>NZ_CP167821.1:0-4355000 GCF_040202355.2 Xanthomonas sp. WHRI 7064 | reverse complement strand
GGTGAAGTCGTAACAAGGTAGCCGTATCGGAAGGTGCGGCTGGATCACCTCCTTTTGAGCATGACGTCATCGTCTTGCGGGCGTCCTCACAAATTACCTGCATTCAGAGATTCATACCGGCACAGGTCGGTATGCGAAGTCCCTTTTGGGGCCTTAGCTCAGCTGGGAGAGCACCTGCTTTGCAAGCAGGGGGTCGTCGGTTCGATCCCGACAGGCTCCACCATATTGAGTGAAAAGACTTCGGGTCTGTAGCTCAGGTGGTTAGAGCGCACCCCTGATAAGGGTGAGGTCGGTAGTTCGAGTCTACCCAGACCCACCACTCTGAATGTAGTGCACACTTAAGAATTTATATGGATCAGCGTTGAGGCTGATACATGTTCTTTTATAACTTGTGACGTAGCGAGCGTTTGAGATATCTATCTAAACGTGTCGTTGAGGCTAAGGCGGGGACTTCGAGTCCCTAAATAATTGAGTCGTATGTTCGCGTTGGTGGCTTTGTACCCCACACAACACGGCATGTAACTCCGAGGCAACTTGGGGTTATATGGTCAAGCGAATAAGCGCACACGGTGGATGCCTAGGCGGTCAGAGGCGATGAAGGACGTGGTAGCCTGCGAAAAGTGTCGGGGAGCTGGCAACAAGCTTTGATCCGGCAATATCCGAATGGGGAAACCCACTGCTTCGGCAGTATCCTGCAGTGAATTCATAGCTGCTGGAAGCGAACCCGGTGAACTGAAATATCTAAGTAACCGGAGGAAAAGAAATCAACCGAGATTCCCTAAGTAGTGACGAGCGAACGGGGAGCAGCCCTTAAGCTGGAATGGCTTTAGAAAAACAATCTGGAAAGATTGGCCATAGAAGGTGATAGCCCTGTATTTAAAAGGGCCACTCCAGTGAAGACGAGTAGGGCGGGGCACGTGAAACCCTGTCTGAATATGGGGGGACCATCCTCCAAGGCTAAATACTCCTGACCGACCGATAGTGAACCAGTACCGTGAGGGAAAGGCGAAAAGAACCCCGGAGAGGGGAGTGAAATAGATCCTGAAACCGTGTGCGTACAAGCAGTAGGAGCTCGCAAGAGTGACTGCGTACCTTTTGTATAATGGGTCAGCGACTTACTGTTCGTGGCAAGCTTAACCGTATAGGGGAGGCGAAGGGAAACCGAGTCTGATAAGGGCGCATAGTCGCGGGCAGTAGACCCGAAACCGGGTGATCTAGTCATGGCCAGGGTGAAGGTGCCGTAACAGGTACTGGAGGCCCGAACCCACGTCTGTTGCAAAAGACGGGGATGAGCTGTGATTAGGAGTGAAAAGCTAATCGAACCCGGAGATAGCTGGTTCTCCTCGAAAGCTATTTAGGTAGCGCCTCGGACGAATACTACTGGGGGTAGAGCACTGTTATGGCTAGGGGGTCATCGCGACTTACCAAACCATTGCAAACTCCGAATACCAGTACGTACTATCCGGGAGACACACGGCGGGTGCTAACGTCCGTCGTGAAAAGGGAAACAACCCAGACCCACAGCTAAGGTCCCAAATTCACTGCTAAGTGGAAAACGATGTGGAAAGGCATAGACAGCCAGGAGGTTGGCTTAGAAGCAGCCACCCTTTAAAGAAAGCGTAATAGCTCACTGGTCGAGTCGGTCTGCGCGGAAGATTTAACGGGGCTAAGCAGTGAACCGAAGCTTGGGGTGCATAAAACTTGTTTTATGCGCGGTAGAGGAGCGTTCCGTAAGCCTGCGAAGGTGGATTGAGAAGTCTGCTGGAGGTATCGGAAGTGCGAATGCTGACATGAGTAACGATAATGCGGGTGAAAAGCCCGCACGCCGAAAGCCCAAGGTTTCCTTGCGCAACGTTAATCGACGCAGGGTTAGTCGGTCCCTAAGGCGAGGGCGAAAGCCGTAGTCGATGGGAAGCAGGTTAATATTCCTGCACCTCGCGTGAGTGCGATGGAGGGACGGAGAAGGTTAGGTGTACCGGGCGTTGGTTGTCCCGGGGAAAGGCGGTAGGTTTGGATCTTTGGCAAATCCGGGATCCTTTAAGACCGAGCACCGAGACGAGCCTTTATGGCGAAGTCACTGATACCACGCTTCCAGGAAAAGCTCCTAAGCTTCAGCTCACGAAGACCGTACCGTAAACCGACACAGGTGGGTAGGATGAGAATTCTCAGGCGCTTGAGAGAACTCGGGTGAAGGAACTAGGCAACATGGCACCGTAACTTCGGGAGAAGGTGCACCCTTTTTGGTGGCTCATGCGAGCTATAGCTGAAGAGGGTCGCAGAAACCAGGCCGCTGCGACTGTTTATCAAAAACACAGCACTCTGCAAACACGAAAGTGGACGTATAGGGTGTGACGCCTGCCCGGTGCTGGAAGGTTAATTGATGGGGTCAGCCGCAAGGCGAAGCTCTTGATCGAAGCCCCAGTAAACGGCGGCCGTAACTATAACGGTCCTAAGGTAGCGAAATTCCTTGTCGGGTAAGTTCCGACCTGCACGAATGGCGTAACGACAGCGGCGCTGTCTCCACCCGAGACTCAGTGAAATTGAAATCGCTGTGAAGATGCAGCGTTCCCGTGGCAAGACGGAAAGACCCCGTGAACCTTTACTATAGCTTTACACTGAACGTTGAGTTCGTCTGTGTAGGATAGGTGGGAGGCTATGAAACTGTGGCGCTAGCTGCAGTGGAGCCATCCTTGAAATACCACCCTGTCGTGCTTGACGTTCTAACCTAGATCCGTTATCCGGATCAGGGACCGTGTATGGTGGGTAGTTTGACTGGGGCGGTCTCCTCCTAAAGAGTAACGGAGGAGCACGAAGGTACGCTCAGCGCGGTCGGACATCGCGCACTGTGTGCAAAGGCATAAGCGTGCTTGACTGCAAGATCGACGGATCAAGCAGGTACGAAAGTAGGTCTTAGTGATCCGGTGGTTCTGTATGGAAGGGCCATCGCTCAACGGATAAAAGGTACTCCGGGGATAACAGGCTGATACCGCCCAAGAGTTCATATCGACGGCGGTGTTTGGCACCTCGATGTCGGCTCATCACATCCTGGGGCTGTAGTCGGTCCCAAGGGTATGGCTGTTCGCCATTTAAAGTGGTACGCGAGCTGGGTTCAGAACGTCGTGAGACAGTTCGGTCCCTATCTGCCATGGGCGTTGGAAGTTTGAGAGGGGCTGCTCCTAGTACGAGAGGACCGGAGTGGACGAACCTCTGGTGTTCCGGTTGTCACGCCAGTGGCATTGCCGGGTAGCTATGTTCGGAAGCGATAACCGCTGAAAGCATCTAAGCGGGAAGCGCGCCTCAAGATGAGACTTCCCGGGGCACAAGCCCCCTAAAGGAACCATATAGACTATGTGGTTGATAGGTCAGGTGTGTAAGTACAGCAATGTATTGAGCTAACTGATACTAATGATCCGTGCGGCTTGACCATATAACCTCAAGTTGCCTTGGTCCCAACGAACGTTGGTAGATCACCAAACGCAAGCTACGTCACAAATTACCTATGCGAGACGAGCGCTATCAAGCGCTGCTCCAACCGTCTCCCTGGTGAAATTAGCGCTGTGGAACCACCCGATCCCATCCCGAACTCGGAAGTGAAACGCAGCTGCGCCGATGGTAGTGTGGCTCAAGCCATGCGAGAGTAGGTCATCGCCAGGGGCTTTACCCGAAACCCTCAGTCCAATAGGACTGAGGGTTTCTTTTTGTGCGAAATTCGACCGAGAAAAGCCAAAGCAAAGGCCAGAGGCAAGCCGAAGCCAAGGCCAAAGCCAAAGCCAGAGGCAGAGCTGAAGCCGAGTAGCGCCAGGGCAATCGGGCAATCGGACGCTCCAGGCGCACCCTCGGCACCCTGCCACGCTGTGATCTGGGGCTCATCGACATGTAACGTAGCACCTGACGCGTCTGCCTATGCATGTCACTGACACGGTCCAAGGTTGAGCTTCTTTCTCACCTCTGTCCCCTGACTTTCACGGTGATGCCGAGTGGTGGGTGCTGGCAGTGATGCTGTTGTGCGGCAATGACCTCCCGCTTGCTTCTGCGCAATGTAGATGTACGGGCAAAGCACCTTATGCGGACATCAGGGCACAACAAAAAACCCCGCAATGCGGGGTTCTTGTTTTCCTCAGCAAGCCAAGAGATGGCCTGAAATGATTTGGACTGCCTCTCAGTCGCCCAGTGTCAGCAGCGAGGCATTGCCGCCTGCGGCTGTTGTGTTGATGGTGACGACCTTCTCGGTGGCGAAACGGAGCAGATAATGCGGGCCGCCGGCTTTCGGGCCGGTGCCTGACAGACCCTGGCCGCCGAAGGGTTGTACGCCGACGACCGCACCGATCTGATTGCGGTTGACGTAGACATTACCGACCGCAACACGCGTGGTGATGCGATCGATGGTCTCGTCGATGCGCGAGTGCACGCCCAGGGTCAGTCCGTAACCGGTGGCGTTGATCTGATCGATGACGGCGTCGAGTTGGTCGGCTTTCCAGCGGATGACATGCAGGACCGGTCCGAAAATTTCGCGCTGCAGCTGCGCGAGTGAGGTCAGCTCGTACGCGCGTGGGGCGAAAAAGCTGCCGTTGGCAGCGGCGGGATCCAGGGTGGTGGTGCCGATCAGGCGGGCTTCGCGATCCATGCGCGCCGCATGATCATCGAGGATCTTGAGCGCATCTGCGTCGATGACGGGACCAACATCGGTGGACAGCAGCGCAGGATCGCCGATCTTCAGCTCTCCCATCGCGCCGGCCAGCATGGTCATCACCTTGTCGGCGATGTCGTCCTGCACGAACAGCACGCGGGCCGCCGAGCAGCGTTGGCCGGCGGACATGAAGGCGCTGGAGATTGCATCCTTGACGACCGCTTCCGGCAACGAGGACGAGTCGGCGATGAAGGCGTTCTGGCCACCGGTTTCGGCAATCAGCACACCGATCGCGGCGTCGCGGGAGGCCAGGGTCCGGTTGATGACGCGTGCGGTCTCCGTGGAGCCGGTGAAGGCGACGCCCGCCACGCGCGGATCATTGGTCAGCGTGGCGCCGACGGTGGCGCCGTCGCCCGGCAGGAACTGCACGACCGCTTCGGGGATACCCGCTTCGTGCAGCAGCTTCACTGCGGCGTAGCCGATCAGGTTGGTCTGCTCTGCAGGCTTGGCGATGACGCTGTTGCCGGCAGCCAATGCGGCGGCGACCTGGCCGAGGAAGATGGCGAGCGGGAAGTTCCAGGGGCTGATGCAGACGAAGACACCGCGGCCATGCAGCTGCAGCTCGTTGGATTCGCCTGTCGGCCCGGGCAGACGCTCGGGTGCGCCGAACTGGGCGCGCGCCTGGGCTGCGTAGTAACGCAGGAAGTCTACCGCCTCACGCACTTCGGCCACGGCGTCGGGCAGGGTCTTGCCGGCCTCCTTGACGCAGATCGCCATGAACTCGGGCATGCGTGCTTCGAGCAGGTCGGCGGCATGCTCCAGGATGGTGGCGCGGCTGGCCGCCGGCGTGCGGTTCCAGGCCGGCTGCGCGGCAGCGGCGGTTGCCAGAGAGGTCTGCACGGTGGCCGGATCGGCCGGCTGCCAGTGCCCGACCGTTTCGCGTCGGTCCGCCGGGTTGCGCACCGGCTCGCTCTGCGTGCTGATCACCGCGCCGGGCACCAGTGGGGTGGCCTTCCACGGCTTGATGGCGGCATTGAGTTGCTCGGCCAGCTGCCGCAGATCGTTGTCGTTGGCGAGATTGGCGCCCATGGAGTTTTTCCTGTGTTGGTTCTGGCTGCGCAACAGATCGGTAGGCAGCGGAATCTTGGGATGCGGAATGGAGCCGAACGAGGACACCGCTTCGACCGGATCGCGGATCAGGTCTTCGATGGCGACGTCCTCGTCGGTGATGCGATTGACGAAGCTGGAATTGGCGCCGTTCTCAAGCAGGCGACGCACCAGGTACGGCAGCAGATCCTCGTGCGAGCCGACCGGTGCGTACACGCGACAGGGCAGCCCCAGGCGATCGGCCGGAATCACTTCGGCATACAGGTCATCGCCCATGCCATGCAGTTTCTGGTGTTCGTAATTCTTGTTGGTCGCGATTGCGCGTACCGCCGCGATGGTCTGCGCGTTGTGCGTGGCGAACATCGGATACAGCGCATCGCTGTGCGCGAACATGCGGCGCGCGCAGGCCAGATACGACACGTCGGTATTCTGCTTGCGGGTAAAGACCGGGTAGCCGGGGTGACCTTCGATCTGGGCGCGCTTGATCTCCGCGTCCCAGTACGCGCCCTTGACCAGACGCACCGGAATGCGACGGCCGACGCGGCGTGCCAGATCGGCGAGAAAATCGATCGTATACGGCGTGCGCTTCTGATACGCCTGCACCGCCAGGCCATAGCCCTCCCATCCATCCAGCGACGGGTCGGAGAAGGTGGCCTCGATGATGTCCAGCGACAGTTCCAGACGGTCGGCTTCTTCGGCATCGACGGTGTAGCCGATGCCGTAGGACTTGGCCAGTTGCGCCAGCTCGAGCACGCCCGGCACCAGCTCGGCCATCACGCGTGCGCGCTTGGCATGCTCGTAGCGCGGATACAACGCGGACAATTTGATCGAGATGCTGGGCGCTGCAAAGACATCGGTACCGACGAAACTGCCGCTGCGGCCGATGGCATGGATGGCATCGCGGTACGCCTGCAGATAGCGCTGCGCATCCTTCATGGTCAATGCGCCTTCGCCGAGCATGTCGAACGAATAGCGGTAATCGGCGTTGTCGCCCTTGCGCGAGCGCGACAAGGCCTCACCGATGGTGCGGCCCATGACGAACTGGTGGCCCATGATCTTCATCGCCTGGCGCACCGCCAGGCGAATCACTGGCTCGCCGACGCGGCCGATCAGGCGCTTGAACGCACCCGGCACGTCGGCGCGGGTGAGGTCGTTGAGCTGCACCAGCTTGCCGGTGAGCATCAGGCCCCAGGTCGATGCGTTGACCAGCACCGAGTCGCTGCCGCCGACGTGTTTTTTCCAGTCCGCATCGCCGAGCTTGTCGCGGATCAGCTTGTCTGCGGTGTCCTGGTCGGGAATGCGCAACAGCGCTTCGGCCACGCACATCAGCAAGACGCCTTCTTCGCTGCCCAGGTCGTACTGGCGCATGAAGGCTTCGATCGCGCCCTGGTCCTGCGCACGTGCGCGGACGCGGGTGACCAGGTCGGCGGCCACCGCCTGCACCTTGGCCTGCTCGGCGGCGGGCAGACGCGCCTGCTCGAGCAATTCGCGGACGTGCTCGGTTTCGTCCTTGAGCCAGGCGGCGGTGATCGCCGCACGCAATGCGCCGGGTGCGGCAGGCAGCTCGGGCGCCAGCAGCGGGCGCGCAACTGAGGGAGAGGCAAGCGGGTCGAGCTGAGCGTTCATGCGAAGGGTGCCTGGGAATCCGTGCTCATTCTAGAGAGCCGCAGCCCCTGCGCACTTGTGTGGAAGCGGCAACTTTTCCGCCGTTTTGTGCACGTGGCCGGTGCAGGCCCAAAACGGACTCGCTCCCTGCCGGCCGCAGCCACGGACATCGGCACATGCACCGGGAAGTGATTGATTTACGCGTGTTTTTAGCTGCACTGCAGCAATCGCATGATTGCCGGAAACGCTTGCCGCATGCATTCGTGCGGGTCTACCATCGGGCCATTCCCGCAGTGCGCTGCGTGTTGCCAATGATCGAAGTACTGCCGTTGATGTCCGAAGGGGTCGGGACGCAGTTGCGGTTGCGGCCTCCGCGGGCATTGTCGGCCAGGCAATTCGTGCAGCTGTTCGCAGTGTTGGCGGGAACGATGTGGGTATTTGCGGGCCTGGGGTGGTGGACCGGCAATGCATTCGCGCCGGTGTTCGCCCTGTTGCACAGTGGTGTGGTGGCGCTGGCGCTACGGCAGTTGTGGCGAAGTGGCGAGCGCGAAGAAGCGATCCGGGTAGGGGAGACCGTTGTCGAGGTGTTTCCATCCGGACATGCGCCACCAGCGTTTCAGGCACATCCGCATTGGGTGCGGTTATGCATGGATCGCGACGACAGGGTGGTGCTGGTCAGCAGCGGCAAGCAGATCGAGATCGGAAGTTTTCTCGGGCCGGCCGAACGTGTGGAACTGGCAACTACGCTGAAACGCTTGCTCGCGGCCGCCAATGGCCGTCACCGATGACGTAAGGGTCTAGGCAATGACGCAACGCAGCAGCTGGAAGGCGACGTATCCGAAATTGGCTTTGGCGATGCTGGCGCTGTCGAGCGCTTCAGTCGCCTGGGCGCAATCGGCCGACCCGAAGGAATGGCAGCTCAACATGGGCCGCGGGGTCACCCAGACCGCGCGCATGGCCTACGAGGCGCACATGGTGGCGCTTTGGGTCTGCGTGGTGATCGGCGCGCTGGTGTTCGGTGCGATGGGCTATGCGATCTTCAAGTTCCGCAAGTCCAAGGGCGCGGTGGCCGCACAATTCAGCCACAACACCACGGCCGAAGTGCTGTGGACGGTGATCCCGGTGCTGGTGCTGATTGCGATGGCCTGGCCGGCGACGGCCAAGCTGATTGCGATGTACGACACCCGCGAGTCGGAAATGACCGTCAAGGTCACCGGCTACCAGTGGATGTGGAAATACGAGTATCTGGGCCAGGGCGTGGAGTTCACCAGCCGGCTGGCGCGCGAATCCGACCGCATCCGCCAGAGTGGCGAGCGTCCGACCGCCGCATCGCAACCGCATTATCTATTGGATGTGGACAACCGCCTGGTGCTGCCGGTCAACACCAAGATCCGTTTCGTGATCACCGCCGACGACGTGATCCATGCGTGGTGGGTGCCGGCCCTCGGCTGGAAGCAGGACGCGATCCCCGGCATCGTCAACGAGGCATGGACCAATATCGAGCAGCCGGGCGTGTATCGCGGGCAGTGCGCCGAGTTGTGCGGCAAGGATCATGGCTTCATGCCGATCGTGGTGGAAGCGCTACCCAAGGCCGAATTCCAGCGCTGGCTGGCGGCCCGTCGCAGTGCCAGTGCAGCGCCTGCTGCACCGGCCGGCACCCCGGCGCCGGCGTCCACACCTGCAGCACCGCCTGCCGGCGAGGCCGCTCCAGCCGCGGCGCCTGCTCCGGCCGCCGCACCGACCGCCGCTCTTTAATCGCCCGCAACCGCACCGCTTCGTAGAGGTCGTTCCGTCATGGCGCATACCGCAGTCGATCACCACGGACACCACCAGCCCGGTTTCGTCGAGCGCTGGTTTTTCTCGACCAATCACAAGGACATCGGCACGCTGTATCTGCTGTTTTCCTTCGTGATGTTCATCATCGGCGCGGCGATGAGCGTGGTGATCCGCGCTGAACTGATGCAGCCCGGGCTGCAGTTCGTCAAGCCGGAATTCTTCAACCAGATGACCACCGTGCATGCCCTGGTGATGATCTTCGGCGGGGTGATGCCGGCCTTCGTCGGCCTGGCCAACTGGATGATTCCGCTGCAGATAGGCGCGCCGGACATGGCGTTGCCGCGCATGAACAATTGGTCGTTCTGGTTGTTGCCGGTGGCATTTACCTTGCTGCTGTTGACGCTGTTCCTGCCCGGCGGTGCGCCGGCCGGCGGCTGGACGCTGTACCCGCCGCTGTCGCTGCAGGGCGGCTACAACGTGGCCTTCAGCGTGTTCGCGATCCATGTGGCCGGCGTCAGTTCGATCATGGGTGCAATCAACATCATCGCCACCGTGCTCAACATGCGCGCCCCGGGCATCGACCTGCTGAAGATGCCGATCTTCTGCTGGGCCTGGCTGATCACCGCCTTCCTGCTGATCGCGGTGATGCCGGTGCTGGCCGGTGCGGTGACCATGCTGCTGACCGACAAGTTCTTCGGCACCAGCTTCTTCAATGCGGCCGGCGGCGGCGACCCGGTGATGTACCAACACATCTTCTGGTTCTTCGGGCATCCGGAGGTCTACATCATGATCCTGCCGGCGTTCGGCGTTGTCAGCGAGATCATCCCGACCTTCAGCCGCAAGCCGCTGTTCGGCTATCAGGCGATGGTCTATGCGATCGCGGCGATCGCGTTCCTGAGCTTCATCGTGTGGGCCCACCACATGTTCACCGTGGGCATGCCGCTCGGTGGCGAAATCTACTTCATGTTTGCCACGATGCTGATCTCCATCCCGACCGGGGTGAAGGTGTTCAACTGGGTCAGCACGATGTGGAAGGGCTCGCTGACGTTCGAGTCGCCGATGCTGTGGGCGGTGGCGTTCGTGATTCTTTTCAGCATCGGTGGATTTTCGGGTTTGATGCTGGCGATCGTGCCGGCGGATTTCCAGTATCACGACACCTATTTTGTAGTCGCGCATTTCCATTATGTGCTGGTTACCGGTGCGGTCTTCGCGCTGATTGCGGCGGTGTACTACTGGTGGCCGAAGTGGACCGGGCGGATGTACAACGAGACCTGGGCCAAGTTCCATTTCTGGTGGACGATGGTGTTCGTCAATCTGCTGTTCTTCCCGCAGCATTTCCTTGGCCTGGCCGGCATGCCGCGGCGAATTCCCGATTACAACGTGGTGTTTGCCGACTGGAACCTGATCAGCTCGATCGGCGCGTTCGGCATGTTCGCCACGCCGTTCCTGATGGCCGGCATCCTGCTCGCCTCGCTGCGCAGCGGCGCCAAGGCCGACGCACGTGCCTGGGAAGGCGCCAAGGGACTCGAGTGGACGGTGCCGTCGCCGGCACCGGCGCATACCTTCACCGTGCCGCCGGTGATCAAGCCTGGAGATCTTGCGCATGAAGACATCGGTCACTGAGTCCGCGCCGCCGGCTGTGGCACGTCTGCTCTCCGCTGCCGAACGGCAGGCGCAACAGCGTCGTGCGGTGCGCCGCACGGCGATCACCGTCGGCATCATCGCGCTGCTGATCTATGCGGGGTTCATTGCGTCGGGAGTCATCGGGCGGTGAACGCGCGGGCGCCCGCACCTGCACCTGCACCTGCACCGACGGCCGGCCTGTTCAAGCTGCTGGGTGTGGTGTTGGGCGTGTTCGTGCTGACCTTTTCGCTGGTGCCGCTGTATCGCATCGCGTGCGAAAAAGTCTTCGGCATCCGCATGGAACGCGCACCGGGCAGTACGCGTGGCAATGCCGCCGCGAGTGCAGGGGCCGGCAAACGCACGGTGCGGGTGGAGTTCGATGCCGGGGTCAATTCCAAACTGCCGTGGACCTTTCATCCCGAGCAGATGACGATGGATGTGGTGCCGGGCGAACTCAATGAGGCGCTGTACTTCGCACGCAACGACAGTGCGCGGGCAGTGGTCGGCAGTGCGGTGCCATCGGTCGCACCGGCGCGTGCATCCGGATACTTCAACAAGACCGAATGCTTCTGTTTTACCGCGCAGACCTTGCAGGCCGGCGAAACGCGCGACATGCCGCTGCGTTTCATCGTCGACCCGGCACTGCCGCCGGAAGTCACCACGATCACCCTGTCCTACACGTTCTATCGCAACGACACCCTGACCTCGGAGTTGCAGGGCGGTGGCGCATCCAGCGCGCCGCGCGCGGCGCCTTGATCCTTCATCCACACGCAGCACCGACACGGAAGCAACGCCATGGCCGACCATAGTCCTAACGCCGATGCGTATTTCGTCCCGAGCCAGAGCAAATGGCCCTTTGTCGGGTCGATTGCGATGTTCGTGATGATGATCGGCGTGGCCAGCTGGCTCAACGATGCGGCATGGGGGCGCTGGACGTTCTTCGTCGGCATGGCGATGTTGCTGGCGACCTTGTTCATGTGGTTTGGCGATGTCATCCGCGAATCCAACGCCGGGCACTACAACCGCCAGGTGGACGGCTCCTTCCGCATGGGGATGGTGTGGTTCATCTTTTCCGAGGTGATGTTCTTCTGCGCCTTCTTCGGCGCGTTGTTCTACACGCGGGTGCTGACGCTACCCTGGCTGGGCGGCGAAGGCGATGGCGTGATGACCAACGAACTGCTGTGGAACGGCTATTCCGCTGCATGGCCGACCAATGGTCCCGCCACGATCGGTGGACAGTTCCAGACCATTCCGGCCTGGGGCCTGCCGCTGATCAATACGCTGATCCTGCTCAGCTCCGGCGTGACCTTGACCATTGCGCACCACGCGCTCAAGGGCGGTCGTCGTGGGGCGTTATTGCTGTGGCTGGGCCTGACCGTGCTGCTGGGCTGCGTGTTCCTGTTCCTGCAGGCCGAGGAATATATCCACGCCTACACCGAGCTCAATCTGACGCTGGGATCGGGCATCTACGGCTCGACCTTCTTCATGCTCACCGGCTTCCACGGCATGCACGTCCTGCTGGGCACGATCATGCTGGCGGTGATGTGGCTGCGGGTGGCGCGCGGGCACTTCACCCGCGACAACCACTTCGCCTTCGAAGCAGCCGCCTGGTACTGGCACTTCGTCGACGTGGTGTGGCTGGCGTTGTTCCTGTTCGTGTATGTACTTTGAGGGCGGGGATGGGGAGTCGGGATTGGGGATTCGCCAGAGCGATCCGCGTTTGCTGTTACCAATCCCCAATGCCGAATCCCCAATCCCATCGGCCGCGTCAGCGGCCGAGTCCATGCGGCTTGATCCAGCCGGTGTAGATGCCGAGGATCACGACGGCGATCAGTGCGACCGATAGACCGATGCGCCAGGTCAGTGCGTTGACGGTGCGCTTGGTTTCGCCACGGTCGGTGAGCAGGTAGTACAGGCCCGCACCCAGGTTCCACAGGATCACGATCAGGAAGGCGACAATCAGCAACGTCTTGAGCGAATCGTTCACAACAGCCCCGGTGGTCGTCGGCGTGGTAACGGCATTGCACGCCTTTTTGCGTCGCTTGTCATGATGCGCAAGCACACGGCGGTGTTGGGATGGTGTCTGGCCGTGCTGGTCAGTACGGGGTTTGTGGCGCTTGGTCAGTGGCAGCTGCAGCGCATGCACGACAAACAGGCGTTGCTGGAACGCGCGGCGCATGTGCGGCAGACGCCGTTGACCCTGGTGCAGGCCCTGGCCACGCCGCATGCGCTGGCCTGGGTGAGCGGAGAGGTGCGGTTCCTGCCGCAGCAGGTGCTGCTGGACAACCAGCTACATGCCGGGCGCGCGGGTGTGCGGATCTATCAACTTGCCGCGCCGCAAGGCAGCCCGGTCGCGTTGCTGGTCGATCTGGGCTGGTTGCCGTTGCCGGCCGACCGGCAGCTGCCGACAATCGCGCCGCTGCAAGGCACCCGGACACTGCAGGGCTTGCTGAGTGCGCCGCCCTCGGCCGGACTCGCAATGGGGCCGGCGTTGGCCGCCGGTAATGCGCCGCAGACCTGGCTGGCCACGCGTCTGGATACCAGCGCCCTGCGCAGCGCGTTGGGCAGGCGCGACATTTCGTCGCAGGTCCTGCGCCTGGATCCAGCCCTACCGGTCGGGTATGCACGCGACCTGGAGATGCTGCCGAACACGCTGCCACCCGCGCGGCACTTGGGTTATGCAGTGCAATGGTTCGGTCTGGCCGCGGCCGTGCTGGTCACCGCGACGCTGCTGAGCTGGCGTGCGCGCCGCCGCCGTCGACGCGGGCACTGACGCCTGCGGCATGAGAAAATCGCCGGCATGACCTCCTCCACATCGGCCACGCCGCATTCGGTCAAACGCGGCCGCAGGATGCTGATTGCCCTGGCGGTGCTGTTCTTCGGCTCGATGTTGCTGGCCGGCGTGCTGCGCTTCTCCGGATGGCAGCCGGCATCGATGCGCAATCACGGCGAACTGCTCAAGCCGCCCGCCGACCTGCGCGGGTTGGTGCCGGTGCGCGCGGACGGGCAGCCGTATGCATGGACGCCTGCCGAACGTGTGTGGCGGATTGCGCTCGCACCGCCTGCCAGCTGCACGCAGCAGTGCGTGATGTTGGCGGCCGAACTGGACAAGGTATGGCAGCTGCTCGGCCATCGCGCCGACAAGGTGGAGGTGTTGTGGATCGGCGCCCCGCCGGCCGGTCTGCCGCCGATGCCGGCCCTGCGTGTGCTGCGCGACGACGCGCGGCTGCGGCAGGGCCTGCCGCGTGCCAACGATGCCGCCGGCGTGCCGGTGTATGTAATCGACCCGAATGGCTTCGTGATCCTACGGTACGCCCCGGGGTTCGACCCGGCCGGCCTGCGTGCCGATCTGGTCAAGCTGCTGAAACTGATGTGAGCCCGTTTCGATGAATCTGTTTGCGCCACCGGCATTGTTCCGCCACTTCCATCGCATGGCCTGGCTGGCTGCGTTGTTCACTGCGAGCACGATCCTGTTCGGGTCGTTCGTGCGCCTGTCCGATGCCGGCATGAGCTGCCCGGACTGGCCGACCTGCTACGGCCGCGTCACCTGGCCGCAGACCAGCGACGAAGCCAATACGCATGTGGCCAGCAAGATCCGGCCGCTGGAATCGCACAAGGCCTGGCGCGAGCAGGTGCACCGCTTCCTGGCCGGCGCGCTCGGGGTGGAGGTGCTGGTGCTGTCGTTGCTGGCGGTGCGCCGCCGCCGCATGGGCATCGCCCAGGTGGTTTCTGCCGCGGTGCTGGTGGCCTTGTCGATTCCGTTGTACATGTCCGGCTGGCACACGCTGGCGTTCGGCGTGGCGATTGCAGGCGAGGCCATCCTGCTGCTGGCGGCGCTGCGCTGGAGCAACATCGACCTGGCGCGTGCGGCGGTGCTGACGCTGGCAGTGGTGATCTTCCAGGCGCTGCTGGGCATGTGGACGGTGACGCTGCTGCTCAAACCCATCGTGGTGATGGGCCATCTGCTCGGCGGCATGCTGATGTTCTCGCTGCTGGTGTGGATGGCCTGGCGCGCGACCCATCTGCCGATCACGCTGGCCGATGCCTCGCGGCTCAAGTGGCTGCTGCGTGCGGGTGTGGCGGTGCTTGGCCTGCAGATCGCCCTCGGCGGCTGGGTCAGTGCCAATTACGCGGCGCTGGCCTGCGGTGGCGGCAGCTGGTCGGCCGACAATTTCCCGCGCTGCGTCAGTCAGTGGTGGCCGCCGCACGACTTCCGCGAAGGCTTCACGCTGTGGCGCGGAATCGGGGTGGATTACGAAGGCGGTGTGCTCGATGGCGCAGCGCGTATCGCCATCCAGATGGCGCACCGGTTGTGGGCAATTGCGACGGCGCTGTATCTATGGTGGCTGGCCTGGCGGCTGTCGCGTTCGCCGGGCATGCGGGTGTGGGCCGGTGCGCTGGCGGTGCTTGTGGCGGTGCAGGTGACGCTGGGCATGCTCAACGTCAAGCTGGCGTTGCCGCTGGAAGTGTCGGTGCTGCATAACGGCGGCGCGGTCGCATTGTTGTTCGTGCTGGTCTCGTTGCTGGCGCGGCTGCGCGCGCCGGAGTGAGCATGGCTGTCAGCGCACGCGATTACTGGGATCTGACCAAACCCAAGGTGGTGGCACTGATCGTGTTCACCGCCCTGGTGGGCATGTTCCTGGCCATCCCCGATGTGCCGACGTGGGTGCAGGTGCGCACCGGTGCGTTGGGCTTTCTGGGCATCTGGCTGGCGGCGTCGGCGGCGGCAGCGATCAACCAGTTGCTGGACGCCAAGATCGACGCGCAGATGGCGCGGACCTCGTGGCGCCCGCTGGTGGTGGGCAAGGTACGGCCGTGGCAGGTGCTGCTGTTTGCCGGCGTGTTGATCGTGATCTCCATGACCATCCTGGTGGTCTGGGTGAATGTGATCACCGCGGTGCTGACGTTTGCGTCGCTGATCGGTTACGCGGTGATCTACACCGTGTACCTGAAGCGTGCGACCTCGCAGAACATCGTGATTGGCGGTCTGGCCGGCGCCACGCCGCCGATGCTGGGCTGGGCCGCAGTGACCGGCTTGCCGACCAGCGCCGACTGGATCAACGCCTCGCTGCTGGTGCTGATCATCTTCATCTGGACGCCGCCGCATTTCTGGGCACTGGCGATCTTCCGCCGTGCCGATTACGCCAAGGCGGCGATCCCGATGCTGCCGGTCACCCATGGCGTGCCGCATACGCGCAAGCAGATCCTGGTGTACACGGTGCTGCTGGCGATCGTGACCCTGCTGCCGGTGGCGGTGGGCATGAGTGGGCTGTTCTACCTGGGCGGCGCGGTGGTGCTCAACGTGGTGTTCCTCTGGTACGCCTGGCGCATGCTCGACCCGCCGGACGAGCTGTTCTCGATGAAGATGTTCGGTTACTCCATCGTCTACCTGATGGCGCTGTTCGCGTTTCTGATGGTGGACCACCTGCTGTTGCCGTGGGTGCGCTAGCGGCAGCGAACGCCCGCTGCTGCCATCAAGGCGATCGATAGAGCTGCGATCGAGGCAGCCGTCAGGCGGATGCGGCCGGTGGCTGGAACCGGCCCATCTCGCTCTTACACACCCGTTGTGCGCGCCGTTGAGCATCCGGCGCGCAATCGCTACTCAGCTCATTCAAATTCGCTGTGTAGCGGGCTGCGCACTCATGCCAGCTCAGCTCAACCAGCTGGCGCAGTCGCTGGTGTTCTTGCTGTCGCAGCTGCTCTGCATCTTCTGCTGCAGGCGCGTCAGCACCGCATTGCCTTGCTGGCGATGCTGCTTGCTCCAGGTCTTCAACGTGGCACCCAGCGTGGCGAAGCGCTGCCGGGTGCGTTGGCGGTAGCCATCGGGCTGCCCGGCCAGCTCGCCGATCACCTGGGTGGCAGCGGCCTCGATGCCGGCGGTGTCGTCCGGGCTGAGCCGGATCAGGCCATCCACATACATCACGCCCCATTGCACGCGAGTGGCGGGGCCTTGCGCGCTTTCGTACGCCTTCCTGAGCCAGGACAGCGCGGTCTTCTTATCGCCGCGTTGTTCGGCCAGATCGGCCAGTTCGGGCATGTAGTAGTAAGGCGTCTTGCTGCGCGTCAATTCGGCCAGCAGCAACTGTTCGGCGCCACTGCGGTCGCCCACCTCGCCGAGCAATGCTGCGGCGGTACTGATGGTGGATTGGCGCTCCTCATCGGTCCTGGCGGTGTCGGTCGCCCATTGCACGCGTTGTTGCACGGTGTCGACCACGGCCTTGGGCAACGGCGGTTGCGGGTCCTTGGCCTCGGTTTCGGTGGGCTGGCCTTGTGCCAGGCGTGCCAGCTGGATGCGCGCGTACGCGGTGCCGAGCCGGTCGGCGATCGGCAGTGCGGTGTCGGCGTAGACCTTGTCCAATGCCAGATTCAGCGCATTGGACAAGGCAGTGCGCTCACCGGCATCGCTACTGGCAGCGGCGACCAGCCGTGCAGGCATGTAGCTCAGCGTGCCGAGATTGGCGCGCACCTCTGCCGGATCGGCCAGCACTGCTTCCAGCAACGTGCGTGACGCCGCGCTGGGTGTAGGCGGTTCCTTGGCTGCGGTAATCGCTGCCAGGGCGAAGCTGCGTTGCAGGGCCGGCTGTGGCGCCGACCTGGACAGGCGCGTGAGCACATCCACGGCCTGCTCCGGCTTGACCAGCCGATCGTCGGTGCCCCAGGCATAGTTGCCGAGCACGGCCCAGTCGTCCGCGCTGAGCTGCTGCGGGGTCTGCAATGCGGTGTCGAGCAGTTGCCTGGCGGTACTGGTGCTCTTGGCCGCGACCCGCAGCACATCGGCCAGACGTGCGTTGTCGGCATCGCCGGCCAGGCGGGTGATCTCGCTGCGATCCGGGCGCAGCACGATGATGGTGGGGTAGCCCTTGATGCCGAAGCGCTCGCCCCAGGCCTGCGCGCCCTCCGAATCGCCGTCCAGATGCACCGCCACGAATTGCTGCGTGCGGGCGATGAAGGCCGGGTCCTTGAACAAGGTGGCCTTCAGTCGATTGCAGGGCGGGCACCAGGCCGCACCCCAGTACAGCAGGATCGGCTTGCCGCTTTCCCTGGCTTCGGCGAAGGCATCTTCGACATCGCCCTCGCGCCAGGCGATGCTGGACGCAGGCGCCGGCGTGGCGGCCGCCTTGGTCTGTGCGGGGGCTGGCGGCGTGGCGGGCTTGTTGCAGGCAGTGAGCGTGGCCAGCACCGCCAGCAGCGCGATCAGGGACGGGGCAGGGCGTCGGAACGATAGCGTCATGGCAATCACCGATGGGGGCGGCAGCAAGGTGGATCGAACACTCTAGCGAGCGGCACTGTGCCAGCGTCGGAGTGCGTCATAACCGTTGTATATCTGCTTACAACCGGCACCGGCACGCAACGCGAACCGGTGTCGCGCCGGACGTAGCAGGCCGGCGATGGCGCGCAGGCAACGCGTCGGCGGCAAGCAAGCCTTTGCAGGGCATGCAGCGCGGGCTGTGCTGGGTGCCATCGATCAGACTACCGCCGTGCAGTGGCCGTTACCTTCAATGACCACCGGGAGTGATCTGCGGCTCGCCCGGCGCGTTGCGCGCATAACGCGCGGCCACGAATGCACAGACGATCAGCTGCAACTGGTGATACAGCATGATCGGCAACACGATCGCGCCCAGGCCACCGCCGGCGAACATCACCTTGGCCATCGGCACGCCGGTAGCCAGGCTCTTCTTCGAACCGCAGAACACGATCGCGATCTCGTCGGCGCGGTTGAAGCGCAGGCGCCGCGCGATGAAGGTGATCGAGAGCATCGCCACCGTCAGCAACAACGCGGCGGCACCGAGCACCGCGAGCAAGGCCGGCAACGGCGTCTTCTGCCACAGGCCTTCGTTCACCGATGCGCTGAAGGCGGTGTAGACCACCAGCAGGATGGTGCCCTGGTCGGTGTAACGCAGCACGGCGCGATGCCGTTCGACCCAGCCGCCGATCCACGGGCGCATGAAATGGCCAGCCAGGAACGGCACCAGCAACTGCAGCAGGATCTTGCCGATCGCTTCGGCCGGGTGCGCCATCGCGCCCTGGCTGCCGACCAGGGCGCCCATCAGCAACGGCGTGAAAAACACCCCCAGCAGGCTGGAAAGCGAGGCGGCACACACGGCTGCCGGCACGTTGCCGCGCGCCATCGAGGTGAAGGCGATCGACGATTGCACCGTGGACGGCAGCGCGCACAGAAACAGCACGCCGATATACAGCTCCGGTGTCAGCGCAAGATGCGCGAGCGGTTTGAACAACAGCCCCAGCAGCGGGAACAGTACGAAGGTGCAGGCCAGGATCACCAGATGCAGGCGCCAATGCAGCGCGCCGGCCTTGACCGCCTCGCGCGACAGGCGCGCGCCGTGCAGGAAGAACAGCGCGGCGATCGCCACGTCGGTGACATCGTCCATGACCGCCGCGGCGGTGCCGGAGACCGGCAGGAACGAGGCGAGCGTGACCGTGCACAGCAGCGCGAGGGTGAATGGATCAATGCGCAACCGCGCCAGCCAGTGTTTGATCATCGTGCGTATTCAGGGGGAGGGCTGTCTGCAGAGTGCCATTGTAGAGGCCAGCGTGCACCGTGCGAGTCGGCCGCGCAGCGCAGGCCGGGGACGCATGCGTGCTCGCACCGGCTCCGGCAGCAGCGTGCGCTTGCGCCTGCCTGCAGCGCTGCAGACGGCGCCGCGTGGGGTGATGAGCGATTCGTGCGATGCGTCGAGATTCCGCTGCGCGGCGCTTCTGGCACGCACATCCTTTGTTAGATTCCGGTTGCACACGCCGCGCGCATCCGTGCCGGAACGGTGCCCGCACGCCGCGTGCGTGTTCGCTCGTGTTTCCACGCAAGGCCTAAGGAAAGGAGCCGGTCCATGCGCTACGACCAATATCAACAGACCTTTGCGCTTTCCGCCCTGGCCAACTGGGTGGGCGATCGCATGGGCAGCCAGCCGGCGTTGCAGGCGGACTACCAGGCCACGTTGCTGCAGACGCTGGCATCGGCCGACACCCAGGACAGGATCGGCGACTGGCAACTGGTGTGGGGGCCGCAGGTCTGGCAGGCGGCCGATTCGTCGCTGTCGGGCAATGCCATGTACGTGGCCCATACCGATGCCATGCCGGGCATCGGCGAGGCGTATGTGGTCGCGCTGAGCGCCACCAACCCGGAGTCGCTCTACGACTGGTTCACCGAAGACTTCGATGTGTCCTCGGTGGTGGATTTTGCGACCTACACGCCGTTGCTCGGCACCGCGCCGGTTGCGGCGAAGAAACCCGTCAAGCCGGGTTCGGCGGTCATCTCGATGGGGGCCGCCACCGGTGTGTGGCATCTGCTCAACATGGTCAGTCCCTCCACCGCACTGGCGCCGAACACGACGCTGCTGGATTTTCTGCAAGCGCTGGATGGCAGCAAGGCGACGGTGATCTTTGCCGGACACAGCCTGGGCGGTGCGCTGTCGCCGACCTTGGCGACCTGGTTGAAGACCAACGGCAAACTGGACAATTTCAGCGCCGTGCACTGCTATCCCACCGCCGGCGCCACGCCGGGCAACGGCGGGTTCGCCGCGCTGTATGCACAGACATTGCCCTCTCCAGCACCGGGCGCGGCGCCGTATCAGATCTGGAATGCCGACTTGTGGAACACGCTCGATTGCGTGCCGCATGCCTGGACCGTGCCGATGCTGAGTCAGATCAAGACGCTGTACGGGAATGCGCCGATCAAGGAGATCGATGTGCTGGTCGATGTGGCCATCGCCAATGCGCTGGCGTCCACGGTGAACTACCGGCAGATCGCCAACCAGCCGCTGACCGGCACGCTCACCGGCACCCCTGTCACGGTCCTGCAATTTCTCGAGCAGATGGCTTCCCAGCACACCACCGCCTATCAGGCCTTGATTGCCCCGTGGCTCACGCCGGTGTCCGGTACGCCGCAGACCCAGAGTGCCGACGGCGCGCCCGCGCGCGATGCCCTGATCGAGCGGCTGACCGCGCATGCCGGCCAGGCCGCACTGGCCGATGCCGACAAGATCGAAGCGGTCAGCGCGGCGCTCGGCTCGATGGCCAAGACCTTGTTCAAGCAGCTATGAGCGCGCACCTGCATGCGGCGGCCAGGGCTGGCCGGCTGCGTCGGCAACAGGTGGTCTGACAGCGTTCGCCGCGTACTCAGTGCGCGCCCGAATGCAGGCGCGGCAGTGCGCAGTGCGTGCTGGTCGATCTCGTCGAGTCCGTGTGTGCGTTGCCTTGTCTGCAGCGCTTCAATGCGCTGCTGCAGCAGTTGCCGGTGCAACTGGGCCATGGCGTCGTGCAGCGTGCGCGCCTGGCCCGCACACGACAGCGTCAACCGATCCCCTCGTGTTACCCGCACTACAACGCAGCAAGCGCCTTGAACAGCTCGCGCAATTCGTACTTGTCGGTGTCGTCCAAGCCCTGCGCGCGCTGCTTGTCCTGCAGTTCGTCCAGGCGCTGCCGCAGCAATTGCTTGTCCAGTTGCGCGACGACGTCATGCAGTTCCATCGCCCAGCTGTGTTCGTCGCCGGGCAATGCCTGTGCGGCCAGTTTCTGCAGCGCGGCCTGTTCGTCGCGTTCGGCGAAGTGTTCCAGCAGTGCGCCGGTACTGATCTCCGGGCGTTGCCGCACCAGTGCCAGCAGTTCCATCAACAGGTCGATACCGGGCAGGCGCAGGCCGGAAAAATCGTGGTCGCCCTCCAGGCTCATCGCCAGCGACGGCCGCTGCAGCAGGATCGCGATCGACGCGCGCACCAGGCTGCGTTTCTGCGCGGGTGCACCCATGCGGGCAGGTGGCCGTGCCTGCGATGTGGACGCCTGCGCCGCCTGACTGACGCCCACGCCGGTGAGGCGCGACAGCTCCTGCTTCATCAGATCGCCGAACGCGCCTTCGGGGATCTGTGCCAGCATCGGCTTGGCGCGTTCGGCCAGTCGTGCCTTGCCATCGAGCGTGTGCAGGTTGATCTCGCGCGACATCTCGTCGAAGAAGAACTGCGACAGCGGCGTGGCCTGCTTCAGGCGCTGATCGAAGGCCTGCGCGCCTTCCTTGCGCACGATGGTGTCCGGGTCCTCGCCATCGGGCAGGAACAGGAAGAACGCCTGGCGGCCGTCCTTCATGCGTGGCAACACCGATTCCAGTGCACGCCAGCCCGCCTTGCGACCAGCGTTATCGCCGTCGAAGCAGAAGTACACATCCGGCGCGTTGCGGAACAGCAACTCGGCATGTTCTGGCGTGGTCGCCGTGCCCAGCGTGGCCACCGCCTGGGTGACGCCAAACTGGAACAGCGAGACCACGTCCATATAGCCTTCCACCACGATCAGCCGCTCGATCTTCTGATTGGCCTGGCGTACCTGCCACAGGCCGTACAACTCGCGGCCCTTGTGGAACAGCGCGGTTTCCGGTGAGTTGAGGTACTTCGGCCCCGGGTCGCGGCCATCGGCCGGCGCGCCCATGATGCGTCCGCCGAACGCAATCACGCGGCCGCGGCGGTCGAAGATCGGGAACATCACCCGGTCGCGGAACTTGTCGTAGACATGGCCGCGATCGTTCTTGGAAAACAGCCCGGCGCGTTCGAGCACGCTCATGCGGCGCGCATCGGTGCCCAGTGTGTCCTTCAGTGCGCTGTAGCCATCGGGCGCGTAACCGATCTGGAAACGCGCGCGGTTGTCGGCATCCACGCCGCGGCCGTCCAGATAGTCGCGGGCGCGTTCGCTGCCCTCGAGCTGACGCTGGAAGAACTTGGTCGCCGCTTCCAGTGCCGAATACAGCTCGCGGCTGTCGTCCTGCTGCTGCGGGGTGCGTTGCTGGGTTTCGCGCGGGATTTCCATGCCGGCACGCTTGGCCAGCTCGTCGACCGCATCGAGAAATTCGAGGCGGTCGTAATTCATCAGGAAGCTGATCGCGGTGCCGTGCGCGCCGCAGCCGAAGCAGTGGTAGAACTGCTTGGTCGGCGAGACCGTGAACGAGGCCGAGCGCTCGTCATGGAACGGGCAGCGCGCCGAGTATTCCTTGCCCTGACGCTTGAGCGGCACGCGACCGCCCACCACCTCGACGATGTCGGTGCGTGCAAGCAGTTCGTCGATGAATGCGTCGGGGATGCGGGCCATCCCGCTAGGATATCCCAGCCGCCGGCGCGCGCCGATTTCAGTGAGCGAGGGTCCTCAGCAAAGCGGTGGATGCCGCCTGGGTACGCGCGGCGCCAGGCGCAGCATGCGCAATCAACTGCGCGTCGGTGCTTCCGGCGGCTGCAGCGTGGCGTCTGGTTCGGCGGCGACCGGCGGCAGGTTGTCCGTATCCACGCCGGCCTCGCGCAGCTTGCGATGCGAGCGCACGCGCTCGTCGATCACCGCGGTCAGCAGGGCGCCGACGAAGAACACCACCGAGGCGTAGTACATCCACACCAGCAGGATGACCAAGGTGCCCATCGAACCGTATGCGCTGCCAGGCGCGGCCTTGGCGATGTACAGGCCGATACCGTAGCGACCCAGCGCGAACAACAGCGCGGTGATGACTCCGCCGACGAAGGCCTGCCGCCAGTTGACGGTGCGATCGGGCAGATAGCGATACAGAAAAGCGAAGGCGAGCGAATACAGCGCCAGGGTGGTGATGTAGCCGATCGCCGGCAGCACCGATGGCAGCCGTGCGAACACCACCTGCAACGCGGTGGTGGCAATCATCGACACGATCAACAAGAAGCCCAGGGCCAGGATCACGCCAAACGAGAACACGCGCTTCTTCAGCCACGCCATCAGGCCTTCCAGGCGCTGCTTGTCGGTGCGGAAGATCAGGTTCAGGGCGTTCTGCAACTGCGCAAACACCGCCGTGGCGCCGATGAACAGCAGCAACGTGCTCCACAGTCCGGCCAACGAGCCTACCCCGGGTTGATCGGTGGCGTTGCGGATCACCGTGTCGGCCACTTCCGCCGCGCTACCGCCGGCCAGCTGCGCGATCTGCTGCACCAGCGCTTCCTGCGCGGGCGGATACATCGATGCGGTCAGCCACAGCAGCAGCACCAGCAGCGGTGCCAGCGACAGCAAGGCGTAGAACGACAGCGACGCGGCCTGCGTCATCACGTCGATCTCGAGAAAGCGATTGAGCAGTGCCATCGGCAGGCTGCGCTGCAGGCGGCTCAGATGTTTCTGCAGGTGTTCGGTTGAGAGCTTCGTCACCGGCGGGGGAATCCTTGGGCATACCGTTGTGCGCGCAGGCGTCGTGAGGTGAAGCCGGCATGCGGAATGCTTCACCCGGACCTGTGCTGGCGAAGGTGTTCTAACAGGGCGTGTTCAAAGATCGGGTGAAAGCGGGCGCTGGATGTTGCGCGTGTGCTGCTATTGAAACGGCGCTGCAGCCAGCCGCACTCGGGCGGCTCGCTGCAGTGCCCTGGCCATCGGGCACAGGGCACTGTGCAGGCGAAGACTCAGCCTGCCAGATGCTGCTTGACCAGCGTCGAGACCAGACCCATGTCGGCCTGACCGGCCAGCTTGGGCTTGAGTGCGCCCATCAGCTTGCCGATATCGGCCGGGCTGCTGGCACCGGTCTGCGCGATGGCTGCCTGGATGGCGGCGACGATCTCGGCCTCGCCCATCTTGGCCGGCAGGTAGCGCTCGATCACCACGATCTCCTCGCGCTCGATCTGCGCCAGGTCGTCGCGTGCGGCAGCTTCGTACTGGGTGACCGAGTCCTTGCGCTGCTTGACCATCTTGTCGAGCACGGCAATCACGGCGGCATCGTCCATCTCGACGCGCTCGTCCACTTCCTTCTGCTTGATCGCGGCATTGATCAGCCGGATCACGCCCAGGCTGTGCTTGTCGCCGGACTTCATGGCGGCTTTCATGTCATCGGTGAGCTGTTGCTTGAGGGGCATGGTGTAACTCCTGGGAGTGCGTGTTGCTGATGTGCCGATGCGCCATGACGGGCACGGTGCATCGGCAGGAAGTCGGGCCGGGCAGGCGCGGATGGCGGCAGCGATGCCGGTCGGCTCTGCAGCTGCGCAGAACGCAGCGGTCGCCTGGCAGCGGACCAATACAAAAAGCCGGCGACGCTTGCGCGTGCCGGCTCTTGGGTTCCACTCCGATGGGCCGCGCCTTCAGCGCATGCCCGTCGGCAAGGAACCGCGTTCGATCAGTACAAGCGCTGGCGCTTGGTGACGTCGCGCGAGGAACGACGCAACTGACGCTTCACAGCAGCGGCAGCCTTACGCTTGCGCTCCTGGGTCGGCTTTTCATAGAACTCGCGCTTGCGGGTTTCGGCCAGCACGCCGGCCTTTTCGCAGGTGCGCTTGAAACGGCGGAGCGCAAATTCGAAGGGCTCGTTCTCGCGGACTTTAACGCTGGGCATGGGTTCTCCAGATAATGGGATTTCCGTCCGGGAGCCCCGGGCGGGTGCGAGCGGACTCGCGTGACGGAATTTCCGGGTTGCCCCGGCGAGCCGCGCATTATAACGACTTGCCAACGACCTGCAAGCCCCCTGCAGCATCTGCGCGAACAAGCCTGATAAAGCCTGCGCTTGCGGGTGATCCGGTGGCGATGACACGGCCGCGCAGCAGATCGCCCCTGGCCGATCTGCGCAGGGCAAAAGCTGCGAAAATAGGCCGCATGTCCCTGCCTGCCGAGTTGCCGTGAAAGTTCTTGGGATCGAATCATCGTGCGATGAGACCGGCGTGGCGGTCTACGACACCGCGCTGTCGGGCGTGCCGGCGCTGCGGGCCCACGCGGTCTACAGCCAGATCGCGCTGCATGCCGAATACGGCGGCGTGGTGCCCGAGCTGGCCAGTCGCGACCATGTGCGCAAGCTGCTGCCGCTGATCCGCCAGACCCTGGACGAGGCCGGATTGCGTATCGACGAACTCGATGGGGTGGCCTATACCGCCGGCCCGGGCCTGGTCGGCGCACTCCTTGTTGGTGCCGGTGTGGCGCGGTCGCTGGCCTGGGCGCTGGACGTGCCGGCGATCGGCGTGCATCACATGGAAGGCCATCTGCTGGCGCCGCTGATGGAAGACGACCCGCCGCAGCCGCCGTTCGTGGCGCTGCTGGTCTCCGGCGGCCACACCCAACTGGTGTCGGTGAAGGCGCTGGGCCAGTACGAGGTGCTCGGCGAGACGCTGGACGATGCAGCCGGCGAGGCCTTCGACAAGACTGCCAAGATGATGGGCCTGCCGTATCCGGGCGGGCCGCAACTGGCGGCGCTGGCCGAAACCGGCACCCCGGGGCGTTACAAGTTCGCGCGGCCGATGACCGACCGCCCCGGGCTGGATTTCAGTTTCAGCGGACTCAAGACCCAGGTGCTGCTGGCCTGGCGCGGCAGCGACCAGTCCGACACCACGCGGGCGGACATCGCGCGCGGGTTCGAGGATGCGGTGGTGGAGACGCTGGCGATCAAATGCCTGCGCGCGCTGGACGCGGCCGACTGCAACACCCTGGTGGTGGCCGGCGGCGTGGGCGCCAACAAGCGCCTGCGCGCACGCCTGCAGGACGCGGCGCAGCGGCGCGGCGGCCGGGTGTGCTTCCCTCGGCCGGCCCTGTGCACCGATAACGGCGCAATGATCGCCTTCGCCGGCGCGCTGCGGCTGGAGGCCGGCGAGCGCGCCGACGCGGCAGTGCATGTGACGCCGCGTTGGGATATGGCGGGCTTGCCGCCGCTGGCGGCGGAATCGGGAATCGGGAATCGGGAATCGTAAAAGCGCTACTTTGATTCCGTTCGCGCTGCCCTGTCGTTGCTTGTGCTTCTCACCATTCCCTAATCCCTATTCCCGATTCCCCACCTATGGACAAAGTTTTTATCGAAGGCCTGGAAATCGATGCGCTGATCGGCATCTACGACTGGGAGCGGCGCATCCGCCAGACGCTGCGGTTCGATCTGGAGATGGGCTTCGACAATCGCATTCCGGCCGCCAGCGACGACATCGCCGATACCCTGAACTACAAGGCGGTGAGCAAGCGGCTGATCGAATTCGTGCAGGCCTCCGACTTCGGGCTGGTGGAGACCCTAGCCGAGCGCTGCGCGGCGATCGTGCTGGACGAGTTCGGCGTGCACTGGCTGCGGTTGAAGCTGAGCAAGCCCGGTGCGGTGCGCGGCGCGCAGGCGGTGGGTGTGATCATCGAGCGCGAGCGGGCCCGCTGACGGCCACCGGCCACCGGCCGCGGGCTCGCTCAGCGAGCTCCGATCCTTGGCCGCGCCCCGGAAAACCTAGGTGGCACCGGACCGAGATCTACGACCACGCCAACGATCCCCAGCCCCAAGGCGAGGTTCAACCGGACCCGACAAATCCCCAATCCCCAATTCCAAATCCCGACACTTGCCCCCTTGTGGTCGCGTCAGGCTAGAATTGACGGCCATGTAAACGTTTTCTCAAGGATCTCATGGCTGCTGATCGTATCGAAACCCTGATTGCCCAGATGACCGTCGAAGAGAAGGTCGGACAGTTGGGTGTGTTCGCCGACATGGTGCGGCCGTTCGCGCCGGACGTGAATCCCGAAGCCAATGTGCTCAACGCCGACGAGGTGCTGCAGCAGGTGCGCGCAGGCCGGGTCGGCTCGTTGTTCAATGGCGTCGGCGCCGCGCTGGGCGTGCAGATCCAGAAGGTGGCGGTGGAAGAAAGCCGCCTGGGCATCCCGGTGATCCTGGCGGCGGACGTGATCCACGGCATGCGCACGGTGTTCCCGATCCCGCTGGGCGAGGCGGCCAGCTTCGAGCCCGAGCTGGCCGAGCGCACCGCGCGCGCCACCGCGATCGAGGCGACCGCCGCCGGCCTGCACTGGACCTACGCACCGGCTGTGGACATTGCGCGTGACCAGCGCTGGGGCCGTGGCGCGGAAGGCGCTGGCGAAGACGTGGTGCTGGGCGCGGCGTTTGCCGCCGCCCGCGTGCGCGGCTTCCAGGGCAGCGATCTGAAGGCCGACGATTGCCTGCTGGCCACCCCCAAGCACTTCGCCGCCTACGGCGCCGTGGCTGCGGGTATGGAATACAACACCGTGGACATCGCGCCGCAGACACTGCGCGATGTGCACCTGCCGCCGTTCAAGGCCGCCTTCGATGCCGGCGCACTGACCGTGATGTCCTCGTTCAACGACATCAACGGCGTGCCGGCCAGTGCCAACCACGAGTTGCTGACCGAGATCCTGCGCGGCGAATGGCAGTTCCCCGGCGTGGTGATTTCCGACTACACCGCCGACATGGAGCTGATTGCGCACGGCTATGCCGCCGATGAGCGCGATGCGACCAAGAAGGCGTTCCTGGCCGGCCTGGATCTGAGCATGCAGAGCGGCTTCTATGCCGCGCATCTGCCATCGCTGGTGGAAAGCGGCGAGGTGCCGATGGCCACGCTGGATGCCAGCGTGCGCCGCATGCTGCAGCTCAAGGAGGCGATCGGGCTGTTCGACAACCCGTACCGTTCGCTGGATCCGGCACGCGAAGCCGACACCGCGCATCTGACCGCGCACGATGCGTTGTCGCGCGATGCGGCGCGGCGTTCGATCGTGTTGCTGAAGAACCAGTGCGAGGTGTTGCCGCTGAGGAAAAGCGGGCAGCACATCGCGCTGATCGGGCCGTTCGTGCAGGACCGCGAGAACATCGAGGGGTGCTGGACACTGTTCGGCGACAAGCAGCGCTACGTGACCCTGGAGCAGGGTGTGCGCGCGGTGGTCGACAGCGAGCATCTGACGGTGGTGCCGGGCTGTGGCCTGGAAGAGGCGCTGCCGGGCGGTATTTCCGCCGCCATCGATGCGGCGCAGGCCGCCGACGTGGTGGTGCTGGCGCTGGGTGAACCGCAGCGCTTCAGTGGCGAGGCGCAGTCGCGCACCGAGATCGTGTTGCCGCCGGCGCAGCAGGCATTGGCCGAAGCCATCGCCGCCACCGGCACGCCGATGGTGGTGCTGCTGCGCAATGGCCGCGCGCTGGCCCTGAGCGGTGCGGTACGCGATGCCGATGCGATTGCAGTGACCTGGTACCTGGGCACGCAGACCGGTACCGGCGTGGCCGACGTGTTGTTCGGCGACTACAACCCCTCCGCGCGTCTGCCGATCAGCTTTCCGCAGGTGACCGGGCAACAGCCGTATTTCTACAACCATCTGCGCACCGGCCGCCCGGAACTGCCGACGCTGTCCGAGTACAAGGCGCGCTGGCGCGAGATGCCCAACGAGCCGTTGTATCCGTTCGGCCATGGCTTGAGCTACACCACCTTTGCGTATGCGCAGCCGCAGCTGAGCAGTGCGCAGATCGGCTGGGACCAGACCCTGACCATCACCACGCGCGTCACCAACACCGGCCGCGTGGCCGGCGAAGAAGTGGTGCAGCTGTATGTGCACGATCGCGTGGCCAGCCGGGTGCGCCCGGTGCGCGAACTCAAGGGGTTCCGCAAGGTGTTGTTGCAGCCTGGCGAAAGTACGGACGTGGTGTTCACCCTGACGCGTGACGCACTGGCCTTTACCAACCACAGGAATGTGTTTGGCGCCGAGCCGGGCGTGTTCGATGTGTGGGTGTGCGCCTCGGCCAAGAGTGGCGAGGCGGTGACGTTCGAGTTGCTGGAGGCCTGAATACCCACGGGCTTGGTATGACGCACTCACGCGACACGCAGCGGAGTGCGGATACTGCACCGGGTTTGACGATGGCGGACGTGGCCCAAGGGCGCGCCGTCATCGGGTCAGAGAAGATGCAGGCGCGTGCCTGGTCGATGTGGGACCACGGGGTTGCTCGCATCTGCGCGTATCGCGCCATATACCGCACCGGGTCGAAGACGGCTTCGCCGCGAAAATCGTGGCCACCGCCAGCACGCAATCGACGCGTGGCGGTGGCACGACTCCCCTGGGCGCGATCTTGCGGAGTTACGCGTCGTTCTCGACTGCCGCCTTGCTTTTGGGCGTCAGCTTGAGCAGGCGCCCGGTGCTGCCACTGGCTTCGTCTTCCAGCAACCACAGCGCGCCGTCCGGACCCTGTTCCACTTCGCGAATGCGCGCGCCCATGTCGTAGCGGGCCACCTCGCGCGGCTGATCGCCGAGCGAGACCTGCACCAGCGACATCGACGACAAGCCGCCGATAAAGCCGTTGCCGCGCCACGCCGGGAACTGCTTGCCGCTGTAGATCACAAAGCCGGCTGGCGAGATCACCGGTGTCCAGCTGATCTTGGGTGCGGCAAATTCCGGGCGGGTGTTGTGATCCGGGATCGGGGTGCCGTCGTAGTTGTCGCCGTTGGAGACGATCGGGTAACCGTAGTTGGCGCCGCGCTGGATCAGGTTCAACTCATCGCCGCCGAGTGGGCCCATCTCGTGTTCCCACAGACGCCCCTTGCCGTCGAAGGCCAGGCCGAGAATATTGCGGTGACCCAGCGACCACACCTGCGCGGCAACGCCGCCCTGCGTAGCGAACGGGTTGTCGGACGGCACGCTGCCGTCATCGTTGAGCCGGATCAGCTTGCCGAGATTGGCTTGCATGTCCTGGGCGGGGGTGAACTTCTGGCGTTCGCTGGAGCTGATCCACAGCTTGCCGTCCGGGCCGAAGGCGAGCCGGTGGCCGAAGTGACCGTTGCCGGTGACCTTGGGATCCTGGCGCCAGATCACCTTCAGGTCCGACAGCGTGCCGCCGCCGCTGGCATCCAGCGTGAGCTTGGCGCGTGCCACTGCTGCGCCGCGGGTATCACCCTGTCCCGGTTCGGCGTAGCTGACATAGACCAGGCCATTCTTGGCAAAGCGCGGATGCGCCAGGACATCGCCGAAGCCGCCCTGGCCGCCGTACGCGACTGCCGGAATGCCGGTGATGGCGCTCTTGCGGTTGGTCTTGAGATCCAGCCGCATCAATGCACCGCGTTTTTCGCTGACCAATAGACTGCCGTCGGGCAGGAAGGTCATTGCCCAGGGTTCGTCGAAATCGGCAACGGTGGTGGCCTGGAACGGCCACTGCGCCTTGGGAATGGCGGCCGCCGGCGCGACGGCAGGCGCGGCACATGCGGTGGCGGCGGTGAACAAGCTGGCCGAGCAGGCCAGGGCAAGCAGACGTCGGACAGACATGAGGTCCTCCAGGGAATGGGCGCAGTGACGTTGCAGCCCTCCCGCAACGTGTCCTGCGTCGGGTTTTAAAGTACCTTACACGACGCCTTCAAGGCCGCCTTGTCGTAGATCACTTTCTTTGTGAGACGTGTGCGTCCCACATTACCGCTTCACCATGAAAAGGAGTTTCCATGGCTGCCACGCAAAAAACGTCACCTGCTTTTATCGCAGCATCCTGGGCTGCATTGCTGCTGGGCGGCATTGCCTACCTGGTCGGGTTATGGAACGCGCAGATGATGCTCAACGAAAAAGGCTATTACTTCACGCTGTTGTTGTTTGGCCTGTTCGCATCGGTGTCGTTGCAGAAGAGTGTGCGTGACCGCGCAGATGGAATTCCGGTGACGGGCCTGTACTACGCGATCTGTTGGTTTTCGCTGGTCATCGCGCTGCTGCTCCTGGCAATCGGCTTGATCAACGCGACCCTGCTGCTGAGCGAGAAAGGTTTCTACGCAATGGCCTACGCATTGAGCCTGTTTGGCGCGGTTGCGGTGCAAAAGAACACCCGCGATGCGATGGATGTCGCCAACGCATCGCATTACTCGCGCGCGGTACCGCCGCCACTGGACTGACGCAGCACCCACACACCGATACAACAACGCCACCTCGACGGTGGCGTTGTTGTCTTCAGGGCTTGGACTTGTTGTCGCCACTCACGAAGTCTGTCGCATTTTCCCACGCACGCTTGACGGCGTGGCGGGCCTTACTCCAGCTCAGGCCATCGGTGCCGCGGTTGGCTTCCCATTCGCGGTGCAATTCTGCTTCCACCTGATCGTAGGCGCGTGCATTTTCGCGGATGCGCGCTTCGTGTCCTGCAAGGTAAGCGCCCTCGTAATCTTCGTAGCGGTCACCTTCGGTGTAATACGATTCTTCGGTGAAGCGCTCGCGCCAATAATTGGATACGTTCTGGCTGCGGTCTTCGTCCGGTGCGCGGCCCGGAATCTGATACGGCACGTTCATGCTCGTCTCCGTGTTGAGTGTGCGCCCTAACCTAGGCGGACAGGTGTTAAATCCGTTGCCAGGGCAGGTGAGGAGGGCATCAAGGCATGCTGCACTTGTGTATTTGTCTCTAGTGCGCCCTTGAGCGACGCGGTGCGCTGCGCACAGCAATTCAGCCGGTGTCGGCGCGCATCACGTCGCTGCCGATGCAGCCTCGTACGGCAGCGGCGTGGCGCCGGCAGTACGCAGGCTGGCTTCGGCATGCTGCAGCGAGGGCTCGTCGGCGTCGATGATGACTAGGACGCGCCCTGCTTGGATTTCGTCCTCGAATTGGCGGCGGACCGGGTCGGGAACGGTGGCGCCGATCAGTGCAGACGACCAGGTACCGACCAGGGCGCCTGCCAGCGCCATGACGCCGGCGCCGGCGATGGTGAGGCCGATCGGAGGCACGGCGATGGCGACCAGCCCGGCGACCAGGCCCGCAGCGCCACCCGTAGCGGCGCCGCGCGCTGCAGCAGGGAGAAAATCCGTCTTGGCGTCCTTGCGCTCGTCGGGAATGCCTTCCAGTTCAATATCCGAACGGGCAATCAACGACAGTGCATCGTTGTCGATGCCGACGCTGCGTGCGGCCTGCATGACGCGTTGCGCACTCTCGATATCGGGCGTGCTGTAGACACGGCGCAGTTTCATCGCAAGCTCCCCATGCAGGTTGGAGCTGCAGCGTTAGGCGGGCACGGTTAGTCGCGCGTGATCGCTGTGCGAGCGTCCTGCGAAAACCGCTATGCGGGTTTGCGCGGAAACAGGTAAATCAGCCAGCCCACCAGCAATGCCACCCCGGCGGCCGCCAGGTTCTGCCAGCTGGCGCTGGCCAGCAGGCCCAGCGACAGCAGCAGCGCTGCGATGGGAATGGCCGGCCCGCCAGGTAGGCGCAAGGTGTCGGTGCGTTGCCGGTAGCGACGCGCCAGCACGATCACTGCCGCAGCAGTGCCGATGTAGGCAAACAGCCGCGTGACCATCGACAGCAATGCCAGCTGCGTAAACGAGCCGGACACCGCCAGCGCCAGTGACAGCACGCCCTGGGTCAGCACTGCCGCAGCCGGGGTGTGGAAGCGCGGATGCACACGTGCCAGGAATGCGGGGCCGTAGCCATCCTGTGCCAGCGCGAACAGAAACCGCGGCCCGAGCATGACCGTATTGCTGGTGGTGCCGAGGATGGAAATGGTGGCACCCACGGTGAGGATCAGCGCCAGCGCCTCGCCGCCGAAACGGCTTGCGGCATCGGCCAATGGCGTGGGCGAGGCGGCAAGATTGGGCAGCGTGCCCTGCGCGACGACCTGGACCGCGGCGTAGATCAAGGTGACGGTGACGATCATGGTGATCAGCGCAAAGGGCACGTCGCGGCGTGGGTTGCGGTATTCGCCAGCGGCCGCAGGAATGTTTTCAAAGCCTGCATAGGCAAACAGCAGCAGCAAGGCCGCTTCGCCCAGATTGCCCAGGTCGCGCAGATCCGGCGTGGTGCCGGCAAAGGCCCACGACCAGTCCACGTAGAACAGACCCATTGCCACGAACAGCAGCAACGGCACCAGCTTGCCGATCACCAGTGCGATGCCGGTACGCGCCGCCGATTTCACGCCGATCACGTTGATGGCGGTGAGCAGACCCAGGGAACCGACGACCACCAGCAAGCGCGCCCAGTGATCGGTTGCCACGGTCGGCCAGAACCGCGCCACCGCATCGGCCAGGCCGTTGCTTAATGCCGCTGCCGAACTGATGCGCGTGAGCCAGATCATCCAGCCGATCTGAAAGCCGACAAACGGGCCGAACGCCTCACGCGTGTACAGGTAACTGCCGCCCGGCGTGTCGAAATAGCTGGCCGCCTGCGCGTAGCACAACACCAGCAACGCCACCGCCAGGCCGGCCAGCATCACCGCCCACAGGCTCATCGGCCCCAGTAGTGCCGCGGTGGCCGCGGGCAGCAGATAGATGCCGCTGCCGATGACATCGTTGATCGACAAGCCGACGATCTGCCAGCGGCTGACCACGCGGACCAGGCCAGTGGAATCGGGTGCAGGAGCCGGGGTGGTCATCGTGCCGCCTCCTTCAATTCGGGCAACTGCCAGCGTGCTTGCAGGCGTGCGTATTCGGCACGTGGCAACAGCACGAACAGCGGTTTGTCGTCGGGCTTCAACCAGGCCAGCAGGCGTTGCATGTCGGCCGGCGCCATCGCGGTGCAGCCGGCGGTGTACTGGCCCGGCGTGCGCCACAGGTGCGCGAAGATGCAGCTGCCGCGCCCGGGAACCGCATCTGGATTGTGGGCGATCACGAAGCCCTCGCTGTAACGCGCATCGCCGGGATGTTGCAGGTCCAGGCGCATCGGTTCGGTCGATCCGGCCACTGCAGCCTCACCGACCTGCGCGGCATCGACGATGCGGTTGTACAGCGGCGAACTCGGCACATCCATGCAGTAGTGGGTGGCACTCATCGCCTGGTACGGCATGGCGCTGTCGATCTGCTGGGCGTAACCGAAGGCCGGGCCGATCGCGAATACACCGGCCGGGCTGCGGCCATCGCCTTCGCGCTTCTGCGGGCCTTGTGCCTGCGCCGGATGCAAGCCATCGCCCCAGGCACTGCCATGCCGCCCGAGCGCGACTGCGAAGCCCGGTGCGGCCGGTTGCCAGTGGCCGCCTACACGGGTGAACGTCTGCAGGCGCGCCTGGATGCTGTCCCAGTCCGGCGTGGTCACCACGATCAACGCGCGCGCTTGATTCAAGGCATCGATCGGCCCGGCAGCGACGGCAACGCTGCCGCAGCTCGCCAGCGCCAACAGCACAGCGGATCGAAACAAGGTGGCAAGGCGCATGCAGGCTCCGGGGGGAATGGGTCGAGCGGGGGACGAGTCTGGGGGCGATACATGGTTGACGGAGACAGTACGCTGCTTTGGTGCCGGCGTTGGGCACACCATCATGTCGCTACTGTACTCAGCAATGTGGCCGTGTGCCGCATGCGCGCGCCTGGTTTGTGCGACTGCTTGGCGGGGCTTATAACGGTTGGCGAGTGTGTTTTGTGGTTCTGGGAGACTTGGCCTCTGTGGCTGAGCCGGTTGCAGAGCGGCTGGCCTGCGGCTTGTTGCAGGGCCCTTGCCCGCTCACCATCGCGGGACACGCCGCAAGTACGTCGCTGCAGGCTCTTACGCGGCATCCATGCCGCCTAAGGTCCCGCGACGGTGAGCGGGCAGGGACCTGTCGAGATGATCGGTGGGCATGGTGCAAGCAATGCACGAGGTTCGCTGTCCGGGTGACTGCGTGTGCAAAGAAGCGCTGACGGCGCCATGCCTGGACCAACGCGGCCTGGAGGTCCAACTGGCGTCTTAGCCGGCAAGTTAAGCCGGCAAAAGCTCCAGCCCGTGGATGCGGCGGATGCCCAGGCCGGGTGAGTCGTCGATATGGATCTGGGCATCGTCGAAGTGCACGCCGCCCTCGGTGGGATCGAACTGCCCGAGCGCGGGCGCATCCAGATCCGCCAGGGTAATGCTGTCGGCCTTGGCCACCGCCAGATGCACTGCTGCAGCCACGCTGATGCTGGATTCGATCATGCAGCCGATCATGCAGGGCACGCCGTACAAGCCAGCGATATCGGCAATGCGGATTGCGTTGGATAGCCCGCCGGTCTTCATCAGTTTGATGTTGACGATATCGGCTGCGCGGCGCTGGATGAGGTCGATCACCTGGACTGGCGAGAACACGCTTTCGTCGGCCATTACCGGTGTGCCGATCCGTGCGGTGACAAACGCCAGTCCGTCGATGTCCGCGGCCTTGACCGGCTGCTCCACCAGTTCCATCACGATGCCGGCGTGTTCCAGTGTGCGCATGGTGCGCACCGCCTGTTTGGGCGTCCAGCCCTGGTTGGCATCCAGGCGCAGCGATGCGCGACCAGCGACAGCGGCATGTATCGCCGTGATCCGCTCAAGGTCTGAGCCGCTGTCCTTGCCGACCTTGATCTTCAGTGACCGATAGCCACGTGCAAGCGCGGATTGCGCCTGCGCCACCATCACGTCGATGCTATCGACGCTGATGGTGATGTCGGTGGTGATGCGCGGCGTGCCGCCGCCGAGGGCCTGGTAGAGCGGGATGCCCAAGGCCTGCGCCCACAGGTCGTAGAGCGCGATCTCCACTGCCGCCTTGGCACTGGTGTTGCGCTCCAGCGCGTGTTGCACCAGCGCGCATAGCCGGTTGAGATCGGCCACGTCCTGGCCGATCAACGTCGGCCCGATGCAATGCTGGATCGCAGCGATGATGGAGCCGTGCGTATCGCCGGTGATCGGGGCGGTGGCCGGCGCTGCGCCATAGCCGATGTGGCCGCTGTCGGTCTGCAGCAGCACCACCACATCCTCGATCGCCTGCACGGTACGTACTGCTGTCTTGAACGGGGTCTTCAATGGCACGCGCAGCATGCCGAGGCGAAAGCCGGTGATCTTCATGGAGAGCCAATCGGTGCGATGCGTTGGATGCGGGTGATGTGGTCGACGAACGGTGTGCCGTTGCTGGCGAGCAGTGGCAGCAGCGGCGTCACCGACACACCATTCAAGCGCGCGCGCTGCACGTTGCCGGCTGCGTTGCGGTAATTGGCACCGGCCACGTCATGGATCACCCATGGCGCACCGTGCTCGTGTCCAATCACCAGCATCACATGACCGGGGATATAGATCAGGTCGCCGACCTGCAGACGGGCGAGTTGTTGCAGGCGCTGCGGCAGTGCGGCCTGCGCCTGGAACGGAACGCTCAGCAGCGCCGGGCTGCGTGCCTGATCGCCGGTATTGCGCGGCAATGCGATGCCCAGGCTGCGATACACATCCAGCACGAAACCGCTGCAGTCGCGCGCACCGTAATCGTTGCCCCAGCCATAGCGTTCGCCAAGAAATTTGAACGCCTGCTGCAACAACGCTGCAGGCGTGGCTGGCAGCGGGCCTACGCGCACGTCGGCGCCGCGTGGGATCAGTGCCGGCACCAGCTGCAAGCGACCATCGCTGTTGCGCAGCGGCAACTGCACGACATGGGCAGCCTGCGGCAACTGCCCGTTGACCGGCTGCTGCGGCGGCCAGTCGCCAAGCAGCGGCACGCTGGTGCCCATGTCCAGCGCCAGTGCGGAGATGGCGGGCACCTCCGGGGTGTAGGCGCTTTGCACGCGTGCGCCGGTGACCACCAGCCGTGGGCGGCGTTGTGCATAGTCCAGCACCTCCTCACGCGTGCCCATGGCAAGCCGGTCGGCGGCGATCCAGGCCGCATAGTTGGCCGCCAGCACGAAGTGCCATGCACCATCGGCGCTGGAGTGCAGCACCGCCACCGGTGTGCCGGGGTAGAGCGCCGATTCCTGGAAGCGGTCGATATCGTGGTCGTCGGTGGTGCTGAACACGCGTTGCGCGGTGGGGAAGGTGCGCAGTGCCGCGCGCTGCACCACCAGTGCAAACCGTGGCGTGACCTGCGCAGGTAGTGCATCCAGTGCCAGGGCGTGGCGCAGCGTCGCAAGGTGAGAGGCATCGATGCTGCGACCTTCGCTGTCGTACAGCGCACGCGTCGGCATGGCCGACAGTGTTTCGATGCGCGCGCGCACCTCGGCCGCCGGCAGCACCTCGGCCAGCTGCGACAGGTCGTGCGTGGAGCCATCGTCACGCAGCAAACGCGCATTGAAGCCGGCGATCTGTGCGGAAGTCATACGCAGCGTCTGCGCGTTGTCAGTGCGCTGGATCCAGTAGTCGGCGGTCAGCTGCGCATCGCTGGCCGCCAACGGTGCCGTGTGCGGTATCGGGCTGGCAGGCGTTGCCGCAGCGGCATCCCAGGACAGTCCGATGACCAGCAACAACAGCGTCAGCAGGCGGCGCGACAGTGGCATGAAGAGGGCTCTTGATGGATGCAGCGACTGGCGAGGCTTTTTACAGGCAATCACGACTGCAGGCGCGCGGACCTGCGCCGACCGCGCCGGCTTGTAGTGTACGCATGCGCAAGTATCCCCGGTGCGTGTCGCATGGGGCAGCGGCGTTGTAAGGTCTGTCGGTCTCCGCACACGTGCAGTCTGTCTGCCACCGGCCGCAGCCGCGTGCTGCACGCCATCGCCCGCACGGCAGATAATGGGTGCATCGCCTGCGCGACCCATCAGGGTGCTGGTGCAGCGCAAGCCCTTGCCGTTTTGCCAGGAGAATCCGATGTCATCTGCTCCCATGCTGTCGCCATCGTCCTGGCTCCGCGCCGCGCTGTGCCTGGTGGTGCTGTCACTGGGGGCGTGCGCGCATGCGCCGCAGCGCAACCCGCTGGCCCAGTGGGTGCCTTCGCCCAACTACGACACGCGGCGGCCGATCCTGATCGTGCTGCACTTCACCGACCAGCAATCGGTGACGCAGAGCCTGGGCACGCTGCGCGGGCGCAATAGCGGCGGCCGGGTCAGTGCGCACTATCTGATCGGCGAGGATGGCGCGCGCTATCAACTGGTCAGCGACGACCAGCGCGCCTGGCATGGCGGCGCCGGGCGATGGGGCACCATCACCGACATCAATTCCGCCTCGATCGGCATCGAACTGGACAACGACGGCAGCGAGCCGTTCGCGCCCGCCCAGATCGACAGCCTGCTGGTGTTGCTGGACGACCTGTGCACCCGCTTGCGCATCCCGCGCACGCAGATCGTCGGGCATGAAGACGTGGCCCCGACCCGCAAGAACGATCCCGGCCCGCTGTTTCCGTGGAAGCGCCTGGCCGACGCCGGCTTCGGCCGCTGGCCTGCCGCCGATGCCCCCGCCGCGCCGGCAGGCTTCGATCCCTGGCAGGCGCTGGCCCTGCTCGGCTACAGCCTCGACGATCCCGCTGCCACGCTGCAGGCATTTCATCATCACTACCGCGGCAGCGACGCCCGCACGCTGGATGCCGAGGATTTGCGCATCCTGCATGCGTTGACCCGACCAGCACTGCGGCAATTGCAGCTTCCGTCGGTGCCCATCGAACCGGATGCGCCGTAGCGATCCAGCCTGCTCGTTTTCCGTCGCCCTGACGAACGCTGCGTGGACTGGATCCCGACCACATTCTTGGTAGCATCCGCTCGCCCAAACTCTTGAAGGACGTCGTGTGATGAGGCTAGGAAAGACTGCCCTGTGGGCCGCCACGATCATGATGGTCGGCGGCTGCACCAAGACACCCGACGCAACGCCCGGAGACGTGCAGACACCGCCCTCGCAGAGCGCTCCTGCTGCTGCGCCAGCGGCGGCGAGTCCTGCAACGGTCGACGCCGAGGTGCCGGCGCCCGGGCATGTGCTTGCCGATATCTATGGGATGAAGGGTGACGGATCGGAGTCGTACACCATCGACAACGGCGCCTTGGCCAGCTTCTGGTACGGCTACCGCTTCGACCTTGGCGGCAAGCAGTACTACACCGGCTTCGCCAACGCGGGCCCCGGCAAGTACGGCAAATCCGAGGAAGAGGACTCTCCGGACCCTGCCGTCGGCGTCAGCATCAGCCAAGCGACCTATGTGCTCGACGATGCCGGTGGCAAACCGGCATGGGTGCTGTTCCATGCGCAGCAGTGGGCCGGCGATTTCGGCGGCAACGAGAAGGCCGACACGCTGGACCAGACGCGCAAGCTGCAGCGCACCGAGACCAAGGATGGCCACCTGCTACTGGCGCTGCCGACCACGCGCTTTGCCAACGGCATCAGTAGCTTGGGTTTTGCGCTGTTTTCCTTCGATCCGAACAAGAACGACATGGGCGACTACAAGGGCTGGGTTTACCTGGGCACCGTGGCCACCGGCGAAGACAACAGCGCGGCCTGCGACGATGAGGGCGCCATGAAGTGCGCGTCCAGCACCGGCACGCTGAGCTTCGAACCCGGCAGTGGATCGATGCCGACCCTGCGTGTGGCCATGAGTGGCACCGCCATTGCCGGCCCCGGCAAGGTCCGCAGCCTCGGCGGCGCCGACGTGGTCACCTATACCTACGACGCCGCCAAGCACCAGTACACGCCGCCGCTGGATCGCTGAGCCTGCCCGCGTGCCGGTCTGTTGTGGGCCGGCACGCGACGCGGACTGGCCGGCACAGCCAGCTGGTTTCAGGTGCGGGAACTGGATAAGATTCGCCCACGGGGCCTGATGATCAGGCGAGTTATTCGCGAGCGGCAATGGATGCTGCACTCGCCCGAAATGCCGGAGTGGATCGCCGGCTTGCGGTTTGCCATGCGCGAATCGCCATCACCGCCCCTGCCTTGGGGCCGGATCGCACTCACCGTTTTCTGTCCGAAGCCGCGTCTGCGACAGCTGCGTCTCTGCGGGTCGGGCCATGTCCGTGATGCGTAGCGGGGTGGCTTGCCGGACAACGCGGCATGGCGTGTCGGGATTGCGGTTGTGTTTCCGGCTTCTTCAATACATACAGGATGTTCTGCACATGTCCAACGACACTCAAGTTGCCGTCACTGTGGCACCGCCCTACCCGGGCAGCGTGCTGTACCTGATTTACGGCATGGATGGGGACGGCGCGCTTTCGTACGAGATCGATAACGGTGCTGTTGCCAGTTTCTGGCACGGCCAGCACTTCGATCTGGACGGCAAGCACTACTACACCGGTTTCGCCTACGCCACGCCCAACAAGTACGGCAATGACGAAGCCGAGACCTTTCCGGATCCGGGCGAAGGCGTGTCGATCAGCCAGGCCACGTTTCTGCTGACCGCGCCGGACAGCGAGCGGCCGTGGAGGCTATTCCACGCGCAACAGTACGTCGGCCGCTTCGGCGGCGACGAGCGCGCCGACGCGGTCGACGAAACGCGCAAGCCGCAGCGGCACATCCTGGACAACGGTCACCTGCTGTTGGCAGTGCCGACCTCCAGTTTCGGCAATGGCGTCACCAGCTTCGGCTTTGCGCTATTTACCTTCGATCCGGACAAGAACGACCTGGGCGATTACCAGGGCTGGGTCTACCGGGGAACGCTTGCAGCCGGCGAAGACAACGAGCTCAGTAGCGACGAAGAGGGTAGCGTTCCGCACGTCTCCAGCCGCGGCACGCTGAGCTTCCAGCCGGTCCCCGGCGAGCGGATGCCGGCCATGCACGTGGCGTTGCAGGGCACGGTTATTTCCGGCCCTGGCCAGGTGCGCATGCTCGATGCATCCGATGCGGTGGTCTATGTATACGACCAGGCGAGCGGGCAGTACCTGCCGAAAGAAGTCCAGTGAATCGGTCGGTGCGCCGCTCCACGGAGCGACGCGTCGGCAGCAGCAAGAACCCGCGACTTGCAACACCGAACAGTCTTGTTGACCGCACACCAATTAGCTCATGGACGAGCTCGGTTGACCTTGTCGGCGCCCAGCGCCGTATATCAACCTCAAGGAGTAACACGAGATGGCACGCGACTACACGAAGGCCGAGAACCTCGACATCATCGAGCGTGAGGCCAGGGAACGCCACATTCCAGTCGACGATTTCATGCGTTTCGCCTATGTCGAAACCGGCGGCAGGTTCGATGAGCAGGCCAGCCGTGGCCCGAACAGCGCCAAGGGCTTGTTCCAGTTCACTCCTGGTACCGCCGCGGCCTACGGCATCAGCGGCCGTGAACTGGATGCGGTGGCCAATACCGATGCCGCGGCGCGGTTATATCAGGACAATGCGAGGTCACTGACCCGCCAGCACGATAAAGACAATCGTCCGTACCTGTCCGGCAAGCCGCAGCCCGATGGGCTGGATATGTACATGGCGCACCAGCAGGGGGCTGCCGGCTATCGGTCGATCCAGAAGGCGGTTGCCGACGGCAGCTTCGCGCGCGGAGACACGCGCGCGAACATCATCAACAATGTGCCGCGCGAAAAGGATGCGGCCGGTGCCAAACAGTTCGAGGCTTACACCGGCAGCTCGCTGGCCGAGTTCAAGAAGATGTCCGATCAGGACATGGCCAAGACCTTTCTGAAGTACTGGGACACCAAGTTCGACCATATCGCCATCCCTGAAAAGGGCATCAAGCCAGTTGCCGAGGGCCAGTCCCAACAGCCGGCTGCGCCGGCCCGCGTGCAGTCGCATCCGGCTGCAGCGGCCGGGCAGGACGGTCAAGACGCAATCAAGCTCACCGCCGCGTATGAGATGGGCGTCAAGTACGACGATGTGAAGTACGCGATCAATATCAAGGGCCACAGGCTCTACCATCCCGGAGTGGACGGCAAGCACCTGGAACAGGGCTACATCGACTGCTCCGGCTGGGTCTCTGAGTTGCAGAACGCCACCATGCGGGAGATCAATCAGAAGGCCGGCCGCGACGTGTTCGGCCGCCAGGACATGCTGGTGCAAGGAATGACTGGCTCCGGTGGCATCGTCAAGAAAGCATTCGACAATTCCGGCGTGTTGCTACAAGGCCAGGACGTATTCAAGCCCGGTGCGCTGAAGGAAGGCATGGTCATTGGCGTGGACGCCAGCCGGAATTCGGGGCATGACCACTGGAAGGGCATCGATCACATCCTGATGGTGGTGCGCGACCCCAAGAGCGGCGAGCTGCAGGTCAGCCAGTCCAGCGGCACAAAGGGCGTCAATACGATGCCTTTGGACAAGTATCTGGCCGACAACCAGAACGCCAGGTTGTTTGCGTCCGATCCATTCGCCAAGGCGCGCGACCTGCTGCAGGACAGGCAACAGACACAGTCGCAGCATCAGGACCATCCAACGCGCACATCGTTGCGACCGGGCGAGCAAGGTGCGGATGTAAAGGCAATGCAGCAGGCCCTGATCGAACTCGGGATAAAGGACAACAGCGGCAAATTGCTGTCCGGTACCGGCTATTACGGCGACAAGACCAAGGAAGTGGTGGCAAACCTGCAGCGCGAGAAGGGCATGGATCCGACGGGTATTGCCGATAAGGCCACGCTCGAAGCACTCGGCAAGCAACAGGGCCAGGCCAAGAATAGTGGCGAGGCCAAGTTCCCCGCTTCCGCCGCTGTCGAAGCGCAACGTCCAGTGGATCCGTTGCTCAAGCAGGCAATGGACCATCTTCAGAAGCATGGGCCGAACGGCGGCTTCAATAGTCGCGACGAAATGCAGCGCGCCGCTAGCCAAATCGCATTCGAAGCCAAGGTCAGTGGGATGTCGCGTATCGACGAGTTGGTGCCGAGCACCAATGGCAAGGGGTTGATTGCGGTGGAGCGCAATCCCAACAACCCACTCGATGTGAATCGTGCCTACGTGGACAAGCAGCAGGCCGCATCGGTGCCGCTGGAGCAGAGTCAGCAACAGCTCACAGCCGAGACGCAGCGGCAGAATCAGGAGGATCAGCAGCGCTCGCAGGCCGCGCAGACGCAGTCGGGTCCTGCACGCTAGGCACCTCTCATCAGGTTGCGAATCTGCGCGACAGCAATGGCTAGTCCGGCATTCGACCGGACTGGCGATTGCGCAGGAGGGGGGGATAGTGCGTCGATGTGCGGATGGCGAGCGCAGCGATCCGGTCTGTCGGTCCCGAGCCGTTGTTCGTCAAGCGATCCACGTGCTTTGCCTGTTCGAGCACTTCTGTGCAGGCAGCTTGCCTGTGGTGGCTTATGCTTGGCGCATGACGCAAGCACGATCCCCGGTAAATCTCGTATCGCACCCCGTCGCATGCACCCTGCAGCGCATCGGGTGGCAGGTGTCTGCGCTGGTTCTTCTGTGCGCAGGCCTCAACGTGCAAGCGGCTCCCATCCTCTCGCCGGCAACAACCGCCGCACAAGCCGGTCTGGTCAATGTGCAGGGCCTTGCGCCGGAGATTGCGGTGGACATGCGTTATGCGGGCAGCAACAACTTCACCGGGCACGTGGTGCCGGGGTATGAGGCGCCCACGTGCTATCTGTTGCGTCCGGCGGCGGAGGCGCTGGCGCGGGTGGCGCGGTCGCTCAAGGCCGAGGGATATCGACTGCAGGTGTTCGACTGCTACCGGCCGGTGCGCGCGGTACAGGCCTTCGTGGCCTGGGCTGCGGATCTGCAGGATCAGTCGACCAAGGCGCAGTACTACCCCCGTGTGGACAAGCGTGCGCTGTTGGGTGACTACATTGCCGAGACTTCGGGGCATAGCCGTGGCGCAACGCTGGACCTTGGCCTGCTCGATTGCCGGCAGGGCCCATGCCAGCCGGTGGCGATGGGCACCGACTTCGATTTCTTCGATGCGCGTGCGCATACCGATGCGCGCGATATCAGCGCCGCCCAGCGTGCCCACCGCCAGCAGCTGTTGCGAGCCATGGCGGCGGAGGGATTTGCCAACTACCCGATGGAGTGGTGGCATTTCACCTTCCGCCCCGAGCCGATGCCGGATACCGCGTTCGATGTGCCGGTCAACTAAGCAACCGCGCCGCAGGCGGTGACTCCGGCCACCGTGCTGTCCATGTTGTGCATCACCCCACGCTGCTGCAAGGAATTGCCATGTCCGACCCGGAACGCTTTATCGATATCGCCTGCCCGTATTGCGGGGAGTGGATCACCCTGACGCTGGATCTGACCGGCGGCGACCAGCATTACATCGAAGATTGTCAGGTGTGCTGCAAGCCGATCTCGGTCAGCGTGCAATGGGATGAAGAAGGCGAGGCGCAGGTGAGTGCGCGCGGCCAGGATGATGCGTGAGCGCGGCGTGCCGCAGCATCGGGCGCTCGTAGCGCTAGGCCGATCCTCATTCGCGTAAGCGCCTGCGCTTGCGGCCCCGGCCGGGATCCGTCACCCGCAACCGCTAGACTGGTGCGCCTGCTGCCTGGATCGTCACGATGAATCTGCCCCTGCACTTCGGTCTGCTCGGTTCGCTGGAGGCTGGCCTGATCGCGTTGGTGCTGGGTGTGCTGGTCTTCGCTGGGGTCGAGCATATCGGCCGGCGTCTGCACTTCACCCACGGGCACACGCTGGGTATTGCCTGTCTGCTCGCGGTCGCCATCGGCGGCGGCTACGACATCTGGAATCTCGTCTACACCAGCATCGTGCGGCTGGAGTCGCCGCTGTATGCGCGCCTGGCATTGGCCAAGATCCACGATCCCAACGAATTGGGATCGCGGGTGATCCTGGAAGTGGCCGGCGCGATCGCCGGTGTGGTGCTGGGTTGGAAACTGTTCAGCTCCGGAAGCTGGGATGACGAGGCACCGAATGCGTAAATTTACGTTATGAAATGCGGCACGGTTCGCATATTTCGATGCATTGAATGAGCTGCTTCTGTTTGGCTCACCGATGTCTAACAGATGGCTAAGCGCAAACGTCCGACGCGTGGTTAAGAGGATGTTTTGCGCGAAATTGCGGCGGGTTTTGCGTTCATTCGGGCTGGGTAAGGTGGGGCCATGTGCGGCGACACCGCGCATTCCCAAGCCAAGGAGACCACCCAATGAAGAATCGCAACCGCACCTCGCTGCTCGCCGCCACCGCCGCTCTTGCCGCCGCCCTGGCGCTGCCGGCCATGGCGCAGAGTACGCAGCAGGATGCCGCCGCGACGTCGGCCCAGTCGGGAAGCTCTGCCACCACTGCGGCACAGCCTGCGCAGTCCGGCGGCGGCCAGACCTGGGCGAGCGTCGACACCGATAGCGACGGCGCCATCAGCACACAGGAGGCCCAGGTCAATGCCGGGCTCGCGCAGATCTTCAATGACGCCGATTCCGACAAGAACGGCAAGCTGACCCCGGACGAATACAAGGCGTTTGTCGCCAAGCAGCAGGGCGGCGCAGCGGGAAGTGGGTCGCAAGGCAACTGAGGTAGTAGGTCGCAAGGTAGTGAGTTCGTTTGCTGACGTGTTTTTTCGACATCAGGAGGCAGCTTTCGCAATTGCAGTCATTTGGGCGGTTGTTGTCGTTTGATCCGTGGCATCGCTTCGTGGATGCCCGTGATCGGCAAGTAGCAGCATGACCACGTAACAGGATGGACACGCGGGAGCGATCTGCCAGGGTCGCTCCCGTTTTCTTTACGTGCGCCGCGCTAGATTTGCCCGCTCGTCCCTTCGGCACACTCTCATGCTGCTGCGTATCGCCATGCTGGTCGGCCTGTCGAGTCCACTGTGGGCGCTCGCGGCGCCGCCGGAGTTGCCGCCAGCCAACCCGTCGCGTGCGACCTCCACCACAGGGACGGCAACACCGGCAATGGCGCCGTTGCCGATCGATCCACCCCCGCCTGCCACCACGCCCTTGCTGCCGGCCGACGCTGCAGCGCCATCGGCTGCCAAAGGCGGTGCGGAGGCCGCACTGGCGCCGCAGGCCGGCACGTTGGCGCCACGGACCTTCCGCAGCCTGGACAGCGACGCCGACGGCTCATTGACCGTGGCCGAAGCCGGCGCAGACCCGGTCCTGCGCGAGAATTTTGCCGGCTTCGACAGCAATGGCGATGGGCGCCTGTCGCGCGACGAATTCGCCAGCTACCAGCCCGGTCCGGGCGACGCGGCGGGGGATTGACCGCAGCAGCGCTCCAGTGCGCTGCTAAACTGGCGCGATGACCTCTTCTGCACAGCGCGACGGCCAGGCGATCCAACTGGTCGGCTTCGACGGCGACGATACCCTCTGGAAAAGCGAGGACTATTACCGCACTGCCGAAGCGGATTTCGAAGCGATCCTGGCCGATTACCTGGATCTGGGCGACAGCCGCATGCAGCAGCACCTGCTGGCGGTGGAGCGGCGCAATCTCAAGGTATTCGGCTACGGCGCCAAGGGCATGACGCTGTCGATGATCGAGACGGCGATCGAACTGACGCAGGCGCGCATCGCCGCACGCGACATCCAGCGCATCGTCGAGATCGGCCGCGCCACGCTGCAGCATCCGGTGGAGGTGATTACCGGCGTGCGCGAGGCGGTCAGCGCAATTGCCGTCGACTATGCGGTGGTGCTGATCACCAAGGGCGACCTGTTCCATCAGGAGCAGAAGATCGAACAATCCGGTCTGGCCGATCTGTTTCCGCGCGTGGAGGTGGTGTCCGAAAAGGATCCCCAGACCTATGCGCGCGTGCTGGCTGAGTTTGACCTGCCGGCGCAGCGCTTTGTGATGATCGGCAATTCCTTGCGCTCGGACGTGGAGCCGGTGCTGGCCATCGGCGGCTGGGGGATCTACACCCCGTACGCGGTGACCTGGGCGCACGAGCAGGAGCATGGCGTGGCCGCCGACGAGCCGCGCATGCGCGAAGTGCCCGACGCTGCCGGCTGGCCGGCCGCAGTGCATGCGCTGGATGCAGTGGCCCGGCAGCACGCGCTAAGCTGACTTCCGTCGCGGCCAGCGCCGCGACCTGGATCTGCCGGCGCAACCGGCGGCGCCCAGCAACAGGACGTTTCCGGTCAGGCGTGGGTGCCTGGCCGACTAGGAGGGATCACCGATGCGCATGCTGTCGTTTACCTGCCGTGTCAGCCTGGCCGTATTGCTGGGTCTGTCAGGCGGCGCGCCGTCACTGACGGCTGCCGAGCTCGAAGAAGAAGTCATCAACCCGAGCGAAGTGATCTTTCGCGACGGTCAGCCTTACTACGACGATGGCGGCAACTATGTCCGCCTGCGTACGCGTCGGGACGCGGGAGAGCTGGTGTATTTCCGCATGGTGCGCTTCGACCGCGAGCAGGGCTATGTGGATGACCAGGGCCAGAGCATCGCGACCTTGCAGACCCGGCCGGACCGGCGTGAGCGCAGCAGCGTATTTGCTGCCGACGGGTATTCGGGCGAGCGCTACGGCCCCTATGGCGGCGACGCCCGCGGATACCCCGGTTATGGCGCCGGGCTGCGGCTGGGCGCGTCGCGCAACCGCCCGTACGGCCAGATCTATTACGGCAATGGTCTGTATGGCCCGGACCCTTACAGCAGCCCGCACAATCGCGATGCGCGGCAGCGTTACATCGGCCCGGGCTATGTGGGTGCCTGCGATCTCAGCGGCTGCCGCGAAGTGCACTACGGCGGCTTTTACGATCTGCGCTGAGCGCGGCCGGCGCGGCGGTGCGCGCGCCAGACATGCGAATGCTCGTGGCGAGCCGGCGCTACGCATCCGTTTCGACTCGGGGCACACCACGCGGCTGGCGCGGTGAGAGCGCGCCGCCTGTGTCGGTGGCGCAAGCGCTCGGCCTGACAGCGACGCGGGCATGCGGCATCATCGGCGCATGCCTTCACTGTTCATCTCGCCGTTGCGATCCCTGCCGCTGCTGAGTGCGCTACTGCTGCCAATGCTGGCAGTTGCGCAGACGTCGCCTGCGCCTGCCGCTGCGGCACCGGCTGTTGCGCCGGCAGTGACGCCGGGCACCGGGGATGCCTGGGTGGACCAGCATCTGGCCGACATGGGCAGCTACGCGCAGCGCTACCCGGACAGTTTCATCGGCGAAGTTGCGCGTTACACCGGCACCCCGCGCGGCTATGTGCAGGCGCTGTTGCAGGTGCATGGCTGGCACGCCGGCGACATCTATTTCGCCTGTTTCTGGGCGCAGACGCTGCAGTTGTCCTGCCGCGACACAGTACGCGCCTACAGCCGCGACCATCATGACGGCTGGGAGGGCGTGATCACGCGGCTGTCGGTCACGCCGGAGACCGTGCATATGCGCGCGCTGCGGCACGCCATCGTCGCCAGTTACGACCGCTGGGAACGTCCGATCACCCTGGACGCGCTGCTGCGCCGCCAGCTCGGCGATCACGCGCAACGGCTGGAAGCCGCGCGCCAGGCCAGCGAGGCGGCCGAGGCAGCGGCGCAGGCCGGGCTTTAAAGCGGCTGGCAAACCGACGGCATAGCCGCCAGGCGGGTGCGGCCGTGCTCGGAACCGGCGTGTACCACTCGTACGCTGCGTTTCCTGCGCGCCGCCCACGCACATCCGGCGGCTGCCGGCTCAAGGTGGTGTCGGCTACCGGTGCGGCAGCGTGCTATTCGGCGTCAACTGGCTGCAGTAGTGGCACCGGAGCCGTGCCAGCCGTTCGGTGCGCGCCGGGTCGGCCTGAGCCTGGGCGAGGCTGGCGGCCTCTCGCGCTTGTTGGCCATCCCCGGAGCGACCAGCCAGATGACTGCGCTCCCGGCCTCACGGGCGCAGCTGGCAGTAGGACCGACATGGACCACGCCGTGCGCTACGGTTCCGAGTGTGCCTGCCATCCGCGTCCAACGGACGACTGCTCGCCCCGGATCGCCAGCCGCCACTCGGCGCGTTTTTCACGCTTGGTGGGAACCCGCGCAGCGGCAAGCCGTGAGGTGACCGATCGGCTGCGCGGCTGTCTGCGCGGCAACACAGGCGCCGGCATGCTGCCGTGCAGCTGGCCGCCGCAGGGCGCGGTCGGCGAGAATGCCGCAACGCCGGCGTTGGCCGGCTCTGCCAAGACCAGCCCATGCGCGATACCGTGTTTGTCTCCCCCGATCACATCCGCAGCCTGTTCGCGCAGGCGATGTCGGACATGTATCGCGCCGAGGTGCCGTTGTACGGCGACCTGATGACGCTGGTGGCGCAGGTCAACGCCGACACTCTGAGCGCCGATCCCGCCCTGGCCGCGCGCCTGCAACGCAACGACGAGCGCGCGCGGCTGGATCTGGAACGGCATGGCGCCATCCGCGTCGGCACGGCGCAGGAACTGGCCACGTTGCGGCGGCTGTTTGCGGTGATGGGCATGCATCCGGTGGGCTATTACGATTTGTCGGTGGCCGGTGTGCCGGTGCATTCCACCGCGTTCCGCCCGATCGACGAGGCGGCGCTATCGGCCAATCCGTTCCGCGTGTTCACCTCGTTGCTGCGGCTGGAGCTGATCGAAGACGCCGCGCTGCGGGCGCAGGCGGCGCAGATCCTGGAGCAGCGGCAGATCTTCACCGCCGCCGCGCTGGAGCTGATCGAACAGCACGAGCGCCATGGCGGGCTGGAGGCGGCGCAGGCGCAGCAGTTCGTGGACGAAGCGCTGGAAACCTTCCGCTGGCATGGCGATGCCACGGTATCGCTGCCGACCTACCGCGCGCTGAGCGAGGCGCACAAGCTGATCGCCGACGTGGTGAGTTTCCACGGCCCGCATATCAACCACCTGACGCCACGCACGCTGGATATCGATGCGGCGCAGGCGCAGATGCAGCGCGCCGGTATCGATGCCAAGGCGGTGATCGAAGGACCGCCGCGTCGTCGGGTGCCGATCCTGCTGCGCCAGACCAGTTTCAAGGCACTCGAGGAGCCGGTGCGCTTTGTCGGCGACAGCGGGCAGGCCGAGCACGGCACGCATACCGCGCGCTTTGGCGAGATCGAACAACGCGGGCTCGCGCTGACGCCCAAGGGCCGCGCGCTGTACGACGCGCTGCTGGCGCAGGCACGCGACAGCGATGGCGCGGGCAGCACCGGCACCGATTACGCCACGCGGCTGCAGACCGCGTTCGTGGCATTTCCCGACGACGAAGCCGTGCTGCGTCAGGAAGGTCTGGGCTATTTCCGCTATGCGCTGACCGAGGCCGGACGTGTCGACCCCGCGCAGGTGGCGGCAATGCCGGCAGAAACCGCGATTGCGCTCGGTCTGCTCAGTGCCGATCCGATCATCTATGAAGATTTCCTGCCGGTGAGCGCGGCCGGTATCTTCCAGTCCAATCTCGGTGGTGCCGAACAACGCGCCTATGCCGCCCATTCGAGCAAGCGCAGTTTCGAACAGGCGCTGGGCGCGCAGGTGCAGGATGAGTGCGCGTTGTACGCGCAGCTGGAGCGGGCGTCGCTGCAGGCGTTGCTGGTGTAGCGGTCACGGCGCGGCGTGCGTGTTTGCACGCCTGCTGTCTGCCGACTTTGTCGCGCATGGCGTGTCGTGATCGCGCAGTGCATATTGCTTTGGGCGCGCCGTCGCCCGAACAACGCATGTAACGCACTGTTTGCATCTTGCACACCGACCATCTCGACAGGTCCTTGCCCGCCTACCGTCGCGGGACCTTACGCGGCATGGATGCCGCGTAAGCGCCTACCCGGACGTACTTGCGGCGTGTCCTGCGATGGTAGGCGGGCAAGGGCCCTGCAACCAGGCCGCGGACCTGCCGCGCGATAACTGATCCATCCATACCGTCCAACACGTCAAGGCAACCGAGCTCCCAGATCGCAGCGTCGTCTGGATGCGGTCAAGCACTTGGGCTCTGGCCGAAAGCAAGTAAGTCGAGCGTGCATTTGCAGCTCGCATCACCGTGCCGCGTTTAAATGCACTGCCAGCAGCGATGCCCCGGCGGCATACCGGCAATCGACGAGCGATGGCGAAAGATGCGGGCCACCGCCATGCCGGCCGGCACGCACCGGTCCGTGCAGACCGGCGCTTGTGCTGCTTCGCCTTAGTGTGCCGACGCCGGGCGCCGTGCCGCCGCGCGCTCTGCCCGGCGTGCGCGCGCACGTGCGCGACGCGCCTTCCAGCGTTCGCTCAGGCAGGAGAAGATTACGTACAGCGCCGGGGTGCTGAGCAGGGTCAGGCTCTGCGAGAAGATCAGCCCGCCGATCATCGCAATGCCCAGCGGGCGGCGCAGTTCGGAGCCTTCGCCCAGGCCGACCGCCAGTGGCACTGCGGCCAGGATCGCCACCATCGTGGTCATCATGATCGGGCGGAAGCGCACGATCGAGGCCTCGCGTGCGGCCGCGCGCGCATCCATGCCGTGCACGCGCTGCGCCACCAGCGCAAAGTCGATCATCATGATCGCGTTCTTCTTGACGATGCCGATCAGCAACACCAATGCGATCATCGAGATCACCGACAACTCGGTGTTGGTGAGGAACAACGCCAGCAGCGCGCCGACGCCGGCGGCCGGCAGCGTGGACAGGATGGTCACCGGATGGATCAGGCTCTCGTAGAGCATGCCGAGCACGATGTAGACGGTGAGCACCGCGGCCAGCAGCAATACGCCCATCGAGTTGGGGCTGAGTTGCACGTTGAAGCTGTCGTCGCCGCTGAGGCGGATGCCGTCGGGCATGCGCAAGCCTTCCACGGTGGACTTGATGATCAGGTCCGCCTCGCCGGTGCTCACGCCCGGTGCGAGGTTGTAGCTCAGATCCATCGTGGTGTACTGGTTTTCGTGGACGATCTGCGGCGGCGCCAGCCCGGGCACCTGGGTGGCGACGGAGGTGATCGGCACCATCAGGCCAGCGCGGTTGGGCACGAAGACCTGGTCCAGCGCCTTGGGCGTTGCCGTCTGCGAGGGCAGTGCATTGACCACCACGCTGTACTGGTTGAGATCCGAATAGATGGTGGAAATGGAACGCTGGCCGAAGGCGCCATACAGCGCGCCATCGATGGCACCGACCGAAATGCCCAGGCGCGCGGCCTTGGCGCGGTCGATCACGATGTTCTGGCGCAGACCCGATGTATCCACGTCGGTGCCGACATCGCGCAGGCGCGGATTCTTCTTCAACGCGGCCTGCAGTTTTGGCAGCCATTCCTGCAGCTGTGCCAGGTCGTTGCCCTGCAGCGAAACGCGGTACTGCGCACCCTGGCTGGTGCCGCCACCGCCGTCGCTGGGCAGGTCCTGGATCGCGCGCAGGCGCAGATCCAGATCCGGGTAGCGGTCGGCCTTGGCGCTCAGGCGTGCGACCACCTGCGCGGTAGTGTCGCGGCGGCCTTCGTCGCGCTTCTTCAATTCGATATTGAACGAGGCGCTGGAACCCTGCCGGCCGGAGCCCAGCCGCGCGCCGACGGTCTTCACCGCCGGGTCGGCCATCAGCATGTCGGTGATGCGGCGCTGGCGGCTGACCATGTCAGCAAACGACACCGTCGCGCTGGAATTGGCGCGGCCCCAGATCAGGCCGGTGTCCTGCGCCGGGAACGAGCCCTTCTTGACTGCGCCGCCGAGAAAGACGGTGGCGGCGATCAACAGCAGCGGCGTCAGCGACAGCAGCAAGGCGTGCCGCAGCGAGAAATCCAGCGCCACCGTGTACACCGCGAGCATGCGCTCGTGCATGCGGTCCAGCCAGGCGCCGAAACGGCCAGGTTTTTCCGGCTCGGTGTGCGCGGACAGAAAGCGGCTGCACAGCGCCGGCGTCAAGGTCAGCGACACCAGCATCGACACCACGATCGCCGCCACCAGGGTCACGGTGAACTCGCGGAAGAACGCGCCGATCATGCCGCTGGCAAACAGCATCGGAATGAACACCGCCACCAACGAGGCAGTGATCGACACGATGGTGAAGCCGATCTCGCGCGCACCGGCCAGTGCGGCATCCAGACGCGGCATGCCTTCGTCCAGATGACGCATGATGTTTTCGATCACCACGATCGCATCGTCGACCACAAAGCCAATGGCGATCACCAGCGCCAGCAGGCTGAGGTTGTTCAAGGTGAAACCCAGCATGTACATCACCAGCGCCGAGCCGGCCAGCGACAGCGGCACGGTGACCGCCGCGATCAGCGTCGGCGCCAGGCGGCGCAGGAACAGCGCCATGGTCAGGATCACCATCACCAGGCTGATCATCAGCGTGGCCTGCACCTCGTGCAGCGAGGCGCGGATGGTGGGTGTGCGGTCGAAGTAGGGCGTCAGCTTGGTGCCGGGCTGCAGGTAGGCGCGTAGCTCGGGAATCTGCGCCTTCACCTGGTCCACGGTTTCGACGATGTTGGCGCCGGCGCGGGTGAAGGCGTACATCACCACCGCTGGTTTGCCGTCGAACCAGGCCGCTTGATAGGCATCCTGCTGGCCGTCGTAGACGGTGGCCACGTCGCCCAGCCGCACGATGCGGCCATTGGACTGGGTGGAGATCGCCAGCTGGGCGAAATCGGCGGCCTTGGACACCGAATCGTTGGCCACGATCGCCATGGTGGTGTTGCCGTCGGACAGGAATCCGGTCGGCGAGGTGACGTTGGCCGCGCGCACCGCGTTGCGCAGATCGTCCGGGGTCAGGCCCAGCGCGTTGAGCGCGCGCAGATCCACATCCACGCGGACCGCCGGCGTGGAGGCGCCGGCGATATCGACCGAGCTGATGCCGGTGATCTGGCGCAGCCGTTGCGCCAGCAGCGAGTCGGCAACGTTGTAGAGCTCATCGGCCGATTGCGTGTCCGAGGTCAGCGCGATGGCGATGACCGGGTCGTCGTTGGGATTGGCTTTCGAATAGATCGGCGTGCCAAGCCCGGACGGCAGGTCCGATTGCGAGGAGTTGATTGCCGTCTGCACATCCTGCGCGGCCGAATCGATGTTGCGATTGCTCTGGAACACCAGCACCACCAGGCTGCTGCTCTCCGAGCTGGAGGAGCGCATGCGGTCGATGCCGGGCAGCTGACCCAGGTGGCGTTCCAGCGGTGCGGTGACGGTGGAGGCCATGGTGCTGGCATCGGCGCCGGACTGCGTGGCGTGCACGAAGATCACCGGAATCTGGATGTTCGGCAACGCCGCCACGCCCAGCCGCAGGTAGCACATCAATCCGATCACGAACAAACCGATCGCCAGCAGCGCGGTGCCGATCGGGCGCTTGATGAAGGGCGCGGAGATGTTCATGGGGTGACTGCCGGGAATCGGGAATCGGGATTCGGGAATCGGGAAAGGCAACAGCCAGCGCAGCTGCCATGCGTGCGTGCGGGAAGGCGGTGCCGTGGGTAGGCAGACCGATCAGCCATCGCTGCGCCGGTCATCATGCCGGGCGCTCCGAGGTGGAGGCCGGGGGCATGCCGTCGCGGCGGGCGGCACGCCGCGCGCGCCAGTCACGCAGCCGCTCGCCGGCACGTTCCATGTACAGGTAGATCACCGGCGTGGTGTACAGCGTCACCAGCTGCGACAGCAGCAGGCCGCCGACGATGGCGATGCCGAGCGGACGCCGCAGTTCCGAGCCGATGCCGGTGCCCAGCGCCAGCGGCAGCGCGCCCAGCATCGCGGCGGCGGTGGTCATCATGATCGGGCGGAAACGCAGCAGGCAGGCGCGCCGGATCGCTTCGTGCGCATTGGCGCCTTCGCGGCGGGCGTCGATGGCGAAGTCGATCATCATGATCGCGTTCTTCTTGACGATGCCGATCAGCAGCACGATGCCGACGATGCCGTCCACCGACAGGCTCAACCCGCACATCATCAGCGCCAGCAGCGCGCCGACGCCGGCTGGCGGCAGCGTGGAGATGATCGTCAGCGGGTGGATGTAGCTCTCGTAGAGCACGCCCAGCACGATGTAGATCACCACGATCGAGGCCAGCAGCAGCCACACGATATCGGTCTGGCTGCCGGTGAATTCGGCCGCCTTGCCGACGAACGCCGCATGCACCTGGGTCGGGATCTTCAGATCCTGGCGCGCCTGCTCGATCGCCTCCACCGCCTGCGACAGCGAATGGCCCGGGGCCAGATTGAACGAGATCGTGACCGCCGGCAGCTGTTGCTGGTGGCTGACCACCAACGGCGTGTTGGTGACCTTGGCCTCGGCCAGTGCGGCCAGCGGAATGATGCTGCCGGCGCCGACCACGATGCCGGTGTTCTGCGCGCCCACGCCGGTGGCGGTGGAGGAGTTGGACGAGGTCAACTGGCCGAAGCTGGTGGCATTGGTGCCGGTCAGCGCGCCGCTGCCGTTGCTGGCCACCGCCAGCTGGTTCATCAATGCGGTGCTGCTGCGGAATTCCGGCGCCACTTCCAGCACCACCCGGTACTGATTGAGCTCGGTGAAGATGGTGGAGATCTGGCGTTGGCCAAAGGCGTCGTACAGCGTGTCGTCGATGGTCTGCATCGGCACGCCGAGCATGCTGGCCTTGTCGCGATCGATGCTCAGCTCCAGCGCCCGGCCCTGGTTGGCCAGGTTGTTGTCCACGTCGGCCAGCTCGGGCAGCTTGCGCATCGCCTCGGTCATGCGCCCGGCCCAGGTGGCCAGCTCGCTGCTGTCCACATCCGACATCGAATACTGGTACTCGGTGGCGGCCACGCGGGTGTCCAGGGTGACGTCCTGCACCGGCTTGAGGAACAGTGCCACGCCGGGAATGCCGGCCACCGCCTTTTGCAGGCGCGGCAGCACCTCGTCCAGGCCCTCGCGGTCGCCACGCGTCTTCAGCACGATCGACAGCTGGCCCTGGTTGATGGTCGGGTTCATGGTGCCGGCACCGATGAAGGCGGCCACGCCGGTCATGGCGGGGTCTTTCTGCAGCGCCGCGGCCACCGCCTGGGTGCGCTGCTCCATCTGCGGGAACGCCACGTTCTGGTCGGCCTGCACCACGCCGGTGATCAGGCCGGTGTCCTGCTCGGGCAGCAGGCCCTTGGGGATCGCCATGTACAGCACCACGGTCAGCGCCACCGCGCCGATCGCCACCGCCAGGGTCAGCGGCTGGTGTGCCAGCACCCAGTCCAGGCTGCGCTCGTAGGCGCCCACGGTGCGCGTCCACAGGTTGGTCTTGCCGGCGGCGGCGGCGCGTTCGTGCGCGTCCTCGCCTTCGGGCAGGGCGTCGGGCTTGAGCAGGTAGGCGCACATCATCGGCGTCAGCGTCAGCGACACCAGCATCGAGATCACCACCGCAATCGACAGCACCCACGCAAACTCATGGAACAGGCGCCCGGTCACGCCCGGCATCAGCAGCAGCGGCAGGAACACCGCCACCAGCGATACGGTCAGCGACAGCACGGTGAAGCCGATCTGCTTGGCGCCGATCTCGGCCGCCTCCGGCCCGCTCTTGCCCTGTTCGATGTAGCGCACGATGTTCTCGATCATCACGATCGCATCGTCGACCACGAACCCGGTCGCCACCACAAGCGCCATCAGCGACAGGTTGTCCAGCGACATGCCGGCAAACGCCATCACCCCGAAGGTGCCGGCCAGCGACAGCGGCACCGCCACCGAGGGAATGATGGTGGCCCACAACCGGCGCAGGAACACGAAGATCACCGCCACCACCAGCGCGATGGTCAGCACCAGGGTGAACTTGACCTCGTGCACCGAGGCGCGGATGGTTTCGGTGCGGTCGGAGAACACCTCCAGGTGCACGTCGGCCGGCAGCACCGCCTGCAGCTGCGGCAGGATGCTGCGGATCTGCTCCACCGTCTGCACGATGTTGGCACCGGGCTGGCGGCGGATTTCCAGCAGCACCGCCGGCTTGCCGTCGGCCCAGGCGGCGAGCTGGTCGTTCTCCACCCCGTCGACCACGTTGGCCACATCGGCCAGCCGCACCGGGCGGCCGTTGCTGTAGCTGATGATGGTCTCGCGGTACTGCGCCGCGTCGGTGAGCTGGTCGTTGGTGCCGATGCTGTAGGACTGGGTCTTGCCGTTGAGCGAACCCTTGGGCGCGCTGACATTGGTCTGGGTCAACGCGCTGCGCAGCGACTCCATGGTCAGGCCCATGTTCGACAGCTGCGCCGGGTTGACCTGGATGCGCACCGCAGGCCGCACATTGCCGGCGATCGACACCAGCCCCACGCCCGGCACCTGCGACAGGCGCTGGGCCAGGATCGCATCGGCATAGCGGTTGACCTCGCGCAGCGGCAGCGAGTCGGAGGTGAGCTTGAGGGTCAGGATCGCCGCGTCGGCCGGATTGACCCGGTTGTAGACCGGTTGATACGGCAGCGACGAGGGCAGGGTGGCCTGACGGATCGCCGCCTGCACATCCTGCGCGGCGATGTCGATGTCGCGGTCCATCGAGAACTGCAGGATGATCGTGGACAGGCCTGCCGACGAATCGGAGGTCATCATCTGCAGCCCGGAGATCTGCCCGAACTGGCGCTCCAGCGGCGTGGTCACCAGCGAGGCCATAGTGGTCGCGTTGGCGCCGGGATACTGGGTGGTGACCACCAGGCTGGGCGCGTCGATTTCCGGCAGCGCCGAGACCGGCAATTGCCGGTAGCCCAGGATGCCCAGCAGCAGGATGCCCGCCATCAACAACGAGGTGGCGATGGGACGGCGGATGAAGATGGTCGAAAAGCCCACGGGGGGTGTCCTTGCTGAAGACGTCAATCGATGCCGGCGCGCGCAGCGCCGATGCACACCGGCGACGGAAGGCCCGTCGCCGGTGCTCGCGAGTTAGCGCGGGCCGCCGCCGCTGCGTCGGCCGCCGGCGCCGCCACGGCTCTTGTCCTGCGCGGCCTTGAGTTCTGCCTCGGTCGGCTCCGGCGGGGTTTCGCCCGGCTTGAGCGCGCTGACCTTGCTGCCCGGCTTGAGCCGGAACTGGCCTTCGGTCACCACGCGCTCGCCCGGCTTGAGCCCCTTGGTGACCTGCACATGGCTGTCGTCCACTTCCACGCCCTGCACCACGGTGCGCATCTGCGCGGTGTTGTCGTTGCCGACCACGTAGACGTAATCGCCGTCCGGGCCGCGCTGCACGGCCTGGGTCGGCACCACGGTGCCGCCGGAGATGGTGCGCAGCTGCAGGCGCACGTTGACGAACTGGCCCGGCCACAAGGCGTTGTCGGTGTTGGCGAAGATCGCACGCGCACCGAAGGTGCCGCTGTCGGCGGCGATGCGGTTGTCGATCACCTCCAGCTTGCCGTCGCCGCTGATCACGTGCGCATCGCCGCGATCCAGCGCCGCCACGTCCAGCGGGGCGGCCGCCTGGCCGCTGCGCACCGCCTGCAACTCGCGCTCGGGCAGGTTGAAGGACACGTAGATCGGGCGGATCTGGGTCAGGGTGACGATGGTGGAGCTGGCGCTGACGATATTGCCCACGTCCACGCCGCGGATGCCGGCGATGCCGTCGATCGGCGCGGTCACGCGGGTGAACTGCAACTGCACCTGCGCCGAGCGCATCTGTGCATCATTGGCCGACACCGCCGCCTCGTACTGCGCCACCTGGTTACGCTGGGTATCCAGGTCTGTGCGCGAGACGTACTGCTTGTAGGCCGGGTCGTTGGAGCGCTGGTAGTTCACCCGCGAGGTCGCCAGCAGCGCCTGGTTCTGGCGCTTGGCCGCCAGTGCCTGGTCGTAGCTGGCCTGCAGGGTGCGCGGGTCGATCTGCGCCAGCAGCTCGCCCTTCTTCACTTCCTGGCCCTCCTTGAAATTCAGGCTCATCAGCTGGCCGCCGACCTGCGGGCTGACCGTGACGGTATTGAGCGCGGTCACCGTGCCCAGTGCGCTGGCGTAGACCGGCACATCCTGGGTGGTGGCGGCCACGACCGTGACCGGTACCGGGCCGCTGTTCTCTGTGCCATTGCCGTCCGGCGCATCCGCCCGCTTGCCGTGGTTGCCCCCACCGAACATCCGCATTGCGACGAACACCACGACGAGCACCGCTACGACCAGCAGTGTGATCTTCCAAAAACGCGACATGCGACAACTCCTGAGGGCGGGCCGGGCGCTGGTGCGACCGTGGGGCGGCTGTGCGAAGCATATCGTTGCGATCAGGCAATTGAGCGTTACTGAAGTAACGGCCCGCCGGACGAAACGACTGCAGCGTTCACAGATGCAGTGCAGCGGCAACGCGTCAGGGCCGATGTGGTTGACCGCGGGACTGAATCGAGCCCCACTGCAGCCCACCGAGCGTGCACCTGCACTACATTAAGCGACCATCTTTAGAGGATTGCTGATGCGCCACTCCCGCCTGCTGACCAGCGCGTTGCTGCTTGCCCTGCCCACCCTGGCCGCCGCCCAGGCCGCGCCCCGGCCCGAAGTCCAGGCCGCCGCCGCGCCGTTGCAGAGCAAGCTGGTGCAGTGGCGCCGCGACTTCCACCAGCACCCGGAGCTGTCCAACCGCGAGGAGCGCACCGCCGCCACCGTGGCCGCGCAGCTGCGCAAGCTCGGCCTCAAGCCGCGCACCGGCATCGCCCATCACGGCGTGGTGGCCATCATCAAGGGCGGCAAGCCGGGTCCGAAGATCGCCTTGCGCGCGGACATGGATGCCTTGCCGGTCAAGGAGCAGACCGGCCTGCCGTATGCCTCCAAGGTCACCGCCGAGTACCGCGGCGAGCAGGTCGGGGTGATGCATGCCTGCGGCCACGACGCCCACACCGCGATCCTGCTCGGGGTGGCCGAAGCACTGGTCGGCATGCGCGAGCAGCTGCCCGGCGAAGTGATGCTGATCTTCCAGCCCTCCGAAGAGGGCGCCCCCGGTAACGAGGAGGGCGGCGCCTCGCTGATGCTCAAGGAAGGCCTGTTCGCCGACTTCAAGCCACAGGCGGTGTTCGGCCTGCATGTGTTCTCCAGCGTGCAGGCCGGCAAGATCGCGGTGCGCAGCGGCCCGCTGATGGCGGCCTCGGACCGGTTTGCGATCAAGATGATCGGCCGCCAGACGCATGGCTCGGCGCCGTGGAACGGCATCGACCCGATCGTGGCCAGCGCCGACATGATCGGCGCCGCGCAGACCGTGATCAGCCGCCGCGCCAACCTGTCCAAACAACCGGCGGTGTTGAGCTTCGGCGCGATCAAGGGCGGTATCCGCTACAACATCATCCCCGACGATGTGGAAATGGTCGGCACCATCCGCACCTTCGACGAAGCCATGCGCCAGCAGATCTTCGCCGACCTCAAGACGGTGGCCGAACACACCGCCGCCGCCCACGGGGCCAGGGTCGAGGCGCAGGTGCCGGACCAGCCCGGCAACCCGGCCACGGTCAACGACCCGGCGCTGACCGCCAGGATGCTGCCCAGCCTGCAGGCCGTGGTCGGCGCCGGCAATGTCTACGAACCGCCGTTGCAGATGGGCGCGGAAGATTTCTCCTTCTACGCCCAGCAGGTGCCGTCGATGTTCTTCTTCGTCGGCTCCACCGCCAAGGGCATCGACCCGGCCACCGCGCCCAGCAACCATTCGCCGCAGTTCCTGCTCGACGAATCGTCGCTGGATGTGGGCCTGCGCGCGCTGTTGCAGGTGTCATTGGATTACCTGCATCAGGGGGAGGCTGGCTGATTCGGGAACCGGGAATCGGGATTGGGAAATCGTGTGCAGTTGCGCGGTTTCCGCTGAGCGTTGGTGATCGTGTGGGGTGGCGGGCCGCTTGACGGCCCGCTGCTTCTGTCGCCAGGTCGCTCCAGCGTCCGCTATACACCTCACGGCCAGCCCGCTCGGCCTAAAATGGCGCGATGAATACCCCAGAAGATTCCACCCTCGGTCGTGAGGTCGCCTATCCCAGCGGCTACGATCCGTCGCTGTTGTTCCCGATTCCGCGCGCGGCCGGGCGCGAGGCAATCGGCCTGACGGGGGCCTTGCCCTTCATCGGCCGCGACCGCTGGCATGCCTACGAACTCAGCTGGCTCGATGCGCAGGGCAAGCCGTGCGTGGCCACCGCCACCTTGCACGTGCCCAGCGAGTCGCCGTCGTTGATCGAATCCAAGTCGCTCAAGCTGTATCTCAATTCGCTCAATGCCACCCGCTTCAATAGCGCCGAAGCGGTGCGTACGCGCATCGCCTCCGACTTGTCCACGCGCGCCGGTGCCGACGTGGTGGTGGAATTCGGTCTGCCGCCGATCGATGCAGTGGGCGAGGGCGAGTCGATCGACGCACTGGATGTCAGCATCGACGATTACGGCCCGCCCAATGCCGCATATTTGGCGGCGCACGCGCAACCAGTGGTGGAAGAAGTGCTGACCTCGGCCTTGCTCAAATCCAATTGCCCGGTCACCGGTCAACCGGATTGGGCTAGCGTCACGTTGCGCTACCGCGGCGCCCCGATCGACCGCGAAGGCCTGCTGCGTTATCTGGTGAGTTTCCGCGACCACGCCGAGTTTCACGAGCAATGTGTGGAGCGTATCTTCCATGACGTGCTGCTCCACTGCGCGCCCGAGTGGTTGGTGGTGGAAGCGCGCTATACCCGCCGTGGCGGGCTGGACATCAACCCCTTGCGCAGCTCGCCCAGCGTGCCGACGCCGCTGTCGATCTTCCGCGACCTGCGCCAGTAATCGCGCCCATTCAAGGCTCGCACCAGCTTCACGGTGGCGCGATCCACGCTTAACAGCGCGCCGCGCACCCTGCAGTCATCGTGATGCAAAGGGATGGCGGCAATGAGTGTCGACAAGAAAGCAGACTTCTCCAACGTGACGTCCTCGGTCGACAGTACTGCCGACGTCACGCCAGCGGCGGATTTCTCCAACGTGCGTACCAGCGTGCAGAGCACTGCGCAGCTGGTCAGCGAATCGGTCACCGTGCAGGCGGGCGACAGTCTGTCCAGCATCGCCAAGCGCCACTACGGCGACGGTAACCTGTGGCCGCGGATCTTTGAGGCCAACCGCGAAACGCTTAAGGATCCGGACAAGATCTTTCCCGGTCAGGTGCTGCAGTTGCCGCCGAAGTCATAGGCGCACCGCATACCTGGCACCTTTCGAAATCCACTTTTCGTTCTGATATCCGGAGATTGATCCATGCGTACTACTTCCGTTTCTAGCACCCTCGCCATTGCCCTTGCCGGCGTTCTCGCCCTGTCGGGCTGCAGTAAGAAGGCCGACGACGACAGCGTGTCCAAGGATCCGACCTCCGGCGCTGCCACCGAGGCAATGCCGGGTCCGGCCGCAACACCGCCGGCGAGCGATCAGGCTGGCCAGAGCGCCGCGACCGGCGCTGCCAGCACCGATACCGCAGCCGCCACAGGTTCGGCAGTGATGGTGTCGAGCGTGGTGGTCGGCACCACGGCGACTGCCGACAAGTCGGTGACTCCGTCGGCCAATATCGGCAGCAAAGACACCATCATCGTTTCGGTGAAAACCGATGGCAGTGCGAGCAATGTGGCGGTCGCAGCCAAACTCACCTATCAGGATGGTCAGGTGGCCGGCGAACAGAACGCGACCTTGACCACGACGGGCCCGGAAACCACCAACCTCAGCTTCAGCAAGCCCGATGGCTGGCCGGCTGGCAGCTACACCGCGCAGGTGATGGTGGATGGCAAGCCGGCGGGTACTCCGCAGACCATCGCGGTCAAGTAAGCAGCCAGGCGAGCAGGCAGTTTGCAGGTAGGTGTGCGTATTCGCAGAGCGGTAGCGCGCTGATCCCAAGCATGTCGGACAAGCGCGTCCATCGCGTTGCCCTATCGTTCTTCCAGCAAGCCATCAGGGCGCGATCGCACGATCGCGCCCTTTTTTCTATGCAATTCTGTCAGACGGCACATTCGTTACAGCTGCATCCATCGCATTGGACGGGTGACGGGATGGAGCATCCGCCTGTGGTCGCTTTACCCGGGCGCGGCTCAGACGCGACAATGCCGTGCTGATCCATCGCCGCGTTCCACGCGCTGGCCGATCGGCGTGCCAGCAGCGACCCCCGCCGCGTACGCCAACGCCAGTGCCAACAACGCCGGCGCTCCTTCCGACCACACGAGCCATCGCACCTTATGTCGAAGACACCGAAGATCATCTACACGCTCACCGACGAAGCACCGTATCTGGCCACGCAGTCGCTGCTGCCGATCATCGATGCCTACACCAATACTGCCGGCATCGTGGTCGAAACCCGCGACATCTCGCTGGCGGGCCGCATCCTGTCGCTGTTTCCCGAGCACCTGAGCGACGCGCAAAAGATCGCCGACGACCTCGGTGAGCTTGGCGAGCTGGCCACCACGCCGGAAGCCAACATCATCAAGCTGCCCAACATCAGCGCCTCGGTGCCGCAGCTCAAGGCCGCCATCGCCGAACTGCAGGGCCAGGGCTATGCGCTGCCGGCGTATCCGGACACGCCCACGGACGACGCCGAAAAGGACATCAAGTCGCGCTACGACAAGGTCAAGGGCAGCGCAGTCAATCCGGTGTTGCGCGAGGGCAACTCCGACCGCCGCGCGCCGTTGTCGGTGAAGAATTACGCACGCAAGCATCCGCACCGCATGGGCAAGTGGAGCAGCGATTCGAAGTCGCACGTGGCCCATATGGACGACGGCGACTTCTTCGGCAGCGAGCAATCCACCACCGTGGCGGCCGCCGGCGCGTTGAAGATCGAATTCGTCGGTAACGACGGCAGCAGCAGCGTGTTGAAGGACAAGGTCGCGGTCAAGGCCGGCGAAATCGTCGATGCCGCGGTGCTGAGCAAGCGCGCACTGGCCAGCTTCATCGACGCGCAGATCGCCGATGCCAAGGCCAAGGATGTGCTGTTCTCGGTGCATCTGAAAGCCACCATGATGAAGGTCTCCGACCCGGTGCTGTTCGGCGTGGTGGTCGGCGAGTTCTACAAGGACACGCTGAGCAAGCATGCCGAAGCGCTTGCGTCGGTCGGCTTCGATCCCAACAACGGCATCGGCGACCTATACGCACGCATCGCCACGCTGCCGGAAGACCAGCAGGCGCAGATCAAGGCGGATATCCAGGCCGAATACGCGCAGCGTCCGGCCCTGGCCATGGTCAATTCGGACAAGGGCATCACCAACCTGCATGTGCCCAGCGACGTGATCGTCGATGCGTCGATGCCGGCGATGATTCGCGACTCCGGTCAGATGTGGAATGCCGAAGGCAAGCTGCAGGACACCAAGGCAGTGATCCCGGATCGCTGTTACGCCGATGTCTATCAGGCGGTGATCGACGACTGCAAGGCGCATGGCGCATTCGATCCGTCCACCATGGGCTCGGTGCCCAACGTCGGCCTGATGGCGCAGAAGGCCGAGGAATACGGCTCGCACGACAAGACCTTCCAGATTGCCGCCGCCGGGACCGTCAAGGTCACCGACGACACCGGCGCCACCGTGTTCGAACATGCGGTGGAAGCCGGCGACCTGTGGCGCATGTGCCAGGTCAAGGACGCGCCGATCCAGGACTGGGTCAAGCTGGCCGTCGAACGTGCGCGCCTGAGCGAGACGCCTGCGGTGTTCTGGCTGGACAAGGCCCGCGCGCACGATGCGCAGGTCATCGCCAAGGTCGAAACCTATCTGAAGGATCACGACACCAACGGCCTGGATATCCGCATCCTGCCGCCGGTGGAAGCGACCACCTTCTCGCTGGAGCGCATCCGCAAAGGCCAGGACACCATCTCGGTCACCGGCAACGTGCTGCGCGATTACCTCACCGACCTGTTCCCGATCCTGGAGCTGGGCACCAGTGCCAAGATGCTGTCGATCGTGCCGCTGATGGCCGGTGGCGGCCTGTTCGAGACCGGTGCCGGCGGCTCGGCGCCCAAGCACGTGCAGCAGTTCGTCGAACAGAACAGCCTGCGCTGGGATTCGCTGGGCGAGTTCCTGGCCCTGGCCGCCTCGCTGGAGCATCTGGGCAACCGCTACGACAACCCGTCGGCCACGGTGCTGGCCAAGGCGCTGGACGTGGCCAACGGCCAGTTCCTGGACAACAACAAGTCGCCGGCGCGCAAGGTCGGTGAACTGGACAACCGCGGCAGCCACTTCTATCTGGCGATGTACTGGGCGCAGGCCCTGGCTGCGCAGACCGAGGACACCGCCCTGCAGGCCAAGTTCGCACCCCTGGCCAAGGCCCTGACCGAGAACGAAGCCACCATCGTGGCCGAGCTCAACGGCGCCCAGGGCAAGCCGGTCGAGATCGGCGGCTACTATCACCCCGATCTGGCCAAGGTCAGCGAGGCGATGCGCCCGAGCAAGACCTTTAACGACGTGTTGGCCACGCTGAAGGCCTGATCCAGCGCACCGCCTGGCGATGCGTCCAGCAGGTGCAACAGGCAGGGCCCGCCTCGACGAGGGGCGGGCCTTGTCGTTTCCGGCGTTTGCGTGCAACCGCGAGAACACGGTCGTTGCGTGCCAGGCCTCACGATCTGGCAATGCCTTGCCTGCGAGAGATCCTGCGCCTCGGTGCGAGCAGTCTCGGCATTTGGCCGACTGTGCGCCTGTTCGATTGATCGTTTGTCTCCGCTGCACGTCGCAACATGCGCTGGGTACACTGCCGGCATGAGCCAGCTCCCGTTACCGCCGCAGTCCGAGCGCCGTGCGCTGGCGATCGCCCATGCCGTGTACGACGCCTTCGAGGATTACAACGCCCGGTTTGCCGAGATCACCGCACGCGCCAAACAGCGCTTCGAAACGCGCGACTGGAGCGGCGCGCGCGATGATGCGGTGGCGCGGATCGCGCTGTACGACCAGTACATCAGCGAATGCATGCTGCGCTTGCGTGCGGTGCTGCTGGGGCAGGCGCACGATCGCGCGCTGTGGATGCGTGCACGCGTGCATTACGCCGCGCTGCTGAGCGGGCTGATCGACCAGGAGCTGTACAAGACCTTCTACAACACCCTGACCCGGCGTTACTTCGGCACCCACGGCGTGGATGCGGAGATCGAGTTCATCGCGCTGGATATCGAGCCGACCGACGCGATCACGGTGCCGGTCGCACGGCATACCTATGCGGTCTCGCCCGGCCGGCTGACCGACATGCTGGTGCGCGTGCTCGGCGATTATTCCTTCGACGTTCCGTATGCGCATCGCACCCGCTGCGCAGCGGCGATCGCGGTGCGCCTGCTCGATGATCTCGCGCACTGGGGCGGGCACCCGGTGCGCAGCGTGGAGCTGCTGGAGACGGTGTTCTATCGCGAGCGGCGCGCCTACCTGGTCGGCCGCGTGTTCGGCGAACATCGCTTCTCGCCATGCGTCATCGCCCTGGTCAACGACGACGCCGGCCTGCGTGCCGAAGCGGTGCTGACCAGACGCAGCGACGTCGCGCAATTGTTCAGCAACTCGCGCAGTTACTTCCAGGCCGATCTGTCCACTGTCGGCGACGCGGTGGTGTTCTTACGCAGCCTGCTCACCCACAAGCCGGTCGACGAGCTGTACACGATGCTCGGGCGCGCCAAGCAGGGCAAGACCGAACGCTATCGCACGTTTTTCAGCCATTTCCAGGCGCATCCCTCCGAGCAGCTGGTGCATGCCGACGGCACGCCCGGCATGGTCATGGTGGTATTTACCCTGCCCAGTTATCCGCTGGTGTTCAAACTGATTCGCGACCGCTTTGCCTATCCCAAGACCATGAGTCGCGCGCAGGTCGAAGGCAAATACGAGCTGGTGTTCCAGCTCGATCGTATCGGTCGCTTGCTGGACGCGCAGCCGTATCGCTTCCTGCGGTTTCCCAAGTCGCGCTTCTCGCCCGCGTTGCTGGACGAGCTGCAGACCAGCTGTGCGACGAGTCTGAGCGAAGATGGCCAGGACGTGCTGATCGCGCTGTGCTACGTGCAGCGCCGCCTGCGCCCGCTCAATCTCTATCTGCGCGAACAGCTGCCCGAAGCCGCGCATGCGGCCGCGCTGGACTACGGCCAGGCAATCAAGGACATGGCGCGCAACAACATCTTTCCCGGCGACATGCTGCTGAAGAACTTCGGCATCACCCGCCATCAGCGCGCGGTGTTCTACGACTACGACGAGCTGTGCCTGATCACCGAATGCACCTTCCGCGACTGGCCGACCCCCACCACCTATGAAGAACAGATGGCTGCCGAGCCCTGGTTCCACGTCGGCCCGCGCGATGTGTTTCCCGAGCGCTTCGCGCTGTTCATGGGCTTGCCACCCTCGCAGCTGGAAGCGGTCAAGCACCTGCACCCGGAACTGTTCGACCCGCAGTGGTGGCGCGACCTGCAAACCCGCCTGCGCGAGGACGACTACCCCGACACCCCGCCCTACGCAGACTCGCGAAAACTGGCCTGACGATTTACGCGTATGCGCCAAGCTGGTACAACGAAACTCAATAACCACGGAGTGCGGTCATGCAATGGAAGCAACGCTTGGGCTTGGGCATTTTGTTGGCAATGGCGAGTGTCAGCGGCGTGCAGGCAGTTCCCAGTGCCGCGCAGGTACAGGCACAGATGGAGGCCAGCATGAATATCGCAGGCGAATTGACGCTGACGCCGGACGGTACCGTTACGGAGGTCAAGCTCACCGACGAAGCAAGCCTGCCGCCAGTGGTCCGCGACCGCGTCAAACAATCGATCGCTTCCTGGCGCTTTGACCCTGTCAAAGACGATGGGAGCGCCTTGCCCGCGCAATTGCTGATGAATCTGCTGCTGGTCGCCAAGCCGGCCGATAACGGCACCTATTCCGTATCGATTCGCAGCGCGCATTTCGGCAGCCAGGAGCAAGCTGCAGCCAGCGTCGCTGCCAAGGACATGCCGGCACCCGCGTACCCAGAGCATGCGTTTCGAGAAGGTGTGACCGGGGTGGTCTATCTGCTGCTCAAGGTCGGGCGCGATGGCAAGGTCGAAGATCTGGTCGCCGAGCAGGTCAACCTGACCACGCTGGCGCCGGAATCCAGGCGCCCGCGCTGGCGCAAGGCGTTTGCCGACGTTGCAATCGCCAAGGCGCGAGGCTGGACATTTGTGCCGCCAACGCAAGGCGCCGAGGCCGACGCGCCGTACTGGGTCATGCGGGTTCCGGTCACCTTCGCCATCGAATCCTGGCCAGGCAATCTGATCGCTGCAAAGCAAGCCAAAAAGTGGCAATCCTATCTGCCGGGCCCGCGTCAGCCGGCGCCCTGGCACGAGCAGCGCGATGCGTCGGCATCGACCGACAGTCCGGATGCGCTACCGGGTAGTGGCTTGTTCTCCGCACGCGGAGAAGGTGTGCGGCTGGTGACGCCGCTGCAAGGAACTTAAGCGCGAAGCCAACATCAGCGCGGCTGGCGAAGCTACCTCACGCCTGTTGCTTGCAGAGCGGGTGGTCTTGATCGTTCGCTGCCGGACGGCTTATCAGGGCTTGGCTACAAGGCTGCTGATCTGCCAGTTGGCTGCAGGGCCCTTGCCCGCCCACCCTCGCGGGACACGCTGCAAGTACGTCCTTGTAGGCTCTTACGCGGCATCCATGCCGCGTAAGGTCCCGCGACGATGGGCGGGCAAGGACCCGTCGAGATGGTCGGTGTGCATGTTTGCGAGCAGAGCATGACGTTTGTTGTTTGAGTCACAGCGCGTCCCACCAGCGTTCCATTTCAAGCCGAGAGAAGGCAGGCTTTTCAACAAGCACCCTGCAAAACCTTCTGGCATCCCAACGCAGACGCGGCGATAGGCAGGTGTTGGCCCCGCCGATCAACTTCCTGGTGCGGTGTCCTCGCCGCTTGCGGGATCGCGGGCGGCGAGGATGCCGCTCCCGAGCCTACACGTACGTACCTGCGGTGTGTCCCGCGAGCGGCGAGGGCACCGCGTACTCGACCAACCCGACTTGTGACTGCAAGCAACCACGCACCCACAAAAAAAGCCCCGCAATGCGGGGCTTTTTTTGTATCGAGAACGCCGAGCGACTCAGCGCTTCATCGAACTGAAGAACTCGTCGTTGGACTTGGTGGTCTTCATCTTGTCCAGCAGGAATTCCATCGCCGCGATTTCGTCCATCGGGTGCAGCAGCTTGCGCAGGATCCAGATCTTCTGCAGCAGCTCCGGCTCGATCAGCAGGTCTTCGCGACGCGTGCCCGAGCGGTTGATGTCGATCGCCGGATAGACGCGCTTTTCGGTGATGCGACGGTTCAGATGCACTTCGCTGTTGCCGGTGCCCTTGAACTCTTCGTAGATCACCTCGTCCATCTTGCTGCCGGTTTCCACCAGCGCCGTGGCGATGATGGTCAGCGAGCCGCCTTCTTCCACGTTGCGGGCCGCACCGAAGAAGCGCTTCGGACGGTGCAGCGCGTTGGCGTCCACACCACCGGTGAGCACCTTGCCGGAGCTGGGCACCACGTTGTTGTAGGCGCGTGCCAGACGGGTGATCGAGTCGAGCAGGATCACCACGTCCTTCTTGTGCTCGACCAGGCGCTTGGCCCGCTCGATCACCATCTCGGCGACCTGCACGTGGCGCGCGGCCGGTTCGTCGAAGGTGGAGGAGATGACCTCGCCGCGCACGGTGCGCTGCATTTCGGTCACTTCTTCCGGGCGCTCGTCGATCAGCAGCACGATCATGTGCACTTCGGGATGATTGCTGGTGATGGCCGTGGCCACCTGCTGCATCATCATCGTCTTACCGGCCTTGGGCGGGGAGACGATCAGCGCGCGCTGACCTTTACCCTGCGGCGCCATCAAGTCCAGGATGCGGCCGGTGATGTCCTCGGTCGATCCATCGCCACGCTCCAGACGGAAGCGGCGACGCGGGAACAGCGGGGTCAGGTTCTCGAACAGCACCTTGTTCTTGCTGGCTTCCAGCGGCTCGCCATTGATGGTGTCGACGATCGACAGCGCGAAATAGCGTTCGCCGTCCTTCGGGAAGCGGATGCGGCCGGACAGGTGATCGCCGGTCCGCAGGTTGAAGCGGCGGATCTGGCTGGGCGAGATATAGGTGTCGTCCGGGCCGGCCAGGTAGCTGGCTTCTGCGGCACGCAGGAAGCCGAAGCCGTCGGGCAGGATTTCCAGCACGCCGTCGGCGGCAACGCCTTCGCCGTGGCGGGTCAGCACCTTGAGCAGGGCGAAGATCACGTCCTGTTTGCGTGCGCGCGCCACGCCTTCCTGGATGTTGAGCTGGTCGGCGATATCCAGCAGCTTCTGCGCCGGCATCCGCTTGAGATCGCTCAGCGAGTAGACCGGGAAGCCTTCCGGCACGGCCGGGTGCGGGCGCGCGACGAACGGCTCGTTGCTGCCATCGGACGACGGCATGCCACCACCACCTTCGTTGCCGAAGCGGTCGCGTCCACGGTCGCGGCGGTTGCGGAAGCGGTCACGACGGTTGCCCTGCTGGTTCTGTCCCTGGCCCTGGCCTTGCTGATTCTGGCCGCCATTCTGGGCTTGGTCCTGACCCTGACCCTGACCCTGACCCTGACCCTGACCTTGCGCCTGGGGCTGAGCCTGGTTCTGGCCCTGGCCACGGTGCTGCGCCTGATTCTGGTTCTGTTGCTGCTGCGCCTGATTGAAGCGCTGCTGCTGTGTCTGGCCACCCTCGCGGGAGTCGCCATGGGTGTCGTTGCCCGGGTTGCCCTGGTTGGCGCTGGGGGCGTTACCGGCATAGGACGCGCCATCGCCGGACGTCTGCGCCGGTGCCGAATCGGCAGCGTGCGACGGGGCCTGCGGGGCACGTGGAGCGTCGGGTGCGGGGCTGGCGGGCAAGGGCAGGTTGGGCTGCTGCGCGCCACCGTCGTCGGTGGCAGCGGCGGTCTTGCTCGCGCGCGGCTTGCGCACGCGCTTCTCGACAGGAGCGTCGACGCTGCTCCCGGTATCGGAGGAAGGATGATCGGACAAGTGCGTGATTCCTCGCTAAGAGTGCGAGCGCCCGGCTGGGGGGCGAACTTTAGGTGATGGGAGTCTAGAAGAGGTTTCTAGAGGGGTACGTCGGCGCACGAACGTGCTCCGGATCAACTGACACTATCACCGCTGCGCGCAACCGCGCAAGCGCCTGCCGCAGCAGGATTTAACTGCTGGCGCATCACGGGGCGCCCATGGCTGGACGCCCGCTCGCTCAGGCGGCCGCGCCGCCCAGGGTCTTGTCGATCATCTGGGTCAGCTGGCCCTTGCCAACCGCACCGATCTGGGTGGCCTGCACCTGGCCGTCCTTGAACAGCAACAGCATCGGAATCGAACGCACGTGGTACTTGATGGCCAGGGCGCGGTTCTGGTCCACATTGACCTTGGCAACCTTCAGTCTGCCCTGGTATGTATCGGCCAGATCGTCCAGCACCGGGGCGATCATCTTGCAGGGTCCGCACCACTCGGCCCAGAAATCCACCAGCACCGGTTCGCCGGATTGCAGTACAGCTGTATCGAAGTCGGCATCGCCGACATGTTGAACCTTATCGCTCACGTTGGGTCTCCTGGAAACCAAAACGGCCCGCCCGAACGGGCAGGCCGCTACATTGCGTTAAACTGGGGCATTGCGCGACTGAATCAAGTGTCAGTCCTGAAGCCGCGCTGTCCGCCACAACAGCCGCAGTTTGCGACGCTGTCGGCATCGATGCAAGCCGCGCCCGGGCTGCCCAGGGCGCCTCACGAAGACGGAATAATGAGCGACAAACCGCTGACCGATTTGACTTTTTCCACGTTCGACCTGCATCCGGCGCTGATCGCCGGGCTGGAGAGCGCCGGGTTTACCCGCTGTACCCCGATCCAGGCGCTGACCCTGCCGGTCGCGCTGCCGGGCGGCGACGTCGCCGGCCAGGCCCAGACCGGCACCGGCAAGACCCTGGCGTTCCTGGTGGCGGTGATGAACCGCCTGCTGATCCGCCCGGCGCTGGCCGACCGCAAGCCGGAAGACCCGCGCGCGCTGATCCTGGCGCCGACCCGCGAGCTGGCGATCCAGATCCACAAGGATGCGGTCAAGTTCGGCGCCGACCTGGGCCTGCGCTTCGCGCTGGTCTACGGCGGGGTGGACTATGACAAGCAGCGCGAACTGTTGCAGCAGGGCGTGGACGTGATCATCGCCACCCCGGGCCGGCTGATCGACTACGTCAAGCAGCACAAGGTGGTCTCGCTGCACGCATGCGAGATCTGCGTGCTGGACGAAGCCGACCGCATGTTCGACCTGGGCTTCATCAAGGACATCCGCTTCCTGCTGCGGCGGATGCCCGAGCGCGGCACCCGCCAGACCCTGCTGTTCTCGGCCACGCTCAGCCACCGCGTGCTCGAGCTCGCCTACGAGCACATGAACGAGCCGGAAAAGCTGGTCGTCGAAACCGAGAGCATCACCGCCGCACGGGTGCGCCAGCGCATCTATTTCCCGTCTGACGAAGAGAAGCAGACGCTGCTGCTGGGCCTGCTGTCGCGCAGCGAAGGCGCGCGCACCATGGTGTTCGTCAATACCAAGGCGTTCGTCGAGCGCGTGGCGCGCACGCTGGAGCGGCATGGCTACCGGGTCGGTGTGCTGTCGGGCGACGTGCCGCAGAAGAAGCGCGAGTCGCTGCTCAACCGCTTCCAGAAGGGCCAGCTCGAAATCCTGGTCGCCACCGACGTGGCCGCGCGCGGCCTGCACATCGACGGCGTCAAGTACGTCTACAACTACGACCTGCCGTTCGATGCGGAAGACTACGTGCACCGTATCGGCCGTACCGCGCGGCTGGGCGAAGAGGGCGATGCGATCAGCTTCGCCTGCGAGCGCTATGCGATGAGCCTGCCGGACATCGAGGCCTATATCGAGCAGAAGATTCCGGTCGAGCCGGTGACCTCCGAGCTGCTGACGCCGCTGCCGCGCACCGCGCGTGTACCGGTGGAAGGCGAAGAGGCCGACGAGGATGCTGGCGACAGCGTGGGCACCATCTTCCGCGAGGCGCGCGAACAGCGTGCTGCCGAAGAGCAGCGCCGCGGCGGTGGTCGCAGCGGCCCGGGCGGCGCATCGCGTAGCGGCAGTGGCGGCGGTCGTCGCGACGGCGGCAGTGCCGATGGCAAGCCGCGTCCGCGTCGCAAGCCGCGTGTGGAAGGCGAAGCCCCGGCAGCGGCAGCGCCGACCGAAACGCCGGTGGTTGCGGCGGCGTCGGTCGAGGCGCCTTCCACCATCGTGGCCGATGCCGAGCGCGCACCACGCAAGCGGCGCCGTCGTCGCAACGGCCGTCCGGTCGAAGGTGCCGAGCCGGCAGTGGCCTCCACACCGGTCGCCGCACCTGCCGCACCGCGCAAGCCCACCCAGGTGGTCGCCAAGCCGGTGCGCAGCGCCGCCAAGCCGTCCGGCAGCCCGTCGCTGTTGAGCCGCATCGGCCGTCGCCTGCGCTCGCTGGTGTCCGGCAACTGATCGCCTGCGGCCTGCGTCGCATTGCCGGGCTCCGGCGATGCGACGCAAGCGCTGGCGCTCCGGCATAATCGCTGGATGACCGTTCTGCGTTTCGACAACGTCAGCAAGCACTACGCCGGTGGCCACCAGGCGCTGACCGATGTCAGCTTCGAAGTGGCCGATGGCGAGATGCTGTTCGTGACCGGCCACTCCGGCGCCGGCAAAAGCACCCTGCTCAAATTGATTCACCTCAGCGAGCGGCCCAGCCAGGGCGCGGTGCTGCTGGGCGAACGCAACCTGCTCAAGGTGCGCGGCCGGCAGATTCCGCTGCACCGTCGCCAGGTGGGCGCGGTCTATCAGGACCATCGCCTGCTCAACGACCGCAGCATCGCCGAGAACGTGGCGTTGCCGCTGATCCTGCGCGGCACCCGGCGTGCCGAGATCGGCAAGCGCGTGCGCTCGGCATTGGAGCGGATCGGGCTGGCCCATCGCGAGCGGGCCTTGCCGTCGCAGTTGTCGGCCGGCGAGCAGCAGCGCGTGGGCATCGCCCGCGCCATCGTCGGCGAACCGCGCCTGCTGGTGGCCGATGAGCCCACCGGCAATCTGGATCCGGCGCTGGCCGCGGAAATTATGCAGTTGTTCGCCGAGCTGCCCGCGCGCGGCACCAGCGTACTGGTGGTCAGCCATGACCTAGCCCTGCTCAAGCAGATGCGCAAGCGCGTGCTGATCCTGGACCACGGCCGGCTGGTCGACGACATCTCGCCGCAGGATCTGGCCGAATGAGCAAGCCCGCCAATACCGAAGCCGTCGCCCCCTCGCGGGTCGGCGTGTGGATCGACCACCATCTGCACAGCATCGCCTTCAGCCTGGGCCGTGCCATGCGCAAGCCCTGGGCCACCTTGCTGACCATCGTGGTGATGGCGTTGGCGCTGGCCTTGCCGCTGGGGCTGTCGATCGCGCTGGACAACGTCAAGTTGCTGGCCGGCAGCGTGCAGCAGTCGCGCGAGATCAACCTGTTCCTGAAGGTCGAGATCGGCGCCGAGGCCGCGCAGGCCCTGGCCGGCGAACTGCGCGCGCGCCCGGACGTTGCCCAGGTCGCGCTGCGCACGCCGGCGCAGGGGCTGACCGAGCTACGCGAGAGCGCCAAGCTCGACGAGGCGATTGATGCGCTGGGCGACAACCCGCTGCCGACGCTGCTGGTCGTAACGCCCAGCGAGACGGCCGACGATGCGCAGCTGGCCGGCGCGCTGCAGGCCTTGCCGCAGGCCGACCAGGTGCAGCACGACGCGCTGTGGCGCAAGCGCCTGGATGGCTGGCTGCACTTCGGCGAGCGGCTGGTGCAGGTGCTGTCGGCTCTGCTGGGTGTCGGCGCGGTGCTGGTGGTCGGTAATACCGTGCGGCTGGACATCCAGTCGCGGCGCGAGGAAATCGGCGTGCTGCAGTTGCTGGGTGCCAGCGATGGCTTCATCCGGCGTCCGTTCCTGTACCTGGGGGCCTGGTACGGGCTCGGTGCCGGCGCTGTGGCGCTCGCGCTGATCGCCGCCTCCGGGCTGGCGCTGCGCGCGCCGTTGGCGACCCTGGCCGACAGTTACGGCAGCTCCTTTACCCTGCACGGGCTCGATCTGCTGCATTCTGCGCTGGTGCTGGTCGGCACCCTGGTCCTGGGCTGGCTGGGCGCCTGGCTGGTCACCGGCCATTTCCTTCGCCAGACCCGTCCCACCGAGACCTGAGGCCTGCCATGCATCCACCGGATCTCAAGCACCTGATCAGCGACGCGCCGCGCGTGATGGTGGTCGATGGCTCCAAGCTGGTGCGCAAGCTGATCGCCGATGTGTTGCAGCGCGATCTGCCCAACGTACAGGTGATCGGCTGCTCCAGCATCGCCGAAGCGCGCCAGGCGCTGGAAGCCGGGGCGGTGGATCTGGTCACCACTTCGCTGTCGCTGCCCGATGGCGATGGCCTGACCCTGGCGCGCAGCGTGCGCGAAGCGGCCGGCCAGGCCTATGTGCCGGTGATCGTGGTCTCCGGCGATGCGCAGCAGCATCTGGTGGAGCGCCGCTTCACCGAATACGTCACCGATTATTTCGACAAGGCGCTGGGCCACGAAGCCCTGGCGACCTTCATCCGCGGCTATGTGCAGCCCGAGCCGGTGGTCGGCGCGACCGTGCTGTACATCGAGGACAGCCGCGTGGTGGCCGAGGCGACCAAGCGCATGCTCGAGCGGCAGAGCCTGAAGGTGGTGCATGTGCTCACCGCCGAGGATGCCTTTGCGCTGCTCACCGCCGAATCGCTGGGCCGCACCGAGCGCCGCATCGACGTGGTGCTGACCGATGTGACCCTGAAGGGCGAGCTCAACGGCCGCGACGTGGTCGAGCGCATCCGCATCGACTTCGCCTACGGCAAGCGTCGCCTGCCGGTGCTGGTGATGACCGGCGACACCAATCCGCGCAACCAGTCCGAGCTGCTGCGCGCCGGCGCCAACGACCTGGTGCAAAAACCCATCGAAGAACGTCTGCTGGTGACCAAGGTGCTGTTCCAGCTGCGCCTGGCTCGGCTCGAGGACCAGGCTGTCACGCTATGACCGAAGTGGCTGAAGTGGAAGCGCGTATCCAGCTGGAACCGTCGTGGAAGGCGCGGGTGGGCGATTGGTTGCTGCGCCCGGAAATGCAGGAGCTGTCCGCATTCCTGCGCCAGCGCAAGGCGGCCGGGGCGCGGGTGTTCCCGCCGGGCCCGCAGATCTTTGCGGCCTTCGACGCCACCCCGTTCGAGCAGGTCAAGGTGGTGATCCTGGGCCAGGATCCGTATCACGGCGAAGGCCAGGCGCATGGGCTGTGCTTTTCGGTGTTGCCCGGCGTGCCGGTGCCGCCGTCGCTGCTCAACATCTACAAGGAGATCCAGGACGACCTGGGCATCGCGCGTCCGGACCATGGCTATCTGATGCAGTGGGCGCGCCAGGGCGTGCTGCTGCTCAATGCGGTGCTGACGGTGGAGCAGGGCCGTGCCGGCGCGCACCAGAACAAGGGCTGGGAAGGCTTCACCGACCATGTGGTGGAGACCCTCAACCGCGAGCGCGAAGGCCTGGTGTTCCTGCTCTGGGGCAGCTACGCGCAGTCCAAGGGCAAGGTCATCGACCAGGCGCGCCATCGCGTGTTCAAGGCCCCGCATCCCTCGCCGTTGTCGGCGCATCGCGGCTTTCTGGGCTGCCAGCACTTCTCCAAGACCAACGAGCACCTGCAGCACCGCGGGCTGGGCCCGATCGACTGGTCGCTGCCGCCGCGCAACGCGCTGGACACCACTCCGGCCAGCGGCTGAACGGTACCGGCGCCGGCCCGTTTCGCGGCGGCTTTGTCACGGTCTGCGCAGGGCGGCGGTGGTAGCGTAGACGCTCGAAGTCGGGAGTTGCGCCGTAGAACGACGGCGATACCAAAAGCCCGAACGTCCTATAAATGGAACGCTGGGAACTCTTTCTATACCCGGCAGTCCAATAGTTCGACTGCTAAGATGGTGCCCTATGAACCAGATCACCTCGACTGCCCTAGTGGCAAACAATCTCCCGATTCCCAGTGCGCTCGGTTCGCTGGACGCCTATATCGGTGCCGTGCACCAGATCCCGGTGCTGTCGGTCGATGAGGAACAGAATCTTGCCCGTCGCTTCCGTGACGAGCTGGATCTGGACGCCGCGCGCGAGCTGGTCCATTCCCACCTGCGCTTCGTGGTGCACGTCGCTCGCGGCTACAACGGCTACGGCCTGCCGCTGGGCGACCTGATCCAGGAAGGCAACATCGGCCTGATGAAGGCGGTCAAGCGCTTCGACCCGGAAATGGGCGTGCGCCTGGTCAGCTTCGCGGTGCACTGGATCCGTGCCGAGATGCACGAGTTCATCCTGAAGAACTGGCGCATCGTCAAGGTCGCCACGACCAAGGCGCAGCGCAAGCTGTTCTTCAACCTGCGCAAGTCCAAGACCCGCCTGGGCTGGCTCAACGCGTCCGAGGTGACTGCGGTCGCCAAGGACCTGAACGTCTCCGAGCGCGAAGTGATGGAGATGGAGTCGCGTCTGTCCGGTCGCGATATCGGCTTCGATGCCTCGTCCGACGAAGACGACGATCATGGCCCGCCGTCGCCGGTGAGCTACCTGGTCGCAAACGACGAAGATCCGTCGCAGGCCTACGAGCGTCACGACAGCGAAGATAATCAGCTGCAGTTATTGCGCGAAGGCATGGCCGGCCTGGACACGCGCTCGCGCGATATCGTCAAGCGCCGCTGGCTGGACTCCGACTCCAAGGTGACGCTGCAGGAGCTGGCCGACGAGTACGGCGTGTCGGCCGAGCGTATCCGCCAGATCGAGGCGAATGCGCTGAAGAAGATGAAGGCACTGTTCATTGCCTGATCCTTCGATCGTGCCCCAGGTGTTGCACAAACGGCCCGGTTTTCCGGGCCGTTTGCATGTGGGGTGCTTGTGCTGCGTCGAGTCCGAGGACGCGTGGTTGTTCGTCGTGTTAGTTCGCCGATGATCGACCGCGCTGCGCTCGCCCGCGCTATTCCGGCAGGCGTGCCACCGGTAGATGCCAGCCGTAGCGGATGGCCATGAAGCGCAGCCCGAAACAGACCAGCGCACCGGTCGCCAGCGACCAGGCCTGCGGTACCGCGAGCATGTGCCCGATCGCGACCAGGCCGCCACCGGCCAGCGCGGCGACCGCATACAGCTCGGCCTGCAGCACCACCGGCGTCCGCGCCACCAACAGATCGCGCGCGATGCCGCCGCCGATGCCGCTGAGCATGCCGAGTAAGGTCGCGCTGAGCGGGCTGAGTTGGTAATCGAGCGCCTTGCTGGTGCCGTAGACCGCAAACAGCGCCAACCCGGCCGCGTCGAACAACTGCACCGGGTTGCGCAGCCGTTCCACCGCCGCATGCCAGTAGAAACCGGCCATGCCGGCCAGGCAGGCGACCAGCAGGTACTGCGGGTGCACCAGCGCGGCCGGCGGGGTGGCGCCGATCAGCACATCGCGCACGATGCCGCCGGACACCGCCGCCGCGCACGACAGCACCAGTACGCCGAACAGATCCAGGCGATTGCGCACCGCCACGGTCGCGCCGCTGAGGGCGAACACGAAGGTGCCGAGCAAATCCAGCAGGAACAGGAGAGTGGTCACGATCAGACCGTCGCATCAGGCCGCACAGCATCGCGCACGGCCTGCGCCGCTGTCATCCGTCCTTGCTGCTGGGCGGCGGATCGTCGGTGGCGCCGCCGAAGATGATGCGTGCGGCGCGCTGGTAGCTCCAGTACGCCATCGCCCAGTTCACCAGCACCACGAACCGATTGCGGAAACCGATCAGGAAGTACACGTGCGCGGCCAGCCAGAACCACCAGGCCACGATGCCGGAGAGCTTGAGCTTTCCGACATGCACGATGGCGGCCATGCGGCCGATCGTGGCCAGGTTGCCGTAGTCCTGGTAGCGGAAGGCCGGTGCAGGCTGGCTGCGGTGGCGGGCGCGGATCGCCTTGGCGATGTGCTTGCCCATCTGCTTTGCCGCCGGTGCCACACCCGGTACCGGGCGGCCGTCCTGCTGGACCGAGGCCAGGTCACCGCCGACAAAGATCTCCGGGTGGCCAGGCACGCTCAGGTCCGGCTCCACCAGTACGCGGCCGGCACGATCCAGCGGCACGCCGAGCGTGCGCGCCAGCGGCGATGCGGCCACGCCGGCGGCCCACACCACGGTGCGTGCAGGCACGAAGGTGTCGCCGAGCTGATAGCCCAGCGCATCGATGTGGGTGACCGGCGTGCCGGTGTGCACTTCCACGCCCAGGCGCTCGAGCTGCTTGCGCGCCTTGGCGGTGAGATCGTCCGGGAACGAGGGCAGCACGCGCGGGCCGGCTTCGACCAGGCGCACGCGCGCCTGCTGCGGGTCGATATGGCGGAATTCGTTCTTGAGCGTGTGGCGGGCGATCTCGGCCAGCGTTCCGGCCAGCTCCACGCCGGTCGGGCCGCCGCCGACCACGGCAAAACTCAGCCAGGCCGCGCGTGCGGCCGGGTCGGACTCTGCCTCGGCGCGCTCGAAGGCGAGCAGCAACTTGCGCCGCAGCACCAGCGCGTCGTACAGCGTCTTCAGGCCGGGCGCATGCTCGGCCCATTGATCGTTGCCGAAGTAGGCATGGGTGGCGCCGGTGGCCAGCAGCAACATGTCGTAGCCGAGCGTGCTGCCGTCGGCCAGGACCACCTCACGGCGGGCCGGTGCGATTTCGGCGACGTCGCCGAGCAGCACTTCGACATTGCGCTGCTCGCGCAGGATGTGGCGCAGCGGCGCGGCGATATCCGGTGCCGACAGGCCGGCGGTGGCGACCTGGTACAGCAGCGGCTGGAACAGGTGATGGTTCTGGCGGTCGATCAGGGTGATGCGGATGCCGGGATCGTCGAGTGCGCGGGTGGCCCATAAGCCGGCGAAACCGCCGCCAACCACAACCAGGTGCAGCGGGGCTTGGGAGGGGGAAGAAGTCATCGTAAGGTCCGATGGAATGCGACGCGGGCTCATCAGCATGCCGCATCGGTAATGAACATGCCGCCTGGATCCGGCCTGCCTGCGGCATCATGTCGCATCTCATCCACCTGATGACCGCATGCCGTCGCTACCACCACCGTTGCCGCCGTTGTCGCCACCGCCATCCGCTTCGCCGGCGATGGCACCGGCTGCCGCGCGTGCGCCCGGACAGAAACTCAGCGGCGTCACGCTCGGCCTGATCGGGCTGGCGGCCTGCGTGGTGCTGTTCGGCGTGCTGGTGCTGGGCGCGCTCGGTTGGCTGATCGTGTTCGGCTGGTCGCTGTTTGCCGACCAGGCACGCGCCGCGCTGCAGGACGATGCGGTGGTGCAGGAACAGATCGGCCAGATCCACACGATGCGGGTGGATCTGGTGCGCACCGGTCTGGCGCCGGGCGACGACGATTTCGTGTTCACGGTGGAAGGCGATCGCGGCCGCGGCCGCGTGCATGCCACCTGGGTCAGCGGCGGCTCCGAGCGCGAGGTCCTGAGCGATGGCGTGTTGACCATGCACGATGGCAGCCAGTACACGCTGCCGTCGGCCGATGCCGCCGACACCGAAATCGACACCGACTCTGCCGACACCTTCGAGGAATGACCATGATCGACAATCCCGACAAACGCATCGCCTTGCTGATCGATGCCGACAACGCGCCGGCCGGCAAGATCGACGTGGTGCTGGCCGAAGTGGCGCGTTATGGCGTGGCCAACGTGCGCCGCGCCTACGGCAACTGGAAGAGTCCGCACCTGAAGAGCTGGGAAGCGGCGCTGCACGAATACGCGATCCGGCCGATCCAGCAATTTGCCTACAGCTCGGGCAAGAACGCCTCGGACATGGCGATGGTGATCGATGCAATGGACCTGCTCTATGCGCGCAATCTGGATGGCTTTGCGATCGTCTCCAGCGATGCGGATTTCACTCCGCTGGTGATGCGTCTACTCACCGATGGCATGAAGGTGTACGGCTTCGGCGAGAAGAAAACCCCGGCGCCGTTCGTCAATGCCTGTTCCAAGTTCACCTATGTCGAAGCGCTGGGGGAGCAGGCGGCAGCGGCCAGCGACACCGCCGCCGGCCGCAAGGATGCCACCGCGCTGCGCGGCGACACCCGGTTGGTGCAGATGCTGCGCAATGCGATCGACAGTGCCTGCGAAGACGATGGCTGGGCGCATCTGGGAGCAGTGGGCAAGCAGGTGGCCAACCAGGCCTCGTTCGACCCACGCAATTACGGCTATCGCAAACTCAGCGATCTGGTGCGTGCGATCGGCCTGTTCGAGATCAAGCAGGACGAGCAGGCCCTGTGGGTACGCGATGCGCCCAAGGGCGGGCGGGCGAAAGCGGCGCAGCCAGCGGCCGCCGTCGCCACGCAGGCGGCCACCGCAAAGCGTCCGGCGCGCGCGACGCCCAAGCCGGCAGCGGGGAAATGACGATGGCTGACGCTGCAATGCAATCGGCGGCAGGAAACGCCTCGATCACGCTATGGGGGCGGCGCAATTCCAGCAATGTGCGCAAGGTGCTGTGGTGCGCCGAAGAAGCCGGGGTGGCGTATACCTCGATCGAAGTCGGTGGTGCGTTTGGTCGTAACGACACGCCCGAGTATCGCGCGTTGAATCCCAACGGTCTGGTGCCGACGATGCAGGATGGTGAGTTGGTGCTATGGGAGTCCAATGCGATCGTGCGCTACCTGGCCGCGCAATATGCGCCGGCCCTGTATCCGCAGGCACCGGCCGAACGCGCGCTGGGCGATCGCTGGATGGACTGGACCACCTCGACGTTTGCCGGCGTGTTTCGCGACCTGTTCTGGGGCGTGCTGCGCACACCGGAACCCGAGCGCGATCCTGCGCGCATCGCCGCGGCACTGATGCGCTCGGGCGACCTGCTCGCACGCGCGGATGCGGCCCTGGCGCAGCAGCCGTATCTGTCCGGCGCACAATTTGCGATGGGCGATATTCCGCTGGGCAGCTTCATCTACGCCTGGTTCGAAATGCCGATCGAGCGGCCCGATTTGCCGCATCTGCAGGCGTGGTACCAGCGCCTGCGCGCGCGGCCTGCGTACCAGCGTGGGGTGATGACCGCGCTGACCTGAGTTTCGCGTTGCCGCTCAGGCCGGCGTGATTCATGGCAGGCGCCGCACGTGCTGCCGACCCGACACGTTGCTGCAAGGACATGCGCCTCGTACATCGCGCAGCCAAGTAGCCCGCGTTTTCTGTAGGAGCGTACTTGTGCGCGAGGGCATTCCCGGTAACGCCACATCGCGCCCAGGTGCGCTCCTACGAAAGATCACGCCACGCGCGATCAGGGACCTGGGCACAGCGCGCAAAACATGGGTCTGGCTGCTGCCCCGCGTGCGATAGGCCCGCCTTAATACAGATCAATCGGATCCACATCCAGCGACCAGCGCACGCGGCGCGCCTGCGGCAGCGCATAGATCGCGGGCAGTTGCGCGTCCAGCAGACGATGCAGTGCCGAGCGCTGTTGCGCGGACAACAGCAACTGGGTGCGCTGGAAACCGGCGCGGCGTGGCATCGGTGCCGGCATCGGGCCGTAGCACTCCACTGCGGCAAACGCAGGCGATTGTGCGGTGCTGTCTGCCGTGGTCAGGCCGCGCACCGCCATCAGGAACTGGTTGGCCGCGGTCACGTCCTTGGCCTCGGCGCGGAACAGCGCCAGATGCGCGAACGGCGGGAATCCCGCGGCCTCGCGCTGCTGCAGTTCGGCATCGGCGAAGGCGTGGTAGCCGCCGTTGACCAGGGTCTGCAGCAGGGGATGTTCGGGGTGATGGGTTTGCAGCCAGACCTCGCCGGGGCGGTCGGCGCGCCCGGCGCGTCCGGCCACCTGGATCAGCTGCTGGGAGAGCTTTTCGGCGGCACGGAAGTCGGCCGAGAACAGGCCTTCGTCGATGCCGACCACCACCACCATGGTCAGCCGTGGCAGATCGTGGCCCTTGGCCAGGATCTGGGTGCCGACCAGGATGCCGGCCTCGCTGCCCAGGCGCGCCAGCTGGGTCTCCAGCGCGTCGCGGCGCTGGGTGGTGCTGCGGTCGATGCGCACCACCGGAAACTCCGGGAACGCTTCGGTCAGGCGTTCTTCCAGCCGCTCGGTGCCGATGCCTTGCGGCTGCAGCGCCAGGCTGGCGCAGGCCGGGCAGGCCAGCGGTGCCTGCTGGCGCGCGCCGCAGTGATGGCATTGCAGGCGCCGCCCGCCGGCGTGCACGGTCATCGGGGTCTGGTGCAGCGGCGTGCTGCAGCGCTGGCAAGCGGCAGTCCAGCCGCAGTCGTGGCACAGCAGCACCGGCGCATAGCCGCGGCGGTTCTTGAACACCAGTACCTGCTCGCCGCGCGCCAGGGTGGCGCCGATGCCGGCCAGCACTTCCGGCGACAGGCCGTCCTTGAGCGGGCGCTTGCGCACGTCGAGCACGCGCACGCGCGGCGGACGCGCCTCGCCGGCCCGGCGCGACAGGCGCAGATGCCGGTAGCGGCCGGAATAGGCGTTGTGCAGGCTTTCCAGCGACGGCGTGGCGCTGCCCAGGATCACCGGTACATCCAGCGCCTTGCCGCGCACCAGTGCGAAATCGCGGGCGTGATAGCGGATGCCGTCCTGTTGCTTGTAGCTGCCATCGTGTTCCTCGTCGATCACGATCAGCCCGGCATTCGGCAACGGGGTGAACACCGCCGAACGCGTGCCGACGATCAGCTTGGCTTCGCCACGCCAGGCCGCCGCCCATACCCGCGCCCGTTCGCCATCGGACAGCCCCGAATGCAGCGCGTGCACCGGCACGCCCAGGCGGGCGCGGAAGCGGCCCAGGGTCTGCGGGGTCAGGCCGATCTCCGGCACCAGCACCAGCGCCTGGCGGCCGGCCGCCAGGCAGTCGGCGATTGCCTGCAGGTAGACCTCGGTCTTGCCGCTGCCGGTGACGCCATCGAGCAGATAGGTGGCAAAACCGCTCTGCGCACGGATGGCGTCGGCGGCGGCCTGCTGTTCGTCGTTGAGCTGCGGGCCGCTGCCGGGGCAGGGCGGGATGCTGTCGGCCGGCACCGCCACGCGCTCGGCATGGCCGCGCTTTGCCAGGCTGCGTGCGGCCTCGCGCCACTGCGGCAGCAAGGGGTCCAGCTGTTCTTCGCCCAGCGCACCGGTCAGCAGCAGGGCGGCCAGCAAGGCGGGGCGGCTGCCGGCGCGCAGGCTGGCGGCGCCGGTGCGCCCGGCCTCGGTGAGCTGCCAGGCCCAGGCATGGGTGTAGGCCAGCGGCTCGCCGCGGCGTAGCGGGCCTGGCAGGGCGCTGGACTGGGCCTCGCCTAGCGGTGCGTGGGTGTAGCGCGCCAGCCACTGCAGCGAACGGGCCAGCTCCTCGACCAGCAGCGGGGCGTCGTCGCACCAGGCCAGCGCCGGGCGCAGTCCTTCGGCGGAGGCCAACTGGCCGATCTCCACCACCACCCCGACCAACTCGCGCGGCCCGAACGGCACCCGCACCCGGCAGCCGACCCGCGCCGGGTCGGTCAGCGGCGCGTCGGCCGGAGGCAGATAGTCGAACAGTTGGGGCAGCGGCACCGGCAGGGCGACGCGCAGGGTGGCGACGGTCGAAGACATCCGGTCAGTCTACCGACCCTGTCCAGTGCCCGGCAGACGCCCATCGACCGCCTCCGAATCGGCGCTTCGGCTTACGACGCGTTTGTGTGACGGAAGTGATAAATCCGACGTAAACCTATGTGAGGGCTAAGGAAACGGGTTTATCCACACTGCCTGTGGATAAGCCTGTGAATTAGTCTCGTGCTCCACGCTGTGAAGGCGGATTCACTAGCCTCTGCAACCTGTTGGACATTTTTTCACCAATCGGCTTAAAGCGATAAGGATCAATCACTTAGGCGTGAAACACGAATGCAACAAAGAAAAATCAACAGTTGACAGACGCCTGCGTATCGGCATGTCTGCCGCTGTGCACAACCCGCGCGGGTGACGGCGGTCGATGGCACCGGGACGCAGCGCAGCCGGGTCGATCTGTCAAGCCATCGGCGGGGGCCGATTGCGTCGGTATCATGCCGGCCGATGCTGGAGTTCCCATGACCGTAGTCCCCGACGCCCCCGTCACCCCTGCCGCGCTGTCTGCTTTCCTGCGCGGTGTCGAACGCCGGGGTCTGGTGCTCGCACAACTGCAATGCGGCGATGGCGCGGCGGCCGAGCGGGCCCTGGCGGCGGCGTTGCGTGCGTTCAGCAGCCAGGCGGCGGGTCGCCCGATGGCCGGCTGGCCGATGCGCTTCTGGAGCCTGCTGGCAACGGCACCGCCGCTGCGGCGCGAGCCCATGCCGGGGACCTGGCTGCCGCCGTTCACCGCACTGGGGCGGATGCAGACCAGCGACCGGCTGGCGCTGCTGCTGCGTATCGTGGCCGGGCTGGAAGAAGAGCCTGCCAGTGAGGTGCAAGGCATCGAAGTGGCGGCCTATCGGCAGTCGCTGGCCCGTGCCTGCCCGCGCGATGCGGCCGGCAACCCGGATGCGCAGGCCTGGCGGGCCCTGGCCGAGGCGGCGCAGCAGGAGTTGCGCGAGCTCAGCCCGGGGCAGGTCAGCCGGCTGGCACAGCTCCGCGAGTCGGCCCTGGCCGGCATGCCGCTGCAGCCTGTCGCGGCCGCGCCTGCGGCCGCCGCCGAAGCGCGCCGCCCGGCCGCGCCGCGCCACCGTCCTGCGCGCCAGTGGCAGTGGCCGCGGATCGACCGCCGCCACGCCGGCCTCGTGCTGGCCGTGCTGGCGTTGGCGCTGCTGTTTGCAGCGCTGGGCTGGTGGTGGACGCATCGCCGGCCGGCCCTGCCGCCCGAGCCGGTCTCGCAGGCCCCGGCCGGCGTGCTGCACGTCACCGATGCCGCGCCGGTGCTGGTGGAAGACCTTCCCGCCGCCGACTTGCCGGAGGCGGTGGCAAACCCCGGCCTGGATCCACGCGATCAGGCGATGCTGGCCGACCCGGACCTGGAACTGGCACGTTCGGCCGATTTCTACGCCTGGTATGCGGCCGGCCATCCGGTGCCGGCCGACGAATCCGGCGCGCATGCCGCCACCGCCGACCAGCCTACCGCCACCCTGGAGACCGTCGATGACGACAATTAAGTGGTGCGGCCTGCTGGTGTTGGCTGTTGTCGGCATGGCCGCTGCGCAGACCCTGCCGGCGCCGCTGGAGGAAGGCAACGCGGCTGCGCCTGCCGGCATGCCGACGCCCGCAGCCTCCACCGCCGCAATCCCGAGCGCTGCGCAGCAGCGCGCGCGCTGGGACGCATTGACGCCGGCCCAGCGGGCCGAGCTGCGCGCCCGTTATGCGGCCTGGAAAGGGCTCACCGCCACCGACCGGGTGGTATTGCGGCAGGCACGCGAGCGTCTGCATGGCTTGCCCGACGACCAGCAGCGCGCGCTGCGCACGCAGTTCACCGCAATGGATCGCCTGCATCGCGATGGCTGGCGCCTGGGCTCGCAGCTGGGTGCGTTCTATCCGCAGTTGCAGCCCCTGATCGGCTACGTGCCGCCAGCGCAGCGCGATACCCTGCTGGCGGCGTTGCGCAGCCTGGACGCCGGGCAGCTGGAACAGCTGGCGATGCTGGCACAACGCACCCCGCCGCAGGAGCGCGATGGCTTGCGCGATGCCCTGCTTGCGCAGGCGCCGGCAACGCGCAGCGCCTGGTTGAAGCGCCAGCTGGCGCGCTGATTGGCAGCGGCGGGACTGCGCCGCTGCAGCCCCCTGCGCCGGCGTCGTCTCCACGCGTGCTCGCTGCTCGTCCTCGATGCCGGGCAGTCGGGCCGGACACCGAGCCGAGAGCCTGCGGGGCTGCCACCTTCGGCGATGCGCGCCAAGCGGCGACCGTCACGAAGGACACGGACCGCGCTGAAGCCCGGGCATCCCGTTCCGCTGACCAGCCACGCCGGCCGCTCGCCGCCGCGCATCTCCCGGCTTGCGCCTTGCCGCTGCCCGTGTCGCAAGTGCGGGTAAGATAGCTGCCCCACGCGACCCGGTGCCAGCGCCTCCCGGCACGGCCGTAGTCCGCGCAGCGATCGGTTGTCATGTCTGTCTCTCCTGTACCCACCTCCGCGACGCCGCGTTTCGGCGCGGAAGTGCGCACCACCGGCCTGCTCGCATTGCCGCTGGTGCTCGGTCACGTCTCCACCGGCCTGATCGGATTTGTCGATAACGTCATCGCCGGTCACCACGGCACCGCCACGCTGGCGGCGGTCACCATCGGCACCTCGCTGCTGTGGCTGCCGATGCTGGTGCCGATCGGCACGCTGATCTCGTTGACCGCCTCGGTCTCGCAGCTGCGCGGCGCCGGCCGCGAGCGCGAGATCGGCCCGCTGTTCCGCCAGGCCCTGTGGCTGTCGCTGGGACTGGGCGCGGTGATGTTCGCGTTCCTCAGTGCGGTGCCGCCGCTGTTGCCCACCTTCGGGATTGCGCCGGACATCGTGCCGGGCGCGACCGACTTCCTGCACGCGGTGCGCTGGGGCGGGCCGGCGCTGACGTTCTACTTCTGCATGCGCTATCTCAGCGAGGGCATGCACTGGACCCTGCCGACCATGCTGCTGGGCTTTGGCGGCCTGCTGGTGCTGGCGCCGCTAGGCTATGCGCTGACCTATGGCAAGTTCGGCTTTGCCGAGCACGGTGCGCAGGGCCTGGGCATGGCCTCGGCGGTCACCATGTGGGTGCAGGCCAGCGTGTTTGCGCTGTACCTGTGGCGCTCGCGCCGCTTCGCGCACCTGCAGTTGTTTGCCCATTTCGAAGGTCCGCGCTGGCGTGCGATCGGCGATCTGTTGCGCACCGGTCTGCCGATCGGCATCACCGTGCTGATGGAGGGCGGCCTGTTCATCGTCACCGCCTTGCTGATCGGCCGGCTCGGCTCCACCGAAGCGGCCGCGCACCAGATTGCGATCAACGTCGCGCAGCTGTGTTTCATGATTCCGATGGGCGTGGCCGAGGCGACCACCGTGCGGGTCGGGCATGCGGTCGGGCGCGGCGATCCGCTCGGCATGCGGCGTGCGGCCTGGGCCGGTTACGCCATCGTGCTGGGCACCCAGGCGCTGTCGGCCAGCGTGCTGTTGCTGGGCCACGATGCCATCGTGAGCGTCTATACCGACGATGTGGCGGTGGCCGCGCTGGCCTCGGTGCTGCTGCTGTTTGCCGCCACGTTCCAGTTTCCCGACGGCATCCAGGTGCTCTCCAGCGGCGCGCTGCGTGGGCTCAAGGACACCCGTGTGCCGATGTTCCTGGCGATGTTCTCGTACTGGGGTGTCGGCATGCCGATCGGCGCCGGGCTCGGCCTGGGGCTGGGCTGGGGACCGCAAGGCATGTGGATCGGCCTGATTCTGGGCCTGACCGTGGCGTCGGTCCTGATGGGCTTGCGCTTCCGGCAGACCAGCCGGCGGCTGACTGCCGGCGCGACCCCCTGACTTCCAGCGCATGCCGCGCGCACCGCGCAGCCGGTATGCTGGACACCATTGAATTGTGTGCAGCGTCTTTTGACGGAGTTTTCCATGAACCACCCCGTGCGTCGCAGTCCCATCGCCAGTTTCTTCGTCGGCCTGTGGGATGTGATGAATTTCACCCGGCGCCTGATCTTCAACTTGGTGTTCTTCGGTTTCCTGTTCCTGGTGCTGCTGCTGTTTGTGGTGGCGATCGCGCGTGGCGACGGCAGCAAGCCGCTGGCCGAGCGCACCACCCTGGTGATCAACCCCGAAGGCACGCTGGTCGAGCAGTTCAGCGCCGACCCGGTGAGCCGGTCGCTGGCCAAGGCGGTCGGTGACAAGAGCGCCGAGGAAGTGCAGCTGCGCGACCTGGTGCGGGTGATCGAGGCGGCCGGCAAGGATCGTAAGATCGAGCGGGTGGTGTTGAACCTGGACAAGTTTCAGCCCGCCGGTTTCGCCTCGCAGCGCGAAGTGGCCGCGGCGTTGCAGAAGCTGCGCGCCTCCGGCAAGCAGATCGTCGCCTTCAGCGAAAGCATGAGCCAGGGCCAGTACCTACTGGCCGCACAGGCCAACGAGGTCTATCTCGACCCGATGGGCAGCGTGCTGCTGGAAGGGCTTGGCCGTTATCGCCAGTATTTCCGCGAGGGCCTGCAGGACAAGCTCGGCGTGGACGTGCATCTGTTCCGCGTGGGCGAATACAAGTCCGCCGCCGAGCCGTACATCCTCGATGCCGCTTCGGCTGACGCCAAGGAAGCGGACCTGTTTTGGATGAACGACGTGTGGCAGCGCTACCTGGCCGATGTCGGCAAGGCGCGCAAGCTGAGCCCGGCGCAGCTGACCGCCGGCATCGACACGCTGCCCGAGGGTGTGGCCGCCGCCGGTGGCGATCTGGCCAAGTTCGCGCTGCAGCAGAAGCTGGTCGACGGGCTCAAGACCCGCGAGGACGTCGATGCGCTGCTGACCAAGCGCGGCGTGGCCGACAGCGACGCCGACAGCGGCTTTCGCAACATCGGCTTCAACGATTATCTGAGCCAGCTGCAGGCGCAGCGTTCGCCGATGGACAGCCGTCCGCAGGTGGCCGTGGTGGTGGCCGCTGGCGAGATCAGCGGTGGCGAGCAGCCGGCCGGCCGCATCGGTGGCGAGTCCACCGCCGCGTTGCTGCGCCAGGCGCGCGACGACGACGAGGTCAAGGCGGTGGTGCTGCGCGTGGATTCGCCCGGCGGCGAAGTGTTCGCCTCCGAGCAGATCCGTCGTGAGGTGGTCGCGCTCAAGCAGGCCGGCAAGCCGGTGGTGGTGTCGATGGGCGATCTGGCCGCCTCGGGCGGTTACTGGATCAGCATGAACGCCGATCGCATCTATGCCGACCCGTCGACCATCAGTGGCTCGATCGGCATCTTCGGCATGGTGCCCAACCTGACCCGCGCGCTGGACAAGATCGGCGTGCACACCGATGGCGTGGGTACCACGCGCTTTGCCGGTGCCTTCGACATCACCCGTCCGCTGGACCCGGCCGCCGGCCAGGTGATCCAGGCGGTGATCAACAAGGGTTACGCCGACTTCACCGGCAAGGTGGCGCAGGCGCGGCATCAGTCGGTGGACGCCATCGACAAGGTCGCACGCGGCCGCGTGTGGAGCGGTGCGCAGGCCAGGCAGCATGGCCTGGTGGACGCGTTCGGTGGCATGTCCGAAGCGGTGGCCGATGCGGCCGACCGCGCCAAGTTGAGCCGCGGCAAGTTCCGCGTGCGCTATGTGGAAAAGCCGGCGACGCCGTTCTCGCAGTTCATGAGCGGATTTGCCGGCAGCCGCATGGGCGCCTGGATGCTGGGCGATTCGGGCATGGCGCGCGCACTGCTGGCGCGCTCGCTGCCGGAAGTGGACACGCAGTTGCGCTTTGTCGAAGACGCCGTGCACGACAGCAAGGCGGGCGGCACCCCGGTCAAGTCGCTGGCGTACTGCTTCTGCGGCTTCTGACGCGGCAGGTTCGCAACCTGATGGATCGACAACGCCGGCCTTGTGCCGGCGTTGTTGTATCTGCGCTCAGGCGATGCAGCAATGCGGGCGCGCCAACAGCGCAAGAATGGCAGAACGCACGGCGCCACGATCACAGGCAACCAGCCATCGGTCGAGCGACCTCATGTGTGCTTGCCGTGCGCGCAGATGCAGCGATCGCCTTGCGCTCAATCGCATGCGCGCACGCGCAGTTGCTGCGTCGACAAAAAAAGCGCGTGCTTCAGCCAGCAGGCTTCGGTTACTGCGTGGCCGCATCGATCGCCTTGCGTTGATCGTCTGCGGCCTGGTCGCTTGCCGCCTGCACTGCGTGCGCCTTGTTCAACGGTTCCTGGATGTGGTCGCGCAGGGCGGTGGCCTGCGGCTCGGGCTTCTGCTCGGTGGGCGCAGGTTGCGGCCGCTGACAGGCGCCCAGCAGCAACGTCAGGCTGATCGCAAGAATCCAATGCCATTTCATCGTCGTGACCTCGCTCGGGGTGGCGGTATCCTAACGCCCGGGCCGCAGGCATGCGTCAAGCGCGCTGCTGCGGCCGTTTCCTGCGTCTTGAAAGAGGATCACCCACGTGACAACCCACCGTTGGCGGCTGGATGGACAGACCGCGCTCATCACCGGCGCCAGCGCCGGCATTGGCTTTGCCATCGCGCGCGAATTGCTGGCCTTTGGCGCGGATCTGCTGATGGTGGCGCGCGATGCCGATGCGCTGGCGCAGGCGCGCGACGAGTTGGCCGAGGAATTTCCCGAGCGCGAGCTGCATGGGCTGGCCGCCGATGTGGCCGACGACGAAGAGCGGCGCGCGATTCTGGATTGGGTGGAAGACCATGCCGATGGCCTGCACCTGCTGATCAATAATGCCGGCGGCAACATCACCCGCGCGGCGATCGACTACACCGAAGACCAGTGGCGCGGCATCTTCGAAACCAATGTGTTCGCCGCTTTCGAGTTGTCGCGTTATGCGCACCCGTTGCTGACCCGCCACGCGGCGTCGGCAATCGTCAACGTCGGCAGCGTCTCCGGCATCACCCATGTGCGCAGCGGCGCGCCATACGGCATGACCAAGGCCGCGTTGCAGCAGATGACCCGCAACCTGGCGGTGGAATGGGCCGAGGACGGCATCCGCGTCAACGCGGTGGCGCCGTGGTACATCCGCACCCGTCGCACCTCCGGGCCATTGTCGGATCCGGATTACTACGAGCAGGTCATCGAGCGCACCCCGATGCGCCGCATCGGCGAACCGGAAGAAGTGGCCGCCGCCGTCGGTTTCCTCTGCCTGCCGGCCGCCAGTTACATCACCGGCGAATGCATCGCAGTGGATGGCGGCTTCCTGCGCTACGGGTTCTGACAGGCCTGCGTGCGTGGTCGCGCGGATAGTGCCTGCGCATGGCATCGGAAGCTGCGCAGGCAGGCGCCGACCCGTCGCTGCGCCTGCGCCTGCAGTGTTCGTCCGCTGCGTCTGCACGCAACGCAGGCGCCAGTGCGGCGGGCTTGCTCGCATGCAGCTCGCTGCATCGCGCAGGTCTTCCGTTGATCGCTAACGGTTGCAGTGGCTCGAAAGAATCAGCCCGGCAAGCACAGCGCCGGCACACTGGCTGGCATGCGCTGTCACGCCGGTTGCAGCATCACGGCGTGGCGGACGGATTCGCGCAGCGGCTTTCGTCCAGCACCCGACGCATCTGTACGTAGCGCTGCTTGCGCTCGGCCGCTTGCGCCTCGTCGGAGAAGCGCCAGGTTGATTCGGCCTGCTCGGCACGCTGGCGCCAGGCCTCGCACAGGCTCTGGTCCGGCACCGGTGCGCAGCGGTCGGTGACCACTTCGCAGGCGCTGCCGCCACCGGTTGCCGGCCCGCCCGCCAGGTTGGTGGTCTGCATCGGCAGGCAGCGCGTGGCCGGCTCGCGGTCTTCGGTGAAATAGCGCCCGTTGTCGTGCGCGGTGCATTCGAACAAGGGCGGCGGTGGCAGCGTGGAGGTCGAGGTCGAGGCAGGTGGCATCGCAGCCACCGGTGCCGGCGCCGCAGCCGGTGCGGCGGCGGGCACATCGGTCTTGGGCATGGTGGGGGGCTGCGCAGCGGGCGCGCTACGCGCAGGTGACGCCGTGCCTAACCCGCCCGCCGTCAACGGCACCGCGGCCGGTGCCGTCATCAGTTTCTTCTGCTGCTGCATGCCTTTCGGGCAGGGCATGTTCTGCACGGTGAGCGCGCCGCTGGGATCAGTGCACCGGTAGATCGCCACTTCCTGTGCGCCGGCCACCGAAGCACACGCCAGTAATGCCGCCCACGGCCAGCGCCTCATGCGCCGCCGCAATCGCGCTGCAGGCGCGCGTCGATACCGCGCTGTTCGCGGCTGAGATCCTGGCGCTCGCTCTGCAGGGCGTTGTTGTAGCGGCGGATCAGTTCCCAGCGACGGTCGGCCAGGCGCGCGCAGACTTCCTGTTCGGGCAGGGCATGGCATTCGTCGCGGATCTGCACGTTGCCGTACGGCACGATCACCGTGCCGCCGTAGCCGCCGCCGTTGTAGCCGCCTTGATAGCCGCCCTGATAACCGTCGCCGCCGAAGCTTGCGCTGCCGCGCAGGCTTCCACCCCGACCGGCGCTTCCCTGCACCGAGACCGCCGGGCGTGGGCGGACCGAGATCGGCGGACGCTGGATGCCGCCGCCGCTGACCGGCGGGGCAATGCCGTTGCCCACATAGGCCGGGCCCCAGGTCGGCACCCAGCGCGGATTGCCTTCCGGGCTGTCGCTGGTATAGCGGTTGCCGTCCTCGGTGGTGCACTCGTACATCGGCTGCGGCGGCTGCACGGTGATGATGCGCACCTCGCGCGGTGGCTGCGTCGCGACGGCGGCCGGGGCGGCAACGGCACGCTGCGGCCGCGGCGGCGGATCCTGCGGGCGCTGTAGGTCCAGCACCTGCTGGCGGCCGCTGCTGCAAGGCGCATCCTGCAAGGCGACGGTGCCGGTGCTGCTGACGCAGCGGTAGATCCGCACATTCGGATCCGGTTTGCTGGCGGTATCGGCCGCAGCAACAGGCAGCGCGGTGGCCAGCAACAAAAGGGTCAGGACGGTACGCATTGCCGCAGTGTGCGCGTCTACCCGGCTGTGGGCAAAGGGGCAGGCGGTGTTCATGGCCAAGCGCGCCGACAGGCGGCGCGTAGCGGCTGCTCAGTCGCGCAGGATCTGTCCGCTGCGGGCGTCGCGGATCTGGGTCGGTTGCGCCAATGCGCCCACTTCGCCATCCGTCACCCCGTCGATGCTGGCCAGCAGGGCCGGGTCCAGCGCCTGTCGGCTGCGCGCGGGCGGTTCACCGGCCAGGTTGGCGCTGGTGGACACCAACGGGCCGCCCCAGGCCGCACAGAGCGCGGCGACCAGCGGGTGTGCGCTGATGCGCACCGCCAGCCCGTCATGCGCGCCGGTGACCCAGCGCGGCGCCTGGGCGGTGATCGGCAGGATCCAGGTATGCGGGCCTGGCCAGCTGGCCAGCACCTGCTGCCTGCGGGCCGGCGCCAGCGCGTCCAGATCCACCCAGTCGTGCAGCACATCCACGCTGGCGGCCACAACGATCACGCCCTTGTCGACCGGGCGGCGTTTGATCTCCAGCAGTCGCAGCACGGTGGCCTGCTGGCGCGGGTCGCAGCCCAGCCCCCACACCGCTTCAGTGGGATAGGCGATCACGCCGCCCCGGGTCAGGGTGGCGACGGCGCTGTCCAGGCTGAGCGTGTGCATGTGGCGGTCTTAGCTTACGGCCTTGCTCGCGGTCTTCTTGACCACGCGCTTGGTGGCCTTCTTGGCAGCGGCCTTCTTAGCCGGCGCCTTCTTCGCCGCGGTCTTCTTGGCAGCGGCGTCCTTGGCTTCCTTGGCCGAATCCTTCACCGCGTTCTTCTTGAGCGTGGCCTTCTTGGCGCCGAAGCCCTTGCGCACCGGCTTGCCGGTGTCGGCCAGCAGCTGCTGCACTTCCTCGAACGTCAGCGACGCCGGCTCGCGATCCTTGGGGATCTTGCCATTGAGCTTGCCATCGCTGATGTACGGGCCGAAGCGGCCGTTGAGCACCTGGATGTCGCTGCCTTCGAAGTCCTTGATCACGCGGTTGCGCGCGATCTCTTCCTTCTCCTCGATCAGGAACACCGCGCGCGCCAGATCGATGGTGTACGGGTCGTCTTCCTTCTTCAGCGACGCATAGACGCTGCCGCGGCGCGCAAACGGGCCGAAGCGGCCGATACCGACGCTGACGTCCTGGTCCTTGTCCTGGCCCAGCGCGCGCGGCATCTTGAACAGCTCCAGCGCGTCTTCGATGGAGATCGAATAGATGCTCTGGCCCGGCCGCAGCGAGGCGAAGGTGGGCTTTTCCTCGTCTTCGACGGTGCCGATCTGCACCATCGGACCAAACCGGCCGATGCGCGCGCTGACTTCCTTGCCGCTGACCGGGTCGGTGCCCAACACGCGCACGCTGCCGGCGTCGGTCTTGTCCAGCGAATCCTTCTTGTCCTCGACCAGTTCCTTGAACGGGCCCCAGAACTTCTCCATCAGCGGGATCCACTCTTCCTCGCCACGCGAGACCGCATCCAGGTCGTCTTCGAGCTTGGCGGTGAAGTCGTAATCCACGTAACGGGTGAAATGCCCGGACAGGAACTTGGACACGGCGCGGCCCACGTCGGTGGGACGGAAGCTGCGGCCTTCCATTTCCACGTACTTGCGGAACTGCAGGGTCTGGATGATCGAGGCGTAGGTGGACGGCCGGCCGATGCCGTACTCCTCCAGTGCCTTGACCAGTGCCGCTTCGGTGAAGCGCGGCGGCGGCTGGGTGAAATGCTGGTCGGTGACGATGCGGTCCAGCGGGATGTTGTCGCCGGCCTTCATCAGCGGCAGCTTGCGGCCTTCGTCCTCGTCCTCGCTGCTCTTGGTGTCCTTGCCTTCCTCATAAACCGCCAGGAAGCCGGGCACCACCACGGTGGTGCCGCTGGCGCGGAACACGTGCTCGCTGCCGGCCGACAGATCGACGCTGACGGTGTTGAGCGTGGCCGGAATCATCTGGCAGGCCACGGCGCGGCGCCAGATCAACTCGTACAGGCGACGCTCGTCGTCGGACAGGAAGCGCGCCACCTGCGCCGGGGTGCGCAGCGCCGAGGTCGGACGTACCGCCTCATGCGCTTCCTGCGCGTTCTTGGATTTGGTGGTGTAGGCGTTGGGCTGGTCCGGCAACGAGGCGGTGCCGAAATCGCGCGCGATCACATCGCGGATTTCCGACAAGGCGTCCTGCGACAGATTCACCGAGTCGGTACGCATATAGCTGATCAGACCGACCGAGCCTTCGTCGCCCAGCGCCACGCCTTCGTACAACTTCTGCGCCACCTGCATGGTCTTGCGGGTGGTGAAGCCGAGCTTGCGCGAGGCTTCCTGCTGCAGCGTGGAGGTGGTGAACGGCGGGGCAGGGCGACGCTTGCGCTCCTTGCTGGCCACATCGGTGACATGCAGCACGCCTTGCGCGGCCTGCTGGATGCGCAGCCGCGCCGCTTCGGCGGTGTCGCCGTCGGTGACGGTGAACTGCTCGAACTTCTGCCCGTCCAGCTTGATCAGGCGCGCATTGAACGGCTGCGACGGATGCCGGCAATGCGCATCGATGGACCAGTACTCGCGCGCGATGAAGGCTTCGATCTCTTCCTCGCGCTCGACGATCATGCGCAGCGCCGGCGACTGCACGCGGCCGGCCGACAGGCCGCGCTGCACCTTGCGCCACAGCACCGGCGACAGGTTGAAGCCGACCAGATAGTCGAGCGCGCGACGGGCCTGCTGCGCATCGACCAGATCGGCCGCGATCGCGCGCGGCTTGAGCATGGCTTCCTTGATCGCGCGCGGGGTGATCTCGGTGAACACCACCCGCTGCATCGTCTTGTCCTTGAGCAGCCCGCGCTCTTTCAGGATCTCGGCGATGTGCCAGCTGATCGCCTCGCCCTCGCGGTCCGGGTCGGTCGCCAGATAGATGTCGTCAGCGCCCTTGGCCGCGCGCGCAATGGCTTCGACATGCTTCTCGTTCTTCTCGATCAGGTCATAGCGCATCGCGAAGCCGTTGTCCGGATCGACCGCGCCTTCCTTGGGGACGAGATCGCGCACGTGCCCATACGAGGCCAGGACGGTGAAGTCCTTGCCGAGGTATTTATTGATCGTCTTGGCCTTGGCAGGCGATTCGACGATGAGCAGGTGCTTGGGCATGGTGGCGAATTCTTTGGGCAGAGCCCGGGGGGCGGGTAGCGTGGCCTAATTGGCCGGTGGAGGGAAGCAGATCGACTGTTTCCCACAGGTCAACGCCCGGGAAACGAGCCCGGGCGTTCAGTTCTCTTATTAGAAAGATCACGGCGGACGCCGCCGTGTCAAGCGGCCAGGGCCGCGAACTGCTAGTTCTGGCTCATTCCGATGGCGGCCAGCATGAAGCCCACCACCACCACCACCGAGATCACCAGCAGCACCGCATAAATGACCAGGACCACGATGGTGACCGTGTCCAGGCCGCTGGATTGGCGCTCCGGGTGATCCGTAAACGCCCAGCGGTCCACCACCAGGGTGTCGCAGACCTTGTCGTGCGGAGCCTGCTTGCGCGCGGTCATGCCGGCCATGAACGCGGCCACGATCACGCCGATGCCCAGGGTGAGCACGCTGATCAGCATGTAGGCCAGGTAGCGCAGCACATTGCGCCAGAAACCGACCCGGCCGCCGTTGCTGTCGGCGCGCACCAGCTTGATGCCGCAGGCGAGCTTGCCCAGGCTGGCCTGGTGCCGGCTGGACTGCATCCAGGCGAAATACAGCGTCGGGATCGCCAGACCGATGCCGTAGGACATCACCAGGATGGCGATGCTGAGCGCGCTGCCGTCGTCCAGCGCCGAGCCGGAATCGCCCCGGCTGGTCGCCAGCGCCACGACGAACACCAGCGGGATCACGATCAGGTACACCGCAAAGCTGGTGATCAGGCTGTCCAGGATGCTGGCGGCCACGCGCCGCCACAGGCCGGCGTAGACAACCGGGGCATCGTGCAATGCGACGCTTGCCGCGGGCGCGGCGACGGAATCCCAGGCGCTTGGAAGCGGCGCGCCGGCGCGTGGTTGGGACGCGGCATGCGCGGGTGTTGCAGGCACGTGCGAGGTGTTGGCCAGGAGCGGGCTCGATGCCGCCGGAATTGCCGCAGGGTCTGCCGGCGTGGTGGACCACGCCGCTATATCTGCCGATGCAGCCTGCCCGCTCGGCGGACGCTGCTGGTGGTCGGCTACGGCAGGGTGATCGGCAAGCCCGGAGTCGGACCGCCCGAGCGCAGCGTCTGCCGCCGGGCCGGCAAACGGCGCATCTGTGGCAGGCGTGTGATCCACCGCGACGCTGGTCGGGTAAACCGTCGCCTGCGGCTCACCGTGCGCAACGTTCATCGGCACATCTCCGACGCTCGGCGCGGCGGGCGCTGGCACGGCGGTGTCGATCCCCAACTCGGCCACGACCTCGCCAAGTGCCACCCACTGCGGAAAGCCTTCGCGCCAGACCAGGCTGGATGCATTGATCAAGCCTTCCGACAGGCGCGCGCGAAGCGTGTCCGTGTCCACCGGCCCCTGGCGCTCGCGTTGTGCGTCGGCGTAATACCACTGCGTCATTGAAGTCCCCTTGCGTAAAGCGATTGACTAGCCGCGGCAGTCCGGCGGAAGTTGGTTGTCGTCGATCTCGGAGCTGCACTGCCAGCTGCCGGCGTCCGCGTCGAAATCCAGCCACAGCGCCTTGCCGTCGATCCTGGTCATTTTCGGCGCATGCAGCAGCGCCTCGACTCCGCACTCGGTGGTGTCGAAACGGCCGATCCGCACGCTGCTCAGGACATCGTTTGCATACTGCTCGGGCGCGAGAAAGCCGGCGTCGCCGTTGACCGGGCAACGGCCTTGCTGCGCGAGAAATTCGGTGATCTGCGGCTTCAGGGGCGTCAGCGCCGCGATCGCCTGGGCGACCTTGGTACGCGTGGCGTAGTCCTGGTACGCCGGCAGCGCGATCGCCGCCATGATGCCGATCATCGCCACCAGCACGAACATGCCCACCACCGCGCCCAGCACCAACGCCAGCGGCCACCCCGGCCCGTTGCCGGGCAGGCGATGCGCTGACGAAGAGGGTGCACTGGCGGCTGCGTTGTGAACAACCGCTGGCGGAACCGACGGCAGGGGCGGCGGCAGCGCTGCGGCGCGCAGATCGGTGGAAATCGGTGGCCCGAGCTCGTCGGCGCACGCAGACAGCGGCACCCATCGGGCAAATCCTTCGCGCCAGACCAGGGTGTCCAGTGCAATCGCGTGCTCGCGATACAGCGCCAGCAAAGCCTCGCCGGCCACCGGGCCACGCCGGTGGCGGTTGCCCTCGGCGTAATACCAACTACTCATTGCCGTCCCCTCGCACGCTTCCGTTGCGGCTTCCGCCTCAGTGTACGGGTTCAGGCTCGTCCAGGAACATCTGCGTTTCCATCCAGGCGTAGGCCGCTTCGGCACCCGGCTGATTGAACAACACCATCAAGACCACCCATTTGAGGTCGTCCAGGTCCAGTTCGTCCTGGTCCAGCGCCATGGCGCGATCCAGCACCAGCTCGCGCTGGTCGGCGTCGAGGATGCGGTGTTGCTCCAGGAACAGCAGGAATCCACGGCAGTCCACATCGAGCTTGTCCAGCTCCGGGCCGTGGTAGATGCGTACCGGTCCATCGACATGCGGGCGCGCGACGCTGGGCCGCTGCTCGGAGAGCGCGTCCAGCCAATCGAAGGCTTTGCTGATTTCTGCGGGACTGAAACCGGCCTGGATCAGGCCATTCTGAAGCGAGTCACGGTCGCGGACCAGGTCCGCATCTTCGCTGAAATAATGTTCGAACAGGTACAGCAGTACATCAAGAATGCTCTCTTTCATTGCCCCTCGGCCTGCGTCGCGCGACGCTGTGGAGGTGAAGAAACTAGGGATTGCGGGTATAGCGACCGTGCTCGGTGACCACGTCTCCCTCCAGTTCCATGATGAGCAGCATGGAGGACAGCGCGGCGGCCGTCAATCCGGTGCGTTCGACCAGGGAATCCATAGGGGTTGGGTCGTGGCCCAGCGCCTGCCACAAGCGCTGGTAGTCCGGATCCGGGCGCGCCGGGCCGGCCTGCGGCGGTGTCCTGGCCTGATCAGTGGGGGCGGCCAGGCGCTGGCGCAAGGCGCTTGCCAGTTCGCCCGACAGCAGGCGCAGGCCGTCGATGACCTGGGCCGGCTCCTGCGCCAGGGTGGCGCCCTGCCGGATCAGGTGATGGCAGCCACGCGCGAGCGGATTGTGCAGCGAGCCGGGCAGGGCGAACACCTCGCGCCCGGCCTCCGCCGCCAGCCGCGCGGTGATCAGCGCGCCCGAGCGCATGGCCGCTTCCACCACCAGGGTGCCCAGGGCCAGCCCGGCGATGATCCGGTTACGGGCCGGGAAGTGCCCCGCGACCGGCCCGGTGCCGGGCAGGTACTCGCTGACCACCGCGCCACGCGCGGCGATGCGATCGCGCAGGGAGTGGTGATTTGCCGGGTAGGCCACATCCGCGCCGGTGCCCACCACCGCCACGGTGATGGCACCGGCACGGGCAAGCGCGGCCTCGTGTGCGATCGCGTCCACGCCGGCGGCCATGCCGCTGACGATGGCCAACCCGGCGCCGGCCAGGCCGGAGGCGAATGCGCGGGTGTGGTCGCGGCCGCCAGCGGTGGCGGAGCGGCTGCCGACCACGGCCACGCCCGGGTGCCAGAGCGCGTTCGGGTCGCCGTCCACGAACAGGGCCAGCGGCGGATTGACGATGTGGCGCAGCAGGGCGGGGTAGTCGGGATCGTTCAGGCCGATCAGGTGATGGCCGGGCTGCTCGCACCACTGCAGGGCGGCGTCCAGGGCGCGCGCATCGGGAGTCTGCAGCCGGGCCACCTGCAACTCGTCGCAGCCGGCGGCAAGCCAGGCTTCTGGCCCGGCCGCCAGTAGCTCGGCCGGGCTGGCGAAGCAGTCCAGCAGCGCGTGGCGCGGCGGGCTGCGGCCGCCCGCCAGGAGCAGGGTCAGGAGTGCGCGCAGGTCGGAAGTGGGGAGGGCCATGCGTCCAGCCTGGACCGCAAACGCCGACGGCGCCCTCAGGCGCCGTCGTATTACCGCATCGGAATTTTCGCTTACTGCGCGTCGGGATGCTTGACGAAGTAGCCCAGGCCGGTCGGCTTGACGCTTTCCATCACCAGCGCATAGCTGACCTTGTCGAAGGTGCGGAACACCATCGCGTGCGAGGCGTATTCGTCGGGCAGGCCGACGGTGGAGCCGGCCGGGCCGCTGAAGTCGTCGTCGGTCCGCGAGAAGCGCGAGTGCTTGACGCGGTCGCTGACCGTGCGGCCCTTGCGCCAGATCGAGAACACCGTGCCGTTGTTGATGCCTTCGCGGGCACCGCCGGAGATGGCGATCACGTCGCGGGTGCCGCCGGCGATGAAGGCATCGGAGATGGCCAGCACCCGCAATTCGGTCTGCAGGGCCTGTTCCGACGGCGGATGCGGGATGAACTGCAGGTCGTAGGGCTGCGCCTCGACGGCGACGATGCGATCGCCGGCGCGTACCTCGCGGCCGCTGTCCTGCAGCAGCAGGGTGGCCGCCTTGGAGTTGCCGCCCGCCGCGCTGCGCGTGATGGTGCCGACGTTGACCTGTGCCAGTTCGTAGCCGAGGAACTCGCGGCGCGTGCTCGGCGCGATGTAGTTCTTCCAGATGTTGCCGGCGCCTGCGGTGATGTTGCCGGCCGCATCGAGGTCTTCGTTGTGCTTGGGCAGGCTGAACTTCACCGTCGGGCGTACCACCGCAAAACGCTGGCCCGGCTGTGCATCGTCCAGGCCGACCACATAGGCCACCTGGCCGGTGGTGGCGCGCGTGCGGCCGCCTTCCAGACCAACCACATACGGCAGCTGGTCGAAGTCGTCGGTGACGCGCAGGTTCTTCAGGAACGGCTCGACATCGGCCAGCGGAATCGCGTTGATCGGTGCTTCCTGGCGCGGACCGGGCTGGACGGTGCCCTTGGCGACGCGATCCAGGTAGGCCAGGCTGATCACGTCACCGGGATAGATCAGGTGCGGATTCTGGATCTGCGGGTTGGCCTGCCAGATTTCCGGCCACAACCAGGGTTTTTGCAGGAAACGTCCAGCGATGTCCCACAGGGTATCGCCCTTGCGGACCACGTAAGTCTCTGGATGCTCGCCCACCGCTTGCGCGGCAGCGTAGGTCGCGACGGTCAGCATCGCCGCAGCGACGACCGTACGAAGTCGGTTCAACATGAGTGCCTTCTTGCCTGATTCCCCAACAGGTCTGCGCACTATAGTCCAGAAACCGGGGCGTCACGCAAGCATTGCGCTAGAATGACAGCGTCTTGCCGGCGCAGCGCCGGTGTTCCCAGACGGGTAATCCCATGGCTTTGCTCCCTATTCTCGAATTCCCCGATCCGCGGCTGCGCACCAAGGCCGTGCCGGTCGACGCTGCCGAGCTCACCAGCCCGGCATTCCAGACCCTGCTCGACGACATGTTCCAGACCATGTACGAGGCGCCCGGCATCGGCCTGGCCGCCAGTCAGGTGGACGTGCACAAGCGTTTCATGGTGATCGACGTCAGCGAGGAGAAGACGCTCCCGCAGGTGTTCATCAACCCGGAGATCGTGAGCAGGCAGGGCGAGCAGGTCTACCAGGAAGGTTGCCTGTCGGTACCGGGCATCTATGCCGACGTCGCCCGCGCCGATGCGATCACCGTGCGCTATCTCGACCGCCAGGGCAAGGCGCAGGAACTGAGCACCGACGGCCTGCTGGCGGTATGCATCCAGCACGAGATGGATCATCTGGACGGCAAGTTGTTCGTCGATTACCTGTCGCCGCTCAAGCGCGAAATGGTGCGCAAGAAACTGGCCAAGCAGCGTAAGCACGTGGCCTGAGGGCAGGGATTGGGGAGTCGGGATTGGGGATTGGTGAAGCGGGTTTTCTGGCTGCTTGCCGGTCCGTTGGTCCCCACGCTCAATCGCTAGGCGCGGGGCTATGCGTGTGATTGGGCGATGGCGCAGACCGTCGCTGCGCGCGCTCCGCGTACACGGATGGAGCGACACGTCGGGACCTGGGATATGGGATTGGCCAGCCATTGCGCTATTGCCCAAGCCCCCTGCTGCGAATCCCGATGCCCGAATCCCCATTCCCCGCCGCCGCCGCTGCCACTCCCCAATCCCCACTCCCGAATCCCCACCCTATGAGAATCGTATTCGCCGGTACGCCGGATTTTGCCGTCGCCTCGTTGCGCGCAGCCGCGCAGCGGCATGAAGTGGTGGCGGTCTACACCCAGCCGGATCGGCCGGCCGGCCGTGGCCGCGGGTTGACGCCGTCGCCGGTCAAGCTGGAGGCGATTGCGCGCGGCATCCCGGTCTTCCAGCCGCAGACGCTGCGCTCGCCGGAGGCCCTGGCCACGCTGCGCGCGCTCAATGCCGATCTGATGGTGGTGGTGGCCTACGGCCTGATCCTGCCCAAGGCGGTGCTGGCCGCGCCGACCCATGGCTGCTGGAACGTGCATGCCTCGTTGTTGCCGCGCTGGCGTGGCGCCGCGCCGATCCAGCGCGCGATCGAAGCCGGCGATACCGAAACCGGCGTCTGCCTGATGCAGATGGAAGCCGGGCTGGATACCGGGCCGGTGCTGTTGTCGCAGCGGCTGGCCATCGGCGAGCAGGAAACCGGCGGGCAGCTGCACGATCGCCTGGCCGTGCTAGGCGCGCAGGTGCTGGCCGATGGCCTGGGCCTGCTGCGTGCCGGCATCCGCCCGGTGGCGCAGCCGCAGCCGGCCGAAGGCGTGACCTATGCGCACAAGCTGGACAAGACGCAGGCGCGGCTGGACTGGACCCAGCCGGCGCAGGAGCTGGCGCGGCGGGTACGCGCGTTCAATCCATGGCCGGTGGCCGAGGCGGTCCTGGCCGGCGAGCGCGTGCGCCTGCATGGCGCGGTGGCGCTGGAGCTGGCCCATCAGCAGGCGCCGGGCACCCTGCTCGCCGCCAGCAAGCAGGGCATCGACATCGCCTGCGGGCAGGGCGCGCTGCGGGTGCGCGTGCTGCAGCGCGAGGGCGGCAAGGCGATCACCGCTGCCGACTACCTCAACGCGCGCCGCGACCTGCCGGCGCTGCGCTGATGTCGGCAGAGACTGCAACTGCGGGCGTCGGCTCGCGTCTGGCCGCGGCACGGGTGCTGACGGCGGTGTTCGACCAGGGCCGCTCGCTCAAGGCCGAACTGGCCGCGACCTTGCCCGGTCTTGATGATCCACGCGACCGCGCGCTGGTGGAGGCGATCTGCTTTGCGGTGCTGCGCCGCCGCCCGGCCTATGACGTGGCATTGCGGCAGTGGCTGGAACGCCCGCTGCCGCCGCGCGATGCGGAACTGAAAGCGCTGCTGATGGCCGGCTTCGCCCAGCTCGACGTGCTGCAGCTGCCCGCGCATGCGGCCTTGTCGGCCACCGTGGACGCGTGCCGCGCGCTGGGCCGGCCGCGGCAGGCCGGCATGGTCAACGCGATCCTGCGGCGCGCCCAGCGCGAGGGGTTTCCGGCGGTGTCCGCCGATGCGGGCTGGCCGTCCTGGCTGCGCAAGCAACTGCGTGCCGATTGGGGCGAGCAGGCCGAACGCATCTTCGTGGCAAGCGCGCAGATGGCGCCGATGTGGCTACGCGTGCAGCGCTCGCGGATCGACCCGGCCGGCTATGTCGCACGGCTGGCCGCGCTGGGCATCGGCGCGGACACGGATGCGCTGTTGCCGGATGCGGTGCGTCTGCACGGGGCGGTGCCAGTGAGCCAGTTGCCGGGCTTTGCCGACGGCGATGTCTCAGTGCAGGACGGCTCTGCCCAGCAGGTTGCCGATGCGCTGGCGCTGGCGCCGTCGGCACGCGTGCTCGATGCCTGCGCGGCGCCCGGCGGCAAGGCCGCGCATCTGCTGGAACGTCATCCGGGCCTGCAGCTCACCGCGCTGGATGTGGATGCGCGCCGGCTGGAGCGGGTGCAGCAGACCTTGCAGCGCACCGTGCCGGGCGCGCAGGTGACCTTGCACACCGCTGACGCAGCCGATAACGCCGCATGGTGGGACGGCCAGCCGTACGATGCGGTGCTGCTGGATGCGCCGTGTTCGGCCACCGGCGTGGTGCGCCGTCAGCCCGACGTGCTGCTGCATCGCCGTGCCGACGATATCGACGTCTTGTGCGCGTTACAGGCGCGCTTGCTCGATGCCACCTGGCGCACGCTGCGACCGGGCGGGCAGCTGCTCTACACCACCTGTTCCCTGCTGGCGCGCGAGAACCAGGCGCAGGTGCAGGCATTCCTGCAACGCACTGCCGATGCACAGGCGCAGCCGCTGGGCGCGCAATTCGGTCATGCGGCCGGTGCCGGACGTCAGCGTTTCCCCGGCGAGCAGCACTGCGACGGTTTTTTCTACGCGCTTTTGCTAAAAGCGTCCTGACCGCGCGCTGATCCCGGCGCTCCACCTTCGCATCCACTGCCGCCCGTCATGCTCAAGACTCGTGCTTCCAAGGATTTCTGGCTGCTGGCCATCACCGCCGTTCTGGTAATCGGCGCCGGCCTGGGACTGCGCGACCCCTGGCCGTCGGACGAGCCGCGGTTTGCACTGGTCGCCAAGCAAATGGTGATGAGCGGCGACTGGTTGTTCCCGCATCGCGGCAACGAGCTGTACTCGGACAAGCCGCCGATGCTGATGTGGCTGCAGGCGCTGTTCTACACGCTGCTGGGCAACTGGCGGGTGGCGTTCCTGCTGCCGTCGCTGCTGGCGGCGTTGGGCACGCTGGCCTGCGTGTACGACCTGGGGCGGCGCCTGTGGACCCGGCGTGTGGGCGCGTATGCGGCGTGGATGCTGCTGTTCACGCTGCACTTCACCTTCCAGGCCAAGAAGGCGCAGATCGATCCGCTGGTGGTGTTCTGGATCACCCTGGCCAATTACGGGTTGCTGCGCCATCTGCTGCTGGGGCCGGCCTGGCGCTGGTGGACGCTGGGCTGGTTTGCCGCCGGGCTGGGCGTGATTACCAAGGGCGTCGGCATCATCGCCCTGCTGATGCTGATCCCGGCCGGCATTGCGGCGGCGCGCGGCTGGCCGGGCGTGCGCGTGCATGTGCGCGATCGGCGTTTCTGGCTGGGGCCGCTGTTCTTCTTCGTTGCGATCCTGCTGTGGTTCGTACCGATGATGGTGACCGCGCTGACTGCCGGCCAGCCCGAGTACCGCGTCTATCTCAACGATATCCTGCTGCGCCAGACCGCCAAGCGTTACGCCAATTCCTGGGATCACGCGCAGCCGGTCTGGTACCACTTCAAGGGCATGGCCACGATGTGGCTGCCGACCATCCTGGTGCTGCCCTGGGCGATCCCGGCCTGGTGGCGCCGGCTCAAGCGACGCGATGCGCGCTATCTGTTGCCGCTGGCCTGGTGGCTGCTGGTGCTGGTGTTCTTCACCATTCCCAGCGGCAAGCGCGATGTGTACATCCTGCCGGCGCTGCCGATGTTCTGCCTGGCGCTGGCGCCGCTGGCGGCAGGCCTGCTGCGTCGCGCCGGGGTGCAGCGGCTGCTGTTCGGATTCGTGCTGCTGCTGACGCTGGCCTTCGCTGCCGGCGGCGCGGCGATGCTGATCGGGCATCCGGGCTTCGAGCAGAAGATCATGGACAGCCGCGGGGTCGGCAGCGAGGCCACCGACCCGCTCGGCTGGCTGCTGCTGGCGGTCGGTCTGTGGGGCGTGGCCAGCCTGTTGCTGCTGCGGGTGCGCCGCTCCGCGCTTGCCGCTGCATCGCTGCTAGGCGCGTGGTGGGTGGCGTTCGGCCTGGTCTGCTATCCGATCTTCAACGACTCCAGTTCGGCGGGCGCGGTGATGCGCGAGGCCGGGCGCCGGATCGGCCCGGACGCGCAGCTCGGGCTGGTGGCCTGGAAAGAGCAGAACCTGCTGATGGCCGACCGCCCCGCGCAGACCTTCGGCTTCAAGGTGCCGTGGGAAGAACAGCTGCAGCGCGCGGTGGCCTGGCAGGCAGAGCGTCCCGATCGACGTTGGCTGATGGCGCAGGAGACCGCGCTGCTGGCCTGCGTGGACCGCACTCGCAGCCAAATGGTGGGGGTGGCCAATCGTCGTCGCTGGTGGCTGGTACCGGCCGATGCCGTGCACGGCAGCTGCGTGGCGAGCTCCGAGCAGCGGGCAGTGGAAGCGCAGGAGCAGGGCAACCTGGACACCGAATGAGCCGGCGCAGCGCAGGTGTCTGCCGCGATCGGCGGCCCGTCAATGCCGTCGCCGGCCGCTGTCTAGCATGGATTCATGCGGGGCATCGTTAGCTTGGCCGGCGTCGCTGACCCGCGTCGCCCGATGTCACCCCCAGTTGCCACCGATGTCTGAATGAATTCCTTGCCCACCCAGCCCGCTGCGCTTTCCTCGTCGGCCCCCATCGCATCACCTGCAGGTGTGGGCATTGCCGAACTGGGCGTGTTCGCGTTGACCGCGTTGGTGGTCAGCATGCCGAGCGGGTTGCTGCCCTTCGGGCTATGCCTGTTGCTTGGCTCGCTGGTGGGTTGGCGCAGCCTGCGCGCAGGCGTTGTCATGCGCCCCTGGTCGCTGCGCGCGCTGGGGTGGTTGGCCGCGGCGGTGATCGCGATGTCGCTGTTGTCGATCGTGCTGTTCGAACACGGGCTGCGCGATGTCGACAACCGCTCGCGCTTCCTGGTGCTGCCGTGGGCGGCGGTGTGGGCGTACGCACTGCAGCCGCGCCAGGTCTGGCTATGGCGTGGCGCGCTGGCCGGCGTGTTCGCGGCAATGTTGATCGCCATGCTGCAGGTGATGAACGGTGCCGACCGCGCGGAAGGCTGGACCAATGCGATTGTATTTGCCGATATCGCGCTGATGCTGCTGGTGGTGGCGGTGTTTTGCCGTCCGCTCGGCAAGGTGCGCTGGCTGGTGGGCGCGGCCATCGCCACGGTGGTGGTGATCGTGCTCAGCGGCAGCCGCGGGGTGTGGTTGTCGTTGCTGGTGACCTTGGGCGTGCTGATCTGGGGCGCGCCCTGGCAGAGCGCACGCATGCGCTTGCTGACCTTCGTCGGCAGTGCGGTGCTGGCGGTCGGCGTGGTGCTCAGCGTGCCGGCGTTGACCCAGCAGATGCGCCTGGGCGAATTGCAGAGCGACCTGCAGCGCTATGAGGTCGGCGACAGCGACTCCTCCGCCGGTGCCCGGATCGAGCGCCTGCATGTGGCCTGGGACACCTTGCGCGCGCATCCGCTCACCGGTATCGGCGTCGGGCGCTTCGACGATGCGATGCGCGAGCTGCCGGTATGCGCCGGCGACACCTGGCTGCTGCGCTGTCATCTGGGCCATGCGCACAACGATCTGGCCGAGTGGGGCGCCACCCAGGGCGTGCCGGGCCTGTTGCTGCTGTTTGCGGTCTACGGGGTGCCGTTGTGGATCTTCGTGCGGCTGCATCGCCGCAGCGGCCAGCGCCAGTTCCGCGGACCGGCCGCGGCCGGGGTGATGATCGTGGTGAGCTATGCGCTGTGCGGGCTGACCCAGTCCATGTTTGCGCACCAGGTGTCGGCCAGCTTCTACACGGCGATAGTCGGTGTGCTGGTCGGGCTGGCAGCGCGTCAGGCGCAGGAGTTCCCGGCTCGAGCGGCCGACAAGGTCTAGCAAGCGGGCTTGCGGTGGCGATGGGTTATTCCCTCGTCACCGGAATTGACGTGGTGGACTGCCGGCTTCGAGCGCGTCTTGCGCCGACGTAGCGGCGAGCGCAGTCGTGTTGCTGACCGCTCTCAGTCGCCGCGCCGCTCGTCCGCACGCGGCGGGTCCTGCACCGGCTGGTTGTGCTGCAGCAGCCACAGCATGATGGTCTTCTGGCGCACGTAGTTGGCGCGCACGTAGGCATAGATCAACCCGTGCCAGCCATCGCGAAACCCGCCGCGCAGCAGGTAGCCGCGCCAGAAGCGCCAGGCCGGCGCCAGCACCAGCTTGCTCCAGGTCGCACGCTTGCCGCGCGCATGCTCGTGCTCGGCCATCATCTGCGCGTAGCGCTGGGTCTTGGCCAGTTGCTGCGCCAGCGAACGGTACGGATAGTGGATCAGATCGCCGGCCAGGGTCACCACTGCACCGTCGACACTGGCCGCCTCGTGGATCTCGCGCTTGCCGCGCCAGCCGCCGCGGCGTCGATCGAACAAGCGCAGCACCCGATCCGGATAGGCATTGCCATGGCGCAGGAACCGGCCGAAATAATCCGACAGCCGTGCGAAGCGATAGCCGGCCGCATTGGCAAACCCGCCATCGCGCGCGGCAACGATCGACGCCCGCAAGGCATCGCTGACGCGTTCGTCGGCGTCCAGGCACAGCACCCAGTCGTGGCTGGCCTGCGCAACGCAGAACGCCTTCTGGCTGCGGTAGCCATCGAAGGCGCGCTGCAGGACGCGTGCGCCGTGTGCGGTGGCCAGCGTCACGGTGGCGTCGGTGGAGCCGGAGTCCACCACCACGATCTCGTCGCAGAACGCCAGCGAGCGCAGGCAGTCGCGTAGGCGATCGGCCTCGTTGAACGCGATAATGCAGGCGCTGATGCGCGGCCGTTCGTCGGGTGCGGTCGAAGAGGACATGTGATGGCTCAATACCTGCTGTTCGCAACGGAACGTTACGCGTTGCCTATTCTGGCGCCATTGGCGCAGGCATTACAGGCCCGCGGGCACGCTGTGTCGGCGTGGTTCGAGGGCGGTGCACGCGGGCTGGTGTTGCCGGACGTGCGCGAGGTCGGCCTGCTTGAGGCGCTGGCGTTGCGTCCGCGTGCGGTGTTCAGCGCGGCCAACTGGGTGCCGCCGTTCATTGCGGGCGCCAAGGTGCAGCTGTTCCATGGGTTCAACGTGCAGAAACGCGAAGACAACCGCGGGCACTTCCGCGTGCGCGGATTGTTCGATCTGTATTGCACGCAGGGCCCGGCCACCACGGCGCCGTTTCGCGCGCTTGCCGAGCGCGAAGGGCATTTTGCCGTGGTCGAAACCGGCTGGCCCAAGCTCGACCCGGTGTTCCGCGACGATGGCGGCCGCAGCGCTGCACTGCGCGCGCCCGCCAACGGGCGCCCGGTGATCCTGTTCGGCTCCACGTTTACCGAGCGCTTGAGCGCTGCGCCCGCGCTCTACGACGAGATCGCCGCCGATATCGCACGCGGTGCGCATTACTGGCTGCTGACGCTGCATCCGAAGTGCGCGCCGGAGCTGTTCGATCGCTATCGCGCGCTGGCCGGGCCGCATGCCCGCTTTGTCGAACCCGAAGAAGTGATGGCCGCGCAGCGTGCGGCCGATGTGCTGGTGTCGGATACCTCGTCGATCGTGTCCGAGTTCGTGGTGCAGCACAAACCGGTGGTGACCTTCCGCAACCGCGTGCCGCAGCCGCATATGCTGGACTTCCAGCAGCCCGGGCAATTGCCGCAGCAGCTGGCGCGCGCGCTGGCGCCGGATGCGTCGCTGCGTAATGCGCTCGCCAATTATGCCGACGCGATCCACCCGTACCGCGACGGGCAGTCGTCGGAGCGGGTGATGGCAGCGACCGAGGACTTCATCGCCGGCAAGCTCGGCACGCTGCGGCGCAAGCCGCTGGGCGCAGTGTGGCGAGGCCTGCAGATCCGCCGCGAACTCGGATACTGGGGCCCGGCACAACGCTGATCACTGCGAGTTGCGCGTTGACGAGATACCGCTGCCAATCAGCACTTCACCCAATCCCGATTCCCAATCACCAACGCAGCTTGCGCCGCGCTAACGCGGCACTCAGCTGCGCTTGCAGTGCCTGCGCCTGCGCCAACGGCACGAAGCGCAGCCGCAACCCCGGGCCGGCCGCGCTGGCGCCGGCAGTGTCCAGCCACAGCGTTGCGGTGCCGGACAGACGGTCCAGCGGCGAGCGTTGCAGTTGCAGCGCCTGCAGCTTGTCCAGCTCGGCCAGCCGCCACCAGCGTTTCCACCAGCCGCCGCGCACGGCGACAAACCGCGCATCCACCGCGTAGCCCATGCGGTGCACCTGGCGATGCGCCTTGAATGCGCTCCACGGCAACCACAGCAGCAACCACGCCGCCTGGTTGCCGAATTGCCAGGCCAGGCCGATCACCAGCGGCAGCAGCAACAACAGCGTGGGCAGACTCAAGCGCCACCAGCAATGCGTGGCGATCGCCTGCCACTGTGCCGGCGGCCAGGCAATCCCCGGCAGCAGGCGCTGCAACAAGGCATCGCAGCGCTGCGGGTCGGCAATCGGCGCCAGCTCCTTCAATGCGCTGCCTTCGCGGTCGGCGCTGCCGGCTACGGCAGTCTCCACCCGCAACTGGCGACGACCGAACAGGCGATGCAGGCGGCTTTCGTACAGCGTCCACGACTGGATGCGCCGCAGCGCCACGCTGCTGCGGATCCGCGTCAGCAGGCCGCGCTCCACGGTGAGGCGGCGCTCGGATTGGCTGAGATGAAAGCCGTGGTACTGCGCCACCGCCAGCGCCACCGACAGCGCGCGCATCGCGACCAGTACGGCCAGGGCGCCCAGCACCACAAACGCGGCGGTCACCGCCTCCCCCGGATGGATCTGGCTGACGTAGCGGTAGGCCAGCTCGCCGTTGTGCTCGACGAAGTTGGACACCGTGCGGCGCGGAATCATCTGGTAGATCACGCCGAAGCTGGCAGCCACCACCACCATGCCGCGGTTGGAGATCAGCCCCAGCCGGACCACTTCGCCCAGCGGCAGACGCAGTAGCGTGTTGCTGTCGGCCTCGATCTGCGGCGTGCTGGCATCGGCGTCATGCGTGCGGCGACGGATCAGGTCTTCCAGCGCCAGCGCCTGGTCCAGCCGCAGCACGCGCATTTCCGCTTCGGGCTTGTGGCCGCCGGCCGATTCCAGGCGCACCTCGGCCACGCCGGCCAGCCGGTGCAGCAGCGATTGATGCACCACCACGTTATGGATGCGCGCGAACGGGATATCGCGCCGGCTGCGTTCCAGCAGCCCGCTGCGGATCGCCACGCCATCGGTGCCGATGCGGTAGCGATAGGTGAAATAGCGCAGCACCGAGATTGCCACCAGCACTGCCATCACCACGCCGGTGGCGATGTGGTCGGCCGAGTCGCGGCTGCCATCGCGGCTGCCGAACAGCACCAAGGCCGCCAGCGGAATCAGGAACTGGCGGATCTGCTGCAACAACACGAACACCCACGACAGCGGATGCAGGCGCTGCTCGTCCTGGCCGCGGTGTTCGATGGCGCTCACAGCGCGTCGTCGTCGTGATCGAGCTGGCGGGCGAGGCGGTCGCGCAGGCGTTCGGCATCGCCCTGATCCAGGCCGGACAAGGCCACCGCGTTGAGCCGGCTGCCGGCGGTATGCACCACCAGCGTGGTCAGCCGGGTGGCGCGTTCGATCGGGCCGCGGCGCAGGTCCACGTGCTGCACGCGCGAAATCGGGATGCGCGTGTCGCTCTGCCACAGATGGCCGCGTTGCAGCGCCAGGCCGTGCTGGTCGAGTTTCCAGTGGGTGAGCCGATGCCGTTTGACCGCGAACCACGCACCCAGCAGCGCGGCCACCACGGTCACGCCCAGCACTACCGGCCAGTCATGCCAGGCGTGCAGCACGGTGACGGTCACGCCGGCCGCGATCAGCCCGGCACATCCGCCGCCCAGCGCGCCGTTGACGCCGGCCACATACGCCCCGCGCTGCGGTAGCGGTTGCCACTGGGTGTGGTCCACCGCCGGAACCTGTGCCGGAGCGGCAGCGACGATGACCTCGGGGTGCGGCGGTGGAGCGTCGTGCACAAGGTTGGCCTGCAGGAGCGGTGCGCAAGCATAGCCGGGCGCCGCGGGCGGGCGCATCCGGCGCAGCGGCGCTTACTGCGCGGCCAGAATCAGCGCATCCACATCCAGCGCATGCCCGGCACGCGCGGCCTTGGTGCGCAGGTACTGCTCGTTCTCCGGAGTGATGTCGCCGGTCACCGGGATGCGGTCTTCGACCGCGATGCCGGCCGCACGCAGGCGCTCGGCCTTGGCGGGATTGTTGGTCAGCAGCCGGATCCGGCCGATGCCCAGGCCGCGCAGCATCGCCACCGCACTGCCGTAGCGGCGCTCGTCCGGGCCGAAGCCCAGCTGCGCATCGGCATCGATGGTGTCCAGGCCGGCGTGCTGGTAACCGTACGCGCGCATCTTGGCGGCGATGCCGGTGCCGCGGCCTTCCTGGTCCAGATACAGCAGCACGCCGCCGCCGAGCTCCTTCAGCTTGGCCAGGCCATGCCGCAGCTGGTCGCCGCAATCGCATTTGAGCGAACCGAACAGATCGCCGGTCAGGCAGGAGGAATGCACGCGCACCGGCACTGCGGCCGACAGGTCGGGCTGGCCGACCACGATCGCCACCTGGTCGCGCTGCGCCACCCCGCCGCGAAACACCACGAACTCGCTCATCCCCAGCCCGCGCAGCGGCACCGGCGTGCGGGTGACCAGCTCGTAGCCGGCCGCGGCGGATTTGGCGCAACCGCTGCCCAGATCGTCCAGTGCCAGCGACTGGCAACCGGCAAAGGCGGCGTGGCCATCCGCGTCGTGCAGTTCCACGGCCAGCATCGCCGGCAGCAGCAGTCCCAGCCGCGCGATTTCCACCGCGCCGGCATCCAACGCATCGCCCGGGGTCCATTGCGTCGGTACCGGGGTATCGCGCAGGTAGGCCAGGGCAGCGAGCTGGTCGTAGTCGTGGTCGACCAGCGCCACGCGTGCGCCCTGCGGCGCGCTCAGGCCCAGCACCTGGGCGCGGGTCGGGGTGACGAACAGATAGTGCCGCCCCTGCGCCGCACGCGCGAAGGCCGCGTAGGACTGCGCGGTGCTGCTATCCAGCGCCAGCACCGCGCGCGCCTGCCCGTTGGCCGCCGTCAGCAGCACCGGGCGGCCGGCGCGCAGTTCGGAGGCGGCGCGCTCGCAACGGATCGCGGCCGGATCACCGAAGGCCTGTGCGCTGGGGGAGGGGACGGGGCTGCTCATGCACGACTCCAGATGGGGATTGCCACGGCCGCTTCAAGGCGGACGCCGCCGCGGCCGTTGCCTGCCGCGTGCGGCCATTGTCGCGTGGTTCGCAAGCGCCAGTCGCCACGGCCGGGTGGAACGCTGCATCCAGCGCCCGCCGTTTGAGTTGCGCGGCAGGCGCGGATTGGTTGCATGCCGGCTGCGTTGTTCATCGCCCGGCAATGCCTTTTAATCCCAAGACCCTCTGCCCGCATCGGACCCCATGTCTCTTATCGACTGCAGCGAAGACCGCCACGCCAGCGCCATCCTGGAGATCTTCAACGACGCCATCGCCAACTCGACCGCGTTGTACGACTACAAGCCGCGGCCACCGGAGAGCATGGTCGGCTGGTTTGCGACCAAGCGTGCGGGCGGCTTTCCGGTGATCGGGGTGGAAGCTGCCGACGGCAGCCTGATGGGGTTCGCCAGCTACGGCACCTTCCGCGCCTGGCCGGCGTTCAAGTACAGCGTGGAGCATTCGATCTACGTGCACCGCGACCACCGCGGCAGGGGGCTCGGACGCCTGCTGTTGCAGGGCGTGATCGCGGCGGCGCAACAGCGCGGCGTGCATGTGCTGGTCGGCGGCATCGATGCCAGCAATCAGGCCAGCATCGCCCTGCACGAACAATTCGGCTTCACCCATGCCGGCACCGTGCGCGAGGCCGGTTTCAAGTTCGGCCGTTGGCTGGACCTGGCGTTCTATCAGCGCATCCTCGCCACGCCAGCCGATCCGCACGACGATTGAGCCGCCGGCAACGCCGCGCTATGCGCAGGCGGATCCGTCTTCAGCCAGCCGGCGTCAGTGCGGATGCCGCTCGGTCGCATACGGATTGGGCTCGCCGCTGCCCGGCGGGCGCAGCGTGTAGCGCTTGTAGGTCCACTGGTATTGCGCCGGGTCGCGCCGGGCGATCTGTTCGATACCCGCGTTGAGCGCGCTGGCGGCGCGCACCGGGTCGGCGTCGGCCACTGCCGGGTCGGCCGGCTGCACATGCAGCGCGAATTGCAGGTCGCCACCGGCACGTTCGCACCAGCCATACAGCACGATCGCGCCGGTGCGCTCGGCCAGTCGGTTGACCAGGGTCATGGTCAGGGCGGGGATGCCGAAGAACGGCGCAAACACGCCATCGCCCATTTTCGGCTGCTGGTCGGGCAGGATGCCGACCGCGCCGCCATCCTTGAGCACCTTGAACAACTGCCGCACCGCCGGGCCTTCGGCACGTACCTGGCGCACGTTGTCGCCGCCGCGGGCCAGTTGCAGGAAGCCGTCCACCGCGTCCGATTCCGGTGGGCGATACACGATGGCGATCGGCCCGCGTTCGGACAGCCACTGGTTGAGCAGCTCCCAGTTGCCGAAGTGCGGCGCGGCCACGATGACACCACGCCCGGAAGCCAGTGCGGCATCGTAGAGGGCCTGGCCATTGCGTTGCAGTCGCGCCAGGTTCTCGGCCGGCGGGCGGGTCCAGGTGCGCAGCACTTCCAGCGTCTGCCGCGCGGTCGACCGCAGCACCTGCGCATGCAGCTGCGCGCGCTGGCCGGCATCCAGTTCCGGGTACGCCAGTTCCAGGTTGCGGCGTGCTACGCGCGCCTCGCGCGCATTGAGCTTGCGCCAGCTCCAGGCCAGCGCGTCGGCCACACGTTTGAGCAGCGGCCACGGCAGGCGGCCCACGGTGGCGGCGGTGGCGTAGAGCAGGCGAGCGCGAACATCGGGTTTCATGCGCGCAATTCTAAACAGCGCGGCCGGCGATGACCCGCGCGTGACAGTGCCAACCGTGCTGGGCATGCTGCGCGGCACAGTTTGCTGCCGGAGAGTGCCCATGCTTGCGCTGATCCAACGTGTCACCCGCGCCGCCGTCACGGTCGATGCGCAGACCGTCGGGCAGATCGGTCCCGGGCTGCTGGCCCTGGTCGGGGTCGAGCCCGGCGACTGCGACGCGCAGATCCGGCGCCTGGCCGAGCGCCTGCTCGGCTACCGCGTGTTTGCCGACGACGCCGGCAAGATGAACCGCTCACTCACCGACACCGGCGGCGGCCTGCTGCTGGTCAGCCAGTTCACCCTGGCCGCGGACACCAGTTCCGGCAATCGCCCCGGCTTCAGCACGGCGGCGCCGCCGTTGGAGGCTGAACGGGCGTTCAATCAATTGGTGGCGATCTGCCGGCAAAAACATCGCGGCGGGGTGGAAACCGGGCGCTTTGGTGCCCATATGGTTGTCGACCTGGTCAACGATGGCCCGGTGACCTTCCTCCTCAGACCCTAGAAACCCACGTCCACCAGCGGTCCTGTCTTGAATCCGGCAGACCGGGCTTCACGCTGGTATAATGCTAGGTTCTCTTTCCAATCTCAAAGCCGGTGGCGCGAGCACTCATGGCCAACGAACGTCCTGCCCAGCAATCCGACATCAAGCTACTGATCAGCAAGGGCCTGGAACAGGGCTATCTGACCTACGCCGAAGTCAATGACCACCTGCCCGACGACCTGGTCGACCCGGAGCAGATCGAAGACATCATCAGCATGATCAACGGCATGGGCATCGATGTCCATGAAGTTGCGCCCGATGCTGAAACCCTGTTGCTCAACGATGGCAACACCGGCAACCGCGAGGTTGACGACACCGCAGCCGAAGAAGCTGCCGCCGCGTTGACCGCGCTCGACACCGAAGGTGGCCGCACCACCGACCCGGTGCGCATGTACATGCGCGAAATGGGCACGGTCGAGCTGCTGACCCGCGAAGGCGAAATCGCCATCGCCAAGCGTATCGAAGAAGGCCTGAGCCAGGTCCAGGCAGCGCTGGGTGTGTTCCCGCTGTCGACCGAAATGCTGCTGGCCGATTACGAAGCGCACAAGGAAGGCAAGAAGCGTCTGGCCGAGATCGTGGTCGGCTTCAACGACCTAATCGAAGAAGCCGACGCCGCCGCCGCTGCGCTGGCCGCCGCCGGCCCGGTCGCGGTCGACGAAGACGCGGTCGATGAAGACGACGACGAAGACGGCGATGACGACGCTGCCGAGGAAGAGGCCGGCCCGACCGGTCCGGACCCGGTGGAAGTGGCCACGCGCATGGAGAACCTGGCCAACGAATACGCCAAGTTCAAGAAGATCTATGCCAAGAACGGCGCCGAGCACAAGCTGGTGGTCAAGGCGCGCGAGGACATGGCCGCCATCTTCACCACGCTCAAGCTGCCGCTGCCGCTGACCGATGCGCTGGTTACCCAGCTGCGTGGCGTGGTCAACGGCATCAAGGATCACGAGCGCAAGGTGCTGCACCTGGCCACCACTGTGGCACGCATGCCGCGCAAGGATTTCATTCGTTCCTGGGAAGGCAACCAGACCAACCTGGAATGGGTGGAAGACGCACTCAAGCGCAAGCAGAAGTGGTCGTCGGCGCTGCGCGACGTCAAGGACCAGATCGTCTCCGAGCAGCAGGGCTCGATCGAGATGGAGAAGGCCAACTACCTGACCCTGGGCGAGATCAAGGAGATCAGCCGCGCGATGGCCTATGGCGAAGCCAAGGCACGCAAGGCCAAGAAGGAAATGGTCGAGGCCAACCTGCGCCTGGTCATCTCCATCGCCAAGAAGTACACCAACCGCGGCCTGCAGTTCCTCGACCTGATCCAGGAAGGCAACATCGGCCTGATGAAGGCCGTGGACAAGTTCGAATACCGCCGCGGTTACAAGTTCTCGACGTATGCAACGTGGTGGATCCGTCAGGCCATCACCCGTTCGATCGCCGATCAGGCGCGCACCATCCGTATTCCGGTGCACATGATCGAAACGATCAACAAGTTGAACCGCATTTCCCGCCAGATGCTCCAGCAGTTCGGCCGCGAGGCCACGCCGGAGGAGCTGGCCAAGGAAATGGACATGCCCGAGGACAAGATCCGCAAGGTGATGAAGATCGCCAAGGAGCCGATCTCGATGGAAACCCCGATCGGCGACGACGAGGATTCGCATCTGGGCGACTTCATCGAGGACACCAACGTGGAGTCCCCGATCGACAACACCACCAACATCAATCTCTCCGAGACGGTGCGGGACGTGTTGGCAGGGCTGACCCCGCGCGAGGCCAAGGTGCTGCGGATGCGCTTCGGTATCGACATGAATACCGATCACACGCTGGAAGAAGTGGGCAAGCAGTTCGACGTCACCCGCGAGCGGATTCGTCAGATAGAGGCCAAGGCGTTGCGCAAACTGCGTCACCCGAGCCGTTCGGAACAGCTGCGCTCGTTCCTGGACATCGACTGATCCGGTAGCCGTATCGGTGCAGTGATCACACGACAGCCCCGCACATGCGGGGCTGTTGCGTTGTGGGGCATGCCGCGAGCTATGCTTGGCCGGGTGGACGTCGCCGAAGCACCAATGCGCCGGGGATGGCGCAGGCGACATTCACGCCCCGGCGACGAAGCCAGACAGCGGCGCAACATGAAGCCGATGTTTCTGCCTGACTCACGTGACGTTCTAGCCGTGGCTTCTAAGTTGATGGACGAATGGAAACGAGGCCGTCGTATGAGCAGGCAAAGCCGCTTTGAAACCACCACATACCGCGAGCACGAGATTCGCGTACGCACCGAGCAGGCGTCCCCGGGCGCCAGGTGGACGCTATGGGTCGACGTGTATGCACTGGGCGGCAAACGCCAGCCACGCATCGGTGGCCGGGAACCGGGCTGGGAGACGTACCAGGAAGCCATCGCGCAGGGATTCCGCGCAGGCCGGCAATTGGTCGATGCGCAGCTTGAGGTGGCTTAGTAGCCGGGATTGGGGAGTGGGGATTCGGGATTGCTGAGGTGCTTGTCGATCCGGGTCGTCTACCGCGAATGGTGCGCAAAGCGCACTGATCGCATACAAATTTAGAAGTCCGGCTCGCGCCGGGCTTTTTTTGTGGGCATGCACGGGCACGGGTGGGTGCGGGCGCTTCTCCTCATCGATGCCTGATGTCAGCAGACAGCGACGCGCGCGGACAGGTAAACTTTCGCCTCAGCTGGACGGTCCGACATGCCCCGCATCTCGCCACCCACCCTGCCGGGCCTATAGCTCAACGGTTAGAGCAGAGGACTCATAATCCTTTGGTTCCAGGTTCGAATCCTGGTGGGCCCACCAAATTCCGGTTCAAGAACGTCCGATATAGTCCGGAAGGTTCAAGAAGTCCCCTGAAAAACGTTTGTATTTGGTCTTGCAAGGTCCAGCTGGATCCAGCTGCATCCATGTGTGAAGTGAGTCGGGCTGTGAGTCGTTCCATCGCATCTTGCCTGCCCGACTCACAGGTGCCTGACTCCACATGCTTACAGATACAAAGCTTCGCGCGCTTAAACCTAGGGATGCTGCCTTTCGGGTAGCTGACTCAAACGGTTTGTGCATTGAGGTGCGTACCACTGGTGCAAAGGTTTGGCGGTATCGCTACCGGTATGCAGGTAAGCCAAGCATGGTGACCATCGACGAGTACCCGGCGCTTTCACTGATGCAGGCTCGTGCAGAGCGCGACAAGCTACGCATGCTGCTGAAGGGTGGAGCTAACCCAGCCAATGTCGCTCGGATTGAGCGAGCCGTCCAAGCCGAGCGCTTGAACACTACGTTCGGAACCATTGGGCTTGAGCTGTTGGCTAAACGAGCGAAGGAAGGGCTAGGTCCAGGTTCGGTAAAGCGAGAGCGCCGTCTAATTGAAAAGGATTTGGCTTTTATTGCTGATATGCCTATCACTGATGTCAGTGCTCCCATTCTTCTGGCTGCTCTAAGGAAGTTGGAACAGAGGGGCGTGGTGGAGACTGCCCACCGGGCACGGTCTCATGCAGGACGAGTTTTCCGGTATGCAATTGCGACGGGCAGGGCTCAGCGAAATCCTGCTGAAGACCTTGTAGGTGCATTGGAGCAGCCGCAAACCAAGCATTTCGCAAGCCTGACCGAGCCTGCGCGAATTGGTGAGCTTCTGCGCGCGCTGTGGGCCTACCAGGGCTCGCCTGTGACTTGCGCGGCCCTCAAGCTTGCCCCCATGCTTTTTGTGCGCCCTGGCGAACTGCGGCAGGCAAAGTGGACGGATATCGACTTGGAAGCCGGTGAGTGGCGCTACGTCACTAGCAAGACCAAGACCGCGCACGTTGTTCCTTTGTCCGCACAAGCAGTGGCAGTGCTTGAAGAACTATGGCCACTCACCAAGCGCAGCGACTACGTGTTTCCCGGCGTGCGTAGCGCCGATCGCCCCATGAGCGAGAACACGGTCAATGCCGCGCTTCGCAATTTGGGTTTCGATGGCGAAACCATTGTAGGTCACGGCTTTCGTGCGATGGCGCGGACCGTGCTCGATGAAGTTCTGGGGTTTCGTCCAGACTATATCGAGCATCAGCTCGCGCATGCAGTGCGTGATCCATTGGGGCGAGCCTACAACCGCACGGCGCACCTGCCAGAGCGCAAGAAGATGATGCAGGCATGGGCTGATTATTTAGAAGGTCTACGGACACAACGGCAAGTAAGCTAAGGGTAAGGGGCTCTAGGTGCTTCTGGTGGGAAGCGGGCATCATGGTCCGACTTGCTAATGATGGCAAAATCACAATGCAAGAAAGCGGATGGGCTCGTTTCACGCCGCATTAGCTGGTAGGAAAATTCTCTGGGCAGTTTGCCTTATCTGTCGAATAAATTGCCTAAAGTAACGAATGTCCAGGAAGCCTAGTTGACGGCCGGAGAGAACGAGTCGAAGCTGTCAGTAATTCAAAATTCAGCCGGTATGCATGAAATCAGACTTTCAGACAATGGTGAAACTGCCGGCCACAATTGTTCAAGCCGCTGCTAGTATTGCCCAAAGTGATGGAGATTTTCCTACTTCACTACCTGGACTCAGTGTCCATCGCAGGAGTGCGCCTGCGATGCCGATGCCATGTATTTATGGCCTTGGCTTGGGATTAACTCTTCAAGGTGGCAAGCAGGTGATGCTTGGTGAAGAGGTGTTTGATTTTGCTCCTGGAAATTCTCTGCTTACTACAGTTGACCTTCCTGTCGTTACGCACGTTTCGTCGGCTACGCGAGAGGAGCCTTTTCTCGGCATGCTTATAGGCTTGGACGCGCAGATGGTGTTGGAGGAGGTGGCTTGCCTCGATCTTCACCCTCTGCCGAAGAACTTTGCCTATCGTCCTATATCGTTGCAGCCTCTCGATGCTCCTCTAGTCGACGCGTTGCTCCGCCTGATCAAGTTGGCCTCCGAACCACGTCTTATAAATTCACTTGCACCACTGATACGGCGCGAACTTACGGTACGCCTTCTCACTGGGCCGCATGGTCCGCATTTGCGGCATGTCGTCGCCTCCGGAACGCCTAGTCAACAAATCGCTCGGGTAATGGGTTGGCTCAAACAAAATTTCCACCGCTCCTTTAGCATGGAGGAGCTGGCTTCATCTGCAAACATGAGCCCCTCAACATTTCGGCAGCATTTCCGCGAAATCGCCAGCATGAGTCCTTTGCAGTATCAGAAGCAGCTACGGCTTCAGGAGGCGCGCCAGCTTATGTTGAATGAAGAGATGGACGCTGGCGTGGCCGGCATACGTGTGGGTTATGAAAGTCCTTCTCAATTCAGTCGTGAATATGCTCGCCTATTTGGAGCTCCTCCATTGAAGGATATCCGCAGACTTCGGTTGAGTTGACCGTTTTTAACGTTCAATTAAAAGTCAATAAATTCAGCGCTTTGCGATGCAGGTGATCATTCTTGCAAGTTATTCATGCCCCCAGACCCTGAAAATTCTCGACTGCAGGTCTTCGCTAATTCTGAAAAATTGGATTGATTGGCTTCAGGATGAAAGTCTATAAGCGAATACGTAGAGAATATTTTTAGAGGGCTGGGAAGTTCCACACCCTCTATCATAGCTGTGATCGGTGTCTAGCAGGCCTCACTCATTTACCGGTTGCTGTAAGGGGGGTGTTAGACGTCTGCGATTCATGTAATTCTCATCATTAAGACAATTGCAGATGAGTAAGTCACTGGTTCCTAGCTATGAGGAAGGCGAATGACTACTTTGCCGAAGTGTGAGCCTTGATCGACGTAAGAAAAAGCATCGCGTGCATCTTCGAAATCAAATACACGATCGATCACCGGTCTAATATTTGACATCGAGACAGCAGACAAAAGATCTTCGAGGCCTTCACGGCTACCAACCGAGATGTGTCTGAAGGTAGCTCCACTTCCGAAGAGTGTAAAAAAATCGATCTTGCGATCTTCGCCGTTGAGGAAGCCGATTGCCGATATCTCCCCGCCAAAGCGTACGGCGACCAAGCTCTCATTGATCGTGCCTGGTCCGCCTACCTCAATGACTCGATCAACGCCATTGCCGCCGGTAAGAGCTCTTACGGAAGAGCCCCACTTCGGGTCGGTGACGTAATTAATAACTTCATCTGCTCCCAATTGCTTCAAATGTTCAGCCTTCTTAGAGCTGGAAGTTGTAGCGATAACTGTCGCTCCCAGACTTTTGGCCAGCTGTAGCCCAAAGATCGAAACTCCACCGGTACCTTGAATTAGGACCGAGTGTCCTGCTCGAATAGGCTCACCTAATGTAAGTGCGCTCCAGGCAGTAAGAGCAGCGCAGGGAAGTGTTGCTGCTTCCTCGTAGGAAAGGTTTTCAGGAATAGCAACCAGATCTTCCTGGTTAACAACTTTGTATTCCACTAGCCATCCATTGGATGCGGCACCGTATGCCTGACGATTGACATTCGTTGGCAGGCGTCCCCCGTGCCAAGCGGGATGAAAGACGCTCATGACCCGATCGCCCACTGCGAATCTATAAACGTCTTCCCCGACGTCAACCACTTCGCCTGCTGCGTCGCTGGTTGGAATAAGACCTTTGAGATGTGGAACAGGATACTGGTTGCGTAGCATCGCTATGTCCCGAAAGTTGAGCGATACGGCGCGGACACCAATCAGCACCTCACCCCGCTGGGGACGTGGAATTGCTTCGGCTACTTGCACAAGGTCCTTTGTGCCGGTGAAGTCATTCAATCGATATGCTTTCAACAAAAATCTCCTCGCTCTACAAGGTTGGTATAAGGTAGTACCGGTAATTCATGGCTTTAGAGACACTTGTCACGACTTAATCTCAGCATGCTGATACCGGTTGCGTGAGTCGCTCTGGCGACTCACGCAGAGAAATCCGCAAGATGACCCGCTAAAACTCTCTCAGTCGCAGCCATGCCCAGCTGCGCCGACAATCGCTTCGAGTGTTTCTGCAATTATCCCGACAGCGATGGAGTGAGGAGACGAATGACCGAGACGCCAACCAGCAGGAAGCCGCAGACGTGCCAGAGATTGTTCGTCATGACCGAGCTCACGGAGCGCGCGTAGGCGCGTTTCTTTTTTTTGGCGACTGCCCAGGATGCCAACGCAGGCGGCGACTGAAGCCAACCCATGGCGCGCAACCTGTAGGTCCAGTTCGTTATCGTGGGTGAGGCTGTACAAAGCGCAATTGGCGTCCAGTACGAGATCCACCAATGCTTCGCCAAGAGCACGCCGGTCGTAATGTGAATGGGGAAGGCCAGGAGGTGGCTCACTCGGGCCATGCGGACGTAATACGCGAAGCTCGATCTCCATCTGGCGGGCCAGCGTGACCAGCGCGAGCACTGCTGGGTCTGAACCCACAAGAATCAACCGTGGCGGTGGTCGATAAGTCAGCAGAAATTCGTTGGTATGCAGTTGGCTTGGTGAAGATGGGTAACGCAATCCGCCGGTGCTACGATCAAGTGCAGCATAGAAGAGATTTCGTTGCTGGCGAGCGTCGAGCCATCGTGCCAGATGGACATTCAAATCATTGAGTGGGCAGACTAGGATGCCAATCCGGCCACCACAGCTCAGTTGGATGTCCATGACCTCGCTACCGTGGCCATAGTCTAGCAAGCGTGGCGATCCGTCATGCAGCGCACGTATTGCTTCCTGGGCAACCGCTGCCTCCACGCAGCCGCCAGAGACATATCCCGCCACATGCCCATGATCGCTGACGATCATCTGGCTACCCAACTGCCGTGGTGATGAGCCATGAACCTCTATCAAGGTTGCGAGTGCGACCCGCCGACCTATCGCATGCCATTCTCTGAGGATTGGCAGCAAATCTTCTTGCAAGGCGTAGTGGGGCCAAGCCGGCCACTCCAGTCCTAACGGCGCCGGGGTGGCGCTCGTTGCCAGTCGCGTGCTCACCGGGGTAGAACCATGGGTATAGCCAAGCGTGTACTGTTGCAATGAACGTCAAGTACAAGCCCATGACATCGATAAGAGTATCGATTCTTGACGTGACCGCTGCCTCCTAGTGTTACAAGAAGGGGCATCATGCAAGCAGCTTGTCCATCGTGATCGGCAGGTCGCGTATGCGCTTGCCGGTTGCGTGATAGACAGCGTTACCGATGGCCGCCGCGACGCCAACGATTCCAAGTTCGCCCACCGCCTTGCCTCCAAGCGCACTGGCCTTGAAGTCGGGCAAGCCGACATCGATGGTGACGATCTCGGGAACGTCCGCGTTAACTGGCACCGCGTAGTCGGCGAGGTTGGCGTTGACAACTCGTCCATCCCTATCATCAATGTGCCCCTCTTCGAGCAGGGCCTGTCCTATACCCATGATCATGCCGCCGATCCATTGACTCTCGGCTAGCTTGGGGTTGTAGAGTTTTCCACTGTCGAAGGCCGCTACCATCCGCTTTACGCGAACCGTACCGAAGTCTTCATCCACTCGTACCTCCACGAAGTGCACACCCCAACTGTGCGCAGATACACCCCCTGTTGTGGTGGGCAGCATCTGGCTGAAACTGTGGGCGGCTGCATCACGGTCAGCTTCGGTCGAATCTGCTTTGAAGGTGTCCGCTGAAATTTCAAAGCGATCCCTGCCCAAGGCTTTCAACAAGTCAGCTAATGCAATTCCATCGCCAGGTCGTTGCGATGGTTTGATGCGTCCGTTTTTAAAGACAAGCTTGCCGATATCCATGCCGTACAAGGGGGAATTGGCATCGGTCGTTGCGACTCTCAACACTTCGCTGCGCGCGAGAACCGCCGCCTTATGCACTGCCCCAGTAAGGTTATTAGCCAGCTGAGAGCCGCCGGCAACCGCAGCGCGAGGGAGGTCCGTATCGCCAAGGCTGACCCTCACGGCACTGGTCGGCACGTCCAATACCTCTGCTGCGGTCTGCGCAAGTATCGTGTAGGTCCCTGTACCAAGATCCGTGCCCCCGCTGAGTACCTCTATCTGCCCATCTTTGTGGATCACAATCTTAGCTTCACTCGGCGTGCGCCAGACAGGGTAGGTGCCTGCAGCCATTCCCCAGCCAATCAGCTCACGCCCTTCGCGCATCGAGCGCGGTACCGGATTGCGCTTTGCCCAGCCAAATGCAGCGGCACCGGCTGCATATCCCTCGCGCAGACGACGTGACGACCAAGGAATATTGGCCTTGGGGTCCTGGTCAGCCCAATTGCGTAGGCGCAGCTCCACCGGATCTAGACCGAGTTTGTATGCCAGTTCGTCCATGGCGGTTTCAAGGGCGAATGCGCTGACATTCTCACCAGGCGCCCTCATCCACCCTGGGTTCACGGTGTTGACAGGAATTACGCTATGGCGAGCCAGTAGATGAGGTGACGCATACATGAGCGCAGTCACCACATTGGTGGGTTCCAGATGGACATCGTCGATTGCTGTCTCGTTCCATCCGTCATGGACCACCGAAACAAGTGAGCCTTGCGCTGTAGCCCCCAAAGCCAGCTTCTGCCCCGTGCGTGGACGTCCACCGTATCCGGTGAATGTCTGCGGGCGCGTCAGCGCAACTTTCACCGGGCGTTCCAATACTCTGGCGGCGGCGCAGGTCATTGCGACATGTGGGTGAGGCGCAATCTTGCAGCCGAAGCCGCCTCCGATGAATGGCGAGACAACGCGAACCTTGTCCATTTCCACACCCATCCACTGGGCAATTACATTGCGCGCGCCACCGACCCACTGACTCGATTCATAGACAGTCAGTGCATCGTTGTTCCAGTGCGCAATGCAAGCATGCGGCTCCATTGGAACGTTGTATTCGCGGGGCGTCGTATACACCTCATCAATGGTCACTACAGCAGTTGCCATAGCGGATTCGGCATCCCCCCACTTCACTTGCAGATCGCTCATCGGTTGTGGTTTGGCACGCTTGTCATCAGGATTGATGATTGCATTGGTCTGCGTGTAGCTGACCTGTACCAGACTTGCGGCCTCGGTTGCCTGCTCGAACGTCTTGGCCACCACCAATGCGATGTGCTGACCGTTCCAGCGCACTTGATCGTCTTGCAGAGGTACGAACGCCTCAGTAGCAGATCCCCCTTTCATGAAAGGAACTGCCGGGCGGATATCAAGGCGATTGCGATGTGTATACACCGCTACGACGCCCGGAGCGCGTTCGGCCCGAGCGACATCAATCAAGGTGATGCGTCCGGCGGCAACGGTTGATTGTACTGCTACGCCGTAAAGCATTCCTTCTAGCGCATGCTCGATGGCATAGCGAGCCTTTCCACGTACCTTCAACCCACCATCCTTTCGTGAGGCGCGCTCGCCAAGTGCACCCTTAGGCTCTTTGCCTACGACTGGAGAAATTTCACTCGACGGCACCGAAAGGGCCAGCCCGCCATAGCCGACAGCAGAGCCCGCTGCCGCAGTCTTGAGCAATGTGCGACGCTTGATTTTCTGATGAAAAAAATAACTCATGCTAGGCCTCCGGCAGTCATCAGTGCCCTCGCTACTACGCGTGGTGCCAGGGTGATCTTGTAGCCATTATGTTCTCGTGCTTCCGCGCCATCGATTGAGTGCTTGGCTGCTTCACGGAGCATCGGCTCGGAGAAAGTCTTACCAATCAGAGCCTGCTCGACTGCGCGCGCACGCCACGGCTTGGTGCCCACACCGCCCAATGCGATACGAACATCGCGAATCGTGCGTCCATCGCTTTCTAGCTCGATCCCAACTGCGGCGCTTGCAGCAGCGAACTCGTAGGACGCGCGGTCACGCACCTTCAAGTAGTGCGAGTGCTTCAGAGCCGGCACGATTGGCACATCTATTTCAATGATCATCTCGCCGGGCGAGAGGTCATGTTCGATCTGAGGAGTGAGGCCAGGCAACCGATAGAAGTCATCCGCCAGCACGGTTCGTTCGGTGTTGCCACGAATACGGACTGTCGCGTCGAATGCCACCAATGCTACCGCCAGATCGCCGGGATAAATCGCAATGCAGGCTTCGCTAGCCCCCAACACCGCGTGCTGACGATTTACGCCGTCTAGCGCTGCACAACCTGATCCTGGTGAGCGCTTGTTGCATGCGGGATAAGCGGCAGGATCACGAAAGTAGCTGCAGCGTGTGCGCTGCAGGAGGTTTCCGCCAATGGAGGCCATATTGCGCAGCTGAGGTGATGCTGCGCGCCACAAGGCTTCGCTGAGAACAGGCGCTTTTTTCTTGATCTGCGCGTCGGCGGCTACTTGGCTCATCTTGGCTGTAGCACCGATCCGGATCCGCCTGTCATCCAGATTGATCTCACTCAAACCCCGCAACCGACTGATGTCGACCAACCGCGCAGGGCGTTCGACGCCGCACTTCATCAGATCCAACAAGGTGGTGCCACCCGCCAGGAACTTGGTTGCCGGCTTACTGGCCTGCTGGCGTGCCTCACTCACATCGTCGGTCCTGACATAGTCGAACGTCTTCATGCGCTGCGCTCCTGTAGACGCGCCGCTGCCGCGCGCACTGCGGTGACGATATGTGGGTAAGCGCCACAGCGGCATATATTTCCGCTCATGTATTCGCGAATTTCATCATCAGAACCCGTGTGGCCGTCACGAATGCAGGCGACGGCTGACATGATCTGTCCAGGGGTGCAATAACCGCACTGAAACGCATCGAATTCGACGAATGCTGCCTGTACGACATGCAATGCACCGTCCGAAGGCGCGAGTCCTTCAATCGTGGTTACCTCCCGCCCTTCGACTTGCGCCGCAAGAGTCAGGCAGCTCAACACGCGTTGGCCGTCAATATGTACGGTGCAGGCACCGCATTGTCCTTGGTCGCATCCTTTCTTGGTGCCAGGAAGAGCGGCAAATTCTCGAAGTGCGTCAAGCAGCGTGGTCCGCGTATCAAGCTCAAATGTCTTACGCTCACCATTGATGCTGAGCTGAAGTCTTTTTCGATCTGTCATGCTGGCCTCTCCCTTCGTGCTGGCTTTTTCCCAAAGCCACAAAGCGATGCCAACTGGCATTCAGGCATCGAGACTTCAGTAATGCTTCAAGCATGTTCTGCCCGGCATGCAAAGAGTTGCCTAATCAGGTGAATTTATTGCCTAATTTGATTTGAAATGAAATCTTGACGTAAGCTCATGAGAACTTGCTCATCGTTCTAGCTAAGGCGCAGGCGCTTTGCATCTTGCTGAGGCGGGGCCCCGAATAGCCTGCTGTATTCCCGGCTAAATTGAGAAGCGCTCTCATAGCCCACTAGGCTGGCCGCGTTGCTTGCATCGACGTTCTGATTAAGCATCAACTGGCGAGCCTCTTGAAGACGTAGCTGCTTTTGATACTGCAGTGGACTGGTTCCCGTGATCGCTCGGAAGTGCAAGCGGAACGTCGAGGCACTCATGTGCGCACGTGCTGCTAAGTCGTCCATTTGCAGCGTTCTTGTAAAATTTTGCTTGAGCCAGGCAACTGCTTTGGCGATATGCTGACTTGGTGAGCCGGTTGTTGCGAGGTGATGCAAGTGCGGAGCATGCGGCCCGGCCATCAAGCGTGCAGTGATTTCCCTCTGAATGAGAGGCGCTAGCAGCGGCAGCAGCATTGGTTCTTTTTGTAAGCGGAGCAACCGATTGAGTGCGTCGACCAAGGGGTCATCCAGAGTTTCAATGGAGATCGTGCGGAACGCTTCTTCCTTCATGCGCACTGGCAGTTCCATCTCAGAAGCCAGTTCGCCTATCAGGCGACTATCGAGTGTCAGCATCAGGCCCAAGAAAGGGGAATGGATGCTCGCGTGAGTGACGTGGGAAATTACCGGCAGGTCGATTGTTGTAAGCATCGATTGCCCCGGGGAGTAAGTCATGACCTCCTCGCCTTGCATGACCTGCTTGGCACCCTGTACGACCACACCGATTGCGAGGGTGTAGATGCAGTGCAAGGGCTTGGTTGGTGCATTTCGTCGATGAACTGTTAGCCCAGGGGTCGCTGTCGAATGATCGCCATCGGTATGGGCAATTCCGGAAATCGTTTCAGCTAGTGCGGCGAGAGTGGGTGATGTCGTAAGAGGCTTGCTATTCATAGAAGATCCTGGCGATTTCCCGCCGACAGTCTAGCGTGGCGCCGGTGCCCTATGCGTTCTAGGTGCGCGCGGTCATCATTTTAGGCAAACATTCGGGTGGAACGAGCAAACAGTGGAGCACTTGGATCAGGACACTAGCGTCTTGCAGCCGTCCTTCCAACTGAGCAGACCGATATGGACCACCAAAGCGATGTTCTTGAGCATGGTCAGGACACCAGTCTGGCGGGGCGCCGCCGCCTTCTGAAGATGGGAGTAAGCCTGGCAGCATTGCCAGTGGCAGCAGGACTATCTGCATCGGCCGCTGCATCTCAGGGCCCGAACAGCCCCCCCGATGCAAGCGCTGCAGCAGCCAGATCACAAGAGTTCATCGATGGACTCGCCGATCTTATGGCGCATTCGACGCGGACGCCCATACTGCGTTGGCCAAATGAGTACGGTATGGAGTTCGAAGAGATATTCTTCCCTGCGATGGATGGTGTCACCGTGGAAGGCTGGTTTATTCCAGCCAAGTCCGACCGCTTGATCATCTGCAACCACCCCATGCCATGCAATCGCTATGGTTATCCAGGTCATCTTGATCCGTGGAAGAACTTCGGAGGCTTCGAAGTCAATTTCCTCCCTGAGTACAAGGTCTTACATGAAGCAGGCTATAACATCATTGCCTACGACATCCGGAATCATGGCCGGAGCGGCATGGGTAGCGGCGGTGTCAACGGTCATGGAGTTCTTGAGTACAGGGATGTAGTCGGATCTCTGCGCTACGCCAAGTCGCGTTCTGGCACAAAGAGTATGCGCATAGCACTGTATAGCCGCTGCCTTGGTGCGAATGCGACGATTGTTGGCATGAAGAAGCATCCGGAGGAGTTCAGGCATGTCAAGGCGATGATCGCATTGCAGCCTGTAACACCTGCTGTTTTCGTCGAAAAAGCGGTCGAGACACACAAAATCCTCAATGGTTTGCAGCTGTTCGACGCAGCCTTCCATCGGCGTACCGGCTTCCATCTTGCAGACGTCTGGCCGATGGAATACGCAAAGGCAGTAACGATCCCAACCCTTGTCGCGCAAGTGCGAGACGATTTCCTAACCAAGCCGTCCAATGTCCAAGAAATCTACGACACGCTCTCCTCACTAGACAAAAAGCTTTTCTGGATAGAGGGAACCGATCAGCGCTTCCAGGGCTACAACTATTTCGGGAATAATCCCGAGATCATGCTGGATTGGTTTGCGCGTCATATTTAATGTGCAATAGCCAGAAATGCATGTCGTAAAACTGGAAATTTCAGTTTGTGATTCCTATCGATTGCTGAAATTCCGATAATTACTTAACGTGACGCATGCATTAGTTGGCTGCTATTGATTTGATAGTCAATTCAGGTGCCTGTATATAACCATAGAGAGATCCGCCGTGACCAAAAAAATAGTCGGCCCTACGCTGCTCATTCTGACCCTTGCCATCCTGATGGCAGGATGTTCGCGCGAGTCCACCGCTGCCGTGCAATCACCGTCATCCGTGCATGATTCGCAGAGCGGCCATACGTTGTCGGTAGCAGAGTCAAACAAGCGGATCATGCAACGTTTTACCAACGAGTTCCTGCCAACTGGCGATGTCAAGCTAGCCGAGCAATTTCTCAGTCCTGATGTGACCATTTACTTCGCAGGTCAAAAGCAGCAGGGGCTTAAGACCTATCTCGGTCTGGTGGCCTCAAACAAAGAAGCATTTCCTGACTTGGTTTGGACGGTGAACCAGATGGTCGCAGACGGCGACACGGTCGCTATTCGCTACACGATGACAGGAACTCATCGCGGAACATTTGCAGGTGTTGCGGCAACCGGTCGTCCGGTGACTGCGCAAAGCATGGCGTTCTATCGCCTAAAGAAAGGAAAAATCGTCGAAGAACGGGCTCAGCTGGATTTGTTTGCGGTACTCCAGCAGATCGGCGCAATCCCAAGAAAATGAACTGCTTGATCTGCGCTATCGCGGATCAACAAAGGAAACGAAATGAAAAAAGTATCAATCGGTAATCTTGAAGTCTCTCGTATCGGTCTCGGCGCGATGTCGATGTCTGGATACTACAATATCGGGCAGGGCAGCGAGGACGAGTCGATACGTACCATTCACCGTGCCATCGAGCTTGGCATAACCCATATCGATACCGCTGAAATCTACGGCCCTTTTGTCAACGAAGAACTGGTAGGAAAGGCGCTTAAAGGCAAGCGGGATCACGTCGTGTTGGCAACCAAGTTCGGATTGCTGTCGCATGCAAATGTTGGACCAAGAACGCTTGATAGCAGCCCGACCAACATCAAAACTGCCGTTGAGGGGTCACTCAGGCGTTTGGGCACTGATTACATCGATCTCTACTACCAGCATCGTGTTGATCCTAATACGCCGATTGAGCATGTCGTAGATACCTTGAAGGATCTGGTAATGCAAGGAAAGATCCGCCATATTGGCCTTTCCGAGGCAAGTCCTGCCACGATTCGTCGCGCTCATGCTGTTCATCCGATTAGTGCGTTGCAGACCGAATACTCGCTATGGACGCGCGATCCAGAGGCAGAACTACTGCCGCTGCTTCGTGAGCTGGGTATCGGATTTGTTCCGTACTCGCCGCTTGGTCACGGATTCCTGACTGGGGAAATTCGCTCGCCTGCTGATCTTTCCGATGATGACTGGCGCAAAACAAATCCGCGATTTACAGGTGCGAACTTCGAGCGCAACCTGCGTATCGTTGACGAAGTGAAGTCTATTGCCGACGAAGTGGGCGCAACCCCGGCACAGATTGCTCTTGCATGGTTGCTGGCGCAGGGTGACGACATCGCGCCGATTCCTGGTACCAAGAGGGTTGCACGTATGGAGGAGAACTCGGTTGCCGACAGCATAGAGCTAAGCGCGCAACAGCTCTCAAGACTTGACAACCTGACACCTGCGGAAGGCGAGCGACACGAGAAAAACGTCATGGCTGCGATCGATCGTTGAGCACGAGTAAGACCGTAGGCTCGATGCATCAGGAGCTTACGGATTCCTTCCAAAGAAGGGTGGCGTCCCATGGACGCCACTCTGTCTAATGTGGAGTCGCAAGATGAAAGGTCACAATATCGATGTAAACAGGCGTAAGTTCCTGGGGAGCTCTGCGGTGACCATTTCCACAGCTGCCCTGGTGTCCAGCGGGCTACTCGCCCACAAGAATGCCAATGCGCAATCTTCCCGACGGCCCGAGCTGGTGGTGGTTGGCAGTGCGGACGCTTCCGATCTTGCAGTAGAGCGGGTCACATATGCCAATAGAAATACAAAGACAGAGATTGCTGCCAATCTCTTCAAACCACCAGGATTTGATGGGGCAAATAAGTACCCTGCCGTTGTCATCGTGCATCCGATTGGTGGCGTGAAAGAACAGACCGCAGGGTTGTATGCGCTGCACTTGGCAAGAAAGGGCTACATCACACTTGCCTTTGACGCGACTTATCAGGGAGATAGCGGTGGCGAGCCGCGTCTGATGGAGCTGCCAGCAGCGCGCGTGGATGACGTTAGCAGCTCGATCGACTTTCTTAGCGCTCACGCCAACGTCAACCCCGACAGGATCGGGTTGTTAGGAATTTGCGGCGGCGGCGGCTACGCACTCAATGCTGCGCAGACGGAGTTGCGCATCAAGGCAGTGGCCACAGTTAGTGCCGCCGACATCGGCGGACTCAGGCGTAGTGGGCTCGGTGGATCACGTCAATCTGCCGAACGTATCAAGTTACTCAAAGAGGCCAGTCTGCAACGCAGCCTTGAAGCACAGGGAGGGCCCGTCCGTCTAACCGCGACTGTCCCAGAATCCGCAAAGGATTTCACCAGCAGCACACCAGTCATGTACCGAGAAGGTTTCGAGTACTACAGGACCTCACGAGGCCGGCATCCGAATGCGGTTTGTCGCGCAGTCTTTTCAACGTTGCCTGCGCAGATGGCGTTCTACGCGTTTGAGGCGCTGGAGACCATCTCTCCACGTCCTATCTTGATGATAGCTGGTGACAAGGCCGATAGTCTTTACTTTAGTCAGGATGCTTATAGCAAGGCCATTGAACCGAAGGAACTATTTCTGGTTGCCGGCGCCACTCATATCGACATGTACGACAAACGTCAGTACGTCGTACCCGCAGTGCATAAGTTGAGCAGCTTCTTCGATAGCCATCTGGTTTGAAAGCGGAGTGATAGGAGAGAGCGTTCGGCCGCTATTTCGGCCGAAGGTCTCCTTAAATCTAGCAAGCCAAATACGCCATGCATTGATGGGGGACAACAAGTCTTCGCGTATGCGCTGCACCAAGCAAACGAGCATCCGATTCATGAGTGAAACTCGTGCCGGTATGCGCCGAGAACCTGGTAATTGGTCGTTTTTAACGGATTACACTCCGGCCTCTCGCACCCCGGACTGCTTGCAAAAGTGTCAGTTGATCCTGCGCAGCAGTCCGATGGATTTCCACGAGCCTGAAGCGGGCAGTTCGATAGTGATCCATCGCATCTGCTGCGTAACGCTGCACTCACCGATTGACGGAGCTTTTCTATGCTGATGCAGGTTGTCCATACTGCCCTGCGTCGACCCTATACGTTTGTGGTATTGGCGTTGCTGATCCTGATCGGCGGCGTGCTCACTGCACTGCGGATGCCGACTGATATCTTTCCGCAGATCCGCATTCCGGTGATTGCGGTGGCGTGGCAATACACCGGCTTGCAGCCGGATGAAATGACCGGACGCATTTCCACGCCGTTCCAGCGTGCGCTGAGTTCTACCGTCAATGATGTAGAACATATCGAAGCCAATACCTATCCCGGCATCAGCGTCGTCAAGATCTTTTTCCAGCCGGGTGTGGACGTGGCCACCGCTAATGCGCAGGTGACTGCGGTGTCGCAGACGCTGCTCAATCAGATGCCACCGGGAGTCAACCCACCGCTGATCCTGAACTACAACGCAGCCACGGTGCCGATCGTGCAACTTGCGCTGTCCGGCGAAGGCATGACCGAGCAAGAGCTGTACGACGTCGGCATGAACACCATGCGCACGCAGCTGGTCACCGTGCCGGGCGCCGTGATGCCGTTGCCGTTCGGTGGCAGGCAACGCCAGGTGCAGATCGACGTCAAGCCGGAAGCGCTGCAAGCGCGTGGCATGTCTGCACAGGACATCTCCACCGCCTTGGCGGTGCACAACGTGCTGACACCGATTGGCACGCAGAAGATCGGTAGCCTGGAATACACGCTGAAGTTGAACAATGCGCCATCGGCGCTGGACGACATCGGCCGTCTACCGGTGCGAGTGGTCAACGGCGCGATGGTATACCTGCGCGATGTCGCCGATATCCGCGATGGCAGCGCGCCTCAACGCAACATCGTGCACGTGGATGGCGGACGTTCGGTATTGATGACGGTGTTGAAGAATGGCTCGACGTCGACGCTTGCGATCGTCGATGGAATCCGCTCCAAGGTCGAGGCGATGCGCGGCTTGCTGCCAGCCACCTTGCGGATCTCACCGATCAACGATCAATCAGTGTTCGTGCGTGCCGCCGTCAAGGGTGTGGCGATCGAGGGCGTGATCGCCGCCGTGCTGACTAGCATCATGATCCTTCTGTTTCTGGGCAGCTGGCGCTCCACGGTCATCATCGCAATCTCCATTCCGCTGTCGATTCTCGGCTCAATCATGGCGTTGTCGTTGTTCGACGAAACGTTGAACCTGATGACGCTCGGCGGCCTGGCGCTGGCGATCGGCATCCTGGTCGACGACGCCACGGTGACCATCGAAAACGTCAACTGGCATTTGGAACAAGGCAAGGACGTGGAGACCGCAATCCTGGATGGCGCGCAGCAGATCGCGGCCCCGGCGTTTGTCTCGCTGCTGTGCATCTGCATCACGTTCGTGCCGATGTTCTTTCTGGAAGGCGTCTCGCGCTTTCTGTTCGTGCCGATGGCCGAATCCGTGATCTTCGCCATGGTGTGCTCGTTCGTGCTTTCGCGCACCCTGGTGCCGACGATGGCCAAGTACCTGCTCAAGCCCCATGTCAGCCATGCCGAAGGGGAAGGCCACAACACCGAACTCTTGCCTTCAGAAAATGTATTGGTGCGCTTTAAGCGACGCTTCGAGCTGAAATTCGAACGCCTGCGGTCCGGCTACAACGGCATGCTGCAGCGTGCACTGCACAGCCGAAAGATCTTCCTCATCGGCTTCTTTACGGCTGTGGCGCTGTCTTTCGGTCTGGTGCCGTTTCTGGGCTCCAACTTCTTTCCGTCGGTCGATTCGGGGCAGGTGTTGATGCATGTGCGGGTGCCGGTCGGCACGCGTGTGGAAGAAACCGCAGCGCGGTTTGCGCAGATCGAAAAGACCATTCGCCAGGTCATCCCTGACGCGGAGATCGAAACGCTGGTGGACAACATCGGCCTACCGGCCAGCCCCACCAATGTCACCTACAACAATACCGGTGTGATGGGATCGCAGGATGGCGACTTCCAGATCGCATTGCGCCAGGGCCATCGTCCCACTGCCGAGTACATCCGTGCGCTGCGCGAGCGGCTGCCGACGGCTTTCCCGGATACCACCTTTTCGTTTCCGCCTGCCGACATCGTCAGCCAGATTCTCAACTTCGGTGCACCGGCGCCAATCGACGTGCAGGTGCGCGGCGCAGACCTTCGTAGCAACTTCGTCTATGCGCAACAGCTGCTCAAGCGCATCCGCGCGATTCCCGGTGTGGCCGATGCGCGCATCCAACAATCCAACAAGGCGCCGCAATTCGATGTGAGCCTGGATCGTACCCAGGCACAGCAAGTGGGCGTGACCACACGCGACGTCACCAACAGCATGGTGGTCAATCTGGCCGGTAGCAGTCAGGTGTCGCCGACCTATTGGCTCAACCCCGCCAACGGCGTCAGCTATCCCATCGTCATGCAGACGCCCGAATACGCACTGGACTCGCTGGCCGCGCTCAACAATCTGCCGTTGGGCGATGGAATTAGCATTGCCCAGACCACGCTGGGAGGCGTTGCCAGTCTGACCCGTAGCGCAGGAAATGCGCTGGTCAGCCAATACAATATTCAACCGATGGTGCAGATCCATACCGCGATCGAAGGCCGCGATCTGGCCTCGATCGCTGCCGATATCCGCCGTGTATTGGAAGAGACGGCGCAGCAGGTGCCGAAGGGTTCCAGCGTGCAGCTGATGGGGCAGGTCGACACCATGAACAAGGCGTTCTCCGGACTGCTCTTCGGCCTGCTCGGCGCAATCGTGCTGATCTACTTCCTGATCGTGGTGAACTTCCAGTCATGGCTGGATCCGGCAGTGATCGTTTCCGCATTGTCGGCGGCACTGGCCGGTATCGTGTGGATGTTGTTTGCGACCAATACGACACTGTCGGTGCCGGCACTGACCGGCGCCATCATGTGCATGGGCGTTGCCACCGCCAACAGCGTATTGGTGGTGAGCTTTGCGCGGGAGCGCCTGGAGGTGCTCGGCGATGCCACCGCAGCGGCGTTGGAAGCCGGCTTCGTACGTTTTCGCCCGGTACTGATGACCGCATTGGCGATGATCATCGGCATGTTGCCGATGGCACTGGGCGTGGGCGAGGGCGGCGAGCAGAACGCGCCATTGGGCCGCGCGGTGATCGGCGGCCTGCTCTTCGCAACCTTTGCCACCCTGGTCTGTGTGCCGGTGCTTTTCAGCCTGGCGCATGGCCGCTCGGCGCCGCGCACGACTGCGCTACAGCCGCTTCCCGCTTCAGGACTCTCGTGACATGACCCCCGAACCTTCTGCGTTACGTCGACACCTTCTACTGATCGTTGTGCTGTGCATCGCGCTCACCATCGTGATCTTCGGGCTTTCTTCGCGCTGGACGCATGCCCAAGCGCTGCGCGAGCGTGCGCAGGAACGCAGCGACCCGGTCGTCAAGCTGATCTCTCCGACTCCGGTGGACGCTGCATCGGTCGACCTGCCTGGACGCATCGAAGCCTGGTCGCGTGCGCCCATCTATGCACGTGCAAGTGGCTATCTCAAAAGCTGGAGCGTGGATATCGGGCAAGCGGTCAAAGCCGGGCAAACCCTGGCCGAAATCGAAACGCCGGATCTCGATCAACAACTCGCACAAGCCAGATCGGAGGTTGGAAGTTTGCGCAGCCAGGCCAATCAGGCCGAGGCCACAGCAAATCGCTGGAAGTTGTTGTTGGAGAGCAGGGCCGTGGCGCGGCAGGATGCAGAAGAACGTATCGCAGCAGCGCAGGCGCAACAGTCGCAGGTCGAGGCCTTGCAGGCCAACGTACAGCGCCTGCAGACCCTGCAAGGCTTCCGCCGGCTGGTGGCACCGTTCGATGGCATCGTCACTGCGCGCAATACCGACATCGGTGCGTTGATCAACGACGGCATGAGTGCCGGTAGCGAATTGTTCGTGGTGTCCGATGTCCACCGACTGCGTGTCTATGTCAACGTGCCGCAGCGGCAGATTTCGGCGATACAAACCGGTGCAAAAGCGCAGCTGAGCGTGCCCGAGCATCCTGGCAAGACCTACGAGGCCACGGTGCTGTCGTTGGCGCAGGCCATCGATAGCGCCTCCGGCGCGATGCGGGTGCAGTTGATCGTGGACAACCCCAACGGCGAATTGTTGCCTGGCAGCTATGCCACGGTGCGCTTCGCGCCTGCGCAGCGAGTATTCGGCCTGGGCTTGCCACCAAGCGCGCTGATCCTGGGCAAGGATGGCGTACAGGTGGCGACGCTGAGCGAGAACAGCCAGGTGCGCCTGCTGTCGGTATCGATCAGCCGTGATTACGGCCGCATGGTCGCGCTGGAAGGCGAGTTGACCACAACCATGCGCGTGATCGACAGCCCACCCGATGGCATCAGCAACGGCGATCGCGTGCGTGCTGTCGAGAACAAGGACAGTGACGCTGCTGCACCCGAATCATCATCCGGCACTGTCAGCGCAGCGGGGACCTGGAAAAGGCCGCTGCAGTATGTGGAACAAGACAATCCCGTCAGGCCTGACATCATGCCGACATCGACATCCGGTGTTAGTCGCCGCCGATAACGGTAGCAGTAATTCGTCCATTGCCGTCGATGTTGCATCAGCATGCCATTCGAGGCCGAGGAGGATGGCCTGAATGAGCAGAAATATAGATCTTCTTCACTACTGTTTATTTAATTGGCGTACTTGCTGTCGCGTAACACGGCTAGCCTGACCGAAGAGGCCCACTTCTGATGCAGGGCCGTTGTGTAAGGCTTAAGTGTTACTTTGTAACAATTGCTAGAGAGGCCCATTTGTTGCCCGTTTGCGGGGGAAACGCGCATCAACGCCTTAAAGCCAGATCGCGAGCCACGCACGGCGTACAGCAGATCACCATTAAACGCTTTCCGAGGATTCAGACAGATGAAACAACTGATATTGGCGGTGCTGTTGCATCTGACCACAGGCACATTCGGCGCCGCTTTTGCGGAGGAAGGTATGTGGCCTCTAGACCGCTTGCCGCTCGAGCAGATGCAGCAGAGCTACGGATTTTCCCCAGATCAACAATGGGTACACCGTGTGCAGCGTGCGACAGTACGTTTAGCTGAGGGCTGCTCAGGTTCATTTGTTTCTGGCAATGGTCTGGTAATGACCAATCACCACTGCGCTAATGCCTGTCTGTCGCAGTTGTCCAAGCAAGGTGTCAACTACATGGCCAACGGCTTTGGCGCCTCGCGCCAAGAACAGGAACCCAAGTGCCCTGATGTAGAGCTCAACCAGCTAGACACCATTACCGACGTGACCGCCAAGGTCAACTCGGTGACCGAGGGTAAGCAGGGTAGCGAGCGAATAAAGGCCGAACGCGCCATAGGCAGTCAGCTGGAGCAGATCTGTGTCTCAGGAGATCCCAAGGCTTGGCGTTGCGACATGGTCTCGCTCTATCACGGAGGCCGGTATGCGATGTACAAGTATCGCCGCTACCAAGATGTGCGCCTTGTATTCGCCCCCGAGCAGAGCATTGCATTCTTTGGGGGAGATCCCGACAACTTCAACTTCCCGCGTTACGACCTCGACGTCACGTTCGTCCGTGCCTATGTAGATGGAAAGCCAGCAAGAACTCCGGACTTCCTCAGATTCCGCACTGACAGCCCGAAGGCGGGTGAAATGACTTTTGTGGTTGGCAATCCGGGTTCTACTGAGCGCGAAATGCCCTGGTTACAACTTTCTAACATGCGTGAAAATCGTCTAATTCCAAATATTACATTTCTTTCCGAACTACGTGGTGTGTTGTGGCAGTACAGTCGCGGCGGCGAGCAGCAAGCCAAAGAGACACAGGACCAGATGTACGGGCTAGATAACTCATTGAAGATATACAAAGGATGGCTAGAAGCACTTAACAATCAAAGATTGGTCAATCGAAAAAAGACTGAGGACGACGCACTGCGTGAATGGATTGCTTCAGACGAGGAGCGCAAAGCTGAGTTTGGTGATCCTTGGGCAATGCTTTCTAAGGCACAAGAACGCGATAAGGTGTTACAGGAGCGCTACAACATGATCGTTTATGATCGTGGAATCGGCGTTGGTGCACAACTCTATAAAAATGCGATGAAGCTGGTGCGTGCCGCGGAGCAACGTGCCAAGCCCGATGCCGAGCGCTTGCCGCCTTATCGAGAAGCAAACCTGCCAGCCATTGAGCAATCTGTCACAGCAGATGTACCGGTCTATCCGCAATACGAGCAAACACTCATGGCATGGTCAATGGAGAAAATGCGCCAGGCATTGGGCACCGATGATTCCTTCGTCATCCAGACGTTAGGCAAACAGTCTCCCGTGCAGTTAGCTAAGTCGCTAGTCGAAGGTACCAAGCTGGCCGATCCAGCTCTGCGCAAGCAGCTATGGGAAGGCGGCGCCAAAGCCATCGCCGCTTCGGATGATCCAATGATCGTCTTTGCCCGAGGAATAGAGCCAGTAGCAGCCGAGATTCGCAAGCAATACGAAGAGGAAGTCGAAGCTCCAACAGCGCAGGCTGGTGAAGCAATTGCCCAGGCGAGGTTTGCGCGGGACGGCACTTCGCGATATCCAGATGCTACCTTCACGCCGCGCTTGACCTACGGAAAGGTCGTGGGGTGGCGCGAAGTCGATCACGATGTGGAGCCATTCACTTACATCGCCGGCCTTTATGCTCGCGCCACTGATGCCCATCCATACAAGTTGCCTGATAGCTGGATCAAAGCAAAGGGTGCTTTGAATTTGACCATGCCGATGAACTTTGTGACCGACAACGACATCATCGGCGGCAACTCCGGCAGCCCAGTGATCGACCGCGAAGGCCGTGCAGTAGGATTGATTTTTGACGGCAATATCCATTCGCTGGGTGGGAATTTTTTCTACGATGGCACGAATAACCGCGCTGTTGCTGTCGACGCGGCGGCGTTGGTTGAAACTGCGCGTAAGGTCTATCGCTTGCCCGCCCTTGCCGATGAGCTAGTCAACGGCCATCTATAAATCGTCCGCATACGACCGATTCGTCAGTGCCCCATAGCAAAGATTTTATTTTATCAATAGGAGTTGCCCTGACAGGGTGATTTTTTTTTACATACCCGGAAAATGCTTTCGTCTGAGAAATTTGCTAACGCAATTTTTCGCAGGCCGATCTGCTCAGATCTCCTCAAGGCCCGGGCTTTAGGCGGTGCGGCCACTCCCGTGAGTAACAACTCGATGAGTTTCCAAAAAACGTCGTCTACCGGGGCGCCTTGCCTGGAACGACTGGTCGAGCAGTATCCCTGGAGTGGAAATGCTGAATTTCTGTACGCGGTACGAGATCAAGAACCTGTCAGAGAGGCAACCTCCGCCTCTAGTTTGCCGCAGGTGTCGTTGAGTCAATGCATTGCTTGTGCGGATGTGATCGTCGATTCTTTGCAACAATAGACTTGGGAAAGGGCCGTTAAAACCATTGATGGCGCGGCCCAGTACTGACGCTTTCCCACATGGAGGCATCAGATTAGGCAAGTAATCCGTTGCTCCGGGCAACCGTAAAATGGGTGTATTGCACATAATTTCGGCAACATGAAGTCGGAAGTGTTCATCCATGTCAGCACTGTTTAGTCCTTTCACCCTAAAGGGTGTGACTCTGCGCAATCGTATTGTTGCGTCTCCAATGTGCCAGTACTCAGCCGTTGACGGACACCTCAACGATTGGCACTTCGCGCATTACGCTAGCTTGGCCAGGGGCGGTGTAGGCCTTGTCATTGTGGAAGCCACCGCAATCTCGCCGCAAGGGCGTATTACGCCAGGCGATGCCGGATTGTGGGATGACAGTCATATCAATGGCTTCATGAAAGTCGTGCATGCCATCAAGGACGCCGGTGCGGTTGCAGGCATCCAGATCGGTCATGCAGGACGTAAGGCTGGCTGCACGCCGCCGTGGCTAGGAGGCACCCCACTGCCTAGTGATGACCCGCGTGCATGGACGCCTGAAGCGCCGAGCTCGCTGCCTTATTCGACTCAGCAGCCACATGTTCCCAAGGTTATGACAATGGAAGACATTGCCCATGCACAGTCTGACTTCGTTGTTGCCGCCAAACGCGCGCTACACGCCGGATTTGAGTGGCTGGAACTGCATTTCGCCCATGGCTTTCTCGGCCAGACATTTCTATCTAGAAAGACCAACGAGAGAACCGATGCGTATGGCGGGAGCCTGACAAATCGCGCTCGTTTCCTCGTGGAGACGGTGGCGGCAGTGAGAGCGGTCTGGCCCCACAACCTGCCGTTGACTGTGCGCCTTGGTATGCGCGAATTTGGGAAGGGCGAGCAGGCCTCCTTCGAAGACGCGCTTCAGACCTTGAAATGGCTCCAGGCCGAGGGACTGGACTTAGTTGACGTGGGCTTAGCTGGCACCATACCAGGCGAGGATGTGCCATGGGGGCCCAACTTCATGGTTGAGCATGCCGATATGGTCAAGCAGTCAACTGGATTGCCGGTTGCAACCAGTTGGATGATTACCCAGCCTCATGATGCAGATGCCTTCGTTCGCGACGGAAGGCTCGATCTAGTGATGCTAGCCAGAACATTGCTAGCCAATCCCCACTGGCCATATGAGGCGGCGCGGCAGCTTGGCGCGCCTAATCCCCAAGAGGTATTACCCGTCCCGTACGCCTATTGGCTGCAGGGCTGGGAAGCGGAGTTCAGCAAGTGAAGTGACCATGGCAAGTGTGTAGTGGTCATTGTGTGGTTGCCCGCCATCAGGTCGCTTTTCACAGTGGTTGAAGAGACGTGCAACTACCTCGGATGACAGGCTGCAGGTATAAGCGACCGACCATCGATCATGCTTCGATTCCACGGATTAGGGTTACTACAGATCAAGCACTGAACACAAATCATCTTCAGGAGATCGCTGTGGCATTCATCACCAGCCCGACATCAATCCTTATCGCTGTCATCGTCACGATTGGAGTTGCTGCTTTCACATGGATGACGGTACAGGATCGCACCTATGTCGCTAGCATGTGGTATGCGCCGCGTGCTGCTCCTAACCCTAATGTCGCGGTGATTTATTACTCTCGCTCGGGCCATTCCGAGGCGGTCGCACGCTATGTGGCTCGTCAGTTCAATGCGCCGATCGCAAAAATTGAAGCCGATTACCCCTTGGACTTGTCCGGCCAACAAAAAGCTATCGAAGACGCGAATGCCGCGGTCATCCCGAAGATCACCGTACAGGAAGTCGAGCTTGACAGCGCCCATCAGGTTATCCTTGTCACGCCCACATGGATGTTTCGTCCAGCCACGCCTATGTGGGCCTACATAGCGCAAACGGATCTACGCAACAAGGCAATTGTACTTATCACAACCGGCAATAGCCGGTTCGAGCAGGATCAGATTGATGAATTCGCGAAGGCGGTCGAGTCACAGGGCGGCAGATTGGTCCGCCATATCTTCTTACGCCGTGGTCGCTTCTACTGGCAGAAGAGTCGCGAGGACCTCCTTCAAGAGTTGAGTGCCCAGTTGCGCACTCTCGATACCTCCACTCATACGACCAATGCCGATAGGAGTCATCTTAAACAGCATTGAGGTGATCGTGTGCAATCGCGAGTCCGCGTCGCCTGTACGTCAGTTACTTATAAATTCTTTTTTTTGCGCCGCCTAAAGGGCGCGAAAGATGCTTTCAGCGGTGGGGTGATGGTGGGTTGTTGCATTCCTCCCAATGTTTAGCTGTGGCATGGATATGCATCTTCACGTGGTGAAGATGCTGTTGATGCCCCTAAGCAACGTCGGGCATGACATTCGGTATCGGGTGCGCGTAGCCCCTCATCGGTTTGTATGCAAGAGCAGATTGCCTCCATGCATTTTGTCTATGACTGAACCTGAATGGCCAGCACGGCATATCAAACCCAAAGGTTCATTGTTGAGCTCGAGATTCATCGTTTCAGGCAATCAGTGCCGCGAAATGTGCAATTTAGACGGAGCCCTTGGGCGCAAAATGAGCACACTATCAGGAGATGATCATGGCGAACAAAAAAGTTTGGTTTATCACGGGAACTGGCCGCGGACTTGGTGTTGATCTTGTGAAATCTGCGTTGGCAGCGGGCCATGCAGTGATTGCAACTGGCCGCAACATCGCGAAAGTTGAGGCAGCCCTAGGCAAGCACCAGGATCTGCGCATCGTCAAGCTTGATGTCAAAAGTACGGATGATGCGGCCGCCGCAATTCAGTCGGCCGTCGCGGCGTTCGGGCGTATCGACGTAGTCGTCAACAACGCGGGAAACTTCTACGCTGGCTTCTTTGAAGAGCTATCCCCGGATCAGGTGCGTGATCAAATCGAGACGCTGTTGTTTGGCCCGATGAATGTGGCGCGTGCCGCATTGCCTGTACTGCGCAAGCAGCGGTCAGGCCTGCTGCTCACCATTTCCTCAACTGCCGGCATTGCAGGTGGCACTTTCTGCACCGCCTATGCTGCCGCAAAGTTTGGCCTCGAAGGCTGGATGGAGTCGCTTGCCCCAGAGATTGCTCCTTTTGGGATCCAGACAATGCTGGTTGAACCTGGCTTCTTCCGTACAAAGCTGTTGACCGCAGATTCGACAACCTATGCCGAACCGCTGATCGATGACTACGCTGAGCGCACGCGGGAAACCGTCAAGGCATGGAGCAGCATGGATGGCAAGCAAGGAGGCGACCCGGCCAAGCTTGCCGCTGCGGTTGTCCGCTTGGCCAGTTTGCATACACCGCCAACGCGCTTCGCTGGCGGGGCTGATGCAGTGGAGACCTTCGAGACAAAGGCGACCGCACTGCTTGAGCAGGCCAATGCGCACCGTGAGCTGTCGTCTTCGCTCGGGCACGAGGCGTCGTGATCGGTCTTCCACACGTTAGATGCGAGTAAGGAAAAGCCATGCGCTCAGACTCAGTGGATCCGTCGTTCTGGTCACCGGAGCCAGTAGCGGCATAGGACATGCAACTGCATTGACACTGTCTGCTCAAGGTGCTTCTGTTGCATTGGTCGCACGCGGGCAAGATCGCCTAAAGGACTTGGCAGAGGAGATTATTCAAGCAGGAGGCGCGGCACTGTCCGTGCCGGCAGATATCTCCGATCGCATACAAGCCGAGGCCGCAGTTCGGATGGTGGTGGAGCATTTCGGTCGCCTGGATATACTTGTTAATAACGCCGGGCTGATGCTGCTTGGACCCATTGTTGGTGCCGATCCACAAGAATGGGAGCGGATGATTGCTGTCAATCAGACGGGCCTGCTTTACATTACGCATGCCGCGCTCCCCTACTTACTTTCCGCAGCTGAAGATAGCCCTCGCGGAGTGGCTGATATTGTCAACATCTCCTCCATCGCAGGTCGTGTCGCATGGGCTAACTACGGCGTCTATAACATGACCAAATTCGGAGTGAATGGCTTCACCGAATCTCTGCGTCAGGAAGTCACCAAACGACATGTCCGCGTTGGTGTGTTAGAGCCGGGAGGTGTTGATACGGAACTGGGATCACATAACTGCGGATCTATGCGCGAGAGCATCCAAGCCTTTTACGAGACCCACGAAGTGCTGCGTGCAGCCGACATCGCCGACGGTGTCGCCTACATGGTTACTCGGCCACGTCACATCTCTATCAGTGAGTTGTGGATCATGCCGACCGACCAAGTTTAATAGGTTCCGGAGCAACGCAAATGCGGACACCAATGCATCCTCTAGATCGATCCGGGGAAATTGTTGAGAACAGCCGTCGTGACTTGCTAAAGGCGGGCTTGTTTGTAGCTGCAACGGCCTTAGTCCCGGGTGTTGCCCGCCCGGTCGCAATACATGGGGCTGTTGCCTTTGCTGCGACTGCGACCACTGCCAAGAACGTCCTGATCATTCATGCGAATCAGAGCTATCCTGGCATCAGCGATGGACTCCTCAATCGCACATTAGCGACTGTCGTAAAGGACGAGATGTCAGCCAGGGGCAGCCAAGTGCGAGAAACGCACATAGAGCGTGGTTACGACATCAATGCTGAGGTCCAGAAACATTTGTGGGCAGACTTGATCGTGACTCAATCGCCAGTCTTCTGGTTTAGAGCGCCGTGGATATACAAGCGATATATTGATGAGGTGTTTACCGCAGGCATGATCCAGCAGAGTTTTATCAGTGACGATGGCAGGACAGAAAAAGACCCAGCCAAGCAGTACGGTTCTGGTGGCAAGCTACATGGAAAGCGATTCTTGCTATCCCTCACTATGAACACACCCGAGGAAGCTTTCAACAATCCAGAACAGCATCTGCACGCAGGACGGTCGCTTGATGAACTTTTCTCGTCAACGACATCCGTCTATAAGTTCTGTGGGTTTGAGATCCTACCGTGCTTCGGTGCTTTCAATGTAGTGAAGAAGCCCAACGTCGAAGGCGATATCCAGCGTCTCAAGCAACGTCTGGCCAGCCTTTAGCTGATGTGGCATGCGCATGGGGTCATTCGCGCGTGAAGCCGCACGTACCTAGAGAATTCATGCGCTATTTAATTGGAATATAGGCCCGGAGTTGCACCTGGTCTGCTGAACACCAGCGTGCTCAGTCTCTACATCCCATCCAGTTTGCTATCGGGGCTTCCAATGTCTGGTCAACATCGTTGTCCGCGTCATATCTTCCACCTTCCTATGGCGCTTGCCCTCTGTATGGCGCTGACTGCAGCTCAGGCAACTCCGGCGGCGCCTGCAGACACCATTCATACCGGTGACTGGCGAGGAACGCTTTCCGCCAGCGACGTAGCTGGTCCGGTCTACGTTCGCCTGAGTGGGCGCGCGACAGGAGTCGACAGTCCCCAGACTGGAGATGTGCGGTTTGGACCTCCTTTCAATTGCGCGCTTGAGTTGCGAGATCAGGCAGATGGTTACATGTTGCTGTCGTGCAACAGTGGCAAGTTCTGCGACGCGCTGGCTGGCGGACGTGCCCAAATCCAAGTGACAGATGGGTCTGCGGCAGGCATACAACTCACCCTGCAAGGGCTCGAGGCGCCAATGGTCATTGCCTTTAATCAGGGCAGCGTAGGACTGATCGAAGCTGGACGTTGGCGCGGAGCAGGGCTGATATCCGCACAACTAGAGATCGTGTCAGCCGCGGTCAGGCCGGGAGATATCATCGGCCGCCTCCGCTATGGAGCTCCTCGCGACTGCCAAGTGGAATTACGCTACGCTGGACGTAATGCGGGCGCTTTAACTGCCTGGATTGGAGCCAACGATAGAGGATATTGCCGACGGCTCAGCGATAGCCAAGCCAGTATGCAGATCGGCCCGGATGGCAGCGCCGTGCTTTCGCTGCTATTGAATGGACAACGCGATATCGCGTCGTTTGAGCGGGTGCCTGCTGGTTGAAATCGGATAGGGCGGCGATGGGCTTAGGTCTTCCTGACATCGCGATGGACTTGAGGCCCATGGTTCACGAGTTTGGCCAAGCGCAAGCAAACTCAGCCCGACGAGGAATCGACGTCGCTCATCCCGCGCTGCGTTTGCGCAGCGTCCTGCCGGCACTCATACAGCTTCCGCCAGCTCCTTACTCTCAGGGGATGCGTCATGTGTCTCAGACGCTGCGACAGCGCTGTCGATACTCTGGGCTATGGACAGAGCCAAGTTGCGTATCCACCTCGAACACTTAGATGCAGCAGTGCCAGCACTACGGGCATCGAGTCCGGATCGCCGCCACTTCTTGCGGGCGTTCGCGGGTATGGCTCGGGTCATCGAGGCGAAGGCACTCAGTTCGAACGATGCCAAGTTCGTTGAGCGTCGGGTTGACGAGATCCTGGCCTGGCATGGCCTCAAGGCCACGGACGACCAAAGCTGAGGTAGCGTCGATTACTACCAGCATCCTGCTCGACCAGTGAAACCGCCGGTGTAAATTTGTTCATAAAGGCTACAGCTCAGCGAAATCTGAGCAGCTCTGCTTAGAAGGAGCCATGCCTCACGGAACGCTATTGCTCGATCAAAATATTTTCAAACCCATACTACCTAAACGAAGCAGTACGCCAACTGCTTCGCGTTCGGCGCTCCGCATTGCAGTGCCAGCTTAGGATGCACGTAATGATGAAGAGCAAGGTCGAATTGATCTACTGCATCATGGTGGTGGTCACAGCCTTCATGGCGGGGCGCGTCAAATGCACGGTGGCGTCTACTTGCCCCAACTGCAGCGATTTCTTCGATCACTGATCAGCACAATCAACGTTACCTCTTACAAGGCCCGGCTCGTCCGGGCCTTGTGCGTTTATGCCATCAACTATTAGGAAACGACAATGCACTTGCTTGAATCAATGGCCTATGTCGGCCCAAAGCCCTGGCATGGGCTAGGTACTCAGCTCGCTCGACAGCAGTCTATGGAGACATGGAAGCAACAGGCTGGGATGGACTGGAAGATCGAGGAATCCGAGGTTCGATACATCACTGGCGGCCAGCTGGCGGCCAGAACGTTGGAGCCATCAATGCGTTTCCAGGGAACAAGGTCCTCTATCGCTTTGATACCAAAGCGCCTCTGGCAGTGGTTTCGAAACGCTTCAGAAACTGCGATGGCGGCAGCCGGGTCGGATGTCTCGTGACTTCGGTGTGTAGCAAAGACTTAGGCGCGTCAGCGATGCGCAGGCAGCTTGGTGCCATGGGATGATGGCCGGCTTAGAATTTCCTGACACCCCACAGGGCGCGAGACCTATGGTTTCAGCAATGCCATAGCGGCAATCTGATCTTGCCGAACGCGGGACAGACGGTCGTTCACTCCGCGAGACGCTTAAGCAGCGTCGTGCCTGCAACCCTTCTAAGAAAGGAAATCGACTTCGCTATGGCGTGTGCCAGAGGTTCCAAGATGCGATGCCAAGAGCAGGCCTAGGCGCCGCCGGCACTCTCGAAAAGCAAGGGCTGATGCAGGCATATCGCACGACTCAAAACTTTTTGCTTGCGCGTCCCAGGCTGCCATCAACAATTCCAGGTCGCTTATCAGCCCTTGCATTGACGTCCTTTTATGCGCAGACGGTGGCCGCACCCATAGCCTGGCTATGAGCAAGCCTGTCCATCCGCTATGTCGGTATGGTTAAGCTCGCCATGCCATTTATAGCGGACGCGACCGTTCAGGACAAGCGCTTGCCTTTGCTTGGCCTGGCGGAATGATGTGTCCGCTCAGAACGCCAGTGGGCCCAGATTCTGAGCCCACATTGGTTGGGTCAAAACTCCTGCCAACCTGCGCCGTCTGTCGAGCCAGTGATGGGCTCGAGTTTGCGTGGTGCCCGGTGCGGAACAACCTTTGAGGGTGTCTTCAGGGGACCTGCCGCTTTCTTGCCGCCAGAGCTGGCAGTGGCTGACCTGGCATGACCCGCACCGACCGGAAGAGCCTTCCCCTCTTCGATCTTGAAGACCGCCACTGCCTCGGTGAGCTGCGTTGCTTGCTCTTCCATGGAACGGGCCGCAGCCGTCGCTTCCTCAACCAGGGCTGCGTTCTGCTGCGTCGTTTCGTCCATCTGCGTGACCGTAGTGTTGACCTGCTCGATGCCTGCCGACTGTTCCTGGGACGCTGCGGAGATCTCACCCATGATGTCGGTGACGCGTTGCACGCTTGCGACAATCTCGGCCATCGTGGTGCCTGCCGTGTGCACCAGCGTCGAGCCTTCGGCGACCCGCTCGACCGAATCGTCGATCAGGGTCTTGATCTCCTTGGCCGCTGCGGTGGAGCGCTGGGCCAGTGTGCGCACTTCTGAGGCAACCACGGCAAATCCGCGACCCTGTTCGCCGGCACGTGCCGCTTCCACAGCCGCGTTCAAGGCCAGGATGTTGGTCTGGAACGAGATGCCGTCGATGACCGAGATGATGTCGGCAATCTTCTTGGACGAGGCTTCAATACCGGCCATGGTGCCCACGACCTTGCTCACGATCTCGCCGCCCTGGGACGCCACGCCTGCCGCGCCAATCGCCAGTTGGTTGGCTTGACGTGCGTGCTCGGCGTTCTGGCGCACGGTGGAGGTCAGCTCTTCCATCGAGGCAGCGGTTTCTTCCAGGTTGGCCGCCTGTTGTTCGGTGCGCTGCGACAGGTCCTGGTTGCCGGCGGCAATCTCGCTGGCCGCCGAATTGATCGACACTGCCGACTGCTGGATGCGGCCGACGATTTCGGCAAGCTGCGCGGCGGTGGTGTTGGCGTCATCGCGCATCTGCGCGAACACACCCTTGAACTCGCCGGTCATGCGTGCGGTCAGGTCGCCTGCGGCGATGGACTGCAGCAGCGAAGACAGCGAATGCAGGTTCGTGTCGGCGGTGGCCATCAGCTGGTTCAAGCTCTCCACCATCACGCGGAAATCGTACTGGAAACGCTCGGCATCGCCGCGCACACTAAAGTCCCCTGCTGCAGCAGCTGAGGCGAGGTGACTTATCTCCTGATTGATCGCTGTAAGATTATGCTTGACCTGGTCCATCGTTTCGGTGAGCACAGCTTTTTCGCCAGGTAGCCGATCCATATCCTCGGAAAGATCGCCAATCGCGTAACGTCCTGTAATCTTTGCCAAGCGCATCATGATTTCAATGTGCGAGTTGGCCAAGGCATTGGCGTCGCGCACCATGTGGCCATACTCGCCTGGAAACGCTTCTTCATCCATGCGATAGCTGATCTCACCGGCATCGTGCTGGCGTGCCATCTCTAGCTGCGCCGCAATGACTCCTTGCAGACGGTCACGTATGCGATAGACCGCTTTGGCCAGTTGCACGGTTTCATCCTTACCCGTGACCTTGACGTCGACATTAAGCACTCCGTTTGACAGGTGTTCTACAGCCGTCACGGCCCCTCGGATCGAACGAGAAATCGCATTGCCAAGTATCAAGGCAATGCTGATTCCGGCTAAGGTGATCAATGCTAGCGCAACTGCAGAGAGGGTCATTGCGCGCGTGTTGGCCGCCTGCTGCTGCTGATAACGTAGCTTGGCTGAATTGCCGAGCTCCTCACGAAGTGTGGCAAGCCCAGCGAAGGTGGCATCGGCATTGTCTTTGACCTGAGTCCGATTGACTTCGGCGCCTCCTGGAATATCGCCAGCTTCGATCAACTCAACTTGGCGCTGCATACCTGCTTGCATCAACGCATAGCTCGCCGTGATTGCTTGCAACTTAGCCGTATGTTCCTTTTCCTGGCTTAGCAAATGTTTTAGCTCAACGATGCTGGCAGCCACTTGAGTGAATCGCTTTTCGTTCTCCTGTTTCCACTGTGCGATCAGTTCGGGCGTGCCGATAGCAATCATGCGCAGTATATTGATGTCGACCCGGGTCAGTTGACCGTCGATGCTGCTGGCAAGCGCAGAGCCTGTGAAGTCTCGATTATAGAGCGTGCCAACATTGTTCTTGGAAGTGTGAAGGCTATTCAATAGAAATAGGCAGAGCACGATGCTTGGAATCAGCGTTCCCAACAATGCTAGTAAAAATTTGCTCTTGATCGTGGTTAGCATGGCGGGGCCTTGTGCTGCGGCTGGGGGTGGGGAGGGCCGATGGGGAACGGGGAGAGTAGGCAGCCTGAAGCGCTACCTTGGCAGTCGATTCGTTCAGTCCGGTAGAGTTTGCTTGGTGCGTGTTACTGCTTAGCGGCACCTATCACGAAATCTTGACTGTGGTCCTGATATGGGCGGCTTGATGCCTGGGCGGCACGTCTTGTGTTCGTCGACCAGACGCTTTGATAAAGCGCCGCCTGGAGTTCACAAGCTAGGTTACCAACCCGCAAACGACATGCCCGGGAACTCGTGCCTTGGCGCGGCTCTTCCTGCAATGAGGGGGCTACGAAGACTTGGCCGAGCAAGAGAGGATAGGTCTGCCTGCTGCTAGGGCGCGCTAACCGAGCCCGTGCTCGACACGTAGCACGTAGCCATCCAGCGCTTGGCATAGTCATACGCTGCGCTCTGATCAGCAAAGGTGGCATTTCTGAGTTGGCATCGGTGCAATGTGATGCCGCCGGGCCTGGAAATCAGGAGCTCCGGCACGAACTTTCCGTCGCACGAAATGCTGTGGGCCGTGAGCAGGTAATCGCCCACGTGCCGAATTGCGGTGACGCCCAATAGACATCCTCCTTGATGAGCGGCACCTACGTTCGTCCAACATCAGTGTCAGACGATCGGCTGTCGATGCTCGCCGAGTGACACACCATCATTATAGGAAAAGCCTCAAGCCGCTATCGGCAATAGGCGAACATGCCTGTAAGTATTTCCCTTACCCGCAGCTGTTGGTCCCGCTGACAGCGCCCATGCGTGCCCTCGTCCTTTGTCTTAGCCTGATCCTGCTGGGCCACCAATGAAACGCAGGCACTTGGACGCGCGCCCAAGTGCCTTTTTTGTGGCTCGGAAACTACCGAGACACGTCGTGTTCTTCTTCGCTGATTGCGTAGTTGGCGTCTTCTGGATAAGCGTTTGCGTGTGCGGTAGTCATCGTGTCGCTCCGTTACGGTGCGCTTGCCTGCGCAGCCAGGTGAGGACGTCAACTGCCTGGTCTTCATGCATACAGACATGCAGCCGGCCCAGCACGATGCTCTGCGCATCGCCGCCCGGCAAGACGTCATCAAGGCCCGTGGCTTCGCAGGCGATCAGGATCGGCGGCAGACCAGGCTGCGCGTGGGAATGCAGCATGGCCAGCACATAGCCCTGCATCATTTCGAAGCTGAGGGTGACGCCGGTGCAGACGCGGAACTGTTTGCTAGTGCTCATGACCGCACCTGCGCGCACAAGGGATCAACTGCAGCGATTGCTGCTTTATTGTCGGCAAACGGGAGGGCGTGGATGGCCTTGCCTGTGCTTACGAGGCGTGCCATCTGGTTCAGCCACGCATGACTGCATTCGAAAGCGTTGGCGATCAGATCGATATGGTGGCCGATCTGGCGCGCCACAGACGCGGGTGCTTGTTGGGTGTTGTAGAACATGGTGCTGACTCCAGTTCAATGAGCGAACCATCCACCACGCCGCCAAGCAGGGTGGACGACCGAACGGGGTTGGCGGACCGGGTCAGCGCCGGCAGGCTTTGCAGCCTCCCCGTCCGACCGTCCATAAAAACAGACAACGCCGGGCACGAAAAAGCCGCAGAGCATGCTCAATGCGGCTTTCGCCGCTGACAGTCAGGCCGCCAAGCCCGGTCGCCGAATATGCGGCGACGCATGAATACTCGCTCCGGCTCCTGGCACGTGTCAACGAGAAAGCCTTGGAGTCGGGGAACTCATTTCGAGAACCTGCGGCAGTGCTCGGTCGTGCCTGCCGCATCTTCAGACTGGGCTCTGGTATTCGATGAGCGAGCACACGCGCCGAAGGTCAAGGCAGTTGCCATGTCGCCCAACCTCTAATGGCGTGCATTGGCCAACGCGCCCGTCTGACCGCAAGCGGCTCTCACGCCGCCGCTTGTCGTGCTGTCATGTCCACGCTACCGAGGGTCATTGGAAGGTCCATCAAGGCTGGCTGGGGCAGGTTGGCCGATGACGCGCCGCCGGCGATCACACGTACCGCCAGCTCAATGGAAGACACGTCACTCAAACACACCGCCACACGCGGTGCAGCCTGGCGCAGGAGCACGCCGATGCGCGCTGCGATATTCCTCTGGAGGGGAATATCGCAGCGCGCAGCGTCAGCCGCCGGCGGATGCATCGAAGGTGGATGCTTGTGCTTCAGGTTGCGGCCAGATAGTCGGTGTAGCCCTCGGCGCCGCCGCCGTAGTAAGTGTCGCGATCCGGCGATGCGAGCGGTGCGCCTGTCTGCAGACGTGCCACAAGGTCCGGGTTTGCAATGAAGGGCTGGCCGAACGCGGCCAGGTCGATCACTGCCTGATCGATCAACCGGGCCGCGCGCTCCAGGTTCAATTTGCCCGCAAGGATCACGGTGCCGCCGTAGGTGCGCTTGAACGCTGCGAGGAATGTTTCGCTCATGTCCGGCGAGCCGTTTGCGTGGTTGTCGTTTAGATGCACATACGCAAGCTCGCGCTTGGCCAGTTCTTCGGCCAGGTAGAGGTAGCTGGCCTCGCTCTCCGCGTACGCGGGCATGTCGAATTGGCGATTGTTCGGTGCAAGGCGGATCCCCACCTTGCGTGAGCCGATGCGCGCTGCCACCGCATCCACGGTCTCGAGAATGAGCCGCGCCCTGTTCTGCAGCGAACCGCCGTAGGCGTCGACACGGTCATTGGTGATCGGGTTGAGGAACTGCTCGAAGAGGTAGCCGTTGGCGGCATGGATCTCGATGCCGTCGAATCCTGCGTCGATCGCGCGTTGTGCCGCCTGCTCGAAATCGCGGACGATGCCTGGCACTTCTTCGGTCTCAAGCGCACGCGCCGGGCTGGGCTCAGCCGTCCCGCGCGTTCCGTCTTCGCGGTAGATAAACGCAAAGCTCTTGGAGCTGGATGCCACCGGGCGCGTGCTCGCGCTCACCGGATCGGCGCCATCGGGCTGCAGCGAGGTATGCGACATGCGGCCCACATGCCACAACTGGGCGAAGATGTTGCCCTGTTGGGCATGCACTGCATCGGTCACCATCTTCCAGCCGGCGACCTGCTCCTGCGACCAGATGCCGGGCACATCGATGTAGCCCTGGCCTTGCTGCGAGACGGGAGTGCCTTCGCTGACGATCAGGCCTGCGCTCGCGCGTTGAGCGTAGTACGTGGCCGTCAATGCGTTCGCCACGCATCCCGGATTGCGCGCGCGGGTCATCGGTGCCATGACGATGCGGTTGCGCAGCCGGATGTCGCCGAGATCGAAGCGTTGGAAAATCGTTGATGTCATGAGGAGAGCGCTAGTTGGTGGGGACAGGCTAAAGAAGGTAAGGTTGACTTCGGCGCGCATAAAGGCGCTTGGCGTCCCGCCATTAGGGACATCGATTCCCCAAAAGGCCGCTGATGATCCCTGTCGAGACACTCAATGGGCTGGTCACCTTCGTCACTGCGGCACGTTCCAGGACGTTCACCGAGGCGGCCGAGTCGCTGGGGATCTCGCGCTCGGCGGTAGGCAAGGCGATCGCCCGCCTGGAGACGCGGCTAGGCGTGCGCCTGTTCCATCGCACCACGCGCCGCATCGCGCTCACTGCTGATGGTGAATCCTATTTCGCGACATGCGCTGCTGCGTTGGAAGAGATCGCCAGCGCAGAAGCTGGCCTGGCCTCTCAGTCGTCACTGCCCAGCGGCCGGTTGCGCGTGGACATGCCGTCGTCTTTCGGTCGCCACGTCATGCTGCCGATCCTGCTCCGCATCGGTGCAGCGCATCCCGATCTTCACTACACGCTTTCTTTCAACGACCATCTGATCGACCCGGCCCAGGAAGGCATCGACCTGACGATCCGGTTTGGCGGCGTTGAAAGCTCCGGCGGCCTGGTTGCGCGCAAACTGGGGCGGCAGCGACTGGTGCTGTGCGCCGCACCTGGGTATCTCGCTGCACACGGGACTCCCCGCACCATCAAGGACCTGCAGGCGCATCGCAGCATCGTCGGCTTCCGCAATGGCCAGCCTGTCGGCTGGCGGTTTGGCGACACGGTGAGCGCCAGCGATTTTGTGCCGCAAGGAACGCATCAGTTGAATGACGGCGACGCGGTCATCGACGCTGCAATCGCAGGTCTGGGCATCTGCCAGATGCCGATTTCGCTGGTGCGCCCGCACATCCCGTCGGGCAGGCTGCAGCTCGTCCTGGAGGAGTGCACGGCCCATTGCATCGAAATCTTCGCGCTGTGGCCGCGCACGCGCCATCTGCGCCCGAAGGTGCGCTACGTGGTGGACGAGTTGGTGCGGCTGTCCGCTGTCGGCACCTTCGACTAGACCAGCACAGCGATGCGCGCTGCCGCTGCCATCGATACCTCCGGCGGCGCACAGGTTGAAGCGCTGCCTACCTAGCGCGCCTGGGCGTCCCAAAGCCCCATGAGCTGCGTGATCGCGGCATCCATCGCCTTGAAGCTCATACCATCCCGGGCCAGCGTGGATAGCCCGAGCAGGAAACTGTCGAACACGCAGGTCAGTGCGGCGGCGTCCGCGGCAGGCCCGAGTTCGCCGCCGGCGATGGCGCGGTCCACGCAGGCGCGGATGCCGGCGCGCGTGCGTGCGCGCGAGCGCGTCAGCGGTGCGCACAGTGCCGAAAGCTCCGGCGACGGCGCGCTCATCACTCCCAGCGTGACCATGCAGCCCTTCGGGTGGCCGCGCTCGCACTGCATCTTGGCGGAGCGGCGCAGCGCAAGCTCCACTGCCTGCCTGGGGCCGAGCGCGGCGTCCCACAAGCAGTGGGTCACCCTGGCGTAGGTCGCCAGGTAGCGGTCCATGCATTCCTTGAAGAGCGCTTCCTTCGAGCCGAAGGCGGCATAGAAGCTGGGCGCGGTGATGCCGCCACCAATCGCGGCCTTGAGCTGGCTCAACGAGGTGGATTCGTAGCCCTGTTCCCAGAACAGGTGAAGCGCCTCTTCCACCGCGGCGTCACGGTCAAAGCTGCGTGGCCGTCCCATTTGCGCCATGGCGCCCTCCGATCTCTACATCAAGACTAGTCGATACAGATGTCATTGACAACGCGGCCACCCTGCAGATATATATACCGAGCGATACATATGTAGAACCTCAGTGGTGCCGACCGGCAGGTCTCAGGACGAAGACCTGTTTTTTTTGGTCTTGATGTGTATCGATCGATATATATGTAGCGGTCTGACCAGCATTCCCCCCTCCCCAATGAAGGACAGCGTGTGACCTCTCCAACTGCATCCACTGCCAGCGCGATCCCGCCGCCATTGCCCGTCGCCGCGCTGTTGGCGCTGGCCATGACCGGTTTCATCTGCATCGTGACCGAAACCCTGCCGGCAGGACTGCTGCCGCAGATGTCCGCAGGCCTTGGTATCAGCCCGGCACTGGCCGGGCAGACGGTGACCGCCTACGCGCTTGGGTCGGTGATTGCCGCAATTCCGCTGACCATTGCGACCCAGCAGTGGAGGCGGCGTAACGTCCTGTTGCTCACCATCGTCGGCTTCCTGCTGTTCAACTCGGTCACCGCATTGTCGACCAGTTATACGCTGACCCTGGTGGCGCGCTTGTTTGCCGGCGCAGCGGCAGGCCTGGCGTGGAGCCTGCTTGCCGGTTACGCGCGGCGCATGGTGCAGCCCGACCAGCAGGGCAGGGCCATGGCGATTGCGATGGTGGGTACGCCGGTTGCGCTCTCCCTCGGCGTGCCGCTGGGCACCTGGATGGGCGGCATACTGGGCTGGCGCAGCGCGTTCGCCGCGATGTCCGGACTGACGCTCATCCTGATCGTGTGGGTGCTGCTGAAGGTGCCCGACTACCCCGGCCAGTCCGCAGCGCAGCGGGTGCCGTTGCGCAAGGTGCTCGGCACGCCGGGCGTGCGCCCGGTGCTCGCCACCGTGATGGCGTGGATGCTGGCCCACAACATCCTGTACACCTATGTGGCGCCGTTCGCCGCACACGCGGGGCTGGCACATCGCGTTGACGTGTTGCTGTTGATCTTCGGCGTTGCGGCACTGGTCGGCATCGGCGTGGCGGCAAAGTTGGTGGAGCAGCACCTGCGTGGCACGGTATTGGTGTCGTTGGCGACGTTCCTTGCGATCTCAGTGGTGCTGGCATTGCTGCAAGACGTGCAGCCTGTGGTCTACGTCTGTGTGGCGGTGTGGGGCCTGACCTTTGGCGGCGCGGCGACCTTGCTGCAGACCGCGCTTGCCGACAGCGCAGGCGAGGGCGCCGATGTTGCGCTGTCGCTCAATGTGGTTGCCTGGAACAGCGTCATCGCTGGCGGTGGCGTGGTGGGCGGCGTGCTGCTGGACCAATGGGGCGCGCAGACCTTTCCGGCTGCCATGGCCTTGCTGCTGGCAATCGGGCTGCTGATTGCATGGCGTGCCCGACAGCACGGCTTTGCTGCGGGGGCACGCTCGCCGGTTGCCGGTCACTAGCATTGCCCTGCCTGATGTCTTCCCGGCTGCGTTCGCCTGGTACCCAGCGAGCGCAGCCGCAGGCAACTGCCGGCATTGCAGGTGTTTATACGTTTCATATACGATCCGTATATTCACGACATTGGAGCTTGCATGGGCATCGTCAATATCGATGACGAACTGCACGATCAACTGCGTCGCGCGTGCACGGTGACCAGCCGGTCGATCAACGCGCAGGCCACTTTCTGGATCAAGGTCGGCATGCTGTGCGAGATGCATCCGGAATCCTCGTTCCAGGACATCGTGGCGCAGGAACTGCGCGCGGCAGGCGTGCGGTCGCAATCCCTGAAACCGGCGCGGACATGATCAAGCAGCCGGCGGAGATTGCGTTGATGGCCAACGCCGGTGCGCTGCTGGCGCAGGTGTTCCATGCGCTGGATCAGCTGCCGCTGGCAGGCCGCAGCACGCTGGAACTCAACGACTTCGTCGAGCGGATGATTGTCGACGAACTGGGCGCGCGGCCGGCCAGCAAGGGGCAGTACGACTTTCCCTTCGTGCTCAATGCCTCGATCGATGATGTGGTGTGCCATGGCGTGCCCGCGGCCGCGGACGTGCTGCGGAGCGGGCAGATCGTCAATCTGGATATCACGCTGGAAAAGGATGGCTATATCGCCGACTCCAGCACGACGTATCTGGTGGGCGAGGTGGCCTATCCGGCGCGGCGGCTGGTGCAGGCCACCTATCAGGCGATGTGGAAGGGGATTGCCGCGGTGCGTCCGGGCGCGCGGCTGGGCGACATCGGTCATGCGATCGCGCGGCATGCGCGTGAGCAGGGCTACAGCGTGGTGAAGGAATATTGCGGGCATGGCATCGGCCGGCAGATGCATGAAGAGCCGCAGATCCTGCACTACGGGCATGCCGGCACCGGGATGCAGCTGCAGGAAGGCATGGTGTTCACCATCGAGCCAATGATCAACCAGGGCAGGGCGGCGATCCGCGCCGAGCCGGATCAATGGCCGGTGCATACGCGCGACGGCAAGTTGTCGGCGCAGTTCGAGCACACCGTGGCGGTCACGCGTACCGGTGTGCGTGTGCTGACCTTGCGCCCCGGGGAAAAGCCGCTGTGTGCACTGGGGTGAGCGCGCCGTCCCCCGGCGCGTGGCCTGCGCCAGCTGCCGCCGCTGTGTTCGTCGCTTGCACTGCCGCGGCCAGACTGCGGCAGGTCAGCCAGGTTGCTGCACACTAGGCCGCATCGCTGACGTCTCCCGTGCGCCGGCACCCTGATCCGGCGGAGCGCTGGTCTTCCATGCAGCCACTTCCTCACAACCCCACGCACGCCGTGCACCCGGCGGCCGTACCTTGGCGACGGCCGCTGGAGTGGTTGCGCCGGCAATTGCGCGCCAACGATCTGTGGTTCATCGGGCTGGCAGCCGTGGTGGGGCTGATCGCGGCGGCACTGATGGTGGTGCAGGCCGGCATGGCGCATGCGCTGCAGGCCTGGCTGTACGCGCTTGCGCCGGGCGAGCGGCTCAGTACCGCCGAATCGATCACCGCCACCCAGCTGCTGGTGTTGCCGTTGGGCGGCCTGCTGGTGGGCCTGGTGGCCTTGCTGGCGCGGCGGCGCAAGCGGCCGCTGGTGGATGCGGTGGAAGCCAATGCCCTGCACGGCGGGCGCATGTCGATGCGCGACAACCTGATCGTTGCGGTGCAGACGCTGCTGTCCAACGGCTTTGGCGCATCGGTGGGGCTGGAGGCGACCTATACGCAGATGGGCGCAGGCGCCGGTTCGCAGCTGGGCCGTGTCCTGCGGGTACGCCGGGCCGACATGCGCACGCTGGTCGGTGCCGGCGCGGCAGGCGCGATCGCCGGTGCGTTCGGGGCGCCACTGGCCGGTGCGTTCTACGCGTTCGAGATCGTGATCGGCGCCTATACGCCGTCGGCGCTTGCGCCGGTAGCTGCGGCGGCGCTGGCCGGCGCATTCATGGCCAACGCGCTCGGTGCCGCGCCGTATTCGTTGCCGGCGGCGGTCGCCTATCAATTGCAGCCGCGCGACTATGCGATCTACATCGCGTTGGGGCTGACCTGCGCGTTGATCGGCATTGCGGTGATGCGGCTGGTGGCCGGTATCGAACGCGCCGTGGGGCGGATCGAGCTGCCGCTCTGGGGGCGCCCGGTGGTGGGCGGGTTGCTGCTGATTCCGCTGGCGATGTATTCGCCGCAAGTGCTGTCGTCGGGACATGGCGCCCTGCATCTGGACCTGACCAGCAGCAGCACGCTGCAGGTATTGGCCGGTTTGCTGGTGCTCAAATGCATCGCGTCGGGCATCTCGCTGGGTTTCGGCTTCCGTGGCGGGCTGTTCTTCGCGTCGCTGTTCATGGGCTCGCTGGTGGGCAGCCTGTTTGCGGTGTTCCTGAACCTGCTCGTCGGCGCCGCGGCAGTGGACATCACCAGCGCCTCGTTGGTGGGCATGGCTGCGTTGGCGGCAGCCATTGTCGGTGCGCCGATGACCATGGCCATGCTGATCCTGGAGGGCACGCACGACTTTGTGCTGGCGAGCGCGGTGATGGTGGCGGTGCTGGTGGCCAATACCGTGGTGCGCCAGGTGTTTGGCTATTCGTTCTCCACCTGGCGCCTGCATCTGCGTGGCGAGAACATCCGCAGCGCACGCGACGTGGGGTGGGTGCGCAATCTGTCGGCCGGCAAGATGATGCGCAAGGACGCCAACCACACTGCGCACGACACCACGGTGAGCGAGTTTCGCCGGCGGTTTCCATTGGGGTCCACGCAGCGCGTGGTGCTGGAAGACGCCGCCGGCCATTACGCCGGTGTGGTGCCGCTGGCGGTGCTGTATGCGGACAACGTGCAGGCCGATGCGCCGGTGAGCGACTACGCCAAGCACCGCGATGCGGCATTGCTGGCAGACACCGACATCGTGGCGGTGATGAAGGTTTTCGATGCCACGCAGGCCGACGAGCTGGCGGTAATCGATGCACAACGCAAGGTGCTGGGCGTGTTGTCGGAAAGCTTCGTGCGCAAGCGCTATGCCGAAGAACTGGAAAAGCGCGAGCGCGAACTGATGGGCGAGCGTGTGCTCGGCGACGACTGAGCCACACGCTGCCGGCAGCGGCTGAAGCGACAGGGCGCATGCTGGCCCGGTAGATCTACCGCGTGCAGAAGGTGTCTCACGCAACGCCCTGCGCCCGCGACGCATGCAGCTTGCCATCGCCAGCGGCAGCATGCGATGCCAGCACGCAGCTTCCAGCAGCCTGTGCGTTGATGTTGCTCATGCATTGGCAGCGTTGCTCGGCTCGACGCGCGTGCGCAGCAGCGCGCCATCGGGTTGTGCAGACCGACCTCAGCGCGTTAGCATGCAGCCTCGTCCAGAGCGATTTCTTCCGACACATGACACCACCCTGACCTAAGGCATCACGCGCTCGCAGTTGCTGCGAAGGTCCAGGTGTTTGACGTTCATGTATTCGCGCCGTGTGTTTGCCGGTGCGCGGAGTCGTTTCAATGTCCAGAGTTTTCTCGTTGCGCCAGCAGTGGCTCGGCAACGTGCGTGGCGATGTGCTCGCCGGCATCGTGGTCGCGCTTGCGCTGATTCCCGAAGCCATTGCCTTTTCGATCATTGCCGGCGTCGACCCCAAGGTCGGGCTATACGCGGCGTTCTGCATTGCCGTGGTGACTTCGATCGCCGGTGGCCGGCCCGGCATGATTTCGGCCGCGACCGGCGCAATGGCGTTGTTGATGGTGGACCTGGTCAAGGAGCACGGCCTGCAGTACCTGCTGGCGGCCACCGTGCTGGCCGGCGTGCTGCAGCTGATCGCGGCGGCATTGCGCCTGGGCGCATTGATGCGCTTTGTCTCGCGCTCGGTGATCACCGGCTTCGTCAATGCGTTGGCGATCCTGATCTTCCTGGCGCAGTTGCCGGAGTTGGTCGGCATGCCATGGCCGGTGCATGCGGTGTGTGCAGCGGGCCTGGCCATCATCTATCTGCTGCCGCGCTTCACCACGGCGATTCCCTCGCCGCTGGTCGCCATCGTGGTGCTGACGGCGGTGTGCGCGTACTGGCACATCGACATCCGCAACGTGGGCGACATGGGCCGTCTGCCCGACAGCCTGCCGGTGTTCCTGCTGCCGGACGTGCCGCTGACGTGGGACAGCGTGCGCATCCTGCTGCCAGTGTCGACGACGCTGGCCGTGGTGGGCCTGCTGGAGTCGTTGATGACCGCGCAGATTGTCGAAGACCTCACCGACACCCCGTCGCAGCGCAACCGCGAATGCGCAGGGCAGGGACTGGCGAACCTGCTGGCTGGGTGCTTCGGTGGCATGGCCGGCTGCGCGATGATCGGGCAATCGGTGATCAACGTGCGCTCGGGCGGGCGCGGGCGCCTGTCGTGCCTGGTGGCCGGCGTCGTCCTGCTGCTGATGGTGGTGTATGGCGCGCCCTGGGTGCGCCAGATCCCGATGGCGGCGTTGGTGGCGGTGATGATCATGGTCAGCATCGGCACCTTCAGCTGGGGCTCGCTACGCGATCTGCGCACGCACCCGGGGAGTTCGTCGGTGGTGATGCTGGGCACCGTCGTGGTCACGGTATGGACGCACGATCTTGCCCGCGGCGTGCTGGCCGGGGTGCTGCTGTCGGCGCTGTTCTTTGCGCGCAAGGTCGGGCGCATGTTGCAGGTGCAGGCCAGCGAGCGTGACGACGGAGTGCGCGTGTATGCGGTGCGCGGCCAGGTGTTCTTTGCATCGGCCGGGCAGTTCGTGGCCAGCTTCGATTTCCCGGGCACGCCGCCGAAGGTGCTGATCGATCTGAGCCACGCGCACTTCTGGGACATCAGCGCGGTGGCGGCGCTGGATCGGGTGGTGCTCAAGCTGCGTGCGCACGGCGCCGAAGTCGAGGTGATCGGCGTGAATCAGGCCAGCGATACGCTGATCGAAACCTTAGGAACCCATCGGCGCGATGGCGCGCGCCTGCAGCTGGGGCACTGAGCCCGGCTGCTCGTGCGCGGCCAGCGCGTCCGTCGGCGCCGCCGCGTGGCGCGCATGGTCGTCCAGCAACGCGGACAGGCGACGATGGCAGTCGCGGAAGGCCAGCGCGGAGGCCGGCATGTCGCAGGCATCGAAGGTTCTGGCTTCGGCCTTCCAGGCGGCGAGCAGGTCTTTCAGGTCGCTGATCAGGCTCGGCATGCGGGTGACTCCGTGGGCGTTCTCATCACTACGGCCACCGGCGCCGGCCGGATGCAGTCGCGCTCGTTCGCCTCACGCGTGGCCGCACAGGTGCGCTGCCATCGTGCAGGACACACGTGCGCGTCACATCGGCGGGAGGAGGGTGACCGTGCGGTCTTTTACCGCTGGAGCAGACCATGAGCAACGACGAAAACGGCAACCGCGGCGTAGACGATCCGACCCCGCCCAATGGCATCAAGGCACCGGGCAGGGACAGCACACCGATCCAGGAAGGGCCTGCACAGGACAGCGAGATCGATGACGACGATGGCATCGAAGACCCGGTCGAGGACGATGACGACCTGGGCGCGGAAGACGACGAAGACGAAGACGACGACCAGTAGGCGCGTGGCAGCGTTGCACGTGGCCGTGCAACGCTGAACCCGGCAGAGGGCACCGGTTGCGCGGCATGTGCTGGCTGTGGCCGGCCATGCTGCCTAGACTTGCGGATTGCCCATTCCTGTGACATCCATGGACACCTCCCTGTCGCCATTGCCCAGCATCGCGCTGGGCCAGTACCGCCACTTCAAGGGCGGCCGTTATGAAGTGCTCGGCGTCGTGCGCTGCAGCGAAACACTGGCCCCAATGGTGCTCTATCGCCCGTTGGACAGCGACGTCGGTCTGTGGGTGCGGCCGTATGCGATGTTCGTCGAGCAGGTCGAGGTGGATGGCGTTGCGCGTCCCCGCTTTGCGCAGGTCGAGTAGGCGCGGCTTGGTCTGCACGACGTTACTTGGTTGTTGGCGAGTACGTTGGCAATGACCGCCGCCGATGCTGCGCCTGTCACCACGCCCGATGGCCGGTATCTGATCGTGCGTGGCCGGCTCTGGCGTACCGCCAACCCGCATCTGCGCGAAGACGTGCGTGCCGGGCTGGTCGGCGCCTTGATGGACGCGCGACGCGCGGTCAAGGCGGCCAAGCGCGACGAGGATGCCGGGCGGCTGGCTGCAGCGCGTGCGGCGGTCGATCGTGCCAAGACGGCGCTGGGAGAGCGCGGCCCGGTGTGGTGGAGCGATGGTGCCAAAGACTTCAATCGGCATCTGGTCAAGAACACGCCGTACGCGGACTGGTTTGCGGCGCTTGCCGCGCCCGAGGCCTGAGTGCGCGTTGCAGCGGGCCAGGCCTGCCGCCGCCTGCAACGACAAGGCCCGGGAATGCCGGGCCTTGTCTGCTGGATCGCACGCCCAGCGGTGTAGAGCGGCTGAGCAGGCTGCTGCGCTCAACGCCAGGTGGGTACGGCTGGTGCCCGACATCGGCAAGGGCCATTCGGACACTCCGATGCTGGACGCGCCATCCGCACCCACCTGACGCCTGCTCGCAACATGGTGTCAGCCGCTCTTGATCGACGTGGCTGGAGAAGCGGGCAGCCGCACTCAGCCCAGGTCGCAATTGCTCGGCTGCGGCCAGGTGGTGGCGGGCAGCATGGCCTTGACGGCGGCCGGTGCGGTGATGCCGATGGTGCTGGCGCCGTAGAGGTCTTCCAGTTCGTCGATGCTGACGATGTAGCTGTCCAGCGAACCGAGGTTGGCGCTGTTGGGAATCAGCCAGCTGATCGCGCGGGTGCCGCCGCCCGGGTTGGCAGTGATGATGGTCTTCCAGAAGAAGTCCGGGGTGCGGATGCCGTGGCTGCTCAGGAAGTAATCGTTGGTCGTGTCGCTGTAGATCACACCGCCGTAGACCTGCACGCTGGCGATGTCGCGGTAACACTCGGCCACGTTTTCGGCGCGCACCCAGATGCCCTGGTTGAAGCTGGACACCTGCGGCACGATGTTGGACATCAGGTTGGCGCGACGGATGTAGGTCGCGTTGTAGTCCATGTGGTTGGAGGTCACCAGGTGCCCGCGATCGTAGCCGGTGCGCACGCTGGCGTAGGAGGCGGTGGAGGTCTGGCCGGCGCAGCCGCTGGGCAGTTCGGTGTCCAGATTGAAACTGGACGGACGCGCGGCCGAGCCGGTATCGGCTTGCAGCACGTACTCGTAGCGCAACGCGGTGTGGTTGGTGCAGTCGTAGCGCAAGGTGTAGCCGCCCTTGTTGAGGGTGACGACCTGGGCGTTTGCGCTGGCACTGGCAGCGGTGAACAGCAGAACGGCGAAGAAAGTCCGGAAGCGCATGGGCAGTGAATCTCCTGGAAAATCAATCGGACGCACGACGCCACCGCCGGCTGCCGGGGGCAGATCGACGCTCAGCGGAACGCGCGCTGGAAGGGGGATAGTTGGCTCGCTTTTTTAGCGAGCGCGACAGCTATCGCATGCAAATGTTGCTTGGTGGTGACGTAGGCGTGAGGAATGTGCGGTCACGTCAGTTTTTCCGGCAAAACTGTGACCGGTCTCGCGCATTGAGCGGCATACGGACTGGCAGGCGATAAGCGCGTGGTTATGCCTGGAGCGTGCGGATGCCCTTCCGCGCCAGGGTTTTTGCGATGGCGCACAGCTGCGCCATCAGCAGAGCGCGGTTGCTGCTGTCGGACAACCGCCCGCGTGGAGGTCGGGGTACGCCGGCACCCGCGGTCAGATGGACAGCTGCGGGGGGTGCAGTCGCGAACACCGCGGGGCCGGTCATCGGCGCAAGATGCGCGTGGCTCGCCTTGAAACGGTGCCGGGCCTGCGCCGCGTTCGCCACCGGCGGACACAACAAACCCCCTTCTGCAGTCCATGCAGAAGGGGGCGTCAAAGACGTCGCGAGACGATACGCTCGGTCGACTATGCGACCTCTTTTTCCAGTTGCGGTGCGCTGGCAGGCTGCAGCTGGAACAGCGAGACCAGCTGGGTCAGGGTGCTGGACTGCTTTTCCATCGCCCGTGCCGCGGCCATGGCTTCCTCGACCAGCGCTGCATTCTGCTGGGTGGTTTCGTCCATCTGGATCACCGTCTGGTTGACCTGTTCGATGCCGGCCGATTGCTCGCTGGATGCGGCGGTGATCTGGCCCATGATGTCGGTGACCCGATTCACGCTGGCGACGATCTCGGTCATGGTGGTACCGGCCTTGTGCACCAGCACCGAGCCTTCGGCCACCTTGCCCACCGAGGCGTCGATCAGCTCCTTGATCTCCTTGGCCGCAGCGGACGAACGCTGCGCGAGAGTGCGCACCTCCGAGGCCACCACTGCAAAGCCGCGGCCCTGTTCGCCGGCACGTGCGGCTTCCACCGCCGCGTTCAAGGCCAGGATATTGGTCTGGAACGCGATGCCATCGATGACGCTGATGATCTCGGCGATCTTCTTCGAGGAGGTTTCGATGCCCGACATGGTGCCGACGACCTGGCTGACCACCTCGCCGCCCTTGGAGGCCACACTGGCCGCACTGCGCGCCAATTCATTGGCCTGCAGCGCGTGTTCAGCGTTCTGCCTGACGGTGGAGGTGAGTTCCTCCATCGAGGCGGCGGTTTCTTCCAGGCTGGCCGCCTGCTGCTCGGTACGCCGCGACAGGTCCTGATTGCCGGCGGCAATTTCACCGGCCGCGGTATCGATCTCCGACGAGGAATGCTGGATGCGCCCGACGATGTCGGTCAGGCGGTCCACCGTGGTGTTGGCATCGTCGCGCATGCGTGCGAACACGCCGGCAAAGTCGCCGTGCATGCGCGTGGTCAGATCGCCGCTCGCAATCGCCTGCAACACCTGCGACACCGCACCCAGGCTCTTGTCCGAGCTGCTCATCAGGTGATTGAGGTCGACCACGATCTGGCGGAAATCATGCTCGAACGCAGTCTCGTCGCCGCGTGCGCTGAAGTCGCCCGCCGCCGCGGCCGATGCCAGCCGCTTGATCTCGCCATTGATCGACAACAGGCTGGCCCGCACATCGTTGATCGATTGACTGATCACCGCCTTCTCGCCCGGCAACGGCTCCAGCTGCTGCGACAGGTCGCCGGCGGCATAGCGCTCGGTCAATGCGACGATCTGCATCGTCACCGCGATATGGCTGGACACCAGCGCGTTGCTGGCCCGCACCATGCTGCCGAATTCGCCGGGGAATTCCTGCTCGGCGATACGGTGACTGACCATGCCGGCTTCATGCTTGTCGCCCATGTCGGTCTGCGCCTGGATCACCCGACGCAGCTGACGCTGCATGCTGTCCATCGCCTGCAGCAGCTGGCCGACCTCGTCGTTGCGGTCGATCGAGATGCTGTTGTCCAGTTTGCCCGACGACACCGCATGCGCAATGCCCACCGCACGGTGCAGCGGCTGCGTGATGGCGCGTGCCACGATCCAGCCGAAGGCGATGCACAGCACCGCACCGACCAGACCCAGCACCAGCCCGCCGATGCTTGCCGCCACCGAGCTGTCCACCGCTTCCTGCACGGTGCCGCGGAAACGTGCATCGGCACGCTTCTGCATGGCGGTCAGGGTGGTGCGATAGGTTTCCAGTGCCGGTGCCATGGCGCTCATCTGCGCCGCATCCGGTTCGCGCTGTTCCACGAACGCGGCGGCCACGCCGTGCGCCAGGCTGTAGTACTGATCAAACTGCTTGCCCAGGCCTGCCAGTTCCTTTGCATTGGCGGGATCGGATTTCTGCAGTTTCACGTAGGAGGCGTGGATCTCGTCGGCCACCGGCTTGGTGGCCGCCAACATGTCGGCATCGCCGGCGGCAGCGGCGCCGTTGAGCCCGTTGATGAGCTTGTCCAGCGCAGCCACATTGCGTGTCATGGCGTCGAGCATCGGGAAATGCACGTCGCGTACCGCTTCCAGGCGGTCGTTGTTGCGGTGAAAGACCAGCGTACTGAAGGCCACATAGCTCGATAGGCAAAGGATCGCCACCGCGGCCGGCATCAGGATTTTCCAGAACAACGGTAGCGACAGGATGCGTCTCATGACTTGAGTCTCGAGCAGGTGGCGGGTCACGGCTTCAGGACGACCTTGACGCTGGCGTCGACTGCGCTGGCACTGATGTAACCGATGGCGCCGGGCGTGGCGGCAACGGCCTTCTTGACCGCATCGTCGCCACTGACACGTTTGGGACGCTGCGCCTTGCCGGTGAACATCAGCTGCGACCAGTACGACTTCAGCTGTGCCGCGTCGCGTGAGGCTACTTTCTTGTAGAACTCATCGCGGGTGGCGACGCCTTCTTCCTGATCGATCGGTACCGCCGCGCCGCCACCGGGCAGGCTGTTGGATTTGGCCAGGAAGATCTGCGACACCTGCGCGGCGCTGAGGCTGTCCGGGCCGCCCTTGGCCGACATCACCACCACGACATCGGCATTGGCGCAGAACGCGCTCAGCGACAACGCGGCAAGCAGGGAGACTGCAAAACACTTGGAAATGGTCATGGGGGCTCTCTTAGAACACGAAGTCGACGGAGGCCGACAGCAGGTTGTAGCTGCCGCCCGGACGGAAGCCCGGCTGGATGTTGTTCAACGATCCGAACGAGCCCGCGTTGTTGTTGATGTGGCTGGCCTGCAGCTTGAATGCGACGCTTTCACGCGCGTCCCAACGCAGCGATGCGGTAAAGCTGTGACGGCCGCTTTCGGCCTGCGCCAGTGCGCGCGTCATCACGCCGACCGGATCCTGGCCGGCCGCGATGGTCGGGCCCTTGCGATCGACGTTGGCATAGGTGATCGACGGCGTCAGCGTGCCGAAGCGACCGCCGACACTGAGATAACCGGAGGTGGTCTTGCCGTTGAGCGAGGGCGAATAATCGGCGCGGATCACTTCGCTGCGCAGGAACCAGCTGCCCGGATCGTAGGCGTAACCCAGGCTGGCAAAGCTGCCGTCCACGCCATAGGTGGTCAGGCGATCGGCCAGTGCGGGATTGATGCGCTGATAGACCGAGAACAGGCGATCCAGCGCCGGTGTATCGAAATCGGTGGTGCCCACAATGTAGGCGGCGCGGAACGTGGACGCACCCGATTCCAGGCCCAGCGCCAGGCCGCGCATGGCGTACACATCAGCCTTCTTCGAATTGATGCGGCCGTAGAAGCCCTGCACGCTGACCACACTCTCGCCGGCGTTGATGGTGTACACGCCTTCGACGCCGTCCATCGGCAGCAGGTAGTTGTAGACCTCGTACGGCGGACGCACCCACGGGGTGGCGTAACCGACGCGCTGGTACTCGGACAGCATGTACAGCGGCGCAGTGATGCGGCCCAGGCGCGCGGCGAACTGCGGGCCGAACTGATACTTCACATGCGCCAGCGTGACCTTGGGATCGTAATCGCCGCGTTCGGCGTACTCACTTGTCACCTGCAACACGCCGGTGAACTTCTCGGTGAAGTTGGCATTGACCTGGCCGGCGATACGCGAGTCCGGACGTGCCGAGGTGGAGTGGCTGGCACCGGCACCCTCCACGGTCTGGATGTCGGGCGTGAAGTCGGCCTGGTCCTCGGTCGAATGCACCACGCCCAGCGTGCCGAAGCCGCTGAAGGAAAACATCGAGTCCTGCTGCGCGTAGGCGCAGGTCGACGACGCCAGGGCGATGGCGCCACTGAGAAGCTTGACGGTCAATTTCATTGAAAATCTCGGCTGAGTGGGTGATGGACGCAGCGCCATGGGAAGCGCGCGGGCAGAACGGTGATGAGCGTCGCAACGCCCTGGATTGCGGTAGCGGCCGTCTGCATCATTGCTTTAGCGAGATTTTTACAACTTGGAAAAACCGGTTAAGAAATCAAAGCACCACAAGAAGTGGACGATAGTTACGCCCTATCGAGGCGCGTGATTTAGGTGTTTGAAACAGCTAAAATGAATATCTGCGGACATAATCGTCCGCATCGCGGACCTGCCGAGGATGAGCGCAGCCGGTGAAGAGCGAGGTAAAGAAAAATCCCTATTTTTCAGGGAAAAATCGATAGAGATGCGTTTGCTCCGAAGTGCGCGCGCAATAAAAACGCCATGCACTGGCGAGCCAGGCCTGGCGGTCTTTGAATTATTTTCAGTAGGCGCGCCAGTTACTTATCGCCAGTGCGATGCGGCCGGCGGAGATTTTGCTTCGGCTGCATGCAGACGCGACGCGATACAACCGGCAAGTTACTGGAAACGTTTACTGCTGCCATGTCGGAAGTTTCACCACCACCTTGATCTCGAAGCGGAAGCCGGCCAGCCAGGTCACGCCCACTGCGGTGACGGTGGGGTAGGGCGCCGGGCCCCAGTAGCTCACCCACTTGTCCCACATGGCCTCGAACACCACGTCGGGGTCGAGCATGAACAACGTGACGTCGACGACGTCCTGCGTGCTGCAGCCGGCTGCGGCGAGGATGGCATCGAGATTGGCGAAGGCACGGGCGATCTCTGCCTCCAGCTCCGGTTCCGGCGAGCCGTCTTCGCGGCTGCCGACCTGGCCGGCGACGAACAGCAAGCCATCGGCGCGGACTGCCGGCGAATAGCGGTGGCGCTCGTACAGCGCGTGCCGCCCCTGCGGAAAAACTGCCTCACGTGTTGCCATGGTGACCTCCATCGGGTGGCGAATCGGAACAGGCAGGCAGCGTAGGTGCTTGCCTGCGCGCGATAAATCGGCGATGCCGACCATCACTGTTTGTAGAATCCAAACAATCTTGGAGTCGGGAGTGGCGATGGACCGGTTCGACGCGATGCAGGCGTTTGCGCGGGTGGTGGAGACCGGCAGCTTCACCAAGGCGGCCGAGACCTTGCACATGAGCCGGGCCAGCGTGACCCAGCTGGTGCAGCAGCTGGAGGCACGCCTGCGCGTGAGGCTGCTCAACCGCACCACGCGGCGGGTGCATGTCACCGCCGATGGCGCGGCGTACTACGAGCGCGTGCTGCGGCTGCTGGCGGACATGGACGATGCCGAGACCAGCCTGTCCGATGCATCGGCGCTGCCGCGCGGGCGCCTGCGCGTGGATGTGCCCAGCCCGCTGGCGCGCCTGATCCTGATGCCGGCACTGCCGGCCTTTCATGCGCGCTATCCGGATATCCAATTGGACATGGGCGTGAGCGACCGCCGCGTGGACCTGATCGGCGAGCACGTGGATTGCGTGGTGCGCGGCGGCACCATCACCGATCAGTCGCTGATCGCGCGCCGCGTGGGCGACCTGCAGGCGGGCGTATACGTGGCGCCGGCGTATCTGCAGCGGCTGGGCACGCCGGCACATCCGCGCGAACTGGAAAACACCCGGCACCGCTGTGTCGGCTTCATGCGCTGGCGCAGCAGCAAGACCGTACCCTATGTCATGCAGCGCGGCAGCGAGGCGGTGCATCTGCAAGGGCGTTACGTGGTGGCGTCCGACGACGGCAACGCCTATCTGGCCGCCGGGCTGGCCGGCATGGGCGTGCTGTGGTTGCCGGTGTACATGGCCAGGGCGCATGTGGCCAGTGGCGAACTGGTGCCGCTGTTCGAGGACTGGCGGATGGAGCCGATGCCGCTGTCGATCGCGTTCCCGCCCAACCGGCATGTCAGCGCCAAGCTGCGTGTGTTCATCGAGTGGGTGAGTGCGTTGATGGCCGAGCATGCGCCAGTGGGAGCGCCGGCGCTGCGCTGAGCGCGCTGCGTGGCGTGGCTGATGTGGTCGTGATCGTGCACGACAGACACGGGGGCACGCGCGCATGATGGAGCGCGCAGTGCGTGGTGAAGCATCCTGTCTGCCGGCATGCAAGCGACGTTGCTGCCGGTATCGATGCCGATGCGGTCGCCGTTGCCGTCGCCACGGGCCTTGCGCAATGCGCGATACGAAAGAGGGTCAAGCCGCATTGCCGATCCCACAGCGTGCAATCGGCAATGCGCAGGGTCACTCCGCCAGTTGGCGCCGCACCGGATAACGCCAGCCGGTGATCGCCGCATACGGCGAGCGCGCATAGATCCATTGCAGCCGCGCATCGCCATCGGCGCGGAATGCTGCATCGTCTGCGAGCTTGCGTTCGAAAGCGGCGCGCAGGGCGGCGTCGCTGCGCAGCACGCGCTCGCTGAAATCCACCAGCTCGGCGCCGTACAAGCCGCTGTCGGGGCTGCCGGCATTGCGGAAACGCCCGCTGGCCAGTAACGAGTCGCTGCTTTGCGGCTCCAGTAGCGCCGCTGCCAGCATGCGCATCGGTTGATCGGCAGGCACGCGGACGCTGCCGGCGGCGAAGGTTTCTTCCACGTGCTCGGCGTGCGGCGTTTGCGTGCCTGCATCCTTCACTACGCGGATCTGCTGCACCTGGATCTGGCGCGGCTGCTGCAGGCGTTCGTAAGTGATGCCGTGCGCCTTGAGCAGTTCCACCACATCGTCATTGCCGGGTGGGATCCACCAGGCGAGCGGGTAGCGCACCGCCTGGGTCTGGCGGTAGCCGATCACCGGCATGGTCCAGGTTTCATCGCGACCCTCCCAGCGCAGTTCCTGCCGCCCGGACACCGGCGACAACGCGCGGGTGTAGCTCACGCCCTTGAACGGCACCTGGGCGATCGGCTGTTGCAGGCGTTCCCAGGCCACCATCAGTTCCTGCGGGCGGGCGGCGCGATCGGCGCGTTTGGCCGCATCGATGTTGCCTGCATCGCGGGCAACCACGCGCAGTGCTGCTTCCAGCAGCACATAGTCGCCCAGCACGCGCTGCCGGTACGACTTCAGGCGATGGTTCTCCACCAGCACGGTGGGAATGCCGGCGAAGTCGCCATACCCGGTGGAATAGCGCGGGCCTTCCGGCGCGTAGCGCAGGCCCGAGCGTGGCTCGTCTTCGTCGATCAGGCTCGGGTAGATGGCCGGTTCGTGGCCCTGTTTGCGCAATGCGGTATTCACCGCCGGCGTAAAGCGTTGCTGCAGCCAGTCGGCAGTGGCGCGCGAGCGCGCATAGGTGCCCCAACCGGCGAAGGTAAAGGTGATGTCGTACTGGTGATCCAGTCCGCCGCTGACATGCAGGTCGATGTAGAGCGCCGGATCCAGGCGATGCAGCAACGCGACCATCGCGCGCGTTTCCGGCGCTTCCAGGGTGAGGTAGTCGCGGTTGAGATTGATGCCGCGCGTGGTGGTGTTCCAGCCCATCTGCTGCGGGCCACGCAATGCGGCGCCGATTAGCGGGCCGCGCTGCTCGTGACCGTCGGCATTGAAGATCGGCACGAACACCAGATCCACCTGGTCGAGCAGGTGGTCCTTGCCGCGTTGCGCGATATCGCGCAGCAACATCAGGCCGGCATCCTTGCCATCGATCTCGCCGGCGTGGATGCCGGCCTGCGCCAGCACCACCGGCTTGCCGGGCGCGCCCTTGTGCGCGCGGACCAGCAGCAGGTCGCGGCCCTCGCTGCTCTTGCCGAACACCTCCAGCGACAGCAGCGGCGAGGCGGCGACCAGGCGTTCCAGCCACGCGCGCGTCTCGTCATAGCTGGGGGTGCTGGCGAAATCGTTGCGCTCTGCCGGGGTGCTCCACGGATCGTCCGGTGTGACGATCAACGCCTCGCTGGCCCCATGCCAGGCACGTACCGGTGGCAGCGGCGCGCTGGTATCGATGGACTGCGCGCTGGCCTGTGCGGCGCTGAACAGGGTTGCGGCGAGCAGGCCGGCAGCGGCACGTGTGGTGCTGCGGCTGGCAGGTCCGGCGGCGTTGCCGGAAGCGGGTGCGGGAGGGGGCGAGGCGTGCGGGGCAGAGGGGCGCGTATCGGAAGTCATGTGGGACGTACGGGATCTCGATTGAGGGGAGAACGTGGCAAGGCTTGCTGCTCCTGGGTGGTTGCGACGGCAGCGGCAGCGGCGGCGGCGTTCGACGGGCGCGATGCCGCATCGATCTATTGCAGCGGACTGCGTGGGTCGGAGGGCTGGTCATTCCCTGGGCGAGGGTCGCGCGGCGCAGGGAGTTCCTGCCTCCGGCGCTGCAGCAAGCAGCAGGACATTTTCGTAATACAGTAACATTTGACGGGCCGCGCTCGCGTCGACGGTCGCGCAGCAGCACTTGGCAGCCAGCTTCCTGTGGTGCTGTCGCCCGAGCGGGATAACACCGCGCGTTCGCCGCTCCGGCTGACATTTGCGCGGCGTCGCCCGGTCCACTGCAAGCGTCAAACGCAATGTGATAACGTATCATTTCGTTAAAGCCATTGCCCTGCCATGCTTTCCAGTTCTCAAGCCGCCCCCGCCATCTCGATCAGCAACCTGCACGTGGCCTACCGCGGCCGCGCCGTGCTGCAGGGGCTGGATCTGCAGGTCGCCCCCGGCAGTGTCTACGCCTTGCTCGGTGGTAATGGCGCCGGCAAGTCCTCCACGCTTTCCAGCTTGCTCGGCTTCGTCAAACCCACCTCCGGCAGCCTGCGGGTCGATGGCATCGACCCGGTCGCCGACCCTGGCGGCGCGCGTGCGCGGCTGGCCTATCTGCCGGAAAACGTCGCGCTCTACGAGCACCTGAGCGCGCTGGAAAATGCCGACTATTTGCTCGCGCTGGCCGGCCAGCGCCGCGGCCAGGCCGAGATCGGCCAGGCGCTGGCCGCTGCCGGCCTGCAGCGTGAGGCCTGGCGCCAGCGGCTGGCGGGCTTTTCCAAGGGCATGCGCCAGAAGGTGGCGATCGCGGTTGCCACGCTGCGCCAGGTGCCGGTGTTGCTGCTGGACGAGCCCACCTCCGGCCTGGACCCGCGCGCCATTGGCGACTTCAACCGGCTGCTCGGCAGCGTGCGCGAGCGCGGTGGCGCGGTGCTGATGGTGACGCATGACCTGCTCGGCGCAGTGGATGTCGCCGACCGGATCGGGTTCCTGGAACACGGGCGCATTGCCGAAGACATCGGTGCCGGCGACAGCGGCTTCGACGTGCGCAGCTTGCATGCGCGTTTTGCGCGTGCGCAGGATCGGGCTGCATGAGTCCTGTGCTGCTGGTCGCGCGCGAAGAACTGCGTTTCATGGCGCGCAACCGTTCCGCTGCCATCGGTGTGGTGCTGCTGATGCTGCTCACGCTGGTTGCGGCATTGACCGCCGCGCATCATCAGCGCGAGGTGGCCGAGTTCCGTGCGCGCCAGCAACTGGCCGCGCAGCAGGCCTTCGAAGCGCAGCCGGACCGCCACCCGCATCGGGTGGTGCATTACGGCCACTTCATCTATCGCCCGTTGCCCGCGCTGGCCGCCTTCGATGCCGGCGTGGACGCGTTCACCGGCAACAGCATGTTCCTGGAAGGTCATCGCCAGAACACCGCCAACTTCGGCGATGTGCGTCAGAGCTCGCTGCTGGTGCGCTTCGGCCAGCTCACCCCCGCGTTCGTGTTGCAGGTGCTGGCGCCGCTGCTGCTGGTATTTCTCGGCTATGGCGCGGTGGCGCGCGAGCAGGAGACTGGTACCTTGCGTGCGCTGTTGCTGCAGGGTGCCACGCGTGGGCAATTGTTCGGCGGCAAATATCTCGCACTCGCGGTGGTGGCCGCTGCCTGCCTGTTGCCGGCCCTGGTCGGGTTGCTGCCGATCGCGTCGTTGCCGGGTCAGGCGCTGCGGGTCGCGCTGCTGGTGCTGGCGTATGCGGTGTATCTGCTGGTGTGGTGCGCGCTGGTGCTGTCGGTGTCGATGCTGTGCCGGCGCGGCCGCGATGCGTTGCTGGTGTCGCTGGCGGTGTGGGTATGGCTGGCCCTGCTGGTGCCGCGCGTGGCGCCGGATGTGGCCAGTGCGGCGTACCGCCTGCCGACGCGGTTGGAGACCGATGTGGCGATCCAGCGCGACCTGCGCACGCTCGGCGACAGCCACAACCCGGATGACCCGCACTTTGCGCAGTTCAAGCAGCAGACGCTGGCGCGCTATGGCGTGCAGCGGGTGGAAGAGCTGCCGGTCAACTACAAGGGCCTGCTGGCGCTGGAAGGCGAGCGGCTCACCGCGAGCCTGTTCGAGCGCTATGCCGCGCGTGATTCGGCCATCCAGCAGCAACAGAATCTGTTGGTGCGCACGTTCGCCCTGTTGAGCCCCACGGTTGCGCTGCGCGAGCTGTCGATGACGCTGGCAGAAACCGACCTGCGTGCGCATGAGCGGTTTCTCGCCCAGGCCGAGCGTTACCGCTACACGCTAGTGCAGCAGCTCAACCAGCTGCAGGCCGATGCGGTAAGCATGGCCGACGACACCGCGCAGGATGCCGGTGCCGACCAACGCAAGCGCATCTCCTCCGCGCATTGGCATGCGATCCCGGTGTTCGCATTCCAGCCGCCGGCCACCACCGAGGTGCTGCGCGCCGCGGGCGCGGCGCTCGGCCTGGTCGGTGCCTGGCTGCTGGCGGCGCTGTGCATGCTGGTGGTGGCCGGCCGGCGTGTGGGAGTGGCGCGCTGATGCTGCTATGGAAATACGAACTGCTGCTGTTGCTGCGCGCACGCGCCGCGCTGGCCGGCTTGCTGTTGCTGGCGGTGTTGACCGTGTGCAGCCTGCTCTCCGGCCAGCACCTCATCGCTGCGCAACGCGCCAACATCGCGCGTATTGCAGCGCTGCAGCAGGAGGACATCGCAGCGGTGCAAGACTATGTGGCGCGCTCCAACGACGCCGGCAGCGCGGCCTACTACAGCTTCCATCCGACCTGGGATGTGCCCACGCCACTGGCATTTGCCGCGGTTGGCATGCGCGATGTGTCGCCGTACATTTTGCGTGTACGTGCGCTGGGCCTGGAAGCGCAGATCCACGATGGCGATAGCTACAACCCGGAGCTGGCACTGGCCGGTCGCTTCGACTACGCCTTCGTGCTGGTGTTCCTGCTGCCGTTGTTCGTGATCGCGCTGCTGTTCGATCTGCGCTCGGGCGAGCGCGAGGCCGGGCGTGCGCGCATGCTCGCCGCATTGCCGGGCGCGGGCACCGCGTTGCTGGTGCGGCGCGTGGCGGTGCGTGCAGCTGCGGTGCTGGTGTGTCTGAGTGTGCCGTTTGTGATTGCCGCAACCCTCAATGCGGTGCCGCTGCTGCAGCAGCTCGCGGTGCTGGCATTGACCTGCGCCTATCTGCTGTTCTGGGTGCTGCTGTCGGTGCTGGTCGGGCGCATCCATTGGCGCCCTGCCGCGCATGCCACCGCCCTGGCGACCTGTTGGGTGGTGCTGGCGCTGGTTGCACCGGCGTTGGCGCATGTGGCAATCAACCAGGCAGTGCCGGTCAACCAAGGCAGCGAGATCGCGCGGCTGCAGCGCGAAGCGGTCAACCACGCCTGGGATATTCCGCGCCAGGACACCATGCGGGCCTTCTACGCGCAGAACCCGCAGTGGGCGGACTCGGCGCCGCTGACCGGCGCGTTTCATTACAAGTGGTATTTCGCCTTCCACGAAAACGGCGACCAACAGGTGGCCCCACAGGTCGCAGCGTATCGCCAAGGTTTGCAGCGACGCGAAGCGCTGGCGCAGCGTGTGGCCGGCGTGTTGCCGCCGGTGGCGTTGCAGGCCGCGTTGACGCGCCTGGCAGACACCGATCTGCGCGCGCAACTGGCGTACCAGGACCGCATCCGCGCCTACCACCAGGCACTGCGGACGTTCTATTACGGCTATCTGTTCCGCGACCGCCCGTTTACGCGCGACGACTTCGGGCGCGCGCCACGTTTCGATGCAAGCGCCGATCCTGCGTCATAGTGGCCGCTGCGTGTCACCCCTCACCTTCGTTGTCTCACTTGCGACCTGGGCCCAGCGCGCCCGGGTGCTTCAGGAGTCCTGCCCGATGTCCGTGTTCACGCCGCGCCGCCGTCTGTCCAACACGCTGCCTTTGCTCGGTGCACTGAGCTGCGCAGGCGTCAGTCCGCTTGCCGAGGCGGCCGAGCCGCAGGCGCGCGATCTGGATGCGGTGCAGGTGCGCAGCCAGTACACGCCGTACCGCGCATTGAGCGTGACCGGTGCCACCAAGACCGATGCGCCGCTGCGCGACCTGCCGATCAGTGCGCGCGTGCTGGACCAGACCCTGCTTGAGGATGCCGGCGTCAACGATCTGGCCGGCGCGCTGGAGATGGCCAGCGGCATCACCAAGGCCAACAACCTGGGCGGCTTGTGGGACAGCTATTCGATGCGCGGCTTCACCGGCGACCCGAATTTCAGCTCGGACTACATGGTCAACGGCTTCAATGCCAGCCGCGGCTACAACGGTCTGCGCGATGCGGCCAACACGCAGAGCATCGAGGTGATCAAGGGCCCGGCTTCGGCGTTGTACGGGCGCGGCGAGCCGGGCGGTGCGGTCAATATCGTCACCAAGAAGCCGTTGTTTCAGCCGCAGCACAGCGTGGATCTGTCGGCGGGGCGCTTCGACAGTTATCGCGCTGCGGTCGACAGCACCGGCCCGCTGGGCGAGAACCTGGCCTATCGGCTGAATGTCATGCACAAGGATCAGCACAGCTTCCGCGACACCGTCGATAGCGACAACACGCTGCTGGCGCCCTCGCTGCTGTGGATGCCGACGCCCGATACCACGGTGTCCTACGAGCTGGAATTCGTGCGCATCCATGCGCCGTTCGATCGCGGCGTCACCGCCATCGATGGCGATGCCAATCGGCTGCCGGCCGGGCGTTTTCTGGGCGAGCCGCGCGATGGCGATATCGATCTGCATTCCACCGGGCACCAGGTGTTCGTGGTGCATGGCTTGAACCAGACCTGGTCGCTGCAGGGCGGGGCGACCTATCGCGACAGTGGCATGCGCGGGTTTTCCACCGAACCGTGGACGCTGCAGGCCGACGAGCGCACGCTGCGCCGCGAGCGCCGCTACCGCGATTACCAGGGCCGCGATATCGCCGCGCGTGCGGAACTGCTCGGCAGCTTGCAGGCCGGCAGCGTCACCCACAACGTGTTGTTCGGCGTGGATGGCAATCGCTTCGACGACAGCCGTTTCCAGCAGCGCGCCCGCTCTGCGGCCACGCCGTACAGCATCGACGTGCTTACGCCGCAGTACGGCGTTGCGCAGCCGGGGCGGCTGGTCACCATCACCGACACCGAAGAACGCCAACAGGTGTGGGGCGTCTATGCGCAGGATCAGCTCGATCTTGGCGCGCGCTGGAAGGCCTTGCTCGGCCTGCGCTACGACCATTACCAGCAGGATCTCGACAACCAGCTGCGCGGCGCGACGCAGCGCGCCTCCGATGGTGTGGTCAGTCCGCGTGCGGGCATGATCTTCCATGTCGACGCTGCGCTGTCGCTGTATGCCAGCGCTGCGGCGGGCTTTCGTCCCAACAGCGGCGTGGGCGCGGACGGGCAGAGTTTCGCGCCGGAGAAAAGCCGCTCGCTGGAAACCGGCTTGAAGTACGTGCAGCCCGGCGATGGCCTGGAAGCGACGCTGGCCGCGTTCCGCATCGACAAGAAGAACGTGCTGAGCCTGGATCCGGCCGACACCAGCTTTTCGCTGCCGGTGGGCGAGATGCGCAGCCAGGGCGTGGAGCTGGATCTGCTCGGGCGGCTGACCCCGCACCTGGCCGCCTCGGTGGGCCTGGCCTATACCGACTCGCAGGTGACGCGCAGCAGTGAGGCCGCCGCCGGTACCGGCCTGGCCGAGGGACGCCGCTTTCCGAACGTGCCGCGCTTCAGCGGCAATGCCTTCGTCAACTATGAGCAGCCGTTGACCGGCAAGCGCAGTGCGGCAGTGGGCGTGGGCGTGTCGCATACCGGTGAGCGGCTGGGCTCGGTGGATAGCAATACCGACTTCGTGCTGCCTGCGTACACGGTGTGGCGCCTGGTCGGGCATTACGACCTGAGCGAGCGCCTGCGCCTGTATGCCAAGGTCGAGAACCTCACCGACCGCCGTTACGCCGCGTTCTCCTACAGCGAGCAGTGGGTGTATCCGGGCGCGCCACGTAGCTGGACGGTGGGTGTGCGGCTGCGGTTTTGATCAGCGCCGGCATGTGATCGACACCGACTGGCGACGTCCGACCATGCCTGCTTGATGGACCACGCCAGCGCTGGTCGGCGGATGCGAGCAACGCCGACCAGCGCACTGGCCACAATCGTGCTGCACACGTGCGCCATGCTGGTTTCAGCCAGCCGCCGTGTGCGTGCAGTGCCGGCGCGACTGGCTGGTTGCGCTAGCTGCGCCGCGTGGACGGGCGCTTGCTGCGCTTCTTGCCCGGCGCCACCGGCGCGGCGTCCTCGCTGGCCAATGCGCCACCGCTGTGCAGCTGTTCTAGCCACGACAGCGCATCGACATAGCCAAGAAAGTGCTGCAGATAACCCGGCGAGCACTCGCGCATCAGGCTGATGCAGCGATGCACCAGCACGCTGGAATTGAGCGGGCCGGCGTCCTTGGGGGCGTCCTGCAGCGACTGCCGCACCTGGCTGGCGGTGCGCACCGTGGTCCAGGTGCGGCGAAAATCCTCCAGCGCCGGCAGCTCGGGAAACTGCGTGGCATCGGCGCTGGCGGTCTTTCTGCTGTCCACTTCCATCAACGCGGCGTGGCCTGCCATCTGGTCGGCTAACGCGCCAAGCGCGCTGCGTTGCGACGGCTGTGCGGCAGCGCTGGCGACACGGCGGCGCGCGGCTTGCTTCACCGTTGCCGCATACGCATCGACCAGCTTGCCCAGCTTTTCTTCCAGCACCTCGCGCACCGGTTCGGCCTGTGTGCCGGCACGCGCGGCCAGCGTTTCCATCAGATGGAAACGTACCGGATCCAGCCGGTCGGCGCCCTGGCTGCGCCAGCGCTGCAGACGCGCGTGCGCGGATGTCGCCTGCGTGCTCATCGCGTGCCTGCGGCTGCTGTCGGCTTGGCGGCAGAAGAGGCGCGCGAGGTGGACGGGCGCGCAATCGGTGCGATCTCCACACGGCGGTTCCTGGCGCGGCGCGTTTCATCGGCATTGGAATCCACCGGCTGTTGCGAACCGAAGGCCGCGGCAAACACCGATGCGGCCGGCACGCCTTCGGCGATCAATGCACGCGTCACCGTGAGTGCGCGTTGGGCCGACAATTCCCAGTTGTCGGCGTAGCGCCGGTTGCCGCCCAGCACCGGGCGGTCGTCGGTAAAGCCGCTGACCATCAGGATCTCCTCGCGCGCCGCCAGGTATTCGGTCAACGGCGCGGCCAGCGTCTTCAGCACCTCACGGCCTTCCGGCTGCAACTGATCGGAATTGAAGGCGAACAGCACATTGCCGCGGATGCCGATGCGGCCGTCGACCAGGGTCACGCGGCCGGCGGCCAGCGGCGCCGCCAGTGCCTGCTCCAGCGTCTTGCGGCGCTGCGCTTCGGCCTGACGCTGTTTGACCTCTTCGTCCAGGCGGCTGGACAGCTGCAGCTGCACGCCGATCACCCCGACCAGGATCAGCACGAACGCGCCCAGCAGCACCGACATCAAGTCGCCGAAGGCGGCCCAGATCGGTGTGCCCGATTCGCCGTCGATGTCGATCTCGTCGCTCATGCCGCGCTGGCCTCGCCGGCAGCGGCCTCACCGGCATCGCCGCGACCGCGATCGAGCTGGCGCAGTTCTTCGATGATCTGCTTCTGCGACAGCATGCTGAGGTCGACCACCTCGCGCGCCTGCGCCACGTAATACGCCAGTTGGTCGTCGCTGCGGGCCAGCGAGGCATCCAGTGCGCTGGCGACATGCTGCAGGCGCTCGTTGAGCTCGCTGGTGGAGCCGCTGAACAGCTGCACCGCCACGCCGAAGGCTTCGCCCAGGCTGGCCACTTCCACCGCGCTGCCGCTGACATGTGCGGCCACCGCGCCGAGCTTGCCGGTCTCGCTGCCGATCTGCTCGGTGAGCTGGGTGCCCACGCGTTGCAGCAGGTCGGCCGAGGTGGTGACCAGCGCATCGACCGCTGCGCGTTGTTCGGTGGAGGCGTGATTGACCGCGTTGAGCAAGGTGTCCAGGGTGGCGAGCAGCTTGCTGCGTTCTTCCAGCATGGCGGTGTCGCGCACCATGCTCTCGGACAGGTTCTGGCGCAGCTCGGCCACCACATCGGCGGCCGCCTTGGGCGCTTCGGAGGCGATCTGCATCAGGCGCGCCACTTCGCTGATGGTGGCACTGGCCTGTGCCTGCGCCTGCGTGGACAGCTCGCTGGCAGTGCTGGCCAGGGTGTCGCAGATCGCCTGCTGTTGCTGGGTGACGCGTTCGCCGGTGCGCTCCCACTGCGTGCTCAGGTCTGCGCTCATCGCGCTGAAGCGCTCGCTCCACAGCGCCAGGCGCTGGGTGTCGCGGGCTTCCAGTGCGGCCTGCAGCTCGGTGTGCGATTGCTGCAGGGTGCCGACCAGGGCGGCGGCATGCGCGTCGAAGCTGGCGGTGGCGGCTGCCAGTGCGCCCTGGTGCTGGTCGGCCAAGGCGGCGCTGGCGTCCTGTTGCTGCGCCAGCGCGGCGTTCCAGGCGCTGGCGGTCTCGCTGCTGGACTGATCCATGCGCCTGGACACCGCATCGACCAGGGCGCTGGAGCGTGCGTCGAAGGTGCTGGCGAACTGGGTCAGCGTGCCCTGCAGCTCCTGCGTCAGCGCGTGGTTTGCGCGTTGCTGTTCGGCCACCGCCGCGGTCCAGGTGGCGGCGGCAGCGGCGGTGCTGCTTTCGAAGCCGCTGCTCAGGCCGTCGAGTTGCTGCTGCACGGCCTGGTGCACGCCGTCCTGCAGTGCGCTGCTCTGCTGGGCGAGCTGTGCGAGCGTGGCCTGCAATTGCGCGTTCAACGCCGCGCCTGCGCGCTGCTGCTCGGCGATCACTGCCGCCCAGTGCTCGGCCGTGTCGGCGTTGCTGCGTTCGAATCCGTCATTGAGCGCGGCCAACTGCTGCTGCACCGCGTGGGTCACGCCATCCTGCACCGCGATGCTGCGCTGATCGATCTGCGCCAGCGTGGTCTGCAACTGCTCGGTCAACGCGTGCTGCGCACGTTCCTGTGCAGCCAGCACGGCCTGCCAGTGCTCGGCGGCCGTCTGCGCACTGTGCTGGAAGCCGTCGTTGAGCGCGTGCAACTGCTGCTGCACGGCGGTGCCGACGCCGTCCTGCACGGCAGTGGTCTGCTGTGTGATCTGCTCCAGCGTGGCCTGCAACCGCGTGTCGAGCGCTTGCTGCGCGCGTTCCTGCGCGGCGAGCGCGCTGGTCCAGTGCGCGGCCGCGGCACTGGCGCTGTGCTGGAAGCCGCTGGTGATGCCGTCCAGTTGCTGCTGCACGGCATGGGTGAGGCGCTCGTGCAAGGCGGCGGTGTCGCGCGCGATGCTGGTCATGGTCGCTTCCATCGCCGGCTGCAAGGCCGCGCCCACCGCGCGTGCGCTTTCTGCCACGCCGCTCTGCAGCGATTGCTGCATCGCCGTGGCCAGGCGCGCATAGGCCGCCTCGCTCCGGGCGTGGAATTCGGCCTGCTGCGCGGCCAGGCGTTCGTCGGCGGCAATGCTCTGCTGCTCGATGCTGTGCATCAGCGTCTGCAGGCGATCGATCAGCGTCGGCATCAGTGCGCTTTGCTGCTGCTGCAACTTGAACACTTCGCCACGCTGGTGCGCGTCCGAATGCGGATGCAGCTCGGAGGCGATCTTCAGGTCCAGCCGCTGCACTGCCTGCAGCCGCTCGCGCCGGCACAGTGCCGACAACAGCCCCAGCATCGCGGAGGTTGCAACGCCGGCGATCGAGGTGCCGAACGCAAACGCCAGGCCTTCCACCGGCGCGGCCAGCGAGCCGCGGATGGCCTGCAGGTCGGTGGCGCTCTGCAATGCGAAGCCGGTGCCCTTGAGCGTGGCCATCATGCCGAGCAGGGTGCCGAGCATGCCCAGCAATACCAGCAGGCCGACCAGATACGGCGTCAGCACCGGTGCCGGCAACGCCACGCGCTCGCCCTTGATGCGCAGGCGCACCGCATTGCGCAGGCTCGGATGCAGGCGCTCCAGCCATTCGCCCAGTGCCGATGGCGCGGTGGTCAATGCGGTGACGGCAGCATCCAGCGTCGCGCTGGCCTGGCGGTAGCGGTACAGCTCCAGCGCGCCGGCCACATAACAGGCGCCGATCACTGCCGCGACGCAGGCGCCGAGCGGGTTGGAGCCCAGATAACCGATGCCGACCCAGCAAACCGCCAACAGGCCGACGACAAACACACACAGGTGGACGAGAGTTCTGAACATGAGGTCCCAGTTAGCGGGTACGAAGCGCTGCGAGCAGGCCTTCGATCGGGTGAAAACGGACATCCAGTTCGGCGAGCAACACGCTCTGCATGTCTTTGCGAAACACATCCAGCCAGCCGTCGGAGACCGCGCGTGGCGCGGCCTCGCCGTCGGGTGCCGGGTTCTGTGCCTGCGCGGCATCGCGCAGGCGCTCGAAATGCGCGCCGAGCAGGTTCGGCACATGATTCAGCAGGGTCTGCTCGCGCGGGCTCAAGGTCAGCTCCATCACCGCATCCACCTCGGCCAGCCGCGCCATCGGCGCGGATTCCAGCGCCAGCATGTCGCGCAGGCGGCCACGCAGGTCGCCGGTGGCGGTGCGCATCGCGCGTTGCATTGCCAGGTAGTGCTGGCGGAACGGGGCATAGTCGAGCGCGGGCGCCGCTGCCGCTGCGTCGATGTCGGTAGCGGCGGCGCTGCGCGCATCACGACGCACGCGCGCGAGCACGGTATCCAGCTCGACCACGCTGCTGGTCGCCAGCCCGGTGCGCACGCGGGCGCAGGCCTCGGTGTCGAGTCTGCGCGTGTCGGGCAGCGCGTCGATCTCCGGCAGCTTGCCATCCAGCGCCTTTGACACGGCGACCGCGCGCGTCCAGTCGATCCATTGGCTGAGCCGGTCGGCGAGCGCATGGTTGGACTGGGCCACGTGGGCATCGGTGAGGCGAGCAAGCAGGCGAATGAACGCCGGGCCCGACAGGGGCGCCCGTGGAGAAGCTTTCGCCATTGTTCCGGTCAAAGACCGCGCATTTTACACGGGAAGTTGCGCCGTTCGGCGCTTTGCACGGCAGCTGCGGGCCTGCAGCGCAGGCCGGCCCCGGCGGCATTCAGCCGGTCTGGTGTGGGGGCATGCGTGCGATTGCAGCATGCAGGGCTGTGATCCAGCGGGCGCAGCGCCCAAGGATCAAGTCCATCTGCAGCGGTATCTGGCCTGCGCGCTCCGTGATCATGCACAGCGAGCGCGACCAACGCTGCGGGCCAGGGGCGCCTGGCCCGCAACGCGATATCTCAGCCTCGGGCGCGATGTACCAACGGAATCAGCACCACGCCCAGCAGCGCCACCGCAGCGGCCACATAGCCGATGCTGCCCAGCCCCCAGGCCGGAATCACCAGCCCGCCGATGATGGCGCCGATGCCGATGCCGGCATTGGCCGCCGACACATTGGTGGTGCCGGCCAGTGCCTGCGATTGGGTCACCGAATTCATCACCCGCACCTGGCTGATCGGAAACAGCGCGGTGTAGGCAATGCCCCAGACCGCCAGGGTCAGATAGAGCAGCACGCCGGTCTTGGCCACCGGCACGCACAAGGCCATGCCCAGCGCGAGCAGCAGCAGGAACACCGCCGTGGCACGCAGCGGCGAGCGATCCACCACCCGCCCGCCCAGCCAGTTGCCGATCAGGCCGATCGCGCCGAAGCCCATCAGCCACCAGCCCACATTCGCCGCCGGCACGCCCACGCTGCGTTCCAGCAGGTCGGCCAGATAGGTGTAGGCGGTGAACATGGCGGTGAAGACCACCACCGACAGGATCACATTGGCCAGGAAAAAGCGCTCGCCGAAGATGCCGGCCTGCTGACGCAGATTCACCCGCTCGCTGCGGGCCACGGTCGGCATCCAGAGCGCCAGCGCCGCGGCCATCGCCAGCGACAGGGCGGCCAGGATCCAGAACGCGCCACGCCAGCCGATGCTGTTGGCCGCCACCGTGCCCAGCGGAATGCCGAACAGCAGCGCCGCCGAAATGCCCAGATACACCCGCGATACCGCGCGCCCGGCGTGCTGCGGCCCGGCCAGTTGCCCGGCGGTCTCGCTGGCGGTTCCCCAGAACACCGGCAGCGCCAGCGCCGGTACGAAGCGGGCAAAGGCCAGCACCCAGATATTGGGCGCCAGCGCGGCCACCGCATTGGAGACCGCAAACACCAGCAGGATCATCACAAACAGGCGCTTGCGATCCAGATGCGACAGCCACGCGGTCAGCGGCGGGCCGAACAGCATCACGGTGAAGGCGAACAAGGTCACCAGCTGGCCGGCCGCGGAGATGGATATTTCCATGTCGCGTGCAAGGCCGGGCAACAACCCGACGATCAGGTACTCGGTGGTGACGATCACGAAGGCGGCAAACGCCAGGATGAAGATCGCCAGGCCGCTGCGTGCAGCGACTGGCGCCGCGGTGGCGGAAACGGGGGAGGAGGTGGAGCCGACAGCAGACATGGCATGCGCCGCAGTGTGGGCTGGTCATCATAGAAAAGAATTAAGGTCGTATATCGGGAGTATTTTCCGTACATTGCGGACTTCAGTTCTTGAATGTGCCGGCATGCATCCGTCCGAACGCGTCAAAGGCATCGATATCTTCGTCAGCGCCGCCGATGCCGGCAGCTTCACGGCCGCCGCCGAGCGGCTCAGCCTGACCAGCTCGGCAGTGGGCAAGGCCATTGCACGCCTGGAGACGCGCCTGGGCGTGCGCCTGTTCGCACGCACCACCCGGCGGCTGGCGCTGACCGACGCCGGCGCGGCGTTCTACCGGGTCTGCGTCAAGGTGCTCGACGAGCTGGAGGAGGCCGAGCATGTGCTGCGTGCCGAAGGCCAGGCGCCGACGGGCCGGCTGCGGCTGGACCTGCCGGTGAGCTTCGGCCGGCACAAGGTGTTGCCGGTGCTGCTGCCGTTCTTCCAGCGTTATCCCGGCCTGCAACCGGTCATTTCGTTCACCGATCGCTTCGTCGACATGGCCGAAGAAGGTATCGACATCGCGGTGCGCATCGGCGGGCCGGATCAGTGGCACAGCAGCCTGGGGCACCGCTATCTGGGCCATGAAAAACGCGTGTTCTGCGCCGCGCCGCAGTACCTGGCGCAGCGCGGCACGCCCGACAGCATCGCCGCCTTGCTGGCGCACGATGCGGTGCTCTACGGCAAGGCCGACGGCAGCAGTAGCCCGTGGTTGCTGCGGCATGGCGCCGGGCCGGTGGAACAGCGTGCGATGGACGCACGAGTGGTGTTCGGCAATGCCGAGGCGCAGGTGGATGCGGTGGTGGCCGGGCTGGGTATCGCACAGCTGCCGACCTGGCTGATCGATCAGCATCTGCAGCGCGGCAGCCTGGTCGCGGTACTGCCGCAGTGCGATACCGAAGGCCTGCCGCTGCATCTGGTGTGGATGCGCGCGCGCCAGCTGCTGCCCAAGCTGAGCCGGTTGCTGGAATGCCTGCAGCAGGGCTTGCAGGATGCGGCGTGAGTGCGGCGCCTGGCGTGGGGTCGTGCATGATCGCGGCAGCGGTTGCGCATGGTGCACATCGGCGCGCCGCAATGCAGCGCCAGGTTCGGGTCAGCGCACATGCCAGCACACGCGACAGCGGGCGCGATCGAGCGCAATCACGCCGGTCTGCGCCTGCTCTCTGACCAATTCAGCTACAACTGCGCTGTCTCACGGCCGACCCTGTTTTGTAAGGTGAACGCGTGTAGTCTGCCGGTCCGGGGACGACTCCCCAACGAGGTGACCGCAATGGACCGCTGCGACATGCAGGTGTCCGATCTCATGGTCCTGGAGTTACAAGGGTTCCACGCTGCCTATGGCAGTGGACCGGACTTCTGGGACGCGTATCAACGCATCATGACCCTTGCCGCACAAGCCGGCGGCGATCTGATCACACTGGCCAACGAAATGGCTTCCCTGGCGCAGGGACTTGGCGCGACCAAGCACGCGCAACTGCTGTAACTCGCGACTGCCTGCCGGGCGCAGGCCATTGTCGAAGAAGACGCTGCCCTGCAGCCGGCCGGGGTGTCTGCACGCGGCGCGGCATCAATCACCCAACTCCAGCATCGACAGTCACACCGCAGGTGTGCTGCCACGGCGACGCATTTACTCGGCGTCGGTTGTTGCGGTTGTCGCGGTCTCTGCTTCGGACGCGTCGGTTGTCTTGGCAGCAGGTTTTTTGACTACCTTGGCAGGGGCGGCCTCGGGCTCGCCGCGCTTCTTGTCGCGACGCAGCGGGGTATCGCCCAGACGTTCGATCGCGCCACCGGATTGCTGGAACGCCTCCAGATCGGCGGCCAGCCGTTGCTCGGACAAACGCGGCTTGCCTGGCTGATTGCTCACGGTCATCGACTGACGGCGGGAGTTGTTCATGGCGAAATCCTCATGCGTTGTACAGCGTCAAGGGAATGCCCCGCCGGCGTTGGTCGTCGTAGGTGGCACGCACGTCGCGGCAATACGGCCCGGACATGACGAAACGCCGGCAGATCGCCGGCCGCGTCTCGTAGATCGAACAACACATGCGCGCCGCATCGATGGCCACGCACCAGCCTTCCTCGTCACGCGCCATCACGTGCCAACCTTGCGGTGTCACGCTGGTCAAGTGGTTGGGGATGCGGTCGGATGGATCGACCATGACGGTGAGCCGGCAACAGACGGCGTCGCAACGTTCGCAGAGATTCTTGATGGAGAAGGCCAGATAGAGTGAAGGCGACACCGGAGTCCGGCCGCCCTTGCACCATACACCCTGGGCGCGCCGGGGTGTGAACCGGTCCCCGCCGTGGCGGCAGCAGGCTGTTATCTCGCGGCGCAAAAACGCGATGATCGCGTTGCCGGCAGTGCATTGCCTTGCGCGTCTGCCTGTTGACGCAAGCACGGCATGCTGCGCGCTCAATCGTGCTGTGGTCCGCATGCGTACGATCGCCATATTGCGCCAACGTGCCAATGCATCCGACGTTTGCCTAAACGGTTGCCTTTGTCGCGCCAGTGCGAAGACCTCTTTCACCTGTGCCGTTGGCAGACCACCGTAGCGTTGGGTGGTCCGCATCAACGCGACAGGAGATTCCATGAATACTGCCCATCAACACGCAACTGCGCCCGATCTGGCCGGCGATCACGACGACCAACGCAGCGAGAAGGAAAAGCAGGACGCCTTGCAGGACGATGCGCTGGAAGAAACCTTTCCGGCCAGCGATCCGGTGTCGCCGTTCGTGCCGGCCAAGCCGCTGGACTGACCAGGCCACACGAGCCAGCAACGCAAACGGCGCGGTCATCGACCGCGCCGTTTGCGTTTGTAGCGTTGCTGGCTGTTACGGCGTCAGCACCACCTTGCGGCAATCGTCCTGCTTTTTGTCGAACAGCTCATAGCCACGCGCTGCATCAGCCAGCGGCATGCGATGGGAGATGATCGCGCTGGGCTTGAGGTCGCCATTGCCAATGCATTCCAGCAAGTGCGGCATGTGCTTCTGCACATGGGTCTGGCCCATCTTGAAGCTCAGTCCCTTGTCGAAGGCATCGCCGAACATGAAGGCATGGATGAAGCCGGCATACACGCCCGGCACGCTGACCACTCCGCAGCGGCGGGTTGCCGCGATGCATTGGCGGATGGCAACACCGCTGCTGCCTTCCAGCTTCAAGTTGGTCAACGCGGTTTCTATCGCGCTGCCTTCGGCCTCGAAGCCCACCGCTTCGATGCTGGCATCCACGCCGCGGCCATCGGTTTGCGACACGATGACATCGGCCGGGTCGTTGACCTCGTCGAAGTTGATCGGAATGATGCCGTAGGCCTTGGACGCGAAGTCCAGCCGGTAGGCATGCCGGTCGACCATGAAGATGCGCTCGGCGCCCAGCATGCGGCAGCACGCCGCCGCCATCAGGCCCACCGGGCCTGCACCGAAGATCGCCACGGTCGAACCCTGCTTGACCCCGGCATCGATGACCGCCTGATAGCCGGTCGGCAGGATGTCGGACAGGAACAGTACCTGCTCGTCATGCAATGCATCGGGCACCACCAATGGCCCGACATTGGCCTTGGGCACGCGCACGTATTCGGCCTGCCCGCCGGACAAACCGCCGTACAGATGACTGAAGCCGAACAGCGCCGCCGGCGGCCGCATGTCCTTGTGGTTGAGCGCCGCGCCCTTGCCGGTGTTGGTGGTCTCGCAGGCGGAAAACTCCTGCAGCATGCAGTGGAAGCAACGCCCGCAGGCCACCACGAATGGGATCACCACGCGGTCGCCGCGTTTGACGGCGGTGACGTCGGGGCCCACGTCTTCGACAATGCCCATGAACTCATGGCCAAGAATATCGCCATGCCGCAGATCCGGGATCTTGCCGCGGTACAGATGCAGATCCGAGCCGCAGATGGCGGTGGCGGTCACGCGCAGGATGAGATCGTCGCGTTCGACCAGGACCGGGTCCGGCACGGTTTCGACCCGGACATCGCGTGAGCCGTGGTAGTTGAGGGCGAGCATGGGGGTTCTCCGGAAAGGCCGTCGATGTGCGGCAACACAGGGAGTGTCGGTAGCGCGCCGTTAAGTCCGTCAGCACGGCACGTGCGCACGGTGTGGACGCGTTCGATTGGCGACGCGGCGTTGATGCGTGTGTCACGCCTGGATAACCCGCGCGCTCGCACTCTCGAATGCCACGCTGAATCGTTCGCAGCTCATGCCTTCAGCGACCATGCGACCCCGACAATCAACGATCGTGCCTTGCGCGATCAACCAGGAGACAACGATGGGAATTTTCAAGATGGTGACCGCCGGTGCAGTGGGCTACGTGGCTTACAAGGCATGGCAGCGTCGTCAGAACGAGTCTGGTGAAGCAGCCAGCCCGGAGAACAACGATCGCGACATTCAACAGCAGACGCTGAGCGCGCCGGCCAATGCGGGCAGCACGCCGCCACATGGCGACCCGCTGCGTGATGCCGCTGCAATCTCCGGCGATCGCAAGCAGGCACTTGGCGCCCTGGTGGTGTTCAACGAGCAGGAGCGCACGCTGGCGCAGCTGGCAGTCGTGAAAGGCCTGGGTGGCGAGACCTTGCAGTTTGCACGCAAGATGGACGAGGCCCACAGTGCGGCGCTCACCGATCTCAGCCGGTTTGCACCGGATCGCAGCGGCACGCTGGCGCAGGCTGCAACCACCCGCGCTGACGGCACCCGCAAGCGTCTGGAAGGCTTGAACGGCAAGGAGTTCGAAACGCAGTACCTGCAGGCCAGCGTCACCAGCCACGAGCAGGCATTGACGTTGCTGGATGCGCAGCTGGCCAGCGAGCCGGGTTCGAGCGATCTGGGCAAGGAACTGCAGCGTGCACGCGAGACCATTGCCCAGCATCTGGAGCATGCCAAGTCGCTGCGCGCCAAGTCGAACCAGCCGCACTGATCAGGCAGAGATGTTGAGCGAGCACCGCGTGATGCGCGGTGCGATGCAGACAACAGGCAGCTTCGGCTGCCTGTTGTCGTTGTGGGCATGGGTGGCGCGCGTCGACCCGATTGCTGCATACCTGCATGCTCAGCCAGTACCGGGCGATCTCATCGCAAGGGCGTCTTCATGACGCATCAGGCGCAGCCTGCTCGAATCCCGCCGCCTGGCGTTGCCACAGGCCATCGAACACACCACCGTGACCACGCAGCTGTGCCGGGTTGCCGTCTTCGACCACGCGGCCTTCCTGCAACACCACGATACGATCGAAGCCGATCACCGTGGACAGACGATGCGCCACCGCCAGCACCGTGCGGTCGCGCATCAGGTGATCCAGCGCGGCCTGGATTTCCGCTTCCGACTCGGTATCCAGTGCCGAGGTGGCCTCATCCAGGATCAGGATCGGCGCGTCCTTCAGGAACGCACGGGCGATGCCCAGACGCTGGCGCTGACCACCCGAGAGCATGACCCCGCGTTCGCCGACCTGCGTGTCGTAGCCCTGCGGCAGCTGCCGGATGAAGCCATCGCAGAATGCGTGCCGCGCAGCGTCCTGCACCTCCGCATCGCTGGCCTCCGGGCGGCCGTAGCGGATGTTGTCGGCAATGCTGCGATTGAACAGCGCGGTTTCCTGCGGGACCACCGCAATCTTTTCGCGCAGACTGTCCTGGCTGACGCTGCGGATGTCCTGGCCATCGATCAGCACGCGTCCGGACTGCACATCGTCCAGGCGCTGGATCAGCGCGATCAAGGTGGACTTGCCGGCACCGGAGGGCCCGACGATGCCGACCTTCTGGCCGGCAGGGATGTGCAGGTTCAATCCATCCAGCACTGCCGCCCGATCCGGATAGGCAAAGCGCACCCCTTCGAACCGCACATCGCCCTGGGCCAGGGCCAGCGGTGCGTCCGCATCGACGATGGCATGTGGTTGCAGGATGATCTGCAACGTGTCGGCGATGGCGCCCAGCTGCTGGGTGGTGTCCACCAGCGTCAGCGCCAGGTCGCGCGAGCCGTGCAGGATGCGGAAGGTCAGCGCGCTGACCAGCACCACATCGCCCGCGCTCACCGTGCCGGCGCGCCACATGCTGATCGCCCAGATCAGCATGCCGCCGGCCATCACCGACAGGCAGATGTCGTGGATCACGCGGGCCTTTTCCACGTACATCCAGCTGCGGCGATGGGCGACCGCCTCGTAGCCGATCTGCTCGGCCAGCCGCGCGCTTTCGCGATCGCGTGCGGCAAACGCCTTGATCGTCCACACATTGGACACCGCATCCACCAGCTCGCCGCCCACGCGCGCGGCCTGCGCGGCAAAGCGCTGGTGCTTGGCGCGGCCGCGGATGCCGAAGCTGGTGATGATGGCTGCCACCACCGCGATAAAGCCGATCAAGGTAGCGGCCATGCGCCAGTCCACGGTGAGCAGCAGCACGATGGCGCCGATGAAGTCCACGATCGGCGGCACGATCTTCCAGGCCAGCCCGCCATAGATCTGCCCGGCCGCGCTGCCCAGCGCGGTGATGCGGTTACCCAGCGCGCCGGCAAAATGTTCGCTGAAATAGCGCATCGGGTGGCCGGTGAGGTGGCGGAACAGATCCACGCGGATATCCACCACGCTGGCCACCACGGTGCGACAGCCCAGCCAGCCGCCCAGCCGCCACAGCAGGTTTTCGATGGCGATCAGGCCAATGAACAAGCCCAGCGGCAACCAGACATTGGCTTCGCTCCGTTGGTCGGTGGCCATTGCATCGACCAGCACCTTCATGCCGTATTGCACCGAGACCGCGCAGCCGGCGGCACCGATGATCAGCAGCAGCAACCCGGCAAAGTGCCAGGGCCGCTGGCGAATGTAATGCCATAGAAAACGCGCGGGAGTGTCCGGCAACAGGGCGGGCTGCGCGACGGTGTTCACGTATCGATGTCGGCCAGCGCACGCTGCGGTGCGGGCAGGCCAAAGCGTTCGTGTTCGCGGCGCAACTGCTCGGCCAGCCCGTCATGCAATGGGCGCTGGCCGTGTTCGTCGGCATAGCCGAACACGCCGGTGGGGCAATGGCGGTAGTTGTCCCAGCCCGGATAGTCCAGCACCGGATACAGGCAAATCCCTTCCATCGGCACGCTTTGCTGCATGGCCAGTGCCACTTCGCTGCCGACGTGCGCAAGCCAGCCGGCGCGTTTGTCACCTTCCGCACCGGTTTCGGAGATGATCAGTGGGCGCTGATAGCGCCGCCAGAACTCATCCATGATCGCCGACAGCGGGCGGTGGTCGGCGGACGTGCGCGGGATCGGCGTACCGCCCAGATACCACTGGTTGTCCGCGTAGTAGTTGAGGCCGACGATGTCCAGATACTGCGGCGCGCCGCCGAGGCCAGGCCACTGTTTGCCGCAGATCATGTCCCAGGCTTCGAATTGCGCCACCCGCAGACGTTCGGCTTCCCGTCGCGGGCCGGGGCGGTCGTTGGAGGCGATCACATGGATGGCCGGGTCCACCTGCACGAAGCGCGCGCGCGATTCCACCTGGCGCACCGCATCGATCGCGGCGATGGTAGCGCGTACCAGCTGATGCTTGAGCTCGAAACCGCGCCCGCGTGCCAGCGGATGCATGCGCGCGTGATCGCCGCCGTTCCAGGCCCAGAACGAGATCTCGTTGAGCGGCGCGTAGAACGGCACCGCATCGGTTTCGTTCTTGACGCATTGCGCCGCGGCGGCGGCAAATCGTGCGAAGCGATCGACGAATTGCGGGCTCCAGATATCCACATCGTCCGGCCAGCCGTAATGGCACAGGTCCCAGATCACCTGGGTGCCGGCGGCATTGGCGGCATGCAGCATCGGCAGGAAGCTGGACCAGTCGTAATGTCCGGGCCGCTGCTCGATCAGGTGCCAGCGCAAGCCATCGCGCGCCGTGCGCATGCCGTGAGCGGCGACGGCGCGGTAGTCGTTTGCCGCCCAGCGGTCGTGCCTGGTGCCGGCGATCAGATCCAGCCGGCGGCCATCGCGACGGCGATGGGTCGAACACTCGAACCCCGCCATGAAGAAACTGTCGAACACTGTGGGGCTATGCATCTGGGGTCCTGCTGCATCTCCGCCGCAGTCTGGCAGCGGAGCAATGGAAAGTGGCTGACACGACACGCCGGCCTGGTGAGCCGCTTCATGCGTCACCCGCGACCAGACGTCTGCGGGGTGACATCCGGTGGCTCAGGCGATCAGTTCGGCGCGGCGTTGGTGCTCGGACTCTTCGATACGCTTGAACAAGGCCAGCGCCTGGCCGACGACCTGATCCATGTTGTAGTACTTGTAGGTGCCCAGCCGCCCAAGGAAGGTGACATTAGGCGTCTCGGCCGCCAGGCGCTCGTAGCGCCGGTACAGCGCGGCATTCTCCGCACGTGGAATCGGATAATACGGGTCGCCGTCGGCCGATGGGTACTCGTGGGTGAGGCTGGTCTTGGGATGTTGCTGGCCGGTCAGATGCTTGTACTCGGTGATGCGCGTGTAGGCCACATCTTCGGCCGGGTAGTTGACCGTGGCCACCGCCTGAAAGTGTTCCTGATCCACGGTGCTGTGCTCGAACTTGAGCGAGCGATACGGCAGCTTGCCGTAGCAATAGTCGAAGTATTCATCCACCGGCCCGCTGTAGACCAGTTGGTCGTAGTCCAGCTCGTCGCGGATCTCGCGGTAGTCGGTATTGAGCATCACCTTGATGTTGGGGTGATCGAGCATGCGTTCGAACATGCGGGTGTAGCCGTGCAGTGGCATCTGCTGGAAGGTGTCGGTGAAGTAACGGTCGTCGTCATTGGTGCGGGTGGGCACACGCGAGGTCACCGACTTGTCCAGCTGCGACGGATCCAGACCCCATTGCTTGCGCGTGTAGCCGCGGAAGAAGGTCTCGTACAATTCGCGGCCCACCTGATTGACCACCACGTCTTCGCTGGTCTGGATATCGGCCACCGGTTCGGCGCGGCTGGCCAGAAATGCAGCGGCGTCTTGTTCGGTTGCGAGCTGCAAACCGTAGAGCCGGTTCAAGGTGGTCATGTTGATCGGGATCGGCACCTGCTGCTCGCCTACCTGCGCCAGCACACGATGCGCGTAAGGCCGCCACTGGGTGAAGTTGGACAGATAATCCACGATGCGCTGCGCATTGGTGTGGAAGATGTGCGGGCCATAGCGATGGATCAGCACACCGGCGTCATCGTGGAAGTCATAGGCGTTACCGCCGATATGCGGGCGACGATCCACCACCAGCACGCGCTTGCCCAGGCCTGCGGCCAGGCGCTCGGCCAGCACGCTGCCGGCAAAGCCCGCACCGATGATCAGGTAATCGAATCCGCGCCGGGTACCGCCAAGGGTGCGGGTGCTCGCCAGCGGAACGGTGCCCGAAGGCGTCATTGCTTCCACGTGAGTTTCGCCTTCATCAAGTCATAGGTGTGGTCCCAGGACATATCGCCCAGCACCTGGTCGGCGGTTTCCAGCAGCTGCTCGCGATCGGCGCCGTCGCGCAGCGCGGCCTCGCAGGCGGCGACGAAGGCCGCGGCGGTGTCGGCAATGCGCACCACGCCGGTGTCGCCATAGGTGCGCACCACATCGTGGATGGGTGTGGACACCACCGGGCAGCCGCCCGCCAGGTATTCGGGGGTCTTGGTCGGGCTGATGAAACGGGTGGAGGCGTTCATCGCGAACGGCATCAGCGCCACCTCCCAGCCGGACAGGTAGCCGGGCAGCTCGTCGTAGGTCTTGCCGCCGAGGTAATGGATGTTGGCGGCCTGCGGCAGCTCGGACGCGGCGATCTTGACCACCGGCCCGATCATCACGAACTGCCACTGTGGCCGCTGCTCGGCGATATCGCGCAGCAAGGCCACGTCGAAGCGCTCGTCGATGACGCCATAGAAGCCGAGACGCGGGTGCGGGATATCGGCTTGATCGGCCGGCTCCTGCTGCGGCTGGCGCGCGGCGGCGAAATGCGCCACGTCCACGCTGCTGGGGAAGGCATGGGCGTTGGAGTGCAGCGCACGCTTGGCTTCCCAGATGCTGTAGCCACCAGTGAACACCACGTCGGCGCGTTGCAACAGCTCGCGCTCGCGCTGCACCAACTCGGGCGGCGCACCGCGAAATGCCGACAGCTCGTCCATGCAGTCGTAGACGATCGCACGCGGAAGCAGATGCGCGCTGAAGCTCTGGCTCATCGGCGTGTAGTACCACAGCAGCAGGTCGCGTACGCCGAGCTCGGCCAGGTAACCGTCCAGCAATTGGCGCTGCACTTGCACCGCGGCGTCGCCGGTACAGCCGGCCGGCAGACGCGGCACCAACACATGCAGGCCACCTTCCTCGCCACGCACCTGCAGCCAGGGCTCGGATTCATCGCAGGCGATCGGCTCTTCCCAGAACAGCACATTGAAGTCGCCGGCAAAGCGCGCCATCAGATGTTGCGGGCGCTGGTAGACGAAGCTCCAGCGCAGATGCGACAGGCACAGCAGGGTGGTCCGGGACGGATCGAACTGCGGTGTGTTGTCGGAGGAAACGGCTCGGCGGGTCTTGCCGATGTCGTAATGGAATTGACCAGCCCAACTCATGGAATGACCTCACTAGAAGAAAAGGAATGCGCGCCGATCAGGCGCGCGACAGACGGTCCGTCAGCAGCAGCGGGCGCGCCGGCTCGCTGCGACGACGGCCATCGGCAGCCGGCAACAGGCGGCGTACCGGCGCCACGGCGTCGCGGGCAGGCTCGGTTTCCGGCACCGGAGCCGGCATGCGCGGCCGGCTCAGGCGCGAGGTGGCGTAGCCATCCGGATGCATGGACTGCCAGCGCCAGCTATCGCGGCACATGCGGTCCAGGTCGTGTTCGGCCTTCCAGCCGAGCAGGCGATGGGCGAGCGTGGCGTTGGCGTAATACACCGCCACATCGCCACCGCGACGTGGTGCAATACTGAGCGGAATGCGCCGGCCACTGGCGCGCTCGAACGCGGCGGCCACTTCGCGCACGCTGTAGCCGCGCCCGGTGCCGAGGTTCACCACCAGGCCGGTGCGCTCGCGCTGCAGGTAGTCGATGGCATCCACATGCGCGCGTGCCAGATCCATCACATGCAGGTAGTCGCGCACGCCGGTGCCATCGGCGGTGGGATAGTCATCGCCAAAGACCTGCAGCGCATCGCGGCGGCCGACCGCCACCTGCGCGATGTAGGGCATCAGATTGTTCGGCACGCCACGCGGGTCTTCGCCCAGATACCCGCTAGGATGTGCACCGACCGGGTTGAAGTAACGCAGCAGCGCCGCATTGAACTCCGGCCAGGCCGCGCTGAGGTCGGCGATCATCTCTTCCATCATCAGCTTGGTGCGCCCGTACGGATTGATCGCCTTCAGCGGCGCGTCTTCGCGGATCGGGCTGGTGTTGGCATCGCCATAGACGGTGGCCGAGGAGCTGAACACCAGCTTGGTTACCTTGGCGGTGCGCATCGCGCGCAGCAGCGCCAGCGTGCCTGTTACGTTGTTGTTGAAGTACAGCAACGGCTCGCGCACCGATTCGCCCACCGCCTTGAGGGCGGCAAAATGCAGCACCGCATCGATCTTCTTCGCAGTCAGCAGCTCGGCCAGCTCGGGCGCGCGCACATCCATGCGATGGAAGTCCGGGCGGAAACCCATCAGGTGCTGCAGATGGTCGAGTACGCGCTCGGAGGAGTTGCTCAAATTATCGACAATGCACACTTCATGGCCACGTCGCGCCAACTCGACGCAGGTATGTGAGCCGATATAGCCGGTGCCGCCAGTGACCAAAATTCTCATGGATGTCTGCCTTGTGGAGGGCGCTGACGCGCCGGCCTATCAATGGCGCGGATGCACCACCTCGCACGTTTCATGCGTGTTGCGTGATGTCATCGCGCCGGCAGGACAGTGCGCTTGCGCCACGCATTGGGTGGCAGGCAGCTCTGGGCGAGAAGAAAGGGGTTGTGCATCACGGTCCAACGCCACCTACGGTAGGAGGCGGGCCGTGAGAGCAGGCACAGTGGTGGGTGCGTGTCACGCGAGTATGGCCTTGACCGGAACCTCACCGTGACTGTGGGTGCGCGCGCGCGCGACATGTTGCGTGGGCAGTACAGTGCAAGGGACGAGCTCGCATCAGGCAGTTGCAAGCGCACGCTGCGGCAATAAAAAAGCCCGCCTCGCTAAGCAAGCGAGGCGGGCTTTACGCGCAGCTGCAGCGCTGGATAGCGTTACAGCGTGACCGCGCCACCGGCAATGGTCAGCAACGTACCAGAGGTGTAGCTGGCGGTATCGGCTGCCAGCATCACGTACGCCGATGCCAGCTCCACCGGTTGACCGGGGCGGCCCATCGGCGTCTGGCCGCCGAAGTTTTCCACCGACTCCTCATCCATGCCGGCGGGAATAAACGGTGTCCAGATCGGACCCGGCAGCACCGCGTTGACGCGGATGTGCTTGTCGGCCAACACGCCTGCCAGGCCAATCGTCAGGTTGGCCAGCGCGCCCTTGGTTGCGGCATACGGCAGGATGTTCGGCGTCGGCTTCTTGGACTGCACCGAGGCGGTATTGATGATGGAGCCGCCGTCCTTCATCAGCGGTACCGACAACTGCACCAGGTGGAACACGGCATGCACATTGGTGTCGAAGGTCTTGCGCCATTCCTCCAACGTGATGTCTTCGAAGTTCTCAAAATACTTTTGATAGCCGGCGTTGTTGACCAGGATATCCAGGCCGCCGAACGTGCTGTTGACCTGTTCGATCAACGCAGCCGCCTGGGCGGGGTCGCTGATATCGCAGCCAACCAGCAAGGCCTTGACGCCGGCCTTTTCGATCAATGCGCCGATTTTGGCGGCGTCTTCCTGCTCATCGGGAAGATAGGCGATCGCCACGTCGGCACCTTCGCGTGCATACGCGATCGCCACGGCCGCGCCGATGCCGCTGTCGCCGCCGGTGATCAATGCGCGCTTGCCGGTGAGCTGCCCATGACCGACATAGCTGTCTTCGCCGTGATCCGGGCGTGGGTCCATCTTGTCGGTACGCCCGGGAAAGTTCTGCTGCTGCGGCTTGAACGGCGGGCGCGGATAGTTGGGTACGGGCATTTCGGTCTCCTGGCGGTGTGACGCATCACAATTAACGGCAGTGTGCGTGCGCAAACGTAAACGCGCGGGCTAGGCAATGTCGGCGGCGTGTGTGTTGACGATGCCGCCGCTTGCGCGCGGCGATTGCTTCACGCCATCGCGCAGCTTTGTTCACTGCTGTGCAATGCATGCCGGCCTAGCGTGGGCTCAAGACCACAACGCAGGAGAACGACGATGGGCAGTGAACCGAAAAAGCCATGGGGTCCGGATGACGATCAGCAAAAGCCGTTTACGCCGCAGGAGCAGCGCAATGAGGATGTCGAGTGGAAGGTGCACGACATGCCCGACGAAGACCGCGATGTGAACAAGGCCGACCCCGAACACGATTACGAACGACCAGACGGCTCCGAGAAGCGCTGAGTCGCGCTCAACGCTGCAGTTCCGGTGTTCGCGATGCAAGCGCACGCAACTCCGCCGTCGTATCACAGCGCCGACCTTGGCAACCCCATGCACATTTTCTCTACGGCTAGTGCGTAGGCTAGTGGCAACACAGCGCATCCGGCGTCTTGCGGCCGCGCTTGCACAAGGCCCCAAGCGGCAATGATCCACGTCGGCACGAGCCGACAGTCCAGCAGGCGCGTCGTAGCGCAGGCCAAGCGAGCTGATCCGTCAGCTCGGTCCAGCGGTACCCGTGTTTGGGCTGCCCTCATCTCCCGCAAACCTTGCGCTCCTTGGCGTTTCGGTCAATTCGACGCGCTTACCGACCCCGACCATGACGCTTGGCACTGGCGTAATCCGGCATTGCCGTGCGTACTTCGGTCAAACTTTTACGGCGAGCTCGACTTGGGGGAGCGAGCACCCACGCGGCCGGACGGCCGTGACAACGATGTGCCATCTCGTGGTGACGTGCAGGCGTGTTTTTCGCGCCGCCGTCACAATTCTCAACTGAACATGTACTAGTCATTGCGGACAGAAGCGCCCATGGACCGTCTTTCCTGCGCCATCATCGACGACGACGTGGAGTTCTGCGATCAGGTGGTTGAGTTAGCCACCGATAGCGGCTTCCGTGCCAAGGGCATCCACACCCTTGGCGAAGCCAGCCGTTGGCTGGACAGCAACTTCCCCGACCTGTTGGTGGTGGACGTTGGCCTGCCCGACGGCAGCGGTTTCGATCTCATCGAACGGCTCGACCCGGATCACACGCCGCAGATCGTGGTGGTCTCGGGCGATTACGCCTACGAAACCCAGGGCCGCGCGCAGCAGTTCGGCGTCAGCGAGTTCCTCACCAAGCCGTTTGCGCCCGAACGGCTGGAACGCGTGCTCGGCGGCCTGCGCGAAGCGCAGCAGGGCAACCTGGGCATCATCGGCAACAGCGACAGCATCGTGCTGTTGCGCAAGGACATCGTGCGCGTGGCGCCGACCGATCTGAATGTGCTGGTGACCGGCGAGACCGGCACCGGCAAGGATCTGGTCGCGCGCGCGATCCATCGGGTTTCCGGCCGGCGTGGTCGCTTCGTGCCGGTCAACTGCGGGGCGATTCCCGAGGAACTGCTGGCCAGCCAGTTGTTCGGCCACGAGCGCGGCAGCTTCACCGGCGCCGATCGTCGGCATGCCGGATTCCTGGAGCAGGCCGCCGATGGCACGCTGTTCCTGGATGAGATCGGCGAGATGCCGACCCGGCTGCAGGTCTACCTGCTGCGCGCGATCGAGTCGCGCAGCTTCATGCGCGTGGGTGGTAGCGAGGAGATCCCGCTGGACGCGCGCGTGGTCGCGGCAACCCACCAGCATGTGCAACGCGAGCACGGTGTGCTGCGCGAGGATCTGTTTTACCGGCTCAACGAGTACCCGATCCAGGTGCCGCCGCTGCGCGAGCGTCGCGGCGATGCGCGTCTGCTGGGCCTGCGCGTGATCGATGAGCTCAACGTCAAGTACGGCACCCGCAAGCTGCCGACCAAGTCGTTGCTGCGCTATCTGGCGTACCACACCTGGCCGGGTAACGTGCGCGAGCTGCGCTCGTTCATCCGCTATCTGTACCTGCGCGCGGACGGCGATCTGCTGAGCGCGCCGGACGTGGTGCAGACCGTGCCGCAGGCCGACGAAGACGGCTTGCTGATTCCGGCAGGGTGGACCATGCGCCAGGCCGAAGACGCCATGATCGAGGCGGCCTTGGCGCGCACGCGCTTCAATAAGAAGGCGGCGGCGCGCGAGTTGGGGATCAGCGTGCGCACCTTGCACAACCGGCTCAGCGACAAGGACGCGTAGTGGGCGATGCATCCCAGGGGCGGCGGCGCGAGCTGCTGCATCAGCTGCGCAATCGCCTCAATGTGATGGGCTTTGCGTTGTATGCGTTACGCAATGAGACTTCCAAGCCCATGGAGACCTTGCGCACTACCCATCAATCGGCGGTGGAGTTGCTCAATCAACTGGGCGAAGAAGAGCGCGCCCTGCGCCAGGACGATGGGGTGTCCAGCGACAGCGCCGATCAGTAATGCTCGGCAGGCTGGGTCTGGTTGCTGAGCAGGGCGGTGATGGTGCGCGGGTTGTACGGCTTCATGCAGTACGACAGATGCGCAAACCGCGGCGGTAGCGTGTAGCGGTCGTAGCCGGAGCAGAACGAAAATGGCACGCCGCGCTCCAGCAGTGCGTCGGCAACCGGAAACACCGGTTGACCACGCACATTGACGTCGAGCAATGCGCCATCGATGGTCTGCCCGGAGGTCACCAGCGACAGCGCCTCCGGCACATTGCCCACCGGTCCAAGCACATAGACGCCGGCCTCCACCAACAGATCGTTGAGCGATTCGGCCAGCAGGTAGTCGTCCTCGACCACGAGGATGCGGCGGCCGTTGAGTGGATTGTCCAGCATGGCGAACTCCTAAAGCGGTGGCGCTGTCTGGCGACGCGCAAGCCATAGTGCGCGTCGCGTCGGTTAACGCCGCGCGTAAGCAGGCGCTTCCAGTACCGGTCTGTGCAAGGCAGCTGTATCGCTCAGACGTCGCGTAGCAGTAGAGGCAGGTTTGCGCCATCATTGACGATTGCGCCCACACCCGGCGCGATTGATGCGATGGCTGCAATGACTGACGACGACACTTCCTGCGACGACACCGCAGCGCCTCCTGCGCACGAGGCCGTGGCGCCACCGCCGTTATTCATTCTCGGTGTCGGTGCCGATGGTCTGGATGCCACCCGCCTGGCCGAACTGCTCGACGCGGTCACCGGCGCGCCCAATCTGGTCATCATGCTGTTGCTGCGCGATCGTCATCTGCTGGACGAGCCGCGCCTGCGCGAGTTGCTCGGCCCGCAATCCAGCCTGCTGCTGGCGCCCGAGGATGGCGATGCGCTGCATCCCGGGCGCATTTACCTGCCGCCCAGCCAGACCCTGGTGACCCTGGAAGAAGGCCGGCTGCGGCTGCGCCCCCTGGAGGAGGCCAGCGATCACGGCTTGATCGACAGTTTCTTCGTTTCGATGGCGCACGACCAGGACGGCAACGTGATCGGCCTGATCATGGGCCGCTTCGATGGCGACGGCACCCTGGGCACCGCCGCCATCAAGGAATGCGGCGGTCTGGCGCTGGCGGTGGACGACCCGTCGTTACATGGCATGGATCTGCGCAGTGCCGGCAACCCGGCCGCCATCAGCGACGACATCCTGCCGCTGCCGCGCGTGGCCGCACGCATCGCGGCGCATATGCAACGCCACCATCGCTTCGGTCATCCGGCACCGGTGGGCGTGCGCAACGGCAGCGAGAACGATCAGCTCAGCCAGGTCGCCAGCATCCTGCGCAACGCCACCGGCCACGATTTCCACGGCTACAAGCGCGCCACCTTCCTGCGCCGCGTGCAGCGACGCATGCAGGTGGTGCAGGTGGACACGCTGGAGCAGTATCTGGAGCAGCTGCGCAGCCGCTTCGACGAACCGCTGCTGCTGTTCAACGATCTGCTGATCGGCGTGACCCAGTTCTTCCGCGACCGCCGCGAGTTCGAGTTTCTGGAGCAGCAGGTGATTCCGCGCCTGTTCCAGGGCAAGCAGCCGGGCGATCACCTGCGGGTGTGGGTGCTGGGCTGCTCCACCGGCGAAGAGGCCTATTCGTTGGCGATGCTGTTGCGCGAGCACGCGCAGACGCTGGACGTGGCGCCACGCATCCAGATCTTCGCCAGCGACATCGACGGGCGGGCGTTGGCCATCGCACGGGTGGGGCGTTATTCGTCCAGCATCGTCGCCGACGTGGGGCCGGAGCGCCTGCAGCGCTGGTTCGTCAAGGAGGGCGATACCTATGTGGTGAGCAAGCAGCTGCGCGAGCTATGCGTGTTCTCGCAGCACAGCATCGTCAAGGACCCGCCGTTCTCGCGGCTGGATCTGGTGTCGTGCCGCAATCTGCTGATCTACCTGGATGCCGAGCTGCAGAACCGGGTGATCCCGGTGTTTCACTTCGCCCTCAAACCCGGCGGCTATCTGTTCCTGGGCAACGCCGAAAACGTCTCGCGGCATGCAAAGTTGTTCGCACCGGTGGAGCGCAGCTTCCGCGTGTTCCAGAAGATCGATGCCGACAGCCGCATGCATGCGACCTTCCCGTCGTCTTCGCTCGGACTCGACGGCCATGCACCGGCGGCCAACCGCCAGCAGCGCAGTGTCAGCAATGCGCTGGTGCGCGCCGGCGAGCGCATCGCCGATCGCTATGCCCCGGCCTATGCGGTGCTGGACGAGCATTTCGACGTGCTGCATTTCTCCTCGCAGGCCGGGCGTTTCATCCGTCCCGGCGGCGGCGCGCCCAGCCTCAACCTGCTCAACCTGGTTCACCGCGACCTGCGCCTGGAGTTGCGCAGCGCGCTCAGCCGTGCCGAAGCGGACATGACGCCGGTGCAGGCCAGGGGCATCCAGATGCACGAGGACGCGGCGACCCTGGCGGTGGACCTGTTCGTGGAGCCGACCTCCGATTCGGACGTGCCGCGCGGCTATGTGGTGTTGTTCCAGGAAGTGGAAGCGCGTGAACTGGCCGAGCTGGCGCCGCCGAAAGATACCGTGTCCGACAATGCGCACGTGCAGGCGCTGGAGAACGAGCTGCGCATGACCCGCGAGCGGCTGCAGTCGATGATCGAGGAGCTGGAGAGCACCAACGAGGAGCTCAAGTCCTCCAACGAGGAGTACCAGTCGCTCAACGAAGAACTGCAGAGCGCCAACGAAGAGCTGGAAACCTCCAAGGAAGAACTGCAGTCGGTCAACGAGGAGGTCACCACGGTCAATGGCGAGCTGGCTCACCGCGTGCAGGAACTTGCGCATGCCAACAGCGACCTGAAGAACCTGCTGGAAAGCACCCAGATCGCCACCGTGTTCCTGGACAACGAGCTGCGCGTCACCAACTTCACTCCCGCGGTCACCGACATCCTGCCGCTGGTGGAAAGCGACATCCACCGGCCGATCAGCAACATCAAGCTGCACGTGGCCTACGACGAGCTGCAGGACGACGTGCGCCGGGTGATCCGCACGCTGGCGGTGCTGGACCGCGAGGTGGAAAACCCCGCCACCCGTGCGCGCTACATGGTGCGCGTGCTGCCGTACCGCACGGTCAACAACTTCATCGGCGGTGCAGTGTTGACCTTCATGGACGTCACTCCGCTGACGCGCGCCGAGCGCGCGTTGCGCAGCAGCGAGCAGCGCCTGCGCACCTTGATGGAAGGCATTCCGCAACTGGTGTGGCGCTCGCTCGATGGCGGCCGCTGGACCTGGTCCAGCCCGCAATGGTCCAGCTACACCGGCCAACGCGATGGCGAGAGCCTGGAACTGGGCTGGCTGCAGGCGGTGCACCCGGACGAGCGCGAGCTGACACTGAATGCCTGGCACGACAGTACGCGTACCGGCGGGCTGGATGTGGAGCATCGCCTGTTCAACGCAGCTGAAGACGGCTACCGCTGGTTCCATACGCGCAGTGCGCCGGTGCTGGACGAGCGCGGCCAGGTGCTGGAATGGCTGGGAACCTCGACCGAATCAGACAATCTGCGCCGCCTGCAGGACGAGCAGCGCGTGCTGGTCAGCGAATTGCAGCACCGCACCCGCAACCTGATCACCGTGGTGCAGTCGGTTGCCAAGCAGACCGTCCAGACCAGCCACAGCATGCCGGAATTCGCCGGCAGGTTCGACGACCGGCTCTCTGCGTTGTCGCGTGTGCAAGGGCTGTTGTCGCAGTCGGACAACGTACCCACCACCATCGGTGCGCTGCTGCGGATGGAGCTGGATGCGCTCGGTGCCGAGCCCGACCAACAGCGCATCGTGGTGGAAGGCCCGGACGTGGCGCTGCGCAAGTCCACCGTGCAGACGCTGGCGCTGGCGCTGCACGAACTGGCAACCAATGCGCTCAAGTACGGGGCGCTGGCGGTGGAGACCGGTACGCTGTCGGTGCGCTGGGACGTGGTGTCCGCCAACGACGCCTCCGCGCGTCTGGTGCTGTCGTGGATCGAAGAAGGCGCCAGCCAGCAGCGACGCGACGACCGCGACCAGGCCGGCGGATTCGGCCGCCGTCTGATCGAAAAGGCGCTGCCGTACAGCCATGGCGCACAGACGCGTTACGAGCTCAGCGATACACGCCTGGAATGCGAGATCCAGTTGCCGTTGACCTCGCTGCACGACCGCTAGACACCTGCACGCGCGCGTGCAGTCCGTGCGCACTCTGGCGGGCGCTGCCATGCCGATGTGCGAAATGCTGAGCATCCCGACGCGCCCCTCACGGAAAATCCTGCGCGTGCGTGCAGATGTTGCGACGGATTCGCACCTCGCGACGGTGCCGATGCCACGGCCGTCATGCAAGACCATTGCAGTGCATCGTTGCGCGGCATCCCAAAAACTTGGCGCGTATTGTGCGTAGCTCCTGCTGTCATCAAGATGCACAGTGGAGTAAACATGATTACGCGCATTCTTCAGTTGTCGGGCCGCGTTGCGAGCAATGCCTGGGTCGAGATCGGTGTCGGTGCCGATGCCGACATTCTGGTTGCCGACCGTGGCGGCAAACGCGAGGAGCGTGCAACCTTCGGTCGACGTGCTCCGGGACAGCAGCGCTCGATCAATACCCAGGAGCCGGAGTGGCTGGGGCGCGTGGACCTCGCCATCTGGGAAACCCAGCGCTGCCTGATCCCGCTGTGTGGCTTTGTCTGCGCCGCATCGGCTGATGGCGCCACGTCGGCGACCTGGTTGAGTCAGGACGGTGGCGCGCTGTACGCCGCGGGCCTGCGCAATGTCATGGATATCGGTGGCCGCCTGCAGATGGGGTTCTCGTTACTGGTCGCTTCCTCGACCAGCCTGCCGACACAGCGCCCGTTATGCGTCGAAGGCGATGCCACGCAATGGCTACAGGTCAGTGGCGAGGAGGCCATGCGTCATCTACTGCCATGGCGGCTGGAGCGTTGCGCCACTGCGGCAGGCGTGCGGCCGGAGTGGGCCAGCGAAGCGCATGCCCAGCAGGCCGCGCCGGTGTGAGAGGCGTGGGCACGCAGTGACACCAGGAGGCCCGTCGGGCCTCTTTTCTTTTCAGCCGTCCGGTAACCTTGCGCATTCCTCGGCATCTTGTATGAGCCACCCGTGTTGCACGGGCGTCGCAGACCACACTCAGACGTTGTCACGATAGCCACCGCAAGACGACCAACTGCATGCAGCCTGCTGCCCACAGTAGGGTGCGCATTAAAAAGCCCGGGTCGCGAACGACCCGGGCCAGTCTCGGCAACTGCTAGCGCTGAAGATCAGCGTTGGATATCGCCGGTGGTGGAGCCGGCACCCGGGCCTGCGCCCAGGTCTGCACCGGTCACCCGATCCAGTTCTGGATTGGACAGCAGGCGCAGCGACATTGCATCCAATGCCTCGGTCTGGGTCGCATCCAGCGCAACCGTTGCCGAACCATCGCCACCGTCGACTGCGGACTGCAGCTCACGGTCTGCCACCACGTCCCACTGCTCGCCGGCATTCCACGGGCCGACCGTATCGCCTTCGCCCTGCGACATGTTGTAGTAGATGTCGGTAAAGCGTGGGTCGCCCGGCAGCTTGCCCGGCGGGAAGTTCGGCTCGATCGAGTACAACGCCTTCTCGAACGACTTCTGGTGCGCCACTTCGCGCGTCATCAGGAAGCGCAGCGCATCCACGATGCCCGGATCATCGGTGACGGTGATCAGGCGCTCATAGACCAGCTTGGCGCGTGCTTCGGCAGCGATGTTGGAGCGCATGTCCGAGGTCGGGCAACCGATCGAATCGACATAGGCCGATGTCCACGGCACGCCACTGGAGTTGACCAGCGCCGGGCCACCACCGTACAGGATCTGCTGGGTGTGGCTGGTGCTGTTCTGGGTCATGGAGCGCATCTCCATCGCCTCTTCCATGCCTTCGGACAACACGGCCTTCGGGCCCTTGTTGAGCATGGCAATGATCGAGCCGATGATTTCCAGGTGGCTCAGTTCTTCGGTGGCGATATCGAACAACAGATCCTTGCGGCCCGGATCGTCTTCGCCCAATGCCTGGGTGAAATACTGCATTGCTGCAGCAAGTTCGCCCTGCGGTCCGCCGAACTGCTCGAGCATCAACGTGGCCAGATCCGGATTGGGTTCGGCAACGCGAACGGTGTACATCAGACGCTTGTTATGCATAAACATGGATCGTATTTCCTGGCTGGCGCCCGGCGACAACTGCAACGCGGCATGCGCGCAGAAACCTGAGGCTGGCTACGGGTGGGGGTTGCCCGCGGGATGCGGACACACGCAGGCGGCAGCGCCGCCCGCGCGATGCATCAGGCCGCTTTGCTGGCCTTGGATGCCTTTTGATTGCCGCCTTGCTCGGCGAGCAGGGTCAGCTTTTCATCGGTGGCCTTTTCTTCTTCCAGCGTCGACAGCAGCAAGCTCACCGCATCGGTGTAGCCGAGCTGCTTTGCAATCGCAGCGATGGTGCCGTACGAGGCGATCTCGTAATGCTCCACCTTCTGTGCGCCGCCGATCAGTGCCGCATCGCGTACCGGACCTTCTTCGATCTCGTCGATCACCTCGCGGCTTTCCTCGACCAAGCCTTCCATCGCAGCACATTTGATGCGCTTGAGCTTGATGCCAAGCAGTTCGACGATCTGGTCGATGCGTTCGATCTGGCCCTGGGTTTCTTCCAGGTGCAGCTTGAACGCTTCCACCAGCTTGGGTTCGGTGGCCGCACGTGCCAGACGCGGCAGCGATTTTGTCAACTGCTTTTCTGCGCTGTAGATGTCCGACAGCTCGTGGACGAAAAGCTCTTCAATTGTCTTGATCGCCATGGGCGGCTCCTTTGGATGGATAGGTGGATAAACAGTGCGGTGCAGCGTGTGTGCGTCTTGCCTTCAATTGCGTGCGAGCCAGTTGCGTCATCACTTCGGCATCGCATTGCCTGGCCTCACGCCAAGCCTGCAATGCAGCGTTGTTGTCGTGCTTGCTCACGCTGTCTCGCATGGTCGCTACGCTAATCGTCGGCGTGTTAGCGCGATCGGTGGATGCGGTGATGCCGAGGCGATAACGACCTGTGCCGTGAGTGGCGCGGTGATGATGCGCATGTACTTGATTCGCCAGCGCCGAGCCGTGGCCATTGCACTGCAAGCGACCGAGGTTGATGCCGGCTCCTCGAGATGCGTGCGCACAAGGCACACCGCGGCCTTGCATGCGGCACCGGTGCGCCTGTGCCGATGTCGATGCCATTGCGCGGATGTCGATACGGACGCGCAGCGATTGCATCGGCACCGCGCGGCATGCACGACGGGGAATGCACGCCGTTGCAGGCTGATGCGCTACAACCGATGGCTCGTTCTTGCCCCTGGAGTTGCCATGACGCCGTTGGACAAACCGTTACGCCGTGAGCTACAGATCGGCGAGCAGGCCTATACCTTGATCATCGACCCGCAGGGCCTGAAGCTAGTCGAAAAAGGCCGACGCAAAGGCGTGGCCTTGCGGTGGGACGAGCTGGTCAGCGGCGATGCCGCACTGGCCCGCGCGCTGCAGGCCTCGCTTGGCGAGTCCTGAGCGCAACGCGCGGGAAAACCGATTCAGCGCGCAGGAAACAAGCGTGCCAGCTCGCGGACCGCTGCTGCGGACGCGGCGTGATCCGGCGTGGCATCGGGGTTGTTGAAATCGTGGGCACCTTGCGACTGCACCAGCAAACCATCGCGACGCGGCACCACATTGAGATTGTGGCCGCGCCAGACCAACCCGTAGGTCACTTCCGGTTGCGGAATCAGGCGTGCGGTCTGCCCACGTACCGGGATGACGCTGTCGTCGCCAAGCAATGCGCGCGCGCCATAGCCGGTGGCATTGACCAGGATCTTCTCGCGCAGCTGGCCGAACTGGCGCGGATGCTCGAAGTTGCGCGTGTACAGCTCGCCGCCGGCCTGCAGGAAGTCGTCCATCAGCAGGCGCGCATAGGCGCTGAGGTTGAAGGTGAGCTGGCTGTAGCGGCGCACGAACGGCACCGGAAACGGATGACTGCCGGGCGCAACCGGTTGCGAGCGTGGGCCGAGATCGTCGAGCAGGTCGCGCTCCAGTGGCGGGTAGTCCGGCTCATGCGCTTCGGCCGATGCGCTCGGTTGATCGAACGGCACATCCGACAACGCATAGCCATCGCGCCATTCGATCGGCTCGCCCGGCAGGCCCAGCAGGGTCTGGTAGCGGCGAAACGAGATGCGCGCCATCTCTTCCCAGCGGGTTTTGAAATCCGCGCTGGCGTGTTCGCTGGTGCACACGCGTGAGTCCGGCGACCACACGCCGGTGGCGTAGAACGAGCGCACGTCCGGCAGGCGCTCGCGCGCATAGATGCGCACGCGCAGGCCCGCGCGTTGCGCCACCAGCGCGGTGGTCAGCCCGATCGCGCCGCAGCCGATCACCGCCAGCTCGCGCGCATCCGCATCGGCGGCACGCACCAGCCGCAGCGCATGCTCGGCCGCGCCCCACGACAGCGACCACCCGCTGCCGCCATGTCCGTAGTTGTGCACCACCGTCTTGCGGCCGATGCGCTCGGCCTCGATCCGCGGCCCTTGTGCACGGAACGGACGGGTGCAGCCGTTGATCGCGATGATGCGATCGACCGCCGCACGGATCGGCGCCAGCGGCGGCGCTGCGGCGAACTGGTCGGGCGAGGCGCCCGGCGGCATGGCGGGTAGCGGCGAAGACGGCGCAGCGGCCGCCTTGCCGGTCGCGGCCCAGCTCCCGCTGGAAGCGGCCGCGAGCGCGAGACCGGCGCTGTGCAGGAAATGACGACGGTGCATGCGGCTCCTGAGCGATGTAGAGAAGGTGATTGGGATAACGGTGCCCGCGCGGCCGGCCACGCGTAGCGCGCGCGGTGCAGTATCGGTAAACGCCAGGCCCTGCGCTGCGCGCCAGCGACCGGCACCGCAGAGTCGCCGGTCGCGCACGCCGAGCATACCGCGCGCATCTGTGCCTGCCACCGCCGACTAGGCCGGTTTCGCACCGCGATCCGGGCAATTGAGGCCGCGCCGGCGGCCATTCGTCGCCCGGGGCTTTCGCCCGATCGCTTGCCGGCTATGCTCGCCGCGTCCCAACCCAACGAGTCGTCACCGTGTCTGCCAGCGTCTTCCTGATCGTGCGTATCGTGTTCGCCTGGGCCGCCGCATTGGTGGTGGCGGGGATCATGTGGGCGCAGTTGTTCGGCTCCACGGGCGCGTTCTTCGGGTTGATCTGCGTGGTGCTGCTGACATTGGCCCTGATGAGTGCGATCACGCATGTACGGCGGGTGCGCCTGATCGCCGGGCGGCTGGATCACGACACCTTGTCGACCCGCCAGCGCCGCCAGATCGAGGTGCCGCTGGACGTGCAGGCCAGCTTCGCTGTGGTCGAAGAGGCCGTGCGCGCGTTGCCGCGCGTGCAGGACATCGAATGCGCGCCCGGCAGCCTGCTGATCCGCGCCAAGGTGCGCCGCATCGACCCTTACGAAGGACGCCAGCCCTCGCGCTGGAACCTGTTCGCGCGTTTTGCGATCAAGCGCAATCAGGTACTGGTGACGATCACGCCGGGGCAGGGCACCAGCAGCGTCACCGTGCTGTGCGAGCCCGACGCCGGCGCCTGGGTGGACCTGTTCGCGGTGGACGAAGGCAGCAATTACGAGAACGCCGAGGCGATCAATCGCGCGGTGGTGCGCCGGGTCGGCGAGCAACGTCGCGACGAGCAGGCCGCGGCCGAGCAATCGGTGATGGAAAAGGAACTGGCGGTGGCCCGCCTGAACCTGCTGCATGCCCAGGTCGAGCCGCACTTTCTCTACAACACGCTGGCCAGCGCACAGGTGCTGGCACGCACCGACCCGCCGCGCGCGGAGATCATGATCGGGCACCTGATCCAGTACCTGCGCAGCTCGCTGCCCAGCGCCGACGGGGCCATCTCCACCCTGGGCGAGGAACTCGAACGCACCCAGGCCTATCTGGAAATCCTGCGCATCCGCATGGGCACGCGGCTGGCCCTGCAGGTGGAGGTGCCGTACGAGCTGCGCGCGCTGCAACTGCCGTCGATGATGCTGCAGACCCTGGTGGAGAACGCGATCAAGCACGGGCTGGAACCCAAGCCCGGCGGCGGCACGATATGGATCCTGGCGCGTCGCGTCGACGACCACGCCACGCTGACCGTGGCCGACGATGGCCAGGGCTTCGGCACCCACACCCAAGGCACCGGCATCGGCCTGAAGAACCTGCGCGAGCGGCTACAGTTGATCTACGCCGGCAAGGCGAGCTTTGCCATCGTGTCCAATTTCCCCAGCGGTGTGGCCGCCACCATCAGCCTGCCGCTGCCGGCGCAGATGACCGCCACACGCATGCCGCCGCCCTTGCGCGGCGCGCACAGCTCCACCGCGCAGGTGCAGGCATGAGCGCGCTGCGTGCGGTGATCGCCGAAGACGAAGCGTTGCTGCGGCAGTCCCTGCTCGCGCTGCTGGCCGAGGTGTGCCCGCAGCTGCAGGTGGTGGGCGAATGCGAAGACGGCGCCAGCGCGCTGGAGACCATCGCCACCCAGCAGCCGGATGTGGTGTTTCTGGATATCCGCATGCCCGGGCTCACCGGCATCGAGGTGGCGGGTGCGCTGCGCGAGGTCAGCCCGCGTACCCAGGTGGTGTTCGTCACTGCCTACGACCAGTACGCCATCGATGCGTTCGAACACGGCGCGGTGGACTACCTGCTCAAGCCGATCAGCCGCGAGCGCCTGCAGGCCACCTGGCAGCGCGTGCAGCAGCGCGCCGCCGCCGGTCAGCCGGATGGCCAACTGCTGGAGACCTTGCTGAAGCGCCTGTCCGCACGCCCTGCTGCCCCCAGCGTCGCGCCGCCACTGGCCTGGCTCACCGCCAGCAGCGGCCGCGAGACGCGCCTGATCGCGCTGGACGAGGTGGCGTATTTCCAGGCCGACCAGAAATACACCACGGTGATGACCGCCGCCGGCGAGGCGATCCTGCGCACGCCGCTGCGCGAGTTGCTCGACGTGCTGGACCCGCAGGTGTTCAAGCAGATCCACCGCTCCACCATCGTCAACATGAAGGCGGTCGCTTCGGTGGTGCGCGAGGACACCGGCAAGGGCCGCCTGGCGCTGCGCGGGCGCAGCGAAACGCTCACCGTCAGCCAGCCCTTCATGAGCCTGTTCCGCGGCATGTAGTTCCCCCGATCGCATCGACTGAAAGGATTGCTGATATGCGCCTGATCGCCTCCCTCGTGTATTGCCTGCTTGCGTTGGCCGGTTGCCACGACCGTAACGGCACCACCTCCATCACCCGCGCCACCAGCAATGGCCAGGACGTGATCTTCAGCAAGACCCTGGCCACCGCCACCGATCTCAATGTGCATTGCCTGGCCAGCAGCAGCGGTCGCTGCCATTACCTGGTGTACGAGGAACACTGCGCCGCGCCTGCTGCGGGCAACACCACGGGCACGCCGGCCTGCGCACGCAGGACGCTGGACAGCTTTGCGCTGACACCGGGGCAGGTGCGCGAACTGCGCGGCATTCCGCGTCAGGCGCATACCTGTGTGGATACCAGCGCGCCCAGCGCCGACTGCCATGGCTGAGCGGGCCTTGCAGTCCTGGCTCGGCGAAAACATGTTTCAACTATGTAGCAAGCCATGCTGCAACCGGACGCAAGCCTGAATACGCACTGACGATCCGCGGCCGCTTCTGCGATCATTGCGGGCTTGTTGCCGGTTCACGGCGTCCTCACTGCCAGGCTTCTCATGTCCGAACAATCGCTACGCCGCGACGTTGGCCCCTTCGCCCTCATGCTCACCGGCCTGGGCTCGATCATCGGTTCCGGCTGGCTGTTCGGTGCCTGGCGCGCCGCCGGCCTGGCCGGCCCCGGTGCGATCTGGGCCTGGATTCTGGGTGCGGCGATCATCACCACCATCGCGCTGTCCTACGCGGAACTGGGCGCGATGTTCCCCGAGTCCGGCGGCATGGTGCGCTACAGCCATTACTCGCACGGCTCGCTGGTGGGCTTCATCGCCGGCTGGGCCAACTGGATCGCGATCGTGTCGGTGATCCCGGTCGAGGCCGAGGCCTCGGTGCAGTACATGGCCTCCTGGCCATGGGCCTGGGCGCAGGGACTGTATGTGCAGGCACCCGGTGGGGCCGGGGAGTTGTCGGTGCCCGGCCTGCTGATCTCGGCGGTGCTGGTGCTGGTGTATTTCTTCCTCAATTTCTGGAGCGTCAAGCTGTTCGCGCGCTCCAATACGCTGATCACCGTGTTCAAGCTGGTGGTGCCGGCGGCGACCGGCGTGGCCTTGATCGCCAGCGGCTTCCACAGCGAAAACTTCAGCGTCGGCATCCACGGCGATGCGCACGTGATCGACCTGGCCGCGGTGCTCACCGCGGTGGCCACCGCCGGCATCGTCTTCAGCTTCAACGGCTTCCAGAGCCCGGTGAACCTGGCCGGTGAAGCGCGCAACCCGGGCCGCAGCATTCCGTTCGCGGTGCTGGGCTCGATCGCGCTGGCCACGGTGGTCTACGTGATCCTGCAGGTGGCCTATATCGGCGCGGTACCGCCGGACCTGCTGGCCAAGGCCGGTTGGCACGGCATCGATTTCCGCTCGCCGTTCGCCGAGCTGGCCATCATCGTCAACCTGCATTGGCTGGCGATGCTGCTGTACATCGATGCATTCGTCAGCCCCAGCGGTACCGGCATCACCTATACCGCCACCACCGCGCGCATGGTCTACGGCATGGAAAAGAACGGCACCATGCCCTCGGTGCTGGGCAAGCTGCACCCGGTCTGGGGCGTGCCGCGCATGGCGATGTTCTTCAACCTGGCGGTGTCGTTCGTGTTCCTGTTCTTCTTCCGCGGCTGGGGCACGCTGGCAGCGGTGATCTCGGTGGCGACCATCATTTCCTACCTCACCGGCCCGATCAGCGCGATGGCGCTACGTCGGCACGCGCCGGAGCTGCATCGCCCGCTGCGCATCGCCGCGCTGCCGGTGCTGGCCGGCGTGGCCTTCGTGATGGCGACCGAGCTGCTGTACTGGGCGCGCTGGCCGCTGACCGGCGAGATCATCCTGCTGATGGTCGTGGCGCTGCCGGTGTACTGCTACTACCAGGCCAAGCAGGGCTGGCCGGATCTTGGGCGCAACCTCAAGGGCGCGGCCTGGATGATCTGCTACCTGCCGACGATCGCGCTGCTGTCCTGGGCCGGCAGCAGCGACTTCGGCGGCCATGGCTATCTCAGCTACGGCACCGATCTTGCGGTAGTGGCTGCAGTCGGCGCGGTGTTCTACATCTGGGGCGTGCGCAGCGGTTGGCGTACGCCGTCGGTGGAGAAGGCCGTCGCGCAGGCGTGAGCGCCTGATCGCTGATGACGTATCGAGCAGGCGCCTGTCTCCGAGCGTCGCAAACAGGAACGGCCGGTGCACTGCACCGGCCGTTTTTTTGTTGGTCGCCATGCACGCGATGGAGTGCAGCGATTGGCCCCGCCTGGCAGCGCACGCCGTGTTGCGATCGGATAGCGGGCGCATCAATCAGGACGTTTCGCCCGACGCGCGGCCCTGCCGATGCCTTGCGGCAACCACCGCATCCATCGCCACACCGCTACGCCAGCGTCCCCGCCGCCGCGCTGTGGGGAGCGGTATTGGCCACCAGCCGCGGGGCACCATCAAAGCGGTCCAGATCACGCAACAATTCGGTGTAGCGACGCAGCCGCCCCATCTCGCGCATGTTGACGATGTCCTCGTGGCGCAATTCGCGCCTGGAACTGACCTCCTGCTTGTAGCGCAGCACTTCCGGATAACGGCGTGTCATGTCCAGCGCATCGGCCACGCATTCGACCGAGTCGGCATCCGGGGTGACCCGTGCGCGGCTGTTGAAGGCGCGCAGCCAGCGTTCGAAACCGGCGCTGTGGTCGAACAGATCGGCGATGTACCACATGACGAACAGGATCGAGGCCCACGAGGTAAAGATGATCACCACGCGGCTGAAGGTGAGGTGGTAGTCGTTCTGCCACAGCTGGTGGGTGATCACGCCCAGCAGCACCAGCGAGATCGCCTGCCAGCCGATGATCGAGGCGATCACCCACTGTTTCTTGGCCACCTTGAGCAGATTGAGCTCCTGGTCGAGCTGTTCGTCGGTCTTTTCGCGCCAGTGCGCGACCTGCTCGTCGAAGGAGAGCCGATGGAGTGCGTTGTCCTGCAATAGCAGGCCCAAACCCTGGAACAAAGCGATCATGACAAGCTCCTGACGGATGGCTGGTACGAACGACTTGCTGCACCCGGCAACGCGCCGGTGCCCTGGAGCGACCGGGCAGCGGCTGGCAGTGATGCTGGCCGGTGCGCGGACGGCCTAGTTCTAGCACTTTCGCCGTGCTTGGCAATGCCTGCTATGCGCCGAAGGCCAGCCAATCCTGCGCACCGGCGCACAAATCGCGGTATTCAGGCGCTTTGCAGCGTTTGCCGGGCGATTGCAGCTGCGGTGCGCCGCCATTCTTGTTGCACTGCACACTCGCGCCTGCGTGATTGCATCCGTGGCGGTTGCGACCGGCGCGACCCAGTCCGGTGTACAGATCGCGTGAACGCCGCGCAAGCACGCATGCCGCGCAAGGTCCCGCGACAGGCGGGCAAGCACCCGTCGAGACGGTCGGTGCGCATGGAGACGAACAGCGCACACGCCGCCGCCTTTCACCAATCCCAAATCCCAGATCCCCAATCCCAGCCCCTCAGCACCACGACGCGGTCTTGCAGCCGCCTAGGTATCCTTGCGCGCATGTCAGCCGTCCTGCGTACCCTCACTGCTCCCGCCGCCAGGCAGATCCATCGCTGGGTGCTGGGCGCGTTTCCGCGTGGCCAGAGCACCATCGACTACGACCAGCCACTCGGGGATCCCGGCATCTTCGGGCCCGACAGCGTCACCTGGCGCGTGCATTCCGAATTCCCCGGCATGTTGTCCGGCGGACTGTGCGCATTGATGCTGCAACTGCTGCATCCACGCGCGCTGGCCGGGGTCTACGACCATTCCAACTTCCGCGCCGATTTGATCGGGCGGTTGCGGCGCACCACAAACTTCGTCGCCGGCACCACCTACGCTCCGCGCGCCGAAGCCGAGCAATTGATCGCCCGCGTGCGCAGCATCCATTCGCATATCCACGGCCACACCGCCGACGGCGTGCCTTACGACGCCAACGACCCGCAGTTGCTGACCTGGGTGCACGTCACCGAAGCCTACGGTTTTTTGCAGGGCTGCCGACGTTATTGCCGCGACGTGCCGGCGCACATCGCCGATCGTTACTACGACGAAGCGCGCCGCGTCGCCGAAGCGCTGGGCGCCACCGATGTGCCCGCCAGCGAGGCGCAGGTCGATGCGTATTTCGCCACCGTGCGCGGGCAATTGCGCATGGACACGCGCTCGCGCGAGGTGCTCGACATCCTCACCAGCATCCAGTTGCCGGTGCCGGCGGCCGGTCTGTCGCGCGGGGTGTTCCTCGGTGCCGGTACCGCCCTGTTGCCGGGCTGGGCCAGCGACATGCTCGGCCGCACCACCACGCAGCGCGCACAGGCACATGCGTCGGCGCGGCTGCTGCGCAGCCTGTCGCCCTTGTTCCGCATCGCGCTACGCGACGGGCTGTCCGCACGCGCCTGCCGCCGCATGCAGCTGCCGCAGACGATGTTGCTGGAGTGGCCTGTCGGCGTTGATTCCACGCGTGGCACGATGGCGGACTAGCTACTGCTGACAGGAAGCAGCGCGCGGCTGTCGACCATGCCTGGAAAGTGCACGGGAACTAGTCGCGTTCGAGCATGGCGAGGCCAAATCCGCTGCGGCCGTAGTCGTTACCGTTATAGAGCATATAGCGCTGACCATCGTGGTCGAAAACGAATGGGTACTCGATCATCTCCGAGTCCCATCCGGCTTCCGACGGCGAAATACCGGCGCGTGCATCGAGCCGCTGCCAGCGCACTCCATCCACGGATTCGGCATAGCCAATACGGTACGCTTGCCCACGGTAGGAGTACCACATGCGCCAACGATCCGGATCTTGTATGACAGATGGGCGGGAGATTGCATATTCCTGCGCGTCGACGAAATCGATGGCGACCGTGCCATCGCGGTTCCAGTGGATCCCATCTAGCGATTCGGCGTATTTGATGTGATAACGATGCACCGGCTTTCCATTGCGCAGCTCCCAACCGGTGCAGGACAGGTACCACATGCGCCAAAGATCCGTCCCTGGAATCACACAGCAGCTCGCACAAAAATGCGGCTCGTCCGGCGAACGATCGACAATTGGACCTGGGCGGTAACGAGTAAACAGGTTTTTTTCAGCTGGAGACATCGCCAGACCGATCGCATTGCGGAACGGCACTGTCACGCCAAGGTTCCAGCCTATGTAATACAGGTAGCGACGCTCGCCTTGCTCGGCGAGCCAGGTTGCCATTGCACCGCTGTCGTCGAATTCTCCCAATTGCCCGGGAAGCAGGACCGGCTCCGAGGCGATCTCAAGCACATCCTGCGGCCTGCGGATGTCGATCACTATCCAGCTGGTCACACTGCGATTGTGTTGATCACGGCTGCTGAAATAGATGCGATAAAGATCTGCTCCGATGCGCTCTGCAATCGGTACCGCAGCATGCGAAACAAGCCAGGGGCGTTGTCCGTTTGCCTCGAAGACCAAGCCTAGTTTTTTCCAGCGTTCTGGCATGAAGCGACTTCTCTGTCGAGGTATGACTTGTTATGTCGCATGGACCCTTACCGGTTCCGCAGAACCGGCGGGCACAAGCTACGCTACAGATACGCTCAGGCCAACGCGCGCTGCAAGGCTTCGATGACACGATCCTGTTGCATTTCGCTCAGGCCCGTCCATAGCGGAAGCCTCAGCAGCCGTTCGGCCTGGCGCTCTGTTACCGGAAGGTCGCCTGCCGCGTGACCATGGCGTCGACCTGCTGGAGACGTGTGCAGCGGGACATAGTGGAACACGCAACCGATACCCTGCGCCTTGAGCGTTTCCATAACCCGCTGACGTTCACTTCCATCCTCCAGAAGCACGTAATACATATGTGCGTTGTGCTGGCAGTCGTCCGGAATGATCGGACGTCTTAATGCGCCGGTCTGTTCGAGTGGTTGCAGGGCCTGATGATAGCGCTGCCAGGTCTTCAACCTTCCCTGGGTGATGCGTTCTGCTTCTTCCAATTGCGCCCATAGAAATGCCGCAGTGAGTTCACCTGGCAGGAACGAGGATCCCAGCTCTTGCCAGGTGTATTTATCGATCTCGCCCCGGAAGAAGCGGCTGCGATCTGTACCTTTTTCGCGAATGACCTCGGCTCGTTGCGCAAGCTCCGGATCACGTACCAACAGCGCTCCTCCTTCTCCGCAGATTACGTTTTTGGTCTCATGAAAGCTGTATGCGCCTATGTGGCCAAGCGCACCCAATGGGCTGCCTTTGTAGCTCGCCATAACGCCTTGCGCAGCATCCTCGACGACGTGCAACCCATGTCGTTCGGCAATGTCCAGGATGCTGTCCATTGCACATGCGACGCCGGCGTAATGGACCGGCACGATGGCACGCGTACGCGGGGTGATCGCCTGCTCCACCAGGGTCTCGTCCAGATTCAAGGTGTCTTCGCGAATGTCCACAAACACCGCCACACCGCCGCGTAGCGCGAACGCATTGGCGGTCGAGACAAATGTGTACGACGGCATGATGATCTCATCGCCCGGCTGGATATCCAGCAATAAGGCAGCGATCTCCAGTGCTGCGGTGCAGGAGTGCGTCAGAAGTGCACGGTAACCGGTGCGTGCTTCCAGCCATCCGTGGCAGCGCCGGGTGAACGGACCATCTCCGGCGAGCCGACCATTGAAGTGCGATTCTGCGATGTAATACAGCTCCTTCCCCGTCATGTGCGGCCAGTTGAAGGGAATCGTGTCGGTCGTCATGCGGCGAATCCGTAGGTTGAAGACATAGGTTGTGATCGGGATGAGCGACGTGCTCGGCTCAGTGCTGGATGCAGCGTCGCCTGGTTGCGTGGAGATTGGCTGATTGCCAGTTCTGCAATACCAGTGGTGTTCCGTGCAGGCGCTCCCGGCAATAGACATCCAGTAAATCGAATAGCTGGTCATTGCCGAACAAGGTGAGCCCGACTGGCTGTTTGAACTGGGTTATCAGGCCGCGCCCCGCACGTGTCTGGCTGGCAGCGACAGAATTGGGAACAAGTGTGAAGGCCCCTAGCGAATAGAGACTATAACTGTGACTTGCGGGAGCCTGGCCTAGCACCGGATAGGCTGCCTCCAGCGGAAAGGTGCTTCCCCAACTGGCAACCGATCCATGCGGTAGCTCACGCAGGTTCTGACGCATCAACATGTCTTGCTCGCGCGTCGCTCGTGATGCGGCGACTGCATTGACGGCGGCCACTCCGGCCGCGGTAAGAAGCAAGGCCGCGATGATGCGGGAGCCTCGGTTCGACGTCGACTGGGCCAGCAGCGGAGCGATCAACAGCAGGGAAAGTACTGGCACATAGACGCGAATGACGCCGGGTCGACCGATAAACCCTAGAGCGAACAGCGCGCCGATGCACATGAGCCAGGCAAGTCCGACACGCATGTTTGGCCTGAGTAACGCCAACACCACTGCGGGAATGAGCAGCGGCAACAAGACCGGGTGCAGCAGGGTTTGTAGTCCTTTCCAGCCAGATTGCAGGCCGCCATCGCGCACAAGGACAAATCCAGCGTCGGCAAGCATGGACGTCAGCGCATCGGGATTGGCCAGTGCCGGATCGACAAAGAACCAACGCGAGATCAGGGTAAGATCATTGCTGGAATAACCGTACCGGGCAAGCAGTTCCGGCCGCTGTAGTAGCGACTGCGCCGCACCAAAGTCCGTATACGGAGCGCGGCTCAAATTGAGCTCACGAAAAGCTTGCCAGTCGACAGTCTGATATGCATGCCAATCCAGCCATCCGGCGATCAGCATTGACAACGCAAGCGTACCCAACGCAACCCAGTGGGTGTCGATTCGTGCCAGGGCCCTGCGACGGTGCAGCAACCTGGGGCTACCGCGCGAAGATTGCGGGATGAACCAACCGACTAGAGGAAACGCTACCGCCAGTACCAGCAGCAACTCCTGGCTACGAACCAGGTAGCTGAAAAACAACAGCACTACACCGCACCAGAGAGCATAGAGACTGCGCTGACGCGCATGGACGGCAAGACAAACCAATCCCGCGACGGCAAGTAGGCCCGCATTGACAGTGAACTGCGGAAATAATACCGGCCGCACCAACAGCAGCAGTACTGCAGCCATTGCGGTCAGCCAGTGACTGCCGAGGCGCATGAGTCCATGCAGAATGACTGCGCCGACCAGTACCAGAACGCCCAGGGTAGCGATCGAATAACCATCAACGCCCGCGATGCTAGGTAGCGCGCGTACCAAATAACCCCAGACCACATTGGAGAAGACGATATTCGGGCTGCCGCTTGCCGCGATACCATATCCGTGCGCAAGCATGGACATGCCTACGTCATCGTTCGTTTCCCAGCGCGGCGGCCAGCATAGGCATAGCAAAAAGACCAGGAGGCCGCTAAATGCAAGCGTGCTCGCTTGCGTCCAACGAACGCGTGAGCCATGCGCGAGCGATGAATCAGCCACGTGCAGCAACCACAGTGCCTACCACGATCAAGCCGACACCGATCAGTCGTTGCCAGGTCAATGGCTCGGACAGTAGCCAGGCGCTCAGCAATACCACGATGACAAAGTTCATGCTCATAAAGGGATATGCATGGCTGAGTTCGAAGCGGGTCATTGCCGCCATCCAGGCGAGCGACGCCAGAAATGCGGCTGCAAAGCCGGAAAAGATTGCCGGATCCAGTAGCAGCATCACCAGGAATTTAAGCTTGGCCAGCGCTTCGGTGGGCAGTGCGCCCAACTTGCCGATACGCCACTTCAAGATGAGTTGCCCATACACCGTGAACACAATGGTGGCAACGATATAAAGATAATCCAGTGGACGAGCCATCAGTGATTGCTCAGCTGGTGCGTTGCTGTCTGCCGTGCATGCAGATCCGTGCTCCATTGACTTCGCTTCATATCTTCTTAAGCCGGTTGCTGGGAACAGGGGAGCGCTCTGTTGCGCTGCCGATATAGAGCCCGTCGGCGGCGGCATCACCCAATAGCAGCACGCCTGCACCCACGACCGTCCTGGTGCCAATGTGGATATGATCACGCAACGTTGCATTGACTCCGATGAAGCATTGCTCGTCGACCGTGACGCCGCCGGAAACGACCACGTGCGAAGCAAGGAAGCAATGATCTCGGATGATGGAATGGTGACCAATATGGTTGCCACTCCACAAGGTGACGTTGTTGCCGATTTGCACGAACGGTTGGATGGTGTTGTCTTCAAGAATGAAGCAATTCTCGCCTACCATGCCATCGTTCAGTAGAGTGGCACGGGTACTGATATAGCTTGCCAGTCGATATCCTGCCTGTTTTGCCGCAAGGTATTTTTCCTTGCGGATGGAATTCAGCTTCGAATAGCTCAGTGCCACAAAAACAAGGTGGCTCTCGGGAGGATAGTGCTCGGTCAGCTGCTCGAAGGCGATGACCGGTAGATCGCAGAAGGAATCCCCTTGTACGTAGGCGGCATCTACGGTGAAAGCTACGACTTCATAGTCGGAGTCGTGGCTGAAATAGTAATGGGCGAGTTGCGCAATGTCGCCCGAGCCAAAAATCACCAGCGATTGCTTGCTCATCGTTGCTTCCTTACGAGAATCGTAAATTCATAAAGCCCGTAGTCATGCAGTAGCGCTACATCGCGCGAATAGCGTCGCTTGCATAGATCGAAGTAGTGGCATGGATCTGCGTAGTAAAGATTGGGGCGCATGCGATCGGGGTCGGAATAACTGGTGAGGCAGTTGAACGAAAAACCAAGGCGGCTGGTTCGGTCCAGTATGTCGAGCGTGTTCTCGACATACGCTTGCCAGCGCTCTTCAGCCTGATCGAGGCGAACGTTGAAGATGCCGCTCGCGACACCATAGTCGCCGACACGGTCCGGTTCGCCTGCTACGGCGAAACGTGCGTGCGCATCACCTTGATAGCGCTTCTGCGCCGCATCGATCATGTTTGCGGAAACGTCGAAGCCGGCATAGTCAACGCACCCTCGGTCACGCAAGAATTCATAGAGTGCGCCATAGCCGCAGCCAAGGTCATTCAACGAGTATTCTTCAACGCCCTGACTGATCTTGCTTAACTGCTCGAATCTTAGCGACTGACTTGCTTCGCTATTCCAATCGACTCCCTTGGCGGTCTCTCCATACTGGGCGAGTTTTTCGTTGTAATAGCCTGCAACTTCAGCAAGAAGCTCAGCCTTTCCGCTTTGCATGGATCTGCCTCACGATCGTATAGGGACGCTGCTTGGTTTCGGAGAAAATCTTGGAGAGGTAGATGCCAATGATGCCTATAAACGAAATGATCATGCCCCCCAGCAACCAGATCGAAGCCATCACCGATGTCCACCCGCTGAGTGGTCGTGCCAGAAACGCCCAGTGAATGAGTAGGTAGCTAATGTAGGCAACAGAGATGCAGCAAATTGCTACGCCTGTGTAAAAAATGCTCACCAGCGGGACATTGCTGAACGAGGTTACTGAATTTATCAGCAGCGAGAGTTTTCGGTGCAATGTATAAGTGGTCTCGCTGGTGCTGTGCTTCTTGACAGGGCAGGCGCGCTGGTCGAAGCCGGTGATATGCCAGAGCCCGGCCATGAAAACTTCGCGCTCACGATGTTCTACAAGTGCTGACACATAGCGCTTTCGCATCAGCCTTGCGGTTACCACGTTTTCGGGAAGCATCATGCCTGTCAGTAGTTTGAATGCCCGGTAGAACCACTCACCACTCCATTGCTCAAATATGCCGCCCTTGCGTCGTTGCTGAGCGCCATAGACGACATCGCAATCGTCGCGCTGCATCTTTTCAAAAAACTGATGCAGCCATTCCGGCTCCTCCTCGAGATCGCTGTCGAGTAGAAAAACAAGTTCGCCACTGGCATGAGCGAGTCCTGTCATCATCGCTTTATGGTGACCGAAATTGCGGGACAGGTCGATGACCACTAGCATTGGGTCTGTCTCAGCTATAGCTAGGGCTAGCTCAAGGCTCTTGTCCGGGGATCCATCGTTGACCAGCAGGATCTCGTAATCATCACCAGCCAAATGCCGCGCCGCCGCCGTTGCTCGCGAGTGAAATTCCCTCAAGTAAGGCGCCGACTGGTATAGCGTCGCAACGATCGACAGCTTCATGGGCGTGCGTATCTCATGTAGTTGTGCGCATCTGGACCGCAGTTGAAGAGTAAGTCGAGCACGCTGACGCCATGGGTGAATTCTCCCCATAACTGCGGGTAGGGCGAGTATCCTGCGTAATCGAACCAGGTCAGCGCGATGCCAAACTCACGGAAGACAGCCTCATCGATGTAATTCTTGGCCGCAGGTCCTGAAAGGTATTCGGTGGCGCCTGCCTGTGCGCATAGGTCGGCCAGTCGTTCGGTTTTTCCTTCCAGCATCACGCGATCAGTCGAGCTGCTGATCTGGGTTGTGATGTTCAGTTGACGGCAAATTGCTTCAATGAAGCATCGATTCATCTGAGAAAGGTGGGTGTAGGAAGCGAAATAGAGTGGCTCCAGCCAGGTTGCGACCTGAGCAAAAAAAGGCGCACGACGATAGTTTTGAGAGAGCGCTCGCCAGTGCAATGCTGTCCACTCGTCGCCATCGAGCTCAGTTTCGGCAATTGTCTGGTGATACTTGCCCTTCGATAGAACCGGAACCGTTAGCCACTGAACGCCTTGCGGTGTTTTTATCTGGTTTCGATTGCGCCAATCCCGTCTGGTGTATTGCATATCGTCGTAGAGGATGAATTCATCCACTGCGCCGATGAGGTCAAAATAACCTTTCCAAGGGATATAGTTCGACTGCAGTATCGCGACTTTCTTGGTCATTGCGCATCGTTCCTTAAGCGGCTGAACAAGCGATAGCCGCCAGAGATGCCACACCGGTCCACATAACCAGCCTCGGTCAATTGAGTGGATATCGTCTTGAAATTGATGGCGCTCTCCCTGGTAAGGATATGTTCTGGTGCAAGGGACGAGCTGATCAGCGTCCGGAATGCAAGTGACGCCATCGTAGATCCATCGTCCAGATACAGGTAGGCGCTTGCCGCCTTCCGCTGCTCCAATGAAATCTGGCTGGGAACACTGGATAACATCAGGCCAAGATAATCGTCGCGCATCATGTATTGCGGAAAACTCGCAGACAACAGCAGCATGTTGCTCGCGATCTGGGTCGGTGCGAGGATCGTGCCTGCATTCCCGCATCGGATCGCCTGTTCCGAGCTCGCGCGGTCGGCTTCGCCGATTTTATAGCCGGGTGTTGATAGTGTCGCGCCGTTCTCGGGCCTGAGCACCGAGGTAGGCCCCCGCAGTGCGAAAAAACCAGTGATCGACACTATTAGCACTGTCAAAGCGGCACCGATGCGCCCGGCGTTGACAACTAGACCCAATGCCAGTGCAGGCATCAAAGGGAATGGCAAGAGATAGAATAGGCGCCAGTAGATGTTCTCCGTGGTGAGATGTTGAATCACGACATCGGAAATCCAAGGGTTGAGCAGCATGACGCCTAGCGCCATTACCCATGCAGCAAAAAAACGGCGGTATGGCGAGAATGCCAGCATCGCCAGCAAGGACACGGTAAATAGCCACGGTGTCAGTGGATATTCTGGATTGACAATCAAGCCAAGCTGATCGGCGAAGGATTTCGGGAATCCCGCGTTGATCTGGCTACCGGCCGAAATATTGTCCACGGCATAGAAGCGAAAGCTGACTGCCATGAGGATTACCGGAATCAGCGTGGCTCCATAACGTAGTCCCTGGGCCAGGTCGGTAGCATTGGGCAGCCGAATGGAAAGCTGCATGTGATTCGCGAAAGCGATGGTCAGCGCAAGAAAAGGAAGAAAGATCATTGCCGTCGGCGTTGCTGCAGCCATGGCCAGGCCAAGCGTGGCCAGTATCAGCCAATGTGACCAGCTGGGACGCCTCAGGTAACGCAAGGAAAAATAGATCCAGCTAGGTGCACCTACGGACAGGAACATATATTTGCCATGGAAGGCGCGCGCAATGCTCAGATTCCCGTAGCTGCGGTGTGTTTCTCCCAGAAGAAAAATCAACAGTAGATAGAATAGACTGCATAGAAGCACTGTGTTTGGACGGTTTTCGAAAAGACCGAGCAAGACGAGTGCCGCAGAATACATCAGAAATCCGACGATGCCAGGTAACAATACATGGTAAAGGTCCAGATACGGACGTCCCGTCAGATGTGCAAGTGCAGCCTGTGATAACTCGTAGTAGGGAAAGACACCTGAAATTGGGCGTTGCTCCACCGCAGCCAACCACGTGACCTGTGAGTCGATCTGTGCATCCGGATGTTCCAGGTAGAACAGGGACTTTGGGACATAGATCGAGTCGTCCACATCAGGGCGATTGATGGACATGGCCATCAGGCCCGACAGCATCGCCAAGGTTAACGCACCGGCAAAGTGCCAGCGCTGCCCACGGTTCTCTAAGCGCATGACCTGACGCCATATCTGTACCGTCATTGCCGTGACCGTAAGCGCGGCGGCTAGCCCTATCCCGTAGCAGGCAGTTGAAAAGGTCAGAGCCCTTGCATGGCAGACCATCAACACTAAGGTGGACAGCGCCAGAAAGGCCGCGAAGCCTGCCAGACAAGTGGCAAAAGGCGTATGGCCGGCAATCCCCCCGGGAACGTCATCTCTCTCGAAGTGCACGTCTATCACGTCCGCTTTCAGTACCGATATCAGGAGTCGGCCCCCGTCTTCCCGCTTACTGCATACTTCCAGCAAGTCACTGGTCAGGTACGCTCGGCCGAATCAAGACGCCCCGTCCGCCCAGTTTACTGTGCAAGCCATGTCCAGAGGGGTGTGGCGTGGATTTTGACGTCGCCGCGTCTGCTACCAGATCCGCACCCGCTGCTCGGGCGGCAGGTACAACTGCTCGCCCTGCTGCACATTGAACGCCGGATACCAGGCATCGAGGTTGCGCACGGTCTGCGCGCGGAAGCGTCCGGGTGCGTGCACGTCGGTGAGTACGGCGTTGCGTAGCGCCGCGTCGCGGTACTTGCCGCGCCAGGCCTGGGCAAAGCCCAGGAAAAAGCGCTGGTCCGGGCTGAAACCGTCGATGGTCTGCGGCTGCTTGCCCTGCAGCGACAGCTGATAGGCGTCGTAGGCAGTGGCCAGGCCGGCGACATCGGCGATGTTCTCGCCCAGCGTCAGCTTGCCGTTGACGCTCAGGTCGTCGAACGGCTTGTACGCACTGAACTGCGCGGCGAGCGCATTGCCGGCGGCCTCGAACTTTTTCAGGTCCTGCGGCGTCCACCAGTTGTGCAGTTCGCCATGTTCGTCGAACTGCGCGCCCATGTTGTCGAAGCTGTGGCTGATCTCGTGGCCGATCACCGCGCCGATGGCGCCGTAGTTCACCGCATCGTCTGCGGCCGGATCGAAGAACGGCGGCTGCAGGATCGCGGCCGGAAACAGCAGGCGGTTTTCCAGCGGTACGTTCAGCGCGTTGACCTCCTGCGGCAGCATGTACCACTCGCGGTGATCCACGGCCTTACCCAGCTTGGCCAGATTGCGCCGGTACTCGAACAGCTCGGCGCGCTGCACATTGCCCAGCGCGTCGTCGCGGCGCACATCCAGCGCGCTGTAGTCGCGCCAGGTGTCCGGATAGCCCACCGCCACCGTCAGCCCGGAAATCTTGGCCTTGGCATGCTGCTTGGTCTGCGGGCTCATCCACTCCAGCGCATCGATGCGTTTGCCGAAGGCGGTGACGATGTTCCTGACCATCTCCTCGGCACGCGTCTTGGTCTGGGCGCTGACGTACTTCTGCACATAGCGCTCGCCCACCGCTTCGCCCAGGGCCGCGTGGGTGGCGTCAATGCCGCGCTTCCAGCGCTGCCGTTGTTGCGGTGTGCCTTCCAGCGTGGTGCCGTAGAACGCAAAGCGCTCATCGGCAAAGGCCTTGGACAGATACGGCGAGGCGCGGTCCAGGGCGCGAAAGCTCAGGTAATCCTTCCAGGTCTGCAGCGACTCGGAGCGCACCAGCGCCGACAACCCGGTCACCGCGCCGGGCTGCCAGACGATGAAGTCCTGCTGCGCCTTCAGGCCGGCCGCTTCGAAGAACGGCGCCCAGTCCAGGCCGGGCGCGTTACGCGCAAAATCGGCCTGTTTCCAGGGGTTGGCGCCGGCCTGCACGTTGTTGGTCTGTTCGGCGGTGGCATGCACGCGCGCCATCGCGGTTTCCAGGGCCAGGATCCGCTCGGCCCTGGCCGCCGCGTCGTCGATGCCGGCCAGTTCCAGCAGCTTGACGATGTGCGCGCGGTAGGCGTCGCGCATCTGCGTCATGCGCCCGTCGTCCAGATAGAAGCTGCGGTCCGGCATGCCCAGGCCGCCCTGCACCAGATACGGCACGTAGCGGCCCGGGTGATGCAGATCCTGCGAGATCCACAGACCGAACAGCCGGTCGGTGTGGAAGTTGGTGGAGTTGAGCAGATCCACATCGGCGCGCAGCTGGCCGCCCAGGGTGCGCGCCAGCGCCTGCTTGTCATCCAGCTGCGCAATCGCGTCCAGTTCCGGTTGTACCGGGCGCACGCCCTTGGCCTCGATCCCGGCTTCGTCCATGTAGGCCGCGTAGTAATCGCCAATCTGCTTGTCTTCGCCGGTGACACGGTCGTTGGCGGCGGCGCCTTCGATGATGTCGCGGCTGTGCTGCTCGGTCTCGATCGCGATGCTGACGAAGCTGTTGAAGCTGGAGCGGTCGTCCGGGATCTGGGTGGTCCTGACCCAGTTGCCGCTGGCGTAGCTGAAGAAGTCGTTGCCTGGTGCCACGCTGCGGTCCATGCCTGCCGCATCAAAACCGAAATCGCCCAGTTTGGGCGTGGTGGGCGCGGGCTTGGCGTGCCCCGTCGTTGCCGGTGAGGTGCCATCGCGGTGGCACGAGGCGGTGCTCAGCAGGGCAGCCGACAGCGCAGCGATCAGGACAGGACGGTGCAGAAGAGCCATGCGAGTACAACTCGGAAACGAAAAACAGACATACCAGTGTAAATTGCCGCCGTCGCCACGTCCCGACGCGATGGCAGCGCGCAGCCGGCCTGGCGGCCTGCGGACACGCGCGGTTCAGCGCCGGCGCTGGTACCAGAAACCCAGCGCATCGCGGGTCTGCAGCATGCCGCGCCCGCGCCACAGAAAGCGCAACAGCAGGCTCAGGTGCTCGCGCTTGGAAAAGCTGCGCAGCTTGCGGTCGGAGGTGTGTACGGTCTGGCGCAGGATCACGAACCGCCCGCAGCGTGCCAGCGCGCGACTCAATGCCACGTCTTCGCCGGCGTAGTAACGCGTATCGAAGCCGCCGGCGCTGACGTATGCCGCGCGCGTGCAGAACAGGAAGCAGCCCGGGGCAATGCCGCTGAGACGGAACAGCCAGCCGAACGTCGCCTGCGCCATGCGTTCGAACCAGGCGCGCCTGCCCTGCAGATGCACCTGCGCGCCACCGCCGACCGCGCCGTTATCCAGCGCCGCCAGCGCCGCGCCGACCACCTGCGGGTTGATCAGCGTATCGGCGTCCAGAAACAGCAGGCGATCGCCTTGCGCCTGCTGCGCGCCGGCATTGCGGGTGGCGGCAATATGGCGCAGTTGCACCTCCAGCACCTGCGCACCGGCCGCGCGCGCGATGGCGGCGGTGTCGTCCTCGCAGGCATCGGCCACCACGATGACCTCGTAGTCCAGCTGCATGGCCTGCGCACAGGCCTGCAGGCATTGCAGCGTCTGGCCGATCAGCGCGGCCTCGTCATGGGCGGGGATTACGAACGACAGCATGGCAGGACGTGGCACTCGGACGGTGGTGATGCCAAGTGTGCGAGCCATACCGGTGCGATGGCGTGAGCGCACGCAATCGCCGCACAGCTGCGACTGCGTGCACTCACGTGAGCACGCTCAGCGGCTGAGCGCGCCCATCATCGCTTCCGGATACCGCGTACCGGATGCGGCCTGCAACGGGAAGATCGCATCGATGCGTGCGAGCTCGTCCGGCATCAGCGCCACATCGAGCGCGCCCAGGTTTTCTTCCAGGTAGGCCAGCCGCTTGGTGCCCGGGATCGGCACCAGGTCCTGGCCCTGCGCCAGCACCCAGGCCAGCGCCAGCTGCCCCGGCGTGATGCCCTTGTCGGCGGCGATCGCCTTGACCTGCTCCACCAGTTGCAGGTTGCGGGTGAAGTTCTCGCCCTGGAAACGCGGCGAATGGCGACGGTAATCGTCGGCCTCGAAGTCGTCCGGCGAGGCGAATGCGCCGGTCAGGAACCCGCGGCCCAGCGGCGAATACGGAACGAATCCGATCCCGAGCTCACGCACGGTGGCAAAGACGCCGTTGTCCTCGGGCTCGCGCGACCACAGCGAGTATTCGGTCTGCACCGCGGTGATGGGATGCACCGCATGCGCACGGCGGATGGTGGCTGCAGCGGCTTCCGACAGCCCCAGGAAACGCACCTTGCCCTGTTCGACTAGCCGCGACATCGCACCGACGGTGTCTTCGATCGGCACATTGGGGTCCACGCGGTGCTGGTAGTACAAGTCGATGTGCTCCACGCCCAGGCGGCGCAGGCTGGCTTCGCAGGCCGCTTGCACATAGTCCGGGCTGCCGTCGATGCCGCGCACCGACGGGTCGTTGGGGTCGAGCTTGATGCCGAACTTGGTGGCCAGGAACACCTCGTGCCGGCGCGCGGCAATGGCCTTGCCGACCAGGATTTCATTGGTGTGCGGGCCGTACATGTCGGCGGTGTCGAGCAGGCTGACGCCGTGGTCGAGGGCGCGATGGATCACCGCGATCGAGCCGGCCTCGTCGCTGCGATCGCCGTAGAACGCGCTCATGCCCATACAGCCGAGGCCGAGCGCAGAGACGGTGGGGCCGGAACGGCCAAGCGTGCGGGTTTGCATGGTGGAGGAAACTCCGTGCGGCGAACAAGTCAGGGGAGGATGCGGCGACGTGCGTTAGCACGATGTGGCCCATGCGATGACGGGCCATGGGCGGCTGGCGGGCTGCCGTGGCGTCCGCCGAGCGCGCAGGCAAACGGCGCACAGCCAAGCAGTCGGCAGCACAGCGCGCAAAAGGCGGGCGGGCGACGCGACTCAACGCAAGAGCCCGCGCATGTCGGCAGGCCAGGGCCCACCGCCATGCACGGGTGTTCTTATGTAGGCGCTACCACTGGCCGCTTCAGCCCTTGAGCTTGCCGGCGAATTCGGCCACGCGCTTGCCGAGCAGCTTGGCGGTTTCCAGATCGCCGCTGCGCGGCGCTTCTTCCGGCGAGGCATCGGAGGGCGAGATCGCCAGCGCGCCTGCCGAGCCGGCGGTCCAATTGATGTCCTGCGGACCGTGCGCCTTGGTGTTGGACGGCAGCAGGCCGGTACCCACCCAGACCTGGCCGTGCTGCTGCGACAGCGTCCAGAAATACTGGATGGTGGCGTACTTGTCGCCGTTCACCGAGGCCGAGTTGGTGAAGCCGGCGGCGATCTTGTCCTTCCAGGCCTGCGCAAACCACGGCTTGGAGCTGGCGTCGGCAAACTTCTTGAACTGCCACGCCGGCCCGCCCATGTAGGTGGGGCTGCCGTAGATGATGGCGTCGGCTGCGCCGATCGCCTCCCAGGCGTCGTCGGGCAGGTTGCCGTCCTGATCGATGCGGTACAGCGTGGCCTCGCCGACACTGGCGGCGCCGGCATGCACGGCCTCGGCCAGTTTGACGGTGTGGCCGTAGCCGCTGAAGTAGATGATGGCGATCTTGCTCATGCGCAGTCCTGTGGGTCGAGGGGGCCCCGATTGTGACCACACATGCCGTGTCAGGTTAATGACCATCGACGGGACGTACTGTTGCCGGGCTCATCAGCGCCCGGGATCGCCCATGCTGTCGACCAGGTAGTCGATGAAGCTGCGCACCTTCGGGGCCAGGTGGCTGCGGCTGGTATAGACGGCAAAGATGCCGATCTCCCCCAGTGCGTACTGCGGAAGGATGCGCACCAGCCGGCCGGCCGCCAGATGCTCGTCGGCCAGGAAGTCCGGCTGCATTGCGATGCCCAGGCCGGCCACCGCCGCCGCGCTCAGCACATGCCCGTTGTTGGCGCGCAGGCTGCCGTGGATGCGCACATCGCTATCGCCATCGGGCCCATGGAAGCGCACCTCGTCGCCGTTGGGCGAGTAGTGGTACAGCAGGCAGTCGTGGCCGGCCAGGTCGGACGGATGCATCGGGGTGCCGGCGCGTGCCAGGTAGGCCGGCGCCGCGCAGGGCACCAGGCGGACCGTGCCCAGGCGCCGGGCAATCAGCGTCGGCGCCGGCTGCCGGGTGATACGGATGGCGACATCGAAGCCTTCTTCGACCATGTCCACCAGCCGGTCCGACAGCGACAGGTCCAGTTCCACCTGCGGGTAGCGCGCGCAAAAGCCTGGCAGCAGCGCGGCCAGGCGCTCGATGCCATAGCTCACCGGCGCATTGACGCGCAGCACCCCGGCCGGCTCCAGCGCCTGCGCGCCGACCGTGGCCTCCAGATCGTCCAGGTCGGCCAGCAGTTGCAGGCAGCGCTGGTAATACGCGGTGCCGGCGCTGGTCAGGCTGACCCGCCGGGTGGTGCGGTTGAGCAGGCGGGTGCCCAGCCGTTGCTCGAGCGCGGCGACCTGCCGGGTCACGCTGGCAGTAGAGCGGTCCAGCGCATCGGCGGCCGCACTGAAGCCGCTGCGTTCGGCCACTGCTGCGAACACGCGCATCGCATCGAGGGTATCCATGGATGTCCGATTGTTGCTTTGATCGCAATAAATTATCCGAACTAAAACTATTTATCAGAAATTTGTAAGTAATAGGCTGTGCAGGTCCTCACTGGAGTCCGTCCAATGTCCACCTCGCTTGCTTCCCCGCGTACCGCTGCCTATGGCGCCGCCTTGTTGCGCATCAGCCTGGGCGCGCTGTTCCTGGTCCACGGCCTGATCAAGTTGCTGGTGTTCACCCCGGCCGGCACCGTGGCTTATTTCCACTCGCTGGGCCTGCCGGGCGCGCTGGCCTATCTCACCATTGCGCTGGAACTGGGTCTGGGCCTGTCCCTGCTGCTGGGCATCTATGCGCGCTGGATCGGGTTGCTGGGCGTGCCGCTGCTGCTGGGCACCATCGTCAGCGTGCACGGCGGCAACGGCTTCGGTTTCTCCAATCCGGGCGGCGGCTGGGAATACCCGGCGCTGTGGGCGGTGTTGCTGATCGTGCAAGCCCTGCTCGGCGAAGGCGCGTGGGCGCTGAAGCCGGCGCGTTGAGGCTGCCTGTCGTTCTTCCGAGGAGTACGCCATGACCCGTTTGCCTTCCCTGTACATCTCGCACGGATCGCCGATGACTGCGCTGCAGCCGGGGCAGGTCGGCGAGCGCCTGGCCGAGCTCGCACAGACCTTGCCGCGGCCGCGCGCGATCGTCGTTGCGTCCGCGCACTGGCTGGGCCGTCGCCCGCTGGTCAGCGCCGCGGCGCGGCCGCCCACCATTCACGACTTCGGCGGCTTCCCGGCGCCGCTGTACGAGCTGGAATATCCCGCGCCCGGCGAGCCGGCGCTGGCGCAGCAGATCCTGCGCCGGCTGGAACAGGCCGGCCTGCATCCGCATCTGGATCCGCAGCGCGGCTTCGATCATGGCGTGTGGGTGCCGCTGCGCCTGCTGTATCCGGCCGCCGACATCCCGGTGGTGTCGGTGTCGATCCAGCCCGAGCTGGGGCCGGCACACCAGTTTGCGGTCGGTCGCGCGCTGGCGCCGCTGCGCGAGGACGGGGTGCTGGTGATCGGCTCGGGCAGCATCACCCATAACCTGCACGACTTCCGCCATGGCTACAGCGCCGAGCGCGAGGCGCCCTATGTGCGGCCCTTCATCGAGTGGACCGAGCGCAAACTGGTGGAGGACGACATCGCCGCGTTGCTGGACTATCGCCGGCAGGCACCGCATGCCGCACGGGCGCATCCCACCGACGAGCACCTGTTGCCGCTGTACGTGGCGATGGGCGCCGCCGGCGCCGACCGGCTCGGCGCACGGCGCATCGATGCCGGCATCGACGCGGGATTTCTGGCGATGGATATCTACCGGTTCGACGGCGATCCCGGTGATGATCGCGCGCTTGCGGGCCCGGTCGCCGCCTGAGCCCTGGCGGACGCAGCACGCCTGCAGCGTCGCTGTCATCGACGGTGCAGGCGGCATGCCGGCCCCGCAATCCCGAGGCACCACCCAGCCGCCTGCAAGCCAAGGCATGTGGCCAGTTACTGCCGCTGCAAGCCGCTGTGGTACGGTGGCTATAGCCCGCAAGACCCATGGCGATACGGCTTGGTACCTACGGCATACCGGCCCGCAGCGACCAGGCATGCTGCCCGCAAGAGCCGGCAGCGCAGCGACAGGCATGCTGCCCACAAGAGCCGGCAGTGCAGCCACAAGGCATGCTGCCGACCAGAGCCGGCAGTGCAGCGCTCTGAAGCATTCACGATGAAGTGCGGTGCAGTCTCATAGGCTGAGACGCCTTCACGACATGCTGCTTGCGTGAAAATCCTCGACAAACTCGCAGTGCTGGCCGATGCGGCCAAATACGACGCGTCCTGCGCCTCCAGTGGCGCGAACAAGCGCAATTCGCTCGGCACCGGCGGGATCGGCAGCACCGAGGGCATGGGCATCTGCCACTCGTACACGCCCGACGGCCGCTGCGTGTCGCTGTTGAAGATCCTGCTCACCAATTTCTGCGTGTTCGATTGCGCGTATTGCGTCAACCGCGTGTCCAGCAATGTGCGCCGTGCGCGCTTCACGCCGGAAGAAGTGGTCACGCTGACGCTGGACTTCTACAAGCGCAATTACATCGAAGGCCTGTTCCTGTCCAGCGGCATCATCCGCAACTCCGATTACACGATGGAGCAGCTGGTGGAAGTGGCGCGGCAGCTGCGCGAGGTGCATCACTTCGCCGGCTACATCCACCTCAAGACCATCCCCGATGCAACGCCGGAATTGCTGGCCGCCGCCGGCCGCTACGCCGACCGCCTGAGCATCAACGTGGAGCTGCCGACCGAGCAGGGATTGACACTGCTGGCGCCGGAAAAAAGCGTCGGCGGCATCCGCTCGGCAATGGGCGAACTGCGTTGGCGCATCGAAGAAAACCAGCTGGAGCGCAAGGCCGAAAAGCTGCGCCGCGCCAAGCCGCCGCGCTTTGCACCGGCCGGGCAGAGCACGCAGATGATCGTCGGCGCCGACGATGCCAACGACCGCAGCATCCTGGACACCAGCCACAATCTCTACGGCAATTACCGGATGCGCCGGGTGTATTACTCGGCCTTCAGTCCGATCCCGGATGCCTCGTCCAAATTGCCGCTGCAGGCACCGCCGTTGCAGCGCGAGCACCGGCTGTATCAGGCCGACTGGTTGCTGCGCTTCTACGAGTTCAGCGTGGAGGAGATCGCACCGGCGCAGTCCAGCGGCATGCTCGATCTGGACGTGGATCCGAAGCTGGCCTGGGCGCTGCGCAACCCGGAGCGGTTTCCGGTGGATCTGAACGCGGCGCCGCGCGAGATGCTGCTGCGGGTGCCGGGCCTGGGCACGCGCAATGTGGAGCGCCTGTTGTTGTCGCGCCGGCATGCGCGCTTGCGGGTGGGCGACCTGGCGCGGTTGCGGGTGCCGATGAAGAAGCTGCTGCCGTTTGTGAGCGTGCTGGACCATCATCCGCGCCAGCGCCTGGACGACCCGGTGCGCTTGCGCGCGCAACTGGCGCCGGCACCCAGACAGGCGAGTCTATTCGATTGAACCCGCAACTGGCCGCCGGCGTCCGGCGCTCCGCCGCGTCCGCTGGCCTCTCCCTGTTGCCGGGCAAGCTGCCCGAAGCGCGGAGAAGGGTCGCATCAAGCGCAAAGCTGCCACCGAACGCAAGTGCTGACACAGGAACGCGACGCTTTGCGACTCCCCAATCTTAAATCCCCAATCCCACCTCTCCATGCTGACCACCGCGATGTTCAACGCTGACGTCGAGCCGGGCTGGAGCCTTGAAGCATGGCGTGCGCTGGCGCGGGCAGGGTGGTGCGCGCAGGTGGAGCCGGACTCCATCGCGTGGAATGGCGGAGCGCAGGGCGGCTTGTTGATGGGGCAGGGGCTGCTGGATTTGCCGGCCGTGGTTGCGGCGCCGCGGGTCTCGGCGGAGTTCCTGCAGATGGCCGGAGCGGTGTTGTGTCACCGCGATCCGCAGCGCTATGCGGTGCTGTACCGGTTGTTGTGGCGGGTGGCCTGCGGCGAGCGCGCGCTGCTCGAGCGGGCCACCGATGTCGACGTGCATCGGGTGACGCAGTGGCAAAAGGCGGTGCAGCGCGATACGCACAAGATGAAGGCGTTCGTGCGCTTTCGGCGTTTGCCGGTGGAAGAGGAAGACTTCGTGGCGTGGTTCGAGCCCGAACATTGGATCGTGGATCGGGTGGCGCCGTTTTTCGCGCGCCGCTTCGCCGGCATGCGCTGGGCGATCCTCACCCCGTATCGCAGCGTGCGCTGGGATGGCGAGGCGTTGACGTTTGGCGAAGGCGCCGTGCGCACCCAGGTGCCGGCCGACGATGCGCAGGAGACGCTCTGGCGCACCTATTACGCGCATATCTTCAATCCGGCGCGGCTCAATCCAACCATGATGCGGCAGGAAATGCCGCAGAAATACTGGAAGAACCTGCCCGAGGCGAGCTTGTTGCCGGAGCTGATCCGCGAGGCGGGTGTGCGCGTGCGCGAGATGGCCGAGCGTGCGCCCGAGCCGGTGCGGCGGCGAGTGCCGGTGGCGCCGGCGCCGGTCCCGGAAGTGGCCACGCAAAGCCTGGCGCAGTTGCGCGTGGCCGCGCGCGATTGCCGCCGCTGCGCGTTATGGCAGCCGGCAACGCAGACGGTGTTCGGCGAAGGGCCGAGCGATGCGTCGGTGATGGTGATCGGCGAGCAGCCCGGCGACGAAGAGGATCTGAGCGGGCGTCCGTTCGTCGGGCCGGCCGGGCGTTTGTTCAACATGGCGCTGGGCGAGATCGGCATCGACCGCGCCACGGTCTACGTGACCAATGCGGTCAAGCATTTCCGCTTCGAGCAACGCGGCAAGCGGCGTCTGCATCGCAACCCGGAACGGTCGCATGTGCAGGCCTGCAGTGGCTGGTTGCATGCCGAACGCGCGCAGCTGCGTCCGGCGCAGATCGTCTGCCTGGGCGCAACCGCGGCACAGGCGGTGTTGGGGAACAGCTTTCGCTTGATGCAGCAGCGCGGTCAGTGGCAGCGGCTGGACGACGGCACGCCGGTGCTGACCACCGTGCATCCCTCGTGGGTATTGCGGCAGGGCTCGGAGGCCGCGCGCGAGGAAGGCTACCGCGGGTTTGTCGAGGATCTGCGCCAGTTGCTGGATGCACCGATTGCTGCGGAGCGCATGGCGAAGACATAAAAAATGCGCGTGCAAATGCACGCGCACGGTGTCGGAGAACGAGACACCAAGTGGAACCACTGGCGAGCCAGTGGTTCCCTCACCGCCGCTTTGCGGTCTGGTGGCGCTGCCTGGAGCCTGTTTCCAGGCACGCGCGGATACAACGATTCAGCAGTGTCTGCACTTAAGTCTTGTGCAGCTGATGCGCTGGCGTTGCCGTGCAACGACAGCGCAACCAATCACTTGAGGCAGCGGCCGACACGACTGCTGCATGTTGGTCAGGCAGGCGCGGTGTTCGACATCGGCATGTACCACCCGTACCTGCCGGTTTCGAGCGCGGCGTCCGCGCCTACCCGAGTGCTTGCGGCAATGCAGCTGCTCTGAACGTTGCTGGCGTGCGCAATTCGTCGTCGACCCATCGACGGAACCTGGCTGCGTTCCGCCGATGCAGGTCACGCGCCTGCGACTGCCTGCGTCAGGCAGCGAGCCGCCGTTACGGCATCAACACCTTGTCGACCACGTGGATCACGCCATTGCTCTGCATGACATCGGCAATGGTGACGTTGGCGGTGTTGCCCTTGGCATCGGTGATGGTGACTTTCTTGCCGTTGAGCTTTGCAGTCAGTGCCTCGCCCTGCACGGTGGTCAGCGAGGCGCTGCCGCCGCCGGCCTTGATCTTGGCGATCAGCGATGCGGCGTCGACCTTGCCCGGTACGACGTGATAGGTCAGCACCTTGGTCAGCGTGGGCTTGGATTCGGGCTTGAGCAGCGTTTCCACCGTGCCGGCCGGCAGGGCGGCGAATGCAGCGTTGGTCGGGGCGAACACGGTGAACGGGCCCGGCCCCTTCAGCGTGTCGACCAGGCCGGCGGCCTTGACCGCGGCGACCAGGGTGGTGTGGTCCTTGGAGTTGACGGCGTTGTCGACGATGTCCTTGGTCACCAGCATCGGTGCACCGCCCACGGTCGGGTTCGATGCGGCGTAAGCGGGGGCCATGGCACTGGTCAGGGCAATGGCAGCGGCAATGGCAAGCGACTGGAATGAGGTCTTCATGAGGCATCGATCCTTTGGGTAAGCGACTGCCTGGATGGCAATCGTAGTGCTGGATACGCGGGTAGATGCAGCGCGGATGCATCACGCGGTTTTTACACAGGCGTACCCGGCACCGCGTCGCTCGAGAGCGTCATAACGCAGGCATCGACACGGCCTGTTGCGCTCGCTGGGCTCGGGCTGCAGCTGCAACCCAGGCATGTGCCGGTCGTCCAAACCGAAGCGATGCAGGCCGAGGTGCCATTGCAGCCAGGACGCGATTCGCCTGCCGCCGTCCATGCGATGCGCAGCCAGTGCAGGCAAGGTTCAATGCGTTGCTGACGACAGTTACCAGCAAGCGCAAATAGGGAAGGCAGGATTATCTTTGGTGCTGCAACCTGATTATCGAATGCGTGAATATCAGGTGGTTTTTGCTACATGAGTTCGTGGGTGAAGCCGGACTAAATAAGCAACGCTGTAGCATGATGTCGTCAGTGATCTGCTGCTTGTGTCATGTAACCTCGCGCCACCGGCTGCATTCATCGCAGCCGGCGTGGAGTGCAGATAATGACGTTGAACATTGCAGGCTGGCTCCGCATTTGCGGGCAACGCAATTCACCCGATCACGCAGAAAGGTTGTAGCTAGATGACGCAGAAAAAAATCCAATGCACGCGGCTGGCACTGCGAGTATTCATGGCTACAAGCGTAATGGTGTGCGGCATCACGCAGGCCTCGGCCGCAGTGCGGGCTCCGACGTCAACGCCGGCAAAGGCCGTTGCTCCGTCCAGTGAAGCCTATCGGCCAGGGCAGCAATGGATTGTTCCGGGCGAGTGGCAGTTCACCGTCGATGCCGTGCGCCCGGCCAAGGTGAAAATCCATGACGATGGCGGTGGATCCTGGCGGCCCACGCAGGTGCTGCTGGTGAGTTACAGTTACAAGAACATCGGGTTCGATGACAGCGCCAACTACAAGGATGGCGGGCCCTCGACGCTGGCGTTTTCGAAAGCCCATATCGATGTGGTCGATGCCAACGATGCGGACAATGGCGGCGCAGGCAATTACCCGGTGCACCTCAAACTCGTGGAAGACGCCGACGGCCAGAAGATCGGCCAGCAGATGGTTGGCGCGCAGTGGCCGTATGCCTTCCGGAAAAAGCCCAAGGCAGTCAAGGTGGTGGTGAGTCACTACGACTCCAGACTGCAACTGCAGCAAGCGACCTTCATCGTCCCGGTCGAGACCACGCGGCAATCGTCCCCGCATACGAAGCGGCACGTTCGCCATAGCTGATTGCAGTCTGTCGGTGAGCTGACTGGCAGGGCACTCCCGCAACAGGGCGCGTGCGTCCATTCGCTGGCGTATGCGAATCGCAACGGTGTGACATCGACGCGCCCCGATGGCAGATCTGCCGCAACGGACAGCAAGCCGGGCGAGGTGGCGCAAAGGTTTCATCGCCGGATGCAAACCGGTATGTTTCCGTAGGCGCGTGATGGTGCGTTGCACTATGCGATGCCGCACGCGCGCACCGTTTCTTCTTCCGGGTTTTCCATGCATTCGATCGATGTCGTCCTCGCCATGTTGCTGGCGGTCGCGGCCAGCGGTTATCTGATCCGCATCCTGCCGTTCTCGTTGCCCCTGCCGTTGGTCCAGATTGCGCTTGGCGCGGTGGTTTCGGGTGTGTTCGATGCCGGGCACGAGCTGGAACCGGAGCTGTTCTTCCTGTTGTTCCTGCCGCCGCTGCTGTTCCTGGATGGCTGGCGCATTCCCAAACAAGGCCTGTTCCGCGACAAGGCGGCCATCCTCGAGCTGGCGCTGGGTCTGGTGGTGTTCACCGTGATCGGTGCGGGCCTGCTGATCCATTGGCTGATCCCGGCGATGCCGCTGGCGGTGGCCTTCGCACTGGCGGCGATCATCTCGCCGACCGATCCGGTGGCGGTGTCCTCGATCGCCTCCAAGGTGTCGATCCCCAAGCGGCTGATGCACATCCTGGAAGGCGAGTCCCTGCTCAACGATGCCTCCGGGCTGGTGTGCTTCCAGTTCGCGGTGGCCGCGGTGCTGACCGGCAGCTTCTCGCTCGCCACCGCCTCGCTGACCTTCCTGTGGGTGGCATTGGCCGGCTTGGCGCTGGGCGTGGCGACCACCTTCGGCCTGAGCCGCATCCAGGCCTGGATCTGGCGCCACTTCGGTGAGGAGCCGGGTTCGGCGATCCTGGTCAACCTGCTGACCCCATTCGCGGCCTATCTGCTGGCCGAGGCCTTCCATGCCTCCGGCATCCTCGCCGCAGTGGCCGCCGGCGTCACCATGAGTTACGTGGAAATGGCCGGTAACGCGCCGGGCAACATGCGGCTGCAGCGCTCGGCGGTGTGGGACACGGTGCAGTTCACCTTCAACGGCATCATCTTCGTGCTGCTGGGCGAGCAGTTGCCGGGCATCCTGGACGGGGCGGTGCGCAGCGTGCAGGAGGCCGGGCACCTCAATCCGTGGTGGCTGGCGGTGTACGTGGCCACCATCAGCGCCAGCCTGATGGCGTTGCGCTTCGTGTGGGTGTTCCTGTCGCTGCGCTGGAACATCTTCAAGGCGCAGTGGCGCGGCGAGCAGCATGTCAGCCCGCCGTGGCGCATCGTGGTGGCGGTTTCGCTGGCCGGCGTGCGCGGTGCGATCACCCTGGCCGGCGTGCTCACGCTGCCGTTGATGCTGGAAGACGGCTCGCCGTTTCCGGCCCGCCAGTTGGCGATCTTCCTGGCCGCCTCGGTGATCCTGGTGTCGCTGCTGGTGGCCAGCGTGGCCTTGCCGCGGCTGCTGCGCGGGCTGGAATTGCCCGAAGAAGAAGACGAGCAGCTCAAGGAAGACCTGGCGGTCAAGGCCGCCTCGCAGGCGGCGCTGGAAGCGGTGGAAAAACTGCGTCAGCGGCTGGTGGACGGCAGCAAGCATGCCGAGCGCTACAACGCCGCCGCCAATCAGGTCAGCCAGCGCTATCAGCGCAAGCTCGGCGCGGTGGACATGGCCGAGACCGATCCGGAAGAGGCCGGTGCCTACGAACAGGCGCTGCGCCAGTTCCGCCATGCCGCGCTGGTGGCCGAGCGCAACGAGCTGTTCAAGCTGGCCAGGCGCCGCGAGATTTCCGACGACCTGTCGCGCCGGCTGGTGCGCAATCTGGACCTGATCGAGTCGCGCAAGCGCGCTTGAGCGCGCTGGCGCGCGCGGGAATCGTGAATCGGGAGTGGGGAATCGCAGGAGCAGCAGCGGTTGCCGTGTTCGGGTAGGAGCGCACCTGGGCGCGATGGGGCGTTGGCGGGAAAGCGCCATCGCGCGCAAGCGCGCTCCTACATGGAGATGCGTCGACTACCGGACGCAGCAGGCGTGCGCGGTCCAGTTCGCTGAGGCTTCCCGGCGCGCGCCGGAAGACACCATTCCATCCGCACTTCTCCCATCTTCATGGCGCACGGCCTACCCTGTGCGGCTGATCGCTCCAGTGCAGAAGACATGACTCCAATCGTTTCCATCCAGGGATTGAGCAAGACCTACGCTGGCGGTTTTCAGGCGCTCAAGCAGGTGGACCTTCAGATCCGGCGCGGCGAGATCTTCGCGCTGCTCGGTCCCAACGGCGCCGGCAAGACCACGCTGATCAGCATCATCTGCGGGCTGATCAACCCCAGCACCGGCACCGTGCTGGCCGATGGTCACGACATCGTGCGCGACTACCGCGCCGCGCGTGCCAGTATCGGTCTGGTGCCGCAGGAGCTGGCCACCGATGCGTTCGAAACCGTGTGGGCCACCGTGCGCTTCAGTCGCGGGCTGTTCGGCAAGCCGGCCAATGCGGCGTATCTGGAGACGGTGCTGCGCGAGCTCTCGCTGTGGGACAAGCGCCACAACAAGATTTCCACGCTGTCCGGCGGCATGAAGCGGCGCGTGCTGATCGCCAAGGCGCTGGCGCACGAGCCGCGCATCCTGTTTCTGGACGAACCCACCGCAGGCGTGGACGTGGAGCTGCGTCACGACATGTGGCAGATGGTGCGCAGGCTGCGCGAGCAGGGCACCACGGTGATTCTGACCACCCATTACATCGAGGAAGCCGAGGACATGGCCGACCGGGTCGGGGTGATCAATCGCGGCGAGCTGGTACTGGTGGAAGACAAGCACACGCTGATGCGCAAGCTCGGCAAGAAGCAGCTCACGCTGAGCCTGCAGGCGCCGCTGCAGGCCATCCCGGCCGCGCTGGGCGATCTGCCGCTGGAGCTGTCGGCCGACGGCAACAGCCTGATCTACACCTTCGACACCCAGGCCGAGCAGACCGGCATCGGCGCGTTGCTGCGCCGGCTCAACGAGCAGGGCATCGACTTCAAGGACCTGCATTCCAGCGAGAGTTCGCTGGAGGAGATCTTCGTCAACCTGGTGCATGGCGCCCGCAACGTGGAGGTGCGCGCATGAACCGGCATGCGATTGCGGCGATCTACCGCTTCGAAATGGCGCGCGCCTTCCGCACGCTGACCCAGTCGATCGCCTCGCCGGTGTTGTCGACCTCACTGTATTTCGTGGTGTTCGGCGCGGCGATCGGCTCGCGCATGGGCGACATCGACGGCATCAGCTACGGCGCCTTCATCATTCCCGGGCTGGTGATGCTGTCCTTGCTTAACGAGAGCATTTCCAACGCCTCGTTCGGCATCTACATGCCGCGCTGGGCCGGCACCATCTACGAGGTGCTGTCGGCGCCGGTGGCCTGGTGGGAGATCGTGATCGGCTACGTGGGCGCGGCGGCGACCAAGTCGGTGTTGCTGGGCTTGCTGATCCTGCTCACCGCGCGGCTGTTCGTGCCTTACGAGATCGCACATCCGCTATGGATGCTGGGCTTTCTGGTGCTCACTGCGCTGACCTTCAGCCTGTTCGGTTTCATTATCGGGATCTGGGCCGACGGCTTCGAAAAACTGCAGGTGATTCCGCTGATGGTGGTGACGCCGCTGACCTTCCTGGGCGGCAGTTTCTACTCGATCAACATGCTGCCGCCGTTATGGCAGAAGGTCACCCTGTTCAACCCGGTGGTGTATCTGATCAGCGGGTTCCGCTGGAGTTTCTACGGAAAGGCCGACGTGCACATCGCGGTGAGCACCGGCATGACCTTCCTGTTCCTGCTGGTGTGCCTGGGCGTGGTGGCGGCGATCTTCCGCAGCGGTTACCGGCTCAAGGCGTGAGTGGTGAATGCAGTGGTTTGGTCGGCCGCATCCTGGTGGATGCCGTCGGCAGTCCAGGTCAACGCTGACTGGCGCGAATGCGCAGCGCCCTCGCTGCTCGCGGGAGCGCGGTGAACCTGGCCCTGGGGGTTCGGTAGCGGCATCCATGTCGTCCCACGGTCTCGCAATTGGCGAGGGCGCCACGCCAGAGAGTTGCTCGGTGTTGAAAACCATGCACACCGATATTCCTGGCTGGTCTTTGCCCACGCACCGTCGCCGGACCTGACGCGGCATGGATGCGGCGTCAGCGCTTATGCAAGGACGTACTTGCAGCGTGCCCCGCGAGGGTGGGCGGGCCAGGGCCCTGCAGCCAGGGCGCAGGGCAGCCGGCCTGCAATAGCCCGGCGTGACGTGGTGATGTCAGCCGCTCTTATTCGGCAGCCGGCTTGGCGTCGGCCTTGGTGTCCAGGAAGTAGGCCACCACCTCACCCTTGATCTTCATCGTCATCGGGTTGCCGCGACGGTCGCGGGCCTTGCCGACCTGCACCTTGATCCAGCCTTCGCTGACCGAATACTCCTCCACGTTGTCGCGTTCGACACCGTTGAAGCGCACGCCGACGCCGCGGCTGAGCGCATCGGCATTGTGGAACGGGCTGCGTGCATCGATGGCCAGATGATCGGGAGGGGTATCGCTCATGGGAAAGGCGTCATGGCGGCCGGGATGGCCGTCTTCGGCCGCACAGGATACGGGCCCGCGCCGCGAAGATCAGCCCCGGCGCTGCCTGCGCACGCGCCGGGCGGTTTGCTTGCGCCCCGCCAGGCCTCACACTTCACACCTGCATTCCTGGAACCAGACCGCCATGCCCGATAACAGCGCCGATTACGAAGACGACGAAGGCCTGCAGCCCGAAGGCGACGAAGACGATGTCGACGACCACCCGGCGCGGGTGTGGAATCTGCTGGTGCTGATCAATCCCGGCGACGAAGACACCGCCTTGGGCCAGTTCGATACCTGGCGCGAGGCACAGGCCGACCTGGACGACGACGAGGGCGACGATGCCTGGTTGTGGGCCTTGAAGGATGCGATCGACTGGCGCTCGGGCTTTTTCGTGGACTGGAAGGACACCGACGCGTTCATTGCCGCCATCGACGAACTCAGCGCGCGCTGGAACCTGCGCATCGACTGGGGCGGTGACCTGGATGACGAGGAGTTTTCCAGCGATCTGAGTGTGCCCGACCTGATGGCGGTGGCCTTCGATCGTCTGCGCGAGCACGGCTACTCGCTGTGGAACTGGAACACCGGCGGCGACGCCTATGCCGGCTGGATCGCGCTCAGTCGCGACGACGACGCCATGCTGGCGCTGACCTCGCTGTTGGAGGTGGAAGTGCGGCTGGGGAATGAGGCGTTCTGAGGCGCCGGGATTGGGGAATCGGGAATCGGGAATCGCAGGAGCGGTCTGTGGGTGTGGTTGTGTCGAGCCGCGGTGGTGCGTTCTGCCGCGGCAGAATGCTAAGCGCGTGGTAGCCACTAGGGTCTGCCGCGCAGGCATTGTCCACAGCCCGGCGATTCCCACGTAGGAGCGTGCCTGCGCGCGACGGGCGTTACCGGGAGAGCTCCTCGCGCTCGGGCGCGCTCCTACAACGGCGCGCCGTCATGTGCAGAGAGATGCCGCCATCGCGCGTGCTGAAGTTGTAGGCCTCCTGGCCGGTACGCATGCACGGCCCAGCGATTGCCACGTAGGAGCGTGCCTGCGCGCGACGGGCGTTACCGGGATGGCTCCTCGCGCTCAGGCGCGCTCCTACAACGGCGCGCCGCCGATCAGCCCGCGGCCATCGCCGCTACGAATCCCCAATCCCGACTCCCCAATCCCCGCCTCAAGGCGCCTCGCCGCGCGCCTGTGCACGCGCGTTGGCGATCAAGGCCGTGAGCAAGGCACGGTCGGTGTGGCGGGAGATCGCAATGGCACCGAGCGCGATCGCTTCGGCGCGGAGTGTTGCGGACACATCGTAGTGCGCGCCGCTGAGTTTGTTCTGGAAGGCGCGGCGGGGAATGCCCAGCCGCGCCGCCATCGCATGCAGCTCGTCCAGCGTATCGCCGAGCAGGTGCGCCCAGCGCTGCTCGCGCCACGGATGCACTGCATCGTCGACGTAGACGGCCACCGGCGGGCCCTTAGGCCTTCTTGCCCTTCTTCTTCTTGCCGCCGTCAGTTGCGTCGTCGGCGTCGTCCTGCGACGCGTCGCCTGCGGTGTCGGCAGCGGCATCTTCGGCGCTGGCATCAGCATCGGCATCGGTGTCCGCATCGGCATCTGCCGGGGCATCGCCTGCCTCGGCGTCTGCGTCTGCGTCTTCGGCTTCGTCGTCGTCGCCTTCAGTGTCGCTGTTCTCGAACTCGGACACCAGCGTGGTCAGGTATTCCTCGGCGGTCTTGCCGTCTTCGGCGGCGAGGTCGTCGATCATCTGCTGCAGCTGGGTGGAGTATTCCAGCGAGATGGTCTTGCCTTCCTTCTCCTGCAGATTGGCCAGGTGCTTGAGCATGGCCAGCATCGGCACCGGGTTGTCGGCGCTGCCCATGGTCTGGCCGCCGATCGACAGCAGCCATTCGCTGCCGTTCTGCAAGCCGATCGCAGCGACCACGCGGCCGTCGGCATCCTGCAGCACGGCATGGTTGGCGATCTGCGGCGCCTGGCCCAGACGGACGATCGGGCGCTTGGGTTGGGACTTCTTGCGCTTGTCGCGCTTGGCCTTGGAATTGCGGGACACGGTGTTCTCGACGCTGGGAATGGCCGACCATTCTAGGCGCTTGCGCGTGACCCGGCTCGGGTGCCGCCGCCAGGCCGATGAACGCCGGCCGCGCCGGGCGATGCTCCTGTCGGCGCTTCCGGCGTTCCGAAGGCCGCTGACGCCGATATGTCGGACAGGCTGCAGCGGCTGGCACCGCGGGTCTGTCGGAGCGCCAACGCGCGATTGCTGGTCAGGATCGGCATGCAGGACGACAAGCAGTCCGACGAGTAACCCGCAGAGCGACCAGATCCGGGATGCACGTCGGATTCGATATGCACGACAACGTGCCGTCTGCCGTCTGCCGTCTGCCGCAACCGCAACCGCAACCGCCCGCAACCGCCCGCAACCGCCAAGAACGCCAAGAACGCCAAGAACGCCAAGAACGCCAAGAACCGCCAGGCAACGCTTTGCCAGGTGCCCTAAGCCGCCCTCAGCGCCGCGCGGGTACTTCGCTGACCGCAGTGCGCGGTGCGGCCACGGCGGCTTCGGCAGCCTTGGCCAGTGCGGTGGCCGAAGCCACCTGGCTGCGCGTGGAGACGCGCGGTGCCGCCGGCGCGGCGCTGGTGACCGGGGGTGCTGCAGCAGGCGATGTGGCGCTGGCCGCAGCCGCAGGTCCGCCCGTCGGCGCAGCAGCGCTGGGTCCTGCCGCAGGCAGCGCAGCCGGTGTCCCCACCGCGGTGGTGGCGGTTGCTGCGGCACTCAGATCCGGCACATGAGTGTCGGCATCGTGGGTGGGCTTGCCCAGCGCAATGCCCTGGCCGGCGCCGGCCAGCGCGGCCTGTTCGGCATCCTGGGTCATCACCACGATGCTGATGCGGCGGTTGATCGGGTTCTGCGGGTCGGTCTTGTCGAACAGCACCGACGAGGACAGCCCCACCACGCGGGTGACCTTGGCATCGTCCATGCCGCCGCCCACCAGCGCACGGCGCGCGGCATTGGCGCGGTCGGCGCTGAGTTCCCAGTTGGTGTAACCGGTATCGCTGCTGTAGGCGGTGGTGTCGGTGTGGCCGGTGATGCTGATGTGGTTGGGCACCTGGTTGATGAAGCTGGACAGCTCGCGCAGGATTGCCACGGTGTACGGCTTGAGCTGGTCGCGGCCCATGTCGAACATCGGCCGGTTCTGCTTGTCCACGATCTGGATGCGCAGGCCGTCCGGGGTGAGGTCGAGCAGCAGCTGGTCCTTGAACGGCTCCAGCGCCTGGCTCTTGTCGATGGCCTCTTTCAGGTCCTGCATCAGCGCTTCCAGGCGCTTCTTGTCCCTGGCGCGGCTGTCTTCGTTGGTGTCGGCGGCGTTGTCGCGCTTGCGGCCCATCTCGTCCTTCTGCCCCTTGGCCATGTCGGCGGTGCCGCCGAGCTTGATCATCGAGGTGCTGGCGCCGCCAGGGCCATTCATGCCCGGCGAGGGGGCCGGCGACTTGCCCGACAACGGGCTGGGATTGCGGAAGTATTCCGAGATCGCCGCGCGCTGCTCCTTGGTGGTGGCGGCCATCAGCCACAGCACCAGGAAGAACGCCATCATCGCGGTCACGAAGTCGGCAAACGCCACCTTCCAGGCGCCGCCATGATGGCCGCCGCCCTGCACCTTCTTGACCCGTCGGATGACGACGGTGGATTTGCCCTCGGCCATGACCGCGGTCCTACTTGATCGTCTTCAGGTGCGTTTCGAAATCCGCAAAGCTCGGACGCACGTTGGAGGGCAGCGTCTTGCGCGCGAATTCCAGCGCAATCTTCGGGTTGTAGCCACGCAGGCAGGCCAGCAGCGCGGTCTTGACTGCCTCGTACATGCGTCCGTCCTGCTCGGCGCGCGCTTCCATCGCCGCGGCCAGCGGTGCGACGAAGCCATAGGCCAGCAAAATGCCCAGGAAGGTGCCGACCAGGGCGGCGCCGACGTGGTGGCCGATCTCCTCGATCGGCCCGCCGATCGAACCCATGGTGATCACGATGCCGAGCACGGCCGCCACGATGCCGAAGCCGGGCAGGCCGTCGGACACCTTGCTCAACGCATGCGAGGGCGCCAGCGCTTCGTGGTGATGTTTTTCCAGCTCCAGCTCGAGTAGCGGCTCCAGCTCGTGCGGCTCGATGTTGCTGCCGATCATCAGGCGCAGGCAGTCGGTGATGAAGTCCAGCAGGTGATGGTCGGCGACCACCTTGGGGTAGTTGCCGAAGATGGTGCTGTCCTGCGGTTTTTCGACGTGATCTTCCAGCGCCATGAAGCCGTCGCGGCGCGCCTTGTTGAGCAGCTCGTAGATCAGGCTCAGCGTGTCCTTGTAGTCGTCGGACTTGTACTGCGGGCCCTTGAACACGCCCAGGATGCTGCTGAGGGTCTCCTTGACGATCTTGCCGGGCGTGCTGACCAGAAACGCACCGAACGCCGCGCCACCGATGATCATCAGCTCGTACGGCTGCCAGAGCGCGCCCAGCTTGCCGTGCGACAGCACATAGCCGCCGAGGACACTGACGATGACGACGATGAAGCCGATGATGATGAGCATGGCGCAGCCAAAAGCAAACAGGGTTGCTGTTGTTTCGGCTTGCGCGGCGGATTCTTGAAGCGCACGGCGTGAAGGTGTGCGGTGTAACTGAACGATCGCTTGGTGGATCTCATCTTCACGCGGGAGGTTGCGGTGCTGTCGTTGCTTGCGCCCGGTTGCGCTCAGGCCGTTCCAGCCTTTGATTGAAGGGCTTTGCGGCGCGGCTGCCTAATGCAAGCAATCCTTGCAACGCTTGTCGTGATGCAGCCTTGCTTAGGTGAATCGCGCATGGTCGCAATGGCGGTTCGACGCCTTGTCGGGGTCGCTGCATTGCGTCGCCGATGCGGCAGCGCCTGCCAGTGGGCGCATAGGTGGGCGCAGGTGTTGCAAGTATGCATCCGGCACGGAATCCCTCCGGGCCGGATGCATGTGTCGGCTCAGGCCGGTTGCGCTTCGGCGCCTGCGCGCTGCAAGGGGTTGGGCAGGGCCTGGCCGTTTTCGGTAAAGCCCAGCGAGACCGAGTTCAGGCAGTGGCGTTCGCCGGTCGGCGGCGGGCCGTCGGGGAACACGTGGCCCAGGTGGCTGTCGCAGCGCGCGCAGACGATCTCGGTGCGGATCATGCCGTAGCTGGTGTCGCGGATTTCGCGCACATGGGCGGTGTCGTACGGGGCGAAGAAGCTCGGCCAGCCGGTGCCGGATTCGAACTTGGCGCTGGAGCGGAACAGCGGCAACCCGCACAGGCGGCAGGTGTAGACGCCGTCGAGCTTGTTGTCCAGGAACACCCCGCAGAACGGCGCTTCGGTGCCATGGTGCAGCAGCACGCGCTGTTCCTCGTCGCTGAGCCCGGCGATCAGGGCGTCGCGTTGGGCGGGGGAGGGAGGGGTCAGATCGAACTGGCTCATGGGGTTCTCGCATGCGCGCGCTGGCAGGGTGCCGCGCCTGCCCCCCGTGATGTGGGCGCTGTCGGCGTGGTTCAAGCGTGCCGGGACCAAGCGCCACTGGCGCCGGCCGGGGCACGGGGTGGGGATTGAGGCGAGGGTGCGGCGGCGAAGCCATTAAGCAGTAGTGATTGCCAGGCTTCACGCACCCTCATCCGGCACTGCGCGCCACATCGTCCCGATGAAAGAAGGATGTGTTTTTCGCGCCGCGATCATCTCGCGAACGCGTTCAGGCCATAGCCGACCTAATGCATTGCCGCAGCACGCCGGCGCCCCCATCCAGTGAGTACTCCTCGATCAAGCACGGTGTCCGTCATGGCGATCTCTCCTTCAATGCGCGGCCTGCTGCTGTGCGGCCTGTTGGTTGCCGCCGGCGCTGCGGCGGCGCAATCGGCCACCAGCACACGCTCGTCCAACACCCTGCAACCGATCACCACCCCGACGCCCGCCCAGCCCACGCTGACCGCGCCGCGCGTAGTGCCACCCGCGCCGGCCACGGCTCCGGTGCCATCGCAGCTTGGCCAGCGCCCGTCCGCGCCCACCATCCCGACCCGTGGCCCGGCACAGACGCCGGTGGCCCCGGCCGGCAGCCAGGTTGCGCCGGCCAGCGCGCCGATGGTCTACGACCGCAATGGTCGCTTGCTGCACGGCATGCAGCCGGCCGGCGCCAACCGGGTGCTGGATACCAAGACCGGGCGCTATTACGACGCGGTCCCGGCCGGCGACGGCATGCGCGTGGTGCGCTGACCCGCGCCATTGCGAATCCGCACTCCCGAATCCAGAATCTCAGCCTTCGATGGGCAACGCCAGGGTCTCCTTGACCTCTTCCATCACGATGTAGCTCTTGGACTCGCGCACATGCGGCATGGTCAGCAAGGTGCTGCCGAGCAGCTTGCGATAGGAGGCCATCTCGCTGATGCGCGCCTTGAGCAGGTAGTCGAAATCGCCCGAGACCAGATGGCATTCCAGGACGTTGGGCAGCTTGAGCGCGGCGCGCCGGAACTCCTCGAAGATGTCGCCGGACTTGTAGGCCAGGCTGATCTCCACGAACACCAGCAGGCTGGCCTTGAGATAGTGCGGGTCCAGCCGAGCGTAGTAGCCGGTGATGGCGCCATCGCGCTCCAGCCGGCGCACGCGCTCGGTGCAGGGCGTGGTCGACAATCCCACCCGCTCGCCCAGTTCGGTAAAGGAAATCCGCCCCTCCTGCTGCAGGATGCGCAGGATCTTGCGATCGATCTTGTCCAGCTCGCGGGTGCGCGTCGTCATCGGGTCTGCTTCCACAGGGTTTGACAGGAGGATTCACTGCCAGGGCGGGCTGATTCCAGAAATGGCACTGCCTGGCTCGCAATATACTGCGTCTAACTGTCCCCCTCGGCGCCTGGTTGTGGGGGAATACCCTTTCCAGGAGAACGACATGCGGGTGCTCATTCTCGGTAGTGGCGTCATCGGCACCACCACGGCCTGGTATCTGGCACAGGCCGGTTGCGAGGTCACCGTGGTCGACCGCCAGCCGGCGGCGGCGCTGGAAACCAGCTACGCCAATGCCGGCCAGCTGTCGTTCGGCTACACCTCGCCGTGGGCCGCGCCCGGCGTGCCCGGCAAGGCGGTGAAGTGGCTGTTCGAGCAGCATGCACCGCTGTCGATCCGGCCCACCCGCGACCTGCGTCAGCTGGCCTGGCTCAGCCAGATGCTGCGCAACTGCACCGCCGAGCGCTATGCAGTGAATAAGGCGCGCATGGTGCGCATGTCCGACTACAGCCGCGATTGCCTGAACGCATTGCGTGCCAGCACCGGCATCGAGTTCGAGGGCCGTCAGCTCGGTACCACCCAGCTGTTCCGCACCCAGCAGCAACTGGATGCCGCCGCGCAGGACATCGAGGTGCTGGCCCAGTACGGCGTGCCCTACGAGCTGCTGACCCCGGCGCAGATCGCCCAGTTCGAACCGGGCCTGGCCGGCGGTGGCGCGCAAATGGCCGGCGCCCTGCGCCTGCCCGAGGACCAGACCGGCGACTGCCGGCTGTTCACCCAGCGCCTGGCCGAACTGGCCGCGCAGGCGGGGGTGGAGTTCCGCTACGGGCAGCAGATCGAGCATCTGCAGCACGCAGGCGGGCGCGTCACCGGCGTGCAGATCGATGGCCGCATCGAGACCGCCGACCGCTACGTGCTGGCGCTGGGCAGCTATTCGGCCGACCTGCTGCTCTCGCTCGGCCTGCACCTGCCGGTGTATCCGCTCAAGGGCTATTCGCTGACCATCCCGATCGTGGATGCCGCGCGCGCGCCGACCTCCACGGTGCTGGACGAGAGCTACAAGATCGCGCTGACCCGCTTCGACGACCGTATCCGCGTCGGCGGCATGGCCGAGGTGGCCGGCTTCGACCTGTCGTTGAATCCGCGCCGCCGCGCCACGCTGGAGATGGTGGTCAACGACCTGTTCCCCGGCGCCGGCGATCTGGCCCGGGCCGAGTTCTGGACCGGCCTGCGCCCGGCCACGCCGGACGGCACGCCGGTGGTCGGCGCCACGCCGTATGCCAACCTGTTCCTCAATACCGGTCACGGCACCCTGGGCTGGACCATGGCCTGCGGCTCGGGCCGCTATCTGGCCGACCTGATGCAGGGCCGCACGCCCGACATCGATAGCGAAGGCCTGGACATCTTCCGTTACCTGTCGCCACGCAGCGCCCGCGCGCAGCAGGAGGCCGCGTAGTGCGTCCTGCGCAAGCGTTGATCGACCTGGACGCATTGCGTCACAACTACCGCCTGGCCAAGCGCCTGGGCGGCAGCAAGGCCCTGGCGGTGGTCAAGGCCGATGCCTACGGCCATGGCGCGGTGCGCTGCGCGCAGGCGCTGGACGGCGAGGCCGACGGCTTTGCGGTGGCCTGCATCGAAGAAGCGCTGGAGCTGCGTCAGGCCGGCATCCGTGCGCCGATCCTGCTGCTGGAAGGGTTCTTCGAACACGACGAACTGCGCCTGATTGCCGAGCATGATCTGTGGACGGTGGTGGCCACGCCGCAGCAGGTGCGCGCGCTGGCCGAGTTCCAGAGCCCGCGTCCGTTGCAGGTTTGGCTGAAGCTGGACAGCGGCATGCATCGGCTGGGCCTGTCACCGGAAGACTTTCGTGCGGCGTGGTTGCGGCTGCGCGGGCTGCCGCAGATCGCCTCGCTGGTGCTGATGACCCACTTGGCGCGCGCCGACGAGCTGGAGTGCAGCCGCACCGACGAGCAGGCGGTGGCGTTCGCACTCACTGCAGGCGGCATGCAGGCCGAAACCAGCCTGCGCAATTCGCCCGGCCTGCTCGGCTGGCCGGCGCTGCGTAACGATTGGTCGCGTCCGGGGCTGATGCTGTACGGCGCAAACCCGTTCCCGCAGGACACCGACACCACCGCGCAACTACGCCCGGTGATGACGCTGCGCTCGCGCATCATCTCCGTACGCGAGCTGCCGGCCGGCGAGCCGGTGGGGTACGGCGCCCGCTTCGTCGCCGAGCGGCCCACCCGCGTCGGCGTGGTGGCGGCCGGTTATGCCGACGGCTATCCGCAGTTCGCCCCCAACGGCACCCCGGTGCTGGTGGATGGACAGGTCTGCCCGCTGATCGGGCGTGTGTCGATGGACATGCTGACCGTGGATCTCACCGAGCACCCGCAGGCCGACATCGGTGCGTCAGTGCAGCTGTGGGGCGATGCGCCGCGCGTCAGTCCGCTGGCAACGCAGTGCAATGTCAGCGCATATCAACTGCTGTGTGGACTCAAGCGCGTGCCGCGGACGTATGTGGGTGAGGCGGCAGTGGGCGAGGAAGTCACGCGGTGACATGTCCCTTCTCCCATCGGGAAAAGGTGCCCCGAAGGGGCGGATGAGGGGACGTGCGAAGCCACATGCACTTGGAACAACGCGTTGGCTTCGCTCCGTACCCTCACCCCAACCCCCGCTCCGCGCCCCGGCCTGCGCCAGCGGCACAGGCGCACCAAGGCACGCGCGCCAGTGGCGCGCAAGCTGTGCCGTGGCGCCCCTACGGAACGCCCCTACGGAAGAAACTTGAAGCGGCAGCTCACAACCCCGCAGTACTCCGGTCGCCGCGGAACTGCTTGCGCACCCAGTCGTCGATCATCGCCTTTTCGAAGCGCAGCGGATCGCTGTCGGTCAGGCGCGGGCCGCTCATCAGAAATGCCGAATCCACCAGCTTGCGTTCGCCCTGGTCGATCACCTGGCCATCGGCGCCGGTCAGCGTGTAGTTGAAGCTCAGGCGCGGCGGGTAGATGTCCTTGACGATGCGCACGTCCTGCATGCGCGGCCCGTGCCAGGGCTCGTACTGGCCGGCGCGGCGGATGTCGGTGATGGTCACGCTCAGGCGCTGGCCGTCGGGCAGCTTGCGCGCGGCGCTCTGCTGGAAATAGGTCGCCAGCTGGGTCACCCAGTCGCCACGCTGCGCTTCCCAGCGGTTGCCGCTGAAGCGCACTTCGGAAAACTGCGCCGGGTCGGTCCAGCGCACATCGACCTTGCCATCGCCGGTCAGCGCGCGTGGCGCCTGCGGGTCGGTGACGTTGCGTACACGTGCCTGCGCGCCGGTTGCCGCGAGCAGTCCTGCCAGCAACAGGCTGGCGCCGCAAAGGCTGGAACGTTTCATGGAAAGTCTCCAAGCGGAAGGTACGTGGACGTACCGGGCGTCGTTGCAGTGTGGGGGCGCGTCTGCCTGCCGGCAACGCTTGCCGCGCAAGGGCTGGCAGGCCATTGCCACGCGGTTAATCCGCAACGCTGGGGCCATGACGGCGGGTTCACCGCGCCTGCGCCTGCGCTTCACGGCGCAGCCCGGAAGATCGCCAGCATGGACACCCACTCTTTCCGCACAAAGTCAGCCTCTTCGGCGCCGGCACACATGCCGTCGGACGTGCGCCTGCAGTTCATCGACTGGGCGAAACAGCACGGCCATAACCCCGCCACCGGGGCCGCCGCCTTCGTCGCCCTGCAAAGCGATGTGGACCTGGATCTGGCCACGCGCACGCTGCGCCTGGAGCCGGGAGCCTCGCCGCGTGATGCCTTGCGCGAGCACCTGGCCGCGCTGGCGCGGCAGGGCGATGTGGCGGTGCAGTTCCCGCCGGTCTACGCCTACACCGCCGCCAACGGGCTGGAGTACCGCTACTCGCTGATGCTGGTGATTGCCGAGGATTGCGTCGAGTGGACCGGGCGGGTCTGGCAGGACCTGGATTACCAGGGGATGCTCACCGGCCGCGGCCAGGGTCCACGCGCCAACTACACCCAACTGGCGCGGATGGCGCTGGAACACGAGCTTGATCAGGAGCGTCCCCGTTATGTCCAGGCATGAACTCGAATTGCAGCTGCCGCTGGGCGCACAGGTCGCCACCGGCGAGGATGGTTTCAGCGAGCGCTGCCGCAGCGAATGCGCCAAGCTCGGCCTGTCGCGGGTGCGGCTGCTGTTGCTGGACGCCGAGTACGCGCGTTCCACCGCCTGGCGCGAAGAAGCGCAGCGCTGGATGGACGAGCAGTTGCGTCGCGAAGGCGAGTGGGTGTTTCGCGGCGTGATCGCCGGGATCGTGGTGCTGGCGGCCTGCATCGCGCTGTGCGCGGCGCTGTTGTGGTGATCCCTGGGGAGCCGGCGGCACGCGCGTGAACCGGGCCGGCCGGCTGTGCACCCGCTGACGACACCGGGCGTGGTTTCATCTGCTCGTCATCCGCCCTGGCACCACCCCTGGATCCCGATTTGAGCACCTCGACCACCAGCCCCGATCTGGCCACCAGCCATCCGGCAGCCCTCGCCGAGCCCTTCCTCGACCCGGGGATGTACCACGAGATCTTCCATAATCTGGACGCGGGGTTCTGCGTCATCGATATGGTGTTCGATGGCGACAAGGCCGTCGATTACGTGATCCGCATGACCAATGGCGCGTTCGAGCGCTACACCGGTCTTTCCAATGTATTGAACGTGTCCATTCGCGGCATGCTGGTCGATCACGAACAGGAATGGTTTGACCGCTACGGCCATGTCGCCCGCACCGGCAACCGCATCCACTTCGAAATGCAGGCCAAGGCATTGCGCCGCTGGTATTCGGTGGACGCATTCCGGGTCGGGCAGCCGGAGCAGGCGCGGGTGGCGGTGTTGTTCATGGACATCACCGAGCGCAAGCGGGTGGAGCGCGAGCTGGCCGAGAGCGAGGCGCGTTTCAGCGCCCTGGCCGACGGCCTGCCGATGCCTGTCTGGGTGCTGGACGCGCAAGGCGTGGTGCGCTTCGTCAACAGTGCCTATGGCGAGTTTTTCGGCATCGACATTTCCAGCGGCACGGTGTCGGCCTGGAGCGAGTTGCTGCATCCGGACGACCTGTCGATCTTCCAGTTCGAACTGGCGACCGCATTGGAAGAACAGCGCGGCCTGCATGCACTGGTGCGTGCGCGCCGCCACGACGGGCAGTGGCGCTGGATCGAAATGACCGCCACGCCGCGTTACTCTGCCGACGGGCGCTTCATCGGCCTGGCCGGCAGCAGCCCGGACGTGACTGAACAACGCGAGATCGAACTGGCGCGCGAGCAGCTGCTCGAATCCGAGCGCAGCGCACGCAACGAAGCCGAGAGCATGGCGCGGCTGAAGGACGAGTTCCTGGCCACCTTGTCGCACGAATTGCGCACGCCGCTGACCACCATCCTGGGCTGGAGCGAGCTGCTGCTGCAGCGGGTCGAGGAAGGCCATCCCAACTACAAGGGCCTGTCGGTGATCGCCAGCAGCGCCCGTGCGCAGAAACGCCTGATCTCGGACATGCTCGACCTCAGCAGCATGTTGCTGGGCAAGGTGCAGCTGGAGGTCGAGTCGCTGGATCTGGTCGAACAGGTGCGCGAGGCCCTGAACACCCAGGAGCTGGCTGCCGAGGGCAAGGACCAGGTGCTGGAGGTGCATGCCCCGTCCGCGCCGTGTCTGGTGCTGGGCGATGCCACGCGGCTGCAGCAGGTGCTCTGGAATCTGCTGTCCAATGCGATCAAGTTCACTCCGGCGCATGGCCGCATCGACGTCACCATCGAACGCGACGATGGCCACCTGCTGGTCGCGATACGCGATTCGGGTGATGGCATCGCAGCGGAATTCCTGCCGCATCTGTTCGGCCGCTTCCGCCAGGCCGACGGCACCACCACGCGCCAGCATGGCGGCCTGGGCCTGGGCCTGGCGATCGTGCAGCAGCTGGTGGAAATGCATGGCGGCCAGGTCAGCGCCACCAGCGGCGGTCGCGGCAAGGGCGCGACCTTCACCGTGCGCCTGCCGGAGCATATTCCCGATCAGGCCAGGCGTCCGCGGCGCGAACTGCGCCGACGGCTGATGTCCGAACAGATCATCGAAGCGCGCGCGCTCAATGGCTTGCGCCTGCTGGCGGTGGAAGACCAGCCGGACATGCTCGATTACCTGCGCCGCCTGCTGGAAGAGCAGGGCGCCGAAGTGGTCACCGCCGGCAGCGCCACCGATGCGCTGGCACTGATCGATCATCGCGGCCATGCACGCTTCGACCTGATGCTGACCGACATCGGCATGCCGGGCATGGATGGCTACGGGCTGATCCGCACCGTGCGCGAGAACATGGGGCTGAACGCGGCGGCACTGCCGGCCGTGGCAGTGACCGCGCTGGCACGCGACGACGATCGCAAGCGCGCGCTGGACTCCGGTTTCCAGGAGCATCTGGCCAAGCCCTACAGCGTCGCCCAACTGGTCACCGCAGTGCGCGCCGCGCGCGAATCGGTGGAGTGAAAGGGTAGGCGGCGCCGACGTGGCGCCGCTGCTCCGGCCGACAGGCAGCAGGTGAAAGAGGCTGTTTACTGCCTCTTTCACGGCCGATGGCCTAGCGTGGTGCATTCACTCGATGGAGATGACGCCATGTCCAGATACGCCCCGCATGTCTATTCGGAACAAGTGCAGATCGCCACGCTCGAACACTGGGTGTCGCTGCTCGGTGGGCAGGAGCGTGTGCGCGTCGAGCTCGACGACGGCAGCATGATCAGCGGCACCGTCGCCGTGCGCCCAAGCATCCAGACCTATCTGGACGACCAGCAGCGCGAAGGCCTCAACGGCCAGTTGCGTATCGACCAACTGGATGCCGCGCAGGAGCCGCACTGGATCTGGATGGATCGCATCGTGGCAGTGCACCCCTTGCCGTTGGGCAGCGATCCGCAAGCCGCTCCCTGAGTCACGCATTGACGATGTGTTTACTTCTCGTCGTGGCGTTGACGGCATGATGACCGATTGTCGTAACTGTTCAGGATCGATCGCGAAATGAATGCTCCCGCGTTGAAGCTCGCCCGCTGGCCGCTGTCGCTGATGACCGTCGCCATCCTCGCCGCCTGCGGCGATACCGCCACGCTTGCCATCGAACAAGGGACCGGGCCGAACCCGCAATTGCCCGAGCCGGTCAAACGCTTGATCCCCACCGTCAAGGTGGCGCCGGTCAAGCGCTGGACCGAGAACGCCAAGCCGATCGCTGCCGACGACCTGCAGGTTGCCGCGTTTGCACGCGACCTGGATCACCCACGCTGGGTCTATGTGCTGCCGAACGGCGACGTGCTGGTGGCCGAGACCGCCGAGCCGCCCAAGCCGGAAGACGCCGAAGGCGGCGGCATCCGCAAGAAGGTGCAGGGCGCGATGATGAGCAAGGCCGGCGCCGTGGTGCCCAGCGCCAACCGCATCACCTTGCTGCGCGACGCCGATGGCGATGGCGTGGCCGAAGTGCGCACCCAGTTCATCAGTGGCCTGTTTTCACCGTTCGGCATGGCCCTGATCGGCGATCGTTTCTACGTGGCCAATGCAGATGCGCTGGTGAGCTTTCCGTACAAGCCCGGCGAGACGCATATCACCGCCAAGCCGACCTTCGTGGCCAATCTGCCCGGCGGCCTGAATCATCATTGGACCAAGTCGCTGCTGGCCAGTGCCGATGGCAGCAAGCTGTATGTCGGCGTCGGTTCCAATAGCAACGTGGCAGAAAACGGCATGGAGGCCGAACTCAACCGCGCCGCGATCCTGGAGATCGACCCGGCCACCGGCAGCAGCCGCGTGTTCGCCAGCGGCCTGCGCAATCCGGTCGGCACCGCCTGGGAGCCGCAGAGCAAGTCGCTGTGGGTGGTGGTCAACGAGCGCGACGAGATCGGCAGCGATCTGGTGCCGGATTACCTGACCTCGGTGCGCGACGGCGGCTTTTATGGCTGGCCCTACAGCTATTACGGCCAGCATGTGGACGAGCGGGTCAAACCGCAGAACCCCGAGCTGGTGGCCAACGCGATCAAGCCCGACTACGCGCTGGGCCCGCATACCGCCTCGCTGGGCCTGAGCTTTGCCAGCGGAAGCCTGTTGCCGGAGCGCTTCCGCCAGGGCGCCTTCATTGGCCAGCACGGCTCGTGGAATCGCGACCCGCCCAGCGGCTACAAGGTGCTGTTCGTGCCGTTTGTCGACGGCAAGCCCAGCGGCACGCCGATCACGGTGCTGGACGGTTTCCTGGATGCCGAAGGCAATGCGCAGGGGCGCCCGGTGGGCGTGAGCCCGGACAATACCGGGGCGCTGCTGGTGGCCGACGATGTCGGCAATGTGATCTGGCGGGTGACACCCAAGGCGCGCTGATCCAGACAACGCGCTGGCTCAGGCGTTCAAACAAAAAAACCGGGCCCAGGCCCGGTTTTTTCATGCGTGTGCCGTGGTCATGCGCGGTACCACGCCAATGCGAACGCGCTCAGCGCGGCGGTTCGGGCGAGGCACTGAAGCGCCGCGCATAGCCACGTTCTTCGGTGATCCGGCTGATGTCGTCATCGGCCATTTCCGGGGCGCCATACACCGCATATGCCACGCTGCCATCGTCGCGCTCGCCGACCTGGTGCAGGCGATAACGCGGCCGGCCCGCACCGGTGTTTTCGGGGTAGTGCATCGGTGGCGGGGTGTCATCCAGATCCATTTCGCTGTTGTCGACCACTCCACCTACGAACAGGGCTCGCATCGCGTCTCTCCGGTATTGGTGTGATTCCAGCCTAGGCGGGCGGATGTTGCGTGCGCATCAATAGACCGTATAGACATTGGAAGGGTTGCCGTCTGTAGGTCACGCAATCGAATGCCCGCCCAAGCGGGCGCCAAGGCGGGCGGCAGGCAGCGCTCCCTTACAATGGCGGCCTGTTCCCGACCCGATGATCCGATGGCTGGCCCGCACGATGCCCCGCTTCAAGCTCTGTTTCTGCCCTTCGCCCAGGGCGTGCTGCCATGGCCCAGCGGCCCGGTGCTGTTCCTGCGCGCGCGCGACGGGTTCCCGCTGCGCGAGCATGCGGCTGCCGATGCGCTGACCTGCGAGCAGAGCTTTCGTCCCTTCGCCGAAGCGCTGGAGCGCAACGGCTGGAACGTGCGCGAAGAGAGCGAGATCGAGGCCGACAGCACCCGTTATGCCCTGGTGCTGGTGTTGCCGCCGCGGCAACGCGAGGAAGCGCGTGCCCTGTTCGCGCGCGCGGTCGCGCTGGCCGCCCCGGGCGGCCGCGTGGTGGCCTGCCAGTCCAACAACGAGGGCGCGCGCTCGGGCGAGGCGGATCTGCGTCAGCTCACTGGCCTGGCCGGCAGCCTGACCAAGCACCATTGCCGCACCTACTGGAGCGCGCCGCTGCCTGCCGACACCGATGCGGTGCTGCAGGCGCGCTGGGCCGCGCTGGATGCGCCGCGCCCCATTCTGGACGGGCGCTTCGTCAGTCGCCCCGGTGTGTTTGCCTGGGACCGCATCGATCCTGCCTCGGCGCTGCTGGTCGAGCATCTGCCGAGCACGCTGGCCGGGCATGGCGCCGATCTGGGCGCGGGCTTCGGTTATCTGTCGGCCGAGGTGCTGGCGCGTTGCCCCAAGGTCACCGGGCTGGATCTGTACGAGGCCGAAGCACGCGCGCTGACCCTGGCGCGGCGCAACCTGCAGGCCATCGCGCATCCGGCGCAGCTGCAGTACCACTGGCGCGACGTTACCGCCGGCCTGGGGGCGCAGTACGATTTCATCGTCAGCAACCCGCCGTTCCACACGCCTTCGCGTGCCGATCGCCCGGATATCGGCCAGCGCTTCATCGCCGTGGCCGCGCAGGCCCTGCGCCCGGGTGGTCAGCTGCTGCTGGTCGCCAACCGGCATCTGCCCTACGAGTACGTGCTCAACGAAAGCTTCGGGCAGGTGCGCGTGGCCGCCGAACGCGACGGTTTCAAGCTGATTTCCGCCATCCGTGGCCGCGGAGCGCGCGCATGAAGCTGGTCAAGCACATCGCCAACCTCGGCTACGGCAGCCGCAAGCAGGTGACCCAGCTGTTTCGCCAGGGCGCGGTCACCGACGCCGCCGGCGAGGTGCTGTATGCCGACGACCAGGTGGAGCACGATACGATCCGTATCGATGGCGAACCGCTGGATCCGCCAGCGGGTTTCAGCCTGCTGTTGCACAAGCCCGGCGGCTACACCTGCTCGACCAAGGACACCGGCCGGCTTATCTACGAACTGCTGCCGCCGCGCTTCCGTTCGCGCGCACCGGTGCTGGCGCCGGTGGGACGGCTGGATCGCGAGACCAGCGGCATGTTGCTGATGACCGACGACGGCGCGCTGCTGCACCGGATCATTTCGCCCAAGTCGGCGCTGGACAAGGTCTACGACGTCACCCTGGCCGAGGACCTGCGCGGCGACGAGGCGGCGCTGTTTGCCAGCGGCACGCTGTTGCTGGAAGGCGAAACCAAGCCGCTGCTGCCGGCCGAACTGGAAGTGCTCGGCCCACGCGAAGCACGCCTGACCCTGCACGAAGGCCGCTACCACCAGGTGCGGCGCATGTTCGCCGCCGCCGGCAATCACGTGGTGGCCTTGCACCGCAGCCGCATCGGTGGCTTGGCGCTGGACGGTCTGCCGTCCGGGCAATGGCGCGCGCTGGAGGCAGGGGATCTTGCGGTGTTGTTCGGCCGCAACGAGCAGGCCTGAGCCGCGCCGCCAGTGATGGCGCCTGCGGCGCTTCCGGCCTGCGCGGTCTGCTGCAGGCCGCCTGCGCCGCAATGCCTCAGACGTACTGCATCTTGCGCGACATGCCGCCATCGACGATGAAATCCTGCCCGGTCACAAAGCCGGACAGCTGCGGCGACAGCAGATAGACCGCCAGTTGCGCGATGTCTTCCGGCGTGCCCACCCGTCCGGCCGGATGCTGGGCATGGTCGCGCCGTGACAACTTGGGTGTGCGCCGGCGCGCCGGTGCGCGCCAGGCGTCGGTGCTGATCCAGCCCGGACTGATGCTGTTGACGCGCACCTGCGGGCCTTCGCTCAGCGCCAAGGCGTGGGTGAAGGCCACCAGCCCGCCCTTGGCGGCGGCATAGGCTTCGCTATGCGGCTCCGATTGCCAGGTGCGGGTGGAGGCGATGTTGACGATCGCACCGCCGCCCTGGGCCTGCGCCAATGCGGGCAAGGCCTGCTTGCTGCACAGGAAGGCGCCATGCAGGCTGGCCAGCCGGTGATTCCACTCGTCCCAGTCCAGTTGCGGCAATGGCGCCACATGCGGATCGGCCACGCCGGCGTTGTTGACCAGGCCATCGAGTCGCCCGAAGCGGGTGAGCGCGGTGGCGATCAGGCGCGCCGCCTGGGCCGGGCGCGCGGCATCGCACCGCACGAAGGCACTGCGTCGCGGCGATGCCCACTCCTGCAGGCAGGCCTTGCCGGCATCGGCATCCAGGTCGCCGATCACCACGCTGCCACCGGCGCCCAGCACCGCCTGCGCGATGCCACGGCCGATGCCTTGGGCGCCGCCGGTGATCACCACCACGCGGTCCTGCAACGGGGAGGGATTCCATGCGGAGACGGCGGGGGTCAGGGGCATCGGGCGCACCAGGGTAGCGAGGTAGCGCGCACTGTAACGCGGGCGCCGTGGTGACCGTAGCAACGCGATCGCCACGCGTGACGTATGTATGCCGGTGTTTTGCCGCGCCGTTATCGCGTCATGCCGCGCCGCTGCGCGCCGGCATCGCTGCGCGTTTCAGGCACGCGCCGCCGTACGCGATGCGGCGGTCAGTGCTGCGATGCGCTCAACAACCGTTCCCAGCCGTCCTGGCCCAGGCGTTCCAGCGTCTGGATATTGCGTTCGACGATCACGTCCGGATCCGGAAACGCGGCCACCGCACGCTCCACGCTGTCTTCGCGCAGCAGGTGCAGGGTGGGGTAGGGCGAGCGGTTGGTGAAGTTGGCTACGTCATCCACCGCCGCGCCTGCGAACTGGTAGTCCGGATGGAAGCTGGCCACCTGCAACACGCCGCCCAGATCCAGCGCTTCCACCGCCGCATCGGCGTTGTCGAGGAAGTCGTTGTAGTCCAGGAAATCGGTGAGCACGTCCGGATGCACGATCAAGGTGGTGTCGATCTGCTCGGCCGGCGTGTCGCGCAGCAACACCAGTTCTTCGGCCAGTTGTTCGAGCAGCGCTTCGGGCGTGCTGGCATCGCTGAGCACCAGCCGCACCTGCTCCTTGACGTAGACCGCCTTGGCGAACGGGCACAGATTCAGGCCGATCACCGCGCGCTCGATCCACTGGCGGGTGGCGGTCAACGGGTCGAGCGTGGCAGGCGTGGTCGTCATCGTGGCGGCGGCGTGATGGTGGGCCAGTGTATGCGATCGCTGCCGGCGCGGCCGCCTGTGCCGGTGCAGCGCAGCGCAAAGCCGGCGCGACCGAACAGGTTGGCGAAACGCAGAAAAAACTCCAGCAGTTGCAGCGCTGACGCGGCCTAGGTGGCATCCGCATGCGTGTTTGCGCCGACATGCGCGCGCAGAAACGCACTCGATGCCTGCGCAACTTTGTCGGCGTGCGGGGTCTTGTGCGGCGAGCCGATCGCATGTGCGCCGGTGTCGAAGGCCATCGCGCAGGTGTGCTCCGCCGCGCTGCCGAGCGCAGCGAACATCGCCAGCATCGCCGGCACCGAGGCGGTGGGATCCTCCTCGCCGTTGGCAGCGCGGTAATAGCCCAGAAACACCGGGCATTGCACGCGTGGCCACGGTGGATCGGCGGCAACCGCGTCGAACAGGCTGCGCAGCGCGCGGAATCCATCCGGGTGGATGGTGCCGGACCAGAACGCCAGCGACGCGGCGGTGCGCGGGCGTGGGTCGGTCAAGGGCGTCTGCGCGGCGCAGACCTGATCCAGCAGCGCCGGGTCGGCCGGCCGGATGCCCGGTGACCAGGCGACCACCGCAGCCACCGCGTCGGGGCGCTGCGCCGCAAGCCACAAGCCCAATGTGGCGCCCATGGACGAGCCGACGATCGCCACGCGCGCGCCCATGTGCTGTGCCTGCGCCAGTGCATCCAGGGCCGAGGCCTGTAACGCTGCCGGCGTCAGCCCCTGCATCGCATCGGCGGCGCTGCGGCCATGCCCGGGCCAACGGTGCACGTACAGGTTGGCAGCCAGCGCATCGGCGATCTGCTCGGGCAGTTCGCCGGCTTCTCCCGGGCTGGCGGCGAACCCGTGCAGGTACAGCAGCGCCAGCGGCGTGCGCGTCTGCGCGTCGGTGTGCCAGTGCCGGCGTGCCGCGTTGCCCGGTTTCAGGTCAGCCGGTTGCATGGGTGGCATGCGCGGCGAGGATGGCCAGCAATTGGTGCGCGTTGATCGGTTTGGACAGATAGCCGGCCACGCCGGCCGCGGTGGCCTCGCGCATCGAATCGGTGCGGGTGTCGGCGGTCAGCACGATGATCGGCGGCAGCGCGGCGATCGCCGCGCGCGCCTCCCCCAGCGCGTCCCAGCCCGAGGTGCCGGGCATGTGCAGGTCGAGGAACACCAGGTCCGGCGCCGCCTCGCGGATGCGCTGCACCGCGTTGCTGCCATCGCTGTGAAAGCTCACCCGGTGCCCGGCGCGGGTGAGCAGATTGCCGATCACCAGCCGATTGGTGTCCATGTCCTCGAACACCAGGCAGTGCAGCGGCGGCACCGTCGCGGCATGCTGTTGCAGGGCCTCGCGCAGCGCCGGCGGGCGGCAGCCTTGCGCCGCGGCGGCGGCCAGTGCGAAGGTCCAGCGAAATACGCTGCCGCCGCCGGGGTTGTCGCGCACGCTCAGGCTGCCGCCCATCGCCTCGGACACCGACAGCGCAATGAACAGGCCCAGCCCGACCCCGCCCTCGGCACGGCTGAAACCGGTGCTGAGCTGGGTGAAGGGCGTGAAGACATAGGCCTTCTGGGCGTCGGGGATGCCGATGCCGGTATCGGTCACGGTCACCGCGATCGTCCAGCGCTGCTGCACCTGCGTGGCGGCGATCAGCACGTCGACCGCGCCACCGGCCGGGGTGAACTTGATCGCATTGATGACCAGGTTGGTGATGACCTGTTCGATGCGCCCCTCGTCGCCGATGAGGTCAGGCGTCTGCGCGGCATCGCTGCGCAGCGCCAGCGCCACGCCCTTGGTAGACGCTGCACTCGCGCACACCGCTTTGACCGTGGCCAGCACGTCAAGCAGGCTCAGCGGCTTGCTGTGCAGTTGCAGCCGGCCACCGTCGATGCTGGCCACGTCGATCACTTCGTTCACCCGATGCCGCAGCGCGATCGCATTGACCGTCACGGCCTGCATCAGTTCGCGCTGTTGCGCCGACAAGGTGTCGCTGTCGATCAGTTGCGCGCAGTTGATGACCGCGTTCAACGGCGTGCGCAGTTCGTGGTTCATGGTGCTGATGAAGCGGCTCTGCGCATCGCGCGAGGCCAGCGCCTGCAGGGCGATCTCCTGCATCGCACTGACGATGCGCGCCACCAGCAGCGGCAGCACCACGCTCAGCGCCACCGCATACACAAAGTAGGCCGGCCGCGACAGCCAGTAGCCGGCCGGCGCGGTCAGCAGCATCAGCACGAAGGTGCTGAGCAGCACCGGCAGCGTCGCCTTTTGCCCATAGCGCGCCACCGCGGCGATGGTGATGAAGGGCAGGAAGGCATTCAGCGACATCAGCAGGATGAAGGCCAGATAGGTCTGGATGCCGATGAACAGCAGGTTCATCGCAAACCCGATCGCATCCAGCCACTCGCCCGGCGGGATGATCCTGCGTCGCACCAGCACCATCCAGACCACCGCCACCATCCACAGCGTTGCCGCGGTGGGGAAGACCGCCTGTGCATCCCTGACCAGCACCGGCTGCGGCCCGTACAGCCAGCCGAAGCACCACAGCGCCACGATGGTCTGCACGATCACCCGGCCGACGCAGGCGCGATATTCCAGGAACGATTCGAACAGCCGCACCAGCCTGTCGTTGCGCAGCTGCCGGGCGGCCAGAATCAGGCCGGGCGCTGCACGGTTGGATCCACTACGCATGGGGGGCGGTGTCGTCGTTGGGGAGGGTGCGCCGGTAATTCTTGACCAGCAGGCCGGCCGCGGTCGCAATCGCGGTGTAGCGCTGCGCAAGCGCGGACCCCGGTTCGCCGCCGTCGACATCGCCGCGCAACCGGTCGCAGGCGTTCAGCAGTTCGGCAGAGCCGGTCAGCGAGAGCGTATTCTTCAGCGAATGGATCTGCTCCAGTGCCTGCGCCTGGGTGGTGCTGGCATGGCCGAGCGTGCAGCTGGCGATGGCGCGCTGCACTTCCACCGCAAACGCATCGGCAAACGCTGCAGCCGCCAGCGGGTCCAGCCCGGCCAACGTGTGCAGCGTCGAGCCGGCTTCGATGCGTGGCTGTGCGTGCGTCACGGCGCACGCCGTCCCGGCAGCGGGCGGCGCCTGCGGCACCGTGGCCGGGTGCGCGCGTTGCAACAGGCTGGAGAGCAGGCCGCGCATGCTTGCATCAGATCCGTAACGCGCCGGTGCGCGCGCGGCCGATGCCCGGGCAGCGGACGGTCGCCACACCGCGCTGTGCGGCCCGCCTGCACAGCGCGGCACGACAAGGCGCCGTGTCAGCCACCACGCGTGCTCAGTCGCGGAAGTTGTCGAACTGCAGCGGCAGCTCGAAGTCGGCCTTCTTCAGCAGCGCCATCGCGTCCTGCAGATCGTCGCGCTTCTTGCCGCTCACGCGCAGCTTGTCGCCATTGATCTGCGCCTCGACCTTGAGCTTGGCTTCCTTCAGCTTGGCCACCAGCTGCTTGGCCTGCTTCTGCTCGATGCCCTGCTTGACGGTGACCTTCTGGCGCGCACCGGCCAGGTTGGTTTCCATGTCGCCGAACTCCAGGCAACGCACGTCGATGCCGCGCGCCAGCAGGCGCGCGCGCAGGATGTCGGTCATCTGCTTGACCTGGAAATCGCTGGGCGCGGACTGGTTGATCGCCTTGCCGTCTTCCAGCTCGAACCTGGCCTCGACCCCCTTGAAATCGAAGCGCGTATCCAGCTCGCGGTTGGCCTGATCCACCGCATTGGTCAGTTCGTGCTTGTCGACTTCGGACACCACGTCGAAGGAAGGCATGCAAAAGCTCCTGCTGTCTGTAAACAGCCGCCATTCTAGGGCATCGCGTCATCGCCCCTGTCGACACAGGGTTGCCAGGCTGCGCGCACGCGCAGCGATAATGGTCCATGCCCACCACCCGCTCTCCGCTTCCCGCCATCGCCTGGATGGTGGCCGCCGTGGCCTGCTTCTCGCTGATGGATGCGGGAATGAAGCTGCTGTCGGCGCATTACCCGCCGCTGCAGGTCACCCTGCTGCGCGGCGCCGCCTCGCTGCCGTTCGTGCTGGTGTGGGTATTCGCCACCGCCGGACCGCGCTCGATCGTGCCGGTGCGCTGGGGCCTGCACCTGCTGCGCGGGGTACTGGGCATGGTGATGATCGGCTGCTTCGTCTACGGCCTGAAGCGCATGCCGCTGTCGACCGCCTACACGCTGTATTTCGTCGCCCCGCTGCTGGTGGCGGCGCTGTCGGTGCCATTGCTGGGCGAGCGGGTCGGGCCACGCCGCTGGACGGCGATCGGCATCGGCCTGGTCGGGGTGATCGTGGTGTTGCGCCCGGGCGTGGACGGGCTGATCTCGCTGCCCGGGTTGATGGTGCTGCTGGCGGCCACCGCCTATGCCATCGCCGCCATCAGCGTGAGTCTGCTGACCCGCACCGACACCCCGCAGGCGATGGTGGTGTCGTTCCTGCTGTTCATGGCGGTCGGCGCCGGCCTGCTGGCCATTCCCGACTGGGTGCCGTTGCGGGGCGAGCACGCCTGGCTGATCGCCGGCATGGGCCTGGCCGGCGCACTGGGGCAGATCGCGCTGACCCAGGCCTTCCTGCGCGGCGAGGCCTCGATGATCGCGCCGCTGGAATACACCGGCCTGGTCTGGGTGATCGGCTGGGACTGGCTGCTGTGGCAGACCCTGCCCGACAGCTGGACCTGGACCGGCGCCGGCATCATCGTCGCCAGCGGGCTGTATCTGCTGCGCCGGGAGCGGATTCGGAAGGCGGATCGGCTGATGTCGTTGGATAAGCCGTGATTGGGGAGTCGGGATTGGGGATTGGGGATTCGCCAGAGCAACGGCAAGGCGCTTTGGCTGTTACGAATCCCCAATCCCGACTCCCCAATCCCTAACTTAGAACTCATTGGAATATCGTCCGCAAACATTGACTGGTAGGCTTCACGGCCCCCCAATCGGCCACGCGCGGTGATCCAGTTTCAGCGCCTGCACAAGTCTTATTCCGTTGACGGTCGCCAGATCGTGGCGCTGCATCCACTCGATCTGCGGATCGGCCCCGGCGAGGTGTTCGGCATCATCGGCCATTCCGGTGCCGGCAAGTCGACCCTGATCCGGCTGATCAACCGGCTGGAAGAACCCAGCGGCGGGCGGCTGCTGATTGGCGACGAGGACGTTACCGCGCTGGACAGCCAGGGCCTGCGCGCACTGCGCCGGCGTGTCGGGATGATCTTCCAGCACTTCAACCTGCTGTCCTCGCGCACCGTGGCCGGCAATGTGGCGTTTCCGCTGGAACTGGCTGGCACCCCGCGCGCCGAAGTCGATGCGCGCGTGGCCGAGCTGCTGGCACGGGTCGGGCTGGAGCAGCATGCCAGCAAGTACCCGGCGCAGCTGTCCGGCGGGCAGAAGCAGCGCGTGGGCATCGCGCGCGCGCTGGCCACCCGGCCGCAGATCCTGCTGTGCGACGAGGCCACCAGCGCGCTGGACCCGCAGACCACCGCCTCGGTGCTGCAGCTGCTGGCGCAGATCAACCGCGAGCTGGGCCTGACCATCGTGCTGATCACCCACGAGATGGACGTGATCCGCCGGGTCTGCGACCGCGTCGCGGTGCTGGACGCCGGCAAGCTGGTGGAAACCGGCCCGGTGACCGAGGTGTTCCTGCATCCGCAGCACGCCACCACCCGGCGCTTCGTGTCCGAAGCCGAGCACGTGGACGAGGCCGAGCTGCATCGCGACTTCGCCGCGGTGGGCGGGCGCATCGTGCGGTTGACCTTCCTGGGCAACGGCACCTACGAACCGGTGCTGGGCCGCATCGCCCGCGAGACCGGGGTGGACTACAACATCCTGTCCGGGCGCGTGGACCGCATCAAGGACACCCCGTACGGCCAGCTCATCGTCGCGCTGACCGGCGGCGACCATAACGCGGCACGCGCGGGCTTCGTCGCCGCCGGCGTGCACGTGGAGGATCTGCGCGTATGACTCTGATCGCCACGACAAGCGGGTTTTTCCGCAATCTCGATGCCGCCAAGTGGGGCGACATCGGCCAGGCCACGCTCGATACCTTGCTGATGCTGGCCGGTGCGCTGCCGCTGACGCTGCTGATCGGCCTGCCGCTGGGCGTTGCGCTGTTCCTGTGCGGTGCCCCGCAGCTGCGCCGCCGCCCGGTGCTATACGGCGTGCTCGCGGCACTGATCAACCTGCTGCGCTCGGTGCCCTTCATCATCCTGATGATCGCGATGATTCCGCTGACGCTGACGCTGATGGGCACCTCGCTGGGCGTGCGCGGCGCGATCCTGCCGCTGGTGGTCGGCGCCGCACCGTTCTATGCACGGCTGGTGGAAACCGCCTTGCGCGAAGTGGACCGCGGGATCATCGAAGCCAGCCAGGCGATGGGCGCCACCACCCGCCAGCTGGTGCTGCGCGTGCTGCTGCCCGAAGCGCGCCCGGGCCTGATCGCCGGCGCCACCGTGACCACCATCGCGCTGATCGGCTTCACCGCGATGGGCGGTGCGATCGGCTCCGGCGGGCTGGGCGATGTCGCGTACCGCGAGGGCTATCTGCGCTCGCATTCGGATGTCGCGCTGATCACCGTGATCGCCCTGCTGGTGCTGGTGCAGCTGCTGCAGATGCTGGGCGACTGGCTGGTGGCGCGCTACAGCCGGCGCTGAGCTCGACCGGGATCGCGCGTTGCCGGGCGCGCACGGCAACGCAAGCAACACGGGCCTGCCGATCGCGGCTACACCCGCGGTCTGCTAGGTTTAGCGCTTGCGGCAGTGCCGCATTCCTCCTCCCACGGACCCCCACATGAGCACATTCGCGTTTCGTTCCCTCCTGGCTGCGGCCACGCTGGCCCTGGCCTCCTGTGGAGGTAGCGGTGGCAGCAGCGGCGGCGACACACTGACGGTGGCCGCCACCGCGGTGCCGCATGCCGAGATCCTGGAGGTGGTCGAACCGCTGCTGGCCAAGCAGGGCGTCAAGCTGGACGTGCGCGTGTTCAACGACTACGTGCAACCCAACGACCAGGTCGTGCAGAAGCAGATCGACGTCAACTACTTCCAGACCGAGCCGTACCTGGATGCCTACAACCGCGACCGCAAGAGCCAGCTGGTGACCGTGGTCGGCGTGCATATCGAGCCGTTCGGTGCGTATTCGCGCCGGTTCAAGGCATTGGCCGAACTGCCCAACGGCGCCGACGTGGTGATTCCCAACGACCCGAGCAACAACAGCCGCGCGCTGATCCTGCTCGACAAGGCGGGCGTGATCAAACTCAAGGACCCGAGCAATGCCCTGTCCAGCCAGCGCGACATCGTCGAGAACCCCAAGCAGCTGAAGTTCCGCGAGCTCGATTCGGCGATGCTGCCGCGCGTGCTCGACCAGGTCGACCTGGCGCTGATCAACACCAACTACGCGCTCGACGCCGGCCTCAATCCGACCCGCGACGCGTTGGCGATCGAGAGCAAGGACTCGCCGTACGTGAACTTCCTGGTCTCGCGCCCGGACAACAAGGACGACCCGCGCGTGCAGAAGCTGGCCAAGGCCTTGACCAGCCCGGAAGTGAAGGCGTTTATCGAGCAGAAGTACAAAGGCGCGGTGTTGCCGGCGTTCTAAGGGCGGCGAACAAACCGACCGCGCTCACTGCCAGGCGGGTGCGGCCGGTGCCCGGCATCGGCATGCACCACACGGACACGCCGGTTGCTGCGCGCCGTCCATGTTCATGTGGCGTCCGCGCGTTACGGGTTGCCAACCACTCTTCATCGCCACCGAGCATGTGATGCCACTTCTCCTCGCCATACCGCTGGCCGTGATCATCGCCCTGGCGGTGTTCGCGGTGCTGTTGCCGTTGTCGCTGGTGCAGCGCTTTCGTGTCGGCACCGCGCGGCGGCAGGCACGCGGCTGGCTGTTGATGATCAATCTTGTCTCGGCCGGCCTTTCCACCGTGCTGTTCGTGATCTTCGTGTTGATCGCCGCCGCGTTCTGGCCCGGCGCGATCAGCCATGCCGCCTTCGGCTGGGCCTGCGGGCTGGCGCTGGGGCTGCTGGCACTACGTTTGACCCGCTTCGAGCGTACCCAGCAGGGGCTGTTCTACCGACCCAACCTGTGGCTGGTGCTGGCCTTGACCGTGCTGGTGGTGGTACGTGTGATCGCCGGCATGGTGCAGGGGTGGCGCAGCACCTGGCAGGGTGCTGCCTGGCCCACGGAAGGGTGGCTCAGTCACGCCAGCCTGTTGGGCGCGGCCGGCGTACTGCTCGGCTATGCGCTCGCCTATGCCACCTTGCTGTGGTGGCGCTGGCGCAGCGCGCGCCTGCGCGGCAGCGTCTACTGGCGCTGAACGGGCGGCGCCACGATTTCAAAGCATAAAAAAACGGGCCTTGCGGCCCGTTCTTGTTCGACTGAAACGTCGCTTGCCGGCGTGCTTAGAAGCGCGCGCCGACGCCGAAGCCGACGGTCCACGGATCCAGTTCCAGCTCGCTGCCGGTGCCCTGGCCGCCCACGCGCAGTTCCGGACGCGAACGCATGTAGCGGGCGTCGGCACGTGCGAACCAGGTGGAGTTGATGTTCATGTCCACGCCGACGGTGCCGATGACGCCCTTGGCGGTGTCCAGGCCCACGTGCTGGCCTGTGGCCGACGCCGCGTCGATCTTCTCGTTGCTGAAGTTCGACTCGTAGTAGCCCACGCCCACGAACGGACGGAACACGTTATCGGCCTGGCCGAAGTGGTACTGGCCGCTGATGGCGATCGGCTGCTGCTCGACGGTGCCGATCTTGCCCACGCCATCGGCGTTGACACGGTGGTTGAACTTGTCGGCGGCGCCCCACAGCTCAACAGCCCAGTTGTCGTTGATGTAGTAGCTGGCGCTCAGCGTCGGTGCCGGGCCGCCATCGACGTCCAGGCCGGGAGCCGGATCGTTCTTCGGCTTGATCAGAGCAACACCGCCGACCACTGCCCAATGCTTTCCGGAAGCGCTATCGGCGCTGGTGGAAGCCGAGGAGGTGTCGCCGGTGTAGGTGGTGTCTTGTGCAAATGCCGACGGCGCAAACGCAAGTGCGGATACGGCAGCCAGGCTCAGGATGGAAATGGCACGCATTGGGGGTCTCCTCAGTGTTCTTGTTAGGCCCGTGGAGTGGGCCGCGCCAAAGCTATTCCTGAAAATCTGAATCCACGCCTACCCGTGGCTCGCTAAAATTTCGTTTGTTCAGCAAGTTTCCGGAGAAGGCCGTGGCTGCAACAGGCAAGCTAAAAAAGACATTCACGCAGATGCGATCGCCGTGACGAAAACCGACCTGTTGCAGGGCCTTCCAGCGCACATTCCTAACGATTGCCGTGTCCTGGTGCTCGGCTCGATGCCGGGCAACGCCTCGTTGCACGCGGCGATGTACTACGCCCATCCGCGCAACCGTTTCTGGCCGTTGATGCAGGAACTGCTGGGCATCGAGGCCGGGTTGGCATATCCGGCGCGCCTGCAGGCGCTGGCCAACTGCGGGGTGGGCCTGTGGGATGTGATCGGCCAATGCGAGCGGCGCGGCAGCCTGGACACCGCCATCGTCGCCAGCAGCATCATGGTCAATCCGCTGGCGGAGCGGCTGGCGACGCTGCCGCAGCTGCGCGCGGTCGCCTGCAACGGTGCGGCCGCCGCGCAGGCATGGCGTCGCCATGTGCAGCCGCTGCTGCCGATCGCACTGCATACGGTGCCGGTATGGGCCTTGCCGTCCACCAGCCCGGCCAATGCGGCATGGTCGCTGCCACGGCTGTGCGCGGCCTGGCAGCCACTGCGCGACGCGCTGGATTAGCGACGTCGGATCGCCGCGCAACCAATCCATGAGCGAAGACATCAGCGAGCGGATGGTGCCGTGCGAACCATGTGCCTGCGTCGTGGCGGAGTTGGCCGACACCTGTCACCACTGCAGCGCCGGCCGTGTTGGTCAGGGCGCAACCACCGGCCGGAAGTCATGCCAGCGTCCGGCACGGGCAAGTGCCGCTCCCGTGCAGGCATGCTGCAGCCAACGCATCAACGGAAGCGACCAGATGGCGATCAAGCACGCACTACCGATGGCAGCGGGCCTGCTGCTGGGCCTGCTGGTCGCCGTACCGGCTGCCAGCGCCGACGATCTGCACTGCAATGTCAGCAGCGACTACGACCTCACGCTCAACCCGCGCAGCCTGATCCTGATCCGCGCGTCGGGTACGCCGCAGCGGCTGGTGATGCGCCAGGGCGCCTTGTTCGTCGACGACCGCTGGGTCGCGGTGAGCGCCGACGATCGCGCGCGCTTGATCCAGTTCGAGCGGCAGACCCGCGACGTGGTGCCGCTGGCGCAGGAGGTCGGGCGCGAAGCGGCCGATATCGCCGTCACCGCGCTGGGCGAGGTGGCGGCCGGCTTCAGCCGCAGCCCCGAGGCCACGCGCGTGCAGCTGGCGGCCGTGCGCGAAAAGATCGACACCCGCCTGAAGCAGAGTTTCGGCAAGAGCCAGCTCACCTCGATCGATATCGATGACGACATCGGCGCGATGGTGGCCGAGCTGCTGCCGCAGCTGATCGGCGATGTCGTCGCCGGTGCGGTGCAGTCGGCACTGACCGGAAACGATCTGCAGCTGCGGTCGCTGGAAGGGGTGGAAACGCGCATCGAGCGCCTGATCGAGCCGCAGGCGCGTGCGTTGCGGCCACGCGCGCAGCAACTGTGCACGCGGGTCGAGGCGCTCGACGGCCTGGACAATGCGCTGGCGTATCGTTTGCCCTCGGGCGAGCCACTGCAACTGTTGCGGGTTGATCGACGCGCGTCGAAATGATCCGGCGCATGCGCCGGCGAACGCTGCATCCCGTCCGGTGCGCGACTTTTTCCACGGCAATGGTTGGCGCTGCGGCCCGCAGCCGGCCACAATAGGGGTTTCCCCATTCTGTTGCCGGAGTTCCCCGTATGGCCGAAATCAAGGAAGCACTTGTCCCCGATATCGGTGACTACAGCGATGTCCCGGTAATCGAGGTGCTGGTGTCGGTCGGCGATACGGTCAGCAAGGACCAGAGCCTGGTCACGCTGGAATCGGACAAGGCCACGATGGAAGTGCCCTCGTCGGTGGCCGGCGTGGTCAAGGAGATCAAGGTCAAGGTCGGCGATTCGCTGTCGCAGGGCGCGCTGGTCGCGCTGATCGAAGTGGCCGACGCCGGCGCCGAAAGCGCTGCCGCACCCGCGCCGGCCGCCGCTCCGGCCGCTCCGGCCAAGGCTGCGCCCGCTGCCGCGCCGGCGCCTGCCGCCAAGGCCGAACCGGCTGCGCCCGCCGCGTCCTCGGACGGCGGCCTGGTCGAAGCCCGCGTGCCCGATATCGGCGATTACACCGACATCCCGGTGATCGAGGTGCTGGTCGCCGTCGGCGATACCGTCGCCAAGGACCAGAGCCTGGTCACGCTGGAATCGGACAAGGCCACGATGGAAGTGCCGTCCTCGGCCGCCGGTGTGGTCAAGGAACTCAAGGTCAAGGTTGGCGACACGCTCTCGCAGGGCAATGTGGTGGCGATCATCGCTGCCAGCGATGGCGGCGCCGGTGCGGCGCAGTCCCCGGCCAAGCCCAGCACCGACACCGCCGAAACCGCCGGCAAGGTCGAGCCGGTCGCCGTGTCCGCGGTGCCGGACAAGCTGGCCCAGCGCGAGATCGCGCAGGTGCAGGGCGCCCGGTCCAGCGAGGCCGCGCAGCCTGCGCAGGGCGGCCAGCCGTCGGCCGGGCAGCCGTCCAGCCCGCCGGTGACCTTCGACGCCGACAGCGTGCTGCCGTCCAAGGTGGCCTACGCCAGCCCGGTGGTGCGCGTGTTCGCACGCGAGCTCGGGGTGGATCTGAACCAGCTCAAGGGCAGCGAGAAGGGCGGCCGCATCACCCGTGAGGACGTGCAGCGCTTCGTCAAGGCCGCACTCAGCGGCGGCGCGCCTGCCGCAGCCGGTGCTGCGCCGGCCGGTGGCGGCAACGGCCTGAACCTGCTGGCCTGGCCGAAGGTGGACTTCAGCAAGTTCGGCGAGACCGAGACCCAGCCGCTGTCGCGCATCAAGAAGATTTCCGGTGCCAACCTGGCACGCAACTGGGCGATGATTCCGCACGTCACCCAGTTCGAATCGGCCGACATCACCGACCTGGAAGCCCTGCGCGTGGCATTGAACAAGGAAAACGAGAAGGCCGGCATCAAGCTGACCATGCTCGCCTTCCTGGTCAAGGCCAGTGCCGCGGCGTTGAAGAAGTTCCCCGAGTTCAACGCCTCGCTGGATGCGGCCGGCGAAAACCTGACCTTGAAGAAGTACATCAACATCGGCTTCGCCGCCGACACCCCGAACGGCCTGGTCGTGCCGGTGATCCGCGACGTCGACAAGAAGGGCGTGCTGCAGATCGCGCAGGAAAGCGGCGAGCTGGCCAAGAAGGCACGCGACGGCAAGCTCGGCCCGGCCGACATGAGCGGCGGCTGCTTCTCGATCAGCTCGCTCGGCGGCATCGGTGGTACGGCGTTCACGCCGATCATCAATGCGCCGGAAGTGGCGATCCTGGGCGTGTCCAAGTCGGCGATGCAGCCGGTATGGAACGGCAAGGAGTTCGCACCCAAGCTGATGCTGCCGCTGTCGTTGAGCTACGACCACCGCGTCATCGATGGCGCGCTGGCCGCACGCTTCACCACCTACCTCAGCCAGGTGCTGGCCGACATGCGCCGCGTCCTGCTGTGAGAGCAGCGCTGCTGACCTTCGCCCTGCTGGGCGTGCTGCCGTGGACATCCGCGGCGGCACGCGAGTGCGAGAGCACGCTCGGGCGCGGCTGGCCGCCGGCGGTGGGTAACTACGGCACCGCGGTGACCACGCTGCTCGACGCCGGCACCAGGCCGAGCCTGTCGTTGCTGACGCTGCCCACCCGCGGCGTGGAAAGCGGGGTGTCGCTGGTGCCGGGCAAGGACGGTGCCGACTGGACCCTGCGGCATAGCCGCGCCGACGAGCGCGTCTACAGCTGGGTCAGCCAGAGCGATCGTGGCAGCGTGCAGTTCCGCACCGCGCAGACCCCGGAAACGGTCGAGATCCCGATTCCGGCGGCGTTGGCAAGGCGCCTGGTCAGCAACTGGACCGGCGCACTGACGCAACTGGCGCCGAGCGGTCGCAGCGCCCCGGTGAGCGAGGGCGAGGTGCTGTCGTTCCAGGTCGATGGCGTGCGTTACAGCGGCACCCGCCCGAGCTGCGGCGCCGGCGAGTTGCTGCTGCAGCAGGCCGCGTTGCTGATCGAAGCCAGCGAAGGCAAGGAAAAGAAGCGCGACAAGCGCTGGACCCAAATCGAATCGTCGCTGGATGAACTCCAGCAGACGCTTGCCGGCACGGCCGGTTGAGCCACAGGAGAAGCAAATGGCGGTCATTGAAATCAAGGTTCCCGACATCGGCGATTACAGCGATGTCCCCGTCATCGAAGTGCTGGTCGCCGTCGGCGACAGCGTGGTCAAGGATCAGGGCCTGGTAACGCTGGAGTCGGACAAGGCCACGCTGGAAGTGCCGTCCTCGGCCGCCGGCGTGGTCAAGGAGCTCAAGGTCAAGGTGGGTGACAGCCTGTCCGAAGGTGCGCTGGTGCTGCTGCTGGAAGCCGAAGGCGAGGCCGCCGCACCGGCTGCGCCCGCCAAGGCCGACAGCAAGCCCGCACCTGCGGCTGCGGCGCCCGCCGCCGCGCCCGGCAGCAAGCCGCCGGTGACGCCGTCGCATCGCGCCCCGGCCGAACCGGCGCCGTCCAAGCCGGCGCTGGCCAGCGGCAAGCCGGCCGATATCGAATGCAAGATGGTGGTGCTCGGCGCCGGCCCTGGCGGCTACACCGCCGCATTCCGCGCCGCCGACCTGGGCCTGGATACGGTGCTGATCGAGCGCTACGCCAGCCTGGGCGGGGTCTGCCTCAATGTCGGCTGCATCCCGTCCAAGGCGCTGCTGCATGCCGCCGCGGTGATCGACGAAGTGGCGCACGCCGGCGATTTCGGCGTGGACTTCGGCCAGCCCAAGATCACCCTGGACAAGCTGCGCGAGTACAAGGAAAAAGTGGTCGGCAAGCTCACCGGCGGCCTGGCCAGCATGGCCAAGCAGCGCAAGGTGCGCACCGTCACCGGGGTGGCATCGTTCGTGTCGCCCAACGAGCTGGAGATCGTCGGCGACGACGGCAAGACCCAGCTGCTGCGCTTCGAGCACTGCATCATCGCCGCCGGTTCGCAGGCGGTGAAGCTGCCGAACTTCCCGTGGGACGACAAGCGCGTGATGGACTCCACCGACGCGCTGGAACTGCACGACATTCCCAAGACCCTGCTGGTGGTCGGCGGCGGCATCATCGGCCTGGAAATGGCCACGGTGTACAGCGCGCTCGGCAGCAAGGTCACCGTGGTCGAGTTCATGGACCAGCTGATGCCGGGCGCCGACAAGGACCTGGTCAAGCCGCTGGCAGATCGCCTGAAGAAGCAGGGCGTGGAGGTCCATCTCAAGACCAAGGCCACCGACGTCAAGGCCGACGCCAGCGGCATCACGGTGTCGTTCGAAGCGGCCACCGAGGGCGAGAAGCCGGGTTTGCAGGCCACCGCCTACGACCGCGTGCTGGTGGCGGTTGGCCGCACGCCCAACGGCAAGAAGATCGGCGCCGACAAGGCCGGCGTCGCCATCACCGAGCGCGGCTTCATCCCGGTCGATCGGCAGATGCGCACCAACGTGCCGCACATCTTCGCCATCGGCGACATCGTCGGTAACCCGATGCTGGCGCACAAGGCCACCCACGAGGGCAAGCTGGCCGCCGAAGTGGCTGCCGGCGAGAAGAAGGAATGGGTGGCGCGGGTGATTCCGTCGGTCGCCTACACCAACCCGGAAATCGCCTGGGTCGGCGTGACCGAGACCGAGGCCAAGGCCAAGGGCCTGAAGGTCGGCGTGGCCAAGTTCCCGTGGGCCGCCAGTGGCCGCGCGATCGGCATCGGCCGCACCGAAGGCTTCACCAAGCTGATCTTCGACGAAGAAACCCACCGCGTGATCGGTGGCGCCATCGTCGGCGTGCATGCCGGTGATCTGCTGGCCGAGATCGGCCTGGCGATCGAGATGGGCGCCGAGGCCGAAGACATCGGCCACACCATCCACGCGCATCCGACCCTGAGCGAATCGGTCGGTATGGCCGCCGAGGTCTACGACGGCACCATCACCGACCTGTACATCCCGAAGAAGAAGTAAGCGCACGTCAGCACTTGCTAGCGACAACGCCCCGCCCCGCGCGGGGCGTTGTCGTTTCGGGCACCACTGTGCGCGAGCGCTGCTGTGAGCGGGCTATGGCAGGCATACGAGCGACTGCCGCGCGTCGTTCGCATCTGTCTGGTGATGACTTGCTTCGGTCGCATAGCCGCTTCAAGACGCTGCACGTAACCGGCAACGCACTGGCGAAACGCGCTGCTGCATGCAGCGTGCGGTAAAGGGGCTGGTGAGGCCATGCGTGGCAGCACGCTGGTTTGAACGGCAGCGCTGCGCCGCCGCCGCTTGCGCAGCCCCCACCACGCTTGCACCATCGGTGAGCGGACATGCCGTTCGCGACTCAGGGATGACCACGATGTTGAAGATGCGTTTGCCGGTGCTGCTTGCCGCTGCTGGCTGCCTGTGCGCGTCGCTGGGCGCGCACGCACAGACCACCGTCATCACTGCTGCGCGCTTGCTGGATGTGCAGGCCGGTCGCTATCTGGAGCGGCCGCAGATCGAGGTGGTCGCTGGCCGTGTCACCCGCGTCGGCCGGCAAGGCGACCCGCTGCCGGCACAGGCGCAGCGCATCGAGTTGGGCGAGCGCACCTTGCTGCCGGGCTTGATCGACATGCATGTGCATCTCACCGTGGATCCCACGCTGGGGGGCTACAAGGGCCTGGAGTACACCGATAACTTCTGGACCGTGGTCGGGGTGGCCAATGCGGCCAGGACGCTGCGCGCAGGCTTTACCACGGTGCGCAATGTCGGCTCGCTCAATTACGACGACGTCGCGCTCAAGCAGGCGATCGAGCACGGCACCGTGCCCGGCCCGCGCATCGTACCGGCCACCTACGGCATCGGCGCGACCGGCGGTCATTGCGATGCCACCGAATTTCCGCCATCGGTGCGCGTCAGTGGCCCCGGCGTTGCCGATGGCCCGGACGCGATCCGCGCCGCGGTGCGCACGCTGCGCAAGTACGGCGCAGAGGTGATCAAGTTCTGTGGCACCGGCGGCGTGCTGTCCAAAACCGACAGCGTCGGCGGGCAGCAGTACAGCCTGGAAGAAATGCGCGCGCTGGTCGACGAAGCGCATCGGCCGGGATTGAAGGTCGCCGTGCATGCGCATGGCACCTCCGGCATCAACGATGCGATCCGTGCCGGTGCCGACACCATCGAGCACGCCAGCCTGGCCGACGTCGAATCCTTCAAGCTGGCCAAGGCGCACGGCACCTGGTTTTCGATGGACATCTACAACGACGACTACATCCTGGCCGAAGGCGAAAAGAATGGCCTGTTCGCCGAGTCGCTGGAAAAGGAACGCCAGATCGGGCGCAAGCAGCGCGAAACCTTTCGCGCCGCGCACGCGGCCGGGGTCGAGCTGGTATTCGGCAGCGATGGCGGCGTCTATCCCAACGGCGACAACGCACGCCAGTTCGCCAAGATGGTGGAGTGGGGCATGACTCCGCTGGAGGCGATCCGTGCCGCAACGACCGAAGCGGCCGAGGCCCTGGGGCGCACTGCCGATGTCGGTGCGATCGCCCCGGGCCGCTACGCGGATCTGATCGCGGTGAACGGCGATCCGCTGCAGGACGTCAACGTGTTGATGCAGGTGGACAGCGTGATCAAGGGCGGCGAGCGCGTGCTCGATTGAGGCGGCGCGCAGCTGCGTTGAACGATGCATCGTGACCTTGCGTAACCGGCCTGCGCAGCAGCTTACGCAGCCGATCTAACATGCGCGCCTGCAATCACATGCGCGTGCTGCCGCAGATGGCGCGCGCACGCTCAAGCCGTATTTTTACGGCTGAAACGACAACGCCCCGCACAAGGCGGGGCGTCATCAATCACAAGGCTGCGAAGCAGATCAGAACGCGAACGTCACGCCTGCAACCGGGCCCTTGAACTCCTGCTTCAGGCCGATCAGGCCGTCGCTGCCGCGCTGGTCGACGTCGAGCTTGAACCAGTCGTAGCCGGCGAAGATGCCGAAGTTCTTGGTGAAGCGGTATTCGGCAATCGCGTTGGCGCGGCTCAGGTCGCCGTCGTAATCGCCAAAGTCGCCCCAGCTGGTGTTGAGGTACTGGCCCTGCACGTTGAACAGCCAGTGCTCGCTCGGACGTGCGGTGAAGCGGATGCCGACCACCGGCGCAACGCCGTCTTCGCTTTCGTCCAGCACGTCGCCACTGAAGACGCTGCCGAGGTCGGCGTATGCGTTGGCTTCGACCTTGGCGTATTCAGCGCCGATCTGCAGGCCCAGGCTGAATTCCGGCGAGTCGATGACCGAGTAGTCATACACCAGGGTGGCAACCTGATACTTCAGCTCGCCCTTGATGAAGCTGCCAGTCGGCACGGTGACGCCACCGCCGCTGATGTCCTGGGTCAGGGTCTCGCGGCGATCCTTGTCGTACTTGAAGTAATCGAAGATCAGGCGCTGGCGGGTGCTGATGCGGAACACGCCATCGACGCGCGGCTCCCATTCCTTGCCACCGAGCTTGAAGTCTTCGTTGACCGACACGTTGTTGCCCGCCACCAGCGTGTTGCCACGGATGGTGTTGTCGTTGTCGACGTTCATCGCACCCAGACGGAGCTGGAAGCGGTCATCGGTATCTTCGGCGTGCGCCGGCGCGGCGTAGGCGGCAGCCAATACGCACGGGATGGCCAGTGCGAGAAGGTGTTTCATGGGGAGCTCCGAATTCTTGGAATGGTCAGGCGTTTGGGCCTGTGCGGCGCATCTTCGATAAGACCGCGTCTTCCATAAGTGAAGGAGCTGTCGCATTGCTGTGAAGGCCGAGATAGCAATCGGACAAAACGGTCCGCTGCGTTAGGCTGTCAGACTTTAGTCGTACACCGCGCAATCCGGGCGCCAATGGCGAAGCGATATGGTCGGTGTCGCAGCACAGGGGGCCGATTGGACCGCCGATGGGAAGGTCGCAGGGTGCGACAAAATGCGTAAAAAGCAGGAGCCCCGGTGCTCCGGGGCTCCCATACGCGACCTGCGGCAGGACCTTTCGACGAGGATGTGCAGGCCTCGCCGGTTATGACCGCCGGTTTGTGGCAAAGTTCCCACCCGCCGCGGCAACCCCTGTATGGTGCGACGCAGCAACGGATGACCTCTGCCGGTTGTCTCGCAATTTGTCCCATTGCTATACTTTCGCGGCTCGACGAGGCGCATCTGCGCTTCCCACTCATTCACACGTAAGGTAACCGTAGTGCTGAACTCCGTTGACGCGGGTCGGCGGTTGATGCTGCGCGCTGCGGTATATCCGCTTGCCGCTGTAGCTATAACCAGTCTGGGGTTGCTGTTGGTCGGTCCCCGTTACTCTGCCGGTCTGGCATTGACCGGGTTTGCGACGGTGCTGGGCGGTTGGGTGGCAGCACGTACCGCGCTAGGTGGCGGTATTCAGGCAGCCGGCATTGCCATGGTCCGGCTGATTCTGGCGATGGTGTTGAAGTGGGTGTTGGTTTTCGTGGCGCTGGCGCTTGGCTTCGGCCTGTGGCGGCTGCCTCCTCTGGCCTTGCTGGCGGGTATCGCCATCGGGCTGATTTTTCAGGTTCTGGCTCTGGCCAGGCGTTGATTCGAACTTAAAGGGCTCCGGACACATGGCGGGCGAGGCAGCAACACCTACCTCCTATATCCAGCATCACTTGCAGAACCTGATCTATCCGGTTCGCGAGGGTGGCGGCACGTTTTGGACCATCCACGTCGACACCCTGGTCATGGCGGTGTTGATGGGCCTGGTGATGGTCTTCGCGTTCTGGACGGCGACCCGCAATGCCACCGCCGGCGTGCCGGGCAAGTGGCAGGCGTTTGTCGAGATCTGCCTGGAGTTCGTCGACCGCCAGGCCAAGGACACCTATCACGGCAGCAGCAAGCTGGTGACGCCGATCGCGATCACCATCTTCTTCTGGATCCTGTTGATGAACCTCATCAAGATGATCCCGGCCGATTTCATCGCCATCCCGCTGGGCTGGGCCGGCATCCACGCCTGGAAGCCGGTGCCCACCGCCGACGTCAATGCCACCCTGGGCATGTCGATCAGCGTGTTCTTCCTGATGATCGTCTTCTCGCTGCGCTCCAAGGGCGTGGGCGGTATGACCAAGGAATTCCTGACGGCGCCGTTCGGCAAGTGGATGATGCCGTTCAACCTGCTTTTGAACATCGTCGAGTGGCTGAGCAAGCCGATTTCGCTGGCGATGCGACTGTTCGGCAACATGTTCGGCGGCGAGATCGTCTTCCTGCTGATCTGGGTGCTGGGCGGTGCGGGCATCGCCGGCATGGTCGCTGGCGGCGTATTCGGCCTCGGCTGGATGCTGTTCCACCTGTTGGTGATTCCGCTGCAGGCCTTCATTTTCATGATGCTGTCGATCGTGTATCTGAGCCTTGCCGAAGACAGTCACTGAGTTTCGCTGCACCCTTCATACGCTTCATCCCGATTCATCCATCACCCTTAGAAACTTTCGTTCGGAGATCACCATGTACCTCGCCGTCCTGACCAACCTCGCTCAAGTCCAGAGCTCCACCGTCCTCGCCGTCGGCATCATGATCGGCCTGGCCGCGCTGGGTGCCGGCCTCGGTCTGGCCATCATGGCTGGCAAGTTCCTGGAATCGGCTGCGCGCCAGCCGGAACTGATCCCGGTGCTGCAGGTCCGCATGTTCATCACCGCCGGCCTGATCGACGCCGCGTTCATCATCAGCGTCGCCGTCGGCCTGCTGTTCGCCTTCGCCAACCCGCTGGCCCAGGTGTTCATCGAGCGTCTGTCGCAGGCTGCCGGCTGATCCAGCGGTAGCAGGATGTGGAGGCAACCGCGTGCGGTTGCGTCCGCGGATGAAGGTCGGAAAGCGTCGCTATGCGGTGGCGCTTTCACCCCTAAACAGCGATTGAGCGACCCATGGATATCACCCTTACCATCTTTGCCCAGGCGCTGGCCTTCGCCGGTCTGATCTGGATCGTCGCGACCAAGATCTGGCCGCCGCTGCTGCAGGCGATCGAAGAGCGTCAGCAAAAGATCGCTGAAGGTCTGGCTGCGGCCGATCGCAGTCAGAAGGATCTGGCGCAGGCGCAGGAAAAGGTCAACGAAGCACTGAAGGACGCACGCACCAAGGCCAACGAGATCATCGATCAGGCCCATGCGCGCGCCAACCAGATCATCGAAGCGGCCAAGCACGAGGCAATTGCCGAAGCCAACCGTCAGAAGGATCTGGCGCAGACCGAGATCGACGCGTCCGCCACGCGTGCCCGCGAGGAACTGCGCAAGCAGGTGTCCGTGCTGGCCGTCAGCGGTGCCGAAAAGCTGCTCAAGCGCGAAATCGATGCCAACGCCCACAAGGCGCTGCTCGACGAGCTGGCGGCGGAGATTTAATCGATGAGTCAGGCCCTCACACTTGCCCGTCCGTACGGCCGCGCCGCGTTTGCGATCGCGCGTGAGGGCGGCAACTTCGCGCCCTGGTCCGATGCGCTGGCGTTTTCGGCGCAGGTGGCCGGCGACCCGCGCGTGGCCGCGCTGCTGCTCAACCCGGCCCTGGGCCAGGATCAGGCAGTGACGTTGCTGGCGCCGCCGCAGGCGAGCGAAGACTATCTGCGTTTCCTCGGCCTGCTGGCCGACGCGCAGCGGCTGTCGCTGCTGCCGGAAGTGGCAGGACTGTACGAACAACTGCGGGCCGAAGCCGAACACGTCGTCAAGGCGACAGTGACCTCGGCGGCTGCAATGAGCCAGGCGGAACTGGACACGATCGCTGCTGCGCTGAAGAAGCGTTTCGGCCGCGAGGTGGACATCACCACCGCGGTGGATGCTTCGTTGATCGGCGGCGCGGTGATCGACACCGGCGACGTGGTCATCGACGGCTCGCTGAAGGGCAAGCTTGCGCGTCTGCAAAGCTCGCTCGCCCACTGAATTCACATAAACGCATGGCCCTCGCGGCCGGCACCTAGGACTGAACGATGGCAACCACGCTCAACCCCTCCGAAATCAGCGACCTGATCAAGACCCGCATCGAGGCGGTCAAGCTGTCCGCAGAGTCGCGCAACGAAGGCTCCGTGACCAGCGTGTCCGACGGCATCGTGCGCATCTTCGGCCTGGCCGACGTGATGCAGGGCGAAATGATCGAACTGCCGAACAACACCTTCGCGCTCGCACTGAACCTGGAGCGCGATTCGGTCGGCGCCGTGGTGCTGGGCGATTACGAAAACCTGCGCGAAGGCGACGTGGCTAAGACCACCGGCCGCATCCTGGAAGTGCCGGTCGGTCCGGAACTGCTCGGTCGCGTGGTCAACGCGCTGGGCGAGCCGATCGACGGCAAGGGCCCGCTGGGCGCCAGCCAGACCGCACCGGTTGAGCGCGTTGCGCCCGGCGTGATCTGGCGCAAGTCGGTCGACCAGCCGGTGCAGACCGGCTACAAGTCGGTCGATGCGATGATCCCGATCGGCCGCGGCCAGCGCGAGCTGGTCATCGGCGACCGTCAGACCGGCAAGACCGCGCTGGCGATCGATGCGGTGATCAACCAGAAGGGCACCGGCATCAAGTGCGTGTACGTGGCGATCGGCCAGAAGGCCTCGACCGTTGCCAACATCGTGCGCAAGCTCGAAGAAAACGGCGCGCTGGCGCACACCGTGGTGGTGGCTGCGACCGCGTCCGAATCGGCCGCGATGCAGTACATCAGCCCGTATGCCGGCTGCACCATGGGCGAGTACTTCATGGACCGCGGCGAAGACGCGCTGATCGTGTACGACGATCTGTCCAAGCAGGCCGTGGCCTACCGCCAGATCTCGCTGCTGCTCAAGCGCCCGCCGGGTCGCGAAGCCTATCCGGGCGACGTGTTCTATCTGCACTCCCGCCTGCTCGAGCGCGCTGCGCGCGTGTCCGAGGAGTACGTGGAGAAGTTCACCAACGGTGCGGTGACCGGCAAGACCGGTTCGCTGACCGCGCTGCCGATCATCGAAACGCAGGCCGGCGACGTGTCCGCGTTTGTGCCGACCAACGTGATCTCGATCACCGACGGCCAGATCTTCCTGGAAACCGATCTGTTCAACGCCGGCATCCGCCCGGCCGTGAATGCCGGTATCTCGGTGTCGCGCGTCGGTGGTGCGGCCCAGACCAAGATCATCAAGAAGCTGTCCGGCGGCATCCGTATCTCGCTGGCGCAGTACCGTGAGCTGGCCGCGTTCGCGCAGTTCGCCTCGGACCTGGACGAAGCCACCCGCAAGCAGCTCGAGCGCGGTCAGCGCGTCACCGAGCTGATGAAGCAGAAGCAGTACGCGCCGATGTCCATCGCCAACCAGGCGCTGTCGATCTATGCCGTCAACGAGGGCTACCTCGACGAAGTGCCGGTCAACAAGCTGCTGGCGTTCGAAGAAGGCCTGCACGCGCACTTCGCCAACACCCAGGGTGAGCTGGTCTCCAAGATCAACAGCACCGGCGGCTGGGACAACGACATCGAAGCTGCCTTCAAGAAGGGCATCGAAGAGTTCAAGACCACGGGCAGCTGGTAACAGCGCCGGGAGTCGGGATTGGACATTCGGGATTCGTAGAAGCGGTGATCTGAGGGCTTGAACGCCCAGGATCACCACTTCGGATCTCCAGATTCAGGTACTCGGGGTTTGTGGGTGAGGTGACGTCGGCGGCTTTGGCCAATCCCGAATCACCCATCTCGAATCCCACCATCGAAGCGAGCGAGTATGGCAGGCGGACGCGAAATCAAAACCAAGATCAAGAGCGTGCAGAACACCCGCAAGGTGACGCGCGCGCTCGAAATGGTCTCGGCCTCCAAGATCCGCAAGGCGCAGGACCGTATGAAGACCTCGCGTCCGTACGCGCAGGCGATGAAGCAGGTGATCGGGCATCTGGCGCAGGCCAGCACCGACTACCAGCATCCGTTCCTGGTCGAGCGCGAGCAGGTCAGGCGGGTCGGTTACATCGTGATCTCTTCCGATCGCGGCCTGGCCGGCGGCCTGAACAACAACTTGTTCCGCAGGATGCTGGGCGAAGTGCGCCCGTGGCAGGACAAGGGCGCCGAGATCGACGTGGTGACCATCGGCCAGAAGGCTTCGGCGTTCTTCCGTCGCATCAAGGTCAACATGGTCGGCAGCGTCACCCATCTGGGCGACAGTCCGCAGATCGAGCAGTTGATCGGTGTGATCAAGGTGATGCTGGATGCCTTCGTCGAGGGCAAGGTGGACCGCGTGTATCTGGTCTACAACCGCTTCGTGAACACGATGACGCAGAAGGCCAGCTTCGATCAGCTGCTGCCGCTGCCGGCCGCCGAGCACAAGGTGGCGCACCACGATTGGGATTACCTGTACGAACCCGATGCCGCGACCGTGCTGGAGCACGTGATGACGCGTTACATCGAGTCGCTGGTGTACCAGGCCGTGCTGGAAAACGTGGCCTCCGAGCATGCTGCGCGCATGGTGGCGATGAAGGCCGCCAGCGACAACGCCAACAAGATGATCGGCACCTTGCAACTGGTCTACAACAAGGCGCGTCAGGCGGCGATCACCCAGGAAATTTCGGAAATCGTCAGCGGCGCGGCCGCCGTATAGCCGGGAATAGGGAATGGAGAATCGGGAATGGTCGAAGCAGCAGCACTTGATCTTCCCATTCCCGACTCCCGTTTCCCTATTCCCGACACAAGAATCGAACAGACATTAGTGGAGTTATCCAAATGAGTCAGGGCAAGATCGTTCAGATCATCGGCGCGGTCGTCGACGTCGAATTCCAGCGCAATGAAGTGCCGAAGGTCTATCACGCGTTGAAGGTCGAAGGCACCGAAATCACCCTGGAAGTGCAGCAGCAGCTCGGCGATGGCGTGGTGCGCACGATTGCGCTCGGCTCCACCGACGGCCTGAAGCGCAACCTGCTGGCCACCAACACCGAGCGCGCGATTTCGGTGCCGGTCGGTGCCGGGACGCTGGGCCGCATCATGGACGTGCTGGGTCGTCCGATCGACGAAGCCGGTGACGTGCAGGCGTCGGACCATTGGGAAATCCATCGCGCTGCGCCGTCGTATGAAGACCAGTCCTCCAGCACCGAGCTGCTGGAAACCGGCATCAAGGTCATCGACCTGATGTGCCCGTTCGCCAAGGGCGGCAAGGTCGGCCTGTTCGGCGGCGCCGGCGTCGGCAAGACCGTCAACATGATGGAACTGATCAACAACATCGCCAAGGCGCACTCGGGCCTGTCCGTGTTTGCCGGCGTGGGCGAGCGTACCCGTGAGGGCAACGACTTCTACCACGAGATGAAAGACTCCAACGTGCTGGACAAGGTCGCGATGGTGTACGGCCAGATGAACGAGCCGCCGGGCAACCGTCTGCGCGTTGCGCTGACCGGCCTGACCATGGCCGAGTACTTCCGCGACGAGAAGGACGAGAACGGCAAGGGCAAGGACGTGCTGCTGTTCGTGGACAACATCTACCGCTACACGCTGGCCGGTACCGAAGTGTCCGCGCTGCTCGGCCGCATGCCGTCGGCAGTGGGCTACCAGCCGACCCTGGCTGAGGAAATGGGCGTGTTGCAGGAACGCATCACCTCGACCAAGAGCGGTTCGATCACCTCGATCCAGGCCGTGTACGTGCCTGCGGACGACCTGACCGACCCGTCGCCGGCGACCACCTTTGCCCACTTGGACTCCACCGTCACGCTGAGCCGTAACATCGCTTCGCTGGGTATCTACCCGGCGGTGGATCCGCTGGATTCCACCAGCCGCCAGATGGACCCGCTCGTGATCGGCACCGAGCATTACGACACCGCCCAGCGCGTCCAGCAGACCTTGCAGAAGTACAAGGAACTGAAGGACATCATCGCGATCCTGGGCATGGACGAGCTGAGCGAAGAAGACAAGCAGTCGGTGTCGCGCGCACGCAAGATCGAGCGCTTCTTCAGCCAGCCCTTCCACGTGGCCGAAGTGTTCACCGGCTCGCCGGGCAAGTACGTCTCGCTGAAGGACACCATCCGCGGCTTCAAGGCGATCTGCGACGGCGAGTACGACCACCTGCCGGAGCAGGCGTTCTACATGGTCGGCAGCATCGAAGAAGCCGTCGAGAAAGCCAACAAGATGAGCGCCAAGGCCTGATGGATTCCAGCCGCTGTGCGGCTGGAATCGGAATCGGGAATTGGGAATCGTAAAGGCGGGTTGTAGGCGAGTCGGAGTGCAGGAACCAGGAAGCGTGCGCAGCCAGCCGCTCTTCCCATTCCCGAATCCCGATTCCCGATTCCCCGCCTCACAGAGTGAGGCACCATGAGCACTATCCGTTGCGACATCGTCAGCGCCGAGAAGGAAATCTTCCACGGTGAGGCGACGCTGGTCGTGGCCACCGGCGAGTTGGGTGAGCTGGGCATCGCGCCCAAGCACGCACCGCTGATCACGCGCCTGAAGCCGGGCAAGGTGGTGGTCACCACCGCCAGCGGCGAACAGCTGGACTTCGCCATTTCTGGCGGCATCCTGGAAGTGCAGCCGCAGGTGGTGACCGTGCTGGTCGACACCGCGGTGCGCGCGCAGGACATCGACGAAGCCGCCGTGCGCAAGGTCAAGGAAGAGGCCGAGCGTCTGCTGGCCAACCGTGGCGACACGGTGGATGTGGCCGATGCGCAGCGTCGGCTCGCCGAGGCGACCGTGCAGCTGCAGGCATTGGAACGCTTGCGTCGCAATCTCAAGCACTAAGCACGCGGGCGTGCGCGCATTTGCTAGCGCACGCAAACGTGATACCCGATGCAGCGCCGCACGCCGGTGTGGAGTGAAAATGCCGACCCCAGGGTCGGCGTTTTCGTTTCTGGAGCTGCGTGTGCGTGGCGCCGCCCCCATGCCTGGGCACAGCAGGCACACTGCCTGCCTTGCGCTGTGCCGCCGGCTGCAGGTGGCGCGGCCCCTCACTCACGCACGTCGAGGAACACCCGATGACCCGCACGATCGATGGCTTTCGTAGTTACGCGTTGAGCGGCCTGCTGGCCGTGGCGATGCTGGGGTGCGCGCTGCCTGCACGCAGCCAGCCGCCGCTGGATCCGCTGCTGGATCGCATCGTGCAACGCAATGCCATCGGCGATGCGGTGGCGCTGAGCAAGTGGGACAGCGGCAAGCCGGTGCTGGACCAGACCCGCGAGGCGGCGGTGCTGCAGAGTGTGCGCGAGCAGGCGCCTGCGCATGGGCTGGATGCCGACAATGCGGCGCGCTTCTTCGCCGCGCAGATCGAGGCCAACAAGGCGGTGCAATACGCATTGTTGAACCACTGGCGCGAACGCGGACGCGCACCGGACACGGCGCGTCCGGATCTGACGAGCCTGCGCACGCGTCTGGATCAACTGCAAGGCGAATTGCTCGATGCACTGGCCGAGGTCGCGCCGGCACGCGCAGCGCCGCAATGCGCGACAAGCACCGCGCGTGCGGCGGCCCATTACGCCGCGCAATGGCAGCTGGACGCGCTGCATCGCGCGGCGCTGGTACGCAGCCTGGGCGATTTCTGCCACTGATACGTGCCGGGTCCGACACTGCCCGGGCTCAGGGACGCTCGCTCAGCGATACACCACGTGCCGGCCCAGGAAGAACGACACGATCGCCAGGCCGCCTTCCACCAGCGGTTTGGCCAGCCAGGCCTGGCGCAGGCCGACCAGATCCACCGTTACCGACAATAGCCAGGTGCTGATGAGTGTCAGCGCCAGCCACATCAGCGCAAAGCGGCGAAAACGCGGCCAACCCAGACGTGCGCCGCCTTCCTGGGCAAAGGTGTAGCGGCCGTTGAGCCAGAAGCCCAGCACCGCGCCACTGATCCGCCCGAGCAGATTGGCAGGCACGGCGGGCATGCCGGCCGCGGTGGCGGCGATGAAGATGCCGCAATCCACCGCCAGCTGTAGGGCACCAATGATCATGAATTGGCTGCCTTGGCGGAACAGACTCATGCAGGCCGTGTCATCGTTAAAGGGCGCTCATGCTAACGGCAGCGGCGCTTGAAAAGTGTCATCGTTGCGCGTGCTGCAGGCAGGACACGACGCACTACCGGGACAGCGACTAGAATTTGGCTCTCCCATGTTCTGGAACGCTTCGATGACTCTGCCCCTGCACGTCGTGATCCTGGCCGCGGGCGAGGGCAAGCGCATGCGCTCGTCCCTGCCCAAGGTGCTGCAGCCGCTGGCGGGCCAGCCGATGCTGGCACATGTGATCGCCACGGCGCGGCAGCTGCAGCCGGCAGCGATCCATGTGGTGCACGGGCACGGCGGCGAGCAGGTGCAGGCGGCATTTGCCGCGCAGGGCGATCTGCACTGGGCCGAGCAACGGCAGCAACTGGGTACCGGGCATGCGGTGCAGCAGGCGATGGATGCGATTCCGGATGCGGCCACGGTGCTGGTGCTGTACGGCGATGTGCCGCTGATCCAGTCGCAGGACCTGCTGCAGCTGCTGCACGCACCCGGGCGCATGGCGGTGCTGGTGGCCGATGTGCCCAATCCTACCGGCTACGGCCGCATCCTGCGCGATGCTGAGGGCAAGGTGGCCGCGATCGTCGAGCAGAAGGATGCCAACGACGAGCAGCGCCGCATCCGCACCATCAACACCGGCATCCTCACTGCCGAGTCCACGGCGCTGCGCCGCTGGCTGGCCGGCCTGTCCAACGAGAATGCGCAGGGCGAGTTCTATCTCACCGACGTGTTTGCCAGCGCCGCCGCCGATTTCACCCCGGCCGACATGGTGCATGTGGCCGACGCGCAGGATGTGGAAGGCGCCAACGACCCCTGGCAACTGGCGCAGCTGGAACGCGCCTGGCAGCTGCGTGCCGCCCGTGCGCTCTGCCTGCAGGGCGTGCGCATGGCCGACCCGGCGCGCGTGGAGCAGCGCGGCACGGTGACCGTGGGCAGCGATGTGCAGCTGGATATCGACGTGATCCTGGAAGGCGATGTGACGCTGGGCGATGGCGTGGTGATCGGTCCGTTCGTGCGCCTGCGCGATGTGACGCTCGGCGCCGGCACGCAGGTGCGCGCTCATTGCGATCTGGAAGGCGTGGTGACGGAAGGGGCGGTGCAGATTGGTCCATTCGCGCGGCTGCGTCCCGGCACCGTGCTGGCCGATGGCGTGCACATCGGCAACTTCGTCGAGACCAAGAAGGTCACGATGGGCGTGGGCAGCAAGGCCAACCATCTGACCTACCTGGGCGATGCGGTGATCGGCAGCAAGGTCAACATCGGCGCCGGCACCATCACCTGCAACTACGATGGGGTGAACAAGTCGCAGACCAGCATCGGCGATGGCGCCTTTGTCGGTTCCAACAGCGCACTGGTGGCACCGATCGAGATCGGTGCCATGGCCACCATCGGTGCGGGCTCGGTGATCACCCGCGACGCGCCTGCCGGCCAGCTCAGCGTCACGCGTGCGCGTCAGACCGTGGTCGAAGGCTGGGAACGCCCGACCAAGAAGTAGCTTGCCTGCAGGCGTGCGGCCTGGCTGCACGTCGCTGCAGCGCGCACAGCTGCTGTAAAGCGATGCCATGCATAGGCTATGCCCGTCACGATGGCTCAGGAGGTAGACGATGCGAACGCCACGTTGCGCGTTGCTGGTGACATGGCTGCTGCTATTGGCGGCAGTGCTGCCAGCTGCGGCCCATGCGCAGACGTACCGGCTGTATCTGGCACCGGACGGCAACGATGCGGCGGCAGGCACCAGCGCAACGACCGCGGTGCGGAGTCTGGCGGCCGCCCAGCAGCGGCTGCTGGAGCAGCGGCCCAGCGGCGCGGTGGACGTGGTGATCGCCGCCGGCACGTATCTGCGGCAGTCGGTGCAATGGACGTTCACCAACGGGGCGCCCATTCGCTTTATCGCCGCGTCCGACGCAGCCGCGCCACCGTGGTTCGACGGGCGCGGTGGCGCGACCTGGTTCACGCTGAAGGGCGGCGGCGATGCTGCCACCCGGTTGACCTTCATCGGGTTGAAGGTCAGCAACTACTGGATGGCGATGGACCTGGGCAGCAGCAAGCGCAGCGCGGACGGCAACAGCGGCAACATCATCCGCAACATGACCTTCGAACGGATCGGCGGTGTCCATGGCAGCAGCAGTGAGGCCGCCTATTCGTTCGCGGCGATCCGCCTGCAGAACTCGCGCGACAACCGCATCGAACGCAATCGCTTCGTGTCGATCGAAAACGATACTCGGACCTCGGGTTTCGTGCACGCGATCTACCTGGCGCGCCACTCGTCCGGCAACCGTATCGAAGGCAATACCTTCACCGACGTCAACGGCGATGCCGTGCGTACCCGCGATGCCTCCGACAACACCTACGTGGCGGCCAACCGTTTCGTCCGGGCCGGCAAGTACGCGGCGTTTTCGGACTGGATCAAGCCCGATGGCGAATGTCCGTCGCAAGGCGGGCAGTTCGTCGACAACACCGTGGGAGCCGGCTATTACGGCGCGATCGCCGCCACCCGCACCAGCGGTGCCGACGATGCCTGCGGTGCGTTGAAGCAAGCGCGGATTGAAGAACGCGGGACGATGCGCGGCAACTAGCCGGCCGCCGCAGCCGGCAGCAGCAAGGTGACGCACAACCCGCCGTGTTCGCGGTTATGCAGCGAGATGCGCCCGCCGTGCGCTTCGGCGATCTCGCGGGTGAGCGCAAGCCCGAGCCCGGTGCCATTGCGCTTGGTCGAGTAGAACGGCATCAGTGCGTTATGCAGCACGGCCTCGTTCATGCCGTTGCCGCGGTCCAGCACTTCGATCCGCAGCCATTGCGGCACGCGCGTGACGCGCACGGCGACATCGCTGTTGGGCGGCTGCGCTTCGCTGCAGGCTTCGTGCGCGTTCTTGAGCAGGTTGAGCAGCGCCTGCTCGATCTGCGCGGCATCGATGCGGCTGGAAACGTCGCTCAGTGCGCCCTGCAGCTGGAACGGAATCTGCTGCCGCAAACGCTCCAGGAACGGTGCCCATTCGATGGTCTGCAACTGCGGCTGCGGCAACTTGGCAAAGCGGGCGTAGCCGCGGATGAAGCCTTCCAGATGACGTGCGCGTTCTTCGATGGTCTCGAACACCGTGCCGAGCCGGTCGGTGCGTTCGCGGCGCAGCAACTCGGCGCCGGAATGCGCCAGCGAGGCGATCGGCGCGAGCGAATTGTTCAATTCATGGCTGATCACACGGATGACCTTCTTCCAGGTCTGCACTTCCTGGCGCCGCAGCTCGGTGGTCAGGGTGCGGATCAGCAGCAGCTCGTGACCGCGTCCGTTGAGATGGAAACTGCGGCGTGACAGGTGATAGATCTGCTCGTCGTCTTCGTCATCGCCGTCCTCGCGGACCGCAAACAGGCAATCGCCGCCGCGGGCCAGCGCATCGCGCAGCTCGCCGGGCATGCGCGCCAGCACGTCGTCCAGGTGCTGGCCCTCGAGCTTGCGCCCATCGTGCAGCAGCTTGCGTGCGGCGTTGTTGGAAAAACCGATGCGGCGCACGCCATCGCCACCGGCCACCACCAGCAGCATCGCCACCGGGGTGTTCTGCAGCATGGTGTCCAGCATCAGTTCGCGCTGCACCAGGTTGCGCCGTTGCGCGCGCAGCACCTCGCCCAGTTCCGCGTGCGCCTGCACCAGCTGCGCCAGCTCGTCGTTGCCGCGCCAGTACACGCCGAAGTTGTATTCGCCATCGCGGTAGCTGCTGGTGGTGCCGGCCAGGGCACGAAACAGCGAGCGCATCGGCGCAGTGGCGCGGCTGAGGCTGAACCACATGGCCGACAGCAGCACCACCACTGATACCGCAGCCACTTGCCAGCCACGGTCCATCCAGTACGCCATGAACCAGGGCAGCGCGGCGGCCAGCGCCAGCACCGGCAACAGCCGCAAGAACAGCGAGAACGTGAAGGAACGTTGCCACATGTCGGGAATCATTCCGAAGTGATGCCGTAGCGGTCCATGCGCCGGTACAGCGCCTGCCGGCTCAGCCCCAGCTCGGCAGCGGCCTGGGCGATGACGCCCTGCGCGCGCGCCAGTGCCTGTTCGATACGGGCGCGATCCGGCTCGCCGGTTGCCGGCGCGGCCGGGCGCGACACGGCTGCGCGCGGCAGGTTCAGATCGCCGGCTTCGATGCGCACGCCTTGCGCAAGCAGCGACGCGCGCTGCAGCACGTTGCGCAGCTCGCGCACGTTGCCGGGCCAGGCGTGCCGCTGCAGGGCATCGCGCGCCTGCGTGGACAAGGGTTTTTCGCCGGCGAGGAAGTGCTCGGCCAACGGCCCGATATCGCCGGGGCGTTCGGCCAGGGCGGGCAGCGCGATTTCCACCGTGTTGAGGCGGTAATACAGGTCTTCGCGGAAGCTGCCATCGCGGATCATCGCCTGCAGGTCGGCATTGGTGGCGCTGATCACCCGCACCTTGGCGTGGCGTTCACGGTTGGAGCCCAGCCGCTCGTAACGGCCGGTTTCCAGCACGCGCAGCAGCTTCATCTGCCCGGCCAGCGGCAGGTTGCCGATTTCGTCCAGAAACAGCGTGCCGCCATCGGCGGCTTCGAACTTGCCTTCGCGCGCCTTGTTGGCGCCGGTATACGCGCCGGCTTCGGCGCCGAACAGTTCGGCTTCGATCAGTTCGCCCGGCAATGCGCCGCAATTGAGCGCAATGAAGGGGCCGTGTTTGGCCGGCGAGTTGGCCTGGATGATCTCGGCGATCTTCTCCTTGCCGCTGCCGTTGGGGCCGGTGATCAGCACCGGCAGATCCGAGCGTGCGACCTGGCAGGCGAGCGCGATCGCGCGTTCGCTGGCGGGGTCGGCGAACACCGCGCCACGCAGGTCGTAACGTTGGGTCAGCTGCTCGCGACCGCGCCGCTCGCGCTCGCGCCGACGTTCCAGCTCGCGGCGGGCTTCGGACAGCTCCAGCAGGTTGTTGACCGTGGTCAGCAGCTTGGTGTCGTCCCAGGGCTTGGCGATGTAGTCGGCCGCACCGGCCTTGACCAGGCCCACCGCGCTGCCCAGGTGGGTCCAGGCAGTGAGCAGGATCACCGGCAGGTCCGGGTGGCGCTGACGGATCTGGGTGAACAGCGCTTCGCCTTCCTCGCCGGAGGTGGTGTCGGCGGTGAAGTTCATGTCCTGGATCACCAGATCGAATCCCTGCTCGTCCAGCAGCGCCAACCCGGCCTGCGGCGAGTGCGCATGCCGCGCCTCGATATCGTGCAGCGAGAACAGCACCTCCAGCGCAGTGGCCACAGCGGTGTTGTCGTCGATGATCAGGATCTGCGGCATCGCGGTGCTCGGTGAAAGGCGCGGGAGGGAAGGGCTATCAGAACAGGATTCGGCGCGTGGCGGAACTGTGCGAGCAATAGGAAGGGTAGGTGCCTGACTGGCCTTTGCCAGACCGAGCTGATTGCGGCACTGCAGTGATCGCCTGATCGGTGCGATGAGGTTGGCAGCGGACATGCGTCGATGCCGAGCTCAAGTGCAGATCCAGGCGCAACGCTGGATATCAGCACGGGGCAGGGGCCTGCGACACAGGCGCCTTGGTAGACAGGGCGGTGGTGACAAAATCGGCATTGCCCAGGCGGCCGACGGCCAAGTCACTTGTGGCGATGCTGCCATCGCGCAGGATCTAAGCAACATCACTGTGTGCTGTGTGCTGCGCGTCAGTGGGTCGACAGCGACCGCTGACGCGCAGCGTGCGCATCACGCGCTGCGTGTGGCCACCGCCGGCGGCACCATCGCGGCACGCCGTGCGGGCCAGTACACGGCGATCTGGCCCAGCGCCCAGAGCAACAGTGCGCCGATCGGCAGATACAGCACCGGCAGGCGCGGCAATTCGTAGCGGGCCATCAGCCAGACATTGATCGAGTACGCCAGCAACATGCCGAGCACGATACCGACTGAGGCGAGCAGAAAATTCTCGATCTGGAAGTAGCGCAGGATCTGGCCGCGTGTGGCACCCAGTGCACGACGAATGCCAATCTGCTTGGTGCGTTGCTGCACCCAGAAGCTGGCCAGGCCGACGATGCCCAGCGCGGTGACGATCAGCAGCGCGATGCAGACCGCACCAAGCAGCCAGACCATGGCGCGGTCGTTCTGGAAGTATTCCTCGCGGATCTCGCTATAGGTCTGTTGCTTCAGCACCAGCCGGCTGTTGTCCAGCTTCATCAATGCGGCGACCGCAGATTGCAACACCTCTGCGCGACGCGTCTGATCGGTCACACGGATCATGTACTGGCCTGAGGTGTAATCGATGCGGATTGGCAGCAGCATCGAGTAATTGCTCTGGTTGACGCCATTGGAATTGCTGTTGTTGGGGCGTGCCAGTGTCTGCACGATGCCGATTATGTGTAACGCCGTCTCGCCCGCGTAAATTGTCTTGCCCAACGCAGGTTGGGTCGGGAACAGTTTGTCGGCCATGGTCTGCGCGATGATCACCGAAATGCCTTTTTTATCGAGAGACCTGTCGTTATTCGCCTGCTCCATATCAATGATTTCGTTTGCAGTGAAATCCCTGCCTGCCACCAGTTGCAGGCCAAGCGTGCTCACAGCACTTTCGCCCGACATGTATTGCGCAGCATTGAGCGTCTGACGCTCCTGCTCTCGGGTCAGGGAGATGCTGCTGTTCCAGGAATAATTGACGAAGGGAATCTGATTGATTGCTGTCGCCCCGCGTACACCGGGCAGGCTGCGCAGTGCTGCCATATCCTCACGCGTGCGCGCTTCTGCATTGACCTGGGTGCCGATGCCTCCCAATTGGATGCTGACCAGTTCCGATTCGGCGATGCCGCTGGGCTGCTGCAGCGTTTCAATGCGGTTGCCGATCAGAAACATGGCATTGCAGATGATCGCGCAGGCCAGTGCGATCTCGAGCACGATCAGCGCTGCTGCTGTCTTGTGACGGCGCAACGTGGAAATGATGGGGCGGATGTCCATGGGTGGTACCTTCGATGAGAGGCCGTGCCCGCCGCAGCGCGGCGGGCGTGGTGGTCAGGACGCCTTGAGCTGCAGTGCGGGTGCAACCTGGATGGCGCGCCAGGACGGCAGCAAGCCGGCCAATAGGCTGGCAACCAGCGCCAATGCGAAGGTGAGCAACAGCATCTTCGGATCCAGGTGCGCAAGCTTGGCGTAGTCGACAGGTTGTTGGCGCACCACCCACAAGCCCAACCATGCCAGCCCAAGCCCTGTAATACCGCCCGCAAGTCCGATGGTTCCGGCTTCGACCAGACACTGCGCAAAGATGGCGCCGCGTGAGGCGCCCAGGGCACGACGCACACCGATCTCTCCACTGCGGCGCAGGAACTTGGCTAGCAACAGGCCAACAGTATTGAGCAGGCACACCAGTAGAAAGCCCATCGCCAGCCACAGCTGCAGGCGAACGTCGCCAGGAACCACTTCCTTATAATCCAGCCACTCCATCACGTTACGCAGGCGGGTATTGTTCGGACGTTCGAAACGCCCTGCAGCGCGCTGCTGATCGGAGTAGTTATCCAGATAGGCTTTGTAGTCGCCAGCCTGCGCTGGGCTATCCAGCTCCACCCAATACTGCATCCAGGTGCAGGACGCGTTGAGCGCGGTTTGATCACTGTTGTCGCTCTTGCCGTAGCAATTCATACCACCGTAGTGATCCATCTTCAGATCTATCGCCACTGAAAACGGCAGATACACTTGCTCGTCTGAGCCATAGCTATTGCTGAGATCGTAGAAGCGCGGATTGGCCTTCCAGTCAGCGAGAACGCCAACGATGCGGAAGGTGTTCTTGTCCATGCGCAAATCGCGGCCGATGCTGTTGCCGCCGTCGAACAGCTTGTCGTTGAGTTCCTGGGTGATTACCGCAACGCGCTCGTGCGCCTCGTCGCTACTTGCTGACCAGCCTTGGCCATACAGGAAAGGCGTTTCGAACATCGGGAAGAAATCGGCCGAGGTAAAGCGAACTTCTGATTTGAAGGCGGTCATGCCGCTCTTGTCTGGCTCGATCGCCACTCTTCCGCCGGTCATCAGCGCCTGGCGTTTTGCGTGCTTTTCACGCAGCAGCGCTTCGGCATCGAAGCGAGTGACCTGGTCGCCAGGCTCTTCTCCCGGCTGGTATCCGGCCTTGGGGTATGGATCCACCAGGACGCTAAACAGCCGGTCGCTCTTCTGCGGGATCGGATCGCCGGACAGCACATAGAACACCGTCAGGGTGGTCATGCTGGCGCCGATGCCGAGTGCGATGGCCAGCACCATCAGCGCGGTGAGCACCTTGTTGCGGCGGAAGCTGCGTAAGGCAAGATTGAAGTAGTAGCCGAACATGGGATGTGCCTCTTACTCGGCCAGGGTGGCGGCGCTGTCGCGCGAGCGCATCAGGGCGGGGTTGCGTTCCAGGTCGGTGGCCTGGCCGTCGACGATATGCACGTTGCGCTGCGCGCGTGCAGCCAGTTCCGGGTCGTGGGTGACCATGACGATGGTGGTGCCCTGGCTGTTGATCTCTTCCAGCAGTTCCATCACTCCGCGTGCCATCTGCGAGTCGAGGTTGCCGGTGGGTTCGTCGGCCAGCAACAGGCGCGGGCTGCCGGCCAGCGCACGCGCGATGGCGGCGCGCTGCTGCTGACCACCGGACAGCTCGGTGGGGTAGTGCTTCAAGCGCGAGCCCAGGCCGACCTTGGTCAAGGCTTCTTCGATGCGCTGCTTGCGCTCGGCCGCGGCCATGCCGCGATAGCGCAGCGGCACATCGACGTTGTCGAACAGGTTGAGATCGGGAATCAGGTTGAAGCCCTGGAAAATGAAACCGATCTTGCGGTTGCGCAGGCGCGAACGCGCGTCGTCGGACAGATGGCTGACGTCTTCGCCATCAAGCAGGTACTGCCCGCTGGTGAAGGTCTCCAGCAGCCCGGCCAGGTTGAGGAAGGTGGTCTTTCCCGAGCCGGAGGGGCCGGTGACCGCGACGAATTCGCCTTCGCGCACATGCAGGTCCAGCGAGCGTAGCGCGTGCGTTTCCACCTGTTCGGTGCGGAAGACCTTGGAGACCGATTGCATCTTGAGCATTGCCGATTCCTTTACGAAGAAGGTGTGTGCGAAAGAGGTTGAGAGTGGCTGACAAACCGTGGCAAGCAGCCTGATGGCTGCGCAGCAGGTGTGCTGTCCGCCTTTAGTGAACGGTGACGCGCGGTGCATCCCCGAAGTTGTCTGCGCCGGAGACCACCACGCGGTCGCCGACCTGCAGCCCGGACAGCACCTGCACCTCGCCCAGGCTGCTGACACCCATGCGCACCGGCCGGCGCACCGCGGTGTTGCCATCCATCACGTAGGCGTAGCTGCCGCCGGATTGTTCGACGAACGGGCCGCGCTCGACCTTGAGCACGTTGCGGCGCGTGTCCATCACCACGCGTGCGCTCATGCGCTGGCTCTGGCGCAGGCCTGGCGGCTGCTTGTCGGCGAAGCGGATGCGCGCAGTGACTTCGCCATTGACCACTTCCGGCGACACCGCCGAGATCGCGCCGGGGAACGGCTCGCCGCTGCCGCTGGTGAGCTGCGCCGGCATGCCGATTGCCAGATCGCGCGCAAAACTTTCCGGCACCTTGATCTCCACTTCGAACTTGGACAGGTCCACCACGCCCAGGATCGGCGCGTTCGCCGCGACCTGGGTGTGCTGCACCGCCTGCACCTGGCCGACCTGGCCATCGAACGGCGACAGCAGCGTGAGCGCATCGACCTGGCGCTGCACTTCGGCCACCACCGCGCGCTGGCGGTCGGCGAGCAGGCGCTTGTTGCGCGAATCCAGGTCTGCACCCTGGCTCTTCAGCGACGCATCCCGCTCGGCGTGCTGCAGGTCGATGTCGGTCTTCTTCAAGGTGTCCTGCGCCTTGGCCAGCTCCACCTGCGGCACCGCGCCGCCATCGTAGCCGCGCTGGTAGCGCTCCAGGTCGCGCGCGGCGGCCTGCTTGTCGATCTTGGCCTGATCGGTGAGCTTGCTGGCCGTGGCGCGGGCCAGGGTGGCGTCCAGGGCGGCGCGGCTGGACTCGGCTTCCAGCCCGGCCAGGGTGGCCTGCTCCTGGGCCAGCTTGCTGCGCAGCTCCGGGCTGTCGATGCGGGCCAGCTCCTGGCCCTGCTTGACCACGTCGCCGGCCACCACGCTCAGCGTCACCGTGCCGGCCGAGATGGCGTACAGCACGGGGCTGTTGGCGGCGATGACGCGCCCGTCGGCGGCGATGTCGCGCACCAGGTCGCCCTGGCTGACCGTGGCGATCCGCACCCGGCTGGCATCGAACGAGCGGCTGCCGGCGCTCCACGCGGTGACCGCCCAGCCGATGCCGGCCAACACGGCGACCACCGCGATGCCGGGCCATAGCCAACGGCGCCAGGGCGCGCTCTGGGCGGGTGTACGGAGAACCTGGTCCTGGGCGGAAGTATCGCGAATCATGGTCGGCTGGCTCGGTGGCGTCACTGCGATAAAGCAGGACGTGTGCCAACCTCCAAGTCGTTGAATGCATTAGTTTTTAGATGTTTGCGGCCAGTGTCCGCAGTGTCCGCGGACACTGGTGCGGACACGCTGTCCGGGCATGGTCATGCAGCGGACAATAGCGGACACGCTAAAATGCCCGGCTTCGTCCTCAAGGGTTGTCCTATGTGCGGCATTGTCGGAGCGATCGCCGGGCGCGATGTGGTCCCGGTCCTGATCGAAGGACTGAAGCGTCTGGAGTACCGCGGCTACGATTCCTCCGGCATCGCCGTGCTCGATGGCGCGCAGGTACGCCGCGTGCGCCGCACCGGGCGCGTGGCGGAGATGGCGCAGGCGGCGCAGGCCGAGCGGTTCGGCGCGACGCTGGGCATCGGCCACACCCGCTGGGCCACCCATGGCGGCGTCACCGAGGCCAATGCGCACCCGCACATCAGTGACGGCGTGGCGCTGGTGCATAACGGCATCATCGAAAACCACGAACAGCAGCGCGAGAAGCTGCGTGCGCTGGGCTACACCTTCGAGTCGCAGACCGATACCGAAGTCATTGCGCACCTGATCCATCACCATCTGGGCAGCGCAGGCGACCTGTTGACCGCGCTGCAGCGCACCGTCAAGGAGCTCACCGGTGCCTACGCGCTGGCGGTGATGAGCCAGGCCGAACCGGAGCGCTTCGTCTGCGCGCGCATGGGCTGCCCGCTGCTGATCGGCGTGAGCGAGGGCGAGAACTTCGTCGCTTCCGATGTCTCGGCCATCGTGCAGGCCACCCGCCAGGTGATTTTCCTGGAAGAGGGCGACACCGCCGAACTGCGCCGCGATGGCGTGCGCATCTTCGATGGCAACGACGCGCCGGTCGAGCGCCCGCTGCACCTGTCGGATGTGTCGCTGGCATCGCTGGAACTGGGCCCGTTCCGCCATTTCATGCAGAAGGAAATCCACGAGCAGCCGCGTGCGCTGGCCGACACCATCGAGGCGGCGATCGATGCCAAGGGCTTCCCTGCGTCATTGTTCGGGCCCAATGCCGAAGCGGTGTTGCGCGACATCGAAGGCGTGCAGATCCTGGCCTGCGGCACCAGCTACTACGCGGGTCTGACCGCGCGCTACTGGATCGAAGCCATCGCCGGGCTGCCGTGCAGCGTGGAGATCGCCAGCGAATACCGTTACCGCGCCGCCTATGCCAATCCCAGGCACCTGATCGTCACCATCTCCCAATCCGGCGAAACGCTGGACACGATGGAGGCGCTGAAATACGCCAAATCGCTGGGGCACCTGCACACCTTGTCGATCTGCAACGTGCCCGAAAGCGCGATCCCGCGCGCCAGCGAACTGGTCTGCTACACACGTGCCGGCGCCGAGATCGGCGTGGCCTCGACCAAGGCGTTCACCACCCAGCTGGCGGTGTTGTTCCAGCTGACCATGGTGCTGGGCAAGTTGCAGGGGCGCATCAGCGAGGCCGAGGAAGCGGAGTATCTGGAACAGCTGCGTTTCCTGCCGGGCAGCGTGCAGCACGCGCTGAATCTGGAGCCGCAGATCATGGCCTGGGCCGAGCGTTTTTCGGTCAAGGAAAACGCATTGTTTCTCGGCCGCGGCCTGCATTACCCGATCGCGCTGGAAGGCGCGCTCAAGCTCAAGGAAATATCCTATATCCACGCCGAAGCGTATCCGGCCGGCGAGTTGAAGCATGGCCCGCTGGCCCTGGTGGACGCAGCGATGCCGGTGGTGGTGATCGCGCCGAACGATCGGCTGCTGGAGAAGGTCAAATCCAACATGCAGGAAGTGCGCGCACGTGGCGGCGAGCTGTTCGTGTTCGCCGACCAGGACAGCCACTTCAGCGAGTCCGAAGGCGTGCACGTGATCCGCACCCCGCGCCACGCCGGCGTGCTGTCGCCGGTGATCCACACCATCCCGGTGCAGTTGCTGGCCTACCACACCGCACTGGCACGCGGCACCGATGTAGACAAGCCGCGTAACTTGGCCAAGTCGGTGACGGTGGAGTAGCGGCACAAGCCCGGCATCGTGCTTGGTCGGAGATGACGATCGGTAACTGGAGAGTCATTCGTCCAACTGGCGCTGACGGGTGATGGGCGTGTAGGTACCGATTCGTCCAACATGAAAAATGCAGAAGGGCGGGGTGCGTCATTGCTCCCGTCCTTTCGCGTTTCCACAGCGCGACTCGCGGCGTGTCACCCACAGACTGGATGGCGCATGCTGGTTATGCGAGGGGGCTTGGCCTGACCATTGAGGCGCGACTCGGCATCCAGGGGCGCTAGTCGCGCTCTCGTTCCCCTGCGAGGATCGCTGCCAGAGCGTCCGCGTTCAGCACATTGACCTTGCCGTAGCCAACGTCGATCAAGCCTTGGGCTTTCCAGGCCTTCAACAGCCGGTTCACGGTAGGACGGGAGACGCCCAGCCTATCGGCAAGAGCACTCTGTGGCATGCGGATGCTGGGTTGGGCAGTGAGAAGCTGGGCCGCCAGCCGGCGTTCGAGCGAACGTGCCTGATTGGCTTCAATCCAGTTCAGGGTCTGCCGATAGCGTGAGCGCACCAGGCGGGTGATGGCCAGCAGCGCCGCCGGGTTGGATGCGATCACCCGGTTGAAGGCGACAGTCGAGACGACGGCGATCTTGCTACGTCCGTGGGCCACCGCGCTGAACGCCCGTGCCCGCGCATCCAGTAGTGGAACTTCCCCAAACCACTGGCCTGGTCCAAGCACCAGCGACAGCCTCTCGCTGAGCTGCATCGGCTCCAGCGAGACCCGGACCGCGCCGCTGAGAATGCCGAACATGCAGGCAGGGGTGGAGCCCAGATCAAAGATCCGCTGGCCCGCAACAAACGTTCGAGCCGACGCCTGGGAGAGAAAAATCTCTGCAATCTCTGGACTCAGGGTGCCATCGTCGGGCATGGCCGGGACCGTGGTCGAACTGTTCTGATTTTACAGTCTGGCGGGTTCAACGGGGGCACCATGCAGGCCTAATCCTTGGAGCACCAGCCATGTATGTGGGTCACTTTGCGATCGGACTGGCCTTGAAAGCGCGCTTTCCGAGTACCCCGACGCTTCCTCTCCTGCTGGGCGTCGGCTTCCTCGACATCCTGGACGGCATCTTCATCATGCTTGGCTGGGATCTGGTAACGCCCAACCTCGCTGCAGGCCCCTATCTGTTCTTCGACCTGACATTCATCGACTGGGATCATTCGCTGTTGGCGGCGGTCGTGTGGTCGGTTGTCTGGGCCGGTTTCTTCTGGAAAGACAGGCGCGTTGCCGTCCTGGCGTTCATCGCGTCCTTCTCTCACTTCTTCGCCGACTGGCCGATGCACAACAATGACCTGGCGCTTTTGCCGCATTCACAGACCCACCTTGGCCTGGGACTGTGGGGACGGCTGGGAACTGCCTCGTGGGTGATCGAAGGAATCTTTGTTGCGGTGCTGGCCGCCTACGCCTGGCAGTCGGCGCGCAAGCGGGGGGTGAATTGGAACTGGCCGCTTGTCGTCTTGACGGTCGCGTTCTTCAATCTCTCCCCGTGGCTGTCTCCGATGAAGCACATCGCCGTGCTGGACGAGCCGGCGACACATCTGCTGCATGGCTTGCTCGTAACGCTGGGGTTTCTTGTGCCGGGTGCATTGCTCACGTGGCTCGTGAATCGTGAAGCGCGAAAGACACTGGTGTTGCGTCCCTGATGACGCGCCCGGCAGCGGCAGTGGGCTCGGTCGCGTGTAGCGGTTGACCGGCGCCGTGCAAGGCGCTGCTCAGTGGGCAACCCATTGTGCGATCCCACTGCGGTGGATGATTGGCAGACGACGGGCCCGGCTGCCAACGCGATGGCCCAGGTTATGCATACGCTTCCTGCGAGGGTCCCATCACGCAGAGGACGTATGCACGAGTCTTTCAAACAGGGCGCGCCGGCGGAATTGTGGCAGGCGTTGGTACGTGAGGCAGGGCAGCGGATTGCACAGCCGCTGGACGAATCGCGCGAGCATTATCTGGTCTTCGTGTTGCTGCGCCTGCAGCGCGATGCGCAGCTGTTTTCGCGTACGCAGGCCCTGGCCTGGTTGCACGCGCAGGACCAGATCGGCAGTCTGCGGGCCGATGCATTGCGCGACATCGGAGATCAATGCCTGCTGATTGCAGGCCTGTTTCCCGGCATTGCACAGCGCCGGCGGCTCAGCGTCGACTACTTCATCGAGTTGGGCCGCGGCGCGTATTTCGAAGTGGCCGACACGCGTTACAGCGATGCAGGTCTGTTCGCGCAGTTGGCCGCCACCTATCGCGAGTTGGTCAGCACGCTTGCGGCGCTGCGCCCGCCGCGCGAGTGGCAGCGCAGTCGCGGCGGGCTGCTGCATGCCTAGATAAGCGCCACTTCCGGGGCCGTCCCTACAGCTGTGGGGACCGCCCCGACTGCCAATTGCGCATGATGCGCTCACACTAAGTTCGCAACTGAGCGTTCTAGCCGACTGCGGACCGTTGTCTGATGGACCAAAGCACTGTGCCGTTGATCGCTGTCCGCGCGATCTGACAGTGTCATGTCGCATTGCGTGGGGGACACGCAATGCGACGCTCTCCAGGGGAAGGAATTCATGAAAGCATTAATTGCAGTTGCGATCTCGGCGCTGAGCGGGGCCGCAATGGCCAGCGATGTTCCGCCCGGTTATGCGGGCATGGGCGGCATGACCTTGCAGGACATCGACCCGGCCATCTATGCCTATCACTATGACCACGGCTTCGTCGGCGAAGACGCGATGGGGTGGGATCCGGCGCTGCAGTTCGCCTGGTCGCGCATCGCTGCGGCCAAGGTCTGCGGCCAGCAGCCTGTCGAGCAGGACGCCATCGTTGCCAGGCTGGTTGCGCAGTACGGCCAGGATGCGGCCGTGCATCAAGTCAACGGCATCGCATTTCATGAAGTGCAGATGCGTGCCTCCAGCGCGTTCTGTACCGCCACCCGTGGTGCCGAGGCGGTGGCAGTGGTGCCCGCATTTGCCAACGGCGATTTTTCGACGGCAACGACCTATGCCGCGGCTGCAGTTGCCGGCACGCTGTCGTTCGCCGAGACACAGCAACAGCCCTCCGCACAGACGCAGGGCGATGCCGACGCAGTCATTGCACCATCGGCGGATTGGGCGTTGCAGCTGCCGTTGCATGCCAGCATGCGTGTGGGGTCCAACGGCCTGCCCAACGGCGACGAAATGTTGCGCGTGGTGCGCCGCGGGCACACCGGGGCAGTGGTGGGCCTGCAGATCGCCACCAGCCTGTTCACGCGCGGCGTCGCAGTGTCGGCCTTCGGCAAGGGGCAGCTGAAAGGCGAAAAGATGGAAGGCGTGGGCAATCCCGGTTATCAACTGCAACGTGATGCGGTCAATGCGCGTCTGAAGAGCTACTTCACCGGGCATCCGGCAGCACTGCCGGCAGAACCGTTCCCGTTGCAGGTCCTGATGTCCGATTGGTTGCTCGTCTACCAGAGCCTGGCCGATACCAAGTCGCCCTACGAGCTGCGCTACGCGGTAACGATCGGCGGTGAACGCTCCGGACTGTTGAAGCGCAAGGCGAGTCCGGTCAATCTGGACTGCGCGCCCACACCGCGCACCGCATCGCTAGAGGAGTGGGAGGCAAACGACTACGCGCTGGTCAAGCAGGCCGCACAGGCCTACAGCGAGGAATGCGCCGCAAAATTTGCCGAGCAGTTACCGCAGTGGTTCCCGGATAGAGAGGCAGTTGCCACCTCCAACTGAGGCAACGCGTCATGCCGCAGCATGGCGCCTGCATCTAGGAAGAGCTACCAAAGCTGCTGCGCTGCCGTCAGGCGGGCGCGGCCGGTGCTCGGAATTCTCATGTACCACTCGTACATTCCGGTTCTGAGCGCGCCGTCCGCACTCACCTGATGACCGCACGCTAGGTTGCGTTAGCCGCTGGAAGTGCGCTGCGCGCATCCAACTGTGTCGGCTTTCTCTGCCGACATACCCTGCTCGAGAGCGAAGTACCGACAGCGCATGTGCCTGAAACAAGAATGCCCGGGAACCCCGGGCATTTTGTTATGCGTTACGCCAGCGGCGTGTTGGAAATGATCTCCACCCAGTAGCCGTCCGGGTCCTTGATGAAGGCCAGGTGCTTCATGCGGCCGTCTTCCAGGCGTTTCTGGTACGGCACGTTGAGGCTATCGAAACGTGCGCAGGCGGCGTGGATGTCGGGCACCGAGATGCAGATGTGGCCAAAGCCGCGCGGGTCGCTGTTGCCGTCGTGGTAGACCGGGCCGTTCTGGGTTTCGGTGCCGTGGTTGTGGGTGAGTTCGAGCACGCCGGGGATGCCGGCCATCCACAGCCGACGCGCGGCATCGTCGTCGGGGATCGCGGTGTCGTCGGGCAGCAGGGCCAGGAAGTACAGGCTGAACTGCGCATCGGGAAAATCACGTGCGTCCAGCAAGCGGAAGCCCAGCACGCGCGTGTAGAAATCCAGCGAACGCTGCGCATCCTTGACGCGCAGCATGGTGTGGTTGAACACGAAACCGGCAGTGTCGGCAGGTGCGGCGCTGGCGCCGGGGACGTGTTGCAGGTCGGTCAAAGGCATTGCGGTCTCCTCGATGGAATGCGGGGGCAGGTCAGGCTGCACTGGACGTGGATGTTAGCGGGGCAATGATTGTCGGCATGTCTGCACCGTGCGCGTCGGCGGTCTGGCGTCGCTCTGTGGTCGATCGTGCGCGACAGCGCGACCTGCCTTGTTCAAGGTCGTGGCATGGGCCTGCACCGAGTCCGAACGGTCAGGCCCATGCGCACAGCGGTTGTCTCAGAACCAGATGCGCAGTCCGGCAACAAACCGGCTGTCGCGTGCAGGCTCATCGTCGATCGCAGCGCGGCGGGCAGTGTCGCCGAAACTGCGGCTGTGCACCCAGCCGACATAGGGTGTGAAGCGGCGGGTGATTTCGTAGCGCAGCCGCAGGCCGACCTCGACCTGCTCCAGCCCGCTGCCAACGCCGCGCCGGTCATCGTCGGTGAGGGCGATATCGGCTTCTACGCGCGGCTGCAGGATCAGCCGATTGGTGAGCAGCACCTCGTACTCGCCTTCCAGGCGTAATGCCGCGCGGCTGCCGCTGCCGACATAGAGCGTGGCTTCGGTCTCGAACTTGTAGGGCGCCAGGCCCTGCACGCCGAAGGCGGCCCAGCTGCGATGTTCGCCCGCTCCGATGTCCTGACGTGCGCCAACCAGCAGGTCCCACCATGGCGAGATGGCGTGACCATAGAACGCCTCCACCGATGCGGCCTGCGTGCGGCCGTCCTGCCGCTCGCCTTCGCTGCGCAACCAGAGCCGGTCGATATCGCCGCCGATCCAGGCGCGTGCTTCCCAGTCCTGGCCACTGCCGCGCGTGGTGTCGAAGGTTTCCAGTCGATCGAGCAACACGTAGTGATTGATGCCTGGCGCGTGCATCGCATGGTGCTGCAAGGGGGCGAATGCCGCCGCGATCTCCTCGGCAGTGGGCTCGGGGATCGGCGTACGTGGCAGCGCGCCGGTGGGGGGCGATGCCGGTATTTGCATCACTGCTTCGGCATGCGGCGCGTGCTCCATGTCGGAGTGATCCATCGCCCCATGCTGTTGCCCGTGCTGCATCGACGCATGATCCATCGACGTGTGCTCCATTGCATCGTGGTCGCTGTCTGCCTGTGATTGCCGGGCGTTGTCCAGTTGTGGATTCGCAAAGGCCTGGTGTGCGGCGTGCTGGACATCGGCGTGCTGCATGCCTGCGTGGTGCATCGATGCCGGCGCTGCCGAAGCGTCGGGCTGTACTGGGTGTTGCGCAGGCATGCTGTCAGCAGCCTTTGTCAATGCTGATGCTGATGCTGATGCAGTGCTGGAGTGCTGCGCGTGCTGCATCTGCGCATGCTCCCTCTGCATCGTATCTGTGCTCTGCTGCGCGGATGGCGGCGATGCCTCCGTTGTGATGGATGTCTGCGGCTGGGCCGCCGTTGCCTGGTCGGCCATCTGCATTGCATGTGCGCCATCGACGTGCGCGGATGACTCCATCGCCGCATGCTGATGCTCCTGTGCAGTGGCCGATGCGCTCAGCAGCAGTGCGAGCAGCGTCATGTATTGCGTCCGTGGCGTACTCATGCCTCCACCCGCACTTCGCGCATCATGCCCGCTTCCATGTGGTACAGCAGATGGCAGTGGTAGGCCCAGCGGCCCAGCGCATCGGCGCGAACGCGATAGCTGCGGCGTGTGCCGGGCGGCATGTCGATGGTGTGCTTGCGCACCTGGAAATTGCCATCGGCGTCTTCCAGATCGCTCCACATGCCGTGCAGATGGATGGGGTGTTGCATCATGGTGTCGTTGACCAGCACGATGCGCAGCCGCTCGCCGTACTGCAGCCGCAAGGGCTCTGCCGAGGCAAAGGCGATGCCGTCGAACGACCAGGCAAATTTTTCCATATGCCCGGTCAGGTGCAATTCGATCTCGCGGCCGGGCTCGCGTCCATCCGGGTCCTCGAACAGGCTGTGCAGGTCGGCGTAGCGCAGCACCCGGCGGCCGTTGTCGCGTAGGCCAACCCCAGGATCGTCCAGGCGCGGTGAAGTGGCATTGCTGCGCATGTCGATCAGCGGGTTGCCGTCTTCGCTGGCAGGGTGGTGCGGCGTCTTGCGCTGCGCATCGCCGCTTGCATGCCCGTGCATCTGCGCGGCTGGCATCGGCATTGCCATCGCGTGTGCCGCATGCGGGTCGCTGTGCGTCGTGTCGGCGCCGTGCATGGCGTGACCCGCATGCGCCATGCCATTGCCGTGCCCCATGTCCTGCATGGTGAGGATGGCGCGCGGATCCAGCGCGGGAATCGGTGCCTGCAGCCCATGCCGCACCGCCAGCGTGCCGCAGGCGAATCCTGTGCGGCCCATGTCCTGCGCGAACAAGGTAAACGCGTCCTGGCCGATGGGCTCGACAAGCACCTCGAAGGTCTCGGCCGCCGCAATGCGTAGCTCGTCCACGCTGACCGGATGCACGTACTGGCCGTCGGCGGCCACCACGGTCATGCGCAGGCCGGGGATGCGGATGTCGAAGTAGGTCATCGACGAGCCGTTGATGAAACGCAGCAGTACCTTCTCGCCAGGCTTGAACAGGCCGGTCCAGTTGCCGGCCGGGGCGACGCCATTGAGCAGGTAGGTGTAGGTGTTGGCGTTGACGTCGGACAGGTCGGTCGGGGTCATGCGCATGCGCCCCCACATGCCGCGGTCGGCCAGCGTCGCGCGCAAGCCGTCGTCGCGCGCATCGCGCAGGAAATCGCCCACCGTGCGCTGCGCGTAATTGTCGTGGCTGGGCATCTGCTTGAGCCGCCGGAACAGCGCGGCCGGGTCCAGGTCGGTCCAGTCCGAGAGCAGCACCACGTGCTCGCGATCGTGCCGGTACGGCGGTGGTGTCAGCGGATCAATGACGATCGCACCGTACAGGCCGGCCTGTTCCTGAAACATCGAATGGCTGTGATACCAGTAGGTGCCGGACTGGCGCAGCGCGAAGCGGTAGTGGTATTCCTGGCCCGGCGCGATGCCGTCGAAACTCATCCCCGGCACGCCGTCCATGTTGGCCGGCAGCAACAGGCCGTGCCAGTGCACCGAGGTGGGTTGGTCAGCCAGCGCGTTGCGCACGCGCACGCTGATCGTGTCGCCTTCGCGCCAGCGCAGCGTGGGGGCCGGCAGGCTCTGGTTGACGGTGATGGCGGGGCGGCTGCGCCCGGTGAGGTTGACCGGCATACGGCCGATCTGCAGCGTCTGGCTGCTGCCGCGCAGGACCGGCGTACTCACCGGGTTGGACGCACGCGCATCGCTGCGCCACAGGCCGCCGGCGGCGGCAACGCCGCCCAGGGCAAGGCCTTGCACGAAGCGGCGTCGACTCAGGCCGCCACAGGAAGGGGGATCGAAAGAATTCGGATCGAAAGACATGACATCTCCACTGCGCCCCACCACCGAAGGCGGACGCATCACATCGCTTAGAAACCCCGCGCAGCAAGCGCACGGGCCCGATGACGGCGCAGCCGTCAGCGCTCAGGCGATGGGAGGTCGAACCGGTTGCTCGGGCACCGGGCTGCCGCGCCCTTCGGCCAGGGTGGCAGGCAGGGTGGCGCGGCCAGGCAGGCCGGCGGGCACCGCAGGCAGGGTCAGCAAGGCGAGGCTGCAGTGCTGCAGGCAGTCGCAGCTGCCCAGCTTGCAGCAGTCGGCCGCGTGCGCGTGCCGGGTTTTATCGGGGGGATGCGCCGCATCCGGCGGCGGCATGTCGGCATGGCACGGCATCGCGGCCGACATGGGCGCGTGCGCCATCGACGCGGTCGCAACCATCCCGGCCGAGGCCATCTCCGGCATCGCCATGCCCACCGACGCCCACGCGCCGGTAGCCGTATTGGCAACCAGGCACAGGCACAGCAGCAGGCGGAGCAGGCAACGCAGCACGGGCAGTCAGGGCGGGGCGGTCAGGTGCGACGAGCATAGCATCGGCTCCCAGCTGTCCGCCCGATGACCCGCCCGCCGTGGCCGCGCGCCCGGCAGCGGTAGAATTGGCGCTTCCTTCGCCGCACAGTCCTGCCATGTCGCAGCGCCAGTGGGTGGCCGCCGCCATCCAGAAGATCGAGGCCGATTTCAACCGTTCGGCCGACACCCATCTGATTCCGATGGACCTGCCGGGCTTTCCGGGCATCGACCTGTATTTCAAGGACGAGTCCAGCCACCCGACCGGCAGCCTCAAGCACCGGCTGGCGCGCTCTCTGTTCCTGTACGCGCTGACCAACGGCTGGCTGCGGGCCGGGCGGCCTGTGATCGAGGCCTCCAGTGGCTCGACCGCCATCTCCGAGGCCTATTTCGCGCGACTGCTGGGGGTGCCCTTCATCGCGGTGATGCCGGCTTCGACCTCGCCGGAAAAGATCGCCGCGATTCAATTCCAGGGCGGCCGCTGCCATCTGGTCGAGCGTGCCTGCGATCTGGACAGCGCCTCGCACCAGCTCGCGCGCGAGACCGGCGGCCACTTCATGGACCAGTTCACCTACGCCGAGCGCGCCACAGACTGGCGCGCCAACAACAACATCGCCGAATCGATCTTCAAGCAGCTGGCCGAGGAGCCGCATCCGATTCCCGACTGGATCGTCTGCAGCCCCGGCACCGGCGGCACCAGCGCCACGCTCGGCCGCTATGTGCGCTACCGGCGCCACGCCACCCGCATCCTCTGCGCCGACCCGGAAGTGTCGGTGTTCTTCGACGGCTATTGCCGCGCGGTGGACGGGCAGTGCCCCAAGGAGCTGGCCATCACCGGCGGCTCGCGCATCGAAGGCATCGGCCGCCCGCGGGTGGAGTCCAGCTTCATCGCCAGCTGCGTGGACGTGATGATCAAGGTGCCCGACGCCCTGAGCCTGGCCGCCATGCGCCATGTCAGCGCCACGCTCGGCCGCCGCGTCGGCGGCTCCACCGGCACCAACTTCGTCGGCGTGCTGCAGGCCGCCCAGCGCATGCGCCAGGCCGGCCGCAGCGGCTCCATCGTCACCATCCTGTGCGATGCCGGCGAGCGCTATGCGCACAGCTATTACGACCCGGCCTGGTACGTGGCGCGCGAGATCGACGTCACCGACAGCGATGCGGCCATTGCCATCGCCGTCAACGGCGGCGACCTGCCTGCGCTGCCTTGTGCGGCGCTGGAATGATCGCCATATCCGATCAGCTGCTGGCAAAACCGCCGGGTCTCGCAGCGTCTGCCAGCCCCTCGCCCTGATTCCTGATCCAGTCCACCGCCGGAGCGCCCCATGACCAACCCGCTGCTCGACCTGTCCGGACTGCCGTCCTTCGATGCGATCCGCCCCGAACACGTGGGCCCGGCAATCGACCAACTGCTGGCCGAGGCCGAGGCCGCGGTGAAAGCGGCCGAGCAGGTCAGCCCGGTCAGCTGGGACAGCTTCGTGGTGCCGCTGGACGATGCCACCGAGCGGCTGTGGCGCGCCTGGGGCCAGGTCGGCCATCTGCAGGCGGTGGTCAACACGCCGGAACTGCGCGAGGCCTACAACAGCAATCTGCCCAAGCTCAGCCGCTTCGGCAGTGCGCTGGCGCAGAACCTGGCGCTGTATGCGCAATACAAGGCGCTGGCCGAAGCGCCGGAAGCGGCGCACTACGACGCCGCGCGGCGCAAGGTGCTGGAAAACGCGCTGCGCGATTTCCGCCTCGGCGGTGCCGAGCTGGACGATGCGTCCAAGGCGCGGTTTGCGCAGGTCCAGGAAGAACTTTCCGCACTGGCCGCCAAGTTTTCGCAGAACGTGCTCGATGCCACCGATGCTTGGTCGTACGTGAGCGAAGACGCAACCGAGCTGTCTGGCCTGCCGGCCGAGGTGGTCGCCGCTGCACGCGCGGCCGCGGAAAAGGACGGCGTGCCGGGCTGGAAGCTGACCTTGCAGATGCCGTGCTATCTGCCGGTGCAGACCGATGCGGACAATCGCGAGCTGCGCGCGCGGCTGTACCGCGCCAACGCCGAGCGCGCCTCCGAGTTCGGCGATGCCGCGCTGGACAACAGCGCCAATATCGATCGTATCCTGGCCCTGCGCGCCGAGCTGGCACAGCTGCTCGGCTTTGCCAGTTACGCGGAGTATTCGGTCGCCACCAAGATGGCGCAAAGCCCGGATGAAGTGATGGGCTTCCTGCGCGATCTGGCAGTGCGCGCCAGGCCGTATGCGCAACGCGACCGTGCCGAGCTCGAAGCCTTTGCCCGCGACGAACTTGGCCTGGACGAACTGCAGGCCTGGGATCTGGCCTACGCCTCCGAAAAACTCAAGCAGGCGCGCTACAGCTTCTCCGAGCAGGAGGTGAAGCAGTACTTCACCGAGCCCAAGGTGCTGGCCGGTCTGTTCGATGTGATCCACAGCCTGTATGGCCTGACCGTCAAGCCCGATCGCGCGCCGGTCTGGCATGCGGATGTGCGCTTCTATCGCCTGGAAGATGCGCAGGGCGAGCTGGTCGGCCAGTTCTATCTGGACCTGTACGCGCGCGAAGGCAAGCGTGGCGGTGCGTGGATGGACGATTGCCGCAACCGCCGCGACACCGCCAACGGCGTGCAGACGCCGCTGGTGTATCTGGTGTGCAACTTCGGCCGCGGCAGTGGCGATACGTCGGCCACGTTCCGGCATGGCGAAGTCACCACGCTGTTCCATGAAATGGGCCACGGCCTGCATCAGTTGCTGACCCGCATCGGCGAGTTGGGCGTGGCTGGCATCAACGGCGTGGAATGGGACGCGGTGGAACTGCCGAGCCAGTTCATGGAGAACTTCTGCTGGAAATGGGAGCGCGTGCAGGCGATGACCGCGCACGTGCAGACCGGCGAACCGCTGCCGCGCAACCTGTTCGACCGGCTGCTGGCCGCACGCAATTTCCAGAGCGGCATGTTCACCGTGCGCCAGCTGGAATTTGCGTTGTTCGACATGCAGCTGCACAGCAGCTTCGACCCGACCCAGGACAACGTGCTGCAGCTGATCGAGCGCGTGCGCGACGAGGTGGCGGTCAACCGCCCGCCGGCATGGAATCGCTTCCCGCACCAGTTCAGCCACATCTTCGCCGGCGGTTATGCAGCCGGTTACTACAGCTACAAGTGGGCCGAAGTGCTCAGCGCCGATGCCTACGCTGCCTTCGAAGAAGCGCCTGAGCAGGTGGCCGACACCGGCGCGCGCTTCCGCCATGAAGTGCTGTCGCGTGGCGGCAGCCGCAGCGCGGCCGACAACTTCCGCGCCTTCCGTGGGCGTGCGCCGAACATCGATGCGCTGTTGCGGCACAACGGCATGGCCGGCTGAACCGGGAGTGGGGAATCGGGATCGGGGAGTGGCAAGAGCGATCTCTCCGCACACCGATTCCCAATTCCCAACTCCGCGCGGCGCCCGGCGCCGCGCCCTCACACTCGGCCGAACACCAGCGCCGCGTTGGTGCCGCCGAAGCCGAAGCTGTTGGACATCACCGTGTTCAACGTGGCGTCCTGGGTCTGTCGCAGGATCGGAAAGCCTTCGGCGCGCGGGTCGAGTTCATCGATATGCGCCGAGCCGGCCATGAAGCCGTCGCGCAGCATCAGCAGGCTGTAGATCGCCTCGTGCACGCTGGCCGCGCCCAAGGAATGGCCGGACAGCGCCTTGGTCGAGGACAGCGGCGGGACGTTGTCGCCGAACACCTCGCGCACCGCGCCCAGCTCGGTCACATCGCCCAGCGGCGTGGAGGTGCCATGCGTGTTGAGGTAGTCGATCGGCTGCGTCAGGCCCTGCATGGCCATGTGCATGCAGCGCACCGCACCTTCGCCGCTGGGCGCGACCATGTCGGCGCCATCGGAGGTCACGCCATAGCCGAGCAGTTCGGCATGGATGCGTGCGCCGCGCGCGATGGCGTGGTCGTAGTCTTCCAGCACCAGCATGCCGCCGCCGCTGCCGATGACAAAGCCGTCGCGCTGCGCATCGTAGGGCCGCGAGGCCACTGCGGGGCGATCGTTGAAGCCGGTGGACAGCGCGCCCATCGCATCGAACATCACGCTCATGGTCCAGTGCAGTTCTTCGCCGCCGCCGGCGAACATCACATCCTGCGCGCCGTGCCGGATCAGGTCCGCGGCCGCGCCGATGCAATGCGCCGAGGTCGCACACGCGGCCGACAGCGAATAGCTCAGGCCACGGATCTTGAACGCGGTCGCCAACGAAGCGGAGACCGACGAACACATCGTGCGCGGCACCATGTACGGGCCGACCTTGCGCACGCCACGGTTGCGCAGCAGATCGGCGGTTTCCACCTGCCACTGGCTGGATCCGCCACCGGAGCCGGCAATCAGGCCGGTGCGCAGGTCGCTGACCTGCTCGGCATCCAGTCCGGCATCGGCGATCGCATCGCGCATGGCCAGATAGGCGTAGGCCGAGGCATCGCCCATGAAGCGTTTGAGCTTGCGGTCGATCAGGCTGTCCAGATCCAGCGCCACCGCACCGCCGACCTGGCTGCGCAGGCCGGCGTCGGCATGATCGGGCAATGCGGTGATGCCCGAGCGGCTCTCGCGCAAGGCGCTGGAGACGGTGTCCAGATCATTGCCCAGGCAGGAAGTGATGCCCATTCCGGTGACGACGACGCGACGCATCAGAAATTCTCCGTTGAAGTGAACATGCCCACGCGCAGATCGTTGGCCGTGTAGATTTCGCGCCCGTCCACCAGCATGCGTGCATCGGACTGCGCCATCACCAGCTTGCGGTTGATCACGCGGCTGATATCGATTTCGTAACTGACCAATTTGGCGCTCGGCAGCACCTGGCCGGTGAACTTGACCTCGCCGCAGCCCAGCGCGCGGCCGCGGCCTGCTGCGCCGATCCAAGTGAGGAAGAAGCCGGTCAGCTGCCACATCGCGTCCAGGCCCAGGCAGCCGGGCATCACCGGGTCGTCGATGAAGTGGCAGCCGAAGAACCACAGGTCCGGGCGCACGTCGAGTTCTGCGCGGATCAGGCCCTTGCCATGCGCGCCGCCGCTGTCGTTGATCTCGGTGATGCGGTCGAACATCAGCATCGGGTCGTTGGGCAGGCGGGCACTGTCGGGTCCGAACAATTCCCCGCGCGCGCTGGCCAGCAATTGGTCGCGCGAGTACGCACTTTGACGAGTCATGACGAACGTTTCCTGCAAGAAGCGAAAGGCGAGGCCGGCAAGGGTGCATGAGGGCGCGCGGTTCAATCAAACGTTTTATCCGTACGCATGCGTGCTGTTTTCAGCCGGTTGCGCAGTGTGGCAAGCATGTGTTGCAGACAGGATCCAGAGCAGATGACAGCATTCAGCGGGACACGGTCAGGCATGCCTGCTCGGCGTGGATCGGCGCACGGACAGGTGCAGCAGAGCGTCCCGCCAGCGCTTGCGTCCGTTCGCGTCCGGGCGTGCGCGATGGCGCGGCGCAAGGCGTGAGACGCGGCTGATTTATCATGGTCCGACGTTTTCGGAGAGATGCCAGCTTGATGCGCAAGATCGTGCACGTGGACATGGATGCGTTCTACGCGTCCGTGGAGCAACGTGACGATCCATCGCTGCGCGGCAAGCCGGTGGTGGTGGCCTGGCGCGGTGCGCGCTCGGTGGTGTGCGCGGCCTCGTACGAAGCGCGCACCTATGGCATCCGTTCGGCCATGCCGGCGCTGCGTGCCGAGCGCCTGTGTCCGGATGCGGTATTCGTGCCGCCGGATTTTGCGCGCTACAAGGCGGTGTCGCGGCAGGTGCGCGAGATCTTCCATCGCCACACCGATCTGGTCGAGCCGCTGTCCCTGGACGAGGCCTATCTGGATGTCACGCAGGCCAAGACCGGCATGCAGCTGGCCACCGAAATCGCGCAGTTGATCCGCAGCCAGATCCGCGAGGAAACCCAGCTCACCGCATCGGCCGGCATCGCACCGAACAAGTTCCTGGCCAAGATCGCCTCGGACTGGCGCAAGCCCGACGGGCAGTTCGTCATCGCGCCCAGTCGTGTCGATGCATTCCTGCTGCCGCTGCCGGTGAACCGCATTCCCGGCGTGGGCAAGGTGATGGATGGCAAGTTGGCGGCGTTGGGGATCGTCACCGTCAGCGATCTGCGGCTGCGTCCCCTGGAAGAGCTGCAAGCGCATTTCGGCAGCTTCGGGCAGAGCCTGTACCGCCGCGCACGCGGCATCGACGAGCGCCCGGTCGAGCCGGATCAGGAGGTGCAATCGGTGTCCTCGGAAGATACCTTCAGCGAGGACATCGCGCTGGAGGCACTGGATCCGCACATCCTGCGCCTGGCCGAAAAGACCTGGCTGGCCACGCGGCGTACCGAGCGCATCGGGCGCACCGTGGTTCTCAAGTTGAAGACCTCCAACTTCCGCATCCTGACCCGCTCGTACACGCCAGATCAGCCACCGGCTTCGCTGGAGGCATTGGCGGAGATCGCGCTGGCGCTGACCAGGCGCGTGGAGTTGCCCGATGACACGCGCTATCGCCTGGTCGGGGTGGGATTGAGCGGTTTCAGCGACGCGGAAGAGGGCGCGGTGCAGGGCGAGTTATTTGGCGACATGCCGCCGGCGCAGTGAGTGCGGGGCGGCATGGCTGCTGCACCGCGGCCGCGGCGTGCGGTGCATGCAGCGATGACTGCAGCCACGCATGTATCGAGGCTGGCATCGGCTGTTCGCATCGCGCCACGGTGACGCGCCCTGAATCCCGCAGCTCGTACACTGCAGGCCGCTCCCCCAACGAGACTGTGCGCATGTTTCCGTATCCGCTGGTGATCTTCGACCTGGATGGCACGCTGGTGGACAGCGCACCCAATATCGCCGAAGCGCTCAATGCCACCTTGCAGGAACTCGGGCTGCAGCAGTTCAGCGAGGCGACGATCCGCAGCTGGATAGGTGAAGGCGTGCACGTGCTGCTTGCCACCGCCTTGCGCGAAGCCGGCGGCACCCACGATGCCGATACCGAGATGCCGCTGATGATGCGCCACTACCAGGCCAGCCTGCTGCACAACCCGCAGCTGTATCCCGGTGTTGCCGAGGCATTGGCCGGCCTGCGCGAGGCCGGCGCCACGCTGGCGCTGTGCACCAACAAGCCCGCGCGCTTCATCGCGCCGCTGCTGGAGCACCTGGGCATCGCTGCGTATTTCAGCAGCGTGCTCGGCGGCGATTCGCTGCCGCAGCGCAAACCCGATGCGGCGCCGCTGCTGCACCTGGCTAAACAGTTCGGGCACACACCGCAGCAATGCCTGATGGTCGGCGATTCGGCCACCGATGCGGCTGCTGCAAACGCCGCGGCAATGCCGCTGGCAATGGTGCGTTACGGCTATCTGCGCGGCTTCGATGTGCAGAGCGCCGGTGCCGTGGCCATCATCGATGACATGCGGCAATTGCTGGCGCTGAAGTAAGACGCGCAGTGTTGCCAGCGCGGGTGCAGGCATCGCCCGCACGGCGGTGAAGCAACCAATACCACCATCGGCTGGCTGCGTTTGTCGCCTTGAATGAAGGCCTTTCGCACGCTGGTCGCCTCGTCGGCCAGCTAACGCGTACTGTTCCCCACCGGTGCGCGGCATTGGTGACGTCTGCGCTGCCGGAAGCGGCAATGCCTGCGTGCGGCCGTGCCAGCGCAGCGTTCCGATTTGAGAATGAATCGCATCTGTGTAGAATGCGCGGACACGCTTGACTGCGTCAGCGCCGCGCACGCGCGTCGGGCGCGGCGCTGCATGCATCACCCCCATCGTGTCACCTCAAGCCGTCGCCAGAGGTCCATCTCCTGTCGAGAGGTTTGAGAATGTCCGCATCACGCCGGTCATGGATGTCTGCGCCTGCACGTCGTCCCGTGTTGTCCCACCGTCAGCTGGTGCTGGCCATTGCTCTCGGTTGCGGCAGCTGCATCTGCAGCGCATCCGCCGAAGATGTTGCAGCCGAGCCGCAGTCGCTGGACACCGTGCACGTCACCGCCGCGCAGATCGCACGCCAGGCCCTGGGGTCATCGGTGATCACCGCCGAAGACATCGAACGGCGCCCACCGGTCAACGATCTGTCGCAGTTGCTGCGCACCATGCCGGGCGTCAACCTCACCGGCAATAGCGCCTCCGGCCAGTACGGCAACAACCGCCAGATCGATCTGCGCGGCATGGGCCCGGAAAACACGCTGATCCTGGTCGACGGCAAGCCGGTGGGATCGCGCGATGCGGTGCGCATGGGCCGCAGCGGCGAGCGCAATACGCGCGGCGACACCAACTGGGTACCGGCCGAAGCGGTGGAGCGTATCGAAGTGCTGCGCGGCCCGGCCGCGGCACGTTACGGATCCGGTGCCTCCGGCGGTGTGGTCAACATCATCACCAAGAAGCCCACCGGCGATCTGACCGGCTCGATGACGGTGTTCGGCCTGGTGCCGCAGCACAGTGCCGAAGGCGGTGGCCAGCGTGCCGGCTTCCAGCTCAGCGGGCCGCTGAGCGACACGTTCTCGTTCCGCCTGTACGGGAACCTCAACAAGACCGATCCGGATTCGCTGGAACTCAATCGCCGCTTTGCCAGCAGTGCCGCCGCGGTGCCGCCGGCCGGGCGCGAGGGCGTGCGCAACAAGGACATCAATGGCCTGCTGCGCTGGGATCCGATGGAAGGCCAGGTGATCGAACTCGATGCCGGCTTCAGCCGCCAGGGCAATCTGTACGCCGGTGATCGTGCGGTCAGCGCCGATGGCCTGGCCGGTGCCGATCTGGGCGCACTGTTCGGCAGCGAAACCAACACCATGATCCGCCGCACAGCCTCGCTGACCCATCGCGGCACTTGGGCGCTCGGCACCTCGCGCCTCACCGCCGCCTATGAAGGTACCGACAATACCCGCCTCAACGAAGGCCTGGCCGGCGGACCGGAAGGCTCCATTGCCGCCAGCCTGCTCAATTCCACTGCTACGCTCGACAACCTCAACATCGACGGCGAGTTCAACATGCCGTTGCAGGCCTGGGCCGAGCAGGTGCTGACGCTGGGTTTCGAGCGCCGCCAGAGCCGCCTCAGCGATGCGTATTCGATGTCACAGACGGTGAGCGCCGGCGGCGGTTTTCCCGGTCTTGCCAACGGCACGCGCAGCCCGCGCAGCGAGGCCACGCTCAGCGCGGTGTATCTGGAAGACAACATCTATGCCAGTGAGCGGCTGACGCTCACGCCCGGTGTGCGACTGGATCACCACAGCCAGTTTGGCAACAACCTCAGCCCCAGCCTCAACGTGCAGTACAAACTCAGCGACGACTGGTTGCTCAAGGGCGGCATCGCGCGCGCCTTCAAGGCGCCCAACCTGTATCAGTCCAACGCCAATTATCTGTATTACACACGCGGCAATGGCTGCCCGGTGCTGTTCCCCAATCTTGGTTCGGGCTGCTATATCCAGGGCAACGACAACCTCGATCCAGAGACCAGCATCAACAAGGAGATCGGCATCGAGTGGGCACCGCAAACCGGTCACCACGCCTCGCTGACGTACTTCCATAACGCCTACGACAACAAGATCGTCGCCGGCATGACGCCGGTCGGTGTCACCGCCGACCGGCGCGGGCAGGTGTTCCAGTGGACCAATGCATCGGAAGCGATCGTGCAGGGCGTGGAAGGCAATCTCACGTTGCCGCTGCTGGGCGAGCAGGGCCGCGAGCTGAAGTGGAACACCAATGTCACCTACATGATCGAGAACAAGAATACCGCGACCGATCAACCGCTGTCGGTGATCCCGGAATACACCGTCAACACCACGCTGGATTGGCAGCCGACCCAGGCCTTGTCGCTGCTGCTCACCGGGACCTTCTACGGCAAGCAGGAGTCGGCCACGCAATCGAGCACCAGCGGCGGTGCCATCGCCCCCGACACGCGCGACCCTTACGATCTGTGGGGCGTCAGTGCGCGTTACCGGATCACCCGCAAGGTCAGCGTGGGCGTCGGTGTGGACAATCTGTTCGACACCCGTCTGTTCCGCGAAGGCACCAATAACACCGGCGGCGCGACGGGTGCAGCCACCTACAACGAACCCGGGCGCGCGTATTGGGCGAGCCTGAGTTTCGGTTTCTGACAGCGACGCGGCGCCGCGTGCGAACGTGCGCGCCGCAACAGGAGAGTGCAATGACCCGACAGCATCGTTGGCGGCTTGGGTGTGCCGCTGCGCTGATGTGGATCGCCGGCGCTGTGCCGGCGTTCGCACAGCCGGACCTGAGCCGCACGATCGGCAGCACCGTCGCCGATCGTCCCAGTGCCTCGTATGTGTTCAGCGCGTTGCGCCTGGATTCGGCCGATGGCCAGCGCCATTACCGTGTGCGCATCGCCACCCCCAAAGCTGCGCCGCCGGCTGCGGGGTATCCGGTGGTGTATCTGCTGGATGGCAATGCCGCGCTGATGGAGCTGGATGAGCGCCTGCTCGACAGCCTGTCTATCCGAGGCGATGCGCCGGTGTTGGTGTTCATCGCCGACGACAGCGCATTGCGCATCGATGCGGTGGGGCGCAGCCTGGACTACACGCCTGCGCGCTACAGCGACGGGCGGGTGGAAACCGATCCGCTCGACCCGCAGCGTAGAACTGGCGGTGCGGCGGCGTTCGCGCAGCTGATCGCCACACGCATCCGCCCGCAGGTGGAAGTGCGCGTGGCAGTGGACCGTCAGCGACAGACCTTATGGGGCCATTCGTATGGCGGATTGTTCGTGCTGCAGGTGTTGCTGACGCAGCCGCAGCTGTTCCAGCACTACGTCGCGGTCGATCCGTCGCTGTGGTGGGGCGATGGGTTTGTCGTCCAGCAGGCGCAGCGTGTGGTCGACCATGCACGGGAGGGTTTGGCAGGCACGCAGCCATCCAGGCGTCGGCTGACGCTGATGGCAGGCGAGGGCGGACCATCGGCGAACAAGGCAAAACCGGATCGCCCGGGGCGGCCGCGCGCAGATCCACAGGCCGCACAACGTCTCGTTGCGCTGCTGTCGTCGTTACCCGGCCTCACCGCCGACTATCAACCGCTGCCAGGCCTTAGCCATGGCCAGACGTTGGGCGCATCGCTTGCGCCAACGTTGCGGGATGCAGCGACGCGTCGATGACGTCCCATCAAGCAGGCGTTCGAGGAGAACCCGCTCGACAAGCACGCTGCTGCGGATCGCAGTGTTGATGCCGCACGCATGCAGCGGTGACACCTCGGCGTAGGCACTCAATCGTCGCGCGTGTCGCTCTGGTCCGCAGTGTCGTCGTCTGCTTGGCCGATCTCGCCGTGCGTATCGTCGTTGTCGGCGCGTGCGTAGTGCACGGTTTCCACCGGCCCACCGACCGCGCGGCCGCGCACCGGCAACAGCGCGCTGGCTGCCTCGTATTCGGCCAGCAAGGCATGCCGGCGCGCTTCCGGCACATCCTGCCAATGGCAGTCGGTCAACGCGCCTTCCAGCGAATACAGCAGGTTGAGGCTGGGCTTGAAGCCGGCGCGGCGCACTTTGACGAATGCGCCCACCGCGCCCACCGCCTGCAGATCCTGCTGCGTGCGCAGGCCGACCTGGCGCAGCCACGCCGCACTTTTCGGGCCGATGTTGCGCAGCCGTTCGGTGGTCACGTCAGCGCGCCGACAAAGATCTGGGCAATGGCTTCCAGGCCGCGCTGATCGTCGGCGTCGAAGCGATCCAGCTCCGGGCTGTCCAGATCCAGCACGCCGATCAGCGCATCGCCCTTGACCAGCGGAATCACCAGCTCCGAGCGCGAGGCCGAATCGCAGGCGATATGCCCGGGGAAGGCATCCACGTCGGCAATGCGCTGACTCTGCCGGGTACTGGCAGCCGCGCCGCACACGCCCTTGTCCAGCGGAATGCGCACGCAGGCCGGCAAGCCCTGGAACGGCCCCACCACCAGCTCGCGGCCGTCGTAGAAATAGAAGCCGGCCCAGTTGAGCGACGGCAACGCATTGAAGATCAGTGCGGCCAGGTTGGCGGCATTGGCGATCCGGTCCGGCTCGCCATGCACCAGGGCCTGGGCCTGGGCGGTGAGCTGGGCGTATTGTTCCGGCTTGCTGCCGGTCAGCGAAGAGGTTGCGAACATGGCCGAAGTTTAGCAGCGGCCATCCGCAGCGGCATTGCGACTCAGCCGCGCGTTCGGATCCGCACGCTATGCTGCGCGCCCCCACGGCAACCGCGGCGCGGCCGCAGGAACACACGCATGCAGCTTCCGGCGTTGTATGTCACCGGCACCGACACCGGCATCGGCAAGACCATGGCCAGCACCGCGCTGCTGCACGCACTGCGCAGACAGGGCCACACGGCGGTCGGCATGAAGCCGGTGGCCAGCGGTTGCGAGCACACACCGCAGGGCTGGCGCAACGAGGACGCGCTGGCGCTGCAGGCCGCCAGCGCCCCGCAACCCGATTACGCCACCCTCAATCCCTATGCCTTGCCGGCACCGCTGGCGCCGGAACTGGCCGCCGCCGATGTCGGCGTGACCCTGTCGCTGGAGCCGATCGCCCAGGCCTTCGCGCAATTGCGCGCGCGGGCCGAGGTGGTGGTGGTGGAAGGTGTCGGCGGATGGGCTGCGCCCTTAAGCGCCGATCTGGACCAGGCCGATCTGGTGCGTGCGCTCAAGCTGCCCGTGGTGCTGGTGGTCGGCATCCGGCTGGGCTGCATCAATCACGCGCGCCTGAGCGCCGCGGCGATCGCTGCCGACGGGCTGGACTGCGTCGGCTGGATCGCCAACGAGGTCGACCCGCAGATGGAGCGCATCGAGGAGAACATCGGCATGCTGCGCCAGCGCCTGGCGATGCCGTGCTGGGGCCGGATCGGCTGGCGGCCGGGCGCCGATGCCGCGGCGCAGTCGCTGGGGCTGCACGTGCCGGTCTAAGTGACGTTGGCTATCTGGCGACCGCGTCACTGCGACGCGGATCGCCAGATGCCGTCCCAGCCTTGCGCGCCGCCGGGGACTCGCTCTGCGTCCCGGCGTTTCCAGTGCACCTGCGCCGCGATAGCACCTGGTCGGATTGGCAGCACCGCAATGCGCAGACAATAAAAAAGCCCGACAGAGGGAGGGATCTGTCGGGCCGGATTGCATGGGGGGAGGGACCCATGCAAAGACGCTGAATTTTTTGTTGGCGCTTACGCGCGCCGGGTCTTGCCTTTGGTTGTCTGCTCGCTGTTGGCCTCGAACTGCTGCTTGGCCAGTTGGCCGAGCGCATCGGATGCCTTCAATCCCAGTCCGACCACTTCCTGATTCACCGAGGCCAGCCGTTCCAGGTTGTCGCGGGCCAGTTGCAGCCCCTTCGGCCAGAGCGTCTGGTAGGCGCCAAGGTCGCGGGCCTGGGCAAACTCACCGAAGAAGCTGGTGGTCGCACTGACGTTGCGTTCGAGCGTCTTCAGCTGCAGGCCAAACGCGTTTTCCGCGTGTTCCATCGCCAACTGGTTGGCGCGTGCCGCTGCAGAAGCAAAGCTGTTGAAGCCGTTTTCGAACTGCGCCGACATTGCGAACCCCTTGGGGAAGGCTGTGACCGTTGTTGCGTTGCAGCATACGCGGATATTGCTGCGATGCAACACGTTTGCTGAAAATTTCCGAAATCGCCTCAAAAGCCTTTTGGAATCAATCCATTATCCCCGCCGTAAAAACGACAAGACCGCCCTGGAGGCGGCCTTGCGTCACACCACTGCGCTGCGCGATCAGCCGCGATAGCGGCAGCCGGAGGTGCAGGTTTCATGCACCACGATCTCGCTCAGCTGCGGCAGCGCCGGCTTGAGCTGGTCCCAGATCCAGATCGCCAGCCGCTCGCTGGTCGGGTTTTCCAGTCCCTCAATGTCATTGAGGTAGTGGTGGTCCAGGCGGTCGTAGATCGGTTGGAAGGCGGCCTTGATGTCGCCGAAATCCATGATCCAGCCGGTCTCGGCGCCGGGTTCGCCGCTGACATGCAGCTCGACCCGGAACGAATGCCCGTGCAGGCGGGCGCACTTGTGGCCGGGCGGCACATTGGGAAGCCGGTGCGCGGCTTCGAGCGTAAAGACTTTGAAGATATCCATGCGCGCCATTGTAAGTGCGCCGGTGCCTGCCGGGCTGACCCGATCGCGGCGACACAGCGTCTCTGCGCCCTGGCGTGGCATCCGCAACGCGGGGTGGTCGCGTTGCGCCGGAGCGCCGCGCCCGGTCGCCCGCACAAAGTGCGATGCGCGCTCTACCGCGTCCGGCCAGCGGCGTGTGTCACGGCGCGTCATATCTCTATGCAGATCTGTAATTTTTGTTAATCGATTGCGCATGGCCCACTGCAAAACCCCCATTCATGGATGCCGTGCGTGAAGCGCCCGATGCCTTATCTGCTGTCTGCTGCCGTTCTGTCGGCGCTGATTCCCCTTGCCCATGCCGACGACGCGACAGCCGACACGGGCAAGACCCTGGCCACCGTCAGCGTCACCGGCTCCAATATCAAGCGCACCGACAGCGAAGGCCCGAACCCGGTGCAGGTGATCGACCGCCAGCAGCTGGAGCAGTCCGGCAAGGTCACCGTGGCCGACGCGCTGCGCTCGATCTCGGCCAATACCGGCAACGCCACCAACGAAACCACCAACAACGGCTGGGCGTCCGGCTCGGCGGGCATTGGCCTGCGCGGGCTGTCGCAGAAGAACACCCTGGTGCTGCTCAACGGACGCCGCCTGGCCAACTACGGCTTTCCCGCCAATGGCCTGGGCGACACCTTCGTCAACCTCAACGCCTTGCCGCTGGTGGCGGTGGAACGCATCGAAGTGCTCAAGGACGGCGCCTCTGCCGTGTACGGCTCCGATGCGGTGGCCGGCGTGGTCAACATCATCACCCGGCAGGATTTCCAGGGCGCCGAGCTGGGCTTGAGCGGCGGCACCTCCGATCAGGGCGGCATGGATACCCAGCGCGCCAAGTTCATCGGCGGCATCGGCGATCTTGACCGCGACGGCTACAACATCCTTTTCAGTTTCGACGCCTACAACCGCGACCGGCTGGATCAGGACCAGCGCGCGCTGACCCGCTCGGGCATCTACACCGACCTGCCCGGCGGGCGCTGGAACGGCTGGTCGGCCAAGGGCGCGCGCTATCTGGTCGGCGGCCGCTCGGTGCCGATGCTGGATGCGCAAGGCAACTGCCCCGCCGGCACCGTACTCACCGCCAGCGCGCCGATCGACGGCCTGGCCGGCGACACCTGCGGCTTCAACCAGGCCCCGTTCACCACGCTGATTCCCTCGACCAAGCGCTATCAGGCCTACACCAACGCCACCTTCCGGCTCAGCGACAATGTCGAAGCGTTCGGCGAGGCGCTCTACAGCGAGGTCAAGGGCGTGTCGATCTTCGGCTCCAGCCCGTACTTCACCCTGGAAGGCGGCCGCTTCGCCTTGAACGCCAGCAGCGGGCTGGCCGAGCCGGTGTCCAACCTGTTGCCGGCCTCCAGCCCGTACAACCCGTACGGCACCGCGGTGCCGATCGAATACACCTTTTTCGACCTGGGCCAGACAGTCAAAACCAATCGCTCGCAGTCCTACCGCTTTCTCGGCGGCGTGCGCGGCAAGACCGAACGCTGGAATTGGGAGGCGGCTGCATTCGCCGCACGCAGCACCGAGCACGAAACCGTGTCCGGTGGCTTCGCCAACCGCTTCACGCTGGCGCAGGCGCTGGCCGATGGCAGCTACAACCTGCTCGACCCGTCCGCCACGCCGCAGTCGGTGATCGATGGCATCAACCTCAGCACGCTGCGCCCGGCGCAATCGACGCTGCGCGGCGTCGATGCCAAGGTCTCCGGCAACCTGTTCGAGCTGCCGGCCGGCAGCGTCGGGTTCGCTGCCGGCGCCGAGTGGCGGCAGGAGGAACTGGTCTCGCACAATCCCTGGCAGATCGACCAGGGCCTGCAGATCCGCCCCGCGATTGCCGCGGTGGATGGCGAGCGCAGGGTGTCGGCGCTGTATGCCGAGGTCAACCTGCCGCTGCTGCGATCGCTGGAACTGCAGCTGGCCGGGCGGGGCGACCACTACAGCGATTTCGGCGAGGCGTTTTCGCCCAAGGCCAGCCTGCGCTGGCAACCGCTGGACGCCGTGCTGGTGCGCGCGGCCGCCTCGCGCGGCTTTCGCGCACCGTCATTGTCGGAAAATGCGGCCAGCACCAACATCTCCTACGGCTCGGTGGTCGACCCGTTCGATCCGGACGTGCCGGGCTCGCGCCAGAACCCGACCTTCTTCACCGTCGGCAACACCGCGCTCGAGCCCGAGCGCACGCGCAGCTACAACCTGGGCGTGGTGCTGTCGCCGTGGGCCGACACCAGCCTGAGCGTGGACTGGTACAAGATCGAACTGGAGAATCTGGTCGGCACCGGCAACAACGCCACCATCGTGCAGAACAACAACCCGGCCGACGTGATCCGCAACGAGCGCGGCACGCTGGTGGCGGTGTACAACCGCTACCAGAACCTCAGCGAGCTGACGACCTCGGGGATCGATGTCGAACTGCGCCAGCGCTGGCGCACCGAGGCAGCCGGCAACTTCGGCCTCAATACCGCCTACACCCATGTGCGCGATTACCGCCGCCCTACCGTGGTCGGTGGCCCGTTGCAGGATTACGCCGGCAGCAATCTCGGCCCGTCGCTGCCACGCAACAAGGCCACCACCACGCTGGACTGGAACCTGGGCACCGTCAGCGCCGCACTGACCTGGTACTACACCGGCGGCTACGACCAGAAGGCCAGCGCTGCGGCCACTGCCGTGCAATCGCGCGTGGGCGACTACAACCAGTTCGACCTGTATCTGGGTTACACCGGCATCGACAAGCTGACCCTGTACGCCAAGATCGAGAACCTGGCCGACAAGCAACCGCCGGTCGATGCCTCGTTCCCGGGCATTCGTGCGCCTTACGACTTCACCCAATACGACCTGCGCGGGCGTTATTTCACCGTGGGCCTGGACTATCGATTCTGATCGGAATACGCACGGCCCATGCACACCCGTGCGATGGTGCGTGCGTGCTCCAGCGTGCTGTCTCAACCCAATCGCCATTCGCCCCCGGACACTTTCCAAGGAACTCCGATGACGTCTTCGCCGCATGCCTGGCTGCTCGCCCTGGCCTTTGTCGCACCTTGCCTCGCTGCCCAACCTGCGGCCCAACCCGTTGCGCTGCCGGGTTATGACGCCGCTGCCGCACAGGCGCAGCGCGCGCTGGAAGCGCGTTTCGATAGCGGCCTGAAGGACGCCGATTATCGCGGTTGGTTGAAGCAATGGTCGTCGGCGCCCAATCACGTTGGTTCGCCGCATAACCTCGAGAACGCGCGCGATCTGCAAACGCGCTTGCGCGGCTACGGGTGGGATGCGCGCATCGAGACCTTTGAGGTGCTGTGGCCCTCGCCCAGGAGCTCGCAGCTGGAATTGCTCGGCCCCAAGCCGTATGTCGCGCGTCTGAAGGAGCCGCCGCTGCCGGGCGACAGCACCTCCACCCAGACCGAAAACGTGCTGCCACCGTATGTGATCTACGGCGGCAACGGCGATGTCACCGGCGATCTGGTCTACGTCAATTACGGCATCGCCGAAGACTACGAAGCGCTGGCGCGCAATGGCGTGGATGTGCGCGGCAAGATCGTCATCGCCCGCTACGGCAAGGGCTGGCGCGGACTCAAGCCGCGGCTGGCGCAGGAGCATGGCGCGATCGGCGCGATCATCTATTCCGATCCGCGCGACGACGGTTATTTTCAGGATCGGGCGTATCCGGATGGCCCGGCGCGCAATCAATGGAGCGTGCAGCGCGGCTCGGTCGCCAATTTCGCGATCTATCCCGGCGATCCGCTGACCCCGGGCGTCGGCGCCAGCAAGGGCGCCAAACGCCTGAAGATCGACCAGGCCGGCAGCGTGTTGAAGATCCCGACCCTGCCGATCAGTTGGGGCGATGCGCAGCCCTTGCTGGCCGCGCTGGGCGGGCCGGTGGCACCGGAGGACTGGCGCGGCGCGCTGCCGATCACCTACCGCATCGGCGGCGACGACACCGCGCGCGTGCATCTCAAGGTGGATGCGGAGTGGGGCAGCAAGACCATCTACAACGTCATCGCCACCCTGCGTGGCAGCGAGTATCCGGACCAGTGGGTGGTGCGCGGCAATCACCGCGACGGCTGGGTGTTCGGTGCGGCCGATCCGCTCTCGGGTACCACCGCCTTGCTGGCCGAAGCCAAGGCGATCGGTGAGCTGGCCAAGCAGGGGCAGCGCCCCAAACGCACGCTCGTCTACGCCAGTTGGGACGGCGAGGAGGCCGGCCTGCTCGGCTCCACCGAATGGGCCGAACAGCACGCCGACGAACTGCGCCGCAAGGCGGTGCTGTACGTCAACACCGACGGCAACGGGCGCGGCTTTCTCAATGCCGGCGGCAGCCATGCGCTGCAACGCCTGGTCAACGGCGTGGCGGCGGATCTGCGCGACCCCGACAGCGGCGTGAGCGTGCTCGAACGGCAACGCGCCCGTGCCCGCATCGACGCGCTGGCACCCACCGCCAAGCCGGCGCAAAAAGACATTGCGAAGCAGCTCGCGGCCGGCGGCGACGTGCCGCTGAAGGCACTCGGCTCGGGCAGCGACTACAGCCCGTTCCTGCAGCATCTGGGGCTGACCACGCTGGATCTGGGCTATGGCGGGCAGGGCGGCGGCAGCGGTGTCTATCACTCGCTGTATGACTCCTACGATTATTTCGCGCGCTACATCGACCCGGACTTCAGCTATCTGCCGCTGTTGTCGCAGACGGTCGGCCGCACGGTGCTGCGCGTCGCCAACGCGCCGGTGTTGCCGCAACGCTTCGGCGACTTCGCCGACGCGGTGGCCGGCTACGCGCAGGAGCTCAAGCAGCAGGCCGACAGCGACCGCACTGCCGCCCGCACCCAGGCCGAGTTGTTGCAGGCCGGTGCCTATGCCGCGGTCGATAACCCGAACCGGCCGCAACGCGCCCTCGAGCCGAAAGCCGCGGTGCCGCAGATCGACTTCGCCGCACTGGATCAGGCCATTACTCGCCTGCAAACCAGTGCCAGACGCTATGACGATGCGCTGGCATCGCGCGGCGTCGGGTTGGATGCACGCGTACGCGGCAAGCTCAATGCCTCGCTACAACGCATCGATCAGACCCTGCTGGCCGAAGGCGGTCTGCCGGGGCGGCCGTGGTACCGGAACCTGATCTACGCGCCCGGCCTGGCCACCGGATACGAGGTCAAGACCTTGCCCGGCATCCGCGAAGCGCTGGAAGACCGGCGCTGGGAGGATCTGAATGCCTACATCGTGCAGACCGCCGCGGTGCTGGATCGGTATCGCGAGGCGATCGATCGCAATACCGCGTTGATCGAGGGCTAGGCGAGCGACGAACGGTGGTTGCTTGCGCAGCCACCCGTCATTCCTAGGGATCGCTGTATAACTGCGGCTATCTTTGGATGGCACGCACGAGGCTCGGGCGCCATCTCCTTCGCGCTGCATCACGCGTATCGCCTGAACTGCGCCCACAAAAAAGCCGCCCCGAAGGGCGGCTTTTTCAATTCACTTCAAGCCGCGGCGCCGGCCAAAACCAGCGCGCAGGCGTCAGCGCGAGCCGCCCGGACGCTGACCGCCACGGCCACCATCGCGACGGCCTGCACCGGCACCGGCGGCAACACCGGCCTGACGCGGACCGCTGCTGCGCTGGCCACCCGGCTTCTTCGGGCCGGCATGCGCATGCGCCTGACGCGGTGCATCGCCATGCGGACGACGGGCGTGGCTCTTGCGCGGGGCGCGATCGCCACCCGGCTGCTCGGCACGACCCGGCGCGCTATTGCCCCAACGGATCGGGGTCTGCGGCTCGTAACCCGGCACGTCGCGGATTTCCACGTCGCGGCCCAGCATGCGCACGATCTGGCGCAGCAGCTTGGCTTCGTCCTGCGCCACCAGCGAGATCGCCTCGCCGGTGGAACCGTTACGGCCGGTGCGGCCGATGCGGTGCACGTAATCCTCGGCCACCATCGGCAGGTCGTAGTTGATGACCTTGGGCAGCTGGTCGATGTCGATGCCGCGTGCGGCGATATCGGTGGCCACCAGCACGGTCACGCGGCCGGCCTTGAAGTCGCTCAGCGCGCGCATGCGCTGGCCCTGGCTCTTGTTGCCATGGATCGCCGCGGTCTTGATGCCGGACTTTTCCAGGAACAGCGCCAGCTTGTCGCTGCCGTGCTTGGTGCGGGCGAACACCAGGGTCTGCTCGCGGCTGTCCTGTGCCAGCAGGTGCAGCAGCAGGTCGCGCTTGCGCGCGCCATCGACCGGGTGCACGCGGTGGGTGATGCTCTCGGCCACGGTGTTGCTCGGGGTGACCTGGATCTGCATCGGGTTGCGCATGAACTCCAGCGCCAGCTGCTTGATGTTCTCTTCGAACGTTGCCGAGAACAGCAGGGTCTGACGGTCCTGGCGCGGCAGCTTGGTCAGGATGCGCTTGATCGACGGCAGGAAGCCCATGTCGAGCATGCGATCGGCTTCGTCCAGGATCAGCACTTCGATGCCGGACAGATCCACGCTGCGACGCTCGATATGGTCGATCAGCCGGCCCGGGCAGGCGATCAGCAGGTCCACGCCGCGACGCAGGGTATCGAGCTGGTTGCCCATGCCCACGCCGCCGTAGATCACCGCGCTCGGGATGCGCAGGTACTTGCTGTAGCCGCGCAGGCTGTCGTGCACCTGGGTGGCCAGCTCGCGGGTAGGGGTCAGGATCAGCGCGCGCGGCTTGCGCGGGCCGTTGACCGGCTGCGGCGAGGTGCCCAGGTGCTGCAGCAACGGCAGGCCGAACGCGGCGGTCTTGCCGGTACCGGTCTGTGCGCCGGCCAGCAGGTCATGCCCTGCCAACACCAGCGGGATGGCCTGCTGCTGGATCGCAGTGGGGGTTTCGTAGCCCTGCTCGGCCAACGCGCGCAGCAGGAAGGGCGCCAGGCCCAGGGATTCAAAAGACATCAGGAAGCTCCAAGTAAAGCGTCGCCGCCAGGCCAGGCCCGGAGCGCAAACGCATTGCAGATGCAAAAAAGTGAGGCTCGGAGCGTTCCCGTGAACCGCGCTGCGAGATGGTGGAACAACCCAATCAAGACGCGATGGGTTTGTCGGCACCACGAAAGGCGTCGGGTGGGGCGGGCGAGCGGATCGATCGATCCTGGCCTCGCCGGCTGTCCCTAAGGGAAACGGACGGCCGCATGCAGACCGGGCCAGTGTACGCGCGTTTGGCGCGCTGCACAAAAGGCGAGTTCATCGGTTGGGCTACGGGTCAGTTGTTTCAGTTGCAACCACTGTTGCGGCAGGCCGTACAATCGACCGATCAGCCACAGCACAGGACGGTCATGAAGCTAGGTTCCCTGAAGGAAGGCGGCCGCGATGGCTGCCTGATCGTGGTCGGGCGCGACCTGCGCACCGCGGTCCGCGCCACCGGCATCGCGCCCACGCTGCAGCGCGCGCTGGAAGACTGGAGCAATGTCGCGCCGCGCCTGAATGCCTTGTCGGCCTCGCTCAACGAGGGCAGCGCCGATGGCGTGTTCGATCTGGATCTGCAGGCGCTGGCCGCACCGTTGCCGCGCGCCTACGAGTTCGTCGACGGCAGCGCCTACCTGCCGCACGTGGAGCGCGTGCGCCGTGCGCGCAATGCCGAGGTGCCGGAAAGCTTCTACACCGACCCGCTGATGTACCAGGCCACCAGCGCCGGGTTCTACGGCCCGCGCGATGCGATCAAGGTGATCAGCGAAGACCACGGCATCGATCTGGAGGCAGAACTGGTGGTGATCACCGACGATGTGCCGATGGGCGCCTCGCCCGAGCAGGCCGCCGCGCATATCCAGCTGGTCGGCCTGGTCAACGACGTGTCGCTGCGCAACCTGATCCCGGCCGAGCTCGCCAAGGGCTTCGGCTTCGTGCAGTCCAAGCCGCGCTCGGCGCTGTCGCCGGTGTTCGTCACCGTGGATGAACTGGACGAGGCCTGGCGCGACAACAAGGTGCACCTGCCGCTGGTCACCCACGTCAATGGCGCCTGGTTCGGCGCGCCGGAAGCCGGCAACGACATGCAGTTCGACTTCGCCCAGCTGATCGCCCACGCCGCCAGGACGCGGCCGCTTTCGGCCGGCACCATCGTCGGCTCCGGCACCATCGCCAACCAGGACACCACGCTGGGCGCCTCGTGCTTTGCCGAGCAGCGCGTGGTGGAAACCCTGCGCGACGGCACCCCGAGCACGCCGTTCCTGTCCTTCGGCGACGTGGTGCGGATCGAGATGTTCGCTGCCGATGGCGCCAGCATCTTCGGTGCGATCGAACAGCGCGTCGAACGTCAGCCGCTGCCATGACATCGGCAAGGGCGTCTGCACAACACGGCATGCGAGGCCGGGCATGAGCGCGCCACTGGAACTGTTCTCGTACTGGCGCTCCAGTGCCGCGTATCGCGTGCGCATCGGCCTGCACCTGAAGGCGCTGGCCTACCTCGCGCATCCGGTGCATCTGGTGCGCGACGGCGGCGAGCAGCATGCACCCGTCTACGCGCAGCTCAACCCGCAGGAACTGGTGCCCACGTTGCGGCACGGCGCGGTGGTGATTCCGCAGTCGCTGGCGATCCTGGAGTATCTGGAAGACGCGTTCCCGGACAGCGCGCGGCTGCTCCCCGCCGCGCCGGCCGCGCGCGCCCGCGTGCGCGCCCTGGCGCAGGTGATCGCCTGCGACGTGCACCCGCTCAACAACCTGCGCGTCACCCAGTTTTTCGAGCGCGAATGGCAACGGGATGCCGCGCAGCGCCAGCAATGGACACGGCACTGGATGCAGCGTGGCTTTGCGGCGCTGGAAGCGCAGTTGGCCGGTGACCCGCATGCCGGCAGGTTCTGCCACGGCGACACGCCGGGCCTGGCCGATTGCCTGCTGATCCCGCAGCTCTACAATGCGCGCCGTTTCGACGTCGATCTGACGGCGTATCCGATCCTGCAGCGCATCGAACAGGCCTGCCTGGCATTGCCGGCATTCGCTGCGGCGCGGCCGGAAATGCAGGCCGACGCGGTGCCGGCCTGATCGGCGGCAGGCGTGTGCCTGGTGCGGGGGCACATCCGCGTCGAACTAGCAGCCCGGGCAGGGCAGGTACCGGTAGCGAGCGGTTGTCGGCCGGCTGGGCGGCGCGCAGGCGGGCGGGCTGTCTCCGCGCACTGGGCATCGGCCGCGCTCGCGGCACTCATGGGTTGATCGGAGCTAGCTGCTGCGCTGTTCCAACCGTGCGCACCGCTCGTACGCCGGCAACGGCGCTGCGCAATCCGCCGCTCCGGGCAAGTGCGCGGCAATAGCGCGCACTTGCCAATGATCAGATAAAGCCGTGGCTGATCTTCGGCGCTGCTGCCGTTTCGTAATCCGCGTACGGGTCGTGCTCGCCGGAGCCGCCCTCGGACAAGCGGAACTTCAGCGCCAGGCCATCGCGCGAGTCGGCCGCGCGCAGCGCTTCCTCCTGCTCGATTTCGCCGGACTTGACCATGCGGAACAGGCATTGGTCGAAGGTCTGCATGCCTTCTTCCAGCGATTCCTCCATCGCCTGCTTGACCTCGTGCACCTGGCCGCGGCGCAGCAGGTCGCGGATCATCGGCGTATTGAGCAGCACTTCGGTCGCCGGCCGGCGGCGTCCGTCCACGCCCTTGACCAGGCGCAGCGACACCACGGCGCGCAGGTTCAGCGCCAGGTTCATCAGCACGTTCTTGTGCGCGCTCTCGGGGAAGAAATTGAGGATGCGCTCGATGGTCTGGTCGGCATTGTTGGAGTGCAGCGTCGCCAGGCACAGGTGGCCGGTCTCGGCGAAGGCGATCGCCGCCTCCATGGTCTCGGCATCCAGGATCTCGCCGATCAGGATCACGTCCGGCGCCTCGCGCATCGCGTTTTTCAGCGCGCTCTGGAAGGCGTGCGTGTCCAGGCCCACCTCGCGCTGGTTCACGATCGACATCTTGTGCTTGTGCAGATATTCGATCGGGTCCTCGATGGTGAGGATGTGCCCGGTGGTGGTGCTGTTGCGGTGGTCGATCATCGAGGCCAGCGAGGTCGACTTGCCCGAGCCGGTCGAGCCGACCACCAGCACCAGCCCGCGCGGGGTCATGATGACGTCCTTGAGCACCTGCGGCAGGTTGAGCTCTTCGATGCTGGGGATCCGGCTGCGGATGGCGCGGATCACCATGCCCACCTCGCCGCGCTGCTTGAACACGTTCACGCGGAAGCGCCCGGCGTCGGACAGGGCAATGGCCATGTTGAGCTCCAGCTCGCGCTCGAACTGCGGTACCTGGCCTTCGTCCATCAATGAATAAGCGATTTTCTTGACCATTCCCGGCGGCAACCCCGTATTGCCGAGCGGGTAGAGCTTGCCTTCGATCTTGATGTACACCGGTGCGCCGGTGGTCAAGAACATGTCCGAGGCATTCTTTTCGGTCATCAGCTTCAGGAAGTAGCCGATATCCATGCGCAATGGTTCCCCAACAAACGGCAGCGTCTCGTTGCAAGTCCGCCGCAGGCTTCCGACAATGGCCGTGCTCGAGACTTCTCGCTACGGCTCCCCTAATGACGGCTAGCTTCGCATACTTGCGGCGATCCCTGTATGGCATCGCCTGTTTCATGGTTCTTTCCTCTCCTGCTGCCGCCCAGGTGGCACCGGAGCTCACCGCCGCCGAACAGGCCGTGCAACGCGCCACCCAGGCCGATGCCGACCAGTACGCACCCGATCTGGTCAATCTGGCCCGCCAGGAACTGATGCAGGCCCAGCAGGCTCAACTGGACAAGCGCCAGCGCAAGCAGGTGCCACAGATCGCCTTGCGCGCAGCGGCCGACGCCGATCTGGCCAAGGCGCGCAGCGAAGAGGCGGTGGTCACCGCCCAGCTGGAACAGCGGCGCAAGGAAGTGGCGCAACTGCAGAACAGCCTCAACACCGGGGAGGCCGGCCGATGAAACTGCGTCCGCTTCTCTATCTGGGCGTACTGAGCCTGGGCACCCTGCCGTCGCTGGCAATGGCGGCCAAGGACGACCCGCAGGCCGACGCGCTCAACCGGCGCCTGGCCGCGCTGCAGAACGACCCGCAGACCAATGAACTGGCCCGCTTCGAGCGGCTGCAGGCGCAGCAGAGCGTGGCGGCGCTGGCCGAGGCCAAGCGGCGCGACCGCGATGAGCTGGTGTTTCTGGCCGACCGTCGGGTCGAAATCGCCGAACTCACCGCCCGCACCGCACTGGCGCGGCGCGAGCTGGATCGGCTGGAAGGCACCCGCAACGACCTGCTGATCGAAGCCAGCCGCCGTGACGCCTCGCGCGCGCGCCAGGAAGCCGAGCGTCTGCGCGTGCAGGCGCAGATCCAGGCCGAAGAGGCCGAGCGCATGCGGCAGGCGGCCGAACAGGAAACCCTGGCCCGCCAGGACGCCGAGCTGGCGCTGACCAGCGTGGCCGGCAAGCAGACCGCCAAGCTCAATGCGGCCCAGCAGAAAGCGGTGCAACTGGCGCATGAAGAGGCCGAGCTGGTGGCCGGGGCCAAGTTGCCGTCCGCCAAGTTCGACAGCCGCGGCGAAGTGTTTTCGCTGGGCAGTGGCGCCTTCGGTGGCAAGGCCGCGCTGTCCGGCGACGCCGCGGGGCAGGCCAAGGCACTGGCCGAGTATCTGAACATCGGCAAAAAAGGCCGGGTCAGCATCGTCGGCTACGACAGCGATGCGGCCACCGCCAAGAAGCGGGCCGAAGCGTTACGCGATGCCCTGGTGGCTGCAGGCGTTGCCAGCGCACGGCTGCAGGTCAATGGCACCAAGGCCGCCGCCAGCAAGACGCGCGCTGCCGAGGTGGTTGTCTCGCCGTAATGCAAGTGGTTGGAAGTTAAGGTCTTTTAACCCGGGCATGACGCCCGGTTGAACCGCGGTCACTGATTGAGGCAGGGAACGGCAAAAGCAGCCGTTCTGGCCTTGAACCCCCTCCGCGACCGGCGTAGGGTCGTACTCCCGGGCAGCACTCCGCTGCCTGGAAGTACGGAGGGCCGGGCCAGTGACGCAAGGGCACGTATCAACGCAATTCGGTGGACAGCTTTTTGGTTCCGCCAGTGCGCTTGCCATTGTGATCCGCGAGTCTTCCATCCCCAAGCAGCGCCCCGTGCCGCCCGCGGCCGGGGCGTTCTTGTTTTAAGTGTTTCAAGTGAAGGAGGTAACGCCATGTTCGAAGGGCAACCGCAGACCGAAATCGACGCATTGGTCAAGTCCGATCCCGAGTTCAAGCAGCTGTACCAACGCCACAAGCTCTTGAACAAGAAATGCATGGATGCCGAACTCGGGGTGCTCCCCATCGACGACGTGACCTTGGGCCAGATGAAGCGCGAGAAGTTGCAGGCGAAAGAAAAGCTCACCCGGATGTACGACCAGCTCACCCACTGATCCTTCCCCACCACTAGAACAAGTTCACCGCCGCGGGCGGTGGCGGCCTCCTCGTCGGCTTGCCACCGTCCGCGTCTTTATTTGCGCATCTGCGTGTCACGCGCCCGGCGGCAGGGCGCGATGCCCGTCTGGCGGCCGCGCAGTCAGGCCGATGGTGGTGGCGCAGCGCTGGTTGAGCCCGCCCGTTCACAGGCCGGCGCGATCGGTTCCAGTCTGAATGAGCATTCCCCAGCCGTTCGTCGGATAATGGGCGGCCAAGCCCCGCGCGACGCAGTGACGATATTCCGATGGCGATCCATTCCTCCGTACTCGAACTGATCGGCAACACGCCGATCGTCAAGGCACAGCACCTGGACACCGGCGTCTGCGAGCTGTTCCTCAAGCTGGAGGCGGCCAACCCCGGCGGATCGATCAAGGACCGCATCGGCCTGTCGATGATCGAGGCGGCCGAACAGCGTGGCGACCTCACCCCGGGTGCGACGCTGGTCGAAGGCACTGCCGGCAACACCGGCCTGGGTCTGGCACTGGTCGCCCAGCAGAAGGGCTACCGGTTGATCCTGGTGGTGCCGGACAAGATGAGTCGCGAGAAGATCTTCAACCTCAAGGCCATGGGCGCCCAGGTGGTGCTGACCCGTTCGGACGTGGCCAAGGGCCACCCGGAGTACTACCAGGACCTGGCCGCCAAGATCGCCACCGAGACCCCGGGCGCCTACTTCATCAACCAGTTCGGCAACCCGGATAACCCGGCTGCGCACGAATTCGGCACCGGCCCCGAGATCCTGGCGCAGATGGACAACGATCTGGACGCGATCGTGTTCGGCTGCGGCAGCTCCGGCACCATGACCGGCCTGTCGCGCGCCTTCGCCACCGCCTCGCCGCACACCGAGCTGGTGCTGGCCGACCCGGTCGGCTCGATCCTGACCCAGTACATCGAAGAGGGCACGGTCAGCGAGAAATCCGGCAGCTGGCTGGTCGAAGGCATCGGCGAGGACTTCCTGCCGGACATCTCCGATTTTTCGCGGGTCAAGAAGGCCTATTCGATCACCGACGCGGAAAGCTTCCACACCGCGCGCGAGCTGCTGGCCAAGGAGGGCATCCTCGGCGGCTCGTCCACCGGTACCCTGCTGGCCGCCGCGCTGAAGTATTGCCGCGAGCAGACCACGCCCAAGCGCGTGCTGGTGTTTGTCTGCGATACCGGCAACAAGTACCTGTCCAAGATGTACAACGACTACTGGATGCTGGACAACGGCTTCCTGGAGCGCCCGCAGCATGGCGACCTGCGCGACCTGATCCTGCGCCCGTACAACAAGCGCGATACCGTGGTGGTCGGGCCGAAGGACCTGCTGACCACCGCCTACCAGCGCATGAAGCTGTACGACGTCTCGCAGCTGCCGGTCATCGATGACGGCGAGTTGGTCGGCATCGTCGACGAGAGCGACGTGTTGCTGCATGTGTACGGCGACGAGGCACGCTTCCGCGACCCGATCTCCACCGCCATGGTCAGCAAGCTCGATCGCCTGGATGTCGCCTCACCGATCGAGGCGCTGCTGCCGGTGTTCGACCGCGGCCAGGTCGCCATCGTCATGGACGGCAACCAGTTCCTGGGCCTGATCACCCGCATCGACCTGCTCAATTACCTGCGCCGCCGCGTGCAGTGATCGCAGCTGGCCGCGCGCCCGGATGGGACGCGCGGCACCGGCCATTCAGACCTGCTTGCTACAATCCGCCACTTTTTCCGGGAACCTCCATGTCCAATCGCACCACACCCAGCCACGATGGCGAGCGCGCACTCTCGCTCGCCACGTTGGCGATCCATGGAGGGCAGTCGCCGGACCCCAGCACCGGGGCGGTGATGCCGCCGATCTACGCGACGTCCACCTATGCGCAGTCCAGCCCGGGCGAGCACCAGGGCTTCGAGTATTCGCGCACCCACAACCCCACCCGCTTTGCCTATGAGCGCTGCGTCGCGTCGCTGGAAGGCGGCACGCGTGCGTTCGCGTTCGCCTCCGGCATGGCCGCCACCTCCACGGTGATGGAGCTGCTGGACGCCGGCAGCCACGTGGTGGCGATGGACGACCTGTATGGCGGCACCTTCCGCCTGTTCGAGCGCGTGCGTCGCCGCACCGCCGGCCTGGATTTCAGCTTCGTCGACCTGACCGATGCGGCCGCCTTCGAAGCCGCGATCCGTCCCGGCACCAAGATGGTGTGGATCGAAACCCCGACCAACCCGATGCTCAAGCTGGTCGATATCGCCGCCATCGCTGCGATCGCGCGCAAGCACGGCCTGCTGATCGTGGTCGACAACACCTTCGCCTCGCCGATGCTGCAACGTCCGCTCGGCCTGGGCGCCGACATCGTCGTGCACTCGGCCACCAAGTACCTCAACGGCCACTCGGACATGGTCGGCGGCATCGCGGTGGTCGGCGACAACGCCGAACTGGCTGAGCAACTGGCTTTCCTGCAGAACTCCATCGGCGGCGTGCAAGGCCCGTTCGACAGCTTCCTCGCGCTGCGCGGCCTCAAGACCCTGCCGCTGCGCATGCGCGCGCATTGCGAGAACGCGCTGGCGCTGGCGCAATGGCTGGAAACCCACCCTGCGATCGAAAAGGTGATCTACCCCGGCCTGGCCTCGCACCCGCAGCACGCACTGGCCCAGCGCCAGATGTCCGGCTTCGGCGGCATCGTCTCGATCGTCCTCAAGGGCGGCTTCGAGGCGGCCAAGCGTTTTTGCGAGAAGACCGAACTGTTCACCCTGGCCGAATCGCTCGGCGGCGTCGAAAGCCTGGTCAACCATCCCGCCGTCATGACGCATGCCTCCATCCCGGTGGCCCGCCGCGACCAGCTTGGCATCAGCGATGCACTGGTGCGGTTGAGCGTGGGGGTTGAGGATTTGGGGGATTTGCGGGCCGACCTTGATGAAGCGCTCCGGAGCTGACATGCACGATGTGCTGCAACGGGCGACTCGCATTTCGCCGACCGGTCCATTTCATGCATGGTTACACTATCCCAGTCTGACAATGGAGATGACCAGGCGTGACGTGCTTGGTCGCTATCGCGGCGCGAGCTTTGGTCTGCTGTGGTCGTTGATTAGTCCTTTCATGATGCTGGTCATCTACACACTGGCATTTGGTTACGTGCTGAAATCACGCTGGCCGGGTACCAGCGGCAACATTGCGGACTTCGCCATGTTGCTGTTCCTCGGGTTGATCGTGCATGGGCTGTTCGCCGAATGCTTGTCGCGTGCGCCTACCTTGATCATCGGTAATTCCAACTTGGTCAAGCGGATCGTCTTTCCGCTCGATGTGTTGCCGTGGACGATGGTGTTGTCTGCACTGTTCCACGCTTTCACCAATTCGTTGGTCTTTGTCCTGCTGAACCTGCTCGTGCGGCATGAGCTGCATCCGACGCTGATCTTCCTTCCGTTCGTCTTTCTGCCGCTGGCAGTGGGATTGCTCGGGTTGGGGTGGCTGCTGTCTTCCCTTAGCGTATTCCTGCGCGACATCGGCCAGATGACTGGCGTGATCGCCACGGCAACGCTGTTCCTGTCCTCCGCCATCGTTCCGGTGAGCACGCTGCCACCGAAGTACCAATTCGTTTTCCACCTCAATCCCCTGACGTTCATCATCGACGAGGCCCGTGACGTCGCGTTCTGGGGGCGTGCGCCGGATTGGACGGGGTTGGGGCTATATACGCTTGGTGCGTTGGCGTTCGCCTATTTTGGCTATTTCGTTTTTCAGAAGACGCGTCGGGGATTTGCCGATGTCCTCTGAACTCCAGGTTGCGCCACACGCTGACAGCCCAATTTCCGGCGACGCCGACCTGATCGTCGACGCACGCGGAGTCGGCAAGTGCTACCACATCTACGATCGGCCTTCACACCGTCTGTTGCAGGGCTTGGTCGGCGGCTCGCGGCGCTATTACCGGGAATTCTGGGCACTGCGCGGCGCCGACTTGCAGGTGCGTCGCGGTCAGACGGTGGGCCTCATCGGCCGCAATGGGTCGGGTAAGTCGACGTTCTTGCAGATGATTGCCGGCACGTTGACTCCAACGGAGGGCAGCATCCAGGTAAAGGGGCGCGTCGCAGCGTTGTTGGAACTGGGAAGCGGCTTTAATCCTGAATTCACTGGGCGCGAGAACGTCTATCTCAATGCCGCCATTCTCGGATTGAGCAAGGATGAAGTGGATGCAAGCCTCGATCGTATTCTCGCATTTGCCGACATCGGCGCGTTCATCGACCAGCCGATACGCAGCTACTCCAGTGGCATGGTCGTGCGCTTGGCGTTTGCGGTGCAGGCGCAGGTACATCCGCAATTGTTGATCGTCGACGAAGCCTTGTCGGTCGGTGACGCAAAGTTCCAGGCCAAGTGCTTTGCGCGTCTGAAACAGCTCAAGGACGACGGCGCTTCGATCCTGCTGGTCAGCCATTCGGCCGATCAGATCGTCCAGCATTGCGAGTTTGCCCAGCTGCTGGACAGCGGCCGCGTTCTGCGTCAAGGCAAACCCAAGGACGTGGTCAATGCCTACTACAACCTGTTGTTCGGTAGCGGAGATAGCGATGCTCCCTCGTCCGATGCAGGCGAAAGGGATACAGCTGCGCCCGTCGAAGACACGTTGCCGTTTTCCGGTGAAGGCAGCGGCTACGAGTCTCGCCCCAACTACAACCCACACGAATTCCGCTGGGGCGACGCTGCCGTACGCATCACCGACTTCGAATTGCGATCGGCGCAAACGCTCTACCCACCAATTATCGAGTCCGGCCAGGAAGTGCGCCTCGTGGTCAGGATGGTGTTCGATCGCGAGGTGGTCAGGCCGATCGTCGGTTTCACCCTGAAGACGACCGAGGGAGTTGTGGTTTACGGCACCAACAGCGAGTACAAGCCGCTGCCTGCGTTTGCGGCAAGTGGCATCGCCGGCACCACGATCGATGTCGTGGCCGCATTCCGCTGCGACCTTGCCGATGGCGACTATTTCTTATCCGTCGGGGTGGCCAGTCGCGGCGAAGAAGATGTGGTACCCCATGATAGACGCTACGACAGTATCCATTTCAAAGTGATCAACGCCGACTTTTTCGGTATGGGCGGGCTTGACATGAGGCTGGAAATAGCCAGCTCTCGCCAGTCCGGCTGACCAGTTGCGTCGATGATTCAAGGGAATAATTGTATGAATGACCTATTGGTAGCAGCTGGCTACGTCCTGCCTGCGGATGTTGCCGTGTGGCGCCGCGAGGGCTACGACAGTATCGACTACAGCGATGGGGACAGCTCTGAAGACGGGCTATTGGCAACCTTGCGCGCCGCCGCCGATGTCGGCGTGTTTTCCGCTGAACTGGCAGCAGCCTGCGTCGATTGGCCGAGTCGTTATCACCTGTCCACGGAGCGGGCGAATCTGCTGCGCCCGTTCGCGCAGTATCTTCAGCCGGGCGCGAAAGTTCTCGAAATTGGCGCCGGATGTGGCGCCATCACGCGCTATCTCGGCGAAAGCGGGGCAGACGTCCTGGCGCTGGAAGGGTCGTTGCGGCGCGCCAGCATTGCCCGCGAACGCACCCGCGAGTTGCACAATGTTGCGGTGGTGGCCGAGCGTTTTCAGGACTTCGCTGTTACCGAACGCTTCGACGTCGTGACGCTGATTGGGGTGCTGGAGTACGCCAGCCTTTTCTCCGATGCGCCGAATCCCGCGCTGCACATGCTGCAGGCGGCGAAGCAACTGTTGGGACCGGGGGGGCGTCTGATTTTGGCCATCGAGAATCAGCTGGGTCTTAAATACATGGCTGGCATGCCGGAAGACCATCTGGGGCATCCGATGGTCGGGCTTGAGGATCGTTACCAATCACGCGGCGCACGTACCTATGGACGCAACGAGCTTGCCGGGCTGCTTCGGGATGCCGGGTATGCGCGGAGTCGTTTCGCGGCACCGTTGCCTGATTACAAAATGCCGGCAACCATCCTGACCGAATACGGCCTCTCTGCCGCCCCGTCGTTGTTCGATGCCGGCGCGCTGGCGGCACAGGCGGTGCGTCGCGATCCGCAACTCACGCCAACGACATTCAACCTGCAGCGCGTTTGGCCGGTGGTCGCAGCCAATGCTTTGGCGCTGGATCTGGCTAATTCTTTCCTGGTTGAAGCTGTGGTCGAAGATGCGGCAATGGCCGAACAATCTGCCTTGGCGTATCACTACAGTACGCAGCGTCTGGCTGCCTATGCCCGCGAGACGCGTTTCGTGGAGGGGGCGGATCGATCGTTGCGGGTACAAGCGCGCAAACTGTCAGACTCCTCTCAAGCAGAAGGCGAAGTTCGTTTGCAGGTGCAAAGCGATACCGCCTATTTTCAGGGGGCGTTGCTGGTCGAAGGAATTCGCGACGTACTGGCGCAACCCGGCTGGACTCAGGGCGACCTGGTCGCAGAAATGCGTCGTTATTTGCGTGCATTGGCTCAGGTGCTGCAGGGCGATGGGCATGCCGTTGCGCTGGACAGCCCAGACCGCGTATTGCCTGACGATTATCTCGATGCCACACCATCGAATTTGCTGCGCGCTGCCGATGGCCGGATCGTCTACTTCGATCGCGAGTGGATCGCTGAACGCCCGACGCTCGGCTGGCTGCTGCTACGCTCGCTACTGTTCACCTACGGTGGCACTGTTGTGGCCGCGATGGCAGAAGGCGAGCCGATCAATCTGCGAACTCTATTGTTGAACGTTCTGGCTGGATTGTTTGCTCCGGCGACAATCGCCGGATTCGAAACCTGGCTCGAACGCGAATTGGCGTTTCAACGACAGGTCACGGGCAAGGATCAGCGCGAAGCAATCGAGGGCATGCTCGATGCATCCGTGTTACGCGCGGCAGCAACCACGACAGCCGCCACGGGGAATTTGTCCATTGATGAAGGGTTCGCCTCGCTTCAGCACTCGCTGAATCTGGCGGGCCAGCATGGCGTGAATATGTACGCCTCCATCGCACAGCTGCATACAGCGCTTGGAGATGGCTTTGCACACATGCAGCCGATGCTGCAGCGGATCGAGGCCGTCGTTCAGCAACTCTCCGAAGGTCAGGCAGCGCTGCACGACCGGCTCGTCGCCACCGACGACCGTCTGGTTGACTCGATCGAGCACTGGGGCACTCAGCAGAGCGAACTGACCGATAGGCTCGGCGAGGTACTGACGAGGGTGGAGACCGCCGGTGTGTTGCGTGCCCTGGAAGCAAAGCTGGATGCCCTGGCTGCGACGCAGAGCCAGCAGATGGCCATGCTTACGAGGATACAAGAGCGCAAATGGTGGAAGCTGCGGTGACTGTATCGGAGCTTAGTCAACGATCCCCAACGCGACTGCACCTGGACGCGATACCGTTGGCCCATGTGGCTTGCGTGGCCTCCGGCGACCTCACGACCTGGGAATCTGTTGGGCTTGATCCACAGTTTGCGTTGACCCAGTCGGCATTCCCTCTAGCCGCCGGGTGGTACAGGCTGCGTGGTACGTTGCGGGAAGTGGACGGACGCTTGGTGAACCCCTGCCTTTATCCCGATTATGGCAATGGGATTGCCGAAGACACCCGCATCGATCTCGCGCTATCTGTCGGTCGTGGCGTGTTGGATGCGGTGGTGCATTTCTCCGCTCCATTGCAGGCGCTACGGTTCGATCCGACTGACGCATATGCAAGGTTTGAGGTGGGGGCGCTGGAGATTTACCGATTGAGCGAACGCGAAGCGTTCTGGTTGTTATTACGTGGTGGTGTCGGCGAGCGGTTGCGTGATACGCCACAAGCGGCGTTGGAGTTCGTCGATGATGCGCGGGTGCAATGGCGCGAGCAGGGTGCATCCGCATCATTGCAGGCGCTGCTTTGTGCTGAACGCCGTGATGCCAGGGCGCGTGATGCTGGTTATGCGACCTGGGCGCTACGCGAGGATCGGCTGCTGGCGGAGCTGGTGTCGTCAGCGCCTAACACCACTTCGGCGCAGGTTCCCGTTCTCTCGCTGATATTGCACGACCAAGAAGGGTCGAATTTTTCGGCCTGCCTTGAAGCGCTTGCATGTCTGGCCGGGCAGTCGGTCGAGATCGTGGCCGATGCCCGGCAGCTTGGCGAATGGCCGCAGGGCCGTGCGATACCCTCGATCCGCATGATGGGTGCTTCCGCGTTGCTGGGCGCTCGTCTGCGCGCCGCTCAAGGGATCTTCGTCGCTGTGCTTGCGGCGGACGATCGCATTCATCCAATGACCGTCAAGGTCCTGAACACTGCTGCTTGTTTGTTTCCCGCAGCGGCCGTGCTCTACAGCGACGAAGACAGGGTGCAGGAACAAGGGCAGCGATTCGCGCCCCTATTCAAGCCGGTTTGGGATCGTTTGCGCTGGTACGAACAGGACTATCTGGGGCGCAGTGCGTTCGTACGCAGGAAAGAGGTCGAGGACGGCCTACTCGATGGCCTGGATCCGGAAGTGCCGTGGTTCTCGCTGCTTTGCGCATTGATTCACGAGCGCGGCGCAACCCCGCTGCACTTGCCGCATGTGCTGCGCCACGTGAGGGGCGATGTCGGTCCCATCTATGCGCCATTTGCGCGTAACGAGGTGAATGCGGCGGCGCGTGCGCGCGTGCTCGTGCCCGCATTGCGCGCACAGGACGCTCAGATCGAAGTCCTGGGGCACAAGCGCCTGCGTGTGGATTACCGATTGGGTGCCGAGCCGGAGGTCGAGATCATCATCCCGACGCGCGACCGTATCGATCTTCTTGAGCGGTGCATTGGTACTCTTCTCGCCACGACAGCGTATTCGCGCTATCGCATCACCGTGGTGGATAACGGTTCCGTCGAAGCCCAATCGCATACCTATTTCAACACGATCGTCCAGGATCCTCGGGTACGGGTACTGCGTTACGATCGTCCGTTCAATTATTCTGCGATCAACAATTATGCCGTGGCGCAGTGCGCCGCCGAGATCGTGGTATTGCTCAACAACGATATCGAGATCACCGATGCGGGCTGGCTACAGCAGATGGTGCGGCTGGCTTCGCGCCCAGGCGCAGGAGCCATCGGTGCCAAGCTGTTTTACCCGGACGGCTCGCTGCAACACGCAGGCGTGGTGCTGGGCATCGGTGGCGTGGCGGCGCATGCCTTTGCCAATGCGCCGAACGATTTTGCCGGCGAATACGGGCGTGCTCTTGTGGTGCAGCGCTATTCGGCGGTCACCGCAGCCTGTCTGGCGGTGACGCGTGCGGCCTATGTCGCCGTTGGAGGCCTGGATGAATCGATCGCGGTGGCCTTCAATGACGTCGATTTCTGTTTGCGGCTACGGGCACAGGGTTACGAGAATGCGTGGACGCCACACGCCCAGGCCTATCATCACGAATCGGCTAGCCGGGGCGTTGAAGATGATCCAGAGAAGCAGGCGCGGTTCGCCGGCGAGGTCGCCACGATGATGGCGCGTTGGCAGCAGGTCCTCGCTGCAGACCCAGCTTATAGCCCATGCCTGTCGCTTGATAGCCCCGCCTTTTCGCTGGATCCGGACCGCCATGCGGAAACGCTGGCGAGGGGTTTACAGCCCGTTTATCCTGTAGAATACCTACCCTCGGTGACCCGAGGGACTTTCCCCGAGGGCTAGATGTCCGAAACACTTGCACTTAGCGTTATTCCCCTGCAGCAGATTGCGCCGCTGGCCTCGACATTCCCGACCACCGCAGCGCACGACGCAAGGTGGCGCGCCTCTGGCAGCGATCCCCAGGTGCAATTGCATTGGGAAGGCGAAGATCTAGCCGGGGGCTGGTATCTGCTCAGCGGCGAGTTGTCTATCTATCGCGGGCGCATGTTCGCGCCGGTGCTGTATCCATCCTACCGTGTCAGGCAACTTGGTGAGGCCGATCGCATCGATCTTCCGTTGAACCTACTCAGCGGAGAAACGTGCCGATTCGAGATCGTGATCCGTCTGGTGGAGCCGACCACACGCATCCGCTTCGATCCATCGGTGGCTCCGATGGATTTCAGTCATTCATCTCTTCACTTGCGGCGCATCGAGCGCGGCGAAGCTATGCAGCGGTTATTCAGCACATCGCTCGCACAGCGCAAAGGCAGTGTAAGCAAGCTTAGACTCTTGGCACGAACGACGATCGACGTGTTGACCAAGGGCCTTCGCAAGATGGCTGATCGCCTCTATCACGAGTATTCGGCGCGCATGTCCTCGGGGTCGTTCTCCGATTACGAAGTGTGGCAGGAATTTTACGATTGCCGTGACGCTGCATGGGAGGAGGCCGTCAACGCCGAACTCGCTTCCTTGGCGCGCAGACCGCTGGTATCGGTCATCGTGCCGACCTATAACACTCCCGAGCGTTGGTTGCGCCGCTGCATCGAAAGCGTGCGCGAGCAGGTGTATCCACATTGGGAGTTGTGCATCGCCGACGATGCTTCCACCGATCCTGCGGTGATGCGTTTGCTTGTCGAATATGCTGAGCTCGACGAGCGCGTGCGGTTCCAGCGACGCGAGCAGAACGGACATATTTCTGCGGCATCGAACACGGCGCTGCAAATGGCCCGCGGTGAGTTTGTGGCATTGCTTGACCACGATGACGAATTGCATCCCCTGGCGCTGCTCAAGAGTGTCCAGGCGTTCGAGAACAATCCGCACTGGCAGATGCTGTTTACCGACGAAGACAAGATAGACGTTGAGGGGAAACGCTCGGATCCCTATTTCAAGTCGGACTGGAATCCAGATCTATTCCTTTCGCAGAATTGCGTCTGCCACTTGACCGTTTATCGTACCGAAGTCGTACGTGCGGTCGGCGGGTTCCTCGAAGGGTTCGAGGGCGCCCAGGATTGGGATCTGACGTTACGGGTCGCCGAAAAGCTCCCGCACCATACGATCGGCCATCTTCCGTTCGTGCTGTATCACTGGCGCATGATCAGCGGCTCTACCGCGATGGCGCCAGGCGAGAAATCGTATGCACACCTTGCCGCGCTGCGTGCAGTTCAATCGCATTTGGATCGCACCGGCAACGGCGGCAAGGTGCTGGAGATGTCGAGCTACAGCGGCTACTTCCGTATTTCCTATCCGTTACCCGAATCGCGGCCTCTGGTCAGTCTGCTGATTCCCACCCGCGACCGCATCGATCTGCTCAAGCAGTGCATCGATTCGATTCTGGAACGTACCGATTATCCGAACTACGAGATCGTGGTCATCGACAACGATTCCCAGGAGCAGGCCTCCAGGGAGTATTTCGCGCAGGTGCAGCAGGATCCGCGCGTTCGCGTGTTGCCGTATCCGCATCCGTTCAATTACTCGGCGATCAATAACGCCGGCGCGCGCGTTGCGCGCGGGACGGTGCTGGGGCTGCTCAACAACGATATCGAAGTCATCAGTCGCGACTGGCTGGACGAGATGGTCGCCCACGCGCTGCGTCCGGAGATCGGTGTGGTGGGCGCGATGCTGTACTACCCGAACAACACGATCCAGCATGCCGGCGTGATCCTCGGCATCGGCGGCGTGGCCGGTCACTGCTATGTGGGCATGGCGCGTGGCTGGCCCGGCGATAAGCATCGCGGTGGTCTGGCGCAGAGTTTGAGCGCAGTGACTGCGGCCTGTGCGATCGTGCGTCGCTCGGTATTCGAGCAAGTCGGCGGATTGGACGAGCAACTGGAAGTGGCTTTCAACGACGTCGACTTTTGCCTGCGCGTTCGCGAAGCCGGCTACCGCAACCTGTGGACCCCGTTCGCCGAGCTCTACCACCACGAATCGGCTTCGCGCGGCTACGAAACGACCCCGGAGAAGATCGCCCGCTTCAAGCGCGAAGAAAGCTTCATGAAGGCGCGCTGGGGCAAGGCGTTGCAGCAGGATCCTTACTACAATGTCAACCTCACGGTGGAATCCACTCCGTTCACGCTGGCCTATCCGCCACGCCCTTGGGAGCCGCAACTTTCGGGTCGAGCGCTTGCATGAGCGCGCGCCGTTGTGTCGCAGGCGTCGGGATGAGGAGCCGGCTGCCTTGGTTTGCGCTGGCGATCGGCGTGATGCTCACCGGGTGCTATAGGCAGCCGCCGATTTCCGACGAAGGCATCGCTGCGGCGACCGAGCCGGCATTCGCGAAATATGCCGGGCCGGTCTCCGACTTGCCTGCCGGGGGGCGCTGCAGCCTGGATGCGGTCGACGGCAAGCCGGCCCAGCAGGCCCGGGTCAGGTCGCGCGGCTGGGTTACGTTCGCCGGCTGGATGGCCGATGCCGCTGACGCGGTGCCGGATGGTGCGACCCTCGTGCTGAACTCCGCTGCGGCGTCGTACGCGGTTCCCATCGTGGCTGGGGGAGAACGACCGGATGTCGCAGAGGCGTTCGGTAAGCCGGCGCTGCTGCGATCGGGCTACAACCAAAGAGCATGGTTGCCTGCCATCCAGCCCGGAAGCTATCGCGTCTTCCTGTTATATGGACGCGACAAGGTTGCATCGGCATGCGTGATGGGAACGCTCGTCGCTGGAGAGCCTTGAGCGCCGCTTCTGGTGCCGCAATTGCTGGCGCTCGCTAGCCGCTGCTAGCGCACATCGTTCGGCGAGGCAAAGCTTTCCAGCTGCCTGGGCCGGTCGCTGCCGGAAAGCGCCTGGAGAAGATACGGATCGTGCAGGAGCTGGTGTAGCCGCTGCGAATTCGGATAAGGCAGCGGCAACTGCCCGCTTTCGAACGTTACGTCATCCTTGGAGGCGATGTAGTACAGCACGCCTTGCGCCTGAGCTTGCGTTGCTTCGTGGCGTGCGCGCAGCGCCTCCATATCGACGTGGAATCGCTCGACCCAGCCACCGAATAGGGTCAGCATAAAAAGCGCTGCCACTGCATAAGTTCCACGTTGGGCCAGCGCGGTAAAGGTATGACGGAGCTGCACTAGGCGGATGGCGAACCAGGCATTTGCGAACAACCCGGGAATGAGAATCTCCGTATAGCGCGGGGACAGCTCCACCAGGTCGTGTCCACGACCGTAGGCGATGGCGGCCGCCTGCAGGCCGCCCCAGGCCAGCAAGCCGGCCATTGTGATGTCCGTCTTGTCGGCCGGTCGGGCATGGAGCGTCAACACCACGCCGAGAACGCCCGGGAGCCAAAGCAGCAGCGCAGGCGCGTGCATGCCGCGCACCGGCCAGCTCAACACGCGCGTCAGGCCGCCAAGCAGTTCGAGCGCGGATTGCGCGCGCATGACCGCGTGCTGGGGAATGACCGGCATGGCTTTGTAAGCCGCCACGGCGATGGCCATCAGCAGACAAATGGCCAGTACCGGCGGCCACTTGCGCCCCGGCAGCAGCCAGGCGGCCAGCGCATACGTAATCGCCGCTGCGACCGGCGTCAGCAGGCCGGATGCCATCGTGAGCACGCTGATTACGGAAAGCGCGACAACGCCGCTGATGGCGACGACACGATCATGTCTCGCTGCAGCAAGCGAGATCGCCAAGACCGCAAACAGGATCAGGAAGTAGAACTGGCTCTGGAAGCCGACCAGGAAGTTCTCCCAGGAGTAGGGCAGAACCGCTGCGCAGATCGCCACCGCGACCAACAAGAAACGCGAGCGCAGCGACGCGCCGATGCGCATGCCGTGCCAGACCAAAATGGCGGGAATCATTGCGTAGATCGCCGCGCTGATTCTGGCTTCGTAGACGTTGTTCCACTGCCCGGTTGCGAGATAGCTCGCCAGCGTCACCAACTTCGTCGGAAGAATCCGATGTTCGTTGTGCGCATGCAACAGCTCGGCCAAGCCTAGCGAGCCCGACAGCAGCGGTTTCAGCAGATTGTCGCCTTCCCCGTCCCATTGATCCCAGAAAGGCATGCTGACGGCAAAGTGTTCGATGTAAAGCAGACGCGCAGCGAGTGCGATCAGGCCCACTGCCACCGCTATCAACCATGTCGGATAGGGCCGGCCCTGACCAAGGCCGCCGCTTGCATGGCGCATGGCGACACCGTTCATGCCGGCCGCTCTTTGAAGGTGAGGGCCTTGTGGCCAAAATAGCTGGTGAAGACCGGTACCGCGACGCCGATCGCGTGCGCCAGCGTTTCAGGATGGAAACGCATGCCCATCGCCGGAAAAATCCAGCGTGCGAAGACCAGGCTGCAGACGAGCGTCTGCAGCACGGCAGCGATATTGATCAGCGTGAACCAGATGGCCTGATGTTTCAGGCCGGTGCTGGCGGCTTCGAAGACGAACATGCGGTTGAGCACGAACGCCGTGAGCATGCCGATGAGATAGGCCACCACGATCGACCCTGTGTACGGCATGACATGGCCGAGCAGGATGCGCGAGCCGAAGTTGGCGGCGGCAGCGGTTCCTCCCGCCAGCAAGAACTTGATGAACTTGCGCGATGTCATGCGCGAAGCACGGCTTCTGCCAGGCGGTCAGCCGTCTGCAGGCTCTCGGAGATCGAACGGTCTTCGGGATAGTAGTAAGCAGTGTCGGCCATGAAAAACCCATTCAGTGGCGTCCGCATCGCCGGGAGGCGATCCTGGAAGCCCGGCGGGCAGATGGTCTGCGCGAATTCATAGCGGTGGCAGTGGGTTGCCAGGACCCAGTCGCGCTGGAATGACGGATTCAGCTTCGGCAAGTAGCCGAGCACCTCTTCGATCAGCGCTTCGTTACTCATGCTCCATTTCGGATGGGTCTTGGGCATGTAGAACGGGGCGTACAGGATCTTCTGTCCCGGCGGCGTGGTGGGATTAAGGTTGCTGTATTCGATCACACCCGGAATCGCGATGTTCGGGTCGCTGATATTCATCCAGAAATTTTCGCTGACCGCCTGCTTCAATTTGAGGATGACACAGGCGACCGGAATATTTTCGATGGCGCGGATCTGGGCGCTGAAATCGGGAGGCAGGCCCGGGACCATCGCTGGCACATACTGGATGGGCGCGGTGGATACGACGGCATCGTAGGGCAGGAACTGACCGCCCGCGCGAACGCCGCTGACGCTGCCGTTTTCGCTGACCACTTCGTCGATGCCCTGCGACAGCAGAATGCGGCCTCCGCGAGCGGTGATGTCTGCGGCCATCTTGTCCAGCAGGGTCATCGAGCCGCCATCCAGGTAGCCGAGGCTCTCGTGCATGAGGCTGCGCCGCGACAATGCGATCCGCTTGATGCGCGTACCGATCCAGCTGGCGGACAGATTGTCCTTGTACTCGAAAAATTTCAGTCGGAATGCGTCCTTCCACATCACATCGTACGCCTTGTCGCCGATCCACTTGCGGATCCACGTGGTCGCATTGACCTTGTCCAGCGCCGTCCAGTCCTTGATGCCTTTGGTATACATGACGTGCAAGGCGTAGCGGAACTTGCTGATCGGCCCAAGGTGCGGGAAGCCCAGTAGCGCGAACGGCGTTCCCCATTTGTAGAGCTTTCCGTTGTAGAAATAGCCCATCTTGGTATCGGTCCAATGCAGCTTGTCGGACAGGCCGTAACGGCCCAGCAGAGCGAACAACGGATCGTCGGTCTTGCAGATGAAATGATAGTAGCGTTCGATGGGAAGGCCATCGAAATCGAAGGTCGCGGACATGCCGCCGATGCGGTCGTCGCGTTCGTAGATATCCACGCTGTGGCCGGCGTCGAGGAGCCGAACGGCTGCCATCAGGCCCATGGGGCCGGCGCCGACGATCGCGTAGTTCTTCTTTGAGGTCATGTCATTGGCTTCAGTAGAGGGTCGCCAGCGCCGGTAGTCACTGGGGACGTGGCAGGCAGGAGGCAAGTTTAGCGTGTCATCGCCATGGGTGATGCGGTGGCGGGGTGCGTTGGGTCCGCAGGGCCTGGGGCGCCATATGGAGCACGCCAGGCGTGAAAGGCCAGGATCAGCGGTGTGGCTGCGCTCAGTCCGAACAGGAACCAGCCGTCCCACGCCACGGACGCAAGACGGAATGCCGGATTCAGCAGGAAGCCGGAAAGGGCCACCCACATTGACTCTAGCGCGACGATCGACATCATCGTGGCGAAGGCGGCTTTGGATACGGGCCATGTGGCGCAGGCGTAGACGATCACAAATGGCGTCAGCACTTCCAGGCAATTTCTGCCCAGCCCATCGGTGCTGTATCCCCAATAGATCAGCATGGTAGCCAGCCCGGCCCCGAAGATGCAGTTGCGCAGATCGCGCAGGACCGCATCCGGCGGCGAGCGCACCAGCGCCGCATAGGCGAAACCAAAGGCACCGAAGCCGAGTTGTCCAGGCAGCGATTTCGCGTACTGAATGGTCCATCGCAAGGAATCCTGCACAGGACCGAATATCCAGTCGTGCATGGCGTCGGAAAAGAAGAACGCGGCGGGAGTCAGTGTCATCCACAGGTTGGAGACTCTTGCCGCTAGCCAACTGCCTACTCCGAGCGCCGGCTTGATGCCGCGTCCGTCGGCAAATACGTAGCTCATGAACGCATCGCCATGGCCCAACTGCCACTTGTAGTAAAGCCAGGGGAGCATGACCAGCAACAACATGCCCAGGAACCGACTGCTGGCCGCCGCGCTGCTTTGCCAGAACCCGGGGCCGCGCCGTTGGGCAACAAGCAGTAGGCCACTAACAGGCAACATCAATGCGCCCACCGGATGGCTCAGCCAGGCGAGCGCCGCAAATACCCCCGCGCGTGAGTAACGGCGATTCAGGACGTCGCCGACGACCAGCATGACGAAGTAGGCAGCCAGCAGCTTGGGCCACAGGAACACCACGTTGATGGTCAGCAATGGCGCCAGCGCCAGCCAGAGCGCGGCGCGGTGGCGCCGCTCGGCGGGCACGTTCAACGCACCCATCAGGTGCAGCGCCCCGAGGATGGGGAGCGCATTGAGCATCCATCCGAAGAGCCTCGCCAGATCCACGCCCGAGTCCACCCCAGGCCATTGCACTCGCGCCGAGGACGGTGGATCGCCCGGGGCGGCACCGAAAAGCTGCAGCAAGGTGTTGATGCCCAGCGGCACCAACGGACCGCGCGAGCCGATGGACCATTCGCCAAAATACTCGAATCTCTTTTCATCGCCATCGTAACGATGAAGGAGATAGACGGCGGTACCGTAAGGAATCACATGGTCCGGGGGAGATGCGACCATTCTGCCCGGAAGCTCTCCGTCGCCGCCGTATTCCTGCGCGACACCCTGGGGATTGAGGCCGATGCTGATCGCCTGCAGCAAGGCCAACACGATCGCGATAATGAAGATGCGATCTCCCGACCTTGGCGTTCCGGGGCCGTCACGCCCGATCCGACGGCGGTACAAGAGCGCGACGGCAAAAAGCAAATAGATGCCGGCCAAGCCGGCGCGAAGCCACTGCGCGGCCGATGCCGGCAGTATCCACAAAGCGAGGCCGTTCAACGCAAGCAGGATGATGCCTGGAACCGGCAGCAGGCTGAGCGGCAATGGGCCGATGCATGATCGCCATAACAAGCCCGGCAGCAACAGCAGGCCGGCAATCGCAACCGCATGCAGGGCGACGATCGCATAGGCGCTGGCATCGCCAGCGAGATGGCGCCGCTTGCCTAGGCCGAGACCACCCCAGCCAAATCCGCCTGTCGCATCATCCGTAAGCGTGAAGGTGATGTCGCCTGGGGCCCAGCCGGATGGCACGGAAAAATAGAGGGGTTGCCATTGTTCGTCGTCGCTCTTCTCTGGCAGAAGCGCGATCGGGGCTTGGCCGCTTTGCTGGGCGAGAAGCCGTACCGAACCGCCCTTGATGTAGCCGGCGGTGAACAGTTGCAGTCGCTGCAGGGATTTTCTCTTGACGGTTACCGCTAGCGTCGCGCGCGTGGCGTCGCCTTGCGCGCAATAAGTGATGGCCGATATGGCCACGCGCTCACTCGGGCGTAGGCTTGCCGATGAAGCGGCACGGCATCCCCCATCTATGGCCGGTATCGTCACCGCGGCGGCCGTGCCCGCACTGCACCACAGCAGTGCGAACGCGAGCGTTGCCTGCGCCAGGCGCAGCGCCGAGCGCCGCAATGCAGGGGTCAACACCGGCGGTTCTCGTCGTCCATCGCTTCCGGTGAAGCCAGGCTGCAGGCGGCGAGCAAGCCCCCGGCCAATGCCAGCGTGGCACCGATATGGATCGCGCAGGACGCGCCATCAAAGGGCCTGTCGAAGGCGTAGGCAAGTGCAGCGACCGCGACGTTGAGCGCGACGACGGCATAGAGCGCCAGCGGAAAACACTGAGCCAGCATGAGCAGTATCACCAGCATGCTTATCAGGAAGCTGAAGTAGGCGCCCTGATGGATGACCGTCTGTCCAGGTTCGTAGATCACCAGGATCCAGAACAGGAACGACAGCGCGGCGGCGAGCGCCAGGTCGGAGGGAAACCGCACCGGGCGCAGGCTGCGACGCTTGGCGAACGCATAGGCAACACAGGGCAGCAGCCACAGCGGCGACGCGAACCACATGGAATACGCGCCGTAGAAAAAGCTGTTCTCGACGACAGTGGCGATCGCGGCAGGACTGCGATTCCAGAACAGCGCCAAGGCCTCGCCGAAAAAGCTGAAACTGCCATGCATCAGGCTGTTAAGGTTGGAGGCGCGCCCGGCGAGCCATTGGTCGAGGCCGAGATCGGCATAGGCGGCGCTCAGTACGTGGAAGAAGGAATCGTGGGTGACCGGGACGTGGCCGGCGAAATGCCATTTCAGCAGTCTGTCGCCTGGCGGGTCGACGAGGCGCTGGTAGGCGACCCAAGGCAGGTAGGCAGCCACCGCAAGGGCGCCGGTCTTGACCAGCACCGGCAACGCTTGCCCGCGCTTCAGTAGCAGGAACGCGGCCGTGGACCCCACCAGGACGAACAGCGCTCCGCCATGCGACAGCATGGCCAAGGCTGCCGCAAGCCCGGCCATCGACCAGCGTGCCGGCCTGGCGATGCTGGCCGGTCCAAACAGGGCGATGTGGAAGATGGCGCAAAACGTCGCCGCGAAGAGCTTGGGCCATACGAACAGGCCGTTGAGCAGCACCAGCGGGGAAAGCGCGAGCGCGAAGACGATCGCGGCCCGTTGCGAACGCCGCGGCAGCGTGCCGACCAGGACGAGCAGCGGCACGAGCACCAGCGCTTGCGCCCACGTCGACAGGGCCTGATAGATCAGGCCGCCGTGCGGCAGCCAGGAATGGAAGAACAACAGATACAGGCCCGATTGCAGCGGCGGCCGATCGCTGCTCAGCCAGTCGCCGATCATCGGCACGTCCAGGCGCCCAGCCGAAACCATGTCGGCGAAGGTGAGCGGCAGCCACGAGTCCATCGGCAGGTTCCGCCAACGATTGGCGGCGATCTGCCAATCCTGTCCGTCCCATGAAAACGGATAAAGACCGATCCAGAGAATCAGCAATGCCAGCAGGAACGAGGGAAAGAAGAGGCGGTGCAGCGCGACGGCATCGGCAATCGGCGCCCGCCCCCGGCACAGCCGCAGCGGCAACGCGAGCAGCGGCAGGGCAGCAGCGCCGTAGGCGATGATTCCGCCGAGGGCGGGAGATGCAATGTAGCTCGCAATGACGCAGCCGGATGCCGCGCCGAGCGCCAGCACCGCGCAAAGCGCACGCGCCGGCGCAGTCCACGTTCGCGGCAGCAGCCAGCCGGCGAGGATCAGCCACAGATGCGCGGTCAGGATCGCCAATGCCATTGGCAGCGCGTGGGTGGGCAGCGTCGTGGCCAGGCCGGCACGATCAAAGCCCATGCCTGCCCAGCCGAACGTGCCGGTCGCATCGTCGACGAGCCGAAGGTAGAACGCGTGCGCCTGGGCCGCCTCGGGCAATTGCAAGGTGACCGGCTTCCAGCTGTCTCCGATCTTGTCTGCCTTCAGTGCCAAAGTGAAACTGCCGTCGGTAGCGACCGCCAGGACACGAACGCCCTCTGTACCGGGATACCCCGCCATCATCACAGTGACGCGGCGCGTCCCGGCGGGATATGCCGTTGTCCTGATCTCGCCGGTGGAAGCGTCGCCCTGATCGCAGTAGGTGATGCGCCCGTCGATGCTCGGCGCCTGCTTGATATAGGGGGACTGCTTCGGCGGGCAGCCGCCGCCCTGCACGAGGCCAGGGTGCGGAGACTGCTGGCATGCGAGCAGCGACATGCTCAGGATGACAATCGCATGCCATTTACGAAATAGGCGGAACATGGGCATTTCTTCGAAAAGTGAGGGAGCAAGGGCTCTGGCAAGGGGGGCGCGGATGCCGTCGCGCAGCATGCGAAGCATTCGTTTTCCCGGCGGCATCCGGGATAAGGCCGGAGCAACCGGCGTCCATGCACCCAAAAAAGGAACATACAGTCAATAAAAATGGCTTTATACGCCGCGCCCCACGTAGGTATTGGCGCGTGTTCCACTGCAAACGCTAGTCAAATCGTTGTCGCTTCCTATCCATCGGAGACCCGTTCACGCGCCGTGCCCATCAGGAAAATGGCGCATGCGGTAGCACTGGTATCATTCCTTTGTGGTGATGGTGGCTTCCCAGCCCTCGGGATTGAACTTGATGGTATGCGAGCCCGGCTCATCGAGTTTGCGCAGTTCTGCAGCGGGTCCGTAGTCGACAAAGCGCGGCCGCAGCATGTGGTCCTTGTTCAACAGGCAGATAAACAGCAGCAATAGCAGCGTGCATCTGGCGCCCTGCCTTTCGCTGCCCAGCAGATCCTTCAGAACGATGAAGAAGACCCACCAGAAGACGATTTTCAATGCGAAGAAATAACGGTCGCCGTGGAGCAGCGACAGCAGTGGTTCGACGGTGACCTTGTGCGCTGCGGCCAACACTTCGAGGATCGCGAAGGCCAAGGAGAGAAGCACGCCAATACGGGCCACAGGGGCGAGCCTGCTGAAAAACAGGATGTACATGCCGGCTGCCGCATAGCCGATCGGCCAGAACACAGGCCGAAGCGGGTTGTAGCCCAGGATATGCAACGGAGCGGCCTGCCCAAGCGAGCCGACCACGAGGCGGGCGAGGGAGGTGTACTGTGGGTGTTCCGGCGCCGATGTGTACAGGAACGACAGTTGAATCACCGCGCACGCCGCCACCACCGTCCAGGCGCCGAAGTCGCGCTGCTCGAGGTACTGGGTAGCGATGGAAAGCAGGTTCGAGCGTCTGGTGACGCGCAGGGCGAGGAAGCCGATCAAGCTCAGCGCCATCAGCGCAAGGCAGATGATCGAGAAGGGGCCGGTTAGCGCGGCGATGGCGAAAACACCCTTGAGCACATGCCTGGCGATCGGATTGCTGGCCTTCGTGGCGATGAAGCAGTAGGTGATCAGCGGAAATTGCAGGAACCATTGGATGTTGGTGATCGTGCCGAACACCTCCCCATTCGTCGGGGTGAGCAAGAACACGCTCAGGACCAGATACGGCGGAATCACCGGTCGCAGGTTCTTTACGCAAATGAAAATCGATGCTGCGGCAATGGCGATCGCGCTGGCGTTGTAGATGAGCGGCGTGTATGCCGCGCTTACGAAGGACGCGCACCATGTCACCAACCGCGGCGCGGCGTGCAGATAGCCTGCGTATGGTCTGAACAGCAGCAGTCCCTGCTGCTCTATCTGGTCTTTCAGGAAAAGAACGGCGTCTTCCGCCCACAACTGTGGATGCGCCAGGGCGTCATTTGATTTCAGGCAGACCAAGGCAAAGGCAAGGAAGAAAAGGCCGAGATCGTATCTCCTCAGATTGATCCGGTAGTCGCTGCGCAGGTTCATCGACGTCGGGTCTCTTCAGCGCTGCAGCACGATGCGGCTATACCGTGGATCGGTATAGCTCTCCCGGATCGCGTCCTCGAACGGCGTCTGCCGTACGCCGAATACCGCTTCAGTGTCGATGCCCTTGAAGTCGTCGCCCGCGCTGAGCGCCTTGAGTTGGTCGGCGGTGAACGGCGGCTTTGCGCTGAAGATCGAATACACGCGCAGCAGGAAGGCAAAGAACCCGATCGGGATATGCACGATCAGGGTGTGCAGCTTCTTGACCCGCTTGATCGTCTTGATGATGTCGACGTAGTCCACCCGGGTGTCGCCGACGATGTCGTAGACCTCTCCGTCGGGCTCGCGTTCGATGCACTTGGCGATGCAGCGGCAGAAGTCGCGCTCGTACAGGGGCTGGCGCATGAACTTGCCGTCGCCCGGAATCGGAAATACTGGCGTCTTGGCCATGAAGCGCGACAGCCAGCCCAGGTGCTTGGGGTCGAACCAACCGAACATCAGGGTCGGGCGTAGCACGCAGTGGCGCAGTCCGCTCGCGACCACCATCTCCTCCTGCGCGCGTTTGGTCTTGGTGTAGTCGTCCTTGGCCACCGAGTTAACCACCGAGGAACTGATGTGGACCAGATACGGCACGTTGGCCGCGCGGCAGGCATTGAGCACGTGAGAGGTGGCCACCAGGTTGTTGCGGGTGAAAAGCTCGGTGGTCTTGCCGGTGATCTGTGCATGCAATTGGGCAACGCAGGCCGCACCCTCGAACTCGCGGGCCCAGTCGCCGGGCTCGGCCAGATCCGCGTGCACCACGCGCACGGCAGGATGCAGTCCGCGCAGGATCTGCAGGTTATGGGCGTGCTTGTCGATCGCCACCAGTTGGGTGTAGCCCTGTTGTTCGAGCTCGACGATCAGATTTTGGCCGACCAGCCCTGCGGCACCGGTGATGACGATCTTGGCGTGTTTGTCGGTCATGTCAGAGCTTGATCCTGCGGAAAACGAATTCGGGTATGTTTTTGATCACCAGCATGATGGCCCACCAAAATGCTGGCAGATAGGCCACGGCGCGACGCTTGTCCACTGCACCGATAATTCCCTTGGCGATCTGGTCCGGCTTTGCCCACAGCGCGCCCTTTTTGAAGGCCGCGGTCATGGGTGTGTCGACGAAGCCCGGCTTGATCGTGAGCACGTTGATGCCGTCCGGGCGCAGGCGCTGGCCCAGACCGCTCAGGTATGCAGTCACAGCCGCCTTGGCGCTGCCGTAGAGGTAGTTGCTGGCTCGGCCGCGGTCTCCCGCCACCGAAGAAATGACTGCAAGCGTGGCGCCCGACGTCAGTCGCGGAACAATCGCCGCGCACAGGGCAATGGTGGAAGTGCCGTTGGTTGCGAACTCACGAAGCGACAGTTCGACCGATGCGTTACACGCAGCCTGGTCCGGCAGCGTGCCATGTGCGATCAGCACAACATCAACGCCACCAAGCGCCGCCCAGGCAGCGTCCAATATTTCGCCATGACGTGCGCTGTCGTTGACGTCGAGGACGCCGATGCTGCTCCTGCCACCGCGTGTGGTCAGGTCCGCTGCGATCGTCTCAAGGCGCGTTGCCTGTCGGCCGAGCAGATGGATGGCCGCCCCGCGTGCGGCGTAGCGTCGGGCGGTTGCTTCGGCGATGGCCGAGGTGGCACCGATGATGAGGACGCGTTGCATGTCTACTCCGTGACCCGGCGCCAGAAGCCGGAAGAAAAACGTGGGTCGAGATAGCTGCCGAACTCGCGCCAGCGGCCATAGGCGCGCTGAAACGACTGTGCAGCCATACGTGCATCCTTGGCAGGGTACAGAGCGCCGCCTGCCTCGTCGACGATGCGGTCCAGTCGCTCAAGCAGGCGGAGTACGTCAGGACCGGTATTGGGAAAGTCCAATGCCAATGTCGTCCCGGGCCTCGGGAAAGACAGCATGCCGATGGAAGGTGTGTTGCCGAATTCTTTCAGCACTGCCAGGAACGAGCCGCTGCCGCTGCGCGCGATCTCGGCAAGCAGCGCGTCGACCCCGTCACGTGCGGTTGCAGGCGGCAATACACATTGATACTGCAGAAAACCGGATGGGCCGTACATCCGGTTCCAGTCGCGGATACCGTCCAGCGGGTAAAAGAACGGCAACAGGTGGCTGACGAAGCGTCTGTGCGATGCCGGCTGGCGCCAGTAGTAAAGCGCATTGAAAGGCCGCAGAGACAACTTGTTCACCAACGAAATCGGTGGCGTGACCGGCATGGACAAGCCTGCGCCTGGCGATTTCGGTCGCTCCTGGGCGAGCCCGGTGCAGTGATCGGCGCGGGTGAAGTGCCCGCGTCCGCGTGCCTTGCCGCTTGCCAGGCAATCGATCCAGGCCACGCTGTACTCGTGGCTGTCGGCAGATGCGGCCGATAAGGCGAAAAATTCGTCGAGCGAGCCAAAGCGGATATTTTCTGCTTCCAGCGTGGGACTGCCGACACGGCGTAGCTGAATTTCGGCCCAGGTGATCAGGCCGGTCAGGCCGAGCCCTCCCACTGTGGCCGCAAACCAGAGATCGGCGTCATCCGGGGTGCACAGCCGCCGCTCACCGTCGCTGCGCAGCAGCTCGAATGCGCGCACATGGTGGCCAAAATTGCCGGTGCGATGGTGGTTCTTGCCATGCACATCGTTGGCGATCGCGCCGGCGACGGTGACGTAGCGAGTGCCGGGTGTCACTGGCAGGAACCAGCCTTGCGGCAACGCCAGCTCGATGATTTCGGCAAGGGTGACTCCCGCCTCACAGCGCAGGACGCCATTGCCTGGATCGAACGCGATGAATCGGTCAAGCCCACGTGCGCACAGCAGTGCACCATCCGGGTTCAGGCAGCTGTCGCCATAACTGCGTCCGTTACCACGAGGCAGGGCAAAGCCATCGAATGCCGGCAGACGTGCCGCGCGATCATGGATCGGTAGCAGCGTCTGGTGTGCTCTGGGATAGCGCCCCCAGGACTGCCCCGCCGCCATCAGATGGCGCTCAGGGCGAACAACCCGCACAGCACCACAACGATCTGGCTCACGCGATCGGTGGCAGCGAACACGATTGGGTCATCATGCATCTCTCCGCGATGGGCGATGATCCAGACCCGGCTCACCCAGTACAGCAGCACCGGACACACCAGCCACAGCAGCTTGGGATTGCGGTACAGCTCCACACTCTCGGGGCTGTTGATGTACAGCGCCATCACCATCACCGCAATGTAGCCAGCCGCCGCGCCCATGGATTGCAGCAGCGAGAGATCTTCCACTGAATAGGCACGACCACTGGCCCTGGTCTTGCCGCTGCTCAACATGGCATGCAGTTCGGTATAGCGCTTGAGCAGGGCCAGCGACAGGAACATGAACATCGAAAACGCCAACAGCCAGAACGACAGTTCGACGCCGATCGCCATGGCGCCGCCGATGATGCGTACGGTGTAGAGGGCTGCGAGCAGCACAACGTCGATCATCACGATGCGTTTCAAGCGCAGCGAGTACGCCAATGTCATGACGTAGTAGGCAAGCAATACCAGGGTGAATTCGATGCTGCATGCCAACGACAGCAGAAGGCCGGCGACGGTTAGCGCAGGGGCGACCAGCAGGCCCTGCAAAAGAGGAAGCCGACCTGCCGCGAACGGGCGTTTGCGCTTGCGCGGGTGCTGGCGATCAGGCGTCAGGTCCAGCAGGTCGTTGAGTACATAGACGCCGGAGGCGCATAGCCCGAACGCCACCAGCGCAATCGTGGATTGCACCACCGATTCCAGATCCAGGAAGCGGTGTGCGGTCAGCAGGGGAACGAACACCAGCAGATTCTTCAGCCACTGATGCAGGCGCAACGCCTTCAGCCATGCACGGGCACGCGGCGGAGCAGGCCAATGCGCATGCACGGTCGTCCGCTGCGCAGCAGCCTTGGCGAGTGCAGCGCCATTGTTGACCACCCAGGCGCCACCGGCCTTTTCCCACACATGCAAATCCACGCTGCCGTTGCCTGCGTAATCGAAGTTGCCCTGACCAAACGCGTCGACCAGCACATCTGCCTTGTTGCGACCGGACAGATTGCGTTTGCCATCACTGGCGATCACCTGCTCGAACAGGCCCAGATGGTCTGCAATAGGCTTCACCAGGAGCGCGTCGGACGCCGTGCATAGCACGCGCGGGCGCTGCGTCGTGGTGCGTAGCAGCTCCAGCACCTGGTGGTTGTAGGGCAGGGTCTCCGCAGGCAGGACGACGCGGGAGGCAAGTTCTCGCTTTAGCGCAGCCTTGCCGCGCAATAGCCACAGCGGCAGCAAGAACAGGTACAGCGGATTTCGAGCCAGCAGAGCCAGCACCGACTCGTAGAGGATGTCGGAATTCAAAAGCGTGCCATCCAGATCCACGCAAAGGGCGCGTCCCGAAACAACCGGACGGGTGGAGCTGCTGGTAGGAGCGGACATCGACTGCCTGGCGATCCATTGCGGGGCCGCGATTATACCTAGTCGATCAACCTGCTTCTTCCCGCGATGCAAATTCTGCGATCAGCATGGCCACCGCGCCGACGACAATGGCGTACCAGAGCGTGACCAGGCGCGCCGCGACGGCGACCGCAATCGCCTCCGGGGTAGAGATCCCGAGCCGATTGAGCATCAACACGATGGCCAATTCGGTGGTGCCGACGCCACCGGGGACGAACGACAGCGCGCCGATCAGCATCGCGAGTGGATAAATACCGAGCGCGACCATGGGGTCCAGCTGCAAGCCCATGCCAACGCACAGGCTCACGAAGACAGCCGATGTCAGTCCCCAGGCGAGGCATCCGGCAAGCGTGCTCTGCCCGAACGCGCGCAGATCCAGGCAGCTACGCAGCTCCAACGCTGCCGCAAGGCAGAAGCGGGCCAGGCGTCGCAGCCAGCGGCCGGGAAGGCGCTCGGTCACACGTGCCAGACTATTCAATAGCGCAGGCCACGCCGCCGCGCCGAACAGTACACAGACAAATCCCAGCACCACGGCCACCAGGGCGCCCAGGGTGGGGAACACCGACGCAGCCAGCAGCGACAAGGACAGGATGACCAGCAGATCGGACGCGCGCTCGAAGACGAAGACGCCCAGCGTGCGCTCGGCCGGGATGCCCATGCGCGCGAAATAGCGAATCCGCATCAGTTCGCCGGCCTTGCCGGGCGTTGCGGTCAGGGCAAAGCCCGCCAGATAGCCAGCCAGGCCGGGTAACACCGGTACGTGATGCCCCTTGCGGCGGAGGAGCCAGTGCCAGCGCCAGTACCGGAACAGGTACGTGATGGAGACGGGCACGATTGCGAGCGACATCAACTGCCAGACCTCGCTCAGCCGCGAAAACGTCCCGTTTCCGTGGTCCACCCAGACCAATACGGCGACGTACCCCGCGCACAGCAGCAACACGAAGGCGGCCAGATAATCCAGACGGTGCCGCAATCTTGCGGCACCGTCGATGCTGGGAGGCGAAGATGAATCCATTGCAGCAGAAGGGCCTCAGCCCAGCGCGGCCTCCAGCTCCGGCAGCAGGGTGAACAAATCCCCCACCAACCCGATGTCGGCAATCTCGAAGATCGGCGACTCCGGGTCTTTGTTGATCGCCACGATCGTGCCGGCGTCCTTGATGCCGGTCAGATGCTGGATCGCCCCGCTGATGCCGATCGCCACGTACAGCTCGGGCGCGATGATCTTGCCGGTCTGGCCGACCTGCAGCTCGTTCGGTACGTAGCCGGCGTCCACGGCGGCGCGCGAGGCGCCCACGGCGGCGCTAAGCTTGTCGGCCAGGCTGTAGATGTGCTGGAAGTTCTCGGCCGAGCCGACGCCGCGGCCGCCGGAGACCACGCGCTTGGCGCTCTGCAGATCCGGACGATCGGAGCTGCCTGCGGCCAGGCCGACGAAGCGGGTGTGGGTCGGCAGCACGGCATCCACAGCGACGGACTCGATTGCTGCACTGCCGCCGGTTGCCGCTTCCGGCCAGGAGGCGCTGCGCACGGTGGCGACCACGACCTGGTCGGCCGGCGCTTTCACCGTGATGATCGCGTTGCCGGCGTAGATCGGGCGCTTGAAGGTGTAGGCATCTTCGACCGCCATCAGGTCGGAGACCTGGTTGACGCCTAGCAGCGCGGCCACGACCGGCATCAGATCCTTGCCGAACGTGGTCGAGGGGCCGAACACGTGGGTGTAGCCCTGGCCGGCGAGCTGGGCGATCTGCGGCCCCAGCACCTGCGCGATGGCGTGTTCATTGGCGGCGTTTGCCACTGTCAGCACGCGAGCAACACCCGCCAGCTGTGCGGCCTGGGCCGCAACCACGGCCGGATCGGCCGCCAGCACGACGATGTCGATGCACTCGGCCGACACCGCCAGCGCGGCGCTGAGGGTCTTGGCGGTGGCCGCATTGAGCTGGCCGTTGAGATGTTCGGCAACGATGAGAACCTTGGCCATTACAGCAACCCCTTCTGCTTGAGTGCGGCCACCAGCTCGGCGGCGTCCTTGACCATCACGCCGCGGCTGCGCTTGGACGGCGGCGCGTAGTGGGTAGTGGCCAGGCTGTCGTGCGCATCGACGCCGAGATCGGCAAAGGCCAGCGTTTCCAGCGGCTTGCTCTTGGCCTTCATGATGTCCGGCAGCTTGATGAAGCGTGGCTCGTTCAAGCGTAAATCGGTGGTGACCACTGCCGGCAGGTCCACTTCCAGCGTCTCCAGGCCGGCGTCGACTTCGCGGGTCACCGTGGCCTTGCCATCGGCGACCACCAGCTTGCCGGCGAAGGTCGCCTGCGGGCGGCCCCACAGAGTGGCCAGCATCTGGCCGGTCTGATTGGCGTCGTCGTCGATCGCCTGCTTGCCCAGGATGACCAGGTCCGGCTGTTCCTTCTCGACCAGCTTGAGCAGGGTGCGCGCGGCGGTCAGCGGCTGGATGGCCGCGTCGGTGACCACGTGGATGGCGCGGTTGGCGCCCATGGCCAGGCCATTGCGCAGATGCGCCGCAGCATCTGCCGGTGCCAGGGTGGCGACCACCACCTCGGTGGCGATGCCGGCGTCGCGCAGGCGCAACGCCTCTTCCAGGGCGATTTCGTCGAACGGGTTCGGTGAAAGCTTGACGCCGTCGGTGACCACACCGGAGCCATCGGGCTTGACCTGAATGCGGACGTTGTAGTCCACCACGCGCTTGTAGGCGACGAGGATTTTCATCGTGTACGAGATCCTTCAGCTGTTGCGGGAAGGCCCGGCCGCGGCGGCAGGCTCGGGAGTGCGGTCATTCTAACCGTGCAAGGCGCACCATGCGATGGCGTATGGATGCTGCGGCGCAACACTTCCGAGCGTTGTGTGGGCAATGCTTAGGCCCGGTATTGCTCTGACCGTATATCCTGTGTGGTTTATAAAAAACGCAGCGCAGTGCGCGCGACCAGGAGGGGTAGACAGTGGCGACTTGGCTAGTGACCGGCGGGGCCGGTTTTATCGGCGGAAATTTTGTTCTTGAGGCAGTCGCACGCGGCATCCGCGTGATCAATCTCGATGCGCTCACCTATGCGGGAAACCTGAACACGCTGGCGTCGCTGGAAGGCAATGCCGACCACGTCTTCGTCAAGGGCGACATCGGCGACGGCGCGCTCGTGACCCGTCTGCTGCAGGAACATCAGCCGGACGCAGTGTTGAACTTCGCCGCCGAAAGCCATGTGGATCGCTCGATCGAAGGCCCTGGCGCGTTCATCCAGACCAACGTGGTCGGCACCCTGGCCTTGCTCGAGGCCGTGCGCGACTACTGGAAGGCGCTGCCGGATGCGCGTCGCGAGGCCTTCCGGTTCCTGCATGTGTCCACCGACGAGGTCTATGGCACGCTGGGCGAGACCGGCAAGTTCACCGAGACTACGCCGTATGCGCCCAATTCTCCGTATTCGGCGTCCAAGGCGGCCTCGGATCACTTGGTACGCGCGTTCCACCACACCTACGGGCTGCCGGTGCTGACCACCAACTGCTCGAACAATTACGGCCCATACCATTTCCCGGAAAAGCTCATTCCGCTGGTGATCGCCAAGGCGCTGGCCGGCGAGCCGTTGCCGGTGTACGGCGATGGCAAGCAGGTGCGCGACTGGTTGTTCGTCAGCGACCACTGCGAGGCGATCCGCACCGTGCTGGCCAAGGGCAAGGTCGGCGAGACCTACAACGTGGGCGGCAACTCCGAGCGCCAGAACATCGAGGTCGTGCAGGCGATCTGCGCACTGCTGGATCAGCACCGCCCGCGTGAGGATGGCAAGCCGCGCGCGAGCCAGATCACCTATGTCACCGATCGCCCCGGACATGACCGTCGCTACGCGATCGATGCCTCCAAGTTGAAGAGCGAGCTGGGTTGGGAGCCGGCGTATACCTTCGAGCAAGGCATCACGCAGACGGTGGAGTGGTACCTGACCAACCAGACCTGGGTGCAGGGCGTGCTGGATGGCAGCTATCGGCTGGAACGGATCGGCGCCGCGGCCTAACGCGAGCCCTTAGCAAGAGCCCGCGCATGCAAGCGTGTGCGGGCCTCAACAGGACATCCCTGATGACACAACGTAAAGGCATCATTCTGGCGGGCGGCTCCGGCACGCGCCTGTACCCGATCACCAAGGGCGTCAGCAAGCAGCTGTTGCCGGTGTACGACAAGCCGATGATCTACTACCCGCTGAGCGTGCTGATGCTCGCGGGTATCCGCGACATCCTGATCATCAATACGCCGCACGAGCAGGCGCTGTTCCAGTCGCTGCTGGGCGATGGTTCCCAGTGGGGCGTCAGTATCCAGTATGCCGTGCAGCCCAGCCCTGACGGCCTGGCGCAGGCCTATCTGATCGGTCGCGAGTTCGTCGACGGCAAGCCGAGTTGCCTGGTGTTGGGCGACAATATCTTCCACGGGCATGGTCTGACCGATACCTTGCGCCGCGCCGATGCGCGTGAGCAAGGTGCAACCGTCTTCGGTTACTGGGTCAACGACCCGGAGCGCTATGGCGTTGCCGAATTCGATCAACAAGGCAAGGTCATCGACATTGCCGAAAAGCCGGAAAAGCCCCGTTCCAACTACGCCGTCACTGGCTTGTATTTCTATGACGGCAAGGCCAGCGACTACGCGGCTGCGTTGAAGCCTTCGCCGCGCGGCGAGCTGGAGATCACCGATCTCAATCGCTGCTATCTCGATGCCGGCAATCTGCACCTGGAGCCGCTGGGGCGCGGGTATGCATGGCTGGATACCGGTACGCATCAGTCATTGCACGAAGCGGCCAATTTCATCGAGACCATCCAGATGCGCCAGGGCCTGCAGGTGTGCTGCCCGGAAGAAATCGCATTTGGTCAGGGCTGGATCGATGCGGAGCAGCTGGAGCGCCTGGCGGCGCCGTTGTTGAAGAATGACTATGGCAGGTATCTGCACGAATTGGCCGTACGAGGAGTAGTGCCTTGAAAGTGATCGAAACGCGTCTACCTGGTTGCGTCGTCATCGAGCCGGCAGTGTTCGGCGATGCGCGCGGCTATTTCTTCGAAACATGGAATGCCGAACGCTTCGGTCAGCACGGCTTGCCGACGCAATTCGTGCAGAGCAACGTGTCCACCTCCGCCAAGGGCGTGCTGCGTGGTCTGCACTACCAATGGCCGCGTCCGCAGGGCAAGCTGGTCAGCGTGCTGGAGGGCGAGGTCTATGACGTCGCCGTCGATGTGCGTCACGGCTCGCCCAACTTCGGTCAATGGGCGGCGGTGGTGCTGAGCGCGGAGAACAAGAAGCAGTTCTGGATTCCGGAAGGCTTCGCGCACGGCTTTGCGGTGTTGTCCGAACGTGCAGTGTTCAGTTACCTGTGCACCGACGTCTATGTCAAGGAAGCCGATGCCGGCGTGCGCTGGGACGACGCTGCGATCGGGATCGATTGGCCGATCAGCGATCCGTTGTTGTCTGCCAAGGATGCCGACGCGCCGTTCCTGGGTGACGTGGCGGTCGATCGCTTGCCGGTGTTTACCCCGTGACCACCTTGGTCTTTGGGGCGAACGGGCAGGTCGGCACCGAGCTGCTGCGCGCACTGGAAGCTGATGGTGCAGTACACGCCACCACGCGCAGCGGGCAGTTGCCCGACGGCAGTGCCTGCGAGACGGCAGACTTCGACGCACCGCAGACGCTGACGTCCTTGCTGGACCGGATCGGCCCGAGCCGTGTCGTCAATGCCGCCGCCTATACCGCAGTGGATCGCGCCGAGCAGGACCGCGACGGCGCACTGCGCGCCAATGCGACCTCGCCCGGCGTCATCGCGGCATGGTGTGCATCCAACAACGTACCGCTGGTGCATTACTCGACCGACTACGTCTTCGACGGTCAGGGCGCCGCGCCGTATCCGGAGGATGCGCACACCTCGCCGCTGGGCGTGTATGGCGAGACCAAGCTTGCTGGCGAGGAGGCGATCCGTGCTTCGGGTGCGCAGCATCTGATCCTGCGCACGGCATGGGTGTATGCCTCGCACGGCGCGAATTTCCTGCGCACCATGTTGCGTGTCGGTGCCGAGCGCGATGAGCTGCGGGTGGTGGCCGATCAGGTCGGAACACCGACACCCGCCGCCCTGATTGCCGATGTCACTGCGCAGTTGCTGCGCCAACGCACACCCGGCACGTCGGGTACCTGGCACCTCACGGCTGCAGGGCAGACCAGCTGGCATGGCTTTGCCGAGGCGATCTTCCAGCAAGCCGTCAGCGCAGGCCTGTTGTCGCGTGCACCGCGCGTGGTGCCGATCACGACCGCCGACTATCCGACGCCCGCAAAGCGGCCGGCGTACTCGCGGCTGTCGATCGACAAACTGCAGCGCGATTTCGACATCGTGTTGCCGGACTGGCAGCTCGGCCTGCAGCGCGTGATTGCCGAAATCGCCGCTGCCAGAGAGTAAATCGGCGACTCCGGGCGGTGGCGATAGTTCCGCTGATCCATGCAGGCCGCAAAAACAAACAGCCGGGAATCCCCGGCTGTTTGCGTATGTGTTGCAGAGTCCTGCAAGCGACCGATCAGGTACGCCCGTAGGTGTCTTCGAAACGCACGATGTCGTCTTCGCCCAGATAGCTGCCTGACTGCACTTCGATCAGTTCCAGCGGCAACTTGCCCGGATTGCGTAGGCGATGGGTGACGCCAAGCGGAATATAGGTACTCTGGTTCTCGGTGAGCAGCAGCACCTCTTCGCCACGCGTGACTTCTGCGGTGCCGCTGACGACGATCCAGTGTTCAGCGCGGTGGTGATGCATCTGCAGGCTGAGCACGGCGCCGGGCTTGACGGTGATGCGCTTGACCTGGTGACGGTGACCCATGTCGATCGAATCGTAAGCACCCCACGGGCGATAGACCTTGCGATGCCAGGTGGCCTCGGAACGGCCAGCCGTCTTGATCTGGCCCACCACGTCCTTGACCTCCTGGATGCGATCGCGGTGACCGACCAGCACGGCATCCGGCGTCTCGACGACGACCACGTCTTCCAGGCCGACCATGGCAATCAAGCGCGAGCCGTAGGCGTAGGTGTTGCGGCAGTCGACCTGGATCACGTCGCCATGATGCGCGTTGCCGTCGGCGTCCTGCTTGGACACGTCCAGCAGCGACGACCACGAACCGACATCGTTCCAGCCGGCATCCAGCGGCACCACCACCGCATCGGCGGTCTTTTCCATCACCGCATAGTCGATCGAATCCGACGGGCTGGAGGCGAACGCATCCTTGTCCAGACGGGTGAAGTCGGCGTCGCGCTTGCCGCCTTCCCACGCCTTCTGGCATGCATCGGCAATGGCAGGCTGGAACTTGCGCAGTTCTTCCAGATAGCGCGAGGCACGGAACAGGAACATGCCGCTGTTCCAGTAATACTCGCCGCTAGCCAGATAGCCTTGCGCGGTGGCCAAATCGGGCTTTTCCACGAAGCGTTCAACGGCGCTGACGCCGGTACCCGCGCTGGCCTTGATATAGCCGTAGCCGGTTTCGGGCGCGGTGGGCTTGATGCCGAAGGTGACCAGCTTGCCTTGTTCGGCTGCAGTCGCCGCCAACGTGACCGCGGCCTGGAATGCCGCTTCATCCTGAATCACGTGATCGGACGGCAGCACCAGCAGCAGCGGATCGCTACCGTCGCGAGTCGCTTCCAGTGCAGCAACGGCGATGGCCGGTGCGGTATTGCGACCCTTGGGCTCAAGCAGGATGGCCGACGGCTTCACGCCCAACTGCTGCAACTGCTCGGCGGCCATGAAGCGGTGTTCTTCGTTGGCCACCACGATGGGTGCATGCGCCGCCACCGGGGCGGAACGCAGCCAAGTGGCCTGCAGCATGCTGTGCTCGCCGACCAGCGGCAGGAACTGCTTGGGGTACGATTCGCGCGACAACGGCCACAGGCGCGTGCCGGAACCGCCGGACAGGATGATAGGTAGGACGTCGCTCATGGGCGGGGGAAACTCCAAAGTGCGTCTAAAGGTGGGAGAGGGGGTGAATCAGCCGCGCAGCAGATCGGAAATTTCCTGCGTACGCGTTTCCAGCAGTGCGGCATCGCCACGCGTTTCCACGTTCAGACGCAGCAGCGGCTCGGTGTTGGAGCTGCGCAGGTTGAAACGCCATTGGCCGAAGTCGGCACTGATGCCATCGGTGTAGTCCAGTTCCGGCGACTGATCGCCGTAGTGATCCATCACGCGTGCAACCGCCGCCTTGGCATCGTCCACCTTGAAGTTGATCTCGCCGCTGCAGGGGAATTTCTGCATGCGCGCCTCGACTAGATCCGCCAGCGAACGACCGGACTGCGACACCAGCTCGGCGATCAACAACCACGGGATCATGCCGGAGTCGGCGTAGGCGAACTCGCGGAAATAGTGGTGCGCGCTCATCTCGCCGCCATACACGGCGTTTTCGCTGCGCATCTTTTCCTTGATGAAGGCATGGCCGCTCTTGCACAGCACCGGGATGCCGCCGGCGTCCTCGACCATCTCGACGGTGTTCCAGGTCAGGCGCGGGTCGTGCACGACCTTGCCACCCGGCTGCTTGGCCAGGATCGCCTGCGCCAGCAGGCCGACCAGGTAATAGCCTTCGATGAAGCGGCCGGTGTGGTCGAAGAAGAAGCAGCGATCGAAGTCGCCGTCCCAGGCGATACCGAAGTCGGCGCCGTGTTCCTTGACCGCCCGGGCGGTGGCGTCGCGGTTTTCCGGCAGCAGTGGGTTGGGGATGCCGTTGGGGAAGTTGCCATCGGGTTCGTGGAAGACGCGGATGAACTCGAACGGCAGCTGCGGAGCAAGCAGGTCGACGATCAGGCCGGCGCCACCGTTGCCGGCGTTGACCACCAGCTTGAGCGGCTTGAGCGTGCTGCGGTCCACGTAGCTGAGCAGATGCTCAAGGTAGGCGGTCTTGTCGGTGCGGCTCTGCTCGCTTGCGGTGGGCTCGCCCGGCGCGGCGGTATCGGCAGCGACGGTGTCGCGGATCGCGAACAGGCCGGTGTCGGAGCTGATCGGTCGCGCCTGCTCGCGGACCAGCTTCATGCCGTTGTAGTCCATCGGGTTATGACTGGCGGTGACCATCACGCCGCCGGCCGCCTTGAGGTAATCGGTCTGGAAATAGACCTCCTCGGTGCCGCACAGGCCGATGTCGATCACTTCGCGGCCGCTGGCGCGCAGGCCGGCCGAGAGCGCTTCCTGCAGGCCGGGACTGGCCAGGCGCACATCGTGGCCCAAGACCACGGGCCCTTGCTCCAGCTGCGCCGCCAATGCCACGCCGATGCGGCGCGCCAAGTCCTCGTTGAGTTCATCCGGCACGCGGCCGCGAATATCGTAGGCCTTGAAGGCGGGTAGCGTCATGGGCAATTCCTGGGGTGGGGGAATTCCGAGTTTAGCGGCTGTGCCGTGTCTTGGGTGTGGCGGAATTGCGATCGGGGACAGGGAACAGTCAGCGGCTAGAATGGCCGCTTCACATCAGCGAGGCGAGGGCGGTGATGAGCAATGGTGGACGTGGTGCGGCAAGCGGCAAACGCTATGCCGACGCCGGGGCGGCGCTGGATGGGGTGCTGGCCGATGGCCAGACCCTGGCGGTCGGCGGCTTCGGATTGTGCGGAATCCCGGAAGCGCTGATCGCGGCAGTGCGCGCGAGCGGGGTCAGCGGATTGACCGTTATCTCCAACAACGCAGGCGTTGATGGATTCGGGCTGGGTCAATTATTGGCCACCCGGCAGATCCGCAAGATGATTTCGTCCTACGTGGGCGAGAACAAGGAATTCGAGCGGCAGTACCTGGCCGGCGAACTGGAGCTGGAGTTCAACCCGCAAGGCACGCTGGCCGAGCGCTTGCGCGCGGGCGGTGCGGGAATTCCCGCGTTCTATACCGCAACCGGTTACGGCACCATCGTCGCCCAGGGCAAGGAAACCCGGCAATTCGACGGCAAGCAGTACGTGATGGAAACCGCGCTGCAGGCCGACGTCGCGCTGGTCAAGGCCTGGCGTGCGGATACGGCCGGCAATCTGGTGTTCCGCAAGACTGCGCGCAACTTCAACCCGGCCTGCGCCATGGCCGGTCGCGTCTGCGTCGCCGAGGTCGAGGAAATCGTGGAGGTGGGCACGATCGATCCGGACCAGGTGCATCTGCCCGGCATCTATGTCGACCGGCTGGTGCTCAACGCCACCCCGGAAAAACGCATCGAACAGCGCACCGTGCGCGGAGGACAGCACTGATGGCCTGGACCAGAGACCAGATGGCCGCACGTGCGGCGCGCGAGTTGACCGATGGTGCCTACGTCAACCTGGGCATCGGCCTGCCGACGCTGGTGGCCAACCACATTCCCGATGGCGTGGACGTATGGCTGCAATCGGAAAACGGCCTGCTCGGCATCGGCCCGTTTCCCAGCGAGGACCAGGTGGATGCGGACCTGATCAATGCCGGCAAGCAGACAGTCACCGCGCGTGCCGGCGCCAGTTATTTCGGTAGCCACGACTCGTTTGCAATGATCCGCGGCGGGCACATCGATCTGGCGATTCTCGGTGCGATGCAGGTCACCGAGCGCGGCGACCTGGCCAACTGGATGGTGCCCGGCAAGATGGTCAAAGGCATGGGCGGCGCGATGGACCTGGTGGCCGGCGTCAAGCGCGTTGTCGTGCTGATGGAACACGTCGCCAAGGACGGCAGCCACAAGATCCTGCGCGAATGCGACCTGCCATTGACTGGCGTCGGCGTGGTCGATCGCATCATCACCGACTTGGCGGTATTCGACGTCACCGATGGCGGGTTGGTGCTGGTGGAGGCGGCCGAGGGAGTGGAGCTGGATGAGTTGCGCCAGAAGACCGGTGTGACAATTCTGACGCCTCAATCGTGAGGCGAGGCCGGACGGCCGTCAGGTCATCCGGCCCGGACCACGCCGCGTCCGGTGAAACGGTCGTCCAGTTGCAGATCCGCCAACCACGGCGCCTGCCAGCGTCCGGAACCGATGCATTGCAGCGGGATCTGGACCGAGGTTCGGTCGAAGTCCAGCAGGTAGCTTTGGTCCTGCGCAACCTGGCAGACGTCTGCAATGAACGCCAACGCACCTTCGTGCACCTGTGCGATCGTCGCCCATTGCGGTGCCGACAGTTCCGGATGGGCGTAGACCGCAGTCGGAACGCCGGTGGCGGCTGTGAAGCAGGAAAATTGCGGCGAAGGAGCGGTGAGCAGTGTTTCCAGAAGCAGATCGTGGCGCAGGATCGTTGACTGCTCCGGGTCGCCCTCGGTACGGCCATCAAAATAGCGGGCAGCTGCCCAGCTCTGGGCAGTGACCTTCGTGGCACGATCGTTCAATGCAAAATAAGCGCCACCCAGCGGCTGTCCGGTCAATCTTGTGAGGTTGGCCTGGATGGTGCCGGAATAACCTATGTCGGCCACCATGGCGGTACCGTCACCTGCAGTCGCTCTCCAGTAATGCAGGTAGGCCGTCCTTTCAGTTTCGGCAAGCGCCAGCAGTTCGTTGATCGCCGGGGCAATCAGTTCCAGCAGCTCGGCATGCATCTCCGGCAGGTAGACATCGCGTTGCATGACCGAGCGGCCCAGGCGACGTTCCAGAATATGTGCTGCAGCCTCTCCCAGGCGCGCCTGTACCAGGTTGCCCAGTGTCCCGGTGTAGGTGCTGTCCAGCAGCAATGCAAGATCATCTGGCGCATGCAGCGAAGGGGTTCCGGTTCCCCGCCGCGATGCCAGCAGATACTTGCCATGCAGCTGCTGCAGTGAAGGCGAAGTCTGCCTTATCAGCTGAAATCCCTGCTCCAGCAGGTGGCCTTCCCGGCTCAGGAACAAGATCGTTTCGATATTGCGTTGCTTCGCCGTGCGGATCAGCCAGGCGAGATAATCGAAGATCAGCGGGCCGATCACCACATAGCCCAGACATGCCGGTGAAAGAATCGGCAAGGGCATCAACGTTTCCGGATACCGGTCGGCAAGGTCGGCGAACCGATTGGCCAGCAGGCCAAGCCACAACTGGTCCTGCCACCGGGTTGCCGCACCCGAAGAGGGTCTCAGCGGGCGCAATGCAGGAATCACCTCCAGCAGTGCGGATGGCCGAAGCACATGCACTGGTGTCAACAGCTTATGCATCTGTGGACGCTGGATATCTGCGTGTTCGTTGTCGCCGACATGCAGCCACCGCGATGCATCGATTTTTTCGATGGCTGGCAGCTCCTTCCAGACATTGTCGGCATCCTTGCGCCACCCCGTCTCGCAAGACACATACCAGGCAGCCGGCAGTGCGCTGACTTCTGGTGGCAGGACCTGCCGCAGCAATGCGCTATCCAGATACATGTCTGAAAGCGCAACCAGGCGGATGCCACGTTGTTTTAGTTGCGTCGCTGCTGCGATCACGCCCCGGCGTGGTCGCAGCAATCTGGCTTCCAGGGCCACTTCCAGTGCCTGGAGGGCATCGATCGGAAGTCCCTTCGCATCGGGCAGGCCAGCCAGTGTGGCGTAGATACCCGATAGATCGACATCGGCGCCACGCTGATAGCGCGCTTTTGACTCGGCAAGTTCGCGTAGTTCGAGAAAATTTCCGACCCCGAATTGGCTTGCTATCAGGTGGGAAAGATAGGCGCGGGCACCCGCCGGAAACAGGAACGGCCTCACCACCAAGGTATCGAAGATATCCAGCGACACCAGTCGAGCCTGCAGGGACGACAGTGTCAATCGCGTGGCGATTGGCGTCTCGAACGCCGCCTGCCAATTGCGTCCACCCTCGCTGCTGAGTGACAGCGTGCCGTCTTGCGGCAAGATGCCGATGCGATACTGCTGATGGCGCACCACAGCAACGAATATGCGTTCCACCGCGTGGTGCAGGGTGCCGTCGATCTGGCCGTGCTCTTCAGGAAAATCCTCGAGCTCTAGATTCAGTGCGTACAAAGACCGCAGTGCGTCCACCTTCGCCCAGAACATCGATCCTGCGGGAAAGTCGATGTATTCCGACGCGTCGATGTCGAATCCGAGTCGTTGAGCCAGCGTGCGGCAGACCTCAAAATTACTCAGCCAGGTATGTGCCCACAGCGGTACCTGTTCGTAGCTCGCAGGGTAGAGCATGCCAAGGCGTGGTTCGGCCTGAAACATTCCCAGCTGCCAGGCGATGCGCTCCGGGCTCCCCATCAGGGACGACACCAGGTAGCGACGCCACTCGCCTTGTTCGCTGCCGGTATATAGCGACTTTTTCGTGTGCAGATGGCCGACAACATCCAATGCCAGGATCTGCTCGCGAAACGTCACCAATAGCGGTGCGATGTCACGGCCGCGATTGGGCACGACGCGTATCTCGAGCTTCTGGATCTGCGGGAGCTTTGAAAAGCGCTCGCGCGCCTGAGCTGCGGCTGTTTCATCCATCACCGATACCAGCAAGTCATAACCCACCGGCATGTGCTGGAGCGACTGTGCGAATTCGTCGATCAGGTCGGTATAGAAGACGTGCACCATCACGCCAACTTTTAACTGCAACTGCGACAAGGGCACTGGCGTGCCGAACGATGCCTGGTCCGACAGGCGGGGAGCTACCGGCTGCTTGCGTCCAGCCAATCGCACCCGTTCCAGAAAGCCGCGTATCCCGAGGGCACGGACCACTTTGAACGCCCGCGTCGCGACCGCAGTAGCGCCGGAGAAACCGCCACCATGGAGTTCTACCGAGCGACGTGCCGCAGCCACAAGTTTGGAAAGACTGCCGGTCACGCGGTACGCCACTGATTAATCACAGATTCTGGTAGTTCGGGCCCGAACCACCCTCCGGCGTGACCCAGGTGATGATCTCGTACGGGTCCTTGATGTCGCAGGTCTTGCAGTGCACGCAGTTGGCGGCGTTGATCTGCAGGCGCTTGCCGGAGGGGCTGCCAGTGTCTGCGACCATTTCGTAGACGTTGGCCGGGCAGAAGCGGGTGCAGGGATTGTCGTATTCCTGCACGCAGCGGGTGGCGCAGACGTCGGTGTCCAGCACCTTCAGATGCACGGGCTGGTCTTCGTCGTGCTCGGTGGCGGCGAAGTAGACCGCCTGCAGGCGGTCGCGCGGGGCGAGCTCGCGCGTGCCGTAGTCGCGGTTGGGTTGCTCGTAATCGCCGATCTTGTGCAATGCCGACCAGTCGGGTTTGTTCTTCAGCGTCCATGGCGAGGCGCCCTTGAGCGCCGTTTCCCAGGCGGCATTGAGCAGGCCGAACCACAAACCCTTCTTAAAGCCGGGCTTGATGTTGCGCACCTGCTTCAACTCGGCCATCGCATCGGACGCGCGCAACTTGGCGTCGAAGCCTTGCGGCGCCAGCTGCGATTGCACCAGATGTTCGGCGGCCAGCATGCCGCTGCGGATCGCCTGATGGGTGCCCTTGATCTTGGGCACGTTGAGCAGGCCGGCGGTGTCGCCGATCAGCAGGGCACCGGGCATTTCCACCTTCGGCAGCGATTGCCAGCCGCCGGTGACGATGGCGCGCGCGCCGGCCGAGAGGATGCTGCCGCCTTCCAGCAATGGCTTGATCAGCGCGTGGTTCTTCCATTGCTGGAAGGCTTCCCACGGCTGGTACTTCGGGTCGCTGTAGTCCAGTCCGCTCACATAACCGAGCGCGATCTGGTTGTTGTCCAGGTGATACAGGAAGCTGCCGCCGTAGGTGCGGTTGTCGGCCGGCCAGCCTAGCGTGTGCACGATCTTGCCGGGACTGACGCGTCCCTCCGGTACCTGCCACAGCTCCTTGATGCCGATCGAATAGCCCTGCGGGTCGGCATCGGCGGTGAGGTCGAAGCGTTTGAGCAGGCGCTTGGTCAGATGCCCGCGCGCGCCTTCGGCCAGCACGGTGACCTTGGCACGGATATCGATGCCGGCGGTGTAACCGGGCTTGTGCGAACCGTCCTTGGCCACGCCCATGTCGCCGATACGCACGCCGATGACCTGGTCGTTGTCGTCGTGCAGGGTTTCGGCGGCGGCAAAGCCGGGGTAGATCTCCACCCCCAGCGCTTCGGCCTGCGGCGCCAGCCAGGCGCACATTGCGCCCAGGCTGACGATGAAGTTGCCGTGGTTGCGCATGCCCGGCGGCACCACCGGGAACTTGCGCGCGCTGTCCTTGCCGAGAAACCAGAATTCGTCGTCGGTGGCAGCCACGCAGATCGGCGGCGGGTTGTCGCGCCAGCCCGGCAGCAAGGCATCCAGCGGGCCCGGCTCGATCACCGCGCCGGACAGGATATGCGCACCGATGGTGCTGGATTTTTCGATCACGCAGACGCTGATGGCCGGATCGAGCTGCTTGAGCCGGATCGCAAAGGCCAGCCCGGCCGGACCGGCGCCGACGGTGACGACGTCGTACTCCATTACGTCGCGCTCGACCGTCTCTGGCGCATTTGCGCCGACTCCTGCTTCCGACATTGCTCCGCTCCCGTTGGCTCGATGGCTGCTGCGCATTTTCCGGGATTCGATGTGACGGCGGCAAATCGGATCGATTCATCCGCGCCGCGCAGCCTCCACTCAGCGGGCGCGTGCTAGCGTTTGATGCATGAAGATTCGGGTGGCATTGCCGCAAGCGGAGATCGCCTGGTGTCGCGGCTGGTTGCCGCGCGCGCAGGCCGATGCGCTGCTGCAGGCGCTGCTGACGCAGGTGCAGTGGGAGGTACATCGCATCCGCATGTTCGGGCGCACGGTCGATTCGCCGCGTCTGAGCAGCTGGATGGGCGATGCGGACGCCAACTATCGCTACTCGGGCACGCAGTTCGCGCCGCAGCCGTGGCTGGAGGTATTGCAGCCTTTACGCGCACGCCTGCAGGCCGAGACCGGGGCGCCGTTCAACAGCGTGCTGGCCAACCGCTACCGCAGCGGCAACGATGCGATGGGCTGGCATAGCGACGACGAGCCGGAGTTGGGAGCGCGACCATTGATCGCCTCGGTAAGCCTGGGCGCGACGCGGCGCTTTGCATTCAAGCATCGCGACGATGCTGCGTTGAAGCAGACGCTGGAATTGGGGCACGGCGATCTGCTGCTGATGGCAGGCGATACCCAGCGCCACTACAAGCATGCATTGCCGCGCACCGCAAAGCCCATCGGCGAGCGCATCAATCTGACCTTTCGTCAGATTGCGCCGCGCGTGTCCCAGCCATAAGAGCGGCTAACGAAGCGTAGCGAGCGCTAGGCTGGCGGTGAGTGCAGTGGTTTTGTTGTCCACATCTTGGTGGATGCAGTCAGCAGTCCGAGTCAAACGCTGAGTGGGTCGAGGGCGCGGTGCCCTCACCGCTCGCGGGACACGCCGTGAACCCGCCCCTGGGGGCTCGGTGGCGGCATCCATGCCGCCACACGGTCCCGCAATCGGTGAGGACACCGCACCAGACAGTTTGTTGGCTGCTTTGTTGAAAGCCATGCACACCGACCATCTCGACTGGTCCTTGCCCGCCCACCGTCGCGGGACCTTATGCGGCATGGATGCCGCAGAAGAGCCTAGATGGACGTACTTGCGGCGTGTCCCGCGATGGTGGGCGGGCAAGGGCCCTGCAGCCAGGCCGCAGATCAGCCGCCCCGCGGTAGACCGGCGTGAAGTGCTTTGTTATCCACTCTAAGATCTGTCGCCTGCGCTTACAACGAACGCGGCAGGCTCTGGCTGTCCTGCTGGCCGGTGATCAAGGTCCAGCCGACCAGTTCGGTAGTGACCTGCGTCATCGCCTGTTCGAATGCCGCTGCCACCGCAGCCGTGTCGGTGCCGCTGGACGGGCGTGCAACCAGGAAGGTGCGCGAGGCCACCACGCGCTGATCGGCGGCGTGCAGCAGTTTGGCATTGAGTTCGATGGTGGCCGAGGGCAGCGACTGGCCGGCGTAATCGGACTCGAAGCGGCGCAGGTCGATCGCCAGCTTGTAGTCGGAGCGGATGCCGGTGCCGATACGGGCGACGGCTGCGATCTTGCCGGAGTCCTCGAACGCGCGGACCACGCTGTCTTCCAGCATGTCGGTGGCCGGCTGCGCCCAGCCTGCGCCGTGATAGACCTGCAACTCGCCCGGGGTCGGGCGCACGTTGATACGCGGGCTGTCGATCACCCGCGCGGCGCTGGGCTTGGACACCGACAGCTGCCAGGTTACCTGCGGCCAGGACGGGTTCGGCGCAATCCGCACGTTAGGTGCGTAGATGGTGGCCGGCTTCTTGTCGCCGCCGGTCAACACCGAGCAGCCGCCCAGCGCCAGCAACGAGACGCACAACATGGGACGCAACAGGCGCATGGCAGTCATTTCGGTTCGAACTCCTTGGGTGCGTCGCGGCCGAGCAGGTAGCGCGCAGGGTTGTTGTCCAGTTTGTCGCTGACCCGGCGCAGGTCGCGGATCAGGCCGCGCAATTCGGTCAGCGTGGGCCCGAGCTGGCCCAGGCCATCGTTGGCAAAACTATTGATGGCCGCGCGGTTCTCGCCAAGGATGTTGTCGGCGTTGCCGGCGGCCGAATCCAGCTTGACCAGGGTGGCATCGAGCTTTTCCAGGATGCCCGGCAGCTGCTGCACCAGGTTCTGGTCCAGCCGCTTGATGGTGCCGTTGGTGGTGGTCAGGGTGGTGTCCAGATTGCGTGCGGCATCGCGCGCGCTGACGATCAGCGCCTGCATGCCTTCGTCGCGATCGGCGATGCCGCCGCTGATCTTTTCCAGATTCTGCAAGGTGGCGGTGATGCTGGCCACGTTCTTGTCCGAGAGCATCTGGTCCATGCGCTCGACGATGCGATTGGCGGTGTCGGTGATGTTCTGCAAGGCCGACGGCGTGGTTTGGATGATCGGCGCATCGCTCTTGTCGATGGTGGTCAGCGACGGTGCCTCGGGCGTGCCGCCGGAGAGCTGGATGATCGACGGGCCGGTCAGGCTGGTGATGGCCAGCTTGGCGCGCGTGTCGCTCTTGATCGGCGTGGTGGAGTTCACCCGCACGTGCGCGACCACCTGGCGCGGGTCGTTCGGCGCCAGCGTCAGCTCGGTGATCGAGCCGACCGCGATGCCGTTGTATTGCACCGGGCTGCCGACCGTCAGGCCGGTCACCGCCTCGCGGAACACCACCCGGTATTGCTGCCAGGTACGGTCGGAGGAGTATTTTGCGGCCCATAGCCCGAACAGCAGCAGGGCCAGGCCCGCCACGATGGTGAAGGCGCCGATCAGGACGTAATTGGCTTTGGTTTCCATGCTCAGGCGGTCTCGGTGGAGTCGGTCTTGGCCGCGCGCGCGGCGCGGGCGCGTGGACCGTGGAAATATTCCTGGATCCAGGGGTGGTCGATCTGCTCGACTTCGGCCAGCGGCGCGTTGGCGATCACCTTGCGATCGGCCAGCACCGCGATGCGGTCGCAGATGGCGTACAGCGTATCCAGGTCATGCGTGATCAGGAACACGGTCAGGCCCAGCGCCTGCTGCAGGGTGCGGATCAACCGGTCGAAGGCGGCCGCGCCGATCGGGTCCAGCCCGGCGGTGGGCTCGTCCAGAAACAGCAGCGGCGGATCCAGCGCCAGCGCCCGCGCCAGGCCGGCGCGCTTGCGCATGCCGCCGGACAGCTGCGAGGGCAGCTTGTCCAGTGCATCGGCCGGCAGGCCGGCCAGCTTGATCTTCAGCAGCGCCAGCTCGAAATACCAGCGCTCGGGAAACTCGCCGTGATGTTCCTTCAGCGGGACCTGCACGTTTTCGCCGACGGTCATCGACGAGAACAGCGCGCCGTCCTGAAACAGCACCCCGGTATTGCGGGTGATGTGCTGGCGGTCGGCGAAACGGCCCGAGCGCGCATCCGCCCCCAGCACCTGGATGCTGCCGGCGTCCGGCTCGCGCAGGCCCAGGATGCTGCGCATCAGTACCGACTTGCCGGTGCCCGAGCCGCCGACCACGCCCAGGATCTCGCCGCGACGCACGTCCAGATCCAGCTCCTCGTGCACGACCTGGCTGCCGAAGCGATTGGTCAGCCCGCGTACCGAAATCGCCAGCTGGTCGTCGTCGGCGTCGATCTCTGTGCCGGGATTGGGGATTTGGGATTCCGGATTGGTCACAGCACGGCTCTCCCGAGTGTCAGGGCGCCAGCTGCGCTTGTGCCTTGCACGAATCCCGAATCCCGAATGTCGAATCCCGGTCTCATCACCACCCCATCTTCATGAACCACAGCGCGGCGATCGCGTCGAGGATGATGACCAAGGAAATCGTCTGCACCACCGAGGAGGTGGTGCGCTCGCCAACCGACTGCGCGGTGCCGCTGACCTTCAGGCCTTCCAGACAGCCGATCAGGCCGATCACCAGCGCAAACAGCGGCGCCTTCGACAGCCCGACCAGAAAATGCCGCAGCTGGATGGTGTCGTGCATGCGCGCCAGGTACATCTGCGGCGGGATATCCAGATCGAACGCGCCCACGGTGACGCCACCGGCCAGGCCGGCGATCATCGCGATGAAGGTCAGCAGCGGCAGGGTGAAGATCAGCGCGAGCAGGCGCGGGATCACCAGCAAGTCGATCGGGTCCAGACCCAGGGTGCGGATGGCATCCACTTCCTCGCGCGATTTCATCGCACCGATCTGCGCAGTGAAGGCGCTGGCGGTGCGCCCGGCCAGCACGATGGCGGTCAGCAGCACCGCGAACTCGCGCAGGAAGGCGATCGACACCAGCTCCACCACGTAAATCTCCGCGCCGAAGTCGCGCAGGATGGTCGAGCCCAGGAACGCGATCACCGCGCCGACCAGATACGACAGCAGCACCACCAGCGGCACCGCATCCAGGCCGACCTGCTCCATGTGGTGCACGGTGGAGGTCAGGCGGAAGCGGCGCGGCTCGTGGATCAGCCGCGCGATCTTGACCAGGTTCTCGCCCAGAAAACTGTTCAGCTCCAGAATGCCCTGACCGACGCCGTGGGTGGTGCGGCCCAGACGGTCCAGCGCGGCGACGAAGCCGTAGTCGCGTTTGGGCTTGGGGCGTTCGTCGTTGAGTTCCTCGATGGTGCACACCAGCGCCTGGTGCTCATCGCGGAAATCGATGGCATCTTCCTTCAGGCCCATGCGGCTGGCGAAGCGCAGCAGCTGCAGCACGCCGGCCGAATCCAGCTGCCCGATGCCGCGCGCGTCGATGCGCCGGACCCCTTCGGGCACGGCCTGCAGCAGCTCGGCCTGGGGCAATGCGGTCGCCAGGACCCAACTGCCAGCAAGGCGGACCTGTGCGTGATCCTGCGAGTCTTGTTCGATGCGTGGAGGTTGCGCTTTGATCATGGGTGGCCTGTCCGTGGCGCCAGCATACCGCGCCCGGCGTGAGCGAATGATGGGGACGCTTCGCACCTGCGGTCCCGGCACAGACAATCGGCACGCCGGCCAGGTGCGCTGCGGCATACACTGGCGGCCTCGCCAGACGGCGTTTCTCCGATCCGACCCGCCACGCATGTCCGCTGCCACCGTCGTCCAACCGTCCGCCAGCGCCACCTATGCCCAGCGCGTCGCCTTTGTTTCGGAAATCGCCGGACGCCTGCATTCCTACGGCACCACTGCGCAGCGTCTTGAGGCCGCCGTGGTCGGACTGTCGCAGAAGCTGGGCCTGGACTGCGAGCCCTGGTCCAATCCCACCGGGATCATTTTGAGCTTCAGCGACCCGACCAAGGCCATCGGCTCCAGCGACATCACCCGGGTGATCCGGCTGGCCCCGGGCGAGAATGACCTTTACAAGCTCAGCGTGGCCGATTACGTGGCCGACGGCGTGGCCAACGGGCGCATGAGCATTGCGCAGGGCCACACCGCGCTGCGGCGGCTGGACCGCGAGGTCGATCGGCGCGGCAAGACCATGCAGGTGCTGGCATTCGGGCTGGCCGCCGCCGGCGTGGCAGGGCTGTGGAAACTGCCCTGGCTGGATATCGCCACCGCCGGCGCGATCGGGATGTCGATCGGCCTGCTGACCCAGTACACCGACAGGCGGCCGGCGACCAAGGAAGCCGGCGAGGCACTGGCCGGCCTGCTGGCCGGGGTGGTGGCCGCCGTGGTGGCTTCGCTGGTCGGGCCACTGAACCTCAATACGGTGATCATCGCCTCGCTGGTGGTGCTGCTGCCCGGCATGTCGTTGACCAATGCCTTCAACGAGCTGGCCAGCCAGCACTGGGTCTCGGGCACGGCGCGGCTGGCCGGTGCGGTGACCACGGTGCTCAAGCTCACCGTCGGTGCGGTCATCGCGGTGACGCTGACCCAGGTGCTCGGCCTGCACCCGCAGGTGGCCGCATTGCGCCCACAGTCCGGCTGGGTGGAGTGGGCCTCGCTGCTGGTGGCCGCTTATGCGTTTGCGGTGTTGTTCAAGGCCAATCGACGCGATTATTTATGGATCATGGCGGCGGCCATGTCCGGGTATGTCATCGCGCGCTATGCCGGGCATGCCTGGGGTGGCCCGGCCGGCGTCTTTGCATCGGCCATGGCATTGACCGCCGCCGGTAATCTGTTTGGGCGTGTGGTGCAAAAACCCGGGGCATTGATCCGTTTGCCCGGCATCATCATGCTGGTTCCGGGCAGTGTCAGCCTGCGTGGCTTTCTGACCCTGGTACAGCAACAGGATGTCAGCGTCGGACAGGCCGCGCTATTGGCGGTGACCAATATCGTGATGGCCTTGATGGCCGGATTGCTGTTCGGCAATCTGTTGATTCCGGCCCGCAAGAATTTATGACCGGTAGAAAAACGCGCAATAAAAAACGCCGGCACTGCCGGCGTTTTTTATTGGTAACAATCAAGCCGCCTTGGGCTTCTTGGTCGCGCGCTTGGTGGCGGCTTTGCGCGGCGCGGCCTTCTTGGCCGGGGTCTTCCTGGCGCTGACCTTGCTGATCAGAAAGTCTTCGACCTTCTTGCCGGCGGCGGTCAGTTCGGCCAGCCAGCGCGGCTGCTTGCCGCGGCCGGTCCAGGCTTCCTGGGGATTGGCGGGGTTGCGATACTTCGGCGGAACCTTGCCCAGCTTGCGGCCAGCGCGCGGGCCCGGCTTGGCAGCGGCAGCCGGACGACCCGGACCGGCGCTGGCGCCAAACAATTCTTCGATGGAATAACCCTGGGCTTTTGCCGCGCGGGTCAGCTGCGTGCGAACCTTGGCAATCGGGGCGCGCTTGGCAACCACGGTCTGCTGCTTTTTCGCGTTTTTGATCAGTGCACCCAATTGCTTGGCCGACAGGCCGCTAAGATCGATCGACATCACTACTCCGGAAGATGAGAGAGAAAAGAATGCCGGTCCGTGGCAGCGCTGGTCATCATAATGTCAGAAAACCCAAGTGACAAATGCGCCGAAATAATTCGGCGCCTTGTGTTCATCCAATTGAAGTAGTTTCGGGTGATTTGATCAACGACCCAGGCGGGAGAATAACCCGGCCTTATCCAGGTTTTCTGCTGCCTCTGCAGTGCGGGCGCGATATTCAAATGTACCAGCGGCCAATCCACGTTCGGAGACCACCACCCGATGCGGAATACCCAATAGTTCCATATCGGCAAACATCGCGCCCGGGCGCAGGCCGCGGTCGTCCAGCGCCGCTTCGATCCCTGCGGCGATCAATTCGTCCAGCAATGCCTGAGCGGCGGCAACCACCTGCGCATCCTGCTTGGGGTTGATGATGCAGACCACCACCTGCCACGGTGCCATCGGCGCAGGCCAGACGATGCCGGCATCGTCATGGTTCTGCTCGATCGCCGCGGCCACGATGCGCGAAATGCCGATGCCGTAGCAGCCCATCTTCATCACTGCGGGCTTGCCGTTCTCGTCGATCACGGTGGCCTGCAATGCCTGCGCATACTGGCTGCCGAGCTGGAACACATGGCCCACCTCGATGCCGCGGGCCAGTCGCAGCTCGCCGCCATCGGCCGCGCGTTCGCCGTCGATGACGTTGCGCACATCGGCAACGGTTTCCGGTTCGGGCAGGTCGCGGCCCCAGTTGACGCCCACCAGGTGCGCGCCGGGCACATTGGCGCCGACCACGAAATCGGCCAGTGCCGCGACATCGCGATCGGCCACCACGCGCACCGGGCGCGCGGTATTGACCGGGCCCAGGAAGCCCGGCTCGCAGCCGAGGTGGTCGCGGATTTCGGTTTCGTTGGCCAGACGGTAGCCGGCCAGGCCGGCGACCTTGCCGAGCTTGATCTCGTTGACGGCATGATCGCCGCGCACCAGCACCAGCACGAAGCCGGCTTCGGTCATCACCGCCACCGACTTGACCGTGCGCTGCAGCGCGATGCCCAGCAACTGGGCGACGTCTTCGCAGGTCTTCTGGGTGGGCGTTGCGACCTGGCGCATCGCCTCGCCAGCCGCAGCGCGCGGGGCGGGCAGGGCGGCGCTGGCGGTTTCCACGTTGGCGGCGTAATCGGAGCCGGTGGAGAACGCCAGCGAGTCCTCGCCGGAGGCGGCGATGACATGGAATTCCTGCGAGGCGTCGCCGCCGATGGCGCCGGAGTCGGCCTGCACGGCGCGGAATTCCAGCCCAAGGCGGGTGAAGATGCGGGTATAGGCCGCGCGCATGTTGTCGTACTCGCGCGCCATGTCGGCATCGGTGAGATGGAAGGAATAGGCGTCCTTCATCAGGAATTCGCGTGCACGCATCACGCCGAAGCGCGGGCGGATCTCATCGCGGAACTTGGTCTGGATCTGGTAGAAGTTCAGCGGCAGCTGCTTGTAGCTGTTGATCTCCTGGCGCGCGAATTCGGCCGCGGCCTCTTCGGCGGTCGGGCTGTAGCAGAACTCCTGCTCCTTGCGATCCTTGATCTTGAGCAACTGCCCGCCGAACTTCTCCCAACGGCCGGTGGCGTCCCACAGCTCGCGCGGCTGGATGGTGGGGAACAGCACTTCCACCGCCCCGGCGCGGTTCATCTCCTCGCGCACGATGGCCTCGACCTTGCGCAGCACGCGCAGACCCAGTGGCGACCAGGTGTACAGCCCGGAGGCCAGCTTGCGGATCATGCCCGCGCGCAGCATCAGACGGTGGCTGACCAGCTCGGCGTCGGCCGGGGTTTCCTTGGTGGTGTGCAGGTGGAACTGGGAAAGACGCATCGGGCTTCGCTTGGGCGGAAAGCCCATAGTTTGCCAGTCTCGCGCCCTGCCGGTCAGTGGCACCGGCCGATCGGCCGGATGCATGGACCGGCAGGTGGCCGGTCCCGGGCCGGTTCAGATAGCCGGATTGCCGCTCGCTGCCGGCTTGCAATAGGCCTTGGCGGCCGCCTCGGCGAGATTGCGCTGCGCCGCGCGGGCGTCCGGGTCCAGTGGGGTGCCAGGCTTGCCGTCGGCACCGGCGCCCATGGTGACCTCGCCCTTGCCGCTGAGCAGTTCCAGGTTGCGGCGTGCGGTCAGGCAGTCGGCCGATTCGGGCGTGGCGGCTTCCGGCGCGGCGATGGCGGCGGTGCCGTTGCGCGCATCGATCCGGCGCGCTTCGTAGCGCTGGCCGGTCGGTGGCGGGGTTTCGGTGTAGTGGGTGACGCCCTTGGCGTCCTTCCATTTATATAGATCGGTGGCGCCGGCGGCGGCGCTGACCAGCATCAGCAGGGCGCAAAGCCCGGACGACAGGTGCATATGGCTTCCCCTGGATGATTCCCGCGGCGATTGCAGCATCCGCGGCCCGCGCTGGCAAGTGACGCCGCGGGCGGGCGCGTACGATGCAAGCGCGCTACCGCCGGACGGACCTCAGGCCCTACACTTGCCGGATGGATGAGATGAGACCGCCCCCGCGCTCGCGCACGATCTACCTGCTGCCGAACCTGTTCACCACCGCCGGGCTGTTTTCCGGTTTCTACGCCATCATCGCCGCCGCCAATGGGCAATTCGTCCAGGCCGCCATGGCGGTGTTCGTGGCCGCGGTGATGGACGGGCTGGACGGCCGGGTCGCGCGCCTGACCAATACCAGCAGCGAATTCGGCGTGCAGTACGACTCGCTGGCCGATCTGGTCAGCTTCGGCATGGCCCCGGCGCTGGTGATGTACCACTGGTCGCTGTCGGCATTGAAGTACGACAGCAACGTGATGGGCCGGGTCGGCTGGTCGGCCGCGTTTCTGTATGCGGCCTGCGCGGCGCTGCGGCTGGCACGCTTCAATACGCAGGTGGGCGTGGTCGACAAGCGCTGGTTCATCGGCCTGGCCAGCCCGGCGGCTGCCGGCCTGATGATGTCCTTCGTGTGGGCGTTTGCCGACGACAGCCTGGGCTTTGATGGCGAGCAGCTGCGTTACCTGGCGCTTGCGGTCACCGTGGTGGCGGCCTTGCTGATGGTCAGCCGGATCCGGTTCTGGAGTTTCAAGGGCGGCGCGCGTGGTCCGCGCGCCGACCGTGTGCCGTTCCTGGCACTGGCGATCGCCACGGTGGTGATCGCGTTGCTGGTGATCGATCTGGCGCGTTCGCTGCTGGTGATTGGCGTGCTGTATGCGCTGTCCGGCCCGGTAATGTGGCTGTGGCGGCGCTGGCGGCGCACGCCCGAGCTGCCATGAGTCAATTGGCCTCCGAGCCGATGTGGTCCGATTTGCAGGTGTCGTACCTGCAGGCGTTGGGGCACACGGTGTATCTGGACCGCGACAGCGTGGACGTGGCGGCGGCGCCTGACGAGACGAGCGAGCGTGCGCCGGCGGCGGCACCGCCGCGCGTGGAGCGCGCGCTGCCAACGCCGGCGCCTGCGGCACCGCCTGTGGTGCGTCGCAGCGCACCGGCCGCACCGGCCGACGTGCCGCAGGCGGTCACGACTGCGGCTTCGACGGCGCCGCAACGGCGCAGCCGGGTCGGCATGCCCGATCGCCTGCAGATGGCATTGCTGCGCGCCTCCGGCTGCAATCCGGGCGATCCGAATACCCAGGCGTTGATGGCGTCCTGGCCGCTGGCCGAGTTACGTGGCAATCCGGCAGCCAAGCGCGCGCTGTGGCCGCAACTGCGTGCGCTGCGGCGGCGTCGGGATCCGGCATGAGCGCCTTGAACGTGCCGCTGCCCACCTCGCTGCGCGCCATGCGCGAGAGCGATCTGGATGTGGTGATGGAGATCGAACACCGCGCCTATCCGTTCCCGTGGACGCGCAGCATCTTTCGCGACTGCCTGCAGGCCGGCTATCCGGGCTGGGTGATGGAGCAGGGCGGGCAGGTCATTGGCTACGGGGTGATCAGCATCGCCGCTGACGAGGCGCACGTGCTCAATGTCTGCATCGCACCGGAGGCGCAATCGCAGGGGCATGGCCGGGTGCTGTTGCGCGCGCTGATCAAGGGTGCCTGCGATCGCGGCGCGCGTCGCGCGTTTCTGGAAGTACGCCCGTCCAACCCGTCGGCGATTGCGCTGTATCACTCCGAAGGTTTCAATGAAATCGGACGGCGCCCACGCTACTACCCCTCCAACACCGGTCGCGAAGATGCGTTGGTGATGGCGATCGAGTTGTCCTTCGAAGGGTTTTCCTGAGCGCCATCGGCGGTAGCTGATGGGAGTGGTTTCGCGCGTGCTGCTTGAACCGCGCGCATACACCTGATACCTGCCGCGCGGTTGCCCTGTTGAAGGGGCTCACGACCTGGAGACGCCAGTCTGCTCTTGGGTCACGGTCAGACGACCGCTCCGGAGCTTTCGGTTCGCAGCATGCGGCTTTGTCGTTACGAAATACGCTCGGGTAATCAGGCAATCGCGCACCGTGACCTGAGCCTTGCATGTCGCTGCAATCGATCGCAACAGGCCGCACTTTTCCTCCATCGCAGCGTTTGGGTCGGCCGCCTGCGCGCCGTCATCTGCCATGACGCGCTTGCGTGCGTCATGGTGATTATTTCGCCATCTCGTATTTGACGTTTTCAGCGGCGTGATCAATTGCGTCCAGCCGTGCGCGACGCCGCACGATGGCGATACATCGCATTGCGGCCGCTGTATGCGTCAGAAAAAACACGCAGGCATGTGATCGTGGCGGCACACCGTGCTGGACCTGTGTCCGTCTGCATTGCGATGCGGATCATGCTGCGCTGCAGTGTCCTTACGCCTGTCTCTGCGTGTCTTGATTGCAGCGTTTTGTCTTCTCTTGCGTGTCCCGCAACCGTTTGCGTGACTGCGCGTGCACATCGATGCATCGGCTAGATACAAGCCATTGCGATGCTCCTAGTATCGGTGCCGCGGAACTGAACATTACAGAGATGAAAAGTATGTTCCGCGCCTGCTAGACGAGGGGTGTGCCGCCGCGCGGCGCATCGAACCCATCCGAGGGAGACATCAAGATGAAGCCGAAATTTTCAACGGCGGCCGCCGCGTCGCTGTTTGTCGGGTCGTTGCTGGTCGTTGGCGTTGCCTGCGCCGATCCTGCACTGGAAGTTGCAACCACTGGTTGGGCAACACAGAACGGAGGGACCAAGGGCGGCTCCAAGGCGGCCGCTGCCAACATCTACACGGTCAAGACTGCCGCCGAGCTGAAGAACGCGCTGAAGGCCAGCGTGGGCAGCAACGGGCGCATCATCAAGATCAGCGGCATCATCGATATCAGCGAGGGCACGCCGTATACCAAGACCTCGGACATGAAGACCCGCGCGCGGTTGGATATCCCGACCAAGACCACGCTGATCGGCATCACCAGCAACGCGGAGATCCGCGAAGGCTACTTCTACGTCAAGGCCAACGACGTCATCATCCGCAACCTCACCATCGAAAATCCGTGGGATCCGGAGCCGGTCTGGGATCCGGATGACGGCAGTGCCGGCAACTGGAATTCCGAGTACGACGGCCTCACGGTCGAGGGCGCAACCAATGTGTGGGTGGACCATGTCACCTTCACCGACGGTCGCCGCACCGACGATCAGAACGGCACCGCCAACGGTCGCCCCAAGCAGCATCACGACGGCGCAATGGACGTCAAGAAGGGCGCCAACTTCGTCACCATTTCCTACTCTGCGTTCAAGTCGCACGAGAAGAACGACCTGATTGGCTCCAGCGACAGCGCCTCCAGCACCGACAGCGGCAAGCTCAAGGTGACCATCCACAACACCTTGTTCGAGAACATTTCCGCACGCGCGCCGCGGGTGCGCTTCGGCCAGGTGCACCTGTACAACAACTACCACGTCGGCAGCACCAGCAATAAGGTCTACCCGTTCTCTCACGCGCACGGCGTGGGCAAGGAGTCCAAGATCTTCTCCGAGCGCAACGTGTTCGACATCAGTGGGGTGAGCAGCTGCGACAAGATTGCGGCCGATTACGGCGGCAGCGTGTACCGCGACCAGGGCTCGCTGCTCAACGGCAAGGCGCTGACTTGCTCGTGGAATAGCAACATCGGCTGGACCCCGCCGTATACCTATAGCCTGCTGTCGGCCGACAAGGTCGCTGCGGACGTCAAGGCCAAGGCCGGCGCCGGCAAGCTGTAAGCGTTACCACCGCAACACCGAATGCAGCGCCCGCAAAACGGGTGCTGCATTTACGTGTGTGCGCTGCATGCGAAGTACATGCAAACAGAAAAATAATTTTCAGAAACAGACTATTCAATACTTTTCATAAGCATTAGGATCGAGTCGCGTTCGCTAGGGGACTGGCCTTGATGGCCTGGGCGATTGCATCGGGGAGCGCGTCGTCTCATGCGGCGCGCCATCGCGTCACTCATCCAAGAGAATTCATCACCATGTCGAAAGCATCGACAGTCGTTGGTCGTACCGTTGTGGGCGTCGTTCTGAGTGCTGCGTTGTTGTCTCCTGCAGCCTACGCTGCAGATCCGTCGCTGGACGTGGCCACCACCGGTTGGGCTACCCAGAACGGCGGAACCAAGGGTGGCTCCAAAGCCGCGGCGGCGGACATCTACACCGTCAGCACGGCAGCGCAGTTGAAGGCCGCGTTGAAAGCCAAGGCGGGCAGCAACGGCCGCATCATCAAGGTCAAGGGTGTCATCGACATCAGCGAAGGCAAGGCGTACACCAAGACCTCGGACATGAAGACCCGTGCGCGGTTGGACATCCCGACCAAAACCACGTTGATCGGCCTCGGTACCAATGCGGAAATCCGCGAGGGCTATTTCTACATCAAGGCCAACGACGTCATCGTGCGCAATCTCACCATCGAAAATCCGTGGGATCCGGAGCCGAAGTGGGATGCCGACGACGGCGATAACGGTAACTGGAATTCCGAATACGACGGCCTGACCGTGGAAGCGGCCACCAACGTCTGGGTGGACCATGTCACCTTCACCGACGGTCGCCGCACCGACGACCAGAACGGCACCGCCAACGGCCGCCCCAAGCAGCATCACGACGGTGCGATGGACGTCAAGAAGGGTGCCAACTTCGTCACCATCTCCTACTCGGCGTTCAAGTCGCACGAGAAGAACAGCCTGATCGGCTCCAGCGACAGCGCCTCCAGCACCGACAGCGGCAAGCTCAAGGTGACCATCCACAACACCTTGTTCGAGAACATCTCGGCACGCGCGCCGCGTGTGCGTTTCGGCCAGGTGCACCTGTACAACAACTACCACGTCGGCAGCACCAGCAATAAGGTCTATCCGTTCTCGCACGCGCACGGTGTGGGCAAGGAGTCGAAGATCTTCTCGGAGAACAATGCGTTCGACATCAGCGGCGTGAGCAGCTGCGACAAGATCGCCGGCGACTACAAGGGCAGCGTATATCGCGACCAGGGTTCGCTGCTCAACGGCAAGGCGCTGAACTGCTCGTGGAACAGCAACATCGGCTGGAAGCCGCCGTATACCTATAGCTTGCTGGCCGCCAACAAGGTGGCTGCAGACGTCAAGGCCAAGGCCGGCGCAGGCAAGCTGTAACGCGTCTGCTACAGGCAACGCTGCGATGCGTGCAGCGTTGCACTTTTCCCGCAACGCCCGCATCAGTGCGGGCGCTGTGTGTGTTGGCGGCGCTAGATCTTAGCGCGTTGTTCGCGCAGGCCGGTCAGCTGCGTGGTCCAGTCGTTCAGGCGCGCGCGTTCCTGCTCGACCACCACGGCCGGCGCGTTCTGCACGAAGGTGGCGTTGCCCAGCTTGCCATTGCACTTGCCGATCTCGCCTTCCACGCGCTTGATTTCCTTGTCCAGGCGCGTGCGTTCGGCATCCATGTCGACCAGGCCTTCCAGCGGCACCAGCAGGGTCAGCTCACCGACGATGGCCGTGGCCGACGGCGGGGTGTCCTGGCCGGCATCGAGCCAGTCGATCGCTTCGAGCTTGAGCAGAAACGACAGCTGCGAGGCAAAGCGGCCAATACGGGCGCGATCGTCGGCAGTGCCGGCCTGCAGCAGCAGGCGTACCTGCTTGGACGGCGGTACGTTCAACTCGCTGCGCACACGACGCAGTGCCGATACCATCGACTTCAGCCATTCGACATCGGCCTCTGCGCCGGCGTAGCTGGCGGTATCGATATCGCCGGCCTGCGGGAATGCCTGCAGCGAGATCGTGGCGGCGGTGATGCCCAGGCGCGGTGCGACCTGCTGCCACAGTTCTTCGGTGACGAATGGGGTGAGCGGGTGCAGCAGGCGCAATAATGCTTCGAGCACGTAGAGCAGGGTATGCCGCGTGCTGGCGGCAGCTTCGCAGTCCTGGCCATTGAGCGCGGGCTTGGCCAGTTCGACGAACCAGTCGCAGAACGCATTCCAGGCGAACTCGTACAGCGATTGCGCGAGCAGATCGAAGCGGTAGTTGGCGTAGTGCGCGTGGGTTTCTGCGGTGACCTTGTCCAGGCGCGCCAGAATCCACTGTTCGGCTTCGGTGCGCGGCTGCGGTACGCCGGCAAAGCGCGCGCCTTCGGTGTTCATCAGCACAAAGCGCGTGGCGTTCCATAGCTTGTTGCAGAAGTTCTTGTAGCCTTCGGCGCGGCCAAGATCGAACTTGATGTCGCGGCCATGCGTGGCCAGCGCGGCGATGGTGAAGCGCAACGCGTCGGCACCGTGGGCGATGATGCCGTCCGGGAATTCCTTGCGCGTGGCTTTTTCGATCTTCTCGGCCATGCGCGGCTGCATCAGCCCGTTGGTGCGCTTGGCCACCAGGTCTTCGATGCTGATGCCGTCGATGATATCCAGCGGATCGAGCACGTTGCCCTTGGACTTGGACATCTTCTGGCCCTGCGCATCGCGGATCAGGCCGGTGATGTAGACATCGCGGAACGGCACCTGGCCGGTGAAGCTGTCGGTGGCCATGATCATGCGCGCCACCCAGAAGAAGATGATGTCGAAGCCGGTGACCAGCACCGACGACGGCAGGTAGCGCTCGAAGCCGCGCTCGGCCATCGCGCTCGCATCCGGCCAGCCCAGCGTGGAGAACGGCCACAGTTGCGAGGAGAACCAGGTTTCCAGCACGTCACTGTCCTGGTGCAGCGCGACGTCGGCACCCAGGCCGTGTTTCGCGCGCACCTCGGCTTCGTCGTGGCCGACATAGCACTTGCCTGCCTCGTCGAACCACGCCGGGATGCGATGGCCCCACCACAGCTGACGGCTGATGCACCAGTCCTGGATGTTCTCCATCCAGTGGCGATAGGTGTTGATCCAGTTCGGCGGCACGAACTTGACCTGGCCGCTTTCGACCAGCTCCAGGCCGCGCCTGGCCAGCGCGTCCATCTTCACGAACCACTGGTCGGTCAGATAGGGCTCGATCACCTGGCCGGTGCGATCGCCGCGCGGCACCTGCAGCTTGTGTGGCTTGGTTTCGACCAATACGCCCAAGTCTTCCAGTTCCGACAGCACCAGCTTGCGGGCGTCATAACGATCCAGGCCGCGATAGCGCTCCGGCGCATTCTCGTTGATGGTGGCGGTGACGGTGAACAGATTGATCAGCGGCAGGTCATGTCGCACGCCCACCTGGTAATCGTTGAAGTCATGCGCAGGCGTGACCTTGACCACGCCGGTGCCGAAGGCGCGGTCGACATAATCGTCGGTGATCACTGGCACCTGCCGGCCGGTCAGCGGCAGCACGATGCGGGCGCTGTGCAGCGTGGCGTAGCGCGGATCTTCCGGATGCACCATCACTGCGGTATCGCCCAGCATGGTTTCCGGGCGCGTGGTGGCGACCACCAGGTAATCGCGGGTTTCGCGCAGTGTCTCGGCGCCGTCGGCATCGTGTTCGACGTGCTCGTAGGTCACGCCATCGGCCAGCGGATAGCGGATCGACCACAGGAAGCCGTCTTCTTCGACGTTTTCCACTTCCAGGTCGGAGATCGCGGTCTTCAGCACCGGGTCCCAGTTGACCAGGCGCTGGCCGCGATAGATCAGGCCCTGCTCGTACCAGCGCACGAAGGCTTCGTTGACCGCGGCCGACGGTTGCGGGTCCATGGTGAAGGTGCTGCGCGACCAGTCGCTGGAGGTGCCCAGCCGGCGCATCTGGCGCTCGATGGTGTCGCCGGACTCGGCCTTCCATTCCCACACCTTGGCGATGAAGCCCTCGCGCCCGAGCGAGTCGCGCGTTTCGCCATTGCCTTCCAGGGCCAGGTTGCGCGACACCACCATCTCGGTGGCGATGCCGGCGTGGTCGGTGCCCACCTGCCACAGCGTGTCGAAGCCGCGCATGCGGTGATAGCGCACCAACGCGTCCATCAGCGTCTGCTGGAACGCATGGCCCATGTGCAGCGTCCCGGTCACATTCGGCGGCGGCAGCAGCACGGTATACGGCTCACCCTTGCCGGACGGCACGAAATAACCGGCCGCCTCCCACTGCGCGTACAGGCGCGATTCGAAGGAAGAGGGTTCGTAGCTGGAGGCGAGGGTGGTCATAAGGCGGGAAATGGAGAGTCGGGAATAGGGAATGGGGAAAGCAGGTGTGTTGAAAAGTGAAGGTCTACGGGGCAGTCGACGTTCAATTCTCGATTCCCCATTCCCGATTCACATGTCGTACTTGGTCAGTTCCAGGCCCAGGGCCTTGTACTGCTTCCAGCGCTCGCGCAGCGGTTCGCGGGCGGCGGGGTCGGCCGGGACAACTTCCAGTACGCGGTCGCAGGCGCCCAGGTAGGGGTCGTCGCGCAGGTTGATCACCAGCGGGCGCGAGGGGGCATCGAACTCCGGCGCGGCGATCAGCACCGGCGCCAGTTCGTCTTCCTCATCGGTGCCGGCGATCTGGTGCGGGATGTAGGCCTCGTCGTCGAATGCCCACAGCAGGTCGTCCAGTGCCTCGGCCTGCGCGGCGTCGCGCGCCAGGATCAGCGTGGACAGGTTGGCGTCGTTGGCCTTGCGCGCCAGCTCGCAGACCAGCCGCAGCGGTTCGTTGAGGAAGCGCGGTTTGGCGATCAGGTAAAAGTCGGCACGGGGCATCAGGGCAGGGAATCGGGAGAGGAGAATTGGGAATGGTCACGGCACCGCCGCGACCTCGAAGGTCGCGGCGGTGCCTGAAAGGAAAGGGCTTTCACGATTCCCTATTCCCGATTTTCAATTCCCACCTTCGGCGCGGTCCAGCAACCACTGGGTCAACAGCCCCACCGGGCGGCCGGTGGCCATGCCGCGCTTGCCTTCGTCGCTGGCGACGCCGGCGATGTCCAGATGCGCCCAGCGCTGGTTCTCGGTGAAGCGCGACAGGAAGCAGCCGGCGGTGATCGCGCCGCCCCAGCGGCCGCCGATGTTGTAGACGTCGGCGAAGGTGGAATCCAGCAGGCCCTGGTACTCGTCCCACAGCGGCAGGCGCCAGGCGCGGTCGAACACGTGCTCGCCGGCGGCCAGCAGTTCGTTGGCCAGGTCGTCGTGCTTGCTCATCAGGCCGGCGGTCTGGTGGCCCAGCGCCACCATGCAGGCGCCGGTCAGCGTGGCCACGTCCACCAATGCTTCGGGGTTGAAGCGCTCGGCGTAGGTCAGCGCATCGCACAGGATCAGGCGGCCTTCGGCGTCGGTGTTGCCGACCTCGATGGTCTTGCCGGACATGCTGGTGATCACATCGGAGGGGCGATAGGCATTGCCGTCAATGGCGTTTTCCACCGCCGGCACCACCACCACCAGGTTGATCGGCAGCTCGGCCTTGACGGTGGCCACGAAGGTGCCGATGACGTTGGCGCCGCCGCACATGTCGTACTTCATTTCCTCGATGCCGCCCTGCGTCTTGAGGTTGACGCCGCCGGTGTCGAAGGTGATGCCCTTGCCGACCAGCACGTACGGACGCGCGTCGCCGCCGCCGTTCCACTTCAGCACGATCAGCCGCGGGCGGTTGGCCGAGCCACGCGCCACCGACAGCAGCGAGCCCATGCCGAGCGACTCCATCTGCGTCTCGTCCAGGATCTCGGCCTCGGCGCCGGGGAACTTGCCGGCGAACGCGGCGGCGGTTTCGGCCAGATAGGCCGGGGTGCAGTAGTTCGGCGGCAGGTTGCCCAGCTCGCGGGCGAATTCCACGCCCTCGGCGGTGGCCACGCCCACGGCCAGTGCACGGGCGTCGTCGCCGGCGATCGCCAGCGTGGTCAGGCCGGTCTCGTCGACCTTCTTCTTGCCCAGCGTGGCGGTGTAACGGTAAGCGGCGTGGTCGCTGACGATGATGGCCTGGCGGATGTTCCAGGCGCTGTCGCGCGCCTTGACCGGCAATTCGGTCAGGGTGAGCAGGGCGGTGCCGACCGGGCCGGTCTTCAGCGCGCGGGTCGCGTCGCCGATCGCCTTGAGGTACGGCGCCACGCCAAACTTGCCGGCCTCGCCCAGGCCGACCACCAGCACGCGCGGGGCGGCGACGCCGGGCAGGTCGTGCAGCAGGCTGGTGCTACCGGTCTTGGCAGCCACATCGCCACGTGCCACCAGGGCCGTCAGACGGCCCTGGCTGGCGCTATCGAGTGCCTGGGCAGCGGGCGACAGGGTCTTGTCGGCGAACACGCCAACCACGATGCAGTCGACGGCGGCGCTTGCCGGCGCGTCTTGGTTCAGGGTGAATTGCAGGGCCATTGATCAGATTCCGTAGGCAAATCCGTACAATCGCGGGCTGTTTACGCCAACCGGACTAGGCTGGCGCCGCCGCGAACGAATCCGAGAGTTTAAAACAAGCCCACCCCATGCCGAAGCTCGATCGATACCTGCTTAGCGATTTCACCCAGAGCTTCCTGGCCACCTTGATCGTGCTGCTGGTCGTCAGCGTCGGCGGTGTGCTGGTGGATATCCTCGGCAATATCGCCGATGGCCGCATCCCTGCTCGCTTGCTGCTGTCTCAGGTGGGCCTGCAATTCGTTGCGTATCTGCCGATCATCCTGCCGCTGGCGCTGATGCTGGGGCTGTTATTGGCACTGGCGCGGCTGTACCGCGATTCAGAAATGGCCGTCATCACGGCTATCGGTGTGGGCCCGCGGCGCATGTTGCGGCCGATGCTGATGCTGGTGGTGCCGGTGGTGGTGGTGATCGGGCTGTGCTCGCTGTGGCTGGGCCCCTGGGCCAGCCGCACCGCCGAGACCATGCTGGAAGACGCCAACCGCAGCATCGTGATGGCCGGCCTGGAGTCGGGCAAGTTCACCCCGCTGTCTGGTGGCGGGGTGGTGTACCTGACCACGATCTCGGCCGACGGCAAGGGCCTGGGCAAGGTCTTCATGCAGCGCCAGAAGGACGACCGCATCGATGTGGTCACCGCCGACCGCGGCGCGATGTTCTTCGAAGGCAAGGCCGACCGTTATCTGCGCCTGGAGGACGGCTACCGCATCGAGGGCCCGGCCGCCGGCAATACCCTGGACTACCGCCTGATGAAGTTCGCCAGCAACGATGTGGCCTTGCCCGACCGGACCCAGGTGCACGATGCCAACGACCCGGAAGTGATGTGGACCACGCAGTTGCTGTCGGACCAGCGCCCGGCCGCGCGCGCGCAGCTGCATGAGCGCCTGGCACCGCCGCTGCTGGCGCTGGCCTTCGCGCTGCTGACCCTGCCGCTGTCGCGCAGCGCGCCGCGGCAGCAGCGGTATGGCCGGATCATGCTGGCCTTCCTGGCGTACATGGTGGGCACCAATCTGATGATCGTCGGCACCCAGTGGATCGCCAATGGCAAGACGCCGGCCGCGCTCGGTCTGTGGTGGCTAACCCTGCCGCTGCTGGCGGTGGCGATCTGGGCGTATGCGCGCGATGGCCGCGTGCGTCGGCCGAGGGTGCGCGCATGAGGCTGATGCCGCGGGTGCATGACTGGTACATCGGGCGTGCGGTGTTGTTCACCGTGCTGCTGACATGGGCGGTGCTGCTCGGCCTGGACCTGGTCAACGCCTTCGCCAGCGAGGCCAAAAGCATCGGCCAGGGCAGCTACAGCTTTGGCCATGCGGTGGCCTATGTGGCCTATACCGTGCCGCGCCGGGCCTACACCTTGTTTCCCACCGCGGCGGTGATCGGCGCCTTGATGGGCCTGGGCCAGCTGGCGGCAACGTCCGAGCTCACCGCGCTGCGCGCGCTGGGCGTGTCGCGCAAGCGTATGTCGGCCTCGGTGGTGGCGGCCATGGCGCTGCTGACCGCCACCATGGTGATCAGTGGCGAGACGGTGGGGCCGTGGGCACAGAACCAGGCCGATACCCTCAAGACCAGCGCCCGCTACAACAGCAACATGGCCGGCTCGCGCTATTCCGGCCTGTGGGCGCGCGAGGGCGACACCTTCCTCAATGCGCTCAGCGGCGAAGAAAAGCTGCTCGACGGCGGCGGCACCGCGCTGGACCTGCACGATGTGCGGCTGTACCACCTCGATGCCAGCGGCCGCATGCAGCAGCTGACCTACGCCGCGCTGGCCGAGAACCGCAACGGGACCTGGACGCTGCGCCAGGTGCGCCGCGACACCTTCCAGGAGCGCTCGGTGCAGCGCGAAACCTTCCCCGAGCTGCCGTGGCAATCCCAGCTCAGCCCGGCGGCACTGGCGGCCGGGCTGGCCAAGCCGCGCAACCTATCCGCGCGCGATCTGGAACAGAGCATCGAGTACCGCCGCCGCAACGGCCTGGACGCACGCGACTACGAAGACCAGTACTGGAGCCGCTGGTTCTATCCGCTCAACGTATTGGCGCTGTGCCTGGCGGCAATCCCGTTCTCGTTCGGTTCGCTGCGTAGCGGCGGCCTGGGCAAGCGGCTGTTCCTGGGCATCCTGTTCGCGCTGGGGTTCTGGCTGCTGCAGCTGTTCTTCGGCCGCATGGCCGGCGCACTCAAGCTGGATTACCGCATCGCCTACGCGCTGCCGCCGATGGTGATGCTGGGCGTGTCGGCATGGCTGTTCCGACGGCGCAGTAGCTGACGCCGATGCGGCGGTTCAGTGTGTTCGGAACCTTGCTCTGCCTGTTCTGAGCAGCGGTTGCCGCTCCACGCGTGTAGGCGGTCAGTAGATCGCATGACCGCCGCACTCCTGCGGCGCCTGGCGTAAAGATCGGCAAGAGGCCGGCCTGGTCGTTTCAGCGCTTGGGCGTGCGCTGCAGCCGGGTGCCGCTGGCGCGGTCGTGCCAGGCCAGGCGATCGCGGTCCAGCCAGGCCCACCAGAACCCTGCGCCAGCCAGGGCCAGCGACAGCGTGCCGACGGCATAGCGGATCCAGAGCGCGCGCCAGGAGGCTTGCGGCCCGACCAGCGACAACCGCCACGGGCGCATGCCCAGGGTCTGGCCACCCCGTCGCCAGCTGACGGTGGCGTACACCCCGGCGGCGATCCAGCAGCACAGCCACAGCAGCCATTGCCAGCCGCTGAAGGGGGCAATGTTTTCGCGGGCCGGGTGCCCGGCAAGCGTAAAGCCCAGCGTGAACGCGGCGGAGATCAGCATCCATAGCGCCAGGACCGGCCAGGCGTCGTAGCACAGGGCCAGCAGGCGCCAGACCACCAGGGCGGGCGGGCGCGCGCTGCGCGGTGAAGGGGACGAGGTCATGCCGCGAGCATAGCCGGCGCAGGCGATCGGGCAACGTCGCGCTGCGGCAATCCCGCGCCGGGCCGGGCCTGTGCGTCGAGTCAGGAGCGATGTGCTGGGTGGCTTGTCGAGGCAAGCCGCACCGCCAATCCCGCTCCTGGCCGACACGGCGCGCCGCAAATCGCATGTCACGCTCTATGCTGTTGCGATGTCAGCCAGCAGTCCCGCCGAACGTCGCCAACTGGCGCAACACCTGCCACCGGTGCAGGCCGCCGATGCTGCCGCCATCGAACGCTTCCTGGACCGGTTATGGGCCGAGCAGGGCGTGGCACGGCAGACCCTGGACAGTTACCAGCGCGACCTGGAAGGGCTGGCGCGCTGGCGCGACGGTGCTGGCGGCGGCCTGCTGGGTGTCGATCGGGCGGCGTTGTTCGACTATCTGCGCTGGCGCACCGAGGCGCGTTATTCGCCGCGCAGCAATGCCCGGCTGTTGTCGACCCTGCGTGCGTTCTATGGCTTGTGTCTGCGCGATGGCCTGCGCAGCGACGACCCCACCGCACTGCTGGACCCGCCACGTTTGCCGCGCTCGCTGCCCAAGGCGCTGACCGAAACGCAGATCGAGGCGCTGTTGGCCGCGCCCGAGATCGACACGCCGCTGGGCCTGCGCGACCGCGCAATGCTCGAGCTGATGTATGCGGCCGGCCTGCGCGTCAGCGAACTGGTCAACCTGCCGGCGGTGGGGGTCAACCTGCGCCAGGGCGTGTTGCGTGTCACCGGCAAGGGCAGCAAGGAGCGGCTGGTCCCGCTGGGCGAGGAATCCCAGCACTGGCTGGAGCGGTATCTGAGCCAGGCGCGCCCACTGCTGGCCAGCCACAAGGCAGTGGCGGCAGTGGACGGGCAGGTGCCGTTGTTCATCGATGCAGCGCGGCAGCCGCCCAGCCGCCAGCAGTTCTGGGCGCTGGTCAAACGCTATGCGGCGGTGGCCGGGATCGACCCCGCCACGGTCAGCCCGCACGGGCTGCGGCACAGCTTTGCCACCCATCTGCTCAACCACGGTGCGGACCTGCGCGCGCTGCAGATGCTGCTGGGTCACAGCTCGCTGTCCACCACGCAGATCTACACCCTGGTGGCGCGTCAGCACCTGCAGAAGTTGCACGCCGCCCATCATCCGCGCGGCTGACTGCGGTCGCAGGCGCAGCGGCATCCCCCCCGCGGCCCATTCAGCGGCTCCGCCGGCAAACAAAGCGTCCCGCTCGCTGCCTGGCTTCATCTGCGCTGTGCGAGAATCCAGGCACCCCATTCCACTGGATGCGTGAATGTATCGTCTTGCCATCGCCGCGCTGCTGGGCGCAATCAGCCTTACCGCCTGCGCGCAATCCTCGCAGCCTGCGGCAAGCAATGCCGGCGCCAAGCCAGCTGCCGCCGCTGCTCCCGCCGCTGCGGGCAATGTGGACCAGCGTGTGAGCGTCGCGCTCAAGGCGCTGGATCCGGATTTCAAGCCGGACTACATCGGCGCCGCGCCGTTTCCCGGTTTCCGCGAAGTGGTGGTCGGCGGGCAGGTGCTGTACGTCAGCGACGACGGCCGTTACCTGATCCAGGCGCAGCCGTTCGACATCCAGAACAAGCAGTTCGCTGCCAGCCCGGGCCTGCTGGCCTACCGCCGCAAGCAGCTGGAGACCGTGCCCAAGGCCGACCGCATCGTGTTCGCACCGGCAAACCCCAAGTACACCGTGACGGTGTTCACCGACGTGGAATGCGGCTACTGCCGCAAGCTGCACAGCGAGATCGGCGAGCTCAACAAGCAGGGGATCGCGGTGGAATATCTGGCGTTTCCGCGCATGGGCCTGGGCAGCCAGGACCACAAGGAAATGATCGCGGTGTGGTGCGCGGCCGACCGCAAGCAGGCACTGACCGCGGCCAAGTCCGGGCAGCCGGTGAATGCCAAGGACTGCAAGAACCCGGTGTCGATGGAATACACGCTGGGCCAGCGTCTGGGCGTCAACGGCACCCCGGCGATCTTTGCGCCGGACGGCACCCAGCTCGGTGGCTACCTGCCGCCGGCGCAGCTGCGTGAGGCGCTGGAAAAGCGCGCGGTCAGCACTGCCGGCGGCAGCCGCTGAGGTATCCCGCAGCGGCGCCGGGATGCTGGCCGCTGCGGCGGTCGGTGTGATCGATCAGGAGGCCGGAATGCATGCATTCCGGCCTCCTTGCGTTTCAGGGTCGGGCTGGCTGCACGGTTGATGCGGTGAGAGCGGCGGTGGGCTGGCATTGGCCTGCGCTGCCGACGTTGCCATCGCGGAGACCGGCCCAAAGGCAGCTGGGCGCGACAATCCCTGCTGGCATCGCCATCCGCCTTTGCCGTCGCCGCATCGGCCGGCACGCACCGAATCCGGCCCGGGCTGTGCGAATGATCACCGCATGGATCGGTGGCCCACCCACGCCGGGTCCGGCGCCGACGCATCAGCTCCGTTACAATCTGCAGCCCCGTTTCTGACACGGTTCCCCGGACATGATGGTCCTCGAGGGCGCTTCCGCCCTTTCGCCGTTCCGCCGCGCTCGGCTCGAAACCCGCCTGCAAACCCTCGTTCCCGCGCTGCGCATCACCGGCGCCTGGCACGTGTACTTCATCCGCGCCGAGGCCGGGCAAGCGCCCGACCAGGCCACCTTGCAGCGGATCCTGCAGGCCGAAGCCGCCCCCGCGCCGCAGGCCGAGGATGCTTCCTCGCGCTATGTGGTGCCGCGTCTGGGCACCTTGTCGCCGTGGTCGAGCAAGGCCACCGAACTGGTGCGCGGGGCCGGGCAGCCGATCCAGCGCGTGGAGCGCGGCACCCGCATCGATCTGGCCGGCTGGCCGGCCGACGAAGCGATGCAGGCCGCCGTGGCCAAGCTGCTGCACGACCCGATGACGCAGTCGCTGCTCGGCTCGGCCGCGGCCGCCGAGGCGCTGTTCAACGTACCCGATCGCGGACAGTTGCAGCGCGTGCCGCTGGCGGCGCTGGAACAGGCCAACCGCGACCTCGGCCTGGCCCTGGCGCAGGACGAGATCGACTACCTGCGCGAACGCTTTGCCGAGCTGGGCCGCGACCCGGCCGATGTCGAGCTGATGATGTTCGCCCAGGCCAATTCCGAGCACTGCCGGCACAAGATCTTCAATGCCAGCTGGACCATCGACGGCAAGCCGCAGGAACGCTCGCTGTTCCGCATGATCAAGCATACCCACCAGCAGACCCCGCAGCACACCTTGTCGGCCTACAGTGACAACGCGGCGGTGGTGGAAGGCGTGCCGGCCGCGCGCTATCGCCCGGATCCGGCCAGTGGCGAGTACCGTGCCGAGGCGGTGCTGCCGTCGGCGTTTGCGATCAAGGTCGAAACGCATAACCACCCGACCGCGATCGCGCCGTTTCCCGGCGCCGCCACTGGTGCCGGTGGCGAGATCCGCGACGAAGGCGCCACCGGCCGCGGCGGCAAGCCCAAGGCCGGGCTGACCGGGTTCACGGTGTCGCATCTGCGCATCCCGACCCTGCCGCAGCCGTGGGAGGCGCCGCGCGCGCTGAACCCGCGCATGGCCCCGGCGCTGGACATCATGCTCGACGGCCCGCTCGGCGGCGCCGCGTTCAACAACGAATTCGGCCGGCCGAACCTGCTCGGCTATTTCCGCAGTTTCGAGCTTGCCGAAGGTGAGGGCCTGACCCGCGCCTACGACAAGCCGATCATGCTGGCCGGCGGCCTGGGCGCGATCGATCGCAATCAGGTCGAGAAGCTGCGCCTGCAGCCCGGCGATGCGGTGATCGTGCTGGGCGGCCCGGCGATGCTGATCGGCCTGGGCGGCGGTGCGGCCAGCTCGGTGGCGGCCGGCGACAGTGCCGAGGCGCTGGATTTCGCCAGCGTGCAGCGCGAAAACCCGGAGATGGAGCGCCGCTGCCAGGAGGTCATCGACCGCTGCGTGGCGCTGGGCACCGATAACCCGATCCGCTGGTTCCACGACGTGGGCGCCGGCGGCCTGTCCAACGCCATCCCCGAGTTGCTGCACGACTCCGGGGTGGGCGGCATCATCGACCTGGGCCGCGTGCTCACCGACGACCCCTCGCTGTCGCCGCTGGAACTGTGGTGCAACGAATCGCAGGAGCGCTACGTGCTGGGCGTACCGCAGGCACGCCTGGACGAATTCGCCGCCATCTGCGCGCGCGAACGCTGCCCGTTTGCCGCCGTCGGCGTGGCCACGGCCGAGGAGCGGCTGGTGGTTGGCTATGGCGTCCTCGACGCCGGGAATCGGGATTCGGGAATCGGGAATGGCAACAGCACGCTGCCGGCTGCCGATGTCGCTTCTCACCATTCCCCATTCCCCACTCCCGATTCCCCGCTCCCGATCGACCTGCCGATGGACGTGCTCTTCGGCAAGGCACCGAAGATGCATCGCGATGCGGTGCATCCGCCGGCGCCGCAGTGGCCGGTGCTGCAGACCGCCGCGCTGGACTTGCAGCAGGCCGGCCTGCGCGTGCTGGCGCATCCCACGGTGGCGTCCAAGAGCTTTCTGGTGACCATCGGCGACCGCAGCGTGGGCGGCCTGACCGCGCGCGAGCAGATGATCGGGCCGTGGCAGCTGCCGCTGGCCGATTGCGCGATCACCCTGGCCGGCTTCGACACCTTCGCCGGCGAGGCGATGTCGATCGGCGAGCGCACCCCGCTGGCGTTGTTGAACGCCGCCGCGTCGGCGCGCATGGCGGTGGGCGAGGCGATCACCAACCTGTGCGCCGCGCCGGTGCAGACGCTGGACAGCATCAAGCTGTCGGCCAACTGGATGGCCGCCGCCGGTCACGCCGGCGAAGACGCCCTGCTGTACGACGCGGTGCGCGCGATCGGCATGGAGCTGTGCCCGGCGCTCGAGCTGAGCGTGCCGGTGGGCAAGGACTCGCTGTCGATGCAGGCGCAGTGGGTTGTCGGGAATGGAGAATCGGGAATCGGGAATGGCAAAACGCCGCAGCCCTCCGCTTCCACCATTCCCCATTCCCCATTCCCCATTCCCGGTGAAACCCACAAGAGCGTTTCACCGGTCTCATTGATCATCAGTGCATTCGCGCCGGTCGGCGATGTGCGCACGCAGTTGACGCCGTTGTTGCGTAGCGACGAAGAGAGCGAGCTGTGGTTGATCGGGCTGGGTGGCGGCAAGCAGCGCCTGGGCGGTTCGGTGCTGGCGCAGGTGTATGCCGATGCTGCGGCGCTGCCGGCGTTCGGCGGCGAGGTGCCGGATCTGGACGATGCGCAGCGGCTGCGCAGCTTCTTTGAACTGATCCGCGCAGCGCGCGAGAGCGGCCTGTTGCTGGCGTACCACGACCGCAGCGATGGCGGTGCGTTTGCGGCGCTGTGCGAGATGGCGTTCGCTTCGCGGCAGGGCCTGGACATCACCCTCGATGCCTGGGGCGACGATGCGTTCCGCAGCCTGTTCAACGAAGAACTGGGTGCGGTGGTGCAGATCGCCAGCGAGGACCGCGCCGCGTTTGCCGATCTGGTCGAGCGGCATGCGCTGACCGAGTGCGCGCAGCGCATTGCACGCCCTACCGGCGCGCCACGCATCCGCGTGAGCGGGCAGGGCAGGGTGCTGGCCGAGTGGCGTTGGGAAGAATTGTTCGATGCCTGGTGGTCGGTGACGCACGCCATGCAGAAACTGCGCGACAACCCGGATAGCGCCGATGAAGAGCGCGCGCTGGCACGCGACTTCAAGGCGCCGGGCCTGCGTCCGAAGCTGGTGTTCGATCCCTCCGAAGACGTGGCCGCGCCGTTCGTGGCGACCGGTGCGCGGCCCAAGGTGGCGATCCTGCGCGAGCAGGGCGTCAACGGGCAGATCGAGATGGCCTACAACTTCGAGCGCGCCGGTTTCCGTGCGTTCGACGTGCACATGAGCGACCTGATCGAAGGCCGCGTGGATCTGGCGCAGTTCTCCGGGTTTGCCGCCTGTGGCGGCTTCAGCTACGGCGACGTGCTGGGTGCCGGCCGTGGCTGGGCCACCTCGATCCTGGAGCGCTCGGCCTTGCGCGACGCGTTCGCCGCGTTCTTTGCGCGCAGCGATACCTTCGCGCTGGGCGTGTGCAACGGCTGCCAGATGCTCAGCCAGCTCAAGGACATCATTCCCGGTGCCGAGCACTGGCCGCGCTTTTTGCGCAATCGCAGCGAGCAGTTCGAAGCGCGCACCGCCTTGCTGGAGGTGGTGGAGTCGCCGTCGATCTTCCTGCGCGGCATGGCCGGTTCGCGGATCCCGGTGGCGGTGGCGCATGGCGAAGGCCGCGCCGAGTTCGACACCGTGGTGGATCAGGCGGCTGCCCGTGTGGCCCTGCGCTTCATCGATGGCGATGGCGCGGTCGCATCGCAGTACCCGCTCAATCCGAACGGCTCGCCGGACGGCATCACCGGCCTGACCAGCAGCGACGGCCGCGCCACCATCCTGATGCCGCATCCGGAGCGCACCCCGCGCACAGCAAACCTGAGCTGGCACCCGGCCGACTGGGGCGAGGACTCGCCGTGGCTGCGCATGTTCCGCAACGCGCGGGTCTGGTGCGGTTGAGGGTAGGGAGGTGTGCGGCGTGAGCTGAAGCGCCGTACCAACCGTGTCATTGGACGGCCGTGTGCAGCGATGCACACGGCCGTTGTCGTTTCCGGTGTCGGGGCTGCGTGACTGCTTGCGTTGGTATCGAGTCATTCGACCGTTGCCGCGAGCAGCGTGGCGATGCGTGGTGCTTTATGAGCAAGAAAATGCATGGCCGCGGTTGGGTCGACTGCAGGCTCCGAAAGAGCCAGGCTCGCCTGAAGCAGCTGCCAATGGCTGCCACGTCCTTGCACGCAGCGCGCGCATCGGCAGGACACTCGAGAAAAACGCGGTTTCCCAGCCTGGCCTGCGGCCAGCACAAGGCTTGTCGCCATCACGTTGCATGCGTTGCCGATGGGGGCGAACGCCTGCGGTCGCATTGGCGCAGTTGCGATGAACTGCATTTAGTGAAGGTCGAAACATGGTTTACTTTAAGTAACTATCAAAACTACTAGGTATTTAGTTGAAGTATCTGGTGATGCTGCTTGTGTGACGTCAATCTCAATTGAACTTTTGGTTTTTCAATAGATTCAGACCACGTTATGAATCTTCGATTCGTGGCGTTTCTGCAGCACTTTATGGATTGATCGTGGATGCTTTTGCGCGGGTAGTTCCCGCTGCAGAAGCAGGGCGAGTGCGTTTTCGATAAACCTCAGGGGGACCGTGCGATGCAATCGCACGGTGGTCGGTTTTTACATGCCAGACCAATGGGGAGTAAGTCGTTAATGAAGCGAATTCAATTGGATGCCGGTGGTGAGCAGCGTGCTCATCGCCGAACGGTAAGGCTTGCCCGCGACACGGGAAATCAAGCGCTATATCGATCTGCGGGGCATGCGCGCGGCAGGCTGGCGGCGGCAATGCTGCTGGCGCTTGCCGGCATGGCTGGAGTTGCCCAGGCCACGACCACGCAAGCCGACGCGCTTGCACATTGCACGGTGGTCCAAGGCCAACAGCGTTGCGACACCGATGCGGCGACAAGCGACAGCGCCGCGCCTGCAACAGCGAGCGCGCAAGCAGCGGCAACGCCTGCGGCCGATGCCGATGCACCGGCGTTTGCGGATGGGCAGGATGCGCTGGCCCTGGGCAATGCGAGTAATGCGCTGGGCGATGGAACCAGCGCGTTCGGCGGCGGAAGCCTGGCCTTGGAGCGCGACGCCACCGCGATCGGACACAACGTGTCGGCCGCAGGGGAGTCGGCAACCGCCGTCGGCAGCGTGGCAACGGTCTACGACTACGACGCATCCGGATTTGTCATCGGGCAACGCGAACAGGCCACGCAGGCGTCCGGTGTGGGGGCCACCGCCGTCGGCGGCGGTGCAGTGGCTGGGGATCCGTTTTCCAGCGCTGTAGGCAGCGGCGCCAGCGCCACTGGCGTGCAGAGCAGCGCGCTGGGTTATCGCGCACAGACCTTCAACGACGGCGCCACCGCCATCGGCGGCTTGTCCACGGCCAGTGGTTTTCTTTCCACCGCCGGCGGCTACAGTTCGCGTGCCAGCGGAGACACGTCTACGGCCTTCGGTTACCGGGCGCGCAGCCAAGGCAGCAGCAGTATCGCGGTGGGCGATACCGCATTGGCCAGTGGCGTGCAGAGCGTGGTGGTCGGTGGCATCAGCAACTTCGGCTCGATCACCGCTGCCACCGGAACAGGTAGCATCGCGCTCGGCGCAGGTGCGCAGAGCCAGTCCGATTATGCGATTGCCATTGGCTACGATTCCAACATCTTTCCCAATGCGCCAGGCAATACCGATGCAGTGGCTATCGGCCATAGCGCGGGTTCGTTCGCACCACGCACGGTGTCGCTGGGTGGCTTCTCATTGGCGATGGGCGATGGTGGCATCTCGATCGGTCACGACAGCACCGCCTACACTGAAAACAGCATCGCATTGGGCGCACGTGCCGGCACCTCGTGGTTCAACGGCAACAACACCGCGATCGGTGCAGATTCCGAAACCAATGGCATCGATGCGGTGGCGATCGGCTATGGCGCGCGTGTGGGCGATTTTGTCGATGATGCCTGGAACCGCTCTGCCTCCAGTGCCGTTGCACTGGGCGCGCATTCCTACGCGAACCGCAGCAACACGGTGTCGGTTGGCGATGTGCAGGCGGGGCTGACGCGGCAGATCACCAGCGTGGCGGCAGGCACCGAGGCCAATGACGCAGTCAATGTCGCCCAACTCGACAGCGTGCGTGCGGTGGCCGACCGTCTCGACAGCACGCTGGCCATTGGCAAGACCGATACGGGCGAAGTCGCTGCCCATGTAGACGGACTCAATGCGCTGGCGTTGGGGAGCGCCAGCAACGCGATCGGCGATGGTGCCAATGCGCTGGGTTCGGGCAGTCTGGCGCTCGGGCGCGATGCCGTGGCCGTCGGCCGCAACGCCAGCGCGGCCGATGCCTCGGCCGTTGCAGTGGGTGGCGTCGCGTCCGTGCCGGTATTCGATGCGGCGGGTTCCATCGTCGGTGCGCAGGAACAGGCCACCCTGGCCCAGGCGCGCGGCGCAGCGGCGCTGGGCAGCGGGGCGATTGCCACGCGCAGCTTCGCCACCGCGGTCGGCACGGGCGCAGCGGCCAGCGGTGAGCAATCGATGGCGGCGGGATTCAGCGCACGTGCGCAGGATGATGTTGCCACCGCGGTGGGTGCGTTCTCGACCGCGCGCAGTACGGCGGCGTCGGCTTTCGGTTTTGGTGCGCGGGCCGATGCGAGCATGACCACGGCGGTGGGCTTCAATGCCTCCAGTCTTGGCGAGAGCAGTGTTGCCGTGGGCAGTCTGGCGGTTGCCGCCGGCGAGCGCAGCGTGACGCTCGGCGGCATGTCGCTGATCAGCTCCACGCTCAGGCCGGCGGGTGCGTTCCGGGTCGGTGGTGTTGCCATCGGCGCCGGTGCGCGCAGCGACGGCGATTACGCCGTTGCGCTTGGCTACAACGCCAACGTGTTCTCCAACGACAACAATACCGACGCGGTGGCGATCGGCCATAGCGCCGCGTCGTTCGCTCCGCGCACGGTGTCGCTGGGGGCATTGGCATCGGCCGAGGGCGCGGAGGGCATCGGCATCGGCTATGACGCGCGTGCCACCTCCAGCAGGAGCATCGCGATCGGGAGCGGTGCCAATACGTCGATCCTCTATGGCGACAATATCGCGCTGGGAACCAACGCCAAGGCGGATGCACCCGATGCGATCGCGATCGGGCGCAATGCCAACGTGGGCGTGTTCGTCGGTGAAACGGGCAGCGCGGCGGTGGCATTGGGCGTGCAATCCAATGCGCTGGGCAACAACAGTCTGGCAGTGGGCTACAACGCGTTTACCCGCGAGGGTGGACGTGATGCCGTCGCACTCGGTGCCAATGCCGGTGCCAGCGGTGCCGATTCGGTTGCGCTGGGCGCAGGTTCGCGCAGCTACGAGGCCAACGTGGTGTCGGTGGGCAACGGCAATGGCCGCGGCGGCCCGGCCACGCGCCGCATCGTCAATGTCGGCAATGGTGCGATTGCCGGTGCCAGTACCGATGCGATCAACGGCGGCCAGCTGTTCCAGTCGTTGAGCAATGCCGCCAGCTTCCTCGGCGGTGGTGCGGCAATCGGTGTGCAGGGCGTGTTCGTTGCACCGACCTACGTGATCCAGGGCAGCAGTTACCGCAATGTGGGCGAGGCACTGACTGCGCTGGACAGCAAGGTCAGCGAGCTGGATGCGCGTGGTGGTACGGCGACGCCTGGCGCTGCGGCGCGTTCGGTTGCGGCGCGTGTGGCAACGGCGCCAGCCCCTGCTGCGGACGCCTCAATTGTCGCCACTACCGCAGATGCGACAGACGATGGCCTGCTGTCGACATCGCTGGCGGCTGACGGCATGGCCGACAGCGCGGTGTCTTCAGTCACCGCAACGGCGAGCGGGCTTGCCGCAAGCAACGCGGTCCAAGGCACGCCCACCGCCGCAACGGTCGGCAGCATCACCCCGGCTGCAACGTCTACCGCCGTCGGCACGGCCGCAGTGGCCAACCACGTGACCGGTACCGCAATCGGCGGCAGCGCGTATGCGCATGGCCCCAACGACACCGCGATCGGCAGCAATGCGCGCGTCAATGCCGATGGCAGCACCGCGGTCGGCGCCAATACGCAGATTGCCGCGGTGGCGACCAATGCGGTGGCGATGGGCGAAGGCGCGCAGGTCAGTGCGGCCTCCGGCACGGCGATCGGCCAGGGCGCACGTGCCAGTGCGCAAGGTGCGGTCGCGCTGGGGCAAGGGTCGGTTGCCGATCGTGCCAACACGGTGTCGGTGGGCAGCGTCGGCGGCGAGCGTCAGGTGGCCAACGTGGCCGCCGGCACGCGAGCCACCGATGCGGTCAACAAGGGCCAGCTGGACAACGGCGTTGCCGCAGCCAACAGCTATACCGACAGCCGCTACAACGCGATGGCCGACAGCTTCGAGACCTACCAGGGCGACATCGAAGACCGTCTGCGTCGGCAGAACCGTCGCCTGGATCGTCAGGGCGCGATGAGCTCGGCGATGTTGAACATGGCCGCCAGCGTCGGTGGCATCGCCACGCAGAACCGCGTCGGTGCCGGCGTCGGTTTCCAGAACGGCGAGTCGGCGTTGTCGGTGGGCTATCAGCGTGCGATCAGCCCGCGCGCCACCTTGACGGTGGGCGGCGCACTCAGCGGTGACGACCGGTCGATCGGCCTGGGTGCCGGCTTCGGCTGGTAGCGCAGCTCTTGCCATCGCAGCGGCTGCGCTTGCGGCGGCTGCGTGCTCACTCATTTGCATTTCATCTTGAAGAGGACGTCATAGTGATTCAGACCCATCGTTCCCGAACCCTCGCTATTGCCTGCAGCGCCGTGCTGTCGCTCGCCAGCGGCATCGCCAGCGCCGCCACACCGGATGCCGGCATGCGCACCGCGCAACAGGTGCAGGCCATGCGCGACGCGCCGGTCGACGCCATCATCGTCACCTATCGCAGCGGCACAGTAAGCGCGCGCAACGTCGGCGCCGCGTCCACGGCCACCATCACTGCGGCGGCATCACGCGCGGCAGTGCGCCTGGCACCGGCCGCGCGCAGCGGCGCGCAGGCGGCGCCGACGCATGTGCGTACCCTGGCGGTGGGCGGTGAGTTGATCCGGCTGCCCACGCAACTCAGCCGCAGCGACGCCGACCGCCTGGTGCGCGAGCTGCAAGCCGATCCGGCGGTGGAACATGCGCAGATCGATGCACGCGCCTATCCGTTGCAGAGCAGCGGCGGCAGCTTGCCCAACGATCCGCTGCTGGCCAGCAATCAATGGCATCTCACCGATCCGGTCGGCGGCATCGATGCGCCGGCGGCGTGGAAGATCGCGCAGGGCGAGGGCGTGGTGGTGGCGGTGATCGACACCGGCATCCTGCCGGCGCACCCGGATCTGGCCGGCAATCTGCTGCAGGGTTACGACTTCATCACTGATGCCGGCCGGTCGCGACGTCCGACCGATGCACGCGTGGCGGGTGCGCTGGACCGTGGCGACTGGGAAGCCGAAGACGGCGAGTGCGGCATTTTTTCCGCGGCGCATGACAGCTCCTGGCATGGCACGCACGTGGCCGGCACGATCGCCGAAACCACCGGCAACGGCATTGGCGGTGCCGGTGTGGCCTACAAGGCCAAGGTGCTGCCGGTCCGCGTGCTCGGTCACTGCGGCGGGTCGTTTTCGGACATCACCGATGCCATCGTGTGGGCGTCCGGCGGGCATGTGGAGGGCGTGCCGGACAATCGCGACCCGGCGGAAATCATCAACATGAGCCTGGGCGGCTTTGGTCCCTGCGATTCGGTCACGCAGGCGGCGATCGACGGTGCGGTGTCGCGTGGTACCACCGTGGTGGTGGCGGCCGGCAACGATGGCTCGGATGTGTCCAGTGCGGTGCCGGCCAACTGCGCCAATGTGGTGTCGGTGGCGGCCACCCGCTTGACCGGCGGCCTGGCGTACTACAGCAATTTCGGCAGCTTGATCGATCTGGCCGCACCCGGCGGCGGTGCGCGCGATCTGGCAACCGACACCTTGTACGACGGCCCGATCGGCAGTTGGATCTGGCAGACCGGTTACACCGGCAAGACCACGCCCACGTCCGGCCAGTTCGACTACATCGGGCCTGGCTTTGCCGGAACCTCGATGGCCTCCCCGCACGTGGCGGGGACTGCCGCACTGGTGCAGAGCGCGCTGATCGCCGATGGCAAGCCGCCGCTGACACCTGCGGCGCTGGAACGCCTGCTCAAGCGCAGTGCGCGCGCGTTTCCGGTGCAGTTGCCGTTGAGCACGCCGGCCGGCAGCGGCATCGTGGATGCCGGCGCGGCGATCGATCGCGCACTGCGCCGCTGCGACAGCGGCGATCTGGGTTGCCAGCTGGATGCGCAGACGCTGCGCAACAGCGTGCCCGAGCGCGGCTTGTCCAATGTGGCCGGCGACGCCGGTGTGTTCGCCTTCGAAGCGAACGCAGGTGCGGTGCTGAGCTTCATCAGCTTCGGCGGCAGCGGGCAGGCGGCGCTGTATGTCGCCTTGGGCCGCGCGCCGAGCGCGACCGACAACGACGGCATGTCCAGCCGCAGCGGAACCAGCCAGACGGTGCGCTTCACCGCACCGCGTGCCGGAACCTATTTCATCCGGCTCGACGGCAGCAGCTTCGATGGAGTGAGCCTGTTGGCGCGCCAGTGATCCGACACATGGCGGCGCGAGGGAGCGCTGACGTCGGTTTCCTGGCGCAGTGATGCGGGTAAAACCGCTCTCGTTGTGGACCGTGATGGGCTGAGTGGTCGGCGCGGGGAGCGCTGACCCGATTTCTGACCTGTTCGGCGCGCGGTTTTGCGCAACCAAGCCTGCTGGCGTCCTGCCAGCGGGCTTTTTTGTCTGCTGTGGACATGCGTATTCAGCTTGGAAATGTCTTCCAGGGCATGATCTAGATCGCTGTTTTCCAAAGAATTATCAAAAAACGAATAAAAGCAAGCCGAAGTGTGATGGAAAACACACTCAGCTTCGCTTTCTGTCAAAAACTTGACGCCTGATTTGACCGCTGTTAACACTTCGCTCAGTTCTATGGTTGGGTAGCGTTCACTTTTTGACTATCCAGGGTGCAGCTTCCCGCGCACCGCCATTTGGCCCATGGCGCCAATCACCACGGGGATCGCAGCGGCTGGAAGGCCCTCGCGATGGTGGGTGTTCGTCAAAAAACCAGTCCCAACATTCAGGAGCAGTGCGTCGATGAATCGGATTTATCGCAAGGTCTGGAACAAATCGTTAGGCGTGTGGGCCGTGGCATCGGAATTGGCCAGCGGCGACAGCCCGGGCGCAGTGAGCACCGCCGCATTCATCGACCGCCGCCAGAGCCGTTGCCTGGTTGCCGCGATCGCCCTGGCGCTGGGTAGCGCCGGCATCGCACTCCCCCTTTCTGCAATGGCGCAATCGGTCGAGGTCGGCCGCGGCGCATCAGCACCTGCCGCCAACGCCACTGCCATCGGCGCCGGCAGTCGCGCCAGCGCCACCGGCGCGCTCGCCAGCGGTGCCGACAGCAGCGCCAGCGGCGTGAACAGCAGCGCGATCGGCCGCCAGACCAATGCGATCGGCGAGAACGCGGTGGCCATCGGCTACAACAGCTTCGTACGCCAGAGCGGCGAAAACGGCGTGGCGCTCGGCGCCAACGCCGGCGTGACCGGCGCCAACTCGGTGGCGCTGGGCGCAGGCTCGCGCACCCACGAAGACGATGTGGTGTCGGTCGGCAGCGGCAATGGCCGCGGCGGCCCGGCCACGCGCCGCATCACCAACGTCAGCGCCGGCGTCAACGCCACCGACGCGGTCAACGTGGCGCAGTTGCGCGACGTGGCCGATGTGGCCGAAGACACGGCCACGTTCTTCAAGGCGACTCCGGGCGAAGACAGCGTCGGCGCCTATGTCGAAGGCGATAGCGCGCTGGCTGCCGGCGATGCCGCCAATGCGGTGGGCACGGCGACCACCGCACTGGGGACCGGTGCCAATGCGGTGGCCGACAATGCCACCGCGGTCGGCGCCAATGCACTCGCGTCCGGGCAGAACAGCGCGGCATTCGGCCATAACGCGCAGGCCAACGGCCCCGGCAGCGTGGCCGTGGGCGGCGCTGCGGTGGACGAAGACGGCGAGCCGTTGATCACCAGTGGCGGCGTGCCGGTCACCACCGGCGCCACCAGTGCCGGCGTCGGCGGAACCGCAGTCGGCGCCAGCGCCAATGCCGATGGCTTTGCCGCCTCGTCGTTCGGCGTCGGTGCGTATGCGGCCGGTGCGCAGTCTTCCGCGTTCGGTGCGGTTGCCAACGCGGCAGGCGATTACGCCACCGCCGTGGGCACGCAGACCAGCGCCAGCGGCACCAGCAGCACCGCTGTCGGTGGTCCGGTCGATTACATCCCGGGTCTGGGCTTCTTCGTACAGACCCAGGCCAGCGGCGAAGCCTCCACCGCGCTCGGCGCCGGTGCGATCGCATCGGGCAGCTACACCACCGCCGTGGGCACGCTCAGCGAAGCGTCCGGCACCGAAGCCACCGCGGTGGGTTACTTCGCCTATGCACCTGGCGAAGGTGCCACCGCGGTCGGTCCGGAATCCTGGGCCAGCGGCGAGCTGAGCACCGCGCTGGGTTACTACAGCACCGCACGCGGCGCCAACTCGGTGGCCTTGGGCGCCAATTCGGTGGCCACGCGCGCCAACACCGTGTCGGTGGGTGCGGCTGGCGACGAGCGTCAGATCACCAACGTCGCCGCCGGTACCGAAGGCAGCGATGCGGTCAATCTCGATCAGCTCACCGCCGTGTCCGACGTCGCCGCCACCACCGCGCGCACGTTCGTGGCCACCGGCGATGGCACCGCGATTGCCGAAGGCGTGGACAGCACTGCGGCCGGTTCCAATGCATCGGCGTACGAGGATTACAGCACTGCGCTGGGTTCGAGCAGCCTGGCGTCAGCGGTCAACACCACGGCGGTCGGCAGTGGTGCGGTGGCCAATGTCAACAATGCCACCGCGCTCGGCTTCAACAGTATCGCCAGCGACCGCTATGCCACCGCCGTGGGTGCCGACAGCACGGCATCGGGCTTCTATGGCACTGCAGTCGGCGGCACCAGCGTGGCCAATGGTCGTGGCGGTACCGCGATCGGTTTCGAAAGCATCGCCAATGGCCTCGAATCCACCGCGCTCGGCTTTGCCAGCGTGGCCTGGGGCGACACCAGCACCGCAGTGGGTGCGGAAAGCACCGCCTACGGTGCGGGCAGCGTCGCGGTGGGCATCACCTCGGCCGCCAGCGGCAGCGTTTCGGTCGCCATCGGCGACAACGCCTATGCCGGCGGTGGGCGTGCAATCGCCATCGGTTCGCAGTCAGTCGGGTATGGCGATCGCAGCATTGCGCTGGGCACCGAAGCAGTCGTCGAAGGCGCAGACAGCATTGCGATCGGCGACGGCGCGCGGATTGCGGTCGACAACAGCGTTGCGCTCGGCGTCGGCGCAGTGGCCGATCGCGCCAGCACGGTGTCGGTGGGCACGGTTGGCGGCGAGCGTCAGATCACCAATGTCGCTGCCGGTACGGAGGGCACCGATGCGGTCAATCTGGATCAGCTCACGGCAGTGTCCGATGGCGCCGCCAACACCGCGCGCACGTTCGTCGCCACCGGTGACGGCACCGCAATTGCCGAAGGCGCCGACAGCGTTGCGGCAGGTTCCGATGCGTCGGCGCTCGCCGATAACAGCACGGCGCTGGGTGCCAGCAGTATCGCCAGCGGGCGCGGCGCAACCGCACTCGGTTATGAAAGCCTTGCCAACGGTGCTGCATCCACTGCGGTGGGTGTGGCCAGCGTGGCGTGGGGCCAGGGCAGCACGGCACTGGGTACTGACAGCGTGGCCTACGCCGACAACAGCGTGGCGCTGGGCGCCGGCGCGGTTGCCGATCGCGACAATACGGTGGCGGTCGGCAGCGTCGGTGGCGAGCGCCAGATCACCAATGTCGCCGCCGGTACCGAGGGTACCGATGCGGTGAACCTGGACCAGCTCAACGCAGTCGGCGAAACCGCCGAAACCACTGCGCGTCTATTTGCCGGCACCGGCACCGGCACCGCCGATGCGCAGGGCGAGGACGCCACTGCAGCCGGCTCCAACGCTACCGCGGACGGCGATTACAGCAGCGCGTTCGGCTCCAGCAGCCAGGCCACTGCGATCGGCGCCGTCGCCATCGGCAGCGGTGCCAGCGCCACCGCGCAGTACGCCAATGCGGCCGGTTACAACGCCGCTGCCAGTGGCTACGGCAGCATCGCCAACGGCGCCTTCAGTCAGGCCAGCGGCGATTACGCCGTGGCCGTGGGTGGCGAGAGCGAAGCCACCGGCGCGCAGAGCACCGCGCTGGGTGCGGCGGCAGGTGCGTATGGCGATGGTTCCCTGGCCGCCGGCACGCTGAGCGTGGCCGATGGCAGCGAAACCACCGCGGTGGGCTATTTCGCCAGCGCAAGTGGTGAGTCGGCCACTGCGGTCGGCGCAGAAAGCGTGGCCGATGGCACCAGCGCAGCCGCGTTCGGCTTCGGTGCCGAGGCCACCTCCAACTACTCCACCGCCTTGGGCGGCTATTCCAGTGCGACCGGTTTCAACAGCACCGCGCTGGGCAATTTCAGCACCGCCAGCGGCTCCAATACCGTGGCCGTGGGTGGCGATGCCACCGCAACCGGCGACTACAGCGTTGCGGCCGGCCAGGGCAGCGTGGCCAGCGGCTACAACAGCGTGTCGGTCGGTGGCGCCCTGCTCGGCCTGTTGCCGACCGAAGCCTCCGGCGACTTCTCCACCGCGCTCGGCGGTGCGGCATGGGCACCGGGCCTCAACAGCACCGCGCTTGGCAATTTTGCCGAATCCACCGGCGAAAGCAGCGTGGCGCTGGGCGCCGATTCGGTGGCCGATCGCGACTTTGCGGTCTCGGTGGGCAGCGCCGGTAACGAGCGTCAGATCACCAACGTGGCCGCCGGTACGCAGGGCACCGATGCGGTGAACCTGGATCAGCTCAACGCCGTTGCCGAAACCGCGCAATCCACCAGCAAGTACTTCCAGGCCAGCGGCAGCGATGACAGCGATGCCGGCGCCTACGTCGAGGGCGACAACGCCCTGGCCGCAGGCGAGGGCGCCAATGCCACCGGTACCGGCGTCACGGCGTTGGGTGCCGGTGCGCAGGCGGTGGTCGATAATGCAACGGCTGTTGGCGTGAGTGCGCTGGCCAGCGGAACCGGCGCAGCGGCGGTGGGCAACAACGCCCAGGCCACCGGCGAAAACAGCAGCGCCGTCGGCAGCAATGCCCTGGCCAGCGATGTCGGCGCCAGCGCAAACGGTGCCGGCGCGCAGGCGATTTCGACCTATGCGACCGCGCTCGGCAGCGAAGCGGTCGCATCGGACAACCAGGCCACCGCGGCCGGTTTCCGCAGCACCGCCTCCAATGTCGGCAGCGCCGCCTTCGGTGGCTACAGCGAATCCAGCGGCAGGCTGTCGTCGGCGCTGGGCTATGGTGCGGTGGCGTCCAGCGACTACAGCACCGCCGTGGGTGCCGCCGCACTGGCCTCCGGCGCAAGTGCAGTGGCCGTGGGCGAATTCAGCGAAGCTACCGGCGAAGAAAGCGTGGCCGTCGGCGGCAGCACGTTCTTCGGCTTCATCCCGGCGCGTGCTTCCGGCACCGGCGCTGCTGCATTCGGTGCGGGCGCGTGGGCCACGGCCGACTACACCACCGCGATCGGCTGGAATTCGTATGCCGACGGCGTCAATGCCACCGCGCTCGGTCAGAGCGCGGCGGCCCTTGCCGACAATACGCTGGCCCTGGGTGGCAACAGCCGCGCTGATGCGGTCGGCGCCAGCGTGGTCGGTGTGGATGCATCGGCAACCGGCATCAACAGCACCGGTGTCGGCCGTCAGGTCAATGCGATCGGCGAGAACGCGGTGTCGGTGGGCTACAACTCGTTCGTGCGCCAGAGCGCGGTCAATGGTGTGGCCCTGGGTGCCAACGCCGGTGCGACCGGTGCCGATTCGGTGGCGCTGGGTTCGGGCTCGCGCACCTACGAAGCCGACACGGTGTCGATCGGCAGCGGCAATGGCCGCGGCGGTCCGGCCACGCGTCGCATCGTCAATGTCAGCGACGGCCAGGCGGCGACCGATGCGGTCAACAAGGGCCAGCTGGATGCCCTGGCGGCCGATGTGCAGACCACCAACGGCATGGTGCAAACCACCGGTGAAGGGGTGGCCAGCGCAACCGGTGATCGCGCCACTGCGGCGGGCGCCGGCGCAACCGCCAGCGGCGCACGCAGCGTGGCGATCGCCTCCGGCAGCCGCGCCTCGGCCACCGGCGCCAGCGCCATGGGTGTGGACAGCAGCGCCAGCGGCGTGAACAGCACCGCGATGGGCCGGCAGACCAATTCCATCGGCGAAAACGGTGTGGCGTTGGGCTACAACTCCTTCGTGCGCCAGAGCGGTGCCAACGCGGTGGCGCTGGGTGCCAATGCCGGTGCCAGTGGTGCCGACTCGGTGGCGTTGGGCTCGGGCTCGCGTACCTATGACGCCAACGTGGTCTCGGTGGGTAGCGGCGATGGCCGCGGCGGCCCGGCCACGCGCCGCATCGTCAATGTCGGCAACGGTGCGATTGCCGGTGCCAGTACCGATGCGATCAATGGCGGCCAGCTGTTCCAGTCGTTGAGCAACGCCGCCAGCTTCCTCGGCGGTGGCGCGGCGATCGGTGCGCAGGGCGTGTTCGTCGCGCCGACCTACGTGATCCAGGGTGCCAGCTACAACAACGTCGGTGCGGCATTGACCGCGTTGGACAGCAAGGTCACCGAGCTGGATGCACGCGGTGGTACCGCAACGGCCAGCACCGCGGCGCGCACGCTGTCGCTGCGCACTGCAGGGGTGCCTGCAGTGGCTGCGAGCGCAGTGAGCGCATCGAGCAATGCCGTTGCCGATACCGGCGCAAGCGTGCAGGGCACACCCACCGCCGCAGTGGTCGGCAGCATCACCCCGGCCGCAAGCTCCACCGCCGTCGGCACGGCGGCAGTGGCCAACCACGTGACCGGCACGGCGATTGGCGGCAGCGCGTATGCGCACGGCCCCAACGACACCGCGATCGGCAGCAATGCGCGCGTCAATGCCGATGGCAGCACCGCGGTCGGCGCCAACACGCAGATTGCCGCGGTGGCGACCAATGCGGTGGCGATGGGCGAAGGCGCGCAGGTCAGTGCGGCCTCCGGCACGGCGATCGGCCAGGGCGCACGTGCGAGTGCGCAGGGTGCGGTCGCGCTGGGTCAGGGCTCGGTTGCCGATCGTGCCAACACGGTGTCGGTGGGCAGCGTCGGCGGCGAGCGTCAGGTGGCCAACGTGGCCGCCGGCACGCGAGCCACCGATGCGGTCAACAAGGGCCAGCTGGACAACGGCGTTGCCGCGGCCAACAGCTATACCGACAGCCGCTACAACGCGATGGCCGACAGCTTCGAGACCTACCAGGGCGACATCGAAGACCGTCTGCGTCGGCAGAACCGTCGCCTGGATCGTCAGGGCGCGATGAGCTCGGCGATGTTGAACATGGCCGCCAGCGTCGGTGGCATCGCCACGCAGAACCGCGTCGGTGCCGGCGTCGGTTTCCAGAACGGCGAGTCGGCGTTGTCGGTGGGCTATCAGCGTGCGATCAGCCCACGCGCCACCCTGACGGTAGGCGGCGCACTCAGCGGTGACGACAGTTCGATCGGTGTGGGCGCCGGCTTCGGCTGGTAACGCGCCGCTGCATGACACGCGGCGGCGCCGATGTGCGCCGCCGCGCCAGAGCAAGGCCCGAGGGGGCGGGCAAGGACCGTGGCTGGGCCGGCCAACGGATTCGATGGAGTGATGGCCTTACCAGGAGTGGCTGATCGAACGCAGCGCGCTGCATCGCAGTTGCGCCGCAGTTCGAGAACCGCTCCCAGCTGATCGACGAAAAACACGAAGAGGACTTCACCGTGATCGACAAGAATTTCCGTCTCTCCCCGCTGACCGGCGCCATCCTGATGATGGCACTCGGTGCATCGGGCACGCTCGCTGCTGCCCCGAAACTGCTGGTCAAGGAACCGACCCAGGCAGCATCGGCCGGCGCTGCGTTCAGTAGCCGCCTGATCGTGCGCTACAAGGACAACACTGCTGCCGCGACTGATCGCGCCAGCAAGCTGAGCGCGGTGCAGGCTGCGGTCGGCCGTGTCGGTGCGAGCACCGGCGCACGCAGCAGCGCAGCCGCCGCCAAGGCGACGTATGTGCGCAAGCTCGGCATCGGCTCGGACCTGATCAAGCTGTCCAGCACGTTGACCACCGCCCAGGTGGACAAGGTGGTGGTCGAGCTCAAGAACGACCCGTCCGTGGCCGATGTGCAGATCGATCGCATGCTGCGCCCGGTCGACATCAAGAAGAGCGTTGCGGCCACCGACGTGACCCCGCAACTGGTCCCCAACGACCCGTTGTACGCGCAGTACCAGTGGCATCTGAGCAACCCCAACGGCGGCATCAATGCACCGGCCGCATGGGATCTGTCGCAGGGCGCGGGCGTGGTGGTGGCAGTGCTGGATACCGGCATCCTGCCGGGCCATCCGGACTTTGCCGGCAACCTGCTGCAGGGTTACGACTTCATCACCGATGCCGAAGTCTCGCGTCGTCCCACCGATGCCCGCGTGCCGGGCGCGCTGGATTACGGCGACTGGGAAGAGGCCGACAACGTCTGCTATGACGGCTCGGTGGCACAGGAAAGCTCCTGGCACGGCACTCACGTCTCGGGCACCGTGGCCGAGGCGACCAATAACGGCGTGGGCATGGCTGGCGTGGCGCCGAAGGCGACCATCCTGCCGGTGCGCGTGCTCGGCCGTTGCGGCGGCTACACCTCCGACATCGCCGATGCGATCGTCTGGGCGTCCGGCGGCACGGTCGCTGGCGTGCCGGCCAACACCAACCCGGCCGAGGTGATCAACATGAGCCTGGGCGGTGGCGAGCCCTGCGATTCGGCTACCCAGCTGGCGATCAACGGCGCGGTCGCGCGCGGCACCACCGTGGTGGTGGCGGCCGGCAACAGCGGCGAGGATGCGGCCAACCATTCGCCGGCCAGCTGCAACAACACCATCACCGTGGGTGCCACGCGCATCACCGGCGGCATCACCTACTACTCCAACTACGGCAGCAAGGTCGACCTGTCCGGCCCGGGCGGCGGTGGCAGCGTGGACGGCAATCCGGGCGGTTACATCTGGCAGGCCGGCTACACCGGTGCGACCACGCCGACCTCGGGCACCTATACCTATATGGGCTTGGGTGGCACCTCGATGGCATCGCCGCACGTGGCCGGTGTCGTCGCCCTGGTGCAGAGCGCGGCGATCGGTCTGGGCGATGGCCCGCTGACCCCGGCCGCGGTGGAAGCTCTGCTCAAGCAGACCAGCCGTCGCTTCCCGGTGACCCCGCCGGCCAGCACCCCGATCGGCAGCGGTATCGTCGATGCCAAGGCAGCGCTGGAAGCGGTGCTGGTGGAGCCCTGCGATCCGGCCACCGAGAGCTGCGCGCCGACCGCCATCGCCCTGACCAACAAGGCCCCGTTGACCGGCCTGAGCGGTGCTTACGCCAGTTCCACGCTGTACAGCTTCGAAGCCAAGGCCGGTGCCGTGCTCAGTTTCATGACCTATGGCGGCACCGGCGATGTGTCGGTCTACGTCAGCTATGAAGCCGAGCCCAGCGCCACCAGTTATGACGCCAAGTCGACCCGCCCGGGCAACAGCGAAACCGTGCGTTTCACCGCCCCCAAGGCCGGCACCTACTACATCAAGTTGGTGGGCGCTGCCGACTACGCGAAGCTGACGCTCGTCGCACGACAGTAAGCCGTTCCATAGTGTGACCGATGCCCCCGGCCAACCACCGGGGGCATCGTTTTTCAGGACGATTCAGATGCGTACGGTTGATCGTCGCGGCAAACTGCTACAGTCGGCGCCGGACCAGTGGAGACGAGTGTGAACGCGGTTGCCGTCGATCCAATTGAGCATCGCAGTGCGGAGACACGCATCGTCGAAGCGCTGCTTGAACGCCGTCGTCTGAAAGACACCGATCTGCTGCGCGCGCGCCAGTTGCAGACCGAATCCGGTATGGGCCTGCTGGCCTTGCTGGGCCGTCTGGGCCTGGTGTCCGAACGCGATCATGCGGAGACCTGCGCCGATGTGCTGGGTTTGCCGCTGGTGGATGCACGCCAGCTCGGCGATACCCCGCCGGAAATGCTGCCGGAAGTGCAGGGACTGTCGCTGCGCTTCCTCAAACAATTTCATCTATGCCCGGTCGGCGAACGCGATGGCCGGCTGGAGTTGTGGATCGCCGATCCCTACGACGATTACGCGATCGACGCGGTGCGGCTTGCGACCGGTTGCCCGTTGTTGCTGCAGGTCGGCCTGCGCTCGGAAATCGATGACCTGATCGAGCGCTGGTACGGCCAGGGCCGCAGCGCGATGGGCACCATCGTGGAAACCGCCGATGGCGATGCCAACAGCAGCGACGATATCGAAGCGCTGCGCGACCTGGCGTCCGAAGCGCCGGTGATCCGGCTGGTCAATCTGGTGATCCAGCACGCCGTGGAACTGCGCGCTTCGGACATCCATATCGAACCGTTCGAAAGCCGGCTCAAGGTGCGTTACCGCGTGGACGGTGTGCTGGTGGAAGGCGAAAGCCCGCCGGCCAAGCTCACCGCCGCGGTGATCAGCCGCATCAAGATCATGGCCAAGCTCAACATCGCCGAACGCCGGCTGCCGCAGGACGGCCGCATCATGCTGCGCGTGCAGGGCAAGGAGCTGGATCTGCGTGTCAGCACCGTGCCCACCGCGCACGGCGAGAGCGTGGTGATGCGCCTGCTCGACCGCGAAACGGTGGTGTTCGATTTCTACAAGCTCGGCTTCACCGAAGAGTTTCTGCCGCAGTTCCGCAAGGTGCTGGAGCAACCGCACGGCATCATGCTGGTGACCGGCCCGACCGGTTCGGGCAAGACCACCACGCTGTACACCGCGTTGAGCCAGCTCAACACCTCGGATGTGAAAATCATCACCGTCGAAGACCCGGTGGAATACCAGATCGAAGGCATCAACCAGATCCAGGCCAAACCGCAGATCGGGCTGGATTTTGCCAACGCGCTGCGCAGCATCGTGCGTCAGGATCCGGACATCATCATGATCGGCGAAATGCGCGATCTGGAAACCGCGCGCATCGCGATCCAGTCCGCGCTCACCGGCCATCTGGTGCTGTCCACGCTGCACACCAACAACGCGGCCGGCGGCATCACCCGTCTGCTCGACATGGGTGTGGAAGACTATCTGCTCACCTCCACCATCAACGGCATCCTGGCGCAGCGCCTGGTGCGCAAACTCGACCTGGCCAACGCCGAGCGCTACCTGGCATCGCCGGAAGAGATCGAACGCTTCAATCTGCGCCGGCTGCAACCGGACGGCGAGATTTACCTGTATCGTCCGCGTGCCTCGGCTGCCGCGCCGACCGGTTACCTGGGCCGCACCACCATCGTCGAATTCCTGGTGATGAACGACGAATTGCGGCGCGCGGTAATGCGCCGCGCCGGCATGGGCGAGATCGAACAACTGGCGCGCAAGGCCGGCATGCGCACCATGTACGAGGACGGCCTGTCCAAGGCCTTGCGCGGCGAAACCACCATCGAAGAAGTGCTGCGCGTGACGGAGGATGCGTGAGAGTCAACGGAGCCACAGCGAGCATCGGATGCTCAGGATCGGAAGATAAGCAGGGCAAGGTCCCGGCAACGCGTCGCGCACGCGCACAGCTGCGCCTACTCGCGCCAACGCAGCGCAGGATCCTGCTTTTCCCGATTCCCGATTCCCGATTCCCCACTCCCGGCCTTCCAGCCTGATGCCCCTGTACCGCTACAAAGCGCTCGACGCCCATGGCGAAATGCTCGATGGCCAGATGGAAGCGGCCAGCGACGCGGACGTTGCGCTGCGCCTGCAGGAGCAGGGCCACCTGCCGGTGGAGACGCGCCTGGCGACCGGTGAAAACGACTCGCCGTCGCTGCGCATGCTGCTGCGCAAGAAGCCGTTCGACAACGCCGCGTTGGTGCAATTCACTCAGCAGTTGTCCACGCTGATCGGTGCCGGCCAGCCGCTGGACCGCGCCTTGTCGATCCTGATGGATCTGCCCGAAGACGACAAAAGCCGGCGCGTGATCGGCGATGTGCGCGACACCGTGCGTGGCGGCGCGCCGCTGTCCTCGGCACTGGAACGCCAGCACGGGCTGTTTTCCAAGCTCTACATCAACATGGTGCGTGCGGGCGAAGCCGGCGGCAGCATGCAGGACACGCTGCAGCGCCTGGCCGATTACCTGGAGCGCAGCCGTGCGCTGCGCGGCAAGGTGATCAACGCATTGATCTATCCGGCGATCCTGCTGGCGGTGGTCGGCTGCGCGTTGCTGTTCCTGCTCGGCTATGTGGTGCCGCAGTTCGCGCAGATGTACGAAAGCCTGGACGTGGCCTTGCCGTGGTTCACCCAGGCGGTATTGAGCGTGGGCCTGCTGGTGCGCGACTGGTGGGTGGTGCTGATCGTGGTGCCGGGCGTGCTGGGGTTGTGGCTGGATCGCAAACGCCGCAATGCCGCGTTCCGTGCCGCGCTGGATGAGTGGTTGCTGCGGCAGAAAGTGGTCGGCAGCCTGATCGCGCGCCTGGAAACCGCACGGCTGACGCGCACCCTGGGCACCTTGCTGCGCAACGGCGTGCCGCTGCTGGCGGCAATCGGCATTGCGCGCAATGTAATGTCCAATCTGGCGCTGGTCGAAGATGTCGACGCTGCGGCCGACGACGTCAAGAACGGCCATGGTCTGGCGATGTCGCTGGCACGCGGCAAGCGCTTCCCGCGGCTGGCCCTGCAGATGATCCAGGTCGGCGAAGAATCGGGCGCCCTGGACACGATGCTGCTCAAGACCGCCGACACCTTCGAGCTGGAAACCGCGCAAGCCATCGACCGCGCGCTGGCCGCACTGGTGCCGTTGATCACGCTGGTGCTGGCCTCGGTGGTGGGGCTTGTCATCATTTCGGTGCTGGTGCCGCTGTATGACCTGACCAATGCCATCGGATAACGTGGCGGTGGATTCACAACAACTTTCCGGTGACCGCGCGACACCCATGCGGGAACCATTGCAATGCCCGCCGTGTCATCTTCTGGCGGCAGCATCTTTCATCGACGTGCAAGGAAATCGTTCATGATCAAGCGCTCCATCACCCGTAGTCCGTCGCGTGCAGGCCAGGCCGGCATGAGCCTGCTGGAAATCATCATCGTCATCGTCCTGATCGGCGCGGTGCTGACCCTGGTCGGTAGCCGTGTGCTCGGTGGTGCCGATCGCGGCAAGGCCAACCTGGCCAAGTCGCAGATCCAGACCCTGGCCGGCAAGGTCGAGAATTTCCAGCTCGACACCGGCAAGTTGCCGAGCAAGCTCGATGATCTGGTGACCCAGCCCGGCGGCAGCAGCGGCTGGCTCGGCCCGTATGCCAAGCCGGCCGAACTCAACGACCCGTGGGGCCACACCATCGAATACCGCGCGCCCGGCGATGGCCAGCCGTTCGATCTGATCAGCCTGGGCAAGGACGGCCGTCCCGGTGGCAGCAGTTACGACGCGGACATCAAGTACCAATAAGCCGTTCGCCATGCGCGTTGCGTGTCAGCCGTTGCGTCATCCGCATGGAGTGGTCGGCCCTGGTCGTCCCCGCACGCGTGGCAGTTCGTTGCTGGAGATGTTGCTGGTCATCGCCCTGATCGCGATGGCCGGCGTACTGGCCGCCGCCGCGCTCAATGGCGGGATCGACGGCATGCGCCTGCGCACCGCCGGCAAGGCGATCGCCTCGCAGCTGCGCTATACGCGCACCCAGGCGATTGCCACCGGTACGCCGCAACGGTTTCTGATCGATCCGCAGCAGCGCCGCTGGGAAGCCCCCGGCGGCCATCACGGCGATCTGCCGTCGTCGCTGGAGGTGCGTTTCACCGGCGCGCGCCAGGTGCAGTCGCGGCAGGATCAGGGCGCCATCCAGTTCTTCCCCGATGGCGCGTCCACCGGCGGGCGCATCGATCTGCGCGTCAAGGACGCGACCTGGCGCGTGGACGTGGGCTGGATCACCGGCGAAGTGCGTTCCGGGCAGTTGCGGACGCCGGCGCCATGAAGCGCCAGCGCGGTTACACGCTGATCGAGGTGATCGTCGCCTTTGCGTTGCTGGCGCTGGCGTTGAGCCTGTTGCTGGGATCGCTGTCCGGTGCCGCGCGTCAGGTGCGTGCGGCTGACGAGAGCACGCGCGCCACCCTGCATGCGCAATCGTTGCTGGCAGCGCAGGGCATGGATAAGCCGCTGGTGCCCGAGCAGCAACAAGGCACCTTCGAAGACGGGCATTTCCGCTGGTCGATGGATGTGCGCCCGTACGACGAACCACGACGCAATCCGCAGGCGCCGATATCCCCCGGTGCGCACACGCTGCTGCAGCTGACCCTGGTGGTGCGCTGGGGCGAGCAGCCCAACCAGGTCCTGCAGTGGCGCACCTTGCGGCTGGTGGCTGCGGCGCAGCCGGGCAGCGCGCCATGAGTCGCTCGCGCAGTGCCGGTTTCACCTTGATCGAAGTGTTGCTGGCGACGATGTTGCTGGTCGGCGGGCTGGCATTGGCGTTTGCCACCTTGCGCTCGGCCAGTGCGGTCAGCCAGCGCGGCGAGGCGATCGCCCAGCGCAGCGAACGCGTGCGTGCGGTGGAAGAATTCCTGCGCCGGCGGCTGGCAGCGGCACTGCCGATCGCGATGGGCATCGACCCGCAGAGTCAGCAGCCGATGCTGTTCATCGGCGAGCCGCAGCGCATGCGTTTTGCCGCCGATGTACCGGATTACCTGGGCCGCGGCGGGCCGTACCTGCACGATCTGTCGGTGGCCGGCGATGGCGAGCAGCGCACGCTGCGGATCGCATTGACCATGCTGCAATCGGGCAAGTCGATCGAAGAGGGCACCACGCTGCCGCCGGAAACACTCGCCGAAGACGTGCAGCAGGTGAGCTTTCGGTATCGCGGCATGGATCCGCAGAGCGGCCGCCTGAGCGCATGGTTGCCGCAGTGGGAATGGCACGACCGTCTGCCGTTGCTGGTGCGCATCGAGATCCGTAGCGGCGGTGCCGCCTGGCCGCCGCTGGTGGTGGCCTTGCCGCAATCCAGCAACCCGGGAGCAGGGCAATGAGCGCAATGCGCGGTGCCGCGCTGGTGTTGGTGCTGTGGCTGATTGCGCTGCTCACCGCGATGATCGGCGCATTTGCGCTGACCGCGCGGGTGGAAGCGCTGCAGGGCAGCATGCTGCGCAATGGCGCGCAGGCGCAGGAATATGCGCGCTCCGGGCTGGAATACGCACTGTCCCGCCTGCAAAGCACCGACACCCAGGCGCGCTGGCTTGCAGACGGCCGGCGCTATCGTTGGCAGATGGACGATGCCACGGTGGAGATCCGCATTACCGACGAAAGCGGCAAGGTGGACTTGAACATGGCCGAGCCCGCGCTGCTGGCTGGCCTGGTACGCGCGGTCGGTGGCGAGCAGGGCCGCGATACGCGCATTGCCGGCGCGATCGTCGACTGGCGCGATGGCGATTCGCTGAGCCAGCCCGGCGGCGGCGCGGAAGATCGCGATTATGCCGATGCCGGATTGCCGTACGGTGCCAAGGATGGCCCGTTTGAAACGCTGGGCGAGTTGCGCCTGGTGCTGGGAATGGATGGCGAGCTGTATCGCAAGCTGTTGCCCAACCTCACCCTGTACAGCGGACGCTCGCGCCCCGAAGCGCGCTTTGCGCCGGGCCCGGTGCTGACCGCGATGGGCCTGGATGCGCGGCAACTGCTGGCCCAGCGTGACGCGCCGCCGGGTTTGCCGGGCAGCGAGGCGACGGTCGGTGGGTCGGACACTTATAGTATCGAGAGCCGGGCGCGACTGAGTCAGGGACGCGAGGCTGTGTTGCGGGCGGTGGTCTCCACCAGTGCGTCCGCATTACCTGGGTCGGCATATACCGTGTTGCGTTGGGAAGAGGGAGCAGCAGTGCAATGACCGCATGGCGGGACACCTTGGGTCGTATCGGCGTACGCGCCATGCCGGGAGCCGGAGGCTTCTGGCGTTGGTGGCAACAATCGCTGCTGGCCTGGCTGCCGCAGCGCTGGCAATGGCAGTTGGGCCTGTCGCCGTCGCGGCTGTTGTTGCAGCCCGACGGGCAGGCATTGCAGTTGCTGCGTCAGCGCGATCACAGCAGCGAGACCATCGCCAGCCTGCCGTGGCCGGTGCAGCCGCAGGAAGTCCATGCCTTGCTGCCGACCGCGCTGGAAGGCCTGCCACGGCATTGGCTGCTGCCGGCCGCGCATGCCTTGCGTCGTCCGTTGCGCCTGCCTGCTGCGGCAGCGGCGCGCCTGCAGGATGTGGCGCGCTTCGAGATCGATCGGCAAACCCCGTTCACTGCCGACCAGGTCTACTTCGATGCGCGCGTGCTGGACGTGCGCGAAGACGGTCAGCTCGATGCCGAACTGGTGGTGGTGCCGCGGCGCCTGATCGATGGCCCGGACGGCGTGCCCGACGCATGGGCCAGCGCCTTGTCCGGCATCGATGTCGCCAATGCGCAGGGCCTGCCATTGGGCGTGAACCTGCTGCCGCCGGCACGGCGGCTGCGGCGCAGCGACCCGATGCAGCGCTGGAATCTGTTGCTCACGGCCGCCGCACTGGTGCTGCTGGCCGTGGCCGGCTGGCTGCTGCTGGACAACCGCCGCCAGGCCGCCGACGACTTGCGTGCCAAGGTGCAGGCCAACGCCGCGCGTGCGCGCCAGGTCGCCGCCGAACGCCAGCAATTGCTGGATCTGGTCGAAGGGGCCAACTTCTTTCAGCAGCAACGCGCCACCCGCCCCACCTCGGTGGAAATCTGGGACGAGCTGAGCCGGCGTCTGCCGGGCGGCACCTACCTGGAAAAATTCTCGGTCGAAGGCGGGCAATTGCAGTTGATCGGCTTGAGCAACGAAGCCTCCTCGCTGGTGCGGCGCCTGGAAGGCTCGCCGCTGTGGCGCACGCCCTCGCTGACCGGCGTGTTGCAGAGCGATGCCGGTCGCAACGTCGACCGCTTCACCATCACCGCCGAACTGGCCGGTCCCGATGCCAAGGAGGCGGCCGATGCCACGCAGCGTTAAGCGCGATCGCTGGATCGCTTTGGGCCTGCTGTTGCTGGTGATCGGCGTGGCCTATCTGGTGTTGGTGCACCCCTGGTTCACCCAGCCGATGATCGCCGTGCAGGACGACCTGCAAGCGCTGCGCGAGCGCGAGCTACGCGTGCGCGTGCAACTGCAGCAGGCGCCGGAAATCAGCAAACGGCTACAGCAGGCGCGCCAGACCCTGGAAAGCCGCCCGGGCTTCCTGCCGGAAACCTCGGCCGAACTGGCCTCGGCCGGTCTGGTGCAGCGGCTGGAACGCGCGGTGGTGGAAGCCAGCCCCGGCAACCGCAGCTGCGCGATCAGCAACCGCTCGCCGCTACAGCCGGAAAGCAAGGACCGCTTCACCCGCGTTGCGGTGCAGGTACGCCTGCGCTGCGGCACCCCGGAGCTGGCCTCGGTGCTGTACAGCCTGGAAAACGGCACCCCGCGCCTGTTCGTGGACAACCTCAACGTGATGGCGCAGCGCTACCAACTCTCGCCCAACGAAAGCGGCAACGGCCTGGATATCGCCTTCGAACTGGCCGGCTACCTGCGCCCTGGCGCCAGCGCCGCACCGTTGAACACCGACGCCGCGCCCGCCGCCCCCGACGCCGCGGAGGCCAGCAATGCGCCTTGACATGATCGGCCTGCGCACCTGGCTGCTGGCCACCGTGGTCGGCTGGGCGCTGCTGGTGTGCGTGCTGGCCGTGGCCGGGCTGGGCAAGCGCGTGGAGCTGCTGCCGGACGACCCGGCGCTGGTGCAGCGCCTGCCCACCCTGCCGGCACCGGCGCCGGAACGGCTGGGCGCGTTCGAAAAATATTCGGAGATCGCCGCGCATCCGGCCTTCGCCGAAGACCGTCTGCCGCATCCGTTCTTCCTGTCCGGCAACGACGGCAGCAGCGCCGCCTCGACGGTGCGCCTGACCGGCGTGCTGCTGACGGACAACTTCAAGATGGCCACGCTGACGCTGGATCCGCAGGATTCGGTGCGTGTGCAGCTGGGCGGCGAAGCGGTCAAGGGCTGGCGCCTGCTCGCCCTGCAGCCGCGCAGCGCAACCATCGAAGGCCCCGGCGGCACCCAGACACTGGAGCTGCACGTGTTCAACGGCCTGGGTGGGCAACCGCCCACCGCCAATGCGGGCGCGCGCGGCGCTGCCGGCGCCGTCCCGCCATTACCGTCGCCCGATGCCGCCGCGGTCGCACCGACCCAGCCGCCGCAGACCCAGCCCACCACGCCGCCACAGCAGCCCGGTGGGCAGACACCGCCGACGGTGCCGCCGCAGCGCAGCGATGGCGCCCAGGAAGCCCCACGCCCCTCCGATGATCAGATGCGCGCCATCCGCGAACGTATCGAAGCCCGACGCCGCCAGCTGCAACAGCAGCGCCAGAGCGGCTCTACCCCCGGTCAGACCCAATGAGTGAACGCATGACGCAGCGCCTGTTTCCCGTGTCCCTGCTGATCGGCCTGCTGGCCGGTTGCGCCACCACTCCGCCGCCGGACGTGCGCCGCGACGCGCGCCTGGACCCGCAAGTCGGCGCTGCCGGCGCCACCCAGACCAGCGCCGAGCAACGCGCCGAGGGCAATGCCAGCGCCAAGCCCACCCCGGTGATCCGGCGTGGCAGCGGCACCATGATCAACCAGAGCGCGGCGAGCGCGCCGGCACCGACGCTGGGCATGGCCAGCAGCGGCAGCGCCACCTTCAACTTCGAAGGCGAGTCGGTGCAGGCGGTGGTCAAGGCGATCCTGGGCGACATGCTCGGGCAGAACTACGTCATCGCCCCTGGCGTGCAGGGCACCGTGACCCTGGCCACGCCCAATCCGGTCTCGCCGGCGCAGGCCTTGAACCTGCTGGAAATGGTGCTGGGCTGGAACAACGCACGCATGGTGTTCAGCGGTGGTCGCTACAACATCGTGCCGGCCGACCAGGCGCTGGCCGGCACCGTCGCGCCCAGCACCGCATCGCCGTCGGCCGCGCGCGGTTTCGAAGTGCGCGTGGTGCCGTTGAAGTTCATCTCCGCCAGCGAAATGAAGAAGGTGCTCGAGCCCTATGCGCGCCCGAACGCCATCGTCGGCACCGATCCCTCGCGCAACGTGATCACCCTGGGCGGCACCCGCGCCGAGCTGGAAAACTACCTGCGCACCGTGCAGATCTTCGACGTGGACTGGCTGTCGGGCATGTCGGTGGGCGTGTTCCCGATCCAGTCCGGCAAGGCCGAAAAGGTCTCGGCCGATCTGGAGAAGGTATTCGGCGAACAGAGCAAGACGCCCAGTGCCGGCATGTTCCGTTTCATGCCGCTGGAAAACGCCAACGCGGTGCTGGTGATCACCCCGCAGCCGCGCTACCTGGACCAGATCCAGCAGTGGCTGGACCGCATCGACAGCGCCGGCGGCGGCGTGCGGCTGTTCTCGTATGAGTTGAAGTACATCAAGGCCAAGGACCTGGCCGACCGCCTGTCGGAAGTGTTCGGTGGGCGCGGCAACAACAGCGACTCCAACGCATCGCTGGCCCCGGGCTCGGAAACCAGCGTGCTCGGCGGCGCGCTGGGCAACCGCGACAGCAGCATGGGCGGCAGCTCGGGTACCACCGGCGGCAGCATCGGCGAGAGCAGCGATGGCAGCAGCTTCGGCGGCAGCAGTGGCAGTGGAAGCAGCAGCGGTGGACTGGGCAACGGCAGCCTGCAACTGTCGCCGCGCAGCAACGGCAATGGCGCGGTGACGCTGGAAGTAGCAGGCGACAAGGTCGGCGTGTCGGCGGTTGCTGAAACCAACACCTTGCTGGTGCGCTCCACCCCGCAGTCGTGGAGTTCGATCCGCGACGTCATCGAAAAGCTCGACGTGATGCCGATGCAGGTGCATATCGAAGCGCAGGTGGCTGAGGTGAATTTGACCGGCCAACTAAGCTACGGCGTGAATTGGTACTTCGAAAATGCAGTGAATGCTGCAGCAGACTCGGCCGTCAATGGCACCGGAATTGGCGCTGGTGCCGGCTTGGCAAGCGCAGCGGGTAGAAACATCTGGGGCGATATCGCGGGGAAGATCACCGGTACAGGTGGCGCTCAGTGGACGTTCCTGGGCAAGAATGCGGCCGCGATCATCAATGCACTTGATGAGGTGACCAATGTTCGTCTTCTGCAAACACCTTCTGTTTTTGTGCGCAACAACGCAGAGGCAACGCTGAATGTTGGCTCACGTATTGCGATCAATTCGACGTCTATCAATACCGGACTCGGAAGCGACAGCAGCTTTTCCTCGGTGCAGTACATCGACACGGGTGTAATTTTGAAAGTGCGTCCGCGTGTGACTAAGGACGGTATGGTGTTCTTGGATATCGTGCAGGAAGTCAGCAGTCCTGGTGATCGTCCCGCCGCCTGTACTTCGGCTACTGCGACAGTTAATGCCGCCGCTTGTAACGTCGATATCAATACGCGTCGTGTAAAGACAGAAGCTGCCGTACAAAGCGGCGATACGATCATGTTGGCCGGTTTGATCGACGACACGACCAGTGATGGCAGTAGCGGAATTCCCTTCCTGAGCAAATTGCCGGTTGTTGGTGCGCTGTTTGGATCCAAGAGCCGTAACAGCAACCGCCGCGAAGTCATCGTGCTGATCACCCCGTCGATCGTGCGCAACCCGCAGGAAGCGCGCAATCTCACCGACGAATACGGTCAGAAGTTCAAGGCCATGGAGCCGCTGAAACCCAGCCAGAAGCCGCAATGAGTGCGGCATTGCCCGTCGTGCTGGTGCCGGTCGGCACCGACGACGAGGCCCTGGATGCCTGCCTGGGCGCACTGGATGCCGCCACGCCCGCCGGCACGCGGGTGTGGCTGGCCGACGACGCGCAGGCCGGCCCGCGCGGCCGCGCGGTGATCGCGCACTGGTTGGCGCGCACGCGGCTGCAGGCGCATCACACCCGTCGTCAGCGCATGCTCGGCGAGGTGGCCCATCTGGACGAAATGCTCAGCGGCTGCGGCGATGCCGATGTGGTGGTGCTGGGTGTGGATGCCTGCCCGCTGCCGGGTTGGTTGAATCAGCTCGACGCCTGCTTTGCGCGTGATGCGGCGATCGCCACCGCCACCCCCTGGAGCAATGTGGGCGAAGCCTGCAGCTGGCCACGCCTGGGCGAACTCAATCCGATGCCTGCCGCGCCGGAGCGGCTCGCCGCTGCGTGCGCAGCGATGCCGCCACTGCATCCGGAACTGCCGTCGGCAATCGGCCACGCGGTGCTGCTACGTGGCAGCGCGCGGCGCAAGGCCGGCGGCCTGGACGCCAGCAGCTATGGCTCCTGGTATGCGGCACTGGTGGACCTGAGCCTGCGCATGGCTGGTCTGGGATGGCGCAACGTGCTGTGCGACACCGCCTTTGTCGCCTCGCCGCACGAAGGCCGCCCTGCCGATGGCGACATGGATGCACTGGCCACACGCTGGCCGGCCTGGCACGCACGCCTGGCCAATTTCCTGATGCACGACCCGCTGCGTGCGCAGCGCGATCAACTCGCGCAACTCCTCGCCGACCTGCCGCCGCCTGACCCGCAGCGCACGCTGTTCGACGCATAGCGGTGTCGCGGCCGAGCCTGCCCGCTGCGTTGGGCGGGAGCGGCGATGGAATGACCAAGAGCGACTGACACGAACAACAATGCAGTTGTTAGGCGGGCACAGATGCTGCGGCCTGCGTCATCCATCGCTTTCTTGAGCGTGCACCGGCATCCAGCTCGGTCGTTTGCGACGCGTTGTCAGCCGCAAAGAGATCGCAACGATGCACTACAGATGCAACGAAGAAAGCAGCGCGTGATGCTCACCATCGATTCCCGATTCCCGATTCCCGATTCCCGGCGCTAAAGCGCCGACCGCATCGGTGCCTCGGTGCGTACCACCACATCCAGCGCATCGTGGCGCCAGGATTCGATATCCAGTTCCACCGCGCGGCCGTCTTCGGCGAAGCTGATCCGCTGCAGCCGGAAGCAGGGTGTGCCGGTGGTGGACTGCAGCAACAGGGCTTGCGCGGCATCCAGCCCGGCCGGATGCATCGACAATTGCGCGCGGCTCAGGAACAGCCCGAGTTTCTGGTTGAACACGCTCGACAGCGAGCCGGCCAGGTCGTGCTCCAGCAGGCCCGGTGCCCAGGCGGCCAGCACCACGTTGGTTTCCAGCAGTACCGCGCGGCGGTCGATCCAGCGCCGGCGTTGCAGCACGAAGACTTCTTCGTACGGCGTCTCCAGCCGTAGTGCGGCCGCGTAGGCGGCCCCCGCGGCCTGACGGGTAGCACTCAACAACTCGGTGCGCGGTTTGCGCCCTTGCGCCGCCACGTACTGCATGAAGCCGGCGATGCTGGTGGGGTCGTAGCGCACGCGCGGTGCGCTGACGAACCAGCCGCGCCGGTTCTCGCGGTAAATGCGGCCCTGCGCTTCCAGTTGCTGCAAGGCCTCACGCAAGGTGATGCGGGTGCAGCCGAAGCGTTCGGCAAGCTCGCGCTCTACCGGCAGGCGCTGATCCGGGCCCCATTCGCCGGCGGCGATCTGCGCGGAGACGATTTCGGTGATGGCGTGTTGGCGCGACGCGCTCATGCGGCGATCCGCCGATGGTGGCTGCGGCGCAGGTGCAAGGCAGTTGGGTGAGAGAGGTGCATGCGGCGATGGTAAAGAAGAACGCGCCCGCAAACTGCAGGTGGCTCAGGCAAGGCCTGCCGGGTTCTGCTGCTGTTGGGTTTTCCAGCTGCGCCATCCATACAGCGCCAGCAGCACGAAGCCTGCATACAGCAGTGCGGTGGGGTACAGCCCCTTGCTGACGAACACGCCCACGTAGACGCAATCGAGCACGACCCACAGTATCCAGTTGGCGATGCGCTTGCGTGCGGCCCAGACGCTGGCGACCAGGCTGAAGCTGGCCAGCGCTGCGTCCAGCCACGGCAGTGCGGCATCGGTGCGGTGATGCATATAGGCACCGAGCGCGGCGGCGAACACCGCACCGATGCACAGCGAGATCCACAGCTCCGCCTGCGGCATCGGCAACGGGCGAATGCGTGTCTGTGCGGCCATCCCGCGCTGCCACTGCCACCAGCCGTACAGCTGGGTCAGCACGTAGACGCCTTGCAGCAGCATGTCCGAGTACAGCTTCCACTGATAGAACAGCCATGCATACAGCGCCACCGCCACGATGCCGACCGGCCAGCACCAGCGAATGCGCCGCGCGGTCAGCCAGACACCGAGCAGGTTGATCACGACGGCGGCAGATTCGAGCAATGACATGGAAGGTCTGGGGGAGGATGTCTGATGGAAGAAGGATCGAGGGCAGGGACGCAGAACAGTTCAACGCAATCGTGCGAGCAGGCCGAGCGCATTCACCGCCTGTAGCCGATACCTGCAGCGCACTCGGCCCGCGCAGCACTGCTGTCGCGTAACCCATGCAGCTCGGACGTCAGCGGATCGCATGGCCGCAGCGGCTGCGTTTAGAAGTCCAGCTGCACAGTCAGACGCGCCGTGCGCGGCGCGCCCGGGAACAGATAGGCATCGCCCTGGTATTCGCCGCTATCGCGCCAGTAGCGCTTGTCGAACACGTTGTCCACGTTCAGGCGCCAGGTGGTGGCCAGCCCGCCCAGCGCGGTGGCGTAACGCGCGCCCAGGTTGGCCACCGTGTAGGCCGGCACGCTGGCATTGCCGAGCCGGTCGGCGAACTTGCGCCCGCTGTATTGCACGCCTGCCAGCAGCGCCAGGCCATCGATGCCGGGCACGCTGTAATCGGCCTGCAGGCTGGCGCGCAGCTTGGGCACGTTGATGGCCTGATGGCCTTCGTACTCGGCAATGTCGGTGTCTTCGGCGCGCGCGCGGATCGCCGCGACGCTGGCGAAGATGCGCAGCTGCGCGGTGGCCGCGCCATCGGCCGACAACTCCAGGCCGCGGTTGTGCAGGCGGCCCTGTTGCACATAGCGCAGGCCACCATCGACCTGCGGCTGGGTGAACTGGTAGGCCTGGCGGATGTCGAACAGCGCCGCGCCCAGGCGCAGGCCGTCGAGCTCGAATTTTGCGCCGGTCTCCAGCTGGTAGGCATTGGTCGGTGGCAGGATCTCATCGGCGTTGTCGGCAAACCACGGGGCGGTGCCGCCGGCGGCCAGACTCTTGGCGTAGCTGGCGTACAGCGATACCTGCTGCTGCGGTTTGAACAGCAGCGCGGCCTGCGGCAGCAGCGTGTCCTTGCGCGTGCGTCGCTCCAGCACGCCATCGCGGTCGAAGCTGCGCTCGTCCAGGCGCACGTAACGCGCGCCCAGCGACAGCTCCCATTGCGGTCCCAGCCCGATCCGGTCGGCGACCACCAGGGCACGTTGGCGGCTGTCCAGGCGGCGTTGCTTCGGGTCCAGCGCGACGTCGGTCTGTGCAAACACCTCCGGGTCGCGGTCGATGCTGCCGCTGCCGACGAATTCATTGACCGAACCGAAGTGATCGATGGTGCGGCGCAGCCAATCGCCGCCGATGCTCAGGCGGTGATCCAGCGCGCCGGTGACTACATGGCCTTCCACGGTGGCGCGCAGTTGATCGTGCACGCGGGTGTCGTCGGGGCTGCGGTAGTCGTAGACGTCGTACTCGCCTTGCGCGCTGAAGAAGTTCGGGGTGACGATATCGGCGCAACTGGCCGCGCCATAGCAGCCCCAGGCGAACGCGGAGAAATCGTTGATCACCGAACGGCTGCGTGACGCTTCAGCGGTGGCGCGCCAGTTGTCGTTGAATTGGTAGGCGTAGCGCAGCTGCGCATTGAGCGAATCCATCTCTACCGGCCGCGACCACGGCTGGTAGCCGAGCAGGCGATGCACATCGATGTCGCGCGGTACCTGGGTGCCGCCCAAGAGTTGATAACCCGGCACCGAGCGTTGCTGGCGATGCTGATACTCCACATCCAGCTGCAGCAGCGACTGCGGGCTGATCTTCCAGTCGCCGGCCAGCGATAGGAAATTGCGATAACCGTCGGCGTGGTCGACATAGCTGTTGATGTCTTCGCGCGCGGCATTGACGCGCAGGCCCAGGCTGCGCTCGGCGCCGAACCAGTCGCCCAGGTCGGCGGCCACATAGCGCGAACCCTGCTCGTCGGTGCCCAGGGTCACGCTGCGCACGTGCTCGGGCCGCTTGGTGCGGTAGTCGATCAGCCCGGCCGGTTCGTTGACACCCGATTGCAGCCCGGCCAGGCCCTTGAGGATCTGCACCTGCTGCTTGTTTTCCAGCGCGATGGATTGCTCGCCCACCGCGCTCAGGCCGTTGATGCGGTAACTGTTGGCGGCGTTGAGCGAATAGCCACGCACGACGAAATTCTCGTAGTAGCCGATCGGGGCGTAGGCGTCGCCGGCGGAGGCATCGGCGCGCAATACCTCGCTGAGCACGCGTGCCTGACGGTCGAGCAATTGCTGGCGCTCGATCACCGCGATCGAGGCCGGCGCATCCAGCAGCCGCGTGGCGCCAAAGCCGGTCAAGGCCGTGTTGGCGTCGGCGCGTTCGCCACGCACGTTCACCGCATCCAGTTCGACCGCCTCGGCACCGGGTTGTTGCTGCGCGAGTGCAGGCGTGGCGATGCACAGCGCAAGTGCAAGTGCAAGCGGGCGGCGGTGGGGCAGGAGGGCGGGCAGGTGCATGCGCAGGGCTCGAAAAGGAAGAGGAAAAACGCTCATGGCACCCGGCGCGCGCGTGCGCGCAGGTGATCGAGCAGGCACTGGCCATCGGCGCTGGCAAACCAGTCCGCATGGCCGAGCAGGTAACGGTGATAAGCGATATCGGCGTTGTCGTCCGAGCGGGTGATGCCGGCGAAGTATTCGATCTCGCTCAGGGCGAAGTCGGCATGCACGATCGGCAGCAAGGCCGCCAGCTGCCGCAGCTGCGCGGCGCCCAGCGCGCAGTGCCGCGCGTAGCCATCCAGCAAGGCGTCGAGTTGCTCCAGCTGCGGCTGCGCGCGCTGCCCCGCATCCAGGTTCAACCATGGGATCAGATTGCGTTCGATCGCCGTGGCCAGGTCAAACATCGCAAAGCTGCGGTCGCACAGGCCGAAGTCGAACACCGCGCTGACCTCGACGTCGCCATCGTCGTGCGTGCGCCACAGCAGGTTGGAGGCATGCCAGTCGCCATGCGTCCACAGCGGCGGCAGGGCGCCGGGCGCCGACAGCACCGGCCAGGCCCGGGCGTGCCAGGGCAGCAGGTGGTCGGTCAGGTCGCGGCGCCAGGGCCGGTCCTGAAAATCGGCGGCCAGGCCGGGGCGCGACAGCAAGGCCTGTTCCACCGCCCGGAGCGGGTCGGCCTGCGCGAACAGGGCCAGGTTGGCCACCAGCACGCTGCTGCGGCGTGGCGGCGCATCGAACCCTTGCGCTGCCAGATGCAGGCGTGCCAGCGCGGCACCCGCCGCCGACGCATGCGGGGCGCTGGTAAAGGGCGTCCACGACAAGGCATCCCGATACAGGTCCTGGCCGAGCCCTGCGCGCTGTACTTCGTAGACCCAGTCCGCATCGGCCAGGGCGGTGCGGCCCGCGGCATCGTGCAGCACCTCGACCACCGGTGCGCCGGCCCAGCGCAGATGCGCCATGAAGACGTGCTCTTCGCGCAACGCAGCGACATTGCGCACGCTGCGGTGATGCCGCTTGACGATGAGCGTGCCGCTGGCGGTGTCCACGCAGGCGGCGGCAGAAAACGGGCGGGCGCTATGCCAGCGAATCAGTTCGCCACCGACGGGAACGGAAAAGTGCTGCAGCACGCGACGGATTTCGTCGGCGGTCAACACCGGCCAGTCGGGCAGCGCCAATTCCAGGCTCATGCCATGCACCTGATGCGAGGTGCTCATGCGCCCGGCTCCGGCAATGCGGTGCGAGTCAGTGGTATAGACCAGTCGATCGGTGCCGAAGCGGCGGACCCGGCGCGCGCGCCGGCGACAACACGGACGGCGCTGCCAGGCCGTCGTTGCGGCGCGCGCGCCATCAGGCGGTTGCGCTGCAGGGGATGAAAAGGCAGCGCAACACCGAAAGGTCGCTGGCCGTCATCTCGACACTAAAAAATGTGGGACGCGCCGTGGGCGGCGCCTGCGCAAAACCGCTGGGCGGTTCCGGGCGCGCAGTATGCCTGCTGCTGCTGCCAGCCGCCATGTCGGCGCTGGCAGACGCACGATGGCGTTGCGCCGCCCCGGCACCGGATAATGGCCGGATGACTCCCGTCCAGATTGCCGCCGTCGTCGTCACCTATCAGAGCAGCAGCACCATCGATGCGTGCCTGGCGCGGCTGCGCGCGGCCGAGGGCATCAGCGAGATCCGGGTGGTCGACAACGCTTCCAGTGACGACACCCTGGTGGTCGTGCAGCGGCATGCGCTGGCCGATGCGCGGCTGCACTTCATCGCCAATCCCGACAACCCGGGTTTTGCGAGCGCCTGCAACCAGGGCGCGCGCGACTCGCAGGCGCCCTGGCTGGTGTTCATCAACCCGGACCTGATGATCGAGCGCGACACATTGGCGCAACTGTGCGCACGCGCGTCCGGGCACACGGCGGTGCTGTTGGGCGTGGAGCAGGTGGACGAGCACGGGCAGCCGGATGCCGCGGTGCGCCGCCGCGATCCGGATTTTGCGGCGATGCTGCGCGCACCGCGCGCGGCCGTCCAGCTGGCGGTGCCGGCCGATCCGTCTGCGCCCCTGCAGGTGGTGGACGCCATTTCCGGTGCCTTGATGCTGATGCAACGCAGCCTGTTCGACCGGCTCGACGGCTGGGACGGTGCCTACCGCCTGCACGCCGAAGACCTGGACCTGTGCCGGCGTGCGCGTCAGGCCGGCGCGCTGGTGGCGGTGGCCAACGATCTACGGGTCGTGCACGTGCGCGGCGTGTCCAGTCGTGCGCGGCCGTTCTTTGTCGAGTGGCACAAACACCGCGGCCTGTGGCGCTATTTCCGCAAGTTCGAGGCGGGCCAGCGGGGGCTGCTCACCTGGCTTGGCGTATGGCTGGCGATCTGGACCCACGCCGCCGCCCAGGTGCCGCGATTGTTGCAAAAGAGATGAGCTCGCTCGCGTTAAATTTGTGATAAATCAGTGATGGGTGGCGGCACTTAACTGTGATACGTTTCGCCTCGAAGTGTGATCAATCACTAGCTTCCTGTCCCTTCCGGGTCCCCCATCAGGAATCGTGCAAATGTCCTTACAGAACGACCCACAATTGCGGGTACGTCAGCCGTGCGCCGCCGCGCTGCAGTCCAGTCCGGTTGTCTCGCCCTCTTCTCTAGATTCAACCGCTCGCCGCGTGCCGGTGGCTGCGCTGTCGGCGCTCGCGCTGAGCTGCCTGATGGCGGCCTTGCCGGACACGGCCGTGGCAGGCGCCTGGACCCAGCCGCAGGGCGACACCCTGGTGATCGTCAAGGCGCTGCATAGCGATGGCCGCGGTTGGTTCGACGACAGCCATCACCGCACCACGTTTGGTGACGGCCAACAATTCGACGGAAACGGGCGTAGCCGCCAGGACCAGCTGAATGTCTACGTCGAGCATGGCTTGACCGACAAGCTGAGCTTCATCGGCAATTTCTATTTCACCGAAGTCGGTTTCAGCAATTACGGCGGCGATGGCCGGACCCGCACCAGCACCACTGGTCTCGCGGACCAGGAAGTTGGCCTGCGCTATGCGCTGCCGAGCGCGCAAGAGGACGTCTGGCGCAGCTCGGTGCAGGCATTGGTCAGCATCCCGGCCTACGGCCGCAGCAAGACCTACCATCCGAATAATCCCGAAGCGAATTCCGATCCTGCGCTTGGCCTTGGCGACTATGGCCTGGAGCTGCGGTACAGCCGCGGCCGTGGTTACACGCTGGGCGGGCGCAACGGCTACGTCGATCTAGGTGGCGCGGTGCGCCTGCGCGGCAGTGCCGCTTCCGACGAAGTGCGGGTGGACGCGTCTACCGGCCTGAGCCTGACCCCGAGCTGGTTGCTGCTCGGCGAAGTCAACGTGATCCAGGGTCTGGGCAACGGACGCAACAACTTTGACGTGCCCGGCTCTGCTGGCGGCGTCGGCTTCGTCGCTACCGGCACCAACTACGACCTCACCAAGCTGCAGCTGTCCACGCTGTACACCGCGCCGGGCGGCAGTCAGTGGCAGGTGGGATATCAGCAACCAGTGATGGGCCGCAACACCGCTGCCGCAGGTGGGCCATTTGTGGCCGCCTGGTGGCGGTTCTAAGGACGCCACGACAATGACGGTCACCTGCGAAATGGACGCGCTGGGACGAGCACCGGACATCGGCCGCGAACGCGGTCTGTTGGGTCGCGCGCTGGTCACGGCAGGCGTCATCACCGACGAACAGCTGCGCTCGGCGCTGGCGTTGCAGCAACGCTGGAACTCGCGCCTGGGCGATGTGATCCTGGCCCAGCGCGGCGTGCCGGCGCAGCGGTTCTACGCCATCGTTGCCGCGCACTTCGGCCTTGAGTTCATCGATCTGGTACAGCAGCCGCCGGATCCGGAACTGCTCACTCCCGGCGATCTGGAAAGTTACGCGCAGCGCTTGCTGCTGCCGTGGCGTCGCGAAGACGGCGTGCTGGTGCTGGCCGTGGCCGATCCCGACCCGGCGGTGTTTGCCTGGGCGCGTGCGCACTATGGCGAGGACGTGCGTTTTGTCGGCACCGCCAAGTTCGACATCATCTGGAGCCTGCAGCGTTACGCCGACGAGCAGCTCACCGACAACGCACTGAACCTGCTCGCCGCGCATGCGCCGACCTATTCGGCGCGCCAGGTAGTCACGCGCGGACAGAAGTTCACGCTGTGGGCGATCGCCGCGGTGCTGGTGATCGCCATGGTGCTGTTTCCGGTGCCGGCCCTGATCACCGTCAACGTGCTGGTGGCGCTGGGCTTTCTGGCGACCTTCGGGCTGAAGCTGTTGCTGGTGTGGTTCGGCTCGCGCCACCGCATCGACATCAAGGTCACCGAAGATGAAGTGGCCGCGCTGCGCGATGACGACCTGCCGGTCTATACCGTGTTGGTGCCGATGTACAAGGAGCCGGAAGTCCTGCCGATCCTGGCCAATGCGTTGCGCAAGCTGGATTACCCGATCAGCAAGCTCGACGTGAAGCTGGTGCTGGAGGCGGACGATTTTGACACCATCGAGGCCGCCAAGAAACTCGGCCTGGAGGCGTTCTTCGAAATCATCCGGGTGCCGCCGTCGCAGCCCAAGACCAAGCCCAAGGCCTGCAACTACGCGCTGCATTTTGCCCGCGGCGAACTGCTCACCATCTACGACGCCGAAGACAAGCCCGAGCCGGATCAGCTCAAGCGCGTGGTGGCCGCGTTCCGCAAGGCCGAAAAGGATGTGGTGTGCATCCAGGCGCGGTTGAACTACTACAACGCCGACGAGAACTGGCTGACGCGGATGTTCACGCTGGAGTACACGCTCTGGTTCGATTTCTACCTGCCGGCGCTGGAATACCTGCGCATTCCGATTCCGTTGGGCGGCACCTCCAACCACTTCCGTCTGGATGTGTTGCGCCAAGTGCGCGCGTGGGACCCGTACAACGTCACCGAAGACGCCGACCTGGGCGTGCGGCTGATCCAGAACGGCTACCGCGTCAACGTGGTCAATTCCACCACGTTCGAAGAAGCCAACGTCAGCATTCCCAACTGGATCCGGCAGCGTTCGCGCTGGCTCAAGGGCTATATGCAGACCTGGCTGGTGCACATGCGCGACCCGGTGCATCTGTATCGCAGCACCGGGTTCAAGGGCTTTTGGGGCTTTCAGTTCTTTATTGGCGGCGGTTTCTTCACCGCGTTGGGCGTGCCGGTGCTGTGGGCGCTGTATGTGGTCTGGGCAGTCACCGGGACAACCGCGTTCGAGCGCTTTTTCCCGCCGTGGCTGGCGACCGTGTCGTTGGTCAATCTGTTGTTGGCCAATGCGTTCTTCATCTACATCACGCTGGTGGCTGCGTTCAAACGCGACTACTTCAAGCTGGCGCCCTACGCGCTGACCGTGCCGTTCTATTGGGCGCTGCAGTCGATCGCCGCTTACAAGGGTCTCTGGCAGCTGATCCACAATCCGTTCTACTGGGAGAAGACCACTCATGGCATCAGCAAGCATTCGGAAAACGAGCGCCGCGCCGCACTCGAAGAGTGAGTCGGCAGTTTCGCGTCGTCACAGCGGGCTGCCGGCGTTTCTGGTTGCCGTGGTGGCCCTGTCGCTGCTGAGCCAGCCGTTGCTGCTGCAGTCGGTCGGCTCCGCCGCACCGGCAATCGCACCAGCAGCCGGCTTGCCGGCAACCGGCTTGTTGTCGTGGGCGATCAATCTGGGGCTGGACAGCTGGAACCTGCCGTTCCAGGTCTGGCCATTCCTGGCGGTCGCCGCCAACGCGCTGTTCCTGTCGCTGCTGTGGCGCGATCTGGCCGGTGTGTTCGGGCGCGGTTGGGCCAGTGGTTTGACCCTGCTGGTGGGCTGCAATCCACTGTTCCTGCTGCCGATCGCCGCAGGCGGAAGCCAGGCGGTGGGTCTGCTGGCGTTCTACGGCTTGTGCCGCACCCTGCGCCGCCTGCAGACGCCGGTAGAGGCCTTCACCTATCTGCGCATCGCCGGTTGGTTGTGCATCCTGCTGTGCCTGGATCTGCAGACACTGGCGCTGTCGACGATGGTGGCACCGTGGTTGCTGCTGGTGATGCCGCCGCAGATGCTGCGCAAGGCGCCGGGTTCGTTCTACCTGGTGTGCTACCTGCCGTTCGCGTTTCTGGTCGGTATGTGGGCCTACGTCAATCTGACCGTGTTCAACGCACCGTGGCCGACGCTGTCCAGCATCGGGCAGGGTGCGCATCCGCTGCCGTTGCCGCTGGCCGAGCATGCGCAAGGCTGGTTGCCGGCCGTGCGCTGGGGCGTGGCGGCGGTGGTCTGCTTCCCGGTGCTGGCGTTGCTGGCCCGCAGCCGCAGCAGTGCGCTCACGCGCGGCGTGCTGGCCAGTGCCGGCACCGTGATCTGTGCGGCGGCGTTGTCGTTCGCCTTCGGCTGGGCCGGGTTCGACGCCTTGCTGCTGCTGTGGGTGCCGGCAGCGTTGCTGCTGCGCGCACTGCATGCCGATCAGCGTAGTCAGGCCGCTGGCCTGCTGTTGCTGGGCCTGATCGGTGCGGCCTGGGTACAGCCGCAGGGGTGGGGTAGCTGGATGCGTGCGGCGCCTGCCGATGCGCAATCCTTGCTGCAGGGCGAGCCGGTGGTCATGCGCGCGCCGGTATCGTTGCCGACCGGCGCGGCGACGCCGGCAGCGGACGCCGTGCAGGCGCAGCCCACAGCTGCGACTGCCGCGAATGTGGCCGCACCCACGCAGCTCGCTGCCGGTGCCACCACGCCTGCTGACACCGCTGCAATGGTGCAGCCGGACAAGAACACTGCGGTCATCGGTGCAATGGACTGTGCGCCTACCACGACCGCGTCCACCACCGAGGCATCTGCCACATGTTCAAACGCGTTCTGAGCGCCGCGTTTCTGGTCGGGGCGTGCATGCTGGTCAATGGCTGCAACGCCGATGCATCGACGTGGATGGGCGCCAACGTCAAGGTCTCGGCCAATGCGCCGTGGGAAAGCGAGGCGGCGGGGCAGTCGCTGGACGCGCTGGCCAAGACCGGCGCCAGCAAGGCGTTGCTGGTCGCGTTTGTGTGGCAGGCCAACCCGCAGTCGAACGACCCGGTGCTGGGTAGCGACAGCAGCTTGGAGGCCATGCGCGCGGCGTTGCGGCAGAGCCACCAGGCCGGCCTGCAGGCCACGCTCAAGGTGCATGTGTGGATCCCCGGGCATTGGGCCGGCGACACCGCGCCCACCGACCAGGCAGCCTGGTTTGCAGCGTATCAGAACGCGTTGTTGCCGTTGGCCAGACTGGCCGAAGACGAGCACGCCGAAGCGCTGGTGATCGGCACCGAACTGCGCAAGCTGCAAGACGCGCCGCAGTGGCCCGGTCTGGTGGCGGAAGTGCGCAAGGTCTACCACGGCAAGCTGCTGTATGTGGCCGACGGCATGGAGCACGCCGAAAGCTTCCGCTACTGGTCCTTGTTCGATGCGGTGGGCACCAGCCTGTATCCGCGTCTGTCCGAAGCGGCCGGCACGCGCACGGCCGAGATGAACGCCGCCGCGCAGCGCCTGCAGCAACTGGGCCAGCGCGTCGGCAAGCCGGTGTGGGTGGCAGAGCTGGGCCTGCGTTCTGCACGCGGCAGCCTGGCCGCGCCCTGGGAGAGCCCGGAGCAACGCGCCGCTGCAGTGGACACCCGCCTGCAACTGCAGGTGTTGCAGCAGTGGCGCAAGGTGCTGCAGGCGCATGGCGTGGAAGGCATCGCGCTGTGGTGCTGGTACACCGACCCCAAGGCCGGTGGCCCGGGCGACAGCGACTTCACCGTGCAGGGCAAACCAGCGCAGCAGGTGCTGGCGCGCTGAGCGATGGCGCCTGGCACTCTCCAGGGAAGTGCCAGGCGCAATTGCCGAGGTGACTTGCCTGGCAAATCGACAGGCGCACCGCCGCTGCGCAGCGCAGCGCTTCCCGAGGCATCAGCGGATTTGCACGCAGTGCGATCGCCGCTGCGGGCATAATCCGGCAGCATGATCATCCATTCGCTGCTCGACACCGACCTGTATAAATTCACCATGATGCAGGCGGTGCTGCATCAGCATCCGGCCGCACAGGTCGACTACCGCTTCAAGTGCCGCACGCCCGGCGTGGATCTGGCCCAGTTCATCGACGAAATTTCGCGCGAGATCGATGCGCTGTGCCGGCTGCGGCTGCGCGAGGACGAAGTGGCTTATCTGCGCGGCCTGCGCTTCATCAAGCCGGACTTTGCCGACTTCCTGGCGCTGTTCCATCTGGACCGCAAATACCTGCAGCTGTCGGCATCGACCACCCACCCGGGCGAGATCGAACTGACCATCCGCGGCCCGTGGCTGCATACCATCCTGTTCGAAGTGCCGTTGCTGGCGATCATCAACGAGGTGTGGTTCCGCAACACCTCCGAGCCGGATTACGAAGAAGGCCGTAGCCGCCTGCGCGAGAAAGTGAGCAGCCTGCGCAGCATGCCGGCCGGCTGCAAGATCGCCGACTACGGCACCCGGCGGCGCTATTCGCGGCACTGGCACGGTGAGCTGCTGCCGTTGCTGCGCGATGGCCTGGGCGAGCAGTTCGTCGGCACCAGCAATGTGTATTTCGCCAAGCATTACGGCCTGACCCCGCTGGGCACGATGGCGCACGAGTACCTGCAGGCGTTCCAGGCACTGGGGCCGCGGTTGCGCGACTCGCAGGTGGCCGCGCTGGAATCGTGGGCGCGCGAGTACCGCGGCGATCTGGGCATCGCCCTGTCCGATGTGGTTGGGCTGGACGCGTTCCTGCGCGACTTCGATCTGTATTTCTGCAAGTTGTTCGACGGCATGCGGCATGATTCGGGCGACCCGTTCGAATGGGGCGAGCGCGTCATCGCCCACCTGCAGGCACACCGCATCGACCCCGCGACGAAGGTGCTGGTGTTCAGCGATGGCCTCAACATCGACAAGGTGATGCGGCTGTACGCGCACTTCCACACGCGCTGTCGGCTGGCGTTCGGGGTCGGTACCAGCCTCACCAACGACCTGGGGCCGACACCGCTGCAGATCGTGATCAAGATGGTCCGCTGCAATGGCCAGCCGGTGGCAAAGCTCAGCGACTCGCCGGGCAAGAGCATGTGCGAAGACGCCGGTTACCTGCGCTATCTGCGCGATGTGTTCGGCCTGCCGCCGATGCCGGAAGCGGGTGACCACCCGCGGCAGTAACTGACGTGTAGCGGCAGCTTGTGCCGAGGCCTGACAGAGCTGTCAGGGAATGGCCGAAAAAAATGCGATGCAGCGCTCAATTGGCCGCATGGGTTCGTTAACATTGGCATCACGCTTGCTTCACTTCTGATGCACGCGATGTTGATGTACGGCCTCCTTCCCGCGCGACGTCTCAATGACTGCACCCGACCCATTGTCGCTGTACCGCGCGCGCAGCTGCTCCCGGCAGTGGCTGGGCTTTGTGCGTGCGATGGCCGCCGAGTTCGGCGCCGAGTTGCCCGAGGATGATCTGGCGCCGTTGATGGCGCGCATCGGCCGGCGCTTCGCGCGCGAGCACCGGCTGGCGCACTGCACGACCCTGGACGAGATGCAGCAGGCCGCCAACGCAGTGTGGGAGCGCTGCGATTGGGGCCGGTGCACGATGCACGAACACGCCGACCACGTGCGGATCCAGCACGCCAGCGCGCCGTTGAGCGTGGCACTGGATGGCGCGGCGTGGAGCGATGGGTTCCTGCAGGGCGTGTACGAAGGATGGTTCCAGCAACTGGGGATGCTGGCAGGCCTGGCGGTGCAGACCGCGCCAGGCGACAGCGTCGATCTGCGCAACTTCGTGTTGATGCGGACGGCATGAAGGGCTGAAGTCGGGCAAGGGGAGTGTGATGGCACCGAAGAACAACAAGGCAGCATCCGGGCATGACGATGTGTCCGGCCTGTTCGCGCGGTTGGGGACGCCGGCGAGCGAGGGTTATCAGGATTTCGCCCACACCCAGCTGCCGCCGCGCAGGCCGGGAGTGACGCAAACCCCGGTCCCGGCAGCGGTCGAACAGACCCCCGCTGCGACGGATACCGCGCAGACGCCAGCGACGCTGCCGGCGCCCGCGGCATCAGTGCCTTCCGTGCAATCAGTGCCGGCGGCGCATCGGTCAGTGCCTGTCGAAGAGACGGCAGGCACGCCGCTCGATGCGCTCGCGCCGCTGCGCAAATTGCGCCAGCTCGATGAGCCCGCAGCGCCTGCAGCGCAGCCGGGCGAGCGCCAGGCGCAGACGCCGTTGGAGCGCTTGTTCCAGCGCCTGCTGCAGGCCGATGCGCCCAGCGCGACGCAAAGCCCGCTGCAGCGACTGCGCTCGCGTTGATCAGCACCACCGTGTGACTTCCGGCAAGCGCCACTGCGCTCGCCTGTTTCGCCTTGCTTTGCCGCACGCCGCCACGCTTGAAGGATTATCTGATGACTGCTACCAGCCTCCGTTCCGGATCACCGCTGCCCACGCTGGCGACCTGGGCGCTATGGTTGCTGGGCGGCTTGCTGCTGGTGTTCGTGGTCGCCGTGCCGATGGGTGTCACCCAGCAACTGGTGTTCTCAGGGGTGCTGTTCGCCGTCGCGCTGGCGGTGCGCAAGCGCGGCGGGCGGGTGGTGATCCTGACAATGATGGGCATGTCGCTGGCGGTGTCGTGCCGCTACATCTGGTGGCGCACGACCCAGACCATGGGCGTGGGCAGCGCGGTGGATTTCATCCTGGGTCTGGGCCTGCTGGGCGCGGAGCTGTATGCGTTCGTGATCCTGGTGCTGGGCTATTTCCAGGTGCTGTGGCCGCTCGATCGCAAGCCGGTGCCGTTGCCGGCCGACCAGTCGCTGTGGCCGAGCGTGGACGTGTTCATTCCCACCTACAACGAGCCGTTGTCGGTGGTGCGCACCACCGTGCTGGCGGCCAGCGTGATCGATTGGCCGGCCGGCAAGATCACCATCCATCTGCTTGATGACGGCCGCCGCGACGCGTTCCGCGACTTCTGTGCCGAGGTCGGCATCAACTACGTCACCCGCACCAACAACGCGCACGCCAAGGCCGGCAACATCAATGCCGCGCTGAAGAAATGCAGCGGCGAGTACGTGGCGATCTTCGATTGCGACCACATTCCCACCCGCAGTTTCCTGCAGGTGGCGATGGGCTGGTTCCTGCGCGACACCAGGCTGGCCCTGGTGCAGATGCCGCACTATTTCTTCTCGCCCGACCCGTTCGAACGCAACCTGGGCACGCATGGCAAGGTGCCCAACGAAGGCGAGCTGTTTTACGGCCTGCTGCAGGATGGCAATGACCAGTGGAACGCCACGTTCTTCTGCGGCTCCTGCGCGGTGATCAAGCGCAGCGCGCTGGAAGAAGTCGGCGGGGTGGCGGTGGAAACCGTGACCGAAGATGCGCACACCGCGCTCAAATTGCAGCGCCGCGGTTATCGCACCGCCTATCTGGCGGTGCCGCAGGCTGCAGGCCTGGCCACCGAGAGCCTGTCCGGGCATGTGGCGCAACGCATCCGCTGGGCGCGCGGCATGGCGCAGATCGCGCGTATCGACAATCCGCTGCTGGGGCGCGGGCTCAGGCTCTCGCAGCGGCTGTGCTACCTCAACGCGATGCTGCACTTCTTCTACGGCTTGCCGCGCATCATCTATCTCACTGCGCCGCTGGCCTATCTGTTCTTCGGCGCGCACGTGATCCAGGCTTCGGCGTTGATGATCCTGGCCTATGCGTTGCCGCACCTCCTGCAGGCCAATCTGACCAACCTGCGGGTGCAGAGCCGCTTCCGCCATCTGCTGTGGAACGAGGTCTACGAGACCACGCTGGCCTGGTACATCTTCCGTCCCACCCTGGTCGCGCTGCTCAACCCCAAGCTGGGCAAGTTCAATGTCACGCCCAAGGGCGGGCTGGTGGCGCGCAGTTATTTCGACGCGCAGATCGCCAAGCCGTACCTGTTCCTGCTGTTGCTCAACCTGGCCGGTGTGGCTGCCGGCGTGCTGCGCCTGATCTATGTCGGCGGCAGCGGCGAGCAGCAGACGATCTGGTTCAACCTGGCCTGGACGCTCTACAACATGGTGCTGCTGGGCGCCACCATCGCCACCGCCAGCGAAACCCGCCAGGTGCGCAGCGCCCATCGCGTGCCGCTGGATGTCCCGGTCAATCTGTATCTGCCCGATGGCAGCGTGCTGCCCAGCCGCTCATTGAATTTTTCCACCGGCGGCATGGCGATCAGGCTCGCCCAGCCGCAGCCGATCGAGCCGGGTTTGCCGGTGCGGATCGGCCTGAGTCATCGCGGCGTGGAGCAGACCTTGCCGGCGGTGGTACGCCAGGACCGCGATGGCCAGGTCAGCGTGCAGTTCACCGCGATGTCGATGGAACAGGAGCGCTGGCTGGTGGCCTCGACCTTTGCGCGCGCCGACATCTGGCTATCGCAATGGGGCCAGCACGACCGCGATTCGTTCTGGCGTTCGATGGGCCAGGTGCTGGCTGCCAGCGCGCGCGGTTTCGGACGCCTGGGCGGGCATATCGCGCTCAGTGCGCGTCAGGGCTTCCGCCCGGCGCGCGCGCTGGATCTGGAGTCGTGAGCGTGATGCCTGCCGTTTCCCTTTTCCCTGCCAAGAAGCAACCGATGCGAATGTCCCCGGCCGTGTTGACCTGTGTGCTCACCCTGCTGACCGGCCTGGCGCAGGCGCAGCAGGCCGTGCCGGCAACGGCGACGACCAGGCCGACCGGGCCGGCCGGTACCGCCGCGAGCGCGCCGCCCGCACCGGCACCGATGCCGGCTGGCAGCACCCGCAGCTCCAGCCTGCGCGAGCTCGGCATCGACTACGAAATCACCCTGCGCGGCGTGCAGGGCAGTGCCGGCGTGCCCTTCAGCGTGCGCAGCGACGAGATCGTCACCGCCGCCACGCTCAACCTCAAATACAGCTATTCGCCCGCGCTGTTACCGGACCTGTCGCATCTGAAGGTCACCATCAATGGCGTCACCGTGGGCACCTTGCCGGCCGACAAGGCCAATGCCGGCAAGCTGCTCTCGGCCGATCTGCCGATCGACCCGCGCCTGGTCACCGATTACAACCAGCTCAACCTGCAGTTGATCGGCCATTACACGCGCGAGTGCGAAGACCCGGACCACAGCAGCCTGTGGGCGAATGTGGACGCGGCTACCAGCCTGTCGCTGACCACCACGCCGCTGGCGCTGGCCAATAACCTGGCGTTGTTGCCGGTGCCGTTCTTCGATGTGCGCGACACGCGCCGGCTGGAATTGCCGTTCTACTTTCCGCAGCGCCCGGACAACGCCACGCTGCAGGCGGCTGGCGTGGTGGCCTCGTGGTTCGGCACCCTGGCCGGTTACCGCGGCGCGGTGTTCCCGGCCTCGACCGAAGCGCTGCCGGCCACCGGCAACGCAGTGGTGTTCGCCACGCCCAGCACGCTGCCGGAGCAGTTCGCCACCGCCGACAGTGGCGTGGCCGATATCCGTGGCCCGACCGTGGCAGTGGTGGTCAACCCGACCGATCCCAATGGCAAGCTGCTGCTGGTGCTCGGCCGCAACAGCGAAGACCTGCAACGCGCCGCCACCGCGCTGGCCTTGCGCGCGCCGTTGACCGGGGCGGTCGCCCGCATCGGCGAGGTCAGCGCGCCGGCGCCGCGTCAGCCGTACGACGCGCCCAAGTGGGTGTCCAGCCAGCATCCGGTGCGCTTCGGCGATCTGGTGACCCAGCCCGGCCAGCTCAATGTCAGCGGCTATCACCCGGACCTGATCCGGGTCGGCCTGCAGCTGCCGCCGGACCTGTTCGTGTGGGAGCGCGACGGCATTCCGGTTGCGCTGAAATACCGCTACACGGTGCCGGACGTGGATAACAAGTCCGCGCTCAACGTCAGCATCAACGAGTCGTTCGTGACCACGCTGCCGCTGACCGGCCGCCCGTTCGCCGAGTCCACCCCGAGGCGCTGGTGGAACAGCCTGGGCGCACGCGGCAGCATGCCGGTGCATCAGGATCTGACATTGCCGGTGGGTGCGTTCTCGGCCAACAGCCAGTTGCGCTTTCACTTCTTCTTCGATCGCCCGCAGGGCGAGGAGTGCAAGAACACCTTTCCGGACGTGTCCGGCGCCATCGATGCCGATTCCAGCATCGACCTGAGCGGCTTCCACCACTACATGGCGATGCCGAACCTGGCCGCGTTCGCCAATGCCGGCTACCCGTTCACGCGCCTGGCCGATCTGTCCGAATCCACCATCGTGCTACCGGACAATCCGGGCGACCAGGACCTGGGCAATGTGCTGACCCTGCTCGGACGCTTCGGCGCCTCCACCGGGTATCCGGCGCTGCATGCGCAGATCATCGGTGCCGGCGCCGTGCAGCAACACGCCGACCGCGATCTGTTGCTGCTCGGCAGTGCGCAGTCGCAGCCGCTGTTCAAGCAATGGCGCGCACAGCTGCCGGTGGGCCAGGACGGGCAGGCGACCCGCTTTGTACTGACCGATTGGGTGTTCGAAAAACTGCCGCGCTTTCTGTCCTTCGATGCGCAACGCACCGACTTGCCGACCACCACCGAAATCGCGCTGCAACCGCAGCCTGACGATGTGCTGTTGATGGGCTTCGAATCGCCGTTGAAGTCCGGCCGCAGCGTGGTCGCGTTCCAGAGCGAAGACCCGGCCAACATGAGCCGGCTGTTCGACGCCTGGTTCGACCCGACCCTGCTCAAGGACTTCCAGGGCAGCGTGGTGTTGCTGCAGCAGAAAAAGGTCATCAGCCTGGTCGGCAACCAGACCTATTACGTGGGCCATCTGCCGCTCCCGACCTGGTTGCGCTGGTACTTCTCGCACCACCCGGTGTGGCTGGCGTTGACCGTAGTGCTGCTGGCGCTGTTGCTGGCGCTGGCCGCGCGCGTGCTGCTGCGCCGGCATGCCGCCGAGCGGCTCAACGAAGGCGGCAGCGCATGATCGCGCACGACAGCGCCGCGACGATGACGCGCCGCAGCCTGCTGCGCGCCGGTGCGCTGGCCGGCCTGGCCGCGCTGCTGCCCACGCGCGCAGCGGCGGCGGCCAGCCAATGCGGGCCGTGGCCGCTGTGGAATGCCTTCGTCGACAAGCACATCCAGCCCGACGGGCGGGTGGTGGATTTCCTCAATCCGGACCAGCGCTCGACCTCCGAAAGTCAGTCGTATGCGCTGTTCTTCGCCCTGGTCAACAACGACCAGGTGCTGTTCGAGAAGGTGCTGGGCTGGACCCGCCACAATCTGTGTGGCGGCCGTCCGGACCTGAATCTGCCGGCATGGTTGTGGGGGCGCGATGGCAGCGGCAGCTGGCGCGTGCTCGATGCCAATACCGCCAGCGATGGCGAGCTGTGGATTGCCTACGCGCTGCTGGAAGCCGGCCGGCTGTGGAGCCGGCCCGGTTACCTCAAGGCCGGCCAACAGATCCTGCAACTGATGCGCCAGCAGGAAGTGGCCACGCTGCCGGGCCTGGGCGCGATGTTGCTGCCCGGCCGCACCGGCTTTGCCGAGAAGCAGCGCTGGACGCTCAATCCCAGCTACCTGCCGATCCAGGTGCTGCGGCGCTGCGCCAACGCCGACCCCAAGGGGCCGTGGGCGGCGATCGCCAGCAACGCTGCACGCGTGTTGCGCGAGAGCGCGCCGGTGGGCTTTGCGCCGGACTGGACGGTGTGGGATGGCGAGCGCCTTGGCCCCGATCCGAAGCGCGGCAACGTCGGCAGCTACGACGCGATCCGCGTGTATCTGTGGGCTGGCATGCTCGATGCCGGCGAGCCGCTGCGCAGCGGCTTGCTGCGCGACCTGTCCGGCCCGGCCGACCTGCTCGCTGCACAGACCCCGTTTGCGGAAAAGATCGACACCGCGCGCGGCGTGGGCAGCGGTGCATTGCCGGTCGGGTTTTCTGCCGCGCTGTTGCCGTACCTGAGTGCGATGGGCCAGCCCGCGCTGCTCAAGGCGCAGGCGCAGCGCATTCCCGCCGCCGCGCAAGCCGCAGCCGCTGCGCTGCCGTACTTCGAACGCACGCTGGCCCTGTTCGGACAGGGCTGGCTTGAGAACCGTTACCGCTTTGCCGCAGACGGGCGCCTGCTGCCCGCCTGGAGAACGCCTGCATGCTCCGCAAAAAACTGACCCCGCTGTACCTCGTCGGCATGATCGACCTGTGCCTGCTCGCCTCGCCGGTGCAGGCGCAGACCAGCGCCACCCAGCAACTGGTCGGGCAGGGCAATTACTGGCACGACCAGGGCCGCGACGATCTGGCCGCCGACACCTGGCGCAAGCTGCTCGGCGTCGATCCGGATCAGCCCGACGCCTTGCTCGGCCTGGCGCAGATCGATCTGGCGCAGGGCCGTCAATCCGAAGCACGCAAGCGCCTGCAGCAACTCGACGCCGCGCACCCGCAATCGCCGCAGGCACAGCGCCTGCGCGTGGCGATCGGCGCCCGTGGCAGCAGCGCTGCCGGCGAAGATCCGAACCTGCGCAACGCACGCCGCGCCGCCGCAGCCGGGCGCTATGTGGAAGCCGCGCGCAATTACGAAGCGCTGTTCGCCGGCAAGCCGCCGCCGCCGGCGTTGGCGCTGGAGTACTACCAGTCGCTGGCCGGTACTCCCACCGGCTGGGAGCGTGCGCGCGACGGCCTGCAACGCCTGCAATCCAGCGAACCGGGCAACCCGTCCGTGCAGCTGGCGCTGGCGCAGGTGCTGAGTTACCGAGAACCCACCCGCCGCGACGGCATCGCGCAGCTGCGCACGCTGGCGCAACGCGCCGATGTCGGCGGGCCGGCGCGTACCAGCTGGCGCCAGGCGCTGCTGTGGCTCAACGCCGGCATGGCCGATGCGCCGCTGTACCAGGCATTCCTGGCCGGCACCCCGGCCGATGCGGAAGTCACCGCCAAACTCGGCCAGCTGCGCGAACAACGCAGCGCGGCCGCCGCCGCGCCGGCCGACCCCAATGGCGTGCTGCTGGGCGAAGGCTTCCGTGCGCTGGCCGCCAACAATCTGGGAGCTGCCGAACAACGCTTCACGCAGGTGTTGCGCGCACGTGCACGGGATCCGGAAGCGCTCGGCGGCCTGGGCTCGGTGCGCCTGCGTCAGCAACGCTTTGCCGAAGCGCAGGAACTGCTGCGCCCGGCGGCGGCGAATAACGGCAAATGGAAAGGTGCGCTGGATAGCGCGCGCTACTGGCTGCAGCTGCAGCAGGCCGAGGCCGCACGCACACGTGGCGATCTGGCCCAGGCGCGCCAGCTGGTGGAGCAGGCGGTGCAGCTGCTGCCCAACGAACCGGCCGCGCAGGTGGCGCTGGGCGGCCTGCAGGCCGCCAGCGACCCGGCCGCCGCCGAGGCCAGCTACCGCAAGGCGCTGTCGCACGACGCCGACAATGCCGGCGCGCTGCAGGGCCTGGTCGGTTTGTACAGCCGCCAGGGCCGCATGCAGGAAGCCAGCGACTTGTTCAATCGCCTGCCTGCCGCAGAACGTGCCAAAGCCGGCGGGCAAGCCTTGCTGCGTTCCAACGTGCAGCGCGCGCGCGCCCGCCAGGCGCTGGAAGCCGGCGATGCGGTCAGCGCGCAGACTGAGCTGGAAGCGGCGATGGTCGAGCGCCCGGGCGATGCCTGGATCCGTCTGGATCTGGCCCGCCTGTACCAACAGACCGGCCGCCCCGATCAGGCCCGCAGCGTGATGGATGGCCTGCTCGCCGTGCATGGCGACCAACCCGAAGCGCTGCATGCCAACGCTTTGCTGGCGCAGGAAAGCGGCGACTGGCAGGGCGCCTACGACAGCCTGGAGCGCATTCCGGTCGCATCGCGCACGCCGGAAATGACCCAGCTGCGCACCACCGCCTGGATCGAACTGCAGGCGCGTCAGGCACGGTTGCTGGTGGAGCAGGGCCGGCCGGGCGACGCGCAGCAGTTGCTGGCGCGCACCGAAACCGCGCTGGGCAATCAGCTCGACGACCCGCAGTTGCTGGCCGCACTGGCCGGCGCGCATGCCGATGCCGGCAACGCCCCGCGCGCGCTGACCCTGGCCCAGCGCCTGGTCACCGGCGCCACGGTGCGCAGCGAAGATCGCCTGCAATATGCCGGCGTGCTGCTGCGCGCGCACCAGGACGCCGAACTGTCGGCGGTGCTGCGCCAGTTGCAGGCCACCACCCTGACCCCGGAACAGCTGCGTCGTTATCAACGCCTGCGCAGCGCCTACACGCTGCGCCAGGTGGATGCGCTGCGCGAACTCGGCAACCTGGAAGGCGCCTACGACGCGCTGTCGCCGATCCTGGCCCAGCAGCCGGACAGCCGCGATGCGCAGGCCGCGCTCGCACGGCTGTATGCCGCCTCCGGCGACCAGCGTCAGGCGCTGGCGATCTACCAGCAGATCCTGCAGCGTCATCCCGACGACCTGGACACGCTCACTGCCGCCGCCAACAGCGCGGCCGCGCAGTCGGACCTGCGCAATGCCGAGCATTACCTGCAACGCGCGCTGGCGCAGGCACCGGAGTCGCCGGAGGTGCTGGCCGCGGCCGGCCGCGTGTATCGCAGCGCCGGCAAGAACCGCAAGGCCGAGCAGTATTTCCGTGCCTCGCTGGCCGCGCAGCAGCGCCAGGCCGGGCAACTGGACAATGGCCTGCCGTCCGCGCGCGGTCCGTCCGCGGTCGCGTCCTCCAGCCGCCCGCTCAATCCGTTCTCCGGCATGACCGGCGGCATGCCACGCTCGCCGGCGGTGTTGTCCGAGCGCATGGATGCCGGTAGCGCCTATGGCGACGTGGCGGTTGCACCGGTGGCGGCGTCGCCGGGCTCTGCACGGTTCGCCACTGCCGCGCCGGTCGGTGGGTCTGCCGACAACGGCGGCGATACGTTGCCGCCGCCGGTCAGCTCCGGCGCTGCGCCCGCTATGCTGCCGGTCTCCAGCGGCCGCATGCGCGGGTCGTCGCGCGGCGACGGGCTGCTTGCCGCGCGCGCGGTTGCGCCGATCGCCGCAGACGCTGGTCCACGTCTGACCAAGCCCGCCGCACAGGCGTTGCCGCCGCTCGGCAGCGGCAACGGCGTGCTCGACGAACTGCGTGCGGTGCAGTCGGAAAACAGCGACAACCTCGCCGGCGGCGCGTTGTACCGCTCGCGCGATGGCGAAGACGGTCTGGGGCGCCTGGACGATATCGAAATGCCGGTCCAGGCCGAATTCGCGGTCGGCGACGGCAAGCTCGGTGTCACCCTGACCCCGACCATCGTCGATGCCGGCACGCTGACTACCGATTACGTCACCGCCAGCCGCTTCGGCAGCGGCCCGCAGACCGCCCTCAACGATGCGCTGGCGGCCGATCGCGGCCCGATCGATACGCTGGTCAGCTCGTCGATGTACCAGTTGCTCGCCACCGAAGGCGACACCGCCGCCACGCGCGAACGTCTGCGTCGCTACGCCTTGAACACCGGCCTGTTCAACGAGCTGCTGGTCGAGAACAACAACAGCAATGCCGCCGCCGTGGCGGCGCTGGCCAACGAACCGTTGCCGGCCTACCTGCTCGGCATCAACGCCTCCAACACGCCGATCGCCCAACTGGCGCGCGACATCCTCGGCAACGCCGCGCTCAGCGAACAGCTGGCTGTCGGCGATGCGGCCGCGTTGCGTGCGCTGGCCGGCAGCACGGCCGCCGCACAACAGACCCCAACCGGGCTGGCCGCCACGCTCAACACCATGGCCGCCACCGGCAATGGCACGCGCCGGCTCAGCCAGGACGACACCGGGGTGGGCGTCGGTGTGCGCTATCGCAATGGCGGGTTCAGTGCCGACATCGGCAGCACCCCGATCGGCTTCCAGGAACAGAACGTCATCGGCGGCGTCGGCTATCGCGGCGAGCTTGGCGATGCGGTGAGCTGGTCGGCCGAAGCCTCGCGGCGCGCGGTGACCGACAGCGTACTGTCGTTTGCCGGCGCGCAGGACGCACGCAGCGGCCGCGAATGGGGCGGGGTGACCAGCAATGGCGTGTCGTTGTCGGCCACTGCCGACAATGGGCTGCTGGGCGGTTATGCCAATCTTGCCGCGCACCTTTTGCTCGGCAACAACGTCGCCGACAACGACCATCGCCAGGTCGATCTTGGCTTTTACGTGCACGCACTGGAGACCCAGCACCAGTCGCTGACGGCCGGCGTCAATCTCACCGCCATGCAGTACGACAGGAACCTCAGCGGCTTCACCTATGGGCACGGCGGTTACTTCAGCCCGCAGGACTATGTGGACCTGGGTTTCCCGGTGCACTGGAGCGGCCGCAGCGCCGGTCAGACGGTCAACTGGAAGGTCGATGCCAGCATCGGCGTGCAGCACTTCAGCACCGACGCCTCGCCGTATTTCCCGACCGATCCGACTTTGCAGCAGGCCGCCTACGATGCCGCCTCGCTGGCGGCCTTGCTCGGGCTGGTCAACCGCTACACCGACCCGGTGTATGCGGGCGAAAGCCGCACCGGGGTGTCCTACAACCTCAGTGGTGCGGCCGAATGGCAGGTGGCGCCGCAGTTGTTCCTGGGGGGGCGCATGACCTTCAACAATGCGCGCGACTACAACCAGTTCAGCAGCAATCTCTATCTGCGGTTCGTGATGGATCGGCTGGGTGCGGCACTGGGTCGCGCGCCACAGGTGCTGACCTCGCCATACGCTGCCGATCGTTGAGGACAAGGCAGACCGACCGCGCGGCCATCTGGCCGTGGCGGTTGGTCTGCGCTGTGATGGGTGTCTCTGGCCGGCGTTCTGCTGCGCGCTGTACACGCTTGCTGACGAGCGCGCGCCCTCGGTGGGGCGTGGACATCGCCGCGTGTGGCGCAGCTTGGACAGTGTGAGCACGGACAAACGAACGGCGCCTCCCGGCGCCGTTCGCATTGCATCGATTACCGCAGACTGCGCTTGTTGTTACGGGCGCACCTTGGTGGCACAGACAAACACCGCTGCCTGTTGAATGCGGCTGATCGCACCCTGGTTCTGCAACTCGCGTGCGTGCTCGTCCATGCAGGTCAGGTACCCCAGACGGTTGCCGGCATTCTGCGCCTTGCACAGGCTGTTTTCGGCCGAGATGTTCGCGCCGGGAATCAGCCCGCCGGTTTCCAGCGTCGGCACCAGCGTATTGCAGTTGCCCAGCTTGGCCAGCCCGCGATTGAGCGTCCAACCGATATCGGCAAACAGCGCCGGGGTCAGGTCGATGTTCAGATGCGCCTGCACTTCCGGCGTATCGAACGGTTCCATCAACGCGTTCGGCTGCAGGTCGGTATCGAAGTGCGAGAACGTCGACCCGCCGGCCACCACGCTGGGTGAATACAGCCGCGTGCGGCCCGCAGTATCGGTGCCCTGCAACAGCTCGGGGTCTTCGTACAACGCCGCGACCACTCCGGCGCTGCCCTTCAGTCGCGCGCCATCGGCCTGCGACACCATGATCGCCGGGATGGTGATGTCGGTGATCGGCGGGGCGGCATTGCCCATCGTCTGCACGCCGGCCGCGTTATTGGCCACGATCACGCCCACCGCACCGTTGAGCTGTGCGTTCTTGACCTTGATCGCGAACGCGCAGGTGCCACGGTCGATCAGCGCCACCTTGCCGGCCACCTCGGCCTCATTGACGAACGGCGTTTCGCAGCCATCGCTGGCCGATGCCGCGGCCACTCCGTCGTTGACCGTCACCACTGCGCGCGCCGGGAAATTGGCCGCCGTGGCCAGCGGCCCGAAGCTGGCAAAGCCCACCTCGAACTTGCCCGCCGCGCTGGCCGGTGCGCTCACCTGCAACAGGGTGCGCGGATCCAGGATCAGCGCCGCCTCGCGGTTGACGCGCGTTCCGGCCCACACCGTACGCCCCGGCGTGCGCATCGCTTCGGCACGCAGCGCGTTGGTCATGGCCGGATCGTCGAAGCGCTTGTTCTGCACGTTGTCGAAGGCCTGCGCGGTGTAGACGTCGGTCAGGCCGCTGCCCGAGCCGAGCACACCGGTGGTCTTGTTGAGAAAGCCCGCCGCACCCAGGCCGTGGCCGATCTCATGCATCACCACGTTGAGGAAGTTGATCTGGCCTTCGGGCGTCTTGCCGTCCAGGCCCAGGTACCAGCCCGAGCCGGCCAGGCAGTCGGGCTTGCCCAGATCGCCGTTGAATTGCGAGAACACGTCGGCCGGATCGCTGGGATCGGGGACCAGATCCTGCCCGGCGATCGCATCGCCCAGCGCGGACGGATACAGCGTATTGGGCTTGGAACCGGGGAAGTCGTTGACGATCCAGTTCGGGCCTGCCTGGCCCAGTGTGCCGCCGGTGGCGGTACAGGTCAGCCGCGCGAACGAGGCATACACCTTGATCTCGACATTGCTCTGCAGCACCGCGCCCCACAGGTCCATCGCGTACTGGTAGGCGATGCGACGCTGCTCGCCGACCGAGCGCCCCGGGTTGCCGCCCAAGGGCGCAGCGCTGGTGGGATCGTTCAAGCCGACGCTGGTGCCGGCATCGCCATTTATCAGCGTGACGTTGGCGGCGCTTGCATGCAGCGGCGCGATGGCCGCAGCCACCGCCAGGGACAACAGCAACAAGGGCTTATTCATGCGGCAGCGCTCCGTGCTCGGCGTGGGCGGGTTGGGTGTCGGCGTCTTCGCTGTGCTCGATGACGATGCGGCCATCGGCCTGACGGGTCGCCACCAGCGAGCTCATCTGCGTGGCCGGCAACTTGCGCGCCACGGTGCCGTTGGGCAGGCGTCGCTCGGTCGCGCGTGCGGCAGATTCGGTCTGCGGAACCGCAGTGCGGGCAGCGCTGCTGCGGGCAGCCGACGCAGCCTGCTGATCCAGCGCCGCGCTCTCGGCGTCGGTCAGCGGGCGCAGCTTGCCGGTGACGGGATCGATACCCACCTTGGAACTGCTGGTTGCAGCCTCTTGCGCCACGGCCAAGGCCGGCAGGCAGACGACACACAACACACCGGACAGCATCCATCCGGGCTTACGAAAGCTCATCATCGTTGGGGTTTCCTTGAGTCCAACAGGGAAAAGGGACGCCGTGCAGACACCGGCATCGGGGGAATCCTTCCGTTTCAGTCTGTTCATGACTGAATCATGAATCCGTGATGTGTGTCAATCTTTTGACATATAGGCCACTGAATGCGAAGCGAGAGCCTGAAACGGTTATCGCCGCACTTGCGTTGGGGAAATTTCTGGGCGGTGCAGCGGCAGCTGGCACCCAAATCGGCCAGATTTTTGACGCGAACCAACTGGGCCGGAAGCCTCCCTTCCTCCCTGCGGGAGAAGGTGCTCCAGCCAAGATCTGGACGACTTATTCCCTTCTCCGCTTGGGAGAAGGTGCCCCGAAGGGCGGATGAGGGGTCGTGCGAAGCCAGGTGGAGGTTGAGAGCAGGGTGCGAGTACGCCTGAGCTTCGCCCCGTACCCTCACCCCAACCCCTCTCCCGAGGGATAGGGGCTGTATTCCGACCCGGCCAGTGGCCCGGCCTACGCAGGCAGTGCGGTCGTACCAATGCGCGCAAGCCATGCGTTGGTGGCCTGCTGGGAGATGCTTATGCCCGGCATCGGCATCGGCATCGGCATCAGCGCTTTCTTCGCGTACCTTGCGCTTGTCCCGCACGCAGCGCGTGTCATACGACCGCAGCGCGTTACAGTCTTGACCACTCCGCGCACCAGGTCCCCATGCACGCCGTCATCTATCACAACCCCAATTGCGGGACTTCCCGCAATACGCTCGCCCTGATCCGTCATACCGGCATCGAACCGCAGATCGTCGATTACCTGCAGCACCCGCCCACCCGCGAAACGCTGCAGTCCCTGATCGCCGCCGCCGGCATCCCGGTTCGCGAGGCCATGCGTCAGAAAGGCACCCCGTATCTGGAACTGGGACTCGACGATTCCATGCTGGACGACGCAGCGCTGCTGAGCGCAATGCTCACGCATCCGATCCTGATCAACCGCCCCTTCGTGCAAACCGCGTTGGGGACGCGCTTGTGCCGCCCCTCCGAACGCGTGCTCGACCTGCTGCCGCCCGCGACGAGCGGCTTCGTCAAGGAAGATGGCGAACGCGTGCTGGACGATGCCGGGCAACGCGTAACGGGCTGATAGACAGATACGCGAAACATGAGGTCGCTCCACATCAAGCGCAGCCAACTCAGATCAAGATGCGAAACGCCAAGCAGCGCCACTGACGCCCCAGCTACCAATCCCTAATCCCGATTCCCGATTCCCCAACCTCACCCCCACCTACCGCACAGGTCTTAAAATCGCCGCAACGTTTCCAGGGAGCAGCTAGATGATTCGCGAGATTATCCGCATGGGCGACAAGCGCCTGCTGCGTGTGGCGCCGCCGGTGACCAACCTGGGCAGTGCCGAGCTGCGCGCGCTGGTGGCCGACATGTTCGAGACCATGGACGATGCGCGCGGCGTGGGCCTGGCCGCACCGCAGATCGCGGTGGACCTGCAGCTGATGGTGTTCGGCTTCGAAGCCAGTGAACGCTATCCCGACGCACCGGCGGTGCCGCGCACCGCGTTGGCGAATGCGCAGATCGAACCGCTGTCGGAGGAGATGGAAAACGGCTGGGAAGGGTGTCTGTCGATTCCCGGCCTGCGTGCCGTCATCCCGCGCTATCGCCACATTCGCTACCGCGGCTTTGCGCCGGACGGCAGCCCGATCGAGCGCGAGGCCGAAGGTTTCCACGCACGCGTGGTGCAGCACGAGTACGACCATCTGGTCGGCCGCCTGTATCCCTCGCGGATCGAGAACTTCGACACCTTCGGCTTCGAAGACGTGCTGTCCTACGACCTGTAGGCCATCGGTCGCAGCTGCACCCGGATGTGACAAGGGCGCCTTGCGGCGCCCTTGTCGTGCTTACTTGAGCGCCTTGAAGCGCAAACGCTTGGGACCTGCGTCATCGCCCATGCGGCGGCGCTTGTCTTCTTCGTACTCGCGGTAGTTGCCCTGGAAGAACTCCACGTGCGAGTCGCCTTCGAACGCCAGGATATGCGTGGCGATGCGGTCCAGGAACCAGCGGTCATGCGAGATCACGAAGGTGTTGCCCGGGAATTCCAGCAGCGCATCTTCCAGCGCACGCAGGGTCTCGATGTCCAGGTCGTTGGAAGGTTCGTCGAGCAGCAGCACGTTGCCGCCCTGCAGCAGGGTCTTGGCCATGTGTAGACGACCGCGCTCACCACCGGACAGCGAGCCGACCATCTTCTGCTGGTCCTGGCCCTTGAAATTGAAGCGGCCGATGTAGGCGCGCGACTGGATCTCCACGCCGTTGATGTTGAGGATGTCCAGGCCGCCTGCGATTTCCTGGAACACGTTGTGGTTGCCTTCCAGCTTGTCGCGGCTCTGGTCCACATACGACAGCTGCACGGTCGGGCCGACCACGATCTCGCCGGAATCGGGCTTCTCCGCGCCGGTGATCATCTTGAACAGGGTCGACTTACCGGCACCGTTGGGGCCGATGATGCCGACGATGGCGCCGGGCGGCACGATCATCGACAGGTTGTCGATCAGCAGACGGTCGCCGAACTTCTTGGAGACGTTCTTGAATTCCATCACCGCATTGCCCAGGCGCTCGCCCGGCGGGATGAAGATTTCATTGGTCTCGTTGCGGCGCTGGTAGTCCACCGACTGCAGTTCTTCCAGGCGGGCCAGACGCGCCTTGCCCTTGGTACGGCCGCCCTTGGCATTCTGGCGCGACCATTCCAGTTCCTTCTGGATCGCCTTCTGGCGTGACTTTTCCTGGTTGTCTTCCTGCTTGAGGCGCTCGTCCTTCTGGGTCAGCCAGTCGGTGTAGTTGCCCTTCCACGGAATGCCGCGGCCGCGATCCAGTTCCAGGATCCACTCGGCGGCGTTGTCGAGGAAGTAGCGATCGTGCGTCACCGCCACCACGGTGCCGGTGTAGCGCGCCAGGAACTGCTCCAGCCATTCCACCGATTCGGCGTCCAGGTGGTTGGTCGGTTCGTCGAGCAGCAACATGTCCGGCTTCTGCAGCAGCAGCCGGCACAACGCCACGCGGCGCTTTTCACCACCGGACAGCTTGCCGACCACCGCCTCCCACGGCGGCAGGCGCAGCGCATCGGCGGCCACGTCCAGCTGGTTTTCCAGGGTGTGCGCGTCGCCGGCGGCCAGGATCGCTTCCAGGCGTTCCTGTTCCTTGGCCAGGGCGTCAAAATCGGCGCCTTCCTCGGCATAGGCCAGGTACACCGCATCCAGCGCGGCCTGGGCCTGCAGCACGTCGCCCACGCCTTCCTCGACCGCTTCGCGCACGGTGTGCTCGGGGTTGAGCTGTGGTTCCTGCGCCAGGTAGCCGACCTTGATGCCGGCCTGCGGACGGGCTTCGCCCTCGAAATCGGTATCCACGCCGGCCATGATCTTCAGCACCGTGGACTTGCCGGCGCCGTTCAGGCCCAGCAGGCCGATCTTGGCGCCCGGGAAAAAGCTCAGCGAGATGTCCTTGATGATCTGCCGCTTGGGCGGGACCACCTTGCTGACGCGGTTCATGGTGTAGATGTATTGCGACATGGGTGCTCCGTGGACGCAGGCAGCCCACCGGCCGGGGCCGGAGGCAGCGGAAAAGGGATTGCGCCGATTATACGGGCAAGCGGCCTGGCTCGCGGCGGCGCGGCGGCAGCTAAACGGCAGCCTACCGTCCACCTGAATGGGCGTTTTCGTAATCGATTCCAGCAAGAATGCGTTAAGGCGGCCAGCGTCTTAATGAAATTGCGACATCGCAGACAGGAGCAATCCCATGAACCGCAAACGCATCGTGACTGTTGTGCTTTCCTCCATCCTGGCGCTGGGCTCCGTGGCCCCGGCAGCGTTTGCCGACGACTGGGGCCGCGGCCACGACCGTCGTGGCCATGACCGTGACGATCACCGCGACCGCGATTACCGTGGCAATTGGCGCAACGACCGCCGCGACTGGCATGACGAGCGCCGGGCCGACCGCCGCGATGACCGCCGTTACTACAGCAACGGCTACCGCGAGGGCTATCGCGATGCCCGCTATCAAGACCGTCGCTACGACCGCAACCGGGTCTATGTCTACGATCGCCCCAGCTACTACCGCGCCGGCCCGCCGCCGTGGGCCCGCGGCCAGCGTTTCCACGGCCCGGTCTACGTGATCAACGACTACGACCGCTACAACCTGCGCCGCCCGCCGTATGGCTACCGGTGGCAGCGCGACAACACCGGCAATCTGCTGCTGGTGGCCATCGCCACCGGTGTGATCGCCGACCTGGTGCTCAACAACTAGGCATCGGCATTGGCTCGACCCGATCGGGCCGGCGGGCAGGGCATCCGCAAAGGCGCACTCCGGTGCGCCTTTGTCGTTCAGGGGCGGAACCCGCCATGGCGCGCCTGGCCTGCGCCAGCGTCGCAATTGGTCACCTGTCCGCGCGGGGGCTTACAATCTGCGCCCCTACTGGCAACAGCTGCCCCGGAGCTCTGCATGTTCTCGCGCGACGTCCGACTGGAAACCTACGACCCCGAACTGGCCAAGGCCATCGCTGCTGAAGCCGGCCGCCAGGAGGATCACGTCGAGCTGATCGCCAGCGAAAACTACTGCAGCCCGCTGGTGATGGAGGCCCAGGGCAGCCAGCTGACCAACAAGTACGCCGAAGGCTACCCGGGCAAGCGCTACTACGGTGGTTGCGAGTTCGTCGACATTGCCGAGCAGCTGGCGATCGAGCGCATCAAGCAGGTGTTCGGCGCCGATTATGCGAACGTGCAGCCGCATAGCGGCTCGCAGGCCAATCAGGCGGTGTATCTGGCGCTGCTGCAGCCCGGCGACACCATCCTGGGCATGAGCCTGGCCCATGGCGGTCACCTCACCCACGGCGCCAAGGTCAACGTCTCCGGCAAGCTGTTCAATGCCGTGCAGTACGGCGTCAACGAGCAGGGCCTGATTGACTATGACGAGGTCCAGCGACTGGCCACCGAGCACAAGCCGAAGATGGTTGTGGCCGGCTTTTCGGCGTATTCGCAGAAGATCGACTGGGCGCGTTTCCGCGCCATCGCCGACAGCGTCGATGCGTATCTGTTCGTGGACATGGCGCATGTGGCCGGCCTGGTCGCCGCCGGTGTGTATCCGAGCCCGCTGGAGCATGCGCACGTGGTCACTTCGACCACGCACAAGACCCTGCGCGGCCCGCGTGGCGGCATCATCGTGGCCAAGGGCGCGAGCGAAGAGCTGCAGAAGAAGCTGCAGTCGATCGTGTTCCCCGGCATCCAGGGCGGCCCGCTGATGCACGTGATCGCGGCCAAGGCGGTGGCGTTCAAGGAAGCGCTGGAGCCGGAATTCAAGACCTACCAGCAGCAGGTGGTCAAGAACGCGCAGGCGATGGCCAACACGCTGATCGCGCGCGGCTACAAGATCGTGTCCGGCGGCACCGAAAATCACCTGATGCTGGTGGACATGATCGGCCGCGACGTCTCCGGCAAGGATGCAGAGGCCGCACTCGGCAAGGCGCACATCACCGTCAACAAGAACTCGGTGCCCAACGACCCGCGCTCGCCGTTCGTCACCTCCGGCCTGCGCCTGGGCACCCCGGCAATCACCACCCGTGGTTACCTGGAGCAGGACAGCATCGACCTGGCCAACTGGATCGCCGACGTGCTCGACGCCCCCAGCGACGAAGCGGTGCTGGCCAAGGTCCGCGACGCGGTTACCGCGCAGTGCAAGAAGTATCCGGTGTATGGCTGATACGGGAATGGGGAATAGGGAGACGAGAATGGTAAAAGCAACGCTGCGATAGCCGTGCTGTTCCGATTCCCTATTCCCCTCTCCCTATTCCCGGACGCCTGATGCACTGCCCCTTCTGCCAGCACAACGACACCCGCGTGATCGATTCGCGGGTGTCCGAAGACGGGACGACGATTCGTCGGCGTCGCGAGTGCGAGGCGTGTGGCGAGCGTTTCAGCACCCTGGAAACGATCGAGCTCAAGCTGCCGACCGTGGTCAAGAGCGATGGCGGGCGCGAGGCGTTCGATGCGCGCAAGCTGCGCACCAGTTTCGACCGCGCGCTGCAAAAGCGCCCGGTGTCCGAAGAACAGATCGAAGCGGCAGTGCGCGCGGTGGTGCATCAGTTGCGCATGTCCGGCGAGCGCGAGGTGGGCTCGCTGCGGGTGGGCGAATACGTCATGGTCGAGCTGCGCAAGCTCGATCATGTGGGCTATGTGCGCTTCGCCTCGGTGTACCGCAGCTTTCAGGACGTGGCCGATTTCCGCGAGGAAATCGAAAAGCTTGAGCGCGAGCTCCCGGTCGGCATCGAGCAGTTGCCGTTGCTGGAAGCGGCCCTGGAGCGCGCCGGCAAGCCTGGCAAGCGGTGAGCGCGATGCGCATTGCGTGCGTGGCCGACACGCCGCAGCTGCTGCCCGCCATCGCGCAGGCGCATCTGCAGGCCTTCGGCAGTTTATTGCCGGACTGGAATTTCGATCAGGCCTTGAGCGAGTTGCGCAGCCACACCCGCGACGGGGTGATCCCGACCACGTGGGTGGCGCTCGATCAGGCGCAGTGGCTCGGGTCGGTCAGCCTGCTGGAAAACGACGATTCGCGCATTCGGCAATGGTCGCCATGGCTGGCGTCGCTGTACGTGCAGCCGCAGGCGCGCGGGCAGGGTATTGGCGAGGCGCTGGTGACGCACTGCGTGCAGGCCGCCGCGCGCATGGGCGTGCCGGCGTTGTACCTGTATTGCCAACCAGTGCTGGTACCGTTTTATCAGCGGCTGGGCTGGCAGACGCATGCAGAATTACTGCTGGGGCCGATGCAGATTGTGGTGATGTGTATCGAACCGCAAGCGGCAACGCAATGAGCGCAACGGCCGACGACCATCGCTGGATGGCGCAGGCATTGCGCCTGGCCGAGCGTGGCGCCTACACCACCCGCCCCAATCCGATGGTTGGCTGCGTGATCGTGCGCGATGGCGTGTGCGTGGGCGAGGGCTTTCATCAACGTGCCGGCGGCCCGCATGCGGAAGTGTTCGCACTGCGCGCGGCCGGCGCACTGGCGCGTGGCGCCACCGCCTACGTCACACTGGAGCCGTGTGCGCACTACGGACGCACGCCGCCCTGTGCGCTGGCCTTGATCGATGCCGGCGTTGCGCGTGTGGTTGCGGCGATGGCCGACCCGTTTCCGCAGGTCAACGGCGGTGGGTTTGCGCTGCTGCGCGAGGCCGGAATCGAAGTGCTCAGCGGTGTTCTGCAGGCACAGGCGCGCGCGCTCAACCAGGGATTTCTGTCGCGGGTGGAGCGTGGGCGGCCGTGGTTGCGGGTCAAGCTCGGCGCCAGCCTGGATGGACGTACGGCGCTGGCCAGCGGTGAATCCAAGTGGATCACCGGAAGTGACGCGCGCGCAGACGTGCAGCGCTGGCGCGCGCGTGCGGGCGCGATCCTCACTGGTGCAGGCACGGTGCTGGCCGACGACCCCTCCATGACGGTGCGGCTGGGCGATGACACGCCGGTCGTGCCGCCGCTACGCGTGGTGCTCGATGCCGGGCTACGGACGTTGGCGTGCAGGAACCTGCGTCAGGGCGATGCGCCCACGCTGTATCTGCATGGCGAGAATGTGGCCGCGCCGTCGCTGGACAATGCGCAGTTCCTTGCGATGCCGTTGCATGCCGGCCGCTTCGATCTGGCTGCGGTGGTGGCCCTGCTTGGCGAGCGCGGCATCAACGAGGTGCATGTGGAAGCCGGCGCAACGCTGGGCGGTGCGCTGCTGCAGGCCGGGCTGGTCGACGAACTGCTGGTCTACATGGCGCCGGTACTGCTGGGCGATACCGCCAGGCCGCTGCTGGCCGGGCTGGGCATCGAGACGATGGCGCAGCGCGCTGCGTTGCAGCTGCTGGATGTGCGCCAGCTGGGTCAGGATCTGCGTCTGCGCTATGCGCCGGTTGTTGCCGGGTGAGCGCTGCATGGGCTGCGCGATACCGCGCAGCTGTGCTGTTGTGCGCATGAAAAAGGCCCCGCATGCGGGGCCTTGGTGTATCTGAGTCGCGTCGATCAGAAGCTCGCGCGCACGCCGACCTTGTACTGGTTGGCGTTGTCGACGAACTGCGCTTCGGCGACCAGGCCCCAGGTGCGGGTGAAGTTGACCTGACCACCCAGGGTGCCGACGAACTCGCCTTCGTCCACGTCGCTACCGTCGATATAGCCGGCCTTGATCCAGGCTTCGGTCCGCGGCGAGGGCTTGCCGCGCAGGCCCAGGTTGGCGAAGCCCAGGTTGGTCGAGTCGGACGCGCTACCCAGTCTGCGGCCGTTGACGCGCGATTCGACTTCGCCTTTGTTGCGGAGGGCAGCGACGTCGGCGGTGAACTCCACACGCTCGGTCATTTCCTGGCGGTAACCGATACCAACGTGTGCCTGCTGCACAGTGATGTCTGCAGTGATACCAGGAAACGGGCTGTAATTCTCGGTCGCGCGCTGGTAGCCAGCAAAGACGTACACCGGCTCGGCAATCTGCCAGGAGCCTCGGAGGTAGCCACCGTCGAGATCGTCGGCGTCGCCGTCTACACCGATCTCGGTCCGGTTCCAGCCGCCTTCGACGTAGGAATAGCTCACGCCTTCGGCCGAAGCAGCAAACGGTGCGGCGGCCAGCAGGGCAGCCAGAATCAGGGTGTTACGCATTGGATGTCTCTCTCCGAATTGATGTCCGTGTCTCCGTCCCGTTGCGGGAGGGAAAAAGCGACGTCTCCCGTCGCGGCGAGTAAATTAACAGATCCTTCACAATCCTGGCTATGGGGGATTACCCCACATGACGCAGTGTCCTGCCAGCCTTGGCCCACGCTCAGCCATCGCGCCGATGTGCCCTGTTAGACTTTGCGCACCGGTTCGCCGGTACTCACGAACGTCTTCAGGGCGGGGTGCGATTCCCCACCGGCGGTAGGCATGCGCAAGCATGCGAGCCCGCGAGCGCTTGCACTTCAGGGTTGAGCGGATCCACGCGAAACCCCTGCTGCGCAAGGTCAGCAGATCCGGTGCGATGCCGGGGCCGACGGTATAGTCCGGATGAAAGAAGACGGCCAACGCGCAGCCTTGCGGCTGTGCGCGCGCCTGTTTGCCTTGTGGCGTTTTTCGCTCAACTCCTGCGAGAAACGACTATGTCCATGCGTCACCCGTCGCGCTGCGTCGCGATCTTCCACCGCACCCCGTCCGCACTGTCGTCATCAACGACGGGGGTGCGCTGATGTTTACCGGAATCATCGAAGGCGTCGGCTATCTGGCGGCGCGCCAGCCGCAGGGCGGCGATGTGCGTTTCACCTTCGCCACCGGCAACCTGCCGTTCGAGGCGGTGCAGCTCGGCGAGAGCATCGCGGTCAACGGCGTGTGCCTGACCGTGATCGCTTTTGACGCGGGCAGCTTCCAGGCCGACGCCTCCACCGAAACCCTGTCGCTGACCACGTTGGGCGCCTTGCCGGAAGGTGCGTTGCTCAATCTGGAGCGCGCGATGCGCCCGACCGACCGCCTCGGCGGGCATCTGGTCAGCGGGCATGTCGACGGTCTGGGCCGGGTGCAGTCGGTACATGGCGATGCGCGCGCGCAGCGCTGGCGGTTTGCCGCCCCGCCGGCGGTGTTGCGCTATGTCGCCAAGAAGGGCTCGATCTGCGTGGACGGGGTCAGCCTCACCGTCAACGAAGTGGACGAGGACGGCTTCGAGGTCGCGTTGATTCCGCACACGGTGGCCAACACCGCGTTTGCGCAGACGGCGGTTGGCGCGGCGGTGAATCTGGAAATCGACCTGGTGGCGCGCTATGTCGAACGCCTGCTCGGCACGCGGGGTGCGGCATGAATTTCGCACCCGTTCCGGAATTGATCGAGGAACTGCGCGCCGGTCGCATGGTGGTGATCGTCGATGACGAGGACCGCGAGAACGAAGGCGATCTGATCATGGCGGCCGAGCTGGTCAAGCCGTCGGACATCAATTTCATGGTGACCCACGCGCGCGGGCTAGTGTGTCTGTCGCTGACCCGCGAGCGCTGCGCGCAGCTCGGCCTGGCGCCGATGGTGCGCAACAACACCGCGCAGTTCCAGACCAACTTCACCGTCAGCATCGAGGCGGCCGAAGGCGTGACCACCGGCATCTCCGCCTACGACCGCGCACACACCGTGCGCACCGCGGTGCGGCCGGATGCCAAGCCGCAGGATCTGAGCCAGCCGGGGCATATCTTCCCGCTGATCTCCCAGCCCGGCGGCGTGCTGACCCGCGCCGGCCATACCGAAGCGGCCAGCGACCTGCCGATGCTGGCCGGGCTGGAACCGGCCGGCGTGCTGGTGGAAGTGCTCAACCCGGACGGCAGCATGGCGCGGCGCCCGCAGCTGGAAGTGTTCGCGCGCGAGCACGGGCTGAAGATGGGCTCGATCGCTGATTTGATCGCCTACCGCCTGGCCAACGAGCACACCGTCGAGCGCGTGGACGAGCGCGAGATCAGCACCGAGTTCGGCCCGTTCACGCTGGTGACCTACCGCGACCGCATCGCCCACGACCTGCACTTTGCGCTGGTGCGCGGCACTGCCGATCCGGCCACGCCGACGCTGGTGCGTGTGCAGGTGGAAAACCCGCTGGCCGATCTGCTGCACTGGCAGCGCGACGACTTTGGCGTGGCCGCCACCGATGCCTTGCGTGCGATCGCCGCCGAAGGGCAGGGCGTGATGGTGGTGCTGTCGGCACCGCGCGACAGCGAATCCTTGCTGGCGCGGCTGCGCCAGCAACCGGAAGCGGCCACCAACGCCAAGGACGTCAGCCAGTGGCGGCGCAACGGGGCCGGGGCGCAGATCCTGGCCGAACTGGGCCTGGGCAAGTTGCGCGTGCTGGGCACGCCGCGGCGTCAGGTGGGCCTGGCCGGGTTCGGGCTGGAGGTGGTGGAGTACCTGGAATGCCACGCGGGCGAAGGTGTGCGCTCGGTGCCGGCGGCCGCGCTGCCCTGACGTAGCGCGGGCGGCCTGGAGCCGGCGCTGTCCGATGGTTGCAGGGCGCGCAACAGGAACCGCGCTGTCCGAGTGGTTCGCGCGGTTGTTGCGTATCGACCCTGCCAGCTGCGAGCCGCACCAGCCCGTGCTGCGCGCTCCACATTCGTTTCCTGGCGACATGGCCGGGGCTGCTTCGGCACCCCGGCCGCCACGTACCGGCCGGGCCAGGGCCCGGCAGCTGTTAAACTTGCCGCCCCCTCGAGTTGCCGACCCGCATGACCCACTACGAAGGCGATCTCCGCCCCACCACCGCGCGCTTTGCGATCATCGCCAGCCGCTGGAATGCCCGCATCACCGACGCGCTGGTCACCGGTGCGCGTCAGAGCCTGGCCGGCAACGGCATCGGCGAGGACGCCATCGACGTGATCCGCGTGCCGGGCGCCTGGGAAATTCCGATTGCCGCCAACCGCCTGGGGCAATCCGGACAGCATGCGGCGATCATCGCGCTGGGCTGCGTGATCCGCGGCGACACCCGCCACTACGAACACGTCGCCGACCTGTGCGCCGAAGGCCTGATGAGCGTGCAGTTGCAGACCGGCGTGCCGGTGCTCAACGGCGTGCTCGCGGTCGAGCGCGTGGAAGATGCCGAGGCGCGTGCCGGTGGCAGCCATGGCAACAAGGGCGAAGAATGCGCGCTTGCGGCATTGGAACTGGTCAATTTGATGGAGTTGTTGCCATGAGCAAGTCCGGTGGACACGCCCGCCACGTCCGTCGCGACGGCATCGACCCGGTGCTGCGTTCGCGCGCGCGTCGGCGTGCCTTGCAGGCGGTGTATGCCTGGCAGATTTCCGGCGGGTTCGCCAAGCAGGTGATCTCGCAGTTTGCGCATGAGCAGGCGCACGAAGTGGCCGACCTGGCCTATTTCGAAAACCTGGTCGAAGGCGTGCTGAGCAACCGCGCCGAGCTCGACACCGCGCTGACGCCGTATCTGGATCGCGGCGTGGAAGAAGTCGACGCGATCGAACGTGCAGTGCTGCGCCTGGCTGCCTATGAGCTGCTGTATCGCCAGGACGTGCCGTACCGCGTGGTGATCAACGAAGCGATCGAAACCGCCAAGCGCTTCGGCTCCGAGCACGGCCACACCTACGTCAACGGCGTGCTGGATCGCGCCTCGGTGGAGTGGCGCAAGGTGGAGTCGGGCGCTAGCGGCGCTAGCGGCGCCTGAGGCGCCTGAGGCGCCGCGGGAATGGAGAGTCGGGAATGGGGAATCGTAAGAGCACCATCTCCGATATCTCCTGACGCGCTTTTGCGATTCCCGATTCCCTTCTCCCGATTCCCGCCCACATGCCCGAATTCGATCTAATTGCCCGCTTGCGCGCGCGCATTGCGGCGCGTGCGGATGTGCCGTTGGGGATTGGCGACGATGCGGCGCTGCTGCAGCCGCCGCCGGGCGAGCAGCTGGCGATCACCGCCGATACGCTCAATGCGGGCGTGCATTTTCCGCACGAGACGCGTGCCGAGGATCTGGGCTGGAAGACGCTGGCGGTCAATCTGTCCGACCTGGCGGCGATGGGCGCGCAGCCGCGCTGGTGCACCTTGTCGCTGTCGTTGCCGCACGATGATGCCGCATGGGTCGACGCATTCGCCGATGGATTCTTTGCACTGGCCGATGCGCATGACATTGCGCTGGTCGGTGGCGACACCACGCGCGGGCCGTTGTCGTGCGCGGTGACCGCGATCGGCAGCCTGCCGCCGGGTGCGGCGCTGCGTCGCGATGGCGCACGTGTGGGCGATGACGTCTGGGTCACCGGCGCGCCGGGCGAGGCGGCGGCGGCGTTGTCGCTGTGGCAAGCCGGCCAGCTGGACGTGACCTGCGCGGCGGCCGATCCGTTGCACGAACTGTGGCGCGGCCGCCTGCTGCGCCCGCAGCCGCGCGTGCAGGCCGGGCTGCGCTTGCGTGGGCTTGCGCACGCCTGTGTGGACATCTCCGACGGCTTGCTGGCCGATCTGGGCCATCTGTGCGAACGCAGCGGTGTGGGCGCGCAGCTGGCGCTGGCGGCACTGCCGGCGATGCCGCGCAGCACCGGGATCAGCGCGCTGCAATGCATCGGTTGGCAACTCGGCGGCGGCGACGACTACGAGCTGTGCTTCACCGCCGCCGTGCAACACCGCGACGCGGTGGCGCAGGCAATGGACTTCGCCGGAGTCGCGGTGACGCGCATCGGCCAGATCGTCGCCACGCCAGGCGTGGTGGTCCACGACGCCGACGGCAACCCGTGGCAGCCGCCGCAACGCGGATATCAGCACTTCGTCGGCTGAGCTGAGCGCGCAGAAGGCGTTGCGCGGGCGTGCTGCATTGCAGCCAACGTCTGCAGGTCCGGAGCGGCCAGACGATAAACGCACGTTGTTTCCACGCCGGCCGGGCCCGCGACTGCGGCGCGCACGCGCACGCGCACGCACCCGAATCCCGAATCCCGAATCCCGAATCCCGAATCCCGAATCCCGAATCCCGAATCCCGAATCCCGAATCCCGAATCCCGAATCCCGAATCCCGAATCCCGAATCCCGAATCCCGAATCCCGAATCCCGAATCCCGAATCCCGAATCCCGAATCCCGAATCCCGAATCCCAGCCCTTGAGCCATACCGTACCGTCTGGTACGTTCGCGGCGTTCTCCCCCGAACCACGGATGCATGGCAGTTGCCGCTGGGCCATCCCGGCCCGGCCTTGCGTGGGAGAGAACCATGAACAAGCCTTGGATCGGAGGCATCGCCGCATTGGCGTTGCTGGTGGCATCGGCGTCGGCGGTGGCGGGCGCTTTCAGTAAGACTTACGAACGGATTCCCGGCTGGGACGGCGCGCCGATGGGCGCACTGGTCTTGGTGCCGCAAGAGCAGGGCAGCGGGCCGTTTCCGCTGATCGTGATGCCGGCTAGCTGGTCGTTGCCGAATCTGGAATACCTGGGCCGCGCGACCCAGCTGGCCAGCGATGGCTACGTGGTCGTCAGCTATACCTCGCGCGGGTTCTGGGATTCGGCCGGGCAGATCGATATCGCCGGCGCCGACACGGTGGAAGACGTCAGCGCGGTGATCGACTGGGCGCTGGCGCATACGCCGGCCAATGCGAATGCGATCGGTGCGTCGGGCATCTCGTATGGCGCGGGCATCAGCCTGCTGGCGGCCGAGCGCGATCCGCGCATCAAGGCCGTGGCTGCGCTCAGCGGCTGGGCGGACCTGGAAGCGTCGCTGTATTCCAACCGCACCGTCAGCCAGCAAGGCGTTGGGCTGTTGGTTGGTGCCGGCGCGTTGACCGGACGTCCCGGCCCGGATCTGGCGCAGATCAGCACACGGGTTGCCGTTGGCGATTACGACGGCGCCGTGCAGGGCTTCCTGCCGCAGGCCGCGTCGCGCAGCCCGGCAAGCGATGTGGCCGCGCTCAATGCGCGTGGCACGGCGGTGCTGCTGGGCAATGCCTTCAACGACGGCCTGTTTCCGCCGAACCAGACCATCGCATTCTTCAACCAGTTGCGTGGGCCCAAGCAGTTGCTGCTCAGTCAGGGCGATCATGCCACCGCAGAATTGCCGGGCGCGCTCGGCCTGCCCAACGAGGTCTACACGGCGACCACGCGCTGGTTCGATCGTCATCTCAAGCAGCTACGTAACGGCGTGGACAGCGAAGCGCCGGTGCGGCTGTCGCCGCGCGCGGGGCAATGGCTGGAGTACGCGGACTGGGCGTCGGTGCAGCAAGGCAACACGCGCCTGGGGTTATCCGCACCGTCCGGATTGCTCAGCCCCACCGGCGGTTTGATCGGCGGCACCGCCAGCGGGTGGCAATCGCGCATCGCCACTGATGTGCCGACGTTGGCCGACTCGGGCGTGGTCCTGGTCAGTGGCCTGTTGCAAGGCATCGGTGTGCCGGTCACCACCTCGATTCCGTTGGTCAATCGCATCGGCGCGGCAGTGTGGGTGGGTGCGCCATCGAACACGCTACGGCGACTGGCCGGCAGTCCATCGTTGCGCGTGACCGTGGTACCCAGCCAATCGAAAGTAAGCCTGTTCGCCTATCTGTATCGCATGGACGCGCTAGGCGTGGCGCAACTGATCACGCATGCGCCGTACTCGCTACGCGGGGCCACGCCAGGCCAAGCAGTGACGCTGGATTGGCCACTGCAAGCGGCTGCTACGGAGATTCCGGCAGGGCAACGCCTGGTGCTGGTGATCGACACGCAGGACGTGCGCTACACCGATGCCAGCGATGGCGGTGGCACGGTGACGTTTACCTCGCCGGCGGCAACGCCATCGGTATTGAACGTGCCGCTGCGGTAACACTGCGCTGGGCTAACTCGGATAGCGCCGCGTCCGGTCATGGTCCCAATGCAAGCCGAGCAACGCGCAAGCTTTGCAAAGTATCGATTAACTCTCAGGTGCGTTGTCCTCGCCGCTTGCGGGACCCTTGGCGGCACGGATGCCGCCCACTGAGCTTCCAGGGATGGATTCACGGCGTGTCCCGCAAGCGGTGAGGGCACCGCGCACTCGACTGACCAAGTTTTTGATTCAAGCATCTGATCTCGCCTAAACGGCGTCACGGTTCCAAGTCTTTATGCGCTTTGGGCGTCGTACTCCGAAGGCCTGGATAGCGCGGATAGATCAGTTGTAGAGCGGTTGATCCGCGGCTTCGCTGCAGGGCCCTTGTCCGCCCACCCTCGCAGGACACGCCGCAAGTACGTCCCTGTAGGCTCTTACGCGGCATCCATGCCGCGTAAGGTCCCGCGACGGTGAGCGGGCAAGGACCGGTCGAGATGGTCGGTGTGCGTAGGCAAGCGAGGCATGACATGCGTTTTTGTACAGCAGCATTCCCAGTCAGTTGTCCAAGACGAGCCGAGCAAAGCAATCAGCAGGCTTTCAATGAAGCAACCTAAAAACTTCCTGGTGCGGTGTCCTTGCCGGTTGCGGGACCCTTGGCGGCATGGATGCCGCCAAGGAGCCTCCATGGACGGATTCACGGCGTGTCCCGCAAGCGGTGAGGGCACCGCGCACTCGACTGACCAAGTTTTTGGTTCAAGCATCTGATCGCGCCTAAACGACGTCACGGTTCCAAGTCTCTATGCGCTTTGGGCGTCGTACTCCGAAGGCCTGGATAGCGCGGATAGATCAGCTGTAGAGCGGTTGATCCGCGGCTTGGCTGCAGGGCCCTTGCCCGCCCACCCTCGCAGGACACGCCGCAAGTACGTCCGTGTAGGCCCTTACGCGGCATCCATGCCGGGTAAGGGCCCGCGACGGTGAGCGGGCAAGGAACCATCGAGATGGTCGGTTTGCACGGGCAAGCAGCGCATGACATGTCGAGATGGTCGGTGTGCGTGGTTGTCTTTGGAGATCCGGGGTGCGCGGATAGGTCAGCTGTAGATCGGCGTGTCCCGAAGCCGGCGATGGCGCCGCGCCCTCGGCCTTGTCTTCAGGCCGAAAAAGTATGCGGTTCGGCTGCAAATGCCACTGCCAGTGCGCCCTTGCCGACGTTGACCATGCCGGTCAGGCTCATCACGCTTTCGAACAATTCCACGTCGTGGGTCTGACAGGCGCTTTGCAGGGCGGCGTAGCCGGGCAGGGCGTGCAGCTCGGCCAGTTCGCCGCCGTAGCCCACGCACACGGTCGGTGTCATCAAGCCCTCGCGGACCTTGCGCACGGTGAAGCCGAACAGCTTTTCGGCCGACGGCTCGAAGCCTTTCAACTTGGCCACCGGTTCGGTGACGCCGCGGTAGGCGCGCAGCACTGGCTTGATGTCCAGCGCGCTGCCGAGCGCGGCGCCGATCAGGCCCACGCTGCGATCGCCCTTGGTGCGTGCACGCGCACGCAGGTAATAGAGATCGCGTGGAATCATGTAGCCGTAGGTGTGTTCGGCCAGCTGTTCGAGCCGGCTGCGGATTGCCGCCACGCCCTGACCCTGCGCGCGCAGGCGTACTGCTTCCACTGCAGTGATGCCCTGGCCGGCAAACAGGTTGAGCGTATCGATCACGCGCAGCGCGAACGGCGAGGTGTGGCCGGCGGCCTGCCGGATCGGCTTGTAATCGTTGAGGATCGCGAAGCTGGCCTGCATCGCGTTGTCGAAGATCTGGCTGCGCAGCTTGGAGATGGTCAGGCAGAACACGTGGTCGTAGTCGATGACCAGCCGTTGCAGGAACAGGTCGCGAATCTGATTGACAGAAAACGGCGTGGTTTCCGCCTCGTGCCCACGCTCGGCCACATGCGCCTGCAGAAAGCTCAGCGTCGCTTCCTCGTCGCGGTGATCGGCCAGCACCGCTTCGCCGATGCGTACGCTGATCGGTAATACGATGACGTTGTTGCGTTGAATGAAGTCCTGCGGCAAATCGCAGGCACTGTCCACCACGATTCCGATGCGCATCGTCGCCCCCTCCGGCTGTTGCGTTATCTGCAACTGCGAACGCTATCGCAAAACAGCGGAGGCGAGTAGGGCTGCCGGCCGAAAGCTGGGTCCCCTACGCAAGAGCGCGCGAGGGGAGCCCCGCGCACTGCCACCAGGCAAGCTCGACGCATCCGAATAGGGCCTGGAGCAAGCAGCCGCAGGCATGGCCGAAATGCAGACCACCGCCATGTGGCTCTGCACCATTCGCGCGCACCGCACCGTCATGCAGATGACCGGTACATCCTGAGATGCTGCGATTTACGCTGCGAACTGAGCATCTGCGCACGCTTCGGCTGCAAGGTAGCGCCCGCTATCGCAGATGACGAGCGAGGCCTGCCGCAATTGCTATAGCTCCCGTCACAAGGCCGCTGCTAGGGTCCAACGCGACCGCTGCAGAGCGGCTTCTCGACGCTGCCGCACCGGCATCGCCGCGCTGAACCCACACGGAGAGAGTCAACATGCAGAACAGCCAATCCAGCACCCTTACTCAGACCGGCGCACAGGCGCCGACTACACGGCGGCGCGCATCGCGCTGGTGGAAGGCTGCACTGGCCGTGGGTCTGGTCGCCCTGGCGCCGGCGGCGCTGGCCGGTCCCTACAAGGTCTTCGGCAACCACTATGCGTGGGTCAATAATTTCAACGATCCCAACAACATCATCCAGGGCACGTTCGGCACCGGCAGCACGCCTGAGCTGACCGTCACCTTCAACTTCGCCGACTACAATCTCTATGGCTATCCGGCGATCGTGCGCGGCTGGCATTACGACTGGAACCCGACCAGCGACACGCTGTTTCCGCGGCAGATTTCCTCGCTGAGCAAGATCCCGCTCAAGTTCACCTACAGCGCCGGCGGGACCAATCTCGCAGGCGACTTTGCCTACGACATCTTCTTCCGCTGGGATACTGCCAAGGGCAACCCGCAGCTGGAAGTGATGATCTGGGGCGACCACAACTCCTGGCCGATCGGCACACTGACTGCCAGCAAGGTGATCACCGCGGGCGGGCGCACCTTCGACCTGTGGGAGGGCTTCAACTCCGGTGCCGGCTATTACGTCTACACCTTCATTCCGACCGGCACCGCCGGGCAGGCCACGCTCAAGACCAGCGGCAGCCTCAACGTGGACGCCAAGCCCTTCCTCAACTGGTTGCAGACCAACCGGTCCAAGGATGGGCGCTACAACAACAGCATGTATCTGCATGCAGCCGAAGCCGGTTTTGAAGTGGTGCGCGGCAATGGTTGGGCCAAGGTGAGCGCGACGCTGGATGCGCAATAAGTACAGCGTCCATCGGCCGCATGGCTGAGGTGCGTAGTTGGCGTTTGAGACCGGCGTGCAGTACAACGCACGCCGGTGCCCGCATCTGCAGTGCTGGCTTGAAGATAATCGTCGACGATTGCCGACCACTTGAGAGTCAATGAGGTGGCGTGTGCGCGGCGCATGCATTGCATGCCTCGCGTACTGGATGAGGCCACGGTGACCGGTTCGCATGGATGACCACATCTGCGCCCCGTCAGTGCGTGGACATTCGGAATACCGCGCGCCTGCGTCGTGGTGCCGGATGCGCAAGGGTCGGTCATCCACTGCGCGGTGTTGCGCCGTTGTGGTGGGTACCTGTGTCCAATCATCCCTCATCGGAGTACACCCCATGCAAGTGCACGACGGTTTCCGTTCGCTGCTGTCCCTGCGTTGCGGCTTGTCGTTGCCGCGCGCCGCTGCGCTGGCCTTGGCACTGGCCGCTGCCAGCGCCACTGCCTATACCGGCCAGACCAAGGTCTACGGCACGCAGTACGCCTACAACAATAATTTCAACGACAAAAACAATAATATCCAGGCGACGTTCGGGTCGGGCAGCACGCCGAGCATGACAATCAGCTACAACCTGCCCAGTGGCACCTTGTATGGCTACCCGGCGATCTGCCGCGGTTGGCATTACACGATGAATCCGGCCACCGATAGCTACTTTCCGCATCAGGTGTCCAAGATCGCCAGCTTGAGCGGCGCATTGGCATTCACCACCAAGGGTAGCGGGCAGACCGGCGATTTCGCCTACGACCTGTTCTTCCGCAAGGACACCAGCAAGGGCAATCCGCAGCTGGAAGTGATGATCTGGGGCGCCAATAATTCGTATCCGCTGGGCACCCTGACGACCTCCAATGCCATCACCTCAGGCGGCGTCACCTACGATCTGTGGGAAGGCAACAACGATGCCGCCGGCTATTACGTCTATACCTTCATTCCACATGGCACGGCCGGCAACAGCAATGCCTTGCCTGCCAAGGGTAGTGTCAATGTCGACGTCAAGGCCTTCCTGACCAGGTTGCAGGACCTGCGTGCCAGCGATGGCCGCTACAGCAATGCGCTGTATCTGCAGGTGGTGGAAGGCGGCTTCGAGGTCACCGGCGGCATGGGTACGGTGTCGCTCAGCGGGTCGATTGCCGCCAAGTAAGCATGCTTGCCGACAGCGATCGACTGACGGCAGTCAGGCAGGCCGAGTCAGCGCGTACGGCTTATGCATGACGGCGTGCATTGACCATGCATTGTTAGGGCGTTCCGCTTCCGGAATCTTATGCACCACCGCACTCACCGTACGCAGCCGCGTGCGGTGAATGCGACATCGGTGTGTCTTTCACTGCCATCGCCAGCCCTGCGAACGTGCCAATCAAATGCGGCACGTGCCACGGACTCCGCGATGCGTGTGAGAACTTGTTTCTGTCCGGCCATCCCGCTCGCCAAAGCGCTTACAGCGCCACCAGCTGGATACTGTCGAACACCACGGCCGGGCTGAGAAAGCCGTTGTCCGGCGATCCCGAGGCGATGCCGATCTCGATCCGGTTGCTGCCCGATTGCAGCGCAGATGCCGGGATGTCCACCTCATACAGCGTGTTGTTGCCGCGCCATGTGCCGCGGGTGATGCCGCGTGTCTTGGGTTGCGTGGGCGCGGCCGGCACCGGGCCATTCCAGCGCGCATTGACGCTGATCTGCGGGCGCGCGCCGACCTGCGTCAGTGGCACGAAGATGCGCAGGCGATAGCCACGCACTTCACTCGAGCCCAGGGTGAAGTCGATACGGGTCGGGGTATTGATACCGCGCCATTGCACTGCCGGAAAGCTGGCCGCGCTGCTCGATCCAACCGTATAGGTCACCGGGACCCAGCTCATGCGCTTGTCGGATGGATGCGCGCGTGGCAGCAGATCCGCATGGCGGAAACCGGCCGGCGTGCCATCGGCCGTGCCGATCTGCCACTTGAGCGTTCCCGGCAGCACAACAGCTTGCAGTGCCGCCTGCGCGGTCGCGTTGGCGTGGATCTCCACATCGCGTTGCGCGACCTCCAGTTCGTGCTGGTAGAGCGTCATGCGGTAGCGTCCCGGGCGCACGCCGGCAATCTGGTAATCGCCGCTGCCGTTGGCGGTGGCCCAGTATTCGGCCTGGTCGTTGCGCAGGCCGATCACGGCAGGCTGGCCGGACAGCACGCCGCTCACCCGGCCGCTCAGCGCTCCGCGCCCGTCACTGGCGAGATAACCGGTCAAACCCAGCGTTGCATCGACAAAAGCGGTGTCCAGTTGCGCGCTGGAAGGCGTCCCGCCATCGGTGAACAGCAGCCCGTACACCCCATGCAGGCCACCGCGGAATGCCTCGGTCTGGGTGTGATCGGAATACATGTAGTTGTAGAGCTCATGCGTCACGCGGGTTTTCTGGGTGGCGATGTCCTTGAAGAACGGCCCGCCGGAACTGCGCTCGCGGTTACCCATCAGCATGAACACCGCCACGCCCGAACCGCTGACGCCGTGCACCTGGTCGTCCATCATGCGGCGCGCCGAATAGAACTTGGAACTGGTGCGTCCGTCCGGCAGCAGGAACACGTCCTCGCCTTCCACCGGGCTGCCGACATTGGAGTCCGGCTCCTGCTGCGCATTGGGCAGCTTGGCAACGTTCAAGCGGGTGACAAAGCGCAGCTCGCCGATCTGCAGCAATGTCGGTGCATAGGTGGCCATGTAGATCGCGTTGCGGCCCTTGCGTGCGATGTAGTACTGGGTCAGGTCGCCGGCCTTGGCCGAGACCACGATCGTTCCGCCCACCACGCGCGCCTCCACACTGGCGCTGCCCAGGCCGGAGGCGATCTGCGAGCCCTTGGACTCGGTGGTCTGCAGCTCGTTGTCGCGATAACGCATCGAGACGATGTCGCCGTTGCCGGTGTTGACCGCAAACACCAGCTCGGCGCCGGTATCGACAACCACACGGTCGCCGCTGCGGGTGACGCCAAATGCGGCGATGGCCGGCGCGCTGACGCTGCCGTACAGGAACAATGTGCACGCCAGGATGCGCAGGATAGTGCGGGGCATATCGATCTCCATGCCGAAGTAGGGGCGTCGCTATGGTGCCGACGCGCGATGCTAGGCGGGCTGGACAACGGCGGCGATGGCCGGACCTGCAGAGCGTGCACCGCGTACAAAATGCAGTGCTGAAACGCAGCGCAGTTCACGCTCCCTCTGCGATGCGCAGGCATGCGGGACGACGCCAGGGCATTGCGGTGCGCCAGCCGGGCAAGCGCCCTTGCGCATCAGTGCGGCCGCGCTTGTCGTGCAGCGTCAGCCCGGGGCGTCGCGCGCCGAGGCGATGGCAGCCATCCACTGTTCGCGCTTGCCGATCACGAAACGGTGCTCGCCGCCGTCGTGCAGCTGCACCGCCAGCGATGTCGGCGCCACCGGCAGCAGGCCGAACAGGCGCGTCCAGCGTGGTTGCATTGCTGCAATCTGGCTCAGGTGCACGGTCAGCGACCGGGTCTGTATGTTGTAGGGATGCGGCTGGAAGTGCAGCGCATCGGCGGTCAGGATCAGCCGCCCGCCGACCGCTTCCAGTCCGCGTAGCAGATTGGCCGGCGCCTGGCGCAGCACGACGCGATCGATCGAGCGCAAACCGCCTCCCTGGAACAGCGAGGTCACGGTGACGCAGCGGCGGCGCAGGCACGCCGTTGCTGCTGCCGAAACAGGACGCCAACGCTGTCGATCAGTGCCAATGAGGAGACGGAAAACATGCGGTAGGCCCGAAGGAATGCATCAATGCGGCGTTTGCCGCCGGGAGGACGCAGCGATGCGGCACGACGCCACATCGCCGATGTACGCCGCGCCGCCGCCGACCAGGTACATCAGCAGATCGTGCACGGTGGCGGTATTGCCGAGCGCGATGTAGGCCGCGCTGCCCGGGCGCAGTCCGAGCCGGTCGGCCAGATGCAGCGCCTGCAGCCCTTCGATCAGGCACCCGATCGCCACCGCCAGCACGCACGCCCAGCGTGGCGGCAGCGCAAGCACACCGCGCAGTCCGCAATACACCAGGATCACCGCCAGCACATCGCCCAGGCTGCCGCGTACCCACGGCCCGCCAAGTCTGCCAGCGCCGATCGCCACTTCGATGACAAACACGGCCAGTGCGATCAGCAGGTAGACGCAGCGCACGCCCAATGCCATGCGGGTCATTGCGCTGGCACGCGGGTGCGTTGGCGCCCGAGCGTGAACGCGCCGGTCAGCGGAATGCTGACGCCGCGCCGGCGGTCCTTGACCGTGACCTGCACCTGCCAGCGGCCGGGCGGATCGCTCGCTTCGGCAATCACCTGCAAGGTCGCCTGCGCCAGATAGACATTGCGGGGATCGCCCTTGATCTCGCCCTGCAGGCACGGCGTATCGACCGTGTCCTGCGCCACATGCCCGGTGGGGTCGGTCACCCGGATGCTGCACACCACATCGGCATGGCGGCGCTCGTCCAGGCCGGGGTTGGACAGAAACGTCAGCACGAACAACGCCTCGCCGGTGCCGACATGATCGACCGCCTTGAAGTGCGGCACGGTATCGCTGGGCGTAGTCCATTTTTGCTCCCAGTCCGTATCGGAGGTCACCAGGAGGCTGGCGCCGAAGTCCTGCACGGTGTTGCGGCTGGGCGAGGCGGGAACCGACCGGCCTTGCCGGTCGACCCAGCCCGACTGGGCGAAGGCAGCGAGTGGAAGCAGCACCAGCGATGCGATCAGGATGCATAACAAGCGCATGGCCGGTCCTTTGCAGACAATGCCGCCGGCACGGTGCCGGCGAGCAAGGCATGCAGTGTGCCAGCGCACGCGGCGCCGGCAGCTGTCGCAATGTGGCGGTATCGCAACGGCGGCGCGCGCAACCGCACGCCGCTCCCGATCACTTCAGATAGGCCCGCGGCAACGCACCGGCCGGTTGCATGTAACGCTCGCGCAGCTCGGTCTGGCGTGAGCGCATCGGCATGTCGCGACCGCCCAGCCACACCTGCTCGGCGTAGTGGGCGACATCCAGCGGGTCGCCTTCCCACAGCACCAGGTCGGCCTGCTTGCCGACCGCAATGCTGCCGATGCGATCGGCCACGCCGAAGATCTCCGCCGGCACCCGGGTCAGGCCGGCCAGGCCGGCTTCCCACGGCAAGCCGTTGGCCACCGCATTGCCGGCCAGCTGGCGCTGTTTGCGCGCGTTATGCGAGGCATCGCCGCTCTGGGCAAAGCTGACCTCCACGCCGGCCGCGCGCAGCCGTGCGGCGTTTTCCAGCGTGGCACCGATCTGGTCGAAGGTGGACGGCAGGTCCGCCAGCGCGTCCACCAGCACCGGCACCCTGGCCTGCGCCAGTTGCGGCGCGAGCTTCCAGGCCTCGGCACCACCGGCAATGGCGATGCGCACCTTTTCGCGCTGCGCCCAACGCAGCAACTGGCGGATGTCTGCGGCACGCTCCACCTGCACCACGATGCGGCCTTGCCCGGCCAGGTACGTGGCCAGCACGCTGCGGCCGACCGGTGTCAGCAGCGCATGCGGCGAGTCGGCCGGCACGCGTCCGCGCGCTTCGGCCACCAGCTGGTCGAGCAGCATCCATTGCGCGGCACGCGAGCTGCCGGTGAGATCGGAGGCCGCCGCACCGATGCGGATGAACAGGGCATGCGGGCCGAGCGGGTCCGGGCTGCCATCCAGCCGCACCACGCCGCCTTGCCCGGCGATGAAGGCACCGCTGGTGGTCGCGCCCAGCGCGGTGAAGCCGATGCCTTCCACGCGCGCCACCGGCACCAGCACCGAATCGGGGTTGTAGGCCAGGGTGACGTCGAATTCCGGACGCATCGGCTGGTCGCTGAGCTTGACGCCGCTGTCCACGGTGCTGTCTTCGCCGGAGACTTCTTCGATGCCGATCTCGGTGATGCCGCCGAACAGGGCCGGCGTCAGCGGGCGGCCCCTGGCCTCGACCACGCGGCCATCGGCCGGCACGGCCAGGTTGCTGCCGATCGCGCGGATCACGCCGCCCTGCACCAGCACATCGGTATTGCGCAGCGTGCCTTGTGCGGTGGCGGTATGCACGGTTGCGCCACGGATCAGCACCTGCTGGCCGAATGCGGGCAATGCAAGCACTGCCAGGACCACCGCGGAGATCACGCGCAGACGCGGGCGCATTCCAGTTGTGCGGCTCATCGCGCCACCTCCTGGCCGAGCATGAAGTCCGACACCGGCTGCAGGCGGCGATCGTGGCGGTCGTAGACCTGTGCGCCGTCGATATAGACCTGTTCGGCCAGCGCGTAGGAGCTGAAGGGATTGCCGTTCCACACCACCATATCGCCCATCTTGCCCGGCTCCAGTGCGCCGGTCTGCTGCTCGATGCCAAGCGCCTTGGCGGCATTGCTGGTGAGCCAGCGGATCGCACGCTCGGGCGGAATCTCCATTCCGCTGCGGCGCGCATTGGCGAGCACCTTGGCCGCTTCCTGATTCAGGCGCTGGATGCCTTCTTCCGAATCCGAATGCACGATGGCGCAGCTGTTGGCCGGCCTGTCGACCAGCGCGATGTTTTCCTGGATGCCATCGAAGGCTTCCATCTTGAAGCCCCACCAGTCGGCCCACAGCGCGCCGCAGACGTTCTCCTGCGCCAGCCGGTCAGCCAGCTTGTAGGCCTCTACGCCGTGATGGAAGGCGGCGATGTGGAAGCCGAACTCCTTGGACAGGTCCAGCATGGTCGCCATCTCGTCGGCGCGGTAGCAGTGGATATGCACGCGGATGTCGCCGTTGATCGCGCCGGCCAGCGTGTCGAGCTTGAGATCGCGCTTGCCGCCGGCATCGCCGCTACTGTCGTTGTCGCCGCCGCTGCTCCACCAATGGCGCTTTTTCGCGGTCTTTTTCTTCGGCGCATTCTTCTGCAGATACTCGGCCGCATCGATGAAGGCGGCACGGTAGCCGGCCACGTTGCCCATGCGCGTGCCGGGGCCGCCCTTCTGGCCGTACACGCGTTTGGGGTTCTCGCCGCAGGCCATCTTCAGGCCCCAGGGGGCACCGGGAAACTTCATGCCCTGGTAGGTGGTGGAGGCGACATTCTTGAGGGTGACGCCGCGCCCGCCGATCAGATTGGCCGAGCCGGGCAGCACCTGCAGCGAGGTGACGCCGCCGGCCAGGGCGGTGCCGAAGCCGGGATCCTGCGGCCAGATCGAATGCTCGGCCCAGACGTTCGGCGTCACCGGGGCGGTCATCTCGTTGCCATCGCTGTGCGCGCTGACGCCGGGGCTGGGATACACGCCCAGATGCGAGTGCACGTCGATGATGCCGGGCGTGACCCACTTGCCGGTGCCGTCGATGCGGCGCACATCGGCCGGCGCCTCCAGCCCGCGCCCGACCGCGGCCACCTTGCCGTCGCGCAGCAGCACGTCGGCATCGTCCAGCCGCTGGCCGGTGCCGGTGAGCACGGTGGCGTGCTGGATCAATACCGGAGCGGACGCGAGCGCGCGGTAGGTGCTGGGATAGGGGTCTTGCACGAAACGCGATGCCGCAGACACAGGACCGCACAGCACGGCCGCGCCGAGCGCGGCGAACAGGATGGAACGCATGGATTTCCCCGGTGCAACGAAAACGTCAGCCGCAAACCTAGCGGCCGGCGGCGTGCTTGCCAAGTGCTGCACCGTCGGTGGCGGCGGGCTCATCACATGCGCCAGTGCATGCTATGCCGTATTCGTCAGGGAATACGTCGATGATCGTCAAGTCAGAGCGCAACAAACAGGCCGATGTGGTACTGGCTTTCTGGGAACTGGCCGGCTCGGCCCGCTGGTTCACGCACAACGATGCGTTTGATGCCAACTTCCGCCAGCATTTCAGCGAGCAGCACTTTGCAGCGGCGCGTGGCGAATATGCGCACTGGATGGAGCGTGCCGAAGATGCGCTGGCCCTGCTGATCCTGCTCGACCAGTTTCCGCGCAACGCGTTCCGCGGCAGCGCGCATGCCTATGCCACCGACGGCCTGGCGCTGTCCTGCGCCAGGCAGGCAATCGCCAGCGGCTTCGATCAACAGGTCTCCGCGCAGTTGCGGCTGTTTTTATATCTTCCGTTCGAGCATGCCGAAGATCTGCAGGAGCAGGCGCGCTCGGTACAGCTGATCACCACGCTGGACGATGCAGAAACCACGCGCTGGGCAGTGGAGCATCAGCAGATCATCCAGCGCTTCGGACGGTTCCCGCATCGCAATGCGGTACTGGGGCGCGAGACCACCGCCGAAGAGCAGCAGTTTCTCGATGACGGCGGATTTGCCGGCTGAGGAAGGCGACGATTGTGGCCTGCCGCGGTTGCACGCCGCTGTGGCTTTCCCTCGCTGCACATTGCGTATGGGCACGCGGAGCGAGTGAGCGATCGATGCGATCGGCTGATGGCGCACATACGCGCGCTGTCGCGCGTTGATCGACATTGTGCAGCGGTGCAATCACACCAAGAGCCTCGCACCGGCGATGCGAATGACTTGCGCGGCGGCAAGCCGCGCGCTTGCGTACCCTGTGCGTGCCGCAACGCGACGCCGATACCGCTGCGGGCATCGGCCATCGCGCTGCGATCGATCAACAGCCGCCCATCAAGCCTTGCGACCGCCAGTGCGTGCCCTCGCCGAGCAGCAGGTAGAAGCCGTAGCTCTCGTAGCCGCTTTCCGACAGCACGAAATCGAGCGTGCCGTTGCCGTCGATATCGCCGAACTGCAGCAAATGCGTGCGCAGTGGCAGGTCTTCGCAATCGTCGCAGCCGCTGGCCGCGCTGCCCTTGCGGAACTGCCAGCGGCTGCCGTCATGCTCGTAGATCGCAAGCATGGCCAGGACGCCGGTCGGGTTGTCCGGGTTGCCGGTTCTGGTCGGGTGATGGGAAGTCAGCACGGCCACGCGTCGCTGCGGCTGCCGGGTGTCGGTCACGATCTGCAGCGCCGCCAGATCCTGCGCACGATCGGCAGGGAATGCCGTCAACGCCTGGGCCAGCGCCGCCGGCTTGACGCTGTTGCGCAGCTGCGCGGTCGCGCCGGCCTGGCGCAACAGCTCGGCCTGTTCGGCAGCGGTGGCGTCACGGCTGGCAAAGCGCTTGCCGGGATTGAGATCCACCGTCGATAACAGCGGCGAATCGGACAGCGTGCTGGTGCCCTTCAAGCGCAGTTTTGCCGTGCCGCCGCACATGCTGTTGTCGTCGACGCTCAGCGACGCAAGCCGCACGGTGCCGGTGGAAACGCCCGCATTGAAGACCTGCAGCGGCTGGCTCAGCAGCGACCTAGGCATGCTGGACTCCTTCGCTACGTCGCTGCCCAGCCACACCGGAATGTATTCAAGTGGGTCTTCGCTTGGCTGGTTGTCGTAGGTCTGTACCAGCACGACTGCGCGCGCCGGCTCGGTGGCCTGTGCGGCCAGGGGCAACAGCCCGGCCAGTGCGAGAGAGAGCAGGCGGGTGTGCATTGCAGCGACGTCCTTGTGCATATCGATCCATGAAAAAACGGACGCTCGGTGGAGCGCCCGTTCGGGGTGTGCACTGTAGCAAACGCGGCTAAAAACCTGGCCGGCGATTGCGGCGGGCCATCGCCGGATGCGGATTCCCGCCACCGGCTGTGCCGTCTGGCTTGCTCAGTACTTGGCCACGCCGTTGTCCACCTCGTCCGACCAGGCGTCGATGCCGCCGGTGACGTTGTAGACGTTGCTGAAACCCAGGCCGCGGAAATGCTCGGCCGCCTGCAGGCTGCGCCCGCCGCGGTGGCACAGGAACGCCAGCGGGGTGTCCTTGGGCAACTGCTCGATGGCGGCGCGCTCATGCGCGTCCAGCGTGCGGAACGGCGCGGCAACGCTGGCCAGGGCACGCTCGTCGGCCGGGCGCACGTCCACCAGGGTCAGCGTACCGGCCTTGATGCGGTCGTCGGCCTCGCGCACCGACAGCTCCTGCACCGGCTTGGGCGCGTTGGGGTTGTCGATGGCCAGGCCACGGCCGCGGATGTCGTCCACCCAGTCGATGGTGATGCCGTCGGCGCGGCGGGCGCTGGCCAGGTCGAACTGCACGCGCAGGCCGTTGGACTCGGCCGCGATGGCGTTCGGGTTGGTCGGCGCCAGCTGGAAGTTCGGCTGGAAGTTGGCGTCGATGGCCAGCGTCAGCGAGGCATCCGGCGCATCGGCCAGCGCGCCCTTGAGCATCTCGACCGCGGCCGGGGTGATGGTGATCTTGGGCGGAGTCCGGTCTGGCGCCTGCAGGCCGAGCATGCTGCTCAACTCGCCGCTATCGGCCATCTGCAGGATGATGTCGCTGCCGCCGATCAGCTCGCCGTCCACATACAGCTGCGGAATGGTCGGCCAGTCGCCGTAGGCCTTGATGCCTTCGCGGATCTCCTGGTCGGCCAGCACGTTGACGTGGGCATAGTCGATGCCCAGACCGTCCAGCACGCCGACCGCCTTGGCCGAAAAACCGCACTGCGGCATGCCGGGCTGGCCTTTCATGAAGAGCACCACACGGCTGGATTGCAGCAGCGTATCGATGCGGGAACGCAGGGCGGGATCGAGGGACATGGCAGCACTTCGGTCAGATCGTGGAGTCCGGGCATTCTACGCCGCATGGCATCATGCGGCATGACCACGCTTCAAACGCTGTATCGCATCCCCTCGCACCCTTACCGCTGGGTGGGCCTGCTGGCCCTGTCGCAGGCGGCGGTGGCGCTACTGTGGTGGCATCTGGGCTGGGCCTGGGGCGTGCCGGCGTTGCTGGTGTCGCACGCCTTGTTCGTGGTGCCGGTGTTCCTGCCGCGCGCGCGCCTGTACGCGCCGGTGCTGGCGCGCCTGCCGGGCCGCGCCCCGCAGGTATGGCTGACCATCGACGACGGCCCCTCCGACGACACCCCGGCGATGCTGGACCTGCTGGACGCCTTCGATGCCAAGGCCACGTTCTTCGTGGTCGGCGCGCGCGCCGAGCAACGGCCTGAACTGGTGCGCGAGATGGTGCGCCGCGGGCATGGCATCGGCAACCACAGCCATACCCATCCGCAGGCCTGGTTCTGGGCGCTGGGCCCGCACCGCATGGCGCAGGAAATCGGCCAGGCACAGCGCGTGCTGGCCACCATCACCGGGCAGGCGCCGCGGCTGTACCGCTCGGTGGTGGGCATGACCAATCCCTTCGTCGCCTCGCCGCTGCGTGCGCACGGGCTGACCCGCGTGGCCTGGAGCGCGCGCGGTTTCGACGGCGTGCGTTGCGAGCCGGAGGCCACCGTGGCCCGCATCGTGCGCGACCTTCGCCCCGGCGCCATCGTGCTGCTGCACGAAGGCGCCGCGCACGGCCACAACCTCACCATCCTGCGCGGCGTGCTGGAGGCGATGCACGCACGCGGCCTGGCCGGGCGGCGTCCGCTCTGAGGTCTTTGCGCACCGCCTAGCCGATGGCGTGGAAGCAGAGCGTGTGTTGCCGGATCCATCGTCCTTGTCTGCGGGAACGCTCTGGTGCGACGCGTCTTTTTTGTTCGCCGGATTGCCCGGAGCTGGCGCTCCTGAGTTCCGGCGTCGACCCACGCATGTATTGACAGCGATTTAACGCGGATCGAACATGCGCCCCCAGCCAGCAAACGGTGCGCGCCTTCCGATGGCGCTGCCGACGCCAGCCTCAATAGCCGTCATCGACGGCCATATTCGCTCTTGAGGCTGACCCCATGTCCCATCGCATCGTCCCTGCGCGCGCGCTCCCGCGTGCGGATATCCGTTCGCCGCAGCTCCCGCTGGCGTACTCCCTGCTGGCGCTGGCGCTGGCCTGCGCATGGCCGTTGGCGGCTGCGGCGCAATCGATCACGCGCGACCCGGTTGATCTGGACCGCCTGCAGATCGAGGCACACCGCGGCGCCGCGACCGAAGGCAGCGACTCCTACACCGCCGATGTGGCGCGCAGTTCGACCAAGCTGGAGCTGTCACTGCGCGAGACGCCGCAGTCGGTGGTGGTGGTGACGCGCCAGCAGATCGTCGACCGCAACCTGCAATCGCTGCAGGACGTCACCGACACCGTGGCCGGCTTCAACTCGCCGACCTGGGACACCGAGCGCACCTACATCAATGCGCGCGGCTTCGAAGTGGACTACTACCGCATCGACGGCATTCCCACCGACTACACCGGCGATGTGCAGCAGAACATGGCGATCTACGACCGGGTGGAAATCATCCGCGGCGCCAACGGCCTGACCACCGGCGCGGGCAGCCCGGCCGCGTCGATCGACCTGGTGCGCAAGCATGCCGACAGCGATGTGTTCACCGGTCGGGTCGATCTGTCGGCAGGGCGTTGGGACCGCTATCGCGGCACCGTCGACCTGCAATCGCCGTTGAACGCCGCCGGCAACGTGCGTGGGCGGGTGGTTGCCAGCTACGAGGACAAGCAGTCGTTCCGCGATTACTACAGCAAGCAATCGTCGCTGTTCTACGGCATCGTCGATGCGGATTTCAGCGATGCCACCCGCGGCTACATCGGCATCAACAAGCAGCGCAACGACGGCCGCGGCACCACCTGGGGCGGGGTGCCGGCGTATTTCAGCGACGGCAGCCGCACCGATTTTGCACGCTCGGATGCGTTCACGCCGCGCTGGGCGCGCGGCGTGGCCGACACCACCAATGCGTTTGCCGGCCTGACCCATCGCTTCGACAACGGTGCGCAGCTGCACGTGGAATATTCGCATCAGCGGTTCGAAGCCGATTGGAAGTCGGTGCTGTTCGGCTACTTCGATTACCCGGACCGCCAGACCGGCCTGGGCCTTGCCACCAATTTTGGCGGGCGCTATCCCGCACTCACGGCGCAAAACAGCCTGGATGCCTATCTCAGCGTGCCGCTGACCTGGTGGGGCCGCAACCACGAACTGGTCGCCGGCGCCACCTGGATGAACCGCAACGTGCGCAGCTGGTCCAACGGGCCGCAGCCACCGCAGGTGCTGACGGCCGAAAGCGTCTACGCCTGGACCGGCAGCATGGCGCAGCCGCAATGGACGCCGCTGGTGAAGGGCGAAGAACGCGACGTGCGCCAGGTGGCCGCCTACGCTGCCGGCCGTTTCAGCGTGACCGACGCGCTCACGGCCATCGTCGGCGCACGCGTCACCGACTGGAAGAACACCGATCAACTGGTGCCGGCCAATACCTACGAGCGTCGCGGCCGCACCACGCCGTACGCCGGCCTGATCCTGGACGTGGACGACCACCATTCGCTCTACGCCAGCTACACCGGCATCTTCAAGCCGCAAAACAATCGCGACCGCAGCGGGCGCTATCTCGCCCCGCTGGAAGGCAACAGCTACGAGGTCGGCGCCAAGGGCGAATACCTCGGCGGCCAGCTCAACGCGGCGCTGGCGTTGTTCCGTATCGAGCAGGACAACCTGGCGGTCAACGACCCCGGACAGTTCGTGCCCGGCACCACCAATCAGGCCTTCCTGGCCGCGAAGGGCACGGTCAGCCAGGGGGTGGAATTCCAGCTCGACGGGCAGCTGTCCGAACAGTGGCGGATCGCGTTCGGCTTTGCCCAGTTCGATGCCAACGATGCCAGCGGTGTCGACGTCAATCCGACCAGCCCGCGTCGCGAGGCCACTTTGTTCACCAGTTGGCAGACCGGCCCATGGCGCGTGGGTGGTGGCCTGAGCTGGCAGTCGGCCATCCACGAATTGATGTCCGGGCCACAGGGCAGCACGCAGCGGCTGACCCAGGGCAGCGTGGTGTTGGCCAACGCGATGGCACGCTACGACATCAACCAGGCATGGTCGGCGCAGCTCAACGTGCGCAACCTGTTCGACCGCAACTACTACGCCAACATCGTGTACCAGAGCCAGTTGATCTACGGCGACCCGCGCGATGTGGAGCTGACGCTGTCCTGGAAGTTCTGAGATTGCTCCAGACGACAGGCTTTGGCGGCAAGGATGCCGCCACTGAGCCTCCACGCACGGATTCACGGCGTGTCCCGCTAGCGGCGAGGGCGCCGCGCACTTGGCAAACCAGGCCTTTGCCTGCATCCAAACGGCGCGGCGACTCGATCACTTGGTTGTCCCGAAGTGATTGGTCATCGCGGAGGGGTCAGTTGTAGAGCGGCTGCTCTGCGACTTCGCTGCACGGCCCTTGCCCGCCCACCGTCGCGGGACACGCCGCAAGTACGTCCATGTAGGCGCTTACGCGGCATCCATGCCGCGTAAGGTCCCGCGACGGTGGGCGGACAAAGACCAGTCGAGAGCGTCGGTATGCATGGCAAGAGCAGGAACGGCGGCCGGCGGGTCAGATGCAGCTGTGGTTGCATGGGCCTTGTGCGATCTGGACGACGTGGTCTGATTTCCGAGCAACATGTTCCGTCGAAGGCGGGCAGCAAGTTGGTTGGGTTTGCCCCTATCGCTAAATAGCCATGCACCCATGCATGCAAGCAACCAAGCCGCTGCGTTAAGTCACCTCGCATAGGTCATCTCGGTTTTGCGGTTGCATCAGCGCACGAGCAACTTTGGAGGCGTGATGTCCTTACCGGTTCCGGGACCCTTGGCGGCATGGATGCCGCCGAGGAGCCTCCATGGATGGATTCACGGCGTGTCCCGGAAGTGGTGAGGGCATCGCGCCCTCGACCTACCGAGCTTTTGATTCAAGCTGCTGATCGCGCCTAAACGACGCCATCGCTCTAAGTCTTGATTGCTTGCTGCGTTGTGTATTGGGGCTTGTAAGGTGCGATAGATCAGCGGTAGAGCGGTATATCTGCTGTTTGGCTGTTTGGCTGCAGGGCCCTTGCCCGCCCACCGTCGCGGGACACGCCGCAAGTACGTCCCTGTAGGCTCTTACGCGGCATCCGGGCCGCGTAAGGTCCCGCGACGGTAGGCGGGCAAGGACCCGTCGAGATGGTCGGTGTGCATGGATTTCAACAAGGCAACCAGCGGACTCTCTGGGGCATGGGGCACCACCCCTTGAAAACGTGGCCCGGGATCATCCGCATGACGTCAACAGCGGCTGTCAAAACGACTGCGCGGCCGGTGCCCGGTGCGGCATGTGCTACGCGTCCACCCCGGTTACTGCGTGCCATCCACATCCGTCCGGCAACCGCGCGTTACGTTTTGTCACTCGTTCTGAATCGAGCCAGGCACGTTGTGCACGGCCTCAGCGCGGCTCGGCCACGATCAACCAGTTGTTGAACGGCGTGTTGCCATACAACGGCGCAAATGTCGCGCGCAGACCGGCAGCGTCCAGCTGCGCCTGCAGGCTGTCGCGGGTGGGATAGCTGCGCGGCATGCGCTGCATCCAGCCGCTCAGATGTGCCAGCACGTCGGTCACGCGGCTGGTGCGGCCACGGCTGCTGGCATCGCCCAATGCGCTGCGGATCACCAGCTTCGCGCCCGGCGTCAGCATCTGCGCCACGCTGCGCAGCAGGCTGGCCTGCATGTCGGCCTGCAGATACTGCAGCACGTCCAGAATGGTCACGCTGCCGCGGTGTTGCGGCCAGGCCACGCTCAGATCGACCACGGCGAACTGCGTATTGCCCAATGCCGAGCGCTGCGCGATGTGTTGCGCGCGGCGGATTTTGGACGCGTCCACATCCACCCCGTGATATGCCAATGCCTGGCCATCGGCACGCAATGCGTGCGCAAGCAGGCCCAGCCCGCAGCCCAGATCCAGCACGGGCGCGGTGGTGCTGCGCAACTCGGCCAGCACGCCCGGATACAGCGGGTCGGTGCGCAGCTTGGCCTGGGTGTAGTAATAGTCGTAGCGATTGCCCAGCGGATGCGGCGGCAGGAACGCGCGCGCGATCGCCAGCGCCTGCGCGCGGCTCATGGGTTGGGTGGCGGTGCTGTGCAATGTCGTTCCTTGGCAATGAGACTTGGTGCGCGGCTAGCTTGGGGCCTGCTAACGCGATTGGGGCTGCCCGCGCGTGGCGTGGTCCGTCCCGATCGCGTTGGCAGCCGCTATCGCATCGCGCGCCGCTGGCAGTGCCAGTGCGGTCCAGCGCGCATACATGGCGCCGGAGGGATGCAGGCCATCGTCGACCAGCATGTCGGCAGCGTCGCCGCCATCGCGGCTGGTGGCGGTGATGTCGACAAAGCGTACCGAGCGCGCGGCGCAGCGTTCGGCGGCCACGTTGTTGAAGGCATCGATCTGTGCGCCGATCAGTGCCGCATCGCCGCCCTGCGCATGCGCAAACGGGGTCAGCCCCCAATCGGGAATCGACAGCACGAACACGCGTGCCGCAAGCCCGCCGGCGAACCCGATTGCACGCTGCAACAACGCATCGAACTGGCTGCGGTATTCGTCCAGCGAGCGTCCGCGGTATTGATTGTTGACACCGATCAGCAGGCTCACCAGCTCGAACGGCCCCTGCGGCGCAGCGGCATCGAGACCGGCCTGCAGCTCGTCGGTGGTCCAGCCGGTGGTGGCGATGATCTGCGGCGGCGCCACATTCCAGCCGTAGGCACGCAAACCGTCGACCAGTTGCACCGGCCAGCGCTGCTCGGGGGCAACGCCTTCGCCGATTGTGTAGGAATCGCCGAGCGCCAGATAGCGCAGCGGCGTGCCGGCCGCCGCCATCACGCCACGCTGCGCGACTTGAGCGGCACGACCTTGGTGACCGCCTCGGCGCGCCGCGCCAGGGCACGGTCGATGCGTGCGAACACATCGCGCATCACCGGCGCTTCCGGCATCAGGGTCACGCGGAAGTGGTGGCGGTAGGGCACGTTGAAGCTGGAACCCGGCACCACCAGCACGCCTTCCTCGTTCATCAGGTCGAGCGCGAATTCATGGTCGTCGAAGTTGCGCGCGGCCGGGCCGACCACCGCAGGGAACGCGTACAGCGCACCGGCCGGCGCCACCAACGACAGGTGCTCGCTGGCCGCGCAGGCCTCAATCACCGCACGGCGGGTTTCGTACAGACGGCCGCCCGGCGCGCACAGCGCCGAGATGGTGTCCGGCCCGTTGACTGCCGCGTCGATGGCGTACTGGCCCGGCACGTTGGCGCATAGGCGCAGTGCGCCGAGCAGGTCCATCGCGTTGCGCAGGTCGTTGATGCGCGGCTGCTCGCCCGACAGCAGCGCCCAGCCCACGCGCCAGCCGCAGGCGCGGTGCACCTTGCTCAGGCCGCCGAAGGTGATGCACGGATGCGCACCGGCCAGCGGCGCCACCGGCACGAAGGCGGCGTCGTCGTAGAGCACCTGGTCGTAGATCTCATCGACCATCAGCAGCAGGTTGTGCTTGCTGGCGATGGCCACGATGCGCTCCAGCAGTTCGCGCGAATAGCTGGCACCGCTGGGATTGTTCGGATTGATCAGCACGATGGCGCGGGTACGCGAAGACACCAATGTCTCGATTTCCACCGGGTCCGGCTGGAAGCCGTTTTCCGGGGCGCAGCGGTAATACACCGGCCGGCCATCGTTGAGGATGGTGGCGGCCGACCACAGCGGATAGTCGGGCGAGGGCACCAGCACTTCGTCACCGGGATTGAGCAGCGCACGCAGCGACAGGTCGATCAGCTCGCTGACGCCGTTGCCGACGAAGATGCGGTCCGGATGCGCATCCGGGTGCTGGCGCCGCGCATACGCGGTGGCAATCGCCTCGCGCGCTTCCGGCAGGCCTTGCTGATGGGTGTAGGGATCGGTGCGGCCCATGTCGTCGGCGATGGCGCGCTGCAGATGCTCCGGCGCGCGGAACCCGAATGCACCTGGGTTGCCGATATTGAGCTTGATCAGCTTGCGGCCCTGCGCCTCCAGCTCCCGCGCTCGCCGCGCCAGCTCGCCCCGGATCTCGTAGCGGACTTCGGACAGACGCTCGCGGATGGCGAGCGGCTTTTGCGGGGCAGTGGACATGCGACGGGCCGGTTGTAGGCGTGAGGCTTGGCATGGTAGCGGAAATATGACAGGCGGACATGCTTGCATCGGCAACGATGTCAAGGGGCGCTTCAGCCCGGGCGCAAGGCCCGATTGCACAAGCCGCTGCGGCCAGCCAGCTAGAATCGCCCCATGAGCATTGTGTCCCCCGATTACCCCACCCTCCAGTCCATTGGCTGGCCCTGGCCTGGCCCTGCCGAGGATCCGGCCTGGCAGGCGCTCTTTGCCGCGCATCCGCAGGCACTGCCGGCGCGGGTGGTGGAGCAGCACCGCACCGGCTACGTGGTGGCCGATACGCCGGAGGCCGGTCTCAAGGCCGAATCGTTGCCGGAGTGGCAGCGGCCGCGGTTTCCCAGCCATGAGCGGGCGTCGGTGGGCGATTGGGTGCTGATGGAGGGCAAGCGCATCGTGGCCTTGCTGCCGCGGCGCACCTCGATCAAGCGCGGTGCGGCCGGCGAGCATTACCACCAGCAGGTGATCGCGGCCAACATCGATACGGTGTTCATCGTGTGCGGGCTGGATGCGGACTTCAATCCGCGCCGCATCGAACGCTATCTGCTGCTGGTCGGCGGCGGCGGTGCCGAGCCGGTGGTGGTGCTGACCAAGGCCGATCAGACCGAATACGCCGAGGACGCATTGGCGGTGCTGGAGGAACTGGAAGCGCAGAACATCCCGTTGCGCGCGGTCAACGCCAAGGATCCGGACAGCGTGGCGGCGCTGCGGCCGTGGCTGGGCGATGGCCGTACCGCGGTGCTGGTGGGCTCGTCGGGCGCGGGCAAGTCGACGCTGACCAATACCCTGCTCGGGTCGCAGAAGATGAAGACCAATGCGGTGCGCGAGAACGATTCGCGCGGCCGGCATACCACCACCCACCGCGCCTTGATTCCGTTGCCGTCCGGTGCCTGCCTGATCGATACGCCCGGCATGCGCGAACTCAAGCCCACCGGCGAAGAGGATCTGGCCGAGGGCGGCTTCTCCGATGTGGAAGCGTTGGCGGCGCAGTGCCGCTTCAACGATTGCGCGCATATCGCCGAGCCCGGTTGTGCGGTGCGTGCGGCGATCGAGGCCGATACGCTGGATCCGGAGCGGGTAGCCAATTACATGAAGCTGCGCGTGGAAGTGGCCGCAGCGGCCGAAAAGCTCGCCACACGCCTGGCGCAAAACAACCGGGGCAAGGGATCGGGCCGGCGGCCTGCCAGCGTCGACCGCAACGGACGCCGCTGATGCCATCGCGCAAGGGGCCGCCGGACATCGTCCACCATGCGGCGCTGGATGCGCGCCTGGTCAAGGCCGTGCGCGGCGTGCGCCTGCTCGCGCTGGCCAGCTGGCCGCGCTCGCTGCAGGAGCCGTTCCTGCAGAGCGTGGCACGTGGGCAGCCGGAGCTGCCGCAGGTGGAGTATCCGCGACTGGATTTCGGCGATACCCGGCGCGAGCTGGCGGCGATCGCCAAGCAGGCCGATCCGCATCACCCGCTGGGCGCCTACCTGATCGACTCGACGCATAGCTGGGGCCTGGCCGCCGGCCTGCTGGAATCGCTGGGCACTCCCGCAGTCAGCGATTACTCGGCGCAGCTGTTCGGCGTGCCCGACGACCCGATGCCGGGCAACGGCCCGAGCACGCGCGAGGCGGCGCGGCATTTCATCCAGATCGCGCAGGAGCTGGACCGCGAACTGCTGGCGCCGGAAGAACAGGTGCCGGTGTCGGCGACGGCCTTGCGCATGCAGCTGCAGAACGATCTGGACGCGTTCTTCGAAGGGCGCGTCATCACCGTCACGCTGGATCCGGATCTGCTGGCCAAGGCGGCGGCCGGCGCGCATCGCATCCGCCTGCGCAGCGGTGCCACCTTCAGCGATTACGACCGCGCGCAGTTGTTCCATCACGAGGCACTGGTCCATTCGCTGACCGCGCTCAACGGGCGCGCGCAGGTGCACCTGCCCAGCCTGGGCATTTCCTCGCCGCGGACCACCGCGACCCAGGAAGGCCTGGCGACCTTTGCCGAGCAGATCACCGGTAGCATCGATATCGAACGCATGAAGCGCATCAGCCTGCGCATCGAGGCGATCGCGATGGCACGCTCGGGTGCGGACTTCATCGAGGTGTTCCGCTATTTCACCGCAGGCGGGCAGAGCGCGGCGGAAAGCTTTTCCTCGGCGCAGCGCGTATTCCGCGGCGTGCCGACCTCCGGCGGCGGTGCCTTCACCAAGGACACGGTGTACCTGCGCGGGCTGGTGGCGGTGCACACCTTCTTCCGGCATGCGCTGCAACGCGATCAGCTGCAGCTGTGCCGTTACCTGTTCGCCGGCAAGATGGCCCTGGGCGACGTGGCGCGCTTTGCGCCCTTGTTCGACAGCGGCGTGCTGGTCGCCCCGCGCTGGTTGCCGCCGTGGGTGAGCCGGGTCAGCGGCCTGGCCGGCATGCTGGCGTTTTCGTTGTTCGCCAATCGCATCCGCATGGATCAGCTGCAGCCACCGGCGATGAACGTCTGATGCCTGCCGCGCAACTTGCGCGCAGTTGTCGCGTCAGCTCGGCGGCGCGGGTCGGGTGACAAAGCGCAGTACGTGACGCATGCCTGGCATTGCATTGCTACCAGTGCAAGGCGCTGAACCGTAGGCATCGTGCCGACGCGTTCTACACGATGCTGCAACGGACTGCACCGGACACTGTTCGCCTTGCCCGAGATGGGCCATGACACGAGGCGATACGATGAAAATCCTGATGGTGCTCACTTCCCACGACCAACTCGGCGATACCGGCAAGAAGACCGGCTTCTGGCTGGAGGAATTTGCCGCGCCGTACTACGTGTTCAAGGACGCCGGCGCAGACATCACCCTGGTCTCGCCCAAGGGTGGCCAGCCGCCCCTGGACCCCAAGAGCGACGAGCCCGATGCACAGACCGAGGCCACCAAGCGCTTCAAGCAGGACACCGACGCGCAGCAGGCATTGGCCAGCACGCAGCGCCTGGCGGACGTCAAGGCCGCTGACTTCGATGCGGTGTTCTACCCGGGCGGCCATGGTCCGTTGTGGGACCTGGCCGAAGACGCGGATTCGATCGCGCTGATCGAAGCGTTTGCCGCGGCCAACAAGCCGCACGGCCTGGTGTGCCACGCACCGGGCGCGCTACGCCGGGTCAAGGGCAGCGATGGCAAGCCGTTGGTCAACGGCCGCCGCGTCACCGGCTTCACCAATAGCGAAGAAGAGGGCGTGGGCCTGACCAAGATCGTGCCGTTCCTGGTCGAAGACGTGCTGACCGAACTTGGCGGCCGCTACGAAAAGGGCGCCGACTGGGGCGTGTATGTGGTCACCGATGGCTTGCTGGTTACCGGCCAGAACCCGGCTTCGTCGGAGAAGGCTGCCGAGGCGCTGCTTGAGTTGTCCAAGCGCTGATTCTGGTTGTCGTGTGGCGATGCATGACGGCCACCGGAAGACATCGCGACGTTTGATTTGGAGCGGCTAGCAGCACGGAGCGAGTAGCCGTCAGGTGAGGTGCGGACGTCGCGGAGGCACCGGAGTGTACGCGTGGTACACACCGGTGCCGAGCGGCGGCCGCACCTGTCTGACGGTGAGCGCAGTAGCTTTTTTAGCGTCCTTCGCCGTGTACTTTAAAAGCGCCGCATCGTCCAACAACCGGAAGCAGTCCGGTGCTCGCAACCAAACGAACCGGCCATGCTGACTGGTCCTTGTCCGCCCACCGTCGCGGGACCTTACGCGGCATGGATGCCGCGTAAGAGCCGACACGGACGTACTTGCGGCGTGTCCTGCGATGGTGGGCGGGCAAGGGCCCGGCTGCCAAGCCACAGATCGTCCGTTCAAGCCACAGATCGTCCGTTCAAGCCACAGATCGTCCGTTCAAGCCACAGATCGTCCGTTCAAGCCACAGATCGTCCGTTCAAGCGGCAGATGGTCCGCCCTGCAGGCGCGCGACACACCTGCACAATCGCGTTCAAGCAATACGCTCCAGCCAACGCACTGCATACGCCGGCAGCACCAGTCGCATGTCATCGCCCAGCGACTCAGTAGCCGTCTCGCCGCCATCCGCCACCACCTTCCATCGGCCATCTCCGAACGCGGCAAGCGCCACAGTCAGCGGTTGTACGCCGAAGTTGTGCACGGCCAGGAAGCGATCGCCACGCGTCAATGCAAACAGGCGCGGATCGCCCAGTGCAAGGCTACCCAGCGCCTGATCGGCGGCCAGTGCGGGCAGCGCGGCACGTTGCCGGATCAATCCACGTAGCCGGCGATACACCGTGCCGCTCAGGCTGGCTGGATCTTCGCGCTGTGCTGCAAGCGGCCAATCCATTGCCGGGCGATGCAACCAGCGACCTTCGTGCCGACGCTGCGGATCGTCGCGGTAGCTGCCGTCGTTGGGCAGGGCGAGTTCGTCGCCCATGTAGATCAACGGCACGCCCGGCATCGCCAGCGCGATGGCATAGAGCAACACCAGCCGATCCACCGCCATGCGCAACGCCGCCGTATCGCCCGATGCCTGTGCGGCCTGGATCCCGGCCAGTGCCGCGGCCATGCCATTGGTGCCGTGCACGCCGTCGCCACTGCTCTGGAAGTTCTCGCCACGCGCGTAGCTGCCCGGCACCTCGTTGGCATAGAAGCGCGCGACATCGCGCAACGCGAATGGCGGCTGCGCGGTGTTGCCGGCGGCTTCGTGGTGCAGCACGTTCCAGCCGATATCGTCGTGGCAGCGCACATAGCTCAGCCATGCGCAGTTGGCCGGCAAGGCGGGGCTATGCGTGATGACGTTGTGCAGGATGTCGCCGCGTTGCAGTGCCAGCGCCGACCAGCCGGCCGCCATCAGCGTGCTGTGATAGGCCAGGTGGCATTCGTGGCCCTGGTCCGCACCGCTGCCGAAGTAGGGCGGCAATTGCGTCATCGGCACGATGGCTTCGGCCTTCATCACCACCGACGGCGCAACGATGTCGGTGACCGCGCGCAGCGCCACCAGCAAGGTATGCGCCTCGGGTTGATTCATGCAGTCGGTGCCGGAGCGCTTCCACAGATACGCGGTGGAATCCAGGCGGAAGGCTTCCACACCCAGATTGGCCAGCTGCAGCATCGCCAGCGCCATCTCGCCGAACACCGCCGGGTTGCTCCAGTTCAGATCCCACTGATAGGGATAGAACGTGGTCCACATCCACTGGCCGGTGGCGTCCACACAGGTGAAGTTGCCGGGTGCGGTATGCGGGAAGACTTGCCCCAGCGTGGCTTCGTACTGGTCGGGCTGCGTGCGATCGGCGAAGTGATGGTAGTAATCGAGGTAGCGCGCATCGCCGGCCCGCGCCGCCTGCGCCCAGGCGTGATCGTCGGCGGTATGGTTGAGCACGAAATCCGCGCACAGGCTGATGCCGGCCTCGCGCAGGCGTGTGGTCAGCGCGACGAGATCGTCGTTGCTGCCCAGGCTTGGCTCCACCTGGCCATAATCGCTGACCGCAAAGCCACCATCGTTATCGCCGGCGCGTGCACGCAGGAACGGCAGCAGGTGCAGATAGCGCACACCCAGTTCCTGCAGATACGGCACGCGTTCGGCCACGCCTTGCAGCGTGCCGGCGAAGCGGTCCACGTAGGCGCTGTAGCCCAGCATGTGCTGCTCGCCGAACCAGCCGGGCTGACGCGTTGTGTCGAGCTGTTGCAGTGGCTGTGGCCGCTGTTGCGCGCTACTGCCAAGCGCGCTCAACCACTGCGTTAGCCACGACGCATAGTCCGGGCGTTGCCCATATAGCGCTTGTAGCGCGTCGAGCAGGCGCGACGCATGCCGGTCGAAGCGCGGCAATAGCGCGCTGGCACGCTGCGCATCCAGGGGCGCGGCAAAGGCCGCGCGCAATGCAGAGAAATCGGTGGGGGAGGTGCTCATTGGCAAGCGCCGGGACGAACCCGGCGAGGGGTCCTTAGAAGTCGTAACGCAGGCTGATGCTGGTGGTACGGCCGGCAATCGAGCGCGCGCGGATGATGCCGTTGGCCGGGATGCTGGCTTCCTCGGCCTCGGTCAGGCCGAAGGTGTTGAACAGGTTGTTGACGTTGAGCGCGACGGTGAGTGCGTCGGTCACGCGGTAGTCGCCGAACAGGTTCACCTGCGTATAGCCCGGCATCTTCAGCTGATTGGAATCCTGGGTGTAGGCATCGGTGGTGCCGATCAGGTTGATGCCGAACTGGTAGCCGTCGCCGCGATAGCTGGGTGTCAACTGCCACACCACATCGGCCTGGCGACGCGGCACGTTGCCGGTGTTTTCCGGAGTGATCTGGTCCTTGGAAATCTCCGCATCGGTCCAGGTCAGGCCGCCGTTGACGGTGAAGCCTTCGTAGCGGTAGCTGGCTTCCAGCTCCACGCCGTGCGCCTCGTAGCTGCGGTTGAAGAAACGCTGGCTGGTGACTTCGAAGTTCTGTTCCTCGGTGCGTGCCGAGAACGCGGTGGCGAACAGGCTCAGGCCGTCGCGGCGCCACTTCAGGCCGGCTTCGGCCTGGCGGACCACGTTGACGCCTTCATCGGAGGAGACCGAGCCGTCGTCGCGGACCACGCCGAACAGCAGGCGGTCGGCATTGGCGCGTGCGCCGCGGCTGATGCGCGCGAACGCGCCCAGGTCGTCGTTGATCAGGTAGTTGCTGCCCAGCGAGTACGACAGGTAGTTCCAGTCGTAATCCACCGGCCGTGCGTTGGCGGTATCGACGGTGGCCACGCGCTGTTCCACCGGCTGGATCACGCCATCGCCGTTGACGTCCAGGTTCTGCGCGATCGCGGTGCCGGCATAGCTGCCGCGTGCATCGCCCATGTCGTAACGCAGGCTGCCGTCGATGCTGAACTTGCCGCTGTCGAAGGTCAGTGCGACGTACGGCGCGTTGACATCGTAGCGCACGTCGTAGCTGCGGGTGATGCAGCAATCGCCCCAGAACGGGGTGCCGTACGCATACAGGCCATTTTGCGAGCGCGACACGCCGCCGGCATCGACCACGTTGAGCAGGCGCGAATCGCGGCCCAGGCTCTGCACGTAGGAGTTCCAGGTCCAGTCCATGTCGATGGTCTGGCGCGAGCTGTAATAGCCCATGCGCAGGTTGAGCGTGCGGCCGTCGCCGCCGAACTCGCGCGAGACGCTGAGGTCGTTGGTGACGTTGCCCAGGTCGTTGATCGCCACGTTGAACAGATGCGTGCGGATCGCGTTGCCGGTGTAGGCCTGTCCGGCGTCCGGGCCGCTGGCCTGCACCAGTTGCGCGCCGGCGCCGCCGATGGACGCGGCCAGCGTGGCGGCATCGGTGACCTCGGCCGGGAACGGGCTGACGAAGCGGCCGCTGTTGTCGGCGATACGGAACTTTTCGCTCAGGTTCCAGCCGCTGCCCAGGTCGAACCAGGCCTCGGCGCCGATGGTGCGCGAGATCGGGTGCATGCCGTCGCCCAGGTCGGTGCGGCGCGGCTGGTTGTTGCCGTCCAGGCCGACATCGCTGCGGAAATTGCGGCTGTACAAGGTGTCGTTGCCCGGGTCGAAGCCGGCAAAGCCGCCCAGGTCCGGCGAGCCGTCGCGGCCACGCACGGAGGTCGGCACCGGCAGATAACCGGCGGCGCGATCGTTGAGGTATTTGCCGTAGACACGCACGTAGCCGTTCTCGAACAGCCGGGTCAGGTTGGCCTTGAGCTGGCCGCCCTTGTCGGTGGTGTAGCCGGCATCGCGCACGCCATCGCCCTGGCGGAAGAAGCCGCCGATGTTGAACTGCCAGTTTTCCGCGAACGGCGCGCCGTAGTCGAAGTCCACGCGGGTGTTGTCGTAATCCAGGCCGCGGCTCACGCCGACGCTGCCGCCTGCGGTGTCGCCGGTCTTGCTGATGAAGTTGATGATGCCGCCGGGCGCGTTGCTGGTGAACGTCGATGCCGAGCCGCCGCGGATGGCTTCGATGCGGTCCAGGGTGAAATCCGAGCGCAGGAAGATGTCCGAGTTGCCGAAGGCGATATCGCCGAATTCCATCACCGGCAGGCCGTCCTCCTGCAGCTGCAGGAACTTGGCGCCGCCGGAGGCGACCGGCAGGCCGCGCACGGCGATGTTGGCATTGCCTTCGCCACCGCTGGATTCGGAGCGGATGCCGGGGATGTTGCGGAAGATCTCGGCGGTGCTGCGCGGCGCCGATTGTTCGATCGCCTCGGCGCCCACGGTGCTGACCGACACGCTGGACTTCAGCTTGGTGGTGGCGGTGGAGGTGCCGGTGACGAACACCGAATCCAGATTGACCGCGGCGCTGTCGGCGGCCGGCGGGGTGACGGGTGCGGCCGTGGTCGCGTCCTGCGCCAGCGCGGCAGGCGCGCACAGGCAGGAGGCGACCGCGCAGGCCAGGGCATGCAGGCGCAGGGTGTGCAAGGTGGACATCGCGGTTCTCTCTCTCACGGATGGTGGTGTGCCGACGCCTGCATCGTCCCCTCCCAGGGAGTGGCCGGGTGGCCTGCAGTGCGAGCGCAGTAATACGCCCCAATACAATCGATTGCAATCTTGCGCTGCAGCATCATTTCTAGGCTTGCGAGCTTATGTTTCGGTAAGCGAAAACGTGTTGCGGCGCAGCGTTACAATCGATTGCAAAGACGGCAGGGTACAGTGCGCTGCGGCCACTGGGAGCCGCACCGATGCCCAGGGTTCTGCATGTCGTCGACCGCCACTCCGTTCTCCTTCGCGCGCATCCTGGCGCTCAATGCCGGCTTCTTCGGCGTGCAATACAGCTTCGGCCTGCAGCAGAGCAACATGAGCCCGATCTACAACTATCTGGGCGCCGATCACGCGAGCCTGCCGTACCTGTGGCTGGCCGGGCCGATCACCGGGTTGGTACTGCAGCCGTTCGTCGGCGCGTGGAGCGACCGCTCGGTGACCCGCTGGGGCCGGCGCATGCCCTACATGGTGCTGGGCGCGCTGGTGTGCAGCCTGTGCCTGCTGGCGATGCCGTTCAGCACTGCGCTGTGGATGGCGGTGTGCCTGCTGTGGATCCTGGATGCGGCCAACAACGTGGCGATGGAGCCATATCGTGCGCTGGTCAGTGATGTGCTGGCGCCACCGCAGCGGCCGCTGGGCTATCTCACCCAAAGCGCGTTCACCGGGCTTGCGCAGACGCTGGCCTATCTCACCCCGCCGTTGCTGGTGTGGATGGGGATGAACCAGGATGCCGCCAATGCGCACCACATTCCCTATGTCACCATTGCCGCCTTCGTGATCGGTGCGGGGTTTTCCGCGGCCTCGATCCTGCTCACCGCGCGCAGCGTGCGCGAGCCGGTGCTTGCGCCGGCAGAGATCGCGCGGATGCGCCAGACCGGTGCCGGCCTGGGCGCCACAGTGCGCGAAATCTACGGCGCCCTGCGCGCGATGCCGCCGACCATGCGCCAGCTCGCGCCGGTGATGCTGTTCCAGTGGTACGCGATCTTCTGCTACTGGCAGTACATCGTGCTGTCGCTATCGACCAGCTTGTTCGGCACCACCGAAGCCGACTCGCACGGCTTCCGCCAGGCCGGCCTGGTCAATGGGCAGATCGGCGGGTTCTACAATTTCGTCGCGTTTCTGGCCGCGTTTGCGATGGTGCCGGTGGTGCGCCGCATCGGCCCCAAGTACACGCATGCGGCCTGCCTGGTCGCGGCCGGTGTGGGCATGTGGGTGTTGCCGGGCATCCAGGACCGCTGGCTGATGCTGCTGCCGATGATCGGCATCGGGCTCGCCTGGGCCAGCATGATGGGCAACCCGTACCTGATGCTGGCCGACAGCATTCCGCCCGAGCGCACCGGTGTGTACATGGGCCTGTTCAACCTGTTCATCGTGCTGCCGATGCTGATCCAGATCGTCACCTTGCCGCTGTACTACGAGTGGCTGTTGCACGGCGACCCGCGCAACGTGATCCGCCTGGCCGGCGCACTGATGCTGGCCGCCGCGGTGGCGATGCTATGCGTACGCGTCCGCAAGCCCAAGGCAGCAGTGGTGTAGCCGCGACGGTTACGTCTGTGTCGCTGCATACTGAAGCAGCCGACCGCGATCACGCGGGCAGCAACGCGTAGCTATGCACCGCACACCAGCACGCCCGCTCTTACGATTCCCGATTCCCCAATCCCCATTCCCGGCCTCAAGCCGACTCACGCACCACCAACTTCACCGGCATCTCCACCGACTCCACCGCTTCGCCGCCGATCAACGCCAGCAGCCGGTCCACCAGCAGGCGCGCGGCCAGGCCCAGGTCCTGCCGCACCGTGGTCAACGGCGGTTGGCTGTAGGCGGCGAGCGGAATATCGTCGAAGCCCACCAGCGAGATGTCCTGCGGCACGCGATGCCCGGCTTCGACCAGGGCGCGGATCGCGCCTACCGCAATCACGTCGGAGGCGGCGAACAGCCCATCCGGCGGATCGGTCTTCTTGAGCATGGCGCGGGTGAGGCGGTAGGCGTCTTCGCTGAGGAAGTGGCTGCGCGCATGCAGGCGCGTATCGAACTCCAGCCCGTGCCGCTGCAGCGCATGGCGATAGCCGGCAAAGCGCGGTGCAACCTCGGGCAACTGGTCGTCGCCGAGAAAGGCGATACGGCGACGGCCGCTGGCGATCAGATGTTCGGTAGCCAGCGCGCCGCCCTGGAAATTGTCGCTGCCCACGCTGATGTACGACTGCCCGTCGATGCGGCTGCCCCAGACGGCCATCGGCAGGCCATCGCGCGCGGCTTCGTCCAGCGCGGCATGTTCGGAACTTTGCCCCAGCACGATCACGCCATCGGAGCGGCTGCCGCGTGCGAGTTGTTCCACCCATCCGTCCTGATGCCGGTCGAGCTTGGACAGCAGCATGCTGTAGCCGCGCCCGGTTAGTTCCTCGGCCAGCAGCGCCAGCATCGTCATCATGAAGGGGTCCGACAGTGGCTGGTCCAGCGCATGCATCATCGGCACCGCCACGCTCACCGTGTTGGAGCGTTTGGCGCGCAGGCTGCGCGCGATCGGATCGACCTGGTAGCCGGCATCGGCGGCAATCTGCTTGATGTACGCACGCGTCCGCTCGGCCACCACCGGGCTGCCGGCCAGGGCACGCGACACGGTGGATTCGGACACGCCTGCCATGCGGGCGATGTCGGCCATCTGCGGGCGGGCACCCGGCGTGGCGCGTTCTGAAGGTTTGGCCATGTCAGCGCAGTGCGGAAAAACCCGAGTGTAATCAGTTCGCGCTGGAGGCGGGTTGATCGACGCAGTGGCGGCCGCTTGTGCGCGCTGGGCAATGCGATCACACACCTGCATGCAAGCGGCAGGCGCGCGGGGCGTGCATGACAGAGGCCACGACTAGCGCGGGGCTTTGGAGCGGTGAGGCTTCAGGGGAGTGAGGCTTCAGAGCAGTGATGCATCAGAGCGGTGATGCTTCACCGCCATTAGCAAGGACTGCGCTCAGCGCCCGGCTGGCGCGCTCGGCGTTGGAACCGCATGTCTCCTCCGCACAGTCCTGCTCGGGCGCGCCGTCTGTATCGAGCTGACGACCGCTCGCTACGGTCTGTCAGCGGCTCTCAGCCCATGTACAGACCACCGTTGACCGCATAGTCGGCGCCGGTCACGTAGGCGGCCTCATCGGAGGCGAGCCAGGCGCACAGCCCGGCGACTTCGGCCGGTTTGCCGAGGCGGCGGATCGGCACCGAGGTGGCCAGGCGGTCGAGCACGTCGGGTGGGAAACTGCTGATCGAGGCGCTGGCGATATAGCCCGGCGAGATGGTGTTGACGGTGACCCCGCGCGAGGCCACTTCCTGCGCCAGGGCGCGGCTGAAGCCATGCATCGCCGCCTTGGCGGTAGCGAAATTGATCTGCCCGATCTGGCCCTTGTGCGCACTGACCGAGCCGATGTTGACGATGCGTCCCCAACCGCGCGCGGTCATGCCGTCGACCACCTGCTTGGTGATGTTGAACAGGGAATGCAGGTTGCTGGCGATCACCACGTTCCAGTCGTCGCGGCTCATCTGCCGGAACAGGGTGTCGCGGCTACCACCGGCGTTGTTGACCAGCACATCGATCTCGCCGACCTCGGCCTTGACCTTGGCAAACGCGGCCACGGTGGAATCCCAATCGGCGGCATTGCCTTCGGAGGCGACGAACTCGAAGCCCTGCTCGCGCTGCTCGCGCAGCCAGGAGGTCTTGCGCGGCGAATTGGGCCCGCAACCGGCGACCACGGTATGCCCGCTGCGCGCCAGCTTCTGGCAGATCGCGGTACCCACACTGCCCATGCCACTGGTGACGTATGCGATGCGAAGTGTCATTGCTTGAACTCCTTCGGAGTTTGGGAATGGGGAATCGGGAGTGGGGAATCGGTAGAGCAGGAGCCGCTTTTGCGGCTTCTGTTCGCCATGTGGAACTCAGGAATCGACATGACAGCACAGTGCCGCCCTTACGATTCCCCACTCCCGATTCCCCATTCCCGGCGCGCGATCAGCGCGCCAACGGAAACAGGCCAAACAACAACCCGCCCGCCAACATCAACAGGGAAATCAGCACCGCCCATTTCAACGTGAAGCGCTGATGGTCGGCGAAGTCGACCTTGGCCAGGCCGACCAGCAGATAGGTCGATGGCACCAGCGGGCTGAGCAGATGCACCGGTTGCCCGGCCAGCGAGGCGCGCGCCATTTCCACCGGGGTGATGCCGTAGTGGCCGGCGGCCTCGGACAGGATCGGCAGCACGCCGAAGTAGAACGCGTCGTTGGACATGAAGAACGTAAACGGCATGCTGACAATCGCGGTGATCACCGCCAGATACGGGCCCCAGCTGTCCGGGATCACCGCCAGGAAGCTGCGCGACATCGCTTCGACCATGCCGGTGTTGGACAGGATGCCGGTGAAGATGCCGGCGGCGAAGATCAGCGACACCACCGACAGCACATTGCCGGCGTGATTGACCAGGCGACGGCGCTGCTCGGCCAGGTTGGGGTAGTTGATCATCAGCGCCAGCGCAAAGCCGATCATGAACAGCACCGGCATCGGCAGCACGCCGACCACCAGCGCGGCCATCAGCGCCAGGGTCAGGAGCAGATTCACCCACAGCAGCTTGGGCCGCTTCATGTCCTCGGTGTCTTCCACGCGCGGCAGCGCATCGCTTTCCTCGGGGATGCTGGTGTCCAGCCAGTTGCCGTCGGCGGGCAGGCGCACCACGCCCAGGCGGCGCCGTTCGCGCATGCCCAGATACCAGGCCAGCGTGAGGATTCCGGCGATCGCCATCGCCATCGCCGGCACCAGCGGCACGAATACATCGGCCGGATCCACGTGCAGTGCGGTGGCGGCGCGCGCGGTAGGGCCGCCCCACGGGGTCAGGTTCATCACGCCGCTGGCCAGGATGGTCACGCAGGTGAGGTTGAGCGCGTTCATGCCCAGGCGCTGGTACAGCGGCAGCATCGCCGACACGGTGATCATGTAGGTGGTGGAGCCATCGCCGTCGAGCGAGATCAGCATCGCCAGGATCGCCGTGCCCATCACGATCTTCAGCGGATCGCCCTTGACCAGGCGCAGGATGCGGCCGACCAGCGGATCGAACAGGCCGGCATCGATCATCACCCCGAAGTAGAGGATGGCGAACATCAGCATCACGCCGGTGGGCGCGATCTTCTTGATGCCGTCGAGCATCATCTCGTTGATGCCGGTGCCGAAGCCGCCCAGCAGCGCGAACACGATCGGCACCGTGATCAGAGCCACCAGCGGCGACAGCCGCTTGCTCATGATCAGGTACATGAAGGTGATCACCATTCCGAAACCGAGCGCGGTCAGCATGCGGGCAAATCCTTTGAGGCGTACAGCAGGGGGAGAGTGGAGCGCGCGGCGGCGGGTGCATTGCAGCAGCGGTAACGCGTCATGCGAAGACCAGGCAAACGGTCAGAAGTCGTACTGGAAGCGGCCGGTCACCGCCAGCGTGTGATCGACCACCGCATCGACCATGCGGTCGCGGTTGCGGCTGTCGATCACATTGAGCATCACGCGCAGGTTCGGCTTGAAATACCAGTTGCCGCCCAGCGTCCACGACTGCGTGCTGGCATCGATGAAGTCGGGTTGGCCATCCAGATGCTGATCGCCGCGCATGTAGTCGTAGCGCAAGGCCAGCTCGAACGCGCCGGAGGGGCGATTGGGCGTCTTGATCCGGCTGAAACGTCCGGTCTTGCGGTCGTAGCCGCGCGACTCGCCGGTGACGAACCAGCTGACCAGGCCGTAGCTGGCCAACACCTTGGCATGCTGGGAGCCGTCGTCGAGCAGGCCGCCGCTGAATTCGCTCTGCCACGACCATGGGCCCAGCACTTCGGCGTATTCCAGCGACCATTTATCGAAATCGGTATCGCGGCCATCGGCAAAGCGCGCCAGGGTGATGCGGCTGTTGTTGGCCAGATCGTTTTCCGGACGTGGCCGGATCAACAGGGACGCCGCGCCGCCGCTGCCCGGATGCGAATAGCGCTCGTGCGCCAGCGACACGCCCAGGTGGCGCAGCCGTGCCTCGCCCATCTCCGGTGCGAAGGTCAGCCGCGTGCCGAGCGCGCCGCCCTTGGTCGAGGAATTGTCGATGCTTTCCAGGCTGTAGGCCGCGGTGGACCAGGTCGCATCGGGGCGATTGGCCTGCCAGGAGATCGCCTTGCGATAGATCGGCGCCAGCGTGGTGGAGGCATAGCCGCGTTCCAGGAACGGGCCGTAGTTGGAGCCGGTGCGATCGTCCAGCGAGAAGTACTGCTTGAACTGGCCCACGGTCAGCGTACCGGCGGAAAACTTCTTGGCGATGTACACATCGCGCGCCAGGATGCCGCGGCTGCCGGACTCGTATTGCAGGCCGGCAAATTCCGCCTCAGCCTTGTAGGTGAAACCGTAGAACTTGCCGGCCACATCCAGCCACACGCGGCGGAACTGGGTGTCGTTGCGCTCGGGCGTGCCGCGTTCGTCGTTGTCGAACACGGTGAAGTCCCAGTGCACGCGCCCACCCACCTCGGCGGTGACCGGGCCGTCGCCGTCGGCCGCATGCGCGGCCGGTGCCAGGCACAGCGCGGCGCAGGTGGTGAAGACGCGCAGACGCAAGGTGTCGTTGCTCACAGACCCTCCCAGGTACATGTGTGAATCACGTTCAGCAATGCACCGCACAAGCACGCTGCGGCGCGTTGGCAGCAGCCTAGTCCGGTGAAGCTGTCATGGACCTGTCAGGGCGGGGGATTCGGGAATGGAGAATGGGGAATCGCAAAAGCCCAAGAGCTTTTGTCCGCGAGGGCTGTTACCTTCCGGCCGCGGACAACCGCTGTTCCGATTCCCGATTCCCCATTCTCGATTCCCCGCCTCATGCGCCTGCTGCTAGTCGAAGACAACGCCGACCTCGCCGATGCCATCGTGCGGCGCATGCGCCGTAGCGGGCATGCGGTGGATTGGCAGTCCGATGGCCTCGCGGCGGCGAGTGTGCTGCGCTATCAGAGCTTCGATCTGGTGGTGCTGGATATCGGTCTGCCCAAGCTGGATGGCTTGCGCGTGCTGGCCGGGATGCGCGAGCGTGGCGATACCACGCCGGTGCTGATGCTGACCGCGCGCGATGGCATCGAAGACCGCGTGCAGGCACTGGATGTCGGGGCCGACGACTACCTGGGCAAGCCGTTCGATTTCCGCGAGTTCGAGGCGCGTTGCCGGGTGCTGCTGCGACGCAACCGCGGGCAGGCCAGCGAGGTGGTGCAGATCGGCGGGTTCGTGTTCGACAACGCTGCGCACACGCTGGTGCTGGACGGGGTGCCGATCGAGTTGCCCAATCGCGAATACCGCCTGTTCGAGATCCTGATCGGGCGCCTGGGCCATGTGGTGGGCAAGGACGAGATCGGCAACGGCTTGTTCGGTTTCGACGACGATGCCGGGCCGAATGCGATTGAGCTGTATGTCGGCCGCCTGCGTCGCAAGCTGGCGGGCGCGCCGTTGCGCATCGTCACCGTGCGCGGCGCCGGCTACAAGCTCGAAGAAGCCGATCCGCATGCGCCGGTGGAGCCAGGCGTCGATGGCTGAGCCGCGCATGGTGGCACCGTCGATCCGGCGCACCTTGCTGCTGTACCTGGGCAGCCTGTCGGTGCTGGGCGCGGTGGTGCTGTTCTTTGCCGCACGCGACTACGGCGAGCGGGCCGCCAACCGCTCCTACGACCACCTGCTGGTGTCCTCGGCCCTGTCGATCGTCGACAGCGTGGCGCTGGTCGGCGGCGACTGGCAGGTGGACCTGCCGTATGCCTCGCTGGACCTGCTCGGCATGGCACCGGAAGACCGCGTGTTCTACCGCGTGTTCGATGCGCAAGGCCGCACCATCACCGGCGAAGAGAGCTTGCCGTTGCCGGCGCGCGCCGCCGGCGATGAGCGCCCGGTGCTGTTCGATGCCGACTACAGCGGCGAGCCGGTGCGCTTTGCGGTGGTGATGCATCGGGTGGCATCGGCCTCCGGGCAGGGCGAGGTGCGCGTGCAGGTTGGTCAGACCCGGCGCGCGCGCGATGCGGTGGCACGCGATGTGGTGCTCAACGCGCTGGTGGCGATCGGCGTGCTGTCGCTGCTCGCCCTGGGCCTGGTGTGGCTGGGCGTGTATCGCGCCCTGCGCCCGTTGCAGCGTATCGAGCGCGACCTGTCGCGGCGCGAGCCCTCCGACCTGAAACCGCTCAGCGTGCCGGCGCCGCAGGAAATGCAGTTGATGGTGACTGCGCTCAACCGCTTCATGGCGCGGCTGTCGTCCAGCAACGAAACCCTGCGCGCCTTCATGGCCGAAGCCGCGCACCAGATGCGCACGCCGCTGGCCGCCTTGCGCGCGCAGGCGCAGCTGGCGATGGACGACGACGACCCGCGCGAGATGCAACGCAGCCTGGTGGCGATCGAGCGCAATGCCAGCCATATGAGCCGGCTGCTCAATCAATTGCTCAGCGACGCCAGCGTGATCCACCGCGCCAACCTGCAGCGCTTTGCCACCGTGGACCTGGCCGAAGTGCTGCACCAGGCCTTGCACGAGGCCTTGCCGCGCAGCGACGGCGCACCGCGCGTGCACCTGGCGATCGACCCGCAACCGGCGCTGTTGCGCGGCGATGCATTGCTGTTGCGCGAGGCGCTGAAGAACCTGATCGACAACGCCTGCAAATACGGTGCCGGGGCGCCATTGCAGGTGGCGCTCACCAGCGACGGCAGCCATCACGTGCTGACCATCGCCGATCACGGCCCCGGCATTCCCGCAGCCGAGGCCGAGCGCGTGTTCGAGCGTTTCGTCCGCGGGCCGGATGCACCGGCCGGCGGCGCGGGGCTGGGGCTGGCCATCGTCAAGCGCGTGGTCGAAGCGCACGGCGGGCGCATCGATCTGAGCAACCGCGTCGGCGGCGGGCTGATCGCCTCGTTGCATTTTCCTGGAGGAGCGCGGTGATGCGCGTGCTGTTGCTGATGGTGGTCTTGCTGGCGCCGGTTGTTGCGCGCGCCGCGCCCGGCGATGTGCGGGTGTTTCCCGCGCATGGCCCGAAACAGGCGCAATTACGCGTGCAAGGCTCCACCGATCTGGAAGTGTTCGGCGCGGTCATCCAGGACTACCAGCGCCTGCATCCGGGCACCGAGGTGATCTACGAGGACGTGATCGCCTGGGACATCTACGAGCGCTATCTGCATCCGGGCAAGGCCACGCCTGCCGCCGACATGCTGATCAGCGCCAGCATGGACCTGCAGACCAAGCTGGTGAACGACGGCCACGCGCTTGCGCATCGCTCCGCGCAGACCGAAGCGTTGCCGGCCTGGGCGCAGTGGCGGCACGAAGTGTTCGGCATCAGCTACGAGCCGGTGGCGATCGTCTACAACACACGCAAGCTGGCGGCCGCGCGGGTGCCGCGCACACGTCGGCAGTTGCTGGCCTTGCTGCGCGCGCCCGACGCGCCGCTGCGCGGCCGGGTTGGCACCTACGATGTCGAGCGCAGCGGCGTGGGCTATCTGTTCGCCACCCAGGACGGGCAGGTCGGCAGCATTGCCGGCGCGTTGCTGGCCGCGTTGGGGGCCAACCAGGTCAGGCTGGAAGAACGCACCGGCACCTTGCTCGACCGCGTCAGCCGTGGCGAGCTGCTGCTGGCCTACAACGTGCTCGGCTCCTACGCGCAGACGCGCATCGACGCAGGCGCGCCGCTGGGCATCGTGCAGCCGCAGGACTACACGCTGGTGGCGCTACGCACTGCGGTGATCCCCAGGACTGCACCGCACGCGCCGGAGGCACGCAGGTTCCTGGATTACCTGCTCTCGCCGCGCGGCCAGCAGGTGCTCTCGCGCGAGGCGCGGCTGATGCCGATCCTGCCGGCCGCCGGCGGCCGTGGCGGCCCGGCGCAGCCGCCGTTCCGGCCGATCCCGCTTGGCCCCGGCCTGCTGGTGTATCTGGACAAGCTCAAACGCCGGCAGTTCCTGGATGCCTGGCGGGCCAGCACGCAGCCGCCGCGCTAGGCGAGCGCTGACGAGCTGCGCGAACGGCCGCATGCCGGCGCGGTGCGCGCTGCCGGCCTTGGCGTGCAGGGCATGGAGGCGGCGGTTTCCACGCCCATGCTGGCTGCGCGGCAGGCCGGATGCCTGCGCAGCGGGGCGGGGGTGGATGCCCGGGCGCGGGAAACCGACACAGCCATGTGCCAGACTTGGCGCATGGCCGATCTCACCATCCTCGTCGCCGACGACCACCCGTTGTTCCGTGCCGCCGTGATCCATGTGCTGCAGCAGACCCTGCCGCAGGCCGATGTGGTGGAGGCCTCCAGCGCCGCCACGCTGAGCGCCATGCTGCGTTCGCACCCACAGGCCGAGCTGGTGCTGCTGGACCTGGCGATGCCGGGCGCACGCGGCTTCTCGGCGCTGTTGCACGTGCGTGGCGAGCATCCGGACATCCCGGTGGTGGTGATCTCCTCCAACGATCACCCACGCGTGATCCGGCGCGCGCAGCAGTTCGGCGCGGCCGGCTTCATTCCCAAATCCACCCCGGCCGAATCGATCGGCACCGCGGTGGCCAGCGTGCTGGAGGGCGGCACCTGGTTCCCACCGATGACCGCCGAGCGCTCGGAGGCCGACGCGCAACTGGCCTCCAAGCTCGCCCAGCTCACCCCGCAACAGTTCCGCGTGCTGCTGAGCCTGGCCGACGGCCTGCTCAACAAGCAGATCGCGCACGAACTCGGGCTGGCCGAGAACACCGTCAAGGTGCACGTCACCGCCATCCTGAAGAAGCTGGACTGCTACAGCCGCACGCAGGCGGCAGTGCTGGTCAAGGCGCTGGAGCCGGAAGGCGAGGGCTGATCGCTCCTGCTGATCGTGTACTGCATCGTGTTTTGCGATGACGATGACGTGCTGGGACGAAGCGCCGTGCAGAACGGCGATGCAAACGCGCGATGACGCGACGGATTGATCAGTCGTGCCGTTGTCGGTGAAAGATCATTGCACGTGAGGCAGTGCATCGCTGCCGACGGATCGTCCGTCGGCGATGCATCCATCAACTGCGTAACTGCACCTTGTAGGTGCCGTAGATGAGCTGCTGCGCCATCGGCCGGCCGATAAAGCGTTCCGGAAAGATCGGCGCCAGCGCGCTGATCCGATCCAGCCGAGCCAGGTGTTCATCGCTCAAGACGATTTCCAGCGCACCGAAGTTGTCCTCGGCCTGCTGCAGCGTGCGCGCGCCCATCACCGGCGAGACCACGGCCGGATTGCGCAAGGTCCAGGCCAGTGCCACCTGCGAGCGCGAGGCGCCCAGTTCCTCGGCGACCGCACCGACCGCATCGGCGATCTCCAGCGAGCGTGTATTGAGATGCCCGGTCGAGGCGATCACGCCCTTGCGGCTGGTCGAGACCTCGGCTGCGTTGTCGTCGGAGAGATCGGCGCGGCTGTACTTGCCGGTCAGGATGCCACCGCCCAGCGGCGACCATGGCAACACGCCAAGGCCCAGCTCGCGTGCCATCGGCAGCAGCTCGTGTTCGACGCTGCGCTCGACCAGGCTGTATTCGATCTGCAGCGCCACCAGCGGCGACCAGCCACGCAGGTCGGCCAATGTCTGCAACTGCGCCACCCGCCAGGCCGGGGTGTTGCAGATGCCGAGATAGAGCACCTTGCCCGACTGCACCAGATGTTCCAGCCCGCGCATCACTTCCTCCGGCGAGGTGGTGAAATCCCAGGCGTGCAGGTACAGCAGGTCGATGCGGTCGGTGTCGAGCTGGCGCAGGCTGGTCTCCACCGAGCGGATCAGGTTGAGGCGATGATTGCCGCCTGCGTTGATGTTGTCCGGATCGCGCGCCATGGTGAACTTGGTGGCCAGCACGAAGCGCTCGCGGCGGTGCTTGAGCAGCGCGCCGAGGATGCGCTCGGCGCCGCCGTTGGTGTAGTTGACCGCGGTGTCGATGAAATTGCCGCCGCGGTCGGCATACGCATCGAAGATGCGCCTGGCTTCGTCCGCGTTCGCGCCCCAACCCCAGTCTTCGCCGAAGGTCATGGTGCCCAGCGACAGCGGCGAGACGCGCAGGCCGGAGCGGCCAAGCAGGCGATAGTGGTCCAGCGACAGTGTCTGACTCATGCGGTGTGTCTCCCGGTAGTGGCGTTGTGCGTGTTGCGATGCACTGTGCCGCGGACCGCCGGCCCGGCGTGAGCCTGGTGATCCGGCATCCTTGCCCGATCGTCCGGATCGTCACCTCGGCATCGTCACGTAGGGATGCGTGCTCCTGGGGCGCGATTGAGCGACCAAGACGCTGATATCTGCGACTTCGTTGCAGGGCCCTTGCCCGCCCACCCTCGCGGGACACGCCGCAAGTACGTCCTTGTAGGCTCTTACGCGGCATCCATGCCGCGTAAGGTCCCGCGACGGTGGGCGGGCAAGGACCTGTTGGGATAGTCGGTGTGCATGGTGCAAGCAATGCGCGATGCAGGTTGTTCGGATGATCTGCGGGGTGGCTGCAGGGTCCTTGCCCGCCCACCCTCGCAGGACACGCCGCAAGTACGTCCCTGTAGGCTCTTACGCAGCATCCATGCCGCATAAGGTCCCGCGACGGTGGGTGGGCAAGGACCAGTCGAGATGGTGGGTGTGCATGGTGCAAGCAATGCACGTGCATGTTGTTCGGATGATCTGCGGGGTGGTTGCAGGGCCCTTGCCCGCCCACGCTCGCGGGACACGCCGCAAGTACGTCCATGTAGGCTCTTACGCGGCATCCATGCCGCGTAAGGTCCCGCGATGGTGGCCGGGCAAGGACCAGTCGAGATGATCGGCGGGTATGGTTTTCAGCGAAGCAACCGACAAGCTCTCTGGTGCGGTGTCCTTGCCGCTTGCGGGACCGTGTGGCGGCGTGGATGCCGCCACCGAGCCTCCACGGACGGATTCACGGCGTGTCCCGCAAGCGGCAAGGGCACCGCGCCCTCGACCGCCTAGGCTGTTGATTGCATCTAACGACGCGAGGACTTGGCATACATGCGCAGCAGCACGCTCGCACAGGCGTATCGCGCGCGCTGCTGACAATCACGCCGCGCCATCAGAAATCCAGCGAATACCCCAGCGTGATGGTGCGGCCGCGCCCGGCGAAGTAGCGCAGCGGTTCGACCAGGGCCGATTGCGAGTAGTAGGTGATGTACTGCTTGTCGAACAGGTTGGATACGCCCATGCGCACTGCACCACGCGGCAACGCGTAGTTGAAGGTCGCATCCACCAGCGTGTAGCCACTGAAACGCTTGTCGGCCTCGTCGAAGGATTGGCTGAAGGCATGCTGAGCCTGCACGAACGAGGAGAACTTCGGCGTCCACTGCGCCGACCACGAGGCGATCACCCGATTGGGTGCCACGTTGAGCCCATCCAGGCGTGCGTCCAGCTGCCCATCGTTATCGCTGTCATAGCGGCCACGGGTGTAGGCGTAGGACAGGCGCAGGCGATGTGCCGCATCCAGGCGATAGCCCAGGCTGGCGTCCACGCCCTGCACGCGGGTCTTTTCGCGGCTCATCATGAAGGCGCCGTTGATCGGCACCACGCGCGTGCCCAGGTCCGAGTTGGACTGGAAGTAGCTCAGGTCCGCGTCGAAGGCGCCGCGCGTGAGGCGGGTGCCGGCTTCCACGCTCTTGGTCAGGATCGGCTCCAGCGTGCTCAGGCTGGCCACGCGCGTGCCCGGCGTGTTGATCGCGCGCAGCACGCGGCCCACGTCCGGCATGCCGAAGCCCTCGGAATAGCTGGTGAAAAAGCTCACACCCTCGAGCGGCGTATAGACCAGACCGGTGTTGTAGAGGGTCTGGTTGAAGTCGAGCGTGCCGCCTTCGACAGCGACCCGGTTGTAGCGCCACAGCGTCTGGTAGCTGTCGATCTTCAACTCGGCTTCTTCGCGGCGCACGCCGGCATGCAGGGTCAGCGTGGGCAGCAGCTTGTATTCGCCTTGCACGAACAGCGACAGATTGCGGTAGTCCGACTCGGGCACATAGGTCCGCCCGGTGCCGTACAGATCCTGCTTGCCGGTGTCGGCCAGCAGGTCGACGCCGCCGGTGAGCTTGAGCCGGCTGTCGAGCAGGTCGTCCCTGGTCAGGGTGATCTTGCTGCCCCACTTGGAGGCGACCGAACGCGATTGGTCGTACAAGGTGCCGACCGGGGCGATGCGCGGGTCCTGAAACGTGGACGAGTTGTCGGCGCCGAACAGCCCTTCGAATTCCTGGTTGAACACCATCGCGCTCAGCTGCATGCCGGCCAGATCGTCATGGGTGTACGACAGGCTGGAGGTCAGCACATCGTTCCAGGGCGCGGTGCCCTGCGGGGTGCCGCGCACCGAGCTGGTGGGCAGGCCTTGCGCGCGGTTGCCGGCCACGCCGATGTAGTCGTTGTCGTTCTTGATGCGGTAGCGGTTGACGCTGACGCTCAGGCGCTGGGTGTCGGTGAGCGCGTAGCCGAGCTTGGCCAGGACGTCGTAGCTCTTGGACGTCATCAGGTCGCCCTGGGTATTGTCGGCGCCGATCGGCCGGCCTTGTCCATCCACATACAGGCCCTGGTCGCTGTAGCTGGCCGAGAACAGGTAATCGAGCCTGTCCGAGCGGCCGTCCACGCGGTAGCGGGTCTCGACGCTGCTGGTTTCCGCACGCGCTTCGGAGGTAGGTGCGGTGGCCTGCACGTCGATGTGCTGGTTCAACGAGCCGTCCTGCGGGCGCCGGGTGATGATGTTGATGGTGCCGCCGGTGGCGCCCAGGCCGTTGATGGCATTGGCGCCCTGGATGACTTCGATGCGCTCGACCATCGCATAGTCGATGGTGTGCGCTTCGCGCCCGGTGGGGCGGATCGGATTGGACTGCGGCACGCCGTCGATCAGGATCAGCGGCGTGCGCCCGCGCAGGGTTTCGCCGCTGCCATTCATCTTGCCGCGGCTGGGCGTGTACGAGGGAATCAGATTGGCGAGCACGTCGGAGGAGTTGCTGGAGATCGTCAGCTGCTGCTGGATCTGCGCCTTGTCGATGATCAACACCGTCTGCGGCGATTCGGCCACGGTCATGTTGGAGCGCGAGGCGGCGACCACCACGGTATCCAGCGTGTCGGTGACGTCCGATTGCGCGGACGCGGTGGCAGAGGCGAGCAGGCAGAGGGTGGCAACGAACGGCATGCCGGCCGATCCGGAGACGGGAGACTTCATCGGGCAAGGAACTCCAAGGCGCGGCCGGCACAGGAACGGCACCTGCACGGCAACGCGCAAATTAAAGATTAAATGGGAATCATTATCGCCATTCTAGCAGGCACGAGCGCCGTGACGCTGGGCATGCCGTAGCGCGGCGCGTTGCGAATGCGCGCGTTGGCAGCATCGGCGATGCCCGAGCCATGCGCTGCGCGCGCAGGCCTCACCTGCGTCGGAAACAGGCCTGTGCATTCCTGCGGCGATGACCGTCTGCACGAATGTTGCAAGCCGCGCGCGCCGCATCTGCATGCGTCTGCGCACGCAGCGCAGCAGGCAACTGTCTATGCTATGGCGACCGCCATCGAACATCGCAGCCGCGGCATCGTGACCATCAAATTCGACCTCAACGATCTACAGGCATTCCGCGCCGTTGCCGAAAACGGCAGCTTCCGCCGCGCTGCCGAACGCATCCGGATCACCCAGCCGGCGCTCAGCCGCCGGATCGACAAGCTCGAGTCGGCGTTGAACGTCAAGCTGTTCGAGCGCACCACGCGCAAGGTTGCGCTCACCACGGTCGGGCAGGCGTTCATGCCGCAGGTCGAGCGCATGCTCGACGACCTGGACATGGCGCTGATGAGCATCGGCGATGCCGGATCCAGCCGGATGGGCACGGTGACCGTGGCGTGCGTGCCGTCTGCGGCGTACTACTTCATGCCCCAGGCAATTCACGGGCTGCATCAGCTGTTTCCGAAGATCCGCATCAGGCTGTTCGATGGCAGCGCCAGTCACGTCAGTGCGGCAGTGGCCTCCGGCGAGGCGGATTTCGGCGTCAGCTTCAGCGGCAACCTGGCACCGGAGGTCGAGTTCGAGCCGTTGCTGCAGGAGCGCTATGTGATTGCCTGCCGCCGGGACCATCCCCTGTCCGGACGCGAGCAGGTCAGCTGGCAGGAAGCCTATGGCCATGACTACATCACGCTCGACAAGACCTCGGGCAACCGGCTGGTGCTGGACCGGGCGCTGTCTGCATTCACGCCGGAGCACCCGAGCATCTGCGAAACCCGCCACGTCACGACATTGCTGGGCTTGGTGGAGGCCGGCGTCGGCATTGCCGCCGTTCCTTCGATCGCCATGCCTTCCGGCCCGCATCCGGTGCTGGCCGCGGTGCCGCTGGTCGAACCGGAGGTGTTGCGCAATGTGGGGATCCTCAAACGCCGTGGGCGGACGCTGACACCAACCGCGCTCGAACTGGCGGAACTGGTGCGACGGATGCCCGCGCGCTCACGGTGAGACCGGATCCAGGCCGGTCGCGCGCGCAACCGCCTGCGCGTCACCCGACTGCAGGTAGGCAAGCAGGCGCCTGGCCGCTACGGGATGATCCGCGCTAACCGGCACGCCCGCCGCATAGCGCGTGATCGACTGCAGCTGCTCGGGGATCTTGCCGACAACATCCACGCCTGCCACCGGGAGCAGTTCGGCCACCTGCTGAAAGCCCAGCTGATAACTGCCGTCGGCCACCACCGAGCCCACAGAGATGCGTTCGATCTTGCGGCTCTTGGCCATCATCGGGCCCTGGATCTGCAGCTGCTTGAACAGCGTGGTCTCGATGTAGACGCCACTGGCGCTGTCGGAATAGGCAACGGAATTGGCCTTCAGCAGCGCGTGTTTGAACTGCTCGACGGTATCGATCTTCGGCTTGGGTGCGCCGCTGCGCACCACCATGCCGATCCGGGAATCGGCCAGCTCCACCCGCGATGCCGGATCCACCAGTCCTGCATCGATCAGTTTTTGCAATGCGCTGCCCACCATGATCACCACATCGGCATGCTCGCCACGCGCAAGCCGGTTGGGAATGGCTTGCGGCGTCTGCCCCATCGAAGGGCCGTGCAGTGTCGCAACTGTCACTCCGGTCTGCCTGCTGTACTGCGGCGCCAGACATTCGAAGGCGGCGGTGAAACCGCCGGAGGTCATCACAGTCAGATCCTGCGCGGCTGCGGCCGGCGGCAGCAGGGCCGTGGCGACAACCGCAGCCAGCAGTTTTTTCCAGAGGGCCCGCATCATTTCGCCGCTCCCGCAGCCGCATCGAAGCCGGTCGCCGCTGCTGCGTTGCCATGCCGGCGATACAGGAACACCGTCGCCAACAGCGCGCACACCGACGCGAACACCAACCAGTACCCAGGGGCCGCCTTGTCGCCGCTGACATGGATCAGCCAGGTCGACATCACCGGCGTAAACCCGCCAAAGACTGCCGTGGCCAGGCTGTAGGCGAGCGAGAAGCCCGCCACCCGCACATGCGCCGGCATCAGTTCGGTAAGCGCGGGAATCATGGCACCGTTGTAGATGCCGTAGAGGAAGGACAGCCACAGCAGCGCCTGCAACATATGCGCAAAGCTCGGTGCGGATGCAAGGAACGCGAGCACCGGATAGGCGCTCAGTGCGCACACCACCGCCATGGTCACCAGCAGCGGCTTGCGGCCGAAGCGGTCGCTGAGCGCGCCGCCGATCGGCAGCCAGAGGAAGTTGGAGATGCCCACCAGCAGCGTCACGATCAATGCGTCGCCGGTGCTGAGCTTGAGCACGCTCTTGCCGAAGGTCGGTGCGTACACGGTGATCAGATAGAACGCGGTCGTCGTCAGCGCCACCATCAAGCCGCCGGCAATCACGGTGCCGGCATTGTTCGCCAGCCCGCGCATCACCTGCTTCATCGTCACCCGCTGGGTGCGCTGCGCGAACTCCGCAGTCTCTTCCAGGCGGCGCCGCAGCAAAAAGATGAAGGGGATGATGACGCAACCGATGGCGAAGGGAATCCGCCAGCCCCACTGCGCCAGATCCTGCGGTGGCATCAGCTGGTTGAGCGCATAGCCGATGGCGGCCGCAGCGACGATGGCCACCTGCTGGCTGGCCGATTGCCAACTGGCATAGAAGCCGCGCCGCCCCGGCGTGGCCATCTCGGCCAGATACACCGACACACCGCCCATTTCGGCACCCGCCGAGAAGCCCTGCAGCAGCCGTCCGAGCAGCACCAGTGCCGGTGCCCACAAACCGATGCTGGCATAGCCCGGCACCAGTACGATCAGCACCGTGCCGCTGGCCATGATCGCCAGGGTGACGATCAAGCCCTTGCGACGCCCGACATCGTCGATGTAGGCGCCCAGGATCACCGCGCCCAGCGGGCGCATCAGAAAGCCTGCGCCAAACACCGCGAAGGTCATCATCAGCGAAGCGAATTCATTGCTCGCCGGGAAGAACACCGCGGCGATCTGGGTTGCGTAGAAACCAAACAGGAAAAAGTCGAACTGCTCGAGGAAGTTGCCCGAGGTCACCCTCAGCACCATCCCCAGTTTCGACTGCCGCGTTGCCTCAAGGTTCGAAGTCTGCATAGATCGCCCTCCACGATAGGTATGCACGTGCGTCTGATAGGTGAGGCGATCGATTCTGGTGGAGCGGGCCGGCATTGATAATTGCTGCTTTCTCATCGACTGATGCGCGTTGAACATCAGCCTGCACTGGAGCAGCGCTCGACTCTCATGGCTGCAATGCGACGAACGTGGCACGCAGCAGGTGCATGCAGGAATTCCGCAAGGCGTGGGTGCTTATCGATCCAGGATGTAGAAGCGAACGCTGTCTCGATCTGCCGATGCGCAGATCAGTCTTGAGCGACGCGCGTGCTACAGCTCTGCATCAAGTACGAGGCAGCATGCCGTGCCGGCAGCCGGGCAACCTATCCGCGCCGCAACAACATCTGGGTGACCAATGCGCGCAGCGCGGGCGGGCGCACCGGCTTGGTCAGGAATCCCCAGCCCAGGTCGAGCGCGTGTTCGCGCAGCGCCGGGTCGGGTTCGGCGGTGACCAGGATCACGCGCGGTTCGCGTTGCCAGCGTTGCACCAACTGCGGCAGCAGCATGGGGCCGTAGTGCTCGCCCATGCGCACATCCAGCAACAGCAGCTCCGGGACCTCGTCGGGGCTGGCGGTGGCCAATGCCTCATCGGGGCCGCCGGCAAAGTCCACGCGGCATTCCCAGCGTTCCAGCAGGGCACGGCTGGCCTCGCACACGCGCGGGTCGTCGTCCACGCACCACACGCGGCAGCCGTGCAGGATCGGGTCGTTGGCGTTTTCTGCGGTGGTGGTGGTTGGCGGCGGCAATTGCTTGACGATCGCAGCGCGTTCGCCCAGTGGCACGGTCACCGAAAACACGCTGCCGCTGCCCAGCGTGGAGCGCAGACCGATGCGGTGGCCGAGCAGCCGGCCGATGCGCTCGACGATGGCCAGGCCCAGGCCGGCGCCGCGGTCGTTGGCCACGCCGTCATCCAGGCGCCGGAATTCTTCGAAAATCTCTTCCTGCAAGGCCTCGGGAATGCCGGGCCCCTGGTCGTGCACCTCGATGCGCAGCCAGCCGCCGCGACGACGGCAGCCGATCAGCACCCGCCCGCGCGGGGTGTAACGGATGGCGTTGGACAGGAAGTTCTGCAGGATGCGCCGCAGCAGGTTTTCATCGCTTAACACCACCGCGGACGTGGGCACCCAATCCAGCACCAGGCCGCGGTCTTCTGCCAGGATGCCGAACTCGCGGGCCAGCGTTTCCAGCAGCGGGGCGATGGCAAAATCGCGCACCTGGGTCTTCAGGCTGCCGGCCTCCAGCCGCGAGATATCCAGCAGGCTGTTGAGGATGGCGTCCTGCGCGGCGAGCGCGCCTTCGATGTTGTCGACCACGCGCGCGCTGCCGGGCTCGCGCACCTGCCCGCGCAGGACCGAGACGAACATGCGCGCTGCGTTGAGCGGTTGCAGCAGGTCGTGCACGGCCGAGGCGACGAAGCGGGTCTTGTAGCGGTTGGCGCTCTCGGCCTCGCGCTTGGCCGCGGCCAGGTCGCGGGTCCGTTCGGCCACGCGGTGTTCCAGTGCATCGGCCAGCGAGCGCAGCTCGCGCGCGGCGTTCTTGTAACTGGTGATGTCGGCATAGCTGGTGACGAATCCGCCATCGGGCAGCGGATTGCCGCGGATTTCCAGCACGGTGCCGTCTTCCTTTTCGCTCTCGCGCATATGCGGTTTGCCGCTGCGCAGATGATTGAGGCGGCGTTCGATCGCCGCTTCGATCGGTCCTGGTCCGAGCAGGCCGCGGCGTGCGTTGAAGCGGAACAGGTCTTCGATCGGCCGGCCGATCTTCAGCAGTTCTGGCGGGAAGCGGAACAGCTCCACATAGCGCGAATTCCACGCCACCAGATTGAGCGCCTCGTCGATCACCACCACGCCCTGCGGCAGGTGTTCCAGACTGCGGCTCAGACCGGCGTTGGCCTGTTGTGCGGCGGTGACCACGCCATCCTGCGCGGTACGCAGTTCTTCGGCATGTTGTTGCAGCAGCGTTTCCAGCTCGTGCCGGCTGCGCTGGCGCAACGCGGACAGGCGCCGCCGCTGCTGCACGAACAACCACAGCAGCGCCAGCGCCAACCACGCACCGGCCGCGGCAATCGCCGCGGCGCGGCCGGCCGCCGCGCTGGCGCGGGTGTCGTGCAGCAGATGCAGGCGCCAGCCGCTTTCGGGCACCTCCAGGGTCTGCCACAGCACCGGGCCGGCGAGCGGTGGGTCGCTGACCTCGGCCAGCACGCCGCCGTTGCCGGTCTGCTCGATCAACCGGCGCCGCAGCGGCAGCAAGCCCTGGTCGGCGTACTGGCGGGTGCTGCGCAATTCGCTGCGGTCGCGCAGGCTCAGCGGGGCCAGCATGCGGTAGCGCCACTGCGGGCGGCTGGCCAGGAACACCACCGCATGCGCGTCGGAGGCCAGCACGATGTCCGGGGTCTGCAGCCACTCGCGTTCCAGCGCGGCCAGCGCGATCTTGATCACCACCACGCCCTGCACCTGGCCATCGGCATCGACGATGGCCTGCGACAGGAAATAGCCCGGCTCGCTGGTGGTCATGCCGATGCCGTAGAAACTGCCGCTGCCGTTGCTCAGTGCCTGCTGGTAATACGGGCGGAAGGCGTAGTCCACGCCCACGTTGCTGCGCGCTGCACGCCAGTTGCTGGCAGCCAGCGCAATGCCGTCGCGGTTGATGAGCGTCAGCGTGGAGGATTGGGTGACGTTGTTGGCGCGCTCCAGTTTGCGATTGAGCCGCTCCACCTGCGCGGGCGACAACGGGCCGGAAACGGCCGCGCGCAGTTCCGGGTCCAGCGCCAGGATCTGCGGCAGCGTGCGATAGCGATCGATGCGTTGCTGCAGGGCCTGCGCGTACAGGCGCAGCTGGCGCCGCACGGTGGCGCTTTCTTCGTGCAGGGCGTTCTGTTCGACAAAGTGCCCGGCTGCCAGCATGGCCACCAGCATCCCGCCCAACACGATGGTCAGGGTGAGCAGCAGGCGGCGGCGTTGCGAGGCGTACATGCCGACAAGTATGGCGGTGCGCCGATGCATCGTGCAGCCATCGCCGCCACGGCGCCCCCAAAAACGACTGCGGCCGCAACCCCGGAAGGAAGCGGCCGCAGGGGCCTGCATGCTGGCTTGAATAGCCAGGTTACTGCGTTGAAGCGGTCAACCGAAGCCAACCCGCGGCCGGCAAGGCCCGCGTCAGCGTTGCGCGATAAGGCTTAGAACTGTACCTGCGCGCGCAGCTCCATCACATGCGGGGTTTCGTGCACGCCGTTGCGCGTGGCATCCACCCAGCTGTAGTTGGCCTGCATCTTGAAGTGGCTGGTGAGGTACCAGTTGGCACCGATGGTGGTGTCGTGCTGGCGGCCGCCGCTGACGCGGTTGTCTTCCAGATCCAGGCGGCTGTAGCGGGCGGTGAGCTCGACCGCGCCGTAATCGTGCGCCGGCTTGATGTTGCCCGGTACGCCGCCGGCATAACTGCGCGACTCGCCGGTCAGCGTCCAGGTGCCATAGAGGTATTGGCCCTGCGCGATGTAATGCGGCAGGTTGTCGTTACGCGCCACTTCGGCGCGCAGCGCTTCGCTCTGCAGCGAGAACGGGCCGTGGATCCACACCGCTTCCACGCCAGCGCGGATCACGTGGTCCACATCGAGAATGGTGCCGGTGTCGATCAGGCGCACGTCGGTGAGGCCTGCTTCCGGGCGGGCACGCAGGCGCACGCGCGGGCTGAACGACACGCCGCGGCCGTCGCTAAAACCGCGCGGGTTTTCCACCGAACCGGCCAGGCCCAGGTGCAGCACGTTGCCTTCGGCCTTGAACGGAGTCCAGGCGGCATGCACGGCCTGGGTGGTGCCCGGGTTGTCGCCCTGCAGGTCCTTGCCGCCGTAGGCGCCGGCCTGCAGCAGGTACTGCTGGCGCTCCAGCGTCCATTCCACGCCGGTACGACGGCCCTGGAACACCGCCTGGATCGGCAGGCCCAGTTCCATGAAGCTGCCCGCACGCGAACTCTGCACCGCTTCCAGACCCACCGGCACCTTCATGTAGCCCATCCGCACGCGACCGTAATCCTGGCCGAACAGCGCCTTGGTCTCGACGCGGAAGAACACGTCCAGCCACAGCTTGGACTCGAAGTCGAAATACACCATGGCGTCGTAGACGCCCTTCTTCTTGAGGGTGGCGCCGAATTCCTTGCGGCGGAAGTCGGTGCGGTCTTCCAGGCGGTCGTCGCCGGAGAAGTTGTTGTCGTCGTAGGCATAGTTGCCGGTCAGGCCGAGCTCGGTGCCATCCCCGAAGGTGTATTTGGTGGGCCAGTTTTCCAGCGAGGTGGCCGCATTGGCGGCAGCGGGCGCGGCGGCGATGGCCAACGCAAGAACGAGCGGATTGAGGCGCATAGGTGTGGTCTTCGGCAAGGAGAAGGGGCCGGGCGTCCTGCCATGGCGGTCGCACTGAACAGCTTCAGCAAGCGCGCAGGTTCCGGACGGCCAACAACACAGGAATCGGTGTCTGCGTTAAACGGAATTAACGGCCGGTGGTGGCGCGGCTGAAGTGTAAGGCGACGTTCAGCCCGGGGACAGTGCGTAGTACCAATGGGCTATCGGCTCGGGCTGTGACGTACGGCCAGAATGCCCGCACCGGGTACCTGCTCAGGCACCCTCTATGTTCCCTCGGAGTGGCGTCATGCACATCAGCAAGCCTGCCGGCCCCTTGCCGGCGCCCGTCCCGTTTTACCGTCAGCTGTATTTCCAGGTGGTGGTGGCGATCGTCCTGGGTGCCCTGCTGGGCCACTTCGAGCCGGCCTTCGCCGAAAGCCTGAAGCCGCTGGGCGATGCCTTCATCAAGCTGGTGAAGATGATCATCGCCCCGGTGATCTTCCTGACCATCGTCACCGGCATCGCCGGCATGACCCACCTCAAGACGGTGGGCCGGGTCTTCGCCAAGTCGATGACCTACTTCCTGTTCTTCTCCACGCTGGCGTTGATCGTGGGCATGATCGTGGCGCACGTGGTGCAGCCCGGCGCCGGCATGAACATCAACCCGGCCGAGCTGGACCAGAGCGCGGTCAACACCTACGTGCAGAAGTCGCACGAGCTGAGCCTGGTCGGCTTCCTGATGGACATCATCCCGGCCACGCTGGTCAGCGCGTTCGTCGATGGCAACATCCTGCAGGTGCTGTTCGTGGCGGTGCTGTTCGGGATCGCGCTGGCGCTGGTCGGTGAGCGTGGCCGCCCGGTGCTGAGCTTCCTGGAAGCGCTGACCGCGCCGGTGTTCCGCCTGGTGCACATGCTGATGAAGGCCGCGCCGATCGGTGCATTCGGTGCGATCGCCTTCACCATCGGCAAGTACGGGGTGGAATCGCTGGTCAACCTGGCCTGGCTGGTGGGGTCGTTTTACCTGACCTCGCTGTTCTTCGTGCTGGTGATCCTGGGCATCGTGTGCCGGTTGTGCGGCTTTTCGGTGCTCAAGCTGATTCGCTACCTCAAGGCCGAACTGCTGCTGGTGCTGGGGACCTCCTCGTCGGAGTCGGCACTGCCGTCGTTGATGGAAAAGATGGAAAAGGCCGGCTGCGAGAAGTCGGTGGTGGGCCTGGTGGTGCCGACCGGTTACTCGTTCAATCTGGATGGCACCAACATCTACATGACCCTGGCCGCATTGTTCATCGCCCAGGCCACCAATGTGGACCTGAGCCTGGGCCAGCAGATCACCCTGCTGGCGGTGGCGATGCTCAGCTCCAAGGGCGCGGCTGGCGTGACCGGTGCCGGCTTCATCACCCTGGCCGCCACGCTGTCGGTGGTGCCGGACGTGCCGGTGGCCGGCATGGCGTTGATCCTGGGCGTGGACCGCTTCATGAGCGAGTGCCGCTCGCTGACCAACTTCATCGGCAACGCAGTCGCCACCGTGGTGGTGTCGCGCTGGGAAAATGCGCTGGACCGCGACCAGCTCAAGCTGGTGCTGGATGGCGGCTCGCCGCCGCTGCAGGCACCGGTGGCCTCGACCGACGTCGTTGCCCCGATCAGCGCACGCTGATGCTTCCTACGGCCCTGTATTCCGTCGGCGCTGCCGGCGGGGTGCAGGGCCGTTTCCGCTTCCAGCCCACACCGGCCGCCGCGCACGACGCGCTGCAGCCTGCGATCTTCCTGCCACGCCGACAGCTGCGCGACAGGCCCTTGTTCAGGCAGGAGGGTAGAATTCAGCCCTCCTGCGCCTTCGAGACCCACACAGCCGATGTCCAACGACGACTTCAAACAGGCCGCCCTCGACTACCACCGCCAGCAGCCGGCCGGCAAGATCAAGGTCACCGCGACCAAGCCGATGCTGACCCAGCGCGATCTGTCGCTGGCGTATTCGCCGGGCGTGGCCTTCGCCTGCGAGGCGATCGTCGAGGAACCCACCCAGGCCAGCGAGCTCACTGCGCGCGGCAATCTGGTGGCGGTGATCACCAACGGCACCGCCGTGCTGGGCCTGGGCAACATCGGTCCGCTGGCCTCCAAGCCGGTGATGGAAGGCAAGGGCGTGCTGTTCCAGAAGTTCGCCGGCATCGACGTGTTTGACATCGAGATCAACGAGAACGACCCGGACAAGCTGGTCGACATCATCGCCAGCCTGGAGCCGACCTTCGGCGGCATCAATCTGGAAGACATCAAGGCGCCGGAGTGCTTCATCGTCGAGCGCAAGCTGCGCGAGCGCATGAACATCCCGGTGTTCCATGACGACCAGCATGGCACCGCGATCATCGTCGGCGCCGCCGTGCTCAACGCGCTGGTGGTCACCGGCAAGAAGATCGAAGAGGTCAAGCTGGCCACCACCGGCATGGGCGCGGCCGGTATCTCCTGCGTCAACATGCTGGTCTCGCTGGGCCTGAAGCCGGAGAACATCCTGGCGCTGGACCGCGACGGTGTGATCCACACCGGCCGCACCGACCTGGACCCGGACAAGCAGCGCTATGCGCGCGACACCGACAAGCGCACCCTGGCCGAGATCGTCGAGGGCGCGGATATCTTCCTTGGCCTGTCGGCGGCCGGCATCCTCAAGCCGGAGATGGTCGTCAGCATGGCGCGCCAACCGGTGATCTTCGCGCTGGCCAATCCCAACCCGGAAATCACCCCGGAAGCGGCCAAGGCGGTGCGTCCGGACTGCATCATCGGCACCGGCCGTTCGGACTACCCGAACCAGATCAACAACGTGCTGTGCTTCCCGTATCTGTTCCGCGGCGCGCTGGACGTGGGTGCCACCGGCATCAACGAGGAAATGAAGATCGCCTGCGTCAAGGCGATTGCGGCGATGGCGCGGCGCGAAGCCTCCGACCTGGGCGCGGCCTATGGCGGCGAGACCCCGAGTTTCGGCCCGGAATACCTGATTCCGCGTCCGCTGGACCCGCGCCTGCTGGTGGAGCTGTCGTCCGCCGTTGCGCAGGCGGCGATGGATTCGGGCGTGGCCACGCGCCCGATCACCGACATGGAGGCCTATCGCGACAAGCTCGGCCAGTTCGTCTACCGCACCAGCCTGATGATGAAGCCTGTCTATGACCGCGCGCGCGCCGACAAGCAGCGCGTGGTGTATGCCGAGGGCGAAGAGGAAGTGGTGCTGCGCGCAGTGCAGAACGTGGTCGACGAAGGCCTGGCGTTCCCCATCCTGATCGGCCGCCCGGACGTCATCGAGGCGCGCATCGAGCGCATGGGCCTGCGTCTGACCGCCGGGGTGGATTTCGAGATCACCAACATCCTCGACGATCCCCGCTTCAACGAATACTGGCAGTACTACCACGCGCTCACCGAGCGTCGCGGCGTGACCGTCACCGCCGCCAAGGAACTGATGCGCTCGCGTCCGACCCTGATCGCGGCGGTGATGGTGGCGCGTGGCGAAGCCGATGCGATGCTGTCCGGCGTGGTCGGCCGCTTCCACAAGAAGCTGGGCTACGCACGCAGCGTGATTCCGCTGGAGCCGCGGGTGAGCTCCACCTCGGCGATGACCGGCGTGATCAACCAGCTGGGCGTGTTCTTCTTCCTGGACACGCACGTGCAGGAAGACCCGACCGTGGAGCAGGTGGTCGAAGCGACGCTGCAGGCTGCGTACCGCCTGAAGCTGTTCGGCATCGAGCCCAATATCGCGCTGCTGTCGCACTCCAACTTCGGCAGCCACGACTCGCGCGATGCGCTGAAGATGCGCCAAGTGCGCGAAGCCCTGCTCAAGCGCAAGCCCGAGCTCAACATCGACGGCGAAATGCAGGGCGACACCGCCTGGGACGAGGCGCTGCGCAAGCAGATCATGCCCAACAGCACGCTCAAGGGCCGCGCCAACCTGTTCGTGCTGCCGAACCTGGAGGCGGCCAACATCGCCTATAACCTGGTGCGCGTGTTCACCGACGGCGTGGCGATCGGCCCGATCCTGATGGGCATCTCCAAGCCGGTGCACATCCTCACCACCAGCGCCACCTCGCGCCGGGTGATGAACATGACCGCGATCGCAGCGGTGGATGCGCAGATCCGCCGGCAGCGCGATGCCGAGAAGAACGCCAGCGAAAAAAATAGCGGTTGAGATCCCCCCACCGGGAAAACATCAAAGACCGATCGCTAGCGGCACCCCACGTGCCGCGCCAACGCCCCTCTCCCATCGGGGCGACAAGGCACTGCTTGCGCGCTACTGGCACGCGTGCCTTGAAGCGCCCGCGCCGCAAGCGCGGGCCGGGGCGCGGAGCGGGGGTTGGGGGGAAGGGTACGGCTCACCAGCGCTGCTGACGTTGCAGCGAAACCCCGCTCCGGTAGCCCCGTGCAATTCCGTCAATTGCGTGAGCAGGTGCCTGCATCCTGCAGTCACCTGCCTGCAGAAAGCAGCGCGACCAGCGATGCGAGACCGGCGCCTCAACGCACCGCAGGCTCCACCCCTAACAACTCGATCTCCGCAAGCTGCAGTTTCGCAGGTGCGCTGAATCGCAGCCGATACTCTTCATACGCACCAGGTGCAGCAATGCGAAACGGCCGCGTCTGCAATGGCCAGTCAAACGTTTCCTCGCGGCGCTGATCGACCACCTTCCACACACCATCTGCCATACGCGCTTCCAGCGTCCATCCGCTTGCAGCAATCGCCGCGTTGCCGCTGGTCAGTGTGTAAAGCGTCGGCGTGCCGCGCGCCATGCCGCTGAACGTCAGTGCCGATGCCGATGCAACTGCAGCGACCGTCCCCGCATCGTCGTCATGCAGCGCCGCGACATCGGCTCCATCGGGCAGGGTGATGCGCGCCGTGTCTCCGAGCACATCGCGCAACGGGGCAGGGCGTTCACCCGCAGGCGTCAGCGATGGCGGCGCATCGTCCGGCCCGGTACCCCAGCGCGAGGGCGTCGGCCCCATGACGAAGTCCAGCGTCGCACCATCAGCGATGTCTGCATGCGGCAACCAGGTCTTGCGCCAGGGCTTGCCGTTGACCTTGAGCGATTGCACGTAGACGTTTTGCGGCGAATTCTGCGGCGCATTGACCGTCAGCGTCCCGCCGTTGGGCAAGCGCAGGCTGGCGTGCTTGAACAGCGGCGAGCCGATCACATACTCCGGCGTGCCCATGCGCAACGGATACAGCCCCATTGCTGCGAACAGATACCACGCCGACATTTCGCCATTGTCCTCATCGCCGGGGTAGCCCTGGCCGATCTCGCTGCCCAGGTACAGGCGCGCCAGGATCTCGCGGGTCAGGCGTTGCGTCTTCCACGGCTGCCCGGCGTACAGGTACATCCACGGGATATGGTGCGCGGTCTGGTTGCTGTGCGCGTACATGCCCATGCGCACGTCGCGCGCTTCGGTCATCTCGTGAATGGTGGAGCCGTAAGAGCCGGCGAACCTGGCCTCGGCGGTCTCGGGGGTGGCGAAGAACGTATCCAGCTTCGCTGCCAGACCGGCGCGTCCTCCATACAACGCGGCCAGGCCTTGCCCATCGTGCGGTGCGGTGAACGCAAACGTCCAGCCGCTGGACTCGGTGTAATCGTGGCCCCAGACACGCGGATCGTACCGTGCCGCGTCCACGCGCCAGTTGCCGTCCGGGGTGCGGCCCTGGAAGAACCCGATCGCCGGATCGAACAATGCCGAATAGCCCGCCGCGCGGTGACGGAAATACAAAGCCTCAGTCGCGTAACGCTCGCGCGCCGTGGCTGTTTTCGCCTGTGTGGCCAGCGCATCGGCCATGTTGGCGATACCGAAGTCGTTGAGCGCGCCTTCCATCGACCACGACATGCCTTCGTGGGTGTCGGTATCGGCATAACCGCGAAAGGTGGAACGCGCCATGCCCTTGCGGCCGACATGCCTGTCGGGCGCCACCACGGTGGCGTTCTTGCGTGCGGCAACATACGCCTCGAGCGGATCGAAGCCCTGCACGCCCTTGAGCCAGGCATCGGCAAAGGCCACGTCGGAACTGGTGCCGACCATCAGATCGGCATAGCCGGGCGACGACCAGCGCGCCACCCAGCCGCCCGCGCGCGACTGCTCCAGAAAGCCTTGCACCAGCGCACCGGCATCGTCGGGGGCGAACAAGGCGTACGCCGGCCACGCGGTGCGAAAGGTGTCCCACAAGCCGTTGTTGACATAGACCCGGCCATCGCGGATCGGTGCAAAGCTGCGCACCGCGCTGGCATCGATGTTGTCGTCCGACCAGCTGCTCTGGCTGGCGTAACGCCAGTCCGGTGCGCTGGCGCTGCCGACGTTCTCGTGGCCGGAGTTGGGATACAGGTGCAGGCGGTACAGGTTGGAGTACAGCGTGGTCTTCTGGTCGGCGGTGGCATCGGGCACCTTCAGGCGTCCCAGCAACGCATCCCAGGCGTCCTGCGCACGCGTGGCAACCTGCTCGAATGTTGCCTGCGGCGCGATTTCCAGGGCCAGGTTGTGCCTGGCCTGATCCAGCGAGATCAGCGAGGTGGCAATACGCATCTGCACCTGCCGGGTGCTGCCTGGATCGAACTTGATCCAGCCGGTGGGCCGGCCGGTGTCGCTCAGGCCGCTGGTTTTCCACGGCGTGTCGAAGCTGGCATAGACATACATGCGCGTGGCGCCGGTCGATAGTCCGCTACGCACATCGGTGTAGCCGGAGAGCGTCTGTGTTGCTGCATCCAGGCGCAGCGTGCCGCGCGCGTCCACATTGTCGAACACCAGATTGGCATCGCCCTGCGCCGGAAAGCGAAAGCGGAACAGCGCGGCATGGTCGGTCGGTGCGATCTCGGCCTGGATCCCGTTATCCAACTGCAGCGCGTAGCGATAGGGACGCGCAGTTTCATTGGCATGCGAAAACGCCAGCGCACGTTGTTTGCGATCGGCTGGCGGCACGCCGGCGGCCAACGACGGCATCACCTGAAAGGTCTGGCGGTCGCCCATCCACGGGCTGGGCTGATGGCTGAGCGACAACGCCTGCAGGCGCGGGCGATTGTCCGCATCGTTGTGTTCGTTCCAGCGATACAGCCAGGTCAGCGTGCCCGCATCGGTCACCGGCGTCCAGAAGTTGAAGCCATGCGGCACGGCCGTTGCAGGGAAATTATTGCCGCGCGAGAACGTGCCATTGGACTGCGTGCCGCGCGTGGTCAGCACCCAATCCGACGGACGCGTTGCCGGCGTCAACGGTACCTCGGCAAGCGCGATATCGTCGATCCAACCGGCACTGGTCGCGCCTGCGGGCGGCGCAACGTCCAGCTCGATCGCACGCACACGGCGGCCACGCAGGCCGGGCACGTCGCCTAGCCGCACCGCCTTGCGCGCCCATTGCTGCGGATACAGCGTCTTCGAGTCGCCTTGCGCCTGCGCAGCCAGCGCGACGCCATGCTGATCCCGCGCAGCGCTGGCAGACACGCGCGTGCCGTCGTCCAGCAGCAGATCCAGGGACACATAGGTCGATGCCACATGCTCGCCGCCCACACTCTCCGGCAATACCAGCCACGACAGCGTCGTATCGGCACTGATCGGCACATCGGCGGTAAACAGGGTGCGCCGCCCACCAGCGGCATGACTTTGATACCGCAATGCATGCGCACCGCTGTAGCCGGCGTTGGGCTTGGCCGCATACGGCGCGGCCGGGCCGGTGCCGATGGCAATCTGCACATCGCCTGCCGCCGCGCTCACCGGCAACGGCTGTCCGGGCTCGAACGAGGTCGAAAACTCAATCGCCGCGCTCACCGACAGCGGCGCGGCGCAGCCCAGGGCGACAACCAGCCGGAGCCACAGCTCACGCGGGTGCAACAGCACAACAGACGAGGTCACGTGGCGATGTCTCCTTGGGTGCGATACCGCAGGGCAGGTCCGGCCGAGTGCTGCGTGCGATCCGGACACGGGGCGCAGGCACGGGGCGGTGCGCCATGGTCAGGCGATGATAAGCGCGATGTCCGTGTGGGGTGGTCTGGCGCTGCCGGACCTGCCGCATCTCTCAAGGTTGCCGGCGCCCGCGCTGGCGCCGAGACCATCTCCACCCAAACCGGCGTCGCCCGCTCAATGGGCCGATCACCACGCAGGCTGCTAGAATCCGCGCTCTGCCTTGCCTTTACGATCGTGCCGCCATGAGCCAGACCGCCACCGCGCCCGCCAATGCCGAATCGCGCTACACCGTGCATCGCAGCGATCTGCCGCTGAGCTGCCCGACGCCGCAGATGGCGTTGTGGAACTCGCATCCGCGCGTGTACCTGCCGATCGAAGACGAGCCCAACTGCGAAGCCAAGTGCCCGTATTGCGGCGCGCTGTTCGTGCTCGCCGACTGATCCTGGCCGGATGCACCGCCTGACCGTGGTGCAACTGCTGCCGGCGCTGCAGTCCGGCGGCGTCGAGCGCTCCACCCTGGAAATCGCCGCCGCGCTGGTGCGCGCCGGCCACCGCGCGGTGGTGGTGTCGGCCGGCGGTCGCCTGGTCCAGCCGCTGCTGGAGTCGGGTGGCGAACATCTCACCCTGGACATCGGGCGCAAGTCGCTGCTGACCTTGCGCCACGTGATCGGCCTGCGCCGGCTGTTCGCCGAACTGGGCGCCGACATCGTGCATGCGCGTTCGCGCCTGCCAGCCTGGCTGGGCTGGTACGCGTTGCGCGGCATGCCGCCAGCCACGCGGCCGCGCTTTGTCACCACCGTGCACGGGCTCAACTCGCCCAGCCGCTATAGCGCGGTGATGACCTACGGCGAGCGGGTGATCTGCGTGTCGCAGACGGTGCGCGAGTACGTCTGCACGCACTATCCTCAGACCGACAGCGCGCGCTTGCGCACGATACCGCGCGGTGTCGATATCGCGCAGTTTCCGCGTCGCCCGCGTCCGGATCGCCACGCGCGCACCTGGGCACAGAGCATGCTGCCCGGCTTGCCGGCCGATGCACCACTGCTGCTGCTGCCCGGGCGCGGCACCCGTCTGAAGGGGCACACCGACGGTCTGCAACTGCTTGCCGACGTGCGCGCTGCCGGCGTGCCGGCCTGGTTGTGGCTGCCGGGCGCGCGCGAGCCGGGCCGCCAGGCCTATCTGCGCGAGCTGGAAGCCGAGGCCACCAGACTGGGCGTGGCCGAGGCGGTCGCCTTCACCGAACCCACCGCACGCATCGCCGAGGCCTATGCCGCCAGCGATCTGGTGCTGCAGCTGTCGCGCAAACCCGAGGCCTTCGGCCGCACCGTGGTGGAGGCCTTGTCGGTAGGCCGGCCAGTGCTGGGGTGGGCGCATGGCGGCGTCGGCGAGCTGCTGGCCGAATTGCAACCCGGCGGCGCGGTACCGGCCTTCGATGCCGCTGCCTTGCGCACCCAGGCGCTTCATTTGCTGCAGCAGGCGCCGACAGCGCCCGCCGTGCTTCCCTATACGTTGCAGGCCATGCAAGCGGCCACCCTGAAGGTCTATGACGAACTCCGCCGCTGAGGCCATCCCTCCCGCGTCCGTGCTGACGCCCGATGCCGGTCGCTGGGCGCCGCTGTGGGTGATCTTGTTCGTGGCCCTGTGGCCCACGCCCGGGCTGGCCGAGACGGTGTTGTCGCTGGGCGCGCTGTTTGCGGCGTATCGCCTGTTGCACGCGCGGTTCCGCGGCGGCACCCGGCTGCTCAGCGGTGCGGCCTGGGCGCTGACCAGCGTGTTGTTCTTCGCGTACTGGTTGCCGCAGATGCTGTCGGCGTTCGATGCGGTGGACGTGGGCCGCGCGCTGCGCAAGTCGGCCACCGATCTGCGCTATCTGCCTTTCATGTGGTTGTGCGCGATCGCGGTGGCCAATGCGCAGCGGCGTCGGCGCACCTTCACCGGCTTGGCAGTGATCGGCGCGGTGTGGACGCTGGATGCGCTGCTGCAGGCCGCGTTCGGCAACAGCCCGTTGTTCTTCGGCCTGGATCAGATCAAGCAGCTGATCAGCGGGCATGGCCTGTGCACGCCGCAGGAGCTGGCCCTGGTCGACCGCCTCAGCGGCGTGCTGGGGCCGTGCAACCTCAAGTTCGGCCAGACCCTGGCCAGCCTGTCGCCCTTCCTGTTGCTGGCGCTTGGCCGGCGCCATGCCTGGGCCTGGGCAGGCGCTGCGGCGGCGGTCGGGGTGGTGTTGGTGCTGGCCGGTTCGCGGGCGTCGTGGATCACCTACGGCGTGATCGTGCTGCTGTCCGGCTGGCAGTTGCTGGGTGGCCGTCGTCTGCTGGGAGTGGCGCTGATCGGCGCGCTGCTGGCGGCCGGCGTGGTGGCGGTGGCGCCGCAGGCGCGCGAGCGGATCCAGCGCACCGCCCTGGCCTTTAGCGATGGCGAGCAGGGCGTCGACCAGGCCCTGTCCGGGCGTGCGCAGATCTGGGGCGCGGCGCTATGCATGATCCGCGCGCATCCGCTCAATGGCGTGGGCGCACGCGGATTTCGGCAGGCGTATCCGGCCTGCAATCCGGCCCCCGCGCAGGCGCCGGCATGGGGCGACGGGCCGGCCTTCCATGCGCACCAGATCGTGCTGGAAATCCTGGCCGAAACCGGGGTGATCGGTTTGCTGCTGTGGCTGGCCGGTGCGGCCCAGGCCTGGCGCGCGTGGCGCTATTCCAGCCCGGCCGCGCGCGCGCAGGCACGCCCGGCAATGATCGCGCTGGTGGCAACCGTGTTCCCGCTCAATACGCATCTGGCGTTCTATTCCAGCTTCTGGGGCGGGCTGAGCCTGATGCTGGCCGGCCTGTATGCCGGTGCCTTGCTCAACGACGACGCAGATCAGCCGCCGCCGCGCTGACTCGCCGCACGTCCGTGCGCTGCTGCGGCTGCACGCAGCGCAGGCCTGAGGCCCGCCGACATCAGCGATAAAATTCGCTGCGCCCGCCCGGCTGGCGCTTGAAGCGCCGATGGATCCACAGGTACTGGTCCGGCGCCTCGCGCACCATGTCCTCGATCGCCGCATTGACCTGCGCGGTATCGGCGATCACATCGTCGGAGGGGATGTCTGCCAGCGGCGGTGCGATCTTGAGGATGTAGCGGCCACCTTCGCGCCGATGGAAGTACGGCACCACCGCGCAGCCGGTCAGCCGCGCCAACTGGTGGGTGGCGGTGATGGTGGAGGCCGGATGCCCGAAGAACGGCACGAACACGGTGTCCTTGCCGCGCATGTCCTGATCCGGCGCGTACCACAGGAAACCGCCGCGCTTGAGGTGCTTGATGGTGGCGCGCAGATCCTCGTTGGCGAACATGTGCGTGGCATAGCGCAGCCGCCCGCGCTTGACCGCCCACTCGAACACCGGGTTGCGATGCCTGCGGTACATGCCGGCCAGCGGCACGTAATCGCATAGCAGCCGCCCGCACATCTCCAGCGTCATGAAGTGGCCGGACACCAGCAACACGCCGCGCTTTTGTTCCTGCAGACGCTGCAGATGTTCCAGCCCTTCGACCTGCACGCCCGGACGGATGGCATCGATGCTGCCCCACCAGGCACGCGCGAATTCAAACAGGCCCACGCCCAGCGCATCGAAACTGTCGCACAACAGCCGCGCCCGCCAGGCATCGTCCTGTTCGGGAAAACACAGCGCGAGGTTGACCTCGGCAGCGCGCCGGCGCGTGCCGGCCAGGCGCATCGCGATCCAGCCCACGCCACGGCCGAGCGCGCGCTGCAGTGTCCAGGGCAGGCGCCCGGCGATCACCATGACGGCAAGGGCCAGATACATCGGCCAGTGCCTGGGGTTGCGCAGGGAGGGGCGGACAGCGACGTTGGCGGGTTCGGACATGCGTCAATTCTAAGGGATCACGCGCGCGCGTCGGCGTGCACATGCGCACGCCGCAACGCTCCCGTATCCTGCAGCGATGCGGAAAGACCCGATCGAATGGCTGTTGCGCGGACTGTACTCGGCGCTGTTGTACCTGTTGCTGCCGGTGACGGTGTACCACCTGGTGTGGCGCGGTTTTCGCGTGCGCGAATACTTCAACCGCTGGAACGAGCGCTATGCCTCCTACACGCATGCCTGCGGTCGCCCGCGCGTATGGGTGCATGCGGTGTCGGTGGGCGAGGTCAATGCCGCCGCGCCGCTGGTCAACGCCTTGCGCGCGCAGCGTCCGGATATCCGCTGGGTCATCACCACCATCACCCCCACCGGCTCCGAGCGCGTGCGCGCGGTCTGGGGCGATGCAGTGGACCACGTGTATCTGCCCTACGACGTACCCGGCAGCGTCGGCCGGTTCCTGGAGCATTTCCGCCCGCGCCTGGCGTTGATCCTGGAAACCGAACTGTGGCCGAACATGTTGTTCGGCTGCCGCGACCGCAGGATTCCGGTGTACATCCTCAATGCGCGGCTGTCGGCGCGCTCGCTGCGTGGCTATCGCCTGCTGGCGCCGTTGATCAGCCGCGCGCTGCGCAGCGTCATCTGCGTGGCGGCGCAGTCGCACGACGATGCCGAACGCTTCATCACGCTGGGTGCGCGGCCCGACCAGGTGATCGCACTGGGCAATCTCAAATTCGATATCGCCGCACCTGCGCAGTTGCAGGCCCTGGTCGCACAGTTCCGCACGCATGTGCCGGCAACGCGGCCGGTGTGGATTGCCGCCAGCACGCACGAAGGCGAGGAAGCGGCCGTGGCCGACATCCATGCGCGCCTGCTGCTGCAGTTTCCTGACCTGCTGATGTTATGGGCGCCGCGCCACCCGGAGCGCTTTCCCAAGGTCGAGGCCGTGGCGCGCGAGCGTGGCTGGGCCGTGTCCACACGCAAGAGCCAGCAATGGCCGCAGGCGCGCGACAAGGTGTTTGTCATCGATACCCTGGGCGAGCTGATGAGCTTCTACGCCTGCGCGCAGGTCGCCTTCGTCGGCGGCAGCCTGCAGCCGATCGGCGGGCACAATCTGCTCGAACCGGCAGCAGTCGGCACGCCGGCAGTCACCGGCCCACATCTGCACAATTTCTCGGAGATTTCGCGGCGCATGCGCGAGGCCGATGCGGTGGCCATTTGCGACGATGCCGACAGCGTCTACCACGATCTTGCGCGCCTGCTCGGCGACCCTGCCCAGCGCGAGGCGATGGCCGCGGCAGGGCTCGCCTTGGTCGCCAATGGCAAGGGCGCGGTGGCGCGGACGCTGGTGCAGATCGCGCCGGACCTGCCGCCGGTGGTGAGCGAGGGCGCGGCGTCCTGAGAATGTCACTGCGCCTGCACTGCAGCGTAGCAGTGATCCTGCCGCAGTCACGCTAATGCGCGTCATCCAACGAGCTTGGAGTGCCAACAGGACGTGGCGATCGCGCAGTCGTGTTATCAGCCGCTTTGAGCGTCATCTGGAGAGTCTCAAGCCGCATTGTTCCAGCGTGCGGTGTCCTCGCCGCTCGCGGGACATGCCGTGAATCCGACCGTGGAGGCTCGGTGGCGGCATCCATGCCGCCGCACGGTCCCGCAACCGGCGAGGACACCGCAGCAGAGAGTTCGCCGGTTGCTTTGTTGAAATTGCTTGCAAACCTGCACACCGACCACCTTGACTGGTCCTTGCCCGTTCACTGTCGCGGGACCTGACGCGGCATGGAGGCCGCGTAAGAGCTTACAGGGACGTACTTGCAGCGTGTCCCGCGATGGTGGGCGGGCAAGGGCCCTGCAGCCAAGTCGCAGATCAGCTGCTAATGCCGCAGTTATCGCAGGGATCGCACGCAGCCAGGTACGCGTGTGCATCGGACATAAAAAAGGCGGGCCTGCGCCCGCCTTTTTAGTTACCTATCCGCCTGCATTACTGCAGCGAGCCACTGCCCTGCAGCTTGGACTCGGCATCCTGCGACAGCAGGCGGTTCACGTCCTGCAGGTCGGTGATGTCGAGCTTGCCGATCGCCTGGCCCAGCAGCAGACGGTTCTGCAGGAAGTTGTAGCGCGACTGCGCATAGTTCAACTGCGCCTGGAACAAGGTGCGCTGGTTCTGCACCACGTCCAGCACGGTGCGCGTACCGACTTCCAGGCCCACCTGCGAGGCGTCGTATGCGGCCTGTGCGGAGACCACGGCCAGGCGGCGTGCTTCCACTTCGCTGATGCCGGCGACCACGGTCTGGTAGGCATTGCGCGTGTTGCGATCCAGCGCGCGCTTCTGCTGCTCGTAGGTGTCCTGCTGGATATCGCGCTGCGACAGCGCCTGACGCACGGCCGACTGGGTGGCACCGCCAGCGAAGATCGGAATCGACAGCGTGATGCCGATCGAATCGGTATCAATGTTGCGATTATTGGTCGTGAAGTTGCCGGCAGCTGTATCGATATCGGTGGCACCGCCCCAGCTATTGGTTCGTCCCATGCTGCCGGACAGGTTCAGTGTCGGGAGGTGGCCAGCGCGCGCGGCACTAACCTGCGCCTCGGCGGCACTGACCTGCAGCTGCTGCGCCTTCAACGCCGGGTTATCGGCGATGGCAGTGGAGACCAACTGATCCACATTGCTGTAGGCAGCAGGTACTTCCGGGCGGAATTCTTCCGGCAACGCGCGCAAGCCGACGACGGGCTGGCCGGTAAGCTCGGTCAGTGCCTGGTAGTAATCCTTGAGCGTATTGCGGGCATTGATGGTGTCGGCGCGCGCCTGGTCATACTGAGCACGCGCTTCGTGCACGTCGGTGATCGGTGCCAGGCCCACTTCCAGACGCTTGTCGGCGTAGTCGAACTGCTTTTTGGCCGCCGCTTCGTTGGTCTCGGCTGCCGCCAGCGACTCAATGCCGACCAGCACCTGGAAATATGCCGCCGAGGTCCGCGTGATCAGATCATTGTTGGCCGATTCCAGGGTGAAGTCTGCCGCCTTGGCCACTTCGCGTTGTGCACGCAGGTTGGAGAACTGCGCCCAATTGAAAATGGTCTGGCTACCCTGAATCGCGTACTGGCGTTGTTTAGTGGTGGAGCGCCCCGGCTGGCCTTCCAGTTCGCGATGCGACTGGGTGAAGCCAGCGCTACCATCCAGCTGCGGCAACAACGCCGCACGCGCCTGCACCTGACCTTCCCGGTTGACCAGGCGGGTGGACTCGGCCACTGCCAGCTGCGGATCGCCGTTGCGGGCCATTTCGTAGACCTGCAGCAGATCGGTGGCGTTCGCGGCCATCGGAGACAGGGCGGCGGCCAGCGCCAGGACGAGGGATCGGCGGATCATCGGGGAAGCTTCCTTGGGAATCAGAATTGGAATCGGGGCGTCGGTGCGGCGCCCTGCAGATAGGCGAGGTCGGTTTCGAACAACGATTCGATGCGCGGCGCGTTGACGTCGCCACGGACCAGGACCGCTTCCATCACCGGATCGTGACCACGCACCACGAACAGCCGACCGTTCGGGCGCAGCCACTGCAGCCATTGCGTCGGCAGCGACTCGACCGCGCCGGTCACACAGATGGCGTCGAAGCGGCGCTCGCTCTGCCAGCCGAACACGTCGGCGGTCTCGATCCGCACGTTGCTGCCCAGGCCGCTGCTGTCCAGATTGGCGCGTGCAGCGGCGGCCAATGCCGGGTCGATCTCCAGGCTCAGCACTTCGCGGGCCAGCGCGGCCAGGCAGGCGGTGGAAAACCCGCTGCCGGTGCCGATTTCCAGCACGTCTTCGCCCGGCTGCAGATCCAGCGCCTGCAACATGCGGCCTTCCACCACCGGCTTCATCATCTTGTGGCCGGCCGACAGCGGGATTTCCACGTCGACATAGGCCAGGGTCTTGTAGGCCTCGGGCACGAAGGCTTCGCGCGGCAGGCGCGCCAGCACCTCGAGCACGCGCAGGTCCAGCACGTCCCACGGCCGGATCTGCTGTTCGACCATCTTTTCGCGGGCCTGGGAGAAATCGATCGTCATGGTGCGGTTATCCAACGCGGTGGGGCAGGCATTTTACCGGTGCACGGGGCAACTGGCGCATCTAGCATCGCTGCGCGCCGCCAAACGGCGCAGTGCCGGAAGTCATCGCCACCAAAGGCCGGGGGCGGTCAGCGCGGCGCATACGCCCTCAAAAAGAAATCCACGCTGGCCTGCAGGTGCTCGTCCACCTGCGCGCGGGTGGGCTGGCCATGCAGGCCGCACATCATCAGCGCATACAGCTCGCCCTTGAGCAGGCAGAAGAACTGCGAGGCCGCACGCGCCACATCGTCGATCTTCAGCTGGCCATCGGCCACGCGTGCGGATAGGAAATGGGCCAGCGCCTGCTGGGTTCGCTTGGGGCCGGCGTCCCAGAACATCTCGCGCACATGTACGTCGCCGGTGCCGGGCGCCATCATCATGCGGTGGGTGGCAATGGCCGAGTCGGTGCTGACCATGGCGAAGAAGGCGTCGGCGATTTCGATCAGCTGATCGCGCAGCGCGCCCTTGGGGGCGTGGTCGAACAGGTCGTCCGGCATCATGTGCTGGCATTGCGCACGGATCGCCTCGGAAAACAGGCTCTCCTTGTCGCCAAAATGACTGTAGACCGTGAGCTTTGACACGCCCGCCTGCGCGGCGATGCCATCCATGCTGACACCGGCATACCCCTGCTCCATGAACATGGTGCGGGCAGCGCCCAGGATGGCGGCGCGTTTCCCAAGATCCTTGGGCCGTCCGGGGCCGTTGCTCTTGGCCTTGGACTTGAGGGGGGGCGAGCTGGACATGGTGTCAATACTAGACCATCGGGTTCTATATTTATACTCGCCGCCCGCCAAACCCTTTGAAGCGCTCAGGAACGGTCGCGCCACCGCGTTAGCTGCGCACCAGCTTGGTTATGGCCGGTAATTGTTTCAACTGAATGCCTCCCGGTGTCATGGTGCGTCCCATCCTTGTGGGGAATCCACCTAGCGCGCTGAAAAACCCCCGGTGATAGATTGACTAACGGTCTGTCGGCGCATGTCGGCAGCCCCTTTTGCCAGCACAACGAGGGGATGGGAGAGCGTGGAAAGGGTCGGGGCGCATGCGCATACAGGCTGCGTCCGCAGCACATGCGTGCGGCGGACCGGGCTGCTGTGGCGATGGGCGTTGCTGGCCTGCATCCTGCTCGGCGTGTGGCCGGCCGGCGCCCAGTCGCCGACCCATACCGCGTATCACACCGTCACGCGCTGGAGCATGGACGACGGCCTGCCACACAATCTGGTGCATGCGGTGGCGCAGGGCGCCGATGGCCTGATCTGGCTGGGTACCTGGGAAGGCGTGGCGCGCTTCAACGGCCGCGACTTCACCGTGTATGACCGCCAGAACACACCGGGCGTCGAGCTGGGGGGCGTGTTCGTGGTGGTACGGGACAGCACCGGCGGGATGTTGTTCGGCACCGCGTTCGATGGCGTCTATCACTACCAGGACGGCCACTGGCAGCAACTGGGCGACGCTTCGGCGCGGCACCTGGCGGTCAGTGCACTGCTGCGACGCGCCGATGGCGCGCTGTGGGTCGGCACGCCGCAGACGCTGTACCGCATCGAGCCGGACGGGCGGGTGGTGGACGTCGGTCGCCAGGCCGGCCTGCCGCGCGCGCGCATCACCGCGCTGGCGGCCGAGGGCGACGGCGCTTTGTGGGTGGGTACTGAAGTCGGACTCTATCGTCTGCCCCACGATGGCAGTGCGGCCGAGGCCTGGGGCAAGACGCATGGGATGCGCGCCGCACCGGTGCGGCGGCTGGCCGGCGATCGTCAGGGCGGCTTGCTGGTTGCTGGCGACGACGGCGTGTGGTGGTGGAGCCGCGGCGGTGGCCTGCAGCGGTTCCGCCAGGGCCAGCGGGTGGATGCATTGCTGCTGGATCGGCGCAGGCATCTGTGGATGAGCTTGCCGTCGGGCACGCTGGTGGTCCACAGCGGCGCGGATGCGCCGGACGAACAGATCGCCATTTCCGGAGTCGCCAGCCCGGCGCTGCTGGAAGACGCCGAGGGCCTGATCTGGGTCGGCAGCACGCACGGCCTGTTCCGCATTGCCGAAGGCGCCGCGCACGGCATCACCCACGAAGACGGGCTGGCCTCGGACTATGTGCGCACGGTGCTTCAGACCGGCGACGGTACCGTGTGGGTGGGCAGCGCGGTGGGCCTGGACCGCTGGCGCAATCGTCAGATCAGCCGCGTGTCGGTGGTGCCGAACCAGGGCGGACGCGTGCTGGAGCAGTCGGTGCTGGCCCTGGCCGACGCCGGCGATGGCGGCGTCTGGGCCGGCACCTACAGCCAGGGCGTGGTGCGGCTGGATGCGCAAGGTCGCGTGCTGGCGCGCATCGGTGCGGCCGACGGCCTGCCGTCGCTGTCGGTGCGCGCGGTATTGCCGGATGGCCAGACGCTATGGATCGGTACCACGGCCGGGCTGGTGCGCTGGCGCGATGGCAAGGCACGCCGCTACACCGCCGCCGACGGCGTACCCGATGGCTCGGTGCAGGTGCTGTATCGCGACACGCTGGGCACCGTGTGGATCGGCACCGATCGCGGCATGACCGCGCTGTCGGCAAACGGCAGCACGCGCGCATGGCTGGGCGAGCAGGATTTTCCCGGGCAGAACGCCTTCGACTTCCTGCGCGATGCCAAGGGCGACCTGTGGATCGCCAGCGATCGCGGCCTGCTGCGCCTGAGTGGTGAGACCTTTCGCGTCTACGACCACCGGGTCGGGCTGCCGCGCGACAAGGTGTTCCGGGTGATCGATGACGGCCGCGGTTATTTTTGGTTGTCGAGCAACCATGGCGTGTTCCGCATCGCGCGCAGCGACTTCGACCAGCTCGATGCCGGCACGCGCGAGCAGTTGAGCGTGGAGGTGGTGGATCGCAGCGACGGCATGCCCGGTAATCAGGGCAACGGCAGCAGCGCGCCGGCCGGTTGGATGACGCAGTCCGGGCAGCTGCTGTTCCCCACCGCTGCAGGCCTGGGCGTGATCGATCCGGCGCGCGTGGGCACCTTGCAAGGCCATCGCGTGCCGATCGTGTTCGAGCGCCTGCTGGTCGACGGCATGGTGCAGCCGCTCACTGGCCTGCATCGCTTCGGTGCGGAGACCCGGCGCATCGCCATCGGCTATGCCGGGTTGAATTTCCGTGGCCCGGACAAGGTGCGCTACCGCTACCGGCTGGAGGGCTTCGACCCGGACTGGGTGGACGCCGACAGCGCCAGCGAGGCGGTCTACACCAATCTGCCGCCGGGCCGTTTCCGCTTCCGTGTCCAGGCGATGTCGCTGCCGGTGGACTGGCGGCAGACCGCGCTGTTGGGCGAGTCCAGCCTGGTGATCGCCCTGGCGCCGCCGTGGTGGCGGCGTGGCGAAGTGATCGCCCTGGGCATCCTCGGGCTGGGCAGCCTGATCTACGGGTTTTATCTGTGGCGTACCGCCAGTTATCGCCGCCGGCAGCGCCAGCTCAATACGGTGATCGACGCACGCACACGCGAGCTGAGCGACAAGAACCTCGCGCTGCAGCAGGCCAGCCAGGAGCGCGAAGCGCTGATGCGCCAGCTCGAATACCGCGCCAGCCATGACGTGCTGACTGCCTTGCCGAATCGCCGCGAGGCCGAGCGGGTCCTGCAGCAATGGTTCGACGATGCGCACGCCGGTGGCGCCCCGTTGGCGTTGGTGCTGATGGATATTGACCACTTCAAGCACATCAACGACGAATACGGCCACGAGGTCGGCGACGCGGTGCTGTCCGCGATCGGCGAAGCACTCAGTGAACAGGATCGGGCACAGTGCTTTGCCGCGCGCCACGGTGGCGAAGAGTTTCTGCTCGCGGCAGTGGGTGTGGACGCGGCACAGGCGCGCGCGTTGTTCGAACGCATGCGCCAGCGGCTCGCCGCGATCGCTGTCCAGACGCAGGGCACGACGGTGCGCTGCACCGCCAGCATGGGCATGGCGATGAGCGATGAGGCACCGAGCCGGCGCGAATTGCTGGCGCTGGCAGACCGCCGTCTGTACCACGCCAAGCGGCTGGGGCGCGATCGGTTGGTGGATCAATAAGGCTGCTGTGTTGCCGGCTGCGCTGGACTGCTGCGCTCACGTCTGCAGCTGATCCGCCTGTGCATGCAACAACGCGACAAACGCCTGCGCGGCGCGCGACAGGGTGCGCCCGCCATGGGTCACGCAGCCCAGCTCGCGCGACAGCGCCACGTCGGGCAGCGGCAGCGCCACGATCTGATGATCGATCATGCGCTCCGGCAACACGCTCCACGCAAGGCCCACCGACACCAGCATCTTGATCGTCTCCAGATAGTTGGTAGTCATGCGCAGGCTCGGCACCAGGGCGCGCTCGGCGAACAGGCCGGCGACGATGCGATGGGTGAACGTGCCCGGGTCCGGCAGCACCGCCGGATGTGCCACCACATCTTCCAGCGACACCGCGCGCAATGCGGCCAGCGGGTGATCTGGCGCCACCACGAACTGCAGGCGGTCATACCAGATCGGTTGCGCGCGCAGCGGCGCACGCGTATCCGGTGCCAGCGTGGTGACCGCCAGCTCCACCTCGCCGCGCAGCACCGCGGCATAGGCCAGCTCCGAATCCAGAAACTGGATGTCCAGCGCGGCCTGCGGGTGTTGCGCAGCGAAGCCGCGCAGCAGGGCGGGCAGGCGGTGCAGGCCGACATGATGGCTGGTGGCCAGGCTCAGGCGCCCGCCGACCGCCGCGCCAAGATGCTCCAGCACGCGGCGGGTGTCCTGCAGCTCGGCCAGGATGCGTTGCGCACGCGGCAGCAAGGCCTGGCCGGCCTCGGTCAGCACCACCTGGCGACCAAGGCGGTCGAACAGCCGCGCCGACAGTTGCGCTTCCAGCAAGGCGATCCGTTTGCTCACCGCCGGCTGGGTGAGATGCAAGGCCTCGCCGGCTGCCGAAAAGCTGCCGCTCTCGGCGATCGCCACGAAGGCGCTGAGGCTTGCCAGGTCCATTGCCATTCCCAAATTTCATTTGTTGAATAAACAATATGAATTTGCGTTATCCAAGGCAAGCTCCTAGCATCGAATGCAGCCAGGTGGGTGCTCCCACCATCCGCCAACCGGATCGCCGCAATGACTGCCAAGACGCTGTACGACAAGCTGTGGGACCTGCACGAGGTCACGCGCCGCGACGATGGTTCGTCGCTGATCTACATCGACCGCCACATCCTGCATGAAGTGACCTCGCCGCAAGCGTTCGAAGGCCTGCGCCTGGCCGGGCGCAAGCCGTGGCGCATCGACGCCAACATCGCCACGCCCGACCACAACGTGCCGACCACGCGTGCCGAGCGCCAGGGCGGGCTGGAGTCGATCTCCGACGAAGTCTCGCGGCTGCAGGTGCAGACGCTGGATGAGAACTGCGACGACTTCGGCATCCTCGAGTTCAAGATGAACGATGCGCGCCAGGGCATCGTGCATGTGGTCGGCCCGGAGCAGGGCGCCACCCTGCCGGGCATGACCGTGGTCTGCGGCGATTCGCACACTTCCACGCATGGTGCGTTCGGCGCGCTGGCGCACGGCATCGGCACCTCCGAGGTCGAGCATGTGCTGGCCACGCAATGCCTGATCGCCAAGAAGATGAAGAACATGCAGGTGCGGGTGGAAGGCACGCTGCCGTTCGGTGTGACCGCCAAGGACATCGTGCTGGCGGTGATCGGCAGGATCGGCACTGCCGGCGGCAACGGCCATGCACTGGAATTTGCCGGCAGCGCGATCCGCGACCTGTCGATGGAAGGCCGCATGACCATTTGCAACATGTCCATCGAAGCCGGTGCGCGCGTGGGCATGGTGGCGGTGGACGAAAAGACGATTGCCTACGTGCAAGGTCGCCCGTTCGCGCCCAAGGGCGCCGACTGGGAGGCGGCGGTCGCGCTGTGGCGCACGCTGGTCTCCGATGCCGACGCGCACTTCGACACGGTGGTGGAGCTGCGCGCCGAAGACATCAAGCCGCAGGTCAGCTGGGGCACTTCGCCGGAGATGGTGCTGGCGGTGGATCAGCAGGTGCCGGACCCGGCAACCGAACAGGATCCGACCCGGCGCGACTCGATCGAGCGCGCGCTGAAGTACATGGGCTTGCGCGCAAACCAGCCGATCACCGAGATCCGCCTGGACCGCGTGTTCATCGGCTCGTGCACCAACTCGCGCATCGAAGATCTACGCGCGGCCGCAGCGGTCGCCAGGGGCCGTAAGGTCGCCTCCACCATCAAGCAGGCGTTGGTGGTCCCCGGCTCGGGCCTGGTCAAGGCGCAGGCCGAGGCCGAAGGCCTGGACAAGGTGTTTCTGGACGCCGGCTTCGAATGGCGCGAGCCGGGTTGCTCGATGTGTCTGGCGATGAACCCGGACAAGCTGGGCAGCGGCGAACACTGCGCCTCCACCTCCAACCGCAATTTCGAAGGCCGCCAGGGCGCCGGTGGCCGCACCCATCTGGTCAGCCCGGCGATGGCCGCAGCGGCGGCGGTCAGCGGGCATTTTGTTGATGTGCGTGCGTTGCAGGGAATCGAGAATCGGGAATAGAGAATCGCAACGTCCGTCCCGTCTCCGTTCTGCCAATTCCCCATTCTCCACTCCCAATTCCCGGCATCCCAATGACCCCTTTCACCCAATACACCGGACTGGTGGCGCCGCTGGATCGCGCCAATGTCGATACCGATCAGATCATTCCCAAGCAATTCCTCAAGTCGATCAAGCGCACCGGCTTCGGGCCGAACCTGTTCGACGAATGGCGGTATCTGGATATCGGCGAGCCCGGTCGCGACAACAGCCAGCGCCCGCTCAATCCGGAGTTCGTGCTCAATTTCCCGCGCTATCAGGGTGCCAGTGTGTTGCTGGCACGCGAGAACTTCGGCTGCGGTTCCTCGCGTGAGCACGCGCCGTGGGCGCTGGACGAATACGGCTTCCGCACCGTGATCGCGCCCAGCTTTGCCGACATCTTCTTCAACAACAGCTTCAAGAACGGCCTGCTGCCGATCGTGCTGGCCGAAGCGGAAGTGGACGCCTTGTTCGAGCAATGCCTGGCCACCGAGGGTTACCAACTCACCGTGGATCTGGCCGCACAGCGCGTGCGGCGCCCCGATGGCGTGGAATACGGCTTCGACATCGATGCATTCCGCAAGCACTGCCTGCTCAATGGCCTGGACGACATCGGCCTGACCCTGCAGGACGCCGATGCGATCGGTCGCTTCGAGCAAGACCATCGCGCGCGTCAACCGTGGCTGTTCGGCGCGCTGCAGTGAGCGTGGTTGCCACAGCTGAGGCGGGTGCGCTGAGCGAGCATGTCGCTGCGCAGTTCGGTCCGCAGGCGCAGGCTTATCTGCACAGCGACGTGCATGCGCAAGGCGCCGAGTTCGCCGAGCTCCGCGCTGGTCTGCAGGGTCATTGCAACGGGCGATTGCTCGACCTGGGCTGCGGTGCCGGGCATGTGAGTTTCCAGCTGGCGCCGCTGATGGCCGAGGTGGTGGCCTACGATCTGTCTGCCGACATGCTCGAGGTCGTAGCGGCCACCGCCGCAGAGCGTGGGCTGACCCAAGTGCGCACGGTGCAAGGTGCCGCCGAGCGCCTGCCGTTCGAGACTGGCAGCATGGATGCAGTGGTCAGCCGCTACTCGGCGCACCATTGGAGCGACCTGGGGCAGGCACTGCGCGAAGTGCGGCGCGTGCTGCGTCCAGGCGGAATTGCGGCCTTTGTCGACGTGGTGGCTCCCGGCCTGCCGCTGCTGGATACGCACCTGCAGGCGATCGAGTTGCTGCGCGATACCAGCCATGTGCGTGACTACAGTGTTGCGCAGTGGTTGCAGACGCTAGGCGATGCCGGCTTGCAGGTGCAGCGGCATCATTGCCAACGGCTGCAGCTGGACTATCTGAGCTGGGTAGACCGCATGCGCACGCCGGAAGTGCTGCGCGCGGCCATTCGCGCATTGCAGGGCGCGGCGGTAGACGAAGTGCGCGAATATTTTCAGATTGCGGCCGATGGTTCCTTCAGCACGGATGTGCTGGTGGTATGGGCGGCACGTTGATTTTCAGGGCGCTACGGCGCCAACTTATGAGGGTTGCATGAGCAAGCAGATTCTGATTCTTCCTGGCGACGGCATTGGCCCGGAGATCATGGCCGAAGCGGTCAAGGTGCTGACGCGCATCGATGCGCAGCATGGCCTGGGTTTCACCCTGGTGTACGACGAACTCGGTGGCGCGGCCTACGACAAGTACGGCAGCCCGCTGGCCGACGAAACGCTGGAGCGCGCACGCGCTGCCGACGCGGTGCTGCTGGGCGCCGTCGGTGGGCCGCAATGGGACACCATCGACCCATCGCTGCGTCCGGAGCGGGGCCTGCTCAAGATCCGCTCGCAGCTGGGGTTGTTCGCCAATCTGCGTCCGGCACTGCTGTATCCACAACTGGCGGATGCCTCCACGCTCAAGCCGGAGGTGGTGTCCGGACTGGATCTGCTGATCCTGCGCGAGCTCACCGGCGGTATTTATTTCGGTCAGCCGCGGGGCACGCGCACGCTGGAAAATGGCGAGCGTCAGGCCTACGACACGCTGCCATACAGTGAAAGCGAGATCCGCCGCATCGCCAAGGCCGGCTTCGAGATGGCGCGTTTGCGCGGCAAAAAGTTGTGTTCGGTCGACAAGGCCAACGTGTTGGCATCGAGCCAACTGTGGCGTGCCGTCGTCGAAGAAGTGGCCAAAGACTATCCGGACATCGCGCTGTCGCACATGTACGTGGACAATGCGGCGATGCAGTTGGTGCGTGCGCCCAAGCAGTTCGACGTGATCGTGACCGACAATATGTTCGGCGACATCCTGTCCGACCAGGCGTCGATGCTCACCGGTTCGATCGGCATGCTGCCTTCGGCCTCGCTGGATGCCAACAGCAAGGGCATGTACGAGCCGTGTCATGGCTCGGCGCCGGACATCGCAGGCAAGGGCATCGCCAATCCGCTGGCCACCATCCTGTCGGTGGCAATGATGTTGCGCTATACGTTTGCGCAATCTGCTGCAGCAGATGCAATCGAGCAAGCGGTCGGCAAGGTACTCGACCAGGGCCTGCGCACCGCTGACATCTGGTCGGAAGGCACGACCAAGGTTAGCACGGTGGCAATGGGTGATGCAGTGGTGGCCGCGCTGTAACAGCGCTCGCTTCCCCGAGGCGTCTTGGCTGTACTGGTGGCTATCGTTCTTCGGACGATAGCCACTTTCGTTTGGTTGACCGATTCGTGATCACATCGTTCGACCGAAGCATCTGCATGAACCTGCGGATGGCGTGCGCAGGACTGGTCGGCATGCAGGTCGGTCGGTGACGCGGCGCCGCATCCGGTGTCGGGACACGCCGTGAATCCATCCCTGGAGGCTCGGTGGCGGCATGGATGCCGCCACACGGTCCCGCCCCCGGACGCGGCACCGCGTTCCCAACATTGTCGCCGCTGATCGGCAAGCAATGCTTTCAAGCGCGTGTGGTTGCCTGCCTATCATGGCCACCGTAATCGGTAAGCCATCTATCTGCTCTTACGGCGCCAGGATGGACGCTACGAATGAGCTGTAGCGAAGCAGGACCCCGGCATTTCTTTCCGCAACCGACAACAACCGGTGGTGCTTGCGCGGGTGCCGGCGTGGGACCTTGAGCGGCATGGATGCCGCGCCAGAGCCTACACGGACGTACTTGCGGCGTGTCCCACGCCGGTACACGTGCAAGCGCCCGCAGCAAATGGAAGCATTCGCGTGGAGCTCCGGATGTCGTGCACAAGATTGATCGGTAGGCGGAGTCGGTCGGCAGCGCGGCGCCGCATCCGGTGTCGGGACACGCCGCAAGTACGTCCCTGGAGGCTCGGTGGCGGCATCCATGCCGCCACACGGTCCCGCCCCCGGACGCGACACCACGCTCCCAACATTGCCGCCGCTGATGGGCAAACAATGCTTTCAAGCACGTGTGGTTGCCTGCCGATTTCATGGCCAACGTAATCGGTAAGCCATCTATCTGCTCTTACTGCGCCAGGATGGACGCTACGAAGGACCTGCAGCCAGCATGCCCTCTGCATTTCTTTCCGCACCCGATAGCAATTGGTGGTGCTTGCGCGGGTGCCGGCGTGGGACCTTGAGCGGCATGGATGCCGCGCCAGAGCCTACATGGATGTACTTGCGGCGTGTCCCACACCGGCACGCGTGCAAGCAGCCGCAGCAAACCGAAGCATTCGCACAAAGCCGGCAGACCTCGTGTGCGAGGCTGTTCTGTGTCGGTACGCGTGCAAGCGCCTGCAGCAACCCGACGCATTCGTACAGAACCCGCAGATGCCGCCCACAAGATCGGTGCGCGGCGCCGCATCCAGGGTCGGTAGGCGCACAGGCGCCCGCAGCAAATCGACGCACTTGCAAGAAAGTTGGGATACCAAAACCAAAACGGCCGGCAGATCACGCTGCCGGCCGTCAGGTTTGCATCGTCCAGCGAATGAGCGGTATTACGCCACCGCAGCCGTCTTGCCGGCGACCACGCCGCGCTCGCGCTGACGCAGCAGGCGGTTGGCTACATCCAGCCACGCCAAGGCGCTGGCTTCGATGATGTCCTTGCTGGTGCCGGTGCCCTCGTATTCCACGCCATCGTGGCGCACGCTCAGGCTGGCTTCGCCGCGCGCATCTGCGCCGATGCCCACGCTATGTACCTGGTAGCTGTCCAGCTCCAGCTTCACACCGGTGGCCGAGGCTAGTGCGCCGAAGAGCGCATCCACCGGGCCATTGCCCTGCGCGGTTTCGGCCACGCGATTGCCTTCCGGGTCGGACAGCTCCACCAGCGCATTGGCGCGGCTGCCGACATCGCTGATGGTCATCGACGCCAGGCGATAGCCTTCCTGCACGGTGGCGTCCTGCATCAAGGCCTGCAGGTCCGCGTCGGTGACCACGCGCTGCTTTTCGCACAATGCCTTGAACTGCTCGAAGACCAGCTTGACCTCTTCTTCCTCCAGCAGGTACCCCAAGGCACGCAAGCGCTGTTCCACCGCCGCGCGGCCGCTGTGGCGGCCCAGCACCATCTGCGAGGACTCCCAGCCTACGTCTTCCGGACGCATGATTTCGTAGGTGCCGCGATGGCGCAGCATGCCGTGCTGATGGATGCCCGACTCGTGCGCGAACGCATTGCCGCCGACCACTGCCTTGTTGCGCTGCACCGGCATGCCGACCAGGCGCTGCAGCAACTGCGAGGTGGAGACGATGCGTGGGGTGTTGATGTCGGTATCGATGTTGTAGAACGCACCGCGCACCTTCAGTGCCATGGTGATTTCTTCCAGCGCGCAGTTGCCGGCGCGCTCGCCGATACCGTTGATGGTGCACTCGACCTGCCGTGCGCCGCCTTCGATCGCCGCCAGCGAGTTGGCCACCGCCAGGCCCAGATCGTTGTGGCAGTGCGCGCTGAAGATCACGGTATCGGCACCTTCCACGCTGGCGATCAGGCGCGAGAACATGCCGCGGATTTCTTCCGGCGTGGTAAAGCCTACCGTGTCCGGCAGATTGATCGTGGTGGCACCGGCGGCGATCGCCACGCGCGCCACCTCGGCCAGGAAATCTTCTTCGGTGCGGGTGGCGTCTTCGGCGGAGAACTCGATGTCGTCGATATAGCCGCGCGCCAGCGTCACATGCTTGTGCACCGACTCCAGCACCTGCTCGCGGCTCATGCGCAGCTTGTGCTCGCGGTGCAGCGGGCTGGTGGACAGGAAGACATGCAGGCGCGGATTGGCGGCCGCCTCCAGTGCACGTGCAGAGGTTTCGATATCAGCCTGCAGGCAGCGCGACAGCACCGCCAGCGTGGGGCGACGCAGCTCGCGGCCGATCATCGCGACGGCCTCGCGGTCCGAATGCGAACTGGCCGGGAAACCGGTTTCGATGATGTCCACGCCGAGTTCGTCCAGCGCGCGCGCCATCACCAGCTTTTGCTGGGGCGTCATGCTGCAGCCGGGGGATTGCTCGCCGTCGCGCAGGGTGGTGTCGAAAATTCGGATACGCGGGGTCTGGTTGGATACGATCGTGTTCACCAGGAAGACTCCTCTACGGCGATGGCGGTGACAGGCGTTGGAGCGACTGCGGATGGGCGGGAAATAACGGGTGTTTCGGGAAGTGACTTGGCGCTGCGTTCGTTGCGAAGTCGCTCGGTGTTGCGACGACGCGGCTTGCGTGGCGGCCGCGGCCGTACCTCGGACAAGAGTGTGGCCAGAACAGTTGCGTCGATATTACCGCCAGAGACCACCGCACACTTGCGTTTCCCCGAAACGCGGCGGCCGGCGGCCAAGGCCAGCGCGCCAGCGCCCTCGGCGATGACGTGTTCTTCCAGGGCCAGGCGCACCAGCGTTTCGCGTAATTCGGCCTCGCGCACGATCACCACATCGTCGAGCAGGCTCGAGCACAGGCGGCGGGTCAGAAAGCCGGGAATCTTGACCTTCACGCCGTCTGCCAGCGTAGCGACGGGAGTGATTTCGCGCAGATCGCCGCGCACGGCGCGCGCCATTGAATCGACGCCTTCCACCTGCGCGCCGACGATGCGCACGCCTTGCGATTTCAGCGCCAGCGCCACCCCGGAGGCCAGCCCGCCGCCGCCGATCGGCACGATCACCACGTCTGGCGCATGCGCGGCCAGTTCGATGCCGACCGTGCCTTGCCCGGCGATCACATCCGGGTCGTCAAAGGCGGACAGAAAACGGTAGCCGTTCTGGTCGGCCAGCTCGCGCGCGAACGCAAACGCCTCGTCGTAGCTGTTGCCATGCTGGCGGACGGTGGCGCCCCAGTGCGCAACGCCGGCGATCTTGGTCTGCGGCGCGCCGTAGGGCATCACCGTGATGGCCTGCACGCCCAGCCGGTACGCCGACCACGCCACACCTTGCGCATGATTGCCGGCCGAGGCGCAGATCACCGGGCGCTCGTCGCCGCGTTCCAGCCCTGCCAGCAGGGCGTTCAATGCGCCGCGCACCTTGTAGGAGCCGGTGCGCTGCAGATTTTCCAGCTTCAACCACACACCGAAGCGCTCGGCGTAATGCAGCGGCGTGGGCGACAGATACTTGCGCAGACGGGCCTGCGCGGCCAGGACGTCGGCCACGCTGACCGCCACGTCGCCTACGTCTGGCTCCTGCGAGGAGGGGCGGCCGGAATCAGGCATTGCGGCACGCGCGCGGCCGATCCGGGAGAAGACACCTCCGGACAGCGGTTTCATGCTCGCGCGAGGTCCGGGCGTTCACGCCGCGACCTCGACCGAGTCCAGCGCGGTGATCACCACCGACTCGCAGTCGTACACCTTCTCCAACTGCAGGCGCAGCGTCTCCGGCGGGCGGGTGCTGTCCACGTCCAATTGCAGATGCCAGCGGCCGGCATCGTCCGGGGCGCTGGCGCCCTGGATGGCGCAGGGGCGGAAGCCGCGTCGCTCGGTCATGCCGAGCACGCGCACCAATGCGCCTTCGGCCGGCTTCAGCACCAGATCAAGCCGGTAACGCATGCGATGTCTCCTTGGCCGCGTGTGCGGGATTGCTGTCCAGCATGGTGCTGTTGGCGTTGTTGGGCGGCACCAGCGGCCACACGTTGGCACGCGCGTCGATGGCCACATGCAGCAGGCCGGGGCCGGGTTGCGCCAGCAGTTCGGCCAGTGCGGCATCGACATCGCCGCGCGCGATGATGCGCTTGGCCGGGATGCCGAAGACCTGCGCCAGGGCGGCAAAATCCGGGTTGTCGGACAGATCGATTTCGCTGTAACGCTCGGCAAAGAACAGTTCCTGCCACTGCCGCACCATGCCCAGCGAGCTGTTGTCCAGCAGCACGATCTTCACCGGCAGCTTGCAGCGCGCGATCGTCACCAGCTCCTGCACGTTCATCATGAAACTGCCGTCGCCGGAGACCAGTACCACGGTGCGGTCGGGGCAGGCGAACTGCGCGCCCATCGCCGCCGGCAGGCCGAAGCCCATCGTGCCGAGCGCGCCGCTGGTGAGGTGATTGCGCGGATCGTTGAAGCGGCAATGCTGGGCCACCCACATCTGATGCTGACCTACATCGCAGGCGATGATGGTGTCGGCCGGAGCCACTTCGCTCAGGCGCTTGAGCAGCGCCGGTGCGTAGATATCGGTGCCGGGCGCGTCGTAACGCGCGCCGAATTTTTCGCGGTTGGCAAAGCAGCGCGTACGCCATGCCTGGCAATTGCCACGTGCCGCGCTCAGCGCTTTCAGGCTGACCGCCACATCGCCGGGCACAGCGATGTCGGCCGTACGCAGCTTGGAGATTTCATACGCATCGGCATCCAGATGGATGACGCGCGCAAATGGTGCGAATTCGCTCAACTTGCCGGTGGCACGGTCGTCGAAGCGCGCGCCGACCACCACCAACAGATCGCATTCCTGGATCGCCATATTGGCCGCACGGGTGCCGTGCATGCCCAGCATGCCCAGATAATCCGGATGCGCATGCGGCAACGCGCCCAGCCCGCGCAAGGTCAGCGCGGTGGGAATGCCGGTGGCTTCGACAAAGCGCCGAAACGCCTCCACCGCACCGGCCAGGGCGATGCCGCCACCGCCGTACAACACCGGGCGTTCGGCGCTGGCGATGGCCGCCAGCGCTTCGGCCAATTTCGCATCTTCCGGGGCCGGAGGTGGCAACACCGCCGCCGGCACATGATCGGGCAGATGCGAGGCATCGGCGATCTGCACGTCCTTGGGCAGGTCGATCAGCACCGGCCCGGGACGTCCCTCGCGTGCGATGCGGAACGCTTCACGCACCATCTCCGGAAGATCCTCCACACGCCGCACCAGAAAGCTGTGCTTGACGATCGGCATGGTCATGCCGAACACGTCCAGTTCCTGGAACGCATCGGTGCCCAGCAGGGGCGTGGCGACCTGGCCGGTCAGGCACACCATCGGGACCGAATCGAGCATCGCATCGGCGATGCCGGTGACCAGATTGGACGCGCCCGGGCCGGAGGTGGCCACGCACACGCCGACCCGGCCGCTGGCACGAGCGTAGCCGTTGGCGGCGAGGGCGGCGCCCTGTTCGTGACGGACCAGGATGTGCTTGAGCCTGGAATCCACCAGGGCGTCGTAGAACGGCATGATGGTGCCGCCCGGATAACCGAACAGCGTTTCCACGCCTTCGGCTTCCAGGGCCTGCGTCAGCCAGCGCGCGCCGTTGCGGGGCGTGCTGTGTGCGGAGGTGTTCATGCGTTGCGGACCTTCGGTGTTAGCGGTGGGGGTGCGGCGGCATTACGCCGCTTGTTGATTCGCAGGTGTGGCGGCGGCTTGCTGCTGCCCGTTGAGCCACACCATCTTGGCGCGCAGCTTCTTGCCCACTTCCTCGATCGGGTGCTCCAGATCGGCCTGCTTGAACTTGTTGTAGTTCGGCAGGCCGGCTTCGTACTCGGCCACCCAGTTCTTGGTGAAGGTGCCGTTCTGGATATCGGTCAGCACGTCCTTCATGCGCGCCTTGGTGCTAGCGTCGATCACGCGCGGGCCGCTGACATAGTCGCCGTATTGCGCGGTTTCGGACACGAATTCCAGCATGCGGGTGATGCCGCCTTCGTAAAACAGGTCCACGATCAACTTCAGTTCGTGCAGCACTTCGTAGTACGCGATCTCCGGCTGGTAGCCGGCTTCCACCAGCACTTCGAAACCGGCCTGCACCAGCGACGATGCGCCGCCGCACAGCACGGCCTGCTCGCCGAACAGGTCGGTTTCGGTCTCTTCTTTGAAAGTGGTCTTGATGATGTTGGCGCGCGCGCCGCCCAGGCCGCCGGCATAGGTCAGCGCGAACTGTTCGGCCTTGCCGCTGGTGTCCTGGTAGACCGCATAGATGCACGGCACGCCGCGGCCGATCTCATATTCGCGACGCACCAGCGCGCCCGGACCCTTCGGCGCGACCAGCACCACGTCCAGGTCGGCGCGCGGGGTGATCATGTCGAAATGCACGTTCAGGCCATGCGCGAACAGCAGGCAGGCGCCTTGCTTCATGTTCGGGGCGATGACTTCTTCGTAGAGCTTCTTCTGCACCATGTCCGGGGTCAGGATCGCGACCAGGTCGGCACTCTTGACCGCCTCGGCCGGCGCCACCACGGTGAAGCCGTCGGCCTGGGCCTTGGATTCGGTCGGGCCACCGGCACGCAGGCCGACGGTGACGTCGAAGCCAGAATCGCGCAGGTTCAGCGCATGCGCGCGGCCCTGGCTGCCGTAGCCGATGATCGCGATTTTCGGTTGGGTGTCGTTGCTCATGGAGTAGTCCTTGCGGGGTTGGCAGTGGGAAAAGGATCAGCAGGCAGCGTCAGGGGCTGGCCGGCCAAGCAAAGCGGGGATGGACGACGGCACCGGCCATGCAGGCACTGCGCCAGCGCAGTGGTCGGCGCGGGTAGGGCAGTTGATGGCGATGTCGGTGATGTCGTTCATGTCATTCGAAACTTTTGGTGGTCCCTGAAACGCGAAACCCCGCGCCGTTGCCGGTGCGGGGTCTGATCGAAGCCTTGTGTGTCTGTTGCCTACACGAAGTCCCGTCCCGCACCGGTTGGCGAGGTAATAAGTACGAGCACGAGAAGCGACGCTGCCGACGCGCCGATGGGCGCGGACACTGGGGCGTTCGAGGTGGTGTGGCGGTGCGACATGAGACTGAGATAACCATCGCTGCAGGTGGGGTGTCAACCCTTGCGCATGAAACGGCCGCATCAATCGGCGCTGTGCCGCGCGAAACCGCGTGGCAGCAGCATGGTTGCTATTGAAACCGCATCGCTGCAGGCCGGTAACGGGCGATGCGAGTCACTAAATGCGCGGCATTTGTGCTGGCAGACAGTGCTCACCGAGCGAGGCGGCCCGACCCGCTGGTATGGTTGGCCACTCACCTGTGGTGTCCGGGGATCTTCTGTCATGCGTCGCGTACCTGTGTTGTTGATGTCTGCCCTGGCGCTGCTCGCGCCACCCCTCAGTGCTGCCGACCGGATCACCGGGCAGCCGTTCGCCACCCGCTCGGAAGTCATCGCCCCGCATGCGATGGCGGCGACCTCGCAGCCGTTGGCCACCCAGATCGCGCTGGATGTGATGAAGGAGGGCGGCTCGGCGGTGGACGCGGCGATTGCTGCCAATGCCGCGCTGGGCCTGATGGAGCCCACCGGCAACGGCGTCGGCGGGGATCTGTTTGCGATCGTCTGGGACCCCAAGACCAGCAAGCTCTACGGCTACAACGGCTCGGGCCGCTCGCCCAGATCGCTGACCCTGGCCGAGTTCCAGCGCCGTGGGCTGAAGGACATACCGCCGACCGGCCCGTTGCCGGTCTCGGTGCCGGGCGCGGTGGATGGCTGGTTCGCGCTGCACGAGCGCTTCGGGCGCAAGCCGATGGCGCAGAACCTGGCCCCGGCGATCCGCTACGCCCGCGAGGGCCATCCGGTGGCCGAGACCATCGCCTATTACTGGGACCGCTCGGTGCCGCGGCTGTCGCAGTACCCCGGTTTCAAGGAGCAGTTCACCATCGACGGCCATGCCCCGCGCAAGGGCGAGCTGTGGAAGAACCCGAACCTGGCCAACACCTTGCAGCAGATCGCCGACGGTGGCCGCGATGCGTTCTACAAGGGCGACATCGCCCGCACCATCGGCGCCTATTTCAAGGCCAATGGCGGCTACCTGAGTTACGAGGATCTGGCCAGCCACACCGGCGAGTGGGTGGAGCCGGTGTCCACCAACTACCGTGGTTATGACGTCTGGGAGCTGCCGCCCAACAGCCAGGGCATCGCCGCGCTGCAGATGCTCAATATCCTGGAGGGCTACGATTTCTCCAAGATCCCGTACGGCTCGGCCGAGCATGTGCACCTGTTCACCGAAGCCAAGAAGCTGGCCTTCGCCGACCGCGCGCGCTTCTATGCCGACCCGGCCTTCCAGCCGGCGCCGCTGGCCAGGCTGATTTCCAAGGACTACGCCGCGCAGCGTCGCGCGCTGATCTCCATGGACAAGGCGCTCAAGGAAGTGCAGCCCGGCACGCCAAAGCAGCTGGAAGAAGGCGACACCATCTACATGACCGTGGCCGATGCCGACGGCATGATGGTGTCGCTGATCCAGTCCAATTACCGCGGCATGGGCAGCGGCATGGCCCCGCCCGGGCTGGGCTTCATCCTGCAGGACCGCGGCGAGATGTTCGTGCTGAAAAAGGATCACCCCAACGGCTACGCGCCGGGCAAGCGGCCGTTCCAGACCATCATTCCCGCCTTCGTCACCAAGGACGGCAAGCCGTGGCTGAGTTTCGGGGTTATGGGCGGGGCGATGCAGCCGCAGGGGCACGTGCAGATCGTGATGAACCTGGTGGACTTCCATATGAATCTGCAGGAAGCCGGTGACGCGCCGCGCATCCAGCATGAAGGCTCCACCGAGCCGACCGGCCAGGCCACCGCGATGAGCGATGGTGGCGAGGTCAACCTGGAAACCGGCTTCTCCTACGACACCATCCGCGCACTGATGCGCAAAGGCCACCGGGTGATCTTTGCCGATGGCCCGTATGGCGGGTACCAGGCGATCGCGCGCGACCCGGCCAGCGGCGTGTACTACGGCGCTTCGGAAAGCCGCAAGGACGGGCAGGCCGCCGGCTACTGAGCAAGCGCCGGCGGTGCGGGGCACCGCTCAATTCCGGCTGCAGCGCGCCGCTAATGATCATGATGGATTAGGAATTCCCATGAGCTCGATGCAACAGCCCTATCCGCCGTCGCAAACGCATGCGGCGCTGCTCCCCGATGCACCGGTCGCGTTGTTGCGGCTATCGGCCGAGGTCTGTGTGGTGGCCTGCAATCGCGCCGGCCTGGACGTCCTGGGCAAGACCGCTGGGGAGCTGCAGGGCGCGCCGGCGTCGGTGTTGTGGGGATTGAGCGCAGCCGATCTGGTCGGCGAAGACGGCGTCTGGGCGGCCCCCGGCGACGACCCGGCCCGGCGCGTGCGCTATGTGCGCGACCGCGAGCACGGTGGCTGGATGCTGTCGCTGCCGCATGTGGAAACCGCGATCCTGCTGCGCGAAGCCACCCGCCTGGCCGAAGACAGCCGGCCGGTGCCGATCTCGCCGCTGCTGCAGCCGTTGGTGGCGCGCCTGCAGGCCGAGCACGAAGACCGCACCGTGCTGGAGCGCACCGCCCAGGCGCTGGCCGGCTGCGAGCTGGAACTGCTGCTGCCGCCCGGTCTGGCGGAGACCGACATGGGGCGCCGGCTGCAGGCCGGCTTCGGCAATCTGGCCGAGGCGATCCGCCAGGCAGTGGCGTTGTCGGTGCAGATCGCCGCCGAAGTGCCGCCGCTGGTGGCCGAGAACGACGAGATGGTGCGTCAGTCGCAGGCGCAGACCGAAGCACTGGATGGCGCCCGCACGGCGGTGGAGCGGCTTGCTTCGAGCCTGCACGACGTCAATGCCGATCTGGCACAGGTGATCGCGCTGGCCGCCAGCGCCGACGACAGCGCACGTCAGGGCGTCGCCGCCGCGCACGCGCTGGGCCAGGCCATGCACGAAGTGGAACGCCGCGCCGCGCGTGCCGGCGAGGTCATCGAAGTCATCGACTCGGTGGCGTTCCAGACCAATATCCTGTCGATCAACGCCAGCATCGAAGCCGCGCATGCCGGCGATGCAGGGCGCGGGTTCGCGGTGGTCGCCACCGAGATCCGCCGCCTGGCCGAACGCGCGGCAGCGGCAGCGCGCGACGTGCGCGCGATCCTGGCCGAAACCAGCGCCGCGGTGGGCGAGGGCGCAGCCTCCGCGCGCGGCACCGAAGCGGTACTCGACGGCATCACCCGCGTGCTCGGCCAGGCCAGCAGCGCGATGACCACGGTGGCCGGGCGGATCCAGGCGCAGGACGGCGAGATTCGCGGCATCGAAAGCGCCGTCGATGGCGTGGTGGCGCTGGGGCGCAGCAACCTGCAGCACGCCGCGCATGTGGCCGAACGCAGCGAGGCGCTGGAGCGCGGTACCGAGACGCTGCGCGACTGCGTGGGCCTGTTCCGTCTGCCGGCCGACCCGCTGACAGTGCCCCGGCACGCGCGCGTCAAGGAACTCGCCGTGGCGACCGCCGCTCGTATCGGCACTGCCCTGGCGCAGGCCATCGCACGCGGCCAGATCGACGAAGCGGCGCTGTTCGCCCGCACCTACACACCGATTGCCGGCGTGGAGCCTGCCAAGTTCAGCACCGACTTCGATGTACTTTGCGACGAGGTGTTACCCGCCCTGCAGGAGCCACTGCTGGATGCGCATCCGTGGATCGTGTTCGCCATCTGCGCCAATCCCGACGGCTACGTGCCCACGCACAATCTGCGCTTCACCCAGCCGCTGACCGGCGATCCCAAGCGCGATCTGGTCGGCAACCGCACCAAGCGCAAGTTCACCGACCGCGTCGGCCGCAGCGTGGGCGCGCACACCGACCCGTATCGCCTGCAGGTCTACCGCCGCGACACCGGCCAGATCATGTTCGACCTGTCGGCCCCGATCTACGTCGGCCGCAAGCACTGGGGTGGTTTGCGGGTGGGCTATACGCTGGACTAGCTTGCGTGGTCACTGCGGCGCGGCGGATACGGCACTGGACGTCGTCGCTGTGGTGGTGTCACCCAACTGCTAGGCAAGAAAGCGTTCGAGCGTGCGGTAGAAGGTGACCTGATTGGCTTCCTTGTAGAAACCGTGGCCTTCCTTGGCAACGGCCATCCACTGCGGCGCGTTGCCGCTGCGCGTCAATGCCGCGCGCAGGCTCTTGGCCTGTGCAAACGGGGCGCGTTCGTCCTCTTCGCCGTGCACGAGCAGCACCGGCACCTTGATGCGCTCGGCCAACATCACCGGGGAGTGTGCGGCCAGTTCGGCGGCATCACGGCCGATGGCGCGCTCCAGATACTTCAGGCCGTACTCGCTGCGATTGATGTCGCCCTTGCTGTACATCATCTGCAGATCATAGATGCTGGCCACACCGACCGCGCAGCGGAACAACTCCGGCGCCTTGACCTGCACCATCATGGCGGCATACGCGCCGAAACTGGCGCCATAGCTGCAGATGCGCGTCTGATCGGCCAGTCCCTGGCCCACCGCCCAGCGTACGCCGTCGATCAGATCGTCCTGGATGCGTTCGCCCCACTGGCGATATCCGGCGCGCTCGAACCGGTTGCCACGACCCAGGCCGCCGCGATAGTTAACCTGCAGCACCAGATACCCGCGGCTGGCCAGGAACTGGGCGTCGGTATCGAAGGCCCAGCCATCGCCATCTGCGTGCGGGCCGCCGTGCGGCAGCAGGATCATCGGCATGCGCACCCCGTTTGCGGCGTTGCCGGGAACGGTGAGCACGCCGTCCAGGGTCAAGCCGTCGCTGGCTTGAAAGGTCACCATGCGCCGCTCGCTCATCTGCGCCGCCTGCAATGCATTGCGTGCCTTGATGACGAGTTTGAGCGTATTGCTCGGCCGGTCGAAGATGTACCAGGCTCCGGCATCGCGGTCGCTGTAGGCCCTCAGCAGCAGGCCATTGCCGTCCTCGGTGAAATTGATGAAGTCCACGTACTGGCCGGCCAGGGTCTGGCTCAGGCTCCGGTGCAGTTGCGCTTCGGCGGTGTCCTGCTCGAAATAGCGCAGTGTCGGCCGCCCTGGCCCCAGCCGTGCAGCAAACGGCGTTTGCGGCGCCGAACCCCACTGCAGGTCATCCACGCTGTAGAACGGGTCCGACGCAAGCACGCTGCGCTGCTGGCCATCGGGATCGGTGGCCACCAGGACTGCAGGGCCACCCGCGTCGCTGTACCAGCCATAGAGGCGGCCCGGCTGCCGCGCGAATGCGATTGGTCGCCAGCTGGCCTGGACCTGGGTCATTGGCGACCAGCCATTGCCCGAGCGGCGGAACAGCAACGGGTTATCGTTGTCGTCGGTGCCGTACGCGTAGTGCGCCACGCCATCGTGGTCGAGCACGAACCGCAGATCGGGGACGTCGATGTCGGCCATCAGGCGATGGGTGTTGGCGTCGACGTCGTAGAGCATCGAGTGGCGCGAGTCCAGTGACAGACGCCGCATGTAGAAGTGCCCGTTGCGGCGACTCGGCAGGCCCTCGATATAGCCGAATCCGCGCTCCAGGCCCGCATTGCGCGTGCTTTGCAGGTAGCCGTACACATAGCGCTGATTGCTGCCATCCAGATCGGTGGCGATGATCTCCCCCATCGGCACGGGTTCTTCCAGCGAGCCGAGTTTGCGCCCCTTGCCGATCACCAGCCGCCGGTCGCTGACCCAGGCAATGCGCACCGGCAATTCATAGCGCGGCAAGCGCAGCATCGTGGTGGATTGCATGCCGGCGATGCGGTAGACCACCAGCGCGTAGTTGCCATCGCCCAGATCCGCGCTGACCGCCAGATGCTTTCCATCGGGTGACATCGCCGGCGAGGTGATCGGACCGGATTCGACGAATGCCTCGACAGGCGGCGCAGAGGCGGCCTGCGCGGTCCCTGAAAATATTCCCGTCAGCAGCACTGCCGCCCAGCCAAACCGGTGCATACCTGCATCTGCGTCGTCCATCCCCTGTTTCACAGAACGATAACGAACCGGCGACGGCTGTGGCAAGTAGGTCCAAAAAAAAGCCGCCAAAGATCGGCGGCAGGGAGAGAGAGCGGGTTTCTTGTTGTAGTGACTGCAGGCTAGCGGGGTGATGTGCCGTGGAAATGTCCCTGCATGGCGCCGCTGGCGTGCTGCGTGCCAGGCGGCCGCCTGCGTGTCAGCCCTGGCACATGCACAACGACCTCCCGAGGGAGGCCGTTGTGACAACCGGCGTATCCAGCCAGCGGGCCCGGCGGCCCAAGGGCGCGCGATCAGAAGCGCTGGGTGTACTGCAGATAGCTGTAGCGTCCCGGGATGGCATAGGCCGAATCGAACGAATTGGCAGAGGCGCTGAGCGCCACCGGTGGGTCGCGGTCGAAGACGTTGTTCAAACCCACGCGCACGGTTGCATTCCACGGCAGCTGGTAAGACACCTGCATGTCGTTGAACGCAGTTGCCGCGACGTGGCGATAGTTGCCGGCATCGTCCAGCTCCGAGTCGTAGTCCTTCATGCCCGAGTAGTAACGTACGGCCCAGTTGGCGGCCAGGTTGCCGTAGCTCCAGTCCAGGGTGAGCGTGCCGCGCGTGCGCCAGTTCGGGTTATCGGTGTGGTAGATGCCGTTGTAGCTTTCCCAGGCCGAATTGTCGTCCTGCTTCTGCTCGTTGACCGCCACGTAGGTCGAATCCAGCGTCAGCATGAACTGGCCGATCGCGGTCTGCGGCAGCTTGTAGCGTGCGGTGAAATCGTAGCCTTCCATGCGTTGCTCGCCGACGTTCACCGGCTGGATCACCAGGCCGGTGATGGCGCCGGTGGCATCGCGGGTGACCAGGTCGCAGAACGCCGAGACATTGAACTGATAACACTGCGACAGGATCTGGTTGGCGCTGAATTCGGTGATGGCGTCGGTGATCTTGATCTTCCACCAGTCCAGCGACACATCCAGGCCTTGCACCGAGGCGGGGCTGTAGACGAAACCGAGCGTGGCGTTCTTGGATTTTTCCGGCTGCAGGTTGGCGTTGCTGGTGTAGGTGAACGGATAGATGGTCTGGCCGGAGTTGCCGCTGGCGCTGTTGTACTCGGCCACGTAATTGGCCGGTACGCCGCCGGCCGCGCACGCGGCGGCAATCGTGCCGATGTAGGAGGTGCTGTTGGTCGAGCAGGGATCGGAATAGGTATCGAAGCTGTCCGATGCGCCCAGGTACAGGTTTTCGATCGATGGCGCGCGGAAGCCGGTGGCGTAGTTGCCACGGATCAACAGGTCGGCGACCGGCTTCCACTTGAAGCCGAATTTGCTGTTGGTGGTGCTGCCGAAGGTGTTGTAGTCCGAGTAACGCACGGCTGCGCTCAATTCCAGCAACTGCGCACCGGCCACATCCTTCAGTAGCGGAATCGCCACTTCGGTGTAGTAGTCGTTGAGCGTGTACGAGCCGGAGGTGGGCGTAAACGAATTGCCCGAGGTGTAACCGGCCGAAATCAACGCATCCGGCGAGGAGAAGCCGCTTTCCTCGCGATGCTCGACACCGGCGGCAAAGCTCATCCAGCCGGCGGGAAGCTCGAACAGATCGCCGGTGAGGTTGGCAGTGAAACTGCTGTTCTTGTACTGGTAGGTGTTGTGCGCGGTGAACAGGATGTAGTCCAGCATCTCCTGGGTCACGCCACCGGCCGGCGACAAGGGATTGAACGGCACGCAGCCGGCAATGACGGCGCCGCCGCTGTCCAGGCACGACAGGGTGCCATTGACGATGCCGGAGGCACCGAGCGCGTTGCCCAGGTTTAGCAGATTGACGTCGCCGTACTGGGTTTCGGTCTGGTCGGTCTGATTGTGCGCAAAGCCCACGTCCCAGCTGAACTGCCTGTCCGCAAACTGGAAATCGCCTTCCAGCCCGGTATACACGTGCGAGGTCTTGACGTCCTGCTGGTAGGTGCGCGCGAATTCGGTCAACCGGTGCGACCAGCCCACATCGCGCCCGTCGCCGCCGTAGGCGCTGTTGTACGGGTTGTAGTAGCTGTCGCCGCTCATCAGGATGCCGGTGTTGACCGAGGCCAGCGGAAAGCCGGCCAGCTGCTGCGACGATTGGCGGCGGTTGTAGAGGCCATCGAACTTGAAGCGCACGTTGTCGGTGAGTGCGTAGTTGCCTTGCACGTACAAGGCATCGCGCTTCTGCGGCGTGACCAGGTAATTGTCCTTGGCGTAGTTGTAGCCGTAGTCGGAGGTATTGAAGGCGGTGTACTCGTCCAGGCCGTAGCGCGGATAATTGCTGTCGCCGCTGGCGGTTGCGCTGCCGGGTAACACGGTCCAGGCACCGCTGTTGCCACCTGCGCGCAGACGGCCACTTGCCGAGTAGCTGCTGTAGGCCGACGACCCTGCGCCATACACCGGCTCGGCCGATATCTCGCGGTCGCCTGCCATCACCGCATCTTCCTTGACGCTGGACAGCCCGATCACCAGATTGCCATGCTCGCTGGTGGCGCCCACGGTGGCATCGAACGAGGTGCGCTGACCGTCACCCTGGCCGTACTGGCCGACGTAGGCATTGACCTCGGCACCATCGAAATCGCTGCGGGTGATGATGTTGACCACGCCGGCGATGGCATCGGAACCATAGATCGACGAGGCACCGTCCTTGAGCACTTCCACGCGCTCCACGATGGCCGACGGAATGGTGTTGAGATCCACCGAGCCGGACAGGCCCGATACCCAGCGCCGTCCGTTGACCAGCACCAAGGTGCGCGAGGCACCGAGGTTGCGCAGGCTCACGGTGGCCGAGCCGTCGCCGCCGTTGTTGACGGTGGAGTTCATCGTGGCGCCATTGGAGGGGATGCGCTTGAGCACGTCGGCCACCGAGGTCAGGCCCTGCTTTTCGATGTCCTGGCGCGTGAGCACCAGCACCGGTTGCGAATTTTCCACATCGACCGAGCGGATGCGCGAGCCGGTGACTTCGATCTTGTCCAGATTGGTCGGACTCTTGTCGGTCTGTTCCTGGGCAACGGCACTGGTGGTGATGCACAGGCCGATGGCGATCGCGAGCGAGCCCCGATGCAGGGTCGGGTGGAGCGTGGACATAGTCATGTGTACGGCGATTTCCGGTAGAGGAGGAACGACAGCGCGATCCCCGTTGGATGGCACCTGCACGCGTGTGTTCATCGACACGACACGCAGGCTTAGCGGGAATTTAACGAGCGGGTATCGCCACCGTTTTTCGCCAATCGGCGCCTTGTTGCGGCACGGCGCGCGTAGTGCGTGGACGCGCCATGCAATGCCGTGGCGAGGCCGTGCATGTGCACCGCCGACCTGCGGTGGCAGGCGGAGACATATGTCGCTGTGGAAGGCGAGGCTACTGCTGCACGCTCTGCCAGGTGGGCAGCGTTCGCTGCCCAGAACGGCATGCGCCGCTGGCGCACTCGGTGCGGGCGCGTTGCCGACGTCCCGCGATATTTTTTTCAGCCGTGCACGGTGCGATGTGGTTTAATCGCCGCCGAAGTGGGGGTACCGCAGTGCGCTGCGGTTGAGATAGTCCCTTCGAACCTGATCCGGCTGATACCGGCGTAGGGAAGCTTCGTTAGATGCGATGGTCCGTGCCTGCACGGGTGCATCGCCATTGAGCGCCGCCGCTTCGTCCGCCTGCGAATCCTTCGCAGGGCCAGCGCCGTGGGTGCTGGTCTTCCAGCACACAGGACGAACGCCATGAATGCCGCGCCGACCGTTTTGCAGCAACAAGCCCAGTCGCTGTCCGAGGCTGTGACCCAGCCGATTCCAGGCTCCCGCAAGATCTTCGTGCAGGGCTCGCGCGCCGACCTGCAGGTGCCGATGCGCGAGATTGCATTGACCCGCACACCGACCCTGTTCGGTGGCGAAGACAATGCGCCGCTCAGCGTCTACGACACCTCCGGGCCGTATACCGACCCGCATGCCGCGATCGATCTTGCAGCCGGTCTGGCGCCGCTGCGCGCGCGCTGGATCGCCGAGCGTGGCGATACCGTTGCGCTGGACGGCCTGAGTTCCAGCTTCGGCCGCGGCCGCGAGCACGATGCGCGTCTGGATGCGGTGCGTTTTCCTGCGCGGCGCCTGCCACGCGTGGCGCGCGAGGGTGCCAATGTCACCCAGATGCATTACGCGCGGCGCGGCATCATCACCCCGGAAATGGAGTTCGTGGCGATCCGCGAAAACCAGCGCCTGGAAGCGGTGGCCGACGCGATGCTGCGCAAGCAACATCCGGGCGAAGCTTTCGGGGCCGCGATCCAGCAACGCATCACGCCGGAATTCGTGCGTGACGAAATCGCACGTGGCCGCGCGATCCTGCCCAACAACATCAATCACCCGGAAAGCGAACCGATGATCATCGGTCGCAATTTCCTGACCAAGATCAACGCCAACATCGGTAACAGCGCGGTGTCGTCCGGCATCGCAGAGGAAGTTGAAAAGCTGGTGTGGTCGATCCGCTGGGGCGGCGACACGGTGATGGACCTGTCCACCGGCAAGCACATCCACGAAACGCGCGAATGGATCATCCGCAACTCGCCGGTACCGATCGGCACGGTGCCGATTTATCAGGCGCTGGAAAAGGTCGACGGGCGTGCGGAAGAGCTTACCTGGGAGATCTTTCGCGACACCTTGATCGAGCAGGCCGAGCAGGGCGTGGATTACTTCACCATCCACGCCGGCGTGCTGCTGCGCTATGTGCCGCTGACGGCAAAGCGGGTGACCGGCATCGTCTCGCGCGGCGGGTCGATCCTGGCCAAGTGGTGCCTGGCCCATCACAAGGAAAACTTCCTCTACACGCATTTCGAAGACATCTGCCAGATCATGAAGGCCTATGACGTGGCGTTTTCGCTGGGCGATGGCCTGCGCCCGGGCTGCATTGCCGATGCCAACGACGCAGCCCAGTTCGGCGAGCTGGAAACGCTGGGCGAGCTGACCAGGATCGCCTGGAAGCACGATGTGCAGACCATGATCGAAGGTCCGGGGCACGTGCCGATGCAACTGATCAAGGAAAACATGGACAAGCAGCTGCGCGAATGCGGCGAGGCGCCGTTCTATACCTTGGGGCCGCTGACCACCGATATCGCGCCTGGCTACGACCACATCACCAGCGCCATCGGTGCGGCGATGATCGGCTGGTTCGGCACCGCGATGCTTTGCTATGTCACGCCCAAGGAACATCTGGGCCTGCCCAACCGGCAGGACGTACGCGACGGCATCATGGCCTACAAGATCGCCGCGCATGCCGCGGACTTGGCCAAGGGGCATCCCGGTGCGCAGGTGCGCGACAACGCCTTGAGCAAGGCGCGTTTCGAATTCCGTTGGGACGACCAGTTCCATCTCGGGCTGGATCCGGAAAAGGCCAAGGAGTTCCATGATGAAACCCTGCCCAAGGACGCACACAAGCTGGCGCACTTTTGCTCGATGTGCGGGCCACATTTCTGCTCGATGAAGATCACCCAGGACGTGCGCGATTACGCGGCCGAGCACGGTATGGGCGAGGCGCATGCCTTGTCGGCGGGAATGGAAGAAAAGTCGGCGCAGTTTCTGGCGCAAGGCGCGCAGGTGTATCGCGCCACGTGACATGCAGCGCCATCGTTGCGTTGCTACAAATCGACTGGCTGCTTAAGAAAAATTCAGTTTCGGCTTAGTCAGATCGCAGCGCGGTGCGCAAGTGCCGCGTTGCGACTGCGTTGCAAGCGGTTACAGCGCGCAAGCATTTCGCGGCATTTTCCTGAATCGCAGATAAAAAAATCGCGCCAGAGGCGCGAAGGGGACATCGTAATTATTTGAATTCGTCGGCGAGAGAGAGAGAGCCTGACGTCGCCACCTGTCGTAGGGAAGCAACGAGGCATAGAGTAAAATTTGCACCAAATGGATGCATGACACAGTTGGTTGTGGTCCTTTGCTGAATTTGGCGTTTCGCGCGAAGTGCGTGTTGCGTTCTTTGTAGTCCTTGCATGCCGATGCGTGTTTCTTGCCGATGAGTGTTCCTCCCGCTAATGCGATGCCATCGGGCCGGTTACGTGTCGGCCAGTGCGTGGTCGACGTCGCCTCGCGCGAAGTGCATGCGCCCGGCGCCAAGCGCGCCGCGCGTCTGGCACCAAAATCCCTGGCGGTATTGCTGACGCTGGCGCGGCAGCCGGGCCAGGTGGTGACGCGCGAGCAGCTGTTGGCCGAGGTCTGGCCCGACACCTTGCCGACCAACGACGTGGTGACCCAGGCGGTCACGCAACTGCGCAAGGCATTGGCCAGCAACGGCAGCCAGCGCTTCGAGCATATCGAGACCATTGCCAAAACCGGCTATCGGCTGCTGGCCCCGGTTGCGTGGGAGCAGCCGTCGGACGGTCCGGCCGATGTTGCCGCGCCTGCAACGGCGGTGACCGCATCGGACAACGAGCCCGACGAGCGCAACCGCACCGCCGGCGTCACCGCCACTGCCGCGTTGCAGCGCAGCCCGGTCACCCGGCAGCCCCCAGCACCGGTTCCGGCTGCGTCGGCTGCAGCGAAGCAGCGCCGATGGATGGCCCTGGCGGTGGCCAGCGTGGCTTTGCTGGTGGTGCTGGCGCTGGCGGCGCGGACGCTATGGATGCGCGCGCCCGAGCGCGATGCGGCAGCGGCCTCGGCAGTGCTCGGCAGCCCCAAGCGCCCGTATCAGATCATCACCGCAGGCGGTGGTTTCGATCTCACGCCCAGCCTGTCGCCGGACGGGGCGATGGTGGCCTACGCCTCGCTGACCAGCGATCGCGCAGGCACCTCGATCCTGGTCAAGACCACCAACAATGCTTACCCGCGCGTGCTCGACACGCCGGCGGCCGGCATCTCCGATCGGTTGCCGGCCTGGTCGCCGGATGGACGCGAGATCGCCTTTTCGCGGCAGGCGCCCGATGGCAGCTGCCGCATCATGATTGCCGCCGCCAACGGCCCGGCTGCTGCACGCGAGGTGGCGCGCTGCGACGGTGCGGACATGCTGAGTTTCAGTTGGTCGCCGGACGGCCGTGCCCTGCTGTTCGGCAGCATGACCGGCGCGCACGGAGCGCCGCGCATGCGGCGGCTGGATCTGGAAACCGGCCAATGGCAGCCGCTGAGCTACAGCGCGCAACCGAGCGACTTCGACTACACGCCGCGCTATTCGCCCGACGGGCACTGGATCGTGTTTCTGCGCAATCCGCAGCTTGGCGATCTGTGGCGCATCCCGGCAAACGGTGGAACCGCCGAGCGGCTGACCCACGACAACGCCGATATCCGCGGCTGGAGCTGGTTGCCCGACGGCAGCGGCCTGATCTTCGGGCGTCGTGTGGACAGCGAGGCGCGGCTCTACCGGCTCGATCTGGTCGACCACAGCCTGCATGACCTCGGTGTGGACGATGCGCAGGCGCCGGATGTGGCGCACGGCCATCTGGTCTTCGTGCAGCGCAAACCACAATTTGGCGTCTATCAGGTCATCCACGACCCCATGAATGGCGGCTACATCCGCCGCCGGCTGTTTCCTTCCAGCGGGCGCGACGACCAGCCGATGATCGCGCCGGACGGGCGCCAGTTGATCTTTGCCTCCAATCGCTCCGGTGCGTACGGCCTGTGGTGGGGCGATGTCGGCAAACCTGGCTCGGTGCGCCTGATCGAAGGCCTGCGGCCGGATGCGCGCCAGGCCGCCGATTGGTCGGCCGACTCGCAACGCGTGCTGGTCAGCGGCAGCGACGCGCAGGGGCATGCGGCACTGTTCGAAGTGACCCCGGGCACGGGCAAGGCGTTGCGGCTACCGGTGCCGCAGGCGCGACCGTTGCAGGCGATCCATGTTCCCGATCCCGATCGGTTGTTGGTGGTGGCTGCCGCCGATGACGGGCACACCTTCGCCACGCTCTACGACAGACGCAGCGCTCCATGGCGCGCGCTGGCGTCGCTGCAGGACGTCTCGCAGTTGCGGCTGGACCGCGTCAGCGGCCAGGTATTGCTGACGCGTCTGACCGGTGGCGGGCTATGGCAGGTCGCCCCGTCGCTGGCGGCCGACACCTTGCAGCCGGTCGATCCGCAGCAACCCTCGCGCTGGCGCTATCGCAGCTGGGCGCCCGGCGCGCGTGGCCAGGTGCATTACCTGTCGTCCACCGACACCTGCGCCACCCATGACAGTGAGCTGCGCGGTGGTGACGGGCGCTGCCTGGACGCGGCCAAGTACACCACCATCAACGGTTTCAGCGTGGATCAGCGCAGTGGTGCGCTGTATGTGGCACTGGCGGAGGAAGATGGCAGCTCGATCGCCTTCATGCCGTTGCCGGAACGCCTGGCCACACCGCTTGGTGTGATATCCAACCTGTTGATCGTGCTGAGGAAAGTCGCCTCGTAAGTTCTTCGGAAAGACTTCGTGGCAATTTCGGCAGACCTTCGTCGGAACTTCCTGACTCACGCCAGATTCGGCAAAACACTACGCCCTCTTTTGTACAGGGGGCTGCCACCATGCAACAGGTCATCACCGCAGATCGCGGACTCGCACTCTCATTGGACGGTGCCAGCGAGCCGACGTCGACGACCTGTCTGGCGGTCTCGCGCCTGGGCAGCATCCGGACCGCGGCCACCACCTTCACGCTGTGGGTGCAGCTGCGCGGCCGCGCCTGGGTGGAGTCCAAGGAAGGGCGCTTCCGTCTACGCGCTGGCGACTGGATCGCCTTCGACAAGGAATCGCATCCCACCGTGCAGGCTGATCGCAGCGCGCTCTGTGTCGGCGTCAGCCTCGATGGCGACAGCCTGCAATCGCTGGCCGAGTTGACCGACGCCACGCTGTATCCGGGACGCAGCCAGCTGTCGCGTGGCGATCTGCGTATTGCACTGCGCCTGTGGCGCAACGCGGCCGCACAGAGCGGCAGCGCATCGGCACGCCCGTTGTTGCTGCATCTGGCTGCGATGCAACGCGACTTCATCGCGCAGGAGCAGCGCTGCCCGGGGCGCTCGCGCAGCCGTCGTCGTCAGGTCTTCGGTCGCATGCAACGCGCGCGCCTGTATCTGGAAGGCAACAGCGACCGCGTGGTGCGCATCGCCGAGCTGGCGCAGCTGACCAACTTCTCCAGCTGGTATGTGTCCAAGACGTTCCAGAGCCTGTACGAGGAAAGTCCGCAGGCCCTGTCGGCACGGTTGCGGCTGGAGCGCGCCTCCGATCTGCTGCGCGATACCTCGATGATGATCGGCGAGGTTGCGGCGGCAAGCGGGTTCGACAATTGCTGCAGCTTTGCGCGCGCATTTCGTGCGCGTTTCGGTGTCTCCGCATCGCATTACCGCGACCAAACGACAAATCCGCCAGATTCGGCAAAGCCACGGAACGTGACGCGCAAAGCGACGATGTTCACGCAATCGTAATTTGCACAGGGGCGCTTAACGCGCCACTAACGAACCCTGGAGAGATTGATGAACCTTCGCACCTCCGCAGTGCGGCTGGGCCTGTTGCCCGCCGGTATTGCGATCGCGTTGACGCCGGCATTTGCCGTCGCGCAAGAATCGACCACCACGCTGGACCGTATCGAGATCACCGGTTCGCGCATTCGCAGCGCCGATGTCGAGACCCAGCAGCCGATCTTGACGCTTGACCGTCAGGCACTGGAAAAGCAGGGTCTGACCTCCGTCGCCGACGTGCTGCAGAACCTGACCTCCGCTGGCTCGCCGGCGATTTCGCGTGCTGATGCGTTGTCGTCGGGCGAAGACGTCGGCGGTTACTACGTCGATCTGCGTAACCTCGGTGCGCAGCGTACGTTGGTGCTGGTGAACGGTAAGCGTCTGGGTGCATCGACCTCCGGTCTGCAGGATCTCAGCCAGATTCCGATGTCGGCAATCGAGCGTATCGAAGTGCTGAAGGATGGCGCCTCGTCCATCTACGGCTCTGATGCCATTGCCGGTGTGGTCAACGTCATCACCCGCAAGCGTTTCGACGGCGCTGAAGCCAGCGTGCAGTTCGGCCAGTTTGGTCAGGGCGACGGTGATAGCACGCAGTACTCCTTCACTGTCGGCTCGCAGGGCGAGCGCGGTGGCGTGACGCTGTCGGCTGAGTATTCCAAGCAGGATCCGGTGTTCGCCAAGAACCGCTGGTTCAGCCGCGACGGCTCGCGTGGTCCCAACTCCACCCCGAACAGCTGGAGCCCGATCAGCCAGAATGGCTCGTGGTGCAATCCGCTGCAGGTCGACTGTGCGGATCCGGACACCGCGGTGTGGCAGACCCTCAATGCTGGCGGCAACCCGAACAATCCGGCCGACTATCACCCCATCACCCCGGCCGAGTACGCCAACTCGAACCAGCAGATGATGGTGCAGACCGGTATCGAGCGGAAGTCGGTGTTTGCCAACGTCAACTATGACGTTGCCGATGCCATCACTTTCAACGCCGACATCGCCTACAACGAGCGCACGACCGACGGACAGATCGCGGGTTATCCGTACCAGTCCGGCTCGTTCGGCACGCCGCTGGAAGCCGGCAGCGCATTCAACCCGGTTGGCCAGGACGTCGATTTCCGTCGCCGTCTGTGGGAAGTGCCGCGCGCCACCGAAAACCAGCTCAAGACCCTGCGCTTCGCGCCGACCTTGAGCGGTTACTTCGATCTCGGTGGCAAGACCTGGGACTGGGACGTTGGCGCGTTGTGGAATCGCAACGAGAACACCAAGCGCAGCCGTGGCGACATGAGCCTGATCGCATCGCGTCAGGCACTGGGCCCGTCCTTCATCAACGGCCAGGGCGTTGCACAGTGCGGTACCGCTGCCAACCCGACCTCGCTGTCGGCTTGCCGTCCGTGGAATCCGTTGCTGCCGTATAACGTTGCAGGTCAGGGCTCGCTCGCCGATCCGGCGTTGCAGGAATTCTTGTTCCCCACCTTCACCGATACCGGCCTGACCAAGACCACCAGCTTCACTGCCAACCTGTCCGGTTCGATCGTTGAACTGCCGGCTGGCGACCTGGGCATTGCCGTTGGCTATGAACACCGCAAGGAAGAAGGCCGTTTCTCTCCTGACGCATTCGCGCAGTCGGGCGAGAGCACGGGCCTGGGTGCCAAGACCACGCAGGGCGAGTACTCGCTGGACGAGGTCTACCTTGAATTGAATGTGCCGCTGCTGAGCGACGTCGCATTCGCCAAGGAACTGACCTTCAACGCTGCGACGCGTTATTCGGACTACAGCAACTTCGGTGACACGCTGAACTCGAAGTTCGGCCTGACCTGGCGTCCGCTGGAAGACCTGCTGGTGCGTGCGACCTATGCGGAAGGCTTCCGCGCTCCGACCATCAGCGATCTGTACGGCGGCCTGAGCAGCAGCTTCGAGGATTACATCGATCCCTGCGGCGTCGGTGCTCCGAACAGCGTCAACGGCAATGCGGCCTGTACCAATGCTGGTGTACCGTTGGGCTACACCCAGCTCGGCCAGGGCTTCGTGCCTTGCACGACCTACCCGTGCCAGACGCCTGACGAATTCGTCAGCGGTGCCAACCCGAACCTGAAGCCGGAAACCTCCACCAGCAAGACCGCTGGTCTGGTGTGGAGCCCGCGTTGGGTGCAGGGCCTGGATATCTCGCTGGATTGGTACCGCTACGAGATCAACGACATGATCATCGCCGATAGCGTCGACCGCATCCTGCGCGACTGCTATGTGCTGGGCAACTCGGAGCGCTGCGCAGGCGTGACGCGTGCAGCCGACGGCCATATCTCGTCGATGACCTACGGCGTGGCCAACCTCGGCCAGATGGAAACCGAAGGCTACGACCTGGGCGTGAAGTATCGTTTGCCGGAAACTGCAATCGGCTCTTTCACCCTGGATTGGCAGACCAGCTACGTCAGCAAGTACGACGAAGCCGGCCAGGACAGCGCGGGCAACGCCATCATGATCGGCCGCGTTGGCGAGCCGGGTATCTTCCGCGTGCGCTCCAACGTTGGCGTGAACTGGGCGCTGGGTGATTTCGGCGTCAACTACACCCTGCGTTACTACTCGGGCATGAAGGAAAGCTGCATCACGCTGGCCGAGGGCTATTGCGATGCACCCGACCATTTCGCCAACGGCGAATCCGATCCGCTGCGCCACACTGGTTCCAACACCTTCCACGACCTGCAGGTCAACTGGAAGGCACCGTGGGACGCAACGATCGCACTCGGCGCGAACAACGTGTTCGATCACCGCGGTCCGCTGCAGTACTCGGCACCGAACAGCAGCTTTGCCTATTACGGCGGCTTCGAAATCGGTCGCTTCGTGTACATGAAGTACACCCAGCGTTTCTGATCCATCGACGCGCTGTAACACAAGAGGACGGGCCGCAAGGCCCGTCCTTTTTTTATGGTGAGGCGGATGCGATAAAGGCATCGCCGGCTTTCTTGATCGTCCGCTCGTCAAGCGACTGTGCTGACGCTCAGCCGACGCGACAGCCATCACTGATGACATCTGCGTGGATGTGACAATCCGTGGAATGAAAGGGAAACGCCAGGCGCACTAGCTGTCTTCCCAGTGCAGCTTTGTTGCAGCACAGGCAAAAAAAAACGCGGCTTTCGCCGCGCTTTTTTACTTGCCAGCAGTTCAAGCCTCAGCAAGCCCCAACAAGGTATCGGCCTGTTCGCGCCAGGTCGGCAGGCGTGTGAGTACACCGACCTTGGACAGGTACTCTTCGTCCACGGTTTCGCCGCTGGCCAATGCGGTGGCCACATGCACCGCGCCGGTCACCCAGAAACTGCGCAGGCTGGAGCGTTGCGGGTGGCGATGAAAGGCCACCGCTTCGATGATCGGCATCGGCAGGCCCCACAGGCCGAGCAGGTACGCGCCGGCTTCGGTATGGCCCAGACGATCGTCGCCGCCTTCCAGTGGCGGTTCGCGTTCGTCGCGCACGCCAGGCAGCAGCAGGCCGATATCGGCCAGCAGCGCGGCGGTGGAGCCGAGTTCTGCGCTGGTCGGCGGCAACACCTTGGCGGCCAGCCGCGAGGAGAGCAGGGCGCGGCGCTGCATCGCATTGCGCTCGGCCGGGGTCAGGGTCTGCACCGAGAACACTTCACTGGCCAGGACCAGGTCGCGCAACGTGGCCACGCCTAGGCGGGTCACTGCCGTGCGCAGATCGGTGATGCTGCGGCCGCCGGAGAAGAACGCGGAATTGCACAGCTGCAGCACCTTGGCCGCAATCGCCGGATCGCCGGCGATCAGCTTGGCGATATCGGCCGCGTCGGCGCCTTCGTCTTCTTCCAGCGCATGCATCAGGCTCAGATACAGATGCGGCGGCGACGGCAGTTTTTCGATCCGGCCGATTGCCGCGCGCAGGCGCGGGTTGCCGAGCAGATCGCGCAGTTCTTCCAGGCTGGTGATGGCTTCAAGCAGGACTTCCGGGGCCAGCGGCATCGGCAGGAAGCGGTGCGCCACGCCAATGATGCGCGCCGGCGGCGTGCGCTGACCATCCTGGGCATCGATCAGGGCGATGCGGATGGTGTCCGGGCGCAGCGTACGGATCTGCCCCAGCAACGTGGCGGACGTGAGATCAGGCAGGACGGGGGCGACGATGACCGCATCGAACGGCGACAACGCAGCCGCTTCGATCGCCGAATTGCCGTCGGCAACCTGCTGTACCTGCCACTGATCACCCAGATCGGCGACATAGTCGCTCAGTTCGGACGGAAGACTGGCTTCGTCCCCAACAAACAGAATACGCAAGACACTTCCCCAAGAGTCACCGGTGGCAGACACCGGCCAAACGCTGTCGGCAATGTACCCAATCTGCCGCCGGCGGTCACCGGGATCACGCCGGAAGCGTGATCCCGATCGCCCCGCGGTTGCGGGGCTGCATCACGGTCGTTGGATCAGGGTGCGTCGGAATTATAGCGTTCCACCGACTCCACCAGGATGCGCTTGGCCTCGGCCGCGCCGCCCCAGCCATCCAGCTTGACCCACTTGCCCTTCTCCAAGTCCTTGTAATGCTCGAAGAAATGGCCGATGCGCTCCATCCAGTGGCTGGACACCTGGTCGATATCCTCGATATGCGCGTAGCCGGAGAAGATCTTCTCGATCGGCACAGCCAGGATCTTTTCGTCGCTGCCGGCCTCATCGCTCATGCGCAGCACGCCGACCGGACGGCAACGCACTACCGAACCGGGCACCAACGGCAGCGGCAGCACCACCAGTACATCGGCCGGGTCGCCGTCGCCGCACAGGGTGTTGGGCACATAGCCGTAGTTGCAGGGGTAACGCATCGGGGTGGACAGGATGCGGTCGACGAAGATCGCGCCGCTGGCCTTGTCCACTTCGTACTTGACCGGCTCCGAATCCTTCGGAATTTCGATGACGACGTTGATTTCTTCCGGCAGATTCTTGCCGGAGGTGACCAGTTCAAGACCCATGCGCGTAACTCCCGAGGCGTCATCTAGTGTGTGGAGCGCGATTCTACGCGTTCGGCTGTTGCGGTGCAGCGACACTGAATGGGCAATGTTCTGACCGCCGCGTGCGGCATAGCCCGCGTTCATCCCGGGAAGCTCCCCGATCGTCGCGGCCCGCGGCGCGGCGCACGCTGCAGACTCATCCACTGCTTGGGAACTGCCATGTTCAAACCTGTGCGTTTGCTCGTTGTGCTGCTGCTCTCCGGTGCCGTCAATTTCGCCTCTGCGGCGACGCCGGCGCCGACCTTCGTCGATGCGGTGGACTGGCCCGCCAATGGCGAAGGCTGGGAAGCCTTTGTCGATCTGGAGCAGCGGCTGGAACAAGATTTCGACAACATCTGCGGCGACACCTTTTGCGGCGGCGAGTTCAGCGACTACCAGCCGCTGCGCTTGCGTTGCTCGGTGCATCGGGTCAGCGGGGTGGTGCGCAGCTGCATCTGGACCTTCGGTGCCAGCGAGGTCAGCGTCGATCCCGGCAGCGGCTACCTGCGCTCGGACAGTCGGGTCTGGCGCTGCACGGCACCCCTGAAGGCAGGGACGCGTCTGGACGAGATGTACCGCACCCTGGCGGTGAACAACCCGCTGTTCGAGCCGCTGCCCGGTGGCGCGCCGCCGATCTATGACGGCTTGATCGGTTGCCTCTGAGGGGCGTGTCACAGCGCAAGCTGTGGCCCGGTGTGCTGCCCGGTGCAGTGATTGCGTGCGGGCGCGGGGCCTGCCCCGCGTCGGCCGGTGCGAGCCGATGCGGCACGCGGACCTCAAGGCCACAGACCTATCGCCTGCCCGTAGCGGGCCGACAAGCGGTGCAAGCCGGCGCAGGGACCGGTGCGGTGCCTGGGACCCGGAACGTGAGCCGGCACGTTCCGGGTCCCGGTTCCCATCAGCTTCGATCGGCCTGCGGCTTGCGAAAAGTCGGCCTCAAAGCAGCGGCACCAGCAGCAGGGCCACGATGTTGATGATCTTGATCAGCGGATTGATCGCCGGCCCGGCGGTGTCCTTGTACGGGTCGCCTACCGTGTCACCGGTGATGGCGGCCTTGTGCGCCTCGCTGCCCTTGCCGCCAAAGTGGCCGTCTTCGATGTACTTCTTGGCGTTGTCCCAGGCCCCGCCGCCGGTGGTCATCGAGATCGCCAGGAACAGGCCGGTCACGATCGTGCCGATCAACAAGCCGCCCAGGGCACGCGGGCCGAGCAGCAGCCCGACCACCACCGGCACCACCACCGGCAGCAGCGAGGGCAGGATCATTTCGCGGATCGCCGAGCGGGTCAGCATGTCGACTGCGCGGTCGTATTGAGGCTTGGCGGTGCCGGCCATGATCCCGGGAATCTCGCGGAACTGGCGACGCACTTCTTCGACCACCGCGCCTGCCGCGCGCCCCACCGCTTCCATCGCCATTGCGCCGAACAGATAAGGGATCAAGCCGCCGATCAACAAGCCGATGATCACGCTGTGGTCGGACAGGTCGAAGGCGAAGACCTCGCCGGGATTGGCCGCCTGCAGGTTGTGCGTGTAGTCGGCAAACAGCACCAGTGCGGCCAGCGCGGCCGAGCCGATCGCATAGCCCTTGGTGACCGCCTTGGTGGTGTTGCCCACCGCATCCAGCGGGTCGGTGATGTTGCGCACCTCCGGCGGCAGCTCGGCCATCTCGGCGATGCCGCCGGCGTTGTCGGTGATGGGCCCGTACGCATCCAGCGCCACGATCATACCGGCCATCGACAGCATTGCGGTCGCTGCGGTTGCAATGCCGTACAAACCGCCAAAATGAAACGCGCCCCAGATTGCCGCGCACACCGCGATCACCGGCAGCGCGGTGGATTTCATCGAGACGCCCAGGCCGGCAATGATGTTGGTGCCGTGGCCGGTGGTGCTTGCGGCGGCCACCTGCTGCACCGGCTTGTATTGGGTGCCGGTGTAGTACTCGGTGATCCAGACGATCAGGCCGGTGAGCACCAGGCCGATCAATGCGCAGGCATACAAGGCCGTGGCGCCATGGGTGTTATCGCGCATCAGCGACTGGGTGATCGGCCAGTAGGCGAGTGCGGCCAAGACGCCGGAAACGATCACGCCTTTGTAGAGCGCGCCCATGATCGAGCCGCCCGCTTTGACCTTGACGAACGAGGCGCCCACGATCGAGGCGATGATGGAGACACCGCCCAGCACCAGCGGGTACAGCACCGCGTGCGGACCGGTTTCACTCAACGTCAGGCTGCCGAGCAGCATCGTGGCGATCACGGTGACCGCATAGGTTTCGAACAGATCCGCCGCCATGCCGGCGCAGTCGCCGACATTGTCGCCCACGTTGTCGGCGATCACCGCCGGGTTGCGCGGGTCGTCCTCGGGGATGCCGGCTTCCACCTTGCCGACCAGATCGGCGCCCACATCCGCACCCTTGGTGAAAATACCGCCACCCAGGCGCGCGAAGATCGAAATCAGCGACGAGCCGAATGCCAGCCCTACCAGCGCATGCAGGTTGCGCTCCAGCGGCAGTCCCATCGCTTGCAGCACCGCGTAATAGCCTGCCACCCCGAGCAATCCCAGCCCCACCACCAGCATGCCGGTGATGGCGCCACCACGGAACGCCACATCCATCGCACGGCCGATGCCATGGCGTGCGGCCTCGGCCGTGCGCACGTTGGCGCGTACCGACACGTTCATGCCGATATAGCCGGCCAACCCAGATAGCACCGCACCGATCGCAAACCCGATGGCGGTGTACCAACTCAGAAACAGCCCGACCAGGACGAACAGCACGCCGCCGGCAATCGAAATGGTGAGGTATTGCCGGTTGAGATACGCGCGTGCACCTTCCTGGATCGCGGCGGCGATCTCTTGCATGCGTGCGTTGCCGCTCGGCTGCGCGATCACCCAGCGTGCCGATACACCGCCATAGACGATTGCCAGGACCGCACACCCCAGCGCAAGTGGTAACCCGTAGTGTTCCAGCATGACCCCTCCCAGAGAATGGATGTCGTCCGGTCGGGACGAACCAAGGGCGATGCACGCAGCGAGTGGGGTGGCGAATACGGACTCGACGGCCATGGAGGCCGTAATGCGCGTCGCGATGTTCGGGTGGCCGGATTGCGGGCGAGTATGCGCCGCGGCCTGCGCCGCTGCCACCACCGCGGCTTTGGCGCGTCGTTCAGTCGCGGCATGACAGCCTGCGGCCAACGTGATCGAGCCGATCCAGGAGTGAATATGTCGAACCACGCGTCAAAATATGCCGTGACGATCGCTGCAGTACTGCTCAGCGCCCATGCTCTGGCTGCCGAACCGACGCCGGAATTGAAACAGCGCCCGGCCGGCACCGCGCAAGCGGTTGGCGCCGTGCACACCCTTCGCCATATTCCCGAAGCCTGTGCGCGCCTGGAAGGCGTGTTCACCGGCAATGCTGCACAGCCGTATACCTTGTCGGTGGTGCGCAGCAGTCCCACCTGCCAGCCACGCGCCCGCTTCGTGGATTTCGCCAAGGCCACGCCCAGCGTCGCATCGGGCTGGATCTTCAACGACGTGATTCGCGTCCCCAGCGCGGCCTGCCCCGCGCAGCAGGCGGTGGTGCGCGTCTGGCGCAAGCCGGTGGATGCCAAGCCGCAGCTCGACGGGCAAGGCCAGTCGCGCATCTATCTGGAAGACGCCAAGCAACAGGCTGCCGCCGGAAAGATCCCGCAGGTGCCGATGTTTGCTGCGCAGCAGACGATGGAAGGCAAGGCCTGTCAGTAACTCAGGCGTTCGCTTCAGTCACGCGATCAACGACAAACCCCGGCCAGGCCGGGGTTGTTTATATGACGCTTCGCAAGACCGCGATCTACCGTCGCAGCGGCGGATTCATCGATCAGTGCCGCAAAAAGCCTGGACGATGAAGGTAAGCGCTGTATCGATGTCCCGCATCCCGTGTCGCGGCGCATGAGCACTAAGGCAGAAGTGCGAGCGAGTGTATGGGCGTGCAGTGCCCATTACCTCTTCCGATCGCCCATGCCGACGTTATCCCTCCCACTTCGGCAGTTTCTTCGCCACCGCCACGTTCTTCAACGTCACATACTTCGGCAACCCATCGCTGCCGTAGGCCAGCGGCGCTTCGCCCTTGATCAACGGGGCGAAGTAGCGGCGGGCGCGCTCGGTGATGCCGAAGCCGTCCTTGCGCAGGAAGCTGGGCGGCATCTTCTTTTCGTGGTTCGCCACCTTGTGCAGCGGAGCCGGCACGATCTTCCAGCGGTACGGCGCGTCGCTGACGCGTTCGATCACCGGGATCACCGCGTTCATGCCCTTGAGCGCGTATTGCACCGCGGCCTTGCCGACCGCCTGTGCCTGTTCCCAGTCAGTCTTGGACGCCAGATGGCGTGCGGAACGCTGCAGGTAATCGGGCAGGGTCCAGTGCACCTTGTAGCCGAGTTCCTGCTTTACCTGCGCAGCGAGAAACGAGGCAACGCCGCCCAGTTGCGCATGGCCGAACGAATCGGCCGCGCCGCCGGCATCGGCGACGAAGCTGCCGTGTGCGTCCTGGATGCCTTCGCTGGCCACGACCACGCACCAGCCGACCTTTTCCACCACCTGCTTGACCTTGGCCAGAAACGCGGCCTGGTCGTAGGCCCGCTCGGGCAGCAGGATGATCTGCGGTGCGTCGTCCGGGCCCTGGCCGGCCAAGCCTGCGGCAGCGGCCAGCCAGCCTGCGTGGCGGCCCATCGCCTCATAAATGAAGACCTTGGTCGAGGTGTCGGCCATGGCGGCGACATCCAGTGCCGCCTCGCGCACCGACACTGCGGTGTATTTGGCCGCCGAGCCGAAGCCGGGGCAGGTGTCGGTCACCGCCAGATCGTTGTCAATGGTCTTGGGCACGCCGATGCAGTGCAACGGGTAACCATAGGCCTTGGCCAGCTGCGAGACCTTCCAGGCGGTATCGGCCGAGTCGTTGCCGCCGTTGTAGAGGAACCAGCGCACGTCGTGCGCACGCAGCACATCGAGCAGGCGCTCGTACTTGGCGCTGTCTTCTTCCAGCGATTTGAGCTTGTAGCGGCACGAACCGAACGCGCCGCCCGGGGTCTGCGCCAGTGCGGCGATTGCGGCGGCGGACTCCTTCGACGTGTCGATCAGCTCCTCGCGCAATGCGCCCAGGATGCCGTTGCGTGCGGCCAGTACCTTGATCTTGCGTGCGCGCGCCTCGGTGATCACGCCGGCGGCGGTGGCGTTGATGACGGCAGTGACGCCGCCGGATTGGGCATACAGCAAGTTGCCAGTAGACATAGGGGACGGGCTCCTCGATGGGACATGGCGCAGGGGACAGTGCCGGGACATTCCCCGGATGCGGTAAGCTGCACGACCATACGGTCAGCGCTGGCGAAGACCTGAGTCTAACGCCGCCAACCGCAACGCGTTTTTATTCGAAAGTGGAGTCCACTGATGCGATTGGTTCTGTTGGGACCGCCCGGTTCGGGCAAGGGCACCCAGGCGACACGTCTCAAAGACAAGTTTGAGATCCCGCATATTTCCACCGGCGATCTGCTGCGCGCCGAAGTGGCCGCCGGCTCGCCGCTTGGCCTGAAGGCCAAGGAAGTGATGGCACGCGGCGATCTGGTCTCCGACGAGATCCTGCTCGGCATGCTGGAGGCGCGGCTCGGTCAGGCCGATGTCGCCAAGGGTTTCATCCTCGACGGCTATCCGCGCAACGTGGCGCAGGCCAATGCGCTGGACGACCTGCTCGGCAAGATCGGTCAGCCGCTGGATGCGGTGGTGCAGCTGGATGTGGCCAGCGAATTGCTGGTGGAGCGCATCGCCGGCCGCGCCAAGGCCGAGGGCCGCGAGGACGACAATCCCGAGTCGGTGCGCAAGCGCCTGCAGGTCTATACCGACTCCACGGCACCGGTGATCGGTTTCTACGAACAGCGCGGCAAGCTGGCACGCGTGGATGGCGTGGGCTCGCTGGATGAAGTGCTGCAGCGTATCGGCACCGCGCTCGGTCGCTGAGACGGTTCGGACCGGGCAGTGCGCCCGGTCCATCCGCGCGCTGGCAGCTCGCATGGCTCACGCAATGCGTTGATTGCACAAAAGAAAAACCCCGGGCGTACAAGACGCCCGGGGCAGAATAACGCCAGTAATGAGCTTGCTCAGAGCCCCACAGCATGAGCTCCCTGGGGATTTGGCCTCTTGGGGAGTAGGACCAAAGGGGTGCTGCGACTGGCGTTCAGTATAGTGATGGGTGTGACGCAGTTCGCATATCGGGAAATTCCCGACAGTACGGTAGGTCTTTCCTGACGCTGCGCTCGGCAGCGAGGCGGAATGGCCGGCAACTCCGGCGATCGGCGACAATGCGCTCCATGACCAAACTCCACATCCTCGGCATCGCCGGGACTTTCATGGGCGGTGTCGCCGCCCTTGCGCGCGAGCTGGGCTGGCAGGTAGAGGGCAGCGACCAGGCCATCTATCCGCCGATGTCCACCCAGTTGGAAACCCTCGGCATCGCGCTGGCACAAGGCTACGCGCCGTCCAATATTTCGGCCGATGCCAGCGATGTCGTCATCGGCAATGCCTTGTCGCGCGGCAACCCGGCGGTGGAAGCCGTGCTCGATGCCGGCCGTCGCTACAGCTCCGGTGCGCAGTGGCTGGCCGAGCAGGTGTTGCCGGGCCGCGACACCCTGGCCGTGGCCGGCACCCACGGCAAGACCACCACCACCACCATCCTGAGCTATCTACTGGAGGCCGCCGGGCGCGCGCCGGGCTTTCTGATCGGTGGCGTGGCCGAAGACTTCGGGGTCTCGGCGCGGTTGGGCCAGGGGCGTGAATTTGTGGTGGAGGCGGACGAATACGACACCGCGTTCTTCGACAAGCGCAGCAAGTTCGTGCACTACCGGCCGCTGGTGGCGATCCTCAACAACCTCGAGTACGACCACGCCGACATCTTTCCGGACGTGGCCGCGATCCAGCGCCAGTTCCATCATCTGGTGCGCACGGTGCCGGCGCGCGGGCGGCTGATCGTCAACGGCGAGGATGCGCGCTTGGCCGAGGTGCTGGCGATGGGCTGCTGGACGCCGGTGGAGCGCTTCGGTTTCGATGCCTCTCTCGAGTGGAGCGCCCGCTTGATCGCCGCGGACGGCAGCGCGTTCGCGGTGCTGCAGCGTGGAGTGGAGATCGGCCAGGTGCAGTGGCCGCTGGTCGGGCGGCATAACGTGCTCAATGGATTGGCGGCGCTGGCGGCCGTGCATGCGGTGGGCGTGGATCCGGCGACGGTGATGCCGGCGCTGGCGCGCTTTCAAAGCGTCAAACGGCGGCTGGAACTGTTGGGGCAGGCGCGCGAGATCACCGTGTACGACGACTTCGCTCATCACCCCACTGCGATTGCGACCACCTTGCAGGGCTTGCGTGCGAAGGTTGGTGCGGCGCGCGTGCTGGTGGCAATGGAGCCGCGCAGCAATTCGATGCGGCTGGGCGCACATGCGCAGGCGTTGGCGCCGTCGTTGCGCGATGCCGATGCGGTGGTGTTTCTGCATCGCCCCGAACTGGCCTGGGATGCCGCACCGATCATCGCGCAGGTGCGCGGTGACGCGCACCTGGCGCATGACGTGGAGGCGTTGCTGCAGACACTGGGCGAGATTGCGCAGCCGGGCGACCATGTGGTGTTCATGTCCAATGGCGGTTTCGATGGCGCGCCGCGTCGCTTCCTGGCGCAATTGTCCCGATGACCGGCCTCACGACCACCGCCGACACCAGCGCCTTGCCGCTGTTTCCGCTGCACAACGTGCTGTTGCCGGGTGCGGCAATGGGCTTGCGCGTGTTCGAGCGCCGCTATCTGGACCTGGTGCGCGAGAGCGGCCGCGCCGGCAGCAGCTTCGGTGTGTGCCTGATCCTGGATGGCAGCGAAGTCGGCGTGCCGGCAACACCCGCTGCGTTCGGTACCGAAGTGCGTATCGAGGATTTCGATGTCGGTGCCGACGGCGTGTTGGTGCTGCGCCTGCGTGGCACGCGTCGCTTCCGTGTGCAGCGCTCGCGCATCCGCGACAACGGGTTGGTGGTTGGCGAGGTGAGTTGGTGCGAGCCCGACAGCGATGACGAACTGCGGCCCGAGCATGGCCTGCTGGCGACCGTGCTCGAGCGCATGCTCGAACAGGTCGGCGGCCAATTCGCCTCTGCCGGGCCGGAACTGCTGGACCAGGCGGCATGGGTCGGCTGGCGCTTGGCCGAACTGCTGCCGCTGACCGAGCAGCAGCGTCTGTCGCTGTTGCAGCTGGACGATCCGCATCGGCGCCTGGACCAGTTGCTGGCCTGGATGCCGTGACGCGGTGAGCCAAGCGCGCGCGTAATCCGTCACCGCGCTTGCACCCTTGCAACGGCACACTCGCCACGCTTGAGTGCGCTCACGATGGCATCCATGCAGTGGATGCGCGCATGGGTGTCACCCGTTTTCGATCCACGGAGTGTGCCTTGATCATCGATGTCAAACCGCGTGTGGCGGATGTGTTCAGTCAGGTCTGGCGGACCCTGGCGGTGTTGTTCGTCTGGGACGTGTTGATCACGATCATCTACTACGTGCTGCCGTTCCGCGCGCCCGCATTGCCGTTGACCATCTTCGGTTCGGCGCTGGCGTTGTTCCTGGGCTTTCGCGCCAACTCGACCTATCAACGCTGGTGGGAAGGGCGTGTGCTGTGGGGCCAGATGATCAATGCATCGCGCAATCTGGTACGCCTGAGCATCAGCATCCTGTCCGCGCCGGAAGCGGCAGCGCTGGGCCGCACCATCGCGCTGCGCCAGATCGCTTACGTCAATGCGTTGCGCTGCCAGCTGCGCCGGCTTCCGGTGGCGATGGCGCTGGAGCCGCGTCTGCATGCCGACGAAGTGGCCGCGGTGATCACGCGCACCAATGTCGCCAATGGCCTGCTCGACACCACCGGCCGCAGCGTCGAGCAGGCGCGTCGTGATGGCTGGATCGACAGCATTCAACAAGCCAGTGTCGAGCGCATCCTGGTGGATATCGCCAACGCGCAGGGCGGCATGGAACGGCTGAAAAATACGCCGTTGCCGTATCAATACCGCTTCTATCCGAACCTGTTCACGCGGCTATTCTGCGTGCTGCTGCCGATCGGCCTGGTGGAGACGCTGCAATACGCAACGCCGGTGGGGTCGACCGTGGCGGGCCTGATGTTCCTGGCGGTGCTCAAGATCGGCGATGAGTTGGTCGACCCGTTCGCCAATACCATCCACGACCTGCCGCTGGACAGCATGTGCCGGACGGTGGAAATCGACGCGCTGCAGGCCATCGGCGAGCAGGCGCCCGAGCCGATGCAGCCGGTGGATGGCGTGCTGTGGTGAGTGCATTGCGCCTGCACCAATGCGGTTCGTGCGTATCCAAACGGCGCTGAAGCGCACGCTCTCGGTCACCTCGAGAGCTGATCGAACAGTGCGGATGCGTCGGTTGTAGAGCGGCTGATCTGCGGCTCGGCTGCAGGGGCCCTTGTCCGCCCACCGTCGCGGGATGCTGCCACCGAGCCTCCACGGACGGGTGCACTACGTGTCGCGCGAGCGGTGAGGGCGCAGCGCGCTCGACCAACCAGGCTGGTGGCCTATACATTCGGCTGCATCCAAGCGATGCGGATACGTTGCCGCCATCGATACAGCGTTCAAGAAGTTTTATTAGCAGTTCTTATCTACAGGACAGCGCGTTCGTTGACCGATCGCTGTTGCCCGATCCATCAACGGCGCTGTTGTGACGAACCCGATGCGGCCGGATCGGATGCCGTGGTTTCCGTCTGCGGTGCAGCGTTGTCTTTGTCCTCTTGCCACAGCGCATTTCCCGACGTGCTGTCGATCAGGATCACCGGCACCTGCGAGCGTCGGCGCTGTTCCAGGCGATACGGTAATGGGTCCAGTGCCTGGCGCAGGGCGCTCAGTGCCGGGTCGACCCCACGCAGCGGATACCACAGGCCGATCAGGCTGAAGTGGCGGCTGTAGCGCAGCGTCTGCGTGCTGCCCACCCACAACGGTTGCGCGCCGGGCTGCAGGCGTGCGGCCGCCGGCCACAGGCGCAACACATGCACATGGCCGGGCGCAGCGTGACGCACCATCAGCAGGGCTTCGACCTGCGTGTCCAGCGTGGCCGGCAGGATCGGCACCTCGTCCGGGCGGCCACTGACATCCAGCAGATGCAGCGCCTGTTCCCAACCGGCTTGCGGTTGCACCCGCCAACCGCGTGCTTCCAGCTGACGCTGCAGCGGTGCCAGCGGGCCGGCCAGTTGCACGTCCAGCGGCCAGCGCTGGTCGTCGTCGAATTCATTGCGGCGTGCGGGCAGCAGGCGCCACTGGCCATTCCACCAGTCACTGGCGGGCAACTCCATCAGCAACGGCGGCGGCGGTTCGAACCTGGCCAGCTTGGTGCCCAGGTTGCGCGGCGCGAACATGATCGCGCAGGTCAGGAACACGCCGTAGAAGATCCACGAGACCGGCTTGACCCAGAACGCGCGGGTGGCGCGACGGCGATAGGCGATGCCCAGCACCAGCAGCCAGAAGATGCCGAACAGCATGCCGCCGACCACGTCGCTGAGCCAGTGCGCGCCCAGATACAGGCGCGCGAAGCCGATCAGCGACACGATTGCGCCGCTGACCAGATACGGCCACACCCGGCGCCGTCCTGGCAGCTCGCGCGCGATCAGCAGCGCAAAGAAACCAAAGCCGATCGTGGCCATGGTGACCGCCACCGACGGAAACCCGAAACCGCTGCTGGCCGCCGGCGGGCGTACGACCTGCACGGTGGCGCCCAGCAACTGAGTCAACGCCAGGCCGAAGGCCAGCGCGATCACCCAGTGCGCCACCGCCATCCAGCGGCGCCGCCAGGCCAGATAGCCCATCGCCGCCGCAATCGCCGGCAGCAGCACCTGCCAATCGCCCAGCGAGGCCAGCGCCACCATCGGGTAGTCGGCCAGCGGGTTGCGCAGCGCCAGCATCAGGTCGTGCACGGCCAGGTCCACGCGCAGCGGCTCACCGTGCGCCAGCACCACCATCAGCAACACGAACCAGCCCCAGCCCAGCAGCAACAGCATCAACGCCATCATCGCCAGCGGCACCGACTCGCGACGGCGCGGGTCGAACACGCTCACCGACCAGTTGCCCAGCACCGGATGCCGATGCGACCACTCCAGCAGGCGCGCCAGCAAGGCGTCCAGATGGCCGGCCGACCAGCGGTACGAGTACAGCACCATCGCCCAGGCCAGGCCGATCACGGCGGCCAGCAAGGCGACCACCACGAACAGCCTGCCGGCCACCGCGGCCACCGCGTCGTAGGCGGTGCCCAGTACCCAGCCGGGCACCAGAAACAGCAGCGCCCACGAGATGCACGCCAGGGCGCTGGCGATCAGATAGCGTTTGAACGGCATGTGCGACATGCCGGCGATGGCCGGCACGAATGGCCGCACCGCGCCCACATAACGTGCGATCAGGATGCTCTTGAAGGCATTGCGCCGGAACAGCAGCTCGCCACGCTCCAGCAGTTGCGGGTAGCGGCGAAACGGCCAGTAGGCGTGCAACTGGTGGCCCCAACGATGGCCGACCCAGAAGCTCAGCGCATCCCCGACGAAGGCGCCCAGGGTGGCGCAGGCCACCGCATACGGCCCGTTGATCTGCCCCAGCCCGATCAGCACGCCGATGGCGAACAGCAATGGCAGCGCTGGCACGATGGCGCCGAGCACGATCACCGCATCGGAAAATGCGATGGCAAAGATCACCACGCCAGCCAGGGTGGGGTGGTGTCCGATCCACTCCAGCGTGGCGTCGATCCATGAATTCATCCCACGATTATAGGTGGGCATGGCGACCAGGTGACTTGCGCCCTCGTCACATCGCCCGGTCCGCTTCACCTCGGGTTGCGGGCGGATCAGAGCGTACGCGAGCTTGACCGCAGGCAACGCCCGCTGTGGCGATGCAGGCGCCCCGCCTACAATGGGGGATGAGTGACGAACCCGTCGGCAACCTACCGCTGAAGTCCGATACCTTCGGGCGCATCCTGCTGATCCGCGACGCCGATCGCCTGTTCGTGCGGCGCGACCTGAGCGCGGCGCCGTGGCTGCTGCGCGGTGTGGCCTGGTGGCTGGCGCGGCGCGAAGCCCTGGCCCTGCGCCAGCTCGATGGCCTGGCGCGGACACCGCGTCTGTTGCACTGGGACGGACGCCATCTGGACCGCAGCTATCTGGCCGGCGATGCGATGTACCAGCGCCCACCGCGCGGCGATCTGGCCTACTTCCGCCGTGCGCGCAGGTTGTTGCAGCAGTTGCACCGCCGCGGGGTGGCGCACAACGATCTGGCCAAGGAAGCCAACTGGCTGGTGCAGGACGACGGCAGCCCGGCGGTGATCGATTTCCAGCTGGCGGTACGCGGCAATCCACGCGCGCCCTGGATGCGTCTGCTTGCACGCGAAGATCTGCGGCACCTGCTCAAGCACAAGCGCATGTACTGCCCGGCCGCGATCACCCCGGTGGAACGCCGCGTGCTCAAGCGCACGTCCTGGGTCCGCAAGCTGTGGTTCGCCACCGGCAAGCCGGTCTACCGCTTCGTGACCCGCCGCGTGCTGCATTGGGAAGACAACGAGGGGCGGGGGCCGAGGCCTTGAGGTGCGGGGAATCGGGAATCGGAAGTAGGGAATCGGTAGAGCACATCGCGGCAGCTGATCGTTCGTCGGCTACTGAACGTCCAAGGGGCTAAGCTTTTGCGATTCCCCATTCTCGATTCCCCAATCCCATGACCCTAAACGGCAAAACCCTCTTCATCACCGGTGCCTCGCGCGGGATCGGCCTGGCGATTGCGTTGCGGGCGGCGCGGGATGGGGCCAATGTGGCGATTGCGGCCAAATCGGCAGTGGCCAATCCCAAGTTGCCCGGCACCATCCACAGCGCGGCCGCGGCGGTGACTGCGGCTGGTGGGCAGGCGCTGGCGCTCAAGTGCGATATCCGCGACGAAGCGCAGGTGCGTGCCGCGGTGGCTGCCACGGTCGATGCGTTTGGCGGCATCGATATCCTGGTCAACAACGCCAGTGCGATCTGGTTGCGTGGCGCGTTGGAGACGCCGATGAAGCGCTTTGACCTGATGCAGCAGGTCAACGCGCGCGGCAGTTTTCTGTGCGCACAAGCGTGCCTGCCGCATCTGTTGCAGGCGCCCAATCCGCACATCCTCACGCTGGCGCCGCCACCGTCCTTGAACCCGGCGTGGTGGGGCGCGCATACCGGCTACACGCTGGCCAAGATGGGTATGAGCCTGGTGACGCTGGGGCTGGCAGCCGAGTTCGGCCCGCAAGGTGTGGCGATCAATGCGCTGTGGCCGCGCACGGTGATCGCCACCGATGCGATCAACATGATCGATGGCGTGGATGCGGCCGCGTGTCGCCGGCCGGAAATCATGGCCGACGCGGCACATGCGGTGCTGACGCGTGAGGCGGCCGGATTTCATGGCCAGTTCCTGATCGACGACCAGGTGCTGGCCGAGGCCGGCATCACCGATCTGAGCGGCTACGCGGTCGACCCGTCGCGCGCGTTGTTGCCGGATCTGTTTCTCGACTGAGCGCGGCCAACGGCCCGCGCGCGCAGCCGGTCTCATACGGGTACGCCGTCAGCGGCGCATGCGGCCAGCGCGATTCGAAAAAATCGATGCGGCGGACCAGCGGCCGCGCCCGCGCGTGCAAGCCATGCCGTAGGCGCCCGGGCGTGAGCACAGGGAGTTCACAGTCGTGTTTGCTATCGTGCGCAGCTGAAACCGTTTCCAACAGGGATGTGCAGCGCGTGTCTTCGATGTTCCGTGTAGTCGTTTTGGCGGCGTCCGTGTCCGTCCTGGTGGCCGCTTGCGAAGGCAAGTCGCCGCCTGCAACCGATGCCAAGACGAGTGAAAAACAGCCGGACTCCCTGCAAGGCGTGACCGCAAAGCTCGGCGCCTACATCGACTGCTTCAACCGCATCGATGCGAAGGTGCACGCCGGCGCCAGGCAATACACCGGCTGGATGCAGGACCCGTTCGCCGGCCCGACCGGTCGCGAATCCGGCATGACCGGCCCGTACGATATCGACGCCTACGACATGAAGCAGTGCGATGCGCCGGTCAGCGCGGCCGCTGCGGCGAACCCGTCGCTGCCTGCATTGGACAAGGCGGCGCGCGACTACCGCGCGGCATTGAAGGCGCTGCAGCCGATCAGTCACGCGGTAGCCGACTACTACACGCGTCAGGACTACGAAGACGACCAGTTCGCCAAGGGCAAGCAGCTGCACCCGGAGCTGATGGAGGTGCTGGCCACCTATGCCGATGCCAGCACCGCCTTTAGCGCCGAACTTGACACCCAAAACGACGCGGCGCAACGCGAAAAACTCAAGATGCTGGAGCAGGGCGAGGGCCGCACGCGCGAATACTACCGGCTGGCGATGATACTCGACGCCAAGGAGATCGCCGATGCGCTGGAAGAGCAGCAGTTCGACGTGCCACGGGTCACTACGCTGCTGGACGGCTTCAACCGCCTCTCCGACGAGGCGCATGCCCAGGTGGCCGATCAGGAACCGGGCAGGCTGGACTGGAATAGCTTCGAGACCGCTGCGGAAACCTTCCGCAGACAAGCCAAGGCGCGGGTGAAACGCGTGGTCGAAAGAACGCCCTATAGCAAGATGGAACAGGGCTGGCTGGACAACCCCTCGCTGGCGCCGGAGGGTTCGCCACGCAAGTTGCTCAACACGTACAACGCGCTGGTGTTCGAAAGCAATCGTCAGTAATTGCCGCGCTGCACCCGCCGCGCGCGTACCGAGGGTGCGCCGCGCCAGATGTCATTCGGCCGCACGCTGCGGCAGCCACCTCGTTCAACCCATCACTGGAACCCAAGATGACCCTTCGACTTCGTTATGCGCCGCTCACCGCGGCGATGACTTTCGCCGCGCTGCTTGCCGGCTGCCAGAAAGACGCACCCGCCGCCGCAGTGGAAGGCGCCGACAAGATCAATGCCTACATCACGTGCTTCAACGGCGTTGAGCAGCCGATCCACGAGAGCTACCAGCAATACATCGAGTGGATGCAGGACCCCGAGGCTGGCCCGACCGGCAAGGAAAGCGGTATCCATGCACCGGGCACGGTACTGTCGCATCACGTGGACGAATGTGGTGCGCCGATGACCGCGGCGCTGGCGCAAACGCCGGCCAACCCCGAGCTCGATCCGGTGGCCAAGACCTATCAGGAACGGTTCACCACGCTCAACGAGCGTATCGGCGAAGCGGTGCGCTACTACGACCGCGAGGATTATCTGCGCGACGACGGCAAGGGCATGAAGGCGCTGCACACGCCGTTGATGCAGGCCTATCACGCCTTCTTCGAAGCCGGTGAAGCCATGAATACCGCACTCGAACGTAACGAAGACATGCGTCGCCAGGCGCAGATCGATGCGATCGAAAAGGAAGAAGGCCGCAGCGCCTCCTGGTATCACCTGAAGATCATCGGCGAAGGCAAGCAGCTGGTGCAGGTGCTCGACAGCGACACGCCGGATCTTGCCGCAGCGCAGTCCCAGCTCGCGCGTTACCAAGGCATTCTGGAAGAGGCGCAGAAGGCCAAGGTCGGCCAGGGCGATGCGATGTGGGGCCACATGGAACGCTCCGCCGACAAGCTGGCGCGCGAGTCGGGACGACTGGTCGAACGTATCCGCACCAAGACACCATTGAACAAGAGCGAGCAGATGCTGCTGGAAAGCGGTTCGATGCCGCCGGGCGGCACCCGCCAGGCCGTGCTGGCCAGCTACAACGATCTGATCGATATGAGCAACCGCATGTCGCATTGATGCTCTGCAGGCACTCCTGTCGCGTTGTGTAAGCGCATCGCGCAGGTGATTGTGCAAGCTTCAACGACGCTGCGATCTAGAACTTCAGCGGATGTTTCCAGGCAGAGTTGGTCGAGGGCGCGGTGCCCTCACCGCTCGCGGGACACGCCGTGAATCCATCCGTGGAGGCCCCTTGGCGGCATCCATGCCGCCAAGGGGCCTGCAATCGGCAAGGACACCGCACCAGAAAGCTTCCAGGTTGCTCTATTGAAAGCCTGCTTATTGCTCGGCTTGCCTTGGACAACTGAGTGAGCACGCCACTAAACAAGCAGCACACCTCATTACCTGCTTGCAACATGCACACCGATCATCTCGACAGGTCCTTGCCCGCCCATCGTCGCGGGACCTTACGCGGCATGGATGCCGCGTAAGAGCCTACATGGACGTACTTGCGGCGTGTCCTGCGATGGTGGGCGGGCAAGGGCCCCGCAGCCAAGCACAGATCATTCGCTCTACGACTGATCCATCAGCACTATTCAAGTCCATCGAAACACAACACATAAAGAAGTCGAGACCTGGAAGCGTGACCGTGTTAGGCGCGATCAGCTGCTCAGATCAAAAGTTCGGCGAGTCGACGGCGCGATGCCCCCACCGCTTGCGAGACACGCAGTGAATCCGTGCCAGCAGGCTCCGTAGCGGCATCCTTGCCGCCAAGGGTTCCGAAATCGATAAGACCACCGCACATGTCAGCCTTGTGGTGTGCCGATGGGAACCGCAAAGCCGGCTGCCTCCGCTTCTCGGCGGGCGCAGGCGTTGCGTCGCGTCGGCAGCACCGCTTCAGCCGTTGGAGATCTCCGGCAGCGGCTCGGCACACTGGCGGCAATAGCGTGCATCGGGCGCGTGGCCTTCCAGCCCGCAACGTGGGCAATTGCGCGTATCGCGCTTGCCGGTGTGGCCACCTTCGCGCAGCGTGCTGGCCAGTTCGGCTGTGTAGATGCCGGTGGGCACGGCGATGATGCTGTAGCCGATCAGGATCAGCGCCGAGGTGATGAAGCGGCCCAGCGTGGTCTGCGGCACTAGGTCGCCAAACCCCACCGTGGCCATGGTCACGATGGCCCAGTACATGCTGGTCGGGATGCTGGTGAACCCGTGTTGCGGTCCTTCGATCACATACATGGTGGCGCCAGCGATCACGGTGATGGTGAGCACGCTGAACAGGAACACCAGCACCTTACGCCGGCTGCGCCACAGCGCGTCCACCAGTTGCCCGCTTTCTTCGATGTAGCGGGTGAGCTTGAGGATGCGGAACAGACGCAGGATGCGCAGCACGCGCACCACCAGCAGCGTCTGCGCACCGGGCACGAAGAACGACAGATAGCTGGGCAGAATCGAGAGCAGATCGATCACGCCCCATACGCTCAGTGCGTAATGCAGCGGGCGCCGCACCACCGCCAAGCGCAACGCGTATTCGATGGTGAACAAGACCGTGAACGCCCATTCCAGCGGCACCAGCCAGTGCGCCGAATGCGAATGGATGCGCGGCACGCTGTCGATCATGATCACCACCACGCTGGTGAGGATCGCCACCACCAGCATCAGGTCGAAATTGCGCGATGGGCGGGTGTCGTGCCGGTAGATGATGTCGAACCATTGCCGGCGCCAGCCGTGGTCGGTGGCGGGAGTGAGCTGAGGATCGGAGAAGGGGCGCATCCGCGCATTGTGCCGCAGGCCGGCGAATGCGCGAGAATGCGCGTTCTCCCTCCGCTTCTGTGACCCACCATCATGAGCACCGCTGCCGATTCGCCCCTGTCCCTCGCGCATTACTACCTGCCGGTGTATCGCCCGCGCCAGGTGGTGCTGGAGCGTGGCCAGGGCAGTCGCGTGTGGGACGACCAGGGCCGCGAGTATGTGGATCTGTCCGCCGGTATTGCGGTCAGCGGGCTGGGCCACAACGATCCGGACCTGATGGCCGCGCTGACCGAGCAGGCCGGCAAGCTGTGGCACACCAGCAATGTGTTCTTCAGCGCACCGCCGCTGAAGCTGGCCGAAGAGCTGGTCACCGCCTCGCGCTTCGCGCACAAGGTGTTCCTGTGCAATTCGGGTACCGAGGCCAACGAAGCGGCGATCAAGCTGGTGCGCAAGTGGGCCAGCAGTCAGGGCCGCCCGGCCGACAAGCGCGTGATCGTGACCTTCCGCGGCAGCTTCCATGGACGCACCCTGGCGGCGGTCACCGCCACCGCGCAGCCCAAGTACCAGGAAGGCTACGAGCCGCTGCCCGGCGGGTTTCGCTATGTGGACTTCAACGATGTCGCCGCGCTGGAAGCGGCCATGGCCTCGGGCGATGTGGCCGCGGTGATGGTCGAGCCGATCCAGGGCGAGGGCGGGGTGATGCCGGCGGCGCCGGGTTTCCTGAGCCGCGTGCGTGCGTTGTGCGACCAGCACGATGCACTGCTGGTGCTGGACGAGATCCAGTGCGGCATGGGCCGTACCGGCACGCTGTTCGCGCATTGGCAGGAGCAGGTGACGCCGGACATCGTGACGCTGGCCAAGGCGCTGGGTGGCGGCTTCCCGATCGGCGCGATGCTGGCCGGCCCCAAGGTGGCCGAAACCATGCAGTTTGGCGCGCACGGCACCACCTTCGGCGGCAACCCGCTGGCCGCGGCGGTGGCGCGCGTGGCGCTGCGCAAGCTGGCCTCGCCGCACATCGCCGAGAACGTAGCGCGTCAGTCTGCGGCGCTGCGCACCGGCCTGGAGGCGCTCAACACCGAGTTCGGCCTGTTCGCCCAGATCCGCGGGCGTGGCCTGATGCTGGGCGCGGTACTGGCGCCGGCGCATGCCGGGCAGGCCGGCGCGATCCTGGATTTTGCCGCCAAGCATGGCCTGTTGTTGCTGCAGGCGGGGCCGGATGTGCTGCGCTTCGTGCCGGCACTGAATCTGACCGATGCCGAGCTGGCCGATGGGTTGGAGCGCTTGCGCCTGGCGATTGCCGAGTACGTGGCGCAGAAGTGATGGAGTCCTGCGCTTTCTGCGCCGTCGTGGCGGGTGCCGCGACGGTGAGCGCGGCGGGGTAAGCGGCGCGGGTCGTTGGGTTTCTTGATTGGCGCTAAGTCACCCGGCGCGAGAGGGGCTCGCTTCTGCGTTCGTCATTAACCCGACACGGACTCACAGCGCCAACGCTGTACCCGATCGTGGACGCCAACGCGTTCAATGCTGCGAGCAGCGTCTTGCCTAACCCTTGAGGGTGATCAGTGTTTCGTGATGCTCAACCATTCCCGATTCCCGATTCCCGATTCCCCAATCCCGGCCCTTCACCCCAGCCCATACCGTTTCAACACCCGCCGCAACGCCCGCGCATCGCGCACCGTGTCCGCATGCAGGCCGGCAGCGCGGGCGCCGCGGACGTTGACGAATAGATCGTCGACAAGCAACGTGCGCGCAGCACTAGCATCCAGTTGTGCAAGCGCGCGCTGATACACCTGCACATCGGGCTTTCGGCCGCCGAGCGCGCCGCTGCACAGCACGCGGCCCTGCAATAGCGGAAACAGCGGCGGCACGATCCGCTCAATCGCTTCCGCCATCAATGGCCCGTTGTTGGTGAGCACCGCCACCGCGGTGGTTGCCGCCACCGCCAGCACCTGCGTCAGCACCGCCGGGTCGGCGCGGCATGCCGCCACGCGTGCGTCGATCCAGGTGGCGCGATCGATCGCGCAGCCAAGACCCTCGCTGAGCTGTGCCAGATACGCCGGCGTGTCGATCACCCCGGCGTCGTAGGCGCGCTCCAGGCCCTGCTCGAACAACACCTGTTGCACACGCTGCGGCGTGCACGCCGCCGCATTGGCAAGCGCCGCCACACGGCGCGGTCGCGAATAGCTGGCCAGCACGCCGTCGAAATCGAGCAGTAACAGGGACGGTGCTGCAGGCGGCATGGGCGGACTCGGGATGTGGCGGGGCAGCGTTGTCGATTCGCCGCGGCATGGCAAGCGTGCAAGACCTGGTATGTCCGGATGCACGCAGGTGGGTGGGGATAGTACCTATTCAGATCGTTGAATTCGGCAGCAACCTACCCACCCGCGCCGCCCCTACCCTCCGCGCGGCACTTGCGGTGGAACTGTGCTGGGTATGGTCGATGCATGCCGCATCCGCGGTGTCAGCCGGTCTTGGGGAGCGGGCCCGGTCACTCAGCACGTCACACCATCCAGGGGGTCGATTGCATGCGCAAGCGCTTGAACACCGATCAACTGGCGGCGTCGGTCGCCGCCATTCTCACCACCGCCACGCGTGGTCGCACGCTGGCTTCGATGACCTTGGTGCTGGCTGGTGCACACAGCCTGCCCGTCCTGGCACAGGAAGCGCGCACGCTGGACGCGGTCAGCGTGGTCGGTACCGGCTCCACGCGCACCACGGCTTCCATCTCCGTTGCCGAGATCCAGGCCCAGGTGCCCGGCGTGGCACCACAGCAGTTACTGGCGAGCCTGCCCGGCGTGAATGTGCAGACCACCGATCCGTTCGGGCTGTACGAATTCGGCGACTCGATGACCATCCGCGGCTTTTCCGCCAACCAGATCGGCGTGACCCTGGACGGCATTCCGATCGAAACCTTCGACACCCGCGAAGGCGGCCCGATCACCCGCTACGTGTCCAGCGAGAACCTGCTCGACGTCACCGTGTCGGCCGGTTCCGGCGATGTCACCCAGCCTTCGTACCACGCACTTGGCGGTGCGATCCGCTACACCAGCCTGCCCCCGAAAGGCGGCGATAGCTGGAGCGGCAATCTCACCCAGACCATCGGCTCGGACGATCTGGTACGCAGCTTCGTGCGCCTGGATACGCCGGATTGGTGGGAAGGCGGCCCCAGCGCCTATCTGTCTGCCTCGCGCACGCAGGGCGGGGTGTGGGACATGGAACCGGCCACGCAGAAGAGCGATCACTTCGAAGCCAAGATCCGCCAGGCCTGGGACGTGGGCCACCTGACCCTGGGCTGGATCTACAACAACCGCAAGGACTACGACGTGCAGTCGTACAACTCTGACGGCTCGGTCGCGTGGGATCTGCACGAACGCATCACCGGCAATCCGGAAGTGGATGCCGAGCATTACAGCGAATGGCAGAACGGCCGCCGCGACTCGCTGCTCAGCCTGCACGGCGATTTCCTGTTCAACGACGCGATCGGTTTCACCTTCACCGGCTACTACGAGAACAAGCATGGTTACGGCGTCGGCGGCACGCCGCCGAGCACGGCCACCGGCCTGTACAACGATGCCATCGCCGGTACGCCGGGGCGCACCGATATCGCCATCAACGACCCGCAGATCGTCGATGCCAACGGCAATGTCACCCGCGTCGGTGCGATGACGCGGCGCGAGGAAATCATGGGTGGCGATCGCTACGGCGTGACTACTGCGGTGTCGTGGGAGACCGAGCACAACAAGCTCGAAGTCGGTGCGTGGTACGAGAACTACGACTTTGACCAGGTGCGCCCGCTGTACAACCTGGACCCGGCCACCGGCGCACTGCTCAAGGGCTCGCTGCCGATCGTCATCTACTACGACAACCATTTCTCCACCGAGGTGAAGCAGCTCTACATCAAGGACACGCTGCGCCTGCTCGATGACCGGCTCACCATGGAGTTCGGTGCCAAGGGACTGGATGTCAAACGCGACTACAACGGCATCGCCAATCTCGATGACTTCAATGTCGGCGTGCGCCGCGATGTCACCATCAAGAACAGCGACTGGTTCCAGCCGCAGGTCGGCGCCAGCTTCCAGCTCGCCGAAGGCGTGCAGGTATTCGCCAACTACGCGGAGAACTTCAGCTCGGCGCCGCGGCTGGCGTTGACCTCGGGCGCATTCAATCCGGATATTGCGCCGGAGGAATCCACCAATATCGATATCGGCATCCGCGCCGAATCCAGCCAGTGGAGCGGCTACGTCGCCGCCTACAAGATCGATTACGAAAACCGCATCATCGCGCTGACCGACCCGGATCCATTGGTGGTCGCGCCCACGATCTACGCCAACGTCGGCGACGTGCAGACCTATGGCGCGGAAGTGTCCGGCATGTGGAAGCCGGCACCGGGCTGGCGGCTGGGGGCGTCGCTGACCTGGAACAAGTCCGAGTTCCAGGACAACTATTTCGGCCCGGTCAGCGGCAACCTGGTGCAGGTGGAAGGCAACGAAGTGCCGGACTCGCCCAAGGTGATGTTCAGCCTCAACGGCGGTTGGGAGGGCGAGCATTTCTTCGCCAACCTCGACACCAAATACACCGGCAAGCGCTACGGCGACACGCTCAATACCGACCAGGTGGATGCCACCTTCATCGTCAACGGCAGCCTCGGCTACCAGGGCGAGGATGCCGGGTTCCTGGCCGGTGGGCGGCTGCAGTTGTCGGTCTACAACCTGTTCGACAAGGACGATGCGATCGGTGCGGTGTTCCCGAACGAGAGTTCCGGCTCGTACCAGTTGATCGCACCGCGCCAGCTGTTCGCCAGTCTGTCCTACAAGTTCTGAGGCGGTGATGCGGCCGGCGTCACTGCCGGCCGCGTCATGCGTTTTGTCAGTCGCACTCGTTCCATGACATGCAAGGACTACGCGTTGATGCAAGGCAATCATTCTGGGGCGATGACGCGGCGGCAACTGCTGGCGCGCATCGGCATGACCGCTGGCGGCGCGATGATGTACCAGGCGATGAGCAGCCTGGGCATGGCCGCCGAATCAAATTTCAAAGGGCCGCTGCAACTGGATGGCGACCCAAAGGGCGCCTCGGTGCTGATTCTGGGGGCAGGGCTGGCCGGCATGGCTGCGGCCTTCGAACTGCGCAAGGCGGGGTACCGCGTGCAGGTGCTGGAATACAACGACCGCCCCGGTGGGCGTAACTGGACGCTGCGCGGCGGCGACCGTTATACCGAACTCGGCGGGGCGACCCAGCATTGCCAGTTCGACGACGGGCTGTACCTCAATCCGGGGCCGTGGCGCATTCCGCATCACCACAAGGCGGTGCTGAGTTACTGCAAGCAATTCGGTGTGGCCCTAGAGGCATTCAACCAGGTCAACTACAACGCGCTGTTGCACAGCCAGCAAGGCTTTGGCGGCAAACCGCAGCGCTTTCGCGCCATCGATGCCGATTACAAGGGCCACGTGTCCGAGCTGCTGGCCAAGTGCACCCAGCAGCAGGCGCTGGACAAGAGCGTGAGCCGCGAAGACCAGGAGGTGCTGTTGGAGTCCTTGCGGACCTGGGGCGCGCTCGACCACAAGTTCGGCTACGTCAAAGGCAAGGACAGCAGCGAGCGGCGCGGCTTTGCGCGATATCCCGGCGGCGGCCTGTCGGGCAAGCCGGAGTTCTCCGATCCCTTCAGCGTGCAGGACGTGTTGCGCTCGCGTCTGTGGACCACGCTGGCGGCCGGCAACAACTACGAAATGCAGACCACCATGTTCCAGCCGGTGGGCGGCATGGACCAGATCGGCAAGGCATTCGCGAAGCAGCTTGGCAATGCCATCACCTACAACGCCAAGGTCACCAGGATCGATCAGGACGGCAACGGCGTGCGTGTGTCCTGGCAGGACGCCGCGCATGGCGGCGAAGAACGCATCGCCAGCGCCGATTGGTGCATCTGCACGATTCCGTTGTCGGTGCTCAGCCGCATTCCGGTCACCGCCGGCGACGCGATGACCACCGCGATCGGCCAGGTGCCGTACGCGGCATCGGTGAAGGTGGGCCTGCAGTTCAAGCGCCGCTTCTGGGAAGAGGACGAGGCCATCTACGGCGGCATCAGCTACACCGATCTGCCGATCACCTTGATCAGCTATCCCAGCACCAACTATCACAGCCCCGGCAAGGGCGTGCTGCTCGGTGCCTACGTCTGGGGACTGGACGCCTACCAGTTCACCTCGATGCCGCCGGATCAGCGCGTGCGCAAGGCGGTCGAATACGGCACGCAGCTGCATCCGCAATATCCACGCGAGTTCGAGAACGGCATTTCGGTCGGCTGGCACCGTGTGCCGTTCACGCATGGCTGTTTCGGCATGTGGAGCGAGCAGGCGCGTGCCGAGCACTACACGCCGCTGTGCCAGATCGATGGGCGCCTGGCGCTGGCTGGTGAACACGTCTCCTATATTCCGGCCTGGCAGGAAGGCGCGATCTTGTCCGCGCACGATGTCGTCGGCCGTCTGCATCGCAAAGTGCTGGCCGGAGGAGGTCGCGCATGAATCTGTTACCACGATTGGCCGGGGTCAGCTTCGTCGTTGCGATGGCTGTCTTGCTGGTGCCGCCGGGCGCATACGATGCGCGGGCGCAGAGTTCCGATGCCACCCAGCTGTTCCCGCAACAGGGCTTTGCCAAGGCATCCGGCCAGGATGTCTACCAGGCGATCTGCCAGGGCTGCCACATGCCGGCCGGGCACGGCGCGCAAGGTGCCGGCGAATACCCCGCGCTTGCCGGCAATCCAAAGCTGGCCGCTGGACCCTACGTCACCATGATGGTGCTCGACGGCCACGCCGGCATGCCCGGCTTCGGCGAGATGCTCAACGACCGCCAGGTGGCCGAAGTGGTGAGTTATGTACGCACGCACTTCGGCAACGACCACGCCGAGCGCGTCACCGTCGACGACGTCAAATTGCTGCGTCACTGATGCCCCCTTTCCCTCTCATGCAAGGAGTTGCCATGTCCCGTCCAGTGACAGCCGTCCTCACCGCTGCCCTGTTGTGGTCTGCGGGCCTCACCGCTGCGCACGCCGCCGAGGTGATCCGCCACAAGATCCCCAACAGCGATTTCCCCATCGCTGCCGCCGTGGAAATTCCCGCCGGCAAGGCCACCGTCTATGTCAGCGGCAAGGTGCCGGCGGTGGTGGATGCCAGTGTGCCCAAAGATTCGGCTGCCGCCTATGGCGATACCAAGGCGCAGACGGTGAGCGTGTTGAACCAGATCAAGCAGCAACTCGCAGCGCTCGGCTTGGGGATGGGCGATGTGGTGAAGATGCAGGTGTTTCTGGTCGGCGATCCGGCCATGGGCGGCAAGATGGATTTCAACGGATTCATGGAGGGTTACCGCCAGTTCTTCGGTACCAAGGAGCAGCCCAACCTGCCGGCACGCTCGGCCTTCCAGATCGCCGCGCTCGGCAATCCGCTGTATCGGGTGGAAATCGAAGTGGTCGCCGTTCGTCCCTGAATCCGTCGTGCCGTCCTGCTGGAGGTTGTCATGAAAACTGCTCTTTCGCGCCGCTCGTTTCTGCGCGATTCCGCGCTGTTTGCCGGCGCTGCCGGTGCAAGTGCGCTGCCGCTGCTGGCCAGTGCCGCCGAACGTTCCGCCGCCATCGCGCCGATGCCGGCCAGTGCGCTGTCGCCGGTGATGATCGGCTCCAACGAGTTTCCCGATGGCCCGTCGGCGGCCGCGGTCAAGGCCATCGCGCAGATCGCACCGCAAGGCGGACGCTACCTGCGCGATGTGCAGATGGAGCTGATGGATACCCTGGCCGCCGAGCTCAAGCTGCCGGTCAATCACCTGATGGCCTACGCCGGCTCCACCGAGCCGCTGGACTACACCATGCTGGCGTTCACCTCGCCCAGCGCCGCGCTGGTCACTGCCGACCCCACCTACGAATCCGGTTGGCGCGCCGCCACCCGCAATGGCGCAAACCTGATCAAGGTGCCATTGCGCAAGGACTTCTCGCACGATGTGCAGGCGATGTGCGCCGCCGACGCCAGCCCCGGCGTGATCTACATCTGCAATCCCAACAATCCCACCGGGTCGGTCACCGCACGCAAGGATCTGGACTACGCATTGGCGCACAAGCCCAAGGGCAGCGTGCTGGTGGTGGACGAGGCCTATATCCACTTCGCGCAGAGCACCAGCAGCGTGGTCGACATGGTCGCCGCGGGCGAGGACGTGGTGGTGTTGCGTACCTTCTCCAAGCTCTACGGCATGGCCGGCATTCGCCTGGGCTATGCGGCCGCGCGCCCGGACCTGCTGGCCAAGCTGATGTTCTACAGCGTCAACAGCCTGCCGGTGACCGCCGCCGCCGCAGGCCTGGCCAGCCTGCGCGATCCCGCACTGGTGCCGCAGCGCCGCGCACGCACCGCGGCCACACGCAAGGACGTGATGGAGTTTCTCGCCAGGCAGGGCTACGCCTGCACCGCCTCGGAGAGCAACTGCTTCATGGTCGATGTGAAGCGCCCGGCCGCCGGCTTCAAGGACGACATGGCCACCCATGGCGTGTTCATCGGGCGCAGCTGGCCGGTGTGGCCGACCTGGTCGCGCATCACCGTCGGCACCGACGCGGAGATGGCACGCTTCAAGCAGGCCTTCGTGCAGGTGATCGCCGGCAAGCGCGGCCCGTTACCGCTGCCGGACGCCACGGCCGCTGTGCATGATCCGATGGATGATTTTTTCCGTTACGCATGAGGCGTTACTCTGGCACCACCGGCGCATGCGAACGCGCTGGTGTGGCCAGGCGCGCTGGGCGTCGCGCATCCCTTAACGCAGGAGTGTTCCCTTGAAAGTGTTTTCGACATTTGCCGTGCTTGGTCTGGTGCTGCTGGCGCCTTCGGCATGGGCGCGTACCTGCGCTGTCACCATCACCGGCAACGATCAGATGAAGTTCGACCAGAGCGCGATCAAGCTGGCACCCGACTGCACGCAAGTGGACCTCACGCTCAAGCACTCCGGCAAGATGGCCGCCACGGTGATGGGGCACAACTGGGTGCTGACCAAGTCCGCCGACTTCCAGGCAGTGGCCAATGCCGGCATACGCTCCACCATTGCCGACAGCTATCTGCCCAAGGCCGACGCGCGCGTGATCGCGCACACCAAGGTGATCGGCGGCGGCGACAGCACCACGGTCAGCTTTCCCACCAGCAAGTTGAGCAAGGGCGGCGATTACACCTTCTTCTGCTCGTTCCCCGGCCACTGGGCGATGATGAAGGGCACGCTGAGTTTTGGTTGAGCTGTCACGTGCCGCAGGTGTGCGTGGCCGCGGCAGGAGTGAAGTGTGAGGGAGCTGGCACGCGGTCACGCCGCGTGCTCCAGGGCAATCGTGAGCGGAGCGGACGGCAGCGCCAACTACAGTCGTAGACGGTGCTTCTGGTTCCGGCGTTGGCGCATCAGCGTCTTTCGCCGAACGCTATGTGGTCTGCGTTTTTAACGGGCTCTCCCGGTCAATCGGTTGGTCTACTCGTAGCTTGGCAAGGCGATGGCATTGGCGTCCCGTGCAAAATGGTTGTTGATGAACGACCTGAGTGCGGGCCGGCTGGCCAGGCGGATGGCGTTGCGCAGCACTGCCAGGCCAAAGCGGGTATGCGGCCACAGCAGGCGCGGAACCAGCTTGGGAATGTTCTGCCCCTGTTTGACGAAGGGGCGCATGATGCGTTCGTAGTGCGCGAAGGCGGTTGCCGGCGTGTCCGACCTGGCAAGCTCTCCGGCAAGGACGTAGGCACCCACGATCGCAAGCGTGGTGCCGATGCCGGACAGTGCGGTCGGGCACCATGCCGCATCGCCGGTCAGGACCACCCGACCGTTGGACCAGCGGTCCATGCGTACCTGGCGCAGCACATCGAAGTAGAAGTCGTCGACGTCCGTCATCGCATCCAGGATGCGCGGAAACTCCCAGCCCAGCGCGGAGAACTGCGCGTGAATGAAGGCGCGCTGCTGCGCCACGCTCCAGCCGTTCTCGTGACCGGGTCGCTTCTGGATGCCGAGATAGACTCCCAACTTGCCGTCGCGTGCAGGTTTCACCACCGCTCCCCGACCACCCAGCGTGTTGTATTGCCGCGCATAGACGCCGTCACTGGCGATCTGCGGAATGCTGAAATAGGCAATCGTCAGGTCCATCCAGCGCGGCCGATTCTCTGCGGGGAAAACCAGCTCCCGGGTGTGCGAGCCGACGCCCTCGGCGATCACTACAAGTGCATAGGTTTCCTGATGGCCGCTGGCAAAGGTGACCTGGACGCCGCCGTCGTGCTGCTCAATGTGTTCGATGCTGTCACCGAAGCGAAAGCGCACTCCTTGCGCTGCTGCGGCCTCGTAGATGATCCGGGCGATATCGCCGCGGCGGATTTCCATCTCCGCGGTCGGGCCGCCGTCGGTGTCGGAGTGCGCCGCTTCGAAGCGGCCGACCACGTGATTGTCTTCGGTGACCCAATCGGTGCCGCGCTCCCGGGTGCTGCGTTCGAGCAGCAACGCCTCCAGGCCCATCCGGCGCAGCACGTCTCGCGCAGTGCCGCGCACGTCCACGTTCTGCCCGCCGTCGCGGAACGCCGGCGCGCGCTCCACGACTTCAACATCGCGGCCATACCTGGCAAGCCACCAGGCCGTGGTGGTGCCGGCAACGCTGGCGCCCGTGACAAGGATGCGACCAGCCATGCTGTGAGCCCCCGACAAAAATACATCATACATGATGTATTTTTCGACGGAAGCCAGCGCCGGCGCTGGCGGTCAGCCTGGCGACGTCTCCGCACTGCCAGGCGGATCCGCTGCGCGCAACAACCCGCGTTGCAAGGCCTGCGCCAACGCGCTTTCGCGGCTGCGTGCATCGAGCTTGCGATAGAGGTTCTTCAAGTGGAACTTGACCGTGTTTTCCGACAGGTGCAGACAGCGCGCGATCTGCTTGTTGGAATACCCACGTGCCAGCTGCGCGAGCACTTCCAGCTCGCGCTCGCTGAAGATGTCGCCGGCCGGGTCCTCGTCGCCGCTGAGGCGTTCGAGCAGGGCCTGGATGGTGAGTGCGCGGGTGGTGCCGCCGACGGTCTGCGGGTCGTGTTGACGCAGCGAGCGCAGCATTGCCTTGGCCGGCAGTCCGAGTTCGACGATCGCCTGCCAGCTCTGCGTCAGCGCTACATGATCGAGCGCGCTGTACAGATGCGGCAGCGCCGCGGCCAGTTCGCCACGCTGCTGCAGCACCAGTGCGATGCGTGCGCGGGTGCGCGCGAGGTGGCACAGATTGTCATTGGCCAGGCAGGCCTGTTCGATCTGGCCAAGGATGGTCAGCGCGGCACTGCTGCGTCCGGCCAGCCGGTGCCAGCGTGCCAGCGCAAAGCCCATCGCCGCACGATCGCGCCAGCGGTGGGGCGAGCGCAGCGTATGCGCCAAGCCGGATTCGCCGCCGGTACGGGCGATCACCACATCGATGGCGGCATTGCCCGGATGTTCCAGCAGCAGCATCAAGCGCCAGGCAGCAGCCAGCTCCGACAGGCGCGTCAGCTTGCGCCCGTGGGCGATCTGTTCGACGTGTTCGAGCAGCGCCAGTGCACTGCGCCCGCTGTGGTCGCGCACACGCTCCAGTCCCAGCGCGGTGTCGTAGGCGGCAGCCAGCACGTCCATGCCGCCGTCGTGCTGCTCCAGCAATTCCAGCGCCGGATGCAGCAGGTCGGCCGCATCGTCATGGTGGCCGCGTTCGTAATGCAATTGCGCGAGCAGGCACTGGCCGGCGGCCTCCAGCACGCGATCCAGTTGCGGGGTGCGGGCGCACCAGTTCAGGGCCTGCCGGTAACAGGCTTCGGCGTCGCCGAGTTGCCCGCGGTAGAAAAAGCTCTGGCCCAACGCCAGCAGCGCCTGGCTTGCGCCCGGTTCGCTGCCACCGCGCTGCATCGCGTCGCGTGCGTTCAGGGCGTAGCGTTCGGCCAATGCAAAGGCGCCCTGCGCAATGGCGGTGGTGGCGCAGATGCACAGCAGCATGCCGCGGCCCAGATGATCGTCCTCGTCCAGCGCGGATGCCTGCGCGGCGATCTGGGTCAGGCCATGCGGGTTGCCGCAGATTTCGTCGAGGCGATCGCGCAACAGCGCCACCACCACTGTGTAGTCGCGCTGCAAGGGCTCACGCAGCGCCGCTGGAAAGTCGCGGAAGCGTTCCAGCAGCAGGCGCGCATGGCTGAACTCGCCGAGCCTTGCATGCAGATGCGCCTGGGTGAGATTCAGCGCCGGGGTGTCGCGGATGGTGCGGTGTTCGAAATGCCGGAGCAATGCACGCACCTCGTGCGTGCCGTGGGTCAGCACCAATTGCCAGGTGCCGGCGCGCGCGATGTAGCTGGCGGCCAGGTCGCCGCACTCGGCACGCGATGCGTGCCGCACCGCTTCGGCCAGATGCTGATGCTCGCCAAACCAGCGTGCGGCCCGTTGATGCAGGTGCGTGGCCTGGCCGGGATGTTCGCGATCGAGCAGTTGCTGCAGGAAGTCGGCAAACAAGGGGTGATAGCGGAACCATTCGCGCTCGCCATCCATGGGCACCAGCAGGCCGTGAAAATGTTCCAGCCGCGCCAGCAACCGGCCGCTGTCGTCGCGCTGGCGCACCGCATCGGCCAGCGCTGCGTTGACGCGCTCCAGTGGGCTGGTCCGCAACAGCAGGTCGCGCGTGTCGGCATCCAGGTCGTTGACCACCTGTTCGGCCAGGTACGCGGCAATCTGCGCACTGCGGCCGGAAAAACGCGCGGCCACCTCCTGTTGACGTTGCGCGCCGCCCTCCAGCCACAGGCGCGCCAGATGCAGCGCCACCGGCCAGCCTTCGGTGTAGCGCAGCAATTCGTCCACCACCGGCGCCGGGACCTGGGGCCCCAGCAATGCCTGTGCCTCGTGCTCATCCAGCGCCAGTTGCGCACTGCCGAGACGGCTGAGCTGCGCCTGCAGGTCCAGCCGCGCCAGCGGCAGTGCCGGCACGCGCCGGGTGGCCAGCAGCAGGTGCAGGCGTCCGCCGCCGTGTTCGACCAGCCGCAGCACCAGCTCGTCGACGATGCCGCTGCCGAGCCGGTCGTAATCGTCGAGAATCACGCTGATGCGCCGTGGCGCCGTGCGCAGTGCGCGGATCAGCACCGTCACCGCCTCGCGCGGATCCTGGTCGCGGTTGTGCAGCACTGCGGCGCACAGCGCCGGATCGGCACCTGCGTGCTGGATCGCCAACGCCAGATGGCCAAGGAAGCGCGCGGCATCGGCGTCCTCTTCGTCCAGCGACAGCCAGGCCACGGCCGCGTGCTCGCGTGCGCGCAGCTGCGCATGCCACTGCGCCAGCAGCGTGGTCTTGCCGAATCCGGGCGGTGCCAGCAGCAGGGTGAGTGGCCGGGCCTGGGCCTGATCCAGCGCCGCCAGCAACGCGCCGCGCACCACCGCACCGGTACGCGGCAGCGGCGGCTCCAGCTTGCTGGCAAGCAGCCAATCGGGAAGGGCGGAATCGCGCGACGGTGAGGGGCGCGGTGTGAGCAACGCAACAGGCTTGAGCATGAGGCGAGGGCGGCCCTGGCAAGCGTCGGCAGCGCGCCGGCTCGACACGCTGCAGATCGTGATGAACCAGCGGCGATGCAGATCGCGTCACCGTGACCGGCGACAACGTCATATCGGCTGCTTCGAGGGTCCCCACCCATGCCCATCCGTGGACACCTTTCAGAAAGGTATGACAGCCACAAGACAAAAGCAAAGCTTGTCGTTGCGCCGTCGCCTGAATGGCGCAAGCGCTGGCGCAGGGTGTGCGCCGGCGCCAGGCAACAGCCGAGTCCATCCGGACACCATGGGCCCGGACCCGACGCCGGCGCCGCGCCTGTTCAGCGTCGGCGCGGGCCCGAGATACACATCAGGCATCACCGGTGCCGCGAGCCTTGCGGCCAGCGCCATCGGTGAGCATCGCGACGCACGCGATCACGCCTGGCTTTCAACGCCACACAAGGTCAGCGTGTCCGTGCCAGCTCGCAGACAAGACGACGTCCGAAGACGCTTCAGTGCGCCACTTCCGCAAACGCCTCGCGCGCGGCGGCCAGCGTGGCCTCGATCACTGCCGCGTCGTGCGCGCTGGACATGAAGCCGGCCTCGTACGCCGACGGCGCCAGATACACGCCCCGCTGCAGCATCGCGTGGAAGAAACGGTTGAAGGTGGTGATGTCGCAGGCAGTGGCCTGCGCGTAGCTCTCCACGATCTTGTCGGTGAAGAACAGCCCGAACATGCCGCCGACCTGATTGGTGGTGACGGCAATGCCGGCCGCGCGCGCGGCATCTTCCAGTCCCTCGCACAACACGCTGGTGGCCTCGCTCAGGCGGGCGTGGAAGCCCGGCTCCTGCACCAGTTCCAGCATCGCCAAGCCGGCCGCCATCGCCACCGGGTTACCCGACAAGGTGCCGGCCTGGTAGATCGGGCCGGCCGGAGCGATCTGCTCCATCAAGTCGCGCCGGCCGCCGTACGCGCCCACCGGCATGCCGCCGCCGATGATCTTGCCGAAGGTGCTCAGGTCCGGGGTGACCCCGTAATGCGCCTGCGCGCCACCGAGCGCGACGCGGAAACCGGTCATCACCTCGTCGAAGATCAGCAGCGCGCCATGCCGGGTGCACAGCGTGCGCAGATGCTGCAGGTAGCCGGCCTGCGGCGGAATGCAGTTGGCGTTGCCGACCACCGGTTCGATGATCACTGCCGCCACGTCGGCGCCGATCTCGTCGAACATGGCGGTGGCGCCTTCGAAGTCGTTGAAACTGAGGGTGGCGGTCAGCTCGCTCAGGCCGGACGGCACGCCCGGCGAGGTCGGCACGCCCAGGGTCAGCATGCCGCTGCCGGCCTTGACCAGGAACGAGTCGCCATGGCCGTGATAGCAGCCTTCGAACTTGACGATGCGGTTGCGCCCGGTGGCGCCGCGCGCCAGGCGCACGGCCGACAGCGTGGCTTCGGTGCCGGAATTGACCATGCGCACCATCTCGCAGGACGGCACCAGCCGGTGGATTGTCTCGGCCATGGTGACTTCGGCCGCACACGGTGCACCGAAGGACAGGCCGTCGCGGATCGCGCGCTCCACCGCTTCGCGTACTGCCGGGTGATTGTGGCCGGCAATCATCGGCCCCCACGAGCCCACGTAGTCGATGTAGCGGTTGTCGTCCACGTCATACAGATACGGGCCATCGGCGCGCGCCACGAAGAACGGCTCGCCGCCGACCGACTTGAACGCACGCACCGGTGAGTTGACGCCGCCGGGCAGCAGCGTCTGCGCCTGGGCGAACAGGGCGTGAGAGCGGGTGTGGTTCATGCGCGCAGATCCTTGAGTGGTACCGAGTGGGGGCGGCGCGACCCGATTGCGGGCAGCGCACTTGCCATTGTCAGGCTTGCGGCCCCTATCCGCCTACCCACCAGGTGCCTGCCTACCCGTCGGAGCGGGCGGGTAGGGCAACCCGGCTGCCTATGATCGAACGGGACGGTATCGACGGTTTGGCATGAGCAGATGACCCGCGGTCATTGGCCTCCTGCGGCGGATGTTCAGAGAGTGTGATTCCGGTAGCCATTGGCGCCGTTCATTTTTGTCGCGTTGCCGACAGTTCCAGACTTGGGGGAGACAGCATGAACCGTAGTATCCAGAAGCGTGCCTTGGCGTTGGCGCTGGTCATGGCCATGGGGAGCGTCCACGCGCAGTCCACCAGCGGCAGCATCGTCGGCAGCGTGGGGCAGAGCAGCGGCACCAGCGTGCTGGTGGAAAACAACAGCGGGTTCAGCCGCGAAGTACCGGTGGATGCGCGCGGCCGTTACACCGCCGGCAACCTGCCGCTGGGCACCTACAAAGTCACCGTCAAGCGCGATGGCGCGGTGGTGGAGACGCGCGAGAACGTCGCGATCACCGTCGGCGCCAACACCGACGTCTCGTTCGCCGCCGCAGCGGGTAGCGGCATGCAGACCCTGGACAGCGTGACCGTCACCGCCGCAGGCCTGACCACCATCGACGTCAGCAGCGTGGACACCCGCACCGTGGTCACCGCCGAGCAGTTGCAGCAACTGCCGCTGGGCCGCACCGCCGAGGCAATCGCGCTGCTCGCACCGGGCGTGGTGGTCAACAGCGGCGGTTTCGACAATGGCCCGCTCGGCGGCTCGCTGCCCAGCTTCGGCGGCTCGGCCGCCAGCGAAAACGCCTATTACCTCAACGGTTTCAACACCACCACCATCAGCAACAACCTGGGCGGCCTGACCCTGCCGTACGGCGCCATCGACCAGCAGGAAATCTTCACCGGCGGCTACGGCGCGCAGTACGGCCGCGCCAATGGCGGCGTGATCAACCAGATCGGCAAGCGCGGCACCAATGAGTGGAAGTTCGGCGCGGCGGTGATCTGGGAGCCGAACGGCCTCAAGGCCAATCAGCGCGACATCTACTGGCGCCCGGACAGCCAGGGCAGCACGATCAACAACGCCGCCTACCGCTACGCGCGCTCGGCCAATGGCCTGTATCAGCCGGCGAGCGAGGCCGAAGCCAACCAGACCACCTACAGCGCCTATGTCGGCGGGCCGATCATCCAGGACAAGCTGTTCTTCTTCCTGGCCGCCGAACAGGTGGATTCGGACGGCGTACGCGTCGGCACCAATCGCGACACCGACAACGGCCGCACCGGTGGTCTGACCGATTACGACTACAAGCAGAAGCGCTGGTACGCCAAGGTGGACTGGAACATCACCGACAACCACCTGATCGAGGTGACCGGCGCCAGCGACGAGGCAGAGACCAACGGGTCGATCTACCGCTACGACTATGTCAATCGCCAGCGCGGCAGCTATTTCACCGACGAGTCCACCTGGAAGACCGGGCCGACCTTGTTCACCGGCAAGTACACCGGCTACCTCAGCAACAACCTCACCGTGACCGCGCTGTACGGCAAGATGAAAACGCCCGACGAGCTGACGCCCTTCAACTACAACGCGGCCGGCGGGCCGGTCATCAACAGTGCCGCGCTGCAGAATCCGGCCTACACCGGCGGCACACCGCGCATCGGCAATCAGCTGGTCACCTCGGTCAGTTCACCGGATCGCGAATACAAGAAAGACAATCAACGCCTGAATCTGGAATGGCGCATCGGCCACCACACGCTCAACTTCGGTATCGATAACCAGAAGTCCGAGGGTATCGATGTGGGCTCGGTGCTGTCCGGCCCGGGCTTTGCGTGGACCTATGGCCAGACCAACGATCCCAATGGCCTGCGGACTGGCGGGCTGGTCAGCCAGTCGGCCAACGAAGCCGGCGGCATCGGCGCGCCGAGCCCGGGCCTGGTCGATCCGGTCAACGGGTCCAGCGGCTATTACGTGGTGCGCAACATCAACACCAGCCTGTATTCCTACGAGGCCAAGCAACGCGCCTATTACATCGAAGACAAGTGGCAGGTCACCGACAACCTGCTGCTGAGCATCGGCCTGCGCAAGGACGAGTTCACCAACTACACCCCGTTCGGCGACCCCTACATCGAAGTGGATAACGCCTGGGCGCCGCGGCTGGGCTTCAGCTGGGACGTCAACGGCGATTCCAGCCTGAAGGTGTTCGGCAACGTGGGCCGTTATTACCTCGGCCTGCCGTTGTCGGCAGTGAGCCTGTTCACCCCGGCCACCACCACCGATACCTACTTCACCTACAGCGGCATCAACGCCGATGGCACGCCGATTCTGGCGCAGCAGCTGGGTTCGGCCGTGTCGGCCAATTCGCGCTTCGGCCGCATCGCCGACGTGCGCACCGCAGTAGTCAAGGACATCGAGGGCGAGAACCAGGACGAAGTCATCCTCGGTTTCACCAAGCAGCTGGACACCGGCTGGGTGCTGGGCGTGCGCGGCACGCACCGCCGCCTCAATGCGGGGATCGACGATCAGAACTACGACGTTTCCAATACGGCGTTGATCGCCGCTGCGGCCGCGCAGGGCGTGACCATCGACTCCTCGCAGGTTGCCGGTGCATCGCTGATCAATCCGGGCCAGACCAACACCTGGGGCGTGATCGGCACCGATGGCCAGTTCCATGAAGTGTCGGTGAGCCGCGAGGCGGCCGGCTTCCCGAAGTTCAAGCGCAATTACTCGGCGGTCGAATTCAATCTGGAACGTCCGTTCGACGGCAAGTGGTACGCCAAGGTCAACTACGTGTGGTCGCATAGCTACGGCACCACCGAAGGTCAGGTGCGTTCTGACCTGTGGCGCACCGGCGGCGCTTTGGGCAGCTACCAGGGCCAGGCCTCGGTCTCCACCACGCAGAGCTGGGACCACGCGGCGCTGATGGAACACTTCAACGGCGACCAATCCAACGATCATCGCCACCAGCTCAAGTTGTTCGGCTTCTACCAGTTCACTCCGCAATGGGGCGCGTCGGCCAACTTCAGCCTGATCTCGGGCGCGCCACACAATTGCCTGGGCAACTACTACGGCGACAACTACACCGGCACCGACCCGGCCGGCTACGGTGGCAGCGCGATCACCGGCGGTCCTTACCACTACTGCTACAACCCGGAGACCGGTACCGGCGTAGCATCGCCTCCCGGCTCGCAGGGGCGGCTGGGCTGGATCGCGCAGCTCGACATGGGCGTGACCTACAAGCCGGCATTCGCCGCCGGCAAGCTGGCACTGCGCTTTGACGTGTTCAACATCACCAACGAGCAGACCGCAACCAACATCTACCCGTTCTCGCAGTTGCCCGACAACACCACCAATCCGCTCTGGGATCAGGTCGTGGCCTACCAGGCACCGCGCTCGGGCCGGGTGACATTGAGCTACGACTTCTAATCGCGGCAGGCGATAAGGTCGGTCCCGGCAGCGACGCGTGATGGCACGCGTCGCTGCCTTGTTGTCTGTACGTCACGCCGCTCTTCGTATGCGCTGTTGGAGGATTGGTCGTGCGCATAGATCGGTTGTAGAGCGGTTAATCTGCAGTTTGGCTGCGGGGCCCTTGCCCGCCCACCATCGCGGGACACGCCGCAAGTACGTCCGTGTAGGCTCTTACGCGGCATCCATGCCGCGTAAGGTCCCGCGACGGTGGGCGGGCAAGGGCCAGTCGGGATAGTGGGTGTGCATGGTTTTGGATAAAGCAACCGACTGACTTTCTGGTGGGTGTCCTCGCCGCGCCCTCTACGCTGTGAGTTTGCTGCGGGGTCCTTGCCCGCCCACCATCGCAGGACACGCCGCAAGTACGTCCTTGTAGGCTCTTACGCGGCATCCATGCCGCGTAAGGTCCCGCGACGGTGGGCGGGCAAGGACCGGTCAAGATGGTCGGCGTGCGTGGTTGCAAGCAGGGCATGGCGTGCGCTGGTCGAATCACTATGCATCAACCAGCTTCCCGCCACCTCCCTATCGCAAGCCGGGCAGTGGACAAGCTTTCAACACGCGACCTGCAAGCGCCTCATCTGCCACCGTAAGCCGCGCAACAAGCTCTCAAGAAAACAGCCGGCAAATTTCCTGGTGCGGTGTCCTTGCCGATTGCGGGGCCCTTGGCGGCATGGATGCCGCCAAGCAGCCTCCACGGACGGATTCACGGCGTGTCCCGCGAGCGGTGAGGGCACTGCGCCCTCGACCAACCGAGCTTTTGACTGCATCTAATAAACAACGCTTCGACTCGAGTCTCGGTCTCTTGTGTCTTCGCTTGCGCGTGTCGCGGGTGACGTCTGTCGTCTGCCAGCCACGCTAGCGTGCAAACCCGGCCCGATATGCCTGCACTGCCGCGAGCGGGTCAGGCGCGGCGTACACGCCGCTGACCACCGCAATCAATTCGGCACCTGCAGCCGCCAATTCGGGCACCTGCGCAGCCGCGATGCCACCGATCGCCACGCGCGGCACTTCCAGCGCTGCGGCTTGCTGCAGCAACGCCGGCGTTGCGCGACGTGTCGTCACCTTGGTGGTCGTTGGGAAGAACGCGCCGAAGGCCACGTAGCTGGCACCGGCCGCGACCGCTGCGCGCGCGCGCGCGATCTCGTCGTAGCACGACACCCCGATGATGGCCTGTTCGCCCAACAGCGCTCGTGCGGCCGCCGCCTCGCCATCGTCTTCGCCCAGGTGCACGCCCTGCGCGCCCACCTGTCGTGCCAGCTGTGCATCGTCGTTGATGATCAACGGCACGCCGTGCGCAGCGCACGCCTCGCGCAGCGCGCTGGCCTGCTCCAGGCGCAGCGGCGCGGTGGCCTGCTTGTTACGGTACTGCAGCCAGGTGACAGCGGGCAGCAGCGGCAAGGTGCGCGCGATCAGGCGTGCGGTGTCGGGTTCGTCGGGCGTGATGAGGTAGACGCCGCGGGCGTTGTGCAGGTCGGGCATGGCAGCGCTTCCGGAAGCGGTGGGTGGGATGGGACAATGCAGCCCCACCGTTGCGTGACCGCGATTATCCGATGAGCGAGACATCCACGACCACCTACCGCACCTGGATGTGCGTCGTCTGCGGGTTTCTCTACCACGAGGCCGACGGCATCCCCGAAGAGGGCATCGCCCCGGGCACCGCCTGGCAGGACGTTCCCGACACCTGGACCTGCCCGGATTGCGGCGTGACCAAGGACGACTTCGAGATGGTCGAGATCGACTAAGAGCGGCCAACAAAACTACTGCGCCGCCGTCAGGCGGGCGCTGCGGTGCTCGGGATCGGCATGTACCACTCGTACACTCCGGTTCTGAGCGCGCCGTCCGCACCCACCTGACGACCGCTCTCTACCTTTTGTTCGCCGCTCTACTGTCTTGGCGGCTCAGCTGGGTCGCTGCGTTTTTCGCGCCACAACATCGCCGGCACACGTTCGCATGGCGCCGGCGAGGGCCTCGAAGGCTGTGTTTTCAGTGCGCGCGCGCGCGCTGACTGTTCAGCTCGACCAGATGCTCATGCAGATTGGTTGCATCCTGCGCACTGGGGTTGAGCTGCAGATAGCGCGACAGATCGTGGCGTGCACCGTTGCGGTGGCCCAGATGCAGATAGGCCATGCCGCGATCGCGTAGTGCCTCGGGCTGGTCCGGCACCAGCTTCAGGATGCGGTCGGCACTGCGCGCGGCGCGGTCCCAGTGCTCGGCATCGGCGTAGACGCCGTGCAGATTGCGCAGGATGCGAATCAGGATCGCGCGATGCGGTGCGGGGTCGAGGATCTGCGCCAGGGCGCGGTCGTCGGGGATCTCGCCACCCAGGTGCGGACGCGCGCGCTCGCGCAGCTCGTCCACGCCCAGCGGGCGGCCGCCGTTGAACGGATCCATGACCAGCACGCCGTCGTCCACTGGCAAACGCACCAGGAAATGCCCGGGAAACGACACGCCGGCCAGTGGAATGCCCAGCCGGCGCGCGACTTCGATCTGCACCATCGCCAGCGAGATCGGGTTGCCCAGGCGGCGCTCGAAGACCTGGTTGAGGTAGCTGTTGCGCGGGTCGTAGTACTCGTCGTGATTGCCCGAATAGCCCAGCTCGTCGAACAGGTAGCGATTGACCGCGGCCATCTTCAGCGGCCATAGGTCGATCGCCTCCACCTCGCGGCGCAGATGCTCGACGTGGCTTTGCACCAGCGTGTCGTACAGCTCGGCGTCCAGCTGCGGATACTCGTCGCGCGCGATGAGCAGCGCGGTGGACATCAACGGCACTGCGTCGTCGTCCAGGCTGGCGAGCGCGGTCCAATGGGGAAGTGGGAGCATGTCGACCATGCTGCCAAGAGTGTCGGCAAGCGGCGCGTGGTTCAAGTCCGGTACTTCCTGACAGGAAGGGCCTGTCGCGTGAGATTCACTTGAGCTTTGGGATATCCGGGCTCAGGGTCAGGCTGGCGCCGTCCTGCAGGTTGAGCCTGGCGGCCTGGCCGGCATTGAGTTCCAGCACATAACGGGCCGGGCGCTTGCTGGGGTAGGGCGGGCAGGCGTCGCCGGCCGAACACGGCGGCACGTCGCGCTGTTGCGACACTAGCCGACGCTCATTGTCGAAATACAGGATATCCAGCGCGATCTTGGTGTTTTTCATCCAGTACGCCAGCGGTTCCTGGCGGTCGTGGACGAACAGCATGCCGTGATCGTCCGCCATGGCATCGCGAAACATCAGGCCTTTGGCGCGGTCGGCATCGTTTTGCGCCAGCTCCACCTGGTAGCGCGTGCCGGCCAGTTCCACCCAGGTGCCGCCGCTGCTGGCGCAGCCGCTGAGCAGGATCAACAACGCAAGGGCGAGGAGGCAAAGACGGCGCATGCGGCATACCAGTGGGCGGGGATGCCGCACCATCTGCCAAGCGGCCGCGTGCGTCAAGCCGCTGTGGTGCGTCGTACCGTCATCGCAGGTGACAGGAGTCCGGCCCGCTGTCGCTTCGCAACGCGGGCCGCAACTGCGTATGCGCGTGCCTGCACGCGATCGCTCAGATCACCCGCAGCGGCTCGCCACCGACGATCACCACATCGGCCGGGCGACGCGCGAACAGGCCCACGCAGACCACGCCGGGAATCTGGTTCAAGCTGCGCTCCAGCGCCACCGGGTCGGTGATCTGCAGGTTGTGCACGTCCAGCACCACGTTGCCGTTGTCGGTGACCACGCCATCGCGCCATACCGGCTGACCGCCGGTGAGCGCCAGGATCTGGCGGGCCACCAGGCTGCGCGCCATCGGAATCACTTCCACCGGCAGCGGGAACTTGCCCAGCACCGGCACCTGCTTGCTCGGGTCGACGATGCAGATGAAGCGCTCGCTGGCCTCGGCAATGATCTTCTCGCGCGTCAACGCTGCGCCGCCGCCCTTGATCAGGCAACGGTTCGGGTCGCACTCGTCGGCGCCATCCACATACAGCGACAGATTGCCGGTGTGGTTGAGATCCAGCACCTCGATGCCGTGGCGCCTGAGCTGCGCGCTGCTCTGCTCGGAGCTGGACACCGCCCCCTTGATGCGGTGGCTGATGCGGCCCAAGGCATCGATGAAGTAGGCCACCGTTGAACCGGTACCGACCCCGACGATCATGCCGTCTTCCACGTAATCGATCGCTTTTTCGGCGGCCAGGCGTTTTGCTTCGGACATTTGGGGGCTCGGGATTGGGGAATCGGGAATCGGGATTGGGGAATCGGGATTGGGGAATCGCAAGAGCGGCTGGGCCGAGCCGGGATTTACAAATCGCAAATCCCGAATCTCTACTCCCGGCTACTCCATCGCCAGCAACAATTTCCACTGCGCGGCGGTGACCGGCAGGATCGACAGGCGGTTGCCGCGGGCGATCAGTGGGAAGCCTTCGCCCAGTGCGTCGGCCTGCTGCTTGATTTCGTCCAGTGCGATCGTGCGCTTGAGTTTGCGCTCGAAGGCCACGTCCACCAGCATCCAGCGCGGATCTTCGCGGGTGGCCTTGGGGTCGTGGTAGTCGGATTTGGGGTCGAACTGGGTGTCGTCCGGATACGCCGCGCTGGCGACCTTGGCGATGCCGACAATGCCCGGCACCTTGCAGTTGGAGTGGTAGAACAACACCCCGTCGCCGACATGCATGCCGTCACGCATGAAGTTGCGCGCCTGGTAGTTGCGCACGCCGTTCCACGGTTCGGTGCCGACGCGTTCCAGATCATCGATGGAAAACGTGTCCGGCTCGGACTTCATCAACCAGTAGCGCTTGCGGGCAGTCATACGGAAACGGCGTCGTCTTTCAGGAAGGTGGCGTGTTCGGTGCAGATCGCATCCACCGCCACGTCCCAGGATTCGGTGGGCAGGGCGGGTAGCTGCTGCGCGGCGAAGCCGACGCCGACCAGCCAGGGCGGCGGCGTCTGGCGGTGCCGGAACGCGAAGCTGCGATCATACCAGCCGCCTCCCATGCCCAGCCGCCGGCACTGCGCGTCGAAGCCGGTCAACGGCGTCACCACCAGCGCCATCTCCTCGGGTGCAAGCAGCTCGGCGCGTGCCACGTCCGGCTCGGGGATGCCGTAGCGGTTGCTGACCAGCCCCTGGCCCGGCCGCCACGGCGCAAAGCGCAAGACGCGCCCATCCAGCACCGGCAGGCAATAGCGCACGCCGGGCGGCAGGCTCAGTTGCCAGCGGTGCAGCGCGATTTCGCCATCCATTGCCCAGTACCCGGCCACCGCACCGGTCTGCGGCGCGAACGGCAGCGCCAGCAGGCGCTCGGCCAGCGCATCGGCGGCTGCCAGGCGCTGCGCTGCGGGCAGGCTGCGGCGCAGCGCGCGCAACTGCTGGCGCAAGGCGTCTCGGTCGTCGGTCATGGCGTCTCGCAGCGATGGGCGGAGGGATATTGTCGATCGCGTGGGCGCGCCTGCCTAGCTGCGTGTGTCCCACCGATCGCGGTGCCGGCAAGTCTCTCGCCTGTCGTTGGGCGCGTGCGTGCAGTACTTGCAACATTGCGCCGCATGCACGCACGCACGCACGCACGCACGCATGCCTTGGCGCAGTCATTGCAACAGCGGCGCAGCCGAACTGCGCGTGCCGCGCCTTTCAGGCACGCAAAAAGAAACGGCGCCCGAAGGCGCCGTTTCAGATTTGCATTCTCCGCCGTGAACGATGCGGGCGAAACGACCTTGAACCCGGGGTTCAAGTGGGGACGTTGTGAGGCCATCGGGCTTCCCGCTACAAGGCGGACTTGCACTCCCGGCTTCGTCGCGCCCCCGTGGTCGTAATTAAGGGACAAGGCGAATGTTTTGCACGCTGTCGTTTACAGCAGAGAACGCAGGTGAAGTATAGACCTCTGCTGCGCGATGGCTAGCCCATTCGTCGGCCGGCGCAATTGAAAGTTCATATTTGCGACGACAGTGCGAACTGCACCTCAACGCGGCGTGTCGGACACGCTGTCCAGGCGGCGATTCAAGCTGTCCAGCGTGTTGGCCAGTTCACGGTCGTATAGCGCTTGCTGATCGCGCAGCTGCTGCAATTCATGCGCCAGGTTGAGTGCGGCCAGCACCGCAACGCGGTCCACCGCTGCCATGCGATTGCTGCCGCGAATCTCGCGCATGCGCAGATCCAGCAGGCGCGCCGCAGCGGTGAGGCTCTCGCGTTCGTCGGCGGTGACGCCAACGGTGTATTCACGATCCAGAATACGCACGCTGACCGGCTCGTTGTTGCTCACGTGTGCTGCTCCAGGGATTTCAACCGCACGATCATCGCTTCCACGCGCGAGCGCGCCTGTTCGTTTTTGGTCAGCAATTGCGCACGCTCGCCGATCAACTGTTCCTGCTGGTGACGCAGGCTGCGGTTCTCGTCGGTCAACCGCTGGCTGCGCTCCACCAGGGCCTCCACACGGGCGGCAAGTGCGCGGATCTGGGCGAGGGCAGCGGCGTTGTCCATGCGCTCACGATAGGGGCGCGTGCGCGCGGCGGTCAAGCGCCCGATCGCAGCCCGCTTACCCGCCGTCAGGCCAATCCCGACAAGGGCTTGCGCTGCGCCCGGCGCGGCCGGCGTCACACGCGTTGAACCCGTATGGAACGCGCCGCTGGCGGCCGACGCGGGGTGCCTTGATACACTGGGAAGTCAAATCGCCGGCCCATGTGCCGGCACCTCCTGTTCCCAGCCTGGATGACCCGATGGATCTGCCTGATGTAACCGCTGTGCAAAACGAAAGTCGCCAGTTGGAGTTGGCTTCCTCCGCAGCGGAGTTGCATGGCGGGCTGTGCGGGTGGCTCTCCGGTGGCGGTGCCGACAGCGGCGACTGGCTGGCGCGCATTCTGGCCGACACCGCGCAGGTGGCGCCCAAGCAGGGCGGGGCGCTGGACCAGATGCGTCAGGCCACGGTGGCGCAGCTGGAAGACCGCGATTTCGCCTTCGAACTGCTGCTGATCGATGACGGTGCACCGCTGGCGGCGCGCACCGATGCCTTGTTCGACTGGTGTCGCGCCTTTCTGGGCGGCTTCGGCCTGGCGGCGCAGCAGCGCCCGGCACTGACCGAAGAGGGCGAAGAGGCGCTGCAAGACCTGGCGCGGCTGGCGCAGGCGTCCAGCGACGATTTCGATGCAGCCGACGAAGACGACACCGCCCTGGCGGAGATCGAGGAGTTCGTGCGCGTGGCGGTGCTGTTGCTGCATGGCGACTGCGTGATGGGGCCGCGCTTCCGCCAACGTCTGAACTGACCGCGTAACCGCCATGAAAAAACTCACCGGGATCGGCGCGGCCGAGTACGCGCGTCGGCGCAAGCAGCTGATGCAGATGGCCGGCGATCAGGCCATCCTGATCCTGCCGGCCGCGCCCGAGCGGGTGCGTAGCCACGACACCCACTACCCGTACCGGCAGGATTCGGATTTCTGGTATCTGAGCGGCTTCCCCGAGCCGGAAGCGGTGCTGGTGCTGGTGCCGGGCCGCAAGCATGGCGAGGCGATCCTGTTCTGCCGCGAGCGCGATGCCGAGCGCGAGGCCTGGGATGGCCCGCGCGAGGGCCAGGAAGGCGCGGTGGAGCGCTACGGCATGGACGATGCCTATCCCATCGACGATGTCGACGAGATCCTGCCGGGCCTGCTGGAAGGGCGCAGCCGCGTCTATTACCACTTCGGGCGCGATGTCGACTTCGACCTCAAGCTGATCGGCTGGCTCAAGCGCGTGCGCGAGCAGGTGCGCCACGGCGCGCAGCCGCCGCATGAATTCCTCGAGCTCGGGCATCTGCTGCACGAGCAGCGGCTGTTCAAGTCGCGCGACGAGATCGCATTGATGCAGCAGGCCGCCGACATCAGCGTGCGCGCGCATCGCGCCGCCATGCGGCTGGCGCGGCCGGGGGTGCACGAGTACGAACTGCAGGCCGAGGTGGAGTGCGCGTTCCGCGCCGCCGATGCGTGGCCGGCATACGGCAGCATCGTCGGCACCGGCAGCAATGCCTGTGTGCTGCACTACCGCGCCAACAACGCGCGCAGCCGCGATGGCGAGCTGGTGCTGATCGATGCCGGCGCCGAGTACCGCGGTTACGCGGCTGATATCACCCGCACCTTTCCGGTCAACGGCCGTTTCACCCCGGCGCAGCGTGCGCTGCACGATCTGGTCGGCGCTGCGCAGGCTGCCGCGCTGGCGCAGGCGCGCCCCGGCGTGCCCTACGAAGCCGGCCATCTGGCCGCGGTGCAGACCCTGACCGAAGGACTGCTGCAGCTCGGCCTGCTTAAGGGCAAGCTGGAGCGCAATATCGCCGACGGCCATTACAAGCGCTTCTATCGGCACAAGACCGGCCACTGGCTGGGGCTGGATGTGCACGATGTGGGCGACTACCGGTTGGCTGGCGACTCGCGTCTGCTCGAGCCCGGCATGGTGTTCACCATCGAACCGGGGCTCTACATCTCCGCCGACGACACCACGGTGGAGGCCAGGTGGCGCGGCATCGGCATTCGCACCGAAGACAATGTGCTGATCACCGCCGACGGCCATCGGGTGCTGACCGATGCGCTGGCGCGCAGCGCCGATGAGATCGAAGCGGAGATGGCGGACCGCGACGCGTTGCGCGCATAGCGCGGTCATGCCGCCATGAGCCGTCCTGACCTGGATCGGTGCATTGCCTTGCGAGCAACACGCGCACTGCCGGCTTGGTTGAGATTGCGCGGCGTATCCGGCTGAGGGCGGCGGCGTCGCTCGGCGCGCGCTGCGCCGGGCGCCTTGCAAACATGAGGCGCCCGGCCGTTGTGCTGCGCGCCGTTCTACTGGCCCAGCTGGGGCGTCTGGGTGCGTTCGGGCTGCTGGACCTGTTCGCCCGGCGTCACCAGTTGCTGCGCGCGTGCAAACGACTGCGCTTCCGGCGTGCTCAATGCCTGCTCGGTCTTCATGTGCGCGCGCAGATGCGCCGGGTTGGCCGGGTCGCCCTGCACCACGAACACGTTTTCGCCACCGTGCACGCCGCGATTGTTGGCCTCGCTCATCAGCACGTGGTCCACGCGCGACAGGCCGCCTTCCTTGGCCAGCGGCAACAGGGCGGCGCTGAGCCGGTCGCTGGTCTGGTCGGGTGTGCGTCCATGTGCCGCATCGATTGCATGCACGCCGCGCTGGATCTGTTGATACATCGGATGGTCGGGATGCGAGGACTGACGTGGATCGTTCATGGCAATGCTCCGTGCGGTGCGGAAGGATTCAAGGGGCGGCAAACACCGGGCGGGTCAGGTTTTCGGGCGCGCCATCGGTGCACACCACCTCGTCTTCGATACGGATGCCGCCGTAGGGTTTGAACTGCGCAACGCGTGCCCAGTCGACGCTGGCGGCGTGGCCGTTCTTCTTCACTTCGTCCAGCAGCATGTCGATGAAGTACACGCCCGGTTCGATGGTGACCACCATGCCCGGTTCCAGCACGCGGGTCAGGCGCAGATACGGGTGGCCGGCGGGGCGTTCGATGCGGCCGCCGCGGTCGCTGGCCGCAAAGCCTGCCACGTCATGCACCTGCAGGCCGATCAGATGGCCCAGGCCGTGCGGGAAGAATGCGGCGCTGACGCCGGTGGCGAGCGCAGCTTCCGGCGACACGGTGAGGATGCCGAAGTCCTTGAGGATGCCCATCAGGGCCAGATGCGCATCCACGTGCAACTGCTTGTAATCCACGCCGCTGCGCACGCCCTGGCCCATGCGCACCTGTGCGGCATCCACTGCATCGATCAGGGCCTGGAATTCGCTGCCGGGGTCGGCGGCATAGGTGCGGGTGATGTCGCTGGCATAGCCGTAGGCCGAAGCACCGGCATCGATCAGGAAGCTGCGCAGCGGCTGCGGCGGCTGCTGGCCGAGTTCGGTGTAGTGCAGCACCGCGCTGTGCTCGTTGAGCGCGATGATGTTGCCGTAGGGCAGTTCGTTGGCGTCCTGACCGACGGCGGCGCAGTAGGCCATATGGATGCCGAACTCGCTCTGGCCGGCGCGGAAGGCCGCTTCGGCGGCGCGATGGCCGCGCACTGCCAACTGCTGGGCGATGCGCAGCAACGCCAGTTCGTACGGCGTCTTGAACGCGCGCTGGTACTCCAGGTAATCGAGCACCGGCTGCGGATTGTTCGGCACATACGCACCGAGCGCGCTCTGCGCCTCGCCCAGGATGGCGCAACGGTCGATCTGCCTGGGCAGCAGCGCCAGGGCCTGGTCCGGGGTACGGATGATATGGATGTCGCAGTGCTCCACCCACCAGCCGCTGGGCGCGTCGGGCACCACATGCCAGTAGTCGAACGGCTGGCAGAAGATCAGCGTCGGGCGCTTGCCCGGGGTGTAGACCAGCCAGCTGTTGGGCACCCGCGTCAGCGGCACCCAGGCCTTGAACTGTGGATTGACCGCGTAGGGATAGTCGCGGTCGTCGAACACCTGGTAATGCAGGCTGCCGCTGGGCACCACCAGGTGGTCGAAGCCGCCGCGCTGCAGCGCCTCGTCGGCGCGCGCGGTCAGCGTGCGCAGGTGGTCGGAATACAGGTGGCTCAAGGACGGCTGGGGCATGCGGGGCTCGATCGGCAATGCAAAGACAGGTCGCGATTTTGCCGTAATCGTGGTGATGCTGTCCTTCAGCCCAGCATGTGTTCTTCGGCGATCCAGGCGCGCAGGCGTTGGCGATGCGGCTCGGACATGGTCAGGAAGCGGAAGCCGGCCCAGGCCTGTCCGGGTGCGTGCGCGGCTTCGGTCCACAACAGATGCACGCCGACATCGATCTCGGTGGCACGGCCGATGCGCTCGGGCAGGCTGAAGCGCAATTGATACAGGGCGTCGTCATGCAGCGGAACCGAGGCCAGCAGCAGCATGCCGGTTTCCGAGACATTGCCGACCCGGCCGATCTGCGCCTCGCTGAGCATGTCGGTCACCGGTAGCAGGTCGGACGGCTGGCGGCGCGGTGCGCGGCGGGTGTCCTGAATCATGGGTTGGCCTCTGCAATGGGCGCCTGGCCGGCCAGGCTGCGCAGCGTGCGCACGGTGGCATGCCAGGCGCGGTCGATCAGCCGCGATTTCTCTTCGACCAGCAGGCGCGCCTGGCCGCCGGCCATCAACCGCGACAGGCCATCCAGCGAGTGCTCGGCGACCTTTTGCCCACGTTGATTGACGAACAGCGCGTTGCCGGTCATCGGGCTGTACCAGGACAGCCGTTGCCGACGCAGGTCGCCCTGCTGGTTGATCACGAACTCGAACCAGCTGCCGAACGGCAGGCTGCGCAGCTGCGTGTAGCAGGCCTCTTCGGTCGGCGAACGCGGGCCGGCGACGTCCTTGCGCGGTGCGCTGTCGCCCTGGTCGCCCAGCCGCGTGCGCGCCTTGAGCCTGGAAGCGAGTTCGGTGCGCGAGGTCATCTCGTCCTCGCCGCCGGGCGTGGACAGGCGCCGCGCAATCGCCGCCGCTTCATCGTGGTGATAGCCGACCTGCAGCAGCGCGGTTTCGATCTCGGTGCCGAGCGCGATGTCGGCAGGTTGCCCCTTGCTGCGGCAAGTGACTTCGGCGATACGCGCGGTCAGGGCCTGGCGCTCGTCCCATTCGGGCGATTGCTCGCCCTGGCGCAGCAATGTCAGCGTCAGCACGTCCGACCATGCCTGACGCAGCAGCGCCTGCACGAAGCGCGGCGGAACGCTCTGCTCGCACAACTGCTCGATGCGCGCCTCGGCCTGCTGCTTGGCCGACTCCAGCCGCTCCTTGCCGCGCGCCGCATCCACATGGCGGCGCTCGGCGAGGTCGGCCTTGCGCGCCGAGGCGCGCAGATGCGCCTGGATATCGTCGTTGGCCGCGGCGAATACGGCCTCGTCGCCCTGGTAGTCGTTGACGATCCGGTCCACCGCGCTGCCCAGCTTGTGCAGCAACTGCGGGTCGACGTCGTCGTCGCCCAGCCAGACCGCGCCGGACTCGGCCACGGTGTTGAGCAATTCGCGCACCGGGTGCTGGTCGCGCACGAAGAAATGCGTATCGGCCAAGGCCGCGCGCACCACCGGCACCTGCAACTTGGCGAGCAGGGCCTGCGCCGGGGTCTGCTCGCGGACTTCGCGTTGCATCTGCGCGTAGAGCAGGCCGAGCAGATCGAAGGTGTCGGTGTCCTGCGGCGACAGCGCGGCGTCGGGGCCGTGTTGCGCCCGCAGCAAGGCAAGCAGCTGGCGCTGCACCGCATCGATGCCGCTGGGCTGCGCCGCCGCTGCTGCCTGTGCCGCCAGCGTGCCCTGCAGGCTGGCCAGTGCGTCGCTGACGGCTGCCTTGGGCACGGCCGAGGCGGCGAGCCGGGGAGATGCTTTTTCGGGTGTTGTCTGCGCGCTGGCCGCAGGCGCTGCGCCGTGATTTGCAGAGCTTTGATTCGCCGCTGCGCCTAGGTTACCGGCTGCCTGCGACTGACGCGCCGACGACATCAGGCCGCCGAGCGCCTGCACTGCATCGCTCAGGGCAGGTGCTGTCTGCTCACCGTAGGTCGCCCCTGCCAGTGTCATCGGCAGAGCGGGCGGATCCAGTAGCACGCTCTGCCACGGTGTCGGTGCCGATTGCCCGCTCCAGCCGGTTGCAGGCCGCCCGTTGCGCGGCGGCAGCGCGCGCGCGCTGGCGGCCGCAGCATCCTTCGGTGCGGTGGCTGCTGCGGGCGGTGCGCGCCGCGTCTGCACCTGGGTGGGCTTGACCAGGTAAGGGTGATAGATCAGCCCCGGCAGGATGCCCTCCTGCGCGAGCGTGCCGTTGGCGCGCTCGTACAGATCGTTCAAACGCTCGATGACCTGACGCTCGAACACGCGGTACAGCGTCAGCTGCCCATCCAGGCTCAGTCCCAGCGTTTCGCCGCACTGGCGCAGCACGCGGCACAAGGCGTACGGGCCGAGCGGCACTGCTTCCAGTTCGAACTCGGCCACCGCGCCGATCACCGCCACCCGCTGCGCCAGCAATTGCAGCGCATCGGCGCGGCGGGAGGTCTCACGGCGCGCAATCTCGCTGAGCACGATATCGCGATCGATATCGGTGTCCTCCACTAGGGTGAGCATCTGCGGATGCGCCGATACATCGGCTATTGGCATCAGCGACGGGCGATCGCGCAGCGTGGCCAGGTCCTGCGCCAGTTGCTGCAGGAACGCCTGCGGAAACCGATCGATGTGGTCACGCAGGCCGCGCGTCTGCGCATAGGTTTCGGCCTGGATCTGGCTGTTGCGTGCATGCTCGGCCTGATGCAGCAGCTCGCGTTCCAGCTCGACGATGGTCAGCCGCAGCGGCCCGCTGAGCGCCTGCACGCAGTGCGCGTGTAGCGCGGCGAGCAGGCGCCGCCCGCGCGCGGAAACCGGCGCATCGGCGAGCGGGCTGCTGAGCGTGTGCTGCAGGGAGGAGGCGGGAGTGGACATCCGGGGGAGGCGGGCTCGGTGCGAGGCGTGAGCTATGTAGCATGTTTTTCCGCCGGGCAGCGACCGCGCGGGCGCATGACGCGGCTTGCCCGCTACGGTCGCTACCCTCATACGAGGGCGCGTGTGACGCAAAATCGCTGGATCTACGCGCCAGTGCTGTCGCGTGCGCTACCGATCACGGCGCGGCGTGCTGGCTGCTGTGCCGCGCCGCGATCGCCGCGATCAGCCCAGAAACAGCTCGACCACGTCATTGGTGAAGCGGCGGCCCAGCTCGGTCGGCACCACGCGTCCGTGCTGCGCGGTCATCCAGCCTCGCGCGATCGCACGGGCCACGGGCAACTCGATGACCGACGCGGCCAGGCCGGTGGAGACTTCGAAGTCGCGCAGGGCGAAGCCCTCGTGCAGGCGCAGTAGGTTGAGCATGTATTCGAACGGCAGCCGCTCGCGCGGCACGATCTCGTCGCCGCCGATCGACGCCGCGCTGCCGGCGCTGGCCAGGTAACTCTGCGGATGCTTGTGCTTCCAGCGTCGCAGCACATGCTGTTCGGCGCCGGAACTGATCTTGCCGTGCGCCCCGGCGCCGATGCCCAGGTAATCGCCGAAGCGCCAGTAATTGAGATTGTGCGCGCATTGCCGCCCGGGCCTGGCGTAGGCGCTCACTTCGTACTGCGCGTAGCCGGCCTCGGCCAGCAGGCGCTGGCAATGCTCCTGCATGTCCCAGGCCGCATCGTCGTCGGGAATGCCCTTGGGCGGCCGCGCGAAGAACACCGTGTTCGGCTCCAGCGTGAGCTGGTAATGCGACATGTGGGTGGGCTGCAGCGCGAAGGCGCGTTCGAGATCGCGCTCGGCCTGTGCCAGGGTCTGCTCGGGCAGCGCGTACATCAGGTCGATATTGAAATTGTCGTAGCCGGCGTCCTGCGCCAGCTTGATCGCACGCTCGGCCTCGGCACTGTCGTGGATGCGACCCAGCCGCTGCAGCGCCACATCGTCGAAGGTCTGCACGCCGAAGCTCAGCCGGTTCACGCCGGCGGCGCGATAGCCGTCGAAGCGGCCATGCTCGGCGGTGCCTGGATTGGTTTCCAGGGTGATCTCCAGATTTGGTGCAAAGCGCAGCCGCGCGGCGGCGGCTTGCAGAAATCTGTCGATGGCTTCGGGCGGAAACAGGCTCGGCGTGCCGCCGCCGAAGAACACCGAATGCACCACGCGTCCCCACACCAGCGGCAGGTCCGCATCCAGGTCGCGGATCAGCGCATCCACGTAGTCCTCGAACGGCAGGGCGCCCTTGGCCGCATGCGAGTTGAAATCGCAGTACGGGCATTTGCGCACGCACCAGGGCAGGTGCACGTAAAGCGACAGCGGCGGTGGAATCAGGTCGGGCACTGCGTCAGGCCAGGGTTCACAGCGACAGGGCGTGCAGTTTGTGCTGCAGCGTGGCCAGCGCCACCGCACGGTGGCTCAGCCGGTTCTTCAGCGCGGTATCCATCTCCGCAGCGGTCAGGCCATGCAGCGGATCCAGGAACACCGGGTTGTAGCCGAAGCCGCCGGTGCCGCGTGGTTCGGTGGTGATCACCCCTTCCCAGCTGCCTTCGGCGATCAGCGGTTGCGGATCTTCCGGGTGACGCAGCAGTACGATCACCGCGTAAAACCGCGCGCTGCGGCGCTCGGCCGGCACGGCGCGCATGGCGTCGAGCAGCTTGGCGTTGTTGGCCTGCGCATCGGTCGGGCTGCCGGCATAGCGCGCGCTGTACAGGCCGGGTGCGCCGCCGAGCGCATCGACGATCAGGCCGGAGTCGTCGGCCATTGCCGGCAGGCCGGTGACCGCGCTGGCATGGCGTGCCTTGATCAAGGCGTTCTCGACGAAGGTCAGGCCGGTTTCCGGCACATCGTCCACGCCGAGCTCGCCTTGCGCCACGATGCGTAGCGGCAGGTCGGCGAGCATGGCACGCAGTTCTTCCAGCTTGCCGGCGTTGCCGCTGGCCAGGACCAGTTGTTTCATTGCTTGGGCTCCAGCAGGTCCCACTTGGTGCCGTACAGATCGCGGAACACCACGACCGTGCCGTACGGTTCCTCGCGCGGGGTTTCCAGGAATTCCACCCCGAACGCCTGCATCGCCGCGTGGTCGCGCCAGAAGTCGTCGGTGTAGAGAAAATGATCCACCCGCCCCCCGGTCTGGTCGCCGATGCGCGCGCGCTGGGCGGCGTCGGCCGGCTGCGCGAGCAGCAAGCCGGCGTCCTGCGCGCTGCCCGGGCCGATCACCACCCAACGCTTGCCGTCGCCAAGTGCGCGATCCTCCAGCACCTGGAAGCCCAGCGCACCGGTGTACCAGGCGATCGCCGCGTCGTAGTCGGCGACCAGCAAGGTGGTCAGGGCGATGCGCCGGCTCATCCGGCCAGTGCAGCGCGTTGCAGGGCGAACAGTTCGCTCATGCCTTGTTCGGCGAGTGCGAGCAATGCGTTGAGTTCGTCGCGGCGGAAGGCGTGGCCTTCGGCGGTGCCCTGCAGCTCGATGAAGCCGCCACCGTCATTCATCACCACATTCATGTCGGTGTCGCAGTCGCTGTCTTCGGGATAGTCCAGATCCAGCACCGGCTCGCCGCGATAGATGCCCACCGACACCGCGGCCACGGCGCCGATCAGCGGGTGCTTCTTGATGTCGCCGCGCTTGAGCAGCAGGTTCACCGCATCGGCCAGCGCCACGTAGGCGCCGGTGATCGCGGCGGTGCGGGTGCCGCCATCGGCCTGCAGCACGTCGCAGTCCAGGGTGATGGTGCGTTCGCCCAGGGCATTGCGATCCACGCAGGCGCGCAGTGCGCGGCCGATCAGGCGCTGGATTTCCAGCGTGCGTCCACCCTGCTTGCCACGTGCGGCTTCGCGATCGGAACGGGTATGGGTGGAGCGCGGCAGCATGCCGTATTCGGCGGTCACCCAGCCTTCGCCTTTGCCGCGCAGGAATCCGGGGACGCGGTTTTCCACGCTGGCGGTGCACAGCACGCGGGTGTCGCCGAAGCTGACCAGCACCGAGCCTTCGGCGTGACGGGTGAAGGCGCGTTCGATGCGCACCGGGCGCAGCTGGTCGGCCGTGCGGCCGCTGGGACGGGAAAAGGTCATGCGATGAGTCCGGAAGTCGGGAGGTGGGTCTGGGTCGGCGCGTGGCGGGGCGGTCAGCCAGCGCGGGCCGCTAGGGTACCATTCGCGCTTTGAAGGCATGGGACTGACGATGATTCGAAGCATGACCGCGTTTGCTGGTGGCGAACGCATCACGCCCTGGGGCACGCTCGGCTGCGAGCTGCGCTCGGTCAACCATCGGTTTCTGGAAGTGGGCGTGCGCCTGCCCGAAGAACTGCGTGCGCTGGAGCCGCTGCTGCGCGAGCGCGTGGCGGCGAAAAACAGCCGCGGCAAGCTGGATCTGGCGCTGCGCCTGCGCGCGCCGGACAACGCGCAGACCCTGGCCGTGAACGAATCGCTGCTGCAGGAACTGGGCGCACTGGCAACGCGTCTAGATGGGATGTTCCCCAAGCTGCAGGTCGGCTTCACCGAGTTGTTGCAGTTGCCCGGCGTGCTGCAGGTGCAGGACGTGGACGCACCGGCGTTGCAGGCGCAGGCCCTGGCATTACTGGACGAAGTGGTGGACAGTTTCGTCGCCGCGCGCGAGCGCGAAGGCGGCAAGCTGGCCGAGGCGATCAGCGAGCGGGTCGATGCCATCGAACGCATCGCCGCCGAGGTGCGCACGCTGATTCCCGTCATCCGCGAAGGTCAGCGTGCCAAGCTGGCCGCCCGGCTGGCCGATCTGCCGCATCCGGTGGACCCGGGGCGCGCCGAGCAGGAACTGGTGCTGTGGCTGCAGAAGCTGGACGTGGACGAAGAGCTTGACCGCCTGTCCAGCCACATCGCCGAGATCCGCCGCGTGCTCAGGCAACGCGAGCCGGTCGGCCGCCGCCTGGACTTCCTACTGCAGGAATTCAACCGCGAAGCCAATACGCTCGGCTCCAAGTCGGTGGACAGCCGCACCTCCAACGCCGCGGTGGATCTGAAGGTGCTGATCGACCAGATCCGCGAGCAGGTGCAGAACATCGAGTAGCCGGGAGTGGTGATTGGGGATTCGGGATTGGTCGACGGCCATCCCGGGTTTCAGCGGGGCGCGGCCAATACCGGTAGCATATCGACCCCGGTGGTACCGGTCCGCAGCCCGTTCGCGAATCCCGACTCCCCAAGCCCGAATCCCTGACCCTATGCGCGGCACCCTCTATATCGTTGCGGCCCCTTCCGGCGCCGGCAAGAGCAGCATCGTCAACGCCACCCTGGCGCGTGATCCCAAGATCGCCTTGTCGATCTCGTTCACCTCGCGTGCGCCGCGGCCGGGCGAACGGCATGCCGAGCACTACCATTTCGTCTCCGCCGACGAGTTCCAGGGCATGATCGAAGCGGGCGACTTTTTCGAATACGCACTGGTGCATGGCGACTGGAAGGGCACCGCGCGGCAGTCGGTGGAGCCGCAGCTGGCCGCCGGTCACGACGTGCTGCTGGAGATCGACTGGCAGGGCGCGCGTCAGGTGCGCCAGAAGGTGCCCGACGCGGTCAGCGTGTTCATCCTGCCGCCGTCGCGCCAGGCGCTGGACGAGCGCATGCGCAAGCGCGGCCAGGACAGCGAGGACGTGATGGCGCAGCGTCTGGCCGCCGCCCGCGAAGAGATGCTGCATTTCGAGGAGTTCGACTACGTCATCATCAACGAGACCTTCGACACCGCGGTCTCGGAGATGTGCGCGATCTTCACCGCCAGCCGGCTGCGCCGGCAGGCGCAACAGCAGCGGCATGCGGAGTTGATCCGGGCCTTGCTGGACTGAGCGGCTCAAATCCCTGATTCCAAAGGAAACTGAATAGGCCCAGGTTGCCGTGACGGCGGCCCGGGCGTACACTCCGCCCCCTTTCCCTCATTCGATGCGCGGCCGTTGCTGGTCGCCGGGAGCCCGCATGGCCCGCATTACCGTAGAAGATTGCCTGGAAGTCGTGAACAACCGTTTCGAGCTGGTCATGATGGCGTCCAAGCGCGCCCGTCAGCTCGCCAACGGCGTGCAGCCGTTGATCGAAAATGCCGACGCCAGCGACAAGCCCACCGTGATGGCACTGCGCGAGATCGCCGCACGCCGGATCGACAACGCGCTGATCGACGAAGTCGAGAAGGCCGAGCGCGAACGCGCCGAACGCGAAGCGCTGGAATGGGCTGCTGCCGAAGTCGTTGCCGACGAAGACATGTCCAAGAACGACGATTGATTGTTCGCATCGCTGCGATCGATCTGAACAGCCCGCCATGTGCGGGCTGTTTTCGTTTCGGGCCCGCTTTGTCGCCTGCGGTGTGCAAACGTTTGCCGTGACTGCGTTGCTGGCATAGTCTTCCGGCATGAACCCAGGCCCCACTGCCCAGGCGACCGTCGTGACGTCTCCGTCTTCCGACCAGGCCATCCCCGACTACGTCCTGCACCTCGAACGCGCGGCCAGCTACCTTCCCAAGGAGCAGCTGCCGATCCTGCGCCGTGCCTGGGAAGTGGGCGCCAGCGCGCATGCCGGCCAGACCCGCAAGTCGGGCGAGCCGTACATCACCCATCCGGTCGCGGTGGCCGGCGTGCTCGCCGAGCTCGGCCTGGACATGGAATCGCTGATCGCCGCGATCCTGCACGACACCATCGAAGACACCCCGCTGACCCGCGAAGAGCTGGCGTCGGAATTCGGTGAAGCGGTGGCCGAGCTGGTCGATGGCGTCACCAAGCTGGACAAGCTCAAGTTCCGCGACCGCCAGGAAGCGGCGGCGGAGAGCTTCCGCAAGATGCTGCTGGCGATGTCGCGCGACCTGCGCGTGATCATGATCAAGCTGGCCGACCGCCTGCACAACATGCGCACGCTGGGCGCGCAGAGCAGCGAGGCGCGCAGCCGCATCGCGCGCGAAACGCTGGAGATCTACGCGCCGATCGCCCAGCGCCTGGGCATGAGCCTGATCAAGTCCGAGCTGCAGAATTTGGGCTTCCGCGCGCTGTATCCGTGGCGTCACGCCATCATCGAAAAACATATCCGCAGCCAGCCGGTGGTGCGGCGCGAATCGATGGCGCAGGTGGAAGTGCAACTGTCGCAGCGGCTGGCCAAGGAAGGGCTGGAGCATCGCCTGGTCAGTCGCATCAAGACGCCTTGGAGCATTTATTCCAAGATGCACGAAGAGAACAAGTCCTTCGACCAGGTGATGGATGTGTTCGGCTTCCGCCTGGTGGTGCGCTCGGTGGCCGATTGCTATCACGCGCTCGGTGCGGTGCATGCCACCTTCAAGCCACTGGACGGGCGTTTCCGCGATTTCATCGCCATCCCCAAGGCCAACGGCTATCAGTCACTGCACACCGTGTTGTTCGGCCCGTACGGCTCGCCGATCGAAGTGCAGATCCGCACCGAGGAGATGGACCTGATCGCCGAACGCGGCGTGGCCGCGCACTGGACCTACAAGGTCGGCTCGGCCTCGCCCAACAGCGCGCAGAGCCGCGCGCACGACTGGATCGTGGAGTTGATCGATTCGCAGCGTGCGGCCGGCTCGTCGCTGGAGTTCCTGGACAACGTCAAGGTCGACCTGTTCCCGGACGAGGTCTATCTGTTCACGCCCAAGGGCAAGATCCTGGCGCTGCCGCGCAACTCCACCGCGCTGGATTTCGCCTACGCGGTGCACACCGACGTGGGCAACCGCGCGGTCGCCTCGCGGGTGGACAAGAAGCTGGTGCCGCTGCGCACCAAGCTGGCCAGTGGCCAGGCGGTGGAAATCATCACCGCGCGCTCGGCCACGCCCAAGCCGCAGTGGCTGGAGTTCGTGGTCAGCAGCAAGGCGCGTACCGCGATCCGTCACCAGCTCAAGCAGCTTGAACATGAGGACGCCGTGCAGCTCGGCCACCGCATGCTCGATCGCGCGCTGGAAGCGATGGACAGCTCGCTGGAGCGGTTGCCCAAGGGCCGCCTGGACGCCTTCCTCACCGAGCATCGCTATCCCCGCCTGGAAGCCTTGCTGGCCGACGTGGCGCTGGGCAACTGGATGCCGACCCAGGCCGCGCAGGCGCTGATGGCCTACGCCGAATTGCGCGGTGGCGGCCACTCCAAGCATTCGCACGAAAAGATCCTGATCGACGGCAGCGAGCGCGGCGTGATCAGCTTCGCCAACTGTTGCCAGCCGATTCCCGGCGACGAAATCATGGGTTACCACACCGCCGGCAAGGGCATCGTGGTGCACCGTCTGGACTGCCCCAACCTGGCCGAGCTGCGCAAATCGCCCGAACGCTGGGTGCCGATCGACTGGGACTCGGGCGTGACCGGCGATTACGACACCGCATTGGTGGTCGAGGTGGAAAACCGCACCGGCGTGCTGGCCCAGCTGGCTGCGGCGATTGCGCAGAGCCAGTCCAATATCGAACGCGTGGATTACCTGGACCGCGATTTCAACGCCGCGGTGCTGCGCTTCAACATCCAGGTCCGCGACCGCCGCCATCTAGCCGAAGTGATGCGCCGGCTGCGGCGCCTGCATGTGGTGCAGAGCGTAGGGCGGCAGTAGCGGCCCGGGTGGCGGCGCGCTGAGGCCGCCCGCGCAACAGCCTGCACTGATGCGCCGACGCCGTGTCTCGGGCCTGCCGCGGCGGCAGGTAGCGAGCGCCGCGCGCGTGCTCGGTCAGGCTCCACGCCGCCCTTGCAGCGCGATCTGTCCGGTACGCCAGCACGGTGTCTGGCGATCTTCGCAAGATGCGTGGCAACAAGATCGTGCGCAACAGTCGAGCAAATCCGCACAAACGCCTAAACTGCAGCACACATCTTTGCAGTGGAGCTTCCATGTCCCAGATCATCCATACCGACCAGGCGCCTGCCGCCATTGGCCCATATTCGCAGGCCGTGCGTGCCGGCAACACGGTGTATTTCTCCGGGCAGATCCCGCTGGATCCGGCCACCGGCGAGATCGTGCCGGGCGATGTTGGCGTGCAGGCACGCCGCGCGTTCGACAACCTCAAGGCGGTGGCCGAAGCCGCCGGTGGCTCGCTCGACAAGATCGTGCGTTTGGGCCTGTACCTCACCGATCTCGGCCAGTTTGCCGCCGTCAACGCAGTGATGCAGGAGTATTTCCAGGCCCCGTTCCCGGCGCGTTCGACCATCGAAGTCTCCGGCCTGCCCAAGGGTGCCGGCTTCGAGGTCGATGCGGTGATGGTGCTCGACTGATCCAGCTCGGCTGACCCGAGCGCCCTGCCGTGCCGCGCGCAGCGACCGTCACCCCGCGCCTGGCCGTCGCAGGCCAGGCCTCGCTTGCCAGCCTGCCCGGCGTCGGCCCCAAGGTGGCCGAGAAATTCGCTGCGCGCGGCATCTCGACGCTGCAGGATCTGTGGCTGCATCTGCCGTTGCGCTACGAAGATCGCACCCGGCTGACCACGATCGCGCAGTTGCAGAGCGGCGTGCCGGCGCAGATCGAAGGGCGTGTGGATGCGGTGGAGCGCGGCTTCCGTTACCGGCCAGTGTTGCGGGTGGCGGTCTCGGACGAGTCGCATGGCAGCGTGGTGCTGCGCTTCTTCCATTTCCGCGCGGCGCAGGTCGCGCAGTTCGCACCGGGCACGCGGCTGCGGGTGTTCGGCACGCCCAAGCCAGGACAGAACGGCTGGGAAATCGTGCACCCCAGTTACCGCGTGCTGGCACCGGGCGAGGACGCCGGCCTAGGTGACAGCCTGGATCCGGTCTATCCGGTGCTGGAAGGCGTGGGCCCGGCCACATTGCGCAAGCTCATCGGCCAGGCGCTGGAGCGCTTGCCGGCCGAGGCCGCGCTGGAACTGCTGCCGCCGCACTGGCTGCAGGACGAACAACTGCCCTCGCTGCGCGCCGCGCTGCTGACGATGCATCGCCCGCCGGTGAACACCGACCCGCAGCAACTGCTCGCAGGCGGTCATCCGGCCCAGCAACGCCTGGCGATCGAAGAATTGCTGGCGCATCAGCTCAGCCTGCGTCGCCAGCGCATCGCCTTGCAGCGCTTCCGCGCACCGCTGCTGCCTGGCAACGGCACCCTGGTACAGCAGCTGCGCGCGGCATTGCCGTTCCAGCTTACCGGTGCGCAGCAGCGCGTGTTCGCGCAGATTGCCCGCGACCTGGCAAAACCGTCGCCGATGCTGCGGCTGGTGCAGGGCGATGTCGGCAGCGGCAAGACCGTGGTCGCCGCATTGGCCGCGATGCTGGCGGTGGAGCAGGGCAAGCAGGTCGCACTGGCTGCGCCGACCGAGCTGCTGGCCGAGCAGCACCTGACCAATCTACGTGGCTGGCTGGAACCGCTGGGCGTGCGCATCGTCTGGTTGGCCGGCAAGGTCACCGGCAAGGCACGCGCTGCGGCAATGGCCGAGGTGGCCTCCGGCCAGGCGCAGGTGGTGGTCGGCACCCACGCCCTGATGCAGGACGCGGTGGTCTTCCACGATCTGGCACTGGCCATCATCGACGAGCAGCACCGCTTCGGCGTGCATCAGCGCCTGGCCTTGCGCGACAAGGGTGCGGCCGCCGGCAGCGTGCCGCATCAGTTGGTGATGACCGCCACGCCGATCCCGCGCACCCTGGCGATGTCCACCTATGCGGATCTGGATGTCTCGGCCATCGACGAACTGCCGCCCGGGCGCACGCCGGTGCAGACCATCGTGCTCAGTGCCGAGCGTCGGCCGGACCTGGTCGAGCGCATCCGCGCCGCCTGCGCCGAAGGGCGCCAGGCGTATTGGGTCTGCACCTTGATCGAAGAAAGCGAGGAGCCCGGCAAGGGCGCGCCCAGTGGCCCGCCGAGGATCGAGGCCCAGGCAGCGGAGGCCACCTTCGAAGCCCTGTCCGCGCAATTGCCCGGCGTGCGCGTGGCGCTGGTGCACGGGCGCATGAAAGCGGCGGAAAAACAGAAGGCGATGCTGGATTTCAAGCAGGGCCAGACCGATCTGCTGGTCGCCACCACGGTGATCGAGGTCGGCGTGGACGTGCCCAACGCCTCACTGATGATCATCGAGAATGCCGAGCGCCTGGGTCTGGCGCAGTTGCACCAGTTGCGCGGCCGGGTCGGTCGCGGCGCAGCCGCGTCCAGCTGCGTGCTGCTGTATCAGGCCCCGTTGTCGATGATGGCGCGGCAACGCCTGGAAACCATGCGCCAGACCAACAACGGCTTCGTGATCGCAGAAAAGGATCTGGAGCTGCGTGGCCCCGGCGAATTGCTGGGCACGCGGCAGACCGGTCTGGCCAGTTTCCGCATCGCTGATCTCACCCGCGATGCCGGGCTGCTGCCGCGCGTGCAGGTGCTCGCCGAACGGCTGCTGGCCGAAGCGCCGGACATTGCCGACCGCGTGGTCGCGCGCTGGATCGGCAGCGCGGTGCGTTATGCCGCGGCTTGAGCGGCGGTGATTGGGGATTCGGGATTCGGGATTGGTCAGAGCTGGCTGCTGCGGCCTATAGGTTCGCGTGACCGGCCGATCCTTGCGAAGATGCGGCAACGAATCCCGAATGACCAATCTCCAATCCCATGACCAAAAAGATACCGCTGCTGATCGACACCGACCCGGGCGTGGACGACGCGCTGGCCTTGCTGATGGCCTTCAACGACACCCGGCATGAGGTCGTTGGCCTGACCATCGCCGCCGGCAATGTGGGCCTGGAGCACACCGTGCGCAACGCCTTGAAGGTCTGCGAGATTGCCGGGCGCGACGATGTGCCGGTCTATGCGGGCTGCCCGCAGCCGCTGCTGCATCCCTCGGTGGACGCGGCGCATGTGCATGGCATCGACGGCTTTGGCGATGTCGGCCTGGCGCCGGCCAAACGCACTGCCGAGACCGAGCACGCCGCGCTGGCCATCCTGCGCCTGTCGCACGAATACGCTGGCGAGCTGCTGCTGGTCGCGCTCGGTCCGCTGACCAATCTGGCCCTGGCCCTGACGCTGGATCCGACCCTGCCGCAGCGCGTGGCGCGGCTGGTGGTGATGGGCGGGGCGCTGACCGGGCACGGCAACATCACCGCCGCGGCCGAATTCAATATCGGCTTCGACCCGGAAGCGGCACATATCGTGTTCCGCGGTTTTCCGCAGTTCGACGTGGCCGACTGGGAAGCCACCATCGCGCACGGGCTGCTGCATCGCGATGTCGAGCAGTGGCTGGCAGCTGACTCCGCGCAGGCGCGGTTCTACGAGGAAATTTCGCGCAAGACCCGGCTGTGGTCCGAAGACAGCCGTGGCGAGCACTGGTACGCCGCCGACGCGCTTGCGATGGCGTTCGCGCTGCATCCGGAGGGCGCGCAGCGACTGGAGCAGCGGCCGGTGCATATCGAGCTGACCGGTACCCACACCCGCGGCATGACCCTGGTGGACTGGGAGCGCCGGGATGGCAACCCCGACAACGCCAACCTGCTGCTGGACTACGATCGCCCGCAATTCTTCGGCCTGGTCGCGGCGGCGTTGGCGGCGGGCTAGGGCGATCTTGCGTCGGGCGTCTGGAGGCCGCTATAATGCCCGGCTTATCCAGGCAGCCCGGCGCCAAGTCCATGAAAGATAACGTTCATCCCAGCTACAACGACGTCGTCTTCCACGACGTGACGTCCGATTTCAAGATTCTGACCCGTTCCACCATGAGCTCGAAAGAGACCGTGAAGTGGGAAGACGGCCAGGAATACCCGCTGATCAAGGTGGATATTTCCTCGGCCTCGCACCCGTTCTATACCGGCAAGCACAAGGTGATCGACACCGGCGGCCGGATCGACAAGTTCCAGAAGCGCTACGCGCGCTGAGCTTGCAGGACGGGCTGTACCAGCAGCGGCCGCGCATTGCGCGGCCGTTGTTTTTTGGGCGGCGGCAACTTCGTTTTCACGCCGTCGACGGGGCGTCTACGACTTCTGTCCAAGCGACGGCCAAAATGTTGCTGTGCGATAATGACGTGATCCGGGGCGATGCCCTGGACTTCCATCACGTGCCTGCCCATTTGGTGACAGGCGCCTTCCACTGAAGGAGCGTACACAGTGTCCGATCTTGATCAGGTCACGCTCAACGCCGGCGACAAGTCGGTTGTTCTGCCGGTTCTCAAGCCCACGCTTGGCAATGATTGCGTCGATATTTCAAAGCTGACCAAAGAAACCGGTCTGTTCACCTACGACTCGGGCTTTACCGCCACCGCCAGCTGCAAGTCGGCCATCACCTACATCGATGGCGACAACGGCGTGTTGCTGTATCGCGGCTACCCGATCGAACAGTTGGCCGAGAAGTCCAGCTTCCTCGAAGTCTCGTACCTGCTGATGAACGGCGAGCTGCCGACCGCGGACGAATTCAAGAAGTTCGACCACGAAGTCACGCATCACACGATGATGCACGAGTCGCTGAAGAACTTCCTCGGTGGCTTCCGCCATGACGCCCACCCGATGGCCATGCTGGCCGGTTCGGTCGCCTCGTTGTCGGCGTTCTACCACGACACCCTGGACCTCAACGATCCGGAGCAGCGCCGCCAGGCCGCCATCCGTCTGATCGCCAAGGTGCCGACCCTGGCTGCTGCCGCGTACCGCTATTCGATCGGCTGGCCGATCCGCTACCCGCGCAACAACCTCAACTACGTTGACCGCTTCCTGCACATGATGTTCGAGGTGCCGAGCGAGCCGCTGGAGATCAATCCGGTGGTGGCCAAGGCGCTGGATCTGCTGTTCATCCTGCATGCCGATCACGAGCAGAACGCCTCGACCTCGACCGTGCGTCTGGTCGGTTCGACCGGTGCCAATCCGTACGCCTCGGTCGCAGCGGGCATCACCGCGCTGTGGGGCCCGGCACACGGTGGCGCCAACGAAGCCGTGCTGAAGATGCTGGAAGAGATCGGCACCGCCGACAACGTCGAGTCCGCCGTGGCCAAGGCCAAGGACAAGAACTCCTCGTTCCGCCTGATGGGCTTCGGTCACCGCGTCTACAAGAACTTCGACCCGCGCGCCAAGATCATCCGCGAGATGACCCACAAGGTGCTGGGCGAACTGGGCGTCAACGATCCGCTGCTGGAAGTGGCGCTGAAACTGGAAGAAGCGGCGCTGAAGGACGACTACTTCGTGCAGCGCAAGCTGTACCCGAACGTCGACTTCTACTCGGGCCTGATCTACAAGGCGCTGAACATCCCGGTGGAAATGTTCACCGTGATGTTTGCCATCGCACGCACCGCCGGCTGGGTGTCGCATTGGCTGGAGCAGCAGGTCGACCCGGAAATGAAGATCGGCCGTCCGCGCCAGATCTACACCGGCTACGACAAGCGCGACTACACCGACGCCGGCCAGCGCTAAGCGCCTGCGGTTGTCTGCTTGAACGAACGCCCCGCATTGCGGGGCGTTTGCTTTTGCGGGTTGGCGTTGTGGTCAGTGGTCACGCGTCATGGCGCTGCGATCAGCGCGTGCGCGGCAGGGCGTCGCCACCATCCCCTTCTGCCAGCAACTGACGCAACTGGGCGGCCGAGGCGCGCTGCATCGGTTTTTCGTCCAGCTGCGATAACGGTGCCTGGCGCAAGGCATCGTACGGCAGCACGGTCAGGTCGAAGGTCAGTTCCTCGGCACTGAACAGCCACACCGGAAACTCGGCCGTGCGCTCGCGGTCCAGGCGCAGCCGGCGCGTACGCGATTCGGCCGGAATGCGGTGTTCTTCCAGGAAGCGCTGCACGGCGTCGGCATCGTCGCTGTGCAACTGCAGCTGCACTGGCGCGTTGGCGTCGGCCGTGCCATCGAGCACCGGGCCGGCCAGGCGCGGCTGGAACGGGCTAAGAAACTCCAGCGCGCGCAATGCGGCTTCGCGACGTTGGCGCAGCCGCAGCCCGTGCGCAGGCCCGGCGAACAGGCGCTGGTGCTCGCGCAACGCATCTTCGATCTCGCGGTTGCGCGGCAGCGATGCGTCGTCGTGGATGCCCAGCCGGCTGGCCGCCTTGAGCTTGGCCTGATGAAAATCACGGATGCCACCCTCGGCCATCAGCCGGGCCGCTTCGTGCGCCAGGCGATGGCGACGTTCTCGGGTTCGCGTATCGGCGTGTTCGCGCGCGTGATGCATGACCGGGCTCCCCTAATGAACCTGGTTCGACTCTACAACAGCGGCATGAAGAGGTGGCGAATGCCCCGTGTTTCCCTGCAAGGGCAATCACGCGATGGCGATTGCCCGGTCCCTTCTACTGCAGCCGGAGACAGTCGATTCCGCGGACCCGATCGGGGAATCGGGCGGACGAAGCCGTTCCGATTCCCCAATCCCGATTCCCGAATCCCCGCCCTCAAAAGATATCGAAGGCCTTCTCGTCCTGCTGTTCCTGCAGGCCGTAGTCGTAGTCCTGCAGGCGATCCAGGTCCTCGTTCTTCACCCATTCCACCGCACCATTGAGGGTGGCCTGGGTCATGCCGTCGGGCGGGTCGTTGGCGGCGATCGGCTTGTCCTTCAGCGCCACGCGCATGTAGTCGATCCAGATCGGCAGTGCCGCCTTGCCGCCGTACTCGCGATAGCCGAGCGAACGGAAGTCGTCGCGACCCACCCACACCGTGGTGGCATAGGGACCGCCGAAACCGGAGAACCAAGCGTCACGGTGATCGTTGGTCGAGCCGGTCTTGCCGCCGACGTCCTCGCGCCCCAGCACCTTGGCCGCGGTGCCGGTGCCGCGCTGGACCACGTCGCGCATCATCGAGACCAGCTGGTAGGCGGTACGCTCGTCGATGGCGCGCGGCGCGATCTTGGTTTCGGCAGTGGCTGCCGGGGCGGTCTCTGCCGGCGTGGCCGGCGTTGTCGTGGTCGGTTCGATCGATTTGGGCAGGGCGGGGGCGCCGAAGTTGAAGCCGTCCACCACCTGGCTCACCGGCGCGACATTGCCGCCCTGCAAGGCGCAGGTACGGCAGGCCACCGCCGGCACTTCCTTGAAGACCACATTGCCGTCGCGGTCCTTGACCTCGTCCACGATCCAGGTCTCCACTCGCGAGCCGCCATTGGCGAACACCGCATAGCCACGCGCCACCGACAACGGCGTCAGCGAGGCCGTGCCCAGCGACATCGACAGGTTGGGCGGCAGCTCAGCTTCCTGGAAGCCGAACTGGCTGATGTACTTGCGTGCGAAATCGACGCTGATCGCATCCAGCAAGCGGACCGAGACCAGGTTGCGCGATTGCACCAGCGCCTCGCGCAAGCGCATCGGGCCGCGGAAGCCACCGCCATCGTTCTGCGGCGACCAGGTCTTGCCGCGGCGGTCGCGGAACACCACCGGCGCATCGAGCACGATCGAGGCCGGGTTGAAGCCTTTCTCGAACGCGGCCGCATACACGAACGGCTTGAAGCTGGAGCCCGGCTGGCGGCGCGCCTGGGTGGCGCGGTTGAACTTGTTGCCGGCGAAGCTGAAACCGCCAACCAGCGCGCGCAGCGCACCGCTGTTGGCATCCAGCGACACCAGCGCGGCCTGGCCGCGCGGCAACTGGTCGATGATCCACTCGCCCTCCTTCTCGCCGGCGCGGATGCGGGTCAGGTCGCCGCGCGTCAGCAGCTTGGCCGGCGTCTTGTTGGTCCAGCGACTGGCGCTGGCCGGCAAGGTCAGCTCGGTCTTGTCGCTCTGCACGACGGTCACGCCGCCGTCGGCATTGGTGCGTGCCACGATCACCGCGCGCAGGCCGCCCTGGGTGAACACGCCGGACAGATGCTTGGCCAGTGCCGCGGCATCCGCATCGGCGGCGACATCGAAATGCTGCTCCACGCCATGCCAGCCGTGTCGGTGGTCGTACAGGCGCAGGCCTTCGGCAACCGCCGCATCGGCGCCGGTCTGCAGCGTGGCATCGATGGTGGTGGTGACGTGGTAGCCCTTGTTGAGCACATCGCCGCCGTACTTGGCGATCATTTCCTGGCGCACCAGCTCGGCCACGTACGGGGCGTAGACCTCGACCGGCGGCTCGTGCGGCTTGGCGTGCATCGGCACCGCCTTGGCGGCATCGGCTTCGGCCTGGCTGACAAAGCCCAGGTCGGCCATGCGTTGCAGCACGTAGTAATCGCGGCGCTCCTGCGCGCGTTCCGGATTGCTGATCGGGTTGCCGCTGGACGGGAACTTGGGGATGCCGGCCAGCGAGGCCATCTCGTCCAGGCTCAACTCGCTCATCTTCTTGCCGTAGTAGTACTCGGCCGCAGCACCCACGCCGTAGGCGCGGTTCCCGAAGAAGCTCTTGTTGAGATACAGCTCAAAGATCTCGTCCTTGCTCAGCTCGCTCTCGATCTTGCGCGCCAGTAGGATCTCGGCGAGCTTGCGGGTGTAGCTGTATTCGGAACTGAGGAAGAACTGCCGTGCCACCTGCTGGGTGATGGTCGAACCACCCGGCACGCGTTTGGCGTCGGTGCTGGCCAGCAGCCACACCGCGCGGGCGATGCCCTTGTAGTCCACGCCGCCATGTTCGTAGAAGCGCGCGTCCTCTGTCGCCAGGAAGGCCTGCTTCAGGCGCAGCGGCACGTCCTTCATCTGGACGGGGTAGCGCCGGGTCTCGCCATAGACGGCCATCAGGCGGCCGTCGCTGGAATAGACGTACATCGGCTCCTGCAGCTCGACCTGCTTGAGCGACTGCACGTCCGGCAACTTGGAGGAAATGGCGTAATACAGGCCGCCGGCAGCAATAGCGCCAAGCAGGGCGAGCACCACGAACGCGGCCAGGATCCAGCCCAGCCAACGGCGAATACGGGGCATGTAAGAGAGATTCCGATTGCAGATTTCTTGGTCACAGAGTATAGATGACGCCGGGTTTGGCTGGGGCCGAACTCTGGGGATCGCAGGAAACAGCACTGGGGTCACGTCGCGGGGCCATTGCCTTGCGCGTGAAGGGCTTGTCACCTGTTAAAATTTAATTATTAATACGAGGGCGCAGACAAGCGTCCAAGTGCCCATCGGCAGGGGAGTTTCCGTGGGGCTTCTACCCAAGAGTCAATCGCCACTGATTGGTGTCGATATCAGTTCCACTGCGGTCAAGCTCTTGCAGCTGTCGCGCAGCGGGAACCGTTTCCGCGTGGAGCATTACGCGGTGGAACCGTTGCCGCCAAATGCGGTCGTGGAAAAGAACATCGTCGAAGTCGAGGCGGTTGGCGAAGCGATTCGTCGCGCCATCAACCGTTCCGGCAGCAAGGCCAAGAACGCCGCAGCTGCGGTGGCCGGGTCGGCGGTGATCACCAAGCTGATTCCGATGCCGGCCGATCTGGACGACAGCGATCTGGAAGCCCAGGTCGAACTGGAAGCCACCAACTACATCCCGTACCCGATCGAGGAAGTCAATCTTGACTTCGAGGTGCTCGGCCCGATGCCCAACAGCCCGGACATGGTCCAGGTGCTGCTGGCGGCCTCGCGTTCGGAGAATGTGGAACTGCGCCAGTCCGCGCTGGAACTCGGTGGCCTGACCGCCAAGGTGATGGACGTGGAGGCCTTCGCGGTCGAGAACGCCTTTGCCCTGGTCGCCAGCGAGTTGCCGGTGGCCGCCGACGCAGTGGTTGCGCTGGTGGACATCGGCGCGACCATGACCACGCTGAGCGTGCTGCGCTCCGGTCGCAGCCTGTATAGCCGCGAGCAGGTCTTCGGCGGCAAGCAGCTCACCGACGAGGTGATGCGCCGTTACGGGTTGACCTACGAGGAGGCCGGCCTGGCCAAGCGTCAGGGCGGCTTGCCGGAGAGCTACGAGGTCGAAGTGCTGGAGCCGTTCAAGGAGGCGACGGTGCAGCAGATCAGCCGCTTGCTGCAGTTCTTCTACGCGGGCAGCGAATTCAATCGCGTCGACTGCATCGTGCTGGCCGGCGGCTGCGCTGCGCTGTCGCGCCTGCCGGAAATGGTGGAAGAACAGCTCGGCGTGACCACCGTGGTCGCCAACCCGCTCGCGCAGATGACGCTGGGCCCGAAGGTCCAGGCGCATGCGCTGGCGCTGGATGCACCTGCATTGATGATCGCCACCGGCCTGGCCCTGAGGAGCTTTGACTGATGGCAAGAATCAATCTTTTGCCCTGGCGCGCCGAGCGCCGGAAGGCGCGCGAGCGTGAGTTCTATTCGATGCTGGGCTTCGCCGCGTTGGGCGGCGTGCTGCTGTCGGTCCTGATCTGGTTCTACTACGACGCGCAGATCAGCGGCCAGACCGAGCGCAATGCCTTCCTGACCGCCGAGATCGACAAGGTCAAGGCGCAGAACGAAGAGATCAAGGAGCTCGACAAGAAGAAGGACCGCCTGCTCGCCCGCAAGAAGGTGATCGAGGAACTGCAGGCCAATCGTTCGCAGATGGTGCATCTGTTCGATTCGCTGGTGCGCACCATCCCCGATGGCGTGGCCTTGACCAACATCAAGCAGGACGGCGACATCCTCACCCTGGAAGGACGTTCGCAGTCCAACGCGCGCGTCAGTACCTATATGCGCAACCTGGAAGGCTCGGGCTGGATGACCAATCCGGACCTGTCGATCATCGAGGCCAAGAGCCAGGACAAGGCCGGGCAGCCCGCGGGACCGTCGATGGACACCAAGACGCTGCCGTACGTGTTCACGCTCAAGGTCAAGCTGGCCAATCCGAACGAGGCCGACAAGAACGGCACCGCACCGGTCGATGCGCAAGCGCCGGGTGCAACGCCAGCCGGTACGGCCCCTGCGGGCGCGCCAGCGGCGGCACCTGCAGCACCTGCGCCTGCCACGTCGCCGGCCGCTGCTCCTGCACCCGTGCAGCCAGCGCCGGCGTCCGCCAATCGGCCGCAGGAGGGGGCGGCGTCATGAGTAAGAAAGCATTCAAGCTCAGCGATCTGGATTTCAACAACATCGGCGGCTGGCCGCAGCAGGCACGCATCGTGTTCTGCGTGGTGGTCGGCCTGTTCATCATGGTGCTGGCCTGGTTCCTGTTGATCAGCGGCAAGCGCGATGAACTCGAAGGCCTGGAAGGTACCGAAACACAGCTGCGCACCGAGTTCGAGACCCAGCAGGGCCGCGCGGTGAATCTGGAGCCGCTCAAGCAGCAGCTCGCGCAGATGGAACAGGTGCTGCAGCAGATGCTGCGGCAGCTGCCCAGCAAGACCGAAATGCCGGATCTGATCATCGACATCTCGCAGACCGCGCTGTCCAGCGGCCTGTCCAACGAGTTGTTCCAGCCGGGCCCGGAATCGCCGAAGGAGTTCTACGCCGAAAAGCCGATCGCCTTGCGCATGGTGGGTAGTTACCACCAGTTCGGTGCCTTCGTCAGCGGTGTGGCGTCGTTGCCGCGCGTGGTGATCCTGACCATGCACGACATCAACCTCAAGCCGAAGGATCCCAAGGCCGGCATCACCCCGCGCGGGGCGCTGGAACTGTCCGGCACGGTCAAGACCTATCGTTATCTGGACGATGAGGAAATGGCCGAGCAGGAGAAGGCTGCGGCCGACGCTGCGAAGAAGGGCGGCCAATGACCACGAAACTGCTCAAGATCCTGTCCTGCGTGGCGCTAATTGCTGTATTGCCGGCGTGTACGCGCGGTGTGACCAGCACACCGGGCGATGCGCCGAACCTGGAAGCCTGGGTCGCCGAAGTGCGCGCACGGCCGGCGCCGCCGTTGGAGCCATTGCCGGTGATGCAGCAGTTCGAGACGTTCGAATATGCCGCGCAATCGATGCGCGACCCGTTTAGCGATGCCTGGGTCAGTGCGGAAGGCGGCAACGGCACGCGTCCGGATCCGAACCGGCGCAAGGAGCCGCTGGAGGCCTATCCGCTCGACGCCCTCGACATGGTGGGGACCATTGGCGGCGGCTCGGGCCTGGTTGCGCTGGTCATGGCGCCCGACAAGGTGACCTACCGGGTGCGGCCGGGCGTGTATCTGGGACAGAGCGATGGCCGGGTCACCGGGGTCTACGAAGACCGCATCGAGCTGATTGAACTTGTGCCGGACGGTGCGGGCGGATGGCTTGAACGGCCGGCCGCGCTCGCATTGGATGATCAATAAAGTGATAGGGGATAGCACGATGACGTTTTCCAATGCCCGGCGGCTGCGTCCGGTTCGACGCCACGCGGTATTCCAGGCCTGCGCGATGGGGTTCGCGCTGGCGCTGGCGAGCGGTAGCGCGTTCTCGGCGGCGGCACTGAAGCAGCCTGTGCAGGACCCGGCCAAGACCGCTCCGGCGAGCCTGGCGGTGTCCAAGATCGATTTCAAACGTGGTGAGGATGGCGCTGGCCGTCTGATCCTGCAGTTCGACGGCCAGGGCGCCAGCCCGGATCTGCGCACGCAGGGCGACAACGTGCTGGTCGACATCAGCAACGCACGCCTGCCTGCCGAACTGCAGCGCCCGCTCAACGTCACCGACTTTGCAACGCCGGTGCAGCGCGTCGAGGTCAAGCCGTCGGGCTCGGGGTCGCAGCTGGTGCTGTCGACCAAGGGCGCGTTCGATTCGCTGGCCTACCAGACCGGCAACGAATACGTGGTCGAAATCACTCCGCGCAAGGGCCAGCCCGCGGTCGGTGGCGTCAGCGCCGCAGCCGTCACCCAGGCCGCCGCGCAGATCGCTGCGCGCGGTTACAGCGGCCGCCCGGTGACGTTCAACTTTCAGGACGTGCCGGTACGCACCGTGCTGCAGCTGATCGCCGAGGAATCCAACCTCAATATCGTCGCCTCCGATACCGTGCAGGGCAATGTCACGTTGCGCCTGATGAACGTGCCGTGGGACCAGGCGCTGGACATCGTGCTGCGCGCCAAGGGGCTGGACAAGCGCCGCGACGGCGGCGTGGTGTGGGTCGCCCCGCAGCCGGAGCTGGCCAAGTTCGAGCAGGACAAAGAAGACGCCCGCATCGCGATCGAAAACCGCGAGGATCTGATCACCGATTACGTGCAGATCAATTACCACAACGCGGCCGTGATCTTCAAAGCGCTGACGGAGGCCAAGGGGATTGGTGGCGGTGGTGGTGGTCAGGGCGGCGGTCAAGGTGGACAAGGTGGCCAGCAGGACAATGGATTTTTGTCGCCTCGCGGTCGCCTGGTTGCCGACGAGCGCACAAACACCCTGATGATCAGCGATATTCCGAAGAAGGTCGCGCAGATGCGCGAGCTGATTTCGCATATCGATCGGCCGGTGGATCAGGTGTTGATCGAAAGCCGCATTGTGATCGCGACCGATACGTTTGCACGTGACTTGGGTGCGCGGTTTGGTATCGCCGGGCGTCGTCAGTATGGCGACAATACCAGTGTTATCAGTGGTAGTACTTCTAATAATGTGTCAATTATTAATGATGGAATTCATAATGTTCCTGGGGGTCTAAACTTCAACCTTCCCGCGGGTGGAGTTTTCACTACAAACACGCCAGGTGCTATTGCATACACCTTGCTTGGACGCAACTTCGCTCTCGACATGGAGTTGTCGGCGATGCAGGAAGAGGGGCGAGGGGAAGTCGTTTCCAATCCGCGTATCGTTACGGCAAATCAGCGTGAAGGCGTTATCAAGCAGGGTCGGGAAATTGGTTATGTGACGATTACTGCTGCCAGTGGCGGTGGTCAGTCCCAGGCCAACGTGCAGTTCAAAGAAGTGCTGTTGGAGCTAAAGGTCACTCCGACCATCACCAATGACAATCGCGTGTTCTTGAATATGAATGTTAAGAAGGATGAGGTTGCTCGTTTCATCGTGCTCGATGGCTACGGTACCGTTCCAGAGATCAACCGTCGTGAAGTTAATACGGCCGTTCTGGTTGGTGATGGTGAGACAGTCGTCATCGGCGGCGTCTACGAGTTCAACGATCGTGAGAGCATTGCGAAGGTCCCTTTCCTTGGCGACATCCCGTTCCTCGGGAACCTTTTCAAGAAAAGGGGGCGCAGCAAGGAGAAGGCCGAGTTGCTCGTCTTCGTAACACCTAAGGTATTGCGTGTCGCAAGCGCTACTCCATAAGAGAAGCCGAATCGGAAAAAGGCCGCGAAAGCGGCTTTTTTCTTTATGCGGTGATTGAACGCATAGCAAGCGATACCAGGTCAGGATCGCTTTTGCTAGGGCTTGACGTTTTCTGAGGCCCGCGCGCGCACCGGTGACAGAAATGGAAGCGTTCCAGCATTCGATCCGTCCAACAAGATCTTCCAAGTAGCTAGTTGCATAGTGACGTAAGTCAAACCTGCGCCACTCACTGAACATCCGTGTGCTACTGAATGAACCAATTGCGCTCGAATCGGTCACACTGGGCCTATGAACGCACCGCCGCTGTTGCCCCCAGAAGCCGCTGCCGCGCCCGCCGAGGACCGGTTGCACCGTCAATTCACCCTGCTGCGCGAGTCGCTGGCGCAGCGCATCGTGGGCCAGTCCGCGCTGGTCGAACGGTTGCTGATCGCCCTGCTGGCCGATGGGCATCTGCTGGTCGAGGGCGCGCCCGGGTTGGCCAAGACTACCGCGATCCGCGCGCTGGCCTCGCGGCTGGAGGCGGATTTTGCGCGGGTGCAGTTCACCCCCGACTTGCTGCCCTCCGATCTGACCGGCACCGAGATCTGGCGACCGCAGGACAGCCGGTTCGAGTTCATGCCCGGGCCGATCTTCCATCCGATCCTGCTGGCCGACGAGATCAACCGTGCACCGGCCAAGGTGCAGTCGGCACTGCTGGAGGCGATGGGCGAGCGTCAGGTCACCGTCGGGCGGCACACCTATGCGCTGCCGCAGCTGTTCCTGGTGATGGCTACGCAGAACCCGATCGAGCAGGAAGGCACCTTCCCGTTGCCCGAGGCGCAGCTGGATCGCTTCCTGATGCACGTGCGTATCGGTTATCCACAGGCCGATGCCGAGGCGGAGATCCTGCGGCTGGCACGTGAGGCCGCGCGCGACACCCTGGAAAAGCACGAGACGGTACCCGACAAGATCCCGCTGGAAGATGTCTTCGCCGCGCGTCGGGTGGTGCTGGACGTGCATCTGGCGCCGCAGCTGGAGCGTTACCTGATCGAGATCGTGCTCGCATCGCGTGATGCGCAGCGCTACGACCCGGCACTGGCGCGGCGGATTGCCTGGGGCGCGAGCCCGCGTGGGTCGATCGCGCTGGAGCGCTGCGCACGGGCGCGTGCATGGCTGGCCGGGCGCGACTACGTGACCCCGGACGATATCCGCGCAATTGCGCCGGATGTGCTGCGTCATCGCGTGCTTCCCAGCTACGAAGCCACTGCCGAAGGCTGGGATGGCGAACGTCTGGTCGCCGCCTTGCTGGAAAAGATTCCGCTGCCCTGATCGGGTAGCGTGTCGCCGAGGTATGCCGTCCTCTGACCAGAATCCGATGTCTTCGATGCCGTCTTCTTCCCCTGTCACCGCTCCGGCGTCGATCGCCGGCGATGGGCTGCGGCCGACGCTGGCGGAGCTGATCGCGCTGCGCGGCACCGCGACCCATCGCGGGCAACCAGGGCGTGGCCGCCATGGGCTGGTCGGGCCGGTGCCGGCGGCAACGCGTGGGCGCGGGATGGAATACGCCGAGTCGCGCGAGTACGTGGCCGGCGACGATGCGCGGCATATCGACTGGCGGGTCACCGCGCGTACCGGGCGCGCGCACACCAAATTGTTCCAGGCCGAGCGCGAACGCTTGAGCCTGATTGTGGCCGATACCTCACCGGCGCTGTTCTTCGGTACGCGGGTGCGCTACAAATCGGTGCAGGCCGCCCGTGCCGGCGCGGTCGCGGCGTGGCTGGCGCAGCGGCAGGGCGACCGGATCGCCGCGCTGCGTGGCACTGCCAGCGAGGCGCCGATTGCACCACGCTCGGGTCAACGCGGCGTATTACCGGTGCTGGATGCGTTGGCGCGCTGGTACACGCAGCCGCCGTCCGGCGATGCAGGTCTGGAGGTGGCACTGGACCATGCCGCGCGGTTGCTGCGCCCGGGTGCGCGGCTGACCGTGCTGGCCGATGCGCGCAGCGCCAGCAGGATTTCTGCCACGCGCTGGTCGGGCCTGGCCTTGCATCACGAGGTGGTGGTGATCGTGCTGGTCGACCCGCTGGAGCTGGCGCCACCGGCCCGCGCACTCAGTTTCGATGTGCGCGGCGAGCGCATTGCGATCGACCTGTCCACGCAGGCCGGACGTGCGCGTTGGCAGGCCGAATTCGTGGCGCCGCTGGAACAATTGACCGCGGTCTTGCAGGCACGCGGTGTGCGCTTGCATCGCCTGTCCACCGACGATGCCAGCGATGCCTGGTTGGGCGGCAGTAGCGCCGTGCGGAGTCGATGACGATGTCGCCGCAATCGCTGCCGCTACGCGATGTCCATCTGCCGCCGTCGCCGCCATGGTGGCCGCTGGCGCCGGGCTGGTGGCTGGTGATCGCGGCAGTGGTCCTGGTGCTTGGCAGCGCATGGTGGTGGTGGCGTCGCCGTCGTCAGCAGCAGCGGCGCTGGCTGGCGGCATTCGATGCCGAGCTGCAGCGCGCAACGACTCCTGCGCAGCGTCTGGCCGCGTTGTCGGTGTTGCTGCGACGCGCAGCGCGCAGCGTCGATGCGCAGGCCGACCGGCTGCAGGGCGAGGCATGGCTGCAGTTTCTGGACGGGCGCAAAAGCAAGACGCAGGCCTTTTCGCAGGGACCGGGGCGCGCGCTGCTGGACGGCGGCTTTCAACGTGCGCCGGCGGTGACCGATCTGGATGCGGTGCAGGCGCTGGCGCGGCAGCGTTTTCTGAGTCTGATGCGAGGCCGGCGATGAACTGGCTGCAATGGTCGCAATGGCAGGATGCGCTGGCGCACTGCGCATGGCCGTGGGCATGGTGGTTGATGCCGCTGCCGTTGCTGATGTGGTTCTGGCCGCAGCGCCGTGCCGATACGGCGGCGCTGCGTGTGCCTTACGCCGATCAACTGCATGCGGTTGCGCAGGCAAACAGCGCACCGGTATTGCGGGTGCCGCGCTGGCTTGCCTGGCTGGGCTGGTTTTTCCTATGCGCAGCGCTCGCGCGCCCACAACAATTGGGCGATGTGATCCAGCCGCCGCGCGAGGCACGGCAGATGATGCTGGCGGTGGATCTGTCCGGCAGCATGAGCGAGCCGGACATGGTGCTCGGCGGCAATGTGGTGGATCGCCTGACCGCCGCCAAGGCGGTGTTGTCGGACTTTCTGGATCGTCGCGACGGCGATCGGGTCGGCTTGCTGGTGTTCGGTCAGCGCGCCTACGCGTTGACGCCGTTGACCGCCGACCTGACCTCCGTGCGCGACCAGTTGGCCGACAGCGTGGTGGGACTGGCCGGGCGCGAAACGGCGATCGGCGATGCGATCGCGTTGTCGGTCAAACGGCTGCGCGAGCAGAAGCAGGGCCAGCGCGTGGTGGTGTTGCTCACCGACGGCGTCAACACCGCAGGCGTGCTCAATCCGCTCAAGGCCGCCGAGCTTGCCAAGGCCGAAGGCGTGCGCGTGCATACGATCGCCTTCGGCGGCAACGGCGGCTATTCGTTGTTCGGCGTGCCGATTCCGGCCACGGGCAACGACGATATCGACGAAGACGGCTTGCGCAAGATCGCCGCGCAAACCGGTGGGCGCTTTTTCCGTGCCCGCGATACCGAAGAACTGGCCGGCATCTATGCCGAGCTGGATCGGCTGGAGCCGGTCAAGGCGCTCGGCCCCTCGGTGCAGCCGCGCGTGGAACGCTATTACTGGCCGTTGGGCGCTGCCATCGTGATTGCGCTGCTGGCCTATGTGTTGCCGCGGAGATGGCGATGAACGCGCTGACCGAACTGGCAGGCGGGCTGCAGTCGCTGCATCTGCTGCGCCCGGGGTTGCTGTGGGCGCTTCTGGCGATCGTGCCGGCGGCAGTGCTGTGGCAGTTGCGTCGACGCGATGCGGACGTGTGGCGGCAAAGCGTGGATGCGCATCTGTTGCCGACCTTGCTGGTGTCCGGCAGTCGGCGGGGATGGCTGGGATTCGTGCTGGCTGCGCTGACCTATGCGCTGGCGGTGCTGGCGATGACCGGGCCGAGCTGGCGGCAGACCGAGCGGCCGGTGTATCACTCCAGCATGCCGCTGGTGGTGGCGCTGGACCTGTCCTCCAGCATCACCGCCAACGACCTGCCGCCATCGCGTCTGCTGCAGGCGCGGGCCAAGTTGGCCACGTTGTTACGCAAGCGGGCCGGTGGCGAAGTCGCATTGCTGGTCTATGCGGGCGAGAGTTTCACCGTTGCGCCGTTGACCGAAGACACCGCCAACGTGGCGTTGTTTCTGGATGCGCTGTCGCCATCGGTGATGCCGGTGGACGGCAAGCGCGCCGATGCGGCGATCGACGCGGCCACGCAGTTGCTGCTGCAGGCGGGCTTCAAGCAAGGCGACATCCTGCTGGTCAGCGACAGCGCTGATCGTGCGGCCGGAAGTTCCGCACGGTTGGCGCGCTCACGTGGATTCAGCGTGTCCGCGCTCGGCGTGGGGAGCGCGCGCGGCGCGGCCTATCGCACCACGACCGGTGAGATTGCGCAGACAAAACTGGATGAAGGCAGCCTGCGCGATCTTGCCGGGCAGGGCGGTGGTCGCTATGCGCGCATCACCGCCGACGATGCGGACCTGCGTGCGCTTGGCGTGCTCGACCCGGCGCAACAGCCGCTGGCCGATGAAGCTGCCGAGTCCACCGGCGGCAAGACCTGGCTGGACGAGGGCTACTGGCTGCTGCTGCCGGTGATGCTGTTGGCACTGCTGGCGTTCCGGCGGCGTGCGGTTGTGACGGTACTTGCATTGGTGTGCGTGTTGCCGCTGGCCCAACCCGCGCATGCTGCCGACGGCACCTTGTGGCAACGCGCCGACCAGGTGCAGCAGCAACGCCTGGATGCCGGAGTGCAGGCGTATCGCAAGGGCGATTTCGCCGCGGCACAAAAAGCCTTCGAAAATGTGCCCACCGATGAGGGTCTGTACAACCTCGGCAACGCGCTGGCCAGGCAGGGCCAGTACGACGAAGCGATTGCGGCTTACGACCGGGCGCTCAAGCAACATCCGGATCAGCCCGACGCCATCGCCAATCGTGCGGCGGTGGAGGCGGCGCGCAAGCGTCAGCAGCAAAACAACAAGGACGGCAAGGGCAAGGACGGCAAGGGCCAGTCCGACTACCAGAAGCAATCCGGTCAGGACGGCTCCGGCCAGAATCAGTCCGGGCAGAACAAGCAGAACGCTCCAAAGCCCGGCCAGGACGGACAAGGCAAGCAGGATGCGCAAGGCAAACAGGACGGCAAGGATCAGCCGCCTGCGCAGGCGCCGCAGGACGCAGCCTCGCAGAACCAGCAGTCCAAAAACGGCCAGGGCGAGCAGAGCAAGCAGGACGCAGCGCCGCAATCGGCCGATGCCAAGGCGCAGCAGCAGGCCGATGCCGCGCAGCGGCAAAAGATGCAGCAGGCGATGGCGCAGGCTGGCGACAAGAGCGCCGATGCAAACGGCAAGCAGGCCGCTGCGGCATCGGCGAACGAAACGCCGGAGCAACGCGAGCAACGTCAGGCGGTGGATGCCTGGTTGCGGCGGGTGCCGGATGATCCGGGCAGCCTGCTGCGCACCAAATTCAGGCTGGAACACGAACGCAGGCAACGGGACGGACGATGATCGGCACACACCATTTGCGCCGCGCGGCGATCGGCATGTTGGCCAGCGTGATGCTGCTCACCTGTGCACCGGTGGGTGCCGTCACGCGCGCGTGGCTGGACCGCGACAGCGCCGATGCCGGCGACGTAGTGATGTTGAATATCGAAACCGATCAACGCGGTGTCGATCCGGATTACACGCCGTTGCGCAACGACTTCGCGCTGGGGGCCAAGAGCGCCAACCAGCAGATGCAGGTGACCAATGGGTCGGTGACGGTGCGCGCGCTGTTCGGCGTGGTGCTGACGCCGCGCAAGAGCGGCGAGCTGATCGTGCCGGCGATCCGCGTGGGTAACGAGCGCACCGAACCGTTGCGGTTGCAGGTGGGCGCGTCGGCAAGCGATGCCGGCAGTAGCGCGCCCGGCGCAGCAGCGGCGGCGCAAGGCAACGAGGATGCCTTTGTGCAGACGCAGGTGGACGATCCGCAGCCCTATGTGCAGCAAAGTGTGGGCGTAGTGGTGCGGCTGTATTTCGCCACGCAGCTGGCGTCCGGCGAGCTGGATCTGGAAGCGCCCGATGGTGCATCGCTGCAGCGCATCGGCGACGACGTCAGTTCGGTCAAGGTACTCAATAACCGCCAATACAACGTGGTCGAGCGGCGCTATCTGCTGGTGCCCGAGCGCAGCGGCCGGCTGGTGTTGCCGTCGGCGCGCTTCAATGGCCGCTCGGTCGGCGGCTTCTTCGACGACTATTTCGGTCGTGGCAATGGCGAGCTGAGCGCGCGTAGTGCCAGCATCCCACTGCAGGTGCGCGCACAACCAGCCAACGCGCCGCAGCCGTGGTTGCCGCTGCGCAGCCTGCAGTTGCGGTATACGACCACGCCGCAGCGCGCCACCGCCGGTGAAGCGGCCCAGATCGTGGTGGAGGCCAGCGCACGCGGCGCCACCCAGGCGCAGTTCCCGGAATTGCCGACCCCGAGCGTGCCCGACGCGCAGGTGTTCGCCGAGCCGCCGCAGTATGAAGAACGCTTCGTGGATGGCTCGCCGCAGCTGCGGCTGACCCGCCGTTATTCGATCGTGCCCAATCGCGCCGGTCCGCTGGTGGTGCCCGGCTTGCAGGTGGCATGGTGGGATGTGGGCGCGGCGGCAGCCAAGACCGCGGCGTTGCCGGACCTTACGCTGGATGTGGCGGCAGGCAGCGGTGCGTTTGCGACGCCCGCGCCCGCGCCAACGCCTGCAGCCAGTCCATCACCGGATAACGCTGCGCCAACCGCTGCGGCCGGCACGCTGAGTCTGCAGCAGGCTGCGGCCACGCAACGGCCATGGGGCTGGATCGCTGCGGCGAGCGGCTTTGCGCTGCTGTGGATTGCCACCCTGGTGTGGGCCTTGTTACGGCGTCGCGGCGGTTCGCACGGCGCGCCGGTGATCAACACCAGCGATGCAGCTGCGCCCGGCCGGCGTGTGACGCACGGTGTGGCCGAGCTGCGACGCGCGCTCGATACCGGCGGCATGGACGACGTGGCCGCAGTGTTGTGCGGCATGGCCGGCGTTGCCGATATCGACAGCGTGCTGGCAGCGTTGAGCGACCCGGCGCAGCGGGCAGCGGTGGCACAGATGCAGCGTGCCCGTTGGGGCGGCGATGGCGACGTGACCAGTGCACGTTCGGCCTTGCGCGAGGCCTTTGCCAAGGGCCCGCGTTGGCGACATGCCACGGCTGCGGAGCCGGAGGTCTTGGCGCCGCTGTATCCGCCGGCGCCTTGATCGGTTTCGCTGCGTCGGAAGTTGCTGACTGGGTCTAGATGATCACCATGTCCTGTCCGGCTTTGACGGATTGATCCCGGTTGCACCTGGTTGTTCACCTGTGCTGCTTAAAACAAGGCGTTGGGTCTGTGACCTGGCTGCGAGGTCCTTGCCCGCCCACCCTCGCGAGACACGCCGCAAGTACGTCCTTGTAGGCTCTTACGCGGCATCCATGCCGCGTAAGGTCCCGCGACGGTGGCCGGGCAAGGGCCAGTCGAGATGGTCGGTGTGGTTGGTTGCAAGCAGAGCACGAGTGCGCTGGGCGCATCACTCTGGGTCCCACCAGCTTCTTATCGCCTTCCCATTGCAAATAGCCGACAGGCTTTCAACACGCAACCTACAGGCTTCTCACCTGCCTAGCGCAAGTCGAGCGACATGCCTTCAAGAAAGCAATCGGCCAACTCTCTGGCGCGGTGTCCTTGCCGGTTGCGGGACCCTTGGCGGCATGGATGCCGCCAAGGAGCCTCCATGGACGGATTCACGGCGTGTCCCGCAAGCGGCGAGGGCACCGCGCACTCGACTCACCAGGCTTCTGATTCAAGCATCCGATCGCGCCTCGACGACACTACAGTTTGAAGTCTTGGTTGCTTTGTACGTTGTGTCTCGATGCGCTTGGATAGTGTGGAGAGATCAGTTACAGAGCGACGGGTCTGCGACTTCGCTGCAGGGCCCTTGCCCGCCCACCCTCGCGGGACACGCCGCAAGTACGTCCTTGTAGGCTCTTACGCGGCATCCATGCCGCGTAAGGTCCCGCGACGGTGAGCGGGCAAGGACCTGTCGGGATGGTCGGTGTGCATGGTCGCAAGCAAGAACTCATGGCCGGCTCCCATGGCGTCCAAAAAAAGCGATTGGGCATCGCGGCCCGCTATAGGCAGTTCCAAATATCGGCTCTGCCTGCCAACGGCGAGCGTGCCAGATGTGTTGAACGCTCCAGCGCCCGTATCGGCTGACGTGAGGAGGTCCACCTACCCTCGGGCGGGCGCACCGCGGCAGGCCGGGTAGGTGGCCGCGTCGATGGCGTTTGTTAAGCTCCGTGACTTGTGTCCAGATCAAGGCCCGACCAGATGACTGCATCCCCCGCCGCACGCCGCTCGGTCCTGCCCCTGCATTGGAAGATGGGCATTGGCTTCGCCGTCGGTCTGCTGCTGGGTCTGGCCGTCTACTACCTGGCCGGCAGCGATGCCGACTGGGTGCGCGTGGTCACCAAATACGTCACCACTCCGTTCTCGCAGATCTTCCTCAATCTGATCTTCATGCTGATCGTGCCGCTGCTGTTCTCGGCATTGGTGATGGGCATTTCCGAAATGGGCGACATCCGTGCGCTCGGGCGTGTGGGCTGGCGCACCCTGGGCTACACCGTCGTGCTGTCCGGCGTGGCGGTGTTGCTGGGGCTGGTGCTGGTGAATGTGCTCAAGCCTGGTGCCGGCGTGGACCCGCAGCTGGCCAACCAGCTGATCCAGCAGAACGCCGAGCGCACCCGCGAGATTATCTCCAGCTCCGGCACCCAGCCGCAGGGCATGGACATGCTGTTGTCGATCGTGCCCAGCAACGTGATCGCGGCAGCGTCCAGCAACGGCGCGATCCTGTCGCTGATGTTCTTTGCGGTGATGTTCGGCGTGGGCATGGTGCTGACCGCCGACGAAAAGGTGGCCACGCTCAAGCGCGGCATCGAGGGCATCTTCGAAATCTCGATGACCCTGATCGGCTTGGTGATCCGCCTGGCGCCGTATGCGGTGGCCTGTTTCATGTTCAATCTGGCCGCGCTGTTCGGCTTTGATCTGCTGATCCGCCTGGGCGCTTATGTGGGCGTGGTGGTGCTGGCGCTGGGCCTGCACATGGTGGTCAGCTACGGGCTGGCAGTGAAGTTCGCCGGGCGTTCGCCGATCGGCTTCTTCAGGCAGACCCAGGCGGCCACGATGATGGCGTTCTCCACCGCCTCCAGTAACGCGACCCTGCCGACCGCGCTGCGCGTGGCTGACGAGATGGGCCTGCCACCGCGGGTGTCGCGTTTCGTGCTGACCGTGGGCGCCACCGCCAACCAGAACGGCACCGCCTTGTTCGAAGGGGTGACGGTGATCTTCCTGGCGCAATTCTTCAACGTGGACCTGAGCATCGGCCAGCAGTTCATGGTGATGCTGGTCTGCATCCTGGGTGGCATCGGCACCGCCGGCGTGCCGTCCGGCTCGCTGCCGGTGGTGGCGCTGATCTGCGCGATGGTCGGGGTCAACCCGGTCGGCATCGGCATGATCCTGGGCGTCAATCATTTCCTGGATATGTGCCGGACAGCGCTGAACGTGACCGGCGATCTGGCGCTGACGACCTTGGTTGCCAAGGGCGAGGAATAGGGAGTGGGGAATCGGGAATGGGTAAGAGCGGGCTATAGCGATCGTTGCGTGTGAAGTGAGGTCCTGTTGCACCGCAGCGGTAGCTTTGGTGAGAGCGGCGTCAGCGACCAACCTGCAGCACTGCACCCGATTCCCAATTCCCGATTGTCCATTCCCGACTCCCCAATCCCAGCCCCCTAACGCGCTCTGTGGGAGAATGAGCGTCTCCGCTTCCAGCGGTGTTCCCCTCCGCTTCCATAGACGCCCATGACCCAGCCCACCCGCCGCCAGCTGGCCAACGCCATCCGTTTTCTCGCCGCCGATGCGGTCGAAGCCGCCAAATCCGGCCATCCCGGCATGCCGATGGGCATGGCCGATATCGCCGAAGTGCTGTGGAACGATTTCTTCCGGCACAACCCGAACAACCCGCAGTGGTTCAACCGCGACCGTTTCGTGCTGTCCAACGGCCACGGCTCGATGCTGCAGTACGCGCTGCTGCACCTGTCCGGCTATGACCTGCCGATCGAGCAGCTCAAGCAGTTCCGTCAGCTGCACAGCAAGACCGCCGGTCACCCCGAGCGCAGCGAAACCCCCGGCGTGGAGACCACCACCGGCCCGCTCGGGCAGGGCTTCGCCAATGCGGTCGGGTTCGCGCTGGCCGAGAAGTTGCTGGCGCAGCGCTACAACCGCCCGGAGCTGGAAATCGTCGACCACCGTACCTGGGTGTTCATGGGCGATGGCTGCATGATGGAAGGCATTTCCCATGAAGCCGCCTCGCTGGCCGGCACCTGGGGCCTGGGCAAGCTGGTCGCGTTCTGGGACAACAACCAGATTTCCATCGACGGCAACACCGCCGGCTGGTTCAGCGACAACACCCCGGAGCGCTTCGAGGCCTATGGCTGGCATGTGATCCGCGATGTGGACGGACATGACGCCGAGAAGATCAAGGCCGCCATCGAGACCGCGCTGGAGAACACCGACAAGCCCACGCTGATCTGCTGCCGCACCAAGATCGGCTTCGGCGCACCGAGCAAGGCCGGCAAGGAATCCTCGCACGGCGCACCGCTGGGCAAGGAAGAACTCGAGGGCGCCCGCAAGGCGCTGGAGTGGCCGTACGGCCCCTTCGAGATTCCCGAAGAGATCTACGCCGGCTGGCGCGCAGGTGGCACCGGCACCCTGCGTCAGGCCGAGTGGGAGCAGCTGTTCGACAAGTACGGCAAGCAGTACGCCACCGAAGCTGCCGAGCTGACCCGCCGCTCGCACGGCGAGCTGCCGGCCGACTTCATCGCCCAGGCCGATGCCTACATCGCCAAGGCGCAGCAGGACGGCCAGACCATCGCCTCGCGCAAGGCCTCGCAGCTGGCGATCGAAGCGTTCGCGCCGTTGTTGCCCGAATTGATCGGCGGTTCGGCCGATCTGGCGCATTCCAACCTGACCTTGTGGAAGGCCAGCAAGTCGGTGGCCACCGATGATCCGGATGCCAACTACGTCTATTACGGCGTGCGCGAGTTCGGCATGACCGCCATCGCCAATGGCCTGGCGCTGCATGGCGGCTTCATTCCGTTCGACGCCACCTTCCTGGTGTTCAGCGATTACGCGCGCAACGGCGTGCGCATGAGCGCGTTGAATCCGGCCCATGCCATCCACGTGTACACGCACGACTCGATCGGCCTGGGCGAGGACGGCCCGACCCATCAGCCGGTGGAACACCTGGCCTCGCTGCGCTACATCCCTAACAACGATGTGTGGCGCCCGGGCGATGCAGTGGAATCGGCGGTGAGCTGGAAGGCCGCCATCACCCGCAAGGACGGCCCGAGCTGCCTGGTGTTCAGTCGCCAGAACCTGCAGCACCAGCCGCGCAGTGATGAGCAGCTCAAGCTGATCGAGCGCGGCGGTTATGTGCTGGCCGATGCTGAAGGCGGCACGCCCGACGTGATCCTGATCGCCACCGGTTCGGAAGTCGGGCTGGCGGTGGAAGCCAAGCAGACCCTGGACGCGGCCGGGCTGAAGACGCGCGTGGTGTCGATGCCGTCGACCGATGTGTTCGATCGCCAGGATGCGGCCTATCGCGAGTCGGTGCTGCCCAATGCGGTGCGCAAGCGCGTGGCGGTGGAAGCGGGCGTGACCGGTTTCTGGCGCAAGTACGTGGGCCTGGATGGCGATGCGGTCGGTATCGACACCTTCGGCGCCTCGGCACCGGCCGATCAGCTGTACGCGTACTTCAAGATCACCGCCGAGCATGTGGTCGCGGCAGCCAAGGCGCTGTAACGCCTTGCGTGGTGCCTGAAAGAAAAAGCCGGCGAAAGCCGGCTTTTTTGTTGGATCTCGTGATCAATGCGCGATGTGCGGTACTTCATCATTCAACGAGCGCGTTGCGTGTTTCAGCGTGCGTCGTTGGCCATCGCCGCTGCGCGGATTCTGGTCAGCACTTTCAGCTGTGCGTCCATCATCGGCGGGTTGGGGTCGTGCCCGGTGCGTGGCAGCAGCAGGAATTCCTTGCTCGGTGCAGAAAGACCATCGAAATAGGCTTTGCTGATCTGGGCTGGGGTGACCAGATCCTGTTCGCCCTGAATCAGATAGACAGGCATGGCGAACTGCGGCCCGAGTGTGCGCAGGTCGATCTGCGGGCCCATGCCGTCGCCTGCCAGCCCGACGAACTGCAGGAAGGAATAGTCTTCTCCGGCCTCATAGGCTGCACGGTAGTCGGGCGTGTCGTACTCCGCTGCGAAGGTGAACCAGTCTTCCGGTGCCGGGTCGGTACTCAAGGCTTCGTACTTGCGCGTCAGGCGCCTCAAAACGCCGAAGTTGCGCGGGTTGGTCCATGGCGGCGGGCCGATCTTCTCTAGCTTGCCGATCGCGTCTGCATCGCTGGCTACGCTGGCCAGGCTCAGCGTCTTGGTGTAACTGGCCGCCATATCGTCCTGGTAATTGACCAGTTGCGCTGTACCGACATACGCATGGAACAGACTGGGATTTGCCTTGGCGATATTGACCGACAGTGCCGAGCCCCACGATCCACCCATCAGGATGAGCTTGGATTTGCCCAGCCGTTGCGTGGCATAGCGCGCGACCGCGCTACCGTCCTGGTCAGCCGCTGCATGGTCAGCGTCTCGCCGTCGGCAGGTTTGCTTGCCGCGTAGGTCTTGCCAGAGCCGCGCTGATCCCACTGCACGATGGTGAAGTCGCGCGTCCAGCTGCCGAACAGGCGATGCGCGAACGGCGTGTTGGGGTTGCCCGGCCCGCCATGGACGATCAGCACCACCGGATTGCGGCAGTCCTGACCTTCGATCGTGACCCATTGCTGGATGCCTCCGATCTGCACAAGACCTGCCTCGTGCACGGCGTTGCCGGGTACCCGGCAAGCCTCGTTCAGCGACGTTTTATCTGGCCCTGCAGCAGCGCTCACTGCCGGCGTGCACAACAGCAGTAGAGCGATAGCTATCCAGCATTTCTTCATGTGATCCCCGTTGTAGTGCGTTCCGTCGCTACGTCAGCCAACTGTTCAGTAGCTCCCGTTCCGAGTGTCGCGTCTATGCGAGTTCGGCTGCAATGGCTGAGGTCAAACCGGGAGTTGCGTAGTGCTCCTCCTGCCCAGGTAGCGCTCGCTTGTGTCAAGTAAATGCTAAAAATATGTCAATCCGGCTATTTAAAATGTGAATCATTCCCATTAAAATGGCGCGCTGCCGCTGGTAAGGCACACCGTTTCCTCCCCCTTGTTGCCGGCGCGGCGTCTTCGCAGCGCGTGGTCTGATCCGTCTGCGTTGGAGTTCCCGATGATCCGTAGTACCGAGTTGCGTCTTGTTTCCGTGGGCGCGCGTCGCCGTGCCCTGCCGCGCGCGCTGTTCGCCGCGCTGTGCGCGATGGCCGCTGGCCAGGCATTGGCCGAGACGCCTGCCGCCGCCGGCGATGCCGAGGTCACCACCCTGGACCGGCTCATCGTGCAGGGCGAGCAGGCCAAGGGCTATACGGTGGAGAAGACCACCGCCGGCACGCGCATGGACCTGTCGCTGCGGGAGATCCCGCAGTCGGTCACCGTGATCACCCGCGACCGCATGGACGACCAGAACCTGCAGAGCATCACCGACGTGCTCAACAACGTCACCGGCATCTCGGTGGCGCAGAGCGACAGCGAGCGGCTGGAGTTCTACGCGCGTGGTTTCTACATCGACAACTACCAGTTCGACGGCATCCCGGCCTACATGGAGCAGGCCTGGAGCTACGGCGATTCGGCGCTGGACGTGGCGCTGTACGACCGCGTCGAAGTGGTGCGTGGCGCCACCGGCCTGCTGACCGGCTCGGGCAACCCGTCGGCCTCGATCAACCTGGTGCGCAAGCATGCGCTCAGCCGCGACTTCACCGGCACCGTGTCGGTGGGCGGTGGCGATTTCAACAAGACCCGCAGCGTGGCCGATGTCACCGTGCCGCTCAGCCCCGAAGGCACCGTGCGTGCGCGCGTGATCGGCGTGTACCAGGACGGCGAGTCGGACATGGACCGCTACGGCCTGCGCAAGAAGATCGGCTCGGCGATCATCGATGCCGATCTCACCGACAGCACCTTGCTGAGCGTGGGCTACGAGTACCAGAAGAAGGAATCGAACGATGTCACCTGGGGCGGCTTCCCGCTGTTCTACAGCGATGGCACCCGCACCAACTATGATCGGTCGTTCAACCCGGCGGCCGACTGGACGTTCTGGGACACGCGCCTGCAGCGCACCTTCGCCAGCCTGCAGCAGAGCTTCAACAACGGCTGGACCCTCAAGGCCAATCTGAGCCACGAGAAGACCGAAGCGGCCAATCACCTGTTCTATCCGTTCTATACGATCTTCGGGTTCGACCGCGCCACCGGTGGCGGCGTGGTGCCGTATTCGGGCAACTACCTGACCGAGCGCAAGGCCGATGGTGCCGACGTCTATGCGGAAGGTCCGTTCCAGCTGTTCGGCCGCGAGCATCAGCTGGTTGCCGGCGCCAGCTACAACCGCCGCGAGTACGTCAATAACGGCACCTTCGATTTCCCGGCGCCGCTGGACAGCTACCTCGGCTGGACCGGTGCCTATCCGGAACCCAACTGGAGCCCGCGCACGGTGCAGAGCACCGGCACCATCAAGCAGAAGGCGGCCTACGTGGCTGCACGCTTCTCGCTGGCCGATTCGCTGAAGTTGCTGGTGGGCGCGCGCTACACCGACTGGCAGATCGATGGCGGCAACTTCGATGCCACGCAGGGACTGGCGCCGTTCTCCGACAGCCAGACCGAAGTCACCCCGTACGCCGGTCTGGTCTACGACATCAACGATGTGTGGTCGACGTACGTCAGCTACACCGAAATCTTTAACCCGCAGACCCTGCGCGATGCCAATGGCGGCTACCTGGATCCGTTGACCGGCAAGGGCTACGAAGCCGGCGTCAAGGCAGCGTGGTTCGACGACAGGCTCAACGCCTCGCTTGCGGTGTTCCGCATCGAGCAGGACAACCTGGGCGTGGCCACCGGCGGCTTCGTTCCCGGTAGCAGCGAGTCGGCGTATGAAGCCGCCAACGGCGTGGTCAGCGAAGGCTTCGATTTCGAGGTGTCCGGGCGGGTGACCGAGAGCTGGAACACCACCTTCGGCGCCTCGCACTACACCGCCCGCGATGACAGCGGCACCTCGATCAATACGCATCTGCCGCGCACCACCCTCAAGCTGTTCAACAGCTACACCCCGCAAGGTGCGTGGAGCGATCTGACCGTGGGTGGTGGCGTCAACTGGCAGAACCGCTCGTACTATGTGGACCCGGTCTACGGTGCCTTTCAGCAGAGCGCTTACGCACTGGTCAGCGCGTTTGCGCGCTACCGGCTGTCGCCGCAGTTCTCGGTGCAGCTCAATATCGACAACCTGCTCGACAAGCGCTACTACTCTCAGTTCAACGGTGGCTATGGCGCATGGGGCGCCTCGCGCAACGGCATGCTGACCTTCAACTACACGTTCTGATCGAAGACCGGGCTGGGCGCGATGTCAGCGCCTGGCCTGGTGTTGCATGTTGCAACGATGCAGGCACCTTGCAGAAGGTGCCTGTTTTTGTGTCTGGCGCCAGCGGAGTGATCGTGGATCTGCGGCGCATGCCGCACTGCCTGCTGATATCGGTTTGCTTCGGTGGTATCGAAGTGGCACGCAAGCGACTGATGCCTCCCGCCAATGTCGGCGCGCTACAGAAACACTTCCTGCCTGCGCACACGCGCACGCGAAGACGTGCCGGCAATCGCATCGACGGTGGCCCGGGGCTACAGCGGTTCCAGATACGGTGCCATCACCTCCGTAACCCAGTCCATGAACGCACCTACGCGTTGCGGCAGATGGCGACGCTGCGCGTAGAGCAAGGTGACCGGCATCGGTTCCGGCGCGATGGCGGCCAGCAGCTCGATCAAGGCGCCGCTGTCCAGGTGCGGGCGCAACGGGCTGGCCGGCGCCTGGATGATTCCCAGGCCCGCCAATGCCGCAGCAAGATAGGCATCGCCGTTGTTGACCGTCACCGGGCCGCGCATCGGCAGTAGCTGGTAGGCCGGTCCATCGCGGTACTCGAAGCCGGACGATCGCTGGCCCAGCGTCGGCACGTAATGCACCAGATCGTGGTGAGCCAGATCGTCCAGGCGCTGCGGCATGCCCCGTCGTGCGAGGTAGTCGGCACTGGCGCAGTTGATGATGCGAAACACGCCGAGCGGTCGTGCGACCAGATTGGTGTCTTCGAGCGTGCCCACGCGCAACACGCAATCGAAGCCTTCGCGCACCACATCGACGCGGCGGTCGGTGCCGCTGATTTCCACCTCCAGCTGCGGGTGCTGCGCCAGGAACGTGGGCAGCGCGGGAATCACGAAATTGCGCGCGATGCCGGAGGACATGTCCACCCGCAAGCGCCCGCGCAGCTGGCTGCGTTCGCGCTGAAACATGCTCTGCAACTCGTCCATGTCGTCGAGCAGATCGCGGCTGCGTTGGTAGAACGCGGTGCCGTCGCCGGTGAGTTGCACGCGGCGCGTCGTGCGATGCAAAAGCTGCGTCCCAAGCGAGGCTTCGAGCCGCTGCACCGCGGTGGAGACGCTGGCTTTGGGCAGGCCCAGCGTTTCGGCGGCGCGGGTGAAACTGCCGAGCTCGGCGACGCGCAGGAAGGCGCGCAGCGACTCCAGGGTATCCATCGATTGGTCGACGTTCTTGAACGGTGCAATCAGGTTGGACCGATTTATGTGGCGCGGCAAGCGCAATAGTCTTGGACGGCCAGGCAATGTCACCCCCGCCAGCGGTTACAAACCAGCGCTGTGATCGCCCCAAATCGCATCCCAACACGCAACGGAGTCCATCCATGTCGACCACCACACCGATCACCCTGATCACCGGCGGCAGCCGCGGCCTGGGCCGCAATGCCGCGCTTGCGCTCGCTGCAGACGGCAGCGATATCGTGCTGACGTACCGCAGCCAGGCAGATGAGGCCGCTGCGGTGGTCGCCGAGATCCAAACGCTTGGCCGCCGTGCGCAGGCACTGCCGCTGGATGTTGCCGACGCCGAGTCATTCGCGGCATTCGCTGAGCAGTTGAAGCAGGTGCTGGCCGGTTGGGATCGCACGCAGTTCGATGCGCTGGTCAACAACGCGGGTACCGGGCTGCACGCGGCCATCGCCGACACCACGCCGGCGCAGTTCGACGCCCTGGTCAACATCCATCTCAAGGGGCCGTATTTCCTGACCCAGGCGTTGCTGCCGTTGATCGCCGACGGCGGACGCATCCTCAATGTATCCAGCGGCCTGGCACGCTTCGCGCTGCCCGGTGCCTCGGCTTACGCGATGATGAAAGGCGGGGTGGAGGTGTTCACGCGTTATCTGGCCAAGGAACTGGGCGCGCGTGGCATTCGTGCCAATACGCTGGCGCCGGGTGCGATCGAGACAGACTTCAACGGCGGCAGCGTGCGCGATAACGCACAGGTCAATGCGATGGTGTCGTTGGTCACGGCGCTGGGGCGCCCAGGGCTGCCGGACGATATCGGGCCGGTGGTCGCTGCGTTACTCGCGCCGGGAACCGGTTGGATCAATGCGCAACGCATCGAGGTATCGGGCGGCATGTTGATCTGAATGCACAGGCCTGCGCATCACGCGCAGGCCTGTGTCTGCATCACCGCCTGGTGCATCACTGCAGGGTCTGGTCGCCATGCAATACGGGATAGGGATTCAAGACCTCTCCCTTCCACCATTGTTTTTCCGGCCCCAGGCGGTGGATCTCGAAGTGCAGATGCGGTGCGGCAGGATCGGCATTGCCGGTGCTGCCGACGTAGCCGATGACCTGGCCACGCTTGATTGCCTGCTTTTCTGCCAGGCCGTCGGCATACCGTTCCAGGTGCGCGTAGTAGTAGCAATACGTGCCGTTTGGATCGAACTGGTAGACGGTCAGGCCGCCACGCTCGCTGTTGAACAGTTTCTCGACCGTGCCGTCTGCAACTGCAATGACCGGTGTGCCGGTCGGAGCAAGAATGTCGATGGCATCGTGCACGCGGCCTTCGCTGCGTGCGTCGGTAAAGGTGTCCTGCAGCTGGCCGCTGCTGATGCCTTGCACCGGAATCAGCAGGCCGCTGCCTGAATTCGCAGCTTCAGGAGAGCCTGCAGACGCAGGCGCGGCTGGCGTATTTGCGGCGGGCATCACCTCGGTGGATGGCGACGATGCGGCAACGGCTGGAGCGGCAACCGCTGGAGCCGCAGAAGACGTTGCCATTGCCGCCTCTGCCGCGTCGGGCTGCGCTGTCACCGCGGGTGCAGCTGCGGACGTCGGTGCCACCGCCGCCTGTGGTGCCTCGCGTTCCAGCCACCAATAGCCGGCTGCACCGAGCAAGACACCGACCACCAGCATCATCAGCAGTTTCATGCTTACTCCTGCATCACCACCGGCATGGACGGGCCCACCACGCTGGCCAGATTGACCACGTCCCAGTTGGTCAGGCGCACACAACCATGCGATTCGGTCTTGCCGACATGGCCGGGTTCCGGCGTGCCGTGCAGGCCGTAATGCGGCTTGGACAGATCGATCCACACGCGTCCGACCGGGTTGTTCGGGCCGGAGGGCAGGGTGGCCTTTTGATCACCCTTCTTCGCGTCCCAGAACAGCTTGGGGTTGTACTTGAACACCGGGTCGCGCGCCACGCCCAGCACCTTCCAGCGGCCGATCGGCAGCGGATCGTGCTTGCTGCCGGAGGACACCGGGAACTGCGCATACACCTTGCCGTCGGCATCGAACAGGCGCAGCGTCGACTCGGACTTGTCGACCACCAGCTTGGCCGGCTTGGCCAATGGCGGGACGCCGTCGATGTTGGGCACCTGGATCACGCCACCGGCCTTGTTCAAATCCACGCCGGGATTGAGCTGGCGCAGCAGTTCCGGAGCGGCATGGAAACGCTCGCCCAGCGCCTCGTCCACCGAGGTGTAGCCCAGCGACGTCAGCTTGGCCTGTTCGGCCGGCCCTTTCGGAATCGGCAGGAACGGCCCGGCCACATCGGCATCGGTGAGCGTGTATTGCACCAGCGCCGGCGTGGTGTCGGCCTGCAAGGCCTGCCAGGTGGCGTCATCCAGCTCACCGGTGACCTTGATCTTGTGCGCTGCCTGAAATCCGGACACCGCACGCTTCTGGTTGGAACCACGCTCGCCGTCGATCTGTCCCGGCGAGAAATGCGCGCGATCCAGCAGCACCTGCGCATGCAGGTCCGAACGCGGGCCGGTCGGCACGACCGTTGCAGCGGGAGCTGCTGCAGGTGTAGGCGCAGGTGCCGCGGCAGGCTGCGGCGCTTGCGCCAGTGCGGACAGGGAGGTGCCCAGAGCAAGGGCGAGCAAGCAGGCGCGAGCGTAGATGCGTGGTGGCATGAGCAGGTCCGGAAGAGGCATGCGCGCACCTTGCCCGAGCCGCCTGCGTGGTCTGCGTGAAATGGCTGCACCGGGACTGACTGGGGACGCAGTCGCGATGCGGGTCAGGAGTGGATACCTGCTATCTCGCCTCCGCACAGCTGCCGATTCGATGCCGCCACCCGTTGTTGATGCTTCCATCCGGTTGGCGGTGGGCGTGGTGCGCCACACCGCAATCGATCGCCTGCATGTCAGTCAGGCGATCGATACGGAGTGGTGCAGACCCGGTCCCTGCAGCTGCAGACATTGCGCCGCAGCTGTCTGCAGGTCTGCCGTCAGTAGGTGTAGCCCAAGGTCAGCATGTATACCCGTCCGGTCTGTACATAGGCGCCGTCGGCGCCGGGGTCGTAGGCCATGTAGCGCCTGGACTTGCCCTGGGTTTCGTAGAACGTGGCGGCATTGAGCAGGTTCTTGGCCGACACACCGACATCGACGTGGTGCGGCAGATGATAGGTGGCGGTGAAGTCCAGCGATTTGACCGGTTGCAGATAATAGTTGAGCCGGTCGCTGGTCAGCCCCAGCAATTGCAGGCCGGTGTAGTTGTAGCTCAGGTCGGCGCGCAGATGCGTATCGTCGTAGAACAGATCCAGGTTGTAGATGCGCTCGGGTGCGCGTGGCAGCCAGGTCTTTTCCGGTTGGTCGCTGCGTCTGCTGTCTGCTTCGCTGTGCTGCAGCGTGAGGTTGGCGGTGACGCCGACGTTGCTCCACAGGCCCGGCAACTCCTGCAGGCGCTTGCTCGCTGCCAGCTCCAGTCCATAGAGCTTGGCGGTGCCACCGTTCTGCGGCATGGTCACCGGCACGCCGTTTTCGAAGGTGGTGCCGGTCGGTACCAGCCCGCCCAGTGTGTTGTCGTTGCTGGTCGCCGATTGCGAGGTGTAGACGAAGCCGGTGATGCGCTTGTAATAGGTCGATGCGCTGAGCACGCCGCCGCTGTGATCGTAGAACTCGGCGGAGAGATCGGCGTTGTCGGCCTTGCTCGGCTGCAGATCGGGATTGGGCCTGGAGATGCCGACCACTTTCTGGGTATCGTCGATGGTGTACACCGTCTCGCCGGAGATCAGGCCGAACGCCGGCCGGCTGAAACTGCGCCGCAACGAAGCCCGATACACGGTGAGATCATCCGGCCGATAGTTGATGCTGATGCCCGGCAGCACTTGCCCATAGGTGCTTCCGGTGCCGACGAAGCTGCCGGTGCTGCCATCGCCGCTGGATTGCCAGGATTCGGCCGCATAGCGGGTCAACTCGTAGCGCACGCCGGGCAGTACGCTCACTGAGCCGACATGCAGCGCGGCCATTGCATAACCGGAATAGATCGCCTCGGTGCTGGAGGTGGTGTTGGCGTTGTAGTCGTTGGCGGTATAGACGCCTGCGCCATTGGGATCGTCGACGTACTTGTAGGGCAGCGCCTGCGCGAGCATCCAGTTGCGGTCCAGCAGTTTGAACGGTCCGGCGTAACGCCCATCGAAGGCGTTATAGGTGACGCGGCCCGGGATCGCGCTCAGTGGCGGCCCGCCTGCGGTGGGGAAGGCGTAATTGGGACCGCCAAAATACGGCCCGTTGGTGACGAAGTTGCCGTCCTTGTGGAAGAACGGGTGATCGTAGGCGCCGCGGTCGGAGTGGTCGGCAGACAGCCCGAGCTTGATGCTGTCCAGCACATCGCCGTCGACCTGGTAGGTGATATCGGTGTGTGCGTTGACGCGGTTGTCGTGACTGCCGGCGTCGTGCCCCTGCACCTTCCACAGCAACGACGAATCCAGGTTGTAGAAGAAGTCCTGCAAGCCCGGCGTGCTTGGCGCGATGCTGGGATAGCGGGGGTTGCTGAGGTCGAAGGCGAAACTGCCGGGCGTAAAGCCATACAAGCTTGCCGACACGTAGTCCGGGCGGCTGCGAGTGCCGCGACCGACCGAGCTGCCGTAGTCGAAGCGCAGGCGGCCCAGCGTGGTCTGGCCTCCCAATTGCAGCGTTGCCAGTTTTTCGTCGATATCGTGCGTGTTGAAGTAGCCGCCACGCACGGCGGTGGGCTGGTTGCGATAGGTTTCCAGGCGCGCGCTGGACTGGTCCTGCTGCCCGGTGACGCCGTAGCTGCCGTAGATGGCACGCGCGTACAGCGCGCTGTTGTCGCCTTGCCAATCCAGCGAGAGGTTGCCGCCGTAGCGTTCGATCTGGCTGGTGTAGAGGCTGTACTTGTAGCGGGTGCTGATCAACGGCCCGACATCGCGCAGGTCGGTTGCAGTGGCGAGGGCGGGATCGGCCGGCACGTATTTGCTGTTGGGCGCCGGCGCCTGCGCCATGTTGTTGTTCCTGCCGTAATACGCCGATGCGTAGAGGCCGAAGGCATGGCCATCGCCAAACTTCCAGGCCAGCTCCTGCTGGAAAGTGCCGCCGCTGTCCTTGCCGCCCAGCTTCGAGGCCAGGGCATTGAACTGGCCCTGCGCGGTGCTCTTGGCGTAGACATCCTGGCCGAAGTCAAAGGCATTGGGCGTGCGCATGTCGATCGCGCCGCCGATCGAATCGCCGGGCATATCGGGTGTGGGCGATTTGGACACCTGCACCGACTGGATGCCGAACGGCGCCAGCATGTTCAACGGGATGGCGCGCGTGGATGAATCGGTTTCCGGCATGCCGAAGCCGTTGAGCGTGTAGGCGTTATAGCTGGCGTCCATGCCGCGAATGCTGACGTAGGCGTTCTCGCCGGTGGTGGCCTGGCCCAGGTGCATGTCGCTGTATGCGGACAGGCCCGGCATGTGCGACACGACATCGGCGATGCCGCCCGAGGGGATTGCATCGATCTGCTGCTTGCTCATCACGCTGTTGACGCTGCTGGACAGGCGCTGTTCGTTGAGTGATCCCGGTGCGGCGGTGTGCTTGGCCTGCACGTTGACCGAATCCAGCGTGGTGGTGCCGAGCTCCGGCGTCTCGGCAAACGCCGGCGCGCACAGTGCCAGTGCGATGGCGCAGGTCAGGCGATGGGTGGTGCGTGGGGACTGCATGCAATGGCTCGCGTGGTTGGAGAAGGTGGAGTGCCCGGCCCCGTATCGCGGGTGCGGGTGTGCATCGCCGACGCCTTCCGTTGCGACAGGTCTGTGTGTGGTGCGGAGATTGCGACGACGGCAGTGACCCCGACTCAATGCCCGAGGTCGACGCCCTTGCAGTGCGCCTGCGCCAGCTGCGGATTGCAGCGTGCGACCGCATCGCCTTCGAAGCGCACCACGTAACCGTTGCCGGCCGGCTCATGTGCGGGGAAGTCGGTGCTGAGCAACTGTGCGCCGCTGGCCAGCATGCGGTCGCGGCGGGTGGTGTCGTGTTGCAGCGCTTCCTTCAGGTCGGCGTCGGTACGCGTGCGCACCAGGTAGCCGGCTTTCACCAATTGGGTGATCGTCTCGGCAGGGCCATCGTTGAGTTCGGTGAAGGCGGCATCGTCTTGGCCAGGCACGGCATTGGTGAAGCACACGCGTCCGCGCAGCGACGGATGCCCGGGTAGGTAGCTGGCACCGGCCGCGCGTTGGTCGAGCAGGAACACCACCTTGCCGCGTGCCTCGCTCAACGACGGCCAGCCGTGCGCAAGCACCGCGGCGTTGAGCGTGGCTGCGTTGCCACGGACCTGATCCGGGCTGAGGTACTCGCCGGGTCGGAACACCGAGCGCAGTTCGGCATCCAATGCATCCATCGCCGCCGGATCGAACGGCTCCGGCTGCACGGTCGGAAACGCCAGTTGCACCGGCGCCTGCTTGGTTTCCAGCAGGATAAAGATCGGCACATGCCCGGGGTGCTGCTTCGACCACGCGCGCACTTCCTGCAGGCACGCGATCAAGGGCTGGCAGGTGCTGCGCTGGTCCACGTCCTGCACGTGCATGACCTTGAAGCCGGGTTTATCCATCACTCCGGCCGGTGCGCTGGGCGGTGCGGGCGGCAAGCCGGCCCTGGCGATTTGCGCGACGATGGCCGGGTGTGCGTAGCGACCACCGTTGGCGTCGGCGAAGACATCCAGTTCGAGTTGTCTGACGCCATCGTCCAGTTGTTGCCTCAGCGGCGGATGGCGGTAATCCAGTGCCGCGAACAGCTCCGGACTTAGTCGTTGCAGCAGCGTCGCTTCGCTGGGGGCGAAGCCGGCGTGGTAGCTGTTGTGGCTGCCGATGTATTGCAGATCGGTGAGGCGAGGCGCGGCATGCGCGGTCACGCCGGCCAGCATCAGCAGGCCAAGGCATGCAGCGCTGCGTGTGTTGCTTCGCCTTGCGCGTGATGGCTTCGCTGTGCGGTCATCGCCTGGATTCACAGCCGAAACAACGAATAAGCAGCGCATGCAGCCAAGCCGGAAAGAAGGTGGTCGCCATCATCCGAGCCAAATTTGACGCAAGGCTTTCCGCCGTATTGCCGTCGTGCGTCACAGTGCGAAAAACGCGCCATGGCATCGCTTTTCGCGACACGGACGCTTCAGGGCACTCCGGTCTTCCGCAAGGCATACGCCAGCAGCCGCGCCTGCACGTGTTCGGCGATGCTGCGTGGCGCATCCAGTGCCATCCGTTGCAGACCGGCGGCTTCGTATGCATCGTCGCTCTTGCGTGACAGCAGTGCCCGCCAGACGGTCATCAGCTTTGCGCTATTGCCGGCGGTTGCGCGTTTGAGCCAGCTCAGGGCGCGCAGCAGGTGCTGTTCGACCTCGGTGAAGTCGCTGCCGAGCGGGTAGTCGGGCAGGCTGCCATCGCGGCGGTACGGCGCCAGCGCCTGTTCCAGTGCCTGCGGCGTGTTGCGTTGCGCACGCGCAGGCAGTGCAGGGTCGCCACGCAGCTTGCGCGATGCCTTGGCGGTTGCCAGCAATGCGTCCTGGAAGCGTGCATCGCAGATGCCGGCCATCGCCAGCACGCAATCCTGATCGGTCTGGTGGCGCAGGTCGGCGATGCCGTACTCGGTGATGTACAGATCGCGCAGATGGCGCGGGATGGTGGTGTGCCCGTAATTCCAGCGCACGTTGCTCGCTGCGTGTGCACCGGCATCGCGCGTGGCCCGCAGCATCAACGCGCTGCGCGCCTGCGGCAGGGCATGCGCCATCGCCACGAAGTTGTACTGGCCGCCGACGCCGGAAACCACACGGCCATCTTCCAGCCCGTCGGACACCGCCGCGCCGAGCGCGGTGGCCATCATGCAGGAGTTGAAGAAGCGCGCATCGCGGCGTTGCAGCCGCTCCAGCGCTTCGTTGCCGCCATACAGCTGATTGATCTCGCTGATGCGACGCATGCCGATGGCATCGCGCGTGTCCGCATCCAGCTCGCGTAGCCACTGGTAGAAATCCGGTGAGCCGAGATAGAACGCCCCATGCAGGAACTCGCCTTCGCGGGCCAGGCGCGCGTGATCGGCCGCATCGGCGCTGCCGTCGGCGATGCGCTGCATCAGCGCCAGATCGTCGTGCACCTTGCGGCGGATCACGCCGCTGTCCACCAACTGCTTGAACCCTTCGTTGAGCATTTCGCTGCAGCCGTACAGGCCAATCTCGAACGGCGCCAGGCCACCGCTGGCGCGCACCGCAGGATGCTGTTCCAGTTCCGGGTCCAGCGCCTGCAGCACGCGCCGGTAGGTGGCGTTGTCGGTATGTCGCAGTACCAGCGCATGGCTCAGCGCATCGGCCAGGGTACCGATGCCGATCTGCAGGGTGCCGCCATCGCGGACCAGCGCGCTGGCATACAGGCCGATGGCGTAGTCGACGCTGTTCACCGGTTGCCTGGGCAACCCGAACAGGCGCGGCGACGGACCGGGCAGGTCGATCACCAGATCGAAGAACGCCTCCTCCACTGCCGCGGTCCCGCCAATCCACGGCAGTTGCGTGTCCACTTCCGCCACCAGCATGGGGCGCGGCAGGCCGAGCGCCTGCACCGCATCCAGCGTGTCCTGGGTGATGTCGTTGTTGCACGACAACGACAGCCGCGTGCCGCTCGGTTCGCGCGCCACCTTCTGCACGATCAGGTTCGGCGCGCGCTGCGCCACCGCCGCGGCAGCATGGGTGTAGTTGAGGCTCGTGTAGTCGGCCTGCGCCTGGGTGGAGTGCAGCAGCCCGCCGGACTGCATGTAGAACTCTTCCACCTGCACATGCGCCGGCAGCGCATCGCGCAGCATGTCATCGACATAGGCAAGACGCGGGAAATCCTCGCCGAAATGGCGCGCAATGAACGGCGCCGCAAAGCGTGCCTCCAGTCCCGCGCCGGGCTTGGGCGGGTTGAGCGACAGCGCCGTGTACAGCGCCAGCGGCCGCGTCGGCATGTGCTTGAGCTGCGCATACAACGCGTTCAACAACCGGTGCGGCTTGCCGATGCCCAACGGCGCGCCGACGCGCAGCGGGCCATCGAGGCGTTGCAGGATGTGCGCAACCGCGCCGGGCAGGTCGGTGAGGTGTTCGGTCATCGGTGCAGGGTAGCCGAGGCGATGGCGGGGCAGGTATCTGGATTGCCGACAAGGCCGGGTCGGCGCATGCATTTCCCGCAAGGCAATCGAAAACACGCTTGACAGGCGCAAGTTTTACATGCGTAATCGATAAAAATTACGGATGTAATCGCATGTCGATCAGTGACGCCGAAGCGGTGGTGATGCAGGTGCTCTGGGATGCGGCGCCACGCAGCGCCGACGACGTGGTCGCCGCGCTGGCAGGCCACAGCGACTGGGCCGAGCCCACCGTCAAGACCTTGCTCAACCGCCTGCTTGGCAAGGGCGCCATCCGTGCCGAGAAACAAGGGCGACGCTATCTCTATTCGCCTTTGCTGGCGCGCGAGCAATGGGTGCAGCAACAGAGCGAGGGATTGCTGCAGCGCCTGTTCGGCGGGCGGGTGGCGCCATTGGTGGCGCACTTCAGCGAGCGCGGAAAGCTCAGCGCATCCGATATCGCGGAACTGAAACAACTGCTCAAGGAGCTGGACGATGAACCCTGAGGCCTGGGTCCTGTTGTCGCGCGCAACGCTGTACACCACCGCTGCGCTGCTGGTCTGCCTGCTCCTGCGTCGCCCACTGCGCAAGCTGTCGGGTGCCGGCGCGGCGTATGCGATCTGGCCCTGCGTCCCGCTGGCGCTGGTGGCGGCCTTGTTGCCCGGTCCGTCTCTGGGCATCACAGTGCCAGGATTGCCGGCGCTGACCGCCATGCCGGCGCTGTCCAGCGTGCATGGCGAAGGTCGTGCGTGGGCAACATGGCTGGCAGCAGCATGGCTGGGCGGCGCGATGGTGATGGCGATCGGATTGTGGACGCGGCAACGGCGTTTCATGCGCAGCCTGGGGCCGTTGCACCGGCTCGACGACCGGCTCTGGTCGGCCGCGCGCGATGCCGGTCTTCCTGCATCGTTGGGACTCTGGCGTCCGCGCATCGTGCTGCCGGTGGATTTCAGTGAGCGCTACAACGCCGATGAGCGCGCCCTGATCCTGGCGCACGAGCGCATGCATCTGCGCCGCGGCGACCTGCACGCCAATCTGCTGGCGGCGCTGATGCTCTGCATCGGCTGGTTCAACCCGCTGATGCATCTGGGCTGGCGTGCGTTCCGGCTGGATCAGGAACTGGCCTGCGATGCGGCCGTGCTAGCGCAACATCCGGGCAAGCGCCGCAGTTACGCCACCGCCATGCTCAAGACTCAGCTTGGACGCGACTTTACGCCGCTCGCCTGTCACTGGGCTGCATCGCATCCGTTGACGCAGCGGATCGCGGCGCTGCGCGGTTCCCCCATCGCTGCCGGACGTGCGCGCTGGCGCGTGGCGATGGTCCTGCTGCTGGCGGCGACGATCAGTACAGCCGCCTGGGCGCTGCAGCCGGCACGCATTGCGTTAGCGGCACAACCGGCGCTGGCGGCCGGCAACGCGGTGGATTTCGCCACGATGCAACCGCCGAGATATCCGGCAGCCGCGTTTAACGGCGGTATCGAGGGCTTTGTCGAACTGCAGATCGACATCGACTCTGCGGGCAGGCCGCAGCACATCGACATTGTGCAGAGCAGGCCGGCCGGCGTGTTCGATCAAGCGGTGCTGGAGGCAGCGCGCCAGTGGCGGCTGAAACCTGTTTATGTACATGGCAAGCCGATTGCTTCCACGGTGCGCGTGCCGGTGAAGTTCGAACTGGATGGGCCGGAGCAAACGTCTACCGATGCCGCCGCCGCGCGCTCGGAGGCGCCAGCGTCCAACCGCCTTGCCGGTTGTGCTTCAGCGGGCTGCGCAAGGCGGGAGAGGCCGTGATGCAATCCAGCGCAACCAGCAAAACGACTGCACAACTGTCTGGCGGGCGGGGCCGGTGCCCAGGATTGGCATGTACCACTCGTACACCCCGGTTCCTGCGCGCTGGCCACGCCCACCCGACGACTGCTCGCCACGTGTTGTCGGCCGCCCTCGCGCCGACCTGCGCTGCAATCCTGGCGCTGTCGCTTGGCGCATGTGCAACGCAAGGGGTGCAGGAACAGCAGCGCAGCCAGCGCGAAGATTCGGTGGACCAGCGCATGCTGAGCGCGCAATCGGGCGGCGATGGCGGCGGCTCCATCCAGTCTTACACACTGGCGCCGGCGCAGCGCTTCCGCATGCCGCGCGCGCTGCGCAGCGATGCGCCGGTGCTGCCGGCCGATTCGCCACGGCAGAGCTTGCCGCCGACCACCGTGTGCGCGCATGTGATCCTGACCGCCGACGGCGCGGTACAGCGCGTCGACCCCATGTCCGATCGCGACGAATGCGCGGCCGGTCTGCTGCCGGATAACGCCGATCTGGTGCAGTCGGTGCGTACCACGGTGCAGCAATGGCAGTTTGTTCCGGCTGCGCTGTGCACGTTTGCCGCAGGTGTGGCGCAGCCGGCTGCGCTGGACGATTGCAGCGGCGCCATCAGCCAGCAGCCGGTACCGGTGACGCTGTCGTTCGCGTTCACCTTCGAAATGCGGCAGGGCAAGGTCAGCGTGCGCACCGGCAAGGTGGCGCGTTGAGCGCGCGCATCGCTGCGATCAGAGCATGTCGGGTGCGAACAGGCGCCGCCGCGAGACTTCGTCGCCGGACAGCATGAAGCGGCCATCGCCGCGGTAGTGCACCGTTCTTGGGAGCGCAGGCCGCTTGGCCACTTGCGCGTTCACCACTTCCCAGACGAAGAGCGCGTGGCGGTTGATCTGCCGGCCGTCGTGCAGGCGGCATTCGAAACTGGCGTAGCACTCGGCGATGGCCGGCGCTGCGACCCGTTGGCCGGGCACGGCGGTCAGCCCGAAGTGGTCGAACTTGTCGATCTGTGCACCGCTGCTGTTGCCGATGCCGATCACGGTGTCGAGCAGCTCGGCCGTCGGCAGGTTGATCACGCATTGCTTGCTGCGCCGGACCAGTTCGAAACTGTGGTTGCCGGGGGCGATGCAGCACGCGATCAGCGAGGGCGAAAACTCCAGCACCATGTGCCAGCCCATGGTCATGATGTCGCGCTGGCCCTTGTGGGCCGAGCTCACCAGCACCACCGGCCCCGGTTCCAGGAAGCGGCGCGCCTGCTCCACCGGGAATTCGTGCTTTCGATACTGTTTCATGGACACACCAACTGATTGAATGCGGTGATCGACAATGCCGATGCGCTCATTCCAGCACATGCACGCTATCGGCGATGCGCTGCACCTCGTCGGGATTGTGGCTGACATACAGCATCGGCAGGCGGATCTCGTCGCGCACGCGTTGCAGGTAGGGAATCAGTTCTTCGCGGCGCGCCTGATCCAGTGCCGACAAGGGCTCATCGAACAACAGGATCGCCGGTTGCGACAACAAGGCGCGGCCGATCGCCACGCGCTGCGCTTCGCCCCCGGACAGATTGCGCGGCCGGCGTTGCAGCAACGGCCCAATCCCCAACAGCGCCACCACATCGTCGAAACCGAATGGCGCCGTGCCACGCGCATGCCGGCCGTAACGCAGATTGCGGCGCACATCCAGATGCGGGAACAGCCGCGCATCCTGGAACACATAGCCGATCCTGCGCTTGTGCGTGGGCAGGTTGATGCCTTGCCGGGCGTCGTACAGGCAGCGCCCGTCGATGCGGATATGCCCGGCCTGCGGCTGCACCAGCCCGGCGATGGCATTGAGCACCGTGGTCTTGCCCGCACCGGAAGGACCGACCAGGGCCACCACCCGCGCCTGGTCCTGGATGTGGAGATGCCGCTGGAAATTGCCGCGCTGCAGCTGCAGGTCGATATCGAGCATCAGCCGTCCTCGCGCGGATGCGGCCTGCGCACCAGCCACTCGGACAGCAGCAGCGCCGCCAGCGAAATTGCCAGCGCAACGCCGGCCAGCCGCCACACGCCCGATTCCATGCCCGGCACCTGCATCAGCCCGTAGATGGCCGACGACAAGGTCTGGGTTTCGCCAGGAATATTGGACACGAAGGTGATGGTCGCGCCGAATTCGCCCAAGGCCTTGGCGAACGCCAGCACCATGCCGGCGACCAGGCCCGGCCAGGCCAGCGGCAAGGTAATGCTGAAGAACACCCGCCACGGGCCCGCACCGAGCGTGGCGGCGGCTGCTTCAAGACGGCGGTCGGTTGCTTCGATGGACAAGCGGATCGCGCGCACCATCAGCGGAAATCCCATCACCGCGCATGCCAGCGCCGCGCCGGTCCAGCGGAACGCGAACTGGACACCGAGGTGTTCCAGCAACCAGCTGCCGACCGGCCCCTGCGTGCCCAGCACCACCAGCAGCGCGTAGCCGGTCACCACCGGCGGCATCACCAGCGGCAGATGCAGCAGGGCGTCCAGCAGCGCCTTGCCCGGAAAGCGCCGCCGCGCCAGCAGCCAGCCGCAGGCGATGCCCGGCGGCAGGCTGGCGATGGCCGCAACGATGGCGACCTTGAGACTCAGGCCGATCGCGGTCAGCTCCTGCGGGGTGAACATCGACAACGGCGCGCCTCAATCCTGCAACGAAAAACCATGGCGAACAAAGATCGCCCTGGCCGGCTTGCTGCCCAGCCATTGCACGAACGCGGCCGTGCCGCCATTGCTGCTGTTCTTCAACGCAGCCACCGGATACACGATGGCGTCGTGGCTATCGGCGGGGAGGGTGGCGACCACGCGGACCTTGGGTTCGGCGCGTGCATCCGAGCCGTACACGATGCCCAGCGGCGCTTCGCCACGCGAGACCAGCATCAATGCGGCGCGCACGCTTTCGGACTCGGCCAGGCGATTGCGCACACCCTCCCACTGGCCGAGTTTGCGTAGCGCTGCGGCGGCATACTTGCCGGCCGGCACGCTGTTGGTCTGGCCAACCGCCAACCGACCGCTGTCGCCGAGCGCCTTGGCAATCGCGCCGGGCTGGCGCGGATCCACGCGCAGCTTGCTGGTGGCCGGGGCGATCAACACCAGGGTATTGCCGAGCAGGTTGCGGCGCTGCGCCGGCACGACCAGGCCGCGTTGCTGCAGATAGTCCATCCATTCCAGGTCGGCCGAAAAGAACACGTCTGCCGGTGCGCCTTGCTCGATCTGGCGCGCCAGTGCTGAGCTGGCGGCGTAGGAGACGCGCACCGGCGTGCCGGTCGCCTTTTCGTAAGCGGCCGCGGCCTCGTCCATGGATTCCTTCAGGCTTGCTGCAGCAAACACCGTCACCGGCGCGGTCTGCGCAGTGGCCAGGACGGGCAGGGCAAGCATCAGCACGCAGAACGCGCGCTGCCAAAAACCGATCGTGCGCATGGGAAGCTCCAGCAGGGTCAGGCAGCGATCATAGCGGCTGCGCGTCATGCGCCGCGTGGTGGCTATGCTGGCGCGTCAGCCAAGCACGCCGTCGCAGCGGCCGGCCTGCAGATTGGTCTGCAATGCCGGCCGGATCAACCTGGGCTCGGGCAGCGTGGCATCGCGGGCCTGGCGCTGCGCCACGAATGCATCGATTTTCACGCCGTCGCGCACGTGGATATTGCTGCGCCGCTGCTCGCCGATGCTGGTCTGGTACGCCACCTCACGGCCGCCCGGGCCGTAGTCGTGGCAGACGAACACGCGTGTGTCTTCCGGCAGCGCGTACATGCGCTGGATCGAGGCGAACAGTTGCCGTGCATCGCCGCCGGGGAAATCGCAGCGTGCGGTGCCGGCGTCCGGCATGAACAACGAATCGCCGGGGAACAGCGCATCGCCGATCAGGTACGCGATGCTGTCGCTGGTATGCCCGGGCACCGCGATGACACGTACCTGCAGCGTGCCGAGCTCGAAGCGCTCGTCATCGGCGAACAGATGATCGAACTGCGAGCCGTCGGCACGGAAGTCGTCCGGTAAAGCACAACGTGGCGCAAGCGTCTGCTGCACATCGCGTATGCCCTCTCCGATGCCGATGCGTGCCTGCGGCCAGTGCTGCTTCAGCCACTGTGCGGCAGACAGGTGATCGGCATGCGCATGGGTTTCCAGCAGCCACTGCACCTGCCAGCCGTGTTGGGCGACGGCATCGACGATGGCTTGCGCGGCGCGCGTGCCGACCTTGCCTGTGTCGGCCGCATAGTCCAGCGCCGGGTCGATCACCGCTGCCGCCCCGGTCGCCGCGTCGGCGACCACATAGGTGAAGGTGTTGCTGTCGGCGTGAAAGAACGCAAGCACCTCGGGCTGCATTGGCGTCTCCATCTCAGGGCGCGGCCAGCGCCGCATTGAGCACGGCGGCCAGTCGGTCGCCAGCCTCGCGCAATTGGGTCTCGGCAAGCGGACGATAGGTCGCGATGTAGTCGTCCGGCAACACGTGCTTGCTCGGATAGACGCCGGGCGTGACCGCGATCTTGCAGGAGGCCTGCGCCCATGCCGCAGCCGGCGGTGGCAGCACCGGCGATGTCGCAGCGGTCGCCGGCAACGCCAGCAAGCGTTGCAGATACGCATCGTCATCAAGATGGCGGTCGTTGAGCATGCCGCTGTCCCACAGCGCATGCAGGTTGCTGCCCTTGCCGGCGACCTGCAGCTGGAATTCATTGCCGCCCTTGTCGTGCGCGTAGCCGGCATGCATCGGCTGATGGATGTCGCCGACAAAATGCACCACGAACTTCAGGGCCTGCCGGCGCACATCCAGCGGCTGGCTGCGGTCGGCAAGTAGCGCGGTCTGCCGGTCGAGCGCGGCGATCACGCAGTTGCCATCCGGGCAGTCGCGTGGCGGCGCATACGTGCAGTCGTGCTCGCCAAGATTGACGTAATGCCAGGGCCCGGAGCGCTTGCCCAGCTCCGGGTCGTGCTCGCGCAGCTCGTCGGCCCAGCTGGCGACACCGGCCAATGTCGGGTTGGCTTCGCCCTTGAGCAATTGCGCCACCTGCGCTTGCGCCTGCGGGCTCAGTTCGGTCTCGGCAATGCGCGCCACCAGGCGGTGGCCTTGAGGCCCCCAGGCGAAGGCGCTGATGGGCTGAAGGGCCGCGACCACGGTTGCGGCAACAAGGAGGATGCGAGGGGAGAAGGTCTTCATCCGGCAATTGTACGCATCGGTCCGGGACGGTTTGATGGCCGTCTCCGGTCGAAGCACAGCCACGGCTCAGCGTGGCGTCAGCGGCATGCTCAGAAGTACACCAGGTACGACACGCCATAGGTCAGCGGATCGATCCGCGCCTTGCCCAGCCGGCTGCCATTGAAGTCGACGTTGCTGCGCGAATTCGTCCAGCGCGCGTCCACCCGCAGGCCGCTGCGATCGTTGAAGATGAAGTCCACACCGACATGCGCGGTGGCGCCCACCGAGTCGTCGAAGCTCAGGTCGCCATTGCCGAAGGCGTCATCGACGTCCTCACCGACAAACGTGGTGTAGTTGATGCCGACACCCACGAACGGCGACACCGTGCCGTAGCCATTGATGTGGTACTGCAACAGCACGCTCGGCGGCACCGACCAATAGCTGCCCACCTTGCCGACGCCCTCAAGCTCCAGATCGTGCTTGCCCGACACCGCGGCATGCACCTCGATGCCGAGGTTGTTGCGCAGGAAGTATTCGTAGGTGAACGACAGCGCCGGGGCGCCCTTGATCTCGGCACGCGTGCCGCCGAAGCTGCCGCTGTCGGACTTGGGCGAGACATAGCCGGCGCCGTAGCCCGTGGTCCAGTGGCCGGCCGATTGTGCAAGGGCGGGTGCGGCCGAGGCGGCCAGTGCGATGGCGAGGGCGGTACGGATCAGCATGCTCATGGAATCCCCGGATAGGTCGGACAGGCGGTCGACGTGACCAACCTGTCCGCAACTCCGGCGGTGGATTCACGTCCCTGGACGCCAAGTGTGCCAGAGATGCATCGCGCACGCTGCCGAGCTCAGAACCGGTGCACGTAGGCCACGCCGTAGACCAGCGGGTCGATGTTGACGGTGCCGATGCGGTTGCCGTCGAGGCGCGCTTCGGTGTCGATGTCGATCCAGCGCAGGTTTACCCGCAGCGCGCCGCGGTCGCTGAGCTTGTAGTCCACGCCCGCGTGCAGTGCCAGGCCCCAGGAATCGTCCAGTTCCAGCTCGCTGCCGGCCAGCGCGCCGCGCGTGTCGGTGCTGAAGAAACGGGTGTAGTTGATGCCCGCGCCAACGAACGGCGAGAGCTTGCCCTGGCTGTTGAAGTGGTACTGCAACGAGATCACCGGCGGCAGATGCTTGGTGCTGCCGACACGCCCCAAGCCACGGAGCGCGATGTCGTGCTCGAACGGCAGCGCAGCCAGTACTTCGATGCCCAGGTTGTCGGCGATGAAGTATTCGGCGGTGAAGGTCGGCTTGATGTCCTTGCCGACCTCCGCCTCCAGCGTGCCGCCGACCAGACGGCCGTTATCGGACTTGGGAGCGACCTGGTGGGCACCGACGGCAACGGTCCAGTCACCTTTGGATTGAGCCAATGCGGGGACGCTGGCGAAGCTGGCGGCCAGGCCGGCGAGCAGAAGGGTAGAGCGCATGCGCATGGAAACTCTCGTTGTGTGCAGGGGATGGAAGAAGTCTTGATGGTTTGCCCGCTGGATGCCTTGATCCTGATCAATCCGTCCGTGTAACGACGCTGTGGGCCATGCGCGGATTCGAGCAGGGACCGGCAGCGACAGCAGCGATCTGCGCCATACCGGTGATCGCACCGGCGCATCGCGTCCGGTCTGCAACGCGATGCGCCTGGCGCAGGCGGCGGCGGGGGAGGAGCGCCGCCGCCTGCGTGCGCGGTGGAGCAGGCAGCGAGCAGGTGGCTGCAGCGCTCGCGCACTTACTTGACCTTGGCGAGCTTGGGCGCATCCACTTCCGGCATCGCCGAGCTGTGGTGGTTGATGATCAGCCATTTGTCGTCGCGCTTTTCGTACACGAAGGTGTAGCGCGCTTGCACCTTGCTCTTCTTGCCGTCCTTGTCGGTCAGCGTGAAGGTATAGACGCCGGCATCCACTGCACTGTCGTCATCGAGCACGCGCACGGTGCGGTAATTGACGACGCCTTGCGGCTTCTTGGTCAGGAACATCTCGAAGTATTTTTCGATCTGCGCACGCGAGGCGCGCACTTCGTTGGAGACGGTCGGCAGCAACACACCGTCCGGCGCGTACAGGTCGGCCACCTTGTGCGGGTTGCCGGTGGCCAGCGCCGCGTTCCAGGTGTCGAACAGCGCAGCGACTTCGCGCGCTTCGCCATCGGCGGGCAGCGAGGCCTTTTCGGTGTAGTGCATCACGCCGCCAGCCAGCGCCGGGGTGGTGGCCAGGGCCAGAACCAGAGAGAAAAGGGTGCGACGCATGGGGAATCTCCGTTGTGATGGATGGGCGCCTCAGCAGGCAGGGCCAGTATCGAAATCCACGGAGCGCCGAAATGCTGCTGTTCGGCATATGCATCGATACGCCTCTCAGCGTATCGGCGTAGAACTTAAGTAATTGAATTGGATTGGATATATCGAAAGATAAGGCGTGGTTTCGACTGCCGCGTCCGTGCCGCACCTCAGATCGTCACGGGCCCTCGAGTCAGGCAGGCGTCAGCCCCACCGCATCGCGCCGGCAGCATCGAGCTCATCACCTTGTCGATTGACGGCACCCACATAGCGTGCCCACCTTTCGATTCCCGATTCCCGATTCCCGATTCCCCAATCCCCCACCACGCATGCACCACGGCACAAAGTCCTAGCGCCATATGCTGCAGCGCTGGCGGCAGCACGGCTGCACGAGTGCGACGCTGCTAGAATGGCGGTCCCTTTCCATCCGCCGCGCCATCGCGGCCGCAGGAGCTAGTGAACATGGCAATCAAGGTTGGCATCAACGGATTCGGTCGCATCGGCCGCAACGTGCTGCGCTCTGCGGTGCAGAACTTCGCCAATGACATCGAGATCGTGGCCATCAATGACCTGCTCGAGCCCGATTACCTCGCCTACATGCTGCAGTACGACTCGGTGCATGGCCGCTTCAAGGCCGATGTGTCGGTCGACGGCAACACGCTGATCGTCAACGGCAACAAGATCCGCCTGACCCAGGAACGCGATCCGGCCAACCTCAAGTGGGATGCAGTCGGCGCCGACGTGGTGATCGAGTCCACCGGCCTGTTCCTGACCAAGGAAACCGCGCAGAAGCACCTCGACGCGGGCGCCAAGAAGGTGATCCTGTCGGCACCGTCCAAGGACGACACGCCGATGTTCGTGTTCGGCGTCAACGACAACACCTACAAGGGCGAAGCGATCGTTTCCAACGCCTCGTGCACCACCAACTGCCTGGCGCCGTTGGCCAAGGTGATCAACGACAAGTGGGGCATCAAGCGCGGCCTGATGACCACCGTGCACGCGGCCACGGCGACGCAGAAGACCGTGGACGGCCCGTCGAACAAGGATTGGCGCGGTGGGCGCGGCATCCTGGAGAACATCATCCCGTCCTCCACCGGTGCCGCCAAGGCCGTGGGTGTGGTGATCCCCGAGCTCAACAAGAAGCTGACCGGCATGAGCTTCCGCGTGCCGACCTCGGACGTGTCGGTGGTCGACCTCACCGTCGAACTGGAAAAGCCGGCTACCTACGCCGAGATCTGCGCCGAAGTGAAGGCGCAGAGCGAAGGCGCCTTGAAGGGTGTGCTCGGTTACACCGAAGACAAGGTCGTGGCCACCGACTTCCGCGGCGAAACCTGCACCTCGGTGTTCGACGCCGATGCCGGCATCGCGCTGGACTCGACCTTCGTCAAGCTGGTGTCCTGGTACGACAACGAGTGGGGCTATTCCAACAAGTGCCTGGAAATGGTGCGGGTTGTCGCGAAGTAAACCTCGCGCTCAGGCGATGCGTAGAGGCCCCGGCATGCCGGGGCCTTTCGTTTTGTGCCTGCCGGAATGTGATGTGTGCATGTACCGTCGCAGCGTCGTCGTCAGTACGAAAAGTGGACTTTGAGAGGCCCACGTGCGCTAATTTGCTGGCACGGCGGTCGTTCCCGTGTCGTGTACGAAGGATCGGGGAACTCCATGGATCGAGAGAACAAAACTCATGAGTAAATTTCTGGCGGGCGTATTGGCGCTCGGTGTGGTGTTTGCAGTGTCGGCGCCGTCGACCAGTTGGGCAGCGAAGAAGCAGACCGGTACGCCGGCCTGGATGAATGCCGATGGTGAGGTGATCAAGTCGGCCGATGTCGAAGCGGGCTATGGCGAAACGGTCAAGGGCATCAACGATTACGAAGGCGAGATCACCGGCAAGCCGGCGCCTGACAGCAAGTTCACCCAGCTGAAGATCGGTATGCCGATGAAGCAGGTCACCGACCTGATTGGTCAACCGAATGATCAGGGTTCCTACGTGACCGGCAAGGCGTTTATCCCGTTCTTCTTCGGCGGCGACCGTTACCGTTACGAGATGGCCTACAAGGGCCAGGGGCGCCTGGTGTTCGCTGGCAAGTCGATGGACACCGGCGGCAACCTGATCTGGATCATCCATAACAAGAACGACAGCGGCTACCGCGAATAAGTGTCAGACGCCCGGTTCTTCCGGGCGTTTTTTTTGGAGTGCATGTCCGTGCCTGTAGCCAGTGTGGCTAGGTGGCACCGACGGCATCGCGTCGCTGCGCTTCAGCCAGTGATTGGCTGCCCAGACGCGGCCTGAGCCTGTATGGTTCGCGCATTCGGCCGGATGCCGACTCAGGGGTTGTGCGTTGGAAACGATGATTGTGACGGTGGTGCTGTTGCTGCTTGCGGTGCCGGTAGGGCTGGTGATCGCCCTGGTGTGGATCGCCGGGCTGCGGCGGCGCGTGGATGCGCTGGAACAGCGGCTTGCGCAATGGCAGGCCAGCGGCGCAGCAGGTGCGGACGCGGCGGCGGTGCACAGCTCAGCGCCAACACCATCGCCTGCCGGGGCATGGGAGCCGCAAGAGGCGTCCGACGTCGGCATGCCTGCGTCTGGCGAGCCTGAGCTGCCTTGGGCAGCAGATCTGCAAGCCGCGCCGACGCAGTCGCCGGTCGCACCACTGCCAGTGCCGCCGTCATTGCCGGCAGAAGCTCCCGCATCGTCTGCGGCGCGCAGCGCGGTCGAAGCGCCGCCCCTGATCGCTGCGCCTGCCGAGTTCGAGCAGCAAGCGCACGACGTGCCCTCCGGGCCGGGCCCGCTGGCGCGCGTGGCCGGCGCGGTGAAGCGCTGGTTCACCGAAGGCAACGTGCCGGTCAAGGTCGGCATGCTGGTGTTGCTGGCCGGCGTGGCGTCGCTGTTGAAGTACGCCAGCGACCAGGGCTGGATGCGGATGCCGATCGAGCTGCGGCTGGCCGGCATCAGTGTGCTGGCGCTCGTCGGTCTGGTCTTCGGCTGGAAGCAACGGCTGCAGCGGCCGGGTTTTGCGTTGGCGTTGCAGGGCGGTGCCATCGGCGGCTTGCTGCTGACGGTCTTTGCCGCGTTCAAGTTGTACGGGCTGCTCGGCGCGGGTCTGGCGATGGGCATCAGCGTGGTGCTGATTGCCGGCATGTGCGTGCTGGCGGTGGTGCAGGATTCGCGCACGCTGGCGGTGCTGGGCGTGCTGGCCGGCTTTCTCGCGCCGATCTGGCTGTCCACCGGCAGCGGCAATCATGTCGCGCTGTTTTCGTACTACGCGGTGCTCAACGCCGGCATCGTGGCGATCGCCTGGACGCGTCCGTGGCGGGTGCTGAACCTGCTCGGATTCGCCTTCACCTTCGGCATCGGCACGCTGTGGGGTGCGCTGCAATACACCCCGGCGAAATTCGCCACGACCGAACCGTTCCTGCTGTTGTTCTTCGCCATGTATGTGGCGATTCCGGTACTGCACGCTCGGCGTGGCGATGGCAGCGCGGGCAAGCTCATCGACGGCAGCCTGTTGTTCGGTACCCCGCTGGTGGCCTTCGCGTTGCAGGCGCGTCTGCTGGATGGCGAGCGCCTGCCTTTGGCGCTGTGTGCGCTGGCGGTGGCTGCGCTGTACGCCGGCCTGGCCAGCTGGTTGCTGCGGCGTGCCTCCACGCGGCTGCTGGGCCAGGCGCACGCGATGCTGGCGGTCGGTTTTGCGACTCTGGCGGTGCCGCTGGCATTGTCGGCGCGCGCTACTGCCAGCGTCTTCGCGCTCGAAGGCGCCGGCTTGTTGTGGCTGGGACTGCGGCAGCAGCGTCGCATCCCGCAGTTCAGCGGGGTGGCGTTGCAGTTGCTGGCGGCGGTCGGGGTCGCCTTCGGTGTGGATGCATGGCGCTACGACACGGTGGCCGTTGCCAACGCCACCTGCATGAGCAGCTTGCTGCTTGCACTGGCCGGCTGGGCCAGTGCCTGGTTCCTGCGCGATGCAGGGCAGCCGCGCCGTGCGCTGGTGGCGTATCTGTGGGGGCTGGTCTGGTGGGCGCTGTGCGGTGTGCACGAGATCTTCCGCTTTGCCGGCGATCTGCGCAGCGAGCCGGATCTGTTGCTGGGCTTTGTCGCGCTCAGCGTGTGGCTGGCAGCCGAGGTGCATCGGCGTCGCCCGGCAACGGCGCTGGTGTGGACGGCGATGTTCGGGCTGGCGCTGGCCGCGCCGTTGGCGCTGTGGCAAAGCCATGCACATACGCAACCGTTCGCACATTGGGGGGCGCTGGCCTGGTTGGCGTTCGCCGTGGCTGGCACGCGCGCGCTGTGGTGCCTGCGCAGGCAGCACGGCGCCGGCGCGGTGGCTGCACAGTTCATCTGGTGGCTGCTGTGGCCGTTGGTGGTGTCGTTGGGCGTGGCCTGGCTGGCCGATACGTACATGCTGGCAAATGGCTGGCGTTGCGCCTTGCTGGCCGCGCCCTGGCTGATCGTGGCGGCAGTCGGTCTGTTGCGCTGGCCATGGCTGGCGTGGCCGCAGGGTGCCGGTTTCGATCGGGCACGCAATGCCTTGCTGGGCTGTGTGTTCGCGGTGCTGGGCATCGGCTGGTTGATCGTGCTGCTGGACCCGGTCAGCGCGGCGCCATTGCCGTGGCTGCCCGTGCTCAACCCGGCCGAGCTGACGCAGCTGGCGGTGCTGGCCTTGCTGGCGCGTTGGGCCTGGTCTGCGCAGGCGCCGTTGGCCGTGCAACGGTGGCGGGTGACTGCGCTGGGCGTGTCGGGCTGGGCCTTGATCACCGGCAGCACCTTGCACAGCGTGCATCACTGGGGTGGCGTGGCGTGGGATGCCGGGTTGATTGGCGCGACCCTGTCGCAGACCAGCCTGACCATCGTGTGGAGCGTGCTGGGCGTGCTGGGCTGGGTGATCGGCTCGCGGCGCGGTCAGCGTGGACTGTGGCTGGGTGGTGCGTTGTTGATGGGTCTGGTGCTGGCCAAGCTGGTGCTGGTCGACCGCCAGCATCTGGGCAATCTGCTCGGCATCGGCTCGTTCATGGCCTATGGGCTGTTGTGCACCGTGGTGGGCTATCTGGCACCGGCGCCGCCGCGCCAGCCGGTGGCCGAAGAGCAGGCTGGCGGAGACGATGGCGTCGAAAAGGATCAGGCATGAAATCGAGGCAATGGGGATGGCTGCTGCTGGTGCCGCTGCTGGCGCAGGCAGCCGATGTGCGCCAGGACTATCGTCAACAATGGCCGCTGCAGGTAACCGGCGCGGATGCCGGCATGTATCAGCTGCGCTTGAACGCGGCGATCTATCGCAGCGCCCATGACCCGGCGCTGCGCGATGTCACGGTGATCGATGCGCGTGGCGAGGAGATGCCGGCCGCGCTCTTGACGGTGGATGCCGCGCCGGCTGCCGCGCCGCGTCGGCAACGTCTGCCCTTGTTCGCGCTGCCGGCCGGTGCGGCGCCTGCCAACGGCGATCTGCAACTGATCGCCGAACGCGATGCCAGTGGCGCGGTGCGTCGGCTGGAAGGCCGCTTCGCCACCGGCACCGCTGCCGCTGCAGGCGCCGGTGGCAGCTGGTTGATCGATGCCAGCGCGTTGCGCGATCGTCCGCGCGCGCTGTGGCTGGACTGGGACGGCAACATGCCGGTGCAGGCCCGGCTGCGCGTGGAAGGCAGCGACGATCTGCGCGACTGGCACCTGCTCGCCGCAGATGCCACCGTGATGGCGCTGGACAACCAGGCGCAGCGTCTGCAGCAGCGCCGCATCGCGTTGGACGCGGGCGCGCGCTATCTGCGCATCGTGCCGGTGTCCGGCGAGCTGCCGGCCTTGCGCGTGGTCGATGCGGAACTGGACGGCGTCTCGGCGCCGCCGCAATCGCTGTGGCTGGAATTGCCGGGCACTGCGCAGGACAAGGCAGTGGTGTATGCCTTGCCTGGGCGCTTTCCGATCACCCAGGTCGATGTCAGCGGCGGTCAGGCCGAGGCGGTCGAATGGATCGTGGCAAGCCGCGATGCCGCTGACGCGCCATGGCTGCAACGTGCCGGGCCGTGGTTGGCGTATCGCCTGGGTACTGGCACTGCCGCCGCGTCGCCACCGCAACAGCTGTCGGCCCCGGTGCGTGATCGCCAGTGGCGGTTGCTGGCCGCGCAAGGACGCAGCACCGCGCTGCCGACGCTGCGCGTGGGCTACCAGCCGGAGCGGATGATGTTCCTCGCCCAGGGGCAGCCGCCGTATGCGGTGGTCGCCGGCAGCGCGCGGCAGCAACGTGGCGACGCGCCGCTGGCCTCGATGCTGCAGGCACTGCGCCGCGAACGCGGAGCGCAATGGCAACCGGCGCAGGCCAACGTCGCCGCGCAGGCACAGCCGCTGGCCGGCGATGCCGCGCTGCAGCCGGCCGCCACACCGCGCGACTGGAAGCGCTGGTTGCTGTGGGCGCTGCTGGTCGGCGGCGCCTTGCTGGTCGGTGGTTTCGCGGTGAGTCTGCTGCGCAACTCGGCGACCGATCGCAGCCCCTGACGACCCTTCGCGTTGCAACGCGGTTTGCCGCTGCGGCGCGAAGGTCCGACAATGGGCATCCCCCGTCGCCAAGGCAGCCGCATTGCCCGTCGTCTTCGACCGAGCATCCCCCGCATCGCCAGCCGTATGGGCAGCGACATGCGCGGCAGGCAAGCTGCAATCTCCGCGACCTGCACGCGGGCGCAACGCCAGCGTGCCACGGCCGCCCAAAGCCATCCATCCGCGCAGCGCCCAGGCATCGGCGCCACGTCTACCGGCTGCTTTTTCGATTCCCCAATCCCGAATCCCCAATCCCCAGACCTAGCGAGCTGACCCCATGTCCATCGTCCGCATGACCGACCTCGATCTCTCCGGCAAGCGCGTGCTGATCCGCCAGGATCTCAACGTGCCGATCGACAACGGCCAGATCACCTCCGAGCAGCGCATCACCGCGTCGGTGCCCACCATCAAGCTGGCGCTGGAAAAGGGCGCCGCGGTGATGGTCACCTCGCACCTGGGCCGGCCCAAGGAAGGCAGCTGGAGCGAAGAAGATTCGCTGGCGCCGGTGGCCGCGCGCCTGACTGCGCTGCTGGGCGTGGACGTGCCGCTGGTGCGCGACTGGGTCGACGGCGTGGACGTGGCGCCGGGCCAGGTGGTGCTGCTGGAGAACTGCCGCATGAATGTCGGCGAGGGCAAGGACGACGAGGCGCTGGCACGCAAGTACGCGGCGCTGTGCGATGTGTTCGTCATGGACGCCTTCGGCACCGCGCATCGCGCGCAGGCTTCCACGCATGGGGTGATCCGCTTCGCGCCGGTGGCTGCCGGTGGTCCGCTGTTGATGGCCGAACTCGACGCGCTGGCCAAGGCGCTGGACAACCCGGCCAAGCCGCTGCTGGCGATCGTGGCCGGCAGCAAGGTGTCCACCAAGCTGGAGCTGCTGTCGAACCTGGTCAACAAGGTCGACCAGCTGATCGTCGGCGGCGGCATCGCCAACACCTTCATCGCCGCAGCCGGGCATGGCGTCGGCAAGTCCCTGAGCGAGCCGGATCTGATTCCCACCGCCAACCAGATCGTCGCCGATGCGAAGCTGCGCGGTGCGGAGATTCCGTTGCCCACCGATGTGGTCGTTGCCAAGCAGTTCCTGCCCGATGCCGAAGCGACGGTGAAGGCGCTCGACGCCGTGGAGGCCGACGACCTGATCCTGGACATCGGCCCGCAGACCGCCGCGCGCTACGCCGAGCTGATCGCCAGCGCCGGCACCGTGGTGTGGAACGGGCCGGTCGGCGTGTTCGAGTTCGAGCCCTTCAGTCACGGCACCGAGACGCTGGCGCGTGCGATTGCCAGCTCCAAGGCGTTCTCGATCGCCGGTGGTGGCGATACCCTGGCGGCCGTGGACAAGTACGACATCGCCAAGGACGTCACCTACATCTCCACCGGCGGCGGTGCCTTCCTGGAATTCCTGGAAGGCAAGACCTTGCCGGCGGTGGCGGCGCTCGAGGCACGCGGCAAGTGAGTGCAGCCACGCTGTTCTTCGATCTGGACGGCACCCTGGTCGATTCGGAGCCGGGTATCGTCGCCAGCATCGTGCATGCCTTCGACGCGGTAGGCCAGCCGCGTCCGTCGCCGCAGACCCTGCGCGCGTGGATCGGCCCGCCGCTGCGCGACAGCTTCACCGACTGCTTTCCTGACGATCCGGAGCTGGTGCAGCGCGCACTGGCGGCGTATCGCGGGCGTTACGACGCGGTCGGCTGGACCGAACTGAGCGTGTTCGACGGTATCGGTGAGGTCGTCGTCGACCTGCACCGCGCCGGCCATCGCCTGGCGGTGGTGACCTCCAAGAACGAGCGTTACGCGCGCCGCATCGTCGAGCATCTGCCGTTCGGGGCCTGCTTTGAGAACGTGATCGGGGCCAGCGAAGACGGCGAACGCCGCTTCAAGCCGGACCTGATCGCCGAAGCGCTGCGGCGGCTGGACATCGCCAAGACCGGCTGTGTGATGATCGGCGACCGTCGGATGGATATCGATGGCGCCAACCACCACGGCATCCACAGCATCGGCGTGCTGTGGGGCTTCGGCGACGAAGCCGAGCTGCGTGCCGCCGGTGCCGGCGCGATCGCGCACACGCCTGCCGGGTTGCGCGCCTTGATCCAGTCGTAGGAGTGACAAACAGAGCAGCTGCGCGTATCGCCAGGCGAGCGCAGCCGGCGCTCGTCGTTGGGTGGCAGCACGCAGATGCGGTGAGGGTCTTGCAGCACCCGCGCTGCGACGACCGCTCGCCGTCATCTGACCGCCGCTGCAACCCGTAGGACCTTCACCGCTGCCGCGTTAGGGTGGCAGCCCACAGCAACATCCCGCCGCGCGCCAGCGCTGCGGAAAGCGTACGTACTGTCCCGCACTGTCTTTAGGACATGCCGGAATACGAGGGTGGCTATGCCGCAATGCCATCCTCGGTAGGTGACGCGTGTGTTAAGTTTCGCGGCTTTTACAGGGAGGCCATCATGAAAGAACGTCAACGCCGCACCAAGATCCTCGCCACGCTCGGACCGGCGACGGATCCGCCCGGTGTGCTGGAAGCCTTGTTCAAGGCGGGCGTCAACGTGGTGCGCCTCAACTTCAGCCATGGCGACCCGTCCGGCCAGGCCAAGCGTGCGGCCGAAGTGCGCGCGGCTGCCGTGCGCGTCGGTGCCGAAGTCGGCATCCTGGCCGACCTGCCGGGCCCGAAGATCCGCGTCGAGCGCTTTGCCGAAGGCAAGATCAAGCTGACTACCGGCGAGCGTTTCGACCTGGTGGCCGACCCCAATGCGCCTGCGGGCGACCAGCACCAGGTCGGCGTCAGCTACCTCGGCCTGCCGCAGGACGTGGTCGCCGGCGACGTGCTGCTGCTGGACGATGGCCTGGTGCAGCTGCAGGTGACCGAAGTGCAGGGTCAGCGCATCGTCACCACCGTGCTCAACGACGGCGTGCTGTCCGATCGCAAGGGCCTGAACAAGCAGGGCGGCGGCCTGTCGCTGGGCGCGCTGACCGAGCGCGACAAGGAGCTGATCGGCATCGTCGCCAAGATCGGCGTGGACTTCATCGCGGTGTCGTTCTGCCGCAACGCCGAAGACATGAATGACGCGCGCCGCATTGCCCGTCAGCACGGCTGCGACGCCGCGCTGGTGTCCAAGATCGAGCGCACCGAAGCGATCGAGAACCTGGTCGAGATCGTCGAAGCCTCCGACGTGGTGATGGTGGCGCGTGGCGATCTGGGTGTGGAAATCGGCGATGCCGAATTGCCGGGCCTGCAGAAGAAGATCATCCGTGAGTCGCTGGCGCAGAACAAAGTGGTGATCACCGCCACGCAGATGCTGCAGTCGATGGTGGAAAGCCCGATCCCGACCCGCGCCGAAGTGCTGGACGTGGCCAATGCGGTCATCGACGGTACCGACGCGGTGATGCTCTCGGCCGAAACCGCGGCCGGTGCTTACCCGGTGCGTGCGGTGGAAGCGATGGCGCGCATCTGTCTGGGCGCCGAGCGTCAGTTCGAGTTCGACACCGACTTCGAAGCGGCGCAACGCAATCTGCAGCGCGCCGACCAGGCGATCGCGATGGCGACCATGTTCCTGTCCGAGCACATCGGTCTGGCCGGCGTGGTCGCGTTGACCGAGTCCGGCGGCACGCCGCGGTATCTGTCGCGTTTCCGTTCCAACATGCCGATCTACGCCTTCACCCGCCACGATGGCGCACGCCGCCACATGGCGATGATGCGTGGCGTGTTCCCGATCAGCTTCGACAGCCGTGGCCTGACCCCGCGCGAAGCCGCACGTGCGGCGATCCGCCTGCTGGTGGAGAACGAGCGCATGGGACCTGGCGACCGCGTGGTGTTCACCAGCGGCGAGCATATGGAAACCCACGGCGCCACCAACACGCTGCGTCTGCTGGAAGTGGGCGAAGACGGCCGCGCCAGCGGTCTGGGCGAGCTGTAACGCACGGCCTGCGCAGCGCGTGCGTCGTCGGTCGACACACGCGCTGCATCCACATCGTTGCGTACAGACACAGCGGCGGCCTGCGGGTCGCCGTTGTGCTGTGCGGGACAGGGTCTGAGGTGCGAGTGCGCCCGCGGAGCGCGCAGCCCGCAATGCGCATCACGCTGCGAGCCGCGCCACACATCCGCCATGCCGGACACGTGTAATCGGTTGCAGGCATTCCGTGAAGGAATGTCTGCAACTTTCGTCGCTATACTTTCGTTCTCCCCCGCAGCTGCCACAGGAACTACATGAGCATCGAACAGCTTGCCGAAACCGCCCAGGCCATGGTCGCCCCGGGCAAGGGCATCATCGCCATCGACGAATCGACCAGCACGATCGCCAAGCGTTTTGCCAGCGTCGGCATCGAGAACATCGAAGAAAACCGTCGCGCCTACCGCGAACTGCTGCTGACCACGCCCAAGCTGAGCGACTACATCTCCGGCGCGATCCTGTTCGACGAGACCATCCGTCAGAAGACCAAGGACGGCGTGCCGTTTGCCGAGTACATGACCGCCCACGGCATCATCCCGGGCATCAAGGTCGACAAGGGTGCGCAGCCGCTGGCCGGCATGCCGGGCGAGCTGGTCACCGAAGGCCTGGACGGGCTGCGCGCGCGTCTGGAGGAGTACTACACGCTGGGCGCACGCTTCGCCAAGTGGCGTGCGGTCATCAACATCGGCGAAGACATCCCGTCCGGCACCTGCATCGAGGCCAACTCGCATGCGCTGGCGCGTTATGCCGCGCTGTGCCAGGAGCAAGGCCTGGTGCCGATGGTCGAGCCGGAAGTGATCATGGACGGCAACCACGACATCGAGACCTGCTACGAGGTCACCGAAGCCACGCTGCGTTCGCTGTTCGGCGCACTGTATGAGCAGAATGTCGTGCTCGAAGGCACCATCCTGAAGGCCTCCATGGTCATCTCCGGCAAGGGCTGCGAAGAGCAGGCCAGCGTCGAGGAAGTGGCCGAGTCCACCGTGATGTGCCTGAAGTCGACCGTGCCGGCGATCCTGCCGGGCATCGTGTTCCTGTCCGGCGGCCAGACCGACGAGCAGTCCACCGCGCACCTCAACGAGATGCACCAGCTCGGCAATCTGCCGTGGCCGCTGAGCTTCTCCTACGGCCGCGCAATGCAGCAGGCCGCACTGAAGCTGTGGGCCAAGGACATGACCGGCAACTTCGCCAAGGCGCAGCAGGTCATCTATGAGCGCGCCAAGGAAAACGGCCTGGCCGCGCTGGGCAAGTGGAAGGGCTGATCGATGTGCCGGTCGCTTTAGTGCCGGATCACACCTAGCGAAAAAACGCCGGCAGCGATGCCGGCGTTTTTATTTGTGTGGGTCACTGCACCCGCATAAGTCCCCAAACGCAACGAGCGCCTTGCGGCGCTCGTCCTCTTCAACCTCTGCCTTGCACAGGCGTCAGGCGGCAGCGGTTTCCTGCGCAGCCAGCGCTTGCTGGTAGGCCTTGAACGTGGCCTCGTTGTAGGCCACCAGCACGATGTGCTTGGGCACCTTGTGCGAGCGCTGCCAGTCGCGGGTTTCGGTCACGGCGATGCGCGCGGCCTGGTACAGCGGATAGCCGTAAATGCCGCAGCTGATCGCCGGGAACGCGATCGAATGCAGCATCATCTGCTCGGCCAGCTTCAACGACTGCCAGTAGCAGTTGGCCAGTTGTTCCGGCTCGTTGTGCTTGCCGTCGCGCCACACCGGGCCGACGGTATGAAACACGTGGCGTGCCTTGAGATCGAACCCGTCGGTGATGCGGATTTCGCCAGTGGGGCAGCGCACGCCCGGACGCACCTGCGGCAATGCCTCGCAGGCCTGCAGCAGGCGCGGGCCGGCAGCACGGTGGATGGCGCCATCCACGCCGCCACCGCCCAGCAGTGATTCGTTGGCGGCGTTGACGATGACGTCAACGTCGAGTTCGGTGATGTCGCCTTGCCAGACTTCGATCTTCATAGCGCGATAATTATGGGATTTGCATGAGGAACGCGTGATGGGGCGCGCGTTGCGGAATGGGCACGCTAGCGCCCATTCATCTCATCTGCTGCGATTGCCGGGAATGGCTGTGGCGGTCGTGCTGCGGGAAGCGTGCCAACCCGCAGATGCGATCAATCCGCTCAATCGCCGAGCAGCGATGTCGCCACGATCGGGGGCTTACAACCAGCGCCGCACGCGTGCGCAATAGGTGCTGTATTGGCGGCCGAATTCGTTGCGCAGGCGCGCCTCTTCGAACGGAATCACATACAGCTGCAGGGCCAGCCAGGGCAGCGGCAGCAAGGCGACCGCCCACAGCAGGCCAAGCTGCAGGCACAGGCCCACATAGCTGAGCACCAGCGCCAGGTACATCGGGTTGCGGGTGAAGCGATACGGGCCCTCCAGCACCAGCCGTGAGGGATGGCCGCTGGGCATGATGGTGGTGCGCCGACGCGCGAACAGGATGAAGCAGCTCACTGCCAGCGCCAGGCCGAGACAGGCGATCATGCCGCCGGCCAGCTCGATCCAGGCCAACGGCGTTGGCGCGGGCAATGGCAGCTGCAGTGCGCTCTGCAGCCAGGCGCCCATGCCCAGGGCCAGCGCGAAGTGCGCAGGCGAGGTGATCTTGACCAGCCATGGCGCCCGCGAAACGCGGGTGTCGCTGTGTCCATACGGCTGGTTGCTCACGACGGTTCTCCCTGCATCGGCCGCCATCCTAACGTTTCCTTGACATGGACGGGAGTACGCGCAGGCCGAAGTGCGGGCTGTGCTGCACACGAGGATCCACAACGTCGGTCCGTGGTCATCGATGCATGGCCAAGGGTCGAGGGATTCAGGTGGCGTCGGCAAGGTGCGGCGCCGGTGTTCTAGGGCGCAGTGCCACCGGACGTCGCCGCGGCCCCACGCGTGTGCATGCTGGGAAGTGCGGGGAAGGCCCGCGCGATGACTGGATCGACCAAAACACACAGGCCGCGCTGTGGGCGCGGCCTGTGTGTGCAAACCAACGCTGTGTGATCGGTCAGGGCAGACCGGCCAGCCAGTCGTCGTCGGAGCCTTCGTTGATGTCGGCAAACAGCGGCGTGGAGAAATAGCGCTCGCCGGTGTCGGGCAGCATCGCCAGCACCACCGCGCCGGGCACTGCGCTTTCGGCCACGCGCAAAGCGGTGGCGACGGTGGCACCGCCGGAGATGCCGGTGAAGATGCCTTCTTCGGCGGCCAGGCGGCGCGCCACGCTGATCGCGTCGGTGTCTTCCACGCTCAGCACTTCGTGGGCGACCTCGCGGTTGAGCACTTCCGGCACGAAGTCCGGGGTCCAGCCCTGGATCTTGTGCGGCTTCCAGTCCTGGCCCTGCAATAGCGCAGCGCCGGCCGGTTCGGTGGCGGTGATGCGCACTTCCGGGCGGGCCACGCGCAGCACTTCGCCCACGCCGGTGAGCGTGCCGCCAGTGCCCCAGCCGGTGACGAAATGGTCCAGCCGGTGGCCGGCGAAGTCGCGCAGGATTTCGGCCGCAGTGGTATTGCGGTGGTAGGCCGGATTGGCCGGGTTGGCGAACTGGCTGGCCAGGAACCAGCCATGCTGCTCGGCCAGCTCCCTGGCCTTGCGCACCATGCCGCTGCCGCGCTCGGCCGCCGGGGTCAGGATCACCTTGGCGCCATAGGCGCGCATCAGCTTGCGGCGCTCGATCGAGAAGGTTTCCACCATGGTGGCGACGAACTTGTAGCCGCGTGCGGCGGCCACCATCGCCAGCGCCACGCCGGTATTGCCCGAGGTGGCTTCGACAATGGTGTCGCCGGGCTTGAGCAGGCCGCGCTGTTCGGCATCGAGGATGATCGCCAGCGCCAGGCGGTCCTTGACCGAGCCGCCCGGATTGAACGACTCGACCTTGACGTACAGGGTCACGTGCTCGGGCGCGAGCCGGTTGAGTTTGACCACCGGGGTGCGGCCGATGGTGTCGAGGATGTTGTCGTACAGGGCCATGGGGTCTCCGTCGGAATCAGGCTGCGTGGGCGAGTGTGGGCGCGTCGGGCGTTGCGATGGGTGAGTGCGGGGGCGGCTGCGCGGTCAGCGGCGCTGCGCCGAACCAGTGCAGGCTGGCGGCCAGCCCGGCGACCTCGCCCAGGATCAGCAACGCCGGGGCGCGCACGGCGTGCTGCTGCGCGGTGGCGGCCAGGCTGGCGAGGGTGCCGGTGATCACGCGTTGCTGCGGGCGCGAGCCGTTTTCCACCAGCGCGAACGGGGTGGTGGGTGCGCGGCCGGCCTGCAGCAGGCGTTGCTGGATGCCGTCCAGGCCGGCCACGCCCATGTAGAACGCCAGTGTCTGGCGTTCCTGGCCGAGCGCCTGCCAGTCCAGGGTGTCCAGCGAATCCTTGCAGTGCGCGGTGATCAACCGCAGCGATTGCGCATGGTCGCGGTGAGTGAGCGGAATGCCGGCATAGGCGGCGCAGGCGATCGCGGCGGTGATGCCGGGAATGACCTGGAAGCCGATGCCGTGCGCGCGCAGGAATTCCAGCTCTTCGCCGCCGCGGCCGAACACGAACGGGTCGCCGCCCTTGAGCCGCACCACGCGGCGCCCGGCGCGCGCGTGCTCGCGCATCAGTGCGTGGATCTGCTCCTGGCGCGTGCTGTGGCCCTGGGCGGCCTTGCCGACTTCCACGCGCAGCGCATCGCGCCGGGCCAGTTGCAGGATCTGCGGGCTGACCAGGCGATCGTAGAGCAGCACATCGGCCTGACGCAGCGCGCGCACGGCATGCCGGGTGAGCAGGCCGGGATCGCCGGGGCCGGCACCGACCAGGGTCACGCTGCCGGGCAAGAGTCGGCCGACCGCAGGGCGCGGCACCGGGGGCCGTGCGGGCGGCGCTGCCGACTCGGCGGGCGTGGCGTCGTGGGTAAGCAGGCGGCGCGCGCTGGCCGCGGCACGCAGGGCATCGTTGAGATCCGGCGCGGTGCTGGCGGCGATGGTGAGCCAGACCGGTTGATCGGGCAGCTCCAGCCATGCCGGCTCGAACCGTCCCACCAGCCAACGCAGCCGCCCGGCCTGCGCCCAGTCGCGCAGTTGCGGGCTGAGTTCCGGCGCGCCCACCAATGGCACGGCGCCTGCCTGCAGCAGCGCGGCGGTGGCGTGCTCGGCCTCGGCGCCGCCGCCGATCACCAGGACGGCACGGCCACGCAGGTCGGCAAGAAGCGGGAACACAGAGGGCACGGCCAGCGCATCGAGAGGGGAGGGCCAGACCGTAACGCCGGCATATAGCGGTCGGAAATGACTTCATACACCCTGAAAATAGCGTTCGGTTATAAGCTGGCCCGCAGAACTCCTCTACAGTCGAGTCCTTGGTGGCGCCTCGCGCTTTTTTGGATATAAGCCCATGACGCTGACCCAACTTCGCTATCTGGTCGCCATCGCCGATGCCGAGCTCAACATCACGCTCGCCGCCGCGCGTGTGCATGCGACCCAGCCCGGTCTGTCCAAGCAGCTCAAGCAGCTGGAGGACGAACTGGGCTTTCTGCTGTTCGTGCGCAAGGGACGCAGCCTGGATGCGGTGACGCCGGCCGGCGTGGAAGTGATCGAGCGCGCGCGCTCGGTGCTGTCGGAAGCCAACAACATCCGCACCTACGCGGCCAACCAGCGCCGCGAGAGCCAGGGCCAGCTGACCCTGACCACCACCCACACCCAGGCGCGTTTCGTGCTGCCGCCGGCGGTGGCGCAGATCAAGCACGCCTACCCGCAGGTCAGCGTGCACCTGCAGCAGGCCGCCGAAAGTGCGGCGCTGGATCTGCTCAGCCAGGGCGATGCGGATATCGCAGTGGTCAGCACCGCCGGCGGCGAACCGAGCGCCGGCATCGCGGTGCCGCTGTATCGCTGGCGCCGGCTGGTGATCGTGCCGCGCGGCCATGCGCTGGATCAGGTGCGCACCGCGCCGGACATGCAGGCCTTGTCGCAGCACCCGTTGATCAGCTACGAATCCTCCACGCGGCCGGGCTCGTCGCTGCAGCGCGCATTCGCGCAGGTCGGGCTGGAGCCGAGCATCGCGCTGACCGCGCTGGATGCGGACCTGATCAAGACCTATGTGCGTGCCGGGCTGGGCGTCGGGCTGGTGGCGGAGATGGCGGTGAGCGCCAGCGACGAGGACCTGCGCGCCTGGCCGGCACCGGCGCCGATCGCCGAGTGCATTGCCTGGGCAGTGCTGCCGCGCGACCGCGTGCTACGCGACTACGCCCTGGATCTGGTGCACGTGCTGGCACCGCAGATCGACAAGCGCGACCTGCGCCGCGTGCTGGACGGCAACCAGGCCCCGGCCTGGCCGCTGCCGCCGACCTGGGAATCGCTGACCCAGACCATTACCAGCTGAGCTGCCTGCCGAAGATTGCAGCGCGTCTCGAGCACGCTTGCTCACGACGTCTGCTGTGTCGGGGGGAATGCTTCGGTCACTGAGGGGCGCCTGCACGCGTGCCGGCGTGGGACACGCCGCAAGTTCGTCCATGTAGGCTCTTATGCGGCATCCGTGCCGCATAAGGTCCCACGCCGGCACGCGCGCAAGCACCACCGATTGGTGTCGGGGTGTCTGCAGAAAAAGCGAAGGCATTGCCTGCCGATCTGCGGCCGCGTCGACCAAACTTGATCGTGACGTCTGCTGTGTCCGGGGGAATGCTTCGGTCACTGAGGGCGCCTGCACGCGTACCGGCATGGGACACGCCGCAAGTACGTCCATGTAGGCTCTTATGCGGCATCCATGCCGCATAAGGTCCCAGGCCGGTACGCGCGCAAGCACCTCCGAGTGGTGCCGGTGTCTGCATGAAAAGCGAAGGTGTTGCCTGCCGATATGGGGCCGCGTCGACCAAACTTGATCGTGACGTCTGCTGTGTCTGGGGGAATGCTTCGGTCACTGAGGGCGCGCGTGCACGCGTACCGGCGTGGGACACGCCGCAAGTACGTCCATGTAGCTCTTATGCGGCATCCATGCCGCATAAGGTCCCACGCCGGCACGCGCGCAAGACCACCGATTGGTGTCGGGGTGTTTGCAGGAAAAGCGAAGGCGTGGCCTGCGAATCAGTTGCGGTGAAGAGCGTATGCGGCACCTCGCATCGATCTACCCGCAGACGATCTCTGCCGGTTTCGGCTGCGGGCGCTTGCGCGCGTACCGGCATGACACACACCGCAAGTACGTCCACGTAGCAACCGTGCAGCTGCGTCATGCTGGCGGTCAGTGTGCGGAATCGATGGCGACTGTTCGTACACTGCGACCTGTGCGCCGGGAGTACTGCTGCGCGCGATCCCTGTTCGCCACTGTGAGGCACTGCAACCGATGACCGAGCCACTGCGTCCGCCCCTTAGCCGGCTGTGGTCGCCCGACCAGGACGGCGGTATGGCCTTGCAGCTGTCAGCAAGCGTCGAGGGCCGCGAGCATGCGGTACTGACGGTGCTGGCCGATTCCCGGGACGAATCGTTGTGGGTGGAACTGCAGGCTAACGGCACCCAGGTGCAGATTCCGCTGGCGGTGCTGCGCCAGCTGTTGGAGGTTGCGACGGAAGAGGTGCATTCGTCGGACTGGTTCGCGCGCCAGGATGCGGCCGATTCCGGGCTCTGAGACAGCCTGCGAACGCACATCGGAATGCTGCGCTGCAGCGTCCGCTTTCTAGAAAATCCTTGTTCTATCAATCGCTTGTGAAGCGGTGCGCGCTCGCCGAAATGCGCGCTGTCAGTGATTCCCCCTACAGCTGTCAGGGCCGTGGCGGCGGGGTGGCCTGGTCGCATCAAGTTGCGCGCTGCGCTGTCGTAAATCCTTATAGCAACCATCACGCGACACTCTCGGACGTCTAGGGGTGGACGGCGCAGGACCGGCGATGCGGCACATCGCATCTCCGGTTTGTTTGTCAGTGTCGCCAAGCGGTTGCTAGCGCTGTCGCATCACCGTTGCGCGAGGCTGCGCAATGGAACGACTGGCGCACCCGGGTCCCTGGGGAGAGACCTGGCGTGCTTGGCGGCGGATCCGGGTCGGGAGCCCGGGTCCGCCTTTTTTTTGCGCGGCATCGGCTGCATGGCGTTGCCGGTCTACGCAATGCCGGCAAGCAGCGCCCACCTGCTGCGCTGACTCGGTCTGGCCCGGCGCTACCGAGCGCGCTGGTCAGGCCAGCGGAATGCGTACCGAAAAGCAGGTGCCGCCGCCCGGGCGTGGGCGTACATCCACTTCGCAGCCCAGGGTCTCGGCGGTGCGGTGCACGATCCACAGGCCGATGCCCAACCCGTCGCTGCGTGGGTCGGCCTGGCGGAAGGCCTGGAACACCTGTTCGGGGTGGTCCAGGTTCAGGCCGATGCCGCTGTCGATGATTTCCACCACCGCGTGGCCGGGGCGACGCCGGACGCCGACCAGCACGCGCCCGCGTTCGGTGTACTTGACCGCGTTGCCGATCAGATTGCCGAGCAAGGTGGTCAGCAGCGTGGGGTGGCTGCGCACGCGTAGCGAGGTGGGCACGTGGCGCAAGGCCAGGCACTTGTCGATCGCCGGTTGCCGCCACACACCCAGCACCGAATGCAGCACATCTTCCAGCGCCAGCGGTTGCAGATCCGGCGTGGCGGTCTCGCTGGCGGCCGCCAGGGCGGCCAGCTCGTCGAGGTTGCGTGCCACCAGATTGATCGCATCGCGCGCGGTGACCAGGGTCGGCACCGAATCGACATTGGCATGCCGGCGCATCTTGTCGATGGCGTAGGCGGCGGTGCGCAGCGGGGTCTTCAGGTCGTGCCCGGCGATGGCCATCAGACGACTGCGGTAGCGGTCGGATTCTTCGGCCACCTGCAGCGCGCGGCGCAGTTCCAGCTGTGCCATGGTCTGGCGCGCGAGTGCGCGCAGCGCATCGACCTGTTCGGCACTGAGCTGGCGCGGTTGGCGGTCGAGCACGCAAACCGTGCCCAGCGGCAGACCTTCGCTGGTCTTGAGCACGGCACCGGCATAGAAATGCAACGGCGCCTCGCCGGTCACCAACGGATTGCGCGCGAAGCGCACATCCTCGCGGGTGTCCGGCACCACCAGCACGTCGCTGTCGAGCAGTGCGTGTGCGCACATCGACTTGAATAGCGGCGTTTCGCGCTCGCCCATGCCGAGTTCGCTCTTGAACCACTGCCGCTCGGCATCCACCAGGCTGATCAGCGCGATCGGGGTCTGGCAGATGATCGAGGCCAGCCTGGTGATGTCTTCGAAGGCGGCCTCGCGCGGCGTGTCGAGAATGCCGTAACTGCGCAGCGCCTGAAGGCGCAATGCCTCGCTCGGCGGCTTGGCAGCACAGGGAAGGGGCTCGGCCGCTGGGTCGGACAGGACGGTGCTCATGCGCGCGCAGGTGGATGGATGACGTATAAGCATAGGGCATGCCAGGGCCTGCCATGTGCGCGCTGTCACGTCCACTGCTGGAACTGTGACTACCGACCTCGACAACGGCGGTGCATCGATCCTTCAGGGTTGTACCTGTGCGTCGGCGATTTTCGCGATCAGGCCGGCAGATGTCGCCCGACCAGAACGCGCGTCACTGGGCATTCTGTCCGGCGGGTCGACCGCTGCTGACGGGTGCGACATGCGGTCGCGCACCGGCCGCCACCATCGCCCCTGCGGCACGCGGCGGCTTACACTCGCGCAATGCCTTCGCTCCGCCGCCACCCTTGCCTGCATCTGCTTGCCTGTCTGGCGGTGCTGCTGATGCTGGTGGCGCCGCTGGTCAGCCGTTGGAGCCAGGCGCAGTCGCCTGAGCCGATGTGTATGAGCGGGCCGGCGCTGGACGCCGGTGGGTCGCTGCATACCGATCATCAGGCCCTGCCGGCGCAGACGGCCGCGCACCATCACGCCGCCGCTGCATCGCCCGCCAAGCCGAACACCGGCGACCACGCCGGCGCGCATGGTGAAGCCTGCGATTACTGCGTGCTGGCCGCGCGCCTGCTGCCGTGGCTGGCGTTGCTGGTGCTGTGCCTGCTGCAAGCGCGGCCAGCGCCGGCGCCGGTGCACAGGCAGGCGCGCGCAGCATCGACGGTGCGCTGGGCCGCACTCGGGGCACGTGGGCCGCCGCTGTACGCGTGAGTCTGGCCCCATCGCGGGCGTCCGTTGCGTTGTAGCGATTGCGTGCCGGATCTTCCGGCGCGCCTGCATGCAGTCGCATGGACGACCCGCTCTCCTGAAGTGATGCCTGTGCCCGCTGTGTTGCCGCGGTGCACGGCGGTGTTGCCGTGCCGGCACGGCGAAGGGTTGGTCATGCGGTTGCGATTATTGAAAACGCTGTGGTACGCGCCATCGTTGGCGCTGGTATGGGGGCCTGTCTGCACTGTGCAGGCGCAGGATGCGGCATTGACCCTGGGCAAGGTGCAGGTGAGCGCGCAACCCCAGCGCAGCCCGAGCACGGCACGCGTGCTGAGTTCGGTGGATGTGATCGGTGGCGAGCTGCTGCACGATCAGCACGTGGACTACAGCTGGGAGCTGTTGATGCGTGCGCCGGGCGTGCAGGTCACCCAGTTCCGCATGGGCACCGATGCGGGGCGGTTCTCGTTCCGTGGTTTCAATGGCGAGGGACGCATCAATGCGGTGAAGCTGCTGATCGACGGCATCCCCAGCAACGACAATGCCGGCGGCATGCCGTATCTGGATGCGGTGTTTGCGCAGGACATCAGCGCGATCGAGATCGTGCGCGGCACCAACGATGCGCGCTACGGTCTGCATGCGATCGCCGGCAGCGTGGATGTGCTGACCCGTACCGGCGGCAACGATGGCCGCCTGAGCGTGACGGCGGGCAGTTTCGGTACGCGCGAGGTGCAGTTGGGCAAGGGCTTCGAACATGGCGCATGGAGCCAAAACTATGTGCTGGCCTGGCGCGATTCCGATGGTTATCGCGAACACGCCGACGCGCGCAAACGCAGCGTGGCCGGCAAATGGTTCTATACCGACCCCGATGGCGGCTTCCGTGCCGGGCTCACCACGCGTTACTACGACAATCACGCACTGGAAGCCGGCTATCTGGATGCGGCCAGCGCACGCGCGGCGCCACGTAGTTCTCCGGCGTATGCGCAGGACGATCGCAGCGAACGCCAGCTGCGGCAGACCTCGTTGCACGCGGACGGCACGCTGGGCGCCGCTGCGCAGTGGAGCGCCAAGGCCTACCAGAACGATTACCGCAATCGGCGCTGGGTGCGCTTTTCCGCAGCCGGCCTGCAGCAGGAACGCGATACCGATGAAACCCATCGCGGCCTGCTGTTGCGCGGCAACTGGCAGCCGGATTGGGGCGCGCTGGCGGCCAATCTGGAAGCCGGCGTGGATGCGCAGTGGCAGGACAATCAGTCGCAGCGCTACCGCACCGTGGCCCGGGTGCGCGGCGCGCAATTGCGCGATTGGGACTACGACCTGCGCACGCGCGGGGCTTACGTACAGGCGGTGCTGACCCCGGTCGAGCGGCTGCAGTTGGTGCCGGGCTATCGCATCGACCGTGTCGATGGGCAACTGCACGATGTGCGTGCCGGCATTTACGCACCGACGTACGACTACGGCACCATCAAGCAGCCCAAGTTCAGTGCCAGCTATCGGCTGGCCGGGCAAAGCAGCGTGTACGCGAACTGGGGGCGCAGCTTCCAGATCGGCAGCGGCGATGGCGCGTACCGGCGCCAGCCGGCAAATCTCGGCCCGTCGATCAATGACGGCTGGGAGGCCGGTTTCAAGTTCGCGCCATCGGCGCTGATGGACGGCCGCCTGGCGTATTGGGAGCAACGCGCTTCCGGCGAAGTCGCCACCATCCTGGGCGTCAATGGCGTGGCCGGTGTCGGCGATGTGGCCAATGTCGGGCGCACGCTGCGGCGCGGCTGGGATGCGCAACTGAACCTGCAGCCGGCCGAACACTGGCGGGCCTGGATGTCGTATTCGCGGCAGAAGGCCAGCATTGCCACGCCGGACCCGAGTGCGCCGGCCACGCGCGGCAAGGAGATCGAAAACGTGCCGCATTGGCTGGCCACCGCCGGGCTGGAATGGCAGCTCACCGCGGCGGTGCAGCTGAGCGCCTGGGGCAATGCGCAAGGCGATTATTATCTGGAGCGCAGCAATACGCTGGGGCGCACCGGTGGTTACGCCCTGCTCAATCTGGGCGCGCGCTGGAACCTGGATGCACGCAACGCGCTCAGCCTGCAGCTGCGCAATGTCACCGATCGCGCGTACGTGTATGCGTGGTACGACACCGGTAGTTCCGGCTATTCGCCGGGCGATGGACGTGCGTTGTCGCTGTCCTGGGACTGGAGCTTCTGATGCGCGCAATCATGGGCGATGGCCGCGTCACCGATCCGCGCCGGGATGGCCGCTGGCGCTTCTATCGCGCGGTGTGGCGCTGGCACTTCTATGCCGGTTTGCTGGTGCTGCCCTTCATCGTCTGGCTGGCGCTGACCGGTGCGGCATTCCTGTACCAGGATGCGATCGACCGCAGCGTGCACCATGGCTTGAAGGTCGTATCGGTGGGCGAGCGGCGGGTGTCTGCGCAACGCCTGGTCGATGCGGCGCAGCGCAGGTATGGCGGCAGCTTGTTTCGTTACACCACGCCCGCACGTGCCGATGCCAGTGCCGAGATCGGGCTGGTCGACACGCACGCTGTGCGGCAGGTGGTGTATGTCGACCCGTATCGCGCACACGTGCTCGGCGCGCTGCCCGAGCACGGCACCCTGGCCTGGACGATCCGCCGGTTGCACAGTCTTGAGTTGATCGGGCCGCTTGCGCGCGGCCTGATCGAAATGGCGGCGGGCTGGGCGATCGTGCTGGTGTTGACCGGTGTGTATCTGTGGTGGCCGCGCGGGCGCCGCGGCGGGGTGGTCAGCGTGCGCGGCACGCCGGGGCAGCGGCTGTTCTGGCGCGATCTGCATACGGTCACCGGTGCCGGCGTCGGGGCGGTGTTGCTGTTCCTGGCGCTGACTGGGATGCCGTGGTCGTGGCTGTGGGGCGCGCAGGTCAATCGCTGGGTCAATGGGCAGGATTTCGGGTATCCGGCCGGTGTGCGGGTGCAGCAGCCGATGTCGCAACAGCGTTTGTCCGAGACGACCGATCCGGCGTGGTCGTTGCGGCAGGCGCGTGTGCCGGAGTCAGCGGTGCCTGGGCGTGGAGCCGCGGGGGTGGATGAGGGTCTGCATGACGGGCGGGTGGATGTGACGCTGGCGGATGCGGAACATTCGGAACATTCGGAACATTCGGGACACGCGGGACAGCCAAGCCCGTCAGAACATGCGGTGCAGTCGGAACATGCCGCGCACGGCGGCACCGGCAATGTCGCTGCGCCCGGTCACGGTGCAATCGGGCTGGATGCGGCGATGGCGCGGTTCGATGCGCTCGGCATCGTACCGGGCTACAGCGTCTCGCCACCGCGTGGCGCCACCGGGGTGTACACCGCCTCGGTCTATCCGGCCGACCTGCAGCGCCAGCGCGTGATCCATCTGGATCAGTACAGCGGTGCGGTGCTGCTGGACATGCGCTATCGCGATTACGGGCCAGTGGGGCGCGCGCTGGAATGGGGCATCAACGTGCATCTGGGCCAGCAATACGGCACCGCCAATCAGTTGATTTTGTTGTTTGCGTGCGCGGCGATCGTGTTGTTATGCGTCAGCGCCGGGGTGATGTGGTGGAAGCGTCGCCCGGTCGGTGGATTGGGCGTGCCGCCGCTGCCGGCCGATCCGCGCACGCTGCGCGGTCTGCTGGTGCTGCTGGTGATCTGCGGGCTGATCTTCCCGCTGGTCGGGGTGTCGTTATTGCTGATGTGGCTGTTCGACCGCTACTGGATGCAGCGCAGTCAGGCACGTGTTCCCGCGGCATGAGCACGTGCGCGTCACCTAATGCGCTGCGGACGCGCCGAGTCAGGGATGCGCTTGGCGGTGTGCCCACCGGCAAACTTGACGCGTAGTGGTGCAGGCCCGCTTCGTAACGAGCGCGCGCTGCGCCGCGCTCAGATGTCCTCGTGGATGCCGCATTCGCGCTTCAACCCGAAGAAGCGCGTGTCCTCCTCGCGCATGCCCGGCTCCCAGCGGCGTGTGGTGTGGAAGTCGCCGATGGACACGTAGCCTTGTTCCCATAGCGGATGGTAGGGCAGGTCGTGCGCCTGCAGGTATTGCCACACGTCGCGGTCGGTCCAGTCGGCGATCGGGCTGACCTTGTAGCGCTCACCGCGCTTTTGCACGATCGGCGTCTGTGCGCGGCCACCGGACTGGCTGCGGCGCAGGCCGGTGAACCAGGTGCCCACGTTGAGCTCGTCCAATGCGCGGCGCATCGGCTCGACCTTGCGCAGGTTGTTGTACTGGTCGATGCCGACCATGCCCTGTTCCCACAGGCGGCCATGGCGCGCTTCCATCCAGGCACGGCTGACCAGCGGGCGATAGACCTTGAGGTTGAGCTTGAGCCGGTCGGCCAGCGCATCGGCAAACCGATAGGTTTCCGGAAACAGGTAGCCGGTATCGATCAGGATCACCGGAATGTCCGGGCGCTGTTGGGTGAGCAGGTGCAGCGTGACCGCCGACTGCGCGCCGAAGCTGGACGACAGTGCCGCCTCCTGCGGGCCGTGTTGCAGTGCCCAGGCCACGCGCTCGTCGGCGCGCAGGCCTTCCAGTTGCGCGTTGAGCGCGTCCAGGTCGTCCAGCGCGGACGCAGTGATCGATGCAGCAGGCAGCGCGGTCATGCGAGCAATTCCAGGTCGAGGTGACGGTGTGTGGGGTAGGGCGGCAACGCGATCAGGCCGCTGCGATGCAGGAAATCGCCGAAGCCTTCGTCGCCGGCCTGATCGCGTTCGGCCGCATAGCGCGCCAGCAACGGTTCCAGTGCGGCGAGAATGTCCGCTTCGGTGATGTTTTCGCGGTACAGCGTGTTCAGGCGCTGGCCGCGGCGGTCGCCGCCCAGCATCAGGTTGTAGCGGCCGGGTGCCTTGCCCACCAACGCGATCTCGGCCAGATACGGGCGCGAGCAGCCATTCGGGCAGCCGGACAGGCGCAGCACGATCGGGGTGTCGGCCAGCCCATGTTGCTCCAGCACCGGCTGCAGGGCCGCGCTGAAATCGGGCAGGTAGCGTTCGGCCTCGGCCATCGCCAGCCCGCAGGTCGGCAGCGACACGCAGGCCATCGCGCCGCGTGCCAGCGCGGTGGGCGCGCGATTGCCGGCATCCAGGCCGTATTGCGCGACCAGGGCATCGACGCGCGCGCGCTCGCTGGCCAGCACGCCGGCGATGACCAGGTTCTGGTTGGGCGTCATGCGGAACTGGCCGACGTTCAATTGCGCAATCGCGCGCAGGCCGCTCAGGTGCGCAGCGGTGTCGGTATCGGCGATGCGCCCGGCAGGCAGGGCCAGGGTCAGATGCGACAGACCATCGTCGCCCTCGACCCAGCCGTAGCGATCGCCGTTGTGCTCGAACGCGAACTGCCTGGCGGGTTGCAACGCAAAGCCGGCACGACGTTCGATCTCGGCCACGATGGTGTCCAGGCCGTGATCGTCGATGGTGTACTTGAAGCGCGCGCGCTTGCGCACCGCACGGTTGCCGAAGTCGCGCTGGGTGGTGACCACGGCGGTGGCCACCTCCAGCAACTGATCGCGGGTGACGAACCCGACGACATTGGCCACGCGCGGCCAGGTTTCCGCATCGCCATGGCTGGCGCCCATGCCGCCGCCGATGCTGACGTTGTAGCCGAGCAATTCGCCGTCGCGCAGGATCGCGATGAAGCCCAGGTCGTTGGCGAATACGTCCACATCGTTGAGCGGCGGCGCGGCGAAACCGATCTTGAACTTGCGCGGCAGATAACGGTCGCCGTAGATCGGCTCTTCTTCGTTGCCGGAGCCTGACACGCGCTCTTCGTCCAGCCAGATCTCGTAATACGCACGGGTGTTGGGCAACAGATGCTCGGACACCCGCGCGGCATCGGCATACAGCGTGGCATGCGCCTGCGACAGCAGCGGATTGGCCGCGACCTGCACATTGCGATTGACATCGCCGCAGGCGGCCAGCGTATCGATCAAGGTGGCGTTGATCGCCTGCATGGTCGCCTTGAGCTCGCGCTTGATCACGCCGTGGAACTGGAACGCCTGGCGCGTGGTGATGCGCAGCGAATGATTGGCGTAACGCGTGGCGATGCCATCCAGCGCCAGCCACTGCGTGGGCGAGATCACCCCACCCGGCGTACGGGTGCGGATCATGAATTGATACGCCGGTTCGAGCTTCTGCCGACGCCGCTCATCGCGGATGTCGCGATCGTCCTGCTGGTAGCTGCCGTGGTACTTGATCAGGGTCTGATCGTCCTCGCGCAACGCACCGGTCACCGCATCGGCCAGGCTCTGTTCCAGCGACCCGCGCAGACGGCGACTTTCGGATTTGATGTCTTCGACAGAATGGCTCATGGGAATCGGGAATAGGGAATAGGGAATCGTAGAAAGCTGCTTGGTCTGCCGGGAAAGCTCAGTTGCGGGCTGTATCCATTCCCGATTCCCCAATCCCGATTCCCAGCACTAATAGACATCACGCGCATACCGCCCCTCCACCTGCAGCTGGGTGAGATACGCCGCGGCGGCTTCGGCATCGAGTGCGCCGTGGGTGGCGACGATGTCGAGCAGGGCGGCGTGCACGTCCTTGCCCATGCCGATGGCGCCGCATACGTACAGATGCGCACCGCCCTGCAGCCAGGCGTAGACCTCGGCGCCGCGCGCGCGCAGGCGATGCTGTACATAGATCTTTTCGGCCTGGTCACGCGAGAACGCGACTTCCAGCGCGTGCAGTTCGCCGCGCTGCAAGGCCTGTTGCCATTCGGCCTGATACAGGAAATCGGTATTGAAATGCTGGGCGCCGAAGAACAGCCAGTTGCGGCCCTTGGCGCCGGTTTCGGCGCGCTCCTGCACGAAGCCGCGGAACGGCGCCACGCCGGTGCCCGGGCCGATCATCAGGATGTCGCGATCGGTATCGGCCGGCAGCCGAAAGCGCGCGTTCGGCTCGATGTAGACCGGTGCGGTATCGCCTTCGCGCAATGCGGCCAGAAAGCCGCTGGCCGAGCCCAGGTGCGCATGCCCGTGCGCCTGATAGGTTAGTTCGTCCACCACCAGGTGCACTTCCTCGCCCACGCGCTTGCGGCTGGAGGCGATCGAGTACAGGCGCGGGGTGAGCGGACGCAGCGCGGCCAGCAGGCCGGCATGGTCCCAATCCGCCGGCCAGCGTCGCAGCACGTCGATCAACTGGTGATCGGCAAGCAATGACGCCAGGCCGGCGGTCTGGGTCGGGGCGAGCAGCGCTTGCAGCTCGTCGGCGCGCGCACGCTCGGCATGTGCGGCCAGCAGCGGCCGCGACAGCTTGGTCAGTTCGCGCCGGGTGGCCAGCCACTCGTGCAGGGCCAGAGTCTCTTCGCCGACGGTGACCGCGGCATGACTGTCTAAGCGCAGCGTTTCGAGCACCGCATCCACCAGCGCGGGCGGATTGCGATGGCGGATGCCCAGCGCATCGCCGGGCTCGTAGCTCAGTCCGCTGCCTTCCAGCGAAAATTCCAGATGGCGCACGCGCTTGCTCGGCAAGGCGTAGACGCGGAACTGCGGGCCCTTGAAGTCGCGCCCGCTGACGATCTGGTTGGCCAGCAATTCGGCGGGGAAGGGCTGCTGATGCGACCACACCGGTGCGGCTGCACTGCTGCGCAACGGCGTGATGGTGGCCGATGGCGGGCCGCCCCTGAGCTGCTCGCGTGCGTGCTTGAGCGCCTGCGTGCGCCAGGGCGCAGCGACGCTGTCGATATCCAGGTCGGCTTCGCCGCGCGGCTGCACGCGGCTGCCGCCAAGCTCGGCCAGGCGGTCGTCGATGCGGCGTGCGATGCCGCAGAAATCGGCGTAACTGGAATCGCCCAGGCCGAGCACCGCGTACTTGAGCTCGGGCAGCTTGGGCGCGCGGCGGCTGGCCAGGAATTCCACCAGCCCGATCGCGTCGTCCGGCGGGTCGCCTTCGCCCTGGGTGCTGATGACCACGTAGAGCAACCGCTCGCTGGCCAATTCGCGGGTGGGGTACTGATCGGCACGTAGCAGACGCACGCTCAGGCCGGCGGCCTCGGCCTCGGCCGCCAGCTGCTCGGCCTCCCGGCGTGCATTGCCGGTCTGGCTGCCGTACAGCACGGTCAGGCGCTGGCTTTCCTGTGCCGGCGCGTGCGGCTGGCCGCCCGGCAACACCGCCAGCGAGCGCGGCGGCTGGCCTTGTGCCAGCCCGGCGGTGTAGCCGGACAGCCACCACAGCGATGCGGCATCCAGGCCGTCGACCAACCGTTCCAGCAGCGCCTTGCGCTCGTCGGGCAAGGGGCTGGGCGGTAGCGCGGAACTGGCGGCGGTCATTCGGATCCAGGGCGGTTGATGAGACCAGTGATGTTAGGGAAGCGTTGCCGCGGCCAGAAAGGATGAGCCGTTATCGCGTTATGCCGGCCGCTTATTTGGGTGTGGGCGGCCCGCGCCACACACTGCGGCGCCTTGCCCTACCATCGGCTGGTCTGCCCGCCGACGCCCACGACACCCTGATGACTCTGCTGCCCCTGTCACACCTGGATCGGCTCGAGGCCGAAAGCATCCACATCCTGCGCGAGGTCGCCGCCGAATTCCGGGCCCCGGTGATGCTGTATTCGGTGGGCAAGGACAGCTCGGTGCTGCTGCATCTGCTGCTCAAGGCGTTCGCGCCGTCGCCGCCACCGATCCCGTTGCTGCATGTGGACACGCGCTGGAAGTTCGGCGAGATGATCGCCTTCCGCGATCAGCGTGCTGCCGAGACCGGCGTGGACCTGCGCGTGCACATCAACCCCGACGGCATCGCCCAGGACGTCGGCCCGATCAGCCACGGCGCGGCAGTGCATACCGACATCATGAAGACCCAGGGCCTGAAGCAGGCGCTGGAGCAGGGCGGCTTCGACGCGGCGATCGGCGGGGCGCGCCGCGACGAGGAGAAATCGCGCGCCAAGGAGCGCGTGTTCTCGTTCCGCAACGCGCGTCATCGCTGGGACCCCAAGAACCAGCGCCCGGAATTGTGGAATCTGTACAACGCGCGCACGAAACCCGGCGAAAGCGTGCGCGTGTTTCCGCTGTCCAACTGGACCGAGCTGGATATCTGGCTCTACATCTACCGCGAACGGATACCGGTGGTGCCGCTGTATTTCGCCGCGCCGCGCCCGGTGGTGGAGCGCGACGGCGCCTGGATCATGGTCGACGACGACCGCCTGCCGCTGCACGACGGCGAGACGCCGCAGCTGCGCTCGGTGCGCTTCCGCACGCTGGGCTGCTATCCGCTCACCGGCGCGATCGAATCGACCGCAGACACGCTGGAAGCGGTGATCGCCGAAATGCTGGTCAGCACCAGCTCCGAACGCCAGGGCCGCATGATCGATCATGCGCCAGGTGCGTCGATGGAGCAGAAGAAGCTTGAGGGGTATTTTTGATGGGCCGGGAATCGGGATTCGGGATTGGAGAATCGCAACAGCAGTTTGCTGCAGACGTTACGACGGAGGAGGACGCCTTTGCGATTCCCGATTCCCCACTCCCGATTCCCGGCGCGATCAGCGCCTACCTGCATCAACACGAAGCCAAGCCGCTGTTGCGCTTCATCACCTGCGGCAGTGTGGACGATGGCAAGAGCACCTTGATCGGGCGCCTGCTGTACGACAGCAAGCGCCTGTTCGACGATCAGCTTGCCGCGCTGGAAAGCGATAGCCGGCGGCATGGCACGCAGGGCGAGGGCATCGACTATGCGTTATTGATGGACGGGCTGGCCGCCGAGCGCGAGCAGGGCATCACCATCGATGTGGCGTACCGCTATTTCGATACCGACCAGCGCAAGTTCATCGTCGCCGACTGCCCCGGGCATGAGCAGTACACGCGCAACATGGCCACCGGCGCATCCACTGCCGATGTCGCGGTGGTGCTGGTGGACGCGCGCAAGGGCTTGCTGGCGCAGACGCGCCGGCACAGTTACATCGTGTCGTTGCTGGGCATCGGCCACGTGGTGCTGGCGGTCAACAAGATGGACCTGGTGGACTACGACGCGCAGGTCTTCGCCGACATCGCCGAGGGCTATCGCGTGCTGGCCGCACAGCTGGGCATCGCCGATGTGCAGTGCATTCCGCTGTCGGCACTGGCTGGCGAAAATCTGTCCAGCCCATCGGCGCGGATGCCGTGGTACCGCGGCCCGCATCTGCTGCAGCATCTCGACACCGTGCACGTGGAGACGCCGGAAGCCGGCAGCGGCTTCCGGTTGCCGGTGCAGTGGGTCAATCGCCCCCATCAGCACTTCCGCGGCTACGCCGGCACCATCGCGGCCGGGCAGGTGCGGGTGGGCGATGCCGTGGTGGTGGTGCCGTCCGGGCGCCGCACGCAGGTGGCATCGGTGCTGGATGCCAACGGCGAGGTGGACAGCGCACGCGCCGGCCAGGCGGTCACGCTGACCTTGCGCGAGGAGATCGATATCAGCCGCGGCGACATCATTGCCGCCGTCGACGACCCGCCGGAAGTGGCCGACCAGTTCGCCGCGCATCTGCTGTGGATGGACGATGCGGCCTTGCTGCCGGGGCGCCCGTACTGGCTGAAGATCGGCACGCGCACGGTTACCGCGAGCATCAGCGAGATCAAGCACAAGGTCGATGTGAACACGCAGGAGCGGCTGGCCGCCAAGAGGCTGGAGCTCAATGAGGTGGGCTACTGCAATCTGGCGCTGGATGAGCCGATTGCGTTCTCGCCGTACGCGCGCAACCGCGTGCTGGGCGGTTTCATCCTGATCGACCGGCAGAGCAATGCGACCGTGGCCGCCGGCACGCTGGAGTTTGCGCTACGTCGTGCCGGCAACGTGCATTGGCAGCATCTGGACGTGGATCGCGCCGCGCGCGCGCGTATCAAGGGCCAGACCCCGCGCGTGCTGTGGTTCACCGGCCTGTCGGGCGCGGGCAAGTCCACCGTCGCCAACCTGGTCGACAAGCGCCTGCATGCGCTGGGCTATCACACCTTCATCCTGGACGGCGACAACGTGCGCCACGGGCTCAACCGCGATCTGGGCTTCACCGACGAAGACCGTGTGGAAAACATTCGCCGCGTGGCCGAGGTGGCGCGGCTGATGGCCGATGCCGGCCTGATCGTGCTGGTGAGCTTCATCTCGCCGTTCCGCGCCGAGCGGCAGCTGGCGCGCGAGCGCTTCGATGCCGGGGAGTTCGTCGAGGTGTTCGTGGACGTGCCGCTGGCGGTCGCCGAGGCGCGCGATGTGAAGGGGCTGTACCGCAAGGCGCGGGCCGGGCAGATTCCCAATTTCACCGGCATCGATTCGCCCTACGAGGCCCCGGAGGCGCCGGAGGTCCATCTTCACGCCGATGGTGAGAACGTAGAGGCGCTGGCGCGTCATGTGCTCGAGTTTCTCGGGCTGGAACGCTGAGCGGGGCTGACAGGACATAGCGGCAGGCGTCAGGTGGGTGTGGGCAACGCGACGCCGTAATGCATGAACGCGTACATGCAGCGGCCGAGCGGTGGCAGCACCCATCCGGCAGCTACGCCGCCGTGTTGGTGGCTGCGCTGGCCAGCGCATCGCGCCGACGACAGCAAGGGTCTTTGGTCATGGTGCAAAGCACGCCCTTTCTGTCAACTCCATGGCGGCTAGGTCGTTAAACTTTCGACGTACCCCGCCAGGATGTTCTGATGCTTGTTCGACCCAGCGCGCGTTTCGGCGCAGCGCTCTTGTTGGCCGTCGCGCTGGCCGGTTGTAGCCGTGAGGCCGCCGCGCCGGCCGCCGCCAAACCCATCCCGGTCTCTGTGCAGGCGGTGACCACCCAACCCTGGAACTCGACCGTGCAGTCGATCGCCACCGTGCGTGCGCGCGAATCGGTGGCGCTGACCGCGGCGGTGAGCGATGTGGTGGAGCAGGTCAATTTCGACAGCGGCGACGAGGTCAAGGCCGGGCAGCTGCTGCTGCGGCTGCGCGGCAATTCGCAGCAGGCGGCACTGACGGCCGCGCAGGCCACCTTCGAGGAAACCGACCAGCTGTACCGGCGCCAGTTGAGCCTGGTTGGCCAGCAGCTGGTGGCCAAATCCACTGTCGATACGCAACGCGCGCTGCGCGATGCGGCGCAGGCGCGCGTGCAGCAGATGCGCGCGGAAATCACCGACCGCGAGGTGCGCGCGCCGTTTTCCGGCGTGCTCGGCATCCGCCAGATCAGCCCGGGCTCGTTGATCACCTCCAGCACGGTGATCGCCACGCTGGACGATGTGGCGCGCATGTACGTGGACTTCCAGGTGCCCGAGTCGCAGTTCGGCCTGGTGCAGCTCGGCAATACCGTCAATGGCACCGCGGCGGCGTATCCGGGCGAGCAGTTCGAAGGCGTGGTGGCGGCGATCGATTCGCGTATCGACGAGACCACCCGCTCGGTGACGGTGCGGGCCGACTTCCCCAACGGCGACCGCCGCCTGCGCCCGGGCATGTTGCTGGATGTGCGCCTGTTCCAGCCGGCGCGGCAGGCGGTGGTGATCCCGGAGATTGCGGTGGTGCAGGTGGGGCGCGAGTCCTACGTGTTCCGGGTCAAGCCCGACAGCAGCGTGGAGCGCGCCGACGTGCGCCTGGGCGAGCGCCGCGACGGCAAGGTGGAAATTCTCGACGGGGTCAAGGCCGGTGAGCGCATCGTGGTCGACGGCACCGGCAAGCTGCGTCCGGGCCTGAAGGTGGTCGATCAGGCCGCGCCAGCGCCGGCAGCGGCGCGCCCGCAGGCAGCACGATGAAGCTCTCCGACCTGTCCATTACCCGCCCGGTGATGGCGGTGGTGATGAGCCTGCTGCTGATCGTGCTGGGGGTGATGTCGTTCACCCGGCTGACCTTGCGCGAGTTGCCGGCGATCGACCCTCCGATCGTGTCGGTGGACGTGGAATACACCGGCGCCTCGGCCGCGGTGGTGGAGAGCCGCATCACCCAGGTGCTGGAAGACGCGCTGGCCGGCATCGAAGGCATCGAGACCATCGAGGCGCGCAGCCGCAACGGCTCTTCCGATATCAGTATCGAATTCGTGCAGTCGCGCGATGTGGAAGCTGCCGCCAACGACGTGCGCGATGCGGTCAGCCGCGTCTCCGACCGCATGCCCGACCAGGCGCGCCCGCCGGAGATTTCCAAGGTCGAGGCCGACGCCGACCCCATCCTGTGGCTCAACATGAGCTCCAGCACGATGGATACGCTGCAGCTGTCCGACTACGCCGAGCGCTATGTGGTGGACCGCTTCTCCAGCCTGGACGGCGTGGCGCAGGTGCGTATCGGCGGGCGCCAGCGCTATGCGATGCGGATCTGGCTGGACCGCGATCAACTGGCCGCGCGCGAACTGACCGTGGCCGACGTGGAAGCGGCGCTGCAGAACGAGAACGTGGAGCTGCCGGCCGGTAGCATCGAATCGGCGCAGCGCGATTTCACCTTGCGCGTGGAGCGCAGTTATCTCAAGCCCGAGGACTTCGCCAAGCTGCCGCTCAGCAAGGGCGAGGGCGGCTATGTGGTGCGTCTGGGCGACGTGGCCAGGGTCGAGCTGACCTCGGCCGAGCGCCGCGCCTACTTCCAGAGCAACGGCGTGCCGAATGTGGGCCTGGGCATCGTGCGCAACTCCACCGCCAACGCGCTGGACGTTGCACGCGAGGCGCGCGCGCAGGCCGAGGAAGTGCAGAAATCGCTGCCGCAGGGCACCAATATCTTCGTCGCCTTCGACACCACGACCTTCATCGATGCGGCGGTGGAGCGCGTGTATCACACGCTGATCGAAGCGGTGGTGCTGGTGCTGGTGGTGATCTGGGTGTTTCTGGGCAGCGCACGCGCGGCGCTGATTCCTGCGGTGACGGTGCCGGTGTGTCTGATCGCCGCGTTCATCGCGCTGTACGCGTTCGATTTTTCGATCAACCTGCTGACCTTGCTCGCGCTGGTGCTGTGTATCGGCCTGGTGGTGGATGACGCCATCGTGGTGGTGGAGAACATCCAGCGCCGCATCGACCTGGGCGAGCCGCCACTGGTGGCGGCCAAGCGCGGTACCGGCCAGGTCGCCTTCGCGGTGATCGCCACCACCGCGGTGCTGGTGGCGGTGTTCCTGCCGGTGGGCTTTCTGGAAGGCAATACCGGGCGCCTGTTCCGCGAGCTGGCGGTGGCATTGGCCGCGGCGGTGGCGATCTCGGCCTTCGTGGCGCTGACGCTGACGCCGATGATGTCGTCCAAGCTGTTGCGCTCGCACGGGCAGGCCAGGCCCAATCGCTTCCATCGCTGGTTCGATGGCCGCATGCAGGCGGTGTCCGCTGCGTACGGGCGCTCGCTGGAGCGGCATGTGCATCGCACCTGGATCTTCGCGCTGCTGATGCTGTTGGCACTGGGCGCCAGCGCGTGGTTGATGGGCCGGATTCCCTCCGAGCTGGCGCCGGCCGAGGACCGCGGCAATTTCCAGATCATGATCGACGGGCCCGAAGGCGCCGGCTTCGATTACACCGTGGGGCAGATGCATCAGGTCGAGGCGATCCTCGGCCCCTACGTGGGCCCGGACAAGCCCATCGTGCGGGCCAACCCGCGCGTGCCCGGCGGCTTCGGCAGCAGCGAGGAAATGCATACAGGCCGGGTCAGCGTGTTCCTGCAGGACTGGGAAAAACGCACGCGCCCGACCACCGAGGTGGCCGACGAACTGCAGCAGAAGCTCAATGTGCTCAGCGGCGTGCGCGCACGCACGCAGGTGAGCGGCGGCCTGGTGCGCAGCCGCGGCCAGCCGTTCCAGTTGGTATTGGGCGGGCCGGATTATGCGGAGATCGCGCAGTGGCGCGATCGCATCCTGCAGCGCATGGAAGCCAATCCCGGCCTGGTCGGCCCGGACTCGGACTACAAGGAAACCCGCCCGCAGATGCGCGTCAACATCGACCGCCTGCGTGCGGCCGATCTGGGCGTGCCGGTCACCGCGATCGGTGGCGCGCTGGAGGCGATGATGGGCTCGCGTCGTGTGACCACGTTCGTGGACAACGGCGAGGAATACGACGTGATGCTGCAGGCCGGCCGCGAAGGCCGCATGGCGCCGGAAGACCTCACCGCCATCCGCGTGCGTTCCACGCGTGGCGAGCTGATTCCGTTGTCCAACCTGGTCACGCTCAGCGAAGTGGCCGAAGCCGGCACCCTGAATCGCTTCAACCGCCTGCGTGCGATCACAATCAGTGCCGGCCTGGCGCCGGGCTACCCGCTCGGCGAGGCGATCGCCTGGGCGCAGCAAACCGCACGCGAGGAATTGCCCGAGTATGCGCAGGTGGACTGGAAGGGTGAATCGCGCGAATACCAGCAGTCCGGCAGCGCGGTGCTGCTGACCTTCGGCATGGCCTTGCTGGTGGTGTACCTGGTGCTGGCCGCGCAGTTCGAAAGCTTCGCCCATCCGCTGGTGATCATGCTCACGGTGCCGTTGGCGGTGCTGGGCGCGCTGGTCGGGTTATGGGTCACCGGCGGCACGCTCAACCTGTTCAGTCAGATCGGCATCGTGATGCTGGTGGGGCTGGCGGCCAAGAACGGCATCCTGATCGTGGAGTTCGCCAATCAGTTGCGCGACGAGGGCCGCAGCGTGCATGAGGCGATCGTGGAATCGGCATCGGTGCGCCTGCGTCCGATCCTGATGACCTCGATCGCCACCGTGGTCGGCGCGATTCCGCTGGTGGTGGCCGGCGGGCCCGGCTCGGCCAGTCGCGCCACGATCGGCGTGGTGGTGATCTTCGGCGTGTCGCTGTCCACCTTGCTGTCGCTGTATGTGGTGCCGGCGTTCTACAGCCTGATTGCGCCATTCACCAAGTCGCCCGAAGCGGTGGCACGCGAGCTGGAAACCCTGGAGGCGCAGACGCCCTCGGTAGGCGGTCACGCCTGAGTGATACCGGCAGCGGTGCGCTGCTGCCGGTGGTCGACGACGCGGGGATGCTGCTGCATCGGCGTCGATCGCTGCGTTTGCATTTGACTGCATCGCAAACAAAACCCAAACATCGGGGCGCAGGCTGTGTCCATCGAACGTGTCGGCGCCAGGCAGCGTCATCGATGCGGTGACGCTGTGCAGCCCGGTGTCTTCTTGCCGGGAGCGTCTTCGCCACCGCCTGCAGCACTGCCGCGTGATCGAGCCGGACGCCGCAATCCAGCCCAGGAGTGCATGCGATGCAGACGCTGCCTTTCGTCAATGACGACCTATCCACGCTGCGGCTTGCGCAGGGGCAGGCTGCGCAGATGCCGTGCCCGCATTGCGGTGCATCGCGCGCTGGCGATGTCGCTGCGCTCTCGGCACGCGCTGCAACACCGGGAACAGGGCAACCGCCCGACGCCACTGCAGTAGCGTCCGTGCAGCCGGCCACGCATCGGCAACGCTCGGTCGAAGCAGCACGCCGCATCGCGCCACTGCAGTGCCCGATCCTGCGCGCAGCCCTGCTCGGCAGCATTGCGCTGGTGCTGCTGGTGGTGGACATGTTCGTGCTGTGGCCGCTGCCGTAACGCGCGCTGGCGGGCGGCTGCGCCGATGTGGCGGCGTGTCTGCGCCCCACTGCGTCGGCCGTGCAATGACTAAGGTCACATGACAGTCATGGCCTGCTGTGGTCGACTTCGGCGGTTACCCTGCCCGGAATCGCCAATGCGTCGTCTTGCCTGCCTGCTTGCTCCCTCCCTCCTTGCGCTGTGCTGCGGCACCGCGCTGGCGCAGTCCTCCGGCGAGCCGGTGCCCAATGGCCGCCTGCCGACCTGGGCGGTGCCCGAGCGCTACAGTCTGTCGTTCAAGATCGATCCGGACCAGAGCGAGTTCAGCGGCCGCACCAGCATCCGCGTGCAGCTCAAGCAGGCTTCCGATCACCTCTGGCTGCACGGCAAGGAACTGAAGGTCAGCAAGGTCACGGTCAAGCCGGTCAAGGGCAAGGCGCTGACCGCACGCTATGTGCAAGCCGATGCGCAGGCCGGTGTGGTGCGCCTGGATTTCGGCCGCACGCTGCAGCCGCAGACGCTCACCGTGGACATCGTCTACAGCGCGCCGCTCAATCAGCAGCTGCAGGGCCTGTATCAGGTGAAGTACCAAGGCCAGGCCTATGCGATGACGCAGATGGAGCCGATCAGCGCGCGCTACGCGTTCCCCGGTTTCGACGAACCCGCATTCAAGACCCCGTTCGACCTCAGCCTGACCGTGCCCACCGACGACCAGGCGCTGGCCAACACCATCGCCACCTCGACCAAGCCGGCCGGCAAGGGCTGGAAGACAGTGACCTTCGCCCCGACCGTGCCGCTGCCGACCTATCTGGTCGCCTATGCCGCCGGCCCCTGGGATGTGGTGGACGTGCCGGCCATGCCGGCCACCCCGCAGCGCCCCAACCCGACCCCGTTGCGCGGCATCGCCGCCAAGGGCCAGGGCCCGCGCATCACCCCGGCGCTGGACCAGACCCCGGCGATCATCGCCGCGCTGGAGGACTATTACGCCTTCGGCTATCCGTTCGACAAGCTCGATCTGGTCGCCGCCCCGGACTTCAGCGCCGGTGCGATGGAAAACCCCGGGTTCGTCACCTTCCGCGACTGGCTGCTGTTGCTGGACAAGGACTCGCCGGCCGAGAACGTGCAGCGCTCCTTCAACACCAATGCGCATGAGCTGGCCCACCAGTGGACCGGCGATGCCGTCACCATGGAATGGTGGGACGACCTGTGGTTGAACGAGGCGTTCGCCACCTGGATGCAGCAGAAGATCACCATGCAGCTGCACCCGGAATACCGCGCCAATCTGGACCGCATCGGCGGCGCGCAGCATGCGATGGACAACGACAGCCTGGTCAGCGCGCGCAAGATCCGCCAGCCGATCACCGGCAACGGCGATATCGAGACCGCCTTCGACGGCATCACCTACCAGAAGGGTGCGGCGGTGCTGGCGATGTTCGAGGCTTTCGTCGGCGAAGACGTGTTCCGCCAAGGCATGCGCGCCTACATCGCCAAGCACAAGTTCGGCAGTGCCACCGCCGACGATCTGGTCGATGCGATCGCCGATGCCGCCGGCAAGGGCGAGGAGTTCAAGGCCGCCTTCCGCAGCTTCCTCAATCAGCCGGGCGTGCCGTATCTGCAGACCCAGCTCGCCCGCGAAGGCGGCAAGACCGTGGTCAAGCTGCAGCAGCAACGCTATCTGCCTCTGGGTTCCACCGGCTCCACCGCGCAGCAATGGGGCGTTCCGGTGTGCGTCAAGTACGGCAAGGGCAAGAACCAGGTCGGCACTGCCTGCCAGATGCTCGCAGACGGCAGCGGCAGCATCGTGCTGGACGGCGCCGGCAAGAACACCTGGGTGTTCCCGAACGCGCGTGGCGCAGGCTACTACCGTTTCAGCCTGCCCAAGAAGCAGCTGGCTGAACTGGGCAAGCAGGTCGGCCAGCTCGACGACAACGAACAGCTGGCCTATGCCGATGCGATCGATGCGGCCTACCGCCACGGCGATACCGACGGCGACGCCGTGCTGGCAGCGCTCAAGCAGTTGGCGCCGTCCGAATCGGCCGATGTGTCCACCGCGCTGCTGAACCGCTTCGTGTGGATCTGGCGTTACCAGGCCACCAGCCAGGCCCAGCGCGACGTACTGCGCAAGGCCGCCGAACAGGCGTATCTGCCGCGTCTGCGTCAGCTGGGTTACACGCGGCGTAGCGGCGAGTCGATCGACGACACCAGCCTGCGCTCGGCGCTGGCCGGGCTGTTCGCGCTGCGCCTGCAGAACGCGGAAGTACGCAAGGCACTGCTGGCGCAGGGCGATGCGGTCCTGGCCGGCGGCAATGGTGCGCTGGACTTCTCCAAAGCCAATCCGGATCTGCTCGGCACCGCACTGGCGGTGACCGCGCAGGAGCGCGGCGCACCGGCGGTGCAGAGCCTGATCGACGCATTGCGCACGCATGCCGACCCGGCGCAGCGCAACGCCATGATCGCCGCCCTGGGCACGCTGCAGGACCCGGCGCTGCTCAAGCAGGTGCGTGATTTCGCGCTGACCGATGCGATCAAGGTGGGCGAGATGAAGAGCCTGCTGATGCGCGGTCACAGTTACGAGGCCTCGCATGCGTCGATGTGGCCGTGGTTCACCGCCAACTTCGACCGTATCGTGCAGCGCAGTGGTTCGTTCGACGGCGGCGGATTGCCGGCGCTGGGTGCGTCCGGCGGTTGCAGCGTGGAAGAAGCCGACCGCCTGGATGCGTTCTTCAAGCCGCGCCTGGCCACGCTCAGCGGCGCCGACCGCGGCATGGCGCAGACCGGCGAGACCATCCGCCTGTGCGCCGCGCTCAAGCAGGCGCAAGCCACCAAGCGCTGAGCCGCGGCCTGCGGCCCGGGTGCGCGGTATCTGCAGTGGCGATACCGCGCACATCGGAGTAGCTGACAAGACGACAGCGTGCACCGCCAGGCGCGCGCCCACTGTCCGCAATCGGCATGTGCCACGCGCACATTGCCGGTCTGGGCGCGCCGTCCGCAACCATTTGGCGCCTGCTCGCCAGGTGTCATCAGTCATTACAGGGCCGAAGCGATGGACGAATCACTGACACTGCACGGAGATGGTTTCGTGCTGCGTCGCTGGCGCCAGGACGACCTGGACGCCTTGCTGCGGCATGCCAACGACTCGCTGGTGCCGCGTGGATTGAGCGAGCGCTTCCCGCATCCGTATACGCGCGCCGATGGCGAGGCCTTTCTGGCCGGACGCGTGGTCGACCTGCAGCATCCGGTGCTGGCTATCGAGATCGACGGCCAGGCCTGCGGCACGATCGCAGTGCGTCCGGGGCAGGGCGAGCGACGCTTTTCGGCCGAGCTGGGCTACTGGATCGGCAGTGCGTATTGGGGCCGTGGCTGGATGACACGCATCGTGGGCGCGTACGTGCCCTGGGCAATGCAGTCCTTGCCGCTCTATCGCGTCCAGGCCACCGTGCTCGACACCAATCCGGCATCGGCCAGGGTGCTGCTGCGCAACGGCTTCGTCGAAGAAGGCTGCAGCCGCTGCGCGATCATGCGGCCGGATGGGCTGCACGATTTGCGCGTGTTCGCGCGGGTGGGGGTGCCGGCCGATCTGGACTGATCCCGGCCATGTGCGCTGGCGAACGCGTGGGCCAGGCGCGTCTGCGCACTGCGGGTTGGCGCAGATCCGTCACCGGCATCGGCACCAATCCCGTGTGTCCTGCATAGCGTCAACGTCAACACGATTCACCCGAGCTGCAGGGCCTCGAAGGCCGCGCTTCGGCTACCTCGTATACGGCTCGTTGCGCCAGTGGCTTACCATCGTCGCCAATGCGTCTGCACCGCCGGCTATGCCGGCCTGCAGGATGACGAACACCGCTGGTGGCGGAAGGGGCGATACGGTCCCCGCAGAGCCAGCAAGCAACACGAACCCTGGATACGACGATGACACAGCATGATGGACGGGGCGGACGACCGCCGCGCGATGGCGGCAGCTCCGGCGCCTCGCACAATCCCTGGGGCCGCGCCGCGCCGCGCACACCGGCAGCGCGCCCGCCGGCACAGCAGGCGCCAACGGCTTACACGCCTGCTGCTGCGCAGTCCGCGGCTTCGTCGTCCGGCGGCAATGCGCGCGAGCTGCGGCTGTACGGCATCAACGCAGTGCAGGCCGTGTTCAAGGCGCGCCCGGAGGCGGTACGCAAGCTGTATCTGAGCGAGGCGCGCATTCCGCAGTTCAAGGCCTTGCTGGCCTGGTGCGTGGCCCAGCGCATCGGTTACCGCGTGGTCGAGGAGGCCGATCTCAGCAAGCTCGCCGCCAGCACCCACCACGAGGGCGTCGTGGCCGATGTGCTGCGCGTCGCCCCGCAGCCGTTGCAGGACTGGCTGGCCGCGTTGCCGCAGGGGCCGGTGCTGGCGCTGTGGCTGGATGGCGTGGGCAACCCGCACAACTTCGGCGCGATCCTGCGCTCGTCCGCGCACTTCGGGGTAGCCGGCCTGCTGCTGCCTGCCGGCTCCACGCTGGGTCTGTCTGGCGCAGCCGCGCGCGTGGCCGAAGGTGGCGCCGAAGCGGTGCCGCTGGTGCAACTGCCCGACACCGCAACGGCGATGGCGCAGCTGCGTCAGGCCGGTTTCGCAGTGGCGGCCACGCTGGTGGAGGGCGGCCAGGACGTGTTCGCCGCCGCGCTGCCGCAACGGCTGGTGTATGTGATGGGCGCGGAGAGCGAGGGCATGGACCGCCAGTTCGCGCGCGATTGCGACCTGCAGTTGTCGATCCGCGGCAGCGGCAAGGTCGAAAGCCTCAACGTGGCCTCGGCCACCGCCGTGTTCCAGGCCGCCTGGCGTGCCCGCGCGTTGGGTGGAGAGTCGTGATGCGCCTGTGTGCCGGTCTGCTTGCCGCCGCTTGTGCGTTGAGTGTCAGCGCGCATGCTGCAGCGGCCTCCACGCCTGCCGCACCGCCGCAGGTGCGCACCGATCACGGCCTGGTGCGCGGGCAGTGGCAGGACGACGGCAGTGCGGTGTTTCGCGCGATTCCGTTTGCCGCGCCGCCGCTAGGCGCGCTGCGTTGGCAGCCGCCGCAACCGGCTGCTGCCTGGTCGGACGTGCGCGATGCCACCCAGGCCGCCACCCCGTGCGTGCAACCGGCGCTGGGCTGGAACAACGCCATGGCCAGGCGCGGTACGGAAGATTGTCTTTACGTCGAAGTGCAGACACCAACGCTGCAGCCGGCCAAGCCGCTGCCGGTGTTCGTCTGGATCCACGGCGGCGCCAATGTGGCCGGCGGCGCCGATGGTCATCTTCCGACCAACCTGGTCGCACAGGACATGCTGGTGGTGACGCTGCAGTACCGGCTCGGTGCGCTCGGCTTCCTGTCGCTGCCGGAATTGCGCGATGGCGACCATCAAGCCGCCGGCAACTATGCCTTGCTCGACCAGATCGCCGCGCTGCAGTGGGTGCGCGACAACATTGCACAGTTCGGTGGCGACCCCGCGCGGGTCACCATCGCCGGGCAGTCGGCCGGTGGCCAGGATGTGGGCTTGCTGATGCTCAGCCCGCTGGCACGCGGCCTGTTTTCCGCGGCGATCGAGCAGAGCGGCACCGCCGGGTTCGGATTGCCGGCGCGTTCGCTGGAAGACAATCGCGCGCTGGGCGTGGAGATCGCCAAGCGTGCAGGTATCGACGAGCCCGCCACGCGTCTGGCGCAGCTGCGCGCGCTGCCGGTGGAGCAGCTGATCAAGGCCGGGCAGGATGTCGACGTGCCGGCACTGGATGACGATGCCTACATCTGGCTGCAGGCGGTCGTCGATGGGCGCGTGCTGCCGCGTGCGCCGGCCGCGTTGCTGGCCGACGGCGCGCAGGCCAAGGTGCCGCTGTTGATCGGCTATGTGGTGCAGGAGCTGGAATACGGCGGCAAACAGGGTGCGCAGGCGCGGCTGCGTCGCGACTATCCGGCGCAGGCCGATGCCGTGCTGCAGGCGCAACGCACGCATGCGGCGCAGCGTGCCGCACGGCAGGGCGATGCAGCGATGCAGCTGTCCACCGATCTGACCTTCCGTTGCCCGGCAGTAACTGTCGCCCAGCATCAGGCCGCGCTTGGCGTGCCGGTGTGGCATTACGTGTTCGATACCGCCGCACCGGGCGGGCAGGTCACGCATAGCGCCGAGTTGCCGTTCCTGTTCAAGGATCTGCCGATCGGCCAGCCGCCGGTGAGTCTGCAGCGCTATTGGGCCGCGTTTGTGCAGCGTGGCAATCCCAACACCAAGGGCTTGCCGGCCTGGCCGGCATTTGCGCCCAAGCATGCGGCATTGCAGTTCGACGCCAGTGGCGTGCGCCCGCTCAAGGATGCACGCCCGGCGGTGTGCGCAGGCGTGGATTTGCCGTAATCGATCGCGCGTACCACCACGGTACGCGCGATTGACTCCACTCAATTCAACTCAGCGTGCGCAGCCCGGCCCGCCGAAGTAGAAGCCGCCGTTCTGCATTTCCGGCGACAGCGTGGTGCGGGTGACCCCTGCGCCCAACGCATACGGATAGGTGTAACCGGCCATCGCCAGCGTGTAGCAGGACGGCTGCTCCACATTCAGGCTCGACAGGCGCTGCGCGGGATGGCTGGCCATCGCCGCATCGCGATAGAAGTGATTGGCCTGGAACGCGGCCTGGCGATAGCCTGCGTTGGCAAATCGGCCGCTGCCCATCGGTGCGCTGGGACGACCATCCCAGGTGGAAATTTCGCCGCCCGCAGAGATGAAGATGTTCGCGCTGCCCTCGGCAATATCGCCCGCGTAAAGCTCGGACTTGTAGTAGCCGATCCATTCGCCATTCAAACCGAACCACCAGTAGCCGTCGGCATTGCGCTGGAATTCGACATGCAGCATTGCCTGCTTGCCGCCTGCGGTGCTGAAGCCACCGGCCGGTGCTGCACCAAGCACGTTGGCAGTGCTGGTCTGCACGAAGTCGGCGCAATCCAGGTTGTGGCAACCGGTGGTGATGTAGCCATCCTGGGTGGAGTAGATAAACAGGATCGGCCGCGTGCCCCAGCCGGCCCCGGGCTGTGTCTGCCAACCGGCTTCCAGCGTCTGGATCACGCCCTGGCGGGTGTAACCGCCCAGCCAGATCTGGCTGATTGATTGCGCATCGTTGGCGGTGACGGTCGGCACCCAGGTGTTGAGATCGGCGCCGGCACCGGTCACCGGCGAGCCGGCGGTGTCCAGGTAGATGGTGGAGTAGTAATGCACCACCGATGCCGCCTCCTGCGCCGCATCTGCCTGCCTGGGCGCAATCACGCTAGGGGTGCTGCCACGCAGAAAGCTGCGCAGATCCGCATGCCTACTGATCTCGGCCAGGCCGATGCGTTCAAGTGGCACGCTGCCGGTGTCGCACCGTTGCACCGCATCGATTGGCGTGTCGGTGCCGATGTTGCCCGGGGTGGCGGGCGGCGCCGCCGGCGCGCTGCCATCGCGCAGTGCCGGCTGCTGCTCACGCGGAATGCAGTCGAACACCTTGCCGTCCTGGTGCACGCTGCGCAGCACCGTCAGGCCGTTGTAACGGTTGAACACATAGCGCTGCATTTCGGCGAACGCGCTGGGGCTGCTGACCTTGGCCGTGGCACCACGCGTGGCGTAACCGAGCTGCGCCTGCGCATCCAGGAACTCCTTGAAGTCGCGCGTGACCTGCGGAAATGCACGCGCTGCCTGCAGCGACGTACGCAGCGTATCGCGCCGCACGGCTGCGATACTTGCGGTGGCAGGTGTTCGCAGCAGCGGTGGCATCAGTGTGTCGATGCTGCGGTCGCTGCTGGCCGAGATCGATGGCGGTAGCAGCGTGGCGGCGCCAACGGCGGGAGCCAGTGCACAAACGCAGAGCGCAGCAACGGCGCGGCCGATCGACATCGGCCGATGAGAACGGAAGATCATGTGTTTTCCCCTGGCGCCGGAACGGAACTGCCTGCACGCGGCGCACCATGCAGGACAGCGCCTTCAGTCTGCAGTGGCATCCGGGCTTGGCTAGCCGGCGCATGCCTGCGTTGAAGGCGTGCGCATCCTAACTGCCTAAAAAACAAATGGATCGGCAGACACGCATTGCGTGATATCAGGCACACCGCAAGCGCAATGCGCTAAGCGGATGCCGTGCCGATGGTCATGCACACCCTTGCGTACGGCGCGTTGCCGATGCGCAAAGGTGTGCACGGTCACCCCACCATAAGCATGGCTGTTCTTACTTTTTTTGCAGTCGCACGGCGGCGCCACCGTTTGCAGCCAATGGCAGCTGCAGGCTGTCGTTGGAGGTGAGTTTGCGCGTGTCGATATGCACCTCCGTCGGGACCGCGCCGTCGGCGTAGATGGTGGCGGTCCAGCTGCCCTTGCCCAGGAATGCCAGCGGCAAGGTCAGCGTGCGTGCCTGCTCGTTGGTCATCGCACCTACGTACCAGTCCTTGCCGCTACGCCGCGCCAGCGCGATGTGCTCGCCGATCGCGCCATCGAGTGCGCGTGTCTCATCCCAGCTCGCCGGCACATCGCGCAGGAACTGCGCTGCCGGCACGTTTTCGTATTGTTCCGGGCTGTCGGCGACCACCGCGAACGGGCTTTCGTAGACCACATACATCGCCAGTTGCTGCGCACGCGTGGTCATCACCTGCGGCGCGATGTGCTGCATCTTGAACTCGGCCGGGCGCACATTGCGGAAGCCACCCGGTGTGTAATCCATCGGCCCGAGCAACATGCGCGTAAACGGCAGCGTGAGGTTGTGGGTGGCGGTGATGCGCGTGGTCCACTTGTTGTACTCGGCGCCGAGCACGCCTTCCTGCGTGAGGTAGTTGGGATAGGTGCGGGTCAGGCCGGTCGGGTGATAGGCGCCATGCAGATCCACCAGCAGTTTGTGCTCGGCGGCCTTGGCGAGCAGGCGGTGATAGAAATCCACCATCTGCTGGTCGTCGCGGTCCATGAAGTCGACCTTGATGCCCTTGATGCCGAGTTGCTGATACCAGGCGAGTGCTTCGTCCATGTGCGCATCCAGCGCGCGCCAATGCGCCCATAGCCACAGCCCGACATCGCGCTGCCGTGCGTAGGCCACCAGACCCGGCAGGTCGAGCTGCTCCACCGGGCGGCGGATATCGGCATCGACGTTGTACTGGCCATCGCCGGTGCTGCCGAAATACCAGCCATCGTCGATCAGCATGTATTGCAGTTTCAATTGCTGCGCGTGATCGATATAGCGCTGAATCGTGGCGGTATTCATGCCCGGCTGTGCCACGCCGCTGGCCAGTGAGCCGGACCACCAATCCCATGCCGATTTGCCCGCGCGCACCCAGCTCGCATCGAAGGCCGGCGGCGGGTTGAGTGCGGAAATCAGATTGGATTCGATCAGGCTGGCCGGGCTGTCACCCAGCATGATCACCCGCCACGGCGTGGCGAAATCGCGGCCGTTGGCATCAAAGCTGACGGCCAGCTTGGGGTCGTCCAGGCGTGGCGATAATTTCGCCGACACGCCCAGGCTGCCATCCTCGCGGCCGCTGAGATACAGGCCGGCATAATCGCGCAGGTTCGCCTCGGCAATCGCCAGCGTGGTGCCGCTGGCATCGATCTGGCACACCAGCGGCAACTCGAGCAGATTGTGCGGGCGCAGCCTGGATGCGGCGATCGCATCGTATTCGCCCTCATGGCTGGTGCCGAAGCGGCCCAGGTTCAAGCTCCAGCATGGGTAATCGCTGGGGAATGCAAAGCCGGTGAGCTCATTGCGAATCCGCACCTCACCGGCGTCGGGCAACACATAACGCAGCGCAACACCGTCGTCGTAGGCGCGCAATTCCACCGTCAGGCGTCGCTGTTTGGGGTCTGACAACTGCACGCGCAATTGACGGTAGTGATCGCGTGCCTGACGCGTCTTGCCTACGGGCAGGGCGAAGCGGCTGTCATGTGTTTCGGTGGTGCTGCCCTGCAACGTCATCGCCTTGCCGAGCGTGTCGGCGCGGCCCAGATCCAGTCCGAGCGGGGCGTCGTCGAGCACGACTTTGTTGCGATACAGCACGCGATAGGTCGGCACGCCGCCCTCGCGCAGCGTGAATTCCACCTGCGTACGTGCGTCGGGCGACTGCACCTGCAAACGCTGCGCAGCTGCAGGCAGCGCGATCGAATACAGCAGCGCGCACGCCGCCGGTAATGCGGACTGGATCAGGTTTCGCATGGGTCCCTCCTCCTGGGAGCGCCAACCCTAACGCAGAACGGTTGTCGTCGATATCCACCTGGGGTAACGTTACCTCGCACCATGGCCGCTGAAACAGGGGCGGCAGCCACGGGCGGCATCACGACAGATGCAATGGCAAGGCGACGACGCGTCGCCTTGGCGGTTGCGTCGATGTGGTGTGCACCGTTGCTTGGCAGTAGAGCTTGGGAGAGGCCTCTAATGCTGATGGTTCGCAAGGCGTTCCGCCGTGGAGCGCTGTGGTTGTTGTGTGCTTGTATCGCCTGGACTGCAGTGGAGGCTGCACCCGCCGATGCCGATCCGCCCGGTCCCTACGACGTGCGCGTGCTCGCGGGCGGTCTCGGGCTGAGCAAGAAGCTCGCCGCCGGAACGCCGTTGCTGGCCGCCGATGCGGATTGGAGCGTGTCCGCCTGGGTGCGGCCCTCCAGCGGGACCACCGGCCCGGCATTGATTGCCGGGCTCGGTGATCCGCAGGCGGCTGGCCGTTTCTTCGTCATCGACAACGGCATGCTGGGCTTTGCCCAAGGCGCCGAGCATGTGCTGCGCAGCAAGCAGCCGCTGCGCGCCGGTGTCTGGACGCAGGTCGCCGCGATTGCGCAGGGCACGCGCCTGAGCCTGTATGCCAATGGCCGCCAGGTGGCCAGCGGCAACGTGCAGCAAACTGCGGTCGCGCCCACGCTGGTGTTCGGCCCGCGCCAGCAACCGGCGGCGTATACGCAGCACTTCGGCGGCCAGATCGCAGGCTTCACCGCACAGGCCGGTGCGCTGGATGCGGCAGCCATCCCACGGCTTGCCGGACAGGCGCCGGATCCCGCGCTGCAGCGCTTCGAAGACGCATCGCCTGGCTGGCGCGTGCAGGTCAAGCAGATGGCAGGGCAACTCGCGCCGCAAGCGGCGGCGACCCTGCCGCGCAGCGCGGCGCCCTTCCCGGCGCCGGTCGCCAGGCCGGTGTCGGAAGCGCCTGCGCTGCAGCCGCTGGATGCCGCCGCATGGCGGCTCGGTGCATGGCAACTCGCTGCGGCACCAGAGCTCGGTCAGGCCAGCGGTGCGACGCTGTCGCGCAGCGATTACGCCGCCGGCAAGACCCGCTGGCGCGCCGCGACCGTGCCGGGCACGGTGCTGACCACGCTGGTCGATCGTGGCGTGTATCCGGATCCGGATATCGGCCTCAACAACATGGCGATTCCCGAATCGCTGAGCCGGCAGGACTGGTGGTACCGCAGCAGTTTCGATATGCCTGCAGCACTGCAAGGCAAGCGATTGGAGCTGTTGTTCAACGGCATCAATTACGCCGGCGAGATCTGGGTCAATGGCACCCAGGTCGGCCGTACCCGCGGCGCATTCGCACGCGGCCGCTTCGATGTCAGCAAGCAGCTCAAGCCGGGCAGGAACGTCGTTGCGGTGCGGGTGTCGCCACCACCGCACCCCGGCATCGCGCACGAACAGTCGATGACGGCCGGTGTCGGCGAAAATGGCGGCATGCAGGCGCTGGATGGGCCGACCTTCATCGCCAGCGAAGGCTGGGACTGGATTCCGGCGGTGCGCGATCGCAATGCCGGCCTGTGGCAGGACGTGCAGCTGCATGCCACAGGTCCGCTGGCGCTGGGCGACACCCAGGTGGTCACTGCACGGCTGGCACCCGACCACCGCCGCGCAGAACTCGAAATCAACGTGCCATTGCGCAACGACACTGCCGCAGCAGTGCAGGGCACGTTGCAGTTGGCCTTCGGCGATGTGCGCATCCGGCGCGAGGTCAACGTACCGGCCGGTGGCAGCACGCTCAAGCTCACCGCTGCCGATACGCCGCAGTTGGTCGTCGCCAATCCGCGCCTGTGGTGGCCCAACGGCTATGGCGAGCCTGCGCTGTACACCTTGCAGGCCGGCGTCGAAGTGGCCGGCACGCCGTCGGATGCGCAGCAGCTGCGCTTCGGCATTCGTCAGGTGACCTACGAACTGTCGTTGTTCGACGACGATGGCGCGCTGCGCCGCGTCTTGGTCGATCTCAATCAGGCCCGGCAGCGCGGCGAGCGCATCGTCGACGTGCGGCATGCAGCGATCCGTCCGGTACCCGGCGGCAATGCGCAGTCCCTGTATCCCGGCGCCTTGTCCTCGCCGGCGGTGCAGCAGCTCGACGACAACAGCCTGGCCCCGCATCTGGCACTACGCATCAATGGTGTGCGCATTGCGGTCAAGGGCGGCAACTGGGGCATGGACGACTGGCGCAAGCGGGTCTCGCGCGAGCGGCTGGAGCCATACTTTCGCCTGCAGCGCGATGCGCATTTCAATGTGGTGCGCAACTGGGTGGGGCAGAACACCGAAGCCAGCTTCTTCGAGCTGGCCGACGAATACGGCATGCTGGTGCTCAACGACTTCTGGCAGTCCACCCAGAACTACAACATGGAGCCGGCCGACTCAGCGCTGTTCCTGGACAACGCCGCCGAGGTGATCAAGCGCTTCCGCAATCATCCTTCCATCGTGCTGTGGTTCGGACGCAACGAAGGCGTGCCGGCGCCGATCCTCAACGAAGGCCTGGACCAGCTGGTGGCCGAACTCGATGGCACGCGCTGGTATACCGGCAGTTCCAACGAGATCAATCTGCAGGGCAGCGGCCCGTACAACTACCGCGAGCCGGTGGCGTACTTCAACAAGCTGGCGCAGGGCTTTTCGGTGGAAGTGGGCACGCCCTCGTTCTCCACCCTGGAGTCGTTCAAGGCATCGGTACCTGCGGTGCAGGACCAGTGGCCGATCGGCGATGCCTGGGCGTATCACGACTGGCACCAGTCCGGTAACGGCGACACCGCCAGCTTCATGCGCTCGCTGACCGACAAGCTCGGCGCGCCGACCAGCCTGGCCGACTTCGAACGCAAGGCGCAGCTGCTCAACTACGACACCCACCGCGCCATCTTCGAAGGCTTCAACGCGCAGCTGTGGAGCAAGAACAGCGGGCGGCTGCTATGGATGAGCCATCCGGCCTGGCCCAGCAACATGTGGCAGATCTACAGCCACGACTACGACACCCACGCGGCCTACTACGGTGTGCGCAATGCGGCAGAGATGCTGCATGTGCAGATGAACCTGCCTGGCCACGAGGTGGTGGTGGTCAACAATGCGGCCGAGCCGGTGAGCGGCCTGCGCGTACGCGCAGAAGTCTATGCCGCCGACGGAAAGTTGCTGCAGCAGCGCGAGCAAGCGCTGGAGGCCGCGGCGGTTGCGGTGTCGGCACCGGTGCTGCAACTGGCACCGTTGCTCAAGGACACCAATGGACTGGGCTTTGTACGGCTGCAATTGCTCGATCGCGATGCGGTCGTGCGTTCGCGCAATTTCTACTGGGTGGCGCGCGATGCGGCGGCCATGCGCGGCCTGGATGCGCTGGCGGCAGTGCCGGTGCAGCTCAGCACGCAGCTGCAGGAAGGTGCCGAACCGGTGCTGCGCGCCAGCGTGCGCAATGCCTCGCAGCAGGTTGCGCTCAACACCAAGCTGACCCTGGTGGATGCGCAAGGCCAACGCATCCTGCCGGCGTACTACAGCGACAACTACCTCAGCCTGGTGCCGGGCGAGCAGCGTGAGGTCGAGATCCGCGGCCCGTCCGCGGCGAGCTTGCGCAATGCCACGCTGCAGGTGCGCGGCTGGAATGTCGAACCATCAACAGGCGTTGCCAACGGGCCTCCGTAGCGGCGCCAGCGCGTTGCCGCGCCGTGCCCGCGCACGGCGTTCGCACTGACACGCCGATTGCGCGTCAGCCAATACCGCATTGCCGTTGCTGCAATGCCATTCGAAACGGTCGTGGATTGTCGTCATCCCTGGGAGGGGACCATGAACAAGCTGCATTCGAACACCCGCCACACCCCACTGGCCGCCGCACTCGCGGCTGCACTCACCCTGCTTGCCGGCAGCGCAGGCGCACAGGACGCCGGCAATGCCGCCGCGGTCACCGACCTGGACAAGGTCATGGTCAAGGGCGTGCGCGGCGCGCAGGCCGAGGCCATCGAGAACAAGCGCACCGCCGCGCAGATCATCGACTCGATCTCTGCCGAAGACATCGGCAAGTTGCCCGACGTCACCATCACCGATTCGCTGCAACGCGTGCCCGGCGTGCAGATCCGGCGTTCGGCCGGCGAGGGCTCGCAGCTCAACATCCGCGGCATGCCGCAGGTGCAGACCACCATGAACGGCGAGTTGTACCTGAGCGCCGGTGGCGGCGATCAATACGGCCAGCCGAACATCGGCCGCGCACAGCCGGATTTCGTCGATATCCCGCCGACGCTGTTCAGTGGCGTGGACGTGATCAAGTCGCCGACCGCCGCCGATCTGGATGGCGGCATCAGCGGTACCGTCTCGCTGAAGACGCGGCGCCCGTTCGACCTGCCGGAAGGCTGGACCTTCAGCGGCCAGGCCGAAGGCTCCTACGGCGACCGCGTGCAGGAACTCAACGAGCTGTACTCGGGGCTGGCCAGCTTCCGCACCGAGCGCTGGGGCGCGTTGCTGGCCGTGTCGTACTCCGATGCCACGCTGGAAAACAAGCACCCCAGCGTGTATTCCAACGGCGCACAGAAATCCACCGAGCAGAATGTGGGCTTCGATTTCAACGGCGACGGGCGCATCGGCAGCAACACCGACCCCAGCAATCTGCCGCGCGATTATTTCTACAACTGGGTCGCCACCGAACTGGACAACCGCAGCACCGATCGCCAGCGCACCGGCATCAACGGCTCGTTCCAGTTCAACATCAACGATTCGTGGACGGTGTTGGCCGATGCGGCCTACACCAAGCTCGAAGACCAGGACACCTCGGTGGCCGCGCAGCTGCACACCGGTTGGGCCACCAACCAGTTGCAGCCCGGGTCGGTGGTCGATTCCAACGGCGTGCTGGAATACGGCCAATTCCGCTACAACCGCTTCCAGGCCCACTCGATGGCCGGCGTTGCCGACTCGGACGCGCTCAACACTAATCTGGAGCTACGCTTCGATGATGGTGGCCCTTTGCGTGCCTCGTTCCGCTGGGTGCATGGCGATGCGCAGCGCACCTACGACGAAGCGCGTGCCGATGCGGTGGTGACGCGTGGCGACCAGATCACGCGTGCCGGTGGCGTCACGCAGTGGGCGAACGCCAACGGCTTGCCGACAGTGGATGCCTCGGTGGATTTCCGTGGCACCTATCCGGCGGTCAACCTCGGCACCGACGTGTCCAACCCGGACAACTGGCAGCTGATGTCGACCTGGGCGCAGGGCAACAAGATCGAAGCGACGATGGACGCGTTCCGCGCCGATGGCACCTTCGAGTTCGACGAGGGCGTGGTGCGCGGCTTCCAGTTCGGCATCCGCTACGGCGAGCGCGAGGTCAAGCTGGATACCTATCGCTATCTGTCGCCGGTATCGACCAGCTGCGCCGACCCGAACCGCTCGCTGTATTACTTCAAGGATCCGCTGATCGTGGACACCTGCAGCGGCGTCTCCGAAGCGCGCCTGCTGCCGTTCAATTCGATTCCCGGTTACTGGGCGTATTTCAACGACTTCGATCCGCTCAAGGTCACCGGCCTGGGCAGCCAGGGTCTGCCGGCGATCAACCCGCAGGTCATGAAGGACCCGGTGGGTTATCTCAACAGCCTGTATCCGGGCAACGTGGCCTACCAGCAGGCCGCCGACTCCTACAAAGTCACCGAAAAGAGCACCGCAGCGTATTTTCTGGCCAATCTGGAAGGCGGTACCGGCAGCGCGGTTCCGTGGACGGCCAACATCGGCGCGCGCATTGTGCAGACCAAGCTGGCGATCGACCAGTACCTGAGCAGCGGCAATGTGTTCATCGGCAATGTCGAATGGAACGGCGTCAGCCCGGCGATCGGTACCAATCGCCTGAACCGTCAATACACCGACGTGCTGCCCACCGCCAACCTGTCGCTGGACATCACCGATGCGCAGAAGCTGCGCTTTGCCTACAACAAGGCCGTGGCGCGCCAGGACCTGCCCGATCTCGGGCGCGGGCTGGTGAGCTTCTATGCGGTCAACGGCACGCCACCGCGCAATCCCGCGTTGCCCTCGGATGCGGTGCTGTTCCTCAATGGACGCTCCGGCAATCCGGATCTCGATCCGTATCGCGCCACCAACTACAACGCCTCGTGGGAATGGTATTTCTCCGATGCGTCGTTGGTCAGCGTGGGTGCGTTCCTGATCGATGTGAAGTCGTTCCCCACCACGGTGACCAATATCGAGCTGTTGCCCGACGCCGATGGCGTGGCGCGGCTGGGTGGCCCGGTGGAGCGCATCGTCAATGGCGGTGGCGGCAAGATCAAGGGCTTTGAAGTGGGGTATCAGCAAGCCTTCGACTTCCTGCCCGGCTGGTTGAGCGGCTTCGGTACCAACATCAACTACACCTTCTCCGATGCCGATACCGACAACACCGATATCGACGGCAACACCTTGCCGATCGGCGACAACTCCAAGCACCAAGCCAACGCGGTGCTGTGGTACCAGAAGGACAAGCTGCAGGCGCGTGTGGCCTACAACTGGCGCAGCAAGCGCTTCAGTCAGGTCAACAGCGGTGCCTGGGGCGACGAGCTGGCGATCTGGAACGACGACGTGGGCTATCTCGATGCGTCCTTCAGCTACGACGTCAACGATCATCTGACTTTGTACGCCCAGGCGACCAATCTGACCGGCGAAAGCGAGCGGCGCTACGCGCAGTGGACCAACCACTACTACGACCAGAACATCTTCGAGCGTCGTTACTACGCGGGCTTGCGTCTGCGCTTCTGATCCGGCTGCACCGTTGTGCGACCCAGCGCACCCCCGCGCCGGGTCGCGCATGTTTCGCTGTTGTCGCTCTCCAAGCGGTCATTGCGCTTTCTTCCCGTCGCCGCTAAGTGCGGCGCTGCAGTACGCCTGACGGCAACGTCAGGCACCCTCCCATTCGGCCGCATCGTCGGGAAGCGATGTGGCCGTTTTTTTGAACGTGATGCCGCAGGCGTTACACAATGCCGATCGATGCGGCGCTTAGCGCGCCGGCGGCCCGGCCGTCGAGCCGCGCTTGACCACGGTGTACTTCATCACCTGATGCACGCCCTGCGCGGGATCGCCCTTGCGTCGCTGGCGGATCGCATCGGCCAGCAGCGACACCGCCGCGCGGCCCATCGCGGTGACCGGTTGATGCACGGTGGTGAGCTCGGGCCAGATGGTGGTGGCGACCGGGGTGTCGTCGAAGCCGGCGACCGATACATCCTCGGGTACGCGCAGGCCCAGCCCGTGTGCGACTGCCACCGCAGCAGCGGCCATATCGTCGTTGCTGCAGAACAGGGCGGTGGGCGGTTGCGCCTGTGCGAGCAGGCTGCGCGCGGCGAGCAGGCCGGAGTGATAGGTGAACAGACCGTCTGCCATCAACTCTTCGGCCACGGGCAGGCCGGCAGCCTGCAGGCTGTCGAGATAGCCATTGGCACGTAATGCACTGGGCGTGTGCTTCGGGTCGCCCTTGATCAAGGCGATGCGGCGATGGCCCAGTTCGATCAGGTGATCGACGATGGCGCGCGCAGCCTGATAATCGTCGATGCGCACCGAGCTGATCTGCGCCATCGGTGCGCCGCTTGCCACCGCCACCACGGGGATGCCGCGTGCGTCGAGTTCGGCGATGGTCTGGCGTGAATCGCATAGGGGGGGGGGCAGGATCACGCCGTCCACGCCGGCCGCCAGCAAGCGCTCGGTGGCGGCACGCTGGCTGCGGATGGCGCCGCATTTTTCCACCAGCACCTGGCTGCCATTGAGGCTGCTCTGTTCGAGCAGCCCGAGCATGAATTGATTGAGATAGGCCGCGCTGGGATTGCTGTACAGCACGCCGATGCGCAACAGGCCGCTGGTGCGCAACGAACGGCCGGCCAGGTTGGGGCGATACCCCAATGCCTGGACCGAGGCCTCCACGCGCACGCGCATCTCCTCGCCGACATGCGGGTGGCGGTTGATGACGCGCGAAGCCGTCATTGGCGAGACGCCGGCGTGCTTGGCCACATCCAGCAAGGTTGCCGCGTTGTTCGCACTGCGTTGGCGCTTGGCCGCCATTGTGTGTGCTCGTCCTGGAGTGGAAGCGGAAGGCGGGTGGCGTGCTTGAGACCTGCAGCGATCAGGACGTGTCTGGCCGCTGGCAATCGTCACTGCGATGTCGGTATCGGCACAGATCACGCGCGGTGTGCGCGTGCTCTGTGCCGCGCGCACTCAACCGAGGAGTGCCCGCGACGTCTGCAAATGCAGTTACTCGCTCGGCGGTTGCACGCTTTTTGCGCGGCTGCCGAAATCGCCATCGGCTTCGGCCGCCAGATACGCAAACACCGTGTAGGCCGCGACGTTTTGCGCAAGCGCCTTGGGGTCGATCTTGTCCAGCGTGTCGTCGGCGGTGTGGTGCAGATCGAAGTAGTCAGTGCCGTCCTGCGCCAGCCATGCCCAGGCGCCACCCTTGGCGGAAATCGGCCCGACATCCGGGCCGGGGCCGCCCTTGCTCGGCTCATACGCGATGCCCAACGGCGCGAGTACCTCGGCAATCTGTCTGGTCGCTGCGCGCGACGCGTCCGGTGCCGCCGAGCCGGTGTTGAACGCATAGATGCGCCCGGCACCGAAGTCGCTCTCCGCGCCGATCTGATGCAGCGCCATGTCCTTGGCATCCTTGCCGTGCGCGGCTGCATATGCCTTGCCGCCGTACAGGCCTTGCTCCTCGTTGGCGAAGGCCACCACGCGGATGCTGCGCTTGGGCGCCTGCTTGAGTTGGCCGATCAGGTGGCCGGCGGCCATGGTGATCGCCACGCCGGCGCCATCGTCGATCGCGCCGGTGCCCAGATCCCACGAATCCAGATGCCCGCCGATCACCACCACTTCCTTCGGCTTGCTGCGTCCGGTGATCTCGCCGATCACGTTGTACGAGGTCGCGGTGCCATCCCAGCCGCAATCCAGTGCCAGCCGCACACGCGTGCTGCCCAGCGCGGTCAGGCGCGCGAGCTGGTTGGCATCGGGCACCGACAACGCCGCTGCCGGTACCGGCGTCACGCCTTCATCGAAGCGGGTGATGCCGGTATGCGGCACGCGGTGCGAGTCGGTGCCGGCCGAGCGCATCACGAAGCCGATCGCGCCCTTGCGGATCGCTTCCGACGGGCCCTTGCTGCGCACCGCGCCGCCATTGCCGTAATCCTTGCCGTCGCGCGCCTTGGTCATCTGGTAATCGACGAACGCGATCTTGCCGGCCAGCGAGCCGGCCGGTGCGGCCTGCAGTGCGGCCAGGTTGTCGAAGCGCACCACCTCGCCTTCGACGGTACCGCCCGGGCTGCCGCCCAGTGCGGTGATGTGCAAAGGCTGCGCATGCGCACCGATTACCGCGGCCTGTTCGCTGCGCCGTTGCCATTTGGGAAAGCTCACCGGTTCGGTCCACACCTTGTCGAAGCCCAGCGACTGGAACTTGGCCTTGGCCCAGGCCACCGCGCGCGGATCGGCCTCGCCACCGGCAATGCGCGGGCCCACTTCGGTGGTCAACGATTCCACCACCGCAAAGCCGGTGGTGTCGGCCAGGGCCTGCTCGCGCAGCTGCGCGGCGGTGCGCAGCGCGCCATCGGCGATGGTGGTCTGTGCGGCAAGCGCGGGTGTGCAGGCGAGTAGGGCAGAGATGGCGACAGCGAGGCGACGCATGCAGGGCGGCTCCAACGACAAGGGGACCCCGAGCTTATCAGCGTGAGGTCCCCCGTCTGCGTGCGAAAGGTCATCCTCCTGCGCGAAGTTGCGCAGCGGATGTGTCCGCTTACGGCACGCCCGGTGTCTTCAGTGAGTCGTTCTTCAACGAATCGCGGATCTCGCGCAGCAACAGCACTTCTTCGCTCGGGCCCTTGGGGGCATCCGGCTTGCGGTGTGTCAGGCGGTTGATCAGCTTGACTACCATGAAGATCGCAAAGGCGATGATCACGAACTGCACGACGGTGTTGATGAAATCGCCGTAGCCGATCGCCACCGCCGGAATTTCCTTGCCGGTGGCATCGACGCCGGCCGGCTTGAGCACCCAGGCCAGGCGCGAGAAATCCACATTGCCGATGGCCCAGCCGATCGGCGGCATGATGATCTTTTCCACCAGCGCAGTGACGATCTTGCCGAACGCTGCACCGATGACGACACCGACCGCCAGGTCGATGACATTGCCACGCATCGCGAATTGCTTGAATTCGCTGACCATTCCCATAGCGCACTCCAGATGCGGTCGCGGACCAACTGCCGCAGGGTGATCGTAGCGGGCTGCGTGTCAGCCCGCGATGATGCCGTGGCGCTCGGCAACGTTTTCCAGGCGTGCGCTGAACTGATCGCCGGGCAGCAGCGGGCCGACACCGGCCGGCGTGCCCATGAAGATCAGGTCGCCCGCGCGCAATGCATAGAGCTTGGAGAGCTCATGCAAAATCTCCGGCACGTTCCAGATCATCTGATCCAGCAACGACTGCTGACGCACCTGGCCGTTGACTTCCAGTGACAGGTTCAAGGCCTCCAGCGCACCCACTTCGCCGGCATGCACCAGCTCGCTGATCGGCGCGGAGTGGTCGAAGCCCTTGGCGATGTCCCACGGCAGGCCCTTGGCCTTGGCGGCTGCCTGCAGGTCGCGTCGGGTCAGGTCCAGGCCCACGCCGTAGCCGTAGATCAGCGCCTCTGCCTGCTCCACCGGCAATTCGCCAGCAGGCGCATCGCTGCCCAGTGCCACCACCAGCTCCACTTCGTGGTGCAGTTCCTTGGTGCCGGGCGGGTACGGAATGTGGTCGCCGTGGCCGACTACGATCGCATCGGCAGGCTTCATGAAAAAGGTCGGCTGGCCACGCTCGGCCTTGGAGGACGGCGCAGTGGCGCCCATCTCGCGCGCGTGATCGGCAAAGTTGCGGCCGACGCAGTAGATGCGGTGCACCGGAAAGTTGCCGCCACCAACCACCGGAATGCGCGGAACATCGGCGGCGGGAATCACATCGTGGGTCATGCACGCATCCTTGGGGAACGGAGCACGTGAGTCTAGCCGTTTGGCTGTGCATGACGGAACCGTCGCGCTGCAGCGTGCAGTGCGGCGTAACGTCTGGCTGGCAGGTCCGCGATCACGGCTTGCATCGGCGCACGCAAACTCGCGCAGACCGGTCAATACCTGCGCGACTGATTCGGGATTGGATGCTCACCGCGCCGGAGGCGGTGGACTGGCGCCTCAGTGCGACAACGGCAGCGCAGGCTTGCGCACCACGCGGTATTCGGCCTCGACCACGCGGGTGTGCTGCGGCGTGCGACGGTTCGATTTGCTCAGCAGCTTCCAGGCAATGCCGCCCAGGATCATCGCCGCGCCCACGAACACGCTGAAGAAAATCAGCACCGCAAGGATGACCAGACCAGCCAGGCCGGCCGCCACGCGCACCAGCGGGTGACGCGGCTTGCGCGGGGCAAACAGGTGGTGGAGGTTACCGAGTTGAAAGATGCGTGCAGGCATGGCGGTGGGCTGCCGGGCAGGAAACAGGCAGGCAGTATCGTTGCGGTTTCATGTCATTGAGTGAAAACTTCGTTAAACGATAGCTCGTTTTGTTAAATCCATCACATCCGATGTGCTCGGCGATCGTCGCCTTGGCGGCCCGGAGCAGCGCCCACACGGGCCAGCAAATGCGTGGACCGTAGCCACTGCGTGGCGTCGGAGCGATGCAGGCGCATGCCACAATCGCAGTCCGTTCTTGAACAGCAGACTGCATGTCTTCGTCATCGCCCACCACGCTTGCCGAACTGGCGCAGATTCCCGATGCCGGATTTCTGGAAGTCGAAGCGGTCTGGGACGGCGGCCCGGAGTCCCTGGTGCTGTACCGCGACGGCGCCCAGGTGCGAGCCTGGTTGAACGTCTGCCCGCACGCCGGCCGCCGGCTGGATTGGGCGCCGGGCCAGTTCCTCAAGACCAAGGACGGCCATCTGGTGTGCGCAGCGCATGGCGCAGCGTTCGAGCTCACTGGCGGCGAGTGCATCAGCGGCCCGTGCCGCGGTCAGTCGCTGCTGGCGGTGCCGGTGCGTATCGAGGGTGAGCAGGTGGTGCTCGGGTGACTGATGAAGGTGGCGCGGCTCAGGGCGCTGCCCACCAGAACATCAGGTTGATCATCGACACCATCACCACGATGTAGATCAGCGACAGCGGTGCGCCCACGCGCCACAGCTCGCGCGGCTGATAGTTGGCCGGGCCGGCCACCATCGAGATCACCGGGTTGGAGGCCGTCATCAGATTGTTGGACGCCGACAGCGCCACGATCAGCGCGAATGCGGTGGGGTTGCCGTTGGCGGCCAGCGCCAGGTTGACCGCGATCGGCACCATCACGATGGTGGCGCCGACATGGCTGATCACCAGCGAAAACGCGGTGGTCAGCAGCGCCAGGCTGATTTCCAGCGCCCATACCGGAATGCCTTCGGGCAGGCGGTCGATGGTATGGCCCGCCACCCAGGCCGCGGTGCCGCTGCTGTCCATCGCCCAGCCGAGTGGAATCAAGCCGGCCATCATGAAGATGGTCTTCCAGTTGATCGAGGCGTAGGCCTCATCCATGCGCAGCACGCCGCTGACCAGCATGCAGGCCACACCGGTCATCAAGGTCAGCGCCACCGGCAGGCGCGAGGTCAGTGCGATCAGGATGGTGAAGGCGAAGATCGCCATGGCGATCTTGAACTTGTGCGGGCGCTGCTCGCCCTTGGGGAAGTCGGTCACCGGCACGAAGTCGCGGCTTTCCGCTGCCTGCGCCAGGTCCTGCCAGATACTGTGGAACACCAGCATATCGCCGCCGCGCAGCGGCACGTTGCGCACGTCCTCGCGGATCACCTGCTTGTCGCGGTTGATCGCCAGCAGGCTGATGCCGCTCTGCTTGCGCAGGCGCAACTCGGCCGCGGTCTTGCCGATCAGCCGCGAGTTGGGCGGAATCAATGCTTCGGAAATGCCGGCCAGGCTGGGGTTGAACAGATCGCCCAGGTTGCGCAGGCGCGAGGACATGCGCAGGAACTGGTTCTGCGCAAAGTCGGTCACTTCCTGGCGCGGCCCCATCGCACCGAGCACGCTGCCGACCCAGATGCGCATGTCGGCCGGCGGCGCCAGGCGGGTGTCGTTGCCGGTCTTCAGGGCCAGCAGCAACGGCGCGTCGTGCAGCGCTTCGGCTTCGCCCAGGGTCATGCCGACCAATGGGCTTTCGGCGCTGACGGTGAGCTCGAACACGTCGCCGTCGATGCCGTAGGTCTTGGCGAAATAACTCTCGGTGCGCGAGGGCGTGACGCCTTCGTTGATCAGGCGTTCTTCTTCGATCAGCTTGCGGTCGCCGTAGAAACGGAAGTACAGCAGTGCGGCGATCAGCAGGGCCACGCCGATCGGCAGCGGCGCGAACATCGTCAACGGCTCGATGCTGGCCATGCCCGAGGGCAGGTTGTTGTTGGCCGAGACCAATAGATCGTTGAGCAGGATCAGCGGCGAATTGCCCACCATGGTCAGCGCGCCGCCCATCACGATGGCCGCGGCGATCGGCAGCAGCATGCGTTGCAGGGTCAGCCCGGTGCGTGCGGCCAGCCGCGAGGCGACCGGCAGGTACAAGGCCATCACCGACGGGTTCTGCATGAAGGACGAATTCAAGCCGGAGATGGCCAGCGTCATCATCATCAGGCGTTGTTCGCTGCCGTGCGAGCGCCGCAGCAACCAGGTCGCCAGGCGATTCAACGCACCGGTGCGCTCCAGCCCCGCACCGAGAATGGTGGTGGCGATGATGCTCATCACCGCGTTACCGGAAAAACCACCGAACAGTTCTTCCGGCGCCACCAGCCCGGTGACGCCCAGCACCACCAGCACGATCAAGGCCACCACGTCGGCGCGGATGCGCTCGAACAAAAACATCGCCATCGTGAAACCGACCAGCCCGAGGACGAGCTTCATATCGTTGGTCAGTGTCAGCGCGGTGTCCATCGGGTGCCGGGAATGGGGAGTCGGGAATGGAGAATGGTGAAAGCGGGATAGGCCGATGCAAGGCGACGCTATCCGGATGCCGCAGGCAGTTGCCCTTGCGATTCCCGATTCCCGATTCCCGATTCCCGGTCGTACAGCAGATCCCACACGCCGTGGCCGAGCTTCTGGCCGCGGGTTTCGAAGTGGGTCTGCGGTCGCCAGGCGGGGCGTTCGACGTGGCCGCGCGGGCCGGCGCGATTGACCAGGCCCGGGGTGGCGTCGAGCACGTCCCACATCTGTTCGGCGTAATCGGCCCAGTCGGTGGCCGCATGCAGGCGGCCACCGTCGCGCAGCTTGCGCACCAACATCTGCGCGAACGCCGGCTGGATCAGGCGGCGCTTGTTGTGGCGCTTCTTGTGCCACGGATCGGGGAAGTAGATGCGCACCTCGTCAAGCGCGCCATCGGCGATCTCGTGTTCGAGCACTTCCACCGCATCGTGGTGATACAGGCGCACATGCGTGCTGCCATCATCGTCCAGCGCATTGAGCAGGCGACCGACGCCGGGCGCATGCACCTCGATGCCGATGTAGTCGCGGCTGGGGTCCTGCTGCGCTGCAAAGCGCAATGCCGCGCCATTGCCAAACCCGATCTCCAGCACCTTGGGTGCGGGACGGCCGAAGGCCGCATCGAGATCGCGCGGCGCACCGCTGTAGTCCAGGCCGAAGCGCGGCCACAGCTCGTCGAACGCGCGCTGCTGCGCCGGGGTGAAGCGGCCCTGGCGCAGCACGAAGCTGCGCACCTGCCGGCGGCCCTCTTCGATGGTGAAGGGCTTGGGCGGCATCTTGGCGCCGTCGCTGGTGAAAGGATCAGTCATGAGGAAGTCACATCAAAAAACAAAAGCCCCTCTGCCTTGGGGAGAGGGGTTGGGGTGAGGGTACGGCGTGAGGGAGCACTTGCGGCTACGCGGGATCCAGCAACGGCCACATCCGGCACGTCACACGGCCAGGCAGTGCGCATCGACGGCAATGTCAACGCAGCCCACCCACTCATCCAATCACGCCATCCACCGGACTCGACGCCGAGGCATACCGCTTGCGCGGAATCCGCCCGGCCAGGAAGGCTTCGCGTCCGGCCTCGATCGCCTTGCGCATCGCGCTCGCCATCAGGATCGGATCGCGTGCACCGGCGATGGCGGTGTTCATCAGCACGCCGTCGCACCCCAGCTCCATCGCGATTGCCGCATCCGACGCCGTGCCCACGCCGGCATCGACAATGATCGGCACCTTGGCGTTTTCGATGATTTCCAGCAGGTTGTACTTGTTCTGGATGCCCAGCCCGGAACCGATCGGCGCGGCCAGCGGCATCACCGCCACGCAGCCGATCTCTTCCAGGCGCTTGGCCAGGATCGGATCGTCGGAGGTATAGACCATGACCTCAAAGCCATCGGCAACCAACTGCTCGGCAGCCTTGAGCGTCTGCACCACGTCCGGATACAGCGTGCGTTCGTCGCCGAGCACTTCCAGCTTGGTCAGGTTGTGGCCGTCCAGCAGCTCGCGCGCCAGCCGGCAGGTGCGCACCGCGTCTTCGGCGGTGTAGCAGCCGGCGGTGTTGGGCAGCAGCGTGTAGCGATCCGGCGGCAGCACATCGAGCAGGCTGGGCGCGTTGGGGTCCTGGCCGATGTTCACCCGGCGGATCGCCACGGTGACGATCTGCGCGGCGGCCGCTTCGGTGGCCAGGCGGGTTTCGTCCAGGTCCTTGAACTTGCCGGTGCCGGTCAGCAGGCGCGAACGGTAGGGCTTGCCGGCGATGATCAGCGCATCAGAGGGGGCGGTATTGGTCATCGGGCAATTATCACCGATCGCGCGCAGCTGCGCCGGCCTGCGCGTCGCATCAACCGCCGCCCAGCGCGTGCACGATCTCCACCACATCGCCGGCACGCAACCGGTGCGTGGCATGCCGCCCGCGCGACACGATTTCGCCATTGATCTCCACCGCCACGCGCCGTTGTGCAAGACCCTCCTGCTCCAGCAGGGTTGCCAGCAGCAGGTCGTCGGGAATGTCGCGCGGGGTGCCGTTGAGTTGAATGTTCATGTCATCATTGTGGCATCGCGTGCCGTCAGGGCGCGCGTTTTTGCGTTATGCGGCAATGCAGCGTGAGCGCGGGCGGCGAGGGTGAAACCATGTGCCATTCGCCGGCGTACGTCAGCAGGTCCGGTCCAGTTCCACACTACCTTGAGCAGGCACTCCCATGGCTTCAACCCTTCGCCCGATCCGTTCCCTGATGGCCGTGGCCATCGCCATTGCGGCCACCCCGGCCATGGCCGCGTCTGCGTTCGACCAGACTGTGTTCTTCGGTGACAGCCTCACCGACAGCGGCTACTACAACCCGTTGCTGCCGGCCGCCTCGCGCGCCGTCACCGGCAAGTTCACCACCAACCCGGGCTGGGTCTGGGCCGAGTACGTCGCCGACCATTACGGCACCAATGCCGCGCCCAATGGCAATGGCCAGACCGGCGACAACTACGCCGCCGGCGGCGCCCGCATCCAGGCCGGTTCGACCAGCGTGCTCGGTGCCGCGCCCTCGGTGACCAGCCAGATCAACACCTACCTGAGCGCCAATGGCGGCCAGGCCAACCCGAATGCGCTCTACACCGTATGGGGCGGCGCCAACGATCTGCTCGCCGCTGCCGCCGCGCCGGCCCAGGCGCAGGCCATCATCGGCAACGCGGTCACCGCGCAGGTTGGTGCAGTCGGCGCCTTGCAGGCCGCCGGCGCGCGCTATGTGATGGTGCCGACCATTCCGGACGTGGGCATCACCCCGCGCTTCCGCGCCGGCGGTGCCGCCGCGATGGCGCAGGGCACTGCTGCGGCAACCGCCTACAACACCGCATTGTTCAATGGCCTGCGGTCGGCCGGCCTGCGCGTGATCCCGGTCGACACCTTCCACATCCTGCAGGAAGTGGTTGCCGATCCGGGCACCTACGGCTTCAGCAACGTCACCAGCACCGCCTGCAACCCCGCCGTGCCGCTGCCGGCCTGCAACCCGACCAGCCTGGTCGCCGCCAACGCGCCCAACACCTATGTGTTCGCCGATGGCATCCACCCGACCACCGCCACCCACCAGATCCTGGGCGAGTACGCCATCTCGCTGCTGGAAGCCCCGCGTCTGCAGCAGGTGCTGACGCATTCGGCGCAGGCGATCGGCCGCGCGCGCGCCGACCAGGTGGCCTGGCATCTGGACGGCAAGCCGGACGCCGACGGCCTGCGTTGGTGGGGCAGCGTGCGTGGCGACATGCAGCGTTACGACCATGCCGATCTGTACGACGGCATGGCCCCGGCCGGCCTGTTCGGTGTGGACTGGACTGCGGGCGACCTGGTGTTCGGCGGCTTTGCCGGCTTCGGCAGCATGGACGCCGACTTCGGCAACCGTAACGGCAGCTTCAAGCAGGACGACACCACGCTGGGCGGTTTCTTCGGCTGGTACACCGGCCCGGTCTGGGTCAACGCGCAGGTCAGCTACAGCTGGCTGAGCTACGACGTCGACCGCGAAGTGCAGCTGGGGCCGGCCACCCGCGTGCACAGCGGCTCGCCGGACGGCAGCAACCTCACCGCCGCGGTCAACGCCGGCTATTCGCTGGGCGAAGGCAACGTCAAGTACGGCCCGGTGGTCGGCCTGACCTGGCAGAAGCTCAAGCTCGACGGCTACTCCGAGAGCAACGAAAGCTCCACCGCATTGGGCTATGCCGATCAGGACATCGACTCGATGGTCGGTCGCATCGGCTTCCAGGTGCGCCTGGACGGTGCTGCGGTCAAGCCGTACCTGCAGGCGACCTACGACCACGAGTTCAAGGACGGCACCGAAGCCAGCGCCTGGCTGCAGTCGATGCCGGAAGTGGGCATGTACACCGTCCCGGGCCAGAACTTCGATCGCAACTACGCCACCGTCGTGCTGGGCGCCCGCACCGGCCTATGGGGCCTGCAGAGCAACATCGGCCTGAGCACCACCACCGCCCAGCGCAGCGCCCGCGACGCGACGCTGTTCGTGAATTTCAGTGGCAACTTCTGATCCAAGCACCACACGCGTTGCAAACGAGGGCCGGGCAACCGGCCCTCGTCACATCTGTGCATTGCGCCCGGCCCCGCACCCGCCTAAACTCTCGCAACGCCGCGCGGGCGTAGCTCAATGGTAGAGCTGTAGCTTCCCAAGCTACTGACGTGGGTTCGATTCCCATCGCCCGCTCCATGTCCGGCAGGTGCCTCTGACGCTCTTGTCCGCTGGCCAGCGCGGATTGCTCGATATCCGATCCGTCCTAACTGAATTGCTTATCTTCTGGGTCGGGCGCTGCGCGATTGCACTTACCCCCTGACATGCAATTTCAGGGCGCAGCTCAGGCCTCCGCAGTCGATGGCAACGATTGGTTTCAGCTGTCGGCTTTTTAACCACGGATCAGGTGTTTTCGTCGGCTACAACCGATTGCGACGGTGCCGCCGGACAGAACATTTAGTGTTTGGACCGGCATCGATTGCAGCGCGCTTGGAGCGAATAACGCCAGTTGCGCGCTTCGCTATTTCCTTGCCCATGGTCAGGAACCTCCTGATTGAGCGGGCTTGCGGCGATGGGCATAGTGGCAGCCATCATCGAGCGAGCACCATGACGGCCACGCATCCTCAACTTATCGGCGCACTTCTCAAGGGCATACGTCGCGCCGAATCCGCGCGTGCAGCCTCGGTTGCTCACCGCGCCGAGCAGATGCGTTTTGGTTACGGCACGCCGGACGATGCGGGCAAGGTGCTGGAGATGTTCGCGCTGGATTCCGAGCAGATTCGCGAGCTGGGGCTGGTGGGGGTGGAAGAGCTGGGCGAGGCGGTCTGCCATGCCTGGTCCATCAATGCCGGCGAGCTGGATCGGGTGGTGCAGTGGTTTTCGGCGCCCAGGGTTGAGTTTGTCGGCAAGCACTGCGGTGAGCTGATCCGGGCCGGGCGCATCGGGCCGGTGCTGACCATGGCCCGCGAGCATGCCTTGCTGCGCCATCGCTGACCGCAGCCAGACTCGGGCGCGTCCTGCCGCTTTACGCTAGCCGGCGCAACGGCAATACTCGCTGACCCGTCCAACCTTAGTTTTGCCAATGCGCCAGGTTCCGCCCGCTTCACCCTCTGCCGCCGCCAAAGCCCAATTGCTGGAAGAGCTGCGCAAGCTCGAGCAGGAAGAAGCCCAGCTGAAGTATGCCCAGACGCTGGAAGCCTTCGACCAGGTGGTCGAGGTGCTGACCCAGTTCGGCAGCCGCTTCAATGCCAAGCAGAAGTCCCAGATCGCGTCACTGGCGATGACAGGCAAATCCAAGGGGCCGTTGTCGTCAACGGGCGAAGTGGTGGCCAAATACTGGATTCCCCATTCCGGCGAGACTTGGTCCGGGCGTGGTCGCACGCCGCGTGCGTTCAAGGCCTGGGAAGGCACCAGCTCCTACAAGGAATGGAAGGCCAATCATCCCGACAAGCGATTCCCGCTGTATCCGGGCTGAGTTTTTGCGTATTCAAGGTCTTGCTGGGGCGCGTTAGCGTTTAGCGATTCACGGCCGTCGCGCACTTTGGTGTTATCGCCGTCATTGCTGCAGTGCATTCGATGCGCTGCCGGATCGTGCAATCAAAGCTGGATGTGAGCATGTTCTCCGATGTCGCCGTGCTCTAGGCCGGAGACGGAGAATCGCGCGTCCAGCTTGCTGTGGCGATGTGATTGTTTAAGCACAGTGCGTCGCGATTGACCGGCGGGTTTTTCGATAGATGTACTCGAAATGCGCGATTACCGGGTGCGGCTGTTTCAGCTTTTGTTAGTTGATCGACTATCGATAAAGACGAGTGATAAGCCGATAGGTTTTGCCCTAATCCGCATCGCCACGCGTGTTACTAGATACCAAGCCGCTGCTTCAAGTTCTTTAGCAAGCAAAGTCATTGGAGCTCTATCTGCGATTGCGGCACACCAGCAGCGATTCTGCTTGCCCCGCGCTCGACGCAGAGTCTGGGTGTCACCGGCAGGGTTGTAACCGTACATGCACTGCTGCACCGGCATCCATGAATCGATAGCGCAGATCCTGTTCAAGCCGTAGCCCCCGCGCTTTTTTTGAAGCAATAAAAAACTCGCGGCCTACCGGATTTCCGGCAGGCCGCGAGTTCGTGTTACCGCATCAGTATTACTGGTCGTTCTTGCACTCGAACACCGATACGCTGCGCGGCGGGGCCAGGAATTCGCTGGCGCCGGCCGGCATCATGTCCACTTCCAGCGCTTCGTCGGTCGAGAGCGCCAGCTTCCAGTGCACCGGTTCGTCGGCCGAGGGCAGGGTGAAGGTCACGCCTTCGTGGTAGGCATTGATGACGATCAACAAGGTGGCGTCGTTGGCCAGCTCCTTGACGCCGGAGGTCTGGGCCTTGCCTTCCAGCAGCAGTCCCACCGAGCGCGCGCCGGCATCGGTCCAGTGCGCGTCGTCCATTTCGGTGCCACCCGGATTGAGCCAGGTGAGATCGCGCAGGCCCGCTTCTTCGTTGTACTGGCCGTTGAGAAAGCGGCCGCGGGACAGGATCGGATAGCGCTTGCGCAACTGCGTCAGTGCCTTGACGAAGTCGGTCAGGCGGCCATCGGTCGGGTCGTTTTCCCAGTCCAGCCAGGTGATCTCGTTGTCCTGGCAATAGGTGTTGTTGTTGCCACCCTGCGACTGTGCCCGCTCGTCACCTGCAAGCATCATCGGCGTCCCTTGCGAGAGCAGCAGCGTGGCGAGCAGGTTCTTCATCTGCCGCTCGCGAATCTGCAGCACCTCTGCATTATCGGTGTCGCCTTCCTCGCCGTAGTTGCAGGAACCGTCGTTGGACGAACCGTCGCGGTTTTCCTCGCCATTGGCGATGTTGTGCTTTTCGTTGTAGCTCACCAGGTCGCGCAGCGTGAATCCATCGTGCGCGGTGATGAAATTGACCGATGCCCACGGGCGGCGACCGCGACGATCGAACAGATCGGCCGAGCCGGTGAAGCGGGTGGCGAACTCGGCAAGCTTGCCATCCTCGCCCTTCCAGAACTCGCGCGCGTTGTCGCGGAACTTGTCGTTCCATTCCGACCAGCCCGGTGGGAAGTGACCGACTTGGTAGCCGCCGGGACCGCAGTCCCAGGGTTCGGCAATCAGCTTGACCTCCGACAGCAACGGATCCTGGTTGCAGGCATCCAGGAAACCGCCGCGCTGGTCGAAACCACTCGGCTCGCGCCCCAGGATCGTGGCCAGGTCGAAGCGGAAGCCGTCCACATGCATTTCGCCGGCCCAGTAGCGCAGCGAATCGTTGACGAACTGGATCACCCGCGAGTTGCTCAGGTTGAGCGTGTTGCCGGTGCCGGTATCGTTGATGTAGTAACGCTTGTCTTCGGCAAGGCGATAGTAGCTGGCGTTGTCGATGCCCTTGAACGACAGCGTCGGGCCCAACTCGCTGCCTTCGGCGGTGTGGTTGTAGACCACGTCCAGGATCACTTCCAGGCCCTGCTTGTGCATGGCCTTGACCATGTCGCGGAACTCATCGCGATGTCCGCTGGACAGGTAGCGCGACTTCAGCGCGAAGAAGCCGATGGTGTTATAGCCCCAGTAATTGCGCAGGTCCTTGTCCAGCAGGTGCTGATCGTCCAGATACGCATGCACCGGCAACAGCTCCACTGCGGTGATGCCCAGGTCCTTGATGTATTGCAGTACCTGCGGCTGCGCTAGGCCGGCAAAGGTGCCGCGTACGGCCTCCGGGACCTGCGGGTTGCGCATGGTGTAGCCACGCACATGGGTCTCGTAGATCACCGTCTCGTTCCACGGCGTGAGCAGGCGCGCGTCGTCTTCCCAGTCGTAGGTGTCTTCGACCACCACACACTTGGGCATGAACGGCGCACTGTCGCGCTCGTCGAAGCTCAGATCGCCATCCGGGTGACCCACGGTGTAGCCGTAAAGTTCGTCTGCCCAGATCAGGTCGCCATCCATCTCGCGTGCATACGGGTCCATCAACAGCTTGTTGTGGTTGAAGCGGTGGCCTTCGGTGGGCTCATACGGGCCATGCACGCGGTAGCCGTAGCGCTGGCCGGGTTTGACGTCAGGCAGATAGCCGTGCCAGATCTCGTTGGTGTATTCCGGAAGATCCACCCGCACTTCGGCGCCCTGTTCGTCGAACAGGCACAGCTCCACGCGCGTGGCATGCGCGGAAAACAACGCAAAATTGGTGCCCTGACCATCGAAGACGGCACCGCGCGGGAACGGGCGTCCTTGGCGGATGCGGGAGGGGTTGGCGTAAGCCGCGCTTGCTGGACGTCGCATTGAGAGTCTCGGGTGCGCCGGCATGCCGGCATTGAGGGAACTCAAGCATTGCGGGTTGCGCTGTGCAAACTGCGTCACGACGACACGGGGGCGGCGTGAGGACGGTTGATGCGGGGCTCGGCGGCCGGTCACTTCGACCGCGGTGACGGAAGCGAGCATGTTGACGCGGATGAGTTGAGGCGTTGAGTCGAGCACGTCTGCTGCGTTGTCTGCGCGACTGTCGCCGGGCAAACCGGCGCCGTGCATCACCTGTGTCGAGGTGCGTCCACGCGCGCGCTTGAGCGCCGCGCAGCCGCCCTGCTAGCATCCAGGCAGTCGCAGCCACGCCGCGCATGCAGTGTTACAGCTGCCTTGCTGCGTCACTTCCACCTCCCATTCTCGGGGCCGTCGCACACCCGTCGAACGCAACGTGCAGGGCAGGGATGCTGCCCGCGCGTGCAATCGACCGGCAGACCTACGGACTTGGGTCACTCCGTCATCAGACTCCGACCATGTCCAGGCCGCGCCGTACACCTGCCGCGATGAAAATCGCCATTCTTTCTCGCAACAGCAAGTTGTATTCGACTCGGCGGCTCATCGAGGCCGGGCGCAAGCGTGGCCACACCGTGCGCATCCTCGACCCGCTGCGCTGCTACATGCGCATCGCCGCCGACGGTTTCAGCCTGCACTACAAGGGCAAGCCGATCACCGGATTCGATGCGGTGATCCCACGCATCGGCGCCTCGGTCACGCGCTATGCCACCGCCGTGTTGCGCCAGCTCGAATTCATGGGCACCTACACGCCCAACCCGTCCGACGCCATCCTGCGCTCGCGCGACAAGTTGCGCGCGCATCAGCTGCTGGCCGCGCAAGGCATCGACATGCCGGTGACCGTGTTCGGCGACAACCCGGACGACACCCAGGATCTGCTGTCGATGCTGGGCCCGCCGCCGCATGTGGTGAAGTTGAACGAGGGCGCGCAGGGCGCCGGGGTGATTCTCACCGAGAAAGCCAGCGCCTCGCGCGGCGTGGTCGAGGCACTGCGCGGGCTGTACGCCAACTTCATCGTGCAGGAATTCATCGGCGAGGCCGAGGGCGCGGACCTGCGCTGCTTTGTGGTCGGCGACCGGGTCGTTGCCGCGATGCGCCGGCAGGCGGCCGAGGGCGACTTTCGTTCCAACCTGCATCTGGGCGGCAGCGCTGCGGTGGCCCAGGCCACCGAGCAGGAACAGGAGGTCGCGGTACGTTCGGCGCGCGCGCTGGGCCTGGCCGTGGCCGGCGTGGACCTGATCCGTTCCAGTCGCGGGCCATTGGTGCTCGAGGTCAATTCGACCCCTGGACTGGAGGGCGTGGAAGGGGTCTGCGAGGTGGACGTGGCGGCGGCGATCATCCAGCACCTGGAGCAGTCGATCCGCTAATCGGGCCAACAGCTTTGTTAGCGAAAATTTAACGAAAATCTAATCCTTTCCTCGCTAGCCTCACCCGACCGTAGCTCCGCTCTCGGCAGTGACGGTGATCGGGATGAACTTTTGGCCCAAGTGCGTTGTCGCACTTGGGCCTTTTTATGTGGCGGCTTGCTGCCCCCAGGCTTCGCGTCTACATTCGCTGATGTTAAATCGCTCAGGCACACAAGGAGGCGTCGGCATGGCAAGGCAAGTCAGCACCGCAATGCTCAGCGTGATCGGTTTCCTGATCAGCCCTGCCCGCGCGATAGCGGGTGATGTCGGCACCCCGTCCAAGCCATCGGCAAAGCAGATGTGGAGCGATATGCACAAAGGCGCGAAGCACTCCGAGATCAGTCAGGGTGAGAGCGCTAAGGTGACAGCAGCACTTGATTGCAGCGAAGCCACGTTGGAGGCGCAGCCGGATGTCACCGTGCTGCAGCTGGGCCAGCGCGCAGCGTTGCATAACGATCAGGAGTCCGTCACCCAGATTTTGACCAAGGCAAGCGAAGATGGCTGGCTAGTTGCCGGCGCGCGCGTGCACTTAGTCCGCAGATGAGTATCAGACAGGGTATGACAGCCGCCGAGCGCCGCCGTCAGACGACTGCGAGTCAAGACAACATTTCTCGGCGCCAGCGCTAAAAAACAGCTTAACCAATGAGGTTCCAGTGCGAATTCTAGTAATCGAAGACAACAGCGATATCGCCGCCAATCTGGGCGACTATCTCGAAGACCGCGGCCACACGGTGGACTTTGCCGCCGACGGCGTGACCGGCCTCCACCTGGCCGTGGTGCACGAGTTCGACGCCATCGTGCTCGACCTCAACCTGCCCGGCATGGATGGCATCGAGGTGTGTCGCAAGCTGCGCAACGAAGCGCGCAAGCAGACACCGGTGCTGATGCTCACCGCACGCGATTCGCTGGACAACAAGCTGGCCGGTTTCGACTCCGGCGCGGACGACTACCTGATCAAGCCGTTTGCGCTGCAGGAAGTGGAAGTGCGGCTCAACGCGTTGTCGCGTCGTGGCAAGGGCGTGCACACCCGCGTGCTGGAAACCGGCGATCTGGAATACAACCTGGACACGCTGGAAGTGCGTCGCCGCGGCAAGCTGCTGCAGCTTAACCCCACTGCATTGAAGATCCTGCAGTCGCTGATGGAAGCCTCGCCGGCCGTGGTCACCCGCCAGGAACTGGAAACTCGCGTCTGGGGCGAAGAACTGCCGGATTCGGACTCGCTGCGCGTGCATATCCACGGCCTGCGTGCGGTGGTCGACAAGCCTTTCGATGTGCCGATGATCCAGACCCGTCACGGCATCGGCTATCGCATCGCCTCGCCCGATGCCTGAAAGCAATAACGGCGCGCGGCCCGCCCGCAGGCGCGGCCGCTATCGGCGGCGCCTGCGCAGCCGCATCATCCTGTCGTTCGTGCTGTTGGGCTTCTGCCTGACCACGCTGTTCGCCTTCGCCACCAACTGGGCGCGCTCGCGCGTGGAAAACCAGTTGGTGGAAGACGTGATGAACCGCAATATCGACGCCTTTGCGCAGCGCTTCTATTCTGACCCGCTGCGTAACCCCGACCTGCCGGTGCAGCAGATGCGCGGGCGGGTGGTCAAAAGCGACAAGTTCGAAGCGCTGCGGCTGGAACAGCCGGAGTGGTACCAGTTTCCGGACGGCATCCACACCATCTCCGGCGTGGACGAAAACGGCAACGCGTATTCGTACAAGCTGGCGGTTCGTAAGACACCCAGCGAGTGGTTCTTCCTCGCCTACGACATGACCCAGACCATCAAGGGTGAGATCCAACTCAAGCGCACCTTGATGCTCTCGGTGCTTGTGTTCAGCGGTTTCTCGCTGCTGATTGGCTGGTGGTCGGCGTCCAAGGTCATGCGCCCGGTGTCGGACCTGGCCGCACGCCTGCGCGCCTATCGCGGCGGCACCAGCGAACCCAAGCCGCTGGCCGCGCACTTCCCCGACGATGAAGTGGGCCAGCTGGCCGAAGCGCTGGACGATTACTCTGCCCGCCTCACCGAGGTGGTGCAGCGCGACCGCGAATTCAACGCCGACGTCAGCCACGAACTGCGCACGCCGCTGGCGGTGATCCGCGGCGCCACCGAACTGCTGCTCACCAAGCCCAATCTCGACGAAAAGATGCTGCAGCGCCTGCAGCGCATCCAGCGCGCCGAACTGCAGTGCAGCGACCTGATCGGCTCGCTGCTGCTGCTCTCGCGCAACGAACGCGGGCAGGGCAGCAGCAACGTCGCCAAGGTGGCTGAACAACTGATCGACGCGCACCGCGCCCAGCTGGGCGGCAAGCAGCTGGAGCTGCTGCTGGAAGGCGAGCGCGACCTGGTCATTGACGCGCCCGAATCCGCTCTGTCGGTGGCGCTGGGCAACCTGATCGGCAATGCGGTCAAGTACACCCAGGACGGCCAGGTGCGCGTGCGCGTGCTTGGCGATGCGGTGGAAGTGATCGACTCCGGCCCCGGCCTGAGCGAAGAAGACGCCGCCAAACTGTTCCAGCGCGGCTACCGCGGCACCCACGCTGGCCACTCGCAAGGCGGCGGCATCGGCCTGTCGATCGTCAGCCGGCTGTGCGACCTCTACGGCTGGCGCGTCAGCGTGCGCCCAGGCCAGCAGCGCGGCGTCATCGCAACACTAGCCTTCCATCGCTAACCACCACCCGCACTCCCGTAGGAGCGCACCCGGGCGCGACAGCCTTACCCATGACGCCCCCACCGCCGGGGGCTTGCAGACAACAACCGCACCCAAAACCCAGCTCAGCGCTCTACAACCGTCACCACCAACTCACCCTCGCGCGCAGTGATCTGCAGCTTGCACCCAACCGCAAACCCCAACTGCTCCAGCCACAGCCCGCGCAAGCGCTCGCTGGGAATGCGCTGGCTGTGCGGCAGGCCGGGTTCTGCATTGTAGTAAGGGAGTAATGGATGCCGCGCCTCGTGTGCTAGCGCTCTCGCTGGCGGTAATGGCAGTCGACTGGCCATGGCAGTATTTTGGTTGCGCAGCCGTAGATGTCAGCGCCCGATTCTATGTGTTTGTAAAATTGCCCTGTAGCTCGCATCCAGGCTTCGCGCTTGTTGCGCCAGTTGGTCCGTGTCGCCTTCGTTGCTCACTACGTCATCGGCAATGGCCAATCGTTGTTCGCGAGACGCTTGCGCGGCAATCATCTGATCGGCAAGAACCGATGTGCTCCCGTCGCGTTGCATCAGGCGAGCATGTTGGAGCGACACCGGCACATCGACGACAACAATGCGGTCTAGCCAGGCATAGGTTGCTCGTCCACCCGCTTCGGTCAGCAGGGGGATGGCGACGACCGTATAAGAACCCAAGGCTTCCTGCGCGGCGCGCTGCAGTTCTGCGCGAATGGCCGGGTGGGTGATCGCTTCCAGCGCTTTCCGTTGGGCTGGATCGGCGAAGACGATCTTGCGCAGCGCTTGGCGGTCCAGCGTGCCACCCGGTAGCAGGATGTCCGGGCCAAACCGTTCTACGATCGCATCAAGAATGGGGCCGGGCGCCACCACATGCCGTGCAACAATATCCGCATCGATGACCGGCACACCAAGCTTCTCGAACTCGGCGGCCAGGGCACTCTTGCCGGAGGCGATGCCGCCAGTGAGGCCGACGATGAAGTCGCTCATCGTCGTGCCCCGGTCAACGCAGGCCTGCGAAGTGCAGGTAGCCGTCCACCAGGTCGTTGCCCCAGAAGAACACCACCCAGCCGGCGATGGCCAAGTAGGGGCCGAACGGGATCGGGGTGGCGCGGTCGCGGCCCTTGGCCACCAGCCAGATCGAGCCGAGGATGGCGCCGACCAGCGAGGAGATCAGGATGATCGGCAGGATGCCTTTCAGCCCGCACCACGCGCCCAGCGCGGCCAATAGCTTGAAGTCGCCGTGGCCCATGCCCTCCTTGCCGGTGAGCTGCTTGAACAGCCACCACACCGTCCACAGCGAGACATAGCCGACCGCCGCGCCCAGCAGGGCGGGCTTGGCCGGCATGTAGAGGTTGTCCATCGAGCCGACCAGGCCCAGCCACATCAGCGGCAAGGTCAGCTGGTCCGGCAGCAGCTTGTGGCGCAGGTCGATGCCGGACATCGCCACCAGGAAGCAGCTCAGCACGATCGCGCCGAAGCCCTGCCAGCCGAAGCCGAAGCGCCAGACGCTGGCCACACACAGGATCGAGGTCAACAGCTCCACCAACGGGTACTGGATGGAGATCGGCTTGCCGCTGTAGCGCGACTTGCCGCGCAGCATCAGCCAGCTGAAAAGCGGGATGTTCTCCCACCACTTGAGCTTGTCGCCGGTGACCGGGTCGTGCGAGGGCTCCACCACAATCCCCGGCGGCGGCGGCTCATAGATGTCCGGCAGCTCCAGGATCTCGCGCGCATCGCGCCGCCACTGCCACTCCATGCGCTTGGGCAAGCGCAGGATCACCACGTTCAGGAAGCTGCCGATCAGCAGTCCCAGTCCGGCCGCGGCGGGAAAGCCGAGACCGGGATGCTGGTCGAGAAATGCCATTACGTCTTATCCAACTACCGAAGCGAGCTTAAAGATGGGCAGGTACATGCCGATGACCATGCCGCCGACGATGGTACCAATGAATACCATGATGATGGGTTCTAGCAAGCTGCTCAATGCATCGACAGCATTGTTGACTTCTTGTTCGAAGTATTCGGCTACCTTGAATAGCATCGCATCCAATGCGCCGGCCTCCTCACCGATTGAAGTCATCTGTACAACCATATGCGGGAACAGATTGACCTGTTTCATTGCCACGTTGACTGGATAGCCGACTGAAACGTCGTCGCGCATACGTAACACAGCCTTCTCATAGACCGAATTGCCTGTCGCACCTGCAACGATGCTCAGCGCCTCTACCAAGGGCACGCCAGCCTTGAATGTCACCGCCGTCGTACGGGCAAATCGGGCTATCGAGCTGTTATGCATTATTTGGCCTAGGACGGGGGGCTTCAAGATCAGGCGGTCCATGCCGTGTTGCATACCAGGCGAGCGTTTATAAGCGAATATAAAGCCAGTGATACTTCCTACTAATACAATCAAAAGGAGCCACCACCACGCAACCATGAATCGCGAAGCGTTGACGATCATCTGTGTAAATGCAGGAAGCTCCGCGCCAAAACCTTTGAAAACGTCTTCAAATTGGGGTACCACCCAAACAAGGAGGATGGAGCTGACAATCAGTGCGACGGCCATCACCATTGCCGGGTAGAACATCGCTTTTTTGATCTTGCCCTTAAGTGCTTCGATGTTTTCTTTGTAATTCGCCACCGTATCAAGAACGGTCTCAAGTACGCCCGCGCCTTCGCCTGCACGGACGAGATTTCGGTAGAGCTCGTCAAATTGCACGGGATGCTTGCTAATTGCTTCATGCAACGAGGAGCCCCCCTCAATATCCGTGCGGATCTGCCCAACCATGTTCCGCATACGGGGGTTCTTGTGGCCACTGCCAATAATTTCGAGGGCACCCACAATTGGGACGCCTGACTTCATCATCGTCGCCATTTGACGGCTGAAAAAAGCGATATCTTTAGGTGTGACCGTCTTGCCCGCCGCGCCGAATAACGGCTTGGGTTTGACCTTCACTACCGTTGGCGTGATGCCTTGGCGACGCAATTCTGCGCGCAGCAAGTTAGCACTCTTGGAGGTCTGTTCCCCCTTCATCTTGACGCCGCGCTTGTCCTTACCCTCCCAGATGAATTGCAACTGCTGGTCGATTGAGCGGGACACGGCCTCTTTCTTGATTGCGCTACGTATTGCTGACATTAGCTCTGCTCCCCGTCCAGCCATCCCCAGGTGGACACTGTCTCATCTTATCTGGTTCTAAGGCGTATGACACTCGTTCGAACAGGAGCGTTGCACGCATATCGGTACTCAAACAATGTGACGCGCAGAGTCACTTTCTGGCCTTGTCCGACAGAGGGTTAGCCCTGTCGCAGATATCACTTTTCACCATGTGCCCTACGGCGCTACGCAGATAGACTTGCTACCGGGGAGGCAGGTCATTGTTCATGAAGTTGGCACGTAATCTGCTTGTATCACCCGCACGGGGCGCTCTGCGCCGCCGAGGCGCTCAAGGGGATCAGTAGCCTTGAGAGCTGAGTGTCCGTCAACCTACTCAACTTATCTCTAGGGGATTCACAATGAAGAAGCAGCAGGGCTTTACCCTGATCGAATTGATGATCGTTATTGCGATCATCGCCATCCTGGCCGCTATTGCACTGCCCATGTACCGTGATTATGTGGCCAAGTCCCAGCTCACAGCTGCGCTTGCTGAAGTTAGCCCGGCCAAGACTATGCTGGAAGCCAAGCTCCAGGAAGATAGTACCTATGTTCCTGCAAACGCGCAGGACGTTGGCCTTCAGACCACATCCCCGCGCTGCACCACTTTTGGTGCGACCGCGACTACCCTTACGTGCGGCACCATTAAGGGTAACGATATCGTTGCCGGTGCGACTTTGACGTTGACTCGTACTGCAGGTGTTTGGACTTGCGCTATCACTGGCGGCAGCGTGGCTGCTAAGCACAAGCCGACTGGCTGCAGCTGATCGTTGTAAGCTTTGAGTGTTGAAAAGGCCCTGTATGGGCCTTTTCTTTTATCAGCATGCAACTGCTGTCGGGGTATGTGCGGCGCAAGCTTTTTGTGTTTGTTGCCGGGTTTCTCTGAATTGGTAGGGTTTTTGGCTTGGGGAGTGTGTTGTACATTTATATCCCCGCTTTCGGAGCGACAAGATGAACGTAGTCATTGCCAATCTGGTCGGCATTACCGGCATTGCTCGTCGGCTTGTCCAAGACGGGGCTTTAGATGAGTCAGCGGCAAGGCTGGCGATGGATCAGGCTAGCGCTGCCAAGGTGCCTCTGCCCCAATGGTTTGCTGAGAAAAAATTGGTAACCGCGTCTCAACTTGCCGCCGCTAACGCGGTCGAATTCGGTATGCCACTGATGGACGTGTCGGTCTTCGACGCCAATCAGAACGCGGTCAAACTGGTCAGTGAGGAGTTGCTCCAGAAGTACCAGGTGCTGCCGCTGTTCAAGCGCGGCAACCGGTTGTTCGTGGGGGTGAGCAGCCCGACCCAGACCAGGGCGCTGGACGACATCAAGTTTCATACCAATTTGGTGGTCGAGCCGATCCTGGTTGACGAGGACCAGATCCGTCGTACCTTGGAGCAGTGGCAGGCCAGCAACGCATCGTTGGGCTCGTCGCTCGGGGACGATGATGAGGGGATGGGCGACCTGGACGTGTCGGCCGGGGACGAGGACATGGGCGCCGGCGGGGATTCCGGGGTCGATGCCAAGGGCGACGACACGCCGGTAGTGAAGTTCGTCAACAAGGTGCTGGTGGATGCGATCCGGCGGGGAGCCTCCGACATCCATTTCGAGCCCTATGAAGACGACTACCGGGTGCGGCTGCGGATCGATGGACTGCTGAAGAACGTGGCCAAGGCGCCGGTGAAGTTGAGCCAGCGTATCGCGGCACGCCTGAAGGTGATGTCGCAGCTGGATATTGCCGAGAAGCGGGTGCCGCAGGACGGGCGCATCAAGCTCAACCTGTCCAAGACCAAGCAGATCGACTTCCGCGTGAGCACCTTGCCGACATTGTTCGGCGAAAAGGTAGTGTTGCGTATCCTGGACGGCAGCGCGGCCAAGCTGGGCATCGAGAAGCTGGGCTACGAGGCGGACCAGCAGAAGCTGTTCCTGGAGGCGATCCACAAGCCCTACGGCATGGTGCTGGTGACCGGGCCGACCGGTTCGGGCAAGACGGTGTCGCTGTACACTGCACTGGGCATCCTCAACGACGAGACGCGCAACATCTCCACCGCCGAGGACCCGGTGGAAATCCGGTTGCCCGGCGTCAATCAGGTGCAGCAGAACAACAAGCGCGGCATGACCTTCGCCGCCGCGCTACGCTCGTTTCTGCGCCAGGATCCGGACATCATCATGGTCGGCGAAATCCGCGACCTGGAGACGGCCGAGATTGCGATCAAGGCGGCGCAGACCGGTCATATGGTGCTGTCCACGCTGCATACCAACGATGCGCCGCAGACCATCGCGCGTTTGATGAACATGGGCATCGCGCCGTACAACATCACCTCGTCGGTGACCCTGGTGATCGCGCAGCGTCTGGCGCGGCGCCTGTGCAACAACTGCAAGCGCAAATCGACCTTGCCCGAGCATGCGTTGCTGGCCGAAGGCTTCACGCCGGCACAGATCGCTGCCGGTATCGAGTTGTATGAGGCGGTCGGTTGCGACGAGTGCACCGAAGGCTACAAGGGCCGTACCGGTATCTACCAGGTGATGCCGATGACCGACGAGATCGGCGCGATCGTGCTGGAAGGCGGTAACGCGATGCAGATTGCCGAGGCGGCACAGAGTATCGGCATCCGCGACCTGCGCCAGTCGGCGTTGGTCAAGGCCGCGCACGGGGTGACCAGCTTGGCCGAGATCAACCGGGTGACGAAGGACTGAGTGCTGGGATTTGGGGATTCGGGATTGGGGATTCGCAAGAGCCCCCGACCGGCGGGCTGGGCAGCTGTCTGTCTTGGATCGTTACTGGCGACCTGCATCAGGTGGACTGGATGAAGGTCGCGCGGGTGATCAGCCTGGCCGAGATCAATCGGGTGACCAAGGACTAAGGGCTGGGAATCGGGAGATTGGGGAGTCGGAAAAGCTGGCTACGGCGGTAATCCTTTCACCCAAGCTTTTGCTCACCGGTTTTGGCGAGACTGGGCAACGTTGCGAAGCAGTAATAAGAAAGGGCGCTTCCTCGTAAGAGGGGCGCCCTTCTTATTGGTGAACAGCATAAGGCTATGAATGCCGTCTTCTAGGGTCATGTAGACGTAGAGGTCAGAACGGAGCATTCAGAACGAACGCAGCCAACTCGCGTCTTTACGAATCCCCAATCCCCAATCCCGACTCCCGGCCTTTTTACTCCATCCCCAACTTCTTCAACTTGTAACGCAACGCCCGAAACGTGATGCCCAGCTGCGCGGCGGTCTTGGTCTTGTTCCAGCGGTTTTCTTCCAGCGCCTTCTGGATCGCGGCGCGTTCCAGTTGCTCGATGTAGGAGGGCAGGGCGGCCGAGGCGGGGTCGATGTCGACCACTGCTTCGCGGGGTTCGACGGCGGCGCTGCCGGGGGTGGCGGCGAGGCGATGGCCGCCGTGGGCGGGCAGGCGCAGGTCGGTGGCGCTGATCTGGTCGTCTTCGGCCAGGGCCAGGGCGCGTTCTAGTATGTTTTCCAGCTCGCGCACATTGCCCGGGAAGCCGTACTGGTCCAGCGCGTCGAGCGCGGACTGGGTCAGCAGCGGAATCGGCCGGCCGTGGCTATGTGCCAGGCGCGCGATGATGGCCGCGGCCAGTTGCGGCAGGTCGCCGCCGCGTTCGCGCAGCGGCGGCACGCGCAGTTCGATGACGTTGATGCGGTAGTACAGGTCGTGGCGGAAACGGCCGTCGGAGACCAGGTCGCCCAGGTTCTTGTGGGTGGCCGAGAGGATGCGCACGTCCACCAGCGACTCGCTGGACGCGCCCACCGGGCGCACTGATTTTTCCTGGATCGCGCGCAACAGCTTGACCTGCATCTGCAGCGGCAATTCGGCCACTTCGTCCAGAAACAGCGTGCCGCCATGCGCGGCCTGGAACAGGCCGGGCTTGTCGGCATGCGCGCCGGTGAAGCTGCCCTTCTTGTGGCCGAAGAACTCGCTTTCCATCAGCTCGGCGGGAATGGCGCCGCAGTTGACCGGCACGAACGGGCCGGCCGCGCGTGCGCCCTGTTCGTGGATGGTGCGCGCGACCAGCTCCTTGCCCACGCCCGATTCGCCGACGATGTAGACCGGCGCCTGGCTACGCGCGACCTTGCCGATGGTGGCGCGCAGGCTTTCCATCGCACTGGAATCGCCCAGCAGGCGGCTGGCCTGTTCCGGCGGTGGCGGTGGCGGGGCCGGGCGGTCGCGGTTATTCAATTCCAGCGCATGCTTGACCAGGCCACGCAGTACGCTGATGTCCACCGGCTTGCTGACGAAGTCGAAGGCGCCGGCCTTCAAAGCTTCCACCGCCAGGTCCATGCTGCCGAACGCGGTGATCATCGCCACCGGGGTCTGCGGATAGTGCTTGGCGATTTCGGTAACCAGCTCGATGCCGTTGCCGTCAGGCAACCGCATGTCGGTCAGGCACAGGTCGTAGGGATTGTTGGCCAGCAGCTCGCGCGCTTCGGCCAGGTTGGCGGCGGTGCTGATGCGCAGGCCCATCCTGCCCAGGGTGAGAACAAGCAGTTCGCGAATGTCACGCTCGTCATCGACAACCAGGGCACTTTTCGGTTCGTTCATGTGGCGCACGATAGCCCACGGCGATGACCGTCGACAATTGCCGGTCGGGTCCGGGCGTAACGATTCACGTGATCACACGATGGTGCGCGGGCGCAGCACGGTGCGCAGCGGCTGGCCGCACGGGCACGATCGCGGCGCCAGCGCAGGCCGCAGCGCCATTGGCTTGCTGCTGGCGTGGCGCAACACTCCCGCTCATTTCCCGAGCAGGCTATTGGGCCCCTGCAACAGGATCCGGAAACAGGCGCCACCGCCCGGCACCGACACGTAGTCCAGTTGCGCCTGGTTGGCGCGGCACAGCTCCTGGGCGATATACAGGCCCAGCCCGGTGCCGTGCTCGGAGGTGGTGTAGAACGGGCGGAACAATTGCGCGGCCACCGTCTCCGGGATGCCGGGGCCGCGGTCGACAACGTCGATCACCGCCATGCGCTCCATGCGCTCCACGCGCAGTTTCACCCGCGCCGGTTCGTCCATGACCCGGCCGTACTTGAGCGCGTTGTGCACCAGCGCGGTCAGGATCTGGTGCAGGTGCTTGGGGTCGATCAAGGCATGCACGGCATTGCCCTGGATGCTGGCCTCAAGGATGTCGGTCTCCATCGACAGGGTCTGCCGGTACTCGACCACGAAGCGGCGCACGAAGGCGGCCAGATCCAGGTTGTCCGGGCTTGCGCGCTCGCGGCGGGCCAGCGCGAGCACGCTCTCGACAATGCCGTTGGTGCGCTGGCATTGCTGGTGGATGATCTGCAGCAGGCGGCGGTCGGCATCGCCGATGTCCGGGGATTCTTCCAGCAGCTGCGAGGCGTAGCTGATCGCGGCCAGCGGGTTGCGGATCTCGTGCGCCAGGCTGGCCGAAAAGCGCCCCATCGCCGACAGGGTGAGCGATTCGGCGCGCCGCGACACCACGCTGGCATCGTCCAGAAACACCAGCACCAGGTCGCTGTCGGCGAGCAGCCGCACGAAGCGCGGCTGCACTTCCGGGCGATCGGCGCCCAGTTGCAGCGGTGCCTCTTCCTCGCGCCAGCCGCTGCGCCAGCGCTGCAGGCGGCGCGAAAGTTCGGGCGTGAGCGCCGCCAACGAGAGGTCGACCGGGGCGTTGCGCTGGTCGCCGTCGCCGAGCAGCGCCAGCGCCGCCTCGTTGGCCAGGGTGATGCGGTTGTGCGTATCGACCACCAGCACGCCGGTGCGCATGCGGCGGATGATCAGTTCGTTGATCTCGTAGAGGTTGGCGACCTGCGCGCCGCGTTCTTCGGCCAGTACCTGGTTGCGGCGCGCACGCGAGCCGATCTGTTCGCAGATGAAGGCCACCGCGACGTAGCTAGTGGCGAACATCGCCAGCTCCGCGACCGGGCGGGCGGCGCCGCCACCTTCGAGCAGGGTCCACAGGTATTCCAGCACGATGGCGCCGCTGGCGAGTACCGCGATGCTCATGCCGTAACGCAGGCGCAGCAGGATCGAGGCAGCTGCGACATTGAACAGCAGCATCATCGCGATGCCGGCGCTGGCGCCGGGCAGCGCATGCGTGGCCAGGGTCGCCGCGGCGATGTCGGCCAGCACCGAACAGAACACGGTGGTGGTCAGCCGGCGCTCGCTGCGGCCCCAGAACAGCAGCGGGATCGCCACCGACAGATAGCCGATCGCCACGCCGGCCGCCAGGCGCGGGTAACGCGGCTCCGGGATCGCGTCGGACAGGGGGCTGAACACCAGGGCGGCGATCAGCCCGGCCACCAGCACCCGGTACAGCGAAAAGAAGTACAGCTCGCGCTGCGGCGCGGACTGGATCCGGTCGATAAGCGATGGGCTGGATGGCAAGCCGATTCCCCGCTGGAGCAAGCCGCGAGTATAGGCAGGTGCGCGGCCCGCGCAGCACTTGCGCACAGTGTCGGGCGGCGTGCAAGCGGTGCAAACGACGGGCCGCGCGCGCCGACTTTTGCGCCGCACGGCGTGGTCGGCCACAATAGGCGGCCCGTTCGCGTCTCTTGACGTGCCGCCCAGGCGGTCTGCGTTGCACGCAGCGGTCGTTTCCTTTTCCCACGGTGACGCATGAATTTCCACGAATACCAGTCAAAACAGCTGCTTGCCGAGTACGGCATCCCCGTTCCGGCCGGCAAGGTCGCGGCGACCCCGGACGAAGCGGTTGAAGTCGCCAATTCCCTGGGCAAGGGCCCCTGGATGGTGAAGGCGCAGATCCACGCGGGCGGTCGCGGTAAGGCTGGCGGCGTCAAGTTCTGCAAGACCACCGACGACGTGAAGGCCGCAGCGGCCAAGATGCTCGGCACCAAGATGTCCACCTACCAGACCGCCGGCGTCGAGCTGCCGATCAACCTGGTGCTGGTGACCACCGCCGGCGAGATCGTCAAGGAGCTGTACCTGTCGATCCTGGTCGACCGCGGCACCAAGACCATCACCTACATCGCCTCCAGCGAGGGTGGCGTGGAGATCGAGCAGGTCGCCGCCGAGACGCCGGAGCTGATCCACTCGCTCAACGTCGATTTCGTCGAAGGCGTGCAGGGCTACCACGGCCGCGATTTCGGCTTCAAGCTCGGCCTGACCGCCAAGCAGGCCGGCCAGTTCGCCAGCATCATGGTGAACCTGTATCGCCTGTTCAACGAAAAGGATCTGGCGCTGGTTGAAATCAACCCGCTGGCGATCCTGGACGACGGCAACCTGTACGCACTGGACGGCAAGTTCGACAGCGACGACAACGCCGCGTTCCGTCAGAAGCAGTTGATCGCCATGCGCGACAAGACGCAGGAAGACGAGACCGAAGTGACCGCGTCGGAGCTGGACATCAACTACGTCACCATGGACGGCAACATCGGCTGCATGGTTAACGGCGCAGGCCTGGCCATGGCCACCATGGACGTGATCAAGCTCAACGGCGGCGAGCCGGCGAACTTCCTAGACGTGGGCGGCGGCGCCAACAAGCAGCGCGTCATCGAGGCATTCAAGCTGATCCTGTCCTCGGACAAGGTCGAAGGCATCTTCGTGAACATCTTCGGCGGCATCGTCCGTTGCGACATGATTGCCGAGGGCATCATCGCCGCGGTCAAGGAAGTGGGCGTCAAGGTCCCGGTCGTGGTGCGCCTGGAAGGCACCAATGTGGAAGAAGGCAAGCAGCTGCTGCGCGACAGCGGCATGGCCATCATCCCGGCCGACAACATCAACGACGGTGCCAAGAAGGTCGTCGAAGCTGTCAAGAACGCCGCCTGATCCACGACACCGAAGGAACTATCCATGTCCGTTTTGATTAACAAGAACACCAAGGTGATCGTGCAGGGCTTCACCGGCCAGCAGGGCACCTTCCACGCCACTCAGATGATCGAGTACGGCACCCAGGTCGTCGGCGGCGTGACGCCGGGCAAGGGCGGCACCACGCATATCGACCTGCCGGTGTTCAACACCGTGGCCGATGCCGTGCAGAGCACTGGCGCCGATGCGTCGGTGATCTACGTGCCGCCGCCGTACGCGGCCGATGCGATCCTGGAAGCGGCCGCGGCCGGCATCAAGGTCATCGTCTGCATCACCGAAGGCATCCCGGTGCTGGACATGCTGCGCGTCAAGAACGTGCTGACCCGCTCGCATCCGGACACCGTGCTGATCGGGCCGAACTGCCCCGGCGTGATCACCCCGGGCGAGTGCAAGATCGGCATCATGCCGGGCCACATCCACAAGCCGGGCAAGATCGGCATCGTGTCGCGTTCGGGCACCCTGACCTATGAAGCGGTCAAGCAGACCACCGAAGTGGGCCTGGGCCAGAGCACCTGCATCGGTATCGGTGGCGACCCGATCAACGGCCTGAACTTCGTCGACTGCCTCAAGCTGTTCAACGAAGACCCGCAGACCGAAGGCATCATCATGGTCGGCGAAATCGGTGGCGACGCCGAGGAAGCCGGTGCCGAGTACATCAAGCAGTTCGTGAAGAAGCCGGTGGTCGGCTTCATCGCCGGTGCGTCGGCTCCGGCCGGCAAGCGCATGGGCCACGCCGGTGCGATCGCATCGGGCGGCAAGGGCACTGCCGAAGGCAAGTTCGCGGCGATGGAAGCTGCCGGCGTCAAGACCGTCCGTTCGCCGGGCGATCTGGGTGCGGCGATTGCTGCGCTGGTGAAGTAAGCACGCCGCGCGCGCAAGCGCGTAGCGTCGGAGAGGCCGCCTTTGGGCGGCCTTTTTTGTGGCTAGCCACTGTGGCCAGCGGTCTATGGCGAGTCATTTGTTGCAATGGCCGACGTGGCCATTGCCGTGGTCAATGGCTGGTGCCAGCGTCTTCGCCGGCCGCCGTTGCCTGTCGCGACTTGGCGGAGGATTCGATCGGCTTGCAGCGTTCGATTCAAAGCTCGTGCTGTTGCACATTGAGCTCAAGCAACAGATCCACGAACGCGCGCACCTTGGCCGGTCGAAAGCGCGTTGCCGGAAACACGGCGTGGATGCCGCCAGACGGCAACTGCCACTGCGGCAGCACATGCAGCAAGCGACCGGCAGCCAGATCGTCGGCGACCACATAATCGGGCAGCACCGAGATGCCTGCGCCCTGGCACACCGCTTCGCGCACGGCGAGGGTGGCGTCGAGAAAGATGCCCGGCTGCACGTCCACACTCTGCGGCGCATGCGTGGCGTGCGCGAATTGCCAGCGCTGGTGATCGCGCAAGGCAGTGTTCGCCACGAAGGGCAGGGTGGCGATGTCCTGCGGCGATGCGATTCGGGCCAGCTGCGCAGCCATCGCGGAAGGGGCGACCAGCAACTGCCGAAACGCGCCGATCTTGCGTGCCTGCAGGCTGCTTTCGGCCAGCCAGCCGACGCGGATCGCAAGTTCGATGTTGGCCGTCATCAGGTCCAGGGTCTGGTCGCTGAGGATCGCGTCGACCTTGCAGGCCGGATGGCGCCGGGTGAAGGCAGCGATCGCCGGCACCACCACGCGCACGCCGTAGTCCAGCGGAGCGGTGAGCCGGAGTAGGCCGGACGGTTCGGCGGTGGTGTCGGTGAGTGCGTCGAAGGCGTCGTCGGTATCGCGCAGGATGGCCGCGCAGCGCTGGTAGAACGCCTGCCCGAGTTCGGTGGTGCGCACCCTGCGGGTCGTGCGCACCAATAGCGAGGTGCGGCATTCGCGCTCCAGGCGGGCGACCTGCTGGCTCACCACCGCCTTGGTGATGCCCAGGCGCTCGGCGGCCGCCGTGAAGGAGCCGGTGTCCACCACTGCGACGAAATAGGCCAGGCGGCGCAGATTGCCCAGGCCGCCTGGTCCGGTCTCGCTTCGATTGTGTGTCTTTGGCATACGGTATGTTTATGGCGGATGGATTTAAGAGTCAACGGCGCGGGCCTAGGATGCATTCCTCGCCACCGGATACCGCTGCCATGTCCACCACCGTTCACTACATTTACGACCCGCTGTGCGGCTGGTGCTATGGCGCCAGCGCGGTGGTGTCGGCGTTGCAGGCGCGGGCCGATGTCGCGCTGCAATTGCTGCCAGCCGGCCTCTTTCTGGGCGCGGGCGCCAGGGCGATGGACGACACCTTCGCCGGCTACGCCTGGTCCAACGACCAACGCATTGCGCAGCTGACCGGCCAGGATTTCAGCGCCCAGTATCGGCAGCGCGTGCTCGGCGATCGTCAGCAACGTTTCGACAGCGGTCCGGCGACGTTGGCACTGACGGCGGTGGCGCGTGTCGCTCCGTCGCGCGAAGTGCAGGTGCTGGGGGCCATCCAGCGGGCGCGTTATGTCGAGGGCGACGATGTGACCGCGCTGGGCACGCTGGTGGGCCTGCTGCAATCGCTTGGGCTGGAGCAGGCCGCAAAGCAGATCGCCGCGCCGGATGCGCAGCTGCTGGCGCTGACACAGTCCCGCATCGACCAGGCGCTGGAGCTGTTGCAGGAATTCGATGTGCGCGGCGTGCCGACGCTGGTTGCGCAGTCGTCTGGCAAGCGGTGGTTGCTGGATGTTGGGGCGGGTTATGGGAACCCCGATGTCGTCCTGCGGCAGTTGGATGCCGGGCATTTTTAGGCGTCTGGGTGACTGGTTTCTCGCCATGGGGTTGGCTTTCTTGCAGCTGACCTTTCCCCACACACGTCTCCGGTGACTTGGCTTTCTTCCGCCGCATCCTCACCTCAACCATCGCCATCCTCGAAGGCCAAAACAATGCCAACCCGACGAGACGTCATCAAAACCCTGGCCGTTGCGAGTGTCGCAACCGCCTTCCCTGGAGCGAATACCGCCATGGCTGCACCGACCACACTGACGTATCAACATTTCCCCGCCGGCGAGCACGGTTTCTTCCGCGCGCCGGTGCTGATTTCCGGCGCGCGCGATGCGGTGCTGATCGATGGCGGCTTCACCCTGCCCGACGGCAAGGCGCTGGCCGAGGCGATCCGCGCCAGCGGCAAGACGCTGACCACCATCTGCATCAGCCAGAGCGACCCGGATTATTACTTCAGCCTGGCGCCGATCAAGGCTGCCTTCCCCAAGGCGCGCGTCGTCGCCGCCTCGGCCACCCTTGCGGCGATCAAGGGCAATGTCGAAAAGAAACTGGCCACCTGGGGCCCGCAGCTAAAGGAAAACGGCCCGCAGCGCCTGGCCGACATCGTGATGCCGGAGGCCTTCGATGGCCCTGCGCTCACACTGGAAGGCCAGGCGCTGGAGATCGTGGAGGCCGACGGTCTGGCCAATCGACGTTATGTCTGGGTGCCTGCGCTGAAGGCGATCTTCGGTGGCGTGCTGGTGTTCTCCGGCACGCATGTGTGGACCGCCGATACGCACGGCGCCGAAGGCCGTGCCGCCTGGCGCAAGACGCTGGAGCGCATGGCGGCGCGTTTGCCATCGGTGGTGGTGGCCGGCCATCTGCTGCCGGGCGCGCCCACCGATGCCTCGGCCATCGCCTACACGCGCGATTATCTGCTGGCGTTCGAGCAAGAGCTGGCCAGGCACAGCAACAGTGCCGACCTGATCAAGGCCATGACCGCGCGCTATCCCAATGCCGGCATGACGGTGGCATTGCAGATCGGCGCCAAGGTCGCCACCGGCGAGATGCAGTGGGGTTGATGCGATGACGACGCAGCCGGACATCATCCGCGCAGGCGCCGTGCATGCAGTGGACGCGTAACACCGAGGCGCGGCAGATCCCTGCACGCCGCTGCGCTTCTGGAATAATGCAGGCTTGGCGGCGACGCCGGTCTGCATCCCGGTCTGTTGCGGGATGCGGCGCAGCCACGCCTTCCCCGCTGCATTCGCATAGGCCTTCCAATGTCCCAGACGCTCCGCATCGCCATGGCGCAGTTCGACTTCCCGGTCGGCGCCGTGGCGCGCAATACCGATCGCATCATCGACTTCATCGCGGCAGCGCGCGACGAGTTCGATGCGGACATCGTGCTGTTTCCCGAGCTGGCGATCAGCGGCTACCCGCCGGAAGATCTGCTGCTGCGGCCCGGTTTTCTCGCCCATTGCCAGGAAGCGCTGGCCCGCATCGCCGCCAGTACGCGCGGCATCGTGGCGGTGGTCGGCTGGCCGCAGAGTGCCGGCAGTGTGGTCTATAACGCCGCCAGCGTGTTGCGCGACGGGCGTATCGAGGCCACGTATCGCAAGCGCGAACTGCCCAATTACGCAGTGTTCGACGAGCGCCGCTACTTCGACGTGGACCCGGATGGCGACAACTGCGTGGTCACGGTCAAGGGCGTGCAGGTGGGCGTGGTGATCTGCGAGGACCTGTGGTTTGCCGAGCCCTTGGCCAGGACCGTGCAGGCCGGCGCCGAGCTGGTGCTGGTGCCCAATGCCTCGCCCTACGAGCGCGGCAAGCACGCCCAGCGCGATGCCCTGCTCGCCGAGCGCACCCGTGAGAGCGGGGCGGCGATTGCCTACCTCAACGTGGTCGGCGGCCAGGACGCGCTGGTGTTCGACGGCGCATCGGTGGTGGCCGATGGCGATGGCACCGTGCATCCGGCCGCTGCCGCCTTCGTCGATCAGTGGCTGGTGGTGGACTACGCCGCCGGCGAGCGCAGTTTCACCCCGGTGGTGTGGGTGGACGATGGCGACGAGAGCATGGATGCGCTGGCCTGGCGCGCCGTGGTGCGCGGGCTGCAGGACTATTGCCGCAAGAACGGCTTTACCAAGGTCTGGCTGGGCCTGTCCGGCGGCATCGATTCGGCGCTGGTGCTGGCGATGGCGGTCGATGCGCTGGGCGGCGACAACGTCACCGCGGTGCGGCTGCCGTCGCGCTACACCGCCAACCTGTCTAACGATCTGGCCGACGAGCAATGCCGCGCGCTGGGCGTCAAGCTGGAAACCATCGCGATCGAGCCGGCGTTCGAAGGCCTGCTCGCCGCGCTGGGGCCGATGTTCGAAGGCACCCAGCCGGACATCACCGAAGAGAACCTGCAGTCGCGCAGCCGCGGGGTGATCCTGATGGCGCTGTCCAACAAGTTCGGCGGGCTGCTGCTGACCACCGGCAACAAGAGCGAGTACGCGGTGGGGTACGCCACCATCTACGGCGACATGTGCGGCGGCTATGCCCCGCTCAAGGACCTGTACAAGACCGAAGTGTTCGGCCTCGCCAAGTGGCGCAATACCGTGGGCGGGGCGCCGGTGATACCGCCGGCCGTGATTTCGCGCCCGCCCTCGGCCGAGTTGCGCGACAACCAGACCGACCAGGATTCGCTGCCGCCGTACGATGTGCTGGACGGGATCCTGTACCGCTACGTCGACCAGGAGCAGTCGCGCGATGACATCGTCGCGGCCGGCTATGCCGCCGACACGGTCGAGCACGTGCTGCGGCTGGTGCGGCTCAACGAATGGAAGCGCCACCAGGCCGCGCCCGGGCCCAAGGTGTCGCGGCGCGCGTTCGGCCGCGAGCGGCGTTACCCGATCACCAATGGCTACTCCGGCCAGTAGCCCGAACGGCTATTGCGGTCGGTCGTCCGGCGCACCAGCCACCGCTGCGGTGGCCGGTGTTTGGGCGAAGCGGGTGAGCAGGTCCAGGGTCGGCTTGGGCCGGGTCAGGTCGTACATCAGGCCGAAATGGCCTTCGGCGCCCTGGATGGTGGTCTGGTCCAGCAATTCGTAGACGTTCACCTCGGACACCACGTCGGCATAGTTGTCGCGCACGTTGCGCAGCAACTGCGCCAGGCTGTCGTAGCAGCCGCGGTCGCCTTCTGCACCGCCGGTGGTGTTGCCGGTGTAGATCTCCGCACAGTTGAGCTCGTTGAAAAATACCGGGGTCTTGTAGGTCTGCGCTGCCGTGCGCAACTGGCCCAGGTACAACGCGCTCCAGTAGCCGGCATCCTGGTGGAAGGCGTAGTAGTGGAAGCTGATGTGGTCGAAATTGAAGCCGGCCGCCTTGGCCTTGGCCAGGAACCACAGCGAGCCATTGCGGTCGCCGGGGCAGCGTGCGTTGGCGCTGCGGTCGTCGCTGTTGCAGGCGGTGATATTGATGGTGAAGCGCAGGCCGGCGCCCAGTTCGTTGGAGGCCTGGCGCATGCCCAGGTACATCGTGGTCATTGCCGCGATGCGCGCATCGGCCTCGGCGCGCACCAGATCCTGTTCGTTGCCGATTTCCCAGACCTTGATGTCGGCCGCATAGCGGCGTGCCAGCTGGTAGCCGATCTCGCGCGACATCGGGTAGACCATCGGGCGCAGCGTGATGCCGTACTTGCGCGCCAGCGGGACCAGCGCATCCAGCGTTGCGTAGTCACGCGGGTCCACATCGAAGCGGTAGCTGCGCAGATTGCGTGCGGCCAGCAGCTGGAAGCGGGCCTCGGCCTGGGCCATGGAATAGCCGGGGCGATTGTCGTGGGCGTTGACGCCGTAGACGATCGGCGCCGCAGTGGCGGTGGTGGTCATCGCCGCCAGCAACAGGGCGAGCAGGAACGGGACGATGCAGCGGGACATGCGGCCTCCTGGGCGGGCGCCAGCGGGGAGTCGGAGCTTCTTCAGGGCCGAGTATAGGCAGCGCACAGGCGCGGTTCGGTGACCTGGTGCCGGGTCTGGCGAGGTGCCTGCAGCTGTCGCAGGCAGGCGCGCCCCGCGTTGCGCGAGAGGGTAGGACGCGGGCGCGGAATGCGGGATGGTCGATCTTCCGGTCGATCAGGCGTCACTGTCGCCAGGCATCGCGAGTGCTGCGGCAACCGGCGCGCCGTCACCGCCGCAGGCGCGTTACCGCAATAAAAAGGGGCCTTGCGGCCCCTTCTCATCACACCGGCGACTGATGTCTCAGTCGCGGCTCATCTGTGCGTTGCGCTGGCCGGTGGCGGCGGACTTCTCGCCGGCGAACGGGTTGAGCTTGCGGATGGCCCAGGGATACTTCGGCCAGTCGCCGGTCAGCCACGGGTGCTGCGGGCTGTTGAGCTCCAGCACGCGGCGTGCGTCGGCGGCCAGGGTCTTGTTGCCCAGGTGGGTGTAGGCCTCGGCCAGCACCGCGACCGCGTCGTATTGATAGGCACTCTGCGGATAGGTTTCCAGCAGGTAGTTGGCACGACCGGCCGCCGAGACCCAGGCATTGCGTCGCAGGTAGTACAGCGCGTTGTCCAGTTCATGCTGGGCGAACACATCGCGCAGCTCGATCATGCGCTTGCGCGCATCCGGCGCGTAGCGGCTGTTGGGGTAGCGGTCGGTGACGGTGTTGAAGTCGTTGTAGGCCTGCTGCGGCGAGGACAGGTCGCGACGGCTCGGATCCAGCGACCACACGCGGCGCAGGAACACCGTGTCGCGGTTGCTGTTGGCCAGCCCGCGCAGGTAGTACAGATACGAGATGTTGCGATGGGTCGGGTAGGTCCGGATGAAACGGTCGACGCTGGAGACGGTGTCGTCGTGCTTGCCGGCCTTGTACTGGGCATAGGCGGTTTCGATCATCGCCTGCTCGGTGTACGGGCCGTACGGGTACTGGGCGATCAGGCGCTTGTAGCTGGCTTCGGCGCCGGCCCAGTTGCCTTTCTCCATCAGGCCGTGGCCCTTGCCGTAGAGCTGCTCGACCGGCATGCCCTCATCGGGATTCTTGTCCTTGGCGCCGCGGTGGCAGCCGGTGACGACGAACGCCATGACCAGCATGAGGGCAATCAGGCGCGCAGGCGCGGAAAACGTGGACCGTCGGATCATGGGTCTGGGCAGGACGCATCAGGAAAACGAGAGCGCGATGATAGCCTAGTGGCCTGTCCGGCGACTGACTCCCGCCGCCCGGACCGCCAAATTCCCGCTTTTGCCTGAGTGCCCGTGTCCATGTCCGACCCATCTGCCGACCCCCTCGACCCGTCCATCCGCCAGGCCATCGTGCCCGACAACGCCGCTGGACGCCGTTTCGACGCGGTGCTGGCCGAGCTGTTCCCCGAATTCTCGCGCTCGCGCTTGTCGGAGTGGATCAAGTCCGGCGATGCGCTGCTGAACGGGGAAATGGCGCGCCCGCGCGACACCTTGCGCGGCGGCGAGAGCGTACAGGTGCAGGTGGTGCTGGAAACCCAGACCCACGCCGCGCCGCAGGACATCCCGCTGAGCGTGCTGTACGAAGACGACCAGGTGCTGGTGATCGATAAGCCGGCCGGGCTGGTGGTGCACCCGGGCGCGGGCAATCCGGACGGTACCCTGGTCAACGCCTTGCTGTTCCGCGACCCGGCGCTGGCGGCGGTGCCGCGCGCCGGCGTGGTGCACCGGCTGGACAAGGACACCAGCGGCGTAATGGTGGTGGCGCGTACCGTGCAGGCGCAGACCGCGCTGGTGGAACAGCTGTCCGCACGCGATGTGCATCGCCAGTACCTGGCGGTGGTGGTCGGCGCGCTGGTCTCCGGCGGCACCGCCAACGCGCCGATCGACCGCCATCCGCGCGATCGGCTGAAGATGGCGGTGCGCGACGATGGCCGCGATGCGGTCACCCATTACCGCCTGCGCGAGCGCTTCCGCGCACACACCGCGCTGGAATGCCGGCTGGAAACCGGGCGCACCCACCAGATCCGCGTGCACATGGCGCATCTGAAGTCGCCGATCGTCGGCGACCCGCTGTACGGCGGCGCGCTCAAGCTGCCCAAGGGCGCCACCGACGAACTGGTGCACGAGCTGCGCACCTTCAAGCGTCAGGCGCTGCATGCCGAAACCCTGGAATTCCTGCACCCGGTCAGCGGCGAGCCGGTGCGCGCCAGCGCGCCGGTGCCGGCCGATCTGCAGCGGCTGATGACGGCCCTGCGCGAAGACAGCGCACGCGCCGCCGAGCTGGCACGCCGCTGACGTGGCCGCTGCCGCGCCCTTCGTGCTGCCGGCCGACTGGCCGGCGCCACCACGCATCCATGCGCTGACCACGCTGCGTCACGGCCTGGGCGGCTCGCTGGCGCCGTTCGACACGCTCAACCTCGGCAACCGCCACAGTGCCGATGGCGACACGCCGGAGCAGGTGGAGCGCAACCGGGCGCTGCTGGTCGAGGCGCTGGCACTGCCCGGTACCCCGCAGTGGCTGCGTCAGGTGCATGGGGTGGAGGTGCTGCGTGTCGACGCGCCCGTGCTCGCGCCCGGCGAACAGCCGCCTGCAGCGGGCACTGTCGCGCCAGGCGCGCAGGAACCGGTCGCCGATGCAGCGGTGACCGCCGTGCCCGGCGTGGTGCTGGCGATCCTCACCGCCGATTGCCTGCCGGTCGTGCTCGCCGCTGCCGATGGCAGCGAAGTGGCCGCCGCGCATGCAGGCTGGCGCGGCCTGGCCGACGGCATGCTGGAGCGCAGCGTGGCGGCGATGCGCACGCCGCCGCAGCAGGTGTTGGCATGGTTGGGGCCGGCAGCGGGGCCGCAGGCCTATGAAATCGGTGAAGACGTGTTCAACGCCTTCGTCGCGCACGATGCGCAGGCGCAATGCGCGTTTGTTGCGACCCGCCCGGGGCATTGGCGGGTGGACTTGTATGCATTGGCGCGTCAGCGCCTGCAGCATGCCGGTGTGCCGGCCAGCGCCATCCATGGCGGCGGGCTGTGCACCATCTCCGAGCCGCAACGTTTCTTCTCGCATCGTCGCGACCGTCGCAGCGGACGCATGGCCACGTTGGCCTGGATCGCGCCCTGAGCACGCCGTTGTTTGCGCAGGTGTTGGGGCAGGACGCGTTCGCGCAGCTGCCTGCGCCGGTGCGCGCGCTGCATTCGGTGCAGCAGCGGCAGACCTTCGCCGGCCGGGCAAGGATTCAACGCGGCACCCATGCGCTGGTCCCGTTACTGGCGCTGCTGAGCCGCTTGCCGCGCAGTGGCGAGGTGGAGGTCGAAGTGGAGTTTCTTGCCGACGCGACGGGCGAGCGCTGGCATCGGCGGTTTGCTGGTCTGCCGATGCATTCGCGCCTGTGGCGCGAGGGCACGCGCCTGCGCGAACATCTGGGCGCAGTGCGGTTCGAATTCGCGCTGCGCGCCGACGCGCAGTCGCTGTACTGGCAGGCCACGCGGGTGTGGGCATTGGGCTGGATCCGGTTGCCTGCGCGCTGGTTCGAGCAGGTGCGTTGCCGCGAACATGCCGACGCCGGGCGTTACGGATTCCTGGTCGACGTGCACTTGCCGCTGGTCGGCCCGTTCATTCGCTACGAGGGCTGGCTTGAACCGCGTTGATCCACCGCTCGCTGACGTGTCTCAGCTGGAGTCGTCTCGGTTGAAGCCTGCTCACTCGAAGCCGTCGCGCGTGGAGCCGCCCGGCCGTCAGCCAGGTGCTGTGCCCGCGACCATCGTGTTCGATGGCGTGTGCCTGCTGTGCAATGGCTGGGTCAGGTTCCTGCTGCGTCACGATCGACGCGGGCGTTATCGCTTTGCCGCAATGCAGGGGCAGGCCGGACGTGCGCTGTTGCAGCGCCATGGGCTGGATCCGGACGACCCGTTGTCGTTTCTGCTGGTGGATGACCGCGGTGCGTGGACCGACAGCGACGCGATCGTGCGGGTGCTGGCCGGGTTGGGCGGCTTCTGGCGGCTGGCCACGGTGTTGCGCGTGGTGCCGCGTCGCGCGCGCGACATCGGCTATCGCCTGATCGCACGCCATCGCTACCGCTGGTTCGGTCGCAGCGAGCATTGCATGCTGCCGACACCGGAGCAGCGCGAGCGGTTTCTCGACTAGCGTAGGAGCGCACCTGGGCGCGATGGGCGTTATCGATAAAGCTCCGTCGCGCCCGGGTGCGCTCCTACGACAGCGCGCTGATTTCTATGGTGGCTGGATGATTTGGAGTGTTGCTCGGCCGCGTGCGTTGGAGTTGGTTTAGTGAACGGGCATGCCTGTTTTGTGTAGGAGCGCACCTGGGCGCGATGGGGGCGTTATCGGGAAAGCTTCATCGCGCCCAGGTGCGCTCCTACAGTGATTCCGTGAGGGCGGCTTACGCGGCTGCGTTTTTGAAGCTTGCGGGCGTAGCTTTCGGGTTGCCGCCGTGCGCAGGATGCAGGCGGAAGATCGACACCGCATCGGCCAGCTCCACGGCCTGTTCTTCCAGACTGCGCGCGGCGGCGGTGGCTTCTTCCACCAGCGCGGCGTTGCGTTGGGTGACTTCGTCCAGTTGCGCGACGGTGCGGTTGACCTGTTCGATGCCGCTGGATTGCTCGGCGCTGGCGGCGGTGATCTCGCTCATGATGTCGGTGACGTGTTTGACCGAGCCGACGATCTCGCGCATGGTCGCGCCGGCGCGGTGCACCAGGCCCGAACCCAGTTCGACCTTGTCGGTGGAATCGGCGATCAGCGTCTTGATCTCCTTGGCCGCATCGGCCGAGCGCCGCGCCAGCGCGCGCACTTCCGAGGCGACCACCGCAAAGCCGCGGCCCTGTTCGCCGGCGCGTGCGGCTTCCACCGCGGCGTTGAGCGCCAGGATATTGGTCTGGAAGGCGATGCCGTCGATGACGCCGATGATCTCGCCGATCTTGCGCGAGGCGGTGCTGATCTGGCCCATGGTGGACACCACATCGTCCATCACCTGGCCGCCGTTCTGCGCGACTTCGCCGGTGCCCACCACCAGTCGATTGGCCTGCAGCGCGCTGTCGGCGTTCTGCTTCACGGTGGAGGTGAGTTCCTCCATGGAGCTGGCGGTTTCTTCCAGATTGGCGGCCTGTTGCTCGGTGCGCTCGGACAGGTCGGTGTTGCCGGCGGCGATTTCCACCGCCGCGCGGCGGATCGTGTCCGATGCGATCTGGATGCCGCCGATGATCTCGGTCAGCCGGGTCACGGTCTGGTTGGTGTCGTCGCGCAGGCGCGCAAAGATGCCGTGCGCATCGCCATCCACGCGTTGGGTGAGGTCGCCTTCGGCCAGTGCGCCGATCACCCGCGCCAACGCGGCCAGGTGGGTTTCCACCGAGTCGTAGATGCGGTTGATGCCTTGCGCCAGCGACAGCAGCACGCCGTCCATGCCGTCGATCTGCATGCGCCGGCTGAAATCGCCGGCCGCGGCGGCATCAATGATCTGGATCAGCGCCTGCTCGGCGTTGACCTGCGCGGTGACGTCCATCCACTGCGCGATGGTGCCCAGCTTGCTGCCGTCGGCGGCGATGATCGGGCTGTAGACGAAGTCGATCTGGCGGCCGAAGAACGGCGCGCGCACCGCCTTGGAGGCGGTCAGCGCACGCATGCGGTCGATCGCGGCCTGGCTGTCGGGATAGATGTCGCCGATGCTGCCGCCGACGAAGCCTTCGGCATGGAAGCTGGGGCGGAAGCTCTGCACATCCGGCTCGATCAGCTTGAGCATCGCCAGCAGTTTGCGGTTGGCGAACAGCACCTGGCCGTCGTCGTCGGCGATGCGGATCATGGTGTCCAGATCGTCCAGCGCCTTGATCACGAACTGGCCGTGGCGCAGGCCCTGTTCCATCACATCGATGCGGATGGCCAGCTTGTCCTGGGTCGCCTGCAGGGCGTGCAGCAACGGCGCGAGTTCGCCGGAGGCGCTGCGCAGATCCAGACGCTGGAAGCGCCCTTCACCGATGGCCGTCACCGTGCCGATCGCCTGTTGCAGTTGCGCCAGACCGCGACGGCGCGCCCACCACCACAGCCCGGCACTTGCCGCGCCCAACACCAGCAGCGCCGGTAGCAAGCGGCCCAGCCCGGCCCAGATGCCGCCGGGCAGCAGCGTGGCGGCGTAGAGCGTCAGCAAGCCCAGAAGCCCGATCTGTGCAGCGGCAGGCAGCCATGCGGCCGTGCTGGCACGCGCAAGGTTCCGGCCGGAAGGCGGGCGGGAGACGGCGGTGGCATCGGGTGAGGGCGACATAGGCTGAGTCCAACTGAGTGATTCGGAGTGGGGAGCGGCGTCCTGCGCTGCATGGGCTGCTATGGGGTATCGGCGGCCGAGCCCGAATCATGACGGCGTGAAATCACCGTTCGTCGGAATCTGCCGACCAGACCCCCGAAAACACCGATGTAGTTGATTTGGAAGCGGTTTCAGTGCGGCCCGATGCACTGCGGAACCGTGATTTGCAACCGGATACCGGTCTTACAATTGTAAATTTCACGTGAAATATCGGCGGGCTCCGTAAACACTTCGTAGACCTCGACGCCACCCAGTCCGATCGCATGCACGCGACCAAGACTGGCCAGCGGCGCCATCAGTGCGAGGCCACGAACACGCATCGAAGAGCCGGGAATCGGGAATCGAGCGCACCATCAATCCAGCCCAACCTCGAAAGACGGCGGAAAGCGCTTTTCCCATTCCCGAATCCCGATTCCCGATTCCCCAAAAAAAAAACCGGCCATCTCACGATGACCGGTCTATCGATACCCAACTAGCTGACGCTACACCGGCTTACTTCGCCGGCTTGGCGCCCGCGTCGTCGGGCAGCGCCCAGGCGATCACGCTGTCGCCCGACTTGGTTTCCATGCGGTCGTGCCCACCCACGGCGGCCACGATGTACTGCTTGCCGTCGATGGTGTAGCTCAGCGGGGCGGCCTGCGGGCCGGCCGGCACGCGGGTCTCCCAGACCTGCTTGCCGGTGCGGGTGTCGAAGCCGCGCATGAAGTCGTCCAGGGTCGCGCCGATGAAGGTCACGCCGCCGGCGGTGGCCAGCGAGCCGCTGTTGTTGGGCGTGCCGATCTCGAACTTGGTCTTGGACGGGATACCCATCGGACCCTGATCGTAACCGGTGCCCAGCGGACGCCGCCAGATCACCTGCTGGGTGCGCAGGTCCACGCCGGAGATGTAGCCCCACGGCGGTGCCACGCACGGCGTGTTGAGCGGCGACATCCACGGCTCCTTGCGGGCGCCGTAGGCCAGGCCCTTCTGCGCCATGTAGCCCGGCGTCTTGCTCTTGCCGTCGAACACCGACACCACGCCCAGCTCATTCATCTTTTCGCGGGTGTAGACCTGCAGGGTGTAGGGCAGGCGATTGCTGTTCATCACCATGATGCCGCGCTGCAGATCGACCGAGACGCCGCCCCAGTTGATGCCACCGTGGTTGCCGGTGAAGGCCAGCGAGCCCTGCAGGGTCGGCGGGGTGAACATGCCTTCGTAGCGCAGCTGCTTGAACTGGATGCGGCAGGCCAGCTGGTCGAACGGGGTCATGCCCCAGGCGTCGGATTCGACGATGGTTTCGTACTCGCGGCTCGGTGCGCCCACGGTATTGGGCATGCCCGGCGAGATCGGCTGGGTGGCCGCGGTCCAGTCGCCATGATCGGTGCCCTGCGGCACGGCGATCTGCTTGACCGGCATGAGCGGGGCACCGGTGGCGCGGTCCAGCACGAACACCTGGCCGGACTTGGTGGCCTGGATCACCGCAGGACGGGTAGCGCCGCCGGCGACCGGCCAATCGACCAGGTTCGGTTGCGGGCCGATGTCGTAATCCCACAGATCGTGGTTGACGGTGCGGAAGTGCCAACGCTCCTTGCCGGTGGCCGCATCCACGGCAACCAGCGAGGCGGTGTATTCCTCATCCTGCGGGGTACGGCCCTGGCCGAAGAAATCGCCCGAGGCATTGCCGGTCGGCAGATAGACCAGGCCCAGCTCGTCGTCGGCGGCCATCAGCGACCACACGTTCGGGGTGGAACGGGTATAGGTCTGCCCGGCCGGCGGCTCGGCGGTGATCGCCGGGTTGCCCAGGTCCCAAGCCCAACGCAGCTGGCCGGTGAGCGCATCGAAGCCGCGCACCACGCCCGACGGCGCATCGCCTTCCTGGCCGTCGCGCACCTGGCCGGTGGGCTGGATCACCACGCCGCGCATCACCACCGGCGGCGAGGTCGGGCCGACAAAGCCCGGCTTGGTGTTGCCGGTGCCGGCATTGAGATCGACAAAGCCGTTGTTGCCGAAGCTGGTGCACAGCTTGCCGGTCTGCGCGTCCAGCGCGCCGAGGCGGCCATCGACCATCGGCCAGAAGATCCGCGTCGGGCACTCGGCGGTGCCTTGCGGCGCCTGGTAGTACGACACGCCGCGGCAGGTGGTGGCGGCAACGCCGGCCATCGCCTTGGGGTTGGTCTGCGGGTCGAAGCGCCAGCGCTCCTTGCCGTTGGTCGCTTCCACCGCGATCACCTTCTGGGTCGGGGTGCAGATGTAGAGCAGGTCGCCGACCTTGAGCGGGGTGTTCTGGAAGGCGTAGCCCAGCTTGGAGCCGGCCGGCTTCAGATCGCCGGTATGGAATTCCCAGGCCACCTTCAGGTTCTTGGCGTTCTCCGGGGTGATCTGCGCACCGGGGGTGTAGTGGTTGGACAGGTTGGAGCCGGCGTACGAGGTCCAGTTGCTGGCATCGTGATTGGCCGCGACGTTACCGTCCGGGCTGGGCACGTTGGCGCGGCTGAACGGCGTCGCGTTCTCGGCCGGCAGCTTGGAGGCATCGGCCAGTTCGACATTGCGCGGCACCAGCAGCGGCCACAGGATCAGCGTCGCGCCCAGGATCGGCAGCACGCCGGTCACCAGCACATAGCCCAGTCCCGACAGCGGCTGCATGCGGCGACGGGCCACGCCCCAGAACGGCAGCAGCACCAGACCCAGCACCGACATCCAGGCCAGACGCGGGACCAGGCCCCAGCCATCCAGGCCCACTTCCCACAGCGCCCAGGCGATGGTGGCCGCCAGCGTGGCGCCAAACAGCCACAGACCGGCACGCTTGCCCAGCGCCAGCAACACGCCGGCCAGGAACAGGCCGATGCCCGCCAGCAGGTAATACCAGGAGCCACCGACGGCGACCAGGCGGCCGCCCTCGTAGGCAAGCACCGCACCGAGCACGGCGATCACCACGGCATAGACCACCAGCAACCAGGTGCCTAGTCCACGTTTTGAGGATTGATCAGTCATTTTGAGATGTCAGGAAGGACCCAGGCACCGGCAGGCGGTGGCGAGTCGTGGAGGGAGCAAGATCACAGGCTGGCAAAGGGCGGCCTTGGATCCAACAAAAACGTCCTAAAGCAGAACGTCCGGATATGAACGCGCAGCCCCTCCCAGGGTCCTCAGCGCTACTCATGCAGATATTTTAGACCGCAATGACGCTTGTGTCCGTGACGGAATGAGAACCAACGTTCCAGGCCATGCGGTTGAGGCGCTGGAATTACTCAAATTCGATGCGGCTGAAGATTGCTGTGGGTGTCAGGCGGTGTTGGGTGCATTCGCATGTGGCGACAAATGCAGGATCCTGCAGTAGTTCTATTGAGTTATTGACTCAAACGGTGAGGCGGGGATTTGGCATTCGGGAGTTGGGATTCGTAGAAGCTGGACTTTGCGCTTCGGACATTTCCCCTTGTACGTGCACGTCCACTTGTATGTACACGCGTACTCTTATCCGCCCTTCGGGCACCTTCTCCCGAGGGGAGAAGGGGGGGCGCTGCCGGTGCGCAGCGCTTCTGTTTGCCAACAGCATGGTGCTGACAGCTTGCGGAAACCTGATTCAGATATCTGCAAGTGCCTGCAGGTAGCGCTGGCGCCAGTGATTGATGTTGTTCTTGCGCAGATGATCCATCATCGCGCTCCAGCGTTCGATACGGGTTGCCAGCGGCATGCTTGCCGCAGTGGCGATCGCGTCGGCCACGCCGTCCAGATCGTGCGGATTGACCAGCAGTGCCTCTTTCATTTCGTCCGCTGCACCGGCCAGCAACGACAGCACCAAGACACCGGGATTCTGCGGATCCTGCGCCGCGACGAATTCCTTGGCGACCAGGTTCATGCCATCGCGCAGTGGCGTGACCAGGCCGACCGATGCCGCACGATAGAAACCGGTCAACGTCGCATGGCTGAAGTTTTGATTGACGTAGCGCAGCGGCGTCCAATCCGGCTCGGCATGTCCACCGTTGATGTGGCCGGCGATCTGTTCCAGCTGCCCGCGCAACTGGCGGTACTCGTTGACGTCGCCGCGCGATACCGGCGCAATCTGTAGATAGGTCAGGCTGCCGGATTGGTCCGGATAACGCTCCAGATAGCGCTCGAAGCCCTGGAAGCGTTCCGGCAGGCCCTTGGAATAATCCAGCCGGTCCACGCCGATCGCCAGTTGCCGGCCGCGCAGGCTTTCGCGCAGGTCGCGCACCGCCTGCTTGCCGACCGAGGCCTTTGCCTGGTTGGCGATCAGGTCGGTATCGATCCCGATCGGGAACGCCGCAGCACTGAAGCGACGCCCGCCGGGTCCTTCGACGATGTCGCCTTCGAGAATGCGGCCACCGCCGAACAGGCGCACATAGGCCTTGAATCGCTCGGCATCGCGCTGGGTCTGGAAGCCGACCAGGTCGTACGCATAGAACGTGCTGAACAAGCGCGCGTGATCCGGCATCGCCTGCATCAGGTCGGCCGAGGGCATCGGCACGTGCAGGAAGAAGCCCATCTTGCAGCCCACACCCAGCTCGCGCAGCATCGCGCCCAGCGGAATCATGTGGTAATCGTGGATCCACAGCGTGTCGCTGTCCTTCAACAACGGCGCCAGCTTCTCGGCGAACAGCCGGTTGACGCGCATATAGCCTTCGCGGGTGGCGCGGTCGTAATCGACCAGGTCCAGGCGGAAGTGCAGCAGCGGCCACAGCGTGCGATTGGCGAACCCGTTGTAGTACGAATCGATGTCGCGCTTGTTGAGGTCCATGGTGACGAACTTGATGTCGCCCTCGGTCTGTTCGTGCATGCCGCCGCTGTCGCCGCGGACGGTCTTGCCGCTCCAGCCGAACCACACACCGCCGCGCTCCTTGAGTGCAGCCAACAGACCAACCGCCAGCCCGCCGGCGCGGTTTTCGCCGGGCACTGCAACGCGGTTGGATACCACCACCAAACGACTCATGACGCCTCCTGCCAGCTCCGCGACAAGCGCATCGCTGCGATGATCAAGCCCACATGCGAATAGGTCTGGGGGAAATTCCCCCAGGCTTCGCCGTCTTCAAACGATAGATCCTCCGACAGCAAGCCGAGGTGATTGCGGCGCGAGAGGATACGCTCGAACAATTCACGCGCTTCCTCCTTGCGACCGATCGCGGCCAGCGCGTCGATGTACCAGAACGTGCAGATGGTGAAGCTGGTTTCCGGCTCACCGAAGTCATCCGGTGCAATGTAGCGATACAGCGCATCGCCATGCTTGAGCACGAGTCCAACCGCTTCGACCGTGCGCACGAAGCGGCTGTCGTCGTTGGCGACGATGCCGATATCGGCCAGCAGCAACAGCGATGCGTCCAGGCGATGACCGCCCAGCGTATCGGTGAAATGGCCGCGCTCTTCGCTCCAGGCCTCGCCCAGCACGCGTTCGCGGATGGTGTCGGCGCGCTCGCGCCAGTACACGCTGCGCTCGGGCAGCACCAGCCGGTCGGCGATCTTGGAGAGGCGATCGCAGGCGGCCCAACACATCGCAGCGGTGTAGGTATGCACTTCGGCGCGGCCGCGGAATTCCCACAGGCCGGCATCGGGCACGTTGTGCAGCGCAAAGGCGCGCTCGCCCAGCGGCTCGAGGCGGCGGAAGGTGTCCGCATCGCCCTGGTCCTTCAGGCGCAGATCGAAGAACAGCTGGGTGGAGGCCAGCACCACGCTGCCGTAGACATCGTGCTGCTGCTGGATCCAGGCCAGGTTGCCGCGGCGTACCGGGCCCATGCCGCGGTAGCCGTCCATCGTTTCGACTTCGTGCTCTTCCAGCTGCGATTCAAAACCGATGCCATACAGCGGCTGCATGGTGCCGTCGGCGGTGGCGATATTGAAGATGTAGCCGATGAACTGCTCCATCGTGCGGGTGGCGCCCAGGCGATTCAGCGCACGCACCACGAACGCGGCATCGCGCAGCCAGCAATAGCGGTAATCCCAGTTGCGCGGGGTGTTGGGCGCTTCCGGGATCGAGGTGGTCATCGCCGCGATGATGGCGCCGCTGTCTTCGTACTGGCACAGCTTGAGCGTGATCGCGCTGCGGATCACCGCTTCCTGCCAGTCGAGCGGAATCGACAGGTAGCGCACCCATTCGCGCCAGTATTCTTCGGTGCGTTCCTGCGCTTCCTGCACGTAGCCGGTGAGCGAACGGGTCAGCGATTCGTCCACGCCCAGCACCAGGTTGACCGGGTGGCTGAGCACGAACGGCAGGCCGTCGCGGACGAAGCGCACCGGCACATCCGTGGTCAGGCGCAGGGTGAATTCGGGCAGCACCCAGCGGATGTGATTGCTGCCCCAGGTGGTTTCCGGGCTGCGCCCGCCCCAGTCGGCCAGAGGGCGTGCGCGCACGATGATGCGTGGGTTGCCTGCGAGCGGGCGGATCTGCCGGATGATGCTGACGGGCCGATAGAAACGCCCGTTATTGCGCCAGCGCGGTGCGAAGTCGATGACTTCCACTTCGCCGCCGTGGTGGTCGCGCAACACGGTGCGCAGCACTGCGGTGTTGGGCAGGTAGTGTTGCTCGCTGCTGGCGAAGTCCTCCAGCTCCACCGCAAAGTCGCCGCCTTCGCGCTTGGGCGAGAGCAGCGAACAGAACGCCGGGTCGCCGTCGAAGGCCGGCAGGCAACTCCACACCACGCGTGCCTGCCGATCGACCAATGCCCCAAAGCTGCAGTTGCCGATGACGCCCAGATCCAGGTTTGGCTCGATCATGGAGTGCGAACGATCCTTTTGAAGAAAAGAGGGGAAGGCGCGCCGCGCTTAGGCCTGGCGCGCGTTGCGTTGCAGCCACGCATGCACGTCGGCGGTGCCGTTGACGCGGAAGCGCGCGCTGGTCTGGGAGCGATCGCCGACCAGCACGCTCCAGCCGCCGAGGCGATTGGCTGCTTCGAAACCGAATTCGTCGGTGAGGTCGTCGCCGACGAACACCGGCGTGCGGCCGGCAAATGCGCCCTGCTGCATCAGCTGTTCGACCGCCAGCCCCTTGTTGCTGCCTTCGGGGACGAATTCGACCACGTGGTCGCCCGGTTGCAGGCGGTACCCGGAAAGCTGGGCGATTTCCTGCTGCGCAAAGGCGAGCACGTCGGGGCCGGCCAGCGGCCGTGCGCGCCAATGCAGGGCGACGCTGACGCCCTTGTCTTCGACCAGCACGCCGGGATGCCGGTGCGTGAGTGCGGCGGCCCGCTGATGCAGGCCATGCAGCCACTCGGAGGTGTCCTGCGGCATCGCCGCGCGTGCGGCAATGTCGCTGCGCAGTTCGTGTCCGTGCAGGCCGGCGGCCGGAAGCAGCAACGGCGCGAACAAGGCGTCCAGCTGCGACAGCGGTCGGCCGCTGACCAGCGCCACGGCGCCCTGCAGGCGGTCGCTTAGCTGCCCGATGGCCGCGCGGACCTCGGGCAGGAGCCGTACAGCCTCGGGGCTGTCGGCAAAGTCGATGAGGGTACCGTCCACGTCCAGAAACAATGCGCAGGCATCGTCCAGCAATGGCGGCGACGGAAGGGGGGAGTGCACGTCTGCCATCGCGCTAGTGTGCGCAAGGCGATGTGATATTCAGGTTATGCAACAGCGGGGAGTGGGAATTCGGGGTGGGGATTGGCGATGCGCCGCCCTTGCCAATCCCGAATCCCCAATCCACCCATCCCGGCGTCAGAACGAGTAGCGCACCCGCCCATACCAATACGCGCCGTTGCTGCCGATCGGCGAGAGCACGTCGTACGGCAGGTTGCCGAAGTAGGCGATGTCGTCGATGGAGCGGTCCGAGTAGTTGTCGAGAATGTTCTGGCCGCCGATCGCCAGCGTCCACTGCGTGCCCAGGTGGTACTCGGCTTCCAGGTCCAGCTGCCATTCCGCGCCATAGGTCTGGCGTGGCACGAAACCGCCGCCGAAGTCGAACACGCGCGTGGCGCTGCCGTAGCGATTGACCCGGGTCTGCAGGTTCCAGTGTTCGTTGTTCCAGTTGGCGGCCAGCGCGGCGCGCGTGCGTGGTGCGGCATCGGTGAGCGTGTTGCTCTCCTCGACACCGAACAGCACGTAGTCCGGGTCCAGCGCGAGCAGCTGCGCCGGGGTGCCGATGACGTTCTTCAACTCGGTCTTGGCGTAGCTGTAGGTGCCGGTCAGCAGCAGGTCGCCGCCGAAGGCGTACTGGCGCCAGTTGCCGACCAGCTCGGCGCCGCAGGTGCGGGTGTCGGCGGCGTTGAGGAAATAGCTGGCGCTCTGCACGCCGGCGACGGCGAAGTTCTGCTGCACGAAGTCGGTCAGCGTGGTGCCGGTGATGTCTTCGGACAGCGCGATGCGGTCGTCGATATCGATCTGGAAGAAGTCCAGCGACAGGTCGAAGTGATCGCCCAGCTGGCTGGTGAAGCCCAGGCTGTAATTGAGCGATTTTTCCGGCTTCAGGTCGGTGGCACCGAGCGCGCGTGCGATCGGGTTGTTGACCGACAGCAGGCGGCCCTGGGTCAGGCGGCCGGCGGCGTCATAGCCGGTGGACGTGGCTTCGTAGCCGATCTGGCTGAGCGAGGGCGCACGCACGTTGTTGGAGACCGCACCGCGCAGCGCGAACGCCGGGGCGAAGGCATAGCGCGCGGCCAGCTTGCCGGTCCACTGGCTGCCGAAATCCTGGTAATGCTCGTAACGGCCGGCCAGGTCGGTGGAGAACTTGTCGCCGAACTGGCTGGACACGTTGGCATAGGCGCTGGCCACGTTGCGCGACAGGTCGGCCTCGTCCTGCGGGGTCAGGCCGCCGCCGGCCTGCGAGCCGGTGGGGCGATCGGTGAACGGGCCGGCCGCATAGCTGGCCGGGTCGCCGGCATGGGTGCGGTATTGCTCGCGGCGGAACTCGGCACCGGTGCCGAAGGTGTGGGTGGCGCCGGCCGCATCGAACACGCGGGTCAGATCCAGATTGCCCACGGTCTGCGCAAAGGCGAAATCGCCGGTCTTGAAGCGGGTGGTGCTGCCCGGGCCGAGCGAGGCGTTGAGCGAGTTGCGCAGCCTGTAGGTGAAGTCGTTGCGGCCGTAGTTGACGCTGGCGTCGTAGTCCCAGCTGCCGAGCTGCCCACGTGCGCCGGCGACGACCTGCAGGTCGCGGTTCTCGCCTTCGGAAATCGGGCGGTAGCCGTTGGGATAGATCTCACGCCAGTTGGCGCTGCCATCCGGGTAACGGAAGTAATTGGCGCCTTCGGTGTCGCGCTGGTTGTAAGTGCCGAAGGCGTAGAACTCGCCGGTGGCACTGAAGGGCACCTTGGTGTTGAGCCAGGCATTCAGGCCCTTGGTGGCGCCATCCCCGAGCACGTAATTGCGCTTGCCGGCCAGCGCCAGGTTGGCTGGGGTCTGCTCCTCGAACGACGGAATCTGGTCGAAGCCGGCGCGGTTGGTCGCCTCGCGATTCTTCAGCTCCAGGCCGACCTTGAAGAAGCCGCCGTCATCGCCGAGCAGGCTGCCGACCTTGGCGCTGGCGTAGCTGGTCTGGCCATCGGTGACGCGGCGATTGATCGGCTCCACGTCGGTGTTGTAGGCGCCGAAGCTGGCTTCCAGCTCGCCACGCTCCGGGTTGTCGTCCAGGATCACGTTGATCACGCCGGCGATCGCGTCCGAGCCGTACTGCGCGCCGGCACCGTCGCGCAGCACTTCGATGCGCTTGATCGCATTGATCGGGATGGAATTGAAATCCACCGGCGTGGTGCCCTTGCCGATCTTGCTGTCGGTATTGACCAGCGCCGAGGTGTGGCGGCGCTTGCCGTTGACCAGCACCAGCACCTGGTCGGGCGAGAGCCCACGCAGCTGCGCGGCGCGGATATGGTCGGCACCACCGGAGTTGGACTGGCGCGGGAAGTTGAACGAGGGCAGCAGCGCCTGCAGCGCGCTGCCCAGCTCGCCGTTGACCACGCCGGCCTTGCGGATGTCCTCGGCGGTGAGCACGTCCACCGGCACGGTCGATTCCAGCACGGTGCGGTCGCTGGCGCGGGTGCCGGTGACGATCACGGTGTCCAGCGTGGTGGCGCCGGGGGCGGCCTGCTGGGCCTGGGCGTTGGCGCTCAACACGGCGGCCACGGCCAGGCCGATAGCCGAAAGGGTGGGGCGGGTCATCTCTCTCTCTCCTGCGACAGCAACTGCGAACGCGCCGCGCGGACGGCATCCGGCCGGGCAGGGGCGCAAAGGGGTTCGGATCGTCCACATTCATCCGGATGGAGAGATATTATCGCGTTGTTCAGGCGCGTGCGAGATGGCACAGTGGGCGCACGCCGGCATCAGCTGATGCCGGCCCTGCATGAGCCCGCCCCCGATCCGTCGTAAACGTACCCGTTGTGGAGAAGTCGATGAAGTTGCTGCCGTCCTGCCTGCTTGCCGCCATGCTGGTGCTGTCCGCCTGCGCCACCACCCCCGGCGGCGCGCCGGGTTCGACCACTGCCAGCCTGCAGGGCGATGCGGCGCGGCCGGCGGCGGCGCGCGGCTGGGTGCGCAGCGAGCTGTACTTCGGCGTGGGCGAGGAAACCGGCCCGGCCGATCGCCCGCAGACCCGTACCATCGACGAAACCCAATGGCGGGCGTTTCTGGACAAGGAAGTGACCCCGCGCTTTCCCGATGGCCTGACCGTGTTCGACGCCTATGGCCAGTGGCTGTTCCGCGGTGCCAAGGAGCCGAACCGGCTGGGCACCAAGGTGCTGGTGATCCTGCACGAGGACACCCCGCAGCGGCGCAACGACATCGAGGCGATCCGCCTGGCCTGGAAGCAGGCCACCGGCCACCAGTCGGTGCTGTGGTCGCAGCAGGCGGTGGAGGTGTCGTTCTGAGTCTGGCGACCATGCGGCTTGAACATCTGCACCGACTGCGCGTGAGCGCTGCACGCACGCTGCTGTTCGCCGCACTGGGCGGGCTGTCGTTTGCGTGCTTTGCGCGCGACACCAGCGTGCAGGTGACGCTGGACGCAAACACGCAGGCGACCGCCACACTGGTCGGCGCACGCCTGCATGTGGTGTTGGGCCCGGGCGGCAAGGAGCAATGGTTCGACGCGAACCTGGACGAGGGCGAAGGCGGCGCCGGTGTGGACAGCGACGACTACAACTTCGACGGACATCCGGATCTTGCGGTGTCGGCGATGCTCGGCCAGGTCAACGAAGCGGTGCTGGTCTTTGTGTTCGATCCGGCGCAACGGCGCTTTCGTGCGCTGACCGCGCCCACGCGCCCGGCAGTGCAGTGCGAAGGCTTCTTCAATCTAACGCCCGACAAGCAGCAGCGCAGCTTGACCAGCTCCTGCCGCAGCGGGCCGATGTGGTACGCCGATGTGTATCGCTACGCGGCAGATGGGCGGTTGTATGTGGCCAGGACGCAGCAGCCGATTGCCTCGCCCGACATCCAGACCTTGCTGGATCCAGGCACCGGCGATGGCATGCCACTCTCGGTGTGGCCCAGTTACGACGCGCGCGGGGCGAAGCTTTCAAGCGAGATCGGCACCACCCTGGACGCGCCGATGCCGGTGCAACTGCGCGTGCAGGTTGCGCGTCTGCCGCTATACGCCACCCCTACCGCGACCGGCACCAAGCGCTATCTGGTGCAAGGCGATCGGGCCGACGCGCTGGATGTCAGCGCCGATGCCACGCGCGTGCAGGTACGCTATCGCAGTGCCGGCCGTGGCGACATCGTCGGCTGGATCGAGGTTGCTGCGGCGATGAAGTAGGGCTGTTGCCGCCACGTAGCCGCCTGGCATGGAACAGGCCGGCGCAATCGCGGCGACACGCTCTGATCCACCGCGCCGCTGTCGCACGTGCGGAGCAGCGGCTACCATCGGCCGATCCCCACGCTTCCTGGCTCCCATGTCGGCCCCTTCCTCGCGTACTGCGGCATCGCCGCGCTGGTTCGTCGCCGGCGACCTCAATGGCTTCTTCGGCCTGGTCGTCGACAATCTCTCCATCCTTGGTTTCATCGCGATGGCGTTGGTCGGGATGTTCCAGTTCCCGGCCGAGGTGGTGTTCGGGCGCATGTTTCCCGGCACCGCGTTCGGCGTGCTGGTGGGCAACCTGCTCTACACCTTGATGGCGCGGCGGCTGGCTGCACGCACCGGGCGCGACGACGTCACCGCGATGCCGCTGGGCCTGGATGCGCCAACCAGCATCGGCATGGCGCTGTTGGTGCTGGGCCCGGCGTTCGTCGGCTTCAAGGCACAGGGGCTGGACCCGCAGGCGGCTGCCATCGCCACCTGGAAACTCGGCATGGCCGCGCTGGTGGTGATGGGCCTGCTCAAGCTGGTGCTGTCGTTCGTCGGCGAGGCGGTCACGCGCGCGCTGCCGCGCGCAGCCTTGCTGGGTTCCATCGCCGGCATTGCGCTGGTGTTGATGGGCTTGCTGCCACTGCTGGAAACCCTGCGTTCGCCGGTGGCCGGCTTCGTCACCCTGGGTCTGTTGCTGTACGTGCTGCTCGCCAAGGGCCGGTTGCCGACCAAGTTGCCCGGCGTGCTGGTGGCATTCGTGATCGGCACCGCGCTGTATTACGGGCTGGGACTGGCCGGCCTGGGCGCACCGGGCTTTGCGGTGCCGGAATGGACGCCGCCGCAGATCGTGTTGCCGCTGCCGAACCTGGGCTTCATCGACGGCCTGCCCGCCACGCTGGCGTACCTGCCGCTGCTGCTGCCGTTCGGCCTGTTGATGGTGGTGGGCGGCATCAACGTCAGCGAGAGCGCACGCGCCGCGGGCGATGACTACCGCACCCGCGACATCCTGCTGGTGGAAGCCCTGGCGACGCTGGTCGCAGGCGTCTGCGGCGGGGTGGCGCAGACCACGCCCTACATCGGCCAGCCGGCCTACAAGCACATGGGCGCGCGCTCCGGTTACACGCTGCTGACCGGCCTGTTCGTCGGCATCGGTGGCATGCTGGGTGTGATCTCCGGCTTGGTGCAATGGCTGCCGCTGGCGGTGCTGGCGCCGATCATCGTGTACGTGTCGATCGACATCACCACGCAGGCGTTCCAGGCCACGCCCAGGCAGCACGCCGGTGCGATGGTGCTGGGCTTTCTGCCATCGGTGGCCTACCTGCTGACCATCAAGGCACCGGGCTGGATTCCGCCGGATCAACTGGTCGCACTCACCACCAAACTCGATGGACACGGCCTGCCGGAGCTGGCGGTGATCTTCGCGTTGGGCAACGGTTTCATCATCACCGCGATGCTGTGGATCGCCGCCGTGGCGGCGATGATCGATGGCCGGCTGCGCCGTGGCGCGGTGTTCCTGCTGGTGGCCGCGGGGCTGACGCTGTTCGGCCTGATCCATTCGGTGGACCCGCGCGGCGGCATCTATCTGCCATGGTCGCTGCACGGCCTGGCGCGCGTGATCAGCTGGCAGTTCGTGGGTGCCTATGTCGCGCTGGCGGTGACCCTGCTGCTGCTCTCGCTGCTGCCCGCACGCAAGGAGGCAGTGCAATGACATCCTGCTCCAGCGTGTTGCGGGTAGTCATCGGTGGCGCACTATTGCTTGGCGCCGGCGGTGCCTGGGCGGCCTCGTTCGATTGCAAGCAGGCCGGCACGGCGGTCGAAAAACGGCTGTGCGCGGTGCCGGCGCTGGGCAATCTGGACGATCAGCTGGACGAATCCTTTCGGGCGCTGCTGGACACCACGCCGCGTGGCGCGGTCGCGGGCGTGCGTGATCAGCAACGCGCCTGGCTGCGGCAGCGCAATGCCTGCGCGCAGGACGCCAAGCTGGACGACTGCCTGCAACGCACATTGAAGGCCAGGGCCGATGTGCTGGCCAAGGCGCTCGTTGCGCAGCAACAGGCGCTGGATCGCATCATCGCCTTGATTCCCACTGCGCCTGCCGATGCCGCGCGCCAGTTGCAGGGCTACGACACGCCGCTGGCTTCGGCGTGGCTGGCGTATCTGCATCAGTTTGTCCCCGCCGCGGGCGTGGATGCGAAGCTGGCGAGTGCGCGGTTTGAAAGTGCACGCAAGGCGCTGCGCAAGGTCGACGACTTCGCCGCATCCTTGCTCGACGATGTGGATGGCATGCCCGCCATGCAGGCGCAGGAACGCGTGCTGACATTGCTGCGGATGTGGATCGAACGCGACAACAGCGATCATCGTCCTTACGTGCATTGCTTCATCTTCGCCGCAGTGGGTGAGCCGGCGTATGAGGCGTTCGGGTCGCTGTATGGCTCGACACGCGACGGGTTCGCGCCGATCTGCGAGCCGCCGGGCGGTCTGTTTGCATTGGCGAGCTGGAAGCAGCTGGATGCCGGCTTCGACGGGTTGATCGAGGCCCTGAGCAAGGACGCCGGCACCATTCGCTATGCCAGTTACGCCGAGTGGAAAATCATCGCGTTACGCGCGTCGGTATCGCCACTGCTGTACCTGACACCGGCATTGCGCAAGCGCTACGGCGAGGATCCGGACAAGGCGATTGCGGCCTGGACCGGGGAAGACAGCGACTGGCCGGCGGCACAGCGCAAGGCCGTGCGCGCGTTGCTGCCGAAGGTGCGCGCCGACACGGCCGCATGGCTGGTGCGCGAGAAGCGCCTGCCTGCGAAGCAGGCAGAGCAGGCGGCCGCCGCGATCGTGGCGGCCTGGGTGAACGCGCGGCTGGATTTCGCAAGCTGAGAGCGGCGGAGACAGCCACTCGCGGCCATCGGGCGGGCGGCGTTGTCGTTTGATGTGGCAACGCTGGTCGTTCTGGTTCGAGCGTTGGCGATGTGGGTGAGCGAGAGTCAAAGCGAGAGCCAGAGCATGCGATTTGCGGCCTGGCTGCAGGGTCCTCGCCCGCCCACCATCGCGGGACACGCCGCAAGTACGTCCTTGTAGGCTCTTACGCGGCATCCATGCCGCGTAAGGTCCCGCGACGGTGGGCGGGCAAGGACCAGTCGAGATGGTCGGTGTGCATGGTGCAAGCAATGCACGATGCATCTTGTTCGGATGATCTGCAGGTTGGCTGCAGGGCCCTTGCCCGCCCACCATCGCAGGACACGCCGCAAGTACGTCCTTGTAGGCTCTTACGCGGCATCCATGCCGCGTAAGGTCCCGCGACGGTGAGCGGGCAAGGACCAGTGGAGATGGTCTGTGTGCACGGTAAGAGCAGTGCGTAATGCGCGTTGTTCGATACTCGACGTCCGACACACGCGCGACAAGCAGCTTTTCATGAAATTGCTTTTGGTGTCGTGCTCCAAAGGACTGGACGACGCCGATGTATCAGCTGCAGAGCGGTTGATCTGCCGCTTGGCTGCGGGGCCCTTGCCCGCCCACCATCGCAGGACACGCCGCAAGTACGTCCTTGTAGGCTCTTACGCAGCATACATGCTGCGTAAGGTCCCGCGACGGTGAGCGGGCAAGGACCAGTCGAGATGGTCGGTGTGCATGGTGCAAGCAGTGCATGACGTGCGCTGGTCGGATCACCGTGTGTTCGATCAACCTTTCAGCATTTTTCCACCGCAACCCGAGCAGCAGACGGGCTTTCAACACGCAACCTACAAACGTCTCATCTGCTGCCGCAAGCCAAGCGACAAGCTTTCAAGCGGCCGACTAACTCTCTGGCGCGGTGTCCCGCAAGCGGTGAGGGCACCGCGCACCCGACCAACTCGGCTTTGGAACGTCCAGGTGCTGCTGAAGCTCAAGCGCTCGGTCGCCTTGGAAGGTATTGAGCGGTGCGAATGCGTCGACTGTAGAGCGGACGATGTGCGGCTTGGCTGCAGGCCCGTTGCCCGCCCACCATCGCAGGACACGCCGCAAGTACGTCCTTGTAGGCTCTTACGCGGCATCCATGCCGCGTAAGGTCCCGCGACGGTGGGTGGGCAACGGCCAGTCGAGAGGGTCGGTGTGCATGGTTGCAAGCAGAGCATGAGGTGCGCTGGACCAACTCGGCTGTCAGTTCTAGCGCTGCAGCCAGCGTTTCCTGCCAGAGGCAGGCATCCTCGCGGCCAATCGCTCTTGTGCGATGCACATGGTCTGCTTGATGGCGTCATCGCCGCACATTGATGGAACCACCGCAATATCTCGTGGTCACACCCTGGATGTTGTCGATGTAAGGAGTTCCACGATGCAATCCAAGTCTTCGCGTTGGCCCTGGCTGCTGGCGGTGCCGGTGGTGGCTGGCGCCGCCTGGTGGCTATTCAGCGGGTCACCCACGGCGCCGGGCACGTTGCCTGCGCCGATCAGCCAGACCGCCAGCGCCGTGGCAGCGGCGGTGACCCCCGCGCCGCCGGCACCGACCGGGCCGCGCCATCCGGTGCAGCAGCCCTCGGCCGACGCCGCCGACGCCGCAATTCCCGCGCTGGCACAGAGCGATGCCGCTGCGTGGCAGGCCTTGCTGGAACTGGTGCAGGACGATGGCGCCTTGTCGATCGTGCTGCGCAAGCACCTGATCGAGCGCGTGGTGGTGATGATCGACAATCTCACCCAGCCCAGCATCAGCCGTCGCGCCTCGGTGCTGCAGCCGGTGGCGGGTGAATTGGCAGTGTCCGACGCCGGCGGGAGTGTGGTGATCGATCAGGCCAATGCGGCGCGGTATGCGCCTTATGTGGCGGCGTTCACCCAGGTGGATGCGCAGGCGCTGGTGCGCAGTTATGTGCGTTTCTATCCGCTGTTCCAGCAGGCCTATGCCGACCTGGGCGCGCCAGACCGCTACTTCAACGACCGCGTGATCGACGTGATCGATCATCTGCTGCGCACGCCCGACCCGGTACAGCCGATCAGAGTGCAGCGCGACGAGCGTGGCCGTTATCGTTTTGTCGATCCCGCGTTGGAGTCGCTGTCGGTCGGTCAAAAGGCGCTGCTGCGGTTGGGGCCAGCGCAAGCGGCTGCAGTGAAGGCGCAGTTGCAGCGGATCCGGACGGCATTGCTGCAGGGACGTTGACGCGGCGTGGGATGACGTGAGGAGAAGGCCGCCCGAATGCGGCCTTGCATGCATGGATGCAGCATCGTGCGCCAGTCCAGCATGGAACAACGCAACTTCGGCGGCATGCGGTGCATCACGCGCCGCCATCGCTTACGCCGCATCCAGCTCCGGATAGTGGCGGAAGATGCCGCTGGTATTGAACGCCACGCGCCGTTCGGAGGCGAGATAGCCGGCGATGCGTGGGCGGGCGGCCACGCGCTCCTGCAAGGCCTTCAGGCAGGGAAGATCGGCTGACAGCGTCTTCATGCGCTTGGGGAACATGTATTCCAGCCCGCTGATCAGCTGGAACAACGACAGATCCACATAGGAATGCGTGCCAAGCACATGCATGCCGCCGGCCTGTTGCAGCACCTGCTCGAAGTGGCCCAGGAACTTGGGCAGGCGGTTGTCGCGCAGATCCTTGGCGCGCTTGGCTGCCTCGGCTTTCTGGTCTTCGTAATACAGGCCGGTGGCGATCGGATGATGGCTGTCGTGCACCTCGGCCACCAGATCGGCGATGGTCAGCTGCAACTGCAATGCCTGGATGCGCTGTGCGTCCGAGTTCGGCACCAGCTGCAGTTGCGGTCCGATGACATGCAGGATCGCCGCCACCTGCGCAACCACCGTGTCGCCGGTCTTGAGGAAGGGCGGTGCGAACGGCTGCGCGCCGGCCTGGTGGCCTTCCAGAAAGGCATTCATCACCTCATCGCCTTCGACACGCGCCACGTCGATGTAGTCGGCGCCGGCGTCTTCCAGTGCGAGTCGGACGAATTCGCCGCGGCCTTGCAAGCCGGTCCAGTAATAAAGCTGATAGTGCATGCGCTGCTCCGCGATTGATGATGCTGCAGCGTAGAAACCGCGCGGCTAGGCGGGCGTGAGCGAAGCGTCAGCGGGCTGTGACCCGGTGCCGTCGTGCGGCTGCGCCAGCAGCCAGGCCAGCTTGCGCGAGCGCGGCTGCTGCTTGAGCTGCCACTCTGCGCGCGAGGCGGCGGCGCGGTCCGCATACGGATGGCTGGCAAGCAGCTCCAGGGGCGGGTTTGCACGGGTATAGCGCGCGCCAGTGCCGCGCTGATGCGCCTGGAAGCGCCGTTCCAGATCGTTGGTGATGCCGGCGTAATAGCTGCCGTTGCGACATAGCAGCAGATAGAGGTGCCAGGGCTTGGGTGCATCCATGGGCCCATTATCGCCATTGGCCTGGTGTTGTGTGCAGCGATGTTCTTGGCGAGCGCTGGGCACGGGTGGTCGACACGCGGCGGCGCGTGAGTGAATAACCACCTAAACATTGGTTATTTGACGCTCGCGGCCGCTGCAAACAGCATGCGCTACTGCATTGCAGCGCCGTGTCGGCCTGCACTCTGGAAGGATCGCCGTGCATGCATGGCGCTCGCCAATTCGCAAAAAACCTCCCCACGCTGCTGCACGACAGCCGACGCCACGAAAGGACGTACATGCCTGCGCGACACCGGACCTCTGCAAGGATCCTCGCTGCTTCGAGATGGTTGGCCAGGCCGCAGGTGCTGGCGTGGAGTCTGGCGTGGGCATGTGCGCCGGTGCTGGCCGATGAAGTGCGCGAGGCTGCTGCGACGCCGGAGCACGGCGCGCAGACCCTGGGCGCGGTCACAGTGACTGCCACGCGCCGCGAAACCACCTTGCAGCAGGTGCCGGTGGCGGTATCGGTGGTGCAGGGCGAGACGCTGGAGCGCGAAAACCGCAACAGCGTGGCCGACCTGCCGGCGCTGGTGCCCAGCCTGAGCTTTCGCAACGGTGCCTCCAACAAGGACACCTCGTTGTTCCTGCGTGGCGTGGGCACCATCTCCACCTCGCCAGGCGTCGAGCCTAGCGTGGCGACGGTGATCGACGGCGTGGTGCTGGGACGTCCGGGCCAGGCCACGCTGGACCTGCTCGATGTCGAGCGCATCGAAGTCCTGCGCGGGCCGCAGGGCACCTTGTTCGGCAAGAACGCCTCCGCCGGCGTGCTCAATATCGTCAGCAAGCCGGCGCCGGAGTTGTTCGGCGGCTATGTGGATTACTCGCACTTCGGTGGCGGCGACGAAGACCGCGTGCGTGCCAGCGTCGGCGGCACGCTGGTGCCGGAGCTGCTCAAGGCCAGCGTGTCGGCATTGTGGGCCGAGTACGGCGGCAACGTGCGCAACGTGGCCGACGGCCAGACCGTCAACGGCTACCGGCGCGCCGGCGCAAGATTGCGGCTGGACCTGAGCCCGAACCCTGACTTGAACGCGACGTTGCTCGCAGACTACCTGCAATCGCACAGCGACGCGCCCAGCGGTGTGGTGGTGGACAGCACGCGTGCCGACTTCGCCGCGGCGCTGGCACCGGTCGTCGCCAGGGACGACAACCGGCAGATCAACAGCGATTACCGCACGTACCTGGACGACATCAACAAGGGCGCCTCGCTGCAGCTGGACCAGCAACTCGGCGATGCGCTGCTGACCTCGATCAGCGCGTGGCGGCAATGGGACAACACCCAGTTTCAGGATGGCGATCGCACCGCGCAACGCAGCGTGGCGTTTCCTGCCTCGCACGACCGTGGCGACCTGGGCTACACGCAGTATTCGCAGGAAGTGCGCATCCAGACGCCACGCGATCGTGTGCTGGAAGCAGTCGCCGGGCTGTATTACCTTCATGCGCGCAACGACGAAACCTACCGCCGCACGGTGACGACGCCCACCGCCAGCAACGTGGGCGTGGCCGACTACGCCACCCGCGCGGAAACCTATGCCGCCTTCGGCGAGGCTACCTGGCATTGGCGCCCGGATCTGCGTGCGCTGCTGGGCGCGCGCTTCACCCGCGACACGCTCGACTACCGGCATCAGCGCGTATCCAGCTCGGCAACCGCAGTCACCGGCATCCAGCCGTCCACCGCAAGCAGCGGCAGCACCGCAGAAAACGGCGTGTCCGGCCGCACCGGCCTGCAATACGATTTCGACGCGCGGACCACCGGCTACATCACCTATTCGCGCGGCTACAAGGGCCCCGCCTACAACGTGTTCTTCAACATGCAGCCGCGCGACACGCCGGCGCTGAAACCGGAGACCTCCAATGCCTGGGAGCTGGGCCTGAAGGCGCGCGCCCTGGACGATCGCCTCAGTGCGAACGTGGCGCTGTTCCATACCGAATACGCCAACTACCAGGCCAACTTTTTCGACACCGTGGCCGGGCAGGTGGTGACGCGCCTGATCAACGCCGGGCAGGTGCGCACGCAGGGCCTGGAACTGGATCTGGACTACCGGCCCACCGAGCGGCTCAGCCTGGCCGCCTCGCTGGCCTACACGCAGGCGCGCATCCAGCGGTTTGCCTGCCCCACCGCAGCGGCGGCCAACTGCAATGTCGATGGCCGGCCGTTGCCGTTTTCGCCGGACTGGAAGGGCAATCTGCGCGCCGGTTACCGGGTGCCGTTGCGCGGCAGCCTGGCGCTGGAATTCAACGGCGACGTGAGCTGGCAGGACAGCGTGCAGTACGACCTCAGCCAGACCCCGCAGACCATCCAGGGCCCGTATGCGATCTGGAATGCCAGCATCGCACTGGCCGACGATGTGCATGGCTGGCGGCTGGCGGTGCTCGGCCGCAATCTCGGCGACCGCTCATACGCCCCGTTGCTAGCCAATGCCACCGGCAACGTGTTCCGGCTGGTGCCACGCGACGACCAGCGCTATGTCGGGCTGCAACTGCACAAGGATTTTTGACGATGTCCGTGATGTTTGTTGATGCTGATTCGAGCAATGCAGGCGCACCGCACGGTGGGCTGCGATGAGCGCTGCACGTCAGCTCTCGCTCGGTGCGTTCCTGATGGCCACCGGCCACCACGTGGCCGCATGGCGGCACCCGCAGGCCAGTGCCGACCCGCTGGTGTTCGACCATTATCGCGAGATGGTGCGCATCGCCGAAGCCGCCAAGTTCGATGCGGTGTTCGTCGCCGACAGCCTGGCTGCAGCCGGTGGGCCGGTGGCGTCGCGGATGGCGCGCTCCAGCCTGTTCGAACCGCTCACGCTGCTGAGCGCGTTGGCGGTGGTGAGCGAGCGCATCGGCCTGATCGCCACCATGACCACCAGCTACAACGAGCCGTATCACGTGGCGCGCAAGTTCGCCTCGCTGGATCATCTGTCCGGTGGGCGTGCCGGCTGGAATCTGGTCACCTCCGATGCCGCCGACGAAGCGTTGAACTTCAACCGCGACGCGCACTACGTGCATGCCGAGCGCTATGCGCGGGCGCGCGAATTCCAGCAGGTGGTCGCGGGGCTGTGGGACAGCTGGGACGACGATGCCTTCATCGCCGACACCGCTGCAGGCGTGCACTATGATCCGGCGCGGCTGCATGTGCTGGATCATCGCGGCGCGCACTTCCAGGTCCGCGGCCCGCTCAACATCGCGCGCGCGCCGCAGGGGCATCCGGTGCTGGTACAGGCCGGCTCGTCCGAGCCCGGGCGCGCGCTGGCTGCGGAAACCGCCGAGGTGGTGTTCACCGCGCAATCGTCGCTGGTCAAGGCACAAGCGTTCTATGCCGACATCAAGGGGCGGCTGGAACAGTTCGCGCGCGCGCGCGATGCGTTGAAGGTGATGCCGGGTGTGTTCATCGTGGTCGGGCAGAGCCAGGCCGAGGCGCAGGACAAGTTCGCGCAGTTCCAGGAGCTGGTGGAGCCGGAGGTCGGCATCGCGCTGCTGTCGCGCATGCTGGGCAACTTCGATCTGTCCGGCTATCCCCCCGATGGCCCGTTGCCGGAGCTGCCGCTCACCGAAACCGGCCAGCGCAGCCGCCAGCAGTTGTTCACCGAGCTGGCCGGACAGGAGCAGCTGAGCATTGCCCAGCTCGGTCGGCGCATCGCAGGCGGACGCGGGCATTACAGCCTGATCGGCACGCCGACACAGATTGCCGACGAGCTGCAGGCCTGGTTCGAAGGCCGGGCCGCGGACGGTTTCAACGTGCTGGTGCCGCATCTGCCCGGCGGCCTGGCCGATGTGGCCACGTACGTGGTGCCCGAGTTGCAGCGGCGTGGACTGTTCCGGCGTGAATATGCAGGACGCACCCTGCGCGATCATCTGGGGCTGGCACGCCCCGTCAATCGCTTCAGCGCACGCTGACTCACCGGATACCCTGATGACCTATCTCGCACATCCCGATCGTTACGACCGTATCGCCTACCGCCGTGTCGGCCGCAGCGGCCTTGTCCTGCCTGCGCTGTCGCTGGGCCTGTGGCACAACTTCGGCGACAGCACGCCGATCGACACGCAGCGCGCATTGCTGCGGACCGCCTTCGACCTGGGCATCACCCATTTCGATCTGGCCAACAACTACGGCCCGCCGTATGGCAGCGCGGAAATCAACTTCGGCCGCCTGCTGCGTGAAGACTTCAAGCCGTATCGCGATGAATTGATTCTCTCCACCAAGGCCGGCTGGGACATGTGGCCGGGCCCGTACGGGCAGGGCGGCAGCTCGCGCAAATACCTGCTGTCCAGCCTGGATCAGAGCCTGCAGCGGCTGGGCGTGGACTATGTGGACATCTTCTACTCGCACCGCTTCGATGCGGACACGCCGCTGGAAGAGACCGCCGGCGCATTGGCCAGCGCAGTGCAGCAGGGCAAGGCGCTGTATGTGGGCGTGTCGTCGTATTCGGCGGCGCGCACGCGCGAGATCGCCGCGTTGCTGCGCGAGTGGAAGGTGCCGCTGCTGATCCACCAGCCGGCCTACAACCTGTTCAATCGCTGGGCCGAGCATGAGCTGTTCGAGGCGACCGACGAGGTCGGCGCGGGGGTGATTGCATTCACGCCGCTGGCGCAGGGCCTGTTGACCGGCAAGTACCTCAATGGCGTACCCGGCGACGCGCGCGTGAATCGTCCCGGTGGCGACTCGCTGCGGCCGGAACATCTGTCCGAGGCCAACCTGCAGCGCGCACGTGGGCTGGATGCGATCGCGCAGCTGCGTGGTCAGAGTCTGGCGCAGCTGGCCCTGGCCTGGGTGCTGCGCGACCCGCGGGTGAGCTCGGCACTGCTGGGCGCCAGCCGCCCGGAGCAGTTGATCGAAAACGTCGCGGCCTTGCAGACGCCCGAGTTCAGTGCGGACGAGTTGGCCGAGATCGATCGCTTTGCGGTCGAAGGTGGCGTCAACCTCTGGGAAAAACCGTCCACCGATTGGCAATGAGGAACGCTCCGATGCGCTACCGCTTTTTGATTGCTGCGTTGCTGTTGTCCGGCATCGCGTGGCTGCAACCCGCAGCGGCGGCCGAGCCGGCGCAGCTGCGTATCGGCTATCAGAAAGCGGTGTCCAGCCTGGTGCTGGCCAAGCAGCATCGGTTGCTGGAGCAGCGCTTCCCGCGCACCAGAATCAGCTGGGTCGAGTTTCCGGCCGGCCCGCAGCTGCTGGAAGCCTTGAACGTGGGCAGCATCGATCTGGGCGGTGCGGGTGATATTCCGCCGCTGTTTGCGCAGGCCGCCGGTGCCGATCTGCTGTACGTGGGCTGGGTGCCGCCCACGCCCAAGGCCGAGACCATTCTGGTGCCGGCCAAGAGCACGCTGCGGCGGGTGGCCGACCTCAAGGGCAAGCGGGTGGCCTTCCAGAAGGGCTCCAGCGCGCACAACCTGCTGCTACGGTTGTTGGCCAAGTCCGGCCTGAGCATGCGCGACATCACGCCGTTGTATCTGTCGCCGGCCAACGCACGAGCGGCGTTCGCGGCCGGGCAGGTGGATGCCTGGGCGATCTGGGACCCGTGGTATTCGGCATTGACGCTGGATGGCAGCGCACGCCTGCTCGCCAACGGCGAAGGGCTGGGATTGACCGGCGGGTTCTTTCTGTCCTCGCGGCGTTACGCCACCGCCTGGGGTCCGTTCGTGCAGCAGGTGATGCTGCAGCTCAACCAGGCCGATGGCTTGCTGGAGCGCGACCGCGCCGGCAGCATCAAGGTGCTGGCGCAGGTCAGCGGGCTGTCGCCTGCGGTGGTTGAGCGCACGCTGGCGCATCGCCCGCCGGCCAGCGTGCAACCGCTCAGCGCCGAGGTCATCAAGGCGCAGCAGGCCACTGCCGATCTGTTCTACGCGCAGCGCCTGCTGCCCAAACGCGTGCTGGTGGCCCCGGCAGTATGGCGTGCGCCCGCGGTTGCCGCGGTGCCAGCGGCAGGCAAGCAGGCGGCGGGCAAGTGATGCACGCAAGCAGTACTACACCCGCAAGCAGGAGCGCATGCGCAGGCCAGAACGCGTGCCGAGCATCCGTGAGCGGACAGGCGCACGCCGTTGTTTCGCTGCATCGCCCAACCAACAAGGCTGCGCGATGAGTCGCCGCGCGCAGCGATTAGGCAACGTGCTGGTGCCCTGGCTAGTGCCACTGGCCTTGCTGGTGGCCTGGCAGATCGCAGCCTCCGGCGGCTGGTTGCCGCAGCGCATCCTGCCCGCGCCGGATGCGGTGTTGCGTGCCGCAGTGACGTTGGTGCAAACCGGCGAGTTGTGGCAACACCTGGCGATCAGCAGCTGGCGCGCGGCCGTGGGCCTGGCCATCGGCGGCAGCATCGGGTTTGCGCTGGGCCTGCTCACCGGCGTGTCGCGTGTGGCCGAACGCCTGCTCGACAGCGCCTTGCAGATGCTGCGCAACGTGCCGCATCTGGCGCTGATCCCGCTGGTGATCCTGTGGTTCGGGATCGACGAGGGCGCCAAGCTGTTTCTGGTGGCGCTGGGCACGTTCTTCCCGATCTATCTCAATACCTATCACGGCATCCGCAGCGTGGACCCGGCCCTGATCGAGATGGCGCGCAATTACGGCTTACGTGGCCCGCAGCTGTTTGTCGATGTGTTGTTGCCCGGTGCGTTGCCGTCGATTCTGGTCGGCTTGCGCTTTGCGTTGGGCCTGATGTGGCTGACCCTGATCGTGGCCGAAACCATTTCCGCCAGTTCCGGCATCGGCTATCTGGCCACCAACGCGCGCGAGTTTCTGCAGACCGATATCGTGGTGGTGGCCATCGTGCTGTACGCGCTGCTCGGCAAGCTGGCCGATCTGGCCGCACGCGGGTTGGAAGCCTGGTGGCTGGGCTGGCATCCGGCGCAGCAACAGCGTGCGGAGCTGCGCCGATGAGTGGAACAGACACTGGCCTGCCGCTGAGCCTGCGCGACATCGGCAAGCGCTACGGCGACAGCGAGGTCTTGCGTGGCATCGACCTGGAGATCGCGCCCGGCGCCTGCGTGGCGGTGGTCGGGCGCAGCGGCTGCGGCAAGAGCACCTTGCTGCGCGTGATCGCCGGGCTGGAAGCGGCCGATACCGGCACCGTCGACAGCGGTCATGCAGCGCTGGCAGCGCAGCGCGATGCGGTGCGGCTGATGTTCCAGGACGCGCGGTTGTTGCCGTGGAAGCGCGTGATCGACAACGTGGCGCTGGGCCTGGGGCGTGCCGGGCGTGCGCAGGCACAGGCGGCGCTGGACGCGGTGGGGCTGGGTGCACGCAGTGGCGAGTGGCCGGCGGCGCTGTCCGGCGGTCAACGCCAGCGCGTGGCCCTGGCGCGCGCACTGGTACACCGGCCGCGGCTGTTGTTGCTGGACGAACCGCTGGGCGCACTGGATGCGCTGACGCGCATCGAGATGCAGCAGCTGATCGTGCAGTTGTGGCGGCAGTACGGCTTCACCCTGGTGCTGGTGACCCACGATGTGGCCGAGGCGAGTGCGCTGGCCGATCGCATCGTGCTGATCGAGCATGGCCAGGTCGGCCTGGACCTGCCGGTGCCGGTGCCGCATCCGCGTGCCCCCGGCGCGCCGGCCCTGGCGGCAATCCAGGCGCAGGTGCTGTCGCGTCTGCTGGGGGCATCGCACGTGCCGGCGTCAGCGGCTGCGGAGAATCCTGCCGTGGCGCCTGCGTCGCTGCCGCTGCGGCGGATCGTCTAACGAGATGTCCGTCTGCCCGGGGTGGTCCAGGTCAGTGGGCGAACCCACACCGCCCAGCCCAGGCGCCACCGCGTGTGAGCCCGTCCTACTGCCCCGCATCGGCACCTGCGCAGCCGCCAAACCTTGAAACCCCGCACGGCAGCCGCATCTGCACGGTATCGTCGGCGTCGCCGGCCACCAGTTCAGAGGATTATCCCCATGCGGATGGACAAGCTCACCTCGCGGTTCCAGCAGGCGCTGGCCGACGCGCAGTCGCTGGCCGTGGGCCGCGACCACAACATCATCGAGCCGGTGCACGTGCTCGCCGCGTTGCTCGATCAGAGTGGCGGCAGCACGCGCCCGCTGCTGTCGCAGGCCGGCGTCAACGTGCCGCTGCTGCGCGAGCGGCTGGGCGAGGCGCTGGACACGCTGCCCAAGGTCTCCGGGCAGGAAGGCAACCTGTCGATCGGCAACGATCTCAACCGCCTGCTCAACCAGACCGACAAATTGGCCCAGCAACATGGCGACGCCTTCATCGCCAGCGAGTGGTTCGTGCTGGCCGCCGCCGACGATGCCAGCCCGCTGGGCGTGGCCTTGCGCGCGGCCGGCGGCGACAAGAAGAAGATCGAAGCCGCCATCGACAAGCTGCGCGGCGGCGAGACCGTGCAATCGGAAAACGCCGAGGAACAACGCCAGGCGCTGGAAAAATACACCATCGACCTGACCGCACGTGCGGAGAGCGGCAAGCTCGATCCGGTGATCGGCCGCGACGAAGAAATCCGCCGCACCATCCAGGTGTTGCAGCGGCGCACCAAGAACAACCCGGTGCTGATCGGCGAACCCGGCGTGGGCAAGACCGCCATTGTCGAGGGTCTGGCCCAGCGCATCATCAACGGCGAAGTGCCCGAAGGCCTGCGCGGCAAGCGCGTGCTGTCGCTGGACATGGGCGCGCTGATAGCCGGCGCTAAATTCCGCGGCGAGTTCGAAGAACGGCTGAAGGCGGTGCTCAGCGACCTGTCCAAGAACGAAGGCCAGATCATCCTGTTCATCGACGAGCTGCACACCATGGTCGGCGCCGGCAAAGCCGATGGCGCGATGGACGCCGGCAACATGCTCAAGCCGGCGCTGGCGCGCGGCGAGCTGCATTGCATCGGCGCCACCACGCTGGACGAATACCGCAAGTACATCGAAAAGGACGCGGCGCTGGAGCGGCGTTTCCAGAAGGTGTTCGTGGGCGAGCCGACGGTGGAAGACACCATCGCGATCCTGCGTGGGCTGAAGGAACGCTACGCGGTGCATCACGGCGTGGAGATCACCGACCCGGCGATCGTTGCCGCCGCCACCTTGTCCAACCGCTACATCACCGACCGCCAGTTGCCGGACAAGGCGATCGATCTGATGGACGAGGCGGCATCGCGCATCCGCATGGAGATCGACTCCAAGCCGGAGGAACTCGATCGCCTGGAGCGCCGCCTGATTCAGCTCAAGATCCAGCGCGAGATGCTGAAGAAGGAAAAGGACGACGCCTCGCGTCAGCGCCTGGCCGATCTGGAAACCGACATCGACAAGCTCGAGCGCGAGTTCTACGACCTCAACGAGTTGTGGAAGTCGGAAAAGGCTGCGCTGCAGGGCACCACCAAGGTCAAGGAGCAGATCGAGCACGCCAAGCTGGAGCTGGAGGCCGCGCAACGGCGCCAGGACTACGCCAAGATGAGCGAGATCCAGTATGGCGTGCTGCCGCAGCTGGAAAAGCAGATGGCGCTGGCCAACGAGGTCGAACATCACGACTTCAAGCTGGTGCAGGACCGCGTGACCGCCGAGGAAATCGCCGAAGTGGTGTCGCGCTGGACCGGTATCCCGGTCAACAAGATGCTCGAGGGCGAACGCGACAAGCTGCTGCGCATGGAAGACGAGCTGCACCAGCGCGTGGTCGGCCAGAACGAGGCGATCAAGGTCGTCTCCGATGCGGTGCGGCGTTCGCGCGCCGGCCTGTCCGATCCCAATCGTCCGAGCGGCTCGTTCCTGTTCCTGGGCCCGACCGGCGTGGGCAAGACCGAGTTGTGCAAGGCGCTGGCGGACTTCCTGTTCGACAGCACCGAGGCGATGATCCGCATCGACATGAGCGAGTTCATGGAGAAGCACTCGGTCTCGCGGTTGATCGGTGCGCCTCCGGGCTATGTGGGCTATGAGGAGGGCGGCTATCTGACCGAGGCGGTGCGGCGGCGTCCGTATTCGCTGATCCTGCTGGACGAGGTGGAAAAGGCGCATGCCGATGTCTTCAACATCCTGCTGCAGGTGCTCGACGACGGCCGCCTGACCGATGGCCAGGGCCGCACGGTGGACTTCCGCAACACCGTCATCGTGATGACCTCCAACCTGGGCTCGCACCAGATCCAGGAGCTGTCCGGCGACGGCAGCGCCGAGGCCTATACGCAGATGAAGGCAGCGGTGATGGGCGTGGTGCAGGCGCATTTCCGCCCGGAGTTCATCAACCGGCTCGACGACATCGTGGTGTTCCATCCGCTGGACAAGGCGCAGATCAAGTCGATCGCGCGCATCCAGTTGCATGGGCTGGAAAAACGCCTGTCCGAGCGCGGCCTCAAGCTGGACCTGGACGATGCGGCGCTGGAATTGCTTGGCAATGTCGGTTTCGATCCAGTGTATGGCGCGCGCCCGCTCAAGCGTGCGATCCAGTCGCAGGTGGAAAACCCGCTGGCCCAGCAGATCCTGTCCGGCCAGTACCTCGGCGGCGACACCGTGCGCGTGCGTGCCGAGGGTGGGCGGCTGGTGTTTGGCAAGGGCTGAGACGCGGCGCCGGTTGTGCGCCGTATCGCTGGCAGCGGTTGAAGCAAGCAACGGGCACTGCGCAGGCAGTGCCCGTTTGCATGAAAGGGATGGCGCATGCGGCGCATCGTCGGCGCTCACAACGCGGCGGCATAAGGTCATCACCGCTGGTTTGCAGACACGCGTGCAGGGCCGGCTATGGTCGGCACTCCTGTCCGAGCGAGCCGCGCCATGACCGATCCGCAGTGGAAGCCCGAAACCATCGCCGTGCACGGCGGCTATCAGCCCGATCCCACCACGCGGGCGGTGGCGGTGCCGATCTACCAGACCGTCGCCTACGCCTTCGACGATACCCAGCATGGCGCGGACCTGTTCGACCTCAAGGTGCAGGGCAATATCTACAGCCGCATCATGAACCCGACCAACGCCGTGCTGGAGCAGCGCGTGGCTGCGCTGGAAGGCGGTATCGGTGCGCTGGCGCTGGCCTCGGGGCAGGCTGCGGTGACCTATGCGATCCAGACCATCGCCGAGGCCGGCGACAACATTGTCTCCTCCAGCGCGTTATATGGCGGCACCTACAATCTGTTCGCGCATACCTTGCCGCAGTTCGGCATCAGCACGCGCTTTGCCGATTATCGCGATCCGCAGGCATTTGCCGGCTTGATCGATGAACGTACCAAGGCGGTGTTCGTGGAGTCGATCGGCAATCCACGCGGCAACATTACCGATATCGAGGCCGTGGCCGCGGTGGCGCATGCGCATGGCGTGCCGCTGATCGTGGACAACACCGTGGCCACGCCGTCGCTGCTGCGGCCGATCGACTTCGGCGCCGACATCGTGGTGCATTCGCTGACCAAGTATCTGGGCGGCCATGGCAACAGCATCGGCGGGGCGATCGTGGACAGCGGGCGCTTCCCGTGGGCGGCGCACAAGCAGCGGTTTGCGCGCCTCAACGAGCCGGACGTGAGCTATCACGGCGTGGTCTACACCGAAGCGCTGGGCGAGGCGGCATACATCGGCCGTGCGCGCGTGGTGCCACTGCGCAATACCGGCGCGGCGCTGTCGCCGTTCAACGCATTCCTGATCCTGCAAGGCATCGAAACGCTGCCGTTGCGGATGGAGCGCATCAACGCCAACACGCTGGCGACTGCGACGTATCTGCAGCAGCACGCGCGGGTTGCCTGGGTCAATTACGCCGCGCTGCCGGATCATCCGGAGCATGCGTTGGCGCAGAAGTATCTGGGCGGGCATGGCTCGGGCGTGCTGACCTTCGGCCTGCCCGGCGGGCGCGCGGCCGGCGCGCGTTTTCTGGATGCGCTGCAGTTGTTCACGCGGTTGGTGAACATCGGCGATGCGAAGTCGCTGGCAACGCATCCGGCATCGACTACGCACCGTCAGCTGGGCCCGGCCGAACTGGAACATGCCGGGGTCAGCGAAGACACGGTGCGGCTGTCGATCGGTATCGAGCACATCGACGATCTGCTGGCGGATTTGGAGCAGGCGCTGCAGGGGGCGTGAGGTTTTAGAGCCCCTTTCTGGGTTGGAATAGGCGAAGGACGAGCTGGCCTCTCTCCAACGTGGCGCCAAGGCGCAGCTTGCGTGCCACCGGCGCGTGACTTGGTGCCCCCGCGCTGGCAGGGCGGGTCGGGGCGCGGAGCGGAGCGGGGGGAGGGTACGGGTTCTCCAGGCACCGCCAAGTACGCCGTCTGTCTCTGGCTTCGGTCAGGGCGGCAGCGCGGCCGGGGATCGGCTCTTCGGCTCGGTCAGACATCCTGTCTGACTCGCCGCCGCGGCACATCCCTGTGCCGCTCTCCGCCAATCCCCGGCCACGCTGCCGCCTCGGCACGTCACTTCCATGACCCGGAAATCTTGAGCATGCCAATGCGGCGTGGCTTGAAGCCCCTCTCCTGTTGGGGCGAGGAGGCACAGCTTGCGCGCCATGGGCGCGCGTGCCTTGGAGCGCCCGCGCCGCAAGCGCGGGCCGGGGCGCGGAGCGGGGGTTGGGGTGAGGGTACTGGGGCGAAGCCCACTCGCATCTGCGAGGTGACGCTCGGTGGCAGGCATGCGGCCATGCCGGTAGCCCCGGCATGCTGCTTCCATCCATGGCATGAGGCTTCGCTCCGTACCCTCATCTGCCCCTTCGGGGCACCTTCTCCCGGTGGGAAAAGGGAGTGGCAATTCGCTATTGCGGTGCGTGGCGACGTGTTGCGCTTGGCCGGTTGCCGCAGACCTCGGAGGCGCCCTGGGCCAATCCTGCTACCATGCGCGCCCCTGAGGTGACTGCCGGAGTTACGGTGGTTTAAACGGGAATCCGGTGCGCGGATCGCCTTGGCGAGCTGCAATGCCGGAGCTGCCCCCGCAACGGTGGGCGAGGTCAGATGCCGCAATACGCCACTGTGCAGTCGCATGGGAAGGCGCGGCATCGGAGGCGCAGGCTTCCACTCGCGAGCCCGGAGACCGGCCTGAGGGATTGAACCGGCACGCGGTGGGCGTGGCCTTGATCGTCTGGCGCTGCCGCGTTGGACGCCTGGCCCGTTGCTGTCTGCCGCCCCATTGCCCCCGCGCGGGTAGGCGCGGATCCAGGAGCAGCAGTCGATGTCCGTTTCTTCCGTTTTGCCGCGTCGTGCGGTGCTGGCCGTGGGGCTGTCGCTGTGCGTGGCCACCCTGGCCCATGCCGAGGCCGCCATCGATCTCGACCAGGTCGTGGTCACTGCCTCGCGTACTGCGCAGACCCAGGACCAGACGCTGGCGCCGGTCACCGTGATCGACCGCGCGCAGATCGAGCGTCGCCAGGTGAATTCGCTGCAGGACCTGCTGCGTGGCGAAGCCGGGGTGGCGCTGGCCAACAACGGCGGCCCGGGCAAGCCGACCTCGCTGTTTCTGCGCGGCACCGAGTCCGACCAGGTGGTGGTGCTGATCGATGGCGTGCGCATCGGCTCGGCCACCTCGGGCGGAGCGGCGTTGCAGGATCTGCCGATCGAGCAGATCGAGCGCATCGAGATCGTGCGTGGTCCGTTCTCCAGCCTGTACGGTTCCGAGGCGCTGGGCGGGGTGATCCAGATCTTTACCCGGCGCCCGCAAGGCCGCTTCGTGCCCACCTTCAGCGCGGCGGCCGGCAGCGACAATGCGCGCCGCTATAGCGCGGGCCTGGCCGGGCGCAGCGAAGGCGATCTGAGCGAAAGCGGTGGCTGGTATTCGGCCAACGCGGTGCATGACGAAACCGATGGCATCAACGCGTATCTGGACACCAGCTCCAGCGACTACGACCCGGATCGCGATGGCTACCGCAACGATTCGCTGAGCATGCAGGGTGGCTGGCGCTTCAATCGCCAGTGGGACGCCGACGTGCATGCCTTGCGCGCGCAAAGCCGCAACGAATACGACGGCTCGGCCTTCGGCGGCAACCTGTCCAAGGGCGTGCAGCAGGCGGTCGGTGGCCGTGTGCGTTACGCGCCTACCGATGCGGTCAAGCTCACTGCCAGCGTCGGCAGCAGTTCGGACTTCAGCGATGCGTATTACGACGGCGCGTATCTGTCGACCTATGACACCCGCCGCAAGCAGGGCGCGTTGCAGGCCGATATCGCTGCCGGCGCGGGCCTGTTCACGGTCGGCTTCGACTGGCAGCGTGACGCCATCGCCAGTAGCGACAATTACGATGCCGACAGCCGCATCGACCGCGCCGCATTCGCGCAGTGGCAGCAGAGCTTCGGTGCGCAGTCCTTGCAGGCCAGCCTGCGTCGCAACGACAACAGCCAGTTCGGCGGCAAGACCACCGGCAGCCTGCTGTGGGGCTGGGATGTTGCCGAGCATCTGCGCCTGACCGCCAGCTACGGCACCGCGTTCAAGGCACCCACCTTCAACGAGTTGTATTACCCCGATTTCGGCAATCCGTTGCTGGGGCCGGAAACCTCCAAGAGCGCCGAGCTCGGCCTGCGCGGCAGCTACGACTGGGGCACCTGGACGCTGAGCGCGTTCCAGACCCGCATCGACGAGCTGATCGCCTACGACGCATCGTTGGTGGATGCGGCGCATCCGTTCGGGCAGCCGAACAATATCGATCAGGCACGCATCCGCGGTGTGGAAGCCGGCTACGACACCGAGCTGGCCGGCTGGACCGTGCGCAGCGCCTTGACCTGGCTGCAGCCGCAGGCCGATGGCGAGGTCAACAACGGCAACTGGTTGCCGCGGCGCGCGCGGCAGAGCGGGCGCATCGATGCGGACCGCAGCTTCGGTGCATTCGGCGTCGGCGCAAGCCTGTTCGGGTCCGGCAAGCGCTTCGACGATCTGGCCAACACCGAGCAGCTGGCCGGTTACGGGTTGCTGGATTTGCGCGTGAGCTATGCCGTGACTGCGGACTGGAAGGTCTCGCTCACCGCCAACAACGTGTTCGATCGCCAGTACGAAACCGCACGCTGGTATGCGCAGCCGGGGCGCAATTATCTGCTGACGTTGCGTTATCAGGCCGCGCAGTAAGCGTGGCTGTTGCGCCGGGCATGCGCACTGTGGGGTGAGCGCGCAACGAAGTGGGGCAGGGCGTCGTGCCGCTGGGCGAACTCATGCCTCGATTTGTCGACAGGCCGGCTACACCAGGCATTGGCGCTACAGTGCGAGCGTCTGGTGCTGGTGATGGCAGGTTTGCCGATGGTTCTGACGGGAGAGGCGGTGTGACAAGCGATTGGATCCATGGTGCCTGTGCGGTACCGGACGCGCGCGTGCGCGCGGCTGCGCTGGCGCGGCAGGAGCAACTGACCAAGCCGCACGGCGCGCTGGGCCGGCTGGAACAGCTGGCAGTGCAGCTGGCGGCCTGGCAGCGCAACGAGCACCCCACCGTGCAGCGGGTCTGGATCGCGGTGTATGCCGCCGACCACGGCGTCGCCGCCGAGGGCGTGTCTGCGTTTCCGCAGGCGGTCACTGGCGAGATGGTGCGCAATTTCGCCCGCGGTGGCGCCGCCATTGCGGTGCTGGCGCGAGAGCTCGGTGCGCGCCTGGAAGTGGTCAATCTGGGCGTGGTCAACGACCCGGGCGAGTTGCCGCGGGTGCGGCGTGCCTGGATCGCGCCGGCTAGTGCCAACATCTGCGAGCAGCCGGCGATGAGTTCCACCCAGTTGCGCGACGCGCTTGCCGCGGGCGCCGAAAGCGTCGCGCAGGCAAAGAGTTGCGACACGCAGCTGTTTGTCGGCGGCGAAATGGGCATCGGCAACACCACCTCGGCCGCGGCGTTGGGCTGCGCGCTGCTGTCGCAGTTTCCGCAGGCGATGGCCGGCGCCGGCACCGGGCTGGATGCCGAGGGCATCGCCCACAAGGCCACCGTGATCACCCGTGCGCTGGCCCTGCATGCCGATGCTGCGACGCCGTTGGAGCGGCTGCGCCGGCTGGGCGGTTTCGAGATCGCCGCCCTGGTCGGTGCCTACATCGCCGCTGCGCAGGCCGGGATTCCGGTGCTGGTGGATGGCTTCATCAGCACTGCTGCAGCGCTGGTCGCCACCCATCTCAATGGCGGCGTGCGCGAATGGCTGTTGTTCGGGCATCGCTCGCAGGAGCGCGGCCACGCCGCGTTGCTGCGCGCGCTGGATGCCGAGCCGTTGCTGCAACTGGACCTGCGCCTGGGCGAAGCCAGCGGCGCAGCGGCGGCGATTCCGCTGCTGCGTCATGCCTGCGCCTTGCACAACGGCATGGCCACATTTGCCGAAGCCGGCGTGTCCGACGCATGAGTGCGCAGATCAGCTTGCTGCGGCACGGCGACACTGGCCAGCACAGCGACCGCGGTCAGCTCGACGACCCGCTCGCTTAACTGGCTGGCAGCAACTGCGCGCGGCCACCGCCGACGGCGCATGGGACGCGGTGGTGGCCTCGACGCTGTAACACCTGCGCCTGGTTCGCCACCGGGTTGTATGCAGCCGGACGCGCCAGCGACACTGCGCAAGATCGGGACCGCAAGCCGTGCCGATCTGCGCGATGCTGGGGCTGTCCAACAGGAACCGCCCATGCCAGCAGCCGCTTCGGTCGTCTTCAATCGCCAGCGCAGCGTCGAGCGCGTCGTCGCCCATCTGCAGGCCAGCATCCGCGCCGGCGAACCACTGCCGGACCTGGCCGCATTGGCGGCGGTGGCGCAGCAGTCGCCGCATCATTTCCATCGGGTCTATCGCGCGTTGGCCGGCGAAACCCTGGGGCAGACCATCGCGCGGCTGCGTCTGAGTTATGCGCTGCATCTGCTGGGCGAGCCGGCGAGCACGGTGACCGAGGTGGCGCTGGCGGTGGGTTATCAGACCCCGCAGGCGCTGGCACGCGCGTTCCGCAGCCTGTTGCAGGCCAGCCCGAGCAGCTTGCGCAACGCGCCCGCGGTGCGCGCACAGAAACTGCAGCAGCTGGCCATGCCCTCGCTGCCGCCGCAGATATCCGGCGCACCCTTGCAGGTGCTGGTGCAAATGCTCGATCCGCTGGAAGTGGTGGTGCTGCGCCAGCGCGGCGCCTTCGACGATCTGGACCGTGGCTTCGGCCGCATCGCGGCCTGGGCCGAGCGCGCCGGTGCAATCGAACACTTGCAGGCCTTGATCGGCCTGCCGCTCAGCGACCACCGCGATGTGCCGGCACATCGGCATCTGTTCGAATGCGGCATGGTCTTCGACGCCGCGCTGTCGCCGCCGGCACCGTTGCAATTGCGCCAGCTCGATGGCGGCGCGCACGCAGTGCTGCGTCATGTGGGCTCTTATGCAGGTATCGAAGACGCGCTCGACCGCGTGCTCGCGCAATGGCTGCCCGACAGCGGCTACGTGCTGCGCGATGCGCCGCTGCATTACCTCTACCTGGACGACCCCGAAGCGGTGGCAGAGGCAGAGCTGCGTGCCGACATCCGCGTGCCGGTCCAACGGTCAGGTGAGCACGGTTGATTGCCTCTGACCCGCAAAGCCCAAGTTACGTATTGATTGGGCGGAGCTTGCTACCGCATGGCAGCAAGCGCGGATCAGAGACAGGAAGACGTGGGTCAGGTTCCACTCACCTGGGCCTTTGATCAAGGAGCGAATTGATGTGTTCTACATCTCTTTCAAGAAATTTCAGCTGTGCGGGAGGGATGAAATTCTTTTTTATCAAGCTTTCGTAGTTCGATGCGTTGCAGATGCCACTCAGGCAGCCAGAGTCAATGCGAAACGATCCAGGGCCACACTCCGCCCCTGCACGGCAAGCTGCCAGCTCCCACGCATGCTCGGAGTAATCTCCGCCCGCCGGATGCGCGTAATCGCCCAGGTCAACCGAGGTCTTTGCCAAGGTCAACATATCTCCGAGCGCAAAAATCGCATCCGGATCTTTGCTTTCAAAAGCCTTCGCCACGAGCGCGCTATAGGCGGCTTCGTTAAGCTGGCTGTCCGGCCTCGAAGCGACTTTGATCTGCGCGATCAGGTCTCCTCGTTTGGCAGCTTCCGCGTACCACAATTGAATAGCTTCAAGCGGAATCTGTTTGCCATTGTCGATCGAGTCGCAATAGTGCGAGTAGCGCTTGGATGATGCGGAATAGCGCCATGCGTTCTCCGGATCTGCCTTTGCGAATAAGGCCACCATGGCAGCAAAGTTTTTAGAAGATTGGCTGTAGATAAAGCAGCGCTCATACATTTCGGCAAGCTCCCGCTGTGCGACGGGGTCTCCGGACTCTGCCTTGTTCCTTGTGTCATGAAAATGCTGATCAATCTGCCCGCTGGACTCTGATGCCCATGTCTTGGATGGGTCTGCACGCGAGCCTTTGTCTAACAACTCCGTTTCACGGCTGCTGTCGTCATTTGTCATGGTGTTCGCTACCTGAGATGGGGTCTCCACGGCGCCGTGATTTGTGGGTAAGTAAAAGAACGCAAGCGTCGCCAGTATTAGCACTGCCAGTGAGATTGAAACAATCTTCTTCAACGGAACTCCATGCATCGGTTCTATGGGGTGGCTCACGCAGCAGTAGCCGTATGGTTGAGACTCCGCTGCAAGCTCCTTCGTCTACGCAAGGCTGACACACCCGTTGCAGCGCATGCGGCCTTGTTCAGCATCAGCAGGCAATGAACGAGCACTGTGCTTTGGATGCTGCAGACAACTCTTGCGTACCGGCATGATAGTAGACGGCCGCGTGTCTCGATTGCCAATCCCATTAAACCGCAATGCGGACATAACCTTTTTTTCTGCAATCAGTTTGTCAACGCCGCAACCGGCAGGAACACCATCTGCGGCGGCGGATGCATCAGGAACTGCTGGTGCGAGATATTCCACGCATACGCGCCGGCCAGCGGGAAGGCCAGGCAGTCGCCGGGCGCCAGCGCTGCGACAGGTTGGTTGCGCGCCAGCACGTCCTTGGGCGTGCACAGCTGCCCGACCAGGGTGACCGGGGTGTCGCGCAGCACCGGCGCGTGCCTGCCACGCAATACGCGGAACGGATGATCGTGGCCTTGCGCGGCTGGGGTGCGGAAGTGATGGGTGCCGCCGCGGGCGATCGCAAACCACGCGCCGTGGCTGCGCTTGAGGTCCAGCACGTCCATCAGATACCAGCCGCAGCTGGCGCTGACATAGCGCCCCGGTTCCAGCCGCAGGCGCAGTGCCTGGCCGTGTTCGCGTAGCAAGGCAGGCAAGCCGGCGCAGAAGCCGGCCCAGTCGAACGACGATTCCGGCGCCAGATAATCCACACCGAAGCCGCCGCCTGCATTCACCCGCAACGGGCCAAGCGCGTAGGTCTGCCGCCACTGCTGCACGGTGCGCAGGTAGGCGGCGATCAGATGCAGCTGCGCGCCGGCATCGCGCTGATGCGACATCAGATGGAAATGGAAGCCTTCCAGACGCAGCGAAGGGCTGGCCCGCAGCCGCTGGATCGCCGCGTCCAGATCGTCCGGGTCCAGGCCGAACGGCGAGGGCTGCCCGCCCATCATCAGGCGCGTGCTCTGCGCGCCGGGCACGGCGATATTCATACGCAGGAACACCGGCACGCAGCGGCCGGCCTGCGCCGCGATCGCGGCCAGGCGTTCCAGTTCGCCCAGGCTTTCCACATGCACGGTGCAGTCGGGCAGCGCGACGGCCTGGGCCAGTTCGCTATCGAGCTTGCCAGGGCCGCCGAACAACAACGCAGTCCGGGGTTGTTGCGTGTGCAGCCAGGCCAGTTCGCCGCCGGAGGCTGCCTCGAAGCCATCCACGTGCGGGGCGAGCGTGTGCAGGATCGGCGGCTCTGCATTGGCTTTTGCCGCGTAGAACAGCTCGCAGTCGGCCGGCAGTTGCGCGCGCATCCAGGCCGCATGCGCATCCAGGGCGGCCAGGTCGTAGACGTAGGCGCACAGCGGGCCATCGCTTTGGTCGCGGATGCCCGGCAATGCCTGCATCACTGCGTCCATATCGATGCGCAGGCTCATGCCGCCACCCGCCGTGCCGCTGCGATGCGTGGAATCGGATTGGGCAGCGCGGTGTAATCGGATTGGCGATCGGCGCGTTGCCACAGCCGCGTGCCCAGGTTGTTCTTGCCGGGCAGCGGCGCGCCGTCGAGCAGGCCCTGCAGCGCGGCTTGCGTGCCATGGCGCTGTTGCCAGCGTGCGGCGAGCTCGCCCACGCATTGCCACAGGCGCGCCTCCAGCGCGGCATCGCCTTCGGTCAGATGGAAGATCGCCTCGGCCAGATTGTTGACCAGCGCGCAATACGCCACGCGATTCCAGCCCTGTTCCGGCGTGTAGTACAGCGATTGCCGGGCGCGTTCGCCCACGCCCTGCAAGCGCGTGGCGGGCCAGTGATGTGCGAGCAGCTTGGTGCCTTCCAGGTCGCGGATCCATACCCGCGTCGGCCAGCCATCGGCAAATCCGATCACGGTGTTCTGCAGGTGCGGTTCCAGCGCGATGCCGTGCTGGAACAAGGCACTCCACACTCCGTCCAGCAGCAAGCCGGCATAGGCACGGAACCACAGCAGCGTGGCGGTGTGGCGATCCATCTGTGCGCCGCCCAGTGCCTGCAGCCTGGACGCACACACGCTGTTGCCCTGCGCATCGCAGGTGAACAACGCGGCGGCCACCTGCGGCTGCCAACGGGCGCGTTGCGCGGCGGGCAGGGTCTGCCGGTACAGGATGCCGAAGCTCTCCGACAGGCCACGCGCCGCCAGCGGGTCGGCATCGTGCAAGGCGGGATCGACCTGGGCGACCTCCAGCGAGGTGGCCGCAGGCTCCAGCATCACATCGAAGCCCCGCACCTGCACCGCCAGCGCACGCCAGCTCGGTGCCAGCAGCTCGGTGAGCGCGACCGCACTTTCCAGCTCGTACCAGGCGTTCTTGCGCACGCAGTTGGTCAACCGCACATGTACCGAGCACTTGAGGAAATAATCCAGTTCCGGGTGATACAGCGTGCGCACCGACGAGGTGGGCCGCAGTGCATCGCCGAGCATGCCGACAGGCTCGATCAGCTCGCGCGCCTGCAGGGTGCGCAGCAGCGGGTCGTCGAGCAGGCGCTGCGCTTCCCACGGATGACAGGGATACAGCGCGTCGCTGCCGGACAGTTGCCGCAGGCTGGCACGCACATCGCGGCCCTGCATGCGCAGCAGCCGTGGGTCGATGCGGAACCAGAACAGCTGGAACGCGGCGCGTGCTTCCGGCGCGCAGGCCAGCACCTGCGCCAGATCGACGCCTTCGCGGCTCTTGGGCGTGGGATGCAAGGCATGCCCCCACAGCATCGATTGTTCGGCGTCGATCATTGCTTCGCCGGTCGCGGCGGTGCACTGTGCCTGGCGCAGCAGTGCGGCAGTGATCGCCACGCTGTTGGCGCTTTGCGCGAGCAGTTCCGGGTTGACCGCCTGCGTGCTGCCCAGCGCCTGCAGCAGGCAACGCGCCAAGGCATGCGCGTCCAGGCTCTGCCATGGTTGGCCGGCGCTCTTGAGAAACGGCGTGGAGGCAAAGCGGCAGCGGCCCAGGCGATCGGCATAGGCGATGCGCACGCACAGCGCGCCGGTGTCGCCTAGATCGATCCGCAGCCAGCGCTGCTCGGCCACGCGCGGGCCGGGGCGATCCAGCCCGCGGTAATCGAAGTCCACTGCGCGCTGCGGAATCGCGAACTCGCGCAGGTAGCAGTTCAACCAGCAACTGCAGGCCTGCGCGTCGGCCATGCTGTCGTACCAGGGGTCATGCATCGTGTGCGGCGACATCGGCGGATCTCCTCGAAGGGAAGCGCACCAGAACGGTGAGCGCAGCGGCCGCCGCAGCCAGCGCGGCAGCCAGGAAGGGGGTGGCAGGGCCGGCCGCCTGGGCCAGCGCACCGGCAGCGGCACCGGCGAACACGCCGGCCCATTTGCCGCAGGCATCGAAGCGGCCGAACAGGCGCCCGGCGCCATGCCCGCTGGCGACCAGCGCCAGGCTGCGGTTGAGCCCACGCAGGCCGAACAACATGCCGAACCCGAACAGCAGGCGTGCCGCTGCCAATGCGGCGGCGTCGTGCAGCAGCGCCTGCCACAGGCAGGCCAGCGCGAACAGCACCAGGCCGGGCACCAGCCAGGCCTCGCCATCGCCGCGCCGCCACCACGGCAGCACCACCAGATAGACCAGGTGCGGCAGGCTGTAGAGCAGGCCGGCCAGCGCGTCGTGGCCGGCGCCGCGCGCCAGCGCATACGGGATGAAGTAGGGGAAGGTCACCACCATCGCGAAGCAGAACAGGAACTGCGCGATCAGCAACGCAGGCCACAGTGCGCTGGCCGGTGCTGACGCCGATGGCGCCGACGCAGCCGCATGCCCGGAGGGCACGGACTGCGCAGTGGGCGCAGTCGGCCGCGGCGCAGGCCGGTCGGCGGGCAGACGCCAGGTCAGCGCGAACGCCAGCAGCGGCAGCAGCGCAAGCGCGCGATACAGCGACTGCGCCGGGCCAAGCGCCACGGCCAGGCCCAGCAACGCGGGCGCGCTGACCATCGCCAGGCGCGCCGAGTACTGCGTCCAGTCGAGCGCGCGCGCCAGCGGGCCGGCCTGCGGCTGGCTGGCCAGGTATGCATTGGCCGCTGCCAGCGAGCCGCCGCAGGTGCCTTGCACGATCAGGCCGATCACCAGCCAGCTCAGCGACGGCGCGAAGCCGGCGATCGCAAAGCCCAGCGCCAACCCCAGCTGCGCACGCAGCAGCGAGCGCTTGCGTCCATAGTGGTCGGCCAGGCGCCCCCAGGTGCCGGCCGTCAACGCGGTGCACAGCGTCGGCAACACGTACAGCACGCCGCTCCAGCCAACCGCCGCCGAGGGCGCCAGCTCAGCCAGCACCTGCGGCAGAAACAACGGCATGCCCAGTGCGGTGAAGGCGGCCAGGTAATGCGCGGCCAGCACCGGGCCCAGGACGCGCTTCATCGCTGGGCACCCGCCTGCCGACGCGGCCTCTGCTGCGCGCCAGCGAAGGCGTCGCCGAAGGGGTTGGGCGCGCTATCGCCGTAGAACTTGTTGATGTCGCTCGCACCGGTGAGTTGCTTGCTAAGCAGGCTGCCGGCGCTGAGCAGGTACTTCACCGGCAGCCGCGGCGCGGCCAGCAGGCGACGTGCGGGAGCAGTATCGATGCCATCGACATCCAGCTGCGCCAGCGTCAAGGCGAACTGCGTCTGCAACTGCGTGTACAGCGGCGTGCGCAGCGCCGGCTGCCATTCGGCCAGGCCTTCCAGCACCGCCTGCAGATCCAGCTGCAGCACGATGGTGCAGAACATCTGCGCCAGGGCTTGCGGCTGGTCCACCGCGATGCGCGCATCGTGCAGCGGGCCCAACGCGTCCAGATCCGGCAGCTGCGCGCGCAACTGCGGCATCGCGATACGCGCGGCGTCGTTGTCCTTCATCAGCAGCCGCGTCGCCTGGCCATCGGCGTAGACCAGCACGCTGTTCTGCTGATTGGCTTCCAGCGCGATGCCGTAGCGCAGCCAAAGACGCAGATGCACCGCCAGCATCAGCTCGGTGTACTCGCGCCACCAGCCGAGCACATCGCCCTGCGCAAAGCGCTCGGCCAGATGGATTGCCATCGGCCGGCCATCGGGCAACCGCGCGCACAGCGCGGCCACCGGCACCAGCGTGGCGTCCTCCAACGGTGGATAACGCCGCAGCAGATAGGCCAGATGACGGGTCTGTCCCACATGCCCGCCATGCGATTCGTCCACGAACACGCAGCGGCCGCGCAAGGCCGGATCCAGCGCATCGATGCGCCGCAGTGCGCGCTCCAGCCAGTGGCCGTCGTACAGCGTGGAGGGCTTGATCAGGCGCAGATTGAGCGCGCCCAGCGTGCGCATCGGAATCGGCAGCTTGAGATGCAGCTGCGGATGCTGCAGCGGCACCAGCGTGCGGACCGACAGGGTGGGGCGCACCTCCAGCCAGGCCTGCGGCGCCCGCAGTGTGCCTGGCGGCAGTGCAAACCCGTCCTGCTCCAGCCGCGCCCACACCAGCGGATGCACCGGCCAGGCGACATGCGTGTCGGCCAGCGCGGGCGGCAGGCCCAGCGTGGCGAAGTCCGGCCACAACTCGGCCGGCGCTGCACTGGTGCAGCTGACCTGCGCACGCGGAACCGCCAGCCAGCGCAGCGCGAAGGTGGGGGCGAATTCCGGTGCGTAATCGCGCAGTTCCGAGGCATCCAGCCCGGCCTTGGCACGTGCGGTGGGATAGAACGGATGATCGCGATAGCTGGCCAGTTGATCGCAGCGGTACGCCCGCTCGGCTGCATCTGCATGCTGCAAGGCATTGAGCAGCGCAGACGCCTGCGCGTCGTAGGCCTGGCGCGCCAGGCCCAGGTGGGCGGCAGCGCACTCGGCTTCTTCGGCGTAGGCGCGATGCAGCTGTTGTGTCTCGCTGTCCAGCTGCGCGCTCATGCGTTGCAGCCAGGCCTGCGCACCGCGTTCGACCTGCGCGCCATCGGCGCCCTGCACGATCCAGCTGTCGCCGCAGGCGCTGATGTCCTGCAGATAGCCCTGCCGATGGATCGGCAACCACAGCGTGCCGTCTGGCAGATGCGCGATGCGCCACCAGCCCTCCACCGGGCTGGGGTCGGTCCATGCCGCCAGCACGCCTGCCTCGGGTATTGCGGCGCTGCCGCGGGTGGCGATGCCGCGCAGGTCCTCGCGCAGGCAGGCATCGATGATGCGGGTGGCGATATAGCGTTGGTCGGCGGCACTGCTCATGCGCGCAGCTCCGCGCCATCGATCCGCCACTGCAGCCCCGCTTCGGCATGCACCACCGCCTGTTGCAGGGCCTGTGCATCGCTGGCCACCGCGCTCAGCACACCCAGGTAATCCTTGTTGGAATGGCTCAGGCGGATGCGTTCACCGGGCGCGCGCATCCGCCGGTACTGCACATCGCTGTGCGCATCATGGTGGCGGCGATCTTCGCTGGCGGTCACTAGCTCGCCGTCCTGCTCGGCGACGTAGTAACGCAGCAAGGCATGGGCACGATCGCAGCGCAGCTGCGGCAGCGGCAGGCCCAGATGCGGCGCCAGCGCGGCGGTGAACCATTGCCTGCCGAACATGTCGTCGAGCAGGAACTCGCGGCGGTCGCCGATGCTGCGGTAGTTGATCTCCACCAGCACCGGGCCGTCGCTGGTGAGGATGAATTCGCTATGGCACAGCCCGAAGCCAACCCCGAAGCTGCGCAGCTGTTGCAGCGCCTGCGCAATCACCGGCGTGTCCACGCGGGCATCCCACTGCGCCTCGCATTCCACGAAGTGCGGCGGCGGTGACAAGCGCACCTTGAAGCCGCCCAGCGCCTGCAGCGTGTGGCCGTCGCCCAGCGTTTCCAGCGTAAACAGCGCCCCTTCCAGCATGCCTTCCAGCAGCACGGTGCGCTGCGGATGGCGCTGCCACACATCGTCCAGATAGGCCTGCAACTGCGCGGCATCTGCACAATGGCGAACGTCCAGACTGGCCACGCCCTCGCGCGGTTTGGCCACCACCGGCCACGGAATGTCGGCCGGCAATGCGGCGCCCGGCGCCAGCGTGCAGAACCACGGCGATGGCAGCTCACGCGCACGCAGGCGCTGGCGCATCGCCGCCTTGTTCTTGGCCGCGTAGCAGACCTGCCAGTCCTTGCCGGGCAGGCCGAGACCCGCCGCGACCAGCGCGGTGCTGGTCTGCAGATGATCGCTGTTGCTGAACACCGCGCGCGGCGATACATCGGCGTCGTGCAGCACATCCAGCACGCCGAGCGGATTGAACACATCGCATTCGATCACCCGTTGCGGTGCATGCGCCGGATGCTCGCGGAAATGGCTGAGGTGATCGAGTCGGTGGTCGGTCAGCAGCCACACCGGCAGGCCGAGCGCATGCGCGGCCGGAAGAAACCCTTCGGTGATGGCCGGATGGCAGACATGGGTGAGGATCACCAACGGTGCAGCGGATGTGGCAGTCATGGCAGCTCTCGTTCGACAGGACGGTGGAAAAAACCGGTACTGAAACGGGCTGCCTGGCGCCGCAGGGGCGTTGGGTGGCCGGCGATACGGTGATCGCATGCCGCATGCTGCGGCAGGGAGACGTGCGTCATGCACGCCGTGTTGTCTGCGGCGCCCGCCAGCGCGAGCGCCGTTGCCGTCAGTCGACCGACGCCCCTGTACGTCGGTTGCTACGGCATGTGCCGGGTTGGAGGCCTAGAACGTGTACTCCAGCCCGGCGGTGACGGTGCGCGACGGCGCGGCCTGGCGGCCCCACGGGCTGGTATCCACGCCGCGGAACCAGTACTGCCGATCGAACAGGTTGTTGATCGCCAGCGACGCGCTGAATTTTTGTCCATCGCGTTCGAACAGCGTATGGCTCACCTGCGTGTTCCACACCCAGTACGACGGCAACTCGCCGACCGAGGCGATCGCGTTCTCCTGCACGGTGTTTGCCGCATCGCTGTAGGCCTTGCTGAAGTAGTAGCTCGACAGTGCGACAGTGGTGTGACCGAGCGTGTAGTTGCCGCCCAGGGTGATCTGGTTGCGCGAGGTGTAGGGCACGCGCAGCCCGCGGAATGCGCCCGATTCCTGGCTGGCATCCAGATACGCATAACCGGCGTTGAGGGTGAGCGCGCGCAGGTTTTCCGGACTCCATTGCAGTTCCAGCTCGCCGCCTTGATGGCGGGTCTTGCCGAGGTTGCGGAACACGCGTGTGGTGTTGTCCAGCTGAATCTGCTGATCGAAATCGATCAGATACGCACCGAGCTGGATGCGGGTGCGGTCGTTGGGCTGGTAGCGCGTGCCGGCTTCGTAATTCCATGCAAGTTCGGCATCCAGGTTGTTGCCGAAGATGATCTGGGTGACCTGCGGCGCACGCAGCGAGCGCTGCCCGTCCGCATAGAAGAACCATTGTGCGTTGGCTTGGAAACCCACCGTCAACCCCGGCAATACATCGCGGGTCTGGTTGAGTGTGCGCAGGCCGGTGGCGCGATTGAAGTAGCGCGAATCCAGCCGCTCATAGCGCAGGCCCGGGGTGATGGTCAGGCGTTCGTCGGGCAGGGTGATGGCGTTGCTGACGTAGGCGGCCAGGGCGCGGTCTTCGAATTGCCAGTCACGCACGCTGGTGAACAGGCCATCGCGCAGGCGTAGATTGCCGACCAAAAAGTCGATGTCCTCGTGCACCGCGCGCACGCCGGCGGTCCACTGCTGACGCACGCCACCGGCATCGCCCATGCTCCAGCTCAGCCGCGGCTCGCTGCCGACCACGCGGAAGTCGCGCGGTGCGGTCTGGCGCAGTTGCGGCGGCAGGTCCGAACGCCAGGTTTCGGTGGCGGCCTGGCGCATGCCGACGATGAAGTTGCGGCTGCTGCGCGCGCTGAAGTTGGTCCAGGACAACCGAACATCTTTCAACGGACCCCAGTCTCCGAACAATTGCTCGTAGCTCAACGATGCGCGCGTGGTACGTCCATTGAAGCTGTCCAGCGGGCGCGTGGACTGGCGCGGGTCGCGCCGGTAATCGTCCGGGCTGAGCGCGCCGGCCAGATCCATGTCGACCAGATAGCGTTGCACGCTGGCTTTGAGCAACTTGGTGTCGTCCAGCCACCACTCCGCACGCACGCGCAGATTGCTGATGTCGGTATCGCTGTGCGCGCGCCAGTACTCGCCGTAAGTGCGATTGGCATCGACCTGTAGGCCGAGGTTGTCGGTGAGGTAGCCGCCGCTGCTGAGCGCGCTGTCCTGCAGGAACTGACCCTGGCCGCCGGCGGTGACCTTGTGCGCCAGCGTGGTACTCCACTCGCTGGGGATCTCCTTGCTGACCAGATTGATCACCCCGCCGACGTTGTTCGGCCCGTACTGCACGGCCGCGCCACCGCGCACGATATCGATGCGGTCGATCTGGTTCAGCCCCACCGGAAACAACGACAGGCTGGTCTGCCCGTACGGCGCCAGTGCCAGCGGAATGCCGTCTTCCAGTACCTGCACGCGGCCGCTGCGGCTTTCGTACAGGCCGCGCAGCATCAGCTGCGGCAACGCACCGGTGCCGGTCTCGTCGAAGATCTTGATGCCCGGCACGCGCTGCAGGGCATCGTCCAGCGAGCGGTTGCCGCCATTGCGCAGTTGCTCGCGGTCGATCACCTGGCGGCTGCCGGCATAGCGCTGCACGTCGTCGGGCCTGGAACGCCCGAGCAGGCTGCCTTGCACCTGGATCGTGTCCAGCGCACGGATCGGCGTCTGCGCATCGGTGGCCGCCGCATCCGGCGACTCGGTGGCGAACGCCAACGGCGGCAGGGTCCAGGTGGCCGCAGCGATGGCGATGGTCAGGGCGTGGAAACGGAACGTCGACATCTACGGCGTGCTCCTGCAGGCGGGTGGTGGAGTGGGTGCGGCGAAGCTGGCCAGGTGGCCGCGCAGTGCGCGTTGAATCAGCGCGCGGTCTTCGCCGGCCAGCAGCCAGCGCAGGTCCGGCTGTTGCAGCCAGTGCGCGCGTTGCGCGTCGGTGCGCGGATTGGGGCAGAACGGCACGTTGGCCGCAACGCAGTGCGCATGCAGTTGCAGCAGCAACTCCCACACCTGTGGATGGGTCGGTTGCGGGCCCAGGCCCAGGTCCAGCGCGAGATCCAGTGCGCCTTCCATCACCAGTGCCACGCCGGGCAGCGCCAGCAGCTCGGGCACTGCCGCAATGCCGGCCGCACTTTCGATCATCGGCACGATGCGGATATCGCGATTGGCCTGCGCGATGTAGGTGGGCAGGTCGACATTGCCGAAACCGGTGACGCGCCCGCCGGTGATGCCGCGCCGCCCAAGTGGCGGGAACCGTGCCGCGGCGATGGCATCGGCCAGTTGCGCGGCCGATTCGGCGCGTGGAATGACGATCCCGCTCGCGCCGGCATCCAGCACGCGGCCGATCAGTTTTTCGTCCACCTCCGGCACGCGCACCCAGGCCTCGCAACCGGACAGCTCGCAGGCGCGGATGGCGTGTTCCAGTTCGTCCGGCGCGCGCAGCACATGTTCCAGATCGAGCACCACAAAGCCGTAGCCGATGCGGCCCAGCAGCTCGCACAACTGCACGCTTGGCACTGCGTTGAGAACGCCAACCGCAAACGTCATGGATGAGGCCGCCAAGGAAACGGGCGCTCATCCTGCTCCGGATGGGAATGATTATCAAGTGGATTTGGCGGGCAGTTTTCGGTGCCCTGGTCGCAGTTCGATCAATGCACGGTTGCGAGCCGTTCCGCACTGAACCACCTGCGGGCAACAAAAAACCCGCAGGCGCTGCCGGCGGGTTTTCGATTCGTGCAGCGCTGCGTCACCCGCCTTGCGGTTACGACGCCGGTACGCGCAATGCCCGATACGGCGGGGTGGACATCACCATCTCGGCCAGCGAATAGGCCAGCTCGCGTTCGGCCAGCACCGCACCGTCGGCGCCGTGTTCGAGCAGGTGCTTGACCTCGGTGTCGCTGTGCGCGCGCGCCAGCAGCGTCAGTGAGGGGTTGATCGCGCGCAGCTTGGCCAGCGCCTCGCCGGCTTCCAGCGGCTGCGGGATCGCCAGGATCGCGATCTTGGCATGCTCCGGGCGGGCTTCGGCCAGCACGCGGTCGGCCGCCGCACTGCCGCGGATACCGGGAATGCCGGCCGCATGCGCCTTGGCCACATGATCGCCGTTGTCGTCGATCACCAGCACCGGCACGCCGCGGCTACGCAGCAACTGCGCCAGCGCGCTGCCGACGCGGCCATAGCCGATCACGATGGCATGGCCGTCCAGCGGCAGCGGCGGGCCGGGCGGCAGTTCCGGCTCCACCGCGGCCGGAGCGTCCTGCGCCTGCCTGGCCTGCCAGCGGTCCAGCCACGAGAACAGGAACGGGTTGGCGATGATCGACAGCAGCGCGCCGGCCAGGATCAGGTCGCGCCCGGTTTCCGGCAGGATCGCCAGCTGCACGCCCAGCCCGGCCAGGATGAAGGAGAACTCGCCGATCTGCGCCAGGCTGGTGGAAATGGTCAGCGCGGTGCCGGTGGGGTGGCCGAATGCACGCACGATCACGAATGCGGCCAGCGACTTGCCCAGGGTCACGGTCAGGAACGTGGCGAGCACCTGCCACGGATGCTCGACCAGGATCATCGGGTCGAACAGCATGCCCACCGAGACGAAGAACAGCACCGCGAACGCATCGCGCAACGGCAGCGAATCGCTGGCGGCCTTGTGGCTGAGCTCGGATTCCTTCAGCAACATGCCGGCGAAGAACGCGCCCAGCGCGAACGACACGCCGAACAGCGTGGCCGACAGGAACGCCACGCCCAGCGCGATGCCGAGCACGGCCAGGGTGAACAGCTCACGCGAGCCGGTGGCGGCGACCTTTTCCAGCGACCACGGAATCACCCGCCGCCCGACCACCAGCATCACCGCCACGAACGCCACCATCTTGAACAGCGTCAGGCCCAGCGCGGCCAGCAGCGAGGTGGATTCGCCGGCATGCGCCGCGGCAGGCGCGGCGGTGCCCAGCACCTCGGCCAGGGCCGGCAACATCACCAGCGCGATCACCATCACCAGGTCTTCGACGATCAGCCAGCCCACCGCGATGCGGCCGCGCTGGGTTTCCAGCAGGCGGCGTTCTTCCAGTGCGCGCAGCAGCACCACGGTACTGGCCACCGACAGCGCCAGACCGAACACCAGCCCATGCATCAGCGGCCAGCCCATGCTCCAGGCCAGTGCCCAGCCAAGCAGCGTGGCGACCACGATCTGCGCCAACGCACCCGGAATCGCGATCCATTTCACTTCCATCAGATCGTCGAGCGAGAAGTGCAGGCCCACGCCGAACATCAGCAGCATCACACCCAGCTCGGACAGCTGGTTGGCCATGGTCTGGTCGGCCACGAAGCCGGGCGTGAACGGCCCGACGCAGACGCCGGCCAGCAGATAGCCGACCAGCGGCGAGAGTTTCACTTTCTGTGCGAGCGTGCCCAGCACGAAAGCGACCGCGAGGCCGACGGCGATGATGTCGATGAGGCTGGTGTCGTGATGCATTCCAATCCGTTGTGAGAGTGTCCGAGAGAGCGTCGCGGGCGCGACCAGCCGACGGCACTGCGCCGGGCGTCGCCTGCGGGCATTGCGTGGTCATGGCTGGAGTCCGGCGCGGGGGAACCGGGACCGCGTTGCTGGTCCGGTTGGCCGGACGCCCATAGTACACAGCGCTTGATTAACGCGATGCGACACGCCGCGCATGCACGCAGGCCGATACATGGGTCAGACGCTGCGCGTAAACCGCTGTGGCCCGCACGTGCGCGTACGAGTTGCGACGCAGGGCGCAAGTCCGGCACGCCGATTCAACATTGACGACACCGCTTCGCCCCTGCGCAAGGTCGCAGCGCGGCGCCGGCCGACAATCTGGGCTCCCAGTGGAGCGCCTGCGTCCTTCGGCAGGCCCACGCACGCATCGCCCCGTTGCGGGTGACGCCACACGAGCCAGGCCATGCATCTCAGCGATTTGGCAACACCTCAGTTCCGGCACGATCCCTATCCGACCTACGCGCGCCTGCGCGCCGAAGGCGCGTTGGTGCAGGTGGCAGACGGGCGGCTGATGTCCGGCCGTTACGCCGTGGTCGATCGCCTGCTCAGCGATCGCCGGGTCGGCCGCGACTATTTGCAAAGCATTCGTCTGCGCTACGGCGAGGCGGCGGTGCACCTGCCGCTGTTCCAGGGTATGAGCCGCATGTTCCTGCTGCTCAACCCGCCGCTGCACACCCAGTTGCGCGGACTGATGACACAGGCCTTCGGTGCGCGGCAGATGGAGTCCATGCGTGAAGTGGCCAGCGATACCGCCGCCGGGTTGATCGACGCTTTCCAGGCCAACGGCCACTGCGATCTGCTGACCGAGTTCGCGTTCCCGCTGCCGATCGCCATCATCTGCCGGATGCTGGATATCGATGCGGCCGATGTCACCGCGTTGAGTCACGCGACCAGCGCACTGGCAAAAGTTTTCGATCCGATGATGACGGCGGAAGAACTGCAGGCCACCAGCGTTGCGTACGACCAGCTGGCGACATATTTCCACGGCGTGATCGCGCAACGGCGCAGCGCTGGCGGCGACGATCTGATCGCGCGTTTCATCCAGGCCGAGGACAACGGCCGCCGCCTGAGCGACGAGGAGATCGTCTCCAACGTGATCCTGCTGTTCTTTGCCGGCCACGAAACCACTTCCAACATGATCTGCAATGCGCTGGTCGCGCTGCATCGGCATCCGCAGCAATTGCGCCTGCTGCAGGAAACCCCGAGCCTGCTGCCCAATGCAGTGCTCGAATGCATGCGCTACGACAGCTCGGTGCAGATCGCCACACGCACCGCGTTGCAGGATGTCGAGATCGAGGGCGTGGCGGTTCCCCAGGGCGTCATGCTGTATCTGATGCTGGGCGCGGCCAATCACGACACGCTGCAGTTCACCGACCCGCAGCTGCTGGATATCCGCCGCCAGCAGGGCCGCGCGCTGTCGTTCGGTGGCGGCATTCACCACTGCCTGGGCAACCGGCTGGCGCTGATCGAAATGGAAGCCGCGCTGGCCTGCCTGCTGGCGCGTCTGCCGGCACTTCGGCTGGAGCAGCTGGACACGCTGAGCTGGAACGATCGCGCCAACCTGCGTGGTGTCGACGCGCTGCTCGCCTCCTGGTGAGCTGCGGCCAGGCGACGCAGTGCCGGGCCGGGCCAGGCCGGCACGCAGTGTTGCGGCAATCATAGCGCTGGCAATCACCGCGGCAGGTGACGCACGGCCGCTGCTGGCGAATCGAAGCCCACAACGACAAACACCGCCGATCACTCGGCGGTGTTTGCGTTGACGCATGTACGGATCGGCAGGTCCGCTCGAACCCGCCGGTCAGAACCGGTAGGTGACCCGCCCGTACCAGTAGCGGCCGTTGAAGCCGAACGGCGACAGCGACGAATACTGCAGGCCGCCGGCGCGGTCGTCGTAGGCAGTGGTCAGCTGCGCCTTGGTCGGATACTGATTGGTGAGGTTGTCCGCGCCCACGGTGAAGGTGAACGCGTTCCAGGTCTGGCTGGCGGCCAGGTTCAATAGCCAGCGCGCGTCGTAGGTCTGGTCCTGGCTGCCATCGGCCGGGTCGCTGATGCGCTTGATCGATCCGTAGCGGGTGGCGTTGAAGTTCAGCGCAAAGCCGCCCAGCGTCCAGTCCGCCGCCGCCATGTACTTGGTGCGCGGGGTGGCGTCGGTGAGCAAGCCCTGGCTGGCGCGCCCGAAGTTGGGGTTGGACAGTTCCAGGATCGTGGTCTTGTTGTAGTTGGCGCTGGCACTGAGGTTGAGCTTGCCGTAGCTGCCCAGGTCGGCGAGATAGCTGTTGATCCAGTCCACGCCACGGGTGCGGCTGGTGGCGCCGTTGACGAAGAACTGCACCGCGGCCACCTGGCCGATCGGCTGTGCCAGCTGCAGCTGGTCCGAATACAGGATCTGGTCCCAGATGCGGATCTGGTAGACGTCCAGGCTGGAAGTGAAGCTGGCAGTCGGTTGCCACACAGCGCCCAGGCCGTAGTTGGTGGATTTCTCCGGGCTCAGCGGGCCAGCGCCCAGCGCCACCGCGACCGGGTCGGAGGTGCGGTAGGTACCGACCTGCACCAGCTCGCCGTTCTGGATCAGCGTCACCACCGAGGCGTAGTTCTGCTGGGCCAGCGACGGTGCGCGGAAGCCGTTGGAGATGGTGCCGCGCAGCGAGAAGGTGTCGCTGAAGGCGTAGCGCGCCGACAGCTTGCCCGAACGCGTGGAGCCGGCATCGCTGTAGTTTTCATAACGCCCGGCGATGCCGCCGGACAGCTTGTCGGTGATGTCCGCTTCCAGGTTGGCGTAGACCGCATTGCTGTGGCGTCCGAACTTGCCGGCCACCGTCGGCTCCAGGCCGGAGAACACCTGCGCGCCGCCCGGATATGGCGCGCCGTCGTCGGGATTGATGGTATTGGGGTCGAAGAAGTACGACTCCGGCGAGCCGGCGGTGATCTGGTAGCGGTCCTGGCGATGCTCGGCACCGAAGGCCACATTGACCGGATACGCCAGGCCCCAGTCGAAGGACTTGTTGACGTCCAGGTTGATCGTGCCCTGTTCGGTTTCGAAGCCACCGGAATTGAAGTTGGTCGGCGAGCTGCCGGTGGTGTAGTACAGGTTGGTGTTGATGCTGTTGAGGATGTTGAAGGTCATATCGTTCTTGCCGTAGGTGGCCGACACGTCCCAGTTCCATTCGCTCTCGGTGCTGCCCTTCAAACCCAGCACCGCCGAGCGGTCGTTGGTGGGGTTGTAGATCTGCGGCAGGAAGCCGTTCGGGTAGATCGCCTGCACATTGCGCGCGGTGTTGTCGGCGGCGCGGTAATAGCCGTTGGAGGTGACCTCGCGACGGCTCATGCTGAGATGGCCGTACAGTTCCAGGTTGGGCGAGAACGCGTAGCCGAATGCGGCCAGCCCCTGATAGAACGTGGAGGCCGGGTCGCCGTGGCGCTGGTAGGGCACACCGCCCGGATTGGGCGTGCCCGGCACGGTGGTGGCGCGGTTGGTGTTCTCGCCGCGATTGGTGCTCATGGTGTTCTGGTAGTTCCAGGACAGCCGCACCCAGCCCGGCGCGGTGTCGCCGCCGCTGCCGCCGAACGGCAGGCCGACCGAGCCGTCGATGCCATTCTGCTCGCCATCGCCCTTGTCCATGATGCCGCCATTGACCGACACGCTGTTGCTGCCGGCATCGGCGCCATGCTTGAGCACGATATTGACCACGCCGGCGATCGCATCGGAGCCGTACTGGGCCGAGGCGCCGTCACGCAGCACTTCGATGCGTGCGATGGCCGACATCGGCAGCGAGTTCAGGTCGGCCGGCGCCGAGCCGCGGCCGACGTACGGGTTGTAGTTGATCAGCGAGGAGGTGTGATAGCGCTTGCCGTCCACCAGCACCAGCACCGCATCCGGCGACAGGCCGCGCAGCGTGGCCGGGCGCGCGGCATCGTTGCCGTCGGAGATCGCCGGGCGCGGGAAATTCAGCGACGGCAGCAGCTTGCCCAGCGCGGTGGCGATGTCGGTCGCGCCGGTGGCCTGCAGCGACTGCTCGGTGATGATGTCGATCGGCGATTCGGATTCGGCCACCGTGCGGTCGCTGACGCGCGTACCGGTGACGATCAGGGTGTCCAGGGTTTTCTGCGGCTGGGCAGGCTGCGATTGCGCACTGGCGGCGAACGTACAGACGGTGAGTGCGACCGAGATCGCAAGCGAGAGTGCGTTGGAGGTGTGCATGGGAATGGAGACTCAAAGGGGATGGTGGACGCAGCGATGCGCTGCGCGCATTGCCGGGGGAAGACGACGGCGGACTGCGTGATCCGTGTTGCCTGCGCGCAGCGCGTGTGCGCTGGCAAGGCGACGTGCACAGCAAGACAGCAGACTGCGACGCAGCGTCTGCTGCGTGGCGCATCCTTGCGAAAGAAGGGGGGAACTCGCCCTTTCGCGACAATCGGAAAGGGCGAGCGATGCTGCGGGGCGTGCTGCCTCGTCTCAGCGAGGTGGGACGAGGCGATCGACGTGCCGGTCGCTGCCGACCGGCACGCGGCGATTTACCACTTGTAGCTCACGTTGGCGTACACCAGCGCACCGTTGAAACCGAACGGCGAGGCGCTGCTGTAGGGCAGGTAGGTGCGCGTGCCCAGGCCGGCTTCCTGGCGGTCGGGATACTCGTTGAGCACGTTGTCGCCGCCGATGGTGAAGTTCCAGTCGTTCAACTTGTAGGACGCGGCCAGGTCCAGCGTCCACTTGGCCGCATAGGTCTGGTCGCTGCCGGCGTTGGTGCCGAAGGTGCTGAACTCGCCCCAGCGCGTGGCGGTGCCGGTGAACGACCAGTTGCCCGGCGACCAGGTGCCGCCCAGGAAGAACTTGTCGCGCGGCGTGCCTTCGGTGATGCGACCGAGTTCGGCGCGGCCGATGCGCACCGCACCCGGATCGATCGCTTCCAGCGCTGCCGGGTTGTCGGCGACCCGTTCCACTTCGGTCTTGTTGTAGTTGTAGCCGGAGGTCAGCTCCGCGCTGCCGCCGTCCAGGTTCCAGCGATAGGTGCCGACCGCATCCACGCCTTGGGTCTTGGTATCCACCGCGTTAGTGAAGTAGCGCCCGCCACCGATGCCCGGGAAGCCATTGGCCTGCAGATAATTGCGCGCCGCATTGGAGGTGAGGTTTTCCGACAGCACGATGCGGTCATCGATATCGATGCGGTAGGCATCGACCGTGATGTACAGATTTTCGATCGGCTGCAGCACCACGCCAAGACCGTAGTTCTTGGATTCCTCGGCCTTCAACGGCTCGGCACCGAGTGCGATCGCGGCCGGGTTGTCGGTACGGAAGGTGCCGATCTCGAACGGGACTGCAGTGACCGTGCCGTTGGGCTGGGCCACGTTGAGGAACTGGGTGGCGATCGACTGGAAGTTCTGCTGCTGCAACGACGGCGCACGGAACCCGGTGGAGGCAGTGGCGCGAACGGCCACCTTGTCGGTGAACGCGTAACGCAACGACAGTTTGCCGGTGGCGGTATCGCCGAAATCGCTGTACTTCTCGTAGCGCCCGGCCAGGCCGGCCGAAAGCTTTTCGGTCAGATCCGCTTCCAGGTCGACGTACGCCGAATGGCTGTTGCGGTTGTAGTAGCCGGCGTCGGAGAGTTTGAAGCCGGGAAACACCTGTGCGCCCGGAATCAGTGTGCCTGCCGCAGAGGGAATGCCGCCATTGGCCGAGGACGCCGCATCGCCGGGCGACTGGTTGAACTTCTCACCGCGCCATTCCGCACCGAAGGCCAGTGTGACCGGATACGCCAGGCCCCAGTCGAGCGTCTTGGTGAAGTCGGCATTGAGCACGTTCTGGGTCACTTCCAGCGTGCCGGCATGGAAGTCGGTCGGGCTGGCCAGGCCCAGGCTGTTGTTCAAGCTGTTGCGCACATCGAAGGTGAGATTGTTCTGGCCGTAGTTGTAGCTCAGGTCGATGTTCAAGCCGCCTTCGGTCGAGGTCTTCAAGCCGCCCACCCACGACACGTCCTTGCTGACGTTGTAGATCTGCGGCAGGAAGCCGTCCGGATAGATTTCCGGGCGGTTGCGGTTGTCGCCGGCAAAGCGGAAGTAGCCGTTGGACAGCACTTCGCGGCGGCTGACCATGCCGAACGAGTAGAAGGTCAGGTAATCGGTGGGGCTGTATTCGCCGTTGAAGGAGATCGCGCCCTGGTCGATGTCCGGATCGCCGTAACGCTGCTCCACGCGGCCCTGGAATGGCAGTGCGCGGTTGGTCTGGTCCGAATGCCCGGCCTGCGCGGCCAGATGCACCTTGCCGGTTCCGGCAAAGCTGAAACCGGCATCGCCGGACAGCTGATACTGCTCGCCGTCGCCAGCGCTGTACTTGCCGTAGCGGCCATTGACGCTGCCGCCTTCGCCGCTGCCCTTGAGCACGATGTTGATCACGCCGGCAATTGCATCCGAACCGTATTGCGCCGATGCGCCGTCGCGCAGCACTTCGATGCGCTCCACTGCGGCGATCGGAATGGTGTTGAGATCGGCCGGCGACGAGCCACGGCCCTGGGTGTCGTTGAGATTGATCAACGCGGTGCTGTGATAGCGCTTGCCGTTGACCAGCACCAGCACCTGATCGGGCGACAGGCCGCGCAACTGCGCCGGGCGCACTGCGTCCGAGCCGTCGGAGATGGCCGGGCGGGGGAAATTCAACGAGGGGATCGCGCGTGACAGCGCGGTAGCCAGCTCGGTGGTACCGGTCGATTCCAGTGCCTGTGGCGAGATGATGTCGATCGGCGATGCCGATTCGGCCACGGTGCGATCGGCCACGCGCGTGCCGGTCACGATCAAGGTATCGAGCGTTTTCTGGGTGGGAGCCTGTGACTGCGCGGACGCGTTTGAAGCGGAAAACGACAGTGCAAGAACAACGGCAACTGCGAGTGGACTGGTCTTGCAATTCATGCGGTGACAACTCCGAGTGGGGAACGGATGCATCGCAGGGGGCCCCCTCCCGGGCCGCGTCCGTTGCGGCAGCTGCGGTGCGTTCCCAACCATTAACCACGTGTAACCGCATGTCAAATTTTGGTTACGTTGCGCAAGTAACTGTCATGTATGACGTGCTACTGCCATCGTTGTCATCGTGCACCAAAGTGATGCGCCGTTTGCACCAGACCTGCGGTATCAGCCGCTTGCCTGCACCATCATGGACATCGATACGAGATATGAAACTTCTGCATCAGAACGTGATCTGCACCGCATCGGCACTGCGTTGCGCAGGACCATGGAACACCGCTTCGATGTTGTTGCCATCCGGGTCGAGCACGAACGCAGCGTAGTAGCTGGGGTGATACGGGCGCACGCCCGGCGCGCCGTTGTCGCGGCCGCCGTGGGCGAGGGCGGTCTGATGGAATGCATGCACCATGGCCACGTCGTGCGCCTGGAAGGCCAGATGGTGGCGGCCGGTGAGTTCGCCTTGCGCCATCATGTCGCGATCGGACACGAACAGCTCGTCGGCCCAGAAGAATCCCTCGCCTTCGCCACCGATCGGAATGCCCAGCACATCGAGCACCGCCTGGTAGAAACGTCGGCTCGCCGCCAGGTCGTGGACAACCAGATGCAGGTGATCGATCAGGCGGCCACGTGAGAGCTGCGCTGCGTCCATGGTGGGTGCTCCGGCAGGGTGGAAGCGGTGTTGATACCACCGCGGCCGCCGGCAGCTCTTCACGGCGCATCGATGCCTGCGCCTGGATGGCTGCATCAAAACGCCGCACGGACAACGGATAAAACGCACACGCCCCGGGCAGGCCGGGGCGTGTGGTCAGGCGTCAGGATGCGACCGTGCCGCGCGCGTCAGCAACCAACGCGTGGCAACACCGCAGCAGCGTGGAGCGCTGTATGACTTACCAGCGATAGTTGATGCGGCCGTACACGTAAGCACCGTTGAAGCCGAACGGCGACAGATTGCTGTACGGGAACTGCCCGCTGGTGGAGTTGGCGAAGTTGTTCTCGTCCGGGTACTCGTCCAGCAGATTGTCCGCACCCAGGGTCAGCGTCCAGCGATCGATCTTGTAGCTGGCCGAGGCATCCACCACCCACTTGGCGCCGAAGGTCTGGTCGTTGATCGCCGCGGCCGGACGCGTGCTGTACTTGCCATAGCGCGTGGCACCCAATGCCAGCGTCCAGTGCTCCAGATTCCAGCTACCGTTGACCAGGAACTTGTCGCGCGGGAAGCCTTCCTCGATGCGACCGCGTTCGGTGCGGTCGATGCGCTCCAGGCTCAGCCCGTTGGCCGACAACGCAGCCGGGTTGGCGGCGACGCTGCGCACTTCGGTTTCCGAATAGTTGTAGCCGGCGGTCAGGTCCACGCTGCTGGCGGCGAGCTGCCAGCGGTAGCTGCCGACCACGTCCACGCCGCGCGTACGCGTGTCCACCGCATTGGTGAAGTAGCGCCCGCCGTTGATGCCGAAGATGCCCTGCGCTTCGAGCAGGTTGCGCACGCCGGTGCCGGTGAGGTTGGACGACAGCACGATGCGGTCGTCCACGTCGATCTGGTACGCATCCACGGTGAGGTAGAGCGCATCGGTCGGCTGCAACACCAGGCCCAGGCTGTAGGACAGCGAGGTCTCGGCATCCAGCGGCTCTGCACCCAGCGCGCGCGCCACGTTGCTGTCGGCCGGGAAGGTGCGGATCTCGAACGGGTTCGGATTGCCCGCCAGGAAGGTGGTGCTGGTGGACTGGAAATACTGCTGTGCCAGCGACGGCGCGCGGAAGCCCGACGCCACCGTGCCGCGCAGCGCGATCTTGTCGGTGAACGCATAGCGCCCGGACAACTTGCCCGATGCCTGGCTGCCGAAGTCGTTGAAGTCTTCGTAGCGCCCGGCCAGGCCGGCGGAGAACTTGTCGGTGAAATCGGCTTCCAGATCTGCGTACAGCGCGTAGCTGTCACGCGAGTACCGCCCGGACACGCTCGGCGCGAATCCGCCAAAGCCCTGCGCGCCACCGGCCAGCGTGCCGGCCTGGAAATACGAGCCCACTTCGCCTGGCGACTGGTTCCACTTTTCGTTGCGGTATTCGGCGCCGAAGGCCACCGTCACCGGGTACGCCAGGCCCCAGTCGAAGCCGCGCTTGACGTCCAGGTTGACGATGTTCTGCGTGGTCTCCAGCGCGCCGTCGTAGAAGGAGGTCGGCGAGCTCGGCCCCAGGCTGACGTTGAGGGTGTTGCGGGTGTGGAAATCGATCTTGTTGTAGCCGTAGTTGTAGCTGGCATCCCAGTCCCAGCCACTGGCGGTGGAACCGCGCACGCCGGCCACCAGCGAGCGGTCCTTGGCGTAGGTCTGGATTTCCGGCAGGAAGCCCTGCGGATACACCGACAGGATGTTCTGGCTGCTGCCCGGCGCGCGGAAGAACGCGAACGAGGTGATGTCGCGGTTGCTGGCGGTGGCGAAGGCGTAGCCGGTGATGCTGTCGCTGAAGGCGAACTCGGTATTGGCCGACACCGCCTGCGCGTTGACGTCCGGGTCGCCGATCTTGAACGCCTTCTGGCCCACGGCCGGCTGCGAGACGCTGGGTGCGCCGGCATAGCCGCGCGCGCGGTCGGTGGGGTCCTGCTGGTTGAGCTGGGCGGCCACGTGCAGCCAGCCGCGCTCGTTGCCGTAGGCCACGCCGGTGTCGCCGGACAGCTCGTAGTTGCTGCCGTCGCCGGCCGAGTACTGGCCGAAGCCGGCCTGCAGGCTGCCGCCCTTCTCCGCGCCCTTGAGCACGATGTTGACCACGCCGGCGATGGCATCGGAGCCGTACTGCGCCGAGGCGCCGTCGCGCAGCACTTCCACGCGCGCGATCGCCGCCACCGGAATGGTGTTCAGGTCCACTGCCGCGGCGCCACGGCCGATGGTGCCGTTGAGGTTGAGCAGCGAGGAGGTGTGGCGGCGCTTGCCGTTGACCAGCACCAGCACCTGGTCCGGCGACAGGCCGCGCAGCTGCGCGGGACGGATCGCGCTGGTGCCGTCGCTCAGGGCCGGGCGCGGGAAGTTCAGCGACGGCAGCGCGCGGGCCAGCGCGGTGGCCAGCTCCGAGGTGCCGGTGGCCTGCAGCGACTCGGCGCTGATGATGTCGATCGGCGACTGCGACTCGGCCACGGTACGGTCGGACACCCGGGTGCCGGTGACGATGACGGTATCGAGCGTATTGGCGGGCGCGCTGGCCGGGGTGGCGGTCTGGGCGAAGGCGGGAGAGGCGAGCAGCGCCGCAACGACGGCGGTTGCGAGCGTGGACAACGGGTAATTCATGACAACTCCGAACGGGGGTCCAGGCAGGACCAGCAAGGCTGGGCGGGGTCTGGTCGCGGCGATGCGAAGGGAACGACGGCCAGCCCGAAGGCGCTAATTATTCGTTAACGCTAGAATGGCGTCGCAGGAGTGCTGCTCATCTGCTCATTCCTTTTCGTTCTATCGGACTGTCCATCAATGATTTCCCTGCGCAACTTCTCCATGCGACGCGGCGAGCGTCTGCTGTTGTCCAACGTCGACCTGACCATGCATGCCGGCTACCGCGTCGGTGTGGTGGGCCGTAATGGCACCGGCAAGTCGAGCCTGTTTGCCGCGGTCAAGGGCGAACTGGAAGCGGACAAGGGCGATGTCGACCTGCCCGGCAAGGTGCGCACCGCCAGCGTCTCGCAGGAAACCCCGTCGCTGCCCGATCCGGCGCTGTCGTTTGTGCTCGGTGGCGACATCGAGGTCTCGGCGATCCTGCAGGAAGAGGCCGCGGCCACCGCGCGCGAGGACTGGGAAGCGGTCGCCAACGCGCACCAGAAGATGGCCGAGCTGGGCGCCTACGACGCCGAGGCGCGTGCCGGCAAGTTGTTGCACGGCCTGGGCTTCCCGGCCGACACCCATCACCGCGCGGTGTCCTCGTTCTCCGGCGGCTGGCGGGTGCGCCTGAATCTGGCGCGCGCGCTGATGATGCCCAGCGACCTGCTGCTGCTGGACGAACCGACCAACCACCTGGACATGGATGCGGTGCTGTGGCTGGAGCAATGGCTGCTCAAGTACCCGGGCACCTTGCTGCTGATTTCGCATGACCGCGAGTTCCTCGACAACGTGGCCACGCATACGCTGCATCTGCACGGCGGCACCGCCAAGCTGTACGTCGGCGGCTATACCGATTTCGAGCGCCAGCGCATCGAGCACCTGCGTCAACAGCAGATCGCCCACGACAAGGAACAGGCCGAGCGTGCGCATCTGCAGAGCTTCATCGACCGCTTCAAGGCGCAGGCCAGCAAGGCCACCCAGGCGCAGAGCCGCATGAAGCGGCTGGCCAAGATGGCCGGCACCGAAGCGGTACGCGCCGAGCGCGAATTCCGCATCCAGTTCGCCCAGCCCAATCGGTTGCCGTTTTCGTTGATCCGGCTGAATCACGCTGCTTGCGGGTATGCGGCTGCGCCGCGGGATTCGGGAATCGGGAATGGGGAGTCGCAAAAGCGCGGGTCCAGCGATGCGATTACCGTGTTGCACGATGTTGGATTCGGATTGGAGGCGGGTGACCGGATCGGGTTGCTGGGGCCGAATGGTGCGGGTAAGTCAACGCTGGTCAAGACGTTGGTTGGCGAGCTGCAGCCGCTGTCGGGCGAGCGCAGTGCGCATCCGGATCTGCGGATCGGCTACTTCGCCCAGCACACGGTGGAATCGCTGCACGAGGGCCAGTCGCCGATGGATCACTTCCGCGAGCTGTCGCCGGATGGCTCCAATCAGGCGTTCCGTGATTTCCTGGGCAAATGGAATTTCGCTGGCGACCGCGCCTTCGAAGTGGTGGACGGGTTTTCCGGCGGCGAGCGCGCGCGTCTGGCGCTGGCGCTGATCGCCTGGCAGCAGCCAAACGTGCTGCTGCTGGACGAACCGACCAACCATCTGGACCTGGAAATGCGCGAAGCGCTGGCCGAGGCGCTGAGCGACTTCGAAGGCGCGATCGTGATGGTCTCGCATGACCGCCATCTGATCGGCCTGGTCTGCGACAGTTTCTGGCGTGTGGCCGATGGCGTGGTCGAGCCGTTCGCTGGCGATCTGGACGAATACGCCGCCTGGCTGCGCAGCCGCCCGGCCGCGCAAGGCACCAAGCAGAAGATGGCCGAAGTGGCGCCGACTCCGCCGCCGCCGACCAAGCCACTGCCGCCGAAGAAAGCCGTCAACCCGCACAAGCTGGCCAGCGCGGAAAAGCGCGTCGGCGAACTGGAAGCGGCGCTGGCGGCGCTGGACCGCGAACTGGCCAACCCCGGCAACTATGCCGACAACGACAAGATGGCGGTGCTGGGCCGCGACCGCGAGGCGACGGCGCAGCAGTTGGCGGCGGCCGAGGCGGCGTGGATGGAGCTGCTGGACGGGGCGGACTGACAGCGCGCTTCCGGTTGCGCCGTGGCGGCGCACCCAGCCGGAAGAACGTCACTGCGCCGGTATCGCGCCGTGCTTGCCTCATCAAGGCGCGCGTGCGTGGCACCGCCCGATGCGGCAAGACCATCGCGGGCTACGCGGTACCGGCGTTGCCGATCCCTGCGACGGTCACGTCGTGTGATCAGCCTGCCCGCAGTCGTGCCAGTAACGACGTGCTGGCATACCCGTCCTGCGGCAACTGCTGGCTGCGCTGGAATGCACGGATTCCCTGGCGAGTTCGCGCCCCCAGCGCACCGTCGACGCCGCCCACGTCGAATCCCTTGTCGGTCAGCCGCTGCTGCAGCTCGGTGATATCTGCCACGCTATTAAGCGGCGGATCGTCTTTTGGCCAGGGCTGCTCGGCCCCGGCTCCACCCGCATAGCCATCGGCCAGCAGACCGACCGCCAGCGCATAGGCGGTGGAATTGTTGTAGCGCAGAATGCTGCGGAAATTGTCGAACACCAGGAACGCCGGGCCGCGATACCCGGTGGGCAAAAGCACCGATGCCTGTTCCTGGGCCAGTGCGGGCGCAATCGGCTTGCTGCCACACACCACACCCTGGCGCTGCCATTCGGCAACGGTTTTCTTGATCGTCATGTCGGCCTGCGCGTAGTCGAAGCCGCCTGACAGATGCACTTCCTGGCCCCAGGGAACAGCGCTGCTCCAGTTGCTCTGCTTGAGATAGTTCGCGGCAGAGCCCAAGGCATCCGCACTGGAATTCCACACATCCCGTTTGTGGTCCCCATCGGCGTCGACGGCGTAGTCGCGATAGGTGCTCGGAATGAATTGCGTCTGTCCCATGGCGCCGGCCCATGAGCCTACAAACTGCGATCGATCGACGCCTTTTTCCGTCTGCAGGATCTGCAACGCCGCAAGCAGTTGCGTATTGCCATAGTGGGTGCGCCGACCCTCATGCGCCAGCGTCGCCAGCGAACGGATCACGTAGCGGTCGCCGATCTGTTTGCCGTACTCGCTTTCCATGCTCCAGATGGCCGTCAGGATGCCCGGGTCCACACCGTAGTGCTGCTGCAACTTTTGAAAGAGCGCGCGCTGGCTGACCAGCAGTTGCTGTCCTTGCTGGATGGCGGACGGGGTGACACGGTCGTCGAGATAATCCCAGAGATAGCGGGTGAATTCGGGCTGCTGCTGATCCAGTGCCTGCACCGATGGATCGGGTGTGACGCCAGCGAATGCAGTGTCCAGCGTGGTTGTTTCAATGCCGGCAGCAAGCGCACGCTGGCGGAAGTCGACCAGCCATTGTTCGAAGCTGGGCGCGGGTGCGGCATCTTGTTGGGCGGCAGCGTTCGTTGCGGGAGGCGAGGTTGTTGCAGGGGCAGTGGCTTGCGCTGTCGCGTTGGCGGCAGCAACACCTGCGCCGATACAGAGCGAGAAACGAAGAAGATGCGAAGGCGTGATCATGGGGCCGCCCGATGCGGGATGGGAGCCCAATGTAGCCATCACTTTCCGGGAATAAAGCTATTGCAGCTATTCGTTTTCACCACGTCTTTCATCTCTAAAACAGGCGGCCAACAGCGAGTATGTCGGCGTGCCGCTTTCGGCGCGGGTCCATAGGGAACAGGTGCCGCTGGACCGCTCATGCGGAAATGGTTTGCGCCAGCCAGCGGTGAAAGCTGAGCGCGGCGGCGCCGGCCGGTCGCGAGCGCAGCCGGGTCAGCCAGTAGCGTCCGGCATCGATCTGGATCGGGAACGGGCACACCAGGCGTCCCGCATCCAGATCCTGGCGAAACATCGGCAACGGCAACAACGCCACGCCGGCACCGGCCGCCGCGGCGCTTGCCAGGGTCAACGATGAATCGAACATCGCCCCGCGCGCGGCGACCTCGGTTACGCCCGCCGCGCGAAACCACTGCGGCCATTCGTCCAGGCGGTACGAGCGCAACAACGGCATGCCTGCTAGATCGGCCGGGGTGCGCAAGCCACGCGCCATGCTGGGTGCACACACCGGCGCAAACGGCGCCTCCATCAACGCCTCGGCAATCTGGCCTTGCCAGTCGCCATCGCCAAAGCGGATCGCCAGATCCAGGCCTTCGCCGGCCAGATCGACCCTGTTGTTGTGAGTGGACAGGCGCAGTTCGATCTGCGGATGCGCCGCATGAAAGGCATCTACGCGCGGCAGCAGCCAGCCGGTGGCGAAGGTACCGACCACGCCGACGCTGAGCACCTCGCGATAACGGCCATCGGCAAAGCGCTCCAGGGTGGCCGCGATGCGGTCGAAGGCCTCGCCGAGCACCGGCGCCAGTGCCGCGCCTTCGTCGGTAAGCGCCACGCCGCGCGGCAGGCGGTGGAACAGGCTGGTTCTCAGTTGCTGCTCCAGCGCCTTTATCTGGTGGCTGAGCGCGGCTTGGCTGACGCACAGCTCACTGGCGGCGCGGGTCAGGTTCTGGTGGCGCGCGGCGGCCTCGAAGGCGCGCAGGGCATTGAGCGGGAGACGGGGGCGGGGCATGCGCAGAGATTAGTTCAATTCATGCCAGGGATCGAAACATCGCAATAGTCCGGTGGCCGGCATGCGCTGATACTGCGGGCTCTCCAAGGGAGGTTGCTGCATGTTGAACCGTCGACAATTCTTGTACGCAACCGGCGTGGGCGTGCTGCTTGCGGCCTCCAGACCTGCATGGGCACTCACCCCGGCGATGACGGTGGACGATGTACTGCGGGCACAGTGGGCAGAGATCGAACGCCGCACTGGCGGCCGCCTGGGCATCAGCCTGCTCGACAGCGCCACCGGCAGGCGCCTCGGTCAGCGCGAAGACGAGCGCTTTCCAATGTGCAGCACCTTCAAATTTGTATTGGCTGCGGCGGTGCTGCAGCGGGTGGACAGGGGCGAGCTGACATTGGCGCAACGGGTCAAGATCCGCGCCTCTGACATGCTCGAGCACGCCCCGGTCACCGAGCGCCATGTCGGCGGGTCGCTGAGCGTTGCCGAGCTCTGCCGGGCCACGATGATCTACAGCGATAACCCGGCCGCCAACCTGCTGTTTCCGCTGGTCGGCAACCCGGCCGGCCTGACCGCCTTCCTGCGCGGCATCGGCGATGCGCACACCCGCAGCGACCGCCGCGAGCCGGAGATGAACCGCTATGCCGAAGGCGACCCGCGCGACACCACCACGCCGGCGGCAATGGCCGCCACCTTGCGCACCCTGCTGCTCGGCAACGCGCTGCAACCGGCCTCGCGCAAGCAGCTGACCGACTGGATGATCGACAACCGCACCGGCGATACCTGCCTGCGCGCCGGCCTGCCGCGCGGCTGGAAGATCGGCGATAAGACCGGCAGCAACGGCAGCGACACCCGCAACGACATCGCCATCATCTGGCCCCCGGCAGGCAAGGCGCCATTGCTGCTCACCGCGTACTTGAATGGCGCCAGCGTCGACAGCGATGCGCGCGATGCGGCGTTGAAGGCAGTGGCGGCCGCGGTGTGCGACAGCATGGTGGGTTGAGCGCAACGACCCGCTGCCTCCCGCGATCCATTTCGCGTGTGAGTCCGCAAGCTGCTTGCGGTTCCTGCCAGCTGTTCGAGGTACGACAGTGCGCATCAGGGTGTGTCATTGCCATCGCCGTCTATCCGGGCCATCGGTGGGCGCACGAGGACGACGACAGCGCCACACGCAATCCAACCCATCTGTCGCTGCGGCCAGACATCACCGTCACTGCACGGACGCCGCCGACCTTCTTGCTGCAGGCCGAGGACGATGCGGTGCATGGCGTCAGTCAATCGCTGGCCTACTACGTGGCGCTCAAGCAAGCCGGCGTACCCGTGGAACTGCATCTCTATGCCGAGGGCGGGCATGCGTTCGGTCGGCGCGCGGACGCATTGCCGATCGCGCAATGGCCGCAGCTGGTGGAAGCCTGGTTGGGGACGATCGGCATGCTGGATGCGGCCGACGCGCAATGAGCGCGACCGTGCGCAAGCGTGCTGATCGCGCAGCCGCCTGCGTTCTCACCGCATGCCGGGCTGCAAGGCTCAGCCGGGTGCGCCGATCGGCAAAGGCAGATCTTGCTGCAGCCGCGCCGGCCCGCCCATGGCCGGGTCGCTGACGCTGTCTGCGCCGGTTTCGATACGTCCGGCCAAGCGCTGGGCTGCGCCGTCGTGGTGTACCAACAGGTCGTACCAGCCGCCAGTCGCCGCCGCTTTCCAACGGCGCTGCTCGGTGGTGCCGGGTGCAACGCTCAGGCGTTCATGCGGCTGCGCGGCTGAATATGCGGCCGGTTGCAGCTCCACCTGCGCGACAGTGGTGCCGGCATTGCGCAGCGATAACGACACGGCTGCGGGATCGTTTGCATCCTGGGTGATCTCGGCCGCCAGCAACGGTGCGCTCAGATCGCCACGGTAGTGACGATGGAATCCGTTGGGGCCGAGCAACCACAGATCGTAACGGCCATCGGCGGTGGTCCACGTGGCATCCACTGCTGCGCCGCTTCCTACGGTGTAACGGCGCGGAATCGCCGCAAGATCGAAGCGGTCGTAGACATGCAGGACCACCGCAGCACCCGCGTTGGACATACGCAGCCTCACCTGGCCACGCTCGGGCAACGCGGCCAGTTCCACGCCTGGGCGATACGGCAGCGCCCGCGAACGGCGTGTACCGAAGGGCTGCTGCGGCGGTTGCAACGCGGTGGGCAACGGCGGCAGTGCGTGTTCGCGCAGGGCTGCTGCACGCGCTGCGGTCGCGCTGACATCGGGCAGCGCCGCGGCGAATGGGCGCGCATCGGCCGTGCGGAAGTCGAACGCATTGACCAGGTCGCCACAGACCGCGCGCCGCCACGGCGTGATCTCCGGTGCGGGCACGCCGAAGCGGCGCTCCAGCAGCCGCAATACCGACGTGTGGTCGTACACCTGCGAATCCACCCAGCCGCCGCGGCTCCACGGCGAGATCACGTACAGCGGCACGCGCGGGCCCAGGCCATAGGGGCGGCCGCGCAGCTCGGGCAGATCCACTTTCTGTTCGCCCGGTGCCGGGTGGCGATGGTAGTCATCGTCGGTGGCGACGCTGGATGCGCCCGCAAAGCCGCTGGCCGCGTGCGGGTCCGGCGACGGGGTCGCAGGCGGTGGCATGTGATCGAAAAAGCCGTCGTTCTCGTCGAACATCAACAGCAATGCGGTGCGGCTCCATACCTGTGGGTCGGCAGTCAGCGCATCCAGCACGCGTGCAGTGTAGGCCGCGCCTTGCGCTGGACTGGAGGGATCAGGATGTTCGCTGCCGGCCGCATCGGCAATGATGAAACTCACCGATGGCAGTTGCCCGCCAAGTACATCGGCACGTAATTGCTCCACACCGCGTGTGCTGACGCCACGCGCGCGCAGTTGCGCATCGTGCCCGGGCGCAGCAGTGAAGGCCTGCCGAAACGGCGCAAAGCCCGCCAGCGGGTTGTCGGTGAAGTTGTCGCGCATGTCCTGATAGATCTGCCAGGACACGCCGGCGTTCTGTAGCTGCTCGACGTAGGTCGTCCAGCGGTAGGGGTCGGCAAAACCGCCCAGCTCCGCAAAGTTGTCGTGCGAGTTGCCGATCACCGGGCCACCGGCACGCGCCTGCGGATCGTTGCCGCCGCTCCACAGGAACACGCGATTGGAATTGGTGCCGGTCTGGATCGAGGCGTGGTACGCATCGCAGATGGTGAAGGCGTCGGCGAGTGCGTACTGAAACGGAATATCCGCGCGCCGGTAATAGCCCAGCGCATGGTTGTGCTTGGCGGCGGCCCAGTGCCCGAGCCGGCCGTGATCCCAGGCGCGTTGCGCATCCACCCAACTATGCGGCGTGCCTTGCACGCGCATGAAGCCGAACTGCGCTGCCGTATCCAGCGCGAACGGCGTCAGCCATTGGCGGCCGTCTTCGCTGGGCTGCAGCCACACCGTGCGCGCGGGCGCGCCCGGTAACGGCGGTGCGGGAATCGGAAAACGATCGCCGAACCCGCGCACGCCGGGCAGGCTGCCGAAGTAATGATCGAAGGCGCGGTTTTCCTGCATCAGGATCACCACATGCTGCAGATCCTCCAGCGTGCCGGTGCGGCGGTCCGGCGCGATGGCGGCGGCCCGCGCGATGCTGGGCGGCAGCAGCGCGGCGGCGGCACTGGCAAGCCCGGTCTGCAGAACGCGGCGGCGGGGAAGGTCGATCATCGTGTCACCTGGTTGGCGCTCCCATCCTGTCTGCGCTGGAGCGGGTCGAGCGTACCCGACGCGTCAGCGCGTGTGTTCTCTTGTGTGCTTGCAACACCGGTTTGCACCTGCGTGGCAGCCGATGCAGTGAGCGGATCGGGTGGCGTGTCTTCAGCCCGATCCGCTTACGCACGTTGCAGGCCCATCTCGCGCAGGTCGGCAATGCGCCGCCGACGTTAGAGATCCAGCGTCAACGTCAGCCCGACCGTGCGTGGCGCGGCGATAAAGGCGCTGTCGCTGCCGTCCACGCCTTCCAGGTAGCGTTTGTTGGTGAGGTTGCTGACGTTGAGCGCCAGCTGCAGGCCCTTGAGCTGCGACGACAGCTGCGACAGTTCCACCCCGAGGTTGGCATCGAAGGTGGCCACGCCATCGAGTGCGGCGCGGTTGGAGGCATCCAGGTAGCGCTTGCCCAGATAGCGCCCGGACACACCGAAGCGCCACGCCTGGCCGCGCCAGTCCGCCGACATCACCAGGGTGTTGCGCGGTTGGCCGATCACCTGCGCGCCCGGGGTGATCTCCAGCGCGGTATCGCGTGCGGCGTCGCCGCTGCCCAGGTAATCGGCCTTGTTGTAGGTGTAGGCACCGTTGATGCGCCATCCGTTGTCCCAGCCATAGCCCAGTGCCGCTTCCACGCCGCGCGCATGCACGCCGCCGAAGTTCTCGTACACGCCGTCGGTTTCGCCCAGGTAGTCGATGCCGGTGACGAAGTTGGCCGGCACATAGACGATGCGGTTGTCGAAGCGGATGTCGTACAGGGTCACGCTGCCGGTCAACGGCCAGCGGCTAAGACGCAGGCCGAGTTCGACGTTGTCGGCGGTCTCCGGTTGCACGCGGCTCAGTGCGACCGGGTCGGTCTCGCCGAGCACGCCGGAGGGAATCGCAGCGAAGTTCTGCGAGTAACCGGCAAAGGCTTCCAGGCCCTGCACCGGTGTGGTCCAGGTCAGGCCGGCCGACAGCAGCGGGTCCGAATGCGAATCCGATTCCACATGCTGCGCATCGCCGATGCGGCGGTCGCGGGTCTGGTCGACGAAGAACTGCTTGACGCCCACGCGCCAGGCGAAGGCGCCGTAGCGCATCACGTCCTCGACGTAATACATCTGCTCGTCGGTCTGGTAGTTGTCCTTGAACTGCACCCAGTACGGCTGATGATCGAAGCTGATGTTGGTGCCGACGTTGAGCAGGCGATGCCAGTCGCGGGTGACACTGCGGTCGTAGCGCTCCAGCCAGGCGCCGGCGCGCACGGTGTTGTCGATGGCGCCGAGATCGGCGCGCCATTCCACATCGGCCATCGCGCCGGCGCGGTGGTTGTCGTAGTGGCTGTGCCGATACGACTGCACCGGCACCGAGCCGGCCGGATAGCAGGCCGGGTTGGATTCGGCCGGCACCGCATCGCTGCCGGCGCAGCCGGCCAGCATGGTCGCGGCCGCGCCGCCGGGCGTGAGGTAATACAGCTTGCCCAGGTCGCTGCCGGCGTACACGGTGTTGCCGCCGCGCGCTTCGGATTCCGGCGCGCCGGCGCCATCGTTGGTGACATCCACCAGATACGGCGGAATCCAGTCGCCGCGGCCCTGCATGCGATGCGCATAGCCGGTCAGCGTGGTCTTGAAGCCGTTGCCGCCATCGAAGGCGCCACGCAGGTAGCCAAAGGTGTTCTTGCGCAGCGCACGCGAGCCGGAGCGGTAGTTCTGGTCCAGGTACGGAATGCCGGTGAGCGTGCCGGTCAACAGATCGTGCTCGGGGTCGCGCGCGAACTGCTCGGGCGTCACGCTGGTGTATTCGGATTCGTCGGCATCGTCGTAGGAGGCGTAGCCGCTGAGGGTCCACTTGTCCAGGATGCTGACGAACTTGCCGGCCAGATGATCGCGGCTGGTGTGGCCGCTGCCGTCGATCCAGTCGTCGTTGCGTGCCGACGAGCCGCTGACCCAGGCGCGCGTGTTGCCGCCGAGCAGGCCGGTGTCGTAGCGCGCGTAATACTTGCGCGCCTGGTTGTCGCCGATGCCGCCGATCACGCGCACGCGCTGCTCTTCCAGCGGCTCGCCGGTGAGATAGTTCAAGGTGCCGCCCAGCGCTTCGTTGGAGCGCGAGGCGATATCGGCGGTGCCCTGGCTGACTTCCACCGTTTCCAGATCCGGCATGTCGATGAAACGGTTGGCCTTGGAGCCGCCGCCATACGCCGAGCCGCCGTTGGGCACGCCATCGATGGTGGTGCCGATCTGCTGGGTATCGCGGTTGCTGACAAAGCCGCGCATGCTGATCTGGGTGCCCCAATCCGACGAGCCGAAGGCATCGGCCTCGGTGACCACCACGCCGGGCAGTTCGTTGAGCGCATCGTTGACGCTGCCGAGCACGAACTGGCGGTCCAGCATTTCCTTGCTGACATTGGTCTTGGAATATGTCATCGCCTGGCCGACCACCTGCACCTGATCCAGCGTGGACACCTGGTCGCCAGCGCTGCCCGGTTCGGCCGCAGCCGGGCCAGACACTGCGCCATCCGGGACTTGTTGCGCATAAGCGGGCAGGGTGAGCGGAACCAGCAACAAGGCGAGCGTGGCCGGACGGCGCACGCGCGAGGAGGACGTCGAATCCATTGCAATCCAACAAGCGGGGAGGGTCTGCAAAGACTGCCGCGCTTGCATTGCGTGATGATGACCGCGCTAAAGGTGTGGCCGGGATCACCAGATGGACTTGGGAAGTCCTAACGTCGGGAAGATGGCGATTCAGCGCTGTCTGGATGTTTCCGGGCCGCGCTGTTGCAAGACACCCGGAGTTTCGTGTTGCAGCGTTGTCTCCACTTCAAGACAAGCGATTTCGAGTCGTCGCGTTGTTGTAGATGCACTCAAGTGCTTAGGTCAAAAAAGCCTGCTGAGTCGAGTGCGCGGTGCCCTCACCGCTTGCGGGACACGCCGTGAATCCGTCCATGGAGGCTCCTTGGCGGCATCCATGCCGCCAAGGGTCCCGCAACCGGTAAGAACACCGCACCAGACATTTGGTCGGTGGCCGCGTGAAAAGCCGCTTGTCGAAATGTGTGTCGGACATCGAGCCGGCGCATCAGGATCAAACGACGCGCACCACGTACCGCTCTGACTGCTCTTAACCATGCACACCGACCATCTCGACTGGTCCTTGTCCGTCCACCGTCGCGGGACCTTACGCGGCATGGATGCCGCGTAAGAGCCTACAAGGATGTACTTGCGGCGTGTCCCGCGATGGTGGGCGGGCAAGGGCCTTGCAGCCAGGCCGCAAATCAACCGCTTGACAACTGATCCATCCAAAAAGTCGTCCACCAGCTGCTCTGCCTTGCGGCGCCCCCGCGATGGTGGGCGAGCAAGGGCCCTGCAGCCAAGCAGCAGATCGACCGCTCCATAGCTGATCCATTCAAAAAGTCGTCCACCAGCTGCTTCGCCTTGCGGCGCCCCTCGCAATGGTGGGCGGGCAAAGGGGCCTCTGCAGCAACGCTGCAGATCGCCTGATCAGCAGCGCAGCGACTGACGACGGTGAAACAGGTGTGTCAGCCGCCCTTGACGTGCGGCGGTGCTTCGGTCTGCTGTGTTTCCGGCATCAACTCCAGCGCCGACGGCGTGGTGCGCAGCATCGGGCGGAACGAGATCGGATGGGTGCGGCGGCGCGTGAAGCGCAGCAAGCGTGTCAGGGTAAATCCGGACAGCGCCAACAGCATCACCGCGAAATACACCGGCAGTGCCGCTGGTCCGAATTTCTGCATTGCGCCACCGGCCAGGGCCGGGCCGATCGCTGCGCCCACGCCATGCACCAGCAGCAGGCTGCTGCAGCCGGAGAGCAGATCCTCGCGCGGCAGATAATCGAGCATGTGTGCCACCGCAAACGGATACAGCGAGAACGCCAACCCGCCGTAGACGAAGAACAGCACGAACAACAGTTGGGTCTGTGCCTGCACCATCGGCACCGCGGCAGCGATCGCGATGCCGGCCGCCAGCACGCTGATCGTGACCAGGCCGATGCGCCGGTCATGGCCATCGCTGATGCGCCCGATCGGCCACTGCAACACCGCGCCGCCGATGATGGCGGTGAGCATGAACATCGCCACGCCATCGGCATCCAGCCCGATACGGTTGGCATACACCGGCAGCAATCCCCAGAACGCCCCCATCGCCAGACCCGACAGTCCCGCGCCGATGGTCGCCACCGGCGCCAACGCATACAGCGTTTTCAGGCGCAGGCGCGAGACGTGCGGCACTTCGGGCGGAATCAGGCGCGTGGTCATCACCGGCATCACCGCCGCACAGATCAGGATCGCCGTCAGCGTGAACATCGCCGGTGCGCCCGCATCGCCTGCAGTGAGCAGGATCTGGCCCAGCGCCAACGCCGACAGGTTGATCGCCATGTACACCGAGAACACCCGACTGCGCCGACGCGCGTCCGGCTCGGCGTTGAGCCAGCTTTCGATCACCGTGTACAGGCCGACCAGTGCCGCGCCGGTGACCAGGCGCAGCAGGCCCCAGCCCCAGGCGTTCAACCAGATCGGATGCAGCAACACGGCAATCGCCGCCAGCGCCGCGTAAAAGGCGAATGCGCGGATATGCCCGATGCGCCGAATCAGCGGCGGTGCGAAAAAGGTGCCGAGAAAGAAGCCGGCGAAATACCCGGACATGATCAGGCCCAGCGCACGCGCATCGAAACCGGCCTGGCCACCGCGCACGGCAAGCAAGGTGCCGAGCAGCCCGCTGCCGGTCAGCAGCAGGGCAACGCCCAGCAATAAGGCAGTCAGCCGCAACATGGATGCGGTCCTCGTGGGGGGGAGAGGCGCGTCGATCACGTGTTCGAGTGTAGCAGCCCGGGTTGCGCGGCTTGATCGAAACGACCTGGCTCTGTAGCTCTCGATACCCGCTGATGCCATGTCAGGCCGATGCGAAGCGTGGGCTTCTGGCGTGCGGGATGACTGCCTCATCTACCCGCGCAGTTCGGGCAGTCGCGCCGATCTGATGATCATCCATTACGTAGATTCGCGTTCTTCGGCATACGCGCGAACACTCCCACCGTCCTGCTATCTGCCGATGAGGGCTGCGGTGGTCAGCGAGGGCGCGTAGCGCAAGCGCGACGTAACCACCATCGATCGATGTCTCTCCCCCGCAACACGCCCGCGCGTGGCCAACGTCGCAGACGGCCCACTGCACCTGCCCGCCCGCATCCGTCTAGAATCTGCGCCCCGCATCGTCTTCAGCTGATCCTGCCATGCCCATCTACGGTTTCCAGTGCACCACCTGCGGTCACGCCTTCGACCGCCTGCAGAAGATGGCCGACCCCGACCCGCAGACCTGTCCGGCCTGCGCGGCCGCCACGATCAAGCGCCAGATCACCGCGCCCTCGTTCCGTCTGTCTGGCAGCGGCTGGTACGAGACCGACTTCAAGTCGGCGGGCGAGAAGAAGAAAAACCTCACCGAAAGCAGTAGCGCCGGTGGCGATGCGAAGCCGGCGGCTGCCGCCGAGAGCAAGCCCGCGGCCGATCCCGCCTGAGCCTGACCAGCGCGCCGCAGCCGCTGGCAGGGCGGACGTCACAACCCCTGGACCCAGCCGCGCGCGGCGCGCTTGTTCGCTGCTTCAACGCGCCTCGAAGCGTGCCCGGCAACCATCGTTGACCCACACCGTCGCGCGGCGCTCGTCGTACCCCCAGCTGCGGCCTTCCTCGCAACGTGTGTCGGACAGCTGGCGGGTTAGCACCGGGCGGCCATAGCGGCCATCCCAGCCGCAGGTACGCAGGCGGCGGTCGTCGCTGGCGCAGGTGATGGCGTAATCGTTGCGTGGGCGGTCGTCGCGGCCACCGTAGCCGCCGTCACCCCGGTCCCAGCCGCCGCGTGCCTGCGCAAACTCGCCGCGGCAGCCGTCGTCCACCCAGATCCGGCCCCCGTCCTGGCGCCAGTTGCGGCCTTCCACGCAGGGCGTGTTGGACAGCTGGCGCACCAGCGTGGCGCGGCGCCAGCCGGTGTCGCAGATCTTCTGGCGCTGGTCGTTGCTCTCGCAGCGCACCGTGCCGGCCAACCCGCCGCCGCCGGGGCCACCGTTGCCGCCCCAGCCGCCGCCGTTGCGGCCATCGACAAAGCGCGCCCGGCAGCCGTTGTCGACCCAGACGCGGCCGCGCTCGCTGCCCCAGTTACGGCCTTCGATGCAGCGCGTGCCGGAGATGTTCTCGACCAGCACCGCGCGGCCGCGGAACGGCGTATCGCACTCGCGGCGACGGTTGTCGTTGCTGGAGCAGGTGATGCTGGGGCCGTTCCAGCCGCGGTCCTGCGCGGCGGCAGGCGCGCTGGTCAGCAGGCCGGTCAGGGTGATCAGGCCGAAGCCGGAGAGCAGCAGGGCGGTGCGCAGCATCGTGGCGTCCTTGGTGCGGAAGGGTCTGGCGCCTATTCAGCCGGGCCCTGACTTAAGCGGCCATGAGCGCCCGCAGATTTGCTCCTGCCGCCCGCCGGCCCCAGAATATCCGGCTCTCCGGCGCTGTCCTGTGTCGGGTTTTTCAGCGGAGCTTTCGATGCGTACCCACTTCTGCGGCCTGGTCGACGAGACCTTGATCGGCCAAACCGTCACTCTCGCCGGCTGGACCGACGTGGCCCGCAACCTGGGCGGGGTGTGCTTCATCGACCTGCGCGACCACGAAGGCATCGTGCAGGTGACGGTCGAACCGGTCGCCGGCGACGACGCCAGCGCCGAGCTGTTCAAGGTGGCCGCCAGCCTCGGCTACGAGGACGTGCTGCAGGTCGAAGGCGTGGTGCGTGCGCGGCACGCGGTCAACGACAAGCTGCGCACCGGCAAGGTGGAAGTGATCGCCACCCGCATCAGCATCCTCAACAAGGCCGCGCCGCTGCCGTTCCACGCGCACGAGAACCCGGGCGAGGAGACGCGCCTGAAGTACCGCTATCTGGACCTGCGCCGTCCGGAAATGCAGCGCATGCAGCGCACCCGCATCAAGCTGGTGCAGGCGCTGCGCCGGCACCTGGACGCACGCGATTTCCAGGACATCGAAACCCCGATCCTGACCAAGGCCACCCCGGAAGGCGCACGCGACTTCCTGGTGCCGGCGCGCATGCATCCGGGCGAGTTCTACGCCTTGCCGCAGAGCCCGCAGCTGTTCAAGCAGATCCTGATGGTGGCCGGCTTCGACCGCTACTACCAGATCGCGCGCTGCTTCCGCGACGAAGCGCTGCGCGCCGACCGCCAGCTGGAATTCACCCAGCTCGACATGGAATTCGCCTTCGTGCGCGAGCGCGACGTGCAGGATTTCGTCGAAGACATGATCCGCGCCATCTTCGCCGAAGTGGTGGACGTCGAACTGGCCGCGCAGTTCCCGCGCATGACCTGGGCCGAGGCGATGCGTCGCTATGGCTCGGACAAGCCGGACCTGCGCATCGCGCTGGAACTGGTCGACGTGGCCGAACTGGTCAAAAGCAGCGAGTTCCCGGTGTTCACCGCCGCCGCCAACGATGCCGACGGCCGTGTGGCCGCGCTGCGCATCCCCGGTGGCGCCACGCTGTCGCGCAAGCAGATCGACGAATACGCCGCCCACGCTGCCAAGTACGGCGCCAAGGGCCTGGCCTACATCAAGCTGTCGGAGAGTGGCGAAGTCAGCTCGCCGATCGCCAAGTTCTTTAGCGAAGGTGCGTTCGCTGCGCTGCTCAAGCACGTCGGGGCTGGCAACGGCGACATCGTGTTCTTCGGTGCCGGCGGCTACAACAAGGTGTCCGACTTCATGGGCGCGCTGCGCTTGAAGGCCGGCAAGGATTTCAACCTGATCGCCGATGGCTGGGCGCCGCTGTGGGTCACCGATTTCCCGATGTTCGAGTGGGACGAGGAGGCGCAGCGCTACGTGGCCCTGCATCACCCATTCACCGCGCCGGCGGTGGACGACATCGCCGACCTGCGCGCCAATGCCCGCACCGCGGTGTCGCGCGGCTATGACATGGTGCTCAACGGCAACGAAATCGGCGGCGGCTCGATCCGTATCCACCGCCCGGACATGCAGAGCGCGGTGTTCGAACTGCTCGGCATCGGCGCCGAGGAAGCGCGCGCCAAGTTCGGCTTCCTGCTGGATGCGCTCAACTACGGCGCGCCGCCGCACGGCGGCATCGCCTTCGGCATCGACCGCATTGCGGCGCTGATGGCAGGCACCGACTCCATCCGCGACGTCATCCCGTTCCCCAAGACCACCGGCGCACAGGACCTGATGACCGACGCCCCGTCGCCGATCGCCGCCGATCAGCTGGCCGAAGTGCACGTGCAGGTACGCCCCAAGCAGGTCTGACCTGCCACCCACACGGCCACGCCAGCGTGGCCGTGCAGCCGACACGCTGCACCGCGCAGCGTGTCGGCTGCAGGGATGGCTCGGGCGCGTCGCGCCCCCGCCCAACGATCGATGCCCACGCCGGCGGCCGCGCCCGCCGCAGAGCCCCGACACAGCGCCGCGCCCCTCGCTCGCCCTCAACAACGCACTGCGCGCAATCCAAACCCGCGCCGGCCCGCAAACGCGGATCGGATCGCGGACGCTCTCCCGATTCCCGATTCCCGATTCCCGATTCCCCGCTTGCGACCCCACCACCGCATGCGCGAAGCTGCTACGTCCACCCGGCACGAGACGCCCGCATGACCCGCATCCGCCGCGCCACACCGGACGATGCCGAAGCCTTGTCGCTGCTGGCTGCGCAGACCTTTACCGAAACCTTCGGGCATCTGTACCCGCAGGAGGATCTGCACGGCTTTCTGCAGGAGACCTATGCGGTCGAGCGCGCGCGCATCGTGCTGGCGCATCCGGACTATGCGATCTGGCTGCTGGAGATGGACAACCTGCTGGTCGGCCACGCTGCCGCCGGCCCCTGCGGGCTGCCGCACCAGGACGTGGGTCCCGGCGACGGTGAGCTCAAGCGGCTGTATCTGTTGAAGGACTACCAGAATAGCGGCTGGGGCAGCCGCCTGTTCGAGACAACGCTGGAATGGCTGGAGCGCGACGGCCCGCGCACGCTGTGGATCGGCGTGTGGTCGGAGAATTTCGGCGCGCAGCGTTTCTACGCCCGCTACGGGTTCGAGAAGGTCGGCGAATACGATTTCCCGGTCGGCAAGATCCTCGACCGCGAATTCATCCTGCGCCGCACCCCGCGCATTGCGGCCGATTGAACGGCGCGCCGATGCCCGGCTGGCGCGGCGTGCGACTACGATTGCCGGCGCCCGGCCACGCTGAGTGCCACCGACACCATCCCCACCTCGGTCGCCTGCAGGCCGGCACGCGCATCGGTTGTCGGTCTGCCGGCCCGGCGCGGGTGGCGTTGATTCGCGCGCACCTGACTCACTGCAGATCCGGCACGCCGTCGCGCTCACCTGAAGCCGGCGCCAAGTCGCGGTCATGACCTCCGTGTCCGGCGCATCCTCGTTCATCCCGGATCACTCCCAACGCATCCTGCGTGAGCGGGCGAGCGCCGCGACCGCCGACGTGCTGCTGGTGCACGGCATCTGGAACACCGCGCACTGGCTGTTGCCGCTCGCGCGCCGGCTGCGTGCCGAGGGCCTGGCGCCGGCGCTGTTCGGCTACGCCAGTGTGCTCGGCGGACCCGAGCAGGCCGTGCCACGGCTGATCGAACGCCTGCAGGCGACCGGCGCACAGCTGCTGGTCTGTCACAGTCTGGGCGGCCTGGTCGCGCTGCAGGCCCTGCGCGCCGCGCCCGAATTGCCGGTGCGCCGCGTGGTCTGTCTGGGCTCGCCGTTGTGCGGCAGCGCCGCCGCGCGCGGCCTGGCCCGCCGCGGCGGGCGCTGGGCGCTGGGGCGCAGCGCGGCCTTGCTGCAGCACGGTGTCGTGCAATGGCAGGGCGAGGCGGAGATCGGCCAGATCGCCGGCACCGTCGCGCGCGGGGTGGGGCGATGGCTGGCGCCGCTGGACGGCGGCTCGGACGGCACCGTGGCGCTGGCCGAAACCCGCCTGCCCGGGCTGCGCGACCATTGCGTGGTGCAGGCCAGCCATAGCGGCCTGTTGCGCTCGCCCGAGGCCGCGCAGCAGGTGCTGCGCTTCCTGCGCCAGGGCCGGTTCCGCCACTGAACGCCGCCGCTCCGGTGCGGGCGAGCAATCAGGTAAAATCCGCGCCCTGTCATCCAAGCCAGTCTGGAACCACCCATGGGTAGAGGCCCCTCCATCGAAGGCCGCAAGAACGCCTCCGACGCCAAGCGCGGCAAGATGTTCACCAAGATCATTCGCGAGATCAGCGTCGCCGCGCGCGGCGGCGGTGGCGACCCGTCCAACAACCCGCGCCTGCGCGTGGCGGTGGACAAGGGTCTGTCGGCGAACATGTCCAAGGACGTGATCGAGCGCGCCATCAAGAAAGCCACCGGCGAGCTGGAAGGCGTGGAGTACGAGGAAGTGCGCTACGAGGGCTACGCCCCCGGCGGCGTGGCGGTGATCGTGGACTGCCTGACCGACAACCGCGTGCGCGCGGTGGCCGATGTGCGCCATGCCTTCAGCAAGTGCGGCGGCAACATGGGCACCGACGGCTCGGTGGCCTTCATGTTCAAGCGCCTGGGTGTGCTGAGCTTTGCCGCCGGCACCGACGAAGACACCCTCACCGACGCGGCGATCGAAGCCGGCGCCGACGATGTGGTGGTCTACCCGGAAGACGGCGCCATCGACGTGCTGACCGCCCCGGATGCCTTCGCCCAGGTCAAGCAGGCGCTGACCGCCGCCGGCCTGGAGCCGGCGCACGCCGAAATCACCTTCCGCGCCGAAAACGACATCGCCGTCGACGGCGACACCGCCGTGCAGGTCCGCAAGCTGCTCGACATGCTCGAAGACCTGGACGACGTCCAGGACGTCTATTCGAACGTCGATCAAGCGGCGCTTGGCGCGTAAGCGCCGGGAATTGGGAATGGAGAATCGGGAATCGAAACAGCCGCATCCTGCACTGCTCGGCAGCGTCGAGCACGCCAGGAGGTCGCGTCACCCATTCCCGATTCCCGACTCCCAATTCCCGGCCGCTCGATGACCCGCATCCTCGGCATCGATCCCGGCTCCCAGCGCACCGGGCTCGGCATCATCGACGTTGACGAGAGCGGTCGCAGCCGGCATGTCTATCATGCGCCGCTGGTGCTGCTGGGCGAGGGCGACTTCGCGCAGCGGCTCAAGCGCCTGCTGCACGGGCTGGGCGAGGTGATCGAGACCTACCGGCCACAGGAAGTGGCGATCGAGAAGGTGTTCATGGGCAAGAGCGCCGATTCCGCGCTCAAGCTCGGCCACGCGCGCGGCGCGGCGATCTGCGCGGTGGTGCTGCGCGATCTGCCGGTGCACGAGTACGCTGCCACCGAGATCAAGCTGGCGCTGGTCGGCAAGGGCGGGGCGGACAAGGTGCAGGTGCAGCACATGGTCGGCATCATGCTCAACCTGAAAGGCAAGCTGCAGGCCGACGCCGCCGACGCACTGGCGGTCGCCATCACTCACGCCCACGTGCGCGCCACCGCGCAGCGCCTGGGCGTCAATACCCAACAGGCCTGGAGCCGCAAGAAATGAGAATCGGGAATCGGGAGTCGGGATTGGGGATTGGCAACGGCAGGTCCGTTCGCGCTGAGCTGATCGGGCTGTACGCGGCCGTCGTCAACGGTCGCGAGGGAACTAACCAATCCCCAATCCCCAATGCCCAATCCCGGCACCTCCTTGGAGGTGCCCAATGATCGGCCGCCTGCGCGGGCTGCTGGCCTACAAGCAGCCGCCGTGGCTGGTGATTGATGTCGGTGGGGTGGGGTATGAGCTGGAGGCGCCGATGAGCACCTTCTACGACCTGCCCGATGTCGGCCGCGACGTGATCCTGTTCACCCACTACGCGCAGAAGGAAGACAGCGTTTCGCTGTACGGATTCCTGCGCGAAGGCGAGCGCCGGCTGTTCCGCGACGTGCAGAAGGTCACCGGTATCGGCGCCAAGATCGCGCTGGCGGTGCTGTCCGGGGTCAGCGTGGACGAGTTCGCCCGGCTGATCACCAGCGGCGACATCACCGCGCTGACCCGCATCCCCGGCATCGGCAAGAAGACCGCCGAGCGTATGGTGGTGGAGCTGCGCGACCGCGCCGCCGACTTCAGCAGTGGCGCGCCGATCACCGGCCAGCTCGGCCCGGATGCGGTGTCCGAGGCCACGGTGGCCTTGCAGCAACTGGGTTACAAGCCGGCCGAGGCCGCACGCATGGCACGCGAGGCCGGGGCAGAGGGCGACGAAGTCGCCACGGTCATTCGAAAGGCCCTCCAGGCCGCGCTGCGTTAAGGGCGACTGGCAAAACGGCTGTGCGCCCGCCAGGCGGGCGCGGCCGGTGCTCGGAATCGGCAGGGACCACTCGTACACTGCGGCTCCCTGCGCGCCGCCCGCACCCAGCTGACCACCGCTCGCTACGTTTTTAGTCACTCAACGCCGCGCCGTCTTCCCCTCCTTCACGCCACTTGGCGATACCCTGCCCACTTCATGTCCCAGACCCCCACTTCCGCAGCTGGCCACGGCCATGCGCCTGCCAATAGCCATATGGCCTTGGTCATCGGCGCCATTGGCGTCGTCTTCGGCGATATCGGTACCAGTCCGCTGTACACCCTCAAGGAGGCGTTCTCGCCGCACTACGGGCTGACCAGCGACCACGACACCGTGCTGGGCGTGCTGTCGCTGGCGTTCTGGGCGCTGATGGTCACGGTGACGCTCAAGTACGTCACCATCATCATGCGTGCCGACAACGAGGGCGAGGGCGGCATCATGGCCTTGATGGCGTTGACCCAGCGCACCCTGCGCAGCGGGTCGCGCTCGGCGTACGTGGTCGGCATCCTCGGCATCTTCGGCGCCTCGCTGTTCTTCGGTGATGGCGTGATCACCCCGGCCATCTCGGTGATGGGCGCGGTCGAAGGCCTGGAAATCGCCGCGCCCAGCCTGCATCCCTTCATCGTGCCGATCACCGTGATCGTGCTGCTGGTGGTGTTCATGGTGCAGCGCTTCGGCACCGAAAAGGTCGGCAAGGTGTTCGGCCCGATCACCTGCCTGTGGTTCCTGTCGCTGGGGGCGATCGGCGCCTGGAACATCGTCGACGCGCCGGAAGTGATGAAGGCCTTCAATCCCTGGTGGGCGATCCGCTTCTTCATGGAGCACGGCTGGCACGGGGTGTTCATCCTGGGCGCAGTGGTGCTGGCGGTGACCGGCGGTGAAGCGCTGTATGCGGACATGGGCCACTTCGGCGCCAAGCCGATCCGCCATGGCTGGTATTTCTTCGTGTTGCCGATGCTGCTGCTCAACTACCTGGGGCAGGGCGCGCTGGTGCTCAATCACCCTTCCGCACTGAAGAACCCGTTCTTCGAAGCGGTGCCGGGCTGGGCGCTGTATCCGATGATCATCCTGGCCACGCTGGCGGCCGTGATCGCGTCGCAGGCGGTCATCACCGGCGCCTATTCGGTGGCTCGCCAGGCGATGCAGCTGGGCTACATCCCGCGCATGCTGATCAAGCACACCTCGCGCACCACCATCGGCCAGATCTACGTGCCCGGCATCAACTGGCTGCTGATGGTGATGGTGATCGCGCTGGTGCTGATCTTCCGCAGCTCCACCAATCTGGCGGTGGCCTACGGCATCTCGGTGTCGATGACCATGCTGATCGATACCCTGCTGCTGGCGCTGGTGGCGCGCTCGTTGTGGCCGCGCTGGCGCAACTGGGTGCTGCCGCTGTGCGTGGTGTTCTTCTTCATCGAGCTGGCCTTCGTCATCGCCAACGGCGCCAAGCTGTTGCAGGGCGCCTGGTTCCCGCTGGCGCTGGGCATCGTGGTGTTCACCCTGATGCGCACCTGGCGCCGCGGCCGCGCGCTGCTGCGCGAGGAAATCCGCAAGGACGGCATCCGCATTGATAGCTTCCTGCCGGGCCTGATGCTGGCCCCGCCGGCGCGCGTGCCGGGCATGGCGGTGTTCCTCACCGCCGACCCGATGGTGGTGCCGCATGCGCTGATGCACAACCTCAAGCACAACAAGGTGCTGCACGAGCGCAACATCTTCCTCAATGTCGACACCTTGCCGATCCCGTACGCGCCGGCGGACAAGCGCCTGCAGATCGAGTCGATCGGCGACGAGTTCTACCGCGTCTATGTGCGCTTCGGCTTCATGGAAACGCCGGACGTGCCGCTGGCGCTGATGCGTTCCTGCGACCAGGGCGGCATCCATTTCGACCCGATGGACACCACCTTCTTCGCCAGCCGCGAGACCATCGTGGCCAGCGCCAACCGCGGCATGCCGATCTGGCGCGACAAGCTGTTCGCGCTGATGCATCGCAACGCCGCCCCGGCCACCGGCTTCTTCCGCATCCCCGGCAACCGCCTGGTCGAGCTGGGCGCGCAGGTGGAGATCTAAGGCCGCCGGTGGCGGCCCGGGAGTGGGGATTGGATATTCGGGATTGGCAAGAGCGTAGCGCCGGAGGCGCCCCGCGGCCCATACTAGTGCGCTGCCAATCCCGTCTGCCGAATCCCCAATCCCCGCCCTAATGGACCGCATCATCGCCAGCAGTGCCACCCGCGAAGACGATGCCGCCGATGCGAGCATCCGGCCCAAGCGCCTGGCCGATTATCTGGGCCAGCAGCCGGTGCGCGAGCAGATGGAGATCTACATCGAAGCGGCCAAGGCGCGCGGCGAGGCGATGGACCATGTGCTGATCTTCGGCCCGCCCGGTCTGGGCAAGACCACGCTCAGCCACGTCATCGCCAACGAGCTGGGCGTGAATTTGCGCTCGACCTCCGGCCCGGTGATCGAGAAGGCCGGCGATCTGGCCGCGCTGCTGACCAATCTGCAGCCGCACGATGTGCTGTTCATCGACGAGATCCATCGCCTCTCGCCGGTGGTAGAAGAAGTGCTGTATCCCGCGATGGAAGATTTCCAGATCGACATCATGATCGGCGACGGCCCGGCCGCGCGTTCGATCAAGATCGACTTGCCGCCGTTCACCCTGATCGGTGCCACCACCCGTGCCGGCTTGCTGACCGCGCCCTTGCGCGACCGCTTCGGCATCGTGCAGCGGCTGGAGTTCTATTCGCCGCAGGAGCTGACTCGCATCGTGATCCGTTCGGCGGTGATCCTGGGCATCGACTGCACGCCCGAGGGCGCGGCCGAGATCGCCCGCCGCGCGCGCGGCACCCCGCGTATCGCCAACCGGCTGCTGCGGCGGGTGCGCGACTTCGCCCAGGTCAAGGCGGCAGGGCATATCGACCTGCCGGTGGCGCAGGCGGCGATGCAGATGCTCAAGGTCGACCCGGAAGGCTTCGACGAGCTCGACCGCCGCATGCTGCGCACCATCGTCGATCATTTCGACGGCGGCCCGGTCGGGGTGGAGTCGCTGGCCGCGTCGCTGTCGGAAGAGCGCGGCACGCTGGAAGACGTGATCGAGCCCTATCTGATCCAGCAGGGCTTTTTGATCCGCACCGCGCGCGGCCGCATGGTCACCACCAAGGCCTATCTGCACCTTGGCCTGAAGCCGCCGCGCGACCGCTCACCGGGCATCGGCGAACCGGGAGACCTGTTCTGATGACGCTCCGTTCGTCGCGCGCCCGGGCCGTCTCGATCAATCAGCCGTGCCCATGACCGCCGATTCCCGACTCCCGATTCCCCAATCCCCGCCTGTATTCAGTTGGCCGACACGCGTGTACTGGGAAGATACCGACGCCGGGGGCGTGGTCTACCACGCGCGCTACGTCGCTTTCATGGAACGGGCGCGCACGGAGTGGATGCGCGCACTCGGCTACGGGCAGGAGCGCATGCGCCAGCAGCACGAGCTGGTGTTCGCGGTCCGCTCGATGCAACTGGATTTCCTCAAGCCGGCCCGGCTCGACGACGCGCTGTCAGTGTCGGCGGTACTGCTGCGATGCAAACGGGCCAGCCTGCTGTTTGCGCAGTCGGTACGTCGCGAGGGCGAAGTGCTGCTGACCGCCGAGGTGCGCATTGCCGCACTCGGCACCAGCGACTTCCGCCCGCGCGGGATGGACGATGCGCTGTATGACGTGTTGAAAGCTCTAGAAACCCCAGAATCCGATTACTGAGGAACAAACGGATGTCGATTGCATTGCTCCTGGCCCTGCAGGACACGGTAGTGGAAGCACTACCGCAGGACGTTGCCGCCGCTGCGGCACAGACCGCCAGCGTGGCGCACAACAGCAGCATCAACTATGTCGATCTTATTCTGCGGGCGAGTATCCCGGTCAAGATCATCGTGCTGCTACTGCTGATCGGCTCGTTCATCAGTTGGGTGATCATTTTCCGCAAGGCGCGCGCCTTCAAGCAGGCCAACCGCGAGGCGGACGAGTTCGAAAACCGCTTCTGGTCCGGCGCCGATCTGGCCAAGCTCTACGCGTCGGCCACCGACCGTAACCGCACCGTCGGCGGTCTGGAGTCGATGTTCGAGAGCGGCTTCCGCGAGTTCTCGCGGCTGCGCGACCGCCGCCGGCTGGACGGGCGGGTGCAACTGGAAGGCGCGCAGCGCGCCATGCGCACCGCCTTCACCCGCGAAGTCGACCAGCTCGAGCGCAATCTCGAATTGCTGGCCAACATCGGTTCCACCGCGCCGTACGTCGGCCTGGTCGGCACCGTGTTCGGCATCATGGTGACCATGCACGACATGGTCAGCAGCGGCGAGCAGGCCGGTATCGCTGCGGTCGCACCGGGTATTTCCGAAGCGCTGTTCGCCACCGCCATCGGCCTGTTCGTGGCGATTCCCGCGGTGTGGGCCTACAACCGTTTCACCACCCGCGTGGAACGGCTGTCGGTGCGCTACGAGACCTTCGCCGACGAGTTCAGCTCGATCCTGCAGCGCCAGGCCGGCGCGGACGAGTAATGCGCGTGCCCTGCGACAGTCGGCAGCCGGGCGAATGCGCCGTCACGGCACGCACATCCCGGTGCGTGGACGTGGCAGGTGCGGCGTTCGCACATGCGCGTCTGGCGTGGCGCAGGGATTGGACAGGCAAGCCCCTCACGACAGCTCGCACACGCATGTGCGATGGATTGGATGGGCGAGTCCCTCGCAAGAGCCCGCACATCCATGTGCGGGGGATCAATAGGAACGTTCCGCGATGATTTCCGGTATTTCCCGCCGTAAGAAGCGCAAGCTCAAATCCGACATCAACGTCGTGCCGTATATCGACGTAATGCTGGTGCTGCTGATCATCTTCATGGTGACCGCGCCGCTGCTGACCCTGAGCACCGACGTCAACCTGCCCAGCTCGCGCGCCAAGGCGCTGGAGAGCAAGCAGGATCCGGTCGTGGTAGTGGTCGCCGCCGACGGCCAGCTCGCACTGCAACTGCCCAAGGGCAAGCCGCAGGCGATGGACGTGGCGGCGCTGCAGGCGCAACTGGCCGCCATCGTGGCGCAGGACAAGGACGCACGCGTGGTCGTGGCCGGCGATCGTGCCGCGCCGTATCAAAAGATCATGGACGCCATCGACGTGCTCAAGCAGGCCAAGGTCGAGAAGGTCGGCCTGATCTCCGACTCCGGCGGCACTGCAGGCAGCGATGCACGCTGACGCACTCCCCACTCAGACGGCGCGCGAGGATGGCTGGCTGCGGCCGGTCGTGCTGGCCCTGGTCGTGCACGTGCTGGTCGCGCTGGTGTTCATCGCCGGCTGGCTGTGGTCGCCCGAACGCTCGGTCGAGCCGGCCGCGGGCGACCCCAGCATGGAAGCCTCGCTGGACGTGTCCGCCGCCGAAGCGCGCGTTGCGCGCCAGGCGCTGAAGGCCACGCCGGTGGAGGCACCGCCGCCGCCGGCACCGCTACCCGAACCGGCACCGGAAGATACCGTGCCGCCGCCGCAGCCGATTCCCGAGCCGCGTCCGCAGGATGCGCCCACGCCGCAACAGGCGCAGGCGCAGGAGCGCGTCGCGCAGCCGGACAAGGTCGACCAGGACCGCGTCGACGCGCTGGCGCTGTCGGTGGAAAAGGCCAAGCAGGAACAGGAGGCCAAGCGCCGTCAGGAGCAGATCGACCTGACCGAGCGCAAACGCCAGGAAGAGGCCGAGCAGAAACTGCGCCTGGCCAAGCAGCAGGAAGAAGCCGACGCCAAGAAGAAGCAGGCCGCAGCGCAGCAGGCTGCCGCCGATGCCGAACGCGAAAAGAAGATCGCAGACATCCGCCGCCAGCGCGAACAGGCCACCAAGGAAGCTGCGCTGGCCGAGCAGAAACTGCGCCAGGTCGCCGCCGCGCGTGCGCAGCAGGCCTCGTCGGCTGCCGCCGCCACCGCGCAGCCGACCGCAGGGCAGGGCGGTACCAACACCGATCTGTCGGCCAAGTACGCCGCGGCGATCCAGCAGAAGGTGCTGGCGCAGTGGGTGCGTCCGCCATCGGTGCCGCCGGGCCAGAAATGCAGCATCAACATCCGCCAGTTGCCGGGTGGCACCGTGATGGAGGCCAAGGTGGCGCCGGGTTGCCCCTACGACGAGGCCGGCCAGCGCTCGATCGAAGCCGCAGTGCTGAGTGCGCAGCCATTGCCGTACCGTGGGTTCGAGTCGGTGTTCCAGCGCAACCTGACGTTTGTGTTCACCCCGCAGGACTAGCAAGCCCCAGATCGGGGGCGCGGCCGCATGACCTGCGCTGCGCCTCGGTCCGGATGTAGATTTGCGGGGTGTGGCCGGCTGCCTGACGTAGTTCTGCCGGGTAGGTCGTGCTGCACCACCGCACGCCTGCTCGCTGGTCTGGCCGATGGAACGCCCGATGGTTGACCACTCGCTCCACTTTCACGCTGTCTCGTTCACGATTGCGAGTATGTTCACTCGCTGATTGGTATCCCTTGCACACTTTTCCTGCCCGATCCGAGCCGTCCATGAAAAAACCGCTGCGTTGGCTAGCTGCCTTGACCGCCCTGTTGTTGCCGCTGAGCGCGCTCGCGCAACAGCAAGGGCTCACCATCGATATCGTCGGCGGTAGCGCTTCGGCGACGCCCATCACCGTCGTGCCCATGCCGTACCAGGGTTCCGGCACTGCCCCGCAGACCGATGTGTCTGCCGTCGTCGGCGCAGACCTGGACCGTTCCGGCCAGTTCCGCACGTTGCCGGTTGCGCAGATCGTCGAGAAGCCGACCCGCGGCACCGAGGTGCAGTTCCAGACCTGGCGTACGCTCAAGCAGAACTACATCGTGGTCGGCCGCGTGATGGATGCCGGCGAAGGTGCCTACCGCGTCGAGTACGAACTGTTCGACGTGGCCAAGGGCGAGCGCCTGCTCGGCCTGGCGATGACCGCACGTGCCAACGCGATGCGCGATGTCTCGCACCAGATGGCCGACGCGATCTACGAAAAGATCACCGGCGTGCGTGGCGCGTTCTGGACCCGGATTGCCTATGTGACCGCCAGCGGCAAGGGCGGCGCCATGCGCTATGCGCTGATGGTGGCCGACTCGGACGGCTACAACCCGCAGACCATCGTGCGCTCGGCCGAGCCGCTGCTGTCGCCGAACTGGAGCCCGGACGGCAAGAAGCTGGCCTATGTGAGCTTCGAGCGCGGCAACTCCTCGATCTACCTGCAGGACATCGCCACCGGCGCGCGTGAGCTGGTATCCAGCTTCCGCGGTATCAACGGTGCGCCGTCGTTCTCGCCGGACGGTCGCCGCCTGGCGCTGGCACTGTCGCGCAGCGGCAACCCGGAGATCTACGTCATGGATCTGGGCAGCAAGCAGTTGACCCAGCTGACCAATCACTTCGGCATCGACACCGAGCCGACCTGGGCGCCGGACGGCGGCAGCATCTACTTCACCTCCGATCGCGGCGGTCGTCCGCAGATCTACCAGGTAGCCGCAAGCGGCGGCAGCGCCAACCGCGTGACCTTCCAGGGCAACTACAACGCCACCGCCAGCGTCTCGTTTGACGGCAAGAAGGTCGCCGTGGCACAGGGCAGCGGCAATAGCTACCGCATTGCCATGATGGACCGCAGCCTGGGTTCGCCGAGCTGGAGTACCCTCTCGCCGGGTTCGCTGGACGAGTCGCCGAGCTTCGCGCCGAACGCCAGCATGGTGCTGTACGCCGCACGTGAGGGTGGTCGCGGCGTGCTCTACGCCGTCTCCTCCGACGCTCGCGTCCGCCAGCGTCTGGTCCTGGCCGATGGAGATGTGAGAGAACCTGCATGGGGGCCTTACCGAACCGCGCATTAATGTTAATATTTCGCTGCGTTAAACCACTCATTGGCCCAGAGCCTCCATAGGTATCCCATGAACAAGTCCACCCGCGTCTTGCTTGTCTCCCTGTTGTCCGTTGCCGTGCTGGCCGGTTGTTCGAAGAAGGTGAAGGAAACTCCGCCTCCTGCGACTGACACCACCGCTGGTTCCTCCGTTCCCACCGGCCCGTCCACCTCTGGCCTGTACGGCCCGGGCGACCTGGATACCGATGCCTGCCTGCGCCAGCGCGTTGTCTACTTCGATCTGGATCAGGACTCCCTGAAGCCGGAATTCCAGGCCATCATGGCGTGCCACGCCAAGTACCTGCGTGACCGTCCTTCCTCGCGCATCACCCTGCAGGGCAATGCTGACGAGCGCGGTTCGCGTGAGTACAACATGGGTCTGGGCGAGCGTCGCGGCAATGCCGTGTCGTCGTCGCTGCAGGCTGCCGGCGGTTCCGCCAGCCAGCTGACCGTCGTCAGCTACGGCGAAGAGCGTCCGGTCTGCACCGAAACCAGCGAAAGCTGCTGGTCGCAGAACCGTCGCGTCGAAATCGTGTACACGGCTCAGTAAGAAGCGATGCGCTTTCGAGTGACATCCCTGTTCGTCGCGGCGGCCCTTGTGGTCGCCGCGCCGGCGCACGCGCAGCGAGCCAGTCTCGCTGATCGTGTTGCCGTTCTCGAGCAGCAGCAGGCCAACAGCCAGGCCAACAACGATCTTCTCAACCAGCTGCAGCAGGCGCGTTCGGACCTGCAGGGCTTGCGAGCGACCGTGGAGCAGCTGCAGCACGACAACGAACAACTCAAGCAGCAGTCCAAGGATCAGTATCTGGACCTGGACGGACGCCTGAATCGGCTGGAAGGTGCAGGTGGCGCAACCCCGCCATTGCCATCGCCCACCGGCAGCGTCACACCCGCCCCGGCTCCGGCCGCGCGGCCTGCAGCGGCGGCAACTTCCGAGAAGCCGCCCAGCGTGCATGGCGACCCAGGCACCCTGGCCGTCAGCAACGAGGAGCGCACTGCCTACAATGTCGCCTTCGATGCCTTGAAGAACGGCAAGTACGACGATGCCTCGCAGTTGTTCCTGAGTTTTCTGGAGCTGTATCCCAACGGCGTCTACACCCCCAATGCCTTGTACTGGCTGGGCGAGAGTTACTACGCCACCCGAAATTTCCAGCTGGCCGAGGCGCAGTTCCGCGATCTCGTCAGCCGCTATCCCACGCATGACAAGGCCTCTGGCGGCCTGTTGAAGCTTGGCCTGTCGCAGTATGGCGAAGGCAAGAACGACCAGGCCCAGCAGACCTTGCAGCAGGTCGCATCGCAGTATCCCGGCTCCGACGCAGCGCGCGTGGCCCAGGAGCGTCTGCAGTCCATCCGTCTCGGCCAGCAACTGCGCTGAGCCCGCGCGTGCGCGCCTTCGGGCGTGACGCATACTTTGCCAATGAATGCTGCCGCCGTCCCCAGCGAGATCGTCCAGTCGCCGTTGCCGCGATTGAAGATCACCGAAATCTTTCTGTCCCTGCAGGGCGAAGCCGAGGCCGCCGGCTGGCCGACCGTGTTCGTGCGTCTGACCGGTTGCCCGCTGCGTTGCCACTACTGCGATACCGCCTACGCCTTCCACGGCGGGGAATGGCATGACATCGATGCGATCGTCGCCGAGGTAGCCAGCCACGGCGTGCGCCATGTCTGCGTGACCGGCGGCGAGCCGTTGGCGCAGAAGCGCTGCCTGGTGCTGCTGCAGAAACTGTGCGATGCCGGTTTCGATGTCTCGTTGGAGACGTCCGGTGCATTGGACGTGTCGGCCGTGGATCCGCGCGTCTCGCGGGTGGTCGACATCAAGACGCCGGCCTCAGGAGAGGAACAGCGCAATCGCTGGGAGAATCTGCCGCTGCTGACCGCACGCGACCAGATCAAGTTCGTGATCTGCAGCCGCGCCGATTACGAATGGTCGCGCGAGATTGTCGCCGCGCATGCGCTGGACCGCCGCTGCACGGTGTGGTTTTCGCCCAGCAAGAGCGAAGTCACGCCGCGGGAGCTGGCCGACTGGATCGTGGCGGATCGTCTGCCGGTGCGCTTCCAGATGCAGCTGCACAAGCTGCTGTGGAACGACGAGCCTGGGCGCTAAGCCCGAGCGCTAAGCCCGGGCGATAGAGCGACTGCGCTCACTCAACGGCGGGCGCGGCCGGTTGCCCGCAATCGGCATGCCACGCAGCCACTGCGGTTGCCGGCATGCCGCTTGTACCCGCCTGACGACCACCCGCCACGCTGAGTTGCTCGCACTGATCCCGAGCGCAAGGCGCTGCCTGCCAGGAGGCGGCCGTCTGCATTTACGCGGCGATCCTGTTCAACTCTTCGACGGCATCGGCCGGCAGTTTCAGTTCCGCCGCGAACAGATTGGCGCGCAGATGCGCCACCGACGAGGTCCCCGGAATCAGCAAGATGTTGGGCGAGCGCTGCAGCAACCACGCCAGTGCCACCTGCATCGGGGTTGCGGCCAGGCGCTGGGCAACAGCGGCAAGCGTGGACGATTGCAAAGGCGAAAAGCCGCCAAGGGGGAAGAACGGTACGTAGGCGATGCCGTCGCGCGCGAGCGTGTCGATGATTTCGTCGTCGTGTCGATGCGCGATGTTGTACATGTTCTGCACGCAGACGATGTCGGTCATGGCGCGTGCTTCGGCCACCTGCGCTGCGGTGACGTTGCTGATGCCGATGTGCCGCACCAGGCCATCGCGCTGCAGCTTGATCAAGGCCGCCAGTTGCTCCGCGATCGAGCCTTCTGCCGGCTCCTGCGCCTTGAACATCACGCGCAGGTTGACCACATCCAGCGTTTCAAGCCCCAGATTGCGCAGATTGTCGTGCACCGCCTCGACCAGCTGCTGCGGCGAGAAGGCAGGTAGCCAGGAACCATCCGTGCCGCGCGCGGCGCCGATCTTGGTGACGATGGTCAATTCCTGCGGGTAGGGATGCAGTGCCTCGCGGATCAGCTGATTGGTGATGTGCGGCCCGTAGAAATCGCTGGTGTCGATATGGTTGACGCCCAGCGCGATGGCGTCGCGCAGCACCGCCAACGCACCGTCGCGGTCCTTGGGCGGGCCGAACACGCCAGGCCCCGCCAGCTGCATTGCGCCGTAGCCGATGCGGGTGAGCTTGCGGTCTCCAAGCAAAAACGTTCCGGCTTTTTCGATGTTGGTCATGGCGTGGCGCTCGCGTGTCGTTGAGCCAACAACGATAGGAAACGTGGCGCGGCATGTGAATTCGCATTTGCCGCAGCGTCAGTCCACTGCCGCCAGGGCTTGTGGCGTGTGGGCGCAGCCGCAGCGCCCCGGGCTGATCGTCCGGCGGGATGTGCTGGAGTTTCAGGTTTTGCTGGCTACGCGGGCAGTGCTTTCGCCGCGTTTCTTCGCGACCGTCGTCGCCGTGTTGCGCGTTTTGCGTTGACAGGCGCCAAGCGTCGGCGCGAGTATGCCAACGTCGCCGCACAATCGGCGACCGGGATTGGCGTCCCGAACCAAAAGGCGCACCAGCGCCCATCGACCGATGCACGGCGCTTTTTTATCGCCCGCATCGTCGCGGGCGCATGCCGGCCAGTTTTATGGCGGGCGGTGCGCGGGGGCCGCAAGGCCCACCGGGTCCTTTTGGCCGGCACGCCAACCGCGTACCGTCCGCCACCCCGATTGGCGTCTGGGTGGCGGATTCCAAAACACAAAAGGAATCCAGCATGTCTCACGACACCCATGAAGCACCCACGTCTGTGGCATACCAGGTCGTCCATGATGTGCGGCCGATCTTCAATGCCCTCGAAGGGACGCGTGCCGCCTGGCGAAGCCCGAATGCCCATCCCGGCGTCGCAGGTAAGGCTGTGCATGCGCTCACGCTTGCCGGCGCCGATGCAATCGCTAGCGTCGATAGCGCGTTGACGGAGCCGCAGCGATGAGCCTGGGCAAACAGTTCCGCGTCTGCACGGGCGTCGTCCTCAGCTTCGAGATGATGCAGGGCTATGTGCTGGCCATGCTGCATTCCGACGCGCAGCCCGATGCCTCGCCGGTCCTGATCGCCTGCGAAGCCACCGGCTTTGACGAGATACTGCCGGGCGGCGATGCGCAGAGCGTTGTGCTGGGCCGCCTGCATGTCTGCATGCGCGTCGACGCTGCAGTGGACGTCCTCAGCTGGCTGCGCAAGCAGGCACGCGCCGCAGGAGCTGCGCGACGAACGCGGCGCGTGCAATCGCGTATCCAGAAGACGGGAGCCACATGATTGGCGAGAACGCCACGGCCGCCTGCGCCGGGCCCACGACCTGCAAGATGATGCGCGATCTGCAGGGGAGAAGCCGGCGTTGACGGCAGCGCGCCAGTCGCGGCAGATGGTGGATGCCATCCGACTTCGCGGCCGTGACGCAGGGTCCCTGGCGACGCAGGTCCCGGCAACTTTCCGGCGGGCGCAAAAAAAGCGCCTTCGGCGCTCTTCAAGTTGCTGATTTGATTGGTGGGCCGTGATGGATTCGAACCATCGACCAAAAGATTAAAAGTCTTCTGCTCTACCGACTGAGCTAACGGCCCACTGTCCCGGCAGTGCGCCGGGGTGCGCATTCTACCCTACAGCGGAGTCAAGGCGAAATGGCGTAGTGGGTGGGGTCCGCGACGCCGGCGTCGGCGAAACCGGCGGCACGCAGGCGGCAGGCGTCGCAGTGCCCGCAGGCGCGTCCGTCGGCGTCGGCGCGGTAGCAGGACACGGTCAGGCCAAAGTCCACGCCCAGGCGCACGCCTTCACGCACGATGTCGGCCTTGCTGAGGAACTGCAGCGGTGCGTGCACGCGCAGGCCGGCGCCTTCGACGCCGGCCTTGGTGGCCAGGTTGGCCAGCACTTCGAAGGCGCGCACGAACTCGGGCCGGCAGTCGGGGTAACCCGAATAATCGACCGCGTTGACGCCGCAGAACAGGTCGTTGGCGCCGATCACCTCGGCCCAGCCCAGTGCCAGCGACAGCATGATGGTGTTGCGCGCCGGCACGTAGGTGACCGGGATGCCGTCACCGCCGGCATCGGGCACGTCGATGTCGTCGGTGAGCGCCGAGCCGCCGATGCTGCGCAGGTCCACGTCCACCACCTTGTGCGCGATGACGCCCTGCGCCGCCGCCACGCGCGCGGCGGCGTCCAGCTCGGAGGTGTGGCGCTGCCCGTAGCGCACGCTCAAGGCATGCACGGCAAAGCCCTGCTCCTGCGCAAGCGCGATGACGGCAGCGGAATCCATGCCCCCGGACAATAGAACAACGGCTTTTTTCATGACGGATCGGCAATCACAACGGAATAGGCGGAAAGGCTAGCAGGCTCGGCGTGGCACGGCGACCCGGCTGTCGCTGCGGCGGCAGCGGGATGCCGGGCAACGCGGCTGTGCCACGCGCGCGCGGGCAGGGTAGCGACCGCATCTGCACGTCAATCCGGTGCGATAGCCTGCCGGCAGCTGCGCGCCTTGGGTATCGTGTTTTGCCAGCGTCGGTGCGGCACGGCCGGTCTCAGCGCAGGCTCGCAGACGCGGCCTTGCGCAGGGCCTGGCCCAGCTGCTGCAAGGCGCTCGAGCGCACCGCGGCGCATTGCCAGTACAGCGGCACATCGAGCCAGCGTGTCGGGTCGATGATGACCACCTGCCTGTCGCGCACGGCAGGTACGACCATCGATTCCGGCGCCAGACACCAGCCGAGTCCGCGTGCGGCCGCTTCGACAAAACCGGTCGAGGTCGGCAGGTAGTGGATCGGCGGCGCCACCTGCGTACGGGTGATGCGGCGGACGAAGCGGGTCTGCAGCGTGTCCTTTCGGTTGAACACCAGCATCGGTGCGTGGGCCAGCGCAGCTGCGCTGAAGCCCTGCTTGAAATGCGTCGCAACGAATGCGGCCGACGCGATGGCGTGGTAACGCATCACTCCCAGCGCCTGCACATTGCAGCCCTGCAGCGGCTTGCGCTCGGCGGTGACGGCACCGAGCACTGCCCCGGAGCGCAACAGCTCCAGGGTGTGGTCCTGGTCGTCCATCTGCACATCGAAAAGAACGCCGTGCTCCCGGTGCAGCGCCGACAGGGCCGCCAGAAACCAGGTCTGCAGCGAGTCGTCGTTGACGGCGATGGCCAGTGTGCGCGGATGCCCGGCGCTGCTGTCGCCGTGGAGGAAGTCGGCGATCGCTTCGGATTCCAGGACCTGCATCGGCTTCACCCGGCGCAGCAGGCGCTCGCCGGCCGGGGTAGGGCGGCAGGGGGCCTTGCGGATCACCAGCACCTGGCCGAGCCGGTCTTCCAGCGCCTTGACCCGCTGCGAAATCGCCGACGGCGTCACCGACAGCCGACGCGCAGCGGCGTCGAAGCTGCCCTCTTCGAGAACGGCAGCGAATGCGGCCAGTTGCGGATGCAGAAGATCCATGACACTCGGCAGGATTAGAAGTTCTAAGCAGGATACAGAAGATTTAGTTTTCCTAATTGCAGTGGAACGCCCAGCATTGGCGCCTGTGATCCGGGAGGTGCTCGTGTTACTTCAAGCCGCAATCCCTGGCTTCATCGCCAGCGCAGGTCTCATCATTGCAATCGGCGCGCAGAATGCATTCGTGCTGCGGCAGGGACTGCAGCGCCAGCATGTCGGTCTGGTGGTGGCGATCTGCGCGTTCGGCGATATCGCGCTGATCGTGCTGGGCGTGGCCGGGATCGGCGTGCTGGTGACGCAATGGCCGGAGCTGCTGCAGGGACTTCGCTATGCGGGAGCTGCATTTCTCGCGGCATATGGTGCGCTGGCTGCACGCAGGGCCTGGCGTGGCACCAGCGGGTTGGCGCCGTCGCAGGCCGGTGCGCAACGCTGGCAGCGCGCCATGCTGGCGTGCCTGGCATTTACCTTTCTCAACCCGCATGTCTATCTGGACACGATGCTGCTGCTGGGCAGCTTGGCCGCGCGTTATCCGGGCCAGCTGCGCTGGGCATTCGCGTCGGGTGCGTGCCTGGCCAGCATCGCGTGGTTTTCCGCTCTGGGCTATGGCGCGCGTTTGCTGCAGCCGGCCTTTCGCGATCCGCGCGCATGGCGTGTGCTGGATGCGGCGATCGCAGGATTCATGCTGGTGCTGTGCGCACTGTTGCTGCTGCCTGCGCAGGCGCTACCCTGAGGCCTACTGTTGCCGGAGTTGTCGTCATGTCGCCGCTGCGCGTTTCCACCGATCACTCCGAGCTCGATGTTGCGCTGGTCCATCGCTACCTGGCGCAGCACAGCAGCTGGGCCAGGGACATCCCGCTGGCGGTGCTACAGCGCTCCATCGCCAACTCGCTGTGCTTCGGCGGGTTTCTGCAGGGCGGGCAGGTCGCGTTTGCGCGGGTGGTTTCCGACTATGCAACCGTCGCCTATCTGGGCGATGTGTTCGTGTTGCCCGAGCATCAGGGCAAGGGCTATGGCAAGGCAATGATGGATGCGGTCATGGCGCACCCCGATCTACAGGGGCTGCGCCGTTTCAGCCTGGCCACCAGCGATGCGCATGGTCTCTATGCGCGCTACGGCTTCACGCCGCCGCTGGCTCCGCAGTCGCTGATGGAACGCTATCGTCCCGGCCTCTACACGCGCTAGCGCGGCGGGCCGGCTGTTGCGCGGCCGCACCGGCATGGCACCGCGTCGGGGCAGAAAAACGGTTCAACGCGCTGCCGCGCTGCATGATGTTAGGTGAGCACTGCGAACTCGTCACCGCACAGCGCCGGCCAGGCATCGGCAGCGCGCATTGCCGCCAGCGATGAATCGCAGTTGCCGCCGCACAGGTGTCGATCCTGCCGCAGGTCGATGGCTTCCCACTCCCAGCGCAGCGAATGCGGCATCTGCCAGGCCGCCAACAGCACCGACATGCCGCCCTGGAGCATGAGCTGCCGCCGCCAGATCACGCGCGCGTCGAGATGGGCTTGTTGCCAGTGCGATAAGGCATCGTCGTATGGCTTTGCGTCTGCGTCCCCTGCGAAAGCGCAAGCATGCACGTTGGCATGCTCATCGTTGATTGGGTGATGCAGATCGTGACTGTCGATGCTGGTGTTCACGGGTGATCCTTCCTGATTGAGAAGGCGTGCCGAGCGGTGACGAGAGCACGCACGGACACACCTGCAGTGCCGGCATCGCCGGCTGCGGATGTCGTGGGTACCGATGGCTAAGATGCCGCCTGCGCTGCAGACGGTGGCCGGGCTACCATCCGGCCTGCTCTCTTTCGACCGGCGCAGCGTAACCAGGCATGGCGCTGGAAACAAGCGCTTTTGAGTGGTTTGCGTGCTTGTTTTCCAGGTTATTTTGTGTGCACTGCGCGCGCGTTGCGGGTGCCTGAGCTGTCTGCGCCGAATGCCGGTGAGCGTGCGGGATAGACGCAGAAAGCGCCGTGGCGGGCGCTTTCTGCGTGTGCGATGGCATCAATGGCTGCGGGCACATCCGCGGTGTCGCATCAGCGTGCCTGCACCGACGACCCGGTCGACGGCGCAGTGCCGGCTGCTGGCTCAGGCGTTGCGGACCTTGCTCAGCAGCTGTGCGACCGGTGCCGCTACGCGCGAAGCGGACTGCCGTGTCTGGCGTGCGTCGATCTTGAAGATCGCCACCGCATCGGTGAGCTGCACCGCCTGCTCTTCCATCGCGCGCGCGGCGGCAGTGGCTTCTTCCACCAGCGCGGCGTTCTGCTGGGTGGTTTCGTCCATATGCGTGATGGTCTGGTTGACCTGCTCGATGCCGGCCGACTGCTCCTGCGAGGCTGCAGAAATCTCGCCCATGATGTCGGTGACGCGTTGCACGCTGGCCACCACGTCACCCATGGTCTTGCCAGCGCTGTGCACCAGTGCCGAACCCTCGGCCACGCGTTGCACCGAGTCGTCGATGAGGTCCTTGATCTCCCTGGCGGCGCCGGAGGACCGCTGCGCGAGCGTGCGCACCTCCGAAGCCACCACGGCAAAGCCGCGGCCTTGCTCGCCGGCACGGGCGGCTTCCACCGCCGCGTTCAAGGCCAGGATATTGGTCTGGAAGGCGATGCCGTCGATGACGCTGATGATGTCGGCAATCTTCCTGGACGAGGCTTCGATACCGGTCATGGTGTCCACCACCTTGCCGACCACCTCGCCACCTTGCGAGGCAACGCGTGCGGCGCCGATCGCCAGCTGGTTGGCCTCGCGGGCGCTCTCGGCATTCTGCTTGACGGTGGAGGTCAGCTCTTCCATCGATGCTGCGGTTTCTTCGAGGTTGGCTGCCTGCTGTTCGGTACGTTGTGACAGGTCCTGGTTGCCGGCGGCGATTTCGCTGGCCGCGGAGTTGATCGACACGGCCGACTCCTGGATGTTGCCGACGATCTGCGCCAGCTGGCTGGCCGTGGTGTTGGCGTCATCGCGCATCTGTGCGAACACGCCGCGGAATTCGCCGCTCATGCGTGCGGTCAAGTCGCCAGCGGCGATGGACTGCAGCAACGACGACAGCGACTGCAGATTGCCGTCGGCCGTGGACATCAGGTGGTTGAGGCTTTCGACCATGATGCGGAAGTCGAACTGGAAGCGCTCGGCATCGCCGCGCGCGCTGAAGTCGCCATTGGCGGCGGCCTGGGCGAGATGCTTGATCTCGTGGTTCATCGCCGACAGGTTGAGCTTGACCTGCGACATGGTGTCGCTGAAAACGGCCTTTTCGCCGGGCAGCGGCTGCATGTCTTCGGAGAGTTCGCCAACCGCATACCGGCCCATGATGCGTGCCAGGTCGGTCTGCACTGCCACGTGCGAGGCAACCAGCAGGTTGGTGTCGTTGGCCATGCGCCCATAGTCGCCCGGGAATGCCGCCGCATCGATACGGAAGCTGATCTGGCCGTTGTCGTGATGCCTGGCCATGTCGGTTTGCGCGGTGATCAGGTTGCGTAGCTGCAGCTGCATCTTGTCCATGGCCTTGAGCAGACGGCCGGTTTCATCATTGGCATTGGTGTGCACATCGTTGTGCAGGTTGCCGGCCGCGATCGCTTCTGCAGTGCGTGTGGCCTGGCTGAGCGGCTGGGTCAGGCTGCGAGTGATCAGCCATGCGAGCAGGCCGCTGATGACCAGTGCGGCAATGCCGCCGGTGGCCAGGGTGATTTTGCCTCGATGCATCGATGCAACCGCGGCCGCATAGGCATCCTTGCTGAGGCGGCGCTCCAATGCAGCGTTCTCGCGGATCGCCGTCTGCTGCGCATCCATGGCCGCTGCGGCGTCGCCTTGCAGCAAGGCCTGCGCTTCCTGGTTCTGATCGCGGAGGCCGTATTCGAGAATCTGGTTATTGAGCTTGACCGAGATGTCGCGCTTTTCCTGCACCAGGTCGAGCGCCTGTTTTTCAGCCGCGCTGCTGGGCAGTGCGGCCAAGGCGTCGTGTGCCTGCTTGTAGCGTGCGCGGTTCTTTTCGATCATGTCCATCGAACGGCGATTGGCCGCGTCGCCAGAGACCATGACGATGTCGCGCAGGCCGATTGCCACGTTGGTGTTGGCGTCGAGCATTTCCGAGGACAGCTGTATCCTCTCCATGTTGCTGTTGACGATGGTGTCCAGCTCGAAACGGGCGTTGGACATGGTGACTAGGCCGGTGGCCACAAGCAGGCCCGACAATAGGATCAAGATGCCAAAGGCCATGCCCAAGCGGCGGCCGACATTGAGGCGTTGCAGATATGTATTCATGACCGCATCCAGGTAGTGCAACTGAGGGGCTTGATGAATGGGTCATCCACCAGAGCGTCTTGCCCCAGCTAGCGGCCGGATTGCGACGAGCTAAAGGCTCGTATTTGAAAGTACTTATATTGAATTCATCGTGTGGAAGAAATTTCCCGACAGCCGTCCGCAGCGGCCTGACATGCGCGCAGAAATTGCTTGTTTCTCGCGTTATTGCTGGATCGAAGCGTGCCAACGGCGGAACGATTTTCCGACGTTCTGCTGACAGGTGGCGACGCACCCAGGGCAAAGATGGTGCTGAGACAGGATCCAATTCGTCCTGTGTCGCGATGCCGGCAATGCGCGTGTCTTCAAGCAGCGCCAGCGCCGGTGCAGCGGAGGGGCACGCGATTCGATCGGCTCTGATGCGGTGCGACTGGGCCGCCTTGCCACGTGCACCTGGCAAGCCGGCATGGCCGGCTGCTGTTGTTGGCGCCGTGCATCGCGCGTGAGGCATCACGCGCGTGGCGGCACTGTGGGTCTTGCGCTCAACCTTCCAGTGCAGCGAGCACCTCTGCATGCAGCTGCTCGGCGCCGCTTTCGGTATTGAAGCGTGCAAAGATTTCCTCGCCGGAGAGCAGGCCGACCCGGACCGAGTGGCAATACGAGCCGAAGTTTTCGCCTGCGTTGAAGGGATCGCTGATGACGGAGATATGGTTGAGGCGGACCCGGGTGGTGCCGAACTTGATGAACATCTGCAATCTCCTGTGTGAGCGCCCAGTTTCCCATGTTGTCGGGCGGTGCAGAAGCCGGCCTCACGCATCCATCGACCCAGCACGTACACTGCCGTGCCCTGAAACCGAGCTCGCCCGATGTCCGATCCGATCCGTCTCGACAAATGCGTGGCCGCGCTGTTCGGCTGCTCGCGTGGCGAGGCGCAGCAATACATCGAAGGCGGCTGGGTCAGTGTGGACGGGGCCGTGGTCGAAGAGCCGCAAGCCTTGGCCACTGCAGCGCAGGTGACGCTGGCGGAAGACGCAGTGCTCGCAGCTGCCGAGCCTGCCACGCTGCTGCTGCACAAACCGGCAGGCATGAGTGCCGAGGCGGCGCTGGCACTGGCCACGCCGGCAACGCGCAGCGCACTGGACCAGCTCGAGATGCGTCTGCTGAAGCGGCACTTCCTGCGCTTGAACGCGCCGCTGCCGCTGGAGGAAGAGGCGAGCGGCTTGCTGGTGCTGAGCCAGGACGGCCGCGTGCTGCGCAGGCTCAGTGCCGATGCGACCTCGATCGAACAGGAATTTCTGGTGGAGGTGCGTGGTGAGCTGCGCCCGTATGGCATGGCGCGGCTTGCGCATGGCCTGGTGTATCAGCAGCGCAGCCTGTCGCCGTGCAAGGTGAGCTGGCAGAACGAAGAGCGCTTGCGGTTTGCGATCAAGCACGTGCAACCCGGCCAGCTGCGTTACATGTGCGGTGAGGTGGGGCTGGAGGTGGTCAGCATCCGGCGCCTGCGCGTGGGCCGTGTGTCGCTGGGCAAGCTGGCCATCGGTGAATGGCGCTATCTGCCGACGGGCGAGCGGTTCTGATTGGCGTCGGTTTCCTGCGCGCCTGGTCGCAACGCGGTCGTCTGCCGATGCTGGTGACGCGGTATGTGCATCAAATGCCGTGCGGCCTCAACGCAGCGATATCGCTGCGGGGGGCCTTGCGGTCCAGACAGCTTCCGCACTGGTGCGCTGTTACGCGGGAAGTAGTGCTTGTTAGCCATGCCATGCCAGGCAGAGGCCGGCCTGGACCGGCGCTTGGCATCAGCAACTCAGTGCGCATCAAGCGCAGGCTATGTGGCATCCCGATGTCTGGCGCACCTCCTGTGTTGCTTACTTCTTGTTGCGCTTCTTCTTGGCGCGCGTCACCAGCCAGAACACCACAGCGATCACGCCGATAACCAAAATGACGAAGGCCGGTGACAGAAACGAATTGTCGCCCATGAGAATTTCCTGAAAGTCTTCGCAGCCAAGTGCTGCACTGACATCAGCCTAGCGAGCGGCCTGCTTGATGGCGTGAAATACGCTGCATTCGTCCCTCGCAGCAGCGGTGCATCGGCATTCGCGCAAGAGCACGCTACAGCTGCGAGCGCGCTTGCTGGGCATCTGCCTGCCGGCGCTGCCGTGGTAATACCGGCGCACTGCCGCTGTGCTGGCGGCAACGGCAAGCCGATAAGTCTCAAGCCACAAGCGCATAAGCAGCAGCGTTTGGAGATCGCTATGTCCTTGATCAATTCAATGCGCAGACAAGGCCAGCGCGTGACTCAGCCACAACCAGCATCAGCACGGATCGAGCTGCAGGTTGGAGAGTTTCGTAGCGTTGGAGTTTGGACACACGAGCCGGAGTGTCATCAAGCGGTTCGGCTGCAAACTCAGTTGAGCCGTCTGCGCTTGCGCACGAATGCCTTCTTCTTCCGAGAAAGCGCGTGTAGCCAAGCTAGCGGACGACCAATCAACCACGACGTGGTGCGTCTCACCCGTGCCGGCAATGTTCCGGCAGGGGCGTGCTCAGCGCCTCGCGAGTTGAGCGGCCCAACAGGCCTCGCGTCCGGTGGCTGCAGTCTAAATGAGGTGCGCATCACGTAAATCGGGGCCGCGCCGACAGTCTGTCGGGACGTTTCCGACAATTGTCGTCCCATCGGGATGCGTCCATCCGTACCCGAGCCTGGTCACATCACCGAAGGTCGAGCTGCAGCGGAAGCCGGCATATCGATCTGCGCCGCGCCGCTGCCCTTATGCGACCGGGGTAGGGAGCACCCGATGCTTGGCCATCACGCTGCGGATCGCGCTCAGCAGCTGCTCGGGGGTATAGGGCTTTTCGAGGAAGGCCACGCCGTCCGGCAGGATCTCTTCCACATACTCGACCGCCAGGCCGGAGGTCAGCAGCACCGGCAGGTTGTAGGGCGCGTGCGCCGTCTTGAGCGCCAGGTCCACGCCGGTCAGACCGCCCGGGAAATGGATGTCGGAAAACAGCACATCGACGCGCGGGTCGCTTTCGATCAGGGTCAGCGCTTCTTCGACCGAGCCTGCGCTACGGCAGGTAAAACCATAGCTTTCCAGCACAAGGCAGCTGAGTTGTCGGGTGCCATCGCCGTCTTCGACGACGAATACAACTGGCCGTTCCTTGTTCTGTGACATGAGCACGTCTCGTAAGGCAGGCCACATTCTCAGCGATGCGGCAGTGAACCCTCTGTCAACGCAGACGGAGCCGTACGGTTACCAACCGAACGGGCCAGGGCCGTAGCCGCCGGGGCCGTAGCGCGGCCCGAACAGCGCGCCTTCGCCGCGTCCGACGCTGATGCTGACGCCGATCTGGTGCGCCTTGCCGTCGTCGTCGTAATAGGTCTTGCAGGAATTCAGGTTGACGGCCTGCCAGTTGCTGTTGCCGCCGCGGTTGGAATAGCCCATGCCGGTTTCGACCGCGCCATGCAGCTTGCCCTGGCATTGTTCGGCGCGTTCGGCGGCGAGCGAGGCCGCGCTGGGGCGGGTCAACGCAGGCTTGGGGCCGCTCTTGTCGCCGTAGAAGGTGCCCGGCGGGTCGGTGCTGTATTCGGGGTCGGAGCGGTACTGCACCGGGGCTTGCGGAACGCTCAGGTCCAGCGACCGCGCCGACCCCGGCTCGGCACTGCTCTCGCCGGCCTGGGCGAGTGCGCTGCCGGCGGCAAACAGAGTGGCCAGAAGAAGCAGGCTGCGTTTCATGGGTGGACTCTACTCAAGAGGGACTGACAGCGCGTGCCAGATCGCCTTGTGAAACTAGCAACGGCTGATTGAATGCGCGCTGTCGATTCTGCGGATTTTTGTGCCAGCGCCGCCACTGCGATGACACATGCCGTTGCATCAGCCCTGCTCGCGCACGATCTCGATCAGTTGCGCGCCATAGCGGGCCAGTTTGCCGCCACCGATACCGCCGACACGCGACAGTGCATCGATGCTGGTCGGCCGCTGTTCGGCGATATTGCGCAGCGTGCTGTCATGGAAGATCACGAAGGCCGGCACATTCTGCTCCTTGGCCAGCTCCGCGCGCAGGCCGCGCAAGGCATTGAACAGCACCAGATCCTGCGGCTGCACCGGCAGGCCGGTCCGCTGCGCGCTGCGCTCGCGCCCGGCAGCCGGGTTCTCGCGCCGCATCATCACCTGGCGCTCGCCCTTGAGCACCTGGCGGCTGGCATCGGTCAGGCGCAGCCCGCCGTGGCCCTCGCTGTCGACCTCCAGCAGGCTGGCCGCCACCAGCTGGCGGAACACCCCGCGCCAGGTGCGCTCGTCCAGGTCGCGGCCGATGCCGTAGGTGCTCAGCTGGTCGTGGCCGAGCTGCTTGATGCGCTCGTTCTCGCTGCCGCGCAGGATGTCGATCAGGTGGCCGACACCGAAGCGCTGCCCGCTGCGGTACACGCAACTGAGCGCCTTCTGCGAGGCCACGGTGGCGTCCCAGGCGGCGGCAGGCGTCAGGCAGTTGTCGCAGTTGCCGCAGGGCTTGGGATAGGTCTCGCCGAAGCCGGCCAGCAGCACCTGGCGGCGGCATTGCATCGATTCGCAGTAGCCGAGCAGGTGATCGAGCTTGGCGCGCTCCAGCCGCTTGCGCTCCTCGGCCGCTTCGCCCTGTTCGATCATCTGCTTGAGCAGCACCACATCGCCCAGACCATAGCAGAGCCAGGCCTCGGCGGGGTCGCCATCGCGGCCGGCGCGGCCGGTTTCCTGGTAGTAGCCTTCCAGCGATTTTGGCAGATCCACATGCGCCACGAAGCGCACGTCCGGCTTGTCGATACCCATGCCGAAGGCGATCGTGGCGGTCATGATGATGCCGTCCTCGCGCAGGAAGCGGCGCTGGTTTTCCGCGCGCACCTCGGCCGGCAGGCCGGCATGGTAGGGCAGGGCGTTGAAGCCCTGCGAGCACAGATACTGCGCGGTCTCCTCGACCTTGCGCCGCGACATCGCATAGACGATGCCGGCCGAGCCGCGGTGGCGGCCCAGAAACTCCTGCAGCTGCTTGCGCGCGTTGTCCTTCTGCACCACGGTGTAACGGATGTTGGGGCGGTCGAAGGAGCTGACGAAGTGGCGCGCGTCGACCAGGTCCAGGCGTTCGGCGATCTCGCGCTGGGTCGGCGGATCGGCAGTGGCGGTCAGCGCCATGCGCGGGATGTGCGGCCAGCGTTCGTGCAGCACCGTGAGCTGGCGGTATTCGGGACGGAAATCGTGGCCCCATTGCGAAACGCAATGCGCCTCGTCGATGGCGAACAGTGCGATGCGGCTGCGTTCCAGCAAGGACAGGAAGCGCGGGTTCAGCAGGCGCTCCGGGGCGACGTAGAGCAGGTCCAGATCGCCCGACAGCAGGGCGCGTTCGACCCGCTGGGCGTTCTCCGCGTCCAGGGTGGAATTGAGGAATTCGGCGCGCACGCCGAGCTGGCGCAAGGCCTCGACCTGGTCCTGCATCAGCGCGATCAGCGGCGAGACCACAATGCCGATGCCGTCGCGTAACAGCGCCGGCACTTGATAGCACAGCGACTTGCCGCCACCGGTGGGCATCAGCACCAGGGCATCGTTACCCGCAGCGACGTGTTCGACAATGGCTTGCTGTGGGCCGCGGAAGTCGTCGTAACCGAAGACGCGGCTGAGCAGTTCGTGGGCGGGGGAAGACATCCGTCTAGGATACCGCGCGGGTCAAGCCCTGGTCGGTGTCAGGCTGACGCTGTTGCGCAATGCTGCGTCGGGGATTGCCGCGATGTGGTGGGTGTGCCTGCGAGTGCTGATGCGGACGTTGCTGGATATGGGGCGTGCGGCGTGGGAAATTGCCGGTGGCCGAGCGTTGCTCGAGGCGACTGGAGCTTCGCTCCGTACGCTCACCCCAAGCCCCGCTCCGCGCCCCGGCCCGCGCTTTCGGCGCGAGCACTCCAAAGCACGCGCGCCCATGGCGCGCCAGCTGTGCTCCTCGCTCCAAGGGGCGAGGGGCTCTGTGTCTAACTTATGGAGCAGGGGCCCAAGGTTTCGGCGCAGCGAAACCTTGGGCAAACCCGCGGGGGTGAAGCCCAGGGGGTTACTGCAGCAACGAACGCAGCATCCAGGCGTACTTCTCGTGGGTCTGCAGGCGCTGGGTCAGCAGGTCCACGGTCGGGTCGTCGCCGGCGTCGTCGGCGGTGCCCAGCACCTTGCGTGCGGTGCGGCAGACCGCTTCGTTGCCGCTGACCAGCTGGCGCACCATTTCACGCCAGTCGGCGCTGTCGCTCAGCCCCTGTTCTTCCGGGATCGAGGTCAGGGCGACGAACTCGCTGTACGAGCCCGGTGCGTTGTAGCCCAGGGCACGGATGCGCTCGGCCACTTCGTCCAGCGCGGCCCACTGCTCGGTGTACTGGGTCTCGAACATGGTGTGCAGCGAGTTGAACATCGACCCGGTGACATTCCAGTGGAAGTTGTGGGTCTTCAGATACAAGGTGAAGGCGTCAGCCATGTAGCGGGCCAGACCGTCGGAGATCTGCTTGCGATCGCTGTCCTTGATCCCGATATCGATGTGTGGTGCCGATGCTGCGGCGACCGGCAGTGCGTCCAATGCTTCATTGATGACGACGGGCTTGTTGGCGTTCTTTTTCTTGGACATGTGGATGGTCCTCCTGAGGAAACTGATATCGGGTCACAATAGACAGGCTAAAGGATCTCTTGTCATTCAATCTTTCACATTTTTCCATCAATGAGCGCTATCGACACCGACCTTGCCAACACCTTGCGTGAGCGCCGCCGCGCCGTCGATGGCGCGATGAGCCGCGACCGTGGCCGGCTGCTCGGTCTATGGTCGCGCTGGCAAGGCAAGCCCGGCAACCCGCAGGTGCGCGAGGCCTTCGAGCAGGCGCTGGCGGCGTCGCAGGCGCAACGTCAGGCGCGCGCCGAGCAGCAGCCGGCCATCACACTCGATGAGCAACTGCCGATCGCGCGCGAGGCCGAGCGCATCATCGCGCTGATCCGTGACCATCAAGTGGTTGTCATCGCCGGCGAAACCGGCTCGGGCAAGACCACCCAGCTGCCCAAGCTGTGTCTGGCGGCCGGGCGCGGTGCGGCCGGCATGATCGGCTGCACCCAGCCACGCCGGATCGCCGCGCGCGCGGTGGCGGCGCGCGTGGCCGAGGAGCTGAAGACGCCGTTGGGCACCACGGTGGGCTTCCAGGTGCGCTTCACCGACCGGGTCGGCGAGCAGTCGCGGATCAAGTTCATGACCGACGGCATCCTGCTGGCCGAGATCGCCAGCGACCGCTGGTTGTCGGCCTACGACACCATCATCGTGGACGAAGCGCACGAACGCAGCCTCAACATCGATTTTTTGCTGGGCTATCTCAAGCAGTTGCTGCAAAAGCGCTCCGATCTCAAGTTGATTGTCACCTCGGCCACCATCGATACCGAGCGCTTTGCGCAGCATTTCGACAATGCGCCGGTGATCGATGTGGAAGGCCGCACCTTCCCGGTCGAAGTGCGCTACCGGCCGCTCGAAGGCGAGGCCGGCGACACTGACGACGGCGAGCGTGGCAATGGCCGCGATGGCGAACGCACCGTCAACGATGCGATCGTGGCGGCGATCGACGAGATCACCCGCATCGATCCGCGTGGCGACGTGCTGATGTTCCTGCCCGGCGAGCGCGAGATCCGCGATGCGCACCAGTCGCTGGAACGGCGCAAGTACCGCGAAACCGAAGTGGTGCCGCTGTACGCGCGGCTGTCGGCGGCCGACCAGGACCGCGTGTTCAACCCGGGGCCGCGTCGGCGCCTGGTGCTGGCCACCAATGTGGCCGAAACCTCGCTGACGGTGCCGCGCATCCGTTACGTGGTGGACCCGGGTTTTGCGCGGATCAAGCGCTACAGCCCGCGCCAGAAGCTGGACCGGCTGCATATCGAGCCGATCTCGCAGGCCAGCGCCAACCAGCGCATGGGCCGCTGCGGGCGCATTGCCGAGGGCATCTGCTACCGCCTGTATGCCGAAGCGGACTTTGCCGCGCGGCCTGCATTCACCGATCCGGAAATCCGTCGCTCGTCGCTGTCGGGCGTGATCCTGCGCATGCTGCAACTGGGGCTGGGGCGGATCGAGGATTTCCCGTTCCTGGAAGCGCCGGACGAGCGTGCGGTCGCCGATGGCTGGCAGCAGTTGCTGGAGCTGGGCGCGATCGACGGCAACCGCCGCCTGACCGCGACCGGCCGCCAGATGGCGCGCCTGCCGGTGGACGTCAAGCTGGCGCGCATGCTGGTGGCCGCGCAACAGCACGGCTGCCTGCGCGAGATGATCATCATCGCCGCCTTCCTGGGCATCCAGGATCCGCGCGAGCGCCCGCCCGAGGCACGCGAAGCGGCCGACAACGCGCATACGTTGTTTGCCGATGCACGCTCGGAATTCGTCGGCATCCTGCGCTTGTGGGAGGCCTACCGACAGGTGCACGAAGATCTCACCCAGTCCAAGCTGCGCGACTGGTGTAACCGGCATTTTCTCGGCTTCCTGCGCATGCGCGAATGGCGTGAGCTGCATCGGCAGCTGCGCCTGTTGTGCGAAGAGCTGGGTTGGAGCGAAGAGCCGGCCACCGCGATGCTGGCGCCACTGCTGGCCGGTGCCAGCGCGCCTGCGCGCGAGGATGGGCACAACGCCAACCGGCCCACGCGCGGGCAGCTGCATCGCGCTGCGCGGCTGGCACGCGAAGGCAAGCCGGATCCGAACGCGCCACCTGCACAATCCACCTCTGCCGCTGCCGCCAAACAGGCCGAAGCGGCCGAAGCCACGGCACGCACCAGCGAGCGCGAACGTGCAGCGGCGTATCAGGCCCTGCACCGCGCGCTGCTGGCCGGCCTGCCCACGCAGATCGGCCATCGCACCGAAAAAGGCGACTTTCTCGCGGCGCGGCAACGCCGGTTCGTGCCGTTCCCCGGCTCGGCATTGGCACGCAAGCCGCCGCCGTGGATTCTGGCGGCTACGCTGCTGGACACGCAAAAAGTCTGGGGCATGACCAATGCCGCGATCGAGCCGGACTGGGCGATCGCCGAGCTGGGGCATCTGCTGGCACGCAAGCATTTCGACCCGCATTGGTCGCGTGCGCAGGGGCAGGTGGTGGCGTCCGAACAGATCAGCCTGTTCGGCCTGGTGCTGGCGCCGAAGAAGCCGGTCCATTTCGGCAAGATCGACCCGGCCGGCGCGCATGACCTGTTCGTACGCCAGGGCCTGGTCACGGGCGAGATCAATACGCGTGCGGCGTTCATCGCCGACAACCTCAAAGTGCTGGAGCAGGCGCGCGAAGAAGAAGCCAAGCTGCGCCGCGCCGGCATCGTGGCCGACGAGGACTGGCAGGCGCGCTGGTATCTGGACCGTATCCCGGCCGAACTGCATTCGGCCAGCGGGCTGGATGCGTGGTGGAAAACCCTGCCGCCGGACAAGCGCCGCAGCCTGCACTGGAGCTTGAACGACCTGTTGCCGGGCGAAGGCAGCGAGGCCGATCGTTTTCCGAAGTATTTCCCGCTGGGCGATGCGCGGTTGCCGCTGCATTACCGCTTCGAGCCGGGCGCCATCGATGACGGCGTGACGCTGGACGTGCCGCTGCACCTGCTCAACGCGCTGGATCCGGCGCGGCTGTCGTGGCTGGCGCCGGGCTTCGTTGCCGACAAGGCATCGGCCTTGATCCGCAGCCTGCCCAAGGCGCAGCGGCGCAACTATGTGCCGGCCCCGGATTTCGGGCGCGCGTTCTACGAGGCCTACAGCATCGCCTCGGCCGACGACATCCGCGGCGAGCTGGCGCGCTTTCTGACCAAGACCACCGGCACGCAGGTGGCGGCGCTGGATTTCGACGAAGAGTCGCTGGACACGCATCTGCTGATGAACCTGCGCCTGCGCGATGACGACGGCAAGGTGCTGGCCGAGTCGCGCGATCTGGATGGATTGCGCGCCCGCTTTGGCGAGCGTGCCGGCCAGGCCTTCGCCGCGCGTGCAGGGCGCGCGCTGGCTGCCGAGGGCTTGCGCGATTTTCCGTCCACGCCGATTCCCGAACAGGTTGCCGGCGAAGCCGGCGTGCCGGCCTATCCGGCGCTGGTGGATCAGGGCGAAGACGCGGCGTTGCGTATCTTTGCCGACCGCAACGAGGCGGCGCAGGCGCATCCGCGCGGCGTGCGCCGGCTGCTGGAAATCGCGCTGGCCGACAAGATCAGGCAGGCGCGCAAGCAGTTGCCGGTGTCGCCCAAGACTGGCCTGCTGTACGCGGCGATCGAGTCGCAGGAGCGCCTGCGCGGCGATCTGGTCGATGCCGCGCTCAACGCGGTGCTGGCCGATGGCCTGGGCGCGATCCGCGACCCCGGTGCCTTTGCGCAGCGCCGCGACGAGGCGATCAAGCGCCTGTTCGGCGAGGCGATGGAGCGGCTGAAGCTGGCCGAAAGCATTCTCGCCGCGGTGGCCGAGCTCAAGCCCCTGCTGGAAGCGCCGTTGATGGGCTGGGCGCGTGGCAACCTGGACGATATGGAGCAGCAGCTGCGTGCGCTGGTGCACGCCGGCTTCCTGCGCGAAACACCGGCCGAGGCGCTGGCCAATTACCCGCGCTATCTCAAGGCGATGATCCTGCGGACCGAGCGCGCCAAACGCGATCCGGCCCGCGACCAGGCGCGCATGCTCGAACTCAAGCCGTTCGTGGATGCATTGGACCAGGCGGCTGCGCGCGGTCTGCAGCAACGTGATGAATGGCAGTCGCTACGCTGGGACCTGGAGGAATTGCGCGTGTCGGTATTCGCGCAGGAGCTGGGTGCCAAATCGGGCGTGTCGGCGAAGAAGCTGTCGCAGCGGGTGGCCGCGTTGCGCAACTGACTGGAGCCGGAGGCGCTGGTGACGACGGCTTGCCGCCATCGCCAGCGCCACGGCGTTGTGTCGGCGCTGGTCCTGCCACCGACTGGCCACTCAGGCCGAGCACTGCGCTTTGAGCGGTGAACGCAACCCAGCGCGCAGTGGTCAGCTGGGCATGGGCGATGCGCGGAACCGGCGTGTACGCTCGGTACATGCCGGTTGCGGGCACCGGCCGCAACGCCTGGCGGTGCGCGCCGTCCTGTTGCCAGCCGTTGTCAGAACTTCATGTGCAGGCTCGCCATGTAGCGGCGCCCGCTGCTGTAGCGACCGGCCAGATGGTCGGTGTCGCCGAGATACTGCAGGTATTGCTCGTCCAGCAGGTTCTGCGCGTCGATCTGCAGCGACCAGTTCGGGCTGAACGCATAGCCGATGCTCGCGCCGAGTTCGGCGTAGTCATCCACGCTTGCCGGCGCGGCGCCGGCCACGTAACCGCCGGCCAGATAGCTGTCGCGCCAGTTGTAGGTCAGCCGTGCGTTGAGCGGGCCTTTTTCGTAGTACGGGCTGACTGCCACGCTGTTGCGCGACTGGTAGGGCAGGGCATCGCCGGTGTTGTTTTCGCCATTGGCGTAGGTGTAGTTGGCGGTCAAACCAAAGCCGCTGTCGCCGAACGGCTGCTGGAACGCGATGTTGAAGCCCTTGACCTTGCCATCGCCGGCGTTGCGTGGCCGCTGGATGCTGTAATCGCAATAACCATCTGCGCTGCAGCCGTTGCTGCCGAGCAACTGCGCCCAGCTCTGCGGCGCGGTATCGCGCAGCGCGTTGTACTGGCGCTCCACGCTGGCGCTGGTGTCGATGTAGTTGTCGATCTTCTTGTAGAACAGCGACCACGCCACCACCGACTGCTGGGCGAAGTAATACTCGGCCGACAGGTTGAAGTTCCAGGATTCGTACGGCGACAGCTCGGCATTGCCGCCGCTGCCGGTCAGCGTGGTGTCGTTGAGGAAGGTGTTGTTGACCATCTGGTTGTACGGTGCCCAGGCGATCACCTTGGCTGCGGCAAAGCGGAACACCCAATCGTCGGCCGCCTCGTAGGACAGCGTGAGCGAAGGCAGCAGGAAATCCTCCTTGCGCGTGCGGGTCTGCCACAGGTTGTCGGCGTTCTGCAGTGTGGGCGTGCCGCTGTAGACGAAGCCGCTGCCCTCGGTCTTCGAATCGACATAACGCAGCCCGAGATTGCCGCGCAGGCCGCCGCCGGAGAAATTCAACTGGGCATAGGCGGCGTTGTTGGTCTGCTGCAGCGCCCAGGTGTTGTTGAGGTAGCTGGCCGGATCCGGCGCGCCGTAGTCGACCGGGCTGTTGCGGATCCAGTTCAGCACGTTGTTGCGGCCTGCCTGCACATGCCGGCCGTGGTCCGGATAGAAATCCTGCAGATCGGTCAGCCCGATCGTGCCTACATCGGCCAGCGTGCCCGGCGTCACGCCGCCATAGACGTTGAGCTCGAAGCGCTCCTCATGCTTGCCATGGCGCACGCCCAGCAGCAGTTGGTTGAACACGCTGTCGAACTGCAGATTCAGATCGAGTTGGCCGTAGGTGTCCTTGCTCTCGGTTGAAAAGATGCCGTTATTGCCGAACCAGCCGCCGGCCGAGCCCCAGTTGGCCGGATCGCGCGCACGCGTCGGATCGTCGAAACGGATGCCGCGCCGCGTGTCCCAGCTGAAGCCGCCGTTGTAGAACGGCTCGATGAAATACTGCGACAGGTCCTTGTTCTCGGATCTGCTTTGGCCCACCTGCCCATTCAATCCCCAGCCATCGCCGCGGAATGCGCCGCGCAGGTCCAGGCCCTTGGTGGTGACTTCCGATTCGCGCACGTTGTTGTCGTAGATCACGGTGCCGCCGAGCGGGTCGGCATTGGCGCCGGAATGCCCGCTGGTCACCACACCGTTGCGCAGGCCGCCGAGTTGGTCCACCGCCGCCACCGTGCCGGCATTCCAGGTCAAAAAGCTGTACATCGACTGGTTGTAGTTGTCGAAGTTCTCGTTGATGTACAGGCCGCTGAGGTTGAATTCCAGCGCCTGGCTGGGCTTGAGCTGCAGGTTGACCACTGCGCTGTCGCGCTCGCGATCCTGCTGGAACCAGGCCGCGTTGATCGAGTTGGGCACGTCTGCATCGGCGGGCACGCCGCCCGCGGCGTTGGCGAAGGTGCTGGCCGGCGCATAGCCGAACACTTCCATACCGCGACGATCGACACGTTCTTCGTAATGCTGCGCCGACACCGCGATGCCGAAGGTGTCGGCCGCGTTCTTCCAGCTATATAGCAGCGCCGCGTTCGGTTTGCCTTCGCTGGCCTGCGCGCTGTAGCTGTAGCCGATGGAGGCGGCCACCTCGTTGACGTCCAGGTCCAGCGGTTGCCGGGTGTGCATCAACACGGTGCCGCCCAGGCTGCCTTCGGTCAGGCGTGCTTCGGAGGATTTGAGGATTTCCGCGCGGCCCAGGATCTGCGGCGCCAGCAAGGTGTAGTCGAATCCGCGGCTGGGTTGCTCGCCGTAGAGCCAGATCGCCTGCGCCACCGGATGGCCGTCCAGGAAGGACAGATTGAGGCTGGGGTCGGTGCCGTCGATGCTGACGCGCTCGCCCTGGCCAAAGCGCCGGTCCAGGGTGACGCCGGGAATCTGCGACAGCGCCTCGGCCACGTTGGTGCTTGGAAACTTGCCGATGTCTTCGGCGGTGATGGCTTCGGAAATGCCGGCGTTGTTGCGTTTGGTGTCGAGCGATTTTTCCAGGCTGGCACGGATGCCGACTACCTGCACGGCATCCAGATCGGTGGCCTGGTCGACCGCGTCCTGGGCTTGCGCAGCGAATGCCAGCGACAACGCGATCGCGCTGGACAGCAGGGTGGTGCTGTATTTCATGATGTCTCTCCTCATCACGCACAGGGATGGACGGCGGGCTGCTGCTCGCCGGATGCGGGGTCTTGCAGACGCGCGCCCGGGACCGAGCGCGTGGTGGATCGCTTACGTCAGGTCAGCGTGGTGTTGCAGATACCAGTTGGCCGCGCCGAGCACGCCCAGTTGCCCGTGCTCGACCAGCTTGACCGGAATGCGTTCGAGCATCGCGCGCATGCGTCCCTTGGCCAGAAAACGCTCGCGAAAACGGCTGTTCTGCAGGAACGGCCCGATCGTCGGCAAAAAGCCGCCGGCCAGATAGATACCGCCGGCGGCGCCATAGGCCAGCGCCATGTCGCCGACCGCGCTGCCCAGGATGGCGCAAAAGACCTGCAGGCAATCGCGTGCCAATGCATCGTCTTCGTGCAGCGCGGCATGCGTGATTGCGGCCGGCAGCCGATGGCGGGGCGTGGCGCCCTGCAGTTCGCACAGGGCGTTGTACAGATGCAGCAGGCCGGGCCCGGACAGCACATGTTCGAGCGGCAGATAGCGCTCGCCACGCAGCAGGATCCGCAGCACCTGCAGTTCCATCTCGTCGTTGCTGGCCAGGGCAACCTGGCCGGCTTCGGTGGCGAGCACGATCGCGCGTGGCTTGGCATCGATCCAGACCGCCGCACCCAGCCCGGTGCCGGGACCGACCACCAGGATCGGGCCGCTGGCGCGCGCATGTCGCGGCGTCGGCCCGCTCAGTTGCAGCGCGGCGCGTTGTTCCATCAGCGGTGCGGCGTAGGCCACCGCTTCGAAGTCGTTGACCAGGTGCACGCTGGGCACGGCGAGCGCGGCGCGAATGCGGCCAGGCGAAATCGTCCACGGCAGGTTGTTGCTGATGAAGCTGCCATCGTCCAGCGCGACCCCGGCACTGGCGATCACCACCGCCTCGACGTCGCGCCGTTGCTGCAGGAAGTCGGCAAGGATGGCGTCCAGACTGGCGTGTTCGACGCAGCGGTAGGTGCGGTAATGCGACAGCTCGGTCGCAGCAGTACCTGCCCGCGCGATGTGGCCGACCCGCACATGCGTGCCACCCACGTCGGCTGCGATAAAGCCGGTGGCAATCGGTGTGGTGGGCAAGCCAGAAGCGAGAGCAGAACGCGAAGTCGCAGCCACGTGCAGTCCTTTGGATTCGTCCGAGCGGCCAATGCGATCGGCGAGTAGCGGCCTGTGTAGAAGTTGGTGACAACGATGTCAATGGTTCAGTCGGGTTGGATCGATCTTGCTGGCAGACTCAAGTGCAAAATCGCCCATTTCAGGGCTGTCTGCATGGTCGTGATTGCGCAGTGCGGGAGAGCGCGCACGCCGCATTGCGTCGTCGCAACGGTCGCGTCTGTTGTCGCGATCTGGACGCTGATTGGCGCCGATATCGCTCCGTGGCATCGACATTGGCTTCGGCGGTCGCTACCGCCAGCCTGATTGCGTCAGCGCTCGCGCAGTCGCCGGCTCAGCGCGCAGCCGCCGCAGAGGCAGCGCCCGGCAAGGTGCTGCAGGCCGCACCGTCGGTGAGTGGCGCCTGCGTCGGGTAGTGCTGCTTGCCGAGCACGTAGGTCTGGCTGGTGGCGACGAAGCCGTCCGCGTAGGTGGCCTCGACGAAGTACGCGCTCCAGCCGGCATCGGGAATCTGCACTGGTACCGACACCGTGTTGCCGCGTGCAGGTGTGATCGGCGTGGCGCTGTAACGAATGCCGCAGGCATAGCGGAAATCGCGCGCTGCCGGGTTGCGCGCCTGCCACAGACGCAATTGCGCAGGGCGCTCGGACGACTGGAAGCGGATCTGCGGGTGTTCGCCTGCGTGCAGGGAATCGCGCACCTTTGGCAATGCACGCTGCTGCTGCAGCCGGGTCACGAAGGGCACTAGGCTGTCGACGATGGAGGCGCGGATGCCGTTATGCGCGCTGTTGGGCACCATGCGCAGCGCCTTGCTGCCGGGCAGCGCGTCGTAGAAGAACTGCGTGTTGTCCGGCAGGAAGAAATCGTCGCCGCTGGCATTGACGATGTACTTGGGCACGGCCAGGCGTTTGCGCTGCGGCGTGTGCAGATAACTCAGCGGGTTCTGCAGTTGTACCAGTTGCGCAAATGCCGGCGTGTGCAGCTGCGCGGTGATTCCCTGCCTGGCGTAGGCGCCGAATGCGATCGGCCAGTTGCCGCCATAGGCCCGGGACATGTGCTCGAGCACGGCCGGCAGATTGAGGATGTCGATCACGAACGGCACCACGGCCTCCACGCGCGCATCGGCGATGGTGGCGTGCCAGCTGGCCCAACCACGCTTGGAGGCGCCGGCGAGGATGAAGCGATGAATCTGCAACGGCGCCAATTCGCGTTCGGCCAGGCTCATGGTGCGCGCGATCGCCGCGGCCATTGGTACGTGCAGCGGCATGGTCTTGCGTCGTTGCGGCGACGCCAGGAACAGCGACCAGCTGTAGGCGACGCTGTCGTCTTCGCGGCGCGGCATGCCATCGTTGCGATAGGTCAGTGCCTGGCTGGGCAGATCGCCGAGCGCGATCACCACGGTGCGGCTGCGCCGCGCCAATGCGGCCAGGGCCTCGGGTGGCAATTCGCTGGGCGGTTGTGGCGCGCCGCCATCGGCCGGTTGGCGGGTGCCATTGGTGGAGATCAGCAGCGCACGCGTCGGCAACGCATCTGCCGGGACGTAGATCGCCACATCGTGCTGCCAGCTGGCCGGCTGCACCAGATCCTCCGGCGACCACTGCTGCGAGGTCAGCAGGTAGTCGCGCCTTTCGACACCGTCCACCGTGCGGGTGGCCACGCGCCGGTAGACCAGCGGTTGGCGCTCGATGGCATCGTGATAGCACACCAGCGCCTGGTCGATGCCGACCTCGGGCGCATCGGCGCACTGCTGCGCTGACAGGGTGGTCGCAGTGGCCGCATCTGCAGGCGCAGTGCCTGAGAACCAGGTCAGCGACGCCAGCAACCCCAGGCTGCAACGTGTCATCGAACGCATGCGTGTTCTCCGGGTGGCCTGCTCAGTCTGCGGTGGCGGGCCGGCAATGCCCGGACGCGCTTACTTGACCCGGCGCACCTTGGCCTGCGTGTTGTAGCCCTCGATCTGCAGATACCACACGCCGACCAGACCCGGCTTGATCTTGACCTTGGGGGCCTCCTTACGCACGCCCGACAGCGTCGCAGCGTCGGTCTGTTCCCAGTCCTGGCCATTGGCCAGCGTGTACACGCGCCCCTTCGAAAAGCCCTTGAACTCGCCGACGATGTTGCTCTCGATCGGCTCGTTGCTGCCGAAATCGAAGAAGCCGCGGTTCTTGACGATCACTTCCTGGCGGCCGGCCTCCTTGGCCTGTTCGACCACGACCGCAGCTTCCTTGGCGACCTTGCCCTGCAGCCAGTCGTTGAGCGCGGCCAGTTCGCCGGCATCGAGCTTGTCCAGGCCGGCGGCCTTGAACTGTTCGGCGCTCATCTGCGATTGCAGGTCGCCCTGCACCGCGCGCTGCGCGAGGGCCGGAGCGGCGTTCAAGGCGAGGGTCAGGCAGACCAGCAAGGGAATGCGGCGCGCGAGCGACATGGATGCCATCCGATCAGAAGAGGCGGCTAGTGTAGACGCTAGCCCGCGCCTGCCGCAGCCGGCTACGGTGCGTCGGCGGTTCGTGCGTCTACGCTGGCCGATGCCACGCGTTCGGGACGGCCGGGGCGGCGGTAGACGAACTCCGGCGGCGGTGCGGCGGCCTCGCGTTCGGCGGTGGCGCGTACCTCGGCATGCCGCGGCGAGCGTTCGCAGACCGGGTCCAGCGTGGCGGCATCGCCACTGAGCGCCAGCGCCTGGCAACGGCAGCCGCCCCAGTCGATCTCGTGCTTGGGGCAGCCCTGGCAGACCTCCGGCATCCATGCGGTGCCGCGGAAGCGCACGAAGGCCTCGCCGTTGTTCCAGATGTCGGCCAGCGACCGCTCGCGCAGGTTGTCAAAGCGCATGCCGTCGATGGTTTCGGCCGCATGGCAGGGCAGCACATCGCCGCGCGGGGAGATATTGACGAAGCGCTGGCCCCAGCCACCCATGCATGGCTTGGGCTGGCGGGCGTAGTAATCGGGGGTGACGAAGTCGATCGCCAGACGGTCGCCGAGCTCGCGACGGGCGGTTTCCACCGCGTCAATCGTGGCCATCAGCTGCTCGCGGCTGGGCATCAGCGCGGCGCGATTGCGCAGGCCCCAGCCGTAGTACTGGGTGTGCGCCACTTCGATGCGCTCGGCCTGCCATTCCAGCGCGAGCGCGATCATGCCGGGCACGCGCTCGGCGTTATGGCGATGCAGCACCGCATTGAGCGTCAGCGGCAGGCCGCGCGCGCGCACGGCGGCGGCGAACTCGCGCTTCTTCGCCAGGCTGTTGCGATAGCCGGCGATACGGTCGGCACCGGCCGGGTCGACGTCCTGCACGCTCAGCTGCACATGCTCCAGTCCGGCGGCCTGCAACTGGTCCAGCATCGGCTCGCCGCCGGCCACGCCGGAAGTGATCAGGTTGCTGTACAGCCCGAGCGCGCGCGCATGCGCCACCAGCTCGGGCAGGTCCTTGCGCAGCATCGGCTCGCCGCCGGAAAAGTGCGCCTGCAGCACGCCCATGTCGGCGGCCTGCTGCAGCAGCGAGCGCCAGCCGGAGGTGTCCATTTCCTCGCGCAGCGCCGCCAATGCGATCGGGTTGGAGCAATACGGGCAGGCCAACGGGCAGCGATGGGTCAGCTCCAGCAGCACCGACAGTGGCGGCGGGGCGATGGTCATAGCCGCAGCAGACGCTTCTGATGCAGCGTGGTGGTGAGTTCGATCACATCGACCTCGATATCGGCCGCGTCGGCATCGAATTCGCCCGCCAGTTCCTGCGCGATCTGCGCCAGCGAGCGCGTGCCGTCGTAATGCTGCGCCACCACCAGTGCGATCTCGTCCAGCTCGACCACGCGTTCCGGCGCCAGCAGCACCCATTGGTCACGCGCGCGGTCGTGCTGCAGGCGCACGCCTGCGCGCAGGGCCGGCTGGCTGTCGCGGGTGATGCTGCTCACGCCGCGGCCCGGCTGGCGTCGCGGTCGGGCACGAACGCATCCGGCCACACGATGCCCGGGGCGACGTAGGCCACGTGCAATGCATCCAGCTGCGCCCACAGCACCGAGCACTTGAAGTGCAGCGCGGCCTTGACCAGGGCCTGTTTTTCGACGGTATCGGCATGCTGCTTGACGTAGTCCAGCGCAAAATCCGAATCGCGGGGCGCCTCGGTCAGGCGATGCTCGAAATAGGCCAGCGCTTCGGGCGAGACGAAGTCGTAATGCTTGAGCATGCCGGCCACGCGCCGGCCGATGATGTTGGGGGCGAACAGCTCGGTCAGCGAGGAGGCGATCGCCTCGAGCAGGCTTTTTTCGCGCACGAACTGCAGGTAGGCCTGCACCGCGAAACGGGTGCCCGGCAGCAGCGCACGGCCGGATTCCACCAGCGTGCGCTCCAGGCCGAGCGCGTCGGTCAGGTGCAGCCAACGCGCGATGCCGCCATCGCTGGGACTGTTGCCGTCGTGATCGAGAATGCGTTGCCGCCAGATCCGCCGCAACGCCGGGTCTTCCATGCGCGCCAGGATCGCAGCGTCCTTCAATGGAATGCAGCGTTGGTATTCGAAGCGGTTCAGCGCCCAGGCCTGGATCTGGCCGCGATCGAGCTTGCCCTCGTGCAGGAGCGCGTGGAAAGGATGCTGGTCGTGGTACAGGCGGGCGCCGATGGCGCGCAGGTCCGCTTCCAGCTGGTCCGGGGTGAGCAGGGTGGTCACAGGGTGATCTCCAGGCCGTCGTGCGCGACTTCCCAGCCGCTGGCACGCGCGCTGGCGTACTCCGGCGAGCGGGTATCGAGCACGGGATTGGTGGTGTTGAGATGGATGAAGATCTTGCGCGCCACCTCCAGCGGGGCGAACGCGGCAATCGTGCCGTCGGGGCCGTCGATGCTCATGTGGCCCATGCGCTGGCCGGTCTTCTGGCTGATGCCCAGTTGCACCATTTCGTCGTCGCGCCACAGTGTGCCGTCGAAGAACACCAGTTCGGCGCCTTGCAGGCGCGCGCGCAGTGCATCGGTCATCGCCGCGCAGCCGGGAATGTAATGCACGCGGTGCTGGCCATCGTCGATGGTCAGCCCGAGGGTTTCTTCGTTGGAGCCGGCCAGGTCGCCGCCACTGCGCGATTCCATGAACAGCGGCACCTTGCCGGGTACCGAGAATGGCGTGAGTTGCAGGCCCAGCAGCGACACCGGTGTGTCCAGCGCAAATGGCTGGCGCTGCACGTAGGCGGGATTGACCGCATCGAAGATGGGGTTTTGCGACAGCAGATCCAGCACGCGGCTGCTGGCATGCAGCGAGAACGCCTGGCTCTCGCGCATCGACAGCAATCCGGCGATATGGTCGATCTCGCCGCTGGTCAGCAGCACCGCTTCGATCGGCGAGTGCCGCAAATCGCGCTGCGGCCAGAGTGCGGGCGTTGCAAGAATTTGTTGACGGAAGTCGGGTGAGGCGTTGATCAGGACCCAGCGCTGGCCATCGGCACTGACGGCGATGCTGGCCTGGGTACGACGTTGGGCACCGTCGGCTTGTTGCCATGCCCGCCTGCTGGCGGGTGTGTGGCAATTCCACTGCGGGTGCCCACCGCCGGCCGCCGATCCCAGAACGATGATGCGCATGGAGAACTGTTACCTATCTGCCGGCGATTGCCGGTCATGCATCGGGAGGAGGGGCGGCAGGTGAGCTCAGAATTCGCCGGAGACGTAGCAGTTGATCTCGGCGCCACAGTTGACTTCACGAACGACAGGCTTCTTCCAGGTCTTCATCGGCTACCTCGCAGTTGGTTGGAATGACGTCGCCGCGGCAGGACGCAGCGACAACGCCACTGGAGGATAGGCAGGCGGTTTGGGCGAGTTGTAAAAAGCACGTAAAAAGCCGATTGAGCGTGCCGATTGGCCCGCAGCGTTGCCGCACTTGCGGCGCACAGCGGTTGCGAATCAAGACGTTGGCGGGTGAACCGACCATAAGCGCAAGCATGCGGGATTGCGCCGACGATGCAGCGATTGCGCGTTGTGGAGAAGGTGACGCGCACGTTACCGTAGCTGTCAGCCCCCCGTTGTTGCCCATCGCCGTGTCCACCGCTGTGACCAGTTCCTCACTCGAGCGCCTGCATGCCTTGCTGCAGCGTCCCGCCATCGCGTCGATCGCGCCAGATCTGCGTGATGCCCTGGCGCAGGCCTGGCAGCAGTTGCCGGCGTTAAGCGAGGACGTGGCCTGGACGCTGCTCGCCGACACCCTGGACGCGCTGGCGCTGCTGGCCGCCGACGAGGCCACCTTGATTGCTGCGTTGCTGTTCGACCTGCCGGCGTTGCGCGGCGCGATCGCCGGCCTGCCATGGCAGCCGGCCGAGCGCCGGGTGGCGGTCGAAGGCCTGCTGGACGGGCTGGATGCGGCCGACCAGGTCTGGGCCCTGCATGCCGGCCGCGAGGCCGGGCGCAACAGCGAGGGTCTGCGGCGGCTGTTGCTGTCCATCATCCACGACCTGCGGGTGGTGCCGATCCTGCTGGCGCGGCAGTTGGCGCGTATGCGCGTGGCCGACCGCCTGAGCGAAGAGCAGCGCCGCGCACTGGCCCAGCTCACCCGCGACATCCATGCGCCGCTGGCCAACCGGCTGGGCATCTGGCAGGTGAAGTGGGAGCTGGAAGACCTGGCGTTCCGGCATCTGGAGCCGGAGACCTACCGCCGCATCGCCCGCGAGGTGGACGAAACCCGCGTGGCACGCGAGCGTTATCTGGACGCGGTCAAGCGCACCCTGTCGACGACGCTGGCCCAGCAGGGACTGCGCGCGGAGGTGAGCGGGCGGCCGAAGCACATCTACAGCATCTGGCGGAAGATGCAGAAAAAGCGCCTGTCCTTTGACCAGCTGTACGACATCCGCGCGGTGCGGGTGATGGTTGATGACGTGGCCGCCTGCTATGCGGCGCTGGGGGCGGTGCACTCGCTGTGGGCACCGGTGCCGAGCGAGTTCGACGATTACATCGCCCGGCCCAAGGCCAACGACTACCGCTCGCTGCATACCGCGGTGGTCGGCCCGGAAGGGCGCACGATCGAAATCCAGATCCGTACCCACGAGATGCATGCGCAGGCCGAGCTCGGCGTGGCCGCGCACTGGAAATACAAGGAAGGCGGCAAGGGCGGCGAAAAAGCCTTCGACCGCAAGATCCTGTGGATGCGCCAGTTGCTGGAGCAGGTGCAGGAAGGCGACCACGGCGAACTGGCCGGCGCGCTGGACGCCGAGCTGATCGAAGATCGCGTGTATGCACTGACCCCCAAGGGCGAGGTCATCGACCTGCCGCAAGGTGCCACGCCGCTGGATTTCGCCTATCACGTACACACCATGGTCGGGCATCGCTGCCGCGGCGCGCGCGTCAATGACCGCATCGTGCCGCTGACCTACCGGCTGCGCAGCGGCGACCGGGTGGAGATCATGACCGCCAAGGAGGCCGACCCACGCCGCGACTGGCTGCTGGCGTCCAACGGGTTCCTGGCCAGCGGGCGCTCGCGCGACAAGGTGCGCGCGTGGTTCCACAAGCTCGACCGCGCGCGCAACGTACAGGCCGGCAAAGACCTGCTCGATCGCGAGCTCAAGCGGCTGGGCCTGCAGCACGCCGATCTGGGCGTGGCCACGCGCAAGTTCCACGCCGAGAATGTCGACGATCTGTACATCCAGGTGGCGCTGGGCGATACCGGGCCCAACCAAGTCAGCCGTGCGCTGCTGGAAGCCGAGCGGGCCGCTTCGCAGCCGGCGGTGCCGGCGCCGCCACGGCCCACCGCGCGCCGCGAGGGCTTGGGTAAATCCAAGTTCACCGTGCAGGGCGTGGGCAATCTGCTGGTGCAGCTGGCGCGCTGCTGCCAGCCGGTGGCGGGCGAGCCGATCGCCGGCTATCTGACCCGCGGCCGCGGTATCACCGTGCACCGCACCGATTGCGCGGCACTCTCGCGCCTGGCCGCGGCGCATCCGCAGCGGGTGTTGCCGGTGGAGTGGGGCCAGGCCGGCAGCGGCTACGAGGTGGATGTGCAGGTGCGCGCGGTCGACCGCCGCTGGCTGCTCAAGGACATCACCAACCTGATCGCGCAGGAGGACGCGCACGTGCTGGAAATCAACAGCGACAACGTGCGCGACACCGGCAGGGCGCAACTGCGCCTGCGCCTGAAGGTCAGCGACTACGACCAGCTGTCCAGCCTGCTCGGCAAACTGGATGCCTTGCCTGGAGTGAGCGAGGTGCGGCGACTCGGTTGAGTGCGCCGCAGCCCGCCAGCGCCAATCGCCTGGAAACAGGCGGCACCCACAGCAAACAAGGTGTGCTCGCTTCTCGAATCCCGAATCCCGAATCCCGATTCCCCCAAGCCCACATCGTCTTCGCAGCAGACAGCTACCATGACGGGGTGAACGCGTCCCCGTCAGGTCGCGCCAAGGACGGACGCCACCGCATGCTCCCGCTTCCGCGCTGGGCAAGATCGCCTCGCCTCTGGGCACCACTGCGCAGCCGCGCGCTATGGCGCGTGGTGCTGGCGCTGTGCGCCTGTCTCTTGCTGGCCACGGTCGTGCTGCGCAAGCCGCTGGCCGATTGGCTGTGGCCGGACACGCGTATCCAGCAACTGCTGCAACGGGGCGATGCGGCGCTGTCGCGCGGCCATCTCAGTGCGGCCGATGGCAACGGCGCGCGCGAACTGTTCGCTGCTGCGCTTGCGCTGGACAGCGATCGTGGCGAAGCCCGTGCCGGCCTGGCGCGCACCGGCGCCGCCGCCGTGGTGCAGGCGCGCGCGGCGATTGCGGCCGGGGACGCCGCTGCTGCGCAGCGCGCGCTGACGCTGGCGGGCGCGCTGGAGGTACCTCAGGCGCAGATCGCACCGGTGGCACTGCGCCTGCGCCAGTTGCAGGCGCGTCGGGCAGGGTTGGACGCCGTGTTCGCACAGGCGGTGTCCGCGCAACAGCAAGGGCGCCTGGATGGCAGCGCGGACAGCGCGCTGCCGTTGTATCAGCGCATCCTGACCCTGGCACCGGACCGCACCGATGCGCTGGAAGGGCGCGAGGATGCCCTGACCGATCTGCTGGCGCAGGCGCGCCAGGCCCTGGCGCGCGATGCGCTGGCCGATGCGGCGATGCTGCTGGCCGCCGCCAAGCGCTATGACGCCGGGCATGCCGATGTGCCGCTGACCGAAGGCCACTATCACCGTGCGCTGGAGCAGCGCCGTCAGCGCGCGCAGGGCCTGTTGCGGCGTGGCCGGCTGGCACCGGCCGCACGCGATTTCACCGCAGTGCTGGCAGCCGAGCCGGCGGATGTGGCCGCCCAGCGTGGGCTGGAGCAGGTGGCAGGCGAATATGCCGCGCAAGCCGGCCGGCAGGCGGCAGACTTCCAGTTCGACGCCGCGCTGCAGTCGCTGCAGGAAGCCAAGACCTTGCTGCCCGGCGCCGCCGCGATTGCGCAGGCCGAGCAGGCGATTGCGCGTGCCCGCGATGCCCAGCGCAGCCCCGAGACCGGGCTGTCGCGCAGTGCGCGCGAGCGTCGCCTGCGCGCGCTGCTGCAACGGGTGGCAGCTGCCGAAGCGCAGCAGCAGTGGATGACGCCGCCCGGCGCCAGTGCCTACGATGCGGTACGTGCCGCGCAGGCGCTGGCGCCGCGCGATCCACGCGTGCTGCAGGCCGCCGCACGTGTGGTGCCGGCCAGTCAGCGCTGCTTCGAGGACGAACTGCGCAACAACCGCCTGCGTGCCGCGCGCGGCTGTCTGGATGCCTGGCAGGCGCTGACGCCCAACGGCGATGCACTGGCCGGCGCGCGTCGACGGCTGGCGCAACGCTGGGTTGCGGTGGGTAGCGAACGCCTGGGACAGGAAGACGCCGCCTTTGCACGACGCGCGCAGGACGAGGCGCACCAGCTGGATCCTGGGCTGCCGGAATTGGCCGAGTTCACGCGCCGGGTCAAGGCCGTGACCGAGCAGCGCTGACCCAGCGGCTGTCTTCGGCGGCGCCACTCACAGCGCCATCCCCGAGCGCCCGGCGCACACTCACTCCGCGATAAACAGCGCGCGCACCGTGCCACGCGCCGCATCCAGCGAAAAATGCCGGGCCACGTTGTGCAACCCGTTGTCGGCCAGGCGTTGCCACAGCGCCGCATCGCGATACAGGCGCACGATCGCCGCGGCGAAGGCATCGGCGTCATCGGCCACGCAGACATCCTCACCGTCACGCAGATGCATGCCTTCCACCGCACAGGTGGTGCCGACCACCGGCTGCCCGTGCGCCATGCTCAGGTTGATCTTGCCTTTGACGCCGGCGCCGAAGCGCAGCGGCGCCACCGCGATACGTGCGTTCTCCATGAACGGCAGCAGATCCGGCACATGCCCGTGCAATTGCACGCCGGGGCATTCGTCGGCCAGCAGTGTCAGCCCCTCCGGCATGTCCGCGCCGATGCAGTGGAAGACCACCTCCGGCAATTGCGCGCGCACCTGCGGAAAGATCGCGCTGATGAACCACTGCACCGCATCCACATTGGGCGGATGCCGGAAACCGCCGACGAACACCAGGTCGTGGCGTTGCTCGAAGCCGCGGCCGCTGCCGGCCACCTCATGCAGGTTGGAGAGCAGGGCGGTGCGGATCTGCGGTGCGTCCGCCTGCAGCTGCGCCTGTTCGGCCGCCGAGACCAGCAAGGTGACATCGGTGGCTGCCATGATCTCCAGCTCGCGCAGACGGGTGCGTTCGGCCGCGCGCAACAGGTTGGCATCGCCGGCCAGCTCGGCGCCGCGGCGCTCGCGCAGGTAATGCAGGTCGACGGTGTCGAACAGGGTGCGTGCCTGCGGGGCGTATTGCCTGAGCAGCGGCAGACAGGCATGCGCAACGTGGTGACGCACCAGCAGCACCACCGCAAACCGCGGGCCGTGCGTGCGCAGCCAACTGCCGATGCCGTCCAGGAACGGCGCGTACCAGACTTCCACGCCCAGCTGCTGCAGTGCCTGCGTGTGCCGTCCGGCGTGTTCGCGGCGGGTCGGCACGAACACCACGTGCGCGCCTTCTTCGCATAGCAGGCGGATCAGATTGAACTGCCGCAACGAGCCCGAGTCGCGATCCGGTTGCGGCACGCATTCGTCCAGGATCAGCACCTGGCGTTGGCCACGATGCAGCAGCGCAGGCCCGGGGACCGTGCCGACCGGCAACTGCATTGCCAGCGCCTGCTGCCACTTGTCGGCGAACACGCCTTGGTTGCGCACCTGGTACGCCTTCACCCCGGTGCGGGTGTCGGTGCCATTGCTGGTGCCCTCGTCATGCACCACCACGCTGGCCGGCTGCACCAGCACCCGGTAGCCGGCGGCACGCACCGCAAACGCCAGATCGGTGTCTTCGTAGTAGGCAGGCATGTAGCGGCGATCCAGCCCGCCCAGCGTCTGCAACAGCGCGCGTGGCAGCGCGATTGCCGCGCCGGAGCAGTAGTCCATCGCACGCACATAGGCATGGCGCGGGTCGTCGGCCGATTCGAAACGGCCGTAACTCCAGGCGCTGCCATCGGCGAACACCACGCCGCCGGATTCCTGCAGGCGGCCATCCGGATACACCAGTTGCGCGCCGACCAGCCCGGCGCCAGGGTGCTGGGCAAACGTGTCGATCAGCCGATCCAGCCAGCCGGGTTGCGGGATGGTGTCGTTGTTCAGCAGCACCACGTAGTCGCCGCGTGCCAGTGCGATGCCGTCGTTGCAGGCGGCGATGAAACCGCCATTGCTGGCGCGCCGGTGGTAGTGCAGCCCTTGCACCTGCGGCAGCTGCGCCTGCGTGGCATCGCTGCTGCCGTCATCCACGACGATGATCTCCATCTCCAGCAGCGGCGGATGCGCCGCCAGTGCGCGCAGGCATGCCAGCGTGTGCGCGATGTGGTTGTAGACCGGAATCACCAGCGTCACGCGCGGGGTGTCGCTGTGCGGAACCGCAAACGCGGCAAACGGCGCCGCCTCCGGCAACCACAGCGGCGTGCCGAGCGCCACCGGCGGTGCCTGCGTATGCACGCGAATGCGCTGCCAGGTGGCGCGCCAGCCGCGTGTGCGCATGCTCGCCACGCTGCGGTGAATCAGCCCAAGCACGCGATTGAACAGATAGCGTGCATCGGCCAGTGACATCGACATTCCGTTGGAACTCCAGACGTGGCGTGACGAAGAAAACCCGGCGAGCAGTCGTCAGGCGGCGAGGACGGCGCAAGGCAAGCGCAGGGGACGCAGGGTACCCGCAGATGCCGGAGGCGGTCCGTGCCCGCTGATGGTGAGCGTGGCCGTTTTGTTAGCCGCTCTTAAGTCAGAGGGGCCGGCCGGCCACAACCACGACAGCGCTGCGCTAGACTCGCCGGACTCTACATTCTCGCATCCCTGTGCCCCGACGCCACGACAACGACGCTCCCGACGATTTCGAGGACGACTCCACCGAGCAAGGTTCCCGCTGGCAACGCAGGCTGATTGTCTGGGTCTTTGCGGCATTCGCGCTGGCGCTCGGTTTTCTGATTCCCTACACGGTGTATCTGAACAAGCAGGTCACCCAGCGGTTTGGCGAGCTGCGTTGGCAGATCCCGACCCGCGTGTACGGGCGGCCGTTGGTGCTGGCGCCGGGCAATGCGCTGGATGCGGCCACCTTGAAGACCGAGCTGGACGCCGCCTCCTACCGTGACGACGGGCAAGCCAAGCTGGCCGGCACCTACCAGCAGGACGGCAGCCGCTTCACCATCGCCAGCCGCGGTTATATCGATGTGGATGGGCGCGTGCCTGCGCGGCGGGTGGAAGTCAGCCTCTCCGGCGGGCGCGTGGCCAGCCTGCGCGACGCCGGCGACCGCAAGGCGCTGAAGAGTGCGCGGCTGGACCCGGCGCGCATCGCCACGCTGTACGGACAGAAGCAGGAAGAGCGCCGCCTGGTGCGCATGGAGGAAGTGCCCGAACTGCTGGTCACCGGCCTGCAGGCGGTCGAGGATCGCGACTTCAACAGCCACCACGGCATTGATCTCAGCGGCATGGTGCGTGCGGCCTGGATCATGGCGCGCTCCGGCGGCCAGGTTCGCCAGGGCGCCAGCACCCTGACCCAGCAGCTGGCGCGCAGCGGCCTGCTCGGCATCGGCAAGGAACAGACCGTCACCCGCAAGTTCAACGAAATTCTCTACGCAGTGATCATGGAGGCGCGTTACGACAAGCGCACCATCCTGGAGGCCTATCTCAACCAGGTCTATCTGGGCCAGCGCGGCGGTCAGGCGATCCACGGCGTGTCCTCGGGCGCGGAGCTGTGGTTCGGCCGCGAGCTCAATTCGATGACCACCGAGCAGATCGCCTTGCTGATCGGGCTGGTCAAGGGGCCGTCCTACTACGACCCGCGACGCAACCCGGAGCGCGCGCTGGATCGGCGCAATTTCGTGCTGGGCAAGCTGCACGAAAACAACCTGATCGACGCGGCCGAATACAAGCGCGCGCTGGCCGCACCGCTGGGCGTGCCCACCGAGCCGGGGCTGGTCGCGGCCAACCGCTTCCCGGCCTATGTGGACCTGGTGCGGCGCCAGCTGGCGCACGACTACCCGGAAGGCGTGCTGCAGGGTGCCGGCATGAGCGTGCTCACCGGCATGTCGCCGTCCGCGCAGGCCTATGCCGAAGGTGCGGTGACCGGCACCATCAAGCGGCTGGACAACAAGAAGCGCCCACCGCTGCAGGCCGGCCTGGTGCTGACCGACGTGCATAACGGCGATGTGCTGGCGGTGGTCGGCAGCCGCGACGTGGCCAAGCCCGGCTTCAACCGCGCGGTCGAAGCGCAGCGGCAGGTCGGCTCGCTGCTCAAACCGTTCGTCTACCTGCTGGCGCTGGCCTCGCCGGACCGCTGGGCGTTGTCCAGCTGGGTCGACGATGCACCGGTGACGGTGCAGCTCAGCCGCGGCAAGACCTGGTCGCCGGGCAATTCCGACAACCGCAGTCACGGCACGGTGCGGCTGATCGATGCGCTGGCGCATTCCTACAACCAGGCCACGGTGCGCGTGGGCATGCAGGTCGGCCCGGAGCGCATCGCGCAGCTGATCCAGGTACTGGCCGGCATCAAGGCCGACACCAATCCCTCGCTGATCCTCGGTGCGACCGATCAGAGCCCGTACGGCATGGCGCAGCTGTACCAGTTCCTCGCTGCCGGTGGCGAGATCCAGCCGCTGCATGCGGTGCGCGGCGTGCTCGATCCGCAGGGCAAGCTGCTCAAGCGTTACGACAAGACCCCGGCGCCGGCGCAGGAGGGCGATTCGGTGGCGGCCAACCTGATTAGCATCGCCCTGCAGCAGGTGGTCAGCGGCGGCACTGCGCGGCAGTTGCTGGGCGATGGCCTGGGCCGGTTGTCGCCGGCCGGCAAGACCGGCACCTCCAACGACGGCCGCGACAGCTGGTACGCCGGCTACACCGGCGACCACCTGGCGGTGATCTGGATGGGCAATGACCAGAACGAGCAGACCGGCCTGTACGGCGCCACCGGCGCGATGCGGGTGTGGTCGAGCATCTTCGCGCGGCTGCCGAGTGCGCCGTTGAAGGTCAGCGGCAAGGGCCTGGACTGGCAGTGGGTGGACGCGGCCGGTACCGGCGTGACCGATGCCGGCTGCCCGGGCGCGCGCCAATTCCCGTTCGTGGTCGGCTTCACCCCGGCCTATGCCCCCTGTGCCGGTAATGCACCGTCGATCGAAGGCGTGCCCGGCGATGCATCCGCGCCGGCCGAGCAATCCAGCGGTGGTGGCTGGCGTCGCTTCTTCGGTCTGGAAAAGAAGCCGGAAGACCCCGCGCCGGCACCTGCCGCGGCTGCACCTGCACGTTGACTGGAGTGACCCGATGAACCGACTGCACCGTTTGCTTGCCCTCGCTGGCGTGTCTGCCGCACTCACCGCCTGCGTCAGCGCGCCGCCTGCGCCACCGCCGGTCCCGGTCGACCCGACCACGCCGACACAGCGGCTGCTGCTGATCGAACGCGAGGCCGGTGTCGACGATACCGAGCTGTCGGTACAACCATTGCGCGACCCGCAGGTGGACGACCTGCGCGAGACCGCCAAGAGCAAGCGCCAGGCCGGCGACCTGGCCGGTGCGGCGGCGTCGCTGGATCAGGCCGTGGGCCTGGTTTCCGGCGATCCCGCCATCCTGCAGGAGCGCGCCGAAGTGGCGGTGTTGCAGGCCGACTGGCCCGCCGCCGAGCGTTTCGCCAAGCAGGCCATCGAGTTGGGCTCCAAGACCGGGCCGCTGTGCCGCCGGCATTGGGCCACCATCGAGCAGTCGCGGCTGGCGCGTGGCGAGAAGGAAAACGCCGCCTCGGCCAAGTCGCAGATTGCCGGGTGCACGGTGCCGGGCGTGAAGCGCTACTGAGCACGGCCACACCGCCGGCTGCGCCTGCCGCACGACAGGCGCGGCACGCATGTGGTGCGGCCTATCACTTGCGTGCATCTGCTCGACGCGAGCCGTTCGTTCCTGCGCGCGACTGCCAGCGGCGCCACGCCGCGCATCTTGGCGCGTAAACGCCGGCTGCGCGGTCAGTGCCGCCACCGGCCCACCGGCGCAATCCAGGCAGCGTCAGCGCGCACGCGCTAGGCTGTCGCGCTTCCTGCCCCAGCTTCCGGTCCCATGTCCCAACTTGCCACTGCCAGCATCGAGGCGCTCAGCGAGGGCGGGGCGCTTGCGCGTCAGCTCGATGCGTTCGCGCCGCGTGCCGCGCAGTTGCGCCTGACCGGCGCCATTGCCGAGGCGTTCGAGGCCCGCGATGTGCTGCTTGCCGAAGCCGGCACCGGCACCGGCAAGACCTACGCCTACCTGGTGCCGGCATTGCTGTCGGGGCTGAAGACCATCGTCTCCACCGGTACACGCGCGCTGCAGGACCAGTTGTTCCATCGCGACCTGCCGCGCGTGCGCGCCGCGCTCGGCATCGGCCTGCGCAGCGCGCTGCTGAAGGGCCGCGCGAACTATCTGTGCAAGTACCGCACCCAGCAGGCGCGCGGCGAGCCGCGCTTTGCCACGCCCGAGCAGGTCTCGCAGTTCCAGCGCATCGTGGCCTGGAGCGGGCGTACCCAGTTCGGCGATATGGCCGAGCTGGAAGCGCTGCCGGACGACTCGCCGCTGCTGCCGCTGGTGACCTCCACCGTCGACAACTGCCTGGGCACCGAGTGCCCGTTCTACAGCGAGTGTTTCGTGGTGCAGGCGCGCCAGCGCGCGCAGGCGGCCGATCTGGTGGTGGTCAACCACCATCTGCTGCTGGCCGATCTGGCACTCAAGCAGGAAGGCTTCGGCGAGATCCTGCCCGGCGCGCAGGCCTTCGTCATCGACGAAGCGCATCAGCTGCCGGAGCTGGCGGCGAACTTCTTCGGCGAGAGTTTCGGTATGCGGCCGTGGCAGGAACTGGCGCGCGACTGCATGGTCGAAGCGCGCCTGGTCGCCGGTGCGCAGGCCAGCCTGCAGGAGCCGATCCTCGCCCTGGACGAGGCCTTGCGCGGCCTGCGTGCGGGCATGGAGGGCCTGCCGTCACGCGGCACCCAATGGCGTGCGCTGGCCAAGCCGCAGGTGCGCGAGGGTTTCGATGCGGTGCTGTCGTCGCTGGCGCGGCTGGGCGAGGCCCTGCTGCCGTTGCGGGAGGCCTCGCCCGGGTTCGATGGCTGCTGTGCACGTGCGCAGGAAGCGCTGGCGCGGCTGTCGCGGTGGCTGGGCGAGGATGCGCCGGTACCGGATTTCGAGCAGGAGCTGCCGGAGACCGTCGACAACGATGTGCTGTGGTACGAGCTCAGCCCGCGCGGATTCCGCTGCCAGCGCACGCCGCTGGATGTGTCCGGCCCGTTGCGCGAGCATCGCGAAAAATCGCATGCGGCCTGGGTGTTCACCTCGGCCACGCTGGCGGTGGGCGGCGAGTTCGACCACATCGCGCAGCGCCTGGGCCTGAGCGATCCGGTGACCTTGCTGCAGCCCAGCCCCTTCGATTGGGCGCGCCAGGCGCTGTGCTACCTGCCGCCGCATCTGCCCGATCCTGCCGCACGCGGATTCGGCACGGCGCTGATCGCGGCGCTGATGCCGGTGCTGGATGCCTCCAATGGCCGCGCGTTCCTGTTGTTCGCCTCGCACCGTGCGCTGCGCGAGGCGGCCGACGCATTGCGCGGCGCGCCGTGGCCGCTGTTCGTGCAGGGCGAGGCGCCGCGTGCCACCTTGCTGCAGCGTTTCCGCACTTCCGGCAACGGCGTGCTGCTGGGGTCGGCCAGCTTCCGCGAGGGCGTGGACGTGGTCGGCGATGCCTTGAGCGTGGTGGTGATCGACAAGCTGCCGTTCGCCGCACCCGACGACCCGGTGTTCGAAGCGCGCCTGGATGCGATCCGCCGCGACGGCGGCAACCCGTTCCGCGACGAGCAGTTGCCGCAGGCGGTGATCGCGCTCAAGCAGGGCGTGGGCCGGCTGATCCGCAGCGAGACCGATCGTGGCGTGCTGGTGCTGTGCGACCCGCGGCTGGTGAACAAGGGCTACGGCCGCACCTTCATGCAGTCGCTGCCGCCGTTTGCGCGCACCCGCGAGATCGGCGACGTGCGCGCGTTCTTTGGCGTCGCCGAGCCGGTGGGCGACAATGGTGTGCTCGCGTTGCCGTTCGGCGACGCCTGAGCGTCCCCTTCCTGCCTGCGGTCCTGCCATGAAAGTCCTCGCGTTCGAGACCTCCACCGAAGCCTGTTCCGTCGCGCTGCACGTGGATGGCCGCGTGCTGGAGCGCTTCGAACTGGCGCCGCGTCGCCATGCCGAACTGGCGCTGCCATGGGGCGAGCAACTGCTGGCCGACGCCGGCATCGCGCGGCGCCAGCTCGACGCGATCGCGGTCGGTCGTGGCCCGGGCGCGTTCACCGGTGTGCGGCTGGCGATCGGCATTGCGCAGGGCATCGCGCTGGGCCTGGACGTGCCGGTGCTGGCGGTGTCCACGCTGCAGGTGCTGGCCCTGCGCGCGCCCGCCGAGGCGACGCAGGTGCTGGCCTGCATCGATGCGCGCATGGGCGAGGTGTATGCCGGCGTCTTCGCGCGCGCTGGCGACATGCTGCGCGAGCTGGTGCCGGAAGTGGTGTGCGCACCGCAGGAATGCGTCGTGCCGGACACGCTGCAGCGCTTTGCCGGTGTCGGCAGCGGGTTCGCCGCTGCCGAGGCAGTGCTGCAACAACGATTTGCGACCCGACTGAGCAGTATCGATGCCGCCGCATTGCCGCATGCCGCCGACCTGCTGACGCTGGCCGTGCCGGCGCTGCTGCGCGGCGAAGGCGTGGCGCCGGAGCGGGTGGAACCGGCCTATCTGCGCGACAACGTGGCGCTGACCCTGCTCGAGCAGAAGGCCGCACGCGCAGCCAAGGCCGCCGGCGCCGCGCCATGACCGACGATCTGCAACGCGCGCGTTTCCGCGGCTGCCTGCTGGGCCTGGCGGTGGGCGATGCGCTCGGCACCACGCTGGAATTCTGCGCCCCGGGCAGCTTCGCACCGATCGACGACATGCGCGGCGGCGGCCCGTTCGCGCTGCGCGCCGGGCAGTGGACCGACGACACCTCAATGGCCTTGTGCCTGGCGCACAGCCTGCTGTATCGGCAGGGCTTCGACGCCGCCGACCAGATGAACCGCTATTGCAACTGGTACCAGCACGGCTACCTCAGCAGCACCGGCAGCTGCTTCGATATCGGCGCGACCGTGCGGCAGGCACTGGAGCGCTATCTGGATGGCGGCCCGGCCTTCAGTGGCAGCACCGATCCGCGCTCGGCCGGCAATGGCTCGCTGATGCGGCTGGCGCCGGTGGCGATGTACTACGCGCATCGCCCCGCCGAGCTGGGCGAGCGCGCCGCCGACAGTTCGCGCACCACGCATGCCGCCGACGAAGCGCTGGATGCCTGCCGGCTGTTCGCCTTCCAGTTGCGTGCCGCGTTGCTCGGCGGACAGCGCCAGCAGGTGTTGCAGACCCGCTGCGAAGGGCTGTCGACACCGGCGCTGCGTGCGTTGTCGGTGCGCGACCATGCGGCAGTTCCCGCCGCCCAGATCCGCGGCACCGGCTATGTGGTCGATGCGCTGTCGGCGGCGCTCTGGTGCTTCGCCACCACCGACACGTTCGCCGATGCGGTGCTGCGTGCGGCCAATCTGGGCGACGATGCCGACACCACCGCGGCCATCTGCGGTCAGCTGGCCGGTGCATTCCATGGTATCGACGGGATTCCCGCCGCCTGGCGCGCGCGCGTGCAGGATGCGGACGCGATCGTCGAGCTGGCCGACCGGCTGTACGCAGCCGCGCAGGCCGCATAAAGGCCGCGCGCAATGCACTGGGCAACGCAGTCCGCCGGAAAGGCATGCCGCAGAAAGACGCGTCCCTGTCGGGACGCGCGACGGCTCAACGATCGTCGTGCAGCTCGCCGCCGGGCAGGAACAGCCAGGTGCGCGTGACCTGCAGGATATCGACGTCGTCCTTGGTCCTGGGAAGTGGCGGGAACGGCTGCGCCAGCTGCACCACCCGCAGCGCTGCCGCATCCAGCGCCGGGGTGCCGCTGGAGACCAGCACGCGGCTGCTTTCCACGCTGCCGTCGCGGCGCACGCCCACGCTGATCACCACCTTGCCGCCGAGTCGGCGCCGGCGCGCCTCGTCCGGGTAATTGAGATTGCCGACGCGCTCGGCACGGTCCACCCACGCACGCAGGTAGTTGGCGTAGGCGTATTCGCGGGTACTGGCCGAGACGAACTTGCGATTGGGGCGCTTGGCGTATTGCTCCGAACGCAGATGCACCTCGGCGGCGAGCCGGGCCATTTCCGCGTCGCGCTGCACGCGTTGCGCATCGGTGGGCGAGGGCAGGTCGGTCTGCGGATTCGGTTGCGGCGTGGGCACGGCCTGCTCGCCGCGGCGGCTGGCCACCACGCGGGTCTGGGTCGGCTCCGGCGCCTGCAGCGTGGTCGCACGCTGCGCCTGCGGTGCCAGCCCGCTGCGGTCCTGCGGCACCACCCCGGGCTGGCTGTCGCGCGGGCGTTGCGCGGTGGCGTGATTGCCGCCGCCCTGCTGGTTGGCCTGGGCCAGGAAATCGGCCTGTTTGGGCGTCAGCGGGGTGCTGGTCTGGCTAAAGATCACATCCAGCGTCGGCACCAGCGGTGCGTCCTCGCTGACCGCAAACCCCACGCCCAGGATCAGCACGCCGTGCAGCAGCAGCGAGATCACCAGCGTCGCGGTCAGCCGGCGGCGCTCGTCGATGGGAGCCGGCAGGGCCGCGGCCGCGCTCATTGCGCCGCGCCGGCCTCGATCGCGTCGAACAGCAGCCCGGCGATGTTCAGGCCGAACTGCGCATCCAGCTCGCGCACGCAGGTGGGGCTGGTGACGTTGACCTCGGTCAGGTAATCGCCGATCACGTCCAGGCCGACGAAACGCATGCCGCGGCGGCGCATTTCCGGGCCCACCTGCGCGGCGATCCAGCGGTCGCGCTCGGACAGCGGCCGGCCTTCGCCACGTCCGCCGGCGGCCAGGTTGCCGCGGAATTCGTCGCCCTGCGGAATCCGCGCCAGGCAGTAGTCCACCGGCTCGCCATCGACCAGCAGGATGCGCTTGTCGCCGGCAGTGATGTCGGGGATGAAGCGCTGCGCCAGGGTCAGCTTGCGATTGCCGTCGGTCAGCGTTTCCAGGATCACGTTGAGGTTGGGGTCGCCGGTGCCGCTGCGGAAGATCGAACGCCCGCCCATGCCGTCCAGCGGCTTGAGCACGGCCTGGCCGTGTTCGAGCACGAACGCCTTGAGCGCGGCGGAGTCGCGGCTGACCAGGGTCGGCGGGCAGCACTGCGGAAACAGCAACGCGGCCAGTTTCTCGTTGTAGTCGCGCAGTCCCTGCGGGTCGTTGACCACCTGCGCGCCGGCGCGCTGGGCCACGCTCAGGACCTGGGTGTCGTAGACGAATTCCGCATCCACCGGCGGGTCCTTGCGCATCAGCACCACCTGGCCGGGGCCGAATTCCAGTTCGGCGAACTCGCCCAGGGTGAACCAGTCGGCTTTGTCCTCGCGCACGCTCAAGGGCGCGACCTGTGCCACCGCGCGACCCTCGCGCAGGCTGAGTCCGCCCGGACGCACATACTGCAGGCGGTGACCACGCCGCTGCGCTTCCAGCAACATGGCGAAGGTGGTGTCTTTGGCGATCTTGATGGAGGCGATGGGATCCATCACCACAACGACGTCGAGCGACATGGGGAGCTAAACCTTTAGAACAGGCTGCCGATGGTAACTTCAAGCGGTGGCGATGGCGCGCCCGGCCGGTCGTGAATGCGCGACTTGCCGCTCGGCCCGCAGCTGCACACGGTCGGAACGTCCGCCTGGCGGGCCCCCGGCAACGTACCCTTGACAGTCAATGCGGGTCTTGGGATATACATGCAGTTTCGTAGCGACGCCGGCAGGGAAGAAGCGTCGCGCGTCCGGGGATATTTGCATGACTGAAAACATTGCTGCGGGTGGGGAACTCGCAGGACTGAAGGTGATGGTGATCGATGATTCGAAGACCATTCGCCGCACCGCCGAAACGCTGCTGAAGCGGGAAGGCTGTGAAGTAGTGACAGCAACCGATGGTTTCGAGGCACTGGCCAAGATTGCCGACCAGCAACCTCAGATCATTTTTGTCGACATCATGATGCCGCGTCTGGATGGGTACCAGACGTGCGCGTTGATCAAGGGCAACCAGCTCTTCAAGTCGACGCCGGTGATCATGTTGTCGTCCAAGGACGGCCTGTTCGACAAGGCACGCGGCCGCATCGTCGGCTCCGAGCAATATCTGACCAAGCCGTTCACACGTGAAGAACTACTGAGCGCGATTCGCACGTACGTCCACGCCTGACCAGGGGGAAAGGCAACATGGCTCGAATTATATTGATCGAGGACTCGCCCACCGACAGGGCAGTCTTCAGTCAATGGCTGGAAAAAGCAGGCCATACGGTCGTCGCCACCGACAATGCCGAAGAGGGACTTGCGCTGATTCGCAGCCAGGCGCCCGATCTGGTGCTGATGGACGTGGTGCTGCCCGGCATGAGCGGTTTCCAGGCAACGCGTGCATTGGCGCGCGACCAGGCCACCAAGGACATCCCCGTGCTGCTGGTCAGCACCAAGGGCATGGAAACCGACAAGGCCTGGGGTTTGCGACAAGGTGCCAGCGACTACATCGTCAAGCCGCCGCGCGAAGACGATCTGATCGCCCGCATCAAACAACTGGTGCGTTGATGCGTTCTCCATTCGACATTCTCGAAGACTACGAGCGCCGTAGTCTTGCGCACGCCACGCCGCTGCCGGAACGCCAGTTCTCGGCCGACATCTGGCGCGGCGTCGGTTATCGCGTCGGTACCCGTCGGCTGGTCTCGGATTTCCGCGAAGTCGCGGAAATCGTGCCGATGCCGCCGGTCACCCCGGTGCCGGGCGCACAGCCCTGGCTGCTGGGCGTGGGCAACCTGCGCGGCAACCTGTTCCCGGTGATCGATCTGAAGCAGTTCCTGGAGGGCCGGCGGACGGTGCTGCAGGAAGGCCAGCGCGTGCTGATCATGCGCCAGAGCGGCGGCGACGTCGCGCTGACCATCGACGAGCTGTACGGCCAGCGCAGCTTCGAGCAGGTCCAGGCGGTCGAACCCGGCGAGTTGGCGCAAGGCCGCTATGCCCACTTCATCGACCGTGCCTTCCGCAACGAGACGCAGGACTGGGGTGTGTTCTCCCTGGCGTTGCTGTCGCGCACTCCTGAATTCCGGCAGGCCGCGGCCTAAGCCGCGACCCCGCCACGTCATACAGATCGAGGTCGAACCATGAGTACCGCCCCGGACGCCCGCAAGACCAACAAGCTCGGCAGCGTCAGCACCAGCTTCTGGCTTGGTTTGCTGGTGTTGTCGATGATCGTGTTCGGCGCCAATACCGGCGTCGCCACCTGGCAGGGCAGTCGCCTGGCCGGTGCCGGCACCGGCGCGGCCGATCTGCAGGTGCTGTCGCAGCAGCTGGCCAACCAGGGCCGCGAAGCGGTCTCCGGCGACCCCAAGGCGTTCGCCGCGTTCAAGGAAACCAAGGCCCGCATCGACAGCACGGTCAGCGAACTGGATGGCCGCTACGGCCAGGAAGGCTCGGTCGCCAGTTCGATGGCCCAGCTCAAGGCGACCTGGGTGCCGCTGAGCAAGAACGCCGATCAGGTCATCGCCAGCGAACCGGCGGTGCTCGGTCTGTCCGGCAACGCCGAACGCTTCTCCGGCAGCGTGCCGCAGCTGCAGGCGCAGTTGAACGAAGTGGTGCGCGCGATGACGGTCAGCGGCGCGCCCGCCTCGCAGATCTACAACACGCTGCAGCAGGTCGTGGTCGCCGGCACCATGGCGCGCCGGGTGACCGAAATGCGTGCCGGTGGCGCCAATGCCGCCGCCTCCGGCGATGCGCTGGCACGCGACTCGGTGGTGTTCACGCAGATGCTCGAAGGCCTGCGCGCAGGCAACGACGAACTGGGCATCGCCGCGGTGCGCAACCCGGCCGCGTTGTCGGCGCTGGAGCAGTCGCAGGCGCAGTGGGCGACGATGAAGAAGGACGTCGACGCCATCCTGGCCAGCTCGCGCAACCTGTTCGCCGCGCAGTCCTCGGCCGCCGCGCTGACCGCCGGCTCGAACAAGATGCTGGACGACAGCAAGAAGCTGTTCGATGCGTTCTCGGCGTTCGGCTCGGTGCGCGACACGCGCCTGTTTCCGAACTTCTGGCTGGGCGTGGTGTCCGGCCTGCTGGCGCTGCTGGCGATCATTGGCTTTGTCTGGAGCTCGGTGCGGGTGCGCTCGCGCGAGCAGGACGTGCGTTACCAGGCGCAGGTGGAATTCAACAGCCGCAACCAGCAGGCGATCATGCGGCTGCTGGACGAAATCAGCTCGCTCGGTGAGGGCGATCTGACCGTCAAGGCCTCGGTGACCGAGGACATGACCGGCGCGATTGCAGACGCCATCAACTACGCCGTGGACGAGCTGCGCCACCTGGTGACCACGATCAACGACACCTCGGCCAAGGTCGCCGTGTCGACCCAGGAGACCCAGGCCACCGCGATGCAGCTGGCCGACGCCGCCGGCCAGCAGGCCAACCAGATCACCACCGCCTCCGAGCGCATCAGCGAAATCGCCGCCAGCATCGAACAGGTGTCGCGCAACTCCACCGAGTCGGCCGAAGTGGCGCAGCGCTCGGTGGTGATCGCCGCCGAAGGTGCCGGCGTGGTGCGCGAGACGATCCAGGGCATGGACCAGATCCGCGACCAGATCCAGGAAACCTCCAAGCGCATCAAGCGCCTGGGCGAATCCTCGCAGGAGATCGGCTCGATCGTGGAACTGATCAACGACATTTCCGAGCAGACCAACATCCTGGCGCTCAACGCCGCGGTGCAGGCCGCCTCGGCGGGCGAGGCCGGTCGCGGTTTCGCGGTGGTGGCCGACGAAGTGCAGCGCCTGGCCGAACGCACCTCCGGCGCGACGCGGCGGATCGAAGGCCTGGTGCAGACCATTCAGGCCGATACCAACGAGGCGGTCAGCTCGATGGAGCAGACCACCTCCGAAGTGGTGTCCGGTGCACGCCTGGCCGAAGACGCCGGCACCGCGCTGACCGAAATCGAGCGCGTGTCCAACGCCTTGAACAACCTGATCAAGAACATCTCCATCGCCGCGCACCAGCAGTCGGCCGCAGCGACGGATATCACACAGACCATGGGCGTGATCCGTCAGATCACCAGCCAGACATCGCAGGGTGCGGAGCAGACGGCCGAGTCGATCGGCAACCTGGCTCAGCTCGCTGCCGATCTACGCCGTTCGGTCGCCGACTTCAAGCTGCCGGCGTGAGCACGACGCGGAACGGGAAAGGATCAGCAGATGGCGCGTAGTAGCGTTACGTCGATGCAGGAACAGACCGGTGGCCGCCTTGGCGGTGCCCCGGCCGTAGGCAGGGGGCTGCAATGAGTGCGCTTCGCGATGCGATGAGTCACGCCGCGCTGGGCTGGGTCAAGCCGGAGCTGGACGAGACGTTGCGCCAGGCGCGCAACGAGATCGAGTACTTTGCCGAAGAACCGTCCGACACCAGTCGGATGCGCTTCTGCGCCGGCTATCTGCACCAGGTGCAGGGCACCTTGCGCATGGTCGAGCTGTACGCCCCGGCGATGGTGGCCGAAGAACTCGAGCTGCTGGCCCAGGCGGTGCAGGTGGGCGAAGTGGCCGACCGCGACGAAGCCTGCGCCATGCTGATGCGCGGCACCGTGCTGCTGCCCGACTACCTGGAGCGTCTGCAGAACGGTCACCGCGACATTCCGATCGTGCTGCTGCCGCTGCTCAACGAAATCCGTGCCACGCGTGGTCAGCCAGGCCTGAGCGAAAGCGTGCTGTTCGCGTTCGATCCGCAGGCCGGCGTCGCCACCGAGGCCGAACTGGATCACGCGCGTGGCAGCCTGAGCGGGCGCAATCGCGAGTTGCTCGACACCGTCGGCAACGCGGTCAAGGAAGAATTGCTGCGCGTCAAGGACGCGCTGGACCTGCACCTGCGTACCGGCGGCGAGATCGCCGAACTGCAGACCCAGGTCAAGGATCTCGGCAGCGTTGCCGACACCCTGGGCATGATGGGCCTGGGCGTTGCGCGCAATGTGGTCGTGCAGCAGCGCGATGCGCTGGCGCGCGTGGTCGACGGCCAGGTGCAGATGGACGAAGGCGTGTTGCTGGATATCGCCGGTGCGCTGCTGTATGTCGATGCCTCGCTGGATGACCAGGTCGCCAGCCTGGGCGCCGATGTCGGCGACGGCAATGAAGCCAGCAACAGCGCCACGTCGTCGGAAGTGCGGCGCACGGTGGATGTGCTGGCGCAGGAGGCGATCGCCAATTTCGGTGCGGCGCGCGAGCATTTCGTCGCCTTCATCGAGACCAACTGGGACCACGCCCGCCTGACCGACGTGCCGCATCTGCTCGGCGAAGTCGGCGGTGCGCTGCGCATCCTCGAGCTGCCGCAGGCCGCCGATTATCTGGAAGGCGTGCGCCGCTATGTCGATCTGGAACTGATCGGCAAGCAGCGCGTGCCCAGCGGGCGCCAGTTGGACACCCTGGCCGATGCGATGGCCAGCCTGGAGTACTACCTGGAAGCCCTGCGCGAGCGCCGTCCCGGCCGCGAGGAGATCCTGGACATCACCCGCAACAGCCTGGAAACGCTGCGCTACTGGCCGCTGCCCTCGGGCCAGCCGTCCGACCTGCCGGTCGGTGCCGACCAGCCGGGCAGCGTGGCCGAGCCGCTTGCCGCATCGCTCGCACAGCAGGCCGCTGCCCCGGCGCTGGCGGCCAACGACGCTGCGCCGACGCCGTCGCTGGAATGGGCCAACGAAACCGTGCTCGAGGTGCCGTTTGCCGCCAGCGTGGTGCACGACACCGGCGCTGCCGCCACCGACACGGTGTTCTCGTTCGACCCGGTCGCCGCCGAAGAAACCGTCTCCGGCCAGGCGCACGTGCCGTTTACGGTTGCGCCGCTGGACCTGTCCGACGATGGCGCGCAGGCGCCCGGCGACTGGCAACTGGAAACCACCGAGCACGCCGCTCCGATCGCTACCTCCGTGTTCGACCCGGTGTCGGCCGAGCAGGACGGCAGCGTGTCGGCCGACGCCGCGCAGGTCAGCTACACCGTGGATCTGAGTGCGCTGGAGCAGGACGATAGCGCCACGCCGGCAGTTGCCGAACCGGCGCCGCTGCAGATCGAGCAGATCGAGCTGCCCGGCGATGCCGACCAGACCGAGGCACCGCTGGACTTCATCGCGCAGGCCCAGACCGGTCGTGCGCAGACCAGCATCGAGGATGCGTTCTCGCCGCCGCCGCTGCCGCCCGTGGCGCCGCAAGAGCTGGACGACCCGTTCGTCGAATCAGCGCCCGAACCGCAGCCAGCCCCGGCCGACGCCGCCGCCGAGCAGAGCGCACCGCGCGTGCAGCAGGCGGTGGTCAGTGAGTTCGAACTGGACGCCGCATCGACGGCGTTTTTGGCCCAGCTCGACGTGGCCGCCGCGCAGTTCGATGTGCAGCGTCCGCAGGTACAACAGACCACCGATGCCGACAGTCAGACTGCGAAGGCAGCGCCCGAGCCGGCAGTGAGCGAGCCGGCCCAGGCCAGTGCCGATGCCGGCATCTTCGGCGGCTTTGGCGACAGCGATATCGACGACGATATCCGCGACGTGTTCCTGGAAGAATTCGACGAAGAGCTGGTCAATCTGGGCCAGCTGCTGCCGGTCTGGCGTGCCGCGCCACACAGCCAGGACAACCTGCGCCCAATCCGCCGCGTCTTCCACACCTTGAAGGGCAGCGGTCGTCTGGTTGGCGCGCAGGTGCTCGGCGAGTTCAGCTGGAAGATCGAGAGCATGCTCAATCGCGTGCTCGACAATTCGCGGCCGGCCAGCCCGGCGGTGGTGGCGATGGTCGAACTGGCCTACGAAGTGCTGCCGCAGTTCAACGCCGCATTGCGCGACCAGGGCCGCATCAGCGCCGATCTGCCGGACATCCAGGCAGTTGCCGAGCGTGTGGCCGCGGGCGAAGAAGTCTATTACGTGGCCGCGCCGGCGACGCCGGTGGCTGCGGATGTCGCCTTCATTCCGGCAGCAGCAGGCGTGTTCGCGGCGACCGGTGGCACACCGGCATCGGTGGACAGCGTGCTGCGCGAGATCCTGGAAGCCGAAGTCGCCACCCACCTGGAAACCGTCAACGCATGGCTGCAGGCCAACCAGGCCGAGCCGCAGTTGGCGAGCGAAGAATTGCTGCGCGCGGTGCACACCATGAGTGGCGCGTTTGCGATGACCGACGTGCCGGAAATCACGCTGGTGACCACGCCGGCCGAGAGCTACGTCAAGCGTCTGCTTGCCGCGTCGCTGCTCCCCTCGCAGGAGGGCATCGACGCCATTGCGGCAACGGCGTCGGCAATCGCGACCACCGTGACCGCCTTGCGCGCCGATGCGCCGTTGATACCGTCGTTTGCGCCGTTGAGCGAACGCCTGCGCGCGCTGGTGGAGACGCTGCCGGAAGCGCAGTGGCCACCGCAGGCGTTCCTGGACGAGCTGGAAGATCTGGATGCACCGGGCGAGATGACGGTCAGCAGCGAGTCGGCGGTCGAGCTGACCGGCGCGCAGGATCTGTCGCAGTATCTGGACGCCAGCGCGCTGCCGTCGGATACGAGCGATCACAGCGCGCCGGTGCATGTCGCCGATGACGCGGCGGATGCCGATGCGCACGCCGGTGCGCACGCCGACGCCGACGCAGCGATCGCGGTGGACGAGCTGGCCGAGGCCGAGGCCGAGGCCGAAGACACCTCGTCGCTTGCGCTGGACGCACCGGCACCGCACGAACAGACGCAGACGGCTGACCTTGCTGCGCTGGAGCAGGAGCAGGTTGTTGATTCGGTCGAGACTGCGCAGGCCCCGGCCGGGGATGCGGTCGCCTCCGATGCGGGAGCGGAGCAGCTCGCCGACGCGTCGCATGGCGATGCTGTTCAGCACCAGCGCCAGCACGAAGCCGAAGCCGAGTCGCCTGGCGTCGATGCGCACGACACGCCGGCCGATGAGCCGGTGGTCGACGCCGACGCCTGGGATGCGACCGGATTGCAGCAGGCCGGCCGTATCGACGCGGCATCGCATGCGCAAGTAGGCGACATGCCGCAAGCTGGCGAGCACGTGGCAGTGGACGAGTTGTCCGACGCGGAAGCCGCGTTGGGCGATGCGCAGACGCTCGCCGCACCCGAAGCCGGGGAGATTGCTGCCGAGCGTGCAGACGCCGAGCAGCAGTCGCCGGGCGAGCACGCTGCCGAGCACGAGCAACTCGGGGGTGACACAAGCGCGCAGGATGCCGAGGCGGTGTTGAGCGATGACGCGGCATCCACGGACGAAGCGCCTGTCGAGACCATCGAGGCATTGGAAGCAGTGCATGCGCAGGCCCCGCTGGCCGACCACACGCATGCGGCGACCACCGAAGACTGGACGCCGGACAGCGCGGCGCTGGACCGCGAGTCGACCGGGCAGGGTGACCACGTGTCCACCCCGCACGACGAGGCTATCGGTGCGCACGCGCAGCCGCCCGCCGACGCGGCAGTGCAGCAGGGCGATGCCGCGTTGCCGCAGGATGACGACGCGCAGCTTGGCGACCAGTTGCAGGTGGAAGACACCGCGCAGTTGGGCGAGCATCCGTCTTCCGAAGAACATGCGCTGTCGGGCGAGCAGGTGCATCCGCAGGAACCTGTGCATGCGGACGATGCTGCGCAAGCGGAAGCGCATGTCGCGTCGGGCGAGCAGGAACACCTGGACGCGCACGCGCATACCGACGAAGTCGAGCACGTTGCGGAAGCCGAGCGCGCTGCAGAAGCAGAGCAGACTCCAGCAGCAGAGCAGGCCGAAGCAGGGCAGGCTGAAGCAGAGCACGCTACAGAGACAGAACAGTCTGCAGCGGCGGAACAGGCAGCGGCGGAACAGGCCGCAGACGCAGACCACGCTGCGGACGTACAGCAGGCTGCCGAAGCGCTACCCGAACACACCATCGAGTCGGTGCAAGCCTTCGAGATGGCGCAGGTGGCCGATCAGGTCGAAGAGACCGGTGATCCGCAGTCGGAAATTGTGCCAGAGCTGCATTCGGACGTCGCTGCTGACGCCGAGGCGGATACCCATGCCGATGCCGAGGTCCACGCGCAGCATCCAGACGCAGACGCGACGCTCGAGGCTGCCAACGAAACGGATCCCGTCGAGCAAGTCGAACACACCGAACAAATCGAGTATCCCGATCACGCCGAACGAGTCGGACACACCGAACACACCGAGCAAGCCGAACCCACCGACTCCGCAAGCGAACACGAAGACGCCGCCGCCGTGGCCTTCAGCGCGCCGGTGGAAGACGCTGCGGCGGGCGATAGCGCCGCCAGTGACGTGGGCGCAGCCTTCGATACCGGCCCGCTCAACTTCGACCAGCTCGATGGTGAGCTGGTCGACATCTTCGTCGAGGAAGGCCGCGACCTGCTCGACCATTGCGATGGTCTGATCGCCCGCATGCGCGAAGTGCCGGAAGACCGCGAGGTCCTCAACGGACTGCAGCGCGACCTGCACACGCTCAAGGGCGGCGCGCGCATGGCCGGCATCAACGCCATCGGCGACCTCGGCCATGCGATCGAATCGCTGCTTGAAGCGGTGGCGGCCAACCGGACCGACATCGACCGCGATGACGTGCGCCTGTTCGAGCGCGGCTTCGATCGCCTGCATCAGCTGTTGACCCGCACCGGCATGCACCGCGCCGTGGCGATGCCGACCGACCTGGTGGAAGCCTTCGAAACCCGTACCCGTGGCCGCAATGCCGCAGAGCCCAGCGACGCCGATGTGCGTGCGATCGCCAAGGCGTCGGTGGAACCGGCACCGCTGTCGGCGCCCATCCCGGTCGACGGCCAGGTCGAAGAAGAACTGATGCCGCGCACGCAGCAGGAACAGGTGCGCGTGCGTGCCGACCTGCTCGACCGCCTGGTCAACCACGCCGGCGAAGTGGCGATCTACCGCTCGCGGCTGGAACAGCAGATGGGTGCCTTCCGCGGCGCCATGGGCGAACTGGATCGCACCAACGCCCGTCTGCGCGACCAGCTGCGTCGTCTGGATCTGGAAACCGAAGCGCAGATCGTGGCGCGTTATCAGCGCGAGCAGGACCAGGGCGATCGCACCTTCGATCCGCTGGAACTGGACCGCTTCTCCACCCTGCAGCAGCTCAGCCGCGCGCTGAACGAATCGGCCGCCGACTTGGGCGGTCTGCAGGGCGTGCTGGAAGATCTCTCGCGTCAGTACGACGGCCTGCTGCAACAGCAGTCGCGCGTCAGCTCCGAGCTGCAGGATGGCCTGATGCGCGCGCGCATGGTGCCGTTCGACGGTCTGGTGCCGCGTTTGCGCCGTGTAGTCCGCCAGGCCGCCACCGACACCGGCAAGCAGGTGCATCTGCTGCTGGAAGGTACCCAGGGCGAGCTCGATCGCAACGTGCTCGATCGCATGGTCGCGCCGCTGGAACACATGCTGCGCAACTCGGTGGCACATGGTCTGGAAGCGCCGGAGCAACGGCGCGACGCGGGCAAGCCGGAAGAGGGCAGCATCGCGATCCGTCTGCGCCGCGAAGGCTCGGAAATCGTGCTGGAAGTGGCCGACGACGGCGCCGGGCTGGACCGCGAGGCGATCCGTCGCCGCGGCGAGCAGCGCGGCCTGATCGAACACGGCCAGGAGCTCAGCGAGGCCGAACTGGATGGGCTGATCTTCGCCTCCGGTTTCAGTACCTCCGAGCAGGTCAGCCAGCTGGCCGGCCGTGGCGTGGGCATGGACGTGGTCCGCAACGAAGTGCGTCAGTTGGGCGGCTCGGTGGACATCCACTCGGTGCGCGGCCAGGGCGTCACCTTCACCCTGCGCCTGCCACAGACGCTGGCGGTCACCCAGGCGGTGTTCGTGCGCATCGGCGACACCACCTTTGCGGTGCCGGTGGCGTCGGTCAGCGGTATCGGCCGCATCTCGCGCAGCCGCTACGAGTCGGGCGAGGGCGGTTACCACTACGCCGGCGAAGAGTACGTGCTGCACGATCTCGGCTCGCTGGTCGGCCAGGCCGCCGCGCGTGCCGATGGTCAGGCGCAGGTGCCGTTGCTGCTGGTGCGTGCGGGCGACCTGCGCGCGGCGGTGGCAATCGACCAGGTCCTGGGCAACCGCGAAATCGTGGTCAAGCCGGTGGGCCTGCAGATCGCTTCGGTGCCGGGCATCTACGGCGCCACCATCACCGGCGATGGCCGCGTGGTGGTGATCCTGGACGTGGCCCCGCTGGTGCGCCGCTATCTCAGCCAGCCGGCGCGTCCGGCGCCGGAAACCCCGGCCGAATCGCAGCGCCAGGTGCCGTTGGTGATGGTGGTGGACGATTCGCTGACCATGCGCAAGGTCACCAGCCGCGTGCTGGAACGCCACAACCTGGATGTCACCACCGCACGCGATGGTGTCGAGGCACTGGAACTGCTGCAGGAGCGCGTGCCCGACCTGATGCTGCTGGACATCGAAATGCCGCGCATGGACGGCTACGAACTGGCGACCGCGATGCGTGCCGACCCGCGCTTCAAGGCGGTGCCGATCGTGATGATCACCTCGCGCAGCGGCGAGAAGCATCGCCAGCGCGCCTTCGAGATCGGCGTGCAGCGTTACCTGGGCAAGCCTTACCAAGAGTTGGATCTGATGCGAAACGTGTATGACCTGCTGGGGATCGCCCGTGTCCGAGAATAATGGCGCAATGGGAACTCCGGTCGCCCTGCTAGGCCGGCCCGGGCAGGCGCGCGAGCGCCTGCGTGAAGCGCTCGGCCTGGCCGGTGCCCACGTGGTGCTGGAAGACGAGCCCTCCGCGGTGGACGTGCAGATGCTGCGCGATGCCGAGCCGGTGGCGGTGCTGGTCGCGCTGGAGCCGTCGATCGAAGACGCGCTCGAAGCGCTGGAGCCGGCCTTCAACATGCCCGGCGTCACGGTGATCTTCGACGAGGCCGAGTTGACCGTGCGCCGCGAGGGCTGGGAAGCGCAGCGCTGGGTGCGCCATCTGGCCGCCAAGCTGCATGGCCATGCCGACGTATTGCCGCCAGGCACCGAGAGCGAGCCGTCGCTGCATCCCGAACCGGGCCTGGAACTGGCGCCGCGGCAGCATTCGGACCTGCAACTGGACCAGCATCTGCAGGCAGCCGCGCACGCATTCGACAGCGTGCCCGGCGATGCCTTGTTCGCACGGGGCGCGGCCACGTCCGAGGCCGCTGCCGACAAGCCGGGCCTGACGCTGGGCGATTCCAGTACCTGGGGCCTGGTCGACGAGGTCGCGGTGGTGGTGCGCCCGCGTGCCGAATTGAACATGGACGCGTTGTCGACCGGCGGGCTGTCGCTGGTGGAGCTGGATCAGGCCGGTGACACCACCGGTGCGGTGCTGGTGCTGGCCGGCATCGGCGGCCCGGATGCGATCCGTCGCCTGCTGTCCGCGCTGCCGCCGGCGTTTCCGCGCGCCGTGCTGGTGCGCATGACCCTGGATGGCGGGCAGTACGGCAACCTGGTGCGGCAGATGGGACGCGTGTCGGCATTGCCGGTCGAACTGGGCGAAGCCGGCCAGGTGATTGCGGCGGGCAAGGTCTACGTGCTGTCCGACGACATCGGCGTGCAGCAACATGCCGGCGCGCTGGCGTTTGTCGCGCAGGCCGATCCGGCCGGGCTGGTGGCCGCGTTGCCGCCGACCGACAGTGCGGTGCTGATGCTCAGCGGCGCCAACGAGGCGCTGGTCGAGGCCGCGCTGGCGCTGGCCGAGCAGGGCGGCTGGCTGGCGGGTCAATCCGCCGACGGCTGCTACGACCCGGCCGCGGCGGCGCGTCTGGCGCGCCAGGGCATTCTGACCGGCGACCCTGCGCAGCTGGCGCAGGCGTTGGCGCAGCGCTGGCCGGCGTGAGCCGGGCGCTTCCTCTCAAGAACGGAACAGGTGCGATGAGCTACGCCAACAATGACGAAATCCGCGGCGTCCTGATCCAGGCCGGCCAGGAGCGCGTGCTGCTGCCGAACGCCACGGTGGCCGAGGTGATGTCGCGGGTGGCGGTCGAGCCGATGGCCGAGATGCCGCGCTGGGTGGTCGGGCGCATCGACTGGTACGGCTGGAAGGTGCCGCTGCTGTCGTTCGCGCGCTTGAGCGGCATGGGCGACGAACCCACGGCGGTCAACAACAAGGTGATCGTGCTCAAGGCGCTGGGCGGCAATCCGGCGCTGCCGTATTTCGCCTTGCTCACCGCCTCGTTCCCGCAGCTGATCTCGGTGCCGCGCGATGGCCTGCTGGCCGACGCCTCCGAAGATGCGCTGCCCGACGGCGTGCACATGCGCGTGCTGCTGGGCGAGCAGAGTGCGCTGCTGCCGAATCTGGATGCGATCGAAGCGCAGGTTGCGCAGGCGCTTGCGGCGGTTGCCGCCTAAAGCGCCAGTGCTGGGCGACGACGCTGCCCGGTTGCGGGCGGTGCCGGGATGAGGGTCGGACCGGGGGCTGCGCTGCCCGGACGAGCGTCGCCTTGCTGCGTGCGGTGCATGCCGACACCGCAGGTGGCTGGGATGTCTTGCTGCCGTAGGGCAACCGTTTGCGGGGGCGTGATCTGTATGTGTCAGCCTGGTCCAGACAACACGCATGACGCGCGCAAGACGCGCCCGCGGCTGGCATGAGTCTTCCCGTCTTCGCGCCCGTCGAGCATGCCGACGGTGTGCTGCTGTGCGACCTGGCCATCGTCGATCCGGCCGCGATGGCCGATTACCACAGCCGCAATCGCGCGCATCTGGCCGCGGCGATGCCGCTGCGGCCACCGGCGTTCTACACCACCGAGGGCTGGCGCCGGCTGAGCATCGCCTACCGCACCGCGGTGCCGGGCGAACGCGAGTTGCAACTGGTGTTGCTGCGCGATGCGCAGGTGATCGGCACGGTTGGCTTCACCCAGATCCAGCGCGGTGCCTTCCAGGGCTGCCATCTGGGTTACGGCCTGGATGCGCAGCAGCAGGGGCGCGGTTTGATCCAGTGGGCGGCCACGCAGGGCATCGGGTTTGCGTTCGGCCCGCTTGGCCTGCATCGGGTGATGGCGCAATACGTCCCCGACAACCTGCGCAGTGCGCGTGTGCTGCAGCGGCTGGGCTTCCAGATCGAAGGCTATGCGCGCCGTTATCTGCAATTGAACGGCGTCTGGCGCGACCATGTATTGACCAGCAGGTTGCGCGACGACGATCCGGCGGCGGGTGCGTGAGCCCGGTTGCGCAGGCGAATGTAGCGATGCGCGTTGTGCGCTGACCTAGGGCGTGACAGTCAGCGGCTCGACACGCAGTTGGTCGGCTTCGAGTCCTGCATCCTGCAAGACCTCTACCTGCGTTGACCAGCCGCGTTGCCGGAGGCGCGCGCGCAGTCGAGTTGCCCAGTCCTGCACTTCGGGTGCATCGGGTGTGGCGGCCAGGATGCGGATCCGAGCCGGCGCGTAATCGTCAGCGGCGGCGTGGCGTGCAAGCCAGTCGGCCGGCGACATGGCGCGCGTTATCGGCGCGATGCGGCGCGCCGGAGCGGATTTTGCTCGAGACATCCCGATCTCGGTCGCCGTGGTGCCGATGGCTGGTTGGCTGGCGGGCGGTGTTGCGCGGGTGGCGTCTGTCTGCGGAAACGGCGCATGGAGCACGCGCAGCGGTGCGGGCTGGCCTGCAACAGGCGCGCGTGATCGCAGCGTGCCGTCTGTTGCGCTGATGACGGTCGGCGCCTGCTCGGTCACCGGCATTGGGGCCGGCAGCGATGCCGGTGCGGGCGGGGGCGGGATGGGGGCAAGTGCTGCAGGCGCGCCGCGCCGGGCACTGGCTGCGAGCGAGCCACTTACCGACGCATCCTCGGGGAGTGCGGCGATCGGGGCTGGAGCTGGTGCAGGCGCCGCAGAAGGCTGCGCGTCGGCAGATTGCAGGTCAGTGCCTGGCGTGGGTTCGGCGGCGAGTGCGGAGTCGAATGATGGCGCAGCTGCGGCAGGCGCCGGTGCACTGACTGGTTCCGGTGCCAAGGCGGGCGATGGCAGGGCCGACGGCGCTGGCGGCGGGGAGGGCGCTGCCGCGCTCGGGCGCGCTGCGGTTTCGGGGACTTCGGCATCCGCAGGTGCCGGCACTGCGGGCAAAACCAACACATGCTCTGTGCCGGGATCGACCTGCTCAGGCGCGCGCCTGGCTGGGTGAACTGTCGACGGTTCGCCGACTGCCGCCCCGACTGCAGCCGCTGCCGGCGCCTCCGCGGTGGGCTGACTGGCCTGCCACTGCAATCCGATGCCGACCACCAGGGTGATCGATGCAGCGAAGGCCAGCGTCGGCATCCAGCGCGGGCGACGGCTGCTGCGCCGGCGGGCGGCTGGGTTGCCGGCAGGGGCGGGGTTTGAGCTTGCTGTGGCTGCTGATGCCTGCGCCTGCGCCTGCGCCGATGCATGGGAGGTGGATGCGGATGTGGACGCAAGGTCGGGCGCAGAAAGCGCGCGCGATGCGACTCCAGATGCAACGGCTGCTTCCTCCGCAGATGCCGGTGCCGCCGTAGCCAGCGACGCAGCTGATGCTGCGGCCACGTCCGCTATCGGACGCAGCTCTGCCATATCGGCGTGTGGCGGTTGCGCGGCGATCCACGCACGCGCGGACTCGCTCAGGTTCGTCGTCCCGGTCTGATCGACAGGCTGGCCCTGTGCAAGACGCGCCTGCACGGCAGCACGCCGTGCGGCCTGCGCCTGCTCCGCCTGCGCGGCGGCCGCCGCAAACATCGCCGCCATCGTGGCGGGTGCTTCGAACTGCAAGGTGTCCTGCGGTGGATGCACTGCAGCGCGTTCGGCATCGGCGTTGCGTGCGGCCTGTGCGAACCACACCTGCATCGACGCCGGCGGCGTATGCGCCGGCAGTGCACGCAGCAGTGCGGCAAGCCCATCGCTGCCGGCGACAAACCGTTCGAAGGACTGGCTCATCGGGTCGCGTCCAGGCTCAGACGCAACTTTGCGAATGCATAGCGCAGCCGGCTCTTGACGGTCTCGAAACCTTCGCCGATCACCTGTGCGATTTCGTCGACGCCGAGCTCGGCAAAGAAGCGCAGCACCACCACCTCGCGTTGTGCGTCGGGCAATGCCATCACCGCGGCGCGCACGCGATGGTGTTGCTGGCCGAGCATGGCGAGCTGCTCGGTGGACAGGTCGTCATCGGGCAGCTGCAGATGGGCGTCGTCCAGCGCCACCGAGGTGCTGTGATAGGCGCTGCGACGGGTGTCGATCCAGCCGTTGCGCGCGATCTGGAACAGAAAACTGGTGAAGGCGGCCTGCCCGGGGCGGTAGTCGCTGCAGCGGGTCATCAGCTTGACCCAGGTCTTCTGCGCGAGGTCTTCGGCTTCGCTCAGGTTGCCTTCGCACAACCAGGCCAGGAAGTTGAACAGGGCGCGGTTGTGACGCGTGAACAACTCGGTGGCCGGCTGTTCGACAAAGCCATTGGCGACGAGGAGCATGAGCTCCTCGTCGGGAAGATGCGCAAGGTCGGCAGGTTGCATGCGCGCAGTATAGGCAGGTGCCGCGCGCATCAGTCGGTGCTGGCAATTGGCCGGCTACTCAGTGCATCGGCCTGCTGCACCATCTGCAGGAAATCGGCGCGGTAGCCGAAGCGGTCGCTGCCCAGGCTGGCCGCGGCCAGGGCACGCACCTGCGGATAATCCCAGCCGTGCAGCTGAGTGCCGCCACGCAGGCGCTGACCGAACCCGGCCACTGCGGCGGAAAAGCGGAAGGCATCGCTGGTGGCGTTCAAGGCCCGGCGCTGATTGCTGCGGACCACCGTGTCGAGCAACTGGCTGCGTTGTGCATCGGGCAGTTTGTAGCGCAGTTTGACGTGCGCCAGTTCGCTGTCGATTGCACGCACTTTTCGAGGTGTGGCGGTGTTGGCATAGCGCAGCGGGTCCACCGATGCGTGGCCATCGGTCGGGGTGATTTCATACAGCGCGGTGACGGTGTGGCCGGCGCCGATCTCGCCTGCATCGACCTGGTCGTTGTTGAAGTCCTCGCGTTGCAGTGCGCGGTTTTCATAGCCGATCAGGCGGTATTCCTTGACCGTGTCCGGATTGAATTCGACCTGGATCTTGACGTCGCGCGCGATCGTGGCCAGCGTTGCGCCGAGCTCGTGGGTCAGTACCTTGCGTGCTTCCAGCGCCGAGTCGATGTAGGCGTAGGCACCGTCGCCGGCATCGGCCAGCTGTTCCATCAGCGTGTCGTTGTAATTGCCGGTGCCGAAGCCGAGCGTGGACAGCGCCACGCCGGAGCGCCGCTTTTCGGCGACCATGCCCTTGAGCTGATCGAAGTCGGTGACACCGACATTGAAGTCGCCATCGGTGGCGAGCAGGATGCGGTTGATGCCGCCGCGCAGATAGGCTTGCTGGGCAGCCCTGTAGGCCAGTTCGATGCCGCTGGCGCCGGCGGTGGATCCGCCCGATTGCAGGCTGTCGATGGCTTCGATGATGCGGCCCTGCTGGTCGCCGGGCGTGGGCGGCAGCACGACTGCGGTGTTGCCGGCATAGGTCACCAGGGTGATGCGATCTTTCGCGCGCAATTGACGCACCAGCAGCTTGAGCGAGGATTGCAGCAGCGGCAGTTTGTCTGGCGAGCCCATCGAGCCGGAGACATCGACCAGAAACACCAGGTTGGCCGGCGGCAGATCGGCGGTGGCGATGTCGCGGCCGGCAATGCCGACGCGAAGCAGCAGGCTGTCGTTGTTCCAGGGCGTGGGCGCCAGTTCGGTGCGCACTGCGAACGGTTGGTCGTTGGTGGGCGCAGGGTCGTCGTAGCGGAAGTAGTTGATCAGCTCTTCCACACGCACGGCGTCCACCGGCGGCAGCGTGCCTGCGCTCAGGAAGCGCCGCACATTGCTGTAGCTGCCGGTGTCCACGTCGATGCTGAAGGTGGACACCGGATTCGCTGCGGTTTGCACGATCGGGTTGTCGCGCAGCGTTTGATAGGTTTCGCGGTCTTCGGCCGGCGCCGGTAGGAGCGGCGGCATTGGCATGCGGTTGTCGAGCATTGGGCGTTGTGCAACCCACTTGGCGCTTGGCGCCCGCTGTGCAACGGAGGCCTCAAGTGCGATGGACGCTGCTGGCATCGGCATCGGCATCGGCATCGGCATCGGCATTGCGGATGGCGATGGTGCCGGTGCTGGACTCGGCACAGACGGCGGCTGCATGGGGTGGGCGGGGACAGGCGCTGCGAGACTGCCCTCGATCTGCGCGGGTGTCGAAGCGGTGGATGGCGATGGCTGCGCGGTTGCAGGCAGCACGGTGGCGCGCGAGCTGTCGCTGTTCGGCTCGGTCGGCTCGTGCGAGCAGGCGCTCAGCAGCAAGGCGAGCGCAAGAAGGCTGTGACGGGGCATGGGAATCCTTTGCGTGGCGAAGAGGGATGGGTGAACAACGGACAGCCCGAGGTCGCCGTGCACTGCGCCTCTGTTGAGTAAACGGGCCAGTGCGGCAAACGGGGTTAACTGGGGTGAAGATTTTTTCGATCGCTGCTGAGTGCTGCTGTGTGCAGTCCCCGCTGGGGGGAGGGCTGGGCGCTGGGCATCACTTGCCCCCGTACCCTCATCCCAATTTCTCTCCCGTTGGAGAGGCTCGATTCTTCCCTTCTCCCATCGGGAGAAGGTGGCGCGTAGCGCCGGATGAGGGTACGGCGGTGCAGGGCGGTGTCGGTCGCCCGTATCCTCACCCCAACCTCCGCTCCGCTCCCCGGCCCGGCCCGGCCCGGCCCGGCCCGCGCCAGCAGCGCGGGCGCTCCAAGGCACGCGCGCCGGTGGCGCGCAAGCCGTACCTTCTCGCCGCTGTGGGAGAGGGGCTTTACAGTCAGTGCTGCGCGTTATGCGCGAATCCGCACTGCTGGGCGCCGCAGGGCGGTTTATCCGCGTGCGGCGCTGTCGCATGATGGAAGGCTATGGCCGCGCAGTGCGGTTGCCTGTCTTCTTCCTGCATGGAGTTCGCCCGGATGATCCAACGTCGTCACTTCCTCAAGAGCGCCACGCTTGGTGCGATCGCTTCCGGCCTGGCCGGGTGGGGCGCACGTGCGCAGGCCGCCGCCGGTGCCGGCACGGCCGGACGCGTTACCGCGCTGCCGCGCGGCGCGGCGCGGGTGATTTCCACCTGGGATTTCGGCATTGCCGCCAATCAGGCGGCCTGGAAAATCCTTGGCAGCGGCGGTATCGCACTGGATGCGGTGGAAGCCGGCGTGCGGGTGCCCGAAGCGGACCCGAGCAATCCCACCGTGGGGCTTGGCGGCTATCCGGACCGCGACGGCCGGGTGACGCTGGACGCCTGCATCATGGATCACCTGGGCAATTGCGGCTCGGTTGCTTCACTGGAAGATGTGGTGCATGCGATTTCGGTGGCGCGCGCGGTGATGGAAAAAACCCCGCATGTGATGCTGGTCGGCGATGGCGCGCGGCAGTTCGCGTTGGAGCAGGGGTTCCCGCAGACCAAGCTGCTCACGCCCAGCTCGGAAGCGGCGTGGAAAGAGTGGTTGAAGACCTCGAAATATTCGCCGGAAGCCAATATCGAAAACCGTGCCTGGCGCGATGCGAAACTGCCGGGTGGCAAGGACAATCACGACACCATCGGCATGCTGGCGCTGGATGCGCACGGCAACCTGTCCGGCGCGTGCACCACCAGCGGCATGGCGTGGAAGATGCACGGCCGGGTTGGCGACAGCCCGATCATTGGTGCGGGGCTGTATGTGGACAACGAGGTGGGCGGTGCGACCTCGACCGGCGTCGGCGAAGAGGTCATCCGCAATGTCGGCAGTTTTGCGGTGGTGGAAATGATGCGCCAGGGCAAGTCGCCGGCCGATGCCTGCCGCGAGGTGGTGATGCGGCTGATCCGGCGCAAGCCCGAACTCACCCGCACCTTGCAGGTAGGATTTCTGGCGATGAACAAGCGCGGCGAGGTGGGGGCGTTTGCGATCCAGAAGGGTTTCAGTTACGCGGTCTGCGATGCGCAGCGGCAGGATCTGCTGGTGCCCGGCGAAAGCCACTACACCACCGAGCCTACAGCATGAGTGCGTTGGGGCTGGAAGTGGCCGCCGATTCGGTGGGGTCGGCATTGGCGGCGCAGGAAGGCGGTGCGATGCGGGTCGAACTCTGCGGGGGGCTGGACGGCGGCGGGCTGACGCCATCGTTCGGCACGCTGGCAGTGGTGCGTGAGCGATTGCAGATTCCGCTATACGTATTGATCCGTCCGCGCGTGGGCGACTTCGTCTTCGACGCGGCAGAGGTCGAGGCGATGCGGCGCGATGTGGAGCAATGCGTGCGGCTGGGCTGCGATGGCGTGGTGCTGGGCGCGCTGGATCCGCAAGGGCAGGTCGACATGTGCACGATGCGGGTGTTGATCGCCGCAGCCGGTTCGCTGGGCGTGACCTTTCATCGTGCAATCGACGTCAGTGCCGATCCGTCACGCGCGCTGGAAGACGCAATCACGCTGGGTTGCGAGCGCGTGCTGACCTCTGGTGCGCGTGCGAGCGCACTCGAAGGTGTCGACACCATTGCCGCATTGGTGCGGCAGGCAGGCGACCGCATCAGCATCATGCCGGGCGCGGGCGTGTCCGAAAGCAATGTGCGTGCGCTGCGCGCCAACACTGGCGCGCGCGAGTTCCATGCCTCCTCACGTGGGCCGGTTGCGGCGCAGGTGCATGCACCGCACGCGTATATCACCGATCTGGGTGGCGATTACCAGCGTACCGATGTGGCGCGTGTGCGGCGGATCGTGGGGTTGTTGCAGGAGCTGTGAGGCGCTGCGTGCCGATTGTGGAGCGCGTGAGCTGGGACCTTTTTGCACGCTGTGGCTGGGCAATTTAGGTGAAGCGAAGACGTCGCATGTGAGCTGTAGCTTGGCTGCAGGGTCCTTGCCCGCTCACCATCGCAGGACACGCCGCAAGTACGTCCCTGTAGGCTCTTACGCGGCATCCATGCCGCGTAAGGTCCCGCGACGGTGGACGGACAAGGACCTGTCGAGATGGTCGGCATGGAGAAGAGCAGGAGCGGTTGTCGGCGAGCCGCTTGTGCAGTTCTATCAGCGCACGACCAACTTAGCAGGCGCGATGCCCTTGCCGGTTCCGGGACCCTTGGCGGCATGGATGCCGCCACGGAGCCTCCACGGATGGATTCACGGCGTGTCCCGGAAGTGGTGAGGGCATTGCGCCCTCGACCACCAGGCTTTGCTGCGTTGAAACGGCGGCCGAGCTCAAGAGCATGTTGTGTTGAGCTTAGACAGGGCACTGTGGAAGAAGCGAACGCAAAGCATCTGATCTGCTGCTTCTTTGCAGGGCCCTTGCCCGCCCACCATCGCGGGACACGCCGCAAGTACGTCCTTGTAGGCTCTTACGCGGCATCCATGCCGCGTAAGGTCCCGCGACGGTAGGCGGACAAGGACCAGTCTCGATGGTCGGTACGCATGGCTTTCAATAAAACAGCCAACAACTTCTCTGGTGCGGTGTCCTCGCCGCTTGCGGGACCGTGTGGCGGCATGGATGCCGCCACCGAGCCCCCAGGGACGGGTTTACGGCGTGTCCCGCGAGCGGCGAGGGCACCGCGCGCTCGACTGAATTGGGCTTGTGTCTTGCGCATTTCGCGGCGTGTCCCGCGAGCGGCAAGGACACCGTGCGCTTGGCTTACTTCCGGACAATGCAGAAGTGACTATGGCATCGTGCCATCTGCATTGCCGCCTAGCCTCACCGGATCGATCACTACATGCTTGATGCGTTGGCGCTTCCAGGTGTAGCTGATATGGACCAGGCCATCGCGGGTCTGGATCACCGCCGGGTAGGAGAACTCGTCCTTTGCGCTGTTTTCCAGCGTGAGTACACGCTGCCAATGCAAGCCGTCGGTCGATAGCGCCACTGCAAGCGTGCCGCGACCATCCCACCAGTCCTTGCCGGCGATACCGGGGTTGTAGACCAGCAGGGCGCGGCCGTCGCGCAGCATCACTGCGTCGGTGCCGGAGTTGGGGTTCTCCACGTCCAGCAACTGCATCGGTTGCCAATGCAGGCCGCCATCCTGCGAGAAGGTACTGAACAACTTGTTCTGCTGGCTGCGTCCGAGTACCTGCACGCGCCCGTCTGCGTGCAGCAGGACGCTGGGCTGGATCGCACCGATCACACTCGGGTCGTTGAGCGGCATGCCGCGCTGCCAGTGCGCGCCGTCGTCGTCGCTCCATTCCAGATGCGCGCGCCAGCGGCGGTCTTCGCTGCTGCTGGGCGCGAGGATGCGTCCGTTCGGCAATTGCACCGGCTTGTTCTTGATCGGGCCGAGAATGCCGTCGGGCAGCCGCTGCGGCGGCGACCAGTGCGCACCGTCGTCATCGGAAGTGGTGCGCAGTCCCCACCAATCGCGCGGATTCGGGCCGAGCTTGTAGTACAGCTGCACCGGGCCGGTGCCGGACTGGAACAGCACCGGATTCCAGGCCGGCAGCGCGGCGCCATTGGTGCCTGCGTGCGCGCCATCGGCGATGCGTCGCGGCGGCTGCCAGTGCTGCTCGCCGCGTTGTGCGAGCCAGATACCGACATCGGCCGCTCCCTCGTGCGCGCCGCCGAACCAGGCCGCCAGCAGCGTGCCGTCGCGGGTTTCCAGCAGCGTGGAGGCGTGCGCCTGCGGTGTCGGTGCCGGGTCGGCGATGAACTCGCTGAGCACGATGGGCGAAGGCGTCGGCATGGGCGATTCGGCATGAACTGCGCAGGCGGCAAGGCTCGCAGCAAGGCAGGTCAGCAGGCGTGACGGGAGCATCGTGGTGAAGTCCTGTGCGGATTTTTAAAGATACCTATTTATTATCTATTAAATACCATGTTCCCCGGTCATCCCAGGCGGTCGTGGTCACCGACCACGGCGAGGCGCGGCGATGTCATGGCACCCGCTCTCCCCATTGCGCTGGCTGGCCGCACTCGGCCTGACCGCGTTGACCCTACCCACCGCCATGACGCAGAACGTTGCTGCGCCTGCGACGTCCATCGCGAAGCGGCGTTGCGAGGATTCAGTCGTGCGCGAGCAGGCCGTTATCGAGATGACACGGTGTACGGTGTGCCTGGCGCTTGGTCGGCGTACTGCAACGCGGTAAACGGGTGCGACCGGCTGTCAGGGCCGATTGGCGTGCAACAACGCGCAGCGCCGTGTGTCCGTCCACTCAGGAGCACACGCATGGCTTTTCCAACATCAGTCAACAACCAGATCAACGATGCTGTCACGCAGTCCAACGTCAAGGTCATTGGCGAGGCGCCTGCAATGGCGATGGGCACGATCTACCAGAGCATGGCGCATTCGAGCGGCATCCTGTTTCAGAACGCGGTATCGGTGCAACAGCAGCAAAACACCCTGTCGCAGGCCGCCACCAACCAGGGCGTGATGCAGATCTACAGCCTTGATACGACCGCCTCGGCGGCGGATGTCGAGAAGGTCGCACAAGCGGGTGTCCCCGACAATCTGACCAGTCTGCTCACCGTGCTCAATGCGTTCAACACCGGCAAATAATGGCGGCTGGCGACAGCGCCAGTGCTGTCGCCAATGTTGCTGACACGAGTGCGTCGGTGCACTCAGGCCGCGTCGTCGTCGCGCGCCTGCGGCGGCAGCAGGATCTGCGGCTGCTTGGCCGAGTGGGTCTGGCACAGGAAGGTCATCAGGTGCGCCGCTTCGGTGCTGCCGATCGGCTGGCTGGGCGCGGGCTTGCTGTGAACGTGTTCGGCGAAGGCGTGCTGGGTCTGCTCCGGAACCGCGGAGACAGGGTCTTGCGTAACGGTGGACGACGACATGAAACGCTCCTGGAACTCACGATCTGACCGTCGCCCGATAGGACGACGGGAATGCGCCACTGCCTTCCACAACGGCGTGAGCCGGTGATCTTGCCTGGAATGCGAACGGTCCGATACCACAATTGGTAGCAGACGCTGCGCGGGCGGCGGACCTCCAGATAGCGGCGGGCGCACGGCGCTCTGAAGGGGCGTCGCTCGGGGGCGCCCGGGGCGGGTTGCCTGGCAGTTGGTTTGGGCGTCGGCGGGCATGGGCGTGCGGCTTGCGATCGCCATCCCGGGCCGGTGCGCGATCTCCAGCAGCCCGCCACCCGCGTGCCGGTTAGTCCTCCGGCGTGATCCACACCTGCTGCTGCAGGCCGCGCACGCCGGGCTTGGCGGTGCTGTCCAGGTCGAACACCACCACGCTGTTGTCGCCCTTGCGCTGGAACGGGGCCGGGAAATACAACGCCCGCTGCGGGCCGATGGCCCAGTGGCGGCCCAGGTTGACGCCGTTGGCCCAGGCCACGCCCTTGCCAAAGGCGCGCATGTCCAGATAGGTGTCGGTCGGTGTGCCGATGCGCAGCGTGCCGCGATGGAAGGCCGGGCCTGCGACGGGGGTGCGGGTCCAGCCGCGGATGCTGTCGGGCGAGCGCATCGGCAGCGGGAAGGCCTGCCAGCCGGTGAGCTGCTGGTTGTCCAGCAGCACCGGGTCGACCAGCCCGGCGCGGCCGTCGGCCATGCGCGGGCCGTAGTTGATGCGGCCGCTGTTTTCGACCAGGACATCCAGCGTGTGCTGGCCTGCCGGAATATCCACGTCGGTGGAAACCTGCTGCAGCCGGCGCTCGACACTGCCGACCGGCTTCTGGTCGACATACACCCGCGCCACATCGCGCACCTCGCCCAGGTACAGCGGCCCCTTGCGCGGGCCGGTGACGGTGGTCCGGTAGAGGATGTAGCCGTAATCCTGGCCGAAGTGCTCCATCGGCTGCGGGGTGTCGATGGCGATCGGGGCGGGCAGGTTGTCCCACAGCGAGGCGGATTCGCGCAGTTGGGTGTCCGGCAGTGCAGTGATCGCGATCGGCTTGGGCAGCGCGGGCGGCTGCACGCCGGTGACGCGGGCGATGGCGTCGCGTATCAGCGCGAACTTGGGGGTGGGGCGGCCGGCTTCGTCCAGGATGGCGTCGTAGTCGTAACTGGTGGTCTGCGGCGCGTAATGGTCGCTGGGATTGCCCTGGAAGTTGGCACCATTCATGAAGCCGAAACTGGTGCCGCCGATGAACATGTAGAGGTTGGCCGAATGCCCCTGGCGCAGGATCCACTCCAGCTCTTCGGTCTGTTGTTTTGCGTCGGTGCTGGCGTGCGGCTTGCCCCAGTGGTCGAACCAGCCGGCCCAGTATTCGCCGACCATGCGCGGTTGGTCAGGGCGGAACTTGATCAGTTTGTCGAACGCGCTTTTGGCCTCGCCGGGGGCGAAGTTCACCACCGCCAGGGTGTCCGGCAAGGTGCCGTTGGCGAGCATGTCGGCGCCGTCGGAGGTGAACAGCAAGGCGTCGTCGAAGCCGGCCTTGACGTACATGGCGCGGTTGTCGGCCATGTAGGTGTGGTCGTCGTCGTAGGAGCCGTATTCGTTCTCGACCTGCACGGCGATGATCGGCCCGCCGTTGTGATTGAGCAGCGGACGCACCTGTTGGGACACGGCATCCAGATAGGCCTGGCTGGCGGCGAGGAAGCGCGGGTCGCGGCTGCGCACGCGGATGTTGTCCTTGCCGAACAACCAGGCGGGGTAGCCGCCGGCTTCCCACTCGGCGCAGGTGTAGGGGCCGGGCCGCAGGATCACGTTGAGGCCTTGCGCGGCGGCCTCGCGTACGAAGGCGGCCACGTCGTTGTTGCCGGTGAAGTCGAACCGGCCCTGCTGCGGCTCGACCAGGTTCCAGAACACGTAGGTCTCCACCGTGTTCAAGCCCAGTGCGCGCGCCTTCTGCAGGCGGTCTTTCCAGTAGTCACGCGGGATGCGCTGGAAATGGATGGCGCCGGAGAGCAGTTGGTACGGCTTGCCGTCGCGCACGAACTGCGTGCCCTGCGTGCCGAAGCTGGGCCAGGTGTGGGTGTCGGCGGCACTGGCGGCGACGGGAAGCGCCAGCGCGAGGGCCAGGACGAGGGGGCTGAGGGTGCTGCGCAACATGGGCGATTCTCGGCGGTAACGAGTGACGAGTGACGAATGACGAGTAAGGACAAACCTCAAGCAAACGAAGGCGGCAGATCCTCCTTGCTCGCGCCGAAGGTCAGGTTCGGTTTGGCGCCCATGGTGAATTCCAGCGTGCCGCCAGCGGCCAGGTCGGCATGCCGCATCCAGCTGCGGTTGGTCGGTTTGCCGTTCCAGCTCAGCGACTGCACATACACGTTCTGCGCGCTGCTGTTGTTGGCGACGATGCGCAGCGTGCGGCCGTTGCCGACATCGAGTTCTGCGCGCTTGAACAGCGGGCTGCCGAGGACGTAGTTGCCGCTGACCGGGTCCACCGCATACAGCCCGAGCGCGCTGAGCACGAACCAGGCACTCATCTGCCCGCAATCCTCGTTGCCGGACAGGCCATTGCGCGCGTCGTGGTATTGCTCGCGCAGCAGCCGGCGCACCATCGCCTGGGTCTTGTACGGTTGGCCGGCGTAAGCAAACAGATACGCGACGTGGTGGCTTGGCTCGTTGCCGTGCGCGTACTGGCCGACTAGGCCGTCGATATCCGGTGGCGCATCGGCGGGCAGTTCGGAGCTGGTGGAAAACAGCTCGTCCAGCTTGGCGACGAAGCCGTCGCGGCCGCCGTACAGGTCCATGTAACCGTACAGATCGTGCTGATTGAGGAAGCTGGCCTGCCAGGCGTTGGATTCGGTGAAATCGCGCCATTTGCTGATATGGCCCATGCCGCGCGGGTCGAACGGCGTGGCCCAGCTACCGTCTTCCAGACGCGCCTGTACGAAGCCGCTGTCGCGATTGAACACGTTGCGGTAGTTGCGCGAGCGTTCGCGCAGTGCGCGTGCATCGTCGGTGGCACCGGCGGCCTGTGCCAGATGCGCGCAGGCCCAGTCGTCGTAGGCGTATTCCAGTGTGCGGCTGACCGCTTCGTCGACCTTGTCGGCGGGGATGTAGCCGAGCTTGCGGTAGTACGCCAGGCCATGGGTGGTGTCGTCCATGGCGCGCTTGCGGTAGGCCGGCCAGGCGGCGGTGTAGTCGATGCCGGTGAAGCCCTTGGCATGCGCTTCGGCCAGCACCACGGCCGAGTGGTAGCCGATCATGCAGCCGGTTTCCACGCCCTGCAGCGGCCAGATGCCCACGCCGTCCGGGCATTCGTTGGCGCCGCGCACCAGGCATTGCAGCAGGTCCGGTACGCGCTCGGGCTGCACCAGGGTGAGCAGCGGATGCGCGGCGCGGTAGGTGTCCCACAGCGAGTAGGTGCTGTAGTTGTGATAGCCCTTGGGGGCGGTGTGGATCTGCAGGTCCATGCCGCGGTAGCGGCCATCCACATCGCTGAACAGGGTGGGCGCGAGCAGGCTGTGATACAGGCCGGTGTAGAAGATGCGGCGTTGCACGTCGTCATCGCTGTCGATGCGTACGCGTGCCAGTTCCTTTTCCCAGGCGGCCACGGCTTGCGCATGCACGCGGGCGAAGTCGAAGTCCGGCAGTTCCGCATCCAGGTTGGCCAGCGCATTGTCGGCGCTGACCGCGGAGATGCCGACCTTGATCAGCAGCGGTGCGTCGGCTGCGTCGGGGTAGTGCAGGGCGGCCTTGAGGTGCACGCCGTCCACGTTGCGCGTGCCTGCGGCCAGCGGTTGGTCTTCGTTGTACAGCTGCACCTGCTTGAACGGCCGCGACAGCCGCATGGCGAAATAGATGTAGCGCCCCTGCGCCCATTGATAGACGCGCCGGCCACCGGTGAGCGTGCGGTCGTCGACCACGCGCAGTTGCGCGTCGGTGATGCGGGTGGGGATGCCGGGTTTGTCCTGCATGCCGTGGCATAGATCCAGCAGCACGTGCGCCGGCTTGCCCTTGGGAAAGTGGTAGCGATGCAGGCCGGCGCGCGCGGTGGCGGTGAGTTCGGCATGTACGCCGCTGTCCTTGAGCCGCACGCGGTAGTAACCAGGCGAGGCGGCTTCGTCGGCATGGTCGTAGCGCGAGCGGTAACCGCTGTCCGGTGCGTCGAGTGCACCGGGCACCAGCTTCACTTCGCCGGTGGCGGGCACCAGCAGGAAATCCAGCATGTCGCCGATGCCGGTGCCGGACAGATGCGTGTGCGAAAAGCCCATGATCGAGCCGTCGGACTCGTGATAGCCGGAGCACGAATCCCACACCGCGTTGTAGGTGTCCGGGCTCAGCTGCACCATGCCGAACGGCAGGGTCGCACCGGGGAAGGTGTGGCCATGGCCGCCGGTGCCGATGAAGACATCGACATGGCGGGTGAGCTCGGCGCGGGTGCGTGCATCGGCCGGCAGTGCGTAGTTGCCGGCGCGTGCGCGCGCAAGCCCGGAGAGGCCGGCGCTGCCGAACAGTGCTGCCGCGATGGCGCCTTGGAGAAAACCGCGTCGTGTTGCCATGGTGATGTGCTCTTGGATGTCACGAAGTGGGGCGGGCCGTACCCTCATCCGCCCTTCGGGCACCTTCTCCCGGCGGGAGAAGGGAAGATCAAGCGCTCTGCAGTTCCGCGTTGGAAGGGTGGGCCCTTCGTGGAATCAGGCGCTGCGCAGCAGCTGGGGTTTGCGTTGGTGCAGGTCGATGATCAGTTCGCCGAACAAGGTGTTGGCCCAGGCGAACCAGTCGCGCGTGAAAGTGCTCGGGTTGTCCTTGTCGAAGGCCTCGTGCATGAAGCCGGTGCCGGCATGGGTGGTCTTGAGCCACTGCAGGCATTGGCGCAGCTGCTCGTCGTCGTCGCTGACCAGCGCGTACTGGATGATCGACATCGGCCAGATCGTGCCCATGCCGCTGTGCGGGCTGCCGACGCCTTCGGCCGCGCTGCCGCGCGAGAAATACGGGTTGCGCTCGCTCCAGGCCAGCTGGCGCGTGCGCAGGAATACCGGGTCGGCGCGGTCGCAGCAGCCCAGGTAGGCCAGGCTAAGCAGGCCCGGGGCGTTGGCGTCGTCGATGAACAACTGGTTGCCGTAGCCGTCCACTTCGAATGCCCAGTAGGCCTGCCCATCGGTATCGCGTTGCTGGCCAAACTTGCGCGTTGCGGCTTCCACTTCATCGGCCAGCGCGGTGCAGTCGGCAGCAAACGCGGCATCGCGATGCAGGGCCGTGCTCATCGTTGCCAGCTGGCGCAGCGAGGCCACCGCGAACAGGTTGGCCGGCACGAACAGCGGATACACGCAGGCATCGTCGGAGGGGCGGAACATCGAGTGGATCATGCCGTTGGGCCGGGTCGGCTGGCCGTAGCCTTCCAGCACCAGGGTCTCGGTCGCCAGCGGCGAGGGGCGCTGGAATACGTAGGGGCCGCGGTTGTCCTTGCGCTGCTGCTCGCGGAAGGTCCTGACCACCACCTGCATCGCCGCGCGCCAGTCGTCGTCGAACGGGGCGGCATCGCCGGTGGCGCGCCAGTATTCGTGCGCGATGCGGATCGGGTAGCACAGCGAATCGATCTCCCACTTGCGCTCGCCCACGCCGGGCTTCATCTCGGTGATGTCGTTGAGCGACCACTTCAGGCGCTGGGTCTGGCCATCGGGCAGGAAGGCGTTGGCGTACGGGTCCAGCCGGATGCAGGCGGCCTGGCGCTGGATCAGGCCATGGAACATGCGCCGCAAGGCAGGGTCGCGCCTGGCCAGCGGCACATACGGGTGCACCTGGGCGGAGGAGTCGCGCAGCCACATCGCATGGATGTCGCCGGTGATGACGAAGGTGTCCGGCTTGCCGTTGCGGGTGCCGGTTTCCACCGTGGTGTCCAGCGTGTTGGGGTAGCAGTTCTCGAACAGCCAAGCCAGTTCGGGATCGGCGATGCGCGACTTGATCTGCACGATCTGCTGCTCGACCGCCTTGCTGACGAAGCGGCGCTGCGCTTTGGCCGGGCGCTTGCTGACGAAGTTGCCGGCAGCCGTGGAGGTGCCGGCAACGGGGGCGGCGAAGGCGGGCAGTGCGCCGGCGAGCAGGCCGGCGCCCGCGCTGGCGCCCAGCAACTGAAGGATGTCGCGGCGGGTGTGCATGACCTGGAGCTCCCTGGGATTTCAGCAAGCGGTCGACGCAGCGGACATCCTTGCAGCGGCGGCATCACGTGCCGGGCCGATGATGAGACCTATGCATGACCAATTCCCGATGACCATACAACGTGTGCGCCGAATGTGCATAGTGCGTCCGCACAATTCGGCGCCGTACGCCTGGCCTGCGGCCATGGCGGCAGTGGCTGGTCCGCGTCCTCGGCGGTCGCGCGGCACCGGCTTTCAACCGGCCGCATGCCCGCGCCAGTGCGCCGGTCCCGCGCAGTGGCCATCGTCGTGTGCATGCCCGAACAGTTCGTCCAGCATGCGCCGCGACGGGCTCCACTCGCCGATCGCCGGGTGGATCAGCATCGCCTTGCAGGCGTCCAGATGGCTGCCGCTGAGCGCGGCCTCGATTGCAGCGTGTTCGTAGGCCTTGAACGAGCGCACCAGCCCTTGCACCGCGGCCGGCAGCGGCGCGGCCGGGATCGGCACGATGCGGTCGCGGTCGATGTCCGAAGCGATTTCCACGATGTCGTCGTCGGCCAGCTCGGCCAGCGCGCCCTGGTTGCGCACGTTGACCACGTGCCGGCTGGGGCGGGCACCGGTCAGCGCGCTCATCACGTCCACCGCGATGCGGTGATAACCGGTGCTGGCGCGGAACGGGTCCGGCTGCGGCGCCAGGTCAGGCGCGAAGGCCGAGCCGGCCTCGGCCTCCAGCTTCATGTACGAGCCGGAGCGCTGCGCCAGGTAGGCGGCATAGGTCTGCACCGCGCCGGTGGTGTCGCCGGCCTCCAGGCGGCTGCGCAGGTCGCCGATCAGGCTGCGGTTGAGCCGTTCGATCTCGCCACCGCGGCTGGCGCCGCTGGCGCGCTGGTTGTCCAGGGCGCGGCGGCGCTCGTAGAAGAAGTACAGGTACTCGGTGGGGATCAGCCGCAGCGCGCGCAGCATGTCGAAGTCGAACAACGGCGCCAGGTACAGCTGCCGCAGGATGGCGTCGTCGGCGAGCACACGGTCGATGATGTCCACGCCACGCAGCCGCACTGCGCGGATCCAGCCCAGGTGGTTGAGGCCGACGTAGTCGCATTCCACCTCTTCGGCCGGCTCGCCGAGCGCGCGCGCGATGTTGTGGAACAGCTCCACCGGCGTGTCGCAGATGCCGACCACGCGCGCGCGGGTGTGCGCGCTGATGGCCTGGGTGATCAGCCCGGCCGGATTGGTGAAGCTGACTAGCCAGGCGTCCGGGCTCAGCCGCTCGATCAGGCGTGCCTGTTCGATCGCCACCGGCACCGTGCGCAAGGCCTTGGCCACGCCGCCGGGGCCGGTGGTTTCCTGGCCGGAATAGCCATGGCGGATGATGGTTTGCTCGTCCGAAGCACGCTGGGCGATGCCACCGACGCGGATGCTGTTGAGTACGAAGTGCGCGCCTTCGATCGCCGCTTCCAGCGAGGGCGCGGCATGCACCTGCAACGCGCCGCCGGACTCGGCGACGATGGCGCGGCCCATCGCCACCATCAGCGCCAGGCGCTCCTGGTCGGGGTCGTACAGCACGATCTCGCGCGCGCCCAGCGCTTCGGCGGCCTCGTTGACGCCGTACACCACCAACGGCGTGCGTACGCCGCCGCCGCCGATCAGGGTCAGCTTGCGATTGTCGACAGAACTGCTCATGGAACGTCCTCGTGTGTGGGGGGAGATAAAAGAAAAAGGCCATCGAGCGCGCCGAGCGCGCTGCAACAGGCAGCGCCGGCATGGCAGCCGTGCTGTGCGCTCTCGTCCAGCGGCAGGCCGCGCAGCTGGGTAGCCAGAAAGCCGGCATCGAAGGCATCGCCGGCACCGGTGGTGTCGCGTACCGGCACGCTGGGTGCGGCGATCGGGCGTGCGCCGTTGTTGTCGATCACCATGGCGCCCGCAGCGCCGCGCTTGATCACCGCCTGCCGCAGGCCAAGCGCGCGCGCCCACGCCAGGCAAGCATCGGCGCCGTCGCCGCAGCCCATCAGCGCGGCTTCTTTCTGATTGGGCAGGAACCAGGTCACCGCGCGGCAGGTGGCGTGGTTGGCCGGGTCGGTGAGCCAGGCCGGGCTGAAGCCCACATCCAGCGAGGTTGTGCAGCCGGCGCTCGCCAGCAGCGGCAACACGACGGCGGCCAGCGTGGCCGGCAACGGCATTGCGAAATGCACATGCCGGGCCGCGCGCATTGCGGCCATGGATTGCTCGCGCAGCAGCAGCGTGCCCAACTCGGCATTGGCGCCGACATAGGTGAAGAACGAGCGGTCTTCCTGCAGCGACACGCTGGTGGTCACGCCGGTGCCGGCTTCCGAATCGACCAGCCCGTCGGCCGAGACACCGAACTCGCCCAGACGCTGGGCGAACACCGCGCGGTCCTGTGCACCGATCGCACCGAGTACGCGCACGTTGCAGCCCAGGCGCGCCAGCGCGCAGGCAGTGATGACGGTGCCGCCGCCGAGCTCACGCGTGTAACGGCGTGCAAGCGCTTCTTCGCCCGGTGCCGGCCAGCGTGCGAAGCCGCTGAAGATATGGTCCAGATAGACCTCGCCGACCACCACGAGTTGCGCGGTGTTCACTGCTGGAACGGCCATGCGCGCTGCCTCCGAGCCTGGATCAGATATAAGGCGCTGCCCGCGCACAGCGCCACCACGGCAGCGAGCAGGCGGTGTCCCGGGCTGGTCGCCAGCAGGTACAGCCAGCCGAGCACGCTGATCAGCAACGGCCAGGGATACAGCGGCATCGCAAAGGCGCGCCGACGTCGCCTGCGTCGCAGCAGCACCACCGCCAGGCATTGCGCCAGAAACTGGAACAGGATCTGGATGATCATCAAGGTGGCGATCAGATCGTCCAGCGACAGCAGGCAGGCCAGCGCCGAGGTCGCACCGACAAACAACAGCGACACGGTCGGGAAGCCGCCGCGCGGATGCAGCCGCGCGAACACGCCGAAGAACTGCCCGGCCGCTGCGGCCGCATACGGCACCCGCGAGTAGCCCAACTGCACAACCAGCGCCGAGCCCCAGCTGGCCAGCACGATCAGCGCCACCGCCACGGTGCTGCCGATAGGGCCGTAGATGGCCTGCATGAAGTCGGCCATCACCGCCTTGGAGTGCGCCGCCTGCTGCCAGGGCAGTACACCGAGCAAGGTGATGTTGAGGCCCAGATACAGCAGCGCCACGATCGGGATCGAGATCAGCACCGCGCGCGGAATCGTGCGGCGCGGCTTGCGGATTTCCCCGCCCAGCATGCACACGTTGTTGTAGCCGCCGTAGTCGTAGACCGCGATCAAGGCCACTGCACCAAAGCCCAGCCAGAATCCGTGCGGCGATGCCGGGCGGGCATGCAAGAACGCCGAGGCGATGCCGACGTCGAAATGCAGCACGCCACTGACGATGATCCACACGCAGGCGCCGATCACCACCGCACTGACCAGCAGCGACAGCAGCTGCACCGAGCGCACCTTGCGATACAGCAGCAGCGTGTTGAACGCGCACAACGCCATCGCGACCGCAGTGAGCTGGGTATGGCTCAGCCCCGGCAGCAGGAACGCCAGATACTGCACGCAACCGACCGCCGCCGAGCCCACCGACAACGGTGCAGTCAGCAGCGTCTGCCACAGATACAGAAAACCGAACAGCCGCCCCCAGCGTTCGCGGCCGTAGGCCTCGCGCAGATAGTGGTACGGCCCGCCCGAGCGCGGAATCGCCGCGCCCAGCTCGGCCCACACCAGGCCATCGCACAGGCAGAGCAGTGCGCCGGCGACCCAACCGGCCAGCACCGCCGGCCCAGCCAGTGCCGACAAGGCCAGCGGAATGGTGATGAACGGCCCGATGCCGATCATGTTGAGCAGGTTGGCCGACAGCGCGCTCCAGAACCCGAGCGTGCGCGGCGGTGCCGACGCCTGTGGAGTCGCCGGCACGACGCTGGGTGCGGTCAGCATGCGCTGGGCTCCGCCTGCGCGACTGCCGCCGTGGTGCTCGCGATGCGTGCGGAGGTCAGCCCGTCTGCGCAGTGAATCGCGGCCGGCTGCAGCCGATGCAGATCAAGCACCAGCACTGCGTTGTCGCCTTTCTTCAACCACGCGCCAGGGCAGAACAGGCACTGCTGCGGGCCGATGTCCCAGTAACGCCCGAGCAGGCGGCCGTTGACCCATAGATAGCCTTTGCGCCACTGACTCATGTCGATGTAGACGTCGCCGACGGTTTCCAGCGCGATGGCGGCCGCGAAGTACAGGCCGGGCCGTGTGGGTGGGCCTTGCAGCGGGCGCAGCGTCGGCGCCTTGTCGTCATCCAGCGGCAAGCCGTAAACCTGCCAATTGCGCAGCTCCCTGCCATCCAGCAGCACCGGGCCGAGCAAGCCTTTTGCATCGCCCAAGGCCGGGCCGAAGTTGATGTGGCCGAAGCTGTCGACCAGGACGTCCAATCTGCGCTCATTGGATGCGGCCTGCGGGAGCGGGAGCTGCGGCGCGCCGTTGAGGCGCGCGTGCGGCATGCGCGAGACATGCCCGATCTCCTCGCCGTCCAGTTGCACCACCGCGTAGTCGTGCACCTTGCCAAGCTCCAGCTGCGTGCCGGCTGTAATACGGCGCCGGTACACCACCAGCCCCAGGTTCTGCTTGAGCAGGCGTTGGTTGTCGGTGGGCCGCTCGGTGTGCACCGGCGTGGGGCTCAGGGTGTCCCAGAGCGCGGCGACCGGGTGCGCTGTGACCGATGCAAAGCGTGCGCGCGGCGGTGCCTGCGGGATTGCCGGCAGCGCGGTGCTGCTGTGCCGGGCGATGATCCGGCGCAGCGCCATGTACGCGGGCGTGGCGCGGCCGCCTTCGTCGATCGGGGCGCCGTAGTCGTAGCTGGTCAGTGCAGGCTGGAACTGCGAGCCGTCGTCCTCGGCATTGGCGCCGGCGCTCAGGCCGAAGTTGCTGCCGCCATGCACCACGTAGAGATTGAACGAGTAGCCGGCGGCCATCAGCTGCTGCAGCATCGGCGCGTAATCGCGCTTTGCGAAGTCGTCTTCGCCCCAATGCGTCAGCCAACCCGGATAGCCTTCGGCCACCCACACCGGCGCGCTGCCTGCAAACTGTTTCGCTTCCTGCAGTTCAGCCAGATCGGCCCCATCCAGTCCCAGCGCGGCGCCTGGCAGATAGGTCTTGCGCCGGCGCAGATCCTTCATGCCCTCGGCCAATGAAAACGGGCCATCGATGCCGTGCGCGCGCCACAGCGTAGCCAATGCCTGCAGATAGCCCACGTCGCTGCCCTGCATGCTGTATTCGTTCTCGATCTGCAGCATCAGCACCGGTCCGCCGGCACTGGCCATCAACGGGGCGATGCGCGGCGCCACTGCGGCGATGTAGCGCTGCACCGCCGCCATGTAGCGCGCGTCGCCGGCATCGCGCAGGCGCATGCCCGGCTCGCGCAACAGATACGGCGGCAGCCCGCCCAGCGTCCACTCGGCGCAGACGTACGGGCCGGGGCGCAGATACACCCATAGCCCTTCCTGTTGGCAGAGGCGGATGAAGGCAACGAAATCGCGTTCGCCGGTGTCGAAATCGAACTGCCCCGGCTCGCGTTCGTAGGCGTTCCACATCAGGTACAGCGCGATGGTGTTCAAGCCCAGTGCCTTGGCCATGCGGATGCGATGCAGCCAGTCCGCACGGGCGATGCGCAGCGGATGCATCTCGCCGCTGCGCAGTTGCCATGGCTGCTGATCCAGCACGAACTGGCCGCGCTCGAAGCCGAACGCATGCGGGCGGCCATCCGGCAGCGGCGCATGCAGCGACGACAGCAGCGCCGGCGCGGCCGCCAGACCGAACGGTGCGAGCAGGCCGAACGTACACAGGCTTCTGCGTTTCATCGCTGCTCCAGGGAGTGGAAGGAATCGCCGCGTTGCGCCGCGCAGTGAGTGCGTCACGCGCCGCTAGAACGCGTACTTGACCGTGAACAAGGCGGTGCTGCCGGCATCGACGATGTCGGAGATCGCCAGGTTGTCGCGGCCCACATGTGCCCAGTAGCTGTATTCCTTGGTCAGGTTGGAGATCGACAGGTCCATGCTCACGCCGTTGTCGAAGCGGTAGCCGGTGTGCAGATCCACGCGCCGGGTCGGGCGTGCCCACAGGTCGTTCCACGGCGCGCCTTCGTGCAGGAAGTCGTAGCCCAGCAGGTAAGAACTGCTGAAGTGGTAGCTCAGGTTCAACGAGAACCCGTTGTGCTCGTAGAACAACTCCAGGTTGGCCATCGCCGACGGCGCCGATTGCATGTGCTCGTTGTCGAAGCCAGCCAGGCCCAGGTCGGCGCGCGCATGCTGGCGGGTGGCGTTGGCACTGATGCCCAGGCCGTCAAACGGCGCCGGCAGGTCCTGGAACTTCTGCCGCGCGCTGAGTTCCACCCCGTAGATCTTGCCGTCGCCGCCGTTGGTGGGCATGTGGTACAGCACCGTGCCGCTGCCGGTGGTGTTGCCATTGGCCTGGGCCGAGCCGGCATCGTAGATGTAGTTGCGCAACTGCTTGTAGAAGCCGGCCAGCGAGAAGAAGCCGCCGCGCTCGGTGGACCACTCGCCGGACAGGTCCAGGTTGGTGGATTCGATCGGCTTCAGGTCGGGATTGCCTTGGGTGATGGTGGTGACGCCATTGGAGATGTCGATCTGGCTGCCGCCACCCAGCTGTACGAAGGCGGGCCGCGTATAGCTGGTCCACAGCGAGGCGCGATAGGCGGTGCGCAGGTCCGGCCGCCAGGTCAGGAACACGCTGGGCAACGGCTCGTTGTAGGAGGTGTGGTTGTGGTCGAAGTAGCCGACGATCTCGTTGCCGTCCGCATCCACCGGGCTCACCCAGAAGGTGTTGTCGATCCCGGTGTGCTCGAAGCGCACGCCCGGCACGATATCCAGGTTGCCGACAGTGAAGGTGGCAGTGGCATAGGCGGCGCTGACCGCCTCGGTGCCGCGCATGGTGTTGCAGTTGTAGTTGTTGACGTAGAACGCACTGCCGCAGGTGTCCAGGTCATCGTCGCTGAGGTGTTGTGCGATGACGCCGGCCACCGCCGCTTCGCTCACCCGTGGCGTATTCCAGTCGTATTTGCCGGGAAAGATCGAGGCATAGGTGCCGGTGAAGATGCCCAGATCGCCCAACGTGGTGGTGCCGTCCACGCCGCCGGTATACCAGTCGCGATTGGTGTAGCGGCGGCTGCTCTTGCTGTACTTCACTCCGAACTGCACTGACCGCAGCGCGCCATCTTCGAAATCGTAGCGGGTGTCGAAACGCGCGCCGCCCTTCTTCTGGCCGGAGTAGATCTTGGTCTGCTCGCCATAGCTGCTGGCGTACAACGCCGGGATGTTGTTGACCTGCGCCTGCAGCGCGGGCGTGAGCTGCGGGTAGGGGAACGCGCCGCCGCCATAGCGCACGAAGCTGTTGCCAGAGTAGGCGTAGTTGTCCTGGCTGAACTTGTCTTCGCGCCCGTCGATTTCGACATGGTCGGGTCGGTCGTTGTTGCCGAAGCTGTAGAACAGGTTGGGCATGAAGGTCCAGCCGCCGGCGGTCTTTTTGGCGCCGATCTGGAAGGTGGCCAGGTCGGCGACTTCCGGGTTGGTCTCGTACCAGAAGCGCGAGGCGATGCGGCCGATATTCGGGGTGAACACGCCCGGTGTGCCGGTCGGCACGTAGCTCACATCCTGCGGCAGCAACTGCACGAAGGTGGTGCCTTGCTCGGTCTTGGCATAGGCGTAGGTCATGCGCGCATACAGCGACAGGCTGTCGTCCACATGCCAGTCGAACGAGGCGTTGCCGCCATAGCGGCGCTCCCAGCCGGCGGCGATGCCGACGTTCATGCCGGTGCTGGTGAGGTTGTGTTGCGGATCGAAACCGGCCGCGTTGCGACCTTCGGCATCGGTATTCAGGTATTCCCAGGAGCCATCGTTGAGTGCACTGGTGGCCGCGGCCACCTCGCTGTTGGTGGTGGTGCGGTAGTCGTAGTAAGCGCTTGCATAGACGCCGAATTGTTGCGCCTCACCGAACTTGTGCTGGAACTCGCCGCCGAAGCCGCCGCCCAGGCCATCGCCACCGTAATCGCGCGCGCGGCTTTCCACCCGGCCGCTGCCGGTGACGCTGCCGCTGGTGATGTCCTTGAAGTCGTAGGCGGTGGGCGTGCGGAAATCCAGCGTGCCGCCGATCGCATCGCCGTCCATGTCGGCGGTGGAGGTCTTGTTGGCGACGATGGTCTGCAGGCCGCTCGGCGGCAACAGGCTGAGCTGCACGCTGCGGCTGTACGGCATGCCCTGCGCCACGGTGACGCCGTCGATCATGTTGACGTTGTATTCGGACGGCAGCCCGCGCACCGAGGCGAACATGCCTTCGCCGCGCGCGGCGCCATCGATGCCACCGAAATAGCCCGAGCCGGTGCTGGTGATGTTGATGCCGGCGATCAGGCCGAGCGCTTCGGCCACGTTGTGCACGGCGGTGCGTTGCAGGTCGTTGGCCGACAGCACGTCCACCGTGTTGGCGGCGTTGATCTTCAGGTCGCTGGCGTCGTAGCGGTTGCTCACCACGCTGACCGCCTTCAGTTGCTTGACCTCCTCCAGCGCAATGGCCACCGAGGCCGTGCCGCTGTCGCCGACCTGCACGCTGGTCTCGGCCGCGCTGAAGCCGGGGTAGTCCAGAGCTAGCGCGTACTGCCCGGCAGGCACATCGCGGATGACGAAGTGCCCGCGCGCATCGGCCACCGCGCTGTAGGACGTGCCGGCAATGCGTACCTTCGCATTGGCGGCGGGCTTGCCGCTGCTGCCTTCCTTGAGGTCTCCCTCCACGGTGCCTGCCACTGCGGCTGCGGCAGACGCCATGCCGGTCACGGTCAGGATTGCCACGACCCACTGCTTGCCGTTCGAACGCTTACGCTTTGCCACGTGCCACCTCGCCAGATGCTGGGCAGCGTTGCCGACGGCAACGCCTTGCCGATGCCTTGCTCTTGGGCAGACGGGTGCACGGCGATGCGCGCGCACGGCATGGCACAGCACGCGATCAACGCGTGTGCGAATTACCGAACGGGAGTGGCGCCGGAGCGTCTGCCAGCTGGGACAGCCATGCAGGCGTCAGTGGCGGGGCGGGGAGTACCCGGCAATGCACTTGGAACGCGAGCGCATTGCGCTCAACTTGTAATGCTTGGTCATGACGGCTGCACCAGCGTGACGACAGCACCGCAGGCGCCGATGCGATGCACTGCATGAGCGGCGACAGATACGCGCTGGCCGGTACGACGATGCTGCATCCAACCATCTCCCAGTGCAGGTGCTACGTGGAAACGCTGTTGCCGTCATGTGCGTCGGGCGCAACGCCGATGGCGCGTGTTGCCGACTGTGGCTAGTGATAGACCGCGTTTTGCGCTCTGTCAAGTAGGTGTGAAGTGTGTGCGGAGATCCTCGTATTGCCTGCGGATAGATCACCAATTCCGGGTTGCGCGGTCGCGGTGTCTGCATCCTGCGATGCAACGCAGCATGCGCAGATCATGCAACAGGCGCTGGCCATGACAGCCGACGCCTGTTGTGGGTCACGCGGATGCCCCGCTTATTTCGGTAACGGCGAACGCCCCGAGATCGAGAACGCTGCGGCCTCGCCAGCCGCGCCGGTGCCGGGCTGGCCACCGCCAACAAACAGCGTGTAGTCGCCGGCTTCCACCGCACGCTGCCCGGTACGATCCACATCGCTCAGCGCGCGCGCATCCAGGGTGAAGCGCAGCGTGCGCTGCTCGCCGGGCTTCAGATGCACACGCTGAAAGCCGACCAGGCTGCGCAACGGAGACTGCGGGCGATCCGGATACTGCAGATACACCTGGGCCACTTCGTCGCCGGCACGCGTGCCGGTGTTGCGCACGGTGGTGGTCACCTGCAACGAACTGCCGGCTTGCAGGGTTGCAGTGGACAGCTGCGGCGCGGCGTAGGCAAAGCTGGTGTAGCTCAAGCCGTAGCCGAACGGAAACAGCGGCTCGCCCTTGAAGTAGCGGTAGGTGCGGCCCTTCATGTCGTAGCTGACGTAGGGCGGCAGGTCCTTGGTGGAGCGATAGAACGTCACCGGCAGGCGCCCGCCGGGGTTGTCGTCGCCGGCCAGCATGCGCGCGATCGCGGTGCCGCCGGACTGGCCCGGATACCACGCCGCGACGATCGCATCGGCATGCGTCTTGGCCCAGTTCAGGGCCACCGCGCTGCCGCTCATCAGCACCACCACCAGCGGCTTGCCGGAGGCCTTGGCCCGTTCCAGCAGCGCCTGCTGCGGGGCGGGCAGGGCGATGTCGTTGCGGTCGCCGCCGTCGAAGCCGGGCACGTCGATGCGCAGTTCCTCGCCTTCCACATCCGGCGACAGGCCGACGAAGGCCACCACCGCATCGGCCTGCGCCACCGCCTGCTCGGCCTCGGCCAGTTGCGCGGCCGCCGGTGCCAGCCACTCCAGGCGCACGCCCTGGTCCTGGCCGCGGTGTTCCATCTCCAGGCGAATCTTGCGCGGGCGGGTGTCGTCGAAGTGCAGCACGGTTTCCACGCTGCGGCCATCGGCGTTGTGCATGCCGGCCGGCACATGCTTGTCTTCGGCATTGCCGGCGACCACCAGCTTGTCGTCGATGTACAGCCGCACCGGGTCGTGGCCGGCGCAGTCGAAGCAGCGCGCCACCCGTACCGCCAGCGTGTAATCGCCAGCGCTCGGCGGCAGCAGTTCGCCGCTCCAGCGCACCGCGTAGCGATCGGCCGGCACGCCCTTTGCGGGGGCGACCTGGTCCCAGTTGAAACTCACCGTGCGATCCTGCCGCACCACGCGCGGCGCACCGTCCAGCTCGACAGTGTCGAAATATTCGCCACGCAAGCCCGGCTTGCCGTCGCTGCGCAGCGCGGTTTCCGGAATCATGCCGGGTACGCCCGCGGCCAGCGGCGCACCTTGCGCATAACTCACCTGCTGCGCGCCGAAGCGCTGGCGCAGGCCGAGCAAGGGCGTCACCGGCTCGGACGAGGTGCCTTGATAATTGGCTTCCAGCGCCGCCAGGGCATCGGCATTGGGGCCGATCACCGCCAGCCGCGTGCCGGCCTTCAACGGTAGTGTGCCGGCCTCGTTCTTGAGCAATACGATCGATTCGGCAGCGGCTTTCAGCGCCAGCGCACGGTTGGCTGCGTTATCGATATCCCTGGCACCGAGCTTTGCATACGGATCCTTGCGCGGCGCTTCCAGTTCGCCCAGGCGATAGCGCGCGGCGAACAGGCGCACCAGCGACTGGTCGAGCAGGGCTTCGTCCACTTCGCCACGTTCGATCGCCGTGCCGAGTTCGCGATAGGCATGCCCGCAATTGAGATCGTGGCCGGCCTTAAGCGCTGCAGCCGACGAGCCTGCATTGTCCGGGCGGAAGTAATGGAACTGGGTCATGTCGTCGACCGCATCGCAGTCGGACACCACAAAGCCCTTGAAGCCCCAGTCGCCACGCACGCGGCCGTTGAGCAACCAGTCGGCCGCGCAGGCCGGCGTGCCGTGCAGCGAGTTGTACGCGCACATCACCGAGCCGGCCTGGCCGTCGATCAGGGCGGCGCGGAAGGCGGGCGTATAGGTCGCCTCCACATCGCGCGGCGACACGTCCACATCGAAGCTGTGCCGGCCAGGCTCCGGGCCGCTGTGCACCGCGATGTGCTTGGGCGTGGCGATGGTGCGCGGGTGATCCAGATCGTCGCCCTGCAAGCCGCGGATGAAGCCCACCGCCAATTGCCCGGTGAGGAAGGGATCCTCGCCGTAGGTTTCCATGCCACGGCCCCAGCGCGGGTCGCGGAAGATATTGATGTTGGGCGACCAGATGGTCAGGCCCGCGTAGCGCTTGTGATCCTTGCCCGGGGCGCCGGCCTGATTGAACTTGGCACGCGCCTCGGTCGACACCACCGTGCCCACCTGCTGCATCAACGCGGTATTCCAGCTGGCGGCAAGGCCGATCGACTGCGGAAACACCGTGGCGTAGCCATTGCGTGCGATGCCGTGCAGGCCTTCGCTCCACCACTCGTAGGCGGGGATGCGCAGGCGTGGAATCGCCGGTGCATCGTTCATCGCCTGCGCGACTTTCTCCTCGCGGCTCATCTGTGCGACCAGCGCGGCGGCGCGTTGCTCCGGCGTCGCATCGGGTTGTGTTGCGGCCAACGCCGGCGCGCCGACCAGCGGCAGGCCCAGACCCAGACTCAGCGCGACCGCCAGGCGGCATGGAAACACGGACAACGACATCTGCTCACTCCTGCGGGGCGGCGAATGGCCGTCACGCGTTGTTCTTGGATTGCCCGCAGCGAGACCGCGGGCAGCGGTTGGTGACACTTGGCGCAGTGGTGGTTGCTGATCGGACGCCGGATCAGATACGAGACCTGCGCCCGGCACTGCCGTCACTGCGCCACGCGCAGTCTTAGCGGATGGCGCAGCGCCCTGAGACGAGCGCTGCGCCATCGGCCGACGTCTGTTCCCGGCGCGGCTTACTTCGTCTCGGCCGGCTCCGGCGGTGCACCGGCCAGCGTGCTCGCCAGATCGCGCACCTGCAGCGTGGACTGCAACTGTGCCAGCGCGGCCTTGCTGCTCACATGCACGGTCAACGGCTCGCCCGGCAACAGGTCGAACGCGTTGTCCGACAGCGTGGCATCCACATCGCCGAACGATAGCCAGACCTCGCGTGCCAGCGTGTTGCTGGACAGCGTCAGCGCATAGCCATCGCCATCGGCGCGCCACTGGCTGTCGATCTTGGCGGCCGGCAACGCCAGCTGCTTGGCCGGCGCGAAGAACACCACTTCGCGCGACAGCAGCTTGTCGCCGTCGAACAACTCGAACACCGCGTAGCTGCGCTTGGGGTCGGCGCTGCCCAGCAACTGCTTGTCGCTGAAGTTGCCCACCTGCAGGCTGCTGAGCGGTTTGACGGTGGCCTTTTCCTCGCGCTTGCTCAGCAGCTTGCCGTCCATGCTCATTACCCGCATGCGCCAACGCGCGGCCAGCGGGGTGGTGCGGTCGGAGACCAGCGACACCTCGGTCTGGCCCTTGTCGTTACGCAATGCGGCGATCAGCTCCGGCGCGTAGAAGCGGCGGGCGTGGTAATGCAGCGCCTTCCAGCGGCCGTAGTAGTCCACGCTGGACCACGACGCACCCGGCCACACATCGTTGAGCTGCCAGTACAACGAGCCCATCGATTGCGGGCGCGAGGCGCGCAGATGCGAGGCGGCCAGGTTGATGCCTTCGGCCTGCATCAGCTGGCTCAGGTAGACGAAGCTCTCGAAATCCTTGGGCTCGCCGAATTCGCGGCGGATGTACAGCATCAGCCGCTTGTTGCCGTTGCCCTTGTCGAACTTCTGATGCACGCGCATCACCGGCGATTCCAGATCCATGTCGCCGGGTTCGGCGAAGGCACGCACGGTGCGCATGTCCGGGAACGACTGCAGGCCGTATTCGGACATGAAGCGCGGGGTGACATTGAGGTATTCGGTCACCGGCAGCGCGGGGCCGCCCCAGACCTTCCAGTAATGCATGTCGCCATCGTTGGCCTGGTCGGCGGCGCCGTCGAAGTTGGTGCCCGGCGAGGTGGACCAGTACGGCACGTCGCTGTCGTAGGTGGCCACCACTTCGCGGAACACGGTGCCGAACAAGGTGGTCATGCCGCGCTCGATGCGGCTGCGTTCTTCCGGGTCCACCGACTGCTTGAACTTGACCCGGTCGCCCCAGTTTTCCCAGCCGGTCTGCACTTCGTTGTTGCCGCACCACAGCACGATGCTGGGATGGTCGCGCAGGCGCTTGACCTGTTCGATCGCCTCCTGCCGGGTGTTCTCGCGGAACTCCACGTCGTACGGCGGCACTGCGCCGCCGAACATGAAGTCCTGCCAGATCATGATGCCCAGCTCGTCGGCCACCTCGTAGAAGCGGTCGTCCTGATAATGCCCACCGCCCCACATGCGCAGCATGTTCATGTTGGCATCGCGCGCATCCTGCAAGGTGCTGCGCATGCGCTCGGGGCTCACGCGCGCGGGGAACGCATCCAGCGGAATCAGGTTGGCCCCCTTGGCGAAGATCGGGATGCCGTTGATCACGATCTCCATGCTCTTGCCGTACTTATCTTTTTCGCGCCGCAGCTCCACCGAGCGCAGGCCGGTCACCCGCTTGATCTGCTGGCTGTCGCCATCGGCATCACGCACGCTGGCCACGAAGGTGTAGCGGTCCTGCGCGCCGTAGCCGGCCGGGAACCAGCGCTTGGGCTTGGCGATGCGCACCGGCAGATCGATGCGGTTCTGGCCGGGGTCGACCACCGCCTGCTGGGTGAATTGCCCGACTTTCTGCCCATCCGGGCCCAGCACGTCCAGCGTCACCTGCACCGGGCCGCTGCGGCCGGCCTGCAGTTCCAGCTGCGCCTGCAATTGCGCGCTGTCGGCATCCACGCGTTGCTGGGCGATATGCAGCCCGTCCACGCGCACCGCATCCCAGGCTTCCACGCGCACGTCTTTCCAGATGCCGGCATTGACCATGCGCGGGCCCCAATCCCAACCGAAGTTGTACGGCGCCTTGCGCACGTAGGTGGAGCTGTGGCGCGACTCGGGTTCGTCGCCGAAGGCGGAATCGTAGGCGCCCGGCAGCGCGTACGGCTGCTTGGCCAGCCACGGCTGGATCTTCTTGATCGGCGAGAATAGCTTGACCTCGAGCACGTTGTCGCCGCGCTTGAGCAGGGGTTTGGCATCCACGCGCCACTGCCGGAACATGTTGTCGGCGCTGAGCAGCGGCTTGCCGTTGAGGGTGACCTCGGCAAACGTGTCCAGGCCGTCGAACACCAGCTCGACATGCCCGCGCTTGAGCGTGGCCGCATCCACGTTGAAGCGGGTCTGGTATTGCCAGTCGCTCAGGCCCGCCCACTGGATCTTGCCTTCGTTGTCGCGATAGAACGGGTCCGGCACGATCTTGGCAGCGATCAGATCGGTCTGCACCGCGCCCGGCACCTGCGCCGGCAACCACGCCGCCGCTTTCGGATAGGTCCTGGCCTGTTCCTGGCCCGGCACCAGCCGCACCTGCCAGCCGCTGTCCAGGGGCGTTGCCGTGGGCGGCGCGGCCCAGGCCTGCGAGATGGCAACGGCCAGGGCAAGCCCGAGGCGGGCGGGGGCGGGAACGCAACGATGACGGGACAGGGGCATGGATGACTCTCCTTGGATGGATCAGCGCGTGGCGGCGGGGGGCGCCTGCGCGGTGGTTTCAATCAACTGGACGGCGCCGATGGCATACAGCGGGCCGCGAATCGGCGCGGTGAAGCGCAGGCATAGATCGTGGATGCCGGTGCGTGCAGGCAGTGCGGTTTCCAGCATGAATTGTTCGCCCAGCGTGGCGCTGTTGGGCAATTGCACGCTGGCGATCAGCTCGCCCTCGCAGCCCAGGCGCACTTCCAGCTCGCCGCGGCGCGTCTTGGCGGGGTACTGCACCACCTTGGATTGTTCGTGGGCCAGGCCGAAGTTGTTCGGCAGGCGTGCGGACTCGATCCGGATCGCGCCGACGCCATCCAGGCGCGCCTGCGGATACAGCCGGCAGGCATGGAACAGGTCGACGTTGTAGACCGGCGTGTCGGCAGCGGTCAGTTCCGGCAGCAGCGGCAGGCGCAGGCCGAGCGCACCGGTGTCCACGCAATCTCGCAGGCCCTGGGTGTCCACGCGCAACAATCCGGCACGATCGAAAGTACGGCTGCGTGTGGCCGCCAGCGCGGTGCCGTCGGCATCGAAGGCGGTGGCCTTGACCGTGGTCGGCAGCTGGATCGTAAACGGCGCCGCATAACGTGGCGATGCCGGTGTGGGATCGCTACCGTCGACGGTGTAGTGCAGCGTGCCCGCACCGGCCTGGGTGCCGAGTGTCACCTTGGCCGGGCCACCGGCCAGCACCGGGTTGGGGCCGCTTTCCAGTGTGATATCGGCGGCGAAGGCGCCGTCGCTGTAGTCGATGCCCAGCGCTTTGTAGCGCTGCAGCTGCGCCGGCAGGCGCGCCAGGAAATCCTTCCAGTTGCGTGCAGCCACCGGCGACCAGGTCACTTCGGCGATGGCGGACAGACGCGGGAACAGCGCGTGATCCACATGCCAGCGCGATGGAATGTATTCGGACCACAACGCGCCTTGCGCGCCGAGTACATGCGTGGCCTGCTCGGCGGTCAGTGTGTCGGGCACCGGGTCGAAGGCGTAGACCTTGGACAACGGCAGTACGGTCAGGCGGCCGTTGGGTTCGTCGCTGCGCGTGGTCTGCAGGTTGTCCAGGTACAGCCAGTCGCCCGGTGCCAGCACCACATCGTGGCCCTGCCTGGCGGCGGTCACCGCACCGTCGGTGCCGCGCCACGACATCACCGAGGCGCTGGCCGGCACGCCGCCTTCGAGGATTTCGTCCCAGCCGATCATGCGCCGGCCGTGCTGGGTGAGGTAGGCCGCAAGCTGTTCGTTGAACCAGCCTTGCATCGCGTGCGCATCCTTGACGCCCAGCTTGCGCATCTGCGCGCGCACCGCGGGCGAGGCTTCCCACTGATCCTTGACCGCCTCGTCGCCACCGATGTGGATATATGCCGACGGGAACAAGGTCAGCACCTCGTCCAGCACGTTGGTGATGAAGCTCAGGCTGCGTTCGCTGGTGTTGAACAGGTACGGGTTGACGCCCCAGTCCACGCCCACTTGCGTGCGCTGGCCGGGCACGCCGACTTCTTCCGGATACGCGGCCACCGCGGCCTGCGCATGCCCGGGCATGTCCAGCTCGGGCAGCACGGTGATATGCAGGCGCGCGGCGTAAGCGACGATCTCGCTTATCTGCTCCTGCGTGTAAAAGCCGCCATAACGCTCGGGCGTGCCGTGCTGGCCGGCGCCGGGCGGGGTGCGCCAGGCACCGACCTCGGTGAGTTTGGGGTAACGCTTGATCTCGATGCGCCAGCCCTGGTCGTCGGTGAGATGCCAGTGCAGCACATTGAGCTTGTGCGCGGCCATCGCGTCCAGCACATGCTTGACCGTGTCCACGTCGTGGAAGTGGCGGGCCACATCCAGATGCTGGCCGCGCCAGCCAAAGCGCGGCCAGTCGCGGATCGCCACCGCCGGTACGGCGACATCGCCCTTGCGCGCATCCGGCGTCATCAATTGCCAGGCGCTGATCGCGCCATAGAACAGGCCGGCGCCATCGCGCGCGGTGATGCGGATGCCATTGTCGTCCACATCCAGGCTATAGCCTTCCTTGTGTGCCACCGGCGCCTGCGGGGTGCGCTCCAGGCGGATGCTGTGCGGCGAGGCGCTGGTTTCGGTGCGCACTTCCAGGGTCAGGCCGCGGGTGCGTTGCAACAGGCTGGCCAGCGACTCGGCGCTGCGGCGCACTTCGGCGTTACCGGTGGGAATGGAGATCACCGTGCCGGTGCCGACGCGGAAACTGCCGGTGCCGCGCCTGGCTTCGGCCGGGGCGGGAATCAGGGGCAGCGGTGCGGTGGTCGCAGGCAGTGTTGCGGTATTGCCGGGGTTGGCTGCGGGTGCGGTCGCTGCATCGCGTTGGCCGCAGCCCGCCAGCACCATCGCCGTCAGCGCCATCGCAAGCAGGCACGAGGAGCGTCGGTGCGATGACAGCAGGCGCGACGACAGGCTGCGCGGCGACGGCGGCCCGGATAACGGTGAGCGCAGGCTCGGTGCGGAGTTCGACATCATGCAATCACATCCCGGTATGGCGGGGGAGATACGGCAGCCACGCACAGTAGCAAAGCCGTGCCGGATGGCGCAGGGACTGGCGCACGCTTCGTCGGGGTGCGCGGTGTGTGGTGTCGCGCAGCGCCCGCGCTCCGCATGGCGTGTTGCAGAAAGGGCGCGGGCAGTGCACGCATCGGCTTGCAGTGGATGCATTCCGATGTGAACACCGACCGCGCCCGTCCTGTCGTGCAGCAGTGCGATGACGCGGTCAGCGCTGCGCGGTCGGCAACTCGTCCCACACCTTCGGGTCTTCGGCGCCCAGCACCCAGCAGCTGAAACCTTCCAGGCCGTACTGCTTCACCAGGTCGTAGCGTGCCTTGAAGCTGCGCGCATCCGGGCGGAACACCCACTCGCGCATGTCGTCGCGGTAGAAGTAGAACCACGATTCCTGCTCGACCGGATCCCATTGCACGGTGGCGTTCTGCTCGATCGCCAGCGGAAACGATTCGTCGGCATCGATATAGGTGGCGGAGATGTTCGACGCCTCGGTGCCGTCTTCCTTGACCGGATTACCGGTGTACCAGCGGTAGCCGTAGGTGGCGATGCCGAGCGAGAGCTTGTCCTTCGGCACCTGGGTGATCGCGTAATCCAGGTGCTTCTTCATCCACACCATGCCGTCGACCGGGCCCGGCGTGGTCCAGCGGGTGTGCTGGTCGTAGGTCATGATGCTGACCAGATCCGCGGCCTGGCCCAGCGCCTTGAGGTCGTACGCGCCGCGCCAGTATTCCCACATCCACTTGGAGAACTGGCCGCCTTCGGCATGGCCCGGGGCATTGGGCACCACCGCCACCGACATCTTGAAGCCGGCCTTGTGCAGCGCATCGGCGGTCTGCTTGACCATCAGCGTGTAGGCATCGCGATCGGTCCAGGCGATGTTCTCGAAATCGAACTGGAAGCCGTAGTACTTGTGCCGCTTGCCGTGGATCAGCAGCGATTCGATCATGCGCTTCTTGGCGGCTTCGTCGTGCATCAGCTTGTGGAAGCCGTCGCGCCCGGTGGTCATCGACAGGATCGGCATCACCCGCAGGTTCTTTTGCTTGGCGATGTCGTACAGGTACATGTTGGGTGTGCCGTTGACCAAGCCGTTCTGGTCGACGCCGTACCAGGTCGGCACCACCACGTCGATCTTGTCGACATTGGCCAGGAACGAGTTGGTCGATTTCTGCGTGTTCATCAGATAGAACAACGCCGTGGGGGTTTTGGCCAGGGCCGGCGCGCATACCAGCGCCAGCGCCAGCAGGATCCAGGTCAATCGCTTGCTCATGAAAACAGCATCCGTCAGGGAGTGGGGGAAGAAGAAAGATCGATGCGCAGCACGTAGGCGTGCTCGCCGACCGGCTTGGCAGGCAGGCTCAGATGCAGGCCGTCGGCCTGCTGCTCGAACGGCACCTTCTTGCCGTTGGCCAGCAGCGTCACGCCGCGCACGCCGTCGGCCGGTGTGAGCGAGCGGATCACCGCCTTGCCTCCGGCCGGCCAGCCGAGTTCGATCGCATACAGCGCGCCATCGCGCGTGGTGAAGCGGAAATCCTCGGCGGTGTAGGGCTTGGTCTTGACGTCCTGGAAGGTGCCGCCGACCACCTCGGTCGGGCCTTCGCCATACACGCGCCACGGTTTGCTGTCGTAGATCGCGCCGCCGTTGGTCTTGAGCCACTTGCCGATCTCCAGCAGGATGCCGCGCTCGGTATCCGGGATCGAGCCATCGGCGCGCGGGCCGATGTTGAGCATCAGGTTGCCGTTCTTGGCCACCACATCGGCCAGCATGTGGATGATGAAAGTCGGCGACTTGTAGGTGTCGTTTTCGATATAGCCCCACGATGCATTGCTCACCGAAGTGTCGGTCTGCCAATGGGTGGGATGGATGCCGGTGAGCTGGCCGCGCTCGATGTCCAGCGTGCCGGCCCCTTCCGGAAACGCGCCCAGCTTGTAGTTCACCACCACGCCGCGATCGGCTTCGGTGCGCGCCGCGCCCTGGTTGTAGTAGTAGGCCAGCATGGTCGGCAGGCTGCTGCGGAAGGTGGGGTGGGCAATCCACCAGTCGAAATAGATCAGGTCCGGCTGATAGGTGTCGATCAGCTCGGTGGTGCGCGCCAGCCAGTCGTCCAGCCAGGCCTGCGATACCGGCGTCCAGTCGTTGGCCACATCGGCATCGTCCTTGCCCGGCAGGCGCACCTGCGCCGGGCCGTAAAGCGCGGCATAGCGCGGGTCGTTGACGTCCGAATCGAACTTGCGCCCACCGTCGAAGAACCAGTTGTGCTCGGCGCGGTGCGAGGACAGCCCGAAGTGCAACCCCTGCGCGCGGATCGACTTGGACAACTCGCCCAGCAGATCGCGTTTGGGTCCCATCTTCACCGCGGTCCAGTCGGAGAGCTTGGAGTCGTACAGCGCGAAGCCGTCATGGTGCTCGGCCACCGGCACCACATAGCGCGCGCCGGAGTCGCGGAACAGCTTGGCCCAGCCATTCGGATCGAACTTGGGCGCGGTGAACTTGGGAATCAGATCCTTGTAGCCGGAGCTCGCCTGCGGCCCGTAGGTCGCCACGTGATGGGCGAATTCCTTGGAGCCCTCCAGGTACATATTGCGCGAATACCACTCGCTGCCGAACGCCGGCACCGAGAACACGCCCCAGTGGATGAAGATGCCGAACTTGGCATTGTCGTACCAGGCTGGCGATTGATAGGCCTTGAGTGCAGCCCAGTCGGGGCGGAACGGCCCCTTGCGTGCGCCGGCTTCGGCTTCGCGCACCAGGCGCTCGCGTTCCGGGGCGTACTTGGCGGTGGCACTGAGCCACTGCTGGTCGATCTGTTCCGGGCTGAGCGTGGTGGCGGTGGACGCGGTAGGCGATTGCGCGCTGAGCGTGGCAGCAGGCAACGCGAGCAGCAGACCGAGCGCGAGCATTCGCGTTCTGGGTGCAGCTCCGGCGTGGCGGCGGGATGGAGCCGCGGGGCGGCTATCGGTCGTCATGGGAACTGCACTCCTTCAAGCGAGACATGTCGGTTGCAGCGCAGCCGGCACGTGGATGGCAAAAGCGGGCCTGGCCATGCTCCCTCAACCGCGAAGGGGCGTGGCCAGTACCACTCCTTGGTACAACATCGAGCGGTGCGCTGCATGCAACGCACAGCTCAAAAAAAACGCGCCACCGTGGAGGGTCGGTGGCGCGCCGGTGCTACATCAGAACTTGAAGTTCAACTGGGCCTGATAACCGCGGCCGTTCTTGTAGAACGCCGTTGGCGTATCGCGCGTGTTGCTGAAGAGACGGTAGGTCGAATCCAGCAGGTTGGTCGCGCCAAAGGTGATGCCCATGTAATCGGTGATCTGATACGAGGCGGTCAGGTCCAGCTGCTTGTAGCTGTCTGCAAAATCTTCCGACGACAACCGGCCGATCTGGGTGAAGTACTTCGAGCGGTAGCTGTAGTTCACACGCACCGTCCAGTCGCCGTGCTCCCAGTACGGGATCACGTTGTAGGTATCGCGCGACAGGTACGGCAGGTTCAGACCGGAACTGGAATCGGATTCGGCAAACGTGTAGTTGGCCTGCAAGCCAAAGCCCAGGCCGAAGGTCTGCTGGTAGTTGACCGCCACACCCTTGACCTTGGCGTCGGAGACATTGATTGGCGATGTCACCAGATACAAGCCAGCAACGCCGCTAACCGGATCTGTGAGCTGACGGACGCTCGTGGTGTTGACGATGTAGGAGCTGATGTCGCGATAGAACACTTCACCCGATAGCATGCTGGATGGTGCGAAATACCACTCGGCCGCCAGATCGTAGTTGGTGGATTCGTAAGGCTTCAGATCCGGATTGCCACCACCGGCGGTCAGGTTGCCATTGTTGCTATTGATGGTGAAGGTACCTGCGAGGTCGCCATACCGCGGACGCGCAATGACCTTGGCTGCTGAGAAGCGCAGCACGGCGTCGTCGGTGATGTCGTAGGCGATGTTGAAGCTCGGCAGCGCCTTGCGGTAGTCGTTGGTCTCGGCCACACGGTCGAAGTTGGTGCCACCATCGGCACTCTGCCAGTACAGCGATTTGTCGGTGGTATCGACCAAGCGTACCCCTACATTACCGCGCCACTTGCCAGTTTCGTAATTCAATTGAGTGTAGAAATTCTGCGTGATCTCCTTCACATCAAAGGACGAGCCGAAGTCGGTGCGGAACGGTCCTTGCGGCTGCGATAGCAGATAGCTGCGCACGGCGCCCAGATTTGCAGTGGACCAGGTTGTCAGGTCGCCACTGGCCCCCAGCCCGTCGTACAGGCTACTCGGCGTGCTACCAGGACTGAACTGAGTCAGCGAAACAGGATCCGTGGTGTTGATGCGATTGCTGCGTGCTGCCACACCATTGTTGTGGTTGATGTACTTGTAGCCGAACTGCAGCTTGGTGAACGGACCCCATTCCAGGTCGCGTGCCGCGTCCCACTGGAAATACTTCTCTTCGTCAGTGCTCTGTTGATAAAGGATGCCGCCGGCCTGTATGGCGGTTTGATCCTGTGAGCCTGCAGCAAGTCCGGCCGGAGAGCCCGGCAGCGTCCAGTTTGCGACACCGCCATTGTCATAGTTCACGGCCGTGCTGTTGCCGTTGTAGGCAAAGTTATAGCCGCCATCCTGCAACAAGAACTTCATCAGGTATTCGGGGTTCTTGCCGCCGGTGGCCTTGGTGTCGCCGACCTGGGTGGTGAACACCCACTTTTCACCCGACCAGTCATGACGCAGGTTAAGGCTCTTGGTGGTGACGGTGCTCTCGCGGTAATTTGCGTCCAGCTGCGCGTACGGCTGCGCCAACCCGCCGTCAGAAACCGTAGCGGAGGTGATCACGCCGTTTTGCACATTAGCCTGCGTCACCAGCCTCAGGTTATTGATGCTGTCTCCAGAACCGTCAGCGGCCGGCGATCCACACGCAGGACACATGTAACGCGACTGGCTGAAGTTGTTGTACTTGCCCTTGATGTACAGGCCGGTCAGGTTGAATTCGTTCTGCTCGTTCGGCTTCCACTGCAACGCACCCTGTAGGCCGCTGCGTTCGCGGGTCTGCTGGAAGAATGCGCTGTTGATGCCGGCCGGCACACGGGCGGTGGCCACATCGCTGCCGTCGCCGGTGATGGTGGCGCTGGCGGGAATGTTGGCGCCGGTGGTGTAGCCGAAGTATTCGATACCCGCGCGTGCCAGGTCCTGCTTGTCATGCGTGGCGGAGATCAACGCACCGAAGGTTTCGTCGTCGTTCTTCCAGCTCCACAGCGCCGAGCCGCGCGGATTGCCTTCTTCCGAACGGTCGTTGTAGTTGTAGCCGACCGAGCCGCGGATGGTGTTCTTGGGCAGGTCCAGCGGCTTGCGGGTGTGCACGATCACGGTGCCGCCGATCGAGCCTTCGTCGATGCGCGCTTCCGGGGTCTTGTAGACCTCCATCAAGCCGATGATTTCCGGTGAAAGCAGGGTGTAGTTGAAGGTACGGCCGCTGGTGTCGGTCGGGTTGCCGCCCCAATCGCCCGAGGCGATGGTCTGGCCGTTGAGCAGCACGCGGTTCAAGGCCGGGTCGGTGCCGTTGATGCTGACCTTTTCGCCTTCGCCGAACTGGCGGTCGACGCTGATGCCCGGCAGGTGCGACAGCGATTCGGCAGCATTGATGTCCGGGAACTTGCCGATGTCTTCGGCGCTGATCGCATCGACGATCGAGTTGGCCGAGCGCTTGACTGACTGGCTCTTCTCCAGCGATGCGCGATAGCCGGTGACGGTGATGGTGTCCAGCTCGGTGGTCGCCGACGGCGTGGCGGCAGGAGCCTGTTGTTCTTGTCCGGCAGCCATTGCAGAGCCGGAGCAGTACAGAGCGGCGGTAATACAGAGTGCTAACGTCGTGGTGCGGCTGTGCATGGCTAAACCTCGTTGGTTAGTGCTGTGAGCGCGCCGCCTCTGGAAGGCGTCACGCGCTCGGCGTGGCCGGCAAAACAACACGCCCTGACCGATCGCGGTGATCGCACTGGCACGCGTCGCAAGAGGCGGGCCCGGGTGATTCGCGTGGTAGAGGAGGTGTCCCCCGTGTGGTGAAGCGGTAGAGCGAATGCGACTTCAGTGAGTCGAACATCGGGTGATGTCCCGCTCACGAATCTGGAATGCACCGGCGAGGGAGTAGCCCGTTCCTGAGTACCGAACAGTCCATGGCCCCTCCTGCCAGAACCCCGATTTGGATCGAGTCTCGCGTAGCGTTGACAGCGTTGTCAACACATCGTCACAGATCTCTGAAGCGGCTGCGATTGCGCTGCAATGCAGCATTTGTTGGTGATGCCGCGCATTGCGCCGACGCGGCTGCGCAACGCATCAAGAGTGGCGCCATGTCGCGATCAGCTGTTTCTATGGGGAATTACACATATGCAGATGGCTGGCCCTGATTTGTGCTGAAATCGCTGTCATGGATGCGGATTTTTAGTGGATGATGAAATTGGCGGCATCCTGTTTAAATCGTGATCGCCACGGTTGCGTTACAAAGCGATTACTGACAACGTTGTCTACCCCGTTACCGTTCGTCGGACAACGGGCATGACGCCAGCCCGCGGCCACTTATCAGGAGAATGCGTGAGCGCAAGCAGTCCAATGGAAGCGGTGGCCTTTCCGCGCCCCGACACCTTCGTTGCCGCAGACGTGGGGGGGACGCATGTGCGTCTGGCGCTGGTGTGCGAAGGCGTCGACCCACGCCAACCGGTCACGGTGCTGGACTATCGCAAGTACCGGTGCGCCGACTACCCGGGCCTGGCCGAGATCATGGCCGCGTTCTTTGCGGAGCTGGGCTGCGCACCGGTGCAGCGCGGCGTCATCGCCAGCGCCGGGTATGCGCTGGAAGACGGCAGCGTGATCACCGCCAACTTGCCGTGGGTGCTGGCGCCCGAGCAGATCCGCCGCCAGCTCGGCATGCAGGCACTGCATCTGGTCAACGATTTCGAAGCGGTGGCGCATGCGGCCAATTACATGGCTGGCAATCAGGTCCTGCAGTTGTCCGGCCCGCCGCAGGGCGCGCCGGGTCCGGCGCTGATTCTGGGCCCGGGCACCGGCCTGGGCGCGGCGTTGTGGATTCCCAACGGCGCCAACCCGGTGGTGTTGCCGACCGAGGCCGGCCACGCCGCGCTTGCCGCCGCCAGCGATCTGGAAGTGGCCTTGCTGCAGGAGCTGCGCCGCACTCGCACGCATGTGGCCACCGAGCACCTGCTTTCCGGCCCGGGCCTGTTGAATCTCTACACCGCACTGGCCGCGCTGCGTGGCGTGCCGGCGCTGCACGCCAGCCCGGCCGATGTCACCGCCGCCGCGCTGGCTGGCGAGGACGTGCTGGCACGCGATGCGCTACAGGCGTTCTGCGGCTTCATGGGCAGCGTGGTCGGAGACATGATGCTGCTCTATGGCGTGCGCAGCGGTGTCTATCTGGCGGGTGGATTCCTGCCGCAGATCGCCGCATTCGTGGCCGCAAGCGATTTCGTCGCACGTCTGCTCGACAAGGGCGCATTGCGTCCGGCGTTGGAACAGGTGCCGGTCAGCATCGTCGAGCACGGCCAGCTCGGTGTGATCGGCGCGGCCAGCTGGTTCCTGCAGCACGGCCGCTGAGCCTCGCGCATCGCCAGGTGCAGCAGTCCGGCTGCACCAAACCGATCAACTCCACATCCTTCGTAGGAGCGCACCCGGGCGCGACGAGGCATTCCCGATAAGGCCCGGTCGCGCCCAGGTGCGCTCCTACGATGTCATGGCGCTATAAGTCTCCGAACCGCGACTGCAGTGCCGCAATCGCCGCCAGCCCCGCGGTTTCGGTGCGCAGAATGCGCGGCCCCAGTTGCAGGCCGCTGAAACCCGCCTCGGCGAGGATGGCGCGATCGCGCGGCGACCAGCCGCCTTCCGGGCCGATCGCCACGATCACATGCGGTTGCGCGCCCAGCGCCAGGCTGCCCAGGCGGTGCTCGCCGTGCGGGTCCAGTGCCAGCCGTAGCGCCTGCGGGTCGCTGGCCTGCGCCGCATCCTGCAGCCCGTGCGGCGCAGCGACCGTGGGAATGCGCGCACGCCCGGACTGCTCGCAGGCCGACACCACCACGCTGCGCCAATGCGCCAGGCGTTTTTCCATGCGCGCCGGATCCAGCTTGACCTCGGTGCGCTCGGCGTTGACCGGCACGACCGCCGTCACCCCCAGCTCGGTGGCCTTCTGCAGGATCAGATCCATCTTCTCGCCGCGCGCAATGCCCTGGATCAGGGTGATCGACAACGGCGACTCGTTGCGCAGCGGCTCGGCACGTTCCACCAGTGCGCGCGCCTCGCGTTTGCCGGCCAGGGTGATGCGCGCGTGGTAGTCGCTGCCGTCGCCGTTGAACAGCACGCAGGCATCGCCCTCGCGCAGTCGCAGCACACGCAGCAAATGATTGGCCGACTCTTCCGGCAGCGTCACCTCCTGGTCGCAGTGCAGCGGCAGTGCGACATGGGAGCGGGTCAGGCGCATGCAACGGCCTCCTCGATGGCGTGGCGGGTGGTCGCAGCCAGCAGCGCAAGTTGCGCGTCGTCCACGCAGTACGGCGGCATCCAGTACAGCACGTCGCCGAGCGGGCGCAGCACCACTCCCTTGTCGAGTGCGGCGCGATAGGCCTTCAGGCCCATCCGCGCCGCAGACGGGAATGGCGTGCGCTTGTCGCCGCCCTGCGTGAGTTCGAACGCCACGATCATGCCGGCCTGGCGCACGTCGGCCACCGCGGAGTGTTCGCCGATCTGCGCAGCCAGCGTGGTCATGTGCGCGGCGGTACGCTGGTTGCGCGCAATCACATCGTCGTCTGCAAAGATCTGCAGGGTTGCCAGCGCGGCGGCGCATGCCAGCGGATTGCCGGTGTAGCTATGCGAATGCAGGAACGCGCGTTCGCGCGAGTCGTCCAGGAACGCGTCGTACAACTGCTGCGTGGCCAGCACCGCCGACAGCGGCAGGAATCCGCCGGTCAGCCCCTTGGACAGGCACAACAGGTCGGGCATGATCCCGGCCTGTTCGCAGGCGAACAGGGTGCCGGTGCGACCGAAGCCGGTGGCGATCTCGTCGGCGATCAGGAACGCACCATGCGCGTCGCACAGTTCGCGTGCGCGGCGCAGATAGGCCGGGTGATACATGCGCATGCCGCCTGCGCACTGCACGCGCGGCTCCAGGATCAACGCGCAGATTTCGCCGGGCGATTGTTCGAACACCGTCTGCAACGCATCGGCCGCCTGTAGTGCGTAGTCTTCCGCGCTCTGTCCGGGCTCGGCCAGGTAGGCATCGGGCGAGGGCGCAAAGATCGACTCCAGCAGCAACGGCGCATACACGCGCCGATACAGCGGAATGTCGCCGACCGACAGCGCGCCGATGGTCTCGCCGTGGTAGCCGTTTTCCAGCGCGACGAAACGCGTGCGGCGGTGCTCGCCGCGGTTATGGAAGTAGTGGAAGGCCATCTTCAAGGCCACTTCCACGCCGGCCGAACCATTGTCGGCATAGAACACCTTGGACAACGGCGCGCGGCCGGCCTGGCGCGGCGCGATCGCCAACAGGCGCTCGGCCAGCTGCACGGCGGGCGCATGGGTGAAGCCGGCCAGCATCACCTGCTCCAGTTCGCCAGCCTGGCGTGCGATGGCCGCGCCGATGCGCGGTTCGCTATGGCCGAACAGGTTGGTCCACCAACTGCTGACCGCGTCCAGGTAATGGCGACCGTCGTGGCCGATCAGCCACGCACCGTCGCCACGCGCAATCGGCACCAGCGGAAGTGTGTGCGGGTGCTCGCGCATCTGCGTGCAGGGGTGCCACAGCACCTCAAGATCGCGTTGCCGCCAATGTTCGTCAGCTTGAGAGGCTGCCGGGTCTGCTAGGATTTCGGGCTCATGAACATGTCGATGCATACGCCTATTCTATCGGTCGGCTCCGCCGCTGCGTGTTACGCATGAGCCCGCGCCTGCCGACCATCCACAAGATCACCGATCTGGGTGACGGGCCGTTCCGTCGCCAGCAGCTGGATCTGGAATTTTCCAACGGCGAGCGTCGCCTTTACGAGCGCCAGCTCAGCCAGGGCCATGGCGCGGTGGTGGTGGTGCCGATGCTCGACGCGCAGACCGTGCTGCTGGTGCGCGAGTACGCCGCCGGCGTGCATCGCTATGAGCTGGGTCTGGTCAAGGGCCGCATCGATGCCGGCGAGACGCCGGAGCAGGCCGCAGACCGCGAGCTCAAGGAAGAAGCCGGTTACGGCGCGCGCCAGGTGCAGGTGCTGCGTGCGATGACGCTCGCTCCTACTTATATGAGTCACCAATCCTGGTTGGTGCTGGCACGCGACCTCTATCCCGAGCGCCTGGTGGGCGACGAGCCGGAAGAGATGGAGGTGGTGCCCTGGCCGATCGCCCGTCTGGACGAATTGATGCTGCGCGAAGATTTTTCCGAAGGCCGCTCGCTGGCCGCCTTGTTCATTGCGCGCGAGTGGCTGGAGCGCAACCCATGATCCGCATCCCGATGGAACTGCGCGAAACCGTGATCGCCATCGCCCGCGAGGCGGGGGCGGCGATCATGGATGTCTATGCGCAGGATTTCGCGGTGCAGATCAAGGACGACGCCAGCCCGCTGACCCAGGCCGACCTTGCCGCCAACCGTGTCATCGTCGAAGGCTTGCGCCGGGTCACCCCGGACGTGCCGGTGCTGTCGGAAGAATCCGCGCACGTGGCCTGGGAAGACCGCCAGTTCTGGACCAGCTACTGGCTGGTCGACCCGCTCGACGGCACCCGCGAGTTCGTCAAGCGCAACGGCGAGTTCAGCGTCAACATCGCCCTGATCCATATGGGCGCACCGGTGCTTGGCGTGGTGCAGGCGCCGGTCGATGGCCGGGTCTGGTACGCCGCACGGGGCGAGAACGCCTACCGCCGCGATGGCGACCGCGACGAGATGCTGCACACGCGCACGCCGGCGGCCACGCCGCTGCGGGTCGCCGCCAGTCGCTCGCATCGCGACGCGCGCACCGCCGCCGCGCTGGAGCGCATGGGCGAGATCGATGTGGTCACGCAAGGCTCGTCGTTGAAGTTCTGCCGCATCGCCGAAGGCGGCCTGGACGTGTATCCGCGCTTCGGCCCCACCTCCGAGTGGGACACCGCAGCCGGCCAGTGCGTGCTGCACGCCGCCGGCGGTGTGCTGCTGGCCGGCGGCACCGGCAAACCGTTCCGTTACAACCGCCGCGACACCTTGCTCAATGGCGATTTCATCGCGCTGGGCGATCCCAATCTGCCGTGGCGCAGCTGGCTGGTGTGAGCACCTCCGACCGCCGCTTGCGCGCTCGCCGAGTGAATCCGGCGGCTGCGCGCAATCCCGATGCAGTCATGTCCAATGCGGTCCCTGCCCATCGCCTGCCGCCAGGTGACGCGGCACGTGCCTGCGGCATCGCCCGGGCACGCCACTCCACTGCACCACACCTGCCAGGAACACACCATGTCTCAGTCCCCGCCGACCGGCGACCTCCAGCGCCTGCTGCAGCTGATGGCGCGCCTGCGCGATCGTGAGCACGGCTGTCCGTGGGATGTGGAGCAGACCTTCGCCAGCATCGCGCCGTACACCATCGAAGAAGCCTACGAAGTCGCCGACGCCATCGACCGCAACGACCTGCCGGGCCTGCGCGACGAGTTGGGCGACCTGCTGCTGCAAGTGGTCTTCCACGCACAGATGGCGGCAGAGCAGGGCGCATTCGAGTTTGCCGACGTGGTCGCCACGCTCAGTGACAAGCTGGTGCGTCGCCACCCGCACGTGTTTGCCGAGCAACGCGCCGACGATGCGCAGGCGGTGAGCGCCAACTGGGAGCAGATCAAGCGCGACGAACGTCGCGCGGCCGGCTATCAGGACGACTCCGCACTTGCCGGCATCGCACGCGGCCTGCCGGAATGGCAACGCTCCACCAAACTGCAGGCGCGTGCGGCGCGGGTCGGCTTCGATTGGCCCGGCCCGGTGCCGGTGCTGGAAAAGCTGCAGGAAGAAATCGAGGAACTGCGCGTGGAGTTCGCGCGTGGCCCGGTCGCCGACAACCAGGCGCGGCTGGAAGACGAGCTCGGTGATGTGTTGTTCGTCTGCGCCAACCTGGCGCGCCACGCCAGGGTCGACGTGGGTGCGGCGCTGCGCCATGCCAATCTCAAGTTCGAGCGCCGCTTTCGTGCGATGGAAGCGCAGGCACAGGCGGACGGCACCTCCCTGGCCGCGCTGTCGCTGCAGCAGCAGGAGACGCTGTGGCAACAGGTCAAGCGCGGCGAACGCGGCGGTGATCCTGCTGCTCCCGATCAAGCTGCCGCGACGCCTGTCACTGACGCGCCCGCGGCCGGTGATCAGGCGCGCGACACTGCGGAGCTGCAGCAGGCCGACGTTGGCAAGCACGGCGTCGACAAGCCAGGCCGCGCATGACTGCTTCACCGACCACGCTGTTGCTGTTTGCGGCCACCGCCGTTGCCGAGCTGGTCGGTTGCTACCTGCCTTATCTTTGGCTGCGCAAGGGCGGCAGCATCTGGTTGCTGCTGCCGACGGCGCTGAGCCTGGCCGTCTTCGTCTGGTTGTTGAGCCTGCATCCCGATGCCAGCGGCCGCGTGTATGCCGCCTATGGTGGGGTCTATATCGCCAGTGCGCTGCTGTGGCTGTGGTGGGTGGACGGGGTGACGCCGACGCGTTGGGATCTGCTTGGCGCAGCCTGCTGCCTGCTCGGCATGGCGATCATCATGTTCTCGCCGCGCGGCGCCTGAGCGCGCGTTCGCAGCAACGTCTGCACTTTACAAAGCGCGGTCGCCTGCGCGTTGCGGCGTGCTGCGCAACGCCGACACGCTGCCCGAGGTGGTCAGCCACAGCGCCGCATGCAGGGTCGTGAGAAGCTAGGGCGCGCAGTGGGGACAGGTGGCGCTAGGGCATACTCAAGCCAAGGATCGACTCGTCATCGCAAGGGGCTGCTCATGTTTCCGACTTCTTTCTTGGCCATCGCCGTTCTGGTCGCTGGCGTCATCGTGTTGTTCAAGACCGTGCGCATGGTGCCGCAGGGCTTCCAGTGGACGGTGGAGCGCTTCGGCCGCTACACCCACACCATGAGTCCGGGTCTGCACTTTCTGGTGCCGGTGGTCTACGGCGTGGGGCGCAAGATCAACATGATGGAGCAGGTGCTCGATGTCCCCAGCCAGGACGTCATCACCAAGGACAACGCGGTGGTGCGCGTGGATGGCGTGGTGTTCTTCCAGGTGCTCGATGCCGCCAAGGCCGCCTATGAGGTTTCCAACCTGGAGATCGCCTCGATTGCGCTGGTGCAGACCAACATCCGCACCGTGATCGGCTCGATGGATCTGGACGAATCGCTGAGCCAGCGCGAGACCATCAATGCGCAGCTGCTCAGCGTGGTCGACCAGGCCACCAATCCCTGGGGCATCAAGGTCACCCGCATCGAGATCCGCGACATCCAGCCGCCGCGCGACCTGATCGACTCGATGGCGCGGCAGATGAAGGCCGAGCGCGAGAAGCGCGCGCAGATCCTCGAGGCCGAGGGCTCGCGCCAGTCGGAAATCCTACGCGCCGAAGGCGAGAAGCAGGCCGCCGTGCTCGAAGCCGAAGGCCGCAAGGAAGCCGCGTTCCGCGATGCCGAGGCGCGCGAGCGTCTGGCCGAGGCCGAAGCCAAGGCCACCCAGATGGTCTCCGATGCGATCGCCAATGGCAGCGTGCAGGCGATCAACTATTTCGTCGCACAAAAGTATGTGGAGGCGTTCAAGGCGCTGGCCACCGCGCCCAACCAGAAGTTCGTGCTGATGCCGATGGAATCCAGCGGCGTCATCGGCTCGATCGCCGGCATCGCCGAGCTGGCCAAGGAGGCGCTGAACAAACCCGAGGCGAGCAATGTGCGCGTGCCGCCGATGCCGCCGCGCGTGGGAGGCTGAGCCATGCGTTGGGACGTGGTGGCCTGGGCGGTACTGGCGTTGCTGTTGATTGCTGCCGAGACACTGGTGCCCGGCGCGTTCCTGCTGTGGATGGGCATTGCCGCCGCAGCGGTGTGCGTGCTGGTGCTCGCGTTGCCGGGCATGTCGCTGCTGCTGCAGATCATTGCCTTCGTGCTGCTGAGTTTCGTGTCGGTGCAGGTGTATCGCAGCTGGTTTCGCGGCAAGGGCCGGCAGAGCGATCGGCCCCTGCTCAACCGACGTGCCGAGCAGCTGATCGGCCGTTGCGTGGTGCTCGACCAGGCGATCCAGGAGGGACGCGGCCGTGCCAAGGTCGACGACGCGTTCTGGGTGGTCAGCGGCCCGGATCTTCCGGCCGGCACACCGGTGCGCATCGTCGGCGTCGATGGCATGACCTTGCAGGTGCAGGCGGCCGGTTGATCGGGCAGGGCACGCGCGTCGTGCCCATGCAGCGATGCTGCAGCGCGGCGCGATAGGGCGCGGCCAGGTCCAGCGGTCGGCGGCGCGCTGCCGCATCGCCTGCGCCGTTTCCCCCAAGCACGGCCGGGCGGCGATAATGGTGCTCTTTCCCTTGGACCGGTGCGCATGACCCAGAAGACCATCCTCAACGACACCCATCGTGCGCTCGGCGCCAAGATGGTCGACTTCGGCGGTTGGGACATGCCGATCCATTACGGCTCGCAGCTGGACGAGCACCACCAGGTGCGTCGCGACGCCGGCATGTTCGATGTCAGCCACATGACCGTGGTCGACCTGCACGGTCCGCGCGTTCGCGAGTTCCTGCGCTACCTGCTGGCCAACTCGGTGGACAAGCTCAAGGTCTCCGGCAAGGCGCTGTACACCTGCATGCTCAATCCGCAGGGCGGGGTGATCGACGATCTGATCGTCTACTTCCTGCGCGAGGACTTCTTCCGCCTGGTGGTCAACGCCGCCACCCGCGAAAAGGACCTGCAGTGGATCGGCGAACAGGCCGCAGCTTTCCAGGTGCGCGTGGAAGAGCGCAGCGACTTTGCGATGATCGCCGTGCAAGGCCCCAACGCGCGCGCCAAGGTGATCGAACTGGTGGATCCGGCCGATACCGCTGCGGCGAGCAAGCTCGGCCGTTTCGCTGCGCTGCAGACGCGTTCGCGCGATGGCGTGGAGCTGTTCCTTGCGCGCACCGGCTACACCGGCGAAGACGGTTTCGAACTCGTGTTGCCGCAGGAGGCAGCGGTGGCGTTCTGGAACGCGCTGCTCGCGCAGGGCGTCAAGCCGGCCGGCCTGGGCGCACGCGACACCTTGCGTCTGGAGGCCGGCATGAATCTCTACGGCCAGGACATGGACGACACGGTCAGTCCGTACGAGGCCGCGCTGGCCTGGACGATCGCCCTGGACGACGGCCGCGACTTCATCGGTCGCGCCGTGCTCGAGTCGCAGAAAGCGCAGGGCGCACCGCGTCAGCTGATCGGTGTGGTGATGGACGAGAAGGGCGTGCTGCGGCATGGCCAGACCGTGCTCAGCGCCAGCGGCGAAGGCGAGATCCTGTCCGGCACCTTCTCGCCCACACTCGGCAAGGCGATCGCGTTTGCGCGCGTGCCGGCCGGCAGCATCGACGCGCTGCGCGTGGACATCCGTGGCAAGCAGGTGCCGTTGCGCGCGGTGAAGTTTCCGTTCGTGCGCGACGGCCAGGCGCAGCCCGGCGTCCTTGGCGAATGAGTCAGACCTCTGCCGGGCGTGCAAACGTCCGGCAGCGTGCAACATCCATCGCCACCCACCGGCCGACACGCGCGTGCACCTGTGTTGTCGTGCGGTCTAAACTAGCCACCTGTCCCCAACCCATCAGTTTCCCCGGAGCACACCCATGAGCGAGATCCCTGGCGACCTCAAGTTCCTCAAATCCCACGAGTGGGCCCGCGTCGAAAGCAGCGGCCGCGTGACCGTCGGCATCTCCGACCACGCGCAGGGCTTGCTGGGCGACTTGGTCTACGTCGAACTGCCCGGCGTCGGCGACACCGTGCAGGTCGGCAACGGCGCGGCGGTGGTGGAGTCGGTCAAGGCCGCCTCCGACGTCTACAGCCCGGTCAGCGGCACCGTCGTCGAGGTCAACAGCGCACTCAGCGACAAGCCGGAGACCATCAACGAAGACGCCTACGGCGAAGGCTGGATCTTCGTGGTCGAACTCGACGACAAGGAAGAGCTCAACGACCTGCTGTCGCCGGACGACTATGCAGAGCTGCTGGAAGACGAAGCGCACTGACCGCGCCTCGCCCGTTGCATACCCGGATGGCCGCTCGTTGGAGCGGCCATTTTTTTGCCTGCGTGGCGGTGGCCGCGCGTCGATCCCGCCCGGCAATGGCGTGCGTGCTGCCGATCTGCGCGCGCCCGACCGGTGCCGGCTGTCGCTCGCAGTCCAAGCCTTTGCCGATGTTCGACGACCATGCACTCGCCAGCGGCATGCGCGCGCGACATCGTCGAACGCGACGCGACTGTCGCGGTGTCGGATTTCTGGCGTGAGCCGGTCGTGAGGAGATGGCGTGCAGCCGGTGAAAAATATTTGCAGCGTCGCCTGCATCCAACCTCGCACACGGTGCGCAACGCATGCCGTTGGCAGCGCATGCGGATGCACGCATGGGTCGAAAACCGCGCAATAAGTTTGCGCATTTTTGCTTGTGCGAGGCCTCAGGCAAGCTTGGTCGATAAAAAATTTTCAGCTGGCGGACAGGCGGCGCGCATTGCGGCGAGCAGGCGTGCGCTGCTACGTCGGTGCAGTGGGCAACAGCGTGCATGTCTGCATCGCAAAAAAAAAACAGCACAAAAGAAGTGCTTTTTTGAAAACGTCGTTGCGCCGCTGCATGCCAAGGGCAGCGATGCGCGCCATCGCACGGCGTCTTTGGGCCGGCTCGACGGGACGCATCGCGACGAGGCGTTGAAAAAAAAATGCAAAAGAGTGTTGACAGTAAAAAAAAGCGTGATTAGGTTTCGCCCAGCAGACGTTGCTGCGAAAGAGAGTGAGCAGAATCGACATCAAGCCGACACGCTTGTTCCAGATGTCCACCGAAGCGCTATCCACGGTGGAGTTGGGTCCGCTTCTCTCCAAAAAAGCAGCAGTCGCTCCGATCACGCACCCGCGTCGCTGTTCGATGCGGGTGTTTCTGTATCCGTCCCGTCGCGCATTACCTGCGGACGGTTCCCGACGACGGCATGCCGTTGCGGGGTTTGCTTCAACTGGGCGTTTCACCTCCATAGTTCACTGACGAGGAGCCAATTACATGGCCACTGCAAAAGCTGCGAAAAAGAAACCCACTGCCAAGAAGGCAGTGAAGAAGACTGCCGCCAAGAAGGCAGTCAAGAAGGTCGCCAAAAAGGCAACCGCCAAGAAGGCAGTGAAGAAGACTGCTGCCAAGAAGGCCGTCAAGAAGACTGCAAAGAAGGCAACCGCCAAGAAGGCAGTGAAGAAGACTGCAAAGAAGGCAACCAAGAAGACTGCCGCCAAGAAGGCAGTGAAGAAGACTGCAAAGAAGGCGACCAAGAAGACCGCCGCCAAGAAGGCCGTCAAGAAGACCGCCAAGAAGGCAGTAAAGAAGACCGCGAAGAAGGCAGTTGCCAAGAAGGCGACCAAGAAGTCCGCCACCAAGAAGACTGCCGCCAAGAAGCCTGCTGTGAAGAAGGTCGCCAAGAAGAAGCCGGCCGTTCGCAAGAAGAAGGCCGCTCCGGTCGCGCTGCCCGCAACCCCGGCGCCGCTGATCTGATCCGCACCACCCGATCGCCGTAAACATCGAGCTCTCTCCCCGACGCCCAGCGGGGAGGGAGCTTTTTTATTGACGTGCCCAGGGCGTCCGTGATCGAGGAAGTCCCGGTCGCACGCAGGCAGCCGAAGCTATCGCCGCCGGATGCGTTGCGCTGTGCGTGACGGGATGTCAGGCCGGGACGTTGTAGCTATCGCCGCACTATCGCCGCTTGCCACCCGCCACCCGCTTTCTCCGGTCCAACGCTAGCAGTGGGCTGGGCCGCTGCGCCGCCCGCCCAACTGACCATCGTCTGTCCCGATCGGTCGTGCCGCCATCGATTGGCGTAGCGGTGCGGTGTGTTGGTCGTGCCAAGCGGGAGTAGATGCATTGGGCCGCATCGTGGGCAGCCACGCTCTCGCTTTTCAGTCAGGTCTGACGCGCTTACTCGACAAGGTGACTCAGACCTGCGCCTGCCATGACCGTCATCGCATGGCATGGAGCGATGCCCGGCTCCCGGCCACCGATGTCGACACGCCCGACTCGATCCTGCAGGCCGGAAACGACACAGGCGGCCGAAGCCGCCTGTGTGCGAGGTCGCCGCAACGCCAACTCAGCGCGGCGATGCCACCGACTTGCCCGACGAGGCGCCCTTGCCGGCAGGATCGGGGCGCTCGGCCAGCATGTTCTCGCTGCCGAAATCGCCATCCACATCGATATCCAGCCAACGCTTGGCGGGCAGACCCAGCGCACGATCCAGAATGGTCGGCAGCATGCCGGAGGGCAGGCCGCTCTCGCCGTTCCACATGATCGCGATGCCGAGATCACGTTCGGGCAGCAACGCGACCAGGCCGCGATAGCCTTGCACTGCGCCGGCATGGAAGACGACCTGATGGCCGGCGTAGTCGAACACGCGCCAGCCCAGCGCGTAGCTGGCAGCGTCCACACGCTCGTGGCGCCAACCCGAGCGCATCTCCCCTGGCGTGGAGATCAGCGGCGCGTGCAGCGTCGCCAGCAGCGGCGCAGGCAGCACGTCGGTGCGGTGGCCGGTGTGCGCGAGCAGCCACTGCGCCATGTCGCTGGCGCTGGCATTGACGCCGGCAGCGGGGGCCAGACGGTAGTAGGTCGGCTTGGGCGTCAGCGACACCCAGCCATTGCGGCTGCGCACATGCGGGCGCGCCCAGCGCGGGCTGGCCTGGATACCGGCCAGTCCCATGCTCGCATCGTTCATGCCCAGTGGCTTGAAGATGCGGCGCTCCACCGACTGCTCGTAGAAGCTGCCGGACGCAGCGAACACCACATCGCCGACCAGGCTGAAGGCCACGTTCTGGTACGCATAGCAATCGCCGGGCGCGCAGCGCAGCGGTGCGGCGGCAAGCTTGTGGCTGAGCGAGTAGTAGTCGACGTTGGATTCGATATCGTTGTCGTAGGCATTGCGGGTCAGTCCGACGCGGTGGCTCAGCACCTCGGCGACGGTGAGCTGCCGGGTGGCGACGTCATTGCTGAGCTGGAACCCGGGCACATAGTCCACCACCTTGCTGTCCCAACGCAGCACGCCGTCGTTGACCAGCAACCCGGCCATGGTGCCGGCGAAGGCCTTGGACAGCGATGCCAGACGGAACACGGTATGCGCATCGACCGGCTGCGGGTGATTGACGTCGGTGACACCATAGCCGCGCGCGCTCAGCACCTTGCCGCCCTGCACGATCGCCATCGCCATGCCGGGCAGGCGATTGCCGTAGGTCAACTGGTTGGCCATCGATTCGAACGCGGCCACATCGAACCCGGCCGCCGGGGCCAGCACCTGGCTGGCCGGAAGCGATGCACGGTATTGCAGCGGGGCGGTGGGCGACTGCACGACGGTGGCCGGCTGCAGCGCAGAAGCAGCCGGCGCAGGTGTCTGCGCGGTGGAAGAGAGGGCCAGAGGCAATAACGCCCCGAGCAGCCCGATGGCCAACGGTCGGAACCGTCGGCGCCTGCGCATTTGAGTCATGGTTGTCCCGCCTGTTCCACTGCCTCCGGCGATTCTAGCGCCGCGCTTCGCAATAGCACAAACTGCCGGAAGATGAATGGGCATCATATTGATCCTATTGATGATTTTAGGTTCATAAATCGACCCGCGCGGGGCCTTTCCAGCGCAACCCGGAGCCTGTGCGGAGACAGCTGCAAGCAGCGTGCCGTAGCCGCACGCCATCGATATGTTGCGTGCCGCCCGCAGCCGCTGGTGATGCAGCGCGGCATCGGCTAACTTGCGCGCTTGTTTCGCGGGTGTTGCCGCTGCCATGTCCCTGCTGTCGCGCCCGTTGATGCGAGCGAGTCTTACCCGATGACCAGCCCCTCTCCGCCGCGCTCTGCGGCTGGCCGTCTGAGCGCGGCATTGCGCAGCTCGCCGCCGCTGGCATGGTCGTTCCTGTATTTCTTTTGCCTGCTCAGCGGCTACTACGTGCTGCGCCCGGTGCGCGAGGCGATGAGTGCGTCGGCGGATGTGGAAGCGATCTTCCCCACCGGCATGATCGCCTTCTTTGCCACGCACGGCATACCGCTCAAGGACTTCACCCTGCAGGTGCTGTTTACCTGCACCTTCCTGATCATGGTGTTGCTGCAGCCGGTCTACGGCGCGCTGGTCAGCCGCTACCCGCGCCGGGTGTTCCTGCCGGTGGTGTATGGCTTCTTCATCGCGACCCTGTTGCTGTTCTACGTGTTGTTCGACAGCGGCGTGCCCGGGCGCGGCATGGCGTTCTTCCTGTGGGTGACCGTCTTCAACCTGTTTGCGGTGGCGGTGTTCTGGAGCTTCATGGCCGACGTCTTCAGCAATGCCGAAGCGCGCAATTACTACGGTTACATCGGTGCGGCCGGCACGCTGGGCGCGTTTCTCGGGCCGATCCTCACCCGCACGCTGGTCGAGCGCATCGGCATCGCACATCTGATGCTGGTGTCGGCCGGGTTCCTGACCGTGTGCGTGGTCTGCGTGCTGCGTCTGCGCCTGTGGGCGGTTGCGCGCGAGCAGGAGCGACAGCTGTGCTCCGGCGAGGTGCCAATGGGCGGCGATGTGCTGGGCGGGCTCAAGCTGATCGTGCGCGAGCCGTTGCTGCGCTGGCTGGCCTTCATGGTGCTGTTCGGCGTGGGCGTCGGCACCTTGCTCTACAACGAGCAGGCAGCGCTGGTACGTCGTCTCTACACGGACGCAGCGGCGGCCACCGCCTATTACGCCAGCATCGACCTGGCGATCAACGCGCTTACCCTGGTGTTGCAGCTGCTGGTGACGCGCGCGCTACTGTCGCGTTTCGGCATCGCTCCGGCGCTGCTGATTCCGGGCGTGGCGATCACGCTGGGCTACGCCGTGCTGACGGCCTCGCCGCTGCCGATGATGCTTGCGATCGTGCAGGTGATCACCCGCTCCAGCGAGTTCGCACTGGCCAAGCCGGCGCGCGAGACCTTGTACACGCGGGTGGATCGGGAATGGCGTTACAAGGCCGGCGCGGCGATCGACACGGTGATCTACCGCGGTGGCGATCTCACGTTCGTCTGGGTGCACAAGCTGGTGTCGGCATTCGGCTCCAGCGCAGTGTTCGGCGTCGGTCTGCTGGTGGCATCGGGCATGACCCTGGGCGCGTTCGGCCTGCTGCGCGAGGCGCGCAAACTGCCCGCAGAGCGCGATGCGGAGACTGGCAATCAGGTCTCCGACTAGGAGCGGTCAACAAGTGGCCTGGTTGCAGGGCCCTTGCCCGCCCACCCTCGCAGGACACGTCGCAAGTACGTTCCTGTAGGCTCTTACGCGGCATCCATGCCGCGTAAGGTCCCGCGACGGTGGGCGGGCAAGGACCTGTCGAGCTAGTCGGTGTGCATGGTTCAACAAAACAGCCGCAGCCGGTGCGGTGTCCTCGCCGCGCCTTCTACGCTGTGAGCTTGCTGCGGGGCCCTTGCCCGCCCACCATCGCGGGACACGCCGCAAGTACGTCTATGTAGGCTCTTACGCGGCATCCATGCCGCGTAAGGCCCCGCGACGATGGGCGGGCAAGGACCTGTCGAGCTAGTCGGCGTGCATGGCGTTCAACAAAACAGCCGCAGTCGGTGCGGTGTCCTCGCCGCGCCTTCTACGCTGTGAGCTTGCTGCGGGGCCCTTGCCCGCCCACCATCGCAGGACACGCCGCAAGTACGTCCTTGTAGGCTCTTACGCGGCATCCATGCCGCGTAAGGTCCCGCGACGGTGGGCGGGCAAGGACCGGTCGAGATGGTCGGTGTGCATAGGCAAGCAGGGCATGAACGGCGTGTCCCGCAACCGGAGAGGGCACTGCGTGCTCGACTGACTGAGCTTTTGACCTTGGCGTTGGGCTGCACCTAAGCGATGCCGCTGTTTGAACTAGCCGCGTTTGCCTTTGGACGAGCGTGGCGAGCCGATAGACTCAGATGTAGAGCGCTTGATCTGCAACTTGGCTGCAGCACCTGTGCCCGCGCAATAACCATCGCAGGACACGCCGCCGATGTTCGCAATCGCGACGCTCCGATCGTGCATGCAGGTCCTGCACATCTCCCATGTCTCGCCGGCGCGTCGGGTTCCATCGTCTGCTCTGAACAGCAGGGCAGCAATCACCGCTATGCTGGCCGCCACATCCATCACGCCGATCTGCCATGTCCCTGTTCGCCATCGTTGCCGGTCTGTTCGTCGCTCTGTTGCACGTCTACATCCTGGTCTTGGAGATGGTGCTGTGGACGCGGCCGCTGGGCCTGAAGACCTTCCGCAATACCCTCGAGAAGGCGCAGGCCACGCGCGTGCTGGCGGCCAATCAGGGCCTGTACAACGGCTTCCTGGCGGCGGGCCTGTTCTGGGGCGCGCTGCAGGCACGCGCGGATGTGCTGAGCTTTTTTCTGGGCTGTGTCGTCGTGGCAGGTTGTTACGGCGCCTACAGCGTCAACCGCCGCATCTTTTTCGTGCAGGCCTTGCCCGCGTTGATTGCCCTGGCGTTGCTGTGGTTGCCACGCTGAGGCGTTGTGCTCGCTGTCTGTAGGAGCGGGCCTGCCCGCGATGAGGCGTTACCGCTAGAGCTTCATCGCGGGCAAGCCCGCTCCTACCAGGCGGCTCGCTGGAACTGCAGTTATCGCGAACTGGTCGAAGGTGACGGCGGCAGGCAGTGCAACTGCGAGATGGTCGGTCTCCACAGTAGCCAATCTCCACAAACGACAACGGCGGGCCGAAGCCCGCCGCTGTCTGCTTGTCACCTCGGCCTGAGACTTACGCCGCTTCGCGCGGTTGCTGGGCCTGCGGCCTGTCGTAGTAGCTGGCTGCGCGCAGCTCGTGCGGGTCGAAGTCGTCGACGGCGATGGTGTCCATCATGATCTCGCGCAACTCTTCCAGCTGCCTGCGCTCGTCGATGGTGATCACGCCCTCTGCCACGGCTTCGTCCAGCTGGGCGGTGAAGTCGAGCGCTTCGATGCCCTTGGTCTTGAGCGCCTTGAGGAACTTGCGCTCCACCGGCTCGGCCAGCACGGCCTTGGCCAGGTAGCTGGCGATACGTCCGCCCGGATTGTTGGCGCACGGTGTCAGGAACACGCCCTGGCCCAGACGGTCGCGCGCTTCGTTCGGCGTCATCAGGATCGATGCCACGCGATGTCCCAGGCGGTCGCCCGGTGCCTCGGCACGACGGCCCAGCGGGAAGATCAGCACCCACATCAACCAGCCCACCGGACGGATCGGGAAGTTGCGCAGCGCGGCGGACAGTGCGGTTTCGATCTTGTGCACGCTGTCATGGAACGCCCAGGCCAACAGTGGCTGATCGGTCGCCGGCGCGCCTTCGTCGTGATAGCGCTTGAGCATCGCGCTGGTCAGGTAGATGTGGCTCAGCACATCGCCCAGACGGCCGGACAGCGATTCCTTGAACTTGAGCTTGCCGCCGAGCATCAGCATCGACACGTCGGCCATCAGCGCCAGGTTGGCGGAATAACGATCCAGCTTGCGGAAGAAGCGCCGCGTATACGCATCGCCCGGCGCTGCTCCGATGCGCGCACCGGTCAGACCGAACCAGAACGAGCGCACTGCGTTGGAGATGCCGAAGCGGATATGCCCGAACAGGCTCTGGTCGAACTCTTCCAGGCCACGACGCGTATCCGGATCCTGCGCCGCCTGCATCTCCTTCATTACCCACGGATGGCAAAGGATTGCGCCCTGGCCGAAGATCAGCAGGCTGCGGGTCATGATGTTGGCGCCTTCCACGGTCACGCCGATCGGCGCAGCCTGCCAGGCACGGCCGGCGAAGTTGCGCGGACCCAGGATGATGCCCTTGCCGCCGATCACATCCATCATGTCGCTGACCACTTCGCGGCCCATGGTGGTGCAGTGATACTTGGCGATCGCCGACGGCACCGACGGCACATCGCCACGGTCCACTGCCGCAGCGGTGGCCTGCGACAACGCACTGATTGCATACGCCTTGCCGCCGATCCGCGCGAGCGCTTCTTCCACGCCCTCGAAGCGGCCGATCGACAGGCCGAACTGCTTGCGAATACGCGCATATGCGCCGGTGACCACGGCGGCGTACTTGCCACCGCCGCTGGCCGTGGAGGGCAGGGTGATCGAGCGGCCCACCGCCAGGCATTCGTTGAGCATGTTCCAACCCTTGCCGACCATCTCCACGCCACCGATCAGTTGGCTCAGCGGGATGAACACTTCCTCGCCATGGATCGGGCCATTCTGGAACGGCGAATTGAGCGGGAAATGGCGACGGCCGATTTCCACGCCAGGGGTCTCGCGCGGCAACAGCGCAAGGGTGATGCCGATGTCCTTCTTGTCGCCGATCAGGCCATCCGGATCGTAGGCGCGGAATGCCAGGCCGATCAGCGAGGCCACCGGCGCCAGGGTGATGTAGCGCTTGTCGAAGGTCAGCTTGACGCCGAGCACGTTGGCGCCATTCCACTCGCCCTTGCAGACGATGCCGTAGTCGGGGATCGAGGTGGCATCGGAGCCAGCAAACGGGCCGGTCAGACCGAAACATGGCACCTCGGCGCCGACAGCCAAGCGCGGCAGGTAATAGTCTTTCTGTTCCGGCGTACCGTAATGCAGCAGCAGCTCGCCCGGCCCGAGCGAGTTGGGCACGCCGACGGTGGAGCTGACCACGCTGGAGATCGAGGACAGCTTCTGGATCACCTTGTGATGCGCCAGCGCGCTGAAGCCCAGGCCGCCGTACTGCTTGGGAATGATCATGCCGAAGAACTTGTTCTTCTTGATGTACTCCCACAGCTCCGGCGGCAGGTCGGCGTGGACGTGGGTGATCTCCCAGTCGTTGACCATCTTGCACAGCTCTTCGACCGGGCCGTCCAGGAATGCCTGCTCTTCGGCACTCAGTTGCGGCTTGGGATAGTTCAGCAGCTTCTGCCAATCCGGGTCGCCGGTGAACAGTTCGCCTTCAAAGCCCACCGAGCCGGTTTCCAGCGCGATGCGTTCGGTTTGCGACAGCGGCGGCAGCACCTTGCGGAAGAAGCCCATCAGCGGCGTGGTCAGCAGCGGCTTGCGCAGGAACGGCAGCAGCACCGGCGCGGAAACCAGCACCACCAGCACGGCAGCGACGATGGTTGCGGTGAGATTGGCACCCAGCAGCCAGCAGGCCACCAGCACACAGGCGCTTAGTGCGACCCAGGTGGCAAGGCGCATGCGGTGATAGGCAGCGATGCCCGCCGCCAGGATGACGAGGAGGAACGGTGCAACGATGCTCATGGTCTTGCTCCAGTGACATGCTCGGTAATGTTGGACGCTGCGATGGTGCCAACCGGGGGCAGTGCGTCCAGATAATGCAACACGGTTGCGGTAAACGTGGTGTTGTCGTCGCCGGCCAGCATGTGCGTGGCATCGGGCAGATGCACGTGCTGCGCATGCGGGGCGATCGACAGGAATTCGTTGATATTGTCCGGCGTGACCAGATCGCTACGCCCGCCGCTGATCAGCAGCATCGGGCAACGCACCCGCGCGGCGGCGTCCAGCAAGGTCTGCTGCTGTGCGTGCTGGTCCTGTCCTGCCAGTTCATCGACCAGCCGCGGATCCCAGTGCCAGTGCCATCGCCCGTCTGCGCGCTGCCTCAGCAAGGCCTGCAACTGCTCGGCCGTCTTGCGCGGGCGCTGCGGCAAATACGCGGCAATCGCATCGGCGGCGGCATCCAGCGATGCGAAGCCATCCGGATGCGCGGTCATGAAACGCAGGATGCGCTCCACGCCCCCGGTATCCCAGCGCGGCGTGATGTCGACCAGCACGATCGCGCGAAACAGGCCTGGCCAGCGCGCCTCGGCAAGCAGGCCGAACAAGCCGCCCATCGATGCGGCAACCAGCACCGGCGGCTCGGCCTGCTCGCCTGCCAGCACGATCAGGTCATCGGTGAACTGCGTGGCCGAGTAGGGCAGGTCTGCGTCGTTGAAACCGGAATCGCCGTGACCGCGGGCATCGTAGGCCAGCGTCCGGTGGCCGGCGGTGGCCAGTCGGGCCGCAGTGCTTTCCCATGCATGCCGGGTTTGTCCAAACCCGTGCGCCAGCAGCACCGTCGGCGCGTGTTCCGTGCCGCGCACCGATACCGCAAGCGATGTCTCGCCAGCGTCGATGCGCGTGGTGGACGCACGATGGGCGAGGCTAGGAGAAGAGGTGACCATACCTCATGGTATGGACCTGCCTGGGTCGCTGTCAATACTCCTTGGTATGGACGGTTAAGCCATTGAATCGTGGCAGTTGTGTGTCCTTTTTGTGATGCATACTGCAACTGACTCAAGCGTATGGTTAAATCGCGGCAATGAATGACATCACCGACCCAAGCCTTACTACGCCCCGCGCCACGTCCGGTCGCGGCAACCGCCTCAGCGCGGACGATTGGGCGCAGGCCGCACTGGACCTGATCGCAGAACAAGGGGTGGGCGCCGTCGCGGTGGAGCCACTGGCACGCCGGCTCGGCGTCACCAAGGGCAGCTTTTACTGGCATTTCCCCTCGCGCGATGCATTGCTGCAGGCAGCCCTGGAACGCTGGGAAATCTTCGAACAGAAGGAAGTATTCGGCAGCCTGGAAGACGTCCCGGACCCCAGCGCACGCCTGCGCGCGCTGTTCCAACTGGTCGCCCACGAAGTCAAACCGCACGTCATCTACAGCGAACTGCTCAAGGCACTCGACCACCCGGCCGTGCGCCCGGTCATCGACCGTGTCTCGCAGCGCCGCCTCGATTACCTGATCGCCTCGTTCCGCCAGGCCGGCCTGAGCCGCACCGACGCCCAACACCGCGCCCGGCTGGCCTACGCCGCCTACGTCGGCTTCCTGCAGCTCTCGCTGCAACTGCAGCAACCCAAGCAAGCCCGCGAAGACTTCGAAGCTTACGTCGAGCATGTGATCCAGACGTTGATTCCTGGGTAGGTTTCAGGCGTCCGGCACGAGTTGATGTTTGATGGTTGAGCAAACAAAAACCGCGACTCTTTCGAGTCGCGGTTTTTTATTTACGTATTACTTAAGCGGACGAATATCAGAACTTCTGGGTGTAACGCATGTAGTAGAAGCGACCCGGGATTTCGTACTGCGGGTCAAAGCTATTGGCAAACGCCGTTGCGGCCTGCGGCGGATCGCGGTCAAATGCATTATTCACGCCGACGGTCACCCGGGCGTTCCACGGGGCCTTCCAGTACGCGGCCAGATCGGTGTAGGTCACGCTGGGAACATGATTACGCGGCGCTGCACCTGCAGCGGTCACACGATCCGGATCCGAACACAGCAGCGCCACGTTCGCCGGAGTCGCCACGTTGGCGCCAGTGCAGTTTTCGACCTGCGAGCTGTAGTAGCGCATGGATGCCGAGCCGCCGACGTCGCCCAATTCCCAATTGAGCATCAGGTTGGAGCGGATGCGCCAGTTGTTGTCCTGTGCCGAGCCGCCACGATACAAACCAACGCGGTTTTCGGGATCCTGCAGCGGCTTCTCAACCACGAACTTGCTCATGTAGGTCGAGTCCCACACCAGGCTGAAGCTGCCCCATGCGGTGTCCGGCAAACGATAGCCTACGGTCAAGTCGTAACCTTCAGCCTCGATCTTCGCAATGTTGTTCGGCACTGCCAGCAGATTCGACACTTCGCCAGTAGGTTCGCGCTGAATCAGCGAGCAAGCATTGGCGATGCCTGCCAAATAGCAGCTGTCCAGGGTTTCCTGCACGGTCTGCGTGTCGATTGCATCTTCGATCTCGATGTTCCACCAGTCCAGCGAGATATCCAGGCCGGTGACCCAGCTCGGGCTAAATACAAAGCCCAAAGTCTTGGACGTCGACGTTTCCGGCTGCAGGTTGGGGTTGCCGCCAGTGGCGGTACGTACCTGCGGGTTGGCCTGTGCATAGGCTGGGACTGCGCCGCACGAACCCGGACGCGTTCCGTTGACGGAGCCATCGCTGAAGGAGCCTGCGCAAGGATCACGCACGTCTTCGAAGGTATCGCTTACGCCCTGGAACAGCTCGTTGATCGATGGTGCGCGGAAGCCTTGCGACCAGTTACCACGGATCATCAAGTCGGTGATCGGCTTCCAGCGGAAACCAAACTTGCTGTTGGTGGTGTCGCCGAAGTTGCTGTAGTCCGAATAACGCGTGGCCAGACTGAAGTCCAGCAACTGTGCGCCCGGCAGGTCAGCCAGCAGCGGCACGGCGAGTTCGAGGTAGGCTTCGTCCAGCTTGTAGCCGCCATTGGTCGCGGTACGTGCGTTGCCGGTGGTGTCACCGGAGTTGATCAGCGCGTCCGGATCGTCAAAGCCCGACTCTTCACGGTGTTCAGCGCCAAAGGAGAATGCAAATGCACCTCCCTGCAGGTCGAACAGCTCGCCGCCGATGTTGCCGAAATAGGTCTTCTGCTCGTACCCATAGAGGTCATGTGCATTGAAGCCAGCGTAACCCAGCATTTCCGGGGTCAACGAGCCCGGGCCGCTCAACATGTTCATCGGCACGCAGCCGTCGATCGTGCTGGCAGCGGTACCGCAGCGTGCTACACCGCCAGCGTCGACAAACGACGGGCCAAGCGCGTTACGCAGTGCAGAAATATTGAACAGGCCGGTGGTGCGATCGGTCTGGTCATTCTTGCCGTAGAACATCCCGGCTTCCCAGCTGAAGAAACGCTGGCCAACTTCGAAATCACCCTCGAATGCGCCGCTAAACCCGAACGTCTTGACGTTCTGGGTGAAGATGCGACCGCCGGTCTCTTCGGCGCGGTACTGGATGTAGTCGATATCGCGGCCGGTGTTGTTGTAGATGTTGTTTGCCGAAATAACGATATCTGCGCCGTTGGTGCCGGGCGCGGAGCGACCAAGAACGACCGGCATCGGTGCCAGGATCTGGCTCGACTCGCGCTCGTTGTAGGTCACCGTGGTCTTGAAGCGCACATTGTCCGTGATCGACAGGCCAGCGTCGGCGAATACCGACTTGCGCTCCTGCGGGGTCACCAGATAGTTAGCCGGCGCAAAGTTGTAGCTGTCGGCTGCAGTGTAGTTGCGCGAGGTCGTACCACCGTTATTGGTGATGGAGAACCCAGGCGTTCCGTTGAAGCGCGTTGCGCCAAAGGTGGGTGTGCCAGTGGCGCTGGTGCCGGTCGGCCCGAAGATGCCGAAGCGACCGCCAGGAATCGTGGTGCTGTTGCCGGTGCCGGCAACGGCGCCGAACACCGGGACCGACGAGATTTCGCGATCACCTGCCCAGACTGGCTCTTCTTTGACGTAGCCAACGCCCAATGTGGCGTGCCAACGATCGCCGGTCGAGCCGATGGTGAAGTCGTAGGACTCGCGGCTGCCGTCGCCCTTGTCGTACTGGCCGAAATAAGCATTCGCTTCGGCGCCATCGAAGTTCTGGCGCAGAATGATGTTGACCACGCCAGAGATGGCGTCGGAGCCGTAAATCGTGGAGGCGCCGTCCTTCAGGACTTCGATGCGCTCGACGGCAGCAGTCGGAATCGTGTTGAGGTCGACTGCGCCGCCCAGGCCGGTGCCGCCGACCCAACGACGACCGTTAACCAGCACCAGGGTGCGGTTGGAACCGAGGTTACGGAGGTTGACGCGGGTTTCGCCGTTGCCGCCATTGTTGACGTTGCTGTTAAGCGCCGAACCACCCGAGCTGATGTTCTGGATCACGTCGCCGATCGAGGTCAGACCCTGCGATTCGATCTGCTGGCGGCTCATGGTGAAGACTGGCTGCGACGTTTCAACGTCGGCGCGCTTGATGCGCGAACCGGTCACTTCGATCTTGTCGAGGTTGGTGGTGCCGGCTTCCTGCGCGACGGCGGTACCGGTACCGGCCACGCCCACGACAAGCGCGAGGACAACTGCATCGCGCAGCTTGTTGGACTTGCAATTCATTAGCTCTCTCTCCAAGTGATCTTGGGTACTGCCAAGGGTTGTTTGCCTGTCGGGGGGTCCGAAAGAAGCGGATCCAAAACGTCAGGGTGAACCGATGGTATATGCGTTATGCGAGAAATTAAAGTCCCGTTAACGAAAAAGAAGAAAGACGTGAAAGGCAGCCTCGGGCGCGGACCCAGAACGAAAAACGCCACCGGCTGCAAACCGGTGGCGTCCTATAAAATTATTATCAAATCAATGACTTAGAGGTCTTGCTCGTACCGAACGTAGGGGATCGTACCGTCGCTGTTGCTCTCGTTGCTCGGCGCAAACGGGTTCTTGCCGCGGGAGATGACGTTCTCTGCGCCGACCGTCAGCTGGCCACTCCAGGGGGTGCGCCAGGTCAGGCCCAGGCCCAGGCCTTCCCACTTTTCCGGCTGGCCGGGGACGTCGACGACGCGGCCGATGACGTTGGCGCTGAAGGCGCCATAGCCGCCGCCGACGCTCAAGGTCTTGCTGTCCCACTGGTCGGCAATCGCTGGCGAAACGTCGGCAAGCGGCACCAGGCGGGCGCGCGCATAGGTGCCACCGATCGAGACGAAGCCTTCGCGGCCGATGTTCTTCTGCCCGAACACGGTCAGGTCGTTCTGTTCGACGCGGGTCAGCGGTGCCTTGCCGGCGCCGATCAACCAGGCCGGCAGGGTGTCGCGGCCGGTGCCGGCAGTGACGCCGGCGCGGGTGCCAGCGCGGTTGAAGCCCAGGGTCGCCGAGACGCGGCGCGATGCAGCGGCGCTGTCTTCTTCGTCATCGCCGATGCCTGCGAGCAGGCAGTGGCTGGCGAGTCCGTTGATGTTGGTGCCGCGGCTGCTGTTGCAGATCAGGCCCAGCGAATCGCCGGAAGTCAGGCCGAAGGCTGCGTCCAGCGAGTTGCGACCGAAGTGCCAGCGTGCGCCGGCCTTCTGCTCGCCGGTGGGCTCCAGGTACAGAAAGGCTTCGACCTTGCCGCTGCCCTTGTTCCACACCGGCAGGATGGTGCTCTCACGCAACTGCTGGGACGCCGACTGCGCATGCACACCCGTGGCTGCCGCGAGGGCAACCAGCAAAGCGAGCGGGAGGCGAAGAAGGTGGCGCATACCAGAGTTCAGACCCAGGGGCAGTTGTTAAGTTCCCGAGAGCGGGCAATGAGAATGCTAGGGCGTTTATGATTATTTAACAAGTGGCCGCGTTCCCCAGAACGCGGCGTCAACGCTATCTATTGCAACCTTTCCGGCGCGTCCAGCGACGGCTGCGCCTCGCTGAAAAGTACGTCCAGCGCGGTCAACGGAAAGTGATACTCACGCCCGCAGAACTCGCAACGGACCTCGACCTCGCCGGTCGCTTCGGCAGCGGCGCGGGCTTCGTCTTCGCCCAGGGACTGCAGCATCGAGGCGACCCGCTCGCGTGAGCAGGAGCAGCCGAAGCTAAGCGGCTTGCTGCCCAGCAATTGGGTGTCTTCATCGTGGAACAACCGGTGCAGCAGGTCCTCGCTGGCGACCGACAGCAATTCAGGTGCGCCCAGGGTGTCGAACAACGCGCCGATGCGGGTCCAGCCATCGGTGTCGCCCTCGTCGCCGGGCAGCTTTTGCAGCAACAGGCCTGCGGCCTGGTCTGGGCCCGCGGCCAGCAGCAGGCGGGTCGGCAACTGCTCGGACTGGTGGAAATAGGTCTCGAAGGCCTCGGCCAGATCCGGCGCCTGCATGCCGACCAGGCTCTGGTAGCGCTGCGGTTCGCGCGGGTCCAGGCCGGGATTCTCGATGGTGATGGCCAGCAGCGCGGCCTCGCCCAGTTCGCGCAGGTCAGCGGGCGCATCGGCGCCGTCGGCCAGCTGCACGATGCCGCGCAAGGTGCCGGCCGCGGTGCATTCGGCGAACAGGGTGCGCAGCGTCTGGTTGCCGCGCAGCTGCACCGACAGACGCCCGTCGACCTTGGTGTGGCCGGTGAACAGGGCGGCGGCCACCGCCGCCTCGCCGAGCAACTGGCGTGCGGCGGGCGGGTAGTCGGCGGCCCCCTGGATGTCGTGCCAGGCCTGGGTCAGGCGGACATGGACGCCGCGCACGCCGGCAGCAGGCAGCAGGAAACGGGAAAGCTGATCGTGATCGGTCATGGGAACATCGGACGTAAGGGACGCCGGTTGCCGGATAATGCAACGAGCATCGGGATGAAAGGTCGTAGCGAACAATGGGGACGGATGCATTGGATGGCAAGCAGGTGGCGCCACCGCGGCGCGCGCGGCGCTGGCTACGTTGGCTGTTGGCAGCACCGCTGCTGTTTGCCGCCGCGAGCGTGCTGCAGGTGCTGGTGCTGCGGGTGGTCGATCCGCCGATCAGCAGCATGATGGTGGGGCGCTATCTGGAAGCCTGGGGCGAGGGCGACTGGGATTTTTCGCTGCACCAGCAATGGCGCGACTACGACAGGATCGCCGCAAGCCTGCCGATTTCGGTGGTGGCTGCGGAGGATCAGCAGTTTCCGGTGCATCACGGCTTCGACCTGCAGGCGATCGAAAAGGCGCGCGATCACAATGCGCGCGGTGGACGCGTGCGCGGGGCCAGCACGATCAGTCAGCAGGTCGCCAAGAACGTGTTCCTGTGGCAAGGCCGCAGTTGGGTACGCAAGGGCCTAGAGGCCTGGTACACGGTGCTGATCGAGTTGCTGTGGCCGAAGCAGCGCATTCTGGAGATGTATCTCAACGTGGCCGAGTTCGGTGACGGGGTGTATGGCGCGCAGGCCGCTGCCCGGCAATTCTGGGGCAAGGATGCGGCTGGGTTGTCACCGACCGAGTCGGCGCGCCTGGCGGCGGTGCTGCCCTCGCCACGCCGTTATGACGCGCGTCGTCCCGGCGCCTATGTGCAACGGCGAACGGCATGGATCCAGCGGCAGGCGCGCCAGCTGGGTGGCCCTGCGTATCTGCAGGCGCCGTGAGCGTGCAGACGTCCGGACCCGCACAATTGCCGGTGGTAGCAGACCGCCTGACGGTGGTGATTGCAGCCTATAACGAGGAGACCAGCATTCCACTGCTGCATCCGCGCCTATGCGCAGTGCTGGCGGGTCTGAGTGGCGTGCAGACGCATGTGCTGTATGTCGACGATGGCAGCAGCGATGGCACCTGGAGCGTGTTGCAGGCACTTGCCGATGCTGACGCACAAATGAGTGCGGTGCGGCTGTCGCGTAACTTCGGCAAGGAAGTGGCTATTTCTGCAGGCCTGGACCATGTGCTGCCCGGTGCGGTGGTGCTGCTCGATGCCGATGGACAGGACCCGCCGGAGTTGATCCCCGAGTTCGTCGCGCTGTGGCGTGCCGGTTACGACAATATCTTTGGCACGCGGATTTTCCGTGAGGGCGAGAGCTGGCTGAAGCGCAGCGCGGCGCATGCGTTCTACCGGGTGATCCGGCAGTTGTCGCGCACGCCGATTCCGGCCGATACCGGGGATTTCAGGCTGTTGTCGCCGCGGGTGGTGGAGGCCTTGCAGCAGCTGCGCGAGCGCCACCGTTTCATGAAGGGGCTGTTTGGTTGGGTCGGGTTTCGCCAGGTGGCATTGCCATACCGTCGTGCGCCGCGGCTGTCGGGGCGCAGCAAGTTCACGGTGTGGCGATTGTGGAACTTCGCGCTGGATGGCATCACCAGTTTTTCCACCGTGCCGCTGCGCGTGGCGACCTATCTGGGCTTGCTCACCGCGCTGGTGGCATTCCTGTTCGGTGGCTGGGTGGTGATCAAGGCGGCGCTGATGGGCGACCCGGTGGCCGGCTGGCCGACCATGATGTCGGTGATCCTGTTCCTTGGCGGTATCCAGCTGATCGCCCTAGGCCTGATCGGCGAATACCTGGGCCGCTTGTATGACGAGGCCAAGCAGCGTCCGCTCTACCTGGTCGATACCCACCGCGGCGCGGTGGGAGTAGTCTGCGACCACCAGACCAAGCGCGGAGCGGGCCATGCAGACCGTACGACAGCTGTTGGGGACCAAACAGGTTGAGGTATTCGCGGTAGCGGCAGACGCTGCAGTGATCGAGGCGATCCGGCTGATGGCCGACAAAGGCATCGGCGCGGTGTTGGTGATGGACGGGCCACGCTTGGTCGGCATCGTGTCCGAGCGCGATTACGCGCGCAAGGTGGTGCTGCGCGATCGCGCCTCATCGACCACCAGCGTTTCCGAAATCATGAGTACCCAGGTGGTGACAGTGTCGCCGTCGGACACGGTGGAGCGCTGCATGCAGTTGATGACCGATGGACGCTTCCGGCATCTGCCGGTGGTCGACAATGGCCGCGTGCAGGGCGTGATTTCCATCGGCGATCTGGTCAAGGCGGTGATCGAGAACCAGCAGCGCGACATCGATCAGTTGCAGCGTTACATCGCCAGCTAGGGCCGTACCGGCTACGTTCCCTGCGTTTTGTCTTGAGCCACGCTGTTGCTCGACATAGCTGCGTGTGCCTGTTGCGGGCGGATAGCTCAGCTGTAGAGCGATTGATCTGCGGGGTTGCTGCAAGGTCCTTGCCCGCCCACCATCGCAGGACACGCCGCAAGTACGTCCTTGTAGGCTCTTACGCGGCATCCATGCCGCGTAAGGTCCCGCGACGGGGAGCGGGCAAGGGTCAGTTGAGATGGTCGGTGTGCATCGCTCTCAATAAAGCAGTCAGCAAACTCCCTGGTGCGGTGTTCTCGACGCTGTGAGTTTGCTGCAAGGCCCTTGCCCGCCCACCATCGCAGGACACGCCGCAAGTACGTCCTTGTAGGCTCTTACGCGGCGTCCATGCCGCGTAAGGTCCCGCGACGGTGGACGGGCAAGGACCAGTCGGGAGGGTCGGTTTGCATGGTGCAAGCAGTGCAGGCCGTGCGGTCGTTCGAGGACTGCGGTTTGATCAGCTCCTTTCGATCCGTGCCATCACTGCAGTTTTGGGGTCACTGCATCCGTCAATGCACTTGCATGCGATCGACACCTTGCCACCATCGCTACAGCATTGGACAGGTCTGCTGTTCGCCCAAAGTCGTGTAGTGCACTTACTTTGCGAACTTGCCGCCGCAATTGCTGTCCTTGCCGGGACCCGGTTCGAAGGTTGCAAGCAACGCGGCGGGTGGAGCGATCATGCCCAGGCCGACCGCAAGCGCGCCACGCAGGCCCAATGCCTTAAAGTCGGGACGGAAGGTCGGGTCCTTGAAGCTGCCACCGATTCGTAAGGGCGAGCGCAGGCTCAGGATGCTGCGGTCTTTCGGGCGTGGGCGCAGCAGCAGATCCAGCGTTTCGTCTTTCAAGCTGACGCTGCCTTCGCCGATGATGATGGTGTCGGTGCTGTCGAACGCCAGCGCGCGCGATTGCATCAGGCCGTCCTGTACGCCGAAGTCGCCGAAGATGCAGCGCACCGGAATCTGGCGGTCCTTGGTGACCAGATACTTGAGCGATTCGGCGATATCCAGCCCGGCCAGCTCCATGATCAGATTGCCGACATGGCCGCGGCCCATGCCCACGCCGATCGTGCCGTCGGCGGTACCGAGCATCGCGCCGATCGAGTTGCCGCGTCCACGCAGATCGAATTCACCACCGATGGCACCCGAGGCCTGCTTGGCAAGGGCGGTATCGGGGAAGAGCTGATCCAGCCGAATGCCGCGAAGACCTGCCTTGAGGTGCGTGGTGATCACCTCGTTGCGCGCATCCATGCGGATGGTGGAGCGGATATCGCCACCGGCAACGCCGAAGTTCAGCGGGTCCAGCTGCAGCAGGCCGTCCTTCAATGTCAGCGAGGCATCCATGTCGTCCAGCGGCCACGACGGCGCATTGATGCGCTGTGCGCGCCAGCGTACCTGCGCATCCATCGCGCGTAGCTTCGACAGGTCGTAAGGAGTGCTGGGCAGCACGCGCGCGCTGGCCGCGAGCTGTGCCGCCTGTTTTTTCTGTTCGGCATTTGCCGACTCGTTTGCGCCGGTCTTCGGTGGTGCGCCGACGAACCCTGCCAGGTCATCGAAGTCCAGGCGTTTGGACGCCAGATCGGCACGCAGGAACGGACGCTTGTTGCGCAGGTCCACTTCTGCAGTGCCCGACAGATCGCTGTCGCCGGCGGTGCCGGTGAATTTTTCGTAGCGCCAGAGCTGGCCGTTGCGGCGCAGATGGCCGTCTAGCTTGTACGGCGGCGTCGACGGCATGGCCACGCCGGTCAGCGGATACAGATCCTGCATGTCCTGGCCGCTGAGCGCCATCTGCAGATCGAAGACCTGGAACTGGAACGGGTTGGTCAAGGTGCCGCGCACGTGGGTGCGGGTGGCGCCGGCGCTGCCGCGCAGATCGATGCGGAACGGGTGCTCGCTCTGGCTCAGCTCCAGCGGCGAGGCGGTATTGCCCTTGAGCGTAAAGGGATAGCCCTTCCAGCGGCCCTTGCCGTCGATGCCGATCGGCGCTGCACGTTGGTCGCTGCTCGGTGGTGCAAGGCTGTTGATCGCCACATCCACGTCCGAGCGATTGGCTGCATCGACGTATTGCAGGCGCCCGTTGTTCACCAGCAGGCGGCCAAGGCGCGGCATCGTGCCATCGCCACCATCCTGATCGAATACCCAGTTGCCGGGATGGGTATCGTCGCCGGCTTCCAGCAAGACGGTTGGGTGATCCAGACGAATTTCCGGCAGACGCACCTTGCCGCGCAACAGCGGCCACAACTCGACATCGATCTCGGCCGAATTGAGCTCGGCCATCGGCCCGCGCTTGGACCACGCTGCGTTGGCCAGACTCAGACGATTGCCGCGCACGGTGGTCGTGCGGCCCAGCTTCACGTCCAGATAGCCGAGATGGAATTCGCGACCGGTCTTGGCGCTGACTAGGCGCTCGACCGGACCGCGCAGCCAGTTCCACTGGAACAGCAGCACGAAGATCACCACGGCGGCGGCGATGGCAAGCCCGACCAGCCAGCGTCGACGACGTGGCGTGGGGGAAGGTGGTGCAGCTGAGGTGTCGGTCACGTTGTTCACGCGGGCCATGGTTGGCGATGCCTCGTGCACGGCGCGCGAACGCGCTGCAGATCGCGCCTCACATGACCTGCGCAATCACCGCAACGAAGTGGCACGCGCTGCCCGCCAGCACGAACAGATGCCAGATCGCGTGGAAATAGCGCTGGGTGTCGCGTTGGTAGAAATACGTGCCCAGGGTATAGAAGAGCCCGCCAGCCAGCAGCCAGCACAGAGACCAGGTATCGACCGAGCGCAGCAACGGCTGGATCGCCACCACGATCAGCCAACCCATCGCCAGATACAGCACTGTCGACAGCAGGCGGAAACGACCGGTGAAAAACAGTTTGAAGACCACTCCGGCAGCGGCGATCGTCCAGATCGCGGCGAACAATCCCCAGCCCCAGGAGTCGCGCAGATTGATCAGCGTAAACGGGGTGTAGGTGCCGGCGATCAACAGATAGATCGCGCAGTGATCGAGCACCTGCAGGCGCGCCTTGGCGCCCGGATGCGGGATGGCATGAAACAGCGTGGAGGCGACGTACAGCAACACCAGGGTGGCGCTGAACACGATGGAGGTGGCCAGTTGCCAGCCGTCGCCATAGATGGCGGCCAGCGTGATCAGCACCGAGCCACCGGCCAATGCGGCAATGGCACCCAGGCCGTGGGTCACGGCGCTGGCTATCTCGTCGCGCAGGTCGGTCAAGGGGGAGGCGTCTGCGTTCATGCCAAAAAGGTACCGCAATTGCGAGCAATTCGCATCGCCAGCAAGTGCGGTCGCAGGCGTCGGTTCAAGCCGCGGTCAATCGATCGCCTTGGCATGCGCGTGTTCGCGCGTGGCAGAGAAGCGCACGTCCGGCGCACGTTCCTGCGCCAGCTGCAGATTCACCCGCGTCGGTGCGAGATACACCAGCTGGCCGGCCGCGTCGATGCCCAGGTTGCCGGCGTTTTTCTCGCGGAACTCCTCCAGCTTCTTGGCGTTGTCGCAATGTACCCAGCGTGCGGTGGTGACGCTGACCGGCTCGAAGATCGCGTCCACGCCGTATTCGTCCTTGAGCCGGTAGGCCACCACGTCGAACTGCAGCACGCCCACCGCGCCGAGGATCAGATCGTTGCTCATCAACGGGCGGAAGAACTGCGTGGCGCCTTCTTCGGACAGCTGTGCCAGGCCCTTTTGCAACTGCTTGAGCTTGAGCGGGTCGCGCAGGCGCGCACGCCGGAAAAGCTCCGGTGCGAAGTTGGGAATGCCGGTGAACGACAGCGATTCGCCTTCGGTGAAGGTGTCGCCGATGGAGATGGTGCCGTGGTTGTGGATACCGATCACGTCGCCCGGCCAGGCTTCGGCGGCGATCTCGCGGTCGGAGGCCATGAAGGTCAGCGCGTTGGCCAGCTTGACGTCCTTGCCGCTGCGCACGTGCAGTGCCTTCATGCCGGCGGTGAACTTGCCCGAGCACACGCGCATGAAGGCCACGCGGTCGCGATGCTGCGGGTCCATGTTGGCCTGGATCTTGAAGACGAAGCCGCTGAGCTTGGCTTCGGTCGCCTCGACCCGGCGGCCGGTGGTGTCGCGCGCCTGCGGCGGCGGTGCGTGCTCGATGAAGAAATCCAGCAGCGGTTGCACGCCGAAGTTGTTGACGCCTGAGCCGAAGAACACCGGGGTCTGCTGGCCGGCGCGGTAGGCCTGCAGGTCGAACGGATTGCTGGCGCCCTGCACCAGTTCCAGTTCGTCGCGCAGCTCGGCCAGCATCTGCGCGCCGATCTTTTCGGCAAGTCCGGGTGCATCCAGTGACGGGAAGATGGTCGAATCCTGGCGGGTGAAGTTGCGGCCCTGTTCGTACAGGTGCACCTCGCCGGTGATCAGGTGCACCACGCCCTTCAGGCGCTGGCCCATGCCGATCGGCCAGGTGACTGGGGCGCACTGGATGCCGAGCACGGTTTCGACTTCATCCAGCAGATCGATCGGGTTCTTGCCCTCGCGATCGAGCTTGTTGATAAAAGTCATGATGGGGGTGTCGCGCAGGCGGCAGACTTCCATCAGCTTGATGGTGCGTTCTTCCACGCCCTTGGCGACGTCGATGACCATCAGCGCCGAGTCCACCGCGGTCAGCACCCGATAGGTGTCCTCGCCGAAGTCGGCGTGGCCGGGGGTATCGAGCAGATTGACGATCTTGCCCTCGTACGGGAACTGCATCACCGAGGAGGTGACCGAGATGCCGCGCTCCTTTTCCAGCGCCATCCAGTCCGAGGTGGCGTGACGGGCAGCCTTGCGGCCCTTCACCGAGCCTGCCATCTGGATCGCACCGCCGAACAGCAGCAGCTTTTCGGTCAGCGTGGTCTTGCCCGCATCGGGGTGGGAAATGATGGCGAAGGTGCGGCGGCGCGCGGCTTCGTTGGAGACGTCGGACATGGGCTGAGCGCGCCCGGTCGGACGCCTGCGGAAACTGAGGAAGCCGGAGATTATAGCGGCTTCGCCGCAGCCGGCCTCTGTAGCGCCGGTCAGGGGCTCTCCGGGCGGCAGGTTGGCGCTCCCGGGCGCCGCCACTCACGGTGCCGGCGAGGGGAACTGCAACTCGCCCTGCGGGCCCAGCATCCGGAATGGCAACGAGATCAGGCGCATGTCCGCGTTGCGCTGGAGCGAAAAATGTAGGTGCGGGGCCGTGCTGAAGCCGGTACTGCCCGAGGCGCCCAGGCGTTCGCCGGTGCGCACCACCTGGCCTGGGCTTACTGCAACGCCATCGGGTGCCAGGTGGGCATAGATGGCCATGCTGCCGTCGGCGTGCAGCACCCGCACCAGGTTGCCGGCACCGGCGGCCTGGTCATGCGGGCCGCCTTCGATGACATCGCGCCGCACCTCCATGACCGTGCCCTCGCGCGCCGCCAGCACAGCCGTGCCCTGCGGCAGCGCGAAGTCCACCGCGTACCAGTTGGGCGCATCGGTATGGCTGAAAGCCCCACCAAAGCCCTGGTCCACTTGGATCGGCGCATCGCGAAACGGGAGCTGGTAACGCACTTGCTGCTGCGGGCGAGCCTGCGGATCGCCGGGCACCACGTCGAGCTTGAGTCCAAGCCCACCCAGGCTGCGCTGGTTGCTGGCCGGATACAGCCGGGCGAGCAGGCGGCGCTCATGCGCAGCCAGTTGCACCGTCAGCGGCAACTGCGGCACGGCGCGGTAATCCTCGCTGGGCGGTGCGCTCAGCTGCACCTGTTCGGGCCCGGCCAGCGGGTTGCTGACCCAGGCCAGGTAGGCCGGTGCCTGCCACTCCAACTGCAGCGACGGGCCGGTGTCGGAAGATGCGGGCGCCGCCTGTGCCGCTGCGATTGTTGGCGAGCTCGCAGTCGTGTTTGCGGCACCGGGCCAATGCCAGCGTTGCTGCGCGTTGGCGGGTGCGGCACACACCAGAACCGCGAGCAAGAAAGGCCAGGCGAGGGCAGGCAGGGCGCTGCGAGACACGTGGTGGGGCACGCGATCGGCTCGAACGAAGGGGCCTCAAGTATGCGGTCCATCACAGGCCGCAGTGGTATCGGATGAAAATATATCTTTCCATCCGCATGAAGAGATTGACATCGCAAAAAAGCGGTGGCATCTTAGCCTCACCATCGAGACCGGCGGAGGGACAGGCCCTTTGATGCCGGGGCAGCCAGCGGAGCGCGCAAGCGCCCGCGTTTGGTGCCAAATCCTGCGGGGACCTCCGCGTCCGCCGAAAGATGGTTCGAATCGTGCCTTGCGCACGTCGAACGCGAGCTCCCGCGAAGCTCGATGGCCGATCCACCCCGGATATCGCCATGAGCCTCGTGAATACAGCATCGCCGACACCGACCGAATACGCCGATCCACCCGCCGCCACCGACGACGGCTTGATTGCCGTGCGCGGCGAGCGTGTCATTGCCTTGCCGATGCGCCATGCCGGCATGCGCGAGCTGCGGCTGCGCTATGAGCTGGTCGGCGCCGCCAATGCGCCGGTGGTCTTCGTGGCCGGCGGAATTTCCGCGCATCGCCATCTGGCCGCCAGCGACCTGTTCCCCGAGAAGGGCTGGGTGGATGGCCTGGTAGGTGCCGGCCGCGCGCTGGATCCTGCATCGCGCCGCCTGCTGGCGTTCGATTTTCTCGGTGCCGACGGCACGCTGGATGCGCCAATCGACACCGCCGACCAGGCCGATGCGATCGCCGCCTTGCTGGATGTGATGGGTATCGCGCGTTTGCATGGCTTTGTCGGCTACTCGTACGGCGCGTTGGTCGGCTTGCAATTCGCGACCCGCCATGCCGCCCGCGTCGGTACCCTGGTTGCGGTCAGTGGCGCGCATCGCGCCCATCCGTATGCCGCCGCCTGGCGTGCACTGCAGCGCCGCGCGGTGGCGCTGGGCCAGCTGCAATGCGCCGAAAACCATGGGCTGGCGCTGGCACGGCAGTTCGCCATGCTCAGCTACCGCACCCCGGAAGAATTCAGCGAGCGCTTCGACGCGCCGCCGGAAGTGATCAATGGCCGGGTGCGCGTAGCCGCCGAAGACTACCTGGATGCCGCCGGCGCGCAGTATGTCGCGCGCACGCCGGTGACCGCCTACTTGCGACTGTCCGAATCCATCGACCTGCATCGCATCGACCCGGCGCAGGTGCGCGTGCCCACCGTCGTCGTTGCGGTGGAGGGCGACCGCCTGGTGCCGCTGGCCGACCTGGTCGGCCTGGTCGAAGGGTTGGGGCCGCGCGGCAGTCTGCGCGTGCTGCGCTCGCCGTATGGCCACGACGCCTTCCTGAAAGAAATCGATCGCATCGACGCGATCCTCGCCACTGCCCTTCGCATCACCGGAGAAACCGCATGAGCTTTCGTGACCCCGCCGACGCCCCCTGTACCGCCGCCACCGCCGCCGTCCGCGCCGGCATCGATCGCGACACTGCCTATGGTGCGGTGACGCCGCCGATCGTGCTGTCGTCGAACTTCTCCTTCGATGGTTTCGGCAACAAGCGCCAGTACGACTACACCCGCAGCGGCAACCCGACCCGCGATCTGCTCGGCGAAGCGCTGGCCGAGCTGGAAGGCGGCGCGGGTGGGGTGATCACCTCCACCGGCATGGGCGCGATCAATCTGGTGCTCAATGCGCTGCTGCAACCGGGCGACACCCTGGTGGTGCCGCACGATGCCTACGGCGGCAGCTGGCGCCTGTTCAACGCGCTGGCCAAGAAGGGCCACTTCGCGCTGATCACCGCCGACCTCACCGACCCGCGTTCGCTGGCCGATGCGCTGGCGCAGGCACCCAAGCTGGTGCTGATCGAAACCCCGTCCAACCCTTTGTTGCGCATCACCGATCTGCGCTTTGTCATCGAGGCGGCGAAGAAGGCTGGCGCATTGACCGTGGTGGACAACACCTTCCTGTCGCCGGCGCTGCAGAAGCCGCTGGAGTTCGGGGCGGACCTGGTGCTGCACTCCACCACCAAGTACATCAACGGTCACAGCGATGTGGTGGGCGGTGCGGTGGTCGCGCGCGATGCCGAGCTGCATCAGCAGCTGGTGTGGTGGGCCAATGCGCTGGGCCTTACCGGTTCGCCGTTCGATGCCTTCCTCACTTTGCGCGGTCTGCGCACGCTGGATGCGCGCCTGCGCGTGCATCAGGAAAACGCTGACGCCATCGCCGAGCTGCTGGACGGGCATGCGGTGGTCAACCAGGTGTATTTCCCCGGGCTGGCTGCACATCCGGGTCATGCACTGGCCGCGCGCCAGCAGAAGGGCTTCGGCGCGATGATGAGTTTCGAGCTCGACGGTGGCGAAGCCGCAGTGCGCGCGTTTGTCGATGGCCTGCGTTATTTCACCCTGGCCGAGTCGCTGGGCGGTGTGGAAAGCCTGATCGCACATCCGGCCTCGATGACGCATGCGGCGATGACCGCCGAAGCCCGCGCTGCCGCCGGGATTTCCGATGGCTTGCTGCGGCTGTCGATCGGTATCGAATCGGCAGAAGACCTGTTGATCGATCTGCGCGCCGGCCTGGCGCGTGCCGAAGCGACGCTGACCAGCGCAAGCCGCAAACAGGTCGACGCGTGAGCACTGTGCTGCCTGTTTCGCGCCGCGCTTCGGCGGCAGCGGTGACGCCGACACCACGGCTGGCCTTGCTGGGAACCGGGACGGTGGGGCGCGCGTTCGTGGCCCGCTACACCGCGCTGCAGGAGCGCCAGCTGCAGTTGCCGCGCTTTGACTGGTTGGCCAACTCGCGTATTGCCCACGATTGCGGCACCAGCGCCGCACAGGCCTTGCACCAGGTCAATGCCGCGCCGCGTGGCCAGGCCGTGCTGCAGCCCTGGGCGGAAACCACCGCCTTGCGTGCCGGCGATGTGCTGGTGGATGCGACCGCCAGCGAGGTCGTTGCCGACTGGCATGCGGAATGGCTGCTGCGTGGCGTACACGTGGTCACTGCCAACAAATTGGGCCAGGGCACCGCGTTGTCGCGCGCGCAGGCCTTGCACGCGGCGCGTCACGCCAGCGGTGCGCACTACGGCGATAGCGCCACCGTGGGGGCGGGGTTGCCGGTGCTGAGCAGCGTGCGCGCGCTGGTGGCGGGCGGCGACCATATCCATTCGATCGAAGGCGTGTTGTCCGGATCGCTGGCGTGGCTGTTTCATCGCTACGACGGCACCGGCGCATTTTCCGATTGCGTGCGTGAGGCGATGGCGGCCGGCTATACCGAGCCGGATCCGCGCATCGATCTATCAGGCGAGGACGTGCGGCGCAAGTTGCTGATCCTGGCGCGCGCAGCGGGCTGGCAGCTGGAAGCCGAACAGGTGCATGTGGAATCGCTGGTGCCCGCAAGCATTGCGCGGTTGCCGCTTGACGCCTTGGATGCGCAACTGGGCGCGCTGGATGCGGTGGTCGGCGCGCGCTGGCAGCAGGCACGTGCCGCGGGGCGTTGCCTGCGCTTCGTCGGCCGTGTGGACGCACATGGTGCCAGCGTCGGCTTGCGCGAGTTGGCGCTGGATCACCCGCTGGCCGGCGGCGCCGGTACCGATAACCGTGTCGCCATCAGCAGCGATCGCTATCGTCAGCAGCCATTGCTGATCCAGGGGCCGGGCGCGGGTGCCGAAGTGACGGCGGCGGCGTTGCTGGATGATGTGTTGCGAATTGTGGCTGGGTAGCCGGCTAAGGACATGGAAAGGCGCCGGCGCTCTTTGAGCGCGGCTGTGGGTGCGCGCGCTGTCGATTGGATCGCTACGCGTGTTGATGGCCTGCCGGCTGTTCTGCACCTTGCAAACGACTCAGCTGCAGCTCGCGTATGCGCAAGCTGCAGCTTCCGAGGACGCGTTGGTCACGCCAATCGCACCGCTGCTGGCATTGCTTACGGCGCAATCGCCTTCAGTAACGCGGCATTGAACCGTGTCGGGTCCTGCACCTGCGGCGAATGTCCGAGGTCGGCGAATTCGACGAGCTTCGCGTTCGGAATCGCCTCGGCCGCACGCTTGCCCAGTTTGGTGTAATCGCCGACACGTGCCTTGACCTCCGGCGGTGCGGTGTCCTTGCCGATCGCGGTGCGGTCCTTGAGACCAATGAACAGCGTGGTCGGCACGCTGAGTTTGGGCAGTTCGTAGACCACAGGTTGGTTGAACACCATGTCGTAGGTCAGCGCCTGGTTCCAGGCAACCGCCTGCCTGCCGTTGCCCAGCGACATGCCGGCCTGCATGCGCGCCCAGCGTTCGAACTCGGGCTTCCACTGGCCGGCGTAGTAGACCTCCATCTGATACTTCTTGATACGCTCGAAGCTGATCTTCAGTTCGTTGTCGTACCAGGCGTCGACGCTACGCCACGGAATGCCTTCGGCCTTCCAGTCTTCCAGGCCGATCGGGTCGACCAGGGCCAGGTGCTCGGTGGCCTGCGGATACATCAGCGCGTAACGGATGGCGAGCATGCCGCCCATCGAATGGCCGACCACCACCGCACGGTCGATGCCCAGCTTCTTCAGCAGCGCCTGGGTGTTGTCGGCCAGCTGTGCGAAGGAAAACTGATAGGCAGCCGGCTTGCTGGACTTGCAGAAGCCCACCTGGTCAGGCGCGATGACGCGGTAGCCGGCGGTGCTCAACGCGGCAATGGTCTGCTCCCAGGTGGCGGCGCAGAAATTCTTGCCATGCAGCAGCACGGCGGTGTGCCCGTTGGGTTTGCCGGTGGGCGCGACATCCAGGTACGCCATTTCCAGCGGCTGCCGTTGCGAGGTGAATGCGAAGGTCTTGACCGGATACGGGTAATCGAAGCCTTCCAGGCGCGGGCCGTAGCTGGCTTCCTGTGCCATCAATGGGCCGCAGGCCAGGGCCAGGGCGAGAGTGCAGGCAAGCTGTCGCATCGCGATCTCCGTCGGAATCCAGCGTCAGACGGTACATGGCGGCATGTGGTGGGGACGTACAGCTCTGCCATGCGACCGCGTTAGCGGGCGCTGCAGTTGGGCGCATTCCCCTGTCTGGCGATGTCTGGACAGTGACTGCAATCGTGCCGTGGCACAGCATGTTGCATGGCTGCGCCGCGTGTCGGCATGTCTGCTTCCGGCAAACGCTAATGATCGCGGTGGCGATGGCCCCATCCGCACTTCGGAACCCTTGCCCCGCAGGCGGGAGACGGGTGCCTGCTGGGTACACTTGTTGCAGGGCAGGACGTTCGCAGCTTGCTCGATCTGCGCAGCTTTCTGCGCCTGCCGGGGATGCAAGGGGTTGGGCGTCTTTTTTTACGCGTGCGCACCGCGTTGCTGCGCTCGGTGGCGATGCATGGCGCGGCCCGGGGCCGCGCCCGGCTCAGCATTCGATAACGTTGACCGCCAGGCCGCCGCGGCTGGTTTCCTTGTACTTGTCCTGCATGTCGCGGCCGGTGTCGCGCATGGTCTTGATGACCTTGTCCAGCGACACCTTGTGCTTGCCGTCGCCGCGCATGGCCATGCGGCTGGCGTTGATCGCCTTCACCGCGCCCATTGCATTGCGTTCGATGCAGGGGATCTGCACCAGGCCGCCGATCGGGTCGCAGGTCAGGCCCAGGTTGTGTTCCATGCCGATTTCCGCAGCGTTTTCGATCTGCCCCGGGTTGCCGCCCAGCGCGGCGACCAGGCCACCGGCGGCCATCGAGCAGGCCACGCCCACTTCGCCCTGGCAGCCGACCTCGGCGCCGGAAATGGAGGCATTTTCCTTGTAGAGGATGCCGATGGCCGCAGCGGTGAGCAGGAAGTCGAAGATGCGCTGCTCGGATGCACCGGGGCAGAAGCGGTCGAAGTAATGCAGCACCGCCGGGATGATGCCGGCCGCGCCGTTGGTGGGTGCAGTGACCACGCGGCCACCGGCCGCGTTTTCCTCGTTGACGGCCAGTGCGTAGAGATTGACCCAGTCCAGTGTGGTCAGCGGATCGCGCATTGCCGCTTCCGGTTTGGACGACAGCTCGCGGTACAACGCCGGTGCGCGCCGAGAGACGTTCAGGCCACCCGGTAGCGTCCCTTCCTGGCGGATGCCGCGCTCCACGCAGGACTGCATAGCGCTCCAGAGTTCGCGCAGGCCCGCGCGAATCTCGTCCTCGCTGCGCCAGCTCTTTTCGTTTTCGAACATCAGCGCGGCGATGCTCAGGCCGCTGCGCGCGCATTGCGCGAGCAATTCGTCGCCGCTGAGGAAGGGGTAGGGCAGCGGCGTTTCGTCGGCCACAATGCGGTCGTCGGCGGCATCGTCCTGGTTGACCACGAAGCCGCCACCGACCGAGTAGTAATCGCGCGTGGCGATCACCGCTTCATCGGCATCGTAGGCGGTAAAGCGCATGCCGTTGGTGTGGTAGGGCAGTTTCTGCCGCTTGTTCATCGGCAGGTCGCGCTTTTCGTCGAAGGCGACGACGTGCTGGCCCATCAGGCTGATGCGCTTGCTGGTGCGGATGCGCTCCAGCGTGGCCGGGATGATGTCCGGGTCGATCAGGTTGGGGCGGTGGCCTTCCAGGCCGAGCAGCACGGCCTTGTCGGTGCTGTGGCCGCGGCCGGTCAGGGCCAGCGAGCCGAAGACTTCGGCGCGGATGCGCACCACGTCCTGCAGGCGGCCGGCATCCAGCAGCCAGCGATGCACGAAGCGCTCGGCCGCGCGCATCGGCCCCACGGTGTGGGAGGAACTCGGACCGATGCCGATCTTGAACAGGTCGAACGTGCTGACAGCCATGCTTGCCGGAGAGGTGAGCGTAAAGGCGGCTATTCTAGTCGGTCGGCGCTTGCGGCACGGCTGCAGCGCAGCATGAGACTTCCCGATGGCCTTGATCCTGTATCAGCGCGACGATTGCCACCTGTGCGACCAGGCCGTGGAAGTGCTGGCGCAGGCACGCGCGGGCGAGTTCGGCAGTGTCTTCATCGACGGCGATGCGGCGCTTGAGGCCGCTTATGGGGAGCGCGTGCCGGTGCTGCGCGATGCGCACGGGCGCGAGCTGGGCTGGCCATTCGACAGCCTGCGGTTGCGAGAGTGGTTGAACGCCGGCACGCGATGAAGCGGTGTGTTCGCCCCCCGTACGCAACAGATTTTGGATTTGGAGTGGCTGAAAACGACGTAGTGCCGGTCTGGTGCGGAGCGGATGTTTGGGCCTTCGCTGCAAGGCGGCCGATCTGCTGCTTGGCTGCAGGGCCCTTGCCCGGCCACCATCGCGGGACACGCCGCAAGTACGTCCATGTAGGCTCTTACGCCGCATCCATGCCGCGTAAGGTCCCGCGACGGTGGGCGGACAAGGACCCGTCGAGCTGGTCGGTGTGTATGGTTTTCAACAGAGCAATCGGCAACTGTCTGGTGCGGTGTCCTCGCCGATTGCGGGACCGTGTGGCGGCATGGATGCCGCCACCGAGCCCCCAGGGACGTGGTCACGGCGTGTCCCGCGAGCGGTGAGGGCACCGCGCTTTCGACCGACTCAGCGTTTGACCTCGGCTTTTGACTGCATCCAACAAGATGGGGCTAACAAACGAATCGTGTCGGCCGCCCGTTCAAGGTGTCAGCCGTATTGATTCAATGGCACCACTGCTTCTCGCAGGGTACGCCATCGTGGTCGCCATCCATCGTTGTGTCGGGGCAGTTGCGCAGCACCCAGGTGGCATCGTCGCAGGAGGTCATCTGCGAGCAGTGTTTGCGCCCGCCGCAGCTGTAGTGCGGCGTGGGTGCGGTTGTGGCCGACGTTCTGCCTGCCGCTGCAGTTGCCGTTATTGCTGGCGAGCTCTGGAGCGCTGCGCGGTCTGGCTGCGTCCTGTTTGCCGGCGCCCATGCCGGAGCTGCAGACGCAGTTTCAGTGGACGCAGAGCCTGGCATCAGCGTGTCCCGATTAAGGTACGCATAGCCGCCAGCACCTGCCACAAGCAGCAGCAACATGACCTTGCCCAGCCCGAGCGAGCGACGGGTCGATGGTGATCGCGCTGCCGCATGCTGCCGGCGTGCGCCACGTTCGGCTGACTGCGCGCCAGCGCGCATCACGCGCACTGCCTGCCGTCGTCCATCCTTGCCCGGTTCGATCTCGAAGGAAATCAGCTCGCCGATGCGTGGCGCGTCCGCGCTGCGTGGAAACGCTGAAATGTGCACGAACAAATCATCACCCGGCTGCGCCGGCGTGATGAAGCCGAAGCCGCGATCGGTATTCCAGCGGGTCAAGGTTCCATGCGTGCGCATCGGTGGCGTCCCTGGGATGGATGCCGAGTCTAGCTGTCGCACGGTGTCATCCGGCCGCCAGGCATAAAAAAACGGCGGACCCGACGAGGTAGTCCGCCGTTCAATGGCCGCGTCCGGTTGCGGCCGGCGGCGTTACTTCGCCTTGAACACGACCTTGGTGCTGATCGCGGTTTCGTTGGGAATGGTCTTGGTATCGGCCCAGTCGCCGCCGCCGACGCCGAAGTCCAGGCGCTTGACCAGCGCCTTGCCGGCCAGCACCGGCTGCGCGCCTGGTGTCCAGGTGAAGGTCAGCGTGACCGGCTTGCTGACGCCGCGCAGTTCCAGCGTGCCGTCGGCCGCGTACTGGTTGCCGCCGAGTGCGCGGAACTTGTCGGCGCGGTAGCGCGCGGTGGCGAACTTGGCGACGTTGAAGAAGTCCGGCCCCTGCAGGGTCGAATCGCGGTCGTTGTTGCCGCTGATGGCACTGGCCAGCGGGATGCGCACATCGAGCTTGGCGCCGGCAAGATTGGCCGGGTCGAAACTCAGCGTGGTGTCGAAACCTGGGAACGTGCCGGTAAACACTTCACCGTCGTACTTGCTGGCAAACACCAGCGACGAGCCGGGCGCCTGCACGTAGTCGGCAGCGAGGACCGGGGCGGCAGCAAACGTGGCCACCAGCGAGGCGGCGACCAGCAGGGGAGAGGCGAACAACCTGGACGACATGGGGGAATCCTTTAGGGTTTGGAAGAGAGCCAACCGCGCGGCAACATCCGCACCAAGGTGGCGTCACGCTGGAACAGGTGGTGGTAGAGCGCAGCGCCGGCATGCGCCAGCACCACGGCAATCAACAGCCAGAAGCCCCACTCGTGGATGAAGTGCGCAACCGCACGCAATTGTTCGTCCGGCGGGCTGAGCTTGGGCACGGCAAACAGGCCAAACCAGCGGAACGGGCGCAGGCCGCTGGTGGAGTCGTACAACCAGCCCGACAGCGGCATCGCAAAGATCATCGCGTACAGCAGCCAGTGGGTCAGCCCGGCGATGCGTTCCTGCCAGCGTGGGGTGCCGGCTACTGGCGGCGGCGCGCCCGCATAGAGGCGCCAGCCCAGCCGGACGATCACCAGTGCCAACACGGTCAGGCCCACCGACTTGTGCGCGGTGTAGACCCAGAAGTATTTCGGCGTCTTGGGCAATTCGCCCATGGTCAGGCCGACGATGCCCAGCACCAGGATCAGTAGTGCGATCAGCCAGTGCAGGGTCTGGCTGACACCGCCCCAGCGTTCGATGTTCTTCAGGGTCATGCTCAAGATTCCGGGCTGGGCGCAGCGTCAGGGGCGGTGGGTGCGTTTTGGGGTTGCGATTGCGGCGCGTCGTCGTCGGCGCGGCCTTCGCGCACGGCTTCGGCTTCGATGCGCAACTCCACCGTGTCGCCGATCATCGATTTCCATGCGTCGATGCCGAACTCGGCACGGCTCAGCGTGGCGGTGGCGGAAAACCCGGCGGTGCGGCGAAACGGCGGCAATGGATGGCGTTTGAGCGCATTGAGGGTGACGTCCAGGGTGACCGGGCGGGTGACCCCGTGCAGGGTCAGGTTGCCGGTGACCTTGGCGTGGTTCTCGCCGCTGGCTTCCACCTGCGTGGAGACGAAATGCGCGTCGGGAAAGCGCTCGGCGTCGATTAGGTTGCGTGCCAGGGTGGCCTCGTTCCACTTGGCATCGCCCAGGTCGGCGCGGCGCAGCGGCACGGTCACGTCCAGCCGTGCCGAGGCCCAGTCGTCCGGGTCGAACACCAGCGTGCCGCTAGTTCCGGAAACGGTGCCCAACGCCTTGGAAAAGCCGGCATGTTCGACCGCAAACAGCACCCGCGTGTGCACCGGATCCAGCGCGTAACGCACCGGCGCGGCGGTCGCGGCAAGGCTGGTCACGACCAGGGCGGGAAGCAGCAACAGGCGGGCGAGGGTTGTCATGGGCGGATTCTAGACATATCCCGCTGCGCCGCGCTTGGCTTGCGCTCGCAACGATCCGTTGCGAGCATGCGGGCTGGACGTGGAAAGGATGCCCACATGCGTTACCTGTTGTTCGTGCTGCTTGCCGCCCTGACTGTGTTTCCGGCGTTGGCAGGCGTGCCGGCGATTCCGCGCTTCCGCATTGTCGGCGCTGCCGAGGGGCTGCCCTCGACCATGATCACCGCCATCGCGCAGGACCGCGCCGGCTATCTGTGGATGACCACCACCGACGGGTTGGTCCGGTACGACGGCGCAGAGTTCAAGGTCTGGCGGAACGACCCGACCGATCGCTACTCGCTGCGCAGCAATATCTTGCAGGCGCTGTATATCGACCGTCAGGACCGGATCTGGCTGGCCTTGGGCGGCGCAGGCGTGGCGATGCTCAGTGCAGATCGGCGCAAGCTGACCGCGTATCTTCCCGACGACGTGCCCGAGCTGGCGCTGGGGGACGTGTATGCCATCGCCGGGCGCGGCGACGAGGTCTGGTTTGGATTGTCCAACGGCAATGTCTTGCGTCTGGATGCCGCGGGGAAATTCACCTCCTTCGACCTGGCGAAGATGGAGGAGCCGCTGCCGGCAAGTCCGGTGTATGCGCTTGCGCTGGACGATCGCGATCGGATGTGGATCGGCACGCTGGGCGGGCTGGCGTATTACGACGGCCTGGCATTGCACCGGGTGCGGCCGGATGGCGACGGCAGCGGCATCACCGCCTTGCAGTGGGTGGGCCAGCGGCTGTGGGCTTCAATGGACACCGGGCTGCGTTACATGGACGCGTCCGGTGCGTGGCATACGCCTTCCTGGGCACCGATGTTCGCCGCCGGCAACCGCACCTGGACCGTGGCCGACGCCGGCGATGGCGAGTTCTGGCTGGGCACCGAACAGGGGCTGTGGCATACCCGTCCGGATCATCCGCCGACACCGGTCAACAACGGCGATGCGCCGCTGGTCTCCAACCGCCACGTGACGACCATCTGGCGCAGTCCGCACGGTGGGATCTGGGTGCCCCTGCATGGGCGCGGGCTGGCCTACCTGCGCGAAGACTGGCGCCGCACTGCCGCCTTCAGGCAAATCAACGACCAGGGCAAGGGCATCGCATGCAGTCTTGCGCCAGCCAACCGATCGGGTGGGCTTTGGCAGTTCGACAGCAGTGGGCGGTTGCTGCGTTACGACACGTCCACCGGGGCACTCGTGCAGACCGGCATCCAGCATCCCGACCTGCGCGATCTGCAGATTGCGACGACCCTGGAGGACAGTCGGGGACAGCTCTGGCTCGGCAATGGGGAGCACCGGTTGTCGCGGCTGGATCTGGGCACAGGCGCTCTTGAGCATTTCAGCGGCGACGGGCCTGCCGAGGCGGTCATCTGGCTGGGCGAATCTGGCGACGGCACGCTGTGGAGCGCTTACGAGCAGGTGATCCAGCGGCGAAATCCGGTGACCGGGCGCGTGCTGGAGACGATTTCCCAGGCCGACCCACATGGCTTGAAAGAGGTGATTCCCAGTCAGCTGAGCGTGGCACCGGATGGCAACCTGTGGCTGAGCGCCGTCGGCGGCATGTATGTCTGGCAGTCCGAGTCACATCGGTTCGTCGCAGTGCCTGGCCTGCAGATCGATCCGATCCAGCGCTTCGTCTTCGAGGATCAAAGCCACCTGTGGCTTTACCGCGCCGGCAGCATGGAGCGTTGGCAGAAAGACGGTGCCGCGTGGAAGCGGGTGCGCCGGATTCTTGCCGCCGAAGGGTTTCCGGCAATGGATGCCTATGGTCTCGAACGCGATGAGCTTGGACGCGTATGGATGTCCGGGCCGCGTGGCCTGTGGCGCATCGATGCACGTATGCCGCGGGCCAAGATCCGCAGTTTCAGTGCGCGCGACGGATTGACCAGCCAGGAGTTCAGCCGCCGCTGTCTGCTGATGGCGCGCGATGGGGTGCTGGTCGGCGGGACTGCCGATGGCTACACGCTGCTGATCGATACCAAGGCGCCGGATGTGCCGTCATTCACACCGCAGATGCGCCTGGAGGCGGTAAGCGTCCAGCGTGCCGACCGCCGTCAGGCGTTGCCGATCCTCGGTGGCTTTTCGCTCGCGCCGAATGACCGCCAGTTGCGCATCAACATGCGGCTGCTCTCGTTCGTCGATCCGATGGCCAACCGTTACCGTACCCGGCTGTCGGGGTTCGATACCGAATGGATGGAGCACGGTGCGGCGGGAATGCGCGAATTCTCCTCGCTGCCGCCGGGCAACTATGTCCTGCAGATGCAGGGGATCGACCCCTTGGGCAATGCATCGCAGGTGCAGTCGCTGCGCTTTTCGGTCACTCCGCCGTGGTGGCGCAGCGATGCCGGTATTGCGCTGATCTGCATGCTCGCCGTGCTGCTCGCTGGCCTGCTCGCCGCCGCCTACCGCCGCCGTGTGCGCATGCGCGCGCAATGGCAGCTGGCCCAGCACAAACGCGAGCTGGCCGAACAGGCATCGTTGGCCAAGACGCGCTTTCTTGCGACCCTGGGGCATGAAGTGCGGACGCCGATGACCGGTGTGCTGGGCATGAGCGAGTTGCTGCTGCAGACGCCGCTGGATGGCCGTCAGCAGGGCTATGCCAGCGCGATCCAGTTGGCCGGCAAGCATCTGCTGCGGCTGGTCAACGATGCGTTGGATCTGGCGCGGATCGAGGCCGGCAAGCTGCCGCTGGATTACCGCGACTTCGATCTGCGTCAATTGATCAGCCAGGTGGCCGAGCTGGTGCGGCCGAGCGCCGAGCAGAAGCAACTGGTCTTCGCCTGCGAGCTGGATGACGCGCTGCCGCCGGCCTTGCATGGCGATGCCAGTCGGGTGCAACAGATCCTGCTCAACCTGTTGTTCAATGCGGTCAAGTTCACCGAGCGTGGCAGCGTCAGCCTGCGTGTGGCGGTGGTGCCGCAAAGCCACAAGCAAGGCATCCGGATCGAAGTGTGCGACACCGGCCCGGGCATGAGTGCAGAACAGCGCGGGCGCCTGTTCCAGCGCTTCGAGCAGGCCGAAGGCGCCGTGACGCTGGCCCGGCATGGCGGCAGCGGCCTGGGCCTGGCGATCTGCCGCGAACTGGCAGCGGCGATGGGCGGTGCGGTGACGGTCAGCAGCGAACTGGGGCAGGGGGCGTGTTTTGTCGTCGAGCTGCCGCTGCGCTGGGTGAGTGCGCTCCCTGCGGTGCCCGCGCCTGCACGGGCAAGCTCGTCCCATGCACAGGCGCCATTGCAGTTGCTGCTGGTCGAGGACGACCCGACCGTGGCGCAGGTGATCATTGGCCTGCTGCAGACGCGTGGTCATCGGGTCACCCATGTCCTGCACGGTCTGGCGGCGTTGGCCGAGGTGAGTACGCGCAGCTTCGACGCGGGTCTGTGCGATCTGGACCTGCCGGGCATCGACGGTGCGGCGCTGGTCGCGCAGTTGCGTGCGCGCGGCGTGCGCTTTCCGATCGTTGCGGTCACCGCACGTGCCGATGCCGACGCAGAACCGCAGGCGATGGCCGCCGGTTGCAATGGCTTCCTGCGCAAGCCGGTCACCGGCGAGTTGCTGGCACAGGCACTGGCAGGTGTGCTGGCCGACGCCGCCGATGCGCATGACGCGCCGGCCGTCGACTGAGCTGGCGTCGCTTGCCCCGTCGTACGGTTGCCGCCTGGCGCGGATGCAACAGCGGTGAACCAGATCGAGACCCCGTGCATGCGCCGGTTCGGGCCGAGGAGTAAAAAAAGATGAGCGACGCGACAGGCTCGCTCGGGCTTGCTCGCACCGCGTGCGGCCCGCACTATGCGGCGACTTGTCGTGAAACCTGTCCAGTGCGCCTTTTTTTGTGTTTTTCCTATTGGTTGATCGCGGCAGTGTCGCTGGGGCTGTGCGCCACGGTGCCACCTGCACGGGCGGCCACGCACGCGCTGCTCACGCCGGTGCCTAGCCAGGTCACGGTCGCCGACGGGCTGCCCTCGGACACCGTCAGTGAGCTTGCCGAAGACCAGCAGGGCTATCTGTGGATCGCCAGCGATGACGGCCTGGCCAGATTCGATGGCCGCAATTACCGCATCTGGCGGATGGAAGAAGGGCTGACCAGCAACGCGATCTGGACCATCTGCGTCGATCGTGACAATCGGGTGTGGATGGGGTTCGAGAACGGCGGGGCCGGTTTTCTGGAGGCCAAGACGCGCACATTCAGGCGGCTGGAAAACCCGCAGTTTCCGGAGCTGCGCGAAATCACGGTGTGGGCGCTGGCAAACACCCCGAACGGCGATGTCTGGCTTGGTACTGCTGCCCACGGGCTATATCGGCGACGTCCCGATGGCAGCATGCAGCGATTTTCCAACGTGCCCAGCGACCCGACCAGCCTGCCGTCCGACAGCGTGATCGGGTTTGAGGTCGCGCCCGACGGAACATTGTGGATCGGGACCCATGGCGGGCTCGCGCGCTGGGACGGTACGCACTTTCAACGGGTGCGGTTGCCTGGAACCACGCAGGCGGTCAATCGCCTGCAAATGGAACACAGCGGCAACACCTTGTGGGTGTCGGATGTGGTCGGCGATGCGTTTCGTGTGGGCGCCGATGGCCAGGCGCGGCCCCAGCCATGGCAGAAAGCCGTGAGCAAGCGGCGGGTCATGGGGGTGTTGCTGCACGATCGCAGCGGGCGCTATTGGCTGGACACCGACAGCGGCCTGGGCCTGTCTACCGCAGGAACCGAGATCAGCAGTGTCCCGGTCTACAGCCTGTCGGCGCACGGCCTGGTCAGGCGCAACTGGATTGCAGCCTACGAAGATCGGGAGGGCGGACTGTGGTTTGCGGCGCTCGAAGGCGGCCTGTGGCACCTGCCTCCCCATTGGGACACCTTTGCGGTACTGGCCCACCACGGCGATGACTCACAGTCACTGGCCAACCCGTCCGTGCTGGCAACGGCGTCTTCGGCTGCGGGCGGTGTGTGGCTGGCTGGTTCGCGGCATGTGCTGGAGTATCTCGATGCGGCAACCGGCCAACTGCAGAAGCATGTGGCTCAGATCGACGCCCGTCCGCCCGACTCCATGCTTGAAAGCCGGCGTGGGTTGGTCTGGATCGGCGTCGAGGGAAAATTGGTCCGGTACGACCCGCAGACCCGACAAGTCAAACGCTGGCAGTTACGTGAGGATGTCGAACCCGATCCGGACGGTGCTGCCGACCGACCGGGCTGGATGGCAGAGGACGCGCAGGGCCGCCTGTGGGTGACGGTGCTGGAATATGGCCTGCAAATCCGCAACCAGGAGGGCCAACTGCTGCGGACCATCGTCAATGGCAGTCATGGGCTGGAGGTGTTGACCATCCTGGACATACGCCTTGGCCCGGATGGTCAGATATGGCTGAGCAATAACGTCGGTCTACGGCGCTGGGACCCCGCTGCCGACCGGTTTGTCCCCGTCGAGGGCACGCCGTCCCTGCCGACCTATCTGTTCCGGCTGGGAGAGGGGGGCGTGGTCTGGACCGGGTTGGCTGGCGAGATCCGGCGGTATCTATGGGATGGAAAGCGGCTCAAGCACCTGGACACGGTCGGAAAGGAGCAGGAGTTTCCGATGGTGGCGCCCAACGGCCTGGTGGTCGATGCCAGGGGTGTGGCCTGGGTGTCCAGTCAACGCGGCCTGATCCGGATCGACCCCGGCAGCAGGCTGGTGCGCGTGTACGGCGTGCACGATGGGCTCCCCAACCAGCAGTTGCTGATCAACACCCTGGTGCAGGCCGGCAGCGGGCGGATAGTTGCTGCATCGCCCGACGGCGTGGTGGTGTTCGACCCGGCCACGATGCGTCCCAGCACGCGCAGGCCGCCGTTGATCATCGAACGCGTGGGCTTGCGGCGCGGGGAGCGTGGTCTGGATATCACCGGACAGGAGCCGCTGACGATGCAGGACGGCGACCGCGATCTGCATATCGTCGCGCGCCTGCTCAGCCTGGCCGATTCCGAATCCAATAGTTACCGCTTTCGTTTGAGTGGCTACGATCCGGACTGGATCGATGTCGGTCCCAGCGGCGAGCGGCAGTTTTCGCGGCTGCCCGCGGGGCATTACACGCTGGAAGTGCAGGGGCGCACCGCCGATGGGATTTGGTCCGCCAGCCAGACGCTACGTTTTCAGGTGCTGCCGCCGTGGTGGCTGGCGCCGTGGGGACTGGTGTTTCTGGGCTTGCTCGCGCTCTGCGTCATCGCCGCGGCGGTGTTGTTGTATCGCCGCCGCCTGCGGCGCTTGAACGCCTGGCAGCTGGCAGTGCATAAGCAGGAGCTGGCCGAGCAGGCGTCGCTGGCCAAAACGCGCTTCCTGGCCACGCTCGGCCACGAGGTGCGTACCCCGATGACCGGCGTGCTGGGCATGAGCGAACTGTTGCTCAAGACTTCGCTGGACAACAAACAGCGCAGTTATACCGAATCGATCCGTCGTGCCGGCGCGCATCTGCTGCGCCTGGTCAACGATGCACTGGACCTGGCGCGGATCGAATCCGGCCGCCTGGAACTGGATCTGGAGCCATTTTCGGTACGCCAGCTGGTGGCCGAGGTGGAAGGCCTGATGGCGCCACTGGCGCAGGAGCGCGGCCTGCGTTTCAGCCTGGAAATCGGCCTGCTTGGCGACATCACCGCCAGCGGCGATGTCACCCGCATCCGCCAGATTCTGCTCAACCTGCTCAGCAACGCGATCAAGTTCACCGAGCGCGGTGTGGTCGGGCTCAAGCTGACCACGCTGGGGTCGTATCAGGGGCTGCGTTTCGAAGTGGCCGATACCGGGCCAGGCATCAACGCCGACCAGAAAGCGCGTCTGTTCCAACGCTTCGAACAGGGCGACGGCGCCAAGACCACTTCGCGCTACGGCGGCAGCGGCCTGGGTCTGGCCATCTGCCAGGAACTGGCGATGGCGATGGGCGGGCATATCGAGGTGATCAGCCGGTTGGGCGCGGGCACGCGCTTCGTGGTCGATCTGCCGCTGCGCTGGGTCGCTTCCAACGCCACGCTCGGTGGCGAGGTGGCGCGCGCCGGGGGCGCGGTCGCCCCGCAGCGCATTCTGCTGGTGGAAGACGACCCCACCATCGCCGAGGTCATCGTTGGCCTGCTGCGTTCGCAAGGGCACTCGGTGGTGCATGCGCCGCACGGGCTGGCCGCGCTGACCGAAGCGGCCGACAACCCTTTCGACCTGGCCTTGCTCGATCTGGATCTGCCCGGGCTGGACGGCTTCGCCCTGGCGCGGCAGTTGCGCGTGTTCGGTTACGACATGCCGCTGGTTGCCGTGACCGCACGCTCGGACGAAGAGGCCGAACCCACCGCGCAGGAAGCCGGATTCGACAGTTTCCTGCGCAAGCCGCTTACCGGCGACATGCTGGCCGACACCATCGCCGAGGCATTGCGGCGCGAACGCCCGCGCGATGAGATCTAGAGCCGTGTGCCGCGGTTGAAATCGCGCACGGCCCTGCGCTGGCGCACGGCGCTGGTCGATGGCGCAGCGGCCGTGTCATTCGGCGACTTCTTCCACCTGCTTAGGATGCGGCCGCGTTTCGGCCAGCTGCCAGAAGATCAGCGTCGACGACAAGGTGATGCCACCGACGCACAAAAAGGTTGCATGGAGCGCTGCCGTGGCGCCGTGGCTGTCGCCCAGATGCGTGTTGAAGGCGGCCAGCAGACTGCCTGCCGCCGCGGCGCCGAAACCGGTTGCCAGCATCATCACCATCGATAGCAGGCTGTTGCCGGGGCTGGCCTGCTCGCGATCGAGGTCGCGCAGGGTCACGGTATTCATGACGGTGAACTGCAGCGAGTTCACCGCGCCAAAGCAGGCCAGCTGCACCAGCCGCAGCCATAGCGGCTGGCCCACATCGATCAAGGCGAAGCTGGCCATCGCCAGGCCCACCAGCACGGTATTGAGCATCAACACGCGGCGATAGCCGAAGCGACCGACCAGCTTCACCGCGGCACGTTTGGCCGCCATGCCGGCCAACGCCACCGGCACCATCATCAGCCCGGCATTCATCGGGCTCATGCCCAGGCCAACCTGCAACAACAGTGGAATCAGGAACGGCATCGAGCCGCTGCCCACCCGCGCAAACAGGTTGCCCAGGATGCCGATGCGATAACTGGCCACCTTGAACAAGGCCAGTGGAAACAACGCCGCCGGCGTGCTGGCCGCATGCAACCAGTAACCCGCCAACGCGGCGAGCCCGCCGATGGCCAGCAGCATGACAAAGGCATGGCGCAGGCCGAGCTCGGAAATGCCGTCCAGCGCCAGCGACAGTGCCACCATGCCGAACGCCAGCATCAGATAGCCGATCAGATCGAAGCGCTGGCGTGCATCGCCGTAGTGGTCGGGCATGATCTTCAGCGCGGCGATGAACCCGATCACGCCGATCGGCAGGTTGATCAGGAACACCCAGTGCCACGAGGCGACTTCCACCAGGTAGCCACCCAGCGTGGGGCCGATGAGTGGGCCGATCAAAGCGGGAATCGCGATGAAGCTCATCGCGCGCAGGAAGTCGGCGCGCGCCACGGTCTTGAGCACCGCCAGCCGTCCCACCGGCAGCAGCATCGCCCCGCCAATGCCCTGCACCACGCGCGCCGCCACCAGCTGCGGCAGCTGCTGCGCGGCGGCGCACAGCAGCGAGCCCAACGTGAACACGATGATCGCCGCCAGGAAGGTGCGCCGGGTGCCGAAGCGGTCCGCAATCCAGCCCGATGCAGGAATGAACATCGCCACCGCCAACGCATAACTGAAGACCACCGACTGCATCTGCAGCGGGCTTTCGTGCAGGCTGCGCGCCATCGACGGCAACGCCGTATTGACGATGGTCGCATCCAGCATCTGCATGAAGATCGCCAGCGACACCAGCCACAGCAGCGGCTTGATGGTGTCATAGGCACGCAAGACAGGAACGGGCTGGGACATGGCGACCACTGTCGAGGAGACAGGGCATTATCCCCACGCCGATGTGCAGGAACTCAGAAAAACGTGCGCATTCGCGGCCCAGGGTTCAAGGCGTGTCCTGCGATCAGTCCATCACATCATGCAGGATGGACCATCGCCTCGCACCGCGCGTCATGCCGGATCTAGCGGCGACCAACTGCGCATCACGCGCGGCTGGTCACGTGGCGCATTAGCGCTTGCTCAGCGTCTGCACCGCTTCCACCAGCACGCCCACATGTTCCGGATTCATGTCGGGCGACATGCCGTGGCCGAGGTTGAAGACATGGCCTTCGCGCGAGCCGCCATTGCCCTGGGCGTAGCTATCCAGGGTCTTGCCGACTTCGGCGCGGATCGCCTCGGGCGAGCCGTACAGGGTGGCCGGGTCCAGGTTGCCTTGCAGGGCGACGCGGCCGCCGGCGCGCTGGGCGGCGTCGGCCAGCGCGATGGTCCAGTCCACGCCTACCGCTTCGGCGCCGCTGGCGGCCAGCTCGCTCACGTAGGCCCCATTGCCCTTGCCGAACAACACCAGCGGGGTGCGCTCGGCGCCGTCGCCGCGTTCCAGCTCGCGCGCGATGCGGGTGAGGTAGGGCAGCGAGAATTCGCGGTACATCGCCGGCGACAACACGCCGCCCCAGGTGTCGAACACCTGCAGCGCCTGTGCACCGGCCGCGCGCTGCGCGGACAGGTAGGCGATCACCGCATCGGTGACGGTGCCGAGCAGGTGATGCAGCACCTCCGGCGCGTTGAACGCCATGGCCTTGATGCGCGCGTATTCCTTGCTGCCGCCGCCTTCGATCATGTAGCAGGCCAGCGTCCACGGGCTGCCGGAGAAGCCGATCAGCGGCACCGCGCCATCCAGCTCACGGCGAATCAGGCGCACCGCATCCATCACGTAACGCAGCTCGGTTTCCATGTCCGGCACGCCCAGCCGATGGATCGCGTCGGCATCGCGCACCGGGTGGCGGAACTTGGGGCCTTCGCCTTCGACGAAATACAGCTCCAGGCCCATCGCATCGGGAATGGTCAGGATGTCGGAGAACAGGATCGCCGCGTCCAGCGGAAAGCGTTGCAGCGGCTGCAGCGTCACTTCGCAGGCGATCTCGGGATTCTTGGCCATGCCGAGGAAGCTGCCGGCGCGCGCGCGGGTGGCGCGGTATTCCGGCAGATAGCGGCCGGCCTGGCGCATCAGCCACACGGGGGTGCGGTCCACGGGCTGACGGTTCAGGGCGCGCAGCAGGCGATCGTTCTTGAGCATGGGAGGTGTGTCCTCAGCGCGGCGCGTCGGCGCCGCCGGTGATGAGTTGGAAGCCGCGTTTGAGGTGGGTGTCGCGCGCCTTGTCGAAGGCCCGGTCCGCTTCGTCCTGCAGCAGGTATTGGTCGCGTCGCAACTGCGAGCGTCCACCGATCTCGCCGCTTTCACGCAGCAGCTCCCAGCCGCCGAACAGATCCGGTTGCAGGGTCAGCTGGACGTAGCGGAGCGGCGCGTTGCCGCCAGGATCGTGTTGCAAGTGGATGCGCATGACGCCGATTGTAGCCGGGCGGTGCTGAAGGCTGGGGGCAATGGGCACGCCGGGTTGCTCCGCTTGCGAAGGGAGCGTCGGCATGCAGGGATCGCGTAGGAGCGCACCTGGGCGCGATGGGGATTTACCGGCAAGGCCCTGTCGCGCCCGGGGGCGCTCCTGCGAATGCGCCGGAGACAGTGAGTGATGGCGTTGCTCAGCCCGCCAGGATCTCCAGCACTGCCGCCTCGTCGACGTCGGGTACCACCTCGGCCTTGCCGATGCCGCGCCACAAGACCAGCCGCAGGCGGCCGGCGATGTTCTTCTTGTCCAGCCGCATGCGCCCCAGCAGGGCCTGCGGCGACAGGCCGGGCGGAATGTCGGTGGGCAGGTCGAAATCATGCAGCAGCGCGCGCAACGCTTCGGTGTCCTGCGCATCGCTCATGCCCAGCGCGGCCGACAGCCGCGCGGCCAGCACCATGCCCACCGCGACCGCTTCGCCATGGTTGAGGTTGTCGTTGCCGGGCGCGCCGTAGCCCTGTTCGGTCTCGATCGCATGGCCGAAGGTATGGCCCAGGTTGAGCAGGGCACGCTCGCCCTTTTCCAGCGGGTCGCGCGCCACGATGTCGGCCTTGTGCTCGCAGCTGCGCGCGATCGCCTGCGCCAGCGCGTCTGCATCACCCTCCAGCAGCGCCCGGCGTTCGGCATGCAGCCATTGGAAGAACAGCGGGTCGCGGATGGCGCCGTACTTGATCACCTCGGCCAGCCCGGCGCGCAGCTCGCGCGCGGGCAGGGTGTGCAAGGTGTCGGTATCGGCGATCACTGCGCGTGGCGGATGGAACGCGCCGACCAGGTTCTTGCCCTGCGGGATGTCCACCGCGGTCTTGCCGCCGACCGAGGAATCCACCATCGCCAGCAGGCTGGTGGGTAGTTGCACGCAGTCCACCCCGCGCATCCAGCAGGCCGCCGCGAACCCGGCCAGATCGCCGACCACGCCGCCGCCAAGCGCGAACACGCAGGCGTCGCGGGTGGCGCCCAGCTCGGCCAATGCCGCGATCGCGGCGCCGAAATTGTCCAGCGTCTTGGAGGCTTCGCCGGCGGCGATCACCAGCTCGCCCAGTTGCAGGTCCGGGCGCGCCTGCAGCAGCGCCTTGCGCACGCCGGCGGCGTACTGCGGGGCCACCTGCGAGTCGCTGAGCAGCAATACGTGGCGGCCGCGCACATGGCTGGCCAGGCGTGCGCCGTCGGCCAGCAGGCCGGGCGCAATGGTGATGGTGTACGGCTGCGCACCGTCGACATCGACGCTGCGCGAGGAACGGGGAAGTGTCATGCGGGGGTACTCGACATGCGCCATTGCGCGGCCAGGCGCAGCACCAGCTGCGCGGTGGCCTCGGCGGGGGAGAAGTGATCGGTTTCCAGGCTGAGGTCGGCGACCTCCTGGTACAGCGGGGTGCGCTGCGCGGCCATCGCGTGCAGCACCTGCTCGCGGTCGGCGCGTTGCAACAGCGGCCGGTTGCGGTCGCGCGCCAGCCGGGTCAGCTGGGCCGGCACGCTGACGTGCAGGTACACCACGAAGCCGCGCTCGCGGATGCGCTGGCGGTTGAGCGGATCCAGCACCGCGCCACCGCCGGTGGAAATCAGCTTGTTGTCCTGCTCCAGCAGCGTCTGCAGGGTCTGGACCTCGTGCTGCCGGAACCGCGCTTCGCCGTGCTGTTCGAAAATGGCCGGGATGCTGCTGCCGACCTGCTCGACGATGGCCTGGTCCACATCGACGAACTCCAGCCCGAAGCGCTCGGCCAGGCGGCGGCCGATGCAGCTTTTTCCGGCGCCCATCGGGCCGACCATCACGAGATTGGGAGCGGGGTTCATGCGCAGGGATCGTAGCATTCGGGCCCGCGCACCGGGCCGATCCGCATGGATTGAAACCATTCGTGCACGGCGCCCGTCGTCTGCGCGCTGCGGCATCGACATCCACGCTGCGCGGACAACGGCCGCGGCGGCAACTGAAGATGGAACGTCCGCACGCAACCCGTGGCGAATGCCTGGCAGCCAGCGTCAGTGACGCGAAGACGCCCCCGATACGCGCGACCTGCTTTTCAGGCATCAGCCGCAGGTCCTGGCAGCGGTGCGGGCCTGTCGACCGCCGCGCGTAGGCGAAGCAGGCCCGATGCGCCCACAATAGGCGTCAATCTTGCTGCCCTCGCACCGTCATGACCGATCTGTACGCAGAAGCCCTTGGCACCTTTACCGCGCTGTACGCCGAAGCGCAGGCCGGCGCCGAACTCGAAGCCAGCGCAATGACCGTGGCCACCGCCAACGTGGACGGCCGGCCGAGCGCGCGCACCGTGCTGCTCAAGGCCTTCGATGCGCGCGGGTTCGTGTTCTACACCCACCTGGACAGTGCGAAGGGCCGCGACCTGCAGACCCATCCGCAGGCCGCCCTGCTGTTCCTGTGGCGCAGCCTGCGCGAGGCCGGCATCCAGGTGCGCATCGAAGGCGGCGTGCAACTGGTCGGCGCGGAGGAATCGGATGCCTACTTCGCGTCGCGCCCGCGCATGAGCCAGATCGGCGCCTGGGCCTCGCTGCAGTCGCAGACGCTGGGCTCGCGTGAGGAGTTCGACGCGGCCATCGCCAAGGTCGAAGCCACCTTCGAAGGCCGCGAGGTGCCGCGCCCGGAGGGCTGGGGCGGGTTCCGGGTGGTGCCGCAGGCGTTCGAGTTCTGGTACGGCGCCAAGTTCCGCCTGCACGAGCGCTGGCGTTACGAGGCCGATGCGGCCAGCCACTGGAGCAAGCGGATGCTGTATCCGTGAGCACGCAGGCCGGCTGGCGGGTGCGCACGGCGGTGGGCGCCGATGCGCAGGCCTTGCTGGCCCTGCGCCTGGCCTTGTGGCCCGATGCCGACGATAGCGTCGCCGAGCTGCAGGCCGCGCTGGCGCAGGTAGACGCCAGCCACCTGCTGGTGGTGGACGACGCAGATGCGGCGCTGGGGTTTGCCGAGGTGTCGGTGCGCCACGACTACGTCAATGGCACCGAGAGCACGCCGGTGGGCTTTCTGGAAGGCTGGTATGTGAGTCCGGCCTGGCGCGGCCGCGGGCTCGGTCGCGCGCTGGTGGCCGCGGCAGTGGAGTGGACGCGGGAGCAGGGCTGCGCGGAGCTGGCCTCCGATGCGCGGCTGGACGACAGCGGCGCCCAGGCAGCGCATGCGGCATGCGGCTTCGAGCCAACTGAACGGGTGGTCTACTACCGCCTGCAGCTGGCCTGACCGGCTGACTTCCGGCCCTTTCTGCCGGTCGCGGACAGTCTGTAGTATGTCCGCCCATTGCACGGCTGCTGCTGCATCACCGCAGCGGCATCTGCATCACCACCGCTGCATGACCAAAGGACAGGACATCGTATGACGCAGTACACCACTGTCGAATTGCACGGCCTGCTGGCCGAGCGCTACCGCGACCAGCCGATCGAGGTCGAACTGATCGACGGGCTGGAGCCGGCCATCAACCTCACCCTGGCCGACCACGGCGACATGCAGATCCAGGTCGCCGCCTCCGGCTCGCAGGTGTTCGTTTCCACGCTGCTGGCCAATGCCGACCAGGTCAGCGACCGCGCGGCGTTCAACGACGCCTGCCTGCGGCTCAACCCACTCAATCCCTTGTCCAACCTGGGCCTGGTGCAGGTCGACGGCAAGGATAGCTATGTGGTCTTCGGCGAACTGTCGGCGTCGTCCACGCTCGACCAGATCGACGAGGAAATCCAGACCCTGGCGGCCAATACGCTGGATGCCGCCGAATCTCTCAAGCCGTTCTTTTCCTAAAGGCGTGTTGTCATGAGTATCTTTTCAAAGCTGATCACGCTGCTGCGTGGCACTGCACACGAAACCGGCCAGAAGGCGGTCGACGCCAACGCGCTGCGCATCCTGGACCAGGAAATGCGCGATGCCGGCGCCCAGCTCACGCGCTCGCGCGAAGAGCTGACCAAGCTGATGGCGCAGAGCAAGCTCGCCCAGCAGAAGATCGACGCGCGCGCCGGCAAGATGGCCGAATACACGCGTTATATCGAAGGTGCGCTGGCCAAGAACGACGAGGCACTGGCGCACGACGTGGCGGTAAAGCTAGCGGCGCTGGAAAGCGAGGACGCCGGCGACAAAGCCTCCAAGAGCTCGCTGGACCAGTCGGTGGTGACGCTCAAGGCCACCATCCAGAAGACCGAGAACCAGCTGCGCGGCATGCGCCAGCAGATCGACACCGTCAAGGCCACCGATGCGGTGCAGAAGGCACAGGCAGCGATTGCCGCGCGCCATTCCGGTGCCAGCAGCAAGATGGGCTCGGCACTGGAATCGCTGGAGCGAATCAAGGCGCGTCAGGCCGAGACCTCCGCACGCATCGAATCGGCCGAAGAGCTGGAGGCAGCCAGTGGCGACGGCGATCTGAATCGGCGTCTGGCTGCGGCCGGCCTGATGGAAGGCGAGTCCAACGCCGCCGCAGTGCTGGCACGCTTCAAGAAGCCGGCCCAGCTCGGCCACGATACCGCCGGCGGCAGCGCGCCGCTGATCGGCCAGGTGCGCGACGTGCAGCAGGTTCCGCGCAGCGACAGCTGATCCGCCGCACGGCACAGGACGCGCCATGATCATCGTCGGAAAGCTGTTGCGGATAGTGCGGCGCCACGTGCGCCGCGTCAGCTGGGGCATGGTGGCGCTGGCATTGCTGGCGCACATGGGGCTGAGCTGGGTGTTGCTGCTGCTGGCCGGCGAGCAAAAGCTCGTTGGCCTGGACGCGTTTCCGTACTACTACATGACCACCGCCACCACCATCGGCTACGGCGACCTGTCGCCGGGTTCGGTGGCCGGGCGCTATATCGCCGCGTTCGTGCTGATGCCGGGCGCGGTGGCGCTGTTCGCCACGGTGCTGGCCAAGACCAGCGGCGTGCTCATCACCTTCTGGAGGCGCCACCACATGGGCAAGATGGCTTACGCCGATCTGCGCGGGCACACCATCCTGATCGGCTGGCAGGGCGCCGCGTCCACACGCTTGCTGGAACTGTTGCTGTCCGATACCGCTACCGACGACGAAGGCGTGGTGCTGATCGCCGAGGGCGTGGCCGAGAACCCGATGCCCGACCATATGCGCTTCATCGCCGCCGAGTCCTACACGCATACCGAGGTCTACCTGCGTGCCGGCATCGCCGGTGCGGCGCGGGTGATCGTCAACCCGCCCTCGGACGACCAGACCCTGGCGGCGGTGTTCGCGCTGATGGCGCATGCGCCGCGTGCGCACGTCGTGGCGCACTTCGACTCGGGCAGCGCCGCGCGGCTGGTCAATTGCCACTATCCGGCGATCGAATGCACGCGGCCGATGACCGCCGAGATCCTGGCCCGCGCGGCGCAGGATCCGGGCAGCGCGGCGATCACGGCCGAACTGCTGTCGGTGGACGATGGCCCGACCCAGTTCAGCCTGGCGGTTCCTGCCGATGTCGACCCGCTGGATTACCGCATGCTGGCCGCCGATTTCGGCCAGCGCGGCGCCTTGCTGCTGGGCCTGCGCGCGCCCGATGGCGCGCTGCGCTTGAACCCGCCCGCACACACCGCTGTCCCGGCCGGTGCCATGCTGTATTACCTGGCCGAACAGCGCGTGCCCGTGTCTGCCATCGCCTGGCAGGCCCTGCGCGCTGCGGCCGTGTCCCATTCCCCATCGCCACAAGGTGCATGACGATGAGTTTTTTCAGCAAGTTGTTCGGTCAACCACAGCCGCCGCCGTTGCCCACCTCCGGCACTGGCGCCATCGGTCACGCGCTGCCGCTGGGCTTGCGCGTGGGTGGGCAGCTGGAGATCGATACCACGTTGTACCGCATGGCACCGGAGGCCATGACCGCCGAGTTGCCGGGCGGGCATCAAGGCATTCCGTGCTACGGCCACGTCAATCTGGGTGATGGCTATGCCCTGCATCGGTTCTATCTGGACGATGATGCGTTTTTGCAGGTCACCACGGTTGGCGGCGATCTGGAGGCGATGAAGGCCTTCGTGTATTGCGAGACGGTCAATCCGCCCAGCAAGCAGGCGTTTCAGGAGTTCGTGATGCAGCATCCGCATCTGGGTGCGGCGCAGATCGAGTACGCCGGCAAGCGCTGGCAACGCGCCACGCAGTCCACCGATGGTGCCGCGCGCATCCCGCCGATCGCCTACGACGAGGTGCTGTACCGCTATCAGCCGCCGCGCCGCGATGGCGATCTGACCCACTACGCCATGCTCTACAGCCGCGATGTACCGGAGCTGCAGCGCGAGGAATTCCTGCTGGTCACCGGCGAGGATTCCGGCCCCAACGAGTTCTGCGTCACCTATGCGGTCGGCATCGATGTCACCGTCGCCGATCTGGATATCACCTGAGCGTGCGCGCTCGTCCTCCACTTACCCTGGTCCTGTCATGAACCCGATCAACCTGCAGAGTTTTCTCGCGTTTCTTTCCTACTTCGGCACCGGCCTGGGCGTGTTGATCGTGGCGGTGGTGCTGGTGACCCTGGTCACCCCGCATAAGGATTTCACCCTGCTGCGGCAGGGCAACGTGGCTGCGGCCACCGCCTTGGCCGGCAACCTGATCGGTGTGGCATTGCCGCTGCATTCGGCCATCACCCATTCGGTGAGCCTGGTCGATGCGCTGATCTGGGGCGCGGTCGCCTGCGGCATCCAGATCGTGGCGTATCTGCTGGCCAATTTGGTGGCCGGGCGCATCTCGCGGCAGATCACCGACAACGTCACCGCCGCCGGCATCTTTTCGGCCGGCGTGTCGATCGCGGTCGGGCTGATCAATGCCGCGGCGATCACGCCGTAACGGAGCGCAGGCATGAAGCGATCACGCAATCTCAAGCTCACCTTGATGGCCGCCTTGCCGGCCGCCCTCGTCACCGGTTGTGGTTCTGAACCAGAGACAGGTGTGGTGCTGCAGTCGGCCTCCGACTGCTACCAGATCAAGCAGGAACAGACCGACATCCAGCAATGCCTCAAGGCCTATGACGAGGCGGTGGCCAAGCATCAGCAGGCCGCACCGCGCTTCACGTCGCGCTACGAGTGCGATGCGCAGTTCGGCAGCTGCACCGAGGTTCCGGGCCAGAGTCAGGGCCAGCACAGCTGGATTCCGCCGATGGGCGGGTTCCTGCTCGGCTATGCGCTGGGCAACATGAGCGGTGGCGGCGGCTATCGCTATGGCGGCGCGATGCCGCTGTATCGCGATTACCGCAGCGGCGGTTACTACAAACCCAACGGCGATCTGGCCAGCAACCGCATCGGTACCGTGCGCGGGCGCAGTGGTTCGGTCGACATGCCGTCGCGTGCGATCACCGTCTCGCGTTCGGGTTTCGGCTCCAGTGCGGCGGCGCGTAGTTCGTTCGGCAGCGGCGGGCGCAGCTCCGGATACGGCGGCTGACATGCACCGGATCGCAATTGCAGAACGTGCCGATTGGCGCGAACAGGCCGAGTCGCTCGGCTTCCATTTCCACACCATCGACGGCGAACCGTATTGGGACGAAAGCGCGTATTACGCGTTCTCGCTGCGCCAGATCGAGGACGACATCGAGGCACCCACCCAGGACCTGCACGATATGGCGATGCAGTTGGTGGACGAGGTGGTGGGCTCGGAACAACTGATGACGCAGCTGGCGATCCCGCCGTTCTACTGGGACTGGATCGCCAACTCGTGGAAGAACCGCGACCCGCATCTGTACGGCCGCATGGACCTGGCCTATGCCGGCAACGGCCCGGCCAAGCTGTATGAGCTCAACTACGACACGCCGACCTCGCTGTACGAATCGGCGTATTTCCAGTGGCTTTGGCTGGAACAGCAGATCGCCGCCGGTGCGCTGCCCAAGGGCACCGATCAGTACAACCTGATCCAGGACCTGCTGTGCGAAACCCTGGGCGCGCTGGCGGTGGATGGCGCGATCGGCGCGCAGATGCATTTCTCCGCGGTGCGCGATTCGCTGGAAGACCGCGCCACGGTGCGCTACCTGCGCGACTGCGCGCATCAGGTGGGCATCAGCACCGAGGAAGTGGCCATCGAAGACATCGGCCTGAGCGCCGATGGCTGGTTTACCGATGAGCAGGACCGGGTGATCCATACCCTGTTCAAGCTCTACCCGCTGGAATTCATGATGGAAGAGCGCTTCGGCCCGGCGTTGTGCGCCAACCGCGTGCGCCTGATCGAGCCGGCGTGGAAATCGGTGCTGAGCAACAAGGGCATCCTGCCGCTGTTGTGGGAGCGGCATCAGGGCCATCCCAACCTGCTGCCGGCGCGCTTTGCGCAAACCGGCGAAGCACCGACGGCAGGCTGGGTACGCAAGCCACTGCTGTCGCGCGAGGGTGCCAATATTTCCCTGGTCAGTGCACAGGGCGACGCTGCGCAGACCGATGGCCCGTATGTGGACGGGCCGGCGATCCTGCAGGCGCATCATCCATTGCCGGTGTTCGATGGCCGGCACGCGCTGGTCGGCAGTTGGGTGGTGGCCGATCGTCCGGCCGGGCTGGGCATGCGCGACGACGATGGCCCGATCACCCGCGACACCTCGCGCTTCGTGCCGCATGTGATCGTGAACTGATGCAGCAGTGGGTGAGGCAGTGCCGCTGCGACGCGGCGCTGCCGTGTGGCGCGATCTCCCTTGCATGTGGTCGTGAGTAAGGCGCTGCTTCCGCATGGCCGGCTTGTACACAACGGCCGCGCTGCATGAGGCAGCTGTCGTCCCGTATCGCCTGACACACGCTGCAGTGGCGCGCAAGCCCTGCGCTGCCTGCCGCGCAGCGCAGGTTTTCCACACCCCCTGTGGATGGAACTTGCACAAGGCTGTGGACAAGTGGGTGCAGGCCCCGGCCTGCAACGCTGTCAAGATGGGTGGCGAAAAAATGACCAGCGGCTCGTAGATGCATTTTTCCGGTCCGGATCGCAGCGATCTCGACAGGATCGGCAAAGTCGGTTGCGCTATCGGCGATGAGATGTGCCGGGTTTGCGTCATGCCGACGACGTGCAGAGCATGCGGATCCAGCGAGTCGTGCCACCGCGCACGCTGCCTGCGATGCGGGCGATCCACAACGACTGAGCGCCACGCACCGGCACTCGCGATCAGTGTTCTCTCATTTGCGCGCACCGCAAACCCATCACACCCGCCGCGCCACTAACAGGCCCGCCACCGCCAGCAGCCATGCCAGGGCGAACACGCTCAGGTAGGCGGCCGCAGTCGCCGAGGCCAGCAGCGCGGCGAACAAGGCGCCGGCCAGCGCCAGCATGCCGGCCACCGCAATCGCCTCGCTCAACTGCAGCGCCGAACTGTTGGCGCCTTGCTGCGCCGGCGGCGACAGCGACAACGTCAACACCGACAGGCTCGGATACAGCAGGCCCATGCCCAGGCCGGTCAGCGCCCAGCCGGCAATCGCCACCGGCACCGGGATGACCGGCCACACCGCCCCCGCGCTGATCACGATGCCCAGCGACATGAAGCACGCACCGGTCTTGAGCAGGCGTGGGCGCGACCAGCCGGCGCGGCTATGGCCCTGGTACCAGGAGCCACTGAACCAGCCCAGCGCGCCGACGCTCAGCGCCACGCCGGCCAGCAGTGGCGACAGGCCGCGTTCGCGCGACAGCAGCAACGGCAGGAACGCCTCGAAGCCGAAGAAGGCCGCCGCCGCGATGCCACGCAGCGCGATCACGCTGGGCAGCCCGCGCGCAAGCCGCAGCGTGCCGGCCGGCAACAGCTGCCAGGCGCAGCACACGGTAAGCAGCAATGCCGGCAGCATCGCTAGCAACGCGCTGGTGCCATGCAGCTGCCCGCCCAGATACACGCCGAGCACACCCAAGGCCGCACCCACCGCCCAGCGCAATGCGGAATCCGACGCGCCGGCTGTGTCGCTGGACCAGGTGCGCCCGCGGATCGCCGGCCACAGCATCAGCCCGGCCGGTATCGCCAGCAGCGGCACCGACAGGAACACCCAGCGCCAGCCGACGTGCTGCACGATCAATCCGCTGATGCCCGGCCCGATCAACGAAGGCACCACCCAGCCGGCCGAAAACGCAGCAAACACGCGGGGCCGCAGGGCTTCCGGATACAGGCGCCCGACGATCACGTATAGCGCCACCGAATACGCGCCGGCCCCCAGGCCTTGCAGCAGGCGGCCGGCAATCAGTACCGGCATGCTCGGCGCCAGCCCTGCCACCAGCAGGCCGATTACGAAGCACAGCAGGCCGTAGGCCAGCGCCCCGCCGGGGCCACGTCGGTCGCTCCAGCGCCCGGCGGCGGTCATGCCGACCACGCTGGTCGCCAGGGTGCCGCCGAACGCCAGCGCATACAGCGGCAAGCCATTCAATTCGCGCGCGACGGTCGGCATGGCGGCGGCCACCGCCAGCGATTCGAAGGCATTGAGCGATACCAGTGCCACCATGCCCAGCGTTGCGGCGCGATACGGCGCAGCCAGGATGGAAGTGGGTTGGGCCTCATTGAGTGGCGTGGCAGGCAGGGCGGTATCGGCGGGCATCGAGCATCCAGAAACTGAAGTGTGTAGAGCCATGACCACGGGGCTTGCACCGGTCATGGCCGCGCAGCATCCTGCCTCAACCAAGGTTGAGGTCAAGGCAATGCAGCGTGAGTTGTCCGTGGGCGAAGTGGCCAAGCGCAGTGGCGTGGCGGTGTCGGCATTGCATTTTTACGAGCGCAAGGGCCTGATCCGCAGCCTGCGCACTGCCGGAAATCAACGCCGCTATGCGCGCGACGTGCTGCGGCGCATCGCCGTGATTCGCGTGGCGCAACGGCTCGGCGTGCCGTTGCAGCAGGTGCTGGATGCGTTCTCGGTGCTGCCGGACCAGCGCACGCCCACGCGTGCGGAATGGGCACGCATGTCGGCACGTTGGCGCGGGCAACTGGATGCGCGCATCGCCGAGCTGCAGGCCCTGCGCGACCAGCTCACCGACTGCATCGGTTGCGGCTGTCTGTCGCTGCGCCGCTGCCGGTTGAGTAATCCGGGCGATACGCTGGCCGAGGGTGGGGATGGCGCGTTGCGCTTGTCGCGGCTTGCTGCCGACTGAGGTGGCAAGCGCGGGCTGTGCTGCCGCCAGGGCAGGGATGGCGTGATCGGCATCTGCAGATCGCGCGCGGGCCGCGGCTGCTGCGCCCCGGGTAGCCTGTCACCGTCGAGAAGTTCGATGCCGCAACCGGGACCAATGGCAGTGCCGTGCCTGGCGAAGACGACCGTAGGATGGGGATCCCCCCACCGCCGCAGGACTTCACGCATGTTCCCCACCTTGCGCCGTTCGCTCGCCGTTGCGCTGTCGCTGGCATGCATCACCTCGTCCGCGCATGCCGCGACCGCCACCAGCGCCGCCGCGCCGGCAAGCGCCTTCGATCCGCTGGCCTTGTTCGCGCCGCTGCAACTGCCCGATGCACCCAATGCCTACCGCAGCGGCAGCGGCGTCCCCGGCCCGTTGTTCTGGCAGAACCGTGCCGACTACACCCTCAATGCCAGCATCGACCCGGCGACCCACACGCTCACCGGCGAAGCGGCGATCCACTACACCAACCGTAGCCCAGACACGCTGGACGTGCTGTGGCTGCAGCTGGACCAGAACATCTACCGCGCCGATGCGCGCGCTGCCGCCAGCCGGCCTTCGCGCCGCACCCAGTTCACCGACGGCATGCAGATCGCCAGTGTCGAGATCGACGATGGAGGGCGCCGCCAGCCTGCGCATTTCGTCGTCGACGACACCCGCATGCGAGTGGACCTGCCGCAGCCGTTGGCCGGGCAGGGCAAGGCGCTGACCGTGCATGTCCGCTACCGCTACACGATTCCGGGCACCTGGGGCGGGCGCACCGCGGTCAGTGCCAGTAAGCAGGGCGAGATCTACGAGATTGCCCAGTGGTATCCGCGCATGGCCGTCTACGACGATCTGCGCGGCTGGGACACGCAGCCGTATCTGGGCTCGGAGTTCTATCTGGAGTACGGCGACTTCGACTACGCGGTGACCGTGCCGGAGGGCTTCCTGGTCGCTGGTTCCGGTGCGCTGACCAATCCGGCCGAGGTGCTCAGCCGCAGCGAGCAGCAACGCCTGCAACAGGCGCGCAGCAGCGATCGCACGGTGCTGATCCGCACGCCCGAGGAAGTGAGCGCGCGCGCTGCCAAACCTGCGGGAAACACCACGCGTACCTGGCGCTTCCATATGGACAACACCCGCGATGTGGCGTTTGCCGCCTCGCCTGCGTTCGTGTGGGATGCCGCGCGCATCAAGCTGCCAGGCGGCAAGCAGTCGCTGGCGATGTCGGTGTATCCGCTGGAGGGCGTGGGCGCCGACAAGTGGAACCGCTCCACCGAATACGTCAAGGGCGCGATCGAACATTTCTCGCAGTGGTACCCGTATCCGTGGCCGGCTGCGATCAACCTGGGCGGGTACGGTGCGGGCATGGAGTATCCGGGCATCGTCTTCGACGGTTTCGAAGACAGCGGCAAGGAGTTGTTCTGGATCACCGCGCACGAGATCGGACACACCTGGTTCCCGATGATCGTCGGCTCCAACGAGCGCCGCCACGCGTTCATGGACGAAGGCTTCAACACCTTCATCGACGTCTATGCATCCGATGCCTTCAACAAGGGCGAGTACGCGCCCAAGCGCGATTCGGAATATGCGCCCAAGGGCGGCAACCCGGTCGACGAAATCCTGCCGCTGCTGGCCGATGCCGGCGCGCCGACATTGATGGACAACGCCGATTCCACCAGCGAGACCTACCGGCATTCGCTGACCTATTTCAAGGGCGCGTTGGGGCTGGTGTTGTTGCGCGAGCAGATCCTGGGGCCGGAGCGTTTCGATCCGGCCTTCCGCAAGTACATCGCGACCTGGGCCTACAAGCACCCCACGCCATCGGATTTCTTCCGGCTGATGGAAAGCGAGAGCGGCGAGAATCTGGCCTGGTGGTGGCGCGGCTGGTATCTCAACAACTGGCAGCTGGATATGGGCATCAGCGAGGCCCATTACGTCGATCACGATCCCGCCAAGGGCCTGCAACTCACGCTGCGCAGCAGCCAGAAACTGGTGATGCCGGTCACCGTGCGGGTGGACCTGGCCGACGGCAGCCATCTGGACCGCCGCGTGCCGGTGGAAACCTGGCTGCAGAACACCGCGCCCAAGCTGACGCTGCCGACCACGCAGAAAGTGCTGCATGTGACGCTGGATCCGGACCATGTGTTGCCCGATGCTCAGCGTGGCGACAACCAGGTCAATACGATCGGCTAGCGGCTGCCGATGCAGGCATCTGCGCTGCAATGGCGTAGATGCTGCGGGCCTTCAGTACACGCGACTTACCGTCGCCAGCGGCGCAATCGATTGCAGCGATTGCGCCGTTTTTCGTTGCGCGGTGCAGTCCGATGTCGAAGATAGACGCGCAACGGTGTGCTCGCATCGGCGTCAACTGCCACGTGGATGCGCCGCTCAGCACGTGGCCACTGAGAGCTGCCGCGTTGCGATCCTCGCGATGCCTTGCGCAACTACTCCATGTGGCGTTCTCGCTGCTACGCGATGACGCGCGACTGCGCCACTGCAACGCATTTGCAGAGGTCACAAGCTGGTAACGCTTACAGCCACGCTGCGCCTGCATTCGTGCTGCGGACTCAAGCGCACGCGGTGTTTTATGCCTACGTGTGGCCTGGTGTGTTTGCTGCAACGCACGGTGACAAGCCCAGGCACGCATGACTAGGCTGCGCCGCGTGTTAGCGCTATCAGGTTTTGCATCGCCTGCTGACACGGGGTTGAGTGCAGAGGCGCGCGGCAGTGCACGTCTTGCAGGCGTACTGGTTGGGAAGGCAGTCGCAGGTGCTGTACAGGTCGAGCAGCAGGCCGCGTCCGTCAGGGACGTGGCGCGCGCACGGCTGGCATCAGGGGGATACGCCGGCAGTCGAGGCGGCGGATCAGAGCAAGTGCTGTGCAGGGATGTATGTCGCGTGCCGTCCAGGCGCGTGGCCAGGCAAGCGCCGCGTCGCATTCCGCGATCACGGCCGTGGGTGTTGGACTCCAGACCCGAGGATAGATCGATGCGTCGTACGTTGAGCAAGTTCAAGTCGAAGGCCATGTTTACCTTCGTCGGTGGCATCCTGGTGATCAACCCCGCCTTTGCGCAGGACATTGCCGCGCAGCAGGTGTCGCCGCCGCAGTCCGGCGCACAAACCGCCACCACCCTGGATGCGGTCAATGTCACCGGCATCCGCAGCAGCCTGGATCAGTCGATGGGCATCAAGCGCGATGCTGCCGGCGTGGTGGATGCGATCAGCGCCGAAGACATCGGCAAATTCCCCGATACCAATCTGGCCGAGTCGCTGCAACGCATCACCGGCATCTCGATTGAGCGCCGCGATGGCGAAGGCGCGCAGGTCACCGCGCGCGGCTTCGGCCCGCAGTTCAATACCGTCACCCTCAACGGCCGCCTGATTCCCGGTGCCGATGCGTTCGGCGCGCCGGGCCAGACCCCGATCGGTGGCGTGGATGTGGGCACGCGCGCGTTCAACTTCGCCCAGCTCGCCTCCGAAGCCATCACCGGCATCGAGGTGTTCAAGACCAGCCGTGCCACCGCGCCCAGCGGCGGCATCGGCGCCACCATCAACATCCAGACCGACAAGCCGTTCAATCACGAAGGCGTGGTGGCCAATGCTGGCGCCAAGATGGTGTCGGATCGTTCGCAGCCGTTCGGCGATTCGCTCACTCCTGAAGTCTCGGGCATCTTCAGCTATACCAATCCCGACAAGACCTTCGGCATCGGCCTGAGCGGTAGTTACCAGAAGCGCCATGGCGGCTCGGTGCAGGCCACCGAAAACACCTGGAATATCCAGCGCTGGACCGGCACCGACCCGGCCCTGCGCCCGGATGCGGTGGTGACCAACGCGCCGGCGATCGGCCAGCTGTACGGCATGCCAAACGATTTGCGCTATGCCTTTGCCGACTTCCAGCGCGAGCGCACCAATGGCCAGGCGGTGATGCAGTTCGCGCCCAGCGACAGCCTGACCCTGACCCTGGATTACACCTATTCGTCCAACGAGATCCGCGAAGAGCGCGGCGAGCAGGGCATCTGGCTGCAGCGCGCCAACAGCTTCACCGATCTGACCTTCGACACCGGCCAGGCGGTGGCCACCCCGGTGTATCTGCGCGACGTGCCCAACGGCGCCAAGGACTTCGGCATGGAGCAGCAGCGCAACGAGCAGAAATACACGCTCGGCTCGCTCGGCTTCAATGCCGACTGGCAGGTGAGCGACCGCTTCCAGCTGTCCTTCGATGCGCACAACTCCAAGACCAAGAGCCTGCCCAACGACCCGGTCACCGGCGGCAGCGCCACGTATTTCAGTTTCGCCGGCACCAACAACTGCAGCAACGGCCCGTCCTGCGGCGGTCAATGGGGGCAGGAGCTGCGCTTCAACAATGGCCTGCCGATCGGCGCACGCACCTGGTATCCCACCGCGGCCGATTCCCTGGCCGGCACCAACGGCGTGCTCAACCCGGATTTCACCCCCGCCGAGCTTGGCTCGCAGGTCCTGCGCATCTTCTATCAATCGCAGGTCACCGAGATCAAGGAAGGCCGCATGGACGGCACCTTCGATTTCGAGGACGGACGCTTCCAGTTCGGCGTGAGTACCGCCAATACCACCATGAACCGGCTCACCAGCGACACCAATTCCACGCTGGGCGACTGGGGTGTGGCCAACGCCGGCAACGAGCCCGGCATGCAGGCGCTGCTGCGGCCGGTGAGCATCACCGGCATGTTCAAGGACTTCAACGCCAATGGCGCCGCGCCCAATGCATGGCGCGGCGATGCCGATCAGCTGGCGCTGTGGGGTGGCAGCCAGTACGGCGCCACCACTCGCTACAACCCGCAATACAGCGCCGACAACCAGGTGGAAGAGAAGACCCGCGCCGCTTACGTGCAGCTGGAACTGAAGGGCGACATCTCCGGCATGACCACCAATACGCGGCTGGGCTTGCGCTACGAGCGCACCGATGTGGAATCCACCTCGCAGGTGGCCACGCCCACGGCGTTGTTGTGGCAGGCCAACAACGACTTCCAGCTGTTGCGCTCCACCGAGCAGCAGCCCTTCAGCGAGAAGACCAGCTACAACTACATCCTGCCCAATCTGGACTTCAGCATCGACATCTCCGATCAGCTGAAGGGGCGCGCCTCGTTCGGCCAGACCATCGCACGCGCGCCCTACAACAACCTGATTGCCGGCCCGACGCCGAATACGCCCAATGGCTCGATCCTGATCAATCCCTCCAACCGTGCCGGCGGCAGCTCGCAGAACCCGCAACTGGACCCGCTGGAATCGGACAACCTCGATCTGGCGCTGGAGTGGTACTTCGCCGATGCCAGCTACGTGTCGGCCACGTTCTGGAACAAGCGCGTCAGCAACTTCATCGGCAACACAGTCTCGCGCGAATCCTTGTACGGGCTGAGCGATCCCACCTCCGGTCCTGACGCGCAGGCCGCGCTGGCGTTCCTGCAGAGCGGCGCCTGCGCGGCGCAGGTGGGCGCCTCCGGCAACGACGTCGCGGCGGCGTGCTCGGCCAACGACACCTCGCTGTTTGCGGCGATGGCGCTGCTGCGCAATGCCGCGGCCACCGGTGGGCTGGCCGCCTACAACGGCAGCTCCGCGCAGAGTCTGGCACTGGAGAACGCCTACGACATCGTCGGCAATGCCTCCGATCCGCTGTATCAGTTCGACGTGTCGCGCCCGGTCAACCAGAACAAGGCCAACATCCACGGCTGGGAGTTGGGCGGGCAGTACTTCTTCGACAGCACCGGCTTCGGCATCTATGCCAACTACACCATCGTCGAAGGCGATGTGGGCTTCGACAACACGGTGATCGATCGCGACCAGTTCGCGCTGCTCGGCCTCAGCGACACCGCCAACGTGATGCTGATGTACGAAAAATACGGCTGGAGCGCGCGCCTGGCCTGGAACTGGCGCGACGAGTATCTGATCGCCGCCAACCAGGACAATGCCAACCGCAATCCGTACTACGTCGAGGCGTATCAGCAGTGGGACCTCAGCGTCAGCTACAGCTTCAGCAAGCAACTTTCCGTGGGCTTTGAGGCGATCAACCTCACCGGCGAAGACGTGCGTTGGCATGGGCGCTCGGACAAGCAGATCATCCGCCTGATCGACCAGCAGCCGCGCTACACGCTGGGTGTGCGTTACGCGTTCTGACCCACCGGCTGCGCTCACTTCCCTCCCGGTGAGCGCAGCCGGTGCCTGTTGGGGCAGATGCCGACGTGCAGGCTGGTGTGGGCCCGTGGTGCGCTTCTTCTGAAGGCACCCGGGCAATCGTTCGCTGGTTGCGCGGAGTGGCCGGGTCGCGTCGTCAGCCTGCGTGGCGCTGGTCTGGCGACCGCAACTGCAGGCTCGACCTCGATGCCGCGACGCATTCGTGGATGCGGCCGGCACGCATTGCGGTTGCTTGCAAGCAAACGCCCGCCTGCTGGTGGCCGCTATGGCAGCGCAGCGACGCCGAGTGCAGCAGGCTTGTTCCCATGCTGCTGTGCCGCTTGCCGGCCTGGCGCTTTTTGGCAATGCTCGCCAACAGCGGGCGCGCCACCCGGCCGCGCGATCGACGCATTCCACGCAATGCGGTACTCCGTGGCGGAGCACCGTTGGAGTTTCAGATGACGCGATACGCAGTGCTCAACAATGTGGCGCATCACGATCTGCGCGTCGTGCTGCGCTTCGGTGCCGAGTTCGGCGATGCGCTCGGCCTGGTGCCGGCGTTCGTCACCGAATACGCCGAGCTGCAGCGCGAGTACCCGCTGTTCTTTCGCAAGGATCCGGCCACCGGCGGCTACCAGTCGGTGGCGCTGCTGGGCTTTGCACAGGACGAGAATCTGTTCCTGCAGGACGGCCGTTGGACTGCCAGCTATCTGCCGGGCATCGTCGCCAAGGGTCCGTTTCTGATCGGCTTCCAGGAGCAGCGCATCGATGGCGCCTTGGTGCAGGAGCCGGTGATCCACGTCGATCTGGAGCACCCACGCATCAGCCGTCACGAAGGCGAGGCGGTGTTTCTGCCGCAGGGCGGCCATAGCCCGTACCTGGAGCACATCATCGGTGTATTGCGCGGTATCCGCGACGGTGTGGATGCCGGCCAGGCGATGGCGGCCGCGCTGGATGCGTTGGGGCTGATCCAGCCGGTGCAGCTGGATGTCACGCTGGATGCCACCCACGCCACCAAGCTGGAAGGTCTGTTCGCCATCGACCGCGAGCGGCTTGCCGCACTTGATGCGTCCTAGTTGCAGCAACTGCATCGGGCCGGCTATCTGGAGGCTGCGTTCCTGATGCTGGCCTCGCTGCACAACGTGCGTCGGCTGATGGCCGAGAAGCAGCGCCGCCTGCAGCAGGCGCACACTGCGTCTGCGACTGCTGCGTTCGCCTGAGCGCATGACGACCGGCGCAGCCTTCTCCTCCCTCGCGGCCGTCGCCGAGCGCAGCGATTGCCACCCCGACGCGCTGCCGCTTGCCGCGCTGTGCGATGCCGCCGAGCCGGTGGTGCTGCGTGGCATTGCACGCGACTGGTCGCTGGTGCAGGCCGGGCTGCGCAGCCCCGAGGAGGCGATGGCGCTGCTGCGCGCGCACGACAGTGGACGCCCCCTGCAGTATTCCTGTGGCAGCCCGGAGATCGCCGGCCGGCCGTTCTATACCGACGATTGCAGTGCGCTGAATTTCGAGGTGCAGCGCGGCAGCTTGAGCAGCTTGCTGGAAGCCATCGTGACGCATCGCGACGATCCGCAGCCACCCACATATTATCTGGCGTCGTTGCCTATTGACGACAATCTCCCGGGCTTGCGCGCAGGCAACGATCTGGATTTCGCCGCCAGCGGCATCGGGGTGCAGCCGAGTATCTGGATCGGTAATCGCGTCACTGCTTCCTGCCATTACGATGCGCCCAACAACCTGGCCTGCTGCGCGGTGGGGCAACGTCGCTTCACGCTGTTTCCGCCCGAGCAGGTGGCCAACCTGTATCCCGGCCCCTTGGATCCCACGCCGGGTGGGCAGGTCGTGAGCATGGTGGATATCGCCAATCCGGATCTGCTGCGGTATCCACGCTTCGCTGAAGCGCTCACGCAGGCGCGCACCGCCGTGCTGGAGCCGGGCGATGCGGTGTTCATTCCCGGCATGTGGTGGCATCACGTGCAATCGCTGCAGCCATTCAACGTGCTGGTCAACTACTGGTGGAGCAGCGCGCCCGCGCATCTGCCGGCGCCGATGCCCGCGTTGTATCACGCGCTGTGGGCCATCCGCGACCGCCCGGCAGCGGAAAAGGAGGCCTGGCGCGCCCTGTTCGACTACTACGTGTTCGGCCCTGCCGAGCGCGCGGGCGAGCACCTGCCCGAGCAGGCACGGCATGCGCTGGGCCCAATCGACCCCACGCTGGCGCGACAGCTGCGCGCGCTGTTGCTCGGCAGGCTCAACCGCTGATGCGCGCGATCGGCTTCCAGGCCACGGGCGGGACAACTGCGCAGCGACCGGGCGGGCAGGGCCCATGTGCGGCATTGGCAGGCGCCACGCGCGCGTTCCGCTCCCTGCGGGCCACCCGCGTTGTCCAGACGATCGATCAAGACCTCACCCCGGATCCATCACCCAGGAGCGCGCAGTGAGCCAGGCCCCGATTCGCAAGGTCGTCATCGCCGGCGGCGGCACCGCTGGCTGGATCGCCGCCTGCGCACTGTCGCATCAATTCCGCGAGCTGCTGGAGATCACGCTGGTCGAGTCCGAGCAGATCGGTACCGTGGGTGTGGGCGAATCCACGGTGCCGCCGATCCGCAGCTTCCATCGCTTCCTGCAGATCGACGAGCAGGAGTTCCTGCGCGCGGTGGCCGGCACCTTCAAGTTGTCGATCTCCTTCGAGCATTGGCGCCACCAGGGCGAGCGCTATATTCATCCGTTCGGCATCACCGGGCAAAGCACGCTGGTGTGCGCCTTCCATCATCTGTGGCTGGAGAGCCAGCGCCGCGGCATGCCGGGCAGCTTTGGCGATTACTGCCTGGAAACCGTGGCCTCGCGTGTGGATCGTTTCGCCTTGCTGCGCGAGCCTGCGGTCAACTACGCCTATCACCTGGATGCCGCGCTGTATGCCAGGTTCCTGCGCACGCGCAGCGAAGCCTGTGGCGTCAGGCGTATCGAGGGCAGGATCCAGCAGGTGACCTTGCAGCAGGACAGTGGCGATGTCGCCAGCTTGCTGCTGGAAGACGGGCAGGTGGTCGAGGGCGACCTGTTCATCGATTGCAGCGGTTTTCGCGGCCTGCTGATCGAGCAGGCGTTGCACACCGGTTACGAAGACTGGAGCCATTGGTTGCCGTGCGATCGCGCCGTTGCGGTGCAGACCGAAGCGCTTGGCCCGCCGGTGCCGTACACCCGCGCCATTGCGCACGAAGCCGGATGGCGCTGGCATATCCCGCTGCAGCATCGCGTTGGCAATGGTCTGGTGTTTTCCAGCAAACACCTGTCCGACGACGAGGCGCATGCCAAGTTGCTACGCGATGTGGCCGCGCCTGCGCTGAAAGACCCCTGGCTGGTGCCGTTCCGCACCGGCCGCCGCCTCAAGGCCTGGAACAAGAACGTGGTGTCGCTGGGCCTGGCCAGCGGCTTTATCGAGCCGCTGGAATCCACCAGCATCCATCTCACTATCGCCGCCGTGGTGCGCCTGATCAGCTTGTTCCCGGCCGATGGCATTGCGCCCTCGCAGGTGGAGCTGTTCAACGACATCAGCCGCGCCGAAATGGAACATGTGCGCGACTTCATCATCCTGCATTACCACGCCACCCAGCGCGACGAACCGCTATGGCGCCAATGCCGCGCGATGGAGTTGCCCGACTCGCTGGCGCTGCGCCTGCGCGCCTGGCGCGAACGCGCACACGCCTGGCAAGCGGCCGATGAACTGTTCCGCGTCGACTCCTGGACCCATGTGCTGATGGGGCAGGGCATCGTGCCCGAGCAGCATCATCCGCTGGCGCGCGCGCTGTCCGATCGCGACCTGCGCCGCCTGCTCGACGGCATCGCCCAGCCGATTCGGCACGCGGTGGAGCAGATGCCGTCACAGCAGGCGTTTATCGACGCGTATTGCAAGGCAGGTGCGGGCGTGTGGGGCCTGCGCAGTCCGGTGGTGACGTAGAGCGGCTGGCAACGCTGGGGCACCGCCGGCAGGCAGGCGCAGCCGCTGCCCACAACCGGCACGGCGCCAGCACGTCCTGGCCCGGCTCGGCAACGCGATACGGGACGGGCGGCGTGCTCCGCGCAGTAGGCAAGGAAGGCCGGTACGGGCAGTCAGCACGGGCCAGACCAATGTAGGAGCGCGCTTGCGCGCGATTCGATTGAGCGTAACCGGAAACGCTCGTCGCGCCCTTCCACCCCCGGTTCCGAGCGCGCCTTCCACGCGCACCTGACGACTGCTTGCTACGGGTTAGCCGCTCTTGGACACACGGACCAGAGATGCAGTATCGCCTGCTGTGTCGTGCCCGCTCTGCACAATGTCTGGTGACTGCGCGCCGCTTGATAGCTGTTGGCGATCTCACCACCGGATACAGGTCAAATGCGCTGACGACAGTGCGCAGCCGGATCCATCGCTGCAGTGCCCGGCTGCTCCGCTACAACCGCATCAGATCCTTGCCGACCACAATCGGCCCGGCGTAGTGCTTGCGCGCGCCCTCGCTCCACATCGCATCGGTGATCGTCGGGTCGCCGCCAGGCACAAAGTGATTGAGCACCAGCATCTTTGCGCCGGCTGCTGAAGCGATCTTGCCCACTTCTTCGCTGGTGGAGTGGCTCTTGAGCAGATGGTCGAGCAAGGTCGGTGCGTTGTCGTTGGTCTTGAGCATCTTTTCCAGCGCGGGCAGGTACATCACCTCGTGCACCAGGATGTCGGTGTCCTTCGCGAATTCGGCCAGTGCAGGCAGGTAGCGCGTATCGCCGGAGAACACCACCGTGCGGTCGCGCGCGGCAAAACGGTAGGCGAACGCCGGCTTGAGCGTGTAGTGATCCACCAGCGTCGCGGTGACGGTGACCTGGTCGTTCTGCAGCACCGTGCCGGGCTGGTCGAACTCGTGCACATGGATCAGCTGCTTGAACGGCGGGCGGCCTTCTTCGCGGATGCGCGCATCGATGTCGATGGCATTCATCTCGACGAACGCATCCACCATCCTGGCGATACCGGGCGGGCCGTACAAATGCACCGGCGTCTGCAGCCCGCTGGCCCACGCCAGCCAGACCACGTTGAGCAGGTCGGCGTTGTGGTCAGAGTGATGATGGGTCAGGAAGATGTCGCGCAGCGCAGGCAGGCGGATGCCGGCCTTGGCCAGTTGCTGTGCAACGCCATTGCCGCAGTCGATCAGGTAGGGCTGCCCGTCGATGACCAGCGCATTGGCGGCCGCGGCGCGCAGCGGTGATGGCGTGGGGCCGCCCTTGGTGCCGAGCAGCACCAGCACGCTGCCGTTGGCCGGGAAGGGCGCCGGTGACGCCGGATCGGACGGCGCAGGGTCTTCCTTCGGTGCGCGCCGCAGTGCGGCACCGAGCTGGCTCGTCACGCTCAGCGTGGCCGCTGCCAGCGCGATGCGCAGCACCTGGCGACGGGAAGGGCGTGGCGAAGCGGCGGACATGACGGCTCCTGTCAAAACGGGGAAGAGGATGTGCCAGGCGGGGCGTGGCACTGCGCCAGACTATCGTGGGGCTGCCGGGTTTGCGAATGGCTCACGTAAACCTCGGCACTGGCATGCCCGCGCCCGATGCAGAAGAGCTGCACCTGCGGTGCACGCGGTGCGTGCACTGCGCGGTCCTATGGCCCGCCCCGAATCGGTCACGCCGATCCATCCGTTGCCTTCCAACGGGGGGCTTGCATCGATTGCCTTCAGAGTTCCTGTGCAATGAACGCGTTCAACGCAGGCGAACGATAAAACGCCATGCATTGCGCGAAGATTCTGTTGAACGGGCCGCGGCGGGCTTCGTCCTTCATCGGCACTTCGGCGCGATGGAAATCTGCCGTCTGCTCGGCCACGAAACGGTGCAGGCGGTCGGTGGCACCGGTCTTGGCATTGTCGAGCGCGTAGGTCGTCAGCAGATACGAGCGATCGCGCAGCTGGTCTGGGGTGTATTTGCCGCTACGCTCATAGTTGTTGTCCAGGCACAGCTGCAGCGCGTAGGCCTTGACGTCGTCGCGATTGGCGGGCTTGCCGGCTGCATGGGCGGTGACCTGTAGCGACAAGGCCAGGAGTGCAGCTACGGCGATGACACAAGGAGTGCGTTGAACGGGCATGCCGATCCAGGTGAAGGACGAGCTGCCAAGTCTGCATCATCCGGGCGCTGCAGATGAAGTGCATGACGACTGACGCGCGTGACCGATAAGGTCCAAGGGTCAGTGCAAAAAACATCAACCCGCACAGATCGATCCACACAGCACATCAAACAATCGACCACACTCTGTACAGGCCAGACGCAGTCGCACGTGGCAGGCGCTACCCGCCTGCCACGCATATCACCCGCTTACGGGCCGAAGTAGGTGGAAATGCTGGAATACACGTCCGAGAAGCGCGAGTAGTAATCCGGATCGGTCTGCGCGGTGCAGAACGAGTAGCCGCCATACAGGCCGCCGCGCAGCTGGTAGGCGCCACCGCTGGCGACGGTGAACAGGCCCGAGCCGGACGAGCCGCCCTCGGTGACGCCATCGTTCCAGACCACACGGTACAGCGGGCTCTTGCCGTCGATGCTGGTGCTCAGCCCATTGACGGTGCCCAGCGAATACTTCTTGACGTCGCCGGACGGGTGGTGGATGCCGACGATCGAGGTGCCGGTCGCGCCGATCGCCGCGCTGTTCCATGCCGCATAGAACGCGCCGCTTGGCGGTGCGGTCTTCAGCTCCAGCAACGCGGTATCGCGCGTGGTATTGGCGTGGCGCAGGAATGCACCGCCGGTCAAGGTGGTGGCCTGCGAGCTTGCGGTATTGCCGTTGCAGGTGGCCGCGTCGTAGAACCAGTAGGTCTGCAGTGTGTTGGCGACCGTCTGCGTACTGATGCAATGCGCTGCAGTCCAGAACAGGTTGCGCTTGGGCGAGTTGGTGTTGTTGAGCAGCGTGCCGGTGCACAGGAACGAGCCCTGGCTGGTGGTGAACACCATGCGCGCCACCGCCTTTGCGGCATTGGTGAAGCCGGCGGTGGGATTGGCGCGGCAGACGATATCGTTCTGGCAGGAATCGCTCTCGCCGATGGCGATGGTCATCATGTCGCGCGCGCTGGCGGTGGGGCTGATGTCCAGGTGCGACAGCTGCGGGATACTCAGGCTGAAGTTCTCCGGATACTGGCCGGCCGGCAGCGACAGTTCCACCAACAGATTCTCACCGCTGACGGTCGGCGACCAGCCGATGGCGTCGCCGCTGGCGGCGAAGCTGGCACCGGATTGCTCGAATACCCGGCCATCGTCGCCGGCAAAGCGCAGCGTCACCTTGGACGGATCGCCCGGCGTGGCGCCGGCACCACGCAGGATCAGCGACGCACGCAGCGAGGCCGCCTGCGCGGAGCCGACCTTCAAGGTCGCCACGCGTGAGCCGTCTTTGGTCATCTGCCAATCGAGCGTGGCCAGATTCACCAGGGGCTTGGCAACTGCGCGCGAAAACCCGATCTGCAAAGGCTGCCCATGTTTGACCTGTGCGATGCGACGCTCACGCACCCGACCGATCTCGGTGCTGGTGGGCGCAGTGAGTTGCACCACACGCGTGGGCAGGATGCCGCCACGCAGACTTGCCGACTGCAACGTCGCTGCGCCGAGCTTGGCCGCCTGCGGCGCGGTACTCACCGGTGCCGCATCCATTTCGGTCGGCGGCGTTGCCAGTGCAGAGCCGGAAACGGCGGAAAACAGCGCCAGGTACAAGGCATTCTTGCGATTCATGGATAGTCCTTCTCGTCAGGGAACGACAGGCTGCGGCGGGGGCCACAGCCTGCGGGCGCCATCGTTGGCGCCGAACGAGACTAGCGAATGTTCAAAGCTGAATATGTGCTGAAAATCTCGTTCAGAGATTGGCAGTCGATAAAAAGATCATCGTGTTTTGCACGCAGCAGTCGACGTGCGCACGACTTGCCAGTGGCCTTGCGCATGCGCATGCGCATGGCGCCGCATTCCAGGAATCATCTGCAACACGTACGCCGCTCTACCTGCGGCAAGTGCGATCGCGCAGTGCACCGGCAGCGCCGCCTTGATCAACCTGTCAGGCGATGCAGGTAGATACGCTGCATGCTGGATGGCGAGCGCGCATAACCTTTGCGGGCTTTAACAAGGCGCGCTCTACGCCCCTGCAAGCAGGCATGTCGACGACTCCGGCAGCCAGCAGCAAGGCTGCATATCGGCTCGCGACGGATTACTCCAACGCGTCGCTGGCGCGGAAGTCGGTCGAGCGACCACTGGCTTTGAGAAACCCCAACACTGCGAGCCCGACCACCATCCAGGCCGTGCCGCCGAGTTGCGCATGCTGGTCGGCATTGATCAGCACATAAGCCAGGATCAAGATGCCGATCAACGGCGTGGCAACATGCAACAGCACGCTGCGGCCCTGTCCGCGGAAATGCCACAGCACCGCCACGTGCAACAGGATGAAGGCGGTCAGTGCGCCGACATTGCACAACGAGGACAGCAGCGCGATCTGGCCGACGAAGACTTCGCCCAGCACCATGCTCAAGCCCGCCACCAGCAGGATGGCGCGCTGCGGCACGCCGGTGCGTGGATGGATGTAGCGCAGAAAGGCCGGTAGCTGGCGGTCGCGCGCCATGGCGAACAACAGGCGCGAGGTGGCGGCCTGCGCCACCAACGAATTGGCGATCGCCGCACTGATCGCGACCGTGAGTGCAATGACGATCTGCAACCACGGCCCGGCGATCAGGCGCCCGATCTCGAAGAACGCATCGTTGGAGGCCTGCGCGCTGGGATAGCGTTGCAGGGTGGGCTGCAGCAGCGCGGCCAGCCAGGTCTGCAGCACGAACAAGCCGGCCACCAGCAACAGCGCCAGCAGGGTCGCGCGCCCGACCACGCGGTTGCCGCCACGGGTTTCTTCGGACAACGTGGAGATCGCATCGAAGCCCAGGAACGACACCACCGCCACCGACAAGGCGCTGAAGATCAGCTGCGGCGAAAAGGCCTGCGGGTTGTAGAACGGACGCAGGTTCCAGTGCGCACCATTGACGCCACGCTGGATCGCCAGGCTGGCTAGCACCACGAACACCGCCAGCACCACCAGCTGCGCGTAGAGGAAGAAGCGATTGGCACGCGCGGTGGTTTCGATGCCGCGCAGGTTGACCAGCGTGTTGAGCACCACGAAGAAGGCGATCCACGCCGGCTGCGGCACCGCCGGCAACACGTTGTGCATGGCGTTGGCGCCGACCACGTAGAGCAGGGTGGGCACCAGCAGATAATCCAGCAGGATCGCCCAGCCGGCCAGAAAGCCCATGCCGCTGCTCAGGCCGCGTCCCACATACGCATACACCGAGCCAGCGACCGGAAACGCCTGCGACATCTGCTGGTAGCTCAACGCGGTGAACAGCATCGCCACGAAGCCGAGCAGGTAGGTCAGCGGCACCATCCCGGCACTGATGTCGAACACGCCGCCGAAAATGGAGAACGGCGCGGTTGGCACCATGGACACCAGCCCGTAGATCAGCAGGTCCTTGAGCGTCAGCTGCCGCTTGAGCTCCTGGGTGTAGCCAAAGCGTTCCAGCGCGGCCGCATCGTTGCGGCGGGAGGTATCGGTCATGCAGGTGTCCGCTGAAAGGAATGCCGGGTCGCGACGCAGGCGCCGTGGGAGCGTCTGCAGGTCGATGCTGCAGTGCAGCCATCCGACCGGCATTGTGACGATAATGTGGCCGCCAAGCCCATCCATTGGTAAAAGTGCTAGGTTTTCCCTGCTGGATGTCATCCAGCGGCATACGTCGACACCGAAGGACCCACCATGTTCGACACTCTGGCCAGCCTGGGCCGCGACCTGCAGGCGCTGCACACGCTCAATGCCTGCCTGGACCGGGTGTTTTCCGACGTCTGCGGGCTGGGCTTCCAGTCACTGGTCTACGACTACGCGCCGGTCCCGCTGAGCCTGGAAGGGGCATTGATCACCCCGTCGGTGTTCATGCAGCGCAATGCGCCGGGCGACATGCAGCACATCTGGTGCGAGCACGGCTATTACCAGCACGACCCGGTGCAGCAGCGTGCGACGCGCCGCACCACGCCATTCGTGTGGTCCTACCGCAGCGACGGGGAGATGGAGGGCGTGGAATACGTCGGCAGCCAGCATCGGCAGGTCACGCGTTATCTGTGCGATAGCGGTATGGGAACCGGTGTCACCGTGCCCCTGCACCTGCCGGGTGGCGCGTTCGCGACGTTCAGCGCTGCGGTCGATGCGGTGGCCGCCGAGGCGCCACGGCTGGCCGAAGCGCAGCTGTCGCCATTCCTGCTGCTGGCGCATACCTTCCAGGCACGCGCACAGGAGTTGCTCGATCCGCAGGAACGCCGCTGCCACCACATCGTGCTGACCCGCCGCGAGCGCGAGTGCCTGCAGTACTCGGCCAAGGGGCTGACAGCCAAGAGCATCGCCGCTGCGCTCAACCGTTCCACCGCCACGGTAAACCTGCATCTGAACTCGGCAGCGCGCAAGCTGGGTGCGCGCAATCGCGTCGAGGCCGTCGTGCGCGGCATGCATTATCGATTGCTGGAGCCGTAAGCGCGGCGGGTTCAGCGCCTGCGACGGCACGCCGCGATAGGCGATTTCCCTGCAGCGAAAGTTTGCGATCGGCAGGCGCAATCGCTGCACGGGTTGGTGCCCGTCCTGGCGACCGATGATGCGCCCGGCCGCGCGCGAAGCCGGCTCCGAGCTTCGAAAGCGCCACGAACCTGGGAGTTTTGCCAGTTAACGCGCGGCGGTTGCCTCGCTAGGCTCGGCGCTCATTCTTGCCGTTAGCAGGCGCAGGTCATGCAGTCCACCGAGGGTTACGTCGAATTTCGTGGGTACCGGACCTGGTACCGCATCACCGGCGACCTGCGCAGCGACGCCTGCCCGCTGATCGTGCTGCACGGCGGCCCCGGCTGCACCCACGATTATGTGGACAGCTTCAAGGACCTGGCGGCCAATGGACGCGCGGTGATCCATTACGACCAGCTCGGCAACGGCAAGTCCACCCATCTTCCCGATGCGGACCCCGGTTTCTGGACGGTGGGGCTGTTTCTGGACGAGTTGCAGGCCCTGATCACGCAGTTGGGGCTGTCGCAATACGCGCTGCTCGGGCAGTCCTGGGGCGGGATGCTGGCGGCCGAGCATGCGGTGCGGCGGCCGGCCGGCCTGCGTGCGCTGGTGATTGCCAACTCCCCGGCATCGATGGGCTTGTGGCGCGCTGCGGCGCTGCGGCTGCGTGCGCGCCTGCCCGAGGACATCCAGGCGGCGCTGGACGCGCACGAAGCGGCCGGCACCTTGGACGACCCGGCCTATCGCGCCGCAAGCCAGGTGTTCTACGCCCAGCACGTCTGCCGCGTGTTGCCCTGGCCTGCGGAAGTGGCGCGCACCTTCGCCGCCATCGATGCCGACCCGACCGTGTATCACGCCATGAATGGCCCGACCGAATTCCACGTGATCGGCAGCCTGCGCAACTGGAGCATCATCGAGCGCCTGCACCGCATCAATGCGCCCACGCTGGTGCTGTCGGGCAAGTACGACGAGGCCACACCGGAAACGGTGGAGCCGTATGCACGCCTGATCCCGGACGCGCGGTGGCATGTGTTCGCCAATTCCAGCCATATGCCGCATGTGGAAGAACGCCCGGCGTGCATGCGCCTGGTCGGCAACTTCCTCGACGACCAGACGCCGTGGCCCGGCGAGCAGCTGGTGCATGCGTCGGCGGCAGCTAGTCGCGCTGTTTGAGCGGATGGGGTGGGGTGTATGAGTGCACGTGAAGCAGAGCGTGCCCGGCTGCGGTGCGCAGCTGCGACGCGTCGCGATTGAGCATGCGCTGCCTTGCTTGCGCATCGATGCGTCAGCGTGAGCAATGATTGAAGAGTCCTCCTGTCGATACACGCAGCTATGCCTTAACCGCGTGTCGCTGAGCCGACACATCCAATGCGGATTGCCAGGCTACGGTCGAACACCACCTGACGCACCACGTGGTCGGACCGAAGCGGCCTGACAATGTCGAAAGAGGCTGGTCGTAGCGCCAGTGCTCGCCCACTGTCGCGATTGATCCAAAGGCGCAATCACGCATCGTCTTCTGCAATGCGGCATCAAATGCCGTGTAAACCGCACAAGCCATGCAAACCGCGTGTCTGCGATGGCGCTGCTGCTACGCACCAATGAAGCTCACAACACACGTTCGTGTGCAGTGACCACTGCGCAGCATTTCGTGTTGCACTTCAATGCTTAAAAAACGCAGCTGCCACTAGCAACTGCGGTCGAAAGCGCGCGTGAGTAAACCAGCATTCGCCTGCGTTTGCATGCATGAAAAATACATCTGCATAAGCACAAAAATACTGCGCACGCCGCAACGGTGTCCTGTCCCGGGTGTCTCTTGCTGTCTCTTTCGCATGTCCTGCACGGAGAACACCGTGGTGCGTCAAAGTTTCAGTGATGGATAATTGTTTTATGTTTTAAATCGCGCGAAGAATGCGGCCCCCACGCACCGCTTTGCTGTTGTCATCGCTCCGGCGCAGGCAGCACGCATCGCTTTTCCACACTTTGGGAGAGGCTGCATGATCATCAAGACATTCCAGGGCGCAGTTGCGCTTGCCCTGTCCGCCTGTGCTGCGGGCGCCATCGCCGGCCCGGTCGGGTACGGTGCCGGCACCACCGGCGGCGGCAACAAGACACCGGTCACTGTGACCACCTTCGAGGCGATGCAGGCTGCGATCGACAGTTATTCCGGCAGCGGCGGGTTGGTGCTCAACTACACCGGCAAGTTCGACTTCAGCAGCATCAAGGACGTCTGCGCACAGTGGAAGTTGCCGGCCAAGACCGTGCAGATCAAGAACAAGAGCAACATCACCATCAAGGGGGCCAACGGCTCATCGGCCAACTTCGGGCTTTGGGTGGTAGGCAACTCCAGCAACGTCATCATCCAGAACATGACCATCGGCCTGCTGCAGGGCGGTGAAGATGCCGACTCGATTTCGCTGGAAGGCAATTCCAGCGGCTCGCCCTCCAAGATCTGGGTCGACCACAACACCGTGTTCGCCTCCTTGACCAAGTGCTCGGGCGCCGGCGATGCGTCTTTCGATGGCGGCATCGACATGAAGAAGGGCACCCATCACGTCACCGTGTCCTACAACCACGTCTACAACTACCAGAAGGTCGCGCTCAACGGATACAGCGACAGCGACACCAAGAATTCGGCCGCGCGCACCACCTATCACCACAACCGCTTCGAGAACGTCGAATCGCGCGTGCCGTTGCAACGGCGTGGGCTGAGCCATATCTACAACAACTATTTCAACAACGTCACCACCTCGGGCATCAACGTGCGCATGGGCGGGGTGGCCAAGATCGAGTCCAACTACTTCGAGAACATCAAGAACCCGGTGACCTCGCGCGACAGCAGCGAGATCGGCTACTGGGACCTGATCAACAACTACGTCGGTAGCGGCATCACCTGGGGCACCCCGGATGGCAGCAAGCCGTACGCCAACGCCACCAACTGGATCACCACCAAGGTGTTCCCGGAACCGCTGGGCTACACCTATAGCATCACCCCGGCCGCACAGGTCAAGGCCAAGGTGATCGCCACCGCCGGTGCGGGCACCAACCTGGCCGAGTAAGCGGCAACAGGGTGCGGTCACATGGATCCCCGGCCTGGCCGGGGATTCTTGTCTGTGGGTGCAGCTGGTTCGTGCATCGCCGGTTCGCAGCCAGGCATGGCGGCACCGGTGGTTGCGTACGTGCGGTGAATCCATGGCGGTGGATGCAGGCAAGCGCCCGCCCGGCTTGATCGACCTCGCTCCGGCGCCGGCGTCAAGAGGCGCGGCAGGCGCCGCGACGCGGTATCGTGTCGCGATTCCATCCATGCAAACCCTTCCATGCCGCTTCCAACCGATCCCGTTGCTGAGCACGCTCCGTCCGCCGCGCCCACCTTGCGCCACGCGCTGAAACCTCGGCAATTGATGATGATGGGCCTGGGCACGGCGATCGGCGCCGGGCTGTTCCTGGGTTCGGGCGTGGGGATCCACGCGGCGGGGCCGGCAGTGCTGGTGTCGTACCTGATCGCTGGAGCGCTGGTGATCATCGTAATGAACGCGCTGGGCGAAATGGCCGCGTCCAAACCGGCCAGCGGCGCGTTTTCGGTGTATGCAGCCGACGCGATGGGGCCGACCGCCGGTGCGACGGTGGGCTGGTTGTGGTGGCTGCAGATCGTGGTGGTGATCGCCGCCGAAGCGGTCGGCGCGGCGGGCCTGCTCGCCTCGGTATGGCCGGCGTTGTCGGTGCCATTGCTGGCGGTGGTGTTCATGGCCACCTTCACCGCGATCAATTTGCTTGGCGTGCGCAATTTCGGCGAGTTCGAGTTCTGGTTCGCCATCCTCAAGGTCGTTGCGATCGTGGTGTTCCTGCTGATCGGTGTGGCCTTGCTGGCCGGCTGGTTGCCCGGCGTGGTGTCGCCGGGGCTGTCCAACTTCACCCAGAACGGCGGATTCGCGCCCAAGGGGCTGGCCGGCATCGGCTCGGCGTTGCTGGTGGTGGTGTTCGCCTTCGGCGGCACCGAAATCGTGGCAGTGGCCGCCGCGGAAACCGCCGACCCGGGCCGCAGCCTGGCACGCACGATTCGCACCGTGGCCTGGCGCATCCTGGTGTTCTACATCGGCTCGATCAGCGTGATCGTGGCGGTGGTGCCGTGGACCAGCGCGGCGCTCAGCTCGCCGTTCGCCGCCGTGCTGGAGGTGGCGCGCATTCCCGGCGCGGCCACCGCCATCACCCTTGTCGCCGTGGTGGCCTTGCTGTCTGCGCTCAACGCCAATCTGTATGGCGCCTCGCGGATGATCTTCTCATTGGCGCAACGCGGCGAAGCGCCGCGCTTGCTTGGCAGGACCAGTGGTGAGCAGGTGCCGCTGGTGGCGGTGATCGCCAGCGTGCTGTTCGGGTTTGCCGCAGCCGCGCTGGAACTGCTGTACCCCAACAAGGTGTTGCCGATGCTGCTCAACATCGTCGGCGCCACCTGCCTGCTGGTGTGGACGATCTCGCTGCTGTCGCAGCTGATCCTGCGCGCACGCGCCGACCGCGCCGGCATCGCGCTGCCGTTCCGCATGCGGGGTTATCCGTTTCTGACCTTGCTGGCCCTGGGGATCCTGGCGGTGATCTTCGTGCTGCTGGCGTCCTCGGCGGACACCCGTGCGCAGTTCCTGTCGATGGTCGGTCTGACTATCTTTATCGCCGTGGTCAGCGAAGTGGCGCGACGCGTGCGTGCGCGGACATGAGCGTATAGGTCAACGTTGCTGAGTGCCTGATCGTCCAGCGGCGCAAACACGGCGGCAGTGCGCTGTTGCACACTGTCGAAGCGAGAACACGCAAGCAGTCTTGCGGTTTCCTTTCCACCAGACAGGCGAGTGGCTGGATCTGCTGATCCAGCTCGGCTACTGTCATTCGGCCGATTCTGTTTGTTGCATCGGTTGGCTGGAAAACATCGGCGCGCCAGCGCGCGACGATGAAAATGCATCGCTTCATTCCTTGATTGTTTCAGCAGTCATCGCCGGGGTTCGTGCATGCATGCCGTTTCGTCCGAGAATTCTGCTGCCTTGCCTGCCGCCCGCACACTGGAGGCGGTGCATGCGCTGGCCTATCCGGTCGATACGCATCTGGACTCCCTGTATCTGTCGCGCCTGGGTGGCTTCGATTACTGGAAGGGCGACTGGAAAGCGCATCGACGCTCGCTGATCCTCTGGCTGATGTCCAAGACCTCGCCAAGAGGTCGCAACCAACCGCTGATGTACCACGTCAGCGGCCCGGACTTTCTGGCCGGCGGCTACGGCGCTGCCTGCTTCAGCGCCCACGCGTTGTGGGAGAACCTCTTCGGCGCGCCGTTTCTCGACCCCTGGAACAACTGGGTGGAGCATCAGCGCTATGTCGAGGAGATGGTGGCCGCGAGCAACGGTCGGATGCGGCTGGCACGCAGCGCCGCCGAGCTGCGCGCGGTTCGGGCCGAAGGTCTTTGCTGCGCCATCCTGTCGCTGGAGGGTGCGCATATGCTCGGCCCACGCGGAGTCCGCAGCCAGGCGCTGCGGCTGGAGCGTCTGGACATCGCTGCCAGGGCCGGCGCCGCCTATGTGACGCTCAACCATTTCAGCCATACCGACATCTCCCAGGCCGGCTATGCGCCGCTCAATCCGTGGCGCGGGATCGAAGGGGCGGGGCTGTCGGAATTCGGCCGCAAGGTCGTGGAGCGCTGCATCGATGTCGGACTGCTGGTGGATCTTTCGCATACCTCCAGCCAGGGCGTCCTCGATGCCTGCGCCATCTGCATCCGTCGCAACGTGCCTTCCTTCGCCTCGCATGCCGCATCGCGCAGCGTCACTCGTGGCGCCGAGACGCGGCCGTCGCGTCATCTCGACCGCGGGCTCGACGACGCGGCGATCCGCGCCATCGTCCAGACCGGTGGCTGCATCAGTGTCATTCTGGCGCCGTACTTTCTGCAACATGCCTATCTGGCCGACGGCAAGCCGAACATGGATGCCGATCTCGCCTTTGTCGTGGGCTACTACGAAGCCTTTGCCCGACAGATCGCCGCCATGGGGATCGTCGAGGATCCGTGGAAGCACCTGAGTTTCGGCAGCGATTTCGATGGTGGCATTTCCAGCTTGCCGACCGGTCTGCGCAGCGGCGCGGATCTGCCCAGACTCACGCAGGCGATGATGGATGCCGGCTGGCCCACGCAACGCATTGTCGATGTGTACAGCGGCAATTTCCTGCGGGTCTGGGAGCGGGTGCGGCCGTAGCGTTTTCCGGTGACCTGCGTGCGGATGCGGTGGGGCAGCGCGGCGAGCTTCCATCGCGTGCCGGTGTGCACCTGCGAGAGCCGGGTGCATCACGGTGACCGGCCTGTGTGCAACGCGTCTGCGTGCAAGGAATGCGCGCTGCATTGCACACCGGGTGTAGCATCGCCGAGAGGGCCAACAAAGCGACAACGTCAGGCAGGTGCGGCCGGTGCTACGAATCGGCATGAGCCACGCCTGCGCTGCGGTTCCGGGCGCGCCGTCCGCACCCACCTGACGGCCACTCGCTGCGTGTTGTGGGTCGCTGCTGGCTGCACAAGCGCGGCAATTTGCCGCAGATGCGACGCCGTGTCGCATCGGGAACGAGCACGACCGTCCTTATGATGATCCCGTAGCGCAGAGGTCGCGATCGACCGGCACTGGTGTTCGGCAATCGACCTGCAACCTATGCGCTGATGCTGCCCCATCTTTTTCCTGGAGGATTCTCCATGGATGCCTTGCTGTTATCGCGGATCCAGTTCGGATTCGTCATCGCATTCCACGTGCTGTTTCCCGCATTCACCATCGGGCTGTCCAGCCTGCTGGCATTTCTCGAGTGGCGCTGGCTGCGCACCCGGCTGCCGGTGTGGCGCGAGCTGTATTTCTTCTGGCAGAAGATCTTCGCGGTGTCGTTCGGCATGGGCGTGGTCAGCGGCATCGTGATGGCCTTCCAGTTCGGGGCCAACTGGCCGGAGCTGAGCCGGATCGCCGGCAGCGTGATCGGCCCGTTGCTGAGCTACGAAGTGTTGACCGCGTTCTTCCTCGAAGCCAGTTTCCTGGGCGTGATGATGTTCGGCTGGGGGCGCATTTCCGAGCGCCTGCATTTCCTGGCGACCTGCATGGTGGCGCTGGGCACGCTGTTTTCCACGTTCTGGATCCTTTCGTCCAACAGCTGGCTGCAGACCCCGGCCGGCTATGAGGTGGTGGACGGCATCGTGCATCCGGTGGCGTGGCTGAAGATCATCTTCAACCCCTCGTTCCCGTATCGGCTTGCGCATATGGCGCTGGGCTCGTTCATCACCACCTGCTTTGTGGTCGGTGCGGTGGGGGCGTGGTATCTGCATCGCGGCGTGCACCGCGAGGCCGGGCTGCGCATGCTCAAGCTGGCGGTGGCCTTCGCGGCGATCACCGTGCCGCTGCAGATCTTCGTTGGCGACATGCATGGCTTGAACACGCTCAAGCACCAGCCGATGAAGATCGCGGCGATGGAAGCGCACTGGCATGACGAAGGCCAGGGCAAGGGGTTTCCGCTGGTGCTGTTCGCCCTGCCCAATGCGCAGGCCGAGCGCAACGATTACGAGGTGGCAATCCCGCGCCTGGGCAGCCTGATCCTGACCCACAGTGCGGAAGGCAGCATTGCGCCGCTGACCTCGGTGCCGGCGGCCGATCGCCCGCCGGTGACGCCGGTGTTCTTCGCCTTCCGCATCATGGTCGGGCTGGGCTCGTTGATGCTGCTGGTGGCCTGGGTCTCGGCGTTCGCCTGGTGGCGCGGCAAGTTGCTGCAGTGGCGCTGGTTGCTGGCGACCTGGCGCTGGATGTTGCCGAGCGGCTTCATCGCGCTGGTGTCGGGCTGGTTCGTCACCGAGATGGGTCGGCAGCCGTATGTGGTCTATGGCCTGTTGCGCACCGCCGATGCCGTGGGCCCGCAATCGACGCTGATGACCGCAATCTCGCTGGCGGTGTACGTGGTCGGCTATGCGTTCGTGTTCGGCTGGGGCATCTGGTACCTGGTCAAGATCGGCAAGATCGGCCCGACCCCGCATGACGCGCCGCAGCTGGACCACGGTGAACACACCCCGGCACGGCCGCTGTCGGCGGCCGACGAACCGATCGACGGAGCCGCATGATGGACATGAGCAGCGTATTGCCGGTGGCGTGGTTCGCGGTGATCGGCTTCGGGGTGCTGATGTACGTGGTGCTGGACGGCTTCGTGCTCGGCATCGGCATCCTGGCGCCTTTCCGCAAGGACGAGGCGCAGCTGGATCTGATGATGAATACCGCCGCGCCGATCTGGGACGGCAACGAGACCTGGCTGGTGCTGGGCGGGGCAGGGCTGCTGGCGGCGTTTCCCAAGGCGTACGCGGTGATCCTGTCGGCGCTGTATCTGCCGGTGCTGTTGATGGTGATGGCGCTGGTGTTCCGCGGCGTGGCGTTCGAGTTCCGCTTCAAGGCGCATCGCTCGCGGCGGCTGTGGAGCAATGCCTTCGCTGCCGGCTCGATCCTGGCCACGTTTGCGCAGGGCGTGATCCTGGGCGCGCTGGTGCAGGGCCTGCCGATCGAAAACGACCGCTATGTCGGCGGCATCTGGGGCTGGTTCAGTCCGTTCGCGATGCTGACCGGCGCGGCGCTGGTGTTCGGCTACGCGCTGCTCGGCAGCACCTGGCTGATCCTCAAGACCGAAGGTCATGTGCAACAGCTCGCGCGGCAGTTGAGCCGGCCGCTGACCATCAGCGTGCTGATCTTCATCGGCCTGGTCAGTGCGTGGTTGCCGTCGCTGCAATCGCATGTGATGGACCGCTGGTTCAGCGGCGCGCATTACCTGTGGCTGATGCCGGTGCCGGTGCTGGTCGCCATCGTCGGCTTCGCGCTCTGGCGCTGCACCGAAGCGGGGCGGCCGGATACGCCGCCGTTCCTGCTGGCGATGGGCCTGTTCGTGCTCGGCTTCCTCGGCCTGGTGCTGGGCATGTGGCCGTATCTGGTGCCGCCGGTCTACACCATCTGGCAGGCCGCCGCGCCGCCGTCGTCGCAGCTGTTCGCACTGATCGGCCTGGTGGTGCTGCTGCCGCTGATCCTGGGCTACACGGTGTGGTCGTACCGCGTGTTCCGCGGCAAGATCACCGCCGATACCGGCTATCACCACTGACCGGGCGCAGACCGCATCGGCGCGGTGCGCCGCCCGCTCAGCGCAGGCGTTGCTTGAACATCCACTCCCACATCGCCGGGTCTGCGTAGGTTGCGTCCCAGGCGTTGTGGTTGCCGTCCGGATATTCGCTGTAGCGCACATTGGCGCCGATGCCCTTGGCGGCGCGGTACAGCGCACGGTCGTCGTGCGGTGGCACCGAGTCGTCCTTGGCGCCATGGAACATCCAGATCGGCACGTGCCTGAGCTGGGTGACCGCAGCGGTATACGGGTCGGCTTCCTTGGCCACCAGGCTGACGTAGAGCGTGCGACGCTCATCGCGCGGGGCCTTGAGCGCGCCGCAGATCGGCACGATCGCGGCAAAGCGCTGCGGCTGCATCAGGCCGATTTCCCAGGCGCCATAGCCGCCCATCGAGATGCCGGTGAGATAGGTGCGCTGCGGGTCGGCACCGAATTCGGCACTGGCCGCATCCAGCGCCGCGATTGCCATGCGTGCATTGATTCCCAGCCACTCCTCGTCGTCGGGCACCTGCGGCAGCACCACCAGCGCCGGGAACTCGGCAGTGTGTTCGCTCAGGTAAGGGCCGACGCCCACTTCGGCCTGATCGCGCCCGTTGTCGCCGCGTTCGCCCGAGCCATGCAGGAACAGCACGATGGGGCGCGGTTGCGGCGCCTTGGAGGTCGGCACAAACACCTGATAGCGGTAGAGCCGTCCTTCCAGCTCCAGCGTGCGGGTGACGAAATGGCCGCGGCGCCCGTCGTGGTGGCGCTCAGCCATGCTGGAACAGCCAGCCAGCAGCAGCGCAAGAATCGCAAGAACAAGACAACGTCGGATCACGCACACCCCCTGACCGATGACATACCCGCAGTATCGCCGCATGCAGCTGTGCTGGCATGTCGCATTGCGGCGATTTCTGTCGAATATTCATCTGATTGTCGCCGCGGTGTGCTCGGCGCAACGTTGATCGCCATGGCCCGACACGGCGACTACGGCAGCAGGATCAGCGTCGCCAGGCCGAGGAAGCTCAGGAACCCCATCACGTCGGTCAGCGTGGTCAGGATCACGCCACCGGCCAATGCCGGATCGAAGCCCAGCCGTTTCAGCGTCACCGGCACCAGCACCCCGCCGAATGCGGCGGTGAGCATGTTCAAGGTCAGCGCGGTGCCGATCACCAGCGACAGCATCGGCTGCTGGAACCAGGCCAGCACGATCAGACCCAGGCCCACGCCCAGCACCAGGCCGTTGATCAGCGCGACAGTGAGTTCCTTCTTAAGCAGGGTCATCACGTTGGAAGAGCCGATCTGGCCCAGCGCCAGGCCGCGCACCATCAGGGCCAGCACCTGGGTGCCGGCGTTGCCGCCCATGCCGGCCACGATCGGCATCAACGCCGCCAGCGCCACCAGCTTCTCGATCGTGCCTTCGAAGCGGCTGACCACGCTGGACGCGAGGAACGCGGTGCACAGGTTGATGCCCAACCAGATCAGGCGGCGGCGAAAGGCGCGCCGCGCCGGACTGAACATGTCCTCGTCCTCGTCCAGACCGGCCGCGCTCATGGCCTGGTGTTCGGCCTGTTCACGGATGATGTCGACCACGTCGTCGATGGTGATGCGGCCGAGCAGGATGTTGTTGTCGTCCACCACCGGCGCGGAAATCCAGTCGTGGTCCGAGAAGCGCCGTGCGACCTCGTCGGAGCCATCGCCGACATCGATCGCCGGTTGTTCGTCGTCGATCAGGCGATTGACCGGCGTGCTGTCCTCGTGGGTGACCAGCGCGGCCAGCGACACCCGGCCCAGGTACTGGTGGCGCCGGCTCACCACGTACAGGTGATCGGTGTGGTCTGGCAGCTCGCCGCGCAGGCGCAGATAGCGCAGCACTACATCGACATTGACGTCGGCGCGCACCGTCACCACGTCCGGATTCATCAGGCGGCCGGCAGTGTCCTCCGGGTACGACAGCACCTGCTCGAGCCGCTCGCGGTTCTCGCGGTCCATCGACTTGAGCACTTCGTCGATGACGGTGTCGGGCAGGTCTTCGACCAGATTGGCCAGATCGTCGATGTCGAGGTCTTCGACCGCGGCGACGATCTCGTCGGTGTCCATGTCGGCCAGCAGGCTTTCGCGTACTTCATCGCCGACATGCAGCAGCACTTCGCCGTCGTCTTCCGGGTCGACCAGCCCCCACACCACTTCGCGCTTGCCGGGCGGCAGCGACTCCAGCAGGTTGCCGATCTCCGCCGGCGCCAGCGTATTGACCAGCCGGCGTACCGGGCCCAGGCGTCCGCTATCGAGCGCATCGGACAGCAGTCGCAGCTGGCGCGCGGTCTTGTCGTGGCGGACGGCTTCGGCCATGCGCGGCTCCCTGGAAGAGTGGACACGTCCCGATGGAAGACGCGCTGCTGAGTCAGCACGGTATTATCGCTTGCGCACGGTGACGAAACATACAGTGCCGCTCGCAACGCGTTAGAACATCGCCTGCGCGATGACGCGACCGCTCAGCGCGCCAGGCCCTGCGCGACGGTGGCCAGCCACTTCTCGATGCCCTTGCGGTCGCGCGCGCGCAGCAGCTTGTCGCCCTGCACGCGCAACTCGCCCAGGTGGATGTCGCGCACCGCACGGCGCACTTCCAGCAGCGTGGCCGGATGCAGGCTGAACTCGGTGAGCCCCAGCGCCAGCAACATCGGCACGAAACGCGGGTCGCCCGCGATCTCGCCGCACACCGCCACCGGCTTGGCGTACGCGCGCCCGGTGGCGATCACCTGCGCGATCAGGCGCAGCACCGCCGGATGCAACGGCGAATACAGCTCGCCCAATGCCTCGTTGTTGCGATCCACCGCCAGCAGGTACTGCACCAGATCGTTGGTACCGATCGACAGGAAATCGATGTCGTCGATAAAGCAGTCCAGCGCCAGGGCCGCAGCCGGCACTTCGATCATCGCGCCCAGCGGAATGTGCTCGGCGATCTCGTGGCCTTGTTCGCGCAATTGCGCGGCCAGCTTCTTGATCTGCCGGCGCAGCAGCTGGACTTCCTCGCGGCCGCTGACCATCGGCACCAGGATGCGCACCGGCCCGTAGCCGGAGGCGCGCAGGATTGCGCGCAACTGCGCCTGCGCCACCGCAGGCCGGGCCAGCGACAACCGCACCCCGCGCAAGCCCAGCGCCGGGTTGTCCTCATCGCTCAAGGTCAGGCCGGTGCGGTCGGCCTTGTCGGCGCCCAGATCCAGGGTGCGGATGGTGACCGGTCGCCCGCTCATGCCCAGCACGGTGTCGCGATAGGTGTGGAACTGTTCTTCTTCGTCCGGCAGCTCGTTGCGCTGCAGGAACAGGAATTCGGTGCGATACAGGCCAAGGCCGCTGGCGCCGAGCGCGTGCGCCTTGGCCACGTCCTCCAGCGATTCGGCATTGGCCAGCAGCGTGATATCGACGTTGTCGCGCGTGCGCGTGGGTTTGGAGCGCAGCCGTCCGAGTTCGCGCTGCTCCTTGGCCAGCGCGCGCAGGCGCTCGCGGTAGTCGCGCAGATGCTCGGGCTTGGGGTCGACGATGACCTGGCCGGAGCCGGCATCGACAATCAATACGTCGCCATCGTCGATCCGCTGGACCGCATCGCTTACCCCCACCACCAGCGGCAGGTGCAGGCTGCGCGCCAGGATCGCGCTATGCGACAGCGCGCTGCCGGCGGTGGTGACGATGCCGACCACCCCTTGCGCCTGCAGCTGCGCCAGCTCCGACGGCGCCACGTTGTCGCAGACCAGGATCTCGCCGGCCACGCCCTTGAGGTCGGGCGCGCGCTTGTGCAAGAACGCATGGATGCGGCCGATGACGTGATCCAGGTCGTCCATGCGGCTCTTGAGGTAGGCGTCCTCCATGCCGTCGAACACCGCCGCCAACCGGTCGCGTTGCACGCGCAAGGCGTAGTCGGCGCTGTAGCGGTGGGTGCGGATCAACTCGTCCAGGCCTTGCAGCAGCTCCGGGTCGTCGAGCAGCAGCGCATGCAGTTCGAGAAACTCGCCGACCTCGCGCGCAAGCGCGCCATGCAGGCGGTCGCGCAGCTGCTGCATCTCGGTGCGTGCCGCCTCGATCGCCAGGTGCAGACGCTGCAGCTGGGTTTCCACCTGGCTGGCGGGCACGCGTTGTTCGGCCACTTCCAGCGTGTGGCTCTGGCGCACGCGCGCGCGTCCGAGTGCGTTACCGCGCGAGGCGGCGTGTCCACGCAAACGCAGGCTCATATGCGGCCCTGGCGCGGACACGCCCTGTCGGTCAGCCCCGCACCGACGCGGCGCATGCTCAGCTATCCTCGTCGAAACGACGCTCGAACAGGTCCACCAGCGCCTGCAGGGCTTGCGCCTCGTCTTCGCCATCCAGCCGCACCACCACGCTGGTGCCCTGGCCGGCGGCCAGCAGCATCACGCCCATGATGCTCTTGGCATTCACCTCGCGGCCCTTGGCCGCCAGGGTGGCGTTGCTGCGATAGGACGACAGCGTCTGCACCAGCTTGGCGGTTGCCCGCGCATGCAGTCCGAGTCGGTTGGAAACTATGAGTTCGCGTTCAAGCATCGTCGATGATCGCTCCGTTGCGGGTGCCTGCCGCCGCGGTGGCGGGCAGCTCCTGCAATCCTTGTTCGGGGTAGTTCATCACCCGCAGCAGCATCGGCAGGCTGAGCGCGGACACCCGGCGAACCGGCGTGCCGAGCTTTGCCAACCGGCTGGCGAGATTGCTGGGGCTGGCGCCGTACAGGTCGGTCATGACCAGCACGCCGTCGCCGCTGTCGACCCGTCGCATCGCCGACGAGGCCTGGGGCAACAAGGCGTCCAGGTCTGCATCGAGCGGCACATCGAACGCTTCGGTCTTCAGCGGCAACTGCCGCAACAGCCCCGTCGCCACGTTCAACAACGCCGCGCCGATGCCGGGATGAGTAATGAGGAGAATGCCACAGGCCATGCCGAAACGTTAACAGGTCGGCATGACCGCGCGATAGCGTTTGCCGACACCGATGTGTTGCGAAATGAATAGCCGTTTAGGACCGCTGCAGCGTGTCGCGTGCAGCGCATGCAGCAAGCGCGCCGCTGCCCGCATGGCAATGATCGCGACGCCCGGAGTCTGCCAATGCGAACCGCATCACAAGCGAACGCTGCAGCGCGCACCTGGCAGGCAGTCCCCGATCAGAACGTGCAGACGAAATGCACCGATCAAAAGTTTTTCCCGCAGACCCAATGCCTGCGCCAAGCCGAACAATCTGCGCCCGCAGCAAAACTAAGGAAGCAGCAGTGACAAGGACGGCCTGCAGCTCCAAATGAGCCACCAAGATCAAAGCCTCGACAGCAAGTGCGGGGCGGGGACCCGATGCCGAGGCCAACCCGCAAGGCCAAGCTTCAAAGCACAGATGTCACCGACCGTACGCACATTCCAAGCCGCATGACACCGCTTTGACGATTCCCGATTCCCGATTCCCGATTCCCCAATCCCGATTCCCCAATCCCAGCCCCTCAGTCCTGCTCACGATGAAACGTCGCCACCTCCGGCCAGCCCTGCTCGCGCGCATGCCGCGCCATGCGTTCGGCCAGATACACTGAGCGGTGCTTGCCGCCGGTGCAGCCGAAGGCGATGGTCACATAGCTGCGGGTGTCGTTGCGCAGCCGCGGCAGCCAGGTGTCGAGCAGGTCCACGATCTGCGCGCTGTAGCGCACCACGTCCGGTTCCTTGTCCAGATACTCGCGCACGCCGGCATCGCGGCCGGTCAGCGGGCGCAGTTCCGGGTCCCAGTGCGGATTGGGCAGGACGCGCGCATCGAACACGAAGTCCGCCTCCGCCGGCACGCCGCGTTTGTAGGCGAACGATTCGAACAGCAGCGACAGCCGGTCGCTGCTGCCGAGCGCGAATTCGGTGACCACGCGGCGACGCAGCTGGTGCACGTTGAGCGCGCTGGTGTCGATGATGGCATCGGCCTGCGTGCGCAGCGGTTCGGTCAACTGCCGCTCGCGGGTGATCGCTTCCGGCAAGGCCAGGCCGAGATGGCTAAGCGGGTGGCGGCGGCGGGTATCGGCGTAGCGCTTGATCAGCGCCTCGTCGCTGGCCTCGAAAAACAGCAGCCGCGCCTCGATGCCGTATTCCTGCGCGGCCTGGCGCCATTGCGCCAGCTGGGTCAGATCGCTGCGGCTGCGTACATCGATGCCCACCGCCAGGCGCTGGTCGCCGAGCGGATTGCCGCGCAGGCGGCTGCGCACGAAATCCGGCAGCAGTTCCACCGGCAGGTTGTCCGAACAGTAGTAGTCCAGATCCTCGAAGGTCTTCAACGCAACCGATTTGCCCGAGCCGGACAGCCCGCTCACGATCATCAACGTGGAGGGCGCAATACTCATGGCGTGCGTCGCTCCAGCAAGTTGCTGTGGCGGGCGATAAACATCGCCGCCGGGTCGATGCCCTTGGTGCGCAGGATATGCAGACGCGTGGCGGCTTCGGTCAGCACGGCCAGGTTGCGGCCGGGCATCACCGGCAGGGTGATCAGCGGCACGTCCAGATCCAGCACGTGCCGGCTGCCGGAATCGCCGGTCAGGCGTTCGTAGCCGGACGGGGTGGGCTCGGTCATCGGGCGGGTCAGGTGCACGATCAGGCGCAGGTACTTGTTCTTCTTCACCGCGGTGTCGCCGAACATGTCGCGCACGTTCAATACGCCCAGGCCGCGCACTTCCAGCAGGTCCTGCAGCAGTTCCGGGCAGGTACCGTCGAGTACGTCGGGGGCGATCTGGGTGAACTCGGGCGCGTCGTCGGCCACCAGCCGGTGACCGCGGCTGAGCAGCTCCAGCGCCAGCTCGCTCTTGCCCGAGCCCGCCTCGCCGGTGATCAGCACGCCGATCGAATAGATCTCCATGAACACGCCATGCAGCGTCACCCGCGGCGCCAGCGTGCGCGCCAGGTGGTAGGAGAGGTGATTGAGCAACTCGTGGCCGCGCTTGGGCGAGATCCACAGCGGCGTGTTGGATTCGTCAGCGGCCTCGCGCAGGTCTTCCGGGCAGGACTGGTTCTTGCTGATCGCCAGTGCCAGCGGCTGCACCTGGATGATCTTCTCGATGGTTTCCCAGCGTTGCCGCGCATCCAGCGAGTCCAGCCAGGCCAGCTCTTCGGTGCCCAGGATCTGCACCTTGTTGGGATAGATCACATTGAGATAGCCGGCCAGCGACGGGCGGCGTGCGTTGTTGCTGCCGGCCTCGATCTCGCGGTGCTCGCCTTTCTGGCCCGCCACCCAGCGCAGTGCCAGCTTGTCGCGTTGCTGGTCGAACAGTTCGCGTGCGGTGATGCTGGTATTCATGCGGCGCTGGCCTGTGCTGGCGGTGCGTCGGTGAGCAGCGCCATCAAGGCGTCGGCATTGGGGGCGGCGCGCAACTGCTGACGGAAGTCCGCGTCGGAAAACCGCTCGGCCAGTTCCGACAGCAGCATCAGATGTTGGTGGGTGTAGTGCGCAGGCACCGCCATTGCAAAGATCAGGTCCACCGGCTCGTCGCCACCGAAGGCCACCGGGGTGTCCAAGCGCAGCAATGCGCCACGCGGCTCGGTGAGGTTGGGGCAGCGCCCGTGCGGGATGGCAATGCCATGGCCGATGGCGGTACTGCCCAGGGCCTCGCGTTCGCACAGGTTGGCGTAGAGCTCGTCGGCGCCGGCCTGGCGGCAGGACAGCAGGTCGGCGGCGGCATGCAGGACGGTGTCGCGATCGGCGGCCGGCGACACCACGGTGCGCACGGCCGCCATCAGATCGGTTAAAGGCATGAGGGCATCAAGCGGGAAGCGTCATGCGGGATTGTCGCGCACCTCGCGTGCATGGTGGTTACATTTCTTTTCCTTGTGCTTGAGCACCAGGCGGTCGAGCTTGTCGACCAGCAGGTCGATGGCCGCATACATGCTGGAGCCGCTGGCATCTGCGTGCAGGGTGCGACCGGGGAGGTTGACGGTGGCGACCACGTGATGGTCTGGCTTGCGAACGGCCAGCTGGGTTCGGACTTCACAGTGCTGGTCGAAATGGCGCTGCAGTCGCTGCAGCTTGCTTGCCACGTACTCCCGCAGCGCGGGGGTCACTTCAAGCTGGTGGCCATACGTCTCGATACGCATCGGATACCTCCATTGGTCGGTGGGCCAATGAACCTTTCCGGTGCTCCGACTCACCCGGCGCAGGCCGGCGTTGCGGTGGGTGCAACGTCAGGCGATACGCACGCGTTCGTGGGAGGCGGAAATGTTCATGGCCTCACGATACTTCGCAACGGTGCGCCGCGCCACTGGTACGCCGGAAGTTTTCAGCAGATCGGCCAACTTGGCGTCGGACAGCGGTTTGCGCGGGTTTTCCGCCTCGATCAGGCGCCGGATCATGGCCTGGATGGCGGTGCTGGAAGCCTCGCCGCCGCTGTCGGTGTCGATGCCGGAGGCGAAGAACGAGCGCAGCGCGATGGTGCCGCGCGGGGTGCGCACGTATTTGCGCGCGATCGCGCGGGAAATGGTGGATTCGTGCAGGCCGAGCTCGCCGGCGATCTCGCGCAGGGTCAGCGGGCGCAAGGCCTGCGCGCCGAATTCCAGGAACCCGGCCTGGTGCTGCAGCAGGCAGCGCACCACCCGCAGCAGGGTCTCGCCGCGCGCCTCCAGGCTCTTGAGTAGCCAGCGCGCCTCCTGCAGCTGGCCGCGCAGGTAGCCGGCGTCGGACTCGCCGCAACTGCGGATCAGGTTCTCGTAGCCGCGGTGGATGGTGACCTTGGGCTGCGCGCGGCCGGCCAGCGAGGCCCGCCACACGCCGCGCTGGCGCCAGATCACGCAGTCCGGCACCACGTAGGTGTCCTGCGACAGGTCGCCGATCTGCTTGCCCGGGCGCGGGTCCAGCGAGCGCACCAGCTGGACCGCCTGCTCGACATCGGCGGTGGAGCGCTTGAGTTCGTGCGCCAGGCCGGCCACGCCGCTGCGCGGCAGGCGCTCGAGCGGGCCGGCGACGATCTGCAGCGCCAGCTCGCGCCCCGGAGTGGCCGGGTCGAGCACCGCCAGCTGCAGTGCCAAGCATTCGCCCAGAGTGCGCGCACCCACGCCGACCGGGTCGAAGCGCTGGATCTGGTGCAGCACGGTCAGGACTTCTGCCTCGTCCACCGCCGCACCGAGCGCCAGCGTTTCCAGGATCGCCGACAGCGGCTCGCGCAGGTAGCCGTCCTCATCCAACGCATCGATCAGCAGCGCGCCGATCTGGCGGTCGCGCGGCGACAGCGGCGACAGGTGCAGCTGCCACAACAGATGGTCGGCCAGGGTCTCGGATTCGGCCACGCGCTCGGCCGCATCGCCGGACTCGTCGTCGTCGAAGCTGCCGCCGCTGCCCGACCCGGTCCACTGCAGTTCGTCCTGCGACCAGTCGTCATCGCGCTCGGCCGGTGCCGGTTCCTCACGCGGGGTGTCGTCGGTGGAGGCGGCCGACGACGCGTCCACCGGCAGCTCGTTGGCCGCATGCGCGGCCTCGTCGGCCCATTCCAGCAGCGGATTGGTCTCCACCGCTTCGGCGATTTCCAGTTCCAGCTCGGTGGTGGACATCTGCAATAGCTTGATCGCCTGACGCAACTGCGGCGTCATGACCAACTGCTGTCCTAGCGATGTCTGGAGCCGGGCTTTCATGCGGGCACTGACTGGAAAAATCGATGGCGCGGCGACGCGCTCAAAGGCGGAAAGTTTCCCCCAGATACACGCGACGGACGTCGGGGTTGGCTAGCAGCGCATCTGGTGCCCCCTGCGCCAGCACGCCCCCCTCGGCGAGAATATACGCGCGATCGCAGATTCCCAAGGTTTCGCGCACGTTGTGATCGGTGATCAGCACGCCGATGCCGCGTTCCTTGAGGTGGATGATGATGCGCTGGATCTCGCCGACCGAAATCGGATCGACACCGGCAAAGGGTTCGTCGAGCAGCATCATGCGCGGCTTGGCCGCCAGCGCCCGCGCAATCTCGCAGCGCCGCCGCTCGCCGCCGGACAGGCTGGCGCCGAGCTGGTCGGCCACATGGGTAATCTGCAGTTCTTCCAGCAGCGAGACCAGTTCCTTCTCGCGGCCGGCACCATCCAGCTCTTCGCGCAGCTCCAGCACCAGGCGGATGTTGTCGGCCACGGTGAGCTTGCGGAAGATCGACGGCTCCTGCGGCAGATAGCCGACACCGAGCTTGGCGCGGGCGTACATCGGTTCGGCGGTGAGGTCGCGGCCGTCCAGCTCGATACGCCCGGCATCGGCCTCGACCAGGCCGACGATCATGTAGAAGCAAGTGGTCTTGCCGGCACCGTTGGGACCGAGCAGGCCGACCACCTCACCGGCCTCGAGCGTGAGACCGAATTCCTTGACCACTTCGCGTTGCTTGTACTTCTTGCGCAGACCGGTGGCGACCAGCATTACTTCTTCCCCTGCGGCTTGGCCGCGGGCTTGGCGGCCGGCGTCGCCGCAGGCGCTGCTGCCGCCGGCGCTGCGGTCTTGGGCTGGATGATCGTGCGCACGCGGCTGCCGTCGCCGCCGCTCTGCATGTTGCCGGTCTTGGTGTTGTAGACCATGCGCTGGCCGGCGTTGGTGCCCTTGGGCGAGTCGACCTTGTAGTTGCCGGTCAGCACGATGACTTCGTTGGCGACCTGGTACTCGATGTTGTCGGCCTGGCCGTTCATCATCGCGCCGTCGTCCATCTGTTGCTTCAGCGTGGCCTGCTTGCCGGTCAGCACGACGCGGTCGGTCTGGCCGTTCTTCTGGAAGATGTCGGCGGTGTCGGCGTGGATTTCCAGCGTGCCCTGGGTGATCACCACATTGCCGCTGAAGCGGCACTTGCCGCTGTCGTCGAGCATGTTGCAATCGTTGGCATTGGAGTCGATCGCCATCGGCTGATTGCGGTCGCTGGTCTTGGCCATCGCAAGGGCGGGCAGCAGCAGCGCGGCAAACGCCAGTTTAGCGGGCAGCATTCGGTTCATAGCGGGTCTTGACCTGGGAAAGGAGCTTGTACTGGCGTGATTTGAGATCGGCCTCGAAGCCGACCCCGCTCTGCATGATACCCGGCCGGCTCATGCTCACCGGGGCCGCGGTCTTGGCGAGGTTCTGCTTCGGGAACACGTCCAGGCTCTGGGTGCGGAACGTGGTCGGCGGGGTCGCGCCGCCGGTGGGGCTGTCGCCCTCGACATCGCCGCGCAGGCGCAGCTCGTCGCCCGTGGGGCTGATCCAGCCGGTCTTGGAGCGCAGCGTCCACGGTTGATTGGTGTTGTCCGGCAGCAGGAACACCGGGGTGGTGACCTCGGAAGTGCGATCGGCGCGGTTGCGATGCATCTCCGGCGCGCGCAGCGTCATCGATTCCTTGCCGGTTTCCTTGTCCAGCGCAATCAGTTCGAAGTCGCGCAGCACGTAGTCGGCGCGCGCATCGTCTGTCGCCGCGGCGACCGGACGCGCGCGCTGCTGCCACGCCGACCAGCCGGAAATCACCGCAGCGGCGAACAGCGCCACGCCCAGGGTGGTGCGCCAGTTCCAGCTCATGCCGAGAACCTTTCGATGATGCCCTCGACCTGGCCCTGCGCGGCCAGCACCACATCGCAGACCTCGCGCGCGGCGCCTTCGCCGCCGCGTGCCTGGGTATGCCACTGCACGCGCTCGGCGATCCACGGGTGCGCATTGGCCGGTGCCACCGGCAGGCCGACCGCCAGCAGGGCCGGCAGGTCCGGCAGGTCGTCGCCCATGAACAACACCTGGTCCAGCGACAGGCCGTGCTCCTGGCACAGGGCCAGCACTGCCAGGCGCTTGTTCTTGACCCCAATCTGCACGTGCAGGCCCAGATCCTGGCCGCGTTTTTCCGCCGACAGGCTGGCGCGTGCGGTGATCAGCGCGACATGGATGCCGGCATGGTCGAGCTGCTTGAGCCCCTGGCCGTCGAGCACATTGAACGACTTGCTCTCGTTACCGGCATGGTCGTAATACAAGCGGCCGTCGGTCAGGGTGCCGTCGACGTCGAAACAGGCCAGGCGGATACGCGCGGCGCGGTCGGTAATGTCGGCGGGCAGGTGTTGCAGAGGGGAATAGGGCATCGGCACGAATCGGTGAGAACGGGGTTCCAACGGTAGAAAACTGAACCTGTTAAACCACTTTGGCGCGCAACAGGTCGTGAATGTTCAATGCGCCCACCGCGCGCTGCTGCGCGTCGACCACGATCAAGCCATTGATCTTGTAATCCTCCATCAGCCGTGCGGCTTCGGCGGCCAGCTGGTCGGCGCCGATGGTGCGCGGGTTGCGCGTCATCACCTGGGCAATGCCGGCGCTGCGCACGTCGATGTCGCTGTCCAGCGCACGGCGCAGGTCGCCGTCGGTGAACAGGCCGATCAGCCGCCCGTCCGCGTCCACCACGGCAGTCATGCCCAGCCGCTTGCGGCTCATTTCCATCAGCGCCTCGCTCAGGCTGGCGTCCTCGCGCACGCGCGGCAGGTCATCGCCGCTGTGCATCACGTCGGTGATGTGCAGCAGCAGGCGCCGGCCTAGGCTGCCGGCCGGGTGCGAGCGCGCAAAATCGTCGGCGGTGAAGCCGCGCGCGTCCAGCAGCGCCACGGCCAGCGCGTCGCCCATCGCCAGCGAGGCGGTGGTGCTGGAGGTGGGCGCCAGATGCAGCGGGCAGGCTTCGGCCGACACGCTCACGTCCAGGTGCACGTCGGCGGCCTGCGCCAGCGAGGAGCGCGGGCGCCCGGTCATGGCGATGATCGGGTTGCCCTGGCGCTTGAGCACCGGCAGCAGCATGCGCACCTCGTCCGATTCGCCGGAGTAGGACAGCGCCAGCACGATGTCGGTCTCGGTGATCATGCCCAGGTCGCCGTGCCCGGCCTCGCCCGGATGCACGAAGAACGCCGGCGTGCCGGTGGAGGCCAGGGTGGCGGCGATCTTGCGCGCGATATGCCCGGACTTGCCCATGCCGGTGGCCACCACGCGCCCGCGCGAGGCCAGTACCAGCCGGCAGGCGGCGGCGAAGTCGCTGCCGATCCGCGCGCCCACGCTGGCCAGCGCCTCGCGCTCGATCTCCAGCACGCGCTGGCCGCTGGCGACCAGGCTGGCGTCGCTGACGGTGGCGGAGGGCAGGTGCGAGACGGCCATGCGGGACTCGGGTGAAGAGTAGAATGTGCGCTCATTTTATGAGGAAACGCCCTTTGGACGCCGAAACCATCCGTAAACTCATCGAATCCGGCTTGCCCGAAGCCCGCGTCGACGTGCACGGCGACGACGGCGTGCACTTCGAGGCGACCGTGATCAGCCCCGCATTCGCCGGCAAGGCCCCGTTGGCGCGCCATCGCATGGTCTACGCGACCCTGGGCGAACTGATGGGCGGCGCGATCCACGCGCTGCAGCTCAAGACGCTGACGCCCGACGAAGGCTGAGCGTCAGCCGGGTCCTGGCCGGTCGGGCTGCGCCTGCGCCCCGACTGCCAGCGACCCGGCAGGCTCCTGGCGACGCTTCCCATTCCCCCGACATCCCTTTTCGGATTCCCCAAGCTCCCATGGCAAAAATCGTAGTGACCGGCGGCCAAGCGCTGCACGGTGAGGTCAATATTTCCGGCGCCAAGAACGCGGTGCTGCCGATCCTGTGCGCGACCCTGCTGGCCGATGCGCCGGTGGAAATCAGCAACGTGCCGCATCTGCACGATGTGATCACCACGGTGAAACTGCTCAGCGAACTGGGCGCCGAGGTCACCATCGACGAAGGCACGCTGGCCAAGGGCCGCTCGATCCTGGTCGACCCGCGCTCGGTCACCCACCAGGTCGCGCCCTATGAACTGGTCAAGACCATGCGCGCCTCGATCCTGGTGCTCGGCCCGCTGCTGGCCCGCTACGGCACCGCCGAAGTGTCGCTGCCCGGCGGCTGCGCGATCGGCTCACGCCCGGTCGACCAGCACATCAAGGGCCTGCAGGCGCTGGGTGCGGAGATCAGCGTGGAGAACGGCTACATCAAGGCCACCAGCAACGGGCGCCTGAAGGGCGGCCGCTACGTGTTCGACATGGTCAGCGTCACCGGTACCGAGAACGTGCTGATGGCCGCCGTGCTGGCCGAAGGCACCACCGTGCTGGAGAACGCGGCGATGGAGCCGGAAGTCACCGACCTGGCCGACTGCCTGATCGCACTCGGTGCGCAGATCGAAGGTGCCGGCACGCCGCGCATCGTGGTGCAGGGCGTGGAGCGCCTGGGCGGCGGGCACCATGCGGTGCTGCCGGATCGCATCGAGACCGGCACCTTCCTGGTCGCCGCGGCGATGACCGGCGGCAGCGTCACCGTGCGCCGCGCCCGTCCGGACACCCTGGACGCGGTGCTGGACAAGCTCACCGAAGCCGGCGCCAGCATCACCACCACTGCCGACAGCATCACGCTGGACATGCACGGCAAGCGCCCGCGTGCGGTCAACCTGACCACCGCGCCGTATCCGGCGTTCCCCACCGACATGCAGGCGCAATTCATGGCGCTCAACTGCGTGGCCGACGGGGTGGGCGTGATCAACGAAACCATCTTCGAAAACCGCTTCATGCACGTCAACGAACTGCTGCGCCTGGGTGCGGACATCCAGGTCGAAGGCCATACCGCGATCGTGCGCGGCACCGAGCGCCTCAGCGGCGCGCCGGTGATGGCGACCGACCTGCGCGCGTCGGCATCGTTGATCCTGGCCGGCCTGGTCGCCGACGGCGACACCACCATCGATCGCATCTACCACCTGGACCGTGGCTACGAAAACATCGAGGAGAAGCTGGGGGCGCTGGGCGCGACCATCCGGCGCATCGCATGATCCTGCGCGGGCGCTTCACCACCCGGCGCAAGATCCTGCTCGGCGTGATCGTGCTGATCCTGGCGTGGCTGGCCTATGCCTGGTCGGTGGGCATGGCGATCACCCAGGGCGTCGAGTTCAAGGACATGGACTGGAACAGCGACGGCACCGCCAGCCGCGACGAGATCGCGCAGTCGTTCTATGCGGTGGCGGTCAAGAAGACCGTCGAAGGCAAGCGCCATTGCGACCTGTTCTACTGGCGCAGCACCGGCGAGCAGATCCGCGTGGACTGCCGCACGGTGTTCTCCAGCGGCGGTGACAAGGCGGCGGCCAAGCCCTGAAAGTCGAGCGTTTCTGCGTGCTGCGCAGCGTCCGCCGCACGCCGATCGGAAGGAAGAAACCCGGCTCGCAGCCGGGCTTTTCATCGCTGTCGGAGGCCGGTTGCCTGTCGAGCAGGTCCCATGCTCTGGTAGGAGCGTGCCTGCGCGCGACGGGGCGTTACCGATAAAGCCCCGTCGCGCGCGGGCACGCTCCTACCAGGCGCGCCTGGCGCTTAGCGCAGGCCCTTGATGGTCAGATCCAGCGCGTCCTGGCCTTTTTCCTTCTGCAGCAGGCGTGCCGGCACCGGCAGATCCTTGACCACCCACGCGATCAGTTCCTTGTCGCCGTCCACGCGCGACACCTTGGTCGCCTGTTCCTGCTTGCCGTTGACGGTGATGGTTTCCTTGCCGACCACCTTGTAGCTCATCGGCTTGATGCGGCCTTCGTCCACCATGCGGTAGTTCAGCGGCTTGCCGGCGGCCAGGTCGCGGGTAATGGCCAGGTTGATCAGCAGCGCATCCATGTCACCGGGTTGCAATTTCACCGGGCCACGGCGGTCCGGCTTGATGTCGCCGCCCCAGGTCGCCTGGCTGGTTTTCCAGTCGTAGTTGGCGGTGACGTTGCGGCGCTTGACCATCATCGACGAGGTGTCGTTGCTGCTGACCGGACGCAGTTGGCCGTTGCTCTCTTCGAACACCGTGCTCTGGGTCAGGTTGGCCAGCTGGTTCTGGATGGTGAGCGTATAGCGCCACTGATTGGCGCCGGCGGCGGCCAGGGTCATGGTGCCGTTGGCCTGCATGCCCATGTAGTTGGCCGAATAATCGGCCTGGAACGGCTGCATGGCGAACGCGGGCAGGCTGGCCACGGCCAGTGCGGCAGCGGCAATCAGCGAACAGGTGCGGGAAACGGTGTGCATGGGTCAGGCTCCTTGATATTCGACCAGGCGTAGATCGACCTGATCCTCACCTTTGTCACGTTGCAGGATGCGCACCGGCGTGGGAACGCCGTTGGCGATCCAGAGGATGGTTTCGTTGTCGCCGCTGTTGACGCGATACACGCGCAACGCGTCGTAGCTCAGGTCGCCGACCTGCACCACTTCGGTGGCATCGGCGACCTTGTAGTCGTACTTGCGCACCCGGCCGACATCGACGTAGCGATAGCTCAGGCTGCGTCCGGGTTGCGCATCGCGCATCAGCGACAGGTTCAGCGACAGCGCGCTCTGGTCGCCGCGCTGCAATGGAATCGCCTGCTGGCGCTCCTTCTTCAGATCGCCGTCCCACTGGGCGCTGGTGGTCTGCCAGTTGTAAACGCCGGTGACCTTCTTGCCGAAGAACATCGCCTTGCGCACCGTGCTCTGGCTCAACGGCACATAGGTGTCGCCATCGACGCGGAACACCGTGCTCTGTTCAAGGTTCAACCCCAGGATGCTGGCAAAACCCTTGCGGCCGCGCACCGACATGTCGATACGCCACTGGCTGCCTTCGCCGTTGCTGACCTGCATGGTGGCATCGCCGGCTTCCTTGCCACGGTAGAACGCCTGGTAGGTGGCCACGAAGGGTTGCAGTGGCGGCGGCGTCCAGGTGCTGGCAGGCAGGGCCGCTGCAGAGGCCGGCGCCGCTGGCGGCGCCGCACCTGGAGCAGGGGCTGCTGGCGCAGGCACGGCAGGCGCCTGTTGCGCACGGCCGGCACCGGCCGGGGCGAGCAGGGCAGTGGTCAACAGCGCGGTCGCGATCGGGAGGAGTTTCATACGCTGGGAGGGAGGCACGGGGCCGCCAGGATGTCCGAGACAGGATGAGGAGGGCGTATCCGCATTCAGGCGAGTGCGGTGTCAGCGGACTCTAGTCGCAGTGGCGTAAACAGGCACTGACCGTCGATATGGACGCCATCGCCACGCACCTCCACACGCCCGCTGGCGAGCAGGTCCAGCGTGGCCAGCAGTAGCGGGTGTTCGCGCGCCAGCACGCGCGCGGCCAGCTGCTCGGGGCTGTCGCCGGGCAGCACCGGCACGCGCGCCTGCGCGATCACCGTGCCGGCGTCCAGTTCCGGCACTACCAGGTGCACGCTGGCGCCATGTTCGGTATCGCCGGCTTCCAGTGCGCGGGCATGGGTATGCAGGCCGCGGTATTTGGGCAGTAGCGAGGGGTGGATGTTGAGCATGCGCCCGGCAAAGCGACGCACCAGCGGCTCGCCGAGGATGCGCATGTAGCCGGCGCAGATTACCCAGTCCGGCTGCGCGGCGGCGATCGCATCGCCCAGCGCAGCGTCGAAGGCCGCGCGGTCGGCGAAGTCGCGCGGACTGGCGCTCCAACGCAATGCCTCATCGACCTTGTGCAGTGCCGGCGCCTGCGGGCGATCGGAAAACACGCCGACGACCTCGGCCGGCAGCTGGCCGCTGGCGATGGCATCGAGAATGGCCTGCAGGTTGCTGCCACGGCCGGAGGCCAGGACCGCCAGACGCAGGCTCATGGGGTTGGATTCGCTGAAGTCATGGGGCAGTGCGCGTCACGCGGCGGTGGCGGTCGGCGCGAACAAGGCCTTGACCTGCGGGCGCAGCAGCACCACCAGCGTAAACACGCCGACGACGGTACCGAACGGCATGAAGGAGCAGGAAATGCCGGCCACGATCAGGCACAGCAGATGCCGTCTGCGCTGGGCGATGCAGCGGCCCGCGTAGGCCATGAACGCCGCCAGCGTCAGGCCGCAGCCAATGAACACAGCCGCGAACACCACGAAGAACCAGCCGAACAATCGCGGATCCATCGATGGTGCGTCCGCATTGGCATTTGTCATGGGCAGGTGCCCGGTGATGATTGCAATGCCCATGAACAAATGGATCAACGGGAAAAGCGAAAACAGCGCAGTGATGGCGGCCAGCACATAGTGAAAGATCGACAGCAGTTTCAGATGCTGGAGATCGTCAGCGCTTGCCGATGCCGGCAGTGCGCGTGGGGAAGCGTCCATGCAGCTCTCCTCGATCAACCGATCCGCACGCGCTCGTCGCCCTGCGCCGGGACCACCTGGCCGACGCGCCAGTGCGCCAGCGACTGCGCATCCAGCGCCTGTTCCAGCGCGGCAGCCTGCTCGGGTGCGGCGATCAGCACGAAGCCGATGCCGCAGTTGAAGGTGCGCCACATTTCGGCATCGGCCACCGCGCCTTCGCGCTGCAGCCAGGCGAATACCGGCGGCAGCGTCCAGGCCTTGGCGTCGATGTCCAGACCCAGGCCGTCGGGGATCACCCGGATGATGTTTTCGGTCAGCCCGCCGCCGGTGACGTGCGCCATGGCGTGGATCGTCTCGCCGTGCGACTTGAGCAGCGCCAGGATCGGCTTGACGTACAGCGCGGTCGGCGCCATCAGCGCATCGATCAGCTTGACGCCGTCGTCCAGCACCAACTCGGCGGGTGAGCCGGCACGTTCGTAGATCTTGCGGATCAGCGAGTAGCCATTGGAATGCGGGCCGGACGAGGCGATGCCGATCAGCACGTCGCCCGCGCGCACCTGTGCGCCGTCCAGCAGCTGCGATTTTTCCACCGCGCCGACGGTGAAGCCGGCCAGGTCGTACTCGCCCGGCGGATACATGTCGGGCATCTCGGCGGTTTCGCCGCCGATCAGGGCGCAGCCGGACAGCTCGCAGCCGCGCGCAATGCCGCCGACCACCGCCGCGGCGGTGTCCACGTCCAGCTTGCCGGTGGCGAAATAATCCAGGAAGAACAACGGCTCGGCGCCCTGCACCAGCACGTCGTTGACGCACATGCCGACCAGGTCGATGCCGATGGTGTCGTGTCGGCCCAGCTGCTGCGCCAGCTTGAGCTTGGTGCCGACGCCGTCGGTGCCGGACACCAGCACCGGCTCCCGGTACTTGCCGGACAGGTCGAACAAGGCGCCAAAACCACCCAGGCCGCCCATCACCTCTGGCCGGAAGCTGCGCTTGACCAGCGGCTTGATACGTTCGACCAATGCATTGCCGGCATCGATGTCGACACCTGCCTCACGGTAGGTCATGGGCGAGGGATTGGAAGGCGTTGGGCTGGTCACGGGCGGGGAGGGCTCGGCTGTAAAGGCGGCGATTTTAGCAGCCACGTTGGCGCTGGCGTCCCATTCGGGCAACAATTCACCCGGATACGCTTACGTCATGGAACCGTCGATGCGCCGCAGTCTCGCTTTCTTTCTCGCCCTGGTGGTCGCCATGCCCCTCGCGCCAGCCTTTGCGCAGGCCGATCTACGCACCGAAGGCGACGTCGCCAAGGCGCAAAGTGCCTACGAGGCCGAAGTGCCGGTCAACAGCCAGAGCGAGTCCGATCGCCCCGGTGCGCTGGCGCGCGCGCTCGGTGCGGTGCTGGGCAAGGTCTCCGGCGACCGCGGCGTGATGAGCCGCCCCGGCGTCTCGCAGGCATTGCGCGGCGCGCCGGGCTATGTCGAAAACTACGATTACCGTCAGGACCAGGGCACCTCGCGCACCGGCGCGCCGACTTTCCGCACCGTGCTGGTGGCGCGCTTCCGGCAATCGGACGTGGATGGCCTGATCGCCGCGCTGGGTCTGCCGGTGTGGCCGCTGCCGCGGCCCAAGCCGGTGCTGTGGCTGGCCATCGACGACGGCAGCGGCCCGCGCCTGGTCGGCGTGGCGCAGGCCAATGCCGCGCGCAGCGTGCTGGACCGGGCGATCGAGCGCGGCTACCGGCTCGGCCTGCCCGGCGGTGCCGCCGCCGAGCAGGTGCTGGCCGGCGCGATCTGGCGCAAGGACACCGCCGCAGTGGCACGCGCCTCGGCCAAGTACAGCCCGCCGATGCAGTTGATCGGCAAGCTCTACCGCAATGACGCCGGCTGGACCGCCGATTGGGTCTTCGTCGACAACGGCAACGTGCTGTCCAGCTGGACCAGCGGCGACGCCGACGCGCGTCGCGCGATGGCTGCCGGTGCCGACGGCGCCGCCGATGCGCTGGTCAAGCGCTACGCCAAGCGGGTGGATTCGGGGGTGCCCGGGGTCTACCGCGCGGTGATCACCGGGATCGGCAGCGCCGACGATTACCTGCGCGTCTCTGCCGCGCTGCAGGGCGTCTCGGTGGTGCGTAGCATCCGCCCGGTCAGCGCCAATGGCGACCGCATGGAAGTGGATCTGGAATTGCTCACGGGCATTTCCGGCCTCAACCGTATGCTCGGCGACAACAGCCCGTTGGTGCCCGTGTCGGTGCCGACCGAGGGCCCGATCATTCTCGAAAACGAGCACGCCGAGTACCGCTTGAAATGACTTTGACTCCCGAAGCCGAAATCGCCCTGTTTCTGCGTCGCCTGAAATGGGTGGCGGTGACTGTCGGCGTGCTGTGGGTGGTATCGCTGCTGTCGCCGATCCTGACGCCGTTCGTGCTGGCGCTGCTGCTGGCCTGGCTGGGCGACCCGCTGGTGGACCGCATCGAGCGCGCCGGCCGCTCCCGTAACATCGCGGTGGTGCTGGTATTCGTGCTGGCGCTGCTGCTGTTCGTGCTGGCGCTGATGATCCTGGTGCCGATGATCGAGCGCCAGATCATGACCCTGATCGACGCGCTGCCGCAGATGCGTGCCTGGGCGATCAGTACCGCGATCCCGTGGCTGGAAGCCAAGACCGGCGTGGAGCTGATGGGCTGGCTGGACCCGGAGCGCCTGATCGACTGGATCCGCAGCCACTGGGAGCAGGCCGGCGGCGCCGCCAAGACCTTCTTCGGCTACGTGCAGCGGTCGGGCTTTGCGATGGTGACCTGGGTGATCAACCTGGCGTTGCTGCCGATCCTGGCGTTCTACTTCCTGCGCGACTGGGACCGCCTGGTCGAGCGTGTGGCCGCGGTCATTCCGCGCGCCTACATCGGCACCGTGAGCCGGCTGGCGCAGGAATCCAACGACGTGCTGGGTGGCTTCATCCGCGGCCAGTTCCTGGTGATGCTGGCGCTGGGGGCGATCTACGCCGCCGGCCTGTCCATCATCGGGCTCAATCTGGGCCTGTTGATCGGCATCATCGCCGGCCTGATCAGCTTCATTCCGTATCTGGGCGCCACCACCGGCATTGTGCTGGCCCTGCTGGCGGCGGTGGTGCAGGCGCAGGGCTTCGACCTGAAGCTGCTGATCGGCGTCGGCGTGGTGTTCACCGTCGGCCAGTTGCTGGAAAGCTATGTGCTGACGCCGCGCATCGTCGGCGACAAGATCGGCCTGCATCCGGTGGCGGTGATCTTCGCGGTGATGGCGGGCGGCCAGTTGTTCGGCTTCCTCGGCATGCTGCTGGCGCTGCCGGTGGCGGCGGTGGCCAATGTGCTGCTGCGCTATGCGCATGAGCAGTACACGCGCAGCGATCTGTATGCGGGCGAACGTGCCGGCATCGTGCTGCAGTCCACCAACGAGCGCAGCGTGATCATCGACCCAGGCAAGGACACGGATCGGCTGTGAGCGTTCCGCAGTTGCCACTGGCGCTACGCGCGCCGCCCGATCAGCGATTCGACAGTTACATCGCCGCGCCCGACGGCCTGCTGTCGCAGCTGCAGGCGTTGGCAGTCGGGCAGGTGAGCGACTGGCTGTATCTGGCCGGCCCCGCCGGCACCGGCAAGACGCATCTGGCGTTGTCGTTGTGCGCCGCCGCCGAGCAGGCCGGGCGCGCCCCGGCGTACCTGCCTCTGCACGCCGCCACTGGCCGGTTGCGCGATGCGCTGGAAGCGCTGGAAGGGCGCAGCCTGGTCGCACTGGACGGCGTGGAAAGCATTGCCGGGCAGCGCGACGACGAAGTGGCGCTGTTCGATTTCCACAACCGCGCGCGCGCTGCCGGCACCACCTTGCTGTACACCGCGCGGCACATGCCCGACGGCCTGGCCTTGGTATTGCCGGATCTGCGCTCGCGGCTGTCTCAGTGCATCCGCATCAGCTTGCCGGTGCTCGACGACGCAGGGCGCGCGGCGGTGTTGCGCGATCGTGCGCAACGGCGCGGACTGGCACTGGACGAGGCAGCAATCGACTGGCTGCTGACCCATAGCGAACGCGAACTGGCCGGACTGGTGGCATTGCTGGACCGGCTGGATCGCGAATCGCTGGCTGCCAAGCGCCGCATTACCGTGCCGTTCCTGCGGCGGGTGCTGGAGGATCGCGGCTCTTCGAGCAGCTGACGGAATTACTGCGCTCAGCGCTAGGTAGGCGCAGGTTGCTTAGCGCTTGCCATCTGCACATCTATCGCAGTGTCGGTGCATTCGAGGCACATCGCCTGAAGCTTGTAGAGCAGCTGATCTGCGGCCTGGCTGCAGGGCCCTTGCCCGCCTACCATCGCGGGACACGCCGCAAGTACGTCCTTGTAGGCTCTTACGCGGCATCCATGCCGCGTAAGGTCCCGCGACGGTAGGCGGGCAAGGACCTGTCGGGATGGTCGGTGCGCATGGACAAGAGCAGGAGCGGCGCCGGCGCATTGGCTGCAAGCCCATCGAGATGGGCGATTGAGCAATGCACGACGCGCGGCCGGGCGTTTGCAGCGGCGTGGCTGCGATCAGCCGCCGTCGCGCAGCAACCGGGCATCCAGCTCCGCCAGTCGCTGCGGCGTGCCGACATCGGTCCAGCGCCCGGCGTGGTGGATGCCATCGATCAGGCCTGCCGCCATCTGCGCGCGCAGGATCGGCGCCAGCGCGAAGCGCGGCGCGGTGCCGGTGTGCTCCGGGAGCTGGCCGATGACCGACTGCCAATCGCGCAGCAACGCCGGTCGATACATGCCGATGCCGGCGTAGGTCAGCGTTGCGGGTAGATCTGCGCGCACCTTGCCATCGGCATCCAGCGCAAAGTCTGCGCGCGCCGCATAGGCGGGTTGATCGACCAGCACCAGCTGGGCCAAACCTGTCGGCGCACTCGACAACCGCGCGAAATCGAAATCGGTCCAGATATCGCCGTTGACCAGCAGGAACGGGGCCTCGCCCAGCAACGGCAACGCGTGCAACATGCCGCCGCCGGTTTCCAGCGGGGTGTCGCCCTCGAAGGAGTACGTCAGCCGCAGCCCGAACGCGCTGCCATCGCCCAGTCTCTGCGGAAACTGCTCGGCCAGCCACGAGGTATTGATCACCACCTCGTTCACGCCCAGCGCGGCCAGCTTGCGCAGATGCCAGACGATCAGCGGCGTGCCGCCGACCGACAGCAGCGGCTTGGGCGTGCGCTCGGTCAACGGACGCATGCGCTCGCCGAAACCGGCGGCGAAGATCAGTGCCTTCATGCGCCGGCCTGCGCGGAGTGTGCCGCCAGTGCAGGTTTGACCAGGTCTTCCAGCAGGCCGATCAGCGGCGCAAGTTCCGGATGACGCGGCAACACCTCGTCCAGATAGACAATGAAACGCGGCACGTTATCCAGATACCAGTGCTTGCCGTCGCGATGGCTCAGGCGCGAGAAGATGCCGAGATTCTTCAGGTGCCGCTGCACGCCCATCCAGTCCGCATCGCGCAGGAATTGCGCCAGCGGCGGCACCGGCAGTCCGTCCGCTGCGGCACGCGCGTGGTAGCGCTCCAGCCAGCCATCCACGCGCGCCAGCGGCCAACTCACCGAGGTGTCCTTGAACAGACTGATCGGGTCGTAGGCGATCGGCCCGATCACGCAATCCTGGAAATCCAGTACCGCCGGCCCGTCGCCGACCGGCATCAGATTGCGCGGCATGAAATCGCGATGGGTAAAGACGCGCGGCTGCGCCAGTGCGTTGTCCATCAAGCGGCGCTGCACCAACTGCAGCTGCTCGGCCTGGCCGCAATCCAGCTGCAGGCCGAGGTGGCGGCCAAGAAACCAGTCTTCGAACAGGCCGGCATCGCGTTGCAGCAGCGCCTCGCCGAACACGCCGCTGTCGGCAGGCGGCGCAATGCGCTGCAGCAGCAGCAACTGGCTGATCGCAGCATCCAGCAACGCGTCGGCATTGGCGTCGGTCAGCACCTGCGCCAAGGTCGGCACACCCAGGTCTTCCAGCAGCAGGAAGCCGGTTTCAAGATCCTGCGCAAGCACCTGCGGCACGCGCACGCCGTGAGTGCCGAGCAGGGCGTGCATGCGCAACCAGGGCGCCACGTTTTCCAGTGCAGGTGGCGCATCCATCAAGATGCGGTCCACGCCGCGTCCTTGGGAACGCCAGTAACTGCGGAATCCCGCATCGACCGAGGCACGTTGCAGCGTGACCTCAGGGTCGTTCAACGCCTGCCGCGCCCATTGCAGGCGGAGCGCAGCGCGCGCGGTATCGGGAGTCAACGATGACGTCATGGGTAAATGCTGTGTCGTGAAGTGAGGCGCAGCCAGGTCGGCAGCAACGCCGGGTCGATCAACGCTTGCTGCCGCTGAACAGGCGCAGCAGCGCCAGGATCGCGATCGCACCCAGCAACGCGCCGAGGAAACCGGCCGGTTCGCCAGCGTGGTACCAGCCCATGTAGCGGCCGAACCAGCTGGCCACCACTGCACCGGCGATGCCCAGCACGATGGTCAGCAGGCAACCCAGTCGCTGCGTGCCGGGCGTGATGAAACGGGCAAGCAGCCCGACCACGAAGCCGACCAGAATGATGTAAAGCCAGCTGTCGCTACCGAAGAGATTGTTCATCGCAGGCACTGAGGGAAGTGGGATCGGCAGACTAGCATTCGCCGCCGTGGCAACCACATGTGCAGCGCCGACTGCGACGAAGGCGTTGGGGTTATGTCCATGCGCGTGCCGCAGCGCACGGCAATGCCACTGGGCCGCCCCGGCATACGCGGGGCGGTCCAGGGGACAATCAGCAGCAGCCATGCCCGCCATGACGGGTGCCGCTGTCGGCCGCCACCGGCGAGCCGCTGGTCTCGCCGCGCAGGCAAGCGGCGTGATGCTCTGCGAGCACCTTGGACACGCAGGCCGTGACCCGCTTGCCCATCGGGATGTGCAGGAACTCGTTGGGGCCATGCGCATTGGAATGCGGGCCGAGCACGCCTGTGATCATGAACTGCGCGCCGGGGAACTTCTCGCCCAGCATGCCCATGAACGGGATCGAGCCGCCTTCGCCCATATACATCGCCGGCTTGTCGAAGAACGCCAGGCTGGCGTCGTCGATGGCTTTTGCCAGCCATGGCGCCATCTCGGGCGCATTCCAGCCCGATGAGGCCTTTTCCAGTTCCAGGGTCACCTGTGCGCCGTTGGGTGGGTCGCGCAGCAAGGCCTCTTTCAGCAGTTCGCCACAGGCCTTGCCGTCGGCGGTCGGCGGCAGGCGCAGCGACAGCTTCACCGCGGTCTGCGGACGCAGCACGTTGCCGGCCGACGCCAGCGGCGGCATGCCATCCACACCTGTGATTGACAGCGCCGGGCGCCAGGTGCGGTTCAACACCAGCTCGGTGAGGTCGTCATGCATCGGCACCAGGCCATCGACCATCGGAAACTTGTCGAAGATGGCGGTATCCAGCGTCGCCGCCGCAGCCTTGGCCTGTGCCAGCCGTTCGGCCGGTACCTGCACATGCAGTCCGTCCAGCAGGATGCGGCCGCTGGCTTCGTCCTCGATCCGCGACAGCAACTGGCGCAGCAAGCGGAAGCTGGACGGCACGACGCCGGAGGCATCGCCCGAATGCACGCCTTCCTCCAGTACCTTCACGCTCAGGTTGCCGCCGGTCAGCCCGCGCAGCGAGGTGGTGCACCACAGCTGCTCATAGTTGCCGCAGCCCGAATCCAGACACACCACCAGCGATGGCTTGCCGATGCGTGCGGCCAGATGGTCGACATAGGCCGGCAGGTCGTAGCTGCCGGATTCCTCGCAGGCCTCGATCAGCACCACGCAGCGCGCATGCGGCAGGTCCTGGGTGCGCAGCGCCAGTACCGCCGCCAGCGAACCGAAGATCGCATAGCCATCGTCGGCGCCACCGCGCCCGTACAACTTGTCGTCGCGCAGCACCGGCTCCCATGGGCCGAGGTCGGCATCCCAGCCGGTCATTTCCGGCTGCTTGTCCAGGTGCCCGTACAGCAGCACGGTGTCGTCGCCCGACTCGGCACCGGTTGCCGGAATCTCGATGAAGATCAACGGCGTGCGGCCTTCCAGGCGCACCACCTCGACCTGCATGCCCTCGATGGCCTGCGCGCGCGCCCAGGTTTCCATCAGGGTGACCGCCTGCTCCATATAGCCGTGCGCAACCCAGTCGGCGTCGAACATCGGCGATTTATTGGGGATGCGGATGTAATCGACCAATTGCGGGACGATCTCGCGGTCCCAGGTGTCGCTGATGAATTGGTCGATCTTGGCGCTGTCCATGGAGACTCCGAATACGTGACGTAACGGCACATTCTACGCCCGTGTCTGGGGGTAGGTATTTCCCTACAAGGCGGCGCGCAGTTCACCGGCTGTGTGAAAAGTTCGTTGGCGATAGGATTGCTGCATGTGGCGCGGGACACTGGCTCCGCCGGCAGGAATGCTGGCTAGGACCATCACCCAAGCCACAAGGAGCGTTGCAATGAAGTCATTTACCGTAGCCCTGAAGTCCCTGCTACTGGCGTTGCTGTTGTCCTCGAATGCGTATGCACTCGACAAGGTCGATATCAACACCGCGTCTGCTGAGGAATTGGACAAGGTGCTGACGAACGTCGGGCGATCAAAAGCCGAGGCAATCGTCGAGCACCGTCAGGCAAACGGTCCCTTCAAAAGTGCCGAGGAACTGGCACTGGTCAAGGGCATCGGACTCAAGACGGTCGAACGGAATCGAGACCTGATCGAAGTAGGAGCCACGATGGCTCCCGCCAAGAAGGCTGCCAAGGGGGCGGCGATGAAACCGGTGGGACGGCGTTAATGGGAAAGGATCCGAGATACGGTTCGACGCGAGGATGCGTGGCCGCAACCTAACTGGACAGGATGTCCGGGGGATGGCTGGATGCCGACAAGGACGTGGAATCGCCCGGTGTTGCACTTGGATGTGCAGCCGGGCGTTTTTCGTTTTGGGCCCGCGTGGGTGGCGAGCGCCCGCAAGCATCGGTGACTGCGGGAAACCAGCGCACGCCGCATAAAGCGCTACTCACTTCGTGAGGCACCAGCCGCTTCGTGGGTCTCGGCCACACCCTCGAGTTGGCTTGGCATTGACGCTAAGGCACATCAGCAGCCCTGAAGCACTGCATGACGGCTTGGCGCCGCGCTTGCGGCACAATGCGCCCATGCAGCTGACAGACCTGAGCAGCCGGGTGATTCCGGCCACCGAGTACCGCCGTGAGCGGTGGCGCAATCAATTGGGCTGGACGCGAGAGATCCTGCGCCTCGGCGAAGCCGATGCATGGTCGCTACGCCTGTCGATTGCCGAGATCGAGCAGGACGCGGCGTTTTCTGCATTCCCGGGCATCGATCGCGAGCTGGTGCTGTTGCACGGCAATGGCATGCGGCTGCAGTTTGGCGATGCTGCCAGCGGTATGGGCAGCGACGCCAGCATCAGCACCGACAACGACAACGACAACGACAACGACACCCGCACCGGCACCGACACCCGCACAGGCACAGGCACAGGCACAGGCACCGGTGCAGGCATTGGCATCGGCACGGCTACTAGCGGCGGTGTCAGCAAAAGCGATAGCGGCAGTGGCAATGAGGGCAATGGCTCTGATCATGGCGGCCATGACGCCGGCACCAATGGCGATACCGGCGCCCCTGGCAGCAGTCATCGCAGTTGCGAATTGCTGCCGCCACACCAGCGCGTCCGATTCGCAGGCGAGGAAACGGTACATGCGACGCTGCTCGACGGGCCGACCCAGGATTTCAACCTGATGTGGCGGCGCGATCTGGTGCAGACCGAACTGCTGCACCGGCCGCTGGTCGGCACCATGCTGTTTTTCGCCGAACCGGGCAGCGCCTGGGCGATCCATCTGCTGGCAGGCCAGGCCAGCTTTGGGCGCGAGAGTGGCCTGCCACCGTTGGCTGCCGGCGATACCGCGTGGCTGAGTTCCTCCACGCGCAGCCGCCATGTGCTCGATGGCGGCGGCGAGCTGCTGGCGATCCGGGCGAGCCCGGTCTAGGGCGTTTCACGTATCCGCAAGCAGATCGCGCCCCCGCGGCACGCGCCCGGATGCGTTCGTGTCAACGCAGACAAGCGACGGCATTGCTATGCCACCTGGCTAGGGAACAGTGCATGCGCCGGGAGTGGTTCCGGCAATTCCAGGGGGGAATCAATGAGTACCATCAGCTCGGTCGGAGCCGGCTACGCCGCCTACCCGTCCTATGCAAGCCGAAGCGCGGCCGCCGCCAACAGCGCATCCGCCGCGCAGGCGGAAAAAACCAATCCACTGACACAGTTGTTCAAATCCATCGATAGCGACAGCGATGGCAGCCTGACCGCGTCCGAGCTGTCGACCGCGCTGTCCTCCAATAGCGATGGCGACAGCAAGATCGACATCGATGGGCTGCTGAGCATGCTCGATCAGGATAGTGGCGGCACCGTCAGCGAGAGCGAACTGGCGCAGGCCTTGCCGCCTCCTCCGCCGCCGCCGGGTGAGCAAGGACAGGATGTGCAGTCGTTGTTTGCCGATCTGGACAGCGATGGCGACGACAGTGTCAGCAGCGGTGAATTGAGCACGCTGGTCAATGGCGACAGTGCGTCGAGCACGCAGCTGCTGGACCTGCTCGACAGCGACAAGAGCGGGGCGCTGAGTCTGCAGGAGCTGCAGGAGGCGATGCAGCCGCGCGATCCGCCACCGCGACCGCCGTTATCGGCCGATGCATCCGGCAGCGACGGCACGCAGCAGGCCTATGCAGCGTTGGTGCAGATGGCCGTGGGGCAGTACCGCAGCATTGGCGGCAGCGCGACAACGAACAATCTGGTCGATCTGGCAGCGTAATGCGGTGATCGAGCCATAACGGTGACGCCGGAGCGGTAGCGGTGTATCCAGCGCGCGGTGCAGCGATGGTGCTGCGTGCCCTGTCGATGCAGCACTGCGTCAGCGGGGAATTTCGTCGCGGGAGGCGTCGGACCAAAGACTGCTTCTCGCGCCGCGGATGCATCACTGGATGCGCCCTCTGTGAAGTTTGGGCTGTGAACTACTGCTTTTTTCTTGGGGCAATCCGGCTGTGAACTCTGGGCAATGCGATTGCTTTCTTCTTCGCCATTGGCCGCCTGACAAATGCCACAAGCAGTTGTCGGCGGCCGATAACGGTCGGGAGCATAGGGAAGGGCAGATGGCTGCAGTAACGGCTTGCAGCAGTAGATGAGCTGGCGCGGTTAGCGCGCAGCGGCCGGATGCTTGGATGATGCGGAGTTGAACATCAGGTGCGCGCTTGGTGTCTGCGTAATCACTACGTCGGGGGCGCGTGGCAGTGCCGCACGCGATGGTTCAGTACACGTCGCGGCGATAGCGACCGTTGCGTAGCAGTTGCTGTCTGACATCGGCTCCGAGGATGCAATCCAGCGTGCGGTCGAGTTCGGGCGCCATACCACGCAGGCTGCCGCAGACGTAGATGCAGGCATCTTGATCGATCCAATGACGCAGGCGGTCGGCGGCGGCCGCCAGTGCGTGTTGGACGTAATGCGGCGGCGGCTGCTGATCGCGCGAGTAGACAAGCTCCAGGCGTTCGATCCAGCCGTCCTGATGCCACTGCTGCAACTCGTCGGCATACAGCGCGTCGTGCGCGGCATTACGTTCGCCGAACAGCAGCCAGTTGCGCCGCGCGCCGGCTGCGATGCGTGCACGTAGATGCGCGCGCAGACCGGCGATGCCGGTGCCGTTGCCGATCAGCAGCATCGGCTGGTCGGGTGCGGGCGGGTGGAAGCCGGGGTTGCTGCGCAGGCGCAGCGCGATGGCTGCGCCGATCGGTGCATGGGCGCAGAGCCAGCCGCTACCCAGCCCCAGGCTGCCGTCGGCGTGCCGATGCTCGCGGACCAGCAGTTCGGCATGGCCTTCCTCGGGAATGGATGCGAGCGAATAGTCGCGATGGGGCAGGGTGGCCAAACTGCGCACCAACGCATCTGCGTCCAGTGGTGAAGTTGTGCCTGCGGTTGTCCCCGTAGCTGTATCAGTGCCTTTACCTATGTCCGTAGTTGGGTCGATTCTGACTTCGGCATCGGCATCGGCATCGGCATCGGCACTAGCGCTGAGAATGGGACTTGCACCCACGTCGATACCGACATCGGTATCGACGGGAAGTTGCGCGCCGCCGAGCCAGTCGCGCAGGGGGCAGCCGTCGATCTGCTGCGCGCCATCGTAGTGGTTACGCCGCAGCCAGGACTCCACCGCATCCGGGGCGTGACGCGGTGCGATCTCCGCGATATCGCCTGCGCTCCACTGCGGCAACGCGCCATCGCATGGCGTCAGGCGCAGTCGGTAAATCGGCGCACCCGCACTGCCGGGATTGACGTTGACACGTTCGCGTAGCTGCCAGGTGGTGTAGGTGGGCAGGCTCCAGTCGGGTTGCGTCGCGAGTGCGGGCGCCAGTTCCGCCAGACAGCGTTGCCAGTGCTGCAGGGCGTTCGGGTCAGCGTTATCGACCTCGATGCGTTCGAACAGGCGAGTGGCGCCGCGCGCCTGCAGGCGATCGTCGAGGCGCCGGCCGAACGCGCAGTAGTGCGCGTAACCACGGTCGCCAAGCGCCAGCACCGCGTACTGCACGGCGGTCAGATCCTGCGCGTGGTCGGCAAGCCAGGCGCGCTCGGCGGCCTGCGCATGGTCGGGCGCATCGCCCTCACCGGTGGTGCTGACGATGCACAGCAGCCGCGGCACGCATGCGAGTTGATCGCTGTCGACGGCTTCGATCGGCAACGCATACGCGCCGACACCGGCCGATTGCAGCGCGGCAACGCTGCGTTGCGCCAGCTCACGCGCAAATCCGGTCTGGCTTGCCCAGACGATCAAGACGCCGCTGGCGTCTGCGCGTTGTGCGCCGACGCGCTTGCGTGCACGCAGCAGCACGACCGCGCACAGGCCCAGATACAGCGCCAGGCCGAGTGTTGCCAGTTGCCAGCGATGAGGGGTGGGTGCGCTCCACCATGCGCCCTCATGCAGGCCGGCCAGCCAGCCGACGATGACGGCAAGCGCCAGCAGAACCAGCCCGTTGCCCAGCCACACCCGTGAGGTGGCGCTGCTCATGACGCGGACAGGTGGCGTTCGAATGCCGGGCTCATGGATTCGAGCAGGATGCCGTCCTTGCGTGCCAGGAATCGCACGGCCAGTTCCGCCTTGCGTGCATGGGCAAGACCGGCATCAACGCCAAGCACGGTCATCGCGGTGGCCCAGGCATCGGCCTGCATCGCATCGGGCGCGAGTACGGTGACCGCCGCAGGGGCATGCGGAACGGGCGCGCCGGTGCGTGGGTCGAAGGTGTGCGTATAGCGTGCGCCGTCGGCATCGAAGCGGTGCCAGCGATCGCCGGAGGTGGCGACCGCCAGGCCGTCCAGCGCCAGCACGCGTGGTGGCAGCGCGCTGCCTGCATCTTCGTCGGGGGCGGATTCCACCAGCACGCGCCACGCGCTGCCGTCGGGCTTGCGTCCGTAGCCGAACAATTCGCCGCCGGCCTCGATCAATGCACTGTCGATACCCGATCGCAGCAATGCGCGATGCACGCAGTCCACACCGAAGCCCTTGGCGATGCCGGACAGATCCAGTGCCGCTGCGCCCGGCTGCAGCACACGCCTGCCATCCAGCTGCAGGCGTTGCCAGCCGCAACGCAGGCTTGCCAATGCGATCGCCTGCGCTTCCGGCACGCGCTGGCGCGTGCCCGCGGCGCCGAAGCCCCATAGCTCGACCATCGGGCCAACCGTGGGATCGAAGGCACCCTCGCTGGCCTGTGCGATCTCCAATGCTGCGCTCAGCACTGCGTGGAATTCGTCCGGCAGGTGGTGCCAGCTGCCCGCCGGTGCGCGGTTGTAACGGCTGATATCCGAATCGGCCTCCCAGGTACTCATCTGCGCGACCACGCGATCCAGCGCGGCCTGAATGCACGCATGCAAGGGGTGCAGATCGCGTCCGCGCGGCGCTACCAGCTTGACGCTCCAGGTGGTGCCCATGCTGCGGCCGCCGAGCGTGGCAATGGCGTGGTCGGCGGAAGACGATGCGGGCATGGATGGGTCTTATGAAGATGGGGCGGCAGGATGCACGCTGCGTGCGCTCCTGCCGCGTGCCGGCAGATTACTGCGGCAACACTTCCAGGGTGGCGACATAGCCCAGGCGGCGCTGCTTGGCCTGCGGCAGCGAGGTCTTGGTGTCTTCGGTGGTGGTTTCCAGCCAGTACATGCCCGACTCCGGCCAGGTCACGCTGAAGCCGCCCTTGGCATCGGTTTTGAGTTTGATCTCGTTCTGCGCATCGCGATAGCGGGTGCCGCCGCGCACGATCTCGATCTCCAGCCCGGCCGCCGGTTTGCCATCCAGCTGCAGCGTGAATTGCGCCGCTTCGCCGGCGACCAGATCGTTGGGATGGGTCACCGGAACCAACTCGATGCCCTTGCCGGCGGGCTTGAAGACCGTTGTGGTCGGCGCACCGCGGGTGACGAAGGTTTCCACCCGGTTGAAGGACTGCGAGACCTGCAGATCCTGCGCGTTCTTCGGCACCTCGGTGGCGAAGCGGGTTTCGTCGCCACGCCAGCGCTTGGGCTTGCCGTCTTCCTTCCAGCTGGCGAACAGGCCGGCGTTGACGATGCTCAGCTTGTAGGTGCCGGGCTGGGTGAGCTGCAGGTCGAACACGCTGCGGTACTTGCCGGTGGCCGGATTTTCCGGCTTGAGCGCGCTGCCATCGGGCGCGGTGATGCTCAGGTTGTCCAGGCGCAGCGGCACGTGGTTGAAGTAGAACAGGTCGTTGGACACCGCTGCATCCACGGTGATCCACGGCGCCTCACCGGCGATGACGGTCTGCGACGGCAGCAACCAGGCCTTGTGGGCGAGTGCGCTGAGCGGCAGTGCGGCGAGCATGGCGATCAGGACGAGCGAACGTTTCATGACAACTCCTTGAAGGATGATGAGGACGGTGGGTCACGTGTCTGATCAGCGCGCAGGTATGGCGCTGCGTGGATGCGTGGGAAGCGATATGTGTCTGGCAACGCGATGCACTGCGCAGCTGCGCCGTGGCCGGCCGCGTGTGCTGCGCGCGGCCGCCACCAGCAGGCAATGCTCAGGGTTTGGCGACCAGGCTGATTGCGCCGAGCTCGCTGCTGCCGCTGGCCTTGGCGGTCTGCGCAGACTTCGCCGGCCAGGTGAAGGGCACCTTGACCAGCTCGCGGCCGCCGACCTCGCGCGCGGCTTCCACCACCAGCGTGTACTGGCCGGGCGGCAGCGACTTCAACGCGCCCTTGGTGTCGGAGAACGACAGCGCATGCGCGCCGGCCGGACGGGTGGGGCCGGTGACGCCGTCGACCGGCACCTCGAGGGTGCGCCCGCTCTTGCGCCACCACTGGCGCAGGTCCGGCAGCCACTTGGTGCCGTGGCCTTCGGCGGTGTCCTTGGATTGATACCAGACCGCCAGATTGGCGGCGACCTTCTGGTCCGCACCTTCCAGCCAGATCGCCACGTATGGGCGGTGATATTCGGCGACGTTGAGCTTGGGGATCTCGACGTTGATGTCGAGCGTGGCGGCGTATGCCGGCATGGCGAGCAGGCCGCTCAGGGCGATGGTCAGGGTGGCGCGCATGATCGTCTCCGGTAGGAAAAAGTCAGTGGATCAACAGCAGGGCGAGCAGCAACGGAATCAGCAGACCCAGGCCGACCAATGGCCAGGTCATGCGGCGCTGGCGCGCATGCAGATGCAGCAGGAACAGCCCGGTGATGCAGAACACCAGGCAGGCGATGGCGAACACGTCGATGAACCAGCCCCAGGCCGGCCCGGCATTGCGTCCCTTGTGCAGATCGTTGAGATAGGCGATGGCACCGCGCCCGGTACGCTCGTATTCGATCGCGCCGGTGCTGCGGTCCAGGCTCAGCCAGGCATCGCCACCAGGACGCGGCAGCGCCAGATACACCTCGTCGGCCGACCATTCGCCGGCACGGTTACCGATGCTGATATCCAGCTCACGCCCCAGCCACTGCGCCACGCGTGGCGGCAGCGGGGCATCGCCTTCTTCGCGGCTGCCCAGGGACTTCAGCAGGGCCGGCGGCAGCGTGAGCGTGCGGTGTTCGGTCGAAGGGCTGGCTTCGATGCGCGCGGCATGGTTCAAGGTCAGCCCGGTGATGGCGAACAGCAGCATGCCGATCAGGCACAGCGCCGAACTGATCCAGTGCCATTGATGCAGCATGCGCAGCCAGAAACCGCGGCGTTGCTGGGAGGTGGCAAGCGTGTCGTTGGAGGTCGCCATGGCGCGCTCAGGCCACATCCACTGCGAGCGACGGCTGCAGGTGCGATTGCCGCGCGGCCACTTCGCCCAGCAACGCGCGCAGACGTGGCTGCGTTGCACCCGCCAGCAACGGCGTGAGCTGTTGCAGAAAGCCGGCATGCCCGCCGGCGATCGCACGGCGCATCCATCGTTCGGCCTGGTCGATGTCGCCGGCGTCTGCGAGCAAGGTGGCGTAACCGGCCTGGCCGCGGAAATCGCCTGCTTCGGCGGAGCGGCGATACCAGTGGCGCGCGGCGACCGGATCGGCAGCGCAGGCCAGGCCCTGGTCGAGATAGCGCGCCACGAAGTTCATCGACTTGGCATGCCCGCGCTCGGCGGCGGTGCGATACAGCGTCAACGCCTGCGCGTGGTCCTGCGCCACGCCGCGGCCGGAGCCATACAGATGGGCGAGGTTGTACATGCCCCAATCCAGCCCATGCTCGGCGGCGCGGCGGTACCACAGCGCCGCCAGTACCTCGTTGCACGAGGTGCCGAAGCCCAGTTCGTGGCAGCGCCCCAACTGGTTCATCGCTTCCGCATGCCCGGCATTGGCGGCGACTTCGTACCACAGCATCGCCATGGCCGGATCGGCGGGGATACCGCGGCCTTCGGCGTAGAGCTGGGCGAGCAGCAGTTGCGCGGCCAGATCCTGGCGCTCGGCGGCCTTACGCAGCAGCGCGACCGCGCGATCGGGTTGCGTGTGCAGCAGCTCGATCAGCTGCGCCGGGTCCAGTGCGGGCTCAGACATCGGCCCATTGCCGCAGCAGGTTGTGATACACGCCGGTGAGCTGGATCAGCGACGGATGGCCGGGGGTGTCCTGGGTGAGCCGCCGGATCGACACGTCCAGTTCGAACAGCAGGCGACGCTGCGCATCGTCGCGCAGCATGCTTTGCGTCCAGAAGAAACAGGCGACACGCGCGCCGCGGGTCACCGGCATTACCCGATGCAGGCTGGTGCCGGGATAGATCACCAGGTGCCCGGCCGGCAGCTTCACCGACTGCGTGCCGTAGGTGTCTTCGATCACCAGCTCGCCGCCGTCGTAGCTGTCCGGGTCGCTGAGAAACAAGGTGGCCGAAACATCGGTGCGCACTGGATCCGCGCCGCCGCGACTGCGGTCGTAGCGGATCGCGTTGTCGACGTGGTAGCCGAACGATTGCCCGCCGCTGTAGCGATTGAACAGCGGCGGATAGATGCGCCGCGGCAATACCGCCGAAAAAAACGTGCTGCTGCGCGAGAGCGCGTCCAGTACCAGCGCGCTGGCCTCGCGTGCAATGGCGCTGTCTTCGGGCAGTTGTGCGTTGTCCTTGGCCTGCGCCGACTGATGGCCGGCGGTGATGCGGCCGTCCGCCCAGTCGGCCGCGTCCAGCCGCGCGCGCAGCTCGGTGAGCTGGGCGGGGCTGAGAACATCGGGAATGGGCAGCAACATGCGGTGGTCTCCACGCCGCCCGCGTTGTGCGGGCGGCGTGCCAGTGGGTCAGAAACTGAAGGTGGCGCTCAACACCGCCGAGCGGCCTTCGCCCGGAAGCGCCCAGCCACTGCCGGCGGTGACGGTGCCGGCCGCATTGACGGTGAGGTTGTTGCGCACGCTGGTGTAGTACTCCTCGTCGAACAGGTTGTTGACGTTCAACTGCAGGCTGAGCCAGTCGTTGACGCGCAGGCCGACCATCGCGCGGTGCACCCAGTAGTCGTCGGTCTTGCGATAGGCCGCGGCCGAGGCGTTGTTGGGATAGAAACCGCCCTGGTAGGTGACGCCGTAGCCGAAGGTCCACTGGTTGAGCGTATAGGTGGTCCAGATGTTGCCGGCATTGCGCGGGGTCTGCACCAGGTCGCGTCCGGCCACCGGGTCGCCGGTGAGGCTCTCGGTGCGGTTGGACACGCTCTGCAGCACTTCGCTGTCCAGGAAGGTGTAGTTGGCGAAGATCGACCAGCGGTCGGTCAAATAACCGGCGGCGCCGAGCGCGATGCCGTCCACGCGTGCCTTGCCGTCCAGCACCTGCTCGGGGATCAGCGGATCGCCGCTGTTGACCTTGTAGTTTTCGCGCTCGTTGCGGAACAGCGCAGCGGTCAGTGCCAGACGCTGGTCCAGCACGTCCCACTTGCCGCCCAGTTCGATGTTGACCGCCGTCTCCGGCTCGACATTGCAGTTGGCGCCGGCGGTGGCCGTGGCGATCGGCGTGCACGAGCCGTTGACCGAGGCCTTGGACGGCGTCTTGCTGTTGGCGTAGGACAGATACAGGCTGGCGTTCTCGGCCGGCTTGAACACCAGGCCGGCACGATACGAGAACAGGTCCTCTTCGCTGCCGGCCGGGAAGCCCGCGCTCACACCGGTGACGTTGCCGGCGGCGTTGACGGTATAGGTGGTGCTGTCGCCTTCGTTGTGCTCGTAGCGGCCGCCCAGGTTGAGCATCCACTGTTCGTTGAACTGCAGCGTGTCGAACAGGTAGACCGCCTGATTGGTCAGGCTGCCCTTGCTGCGCCCGGTGCGGAAATAATTCTGCGGGCCGGTCCAGATGTTGTAGGGATTGTCGAAGGACTGCACCGGGTAGGTGATGCCGGTGGTGGAGCCATCGGCATTGCGGAAGGTGGTGCCGCTATTGAGTTCAAAGTCTTCCTTGCTGAAGGCCACGCCTGCGACCACGCGGTGCTCGATGGCGCCGGTGTGCAGGGTGGCGGTCAGGTCGGTCTGGCTGTGTGCGATGAAGTTTTCCGTCTCGCGGACCAGGCCACGCGGGCCGCTGTTGGGGTTCCAGCTGGCCGCCGGCTGGCCGACGCAGGCGCGGCCGGTGTACGGGTCGGTGCCGTTGGGCAGGCACCAGGTGCCCTGCGGTGCGGTGGCATTGGTGGTCTGGTCGACGCGCTGCACGCGCGCCAGGCTGCGCAGTTTGACGTTGTCGTCGAAATCCATTTCCAGCACGCCGGTCAGCATGTCCACGTCGATTTCCTGACGCGAGGTATTGCGGTAACCGAAGAAGGTTTCCGGGTCCACGCCCGGCAGCGGGCCGTCGTTGAACGGGCTGAGTGCGAACGGCACGCCGTACTGCGGCAGGTTGTTGTCGTGCTGGTGCAGGTAGCTCAGGGTGAAGCGGGTATCCGAGCCCAGGCCGAACGCCACCGACGGCGCAAAGCCCCAGCGATGGCGGAACTCCTCGTCGCGCCCCGGCACGTCCTGGGTGTGGCCCATCGCGTTCAGGCGCACGGCGGTGCCGTTTTCGAAATCGTAATTGCTGTCGGCAGTCAGCCGGCCATAGCGGTCGCTGCCGCCACCGACCACGACATTGGTGAAGTCGCCCTGGCCGGCGGTCTTGGTGACCAGATTGATGTTGCCGCCAACCGAGCCGGCGCCGGACATGGCCGAGTTGGCGCCGTTGATCAGCTCCACCGCTTCCAGGTTGAAGGTGTCGCTGCGGCTGTACTGCGCGCTGTCGCGCACGCCATCGGTGGTGATGTCGCTGCTGGCGGTGAAGCCGCGCAGGTTGATGCTGTCGCCATAGCCACCGCCGCCTTCGCCGGCGCCGAAGGTGATACCGGGCAAGGTGCTCAGCACATCGCGCAGCGACAGCAGGTTCTGCTGGTCCATGGTCTGCTTGGTGACCACGGTGATCGTCTGCGGCGTGTCACGCAGCACTTCGGTGTACTTGGGCGAGGACGGCTTCTGCGCGCGTTCCTGCTGCACCCGGATGGCGTCCAGATCGACCGCGCCCGGAGGCGCCGGCGCATCGCCAGGCTGGGCGAAGGCAGGAGCGGACAGCGTCAGCAGCACGGCCGAGGTGAGCGGGGAAATCCTGGGAGTCATGAGGCGTCTCGAAGAGGAAAGCGAGGCTCCGGCCTGGCGATGGCTCGGCGGATGCGGGATGGGAAGGCGGATCGGGGAATGCGCGCCGGCTAGCCCCAGGCGGCCGGGCGGCCCGACCAGTCTCCGGACACGCACAGGCGCTGCGCAGCAGGGCGCATGCGGGGCAGGATCGGAAAAAAAGTGTCGAACAGAGCTGGGCGCATGGGATCGCAGGGCAGGCCAGTTGTTAAGAAGGCCTGAAGGGCTGCGATCTTAAATGCAAATCATTCTTCTTTGCAATCTTTGTCGGCTGGCGACATGCTCCGGGCAATCGCGCTGGCCGAGGCGTCAGGCCATTGCGGCGATCGATGCGGGGTTGCATAGGGAGCCGCGCGGGTTTGTGTCGGCTGGCGGGCCGAGGTGTCGCTTGCACAAATGGTCGCGCTCGCTGGCGTGGCAGCGCGTCCTTTTCCTGCGGGGCGCGGATCTGCGTACGCCCGGGCACGCGCCGGACGGGGCCGAGACTGCGGATCAGCGTCCTGAGCGGTCTGCGCTCATGGCGACCGTGTCACGCACGGGTCCGGCTGGTGTCAGCGGTCGTCGCGGGTCCAGATGCCGCCGTGTTCGCGCTTGACCGGGAACTTGGGCACCGCGGTGTAGGCCGGTGCGCACAGCGGGCGGCCGCCGCGGATGTCGAAGCGGGCGCTGTGCAGCAGGCACTCGATGCTGCCTTCTGCCGGGTCGAACGTGCCCGGCGACAATTCGTAGTCTTCGTGGCTGCAGCGGTCTTCCAGCGCGTACAGCTCGCCGTCGAGGTTGAAGATGACGATCGGGGTGTCGGTCACCTCATCCCAGACGGTCTGCAGTTCGCCGGGCAGCAGCGCCTCGCTGGCGCAGACGAAGGTCCAGGTGTCACTCACGGCGCTGCGCCGCCAAGCGGTTTTTCCAGCACCTCGAAGCGCAGGTCCTGGCGCAGCGGCACGCCGAAACGCTCGTCGCCATACGGGAACGGCTTGAAGACGCCGGTGCGGCGGTAACCGCGTCGCTCGTAGAACGCGATCAACTCGTCGCGGATGTCGATCACGGTCATGCGCATCACCGGCAGCTGCCACTCGGTGTAGGCGATACGCTCGGCCTCGGCCAGCAGCGTCTTGCCCAGCCCGCTGCCCTGTAGCGCGGGGTCCACCGCAAACATGCCGAAGTAGCCGGCGCCGTGGTCGTCGGCGATATGCGCGCAGGCCCGCAGACGCCCGTCCTGTTCAACCAGCAGCACCAGGCTGCGGTCGCGCAACAGGTCCTCGCGCAGCACCGCAGGATCGATCCGCGCGCCGTCGAGAAAATCGGCCTCGGTGGTCCAGCCAACGCGGCTGACATCACCGCGATAGGCCGAGGTCACCAGCGACACAAGGGCGTCGATGTCGTCGACGGTGGCGGTACGGAAGGTGGTGGTCTGCATGGGAGCAGTTTAGCGGGAGTCGGGATTGGAGAATCGGGAATCGGGAATCGGGAATCGGGAATCGGGAATCGGGAATCGGGAATCGGGAATCGGGAATCGGGAATCGGGAATCGGGAATCGGGAATCGGGAAAAGCGTTGCGCCGCTCGATGAGCTACTTCCAACGTGTCGAACTGCATCAGTATGCGGGAGAGCCGCTTTTCCGATTCTCCATTCCCGATTCCCGATTCCAATCAACCCAGCAGGCGACGCACCTTCACCAACGCAGCAACGAAGCGCTCGATCTCGTCATGCGTGTTGTAGAACGCCAGCGAGGCGCGGCAGGTGGCGGCGACGCCGTAGTACTGCAGCAGCGGGTGCGCGCAGTGCTGGCCCGAGCGGACCGCGACGCCTTCCAGGTCGAGCAGGGTGGCCAGGTCGTGCGCATGCGCGCCCTCGATCAGGAACGACACAACAGCGGCCTTGTCCGGCGTGGTGCCGAAGATGCGCAGGCCGTCGATGCGCTGCAGTTCTTCGGTGAAATGCGCCAGCAGCTCGGCCTCGCGCGCTTCCACGTGCGCTAGCCCGACCGACTCCAGGTAATCGACTGCCGCGCCCAGGCCGATGAAACCGGCGATGTTGGGGGTGCCGGCTTCGAACTTGTGCGGGGCATCGTTGAACACCGTGCCCTCGAAACTGACCTCCTTGATCATCTCGCCGCCACCCAGGAAAGGCGGCATCGCCTGCAGGTGTTCGCGCCGTGCCCACAGCGCGCCGGTGCCGGTGGGCCCGCACATCTTGTGGCCGGTGATGGCGTAGAAATCGCAGCCGATGCCGGCCACGTCGATACGCCGATGCGGCGCCGCCTGCGAGCCGTCCACCACGGTGACGATGCCGCGCTTGCGCGCCTCGCGGCAGATCTCGCGTACCGGATTGACCGTGCCCAGCACATTGGACACATGCGTGATCGCCAGCAGCTTGACCTCCGGCGTCATCGCCTTGCGCAAGGCGTCCAGATCCAGCGCGCCGTCCGGGGTGATCTCGGCCACGCGGATGGTCGCGCCGGTGCGTTGCGCCACAAGCTGCCACGGCACGATGTTGGCGTGGTGCTCCATGCGCGAAATCAGGATCACATCGCCAGCGCCCAGGCGCGGCAGCGCCCAGGAATAGGCCACCAGATTGATTGCAAAGGTCGTGCCGCTGCACAGCACCAGTTCGTCGGCACGCACGTTGAGAAAGCGGGCGAGCTTGCTGCGCGCGCCTTCGAAGGCGTCGGTGGCCTCGGTGCCCAGCGCATGCACCGCGCGGCTCACATTGGCGTTCTGGCGACGATAGAACTCGTCGGTCGCGGCGATGACCTGCAGCGGCTTCTGCCCGGTGTTGGCGTTGTCGAAATAGATCAGCGGCTTGCCATGCACCTGTCGCATCAACAACGGGAAATCCGAGCGCACGCGCTCCCAGTCCGGCGCGGCCAGTTGCGTGGCGGCGGGCGCGTTCATGCCACGCCTGCCGAGGCCAGTGCGCGGTCCAGCTGCAGCGCCAGCACCGCACTCAGCGCGGCGGGGAGCACGCGCAGCGGCTCGTGGCAGAACGCCGCGCTCAACAAACGCTGCGCCTCGGCCTGCGGCAGACCGCGCGAGCGCAGGTAGAACAAGGCATTGTCGTCGAGCTGGCCGACGGTGGCGCCATGCGCGGCCTGCACTTCCTCGGCATCGATCACCAGCACCGGCTGGGTGTCGATCTCGGCATTGGCCGACAGCAGCAGGTTCTTGTTCGACAGCCGCGCGTCGGTGCCATCGGCGCCCGGACGGATGTTGATGCCGCCGTGGAAGACCACCCGGCTGCGATCGGCGCCCACGCCGCGCCAGACCAGCTCGCAGGTGGTGTCGCGTGCGATGTGCGCGATGCCCAGCCGTGTATCGACATGGCGGCGGCCGTTGCCGAGCAACACACCATTGGCGGTGAGCTGGGCATTGTTGCCCTCCAGGCGCACGTTGAGCTCATGGCGCGACAGGTTGGCACCCAGTTCCAGATCCACGCGCTGATAGCGCGCATTGCGTGCCAGCACCGCATCGGTGCGCAGCAGCGACGTTGCGTGCGCGCTGTCGGCCTGCACGCGGGCATGCGACAGCACCGCATCCTGGGCCAGATGCACATGCATCAGGCTGTTGTGCAGATGCGCGGCATCGCCGACATGCAGGTGGTGCTCGACCACGTTCAGCGCCGCGCCGGCGCGCAGTTCGATCAGGTGGCGGTGGTGCCAGGACAGGTCGTGCTCGCCGGCCACGCCGATGAAGACCAGATGCAGCGGCGCCTCGATCTGCGCGCCGTCCTGCACGCGCACCAGCACGCCTTCGTCGGCAAGTGCGGCGTTGAGGCGTGCAAAGATTTCATCGCTGCCTTCGAAACGGCGGCCGAGCAACTGCTGCGCCTCGTCGCCGGCGGCCAGCGACGCAGACAAGGTGTCCAGCTGCACGCCGTCCGGCAGCGTCGACAGGTCGCTCAATGCGTCGGACGGGCGGCCGTTGACGAACACCAGCCGCGGCGACGGGATCTCGTCCAGCAGCGCGGCGTCGATCAGCGTCGGCACCAGCGGCGCGGGCTGGAAGCTGCGCCGCTCCAGCTGCCGCAGCGAGGTGTACTTCCAGGCTTCGGCGCGCGGGCCGGGCAGGCCGGCCTGCAGCGCGGCATCGAGTTCGACCCGGCGCGCATCGTTGCCGCAGAAGCCGCGGGCGAGGGATTCCAGCAGGGCGCTCATCAGGCAGCCGCCTCGGGCACCACGCGGTCCTTCAGGAAGTGGTAGCCGTGCTTTTCCAGCTCCAGCGCCAGTTCCGGGCCGCCGCTCTGCACGATGCGGCCTTCTGCCAGCACATGCACCACGTCCGGGGTGATGTAGTCGAGCAGGCGCTGATAGTGGGTGATCACCAAGAACGAACGCTCCGGCGAGCGCAGCGCGTTGACGCCGTCGGCCACGCTCTTGAGCGCATCGATGTCCAGGCCCGAATCGGTCTCGTCCAGGATGGCGAGCTTGGGCTCAAGCACGGCCAACTGGAAGATCTCGTTGCGCTTCTTTTCGCCACCGGAGAAGCCTTCGTTGACGCCGCGATGCAGCAGCTCGTCCTTCAGATGCAGCACGGCCAGCTTCTGCCGCACCAGCTTGAGGAACTGCATCGAATCCAGCTCGTCCTCACCACGCGCCTTGCGCTGCGCATTGAGTGCGGCGCGCAGGAAATAGGTGTTGTTGACGCCGGGGATTTCCACCGGGTACTGGAAGGCCAGGAACAGGCCGGCAGCGGCGCGTTCTTCCGGCGGCAGCTCAAGCAGGTCCTTGCCTTCGAACTGCACGGTGCCGGCGCTGACCTCATAGCCGTCGCGCCCGGCCAGCACGTTGCCCAGCGTGGATTTGCCGGCGCCGTTGGGCCCCATGATGGCGTGCACCTGGCCCGGCTGGATGTCCAGCGACAGGCCCTTGAGGATGTCTTTGCCGGCGATGCTGGCGTGGAGGTTGTTGATCGTAAGCATGGGAATAGGGAATAGGGAATCGAGAATAGGGAATGGGTAATGCGAGACGTTGGCGCGGCAAGGAGCAGGAAAGAGAACCAATACCGATTCTCCATTCCCCACTCCCGATTCCGTTGGCGTCAGCCGACGCTGCCTTCCAGCGAGACTTCCAGCAGCTTCTTGGCTTCCACCGCGAACTCCATCGGCAGCTCGCGGAACACCTGCTTGCAGAAGCCGTCGACGATCAGCGACACCGCGTCTTCCTGGCTGATGCCGCGCGCGCGGCAATAGAACAGCTGGTCGTCGCTGATCTTGGAGGTAGTGGCCTCGTGCTCGACGGTGGCGCCGGGATTCTTCACCTCGATATAGGGGAAGGTGTGCGCGCCGCACTGCTTGCCGATCAACAACGAGTCGCACTGGGTGTAGTTGCGTGCGCCGTCGGCATTGCGGTCCACCTTGACCAGACCGCGATAGGTGTTCTGCCCGCGGCCTGCACTGATGCCCTTGCTGACGATCTTGCTCTTGGTGCGCTTGCCGATGTGGATCATCTTGGTGCCGGTGTCGGCCTGCTGACGGTGATGGGTCAGCGCCACCGAGTGGAACTCGCCGACCGAGTCGTCGCCGAGCAGCACGCAGGACGGGTACTTCCAGGTGATCGCCGAGCCGGTTTCGACCTGGGTCCAGGTGACCTTGCTGCGCGCGCCACGGCATTCGGCACGCTTGGTGACGAAGTTGTAGATGCCGCCACGGCCTTCCTCGTCGCCCGGGTACCAGTTCTGCACGGTCGAATACTTGATCTCGGCATCTTCCAGCGTCACCAGCTCGACCACCGCCGCGTGCAGCTGGTTTTCGTCGCGCATTGGTGCGGTGCAGCCTTCCAGATACGACACGTAGGCCTTGTCCTCGCACACGATCAGGGTGCGCTCGAACTGCCCGGTGTGGCCGGCATTGATGCGGAAATAGGTGCTCAGTTCCATCGGGCAACGCACGCCCGCAGGAATGAACACGAAGCTGCCGTCGGAGAACACCGCCGAGTTGAGCGCGGCGAAATAGTTGTCGCCGACCGGCACCACGCTGCCCAGATACTGTTTGACGATCTCCGGATGTTCCTTGATCGCCTCGGACATCGAGCAGAAGATCACGCCCTTTTCGGCCAGTTCCTTGCGGAAGGTGGTGCCGACCGAGACCGAGTCGAACACCGCATCCACCGCCACGCCGGCCAGCCGGGCGCGCTCGTGCAACGGCACGCCGAGCTTATCGTAGGTGTCGAGCAGTTCCTTGGGCACGTCGTCCAGCGAGGCGTACTTCGGGCCCTTGGGCGCGGAGTAGTAGCTCAGCGCCTGAAAGTCGATCGGCGAGACCTTCAGCTTCGCCCATTCCGGCATCGGCATCTTCAGCCAGTGCCGATACGCCTCAAGACGCCAGTCGGTCATCCATTGCGGCTCGTCCTTCTTGGCCGACAAGGCACGGATGACGACCTCGTCCAGGCCGGGCGGGAGCGAGTCCGATTCGATCTCGGTGATGAAGCCGGCGTCGTAGCGTCGGCCCAGCCGTTCGATAATTTCGGCATTCTGCGGGGGTGCAAGTTCGGTGGCCATCGGGCTGCCTACAGGGTCAGGTGGTCGCGACGCGTGCGGCGATGGAACGCCGACGGCTGTCGCCAGGGAGAGAGAGGGGCTGCAACATCTGTGCGAGCGTGACGCGACGCAATGCATCGCCGACCACGTCGTTGATCAGGCGCCAGTTGGAACGCACCCCGCATGTCTGCGCGATGCCGCACTGGCTGTGGTCCTGGCTGCATTCGGTGATCGCCAGCGGGCCTTCCATCGCCTCGACGATTTCCACCAGCGTGATCTCGCTGGCCGCGCGCGCCAGCCGGTAGCCGCCGTGCACGCCGCGCAGCCCTTCGACCAGGCCCGCCTGCGACAGCGGCTTGAGGATCTTGCTCACGGTCGGCGCTTCCAGGCCGGCCTGCTCGGCAAGTTCGCTGGCGCTGAGCACCTGGCCGCAGCGCGCTGCCAGGACGGTCAACACTACGGTGGCGTAATCGGTGAGTTTGGTGACGCGCAACATGGGAAGGCGATAAATCCGAAAGCGGACCGAAATTGTACGCTTTTAGCCGGGGCAGGGCCACCTGCCTGGTTCAGCCGCCGGCAAGCAGCAGCCGGCAAGCAGCAGCCGTTGCGGGTACTGCTGCGCTTGTGCTTGGCGCATCGTCGCACTGCAGTCACAATGAGCGGCCCCATCACTGGACCCCTTCATGTCGCGCAAAGTTGCCGCCCGCAAGTCACGTATCCACGGCAATGGCATGTTCGCCCTCGCCGCGCTCCGCAAGGGCGAGCGCATCATCCAGTACAAGGGGCGCCTGCGCACGCATGCGGAAGTGGATGCCGATGACACCGGCGATGTAGAGAGTGGCCACACCTTCCTGTTCACGCTCAGCGACGACTATGTGCTGGATGCCAATTACGAGGGCAATGTCGCGCGCTGGATCAACCACAGCTGCAACCCCAATTGCGAAGCGGTGATCGAAGAAGCCGAGGGCGACGACCGCAGCAAGGACAAGATCTTCATCGAGGCCAAGCGCGCGATCAAGGCCGGCGAAGAGCTCACCTACAACTACGGCATCACCCTGGCCGAGCGGCATACGCCGCGTTTGAAGAAGATCTGGGCATGCCGCTGCGGGTCGAAGAACTGCACCGGCACGATGCTGCAGCCCAAACGCTGAGCACCGGTTTGCCGGCGTCGCACTGACGCGGCGCACACATCGATTCACTCATGCGCAACAGGCGCACGCCTAGCGTGCGGGCTTCTTTTCAGTAAGGAGTCCCCGCATGTCGTATTCGCTCTCCGGCAAGACCATCGCAGTGCTGGCCACCGATGGCTTCGAACAATCCGAACTCATTGAGCCCAAGCGCCTGCTGGAATCCTGGGGCGCCAAGGTCGATGTAATTGCGCCCGGCGACGCTGCGCAGATCCGCGCCTGGAACAAGACCGACTGGGGCGATTCGGTGCCGGTGGACCAGCGGCTGGATCAGGCCAAGGTCGACAGCTACGACGCGCTGGTGCTGCCCGGCGGGGTGCTTAACCCCGACACCTTGCGCGGCGACGCCAAGGCGATCGCATTCATCCAGGCCTTTGCCAGTGCCGACAAGCCGGTCGCCGCGATCTGCCACGGCCCGTGGCTGCTGGTGGAAAGCGATCTGGTTCGCGACCGTGACGTCACCTCGTGGTCGTCGGTCAAGACCGACCTGCGCAATGCCGGCGCACGCTGGCAGGATGCGGAGGTAGTTGTCGACGGGTCGCTGATCACCAGCCGCAAGCCCGACGATATCCCGGCCTTCACCGCTGCAGTGGCCAAAGCCCTGGTGGCTTGATCGCTCCCTTGCAACGTTGAGATGAAAACAAAGGCCCGGCGTGGTGACGCCGGGCCTTTGTCTTGGTCCGATGGCCGTTTGCGCAGATCGGCGCGACAGCATGACGGCGCGCTTCGGTCCTGCGTCGCAACTGGCGCGTCAGCCTATTTCCCGGACAATGCAGCGGCCGGCACCAGCTGCTCGATGTTCTGGTTGAAATTCACCGCGACGCGGCCGTTCTGGATGCCGACCGACTCCACCTGCACATTGCCCATCACCGCCGCGATGGCCGGGTCGATACGATAGATCGGCTCCTTGCGCGCGTAATCGGCCAGCCAGGCATTGAGCAGCTGGCGGGTGCTGTGGTCGAGTTTTGCGCCGGCGTTGGCTGGGCGGAAATCATCGATGGTGGGCTGATCGAGATAAAAGCCCTGCTTGGCCGTGTCGTAGCGCAGTGCGCTGGTCAGGGTCACATTGCCGACCGGTGCAGGCGCGCCGCCGGCAGTGGCGAGCGCCAGGTCGAAGGCCATCTTGAGCCGGTCGCCCGGCGGAAGTGACAGTGCCGGATTGCTGACCGTCATCTCGACCAAGCCGCCCAGCGCGTCGTGCGTCTGCGGGAAGCGGCCACCGAGGAATTGCTGCAGGTCGCTGCCCTGTACGCTGATCTGGTGTCCCTGGATCTGCGGCGTCGCCCACGCGCTGGTCGTGGGTAGCGCCAGAGCGAGGGCAAGCATGGATCCGGCAAGCGAACGCAGTTTCATCGGGTGACTCCGGCAACAGGTGCGATCACATTAGTCGTTGCCGGTGAACCGTGGGTTAGCGCAATACCGGGTGCAGGGTGGCCGAGTAGATCTCCCAGTCGTCGCTGCCGCTGCGCGGCTGCAGCCGGTAGGCGCCGACCAGGCGTTGGGTGCCGGTGTCGGTGCGCACGATCAGTTGCACCGGCACTTCGATCCGGCGCGGGGGCTGTTCCTGATCCAGTGCGATGGGCGCGTCGTTATTGATACGCATCGACTGGATATTGCCGATACCGCGCAGCGCCGCATCGTCCGGCACCGGCGCAGGGCGACCGCCGCTCCACAGTGCATCGGCATCGCCGCGTGCCGCACCTGGCAATGCGCCCAGGTATCGCTGAACGGTCGCGCTTGCTTTAGCGAAGTTGGCGCGCGCAACCGCATCGTCAGGGGTGGCATCGCTTGCGGGTCGTGCGGGCGTGTTGCCCGCGGTGGCGGTAGTCGGCCTTTGCGTCGCCGCGGCAATGTGCGAGGACGCTGCCGCGTTGCCCGTTTCTTTGTCAGCGCTGCGATGGCAACTGCAACCGGCAATTGCCGTTGCCAGCATGACGATCCCCAACCCACGCATGGCGCATCTCCCGTCCCCGATGCGCGCAGTGTAGCGGTCGCCGCGACGCCGGTCTCAGGTGCCGGCGGCCGGTTGCACGCGTTGCAGGCGCTCCAGCAGCAACTGCAGTTTTGGCCGCAAGGCCTCCAGTGCATCGCTTGGCTGCGCGCGCGGGCGGGCGGCCAGGTCTTCCAGCAGTTGCGAACCGACTGTCAGCGCCGCACATTCGTCGCTGCTCAGATCGCGTCGCAGGTGCAGCTCCTCGAGCAGCCGCATCCAGTCGGCCCGCGAGCGCTGTTCGAATTCGATGGTGCAGCGATCGCTGCAGGGGCGGCCATCGCTCTCGATGGGCGTGACCGTAATGCGATAGCGTTTTCGGGACATGGAGTGGGGCGTCGTTCCTTGGGCTGACTCCACCATAGGCGTAGCCAGCAACGGCCTCGATAGCTCAGGCCATGACGCAGTGTTCCAGCATGCTCACTGTGCCGGCTGTGGCACGGGTTTGCGCAGCAGCGGCAGTGGATCGTACGCACCGTTGCGCCCATAGACACCATAGTGCAGATGCGGCGGCGTGCCGCGCGCATTGCCGGTGGTGCCGACCATGCCGAGCGGTGTGCCGGGCTCGACGACATCGCCAACGGCCAGCCCGGCGGCCCAATCGTCCAGGTGCGCGTAGTAATGGCGCTCCATCGCCGGCCCGAGCACCCAGACCTGCTTGCCGCCCAGGCCTTGATCGCGGATGGCGCTGACCACCCCGCGTGTTGCGGACAGCACCGGCGTGCCGCGCGGCGCGAAGATATCCACGCCGGCATGGCGTCGGTCGCGACCGCGCGGTGCGCCGAAGGTGTCGGCGATGCGGCGCGCCTGCACGCCTTCGACCGGAACCGACAACTGCACGGGTGGCGGCATGCGCGACAGCTCCCAACTGGTACGCAATTGTTCGGCAACCGGCAACTGCCATGCCCAGCGCGCGGTCACACCCAGGGCGCACAGCAGCGCGATCGACACTAGCAGCCGGCGCACCCGGCGCGCGGGGCTGCGGGTTGCCGATGACGGCGGTGTGGATGGGCGAGGAGACGACGGATCGGTCACATGCACCTGCTGCGTTGCAAATCAGCGTGCAGGGTAGGCAAGCGGCGATGAGCGGTATGTGGGGAGTGATGCGGGCGGTCGCACGCGCGCAAAAAAAAGACGGCCCGCAGGCCGCCTTCGTGACAACGCAGGCGTGCTCGATTAGAGCGCGGCGTCCTTCAACTTCTTCAGCAGGCGAGCCTTGACCTTGAAGCTGGCCGGCTTCGCTGCAAAGGTCTGCTCTTCCTTGGTGAACGGGTTGATGCCCTTGCGCTTCGGCTTGGCCGGCACATGGACGCTGGTCAGCTTCAGCATGCCCGGCAGGGTGAACGAGCCGGCGCCCTTCTTGCTCAGCGACGAATGAGCGGCCGATTCCAGCGTCGCCAGAACAGCGCGGACGTCCTTCGGAGCCAGCTGGGTGGATTCGGCAATGTGCGCGACCAGGCCGGTCTTGCTCAGCGCTTCCTTGATCGGCTTCGGCGCAGCGGACTTGGCAGCAGCGGCCTTGGCCGGCTTTGCGGTCTTGGTCGCGGCGACCTTTTTCACTGCCTTCTTGGGGGCAGCCTTCTTAGCGGCGGTTTTTGCCATGAGTTATGTGTTCCGTGATCGTTGGTGGTGTTGGGTCTGCCGACCCAGTCGGCAACGCGAAATGTAGGGCAACTGCTGCGCGCCGCCAATAGGGAAACGATGAAACAACCGAAAAAAAGCGTCTTTTGACGGGGATTCGTTCACCGGCGGCAGAAAACCTCCGCGAAAGCGCTGTCGACACGGCTGCAATGCGCAGGGCGATGCGGTGTCTGACGCATAGCAGCAGATCGTTTGCGCGAAGCCATGTGTGCGTTTTGCATCGAGCTCGCCGCTGAGAATTGGCTACGGCGTGCAGCTGGCGGTGGCGTTCGCTGCCGCGATCAAGTATCGCCGCATAGCTACGCCTTGCAGGAGACGTCCGACGTCGCCGGCTGTTGGTGCGTGTTCCTGAGGCCTTGTTTTGATCCGACGAGCCGCTGCGTTTGCGCTGCTGCTGCCGTGTGCGCCCGTCGCGTGCGCCGGGTTTTTACGCGCCTGACAGGCGCCGACGCGCTGTATGTGGTGACGGCTTAACTGCGCAATTGCAGCTGTACTCCCGCGCGCGGCACGGCCGGCGCTGCGAGACATTCCTACTTCGGACGATGTCCCGTCACCGGTCGACTAATCATTGGCCGCCGACAGGCTACGGCCGCGCTCGGTCGCTGCGGCAATCGCCTTGGCGGTGAGCGCTTCGAACTGGCCGGCCTGAAATGTCTCGATTGCCGCCTGCGTGGTGCCGTTGGGCGAGGTCACCCGGCGGCGGAGCAGCTCCGGTGCTTCGCCCGATTCGGTCAGCATGCGCGAGGCACCGAGCAGGGTCTGCAGCACCAGCGTGCGTGCGGTGTCGGCTGGCAGGCCTTGCGCCTGCGCGGCGGCTTCCATTGCTTCGGCCAGCAGAAACACATAGGCCGGCCCGCTGCCGGAGACCGCGGTCACCGCATCCATCTGCGCCTCGTCGTCGATCCAGACGGTGACACCGGCGCTTTCCAGCAGGCCGGTTGCCTGCGCGCGTTGCGCGTCGGAGACGCGTGGATTGGCATACAAGCCGGTGACGCCGGCACCGAGCAGGGCGGGTGTGTTGGGCATTGCGCGCACCACCGCAAGCTCGCCGCCGGACCAGCGCTCCAGCTGCGGAGCGGTGATGCCGGCGGCGATGGACAGCAGCAGCGGCTGCTGCGCCTGCGCAAGATCGGCCAGCTGCGCGCATACCGCTGGCAGCACCTGCGGCTTGACCGCCAGCACCCAGATGGCTGCGCCGTCCACGGAGCTGCGCGCCTGCTCCACCGCATGCACGCCGAAGTCGCGCGACAGCGCATCGCGCAGTTCGGCCACCGGCTCGGCGACGCGGATGCTGGCCGCGGGCACGCCTTGCCGGATCAGCCCGGCAATCAGGCTGCGCGCCATGTTGCCGCCGCCGACGAATGCGGTGATTGCAGTGGAAGGCGCGGGCGAAGAGGGCAGAGTCATTGCGACACCTTAAGTAAGAGGAAACGGCGATGTGCTACGCGAGGCCGATCGGGACCGGGGGTCAGGACGCCGCGGCAGCCGACGAGCCGCGTTCGCCGAACAACGCAGTCCCGACCCGCACCATGGTCGCGCCGGCCGCGATCGCTTCGGCAAAATCCGAGCTCATGCCCATCGACAAGGTATCCACCTGCGGGTAGCGGCGCTTGAGTTCTTCGAACAGTACCTGCATGCGGGTAAACGCCGCCATGCGGCGCGCCTGCTCGGGGAATGGCGCGGGAATCGCCATCAGGCCGCGCAATTGCAGCCGCGGCTGCAGCGCGATGGCCGCGGCCAGACCGTCGACCGCCTCCGGCGCGCAACCATGCTTGCTGTCCTCGTCGTCGATGTTGACCTGGATCAGCACATTCAAGGGTGCGCGACCGGCCGGGCGGTGGTTGGCCAGCGGCGCGATCAGCTTGGCGCGGTCCAGGGTCTGCACCCAGTCGAACCACTGGCTGGCCAGTTCCGCCTTGTTGGATTGCAGGTGGCCGATCAGATGCCACTCCAGTCCCAGCGTCTGCAGTTGGGCAATCTTGGTTTGCGCTTCCTGCACGTAGTTTTCGCCGAATGCGCGCTGGCCCTGCGCCGCCAGCGCGGCAACCGCATCTGCCGGCCGGGTCTTGGACACCGCCAGCAGGCGCACATCGGCGCGCGCGTGCCGAGCCGCGGCGGCGTGGATGGCATCGAGAATCTGCTGCAGCGACGAAGCCGGCACGTGGCAATCCAGGGGGGAAAGGAACGCTATAGTGCCGCCCCCGGCTGCGTCCTTCCAGCCGGCGCGCCGAATCGGGCCGGCCGATGACGCTGCAATGGCGCCAGCCCGCGCCGAGCCTGCCCACAGACGGGACGAGCTGGCGATCGGCGCGGCGCTGGCCCAGGCAAGGACCGTGCCGCGGCGCACCTCCAAACCAACGCCTTCAGGCGCGGCCGACGGTGCCGGCCTGAACCGGCCGCGCGCCGCTTCCCGCCAGCAGCCAGAACGCTATACTGCCGCTCGGGGAGTACCTTCCAATCGCAGCCTAGGGGAAAAGCAGCGCATGGATATCGCTGAACTATTGGCGTTTTCCGTCAAAAACAAGGCATCGGACCTGCATCTGTCGGCCGGCTTGCCGCCGATGATCCGTGTCGATGGCGATGTCCGTCGCATCAATATTCCGGCCCTGGACCACAAGCAGGTGCACGCGCTGGTCTACGACATCATGTCGGACAAGCAGCGTCGCGATTACGAGGAATTCCTCGAGGTCGACTTCTCGTTCGAGATTCCGTCGCTGGCGCGCTTCCGCGTCAATGCGTTCAACCAGAACCGCGGCGCCGGTGCGGTGTTCCGTACCATTCCTTCCGAAGTGCTGACGCTGGAAGACCTGGGCTGCCCGCCGATCTTCCGCCAGTTGATCGACCAGCCGCAGGGTTTGATCCTGGTCACCGGCCCGACCGGTTCGGGCAAGTCGACCACGCTCGCCGGCATGATCGACTACATCAACAAGAACGAATACGGCCACATCCTCACGGTCGAGGATCCGATCGAATTCGTGCATACCTCGCAGAAGTGCCTGATCAACCAGCGCGAAGTGCACCGCGATACGCATGGCTTCAACGAGGCGCTGCGCTCGGCGCTGCGCGAAGATCCGGACATCATCCTGGTCGGCGAATTGCGCGACCTGGAAACCATCCGCCTGGCGTTGACTGCCGCCGAAACCGGCCACCTGGTGTTCGGCACCCTGCACACCAGCTCGGCGGCCAAGACCATCGACCGCATCATCGACGTGTTCCCGGCCGGCGAAAAGCCGATGGTGCGCTCGATGCTGTCCGAGTCGCTGCGTGCGGTGATTTCGCAGGCGCTGCTGAAGAAGGTCGGCGGCGGACGCACCGCGGCCTGGGAAATCATGGTCGGCACCCCGGCCATCCGTAACCTGATCCGCGAGGACAAGGTGGCGCAGATGTATTCCTCGATCCAGACCGGCCAGCAATACGGCATGCAGACGCTGGACCAGCATCTGCAGGACCTAGTCAAGCGCAGCCTGATCACGCGCAACCAGGCACGCGAGTACGCCAAGGACAAGCGGATATTCGAGTGATTCGGGAATAGGGAATCGGGAAAGGGGAATCGCGAAAGCACGCATCCCTGACCGGTCCCGGCTCCCGGCTTTTCCAATTCCCGATTCTCGATTCCCCATTTCCGGCTCCGAAGGAGCACGCCATGAGCACCATCGACTTCACCTCCTTCCTCAAGCTGATGGCGCACCAGAAGGCGTCGGATCTGTTCATCACCTCGGGGATGCCGCCGGCGATCAAGGTGCACGGCAAGATCAGTCCGATCACCCAGACCCCGTTGACCGCGCAACAGAGTCGCGATCTGGTGTTGAACGTGATGACGCCGTCGCAGCGCGAAGAATTCGAAAAGACCCACGAGTGCAATTTCGCCATCGGCGTGTCCGGGGTCGGGCGCTTTCGCGTGAGCTGCTTCTACCAGCGCAACCAGGTTGGCATGGTGCTGCGCCGGATCGAAACGCGCATCCCCACGGTGGAAGAGTTGAGCCTGCCGCCGGTGATCAAGACGCTGGCGATGACCAAGCGCGGCATCATCATCTTCGTCGGCGCCACCGGCACCGGCAAGTCCACCTCGCTGGCGGCGATGATCGGTTACCGCAACCAGAATTCCACCGGGCACATCATCACCATCGAGGACCCGATCGAATTCGTGCACAAGCACGAGGGCTGCATCATCACCCAGCGCGAAGTCGGCATCGATACCGACAGCTGGGAAAACGCGCTGAAAAACACCCTGCGCCAAGCGCCGGACGTGATCATGATCGGCGAGGTGCGCACCCGCGAAGGCATGGATCATGCCGTGGCCTTCGCCGAAACCGGCCATCTGGTGCTGTGCACCCTGCACGCCAACAATGCCAACCAGGCGATGGACCGCATCATCAACTTCTTCCCGGAAGATCGGCGCAACCAGCTGTTGATGGACCTGTCGCTCAATCTCAAGGGCGTGGTCGCGCAGCAGTTGATTCCGACCCCGGATGGCCGCGGCCGCCGCGTGGCGATGGAGATCATGCTGGGCACGCCGCTGGTGCAGGACTACATCCGCGACGGCGAGATCCACAAGCTCAAGGAGATCATGAAGGAGTCCACCAACCTGGGCATGCGCACCTTCGACCAGAGCCTGTTCGAGCTGTACCAGGCCGGTGAGATCAGCTACGAAGACGCGCTGCGCTACGCCGACTCGCAGAACGAGGTGCGCCTGCGCATCAAGCTGTCGCAGGGCGGCGACGCCAAGACCCTTGCGCAGGGCCTGGATGGCGTGGAGATCGCCGAGGTTCGCTGAGCGCCTGCAGGAGTGCTGCACGCCGTGGCGGATGGCCAGGCGTGCATGGGAGAGGGATGGCCTGTGCCGGCTTCGCTGCAGCGTCCTGCTTGCAGCTGTTCCGCGCGCGATGCCAGCGACGGACGCCGCCGCGGCCGATGACCGTGCAGCGTTGCAACACACCAGCGGGGTGATGTTTCAGATGTAACCAGGCGGGCCGATAGTGTCTAATATCCGCACCCCACCGCAGTGCCCAGCCCGTGAGCCTTCCCGATTCCGATCTCCGTCCGGAGCAACAGCCGTTGCCCGACGACGGCACAGTGATGACTTCCGGTCCGTTGACTCCGCCACCGGATTCGGCCGGCACCTCGGCCGACGACCACGCGTTTCATCACTCGGTGGCCGAGGACGTGCAGGGCATGGTGCTGGCGACGCTGGTGGCTTCGCTGGGCCTGGCGATCTTCGCCAAGGGCGGCCTGATGATCGGCGGCATGGCCGGCGTGGCCTTCCTGCTGCATTACGCGCTGCACTGGAACTTCGGCCTGGTGTTCGTGCTGGTCAACCTGCCGTTCTATTGGCTGAGCGTGCGTCGCATGGGCTGGGAATTCACCCTGAAGACCTTCGCCGCGGTAGGCGCCTGCGGTGCGCTCACCGACCTGCTGCCGCGCTGGGCCGATTACGCGCACATCAACACGCTGTTTTCGGCGATCGTCGGCGGCGCGCTGGCGGGCCTGGGCATCCTGTTCTTCATCCGCCATCGCGGTAGCCTGGGCGGCATCGGCATTCTGGCGGTGTACCTGCAACGCGAGCGCGGCTGGAGTGCCGGCAAGGTGCAGATGAGTTTCGATGCGATGCTGATGCTGGTCGCCTTCAGCGTCCTCACCCCGGACAAGGTGCTGTATTCGGCGCTGGGCGCGTTGATGCTGAGCCTGGTGCTGATGTTCAATCACCGCCCGCATCGTTATATGGGCGTGTGATCCAGCGCGCCGTTGGTTCCGCTGCGATCGGCAGCGGAACTCATCATGCCGGGGCGGCATGTGCGCATTTTCGCGGCAGCTGCGGCAGGGCAACTGCCTGCCGGCGTCTGCGCGCTGATGTCGCGGTTAGGCCTTGCCGTGCCGCAGCCACGGCGGCGATAGCGCCTGGATGCGTTTAAACACCGGGCAATCGGCATGGTGCGCGCCGGGCAGGTAGCCCAGGCTCATCAGGAACTCGCCGGTGATCTCGCCGCCGGTGAAGCGGAAGATCTTCTTGAACAGCTTGACCCAGGCGGCTTTGTCGAGCGGATGCTGTGCATCCAGCCATTGCGCGAAACTGCCGTGCGAGGCGCGTAACTGCTGGATGACCTGCGCATTGTGGATGGCCGCCAGCACCTTCAACCGGTTGCGGATGATGCCGGCATCGCCGAGCAGCCGCGCAATGTCGCTCTCGCCATAGGCGGCCACCGTGTCCACGTCGAAGCCGTCGTAGGCGCGCTGGAAGTTGCTGCGCTTGCGCAGGATGGTTTCCCAACTCAGCCCGGCCTGATTGATCTCCAGCACTAGGCGCTCGAACAGCTCGCGCTCCTCGCGCTGCGGAAAGCCGTATTCGTGGTCGTGATAGGGCCCGTGGACCGGATGGCCCGGGGCGATGCTGCAGTAGCCGCTCATGAGATGCCTGTTGATAGGTGGAGCAGGTGTAGGTGGACCAGCGGCCGGCGCAACGGCCGGGAGTCCGGCCCGCCACGATAGCGACCGAACAGCGACGCGTGGGTGCACGCATCGACTGCGGTGCCGTAGCAGATCGATCGCAGCACGGCGCAGCTCGAGGTCCGCGCCGCGCAGCCACCAGCAATCTGAACGGGCCGGCCTTGCCTGCCGGGTGCCACCGGCGGCGTCTGCGGGGCCGCTGTCCATCGGCAGCACCGGCAGTCCGGTGCCGCGCGCATGCAGCAAGTATGGCAGCGGCTCTGCGCGCGACGAAGCGAACGGCTAGAATGCGGCCATGTCTGTTTTGCCCACGCCTCTGGCCAACCAACTGCTGATCGCGCTTCCGGCGCTGTCCGATCCCACCTTTTCGCGCAGCGTCGCGCTGATCTGCCAGCACGACGAGAACGGCGCCATGGGCGTGCTGGTCAACCGGCCCTCCGAATACACGCTGGGCGAGGTCCTATCGCAAATGGGCATCGACACCGTCGACGAGCACCTGCGCGAGCAGATCGTGCTCAGCGGCGGGCCGGTGCACCCGGAGCGCGGTTTCGTCATCCACGACGATGCGCGCGACTGGGATTCCAGCCTGGAAGTGGGGCAGGGCGTCTACCTGACCACCTCGCGCGACATTCTCGAAGCCATGGCGGCCGGCGAAGGCCCGCGCAATGCGCTGGTGGCGCTGGGCTGTGCCGGCTGGGGCGCGGGGCAACTGGAATTCGAACTGGGCGAGAACAGCTGGCTGACCGCGCCGTCGGACGCCAATGTGCTATTCGCCACCGCGCTGGAAGATCGCTGGCAGACCGCTGCCGGGCGCATCGGCGTGGACCTGTTCCGGCTGACGGATTATTCCGGGCATGCCTGAGGCGGGCGCGATCCGCCCGGATGGCACGGTGCTGGGCTTCGACGTGGGATCGCGCCGCATCGGCGTGGCCATCGGCACTGCGCTCGGTGCCGGTGCGCGTGCAGTCGCCGTCATCAATGTGCATGCCAATGGCCCGGACTGGGTCGCGCTGGACCGCGTGCACAAGCAATGGCGTCCCGACGGCCTGGTGGTCGGTGACCCGCTGACCCTGGATGACAAGGACCAGCCCGCACGCAAGCGCGCGTATGCCTTCGCCCGCCAACTGCGCGAGCGCTATGCGCTGCCGGTGGTGCTGATCGACGAGCGCTCCAGTTCGGTCGAAGCCGCGCAGCGCTTCGCGCGCGAGCGCGCCGACGGGCGCAAGCGCCGCCGCGATGCCGAGGCGCTGGACGCGATGGCGGCCGCGGTGATCGTCGAACGCTGGTTGGCTGCGCCCGACCAAGCCACTCTTCTTCCCTGACACTCCCGACCTGCGATGACCACCATGCAACTCGATTCGGACGGACGCCTGCGCCACCTGCTCACCCTGGAAGGACTGCCGCGCACCACGCTGCTGCAGCTGCTTGATCGTGCCGGCCAGATCCGCGATGCGGCGGTAGGGCGCGTGGGCAAGCGCAGCGTGCTCGCTGGCACCGCGGTGTGCACGCTGTTCTTTGAACCGTCCACGCGCACGCGCAGCTCGTTTCATCTGGCTGCGCAGCGACTCGGCGCGGACGTGCTCAACTTCGATGCCTCCACCTCGTCCACCCGCAAGGGCGAGACCGCGCGCGACACGCTGAAGAACCTCGAGGCGATGGGCGTACGCGGCTTTGTGGTGCGCCATCCCGACGACGGTGCGGTGGAAGCGCTGGCCGCGGCCGCAGGCGAGGGCACTGCCTTGATCAACGCCGGTGACGGACGCAGTTCGCATCCCACCCAGGGCCTGCTCGACATGCTCACCTTGCGCCAGGCCAAGGGCACCGATTTTTCCAAGCTCAAGGTGGTGATTGTCGGTGATGTGAAGCACTCACGCGTTGCGCGCTCGGACCTGCATGCGCTGCGCACGCTGGGCGCCGGCGAGATCCGCGTCTGCGGTCCGGCCAGCCTGCTGCCCGACGACGACATGCTGGATGGTTGCGTGGTCGGCCAGGACTTCGACGCCATGCTGGAAGGTGCCGACGCCTTGATGATGCTGCGGCTGCAGCGCGAGCGCATGGAAGAAGGCCTGGTGCCGTCGCTGGAGCAATACCACGCCGACTACGGGCTCACCCGCGAGCGCCTGGCACGCGCCGGCCGCGACGCTGCCGTGCTGCATCCGGGCCCGATCAACCGCGGCGTGGAAATCACCGACGAAGTCGCCGACGGCGCGCAATCGTGCGTGCTGCGCCAGGTCGCCAACGGCGTGGCGGTGCGCATGGCCGTACTGGAAACCCTGCTGGGTTGAGCGAGCCCGGCGACGCGACCGCGCACCCACACTGCGGTCGCGGTCGCCGCCGGCCGAGCGTCTTCGCGCAGACGCTCGCAAAACCCTTGCCATCAGAACGCGCGCACGGCCTGCTCTTACGATTCCCGATTCCCGATTCCCGATTCCCGATTCCCGATCCCCGATCCCCGATCCCCGATCCCCGAATCCCGAATCCCGAATCCCGAATCCAGGCACCACGCCATAACATCCACTCGCCTATCGTGGCCGCTCCTTTCATCGCAGGAGATCGCAATGGGTATTTCGCGTCACGCCACCGCTCACTGGGAAGGCGACCTCAAGACCGGCAAGGGCCAGCTCAGCACGCCGCAAAGCGGGCTGATGGACAAGACCCGCTACGCCTTCAGCAGCCGCTTCGGCGACGAGAAGGGCACCAATCCGGAAGAGCTGATCGCCGCCGCGCACGCCGGCTGCTTCACCATGGCGCTGTCGGCACAGCTGAGCGAAGCGGGTTTTCCGCCGACCTCGCTGGATACGCGCGCAGACGTGGATCTGTCGATGGAAGGCGGCCCGCAGCTGTCGCAGATCCGCCTCAAGCTCAAGGCCGTGGTGCCGGGGATCGACGAAGCCAAGTTCCGCGAACTGGCCGACACCGCAAAGAAGAACTGCCCGGTGTCCAAGGCGCTGAGCGCGGTGCCGATCAGTCTGGAAAGCGAATTTTCCAACCAGGCGTGATCCCCTTGCGTGCGCCGGCGATGGCTGCCGGCGCACGCAGCTGGCGGCGACCTGAATAGGGCTTTGCAAGGGCGGTTTGGTTCAGGGCGGTTTCACTGGCGCAGGCCGAGCATCGGCAGCGTGTCCTCCCTGTGAAGCTGCTGCAATGAAAACTCTTGTGCTTGGTGCTCTGGTGATGGGTCTGGCAGTTGCAGGCAATGCAACGGCGCAGCGCTATGACAGCGGCTACAACGGACGTGGCAGCTATGAGGATGGTCGTTACGAATATGCGCGGGTAGTGCGCGTGGACCCGATCATCGTGACCGATTCGTATAACGAGCGCAGCAGCGAACGCTGCTACAACCGCCCGGCCGATGGCTACTACACCAGCAACGACGGCTACTACCGCGATGGCGGCAGCTATGGCCAGGCCGGTGTATCCAACCGTGGCGTGGCCAGCGTGATCGGCGGTATCGCCGGTGCGGTGCTTGGTAGCCAGGTCGGTGGTGGCAATGGCCGCCTGGTCGGCACCGCCGTCGGCACCATGGCCGGCGTCGCAGCGGGCCGCTCGATCTACGAAGCCAATAATCGCAACTATCAGGGAAACGTCAGCGTCTGCGAGCCGGTGTCCTACCGGCGCGAACGCGATCGTGTCGATGGCTACGACGTGACCTACGAATACGCCGGCCGCACCTATCACACGCGCAGCGACTACAACCCGGGCGACCGCATTCGTGTGCGCGTGGACGTGCGCCCGGACTGACCGCCGCGCTGCCGCACGCTGCGGTCAGGCGATCGAGATCGGCCGGTGGAATGACGAAAACGCTGCGGGCCACCGCAGCGTTTTTTGTTTCGATGCAAGCACTCTTCAACCCGCGGGATCAGGCGCGATCACGCCCAATCCAGCGTGCCGCGGATCACCGTCTGCACCTGGCCGCCAGACCACACATCGCCATTGGCGTCGATGCGCAATTCCAGCAAGGCGTCGAAGCCGATCTCGCGGCCCTGGCTGACCACGTAGCGACGTTCCTTGCCCGGCAATGCCTGGCGACTGTCCAGCCAGGCGGCGAGCACTGCATTGGCCGCGCCGGAGGCGGCATCTTCGAACCGCCGACCATTGCCGACAAAGGCGCGCACCGCCAGATCGTAGGCACCGGGCGCTGCGGCGCGGGCATAGGCGAACACGCCCATGCTGCCGGTGGATTCGGCCAGCGCGGCGATCGCGTCCCAATCCGGCTGCAGGCCGCGCAGCGCCGCTTCGCTGGCCAGTTCCACCACCCACCAGGTGCGGCCGCCATCCATCAAGGCGGGCGGCAGGCTGCCGAGTGGCCAGCCGCGCACCGCATCGCGCAGGCGCGGGTCGTCGGCCTCCACCTGCTCGGCCACGCGCGCACGCGGGGTGCGGATGGCGATGCTGCGATGGCCCGCGATCTGCTCCACGCGCAGCGGCAACTGGCCGGCGATGCCATCCTGGATCAGCACGCCGTCGTCGGGTGCGGCCAGGCCGGCTTCCAGCACCGCGTGGGCGGTGCCGACGCTGGGGTGTCCGGCAAACGGCACTTCCTTTTGCGGGGAAAACATCCGCAGCCGATAGCTGCTGTGCGCATCCGGCGCCGCAAACACGAAGGTGGTTTCCGGCAGCTTGGTCCAGCGTGCGATGGCCTGCATCGCGGCATCGTCCAGGCCTTGGGCATCCAGCACCACCGCCAGCGGGTTGCCGCTGCCGGGGCGGGCGGAGAACACATCCAGTTGCAGGAAACGGCGGGTGGTCATGGTGGTGGCTCGGCGAACAGGGCGCGGCAGCTTACCAATCGATGCGGCCTTCGATCACTTGCCTGGTCGTTCCGCCGATCCAGACTTCGCCTTCGTGATCCACCTCCACGTGCACACGGCCGTCGCGGCCGACTTCGCGCCCCTGGCTGGCGACATAGCGCGACGCCTGGCCGGGCACGCGGCCTTCGCCGTGCAGGCGCGCGGCAATGCAGGCGTTGGCGCTGCCGGTGACCGGATCTTCCGGGATGCCGTCGCCGGGGCAGAAGGCGCGTACCACCAGGTCCGCATCGCTCCCGGCCTGCGGCGCGTAGATGGCCAGGCCGGTGGCTGCGCTGGCCTGGGTCAGGCGGCTGATCGCCGCCAGATCGGGCATCGCCTGGCGTACCGCCTGCGCGTCGGCCAGTTCCAGCAGCCACCAGCCGGGGCCGTTGTTCCACAGTGCGGCCGGGCGTTCGGCCATGCGCAGGCCGGCGCAGGCCTCGTGCAATGCCGCAACATGCGCATCGCCGGTTTCGACTGCTTGCGCACGCGGTGCCCGCAGCCGCACCAGCAGGGCGCCATGCCGGTCGATCACCTCTACGGGCAGCACGCCGGCAGCGCATTGTTGGCGCATCCGGCCGTCCGGCTTGAACGCCACCAGCCCGTGCGTTGCCGCCGCCCACGCAGCGCCGACGCTGGGGTGGCCGGCGAACGGCAGCTCGGCGCGTGGCGTGAAGATACGGATGTGGTAGTCCGCATCGGGCGCGCTGACCGGCAGGAAAAAGATCGTCTCCGACAGGTTCAGCCAGGCGGCCATCTGCTGCATCTGCTCCGACGACAACGTCTGCGCGTTGAGGACCACGCCCAACGGATTGCCGTGGCCGTCCTGGCCGCCGAACACATCCAGTTGCAGGTAGCGGTGCTTGCTCATGGGGCATGGATCTCGGTCGATGGAAGGCGCGTCGATGGTTGCAGCGCAAACCGTTGCGGTGATGGCCGTGGCCGCCGGCAGGCTGTGACCGTACACGGGGTCATGCGGGCGACATTGGCAGTAGAATCGGAGGTTCCGCCCGGCGTACCGGGCGTCTTCCCCCTCATCCTAAACGCCTATCTCCATGTCAGCTCCCCACTCTACCGATCGTTGGATCGTCCTCAAGTTCGGCGGCACCTCGGTGTCGCGTCGTCATCGCTGGGACACGATTGGGAAACTGGCGAGCAAACGGGCCAACGAGACCGGCGGCCGCGTGCTGGTGGTGGTGTCCGCGCTCTCGGGCGTGACCAACGAACTCACCGCGATTGCCGATGGCGCTGCCGACAGCGCGCAGCGCGTTGCAGCGCTGGAGCAGCGTCATCGCGAGTTCCTGGCCGAGCTGGAGCTGGATGCCGATGCAGTGCTGGGAGAGCGCCTTGCCGCCCTGCATGCATTGATCGGCGACGCGCGCGCGGCAACCCGCACGCTGGACTGGCAGGCCGAGGTGCTGGGGCAGGGCGAGTTGCTGTCTTCCACCATCGGTGCGGCGTATCTGCATGCCAGCGGCCTGGACATGGGCTGGCTGGATGCGCGCCAGTGGCTGTCGGCGCTGCCGCCGCAGCCCAATCAAAGCGAATGGTCCAAGCGCCTGTCGGTGTCCTGCCAGTGGCAGTCCGACGCCGACTGGCGCGCACGTTTCGATGCGCAGCCCACGCGCCTGTTGATCACCCAGGGCTTCATTTCGCGGCACGCCGATGGCGGCACCGCGATCCTGGGGCGTGGCGGTTCGGATACCTCGGCGGCGTACTTCGGTGCGCTGCTCGGCGCCAGCCGGGTGGAAATCTGGACCGATGTGCCCGGCATGTTCAGCGCCAATCCCAAGGACGTGCCGGACGCGCGGCTGCTGACCCGCCTGGACTATTACGAGGCGCAGGAAATCGCCACCACCGGTGCCAAGGTGCTGCATCCGCGGTCGATCAAGCCATGCCGTGATTCCGGCGTGCCGATGGCGATCTTGGACACCGAGCGCCCCGATCTGCCGGGCACCAGCATCGACGGCAATGCCGAGCCGGTGCCGGGCGTCAAGGCGATCAGCCGGCGCAACGGCATCGTGCTGGTGTCGATGGAAGGCATCGGCATGTGGCAGCAGGTGGGCTTCCTGGCCGATGTGTTTACGCTGTTCAAGAAGCATGGCCTGTCGGTGGACCTGATCGGTTCGGCCGAGACCAATGTCACCGTGTCGCTGGACCCGTCCGAGAACCTGGTCAACACCGATGTGCTGGCGGCGTTGTCGGCCGATCTGTCGCAGATCTGCAAGGTCAAGATCATCGTGCCGTGTGCGGCGATCACCCTGGTCGGGCGCGGCATGCGTTCGCTGCTGCACAAGCTCTCCGACGTGTGGGCCACGTTCGGCCAGGAGCGTGTGCACATGATCTCGCAGTCGTCCAACGACCTGAATCTGACCTTCGTCATCGACGAAGCCGATGCCGATGGCCTGCTGCCGATCCTGCATGCGGAATTGATCGACAGTGGCGCGATGCCGGTGAGCGAAGGCGAGGTGTTCGGGCCGCGCTGGCGCGAGATCATCGGCTCGGTGCGCCCGCGGCCCACGCCGTGGTGGCATGCCGAGCGCGCGCATCTGCTGACACTGTCCAAGGCCGGCACGCCGCGTTACGTCTATCACCTGCCCACGGTGCGTGCGCGTGCGCAGGCGCTGGCGCAGATTGCGGCGGTGGATCAGCGCTATTACGCGATCAAGGCCAATGCGCATCCGGCGATCCTGATGGCGCTGGAACAGGCCGGGTTCGGGCTGGAATGCGTTTCGCACGGCGAGCTGCGCCGCGTGTTCGATACCTTGCCCGAGCTGTCGCCGCGGCGCGTGCTGTTCACCCCGAGTTTCGCGCCCAAGGCCGAATACGAAGCCGGATTTGCGCTGGGCGTGACCGTCACCGTGGACAACGTCGAAGCATTGCGGCGCTGGCCGGAGGTGTTCCGTGGCCGCAACGTGTGGCTGCGCATCGACCTGGGGCATGGCGACGGCCATCACGAGAAGGTCAACACCGGCGGCAAGGCGTCCAAGTTCGGCTTGTCGTCCACGCGGGTGGATGAATTCGTGGAAGTGGCGCGCACGCTGGAGGTCACCATCACCGGCGTGCATGCGCACCTGGGCAGTGGCGTGGAGACCGGCGAACACTGGCGGATGATGTACGACGAACTGGCCGGCTTCGCGCGCCGCATCGGCACGGTGGAGACCATCGATATCGGTGGCGGCCTGCCGATTCCGTACAGCGCCGAAGACGAACCGTTCGATCTGGAGCTGTGGGCCAAGGGCCTGGCCGAGGTCAAGGCGGTGCATCCGGGCTACCGGCTGGCGATCGAGCCGGGCCGTTACCTGGTGGCCGAAGCCGGCGTGCTGCTGGCGCAGGTGACCCAGGTGATCGAGAAGGACGGCGTGCAGCGCGTGGGCCTGGATGCGGGCATGAACACGCTGATCCGCCCCGCGTTGTACGACGCCTGGCACGACATCGAAAACCTCAGCCAGCTCGACGCGCCGGCCGATGGCAGCTTCGATATCGTCGGGCCGATCTGCGAATCCTCCGATGTCTTCGGCAAGCGCCGTCGTCTGCCTGCCGCCACCGCGCCGGGTGATGTGATGCTGCTGGCCGATGCCGGTGCCTACGGTTACTCGATGGCCAGCACTTACAACCAGCGCGAATTGCCGCGCGAAGAGGTGATCGATGCGCCCGCAGGCTGAGTTCATTGCACTCAGTACGCTGGCCGGTGGCGCTGCGATCGTGTTCGCCACCGCGCTGCAGCAACTGAGCCTGGGCATGCCGTGGAGCGACACCTTCAAATGGGCGCTGCCCGCGCTGGTCGCCGCCGGTATCGGCGCATGGTTGGCCGGGCGTTGGCAACGTCGGAGCGACGCGCGGGGTCCCACGCGTCGCAGTGGCGGGATGGCGGTGCGCACGGTGCTGTTGAGCGCGCTGAGTTATGTGCCGGTGGTGGCGCTGTATCTCGCCATCGCCTTCGCGGTGTCCGGCGATGCCACGGCTGCACGTCCGGATGTGCTGTTGCTGGCGGTGCTGTTCGGTTGCCTGCCGCTGCTGTGGGCTGCGGTGCCGTTTTCCATGATTGAATATGTCCTGTGCCGGCGTTATCTGCGTCGCGTACGTGTTCCTGCAGGTAGTCCATGAGCGCTTTCGACAAACACCAGATTTCCACCTTCCGTTTCGTGCGTTGCGCACTGGACGCGCAGACCGGCGTGGCGACGCTGGTGTATGCCTTCGATCAGGGGCCGGAACTTGTGGAAACCGTTGCCGTGCCCGGCGCGCCATTCGTGCTGGACGGCGCGCGTGCCGCCGCCGTGCAACAGGCCTTGCAGTTGCTGCACCTCATCGCGGGCGTGAGTTACTACAAGGCCGCAGTGCCGCCGACCATTGCCATCGACAGCTACAGCATCGATGCCGATACCGCTGCGCTGGTGGAAAGCGTCTACCTGCACGGCCTGGGCGAGTTCGCCTATCGCAATGGCTTGAACCTGCACGGCAAGATCCACTTGCCGGTGGCTGCACCGGCTGCCGGCGATGCGCCGGCGTTGGGCCTGCGCGAGCACGCCCTGGTCGCGATCGGTGGCGGCAAGGATTCGCTGGTCAGCATCGAAGCGCTGCGGCATGCCGGTATCGACCAGACCGTCAGCTGGATCGGCGGTTCGCAGCTGATCCGGGCCTGCGCAGAGCGCACCGGTCTGCCGGTGCTCAATATCGGCCGCGTGCTGGCGCCGGAATTGTTCGAGCTCAATCGCCAGGGCGCCTGGAACGGGCATATCCCGGTCACTGCGGTGAACTCGGCCATCCTGGTGTTGTCGGCCTTGCTCAATGGCGTGGACCAGGTGGTGTTTTCCAACGAGCGTTCGGCCAGTTACGGCAGCCAGATTCCCGGCACCGGCGAGGTCAATCACCAGTGGTCCAAGGGCTGGGCGTTCGAGCAGGCGTTCGGCGATTACGTGCAGCGGCATGTGGCGGCCGACCTGCGCTATTACTCGCTGCTGCGGCCGTTGTCGGAGCTGGCGGTGGCGCGCCAGTTCGCCAAGACCGATCACTACGACGCGCATTTTTCCAGCTGCAACCGCAACTTCCACATCATGGGCGAGCGCCCGGTGCATCGCTGGTGCGGGGTTTGCCCAAAGTGCCATTTCGTGTTCCTGGCATTGGCACCCTTCATGCCCAAGACGCGGCTGGTCAAGATCTTCGGGCGCAATCTGCTCGACGATGCAACCCAGGCCGGCGGCTACGATGCGCTGCTGGAATTCCAGGACCACAAGCCGTTCGAATGCGTCGGTGAAGGGCGCGAATCGCGCGCGGCGATGGCGGTGCTGGCCAGCCGTGCCGAATGGAAGGAAGACGCGCTGGTGCTGCGTTTCATCCGCGAGATCCAGCCACAGCTGGACCAGCAGGCGCTGCAGCTGGAGCCGTTGCTGGCCATCGACGGCGAGCACCGGATTCCGTCGGCGCTGTGGGAGCGCGTGCGTGCGAATTTCGCAGCTTGAGGGCAAGGCGGTTGCGTTATGGGGCTGGGGGCGCGAAGGACGCGCCGCGTACCGCGCACTGCGCGCCGCGTTGCCGACGCAAACGCTGACGGTGTTCTGCAACGCCGACGAAGCGCGCGAGCTCGAGACGCTGGCCGATGCTGCGTTGCACGTGGAAACCGACGCCAGCGCGCAGGCGCTGGGCCGGTTCGAGGTGGTGGTGAAATCGCCCGGCATCAGCCCGTATCGCCCCGAGGCGCACACCGCCGCAACCGAGCACGGCACGCAATTCATCGGCGGCACCGCGTTGTGGTTTGCCGAGCATGCGCAGCCTGACGGCTATGTGCCTGGCGCCATCTGCGTCACCGGCACCAAGGGCAAGAGCACCACCACCGCGCTGCTGGCGCATCTGCTGCGCGCGGCCGGCCATCGCACCGCCCTGGTCGGCAATATCGGCCAACCCTTGCTGGAAGTGCTGGCGCCGCAACCGCCGCCGGGCTATTGGGCGATCGAGTTGTCCAGCTATCAGACCGGCGAAGTGGGGCGCAGCGGCGCGCGTCCGGAATTGGCGCTGGTGCTGAACCTGTTTCCCGAGCATCTGGACTGGCATGGCGACGAGGCGCGCTACGTGCGCGACAAACTGGCGCTGGTCACCGAAGGCCGCCCGAGCATTGCCTTGCTCAATGCTGCCGATCCGCATCTGACCCAACTGCAGTTGCCCGACAGCGAGGTGCGCTGGTTTAACCATCCCGATGGCTGGCATCTGCGCGGCGATGTGGTGTATCGCGGCGAGCAGCCGGTGTTCGACACCGCCAACGTGCCGCTGCCCGGCGAACACAATCGGCGGAACCTGTGCGCGGTGCTGGCAGCGCTGGAAGCCCTGGGGCTGGACGCGGCGGCGCTGGCGCCGGCCGCAGCGAGCTTCCGCCCGTTGCCGAACCGCCTGCAGCTGCTCGGCAGCGTGGACGGCATCAGCTACGTCAACGACTCCATCAGCACCACCCCGCATGCCTCACTGGCGGCGCTGGCCTGCTTTGCGCAACGCCGCGTGGCCTTGCTGGTCGGTGGCCACGATCGCGGGCTGGACTGGCAGGATTTTGCCGCGCAGATGGCGCAGCAGGCGCCGCTGGAAATCGTCACCATGGGCGCGAACGGGCCGCGGATCCATGCGTTGCTGGCTCCGCTGGCCGCGAGCGGTCGTTTCGGCCTGCATGCCGCCGCCGACCTGGAACACGCGATGCGGCTGGCGCGCCAGGCGCTGGGCGAGCAGGGCGGTGTGGTGCTGCTGTCGCCGGGTGCGCCCAGCTTCGGCGCCTATAGCGATTACGTTGCGCGCGGCCGCCATTTCGCCCAGCTGGCCGGGTTCGATCCGGCGGCGATCAGCGCGATTCCCGGCTTGGGCGTGCAGTAGCGCTGCGTTGCGCGCACGCGGAGCGACGGCGCCATCCGGCCCGGGTTTTTTCGACGGCCTTGGCAGAACGCCGACGCGATCCGTCCGTCGGCGACCACCCTGACCCGGCCTGCACGGCGGCAGCGCCTACACTCGCCGGACCTTCCCGGGAGCAGGCACATGCACAAGCAATGGAGATGGCGTGGCGTTGGGTTGTTCGGTGTCTTGGCGTCGCTGGCGTTGCCCGCCGCCGCAGCGATGCAGGCCAAACCGCTGGAATGGACGGTCGGCAAGGACACCTTCAGCGGCGTGCTGGTCTACGACGACGCCGGTGCCGCCAAGCGCCCAGGGCTGGTGATGGTGCCGAACTGGCGCGGCGTCAACGATTCGGCGGTCACCAAGGCCAAGCAACTGGCCGGCGACGACTACGTGGTGCTGGTTGCCGACGTCTACGGCAAGGGCAAGCGTCCGGCCAACGACAGTGAGGCCGGGCAGTTTGCCGGTGCGCTGAAGAAGGACCCGCCGACGCTGCGCGCCCGCGCGCTGAAAGCAGTGGATGTGCTCAAGGCGCAGGCCGGCAAGGCGCCGCTGGATGCATCGCGCATCGGTGCGGTGGGGTTCTGCTTCGGCGGCACCACGGTGCTGGAGCTGGTGCGCGCCGGTGCGCAACTGGCCGGTGTGGTCAGCCTGCACGGTGGCATTGCCACGCCCAGCCCGGCGGCGGCCGGCTCGGCCAGGACGCCGCTGCTGGTACTCAATGGCGCCGACGACAAGAGCGTGAGCAAGGCGGACATCGCCGCCTTCGAAACCGAGATGAATGCGGCCGGCGCGGACTGGCAGTTCGTCAATTTCAGCGGTGCGGTGCATTGCTTTGCCGAAGCCGATGCCAACAGCCCGCCAGGCTGCCTGTACAACCCGCGTGCGGCGAAACGTGCCTACCGCATGCTCGGCGATTTCTTCGACGAACGCTTTGGCGATTGAGGTTGCCAGGCGCGGCTGACCGCCGCACTGGCGGCCGTCGGATGTGGCGGACGGCGCGTGGACATGCGGTGCGGGAGCGAGGTGCCGATCCCGAACATGGATCGCACGGCGCACGCAGCATCGGTGTGTGATGCGCTCAGAGGCCGTGTGACAAGGCGCCGCAACCCTGTGGCATGGGTTGCGGCAGCGTTTCCGCCGGAAAGGCGAGGGTGCCCGTCGGCTGTCAGCCCGTTCAGTGAGCGCGGCAGGGGAAACCTGCCGTCCGGATCAATGCGTGCGTTGCACGGCATACCGCGCCAGGCCGCGCAATGCGGCAACTGCGGGGCTGGGCGGCAACGTGTCCAGCGCCTGTTCGGCAGCGGCGGCATATTCGGCGGCACGCTGGCGGCTGTAATCCAGGCCGCCGGTGGCATGAATCGCCGCCAGCACTTCGGGCATTGCGCTCGCATCGCCTTGTTCGACGATCTGGCGCAGGCGCTCCCGGGTGCCCGCATCCGAGTGCGCCATGGCGTGGATCAGCGGCAGGGTCGCCTTGCCTTCGGCCAGGTCGTCGCCCAGGTTCTTGCCCAGGTCTGCGGCATCGGCAGCGTAGTCGAGCACGTCATCGGCAATCTGGAAGGCAAAGCCCAACTGCATGCCGTAGTCGTACAGGCGCTGCTGCACCTGCGCATCCGCGCCCGAGGCCAGCGCGCCCAGGCGGGTGCCAGCGGCGAACAGCACCGCGGTCTTGCGCTCGATCACGCGCAGGTAGGCGGCTTCGTCGGTGTCGGGGTTGTGCACGTGCAGCAGCTGCAGTACCTCGCCTTCGGCGATGCGGTTGGTGGTGTCGGCCAGGATCTGCATGACTTCCATGCGATCCAGCTCCACCATCAACTGGAAGCTGCGCGAATACAGGAAATCGCCGACCAGCACGCTGGGCGCATTGCCCCATAGCGCATTGGCGGTGCTGCGCCCGCGGCGCAGGTCCGATTCGTCCACCACGTCGTCGTGCAGCAGGGTGGAGGTGTGGATGAACTCGATGATCGCCGCCAGTTGATGGTGCTCCGGGCCGGAGCCGCCAGCGGCGTGGCCGGCTAGCATCACCAGCATCGGACGCAGGCGTTTGCCGCCGGCGGAGATGATGTGATCGGCGATCTGGTTGATCAGCACGACATCCGAGGCCAGCCGGCGGCGGATCAGCGCGTCGACCGCGGCCATGTCGGGCGCGGCGAGTGACTGGATCTGGGGCAGGCCCAGGACGGTGGGGAGGTCTTCGGCGATGGTCATGCGCAGGCGTTCGTGATGTGCGCCGATTATAGGTGTCTGGGCCAGATCCGTCCCGCTGGCCGTGTCCGAAGGCCTCCGGCGTGGCCGCAAACCCTTGCGGCGCCAGCGTCGGGCCTGTCGGCGAGCGCCCGGATTCCGACCTGCCGGCGCGGCATTCCCCGGCCCGGCGCTGCGGCGATCCGCCGGGACCGTGGCCGGCAGGTGCGGTAACATTGGCACCAAGACATTCACCGCCGCGCCCACTGGCGCCGGCGCACCATCTCGGAAGCATCTATGGCCCGCGGCATCAACAAAGTCATCCTCGTCGGCAACCTCGGCAACGATCCCGACACCAAGTACACCCAGGCCGGCATGGCGATCACGCGTGTGAGTCTGGCCACCACCAGCATGCGCAAGGACCGCGATGGCAACAACCAGGAGCGCACCGAGTGGCACCGCGTGGTGTTCTTCGGCAAGTTGGGCGAGATCGCCGGCGAGTACCTGCGCAAGGGCTCGCAGGTGTACGTCGAAGGCGAGCTGCGTTACGACAAGTACACCGGCCAGGACGGCGTGGAGAAGTACAGCACCGACATCGTCGCCAACGAGATGCAGATGCTCGGCGGCCGTGGCGAAGGTGGCGGTGGCGGCATGGGCGGCGATCGTCCGCAGCGCAGCCAGGCGCCGCGCCAGCAGCAAGGTGGAGGCGGTGGTGGTCAGGGCGGCGGTCAGGATTACGCCCCGCGTCGTCAGCAGCCGGCCCAGCAGCAGTCGGCACCGCCGATGGACGATTTTGCCGACGACGACATTCCGTTCTGATCGGCAGCCAGCCTGTTTGTCATTCAGAAGGCCCGCATCGTGCGGGCCTTTTGCTTGCCGGTCGCTGATTGCATCGACGCAGGCCGGGCTGTTCCGAAGCTCCCTGGACGCGCAGACCTGGTCGGTACGACGGTGCCAATCACCAATCTCGACCAAGCGTGGCTAACAGCACCTCACGCGCAATCGTCAGGTGGCTGAGAACGCCGCGTACCCATGGTGTGTCTGCCTGACACACGCCGATTCCGGACATGGGCCGCGCCCACCTGGCGTTGCGCGCAGTTCTTACTGCCAGTTGCGCTACGCCGAAGTCCGATCGCGGCCGTTCTGCTTGGCGCGATACAAGGCCGAGTCGGCGTCGTGCACGAAGGCATCCGGGGTGCGTGGCGTTTCGCCCGGTTCGAACGTCGCGACGCCGACGCTGACGGTGACGTGCGCGCTGGTCGGGCTGGACAGGTGCATGAGCCCGAGCCCGGCGACGGCGCTGCGGATTGCGTCGGCCAGCCGCAGTGCGCCGGCGGCATCTGTCTGCGGCAGGATCATGCCGAACTCTTCGCCGCCGTAGCGCGCGGCAACGTCTTCGCTGCGCCGTGAGCAACCGGCAATCGCGCCTGCGACCAGGCGCAGGCAGGCGTCACCGTTAACGTGGCCGTAGGTGTCGTTGTAGAGCTTGAAATGATCGACATCGATCATCAGTACCGACAGCGGTGCCTGTCGATGCACAGCCTGCTTCAAGGCACGCGAGAGCCGGTGGTCGAACGCACGGCGGTTGGCAATGCCGGTGAGTGCATCTATCCAGGCTTCGGAGCTGAGCTTGTCCTCGTTGCGATGCATGCGGCGCAACTGCAGATCCAGCCAGATGCCGACGCCCAACAGCAAAGCGCATCCTAGGGTGGCGATCACGATCCGCTGGCGCACGGACTGCCGCCAGTTGGCCAACGCGTCATCGACCGCGACGCCGGTCAATACGGTCAATGGATAGGCCTGTGCTGGCGCGAAACTGGAAATGCGCTCCACGCCGTCGATCGGCGAACGATAGGTGGCAGTGCTGTGCCTGCGCGCGCGCATGGTGACGTAGATCGAGGTGCCTGCGATCGAGGTGCCGATCACGCCCGGTTTGTCGGGCCGGCGTACCAGCACGATGCCGTCGTCATTGGTCATGCCGATGGTACCGTTCGGGCCGACCTCGAAGGTGCTGTAGTAGTTCTGGAAATACTTCAGTTGCAGCGTGACCAGGACAACGCCGGCAAATTCGCCGCGGGGGGTGTTGAGGCGCCGGCTCAAGGTGAGCACCCAACTGCCATCGGAGCGGCTCTGCACCGGCGGCCCGACCAGCGACAAGGCGTCGCGATGGTCGCGGTGATATTTGAAATAGGCGCGATCGGCGTTGTTGTGCTTCCTGGGCGTGCTGTCCAGTGACGAACTCACCCAGTCGCCGTCGGCCGCATAGATGAAGATGCCGTGCAGCCGGTCCGAGCGACGCGCTTCATGCACGAGAAAGTCATGCATGACCAGTCGCGCGCTGGCCGAGCCCTGGTCGTGCTCCACCCGTGATACCAATCCCGACAGCACGGCGTCGGCGATCGTCAGGGTGTCGCTGGCATGCTGCGCCAGCGAATTGGCGAGGTTCAACGATTGCGCTTCGGCGGCACGCAGCGCACTCGTGCGCTCGTCGTGGATGGACCAGTATTCCGAACCAAGCAGCAGCAGGCACGAAATGCTCAGCACAAAGTGCAACGCGATGCGTTGTGCTCGTTGCCGTCGCCGCTTGCCGGGTGATGTCACGTGAGTTACCTGTCTGGACATCAGGACGTTGCAACCGCCGTGCCAGCTTAGCCGTGGGCGCCGCGTGGAATCGTTTGCATCATGTGGCGCAATGCCGATCTGTGATTGATGCCTCATGCGTTGTACGGCAGCTCACCCGGCGTGCGACTGCGCTGCTGTCCCGCCTGCTGTCGTTACGCGCTTGATGCTGCGACGAAATCGCCAGCCCACAATAGAGCCGAAAGCCAGCTCGACTGCATGCGGATAACGCCCGGCGTGTTATTCCGAAGATCGATCACAGCAAGGAGCGCCCCATGCGCGCGATTCGTCTAGCTCATCCTGCAGGCCTGAATGCATTACATGGTGTTGCCTTGCCCGACCCCGGGCAGCCGGCACGCGGTCAGATCAGGGTGCGGCTGCACGCAAGCTCGTTGAATTTCCATGACCTTGGCGTGGTGTCGGGGCAGATGCCGACCGCTGACGGCCGCATCCCCATGTCCGACGGTGCCGGCGTGGTCGAGGCCGTCGGGCCTGAGGTGGATGAGTTCGCCGTTGGCGATCATGTGGTGTCCACCTTCTTCCCCGAGTGGCTGGACGGTGAGCCGCTGCATGCCGGCTTTGCCACCACGCCCGGCGATGGCGTCGATGGCTATGCACGTTCTGCGGTGGTGGCCGCCGCCCATGCGTTCACGCATGCCCCGGCCGGCTACAGCCATGCCGAAGCGGCGACCCTGACCACGGCCGGCGTTACCGCATGGCGCGCCCTGGTGGTCAACGGCGGACTCAAGGCCGGCGACAGCGTGCTGGTGCTCGGCACCGGCGGCGTATCGATCTTTGCATTGCAGTTCGCCAAGGCGATGGGTGCCACCGTCATCGCGACATCGTCGTCCGACGAAAAACTGGCCAAGGCGCGCGCGCTGGGCGCAGACCATGTCATCAATTATCGACAGCATGCCGAGTGGTCGGCGCAGGTGCTGGAGATCACCAATGGCCGTGGCGTGGATCACGTGGTCGAGGTCGGTGGGCCGGGCACGTTGGCGCAATCGATCCGCGCTGCGCGAGTGGGCGGGCATATCGCCTTGATCGGCGTGTTGACCGGTGCCGCAGGCCCGGTGCCGACTGCGGAAATGATGGGCCGGCAGCAGCGCCTGCAGGGGCTGGTAGTCGGCAGCCGCGTGCATCAGCAGCAACTGGTGCGTGCACTGGATGCCTTGCCGCTGCGGCCGGTGATCGATCGCGCCTTCGCGCTCGACGATATCGCCGAGGCCTTCGCGCTGCAGCAGGCAGGCGGCCATCTGGGCAAGATCGTGCTGGAATTCTAGAAGCGGTTGAAAAGGTGCCGCGCTTGCCGTGAGGCGGGCGCGGCCGCTGCGCGGGATCGGCAGGTGTCACTCGCGCACGCTGCAACTCCACGCTATCCACACTCGGCTGACGGCCGATCGCCACGCGCTGGCGGCCGCTCAAGAGTGGTCGTTCGCGTCCGGATGTTCTCGATGCAACGCATCCGGATTCGGAAGACAAGCATCGCGTGGCGGAGACCGAAGCAAGTGCGCTGACGCAGATGACATCGTCGTTGTCAGCACATGGAAAGGTCTCGAGCCACTTCAGGAACCTGAGGCGCGCTGCAAAACGCAAGCTGCCAGCACACACGATCGTTGTGCAGCGAGTACGTAATCCATTCCAACAATGATGAGCGCGTTTCATAGGCGCATGCAGTTCATGCCGTCAATGCCCGCCTGCAGCGCCTCTAGAATCGGGCCGCACCGCCGATTCGCGCCCGCACACACTCGCCGCATGCTCACGCGATTGTGACCGGCCGCGCTGCACATTATTTAAGAACTGTATAAGCCAGCATTGTTGGAGATGCCAGCCATGAGAGATATCAAGATGACCCGTCGCGAGGTACTGATCGCTGGCACGGCGTCGGCAGCCAGCGTTGCCGCAACCCAGTCGATGGCCGCTACTGCAGCCAATGCGATGTCGCAGCGGCAGGCAGTCGAGCCTGCCAACGCATCGAGCCAGGTCGCATTCGAAGTCAACGGCAAGCCGGTGACGCTGACCCTGGACAATCGCACCACCTTGCTGGATGCCCTGCGCGAACATCTGCATCTGACCGGTACCAAGAAAGGCTGCGACCATGGCCAATGCGGTGCCTGCACCGTGATCGTTGATGGGCAGCGGATGAATTCCTGCCTGTCGCTGGCGGTGATGCATCAGGGCGGCAAGATCACCACCATCGAAGGCGTGGGCACGCCGGACAAGCTACATCCGATGCAGGCAGCCTTCGTCAAGCACGATGGATATCAGTGCGGCTATTGCACGCCCGGCCAGATCTGTTCGGCGGTGGCTGTGCTGGACGAAGTCAAGCGCGGCATTCCCAGCCATGTCACTGACGATCTGACCGCCAAGACCAGGCTCACCACGCCGGAATTGCAGGAGCGCATGAGCGGCAATATCTGCCGTTGCGGTGCGTATTCCAACATCGTCGATGCGATCAATGATGTTGCGGGAGAGCGCGCATGAAGGCGTTTAGCTACGAGCGTGCGACTTCGCCCGCCGACGCTGCAGCCAAGGCGGCGCGCCAGCCGGGTGCCAAGTTCATCGCTGGCGGTACAAACCTGCTCGATCTGATGAAACTGCAGATCGAGACGCCCTCGCACCTGATCGATGTCAACGGGCTGAGCCTGGATACCATCGAAGAGACACCGGATGGTGGCCTGCGCATCGGCGCCCTGGTGCGCAATACCGATCTGGCAGCCGATGCCCGCGTGCGTCGCGATTACGCCGTGCTGTCGCGCGCATTGCTGGCAGGTGCGTCGGGGCAGTTGCGCAATCGCGCCACCACCGCAGGCAATCTGTTGCAACGTACGCGTTGCCCGTATTTCTACGACACCAACCAGCCATGCAACAAGCGCCTGCCCGGCAGCGGTTGCGCGGCAATTGGTGGCTTCAACCGGCAGCTGGCGGTGATCGGCGTGAGCGAGGAGTGCATCGCCACCCATCCCAGCGACATGGCTATTGCCATGCGCGTGCTGGATGCGGTGGTCGAAACGGTTCGTCCGGATGGACAAACGCGTGCGGTGCCGTTGTCCGAGTTCTACCGTGCACCCGGCAAGACGCCGCACCTGGAAACCGTGCTGGAACGCAGCGAATTGATCACCGCGGTGAGCCTGCCCAAGCCGCTCGGCGGCACGCATGTCTACCGCAAGGTGCGCGATCGTGCCTCCTATGCATTCGCCCTGGTGTCGGTTGCGGCGGTCGTGCAACGCGATGGCAGCGTGCGGGTCAGCGTCGGCGGTGTCGCCCACAAGCCGTGGCGCAGCGAGGCGGCCGAAGCACAGTCGCGCCAGGGCGCGCGTGCGATTGCCTCCGTGCTGCTCGACGGCGCACAACCTACCGAACACAACGCCTTCAAGCTGCCGCTGGTTGAGCGCACCTTGACCGCGATCCTGGCCGACACGAGGGCCTGATATGAAATTCGACACTCCCGCCAGTACCAATCCCATCGACCAGCTCAAGGTGGTCGGCAAGCCGGTCGATCGTATCGATGGTCCGCTCAAGACCACCGGGCAGGCGCCGTATGCGTACGAGCATCACGATCTGCCTGGCCGTGCCGCCTATGGCCATATCGTTGGCGCCGGTATCTCCAAGGGCAGCATTCGCAGCATCGATCTGAGCGCCGCGCGCAATGCGCCGGGCGTGCTCGGCATCGTGACTGCGCAGAATGCAGGCAAGTTGCAGAAAGGCAAGTACAACACGGCCAAACTGCTCGGCGGCCCGGAGATCCAGCATTACCACCAGGCCATTGCGGTGGTGGTTGCCGAGACCTTCGAGCAGGCACGTGCTGCAGGCCAGCTGATCAAGGTCGACTACGGTCGCCACGTCGGCGCCTACGATCTGGAAAAGGCCCGCGATGGCGCCAAGGTCACCAAGGAGGGCGGGGCGCCGAACAGTGCGGTCGGCAATTTCGATAGCGCCTTCGTGGCAGCGCCGGTGCAGCTGGATGCCGAATACACCACGCCCGATCATTCGCACGCGATGATGGAGCCGCACGCATCGATCGCGATGTGGGAAGGCGACAAGCTGAGCGTGTGGACCTCCAATCAGATGATCGACTGGAGCGCGGGCGATCTGGCCAAGACGCTGGGGATCCCACGCGAAAACGTGCGTCTGATGTCGCCGTACATTGGTGGCGGCTTCGGCGGCAAATTGTTCCTGCGTGCCGATGCGGTGCTCGCCTCGCTGGCCGCGCGACAGGTCGGACGCCCGGTCAAGGTGATGCTGCCGCGGCCGCTGATCTTCAATAACACCACGCACCGCCCGGCCACCGTGCAGCGTATCCGTATTGGTGCACAGCACGATGGCAAGATCACCGCGATCGCGCACGAGAGCTGGTCCGGCGACCTGCCCGAGGGCGGCCCGGAAATCGCGGCCGCGCAGACCCAGTTGCTGTATGCCGGTGCCAATCGGCTGATTTCCACGCGCCTGGCGGTGCTCGATCTGCCCGAAGGCAACGCGATGCGTGCGCCGGGCGAAGCGCCGGGTCTGATGGCGCTGGAAGTGGCCATGGATGAAATGGCCGAGAAACTGGATATGGATCCGGTCAAGTTCCGTATCGTCAACGACACCCAGGTGGATCCGGAAAACCCGCAGCGTCCGTTCTCGCAGCGTCAGTTGGTCAAATGCCTGGAAGACGGCGCAAAGCGTTTCGATTGGTCCAAGCGCAAGGCCAAGCCGGCCAGCAACCGCGATGGGCGCTGGTTGGTCGGCATGGGCGTGGCGGCCGCGTTCCGCAACGCGCCGGTGATGACCTCCGGCGCACGCATGCGGCTGGAGCAGGGCGGCCGGGTGGTGGTGGAAACCGACATGACCGATATCGGTACCGGCTCCTACACCATCATTGCGCAGACCGCTGCGGAGATGATGGGTGTGCCGCTGGATTGGGTGGACGTGCGCCTGGGCGATTCCAGCTTTCCCGCCTCGGCCGGTTCCGGCGGCCAGTGGGGTGCGAACAGTTCCACTGCCGGTGTGTATGCCGCGGCGGTGAAACTGCGCGAAGCCGTGGCCAAGCAGCTGGGGCTGGATCCGGCCAAGGCCGAATTCGCCGACAGCCATGTGCGTGCCGGCGGCAAGCGCATTGCGCTGGGTGATGCCGCGGCCAATGGCGCGTTGGTGGTGGAGGACAAGATCGAGTTCGGTGAGCTTTCCAAGACGCATCAGCTGTCCACCTTCGGCGCGCACTTTGTCGAAGTCGGCGTGGACGTCGCCACCGCCGAGGTGCGCATCCGTCGCATGCTGGCGGTGTGCGCGGCCGGACGCATCCTCAACCCCAAGTCTGCGCGCAGCCAGGTCATCGGCGGCATGACCATGGGCGCGGGTGCGGCGCTGATGGAAGAGCTGGCGGTGGACAAGCGGCTGGGCTTCTTCGTCAATCACGACCTGGCCGGTTACGAAGTGCCGGTGCATGCGGACATCCCGCATCAGGAAGTGGTCTTCCTGGAAGAAAGCGACCCGATGTCATCGCCGATGAAGGCCAAGGGTGTCGGCGAGCTGGGCATCTGCGGGGTGGCGGCGGCGATCGCCAATGCGGTCTACAACGCCACCGGCGTGCGCGTCCGCGATTACCCGGTGACGCTGGACAAGCTGCTCCCGCATCTGCCCGAGTTGCTGCGCGCGTGAGTGCGGTGGTGGCCCCGGTCACGCATGCAGCGCCGGCCGAGCCGGCGTGGCCGGCATGGCCGAGCTATGCCCTGCACGATGACCTGCTGCCGACGCTGACCGCCTGGCATCGGACGGGGCAGCGCGTGGCCATTGCCACGCTGATCGACGTGCAAGGCTCCTCGCCGCGCCCGTTGGGGAGCGAGATGGCCATCAGTGCCGACGGCCGGGTGGCCGGCTACGTCTCCGGCGGCTGCGTGGAGGCGGCAGTGGCGCACGAAGCCATCGCCGCCTTGCGCGACGGCATGCCGCGCTGGCTGGATTACGGCGAAGGCAGCCAGGTGCTGGACATCCAGCTCAGCTGCGGCGGTCGTATCGGCGTGCTGGTCTGGCCGGTGCAGGACCTGGGCGAGCATCTGGCGCGCTGGCGCAATGCGCGCCAGCATCGGCGTCCGTTTCATGTCGCGCTGGATCGGAGCACCGGCGCCGTCCGTTACCCGGTCAGCCCGCAGGATCTGCGTCCCGACGAATTCCTGCGCACGCATCGGCCACCGCTGCGGCTGGTGCTGGTCGGTGCCGATCCTGCGCTGCTGGTGCTGGTGTCGCTGGCCAGCCAGATGGGTATCGAGGTGCGTGTGCTGCGGCCGCATGGTCCCAGCGAACCACCGCCCGGCCTGGCCGCTGACCATTACGATCGCCGCACGTTGGGCGAAGCGCTACAGGACCTGCATCTGGATGCGGACACTGCGCTGTACAGTCTTGCGCACGACGGCGACAGCGACCTGCAGGTCGCCTCGCGCGGGCTTGCCTCCAGGGTCGCCTGCATCGGCATCCTGGGCAGTCGCCAGAAGCGGGAAGCACGCCTGCAGGCGCTGCGTGCGCTCGGGCATGACGATGCCGCGCTGGCCAGATTGCGGTTGCCGGCAGGCTGGCGCATGGGGCGCTCCTCCCCGCACACGATTGCACTGGGCATCATTGCCGAAGCCACCCAGGCGGTCGCCGATGGGCAGGCAGCTGCGGCGTTGGCTGGCTAAGAACGGCCATCAAGACGACTGCGCGCACCGCCGTGCGGGCGCGGCCAATAGTCGTATGTACCACTCTTACACTGCGATTGCTCCGCGCCATCTGCACTCGCTTGGCGACTGCTCGCTACATTCCGTTAGCCACTCCAAGCCGTACCGCCGTGAGAACGGGCAGGGCACTGCAATCGCGCGTTTGCATTAACTTCGATATGAATTTCGATGCAGTCGCCAGCAGGGTGGATGCATGGTTGCCGATGAAGTTTCTGGTGCTGAAAAGTAGCAATCTGGAGAATAAGTAATTTTTGATATGCCTTTTAAGGCATGCGCTTGTGATCCGCGCTTCTGCCGGTAACTGCGCCATCCAACGCGGGCAATCAGTCGCTGCCATCCTGATCGCAGCGCTACCGCAGCTCCGCATGTTTCTTCGTCATGCTGGCGCAGCAGTGCAATGCACGCCGGTCGGTTGGTAGACGTGGGAAAGCGTCATTATCTAGATTGGGGAATGCGCTGCATTTAGTCACTCCGCGCGCACAGTTACCTCTTTAGGCTGGCGCATCCCCAATATGCACGCCACGTCGCCATGACCGAATTACTTGATCACTACGACGACGTCTCCTGCGACGCAGCTCGATTGCCGTCGCCAGTCATTGCCGGCCCTCTCAACGCAACCCGGCGCGATGCGCTTGTTGATGCGTGCCCGATGCTGCGCACATCGCGCCATTGTTCGCCGCGCGCGATGGCATTGGACGCATGAGCAGCGATCACGTTGCGCTGCTGCTCGCCGCGGGTGCAGGACGTCGGCTGGGGCGTTCCAAACAATTGCTGCTGCGCGACGGCGAACCGTTGTTGCGGCGTTTCGCACGCGTCGCGCTGCAGACGGCGCCGCGCCGCTGCGTGGTGGTGCTGGGCGCCGATGCCGACGCATTGAGCGAAGTCCTGCAAGGCCTGGAGGTGGAAGTGCTACGTCACGCCGACTGGGCCGCCGGCATGGGCTCCAGCCTGGCGGCGCTGCGCCAGCATGTGCAGGACGATACGTCGCTAAGGCGCAGCCTGATTCTGGGGTGCGACCAGCCCGCGCTGGATACACCGCATCTGCGCGCCTTGCTGGAAGAAGCGGACCGGGCCGCATCCGGATGTGCCACCAGCGGGTATGCCGGTGTGCGTGGCATCCCGGCGGTGGTCACCCACGCGGCCTGGGCCGACGTGCCGCTCCACGGCGACAGCGGCCTGCGCGGCTTGTTCGCCGGCCTGGACGTGCAGAGCTTGGGTTGCGTCAGCGCCCCGGCGCTCGCGCTGGACGTGGACACGCCCGCCGACCTGGTCGCAGCGCAACACCGTGGCTGGGTGGACGCGGATTGAGACACCGTGACGGGTGCTTGACGCGCTATCCGGCAGCCTGGTTGCAGGGTCGCCTCAGGACCACAGCACGAGCGCTTCCCTGATCACCAGGACATAGCCCACCACCATCGCGGTCTTGACCGGAAACTGGAACTTCCTGAGCAGATGCATGCGACCCCTCCCCCGAGGCATCTCCAAGAGCGACGAATTCCCCCGCGCCGTCTGCGCCCGTTGACGGCCAGCTGCGACGTGTGTTCGCCGCTTGAGCGCGAATTTAGCGCCAGCTCCGGTCGGTGTCACGTAAGAATTTTCCTACCTTCATGCCAGTGTCCGCCCGACGGCGTTGGCATAAGCGAAAAGACATGCTGGCTATGCCGGACGCGGGGCCCCAGGCCACTCTCCCGCGGCCCCTTGAGTAAGGGCACGCCGGCATCCCGAACGGGACCCCCGCACTCCCATCGCTGGTGCGCTGCGCCATTCCGCGCTGCCCACCTCCGTCGTTCTATCGCTACATCTACCGGCCGGAGGCCCTGATGGACGAGTCCCGTTACGTTGTGCGTATTCATCCCGAGCAGGGCGGTTGGTGGGTGACCCGGCCGCAGTGGTCGCCGTTGCGTTATCTGCGCGAGCAGGGCGCGCTGGAAAATGCCGAATTGATGGCCAAGCTGCATTGCATGACCACCGGTCAGCCCAGCGGCGTGGTGTTGAAGACCGCCGATGGCGAGCGCGTGGTGCGCCGCTACGGCTGACCGAGCCGGCCGCTTGCAGGAAGCGCAAGGGAGACGCTGACGATCCTGCCCGGGCAGGGTGGCTGACCACACGCACCCGGCAACCAGGCCCAGTGCGCCAGCCGGCGGCCTTGCAGTCACGCCCGGGCTCGCCCGCAGATCCAGTCGACTGGACACGACCGATCGGCCATTCTTGCTGCGATCCGCACCTTGGCGGCCCCTGTCGAGAATGTCGCCCCTAGTGAATGCCGCCGGTTCTGCCTTGATCCAAAACGATATCGTCGTCTTCGGCCTGATCGCCGCCACGTTGGGGGCGGTGTTCTGGACCTCCTCGCGCGAGCAGGGGCTGTGGCGACGCTTCTACGCCGTGGTGCCGGCGCTGCTGCTGTGTTACCTGCTGCCAGGCATCTACAACACCGTTGGCCTGATCGACGGTGCCAATACCCGCCTGTACAACCCGATCGCGCGCGACGTGCTGCTGCCGGCCGCGCTGATCCTGCTCACGCTGAGCATCGACCTGCGCGCCATCCTGGGGCTGGGGCCCAAGCTGGTCGCCATGTACCTGGGCGCGTCACTGAGCATCATGCTGGGAGCGGTGGTGGCGTTCTGGGTGATGGGCTGGGTGCATCCGGCCACGGTGGCCGGCGATACCTGGGCCGGCATGGCCGCGCTGGCGGGCAGCTGGATCGGCGGTGGGGCCAATATGCTGGCGATGCGCGAGGTGTTCGATGTGGATGCCACCACCTTCGGGCAGTTTGCAGTGGTGGATGTGGGCGTCGGTTATGTGTGGATGGCGGCGCTGATCTTCCTGGCCGGGCGCGCGCGCAGCATCGATGCGCGCAGCGGCGCCGATACCCGCGCGCTGGATGCGCTGCAGGAGCGCATGGCGCGGTTCCAGGCCGAACACGCGCGCATTCCCAGCCTGGCCGACCTGATGGTGATCGTGGCGGTGGCGTTCGGCGGGGTCGGGCTGGCGCACGCGCTGGCCAGTCCGCTGGCTGCATGGTGCAAGGCCAAGCTGCGCTGGTCCAGCCAGTTCAGCCTGGACACGCCGTTTGTGTGGGTGGTGGTGCTGGCGACCAGCATCGGCCTGCTGCTGAGCTTCACCCGCGCGCGCACGCTGGAAGGGGCCGGGGCCTCCAGGATCGGTTCACTGCTGCTGTATTTCCTGATCGCCTGCATCGGCATGCAGATGGATCTGCTGGCGTTGCTGGATCGGCCCTGGCTGTTCCTGCTCGGGCTGATCTGGATCGCGGTGCATATCGGGTTGCTGTGGGGCCTGGGCCGCCTGTTGCGGGTGCCGTTCTTCTATTTCGCGATCGGCTCGCAATCCAATATCGGTGGGCCGGCCTCGGCGCCGGTGGTGGCCGCCGCGTTCCACCCGGCCCTGGCGCCGGTTGGCGTGCTGCTGGGCACGATGGGCTACGCCACCGGCACTTACCTGGCCTATCTGGTCGGCATCACCTTGCGCGCGATGGCGGGAGCTGGCTGACGGACCGTCGCACAGTCGGTGTAGTCGTCGGGAAGGTGTGGCAGGACGTGCCGGGGTTACCTGGCGGTATCACGCATTGGCGCAGTGCCGGATGTACTGGCTGCATCCCTTCGACGAGCGCTTGCGAGGTGCTGTCAGCCTTGAGGCGGGCACTGGCCAGCGCCAGTGCCCGGTCATGATTACTGCTAAAGGCCGCGCCGCTGTGCTTCCTGCTGCGTGCTTTGCTGCGACTGCTGCTGATTGTGCTGCTGCAGTTGATCGACGTTGCCGTGCGCCGGCTCGTTGGCCGCCGAGGCGGTCTGCACATGGCTGCGCAGATGCGCCGGGTCGTCCATCCGGCCTTGCACCGCAATCAGGCTGTCGCCGTCGCGGTTGGGCACCAGGTGGTCGATCCGCTGCAGGCCGTCGCTGCTTGCACGCGCGGCCACGCTGGCGGCGGTGTTGAGAAACGCGGTGTCGTCGCGCAGGCCAAGGCGTTCGCGCTGGCCATCCAGGCGCACCACCGCGTCGTTGAACAACTGGCTGCCTGCACCTTGCGCCTGCCCGGGCGATTGCATCTCCTGCGCCTTCATCACCGAGTCCATGCCGTGCAGGTCCATGCGGTGCATCAACATTCTGCCCGGCACCAGGCGCTGCCCGAACGACAACGGGTCCGGTTCCGGCAGCTCGATCTGATGGCCGGCCGCATTGGGCATCGCCCACTTCAGGGGAATGCTGTCTTCCTGCAGATGGGTGAGGATCTCGTTCTTGACGTGGTAGCCGCGGATCAACTCGCTGCTGGCGTACTCCTTGGCTGCCGAGGCATCCAGGCCCTGGCGTTCCAGCGTGCGGTCGTTGACGCCGGCGGCGTTGTAGGTCACGGCGGGGATGTCGTTGACCATCGCCGAAGCGGCCGCCAGGCCGCCGCCGAGCGAATGCCCCGAGATCACCACCTGGTCGCCGAACGCCTGCTTGGCCTGGCTACCGAGCTGGATGGCAGACGCGTATTGCGCGTCGTCGAAGCCCAGGCCCTGGCCAAGGTTGTGCTTCCAGTCCTTGCCTTCGTCGGTGCCGCAGAAGCCGAGCACCACCTGGCCCTGTTCGTTGCGGTAGAACGCGGCATCGAAGCCGCTCTTGGCATCGTGCAGCAGGCCGGGGTCGATGCCCGCCCGTTGCAGGGTGCTGTCGTCCATGCGCGTCCAGCCGTTGGGCAGGGGCGCAAAGATTTCGGCGCTGCCTTCGCGTCGCTGCGAGGCAGTGGCGTAGAGGTCTTGCAGCACCGCCGGGAACTGGCGGTCTTCCGGCTGCGGTTGCTGTCCACGCATCGCCTCTGCGAATGGGGTGGACGAGGAATTTGACGGGCTCATGCGCGGCTCCTTGCGTTCGTCGTGCGAAAAGTCCGCTTAGCGGCTGCTTTCCACGGGAATGTTGTGGGCGCTCAACCATGCGCGCACGTCCGACCTGGCCTGCTGGCCGGCGGGATTGAGCAGGCGGTCCGGGGTGGTGAAGAAATACGCCTGGAAGGTTTTCTGTTGCGCGTTGCGCAGCGTGGGATCCACCCCGGCCTTGAGCAATTGCAGCACTGCCGGGCTTGCCGCGCCGCTTTGTGCGGCCAGATGCAACACGCTGTTGCCGGTATTGTCGACGCGCTGTAGATCGGCGCCTGCTTGGATCAACAACGCGATCTGCGTATCGCGCTTGCTCTGCACGGCGCGGAACAACGGCGTCCACCCGGCGCGCGCGCTGACCACATCGACCGGCGCCTTGTGCTGCAACAGGATGTTCAGGTATTCCGCATCCTTCGCCATGGCCGCCATATGCACGACCGTTTCCTGGTCCATGCCCGGCAACGACGGATCTGCGCCGGCATCGAGCAATGCGGCCAGGGCGCGGGGTTGTTCGTTCCAGATCGCCCACTCGAGCAAGGTGACGTTCTGGTCGCCGTGTGCGGCGAGATCGACTGTCGGTGCGAGTGCGCGGATTCGGGCGACATCACCGTGCGCGATGGCGTTGGCGATGTCGGTCAGGCCGGGGTCGCGGAAGGCGACGGTGTGGTCCTGCAGCGTAGCTGACATGGTGGTTTGCTCCTTGGCACCTGGCGAGGCGGTGCATGAGACCGCGAAAAACGAGGTCGCAAGAACGAGCAGGGTGGGGAATCGCGTCTGCATCGAAATCTCCTTGTCCTGATCGCATTCCTGGTGGCACTGCGGTGTGTCCTTCCGCAGCCGGGCCGATCCTACCAGCTGCCCGGACGACGCGCGGTAAGATTTTGTGACATGCCCGGCGCAGCATGTTTCACTGGTTGAGGCCGTTTGTTGTCGTGGTATCGGCATGTCGCCGATGCATCACGATGAGTCTCACGCGCGCATGCACTCCGCCACAGCCAACGGTCACAACGCGGTCGGCATAATGGTGCTTTGCGAGCAGATGGGTGCAATGGTCTACGAATTACTGATCAGCGATTGCGATGGCGTGCTTGTCGACAGCGAAATACTGGCCGACCGGGTAATGCGCGAGGCGCTGGCGGCCTTCGTGCCGGCCGAAGCGTTGGAGCATTTGCTCGGCACAACGTTCGGGCAGACCACGCGTGAGGTATTGCTGCGCGTGCAGGAACACTTCGCGGTACAGCTGCCGGAGACCTTGCTGGCACAGATCCAGGCGCGTAGTGAAGCCTTGATCAAGGCCGAGGTGCAGCCGATTGCGGGTGTGCGCGACGCATTGGAACAGATTCCGTTGCCGCTGGCGGTCGCCTCCAACAGCCGCCGTCATAACGTGATCGCCTCGGTCGAACGGGTGGGGCTTACCGCACGCGCGGCGGGGCACATCTTCAGTGCAGACATGGTGGAGCGGCCCAAGCCGGCGCCGGATGTCTATCTGTTGGCCGCACGCACCCTCGGCGTTGCGCCGGAGCGCTGCCTGGTGATCGAAGACAGCCCCACCGGTGCCACTGCCGCATTGGCGGCCGGCATGCAGGTGCTGGGGTTTACCGGCGCCAGCCATATTCCGCAGGGCCATGCCGATACCCTGCGTCGCATCGGTGTGCTGGCGGTGTTCGACGATATGCGCGAGTTGCCTGCGTTGTTCGAGCGGCTGGCACAAAAACGCGCTGGCTGAGAGCTGCCGGCAGGACGTCTTGGACGCGTGTCGATGGTGGCGCAATCGCAGCCCTCTCATTCTGCAACCGACCGGGCCAGACCGTGCAATCGACCTGCAATGACAGGGCTGTTGCGTCATAGCGTGGCTTGGAGACCGTCAAAGGCTTGGTCCATCGAGCGTGCGGTGCCCTCACCACTTGCGGGACACGCCGCAAGGACGTCCGTGTAGGCTCGGTGGCGGCCTCCATGCCGCCACACGGTCCCGCAAGCGGCGCGGGCACCGCCAAAAAGTTGGTCGGTTGCTTTCTCGAGAGCTTGTTGCTCGGCTTGGGATGGCAGACGAGACGTTTGTGGGTTGCGTGTTAAAAGCCAGTCCACCGCTCGGCTCGCGATGCGGTGGTGAGACGCTGGTCGACGCACACCGATCCGACCAACGCACCTCATGCACCGCTTGCAACCATGCACACCTGCCATCTCGACGGGTCCTTGCCCGCCCACCGTCGCGGGACCTTACGCGGCATGGATGCCGCGTAAGAGCCTACACGGACGTACTTGCGGCGTGTCCCGTGAGGGTGGGCGGGCAAGGGCCCTGCAGCCAAGTCACAGACACATGCTCTACAACTGATCCATCCGCAAAGCCGCAGATCAGCCGCTCTGCCTTGCGGCGTGTCCTGCGACGGTGGGCGAGCAAGGGCCCTGCAGCCAAGCCACAGACACACGCTCTACAACTGATCCATCCGCAAAGCCGTATATCAGCCGCTCTACCTTGCGACATGTCCCGCGATGGTGAGCGGGCAAGAATCCTGCCACCAACCCCAAGCCATCAACGCAACAGGGCGCGATTCGCATCGCGCCCTGTTGCGTTCCGACTCGCCACCTGTCCGATCATCCGGTCAGCAGCAGCGAAACCCGCTCTTGCCGCCGTAACGCGCGTCCTGGCGCTCGCGGAAGAAGGTGGGGTAGTCCATCACCGGTTTGTCGGGGTGCTTTTCCAGCATGTGGCGCACGTAGTTGTCGTAATCGGGAATGCCGCAGCACAGGCGTGCGGTCTGGATCAGGCGCCGCCAGATGCGGCGATGCACCTGGTATTGGCTGGCGAGAACGAGTTGGGTGCCCATTACAGATCCGCCATCTGGTGTGGCTGCAAGGCCACGTACGGGGTTTCGCGATCGCTACGCTGCGGATTGCGGCGCGCAATCACGATGGTCTTGATTGCGTAGACCAGGATCGAACCCACCACGAACAGGAACAGCACGGTCAGCCCGGTATTGACGTAGGCATTGGTGACGATCTGCTGCATCTGCGCCACCGTTTTGGCCGGCGCGGTGATGGTGTTGCTGGCGATGGCGTCCTGGTACTTGTGTGCCTGCGCCAGGAAACCCTGCGCCGGGTTGCTGTCGAAGATCTTGATCAGCCCCGCATAAGTGGTGCAGATCAGCAGCCACAGCGCCGGCACCAGGGTGACCCAGGCGTAGCGGTCGCGCTTCATCTTGAACAGCACCACCGTGCCCAGCATCAGCGCGATCCCTGCCAGCATCTGGTTGGAGATGCCGAACAACGGCCACAGGGTCTGGATGCCGCCGAACGGATCGATCACACCGGTGTAGAGCAGGTAGCCCCACAACGCCACGCAACCGGCGGTGGCGATGATGTTGGCGGCCCACGATTCGGTTTTCTTCAGCGCCGGGATGAAGTTGCCCAGCAGGTCCTGCAACATGAAACGGCCCGCACGCGTCCCCGCGTCCACGGCGGTCAGGATGAACAGTGCTTCGAACAGGATCGCGAAGTGGTACCAGAACGCCATGGTGTCTTCGCCAGGCAGCAACTGGTGCAGGATCTGCGCAATGCCCACCGCCAGGGTGGGCGCACCACCGGCGCGTGCCAGGATGCTGTGCTCGCCGATGTCGCGTGCCGTGGCTTCCAGCACATCGGGCGTGATCGCAAAGCCCCATTCGGACACCTTGGCCGCCACCGCCGCCGTGTCGCTGCCGACCAGCGAAGCGGGGCTGTTCATGGCGAAGTAGATGCCCGGCTCGATGATCGATGCGGCCACCAGCGCCATCACCGCCACGAACGATTCCATCAACATGCCGCCGTAGCCGATGTAGCGCATGTGGCCTTCGTTGGCGAGCAGCTTTGGGGTGGTGCCCGAGGCAATCAGCGCATGGAAACCGGAAACCGCGCCGCAGGCGATGGTGATGAACAGGAACGGGAAGATGCCGCCCTTCCAGACCGGGCCGTCGCCGGTGGACGCGAACTGGGTCAGTGCCGGCATCTTCAGATCCGGCATGACCACCAGGATGCCGATCGCCAGCGCCAGGATCGTGCCGATCTTGAGGAAGGTGGACAGGTAATCGCGCGGCGCCAGCAGCAGCCACACCGGCAACACCGACGCGACGAAGCCGTAGCCGATCAGCATCCAGGTGATCTGCTTGGCGGTGAAGGTGAATGCCGGGCCCCAGCTCGGATCCGCCGCGACCTTGCCGCCCAGCCAGATCGCGCCCAGCAGCAGGATCAGGCCGACCACCGAGATCTCGCCGATTTTGCCGACCCGGATATAGCGCATGTACACGCCCATCATCAGCGCGATCGGCATCGTGGCGATGACGGTGAACATGCCCCACGGGCTTTCCGCCAGCGCCTTGACCACCACCATCGCCAGCACCGCCAGGATGATGATCATGATCAGGAAGGCACCGAACAGGGCGATGGTGCCGGGCACCTGGCCCATTTCCTCGCGCACCAGATCGCCCAGCGAGCGGCCGTTGCGGCGGCTGGACAGGAACAGCACCACGAAGTCCTGCACCGCGCCGGCGAACACCACGCCGACCACCAGCCACAGCAGGCCGGGCAGGTAGCCCATCTGTGCGGCAAGCACCGGGCCGACCAGGGGCCCGGCACCGGCAATCGCGGCGAAATGATGGCCGAACAGCACGTGCTTGTTGGTGGGCACGTAGTCCAGGCCGTCGTTGTTGGCCACGGCGGGCGTGGCGCGGGTGACGTCCAGTTGCATCACTTTGTCGGCGATGAACAGGCTGTAGAAGCGGTAGGCGATCAGATAGATCGACACCGCCGCCACCACGATCCACAACGCGTTGATGTGTTCGCCGCGGCGTAGCGCCACGGTGCCCAGACAGAACGCGGCCAGCAGCGCCAGCGCGCCCCAGGCCAGCTTCGAGAACCCTTTCATGCATGCCCCTCAGGAACGATTCACCCAAGGGTCACCCTCTGCCCGCCCGGGGTCAATGGCGCCGTTCCGGGCCGGGGTAAAACTTTAGTTGTAGAGCGTCCTGGCGCCGCCTGCCGGATCGCGCGGCGGTGCCGGCGGGTTTTGGAACGATCGGTTGCGCCGGTCGCGGTTGGGCCGCGTGCCGGCTGCATCCATTATTCGAGCCAGTCATTCACGCAGGGAGAGGTCGATGAGCACCACCACCACCGCAGCGGCACACGTGCTGCGCACCATCCGTGGCATGCCCACCTCCGACGGTGCCGGAGTCAAGCTGACCCGCGTGATCGGCACCCAGCAGCTGCCGGACCTGGACCCGTTCCTGATGCTGGACGAGTTCGGCACCGACAAGGCCGAGGATTACCTGGCTGGGTTTCCCAGCCATCCGCACCGCGGCTTCGAGACGGTGACCTACATGCTCGACGGGCGCATGCGCCACAAGGACAACCATGGCAACGAGGGTCTGCTGACCCCGGGCAGCGTGCAGTGGATGACGGCCGGGCGCGGGTTGATCCATTCGGAAATGCCCGAGCAGGAATCCGGGCGCATGCGCGGATTCCAGCTGTGGGTGAACCTGCCGGCGCGCGACAAGATGACCGACCCCAAATACCAGGAGTACGCCCCGGAACGCATTCCGGTCGCCCAGCCGGCGCCTGGCGTCACGGTCAAGGTGATCGCCGGCGCGGTGGGCGAGGTGCGTGGCCCGATCGTGCAACCGGCCACCGAACCGGTGTACCTGGATATCGCACTGGCACCGGATGCGGCCTGGGACTATGTGCTGCCCAGCGGCCACAACGCGTTTGCCTATGCGTTCGAAGGCGCAGTGACGGTAGGCGAGGGCGATGCCGCGCGTGCGCTGCCGGCGCAGGAACTGGCGGTGCTCGGCGGCGGCGAGCGCCTGACGCTGCGGGCCGGTGCGCACGGTGCGCAGCTGATCCTGGTGGCGGGCCGCCCGCTCAACGAGCCGGTGATGCGGCACGGCCCGTTCGTGATGAACACCAAGCAGGAATTGATGCAGGCCTTCGTCGATTTTCAGGAAGGCCGGTTTTGAGCCGGCGCGCTGCAGCCACCGCGGGGTTAGCGGCATGAGTGACCGGCCCGTCAGTGTCAGCACCGGCGCGGTGCCGTACACCGTGAGCATCCACGATGGTCGGCACAGCTGGAGCGGCGACACCCAGCCGGCCAATGGCGGCGCCGACGCCGGGCCGGATCCGGAGTCGCAGGTGTTGGGCGCCCTGGGTGCCTGCACCGCGATCACGGTGTCGATGGTGGCCGCGCGCAAGCAGTGGCCGTTGACGGCGGTGCATGTGCATCTGCATTACACCCAGCGCGGCGCTGCAGGCACGCGGATCACGGGGCAGATCGAACTGGAAGGCACGCTGGATGATGCGCAGCGTGCACGACTGTTGGAGGTGGCCGACAAGTGCCCGATCCATCGCCTGCTCACCGGCGAGGTGCGGATCGAGACGGCATTGCAGGGCAACGGCGACGCGTCAGGTGCGGCGGCGGGCATTTGAGAGCGCAGGCGAGCCGCATGCGGGTGCTCCGCCGGCTCGCCTGAAAGACCGCGTTAGGTCGGCATGCACTGGCGCGTCACGACCGCTCGCCTCAGCGCTGCAGTGCCAAGCTGGCCGGCTGCAAATCCATGTTCTGCACCAGCGACTGCATCGAGGCCAGTTCCTCGGTATTGGCGCCGTCGATCCATAGCTGCGCGTAGCGCTTCTTGCCCAGCTCGACCACGGTGACCCGGCGCGATTCCATGCCCGGCAGCTCGCGGCCGCCCAGGTCGAGCTTGTACCAGTAGAACTCCTCCTGCTGGATCTGGCCTTTCTCCGCGCGTCGGTCGCGCGCCAGCGTCATCGCCGGGTCGCGCGTGGTCAGCATTACGCCGACCACTTGGCGACCGTCGGCGGTCATGGCCTTGCAGACCAGATAGTCCGCGCCTGCAAGCTCGCTCCACTGCAGCCCGGAGGCTGGCGGTAGCGGCGGGCAGACCGGTGAGGTTTGGGCGTGAACGGTGGCGGCGGCCAACAGCAGGCTCAGGCCGACAAGGCAGGATGCGGACTTCATTCAAGTGTTCCCCGGCGTTGGATGTCTGCGCAGGGACAGCGTCGTCGTGCGTGTCGCCGCATCAGCCTGTGCGCTCCCCGCCCGGCTGTGCCCGCACGCAACCTGTCCCCAACCTATGGGGACATCACTACCACAGGTGTGGCTGCAAGCTCAAGCGCAATTCGCAGGCCGGGCTGCAATCGGTCGTGCGCACGGGCACTCCCGTTTCGAGACCTGGGTGGGTTGCGCGGCGCTTGCGCGCGGCAGCCGGTGGTCAGGGGTAGTTGACCGGCTTGGGCGCCGGGGTTTCCGGCAGCGGAATGAATTCCTTGTCGTCGCCGGGAATGCTGCCGAAGCGACCGGCCTGCCAATCGTCCTTGGCCTGCTCGATGCGCTCCTTGGAGCTGGAGACGAAGTTCCACCACAGGTGGCGCGGGCCATCCAGCGGCTCGCCGCCGAGCAGCATCGCCTTCAGCGGCGTCTTGGCGCGCAGGCGCCCGCGGCTGCCGGGCGAGGGCACGATCAGGTGGCGCGCGGGCACGTCGGCGCCATCCAGCTGCGCCTCGCCTTCCAGGATGTAGAGCGCACGTTCGGCGTGTCTGGTGTCCAGGTCGATCTCCGCATCCGGCTGCAGATCCAGCGCGACATTGAGCGTGCCGCTGAACACCTGCACCGGCGATTCCTCGCCGTACGCACGACCGGCGATCACGCGTAGCCAGACGCCATCGCGGCGTTGCTGCGGCAGGCTGGCGGCAGCGTGGTGATGGAAGGCGGGCGCGGTTTCTTCGGCCGAGCGCGGCAGTGCGATCCAGGTCTGCATGCCGTGCAGCGCATGCGTGCGGGCGCGCTCGGGGCCTGGCGTGCGTTCAGAGTGGGCGATACCGCGGCCGGCAGTCATCCAGTTGACGTCGCCGGGGCGGATCACCTGGTCCGAGCCCAAGGTGTCGCGGTGGCCGATCTCGCCGGACCACAGGAAGGTGACCGTGGCCAGGCCGATATGCGGATGCGGACGCACGTCGATGCCGTGATCCGGCTCCAGCACCGCCGGGCCCATATGGTCGACGAACACGAACGGGCCGACGCTGCGCGCCTGCAGCGTGGGCACGGCGCGGCGAACTTCCAGCCCGCCGATGTCGTGCACGCGGGGAGCGATCAAGGTGGTCATGGCGGCGGCTCGCGGTGGCTGGAGTGGTCGCCAGCTTTGCATGCGTGCACGCGGCCGGGCGAGCGCTCCACCAAGACAGATCGTCCCGGAGGCAGTGTCACGTACGAGGCGGGCGACGCGTTTTCAAGGGCAAGCGGCGCATGCCGCGCGATGGCAGTCGAGCCGCGTGCAGCGATGTGCTGCATTGATGGGAGGAATGAAATCTTTCGCGACGATGACGTGTGTTGTCGCAGCAAGCATCACCGGTCGATTGCGAGAGAGTTCGCGCCGGTGTCGCTAGCGCCGATACGCGCCGGGCCTGAATGCCGCGCGTTGGAACGTCGTTGCATGGCGCGCTGGCAGCCAGCGCGAGCGCGCCGAGCTCGTTCGTCATGGACGACGGCTGCAGGCACGCAGCGTGTCGATCGCGATTGACTGCCGCGCGCTAGAACAGTTGTGCGGGCGCCGTGGTGTCCAGGGCGATCTCGCCACGCCGCGAGGCCAGCCGATCGGCCAGGCGCGTGGGCTCGGGCAGGCGATAGGCGCGCAGGGTACGCAGCGTCCAGTCGAGCGCGCCCTGCATCGAGACGCGATGGCCCGGCGAGACGATCAGCGGATTGCAGCGCAGCTTGCTGCGCAACGCCCAGCCGATCTGCGTGCCGCCCAACAGGATCGGGCTATGGTCGCCGCGCTCGGGTCCCGGCTCGACGAAGCTGCCTGCCAGGCGTTGCTTGGCCACGCCGATGCTGGGCAAGCCGGTCACCACGCCAAAGTGCGCGGCGATGCCGAGCTTGCGCGGATGCGCGATGCCCTGGCCGTCGATGAAGACCAGATCCGGCGGGCGCGAGAGCAGTGCCAGCGCCTGCAGCAAGGCCGGCAGCTCGCGAAAGCTGAGCAACCCCGGTACGTACGGCATCGAGGTGGGCACGCGCGCGACATGCGTTTCCAGCGGCATCAGCGTGTCTGCATCCAGCAGCACCGCGGCTGCGCGTGTGGTCTGGCCGTCGTCTTCGAAGCCGACGTCGAAGCCGGCGAGCAGCTGCGGTGTTGCGCCGGCCTGGGCCTGCAGCACCACGCGGTGTGCCAGTTGCTGTTGCAACTGTCGCGCCTGGATGACGCTGCCATCCCAACCGGCAAAGACGGGATCGATCGTTTGCATGGCTGCAGCATCGCGCGCCGGGCGTGGCGGTGTCGTGCACGCCTGCGATGCGCTGGCTGCCGTTACAATCGCAGGCTGATCGGCCCCCAATCGGAGAACCGTAGTGACCCGCAAACTCGTACTGCTGCGCCATGGCCAGAGCCAATGGAACCTGGACAACCGTTTCACCGGCTGGGTGGATGTGGAACTCACCGAGCAAGGCCGCCAGGAAGCCGCTGCGGCCGGCAAGCTGATGAAGGACGAAGGCCTGCAGTTCGATGTGGCGCACACCTCGGTACTCAAGCGCGCCATCCACACGCTGCAGGGCGCGTTGAAGGAACTCGACCAGGACTGGTTGCCGGTGTCCAAGAGCTGGCGCCTCAACGAGCGCCACTACGGTGGCCTGCAGGGGCTGGACAAGGCCGAGACGGCGGCCAAGCACGGCGAGGAACAGGTCAAGATCTGGCGCCGTTCCTACGACATTCCGCCGCCGGCGATGGACGTCAACGATCCGGGGCATCCGTGTCACGACCGTCGCTACGCCACGCTGGACCGCAATGCACTGCCGGGCACCGAGTCGCTGGCGACCACGCTGGTGCGCGTGCTGCCGTACTGGCACGACGCGATCGCACCGCAGTTGAAGGCCGGGCAGACCGTGCTGGTGACCGCGCACGGCAACTCGCTGCGCGCGCTGTACAAATACCTCAACGATGTCTCTAACGAGCAGATCCTGGAGCTCAACATCCCGACCGGCATCCCGTTGCTGTTCGAGCTGGACGACAACCTGCAGGTGCAAAGCTTCCGCTATCTGGGCGACCCGGAAGCGGCCAAGCGTGCCGCCGAAGCGGTGGCCAACCAGGGCAAGGCGAAGTAATCGCCGCATCCGCTGGCCACGCTGCGTGCATGGCGCGCAGCGTGGCGTGGGTTTCGCAGCGCGCGTTCGAACGAGGCGTGCGGGTTTGACACGCAGGCGGTGCCTGTTCGCGGATCGAACAGGCACCGCATGACCGCATGCGTGTGTTCTTGCAGGGGAGACATGATGTCCAGCAAGCGTAAAAGGCAACAAATGAGTGCCACCTACTGCCGCGCGTATCTGGTGACGTTGGGGCTGCTGTTGGCCGGTGGCGGCGCTGCGTTCGCAGTGCTGGCCTGGGGCAGCGTGTCCACTTCGGCGATCGGCGTGGCGCTGCTGATCTGCGTCATGGGTGTGGCGCTGCTGATGTTTGGTTTTTTGGGGCCGTCGCGGCAGATGGAATCCTGGGCGGAGGCAGCGTCCGGGCATGAGGTCGCGCTGGTGCTGATGGCGCTGGCGTATCCGGTGTATCTGCTGATGGCGCCGATGTACGCACGCAAATGACCGCAGTCGATGGCGCGCTGCTGCGCCGGACTGCTGGGTGGTTTCCGCGGCGGTAGATGGCGCTGGCACGCGCGTGCCCAGCTGACGCGCAGTGTCTTGTTGGTCGTTGTGCGTTCTTCGATAAGGCGCGGCACCGGACGTCAGGGCGTTGCGGTGCCGTTGCGATGATGGTGTGGTTGGTGTGTCTGCGCTGATTGCCTACTTTTTTGACTGCGTCCGACGCGGTCGTCTGCCTTGGAGAATGGAAAGATGTTGAGCAAATTCGCGCCACTGTCGCTTGCGGTGGCCATCGCGGTGACGCTCTCGGCGTGTGGCAGTTCCGACGACAGCGCCAAGCCGGCACCGGCCGCAACGCCGGCCGCACCGACCAGGGTGGATGTGTCCAAGCTCGATGCACCGATCGTGGCCTTCGGCATCAATGACCTGGATCCGGCCATCAACGCATGCCAGGACCTCAACGGCTTCGTCAATGCCAAGTGGCTCAAGGCCAATCCGGTGCCATCGGACCGCACCAGCTGGGGCAGTTTCGAAGTGCTAGCCGAGCGTTCGCTGACCATCCAGCACGCGCTGGTGGAGCAACTGGCGCGCGGCAACCTGTCGGCCGGTTCGGTGGATGCCAAGATCGCCGACCTGTGGCGCACCGGCTCGGACGAAGCGGCGATCGACAAGGCCGGCATCACGCCGCTGCAGCCGCAGCTGAGGGCGATCGATGCGCTGACCGATGCGCCGTCCATCGCCGCGTGGTTGCGCGACAGCTATGCCAAGGGCCAGGGCTTCGTGTTCTCGTTCGGCGCCAATGCCGACTACAAGAATTCCGAGCAGATGATCGCCTACGCGGGCCAGGGCGGTCTGGGGCTGCCAGAGAAGGGCTATTACACCGATCCGGCGCAGGCCAAGATCCGTGAGCAGTACGTGGCCTACATCGCGCGCGTGCTGGAATTGTCCGGCGTTGCGGCAGCGCAGGCGGCAACCCAGGCCAAGGCGGTGATGGCGTTCGAAACGCGCCTGGCCAATGCCTCGCTGTCGCGCATCGAGCTGCGCGACCCGGCCAAGCGCTACAACCCGGTCGATGTGGCCGGTGCCAATGCGGTCACGCCGCATTTCGACTGGCAGGCGTTCTTCAGCGCGCTCAAGGTGCCGGCCGGGACGTTCTCGCTGAGCCATCCGGGTTACTTCGCCGAACTCGATGCGATGCTGGCCGACACGCCGGTGGACACCTGGAAGGCCTACCTGCGTTTCCACAGCGTGGATGAAGCAGCGCCGTATCTGGCCAAACCGTTCGAGCAGGCCAACTTCGATTTCTATGCCAAGACGCTGCGTGGCCAGCAGGACATGCTGCCGCGCTGGAAGCGCACCTTGAACGCGGTCAACGAGGCGATGGGCGAGGCCCTGGGCCAGTTGTACGTGCAGTCCGCGTTCCCGGCCGAGTCCAAGCAGCAGATGCAGCAGCTGGTGCAGAACCTCTCGGCGGCGCTGAAGGCGCGGCTGGAAAAGCTCGACTGGATGAGCGCGGAAACCAAGCAGCGCGCGCTGGAGAAGTGGGCCAGCTTCACGCCCAAGATCGGCTACCCGGACCAATGGCGCGACTGGTCGGGCCTGGAAACCCGTGGCGATGGATTCCTGGCCAACATGCAGGCCGCGCAGGCGTTCAACTACCGCTACATGCTGGACAAGATCGGTAAGCCGGTCGACAAGCGCGAGTGGCATATGACCCCGCAGACGGTCAATGCGTACTACAACGCCACGCGCAACGAAATCGTGTTTCCAGCGGCGATCCTGCAGCCGCCGTTCTTCGATCCCAAGGCCGACCCGGCGTTGAACTACGGCGGTATCGGCGCGGTGATCGGGCACGAGATGATGCATGGCTACGACGACTCGGGCAGCCAGTTCGATGCCAAGGGCAACTTCGATACCTGGTGGACCGATGCGGACCGCAAGCTGTTCACCCAGCGCACCGATCAGCTGGTGGCGCAGTTCGACGGCTATGAGGCGATTCCCGGCGTACACGTCAAAGGCAAGCTGACCCTGGGCGAGAACATCGGCGACCTGGGCGGCCTCACCGTGGCCTACGACGCGCTGCAGATGGCGTTGCAGGAACAGCCCGACGCCGGCAAGGACATCGACGGTTACACCCAGGACCAGCGCTTCTTCATGAACTGGGCCACGGTGTGGCGCCGCAACTTCACCGACGGCGAACTGCGCGTGCGCCTGAACACCGATCCGCATGCGCCGGCCAATTTCCGCGCCAATGGCGCGCCGTCGAACATGCCGGCATTCGCGCAGGCATTCCAGTGCAAGCCCGGCGATGCGATGGTGCGTGGGTACAAGGAGCGCGTTGCGATCTGGTGATCGGCGCAACTGCAGCACGCGCGGTTGCGACCGCACGTGCTGCAGTTGCCGCGTTTTTAGCGGCTTTGTAGAGCCTGCTTGTGGCTGCGTCTGCACATCGGGCTGCCGGTGCAGCGTCTAGACTGCCGCGCTCCGAATGGCAGGGAGCGGTAGTGACAAGGCGAAAGATCTTCAAGGCGATCGGGATCGGTGTGCTGATCCTGGTGCTGGGCAGCGTGCTGTCGTTGTACGGCTACGGGCGCTTTGCCGATCGTCAGCGCGGTGCGGTGAGCCATGCGCTGCCTGCCACGGCGATCGCCACGCCGATCGATCGGGTCGTCGCGCCGTTGCAGCAGGCACATGCCGGCCAGACCGGCATGGTGATCCTGCCCGACAATGTCGACGCGTTTGCGGTGCGCGCGCTCACCGCGCGTGCGGCCGGGCGCAGCCTGGATCTGCAGTACTACATCTGGCATGCGGACTTCACCGGCAACCTGCTGCACAACGAGCTGCTGCATGCGGCCGATCGCGGCGTGCGCGTGCGCCTGCTGCTGGACGACATGAACATTCACGGCAGCGATTCGGTGCTGGCGGCGCTGGACAGCCACCCGCTGATCGAGATCCGGCTGTTCAATCCCACCCGTGCGCGCGAAGGCACGCTGATGCGCGGCGTGGAGATGGTGCTGCGCATGTTCAGCATCAATCGGCGCATGCACAACAAGGCCTGGATTGCCGATGGCCGGATGGCGGTGGTGGGTGGCCGCAATGTCGGCGACGAGTATTTCGATGCGGCGCGCGACACCAACTTCATGGACATGGATGCGGCATTGATGGGGCCGGCCGTTGGCCAGGCCGAGCAGGTCTTCGATGCGTACTGGAACAGCCCCAATGCCTTGCCGCTGGACGCGCTGGTGACCGCACGGCCGCAGGCACTGGATGCATTGCGGGGCAGTCTGGATGCCGGCCTGGCATCGGCACGCGCGCATCCCTACGTGGAGCGGCTGCGCCAGTCGCCGAGCGTGCAGGCCTTGACGCAGGGCCAGCGCCAGGTGCACTGGCTGGAGCAGGCGCGCATCGTCTCCGACCCGCCGGAAAAGGCCGAGGGCGCACCACCGCAGGCGGACTGGATGACGCCAATCCTGATCGGCGAGATGGCGCGTGCGCAGCGCGAGCTGAAGGTGATCTCGCCGTACTTCGTGCCGGGCGAGGAAGGCATGCGCTGGATCGGCCAGTTGCGCCGGCGCAATGTGCGCGTCAGCGTGTTGACCAATTCGCTGGCGGCAAACGATGTGGTTGCCGTCCACAGCGGCTACGCCGATTACCGCGTGCCCTTGCTCACCCAGGGCGTGCGCCTGTACGAGCTCAAGCCGATGGGCAAGCCGGACGGCAGCCTGTTCGGGTCCAGCGGGGCCAGCCTGCACACCAAGGCTTTCGTGGTGGACGACAGCAGCGGCTTCATCGGCTCGTTCAATCTGGATCCGCGCTCGATGAACCTCAATACCGAGATGGGCCTGCTGTTCAATGATCGCGCAGTGGCCGCGCAACTGGAGCAGGTCTACAACCGCAAGATCGGTGCGCCGGTGAGTTACCGCGTGACCCTGGAGCAGGGCAAGTTGCGCTGGCACGACGATGCGGCGCAACCGCCCGAGGTGTGGTCGCAGGAGCCGGCAGCCAGCGTGTGGCGGCGTGGTGCGGCGACGGTGATGGGCTGGTTGCCGCTGGAGTCGCAGTTGTAGTTCCGCTGCGCGCGCGTGCAGTGCGCTACTGCAGCTGTGTCACGATCTCGCGCGCCATCGCGCCCAGCGGCAGGATGCGGTCGGCGCCGCCGCGTTTGATCGCTTCCTTGGGCATGCCGAATACGATGCTGGTGTGCTCGTCCTGCGCCACCGTGCGCGCGCCGGCCTGACGCATTTCCAGCAGCCCGGCGGCGCCGTCGTCGCCCATGCCGGTCATGATGATGCCCAGCGCATTGCTGCCGGCCGCACGTGCGGCCGAGCGGAACAGCACATCCACCGACGGACGATGCCGGTTGACCGGCGGGCCTTCCATCACTTCGACAAAGTATTGCGCGCCACTGCGGCGCAGCAGCAGATGCTTGCCGCCGGGCGCGATCAATGCGCGGCCCGGCATCACCCGGTCGTTGTTGGCCGCTTCCTTCACCGCGATCTGGCACAGGCCGTTGAGGCGCGCGGCGAAGGCGGCGGTGAATTTCTCCGGCATGTGCTGCACGATCACGATGCCGGGGCAGACGCGCGGCAAGGCGGTCAGCACTTCTTCCAGCGCCTGGGTGCCGCCGGTGGAGGTGCCGATGGCGACGATGCGCTCGGTGGTCTGCGCCAGCGCGCGCCCGCTTTGCGCCGGCAGGATCACATCGGCGGTGTGCTTGACCTCCGCTTCCAGCGGCGCTGCGGCAACCCGCGCGGCCAGCCGTTTGACGTTGGCACGTGCGGCGCTGCGCACCGTATTGACCAGTTCCTCGGCCGAGTCGGTGAGGAACTGCTTGAGCCCCAGCCGCGGCTTGGTCACCACGGCCACCGCACCGGCGGCCAGGGCGTCCATGGTGACGCGCGCGCCTTTTTCGGTGAGCGTCGAACAGATCACCACCGGGGTGGGGCGCTCGCTCATGATCTTGCGCAGGAAGGTGATGCCGTCCATGCGCGGCATTTCCACATCCAGCACGATCACGTCCGGCCATTGCTTGCGCATCTTCTCGATCGCCAGCAACGGGTCGGCCGCGGTGGCGATGACCTCGATGTCGGCCGCGTCGTTGAGCACGCCCACCAGCACCTGGCGCACCACCGCCGAGTCGTCGACGACCATGGCCTTGATGGGACTGGGGCTGGCGGCAGGGCGGTTGAGGGCTATCGACACGGCGGATCCTTGGCTCAGGCCTTGCGGAAAATCGAGGGTGCCACCTGGACCAGATCGATGTCGAGTTCGCTCAGGCTTTCCGAATGACCGATGCAGAAATATCCGCCCGACTTGAGGTTGGACAGCACGCGCAGGATGACCTCGCGCTTGGTCTGGCCATTGAAATAGATCATCACATTGCGCAGGAAGATCGCATCGAAGCTGCCCAGCATCGGCAGGGCCGTGTTGAGGTTGGCATGCACGAACTTGACCCGGTCGCGCAGGCGGCGCTCCACCAGCAAGGTACCGTCGTACTCGCCCTGACCACGCAGGCAATAGCGCTTGAGATACGCCTGCGGAATGCCGTCGATGCGTTGCAGGGCGTAGTGCCCGGTGCGGGCCTTGGCCAGCACGCGGGTGCTGATGTCGCTGCCGACCACTTCGAACGGCCGTCCCTGCAAGGCGTCGTCCAGCACCATCGCCATGCTGTAGGCCTCTTCCCCGCTGGAGCTGGCCGCGCTCCAGCAGCGGAACGGCAGGCCGCCGCGATGTTCGCCGGCCAGCTTGCGCAGCAGCTCGAAGTGCTTGGGCTCGCGGAAGAAGTAGGTCTCGTTGGTGGTCAGCAGATCGATCGCGGTCTGGATCTCGGCGCGGTCCTGGCGGCTTTCCAGCAACTGCAGGTACTGCGTGTAATTGCTGAACTGGTGTTCGCGCAGGCGCTTGCCCAGGCGGCCGCACAACATGGCCTTCTTGCCCGAGGAAATGCTGATGCCGGCCGCTTCGAAGATGAAGCGCTGGAAGCGGCCGAATTCCTGTTCGGTGATGGCGGTGGACGTGCTCATGTCAGGCGACATCCGCATCGCTGGGCAGTGCGTTGCCGCACAGGCGGGCGATGCGCACGGCGTGTTCGCGCCACCATTCCGACAGCATCGGCCCGGGCATCGGCGAGCCCATCAGATAGCCTTGCGCCAGGTCGCAGCCCAGCTCGCGCAGCAGGCGCCAGTCGTCCGGGGTTTCCACCCCTTCGGCCACGGCGGTGAGATCGAGCCGGTGCGCCAGTTCCAGCGTGGATTCGAGCACGGTGCGCTGGCTGCGGCTGCGATGGGCGGCATGCACGAAGCTGCGATCGAGCTTGAGTTCGGTGAAGGGAATGCTGGCCAGGCGCTGCAGCGAGGAAAACCCCGTGCCGTAGTCGTCGATGGACAGGCCGAAGCCATGCAGGCGCAGGCGCGCCAGCATGCTCAGGGCATTGGCCGGCTCGACGATGGCGCTTTCGGTGAGTTCCAGCACCAGATCGGCAGGGCTCAGGCCGTTGTCGCTCAGCTTGCCGCACAGTTGTTCGAGAAAGCCCTGCTCGCTGAGCAGGTTGGGCGACAGATTCAAGGCCAGGCTCAGCTCGAAGCCTTCTGCGCGCCAGTCCACCAGTTGCGCAACCGCCAGGTCGATCACCTGCTGGGTCAAGGCATGGATCAGGCCTTCGCGTTCGGCCAGCGGAATGAAGCGCTCCGGCCCGATCATGTCGCCTTGCGGGCGGCGCCAGCGCGCGAGTGCTTCCACACCGCGCAGGCGGCCATCCCTGAGATCGAGTTTGGGTTGGTAGGCCACGCGGATTTCGCCGCGGCGCATGGCCCGGTCCAGCCGCGATGCCGCCGCGCCACCGCTGGACATCAGCGGCGATATCGCTGGCTGTGCAAACGCAGGCGCGTTCGTGGCCAGCCCCGGTTCGCACTCCAGCACATTGGCCAGGTCCTGCAGATGCATCGGCTTTTCGATGCCGCCAAGCACGCGCACGCCGGCGCTGCGGCTGAGCTGCATCACCGCATCGATCAGGGCGCCGCCGCGCTGCGAGACCACCACCACCGGCACGCTGTACTTGCCGCGCGCCAGCGCATCGAGCAGCTGCACGCCGTCCATGCCCGGCATTTCCAGATCGATCAGCAGCAGCGATGGTGAAATCGCACTGCCCAGCCAGGCCAGCGCGGCGTGGCCGTCGACCGCGCCGTCAACCGCGACGGCGCCGAGCTGGCGGCACAGCGCCATCGCGTGTTCGCGCTGGACCACGCTGTCGTCGACGACCAACACGGGGCCGTCCAGCGCGCAGCTGCAGGAGAGAAGGGTGGGGCGCATGGGAGTCCTTGCGTGCATGCTGGACATGTCAGGCTGCCAGCTCGGCGACAGGCAGCTGGGCGAGTGCGTCGTTGCCCAGCACCGCGTCGGCGTCGAGCAGGATCACGAAGCGTTCGCCGATCCTGGCCATCGCATGGATGCATTCGCGTGCGATGCCGGCGCCAAAACTGGGCGCGCCGGCGATCGCGTCGGGCGCGATCTCCAACACTTCATTCACCGCGTCCACCAGCAGGCCGAGCACCTGATGCGTCTGGCCATGGGCGATTTCCACGATCACGATGCAACTGCGCTTGGTGATCGCGCTCGCATTGCGGCCGAAGCGTTGCTGCAGATCCACCACCGGCACCACCGCGCCGCGCAGGTTGATCACGCCGCGCAGGGCCGGCGGCATCATCGGCACGTCGGTGGGCGCGCGGTATTCGATGATTTCCTTGATGCCGAGGATGCCCAGGCCGAACATTTCCGTGCCCAGCAGAAAGGTCAGGTATTGCTGCGGTGCCGTCGATGACGGCGCAACGGTGCGTGTGGTGGTGATGGCTGCGCTGTGCGGTTGCATCGTCGTTTCCTCAGAAGCTGGCGAACTGCGATTCGTCGATCGCATCGGCGGTGGTCGCCACCGCGCTGATCTGGCGCACGTTGCTGCGACGCGGCGGTGCGCTGACCGCGGTGCTGCTGCCATGCGTTGCGATCCGGCGCGGGCCAGGCTTGCTGCTGGGCGATGCCGCCGCACGCGAGCCGTTGCCGAGCCGGAAGAAGCCCATCAACTGCTGCAGCTGTTCGGCCTGCGCGCTCATTTCCTCCGAGGTTGCGGCCAGTTCTTCGGCATTGGCCGCGGCCGATTGCGTGGTCTGGTTCAACTGGCCGACGGCGGTGTTGATCTGGCTGACGCCGGCAGTCTGTTCCTCGGAGGCGGCGGCGATTTCCTGCACCAGGTCGGAGGTGCGGCGGATCGAGGGCACCATCTCGCCGAGCACGCGGCCGGCGCTTTCGGCCAGGTCCACGCTGGAGCCGGCCACCTCGCCGATCTCCTGCGCGGCGATCTGGCTGCGCTCGGCCAGCTTGCGCACTTCCGCCGCCACCACCGCAAAGCCCTTGCCATGTTCGCCGGCACGCGCGGCCTCGATGGCGGCATTGAGCGCCAGCAGATTGGTCTGGTAGGCGATGTCGTCGATGATGCCGATCTTCTTGGCGATGTCCTTCATCGCCACCACGGTGGCGCGCACGGTGTCGCCGCCGTCGGCCGCTTCGCTGGCGGCCTTGGCGGCCATGCTGTCGGTGACGCGCGCGTTCTCGGTGTTCTGCGCGATGGAGGCGGTCATCTGTTCCAGCGAGGCGCTGGTCTCTTCCACGCCGGCAGCCTGTTCGCTGGCGGCCTGGGCCAGCGCCTGCGCGGTGGCGCTGACCTGTTCGGAGGCGCTGGCCAGGTTCTCGGCGTTGCGGTTGACCTCATCGACGATCTCGGTCAGCCGGCTCATGGTGGTGTTGACGTAGCGCTGCATGTCGGCGAACGCGCCTTCGTAGCGGCCTTCCACGGTGTGGGTGAGGTCGCCGTCGGCCATTGCGCCCATCACCTGGATCACCTCGGAAATGCTGCGCAGGTTGCCGCGCGCACGCTCCACGGTGTCGTTGATGAAGGCCTTCTTGCCCGGCAGCTGCGCCAGCGGTGCCTCGAAGTTGCCGCGGCCGAACTCGGCCACCACACCCATCGCCAGTTTCTTGACTGCGATATGCGCGCCCACCATCTGGTTGATGCCGGTAGCCATGCTGCGGAAATCGCCGTCGAAGCGACTGCTGTCGATCACCACGTCGATGTCGCCGGCCTCGTGCTCGGCCGACATGTGGTTGATCTCGGCGATCAGGCCGGTGAGGTTGCCGCGCACCTGTTCCAGGGTTTCGTTGATGAAGCGCTTCTTGCCCGGCAGCAACGGCAGCTGCGCGGTGAAGTTGCCGCGGCCGAATTCGGCCACGCAGGCGATGGCCTGCTTCTTGACCGCGATGTGGCTGGCCACCATCGCATTGATGCCTTCGGCCATGCGGCGGAAATCGCCGCTGAAACGCTGGCTGTCGATGACCACGTCGATATCGCCGGCATCGTGCTCGGCCGCCATGCGGTTGACCTCGGCGACCATGCCGGTGAGGTTGCCGCGGATCTGCTCAACGATCTCGTTGATGAAGGCCTTCTTGCCCGGCAGGCGTTCCAGCTCGGCGGAGAAGTTGCCGCGGCCGAACTCGGCCACGCACGCCATGGCCTGCTTCTTGACCGCGATGTGGCTGGCGACCATGCGGTTGATGCCTTCGCCCATGGTGCGGAAGTCGCCGTCGAAACGCGCCACGTCGATGCGGACATCGATCTCGCCGGCATCGTGTTCCTGCGAAACGCGATTGATCTCCTCGTTGACGTGGGCGATGTGGCCTTGCACCTTGCGCAGCGCACGCAGCACCTCGCAGGCCTGCTCATCGCGCAACTGCGGCAGGGCGACAGCGAAGTTGCCGCGCGCAAAGGCATCCAGCGTGGTGGTGGCAAGCTGCAGCGAGCCGGTCGCGCTGCGGATCGCATGGAGCAGCAGCGCACCGCTGACGAGTGCGGCCAGGACGCTGGCGGCGAGCAGTGCGCCGTGCGACAGCGTCAGCGCAAAGCCGGCGACCACCACCACGACGGGCAAGGCGAGGGCGAGGGCGGCGGTGAACCACAACTGCGTGGCGATCGGGAGACGGTGTGACATGGCGGCAGCTTCCTGGGCTCAGGGAACAACGAATGACGCGGTGATGTGGGGAGTGCTGGTGTGGTGACTCAGGCCGCCAGGGCGTCCTGGTTTGGATGCAATTGCTGCAGCAGGCTGGGCACATCGAGAATCAGCGCGACATCGCCGCTGCCCAGGATGCTCGAGCCACTGATGCCCTTGACCTGCGCGAAGACCTTGGACAACGGCTTGATCACGGTCTGCCATTCGCCCAGCAAGGTGTCCACGACCAGGCCGAAGCGCTGGGCGCCCTGGCGGATCACCACGATGCTTTCGCGCGCCGGCGTCCTGCCGCCAAGCGCGAACAGCTCGCGCAGGCGCACATACGGCAGCACGCTGCCACGCAGGTCGATGTAGTCGCTGGCGTAGTCGGGGGTGAATTCCACGCATTCCTCCACCACGTCCAGCGGCACCACGAACACCGACTTGCCGACGCCGACCTGGAAGCCGTTGATGATGGCCAGCGTCAGCGGCAGCCGCACCGAGATGGTGGTGCCTACGCCGGCGCTGCTGTCGATCTCCACGGTGCCGCGCAGCGCGGTGATGTTGCGCTTGACCACGTCCATGCCGACGCCGCGCCCGGACAGGTTGGTGACCTTTTCGGCGGTGGAGAACCCCGGCTCGAAGATCATCGCGAACACCTCGCGGTCGCTGAGCTGGCGGCCCGGCTCGATCAGGCCGCGTTCCAGTGCCTTGGCGAGGATGCGGTCGCGGTTCAGGCCGCCGCCGTCGTCGGTGATCTGGATGACGATGCTGCCGGAGTCGTGATACGCGTTGAGGCCAACGGTGCCGCGTGCGGGCTTGCCGCGCGCCACGCGCACGTCCGCCGGTTCGATGCCGTGGTCCATGGCATTGCGCACCAGATGGGTGAGCGGGTCGCCGATCTTTTCCACCACCGACTTGTCCAGCTCGGTGTCCTCACCGGCCACCACCAGCGCGATGTCCTTGCCGAGTTCGCGCGCCACATCGTGCACCACGCGCTGGAAGCGGCTGAAGGTGCCGCCGATCTTGACCATGCGCAGTTGCAGGGCGCTTTCGCGCACCTCTTCCACCAGGCCGGCCAGGATCGAGGCCGATTCCAGCAACTGCGCGTCGCCGGTGCGCTGTGCGTTGGCATTGGTGCCGGCCACCGCGATGATGAGTTCGCCAACCAGATCGATCATGCGATCGAGCTTGTCGGCATCGACGCGGATCGAGCGCGCGTCGGTGTTGCGTGCGCCGGTGTCCTGCGGCGCGCGTGCCGGCGCTGCGGCCGGCACGGCAGCCAGCGCGCCGACGACCGGCGCGGCAGCCACGACCGGCTCGCTTGCAGGCACGGCGCTGGCGTCCATCGGTGCCGGCACCGAGAGGATCTCCAGGTCGCAGTCTTCGCGCACGAACTCGAACACGTCCTCGATCGCGGCACGGTCGGCATCGCTGCGCAGCAGGATCTGGAAGCCCAGGTAATTGGCTTCCGGATCGAGCGCTTCGAAGCTCGGCAGCTGGCTGACATCGGTGCTGATCGACTCGACCGAGCCCAGCCCGCGCAGGTTGCGGATCAGCTTGAGCGGCGAGTTGCCGTAACGCAGCGCGTCGGCGAACAGTTTCAGCGTGATACGCCAGTAACCGCTCTGTTTTTCCGGGGTGCTGTGCTGGAGGGCGGAGGCGGTGACACCGCATGCGCTGGCCTGCAGGTAGGTCTGCAGTTGTGCCAGCAGCGGTTCGGCCTCTGCCGCCAGTGCGTCGGCATCGGCGTGAGCGGGGTCGGCGGCGGTTTCCACCAGTGCATGGATGTGGTCGCAGCACACCAGCAGCAGCGCGATCAGTTCCGAGCTCAGCGTCAGCGCATCGTCGCGCACCAGGTCCAGCACGCTTTCCACGACATGGGTGAAGCCAACCAGCTGCGGCAGATCGAACAGGCCGCCCGAGCCCTTGATGGTGTGCGCCGCACGGAAGATCGCGTTGACCGCATCCGGCGAGGACTCGCCACGCTCGGCTTCGAGCAGGTGACGTTCCATGTCTTCGAGCAGGTCCCGGCTCTCGGCCAGGAAGGTCTGCATCAGCTGGTTCATATCCATACGCGTTGCCGGTCCGTTAGTGAATGCGTTCGCCGATACCCGCAACCGCGTGCGGGTACAGCGCTTCGAGCAGGCCGAGCAGTTCGATCACATCGACCACCGCGCGGCTGGAATCGGTCAGCGAAAATGGCCGGCCGTCGGCCTGGATCGCCTGCTTGGTCGCCAGCAGCAACTGCAGGCCGGTGGTGTCGATCTCGCTGACCGCGCCCAGGTCCAGGTGCAATCCGCCCGGATGCAGCAAGGCCGGCTGCAGCAGCGGCTTGAGTTCGGCAGCGCGACGGATGGTCATCTCGCCTTCCAGGGCGAGCGTCAGCGGCGCGGGTAGATCGGACAGTGGCGTGTTCATTGATGCCTCAAGCGATGCGATGGCGCACGGATGCGTGCCATGACGCGGAAGAAGGTCGCTCCGGCGTGGCTTGCGTGGGCAGCTCTGCACACGCGGACATGCCGGTCCATGCAGGTATCGGCGCGTGACAGGAATATTTAGGCCAAATTCAGTGCAGTGACGGATTTGAGAAATCCATCACTGCCTGGGCATTAATTGCTCAGCTTTGTCGCAAGCAGGCTCAGGAAACCAATGTCCTGGACAGTCCTGCAGGACAGATAGCCGCCTTTCAGCTGACTTCTTTAATGCGTGCGGGATGGATCTGTGCACGGCCATTGCCGCGAAAACGCATGAAACAGGCGGCATGCGTCACGCCCGGCATCGCGTGTAGCGAAGGGCGTTAGTGGAAATGCCGCATTGGACCGGATTGACCTCGCGCCGCGATCGCAACGCGCCCGACGCCTGCTCGCGTCCTGCACGGTCGAGAGCGCTGCACAAAGCAGGCGCAACCGACCGGGCAGCGCGCTTATCTCGGCGCCAGCATCGTCAGCAGCCCACGCGCGGCGTTGAAGCGGTCCGGGCCCTCCGGCAGCGGCAGCTTGATGCGCAGTTTGTCCGGGCCGTCCATGGTGTAGATCTTGGGCTGCTTCTGGATCATCTGGATCACCGCGACCGGGTCGATCACCGGTTTTGCCTCGAAGACCAGCCGGCCGCCGTTCTCGCCCAGGTCCAGCTTGCGCACACCCAGCGCATTGGCCTGCAGCTTGAGCTCGGCAATCGCGAACAGGTGCTTGACCGGGTCCGGCAGCAGGCCGAAGCGGTCGATCATCTCCACCTGCAATTCGCGCAGCGCATCGGCATCGCGTGCGCTGGAGATGCGCTTGTACAGCGTCAGGCGCGTGTGCACGTCGGGCAGGTAATCCTCGGGAATCAGCGCGGCCACATGCAGCTCGACCTCGGCACCGCGGACCTCCTCGCCGGCATCCAGATCCGGCAGCTTGCCCTGGCGGATGCTGCGCACCGCGCGTTCCAGCAGCTCGGTATACAGACTGAAACCGACCTCGGCCATCTGCCCGCTCTGGTCTTCGCCCAGTAGCTCGCCGGCACCGCGGATCTCCAGGTCGTGGGTGGCCAGGGTGAAGCCGGCACCGAGCTCGTCCATGGAGGCGATCGCCTCCAGGCGCTTCTCCGCATCGGAGGTCATCGAGCGACGATCCGGCACCACCAGGTACGCGTAGGCGCGGTGATGCGAGCGGCCGACGCGGCCGCGCAGCTGGTGTAGCTGGGCCAGGCCGAAACGGTCGGCGCGGTTGATGATGATGGTGTTGGCATTGGGGATGTCGATACCCGACTCGATGATCGTGGTCGACAGCAGCACATTGAAGCGCTGCTTCTGGAAGTCCAGCATCACCCGCTCCAGCTCGCGCTCGGGCATCTGCCCATGCGCGATACCGATGCGCGCTTCCGGCACCAGTTCGGACAGCTCGCGCTGCATGCGCACGATGCTTTCCACATCGTTATGCAGGAAGTACAGCTGCCCGCCGCGACTGAGCTCGCGCTGGAAGGCCTCGCGCAGCAGCGCGTTGTCCCAGGCAGTGATGAAGGTCTGCACCGCCAGCCGGTTCGGCGGTGGGGTGGCGATGATCGACAGGTCGCGCAGCCCGGCCATGGCCATGTTGAGCGTGCGCGGGATGGGGGTCGCGGTGAGCGTGAGCAGATGCACGTTGGCGCGCATTGCCTTGAGCGCTTCCTTCTGCCGCACGCCAAAGCGCTGCTCTTCGTCGACCACGACCAGGCCCAGGTCCTTGAACTTGACGTCCGGCTGCAGCAGCCGGTGCGTGCCGATGATCACGTCGATCTCGCCGCTGGCGACCTTCTCCAGCTCGGCCTTGATCTCCTTGGTGCTCTTGAAGCGCGACAGCACTTCCACCTTCATCGGGTAATCGGCGAAGCGGTCGCGGAAGTTGCGGTAATGCTGCTCGGCCAGCAGTGTGGTCGGCACCAGCACGGCAACCTGCTTGCCGGCGCTGGCGGCGGCAAATGCGGCGCGCACGGCCACCTCGGTCTTGCCGAAGCCGACATCGCCGCAGACCACGCGGTCCATCGGCTGGCTGCTGCCCAGATCGCGCAGCGTCGCATCGATGGCCGCCAGCTGGTCGGCGGTCTCCTCGAACGGAAAGCCGGCCGCGAACGGTTCGTACATCGCCCGGTCCACCTGCAGCGCCAGACCGGCACGCGCACGTCGGCGGGCCTGGATTTCCAGCAGTTCGGCCGCCACGTCGCGGACCTTTTCGGCCGCCTTGCGCTTGGCCTTGGTCCATTGCTCGCCGCCCAGCGAATGCAGCGGCGCGGTCTCGGCCGAGGCGCCGGAATAGCGGCTGATCAGATGCAACTGCGCCACCGGCACATACAGCCGGTCGCCCTTGGCGTATTCGATTTCCAGGAACTCGCCGGGCATGCCGCCGGCGTCGAGCACGATCAGGCCGCGGTAGCGGCCCACACCGTGGTCCTCGTGCACGATCGGCGCGCCTTCGGACAGCTCGCCCAGGTCGCGGATGATCGCTTCCGGCTCGCGTCCGACCCGGCGGCTGCGGCGCGGCTGGTTGGCGCGCTCGGGAAACAGCTGGCGCTCGGTCAGCACCGCAATCTGCGGGGCGTCCAGCGCAAAGCCGTCTTCCAGCGGCGCTACGGTGATGCCGAAGCGCAGCTTGGGCGCCGCCAGGAAGGCGGGCAGGTCGGCGACGACCTCCGGCTTCAATTGCGCGGCGGCCAGCACTTCCATCAAGGCTTCGCGCCGGCCGGCGGTATCGGCGGCCACCAGCACGCGGCCGGGGTAATGCCCCAGGAACGAGGCCAGCGCCTGACCAGCCGGGGCGTCTTTTGCCGCCACCGGCAGCGGCGGCAACGGCTGGTCGCCCAGGGCGGCGGCCTCGTCGATGCGCGGATGGTCGCTGGCCCAGACTTCGATGCGCGCCAGCTTGTTGAGCCGCTCGCGCAGTGCGTCCGGCGACTGATACAACTCGTCCGGCGTCAGCAGCGGGCGCTCCACATCGTGGCGGCGTTGCTCGTAGCGGTCCTGCGCCTGCGCCCAGAACGTGTCGGCCGCATTGGAGACGCCGGTGGCGACCAGCGGCAACACGCGCTTGTCCAGATAATCGAACAAGGTGGCGGTCTTGCTGAAGAACATCGGCAGGTAATACTCCACCCCCGACGGCGCCAGCCCCGACTTCAGATCCTGATACAGCGCGCTGCGCCGGGTATCCACGTCGAAACGCTCGCGCAGGCAGGCCAGCACACGTTCGACGCTGGCATCGTCCATCGGCACTTCGCGGCCAGGCAGCAGCTTGACGGCCTCGACCTTGTCCAGCGAGCGCTGCGATTCCGGGTCGAAGGCGCGGATCGAGTCGATATCCTCGTCCAGCAACTCGATCCGCAATGGCGTGGCTTCGCCCATCGGGAACACGTCGAGCAGGCCGCCGCGCACCGCGAAATCGCCCGGGTCCATCACCTGCGGCACGTTGCGGTAGCCGGCGCTTTCCAGACGGCGTTTTTCTGCATCCAGATCCAGCCGCTGGCCGACCTTGAGATCGAAACTACCGCCGACGATGTAGCTCAGCGGTGCCAACTGCTGCATCAGCGTCTGCACCGGCACGATCACCACGCCACGGGTCAGTGCGGGCAACCGATGCAGCGCGGCCAGGCGTTGGCTGATGATCTCCGGGTGCGGGCTGAACTGGTCGTAGGGCAGGGTTTCCCAATCGGGAAACGGCACCACCGGCAGCGTCGCATGCTCGCCGAGCAAGGCATGCAGATCCGCCTCGATCTGATGCGCGCTCTGGTTGTCGCGGGCAATCACCAGCAGCGGGCCGGCATGCACCTCGGCGGCGCGTGCGATCGACCAGGCCAGCGCAGTCGGCGAAGACGGAGCGCGCCAATAGGCGCGGAGCTGGCCGGACTTGGGCAGCGGCGGAGAGGGGAAGGTGGTTGGCGACGGCATCAGCCCGCAATTTTACCAGAGCCCCCACCGCGGCCGGTCCATCCGGCGTGAAAGCCGGCGTCGGGCCACTGCGCCGCGTTGGTCGGATGTGCGGCGCTCTCGCCATCTACATACCGACCAGCTCGACTGGTCCTTGCCCGCTCACCGTCGCGGGACCTTACGCGGCATGATGCCGCGTAAGAGCCTACAAGGACGTACTTGCGGCGTGTCCTGCGAGGGTGGGCGGGCAAGGGCCCCGCAGCCAAGCGACAGATCAACAATCAAAGCTGGGTGAGTCGAGGGCGCGGCGTCCTCACCGCTCGCGGGACACGCCGTGAATCCGTCCGTGGAGGCTCGGTGGCGGCATCCATGCCGCCACACGGTCCCGCAATCGGCGAGGACACCGCCCCAGACAGGTAGTCGGTTGTTTAAAAAGCTGGTCCGCTGCTGACACCGTGCTGCTCGCACTATGCGGACCGACCATCCCAACAGGTCCTTGCCTGCTTACCGTCGCGGGACCTTACGCGGCATGGATGCCCCGCGTAAGAGCCTACAGGGACGTACTTGCGGCGTGTCCTGCGATGGTGGGCGGGTAAGGGCCCTGCAGCCAAGCGACAGATCAACAATCAAAGCCAGGTGAGTCGAGGGTGCGGCGTCCTCACCGCTCGCGGGACACGCCGTGAATCCATCCGTGGAGGCTCGGTGGCGGCATCCATGCCGCCACACGGTCCCGCAATCGGCGAGGACACCGCCCCAGACAGTTGCCGGTTGTTTTGTTGAAAACCATACACACCGACCATCCCGACAGGTCCTTGTCCGCCCACCGTCGCGGGACCTTACGCGGCATGGATGCCGCGTAAGAGCCTACACGGACGTACTTGCGGCGTGTCCTGCGAGGGTGGGCGGGCAAGGGCCCTGCAGCCAAGCGGCAGATCAACCGCCCCAGGCCGCTTCACGAATCCCCAATCCCGAATCCCGAATCCCAGCCCCTCAGGCATCCAGCTCCAGCACCATCCGCACCAGCTCCGGCGAGTCCGGATGCGGCTGCGGCTTGAAGCCCAGCGACTCTGCCAGCTGCAGCATCGGCACATTGCTTTGCAGCACGTCGCCGAATAGGCAATCCAGGTATTTGCGCCGTGCCCACTTGACCAGCTTGCGCATCAGCTGCCGTCCCAGCCCCTGGCCGGCGACGAAGCTGCTGACCAGGATGGTGTACTCGGCCTGGCGGGTGCCCGGCACCAGTGCCGCACGCGCCACCGCGCCCACCAGCGCCTCGCCCGGCGGCAGCTGTTCGGCGGCCACCAGTACGATCTCGCTCTTGGGATTGGGATGGGTCAGGCGCTGCACCATCTCCGGGGTGATTTCGGCAGAGGAACGCACGAAGCGCGCGCGGATTTCCTCCGGTCCCAACAGGCTGAAAGCGCCCTGCAGCGGCGGACCGTCCTCGGGACGGATCGGGCGGAGCAGGAGCGTGCGGCCATTGGGCAGGCTGAAGTTTTCATGCCAGGGAGGCATGCGATTGCGAATGGCCATGACCGGTGTTCCTTAAAGATCGGAAGATTCTGGCACCAGCCCAGCGCACAACCGTGAATGAATCCGGTGCGCCGCTGGGGGCCGTCAGGGGGTGGCAGTGCTTCCCTCATCACTGTACCGAGCGATACCGTGATCCAGTCGTGAGTATGCAGCCGCGTTCGCCAGCGCGAGCAGGCGCTGGCATCGCCGACTCAGGCGTCCTGGCGCAGCCACTCCAGCCGGGTCGACGCGCCGGCCTCGCCCAGGTGCTGCTTCAGCACCGGCAGCGCGGGCGCCAGCACCTGGTCGAACTGCCACGGCGCATTGACGACCAGCAGCCCGCTGCCGGTCAGGCGCAGCGGCGAGTCGTCCGGGCGCACCTGCAGCTCGGCCACCAGCACCGACTTGGCCGGTAACGTCGCCGCCTTGCGCATGAACGGCTGCAGGCTGCGGCGCAGCTTGATCGGATACCACACCATGCAGATCGCCTGCGGCCAGCGCGCCAGCGTCTCGCGCACGCTGTGGATGACCTGCGGGTACTCGGCTTCCTGCGCCTCGTAGGGCGGGTCGATCAGCACCAGCCCGCGGCCGATCTTGGTCTCGCCCGCACGCGGCGGCACGAAGGCGCGAATCGCCTCGTAGCCATCGCCGGCATGCACGCGCACGCGGCTGTCCCTGGCGAACAGGCGCTTGAGCGCCTCGGCCTCTTCCGGCTGCAACTCGCAGAACGCCATGCGGTCCTGTTCGCGCAGCGCCTGCGCCGCCAGCAACGGCGAGCCGGGGTAATGGTTGATCTGGATGCCGGCAGTGGGGCGCGCCGGCTTCTGGCCGGGCGTGGCCGGGCGGGCGACGGTGTGGTTGTCGGCCTGCACCGCGCGCAGATAGCGTTCGACCACCTCGGGCAGGGTCGACTCGGCCATCAGCCGCATCACCCCGGCATCGGCCTCGTTGGTCTTGCGGCTTTCCTCGCCGCCGAGCTGGTAGCGCCCGCGTCCGGCGTGGGTGTCGAGCACGAAGAACGGCGTGTCCTTGCGCTTGAGGGTGTCGATCAGCGCCAGCAAGGCGATGTGCTTGAGCACGTCGGCATGGTTGCCGGCATGGAAGGCGTGGCGATAGTTCATCGCGGCAGTGTACGGGCCGCGCCAGCATGCGGCTATGCTGCGCGCCATGTCCGAGTCCCCCGCCCGCGTGCTCGTCGTCGAAGACGAAGCCGCCATTGCCGATACCGTGCTGTACGCGCTGCGCAGCGAAGGCTATGCGCCCGAACATTGCCTGCTGGGCCGTGACGCATTGGCGCGGCTGCGTGCCGACCCGGCCGATGTGGTGGTGCTGGACGTGGGCCTGCCGGATATCAACGGCTTCGAGGTGTGCCGCACGCTGCGCGGGTTCAGCGACGTGCCGGTGATCTTCCTGACCGCGCGCAACGACGAGATCGACCGTGTGCTCGGCTTCGAACTGGGCGCCGACGACTATATGGCCAAGCCGTTCTCCCCGCGCGAGCTGGTGGCGCGGGTGCGCGCGCGGCTGCGTCGTCGCAATGTGGCCGCCGTGGCGGAGCCGGGCTGGCAGCCGCATGGCGCGTTTGCGATCGATCGCGAGGGCAGCCGCATCCGCTACGGCGATGCGCTGCTGCCGCTGACCCGCTACGAGTACGCGCTGCTGTCGGCGCTGTTGCAGCGCCCCGGCGCGATCCTGAGCCGCGCGCAGCTGATGGACCGCGGCTGGGACGCCACTGCCGACAGTGCCGACCGCACCGTGGACACCCATATCAAGACGCTGCGCGGCAAGCTGCGCCAGGCCGGCGTGCCTGCCGACCCGATCCGCACCCACCGTGGCCTCGGCTACGCGCTGGAGCTATAGCCATGGCCGCGCGCAGGCATCGCGTTGTTGTCGGGACCAGGGCCTGAGATGCGGCTCGGTCTCAAGCTGTTCCTGGGCTTCTTCCTGATCGTCGGGCTGGCCGCGTTCTTCGTGATGCGGGTGTTCGTCAACGAGGTCAAGCCGGGCGTGCGCCAGGCGATGGAATCCACGCTGGTGGACGCGGCCAATGTGCTGGCGGAAATGGCCAGCGGCGAGCTGGCTGCCGGCACCATCGCCAGCGGCAGCTTTGCGCGCAACGTGGCGCAGGCGCAGCGGCGCGACCCCAAGGCCTGGGTGTGGCGGTTCCGCAAGAACAACGTGGCCTACCGCGTCACCGTGACCGACGCGCGCGGCGTGGTGGTGTTCGACTCGCTGGGCCGCGATGTGGGCCGTGACAACTCGCGCTGGAACGATGTCTATCGCACCTTGCGCGGCGAATACGGCGCGCGTTCCAGCCCCGAGGTCGATGGCGACCCGACCGCCACGGTGATGCATGTGGCCGCACCGATCTACGCGCCGAATGACCCGGCAAAGTTGATCGGCGTGCTGACGCTGGCGCAGCCCAATCGCAGCATCGACCCGTTCATCGAGGCCAGCCAGCGCAACATCCTGCAGCGCGGTGCCTGGCTGATCGGCATTTCCGCGCTGATCGGCATCTGGATGACCTGGTGGCTGATGCGCGGCATCGGCCGGCTCAATCGCTACGCGCAGGCGGTAAGCGCCGGCGTGCCGGTGCCGCCGCCGGAACCGCGCGGCGATGAAATCGGCGACCTGGGCCAGGCGCTGGAAAGCATGCGGCGCAAGCTGGAAGGCAAGGCGTACGTGGAGCAGTACGTGCAGTCGCTGACGCACGAGATGAAGAGCCCGCTGGCGGCAATCCGGGGTGCGTCCGAACTGTTGAGCGAGCCACTACCGGAAGCCGATCGCCAGCACTTTGTCGCCAGCATCCGCGCGCAGGAGTTGCGCCTGACCGAAACCATCGACAAGCTGCTGGCGCTGGCCGAGGTGGAACAGCACGGCTGGCTGCAGACGCGCGAGCGTATCGCGGTGGCTGGCCTGCTGCAGGCGGCCGTGGATGCCGTGCTGCCGCGCGCGGCAGCGGCCGGCGTGCTGCTGGAACGCGATGCCGCCTCCGACACGGCGCGCGGGCAGTACGTGCTGGGCGATGAATTCCTGCTGCGCCAGGCGCTGATCAACCTGCTGGAAAATGCCATCGCGTTTTCACCGCAGGGCAGCACCATCCAGCTGCGTGCACAGGTGCTGAAGGAACAGGTGCAGCTGGTGGTAGAAGACCGCGGCAGCGGTGTGCCGGACTACGCACTGGAACGGGTGTTCGAACGCTTCTATTCGCTGGCCCGCCCGCAGACCGGGCAACGCAGCTCCGGCCTCGGCCTGCCGTTCGTACGCGAAGTCGCGCGCCTGCATGGTGGCGAGGCCACGCTGGACAACCGCGAGGGTGGCGGCGCAATCGCGACCCTGCGCCTGCCCATCGGCTAAGCGCGGCTAACAAACCGTAGTGCGCAGCCGTCAGGTAGGTGAGGACGGCAAGGAGCAACCGGAGTGGACGAGTGGTACGCGCCGATTCCGCGCATCGGCCGCGCCCACCCGGCGGCTACGCAGCAGGTTTGTCGGCGGCTCTGAACCGCATTGCATGCCGTCCGTGCACAGGCTGGCGGCCAACGGCGGCGGCATCGCGGTGGCACGCAAGCGGCATGCGCCAGGCACACGCCGCATCCGTGTCAGCCACGCATCACCGTGCGCAGCCGCTGTGTGTTAGTGCACCACGTCGGCCCCGATGACGTCCTTGGCGACCACTGACCAGGACAGCTTGCCAAAGCCCTTGTTGCCCCACTCGGTGCCCCAGCTGTTTTCGACGAGCAGCCCTTCACTGTCGTAGCCCAGCGCGATCACCGCGTGCCCGCCCAGGATCGGCGTCTTGGTGTCGTAGTCGACCTGGTTTTTCGGTGTGAGGTCTTCGAACCCCTGGCGGACATAGAGGCCGATCGCCACCGGCGTGGACGAAGCCAGCGCGAGTTTGATCTGTTCGATCAGGGCCCGCCCGCCATTGCCGTCGCCCGAATACAGCACGGTGTACTTGCGGTATGGCGTGGGGTTCCTGGCGGCGTTGGCGCGGTCGGCTGCGGTGGGTGGGTTCTTCCAGTTGTAGTTGCCCCACGCGTAATGCTGCTCGGTGTCGATGCCTTGGGCCAGCGCGACGTCCAGCGGCGCTTCCAGCGTGGAGCCCTCATCGACGCCACCTGACCTGGCTGTAGAGATACATCGGGGCGAAGCGAGTTTGCGCCTGCTTGTTGGCGTTGGCATACCAACCGGTCAGGGTGTGGGCGGTTGCCCATGACGCACATGACCCCACCTGGCCCTGGTCGCCCGGGGTGATTGCCCAGGCAGTCAGGTCGACCGTGGCGGGCAGGGGTTTGTCGGCGCTGGCAATGCCGAACAACGGAGTGACCGGCTGCATCAATGACGAGGGTTTCAGGCCCATCCCGTGCGTTGCCGCCTGTGCGGCGGCGGAGGACAGGCTCAGGGCAGCGAGCAGGCAGAGCGTGAGCGAACGTTGCTTGGTCATGAAGGCAAACTCCAGGCGAGAGAGAGGCAGTCGTGCGCGTTTCTGGAACCATGGCCGGCAGGCGGGCATGCGTGTGCGACACCGCCGCTGCGGCGCGTAACGTTGAATGCGGATGCCGCGGAACCACGGAACTGCAACGCCGTGATCAACGCAGACTCGAGAAAAGCAATGGCCCCGTGATGCGCAACTGCACTCGCATCGTTGCGCCTGGCGGCGAAGCGCGCGGCGGTGATGCGAAACCTTGGCGATGCAACGGAAGCATGTCCTGGGCCTCTGTTGCATTTTGATGGGCAAAACCTGCATTTCCTAACGGGATCACAGTGCCGGTCGCCGAGCCTGCCGATCGCCCACTTCACATTCGCTTCAAATTCGCCTCAAACCTGCGACACCGGCGCATCGCACCCTGGCGACCTCCCAGACTGAGGAAGGTCGATGAAATCCCTGAAACTGTTGTTGCGCTTCGCCACCATTGGCGGATTGATCCTGTTGCTGCTGATTCCATTGCTGTTGATCCGCGGCACGGTGCAGGACCGTGCGCGTTACCGCGACGAGGCGGTGGAGCGGGTGGCGCAGAGCAAGGCCGGCGAGCAGCAGTTCATCGCGCCGGTGCGGGTGCTGCCGTTTACCGAGGACGTGCAGGTCACCGAGCCGGACGAGCAGGGCAACCCGCGCAAGGTCTGGCGCAAGCGCGACGGCCAGTTGCTGCAGACCCCGCGCACGCTCGCCCTGAGCGGCGAGCTGACCCCGTCCGAGCGCAAGATCGGCCTGTTCCGCGTGCAGGTGTATTCGTGGAAGGCCAGGCTCAAGGCCGAGTTCGACCCGTTCGAGTATCCGGCCGTGGCTGGTCGCAGCTATGGCCGGCCGCATCTGGCGGTGGGCATTTCCGATGTGCGCGGCCTGGTCGGCACGCCGAGCCTGCGGGTGGACGGCCGCAGCTTGCCGCTGGAGAGCGGGGCCGGCGGCCTGGTGGGGCGCTCGGCCGGTATCCATGCCGATCTACAGCCGCTGGGCGATGCGCTGGCCGGCACGCTGGGCGATGGCAACCTGGTGGAGATGTCGTTCGTGCTGGATGGCACCCGCAGCCTGGCGATCGCACCGATTGCCGACAACAACGACATCGCCTTGCGCTCGGCCTGGCCGCATCCGCTGTTCGGCGGGCGCTTCCTGCCGAATGCGCCGACGATCGGCGCGCGCGGTTTCGATGCGAGCTGGTCGTTGTCGTCGCTGGCCACCGGTGCACAGAGCCAGCTGCAGTCCAGCCAGTCGTCGCTGGATACGCTGGAGGTGCGGCTGGTCGATCCGGTGGACGTGTATACCCAGGCCGACCGCGCCAGCAAGTACGGCATCCTGTTCGTGGTGCTGACCTTTGTGGCGTTCGTGTTGTTCGAGTTGATCAAGCGTCTGCCGATCCATCCGCTGCAATACCTGCTGGTGGGTCTGGCGCTGGCGATCTTCTTCCTGCTGCTGCTGAGCCTTTCCGAGCACATCGCGTTCTGGCAGGCGTATCTGGTCTCTGCCGCGGCGTGTATCGGCCTGCAGTTCTTCTATCTGTCCGGAGTGTTGCGCAGCTGGGCGCGCGCAGCCGGGTTCTCGGCGATGCTCACGGCGTTGTACGGGGTGCTCTACAGCCTGTTGATCTCCGAAGACAACTCGCTGCTGATGGGATCGTTGCTGCTGTTCGGCATCCTGGCCAGCATCATGTGGGTGACCCGCAAGCTCGACTGGTACGAGCTTGGCAACAGCCTGCGCTGAGGCCGACATGCGCGCTCACGCACAGTTGCACCGGCGGGCGCAGCGTTTGCTGCCCGCCGGGATCGACACGGTGGCGCTGCTTCCCGCAGCGCTGCCGCAGTATTGGGAAGCTTCGCCGTTGTCGGCCTTGCCCTTGCGCCGCGACGGACGCCGCGGCGTGATCGGCCTGCGCCTGCATGCAGGCACCGCGCAGGCATTGCGCCTGGGCGGCAGCAGGTTCCTGCAGGCGGCGCAGCGGCAGGACGCGGCGGCAGACAACGCGCGTCCGCGCCGCTACGGGCCGTGGCAGCGGTTGAGCAACGGCAGCTACTGGGCACGCAGCACCGATGCACTGCTCGGTGTGCTGCTGGCCAGCGAGGAGGTGGCGGTGTGGTTGCTGTGGCAGCAGCCGGCTGCGGCGGCTCCGAGCAATGGCGGCTGGCTGCGCTGACGTACGGCGGCGCAGCTGCGCCGGGCTGGCTTACCATGGCCGGCATGAGCGGCTCCTCCCTGATCGTTGAAACGGTGCGCGGCACGCAGGTGCTGCCGCATCTGGCTGCGGTGGCGCAACTGCGCATCGCGGTGTTCCGTGCCTGGCCATACCTGTACGACGGCGACGCCGATTACGAGCGCGGCTATCTGGCCGCCTACGCGGCCTCGCCGGACAGCGTGTTCGTGCTGGCACGCGATGGCGATGCGGTGATCGGCGCCTCCACCGGGCTGCCGCTGCTCGACGACAGCGAAGCCTTTCATACGCCGTTCCGTGCAGCCGGCATTGACCCGGTCAGCGTGTTCTATTTCGGCGAATCGGTGCTGCTACCGGACTATCGCGGGCAGGGAATCGGCCACGCATTTTTCGACCGGCGCGAGGCGCATGCGCGTGCACTGGGCCGCTTCGCGCTCACTGCGTTCTGCTCGGTAGAACGCGCAGAAAACGATCCGCGCAAGCCGGCCGACTATCGACCCAACGACGTGTTCTGGCGCAAACGTGGCTATGCACCGCAAGCAGACATGCGCGTGCAATTGGCGTGGGCGGAGTTGCAACACGGCGAGATCGACCACAGTCTGCGGGTATGGACGCGGCCACTGCCGCCGTGACCGAGTCACTTCTTACGCCATCGATCACTCGCAACCAGGCCAGTAGATGAAAATTGCCGTCGCCAAATATCCGATCGGCAAACCTGCCGACTTTGCCGCGTTCGCCGCACGCCAGTCGGCGCTGGTGGGCGAGGCTGCCGCCGCCGGCGCACGCCTGCTGGTGCTGCCGGAGTATCTGTCGCTGGAGCTGGGCGCGACCTTCGGTACGCAGATTTCTGCCGGCTTGCCGGAGTCGCTGGCGGCGATCCAGGCGCTGCGTGCGCCGTGGCTGGAGCTGTTTGCCGGCCTGGCGCGCCAGCATCAGCTGCATCTGGTGGCCGGCAGCTTTCTGCTGGACCTGGGCCAGGGCCGTTACCGTAATCGCAGCGACTGGTTCACGCCCGACGGCCGGCATGGCTGGCAGGACAAGCTGCAGCTGACCGGCTTCGAAAAGGCCACCGGGCTGATCGAGCCGGGCGATGCGCTGAAGGTGTTCGACCTGGATGGCGTGCGTGCGGCGATCGCGATCTGCTACGACAGCGAGTTCCCGCTGCCGGTGCGCGCGCAGTACGAGGCCGGCGCGCGGCTGCTGATCGTGCCCAGTTGCACCGACACCGCCGCCGGGGCGATGCGGGTACGGGTCGGCTGCCTGGCGCGCGCGCTGGAAAACCGCGTGTTCGTCGCGCAATCGGTCACGGCCGGGCAGGCGCCGTGGAGCCCGGCGCTGGACGTCAATACCGGCGAAGCGGCGGTGTTCGCGCCGATGGATGTCGGCTTCCCGGCAGATGGCGTGCTGGCGCAGACCCAGGGCACTACCGTGTGGGCGTATGCGGAGCTGGATTTTGCCGCCTTCGAGGCCAGCCGCGCGCAGGCCCAGGTCGCCAACGATCGCGATTGGGTCGGTCAATTGGGCGCTCACGTTGCACGTGCCAGGCTGGCCACGTTCGACTGATAGAGCGCGGCCAGCCACTGCGCGCAGCATCAGGCGAGCGCAGTCGGTGTCTGCGACCAATCGCGCCGCGCGTACGCCGACCCTTCCGCGCCGGCCATCACTCTCATTCCTAGCACCATCCAGCAGGTTCCCATGGCCAAGAAAACCCTGATTCCGCACAGCGTCCGTCTCGAGTTCGCGCCTGGCGCGCTGGTGCACAGCAATCTGTCCGGTGCGGCCTTCACCGACGACTGGCTGTGGGTGGCCGGTGACGAGGCCTGCGCGGTGGATCGCCTGCGCAGGCTCGACCCCGTGCAGCGCGAGACGCTGCGCTTCGGCCAGGGGCAGAGCTTTGCGCTGGCCGAGTTGCTGGACCTGCCCGGCGAGGCGGCCGAGGAGGCGGATCTTGAAGGCATGGCGCTGTCGGAGGGATTTCTTTGGGTGATCGGCTCGCATGGGCTCAAGCGCAAGAACGCCAAGCGCAGTCGCGACGATGCCGAAAACGCCAAACGCCTGACCAAACTCAAGCTCGATGCCAACCGCCGCCTGCTGGCCTGCCTGCCGATCGAGCGCGATACCGACGGCACCCCGCGCCTGGTGCGCGAAGCCGCCGACGGCCGTCGTGCGCTAAGGCTCAAGGGTGACGCGAAGCACAACCAGCTCACCGAGCTGCTGGCCGATGACCCGCACTTCGGCCCGTTCCTGAAGATCCCGGGCAAGGACAACGGCTTCGATATCGAGGGCATCGTGGTGGACGGCGAGCGCCTGCTGCTGGGGCTGCGCGGGCCGGTGCTGCGCGGCTGGTCGGCGCTGCTGGAGATCCGGGTGCAGGCGCATGGCGACCACCTGCGCCTGGCGCCGCTGTACGAGGACGGCACGCTGCTGCGCAAGCACTTCCTGCAATTGGGCGGGCTGGGCATCCGCGACCTGCATTATTCCGGGGACGACCTGTACCTGCTGGCCGGCCCGACCATGGTGCTGAACGGCGAAATCCGCCTGTTCAAATGGCCGGGCGCGCGTGCGGTGCTGGCCGCCAACCAGGCGCCGGTGCGCTTTCAGCACGCGCTGCTGGAATCGGCGGTGTTGCCGCACGGCACCGACAGCGACCGCGCCGAGGCGATCTGCAATCTTCCCAGTCACCTGGCCGGCGGCACGCCCAGCTGGCTGGTGCTGTACGACGCGCCCGGCCCGGCGCGCAGCGGCGGCGATGACGTGGTCTACGGCGACCTGTTGCGCAACCGCTGAGCCGCGCGCGGGCAGGTCTGCGCTGGTCAAGGTAAAATCGGCCGACTCCCGTTTTGCCGAGCGCTCCATGACCTGCCGCACCCGTTTTGCCCCCAGCCCCACCGGTTACCTGCACATCGGCGGCGCCCGCACCGCCCTGTATTGCTGGCTGGAGGCGCGCCGCCGCGGCGGGCAGTTCGTGCTGCGCATCGAAGACACCGACCGTGAGCGCAGCACCCAGGCCGCGATCGACGCCATCCTGGAGGCGATGGAATGGCTGGGCCTGGGCTATGACGAAGGCCCGATCTACCAGACCCAGCGCGTCGCCCGCTACCAGGAGGTCGCCGAGCAGCTGCTGGCCCAGGGCAACGCCTATTACGCCTACGAAACCCGCGAGGAGCTCGACGCCATGCGCGAGGCCGCGATGGCCAGGCAGGAAAAGCCGCGCTACAACGGCGCCGCCCGCGAGCAGAACCTGCCGTACCGCGACGACCCCAACCGGGTCATCCGCTTCAAGAATCCGGTCGGCGGCACGGTGGTGTTCGACGACCTGATCAAGGGCGTCATCGAGATCGCCAACAGCGAGCTCGACGACATGGTGATCTTCCGCCCGGACGGCTTCCCCACCTACAACTTCGCGGTGGTGGTGGACGACTGGGACATGGGCATCACCGAGGTAATCCGCGGCGACGACCACATCAACAACACGCCGCGCCAGATCAATATCTATGAGGCGCTGGGCGCCCCGGTGCCCAAGTTCGCGCACATGCCGATGATCCTGGACGAGCAGGGCGCCAAGCTGTCCAAGCGCACTGGCGCGGCCGACGTGATGCAGTACAAGGACGCCGGCTATCTGCCGCATGCGCTGATCAACTACCTGGCCCGTCTGGGCTGGTCGCACGGCGACCAGGAGTTGTTCAGTCGGCAGGAACTGCTCGACCTGTTCGACGTGAAGAACGTCAATTCCAAGGCCGCGCGGCTGGACATGGCCAAGCTGGGCTGGGTCAACCAGCACTACCTCAAGACCGACGACCCGGCCAGCATCGCCCCGCAGCTGGAATACCAGCTCGCCAGGCTGGGCATTGATGTCGCCGCCGGCCCGGCCGCCGCCGATGTGGTGGTGGCGCTGCGCGAACGCGTGCAGACCTTGAAGGAAATGGCCGAAAAAGCCGTGGTCTGGTACCAGCCGCTGGAAACCTACGACGAGGCGGCGGTGATGAAGCACCTCAAGCTGGGCGCAGAAGTGCCGCTGGGCAAGGCGCGCGAACTGCTGGCGGCACAGAGCGAATGGAGCGTGGAGACCGTCTCGGCCGCGTTGCACGACGCGGCCGCCGCGCTGGAGCTGGGCATGGGCAAGGTGGCCCAGCCGCTGCGCGTGGCCATTACCGGCACCCAGGTCAGCCCGGACATTTCGCAGACGGTGTACCTGGCCGGACGCGAGGGCGCCTTGAAACGCATCGATGCGGCACTCATCAAGATAGGGGCGGGCTGACCGCCGGAGCCTGTGATGAAAACCAACGAACACGCCTGCACTGCACCGCATCACCATGTCGACGACGCCAACGGCTTCGTGCGCGCGGTGGAGCGCGCCTGCAGCGAGCGCGGCCTGCGGCTGACGCCGATCCGCGCCAACGTGCTGCGGCTGATCGCCGACGCCGGCAAGCCGGTCAAGGCCTACGAACTGCTGGACTGGGTGCGCGAAGGCAAGGGCGTTGGCGCCGACGCCCCGCCCACGGTGTACCGCGCGCTGGATTTCCTGATGGCCAATGGCTTCGTGCACAAGCTCGAGTCGGTCAACGCCTTCGTCGCCTGCCACCACCCCAACAGCGCCCAGCACTCGGTGCCGTTCTTGATCTGCGATCGCTGCCACAGCGCGGTGGAACTGGAAGACCGCGAGGTGGTGGCGCAACTGGAAGCGCGCGCCAAGGCGCTGGGCTTCCAGCCGCAGGCGCAGACGCTGGAAGTGCACGGCCTGTGCGCCAAGTGCGCGGTGGCCGAGTAAGCATCGCCAGGCAAACCCAGGGCGGTTCACTTGGAGCGGCTAACAAACCGTCGCGGCACCTACGCGGCATGGATGCCGCGCAAGCGCTTGCAGGGACGTACTTGCAGCGTGTGCCGCGACTTTAGGCGGGCAAGGGCCCTGCAGCCAGGCAGCAGATCAGCTGGCGTGACGTAGTTTGGTTAGCCGCTCTATAAGTTGCCGGCAGTGCGCAGACCCAGCCATCTGCTGCAGACAAATGCGCTGTTGTTGTCACACCAACCAAGCTTCGAGCAGTACGCGCTTGCACGAGTGCCATGCACGCGCATCAGCGGGGTCGCCAGCGACTCATCGCTTATCCAAGCTATCAGACACCACCGCACATCACGCCGCGGCGTCGGTCTTGCATCCATAGCCCGCCAGAAACAGGGCGACTGCGCGCTGCGTCGCTTCGCGCAGATACTCGGGCGAGGGGTTCTTCAGCGCGCCGAACAGGCAGGGCATCAGGGTTTCCGCCTCCAGCAGCCCGCCGAACTGCCTCGACGCGATCAGGACGTCGGCGCAGCGGATCACGCCGCGATCCATCTGCGTCTGCAGGTAATCGGCCATGCGTTGCATGCCTTCTTCGGGGCCTGCATTGAAGAACAGCGCGCCCACGTCCGACCGCCCCGACACGCCGATGATGGTCTGCCAGATGGTGATCGAGCTGGGCTGGCACAGGAAGCCGAGGATGTCCTCGCCGAAGCGCTGCAGCGTCTCGGCGACCGGGCCGCTGCTTTGCGAAAGCGCGTCCAGCAGCGGGTCGATGTAGCGGTCGGACATGTCCTTGGCAAACGCCACGAACAACTCCTCCTTAGACGGGAAATAGCCGTAAAGCGTGCGCTTTGAGCCGCCGACGCGGGCGGCGATCTGCGACATCGAGGCGCCTTCGAAGCCCAGTTCGAGAAACACCTCGCTGGCCGCCTGCACGATGGCGTCGCGTTTTTCTTCGGTTCTGACCCGCATCCACTGACTCCCTTGGGCACTTAAGTATACCGACTGGGCAGGAATGCTTGACGGCCGCGGATGCTCTTATTAGGATACCGAACCGTACCGTTTAGATTTAACCATCCTGCGTCCCGTCGGAGACCTCCTCGTGCGTCCTCATGCTTCGTTTCGCCTGCCCCTGCTCGCTGCTGCCGTTGCTGCCACCGTCCTGCTCAGTGCCTGCGGCAGCCCGCCGGGCGGCCCGCCGCCGGAGGAGGGCATGCCCGAGATGGGTGTACTGACCGTCAAGCCGCAGCCGGTGACCCTGACCAACGAGCTGCCCGGGCGCACGGTTCCCTACCTGATCGCCGAAGTTCGCCCGCAGGTGGGCGGCATCGTGCAGTCGCGCCAGTTCACCGAGGGCGGCGACGTCAAGGCCGGGCAGACGCTGTACCAGATCGATCCGGCGACCTACCGCGCCAGCTATGCCAGCGCCCAGGCCACCCTGGCCAAGGCGCAGGCCAACCTGCGCACCGCCAGGCTCAAGGCCGAGCGCTACACCGAACTGGTGCAAATCAAGGCCATCAGCCAGCAGGACGGCGACGACACCGCCGCCGCGCTGGGCCAGGCCGAGGCCGATGTGGCCGCCGGCAAGGCCAGCGTGGAAACCGCGCGCATCAACCTGGCCTTCGCGCGCCTGGACGCGCCGATCTCCGGCCGCATTGGCCGCTCCAGCGTCACCCCGGGCGCTTTGGTGACCGCCAACCAGGCCACCGCACTGACCACCATCCAGCAACTGGATCCGATCTACATCGACGTCACCCAGCCCAGCGCGGCCTTGCTCCGCCTGAAGCAGGCGATGGCGCGCGGCGAGCTGGAGAAGGCCGGCGGCGACGCGGCCAAGGTGTCGCTGCTGCTGGAAGACGGCAGCACCTATCCGCTGCAGGGCCACCTGGCGTTCTCCGATGTCACCGTCGACCAGAACACCGGCTCGATCACCTTGCGCGCGGTGTTCCCGAACCCGAATGCGGAGTTGTTGCCGGGCATGTATGTGCGCGCGGTGCTGCAGGAGGGCATCAAGGAGCAGGGCGTGCTGGTGCCGCAGCAGGCGGTCTCGCGCAATGGCGCCGGCAAGCCCACCGCCTTCGTTGTCGGCGCCGATCACAAGCTGCACCTGCGCGTGCTGGAAACCGACCGCGAAGTCGGCGACCAGTGGCTGGTGCGCAGCGGCCTGAAGGCCGGCGAGCAGTTGGTGGTCGAAGGCGTCTCGCGCGCCCGCGACGGCATCGAGGTCAAGACCGTGCCGTGGCAGCCCAAGCGCAGGCCGGCTGCCGGTGCCGGCAATGCAGCCGCCGGCGCTCCTTCCGCCCCGACCGCACCGCGTGCGGCCAACTGAGGCGGGATCACACGTCATGGCACGCTTCTTTATCGATCGTCCGATCTTCGCCTGGGTGTTGGCCATCATCGTGATGCTGGCCGGCATCCTGTCCATCGCCACCTTGCCGATTGCGCAATACCCCAGCATCGCGCCGCCGGCCGTCGCCATCACCGCCAACTATCCGGGCGCCTCGGCGCAGACCCTGGAAGACACCGTCACCCAGGTCATCGAGCAGAAGATGAAGGGGCTGGACCACCTCAGCTACATGGCCTCCACCAGCGAATCCAGCGGTGCGGTGACCATCACGCTGACCTTCGACAACGGCACCGACCCGGACACCGCGCAGGTGCAGGTGCAGAACAAGTTGTCGCTGGCCACGCCGTTGTTGCCGCAGGAAGTGCAGCAGCAGGGCGTGACGGTGACCAAGTCGGCCACCAACTTCCTCAACGTGCTGGCCTTCACTTCCGAGGACGGCAGCATGAGCGATTCGGACCTGTCCGATTACGTGGCTGCCAACGTGCAGGAAACCATCAGTCGCGTCGAAGGCGTGGGCGACACCACCTTGTTCGGCTCGCAGTACGCGATGCGGGTATGGATGGACCCGAACAAGTTGAACAACTTCAGCCTGACCCCGGTGGATGTGCGCACCGCGATCCAGGCGCAGAACGCGCAGGTTTCCGCCGGCCAGCTCGGCGCGTTGCCGGCGGTGCCCAACCAGCAACTCAATGCCACCATCACCGCGCAGACCCGGCTGAAGACCGCCGAGGAGTTCGAGAATATTTTGCTGCGCACGCAGTCCGATGGCTCGCAGGTGCGCCTGCGCGATGTGGCACGCATCGAACTGGGCAGCGAGAGCTACAACACGGTGGGCCGCTATAACGGCAAGCCGGCCGCCGGTCTGGCGATCAAGCTGGCCACCGGCGCCAATGCGCTGGATACGGTGCGCGCGATCGACAAGAGCCTGGAGGAGCAGGAGAAATTCTTCCCGCCCGGCATGAAGGTGCAAAAGCCGTACGACACCACGCCGTTCGTGCGCATCTCCATCGAGCAGGTGGTGCATACGCTGATCGAAGCGGTGGTGCTGGTGTTTCTGGTGATGTACCTGTTCCTGCAGAATTTCCGCGCGACCTTGATCCCGACCATCGCGGTGCCGGTGGTGTTGCTGGGCACCTTCGGCGTGCTGGCGGCGTTCGGTTTCACCATCAACACGCTGACCATGTTCGCGATGGTGCTGGCGATCGGCCTTCTGGTGGACGATGCCATCGTGGTGGTGGAAAACGTCGAACGCGTGATGGGCGAGGAGCAGTTGTCGCCCAAGGACGCCACGCGCAAGTCGATGGACCAGATCTCCGGCGCGCTGGTCGGCGTGGCCCTGGTGCTGGCCGCGGTGTTCGTGCCGATGGCGTTCTTCGGCGGTTCCACCGGCGTGATCTACCGGCAGTTCTCGATCACGATCGTCTCGGCCATGACCTTGTCGGTGCTGGTGGCGATGATCCTGACCCCGGCCCTGTGCGCCACCTTGCTCAAGCCGGTGGAGAAGGGCCATGGTCTGGCGACCACAGGGTTTTTCGGCTGGTTCAACCGCGTGTTCGATCGCGGCAACAACGGCTATCAGGGCGTGGTGCGGCACATGCTGGGCAAGGGCTGGCGCTACATGCTGGCCTACGCGGTGTTGCTGGCGTTGGTGGTGTTCGGCTTCATGAAGTTGCCGGTGGGCTTCCTGCCGGACGAGGACCAGGGCACGCTGTTCGTGCTGGTGCAGTTGCCGCCCGGTGCCACCGATGCGCGCACCGGCGAGGTGCTCAAGCAGGTGGAGCATCACTTCCTGGTCGATCAGAAGGACTCGGTTGCCGGCATCTTTGCGGTCTCCGGTTTCAGCTTTGCCGGTACCGGCCAGAACGTGGGCTTTGCCTTCGTCAAGTTGCGGCCGTGGGACGAGCGCACCGGCAAGGGCCAGAGCGTCACCGACGTGGCGGGCAAGGCCGGTGCGTTCTTCAGCACCATCCGCGATGCCAAGGTGTTTGCATTCGCACCGCCGGCGGTGTCGGAGCTGGGCAATGCGACCGGCTTCGACCTGATGCTGCAGGACCGCGCCAACCTCGGCCACGAGGCCTTGATGCAGGCGCGTAACCAGCTGCTGGCCGAACTGTCGCAGGACAAGCGGCTGGTGGCGGTGCGCCCGAACGGGCAGGAAGACACGCCCGAGTTCAAGCTGGAAATCGATTCGCACAAGGCGCAGGCCATGGGCGTGTCGATCGCCGATATCAACAACACCTTCTCCAGCGCCTGGGGCAGTACCTACGTCAACGACTTCATCGACAAGGGCCGCGTCAAGAAGGTGATGCTGCAGGCCGATGCGGTGTACCGCATGAATCCGCAGGACATCGACCGCTGGTTCGTGCGCAACAGCGCCGGCACGATGGTGCCGTTCAACGCCTTCGCCACTGCCAGCTGGAGTTCCGGCTCGCCGCGTCTGGAGCGCTACAACAGCGTGCCGTCGGTGGAGATCCTGGGCATGGCGATGCCGGGTGCTGCGTCCAGTGGCGAGGCGATGCAGATCGTCGAAGCGGCGGCGGCCAAGTTGCCGCCGGGCATCGGCTACGAGTGGACCGGGTTGTCGCGGCAGGAGAAATCCTCGACCGGCCAGACCGGCCTGTTGTACGGGTTGTCGATCCTGATCGTGTTCCTATGTCTGGCCGCGTTGTACGAAAGCTGGGCGATTCCGTTCTCGGTGATCCTGGTGGTGCCGCTGGGCGTGTTCGGCACGCTGCTGGGCGCAATGCTGACATGGAAAATGAACGATGTGTATTTCCAGGTGGGCCTGCTCACCACGATTGGTCTTGCATCGAAAAACGCGATCCTGATCGTGGAATTTGCCAAGGAACTGCATGAAAGCGGCAAGAGCCTGATCGAGTCCGCATTGGAAGCGGCGCGCATGCGCTTGCGGCCGATCCTGATGACATCGCTGGCCTTCATCCTGGGCGTGGTGCCGCTGGTGCTCGGCAGTGGTGCCGGTGCAGGCGCGCAGCATGCGTTGGGTACTGCGGTGATCGGCGGCATGTTGTCCGGCACGATCCTGGCGATCTTCTTCGTGCCGTTGTTCTTCGTGCTGATCAGCGGCTTGTTCAAGCGCCGCGCACAGCCCACTTCGCCCGCACCGCAACCGGCAGGACACTGAGATGACACCGATCCGCATGACATTGACCGCGATCGCGGTGGCGAGCGTGCTGTCCGGATGCACGCTGATGCCGCGCTATGCACGGCCCGACGCACCGGTGCCCGAACGCTTTGCCGGCACCGAGCTCTCGACGGCATCCACTACCGCCGATGCGGCCAGCCCCGAGCAGGCGATCGATATCGCCAACATCGGCTGGCGGCAGGTGTTCACCGACCCGGCGCTACAGCAGGTGATCGCGCTGGCATTGGAGAACAATCGCGACCTGCGCGTGGCCGCGCTCAACATCGAGGTGGCACGTGCGCAGTACCGGGTGGAGCGCGCTGCGCTGCTGCCTGCCGTGCAGGGCACCGGCACCGCCAACAACGCGCGTACGCCGTCGGAGCTGGCCATTCCAGGCCAGCCGCAGGTGTTCCGGACCTACAGCGCCAATATCGGCATCAGTGCGTACGAGCTGGATCTGTTCGGGCGTGTGCGCAGCCTCAAGGAACAGGCGCTGCAGCAGTTCCTGTCCACCGCCGAGGCACGCCGCAGCACCCATATCAGCCTGGTGGCCGAAGTGGCCACCGCCTATCTGACGCTGGCGGCCGATCAGCAGTTGCTGCAGCTGGCGCAGTCCACCTTGAGCAGCCAGGGCGACAGTTATCGCCTGCAGCAACGCAGCTTCGAGCTGGGTGTGGCCTCGCAGCTCAGCTTGCGCCAGGCGCAGACCACGGTGGAATCCGCGCGCGTGGATGTGGAGCGCTATACCGCGCAGGTGGCGCAGGACCGCAATGCATTGGTGCTGCTGGTCGGCACGCAGGTGCCGGCGGAGCTGTTGCCGCAGGCCTTGCCCGACGGCGCCAGCGTGGACGGCAACGTGCTGGCCAGCGTGCCGGCCGGGTTGCCGTCGCAGTTGCTGCAGCGTCGCCCGGACATCCTGGAGGCCGAGCGCAACCTGCGTGCGGCCAATGCCAACATCGGTGCGGCGCGCGCGGCGTTCTTCCCGAGCATCAGCCTGACCGCATCGACCGGCTCGTCCAGCAGCAGCCTGTCCCACCTGTTCGATTCCGGCACCCGCGCCTGGAGCTTCGTGCCCACGCTGACGCTGCCGATCTTCAACGCCGGGCGTAACCGCGCCAACCTGGACATGGCCAAGGCCAACCGCGATATCGAGGTGGCGCAGTACGAAAAGGCGATCCAGAGCGCGTTCCGCGAGGTCTCCGATGCGCTCGCGCAACGCGAGACCCTAGGCCGGCAGTTGCAGGCGCAACAGGCCCTGGTCGATGCCACCGCCGACAGCTACCGGCTCTCGCAGGCGCGCTTCGAACGTGGCGTGGACAGCTACCTGCAGGCGCTGGATGCGCAGCGCGCGCTGTACAGCGCGCAGCAGAACTTGATCACCACGCAGCTGTCACGCTTCACCAATCTGGCGACGTTCTACAAGGCGATGGGCGGCGGTTGGCTGCAATCGGCCGACCCGGCGGTGGCCACGACGGCGACGGGGCAGCCACATGGATGACGCCGCTGCCGAGGCCCCGGCGCCCAGGCGCGCACCGCACGACAAGCGTGGCGCGATCCTGCGCGCGGCAGCCGAGCTGTTTCCACGCCAGGGCTTCGACAAGACCAGCATGGACAGCATCGCCGAGCGCGCAGTGGTGTCCAAGGCCACGGTGTATGCGCACTTCGCGTCCAAGGAGGTGCTGTTCCGCACCACCCTGGAGGCGCTGGCGCACCAGTCGCCCAATCCCTGGGAAGCGTTGTTGAACATGCGCGGGCCGTTGCCCGTGCGCCTGCTCGCCATCGCCGACGCGGTCGTACGCATGGCGGCCAGCAGTGCACTGGGCGATGCCGCCTATGGCCTGGTGCGGCCGCCGGCACTGCCCAGCCAGATACGCGAGGAGATGTGGACGCTGGGCTTCGAACGCTACGACACCACGATGCGTGCGGTGTTGGCGCGCGAAGTGGAGCAGGGCAGCCTGGTCATCGACAATCTGCCGGATGCCTCGGTGCATTTCTTCGGATTGATGACCGGGATGCCGGCCAATGCAGCGCTGCGTGGCGACACGTGGCAGGCACCGGCCGCCACGCAGCACACGTATGTCGCCAGTGCGGTGGCGCTGTTCCTGCGCGCGTATCGGCCGCAACCGCCGGTGGTGACAGCGGGAGGCAAGCGCGAGGTGCCGAGCGGGTTCTAGCGGCGGCAGCAGGGCAGCGCGATGGGCATTACCGACAAGCCTGGTCGCGCGCAGGCACGCTCCTACACGGGCGTGTCAGCGCGCCGGAGCGTGCCGCAACGCATCGATCACCCCTTCAAACCCGACGCAAAACGAGGTCGTTGTAGGAGCGTGCCCGCGCGCGATGGGGCGTTATCGAGAAGGCCTCGTCGCGCGCAGGCACGCTCCTACACAAGCGTGTCAGCGCGCCGGATCGTGTCGCAATGCGTCGATCACCCCTTCCAACCGGCCGCAAGCCGACGCTGTTGTAGGAGCGCGCTCGCGCGCGATGGGCGTTATCGATAACGCCTGGTCGCGCGCAGGCACGCTCCTACACGGGTGTGTCAGCGCACCAGGTCGTGCCGCAACGCGTCGATCACTACCTTGAGTGCGCGCGAGGATTGGCGGCGGCTGGGGTAGTAGGCGTAATAGCCGTCGAACGGCTCGCACCAGTCCTCCAGCACGCGGCGTAGCCGGCCGGCGGCGATGTGCTCCAGCACCATGGTTTCCGGCAAGAACGCGAGTCCGCCGCCGGCCAACGCGGCACGCAGGATGGCGCTGCTGCCGTTGAAGGTCCATTGCCCGTCCACGCGCACCTTGACCTCGCGGCCATCCTTTTCGAAATCCCAGGGCAGCAGGCCGCCATGGGTGGGCAGGCGCAAGCCGATGCAGTTGTGCCGGGCCAGCTCGGCCGGTACGGCGGGGATGGTGTGGTGCACGAAGTAGCCCGGCACCGCCACCACCGCCATGCGCTGCATCGGACTGATCGGCACCGCGATCATGTCCTTGGCGACCTGGTCGCCCAGCCGGATGCCGATGTCATAGCGCTCGGCAACAATGTCGGCCAGCCCGTAATCGACGGTCACCTCGATCTTGAGGTCGGGATAGTTGGGCAGCACGTTCGACAACGTCGGCCAGATGTAGGCATCGGCGGCGTGGCCGGCGGTGGTGATACGGATGGTGCCGGCCGGCTTGTCGCGGAAGTCGGTGAGCGCGGACAGCTCGTCGTCGATCTCTTCCAGGCGCGGTGCCACGGTGTCGAACAGGCGTGCGCCGGCTTCGGTCATCGACACGCTGCGCGTGGTGCGGGTCAACAGACGGATGCCCAGGCGTGTTTCCAGTGCGCGCACGGTGTGGCTCAGCGCCGATTGCGAGACGCCCAGCTGCGCGGCGGCACGGGTGAAGCTGCCCTCGCGCGCCACGGTGACGAAGACCTGCAGATCGTTGAGATTTTCCCGCGCCATTGCTTGCGACGGCCGACTCCAGCGCATGCCATTCATGCCGCTGCATCATGCGCGATGCTGCGTGATGGCTTCAAATCCGAGGTGTCACTGCCGCATTGATGCGCTGTGTTTCTAGGTGCATGCGCTGCTGCCCGGGTAGTGCCAGCGCGCATGCGCGCTACAGTGCAGGCACTTGGATCGAGGAGCACTGCCATGAATCTGTTCGCAACCGCGATGTCGCTGTCGATGATGGCCGCCGTCACGCCCGGTGGTGAAGAGCAACAGGCGATCAGGGTGAGCAAGGCCGGTGGCGCCGCATCTGCAGCCGGCCCGGCCGACTATTTCACCGGCAAGGTGCGCATCGATGCGCCCTTCCAGGCCGATGCGCCGGCGCGGGTGGGCGGCGCCACGGTGACCTTCGAGCCGGGCGCACGCACCGCCTGGCACACCCACCCGTTGGGGCAGACGCTGATCGTCACCGCCGGTGCCGGGCGCGTGCAGGAATGGGGCAAGCCGGCGCAGCAGATCCGTCCGGGCGACATCGTGTGGATTCCGCCGGGCGTCAAGCACTGGCACGGCGCCAACGCCACGGTGGCGATGTCGCATATCGCCATCGCCGAAGCGCAGGACGGCTCGCCGGTGACCTGGCTGGAGCAGGTCAGCGAGGCGCAGTACGCGGACGAGTGACACGGCGCTCAACGATGACGTGGTGCGGTCTGCCGCCTCATCGTTTGTGATGCATGTCGTTCAGTGCGAGTGCGCGTGACTGCACTCCACTGCGTAACAGCGCACGAATTGGCTTATGCCGCTTGTGTCGCAGCCTGTGCCCCGGCACGCAGCCGTTGGGCGTCACGTGCGGGCGGCGCGCCGAGAATGCGTGCGTAGTCACGACTGAATTGCGAGGCGCTCTCGTAGCCGACGCGGAAGCCGGCATCGGCAGCATTCAGCGCTTCGGCCAGCATCAGCCGGCGCGCTTCGTGCACGCGCAGATGCGAGCGATATTCCAGCGGCGTCATCGAGGTGACCGCCTTGAAATGCGCATGAAAGGTGGAGCGGCTCATTGCCGACAGATCGGCAATCTGCTCGATGCTAAAGCGCTGTGCGTAATGCTCGCGCAGCCAGACAATGGCTTTGGAAATCTGGTTGAGCCGACTGTCGGCGATGGCCATCTGGCGCACCACCGCATTGGCCGGATCGGCCATCAGGCGATAAAGCACTTCGCGCAGGATCAGCGGCGCCAGTGCGGCGATCTCCTGCGGTTGATCGAGCAGACGCGCCAGCCGCACTGCAGCGTCCTGCAATGGCGGCATGCTGTGGTTGAGCAACAAGCCGGCCTGCGCCGCATCGCGTTGCGGCTCCACCAGCTCCGGGTGGCTGACGGCCAGATCGCTCAGCACCGCGGTGTCCAGATCCAGGCAGAAACACAGATACGGTTGCGCGGCGCTTGCCTCGATCACCGAACCGACGATCGGCAGATCCACCGAGGCCACCAGATACATCTGCGGGTGATAGAGATACGCCGCCGCGCCCAGCATCGCCTGCTTGCGGCCTTGCGCCACCAGGCACAGCATCGGCGTATAGACCGTGGGCACCGACACGGTGGGCGAGGCGCTGCGCATGATCTGCAACCCGGCAATCCGGGTGGTGTGCATGCCGTCGCCAGGAGCGTGGCGCAGCAGGATCTCGATCATCTCGGTCAAGGCGGACATGCAGGACTCGGCAATGGCACCAGGCGGCGTGGCCGCGATGCCGTCGATCCTACAAGACCCACTGTCATGGAGCCGGCATGCCTGTAGCAGAAGCGGGCAAGGGTAGCGCCGATTGGCGCCGGCACAGACGGTCATGCCCACGCGCCCGGTGCCTCAAAACGGCAGGCCAGCCACGATCTGGCGCTCACATACGCGCCGTATCATGGGTGTCTGTTTCCGTGACCGCCCAGTCCCATGCCCGCAAAACGTTCGACCATCGCCGCACCGGCAAGCCCGGCCGACTGGAAGGCGCTCGAGGCCGCCGCTACGGCCGAACTTGCGCGCCGCACGGCGCAAGCGCATCAGCAGATCCTGGGATTGTTGAACACGCATGGGCATCTGCTCAGCGAAGCGCAGCGGCGTGGATTGCACCGGCGCTTGCTGCGTGCGGGGCGCTAAAAGAGGGCGCTAGGGCGCCAGCGACATCCTTGACGCTAGAGCGACGGTGTCAACGTGCCGGCCGCACGCGCTTTATTGATTGGTGAGTCGAGTGTGCGGTGCCCTCACCACTTGCGGGACACGCCGTGAATCCGTCCGTGGAGGCTCCTTGGCGGCATCCATGCCGTCACGGGTCCCGCAAGCGGCGAGGACACCGCACCAGAAAGGTGGTCGGCGCTCGCATAAGAGCTGCTTGTCGCGCGATGTGCATTGGTCGTTGATTGTTGGGCCGCGCAGGTACATCGCTATCCAAATGCACATGACGCACTGCTTTTGCCCATGCGCACCGACCATCCGACTGGTTGTCGCTGGAGATGCATCAGGCATTGAGCTGGCGCATCGGCATCAAACAACGCGCAGCAGGCAATGTTCGTAATTGTGCACACCGACCATCCCGACAGGTCCTTGCCCGCTCACCGTCGCGGGACCTTACGCGGCTTGGATGCCGCGTAAGAGCCTACACGGACGTACTTGCGGCGTGTCCTGCGATGGTGGGCGGGCAAGGGCCCTGCAGCCAAGCGGCAGATCGCCTGCTTTACAGCCGATCTGTCCGCAAAGGCGTAGATCGCCCGCTCTGCCTTGCGGCATGTGCTGCGATGGTGGGCGTGCAAGGGCCCTGCAGCAAACTCGCAGATCGCCGCCACCAGTGATCCAACAGCGCGACTCGACCGAATCCAGCCACTAACCAACCAAGATGTTGATTAGCAGCCACGCATCGATCCACGTCCAGCAAGGACCGGCAAACGCAAGCAACGTGCTCGCGTTCAACCGCCAAGCTCCCACGGCGGCACTTCGCCCAGGCGTTCCTGCAGAAAATCCACGAATGCACGCACACGTGGTGGCTGCAGCTGGCGCGCCGGCATCACCGCGTTGATCTGCGAGGTTGGCGGCGGGTAATCGGCGAGTACCTCGACCAACCGGCCGTTGCGCAGTTCTTCTGCGATATGCCAGTACGAATGCAGCGCAATGCCTTGGCCGGCGACGGCCGCATCGCGGATCAACTCACCGAAATTGCTTTCGAAGCGGCTCTGCATGCGCACGCGTACCAGGCCGCCCTCCGGCGTTTGCAACTGCCAGACATCCTGGCGGCCGTCGCGGCCCATCAGCAGTACGCCGGCATGCCCGGCCAGGTCGTCCGGCGTGCGCGGGGTGCCATGGCGCTGCAGGTAATCGGGCGAGGCGGCGAGGGTGCGGCGGTTGTCGGCGATGCGCCGCGCCACCAGCCCGGAGTCGTCCAGCGGGCCGATGCGGATCGCCAGATCGAAGCCTTGCTTGACCAGGTCCACCAGGTCGTCGCTCAGGTGTGCACTGATGTGCACGCGCGGATGACGGGCCTGGAATTCCGGGAGCAGCGGCGAGACGTACTGCCGCCCGAACGAGGCCGACATGGTCATGCGCAGGATGCCGCCGACCGCGTGTGCGCTCTCGCGCAGATCGTCGGCCAGCGCGTCCAGATCCTGCACCAGCACGCGGCCGCGCTCGGCCAGGCGCTGGCCTTCGGGAGTCGGGTGCAGCCGGCGCGTGGTCCGGTGCAACAGACGCACGCCCAGGTCGCGCTCCAGCCGCTTCAGGCGCTGGCTGGCGACCGCTACCGACAGGTCCAGGCTGCGCGCACCGGCGGTGATCGAGCTGGAGTCGAGCACGCGCAGGAACAGCGCGATATCGCCGAGGCGGTCCATGCGATTCTCAATGATTGCTTGATAGTGAATCAGGATAGCAGGGGTTTTTGCTTAGGACGCCGGAGCGCAGGCTGTGGGTTGTCTTCCCTGGTCCATGCCCATGTCCGCTTCCGCGCGTTCTTCCCGTTTTCCGCCAGCGCTGCTGGCGCTGACCATCGGTGCCTTCGGCATCGGCACCACCGAGTTCGTGATCATGGGCCTGCTCCAGCAGGTGGCCACCGACCTGGGCGTGTCGCTCAGCGCTGCCGGCCTGCTGATCAGCGGCTATGCGCTGGGCGTGTTCGTCGGGGCGCCGGTGCTGACCTTGGCGAGTGCGCGGCTGCCGCGCAAGGCGGTGCTGGTCGGCTTGATGGCGATCTTCACCCTGGGCAACGTGGCCTGCGCGCTGGCGCCGGATTACACCAGTCTGATGGTTGCGCGTGTGCTGACCTCGCTGGCGCACGGCACCTTCTTCGGCGTGGGCGCGGTGGTGGCCACCTCGCTGGTCCCGGCCGAGCGCCGTGCGTCGGCGATCTCGCTGATGTTTGCCGGGCTGACAGTGGCCACCCTGCTGGGCGTGCCGGCCGGCGCCTGGCTGGGTCTGCAGCTGGGCTGGCGGGCGACGTTCTGGGCGGTTGCGGTCGTCGGCGTGCTGGCCACGGCCGCGGTGGCGCTGTGGGTGCCGGCGAACGCAGGCGCAGCCGCGCCGGTGTCGTGGCGCCAGGAAGTGGCGGTGCTGGGGCGCGGGCAGGTGCTGCTGGCCCTGGCGATCACGGTGGTGGGCTATGCCGGCGTGTTCGCGGTGTTCACCTATATCCAGCCGTTGCTGGTGGACGTGAGCGGTTTTGCGCAGACGGCGGTGTCGCCGGTGTTGCTGGTCTTCGGCGTCGGCATGATCGTGGGCAATCTGCTGGGCGGGCGTCTGGCCGACCGGCGTCCCACCACTGCGTTGCTGGGCAGCCTGGCGGCATTGGTGGTGGTGCTCGCCGCGATGGGCCTGGTCCTGCACAACAAAACCGCGATGGTGGTGTTCGTCGGGTTGCTGGGCGTGGCCGCCTTCGCGACCGTGGCGCCGCTGCAATTGCGCGTGCTCGAGCATGCACGCGGTGCCGGCCAGAACCTGGCTTCCAGTCTCAATATCGCCGCGTTCAATCTGGGCAATGCGCTGGGCGCCTGGCTGGGCGGCGTGGTGATCGCCACCCATGCCGGCCTGGTCGCCACCCCGTGGGTCGCCGCGCTGTTGAGCGCGCTCGGCCTGGGCATCGCGTTGTGGAGCGTGCAACTGCAACGCCGGCGTGCCGCCGCGCCGGGCGTGTGTGCGCAGGCGGGTTGATTCGTTTTTTAGGCACGAGCGCAGTGACCGCGCAACCGGCAGCCCTGCGCGCTCGCGCGGGTGATCGGCAAGCGGAGCGTGGCGCCTGGCATCGCGCATGGCCGGATCGACCGGCAGCGCGCGGATTTTCTTTCGGTTTCAAGGAGCATTGCGATGGAGACACGTTTTCTCGGCCGTTCCGGTTTCAAGGTGCCGGTGCTCGGTCTGGGTGCCGGTACCTTTGGCGGCAAGGGGCCGCTGTTTTCTGCATGGGGCGATACCGATGTGGCGCAGGCGCAGCGCATGATCGACCTGTGCCTGGAGGCGGGCCTGAACCTGTTCGACACCGCCGATGTGTATTCGGACGGCGCCTCTGAAGAGATCCTCGGCCAGGCGCTGCAGGGCCGCCGCGATCAGGTGATCCTCTCGACCAAGACCGGCCTGCGCCTGGGCGATGGCCCCAACGATGCCGGTGCCTCGCGCTTCCGTCTGTTGCGTGCGGTGGATGCCTCGTTGCGACGCCTGCGCACCGACTATATCGATCTGCTGCAGCTGCATGCCTTCGACGCGATGACGCCGGTGGAAGAAACCCTGTCCACGCTCGATGGGCTGGTCCGCGCCGGCAAGGTGCGCTACCTGGGCGCGTCCAATTACGCCGGCTGGCAGCTGATGAAGTCGTTGGCAGTGGCCGATGCGCAGGGCTGGAGCCGCTTTGTCGCCAACCAGACCTATTACTCGCTGGCCGGGCGCGATTACGAATGGGAGCTGATGCCGTTGGGCATCGACCAGGGCGTGGGCGCGGTGGTGTGGAGTCCGCTGGGCTGGGGGCGCCTGACCGGCAAGCTGCGCCGCGGCCAGGCGTTGCCCGAACACAGTCGCCTGCATGCCACTGCGGCCGCCGGGCCGGCGATCAGTGACGAGCGCCTGTTCGACATCGTCGATGTGCTCGACGCGGTTGCCGACGAGACCGGCCGCAGCGTGCCGCAGATCGCCATCAACTGGCTGCTGCAGCGGCCCACCGTGAGCACGGTCTTGATCGGCGCACGCGACGAAGCGCAGTTGCGCCAGAACCTGGGTGCGGTGGGCTTGTCGCTGACGGACGCGCAACGCGCGCGCCTGGATGCGGTGAGCGCGGTGGAGCCGCCGTATCCGTATTACCCGTACTGGCGCGGGCACTTTGCCGAACGCAGCCCGCTGCCGGTGTGACACGGGCTGCGCCATCGCGCCACGCTGCCGCCGGTTGGCAGCAGCGTGGCATCCCTCACCGTTGTCGCCTCACAACGGCCGTGCCGCGCGCGGAATCACCTCGGGCATGATCGCTCCCACGCCCTTGCTGCCTTGCAGCTGTTTGCAGTTATCCAGTGCGGTGGCCACCGAGTCGTAGCCGATCATCGCGCTGCCATCGATGGCCGAGGCATAGATCAGTGTGCCGCCGGTACGTGAGGCCAATCCACCGGCGATGGCTGGGGTGGTATTGAACAGTTTGATCGAGGAGCCCAGCAGGATCAGTTGACCGCTGCGCGTTTCGAGCGCTGCGGCCACACGCGGGGCTTGCCCGGCAGGAACCACGGCGGCCGTGCGTGCGGCCGTGCCGGCATCGAGATAGATCGCGTAGCGGTCGAAGCGTGCAACTGGAGCGGCTGTGGTGGTTTGCGGCGCCTGCGCCGCGCGTGCGGCGGTCGTTGCAGGCGCGCCGTCGGCCAGCCTGACCACTGCGCCGGGAATCAGCCGGAAGCTGCTACGTCCTGCCGCGATGGTCTGCCCGGTCGCCGCAGCGTGCAGGCGTTTGCTGTCGACCAGCTGCGCCGACGCGGGAGCGCAGACACCGGCTGCAACGACAACGAGCAGCGTCAGTAAGGATGTCTTCATGTCAGTGACCCACCACGCGCATTTCGAATTCCTCCAGTTGTTCCTTGCCCTGGTCGGCGAGCATGTCGTCGACCTCCAGCGTCCAGCGCCCGGCCGAGGGTTCGTCCAGGAAGGCGTTGCTCGATGTCAGCCAGACCACGGTGCCGTCGGGGGCCTGATCGAGTGTGGAAAACGGCGTCATCACCGTGCTGCGCGTGCCGCTGGGCGACACCAGCACCACCCGCAGGTGACTTGGGTCCTTATGGGTGGCCGAGAAATACAGTTGCACGCCTTCCACCTTGAAGGATTGGGTGATGTTCAATGACAACCTGGCCGGTGCCGCGACACCCCCGATGGTGCTGCTGTTGCCTTCATACACTTTCCAGCTCGTGTCCTGCAGGGCGGGCAGCGAGGTGAAGTGCATTGCACGTTCCACAGCCGCGGCGGCGTCGACCAGCCCGAAGCCATACCAGTTGCTGAAACGATGGCCCGCCGCATTGGTGACCCAACCCGGGTCGATCACGGTGCCGTTGTAGAGGGCCTTGGGTTGAGTTGGGTCGACCTGGGTCGCGGTGGTTGCCAGGATGTATTTGACATCTCGCAGGGTCAGCTGCGGATTGGCGCCCAACATCAAGGCCGCCACGCCCGCCACGGTAGGCGATGCCGCCGAGGTGCCGTTCATGCGCGCGGTGTAGTTGCACGATGCATCGATCCTGGAGCGGCTGCTGTCGAGCGCGTTCTGCATCTGGCGGGTGCGATCACGGTTGTTGCCCGCTGCACAGCCGCTGAGGTCGGTGGTGACGATTGCGGCCTTATAGAAGCGCCGCAGCGGCAGAAGGTTGGTGAGCCCATAAGAGGGCCGGGCCGTTTCCGGGTGCGGATCGAAGGCGCGCTGAAACCCATACTCGCCCCCCAGCCCGGAGACCCACAGTGCAGAGCCTGGAGATGAGTACGACGCCCGCACGCCATCGGCGTTGACGGCACCGGCCACGATCGTGGTGATCAGGTTGTTGAACTGGTCGGTGTTGGCCAGTGCGCAGCCGACACCGAGCTTGCGGGTCTGGTCTGCGCAGCGATCCACCGGATTGCCCTGTGCATCGTTCTCGATAAGGGCAAAGAAGTCATTGCCGGCAGCTTTGACATACACCCCGCCTTTCCCGCCGCGCTGCGCCTGCATCAGTCTTTCGAGCGACTGTTGTTCGTCAACTTCGGTGTAGGGATACACGCGCGACGAACCACCCCAACTGTTGTTGAACACCTCCATGGCGCGCCCTTCCGGCCCGTCGCCCCAGGCGTAGCGAATGTCGACGTACTGCTTGCTGCCATCCGGCTCTGCAATTGCATTGAAGCCAGCCAGCCTGGCCTCCGGTGCAACGCCACGTCCGCCGATCCCGTTCCATCCGCGCTCGGCAATGATGCCCGCAACTGCGGTGCCGTGGTCGCTATCGATCTCGCTCGCCGGTGGCGTCGGGTCGTTGGAGCCGGTCAGGAAATTGCGCGAGCCGTTGGCGACGACATTGTCGACCAGGTCCGGGTGTGCGATCTCCAGGCCGTCATCGATCACCGCAACCTTGACGCCCGCGCCGCGGATGCCCAGCGCGTGCAGGATATCCACGTCCAGGTCCACGCCGGGCAGCGGGCGTCCATCGCCGAACACTGGCTGGCCCTGATTGAGCAGATGCCATTGGTAGCGGAACAGTGGGTCGTCGCCTTGCTGTGTTGCGGCGTTGGCCGCTGCGCTGAACACCTGGGCATCCCCGTGCTGGCTGGCATCCGCCAGGCCGCATGCGGCGAAGCAGGCAAGTGACGCCGAAGTAAGCATCATGTATTTCATGTCAGTGCCCCAGGATGCGAAGCTTGAAGTCTTGCAGCGCCGCAGTAATCGCCGGCTCGGTCATGTCGGTCACTTCCAGCGTCCACACGCCTTGCGCCTTTTCGTCCAGGAAGGCATTGCTGGACGTCAGGTCGATATAGAAGCCGGTATTCGCGTACGCCGAAGCATCGAGCGCTGAAAAGGGCGTGAGCACATAGCTGCGTGTGCCGCTGGGAGATTCCAGGACCACGCGCAGATCGGTCGGGTTGCGATGCGATGTGGCAAGCGACAGTTGCACGCCTTCCACCTTCATTGCTTGCGTGATGCGAATGCGCTGCTTGGCCGGCCGCGCCGGTCCGCCAATCTGGCTTGGGGCGGCAGTGGACGCAATCCAGCGAGAGTCTCGCACTGGAGGAAGCGGCGTGAAGTCGCTAGCTTTGTAGACCGCCTCGGCACCATCGACCAGGCCGAATCCATACCAGTTGCTGAAGCGATGTCCGGCTGCATTGGTGATCCAGCCCGGATCGATCACGCTGCCCTGATATGTGGCGCGCGGTTGTTGTGGGTCGACCTGGCGCGCGGTGGTGGCCAGGATGTACTTCACGTCCCGGGCACTGAGGCCGGGATTGACGCCCAGCATGAGGGCGGCGACGCCGGACACGGTTGGCGCGGCGGCTGAGGTGCCGTTGAAGCGGGCCGTGTAGTTGCAGCGGGGGTCGATCTTCGAACTGCTGGTATCCAGCGCATTGGCCGGATCAAGACCGCGATCCTGGTTGTAGCCTGCCGAACAACTGCTCAGGTCGGTCGTCACCAGCGCGGGGCCATACGCAAAGGGCACTGCATCAGGGGGCAGGCGTTCGCCCGGGTCAGGGACGAAGGCGCGTTGCATTCCTATCAGCCCGCCAAGACCAGACACCCATAGCGCGGAACCGGGTGAAGAATACGCTGCGCGTTTGCCGCTGGCATCGACGCTTGCGACGGTGATGGTGTCAAACAGGTTGTTGAGTGGGTCCAGATTGGCCAGTCCGCAGCCGACCCCTGCCGCGCGGGCGCGCGGGCCACACAGATCGCGCATGTTCCCGTCCTGATCCGGCATCTGCAGACTGAGGAAATCGTTACCCCCGATCTTGACGTAAACCGCTCCCAGTCCACCGCGGGTCGAGCGCATCAATGCCGCCCATGACGCTTGCTCCTGTTGCGGAAAATCCAGGTAGAACGAGGCCGGCTGGCCCCAGCTGTTGTTGAAGATATCGATGTTTCGACCTTCCGGCCCATCGCCCCAGGCATAGCGCACGCTGGCCAGGTTCCTGGACGAGTCGCGGGCGTCGAAATCGAACCCCGCAAGCCTGGCTTCGGGCGCCACGCCGCGGCCACCACGCCCGTTCCAGCCAACGGCCGCGACAATGCCCGCGACCGCAGTGCCATGAGACAGGAAAGTGTCGATGGGCGTCACGTCATGGGAGCCGGTCTCGAAGTTGTACGAGCCGTTCGGAATGATGTTGTCAGCCAGATCTTCATGACCCAGTTCCAATCCGTCATCCACCACACCGACGCGGATGCCTTTGCCACGAATCCCGAGGGAATGCAGGACATCCACATCCATATCCACGCCCGCAACCGGGCGGATGTCGCCGATGACCTGCTGTCCCTGATTGGAGATGTGCCACTGATACCGCACCAGCGGGTCGTCGGCGGCCGTACGCAACGCGGTGGCCGGAGCGGCGGCCACCGCCGTGTACAGTGGGGCGCCGATCAGCAGCGCGCCAACCATGGCGCTGCGGTGATGCTTGCGAACACAGCTCATGCTGTTCTCCGATCGATGGTCGAATGCGTGGGAGCGAGCAAGGCAGCGATGGCAAGTACGCCTTCGCTCGATTGCCGCGTTGTCGATGGATGCGTCCGCGGAGCGGCCCGTCGCGCGCGCGCTCGACGGTCGCCCGGAGGTCTGCTACATCGGCTGCATGACCGACTGTTGCACCACCAGCGACGCCTGCGTGCCAGGCGTGCTGGCGCGCAGACGGGTCAAGGCCTGCTGTGTCTGTTCGATCGACGGATAGGCGATCACTGCGCTGTTGTCGATCGTCGACGCGTAGACGACGCGCCCGCCGGAGCTGCGTGCCAGTGCACTGACAGCGCTTGGCGTGGTGTCGGTCAGCTTCAGCTGCGGCTGGACCAGTACGACGCGTCCATTGCGTTCGTTCACCGCTGCGGCGATGGCGCGTTCTGCCGAGCCCGTGGATGTGGACGCAAGCCTGGACGCGCCACGTGCAGCGCTGGTTGACGGAAGGACGATGGCATAGGGGCCGATCCGTGCGGCAACCTTGCCATCGATTGCTGCTGCGCTGCTTGCGCGCACCTTGGCGGCAGATGCGGGAGCGGCGTTCAAGCGGTCGTTCGGCAGTGGGTCGGAGACCACGACGCCGGGCAGCATGCGATAGGTATCGTTTCCGGATTTGAATCGCTCGCCGGTGGCCGCTGCGCTGAGCGCCTGGGCGTCCAGGTACTGGCCGGCATGCGCCAACCCGCACGCGGCCAAGAAAGCAACAAGGACCGAAGTAAGGAGGATGCTTTTCATGTCAGTGCCCCAGGATGCGAAGTTTGAAATTCTGCAGCGCCGCGGTGGTTCGCGTCTCGGTCATGTCGGTGACTTCCAGCGTCCACACGCCTTGCGCCCGCTCATCGAGAAAAGCGTTGGTGGAGGTGAGATCGATATAGAACCCGGTCTTCGCGTATTCGGCCGGATCCAGTACCGAAAACGGGGTGACGACGTAGCTACGCGTTCCGCTGGGCGACTCCAGCACCACGCGCAGATTGGCCGGATTGCGGTGCGAGGTGGCCAATGACAGCTGCACGCCTTCCACCTTCATTGCCTGGGTGATGCGAATGCGTTGTTTGGCTGGTCGTGCAGGTCCACCGATCTGACTTGCAGCAGCGGTGGATGCCACCCACTGCGTGTCGCGGACCGGAGGCAGGGGCTTGAAATAGGTCGCCTCGTAGACGGCTGCGGCGCCGTCGGCCAGGCCGAAGCCATACCAGTTGCTGAAACGATGGCCGGCGGCATTGGTGATCCAACCCGGGTCGATCACGCTGCCCTGGTAGACCGCGCGCGGCTGCCACGGATCGATCTGGCGCGCGGTCTTGGCCAGGATGTACTTGACATCGCGCGCGGTCAGGCCGGGGTTGGAGCTTAGAATCAGCGCTGCGACACCTGAGACGGTGGGCGCAGCGGCAGATGTGCCGTTCATCAACGCGCTGTAGTTGCAGGATGCGTCGATCCTGGAGGTGCTGCCGGCAAGCGCGTTTTCGACCGTCGCGCCATCCACATTGTCGCCAGCGCTGCAGCCGCTGAGATCGGTGGTGACGATGGCCGGATCGTAGACGAACGGTGCGGTCTCGGGGGAGGCGGTCTGTGCCGTGTTGGGAGAGAACCTGCGCTGGTATCCAAACTCTCCGCCCAGGCCGGAGATCCACAACGCCGAACCGGACGACGAGTAGGAGGCGCGCTTGCCGGTGGCGTCCACGCTGGCGACCACGATGGTAGCGGGAACATTGTTGAGTGGATCGACATTGGCGAGCACGCATCCGACATTCAAGGTGCGCGACAGTTCGCTGCAAGCATTGACGATGTTGCCCTCTGCATCGCGGATGCGAAAACGCCTGAAGCTGTTGCCGGCTGACTTGATGTAGATGCCACCCAGCCCGCCGCGTGTCGAACGCATCAACGCTTCCCAGGACTGACGCTCTTCCAGCGGAAAGTCGGGGTAGCTGGCCTGGGTCGAACCCCAGCTGTTGTTGAAGATATCGATGGTGCGTGCTTCGGGACCATTGCCCCAGGAATAACTGACTTCTGCGCCGCTGCCGGCCGCGTCGCTCCCCAGAAAATCGAAGCCGGCAAGCAAGGCTTCGGGCGCAACGCCGCGACCGCCACGGCCATTCCACCCAACCGCAGCGATGATGCCCGCCACCGAGGTGCCGTGACCGAAATCCGGGTCGGTCGGAGTGGGATCGTGCGACCCGTTGCCGAAATTGTGCGAGCCATTCGGGAGAATGTTGTCGCGCAGATCTTCGTGGCCGATCTCCAGGCCGTCGTCCACCACGCCGACGCGGACGCCACGGCCGCGAATGCCCAATGCATGCAGCAGATCCACATCCATATCGACCCCGGGCAGCGGACGGCTGTCGCCGATCACGGCCTGTCCCTGGTTGGAAAGGTGCCATTGGTAGCGCAGCAATGGATCGCTGCCCTGTGCGCTGGCCTTTGAGCCGGCGGTGGCGGTGGGAGCGGTCACTGGCGTGTCGGCCAGTGCCGAGAGTGGCACGCTTGTGATCAGTAGTGCAGCGATCAACAGCGCGAGAGGGCACCTGCGATAAGTGTTCATTCCGTTTGAGTCCAGTCAAGGGTAGGCACGATCGATACGACGCAGTTCCCCGTCCGGCCGATCAGGCGATCGGCCAGCGCAACTGCTTCAACAGAGTCAGGCCGTGCCTATCGAGCCCAAATCAGATGCGTCAGCAAGCGTAGAAAGTGAATCCATGCGGCAGCGGCCGCGGCGAGCAAAATCGATCAGGCAGCGCCGAGCAGATGCGCTTGGCCGTGCCAGCACGCTGTCAACCTCAGGTGGAATTGAATCGTGCGTGCAGGAGAACCACGCGAAGAGGCAGCAACAGGGTGCATGTCCGTGTATCCCGAAAGAGCCAGTGATACGCATCGGTCCCACACGCTGGACGAATGCGGCCGGGTCATCAGTCGGCTCCCCCGTGCGCGTCCGCGCAGCCGACGCTGGCAATGCGAACGCACTGCCAGCGATCCGATTAGAGATGGCGCAATCCGCGCTCGCAACCCGAGCGCCAGATGACCGGCGCGTGATCCGTTGCGCACTTCATGCAAGACATGCCGATTCACGCGCGCGATGCGACGTTTTTCGCACAGGATTGGCCGCGATCTGTTGCGAGCTATCAATTTTTCATTGACAGAAAGCATCACGATGCGCGGATTTGCTTCGCATCCGGCGCGGGGCAGCACGCGAATTGCGGCGGTGCTGCGCCGGGGGCGCAGTCATGCGATGCCCCACGATTCAGCACTGAGACGCTGTATGCGGGCGTGCGGGCGGCATCGCCTGTGCCGCGCCAATAACCCGCATCGTTGAATGCACAGTGGCACAGCTGTTCCCGGTGCACACATGTGCTGTGGCAACAAAAAGGCGCCGATCCCATGTGTGTCCAGGATCGACGCCGTGATGCCTCGCTGTCTTGATCCTGCCACCTACCAGCGATACGCCACCGACATCTGGTACTGCCGTCCGGCGATCGGCCGACCCATGAACACGCCACCGGTCGCTGCACCCGGCACACGCACATTGCCTTCGGTCAGGCCCAGCGTGTCGGTGACGTTGCTGCCGCTGGCGGTCACTTCCCAGTGCTCGCCCACATGCAGGTTGGCGCCGATGTCGAGCATGTCGTAGGACGGCAGCCGCTGGCTGTTGGCCAGGTCCGCAAAGCGGTCGCCGATGTAGGAATAGGTGGCAAACACCTTGAGGTCGCCGAACGGCAGCATCCAGTAATAGCTGGGCGTGATGCGGAACTGGCGCTTGGGCTGGCGCATCACCTGGTTGCCGGTGAACTCGCGGTAGTTGCGGTACTTGGCATCCAGCCACACCCCGGTGCCGGCCAGCTCGAAGCCGCCGAACGGGCGGATGGCGCCTTCCACTTCCAGCCCGCGCGCACGCGAGTCGCCCACGGTGGTGAAGTTCTCACCATTGGCCAGGAACGCCTGGAACGGCGAGTTCTTGAAGGTGTTGTAGAACGCGGTCAGGTACAGGTCGTAGCTACTGGCACCGGACTTGAGCCCGAGTTCGTACTGATCCACTTCCTGCACGCGATTCTGGCCATCGCGCAGATTGTCGAAGCCGGGGAACTTCACCCCCGAGTTGACCCGCGCGAACAGGCTGTTATGCGTATCGAGCGTGAAGTTCAGGCCCGCCGTCCAGGAGAACGCCTCATCGTCCTGGTCGATGCGGCGCGTGCTGGCCAGTGCCAGCGAGGTGGCGTTGTCGTACAGCGTGGCCGGGTTGCCGTCCAGATCGACGGTGGCGGTGTCGTGCACATCGCCGGTGACGCTCTGGCGTTCGTAGCGGGCGCCCAGGTCCAGGCGCAGCCGCGCGTTGAGCTCCCATTCGTCGGCCACGAAGGCGGCGATGTTCTCGCCATCGTAGTTGGCGCGCAGGTTGAAGAACGCGGTACTGGTGAAACCCTGGCGCGTGGCCTGCTGGCCGTTGTCCAGCGCCAGATCGATCCGGCGCGCGTTGTTCTGCGCGGTGAGCAGCATGGTGTTGCCCAGGTACCAGGTGTCTGCCGAGGAATATTTGGCGTAGTACGCGCCCACGGTGAGCGTGTTGCCCTTAAACAATTCGCGGCTCAGGCGCAAATCGTTGGTGACCGAATTCAGGCGCTTGTCCACCGACCACCAGCCGGCTTCCAGCACCTGCTGATTCGGATCGACGACGCCGCCGCCATTGGTGAAGCTACCGCTGCCGGTAGTGCCGTAACTGGCGATGAAATCGCTCAATCGCACCGGTGCATCGCCAGTAAACAACGCATAGGTCGGCGCGCTGCCGCTCATCACGTTGAAGCGGTCGGCAATGGTCCAGTCGCCGGTCTCCCAGTTCAGTTCGCCGCCGAATACATCGATGTTGACGCCGCGGCCGTCGGCCAGATCGCGGCGGATGGTCTGTCCATCCGGCCCGACCAGCAGGTCGACATTGCGGAAGTCGCGGCCGAGCAGGGTGCCGGTCTGCGCATTCAAACCGGGGAAGCTGGACAGGTCGTTGCCGTTGTTGCGCGACAGCAGCGGAATGGCGGTATAGAAGGCATTGTTGTCGTCGGTATGCCGCGCGTAGAACGACAGCTCGCCGCTGTCCCAGCGCTTGCTCAAGGTGGCGCTGAACTGGCCACCCTTGTCGGCGGAAAACTGCGGGTCGCGCACACCGTCGGTTTCGCGAAAGAAACCGCCCACGCTGTAGTACCAGCCGTTGCCCATCGGCCCGCTGTTGAAGACATCGATGCGGCGCAGCGCGTTGTTGCCGCCGGTCAGGCGTACGCTGCCTTCGGGCTCGTCCTGGCCTTTTTTCTGGATGAAGTTGACCGTTAGACCCGGCTGGCCGTTGGAGAAGATCGGGCTGGAGCCGCCACGCAACACCTCCATGCGCTCGACCGTGTCGTCGACGCGGAACAGCGTGGAATTTTCCAGGAACGACAGGGTCGGCGGCGGAAACAGCGGCGAGCCATCCAGTTGCATGGTCACGAACGGCGCATCGCCTTCGGATGGCATGCCGCGCACGAAGATATTGGCGCCGGTGCCGCCGCCGCTGGGCTCGGCCCATACGCCGGGTACGATCTTCAGCAGGTCCGCAGTGCTCTGCGGCACGGCCTGCTGGATCTGCTCCGGGCTGGCGGTGGTGATCGAGAAGCTGGCATCGCGCTTGGCCAGGCCCTTGAAGCGCGCGGTGCCGCTGACGATCACCGCATCCAGCGTGGTGGCCTCGCTGCGCGGCTCGGCGGTGGACATCTGCGCATGCGCGCCAGGCGCAAGCAGGGCGCCGATGGCAAGGGACAGGGCATAGCGGGGCATCGATGCGGTCATGAAAGCTCTCCTGGGATGACGTCGCAGCTGGCGGCAATGCGCGTACGCGTGCACGCGCCGCCAAAGGGTGACCGGCAGCACGTCACAGTGGCCGGTCGCGCAACGCAGCGACACACGTCGCGCTGTTGTTCTAACGGAGTTGCCGGCAAAAGCTGTTGTGCGCTGCGGCACTCGGCCCAGGCGATATGCTCGCCATCGATCAATGCGGCAAGGCGCCAGACAGCGCGTGCGCAGTGCACGTGTGTCGCTATCGGGCTACGTGTGGGGCCGTTCAACGCGCACCACAGCGGCAGCCGATGCGATCCATCGTCGCGGCACGATGGCCTTTGCGCATGTGCTGCCAGGCACCATGCAATGGCACAGCGATGTCGCTGCACGCAAGCCGATAGGCAGGCGCGCGCTTGCGCCTGTTTTACGCTGTTGCGCGTACTGGCGCGGCTTCGCGGATCGGCAGGTTGATCAGTGCGGCGATGACTGCCAGCAGCATGTCGGCGTACCACATCCAGCTGTAATCGCCGAAGCGCTCCAGCGCCAGCCCGCCCAGCCACGCCCCGAAAAAGCCGCCGATCTGGTGCGACAACAAGGTCAGGCCGAACAAGGTGCCCAGGTAGCGCGGGCCGAACAGTTTGCCGATCAAGCCCGCCGTCGGCGGCACCGTGCCCAGCCAGGTAAAGCCCAGTGCCGCGGCGAACAGGTAGAAGGTCAGTGGCGTCGGCGGCGCGATCAGGTACAAGCCGATCAGCACCGCACGGCTGGCATACAAGACGCACAGCAGCCACTTCATGCGGATGCGTTCGCCGAGCTTGCCGGCGACCAGGCTGCCGGCCACGTTGAACAGGCCGATCAACGCGATCGACACCGCCGACACGCTGGCGGGCAGGCCGCACAGCGCGATCTCGCCGGGCAGGTGCGTGACCAGAAACGCGATATGCACCCCGCAAGTGAAAAAGCCCAGATGCAGGCACCAGTAACTGCGGTCGCGCATGGCAACCTGCAGTTGCGCACGCAAGCCGATGTCGTCGTTTGCGATCGGCGTGTGCGTGCCCGGCGGCGTCGATCTGCGTCGCAGCGGCCAGGCCAGCGGCAAGGTCAGCAGGGAGATCATCGCGAGGCCGGTCATCGCCCTGGCCCAGCCGGCGGCGCCGATCATCAGCTGCACCAGTGGCGCAAACACGAACTGGCCGAGCGAGCCGCCGGCATTGATCAGCCCGGCTGCGAACGAACGCCGCTCCGGCGCCAGACGGCCGGCAGTGGCGCCGATCAGCACCGAGAAACTGCCGGCGCCCGCACCGGCGGCGGCCAGGATGCCCAGCGAGACGATCAGGCCCCACTCGCTGGCCAGCCACGGGCTCAGTCCCAGGCCCAGCGACAACAGCACGCCGCCAAACAGCAGCACCGGCAGTGGCCCGCGCGCATCGGCGATCGCGCCGAATACCGGCTGCACCGCGCCCCAGACCAGTTGCCCCACCGCCAGCGCGAAGCTGATCGACGCGATGCCGATCCCGGTCTGGCGATGGATCGGCTCCACGAACAGGCCGGTGGTCTGGCGCGCGCCCATCGTCAGCATCAGCATGGCCGAGGCGGTGAGCAGCAATCCCCACTGCGCGCTGGTGCGGGCGCTCGCCGAGGTGCTCATGCCGCTGCCTCCGCGTCCAGGGCCGCATCCAGTTGCATCAGGGTGGCGTGCAACTGCGCGGTGGAAGCGCTGCCGAACAGCGTTTCCAGCTGCGTCTGTGCGCGTTGCCAATGCGGCAAGGCGCGCACCAGCAGCCCGCGCCCACTGCGGCTCAGTACCACCACTTTCTGGCGCGCATCCTCGCCGCGACGTGCCTGCACCCAGCCCGCCGCCAGCAGCGGCTTGAGATTGCGGGTCAGCGTGGTGCGATCCATGCCCAGCGAGTGCGCCAACGCGCCCAACGGCTGTGCGCTGACCAGCCGGCGCAGGATCGAGTATTCGTTGAGGCTCAGGCCCACCTGCGCCAGGGCATGGTCGTACAGCTGCGAGGTGCGCCGTGCGGCGCGGCGCAGCTGGAAGCAGGTGCAGGGGCCGGTCCCGGACATGGCGATGCTCCACGAGGATGCTCGCACTTTGCGTGCATATGCACCTATTGGCAAGCGCGTGGCGAATGTGGGTCGCCTGTTCGTCGAAGCAGGATCGATTGAATCCGCGCGGCAAGACCGCCCGACCCGCGCCAATGACGGCACGGGTACATACGCTGGTGCGCACCGGCAGCCTTGCTATCGGCCAACGCCGGCAAGCGGCCTCGGTGTGATCGGTCAGCGGGGCGTCGAGCCAGCACGTGCAATGCAACGCATCGGCTCTTCGCTGCGAGCGGCATTGCAGGGCAGGGCTGCCATCGCCGCGCCGGTGCGCGCAGCATTGCAGCGCCCCGAGGCCGGCAGTCCCGCCGCCGGACATGACGAGGCCGCCCGGAGGCGGCCTCGCTTATGACGGCGGGAGAGAGGTACCGTCAGAAGAACAGGCGCACGCCGAACGAGGCGCTGCGGCCGGGAAGCATCACATCGTCCTTGAGGAAGGAGGTGTGCACACGTGCGTCCTGGTTGGTCAGGTTGTTGCCGTCCAGGAACACTTCCCACGCGTTGCTGCCACGGTCCACGTGGTAAGCCAGATGCGCATCGACGAAGGTATAGCCATCGGTCGGGGTTTCGTTCACCGCCACCTTGTCCTGCTTCATGGTGCGGGTGGCGCCGAGCGAGGCGCGCCATGCATCGGCGTTCCAGCGCATCTGCGCGCCGACGCGGCCCGGTGCGATGCGCGGCAGGTTGCCGCCATCCTTCAGGCGCGCACGCACGGTGTCGCCGAACACGCGCAGATCCCACGCGCCGGTGTCGTTGTCGGCCAGATGGAAGGTGGCCTCGCCCTCGAAGCCGTGGAAGACCGCATCGTTCTGCGTCCACTGGCGGATCGGCAGGAAGTCGTTGTCTTCTTCGTTGAACCACTGGCCGCCGGTATCGACGATGTAGACGAAGTCGTTGTAGCGGTTGTAGTACGCGGCGATCTTGGCATCCACCCATGTGTTCTGGAAGTTCAGGCCCAGCTCGGCCTGATTGGCCTTTTCGGTCTTCAGATCCGCATCGCCGATCTCGTAGGCGAGGGTGGCGATATGCGGGCCGTTGGCGAACAGCTCTTCCTCGGCCGGTGCGCGTTCGGCGTGGTCGAGGTTGGCGGTCAGGCGCCACTGTTCGTTGAAACGGAAGCCGCCGCTGGCCGAGAAGCTGGTTGGGGTGAAGTCGCGGTCCACGCCGATGTCGGTGCGGTACTTGACCTTGTCCACGCGCGCGCCGACTTCGGCGGTGACGCGCTCCCAGCTGTTGCGGGCAACGCCGAACACGCCGAGCGAGCGGGTGTCGGTCTTGGGCACGAAGGATTCCTCGCCAATCGCCTGAAAGGTGGTGTCGCTGCCCTGCAGGCCGAATGCGGTCTGCCAGCCGCCGCCGAAGGTGAAGGACGCTTCCACACGGCCTTCGTTGGCACGCTTGGTGAACACGGTGCCGACTTCGGCGCCTTCGAACTCGGTGTGCGCGTAATCGGTGTGGCCGAAGCTGTAGCGCAGTGCGCTGCCTTCGCCCCAGGGATCGGTCAGCCCGCCCTTGAGGTCGTAGCGGTCCTGCTGCAGCTTCAAGGACACCCCGCGCTCGCCGATCGTCGGGTCGCCCGGCTCGCCGGGGTTGCCGTAGTTGTCACGGAAGCGCGAGGCCGACAGGCCGACGAAACCCCAGTCGCCGGACAGCGAGGCGCCAACCGAGCCGACCTTGGAGTCGATCCAGCTGTTGAGCTGGCGCCCCTGCGGGGTGTCGTAATCGTTCTGGTTGCGGTACACGCCGTCGGCGTGGATCGACAGGCCGCTGCCATTGCCGGCATCGACGCGGAACATGTCGGTGTTGCCGTCCTTGTCGCCGCCGTCGAAGCGCACTTCGGCGCGGCCGCTGAAACCGTCCACCGGGGTTTCGGCAATGCGCCCGTCGACCACGTTGACCACACCGCCGATCGCGCCGGAGCCGTACAGCAGCGTGGACGGGCCCTTGAGCACCTCGATCTGGTTGGCCAGGAACGGCTCGATCGCCGGCGAGTGGTCCTGGCTGACCGTGGACACGTCCTGGGTCGACAGGCCATCGCGCAGCACCGCCACGCGCGGGCCGTCCAGGCCACGGATGATCGGCCGGCCGACGCCGGGGCCGAAGTTGGAACTCTGCACGCCGGGCAGGCTGGCCACGGTCTCGCCCAGGCTGGAGCTGCGCACCTCGTCCAGACGCTCGCCGGCCAGCACCTCGACCGGGCGGCTCAACTCGCCGGCCGCATCGCGCAGCGGGCTGGCGGTGACCACGACCTTGTCCAGGTCCTTGATATGGCGGCCACTGGAAGCGGTGGCGTCGTGGCGCGTGTCCGAGCTTGGCGGGGTCTGCGGGTCGGCAGCTGCCGGTGCGTCCTCGGCCAGGGCCAGGGCGGGCGTCAGCAGGCTGGTCAGCGCCAGCGAGAGCGTGGAGCGGCGGAACGAGGAAGCGAGGCGAGGGTGCATGGCGGGCCGGACTCTGTGATTGTTACTGTATATCAATGATAAGGCGCAGCTTGGCTGCTGTGCCGACGGCAGGACCCGCTCACCTGCGCGATGCAGCGGTGCGGGTCTGGAACAAGGAAGATGTTATATTATTCCACGTCGCCGCGAGCCCCTGCTGGAAGTCATGCCTCTACCGTCCCTTCGCCATGTGCTCGACCGCTTCGGTGCGACCGGTTCGCTGCTATGCGCCGTGCATTGCGCGGTGCTGCCGCTGGTGCTGGCCCTGGCCCCGTCGTTGGGCCTGTCGTTCTGGCTGGGCGATGGGGTCGAACTGGCCATCGTGGTGTTTGTGACGCTGCTGGGGCTGTTCAGCCTGGTGCTGGGCTATCGCCGCCACAGGGCGCTGCACGCACTGGCACTGTTGCTGCCGGGCTTGTTGCTGCTGTGGGCCGGCCTGCTCTACGACCCCTTGCACCACGCGGTGGTGCCGCATGCGGTGGTGATGACGCTTGGTGGCGCGCTGGTCGGCATCGCCCACCTGGTCAATCTGCGTCTGAACCACGGGCATGCCCACGTCCACGACGCCAGCTGCGCGCACTAGCCCGGGCTGCGCGGGCAGGGCCTACGTGGTAGGCTTGCCGGCCTTGCGCGAGGGCGCCGCCGGCGTAAACCTCGCCAGACCCGTGTTCAGCGCGGGGATTTTGTATTCAGTATTCACATTCAGGAGTCGACGAACATGGGTAAGGGTGACCGCAAGACCGCCAAGGGCAAGCGCTACAATTCCAGCTACGGCAATTCGCGTTCGCACGCGGTGAGCAAGGTTGTCGTGGGTGCAGCTGCCCCGGTTGCCAAGAAGGGCGTGGTCAAGGCTCCGGCCAAGAAGGCTGTTGCCAAGAAGACCGTTGCCAAGGCCGGCTGATCCTTAGCCCGCTTCGCGACACCAGAACGCGGCGCTTGCGCCGCGTTTTTTTATGTCCGGCATCGGCGCAGACGCGCGCTGCAGCGCTCGCCCGAGCAGCCATTCCGCTACCGGCCTGCGTCGAAGCGGCGACGTGCGCGCCGCTGGCGTCGGTTCGCGCATGGCACGACAGCGCCGGCCGCAGTGCGCGGCGGTCATGGCCGGCATCTGCACACTGCGGTCGGTCGGCCCTGCGCCGCTCTCCCGCGTGCGGTGTTCAGTGCGTCGTTGCCGTAGCCGGCGAGGTGCGGGACGGCGCCAGCAACTGTTCGGCCAGGCCGCGATAGATCGGCGTCTTGCACACCAGCCCGGACATCGCGCGCGCGATCAGCACGGTGGCCAGGATCGGCAGCAGCATCTGGCTGGTGTCGGTCAGTTCCAGCGAGATCACCGCCGAGGTCAACGGCGCCTGGGTCACGCCGGTCAGATACGCGCACATGCCCAGCAGCACGAAGGTGCGCGGGTCCACGCCCGGCATCAGCACCGACAGGTTGTGGCCGATGCCGGCGCCCACCGCCAGCGCCGGCGAGAACAGCCCGCCCGGAATGCCGGCCAGGTAGGAGACCAGGTTGGCCAGCAGCTTCATCAGCCCGAATTCGTGGCCGACCACCGCATGGCCCTGCACCAGGCTGCGCGCCTGCTCGTAGCCGGTGCCGAACGCGCCTTGCCCGAACACCAGTGCCAGGCCGACCAGCGCCACCCCGCACAGCGCGGCCAGCAGCACCGGATGGCGCTGGCGCAGCGTTGCCAGCCAGCGCGGTTTGCCGCCGACGCTGGCCAGCACCAGGCGCGCGAAGATGCCGCCGAGCAGGCCGGCCACGCTGCCGCATAGCGCGATCGCCAGCCAGGCCTGGCCCAGCGGCAGGGCCACCGCCACCTTGCCGAAGTAGGTGTAGTTGCCCAACAGGCCCAGCGACACCACGCCACCGACGATCACCGCGGTCAGCAAGGTGCCGGAGAAGCGGTGCTCGAAGCGCCCGCTCAATTCCTCGATCGCAAACACCACCCCGGCCAGCGGCGTGTTGAACGCCGCGGCGATACCGGCCGCGCCGCCGGCAAGCAGGAAATGCGAGAGCTCGCGCGGATCGCGAAACCCGAACCAGCGCCCGAACACATGCATCAGGCTGGCGCCGACATGCACGGTGGGGCCTTCGCGTCCGACCGAGGCGCCACCGAGCAGCGACAGGGTGGTCAGGGCAAGCTTGCCGATCGACACGCGCAGCGACAGATTGGTCTGGCGGAATGCCGCGTCGTCATGTTCCAGCGCCGCGATGACCTGCGGGATGCCGCTGCCACGCGTCGGCCGCATCGCGCCGGAGGTGAGCCAGGCCAGCAGGGCGAAGATGCCCGGCGTCAGCAGCAGTGCCCACCAGATCGAATGCGCGGTGATGCGCTGGAACAACTGGAAGGCGGCGTCGCTGGCCTTGGCGAACACGATCGCCACCAGTGCTACTGCAATTGCGCCACCCCACAGTGCAGCGCGGCGACGCCAGCCTTGGCTGGACAACAACGGCCGCAGCCGAAGCCGGCGCGGCGAGGGATCAGGAGCAGACATGGCGCCATTGTCGCATCCGCACAGCGCGGCCGCGACGCGTCACTCAGCGGCCGGCGGCCGGCGGCACGCGCAGGGCCGGCAGCAGCGTGGTGGGATTTCCATCATTGGGCGCGGCGGGAATGCCCAGCAGCCGGGTCATCAGCGCATACACATCGACGTTGTCGAAGCCCGGCAAGCGCTTGCCCTGCGCCAGATCCGGGCCCTGCGCCAGGAACACCGCGCGCATCGACGGCAGCGCCGGATCGAAACCGTGCGAGCCGCGCATCTGATCGCGCGGGCGCTTGGCCAGCTTGTCCGGGAACAGTGCATCCCAGCCTTCGTGCATCTGACACACGATCGGCGGAATGCGCGGATGCGTGCCGTAGTGCCAGCGTTCCGGCAGCTCCGTCTTGCGCCAGCAGTCGTACTGCGCATGCGCACCGAGCAGGCCGGCTTCGGCGCGGGCCTGCTGTCCCGGCAATGGCGCAAAGCCGATCACCTGCCCGTCGGTCACGGCAGTGGCGATGTCCGGGCGCGCCATGTCTTCCACGCTGATCGCATGCCCGGGCGCCACCTCGGCCATGCCGTGGTCGGAGACCACGACGATATTGGTGCGCTCGCGCGTGCCGTCGCGCTGCATGCCGGCCAGCAGCCGGCCGATCGCGCCATCCACCGCACGCACGTTGTCGACATATTCGCGCGACTCCGGGCCGTGGTCGTGGCCGGCTTCGTCCACGTGTTCGAAATACAGCGTGACCAGGCGGTTGCGGTCGGCCCCGGAGGCGGCCAGCCAGCCCCGCACTTCGTCCACGCGCGCGTCCAGGCTGGTGCCTTCTTCGTAATGGCGCCAACGGGTGGGGCGCACGCCGCCGATCGCCGCCTCGCTGCCCGGCCACGACCAGGTTGCGGCATGCAGGCCGTGCGTTTCCGCGCCCACCCACAGCGGCTCGCCGCCCCACCAGCGCGCATCGCCGACCGCATCCTGCTTGCTCAGCCAGAAGCCTCCCAGCGTCGCATCGCGCATGCTGTTGTGCACGATGCCGTGGTGGTCCGGGCGCAGGCCGGTGACCAGCGTGTAGTGATTGGGAAAGGTCAGCGACGGGTACGACGGCGTCATCCAGCGCGCACGGACGCCGTCGTGTGCCAGCTGCGACAGCGTCGGGGTGATGCCGCGATCGAGCATGTCCGCGCGCAGCCCGTCGATGGAGATCAGCAGCACGCTGTGCGCTGAATCGCTGTGCGGTGCGCCTGCCGGCGCGGGCGCTGGCATACTGCGCAAAGGAGCGTGAGAACTGCAGGCCGCGAGCAGTGCGAGCGCGGCAAACACAAAACGTCGATCGATCATCGCGCCAGTTTACGGCCTGGCAATGACGTCGCGAAGTCAGCGCGTGCCGGTGGCGGATGCGGCGAATAGATCGTCGGCCGCTGCGCCCTGGCGCGGCGACCAGCCTTCCAGCTGCAACAAGGCCTGTTTGGTCGGCAGGCCGCCGCCGAAGCCGGTCAGCGCACCATTGGCGCCGATCACGCGGTGGCAGGGCAGCACGATCGGCAATGGATTGCGCCCATTGGCAGCGCCGACCGCGCGGCTGGCGGCGGGGCGTCCCACCGCATGCGCGAGCTGCGCATAGCTCCAGGTCTGCCCGAACGGAATCTGCGCCAGCGTATGCCAGACCTGCAGCTGGAACGGCGTGCCGGTCGGGGCCAATGGCAAATCGAAGCTGCGCCGCCCGCCATACAGATAGTCGAGCAATTGCTCGCGCGCCTCGCGCACCAGCGGCGCATCGGGGGCGTGCTGCCAACGCGCGCGGCCGACCGCGTCGTAGCGGTTCTGCGCGAACAGGATGTGGTGCACGCCGGCAGCATCGGCGGCCACGCTGAGCGCGCCGATCGGCGAGGGAAAGGTGTCGTAATACAACGTGCTCATGGGCGGGTGTCCTTGCGATCGACAGCGAGATGCCACAGGTGCAATACGGCGTAGGCGCGCCACGGCCGCCAGGCCTGCGAGCGCGCTTCGGTGGCACGCTCGCTCAGGCGCTCGGGCGTGCCGAGCACCTGCTGCAGGATCAGGTCGCCGGCCGGAAACGCGTCCGGATGCGACAGCGCACGCATGGCGACGTAATGCGCGGTCCACGGCCCGATGCCGGGCAACGCGGTGCAGGCGGCGACGAACTCGGACAGGCGCTGGCCGGCGCCGAAATGCAGCTGCCCTTGCGCGCAGGCCGAGGCTAGCGCACGCAGCGTGGCGGCGCGCGCCCGCGGCAGGCCGAGTTGTTCCAGCGGCGCCTCGGCCAGCTGTGCCGGGGTCGGAAAGATGCGGTCCAGGCCGGGCGGCATCTCCATATGATGGCCACCATGCCGGTCGACCAGCCGCGCCGCCAGCGTCGCCGCGCCGGCCACGCTGATCTGCTGGCCCAGCACGGCGCGCACGGCCACTTCAAAGCCGTCCCAGCCGCCCGGCACGCGCAGGCCGGGGCGGCGCGCGATCGCCTCGGCCAGCAGCGGCTCGGTCGCCAGCGTGGCGTGCACCGCCTGCAGGTCCGCATCCAGATCGAACAGGCGGCGCACCCGGCGCACGATCTGCGGAATCTGCCGCGGGTCGGTCGCGCCGATGCGCAGCAACAACTCCGCACGCTGCGGCGCCGCGCTGACCTCGATCAGGGTTGCGTTGCCCGGTGTGCCGATCACGCGCCGGTAGCCGCTGGCGTCGACCTGCTCGATGCCGGGAATCGCGCGGCGTTGCAGGAATGCCAGCATCGCCGGCAGATCCAGCGGCGGGCGATAGCCCAGGCGCAGGGTCAACTCGCCACCGGGCACCTCGGCACGCTGCTTGCGCAGCGCCGACGGCGGCATCCCGCAGCCTTCCAGGAACGCAGCATTGAAGCGACGCAGGCTGTTGAAGCCGGCCGCCAGCGCGACCTCGGTGACCGGCAATGCGGTCTCGGTCAGCAGTTGCTTGGCCAGCAGCAGCCGGCGCGTGCCATGCACCTGGATCGGGGTGGCACCGAGCTGCTGCACGAACTGCCGCTGCAGCTGGCGTGCGCTCAGGCCCACCGCGTCGGCCAGGGTCTGCACCGGCTGCTCCTGCAGGGCACCGTCGGCAATCATCGCCAGTGCACGTTGCACGCTCTCTTCGCCCAGATGCTGCTGCGCCTGCGGCGACAGCTCGGGGCGGCAGCGCAGGCAGGGCCGGTAGCCGGCGGCACTGGCTGCCGCCGCGCTGGGGTAATAGCTGATGTTGCCCGGCTTGGGCGGCGGCGCCGGACAGACCGGCCGGCAGTAGATGCCGGTGCTGCGCACCGCGGTGAAGAACAAGCCGTCGAAGCGTGCATCGCGCGCCAGCCGGGCGCGGTCGCATTGGAGTCGGTCGGGCGTGGCGGTCTGCATGGCGCCAGTCTATGCGCTCGCCCCGGCCCCGGCTGGCCGTTTTCGGACAGGGTTGCAGCGGGCCGCCGCGTTCATGGCAGGGTCAAACGCTTCGCCCATTCAGCCATAGACTGAGGGTGATCTTCGTCGCGGTCCGTTGCCTGACATCATGCTGAAACTGCTCTGCCTGTCCCTTTCATGCGTGCTGGCGCTGGCGGCCTGCGACCGCACCAGCACCTCGGCCGATGCCGCCGCGACGCAGCAGAGCGGCGCGGGGCAGGGCGATGGCGACCATATGGTGTCGGTGGATACGCCCGAGCCGGTGGCGCCGCCGCCGCGGCCGCGTGCACAGGCCGGCGAAGCCGGCTGGCCGCAGGCGGAGCTGGACGCAGGCAAGGCCTGGATCAGTTGCGCCACCGATTACAGCAGCGAAGCCGGCGACGGCACGCTGCTGCCGGCGCTGGACCGCGCCAGCGTGGAGGCGGCACTGGCGCCGTGTCGCGACACTGGCCTGCTGCGGGTGCGCTATGCCGGCAAGATCAACGCCGGCTTCGCTGCGTTGGTGTGGCGGCTGGCCGCGGTAGCCGAGCAACTGCGGCTGCCGCATCGCATCCTGGACCTGGATTCCAGCGGCGGGCAGGTGGAGGCGGCGATTCGCGCCGGCGATGTCATCGGCGAATCCAACTGGACCATCTGGGTGCGCGAAGGCTCGATCTGCCACAGCGCCTGCGTGTTCGTGCTGGCCGCCGGCGACAACCGGCTGGTGGCGGGCAAGGTCGGTATCCACCGCATGATGCGGATCAGTTCCAAGGCCACCTCGCGCGCGGAACTCAATCGCGAATTGCGCGAGGTCTACGGCAACGTCAAGGATTATCTGGAGCGCAACGGCGTGGCGGTGGCGGTGGCCGACCTGATGATGACCGTGCCCAACCGCAGCCTGCGCCTGCTGACGATGGACGAGTTGCGCGAGTACGGGCTGGATGGCACCAACGCGGTGCAGGACGACCTGGAGCGCATCCGCCAGATGCGCAAGTGCGGCGACGCCTTCGTGCGCCGCAAGGACGCGTTTCTGGTTGCCTTCGACCAGAAGTGCAAGGGCGAGGGCGCCGATCTGGAGGCGGTCAACGCCTGCGGCCTGGCCTTGAAGCAGCGCTTCGGCTTCCCGGATGCGGCCTGCCCGGAAGAAAGCCCGCTGGCCGAAACCGACGCCGCCGCGCTGCCGGCCACCGCCGCAGCGCAGGCTGCGCCGGCGGCCGACGTAGAGCCGGGAATGTCCACTGCAGCGCCAACCGCGACACCGGCCGCAGAGTCGGCTGCCGAGCCCACGCCGGACCCCGTCAAGGGCGAGGGCTGAGCTTCACACCCACCGCACTGCCGGCTGCCTATGGTCGCGGCATACCACGGAGCCGGGGGGCGACATGCTTGGAAAGACGAAAGGCGTTGCACTGGCATACCTGCCATCGGCGCTGCTGGTGCTGGCCGGATTTGGCGTGGCCGAACTGCTGCAGGTGATCGCTGCGGCCAGCCAGGTGCAGTGGCCGGCGACGCTGGCGGTGTGGCTGAGCCTGGCGGCCCTGATCGCGGCCATCGCGCGTGCACTGTGGGTCAGCTGGCGACTATGGCGGCCGCGCGGTGTCGCAGCGGTTCCGCCCGGCGGCGACATCTGATTTTTGAGTCAAGGCGTGCGTTCCCCGCACCCGGTTCGCGCGTCGCTTGCACACTCACCTCACCATGCAGCGCAGGTCTTAAACTGCCGCACCCGTCGCGAACCCTGCGGCGGTTCCCATCCGTTTGATACGCACAAGGTCATCTGCCCCATGTTCCGTCCTCGCCTGCTTGCCGCGCTGCTGTTGGCCCCCTCGCTGGTCCTGGCACAACAGCCGCAGACCGCTGCACGTCCGGCCGCCGCTCCCCAGGCGGCGCCCACGGCCAGCCCGGCGCAGCAGGCGCAGCTGACCAAACAGAACACCGAGATGACCCAGGCGGCACTGCGGGTGGCGCAGATGGTCGATGCCAACCAGGTGGCCTCGCTGTGGGATGGCGCCTCCAGCGTCGCCAAGACCGCGGTCAAGCGCGATGTCTTCGTGAGCCAGATCGGCGCCGAACGTGCGCGCCTGGGGGCGGTGGTCGGACGCGGGCAGGGCTCGGTGACACGGGTCAAATACGCTGCCGGCGCGCAGGTGCCCGAAGGCCTGTACGTCAACGTCAGCTTCCCGACCCGGTTTGCCAAGGCCCAGCAGCCGGTGCGCGAGCTGGTGTCGTTCCGCCTGGACGAGGACAAGACCTGGCGGCTCGCCGGCTACAGCCTGCGCGCGTCGATCAAGTGATCTTGCAGCTCATCGGGAGACCCGCGTGGAATTGACCATCGAACTGCAGATGCTGGGCTGGGCCATGGTGCTCGGCCTGGTGCAACTGCTGGCCGCCTCGGCCAGCATGACCGCCCAGCGCGGGACCAAGTGGAATGCCAGCGCCCGCGATGGCGACGCCAAGCCCTTGACCGGCGTTGCGGCGCGGCTGGATCGCGCCTTCCGCAATTATCAGGAGACGTTCCCGATCTTCGCTGCTGCGGTACTGGCGGTGAGCGTTGCCGGCCGTACCAATGCAGACACCGCACTGGGCGTGCAGCTGTACCTGTGGGCGCGCGTGGCTTACGTACCGGCGTATGCGGCAGGCATTCCTTATTTGCGCAGCGCAATCTGGGTGGTGTCGTTCTGGGGCATCGTCAAGCTGGTGCGGGCGTTGCTGGGCTGGTGACGCCAGGCTGCGTGCGCGCAGCCTGTGGTGAGTGGCTGAGAAAACGCAGCGACAGATCGCGCGCCTGCGACTGCGGTAGGTCGCCTGTTCCGGTCACTGCTTGATCCTGATCAAGGCCAGCCAGCACCACTGCCGTTAAACTGAAAGCCGCTACCAAGACGGCTGCGCTCACCGCCAGGCGGGCGTGCCCGGTGCGGCAGGTGCCACGCGGACATGCCGGTTGCTCTGCGCCGACCGCATCCAGCTGACCATTGCACGCGAGGTCTTGTTAGCTCCTCTGGGTCTTGGTGGTGAAGGAGCGCGGCATGCAATCGGTGGATATCGCAGTCATTGGTGCCGGGCCGGTCGGCCTGAGTTTTGCGCGGTCGTTGGCCGGCAGTGGCCTGTCGGTGCTGGTGGTCGACCAGCAGCCGCGCGCGCAGCTGGCCGAGCCGGCCTTCGACGGACGCGAAATCGCGCTGACCCATGCCTCGCGTGCATTGCTGGAGCAGCTGGGCATCTGGCCGCAGTTTCCCGCCGATGCGATCTCGCCGCTGCGCGACGCCCGCGTCATGGACGGACATTCGCACTTCGCATTGACCTTCGCCGCCTCCGCGCGTGGTGCCGGCGATCTGGGCTGGCTGGTGCCCAATCATCTGATCCGTCGCGCGGCCTGGCAGGCGCTGCAGGCACAAGCTGCGTTGGAGATGCGCTGCTCTTGCACGCTGCAGGCCGTGCAGCAGCAGCGCGACCGCGTGGTGCTGCAGTTATCCGATGGGGAAACGGTATCGGCGCGCCTGCTGGTGGCGGCCGATAGTCGCTTTTCCAGCACCCGGCGCCTGCTCGGCATCGGTGCGCAGCTGCGTGATTTCGGCAAGACCATGCTGGTGTGCCGGATGCGGCATGCGCTGCCGCACCGGCATGCCGCCTGGGAGTGGTTTGGCTACGGCAAGACGCTGGCGTTGTTGCCGCTGCAGGGCAATTGCGCCGGTGCGGTGCTGACCCTGCCGCCGCGACAGGTGGAGGCCTTGCTGGCGATGGAGGCGGCGGACTTCAGTGCGGCGGTGACCGAGGCGTTCGAGCATCGGCTCGGGCCGATGCAGCAGGACGGCAGCCGGCATGCCTATCCGCTGGTGGCGGCCTATGCGCAACGCTTTAGCGCCGAGCGTGCCGCGCTGATCGGCGATGCGGCGGTGGGCATGCACCCGGTCACCGCGCACGGCTTTAATTTCGGATTGCAGAGCCAGGCGCGCCTGGCGGAGCGTGTGTGCGCCGCTGCCGCTGCTGGGCGCGACATCGGGGATGCGGCCTTGCTGCAGGGGTACGAGCGGGCGCACCGGCTGGCGACGCGGCCGCTGTATGAAGCGACCAATGCATTGGCCGCGCTGTACACCGACGACCGTGCGCCGGCCCGCCTGCTGCGACGTGGTGCCTTGCGTGCGGCGCATGCGGTGACACCGTTCAAACAGGCGATTGCGGCGCATTTGACCCAGCGCAGCGTCTGACGTATCGAAGTGGGAGCAGGGAGGCGCAGTGCGTGCAGCGCTGCGTTGTGGTCCTCATGCGCAGCGGCTTGCAGCCGTGTTCGACGCGCGGGCGGGCAATGCGGTCAGCGGCTCGCTCGCAGGTGCTCTTGCGGCAATCGGATGGGCTCGATCAGGCCGGATTTGCATGAGGTCGGCTTTCGTCAGGCGCGCCGCAGTCGGGCAGCAGCCATCAGGCCGGCGTGTTGACCCGCGCAAGAATCGCATCGATCGCGCTGCGCGCATCGCCACTGCGCAAGGCCTGTTCCAGCAGTGGAATCACCCAGGCGCAGCCGGCCTTGGTCACGTCTGCGCGCCAATCGCCGCGCCAGCCTTCCAGCTCGTGCAAGGCCAGCATGCTGCACCCACCGCGCTCGGCGTGGCCGCCGCGGATCGACTGCTCGAACCAGAACGGCGTGGGTGAATCGACGTCGATCGAGAAAATATAGACATCGTGGTCCGGGTCTTCAGCCGAGGGCGCGTTGTTGCGCCAGCTGACCTGCACCACGCTCATTCTGCCGGCTCCGCATCGGGGTCCAACGCCAGCACGCGGATTTCCACATCGTCCAGTTGCACGAGCTGGCCGGGGCGGATCTTGGCGGTCTTGCGCAGTTCCTGCACGCCATCGACGCTGACCGCGCCGCTGGCGACGATCGCCTTGCCCTGGCCGCCGCTGTCGGCAATACCCGCCAGCTTGAGCAACTGGTTGAGTTCGATGTACTCGCCGTCCAGGTCGAATTCCAGAAATTGCATGGTGCGCTCGGTGACAGGAAGACGGCGATTATCCGCCCGTCGCAGCCGACAACACCACCGTGCCGAACGCAGCGCCGGCAGGTGCAGTCGTGATGGCAGCGCGACGCAGGCGTACCAGCGGCATCCGCGACGCCGACGTCGCGGTGCGGCGTGGGCAAGCTTATTCGCGTCGAAAGCGTGCAATCTCGTCCAGCATGCTTTCGGCGCGCACGACGCCGGGCCCGGCATGCGCGTTGTCGATGCGCTCCAGCCAGGGATGGCGTTTGCGCTGCAGCCGTCGATAGCCGAGCCAGGTGCCGATGCCGCCGAGCACGCCCACCAACAGATTGAGCAGCAGCCAGTCGTGCGGCAGGGTCAGGCCGGTCAGCCCGCGCCAGCCGGCGTCGGCCACGGCCACCCACAGCACCCAGAACGCCACGCCCAGCCACGGGGCCACCCGCGTGCGCCAGCGCCGCAGCTGCGCGAGCGCGCGCTGCGTCGGCAGCAGCGGTCCGGCAAAGTCCAGTTGCGCCAGCAGCTGCAGCTGCCGTAGTGCGGAGATCGCCAGTGCAATGCTCCACAGCTGCAGCAGCACGCCGCCGATGATGGCTGCAGCCTGATCGGTGTGGCCAAGCCAGCTGCGCGCGATCACGATGTGCAGCGCCACGGCGCACAGCAATTGCACGGCTTGGCTCAGCCACAGCGGGCGCAGGCTGGTGCGCGCCGCGTGGCCACGCACCTGGCTCACGATGTGGCCGATCTGCGTGCTGTGCTGATCCAGGCGGTGTTCCATCGCGTGCCAGGCGCGTTGCATGTCGTCGAGTTCCATCGAATGTTCCTTGGGCGAAGTGGGTGGTCAGAGTTCGGCGCGGATGCGCGCCTTGAGGCGGCTGAGTTTCGTGGCGACATTGGTTTCGCTGATGCCGAGCACCTCGCCGATCTCGCGGTAGCTGTGCGCGTCCAGGTACAGCAGCATCAAGGCGCGTTCCAGCGGCGGCAGCTGGGCGATGAAGCCGTGGAGTGCGGCGACCAGTTGCGCGTGTGCCGGGTCGCGCGCCAGCGGGTCGGCGATGCTGTCGGCCACCGCCTCCAGCGGGAGCGGGTCCTGCGGCGCGCGGCTGCGGCCGCGCAGATCGCTGATCGCCACGTTCAAGGCAATGCGATACATCCAGGTGGAAAAGCGCCGGCCGGCGTCGTAGCCGGGGAATGCGCGCCATAACTGCACAGTGATGTCTTGCGCCAGCTCGGCGCGGTCGTCCGGGTTCCAGCAATAGCTGGCCGCGACCTTCAGGACGATGCCGCGGTGCTGCTGCAGCAAGGCGTTGAAGCGGGTGTGCAGGTCTGTTTCCAGGGACATGGCTCCGGCCGGGTGGGTGGATGACGAGGGTCGAGGAGATGATTCGCCGCAGCGGGCGAATCCTCACAAGCTGAACGGACTGTCACGGAAATTTCGACAGCAGGGGGCCTGAGGGCGCACACTATGCTGCTTTGCGCCTGCCGGCTCCGTGCGGCGCCTCCGGAGTTACCCAATGACCCAAGAATCTCCCGCGCCGCTGCTGTTTGCAGACCTCGGCCTCTCAGACGCTGTGATGAAGGCGGTTGCCGCCGTCGGCTACGAGTCGCCGTCGCCGATCCAGGCTGCCACCATCCCCGCGCTGCTGGCCGGCCGCGACGTGCTCGGCCAGGCGCAGACCGGCACCGGCAAGACCGCCGCGTTCGCGCTGCCGGTGCTGTCCAATGCCGACCTCAACCAGCTCAAGCCGCAGGCGCTGGTGCTGGCCCCAACCCGCGAGCTGGCCATCCAGGTTGCCGAGGCGTTCCAGAAATATGCCGAAGCCATTCCCGGCTTCCGCGTGCTGCCGGTCTACGGCGGCCAGCCCTACGCGCAGCAGCTGAGCGCGCTCAAGCGCGGCGTGCATGTGGTGGTCGGCACCCCTGGCCGCGTGATCGATCACCTGGACCGCGGCACGCTGGACCTGTCCCAGCTCAAGACGCTGGTGCTGGACGAAGCCGACGAAATGCTGCGCATGGGCTTTATCGACGACGTCGAAGCGGTGCTGAAGAAGTTGCCGGAGAAGCGCCAGGTGGCGCTGTTCTCGGCGACCATGCCGCCGGCGATCCGCCGCATCGCGCAGACCTATCTGAAGGACCCGGCCGAAGTCACCATCGCGGCCAAGACCACCACCTCGGCCAATATCCGCCAGCGCTACTGGTGGGTGAGCGGCCTGCACAAGCTGGACGCGCTGACCCGCATCCTGGAGGTCGAGCCGTTCGACGGCATGATCATCTTCGCCCGCACCAAGGCTGCCACCGAAGAGCTGGCGCAGAAGCTGCAGGCACGCGGCATGGCCGCGGCGGCCATCAACGGCGACATGCAGCAGGCCGCCCGCGAGAAGACCATTGCCCAGCTCAAGGACGGCAAGCTCGACATCCTGGTCGCCACCGACGTGGCCGCGCGCGGCCTGGACGTGGAGCGCGTCAGCCATGTGCTGAACTACGACATCCCGTACGACACCGAGAGCTACGTGCACCGCATCGGCCGCACCGGCCGTGCCGGCCGCAACGGCGACGCGATCCTGTTCGTCACCCCGCGCGAGAAGGGCATGCTGCGCGCGATCGAGCGCGCCACCCGCCAGCCGATCGAAGAAATGCAGCTGCCGAGCGTGGATGCGGTCAACGACACCCGCGTGGCACGTTTTATGACCCGCATCACCGAGACCCTGGCCGGTGGCCAGATCGATATGTACCGCGATCTGCTGCAGCGCTACGAGAGCGAGAACAACGTGCCGGCGATCGATATCGCCGCGGCGATGGCCAAATTGCTGCAAGGCGATGCACCGTTCCTGCTGACCCCGCCGGTGCGTGGCGCGCGCGAGGAATTTGCACCGCGCGAGCGCAACGATCGCGGCGACCGCAGTGATCGCGGCGAGCGTCCGCGCTTCGAGCCGAAGTTCGAGCGCGGCCCGCGTGCCGATGGCGAGCGCGCGACACGCCCGCCGCGTACGGAACGTCCGGCATTCGCCAGTGATGGCGCGGGCGCCGAACGTCCGCGTCGCGATCCGGTTGCGCCGCGTGGCGAGCCGGAGTTCGGCATGGAGAGCTACCGCATCGAAGTGGGCCACACCCACGGCGTGAAGCCGGCCAACATCGTCGGCGCGATCGCCAACGAAGCCGGCCTGGAAAGCCGCTACATCGGCCGTATCGACATCCAGGACGACTATTCGATCCTGGACCTGCCGGCCGACATGCCGCGCGAACTGCTGACGCACCTGAAGAAGGTCTGGGTGTCCGGCCAGCAGCTCAACATGCGCAAGCTGGAAGAAGGCGAGGCGGCCGCGTCGCCGTCCAAGCCGCGCTTCCCGCGCGGCGGCAAGCCGTCCGGTCGCCCGAATGGCCCGAACCGTCCGATGGACCGCGCCGGCGCGCCGCATCGCAAGGGCCCGCCCAAGCCCCGCGGCGAGTAAGCACCGCTGACAACGCGGCGGCTGCGGCTGCCCGGCCCGCCCGGCTGGTCGCCTCAGTCGCTATGTTGGTTGATGCATATTGGTGTGCGGGCGTCCTGCGCCGATACCGCGGAGATTACCGGCGGCACCCTGTTAGCCATGCTAAGTTCCGCGCCGACCGTGGCCGGGCGGGCGCAGCCATACAGACTGCGCCGTTGCGGCCGCTACTGCCTTCAGGCGCCCACTGGGCGCCTGAATCGCATTGGGCAGCGGCAGTGGGGGCGAGGATGACAATGGCGCAGATGGCGGGCGGCAAGAGCGGTGGGCGGACCATGCACCTGATGCGCGGCTGGCTGACGCTTCCCTTGGCCTTGTTGATCGGCATGGCCGTCAGCATGGCGGTGCTCTCGGCGCTGGTGATCGAGATCCAGTCCGGGGCAATGGCCTGGATCGTCGGCCAGAGCCACTGGTCCAATGCCCAGCAGGAGTCGGTGTACTGGCTGGAGCGCTATCTGGGCAGCGGCGATCCGGCCGACCTGCAGGCCGCCTGCCGCGCACTGGAAGTGCCGCTCGGCGACCGCGCGGCACGCGAGGCGGTCGAGCAGCCGGTGATCGACTGGGCTGCGGTCCATGCCGGGCTGGCCGCCGGCCGCAATGCCCGTGAGGACATGCCGCAAATGGTGCGGCTGTATCGCTACGGCCATGTCTTTCCGTATCTGGGCGACGCCATCGCGATGTGGAAACACACCGACGCCGACCTGCTGCAGCTGAGCGCCCTGGCCGACCGGGCCGCCTCCGTGCAGGCCGCCAGCCGGCCGGATCCGCGCGCGCTGCAGGCCCTGCGTGACGAGCTGCACCTGCTCGACGGCCGCATGCGCGGCGATACCGCGCAGTTCCAGGCGCTGCTAGTCCGCTGCGCGCGGCTGCTGCACGATGTGATGGTGGTCTGCAGCCTGGCGACCCTGTTGCTGGTGCTGATCACCTGCGTGCTGGCGATGCGCCGCATCCGCAATTATCTGCTCTCGCACGAAGGCCGCTTCCGCACCGCGTTTCAGCAGGCGGCGCTGGGCATGGTCAAGTTCGACCTGCGCGGCCGCGTGCTCGATGCCAATGCCGCGATGGCCAACATCCTGCGCTACCGGCCGGAGGAACTGCAGGCCTGCACGCTGGCCGAGGTGCTGCATCCGGACCATATCGCGCTGGACAGCCGCGGCCTGATCGACTGGCCGACACTGCTGCAGTCGGGCGAGCGGCGCTTGCTGCGCGCCGACGGCGGGGTGATGTGGGGGCGCTGGAGCGCGTCGCTGGTGGAGCCCGGCCCGGAGGAGCCGACCCTGGTGCTAGCAGTGATCGAAGACGTCTCGCATGCGCACGAGCTGGCCGACGAAGTCGCCTTCCATGCGCGCCACGATGCCTTGACCGGCCTGATCAACCGCCGCGAGATCGAACGCCGGCTGCTGCGCCTGATCGAGCCGCCGCAATCGCCGCAGCTCTGCCACGCGCTGTGCTTTGTCGACCTGGATCACTTCAAGCTGGTCAACGACACCTTCGGGCATGCGGTGGGCGACAAGTTCCTGTGCCACTTCGCCGACGTGATCACCATGCAGTTGCGCCCCGGCGACTGGCTGGGGCGGCTGGGTGGCGACGAGTTCGCGATCCTGCTGGCCAATACCGATCTGGCGCAGGCGCAGTCCTTGCTGGAGCGCATGCATGCGGTGCTGGGTCAGCCGTGGAGCCATCAGGGCGGACGGCCGCTGACGCCGAGCTGCAGCTTCGGCGTGGTGGAAATCCGCCAGGGCGCCAGCGACGTCAATGCCTTGATGACCGCCGCCGATCTGGCCTGCCATGCGGCCAAGGAAGAGGGCCGCAACCGCATTCGCTGCTTCGGCGAAAACGATCTGGCGCTGGCGCGGCGGCGCCACGACGGCGGCTGGATCAGCGCAGTGCAGCAGGCGATCGCCGAGGACCGGCTGCTGCTGTATGCGCAGAAGATCCAGGTGTTGAGCGATCCGGAACGCCTGCAGTACGAGGTGCTGGTGCGCATGCGCGCGCGCGACGGGCGGGTGCTGAGTCCGGGCGAATTCCTGCCTGCGGTGGAGCGCTACGGCCTGGGGCGCATGGTCGACGTGCATGTGCTGGAAACGCTGTGCGCGCAGCTGGCGGCCAATCCGATGCATGTGGCCACGCTGGATCTGTGCCACGTCAACCTGTCTGCGCAGTCGATCGCGCAGCCGGATTTTCTCGATTTCGTGTGGTCCTTGTTCGAGCGCTACCCGAGCCTGGTGCCCAAGCTGTGCATGGAGATCACCGAGACCGCCGTCATCGGCGATCTGGAGCATGCGCAGCGCTTCGTGCAGAGCGTGCGTGCGCGCGGCTGCCATGTGGCGCTGGACGATTTCGGCAACGGCCTGGCCTCGTTTGGCTATCTCAAGCAGTTCACCGTGGATGTCCTCAAGATCGATTGCGGCTTCGTGCGCAACTACGCGCACGACGCGGTGGACCGCGCGGCAGTGCACTCGATCGCGCAGGTGGGCCTGGCGCTGGGGATCGAAGTGGTGGCCGAGGGCGTGGAGTCGGAGGCGGACATTCCCGGCCTGCGCGAGGCCGGTGTCGGTCAGGTGCAGGGTTTCAGCCTGCATCGTCCATGCCCGCTGGACGAGCTGCTGCATGCCGGGCAGCCGCTGCTGGCGCTGTCCTGATCGCAGATTGGTGCACGCGCGCCGCTCCAAATCGCCGATAATCGGCCGATGACGACCCGACTCAACAAATACATCGCCGAAACCGGCTTCTGCTCCCGCCGCGAGGCCGATCGCCTGATCGGCGAACGCCGGGTCACCGTCAATGGCGTGGCTGCCGGCACCGGTGCGGTGGTGGGTGAGGACGACACCGTGCTGGTGGACGGCCAACCGCTGCGCACGCGCGCCGCCAGCAAGCCCGGTGGCCGCAAGCATGTCTATATCGCGCTCAACAAGCCGGTGGGCATCACCTGCACCACCGAAAGTTCGGTCAAGGGCAACATCGTCGAATTCGTCGGCCACGAGCAGCGCATCTTCCCGGTCGGCCGGCTCGACAAGGAGTCAGAAGGGCTGATCCTGATGACCAGCAACGGCAACATCGTCAACGAGATCCTGCGCGCGGAAAATCGCCACCAGAAGGAATATCTGGTGGCGGTCAACAAGCCGGTCACCGACGAATTCCTGCGCGGCATGGCGCGCGGCGTGCGCATCCACAACGAGACCACGTTGCCGTGCCGCACCGCGCGCATCGCCAAGTTCGGCTTCCGCATCGTGCTGGAGCAGGGCTTGAACCGGCAGATCCGCCTGATGTCCGCCGAATTCGGCTACCGCGTGACCCAGCTGCGCCGGGTGCGCATCGACAACATCAAGCTGGCCGCGCTCAAGCCCGGGCAGTGGCGCAATCTCAGCGATGCGGAGTTGCGCGGACTGCTGCCGCAACGCACCGACTGGTGAGCTTTTTTCGCGCGTTGGACTGAACCGCGACAGCGCGGTGCATCGGCTGCGCGGGCGCAACCCGATGGCCGCGCATGACCGGCTCGGTCATACTTCCGCCGCCGACAGCCAGCTGGGGAGCGGGCAGAGTGATCAAACCGACATTGCCGGACAACGAAGCCGAGCGGCTTGCAGCGCTGCGTCAGTACGAGGTGCTGGACTCGCCGCCCGAGCGTGCCTTCGACGACCTCACCATGATTGCGTCCACGCTATGCGAGACGCAGATGGCGGCCGTGGTGCTGGTGGACGAACAGCGGCAATGGTTCAAGTCCGCGCATGGCGCGCCGCGCAGCGAAGCATCGCGCGACATCTCGTTCTGCGCGCATGCGATCCTGCGCCCGGACGAAGTGATGATGGTCGACGACACCTTGCTCGACCCGCGCTTCCACGACAATCCGATGGTGACCGGCAGCTCTGCGGTGCGCTTCTATGCTGGCGCGCCGTTGGTGACCAGCGAGGGCATGGCGCTGGGCTCGCTCTGCGTCTTCGACCAGACCCCGGCGCATCTGCGCGAAGAGCAGCGTGCCGCCCTGCAGGCATTGTCGCGGCAGGCCGCGCATCTGCTGGAACTGCGCCTGGCCGGCAAGCGCCTGCGCCAGCAACTGCACGAGCGCGAATGGTACGAGCAGCAGCTGGCCGGCTATTACGCGCAAATGGATGCGCTGAATGCCGATCTGGTCGAGCAGACCCGCACCGATCCGCTGACCGGCTTGCCCAATCGACGCGCGTTTGCGGTGGCCTTGGCCGCGGCCATGGAACAGACGCGTGCGGCAGGCCAGCCGTTGTCGGTGGCGTTGCTGGACGTGGACCACTTCAAGACCGTCAACGACGTGCATGGGCACGACCAGGGCGATGTGGTGCTGCGCGAACTGTCGGCGTTGCTGCGCGCGCATGTGGCCGGTGCCTGCACCATTGCGCGTTATGGTGGCGAAGAGTTCGTGCTGCTGCTGCCCAACGTGGATCTGCTGCAGGCGCGCGTGCAGTGCGAATACCTGCGCCAGAGCGTGGCGGTGATGACGATCGCGCTGCCGGTGACGGTGAGTATCGGCGTGGCCACGCTGCATCCGCAAGAAAGCGTGGACGCGGTGATCAAGCGCGCCGACCAGGCCCTGTATGCGGCCAAGCGGGGCGGGCGCGACCAGGTGGTGGCGTTGGGGTAGGGGGCGTGCGCACGCGGGTGCGTCATCGACAAGGCCGGTCGCGCCTGGGCCGCTGCGACGGTGGCGTTTGTTGGTTGCGCCGTGCACTCAGTCGACGATGTTCTTCGCCTCGGCAGTGCCGAGCAGTTCCGGATGCACGATCTTGCGCCGGCGTTCCAGCACCGGATGCAGGAACACCGCGCCGAGAATGATCGCCACGCCGAGATAGAACTGCACGGTCAGCTCGCGTTGCTCGCCGAGCAGGGCGATCGCCAGCACGATGGCGTAAACCGGTTCCAGGTTGGTCACCAGCTGCACCGAGTAGGCGCTGAGATGGCGCAGCGCCACCAGTGCCAGCGCAAACGGCAGCAGCGTGCAGGCCAGCGACAGCACCAGCAGCAGGACGCCATCGTGCAGGCTGGGGATGATCATCAGGTCGCCATGCAGCGACGGCAGCAACAACGGCATTGCCGGCGCCAGCACGGTCAGGGTCAGCGTGCCGGCGCCGAGCTCCAGTGCGGTGACGGTGAGCGGGTCGGCATGCGCGACCATGCGCTTGTTGAGCGAGCCGAACAGGCCGACGAATACCGCCGAAATCGCGCCGACCACCACGCCGGCGCGCATGCCATCCGGCACCCCGCCGACCACCAGCGCCACCCCAGGCAACACCGCCAGGCCGAACAGCAATTCGCGCGGGCGGAAGGGGCGCTGCGTCACCCATGGCTCGATCACGGCGGTGAACACCGGCGCCAGTGCAATGCAGGTCGCCGCCACCGAGGCATTGGCCAGCTTGATCGCGCCGTAGAAGGTCAGCCAGTGCAGGGCCACCAAGGCGCCGATGCCGCAGTAGCCCAGCACCACGTGGCCGGACAGCCCGCGCAGTCCGCGCCACACCCGCGGCAACAGCGCCAGCGCCACCACCACGATCAACATGCGCCACCACACCAGTGGCAACGCGGGCAGCGTGATCAGCTTGCCCAGGATCGCGGTGATGCCCCAGAGCAGGACGCAGAAATGGATTTGCAGTTGCGCCTTGCGCAGGTCGGTCGTGGGCATGCGCCATTGTCGCCGAAGACGCGACGCAACGCCCCTGCTAGCGCGAGCCCAACGCCTGCAGCAACGCCATCGCCGCGGCCGGATTGCGCTCCTTGGCGGCACTGATGAAAAACACGAATACCTCGCGCGGGGTGGCTGCGGGGTGCGTCGATGCGTCGATATGCGGCAGGTCCGCCACATCGTCGCCGCGCCGCCAGGCCTGGATGCGCTCGGCCCAGCGCGCCAGTGCCGGCGCCGGGTAGCCGGCATGCAGGCGCGCCTGGCTGCGCATCAGCCGCGCATAGACAAAGTCGGTGGACAGATCGGCAAAGGACGGGTGCTCGTCCGAATCGGTGAACACCGTGGCCACCCCATGCCGGCGCACCAATGCCAGCAGCGCGGCATCCACCGCGTCGTGGTCACGGATTTCCAGCACATGGCGCAGCACGCGCTTGCCGGCACGTTTGGGCAGCAACGACAGGAAGGCGTCCAGGTCGTCGGCCTGCAGCCGATGCCCTTGTTCGAACTGCCACACCAGCGGCCCCAGCGTATCGCCGAGCTCGACGATACCGCCGATGAAGTCGTCCACCTGCGCCTGGGTGCCGGCCAGTTTGCGCGACTGGGTGATGCGGCGCGGTGCCTTGGCCGAGAAGACGAACCCGGGCGGCACCTGGTCGCGCCACTTCGCGTAGGTGGCCGGTTTCTGCGTCCCGTAATACGTGCCGTTGATCTCGATGGCGGTGACGTGGCGGCTTGCGTATTCCAGCTCGCGGCGCTGCACCAGCCCTTGCGGATAGAACATCCCCGCCCGCCATGGCGCATACACCCAGCCGCCGATACCGACGTGGATGCCATCGAGCGCGGGCGGGGTGGCGGCGAACAGATCGGTCATGACAGATTCCACGTTGGCGTGAGCGCGCGCCTGGCATGTTCGCAGACGCACAGATGTGGCAAGCCGCCCAGATGATAGCCCCGCCGGCTCCGCGGCGAAGCAGCGCTGCCCCAAACGCTTGCGCGCACTGCCAGGCAGGCGCGGCCGTTGGCGCGGGGCGGCATGCAGGCGTTGTGCACTCGATGCAGGCACAGTCCGGCCAGCCGGTTGGGCGATCGGCGCTTACGCGGACGCGGCCATGCCGCTACCATCGCAGATCGCCACTTTCGGACCGCAGCGATGACCTGGACCACGCCCGATCTGTGTGACCGCTTTCCCGAGGTGAGCATCGCCGAACCGTTATTCCGCTCCTATGGCGGACGTGCGGCATTCTCCGGGCCGATCGTCACCGTGCGCTGTTTCGAGGACAACTCGCGGGTGCGCGAGCTGGCCTCCATGCCTGGCGACGGCCGTGTGCTGGTGGTGGACGGGCAGGGCTCGTTGAAGCACGCGCTGCTGGGCGACCAGATCGCGATGCAGGCGGTCGCCAACGGCTGGGCCGGCGTGTTGATCCACGGCTGCGTGCGCGATGTGGAGATACTGGCCACGCTGCCGCTGGGCGTGCTGGCGTTGGGCGCCTGCCCGCGCCGCACCGAGCGCCGCGATCTGGGTGATGTGGATGTGCCGGTGAATTTTGCCGGCGTGGCCTTCGTGCCGGGCCATTGGCTGTATGCCGATGGCAACGGCGTGTTGGTGGCACCGCTGCCGCTGTCGCTGGACAGTGCCGGCGGATCGACCTGAGCGAATGAGAGGACGTGCGACAGTGACCGTGAACCGATGGCTGAGTGGAGGCGTGCTGATGTTGGCAAGCTTGGTGACGACGACGCAGGCGGCCGAGCTTCCCGCCGGCATGCAGCAGTTCGACGCGCAGATGGAACGCGTGCGCAAGCAGTTCGATGTGCCCGGCATTGCGGTGGCCATCGTCAAGGACGGGCAGGTGGTGCTGGAGCGTGGCTACGGCGTGCGCGAGATCGGCAAGACTGCGCCGGTGCAGGCCGACACGCTGTTTGCGATCGCCTCGAACACCAAGGCCTTCACTGCCGCATCGCTGTCGATCCTGGCCGACGAGGGCAAGCTCTCGCTCGACGACAAGGTCATCGACCACCTGCCGTGGTTCCGCATGTCCGACCCGTACGTCAGCGGCGAGATGCGTGTGCGCGATCTGCTCGCGCACCGCAGCGGTTTGAGCCTGGGCGCGGGCGATCTGTTGTTCTGGCCGACCACCAGCTACAGCACCGACGAAGTGGTGCAGCGCCTGTCCAAGGTGCCGCTGAAGGGCGGTTTCCGCGATCGCTACGCCTACGACAACATCCTGTACGCGGTGGCGCAGAAGGTGATCGAGCAGGTCTCCGGGCAGACCTATGCGGCGTTTCTGCAGCAACGCATCTTCGCCCCGGTGGGCATGCGTGGCACGCGCTTCAATGCCGACCATCTGCAGCCGGGCGACAACGCGGCCGTGGGCCATGCCAAGTACGACTTCACCGAGCTGCGCACGGTCGCGCCGCTGACCTGGTCCAACAACTCCGGTGCCGGCGGCATCTATTCCAGCGCGCACGACATGGCGTTGTGGATGAAGGTGCAACTGGCCGGCGGCGTCCTGCCCGATGGCACGCCGCTGTTCAGTGCCAAACGGCAGCAGGAGATGTGGTCGATGATCACGCCGATTGCGATTGCCGACCCGGCCGTGCCGGAGCTGGCGGCGGCACGCCCCAATTTTGCCGGCTACGGTGAGGGCTGGAGCCTGAGCGATTACCGCGGCCATCGGCTGGTATGGCACACCGGCGGCTGGCCGGGCATGGTGTCGCGGCTGACGCTGGTGCCCGAGCAGCAGCTGGGCGTGGTGGTGCTGACCAATCAGGAGATCGGTGCGGCCTTCAATGCGGTGACCCTGCAGGTGCTGGATGCGTTCCTGCAGGTGCCGGCCACCGATTGGACCGCCGCCTATGCCAAGGCAGTGGCCAAGGCCGACGGCGATGCGGACACCAGCTGGAAGAAGCATCAGGACGCACGCGCAGCGCGCTCCACGCCGTCGTTGCCGTTGCGCAGCTATGCGTCGACCTATCGCGACCCGTGGTACGGCGATGTGGTGATCCGCCAGGACGGCAAGCGCCTGCGTCTGCAGTTTTCCAAGACCGCGCAGCTCGTTGGAACGCTGGAGCATTGGCAGCACGACAGCTTCATCGTGCGCTGGGACGATCGCAGCCTGAATGCCGATGCCTTCGTCAATTTCGCGCTGACCCCGGATGGCGCGGTGCGCGAGATGCGGATGGAGGCGATCTCGCCGCTGACCGATTTCAGCTTCGATTTCCAGGACCTGGTGTTGACGCCGGTGGCAGCGGAGCAAGCGGGGCACAAGTGACACATCACTCGTCCTGCAAGCGGGGCACGGTCACTGCACGGAGCGTGTAGTGGCCGGCGACCAGTGCAGTATCGGTGTGACGTCCACGCTATCCCCAACCGATTGCGGGGCTTTGGCGTGCCATCTGCGCCGCGATGTGGGCTGCAGGAGAAATTGATCGTGGCGCGTGCCGGCAACCGGGCTCGGCGCGCAGGCGTCACGCGGTCGGGCCTGCCGGTGCAGGATGGCGTGCCGACGCCCGCCGGTGCCTTGGCGCCAGCTGCACGATAGCTATCGCCGGCCGGCATGGCTCGTTATGATCCGCGCACTTCTCAGGGATGTTGCCCAACGCATGACCACTCCGCAGATGTCGGTGTATTTCTTCTTGCAGGCTGCGGTGATCCTGCTGATCTGTCGTCTGGTGGGATTGCTGGCCAAGCGGGTGGGGCAGCCGCAGGTAGTCGGCGAGATGATTGCCGGCGTGGCGTTGGGGCCGTCGCTGTTCGGCATGGTGCTGCCGGATGTGCAGGCGGCGCTGTTTCCCAAGCAGACGCTGGACGTGCTGTATGTGCTGGCCCAGTTCGGCGTGGGCCTGTACATGTTCCTGGTCGGCACCGACTTCCGCAGCGATCATTTCCGCGCACGCTATCGCAGCGCGATGAGCGTGTCGCTGGCCGGGATCGCGGTGCCGTTCGCATTGGCCTTCGCGATGTGTCCGTGGCTGATCAACGTGGAGGGCTTGTTCTCGGAAAAAGCCAAGTTGATGGAGGCATCGCTGTTCCTGGGCGCGGCCATTGCGATCACCGCCTTCCCGATGTTGGCGCGCATCATCCACGAGCGCGGGCTGACCAATAGCCCGTTGGGCACGCTGGCACTCACTGCAGGTGCGTTCGACGATGCGGCGGCGTGGTGCATTCTTGCCGTGGTGCTGGCCAGCTTCGGCGGCAGCTGGGGCAGCGCCTATCTGGCCATCGGCGGCGGCGTTGCGTATGCGGCGTTCATGATCTTTGTCGGCCGGCATCTGCTGCGTCGTCTCGAGCGTTACGTGGTGCAGGACCAACCGCTGAGCAATGGCGTGTTGGCGGTCATCCTGATGCTGTTCTGCCTCAGCGCCTGGGCGATGGATGCGATCGGCATCCATGCAGTCTTCGGCGGCTTCCTGCTCGGCGTCTGCCTGCCCAGGGGCGCGTTGACCGAAAAATTGCGCGAGATGATGCAGCCGTTCGTGGTGGTGTTCCTGCTGCCGATGTTCTTCACCTATTCCGGCTTGAAGACGCAACTGAGCGTGTTGCTGCAGCCGCAGATCATGCTGGCCGGCGTGGCGATTCTGGCCGCATCGTTCATCGGCAAGGGACTGGCCTGCTGGGCCGCCGCACGCATCACCGGCGAGAACAACCGCGATGCGATGGCGATCGGCTCGCTGATGAATGCACGCGGTTTGATGGAACTGATCATCATCAACATCGGGTTGCAGGCCGGCGTGATCGAACAAGGCCTGTTCTCGGTGCTGGTGCTGATGGCAATTCTCTCCACGCTGATGGCTACGCCGCTGTTCAACTGGATCATGCGTCGCCATGCCGACGTGACCGCTGCGGTGCCGAGCCTGCAGCAGCGTTGATGCTCGCAGCGGCCTGGCATGCCAGGCCGACGCAAGCGCGGCGGCGTAACCGCGCGAACGCCTCAGCGCGACAACGGCAGTTGCACGCTGGCCAACAACCCGCCGCCGGCGCGATTGCCCAGGATCAAGCGGCCATCGTGCGCCTGGCAGATGGCCGAGGCGATTGCCAGGCCCAGGCCGCTGCCACCGGAATGGCGCGCGCGTGAACTGTCCGCGCGCCAGAAGCGGTCCAGCAGGTGCGGCAGCTGCGCCGGCTCCACGCCGGGGCCGCGGTCGCCGAGCGTGACCAGCACATGCGCACCATCGCGGCGCAGCTCGATATCCAGCACCTTGCCTGCGGCGGCGTAGCGCAGTGCGTTGTCGATCAGGATGGAAAACACCTGGCCCAGGCGATGGCGGTCGGCGCAGACGCGTAGCCCGGAAGGTGCCGGCGCGGTGACCGTCGTCTGCAACGCGCGGATTGTCGGGCCTGCCCATTCCACCCGCTCGGCAATCAGCTCATGCAGATCGAAACTGTCCGGCTCCAGCACCAGCTGGCCGGCACGCGCCAGCGACACCAGATGCAGGTCGCCGATCAGCCGGTTGATCTGTTCCAGCTGGCGATGGACCAGGCGCAGCTGTTCGGGATCGCGCGGGAAGACCTCGTCCAGCATGCCCTGTACGCGGCCCATCGCTGCGTTGAGCGGGGTGCGCAGTTCGTGCGCCAGCATTGCGCTGGACTCGCGCAGTTCGCGTTCGTACTGCTGCAGTTTGCCGCTCATGGCGTTGAAGTCGTCCGCCAGCGCCGTAAGCTCGTCCGGTGCGCCTGCCACCACCTGCGCGCGTGCGCCGAAGTCGCCATCGCTGACCCGATGCGCGGCCCTGGCCACCTGGGAAAATTGCCGCGACAACGGACGCGATGCAAGCAGCCCGCAGACCAGGATCACCGGGATGGAGAGGGCGACCATGGCCCACAGCGTCCACCAGTCGGGGTTGGCCAGCCCGGGCAGAAAATTTTCCACATCGTAGTACTGCTGCAGCAGTTGCCACAGGCGTGCCTCGTTGGCGACCGGCTGTTCGCGCAGTTGTTCGATTTCGGTGCGGGCCGCCGCCGGCAGCTTGCCCAGGATCAGGCTGTCGCGCAGGTTGAAGTAGCACCACATGCCGAAGGCGATCACCACCACGGTCACCACTGCCAGCGCGCTCATCCGCACGCCCACCCACATCCACAGCGGCGCTTGCCGGCGCCAGGCGTTGAAGCGCCGCAGGGCATTCATTGGAAGCGGTATCCCACCGCGCGCACGGTGACCAGTACGCCGGTGATGCCGTGCACCTCCAGCTTGCGGCGCAGGTTGTGGATGTGCGAATCCACCACCCGTTCCAGTGCATCGCTGTCGGGCAGGCAGGCGTCGAGCAGTTCGCTGCGAGTGAATGCCTTGAACGGCGTCTTGAGCAGGATGGCGAGCAGGTTGAATTCGGTCGGGGTCAGGTCCAGTGCCAGCTGAGCCCCGGCCGGGTCCTGCACGGTGGCCACCACTGCAGCCAGGTCCACACTCAGGCGGCCATGCCGCAGCGGCTCGCCCGGCGCACGCACCGCCACGCTTCGGCGCAGGACTGCATGGACGCGCGCCACCACTTCCTTGGGGCTGTACGGCTTGACCACGTAGTCGTCGGCGCCATAGCGCAGTGCGCCCAGCTTCTCCGGCTCGTCGCCGATGGCGGTGACCATGATGACCGGCGTATCGCTGGCGCGGCGGATCGCCGACAGCACTTCGATACCGCTGAGCCTGGGCAGCATCACATCCAGCAGCACCAAATCCGGCGCCCACTGACGATGCAGGTGAATCGCCCGCTCGCCGTCTCCGGCGATGGCAACGTCGAAGCCGTCGCGACGCAGATAGGCGTCCAGGATGCTGGCGCTGTCTGCGTCGTCTTCCACCAGCAGAACCTTTTTGCCTGTCATGGCGTGTTGCCCTGTCGTCTCGATCAAATCTGGATAATTCCCGAAAACAACCTGGACGCTGCAGGGCGAGGATGTCGGTCGAGATTGGCTCGTGTGCTCCGACATCATGATTCCACAAATGACCGCGCCTCGTTGTTTCCGCGCCCTGCGTAATGCGGCAATCGCCATGTTGCTGGGCGGCTGTTCATTGACGCCGACTTACCAGCGACCGGCGGTGACCGTGCCGGGCACCTTCGGCAGCCAGCAGGCGGTGGCCACTGTGGGATCGAGCGATCCGGTGGGGATCGAGCTGAATCTGCAGGAACGCGCGTTTGTGCAGGCGTTCGCACCGGATCGCGATCTGCGGCCGTTGCTGCAACGCGCACTTGCGCACAACAGCGACTTCCGTCGCGCCGCCTTGCAGGTGGAGCAGGCACGGGCGCAGTACCGTATCGAGCGCGCCGCGCGCGTGCCAAGCATCGGCGTGGGTGCACAACAGGTGCGGCAGCGCTTCGACGATCCGGCGCTGGACGCGCGCTACGCGCAGGATCTGGTCGTTGCCAACGTCGGCATCGGCAATCTCGAGCTGGACTTCTTCGGCAAGCTGCAGGCCATGTCCGAGGCGGCGCGGCAGCGCTATCTGGCCAGCACCCATGTGCGCGATGCGGCACGGGGCGCGCTGGTTGCCGAGGTGCTGCGCGCTTACACCACCGAACGCGCAAGCAGCCAGGCGCTGCAGCAGCTGCAAGCAGCCGATGCCGACAGTGCTGCGCTGCTGGCCATCGCACAGCGGCAGTACCGGATCGGGCTGATCGCGCGCGACCAACGCGATGGCCAGCAGCATCAGGCCGATCAGGCCCATGCCGCGGCCTTGCAGGGCGCCGACGACCACGCTGCGGCATTGCGCGCGCTGCAACTGCTGGTTGGCTACGACAGCTTGCCGGTGCCAGGCGACCTGCAGCGCATGATTGCCGCAGATACACCCAGCACGGCGTGGCGTGCGCTGGATTCCTCGTTGTTGCTGCAACGCCCGGACATCCAGCAGGCTGAGCTGGAATTGCGCGCGGCAAACGCCGACATCGGCGCCGCACGCGCCGCGTTCTTTCCATCGATCACCCTGAGCAGCAGCGTGGGCACCGCCAGCGATGGCTTGAACGGGCTGTTTTCCGCCGGCCACGGTATGTGGAGCTTCAGCCCGCAATTGAACCTGCCGTTGTTCGACGGCGGCCGTAACCGCGCCAATCTCGCGCTGGCGCAGCTGCGCCAGCGCGCCGATGTCGCGGCCTACGAACAGGCGATCCAGTCCGCCTTCCGCGAGGTCGCCGATGCGCTCGACGCGCACGCCACCCTGGCCGACTCCGAACCGCGTGCACGTGCGCAGGCCGAGCGTGAGCAATCGCGCATGACACGGCTCAGCAGGCGCGTGGAGGCAGGCCTGGAAGATCGCACCACGCTGCTGACCGAGCACCTGCGCGCCACGCAGGTGCAACTGGATTACCTGACCACCGCACGCCAACGCCTGTTGAGCCGGATTGCACTGTTTCAGGCGTTCTACGGTGTTTGCCTGCCATCCCTTTCCTGATCGCTGACGGAGATTTTCATGGCCATCCTGTTTTCCATGCAGCTGCCTCGTGACACCACACTGCGCGCCTGGCCGTTCGTTGCCAGCCTGCTGCTGCCATGCCTTGCGCACGCGCAGACCGATCTGACCGGCAGCTCGCGGCTGTTGGGCGACCACACCGATCTCACCGTGGGCGCGGCAGCGGTTGCGGCACCGCGGTATGCCGGCGCCGAGCGCGCGCGCGTGCAGGCCAACCCGGTGCTGGTGGTCCAGCGCGGCATGCTGTTCTTCGACACCGCGCGTGGCGCGGGTCTGCAGTTCCAGAGCGATTCCGGCTTCTATCTGTCGCAGTCGCTGTATTACGACCTGGGCCGCCTGCAACGCGACAGCGACTGGCGTCCGGGTTCGCGCGTGCTGGCCGGCATGGGCGATGTACCGGGGTCGGTCACCGCACGCACATTGGTGATGCAGCCGATCACGCCGTACATGAACGTCAACGCGGAAGCCGAATTCGCGCTCAAGCAGGACGCGCGGCGCAACCGCTATCGCGCCGGCGTGGAGTTCACCCTGCTGCATGGCGCCAGCGACACGGTGACGCTGGATCTGGATGTGCATGCCGGCGATCGTCGCTTCAATCAGGCCTATTTCGGGGTCACCGCCGCGCAGGCGGCGCGGACGCGCTGGCAGGCCTTCCATACCGGTTCCGGCTTGTACGCCGCTGCGGTAGGCAGCAGCTGGACGCATGCGCTGGGCGATCACTGGGCCACCACCGTGAGCGTGACCGGCACCCGCTATGCGGACAACGCCACGGACAGCCCGCTGGTCGCACGCCGCAGTTTTGTCGGCGGCACGGTTGCAGTGACCTACAGCCGCTGAGCGGCACATGGCAGGGGATAGCGTGATGATGGATGTTCTTCGCACCATGGTGTGTTGCGGTCTGTTGCTGGTGCTGGCCGGCTGCAGCCGGCCGGATGCACCGGCGGCCGAGACCCCGCGGGCGGTCAAGCTGGAGCGCTTCGGCTCCGGCCGCGATGGGTGGCTGCAGGTGCCGGCAATGGCGCGTCAGCAACAACGGGCCGAGTTGGCGTTCGAGAGCGGCGGACGCATCGCCGCCGTGCTGGTGGATGTGGGCGACCGCGTACAGAAAGGGCAGGTGCTGGCACGCCTGGATGCCGAGCCGCTGCAATTGCGTCAGCAGCAGGCCGACGCCAACCTGCGCGCGGCGATGGCGCAGTCCGGCGAGCGGCAGCTGCAACTGCACCAGCAGCACGCCATGTTCGACGATGGTGCCAGTTCGGCGGCGACGCTGACCGCCGCCCGCGCGGCGGCGGATGCGGCAACCGCGCAACTGCAGGTGGCAAAGGCCGACCTGGCGCTGGCGCGGCGTGCATCGCGTCTTGGCGAGCTGCGCGCACCCTTCGATGGCGCCGTGGTCGCACGCCTGCAGCAACCGCAGGCCGATGTGGGGGCGGGGCAGGGAGTGTTGCAGCTGGAAGGGCAGGCGCATCTGCAATTGCTCGCCAATCTGCCGCCTGTTGCTGCCGCAGGGCTGACGCCTGGGCAGACTGTGCAGGCCACGCTGGCCGACGAGCCTGCGGTGCCGCTGACATTGCGCCTGCGCAGCCTGTCCAGCCGGCTGGATAACGGTGCCGCTGCGCTGGCGATTCTGGAGGTGGTGCGCGCGCCGCACGCGATGCGCAGTGGCGACAGTGTGCTGCTGCAGTTGCCCGCGCAGGCTGCGAGCACGCCCAGCGTGCCGCTGTCTGCGGTACTGCCCAGGCTCAATCGCCAACGGGCCAGCGTGTTCGTGTATCAGCCGGCACAGCGGATCGTGCGCGAGCGCGCAGTCGAGCTCGGGTCGATCGTCGGCGGCCGCATTCAGGTCCGGCGCGGGCTGCAGGCCGGCGATCAGGTGGTCAGCGCAGGTGTGGGCTTCTTGATCGATGGCCAGCCGGTGGCACCGTTGCAGATGCAGATGCAGATGCAGACGCAGCTGAGCGGAGGGCAGGCGCCATGATGCTGACCCGGATGGCGATGAGATCGAGCCGGCTGACCTTGTTCGCGGCAGTGATGATCCTGCTCGGCGGCATCGTGGCGTTCGTCGGTTTTCCCTCGCAGGAAGAACCCTCGGTCACCGTGCGCGACACCATTGTGTCGGTGGCGTTTCCGGGCATGCCCAGCGAGCAGGTGGAAACCCTGTTGGCGCGCCCCCTTGAGGAGCGCCTGCGCGAACTGGCCGGCATCAAGCGCATCGTGAGCACGGTGCGGCCAGGCAGCGCGATCGTGCAGCTGACCGCTTACGACGATGTGCAGGATCTGCCGGCGTTATGGCAGCGCGTGCGCGCCAGGGCGGCCGAGGCGGGTGCGCAACTGCCTGCGGGCACGCAGGGACCGTTGGTCGACGATGACTTCGGACGGGTGTCGGTGGCCTCGATCGCAGTCACCGCACCGGGCTATTCGATGAGCGAGATGCGCGGGCCGCTGCGGCGCCTGCGCGAGCAGCTGTATACCCTGCCTGGCGTGGAGCAGGTGGCGTTGTACGGGCTGCAGGACGAGCGCGTGTATGTGGCATTCGATCGCGCGCGGCTGCTGGCGACCGGACTGAGCCCTGCCAGCGTAATGGCGCAGTTGCGCTCGCAGAATGTGGTGGCCTCCGGCGGGCTGGCGACGGTGTCCGGGCTGGCGATGACGGTTGCGACTTCCGGGGAGATACGCTCGCCTGCGCAGTTGCGGAACCTGTTGCTGACCTTGCCGACACCCAATGCCAATGGCGTGCGTGAAGTGGCGTTGGGCGAGCTGGCGCAGGTACAGGTGACGCCTGCCGATCCGCCGGAAAGCGCTGCCGTCTACCAGGGCCAGCCGGCGGTGGTGGTGTCGGTCTCGATGAAGCCTGGCAGCAATATCGCCGATTTCGGCAAAACGCTGCGCGCCAAGCTGGACCAGACCGCGCAGGAATTGCCCGCAGGTTTTGCGCAGCACGTGGTCACCTTCCAGGCCGACGTGGTCGAGCGCGAGATGGGCAAGATGCACCACGTCATGGGCGAGACCATCGTCATCGTCATGGCGGTGGTGATGCTGTTCCTGGGCTGGCGCACCGGCCTGATCGTCGGCGCGATCGTGCCGTTGACCATCTTCGCCTCGCTGATCGTCATGCGCGTGCTGAGCGTGGAGCTGCAGACGGTGTCGATCGCGGCGATCATCCTGGCGCTCGGCCTGCTGGTGGACAACGGCATTGTCATTGCCGAAGACATCGAGCGCCGCCTGGTTGCCGGAGAACAGCGCCGCCAGGCCTGCATCGACGCCGGCCGCTCCCTGGCCACCCCGTTGCTGACCTCATCGTTGGTGATCGTGCTGGCGTTCTCGCCGTTCTTTTTCGGCCAGAACAGCACCAACGAATATCTGCGCTCGCTGGCTACCGTGCTCGGGGTGACCTTGCTGGGCTCGTGGCTGCTCAGCATCACGGTGACGCCGCTGTTGTGCATGTATTTCGCCAAGGCACATGTCGCACACGGCAGCGAACAGGAACTGTCGCGCTTTTATCGTGGCTACCGCCGCCTCATCGAGCGCGTGCTGATGCACAAGGCGCTGTTTATCGCCGGCATGGTGGCGATGCTGGCGGTGGCGGTCGCGGTGCTGGTGTCGATCCCCTACGACTTTCTGCCCAAGTCCGATCGTCTGCAGTTCCAGATGCCGGTGACCTTGCAGGCAGGCAGTGATGCGCGTGAAACCCTGCGCACGGTGCGCGCGCTGAGCCGCTGGTTGGCCGATCGGCGCGCCAACCCGGAGGTGGTGGACAGCATCGGCTATGTCGCCGATGGCGGCCCGCGCATCGTGCTGGGCCTCAATCCCCCGCTGCCGGCGGCCAATATGGCGTACTTCACCGTGAGCGTGCGCCCGGGCACCGATCTCGATGCAGTAATAGCGCGGGCACGTGCGCATGTCCGCAGCCACTTCCCCACCGTGCGCGCCGAACCGAAGCGGTTCTCGCTGGGCGCGACCGAAGCCGGCATGGCGGTGTATCGCGTGGTCGGCCCCGACGAGACAGTACTGCGCAGCGCCGCCGCTGCGATTGCAAAGGCGCTGCGCGCGTTGCCGGGCACCGTGGATGTGCAGGACGATTGGCAGGCGCGCATTCCGCGCTACGTGGTGCAGGTGGACCAGCTCAGGGCGCGGCGTGCCAGGGTGAGCAGCGAGGACATTGCGCAGGCGCTACAGGCGCGCTACAGCGGCGTGGATGCCTCGTTGTTGCGCGACGATGGCAGCTCGGTGGCCGTGGTGTGGCGTGGCAGTGCGCAGGAACGCGCCGCCGACGGCACACCTGGCGACACCCTGGTGTACCCGCAAGCCGGCGGCGCGCCAGTGCCGCTGGCGGCGGTCGCCACGGTGCTGCACGACAGCGAGCCGTCGGCGATCCAGCGGCGCAACCTGAGCCGTGCGATCACCGTGACCGCACGCAACCCGCGGTTGACCGCGACCGAGATCGTCGAGCGCCTGTCGGTGCCGATGGCCGCGCTCAAGCTGCCACCCGGTTATCGGCTGGAGATCGGTGGCGAGCTAGAGGATTCTGCCGAGGCCAACCAGGCCCTGCTCCAATACATGCCGCACGCACTGGGCGCGATCCTGCTGCTGTTCGTGTGGCAGTTCAACTCGTTCCGCAAGCTGCTGATCGTGATGTCGGCAGTCCCGTTCGTGCTGATCGGTGCGGCATTGGCCCTGGTGATCACCGGCTATCCGTTCGGTTTCATGGCGACCTTCGGCCTGCTGGCGCTGGCCGGCATCATCGTCAACAACGCGGTGCTGCTGCTGGAACGCATCGATGCCGAGCTTGCCGATGGCCTGCCACGCCGCGAGGCGGTGATCGCCGCGGCGGTCAAGCGCCTGCGCCCGATCGTGATGACCAAGCTCACCTGCATCGTCGGCTTGATTCCGCTGATGCTGTTTGCCGGGCCGCTGTGGACCGGAATGGCCATCACCATGATCGGTGGCCTGGCGCTGGGCACGCTGGTAACGCTGGGCTTGATCCCGATCCTGTATGACCTGTTGTTCGGCCTGCGCCTGCCGGCGCGTGCAGCGGATGTGGCGTAAATCCTGGCGCGCGAGGGCGGCGGCGGAATGATGCTGGCGTAACGGTGGGCGGCATCGTCGAGGCGTGATCGCGCGACATGCCGCACATCGCACACTGCATGGTGCAGCGCTGACGGGGCGGGCCATGCAGGCGCAGGCCGCTGCCGCCATACTGGCGACTGAGACACACGACCAAGACCCGATGACCAAGGCCAAGAAGAAAGCTGCACAGCAGGTGGCGCCCGCGCCTGAGCCGGTGTATCAGCTGCATGTTTCGCTGGTGGATAGCGCGCCGTTGATCTGGCGCCGCGTGCTGGTGGCCGGAGCGCTGCGCCTGGCCACGCTGCATCGTGTGCTGCAACCGGTGATGGGCTGGAGCGGTGCGCATCCGTACGAATTCGACCTGGGCGGCGGCCGCTACGGCGAGTCCGGGCTGGATATGCCGGAGCGGCCACGGCTCAAGCATGCCGCCCGGGTCAGCATCGAAAGCGCGGTGGGCGAGCTGGAGCGGTTCGACTATTTCTACGGTGCCGGCGCGGGTTGGCAGCACCGCGTGCAGGTCGAGGCGATCCTGCCACCGGACGCGAGCCTGCGCGCGGCTCGTTGCGTGGACGGCGCCAATGCCTGCCCGCCGGAGAGCAGCGAAAGAATCGACAGCTACCAGGCCTTGCTGCGGATCATCGCCGACCCGGAGCATGCGCAACATGTGCAGAAGCTGGCCACCCTGGGCGGGCGCTTCGATCCGGGCCATTTCGATCTGGCCGAGGTCAACCGCCTGCTCGCACGTGTCCGCGAGTAAGCGCGACCGACGCCGCATGACCTGGGCCATCGGAACTGATGCGACGGGCCCGGTTGCCTGTCGTGCGCATCGCAGCCTGCCGTGCGGGTGATGCTGCAGCAACCCGACGTCAGCGCCACTGCAGCTTGACGCGCGATCAGCTAGCCTGAGCTCCCGGTTTTTCCCGAAAGTGTCTGCGATGTTTCGCTGGTTCGAATCCCTGATCGATGTCTTCCCGCCAATCGAGCGGGAAATGCCGCCGCGCAGCGTGTGGCGGTTCTATCTGCATTATCTGCGGCCGTTGTGGCCGATCCTGTTGGCCACGCTGATCGCCGGTCTGCTGCTGGCCCTGGTGGAAGTGGCGATGTTCGACTTCCTCGGGCGCATCGTCGACATGCTGGCCGAGCGGCCGGGAGCGGACTTCTTCCGCCGGCATGCCGGCGAATTGCTCTGGATGGCGGCGATCACACTGGTGGCGCGCCCGCTGTTCACCGGGCTGCACAATCTGCTGGTCAACCAGGCGATCGTTCCGGGCCTGAGCAACCGCTCGCGCTGGCTGATGCACAACTACGTGGTACGGCAGAGCCTGGGCTTCTTCAACAACGATTTCGCCGGCCGGATCGCCAACCGGGTGATGCAGACCGGGACCTCGCTGCGCGAATCGGCGGTGCAGATGGTCGATGCGCTCTGGTACATCGTGGTCTATACCGGCAGCGCGCTGTGGCTGTTTGCGCAGGCCGACCCCTGGCTGATGCTGCCGCTGCTGATCTGGCTGGTGGTGTATGTCGCGCTGCTGGCGTTCTTCGTGCCGCGCATGAAGGCGCGCGCGTGGATCGCGTCGGATGCACGCTCCAAGGCCACTGGGCGCATCGTCGACGGCTACACCAATATCTCCACGCTCAAGCTGTTCGCCCATGCCGGCCGCGAACAGGCCTATGTGCGCGATGCGATCGACGAGCTGGCGGTGAAGCATCGCGGGCAGACGCGCGTGACCACCACGATGGATACCGCCATCGCGGTAGCCAACGGCTTCCTGATCGTGGGTACCTGCGCGCTGGCGTTGTGGCTGTGGAGCCGCGGCCAGATCAGCGTGGGCGCGATCACGCTGGCCACCGGCCTGGTGATCCGCATCCACAACATGTCCGGCTGGATCATGTGGACGGTCAACGGCATCTTCGAAGACATCGGCAGCGTGCAGGACGGCATGCAGACCATCTCGCAGCCGGTGCTGGTGCAGGACGCGCCAGACGCCACGCCGCTGCAGGTGACGCACGGCCAGGTACAGTTCGAGCACATCCATTTCCATTACGGCAAGCGCGGCGGTGTGATCGCCGGGCTGGACCTGCAGGTGCGTGCCGGCGAGAAGATCGGCCTGGTCGGGCCGTCGGGCGCGGGCAAGTCGACCCTGGTCAACGTGCTGCTGCGGCTGTACGACCTGGAACAGGGGCGCATCCTCATCGACGGGCAGGACATTGCCCAGGTCACCCAGGAAAGCCTGCGCGGGCAGATCGGCCTGGTCACCCAGGACACCTCGCTCCTGCATCGTTCGATCCGCGACAACCTGCTGTATGGCAGGCCGCAGGCCAGCGACGCGCAGATGCTGGAAGCGGTGCGCAAGGCGCGCGCGGAAGGCTTCATCGACACCCTGGTCGATGGCGAAGGCCGGCGCGGATTCGATGCCTATGTGGGCGAACGCGGGGTCAAGCTGTCGGGCGGTCAGCGGCAGCGCATCGCCATTGCGCGCGTGCTGCTGAAGGATGCGCCGATCCTAATCCTGGACGAGGCCACCTCGGCGTTGGACTCGGAAGTGGAAGCGGCGATCCAGGACAGCCTGGACGCGTTGATGGGCAACAAGACCGTCATCGCGATTGCGCACCGCCTCTCCACCATCGCGCGCATGGACCGGCTGGTGGTGATGGATGCCGGACGCATCGTCGAGACCGGCACGCACGCGCAACTGATCGCGCAGGGCGGGCTGTATGCACGCCTGTGGGCGCGGCAGACCGGCGGGTTTGTTGCGGCGGATGGGTGAGAGGCTTTCGCGGGTTGCGCACACGTGCAACCACCGCAGCAACACGCCCCTCTCCTGCCGGGGCGGCAAGGCGCGGCTTGCGCGCCACTGGCGCGCGTGCCTTGGAGCGCCCGCGCCGCAAGCGCGGGCCGGGGCGCGGAGCGGGGGTTGTGGTGAGGGTACGGGGCGAAGCCTCTTGCTAGTTCCGGCCACATCAGGCTTCGCCCGCCCCCTCATCCGCCCCTGCGGGGCACCTTCTCCCGAGGGGCGAAGAGTGCTTGTTCTCCCGACAGGAGAAGGATCAATCACTCGATCGGCTGGTCCAGCATCAACTCGCGTACAAAGCGCACCGGTGGAGCGCCGTAGGACAGCATCTGGTCGTGGTACGCCTTCAGGTTGAAGTCCTTGCCCAGCTTGTCCTGCACGGCCTTGCGCGTGTCCAGATGTTCCTGCACGCCGACGAAGTAGGTCGGCAGCTGCGCGGACGACAGCTGCGCACGCACCCACTTGCCCGCCGCTTCGCTTTCCTGCTGGAAGGTGTCGTGGGTCATCAGGTGCATCGCCTTGTCGCGTTCCCAGCCATCCACATGCACGCCTTGATCGAGGATGGCGTTGGCAATGGTGCGCAGGTAGAACTTGAGCTGCACCAGGTGGAACAGCGGGTCGTTATCCAGATAGCCCTGTTCCTGCATCATGCGTTCGGTGTACACCGCCCAGCCTTCGGCGAACATGCCCGAGCGCAGCACCGCGCGCAGCGTGGAGGGGAACTTGGCCGAATGCCAGCCTTCCAGGTAATGGCCCGGGGTGCCTTCGTGGATGCTGAGCAGGTGGATCATGCGGCTGTTGTATTCGCGCAGGAACGAATCGACCTGCTGGTCGTTCCAGTCGTCGGGAATCGGCGAGACCGCATAGAAGGTCTTGAGGTTCTTGTCGAGCGGGCCGGGCGAATCGCAATACGCCACCGCCACGCCGCGCTGGAATTCCGGCATCAGGATGATGTCCACCGGCGAATCAGGCAGCGTCATCAAATCCTTCTGGCGCACGAACTCGGTGGACTGCGCCAGTGCGGCCTTGGCATCGTCCACCACCTTGTCGCGTGCCGGCTTGTCGGCATAGGCCAGTTCCAGCGCCGCCTCGATCGCGGCCTGCTGCTGGTCGTCGTTGGGCGTCTCGGGCAGTTTGGGTGCGCCGGGCTTGTCCTTGAGCACCGTGCGGGCAATGCCGTACATCTCGCTACGGACGCGCTTGAGCTCGGACTCGGCGCGCTGCTTGATCTCGGCGCGCGACAACGACGACAGCAGCGCGAATTTCAGCTTCTGGTCGTAGATCTGCGCACCGACGCGGAAATCGCCCTTGGCATTGGGCACTAGCACGGTATCCAGCCAGGTCTGCTGCTCGGCCACGGCCTTGCGCAGATCGTCGATGGCGGCCTGCGCGCGGGCTGCTTCGATCGGGCCGAGCTGGCCGATGTTGGGCGCGATGAAGGTATCGACGATGCTGAGGATGCCCTTGTTCTGCTTGGCCACCGTTTCGGCATGGATCTTCGGCACGCGGGCCGGGTCCAGGTTTTCGCGCGCCTGCGCAAAGATGCCGGGAATCTTCTCCATGCGCTGCGTGGCGGAGCTCAGGCGCTCGGACAGCGGCGCGAAGTCGCGCGCCATCAGGCCATACAGTGCGCTGCCGGCCAGGCCGTTGTAGACCTGCGGGTCCCAGGCCCAGCTCTGCAGCACCTCGGTGTTCCAGATTTCCGATTGCAGCTGGTTGCGCAAAATGGCCGCATCGACCTGGTTCTCGCGCGACAGCTTGGCCACCTCGATGGCATCCAGTTCGGCCAGCAAGGCCTTGCCCGCATCCAGGCTGCGCTGGCGGCCGGCGCTGCTCAGATCGTCGATCTGCGTATCGAAACGGTGATCGCCGGTCTGAGTGGCGGTGACCGGCGACAGCTGCATCCAGGTGTCGAGCGCGCGCTTGGACAGCGCTGTAAAGCGCGCATCCGGCGTCTGCGCAGCCTGCGTCGCGGCATCGGGGGTGCCGGCGCGCGGCGATTCGGGCTGCTGCTGGCAGGCGCTGAGGCCGGCGAGCAGGGCGAGGACAAGCAGACGTTGACGCATGGTGGATTCCGATGGAAGCAATCCGCCAGCATAGGCATGTGCGCGCTTGTCCGCATCCGCCATTGGTTTAGAGTGGCCGCTTTCAAGGAGGATCACCATGCACGACGCCGACAGCTGTCATTGCGGACGCATCGCGTTCGACCCGCACACCGATGCGCCGATCACCGAGGCGTACGAGCGCAGTTGTGCGTCATGCCGTCGCCATGGCGGCCTGCTGCGGCCCGGCATGCGCGCGCCATTGCGCCTGCAGGCGGCGCCCGATGCGCCGGGAAGCCATCGCTTCAACCGGCAGCATGTCGATCACCACCGCGGCCCCCAGCGCGGCGGTGCGCGCTTCAGCGCGGGCGTGCGTTGCAGGGCCGGCGAGCCCGGTGTGGCGGTCAAGCTGCGCGGCGTGTCCGCGCCGGGTCTGGCCGTGCAGAGCATGCACGCGGCCGATGGAGCCAGCCGATGAGGCGCCGGATGCAGTGGTACGCGGTCGGCCTGTTGCTGGGCTGGGCGCTGAGCGGGTGTGCGAGGCCGTCGGGCGAGATGGCGGCAGACGGCGGCGCGCCGGCGCCGGCACCGTCCGCCGCGCAAGGCAATGCGCTGGCGTATGAGCACGATGTACGCATCGAACTGCCGGCCGATCAGATCGATCAACGTATCGCCGCGGTACGCACTGCCTGCCAGTCGGCGCAGTTCGGCGACTGCGCGCTGCTGGCGGTGGAACAAACCGGTGGGCGCGACCCCAGCGGCAGCGTCAGCGTGCGGTTAGCTCCGGACGGCATCGAGCCGATGGTGCAACTGGCCGGCCAGCATGGCGATGTCGCCGCGCGCAGCACGCGTGCCGAGGATCTGGCGCAGCAGATCGCCGATACCGGGCTGGCACAGGCGCGCCTGCAGAAAGAACATGCGCGCCTGCTCGAACTGCAGCAGCGCCGCGACTTGGCCGTGACCGATCTGCTGGCCCTGTCCAAGCGGCTTGCCGAGATCGAGGCCGAAGCGCAGCAGACCCAGCAGGACGCCGCGCAGCAGCAACGGCGCGTGCGCACGCAGTTGCTGACGCTCAATTTCCGCGGCACCGGTGGCGAGCAGGGCAGGGGCGAGATTGCCGAGGCGGCAGCCGAGTTCGGCCAGGTCTTCGCATCCAGCGTGGCCTTCGTGATCCGCGCAGTGGCAGCGTTGCTGCCGGTGGTTGTGCTGGGGGGGGGCGTCGCCTGGCTGCTGCTGAAGGCATGGCGCTGGCGTGCGCGGCGGCGCCGGATGTCCTGATCCACTGCGTAGCTGGTCGGCGATGCCGTATTAGCTGCGCATGTTTTAGAAAGGGCGCTTATGTCAGGCAGTTACTCGACGCGTTGCGTGGTAACACGTCGATCCTGGTTGCGCTGCTTGCACGCGATCGCGGTACAGCGCGTGGTGTGCAATATCTCCAGACACCGACTGCGCGCAAGCGCAGCGCAGTCGGTACGCAGCCGGCTCAGCCTTCGTCGAATTCGTACTCGACAAACACGTCCAGCTGCAGGGCCAGTTCCTGCACGGCGTCGCGCACCTTTTGCGCAGTGGCTTCATTGCCGGCTTCCACTTCGAACTCGTGGCTGCCCGGACCTTCGTCGTCGGACAGGCCGGCCGAGCTGGAATCGTCGTCGTCAAGGTGCGGCATCAGGTCGTCGACTTCTTCCACGTGCTCGATGCCTTCGATGCTCTGCAGCAGGTTGGCGATGGCACGCGCGTCGTCGTCGGTGCCGGTGATACGCATGCGAAGGGTAGGCATGGGTGTGTCCTGGGGATTGGGGAGTTAAAGCCTAGGCACCGATAGGACAAAACGAGGTGATGGTGCGCGTTGGCTGCTCCATCGCGTAGGTAAGCCGTCGAGCGCTCTTGCCGCCCGCGATAAACCCCTTTCCTGTGGGGTGACTAAGGCAACGCTTGCGCGCCACTGACGCGCGCGTCTTCAAAATCCCCCGGCGCCCCCAAAAACCCCTCTCCTGCGGGAGAGGGATTGGGGTGAGGGTACGAGGCGAAGCCACTTGCACTCAAACTGCGCCAGGCTTCGCTCGTACCCTCATTCGCCGCATCGGGGCACTTCTCCCGGAGGAAGCAACAACAGCCGCACCAGGCTTCGCTGCTACCTCTTCGTCTCTCCGCGAATGGGCGATGTCCCGGAGGCAGAAACGCAGAGGTAATGCGCGCGTAGGCGGGCAAGGACGATTGCTGCGCAACCTCATTCAGTTGCCGACGTTTTGCGCGGTCGTCGCTGCGTGCGCGGCGTACTCGACGTCTCGCTTGCCGGCAACGCCACCAGCTCCGCCGGCAGTGCCGGCATCGGTGTGCGCTCGTCCAGTGCCTCACGCTTGAGCCAATCGATAAACGCCATTGCCGCAGGGCCGGGGACGCGGTGGCTGGGGTGCACGATGTAGTAGGCGTAGCGTGCCTTGAGGGTGGGGCCGGGCAGGCGCACCAGCTCGTAACGCTGCAGGTACGGTTGCGCGATGTGTTTGCGCGCCAGCACCGCGCCCAGGCCATAGACCGCAGCGCGCATCGCGTCGGTGCTGTCGTTGAAAGTGTGCATCGGCGGCAGCGTGGTGCCGCGCACCTGGGCGGCACGGAACCAGTCGCGCCAGCCCTGCGGCGACATGTCGGTGAGCAGCGGCAATTGCGCGATCTGCGCCGGCGTGCGTAGCGCAGCGACCTCCGGCAGTGACGGCGAGGCCACCGGAAACAGTTCGTCGTCCATCAGATGATGCGAGGTCAATCCGGGCCAGGCGCCCTGGCCATAGCGGATGCCGAGATCCGGGCCGCCTTCTTCGAAGCGAGAAAACGCCGCGTCCGATTGCAGATCCATGCGGATATGCGGATGCGCGCGACAGAAGCGCGGCAGCCGCGGCAATAGCCAGCAGTACGAAAGCGAGCGCAAGGTGGTCACGCGCAGCGGGATGGCGTCTTCGCGCGGATGCAGGTTGCCGGCCACCGAGGCGATCTCGGCCAACGCAGCGGTGGCGGCGTCGGCCAGCTGGCGGCCCTCGGCGGTGAGCTTGACCCCGCGCGGCAAGCGCTGGAACAGGGTCACGCCAAGCAGCGCTTCGAGCTTGCGCACATGGTGGCTGACCGCACTGGCGGTCAGATGCAGTTCTTCGGCGGCATGCGCGAAGTTCTGGTGGCGCGCGGCGGCGGCGAACACGCCCAGCGCGGGCAGCAGGGTGGGGCGCAGGTTCATCGAGGCATGAGTGAGATTTGTGGCTCGCCTCGATACTACGCGCTTGTCGCGCCTGCGGTTGCAACCGATGCTGCAGTACCCCATCGCGATGATCGTGCCATGCCCGTCTGCCTGCCTGATGTTGTCTCTTGCGGTTTCAGCACATCACGGCAGCGTGCGCAGGTGCGGCCATGAGCGCGCAGCCGGCGACGCAGCCGGCGGTTGCGGCACGCGAATGGCGCACCCCGCTGGAGCTGGGGTTTCTCGGCATCGTCTGGGGCTGCTCGTTCCTGTTCATGCGTGTGGCCGCACCCAGGTTCGGCACCGTGGCGCTGGTGGAAATCCGGCTGGCGCTCGGTGCATTGGTGCTGTTGCCGTTCCTGTGGCTGGCGCGCGAACGCTTCCCGCTGCGTCGCTGGCCGATGCTGGCGGCGATCGGCGTGCTCAACTCCGCGTTGCCGTTCCTGCTGTTCGCCTGGGGCGCGCAACACGCGCCGGCCGCGATCGGTGCGATCTGCAATGCGATGACGGTGTTGTTCACCGCATTGATCGCCTTCCTGTTTTTCGGCGAGAAGATCGGCACGCGTCGCGCGCTGGCCTTGCTGATCGGTTTTATCGGCGTGCTGGTGCTGGCAACTGGCAAGTCGGCCGGGTTGAGCGTGGGGCCGGCGGCACTGGCGGGCGCCACCGCGTCGCTGCTGTACGGCATCGGCTACAACTTGGTGAAGCGCCACATGGGCGATTTGCCGCCGGCTGCATCGGCGGCGTCCACGCTGGGTTGCAGCGCGTTGCTGCTGGCACCGCTGGCCTGGTTGCAGTGGCCAACCACGCCGGTGCCGGCAGTGGCGTGGGCCTGCGCCACCGCGCTGGGCGTGGTGTGCACCGGGTTGGCGTTCCTGATGTATTACCGCCTGATCCAGCGCATCGGCCCGGCACGCGCCTCCACGGTGACCTATCTGGTGCCGGTGTTCGGCGCCCTGCTGGCATGGTCGCTGCTGGGCGAGCCGCTGACCTGGACCATGCTGGTGGCCGCAGTGCTGATCCTGGGCAGCGTCGCTTTCAGCCAGCGCGCCCGCTAAGCACGCGCGCCCCGCTTTTACGATTCCCGATTCCCGATTCCCGACTCAGCCAGCCGGCGGCGTCCGCACCGGCAACGGCACATTGCACAGATCGATATGCCCGGCCGGGCGCTTGTAGAAATCGTCCTTGCGATTGCGGCGCGCCTCGGCCACATCGCGGAAGGTCTGGCTGTCGGTGCGCAGCAATTGCAGTTGCGTGCGTTCGGGCATGGGCACCTCGCTGGCCAGGCGAATGGCGCGGATCGGCGAGCGCTGCGCGGGGTCTTCGTAGAAACCCATCGGGTCCGGGCCGCGCGGGATCACGCTGAGCAACTCCATGCCCTTGACCACGCGGCCGACCACGGTGATGTTGCGGTCCAGCTGGCGCGGCGATTGCCCGGTGACCACATACAGCTCGGCGCCGATGCTGCTGTCTTCGTCGTTGTTGCGGCCGGCGCCCAGGGTGCCGTAGCAATGCGCCAGCCAGGTCTTGCCGCTGGCGCTGTCGCGCCCGACCGGGAAGCCGTCGACAAAGCCCACCTGCGCCGCCCAGCCATCGCTGTCGGGCAGGCGCTGGAAATCCAGGCCCTGCGACGGGCGTTCGAATTCGGCCGGCAGGTGCGTCTTCGCCGAGCCCAGCGACTTGGCCTTGGCCGGCGTCTCGCCATTCGGGTCGCCGAACTGCACCACAAAGTTGTCCTGCGAACGATAGATGCTGAGCCCGTCCCAGAAGCGCTCGTGCGCCAGGGTGCGGATGTTGCCCACGTGCGCGGGCGCAAACTGCGGCGCCAGCTCGATGATCACCCGTCCGCCATCCAGTTCCAGGTACAGCGTGCGCTCGGGGTCGAGCACGCGCCACGCGCTGGCCGGCGAGGCATCCAGGATCTGCTGCGGGCTGCGATAGGCCGCGTTGGCGGCAGCGGGTAATACCAGGGCAAGCAGGCAGGCGGAAGCAACAGTGCGCAGAAGCATGAAGGCAGCCAGCGGGAGGGATGCCCGATTCTTGCCGACCGCGCGCCCGGACGCAAAGCGTCTGGACGCAAAGTGCATGTACGCATAGCACGACGCCGGCGGAATGCGCCGGCGTCGTGCTGTCACGCGCATGCCTGCTGCAGCTGTGCGCTTACGGGTTGTTGCGCACGTGCGGGCTAGTGTGGTGAACGTTGGCGCCATGGTCGTTGCGGAACAGCGGGACCAGCTGCCACAACGCAGAGATGCCGACCAGCGTGTAGACCACACGCGACAGCAGGGCATCCTGGCCGCCGAACAGCGTGGCGACCAGATCGAACTGGAACAGGCCGACCAGGCCCCAGTTCAAGCCGCCGACGATAAGAAGCACCAGGGTGATGACGTTGAGCGTTTTCATGAAGACAGACCGTGTGGGTTGGGAGACCCCAGAGTCCGCATGCCGCGCGCAACACCTCGTGAGCGTACGCGAGGGCATGACGGGCTTGCGCACGCCACGATCACGTCCAGCCGACGCGCGTGAAACCCATGCAGCGTGTTGAACATCCGGCAGCACGCCGAACGCCCAGTGTCAGCGTGCCGGTTTGCGCCTGACGTACAACTGCTTGCGCACCCGTGCCACCACCTCGCCCTGGCGGTTGTGCACCACGTTTTCGAACCAGCGCAGATGTTTTTCGCCACTGGCGGTGGCGGCGCGCAACTCGGCCAGCACGCTGTCGTCGATGACGAACTCCGCGCTCACCGTGCCGCGCCCGGGTTTGACGAACTCGATGCTGCCGGCCTTGTCCCACACGTAGTAGTCGCGCCCCAGGTTCTGCATGGTCAGCAGCATCCAGAACGGGTCGGTCATCGCGAACAGGCTGCCGCCGAAATGGGTGCCAACGTAATTGCGATTCCACGGCCGCTGGCGCAGTTCCACGCGTGCGTAGCAGTAGTCGGCTGACAACGCGGTGACATGGATCCCGGCGAACAGGTACGGCGGCCACAGGTTGATACCGAGCTTGAACAGTGAAGCACGCATGCGGCCAGGGTCCATGGCGGGGCGGGCCCGTAGCATACCATTCGCATGCGTATGGAAGCTGTGGCGGTGACGGCAGCGCCCGGCCGGCTTGCAGACCGGGCGCCGTGGTGCCGGCGGTGCTTAGAACACCAGCGACGACATCTTGCGGCGGTAGCGGCCGACCAGGTCTTCGTCCTCGATCACCCGGAACGCATCGATCAGGCTACGCCGCGGCAGGTTGTCGTCGAAGGCGCGGTCCTGCCGCAGCATTTCCAGGAACTGCTCCAGCGCGGCCTCGTCGTGGCCGTCGAGCAGGTGGCGCACGCCAAGCAGATGGCGCGCGCGCAGGTCGGCGCCGTTGGCGGCAACGGCGGCCTGCAGCGCGTCGGCGTCCGGCGCGTCCTTGAGCACATTGGCAAAGCTCAGCCGGGCCTTGGCGCGCACCGCACGGTCGTCGGTGGCCAGGTTGGCGGGCAGGGCGTCGATCAACTGCTCGGCCTCGGCGGTGTCGCCGGTCTTGAGCAGCGCCAGCGCCAGGTCCAGCTTGAGTTCGTCCTTGTCCGGCTCGGCGGCGATCGCCTCACGCAGCGCGGCGATCTGATCCTGCGGATCGAGCGGGGCCGGCGGCAGTGCTTCGGCGACCTGCGGCTCGGCCGGCAGCACGCCGTGCTGGGTCAGGAATTCGCGCACCTGGCCTTCCGGCATCGCGCCCGGGAAGCCGTCGACCAGCTCGCCGCCCTTGACCAGGAACACCGTCGGCACCGAGCGGATCTGGAACGCGGCGGCGATCTGCTGCTCCTTGTCCACATCGACCTTGGCCAGCTCGAAGGCACCGTTGTAGTCGGCGGCGAGCTTTTCCAGGATCGGCGTCAACGACTTGCAGGGGCCGCACCAGGTGGCCCAGAAGTCCACCAGCACCGGTGTCGTCAACGATTTCTGCAGGACCTCGGTCTCGAAGGTGTCGGTGGTGGCATCGAATACGTGCGGCTTGTCGGACATGGGCTTCCAGAAGTGATTGCGGCAACAGTGGGAGGTAATGGTGGCAAACCGGGCCGACACAAGGCTGGCCGGCCCGGGTGCATGGCGCGTGGCCGGCCGTCACGCCGGCAGGGGTTCACGCCACGCGCGCCCGGCACGACAATGCCGCGTCCTGGTGGCGCAGCCTGCGCCCCGCGTTGGAGCAAGGCAATGACACGCATCGATGGCACCCAGCGCTACCTGGGCCTGATCGCCGCAACCGTATTCGTGCTGGCGGTGGCCGGCTTCGGCGTGGCGCTGCCCGGTTACCTGCAGGCCAGCCACCCGGTTGCGCTGCTCGGTGCCAACGGGGTGCCGCATGCGCTGGGCTTCAACCTGCTGGCGTTCGTGCTGGTCGGTGCGCTCGGCATGGCCACCGGAGTCAGCCTGCTGGCGCGCATGCCGGCCAGATCCAGCTGGAGCCTGCGCGTGGGCGGGCAGTTGATCGTGCTGGCCGGGCTGGCCTTTCTCGGCATGGGCGCCTTGCCCCTGGACCCCACCGATCTGGACGGGCGCGCCAGCCAGGCCCATGCCACCGCCTGGCTGCTGTGGGCGGTGGCGTTCGTACCGGGCATGTTGCTGCTCGCCGCCGCGCTGCTCAACCAGCCCGGCACCCGCGCACTGGCATGGCTGAGCCTGGGCGCGGGGCTGCTGGTGGCGGTGCTGGCGTTCGGCCCGCCGGGCCTGCTGCGGCAGGCGATCGCCCAGCGCCTGGCGTTCCTGGCCTGGGTCGGCTGGCTCGCGGTGGCGGCCTGGCGCTGGCCGGCCAGACCTGCCACCTGAGGCAAGCGTTTGGAGCACCTGCTGCACTGCGGTACCCTGTGCCGCTTTGCACCGCCCGAGCATCCGCTCCCAATGTCCACCGTCGAACCGAACGCCTACGACCCGCAGCAGGTCGAAACCTCCGCCCAGCAGTTCTGGGATGCCACCCACGCCTTCCAGGTCGACGAAACTTCGGACAAGCCGAAGTTCTATTGCCTGTCGATGCTGCCGTACCCGTCCGGTGCGCTGCACATGGGCCATGTGCGCAACTACACCATCTCCGATGTGGTCAGCCGCTACAAGCGCATGACCGGCCACAACGTGATGCAGCCGATGGGCTGGGACGCGTTCGGATTGCCTGCGGAAAACGCGGCGATCAAGAACAAGACCGCGCCGGCCAAGTGGACCTACGCCAACATCGACCACATGCGCGGCCAGCTCAAATCGCTGGGCTATGCGATCGACTGGTCGCGTGAGTTCGCCACCTGCACGCCCGAGTACTACGTGCACGAGCAGCGCATGTTCACCCGGCTGATGCGCAAGGGCCTGGCCTATCGCCGCAACGCGGTGGTGAACTGGGACCCGATCGATCAGACCGTGCTGGCCAACGAGCAGGTCATCGACGGCCGCGGCTGGCGCTCCGGCGCGCTGGTGGAAAAACGCGAGATCCCGCAGTGGTTCCTGCGCATCACCGACTACGCGCAGGAACTGCTCGACGGCCTGGACCAGCTGGACGGCTGGCCGGATTCGGTCAAGACCATGCAGCGCAACTGGATCGGCCGCTCGGAAGGGCTGGAGATCCAGTTCGACGTGCGCGACACCGACGGTGCACCGCTGGACCCGCTGCGCGTGTTCACCACCCGCCCGGACACGCTGATGGGTGTGACCTTCGTGTCGATCGCCGCCGAGCATCCGCTGGCGCTGCATGCGGCCAAATCCAATCCGGAGCTGGCCGCGCTGCTGGAAACGCTCAAGCACGGCGGCGTCTCCGAAGCCGAGCTGGAAACCCAGGAAAAACGCGGCATGGCCACCGGCCTGACCGCGGTGCATCCGATCAGCGGCGAGCAGGTGCCGGTGTGGGTGGCCAACTTCGTGCTGATGGGCTACGGCACCGGCGCGGTGATGGCGGTGCCCGGCCACGACCAGCGCGATTTCGAGTTCGCCAACAAGTACAAGCTGCCGATCGTGCAGGTGGTCAAGCTGCGCGAGCCGCGCAACGACGACGAGCAGAGCTGGGACGCCAGCCAGTGGCGCGACTGGTACACCGACAAGAGCCGCCCGCTGGAGCTGATCAATTCGGCCGAGTTCGACGGGCTGGATTTCGGCGGCGCCTTCGAGGCACTGGCCGAGCGTTTCGAGCGCAAGGGCCAGGGCCAGCGCCGGGTCAATTACCGCCTGCGCGACTGGGGCGTGAGCCGCCAGCGCTATTGGGGTTGCCCAATCCCGGTGATCTATTGCGCCAAGTGCGGCGCGGTGCCGGTGCCGGAAGACCAGTTGCCGGTGGTGCTGCCGGAGAACGTGGAATTTGCCGGCACCGGTTCGCCGATCAAGACCGACCCGACCTGGCGCCAGACCACCTGCCCGGACTGCGGCGGCCCGGCCGAGCGCGAGACCGACACCTTCGACACCTTCATGGAGTCGAGCTGGTACGTGGCGCGCTACACCAGCCCCAACGCACGCGACATGGTCGATCGCCGCGCCAACTACTGGATGCCGGCCGACCTGTACGTGGGCGGCATCGAGCACGCGATCCTGCACTTGATGTACTTCCGCTTCTATCACAAGCTCATGCGCGACGCGCGGCTGGTGGACAGCGACGAGCCGGTGACCAACCTGCTCACCCAGGGCATGGTCATCGCCGACACCTTCTATCGCGATGCCGATAACGGCGGCAAGGACTGGATCAATCCGGCCGACGTGGAAATCCAGCGCGACGAGCGCGGCCGCGTCACCGGCGCGGTGCTGATCGCCGACGGCCAGCCGGTGCACATCGGCGGCACCGAGAAGATGTCCAAGTCCAAGAACAACGGCGTGGACCCGCAGTCGATGGTGGCCAAGTATGGCGCCGACACGGTGCGGCTGTTCTCGATGTTCGCCGCCCCGCCGGAGCAGTCGCTGGAATGGAACGAGGCCGGCGTCGATGGCATGGCGCGCTTCATGCGCCGGCTGTGGGTGCAGGTGCACAAGCATGTGGGCGAGGGCGCCGCCGCCGCACTGGACGCCGCCGCACTGAGCGCCGAGCAGAAGGCGATCCGCCGCAAGACCCACGAAACCATCGGCAAGGTCAGCGACGACTACGGCCGCCGCCACAGCTTCAACACCGCGATCGCCGCGGTGATGGAACTGTCCAACGCGCTGGCCAAGTTCGACGATGCCAGTGCGCAGGGCCGGGCGGTGCGCCAGGAAGCCCTGGAGGCGATGGTGCTGCTGCTCAACCCGATCACCCCGCACGCCAGCCACACGCTGTGGCAGGTGCTGGGCCACGGCGAGACGCTGCTGGAAGATGTGGCGTTTCCGCAGGTCGATGCCGCCGCGCTGGTGCGCGACGCGCTGACCCTGGCGGTGCAGGTCAACGGCAAGTTGCGCGGCACCATCGAGGTGGCCGCCGACGTCGGACGCGAGCAGATCGAAGCGCTGGCCCAGGCCGAGCCGAACGCGGCCAAGTTCCTGAAAGGGCTGAGCGTGCGCAAGATCATCATCGTGCCCGGCAAGATCGTGAATATCGTGGCGGGCTGATCGTTGCCGATCGCCGGTCCGGGCAGTGTCGCGGACCGGTGTGGCGACGCGCATATGAGATTGCCGCAGTGGCGTGCGGTCATTCATTTCACCGGCGCGTGGCGACGCGTTTGTCATTCCCGGGCGCCGCGTTTTTCGCGGCGCCCTCTCAAGCCCCGTTCACGCGGTGTCGGGCAGGCTAGCCGCCTGTTGCCGCCGCCGGGGCGCTCATCCAGACTGTGCCCATGATTCGATTTCCTACTGCCTTCGCTGCGTCCCTCGTGCTGGTCTCGAGCCTCACCGCCTGCGGCTTCCATCTGCGCAACTCGCTGGCGCTGCCGCCGGACACGCCCGCGGTGAAGGTGCAGTCCGCGGTGCAGTACAGCGAGCTGGCCAAGTTGCTGCGGCGTGGCCTCAAGGCCGCCGGCGCCACCCTGGCCGACGAAGATGCCAAGACCGGCTTTGCGCAGGTGCAGGTGTTGTCCGAGCGTTGGGGCGATCTGCCGATCGCCATCGACAGCCAGGGCCGCGCGCAGGAATACAGCCTGCGCTATGCGGCCATCTTCACCGTCACCACCGCCAACGGCTCGGTGCTGGTGCCGCAGCAGGTGATCGAGCTGTCGCGCGACTACGTGTCGCCACCGGTGGATGCCACCGGCACCGCGACCGAGCGCGAGATCCTCGCCAACGAACTGCGTAAGGACATGTCGGCCTCGATCCTGCGTCGCATCGACAGCGTCGTGCGGGCGCGTGTGGAGCGCGGCGAGACGCTGGAAAGCACGCCCAGCGCGCCGCTGCAGCCGGCCACCACACCGCCGGTGCAGCCGTCCACGCCGGAATCGAGCGTGCCGGCATCGCTGCCGCCCGCGTCTTCGTCGAATAACTGAGCAGCTGGTGATCATCCCGTCCGCGCATCTGCCGGGCAACCGCGCACGCTGTGCGGAATTGGCTTGCGCCAGGTGCATATCGCGCTTGCTGCGCGGTGAGCATGCCCCGACGATCGCTGCCGACGCTGTCTTGTGCGTGACGGTGCAGTGGCGTGTGCCTTCGTAGTGATGGAACTTAGGTAGTCATGGAACTTCGCCCAGAACAGCTCGCCGGCCAGTCCAATCAGCCGCTGCAGCCGGTCTACCTGATCGCCGGTCCGGAGACCTTGCGCGTGCTGGAGGCGGCCGATGCGGTACGCGCACGCGCGCGCGCCGAAGGCATCAGCGAACGCGAGGTCTTCGATGCCGATGGCCGTGAGTTCGATTGGAACCATCTGGATGCGACCTTCAACGCGCCCAGCCTGTTCAGTCCGCGCCGGCTGGTGGAAGTGCGCCTGCCCAGCGGCAAGCCGGGCAAGGACGGCGCCGAGGTCATCACCCGCTTCTGCGCCAACCCACCGCCGGATGTGGTGCTGTTGATCACCGCCAACGACTGGAGCAAGGCGCACCAGGGCAAATGGGCCGATGCGATCGGCCGCATCGGCACCATTTCGGTGGCCTGGGCGATCAAGCCGCACGAGCTGTCGGACTGGATCGAGCGCCGCCTGCGTAGCCACGGCCTGCGTGCCGACGCGGCGGCGGTGCAGCGCCTGAGCGAACGGGTGGAAGGCAACCTGCTGGCCGCCGCGCAGGAAATCGACAAACTGGTGCTGCTGGCCGATGGCAAGGTGCTGGACCTGGAGGCGATGGAGTCGCTGGTCGCCGATGCCGCGCGCTACGACGTGTTCCGCTTGGCCGAAACCACGTTCTCCGGGCAGCCGGCCGCAGCGATCCGCATGCTCGCCGGCCTGCGCGCCGAAGGCGAGGCGGTGGCCGCGCTGATGCCGATCCTGATCAAGGAACTGCTGCGCACCGCGTCCTTGGCCAAGGTGCAGGCCAACGGCGGCAACCTCGCTGACGAAATGAAGGCGCAGGGCCTATGGGAATCGCGCCAGGCGCCGTTCAAGCGCGCGCTGCAACGGCACCCCGAACCGCGCCGCTGGGAGCGCTTCGTCGCCGAAGCCTCGCGGGTCGATCGCATGGCCAAGGGCCGCGCCGATGGCGACCCCTGGGTCGGCCTGGAACGCCTGCTGGTGGCCGTGGCCGAATCCCGCGCGGTGAGATTGCTGGCGTGAAGGCCGGCGATGCCGCAAACGGCGACGCGCGACCCGCTTCCCCACGCAGCGCAACCCCCGACCAGGCCGCAGCTGCGGCCACCTCTAGCAGCGCAGCCCACACCTCGCCGCCCACCAACTCCCACCCGGCAGCGCCGAACCCACGCTCTTCCGATTCCCCAATCCCGATTCCCGATTCCCGGCTCCATCCCGAATCCCCGCTCCACCTGTACTACGGCGGCACCTTCGATCCGGTCCACCTGGGCCACCTCGCCATCGCCTGCGCCGCGCGCGACGAACTGGGCGCGCTGGTGCACCTGGTACCGGCCGCCGATCCGCCGCACCGTCCCGCACCCGGCGCCACCGCAGCGCAGCGCGCGCGCATGCTGGAGCTGGCGCTGGCCGACACGCCCGGGCTGGCGCTGGACACCCGCGAGCTGCAACGCGCCAGCCGCGACCGTGCGCCGTCCTATACCGTCGACACTTTGCGCGCGCTGCGTGCCGAGCTCGGCCCCACGACACCGATCGCCTGGCTGCTCGGTGCCGATGCCTTCGTCGGGCTGAGCAGCTGGCATCAGTGGGAAGACTTGTTCGAACTGGCGCATTTCGTCATTGCCGCGCGTCCGGGCACGCCGCTGGACCTGGCCGCCGCGCCGCAGCTTGCCGCGGCAGTGCAGGGCCGCTGGGCGGCCAGGGCGGGCGAGCTGGGCATCTCGCCGGCCGGCCGCCTGTGGTCGCTGCAGCAGCCGTTGCGCGGCGAATCGGCCAGCGCGGTGCGCTCGCGCATCGCCGGCGGCGGCGACTGGCAGGCGCTGCTGCCGGCGTCGGTGGCGGCATTTATCGCGCACGAAGGCCTCTACGGCTGCGCCCCGCCGACTAGCTGAACACGCAGCCGGCCGGACCGGCCTATAATTCACGCCAATTCCATCGAGTTGCCCGCTTTGACCACCCAAGCCCAAGTCATCAAGACCTCCATCCCGAATCCGCCGCCGTCCGTGCCGGCCCTGCTGGCCACCGTGCGCGAGGCCGTGGAGGAGCTGAAAGCCAAGGACGTGGTCGAGATCGATGTGCGCGGCAAGTCCAGCGTCTGCGATTACATGGTGGTCGCTTCGGGTACCTCGACCCGCCACGTGAAGTCGATCGCCGAAGAAGTGGTCAAGTTCGCCAAGCGGCTGGACGTGATGCCGCTGGGCGTGGAAGGCGAGCGCGAGGCCGAGTGGGTGCTGGTGGACCTGGGCGACGTGGTGGTGCATGTGATGCTGCCGCGCGTGCGCGAGTTCTACGCGCTGGAGCGTCTGTGGACGGTGGGTGACCAGCGTCCGGACGACGCGGATGCCGATCCCGAAGAGTGAGTGAGCCGGGCATGCCGCGCAATGCCCGACCCGCGACCGATGCGCCTGCCTCGCAGGCGCTACAACAGCTGCGCAGCCAGGGCGCACACGCCTCCGGCGCGTCGCTGTCGCCGGCACGCAAACGCTTCGACCGATTGCTGCGCGACCTGGAACGGCATCGTGCCGACCTGCAGGCCTGGCAGCTTGCACTGTCGCAGTGGCGCGAGCGTTACCACACCGAATTGCAGCCCTTGCTCGACCACCGCCGCGCGGCCGACATCGCCCTGGTCGAAGAGCTGGACCGTGCGTATGCCACGGTCAAACTGGGCAAGGCCGACCGCGCCTTCCTGTCCGAGTTGCTGTGCGATATCGCCGCCCCGCTGATCGAGGCCGGCCACGCGTCACTGCGGCCGATCTACGACCGCCACAGCGCAGCCGGTTACGACCAGGAAGTCGCCGAATCCGATGCGCTGATGAAGCAGATCCTCGGCCAGGCCTACGGGCTGGATGCCGACGAGCTGGATGGCATCGATTCGCCCGAACAGCTCTACGAGCGCGTCAGCGAGCGCCTGCAGCAGGAGCGTGCGCAGCAACAGCAACGCCACACACAACGGCGCAAGCGTGCCGAGCACAAGGCAGTTGGGGAGAATGCCGAGCCGCCTCCGTTGCGCGAGCTGTATCGCAAGCTGGCCGGCAATCTGCATCCGGATCGCGCCAAGGGCGCCGACGACCATGCCGCGCGCACCATCCTGATGCAGCGGCTCAACGCGGCCTACAAGGCCGGTGATCTGCTGGGTCTGCTCGAACTGCAGGCCGAGATCGGTCTGATGGACGCCCAAGGCGTGGATGCGATGAGCGCCGCGCGCCTGCAGGACTACAACCGCGAGCTGGATCGGCAGTGCAGGCAGCTGCAGCAGCAGGTGCAGCAGCAGTCGGACGACTTTTGCGCCGAATACGGGCTGGAGCTGCCGTCGCGCCCCAAGCCGGAGCGACTGGGCCGTTTGATGGCCCAACTCAAGCGCGAAGTCGAAGACGACCTGCTGGACGCGCGCCGTGGACTGCGCGAGCTGGAAGACCCGCAATCGTTCAAGCGCTGGTTGAAGCAGCAGCGCGCCATGGCGGGCGCGCCCGACGCGCCCTGGTTCTGATCCAGGCCTTTATGGTGGTTGTCGGCTTGCACACCCGCCATCGCGCGCGCGCGCGGCGCGCTGCCTTGGCTGGACACGCTGCCAGCCCTGCAATCGGGACGCGTGCATGCGCGGCGCTGTACCGGCGGCCGGAGCGACGCTGCCGAACGGAGGCCGGTCCGTTCGGCAGCGCTGGCCGTTGCCCCGTGCCTAAGACAGCCAACTCAGGGCCGCAGGCTCACAACGGCCCGCGCTCCCACGGCCCGGTGATCGCCAGGGTGATGCCCGGGGTCTGGATGTTGACGAACAGGGTGCGCGCCAGCGGATCCCAACAGGCGCCGCAGAACTCGGTATCGCGGTAGTCGCCCTCGGCAATGGTCTTGCCGGCATCGGCGATCTGCTGCGAGGTGAGCTGCACATTATTCTTGGCCAGATAGAACGATTCGCCGCCGCGGGTCAGCCCGAGCAGCCGCGCACCGGGGCCGTATTCGTCCGGGCTCTCGCCGCCGTCTTCGCATAGCACCACGCCGCCGCGCGCGCTGACGGTGACGTTGTCCGGGTTGTGCGCGGCCAGCTGATTGCCGCTGACGAACAGGGCGCTCAGGCGTTGGGTGAACAGGTCCAGCACCCATACCGCGCCGTTGCCGTAGCCGCGCCGGCCCTGCGCATCCACGCCGGTGCTGGTGTCGACGATGAAGAGCTTGCCGTAGCTGTACCAGATGCCTTCGCCACGGCTCATGCGCAGCGCACCGTCTGCCCAGGCCTGCGCAAACGGCCCGCTCAGGGTGTCGTTGGCGCCGATGTCGGCAAAGCCGGCCGGCGCGGCGATGCTGTCCAGATCCGGCTCTTCGATGTCCACCCATTCCAGCTGGAACTGCTGGCCGATGCTGGCGACGGTGAGATCGGCATTGCGCCGCCCGCGCACGCGGGCGGCCTGCAGCCGGCCACCGTTTTCCAGTGAGCCATTGCACCCACGGCGGTCGTTGGGAATGAAGCGGTACAGCCCGGCCTTGTTGCGATCGTCCTCGGTGAGATAGACGATGCCGGTACGCGGATCGATCGCCACTGCCTCGTGGCTGAAGCGGCCCAGCCCGACCAGCGGCCGGCCGGTGGTGCGCTGGCTGTCCGGGTCCACTTCGAACACGTAGCCGTGCTTGCGGCCGGTGCTGGACACCGCATTGGTCTTGATCTCCTCGCAGCTCAGCCAGGTGCCCCACGGGGTCGGGCCGCCGGCGCAGTTGACCAGGGTGCCGCCCAGGCTGGGCTCCAGGCTGCCCCAGCCGCGGCGGCCGTAACTCAGCGTGGTGGTGCCGCCGCCGGCCAGTTGGGTGCCGCTGACGATGCCGGTGTCGTACATCGCCGGTGCGCGGAACGGGGTGGTCGCACCGCGTTCGTGGTTGCGGATCAGCACGTATTCCAGACCGCGCAACGGGTCGCTGCCCGGACGCCAGTCGGGCCGACGCAGGCCGACCACGGCCATGCCGTCATGGCGGTCGGGGCAGGGCTGGCCATCGTCCATGCGGTCGCCGCTCCAGCCGAACGAGCGGTAGCTGAAACCGCGCGGCAGCTGCAGCAGTGGCAGTCCGGTGCTCTGGTCGGCGACCGGTGCGAGCGGGCCATACCGGCTGGGCACCGGGGCAAGTTGCAGCGGCGGCGAGGAACTGTTGGCGGCCTGTGCCTGGCGCGACTGCAGCGCGCTCAAACTGCCAAGCGCGCCGGCGGCCATGACGGCAGCGCTGCCCTTGAGCATCTGGCGGCGGGCGGGATCGAAAATCGGCATCGAACGACTCCTGCGGGCTGGGTAGTGCGCCGACCCTAGAAGCCCGCTGTAACCGCACCATGACACCGGTGTGATCGCCCCGGTTCCGATGCCCAGGCTGTGACGCGGATATCATGTGGTCATGAAATGCCGACTTATCGCTACCGGCGAGCGCGCACCGGCCTGGGTGGCGCAGGGCTTTGCCGAATATCAGAAACGTCTTTCGCACTGGATGCCGCTGGAGCTGGTCGAGATCGAGCCTGGCCTGCGTGGCAAGGGCCGCGATGCACAACGCGCCATCGATGACGAAGGCCGCCGCGTGCTCGCCGCGCTGCCCAAGAACGCCTACGTGGTTGCGCTGGACATCCCGGGCCGCCCACTCAGTTCGGAACAGCTGGCCCAGCGCATGGAACACTGGCGCGGGCAGGGCCGCGATCTGGCGTTCCTGATCGGCGGCCCCGAAGGGCACGCCGCCGAGGTGCTGAAAACCGCCAGCGAAAGCTGGTCTATCGGCCCGCTGACCCTGCCGCACATGCTAGTGCGCCTGATCGTCGCCGAGCAGCTGTACCGCGCTGCGGCGATGCTGGCCAATCATCCGTATCACCGCGCCTAAGCGGCATGCGCGATGGCAGTAAGCCGCGCGTCGCCGCTGCGCTTTCGAGATGGATGTGCGGGCGAGTAGCAGCGCGCACCCTCAATCCGATCCGCGAGACCGCACGTCGTCGCGTGCACGCAAGGCGCACTGCAACGATGCGCATGCAACAGCTGAAACCGTGGCCTTGCAGCAGCCGGGCGCGCAACGCCAGACCATGCGGCGACCGGGCATCCGGGTCGCCGCAGGTGATGACGCATCAGTTCAACGAAAAACTCACCGGCACCAGGCCGTAGGCCTGCACGGCCTGGCGGTTCTGCATCGCCGGCTGGAAGCGCCAGTTGCGCAGCACCTGGCTACGTGCCGCCAGATCGAGTGCGCGATGACCGCTGCTGGTCTGCACGCTCACCTCGGCCGGGCGCCCATCGGTGCCGACCAACACGCGCAGCAGCACCGTGCCCTGCTGCCCGGCACGCAGTGCCGCCACCGGGTAACTCGGCGCTGGTGAACTCAGATACTGCAACTGGCCTGCCTCGATCGGGCCGCCGGGCGCGGCAATCGCCGGCGCGCTGTCAGACACCGCCTCCGAGACCGCGGGTAAGGCGAACGTTGCGTTGTCGACCACCGCGGGCTCACTGATCACCGGGGTCTGCACCTGCACCTGCACCTGCACCGGGGTCGGCGATGTATGCGTTGCCTTCGGCTTGAACTTCACCTCGATCGGAAACACCGGTGGCGGCGGCGTCTCGATGGTGATGGGCATGACCCAGCGTTCTTTCGGTGCGGGCTGCTGCGGAATTGCCCGGTACGAGAGCGGTATCAACAACAACCCGCCGGCGAGTAGATGCAAGGCCACCGCCGTGCTCATCGCCAGAACGCGCGACGTATCGATGCCGGTGGATCGGGAAGAAACCTGCGATTGCGTGCGAACCATCATCCACCTCCTCAACGGAACTGCGGAAAGGACCAGCGCGACCCGGACGCACTACACCATCCGGTAGCGTAGGTTTACCGAGCCTCGCGCGGGCACAAGCGATTTCGACGCGCTGGAGGTCGGCTGGTCGATTCGCCCCGGTCGCATTGATCCGCACACTTTTGGCACGTCTGACTCGTGTCGGAAGCGGGTCAGGTGTCATCGCAAGGCGAGTCACCAGAACTTTCGGCGTGCCCAATAAAAAAAACTGCCCTCGAGGAGGGCAGTCTGGAAAGCAAACCGAACGCGATTGCGGTCAGGTCAACGACCCAACTCGAACGTCACGTCCAGGTTGATCGACAAGGTGCTCTCGCCCGGGGCGACCTGGGTGTCCATCTCGGCCTTGGCCGAGCGCATCGAGGCGGCCATCATCATCGGGCGCACGCCGCCGCCGCTGCGGCCTTCGGAGATGCTGACGATGCGGCGCACCTTCAGGCCCAGCGACTTGGCATAGGTGTCGGCGCGGGCCTGGGCCTTCTTCAGCGCGGCCACGCGGGCCTCGTCGTAGGCCGGTTCGGGCTGGTCGACCGAGAAGCTGGGGCCGTTGATGTCGTTGGCGCCCTGGGCGACCAGCGCGTCCAGCACCTTGCCCAGGCGCGAGATGTCGCGGACCTTGAGGCTGACCGTGTTGCTGGCCTGGTAGCCGTTGATCTTGGGCGCCGCGTTTTCCTTGTAGGTGTACTGCGGGCTGAGGTTGATGCCGGTGGTCTGCACGTCCTTGTCGGCGATGCCGGCGGCCTTGATCGCGGCCATGACCTTGCTCATCTGTTCGGCGTTCTGGCGCATGGCGGCGTTGCCGTCGGCGGCCTGGGTGACCACGCCGGCCGACAGCGTGGCGATGTCCGGTATGCGCTTGGCGTCCGCTTCGGCCGACACGTTGAGCAGGGTGCCGTCGTTGGGAATGGTGTAGCTCGGAGCGGTCTGGGCGTGGGCGGTCATGGCGGTTCCGGCAGCGATGGACAGGGCCAGCAACAACGGTTTGAGGGTGGTACGCATGAGATCTCCTTGTCTGTGGGGGAAGCGTGTTGCCGGTTCGATGAACATGTTGTGAGTCGAACGCGACCACTGCCGCCCGGATCGGCAAGCGGGCGGGGAGGAGCAACAGGTATGCTGGACGGATGCTCTATCTCGCCTCCCGGTCGCCGCGCCGGCAAGAACTGCTGCAACGCTTGGATGTGCCTTTCCAGACCCTGCAACTGGACGTGCCCGAACTGCGCGCGCCCGACGAATCGCCTGCGCAATACGTGCAGCGCGTGGCGCTGGACAAGGCGCGTGCCGGCCTGGCGCAGGTGCAGGCCAGCGACCCCGATGCGATCGTGCTCGGCTCCGATACCGAGGTGGTGCTGGGCGAGCGGGTATTCGGCAAGCCGGCCGATGCGGACGATGCGGTCGCCATGCTGAGCCTGCTGTCCGGGCGTACCCACCAGGTGCTCACGGCCGTGGTTCTAGTCTGCGCGCAACGCGCCCCGGTGCAGACGCTGGTGGTGTCTGAGGTGACCTTCGCGCCACTCGATGCTGCGCAGATCGCCGCGTACGTGGCGTGCGGCGAGCCGATGGGCAAGGCCGGCGCGTATGCGATCCAAGGCCGCGCCGAACGTTTTATCAGCCATCTGTCCGGCAGCTATTCCGGCGTGATGGGATTGCCGCTGTTTCACACCTCGCAGTTGCTCACAGCCCTCGGAGCGCATTGATGTCGGAAGAGATCTTGGTCAACGTCACCCCGCGCGAAACCCGCGTCGCGGTGATCGAGAACGGCATGCTGCAGGAGCTGCATATCGAGCGCGGCTGGCGCCGGGGCGTGGTCGGCAATATCTACAAGGGCAAGGTGCAACGGGTGATGCCGGGCATGCAGGCGGCATTTGTCGAGCTGGGTCTGGAGCGCGCCGCGTTCCTGCACGCCAACGACGTGGTGCGCCCGGCACCGGCACCGGCCAGCGTGGTCGATACCGAAGAAACCCCGATCCCGCCGCCGCCGGCGGCCGCGGTGCCGATCGTTGAACTGCTGCGCGACGGCCAGGACATCGTGGTGCAGGTGGTCAAGGACCCGATCGGCACCAAGGGCGCGCGGCTGACCACGCAGATCAGCATTCCTTCGCGCTACCTGGTGCTGCTGCCGCAATCCAAGATCGTCGGGGTGTCGGCGCGGATCGAGGACGAGGCCGAGCGGCTGCGCCTGAAGACCATCGTCAGCGAGGTCTCGGCCCAGCACGGCGGCTTCGGCTACATCATCCGCACCAACGCCGAAGGCCAGCCGGCCGAGGCGCTGGCCGAGGACATCGCCTACCTGTCGCGGGTCTGGAACGTGGTCGAGCGGCGCGGCCGCGAGGCGCCGCCGTGCAGCATCATCTACGAAGACCTGAGCCTGCCGTTGCGTGCGGTGCGCGATCTGATCCGCCGCGACGTGGAGAAGGTCAAGGTCGACTCCAACGAGACCTTCGTGCAGTTGCAGGCCTTCGTGGCCAAGTACATGCCGGTGCTGGCCGAGCGGCTGGAGCTGTATACCGGCGACCGGCCGATCTTCGACCTGTACGGGGTCGAGGACGAGATCGGGCGCGCGCTGAACAAGCAGGTGCCGCTCAAGTCCGGCGGCTACCTGGTGATCGACCAGACCGAGGCGATGACCACCATCGACGTCAACACCGGTTCGTTCGTCGGCCAGCGCAATCTCGAGGAGACCGTGTTCCGCACCAACCTGGAGGCCGCGCAGGCGGTGGCGCGGCAGCTGCGGCTGCGCAATCTGGGCGGCATCATCATCATCGACTTCATCGACATGGACGATGCCGAGCACCGCCGCCAGGTGCTGCGCACGCTGGAAAAGGCGCTGGCGCGCGATCACGCCAAGACCACCGTGTACGAATTTTCGCCGCTGGGCCTGGTCGAGATGACCCGCAAGCGCACCGTCGAAAGCCTGGAGCGGCAGCTGTCGGAAACCTGCGGCCAGTGCAGCGGGCGCGGCACCATCAAGACCGCCGAGACGGTGACCTACGAGATCTTCCGCGAGATCACCCGCGCGGTACGCCAGTTCGATGCGGCGCGGCTGCTGGTGATCGCCTCGTCGAAGGTCGTCGCCCGTATCACCGACGAAGAGTCGGCCGCGGTAGCCGAGCTGGAGGAATTCCTCGGCAAGAGCATCCGCTTCCAGTCCGACGACCAGTATCTGCAGGAGCAGTTTGATGTGGTGCTGCTGTGAGCCGGGGAATGGAGAGTCGGGAATCGGGAATGGGGGTGGAGCGAAAGGCGCTCTGCGGGGTAACGGTGACATCTTTAGAATGGCGGCGCGCGCGGATGGATGATCGTGTGCGCGGCGCGGTTTGTGCTCCTGCGATTCCCTATTCCCTATTCACCATTCCCCGCCGTTAATGCCCACCCCGCTGCGCCGCCGTCTCCGTCTGTTTCGCCGCTATGCGATCACTGCCACTGCGCTTGCGCTGGTGGCGATCGCGTTGCTGGTGGGTGCGGCCAGCCAGGCGTTGCCGTTGGCCGAGCAGCGGCCGCAGCAGATCGCCGCGTGGCTGAGCGAGCGCGCCGGCCAGCCGATCGCGTTCGATCGCCTGCAGACCGAATGGACCCGGCGCGGGCCGTTGCTGCGGCTGGATGGCCTGCGGATCGGCCCGCATGGCGAGGTGCGCGTGGGCCAGGCCGAAATCCTGCTGGCGATGTACGCCGGACTGTTGCCCGGCCACTCGCTGACCGAGGTGCGTCTGCGTGGTCTGGCGCTGACGCTGCAACGTAGCGACGATGGCGTCTGGTCGGTGCAGGGCCTGCCGGCCGGGCGGCGTTCGGACCCGTTGGAAGCGTTGCGCCGGCTCGGCGAGATCCAGGTGGCCGAGGCGCGCCTGCGCGTGGCCGCGCCGTCGATCGGCGTGGACACCACGCTGCCGCGCATCGACCTGCGCCTGCGTGTCAACGGCTCGACGGTGAAGGTCGGCAGCCGCGCCTGGATCGACTTGCAGCGCGCACCGTTGACCACGGTGATCGCGTTCGATCGCGACAGCGGCGACGGCAGCGCCTATGCGCAAGCCGACCCGGCCGATCTGGCCGCCTGGGCTGCGTTGCTGCAGTTCGGCGGCATGCGCGTGGATGGCGGCGGCGGACGCCTGCAGGCCTGGGCGCAGTTGCGCGCGCGCCGGATCACCGCAGTCACCGTGGATGCCGACCTGCAACAACTGCGTCTGTCCGGTGCACCTTTGCCCGAGCAGACCGCACGCCGCACGCTGGCGTGGGAGCGGCTGCAGGCGCGCGCACGCTGGCAGACCATCGACGGCGGCTGGCGCATGGATGCGCCGCTGCTGCGCTTGGGCCAGGCGGCCAGGCTGCAGCGGCTGGACGGGCTGAGCATTGCCGGCGGGCGCCGTTATGCGGTGGTGGGCAAACACCTCGATGTCTCGGGCCTGATCGCCGCGGCTGCCTTGAGCGAGCAACTGTCGCCTGGCCTGCGGCGCTGGCTGAGCCTGTCCCGGCCGCAGTTGCGCCTGGCCGATCTGCAGATCGCCGGCGAGCAGGGCGGAGCGGTGCGCGCGCAGGGCCGGATCGAGGAACTGGGCTTTCTGCCGGTGGGCAACGCGCCGGGCATCAGCGGCCTGCGCGGCCGGATCGATGGCGATGCGCAGGCGATCCAGCTCGACCCCGCAGCGGATGCCACGCTGCGCTTCGACTGGCCGACCGGTTTCGGGGTGGTGCACGAGTTGCAGCTGGCCGGCAGCATCGTGGGCTGGCGCGACGGCGCCGGCTGGCAGGTCGCCACGCCGGCGTTGCGCGTGCAGGCCAAGGACTACGGCGCCAGCGTGCGCGGCGGGCTGTGGTTCCAGAACGATGGCAGCCGCCCGCGCATCCAGCTGGCCACGCAACTGGACGATGTCGCCTTGCCGGTGGCGCGCAAGTTCTGGATCCGCTCCAAGATGAGCAAGGCGGCCATCGACTGGCTGGACACGGCGGTTGCCGGTGGCGTGATCACCGGCGGCACCGGCCTGGTCAGCGGCGATCTGGACGACTGGCCGTTCGACAACAACGACGGCCGGTTCGAGGCCTTTGGCCAGATCCGCGAAGGCGTGATCCCGTTCAATCCGGACTGGCCGGCGATGGAGCAGGTGCAGGCCGATCTGCGCTTTATCGGCAACGGATTTTCCCTGCAGGGCAAGGGCGAGCTGGCCGGCGCGCCGATCGCGTCGCTGGAGGCGGGCATTCCCAGCTTCGCCACCTCCGAGCTCTACGTGCGCGCCTCCACCCGGGCCGATGCCGCGCAGCTGCTGGGCATGTTGCGCAAGAGCCCGCTGGAGCAGCGCTACGGTGACACCTTGCGCAACCTCACGGTGTCCGGCCCGGCAGCGGTGAGCTTCGACCTGCTGCGGCCCTTGCGCACCGGCGGTGTGGGCGGTCATCTGCAGGGCACGGTCGCGCTGCAGGGCGCCAGGCTGGGCGATGCGCGCTGGAACCTGGCCTTCGACCAGGTCAGCGGACAGGCCGAGTACCGCGACAGCGGCTTTGCCGCCGAGCGCCTGAGCGTGCAGCACCAGGGCCGCAGCGGCGAGTTGTCGTTGCGTGCCGGCGGCTTCGTGCAGGATCCCAAGCAGGCGTTCGAAGCGCGCTTTGGCGCCACCCTGGATGCCAAGGAGTTGTTCGACCGCGCGCCGCAGATGGAATGGTTGCGCCCCTACGTGCATGGCAGCGCACCATGGCAGGTGGGCGTGGACGTGCCGCTGACCTCGCCGGGGCAGGCCGACGCGCAGGCGTTGCTGACACTGCGCTCGCAGCTGGTCGGCACCACTTTGGATTTGCCCGCACCCCTGGACAAGGCGGCCACGCAGCCGCTGGACACGCAGGTCAGGGTGGCCTTGCCGGTGGGCGATGGTGACATCGACGTGGCCTTCGGCAAGCTGGTCGCGCTCAAGGCCAGCAGCCAGGGCAACCAGACCGGCGTGCGCGTGGTCATGGGTACCGACACGGTCACTGAGCGGCCGCCCGCCAACGGCTTGGTGGTCACCGGCCGCACTGCCTCGCTGGATGCGATCGACTGGATCAGCCTGGCGCGCGGCAGCAGCGAGCCGGACATGCCGCCGCTGCCGGGCCAGCCGGCAGCACCGAAACAGGACGCCGTGCCATTGCAGCAGGTGGATGTGCAGGCCGACCGATTGCTGATGATCGGCGGCGTGTTCCCGCAGACGCGCCTGCGCCTGCGGCCGACCCGCGACGCGGTGGCGGTGACCCTGGACGGCCCATCGCTGGCCGGCCAGCTCAGCGTGCCCAATGCCGATGGCGCCGCCGTGCAGGGCAAGCTGAGCACGGTGCACTGGCAGCCGGTGGCCGCAGCGGCCGAGCCGGCCGCACCCGAGCCGGGCGATCCGCTGGCCGGGGCCTTGCCGGAACCGGCGCGCCGCGCGGTGGCCGAATTCGACCCGGTCTCGATCCCGCCGCTGTCGCTGGATATCGACGACCTGCAGGTCGGCAAGATGACCCTGGGCGCGGCCACCCTGCGCAGCAGCCGATTGACCGACGGCATGCAGGTGGACCAGCTGCAACTGCGCTCCAACGACCAGAACATCGGCCTGACCGGCGCCTGGCGCGGCAAGGGCGATTCCGCCAGCACCCGGCTGTCGGCACGGGTGGACAGCCGCAATCTCGGCAACCTGCTGCAGAACCTCACCCTGGGCGGCCAGCTGCGCGGCGGCGAAGGCCAGCTCGAACTCAATGCCGGCTGGCAGGGCTCGCCGACCGGGTTTGCGCTCGGTTCGCTGGATGGCGATCTCAAGATCGACGTGCGCAATGGCCAGCTGCTGGAAGTGGACCCCGGTGCCGGCCGCGTGCTCGGCCTGCTCAGCGTGGCGCAGCTGCCGCGCCGGCTGATGTTCGACTTCCGCGATTTCTTCTCCAAGGGGCTGGCCTTCAACAAGCTGGACGGCCAGGTGCGCTTCGGCGAGGGCTTCGCGCGCACCGATGCGATCCGCATCGAAGGCCCGGCCGCCGACATCGCCATCCGGGGGCAGACCGACCTGCGCGCGCAGACCTTCGACCAGACCGTGGACGTGAACCCCAAGGCCGGCAATCTGCTCACCGTGGTTGGCGCGGTGGCCGGCGGCCCGGTCGGAGCGGCGGTGGGCGCGGCCGCCAATGCGGTGCTCGGCAAACCGCTCGGGGCGATCGGCGCCAAGACCTATCACGTCACCGGGCCGTGGAAGGATCCGCAGGTGGACGTGGTGGAGCGCGAAGTGCGTGAGCGGGCGCCCGGCAAGCCGCCTGCAGAAGGCGCGCCCACGGCAACGCCAGCCACGCCCGGTCGGTCGCCACGCTGACGCGTCCGGTTGCGGGCGCGCTGGCGTGTGCTGGTGCTGAGTCGTCGCGGGCACTCAGGCCTTGCGTAGAGTCGATCGAACGCGGCATGCGCGCCAGCGGGCACGTCCCGCGCGCCGATGCAGCGATGCACTCAGTCGAGCGGACTGTCGCCCTCGCAATCGGCGCGCACGAACATCGGCAGACGCAGGCGCGAACGGTGGCCCTGCACCGGCGCCTGATCGGCACCGGCGACGCCACGGAAGTACCCGCGTTGCCATTTCTCGCGCGCGGCGGCCGACTGCGCATCCGGCAGTTCCTGCAGAAACTGCGTGCGGCTGCGCGTCCAGTCGGCATGCTGCTGCGCCAGTTGCGGCGCCTCGGATAAGGGCTTCCACTGCGGCTGCACCTGTTCGATCAGTTGGCGCGGCAGCGGGAACAGATGGCAGAACGGCTCGCCGGCCTCGAAGCGCACCTGCCCGGGCCGGGTGAACTTCCAGTTCATGGTGAAGGTGTACGGGCTCCAGTCGGTTTCGACCATGCCGCTCAGCGCGCCGATGCCGTCCTTGGGCCGGTTCAATGGCCCGGTGACGAACAGATCCATGCCGGCATCGGTGCGAAACAGGCAGGGCACGTGGAAGGTCAGCACGCCGTAGCCGAAGTGACTGAGCGCCTGTGACGCGGCGCCGGCATCGACGCTGATCCGGATCGCATCCAGGCCGTCGCGCCCGTCCCAACTGGCCTCGAATCCGGCCTGGCACAGCAGCTCCCAGCCATGCGCATTGGCGATCGCCAGCGGCAGGCAGCGGTAGGCATAGCGCTGGTCGGTGGCGTCCATCCAGTCGCGCTCGTGCGGGGCGGGGCGGATGTCCAGCGTATGGCCATCCAGGACGTGGGCAGTGAGCTTCATGCGCGGGCGTCGGCGTGGCGATGGGCCCGCGATGATAGCCGTGCCGCATGTTCAGCCGAACGACTTGTCTCCCCGGCGCGCGGGCCCCATCCTGACTACATGACCGATAACGCTCTCACTCTGGCCGAAACCCGGCTGCTGCTTCCTTCCGGCCTGGACACCGGCCATCTCGACCGCACCTTCGGCGCCCTGCTGGGCCCGGGCATCGACTTCGGCGACCTGTATTTCCAGCATTCGCGACGCGAGAGCTGGAGCGTGGAAGACGGCATCGTCAAGGACGGTGCGCATTCCATCGAACAGGGCGTGGGTGTGCGCGCGATTGCCGGCGAGAAGACCGGCTTCGCCTATTCCGACGATATCCAGCGCGACGCCTTGCTGGAGGCGGCGCAGTCCGCACGCGCAATTTCGCGCGAGGGTGGTGCGCAATCCACCCGCTCGCTGGTGCGCGGCAACGGCCGTGCGCTGTACCCGGCTACCGACCCGATCGACGACATGGACAGCGCGACCAAGGTCGATCTGCTGCGCCGTATCGACCAGTACGTGCGCGCCGCCGATCCGCGCGTCAAGCAGGTGATGGTGAGCCTGTCCGGCGGTGTGGACACGGTGCTGATCGCGCGCAGCGACGGCGTGCTTGCCGCCGACGTGCGCCCGCTGGTGCGGCTGAACGTGCAGGTGATCGTCGAGCAGGGCGGGCGGCGCGAGTCCGGTTACTCCGGCGGCGGTGGCCGTTACGGCTATGCCGAACTGTTCGCCGATGGCCGCCCGGAAGGCTTTGCCCGCGAAGCGCTGCGTCAGGCGCTGGTCAACCTGGATGCCATTCCGGCACCGGCCGGCGTGATGCCGGTGGTACTCGGCCCGGGCTGGCCCGGCGTGCTGCTGCACGAGGCGGTGGGGCATGGCCTGGAAGGCGATTTCAACCGCAAGGGCACCAGCGTCTACGCCGGCCGCATCGGCGAGCGCGTGGCCTCGCCGGGCGTGACCATCGTCGATGACGGCACCCTGGATGGCCGCCGCGGCTCGCTCAATATCGACGACGAGGGCACGTCCACCCAGTGCACCACGCTGATCGAAGATGGCGTGCTGGTCGGCTACATGCAGGACACCCACAACGCGCGCCTGATGGGCGTGGCACCGACCGGCAACGGCCGGCGCGAATCGTTCGCGCACCTGACCATGCCGCGCATGACCAACACCTACATGCGCGCCGGCCAGCACGATCCGCAGGAAATGATCCGCTCGGTGAAAAAGGGCATTTACGCGGTCAACTTCGGCGGCGGCCAGGTCGACATCACCAGCGGCAAGTACGTGTTCTCGGCCACCGAGGCCTACCTGATCGAAGACGGCAAGGTCACCGCGCCGGTCAAGGGCGCCACGCTGATCGGCAACGGCCCGGAGACCATGCAGAAGGTGCGCATGATCGGCAATGACCTGGCGCTGGACGAGGGCGTGGGCGTGTGCGGCAAGGACGGGCAGAGCGTGCCGGTCGGCGTCGGCCAGCCGTCGCTGCTGATCGACGGCATCACCGTTGGTGGAACGCAGGCCTGAGATGCGGGGATTTGGGAATCGGGAATCGGGATTCGCAACAGCAGGAAGCGCCGGGCGTGGCGGGTTCCGCTTGGGTGGATCCGGGAGCCCGGATCTGGGATTGGCAACGGCCGGGATGGCCGTTGCGGCGCTGGATGGATCGAGCGGAGCCTTATTCGTCGCCTTCCGACGCCGATTCGTCGTCTTCCAATCCCGATTCACCACTCTCCAATCCCTGCTCCTGAGACAGGTCGCGCAGCACCTGGAACAGCTCGCGGTAGGCGCGCGGCGGTTTGTTCTTGGCCCGCTCGTGGATCGCATTGCGCACCAGCTGGCGCAGTTGTTGACGGTCGGCGGCCGGGTAGGTTTCCAGCAGTTCGGCCAGCGCCACGTCGCCTTCGGCGAGCAGGCGCTCGCGCCAGCGCTCGACGCGGTGGATCGCGGCCACTTCGCGGCGCGCGGTATCGCTGTTGGCATCCAGCGCATCGCGGATTGCGGCCAGCGTTTCGTCGTCCTCGCGGCGCATGTGCTTGGCCAGAAACGCCAGCTGGCGCTTGTGCGCGATATGCGAGGTGATGCGCTTGCTCTCCTCGATATGGGGGATCAGCGATTCGGGCACCGGCAATTTGGCCAGCTGCGCCGGAGTGAGCGCCACCAGCTTTTCGCCCAGGTCGAAGATTTCCAGCGCCTCGCGCCGCTGCTGGCTGCGGCTGGCGCCGCGGAATTCACCGGTGTCTTCGTCGCGTCCGCGCATTGCCATCCATCCGAAACAAGAAGTTATTCATCATTGAGACTAGGATAAAGCATTGAACGCACTCTCCTCCGAAACACGTGTCCAGGACGACAGCCTGCAGCGCCTGGATGCGCTCACCGACATCGCGCAGCGCCTGCTCGAGCGCGCCCGTGCCGCCGGCGCCACCCAGGCCGAAGTGAGCTGCAGCGAAGAGCGCGGCCTGGACGTCAACGTGCGCCTGGGCGATGTGGAGACGGTGGAATCCACCCGCGACCGCGGGATTGCGGTCACCGTGTACTTCGGCAAGCGCAAGGGCAGCGCCAGCACCGCGGATCTGCAGGATTCCAGCCTGGAATCGACCGTTGCCCAGGCCTGCGCGATCGCCCGTTACACCGAGGACGATGTCGCTGCCGGCCTGGCCGACCCGGAGCTGATGGCGCGCGACTTCCCCGAGCTGGACAGCTGGCACCCGTGGGCACTGGACGCCGACACCGCGGTGGACCTGGCGCTGGCCTGCGAGAGCGCCGGGCGCGATGCCGATGCGCGGATCAGCAACTCCGACGGCGCCTCGGCCAGCACCGGGCTCAGCCTGTCGGTCTACGCCAACTCGCATGGTTTCATCGGCCGCGAGCGCGGCACCCATCATTCGATCAGCTGTGCGCTGATTGCCGGCCAGGGCGACGGCATGCAGCGCGATGGCTGGTACAGCAGCGCGCTGGCGCGCGAAGACCTGGAGGCGCCGGAAGCGATCGGCCGCCACGCCGCCGAACGCACCCTGGCGCGGCTGCAGCCACGCTCGTTGCCGACCGGCCAGTTGCCGGTGCTGTTCGCGCCCGAAGTGGCGCGCTCGCTGGTCGGGCATCTGCTCGGCGCGGTCTCCGGCGGCGCGCTGTATCGCCGCGCCAGCTTCCTGCTCGACAGTGTCGGCAGCAAATTGTTTCCGGACTGGTTCAACATCGAAGAACTACCGCACCTGCGCCGCGGCCTGCGCTCGGCCGCCTTCGATGGCGAAGGCGTGGCGACGCGGCGTTCGGCATTGATCAGCGACGGCGTGCTGCAGCGCTATGTGCTGGGCAGCTACTCGGCACGCAAGCTGGGCCTGCAGACCACCGCCAACGCCGGCGGCGTGCACAACCTGCAGGTCACCGCCAACGCCGGCGACCTGGCTTCGCTGATTGCCGGCATGTCGCGCGGGCTGCTGGTCACCGAGCTGATGGGCAACGGCGTCAATCCGGTGACCGGCGATTATTCGCGCGGCGCCGGTGGCTTCTGGATCGAGAACGGCGTGATCGCCTATCCGGTCGACGGGCTGACCATCGCCGGCAATCTGCGCGAGATGTTCGCCGGCATCGAGGCGGTCGGCAACGATGTCGATCCGCGCTCGCACGTCAAGATCGGCTCGGTGCTGGTCAACCGCATGACGGTGGCAGGCGATAGCTGACCGTGATTGAGCAGGGCTGCTGCGCCCACTGCCCAACTGCACAGCGCCCGGCGCGCGTTTTGCCGCTCTGCCTGGCGGTAGCCGCCGTGCACCGCCGAGACCATGTCTTCCCGCACTGGTGGCTGGCTGAATCGTTGCTATAGTCCGCCGCACCACAACCATGCATGGGGAGACATGATGAGCGAATTCGAGTCGCACGCCGTACCGCCGCCGCCGCCGATCGGTACCAGCACACCGTCAGAGGAGCGCACCCTGGCGCTGGCCGCGCACCTGCTCGGCATACTGACGTCCTTCATCGGCGCGCTGGTGATCTGGCTGATCAGCAAGGACGCCAGCCCGTCCAAACCGTTCGCCACCGATCAGGCCAAGGAAGCGTTGAACTTTCAGATCACCGTGATCATTGCCTATGTGGCTGCGGTGATCCTGACCATCGTGTCGTTCGGCATCCTGTTCTTCGTGCCGACGCTGGTGTGGATCGCCAACCTGGTGCTGTGCATCCTGGCCGCGGTCAAGGCCAACAACGGCGAACACTACCGTTATCCGTTCACGCTGCGCCTGATCAAGTAATCCGGCGCGGTGCAAATGACAAAGGCCCGGCAGCGATGCCGGGCCTTTGTCGTTTCAGGCGACGATGCGATCAGTTCTGCGCCGGGGTGTTCTCGGCGAAGTACTCGTGGCTGTCGGCGTTGGTGATCGCCTGGGCCGGGTTGCTGATCGCCAGGCTGCGCGCGCCGGACTGGCCGTAGACACGGTCCTGGGTGCCGGCGACGACCGTGAAGTGGCTGGTCTCGTGCACCAGCGTGCCGGCCTTGGAGTCGGTGCCGGTTGTCGACGCACTCCAGAACGCATTGCAGACATGGATCTCGTACGGCTGGTTCGGATAGACGTAGGCGAAGGCGTCCGCCAGATCCGCTTCGCAGCTGCAGTTGATCGTCAGCTGGCCGTTGTTCTGGTCCAGCGCGTTGTCGATGTTGACGAAGTTCGAGCTGACCCGGCTGTAGCGCGAGGCGTTGTAGGCGCCGAACCAGGTGGTGTAGCGCGCGCCGGTGCTGCCGGCATTAAGGTAGTTGCGCGCGTTCTGCGAGTAAGTACGCGCGGCAGTGACGGCACTGGCGGCCTGGTTGGTGCGGGTGGTGCTGCAGTTGAGGTAGTTGATGCCATTAACCACTGCGGTCGGACCGATTGCGAGCTGGCGCTGCACGCCGCGACGCGCGCCGTCCAGCCAGACGGTGAGCGGCGTGCTGGTGGCCACGGCCGGCTGGCCGTTGGCTGCCTTCATCAGACTGCCGTCGGACAGCGAGGCGTATTGCAGCGACGAACGGACCTGGATGGTGTAGTTGCCACTGGTCGACAGATCGTAGGCGCCGGCCAGATCGACCTCGCCCTTGACGCTCTGGCCGGGCTTGAGGATGGTGAAGTCGGCTGCCTTGGGCAGGCCGCGCTTGACCAGGCGTCCGGTGTAGGCCACCGGCGCGCCATCGCGGCTCACTTCCAGGATGCCGTTGTCCAGCGTCTGCAGCGGTAGTTGATAGGTGGGCACGCGGGCGATCTGGCTGCCGTTGTTGGTGACGGTCACCGCGATCTTGCCCTGATGTCGCCCAGCCTGATCGGCGACCGGCGCCAGTTCAATGGTCAACGGGACCGGGCCGCGCACGGACTGCGCCTGCGCCGAACCGAGCACGCCAACAACGGCCAACGTACCTGCTGCAAACGATGCGAGAAAAACGTTCTTCACCAGTGACTCTCCATGTGGTCGGGGGATGTCCGCGGACGCGGGCAGGTCAACCTAGGCAGAGCGAGCAGACGCAACAAGAGAACCGATTGCTGCTGTTTTTGGCCTGCTGGTGGCTACGCGATGACAAATATGGACATCGATGGCGACAATTCAGCGAAGAATTGCGGATCGTTTCACGCTTTTTGGCTAATGTGCGGAAATTTACATGTGAAAAATGTACGAAAAGAGAATTTACGTTCTGTGACACAGCGCGGCACTTGCAGGGCGGTACGCTGCAACCGCACCGTGCGCTGGCGCACGGTGTGCGCAACGGCCGGTGCGACCGGCTGATCACTGCGGGCTGCTGGAGTCGAACGTGCTGCCGTAATCGCCGTGCGTGGTGGCATTGCAGCCGCTGCAGTGGCCTCCTCACCCTGCGCATTGGCGGTGCCGGTGCTCTGTTGCCAGACATCAACACGCGGGGCGCGGCGCGGCTGTACGGCCGCTCAAACGAACGCAGCGCGCTAGTGCGCCCGGTCCACCGCAAACCGGCCCAGCGTCGCCAGCGTGTCGCCGGGCGCACCGTAGGGCTGCAGGATGTCGTGCATGCGGGTGGCCAGTTCGGCCAGCTTGGCCTTGGCGCCGTCCATTCCGAGCAGGGCCGGATAGGTGGACTTGGCCTGCGCGGCGTCCTTGCCAGCGGTCTTGCCCAGCTGCGCCGAGCTCGATTCCACATCCAGGACGTCGTCGCGGACCTGGAACGCCAGGCCCAGCGCATCGGCAAACGCATTCAGGCGTTGCTGGTCGTCGGCTGCGGCAGCGCCGGTCAGCGCGCCCATGCGCACCGCGGCGCGGATCAGCGCGCCGGTCTTGAGGGCGTGCATGCGCTCGAGATCGCGCAGCGATTGCAACTGGCCGGTGGCATCGATATCCAGCGCCTGGCCGCCGCACATGCCGGCAGCGCCAGCGGCGGTGGCCAGACTCTGCAGCCAGCCGACCCGCAGCTCCGCGCTGACCGGGGCCGCAGCCAGCAACTCGAAGGCGCGTGTCTGTAGCGCGTCGCCGGCCAGGATTGCCGTGGCTTCGTCGAAGGCGATATGCACGGTGGGCTGGCCGCGGCGCAAGGCGTCGTCGTCCATTGCCGGCAAGTCGTCGTGCACCAGCGAATAGGCGTGGATCAGCTCCACCGCCACTGCGGGTGTGTCCAGGCTGTCCTCGTTGGCGCCGAACAGTGCGCCGGTCGCATACACCAGCAGCGGACGCATGCGCTTGCCGCCGCCCAGCACCGCGTGCCGCATCGCGGCGTGCAGTCGCTGCGGTGCCAGGGTGGTGCTGGGCAGACTGGCCTCCAGGCTGCGTTCGGTGCGGCCGATCCAGTGCTCGAACAACGCCGAACTCACCTCAGCCGCCGTCCTGCGATGGCGCCTGGAAGTCTTCGGCCAGATCGGGGCGCGCGGGGTCGGTCAGCATGCGCACGCGCAGTTCGGCCTGTTCCAGTGCCTGCTGGCAGTCGCGGTACAGGCCGATGCCGCGCTCGTAGGCGGTGAGCGATTGCTCCAGGCTCTGGTCGCCGACTTCCATCTTCTGCACCAGTTGCTCGAGTTCTTCCAGCGACTGTTCGAAGCGGGCAACCGGGGATGTTTCGTTCAAGGATTTTTTGACCATCGTCAAAGTGTGCGGCGCGCAGGCAGGCGGGTCAATTCGCAGTGGCGTGGTCGCGCCATCGCAAGGATGCGCCATGCGCGCTTAGCCAGTCGCTCAATGCCGCCGAGACGATGCAGTCGCCGGCTGCCAGCACCTGGCCGTCGGCCCACAGGACCGGCAGGCGCGCGCGTTGCCAGGGCGGTAGATCCAGCGCCTGCAGCAGGTGCTTGAGCCGATGCGAATGCGCGCGTTGCGGCAACACGATGCGTTCGCCCCCCTGGCGTGCGCGCACCTGCAGCGGTTGCGCGAAGCGCAAGCCGGGTGCGCCGTGCAACTGCAGTTGCGCGCCATCCGGCAGTGGCAGCGGGGACGTGCCATCCCAGCAGGCCTGCCATGACGCCGGCCACGCGCTGTGCGGACGCAGCAGATACAGGCACTGGCGCCAGCGCCGCACCTGCACCTGTTGCCAGGCAAAGCAGGCCTGCCGATCCGGCGCGGCGTCGTCGATTTCCTGCTCCAGGGCGGCAACGCCGTGCGCAGGCAGCGGTGGCACCTGCGCTGCAGCCACCCAGGCGCGCAGCAGCCGCGGCCGACGTGTTGCCGGCTGCGCACGCAAGGCCTGCAGATCGAGTGCGCCGGCAGCGGTCAGCAGGCCGGGCAGCAGCGCGGTGTCCTCCTGCAGCAGCAGGTCGCTGGCATCGGCGCTCAGCTGCGCGCTGCGCGCCAGTGCCTCGGCGGCCTGTGGCCAGCGCTGCTGCAGTACGGGCATCAGCTGGGTACGCAGGAAGTTACGGTCGTGGCGGGCATCGGCATTGCTGGGGTCTTCGATCCACTGCAGGCGATGTGCCTGCGCATACGCCAGCACCTCGGCGCGCGCATGCGCCAGCAGGGGACGCCACAGCATGCCGGCGGCGAAGGGACGCTGCGCGCGCATCGCGGCCAAGCCGTCCGGGCCGGAAGCGCGCAGTGCGCGCAGCAGGAAGGTTTCGGCCTGATCATCGCGATGGTGCGCCAGCGCCAGCCATTCGCCGGGCGCCAATGCCGCGGCAAACGCGGCGTGGCGTGCATGGCGTGCCGCCGCTTCCAGCCCCAGGCCGCTGTCGCGCGCGACCTGCACGTGCGCGACCTGCAAGGGGACGTGCAGGGCGTCGCACTGGCGCTGGCAATGCGCGGCCCAGGCATCGGCATCGGCATGCAGGCCATGATGCACGTGCACTGCACGCAGCCCCGTGTCGCGATAACGCGGCGTCGCTGCCAGCAGGTGCAGCAAGACGCTCGAGTCCACGCCGCCGCTGTAGGCGATCAGCACCGGGCCAGGCGGCGCTGCGGGTGGCAGCAATCCGGTCATCGATGCAGATGGCGTGCTGCGACGCTGCATCCGCACGCGGGCGGCGGGGTATGACGCGCCGCCGCCATCCGCGCTGCGCGCAGCCTGCCCATCAGCGCTTGGCCGCAGTCTCGAACGTGGCCGACTGCGGCAGCTCCACCGGCACGCCAGCGCTGTCGCAGGTACCGGCCTTGCACAGGCGCTCGCGCAGGCGCGGGGTGGCCTGGACGATGACGTGGTAGATCACGTTCTCCTCCAGCGTGCCGCGGAAGGCGGCGCTGCCCGGGCCGGTGGCCCAGATGCCGACGTCTTCGCCGCCATGGCTTTCGGACTTGGTCGGCACCAGCGATTCCTGCATGTAGCTGGGCGCCTCGGTATCGACATGGGTCAGGTCCGGGCGGCCGGCGGCCGGCTCGCTATTGCTGGGTTCGTGCGGGTACTTCTTGGGGCCGGCCGGCTGCGCGTTGCTGGCGCCGGTGTAGCCGGGGCCGTTGGCGTAGCTCAGCGTGGTGTAGGGCTGGCCGGCCAGGTCGGTGGCCAGCTGGCTTCGGTCGCCTTCTTCGCCGCCGGTGCCGCGCACCTTGCCCAGGATCGGATTGCCGCGTACCGGGTAGCCGACGAAGTTGAGCGTATGCGAATGGTCGGCGGTGACGATGATCAGCGTGTCCGGCGGCGCGGTCTGCACGGCGGTGCGTACTGCATCGGACAGCGACACGGTTTCGTCGAGCGCGCGGTAGGCATTGCCGGCGTGGTTGGCATGGTCGATGCGGCCGCCTTCGACCATCAGCACGAAGCCGTTCGGGTCGCGCGACAACGACTGGATCGCGGTACGGGTCATTTCGGTCAGGCTGGGCTCGCCTTGCGGGGTGCGGTTGCTGTCGTGGTCGAACTGCATGTGATCCGGCTCGAACAGACCCAGCAGCGCTGGCGCGCCGGTGGCCGCCTGCAACTGTTGTTCGTTCCAGACGTAGGCGCCCTGTGGGTGTGCCTGCTTCCACTCGGCGACCAGATCGCGGCCGTCCAGGCGCAGGCCGACCTTGTCGTCGTATTCCGGATCGCGTTCCTGCACGGTCTGGAACTGGCTGCGTCCGCCGCCCAGCACCACCTGCGGGCCACGCCCGAAGCGCGCGCTGGACAGCAGTTGCTGGGCGATGTCCTGGCAGCCGGCAGTGCGGGCGGACTCGGGCAGGTCGGTATCGTTTTCCCAGTTGCGGTCCGGCGAATGCGCATAGGTCGCCGCCGGGGTGGCGTGGGTGAGGCGGGTGGTGGTGACGATGCCGGTGGCCATGCCGGCGCTGTCGGCCAGCTGCAGCCAGCTCAACAAGCCCTTGCCCAGGCTGTCGGCGCAATCGCTGCGGTTGCCGCTGCTGACGCCAATCGCGCCCATATGCGTTTTCACCCCGGTGGTGATCGCGGTCATGGTGCCGGCCGAATCCGGCGTCTGCGAATCGGTGTTGTAGGTCTTGCTGAAGGCGGTCGCCGGGAACTGCTCCCACGACAGCAGGTTCTCTTCGCCCGGCCCGCCCTTGCGCTGGCCATCCAGAATGCGTGCTGCCGCGACCGTGGTCAGGCTCATGCCGTCGCCCAGGAACAGGATCACATTGCGCGCCCGCCCGGCCATCGCGCCGTTGCCGGCTGCGCGCGCGGCGCCCGAGCGGTACCACCATTGCGGCGTCTCGCCGGCGGGATGCGTCACCTGCGGCACCTCCACGCGCACGGCGGCGGGCGCGGATGCGCTGGTGCCGGCGCTGGACGCGCAGGCGGCGACACACACGGTGGTCAGGGCGGCGAGGGCAGGCAGGCGGTAACGCATCGGCATCGAACTCGTGACTGAATCAATGCGCATTATGCCGGGATGCCTGGTGTCACACAGATGACACGCCGCTGTTCCAGTCGTGACCTCGCGGGCGGCGCGGGCCTGGGCTATGGTGCATGCACTCTCCCCCCGGATGATTCGACGCATGACATTGGTCTCGGCCTGGTTGCGCATTCCGTTCTGGCAACGCGTGGTGGCCGGCTTCGTGCTCGGCGCGCTGGCCGGCTGGGCCATGGGGCCGCCGGCCGATGTGTGGTTCGGCCCGCTCGGCGATCTGTATGTCACCCTGATCAAGATGATCGCGATCCCGCTGGTGTTCTTTGCGGTGATCAATGCGATCTCCTCGCTGCACGGGCAAAAATCCGTCGCCGCGCTCGGTGGGCGCACCTTCCTGTGGTTCGTCATCACCGCCGCGCTGGCGGTGGGCGTGGGCCTGGCGGTGGGTACGTTGATGCAACCCGGCGCCGGCCATTTCAGCCTGAGCGTGGATTCGGCCTGGAAACCGCGCGATGTGCCCAGCCCGATCAAGGTGCTGCTGGACGTGGTGCCCTCCAACCCGTTCTACGCACTGACCGGCATCGGCACCAAGACCAATGCGGCCGGCGAAACGGTGCTGGCGGCCGGGCGCGGATCGATCCTGCCGGTGATCTTCTTCGCCGCGCTGCTGGGCTTTGCGATGGTCAAGCTCGGCGAGCGCGTGGCCGAGGCACGCAAGCTCACCGCGCAGTTGAGCGACATCATGATCCAGGTCACCCGCTTCGTGCTGGAGATGACCCCGCTCGGCACCTTCGGGCTGATCGCCAGCCTGGTCGGCAGCTATGGCTTCGAGAAACTGCTGCCGTTCGGCAATTTCGTACTGGCGCTGTATGTGGCCTGCACGATCCATATCGTGGTGGTCTACAGCAGCCTGTTGTTGCTGCATGGATTGAATCCGTGGAAGTTCTTCCGCGGCGCGGCGCCGGGCATGCAGGTGGCCTTCGTCAGTTCATCGAGCTTTGCCGCGATGCCGGTGGCAATGCGCTCGATCACACATAACCTGGGCGTCAGCAAGGACTACGCCGCGTTCGCAGTGCCGCTGGGTGCCAGCATCAAGATGGATGGCTGCGGTGCGATCTTCCCGGCCCTGTGCGCGGTGTTCATCGCCCAGTACACCGGCGTGCCGCTGACCGCCAACCAGTACTTCGTGGTGTTGATCGCCTCGGTGCTGGGCAGCTTCGGCACCGCCGGCGTACCCGGCACCGCGGTGATCATGGCCACGGTGGTGCTGAGTGCGGCCAACCTGCCGCTGGAAGTCATCGGCTACCTGTATGCGATCGACCGCATCCTCGACATGATGCGCACCATGACCAACGTGACCGGGCAGATGCTGGTGCCGGTGCTGGTGGCCAAGGAAACCGGCCTGCTCGACAAGGCGGTCTACGAGTCGGCCTCGACGAACGTAGGGCTGGAAGATCCGCTGACAGATCGCGCGCCGACGCAGCGCTGACCGCTGCCGATGCGCGCCGGATTTCCCACGCTGCGCGATCGCCTGCAGCAGTTGCCCGAGTTGCACAGCGTCGACGGCGTGTTGGTACAGCGGTCGTTGGCCGACTACCCGTTCGAGCAGCAGTATCTGCAGGTTCGACGCAAGGAAGGCCGGCTCTACACCGATGCGCAGGTGCGCAGCCTGCCGCGTCCCGGCGGCAAGCTCGGCGCCAGTCTGGAATGGCAGGTGCGTGCGCTGTCCAGCGCCTTGCTGGTCCAGCACCTGCGCGCGCAGGCAGGCGAGGGCGCCATAGCCGAACTGGGCTGCGGCAACGGCTGGCTGTCGCAGTTGCTGGCGCAATCGCTGCAACGCGACGTCTGCGGCATCGACGTCAACCGCACCGAGCTGACCCAGGCCGCGCGCGTGTTCGGCCACGACCAGCGCCTGAGCTTTATCGCCGCCGACATCCAGACCCTGGCGCTGCCGCGCGATCTATTCGATGTCATCGTGATCCCGGCCTGCATCCAGTATTTCGCCGACCCTGCGGCATTGGTCGTGCGCCTGCTCGCCCAACTGCGCGACGGCGGCGAGCTGCACATCCTCGACAGCCCGCTGTATGCGGATGCGCAAGCCGCCAACGCAAGCGCCGCGCGCAGCCTGCGCTACTTCACCGAACTGGGCGTTCCGGCGCTGGCCGCGCATTACCACCAGCACACCTACGCCAGTTTCGAGCGCTTTATGGTGCAGCGACTGTTCGACCCGCGCCGCCCGGGGGCGCGCTTGCGAAGAATGCTCAGGATGAAACAACCCCACTTTCCCTGGCTGTGTCTGCGCAGGCAGGACAACCTGGATGCGCTGCGTTCCTGAGTGAAGCATCGGCCCTGCCGGACGCAGCGTCAGGCGTTTGCGTTGGGCGCGCTGACGTCCCACCCGCATGGCACACTGCCAGCTCATCCATTGACGGGGGCGGGCGGTGATTGGCCAACAGCGTGATCTGACATTTCGTTTTCTGGCCGAGCCCAGCGACGTCAACTTCGGCGGCAAGGTGCATGGCGGCGTGGTGATGAAGTGGATCGACCAGGTCGGCTTTGCCGCAGCCAGTGGCTGGAGCGGGCATTACTGCGTCACCGTGGCGGTGGGCGGCATCCGCTTCGTGGCGCCGGTGCGGATCGGCGATCTGGTCGCGGTGTCGGCCAAGCTGGTCTACACCGGGCGCACCAGCATGCACTTCGCCATCGATGTGCGGGCGCGCAGCCCGATGGGCGGCGACTCGCGGCTATGCACGCATTGCATCATCGTGTTCGTGGCGATGGACCCGGATGGTGTCACGCCGGTAGAAGTGCCTTCCTGGCGGCCGGACACGCCCGAGGATCAGCGCCTGGCCGAGTACGCGCTCAAGGTGATGGAACTGAGCAAGGGCATCGAGGACACCATGGCGCATTACCAGGCCGATGCCGCGCGCTGATCGGGGTGGCGAGTTGCGCGGTGCTGCGTACGTGACCCAGATGCGTGCGCGGCGACGGTAGGGAGCTTCCGCGCAAAGACCGTCCACCATGCAAAAGGCCGCGGGATCTCCGCGGCCTTTCTGTCATGCAGTGGATCAGGTGCTCGGGATCACAGCACCCGACGTGCCTGGATGAATTTCTCGCTCCAGTAACCGCTGGCCAGCGAATCCACGCGCACGTCCTTGCCGCGGCTGGGCGCGTGCAGGAACTTGCCATCGCCGACCACCAGGCCCACGTGGTCGATGCGGCCACGCCTGCCGAAGAACACCAGATCGCCTGCCTTGAGCGCGTTGGGGTCCTTGATCAGTTCAGCAGATTCGTCGCGCGCGATGTCGCGCGACACGCGCGGCAGGTCGATGCCCAGGGCGGTCTTGAACACATAGCCGACCAGGCCGCTGCAGTCGAAACCTTCGGTGGACTCGCCGCCCCAGACGTACGGGGTGCCGAGCAGGGCCATGGCGCGTTGCAGGATCACCTGCACACGGCTGTCAGCCACGGCGTTCTGGGCAGCATTGGCCGCACTCTGGGAGACGTCGTAATTGGCCAGCAGGCGGCTGAGGTCACCTGCGAACATCGCCGAGCGGTCCATCAGCGGAATGGCGTCGTTGGCGGCCAGGTGCGGAAGCAGGGCGGCCAGTGTTGCGGTGGCAGCGGCGTCGGCGCGGCTGCGGGTTGCGGCTTTCTCGGCGGCGACGGCGCTGTCTGGCGTGGTCGTCTGCGGAGCGGATGGGGTGCCGTTGGCGGTCTGGGCCAGGGCGGGTATGGCTGCGAGCCAAAGGGCAGTGGCGCATAGCAGGCGGAGCGGTTTCCGGGGCGGAAGCGGTGCGGCGCCAGTGTTGATCTGTTCGTCGTTCGTCACGCGGGAATCACAATTCTGCTGTCGATGCGGGATGATGCCTTGGTGAAAGAATCGTTACGTTCAAAAAAGGTTAAATTTCCGTTTTATAAAATGTGATGCACATCACATATCAGGGCAAAACCCGCTTTGAACCTGAATAATGGTCACGCCAGTAGGCGCCATCCAGGAAATCCAAGCGGACGGTACCGCCGGTATTCGGAGCATGTACGAAGCGGCCTTCACCGACATAAATGCCGACATGGGTCACGTTGCCGCTGGAGCCGAAGAACACCAAGTCGCCGGTGGTCAGTTGCTCCGGCGGGATGCGCGGGCCCTGCACCGCGGCCAGCTCCCGCGAGGTGCGTGGCAGCGATAGCGCCAGCACATCCTTGTAGACATAGGTGACCAGCCCGCTGCAGTCGAAGCCGGTTTCCGGCGTATTGCCGCCAAAGCGGTACGGGGTGCCGACCAGGCCCAGCGCACGCATCAGGATGTTGTTGGCGGCGGCCGGGTTGGACGGCGGCACCTGCGGCCAGACACGCGGTGCCGGTGGCGGGGTGGCGGCCGGTCGACGGACCGGCGCCTGTGCGCAACCGCCCAGCAGCACGAGCAGGCCCAGCAACGAACTGGCCGCGGCGCGGCGGGCGCGGGCGGCGAAAACTGGCGTGATATGCATGGAGCCGGGATAATGGGCGGTTCGAAAGGTCGCCATGATGGCGGCGCACCCGGCGGCCGACAAGCCGTCCTCCACCGTCTGCCACCGGGCAGCCTATCCAGAGCCAGGCATGAAGATCGAAAAAGACAGCGTCGTCCGCTTCCACTACACCGTTTCCGAGCTCGGCCAGGAGCCGATCGAGAGCTCCAAGGAGCGTGACCCGTTGGCGATCATGATCGGCCACGGCAACATCATTCCGGGCCTGGAAGCGGCCATGATGGACAAGGAAGCCGGTGACAGCTTCGGCGTGGACGTCAAGGCCACCGAAGCCTACGGCGAATACCGCGAAGGCCTGAGCCAGCGCGTGCCCAAGAAGCACTTCGGCGCCACCAAGCTGGTCCCGGGCACCCAGGTGGTGCTGCAGACCAACTTCGGCCCGCGCGCAGTGACGGTGCAGAAGGTCGGCATGAGCGTGGTCGACGTCGATCTCAATCACCCGATGGCTGGCAAGGACCTGCACTTCGACGTGGAGATCATCGAGGTGCGCGAAGCCACCCAGGAAGAGCGCGATCACGGGCATGTGCATGGCGAAGGCGGCCATCACCACTGAACGCAGTCGTCACGCGGCCCGTGTGGCAGGCGGACCGATGCGGGCAACCTGCAGGATCGGCATGCACCGCACGGTGATGCCGGCTTGCACGCGCCGATCGTGTCCGTGTGACCAGCGTTGGCTGGATGTGTTTCCGCGGCCCGCCATCTCGGCGGGCTGTTTGCATGTTGCGCACCGCGATCGCCGCGCCGCGCTGCCCGAGCCGAGATGACCCCGCGCGATCCTTTGCTGCCCATCGCAACCAGCGAGCGAATCGCGGTGCTCGACGTGCTGCGCGGTTTTGCGCTGCTGGGCATCCTGCTGATGAATATCGAAGCCTTCGTCGGCCCGCTCGATCTGGCGGTCACCGGCGTGGAGCCGCATTGGCACGGTGCCGACCGGGTTGCCGATGCGTTGGTGTACCTGCTGGTGCAGGGCAAGTTCTACACGCTGTTCTCGTTGCTGTTCGGCATGGGCTTTGCGGTGATGGCGCAACGTGCCGCGCAGGCCAGGCGCGGGTTGTTCGGCACCTATCTGCGCCGTACCGTCGGGCTGCTGGTGATCGGCTTGATGCATGCGCTGCTGCTGTGGTCCGGCGATGTGCTGGTCACCTACGCCTTGCTGGCCTTGTTGCTGCTAGCCACACGCTCGGTGCCGACGGTGACGCTGCCGTGGCTTGCCGCGCTGGTCTACTGTTGCGCGCCCGCGTTGACGCTGCTGTATGGCGTCGCAGGCACCTTGATGCAGCTCGATCCGGCGGCTGCCGTTGAATGGAAGGCCGCGATGGCCGAGGCGGCGCAACAGGCGGCAGCGAACGTGCAGGCGCAGCGCGCCGCCTTCGGGAGCGGCAGCTATGCGCAGGCCACGCTGCAGCGCTGGCACGACCTGCAGCACGCGATGACCGGGCTGAGCATCAATGGCCCGGCGATGCTCGGCATGTTCCTGCTGGGCAGCTGGTTTGTGCGCAGTGGCGCGATCGCCGCGCCCGAGCGTTTCCCGCGCCTGTTTTGGGCCCTGCGCTACGGGGTGCTGCCGCTCGGGCTGGGCGTGATGGGGGTGAGCTACGCGCTGGAGCCGTGGATCGATCCGGCGCGGCTGGATCTGCGCCTGTCGGGTGCATTCGCGTTGTCGCTGATTGCCGGCCCGCTGATGAGCCTGGGCTATGCGGCGTGGGTGGTGCGCCTGGCGCCGCGCCTGGCATGGCTTGCGCCCGCCGGGCGCATGGCGCTGAGCAACTACCTGATGCAGTCGCTGGTGTGCACGTGGATCTTCTACGGTTACGGGCTGGGCTATTTCGAGCAGCTGCCGCGCGTATGGCAGCTGCCGTTCGCGCTGGCGCTGTTTGCGCTGCAGGTGGTGCTGAGCCAGCTGTGGTTGCGCTGGTTCCGCTTCGGGCCGATGGAATGGCTATGGCGCAGCGTGACCTATCTGCGTGTGCCGCCGATGCGTCGCAGCGACGCGCGCGTGGGGTAGTGCGCACATGAGCGCCGCGCCTGTCGATGTGGTGGTGGTCGGTGCCGGCGCCATTGGGCTGGCGACTGCGCTGGCACTGGTCGAAGCGGGCCGGCAGGTGCACGTGCTCGATGCCGGTGCGGTGGGTGCGGCGACGTCGTACGGCAACTGCGGCACCATCACGCCGAGCCATGCGCCGCCGCTGGCAGCGCCGGGCATGATCGCGCAGGCGCTGAAGTGGATGCTGACGCCGGACGCGCCGCTCTATATCCGGCCACGTCTGGACCCGGCGCTGTGGCGCTGGTTGCTGCAGTTCGCGCAGCGTTGCAATACGCGTCACTGGCAGGCCAGCGCGCAGGCGCGCGCGGCGTTGCTGGGCGATGCGCGGCAACGCTTCGACGACTGGGTCGAGCGCTATGCGCTGGACTGCGAATTTCGCAGCGATGGGCTGGACTACGTGTTTGCCGATGCGCGCCGCTTTGCGCGCTATCGCCACGAGTGCAACGTGCTTGCGCAGTGGGGTATCCAGGCCGAGATGATCGAGGGTGCCGACTACGTGCGCCAGGATCCGGCATTCCGTGCGTGCATTGCCGGTGCGATCCATTTTCCCGGCGATGCGCATCTGCGCCCGGAGCGTTACACCGCAGAACTGGCAAGAGTGCTGCGCGCGCGTGGTGCGGTGATCCAGGCGCAGTGCCGCGTCGATGCGGTGGTGCCGGACGCACGTGGCGCGTGCGTGCATACCGCGCGCGGGCGACTGCAGGCGCGCGAGGTGGTCATCGCAACCGGCCCGTGGTCGCCGCTGCTGGCGGCGCAACTGGGCTTGCGTCTGCCGGTGCAGGCCGGCAAGGGCTATTCGATCACCTATACCGCCCCGGCGCTGATGCCGCGTCGCCCGGTGGTGCTGAAGGACCGTTGGGTGTTCGTGGTGCCGTGGCGCGATCGCCTGCGGATCGGCAGCACGATGGAATTCTCCGGGCACGACACCCACCTCAACCCCACGCGCCTTGCGGCACTGGAGCGCGCAGCGTCCGATTATCTGTACGCGCCGGCCGGTCCGGCCGTGATCGAGCGCTGGTATGGATGGCGGCCGATGACCTGGGACGACGTGCCGGTGCTGGGCGCGGTGCCGGGCCGTCCTCACGTCTGGCTCGCAGCCGGACATGGCATGCTCGGCATCAGCATGAGCACTGCAAGCGGACAACTGATGGCCGACCTGATCACGGGCCGCGCACCTGCGCTGGACCCGCATCCCTACCGGGCGGAGCGCTTCGCATGAGTGCCCGGTACGACTACGACGTGGTGATCCTGGGGGGCGGCTCCGGTGGACTGGCCGCTGCGTTTCGCGCGGCCAGATACGGTGCGCGCGTGGCGATGATGGAGCCGAACGAATTGGGCGGCACCTGCGTCAATCTCGGCTGCGTGCCGAAGAAGGCGATGTGGCTGGCGGCCGATCTGGCCGGCAAGATCGAGTTGGCCGGGGCGCTGGGTTTCGATGTGCCGCGACCGACCCTGGCGTGGCAGGAACTGGTCACGCACCGGCAGGGCTATATCGGCAACATCCACGCCAGTTATCGGCGCCGCCTTAACGAAGATGGCGTGGTCATGATTCCGCAGCGCGGTGTGTTGCAGGATCGCCATACCATCATGGGCGGTGACGGCGTGCCGGTGACCGCCGAGCACATCGTGATCGCCACCGGCGCGCATCCGCTGCGGCCGGACATCGAAGGTGCCGAGCACGGTGAGGTGTCCGACGATTTCTTCAATCTCTGTCATGCGCCCGCGCAGGTGGCGATCATCGGCGGCGGCTATATCGCGGTGGAAATCGCCGGCCTGCTGCAAGCGCTGGGCAGCCGTGTGCATCTGTTCGTGCAGGGCGAGCGGTTGCTGGAACGCTTCGATGCCGAGCTGACCCTGCAACTGGCCGACAACCTGCGGCATCTGGGCGTGCGCCTGCATTTCGGTTTTTCCACCACGGGCCTGGAGCGCGATGCAGAAGGCAAGCTGCGCGTGCATGGTCATCCCGCGCACCCCAGCGAGCAGGGCAACGACGTCTTCGACAAGGTGTTTTTCGCCACCGGCCGGCGTGCCAACACGGCAGGGCTGGGTCTGGAAGAGGTCGGCGTGCGCCTGGGCGACAAAGGCGAGGTGGTGGTGGACGAAGGCCAGACCACCAACGTGCCGAACATCCATGCCGTCGGTGATGTCGGCGGCAAGGTCGGACTGACGCCGGTGGCGATCACCGCGGGACGCAAGTTGATGGATCGCCTGTTCGGCAAGCAGCCGGATGCGCGCATGGATTACGAAGGCGTGCCGAGCGTGGTGTTCTCGCATCCGCCGCTCGGGCAGGTCGGATTGACCGAGGAGCAGGCACGCGCGCGGCATGGCAGCGCGGTACGCATTTACCGCAGCAACTTCCGCCCGATGTTGCACGCGCTGGCCGACGCGCCGCAGCGCAGCCTGTTCAAGCTGGTCTGCGTGGGCGAACAAGAGCGCGTGGTCGGCGTGCATCTGCTGGGCGAGAGCGCCGACGAAATGCTGCAGGGCTTTGCGGTGGCAGTGAAGATGGGGGCGACCAAACGCGACTTTGACGAGACCGTGGCGATCCATCCCACCTCGTCGGAAGAGATCGTGTTGATGCATTGATGCACTGATGCACTGATGCACTGATGCATTGGTTCGGCAGTTGTGACCGGGCCGACGCGGGCATCAGCGCTCTGCCGGATGCAGGGACTGACGTCGGCCCCTGCGTGTCACAACTTGCGGCAGCCCCGCGTGACACTGCACACCACTCCTGCACCCGACGTAAGTGCGCTTGACGCAGGTCAGGCCCCCGCAAGCAAACGGATCAAAGCCCCTCTCCCCTCGGGAAAGGGGTGAGGGTCCGGCACATTCGATGCATCACTCAGCTGCCGATCTGCCGTCCCAGCCGGCCATGCCTCATCCGGCCTTGCATGGAAGTTGACCGCTCTGCTTGTCCGCAGTGCCTCGTGCCGCCCGAACCCTCACCTCAATCCCGCTCCGCGCTGTCAGCCCAGGCGCGTCAAGACACGCGCACCGAGAGCGCGCAAACACTGCCTCCTCGCTCGGACGGAAGAGGGATTTCAATCCCATAGCTGGCATCCTTGCGCGATGTCCAAGCCCCGCAAACCAACGACGCGTCGATCGGCCAACCCCTCTGCGCGCGCCGTCTCCAACGCCGAGCCGCTCTCCGGCGAACAGGCGCGACTGCGCATTCTCGCGGCGATTCGGGCAATACCTTCCGGCCAGGTTGCCGGCTATGGCGAGGTCGCACTGCGCGCCGGCCTGCCCGGGCGAGCGCGGCTGGTGGCGCGCGTGCTCAGCGGCAATGACGATCCGCAGCTGCCCTGGCACCGGGTGCTGCGCAGCGATGGCCGGATCGCGTTGCCGGAAGGCTCATCCAGCTACCGTGAGCAATGTCGGCGGCTGCGTGCCGAGGGCGTGGCGGTCGAGCAGGGCCGGGTGCGCCGTGCCAGTGCCGCGCAGCGGCTGGACGCCGCCGTGTGGGGACCTTCATAAGCCTGCCGTTATGATGGTTGGCATTCCGAAGGATGCCGTCATGCCCCAACTGCCGCCCGTCACCAAAGCGTTGTTGATCGCCAATATTGGCTTGTTCCTGCTGCAGTGGGCATTGGGCGACCTGGGCGCCGGCGTGCTGCCCTCCGATGCGGCACTGTCCTCGTTGATGCTATGGCCGATTTCCAACGGCTTCGATGCGTTCTCGCCCGGCGCCAGCTTCATGCCATGGCAGTTGCTGACCTATGCGTTCCTGCATGGCGGTTTCAACCATTTGTTCTTCAACATGCTGGCGCTTTTCATGTTCGGCGCGGCGCTGGAGCAGACCTGGGGGCAGAAGCGCTTTCTGACTTATTACCTGGTGTGCGTGGCCGGTGCCGGCGTGTGCCAGTTGCTGATGGCCTGGTTCACCCAGAGCGGGGCGCCGGTGGTGGGGGCGTCGGGCGGGGTGTTCGGTCTGTTGCTCGCCTACGGCATGCTGTTCCCCAATCAGCGGGTAATGCTGCTGTTTCCGCCGATCCCGATGAAGGCGCGCACTTTCGTGATCGTGTTCGGTGCGATCGAACTGTTCCTGGGTGCGACCGGCTGGCAGCCGGGCGTGGCCCACTTTGCGCATCTGGGCGGCATGCTGTTTGGCTGGCTGATGATCCGCTACTGGCGCGGGCAGTCGCCGTTTGGCGGCAGCGGCGGCAGGAAGGGCGGTGGCAAGGGGCGCAAGCCGCCGCTGCGTGTGGTGCGCTGAGGCCTGGCAACGCCCTCATTCGTAGGAGCGGCCTTGGCCGCGACGGGGCGTTACCGGTAAGACCTCATCGCGGCCGGGGCCGCTCCTACCAAGCGTGCGTTGTCAGGTACGCAACGGATGGATGACTGGCAGCCGGGCGTGGCCCACTTCGCGCATCTGGGCGGCATGCTGTTTGGCTGGCTGATGATCCGTTATTGGCGCGGGCAGTCGCCGTTTGGCGGCAGCGGCAGGAAGGGCGGTGGCAAGGGGCGCAAGCCGCCGTTGCGTGTGGTGCGTTGAGGCGTGGCAACGCCCTGATTCGTAGGAGCGGCCCTGGCCGCGATGGGGTTTTGCCGGTAAGGCCTTATCGCGGCCGGGGCCGCTCCTACCAAGCGTGCGCTGTCATGGATGAAATGCCAGGCATAAAAAAAGAGCGCGGAGTCCGCGCTCTTTTTTATTGCTTGCCACTGCGTGTGGATTGCCAGTGACTTCCTGGTGCTTGAATCAGCGCCAGATCTTCAACTGCTCGGCATCCAGGCGCTGCATCGGCTGGCCGGCCTTGCAGCTGAACGCCGCACCGAACTCCGGCAGGTTGGACAGCGGACCGTTGGTGCGCCACTGGCCCGGCGCCCGGATGTCGGCGCTGGCGCGCTGCACCGCTTCGTTCGGCGACAGCTGCTGGGCCCACAAGCCGGCCCAGGCAGTGAAGAACGCCTGCTTGTCGGCCTCGGTGGCCGCTGGCTGTGCCTTGCTGAAGGCCTGCCAGGCCAGTTCGATGCCGGCCAGGTCGGCCAGGTTTTCTTCGGCGGTCTGTGCACCGTTGACCTTGACGTTGGGCACGCCCGGGTACGGGTAGGCACCAAACTGGCTGGCCACCTTGTCGGTCAGCAGGGTCCAGCTGGTCTTCTCGGCCGGCGTCCACCAGCTGCGCAATTCGCCCTTGGCATCCACCAGCGAGCCCTTGGCGTCGATGGCGCGGGTGATTTCGTGGGCGACCAGCGCGCCGTAAGCACCGTACTGCGCGGCCGGTGTGCTGCCGGCGGTCAGCACCGGCGGCTGCAGCACGGCGGCGGTGATGATCAGGCGGTTCTGCGCGATGTCGTAGGCCACTGCCGGCTGCTGCGGCAGTACGTCCCAGCGCCGGTCGGCGTTGCCCTTGCCGATGCGCTTCATCTCCTCGCGGTGGCGCCAGGTCGAGGCGATCAGCATGTTGCCGCCGAAGCTGCCGCGGCCCATCGGCTGCACGGTGTAATCCAGATCGCGCCGCGGCGCGCCGACTTCGATCTTCATCGCTGCAAGCTTGGCCTTGGCTTCGGCGATCACCTCACCGTTGCCCCAGCCGGTGCGCTCCAGCGCGGCCAGCTGCGCGTCGCGCACCTGGTCGGCGATGGCTTCGGCCTGGCGGCGCGTGTCGCTGCTCAGGTAACGCGCCACGTATTCGCGGCCGAGCATCGGGCCGGCGGCGATATTGATCGCGTCCAGCACCTGCTGCCAGCGCTGCGGCGGCAGCGCATCGCCACGCAGCAGACGGCCGCGGAACTGGTATTCGGCATCGTGGAAGCTCTTGGACAGGTACGGCGCCATCGCATCGCCCACGCGCCAGCGCAGATAGGCCTTCCACTGCTCCGGCTTGATGCTGACGATCATGCTGTCGAGCTGCTTGAACATGGCCGGGTCGGCCATCGACACCAGGTCATCCTTGACGCCCTGTGCTTCCAGGAAGTCGGCCAGGCGCAGATTCTTGTACTGCTTGGTCAGCTCCTTGGTGGCGATCGGGGCGTAGTTGTTGAACGGGTTGTTGATGCCCTGCACCGACTGCGCGCTGCGCGCCAGCGCGGTCTCGATCTGCAGCACCGAGGCGGCATCGGCATCGAGCCTGTCGGCCGGGGTGCCGGTCAGCGCCAGGATCTGCTTGACGTAGGCGCGGTAGCGGCCCATCAGCGCCTGGGTGTCGGCGTCGGTGCGGGTGTAGAACGCCGGGTCCGGCAGTCCCATGCCGCCCTGCATGAAATACCCTATGTGCCGGTCAAGCGCCTTCAGGTCCACGTCCGGGCCAAAATTGAAGCCGACCGGGATGCCGACCTGATGCAATGCTGCGATGGAAGCGGGCACATCCTTGGCCTTCTTGATCGCGTCGATGCGCGACAGCAAGGGGGCGATGGGGTTGGAGCCGTCCTTTTCGACAGATGCTTCGTCCAGGCCGCTGGCCCAGAAGTCGCCGAGCAGTTTCTGCACATTGCCCTGCGGCGTCTTCATCGATGCATCCAGCAACTCGCGTTGCTGCTGCAGCGCGCGCTCGGACAGCTGGCCCAGCGCGGTAACGGCACCGGCCTGCGGCACCGGGTTGGCCTTGAGCCAGCCGGCATTGGCGTAATCGTAGAAATTGGTGCAGGCCGCCGAGACGGCCGGCGCCTTGGGAGCAGCCTTCTTCTTGCGAGCGGCGTCGGCGTCGGGGGCGGACAGCAGCGTGATCAGGCTGAAGCCAAGAGCGAGGGCAAGCGGACGAATGGTGGGCATCGAGAAGAAGGGTGGCCAGATTGAAGTCGGCGGAGTTTAGCAAGGCTGCGCCCCGTGCAGGCGGGCGCGAGCTGCCGTCTACCCTCGGTGCCGGCCGCTTGCATGAACGCGACAGGCCCGCGGGTGCGGGCCTGTGCGTGTTGCGTTGCTGCTGGAAGCGATTGCAGGCGGCACCTGCACCGAATTACCAGATGACCACGCGGTCTTTCTCCGGGCGCACCATTGCATCGCCCGGCTTACAGGCAAAGGTGTTGGCGAACTGCGGCATGTTTGACGGTGATGCGATGGCGCGCAGGTTGTCCGGTGAGTGTGGGTCGCTCGCCAGGTAGACCAGTTGTTGCTGCTCGCGCGTCTGTCCGCGCCAGTTGCGCGCAAAGCCCAGGAAAAATCGCTGCTCGGGGCTGTAGCCGTCGATGCGCGCGACCCGCTCGGGATGCTGGCGCAATGCAGTCTGCAGGGCGTCGTAGGCAATATTGATACCGCCCAGGTCGGCGATGTTCTCGCCGAGGGTGAGCTTGCCGTTGACATGCAGCTTGGGGTGGCTGGGCAGCGGAACATAGGCATCGAACTGCTTTACCAGGATATCGGCACGCTGTTCGAATGCCTTGCGATCCTGCGCCGTCCACCAATTGACATTGTTGCCTGCACCATCGAACTGGCTGCCTTGATCGTCGAAGCCATGCGTGGCTTCGTGCCCGATCACCGCGCCGATGGCGCCATAATTCAGGGCATCGTCGGCATTGGCATCGAAGAACGGCGGTTGCAGAATGCCGGCCGGGAAATTGATGGTGTTGGTACTGGGGCTGTAGTACGCGTTGACCGTCTGGGGCGTCATCGACCAACGCTTGCGATCGGTGGGCTTACCGATTTGAGCGATGTCATAGCGGTAGTTGAACTTGGCAGCCGCCTGCAGATTGCGGTAATACGCCCCCGGCACGATGTCCAGCCCCGACCAGTCGCGCCAGGTGTCGGGGTAGCCGATGTTGGGCAGGAACGCGTTCCACTTGGCAAGCGCCTTCGTCTTGGTTTCGGCGCTCATCCAATCCACGTTTTCGATGCGCGTCTTGAGCGCTGCGCGGACGTTGTCGACCAGTTCGGCTGCGCGTTGCTTGGCTTCGGGCGTGAAGACTTTGGCGACGTAGAGCTGGCCAAGGCCTTCGCCCATGGCGGAGTCGAGCGCGCGCAGGACGCGTTTCCAGCGTGGGCGTTGCTCCGGCTGCCCGGACAGAGCCTTGCCGTAGAAAGCGAAGTTGTTGTCGACAAAGGCCTTGCTGAGATGTTTGGATGCATCGTCGATGGTGTGGAAGCGTAGGTACGCCTGCCACTGTGCAATCGGCGCACTTGCCAACTGGTGGTCGAACGCAGCGAAGAAGCGCGGTTGCGACAGCGAGAAGCCGGCACCGACATCCACGCCTTGCGCGGCAAAGAAATCTTTCCACGAAAAGTGCGGGGTGAGCGCGTCTGCCTCGGCAACGCTGACAAAGTTGTACTGGTTCTTGGGTTGGCGTGCGTCGGTCGGCGAAAGCGACGCAGCAGCCAGGCGCGATTCCAGCGCCATCACGTCCTTGGCCTGTGCCTTGGCCGCATCGGCATTGCTGCCGGTGAGCTCGAACGATTTGGCGATGTAGGCCAGATAGGCTTCCCGAATGGGGGCGTACTCGGCGGCGGTGTAGTAGTCCTTCGTTGGCAGGCCGAGGCCGCCTTCGTTGGCGAAGGCGATTTGCTGGTCTGCCTTGTGGAAGTCCGCGCTCGCGCCGAACTGGAAAACCTGGCCGTCGCCCTCCGCGTAGCGGCTCGCGATGTATTTGGCGACATCTTCCGAGGATTTCAGCGCTCCAATCGTCTCCAGCAACGGACGGATGGGTTGGTCTCCCGCTGCCTCGATTGCGGCTTCGTCCATGCCCGAGGCATAGAGCAGGCCAAGCTTGCGTGTGAGCGGGTCGGTCTGCGTATCTACCTGCTTCGCGGCGCTTTCAACAATCTCACGCTGCGTCGTCAGGCTCTTTTCTGTCAGCTCGTCGAACATGCCCCAACTGGTGCGGTCGGCCGGAATCGGATTGGCCTTGGCCCAGGCGCCATTGACGAAGTCGTCCAGGTTTTGGCACGCGCTGGCTGCCGGGCCCAGCTCGCTGATATCGAATGCGGGTTTGCTGGCTGTCGTGGCCGGCGGCGCGGCAGGTGCCGAAGTGGCCGCTGATGCCGGGGCGCCATCTGCATCGGAGGCGCGCTTGCAGCCAGGCAGGGCGACCAGCAGGGCCAGGGCAAGGGTGGAGGTCTTGAGCAAGGGCATATCTGGCATCGGCGAGGAAATGGACTCCGAGCATAAGCGGACGCCGCCTTGCGAGCGCCGGGTTTGAGGTTTGTTGAGCTTGGCCTGGAGACACCGGTTCACGAAGCGCATCCGTTCACCAGGTGCAGCCACGGCAATCCAGGCCGGCGCTGCACAAGCGCTTGTCTCCGGCGTGCCTGCTAAAGCGCTCCCGAGCGAGGTGCAGCCTGCTTGGTTGCCGGAATGGCGTGCCGATTTCCGGTCGTGCATAGGCGCTGCCAGTACGGACGAAAGAGGTTTACGCACCCGCCAACGGCGCCACGGCGCACACAAAAAAAGCGGCGATCCGAAGATCGCCGCTAGCTCTTACCAATGTCGCGCAATTACCAGATCACGACCTGCTGATCGCCTTGACGCACCATCGCATCGCCGGCCTTGCACGAGAACGCGGCGGCAAACGCCGGCATGTTCGACGGCGCACCGATGGCGCGGAAGTTGGCCGGCGCGTGCGGATCGGTCTTCAGGCGCACCACCAGTTCTTCCGGAGTGAAGTTGCGGCGCCACACCGTGGCCCAGTTGAGGAAGAAGCGCTGGTCACGGGTGATGCCGTCGGTCTTGGGGTCGTCCTTGCCGGCGGTGGCGGTCTTCATCGCGTCGTAGGCGGTGTTGAGGCCGCCCAGGTCGGCGATGTTTTCGCCCAGGGTCAGGTCGCCCTTGACCTTGTCGCCGGCCGGGGTGCGATAGCCGTCGAACTGCGCGACCAGCTTGCCGGTGCGCGCCTTGAACGCGTCCAGATCCTTCTGCGTCCACCAACCCGGGTCGGCGATGAAGTTGCCATCGGCACCGAAGCGGCTGCCCTGGTCGTCGTAGCCGTGGGTCATCTCATGCCCGATCACCGCACCGATGCCGCCGTAGTTCATTTCCTCCGGCGCATTCGGGTCGAAGAACGGCGGCTGCAGGATGGCTGCCGGGAACACGATCTCGTTCTGCAACGGGTTGTAGTAGGCGTTGACCGTCTGCGGGCTCATGCCCCATTCGGTCTTGTCCACCGGCTTGCCGATCTTGGACAGGTTCCACTTGTAGTTGTACTCGGACGCGGCCATCACGTTGCCCAGGTAGCTGTCGCGGCTGGTGTTCAAGCCGTTCCACTCGCGCCACTTTTCCGGGTAGCCGATCTTGGGCGTGAAGCTTTCCCACTTGGCGATCGCCTTGGTCTTGGTCTCCGGGCTCATCCAGTCCAGCTTTTCAATGCGGGCCTTCAGCGCGGTGCGCAGATTGGTCACCAGGGTTTCCATCTTGGCCTTGGAATCGGCCGGGAAGGCGACCTTGACGTACATCTGGCCCAGCGCTTCGCCAGTCTGGCCATTGATGGTCGCCAGCACACGCTTCCAGCGCGGCTTGATTTGCTTCTGCCCGCGCAGGGTCTGGTTGTAGAACGCGAAGTTCTCATCCACAAACGGCTGGCTGAGGAACGGCGAGGCACCATCGACGGTGTGGAAGCGCAGGTAGGCGCGCCAGATCGCCGGATCGGTGTCGGCGATCATCTTGCTCACTTCCTGGTGGAAGGCCGGGATCGCCAGCGAGAACATCTCCGGCGTGGCCACGCCCTGCGACTTGAAGAACTCGGTCCACGACCAGTTGGGAGTCAGCTTGTCGGCATCGGCCGGCGAGATCGGGTTGTAGGCCAGCGAGGCATCGCGCGACATCTGGGTGCTGGTCTTGGAGACCTTGGCCAGACGGGTCTCGAACGCGACCACCTGCTTGGCCTGCGCGGCGGCATCGGCCGCGGCCACGCCGGACAGTTCCAGCACCTTGGCCACGTGCGCCTGGTAGGCCTCCAGCTTGGCCTTGTTGGCGGCACTGGTGTAGTACTCCGGATCCGGCAGGCCCAGGCCGCCCTGCATGGCATAGGCGATGTTCTGGCTGGACTTCTTGAAGTCCGCCTCGGCGCCGAAGCTGAAGAGCTCGTTGTTGCCCTTGGCGGCGCTGCTGCGCAGATAGTCGACCAGCTTGGCCTGGTCGTTGATGGCGTCGATCGCGGCCAGTTCCGGCTTCAGCGGCTCGATGCCCTGGGCGTTGATCTTGGCCTCGTCCATGCCGGTAGACCACAGGTCGCCGACGATCTTTTCCACGCCGGTGGCGCTGGTGTCGGCCGCGGCCTGTTCGACCAGCTGCTGCTGGATCGCATTGGAGCGCTCGTCGAGCATCTCGAATGCGCCCCAGCTGGTGCGATCGCTCGGCACCGGGTTGGCGGCCAGGAACTTGGCGTTGGCGTACGCATTCAAATCCGTGCAGGCGTTGCCGTTGGTATCCAGGTCGGCGGCGGTGAACTGGTTCACGGCCGGCAGCTTGCTCTGGTCCAGGGTCAGCGTCTTGGGAGCCGCCGGGGTGGTTGCGGCGGTGTCGGCCGCGGGCGCGGCCGGCGCGGCGTCTTCGGATTTCTTGCAACCGCTCAGCGCGGCGGCCACGGCCAGGGACAGGGTCAACAAATGAGGTGTGCGAATCACAAAGGGCTCCAGGAGCAGATGTGGGAAGCCCCGTCGCCGGGGCTGTGGCCGGCACTCTACGCCTCGCCAGCCGGATGGCATGGTGTCGAAGGTCATGGGTGCGGCATGTGTAGGTGAACCGGCCCGACGGTGTCCGGATCGGCGGCAGTCCTGCGCAGGGCCCCTGGCGCAGTGGCAATCCGATGTTTGCGAGTCCTGCGCGCTGTAGCTTGAGGCCCTGCGCTCGCTCACCTGGCCTGAACGTCGATTTCGGTACCCGGACAGCCATCTTGATGGCCGCGAAAGCCCAATGGTCCGGCTGTGCAAGCAGTGCTATATACAAGCGCATGGCTACCGCTTCCGAACCGTTGGATGCCCTGATCATCGGCGCCGGCCACAATGGGCTGGTCTGCGCCGCCTACCTGGCCAAGGCCGGCAAGCGGGTGCTGGTGCTGGAAGCGCGCGACGTCGTTGGCGGCGCAGCGGTCACCGAAGAATTTCACCCCGGGTTTCGCAACTCGGTGGCGGCGTACACGGTGTCGTTGCTGCAACCCAAGGTCATCGCCGATCTTGCCCTGGAGCGACATGGCCTGCGCGTGGTGGCGCGCCGCATCAACAACTTTCTGCCATTGCCGACTGGCGAGTACCTGCTGGCCGGCGCAGGGCACACGGCTGTGGAAGTCGGCAAGTTCTCCGCGCGCGATGCCGCTGCATTGCCTGCCTATGAAGCGCGCCTGGAGCAACTGGCCGATGTCCTGCGTGTGCTGGCATTGCAGCCACCGCCGGATGTCAGCGATGGTGGATGGCTGCGCGCGTTGCCGCAGCTATGGCGCGCGGGCAAGCTGGGGCTGCAGCTGCAGGAATTACCGCTCGCGTTGCGGCAGGAGCTGCTCGACCTGTTCACGATTTCGGCCGCCGAATATCTGGATCGCTGGTTCGAAAGCGCACCGATCAAGGCGCTATTCGGCTTCGACGGCATCGTCGGCAATTACGCCAGCCCTTACACGCCGGGCACGGCTTACGTGTTGTTGCATCACGTGTTCGGGCAAAGCAATGGCGTCAAAGGCGCCTGGGGACACGCCATCGGCGGCATGGGCGCGATCACCCAGGCGATGGCCGCCAGTGCGCGCGACTCTGGCGTGACGATTCGTACCGGCTGCGCGGTGGAGCGCGTGCTGGTGGAGCAGGGGCGTGCGGTCGGTGTCATCACCGTCCAGGGAGAGACGCTGCGTGCGCGTGCAGTAGTGGCCAACGTCAATCCGAAGCTGCTGTATCAGCGTTTGATGCAGCCGGATGATGTCCCCACGCCGACACGCGAACGCATGGCGCATTACCGCTGCGGATCGGGCACGTTTCGCATGAATGTCGCGCTCTCGCGGCTGCCGGATTTCACCGCCTTGCCGGGCACGGGCGATCATCTGACTGCCGGGATCATCCTGGCGCCGAGCCTGGATTACATGGATCGTGCCTGGCAGGACGCGCGCGCTTCGGGATGGTCACGCGAACCGGTGGTCGAGTTGCTGATTCCCAGCACGCTGGACGACACGCTGGCACCGCCCGGTCAACATGTGGCCAGCCTGTTCTGCCAGCACGTGGCACCGCAGCTGCCGGATGGCCGGCATTGGGACGATCATCGTGAGGAAGTCGCCGAGTTGATGATCGCGACGGTCGAACGTTACGCACCCGGATTCGCGGCCTCGGTGCTGGGCCGGCAGGTCCTCAGCCCGCTCGATCTGGAACGCATCTTCGGGCTGATCGGCGGCGACATCTTCCACGGCGCCCTCAGCCTCAATCAACTCTTCAGCGCACGCCCTATGCTGGGGCAGGGCGCCTATCGCGGTGCGATTCCCGGGCTGTATCTATGCGGGTCCGGCACGCATCCCGGTGGCGGAGTGACCGGAGCGCCTGGGCATAATGCGGCGCGGGTGATGTTGGGTGGTTGAGTTTTTGCTGCAATGTATTGAATCGAATTCGCCGCTAGGGAGTATCTGGTTTGAAGTAGGCACTCCTCTGAGAAATTAAATAATTTTAATGACTTGTCTTGTAAAAATGTGATCTTTATCTGAAATATATCTTGGGAAGTGATAATAATGGCATGCGCTCACAGTAATTGCGCGAATTTCACTCACAAGGAGATGTCAGGTGAAGATTGCTTCTGTTGCGTTGTTGATTGCCCTCGCATGTGCTGGAGCAGACGTCCAGGCTGCCCGTAAGAACTCAATCAATTACGTCTATTTTAGTGCCGAGGGCGTTCCCGTCGGTCAGCAGGCGTATTTCTGCAATAATGCGCAATGGGAAGGAGGGGATACTTCTGCGCCATATCGTTTGACGATTAAGGGCGGATGCAGTAGTGAAGTCATTTGTCCGCCGGGTGGAGGGTCTTGCAATATTCAAAACGATACATCGGTAACTTATTCGCTGACAAGCAGTGCGCCGTTCACAGAAGAGGAGGCGTGTGATTTGATCCGGCGCTTTCCGTGCGAGACAACTGAGCCTGAGCTTCTATGGGATTTTGGATGGACACCTGTTAAGCGTTAGATAAGTCAACTCCAGGGCCAGCGGTAGAGTTCTTCTGCCCCAGCCCGCTGCCGGGATGGGGCGTCGTCTATCGCGGTGCGATTCCGGCTTGTATCTGTGCGGGTCTGGAGCACACTCGAGAGGAGGCTTGGTCAGCGTGCGCCTGGACATAATGCTGCGCGGGTTATTTTGGTGATTGACCAATACCGGGGTGATTGCCATGACTCTTCGGTAATGGATAAAAAAAGGCCCTGGAAACCAGGGCCTTTTCAAGTGGTTTCTGCTCCGGAAGCGCCATTACGGCGATCCGGTTCCTGCGATCAGAAATCGTAGGCTGCAGTCAGACGGACGAATCGCGGTGTGTTGTAGTTGTAGGGTTCGGTACCGACACCATAGGTGTTGCGAACGGTGAAGGGCGCGGTGTTGTAGCGGCTTTCAACACGATTTACCGAGCGGTCGTTCAAGACGTTGAAGACCTGAAGTCCCAGCGCCAACTTATGGTCGGCGAAGGAAGGCCGGTAGGTAATGCCAAGATCCAGATTCTTGATCCAGGGGGTACGTCCAGCGTCGCCCGGAGGTGAAGCCTGGCCACCACAGTAGTGGTACGCAGAGCCATATCCGATCGGATTGCCTTCATTCGACCCGAAGTAGCCCAGGCAGGAGATCGGTGTGCCCGACATCACGCGTACAGTCGCCGATGCCATCCACTCCGGCGTGATCTGATACGCACCGAATGCCTTGAGCTGATGCCTGCGGTCATTTGCCAGACTACCGCCTGCGTAATACATCAACTCAGCCGCATCCCAGTCCTGCGTCTTGGAGACATCGGACTGACCGATGTCAGACTTAACCTGACCTTCGGTATTCCCGTAACTATGCGACCAGGTGTAGTCGACACGGCCATACCACTTTTCGTCGAACGGATGTTCCAGAAACAGGTCCACGGCAACGTAATTGCGACGCGCCTTGTCGGTGAAACCCCAATCGGACTGGCTCATGCGCAATTGCGTATAGCCTGAGCCGTCGACGTTGGCAAGATTATAGGTATTGGTCTGGCCAGGGTTGAACATGACACACCCCGGGATGCTCACGCTACTGACATCTCCACCGGTTGCAGCCAATTTCGCGGACATCTTGCCAGGATCGCAGACATCATCAATCGCACTCTGCAGTTTGCGATAGGTCGCCTTGGCGCCCGAGTTCCAGCTCTCGCCGAGAGTTTTCTCGAAGCCAAGAATGATCTCGTCCTGATACTGCGACTTCAGATCACTGGGTGCGAACGCATTGGGATCCGGCGCCTGGCCGTATTCGCCATTGCTCGAGACCGGGCCAGGACCAATCGCTCCAAGACCGGTTGGCTCGCCATTGGCGTCGATACCGGTGTATGTGAAGTATTCGTCGGTATAGGTTGAGGCCGATGCTCCACGAATGGCGACGCTATTGGGTAACGCCAGGTAGTAGCGCCCAAGGTTGGCGAATATCTTCAGTGACGAATCGCCGAACACATCCCAGCTTGCACCCAGCCGCGGCGCCCACTGATCACCGCTGTCGACATAGGCAACGTGGTCGCTGTTGTAGTTGGTGAACTTATCGTTGCGAATGCCCAGGGTCAGCAGCCACTTGTCGCTGACCTGCCAACGGTCCTCCAAATAATAGGCTTTCTGCTCGACCGCCATGCTCGTGGTTGTCGTAAAGATCCGACGTTGCGCGTAGTAGCCCTGTCCGCCGGGCGCACCGACGCCAAGTTCGGGGTTAATGCCTTCAGTAGGATTGTCCTGGCGGCCATAGATCCACTGATAGCCAGGACCCGTGGTGCGAACGCCCTCGTTGTAGGCATTGAAATACATATTGTCCACGCCAGCGGTCAAGTCGTGATCGCCGAGGCGGTATTCCAACTCCAGACGGAGGCTCCTCGACTTGCTGATCGGATCATCAGCCTTGGCTCGATTGGTCGCCTGACCGTTGCGAATCGGCGTGTTACCCACAATTGCCGGATCTTGCTCGGTGACGCCGTCGAGGAATGGAAGGTCCGAAATATTCGGGTTGAACTGGCGGTTGTGCTGGGTGCTGCGGCCCCAGGTGGCATTCAAGGTCAGATCATCGGTGAGATAACCGGTGTATTTGAAAATGTCGTATTTGTCAGTGATCTTGAACGTATCCGGGAAAGTCCCGGTCGCGCCCCCAGTGCTCAGATCGTCGTAATTGAATGCGGTGTAGTAGCCGCCGCGTCGGTCAGTGTTCTGGATGCGGGTGTATTCCAAAATATTGGAATCGTTGATGTTCCAGTCCAGCTTTCCATAAAACTTCGGCGAGCTGTACCCGTAGTTGTTCTGTCCCTGGATAGAGCTTGTGCGTGCGTTGGTGGTGACGCCGTCGGTCTTATCGGTTTCTCCAGCGACAAAAATAAAGAGTTTGTCTTCGATTAGCGGGCCGCCCGCATACGCGCTGTAGACAGTACGGGTTTGATTGTTGTCCTTGCCACTGCGGTAGAGCGTGCCAGGTTGGGTACGGTTGGTGTAGCCATAACCCGCAGGCAGGGTGTTGCTCGGGAACCAGACATCGCCAGTCGAGCTTGCCAGGGAATCTGGTTCCCACACTGCCTGTGCACCAAAATGCCATTCATTGGTGCCGCGCTTGCCGAGCTGGTTGATCACGCCGCCTGTGGAACGGCCGTACTTGGCGCTATAGCCGCCGGTATAGGTTTCCTGCTGGTCGATTGCGCCATAGGGCAGGCTGACGCCGCCCAGGTTGCTCAGCGGATTACTGACGTTGAAACCATTGATGTAATAAGCATTTTCGGTAACGCCGGAACCGCCGAAAGAGACCACCGAGCGCGAGCCGTTATTGAAAGCGCCACTGCCGGCCACTGCACCAGGCGCGAGTAAAGCAATCGCCTCCGCACTGCGTCCCAGCGGCAGCGTTGCCAGCTGTTCGGACGTGATCACCGACCGCGAGCTGGTGGAGCTGACGTCGATCTTCGGTGCATTGGCGGCAGTGACCGTGATCGCGCCGAGCGTCGTTGCATCGGTGCTGCCGCTGGCAGCTGCGCCAGCAAACGACACCTCGGTGCCGGATCCGACGCGCAGTTGCACGTTCTTGCGGGTGTCGACGACCTGATCGCCACGCTTCAAGGTGACGGTGTATGCACCGACTGGCAGCGAGCCGAGGTTGTAGCGGCCATTGGCGTCGATGGTGATCGTCCGGCTGAGGCCGGTGTCGCTTTGAACGACGATGGTGCTGCCGGCTTCCGAGGGAGCGCTACCGTAGATGCTGCCGGTGGTGCTTTGTGCGTAGACCGCGCCATTGGCGAGACAGGCGCCGAGCACAACAGCCAGAGCGGTGCGCTTGAGGGCATGGCGACGAATTTGATTGCTCATTCCTAACCTTTCAGCTGGGTATCGGGAGAAGTGGCGGTCACCGGAGAGTCAGATGGCCTTAACCCGAACGTAATGAATGTGTGGTCTGGGTCGCAAGCGGTTTGAATGATTGGTTAATGAAAAGGGCGAGATCCGCATCAAATATGCGGATCTGCGCACAAATTGCAGGGCATGCGAACAATCGCGGACGTGTGCGGCACGAGTATTCATTTTTGTCAGTGCGTGCGATGCGGCATGACATTGCGCCGATTAACCGAACGCTACATGGCGCCGCGTTCATCTTGAGAGTGTCGCGTCCGGAGTTACTGGTTTCATATGAAACATGAAGTCAAAAAAAGACCCCGTCGAACGGGGTCTTTTTGATGCGTCGTCAACAGGCCTTAGAACCGGACAGTCGTGCCCAGATAGAAGAACCGGCCGATGTTGTCGTACAGCGCGGAGGTAAAGTCCGAGCCGAAGTAGTTGCGCGGCGGGTCCTTGTCGAAGGCATTGTCGATGCCGAGGTAGACGTCGATCTTCGAGCCGGGGAACTGATAGCCGAACTGGAAGTTGTGGTAGGTGTACGAACCGTTCTTGATTGGGCTGGCCGAGCCCGGATTGCTGTTGTAGCTCTCCGGCGTCACGCGCAGGTTGCCGTCCACATAGTTCATGTCCCACGAGGCACGCCATTCGTTCCAGTTGTACTTGGTCTGGAACTGCGCGCGCCAGCGCGGGTCGGTCACGTAGGTCACGTACTCGTCGTATTCGGCCGGGAAGTCCTGGAACACCCATTCGCGCGACTGGATCAGGCGCGTGCCGACAAGGCGCAGCACGGTGTTGCCTTCGCCGAGCTGGAAGCGGTAGTCCATTTCCAGATCCACGCCCACACGCCGCGAGCGTGACAGGTTTTCGTTGAGCGCCTGCCAGCCGATGATGCTGTGCTCGGGATAGATGCGGCCCTGCGGGTCGGTGAATCCACCCAGCGGGGCGCGCTGCACGAAGCCGCAGAAGCTGTTGTTGATGCCGCCTGGATTGTCCACGCAGCGCGTGGCATTGGTCTCTGCGGTCACGGTGCCGATCGCGTCCTGCAGGTCGATGCGCCAGTAGTCGATCGACATGCCGAAGCCGTCGAAGAACTCCGGCTGCCACACCAGGCCATAGGACAGGCTGCGCGCGCGCTCCGGCTTCAGTTCCGGGTTGCCGCCGCTCACGCCGGGGCGGGTGGAGGTGAAGGTATCGATCCAGCCCACCGGCACACCCAGCGCACTGCAGTTGGCCTGGCGCAATGCCACATCGCCCGCGGTGCCCGGACGGTTGGTATTGGTCGGCAGGTAGTTGCAGGGATCGTTGATGGTCGCGAAGTTTTCGCTCTGCGAGTCGTACAGCTCACCGATGCTGGGCGCGCGCACTGCCTGTGCCACGGTGCCGCGCAGACGCAGCGACGGGATGATGGTCCAGTCCAGACCCACGTTCCAGGTCTTGGTCGAGCCGATGCTGTCGTAGTCCGAATAGCGTCCTGCCACATCCAGTGCCAACCGGTCCACGCCCGGCAAGCCGGCAAGCAACGGAATGGTGCTCTCGACAAAGATTTCCTTGACGGTGTATTCGCCACCGCTATTGGGGATGGCGTTGAGGAAGGTCGCTCCCGAGGCCGCCAGCGGATCGGTGATTTCCTCGCTCTGCTCCTTGCGGTATTCCACGCCACCGGCAAACCCGATGTCGCCGGCCGGCAGCGACAGCAGGTTGCTGTTGGCCACCGATGCGCTGAACACGGTCTGCTGGATCTTGGCCTGCGAGCGCGCGGTGGTGTTGAACCATGCCGCTGCTTCCGGAGTCACCGCGCCGTTGCCGAACACACTGAACGGCACGCAGCCTTCGCGCGCCAGCGCCGAATAGACGCGATTGGTGTGCGGATTGATCGCGTTCGGATCCAGCGTGGTGCGGCAGACGATGTTGCCGCTGGCATCGCGTGCGGCATCGATACCGGCTTGCCAGCGCTCGTTGATGCGGTTGTTGAGATTCAAGCGGTCGACCGTGGTCTTGCCGTAGTTGGCGGACACGTCGTAGGTCCAGTTATCGGTGAAGTTGCCCTCGGCACCGAGCACTGCGCGATAGGTCTTGCGTTCGATGTTCTCGCCGCGACGGCCGGCATCGACGTTGAAGCGGTTCATCAGGATCTGCGTGGCACCGCGCGAATCCATCAGCGCACCGAGTTCGGGGCTGACATACGGATTCTGGCGACGCACGCGCAGCGAACTGTCGAAGGCCGGCTGGCCGAAGAATTCCGAATCGGTTTCGCTGTACTTGCCTTCGAAGAACAGGCGATGGTTCTCGCTGACCTCGAAGTTGATCATGGTATTGACGCTCTTGCGATCGAAGCCGGGCTGCAGGTCGGCGACCGCATTCAGATCAACGAAATCGCAATTCACGCACGAGGTGTTGCTGACCACCGTGCCGTTGTAGCGGTTGCGGCGGAAGCTGCCGTCCTGGTTGAACAGGTAGCGGTTGCCATAGCTGGCCGGGTTGCGGAAATCGAAGGTGCCCAGGTTGAAGGTGCCGCCGTAGGACGTGGAATGATTGCCGCCCGGGCCGCTGAGCACGTTCTGCGGATTGCGCTCGCTCGGCGGTTGGCTCGGATCGAACCCCGGGTTAGGAACCGACACCAGATACTCGCGGCCGATGGCACGGTTGCCGCGACCGAAGCGGTCCTGCTTGCTGTATTCGCCCGACACCGCGATGTTGCCGCGGCCGTCCGCAAAGTCGGTGCCTGCCGAGAAGCTGGCGAAGGAGCGGTTGTAGTTGCCCTCATCGGCCAGGCCGGTCTGCGCGCGCGTCTCGAATCCGGTGAAGTTCTTCTTGAGGATGAAGTTGACCACGCCGGCCACTGCGTCGGCGCCGTAGACGGCCGAGGCACCACCTGTGATGACTTCGACGCGTTCCACCCATTCCACCGGAATCGTGTTGACGTCCACCGCAGTCGAGCCCGGGCTGGAACCCACGTGGCGGCGGCCGTTGACCAGCACCAGGGTGCGGTCCACGCCCATGCCGCGCAGGTCGAGCAGGCCCAGGCCGGCGGTGCCGATGAAGCGGGTGGAATTGCCCAGCGTGTAGCTCGGTGCCAGCGCCGGCATGCGCGCCATCAGGTCGCTGATGGTGGTCGCGCCGGTGGCGCGGATTTCCTCGGCACTGATTGCGGTGACCGGCGAGGGCGTGACAAAGCCGGTACGCGCAATGCGCGAGCCGGTGACAGTGACCTTGTCCAGATCGGTGGTGCCGGGTGCGACCCCGTTTTCTGACTGCGCGGCAGCGTGGCCGGCAGACGCGGCCAGCACCGCAAACAACGCGGTGCTCAAACGATGACGCTGGGTGTGTTGCGGAAGACGGCTCGACATGACCTTGCGGATTCCTCGCTGGGATTTTTGCGAAACAGCTGTGCTCGCTGAGCGCTGGCTGAACTGAATCCCGAACGTAACAATTCCTTAATCATGTGTCCACATTTGTGAAATTTGTCGCTATTTGACACATGGATAAGCGAGCAGCGCCGATGTCTGGTGGCAGCTTGAAACGCATCTGCCTATGGCCGAGCCGGTAAACTGACGGTCTCCCCATGCGCTGCGCCTGGCGATGCAGCCATCGCTGTGTTGGCAGCGCACGACGAATCAGGCAGGCAATGACGACGATGGTTCAATACGCTTCAAGCAAGGTGATCGACCCCTCCCGGAGCGCACGCGCATGAGCGGCGAGCGCAGAATCCCCGCGCACGCGGTGCAGGGCGCGCTGGCGCCGCATCCGCGGATCCGCAATGTGATCGCGGTGGGCTCGGGCAAGGGTGGGGTGGGCAAATCCACCACCGCGGTGAATCTGGCGTTGGCCTTGCGTCAGCAGGGCGCGCGCGTCGGCGTACTGGACGCGGACATCTACGGGCCGAGCGTGCCGGCGATGCTGGGCCTGAGCGGGCGGCCGGACAGCCCGGACAACAAGTCGATCGAGCCCTTGCGCGCGTTCGGAATCGAGGCGATGTCGATCGGTTTGCTGGTCGATCAGGACACGCCGATGATCTGGCGCGGGCCGATGGCAACCTCGGCACTGACCCAGCTGTTCAACGACACCCTGTGGGACGACCTGGATTACCTGTTGATCGACCTGCCGCCGGGCACCGGCGACATCCAGCTGACCTTGTCGCAGAAGATCCCGGTGGCCGGCGCGGTCATCGTCACCACGCCGCAGGACATCGCCACACTGGATGCGCGCAAGGCCTTGAAGATGTTCGAAAAGGTCGAGGTGCCGGTGCTCGGCATCGTCGAGAACATGGCGGTGCACACCTGCAGCCAGTGCGGCCACCGCGAACACCTGTTCGGCGAGGGCGGCGGCGAGCGCATGGCCGCGCAGTACGGCGTGCCCTTGCTGGGGTCGTTGCCGCTGGCGATCGCGATCCGCGAGCAGGGCGATGCGGGCCAGCCGATCGTGGTGGCCGCGCCGGAGTCGGCGGCAGCGCAGGCCTATCTGGCCGCTGCCGCGCGCCTGTCCGAGGAGCTGGGCAAGCGGCCGCGCGCCAGCATCCCGATTTCGGCTTCGCTGCTGTAGCGCGCAGGCCGGCGCTGGTGCCGGTCGCTTGCTAGAATTCGCTGCCTTTCGCGCGGGCCGCTCGGCCTGCCGCCTTCCGTCTTCAAGGAACACCGTATGAGCATCAAGAGCGACCGCTGGATCAAGCGCATGGCCGAACAGCACGCGATGATCGAGCCGTTCGAGCCCGGCCAGATCAAGCACGATGCCGCCGGCCAGCGCATCGTCAGCTTCGGCACTTCCAGCTACGGGTACGACGTGCGCTGCTCGCGCGAGTTCAAGATCTTCACCAACATCAACTCGACCATTGTCGACCCGAAGCACTTCGATCCGGGCAGCTTTGTCGATATCGAATCGGATGTGTGCATCATCCCGCCGAACAGCTTCGCGCTGGCACGCACGGTGGAATACTTCCGCATCCCGCGCGACACCCTGGTGGTGTGCCTGGGCAAGAGCACCTATGCGCGCTGTGGCATCATCGTCAACGTGACCCCGCTGGAGCCGGAATGGGAAGGCCACGTCACGCTGGAATTCAGCAACACTACGCCGCTGCCGGCGCGCATCTACGCCAACGAAGGCGTGGCGCAGATGCTGTTCTTCCAGTCCGACGAAGTCTGCGAGACCTCGTACAAGGACCGCGGCGGCAAGTACCAGGGCCAGACCGGCGTGACCCTGCCGCGCACCTGATGCAGTGGAGCGGCCGCGGCCTTCAGCAGGGCGCGGTGGCTCGCTCGCGGTAGCGCAGCAGTTGGCGCATGCCAGCGGCGATCAGCAACGCCGGCCACCAGGTCGACACCAGGTTGCCCAGGTCGATACGGGCCAGCCCGAGGTTGTCCAGCAGAAACAGCGTGCCCAGCGTGATCAGGAACAGGGCGGGAATCAGGCGATAGTGCATGGCGATGTCCTCGGTAGGTGTGCGCCCATGCTGCGCGCAATACACCCACCGATCAGGTGCCGGAAGTCAACACTTGCAGATGACAAACGTCATGTCAGCAAGGCCGCAAGGTCATGGCTGCATTGGTGGCCGTGTCGTGTTCGCTGGCAGTCTCAGGGATACAGGAGCCCTGGCTCTCTACGGATGCAGTCGGCTAGCGGATGAGGCTCCACGCGTACGCTCATCCGCCCCTTCGGGGCACCCTCTCCCGATGGGAGAAGGGATGTCGGCGCTCTGACCAGGCGCTGGGGCTGATCGACTGCTGGAATCGCTCCCATTCCATATCTATGGGCGCTAACGCCCATCACCCGCACGGGCGAGAGCCGCGCCTCAAGGCGCATTGCCGCATTCAATCAGTGACAGATCAGCAGCCACGGCCGGGTAGTTCGGGAATCAACAGCGCCAGAAGCGCGCTCTTACGATTCCCCAATCCCGATTCCCGATTCCCGGCTATTTGCCGCGCCCAAACAACATCCCCACACCGCAGGCGACCAACGCCGCCGGCCACCATGTGGCGATCAGCCGGCCAAGACTGACATTGGTCCAGCCCAGGTTGTTGGCCAGAAACAGCAGGCCGACGAGGATCAGGATCAGCGCGGCGACGACATTGGATTTCATGCGGAAAGGTGGTTGTGAGACGGGCGCCTATCGTAGCCGCTGCGCCCACGCAGCGACATGCTGGTGCAGCGCGTCGGCCTCGAAGCGCTGCGCGCTGCCGCTGCCCCAGACCGGGCCAGGCCAGGCCGCATCGCCCGGCTGCCGGCCGACCAGATGCACGTGCAGTTGCCGCACGATGTTGCCCAGCGCGCCGATATTGAGCTTGGCGACCCCGGGCTCGACCCGCAGCAACTGCGAGAGCTGATTGATCTCGGCCAGCAACAGACGCTGCTGGCCGCCATCCAGATCGATCCACTCGCTGACATCGGCCACGCGCGGCACCAGCACCAGCCACGGGAAGCGGCTGTCGTCCATCAGCCGCACCTGCGACAGCGGTCCGTCGGCGACGAACACGCTGTCTGCGGCCAGCCGCGCATCGAGCTGGAAGCCGCTCGCCTCGGACATGCCGGCTGCAGTCCCGCTCATCCCAGATGCGCTTCGAAAAAGCCCAGGGTGCGCTGCAGCGCGCGCTCGGCGCTGTCGGCGTCGTAGTGGGTGGGGTCGATGCTGCGGTTGAAAGCGTGGCCGGTCGGATACACGAAGGTTTCCATCTGCGGCAGCTTCTCGCGGTGGGCCTGGATCGCCTCGGGCGGAATGCTGGTGTCCTGCTCGCCGAAGTGGAACATCACCGGCGCCTTCGGGGTTTCGTCCAGCAGTTGGGTGTTGCGGCCGCCGTAGTAGCTCACCGAGGGCAGGCCCAGGCGGATCGCCGACAGCAGCGCCACCGAGCCGCCCCAGCAATAGCCCACGGTGCCGACCTTGCCGGCGCGGCCGAGCAGGGTGGCGGCGGATTTGACCACCTCCACCGCGCGCTCCAGGCCGACCGCATTGGCCAGTGCCAGGCCGCGCTGCAGGCTTTCCTGGTCGTAGGGCAGCTGCACGTCCTTCTCTTCCAGGTCGAAGAAGGCCGGCGCCAGCACTTCGTAGCCGCGTGCGGCGTAATCGTCGGCCACCGCGCGGATATGTTCGTTGACGCCGAAGATCTCCTGGATCACCACCAGGCCGCCGCGCGGGCTGGAGGTCGGGGTGGCGTGCCAGGCGGCGACCTGGCCGTCGGGGGTGTCGAGCGTGGTCCAGTGACCCATGGGAACTCCTGCTGCGGTAGGGGGAAGGCGCGCATTATCGACCGGATCGGCGGCGCTGCAGGTGAGGGTCTCGCTAAGATGACCTTGCCTGCCCGCAGCGCGGTTCAGAGCGCTGCCCGCGCGCCGCTATAATTACTCCACTCAGGCCCCAGGCCGCTCCGTTCCCAGGCTCCTGCTTCCATGTCCCAGCTGAACCCCAAAGTCGGCTTCGTCAGCCTTGGCTGCCCGAAGGCGCTCGTCGACTCCGAACGCATCCTCACCCAGTTGCGCGTGGAGGGCTACGACATCGTGCCCAGTTACGACGCTGCCGACGTGGTGGTGGTCAACACCTGCGGCTTCATCGACTCGGCGGTGACCGAGTCGCTGGACGCGATCGGCGAGGCGATGAACGCCAACGGCAAGGTGATCGTCACCGGCTGCCTGGGCAAGCGCCCGGAACAGATCCGCGAGGCCTACCCGCAGGTGCTGGCGGTGTCCGGCCCGCAGGACTACCAGAGCGTGATGGAGGCGGTGCACGCCGCATTGCCACCGCGCCACGACCCGTTCGTGGATCTGGTGCCCGACTACGGCATCAAGCTGACCCCGCGCCATTACGCGTACCTGAAGATCTCCGAAGGCTGCAACCACCGTTGCAGCTTCTGCATCATTCCCTCGATGCGCGGCGATCTGGCCTCGCGTCCGGTCGATGAGGTGCTGCGCGAAGCCGAGCGGCTGGTCCGCGGCGGGGTCAAGGAATTGCTGGTGGTCTCGCAGGACACCTCGGCCTACGGCGTGGACCTGAAATATGCCGAGCGCCCGTGGCGCGATCGCATGTACCAGACCCGCATGAAGGCGCTATGCGAAGGCCTGTCGGAGCTGGGCGTGTGGACACGGCTGCACTACGTGTATCCGTACCCGCACGTGGACGATGTGATTCCGCTGATGGCCGAAGGCAAGCTGCTGCCGTACCTGGACATCCCGTTCCAGCACGCCAGCCCGCGCATCCTCAAGCTGATGAAGCGGCCCGGTGCGGTGGAAAAAACCCTCGAGCGCGTGCAGCGCTGGAAGGCGATGTGCCCGGAGATCACGGTGCGCTCCACCTTCATCGTCGGCTTCCCCGGCGAGACCGATGCCGAATTCGAATCCATGCTCGACTTCCTGGATCAGGCCCAGCTCGATCGCGTCGGCGCGTTTGCGTATTCGCCGGTGGAAGGTGCCAGCGCCAACGCGTTGCCGGACCCGGTGCCGGAAGAGCTCAAGCAGGAGCGTCTGGCGCGCTTCATGGCCAGGCAGGCGGAGATTTCCGCCGCGCGGCTGGAGGCCAAGATCGGCAGCGTGCAGCAATGCCTGGTCGACCTGATCGAAGACGATATCGCGGTGGCGCGCTCACGCGCGGACGCCCCGGAAATCGACGGCCTGGTGCATATCCAGAACGGCGGCGAGCGCGGCTTGAAGGTCGGCGACCTGGTCGATGTGGAAATCACCGACAGTGACGAGCACGATCTGTTCGGCGATGCATTGCCGGCCAATGTCGCAATCCAGCAAGGACGCGCGTTGAATCTGCAGATGGTGTAACTGGACGCTGGTCCTTGCACATCTGTCCGTAGGAGCGCGCTTGCGCGCGATGGGGCCTTATCGATAACGCCCCATCGCGCACAAGTGCGCTCCTACATGCAGGTCAGCAGAGTGCGATCACTCGCCTACTGAGTGGCGTAATCCACCGACACCACCACGAAGGTGTGCTTGCCCGACGGCAACTGCGCTTCGAACTCGTCGTCCACGCTTTTTTTCAGCAGGGCGCGCGCCAAGGGCGAGTCGATGCTGATCCAGCCGCGTCCGGCGTCGGTTTCGTCCGGGCCGACGATGCGGTAGTGCAGCAGCTCGCCGCTGTCGGCGTCCTCCAGTTCGACCTGTGCGCCGAAGAACACCGCGCGCGGATCGGTCGGTGCGGTATCCACCACGCGCAACGCTTCCAGCCGTTTGCTCAGATAACGCACGCGGCGGTCGATCTCGCCCAGCTGCTTCTTGCGATAGGTGTACTCGGCGTTCTCCGAGCGGTCGCCTTCTGCCGCGGCGGCGGCCAGTGCACGCACCACCTCCGGCCGACGCACGCGCCACAGCTCTTCCAGCTCGGCCTTGAGCCGGGCGTGGCCGTCGGGCGTGATCAGTGCGGTGCTTTTTTCGGCGGGCGGGCGCCAGCGGCTCATGGGCGGTGTATCGGACAGCGGGGCCGCGATGCTAGCGCGCATGGCCGGCTTGCGCATCTGCCGTCGCACAGCGAAGCTTTGCGCTTTCTGGGACACGGACGTTGTCATGTTGCTGATGCCGCTGCACAAACCCTGGTCGCGCCAGAACATTCCCTGGGTGACCCTGCTGCTGGTGTTGGTCAATGTGGTGGTCTACCTGGGCTATCAGCGCAAGGACGACGCGCTGGTCGAAAACGCGGTGCGCTACTACGTCGAGTCGGGCCTCGGTGCAGTGGAGGCGCAAGCCCACGAGCGCTATCTGCAGCAGACCGACGACACCAAGTTGCGCGCTGCGCGCCAGGGCAAGCTGGGCAGCGTGCCTGCGCGGCAACGCCTTGCCTATCTGGCGCAGCTGACGATGCACGACCTGGCCTTTACAGAGGCATTGCGCAGCGGCGCGTTGTTCAAGGACGAGCAGCGTCTGCGTGAATGGCGCGCATTGCGCGGGCCCTACGATGCGCGTCTGTCCAAGGTGTTCACGCTGCGGCATCTGCAGCGTAGCTCCGAGTGGTCACCTGCGAGGATGCTGACGGCCACCTTCCTGCATGGCAGCTTCGATCATTTGCTGGGCAACATGCTGTTTCTGCTGGCGCTGGGCACCTTGCTGGAAGGTGCGATCGGCAGCGGCTGGTTCCTGCTGCTGTATCTGCTCGGCGGGTTCGGTGCCAGCGCGGCCAGCCTGTGGTGGCGCTGGGGCGCACCGGGCGGCGGCCTGGGCGCCTCCGGTGCGATCGCTGCCTTGATGGGCGCGTTCTGCGTGGTCTGGGGCAGGCGCAAGGTGCGCTTCTTCTACTGGTTCTTTGTGGTATTCGATTACGTACGCGGGCCGGCGATCCTGCTGCTGCCGCTGTGGTTGGGCTGGGAGCTGTACAGCCTGCTATGGAGCGACAACGGCAGCGTCGCCTTCGAGGCACACGCCGGTGGGCTGGTCAGTGGCGCCCTGCTCGGTGTCGTACTGGTGCTGTTGCGGCGCACGCGCCCGTCCTTCATGCAGGAGAGCGAGGCAGTGCTGGTGGACGATCGCTGGGAGCGCGCGCAGCGGCATCTGGGACGCATGGAGAACGTGGAAGCCGAACGCCTGTTGGCAGAGCTGGCCAGCGAGCAGCCGCATAACCTGGACGTGGCGCTGGCGCGTTATCGCACCGCACGCAATGCCGGCCGCAACCAGGACAGCGTGCAGCATGCGCAGACGCTGTTGCAGCTGCACACGCACCACGCCGAACAGACGCGCATCCAGCTGATAGTCGCTACCGAACTGAGCAAGGCCGGGATCGGGTACGCGCCATCGGCGCGCACGGCACTGATCGGCGCATGCCTGCGCACGGGATTGTTGGCCGATGCCGAACGTCTGTTGAAGGAAGGCGAGTCGGGGATGCCGCGCGCCGAGCTGGCGCACCACTGGTTCGTGCTGGCCCTGCGACACGGCGAGCTGCACGACGGCGCGCAGCGTGCGCGCTTGCTGCGCCAGTTGCTGGAGCAGTTTCCCGAGCAGGCACAGGCCAGCAAGGCGCGCTTTTTGCTCGAGAACGGGTGAGTGGTTTCTGCTTGATCCGTGTTGCCAAAGCGAGCGGTGAGGGCGCCGCGCGCTCGACTCATCGAGCTTTTGACCTGGCATTTGACTGCACTTGAAAGGCGCTGCTACGCGAGGTCCGGGTTGCTGTTGTGTCTTCTGCCTCGAGCAGAATTATCTAGCGCGGATGGATCAGTTGCAGAGCGGTGGATCTGCAGCCTGGCTGCAGGGTCCTTACCCGCCCACCATCGCAGGACACGCCGCGAGTACGTCCTTGTAGGCTCTTACGCGGCATCCATGCCGCGTAAGGTCCCGCGACGGTGGGCGGGCAAGGACCCGTCGAGATGGTCGGTGTGCAGGGCTGCGAGCAGTGCATGTCGCAAGATGCGCCAATTTTGGGGATTTACCTGTCGCCTTTAAAATTTTGTTGGCTGTTCAAGCTGGTTGAATCGCCACCGCTTTCAGCGCGGCTTCCAGCTTCGCGCGTAGTGCATCGTCGTCGCATTGAGTCAGTGCGTTTTGCAGCACTTCGCGCGCCTGCTCATCGCGGCCGAACCGCTCGCCCAACAGCAGGCCGGCATCCAGCGACCATGCCGGCATCATCCGATCGCGCGGCCATGCGGCGATTGCTGCAAGCAGGCCGTCGGTCGCCAGCTGGAATTGCCCGGCCATCTTGGCGCGCTCGGCCAGCAAGGTGGCTTGCTCAGGCGTCAGCGGGGTAAACGTGGAGTCGCCGTCCAGCGCTTCGCGCTGCAGTGCGAGCGCGCGACGCTCCTGTTTTTCCTGCAGCAGGCGGTTGATGTACTGGCGGGTGTGCTCGCGCAGTTCATCGTTGCGATGGTGTTGACGCAGCAGGCGTTGATACAGCTCGTGCACCGCCAGGCTCACCGCACGCGAACGCACCGCCCCGCGCAGGGCCTGGAATGCCTCGTCGGAATGTCCGTCGCGCAGGTATTGTTCGGCTTCGTCGAGCAGGCGTTGATCCGGGTCTTCGCGCTCGAACGCCGCATCGCTGCTGGGCACGTAGCCGAGTTCTTCGTGGTACTGGTAGACCAGATACCCCATCAGGTGGAAGCTGGCGAACAGGCTCCAGATCGAGGCGATCACCATCGTCGCCTCGCGCACGATCGGCGGCAGATACTTCACCGCAATGAAGATCGCCGCAGTGGCGCTGCCCTGGATCACGTACAGCAGACCGTATGCGGCCAGATACGGCCAACCGATGCGCACTGCCATGTCGATCGACAAGGCCGGATTGAGGGCGCGGCGCAGGCTGCCGTCGATGGCCAGCGCAATCATCATGCCCGGCAGCAGCAACTGGGCTGCAAGATAGGCGATGGTCAGGCCAGGCTTGCCCGCCAGTACGCCCGCCGCACCAATGACGATGCCCAGCGCAAGCGCCAGCAGGACCAGCCGCAGCACCGCGCTGTCGAAGCTGTTGTACCCCAGCCGGGGAGCGTCGGCTTGCCCGTCGGCGGTATGGCGCAGGATGTCGAAGGCATAGGTGTAGGTCGCCATGCCCAGCACGCCGGCGACCACCAGTTTCAGGATGCCGGGCAGCACCAGCAGCGCGCTACACAGCGTCAGCGCAATCAATGCGTACAGCGCCGAGCCGCGCAGCGGATAGGTGGCAATGGCGGGAATGCGGGTCCAGAACGGTGCCGGCGCGGCCTGCGCGGCAACCGTGCGTGCGCGAAAACGGTCTTCCATGACGCTCCCCAGGCGTGTGATGTGACCGGATTGTGCGGTGGTGCGTGCCGTCACGCAATTGGGGGAGGGCGAGTCAATTAAACCTGGAATGGGCACAGGCCGGCGACATGTCGCCGGCACGGTCCGGATATTGCTGGCCAGGCCAGGCGTCAGTGCCGGCATTGCATTGAAGCTCGCTGTGTCCGATAGCATCGGACGAGCATCGACAGACCATCGATGCGTTGCGTGCATGGTCTGTCCGACGCACTGGGGGGCAATAGGTAAAATAGCGGCCCGCCGCAATCTCGCGGCCAGTACGAGCGACCGGGCGCGCCGCGCCCCTGGCATTGCCGTCGCTCGCATCACAAGGAGTGTCGCTTGAATCCTTCTGCCACCGGCAACCCGCAGGTCCGCATTCGCAGCATCGATGTGCTCTCTGACAATTGGTATGTGCTGCGCAAGGTCACGTTCGATTTTCAGCGCAAGGACGGCCGCTGGCAGACCCTGTCACGTGAAGCCTACGATCGTGGCAATGGCGCCACCATCCTGCTGTATAGCCGCGCCAAGCAGACGGTGATGCTCACCCGCCAGTTCCGCCTGCCCACGCTGCTCAACGGCAATCCCGACGGCATGCTGATCGAAGCCTGCGCCGGCCTGCTCGACCAGGACGATGCGCTGACCTGCATCCGCAAGGAAACCGAAGAAGAAACCGGCTACCGCATCGACAACGTGCGCAAGGTGTTCGAGGCCTTCATGAGTCCGGGTTCGGTCACCGAACGCCTGTACTTCTTCGTCGGCGAATACTTCGACGGCGACAAGGTCAGCGAGGGCGGCGGACTCGAAGAAGACGGCGAAGAGATCGAGGTGCTCGAGCTGTCACTGGATGCAGCGCTGGCGATGATCGGCTCGGGCGAAATCGCCGATGCCAAGACCATCATGCTGTTGCAGTACGCCAAGTTGCATAGCGTGTTGGGGTAAGTTCACGCCAACACGCGGTAGCCCTTCAGGGCGAAGGTGTCATCGAGACATGTCGGCGGCGGTCATGCTGATCAACGCTTCCCACCAAAAATGCTGCCGAAGATGCCGCGCACGATCTGCTGGCCGATCTTGCTGCCGATGGTGCGCGAGGTCTGCTTTGCCATCGTTTCCAGCATGCCCTGACGGCGGCCGGTGCCGAACACGGCATCCTTGACGGCTTTTCCGAAACCGCTGTCTTGCGTTTCCTCGTCCTCGCGGGTGCGTGCCGGCGGTGCTGCGTTGTGTTCGGCGACCTGTTCGACCCGGCGCGCCAGCAGTTCGGCAGCTGATTCGCGGTTGATCGCGGTGTCGTAGCGAGTGCCGACCGGGCTGGCCGCGCGCACCTGTGCGCGTTCGGTCTCGCTGATGGCGCCCATGCGGCAGCGTGGCGGGGCGATGAGCGTTTGCTGCACCGGTGCCGGCACGCCCTTGCCTTGCAGTGGCGACACCAGCGCCTCGCCGGTGCCCAGGCTGGAGATCGCCGTGGCCACATCGAGTTTGGGATTGGCCACGAAGGTCTGCGCCGCGGTCTTGACCGCCTTCTGGTCGCGCGGGGTGAACGCGCGCAGGGCATGCTGCACGCGGTTGCCGAGCTGGCCGAGGATGTTGTCCGGAATGTCGTCGGGAAACTGCGAGCAGAAATACACGCCCACGCCCTTGGAGCGGATCAGCCGGACCACCTGCTCGATCCGCTGCACCAGCGCAGCCGGCGCATCGTCGAACAGCAGATGCGCTTCGTCGAATACGAACACCAGCTTGGGGTGTTCCAGGTCGCCCACCTCGGGCAGACGCTCGAACAGTTCCGACAGCAGCCACAGCAGGAAGGTGGAATACAGTTTCGGCTTGAGCACCAGTTGATTGGCCGCCAGGATGCCGATCACACCACGGCCGTCCGCAGACACGCGCATCAGGTCGGCCAGCTCCAGCGCCGGCTCGCCGAAGAAGTGCTCGCCACCGTCCTGCGCCAGCCGCAGCAGGGCGCGCTGGATCGCGGCCACCGACTGGCTGGAGACCAGTCCGTAACTGGTGGACAGTTCCTTGCGTTCTTCCACCACCAGTCCAAGCAGCGCGCGCAGGTCGTCCAGGTCCAGCAACAGCAGGCCGCGGTCGTCGGCCAGCTTGAACACGATGTCGAGCACACCGGACTGGGTGTCGTTGAGTTCCAGAATGCGCGCCAGCAGGGCAGGGCCCATCTCGCTGACGGTGGTGCGCACCGGGTGGCCGAGCTGGCCGTACAGATCCCAGAACACCACCGGGCTGGCGGCCGGCGCGTAGTCGGCGATGCCGATCTCCGTGGCGCGCTGCAGCACGCCGGCGGCGCCATCGCCTGCCACCGCCAGGCCAGCGACATCGCCTTTCACGTCGGCCAGGAACACCGGTACACCCATGCGCGAGAAGCCTTCGGCCAGGGTCATCAAGGTCACGGTCTTGCCGGTGCCGGTGGCGCCGGCCACCAGTCCGTGGCGATTGCCGAAGCGCCCTTCCAGCGCGACCGGGATGTCGTCGGTGACGCCTTTGCCGAGCAGGAACGAGGCCATAGCGTAGATCCGGTGGGAAACGCCGGATTCTAGCGGGCAATCCGGCCGGGCAGACCGGGCGGGGCTTGACCCCGGATTTCGACCGCGCTGTCCAGCCGCCAGCCGCCGACAGGCAGTGCAATGACGCAGTCTGTGTGCCAGCCGCTTGCCGCCCTTCCCCAAGGCATTCCAGTACCGCTGCGCAGCCGCAAAGCTAACGGCCCACTGACCCTGCCGGCCCCGCCGCCTTGCCCCGGTGTCGCCCAGGCGGCTACCCTGCCTGCCTTTCCGCTGTACTGCCTACGATGCCGCTCGCTCATTTTGGTTTGCGCCCATGGCCGGTTCTGGTCGTGGTGGCGCTGATGTCTGTCGTCCCCGCCGCCCACGCCATTTCCAAACGCGACACGGAGAAGGCCGCCATGCTCGATGCCCGCATGGCCGCCGCCGAAAAGCGTTACCGCGATGCGCTGGTGCTGGTGAACAACTCCGACCCCAAGGGCACCGCCGAAGGCGATGCCGCGTTGGAGGACATGGAAGACGTCATCGACGCCTGCATCAAGCAGCGCGGCTGCCTGGTCGCCAATCAGCTGGCCACCTACAAACGCCTGTTGAAGGCGCGCGCCGATGCCGAAGCGCCGGCCGCCGAAGATCCGCAAGACGACGACACCTTGCTGCAGGCCGACCCGGACCACCTCGGCCCGGCGGCGAACGGCGTGCCCGAGGCGGCGCGTGCCGCCACGCTGCTCAACGACCAGCGCCACGATTTCGACAAGATGGTGCAGTACAACCCGGCGGTGCAGGCCGGCATCCGCCGCTGGCTGACCGACATGCGCCCGGCGCTGCTGACCAGCTACGAGAACTACAGCAACCTGCGCGGGGTGATGTGGCCGGAATGGCAGAAGCGCGGCCTGCCCGAGGCGCTGCTGTTCGGCATCATGGCCAAGGAATCCAACGGCAAGGTGCACGCCAGCTCGCGTGCCGGCGCGGCCGGGTTGATGCAATTCATGCCGGCCACCGGGCGTCGCTTCGGGCTGGGTCCGGACGGCACCGGCTTCGACACGCGTTTCGATGCACGCAGCGCCGCCGAAGCCAGCGCTGCCTACCTCAACGAGCGCATGGCCGGGCTCAACCGCAACATCGAGCTGGCGCTGGCCGCCTACAACGGCGGCGAAGGCCGTGCCGCGCGCGTGTTCTCGCAGAGCGGCGGGCGCGGGTTCTGGGAACAAGATGTCTACAACCAGTTCCCGGCCGAAACCAAGGACTACGTGCCGATGGTGATCGCCGCGGCATGGATCTTCCTGCACCCGCGCCAGTACGGTGTGGACTTCGCCAAGCTCGACGCGCAGCCGGCCACGCTGAAGCTGGCCAAGTCGACCACCATCTACGAACTCACCATCTGCCTGGGCAGCATGGGCACGCGCGACGGTTACATGCGTGCGTTGCGCAATCTCAACCCGCGTTATGAATCCGATGGCTGGATCCCGGCCGGCACCGTCATCAACGCCACCAACCGCATCGTCAGCCTGTACACGCGCTACTGCGTCAACGGCCCGCGCGCGGACCTGGCGCGCACGCTGATCACCGCCGATCTCAACAGCGCGATCGTGCGCAGCAGCAGCGCCCCCGAGTACGTGCCCAGCGTGGCGGTGGGCGATGTCAGCCCGATGGCCGGCGTGCCGACCACCGTGGCCACCGGCCAGCCGGCGATCGCCAAGCCCAAGGCCAGGCAGGCGCGCAGCTACACCATCGCCAGGGGCGACACGCTCGGCCGCGTCGCGCAGAAGTACCAGTGCGAGATCAAGGAGCTGGCCAAGGCCAATGGCCTGAAGGCGCCGTCGTATGCGCTCAAGCCAGGGCAAAGCATCAAGCTGGCCGGTTGCGATCGCTGAGCAGCGCTTGCAGTACCACGTCGGTTAGAACGTCGGCCAGTTGCTTCGGCAAGCTGCGCCGAGCCGCGCTCCGTTAGAAGCGGTCGGGCGCCCCGGTAGGAGCGGACCTGGCCGCGACGAAGCAGTCCCGGTAGCTCCAGCACAGGCAAGGCAGTTCTGAATCGGAGGCTGGAGTCAGAAAGGTGCAAGCCCCCAGCCTCACTGCGAATGCCACGTCGCGGTCGAGCCCGCTCCTACACCCGCATCGTTCTTGTGGGAGCCTGGCTGGGCATCGGTCTTGTAGCGAGCGAGCCTGAGTGCGATGCCGCTGTCATGGTGGCGTTTCGCCGCGGACAAGTGTTCTTGCTCGGAACAGGCCGTCGAGCTGGTCAGAGGGATCATTGACCAGTGCGGGCGTACCGCATCTGGCCAACGCGCCGGGCTGCGCCGTTGTAGGAGCGGACCTGGCCGCGACGAAGTAGTCCGGGTAGTTCCAACGTAGACGAGGACGCTCTACATCGAAAGCTGGGAGGGCGACATGCGCCTGCGCAGTGAACGTCGTCGAGAAGGCCCGGTCGCGGTCAGGCCCGCTCCTACGAGGGCGTCGCTGCGTTGCATCACTTGCAACCCAAGCAGGCATTCGCAGGCGCGCGGCGGTGATCAGCCCACCTGGCGACGGGCGAGCGCCTGCCCCAGGCGCACCGATGTCTCCGCGGCAAGTCCGCCATCGAGCTTCGCGACACCGGGCGGCAGCAGCACGATCACGGTCGAGCCGTAATTGAAGCGCGCCATCTCCGCAAACTTCTCCAGCACGATGCCCTTGCCGCGATAGTCCTTGCGCGTGATGCGGTCGCCGTAGCGCGGGATCTCCACGCCGCTCCATACCGTTTCCACGCCCGACACCAGCAGCGCGCCCACCATCACCGAGACCATCGGGCCGAAGTCGGTGTCGAAGTGGCAGACCAGGCGCTCGTTGCGCGCGAACAGCCGCGGCACATTGCGCACCGCATCCGGGCCGACGCTGAACAGGCGGCCGGGTACGTGCACGGTCTCGCGCAAGGTACCGGTCCACGGCATATGCACGCGGTGGTAGTCCTTGGGCGAGAGGTAGACGGTGGCGAACAGGCCGTCGTTGAACGGCTGCGCCGCTTCGGCGTCGCCGAGCAACTCGGCGGCAGTGAACGACTGCCCCTTGGCCTGGAAAATGCGGCCGTTCTCGATCGGGCCGAGCTGGCTGATGCGGCCGTCGGCGGGCATCAGCAGCGCCGCAGGATCGGCGTCGGGCACGCGTGCGCCCGGCTTCAAGGCGCGGGTGAAGAATGCATTGAAGGTGGGATAGGCGCGCGGGTCCGGTTCCAGTGCCTCGCCCAGGTCCACGCCGAACTTGCGCGTGACCGTGTCGATCAACCATTGCTTGGTGGACGGCGTATCGGAATAGGCCAGTGCGCGCGCCAGCGAGGACAGCAACCGGTGCGGCAGCACGTAGGTCAGGGAAGTGACGAGACTCACGGAGCGGTTACCTTGGTCAGTTGCTGGAGGTCGGCGGCGATCGCCTTGGGGTCGAGCGGGGGACGGATCAGCCCGGCCAGGCGGCCCTGCGGGTCGAGCACGGCGATGCCGGCCGAGTGATCCATGCTGTAGTCGTTGGGATTGTCCGCAAAGCCCTTGCCCGGCACTTTCTGGAACACGAAGCCCAGCGCGGTGGCGAAGCGCTGCAGTGCCGGCACCTCGGCGGTGGCGGCCAGGGTGTCCTTGTGGAAGGCATGCGCGTATTCGCCCAGGCGTGCCGGCGGGTCGCGCTGCGGGTCTACCGACACGAACAGCACGCGCGGGCGCAGGCCATCGGGGATGCTTTCCCACTGCTGCTGCGCCACCGCCAGATCGGTCAGCGTGGTCGGGCAGACGTCCGGGCAGAAGGTGAAGCCTAGGAACACCAGCGTCCAATGTCCCTTCAGCTCACCGGGTACCAGCTGGGTGCCGTCGGACTGGCGCAGGCTGAACTGCGGCAGCGTGCGTGGCTGCGGATAAAAGGTGATGGTGCGGGTGGGCGGCCAGGGCGAGCTGGGCGCGGCGCCGAGAAACTTCTGACCCAGCAACAGCCCCAGGCCGGCGGCCAGCGCCACCAGCAGCACGATGCCGGTATTGCGATTGAACATGGCGGTTTCCAGTGCAACGGACGCTCATGATACCGATCCGACCTCTATAATCGTGGGCCGATTCCTCTTTAGTTGTTGCCATGACTGCCGCCGCGGCCGACGAACTGCACACCATCATCGACCTGATCCGCTACGGCACCAGCCGTTTCAATGCAGCCGGTCTGACCTTCGGCCATAGCTACGACAATGCGCTGGACGAGGCCACCCAGCTGGTCCTGCATAGCCTGCATCTGCCGCACGATCTGGGCCCGGCCTATGGCCAGGCGCGCCTGCTGCGCTCGGAAAAGGAGCAGGTGCTGGGCCTGTTCGAGCGCCGCATCAACGAGCGCGTACCGGCGGCGTACCTGACCGGCGAGGCCTGGTTCGCCGGGCTGAGTTTCAAGAGCGATGCGCGCGCGCTGGTGCCGCGTTCACCGATCGCCGAGCTGATCGAGGCCGGCTTCGAACCCTGGCTGGGCGGCCGCGAAGTCACCCGCGCGCTGGACCTGTGCACCGGTTCGGGCTGCATCGCGATCGCCATGGGCCACTACAACCCGCAGTGGGACGTGGACGGCGTGGACATCAGCGACGACGCGCTGGCACTGGCCGCCGAAAACAAGGCGCGCCTGCATGCCGACAATGTCACCCTGCTCAAGTCGGACCTATTCGCCGGGCTGGGTGGCCGCCAGTACGACCTGATCGTCACCAATCCGCCGTATGTCACCAACGACGAAACCGACGCGCTGCCGCAGGAGTATTCCTACGAGCCGGAGCTGGGTCTGCGTGCGGGCGACGATGGCCTGGATCTGGTGCTGAAGATCCTGCGCGATGCGCCGCAGCACCTCAGCGAAGATGGCCTGCTGATCTGCGAAGTGGGCGAGTCCGAGCAGCACCTGATCAAGCTGCTGCCGGAAGTGGATCTGGCCTGGGTCGAGTTCAAGGTGGGGCAGATGGGCATCTTCGCGGTCGAATGCCGCGAGCTGATCGCGCACGGCGCGCGCATCGCCGAGCTGGCCAGTGCGCGCTGAGTCGTCCATCGCGCGTCCGCAGCTGAGCGATCTGCTGTTGCTGGTGCCGGTGTCCATCTTCGGCGTCGGCATTCCGCTCGGTTTGATCGACGTGGTGTACCGCCTGTTCGACCCGATGTACGGCGGTCCCTTGCCACAGCGCTTGTTGAGGGCGGGGGCGGAGATCGGCTTCGGCCTGATGGCGTTTTTCGGCCTGGTGTCGGCGTGGATCGTGGTGGTCAGTTCGGATGCGGCCTTGCGTGCGCATCGGCGCCGCACGCTCATTGTGGCAATCGGCCTGCTGGTCGGAACTGGCGTTGCGCTGCACCTGCTCGCCGATTGGCTGCTGAGTGGGCGCATTAAGCTGGATGTCTTTGTGCTGGTGTTCAGCGGCCTGTTGGCGGTGGCACCGATGCTGGTGGCGGCACGTCACCTGCCGCGCATCCTGCGCGCCACGCCACCTGCTGCAATGTTGAGAGGATGCCGTCATGGGCAGTAACAGTTTCGGCCGCCTGTTGACGGTCACCACCTTCGGCGAGTCGCACGGGCCGGCGATCGGCTGCGTGGTCGACGGTTGCCCGCCGGGCCTGGAGATCGCGCCGGAAGAATTCACCCACGATCTGCAGCGGCGTGCATCCGGCAAGAGCCGGCATACCTCGGCACGCCGCGAAGCCGACGAGATCGAGATCCTGTCCGGCGTCTACGAAGGCCGCACCACTGGCACGCCGATCGGCCTGCTGATCCGCAACACCGATCAGCGTAGCAAGGACTACAGCAACATCGCCCAGCAGTTCCGTCCCGGGCACGCCGACTACACCTATTGGCAGAAGTACGGCATCCGCGATCCGCGTGGCGGTGGGCGTTCGTCCGCGCGCGAGACCACCATGCGCGTGGCCGCCGGGGTGATCGCCAAGAAGTGGCTCAAGCAGCGCTACGGCGTGCTGGTGCGCGGATTTCTCTCGCAGCTGGGCGAGATCCGCCCGACCGGTTTCGACTGGAATGCGGTCGAGGACAATCCGTTTTTCTGGCCGCATGCCGAGCAGGTGCCGGAGCTGGAGACCTACATGGACGCGCTGCGCAAGTCCGGCGACTCGGTCGGCGCGCGCGTGGACGTGGTGGCCGGTGGCGTGCCGGCGGGCTGGGGCGAGCCGATCTACGGCAAGCTCGATGCCGAACTTGCCGCCGCCTTGATGAGCATCAATGCGGTCAAGGGCGTGGAGATCGGCGACGGCTTCGCCAGCGCCGCACAGAAGGGCACCGAACACCGCGACCTGATCACCCCGGAAGGCTTTCTCAGCAATCATGCCGGCGGCATCCTGGGCGGCATTTCCACCGGCCAGGCGATCACCGCCTCGATGGTGCTCAAGCCGACCTCCAGCCTGCGCCTGCCCGGCGCGACCGTGGACGCGGACGGCGCAGTGGTCGATGTGATCACCACCGGCCGCCACGACCCCTGCGTCGGCATCCGCGCCACCCCGATTGCCGAGGCAATGATGGCGCTGGTGCTGATGGACCAGGCCTTGCGTCATCGCGCCCAGTGCGGCGATGTCGGCGAGGTGGCGCCACGCATTCCCGGTCAGGCCGATGTCTGAGTCGCCCCGCGCCAAGGTGTGGGTCAGCCAGCCGCTGTTCGACGATGTCGTCGCGCAGCTGGGCGAGCATTTCGAGCTCACCACCACTGCGCGCGTCACCGCGTACTCGCCGGCCGAGCTGGCTGCGCGGCTGGCATCGCTGGACGGTGCGCTGATCACCCTCAACGAGCGTATCGGCGCGGCGGAAATTGCCTCTGCGCCGCAGCTGCGCGCGATCGCCAACGTCGGCGTGGGCTACAACAACCTGGATCTGGATGCGCTCAGCGCAGCCGGCATCCTGGCCAGCAACACCCCGGATGTACTGACCGAGACCACGGCCGATCTCGGCTTTGCCTTGCTGATGGCCACCGCGCGCCGCATCACCGAAGCCGAGCGCTGGCTGCGCGACGGGCAGTGGGGGCAGTGGTCGTTCAAGACCATGCTCGGCGCCGATATTCACGGCAGCACGCTGGGCATCCTGGGCATGGGCCGGATCGGGCAGGGCATCGCCCGCCGTGGCGCGCATGGCTTCGGCATGCGCGTGCTGTACCACAACCGCAGCCAGCTGCCGGCCACCACCGAACAGGCGCTTGGCGCGCAGTACGTGGACCTCGATACGTTGCTGGCGCAGTCCGATCACCTGGTGCTGGTGCTGCCGTACACCAAGGACTCGCACCACATCATCGATGCCGCGGCGCTGGGCAAGATGCGCCCCACCGCCACGCTGGTGAATATCGCGCGCGGCGGCCTGGTCGATGAAATCGCGCTGGCCGATGCGCTTGCCAACGGGCGCCTGGCCGGTGCCGGCCTGGATGTCTACGAAGGCGAGCCGTCCGTCCGTCCCGAGCTGCTGGCCCTGCGCAACGTCGTGCTCACCCCGCATATCGGCAGCGCCAGCCTGGCCACGCGCCGCGCGATGGTGCAGCTGGCGGTGGACAACCTGATTGCCGCGCTGGGCAAAGGCGCCAATGCCGGTCATCCGCCGAGCGCGCTGAATGCCGATGCGGTGGCTGCTGCCAAACAGGGCGGCGCGCGCGCTGGCGAAGCGACCAGCACCGGCACCGGCAAAACCATCACGACCAAACGATAGGGAACCTCCGCGGCCAGCTTTGGAGGTTCCCCGAACCCACTGCGCAAGCGTATTCCCCACTTTCCTTATTCGATAAAGACAATCTCATGAGCAACGAAAACCGTCGTTTCAACGTCGCGGTCGTGGGCGCCACCGGCGCTGTCGGCGAGACCATGCTGAGCATCCTGGCCGAGCGCAACTTCCCGGTCGCCACCCTGTACGCGCTGGCCTCGGCGCGCTCGGCCGGCGGGCAGGTGGAGTTCAATGGCGGCAAGGTCGATGTGCTGGACCTGGCGAACTTCGATCCCACCGGCGTGGACATTGCGCTGTTCTCCGCAGGCGGCAGCGTGTCCAAGGAGTACGGCCCCAAGTTCGCCGCCGCCGGCGCGGTGGTGATCGATAATTCCTCCGCGTTCCGCTACGACGACGACGTGCCGCTGGTGGTGTCGGAGGTCAATCCCGAAGCGCTGAAGCAGCGCCCGCGCGGCATCGTCGCCAACCCCAATTGCTCGACCATGCAGATGCTGGTCGCGCTCGGCCCGATCCACCGCAAGTACGGCATCGAGCGCATCAATGTGGCGACCTACCAGTCGGTCTCCGGCGGCGGGCGTTCGGCGATGGAAGAGCTGGGCAAGCAGACCAGCGAGCTGCTGAGCTTCCAGCAGATCGACCCGCAGCGTTTCCCGGTGCAGATCGCCTTCAACCTGATTCCGCACATCGACGACTTCCAGGACAACGGCTACACCAAGGAAGAGATGAAGCTGGTCTGGGAGACGCGCAAGATCCTGGGCGACGACTCCATCCAGGTGAATCCCACCGCGGTGCGCGTGCCGGTGTTCTACGGTCACTCCGAAGCGGTGGCAATCGAAACCCGCGACAAGATCAGCGTCGAAGACGCGCGCGCGCTGCTGGCCGCATCGCCCGGCGTGGAAGTGGTGGACGAGCGCAAGCCTGGCGGCTACCCGACGCCGGTCACGCATGCCTCCGGCAAGGACGCGGTGTTCGTCGGCCGTATCCGTGAGGACCTGTCGCATCCGCGCGGCCTGAATCTGTGGATCGTCTCGGACAACATCCGCAAGGGCGCCGCGCTCAACGCCGTGCAGCTGGCCGAGCTGGTCGCACAGGAAGGCTGACGCGGTAGTTCCGTAGGAGCGCGCTGGCGCGCGATGAAGCTCTCCCAGTGAAGCCTCATCGCGCACAAGTGCGCTCCTACCCATGCACTGTCGATCTCCTACCAATGCACTGTCGATGGCCTGCAGCATGGATGTCGCATCGCGGCATCGCGGCGGCATCTGCGCTCTGCGGCGGGTCGCCGACTTTTTCGCTCATGCAGCGGCTATATTGATGCCCATGAAACATAGGGGCGGGGGCGCGATGCGTCCGATACAAGGGATAGGTGCGCTGCTGCTGATGGCCTGCAGCGGCGCTGCCATGGCGTTGGGCTTGGGCGATATCCGGGTGCTGTCCAGGCCCGGGCAGCCGTTGGTGGCCGAGATTCCGGTCATCTCCAATGAGCCGGGCGAACTCGACAACGCACGCGTGGCGCTGGCATCGGCCACCACGTTTGCACGGGTCGGCCTGGAGCGCCCGCAGGGCCTGGTCAGCAACCTGCAGTTCCAGTTCGCGCAGGACGCGCGCGGGCGTGCGGTGATCCGCGTGACCAGCAGCCAGGCAGTGGAGCAGCCGGCGATCAACTTCCTGATCGAGGTGGAGTGGGGCCAGGGCCGGCTGGTGCGCGAGTATTCCGCATTGGTCGATGCGCCCAACACCGCCGCGGCGATCGCCGAGCCAGGCATCGAGGCGCCGCGCGCCGGGGCCAGCAATGCCATCGCACGCGCGCCGGCCGCCGCGCCCGCAACCGCCGCCGAACGCGCCGGACAGGCCGCCGACGCGGCGGCGCCCGGCACGCGTTCCAGCACGCGCGCTGCCGCGCCGGTGCCGGCCGGCGATGCGTTGCCGACGGTGCGCTCGGGCCAGACCTTGTCGGAGATCGCTGCCGCGGTGGCCCGTTCCAGCGGGCATTCGCTCGACCAGACCATGCTGGCGCTGCTGCGTACCAACCCGGACGCCTTCATCGGCGGCAACATCAATCGATTGAAGCAGGGCGCAGTGCTGCGCACCCCGCAGGAGGATGCGCTGGCGCAGGTCGGCGCAGCCGAGGCGGCGGTGATGGTGCGCGAGCAGGCCGTGCAGTGGCGTCAGGCGCGCTCGGCGATGCCGCAGCCGGCCGAGGCCGGTGCTGCCGCTGCCGCTGCAGCGCCCACGCCTGCCGTAGCGGCGGCCTCGGCAGGTGCCGGCGCGCGGCTCGAGATTGCCCCTGCAGTGGCGAGTCAGACCAACACCGCCGGCGCCACGTCCGGCACCAGTGCCGAAGGCGAGGGCGACATGGCGGCCAACCAACAGTTGCAACAGGCCAGGGAAGACATCGCCACCCGCGATGCGGAATTGCAGGATCTGCGCACCCGCGTGGCCGATCTGGAAAAGCTCAAGCAGCAACAGCAGGCCTTGATCGCCATGAAGGACACCGACCTGGCGGCCGCGCAGAAGCGGCTGTCGGAGACGCCGGCTGCGGCACAGCAGGGCAGCGGGTTCCCGCTGTGGCTGATCGGTGGCCTGGTGTTGATCGTCGCGGCGGTCGTCGCCTGGCTGGCGGCGCGCCGGCGCAAACCCTCGCCGCTGCCGCCGTTGCCGCGGCGTCAGTTCGATTTCGTGCCGGTCGGTGCCGCGGCAGACGCCGCCGAACCGCAGGACGATGCGCAGGCCACCGTGCCCAGCGAGCACGATGTGCTGCACGACCCCGAATTCGAGCAGGCCGATCTGCGGGAAGAAGAACGCGCCTACCAGACGCAGCAACCGCTGTCCGATGTGCTGCGCCGCGAGCCGCTGTTGTCCGAGCCTGCCGCCGCGCCGCCGGTGGTCACCAGCGAGGACTGGCGCTCGCTGCGCGCAACGCCGCCAGCGCCTCCGGTAGAGCAACCGGCGTTCGTCGCGCCTGAGGACGCGGTGCCGGAGCCGCCAAGGTCCTCGCACGCGCAGCCGGAAGACGGCCAGCTGCCGTACGGTGACGTTGCGCATGCCAGCAATGATCTGCCGCCGGGCGTGCCGTCCGCGTCGGTCGCCACGCAGGACCGCCTGGATGTCGATCCGGCACCCATCGCGCCTGCCGCTGCGCCCAGCGCGGTGAACAGCAGGGAATTCGTCTCGGCAGGGCGCGATCGTCTGGAGCTGGCCGTGGCCTACATGGACCTTGGCGACAGGGACACCGCGCGCGGCCTGTTGCTGGAAGTCGCGGCAACCGGCGACGAGGCCAGCCGCGCCGAGGCCGCCGAGATGCTGGAACGCCTGGCATGAGCCCGGCGCTGGACAGCATGGCCGCCGCACGCGAGCGCCGCATCGATTACGTGGAATTCGCCTCGCTCGATCTGGAGGCCAGCCGCGCCTTTTTCGAAGCCGTGTTCGACTGGCAGTTTCAGGCCTATGGTCCGGATTATCTGGCCTTCAACGACGGTCGTCTGGACGGCGGTTTCTATCGCGCCACCGCGGTAGCGCCGGCAGACGCTGGCCCACTGGTCGTGCTGTATGCCGACGAGTTGGACCCCATGGCCGAGCAGATCCTTGCCGCCGGTGGCGAGATCGTCAAGCCGGTGTTCGGCTTTCCCGGCGGCAGCCGCTTTCATTTCCGCGAGCCGGGCGGTAACACGCTGGCAGTGTGGTCCGAGCGCGCGGTCGGCTAGTCCACGCGCTCCATCGATTCGATAACAGGCAGGTTCCGATGCGTTACGCGCTGGGCGTGGAGTACGACGGCAGCGAGTTTCAGGGCTGGCAGCAGTTGGGCGAACATGGCGGGCCGAGCGTACAGGCCAGCCTGCAGGCGGCGCTGTCCTCGGTGGCCGATGCCCCGGTGCAGGTGGTGTGCGCAGGCCGCACCGATGCCGGCGTGCATGGCGAATGCCAGGTGGTGCATTTCGACAGCGATGCGCGCCGCGAGCCGCGTGGCTGGATGCTGGGCACCACCGCGCGCCTGCCGCCCTCGATCGCGGTGCGCTGGTGCGTGCCGGCCGCCGTCGACTTCCATGCGCGGTTTTCCGCACGCGCACGCCGCTACCGGTATCGCCTGCTCAATCGGCAGATACGCCCGGCGCTGTATCGCCAGACCTTGAGCTGGGAGCGGCGCCCGCTGGATGCCGATGCCATGCACGCAGCCGCGCAGGCCTTGCTGGGCGAGAACGACTTCAGCGCATTTCGCAGTGTGCAGTGCCAGGCCCTGCATGCACGCCGCAACCTGCAGTCCATCAGCGTGCAACGCATCGGCGAGGTGGTGGAGGTGCAGGTCCAGGCCAATGCATTCCTTCATCACATGGTGCGGAATATTGTTGGCTCGCTGATCCTGATCGGAACCGGGGAACAACCGGGCGACTGGATCGCGACGTTGCTGGCCGGCCGCGACCGCACGGCGGCCGGGCCGACAGCGCCGCCACAAGGCCTGGTCTTCGTCGGGCCGCTGTATCCCGCAGAGTGGCATCTGCCCGCTGAGGTAACCCAATGAATCGATCGCTGTACCGCACCCGTATCAAGTTCTGTGGCATGACCCGCGCCGGTGATATTCGACTGGCCGGCGAGCTGGGTGTGGACGCGGTAGGTTTCATCTTTGCGCATGGCAGCCCGCGCCGCGTGGCGCCGGCCGAAGCCCGCGCGATGCGCCAGGCCACTGCGCCGATGGTCGATGTGGTGGCGCTGTTCCGCAACAACTCCAAGGAAGAAGTGCGTGAGGTGGTGCGCACCGTACGTCCGACCTTGTTGCAGTTCCATGGCGAGGAAGACGACGCGTTCTGCCGCAGCTTCAACCTGCCGTATCTGAAGGCGGTGCCGATGGGCAGCGGCGGGATGAATGGCGAGGACGCCAACGCGCGAACCTTGCAGCTCGCTTTCCCCAATACCGCCGGTTTCCTGTTCGACAGCCATGCGCCCGGTGCAGGCGGCGGTACCGGCAAGACCTTCGATTGGTCGCGCCTGCCGACCGGCCTGCATCGCCCATTTCTCCTGGCCGGCGGCATCACCGCCGACAACGTGTTCGATGCGATCGTGGCAACGCTGCCCTGGGGTGTGGACGTGTCCAGCGGCGTGGAGCTGGCGCCCGGCATCAAGGACGGCCACATGATGCGCAAGTTCGTCGAAGAAGTGCGCCGGGCCGATTGTCACGAGATGGGGTGAGTTGGGGATTCGGGATTCGGGAATCGGGAATCGGAGTAGGCAGTCTGCTTCGTTGTTTTGATTGCCCTAGATCTTTCGCTTCTCTGATGATCGATTGTTCGGTCGCTGTTTCGCCCATCACTGAGCGTTCCAATCAGACGCTTGCGGCATCCGTGGTGCGCTGCTGATCTTCTGAAAGTGCGCTGCGCAACCAGCCGGCGAGCTGGTCGATGCGCGGGTCCGGGTTGCGCCTTGCGGCGCACAGCACCCAGCGGCCGCGGGTTGGCGTGAAGCCCCAGGGCGCCAGCAGGCGTCCGGCGGCCAGGTCCGCGGCAACCAGCGGTTGCGGTGCGATCGCCACGCCCAGGCCGGCGGCGGCGGCTTCCAGCAGGTAGACCAGATGTTCGAATTCGGTGCCGAAGCGCAGCGCTTCGGCTGCCACGCCGTGGCTTTGTGCCCATTCCGGCCAGGCCTGCGGGCGCGAGCGGGTGTGCAGCAAGGCGTGATCGAGCAGGGCGGCAGGCGCTCTGCCAGCGAGCTGTGTCGCCGATGCGAGCTGCGGACTCAGCACCGGACCGATCCACTCCACCCCCAGCTCGTGCACCTGCCAGTCGCCCGGCCAGGGCGGGGTGTCCAGCAGCAGTGCCGCATCTAGCCCGTCCAGATCCGGGCCGGGCGCCTGCTCGTTGGCCGACAGGTGCAGGCGCACCTGCGGCAGATCCCGCTGCAGCCGGCCCAGCCGCGGGATGACCCAGCGCGCGAGCAGGCTGCCCGAGCAGCCCAGTACCAGCGGCGCCTCGCTAGTGGGGCGCCGCAATGCCGCCCAGGTGTCGCCGATCAGCGCAAAGCCCTCACCGGTCGCATCACGCAGCCGGGCGCCGGCAGGCGTCAGCACCAGGCCACGGCCCTGGCGGGTGAACAGCGCCGCGCCCAGGGCCTGTTCCAGCGAGCGCACGTGCCGGCTGATGGCGCCATGGGTCACGTGCAACTCCTGCGCGGCCCGGCTGACGCTCTGCAGACGCGCGGCGGATTCGAACGCGCGTAGCGCTGCCAGCGGTGGAAGCAGGATGCTCATATGTGAGTCCAGGTCACAGGTTGCGGCAATCTTATCGATTTATCGCGCGCCGTGGCTGCGCTACAGTAATGCTTCTTGTATGACCGCATCGCTGCAGAGGATTCCCATGTCGGCCCAGCCCATCAGTGACTTTCACGCCTATCCGGACGCTGCCGGCCACTTCGGCAAGTTTGGTGGCCGGTTCGTCGCCGAGACCTTGATCGGCCCGTTGCAGGAACTGGCTGCCGCCTACGACCAGGCGCGCCAGGATCCGGCCTTCATTGCCGAGTACGACAAGGACCTCAAGCATTACGTCGGCCGGCCCAGCCCGATCTACCACGCCGAGCGCCTGAGCCGCGAAGTGGGCGGCGCGCAGATCCTGCTCAAGCGCGAGGACCTGAACCACACCGGCGCGCACAAGATCAACAACACCATCGGCCAGGCCCTGCTGGCCAGCCGCATGGGCAAGACCCGCATCATCGCCGAGACCGGCGCCGGCCAGCATGGCGTGGCCAGCGCCACGGTCGCCGCGCGGCTGGGCCTGGAGTGCGTGGTCTACATGGGTGCCACCGACATCGAGCGGCAGAAGATCAACGTCTACCGCATGAAACTGCTCGGTGCCACGGTGATCCCGGTGACCTCCGGCTCGGCCACGCTCAAGGACGCGCTCAACGAGGCGATGCGCGACTGGGTCACCAACGTGCAGGACACCTTCTACATCATCGGCACCGTGGCCGGCCCGGATCCGTATCCGCGCATGGTGCGTGACTTCAATGCGATTGTCGGCCGCGAAGCGCGCGTGCAGATGCTGGAAGACTTCGGCCGCCTGCCGGATGCGATCAGCGCCTGCGTCGGCGGCGGTAGCAATGCGATCGGCCTGTTCCATGCCTTCCTCAACGACCCGGGCGTCAAGATCTACGGTGCCGAAGCGGCCGGGGACGGCATCGCCAGCGGCCGTCATGCGGCGTCGATCGCGGCCGGGCGCCCCGGTGTGCTGCATGGCAACCGCACCTATGTGATCTGCGACGACGACGGCCAGATCACCGAAACCCATTCGATCTCCGCCGGCCTGGATTACCCGGGCGTGGGCCCGGAGCATTCGTTCCTGTCCGACAGCGGCCGCGCGGTCTACCAGGGCATCACCGACGACGAAGCGATGGCCGCCTTCCATCTGCTGGCGCATACCGAAGGTATCCTGGCCGCGCTCGAATCCAGCCACGCGGTGGCGCAGTCGATCAAGCTCGCGCGGGAGATGCCCAAGGACGCGTTGATCCTGTGCAACCTGTCCGGCCGCGGCGACAAGGACGTGCACACCATCGCTGCGCGCGAAGGCGTGCAGGTCTGATGCCACTGCGGCGCGTCACCGTGACCGCGCTGGCCGACCAACCGGTTGAGCAGGAGCTGCTGTTCGCCTGGCTCGACCGCTGGGCGCCGCAGATCCGCAGCTGCTCGGAAAACAGTGGCTGCGGCTGCTGCCTGGACAGTTTCAACCTCGAGGTCGAGGCCCAGGCATTGGCCGAACTGCCGCCTGCCATGTACCAGGACATCCATTGAAGCGGTCGCACCGCCTCTAACTTTTGCAAGGTCTTTCAATGCGTCGTATCGACGAAACTTTCCAGCGCCTGCGCGCCGATGGCCGCAAGGCGCTCATCCCCTTCATCACCGCCGGCGACCCGTCGCTGGAAGCCACCGTGCCGGTCATGCACGCGCTGGTGCGTGCCGGTGCCGACGTCATCGAACTGGGCGTGCCGTTTTCCGACCCGATGGCCGACGGCCCCACCATCCAGCGCAGCTCCGAGCGCGCGCTGGGCCGTGGTGCCGGCCTGGCCTACGTGCTGGAAGCGGTGCACGAATTCCGCCGCGAAGACGCCACCACACCGGTGGTGTTGATGGGCTACCTCAACCCGATCGAGATCCACGGCACCCGGCGCTTCGCCGAAGCCGCCGTCGCTGCCGGTGTGGATGGCCTGCTCCTGGTCGATCTTCCGCCCGAAGAGGCGGCCGAGACCCGCGCCATCTTCACCGAGGTCGGCCTGGCACTGATCGCGCTGGCCTCGCCGACCACCAGCGAGCAGCGCCTGGACATGCTGTGCAGCAGTGCCCAGGGGTATCTGTATTACGTCAGCTTCGCCGGCGTCACCGGCGCCTCGAATCTGCTCGACACCCATGCCGCCAGCGACCGCCTGCGCCAGCTGCGCCGGCGTGCCGGCGCTCCGGTGGTGGCCGGCTTCGGCATCAAGGACGCCGCCAGCGCCGCCGCGATGGCCGTCGACGCCGAAGGGGTGGTGGTCGGCAGCGCCCTGGTCGCCGCGCTGGCCGAAGCCACCGACGTCCGCAGCGCCCGCGAACGCGCCGAAGCCTTCCTGGCCCCACTGCGCCAGGCGCTCGACCAGGCCTGAAACCAACGCTGCGTTCTCCTGCAGGGGGAGACGGCGCGGCCTGCGCGCCACTGGTGCGCAGGCCTTTAAGCGCCCGCGCGGCAGGCACGGGCCGGGCCCGCCGGCCCTGCATTTAGCCTCCGCGCTACCTCGGCTTTCCTGCGGCGCGTTAGACTGTCGCCCCTCTGCGGCCCACATGGCCGCCCTGCATGGATTGTCATACACGCATGAGCTGGCTCAGCAAATTGATGCCCTCCGGCATCCGCACCGAGAACACCCCGGCCAAGAAGCGCAGCGTCCCCGAGGGCCTGTGGGAGAAGTGCAGCAACTGCGGCAGCGCGCTGTACGGCCCCGAGCTCGAGGAGAACCTCGAGGTCTGTCCCAAGTGCGACCACCACATGGCGATCCGCGCGCGCGCGCGCCTGAACTCGCTGTTCGATCCCGACACCGCGACCACCGAGATCGCCGCCCAGCTGGGCCCGGTCGACGTGCTCAAGTTCAAGGACCAGAAGCGCTACGGCGAGCGCATCAAGGCCAGCCAGAAGAGCAGCGGCGAGTACGACGCACTGATCGCCATGCGCGGCACGCTCAAGGGCAATCCGCTGGTCGCCGCAGCCTTCGACTTCGCCTTCATGGGCGGCTCGATGGGCTCGGTGGTCGGCGAGCGCTTCGCACGTGCGGCCGAAGTGGCGCTGGAAGTCGGCTGCCCGTTCGTGTGCTTTTCCGCCAGCGGCGGGGCGCGCATGCAGGAGGGCCTGTTCTCGCTGATGCAGATGGCCAAGACCTCCGCCGCGCTCGGTCGCCTGCGCGAAGCCGGCCTGCCGTACATCTCGGTGCTGACCCATCCCACCACCGGTGGCGTGTCGGCCTCGTTCGCGATGCTGGGCGATATCAATATCGCCGAGCCGCATGCCCTGATCGGCTTCGCCGGCCCGCGCGTGATCGAGCAGACCGTGCGCGAGACCTTGCCGGAAGGCTTCCAGCGTTCGGAGTTCCTGCTCGACCACGGTGCCATCGACCAGATCTGCGACCGCCGCGACCTGCGCGACCGCATCGCCGATCTGACCGCGATGATGATGCGCCAGCCGCATCCGCAGGACGCGGCCGCATGAGGCCAGTGGTTGCGCGCATGCGCGACACCGTCGCACGCGCCGCTGCGCGTGCGTCCACCCGTAGGCAGGAACACCGCAACGCATGAGCAGTCGCAAGTATTTTGGAACCGACGGCATCCGCGGTCGGGTCGGGCAGGGCGTGATCTCGGCCGATTTCGTGCTGCGGCTGGGCAACGCGCTCGGTCGGGTGCTGACCCAGGGCCGCAGCAAGCGCCCGCTGGTGCTGATCGGCAAGGACACCCGGATCTCCGGCTACATGTTCGAAGCCGCGTTGGAAGCCGGCCTGGTCGCCGCCGGCGCCGACGTGCAGCTGATCGGCCCGATGCCGACCCCGGCCATCGCCTTCCTGACCAACACCCTGCGTGCCGACGCCGGCGTGGTGATCAGCGCCTCGCACAACCCGCATTACGACAACGGCATCAAGTTCTTTTCTGCCGAAGGCGAGAAGCTCGACGACGCCACTGAAGCGGCGATCGAGGCCGCGCTGGACGAGCCGTTCCACACCGTGGAATCGGAGCGCCTGGGCAAGGCGATCCGCACTCGCGATGCGATCGGCCGTTACATCGAATTCTGCAAGGCCAGCGTGGCGCGCGGGTTCACCCTGCACGGCCTGAAGATGGTGCTGGACTGCGCGCATGGCGCGACCTATCACATCGCGCCGATGCTGTTCCGCGAGCTGGGTGCGGACGTGGTCGTCATCGGTGCCGCACCGGACGGGCTCAATATCAATGCCGGTGTCGGCTCCACCCATATCGACAACCTCGCCGCCAAGGTGCGCGAGAGCGGTGCGCAGCTCGGCATCGCCTTCGATGGCGATGGCGATCGCGTGCTGATGGCCGACGACCAGGGCAACCCGGTCGATGGCGACGATCTGCTCTACGTGCTCGCGCGCTCCTGGCAGGCCAGCGGCCGGCTCACCGGCACCGTGGTCGGCACCTTGATGACCAACTACGGTCTGGAACAGGCGCTGGCCACATTGCACATCCCGTTCCAGCGCGCCAAGGTCGGCGACCGCTACGTGCACCAGGCCCTGGTCGAGGGCGGCGGCACGCTGGGCGGTGAGACCTCCGGCCATCTGCTGTGCCTGGATCGCGCCACCACCGGCGATGGCATCGTCAGTGCGCTGCAGGTGCTCGAGGCGCTGGGGCGCGACGGGCAGAGCCTGCGCGAGGCCCTGAGCAGCCTGAGCAAGGTGCCGCAGAAGACCGTCAATGTGCGGCTGGGAGGCGGGGCGGCCAAGGCGATCGTGGAGGCGGCCGGCGTGCAGCAGGCGCTGCAGCAGGCGCAGGCCGCCGTGCAGGGCCGTGGGCGCGCGTTCTTGCGTCCGTCCGGCACCGAGCCGGTGGTGCGCGTGACCGTGGAAGCCGACGACGCCGGCCTGATGCAGGACACGCTCGACCGTCTCTCCGGAGCAGTGCGTGACGCGGCGTGAGTCGCTGATCATTGGTGTGTGCGTGGTCTTTGCCAAGGCCGCGACGTTCTACCTGTTGTATCGCCTGCTGTCCTGAGCGGCAGGCTTTCCTTTCGACTTCCCGACTTCAACTGCAGATATCCGTATGAGCGCCCGCATCCCGACCCTGGACATCACCCGTTTCGACAGCGACCGCGACGCCTTCGTCGCCGAGCTCGGCGCGGCCTATCGGCAGTGGGGCTTTGCCGGCATCCGCAACCACGGCATCGCGCAGGCCGACATCGACGCGGCGTATGACGTGTTCAAGGCGTTCTTCGCCCTGCCCGAAGAGGTCAAGCGTCGCTATCACGTGGAAGGCAGCGGCGGTGCGCGCGGCTACACCGCGTTCGGCGTGGAGACCGCCAAGGATTCCAAGCATTTCGATCTGAAGGAGTTCTGGCATATCGGTCGCGAGATTGCGGACGATTCGCCTTACCGCGCGGTGATGGCGCCGAACCTGTGGCCCGAAGAGGTCCCCGGCTTTCGTGAGCGCGGCTATCGCCTGTATCAGCAGCTGGACCACCTGGGCTCGCGCGTGCTGTCGGCATTGGCGCTGCATATCGGCCTGCCGCAGGACTACTTTGTCGACAAGACCAACAACGGCAACTCGATCCTGCGGCCGATCCACTACCCGCCGATCACCAGCGACGACATCCCCAACGTGCGCGCCGGTGCGCACGGCGACATCAATTTCATCACCTTGCTGGTGGGTGCCAGCGCGGCCGGGCTGGAAGTGCGCTCCAACGATGGCGAGTGGGTGCCGTTCACTGCCGACGCCGACACCATCGTGGTCAACATCGGCGACATGCTGCAGCGCCTGACCAACCACGTGTATCCGTCCACCATCCATCGCGTGGTCAATCCGCCGGGCGAACAGGCGCGCAAGCCGCGCTATTCGGTGCCGTTCTTCCTGCACCCCAATCCGGATTTCCTCATCGACGTGCTGCCTTCGTGCATCACCGCCGACAATCCGAGCCGTTATCCCGAGCCGATTACCGCGCACGGTTTTCTGGAAGAACGTCTGCGCGAGATCAAGCTGAAGTAATCCGTTCGCAGCCGCGATAGCGCAGCCAACAGCTGCGCTCGCAGCATCGGCAATGACCTCCGCCACAGTTTGATTCATAAAATTCTGCTGGCGGCTGGTTAAAGCTTGCATTCACCTCAGCCGATAACCCAGTCTGATCGCTAGCGCGACGTCGGATTCGCCTGGCGTGCGCTGCCGATTGCACTAGGCTTGGGGGGCGCATGCGGACGCAGTGGTTCAAACGGATCGGCCCGGTTGCGGGGTTGCTGGCGTACTGCGCCGCAAGCTGTGCGTTGGCGACGCCGCTCAGCGTCACCGTTGTCGATGCCAACGGCATGTTGGTCGATGCGGTGGTGAGTCTGGAGCCGGCACGTCCGGTGGCCGCCAGCGGCGCACCCAGAACCGTCGAGATGGACCAGGTCAATTCGCAGTTCGTGCCGGCGGTGCTGGCGGTGCGTACCGGCACCCTGGTGCGGTTTCCCAACAACGACCAGATTCGTCATCAGGTCTATTCGTTCTCTGCCGCAAAGCGGTTCGAGTTGCCGCTGTTCCAGGGCAGCACTGCCGCGCCGGTGCGCTTTGACCAGGCTGGGCTGGTGACGGTGGGCTGCAATATCCACGACTGGATGCTGGGCTATATCGTGGTGGTGGACACACCGTATTTCGGCAAGACCGGCAGCGACGGTCGCGTGCAGCTGGACGCGCCGGCAGGCAACTACACCTTGCGGGTCTGGCATCCGCGCATCAAGGGCGCCGCACTCGCCGAGCCGGTGGCGCTTGCGCGCGAGGCCGTGCAACGGCGCGTGACCTTGCAGACCAGCGGCCCCGCACCGGCGGTGGCACCTCCGGATGCGCGGGTGCGCGCGCTGCAGGACAAGTTCCGCCGCGCCGACCCGCAGAAGCCCAAGCCATGAAGGCCATGCGCCTGCATACCCGCATCGCGGCGTTTCTGGTGCTGGTCGTGCTCGCCACGCAGGCGTTGACCTTCATCGCGGTGCAGGTCGCCACCGAGCGCAGCGTCAAGGCGCAACTTGGCGAAGAGCTGCAGATCGGCGAGCGCGTCTGGCAACGCATCAATCTGCGCCGCGACGAACAACTGCTGCAGTCGGCCTCGGTGCTGGCCGACGATTTCGGTTTCCGCGCGGCCGTGGCCAGCGGCGATGTGCCGACCATGCAATCGGCATTGCGCAACCACGCTGCGCGCATGTCGGCGCAGACCGCACTGCTGCTGGCGCCGGATGGCGAATTTTTGACTGGGCTTGCCGATCTGCCGCAAGCCGAACAGCTGCGCGCGGTGCAGACCCTGCTGCAGCAGGCGCAGCGCGATGGGCGTGCGGTGGGCGTGGTCGCACTGGACCGACGCATCGTGCGGCTGGCGGTGGTGCAGGTACTGGCACCGAGCCGGGTGGGCTGGATCGCGATCGGCAACGAATCCGGCGACGGTCTCGCGCAGGATTTCCGTTCCACCACCGGGCTGGATGCGACCTTCTTCACCGATGGTCCGCCGGTGCGGGTGCTGGCGTCCACGCTGGAGCCGGCCGCGCGCGCCGAGTTCGCGCAGCAGTTGCCAACTGCCGAACGCGCGCAGGGCGCGGCGGTCGCGTTGACGCTGGCCGAGTCGCGTTACCTGGTCAAACTGCAGTCGATCCAGGGCGACAGCCATGTGCGGGTCGCGCTGCAGGCCTCGCTGGATCGCGCGGTGGCGCCTTATCGTGTGCTTAAGTTGCGCATTCTGCTGCTGGCGGGCCTGGCCACGGCTGCGGCGCTGGGTGTGGCGATCTTCCTGGCGCGCAGCGTCAGCAGGCCGGTCGCGCAGCTGGTACAGGCAGCGCGGCGCATCCAGCGCGGCGACTACCACACCGCGGTCGAGGTGCCATCCGGGCGCGAACTGGCCGAGTTGGCCGACAGCTTCGGTCGCATGCAGCAGCAGATCGCCAGTCGCGAGCAGCATATCCTGCATCAGGCGCGCCACGATGCCCTAACCGGTCTGCCCAATCGCATCTGGTTGCTGGAGCGGCTGAAGGATGTGGTGGAGCAGACCGTGGCCTCCGGCGGCACGGCCGCGGTGCTGATCCTGGATCTGGAGCGCTTCAAGGAACTCAACGACAGCCTGGGCCACGATTTCGCTGACCAGGTCCTGGTCGAAGCAGGCCGCCGCCTTGCCGACGTGGTCCAGGAACCCAATCTCGTCGGGCGGCTGGGCAGCGACGAATTCATGGTGGTGGTGGCGCAGACCGATGTCACCACCGTGCAGCAGGATGCACAGCGCTTGCTGCTGCAGTTGCGCCGCCCGCTGGCGCTGCCGCAGGCGCGTATCCAGCTGGAAGCCAGCATCGGCATCGCCCTGATTCCCGAACACGGCGCCGATCCGGACACCTTGTTGCGGCGCGCGGACATCGCACGTCGCCAGGGCGGCAACGTCACCGCCGTCGGCGCCAGCGTGTATCGCCTGGGCCAGGACGAGCAGCATCTGCGCCGGCTGCGCCTGACCGGCGATCTGCGCCAGGCCATCGGCGGCAACGAGCTGACCTTGCGCTTCCAGCCCAAGATCGGCCTGCGCAACGATCGCGTCGAACAGGTGGAGGTGCTGGTGCGCTGGCAGCATCCGGTGCTCGGGGCGATCGGCCCGGACGAATTCATTCCGCTGGCCGAGCACTCCGGCGTGATCCATCCCTTGACCCGCTTCGTGCTGGACGAGGCGCTGCGCTGCCAGGCGCACTGGCGCAGGCAGGGGCTGGAGCTGGGCATGGCGATCAATCTCTCCGCACTGGATCTGTCCGACCCCGGCCTGCCGGATTACGTGCGTGGCCGTCTGGAACATCACGCGGTGCCGGCGCAGTCGGTGACGCTGGAACTCACCGAAAGCGCGCTGATGCGCGATGTCGAATCGGCGCTGCACATGCTGCATCAGCTGCGCAGCGTCGGCGTGCGCCTGTCCATTGACGACTTTGGCACCGGTTATTCCTCGTTGGCGCAACTCAAGCGCATGCCGGTGAACGAATTGAAGATCGACAAGAGTTTTGTCATGCAGCTGGCCGAGGGCACCGACGATGCGTTCATCGTGCGCAGCACCATCGATCTGGGGCACAACCTGGGCTTGAGCGTGATCGCCGAAGGCGTGGAGAACGCCACCGCGCTGGGGCTGCTGCGCGGTTATGGCTGCGACATGGTGCAGGGCTATCTGTATTCGCCGCCACTGGAAGAAGTGCCGCTGGTCGCCTGGTGCATGCGGCAACTCGATCTGGCGCCGGTGGCGCAGGCAGGAGTGCATCGATGAGCAAATGGCGGGGCGCGCTGCTGTCGGTGGCGCTGGCCGGGCTGGCCAGCGCGCCCGCGTCGGCGATCGCCGGCGACGGGCGCCTGCTCGCCACCGGTGGCGTGTCGATGATCGAAGGCAGTAGCGGTGGCGGCATCGTGCCGTGGGCCACATTGTCGGGCTACGGCACCCGCGACGAACTCGGCAGCGTGCTGTTCGCCACGCATGTGGACAGCGGCGATTACCGGCTCGACGTGCAGGGTGCCGCGCTGACGGTCGGCAACCGGCTGGAACTTTCGCTGGCGCGGCAACGGCTGGATCTGGGCACCCTGCAGGATCGGCTGGGCCTGCCATGGAATGCGCTTGGTCAGGACGTGTTCGGCGCCAAGCTGCGGGTCTACGGCGATCTGGTCTACGGACATGCGCCGCAGGTCAGCGTGGGCGTGCAGTACAAACGCCTGCGCAATGGCACGCTGCCGCTGGCGATCGGCGCGCGCGACGATCACGGCACCGACGTCTATGTCAGCGCCAGCCGATTGTTCCTGCAGGCCGCGGGCGGCTATCAACTGCTGCTCAACGGCACGCTGCGTGCGACCCGCGCCAATCAGACCGGCTTGCTCGGTTTCGGCGGCGATCGTCGCAACGCCTATCGGCTGGTTGGCGAAGCCAGCGCCGCCGTCGTGCTGTCGCCGGCGTGGGTGGTCGGCGTGGAATATCGCGACAAGCCCGATAACCTCGGCTTCGCCCGCGAGCAGGCCTGGGCGGATGCATTCGTGGCCTGGTTTCCCAGCAAGCATGTGTCCCTGACCGCGGCCTGGGCCGAGCTTGGCGATATCGCCACGCTCACCGACCAACGCGGTCCCTATCTTTCCCTGCAGGTGGCGTTCTGATGAATCGACGGCTGCGTTGGCCCTTGCTGTGCATGCTGGCGCTGATGAGTGCCTGCGCCACCACGCAACCGCGCCCCACGCTCTACGACGAACTCGGCGGGCAGGCCGGCATCGAAGCGCTGGTGGAAACCATGCTGTCGCGCATCGCCGACGACCAACGCATCGTCGACAAGTTTGCGCGCGTCAACATCGTGATGCTCAACGAGCGCCTGGTGCAGAAGTTCTGCCATGTCGCCGACGGCCCGTGCCCGGATACCGCCAAGTCGATGCAGCAGGCGCACGCGCACCTGGCCATTCGCGAAGGCGACTTCAATGCGCTGGTGGAGGATCTGAACTGGGCGATGGATCAGCGCAAGATTCCGCGCCGCACGCAGAACCGTCTGCTGGCGCGGTTGGCGGCCATGCACGGCGAAATTGTCAATCACTGAGGCTGTCGCATCGCTACCGCGCGCAGCGATGGGCGCGCGTGGTCGCTGCTCGTAACACCATGTTTCCAGCCACGGGCTGCGGCTGTGGGCGGCGCCGTTCACAGCATCCGACGTCCGCTCGCGACGTATTGCCAGTCGCCCTGCGCTGCAGACAGGAGGGAGGCCGCGGCCGGTACCGGTGGTGACCATGGCAACGGACAAGCGGGCAGTTGCAAGCGGCGCGCGGTCACGGGTGTGTGGCTGCGCAGGCAAGACGCTGCAGGCAGCCGATGCGCCGCCGCCCCTCACTGCAACGGACGCACCCGCTGCGATCCGCGCGCCATCAGGCGCAGTGCGAGCGCATGCGGCACCACGCGCAAGACCGCATTGACCAGACGATAGCGCCAGCCCGGCACGGCCAGTACCTGGCCGCGTTCCAGCGCGGCAATGCCGTACTCGGCCACGTCGTCGGCCTGCAGCCACGCCCAGCGGGGCAGGGTGGACATCGCCGCGCGGGTGCCGGTGACATCGTGAAACTCCGACCAGGCAAAGCCGGGACACAGCGCGCAGACCTTGACCGCGCAGTCGGCGTTCTCCAGTGCCAGCGATTCGCTGAAGCGCAGCAGGAAGCTCTTGCTGGCTGCGTACAGCGTCTGCCCGTCGGCACTCGGCGTCAGTGCGGCGAACGAGGCCACATTGAGGATGCGGCCCTGGCCGCTGGCGCGAATCATCGGCAAGAGCCGCCAGGTCAGTTCGCACACCGCGCTCACCATCACCTGCAGAAAGCGTGCATGCGTGGCCCAGTCGTTGTGCAGATAGCGGCCCGGCACGCCGTAGCCGGCGTTGTTGACCAGGGTGCCCACCGTCCAGCCATTGCGCTGGATCTGCGCAACCAATGCTTCGACCGCGGCGGGATCGCCCAGATCGGCCGGCACCACTTCCACCCGTACCAAGGGCCGCAACTCCTCGGCCAGCGCCTGCAGCCGGTCGACCCGGCGCGCGGTCAGGATCAGCGGCACGCCACGCCTTGCGTAGGCACGCGCAATCTCGCGGCCGATGCCGCTGGAGGCGCCGGTGACCAGCGCGAAGACAGGCAAAACGGACATGGCAGGTTCCTGGTGGAGGAGGGGGAGGACAGGCAACGGACAGAAGTGTGCCGGCTGCCGACAGGGCATGGGCTATTCTGTCGCCTGTCTTCCACTCAGGAACCTGCGCCTGATGCGTCGAAAGATCGTTGCCGGAAATTGGAAGCTGCATGGCAGCCGCGCCTTCGCCACCGAACTGGTGGCCCAGATCGCCGCGCACATGCCCCTGGAGGGTGTCGATGTCGTCATCCTGCCGCCACTGCCTTACCTGGGCGACCTGATCGAGGATTTCGAGGAACACCATCTGTGTTTCGGTGCCCAGGACGTCAGCAGTAACGAGAAGGGCGCCTACACCGGGGAAGTCTCGGCCACGATGCTGGTCGACGTCGGCGCCGAGTACGGGCTGGTCGGCCACTCCGAACGGCGCCAGTACCATCGTGAGAGCAGCGAGCTGGTGGCGCATAAATTCGCCGCCGCCATGCATGCCGGCCTGATCCCGGTACTGTGCGTGGGCGAGTCGCTGGAGCAGCGCGAGGCCGACCAGACCGAGGCGGTGCTGCGCGCCCAGCTCGAGCCGGTGCTGGCGCTGGTGGGCAGCGCGGGCTTTGCCCGCGCCGTACTCGCTTACGAGCCGATCTGGGCCATTGGCACCGGCCGCACCGCCAGCCCGGCGCAGGCGCAGGCGGTGCACGCGTTCCTGCGTGGCGAAGTCGCGAAGGCGGATGCTAGAATCGCCGATTCTCTGCCCATCCTGTACGGGGGCAGTGTCAAGCCCGATAACGCCAGCGAGCTGTTTGCGCAGCCCGACGTCGATGGCGGGCTGGTCGGAGGCGCCTCGCTGGTCGCCGAGGATTTCCTGGCCATCGCGCGTGCGGCGGCCGCTTGTTAACCCATTAAGTTTTGTCCGGGGACGGATTTCGAAATGCTGATGTTGATCCTCAATGTGGTCTACGTGCTGGTCGCGCTGGCGATGATTGCGCTGATCCTGATGCAGCGTGGTGCGGGTGCGGCAGCCGGTTCCGGCTTCGGCGCCGGCGCGTCGGGCACCGTGTTCGGCTCGCAGGGTGCGTCGAACTTCCTGTCCAAGTCGACCAAGTGGCTGGCGGTGGTGTTCTTCAGCATCAGCCTGTTCATGGCGTGGTACGCCACCCACGGCGCACGTCCGACCGACCAGAACCTGGGCGTGATGTCGCAGTCGGCCAACCCGGCGCCCGCCGCCGCGGGCGAGCTGACTCAGCCGTTGCCGCAGGCGCCGGCCGCCGGCGCAGTCCCGACCGCTCCCTCGCAGCCAGTGCCTGCCGCAACTCCGGCTGCAACGCCGGCGCAATCCGCACCGGTGCAGCAGGCGCCCGCGGCACGCGAAGAAAACGCTTCAGAACCAGCACAAAAACGCTGAAGCCGGTTACAATACGCTGCGCACTGGGATGCCCAGCGGCGCAACGTATGCCCAGGTGGCGGAATTGGTAGACGCACTACCTTGAGGTGGTAGCGACTTAGGTCGTAGGGGTTCGAGTCCCCTCTTGGGCACCATTGTTTGGCTGCAGTTCCTGCGCATCGCTGGTCGCGCGCGGGGTCTGCCTATACCCCATGCCGGCACGCGGCGCGTGCGGGCAGAGGCAAGAGAGAATCGCTGTGCTGGCCGAATATTTGCCGAGTCTGCTGTTTCTGATCGTCGCCACCGGTATCGGCATCGTGCTGATGCTGGTCGGTCGATTCCTCGGTCCGCGTAGTCCGGACCCGCGCAAGCTCTCGCCTTACGAGTGTGGCTTCGAAGCCTTCGAAGACGCGCGCATGAAGTTCGACGTGCGCTACTACCTGATCGCGATCCAGTTCATCGTGTTCGATCTGGAAATCATCTTCATCGTGCCGTGGACGCAGGTGTTCATGGAGATCGGCGCACGTTCGCTGGTCACCATGGGCCTGTTCGTCGGCATGTTGTTCCTCGGCTTTATCTACGTGTGGAAGAAGGGAGCGCTGGAATGGGAGTGATTCAGACCCTGGATCGTCTGATGACCAACCCGATGCCGGAAGGCCGGGTGGAAGACATCCTGCGCCCGGAAGGCGAAAACCCGCTGCTCGAGAAGGGCTACGTGACCACCAGCGTCGATGCGCTGCTGAACTGGGCGCGTACCGGCTCGATGTGGCCGATGACCTTCGGCCTGGCCTGCTGCGCGGTCGAGATGATGCATGCCGGCGCCGCGCGTCTGGATCTGGACCGCTACGGCGTGGTGTTCCGCCCGTCGCCGCGCCAGTCCGACGTGATGATCGTGGCCGGCACGCTGGTCAACAAGATGGCCCCGGCGCTGCGCAAGGTCTACGACCAGATGCCGGACCCGAAGTGGGTCATCTCGATGGGTAGCTGCGCCAATGGCGGCGGCTACTATCACTATTCGTATTCGGTGGTGCGCGGTTGCGATCGCATCGTGCCGGTGGACATCTACGTCCCCGGTTGCCCGCCGACCGCCGAGGCGCTGGTATACGGCATCCTGCAGCTGCAGAAGAAGATCTGGCGTACCCAGACCATCGCGCGCTGACACCCGTCTTCTTCTACTGAGAGCAGCCAAGCCCCCATGGCAGAGCAAGCATCTTCCTTCACTGACCGACTTGCGGCACGTTTCGCCGGTGCGCAGATCGCCGTGGCATTGCCGCGCGGCGAAGTGACGCTGGAAGTCGCTGCAGCCGATTGGCACGCCACCTGTCTGGCCCTGCGCGACGAGCTCGGTTTCGAACAGCTCAGCGACCTGTGCGGCGTCGATTACCTGGGCTACGGCAGCGACGAGTGGGATACCGCCGACGTGTCGTCGCAGGGCTTCAGTCGCGGCGTCGAGGGCAAGGCCGTCGGTCGTTTCGCCTGGGGCGAATTTCCCAGCCAGGAAAGTTCCGACGGCGCCCATCCGCAGCACATGCCCAAGCAGCGCTTTGCGGTGGTCGCGCAGCTGATCTCCTACCAGCACAACCAGCGTCTGCGCGTGCGTTGCTACGCACCGGACGAACAGGTGCCGGTGGTGGCCTCGTTGACCGATATCTGGCCCGGCGTGAACTGGTTCGAACGCGAAGCCTTCGACCTGTTCGGCATCGTCTTCGATGGCCATCCGGACCTGCGCCGCATCCTGACCGACTACGGATTTGTCGGCCATCCGTTCCGCAAGGATTTCCCGCTGATCGGCAACGTCGAAGTGCGTTACGACGATGAGCGCAAGCGTGTCGTGTACGAGCCGGTGACCTCGGTCGAGCCGCGCGTCGGTGTGCCGCGCGTGATCCGCGACGATGCCCGTTATGAGACTGCCGCTGGTGAAGTGGGCAAGTCGGAGACCGCCAAGTGAGTGAGTTCCGCCAGGCAACCGATGCCTTCGCGAGCAATCCTGTCGAAAGCAAGCAGGAAATCCGCAATTACACGATGAACTTCGGCCCGCAGCATCCTGCGGCGCACGGCGTGCTGCGCCTGATCCTGGAAATGGACGGCGAGACCGTGGTGCGTGCCGATCCGCATATCGGCCTGCTGCACCGTGGCACCGAGAAGCTGGCCGAATCCAAGCCGTTCAACCAGTCGGTTCCGTACATGGACCGCCTGGATTACGTGTCGATGATGTGCAACGAGCACGCCTACGTGCGCGCGATCGAGTCCCTGATGGGCATCGAAGTGCCCGAGCGTGCGCACTACATCCGCACCATGTTCGATGAGATCACCCGCATCAAGAACCACCTGATGTGGGTCGGTTCCAACGCGCTCGACCTGGGCGCGATGGCGGTGATGCTGTACGCGTTCCGCGAGCGCGAAGAATTGATGGACGTCTACGAGGCGGTCAGTGGTGCGCGCATGCACGCTGCCTACTACCGTCCCGGCGGCGTGTATCGCGATCTGCCCGATCGCATGCCCAAGTACAAGGAGTCCCGCTGGCACAAGGGCGGTGCACTGAAGAAGCTCAATGCAGCGCGCGAAGGCTCGATGCTGGACTTCCTCGAGGATTTCACCAATACGTTCCCGTCGCGTGTGGACGAGTACGAGACGCTGCTGACCGACAACCGTATCTGGAAGCAGCGTACCGTCGACGTCGGCATCATCAGCCCGGATCTGGCGCGTGCCTGGGGCATGACCGGCCCGATGCTGCGTGGCTCGGGCATCGAATGGGACCTGCGCAAGAAGCAGCCGTACGCCAAGTACGACGCGGTGGAGTTCGACGTGCCGGTCGGCACCAATGGCGATTGCTACGACCGCTATCTGGTGCGCGTGGCCGAGATGCGCGAGTCCAACCGCATCATCAAGCAGTGTGTGAAGTGGCTGAAGGCCAACCCCGGCCCGGTCATGGTCACCAATTTCAAGGTCGCTCCGCCAAGCCGCGAAGGCATGAAGGACGACATGGAAGCGCTGATCCATCACTTCAAGCTGTTCAGTGAAGGCTACTGCGTGCCGGCCGGCGAAACCTATTGCGCGGTCGAAGCGCCCAAGGGCGAGTTCGGCTGCTACCTGATGTCCGATGGCGCCAACAAGCCGTTCCGCGTGCATCTGCGCGCGCCGGGCTTTGCGCATCTGTCGTCGATGGACGCGGTGGTGCGTGGCTATCTGCTGGCCGACGTCGTGGCGATGATCGGTACTTACGATTTGGTTTTCGGTGAGGTTGACCGATGAAGGCGACGGGTAATTTCGAAGCGGCGCGCGACGTCGATCCGCAGGTGGTGCTGAGCGACAAGACGCGCGCGCACATCGATCACTGGTTGAGCAAGTTCCCGCCCGATCGCAAGCGTTCGGCCGTGCTGCAGGGCCTGCACGCTGCGCAGGAGCAGAACCAGGGCTGGCTGACCGACGAGCTGATTGTCGGCGTGGCCAAGTATCTGGACCTGCCGCCGGTGTGGGCCTACGAGGTCGCCAGCTTCTACTCGATGTTCGAGACCGAGAAGGTCGGCCGCCATAACGTGGCGTTCTGCACCAACATCAGCTGCTGGCTCAACGGCGCCGAAGATCTGCTGGCGCACGCGGAGAAGAAACTGGGTTGCAAGCTGGGGCAGTCGACGGCCGATGGCCGCGTCTACCTCAAGCGCGAAGAAGAGTGCCTGGCGGCCTGCTCTGCAGCGCCGATGATGGTCATCAACGGCCATTACCACGAGCACCTGACGAAAGAGAAGGTCGACGCGCTGCTGGACGGGCTGGAGTAAGACATGGCACATCATCACGCACCCTCAGGCCCGGTCGGTCCGGCGCCGTTGCCGCATCAGGTCGTCTACACAACGCTGCACTACGACACCCCGTGGTCGTACGAGAGCTATCTGAAAACCGGTGGCTACGCCGCGCTGCGCAAGATCCTCGAAGAGAAGATCGCGCCGGCCGACGTCATCGAGATGGTCAAGGCGTCCAACCTGCGCGGCCGTGGCGGCGCGGGCTTTCCGACCGGCCTGAAGTGGTCGTTCATGCCCAAGGGCACGATGCAGAAGTACATCCTGTGCAACTCGGACGAATCCGAGCCGGGCACCTGCAAGGACCGCGACATCCTGCGTTACAACCCGCACTCGGTGGTGGAGGGCATGGCGATCGCCTGCTACGCCACCGGCTCGACCGTGGGCTACAACTACCTGCGTGGCGAGTTCCACCACGAGCCGTTCGAGAACTTCGAGCTTGCGCTGGCTGATGCCTATGCCAACGGCTGGCTGGGCAAGAACATCCTCGGCAGCGGCGTGGATATCGATATCTACGGTGCGCTGGGTGCCGGCGCCTACATCTGCGGCGAAGAAACCGCGCTGATGGAATCGCTGGAAGGCAAGAAGGGCCAGCCGCGCTACAAGCCGCCGTTCCCGGCCAACTTCGGCCTGTACGGCAAGCCGACCACCATCAACAACACCGAGACCTATGCGTCGGTGCCGGCGATCATTCGCAACGGTCCGGAATGGTTCCTGGGGCTGAGCAAGACCAAGAACGGCGGCCCCAAGATCTTCTCGGTGTCCGGCTGCGTGCAGAAGGGCGGCAATTTCGAAGTGCCGCTCGGCACCACCTTCGACGAACTGCTGGAAATGGCCGGTGGCCTGCGTCCGGGCCGCAAGCTCAAGGGCGTGGTGCCTGGCGGCGTGTCGATGCCGGTGCTGAAGGCCGACCAGGTTGCCGGGCTGCAGATGGACTACGACACCTTGCGTGCGCTCGGCACCGGCCTGGGGTCGGGTGCGATCGTGGTGCTGGATGACAGCGTGTGCTGCGTGCGCTTCGCCTGCCGCATCTCGCAGTTCTTCCACAAGGAATCCTGCGGCCAGTGCACCCCGTGCCGCGAGGGCACCGGCTGGATGCACCGCGTGCTGGAGCGCATCGTTGCCGGCAAGGCGACGATGGAAGACCTGCATCAGCTGCGCACCGTTGCCGGCCAGATCGAAGGACACACCATCTGTGCCTTCGGCGAGGCGGCGGCGTGGCCGATCCAAGGCTTCCTGCGCCAGTTCTGGGACGAGTTCGAGTACTACATCGTCAACGGTCGTTCGATCGTCGACACGCACGTCGGAGTGGCCGCATGAGCGCCCAACCAGTGAACCCCAACGTGCCACCGGACCATGTCACCGTCGAGATCGACGGCCAGTCCCTGGTGGTGCCGAAGGGTTCGATGATCATCCAGGCGGCCGACAAGGCCGGCATCCCGATCCCGCGCTTCTGCTACCACGAGAAGCTGCCGATCGCGGCCAACTGCCGCATGTGCCTGGTGGACGTCGAGAAATCCCCGAAGCCGTCGCCCGCCTGCGCCACGCCGGTGATGGACGGCATGAAGGTCACCACGCGTAGCGAAAAGGCGCTGAAGTACCAGCGCAGCGTGATGGAATTCCTGCTGATCAACCATCCGCTGGACTGCCCGATCTGCGATCAGGGCGGCGAGTGCGAACTGCAGGACGTGTCGCTCGGTTATGGCCGTTCGGTCAGCCGCTTCAACGAACGCAAGCGCGTGGTGCCGGACGAGGACATCGGCCCGCTGGTTGCCACCGAAATGACCCGCTGCATCCAGTGCACCCGCTGCGTGCGTTTCACCGCAGACATTGCCGGCACCTACGAGCTGGGTGGCATGTATCGCGGCGAGAACCTGCAGATCGGCACCTACGACGGCAAGCCGCTGACCACCGAAATCTCCGGCAACGTCATCGACGTCTGCCCGGTGGGCGCGCTGACCAACAAGGTGTTCCAGTTCCGTGCGCGTCCGTGGGAGCTGATGGCGCGCGAGTCGCTCGGCTACCACGATGCGATGGGCTCGAATCTGTTCCTGCACGTGCGTCGCGGCGAAGTGCTACGCACCGTGCCGCGCGAGAACGAGGCGGTCAACGAGTGCTGGCTGTCCGACCGCGATCGTTATTCGCATCAGGGCCTGTATGCGGAAGACCGTGCGGTCAAGCCGCTGAAGAAGGTCAACGGGCAATGGACCGAGGTGAGCTGGGCCGAAGGTCTGGCCGCCGCGACACAGATCCTGCGGGACAACGCCGGCGATCAGCTCGGTGTGCTGGTGCATCCGTCCACCTCCAACGAAGAGGGCGCCTTGCTCGCACGTCTGGCCGAAGGCCTGAACAGCGGCAATCTGGATCACCGCCTGCTCAATCGCGATTTCTCCGATGCCGCGGTGGCCGAAGCGTTCGCCACGCCGCTGGCCGAGATCGAGCGCGCCGATGTAGTGGTGCTGTTCGGCACCAACGTACGTCACGAGCTGCCGTTGCTGCATGCCCGCCTGCGCAAGGCCAGCATCCAGAACGGAACGCAGATCCATTCGGTCAACCCGGTCGATTTCGATTTTGCCTTCACCCAGGCGAGCCGCACGGTCGTTGCGCCGTCGCAGCTGGCCGGTGCCCTGGACAATGCGGCGTTGCGCGATGCGGTTAAGGGCGCCACGCGCGCCGTGATCGTGGTCGGCGCACTGGCTGAAAACCACCCGCAGGCTGCCGCATTGCGTGCCGCTGCACGCGACTTTGCCGCTGCAACCCGCGCCTCGCTGTGCCGCATCCCGCAGGGTGCGAACGCGGTCGGTCTGGTGTCGCAGGGTGTGTTGCCGACCGCACGCGATGTCGCCGGCATGCTGGCGCAGCCGCGCCAGGCCTACGTGCTGTATGGCATCGAGCCGGGTCTGGATTTCGCCGATGCCGCCGCTGCACGCAGCGCCTTGGCGGGTGCCAAGGTGGTCGCGTTCAGCCAGTTTGCCTGCGCCTCGACGCGCGACGTGGCCGATGTGATCCTGCCGATCGGTGCGCTGCCGGAAATCGACGCATCGCTGACCAATCTGGATGGCCGCGTGCAGACCGCACGTGCCGCCGGTCGCCTGCCGGTCGAAGCCCGCGAAGGTTGGCGCGTACTGCGTGCACTTGGTGGCGAGCTGGGTCTGGCCGGTTTCGAATTCATCGATCTGGTCGGCCTGCGTGCCGGCATGCAGAACCGTTCCGTCAGCCCTGTCGCCTCGGCGCAGCCGGCTGCGGCCAGCGACGGGCTGGAAGTTGCCGCCACCGCTGCGATCTATCGCACCGATGCGGTGGTGCGTCGCGCCGCCGCGCTGCAGTCGCATCCGCTCAACATCGCGCCGTGTGTGGCGATGCATCCGGAGCAGGCTGCGCAGTTGCAGGTCGGCGCTGGTCAGATGGTCAAGGTCGGTACCGACGCCGGTAAGGCGACGTTGCCGGTAGTGCTGGACAAGCGCGTCGCACCGGGCACGGTGTGGATCGAATCCGGCCATGGCGCAACCGCGCCGCTCGGTGCCGGTCGTGTAACGGTGGTGGCTGCATGAACGAATTGCTGTTGAACCTGGTCGATCCCCTGCACCAGTGGTTTGTCGGTCTGGGCGATGGCGGCGTGGTGCTGTGGACCGTGCTGAAGATCCTGCTGATCACCGTGCCGGTGATCGTGTCGGTGGCCTTCTACGTGGTCTGGGAGCGCAAGCTGATCGGCTGGATGCACGTGCGTCACGGGCCGATGTACGTGGGCATGGGCATCTTCCAGGCCTTCGCCGACGTGTTCAAACTCCTGTTCAAGGAGATCGTGCAACCGAGCAGCTCGCACAAGGCGATGTTCATCATCGCGCCGTTGCTGACCCTGGCACCGGCCTTCGCGGCCTGGTCGGTGGTGCCCTTCGACGCGCAGCTGGTGCTGTCCAACGCCAACGTCGGTTTGCTGTATCTGCTGGCGATGACCTCGCTGGGCGTGTACGGCATCATCCTGGCCGGCTGGGCGTCCAACTCCAAGTACGCGTTCCTGGGTGCGATGCGCTCGGCCGCGCAGGTGGTCAGCTACGAGATCGCGATGGGCTTTGCGTTGGTCGGCGTGATGATTGCTTCCGGCAGCGTCAACCTGAGCCAGATCGTATTCGCGCAGGCGGGCAGCTCGGGCTTCTTCGACTGGTTCCTGATTCCGCTGTTCCCGTTGTTCATCGTGTACTGGGTGTCCGGCGTCGCCGAAACCAACCGCGCGCCGTTCGACGTGGTGGAAGGCGAATCGGAAATCGTCGCCGGCCACATGGTGGAGTACTCGGGCGGTGCGTTCGCGCTGTTCTTCCTGGCCGAATACGCCAACATGATCCTGGTCAGCTTCCTGATCTCGATCTTCTTCCTGGGCGGCTGGTTGAGCCCGATCCAGGGTTGGGTCAATGCGGATATCTCGCCGTGGATCGACTGGTTGTGGAAGGGCGGTTGGCCGTGGCTGCTGATGAAGGTGTTCTTCTTCGCCAGCGCCTACATCTGGTTCCGTGCCAGCTTCCCGCGCTACCGCTATGACCAGATCATGCGTCTGGGCTGGAAGGTGTTCATTCCGCTCACGATCGTTTGGATCGCAGTGACGGCGTTGATGGTGTTTTACGGCGTGATCCAGAAGGGCGTGTAACTGATGAACAAGATCACCCATTACTTCAAGAGCCTGCTCCTGCTCGAACTGCTAGGCGGCCTGTGGCTGACGTTGAAATACACGTTCAAGCCCAAGTACACCGTGCTGTATCCGATGGAGAAGTTCCCGCAGTCGCCGCGTTTCCGTGGCCTGCACGCATTGCGTCGCTATCCCAACGGCGAAGAGCGCTGCATCGCCTGCAAGCTGTGCGAAGCGGTGTGCCCGGCGCTGGCGATCACCATCGACTCGGCCAAACGCGAAGACGGCTCACGCCGCACCACGCGCTACGACATCGATCTGTTCAAGTGCATCTTCTGCGGCTTCTGCGAAGAAAGCTGCCCGGTGGACTCGATCGTCGAGACGCACATCCTCGAGTACCACTTCGAGAAGCGTGGCGAGAATATTGTCAACAAGCCGCAGCTGCTGGCGATCGGAGACCGGTTCGAAACCGAGATCGCCGAGCGTCGCGCTGCCGATGCCGCCTTCCGTTGAGGTCATGATGGACTGGGTCACTATTGCTTTTTACGCCTTCTCCGCCGTCGCGGTCGTGTCCGCCGGTGCGGTGATCAGCGTGCGCAACCCTGTGTACGCCGTGTTGTGCCTGATCCTCACCTTCTTCTCGATGGCATGCATCTGGTTGCTGGTCGGCGCCGAGTTCCTCGGCGTGACGCTGGTGCTGGTCTACGTCGGCGCGGTGATGGTGCTGTTCCTGTTCGTGGTGATGATGCTGGACATCGACACCAGCCGCCTGCGCGAAGGGTGGGTCAAGTACATGCCGGTCGGTGTCATCGTGGCGGTTGCCATGCTGGCGCAGATGGTCACCCTGATCGGGGTCAAGGCGCGCAGTGCCGCACCGTTCCCGGCCGATAACGCCGCTGCGCAGGCCGCCGACGTGTCGAACCTGACCTGGCTGGCCAAGACCCTCTACACCCAGTTCCTGCTGCCGTTCGAGTTCGCCGCGGTGATCCTGACCGTGGCCGTGGTGGCCGCGGTGATGCTGACCCTGCGCAAGCGCACCGGCATCAAGCACCAGAATGCGGGCGAGCAGTCGCGGGTGAAGGCGGGCGATCGTCTGCGCATGGTCAAAATGGCGGTTGAAAAGCCGGTACAGGTCGCGCCGAAGCTGGATGCGGCCGACGGACAGGAGGCGAAGTCTTGATTACCTTGGGCCACCTGCTGGGACTGGGCGCGGTGCTGTTCTGCATCTCCCTGGCCGGCATCTTCCTCAACCGCAAGAACGTCATCGTGCTGCTGATGTCGATCGAGCTGATGCTGCTGTCGGTCAACGTCAACTTCATTGCGTTCTCGCGCGAGCTTGGCGACCCCGCCGGTCAGCTGTTCGTGTTCTTCATCCTGACCGTTGCCGCCGCAGAGGCTGCGATCGGCCTTGCGATCCTGGTGACTCTGTTCCGCACGCGCCGCACGATCAATGTGGCCGAAGTCGATACGTTGAAGGGCTGACCTGTAGATGGAAATCACTCTCTCCAAGAGTCTGTTGATCGCGGTGGTGCTTGCACCGCTGGTCGGCAGCATCATCGCCGGCCTGTTCGGTCGCCAGGTAGGGCGCAAGGGCGCGCAATACGTCACCATCCTGGGCGTGGCGGTCAGCTGCGTGCTGTCGTGCCTGACGCTGTATCAATTGGTGGGGCAGGGCGCCAGCCCGTTCAACCAGAACCTGTACACCTTCTTCGATGTCGGTAACTACTCGGCGCATGTCGGCTTCATGGTCGATCGCCTGACCGCGATGATGATGGTGGTGGTGACCTTCGTGTCGCTGCTGGTGCACATCTACACCATCGGCTACATGGAAGAAGACCCGGGCTACCAGCGTTTCTTCAGCTACATCTCGTTGTTCACCTTCTCCATGCTCACGCTGGTGATGAGCAACAACTTCCTGCAGCTGTTCTTCGGCTGGGAAGCGGTGGGTCTGGTGTCCTACCTGTTGATCGGTTTCTGGTTCAAGCGCCCGACCGCCGTGTTCGCCAACATGAAGGCGTTCCTGGTCAATCGCGTCGGCGATTTCGGCTTCATTCTCGGCATCGCCGGTGTGCTGCTGTGGTTCGGCTCGCTGGATTACTCCACCGTGTTCGCTAACGCGACCACCATGGCCGGTGCCAAGGTGCAGCTGTTCGCGGGGCACGAATGGAGCGTGATGACGCTGATCTGCATCTGCCTGTTCATCGGCGCGATGGGCAAGTCGGCGCAGGTGCCGCTGCACGTGTGGCTGCCGGACTCGATGGAAGGCCCGACCCCGATTTCAGCACTGATCCATGCCGCCACGATGGTGACCGCCGGTATCTTCATGGTCGCGCGCATGTCGCCGCTGTTCGAGCTGTCGGAAACCGCGTTGAACTTCATCCTGTTCATCGGTGCGACCACGGCCTTCTTCACCGGCCTGATCGGCATCGTGCAGAACGACATCAAGCGCGTGGTTGCGTATTCCACGCTGTCGCAGCTGGGCTACATGACCGTGGCGCTGGGCGTGTCGGCGTATTCGGCCGCCGTGTTCCACCTGATGACGCATGCCTTCTTCAAGGCGCTGCTGTTCCTGGCGGCCGGTTCGGTCATCATCGGCATGCACCACGAACAGGACATGCGCAAGATGGGCGGCCTGCGCAAGTACATGAAGGTGACCTACTGGACCAGCGTTATCGGTACCTTGGCGCTGGTCGGCACGCCGTTCTTCTCCGGCTTCTACTCCAAGGACACCATCATCGAGGCAGCCGCACACCATGCCCATGAGTCGCATAGCTGGATCGCGACCTATGGCTATTGGGCAGTGCTCGGCGGCGTGCTGGTGACCAGCTTCTACAGCTTCCGCCTGTTGTTCCTGACCTTCCACGGCAAGGAACGCTTCCGCGATGCCCATGCGCACGATGCGCATGCACACCACGACAGTGCGCACACCGATGCCGAGGCGCAGGTCCATGCGCACGACGCACATGCACACGATACGCACACCCACGACGACCACGGTCATGGCCACCATGGCGCCCACGAGCCGCACGAATCCAAGTGGGTGGTGACGCTGCCGTTGATCCTGCTCGCGATCCCGTCGGTGGCGATCGGTTTCTTCACCATCGGCCCGATGCTGTTCGGCACCGACTGGCAGGGCCATCACGCCGCGCATGCGCTCAAGGGGCAGGCAGTGTCGTTCTTCACCGGCATCGTCGATTTCTACGATCCAGCGCGTGACACCGTCGGCGCACTGGCCGAAGAGTTCCATGGCCCGGTTGCCTTCGCGGTGCATGGCATGATGGCGGCACCGTTCTTCCTGACGGTCGCCGGCCTGCTGCTGGCTGCGCTGTTCTATCTGTGGAAGCCGGAACTGGCCACCAAGTCGCGCAAGGCGTTCGCGCCGGTGGTGTGGCTGCTGGAAAACAAGTACGGCTTCGACAAGCTCTGGATCAATGGCTTCGCCGGTGGCGGCGTGGTCCTTGGCAAGGCGTCACGTGCCATCGATACCCATGTGGTCGACGGTGTCGTCGTCAATGGTTCTGCCCGACTGATCGACCTGGCTGCAAATCTGCTGCGTCGCACGCAATCCGGTTTCCTCTATCACTACGCCTTCGCAATGATCATCGGTTTGATCGCCTTGTTGGCGGTACTGATGCATTTCTGGCGTTGACCTGTACGGAATAAGAAAACGTGTCGAACTGGCCTTTACTGTCTATCTTGATCTGGCTGCCGATTATCGGTGGCGCCTTGATCCTTGCGTTGCGCAACGCCGAGACTGCCCGCTGGGCATCGTTGGCGGTGGCGGTGGCGACCTTTGTGCTGAGTCTGCCGCTGCTGGGCTACGACACCGCCAATGACGCCATGCAGTTCATCGAACTGCATGCCTGGATCCCGGCCTACAACATCGGCTACAACCTGGGCGTGGACGGCATCGCGGTCGCGTTGATCGTGCTGACCACGCTGGTGACGGTGCTGGCGCTGATCGGCGCCTGGCGCTCGATCGACAAGCGCGTCAATCAGTACGTCGCCGCCTTCCTGATTCTGGAAGGCGTCACGGTCGGCATCTTTGCCGCGACCGACGCGATGCTGTTCTATGTCTTCTTCGAAGCCATGCTGATCCCGATGTTCCTGATCATCGGCGTCTGGGGCGGTCCGCGGCGCATCTACGCGGCGATGAAGTTCTTCCTGTACACCTTCCTCGGCTCGGTGCTGATGCTGGTGGGCCTGGTCTACCTGTACCTGAAGGGCGGCAGCTTCCAGCTGGCCGATCTCTACGCGCTGCAGCTGACCGCCAAGGAACAGACCTGGATCTTCTTCGCCTTCCTGATCGCGTTTGCGGTCAAGGTGCCGATGTTCCCGGTGCACACCTGGCTGCCGGACGCGCACGTCGAAGCGCCGACCGCCGGTTCGGTGATCCTGGCTGCGATCGCGTTGAAGATCGGTGGCTACGGCTTCCTGCGCTTCAACCTGCCGATCGTGCCGGATGCAAGCCACGAGTTCGCCTGGCTGGTGATCACGCTGTCGCTGATCGCGGTGATCTACGTCGGTCTGGTGGCCCTGGTGCAGGACGACATGAAGAAGCTGGTGGCGTATTCGTCCATCGCGCACATGGGCTTTGTCACCCTCGGCACCTTCATCGCCTTCACCCTGGTGCGTGAGTACGGCAGCACCGATGCCGCCCGTCTGGGCCTGCAGGGTGCAATGGTGCAGATGATTTCGCACGGCTTCGTGTCCGGTGCGATGTTCTCCTGCATCGGCGTGCTGTACGACCGCATGCATACCCGCCGCATCGCCGATTACGGCGGCGTGGTCAACGTGATGCCGTGGTTTGCGACGTTCTCCATGCTGTTTTTCATGGCCAATGCCGGCCTGCCGGGCACCAGTGGTTTCGTCGGCGAGTTCATGGTGATTCTGGCCAGCTTCCAGAAACACCCGCTGGTTGCCTTCGCTGCCGCCACCACGCTGGTGATTACCGCTGCTTATACGCTGTGGCTGTACAAGCGCGTGTTCTTCGGCGAAGTGGCCAATGCCCATGTGGCCGAGCTGAAGGACATCAATGGCCGTGAGGCGTTCGTGCTGGGGGTGTTCGCCGTTGGCGTGCTGGCCCTGGGCCTGTATCCGAAGCCGCTGACCGATCTGATGGAACCATCGATCGCCAAGCTGGCTACCCAGATTGCCGCGTCCAAGCTGTAACAGCTTGCCGTACGTTTTGATTTCCAGGATTTGATGATGACCACGCCAACGCTCGCGCCGTTGACCACCGCTGACCTGGCTCCGCTTGTTCCGGAGCTGGTGCTGATCGGCGGCGCCTTTGCACTGCTGATGCTCGACCTGTTCGTGAGCCAGCGGAACAAGGTCTGGACCCACCTGTTCTCCGTCGCCGTGCTTGCGGTGGTGTTCGCGTTATTGGCGACCGGTACGGGCGGGCAGGGCGAGATCTTCCACGGTATGTTCGTGCGCGACACCGCGGCCGACGTGATGAAGACGGTGATCGTGCTGGTCAGCGGCCTTAGCCTGGTCTACGGCTGGACCTACCTGCGCGAACGCAATCTCTACCAGGGCGAGATCCCGGTGCTGGTGTTGTTCGCCACCGCCGGCATGATGCTGCTGACCTCGGCCGGCAGCCTGCTGATGGTGTACCTGGGCCTGGAACTGCTCGCGCTGTGCTCGTACGCATTGGTCGCCTCCAATCGCGACAACGGCCTGGCCACCGAAGCGGCGATGAAGTACTTCGTGCTCGGTTCACTGGCTTCGGGCCTGCTGCTGTATGGCATGTCGCTGGTCTACGGCGCCACCGGTACGCTGAGCCTGGGCGGCATCCATGACGCGATCGAAGGCTCCAACGAGCGCACGCTGCTGCTGACCGGCACCATCTTCATGATCGCGGGCGTGGCCTTCAAGCTGGGTGCCGCGCCGTTCCACATGTGGTTGCCTGACGTGTACCAGGGCGCGCCGGCGCCGATCGCCTTGTTCATCAGCTCTGCGCCCAAGCTCGCTGCCTTCGGTATGGCGTATCGCCTACTCGAGGTCGGCATGGGTCCGCTGTCGCCACAGTGGCATCTGTTGATTGGCGGCCTGTCTGCAGTGTCGCTGGTGATCGGCAACCTGATGGCAATTGCGCAGAGCAACCTCAAGCGCATGCTGGCGTACTCGACCGTCTCGCACATCGGCTTTCTGTTGATGGGCGTTGCCGGCGGTGGCGAGGAAGGCTATGCGGCGGCAATGTTCTACGCGGTGAGCTACACCATCATGTCGACTGCCGCGTTCGGCGCGATCATCGCGTTGTCGCGCAACGGCTTCGAAGCCGAGAACATCGACGACTTCAAGGGGCTCAATGCGCGCAATCCGTGGATGGCCGGCCTGGTGCTGTGCATCATGGCCTCGCTTGCGGGTATCCCGCCGTTCCTGGGTTTCTGGACCAAGCTGGCGGTACTCGGCGCCGCGGTCAAGGGCGACATGCTGTGGCTGGCCCTGGTCGGCGTGCTCTGCGCGGTGATCGGCGCGTTCTACTATCTGCGTGTCATCAAGGTCATGTACTTCGATGAGCCGGTGGGCGAGCCGCTGCCGGCCAGCAACGATCGTGTGCTGGGGACCGTGCTTGGCGTCAACGCGCTTGCGTTGCTTGCGCTGGGCCTGGCCTGGAGCCCGATCATGGTGTGGTGCCAGCGTGCATTTGCAGGCCTTGCCTGAGTCACGCGTCCTTGCATGACCTCGCGGCGCCTGTGCTACGCGCGTCTTCGAGGGAGGACTGAAATAAAGTCGTGATTGCTGTTTCGTTTTTGTTGCAATGCGGTTATCATTTGCCGCGACGTTGAAGACCCCCAGGGTTTTCAATCGATGAAAAACTAGGGCTTGCAATTGCCGCTCAAGTTCTTCATAATTCCGCTTCTGCTGCGGGGTGGAGCAGTCTGGCAGCTCGTCGGGCTCATAACCCGAAGGTCGCAGGTTCAAATCCTGCCCCCGCTACCAAGTTTTGAAGTACCGCTTTAATGCAATGCCTTAGGGCAGTACTTCAGTTTCTTGGATCGCAAAGACGCATGTTCCCGTCTTTGCGCCGACCCTGAGAGGTCGGGCTTTTTTCACGCAAGGGGCCCATCGGGCCCCTTGTTTTTTCCGGAACCGGAAAGTTTGCTGCCGGTTGCCGGGGTTCTACTGGCAATCATCTGATCAGGGCAGTCTGTGAGCGAAAAAGCGACCGAAATCGCGAATCTGCTGAGTCCAACGGTTGAGTCCTTGGGCTTGGAACTGCTGGGTGTGGAATATCTTCCCGCTCCAGGTGGCGCCACATTGCGCCTGTACATCGATGTGCCGCTGGCCGAACAGCCCGAGCGTGTCATCAACGTCGACGACTGCGAGCGCGTGAGCCGCGAAGTCTCGGCCCAGCTCGACGTCGAAGACCCCATCACCGGCAACTACACGCTTGAGGTGTCCTCGCCGGGTGTGGACCGTCCGTTGTTCACGCTGGAGCAGTTCGGCCGTCACGTTGGCGAGTCCGCCAAGATCGTGCTGAAGCTGGCGCAGGATGGCCGGCGCCGCTTCCAGGGCCAGATCGTGCGGATCGATTCCGAGGCGGATGCAGTGGTGTTCGCCGTCGACGGCAAGGATGTGCAGATCGGCTTCGACAACATCGACAAGGCGCGCATCCTGCCGGATTGGGTCGCCCTGGGCCTGGCCCCGCAAAAACCGAACAAGCCCGGCCCGAAAAAACCCGGGCACGACAAGAAGAAACCATCCAACGAGTCGGCGGCTGGCAAGCCGCGCGCGGAGTGACGAAATGAGCAAGGAACTTTTGCTGGTAGTGGATGCGGTGGCCAACGAAAAGGGCGTGCCGCGCGAAGTGATCTTCGATGCGATCGAGGCCGCGTTGGCTTCCGCAGCGAAGAAGCGCTATCCCGACCAGGACGTGCTGACGCGCGTGACCATCGACCACAAGGACGGTAACTACGAAACCTATCGTCGTTGGGAAGTGGTTGCCGACGATGTTGTGATGGAATCCCCGGATCGCCAGGTGCGTCTGATGGATGCCGTCGACGAAGCCGACGGCGTGGATGTGGGCGACTACATCGAAGAACAGATTGAAAACCCGGACTTCGGCCGTATCGCGGCGCAGGCTGCCAAGCAGGTGATCGTGCAGCGTGTGCGCGAGGCCGAGCGTCAGCAGGTGGTCGATGCCTGGAAGGACCGCGTTGGCGAGTTGATCACCGGTGTGGTCAAGCGCGCCGAGCGCGGCAACATCTTTGTCGATCTGGGCGGCAATGCCGAAGCCTTCATTCCCAAGGACAAGGGCATTCCGCGCGACGTGCTGCGCCCGGGCGACCGCGTGCGCGGCTATCTGGCCGAAGTGCGTTCGGAGCCACGTGGCCCGCAGCTGTTCATCAGCCGCGCCGCGCCGGAGTTCATGATCGAGCTGTTCAAGCTCGAAGTGCCGGAAGTGGGCCAGGGCCTGGTCGAGATCAAGGCCTGCGCACGCGATCCGGGCGACCGCGCCAAGATCGCGGTGATCGCGCACGACACCCGCACCGATCCGATCGGCGCGTGCATCGGTATGCGTGGTTCGCGCGTGCAGGCGGTGTCCAACGAGCTCAATGGCGAGCGCGTGGACATCGTGCTGTGGAACGAGAACCCGGCCAACTTCGTCATCAATGCGATGGCGCCGGCCGAAGTGCAGTCGATCATCGTCGATGAAGACAAGCACTCGATGGATCTGGCCGTGGCGGAAGACCGCCTGGCTCAGGCGATCGGCAAGGGCGGCCAGAACGTGCGTCTGGCCAGCCGCCTGACCGGTTGGCAGCTCAACGTGATGACCGCCGACCAGGTGGCCGCCAAGTCCGAAGCCGAGCAGACCTCCGCGCGCCAGTTGTTCATGGATCGCCTGGAAGTGGACGAAGAAATCGCAGCGATCCTGGTGACCGAAGGTTTCAATACGGTCGAAGAAATCGCCTACGTGCCGGTCGGCGAGTTGCTGGCGGTGGAAGGCTTCGACGAAGACATCGTCGAAGAGTTGCGCGCCCGTGCCCGCGATGCGTTGCTCAACGCCGCGCTGGCAGAAGAGGAAGGCCTGGAAGGAACTCAGCCCACCGAGGACCTGCTGGCGCTGGAGGGGATGGACGAGGAAACGGCCTTTGCTCTGGCCGAGCACGGCGTGCGCACCAGCGAGGACTTGTCCGACCTGGCAGCGGACGAGATCGTCGACTTCGGCATCGAGGGTCTGACCCAGGAGCGCGCCGCGGCGCTGATCCTGGCGGCCCGCGCCGAGGAGATCGCCCGTTTGGAGCGCGGCGAATGAGCCGGCAATGAACCGCGCCCTGACCCCATCAGGGCTTAGAATCAGCGTTTCCCTTGCTCTGGGCGAGGGGGCGCCAACCAGATCATAGGATCCGAATGTCGCAGCAAACCACCATCCGCAAGCTTGCCGAACTGGTCAATACGCCGGTCGATAAACTGCTGGTTCAACTGGCCGAGGCCGGAATGAAGTTCAGCGGTCCCGACCAGGTCGTGACCAGCACCGAGAAGATGAAACTGCTTGGCTTCCTGCGTCGCACGCATGGCAAGGCCGAGACGCCTGCCGAAGCGGCGAGCGAAGCAGCCAAGAAGATCACCCTCAACCGGCGCAAGCTGCAAGAAGTCACGGTCAGCGCCGGCCGCACCAAGACCACGGTCAACGTGGAAGTGCGGCAGAAGCGCACCTACGTGAAGTCCGAAAACGAAGGCGGTGGCCGTCCTGCGCCGATGACGCCGGACGAAGAGCGCGCCGACATCCTGGCCAAGCTCGCCGCCTCGCGTCAGCGCAATCTCGACGAACAGCAGGCGCTGGCCGAAAGCGACCGCGTGCGCGACGAAGCGATCCAGCGCAAGCGCGAAGAAGAACAGGCTGCGCGCGACCGTGCCGAAGCCGAGCGCAAGGCTGCCGAGGAAGCCGCTGCGGCTGCCAGTGCGCCGGCGCCGGTGGCTGCCGCACCCGCACCGCCTGCAGCGCCTGCCGCACGTGCACCGTCGTCGCCGTCTGCGCCGCGTCCGGCCCGTCCGGCTGGCGCATCGCCGGCATCGCGTCCGGCCACGCCGGCGCGTCCGGACGACCGCTCCAATGCGGCCAAGCACAAGACGCGCGGTTCGCACGTCATGGTGGCCGGTGTCGAAGACGACGATGCGACCAAGCGTTTTGCCGGGCAGTTGCACCTGTCCGCGGCCGATCGTGCGCGCCGTTCCAACGTGCGCGGCAAGCCGACCGGTCGTCCGGGTTCGTCGTCCTCGCGTCGTGGCAACGACAACGGTCGTGGCGGCAACCAGGGCAATAGCGGTCCGCACGGGTTCGAGCGTCCGACCGCACCGGTGGTGCGCGAAGTGGCGATCGGCGAGACCATTACCGTGGCCGACTTGGCGCAGAAGCTCGCGCTCAAGGGCGGCGACGTGGTCAAGGCGTTGTTCAAGATGGGCGTCATGGCGACCATCACCCAGAGCATCGACCATGACACCGCCGCGCTGGTGACCGAAGAACTCGGCCACAAGGCCGTGCGTGCCGACAATGCCGACTTCGAGGATGCGCTGCTGGCGCATGCCGAGGATGCGCAGGGCGATGCCACGCCGCGTCCGCCGGTGGTGACCATCATGGGTCACGTCGATCACGGCAAGACCTCGCTGCTGGATTACATCCGTCGCACCAAGATCGCCTCCGGCGAAGCCGGTGGCATCACCCAGCACATCGGTGCGTACCACGTCGAAACCGGCCGTGGCGTCATCAGCTTCCTGGATACGCCCGGCCATGCCGCGTTTACCTCGATGCGTGCCCGTGGCGCCAAGATCACCGACATCGTGGTGCTGGTGGTTGCAGCCGATGACGGCGTGATGCCGCAGACCAAGGAAGCGGTGGCGCATGCCAAGGCGGCAGGCGTTCCGCTGATCGTGGCGGTAAACAAGATCGACAAGGCCGGTGCCGATCCGCTGCGGGTCAAGAACGAATTGCTGGCCGAGAACGTGGTGGCCGAAGAGTTCGGCGGCGATACCCAGTTCATCGAAGTGTCGGCCAAGGTCGGTACCGGTGTGGACACGCTGCTGGACGCGATTTCGCTGCAGGCCGAAGTGCTGGAACTCAAGGCAGTGGCCGAAGGCCGCGCCAGCGGTACCGTGATCGAATCCTCGCTGGACAAGGGCCGCGGCCCGGTGGCCACGGTGCTGGTGCAGCAAGGCGCGCTGAAGCGTGGCGATTACCTGGTGTGCGGCATCCAGTACGGCCGCGTGCGTGCGCTGTTCGACGAGACCGGCCACCAGCCGGCCTCGGCCGGTCCGTCGATTCCGGTGCAGGTGCTCGGCCTGTCCGGCGTGCCGGAAGCCGGCGACGACTTCGTGGTCGTCGACGACGAGCGTCTGGCCAAGGACGTGGCGCAGCAGCGCGAAACCAAGCGTCGCGAGTCGCGCCTGGTGGCCTCGGCCAGCAACCGCATGGAAGACATCCTGGCCCAGATGGGCAAGGGTGAAGGCCAGCAGGTGCTGAACCTGGTCATCAAGGCCGACGTGCAGGGCTCGGTGGAAGCGCTCAAGCAGTCGCTGGTGGCGTTGTCCAACGACGACATCCGCATCAACGTGATCCACTCCGGCGTGGGCGGCATCACCGAATCCGATGCGAATTCGGCAGCGGCCTCCAAGGCCACGGTGATCGGCTTCAACGTGCGTGCCGATGCCTCGGCCCGCAAGATCGTCGAGTCCAACGGCATCGATCTGCGTTACTTCTCGATCATCTATGACGTGATCGACCAGGTGAAGCAGGTGGCCTCCGGTCTGCTCGGTGTGGAAATCCGCGAAGAGATCATCGGTATCGCGCAGGTCCGCGACGTGTTCCGCAGCTCCAAGTTCGGCGCGGTTGCAGGCTGCATGATCATCGAAGGCGTGGTGAAGCGCAGCAAGCCGATCCGCGTGCTCCGCGACAGCGTCGTGGTGTTCGAGGGCGAGCTGGAATCGCTGCGTCGCTTCAAGGAAAACGTCGAGGAAGTGCGCAACGGTACCGAGTGCGGTATCGGCGTGAAGGCCTACAACGACGTCAAGGCCGGCGATCAGATCGAGTGCTTCGAGCGTATCGAAGTCGCCCGTACGCTGTAACGGCTGCCGGGGCCTGCGGGCCCCGGACTCCGCCAGGCGGAGTTGCAACGCAAGTTCTGCAAGGCGAGGGCGGCATGGCCGCCCGCGTCCGTTTTTGGCTTCGGTGCCAACTGGCCCTCCGAATCAACTAGGTCCATGACCATGCCAACCAAATCATTCCATCGCACCGACCGCGTTTCGGCGCAGGTGCGTCGCGACCTCGGCACGATCGTGCACGCGGCCGTGCGCGACCACGGCCTGCCGTCGGTCAGCGTTTCCGACGTCGAAATCAGCCGCGACCTGGCACATGCCAAGGTGTTCGTCACCGCGCTGCAGCAGGAGCGTTCGGCCGAAGCGGTCAAGGGGCTCAAGGAAATCGCCGGTCAGTTGCGCACGCAGCTGGCGCGCGCGATGAAGCTGCGCCACGTGCCCGAGCTGCATTTCCATTACGACGATTCGGTCGACCGCGGCGAGCGTATCGACAACCTGCTGCGTGACCTGGACGATGTCGGTCCCGAGGCCGCGTCCAGCGACGAGGACACCGAGCAGCGCTGAGCGCTGCCGGCCGGCCGCCTGTCGATCAGCGGCCCTGATTTCAACGGGCACGCACAGTGCCCGATTCGAGCACCGATCTGTTGAAACCCCGTATCGTCTATCGCCCGTTGCACGGCATCCTGTTGCTCGACAAGCCGGCTGGAGTCAGCTCCAACACGGCCTTGCAGTCCGCGCGCCGCTTGTTGCGTGCCGAAAAGGGTGGCCACACCGGCAGCCTGGATCCGCTGGCCACCGGCTTGCTGCCGCTGTGTCTGGGCGAGGCCACCAAGATTGCCGGCCTGCTGCTCGGTTCGGCCAAGGCCTACGACGCCGAGATCGTGCTGGGTGTCACCACCGATACCGACGATGCCGATGGCCAGGTGTTGCGCGAGCGTGCGGTGCCGGCACTGGGCGAAGACGCGCTGCGTGCGGCGCTGACGCCCTTCATCGGGCGCATCCGCCAACAGGCGCCGATCTATTCCGCGCTCAAGCAGGGTGGCGAGCCGCTGTACGCCAAGGCTCGCCGTGGCGAGGTGATCGAGGCGCCGGTGCGCGAGGTCGATGTGCATGCGATCGATGTGCTCGGTTACGCCGCGCCGCGGCTGCAGTTGCGTGTGACCTGCGGCTCGGGCACCTATATCCGCAGCCTGGCGCGCGATCTGGGCGAGGTGCTTGGCTGCGGTGCGCATATCGCCTCGCTGCGCCGGCTCTGGGTGGAGCCGTTTCGTGCGCCGCAGATGATCACGCTGGAAGCGCTGTCGGCAGCCCTGGAAGCGGGCAGCGACGCGCAAGAGCTGTTGCTGCCGATCGAGGCCGGACTGGCCGATTTTGCGCGGATCGTGCTCGATGCGGCGCATGCGGCGCGTTTTCGTATGGGCCAGCGCCTGCGTGATCCCACATTTCCGACCGGTCAGGTGGCCGTGTTCGGACCCGACGGAATCCCCTCAGGGCTAGGCCTGGTGGACGCGGAGGGGCGTTTGTCGCCGCAGCGATTGTTCAATGGACTGAACGAAGCAGTGGCTTGTTAAGGTTTAGTCAACTTGTTCCCGGGCCCGCACGACGTTACAATTTTGCGGCCCCGATCGGGGCACCTCCAGCGCCAAGCGCGCTCATCCCTAGCAAACGGCGAGTCCGGCGGTGCGTCATGCACGTTCCTGCCGACCACGCATCTATCGAGTAAACATCATGTCCGTCGACACCCAGAAAGTTATTGAAGACAACAAGCGCAGCGCCCAGGACACCGGTTCGCCGGAAGTGCAGGTTGCCCTGCTGACCGCGCGCATCGAGCTGCTGACCGGTCACTTCAAGACCCACAAGAAGGATCACCACAGCCGTCGTGGCCTGCTGCAGATGGTCAACCGTCGCCGCAGCCTGCTCGACTACCTGAAGAAGAAGGACAACGAGCGTTACAAGTCCTTGATCGAGAAGCTCGGCCTGCGCCGCTAATCGAGTCATACCGCCGCGGCGCAGCGATGCGCCGCGGCTTTGTTTTGGTCATTCGCATCACGTTATCTGCAGCATGTAGTTCATGGGCCGGAGCCTCCCGGCCGCCCGTTCTCGGCATGGGTCGACGACGGTCCAACGAAGACAGCAACACCTAAGGGAAAAAACCTCCGTGGCAAAAATCACCAAAACCTTCCAGTACGGCAAGCACACCGTCACCCTGGAGACGGGCGAAATCGCTCGCCAGGCAGGCGGCGCCGTCATCGTCAAGTTCGACGACACCGTACTGCTGGTCACCGCCGTCGCCGCCAAGAGCGCGCGCGAAGGGCAGGACTTCTTTCCTCTGACGGTTGATTATCAGGAGAAGTTCTACGCCGGCGGCCGCATCCCGGGCGGCTTCTTCAAGCGCGAAGGACGTGCGACCGAGAAGGAAACGTTGATCTCGCGCCTGATCGATCGCCCGATCCGTCCGCTGTTCCCGGAGGACTACAAGAACGAAGTGCAGATCATCGCCACCGTGATGTCGATGAACCCGGACATCGACGGCGATATCGCCGCGCTGATCGGCGCATCGGCCGCGCTGTCGCTGGCCGGCACCCCGTTCAACGGCCCGATCGCTGCGGCGAAGGTCGGTTACAAGAATGGCGAATACATCCTCAACCCGACCGTGACCGAGCTGAAGGATTCGCAGCTGGAGCTGGTCGTGGCCGGTACCGCCAATGCGGTGCTGATGGTCGAGTCCGAAGCCGAGCTGCTGTCGGAAGAAGTGATGCTGGGCGCGGTGACGTTCGGCCATCGCGAGATGCAGAAGGTCATCAACATCATCAACGAGCTGACCGTCGAAGCCGGCACCAAGCCGTCCGACTGGGTGGCTCCGGCCAAGAATGACGGCATGATCGCCGCGCTGAAGGAGGCGGTGGGCGAACAGCTCGCGTCGGCCTTCCAGGTGCGTGACAAGCTGCAGCGCCGCGACGCAATTTCGGCGATCAAGAAGGACGTGCTGGGTGCGCTGGCACCGCGCGCCACGATTGAAGGCTGGGCTGCCGGTGACCTGTCCAAGGAATTCGGCGAGCTGGAATACCAGACCATGCGCGGCTCGGTGCTGAGCACCAAGGTGCGCATCGACGGCCGTGCACTGGATACCGTGCGTCCGATCAGCGCCAAGGCCGGCGTGTTGCCGCGTACCCATGGCTCGGCGCTGTTCACCCGCGGCGAGACTCAGGCGATCGTGATCACCACGCTCGGCACCGCACGCGACGGTCAGGTCATCGACGCCGTCTCGGGTGAGTACAAAGAGAACTTCCTGTTCCATTACAACTTCCCTCCGTACTCGGTGGGCGAGTGCGGTCGTTTCGGTGCGCCGAAGCGTCGCGAGATCGGCCACGGCCGTCTGGCCAAGCGCGGCGTGCTGGCAGTGATGCCGAGCCTGGAAGAATTCCCGTACACCATCCGCGTGGTCTCGGAAATCACCGAGTCCAATGGTTCGTCCTCGATGGCATCGGTCTGCGGCAGCTCGCTGGCGCTGATGGACGCCGGTGTGCCGATCAAGGCGCCGGTCGCCGGTATCGCGATGGGTCTGGTCAAGGAAGGCAACGACTTCGTCGTGCTGTCGGACATCCTGGGTGACGAAGATCACCTCGGCGACATGGACTTCAAGGTGGCCGGCACTTCCGAAGGCGTGTCCGCGTTGCAGATGGACATCAAGATCGAAGGCATCACCGAAGAAATCATGAAGCAGGCGTTGCAGCAGGCCAAGGCCGGCCGTCTGCACATCCTCGGCGAGATGGCGCATGCGCTGACCACTCCGCGTCAGGAACTGAGCGACTACGCGCCGCGCTTGCTGACCATCAAGATCCACCCGGACAAGATCCGCGAAGTGATCGGCAAGGGTGGCTCGACCATCCAGGCCATCACCAAGGAAACCGGTACGCAGATCGACATCCAGGACGACGGCACGATCATCATCGCCTCGGTCAATGCGATTGCCGCGCAAGCTGCGAAGTCGCGCATCGAGCAGATCACCTCGGACGTGGAGCCGGGCCGCATCTACGAAGGCAAGGTCGCCAAGATCATGGACTTCGGTGCGTTCGTCACCATCCTGCCGGGCAAGGACGGCTTGGTGCACGTCTCGCAGATCTCCAGCGAGCGCGTGGAAAAGGTCGGCGACAAGCTGAAGGAAGGTGATCTGGTCCGCGTCAAGGTGCTGGAAGTGGACAAGCAGGGCCGTATCCGTCTGTCGATCAAGGCAGTGGAAGAAGGCGAGGGCGTTCCGCCGTCGGCCGAGTAATCGCCGCTGGTTGATGCGTCACGAAAAAGCGGGCTTCGGCCCGCTTTTTTATTGGCTGTTCGGCAATAGCGCGTGACTTGATCCTCCTCCTGCGGGAGAAGGTGCCCCGCAGGGGCGGATGAGGGTACGGGCTCAGCCTCGCGTGGCTGAGCCTTGGCCAAGGCTTCGCCGCCGTACCCTCACCCCAACCCCTCTCCGGATGGGAGCGGGGCTTTGAGCCTTGCTTACCCGGGCTGCTGTGTCGGCGCGGGCTGTGTCTCCGGACGCGGCGGCACGACGCGCGGGAAACCCGGCGGCATAGTGGTGGGTAAGGTGGTTGGCGAAGGCAGCGGTTCGACCGGTGGTGGCGCCGTCATCACCGCATCCGGGCGCAGCTTCAACAGGGCCGCCCAGTCGCGTCGATTGAAATCGCAGAGTTCTTCGTGTGCCGGCGTGCACTCGCTGGCGATGCCCAGGCCGTCCTCGCTCTGGTCCTGGCTGCCGTCGGATTGGGGCGTCGGCAACACCACGCGGCCGGCGCGGTCCAGCGGCATCTTGCGCATCATCACCGTGTTGAACACATTGCCGCCGATCAGGTACAGGGTGCGATCGCCACCGACGTTGGCGGCGATCACCACGTCGCAATGCGATTGCCACGGCATCGGCGCGCTGCCGCCAAGCCCGGCCTTGAGGCCGGCGTAGCCGAGCGCAGCGCTGCGCCCGCGCAGCAGGCACAGCAGATCGCCGGGGGCGGGTTTTTCCACCGCCGGGTCGGTGAACTGGTACGGGCCGCTGGCGCCATCGTTGTAGGCGCTGCGGATGTAATCCAGATGGCGTGCAGAGCGATGGAAACCGCTCAGGCCGGCCTGCGTCATCACCCAGGAGATGAAGGCGGCCGACCATGGGTTGTCGATCAGGAACGCGCGGCAATCGCTGGCGGTGTAGCGCGTGCCATCCAGTGCCGCGCAACTCGATGCGCCGGGACGGCCGCCCATCGATGCCAGCGTGCCGCTGTCGCGCCAGTAGCCGGCCACGCGTTGCCACGCGACCACGCCGTGGTCGGCCAGATAGCCCGATTCGGCTTCGGTCACGCCCAGGCTGGCCAGGCGGCCCTTGGCATCGATAAACGGGTGCTGCCACAGGCGATGCTCGTTGCAGGCACTCCGCACGATGGCGATTGCTGCAGGGCTGGTGCCGAAGCGCGGCGGTACATCGCAGACTTCCGCGGCAGCCGCGGTGCCGCCCCATGCGGCCAACACCAGACAGAGCCACGGCCAAGGTTTTACAGTCATCGCAGATCCTGCACAGAACAATCGCAGCAGGCTGACAGAGCCGGCTGCGGGCACGCGTGAAATCAGCGCGGCGGTGGGCCGAGTTTGAGCGATAGATCGACCGCGTGCACATGCTTGGTGAGCCCGCCGATGGAGATGCAATCCACCCCATCGGCCGCAATGGCGGCAATGCCGGCCAGATCCACGCTGCCGGAAACCTCCAGCGGAATGCGTTGTTCGCGCGGCAGCGCGGCAACGATGCGCACCGCGTCGCGACGCATCGCCGGGTCGAAATCGTCGATCAGGATGCGCGTGCAGCCGACCTGCAAGGCCTCGCGCAACTGCTCCAATGTTTCCACTTCGACCACCAGCGGCAACTGCGGTTGCTGCGCACGTGCGGCATGCACGGCGGCGCTCAGCGAGCCGGCGGCGCGGATATGGTTTTCCTTGAGCATCACCGTGTCGAACAGGCCGATGCGGTGATTGTCGCCACCGCCGCAGCGCACCGCGTATTTCTGCGCGACGCGCAGGCCCGGCAGCGTCTTGCGCGTGTCCAGGATGCGCGTGCCGGTGCCGGCCACGGCAGCCACGTATGCAGCGGTGGCGGTCGCGGTGGCCGACAGCGTCTGCATGAAGTTGAGCGAGGTGCGCTCGGCGCTGACCAGGCTGCGGCTGCGGCCATGCAGCAGCGCCAGCACCGTGCCGGCGGCGACGTGCTGGCCTTCGTGCACCTGCCAGTCGATCCGCACCTGCGGATCGAGCGCGCGGTGCGTGGCGTCGAACCATGGCCGCCCGGCGATCACGGCGTCCTGCTTGCACAGCAGGTACGCGCTGTCTGGCTGATCGGGCAATAGCGCCGCGGTCACATCGCCGCTGCCGATGTCCTCGGCCAACGCGCGCGCCACATCGGCGTCCACCAGCGCGGCCGGTGGTGCCTCCGGCACGGTGGTGCGTACGGAAGGATTCACTTTTCGGGGAAGTCGGCGATCTGCGCAGTGCCGATGGCTTCTTCGGCCAACAGCACCGGAATGCCGTCGTCGACGCGGAAGATCTGCTTGCGGTCGCGCGTGATCAGCGCCTCGCGCAGTGGCTGTGTCTGCGCGGTGCCGTCGGCACGCTGCAGGGTCCCGCCGGCGATGGCGGTGTTGAGTGCCTCCAGGCCCTTGCCGTCGAGCAGCGAGAGCGGCTGGCGGGTGTCGGGCGAGCACAGCAGGTCGAGCAGTTTGCGATCCATCGAAGTCTTGTCTTGCGTGGAAGATGGCTAGAATACGTCTTTACCGCAGGGCAGGGCCATGACCTCCAACCACTCCGCGCCGCTGGTCGGCATCGTGATGGGTTCCCGTTCCGATTGGGAAACCATGCAACACGCAGCTCAGAAGCTCGATGCGCTGGGCGTGCCTTACGAGGTCAAGGTGGTCTCGGCGCACCGCACACCGGACGTGTTGTTCAGCTATGCCGAGCAGGCTGGCGCACGCGGTCTGCGCGCGATCATTGCCGGTGCCGGCGGTGCGGCGCATCTGCCGGGCATGCTGGCGGCCAAGACGGCGGTGCCGGTGCTCGGTGTGCCGGTACAGTCCAAGGCGCTCAACGGCATGGATTCACTGCTGTCGATCGTGCAGATGCCGGCCGGGATTCCGGTGGCGACGTTTGCGATCGGCAACGCCGGCGCGGCCAATGCGGCCTTGTTCGCCGCCGCGATGCTGGCGCCGGAGCAGGCGCAGATCGGTCAGGCACTGGCGCAGTTCCGCGCCAGGCAGACCGACGATGTCATGGCCAGCGACGACCCGCGCCAATGACCACGGTCGGCATTCTGGGTGGCGGCCAGTTGGCCCGCATGCTGGTGTTGGCCGGTGCGCCGCTGGGCTTGCGGTTTGCGGTGTTCGACCCGGCCACCGATGCCTGCGCAGGGCAGGTGGCGCCGCTGCAGGCAGGCGCCTTTGACGACACCGCCGCGCTTGCCGCATTCGCCGCGCACGTGGATGTGATCACCTTCGATTTCGAAAACGTGCCGGCCGCCGGCGCGCAGCAGTTGGCTGCGCAGGTGCCGGTGTTTCCCAGCGCTGCCGCGTTGGCGGTGGCGCAGGACCGGCTCAGCGAAAAAACCCTGTTCCGCGAGCTCGGCATTCCGGTGCCCGAGTTCGCCGCTATCGACGACCGTGCAGGGCTCGACGCTGCATTGGCCCGTATCGGCACGCCGTGCGTGCTCAAGACACGTCGCTTCGGCTACGACGGCAAGGGCCAGTTCCGCATCAAGACGCTGGCCGATGCCGATGCCGCATGGGACGCGCTCGGCGCGCAGGCGGCGAAGGTCGGGCTGATCGTGGAGGCCTTCGTGCCGTTTGAGCGCGAGGTCAGTGTGGTGGCAGTGCGTGGGCGCGATGGCGAATTCCGCGCCTGGCCGCTGACCGAGAACTGGCATGTGGACGGCGTACTCTCGGCCAGTCTTGCGCCGGCGCGTGTGGATGCTGGCGTGCAGGCTGCGGCAGAGGCGCACGCGCGTGCGGTCGCCGAGCGGCTGGACTACGTCGGCGTCTTCGCGCTGGAACTGTTCGTGCGCGATGGCCAGTTGCTCGCCAACGAGATGGCCCCGCGCGTGCACAACTCCGGGCATTGGACCATCGAAGGTGCCGAGACCTCACAGTTCGAAAATCATGTGCGCGCCGTGCTCGGTCTGCCGCTCGGCAGCACCGCGATGCGCGGACATGCCTGCATGCTCAACTGGCTGAGCGCGATGCCGGACGCGGCTGCATTTTTGGCGGTGCCTGGTGGGCATTGGCACGACTATGGCAAACAATCGCGCGAGGGCCGCAAGGTCGGCCATGCCACACTGCGCGCAGAGACGCCGCAGGCGCTTGCGCAGGCACTGAGCGAAGCAGGCGCCGCGCTGCAGCGTGATGCGCAGGTCGGACCGGTGCTCGCGCGTTTGAGCGAAGGGTAATTCGCAGAGCCATCGCTGGCGCTGCTGCGGCCTCGCCGATGCGCAGGTCCGTGGCGAAGATGCACGGCAGTGCGCGGTGCCGCCGGACGCTGTTGCAACAGGTCACCTGATCGTTGACCTGTTGTAACGGCGCAAGCGGCTAACCCAACCGGCTGGCCACGAACTCCCAGTTGATCAGCTTCCAGAACGCGTCCAGGTACTGCGCGCGGTCCTGCCGGTAATCCAGGTAATAGGCGTGCTCCCAGAGGTCGCAGGCGAGCAGCGGGGTGTCCGGCCCGGTGAGTGGCGTGGACGCATTCGGCGTGGCAACGACCGCCAGTGCGCCATCCGGGCGCTGCACCAGCCACACCCAGCCCGAGCCGAAGCTGCCCAGGGCGACGCGGTTGAATTCCTGCTTGAAATGCACGAAGTCGCCGAACGATTTGGCGATGCGGTCGGCCAGCCGGCCCAGCGGCTCACCGCCGCCGCGCGGGCGCAGGCACTGCCAATAGAAATTGTGGTTCCACACCTGCGCAGCCAGATGGAACAGCGTGCCTTGCGCCTGCGCGATGATGTCTTCCAGCGTCAGCTCGGCGAACTCGCTGCCTTCGATGCGCGCATTGAGCCGATCGACCTCGCTGCGGTGACAGACGCCGTGGTGCGCCTCCAATGTGGCGGCGGACAGATACGGCTCCAGGGCGACGCGGGAGTAGGGCAGTGCAAGGTGTTCGATCGGCATGATGGCAATGGCAGCGAAGGGAGTGCGGCGACAGGTCGCGCTGAAGGCTTACAATGCGCGCCTTTGCGGAAGTCTATCCGACCCGGCGGTCGGGCCTGCCGCTCCCAGTCAGGAGAGTCCAATGCCGGTGATGGAACGGATCCAGGCCGAAGTCGAACAACACCCGATCGTGCTGTTCATGAAAGGCACCCCGCAATTTCCGATGTGCGGTTTTTCCAGCCGCGCCGTGCAGGCCCTGGTGGCTGCCGGCGCCGATCAGTTGCGCACGGTCAACGTGCTGGAAGAGCCCGAAGTGCGCGCCAATCTGCCGCGCTATTCCAACTGGCCGACCTTCCCGCAACTGTTCATCCACGGCGAGCTGATCGGCGGTTGCGACATCACGCTGGAATTGTTCGAAGCCGGCGAGCTCAAGCGCATTGTCAGCGAGGCTTACCAACCGTGAGTCTGGCGCAGGCCCGGCCCGACGCGGCGGCACTTGCCGGCCGCGTGGTGCTGATCACCGGTGCAGCCGGCGGCCTAGGGAGCGCTGCGGCGCAGGCGTGTGCATCCGCCGGTGCGACCGTGGTGTTGCTTGGCCGCAAGCTGCGCCCGCTGGAGCGCGTCTATGACGCGGTTGCCAGGCTGGGTCCGGAGCCGTTGCTGTATCCGCTGGATCTGGCCGGCGCCACGCCGGACGATTACGCCGCACTGGCGCAGCGGCTGCAGTCCGAGCTCGGTGGCCTGCACGGCCTGCTGCATTGCGCCGCCGATTTCGTCGGCTTGACCCCGGCCGAACTCGCGGCGCCTGCCGACTTCGCACGCAACCTCCATATCAACCTCACCGCGCGCGCCTGGTTGACTCAGGCCTGCCTGCCGCTATTGCGGCAGCAAGGCGATGCGGCGGTAGTCTTCGTTGTCGATGACCCCGCACGCGTTGGCCAGGCGTATTGGGGTGCCTATGGCGCTGCCCAGCATGCACAGCGTGGCCTGCTCGCCAGCCTGCATCACGAAACCGCCGCCGGCCCGGTGCGCATCAGCGGACTGCAGCCCGGCCCGATGCGCACCGCCTTGCGCGCGCGCGCCTTCACCCATCAGGAAGACAGCGAAGCGCTGGACCCCACGCGCTATGCCGCTTCCTGCGTCACCTTGTTGTCCACGGCCGGTGGCGCGCACCGCGGCGCGATCTGGAGTCCTTCCGCATGACCATTCTTTCGGCGGCACTGCTGCTGTTCCTGATCCTCGACCCGCTGGGCAACATTCCGGTGTTTCTCAGCGTGCTCAAGCCGCTGCCGTCCAAGCGCCAGCGCTTCGTGCTCGCGCGCGAGTTGCTGATCGCCCTGTTCGTGCTGATGGCGTTCCTGTGGGGCGGCAAGTACGCGCTGGAGCTGATGCATCTGCGCCAGGAATCGGTGGCGATCGCCGGCGGCATCGTGCTGTTCTTGATCGGCATCCGCATGATCTTCCCGCGCCCGGAAGGCCTAATGGGCGAAATTCCCGACGGTGAGCCCTTCATCGTGCCGCTGGCGATCCCGCTGGTGGCCGGCCCGTCCGGCATGGCCGCAGTGATGCTGATGGGCAGCAACGAACCCACCCGGCTATGGGATTGGAGCCTGGCGCTGATGATCGCCTGGATCGGTGCATCCACCATCCTGGCCTCGGCACCGCTGTTGTACAAACTGCTCGGTCATCGCGCACTGACCGCGATCGAGCGCCTGATGGGCATGTTGCTGGTGGCCATTTCGGTGCAGATGTTTCTGGACGGCCTTGGCACTTATTTCAAGCTGCCGGTATCAATCTGAGTCCAGTCGGTGATAGACGGGCAGGGTGCGTGGGGACGATCTGTGAATGCCGGGCGGGAATTTGAAGCCGCGTTGCTGACCCGTGACGGCACAAGCGGTCGGCGGCGCCAGACGGCTTCAGTAGGAGATGACTTCCAACTGCCATCGCTACGCTTTTAGACCAAACGACGCCCGGTACCCGACAAGCCAGCTCGATTGCGCGACGCCGGTCGCAAACGCCACGCGACTTTGCGCAAGCTGGCGTTTAGGCCTTCACATGCGAAGTTCATGTTGCACTGCGCGAACTTTGTCACGTCGCCGTCACAATCAGGCCTTAGCGTGTTAATCTGTTGTTAACCGTTGCGGCAGCAACCAGCCGCGCGGCAAGGGACCCCAGATCATCGGCAGCCCACCCCCGGGAACGGTTGGGCTGACTGCGCCTTTTTGTCACTGCCCAACCTGTATCGAGGCTACCGAAATGACCCACCCCCGCTGTCTCCGCATGTCCAAGCTGACGCTTGGCCTTGTTGCCGCACTCGCCGCCGCCCCCGTGTTCGCCCAGAGCACCTCTGCCGGCGTCGCTGGCCTGGTGACCAGCAGCGCCGGTCAACCGGTGCCGAATGCCGAAGTGACGATCACCCACATCGAATCGGGCACGGTCAGCCGCGCCACCACCGATGCCAGCGGACGCTACAACGCGCGCGGCCTGCGCGTGGGTGGGCCGTACACGATCACCATTACCGCTTCCGGCGCGGGCAACACCACGCGTGAAGGCGTGTACTTGAACCTGGATAAGGTCAATCAGGTTGATGCAGCCCTGGGCGGCGATTTGGCCACGCTCGGTACCGTGCAGGCGATCGCAGGCAACTACGGCTCGGCGATCTTCAGCGCCAACAAAATGGGCACCGGCACCAACGTGACCCGCGAAGAAATCGAGTCGCTGCCGTCGATCAACCGCAACCTGCAGGACTATGTGCGTCTGGATCCGCGCGTCGCGCAGACCGATAAGGCGCGCAACGAAATCTCCATCGCCGGCCAGAACCCGCGCTACAACGCGATCCGCGTCGACGGCATCAGCACCAACGATGCTTTCGGACTGGAATCCAACAGCCTGCCGACTCCGCGCCAGCCGTTCTCGATGGACGTCATCGACGAAATCTCGGTAGACGTGGCCAATTACGATGTGGCCATCACCGGTGGCACCGGCGGCGTCATTAATGCCGTGACCAAGTCTGGTACCAACGAATTTCACGGTTCAGTTTATGGAACCTATCGTGAGAACGACTGGTCCGGAAAAAACCAAAACGGTATCCGCCCGCAGCTGTTCGACAATGAAGCCACTTATGGCCTGACCCTGGGCGGGCCGGTTGTCAAGGACAAGCTGTTTTTCTTCGCTAACTACGAAAAGTACAAGGGCAAAGGCGTGTTCACCGGAGCATCCGGCTACGGTCCGACCGGCTCGGGCGCCAGCAATATCGTTGGCGTGAGCCAGGCACAGGTTGACGAGATCGTCGACATTTCGCGCAATGTCTATGGCTTCGACCCGGGAACACTGGCTCTGCCAGCACTTGATTCTGAGTCGGAAGAGAAGGGCATTAAGATCGACTGGAACATCAGCGACAAGCACCGCGCCTCGTTTCGTTACGGCAAGTCCGAACAAGAGACCGCCAACCTCAATGGCTTCAGCGCTACAGCCTTGTCACTGAACTCGTACCATTACACCCGCAATTTCGAGCTTGAAACCTACACCGCTCAATTGTTCAGTGACTGGACCGAGAAGTTCTCTACCGAAGCCAAGGTTTCCTACCGCGATTATTCCGCAGTGCGTGACGCTGCCTCGCAATTGCCGGCTGTCGGTGTCCGGATCGGCAACAACTTCGTCAACTTCGGTACCGAGCAGAGTACACAGGCCAATGCGCTGCGTACTGAAACGTGGAATGCGTTCTTTGCTGCCAATCTGTATCTGGATGATCACACCCTGAAGTTTGGTGGCGACTACGAAGACAACGACATCTTCAACTTGTTTGCTCAGCGTGTCTTTGGTTCGTACAACTTCAACTCGATTGCCGACTATCGCAACAATCGTCCGGCTAGCTACCGTTACTCTCAGTCCACCAGCGGAAATATCGACGATATCGCCGCGCAGTGGGGCATGAAGAACGTCGGCCTGTTCTTGCAGGATACATGGGCTGTCAACAGCAACCTGACCTTGACCTTCGGTGTGCGTTACGACGAGCCGATGGTGAAGAACAAGCCGCAATATAATGCAGCTGCCTCGACCACGTTTGATGTGCGTAATGATGAAACCATAGATGGCAACGGCCTTCTGCAGCCGCGCTTTGGGTTCAATTACACCTTCGATGCAGACCGTCCTACACAGTTGCGTGGCGGTGTTGGCCTGTTCCAAGGCGCAGCGGCGTCGGTATGGCTGTCCAATCCTTACTCGAATACCGGTCTGGCTTACACCGATTACAACTTCTCAAGCGTAAATCTGGTCAACAGCAACGGCATCGCGTTTACGCCGGACATCAACAACCAGCCGCGTGGTAACGGGACATTGAACGGCGCCACTCAGTCCGTCGACTTCGTTGACAAGGATCTGGGTCAACCTGCTGTCTGGAAGGCGAACCTGGCGTTCGATGCCGAGTTGCCGTGGTACGGTGTAGTGGCGTCGGTTGAGGGCGTCGTTACGAAGGTCAAAGAAGCTATTTACTACCAACAGCTGAATCTCAGCCAGACCGGACCGACTGCGGTCGGTCAGGATGGTCGTCAGATATATTGGAATCAGGCGGGCTTAAATCCCGCCAACTGGAATGTCAACGGAACCCAGCCGACTGGCATTTCGGTCGATCCGCGTGGCAATCGCTATCGCAGCTACAACGATGCGATTATTGCGCGCTCTACCAGCAAGGGTGGCAGCCAGAGTCTGACCGTTGGATTGAATAAGCCGTTCAACGATAGCGATTGGTCCTGGAGCCTGGCTTATACCTTCGCTAATGCCGACGAAGTGAGTGGCCTGACAAGCTCCACCTCCGGTTCGCAGCTGGGCAATACGGCGGTGTTCCAGGCTAACGAAGAGGTCAATGCGACGTCTGCTTATGAGATCCGCAACAGCTTCCTGGGAACGTTGCAGTGGAAGCACAACTTCTTCGGCGACTTTGCCACCAAGGTCGGCCTGATCTATCAGGGCCGTAGTGGCCGTCCCTACAGCTATACGTTTGACAATGATGCAAACGGCGACAGCCGCTTGAACGACCTGCTGTACATCCCCGCAGGTCCGGGTGATGTTCGCTTTGGCTCGGCAGCGGAAGAGGCTGCGTTTTGGAACTTCGTCAACAATGATGAATATTTGTCGTCCCATAAGGGACAGGTTGCGCAGCGCAATGCAGTGCGCAACTCGTGGGTAAACCAGTTCGACCTGCACATCGAGCAGGAGCTGCCTGGCTTCTTAGAAGGCAACAAGGCGCAGATCTGGCTTGACGTGATGAACGTCGGAAACCTGCTCAATAAGAAGTGGGGCCGTGTGGACGAGTACGCGTTCCCGGGTATGCGCGGCGTGGTTGAGTACGGCGGTATCGATGCGGCTACCGGTAAATACGTTTACCGCTTCAATACGCCCGATCCGTCAACCATCTATGACGACAAGGGCATCTCCCGCTGGGCGCTGCAGCTGGGCTTCCGCTACCAGTTCTAAAGCTGGCTAGCGTGTCGAAGCTTGCAAAAACGGCCGGGTTCTCCCGGCCGTTTTCTTTTGTGCGGGTGAGTACGCTAAAGTTCTGAGATACGACAGGAGCAAACTATGGAACTCAGCAGTACGGCAGCACGGGCGCTGCCGGTGGTGGATGCGCGGATCTACCCGCGCGGTGGCCTGGACGTGTTGTCCAAGGCGGAAGTTGCGCGTCTGCGCGATGCCTCCAGCGGTGGCATGCATGAGCTGTTGCGCCGCTGCGCGTTGGCCGTGCTCACCAGCGGCAGCGCGTCGGACGACCCGCGCGCCGCGCGCGATCTGTATCCGGATTTCGATATCCAGGTGAACCAGCAGGACCGCGGCATCCGCATCGATCTGAGCAACGCACCGGCGATGGCCTTTGTCGATGGCGAGATCATCCGGGGTGTTGCCGAGCTGCTGTTCGCCGTGGTGCGCGACCTGGCCTACATGGCGATCGAGCTGGAAGCCCAGCGCGGGGATCTGGATACCAGCGAAGGCATCACCAACGCGGTGTTCGGGCAGCTGCGCAATGCGCGCATCCTGCAGCCGTCGGACCCGAACCTGGTCGTGTGCTGGGGTGGCCATTCCATCTCGCGCGACGAGTACCTCTACACCAAACAGGTGGGCTACGAGCTTGGCCTACGGGGGCTGGACATCTGCACCGGCTGCGGCCCAGGCGCCATGAAGGGCCCGATGAAGGGCGCCACCATCGCGCACGCCAAGCAGCGCAAGCATCACACGCGCTACATCGGCGTGACCGAGCCGGGCATCATCGCCGCCGAGTCGCCGAACCCGATCGTCAACCACCTGGTGATCATGCCGGACATCGAGAAGCGCCTGGAAGCCTTCGTCCGCATCGGCCACGGCATCCTGGTGTTTCCGGGCGGCGTCGGCACGGCAGAGGAAATCCTCTACCTGCTCGGCATCCTGCTGCGCGAAGAGAACGCCGACCTGCCGTTCCCGCTGATTCTGACCGGCCCGACCATTGCCGCGCCGTATTTCGAGCAGATCGACCGCTTCATCCGGCTCACCCTGGGCGAAGCTGTCGCTTCCCGCTACGAGATCATCGTCGGCGACCCGGTTGCCGTGGCGCGTCGCATGGCCGAAGGCATCCACGAAGTGCGTGCGCACCGCAAGGAACAGAAGGATTCGTACTACTTCAACTGGTCCGTCCACATCCCGCTCGAGTACCAGCAGCCGTTCGAACCCAGCCACGAGGCTATGGCCGCCCTCGACCTGCACCACGGCCGCCCAGCGCCCGCACTGGCCGCCGACCTGCGCCGTGCCTTCTCCGGCATCGTCGCCGGCAACGTCAAGGAAGACGGCATGCGCCGCATCGAGGAATTCGGCCCCTTCGAAATCCACGGCGACCCGGACATCATGCAGGCCCTGGATGAACTGTTGCGCGGCTTCGTCGAACAGCGCCGGATGAAGATTTCGGGGGACTACCGGCCTTGTTATCGGGTGGTGACCTGATTTAGCGAGTGGGGATCGCTGCAAGCGGGGCATGAAGGGCAGCCAAGAAATGGTTGCCCCTCTTTGTGGTGTGTAGTTCAATTCTGCTGTCGAGATCGTGAAAGCGGGCGCGGACGGCGGCCAGTCCCACCTGATATCCGGTATGAACTATCTTGCCATCGGGCGGGAGGGGATTGCTGATTTCGATCACAATCGCGTCCGATGTTTGGCGGAGTTCCACAATTATCTGAGATGCCTCGGAACGAAGTTCCACGCCATGACGAATTGCATTCTCAACCAAGGGCTGGATGGAGAGGGACGGAACCATGAGATGGGGAATGGCATCGGGAATCTTCCAGACGATGCTCAAACGCTTTCCGAAGCGGAGTTGCTCGATATCTAGATAGTGCTTTGCGATATCGAGCTCCTTGGATAGGGTCACAAGTTCCGGCCCTGTCAGAGTCGCTCGAAACAGTTCTGCCAGATCCATCAGTAAGCGCTCGGCATTGGCAGGATTGAGGCGCACAAGTGCTGTTGCTGTATTGAGCGTATTGAACAGGAAGTGCGGTTGAATTCTCGCCTTGAGCGCTTCGAGTTCGAATTGTTTCGCGCGAATTGCATATTGTCTGGCGCGCCAATGAGTGTGAAAGGCCCATATTCCCAGCAAGCCAACCGTCAGTGCGATGCCTTCGGTTTGCAACAACAGCTTCAACCACTGGCGTGTGCCCATCGACCATGCATTTCCAACTACGCCCATTGCGATAAACAGCACTAGTGCTGCTGCTAGGAGAAGGAGTGCAAGGGTGACATTGGCGACTGTGATCGGACGGGCACGCTTAAGTCGGCGGCGAAGTAGGTAAAGGCCCGCCAGGGTCAGCAAGGCCGTCCACTGCATTGCAAATGATGTGATTCCAAAACCGATCCAGCCGGTCTGCAGGCCGGGTGCCAGGCTCAAAAGCACGGCGATCGCTTCTGCCACGAGCAAAACGCACGCCAGGGTACGAGAGTCCCACAGGGTTTGCAGGAAGGATTCGCCGATTGCGGTTGGCATTAGGATGCGTACCCCGAAAGACTGCTGTACATCATGCCCTTGTCGCGATCTGATAGGTGGGACGCCTTTCGTGCGCCCGCAGAGCCCGTTCGTCGCCCACCTTTCGCAGCCGGGTGAATGCTTGGGTATTGTACGCTCATGTATCTGGTTGCCTGGGGAGGCTGCCCTATGTCCTATATCCGGCGCCTGGCCCCCTGGGCACAGCAAGGTTTTTCGCTGATTGAAATGATGGTGACGGTCATCGTCTTGGCAATCGTCATGGCTATCGCCTTCCCAAGTTTCACAGCGCTCATCAATAGTAATCGGCTGTCGGCTGCGGCAAACGAGTTATCGGCATCGCTCCAGCTCGCCCGTTCTGAAGCCGTGCGCAGCAACGCCAGTGTGACCTTGTGTAGATCCAATGACGGCGCAACATGCGCCAATGGCGGCACCTGGGCGCGCTGGATTGTATTGCGTGGTGCCGAAGTCCTGCGTGTGAGTGAAGTCAGGTCGCAGCTACAGGTAAGCGTAAGCCCGGCGATTTCTTCCTCCAGCGCGCGGATTGTTTTCCGACCCGATGGACTCGCGCGTGATTCCACTGGTGCGAGGTTGTTGGCAGGAGCCGTGTCAATCTGCATGGCGACTACCCAGCCGCCCGAAAATCAACGCATCGTGGCAATTGCGGGTGGGAGTCGGGTAGCAATCACCCGCGGAACCGACCCGCAGTGTCAGGCACCGTCCGATGCACCAGCCTTGATCTGAGGAAAAGACAGATGAGAACGCCAGCGGCAGGCAGTCGTCGAAGTCAGGTCGGTGTCAGCCTGATCGAGGTTTTAATTTCCGTTGTGATCCTGGGCATCGGCATGCTTGGCATTGCCGCAATGCAGGCACGTGCGCTACAGAACAACAGTAGTTCCCTTGAGCGTAGCCAGATGGTGGTTCAGTCGTATGCAATTCTGGACGCGATGCGAGCCAATCTGACTGCTGCGCGTGCGGGGGCCTATAACGCTGCGATGACATGCAACGTTCCCGCCGGTGGCAACCTTGCGGCCAATGATCGACGGGATTGGATCACTGCTCTGAAGTCCAGTATGGGATCGACCGCTTGTGGTTCCATCCAGTGCGAGGCAAATGGCGTGCGTTGTACTGTCTCAGTGCGCTGGGACGACAGTCGCGCGACTGCGATGGGGTCCAGCGATAACTCGGCGCAGCGCGAATTCAGCGTGGTCACCCGGTTATGAGCAAGATATTTACTCCGCGCAAGTCGGTACTCGGTTTCACCCTGATTGAACTATTGATTTCACTGGTGCTGGGATTGCTGGTGACATTGGCTGCGATCGGTCTGTTCCTGACCAGCCGTCGAACTGCGGCTGCTACCGATAGCCTAAGTCGTGTCCAGGAAAACGCGCGTGTTGCTTTCGAGTTGATGGCGCGGGATATCAGAGAAGCTGGCGGAAACCCGTGCAACAGCAGCAACAACATGGCGATGGTGAACGTGCTAGGCGCTCCGGCAACGCGCTGGTGGACCAACTGGAATGTCGGTACTGCGAATGGAACCCTGCAAGGCTATGACGGGTCTACGGCGATTCCGGGGATCGGTTTTGGCACAACAACCGCCGGGCAACGGATTGCTGGCACAGACGCGTTGTCGCTGCTGTCGTCCGGGGATGCAACAGCGGTAGTGACGGCGCATGCTCCGGCTACTGCGACGTTTACCGTCAACACTGCGTCACACGGCTTGATACCCGGCGACTTGTTGATGGTATGTGGCCCCAATGCCGAAACGGGCGGTGTGATGCGCTTGGGAGCCATCTTCCAGATGACAGGTGCGGCAGGTACTGTTTCCATTGCACATGGCACGGGTGGTTCGCCTGGAAATGCAACCAATCGCCTGGGATTGGGCGGCTCTCTGTTCACCTTCGGTCCCAATGCCACGATTACCCGTCTGAATGCGTCAGCTTGGTATATCGGCACCAACGGGCGTACTAGGGGGCTTTATCAATCCACCCTGATCAATACCGGAGGGGTTGCCAGTGTTCAAGCGCAAGAGGTTGCAGAAGGGGTGCAAAACATGGCATTGACTTATTTGGTTGACGGAACCACAAGTTATGGCAATGCAGCGAGTGTTGCCGGTCGTTGGAGCCAGGTGACTGCAATCAGGATCACCTTGACGTTGGCGGGAACTGATCGTGACGGCGTGGACAATGCGGCGTTAGCACGCACTGTGAGTCAGGTCATCGCTCTTCGGAATAGAGCCCCATGAGCGGATCTTGGTCAGTCTCCTATCCATTGCGTCAGCAAGGCGTTTCGCTGGTTGTGGTGCTCATCCTGCTGCTCATCATGACGTTGCTCGGACTGGCTGTCTTGCGAAGCACGGTTCTTGAGGAGCGCATGAGTGCGAATTTGGTGGATCGCAACCTCAGTTTTCAGGCGGCTGAAGCGGCATTGCGTGAAGGCGAGGCACTTGCCGCCAGTCGCACCAATGCCGAGCACGCCGCGATCGCGGCGGCGGCGGCGGGGGGCGCCTGTAGCAATGGTGTCTGCCCGAGGCCGGATGCGACCGCGGTCGAGCGATGGAAGGCCTCAGGCTTCGGGGGATGGCGAGCAGCGACAACGAGTGTCGGGTCGATCGCGTCGGCTCCACAATTCTTTATCGAATACATGGGTACTTCGGAAACGTGGCTGGAGTGCAATCTAGATCCTCGCTATACGGGTAGCGATATTTGTTTGCGGCCAGTGTATCGCGTCACTGCGCGAAGCGAAGCGGCAGGTCGAGCCAGCGTGATTGTTCAATCCAACTTTATCGTTCCATAGGGAGTTGCTGCAATGAATCCTTCTACATCTCTCCCATTCAAACGATCCGCTCTGGCTGAGCAACTGCGCTGCGCTTGCATGGCACTGGCAGCGACATTGGCTGCAGCTCCTGCAGGGGCAGTTAACTTGCCGGATGAGCCCCTGCAATCCAGTGGTCGTGTCTCCCCAAATATTTTATTTATTCTGGATGATTCTGGCTCGATGAGCGAGGACTCTATGCCGGATGTTTTGCCTGGAACGACGCCGATCAACATAGCGGAGCAGGCGTATAGCAGGAATACAATTTACTATAATCCTGCATTTGACTACAAGCCGTGGCTTAATCCTGACGGCAGTCAGATGACTGGCGGCGTCAGCTATTCGAATGTATATACTGACGATTCGTTCCTTACTGGGTCCGGAAATCTCCAGTCTGGCGTACGTACTTTCTTTGTTCCAAAGAATGCTGGTGCCTCTGCAGCTCAGTTGGCTAATGTCAGTAGCTATTGGCGTTATCAGATTCACACGGACGGACGTATTGTAAGAAGCGAATATCTGCAAAATGTATCTGGTCAACAAGGGCTTGCAGGTCGAAATTGCGATTCCAGCAATTCTGGTTGGCAATGGAAAAATTGTACATTTGCCTTGCCGAATCCAGCTCTCCGTGGCGATGAAAGTTCGGAGCGAACCAATTTTGCGATTTGGTATTCCTACTACCGCACTAGAATGAAAGTCGCGAAAGCTAGTGCTGGCCAGGCTTTTGCTGACCTTAATACGCCGGCGCGAGTTGGCTTCCGGACAATTTGGCGTAGAAATAAAACCGGAAATCTAATTACTCAGGATAATCCGATTCCGATTGGTCGGAATGACGGGCTGTTCGACGACCCCAATGGTGGTTCGGGAGCGAATAATAACAAGACGCTTTGGTATGACCGGCTCTACGGTGCATCAGGGTCAGGTGCGACGCCTCTTCATGGTGCGCTGACGGATGCTGGACTCTATTATAGTAGTGCGGCTGCTGGTGGGCCATATGGCCCTCAGGCAGGAAGCGCGCAGTTTTCTTGTCGTCAAAATTTTACTATTTTAACCACCGACGGTTATTGGAACGGAAAAGATAACTACGCGGACATTGCAAACGAGCAAGACAATGTCGCGGGTCAGACGATTACCAGTACCACGCGCGACACGTACACGTACCGGCCAGTGCGTCCGTATGCCAGCTCGGATTCCGATACGCTTGCCGACGTGGCGATGCGGTTTTGGAAAAATGACCTCCGTACTGATCTCGCAAATAATGTGCCTACCTCCAGTCGCGATCCTGGTTTTTGGCAGCACATGGTGACATACGCGATTTCTATCGGTGCGTCAGGCACTTTGAACCCGGAGACCGACCTTCCTGCATTAACAGCGGGAACCCTGAACTGGCCCACCCCGAGAAATAACACGATCGTCAACGTGGATGATCTATGGCATGCGTCTGTCAACGGGCGAGGAGATTTCATTGTTGCGAGTAATCCTGACGAATTTACCCAAGCTCTGAAAGCGTCGCTGGCGTCCATTATCGAGCGGGCAGGCGCATTCTCTAATCTATCGGCAAATTCCACGCGTGTAGATAGCGCGACGCTTGCGTTTCAGGCGAGCTTTGTGTCCGGTATCTGGTCTGGGCAGTTGCGTGCATTTCCAGTCACATCGTCTGGTACATCTGCGACTCCGGCCTGGAACGCCTCGGCTGGAATTCCGACGACTGGTCGCAAGATTTTCACTTTCAATGGCTTGACCGGAGCTGCGTTTCCAACCACAGCTCAGCTGTCGCCATTGACACGAAGTGCTGCTCCTGCAGTGAGTGGTGCTGACAATGCTGCGTACATCGCCGGTTCTCGAAATCAGGAACTTGCCAATGGCGGTACGTTACGCAACCGCACAACGGTGCTCGGCGATATTGTCGGTTCCTCGCCCGTTTACGATGCTCAAACGAACACTGTTTATGTAGGTGCCAATGACGGCATGCTACATGCCTTTGATGCAAGCGATGGGACCGAAGAGTTTGCTTACATCCCCGCAGCGCTAGATTTCGCTGATCTCAGCACATTGAGTCGGCCTGACTACGAGCATCGGTATTTTGTAGACGGCCCGGTCATTCTATCGCGCCGCGATCAGACGCCTGACGCGAGTATTCTTGTTGGCACGCTTGGTCGTGGTGGCAAGGGATTGTATTCGCTTGACGTCACCAGTCCTGGAAGCTTCGCTGCCACGCGCGTCAAGTGGGAGCGTACCGAAACACCGCTCAATAACATGGGCTTGATTCTTGGGCAGCCGATCATTGCGAAGCTCAACAATGGTGATATGGGTTTGATCGTGCCTAACGGTGTAAATAGCACCAACAATCGCGCAGCTTTGCTAATCTACCGACTTAGTGATGGTGCGCTCCTTGCTGAAATGGACACAGGTGTGGGCTCTGCGACGTCTCCCAACGGAATGTCGGCGCCTACCATCCGTGACGTTGATGGGAACGGGACGGCCGACTTCGTTTACGCCGGCGACATTCTGGGGAATATGTGGAAGTTCGATATCAGTTCGGCGACCAGAACGGCTTGGAGTAATGCAAGCAGCCGGGTTCGCATGTTTACCGCGACCAGTCCAGCCGGGCAAGCGCAGCCGATCACCTCGTCGCCGGTCGTCGCTCGTGATCCTTCTACTTTCCAACTTTGGGTCTTCTTCGGCACCGGTCGTTTTATGGAGACTGGCGATACGGCGGATCGAAGTGTTCAGACCGTTTACGGGTTGAAGGATGGGGCAGCCTCGATTGCAAAGAGCACCTTGCAACAGAGAACTATCGCAGCAGTGGCTACAGACGACGATACGGGACGTACAGTACGTGCCTTCGAGCTGCCTTCAGTGCTTCCCGCCGGGCGTAATGGTTGGTACATCGATTTGGTTAATCCGCCAACACCTCCCGGCACACCGATTGGCGAGCGTGTCATCAGTGACCCTCAGGTGGTTAATGACGTGTTGAACTTTTCGAGCATCATTCCCAGCAGCGATCCGTGTCTGCCAGGAGGCACTGGCTTTCAGAACGCGTTGAACGCTTTCACCGGAGCGAGCTTATCCGAGTCGTTCTTCGACCTAAATGGTAACGGGTCATTCGCAGACGAGACGGTGTCGGTAGGCGGTAGCACGGGGTCGCCAGGAACACCGGCGGCAACTGGATCTGTTGGGCTTGGAGGAATGGGCACGACAGGCAATATCCTGACTGGCGGTGGCGGTGGCGGTGGCGGTCCGGGACTTATCTGTACGAATCTTTCCAATGCAACCGTGGAGTGTCAGCGTATCCGTGAGGCGCGCCGGACTTCTCGTGTCTCTTGGCGCGAACTGTTGAAGGAGATGTGAGCATGAGAGCCGTTGGCAAAAAGCATGCTGCTGCGGGCTTTACACTGATCGAGCTGATGATCGTGGTTGCTGTGATTGCGGTCCTGGCAGGCATTGCGATGTATAACTACCAGGCGGCGGTGGTGCGCGCGAAGCGTTCAGCTGCAACGAGCTGCCTGCAGAGTGGTGCGCAGTACATGGAGCGCTACTACACGACGTATATGTCCTACAACAACACCAGTGCTCCACCAGCACTTCCTCAGTGCGATTCCGGTGTTGCCACTAGCTATACGTTAGCGCTTGCACCTTCAGCAGATGGAAGGACCTACACGATCACAGCAACGCCGATCAACCAGCAAGCTAGAGCAGATACGAAATGCGCCACTCTGTCGATTCTGCAATCAGGTGAGCGCCGGGAGAGTGGTACGGCAACGTCTGTCAGCGATTGTTGGTGATTTTTTACGCATCTTCGTCGCATCATCAATGCCGGGCGTGAAGGGTGCGTAATCGCTGAGCTGGCCCGTCTTTCGGCTGACTGAGCGGCTTGTGGATCAAACAGCAGGCGGTGCATTGCTGCGCCGCCTGCTGTTGTCATTTCAGAGTGTGCCTTCGCAGACAGCAGCCGTTGGTTCTGAGCGTGAGTTGCGTTGCCGCGCAGTTGCGTCTGGTAGAACGTTTGGATACAGCTCAGAAACAAAAAAACCCACGCCGTAGCGTGGGTTTTTAATTTGGCGCCCGAAGTTGGACTCGAACCAACGACCCCCTGATTAACAGTCAAGTGCTCTAACCGGCTGAGCTATTCGGGCGGGGAGGCAAATTATAGGGATGGCCGGCCGGCTGTGCAAGCCCCCAGTTACGTCCGCGCGTCAGGTTCTCATGAGGGGCATGGTTGCGGCTGCGGCCGTACAGAGCGGGTCCGCCCGGCAATGCTGACGATTACTTGGGCCTCAAGGCTCCCACCCTGGCAGATGTGGAAGGTCACATTGCTCCCTAGGGTGGTTCCCAATGAGCCGTACCGCACCTGCGTGCGGCCCGTGGTGGTAAGGATGCTGAGCTTTGAGCTGTGCGTCGGTTTTGCCGACGCGATGATGTCGCTGGCATCGTCCGGCCTGCGATTGCCGTCGGGATCCGCGTATATAAGCCAACCGCTGGTCCAGTCATGGCCAGTCATGCATTCGCTTAACGAGTTGCTCGGACATATCGCAACGGCACTTCCCCGCGCAATGGACGTTGACCTTGCTAAGGTCAGGTGTGCGACGAGTTCGAGCACGGTGGCAGTGACTTGGTGTGACCGGTGGAGTCTGCTGAGGGATGGCAGCGCGATCGAGACGGCGATTGCAAGGACCGCTCCTGCAATCATTGCTTCCATCAGGTTGAATCCTGCCTGGCGTCGGATCTTATCCATCGTGGAGCCCTACGCTGAGGAGCTCAAGCTTCGGGAATGAGCCTTGGCCTGACGATCAGGTCAAGGCTGACTTTGGGGTAGGAAAACAACAAACATTGCCATCATCTGCCGTCGGTATACTTGGGGGTCGATTGAGGGTGCCGCTCCATGACCGACCGTTTTCAGCTTGTATCCCCGTACTCCCCAGCCGGCGATCAGCCTGCCGCCATCGAGAAGCTGGTGGCCAGCTTCGAGGCCGGTTTGGCCAAACAGACCTTGCTGGGCGTGACCGGCTCCGGCAAGACCTACACCATCGCCAACGTGATCCAGCAGGTGCAGAAACCGACCTTGGTGATGGCGCCGAACAAGACGCTGGCGGCGCAGCTGTACGGTGAATTCAAGTCGTTCTTTCCGCACAACGCGGTGGAGTACTTCGTCAGCTACTACGACTACTACCAGCCTGAGGCCTATGTGCCGTCGTCGGACACCTTCATCGAGAAGGACAGTTCGATCAACGAGCACATCGAGCAGATGCGTCTGTCGGCGACCAAGACCTTGCTGTCGCGTCGTGATTCGCTTGTAGTGGCCACGGTGTCGGCGATCTACGGCCTGGGGGCGCCGGAAGACTATCTGTCACTGCGCTTGATCCTTTCGGTGGGCGAGCACATCGATCAGCGTCAGTTGATCCGCCATCTCACCGATCTACAGTACACCCGCAACGAATTTGAGCTGACCCGCGGCGCGTTCCGTGTGCGCGGCGAAGTGCTGGACGTATTTCCAGCTGAATCCGACACCGAGGCGTTACGGATCGAGTTGTTCGATGGCGACATCGAGCGGCTGACCCTGTTCGATCCGTTGACCGGCGAAACTCTGCGCAAGCTGCAGCGCTACACCGTGTACCCCAAGACGCATTACGCGACCACGCGCGAGCGCACGTTGAGCGCGGTGGACACGATCAAGGACGAACTGAAGGAACGGTTGGAGCAGCTGTATTCGCAGAACAAGCTGGTCGAAGCGCAGCGCCTGGCGCAGCGCACCCAGTTCGATCTGGAAATGATGGCCGAGGTCGGCTTCTGCAACGGTATCGAAAACTATTCGCGGCATCTCACCGGCAAGGCACCCGGCGAGCCGCCGCCGACGTTGTTCGACTACCTGCCGCCGGACGCGCTGCTGGTCATCGACGAGTCGCATGTGACCATTCCGCAGATCGGCGCGATGTACAAGGGCGACCGCTCGCGCAAGGAGACGCTGGTGGAGTTCGGTTTCCGTCTGCCGTCGGCACTGGACAACCGGCCGCTGCGTTTCGAGGAATGGGAGGCGCGCTCGCCGCGCAGCATCTATGTGTCGGCCACGCCGGGCCCCTACGAACTGCGCGAGTCCGCGGGCGAGATCACCGAGCTGGTGGTGCGCCCGACCGGCCTGATCGATCCGGTGGTCGAGATTCGTCCGGTCGGAACGCAGGTGGACGACCTGATGTCCGAGATCCACGAGCGCATCAAGCTCGGCGACCGCGTGTTGGTGACGACGCTGACCAAGCGCATGTCCGAGAACCTCACCGAGTACCTCGGCGAGCACGGCATTCGGGTGCGCTATCTGCATTCGGATATCGACACGGTGGAGCGCGTGGAGATCATCCGCGACCTGCGTCTGGGCAAGTTCGACGTGCTGGTCGGCATCAATCTGTTGCGCGAAGGCCTGGATATGCCGGAAGTGTCGCTGGTGGCGATCCTGGATGCGGACAAGGAGGGCTTCCTGCGTTCGACCGGCTCGCTGATTCAAACCATCGGCCGCGCAGCGCGCAACCTGCGCGGCAAGGCCATTCTGTATGCCGACAAGATCACGCGTTCGATGCAGGCCGCGATCGACGAGACTGACCGCCGCCGCGAGAAGCAGGTCGAGTACAACCTGGAGCATGGCATCACGCCCAAGTCGGTGGCGCGTCCGATCTCCGACATCATGGAAGGTGCGCGCGAGGATGCCGCCGAGAAGAAGGCAGGCAAGGGGCGCTCAAAGTCGCGTCAGGTGGCGGAGGAGATGCCCGATTACCGCGCAATGGGGCCTGCCCAGATCGCCGGCAAGCTCAAGAGCCTGGAGCAGCAGATGTACCAGCACGCCAAGGACCTGGAGTTCGAGGCGGCCGCGCAGATTCGCGACCAGATCCAAAAACTCAAAGCTGCCAGCCTGGCGTAGGGCAGGGCGACAGCGCGAAAGTTCGAGCGCAGGGAGGGCTTGTGGTGATCCAAACCCTGCGCTAGAATGCGCGCCCTGCACAGCGCAATGCTGATGCAGGAAACGGGCGGTTAGCTCAGCGGTAGAGCACTACCTTGACATGGTAGGGGTCACAGGTTCGAACCCTGTACCGCCCACCACTCCAAGTCCAGACGGCACGGCGACTTGAGTGGTTTCAACATCGGCAGCGACTGCTGCCGCGGATCCCGAAGTGATTTACGCAGCAGCTCCTGCATCTTCCGCGTGCCCTGTATTTGGTCTTCGGCGATCGCTTTCATTTTCTTATGTGCATCGCCCAGGCGTGTTGGACGAATTTCGTGCAGCGGCCGGGCATTGCCGGCGGCGGAGCGGTGGTCTAGCAAGCCGGGCGCTCTTTCGCTCCTGAGCAATAGGTTCTGGCGCCAGGCCAAGCTTCCGCTCCGCGTGTCATTTCGTCGCGGCGCTGGTCACCCATCCATGAAGCGGCGAGCAGGTTTTTTGGTGCCAGGCACGTGTGTGGCTAAGAAAGCACATCAACTGCTGACGGAATTCCGCCGGCGCTGACCCATCCCGATCCTCGTGTGGCGTCGAATGCGCGCGCGGCTGTGTCGGCTTCACCGAAACCGCTTTCTCCATCACACGTCTTGCTTTAGCATCGCCTCCGCGCTGACGAAAAGGAAGGCTGGCGATGGACGAGTATCAGCACACGGTGCTGACCAGGGGCGGGTACCGTGTCGTGGCAATCACCCGGGAAGACACCTACGCGCCCGACGCCGTGGTGGCCTATGCCGTGGTGACGGATGCCGGAACCCGGATCACGCCGGATCTTTCCCTGGATCAAGCCAGAGTCTGGATCGACTCGCTCGTTGAGAGTGAGAGTGGTGGACGCAAGTCGGATCTGCTCGATCACAAAAACGTCGTCCGTCGCTGAGTGCCGTTGAGAAGTAAGCCAAGGAGTAGGGGCGCGTGTCCAAAGCCAAAATAATTGCAATCGCCACCGTGGTGACATTGCTTGTTGGATATTTCCTGTCCGGATATCTGACGCTTCTGTTGTTGCGGCTCGATACCGGGCTGTATGCGTGGGATACCTACTACCGCTACGTCAAGGCGCTGGGCCTGCCGGAAGTGGTGCCTTACGCAACCAAGATCAAGATGTCCGGCATTCTCGGCTTTGGCCTGCCCGGGATCATCTGGGCCATCACGGTCGTGCTCCTGGTCAAGCCGAAGGCGCGGGCGCTGCATGGCGACGCGCGCTTTGCCGGAGCGGCAGACCTTTCCAAGCACGGTTTGTTCAAGCCGAGCGGCAACGGCATCGTGGTGGGCAAGTTCAACGGCAAGCTTGTACGGCTGAGCGGGCAACAGTTCGTGATCCTCGCCGCGCCAACGCGCTCCGGCAAGGGCGTCGGCGTGGTCATTCCCAACCTGCTGGAGTACCAGGAATCGGTAGTGGTCCTGGATATCAAGCAGGAGAACTTCGACCTCACCAGCGGCTGGCGCGCCAGTCAGGGGCATGAGGTGTTTCTCTTCAATCCCTTCGCCGAGGACCGTCGCACCCATCGCTGGAATCCGCTGACCTATGTGTCCAGCGATCCTGCCTTTCGTGTGTCGGATCTGATGAGCATTGCTGCGATGCTGTATCCGGACGGGTCGGATGACCAGAAGTTCTGGGTCAGCCAGGCGCGTAATGCCTTCATGGCGTTCGCCCTGTATCTGTTCGAAAACCAGGACGAAGAGTTGTCGCTCGGCTTCCCGGGCGGGGCAGGGGCTCCCACGCTTGGCGGCATCTATCGCCTCTCGTCCGGGGATGGTACAGACCTCAAGAAGTACCTCAAGTCGCTGTCCGAGCGCAGGTTCCTCAGCAGCAATGCGCGCTCGGCATTTTCCAACATGCTGTCACAGGCCGATGAGACCTTTGCGTCCATCATGGGCACCCTGAAAGAGCCGCTCAACGCATGGATCAACCCGGTCCTGGACGCGGCAACTAGCGCGGACGACTTCCTGCTCACCGACTTGCGCAAGAAGAAGATGACGATCTACATCGGCATCCAGCCCAACAAGCTGGCCGAAAGCCGGCTTATCATCAACTTGCTCTTCAGTCAGATCATCAACCTCAACACCCGCGAGCTTCCGAAGTCCAATCCGGAGCTGAAGTACCAATGCCTGCTGTTGATGGACGAATTCACCTCGATCGGCAAAGTGGACATCATCGCCACCGCGGTAGCCTATATGGCGGGTTACAACCTTCGCCTGCTGCCGATCATTCAGAGCATGGCGCAGCTGGACGCCACCTACGGCAAGGATCTGTCGCGCACCATCATCACCAACCATGCGCTGCAGATCCTGTACGCGCCGCGCGAGCAGCAGGATGCGAACGACTACTCCGAGATGTTGGGCTACACCACCATCAAGAAGAAGAACGTCACTCGAGGCAGGGAAACCACCCGGAGTATTTCCGAGGAGCGGCGTGCGCTCATGTTGCCGCAGGAGCTGAAGGCGATGGGTAATGAGAAGGAGGTCTTCCTGTACGAGGGCATTCCGCATCCGGTGAAATGCGACAAGATCCGCTACTACGAAGACCGCTATTTCACCGCACGCCTGCTGCCCAAGACAGATGTGAAAACGCTTTCCATCAGGTTGTGACGGTTGTCGCACAACGGCTGCGAAGGGGCGCCGGTAATTCTTGACTCATGTGTTCGTTAAGGGCAAAGTTACCCAGAATTCGCGCAGTGTTGATTTTTTGTTAAGAGGGGCGGCGCCGGACGGGGTCGTACAGGAGTAAGGCTATGGATGGTTCTTCGGCGTATTCATTTTCACCGGGTGTGCGCATGCATGGCGCTGACTGGCCTGTTCGGGCTGGTTCGGGCGGCCACGCACACTCGATCGAGTCATCAGAGGCAGATCCCCTCCGTCACCCGAAGGTGAGCGGAGCTGTTGTGCTGTCCGTCTTAAGCCCGAAATCTCATGAGTTGGAGAAGTCAGAGTGAATCCGATGTCTGTGTCCAAGCTGTCGCTGGTCTTGGTGGTCGCTGCGTTGATCGGGGCCTGCGCGACCAAGCCTGCTCCCGATTTTGGTGGACGTTGGAAGCACGTCAATCACTTTGACGAAGCACCTACCGAAATTCCGCTTTACACCTCTTATACGTATCAGGCCACGCCGATGGACGGCACGTTGAAGACGATGCTGGAACGATGGGCCACGGATTCCAACATGCAGCTGTCCTACAACCTGCCTTCGGACTACACCCTGATCGCCCCGGTTTCCAGTATCAGCACCACCAGCGTGCAGCAAGCCGCCACCGAGCTGAGCGCGGTGTACGCAGCGCAAGGTGTGTCGGTTTCGGTCTCCGCCAACAAGTTGCTGGTACAGCCGGTGCCGGTGTCGTCTGGAGCAAAGCTCTAAGAGCTGAACTGCTGATCCGATGCTCCCAGCATTCGGTCGGTGAGCCAGCTCAAGCCTCCCATGTGTCCGCGCACGTCGCGGCAATAGTTTCGGGCCTGACAGGGCCCTACGGTGACGGATCTAGACATGTTGCGTAAGAAGGTCAGTGAAAAGGACGGATCTGCCCAAGTGGGTGCGGCCGTCCAGAAAGCGGTGAACTACGAGGTCAGCATCGCCGATCTCGCACGCCGCAGCGAAAAGCGTGCATGGATGGTAGCGACCGTTTCCATGATCATTACCGTCATGACGGCCGGCGGCTACTATTACATGCTGCCGCTGAAAGAGAAGGTACCGTACCTGGTAATGGCGGACGCCTACTCGGGAACCAGCACGATTGCAAAACTCGAGGCGAATTTTGGTGGACGTGCAGTTAGTACGAGCGAGGCGCTAGCGCGTAGCAATATTGCACGCTTTATCATAGCCCGCGAGTCGTATGACGCATCGACGATCAGCGATCGTGACTGGAATACGGTCGGATCAATGGCCGCCACGAGCGTACTTGCTGAGTATCGTGCGCTGCATGCCGCCAATAATCCGGCCAGGCCTTTCATCGTCTATGGAAGGAATCGCGCAATTCGTATCACGATCCTAAGCATCACTCTTATTGGTGGGAAGGGTAAGCCTTTTTCAGGGGCGACGGTACGTTTCCAGCGAAATATCTACGATAAAAGCTCTACGGTCAGCACTTTGTTAGATAACAAGATCGCGACAATGGAGTTTGTTTACCAAGATAATCTCCAGATGACCGATGAGCTGAGGGTGGAAAATCCGCTAGGCTTCAGAGTCACTGATTATCGCGTAGATAATGACTATTCGGCTCTGCCCGCGACTCCTGCTTCCGGCACGCAGATGCTTCCATCAACAGCTGCAGCTTCTCAAGGAGTTCCGGTAGTGCAGCCCGGAATGCCTGGAGCTGCTGCTCCAGGTGCGCCTAACGCAGTGCCGGCGGGTACGATGCCTGCCCAGCAGATTCTCCAGGCGCCTGCTGGTGTGCCGGCTCAGCAACAGATGGCGCCAGCGACATATCCAAATCAGGCCCAGCCTGCGATCCAACCCCAGGGGACACCGAATAATGTCAATGGAGCGAGCGGTAGATGAATCTCTTTAGTCGATACAGGACGTCGCTACTTGCGCTGCTACCGCTTGCGTTATGCGTGCCCTCCGCGACTGCACAGGTGGTGCAGGAGTATGAGTATGCGCCAGACCGCATTTATCAGGTGCGTACGGGACTGGGAATCACAACTCAGGTGGAGCTTAGTCCGAACGAAAAAATCCTGGACTACAGTACTGGTTTTACCGGTGGCTGGGAGTTGACCCGCCGCGAAAATGTTTTCTACCTCAAGCCAAAGAATGTCGATGTCGATACGAATATGATGATTCGTACTGCGACGCATTCATACATTCTTGAACTTAAGGTGGTGGCGACTGATTGGCAGCGTTTGGAACAGGCCAAACAGGCTGGTGTGCAGTATAAGATAGTATTCACTTACCCAAAGGATGCCAGTTTTAACGGTCCCGAGGAGGCGGTGGCGGTTAAGGATGGCCCGCAACTGAATGCCAAGATATTGAAGGATCGCCGTTATTATTATGATTATGACTATTCGACGCGAACTAAAAAATCCTGGTTGATTCCGAGTCGCGTATATGACGACGGCAAGTTCACTTACGTAAATATGGATTTGACCCGCTTCCCGACAGGTAATTTTCCTGCTGTCTTCGGTCGTGAAAAAGAGCACTCTGAAGACTTTTTGGTCAATACCACGGTTGAAGGAAATACATTGATCGTGCATGGCACCTATCCATTTCTGGTAGTTCGCCATGGCAGCAATGTCGTAGGTCTGCGAAGGAATAAGCAAAAGTGAACTCAAATACGCCAAACAACTCCGACGAGCGCATCCCCGGACGCGATGAGCAGTCCCGTGCAGAATACGACGAACGCGAAAGCAACCCTTACTTTGCGCGCCAGAGGGCAGCCGAAGCTCCGGATCTTGATGCCAACGAGCCCGTGTTGCACTCCAACGACATCAAGCGGCTCAATCGCAAAGCCTTGGTGTTCTTGGCCGGTATAGCAGCATTGTTGATTCTTGCGATTTTCTGGCTAGTTTCACGTAGCTCAGGCAAACAGGAGACGGTGAAGCCTCGCGTTGAAACGGTCGTCGCGCCAGCGTTGCCGCAAAATATCACATCGTCTGTCGACCCCAGCCCGGTGCCGCTTGTGCAGCAGCAAGATCCGCTGCCTTTGCCAACTGCGCCACCTGAGTATAACGAGGAGCGTGTCATCGCTCCTGAGCGCGAGCGTGGTCCTACGTTGCTGGAGCGCCGTATTCTCGCTGAACAGTCTGCCGGACAGGGCCCACAAGCTAGCAGTGGTCTGCTGGGGGCACAGCTGCCAGCTGATCAGGAAGACAAGCAAGTTACCTTGGCCAAGCCAATTAGTAATCCAGATGGGCTGCTAGTTCGCGGAACGTATATTCGCTGCATTTTAGAGACCCGAATCATCAGTGATTTCGATGGCTTTACATCATGCATCGTGACCGAGCCCGTATATTCGATTAATGGGCATAATTTGCTGTTGCCGAAGGGTTCAAAGATGCTTGGGCAATACGCAGCAAAGGAGCCGACTTCTCCTCGCATGCAGGTGGTCTGGGACCGCATCACGACCCCGACTGGCATCGATGTAATGCTGGAAGGGCCAGGCATTGACAATCTCGGTAGTGCGGGTCATCCAGGCCAGTATAACGCTCACTGGGGCAATAAAATTGCGTCTGCGCTATTCATCAGTATGCTGAGTGACGCATTTAAGTACGCCGCAGCAGAATATGGCCCTGAGACAACCACCGTTGGTGTCGGTAGTGGTGTCATCACCCAGCAGCCGTTTGAAAGCAATACCGCTCGTAGCATTCAGGATATCGCAGAGCAAGCAGTCGCAAAATCCGGCCGCCGCCCTGCAACTGTGACGATCAATCAGGGAACAGTGCTGAACGTTTATGTAGCCAAGGACGTTGATTTCACAGCGGTGTTGCCAAGGTGAGTGAAGGTGCCGTCATGACGATTGACGATTCTCCGCTTGCGCGGATTTCTAACGATTTTCTGGATTATCAGTACTCGGTGCTGGGTATTCTTGATTATCTGAATTCCCCTGAAGTTACTGAAATCTGCATCAATCGTCCTGGCGAAATCTATCTCGAAACCATCAATGGCTGGCAGCGCATGGACGTGCCATCTCTAACATTCGATCGAGCAAGGCAGTTTTGCACTGCAGTTGTTAATGAAAGTAATACGGGTCAGCGTATTACTGACGCCGATCCAGTTGTTTCTTTGACGTTTCCAACCGGTCAGCGCGCGCAGTTTGTGATCCCTCCTGCATGCGATGCCGGCAAGGTTTCGATCACAATTCGTTTGCCTTCCAAACATACCAAGACCCTCGAGCAGTATAAGCATGACGGGTTCTTTGACCAGGTGTTGGAACAGGCTGCGGATGTTAGTGATCATGATCGTGAGCTGCTTGAATTACGCCGCAATAAAGATTATTCGGAGTTTTTTAAGAAGTCTGTACTTTACAAGAAGAACGTGGTCGTGGCCGGTGCAACCGGTAGTGGTAAAACTACGTTCATGAAAGCACTGGTCAATCATATCCCTAACGAAGAGCGCCTGGTCACTATCGAGGATGCTCGAGAACTTTTCATCAGCCAGCCGAACTCGGTGCATCTTCTTTATTCAAAAGGAGGGCAGAGCGCCAGCAATGTAACCGCAAAAAGCTGCATGGAGGCCTGTCTCCGGATGAAGCCCGACAGGATTATCCTTGCGGAATTACGCGGCGATGAATCGTTCTATTTCATCCGGAACTGCGCTTCCGGCCATCCTGGCTCTATCACTAGTTGTCACGCAGGAAGCGTGGAGCAGACGTGGGATCAGCTTGCGCTTATGGTGAAGGCCTCTAGTGAGGGTTCTGGTTTAGAATTCGAGGTGATCAAGCGATTGCTGCGCATGACCATCGATATTGTGGTGCATATCAAGGCGCATGCCGGACGTCGCTTCATCACAGGGATCGATTTTGATCCGGTAAGAACACTGCGGGGCGGCTAACTAGCCGCAAGCAACTGACGTCGATCGAATTTGAGGAGGCTGCTATGCTGCCTGGCATGGAACTCATGGGATGCACCGGACTAGCCGTCCCTGGCGAGGTGATGCAGCACGTTGTGCGCGTTGAATCATCACGTAATCCTTACGCAATCGGTGTGGTTGGTGGCAGGCTGGTGCGTGAGCCGCGGGGTCTTGAAGAAGCGGTCGCTACTGCGAGGATGTTGGAGCAAAAGGGATACAATTTCTCTCTCGGCCTGGGTCAGGTCAATCGCTATAATCTGCTGAAGTACGGACTGACGAGTTACGAAATGGCGTTTGCCAAATGCCCTAATTTGGTTGCAGCCTCAAAGATTCTGGCTGAGTGCCATTCTCGCTCAGGTGCAAATTGGGGTAAATCGTTCAGCTGTTACTATTCCGGTAATTTTGAGACTGGCTTCAAGCACGGCTACGTGCAGAAGATTTACGCATCCATCCGGCAGTCAGTGGCTTCTGCAGGTGGCGCTGAGCCGATCGGAGTCATTCCTAATCGGCCGATCAAGATACGTAACGAGAATCCTGCGCGTCAAATTGCCGCTGGACTTGCAGATGCCATCATTTCACGTCGGATTCAAGAGATGGCTGCACCTGCGCAAAATCAAGTGCAGCTCCAAACGCTGCCCGAAAGTGCAACCGCGCCCGTCCCTGCTCAGCGCGCGGTGGCCTCCTCGCCGATTCAAGCGGAAAGCGACCTTTACGTCATTCGGGCAACCGGACAGGGGCGTGGCGTCGCTGTTCCTGCTGCAGGAGGACAGCCCGCTGCTTCGGCTGCAGCTAGTCAAGCCGCGCCAGCTCCTGATCCCACGCCGCCTCGACAGTCTCAAGTAGATAGTGCGTTTGTGTTTTAGCAAGGATGAAAAATTGCCATCGGATGGTTACGAGTCCCCCCGTTCCAAGGAGATAGATCATGAAATCAGTAAATAACAAACAGTTGATCGCCGACGCCAAGATGGTCGGTATTCAGGCTCTGAAGGCGTTGGTTTTCACCTCAGCCTTGCTGGTAGCCGGTGGTGCTGGCGCTCAGGTCGGTGACTTGGCAAAGACCGATGAAAAAGTGTGTGGTTTTCTGGATAATGTCAATACGTTGCTTACGATGGGTTCTGTAGCTGTTGTGACGATTGCGGTGATTGTCGCTGGTTATCAGATTGCCTTTGCCCACAAACGCATCTCTGAAGTGTCGCCGATTCTGATTGGCGGCGTATTGATTGGTGCTGCCGGCCAGATTGCCAATATGGTGATCGGCAAGCGTGACAACCAGTGCACGGGCGAAGCGGCCATGGCGCTACTGCAAGCCATCCATCACTATGCATAAAGATGTACTTTTTCGTGGGTGCACTCGCCCGGCGATGTTTTTGGGGGTTCCCTATATCCCATTCTTCGTCGGTGCCGGTGGTGGCCTGATGATGGGTATGTACTTCGATTTGTGGTTCCTCCTTACTATTCCTGTTTTCATCTTCATCATGCAGCAAATGGCCAAAAGGGATGAAATGATTTTCAGGTTGCTAGGATTGCGATGGCTATTTCGGATGCGTGTCCGTAATCTGCAGCGCTATTCCGGAATGTGGGTGTTTAGCCCTAACGAATATCGCAAGGTGCTTGCTGGAAAGCGTCAGTAATCACCTGGATCTGCTCTATCAGCCCCATGCGCGCAAGCTGCATGGGGCTGGTGCTTATGTCGATTGCTTTTTTTGACGTTTCCTTCTTTAAACTGGTAATTCCATGTTAAGTCCAGATAGTCCAATCAGCGAATTCGTCTCCATTTCGACGCACGTGGCACCGTCGGTTCTAAAGACGACTGGTGGCGACTATCTGTTGATTTGGCATCTAGGTGGCCTTCCTTTCGTTGGGCGCGACGAGTTCGAGTTGGAACAGCGTCACAATACTTTCAATCGCCTGCTTCAGACATTGCGTGCGCCAGATTTCGCGAACGTGGCATTCTGGGTGCACGACGTCCGCCGCCGTCGCAGGATTGGCAATGCCAGTCGCTTCAAGCAGTCTTTCAATCAAGGATTGTCCGACGAGTATTACGCTGCTTTATCGTCGCAAAAGATCATGCAGAATGAGCTGTATTTCAGCATGATCTACAGGCCGGTGGTCACTGGTCGCCGCTTGGTCGAAAAGTCTGGCGACCCGGAGCGAATTCGCTCGGAAGAAGAGCAGGCGATAGCGAAGATGATTGAGCTCGCCACAAACGTGGAGGCGGTGCTTAAGGACTATTCGCCTTACCGGTTGGGCATGTATGAAGCCAAGAATGGTATTGTTTTTTCAGAAACGCTGGAGTTTCTTGGCTATTTGCTTAACCGGATCGATGAGCCTGTTCCTGTGCTGCAAGCACCGGTGCAGGCATATCTTCCAGTCAGTAAGCACATGTTTGCCAATAAGACGGGTGACTTCGTCATTCGCACGCCCGATGGCCTTAATCACTTCGGTGCAATTCTTAACGTTAAAGAATATGCTGATGGAACGTATCCAGGCATTCTCAATGGTCTGAAATACCTGGATTTTGAGTATGTCGTGACGCATTCGTTTAGTCCTGTCGGTCGCCATGACGCGCTCAAAGTGCTTGAGCGTACAAAGGGTATGATGATCTCGTCGGGAGACAAGTCGTCCAGTCAGATCAGGGATCTGGATGTTGCGATGGATGACGTAGCTTCAGGCAATTTTGTGCTTGGTGAGTACCATTTTACGATTGCTGTTTATGCCGACAGCCAAGAGAAGTTGGCCAAGCAGATCGCAACTACCCGTGCTGAGCTGTCCAATGCCGGCTTTGTCTCATCCAAGGAAGATCTCGCAGTAGCGTCGTCATTTTACGCGCAACTACCAGGCAATTGGCGTTTCCGTACTCGAATTGCCAATCTCAGCTCTCTTAACTTTCTCGGTCTTTCCCCGCTGCATAACTTTGCGCAGGGTAAGCAACATAATAATCCTTGGGGGGACTGCGTAACCACGCTGCAGACCACCAACGGTCAGCCGTATTACTTCAACTTCCACGCTACCCATCCGGCCGAAAACTCGCTGGGAGAGAAGGCGATCGCGAACACGATGGTGATTGGTAAGTCGGGTACGGGTAAGACCGCGCTGATTAATTTCCTGTTGAGCCAGGTGCAGAAGCTCGATCCGGTTCCGACGATCTTCTTCTTTGACAAGGATCGCGGCGCTGAAATCTTTGTGCGTGCCTGCGGGGGCAACTATCTGGCGCTAGAGAATGGTGCGCCAACGGGCTTCAATCCGTTCCAGTGCGAACGCAATGAGGCCAACACGCAATTTCTGGCCGAGCTGATCAAGGTGCTGGGTGGCAAGTCGGAGTACAGTTCGCGCGAGGAAGAAGACATTTATCGTGCGGTGGAGGGCATGCTGGACACGCCGATGCATCTTCGCAGCATGAGCAACTTCCGCAAGAGCCTGCCGAACATGGGTGACGATGGGCTGTATGCGCGCCTGCGTCGCTGGACCGCCGGCAATTCGCTGGGCTGGGTGTTCGATAACCCAGTTGATACCATCGACCTGACGCGCGCCTCGATCATCGGCTTTGACTACACCGATGTGATCGATAATGCAGAAGTTCGCGTGCCGGTGATCAACTATCTACTTCACAGGTTGGAGGCGTTGATCGACGGACGTCCGTTGATCTACGTAATGGACGAGTTCTGGAAGATCCTCGATGGTAAGGGAGGGCTGAAAGAATTCGCCAAGAACAAGCAGAAGACCATCCGTAAGCAGAATGGCCTGGGTATTTTCGCCACCCAGAGCCCGGAAGACGCATTGGCCAGCGATATCGCTGCCGCACTTATCGAACAAACCGCAACTATGATTTTGTTGCCAAATCCAAGCGCCAGTCGTGACGATTATATGGAAGGTCTCAAGCTCACCGACGCCGAATATCAGGTGGTGGTGTCGCTGGATGAGCGCTCGCGTTGCTTTCTGGTCAAGCAGGGCCACGCCTCGGCAGTGTGCCAGCTCAACCTGCGTGGGATGGATGATGCCCTTTCGGTGATTTCGTCCTCGACCGACAATATCGAAATCATGCATCAAATTTTGTCGCGTAAAGCCGATAAGCTAGGCGTAAGCGTAGATCAGCTGACGCCAGAGCAGTGGCTGGAAGACTTCTATGCGAACCGAAAGGGCTCAGGTGCACGTAAGCGTGCCAAAGACGCCGATCTTCAGGATCACGCATAAGCTTGAGTTAGTATGCGCAATGTTTTTAAAGCCCGTCGCAGATTAACGGACGGGCTATGTTCTGATTGATGAAATTTTTTTAATAACGCGTATTTAGTGTTGTTCGCTTTAAATCTATTTCAGTCGTCGAATAGCATTTTTTTCATATGCGACAATTCGATTTTTTGAGTTCAAGTTTCTTCCATGCCAGCTCTCTTGATGGCGAGTGAGGTGGTGCAAGCCATAATGTAAGTTCCCGGGATATTTAGGCGTTGCTGCATACCGCTATGAATACGTATGCACAAATGCCCCGCATGCTGTGGGCACGGCTACGCTAACGGCCTTCGCTGAGCGCCTATCTGGCGCCCGCATTGGCCCGGGAGGGGCGTACATGTCGCAGACACCATGGTGGCGCGGGGCCGTCATCTATCAGATTTATCCGCGTAGTTTTCTCGATTCCAACGGCGATGGGGTGGGCGATCTGCCCGGCATCATCGCCAAGCTCGACTACATCGCCGGGTTGGGGGCGGATGCGATATGGATCTCGCCTTTCTTCAAGTCGCCGATGGCAGATTTCGGCTACGACATCGCGGACTACCGTGCGGTGGATCCGCTGTTCGGGACGCTGGATGACTTCGATCGGCTGCTCGACAAGGCGCATGGCCTTGGCTTGAAGGTGATGATCGACCAGGTGTTGAGCCACACCTCGATCGCGCATGCATGGTTCCAGGAGAGCCGGCAGGACCGGACCAACGCGAAGGCGGATTGGTACGTATGGGCCGATCCGCGTGACGACGGGACGCCACCGAACAACTGGTTGTCGCTGTTTGGTGGGGTGGCGTGGCAATGGGAGCCGCGGCGTGAGCAGTATTACCTGCACAACTTCCTGGTGGATCAGCCGGACCTGAATTTTCACAACGCCGAGGTGCAGCAGGCGACGTTGGATAACGTGCGCTTCTGGCTGGATCGCGGGGTGGATGGGTTCCGCCTGGACGCGATCAACTTCTGCTTCCACGATGCGCAGCTGCGTGACAATCCGGCCAAGCCGGCCGACAAGCGTGTGGGGCGTGGGTTCAGTGCCGACAACCCTTACGCGTATCAGTACCACTACTTCAACAACACGCAGCCGGAAAATCTAGCGTTCCTCGAGCGCCTGCGCGGGCTGCTGGATCTTTATCCGAATGCAGTGAGCCTTGGCGAGATCTCGTCGGAAGACTCGCTGGCGACCACTGCCGAGTACACCGCTCATGGCCGCCTGCATATGGGCTACAGCTTCGAGCTGCTGGTGCAGGACTACAGTGCTGCTTATATCCGCGAGACGGTGAGCCGGCTCGAAGCCACGATGCTGGAAGGTTGGCCATGCTGGGCCATTTCCAACCACGACGTGGTGCGCGCGGTGACACGCTGGGGCGGGGCCGATGCGTCGCCGGCGTTCGCGCGGATGGTGGTGGCGATGCTGTGCTCGCTGCGCGGCTCGATCTGCCTGTATCAGGGCGAGGAGCTGGGCCTGGGCGAGGCGGATGTGGCGTTCGAGGATCTGCGCGATCCCTATGGCATTACCTTCTGGCCAACCTTCAAGGGTCGCGATGGCTGCCGCACGCCCATGCCATGGACGGATGCGCCGTCGGCAGGCTTCAGCAGCGGCAAGCCGTGGTTGCCGCTGGCTGAAGAGCATCGTGCGGCTGCGGTGAGCGTGCAGCAGGACGATCCGTTGTCCGTGCTCAGTGCGGTGCGACAGTTCCTGGCTTGGCGCAAGGGCGAGCCTGCGTTGCGCGAGGGTACGATCACGTTCTACGACACCGCCGAACCTGTGCTGATGTTCCGGCGCGAGCACGCCGGCCGGGTGATGTTGCTGGCATTCAATCTGTCGGCCGATGCAGCCGAGCTTGGGATGCCGGCTGGCACGTGGAAGCAGGTCAATGTACCCGGCGTAGAGCGCGGAGCCATCGGCCATGACCGCCTGCGTCTGGCCGGGCATGCGGTGGTTTGCGCGATCGAGGGTGGTTGACGATGTGTCGCGCCAGCTAACTGTCGATGGGTGATCGTCTGGAACGCAGCGAGGCATTCCTTTGGGGGAATGCCTCGCTTTTTTTGTAGTTGACGATTGCTTGGTTTGCCAAGAATTTATAGCGTTACGCCAGCTGTGCGGCTATTCCCTGTCGATCAGGTCCTTGCTCTATGGATGAGGCAGGGTGTGCTGTTCTCCACGCCAGTCGGGTGTTTTGACCAGAAGGCCGCACAGGGATTGCGATTGACTGTGAGGACGTCGGCGTTTACCGGCGGCCTTGTAGCAGTGGCTTGGATTCGTGTTGGTGCAGGTAGGCGCTGATGGTGCCTGGATTGGTTCCGTTCTGGTGCTACAAGCGACTGCTATGCGCAGGGAAGTGCTGATGCGCAAGGGTTGCGTGATTGCGGCCGACCCTATGTGCTTTGCAGAGAGCGATGCAAGCTTGGATTCTTAAAATTTTGGATCAAAGAAAACCCGCCGGCATGACGTCGGCGGGTTTTCTCTGTTCGATGTTGTTGCTTCCCTGCTCAGAGAAACGTTCGATGCCTTGTGGGCAGCAGAGCCGTATCCAAGGTGACGGCGCAGGCAGTAGAAGAGCGGGGGGATTGTGCTTGGTGGATGCACGCCGTGCTTGTGCCGTACCCTCACCCCAACCCCTCTCCCGGTGGGAAAGGGGCTTCGTTGTCCCGATGGAGAGGTCTGGCGCCGGGGCCGGGCAGCCTGGTGATACGCCGGTTATCACTTAGGTAGCGTAGCCACAGTTAGCGATGTGGCCACAGGTAACAACGTAGCTACAAGTAACGTCGTAGCCACAGATAACGATCCAGCCACAGATAACGATGTAGCCATCAGCGCCTCGCCTGCAGGTCACCTCGCGTCAGAACTTGTAGTTGACGCCCAGCACGAAGGTGCGGCCCCATTCGATGTATTCCAGCGGACGGTCCTTGGTTTCGGCATAGGTGCGGTAGGGCGAGTTGCTGAGGTTGCTGGCCTGCAGCAGTAAGGTCAGGCCGGCAAGATCGCTGTTGTCGTTGAAGCTGTAGCTGATCTGCGCGTCGGTAATGTTTTCGCCGACCACGTAGCGCAGCGTGCGGTTGCCGTTGAAGTTTCCGATCTCGCCGATGAAGTCCGAGCGGCGGCGCTGGCTGACGCGTGCCTCGAAGCCCTTGTGCTCGTAGTAGGCGGTGAGGTTGTAGACGCGTTCGGACAGGCCGGGCAGGCTGATTTCGCCGTCACCGACACTGGAAGCACTTTCCGGGTCGCGGATCTTGACGTCGCTATCGTTGAAGGTGGCGCTGGCCTGGATGCCGAAACCTTCCAAGGGAGCGAAGACCAGATCCAGCGGCAGCGAAGCGGTGAGTTCGACGCCGCGCAGGGTGCCGCCCTTGCCGTTGAACGGGGCGCTGAAGGTGCCGGTGGTCAGCACCGGCGCAGAGCCTGGCGGCGGCACGTAGCCGGCCACCAACGCGGAGAAATCGTAGTTGTCGCGGCTCTGGGTGTAGATGTAGCTCTTCAGGTCCTTGTAGAAGAATGCGGCTGCCACGTAGGCGCGCTCGGCGAAATACTTTTCATAGGAAAGATCGATGGCGTTCGCGCGCCAGGGGTCGAGCATCGGGTTGCCGCCGCTGGCACCGGGGCGGCCGGTGGAGGTGTCGACGCCGAATTCCAGCGAGGCGCGCAGCTGATCCACGCGTGGGCGCGCGACCTGCTTTGCCATCGCAAAGCGCAGTGTCTGTTCGTGCGGGAACTGGAAGGCCAGATTCAGGCTGGGCAGCCAGTCGCGATAGGTCTTGCCGTCGTCGATCGGGCGCACTTCGCTGCCCACCGGCTGCGAGGCATCCCAGTAGTTTGCGCGCGAGGATTGGTCGGCGCTCTGCAGCTGCACGCCGATATTGCCGCGCACGCCCACATCGCCCCATTCGGTATCGAGATTGGCGCGCAGCCAGGCGGTGGTGATCTTCTCTTCGACGGTCCAGGCCTTGGACACCAGGAACGAGGCATCGTCGCTGGGATTGAACAGCATGTAACGCGAGACCACCGCCGGGACGTTCCAGGCGGGCAGGGTGCCGATGCCGGCAAAGCCCAGGTTGACCGGCGCGTATTGCAGGTCCGGTGCGATGGTGGATTCGCCCTGCGCGCCAAGGGTGATGTTGCCTTCCGGCTGGGTCTTCTGTTTTTCGCGATTGGCGTAGTTGACGCCCACATCCAGATCCGAGAACCAGCTCAGCGCTTCGGGCATCGGGAAGCTGGCCTGCAGGCGTGCGCCCTTGAGCACATCTTCCACGCTCGGCACCTTGCCGTAGCCGGAGCCGTAGATGGTGTTGGTGAGAAACAGCTGATCGGGATTGGAGTAATCCATTCCCGGCGCAAGCTGGGAGAAACCGTTGCCGACAACCGATACGCCGACGGTATCCAGCTGCGGCATGGGCGCACGTTGAAGATTGTTCTCCAGGTTCAGTTCGTCGCGCGTGGCCTTGGAGTAATTGAGATCAGCAGTGATCTTGACCGCACCGGCAGTGATCTCGTTGTTCCAGCCGAACGCATCGATGGTGTCTTCGCGCTTGTTGTACATGCCGCGGACCAACGGATAGACGCCACTGGCGTCGCCGCCGGTGAAGCTGTTGCTGTCGTTGACGCGCACGTTGCTGATGTTCAGGCCCGGCGTGTAGCCACCGTTGTAGTTGCTCAGGTTGAGCTCGAACTGGTTAGCGGTGTCGATCTGCTCGGCCTTGGTGTGGAAGGCGTCGAGCGTGCTGGTCCAGGCATTGGACGGGCGGTATTGCAAGGTGGCCATGACGCCGTCGCGCTTCTGGTTGCCGGTGCGGCGCAATGCCTTGATGCCGTCGGAAAAATACACGCCGTCGGCCACGCCGGGGCGCGGGCGCTGTGCGTTGACTGGCTGCCACGGCTCGTACAGGCCGACCTGGTTTTCCTGGATCGGCATGTCGGTGTGTGCGTAGCCGATGGTCAGGCCGATGGTGCGGTCGGCGAACTGGTCGATGTAGCTGACATTGAAGCGGTTGCCGTACGGATCGACGTTGGCAGCCTTGCCCAACGAATTGCGTTGGTAACGGCCACCGATGGCGATCACCCGCTCGTTGTAGCTGAGCGGGCGTGCGGTCTGCATGTCGACGGTGCCGGACAGGCCCTGGCCGACCAGGCCGGCGTCGGGCGTCTTGTAGACGGTGACGCCGCTGACCAGTTCGGACGGGTACTGGTCGAATTCCACGCTGCGGTTATCGCCGGTGCTGACCACTTCGCGGCCGTTGAGCAGGGTGGTGGAGAAGTCCGGCGACAGCCCGCGCACGCTGATGACCTGTGCGCGACCGGCCACACGTTGCGCTGCCAGGCCAGGCAGGCGCGCGAGCGACTCGGCGATGCTGACGTCCGGCAGCCGGCCGATATCTTCGGCCGAAATGGCTTCCACGATCGAGGTCGAATCCCGCTTGACCGAGATGGCACCTTCGATCGCGCGGCGCAGGCCGGTGACCTGGACCTTGTCCAATTCGGTCACCGCGCCGGCGGCTTGTTCGGTGTCGGTTGTTGATGCCGGCGTTGCCGATTGCGCGGCGGCCAACGTCGGTGCCATGGCGACGGCCAGGGCGATACTCAGCGCAGAGCGCTTGTGCTTCAACATTTTCCCCTCCCAGGTACATGTTGTTCTTTGAATTTTCGATCCGGCAGACGCCTGGATGCATTGCATCGCGCGCCACGACGGACATCACGACTGCGACGTATGGTAGACACGGCATCTGGGTGCAAACGGGCAATGCATACGTATTCAACCCGGCTGATGGCGCTGGAATCGATTCCACGCCGGCTTTGCTGCGGCGCGCTAAGCCATCTGGCTTGTAGTGAGACGGCAGCACCGCATCACGCAGCGGCTGCCGTGCCGCTGCACGATGCACTCGATCGCGTTGAAGATCTCTTCAGCCCGTTGTGACCAGGTCAGCGCCTGCCATCCACCGGCACGAAGCGAATCGCCTGCCCACCACCTGGCGCAAGACGCAGTTCCAGCGTGTCGGCGCTACTGACCTGGCGTTGTTCGCTGACAAAGGCGAACGGGTTGTTGACATAGTCCGCACCGTCGCCATCGCGATAGATCTGAGCGGTGTAGCGCACGCCGGGTTCAAGGAATCCGAGCGGCACCTGCAGCAGCCGGCCATGCTCGTCGGTGATGCTGCCCAGGAACCAGTCGCGGCTATGCCGGTCCTTGCGCGCGATGGTGACGTAGTCGCCGACTTCGCCATTCAAGGCGCGGGTCTGATCCCAATCCACCGCCACGTCTTCGATGAAGCGGAAGGCATCGCGGTGCTGCAGATAATGCTCGGGCAGATCGGCGGCCATCTGGATCGGACTGTAAAGCGTCACGTACAGCGCCAGCTGGCGCGCAAGCGTGCTGGGAATCGCCTGGCCGTTGCGGCCTTTCAGGCTGACGATGCCGGGCGTGTAATCCATCGGCCCGGCGAGCAGGCGGGTGAACACCAGGTTGACCTCGTGCTCGGGCGGATTCGGTGGCTGGCCCCAGGCGTTGTATTCCATGCCGCGCGCGCCTTCGCGCGAGATCCAGTTGGGATAGGTGCGGCGCAGGCCGGTGTCCTTGATCGGTTCGTGCGCATTGACCGCGAGATGGCGCGCGGCAGCTTCCCGCACCACGCGCAGATGATGGCGCGCCATCCATTGGCCGTCGTGCCATTCGCGCAGCGGTGTGCCGCCTGCCGGGTTACGACGTTCCACCTGGCCGTCGTCGCAGACATAGCCGGTCTTGACCGAGTCCACGCCGAACCGGGCGTACAGGTCCATGGCTTCGGCGATCTGGTCTTCGTAATGATCCACTGCGCACCCCGTTTCATGATGGCCGATCAGATGCACGCCCTTGCCGGCGGCGTATTTGCTCAGCGCGGGCAGGTCGAAATCGGGTGTCGGCCTGGTGAAATCGAAACTGCCGCCATTGCCGAACCATTCGCCGTCCCAGCCCGGATTCCAGCCTTCCACCAGCACGCCACGAAAGCCGTGTGCCGCAGCGAAGTCGATATAGCGCTTGGTGTTGGTAGTGGTGGCGCCGTGTGTCGGCCCGGTCGCCCAGGTCTGCTGGTTGAGATGCATGGACCACCACACCCCGACATATTTGGACGGCTTGACCCAGCTCACATCGCCCAAGGCATTCGGCGCGTTGAGGTTGAGGATCAGGTTGGATTCCACCAAGCCGGTAGCCTGGTCGGCGATCTGCAGCGTGCGCCACGGCGTATCGAACGGCAGCTTACGCCGCACCTTCCAGCCTTCGGCAGCGGGCGACAGCTGCGCGCGCAGGCGCTGGCCTTCGGTACGGCGCAGCCACATGCCGGCGTAGTCGACCAGCGCCGCCTCATGCAGCGCGACATGCAGCCCGCTGTCGGTGCGCAAGGTGAGCGGCGTATGTGCCAGCGCGACCTGGCTCAAAGGCGTGCGCTGATACAGGTATTCGTAGTGGATCGGCTCGCCTGCCGGAATCCACCATGCCTCGGACGGTTGCGCGATGGCGAATTCGGTGACTTCCTCGTTGATGATGGCTTCGCGCAATCCCGCTTGCTCGGGAAAGTGATAGCGCAGGCCGATGCCATCGTCGTACACGCGGAAGATCACATCGAAGCGGCGTTGCGCGCCGCCGCGTTCGCCCAGGCTGACGCTTAGTTCGTTGTAGTGGTTGCGCACCAGGCGCGTCTCGCCCCAGGGTTGTTCCCAGGTATCGTCATGGGCTTGGCGTGCTTGCGAGAGGACGACCAGGCCGCGGTCCAGCCGCCCGTCGCGCAACTGGAAACCCAGGCGCGAGCGTTCCAGTACCGGCTGACCCAGGCGTTGCACGCGGTAGTAGGGCGTGCCGCCGTCCACTTCCAGCGTGACCTGCAGGACGTTGCCGGGCGAATCGGCACTGATGGCGATGCGCTCGGCCTGCGCGATGCCCGCAAGACTGCCAAGCAACAGGACAAGCAGTCGCGCACTGCGTGCGGCGCGCGCTATCGAACGCACGCGATGTGAAACCAGCGGCATATCCCCTCCCAAGGCGGCCGTTGCGTCAGCGGCGACTATGCAGCGCTGTGGCGTGGATGGGCCATGCTGCACTGCAGCCATTGCCATGAATACGTATGCATTGATGCGGAACCCCGGAGCGCGCGTCTACCATGGCGTCACGGCACCTGGGAGGGTCCGCGCCCGTGGCACGCCAGTGCCGCGCACTACAACGCGTGCAACGAGGGAGGGAGGCCGACGGTGCAAGCCGCCTGGCCGCTTCGATGCTGAAGATGATCTGCATGGCTGCAACGCTCGGCGTTGCGGCAAGCTCGCCGGTGTTGGCCGATGAGCTGGAATTCCAGGGCCGCCGTGCGCAAGCGCAGGCGCTAGAAGACGGCGGTTTCGTGCTGCGCTGGCCGCAGGGCGAGCGCAGCATCGGGCCGCAGCCGATGCGCACCCATACCGCCAGTCCGTTGTTCGACGCCCTGTTCGCCATGGCGCAGCAGGAAATGGCCGACGACCGTGTCGAGGCGATCCGCGATCCGGCCTTCAACGACGGCAAGCCGGTGCCGTGCGTGTGTTTCGAAACCGGTGAGCGCTGGCCTTACGTGTGGACGCGCGATGTCAGCTTCGCCGCCGATCTGGCATTGGCGCGGCTGGAGCCGGAGCGCACGCGCAACGCGCTGCGCTTCAAGCTGTCGGCGGCGCGCGACGGGCAGACGCCAGGGGTGTTTGTTGCGCAGGACACCGGCTCCGGTGGCAGCTGGCCGATCAGCAGCGACCGGGTGGTGTGGTTTCTTGCCGCGCGCGGCCTGCTGGATGACAAGGCGTTCGCTGAAGAGGTCTGGGAGGCGTTGCAGGCCACCCTCGCGCAGGATCGTGACGCGGTCTTCGATGCGCAGATCGGCCTCTACCGCGGCGAAACCTCGTTTCTGGATTGGCGCGAGCAGACCTACCCGGAGTGGACGCGCCAGGATGTGCGCTTCATCGCCGAGTCCTTCGCCCTGTCCACCAACGTGTTGCACTACCAGGCCCTGCGCCTGGCCGAGCAACTGGCGCGCCAGCATGGCGATGCGCGCGCGTCCAGGTACGCCCAGTGGGCCGATGCCCTGCGTCAGGCCATCGCCACGCGCTTCTGGGATGCGCGCAGCAATCAGTATGTGAGCTATCTGGGCAATGCGGCGCATCCGGTGCGCTATGCCAAGGTCGATCTGCTCGGCGTGTCGCTTGGCGTGCTGGCCGAGGTGTTTCCGAAGGAGCGTGCGCGTGCCGCGCTGCGCAGGTATCCGCTGGTTGCCGGCGGCAGCCCGGTGGTGTGGCCGCAGGACGCCGAGCAGCCGATTTATCACAATCGTGCCGTTTGGCCTTTCGTGAGTGCGTATGCGCTACGCGCCGCACGCCAGCTGGACGACGCGCCGCGCATTGCGCTGGAGCTGCAGTCGTTGATGCGCGGCAGCGCGCTGGCCGGCTCCAACATGGAAAACTACGAGATGCAGAGCCTGGCGGTGCATGTGGAGGAGGGCACACGTAGCGGCCCGGTAGTGAATTCGCCACGCCAGTTGTGGTCGGTTGCTGGGTATCTCTCCGCGGTGCTGGAAGGCGTGTTCGGCATTGGCGCCGATGGCAGCGTGACGCCGAAACTGCCGCATACGTTGGTGCCGTTGTTGTTTGGCGATCGTCAGCAGATCGTGCTTGAACAGGGCGCCCGACGCTATGTGCTGCAGCGGCCGACGGCGAGTGCAGGTGAGTTGCTGGTGGCGGGGAAGGTCGAGCAACAAGGCCAGACCACGTTGGTGCATCTGATCGGCCGCAAGGCCGATACCACCGCCCCGCCTCAGCCAGGCCAGGTGTTCGCACCCAGCACGCCGGAGGCGCCCGTCGCGCAACGGCAGGGCGATGGCTATCGCATTGTGATTCCGGCTGGGGCGACGCTGTACATGGATGGGCATGCGTTGGACGCCACGCAGCACTGGTACCTGCGCGAGGACGGCCTGCTGCACGTGCTCAGCCTGACCCGTCGCTCCGATGGCCTGGAGTCGCTGCACGGTCCCTCGCTGACGCTCGGCCCGTTGCAGGAGGTCACGGGCAGCGAGGCCTGGGTTTGGACTGTCACGCGCGCGGGTCAGCATCGCGTATCGCTGCGTTATCGCAACCCCAACGGCCCCATCAATACCGGCGTCACTGCGGCGGTCAAGCGGCTGCTGCTGGAATGCCCGGGGCAGGCCACGCAGTCGCAGGTCGTGGTGATGCCGCATAGCGTAGGCGAGCAGCTGTCCACGCAGGTCAGCTTCACTGCGGTGGCCGGGCAGCAGTGCAGATTCCGGCTGGAAAATGGCTTCAACATGAGCGCGCTCGCGCATTTTGCGCAGTACAACGGCGGCCGCGGCGGTCGCGATGGCGTGGTCAACACCGCGCAGGTGAGCGCGCTGCTGGTCGGCCCCGCAGCGAGCACGGAGGCTGCGCAATGACTGCCAAGCCACGCCTGAGTTTCTGGCAGATCTGGAACATGTGTTTCGGCTTTCTCGGTATTCAGTTCGGCTTCGCGCTGCAGAACGCCAACGCCAGCCGCATCTTCCAGACCCTGGGGGCGCAGGTCGACGATGTGCCCGGTCTGTGGATTGCCGCACCGCTCACCGGTCTGATCGTGCAGCCCATCATCGGCTACCTGTCCGACCGCACCTGGACCCGATGGGGGCGCCGGCGCCCGTATTTCATGGTCGGCGCGGTATTCACCACACTGGCCTTGCTGGTGATGCCCAACGCACCGATGCTGTGGATTGCCGCCGGCACGTTGTGGGTGCTGGATGCATCGATCAACATCTCGATGGAGCCATTCCGCGCCCTGGTCGGCGATCAACTGCCACCGGCGCAGCGGCCCACCGGCTATGCGATGCAGAGCTTCTTCATCGGGGTCGGGGCGATTGTGGCGAGTTTCCTGCCGTGGTTGCTCACGCATTGGGGCGTGGCCAATACCGCGCCGCCAGGGCAGTTGCCCGACAGCGTGCGCTACGCCTTCTACCTCGGTGCAGCGGTGCTGTTCCTGTCGATCAGCTGGACGGTGCTGCGTACGCGCGAATACAGCCCGCAGCAGCTGGCCGGTTTCGACGATGCGCATCCGCCTGTAGCGGCTGCAGCGATCGCCGGCACCTTGCCACCGCAGCGTGCGAGCGTGCTCTGGTGCGGCATCGGTGTGCTGCTCGCCGCAGCGATCGCCTGGCAGCACGGCGACCGCATGCTCTACGTGCTGGCCGGCCTGTGCATCGCCTACGGTGCGCTGCTTGCGTTGGCGCGCGTGCTGCCATCGACCGGCATGCTGGTGGCGATCGTGCAGGACGTGCGCAGCATGCCGCTGACGATGCGGCGCCTGGCCTGGGTGCAGTTCTTCTCCTGGTTCGCGCTGTTTGCGATGTGGATCTACACCACCGCCGCGGTCACCCAGGTGCACTTTGGTGCCAAGGACACCGCATCGGCGGCCTACAACGAAGGCGCGAACTGGGTGGGTGTGTTGTTCGGTGCCTACAACGGCTTTGCGGCGTTGGCAGCATTGGTCATTCCATTGCTGGTGCGTGCGATCGGCCTGCGCTGGAGTCATCTGTGCAACCTGTGGCTGGGCGCGGCCGGGCTGTTGTCGATGCTGGTGATCCGCGACCCGCAGTGGCTGCTGCTGTCGATGCTGGGTGTCGGCTTTGCCTGGGCCTCGATCCTGTCGCTGCCCTATGCCTTGCTGTCCGATAGCGTGCCCGCCGCCAAGATGGGCGTGTACATGGGCATCTTCAATTTTTTCATCGTGATTCCGCAGCTGGTCGCGGCCAGCGCCCTGGGCTTCGTGCTGCGCGTCTGGCTGGGTGGTCAGCCGATCCATGCGCTGGCCATCGGTGGCGCCAGTTTGCTCATTGCCGGTGTGTGCGTGGTGCGGGTTCCAATGGCCTCTGGAGGGCAATGATGCGTCAGGTGATGATGGCTGGATTGATCGTACTTGCAGGGGCGGCGAGCGCGGCGGCTGCACCCGGCGATTACTACGGCACGCTGGAACCGTTCGCTGCCGACGCGGTGTATTTCGTGGTGACCGACCGTTTCGTCAATGGCGACCCCGGCAACGACCAGCGCGACCAGGGCGGTGCGCATCGCACGTTCGATGTGCCGACGCCTTGCGCAGATGGAATCGGCGACAACATCGGTTACCTGGGGGGCGACTTCAAGGGCATCGTCGAACATGCCGACTACATCCGCGACATGGGCTTTGGCGCGGTATGGATCACGCCGATTGTCGACAATCCGGATGAGGCCTTCACCGGCGGCAAGCCGATCAGCTGCGGCAGTACGCTCAGCGACCATGGCAAGACCGGCTATCACGGCTATTGGGGCGTGAATTTCTACAAGCTCGACGAGCATTTGCCCAGCCCGGGCCTGGACTTTGCCGCCTTCACCCGCGCCATGCATGCCAACCGCTTGAAGGTGGTACTGGATATCGTGGGCAATCACGGCTCGCCGGCCTACAGCATGCCGGTGGCGCAGCCAGGCTTCGGCAAGTTGTACGACGCCGAGGGCCGCCTGGTCGCCGATCATCAGAATCTGCCGCCGGCGCAGCTGGATCCGCAGCACATTCCGCTGCACGCGTTCTACAACACCGGCGGCGGCCTGGCCGAGCTGTCCGATCTCAACGAGAACAATCCCGCGGTGCTCGATTATCTGGCCGGCGCGTATCTGCAATGGATGGAGCAGGGCGCCGACGCATTCCGTATCGACACCATCGGCTGGATGCCCGACCGCTTCTGGCATGCCTTCGTTGCGCGCATCCGCGAAAAACGTCCGGGGTTCTTCATGTTCGGCGAAGCCTTCGATTACGACGCCAACAAGATTGCCGGGCATACCTGGGCGCGCAATGCCGGCGTCAGCGTGCTGGATTTCCCGTTGAAGCAGCAGCTGTCCGCTGTCTTCGGCCATGAGCAGGCCGGGTTCGAGAAGCTTGCCGCGCCGCTGTTTCTGCGTCGGGGGCCTTATGCCAATCCGTACGAGCTGATGAGTTTCTACGACAATCACGACATGGCGCGCCTGGATGCCAGCGACACCGGCTTCATCGACGCGCACAACTGGCTGTTTACCGCGCGCGGCATCCCGGTGATCTATTACGGCTCGGAGACCGGCTTCATGCGCGGGCGTGCCGAACATGCAGGCAACCGCAATTACTTCGGTGCCGAGCGCATCCGCACGGCACCGCACAGCCCGATTTTCGGCCCGTTGCAGCAGATCGCGCGGCTGCGTCGCGATACCCCGGCATTGCAGCGCGGCGTGCAGGTGGATGTGCTGCTACGCGGAGATCATGCGGCGTTTTTGCGGGTCTATCAGCATGCGGGCGCCAGCCAGACGGCGTTGGTGCTGCTCAACAAGGGCGATGCGGCGGCGAACATCGAGGTGACGCGTTTTCTGCAGCCCGGCACCTGGCGCGATGCGATGAGTGGCGAGCAGGTGCTGGTGCAGCGTCGGCTGCTGGCGCCGGTGCCCGCGCATGGGGTGCGGGTGCTGCTGTCGGACGCGCCGATCACCGACCCGGCCTTGCGCAGGCAGCTCGACGCGCAGATGGCCGAGCAAGCCGCGCGCGACGCCCGTAACAGGTAGGAGCGCACCCGGGCGCGACGGGGCATTGCCGGGAACGCCACGTCGCGCCCGGGTGCGCTCCTACGAGGCGTCAAGTTGCGGGCTGTCGCGCACGCTCCAACGAATCCCCAATCCCGAATCCCAAGCCTCGGCGCCCAGCGATTCCGCTGGCCACCTGACCGGATGTCAGCTTGAGAGCTTTCCCGGCCGACGCTGATTTCGATCCTGGTCACGCTGCGGGCCGCGGCTGGACGGGGCCGCCCGCAACAGGTAGGAGCGCACCCGGGCGCGACGGGCATTACCGGGAACGCCCCGTCGCGCCCGGGTGCACTCCTACGAAGCATCGATGGCTGCAGCCGATCCCGCGCAGCTCGCCACGTATGCTCCAACGATTCCCGATTCCCGATTCCCGATTCCCGATTCCCGATTCAACGCCTGACAGCCCCATCAGCGGCCCGGCCAAGCACCGCCTCGCCGTTCTCCGCGCCGGACGGTCTCCAGCCCAGCGGTGGCTGCAGCCCACTGCTGCGCGAGGAATCACGCAGCGCCAGCCTCACCGGAATCGTGCGGCTCTGCGCCGCTTCGCCGCGGATCAGCGCCACCAGGCTTTCCACTAGGAGCGTGCCGGCCTGCTTGGTGTCCTGCTGCACCGTCGACAGCGCCGGCGCCACCGACGCCGCCAATGCGATATCGTCGAAGCCGCTCACCGCCACATCCTGCGGCACCCGCAGGCCGCGCTCGCGCAAGGCGCGCATGGCGCCGATCGCAATCAGGTCGCTGGCCGCACACACCGCATCGAATGCCTTGCCGCTGTCGAGTAGCGCCAGGCACGCGGCATGGCCGGACGACTCGGTGGTGATCGCATCGAACTGCAGCGCGCGATCGGCCACCAAACCCTGCTGCTTCAGCGCAGCCACGTAGCCGCGGTAGCGCTCTTCGAATTCGGGATAGTGGTTGGACGCGTGGCCGAGAAAGGCGATGCGGCGACAGCCCTGCGCCAGCAGATGTTCGGTGATATCCAGCCCGCCCTGGTAATTGTCGCTGCCGATCGAAATGCCCGGCTGCCCCGGCAGCGCCGCGCCCCAGCGCACGAAGTGGGTACCTTGTTCGACCAGCAACTGCAGCCGCTGGCGTGACTGCTGATAATCGCCATAGCCGAGCAGGATGATGCCGTCGGCCTTGTTGCTGTCTTCGTAATCGGCCTGCCAGTCCTTGGACAGCTGCTGGAAGGACACCAGCAGGTCGTAACCCTGCAGCGCGCAGGCGCGGGTGATCGAGCCCAGCATCGAATGAAAGAACGGGTTGATCAGCGAATCGTCGGCGGTGGGGTCTTCGAAGAACAGCAGTGCCAGCGTGCCGGCATTGCGCAGCCGCAGCGACGAGGCGTTCTTGTCGACCTTGTAGTTCAATTCCTTGGCGATGCGCAGGATGCGCTTGCGGGTTTCTTCGTTGACCATCGGGCTGCCGCGCAGTGCGCGCGACACGGTCGGCTGCGACACGCCGGCCAGGTAGGCGATATCCAGCGAGGTGGCTTTACCCTTGATGGTCATGGTCGGCACTGGCAGCACAGGTGGCCGGCATCATGCCACGCGCCCGCCGGCCCCGTGCCGGCATGCGCAACAGCGGGCTGATTGGTTTACCATTCGCCTCCAAGACCCCTTGCGAGAAGGTGGCCCGCGCCCCGCGCCGGCCCAGCGTGCGACATGAGCACTACCACCGCCCACCGCTGATTCCGGCCGCGCCACTCCGCAGGGCGCCTGCACGGCGTTCGTTCTGCCCCACCTCTCGCCATACCCTTATCCGAGCCTGTCCCGCAACGGGCAGACCTCCCTTGCAGCCGCCGCGCTGCAGCCAGCACAGACCTCATCCTTGCCCATGATCAACATCACGCTCCCCGACGGCAGCCGCCGCGAATTCGAATCCCCCGTCTCGGTGATGCAGGTCGCCCAGTCGATCGGCGCCGGCCTGGCCAAGGCCACCATCGCCGGCCAGGTCGACGGCCAGCTGGTCGATGCCAGCGACGTCATCGACCACGATGCCAGCCTGCGCATCATCACCGCCAAGGACGCCGAAGGCGTGGAGATCATCCGCCACTCCTGCGCGCATCTGGTCGGGCATGCGGTCAAGCAGCTGTACCCGGAGGTCAAGATGGTGATCGGCCCGGTCATCGCCGAAGGCTTCTACTACGACATCTACAGCGAACGCCCGTTCACGCCGGACGACATGGCCGCGATCGAGCAGCGAATGCAGGAATTGATCGCGCAGGACTATGACGTGATCAAGAAGGTCACCCCGCGCGCCGAGGTGATCGAGGTGTTCGCCCAGCGCGGCGAGGAGTACAAGCTGCGCCTGATCGAGGACATGTCCGACGACATCACCGCGATGGGCCTGTACTACCACCAGGAATACGTGGACATGTGCCGCGGCCCGCACGTGCCCAACACGCGCTTCCTCAAGGCGTTCAAGCTGACCCGTATTTCCGGCGCCTACTGGCGCGGCGACGCCAAGAACGAGCAGCTGCAGCGCATCTACGGCACCGCCTGGGCCGACAAGAAGCAGCTGGACGCCTACATCCTGCGTATGGAAGAAGCCGACAAGCGCGACCATCGCCGCATCGGCAAGCAGCAGGACCTGTTCCATCTGCAGGAAGAGGCGCCGGGCCTGGTGTTCTGGCATCCCAAGGGCTGGTCGCTGTGGCAGGTGGTCGAGCAGTACATGCGCAAGGTCTATCGCGACAGCGGCTACGGCGAAGTGCGCTGCCCGCAGATCCTGGACGTGTCGCTGTGGCAGAAATCCGGCCACTGGGACAACTACCAGGACGCGATGTTCTTCACCGAGTCGGAGAAGCGCACCTACGCAGTCAAGCCGATGAACTGCCCGGGTCACGTGCAGGTGTTCAACCAGGGCCTGCACAGCTACCGCGACCTGCCGATCCGCTACGGCGAGTTCGGCGCCTGCCACCGCAACGAGCCCTCCGGCGCGCTGCACGGCATCCTGCGCGTGCGCGGCTTCACCCAGGACGACGGGCACGTGTTCTGCCTGGAATCGCAGATCGAAGCCGAAGTCACCGCCTTCCATCAGCAGGCACTGGCGGTCTACACCGCGTTCGGCTTCGACGACATCGAGATCAAGATCGCGCTGCGTCCGGAAAAGCGCCTGGGCGACGACGTCACCTGGGACAAGGCCGAAGCCGCGCTGCGCAGCGCGCTGGGCGTATGCGGGGTGGAGTGGCAGGAGCTGCCGGGCGAGGGCGCCTTCTACGGCCCCAAGATCGAGTACCACCTCAAGGACGCGATCGGCCGTACCTGGCAGCTGGGCACCATGCAGGTCGATTTCATGATGCCGGGCCGCCTCGGCGCCGAGTACGTGGACGAGCACAGCCAGAAGAAGCATCCCGTCATGCTGCACCGGGCGATCGTCGGCTCGATGGAGCGTTTCATCGGCATTTTGATCGAACACCACGCCGGCGCCTTCCCCGCCTGGCTCGCCCCGGTCCAGGTCGTTGTCGCAAATATCACCGATGCCCAGGCAGACTATGTCGACTCAGTTCGGAAAACCCTTGCAAATCAAGGCTTCCGTGTGAACGCCGATTTGCGTAACGAGAAGATCGGATATAAGATTCGCGAGCATACGCTGCAACGCGTGCCTTATCTGCTCGTCGTCGGTGACCGCGAGAAGGAAAACGGCGCCGTTGCCGTGCGGACACGTTCGGGAGAGGACCTCGGGACCATGACGGTCTCGGCCTTCATCGAACGTCTGCAGGCAGAGCAGGCAGCGTGAGCCAACCCCGGCCGGTCTGGATGATCCGGATGCGCCGGTTCGATTCCCCTGGGAGATTGCAATATCAGTACCCCTGACAACAAACAGAACCGCAAGAACCAAGAAATCCGTGTGCCGCGCGTCCGCGTGATCGGCAGTGACGGTGAGATGGTTGGCGTGTTGTCGCGCGACGAAGCGCTCGCCAAGGCCGAGGAAGAAGGCCTGGATCTGGTCGAAATCCAGCCGCAGGCCGATCCGCCGGTCTGCAAGATCATGGATTTCGGCAAGTTCAAGTTCGAGCAGCAGAAAAAGGCCAACGAGGCCAAGAAGAAGACCAAGCAGGTCGAGATCAAGGAACTCAAGTTCCGTCCGGTTACCGACGAGGGCGACTACCAGATCAAGCTGCGCAACATGCGCCGCTTCCTGGAAGAGGGCGACAAGGTCAAGGTCAACATCCGCTTCCGTGGCCGTGAAATGAGCCATCAGGAGCTGGGGCGCGAAATGGCGTCCCGGATCGAGGCCGACCTGGGCGAAGACATCGTCATCGAGTCGCGCCCGCGCCTGGAAGGGCGCCAGATGGTCATGATGATCGCGCCGAAGAAGAAGATCTGATCCCGCGCTGAGGCGGGCCCTGCCGGGGTCCGTCCGGCCGGCGACAGCATTCATTTGCAAGAATTCCCGGCAACGGGCATACTGCGCGGCCCGGTTTTGCCGGGACGCCGCGCAAGCGGTACAGGACCTGTCCGGATCGTGTTCGATCAAGGACTTACAAGCAGGCAAGGGCATGGATGGAAAGCGTGGTCGCAAGACTGCCGCCCGGGTCAGTGACAAAACACTATCAAGGACATTGCAATGCCCAAGATCAAGACCAACCGGGCGGCGGCCAAGCGTTTCCGCAAGACCGCCTCCGGCAAGTACAAGTGCGGCCACGCAAACCGTAGCCATATCCTCACGAAGAAAGCGACCAAGCGGAAGCGCAACCTGCGGCAGACGAACCACGTCCGCGCCGAGGATGCAGGCCGTCTCGATCGTATGCTTCCCTATCTCTGAGGACTGAACCATGGCACGAGTAAAGCGTGGTGTGCAGGCGCGCCGCCGCCACAAGAAAATTCTGACCCTGGCGAAGGGCTACTACAATGCCCGTCGCAAGGTTTTCCGCGTCGCCAAGCAGGCGGTCATCAAGGCGCAGCAGTACGCCTACATCGGCCGCAAGCAGAAGAAGCGCGTCTTCCGTTCGTTGTGGATCACCCGCATCAACGCGGCTGCCCGCATCAATGGCCTGAGCTACAGCCGTTTCATGAACGGCCTGCTGAAGGCGGGTATCACCCTGGACCGCAAGGTGCTGGCCGATATCGCCGTGCACGATGCCGCCGGCTTTGCCGCGCTGGCTGAGAAGGCCAAGGGCGCGCTGGCGGCATAGGTGCGAGTCCCTCGCAAGAGCCCGCACATCCATGTGCGGACTTTTGAAAGGGTAGCGTCTCGAAGGAGCTTGCACATTCGTGTGCAGGCTTTCGGCGAGGGCAAGCAGATATGCAGGGGGAAGGGCGCGAGTCCTTCCCCTTTTGCGTTTTTAGATGGCCGGCATTGCTGACTGGATGCCGGGCAAGACCAGATTTGAGTGGCAATGCGTTCCGGTGCATCCGGAAACACCGTTCGGTTGACGCAGTTGAGGCGCGAGTGCAATGAGTGAGATTCAATCCCTGACCGAGCGTGCGCTGGCCGATGTCGCCGCTGCGCAGACGCCGGACCAACTGGAAGCCTTGCGCGTCGCATTGCTGGGCAAGAGCGGCAGCATCACCGCCCAGCTCAAGCAGCTCGGCACGCTGCCGGCCGATCAGCGAAAAGCCGCTGGCGAAGCGATCAACCTGTCGCGCGATGCGCTGACCGCGGCGTTGTCCGAGCGCAAGCACATGCTGGAAAACGCCGCGCTGGACGCACGGCTGGCCGGGGAGCGGATCGATGTCACCTTGCCGGGCCGCCGCAGCGAACGTGGTGGATTGCACCCGGTCACGCGCACGCTCGAGCGCATCGTCGAGATCTTTGCGCGCCTGGGCTATGAGTTGTCCGATGGTCCGGAGATCGAGGACGACTGGCACAACTTCGAAGCCCTGAACTTTCCGCCGCACCATCCGGCGCGCGCGATGCACGACACGTTCTATTTCGGCGATGGCCGCCTGTTGCGCACCCACACCTCCGGCGTGCAGGTGCGCTACATGGATGCGCACAAACCGCCGCTGCGCATGATCGCGGCCGGCAAGGTGTACCGCTCCGATTCGGACCAGACCCATTCGCCGATGTTCCATCAGGTCGAAGGCCTGCTGGTCGACGAGCACTCCAACTTCGCCGATCTCAAGGGCACTTTATCCGAGTTCGTACGGGCGTTCTTCGAGCGCGATTTCGAGATGCGCTTCCGCCCCAGCTATTTCCCGTTCGTGGAACCGGGCGCGGAAGTGGATATCGCCTGGCAGCAGCCGGACGGCAGCACGCGTTGGCTGGAAGTGCTCGGCTGCGGCATGGTGCACCCGAACGTGCTGCGCAGCGTCGGCATCGACCCGGAGCGCTACACCGGCTTTGCGTTCGGCCTGGGCGTGGAGCGCTTTGCGATGCTGCGCTACGGCGTCAACGACCTGCGCGCATTCTTCGAAAACGATGTGCGTTTTCTCAGGCAGTTCGCCTGACGGCGGGAATTGGGGATTCGGGATTGGGGATTCGCAACGGCGCCCCGGTCCGCCCCAGACCCCGTCGACGCGTTTTAGCTAATCCCCAATCCCGAATCCCCAATCCCGGCTCCTCATGAAATTCTCTGAAAATTGGCTGCGCAGCCACGTTCCCATCCAGGCGAGCCGCGACGAGCTTGCCGCGACGCTGACGGCGATCGGTCTGGAGGTCGAAGAGGTCACGCCACTGGGCGAGGCGCTGGGGCAGGTGGTGGTGGCGCGTATCGTCGAGGCGGTGCGTCATCCGGAAGCCGATCGTCTGCAGGTCTGCAGCGTCGACGCAGGGCAGGGCGAGTTGCTGCAGATCGTGTGTGGCGCGCCCAATGCGCGTGCCGGTCTGGTGGCACCGCTGGCGCTGGTCGGTGCGCAGATCGGCGAGCTGACCATCACCGCGGCCAAGCTGCGCGGGGTGGCGTCCAACGGCATGCTGTGCTCGGCCAAGGAGCTGGGGCTGGACAGCGACGCGTCCGGCCTGTTCGAGCTGCCCGACGATGCGCCGGTGGGTCAGGCGCTGGCCGAGTACCTGGGCCTGCCCGATGCCAGCATCGAGATCAAGCTGACGCCCAATCGCGCCGACTGCTTCAGCGTGCGCGGTATCGCCTTCGATGTGGCGGCCGCCTGCGCCAGCGAAGTGGTGGCTTTTGAAGCAGGTGCAGTGGCGCCGGTGTCCACGCGCACGCTGGCGGTGGAATTGCATGCCGGCAACGCCGCACCGCGCTATTGCGGACGGGTAATCGAAGGCATCGACCCGGCCGCAAAAACACCGGTATGGCTGGCCGAGCGGCTGCGCCGCAGCGGTGTGCGTCCGGTCTCGCTGCTGGTGGATATCACCCAGTACGTGATGCTGGAACTTGGCCAGCCGATGCATGCGTTCGATCTGGACACCCTGCAAGGCCCGATCGGCGTGCGCCATTCGCGTAGCGGCGAGCAGCTGGTATTGCTGGACGGGCGTCAGGTCACGCTGGACGACAGCTTCCTGACCATTACCGATGCCGACCGCCCGGTCGCATTGGCCGGCCTGATGGGCGGCCTGGATACCCGTGTCACCGAGACCACGCGCAACGTGTTCCTGGAGTCGGCGTACTTCGATCCGGCCGCAATCATGGGGCGTGGCCGCAAGTTCGGTCTGCATACCGATGCCGGTCATCGCTTCGAGCGTGGTGTGGATCCGGCATTGCCGCCACAGGCGATCGAAGTGGCGACGCGGCTGGTGCTGGAACTAGCCGGTGGTACGCCGGGCCCGGTGGTACATGCGCAATTGCCGGAGCATCTGCCGCAGCCGGCGCGCATCCTGCTGCGGCGCGCGCGGATTGCGCGCGTGCTCGGTATCCAGATTGACGATGGCGAGGTCGTGCGCATTTTGAGTGCGCTTGGCATGCAGCTCGAGGCGGTTGCCGAAGGCTGGCAGGTGATGGCACCGAGCCGTCGCTTCGATATCGCCATCGAAGAGGATCTGATCGAGGAACTGGCGCGTATCCACGGGTACGATCGCGTGCCGACCACGCTGCCGGGCGGGGCAAGCCGGATTGCGATGCCGAGCGAAACCCAGCTCGATGAGCTCAGCGTGCGGCGCCAGCTGGTGGCGCGCGAGCTGCAGGAAACCATCAATTACGCCTTCGTCGACGCCACCTTGCTGGAGCGCTGGCAGCTGACCGACGGCCTGGTGCCGTTGGCCAATCCGCTCAGCGCCGAGCTGGCGATCATGCGTCCGCGCCTGTTGCCGGGCCTGGTGGCGACGCTGGGCCGCAATGCCGCCCGCCAGGCCGGGCGTGTGCGCCTGTTCGAGCTGGGCAAGGTGTTCGCTGCCGCGTCCGACGCCGGCGCTGCCCCGCAGGAGTCGCAGCATGTCGCCGCGGCCGTGTGTGGCGATGCCCTGGCGCTGCAATGGGGCGAGCCCGCGCGCAAGGTGGACTTCCACGATCTGAAGGGCGATCTGATGACGCTGGCGGCGGCCAGTGGCGCGGTGCTGGAATTCCAGCCCTCTGCCCAGCCCTTCGGGCATCCGGGGCGCTCGGCCGACATCCATCGCGATGGCGTGTGCATCGGCTGGATCGGGCAGGTGCATCCGCGCCTGGCCAAGGCGTTGGACATCGACGTGGACGTGATCGCGTTCGAGCTGCAACTGACGGCATTGGTCAAGCGTGCGCTGCCGCGTGTCGGCGAGCTGTCGCGGTTCCCCTCGGTGCGTCGCGATCTGGCCTTCCTGGTGCCGGAAGAGGTGAGCTGGGCGGCGCTGTCGAGCAGCGTGCGCACCACCGTCGGGCCGTTGTTGCGCGAGGTGCAGCTGTTCGACCGCTATGTCGGGCAGGGGGTCGAGCCAGGTTTCAAGAGTCTGGCTATGGGCTTGATTTTGCAGGATAACTCGCGCACTCTCACCGACCGGGACGTCGACGCAGTCGTTGCCGATGTGGTGGCCGTGATCGAGCGCGAGCACCGCGCCCGGATCCGGAGTTGACGCGGTAACCAGGGGATTGGCATGGCATTGACGAAAGCGGAGATGGCCGAACGTCTGTTCGACGAGGTCGGTCTGAACAAGCGCGAGGCAAAGGAATTTGTCGACGCGTTCTTCGATGTGCTGCGCGATGCGCTGGAGCAGGGCCGTCAGGTGAAGCTGTCCGGTTTCGGCAACTTCGATCTGCGGCGCAAGAATCAACGGCCCGGTCGCAATCCCAAGACCGGTGAGGAAATTCCGATCTCGGCGCGCACGGTGGTGACCTTCCGTCCGGGCCAGAAGCTCAAGGAGCGGGTGGAGGCTTATGCTGGATCCGGGCAGTAATCGCGAACTACCGCCAATCCCGGCCAAGCGCTACTTCACCATCGGCGAAGTCAGCGAGCTGTGCGACGTCAAACCGCATGTGCTGCGCTATTGGGAAACCGAGTTTCCGAGCCTGGAACCGGTCAAGCGGCGCGGCAACCGGCGCTACTACCAGCGCCACGACGTGCTGATGGTGCGCCAGATCCGCGGCCTGCTCTACGAGCAGGGCTATACCATCGGCGGCGCACGCCTGCGCCTGGAGGGCGATGGCGCCAAGAGCGAGTCGGCGCTGAGCAACCAGATCATCAAGCAGGTGCGTATGGAACTGGAAGAGGTTCTGCAACTGCTGCGCCGCTAGGAAAACGCTTCACAAAGCCGCTATAATCGCAGGCCGCCCTCATGGCGGATGCAACATCTTCGGGGTATAGCGCAGCCTGGTAGCGCACTAGTCTGGGGGACTAGTGGTCGTCGGTTCGAATCCGGCTACCCCGACCAACACGGAGCCCATGTCTTCACGGACATGGGCTTTTTTGTTGCGACGCAACATGCAATTCCAGGCCTGTCATGTGGGTGACACGATATGTCCATCGGCATATTGCAGAGCAGCATGAAACGACCGGCCGAGCCCGGTTTTTTGCGGTTCCGCTCGCTATGGACCTGGGTCACGGAACGCTGCTAAGTATCCGAAAATGCTCCAGATCATTAGCGCTGGATTAGTAACTGGATCACGTTTTTTTAACGCCGCAACGACGAACTTGAATCAATAGTCCAACGCCGTCAAAAAAATGGCGAGCAGCGTCTTGCGATGCGTTGGTTCTATGCCATAGTGCACTGCAACACGTCACACCTGTCGTGATCCCAAGCGTCTTGGGATGAATTTCTCTGTCGTACGTTCTTGCTGGCGTGTTGGCCGGTTGAATGCTGCGCGAGGTCCTGTCCCACCCAACCGAGGCAGCCAGCCACACGCATGAAAAAACTGATCGGACGATTTTGCCAAGGCCTCAGCCTGGCGTTGATCTGCTCGATGGCACTGGGCGCATGCAGCACCGGTCCGAAGATGGCGGATTCCCTGCCGCTTCCGGATCCGCTCGCGATGTCTGCAGTGCAACCGGAGTATCGACTCGCCCCAGGCGACTTGCTGTTGTTCAAGGTGTTCCAGGTCGACGATCTGGAGCGGCAGGTCCGCATCGATCAGAACGGCCATATCTCGCTGCCGTTGATCGGCGACGTCAAGGCAGCCGGCCTGGGTGTCGGCGAGCTGGAAAAGCTGGTGGCAGAACGCTACGCCGCCGGTTATCTGCAGCAGCCGCAGGTGTCGGTGTTCGTGCAGGAATCCAATGGTCGCCGGGTCACGGTGACCGGTGCGGTCGACGAGCCGGGCATCTATCCGGTGATCGGCGCCAACTTGACCCTGCAGCAGGCCATCGCGCAGGCCAAGGGCGTCAGCACGGTGGCCAGCCGCGGCAACGTCATCGTGTTTCGCACCGTCAATGGGCAAAAGATGATCGCCAGATTCGATCTGACCCAGATCGAGAAGGGGGCCAACCCGGACCCTGAGATCTACGGCGGCGACATCGTTGTGGTGTACCGCTCGGACGCACGCGTCTGGCTGCGCACCATGCTGGAACTGACCCCCCTTGTGATGGTGTGGCGCGCTTACCGATGAGTATGAATTCAGACAATCGTTCTTCCCCGTCTCATCGTCATGGGCATCTCGAGCTGGCCGACGTTGGCTTGCTCGACTACTGGCGCGCACTGGTGTCGCAGCGCTGGTTGATCATTCTGATCACCGTCGCGGCAGTAGCACTGGCGTTTGGCGTCACCCTGTTGATGCCGGAAAAGTACCGCGCCACCAGCACGCTGCAGATCGAGCGCGACTCGCTCAATGTGGTGAATGTCGACAACCTGATGCCGGTGGAATCGCCGCAGGATCGCGATTTCTACCAGACTCAGTACCAGCTGCTGCAGAGCCGCTCGCTGGCCCGTGCGGTGATCCGCGAAGCCAAGCTCGATCAGGAACCGGCGTTCAAGCAGCAGGTCGACGAAGCACTGGAGAAGGCTGCTGCCAAGAATCCGGAAGCCGGCAAGTCGGTCGACTCGCGCCAGGCCATCATCGAGCGCAGCCTGACCGATACGCTGCTGGCCGGGCTGGTGGTCGAGCCGATCCTCAATTCGCGCCTGGTCTACGTCAACTACGATTCGCCGGACCCGGTGCTGGCTGCCAAGATCGCCAACACCTACACCAAGGTCTTCATCGTCAGCACGCAGGAACGCCGCATCAAGGCGTCCTCGTTCGCGACCAAGTTCCTGGCCGAGCGCCTGGAGCAGTTGCGTGACAAGGTGGAGGACTCGGAGAAGAATCTGGTCTCCTATTCCACCGACGAGCAGATTGTATCGGTGGGCGACGACAAGCCATCGCTTCCGGCGCAGAACCTCAGCGACCTCAATGCGATGCTGGCATCGGCGCAGGACACCCGCATCAAGGCCGAGGCAGCCTGGCGTCAGGTCAGCAGCGGTGACGCGATGTCGCTGCCGCAGGTGCTGAGTAACCCGCTGATCCAGAGCCTGCGCGGCGAGCAGATCCGCTTGAACACCGAATATCAGCAGAAGCTGTCGACCTTCAAGCCGGACTATCCGGAAATGCAGCGCCTGAAGGCGCAGATCGAAGAGTCGCGTCGCCAGATCAATGGCGAGGTCCTCAATATCCGCCAGTCGCTGAAGGCGACCTACGACGCGTCGGTGCATCAGGAGCAGTTGCTCAACCAGCGCATCGCTGGATTGCGTAACGATGAGCTCGATCTGCAGAGCCGCAGCATCCGCTACAACATGCTCAAGCGCGACGTCGATACCAATCGCCAGCTCTACGATGCGCTCCTGCAGCGCTACAAGGAGATCGGTGTGGCGAGCAACGTCGGCGCCAACAACGTGACCATCATCGATACCGCAGACGTGCCTACGTCTAAGACTTCGCCGAAACTCAAATTGAACCTCGCTTTGGGCTTCATCTTTGGCGTATTCCTGGGCGTGGCTGTGGCACTTGTGCGCTACTTCCTGCGTGGCACGGCAGCGCAGACGCGGTTGGACTGACATCGTCGTGTTGCACAACGATGGTTAATTGAAGTGACAACTGATTCAGCGTGGAAAAGGTTGGATCCCGTATGTTTCGGGCTCCTTCGTTTGAAAGTTTGTCTCTGTTGAAACAAAGGGCTGTCGTGCGATCTGGGGTCGGTAGGTATTACCGCGGTGATCGTTCGACGGAGATGATTGAAAGCTCGCGTGCGTTTCGTATGTTCCCCCGCATGCGCCGTATCGAGTTTGGAGGACATCCCCATGCTTTTGGCAGACTTGAGTAGCGCGACTTACACCACATCCTCGCCGCGATTGTTGTCCAAGTATTCGGCTGCAGCCGATCTGGTCCTGCGCGTCTTCGACCTCACCATGGTTGTGGTCTCCGGGCTGATCGCCTATCGCATCGTCTTCGGCTCCTGGGTGCCTGCGGCACCGTACCGGGTCGCCATTGCCACCACGCTGTTGTACTCGGTGATCTGCTTTGCGCTGTTCCCGCTGTATCGCAGCTGGCGCGGTCGCGGGCTGTTGAGCGAGCTGATGGTGCTGGGCGGTGCATTCGGCGGCGTGTTTGCGCTGTTCGCGGTGCACGCGTTGATCGTGCAGGTTGGCGAGCAGGTCTCGCGCGGCTGGATCGGCCTGTGGTTTGTCGGTGGCCTGGCCTCGCTGGTGGCAGCCCGCACGGTGTTGCGCGGCTTCCTGAATCACCTGCGCACCCAGGGTGTGGATGTGCAGCGGGTAGTGGTGGTGGGTCTGCGTCACCCGGTGATGAAGATCAATCACTACCTCAGCCGTAATCCCTGGGTCGGCATGAACCTGGTCGGCTACTTCCGCACGCCGTACGACATTGCCGTGACCGAGCAGCGTCAGTCGCTGCCGTGCCTGGGCGATCCGGACGCGCTGATCGAGTACCTGAAGGACAACCAGGTCGAGCAGGTGTGGATCTCGCTGCCGCTGGGCGAACGTGACCACATCAAGCAGTTGCTGCAGCGCCTGGATCGCTATCCGATCAACGTGAAGCTGGTGCCGGACCTGTTCGACTTCGGTCTGTTGAACCAGTCCGGCGAGCAGATCGGCAACGTGCCGGTGATCAACCTGCGCCAGGGCGGTGTGGACCGCGACAACTACTTCGTGGTCGCCAAGGCGCTACAGGACAAGATCCTGGCGGTGATCGCGCTGATGGGCCTGTGGCCGCTAATGGCTGCGATTGCGGTTGGTGTGAAGATGAGTTCGCCGGGTCCGGTGTTCTTCCGCCAGCGTCGCCATGGCCTGGGCGGTCGCGAGTTCTACATGTTCAAGTTCCGCTCGATGCGTGTGCATGACGACCATGGCACCACCATCCAGCAGGCGACCAAGAACGACACCCGTATCACCCGTTTCGGTGCGTTCCTGCGCCGCAGCAGCCTGGACGAGTTGCCGCAGATCTTCAACGTGCTCGGTGGCAGCATGTCGATCGTAGGTCCGCGCCCGCACGCTGCGCAGCACAACACCCATTATGAAAAGCTGATCAATCACTACATGCAGCGCCATTACGTCAAGCCGGGCATCACCGGTTGGGCGCAGGTCAATGGATTCCGTGGCGAAACCCCGGAGCTGCGCACGATGAAGAAGCGCATCCAGTACGACCTGGACTACATCCGTCGCTGGTCGCTGTGGCTGGATATCCGCATCATCGTGCTGACCGCAGTGCGTGTGCTCGGACAGAAGACCGCGTACTGATGATGGCGGGGAGTGTGCGACCTGGCGCGCCGAGCGCCGCGGGCGGCTGCATCGCAGCCGCCCCTCTCAAGCAGGCGTCTGCATGCTGATCCGAATGAGCGACGAGGCCCGCGTTCGCTGGCACAACCTGCTGATCGAGCTGACGCTGCTGGTCGGCGTCGGTTACAACCTGGTGCTGGCGCTGATCAACGCGAACGTGTTCACCGTACGTCCGGTGATCACTTACGCAGTCGAGTTCATGGTCTACGCCGCGTGTTTCCTGCTCGGCCTGGGCTCGATGAGCCGCAAGCGCATTGCCTTGATCATCAGCGGCCTGGGGCTGATCGTCACCTTGATGTTCGTGCGCTTTCTGGTGAACTGGCAGATCGATCCGAAATTCTTTCGCGACGCGCTGGTGGTGTTTGCGTTCGTGGTGCTTGGTTCGGCTTATACCGGGTCGGTGCCCAAGCTGTTCGTGCGCATGACCATCATCGTGTCGTTGGTTGCGGCGTTCGAACTGGCGATGCCCAGCGCCTATGGCGATCTGGTCAACCCGAAGAGCTTCTTCGTCAACGCGCGCGGCATGAGCGCGGAGGGGTTCTGGAACGAAGACAGCAACCTGTTCGTCAGCGCCACGCGACCGGGCGAGCGTAACTTCCTGCCGGGCTCCAATCTTCCCCGCGCCTCCTCGATGTTCATCGAGCCGGTGACGATGGGTAATTACATCTGCTTCTTTACCGCGATCGTGCTGGTGTTCTGGCGCTGGATGCGGCCCTCGATGCTGATCCTGTCGGTCGGTTTGATCGGTTTCATGGTTGTGGCCTCCGACGGCCGACTTGCGGCGGGTACCTGCGTGCTGATGGTGCTGCTGTCGCCGCTATTGAAACGCCTGGATCAACGGCTGGCGTTCCTGGTCTTCCTACTCGTGATCATGACGGCGTGGCTGTTGGTGTGGATCACCGGGATCACGGCCTATCAGGACAACACGATGGGCCGGATCTTCTTCACCGTCAATTCGATGAACAACCTGTCCTTCAACTCGTGGATGGGCCTGGATTTTGCGCAGGCGTACCGTTACTTCGACAGCGGCATTGCCTACTTCATCGCATCGCAGTCGATCGTCGGCGTGCTCGCCTTCCTGCTGTCGTATTCGTTCCTGTTGTTGATGCCGAGCAAGGAAGGGCAGTTGTTCAAGAACCTGGCAATCTTTGCATTCGCGCTGAGCTTGCTGGTGTCCAACGGCTACTTCTCGATCAAGACGTCGGCATTGTGGTGGTTCGTGTGCGGCTGCCTGTGGCACATGCGGCCGACCTGGTCTGCTGCCAGCGCTACGCAGCTGCCCAGCCAGAATTCGGCCGACGACGAGGCGCGATTGCCACTGCCCGCGGGAGGCACGCGATGAGTGTGGCGGCAACGCAAGCACCGCAGCCGGTTGCACCGGTCGTCGGCGCGTACGTTGCCACCGGCGGGCGCAGCCGCGACCCGCGTATCGATGCCACCAAGGCCCTGGCGATTCTGTTGGTGGTGCTCTGCCACGCCAAGGGCGTGCCGCATGCGATGACGTTGTTTGCCTACAGCTTTCATGTGCCGCTGTTTTTCATGGTGTCCGGCTGGCTGGCGGCGGGCTATGCGTCGCGGACCACCGGCTTGCCGCAGACCATCAGCAAGCAGGCACGCAGCCTGTTGCTGCCGTATGTGACGTTTTATCTGCTCGGTTACGCGTACTGGTTGCTGACGCGCAATATCGGCGAGAAGGCGGCGCGCTGGGGCAGCCATCCGTGGTGGGAGCCGATCGTGGCGATGTTCACCGGGATCGGCCCCGATCTGTATGTGCAGCCCCCGCTGTGGTTCCTGCCGGTGATGCTGGTGACGGTGCTGAGCTATGTAGTACTGCGGCGCTGGCTGTCGCCGGTGGTGATCGCGGTGGCGTCGTTGATCCTGGCCTGGTGCTGGATGCGCTGGTTTCCTGGCCAGCAGGTACGACTTTTTTTCGGCCTGGACGTTCTACCGGTGTCGCTGTGCTTCTACGCGCTGGGCGCCTTGCTGATCCACGTTTCCGCACGTCTGCCGAGCTCCTTGCCGGTCAGCGCGCTGGCGACGGTGCTGCTGGCGTTGCCGGTGGCCTGGCTGGCCGATCGTAACGGCCGCATCGACGTCAACATGCTGGAGTTCGGCCGCAACCACGCCGGGTTTGTGGTCAGCGCAGTTCTCGGCTCACTGATGGTGATCTGTGCCGCACGGTTGGTGCAGGGCTGGGCCTGGATACAGTGGATCGGCCGCAATACCTTGCTGATCCTGTGCACCCATATGCTGGTGTTCTTCGTGCTCTCCGGTGTGGCGGCGCTGGCCGGCGGATTCGCTGCCTCGCGTCCGGGCCTGGGCTGGGCAGTGTTCGTGACGGTGTTTGCGCTGCTCGCGTGCGTGCCGCTGCGCTGGTTGCTGATGCGTTTTGCGCCGTGGACCCTGGGTGCCCGCCCGGTGGCGGCATGAGCGGCGCTGCGCCATGACCACTGCACCGTATTCTAACGCGTCCAGGCACGACGGCCTGGGTGCCAAGGCCGCGCCAGCGCCTGCATTGACCCGCGATTGGCAGATCGATGCAGCAAAGGCGCTGGCCATTGTCCTGGTGGTGCTGGGGCATGCCAACGGCATGCCGGCCGCCTACAAGTTGTTTGCCTACAGTTTTCATGTGCCGCTATTTTTCGTGCTGTCCGGCTGGGTGGGCGAGCGCTTCGGCCGCCGCGCAATGACGGTGGCGACGATCGCGAAGTTGGCGCGCACGTTGCTGGTTCCCTATGTCGCGTTTTTCCTGGTGGCTTACGCCTGCTGGTTGCTGATGGGAGTGACCAGCCGCGCGGCGCATCCATCGCATGTGCTGCCGTGGTGGAATCCGTTTGTCGGCCTGTTCTGGGCCAACGGCACGCGTCTGTACGTGCTTCCGGCGTTGTGGTTCCTGCCGGCCTTGTTCGTCACCACGCTGGCCTATATCGCCTTGCGTACGCGCCTGACGACGGCGGCTCTGGCAGCAGTCAGTCTGTTGCTCGCCTTGGCATGGGCAGGCTGGTTTCCGTCGTTGCACCTGCGGCTTCCGTTGGCGCTGGATGTATTGCCTGTCGCGCTGTTCTTCATCGCCGTGGGCGGGTGGCTGTCGCGCTATGCCGATGCACTGCGCGCGCTTGGCGCCTCGGTGTGGGCGTTGGCACTGCCGGTGCTGGCGGCAGCATGGTGGTGGCTGGCCGGATGGAACGGGCAAGTGGATGTGAACAATCTGCAGTTCGGGCATTCCGCTGCGGTGTTCCTGCTGGTCAGCCTGCTGGGCACCGCAATGACCTTGTGCGTGGCGTATTTCGTTCGACAGTGGCGTTGGCTGCAGTGGATCGGTGGCAATACCTTGCTGATCCTGTGCACGCACACATTGGTGTTCCTGGTGCTCACCAGTGTGGTGGCACGAACGGGTGTGATCGCTCGCAGCCTGATCGGCACACCGGCCTGGGCGATGGGCCTGAGCGCGTTCGCTGTCGCTGTCAGTGTGCCGATGCGCGCGGTGCTGGTGCGCGTTGCGCCGTGGATGTTGGGATTGAAACGTAAATGACGAGCTTCCAGAATGATCAGCCGAGCATGCAGATGTGTCTGCGTCGCTGGCACAGGAGATTGGCGTAATGAAAGTGGTGCATGTCGTCCGCCAATTCCATCCTTCGATCGGAGGCATGGAGGAAGTCGTTCTCAATGTGGCCCGGCAACACCAGGCCACCAGTGCCGATACGGTGGAGGTCGTGACCCTGGATCGGGTGTTTACCGATCCGGGTGCGCAGCTTGCGCAGCAGGAGACGTATCAGGGCTTGCCGATCCGACGCATCGGTTATCGCGGCTCATCGCGTTATCCGTTGGCGCCGTCCGTGCTGAGCGCGATCCGCTCGGCCGATCTGGTGCATCTGCATGGCATCGATTTTTTCTACGACTATCTGGCGCTGACCAAACCGCTGCATGGCAAGCCGATGGTGGTGTCCACGCACGGCGGCTTCTTCCACACTGCGTATGCCTCGCGGATGAAGCAGCTATGGTTTCAAACGCTCACCCGCACTTCGGCATTGGCGTATGCGCGGGTGATCGCAACCAGCGAGAACGACGGCGAGCTGTTCGCCAAGGTGGTGTCGCCGGCGCGTTTGCGGGTGATCGAAAACGGCGTGGACGTGGAAAAATACGCAGGGCAGGGCGCAGCCACGCCGGGACGGACCATGATGTATTTCGGCCGCTGGTCGGTGAACAAGGGCCTGATCGAAACCCTGGAGCTGCTGCAGGCGGTACTGCAGCGCGACCCGCAGTGGCGCTTGATCATCGCCGGGCGCGAATACGATTTGAACGAGGCCGACCTGCGTAAGGCGATCGCCGAGCGGGGCCTGCAGGACAAGGTGCAGCTCAGCATGTCGCCGTCGCAGGAGCAGTTGCGCAGCCTGATGCGGCAGGCGCAGTTCTTCGTCTGCCTGTCGCGCCATGAAGGCTTCGGCATCGCTGCGGTCGAGGCGATGAGTGCCGGCCTGATTCCGATCCTCAGCGACATCCCGCCGTTCGTGCGGCTTGCCAGCGAATCGGGGCAGGGCGTGATCGTCAACCGCGACCGGATCGACGCGGCCGCAGACCAGGTGCAGGCGCTGGCGCTGCAGGCGGATGTGGATTTTGATACGCGTCGTGCAGCGTCGATGGCGTACGTGAGCCGCTACGACTGGAAGCATGTGGTCGGGCGTTACGTCGACGAATACCACACCGCGTTGGGCACCCGCCGTACCCGGGAGGCAGTGCGATGAGCGCGCCTGCATCGGCAGCGAGTGCGCGTGCGTCCGCGCAGCCGCAGGTCACCGTGCTGTTCTCCACCGAAAAGCCAAATGCCAGCACCAATCCGTATCTGACCCAGCTCTACGCATCGCTGCCCGCTGCAGTGCAGCCGCGCTTCTTTTCGATGCGCGATGCGTTGTTGTCGCGCTACGACGTGCTGCATCTGCATTGGCCGGAATATCTGTTGCGCCATCCCAGTGCGGTCGGCACTTTGGCCAAGCAGATGTGTGCGGCGCTGTTGCTGCTCAAGCTGCAGCTGACCGGCACGCCGGTGGTGCGCACCTTGCACAACCTGGCACCGCACGAGGATCGCGGCTGGCGCGAGCGCGGCCTGTTGCGCTGGATCGACCGGCTGACGCGTCGCTGGATCCGCATCAACGCGACCACGCCGCCGCGACCGCCATTCACCGACACCATCCTGCACGGCCATTATCGCGAGTGGTTTGCAAAGATGCCGCAAGGCACGCCGGTTCCGGGGCGGCTGCTGCATTTCGGCCTGATCCGCCCATACAAGGGCGTGGAAACGCTGCTGGAGGTGATGCGTCAGGTCGACGATCCGCGCCTGAAGCTGCGTATCGTCGGCAACCCGGCCACGCCGCAGATGCGCAGCCTGGTGGAGGAGGCCTGCGCGCAGGATCCGCGTGTGAGCGCCTTGCTGGCCTATGTTGAGGAACCGGTGCTTGCACGTGAAGTCAGCGAGGCCGAACTGGTGGTGCTGCCGTACCGGCAGATGCACAACTCCGGCACCTTGCTGCTGGCGTTGTCGCTGGCGCGCCCGGTGCTGGCACCGTGGAGCGAATCCAATGCGGCAATTGCCGAAGAAGTGGGGCCGGGCTGGGTGTTTCTCTATGAAGGCGAATTCGATGCGGCGCTGCTGACCGGCATGCTGGACCAGGTGCGTGCCGCGCCGCGCGGCCCGGCGCCGGATCTCTCGCAACGTGACTGGCCACGGATCGGACAGCTGCATTACCGCACCTACCTGGAAGCGCTCGGCAAGGATGGAGACGCCGCGCTGTGACCGCAGAGATCCCAACGATGAATTCCCCCACGCCGCCGCCACAGCGCAGCCTCGGTTCGCGCGCCGCCGGTGGCGCAGCGGTGACCATGATCGGCCAGTCGGCCAAGATGGTCGTGCAGTTCGGCGGCATCATCCTGCTGGCGCGCCTGCTGACGCCTTACGACTACGGCTTGATGGCGATGGTCACCGCGATTGTCGGTGCGGCCGAGATCCTGCGCGATTTCGGTCTGTCTGCCGCTGCCGTGCAGGCCAAACATGTCAGCCGCGAGCAACGCGACAACCTGTTCTGGATCAACAGCGGCATCGGCTTGTCGTTGTCGGTGGTGGTGTACGCCTCTGCCCATGTGATCGCAAATTTCTATAAAGAACCGGCGCTGGTGACAATCTCCCAGGCGCTGGCGGTGACCTTCCTGATCAACGGCATGACCACGCAGTACCGTGCGCATCTGAGCCGCGGGCTGCGGTTTGGCCAGGTTGCGCTCAGCGATGTGGGATCGCAGGTGCTGGGCCTGGGCGCGGCCGTCGCTGCCGCCTTGCTGGGCTGGGGCTATTGGGCGCTGGTGGTGCAGCAGGTGGTGCAGGCGGTAGTCAATTTCATCATCGCGGCGAGCTGTGCACGCTGGTTGCCGGGTGGGTACCAACGCTCGGCGCCGATGCGCGACTTCATGAGCTTCGGCTGGAACCTGATGGCTGCGCAGTTGCTGGGCTATGCCAGCCGTAACGTCGGCCAGGTCATCATCGGTTGGCGCACCGGTCCGGACGCACTGGGCCTGTACAACCGTGCGTTTCAGCTGTTGATGATGCCGTTGAATCAGATCAACGCGCCCGCCACCAGCGTGGCGTTGCCGGTGTTGTCGCAGCTGCAGGACGACCGCGAACGTTTCAGCGCCTTCCTGCTGCGCGGGCAGACGGTGATGGTGCATCTGATCGTTGCGCTGTTTGCCTTCGCCTGCGCGCTGGCCATGCCGCTGATCGTGCTGGTGCTCGGCGAGCAGTGGCGCGAGGCGGTGCCCCTGTTCCAGGTGCTGACGCTGGGCGGTATTTTCCAGACTGCGTCCTATGCAACTTACTGGGTGTTCCTTGCCAGGGGCCTGATGCGCGCGCAGTTGCTGTTCTCGCTGGTCAGCCGCATCGTGCTGATCGGCTGCATCTTTGTCGGCTCGCGCTGGGGCGCGATGGGCGTGGCGATCGGCTACTCGTTCGGCCTGCTGGTGACCTGGCCGTTGTCGCTGGTCTGGGTCGGCAAGATCTCCGACGCACCGGTGGTTGCACTGTTCACCAATGCGGTGCGTGCGATGACCGCGTATGGCGTGGCGGGGGTGTGCGCGTATTACGCATCCATCACCGTCGGTGGCCCGCTGTGGCAGCAGCTGGCTGTCGGTGCGGCCGCGATGGCGGCGGTCTGCTTGCTGGCGTTGGCGATCTGGCCGGCGTTCCGTCGCGATGTCGTTGCCATCCTCAACATCCGCAAGTTGCTGAAGCAGGCCAAGGCACGCCAATGAGATCGACATCGTCTTCGCCTGCGTTCTTGCATGCTTACTCCCACTCATTCATAGGACACGGCCCATGAGCGATACACCCGCCGCCGCTTCCGGCATTCGCCGGCCTTGCTATCTGGTCTTGTCCGCCCACGACTACCGCACGCCACGGCGCGCCAACATTCACTTCATCACCGATCAACTCGCGCTGCGCGGCACCACGCGGTTTTTCTCGCTGCGCTATAGCCGGCTATCGCGCATGAAGGGCGACATGCGGCTGCCGCTGGACGACACCGCAAACACCGTGGTGTCGCACAAGGGCGTGGAGTGTTACCTGTGGCGCACGACGGTGCATCCGTTCAACACGCGCCGCGCCTGGCTGCGTTCTGTCGAAGATGCGATGTTCCGCTGGTATGCCGCACATCCGCCACGCCAGTTGCTGGACTGGATGCGCGAGGCGGACGTGATCGTGTTCGAAAGCGGTATCGCGGTGGCCTTCATCGAGCTGGCCAAGCGCGTCAATCCGGCAGCGAAACTGGTCTATCGTGCTTCCGATGGCCTGAGCACGATCAATGTCGCGTCCTATATCGAGCGCGAGTTCGATCGGGTCGCACCGACGCTGGATGTGATCGCATTGGTGTCGCCGGCAATGGCGGAAGAAGTGGCAAGCCGCGACAACGTCTATCACGTCGGCCACGGTGTGGATCACAACCTGGATCAGCTGGGTGACCCATCGCCGTATGGCGAGGGCATCCATGCGGTTGCGGTGGGCTCGATGTTGTTCGATCCGGACTTCTTCGTGGTTGCCAGCAAGGCGTTCCCGCAGGTCACGTTCCATGTGATCGGCTCGGGCATGGGGCGGCATCCCGGCTATGGCGACAACGTGATCGTCTATGGCGAGATGAAGCACGCCGAGACCATCGGCTACATCAAGCACGCCCGTTTCGGGATCGCACCTTATGCATCCGAGCAGGTGCCGGTGTATCTGGCCGATAGTTCGATGAAGTTGCTGCAATACGATTTCTTCGGCCTGCCTGCGGTGTGTCCGAATGCCGTCGTGGGGCCGTATCAATCGCGTTTCGGCTACACTCCCGGCAACGGTGAGTCGGTCATTGCGGCCATCAGTCGCGCGCTGGAAGCACCGCGCGTGCGTTACCGCCAATGCCTGAATTGGTCCGACACCACCGATCGCGTACTGAATCCCGGTGCGTATCCGGAAACCCGTTTGTACCCGCAGCAAGATGGCGCAGCTGTGCGTGCTTCTTCGGAGGCCGCGCTCTCGCATTGATGCGGCGCACCCAACTTTAGAAGGAGACTGCTCGTTATGGCCAATGCTTTGCTGCAGAAATGGATCGAACATGCGGAACGCCGTGCCTTGTTCTGGTGGCAGCCGAAGAACGCTGGCGTCAACATGGGCGATCATCTGTCCAAGGTGATTGTGTCCTGTGTGCTCTCCTTGCAGGACAAGACGCTGATCGAGAAGCGTGATCTCAGCAAGAAACTGATCGCCATCGGGTCGGTGCTGCATTTTGCCAAGGACGGCGACACCGTCTGGGGCAGCGGCATCAATGGCAAGATTCCCGCCGAGCGCAATACCTTCAGCACGCTCGATGTGCGTGCAGTGCGTGGTCCGAAGACGCGTCAATTCCTGCTCGATCGCGGGATCGCGGTGCCGGAAGTCTATGGCGACCCCGGTCTGCTGACACCGATGTTTTTCCCGGCCGATGCACTGGGAACGGCGAACAAGCGTCCCTTCGCCATCGTTCCGCATTTCAACGAGCCGGTCGAGAAGTACAGCGCGTACGCAGATCATCTGGTGTTTCCCAACGTCAAGCCTGCAACCTTCATGAGTGCGTTGCTGGGCGCCGAGCTGGTGATCAGCAGTTCGCTGCACGGGCTGATTCTTGCCGAAGCGTACGGGATTCCGGCGGTGTACCTGGATTGGGGCAACGGCGAGGATCGCTTCAAGTACGACGACTACTACAACGGCACCGGACGCATGCAGTGGCACTCGGGCAACAGCGTTGAAGAGTGCCTGAAGCTTGGCGGTAACGGCGATTTCGATCTGGAAAAACTGCAGGCCGGGCTGCTGGCCGCGTTTCCTTACGACCTTTGGTGATTCGATGATGCAGGGCCGGCACGTGGATACGGAGACGACAGCAACCGCCAACGCGGCGATGCCGCAGGGCGTGGTGATTCCGCTTGGCGGATTTCCGGTGCTCTCCACCACGCAGGAAGCATTTGCACTGGAATTGTTTCACGCATTGGCCGCCCGGCAACCACGCCGGGTATTTTTTGCCAACACCAATTTCATTGTGCAATGCCAGGCACTGCGGCTACGGATGCGCGAGCCCAGCGTGCGCATCGTCAATGACGGCATCGGCATGGATCTGGCAGCGCGCCTGATCCATGGCCGCCGCTTTGCCGGCAACCTCAATGGCACCGACCTGATTCCGTATCTGTGTCGCGAGGCCGCGCAGCCGCTCAAGTTCTTCCTGCTCGGTGGTCGTCCGGGCGTGGGCAAGACCGCTGCCGCGACCTTGACTGGAACCCTGGGCCAGCAGGTGGTGGGCATGTGCGACGGCTATGGCGAATTTGCCGCCGCCGGCGAGGGCCTGGCCGAGCGCATCAATCGCTCGGGCGCCGATGTGCTGCTGGTGGCCTTCGGCAACCCGCTGCAGGAGCGCTGGATCCTGGATCACAGCCATGCCCTGAACGTGCCCCTGGTGTTCGGTGTCGGCGCGTTGCTGGATTTCCTGTCCGGCACCGCCAAGCGCGCGCCGGATTGGGTACGGCGCCTGCATATGGAATGGATGTACCGGCTGCTCAACGAGCCGCGTCGCTTGCTCAAGCGCTATAGCTGGGATCTGCTGGTGTTCTTCCGTACCTGCCTGCGTGCGGGCAAGCACCTGCCGTGATGCACGCGCGGGGTCGGCTGGCTTAGCATGTAGGCATGCATCCGACCGCCGCCAACCTGATCCGTTCGCTCGAACTCGCCCCGCATCCCGAGGGCGGGCATTTCCGTCGCGTGTATGCGTCGGCGCGCCAGGTGACAGAGGGCGGTCAGCCGCGCCCGGCGCTGACCGCCATCCGCTTCCTGCTCGCTGCCGGCGAATCCAGCGCCTGGCATCGCGTCGATGCGGAAGAAAGCTGGCATTGGCAGCAGGGCGATGCGTTGGAACTGTCGATCTACGACGAGACCAGCGGGCAGCTGCAACGCCTGATCCTGGATGCTGCCGAGCGCGGTGAGCCGATGCACGTGGTGCCGGCAGGGTGCTGGCAGGCGGCGCGGTCGCTTGGCGATTTCACCCTGGTGGGCTGCACGGTCTCGCCGGGATTCGTCTGGGAAGGATTCGCGCTGCTCGACGGCGCCTCGCCGCTGGCCGCGCACCTGGCCAGCCTGGATCCACGCTGAGCCATCGGCGGCTGCGGCGAACATTTCCCTAACGCGGCCATGGCCGGCTTGGCGTAGTGTCCGCGTTCTCACACAGGGGGCGAGACGTGATGCGAGGCCAGCGGGCGGGGTGGGGCGTGGGAATGATGCTGGTGGCGTTGCTGGCGTCGGCCAGCGATGGCACGACGCCGCAGCCAGCCGCGCCATCGCCGCCGGCCGTGGTCGATCTGGAAGCGATGGTGGTGCGCGGCGTGCAGCCCGGCCCGGGCCTGTGGAAGGTCAGCAAGGGCGATCATGTGCTGTGGATCCTGGGCACCGTGTCGCCGCTGCCGAAGCGGCTGCAGTGGCAGTCGGCCGAGGTGGAAACGATCATCGGCCAGTCGCAGCAGGTGCTGATGGCTCCGACCGTCCAGATCGATGCGGACATGGGGTTCTTCGGCAAACTGACCCTGCTGCCCTCGGCAATGAAGGCGATGAAGAACGAGGACGGCCGCGAACTGCGCGAGCTGCTGCCGGCCGATCTGTATGCGCGCTGGTCGGTTGCCAAGGCACGCTATCTCGGCAGCGACCGTGGGGTGGAGCGCAAGCGCCCGATGCTTGCCGCCGGCGAGTTGTATCAGGCGGCGATCAAACGCTCCGGCCTGGCGCGCTCGCCGGTGATCTGGTCGGTGGTGGAGCGTGCCGCCAAGCGCGCCGGGATCAAGCCGACCCCCACCGCGCTGGATTACAAGATCGCCGACCCGCGCCAGGCCATCAAGGAGTTCCGCGCCGGTGGCATGGACGACACCGCGTGCTTTCGCAGCATCCTGGTCACCGTCGAGCGCGACCTTCCCACGATGGTCGAGCGCGCCAACGCCTGGTCGGTGGGCGATATCGAGGCACTGCGCCAGTTGCCACGCGAAGATCCGCAGGCCGCCTGCATGAGCGCCATGGCCAGTTCCGGCGCCGCCAGGAAGCGTGGCATCGACGATCTGGAGCGGCGCATGCGCGAGCACTGGCTGAGCATCGCCACCACCGCGCTGCAACGCAATCGCAGCACCTTCGCGGTGCTGCCGATCAGCCGGCTGACCGCAGCCGATGGTTATCTGGCGCGGTTGCAGGCGCTGGGATACGCGGTGGAAGCGCCTTGACACGTCGGCACGACTGCCCGGCGGTTGTGGTCTGGAACGAGGTGGCGATCGACTGACCGATCGCCGTCCTCGCAGGCAGTCCATGCGCGATGCGCGCTCCGGCGATCGATCGGCTCGGCCCACGCCAGCCACGGTATGCTGCGCGCCTTGTCCAACGAGACCTCCGTGTTGAACGCATTGCCGCTGCGCATTCTGGGCACCGGGCGCCATGTCCCCGCCACGGAGGTGACCTCGCAACAGCTGGATCAACGCTGGCAGCTGCCGGCAGGCACCACCTTCGCGCGCTCGGGAGTGGCCACGCGCCATTACGTGGGCGAGGGCGAGACGGCTTCGTCGATGGGTGCGGCGGCGGCGGCCCAGGCGCTGGCAAGCGCGGGCATCGACCCCGGTCAGATCGATTGCCTGATCTCGGCCTGCAGCGTCATGGAGCAGCCGATTCCCTGCCAGGCGGTGCTGATCCAGCGCGCACTCGGGCTGGGCGATTCGGGCATTCCGGCCTTCGACGTCAATGCGACCTGCCTGAGCTTTCTGGTGGCGCTGGACATGGCCGCGAATGCGTTGGCGCTCGGGCGCTACCGGTGCGTGTTGATCGTTTCCAGCGAGGTGGCATCGGGCGGGCTGGAGGCATCGACGCCGGCCACCGCCGGCCTGTTTGGCGATGGGGCTGCCGCGGTGGTCGTGGGGCGCAGCGCCGCCGATGATGGCTCGGCACTGCTGTCCAGCCGCCTGTCCAGTTACGGCGACGGCGCGGAACTGTGCCGCATTCGCGGCGGCGGCACCCGCTATCCGCGCGGCGAAGAACAGTCGCCCGAGGCCTTGCGCAGCTTCAGCATGGATGGGCGTGGCGCCTACCGGTTCGCGGCGCGCCATCTGCCTGCGTTCTGGGAACGGTTGCTGGGCGAGGCCGGCACCACCACGGCAGCGTTGCGCTGCCTGGTTCCGCACCAGGCCTCCGGTGGAGGCCTGGATCATGTGGTGCAGGCGCTGGGGCTGCGCCCCGATCAGGTGATTCGCATCCTGCAGGCCACTGGCAACCAGGTCGCCGCCTCGCTGCCGCATGCCTTGCACCACGCCCGGATCGAACAGCGCGTGCAGCGTGGCGATCTGGTTGCGCTGCTCGGCACCGGTGCCGGGCTGGCGATCGGCGGCATGGTGTTGCGGTACTAGGGCATGTGCGCATGTTCCGACCAGGTCGCGCCCTGATGCCGCCGCGCGTGTCGCTCGAGTTGCTGCGCATCGGCCATTGCCGCCACTGCGAGCGCATGGTGCGTGCGGACGGCCACTGGCATGCCGTGGAATTTCCCGCGTTGAGCGTGCTGATCCGGCATCCGCAGCGCGGCGCGCTGTTATACGACACCGGGTATGCCGAGCATTTTTTCCGCGCGACCGATCCCTGGCCCGAGCGCCTGTATCGCTGGACCACGCCGGTGCGCCTGCCCGCGCACGAAACGCTGGGCGCACAGCTGGCACGCCGTGGCGTGCAGCTGGAGGAGATCGCCTGGTGCCTGATTTCGCACTTCCATGCCGACCATGTCGGCGGTCTGCGCGATCTGCCTAACGCGCGCTTTCTGTGCCTGCGCGCCGACTATCAACAATTGCGCAGTTGTTCGCGCCTCGGCGGCCTGCGGCGTGCGTTGTTGCCGCAGCTGCTCCCCGAGGATTTCGATCGACGCCTGCAGTTTGCCGAGCAAGCACCGTTGCGTGCGCTGACCGGCGCCTGGCAAGGTCTGGGCGCGGCCTACGATCTGTTCGCAGACGGCAGCGTGCTGGCCGTGCCGTTGCCCGGGCACGTGCCCGGGCAGATGGGGCTGTGGTTGCGCGATCAACACGACCGCGAGGTGTTGCTGTGCGCCGACGCGGTGTGGTCATCGGCGACCTGGTCTGCGCTGCAGTGGCCTGCCTGGCCCACACGTTTGTTGCTGCACGATTGGCGCGCGTTCCGGCGCACCGTGCAGCAGCTGCACGCGCTGTCGCATGCACACCCGGAGTTGGCCATCCTGCCGTCGCATTGCCAACCCAGCCTTGACCGTTATCAACCGGAGTGGCGATGAGCCTGCGTATTCTCGTGACCGGTGCATCCGGCTTTGTCGGTGGTTCCTTCCTGCGACGTTTCCAGGGGCAGCCGGGTGTGGAGATCCACGGCATCGGGCGCCGCGCCAGCGATCTGCCCAACTACCATCGTATCGATCTGAGCCGGCCGTTCTCGTTGCAGTGGCAACCGGATGTGGTGATCCACGCTGCGGCATTGGCCTCGCCGTGGGGCACGCGCGCGCAGTTCCAGTTGCACAACGTCCAGGCCACCGCCAACGTCATCGACTTCTGCAAGCGCCATGGCTGCCCGCGTCTGCTGTATGTGTCGTCCAGTTCGGTGTTCTATCGCGAGGAGCATCAATACGACCTCAGCGAGGACAGCCCGATCGGGCCGACGTTCGTCAACACCTACGCGCAGACCAAATACCTTGGCGAAACGCTGCTGGAGCAGTATCCGGGCGACAAATCGGTGCTGCGCCCGCGTGCGGTGTTCGGGCCGGGAGACACGGTGTTGTTCCCGCGTGTGATCGCCGCTGCGCGCAAGGGTGCGCTGCCACGCTTCGTCGGCCAGACGCAGCCGGTGATCGGCGACCTGATCTACATCGATACGCTGTGCGATTACCTCTATCGCGCTGCGACCGCGCCGCAGTTGCAGCCGGCCTACAACCTCACCAATGCGCAGCCGGTGGATCTGCAGCAGTTGCTGTTGGACCTGCTCACGCGCCTGCAGCTGCCGCTGCCGCGACGCGAGGTGCGCATCGCCACCGCACTGCGCACGGCCAGCGTGGTGGAGGCGGCGTATCGCGTGCTGCGCCTGCGCGGCGAGCCGCCGATCACGCGCTTCGGCGTGGGTGCGTTCGCCTATTCCAAGACCTTCGACCCACGCCGCACGCTCGCCGATCTCGGGCCGCCCAGCGTCAGTCTGGAACAAGGCATCGAGGCATTCGTGCGTTGGCAGGCGGCGCAGTGGGCGTAGTCGTTCCGATAGTGGCAGCTGCCTATCTGGCGGTGCTGATGGTCAAGACGGCTGCAGTGCTGTGGGTGCTGCGTGGTGCACGCGCGCTGCCAGCGGGGGGCGCCAGCGCAACCCAGGCCGAGGTGGCGATCCTGCAGCCGGTGCTGGGGGGCGATGCGCATTTGCAGCAGATGCTTGCGGCCAACCTGCAAGCGCTGCCGGACGCGCAGTTTGTCTGGTTGCTGGATGCAGACGATATCCCGGGAAATAGCGTTGCCGATGCCTTGGTCGCGCTGCATCCGCATGCACGCATCCAGCGCATGCGGGTGCCGGCCGCGCCAGCCGGCATCAACCCCAAGGCCTGGAAGCTCGAGCACGCGCTGGCGCATGTGCGCGCGCCGATCAGCCTGGTCCTCGACGACGATGCGCAGCTGAGCGCCAGCGCGCTCACACGCCTACTGCAGGATCTGGCCGACGCCGATATGGTCACCGCGTTGCCGTACTACCAGGACAGCGCCACGCTGCCAGGCCGGCTGTTGTCGCAGTTCGTCAACAACAATGCGGCACTGACCTACCTGGGCTGGCTGCCGTTCGCCGCGCCGCTGACCATCAACGGCATGTGCTATGCCGCGCGTACCGAGCAACTGCGTGCCTGGGGCGGGTTTGCCGCGTTACTGCAACAGCTCACCGACGATCTGGCCATTGCCACCTTGGTGCGTGAGCGCGGCGGTCGACTCCGCCAATCCGTCGCGCCGGTGGCGATGCGCACCGCGATGCCGGATCTGGCCAGCTACGCACGCCAGATGCATCGATGGATGCTGTTCGCGTTGATCCTGCTGCGTCGGCAGAGCGTGGGCGTGCGTTCGGCGATCGGCGTGCTGCAGGGGCTGCCGCCGTTGCTGCTGCTGGCCTTGCTGGCCTGTGCCTGCGTGCAGGCGAGCTGGCCGGCGCTGGCCTGGGTGCTGGGCACCGTGCTGCTGCGTGCGCTGCTGCTGTGCCTGGTGCAATGGCGGGTGAGCGGTGCGGTTCGCCACCGTCCGCTGCTGTCGGTCGTTGCGGAGTGCCTGCAGCCGCTGCATCTGCTGCATGCTGCGCTGGTGCGCACGATCCGCTGGCGCACCCGGCGTTATCGCGTGTTGCCGGATGGGCGTTTTCGTGCGGACTGACGGTGCCAGCCTGCAGATCGCCTTCCTCACCGGGCAAAGCGATCCGGAGAGTTGCGCATTGAGCATGCAACAACAGCATTTTCTGCTGCAGCTGCAAGGCCCGGGCCGGCGGCTGATCGACTGCAATTATCCGTATCGCTCCGCTAGTCCAACTTACCGGCACATGCCGCTGTGGCGTGCCAGCGTGTCCAACGCGCGCCAGTATCTGGCCGCGCGCGCCGCACGCGTTGCCGATGCAGATCGCATGCGCGTAGTGGCGCTGCTGGAGCAGGCGCCGACGACGGTACTGCTGGCCGGCAGTTGTGGCCTGCAGTTGCTGACAGCGTTGCAGCTGCCGCAGGCGCTGCGCACGCGTCTCGCGGTGTTCACCTATGGCCCGGTATGCGATGCGCCTGGCGCGTTCGGGCAGTTGCGCGTCGTCCAGGGCAGCGGCGACTGGATCTCGCGCGCGCTGTTCGCCGGTGCGCCCGATCTGACGCCTGCCTGCGGGCATCTGCATTATCTGTGCGATGCGGCAGTGCTGGCCGAATGCCAGGCCTTCATCGCGCAGGTCGAGCAGGCAGTGCAGGGGAGGGAACATGCGCATTGATCTGATCGCGCCACCGTATAGCGGCCATCTGCATCCGATCCTGGCGATCGCCCGGCAGCTGGCGCCACATCACGATGTCCAGGTCATCAGCACGCCGGCGGCACTGGCGCACATCCATGCATGCGGACTGAGCGCGGTCGGCGTGCTGGATGCACAAGCCGACCAGCAGTTGCTCGATATCGCCAATCCACCGCATGCGGTAGGCCACAATCCCTTGCGGCTGCGCCGACAGTTGCACAGCGCGCTTGGCATGATGGCGCGGGTGGGCGATGCGGTACGGCAGCGCTGGCGCGAGCGGAGGCCGGATCTGGTGATCGCCGATTTCACCCTGCCCAGCGCGGGGCTGGCAGCGCAGGCGATGGGGATCGCCTGGTGGACCAGCATGCCGTCGCCATGCGTGATCGAAACCGGCGACGGGCCTCCGGCGTATTTCGGCGGCCTGCTTCCGCCATCCACGGCAGCGCAGCGGATCTGGCAGGCGATGGCGCGGCGGCTGACGCGTGGCTTCAAACGGAGCCTGCACCTGTGTTACCGCCGTCAGATGCGCGCATCCGGATTGCCGGCCATCTATCGCAGCGATCGCAGCGAGGCGGTGTATTCGCCGCACTGCATCCTGGCCCTGGGGCTGCCGTCGTTCGAGTTGGCACGGCGCTGGCCGGCGGCGGTGCGCTTCGTCGGCCCGCAGCTGTGCACGCCGCCCGCAGCGGTTGCGTCGCCGCTGTTTGTCCCCGATCGTCGGCATGTGCTGGTGACGCTGGGCACCCATCTGCAATGGGTCAAGCAGCGGATGGACCAGGTGCTGCGTGCGGTGGCGCTGCAGTTTCCGCAGGTGATCTTCCACTTCAGCGATGGCGATACCGCCGCGGCGCCAGCGCAGACGCACGGCAACTACCAGCGCCTGCCGTACGTGGATTACGCGCAGCAGCTGCATCGCTACGACCTGGTCGTCCACCATGGCGGTGCCGGCATCCTGTATGCCTGCCTGGCCGCGGGCTTGCCGTCGATCGTCTACCCGCTGGATTACGATCAGTTCGACCATGCCGCGCGCCTGCAGCGCGCAGGTGCGTCGTGGTGGTTGCGCGAGCTGGACGGCCTGCCTGTGCTGTTGCGCGAGGCACTTGCCGCCACCGAGCTGCCAGCGGGCGTGCGCAGATTGCAGACAGAGCTGCATGACATCGATGCGCAGGCGCGCATCCTGCGGCTGGTGGAGGCGTTTGCACGCACTGGGGCGGTGCCGCAGGTCTGATGCGTTATCGCGCGGGATCGGTCGTGTTGCGGGTCAACGCATCAGCGTCAGCACGCGGCATACGGCATTACCGGCACAGGCAGGCGATTCTGCAACCGCCTGCCGCAACTGCCGCCGCGTGTGACCCGCGCAGGCTTCAGCCTGCAGCGGCATTCAACGCGGGCGGCTTGCCTGCCATCAGCTGCGGCCAGCGCTTGAGCACCGCAGCGCGGATGCCGGCCTGGTCGATGCCGGCCTCGGCCAGCAGGTCTTCGCGGCTGGCGTGGTGCTGGAAGCTGTCCGGCAGGCCCAGGTGCAGCATCGGCATGGTGACCGCTTCGGCGTTGAGCAACTCGGCCACGCCGGAGCCGGCGCCGCCGGCAACGACGTTGTCTTCGATGGTGACGAAGCCTTCGTGGCTCTTGGCCAGTTCCAGCAGCATGGCTTTATCGAGCGGTTTGACGAAGCGCATGTTGACCACGGTCAGGCCAAGCTCGCGGCCGACCGCTTCTGCCGCATCCACGCTGGCGCCGAAACCCAGCAGGGCGATGCGTGTGCCGCTGTGACGCAGCTGCGCCTTGCCGATCGGCAGGCTGGTGAGCGATGCATCGAGTGCGCTGCCCGGGCCGGTGCCGCGCGGGTAACGCACTGCCGCCGGGCCTTCGTAACGCACGCCGGTGGTGAGCATCTGACGGCATTCGGCCTCGTCGGCCGGCGCCATCACCACCATGTGCGGGACGCAGCGCAGGAAGCTCAGGTCCAGGTTGCCGGCATGGGTGGCGCCGTCCGGGCCGACCACGCCGCCGCGGTCGATCGCGAACAGCACGTCGAGCTTCTGCACCGCCACGTCGTGCACCAGCTGGTCGTAGCCGCGCTGCAGGAAGGTGGAGTAGATCGCCACCACCGGTTTGGCGCCCTGGGTCGCCATGCCGGCGGCCAGCGTCACCGCGTGTTGCTCGGCGATCGCCACGTCGAAATAGCGCTGCGGATATTCCTTGCTGAAACGCACCAGGCCCGAACCCTCGCGCATCGCCGGGGTGATCACCAGCAGCTTGGGCTCGGCCGCAGCCATGTCGCAGACCCAGTCGCTGAAGACATCGGTATAGGTCGGCTTCTTGGCGCCGGCCTTGGCGACCAGGCCCTTGCTCGGATCGAACGGGCCCACGGCGTGGTAACCGATCTGGTCGCCTTCGGCCAGCTCGTAACCCTTGCCCTTGGTGGTGATCACGTGCAGCAGCTGCGGGCCCTTGAGCGTCTTCAGGGTCTTCAGCGCGCCGACCAGGCCGGGCAGGTCGTGGCCGTCGATCGGGCCGGTGTAGTGGAAGCCCATTTCCTCGAACAGCGTGGACGGCACGAACATGCCCTTCCAGTGTTCTTCCCAACGCCGCACGAAGCGCGCGGTGGGATTGTTCTTCTTGTCACCGAGGATCTTCTTGCCGCCCTCGCGGATGGCGTTGAGGGTGCGGCTGCCGCTGGCACGCCCCAGCATCTTGGTCAGCCCGCCGACCGCTTCGGAAATCGACATGCGGTTGTCGTTGAGGATCACCAGCAGGTTCGGCTCCGGGTCCATGCCGCCGGCATGGTTGAGCGCCTCGTAGACCATGCCGGCGGTCATCGCGCCGTCGCCGATCACCGCCACCACCTTGCGCTCGTCGCCACTGCGCTGCGCGGCGATCGCCATGCCCAGCGCGGCCGAGATCGAAGTCGAGGAGTGCCCGACACCGAAGGTGTCGTAGACGCTCTCTTCGCGCTTGGGGAACGGCGCCACGCCGTCCTTCTGCTTGACCGTGTGGATCTGGTCGCGGCGGCCGGTAAGGATCTTGTGCGGATAGGTCTGATGGCCCACATCCCACACCAGCTGATCGACCGGGGTCTGATACAGGTAGTGCAGGGCGACGGTGAGTTCGATCACGCCCAGGCCGGCCGCAAAATGCCCGCCGCTCTTGCCCACCGATTCGATGAGGTAGGCGCGCAGCTCTTCGGCGATCGCGGTCAGATCGGCCTCGTCGAAAGTGCGCAGATCGTCGGGGGTCTGGATGCGGGACAGGCGCGGATAGCGGGTGGAGTCGATCATCATCGTGTCAATGTTCTGAAGCCGTATTGTCCTCCCCATGCGAAGGCCCGGCAAGCAAACCGGTTCAGCTGTCAGCGGGAAGTGATGGCCGAGCCTGCTGGCAGCGCAGGCGCGCGTGCCGGGTTCCCAGGGCTGCGGCAATCTGCCGCACCTGGGTCAGCGGCCTGGGGCACGGGTCGGGGATGTTGCCCGGCTGTCGTATGACTCTCGGGTGGAGCCGGCGCATGGGGAGAACGGGTGCGAGGCCATGTAAGGCTATGCGTCGTTGTGAAAAGACGCGTTCGACACCGTCGACGACACCTTCTCTCTGTCGGCTATTGCCAACGCTGGTACTTGGCGCTCAAGCCGGAACACCGCGCCGAGCCGGCATGGCGGACTACAGCGAAAGTTTCGAGCGCTTGGGCAACTGCGCGCGCAGGAACGCCATCTGGTCGGAGAGGATGTTGCGGTTGGACAGGATCAGATGTTCGATCCAGCTCGGCCGGTACGGCACGGCCAGCAACGGCATATGCGCCTGCTGTGGCGTCCGGTTGGCCTTTCGCGAGTTGCACTGGAAGCAGGCGGTGACCACGTTCTCCCAGCTGTCGCGGCCGCCCTTGGAGACCGGCATGACGTGATCGCGGGTCAGCTGTGGGCGACTGAAGTGCTGGCCGCAATACATGCACAGCTGCGAGTCGCGCGCGAACAGGGCGGTGTTGCTGAGCGTCGGCGTCGGGTCCAGCGCACGCGAACGCGCGTGCCCGCGCGCGGCGATGATGGGATGCAATTCCAGCACGCTGCGCTCGCCGGTCAGGCGCGAGATGCCGCCATGGATCTGCATGCAGGGCTCGCCCAGCGTCCAGGACACCGCATCGCGTGCGTACAGACAGGCGGCATCCTGCCAGTTGATCCAGTCCAGCACGCGGCCATGCGCATCGAGCGACAGCAGGCGCAGAGTGGGAAGTTGCTGGATCGCAGCGACAGCGCTGCCCGCGACCGGAGCAGAAGAGCCTCCGGGGAAGATCACATCACCTGCGTGCGTGTCTGTCTCCATCGGGAAAACAGCTTATACCCGATCGTTGACAGTTTGTGTATCGCAGCGAATGGCTTTGGCGCGCGTCTTGCAATCAGGGGTCAGCACGTCTCCGCCCAGCCGCCCCGGCCGCCGCGCTGCGCAACCATGTTCTGACGCCTTGCAGGCCTTGCTAAGCCGTGTAGGAGCGCACCCGGGCGCGACGTCTCGCCGATCGGTACTGCCTCGTCGCGGCCAGGGCCGCTCCTACGACAGCGGCGGAATCCTGCGCTGTTGCCGCAGACGCGCACCCGGGCGCGACGTCTCGCCGATCGATACCGCCTTCATCGCGGCCAGGTCCGCTCCTACGACAGCGGCGCAATCCTGGGATGTTGCCGTAGGAGCGCGCCCGGGCGCGACGTCTCGCCGATCGGTACCGCCTCATCGCGGCCAGGTCCGCTCCTACGACAGCGGCGCAATCCTGGGATGTTGCCGTGAGAGCGCATCCGGGCGCGACGTCTTGCCGATCGGTAATGCCTCGTCGCGGCCAGGGCCGCTACGACAACGGCAGCCCGCCGCGATGATGGCGCTTGCTCAGGCTTCGCCGAACAACTCCGCTTCCAGCGTCATCAACGGCGCTGCGCCGCTGCGGATGGTGGCGGCATGGGTCAGCGTGCGCGGCAACACGCGTGCGAAGTAGAAGCGGGCGGTTTCGCGCTTGGCGCGCTTGAACGCCTCGCTGTGCGCGGAGGCATCGGCAGCGGCCACGCTGCGCGCCCACCAGTACGCCAGCACCACATAGCCGGAGTAGAACAGGTAGTCGTAGCTGGCGGCACCGAGTTCGTCCGGGTTGCGGGCGGCGCGATCGAGCACGTCGCGGGTCAGCATCGCCCACTCGCTGCACTTGTCGCGCAGTGGCTTGATGAACTCGGCCAGTGCGGCATTGCCTTCCTGCGCATTGGCGAAGGTTTCCACATCGGCCAGGAACAGCTTCAGTCCCGCCGCCTGGCTGGCAGCGGTCTTGCGGCCGATCAGATCCAGCGCCTGGATGCCGGTGGTGCCTTCGTAGATGGTGGTGATCCGCGCGTCGCGGGCCAACTGCTCCATGCCGTATTCGCGGATGTAGCCGTGGCCGCCGAAGCACTGCAGCGCGTGGTAGGTGTTCTCGATCGACCACTCGGTCTGGCAGGCCTTGGAGATCGGGGTGAGGAAGCTCACCAGGGTCTCGGCGTCGGCGCGTTCCTGCTCGGTGGTGCCTCGGTGGGCCACGTCGACCAGGCTGGCCGCGTGCAGCGCGAGCAGGCGGCTGCCTTCGGTCAGCGACTTGATGGTCAACAGCATGCGGCGCACGTCCGGGTGCACGATGATCGGGTCGGCCGGCTTGTCGGGGAATTTGGCACCGCTGAGCGCGCGCGACTGCAGGCGCTCGCGGGTGTAGCGCAGCGCGTTCTGATACGCGCGTTCGGACAGGCCGATGCCCTGCAGGCCCACGCTCAGGCGTGCGGTATTCATCATCGTAAACATGGCCTGCAGACCCTTGTGTGGCTGGCCGACCAGATAGCCTTGCGCGCCTTCGAAGTTCATCACGCAGGTCACCGAACCCTTGATGCCCATCTTGTGCTCGATCGAGCCGCAGTGCAGCGCGTTGCGTTCGCCCACGTTGCGGTCGCGGTCCACCTTGAACTTGGGGGTGACGAACAGCGAGATGCCCTTGGCGCCGGCCGGTGCGTCCGGCAGTTTGGCCAGCACCAGATGCACGATGTTGTCGGTGAGGTCGTGCTCGCCGGCGGTGATGAAGATCTTGGTGCCGGTGATGGCATGGCTGCCGTCGGCGTTGGGCTCAGCGCGGGTCTTGAGCAGGCCCAGGTCGGTGCCGCAATGCGGCTCGGTCAGGCACATGGTGCCGGTCCAGCGGCCGTCGATCAGCGGCTTGAGGAAGACATCCTGCTGCCAGGTTTCGCCGTGCTGGCGCAGCGCTTCCATCGCGCCGTGCGACAGCAGCGGGAAGTTGCCCCAGGCCAGGTTGGCCGAGTTGATCATTTCGCTCAGCGGCACGCCCAGGGTGTGCGGCATGCCCTGGCCGCCGAACTCCGGCTCGGCGGTCAGGCCGTTCCAGCCGCCTGCCACGAACTGGTCGTAGGCCGCACGGAAGCCGGGCGGGGTGGTCACCGCATGGGTGCTCTTGTCGAAGGCACAGCCGATTTCGTCGCCGATGCTGTTGAGCGGCGCCAGCACCTGCGCGGTGAAGCGGCCGGCTTCTTCGAGCACGGCGTCGATGATGTCGGTGCTGGCGTCGGCATAGCCGAGCCGGGCGAACAGGGCCTGCGCGCCGAGCACGTCGTGCAGGGCAAAGCGGAAATCGGTCAGCGGGGCGGTGTAGCTGCTCATGCGGGATCCTTCAAACGAGTGCGGGAAGGCGTGCGCGTCAGCGCAGCACGCCGTTGAGGCCGGGGGCCGGGCTGAGCGTGTTGCGCGACTCGACGCTGAAATCGCGCTGCTTCTTGTCCTGCGGGGTCGCCCACACCGTGCCCTTGAGCGAGTAAGGCAGCGAGCGGCCGCCGGCGAGCACATCGGCCACGGTGAGGCGGCCCAGCGAGGTCGGCTGCACGCTGACGGTCACCACGTCGGCGGTTTCAGGGCCGATCGAGATACCGACGCTCTGGTCGAGCTTGCCGGCCAGCTGATCGCCGGCGGAAATCTCCAGCGCCACGCGCTCGAACTGCATCGGGATGCTGCTGTAGTTCTGCAGCCGCAGATCGACCGACCAGGAGCCATCGGCACGCACGGTCAGTTGCTGGATGCTGGCGGCCGGCTCGGACACGCGGCGGACCGCACCGCCGCAGGCGCTCAGCAGAAGGCCGCAGGCCAGCGACACGATCAGGAGACGGTAGGCACGACGCATGTACGGAAGTCCTTGGCGGGATGAGGCGGCGCCAAGAATACTACGCAGTACGGTTGCTGCCTTGCTGCCTCGGGGCGTGTCCGGGTGCAGGCGTCGCGGCACATCACGCGGCGCGGCCTGCGTTCAGGCCGCTGGCGTCAACGCAAGGGCGCAGCCACGATCAGCGGCGACAGGTCGTAGCCCATCTGCGTGGCCTGACGCTTGAGTTGTTCGAACTGCGCGCGCTGCATCTGTGGCGAGCGCGACAGGATCCACAGATATTTGCGATCCGGTTCGCCGACCACCGCCCATTGGTAGTCCGGATCGAGTGCGATCACCCAGTAGTCGGCCCACACCATCGGCAACCAGCTCAGCCACTCCGGCGCAAAGCGCACCTGCAGCTGCCCGGGCCGGCCCTCGACCGGCCGTGCCACTCCCTCGGCCTGGGTCAGCTCGCCATCGGCACTTCGGCAGCCATTGCGCACGCCGATCAAGCCGTCGTCGCGCAAGGTGTAGCTGGCAGTGATGTCGCTACGGCACTTCTTCTGGAACGACACTGGAAAATGCGCGATCTCGTGCCACTGCCCGGCGTAGCGGGAGATGTCCAGTTGCGGCACTGCGCGTACTGGCTGTTGGGCCGCGGCCATCAACGGCAGCAGCATGGCGAACGACAACAGCAGGCGGGGCAGGTGCATGACAATCTCCTCGGGACCTGCGCAGGCTAGGCCATGTCGCACGCCACGCGGCGTGAACCGGTGCGGGAAAGCACGGTCGCCGCGCCGGCCCGCAACAAAGTTCATCACAATGCTTGCTCAAACTGCGCCTGCTCGCTATGATGCGCGTCCTCGCAACGCAGGCATCGTGTTGCAGGTAGTGGCCGAGTAGCTCAGTTGGTAGAGCAGGGGATTGAAAATCCCCGTGTCGGCGGTTCGATTCCGTCCTCGGCCACCATTTCCAAGCCTTCGTTCGCAAGGCTTCCCGGCAATCGCCGGATGTGCAAACTCTCTTCCCTGTTTTTGTTGACGCCAAGTTGCAGCGATTGCTGCGGATGGATTGCTTGCGTTTGCCGGCAGACCTGTCGCCTGCGGCTGGGCGAACTGCTGTGTTGCTCCGTACTGTGACGCCAGCCCCTGGGCGGCGCGTGCGCTCCAGCTGCTGAGCAGCGCCCGATTGTTCCTTCTCCCCTAGGGAGAAGGTGCCCGACGGGCGGATGCGGGTACGGCCCGCCCTTGAATGGGCTTGGCAGATTGCGTCCGGTGAATGACCCAAGGGGTTGGAGCCGGATCGCGCGCTGCCGGATCGCGGTGGTTTTTCTACGTGGTCTTCAACTGCGCGTGGCGATACTTCCGCACATGACGCACAAGACACTTCGACGCACGTTGATCCACGGCTACTGCGGGGAGTTCCGCGTGGAAACCATGGAAAGTCAGGCTCCTGGACAGACGCAGTGGTCGTCGACGGCGTTCGTGTATCACCGCGACCATCCCTCGCCGATCGCCACGATCGAAGGCGCGGGGCAGGGCGAATACCGCGGCGATGCGCGCGAGCAGGCGCTGCGTGTGGGCTCCTGTCTCGCCGAGTTTCTGGATCCGAAGGAATACCGGCCCTGAGGCCTGGTGCCGGCACTGTGGCGTCAGGCTTTGTTGGACCGTGTCTGTACTGTTAAAACGTGCCACCGCGTCGTGCACTGGTGCATCGCTGGAAACGAAGAAGCAGCGATTGCCGCGCATGGACACCGGCGCTGCTGGCGATCAGCGCCCCGCAGGCCTGGCAGCGCGGGCTCGCTTACAACGTGCCGCCGGTGATGCCGCTGATGATGAACTGCCGTTCTTATCCGTGTGCCATTGCACTGGCAGACACGCTCGTATTTTCGAACCCGCGGCCGAGCGATCTGCGGCCCAACTGATGCAACGCGCAGCATCGACTACGCAGGCGCGATGCTCGCATGGTGCCCCACCAGCCGGCCGACCTGGATAGCCGCGTATGCTGGCGTCCCATGCAGATGAAGGAACGGCGATGACGACGCGATGCTTGTGGTTGGCCCTGGCACTGGCACTGACAATGGCCGCAGTCGCGCCGTGCACCGCAGCGACGACACTGCCGGCCGCTGCGTCCAGGCTGCTGCCTGTCGGGCAGACGGTCATCGGCCTTGCCGAGGCGGATCTGACCGCCGATGGGCGGCCGGATTATGTGGTGGCCCTGCGCGCCAAGGCAGAAGATGCGCGCAAGACAAACAGCGACCCGGCGCCGGCGCGGACCCTGCTGGTGTTGGTGGCCACTGCCGACGGCAGCTTTGTGATTGCCGGGCGCAATACGCGGGTGATCTTCAAGGCCGACGAAGGCGGGCAGTGCGATCCGTTTCTGGACGGCGAACAAGGCCTGGTGGCGAAGGGCGCCTACTTCACCGTGCAAAATGGCGTGGCCTGCGGCCAGCACTGGACCGACTACATCACCTTCCGCTACGACCGTGCGCGCGGCGAGTTCTTGTTCCACAAGCGCGTGCTGGAAAGCTGGGAGATGAATACCGACAACGCGCCCGATGCCGATGCAATGCGCATGAGCGAGCACAAGGAGATCAAGGCCGATCCGCGCAAGCCGATTGCACTGTCTGCCTACACGCTTACACCCGAGTGACGCGGCAGGGTGATCAACCGCCTGCCGGCCACCAGTTGTCCATGTTGCGCCGGTAGACGAACAGGCGCGGCGCCTTGGCCACCTGAGCTGCGGCCTGGCGGTCGCCGGCGACCAACGAAAATCCGATGTCCGCCAGCATGCGCGAGAGCGCGTTGGCGTTGCCGCGGCCCGGATCGCTGATGACGATCTCGCACGAGGGCCTGGCCAGCGCGGGAATGAGGCTGGCCAGCATGGTGGCGTGGCGGGTTTCGTACAGCACGTCGCTGGCGATGATCATGTCGAACTGGCCCATGTTCAGCGCGCCGGCGTCCCAGTCGAGCCGGCGATACGGCACCGAGTCCAGGGAGTTGAGTGCGGCGTTATACGCCAGGAACACCTCTGCCAGCGGGTGATGATCGCTGGCGACCACGTCGGCGCCGCGCCGGCGCAACACCAGGCTGGCCAGTCCCAGGCCGCAGCCGAGTTCGAGAATGCGCCGGCCTTCGATCGGGCGCGTGGCCATGGCTTCGGCCAGTAGCTGGCCGGCAGGCCAGACCTGCCCGAACAGGCTCCACTGCGCCGAGGAGATGCCGGCATCGGCCGCACTTTCGTCCGGATCGGCGTATTGCTGTTTATCGGCAAGCGCGCGGATGACGTAGGTCAGTTGCCCGAAGGTCAACTCGTGAATCTGGGTCTGGTAGCCCGGCATGGTGGCATCGCATGATTGCCAGAGCCTGCGCTGGCTGGAAAGACGCGCGCAACGGCGCCAGAACGGCCGAATGAAGCGCAAGAGCTGCTTGCTGCCCGCGCATGCTACGGCAAAACGACCGATGCACCTGCCTGCCAATGCTCGCCCGCCGTGCCTTCATTAGCCTGCTTTCAGCAAGCGACGGCGCGGGCAATGGCGCACAGCGGCGCGCTTGCATGCAAGCCGGTGCCTGCCGCTATGGTCGCCGCATTCCACGGGCAAGGTGCGGCATGAAGAACTGGATATTCCTGACAATCGCAATCTGCGCAGAGGTCACCGCCACGGCGGCGCTCAAATCGAGCGAAGGCTTTACGCGCATATGGCCATCTCTGCTCACCGTGCTGGGCTACGGCATTTCGTTCTATTTCCTGGCACTGACGCTGCGGGTGATCCCGGTCGGCATCGCTTATGCCATGTGGTCGGGCGCGGGCATCGTGTTGATTTCGCTGGTGGCCTGGGCCGTGCACGGACAACGACTGGATCCGCCTGCGCTGCTGGGCATGGGGCTGATCGTGGCCGGTGCGGTGGTCATCAACGTGTTTTCGAAGGTGGCGCCGCATTAGCGCGTGCTGCCTCCCGCGCGCCGGGTTGCATCGGCGGGCGCAGCCGTACGGGAAAGGCTCATGGATGTGAGGGATCAACTCACCGGCCCCAACTAGACTATCGCCACGGGAATGGCCCCGCGGAGAACATCACTTGAACGATACCCGTCACGGAGAGCTGCGGGCGCCTCATATCAGCGAATCTCGCAGCCTGCCTGTGGAGAAGCATCGCTCGGATATCTTTTTTGCCGCGGTGGAAACCACGCGGATGCCGATGACGGTCACCGACCCGCACCTGCCCGACAATCCGATCGTGTTCGCCAACCGGGCGTTCCTGGAAATGACCGGGTATTCGTCCGAGGAGATCATCGGCAACAACTGCCGTTTCCTGCAGGGCCCGGAAACCGATCCGGCCAGCGTGCAGGACGTGCGCGAGTCCATCGAGCAACGCCGCGAATTCGCCACCGAGGTGCTGAATTACCGCAAGGATGGTTCCTCGTTCTGGAACGCGCTGTTCGTCTCGCCGGTGTTCGACGAGCAAGGCAACCTGGTCTACTTCTTCGGTTCGCAGCTGGACGTGAGTCGTCGCCGCGATGCCGAGGACGCCTTGCGCCAGGCGCAGAAGATGGAAGCGCTGGGGCAGTTGACCGGCGGCATCGCGCACGATTTCAACAATCTGCTGCAGGTGATGTCCGGGCATCTGGAAGTGATCCAGATGATGGTCTCCGGCGATGCCGCTAGGAACGCCGAACGCATCGCCTTCAGCGCCGAACATGCCGCAACGGCCGCGGCCAAGGCGGCCACCCTGACCCAGCAATTGCTGGCGTTTTCGCGCAAGCAGAAATTGCGGGGGCGGGTGGTCAATCTCAATGGCCTGGTGTCGGGCATGAACAACATGGCCGAGCGCACGCTGGGGGGCGGCATCAGCCTGCGGCAGTCGCTGGAAGAGGGGCTGTGGAACTGCCAGATCGACACCACCCAGGCCGAAGTGGCGCTGTTGAACGTGCTGATCAATGCGCGCGATGCGATGGCGCAGTCCGAGCGCAAGGAAGTGACCGTGCAGACCCAGAACGTGGAAATCACCAGCCACGATCTGGCCATGCACCACCAGTTGGCGCCGGGTCGCTATGTGAGCATTGCCGTCAGCGACACCGGCTTGGGCATGCCGCCGGAGGTGGCCAGCCGCGTCATGGAGCCGTTCTTTACCACCAAGGACGAGGGGCAGGGTACGGGCCTGGGTCTATCGATGGTGTACGGCTTCGTCAAGCAGTCCGGCGGCACCGTGCGCATCTACAGCGAAGTGGGCGAAGGCACCACGGTGCGGTTGTATTTCCCCGCATCCAACGAGTTCGAGAACGACCTGCAGGCCGTCAAGAGCCGTGCCATTGACAAGGGCGGCAGCGAAACCATCCTGGTGGTGGAAGACAAGCAGGACGTGGCGGTGGTGGCCAGGATGTTCCTGGAAAACGCCGGTTACCGCATTCTCTCCGCAGCCAGCGGGCGCGAGGCGATCGAGTTACTCGAGCAGCATGCGGAAGTGGATGCGCTGTTCACCGACCTGATCATGCCCGGCGGCATGAATGGCGTGGTGCTGGCCCGCGAGGCGCGGCGCATGCTGCCCAGGATCAAGGTCCTGCTGACCACCGGTTATGCCGATGCCAGCATCCAGCGCACCGACGTGGGCGGCGCGGAGTTCGACGTGGTCAACAAACCGTATACGCAGAAGGAGCTGCTCAAGCGGATCCGTATGCTGCTGGACGGGCCGACCGGCGTCGGTTGAGGCGCACGCATCCGGGCGATGCGATGCCCGGAAGTCGCCTGCAGATGGTCGCTGCGATCGTGTAGCGGCTGCTGCGCTTCAGGATTATCCTGCGCTACGCCCGTTTCGTTCTGTTCTGTCTGAGAACGGCTAAAGCTGCGGCCAGCAGTGCCCGGGCCCGAAGGAGACGTTGCGCAGGATCTGGAGGGCATGCGTGATGCACGCCGATCCCGGTCACCGGCCGCGCCTGTCCGGCAGTGAGCGCAGTGGTCTGTTGGCCGCGCTGAATCCCGACGTGCTTACTCTTCGCCCATCGGCGCGACATAGCCATCCGGCTTGTCGGCATTGCGTTCGAACAGGAACTTCTGCAACTCGGCTTCGAGAAACGCGCGATGCTTGGGGTCGCGCGGCGACAGCCGGTTTTCGTTGATCAGCATGGTCTGATGCGCCAGCCAGGCCTGCCATGCGCTCTTGCCGATCTGCGCGAACACGCGCTGGCCGAGCTCGCCGGGATACGGCACAAAATCCAGGCCTTCGGTGTCACATTGCTGGTACTGGCAGAACACGGTGCGGGACATGCGGATTCCTTTGAGTGCGCGCCTAGAGGGCGTCGAGCAGTTTGCGGATCGGCGCCGGCAAGCCCAGCGATGCGAGATCGGCGCGGGCGACCCAGCGCAGGTCGTCATTGTCGCGTACCGCCGGGCTTAGTGCGACCTTGCCGAGGCGCAAGGGCTGCAGATGCAGGCGGTAATGACTGAAGGTGTGCACGATCAGCGGCAGTTCGTCGGCGCGGTCGTAGTTGCCATCGATGTGTTTGTCGAACCATGCGCGCATGCCGCTGTCGGTCTCGGCCTGCGGCAGCGTCCACAGCGAGGCCCAGATGCCGGTCGGCGGGCGGCGCTGCAGCAGGATCTGCCTGTCTGCGTTTTCCAGCAGCAAGGCGGTGGCTTCGCGCTCGGGCAACGCCTTGCCGGGCTTGGGCGTGGGCAGTGCGTCCACCAGGCCATCGCGGCGCGCCACGCAATCGTCCTGCAGCGGGCACAACACGCAGGCCGGTTTGGCGCGCGTACATAGCGTAGCGCCGAAATCCATCTGCGCCTGGGTGTAGTCGGCCAGGCGGCCGGCCGGCACCTGTGCCACGTGCGTTGTCGCCAGTTGCCATAACTGCTTTTCGATCGCAGGCAGGCCGGGGTAGCCGGCAATGCCGTGGAAGCGCGTCAGCACGCGTTTGACGTTGCCGTCCATGATCGCGAAGCGGTCGTTCCAGGCCTGGCTGAGGATCGCGCCGGCGGTGCTGCGGCCGATGCCGGGCAACGCCAGCAACGCATCGACATCGCGTGGCAGCTCGCCATCGTGCAGGGCGACGCACTGCCGGGCTGCGGCATGCAGGTTGCGTGCGCGTGCGTAGTAGCCCAGCCCGGCCCAATGCGCCATCACGGTGTCGTTGTCGGCTGCGGCCAGGTCGGCCAGGGTCGGAAAGCTGGCGACGAACTTGTGGAAATACGGAATGACCACCGCAACCTGGGTCTGCTGCAGCATGATTTCCGACAACCACACCCGGTAGGGCGCGCGCGGATGTTGCCAGGGCAGGTCGTGGCGGCCGTGTCCGTCGAACCAGTGCAGCAGGCGGTCGACGAAGGCGTCAGCGGTGGCAGTGGCGTGATCGGCTGGCATGGGGTCTGCTGGCGAAGGAAGGCGATGACGGCGGGCGGATGACGCCCGGCTGTGCGCGTATGGCGGTGGGCCGATCAGTGCAGCGGAAACGCAAGTCCAACCCGGCATTGGTCGCAGAAGAAGCCTTCATCGCCAGGCCAGTGCGGTGCGGCCGGTGCATGGTAATGGACCAGCTCCGCGTTGCGCCGCGCCTGCTTGCGCAACGCGGCCGGCAACGGCTGGGCGAACTCCAGGACACGCCTGGCGCGCGACCAGTCGCCGGACACGTCCCGAACCGTGCAGCCTGCCTGCAGCGCCTGCGCGCACAGCGCTTGCAGATGCGGGCAGGCCTTTGCCACTCAGCTGCCCAGGGCTTCCGGCAGCAGGGCATCGACGAAGGCGACCGGGTCGAACACGCGCAGGTCTTCCGGGCGTTCGCCGATGCCGGCGAAGCGGATCGGGATATTGAACTCGCGCGCCAGTGCGAACACCACGCCGCCCTTGGCGGTGCCATCGAGCTTGGTCACGACCAAGCCGGTGACGCCGACCGCGGCATGGAACTGGCGCAGCTGCGAGATGGCGTTCTGGCCGGTGGTGCCGTCGATGACCATCAGCACCTCGTGCGGTGCGGCAGCATCGATCTTGCCGAGCACGCGGCGGATCTTGCCCAGCTCGTTCATCAGCCCGGTCTGGGTGTGCAGGCGGCCGGCGGTGTCGGCGATCAACACCTCGGTGCCGCGCGCCTTGGCGGCCTGCAGCGCGTCGAACGCCACCGAGGCAGCATCGGCATTCTGCCCCTGCGCAATCACGGCCACGCCGTTGCGATCGCCCCAGGCCTGCAGCTGTGCCACCGCAGCGGCGCGGAAGGTGTCGCCGGCGGCCAGCATCAGGCTGTTGCCGTCGTCCTTGAAGCGCTTGGCCAGCTTGCCGATGGTGGTGGTCTTGCCGACGCCGTTGACGCCGACGGTGAGCACCACGAAGGGCTTGGCCGAGCGGTCGATGACCAGCGGTTTGGAAACAGGCTGCAGCAGCGCGATCAGATCGGCGCGCAAGGCCTTGAACATCGCCTGCGCATCGGCGAACTCGCGCGACTTCATGCGCTTGCGCAGCCCTTCGACCAGGGCGGTGGTCGCGCCGATGCCGACGTCGGCGGTGATCAGCGCGGTTTCGATCTCGTCGAGCAGATCGTCGTCGAGCTTGGGGTTGCGCGAGAACAGACCGCCGAAGCTGCGCGCGAAGCTGCTGTTGCGCAGACGGTCGCGCCAGCCCGGCTTGCCGGCCGGAGCGGCCGGTAGCGCATCGCGCTGGCCGACGATGCTGTCGTTGTCGGAACTGGCCGGCACTGGGGCGCTGATCACGGCCGGGGCAACGACGCCGGGCGCGGCGGTGGGCAACGGGGCAACGGCCGGTGTCACTGCGGGCGCGGCTGTTGCGGCGGCAGGTGTCACGACAGCGGGTGTAACTACAGTAGGCGTGGCAGCAGGTGTTGCGGTCGACGGTACGACTGCGGGCGCGGCGCCTTGCGCAGGCGTCGGTGCCGGCGTGCCTGCCGGCTGCGCGGGTGCGCTGTGCGGCTGTACGACTACCGGTGGCGGCACCACTACCGTGGGAGCGTGCTGCGCGGCAGACGGAAGCGGATCGGGCAGCGCCTGCAAGGCCTCAGGCGCCGGCGTGGCCGACGGCGTGGGTGCATTGGGGACTGCAGCAACGCTCTGCGCCTGGCCAGTGCGCGTGGCGATGTCCTGGGCAAGCTGGTCGGCCGGTGCCGCGGCAGGCGGCGTTGCGGCGGGCGTCGGCGTTACCGCATCGCCGCGCGCCGGTGCGGCAGGCGCGGGTGATGCTGGTGTGGCCGATGTGCCAGGTTCGGCAGTCGGCATTGCCTCGACCGGCGATGCCGGGGTGGCGGCAGACGGCGCGGTGGGGAATGCGGCTGCCAGTTCTTCCAGGCTATAGCGCGAGGTACGCGCGCTGTCGGGCGTGGTGGGCTTGTTACGGCGGAAAAAGCTGGCCATTGGCAACGCGGTAGGGGAAACCCGAAATTCTACCATCCGGGCCCGGGGTCGCCTTGACGCGACCTTCAGCGCGAGCCTGCCTGCGCCGCCTCCTGCACGCCGCGACAGCGGTGCAACAACCCGCGCAAACCGCATCGCCGCGGTATCGCCAATGCTGCCGAATTCGGCATTTGTGCCAGCGGTGTGTCAGCGTGTGTTTGCGCGCCTACAACTGACCCTTGAGCGCACGGTAATCGCGCGGGGTCATGCCGACGGTTGCCTTGAACTGACGCGCGAATGCGCTCTGGTCGGCAAAGCCGCAGCGTTGCCCGATGCTGGCGATGCTGTCGTCGCCGTACAGCAACCGCATCGCCGATTCGATCCGCAGCTTGGTCAGCAGTTGCTGCGGGGTCACCTGGAACACGCGGCGGAAGTGCCGTTCCAGCTGCGCCACCGACAGGCCGGCCAGGTCGGCCAGGCTCTGCACGCGCAGGTTGTCGCCGAAGTTGGCCTGCATGTGATCCATCACTTGGCTCAGGCGCTCGTACGCCGAGTGCCGGCTGTCGGGCTGGCCCAGATCGCGCGAAATGCCGACCACGCCAATCACTTCATTGGCCTCGCACAGCGGGCGCTTGAAGGTCAGGCACCAACCGGGCAGGCGGTTGGGATACAGATGCACCTCCAGCTGGTTGTCGATGAGCTCGCCACACAGCACGCGGCGGTCCTGCATAATGTAGCTGCCGCCCAGTGGCAGCGGGAACACCTCCAGTGGCGAGCGGCCGATGATTTCGCTGCGCAGTTTGCGTCCGAGCCGGCGCACCAGCGTCAGGTTGCAATGGGTGTAGCGGCCCTCGCTGTCCTTGATGAAGAACACCACGTCCGGCAGCGCATCGAACAGCGTCTGCATTTCCAGCGCGGGAAGGTTGAGGTCCATCGGCGTCATGGTGGCGGTCACGATTGACGGCTGCACGAAAGGCGCGGCCCTGTATTGATCCTAGCGCAAACGCGGGGCTGTGAACCGGGTTGTCGATTGTGCGGATTTCCGCATTTGCAACTCGCATTGGACGCTAGTCGTCCGCCAGCCGGCAGTGGGAGCATGAGCCATGCACACCATCGACGTCATCGACTCCCATACGGCCGGCGAACCTACCCGCGTGGTCCTCTCCGGCTTCCCCGATCTGGGCGATGGCGATCTGGCGCAATGCCGCGAGCGGTTTGGTCGCGATTTCGACCAGTGGCGCAGCGCGATTGCCTGCGAACCGCGCGGCTCGGACACCATGGTCGGCGCCTTGCTGCTGCCGGCCCGCGACCCCAGCGCCTGCACCGGGGTGATCTTCTTCAACAACGTCGGCTACCTGGGCATGTGCGGGCACGGCACCATCGGCGTGGTGCGCACGTTGGCCGAGCTGGGGCGCATTGCGCCGGGCCAGCACCGCATCGAGACGCCGGTCGGCACGGTCGGCGTGGAACTGGCCGAAGACGGCACGGTATCGGTCGACAATGTCGACAGCTATCGCGTCGCGACCGACGTCGATGTGGACGTGCCCGGTTACGGGCCGGTGCGTGGCGATGTGGCCTGGGGCGGCAACTGGTTCTTCATCACCGGGCAGGCGCCGTGTGCGCTGGACCTGGCGCATCAGCGCGAGCTGACCGCCTATACCGAGGCGATCCGGCTGGCGCTGGAAGCGGCCGGCATCACCGGCGAGGCCGGTGGCGAGATCGACCATATCGAAATCAACGGCAGCGCACCGGACGGCAGTGGCGTGGCGCGTAACTTCGTGCTGTGCCCGGGGCTGGCCTACGACCGTTCGCCGTGCGGCACCGGCACCAGCGCCAAGCTGGCCTGCCTGGCCGCCGACGGCAAGCTGGCCGAAGGCGAGCGCTGGGTACAGCAGGGCATTCTGGGCAGCGCCTTCGAAGGGAGCTATCGCCTGAGCGGGCGCGGCATTGCGCCACGTATCCGCGGGCATGCCTACATCACCGCGCGCGCGCAGCTGCTGATCGACCCGGCCGACCCGTTCGCCTGGGGCATCGTGGCCTGATGGACGAAGTGCGGCCCGCATCGGAGGGAGTTGGCAGCGCGCCGGCCGCCGATGCGGCGCCGTCGGCAGCGTCCACGCGACGCAGCTACGACCTGATCGTGGTGGGCGCGGGCATCGTCGGCGCGGCCTGCGCCGAGGCGGCCGCGTGCGAAGGGCTGCGGGTGGCGATCGTCGAGCCGGGGCCGATCGGTGGCGGTTCCACCGCGGCGGCGATGGGGCACCTGGTGGCGATGGACGACGACCCGGCCGAGCTGGCGTTGTCGGCGTATTCGCTGCGGCTGTGGGAGCGCTTCGCACAACTGAGCGAGGCCGAATTCAGCCGCTGCGGCACGCTGTGGGTGGCCCGCGATGCGCGCGAACTGGCGGCGGTGCCGGCCAAGATCGCGCGGCTGGCGGCGGCCGGCCTGCATGCCGACGCCGTCGATGCCGGCCAGTTGTATGCACTGGAGCCGCAACTGGTGGCGGGCCTGGCCGGCGGCATGCGCGTGCCCGATGAGGCCGTGGTTTATCCGCCGCGGGTGGCGCGGCATCTGGTGAGCCTGGCCTGCAAGGCGGGCGCGCAGCTGTTTGCCGGCCGCAAGGTGGAGCAGTTGCAGGCGCAGGGCGTGCGTCTGGACGATGGCCAGCTGTTGGCCGGCCCGGTGCTGGTGGCCAGCGGGGTGGCCTTGCCGCAGTTGTTGCCCGAGCTGGCGCTACGCCCGCGCAAGGGCCATCTGGTCATCACCGACCGGCATCCTGGCTTGATCCGGCATCAGCTACTGGAACTGGGCTATGCCGATTCGGCGCATGGCGCCGACGCCACCAGCGTGGCCTTCAATGTGCAGCCGCGGCCGACCGGGCAGATATTGATCGGCTCCTCGCGCCAGTTCGGCGAGCACGACCGTGCGCTGTCGCTGCCGGTGTTGCAGCAGATGCTGCAGCGCGCATTCGCCTATCTGCCGGTGCTGCGCGAGTTGCAGGCGATCCGGGTGTGGACCGGGCTGCGCCCGGCCACGCCGGACGGACGCCCGTATCTCGGGGCGGTGCCCGGTCGGCGCGATGTGTGGGTGGCCGCCGGTCATGAGGGGCTGGGCGTCACCACAGCGCTGGGGAGCGCCCGGGTGATCGTGGACAGCCTGCTCGGGCGCACGCCGGCCATCGACCCCAGCCCGTACGCTCCGGCGCGTGCCGTGCACGGTGCAGCCGCATGAGCGCGACGGTGCGCCTGCACGTGGATGCGCAAGCAGTCGAGGTGCCGGCCGGCGCCAGCGTGGCCGCTGCGGTGGCGCTGGCGACGCTGCAGTTCCGGCAGTCGTGCAGCGGCCAGCCGCGCGCGCCGTTGTGCGGCATGGGCGTGTGTTTCGAATGCCGGGTGCGCATCGATGGCGTTGGCCAGCAACGCGCCTGCCTGGTGGATGCGCGCGACGGCATGCAGGTACGCACCGATGGCTGAGCGCGTGCAGCATTTTGATGTGCTGGTGATTGGCGCCGGCCCGGCCGGCCTGGCGGCGGCGCAGGCAGCGGCCAGTCATGGCGTGCGGGTGGGCGTGGTCGACCTGCAGCCGCGTGCCGGCGGGCAGGTGTGGCGCAACGATGTGCGGCACGGCGCGCCGGCCGATGCGCGCGCGCTGTTGCGGCAGGTGCAGGGCGCGGCGTCGATCACGCTGCTGACGCAGACGCAGATCCTGCTGGCGCAGCCGGGCTGGCTGCTGGCCGATGGCCCGCACGGTTCCCTGCAACTGCATTACGCCGCCCTGGTGCTGGCCACCGGCGCGCGCGAATTGCTGCTGCCGTTTCCGGGCTGGACCTTGCCCGGCGTCACCGGCGCCGGCGCGGCGCAGGCGCTGGCCAAACAGGGCTGGCCGCTGGCCGGCAAGCGTGTGGTGGTCGCCGGCAGCGGCCCGCTGCTGCTGGCCAGTGCGGCCACCTTGCAACGGCATGGCGCGCAGGTGCTTGGCATCCACGAACAGACCTCTGCAGCTGCGTTGCGGCAGTTCGCATTGCAGCTGTGGCGCTGGCCGGGCAAGGCGGCGCAGGCGGTGGCGCTGCGCCTGCAATTGCGCGCGATGGCGTATCGCGCCGGCAGCTTTGTCGTTGCCGCACATGGCGACACGCAACTGCGCGAAATCGAGATCGAAGGGCCCAGCGGCCGCACGCGTGTTGCCTGCGACCAGTTGGCGGTGGGCTATGGCCTGGTGCCGAACACCGAGCTCGCACAGCTGCTCGGTTGCCGGCTGGACGCGTACGGCGCGCATCAACAGGTGCATGTGGACGCACTGCTGCGCACCAGCGTGCGGCAGGTCTTTGCAGCCGGCGAGGCCTGCGGCATCGGCGGACGCGATTGCGCGCTGATCGAAGGCGCGATGGCCGGGCACATGGCTGCCGACGCGCCGGACGCTGCGCTGCGCCTGCAGCCGCGGCGACGTGCCGCGCGTGCGTTCGCCGAGGTGCTGCAACAGCAGTTCGCGCTTGATCCACGCATCCGCGCGCTGGCACAGCCCGACACGCTGGTGTGCCGCTGCGAAGACGTGCCGCTGGGCGCGCTGGACAACTTCAACGATGCACGCGATGCCAAGCTCGCTTCGCGCTGCGGCATGGGCGCCTGCCAGGGCCGCATCTGCGGCACCGCGCTCGCCGAGCTTGGGCGCTGCCCGCCCGCGCTTTCCACCGACGCCGGCCGCCGGCCGCCGTTGTTCCCGGTCCGCCTCGCGGCGCTGGCCGACCCGTTCACTTCCGACTCGCAAGGGAATCATCCATGAGTATTGCTGCGTTCTGGCATGGCGTGCTGCCGGCCATCACCACCCCGTTCACCGCCTCCGGCGAGATCGATCACGACTTCCTCGCCAAGCACGCCAATCAACTGGTCGACGCCGGCTGCACCGCGATCGTGCCGCTAGGCTCGCTGGGCGAAGCGGCCACCTTGAGCGTGGACGACAAGCTGGCCGTGCTCAAGACGCTGGTCGGCGCATTGAACGGCCGCGTGCCGGTGGTGCCGGGCATCGCCAGCCTGGCGACCGGTGAGGCGGTGGCGCTGGCCAAGGCGGCCAAGGACCTCGGTTGCGGCGGGCTGATGGTGTTGCCGCCCTACGTCTACTCCACCGACTGGCGCGAGATGGGAGCGCATGTGCGCGCGGTGATCGCCGCCACCGACCTGCCAGTGATCCTGTACAACAACCCGGTGGCCTACAAGACCGATTTCGGCCCGGCGCAGATCGCCGAGCTGGCCGCCGAATTCCCCAACCTGCAGGCAGTGAAGGAGTCCTCCGGCGACGTGCGCCGCTTCGCCGCGCTGCAGGAGCTGCTGGGCGATCGTCTGGCGCTGCTGGTGGGCATGGACGATGCCATCGTCGAAGGCCTGAGCATGGGCGCCAAGGGCTGGATCGCCGGCCTGGTCAACGCCTACCCGAAGGAATCGGTGCGCCTGTTCGAACTCGCGCGTGACGGTGGCTACCCGGCGGCGAAGGGACTCTACGACTGGTTCCTGCCGCTGTTGCGCCTGGATACCGTGCCCAAGTTCGTGCAGTTGATCAAACTGGTGCAGGAAAAGGTCGGCGTGGGCAGTGAGCGCGTGCGCGCGCCGCGTCTGGTGGTCGACGGTGCCGAGCGCGAGGCCGCGCTCAAGGTCATCGACCACGCCATCGCCACTGCGCCCAAACTGTCCTGACGATGAGCTCGCGCTGCACGCCACCGGATGAGCGCCGCGCACGGATGCACGCGCGGACGCGGTGGCCGGCGGAGCGCGAGGTGGGTGGATGAGGATGTCGCATCAGCGCGGCATCCTCGTCGTTTTTTGGTCGGCCGCTGCCGCACAGTGCGCAGGGTCTGTCCTCATGCAACCGAAGGTGCCGCAATGAACGAGACGCTCCAATCCCCTCCCGCACAGCAGGCCGAGGTGTTGCTGGCCGGCCGGTGGCAACCCAGCCGCGCGGCGAGCACCAGTTTCCGTGCCGCCGACCCGAGCACGGGCGAGGCGATCGGGCCGCAGTTTCCGGTCAGCGGTGCGGAGGATGTCGAAACCGCGGTTGCGGCAGCGCAAGCGGTTGCAGCGGAACTTGCCGCGGCACCGGTCGAACGGATTGCCGCATTCCTGGACGCCTATGCCGACGCGCTGGATGCCGATGCCGACACCCTGGTGGCGCTTGCCCACGCAGAAACCGCATTGCCGGCGCCTACGCGCTTGCGTGGCAACGAGCTGCCGCGCACCAGCGGGCAGTTGCGTCAGGCCGCCCAGGCGGTGCGCAGCTATAGCTGGACCCAACCCATCATCGACACCGCTGCCGACCTGCGTTCGCATCTGGCGCCACTCGGCAAGCCGGTGGTGGTGTTTGGCCCGAACAATTTCCCGTTCGCCTTCAATGCGATTGCTGGCAGCGATTTCGCCTCGGCCATTGCCGCGCGCAACCCGGTGATCGCCAAGGCGCATCCGCTGCATCCGGCCACCAGCCAGCGCATGGCGCAGCTTGCGCACACAGCCTTGCTTGCGGCGGGCCTGCCGGCTGCGGCGGTGCAGTTGCTGTATCACGTCGACAACGCCACCGGCCTGCGGTTGGCCGGGGATGCGCGGCTGGGGGCGATCGGCTTCACCGGCAGCCGTGCGGGCGGGCTGGCGCTGAAGGCCGCAGCCGATGCGGCCAGCGTGCCGTTCTATGCCGAGCTGTCCAGCGTCAACCCGGTGTTCCTGCTGCCGGGCGCACTGGCCGAACGCGGTGCGGCGCTGGCGCAGGAATTCTTCTCCTCGTGCACGCTGGGCAGCGGCCAGTTCTGCACCAATCCCGGGGTGGTGGTGGTGCCACAGGGCGAGGCCGGCGATGCGTTCGTGGCCGCGACCACGGCGCACTTCGAAGCCGCCATGCCGATGGTGCTGTTTTCCAGCGCAGGCGTGGAAGGCGTGCAACACGGTGTGGCAGCCCTGCGCGCTGCCGGCGCCGCGCTGCTTGCCGGCGGGCACACCGGCGAAGACGGCTATCGCTACGCGCCGACTTTGTTGAGTGTGGATGCGCAGGCCTTCCTCACCAGCCCGCATGCGTTGCAGACCGAGGCCTTCGGCCCGGTGAGCCTGCTGGTGCGCGCCCGCGACGTGGCGCAGATGACGCAGATCGCCGCTGCATTCGAAGGCAACCTCACCGGCACCTTGTACCGCGCAACCGATGGCAGCGACGATGCGGCCTGGCAGGCCATCGCTCCGGTGCTGCGGGCGCGGGTGGGGCGCTTGATCAACAGCAAGATGCCGACCGGCGTGGCGGTGAGCGCGGCGCAAAATCATGGCGGGCCCTTCCCCAGCACCGGGCACCCGGGCTTCACCGCGGTGGGCATGCCCGGTTCAATCCGCCGCTTCGCCGCCCTGCACAGCTACGATGCGGTGCCGGACGCCTTGCTGCCGGCCGACCTGCGCCAGCGCAATCCCGGTGGCGTGGCGCGCCTGGTCGATGGGCAATGGAGCACCGCCGACCTCGGAGCCGGCGCATGAGCAGCCAGATCGGCGGGCTGTCGCTGGAACAGGCACGCGCGCAATTGACGCCGTGGACGCAGCGCGCCGCGCCGATCGCCGCGCAGGAATACGCACAGCGTATCGAACGCGCACGCCGCCTGATGCGCGCGCACGGCGTGGATGCGTTGTTGATCGGCGCCGGCACGTCGCTGCGTTACTTCACCGGCGTGCCCTGGGGCGCGAGCGAGCGCCTGGTCGCGCTGCTGCTCACGCTGGACGGCGACCCGGTGCTGATCTGCCCCGCGTTCGAAGAAGGCTCGCTGGATGCGGTGCTGAAGATCGCGGTTGCCAAATATCTGTGGGAAGAACACGAGGACCCGTACGCGCTGGTGGTGCAGGTGATGGACGACCGCCACGCGCATGCACTGGCGCTGGATCCGGGCATCGCCTTTGCCGTGCACACCGGCCTGCGCGCGCACCTGGGCACGGCGATCCGCGATGCCGCGGCCATCATCGACGGCTGCCGCATGTGCAAGTCACCGGCCGAGCTGGCGCTGATGCAGCAGGCCTGCGACATGACCTTGCTGGTGCAGCGGCTTGCTGCCGGCATCGCGCAGGAAGGCATCGGCACCGACCAGCTGGTGCGCTTCATCGACGAGGCGCATCGCGCGCTGGGCGCGGATAACGGTTCGACCTTCTGCATCGTGCAGTTCGGCCATGCCACCGCGTTTCCGCACGGCATTCCCGGCGTGCAGCACCTGCGCGCAGGCGAGCTGGTGCTGATCGACACCGGCTGCACCGTGCAGGGCTACCACTCCGATATCACCCGCACCTGGATCTACGGCACGCCCGATGACGCGCAACGGCGCATCTGGGACCTGGAACAGGCGGCGCAGGCAGCGGCATTTGCGGCGATCCGCCCCGGGCTCGCCTGCGAAGCGGTGGACCAGGCCGCGCGCAGCGTGCTGGAGGCGGCAGGGCTGGGGCCGGACTACCGCTTGCCGGGATTGCCGCACCGCACCGGCCATGGCTGCGGCCTGGCGATCCACGAAGCGCCGTATCTGGTGCGCGGCAATGCGCAGCCGCTGCAGCCGGGCATGTGCGCCAGCAACGAGCCGATGATCGTGGTGCCCGGTGCGTTCGGGGTGCGCCTGGAAGACCACTTTTACGTCACCGATACCGGCGCGCAGTGGTTTACGCCGCCGTCGCCGGCGATCGACCAACCGTTTGCATGAGCCGTTACAGGCTCACGCACGCGTAGGAGCGCACCCGGGCGCGACGGACAGTCCCGATGAAGCCGTCGCGCTCGGGCGCGCTCATACAGCCGCCATTGCATCTTGGAGTAACTGCATGAACCACCTGCGTCCCGTCGCCATTGGCCTGCTGGCCGCCGCCTTGTTCACAGCTTGCAAGCCGGCGCCGCCGGCAGCGGAAACGGCTGCTGCAGCCACCGCTGCGCCAACCGGCGAGCAAGCCGCCAAGGCCTTCGATGCGCTGCTGGACAAGCAATGGCAGTACCAGTTGCAGCACAACCCCGAGTTCGCCAGCATCATCGGCGACAAGCGGTACAACGATCGTTGGAGCGATTATTCGCTTCAAGCCGTGCAGGCCGAGCGCACCGCCACTGCCGAACTGCTCACGCAATTCGAAGCGATCGACAGCAAGACGCTGGACGAACAGCGCCAGCTCAGCCTGCAGATGATGCTCGGCCAGTTGCGCGACAAGCTGGAAGGCATCGACCTGAAAACCTATGCAATGCCGCTGGAGCCGATCGGCGGCATCCAGCTGGGGCTGGCCGGTTACGGCGATGCGTTTCCGTTCGAGAACGCCAAGGATTATCAGGACTACATCAAGCGCCTGCAGACGATTCCGACGGTGATCGACCAGGTGATCGCGGTGTCGCGGCAGGGCGCCAAGGAGGGGCTGGTGCAGCCACGTTATCTGCTGGAGCGCCTGCCCGAGCAGATCGACAAGATCGCAGCGCTGACCGGCGAGCAGAGCCCGTTCGCCTCGCCGCTGAAAAAACTCGATGCCGCGGTGCCGGCCGACCAGCGCGCTGCGCTGCGCGCGCAGTTGCTGGCCGCAATCGAGCAACAGGTGCGCCCGGCCTACGCCAAATTGGCCGCGTTCGTGCGCGACGAATACGCCGCGCAAGGGCGCGCGCAGGAAGGCCTGTGGTCGCTGCCCGATGGCGAACGCCGCTATCGCTATGCCATCCATACCCAGACCACCACCGACATGGCGCCGGAGGAGATCCATCAGATCGGCCTGAAGGAAGTGGCGCGCATCGAAGGCGAGATGACGGTGATCGCCAAGGCGCAGGGCTTTGCCGACCTGGCCAGCTTCCGCAAGGCGGTGGACACCGACAAGCGCCACTTCGCCAGCTCCGGCGAGCAGATCCTGCAGCAGTACCGCGATTACATCGCCGCGATGGAACCCGAGTTGCCCAAGCTGTTCGGCCATTTGCCGAAGACGCCGCTGGAAGTGCAGGCGATGCCCGCATTCCGGCGCAGCGCGCCCGGCGCCGAATACTGGCAGAGCAATCCGGAAGGCACCAAGCCGGCCATCGTCAAGGTCAACACCAGCGACTTCGCCAGCCGCACGCTGGTCAATATCGAAACCACCGCCTATCACGAGGGCGTGCCGGGCCATCACCTGCAGATCTCGCTCGCCCAGACGTTGCCATTGCCGCCGTTCCGCCAGCAGGCCGGCTACAACGCCTATATCGAAGGCTGGGCGCTGTACGCCGAGCGCCTGGGCAAGGAGATCGGTTTCTTCAAGGACCCGTACAACGACTACGGCCGGCTGTCCGGCGAGCTGTTGCGCGCCAATCGCCTGGTGCTCGACACCGGCGTGCATTACAAGCGCTGGAACCGCCAGCAGATGGTGGATTTCTTCCACGCGCATCCGTCCGATGACGAGCCCAGCATCCAGTCCGAAACCGATCGCTACATCGTCTGGCCGGGCCAGGCGTTGGGCTACAAGTTGGGGCAGCTGCAGATTCTTGCGCTGCGTGCGGAGGCGGAAAAAGAACTCGGCGATCGCTTCGATGTGCGCGCCTTCCACGATGCGGTGCTCGGCGGCGGCGCAATGCCGCTGGCGATGCTGCAGCAGCGCGTGCGCCAGTGGATCGCGCAGGCCAAGGCGGCGCCGGAGGCACGTGGATGAGCACCCACAGCGTCTGGCGCGCGAGCGCATTGAGCGTGCTGATTGCTGCCAGCCTGGGCGGTACCGTGTCGCAAGCACAGGCCGCAGCACCTGCACCCGCAGCAAGCACGCAAGACAGTGCAGCGGCACGCTTCAAGGCGCTGTACACGCGCGAATGGCGCTGGCGCCAGGCGCAGCTGTCTGGCGCGGTGGATGAAGACAACCAGGCCACGCAGGACAGGCAGTCCGACCATCTGCCCAAGGTCGATGTGGCCACGCAAAATCTGCGCACCGCGTACTGGCAACAGACGTTGAAGGAGCTGGATGCGATTCCGGCAGCGCAGTTGCCGGCCGAAGATCAGGTGAGCTACCAGGTGTACCGGCAGCAGCTGCTGGTGCTGCTGGATCAGCAGCACTTCCGCGCCTGGGAAATGCCGTTCAACAGCGACTCGGCGTTCTGGAGCGACTTGGGCTTCAGCGCCGAAGCCAAGCTGCGCACGCGCGAGGACTACCAGCGCTATCTGAAAATGCTCGCCGATATCCCGCGCTATTTCGCCGAGCACACCGACAATATGCGTGCCGGCCTGGCGCGCGGTTTCAGCCAGCCCCGGGTGACCCTGACCGGGCGCGACCAGTCCATCGCCGACGTGGTGCAGGCCAAGGGCGAGGCCAATCCGTTCTACGCACCGTTCAAGCAGATGCCGGCCACGCTGCCTGCCGATGTGCAGGCGCAATTGCGCCAGCAGGCAGTGCAGACCATCGATACGCAGGTGCTGCCGGCCTACGCGAAGCTGCTGGACTTCATCCGCAACGAGTACCAGCCGCGCGCGCGCACCACGCTGGCCGGCGAGGCCTTGCCGGACGGGCAGGCGTATTACCGCGCGCAGATCCGCGAGTTCACCACGCTGGAGTTGAGTCCGGAGCAGATCCACCAGATCGGTTTGCAGGAAGTGGTCAGGCTGCGCACGCAGATGGATCAGACCATCGCTGCCAGCGGCTTCAAGGCGCCGGCCGGGCAGGCAGTGTTTCCGGCCTTCCTGCAGTTCCTGCGAACAGACCCGCAGTTCTATGCCAAGACGCCGGAACAGTTGCTCAAGCAGGCCGCCTGGATCGCCAAGCGCGTGGACGCCAAGGTGGGCGATTACATCGGCCGGCTGCCGCGCCGACGCTTCGCGATCGAGCCGGTACCGCCGGAGCTGGCGCCGTTCTACACCGGCGGGCGCGGTGGCCCGGGCATCTATCTGGTCAACACCTACAACCTGCCGTCGCGGCCGCTGTACAACCTGACCGCACTGACGTTGCACGAGTCCTCGCCCGGCCACGCGCTGCAGATGCCGCTGGCGGCAGAAGCGCAGGGGCTGCCGGAGTTTCGCCGCTACGCCTACATTTCTGCCTATGGCGAAGGCTGGGCCCTGTATTCGGAGTACCTGGGCCAGGAAATGGGCATGTACGACACGCCCTATGACCGCTTCGGCTATCTCACCTACCAGATGTGGCGCGCCTGCCGCCTGGTGATCGATACCGGCATCCACCACAAGGGCTGGACGCGCGCGCAGGCGCAGGCCTATCTGCGCGACAACACCGCCTTGAGCGAGCACGAAGTCACCACCGAGGTGGACCGCTACATCGCCTGGCCGGGGCAGGCGTTGTCGTATTACCTGGGCGAGCTGAAGATCCTGGAGCTGCGGCGCAAGGCCGAAGCCGCCCTGGGCGAAAAATTCGACCTGCGCCATTTCCACGATGCGGTGCTGCAGACCGGCTCGGTGCCATTGCCGGTGCTGGAGGCGCGCATCGACCGCTTCATCGCCGACGGTGGTGTCTCGCCGTATGCCGCCGAAGATGTTGCCGGGTCGGCGGCAGCAGCGGCCAAGGCCGCTGCCAGCGACTGATCCGGAACATCACCAGCCGACGTTCTTCGCTACACCAACCGCGTATCCACGCTTCGGGGCGACCAATGACCACACACGGTGCGACCACGCAAGGCAAGTTCCACAAGCGACTCAGCCTGACCGACCTGACCTTTATCGGGCTGGGTTCGATCTTCGGCTCGGGCTGGTTGTTCTCGGCCAGCCATGTCTCTTCCATTGCCGGACCGGCCGGCATCCTGTCGTGGATCCTCGGCGGCATCGCGGTGTTGCTGCTCGGCCTGGTGTATTGCGAACTCGGCGCCGCGCTGCCACGCGCCGGTGGCGTGGTGCGCTACCCGGAGTATTCGCATGGCGCCTTGCTCGGTTCGTTGACCGGCTTCATCACCCTGATCGCGTTTTCCAGCCTGATCGCGATCGAGGTGGAGGCTGCGCGCCAGTATGCGGCGGCGTGGTTTCCGCTGCTCAACCAACCCGGCGGCAGCCATCCCAGCGTGTGGGGTTGGTTGGTACAACTGGCCCTGCTGGTGCTGTTCTTCCTGCTCAACTATTTCAGCGTCAAGACCTTTGCGTTGGCCAACAACATCGTCAGCATCTTCAAGTTTCTGGTGCCGATCCTGGTGATCGTGCTGCTGATGAAGCACTTCAATCCCGGCAACCTGAGCGTGCACGGGTTTGCGCCCTCGGGCATGGCCGGGGTGGAAGCGGCGATCTCTGCCGGCGGCATCATCTTTGCCTATCTGGGCCTGACCCCGATCGTATCGGTGGCCAGCGAGGTGCGCGACCCGCAGCGCAATATCCCGATCGCCCTGATCCTGTCGGTGGCGTTGTCCACGGTGATCTACGTGCTGCTGCAGCTGGCATTCCTTGGCAGCATTCCGGCCGCGCAACTGGCGCCGGGCTGGAGCGGCATCGACAAGGTGTTTGCGCTGCCGTACCACGACATCGCGCTGGCGTTGGGGATGGCGTGGCTGGCTGCACTGGTGATCTGCGATGCGATGGTCTCGCCCAGCGGTACCGGCAATATCTACATGAATGCCACCCCGCGCGTGGTGTACGGCTGGGCGCGTAGTGGCGGGTTTTTGCCGGTGCTGACGCGGGTGGATCCGCAATCGGGCATCCCGCGTCCGGCATTGTGGTTGAGCCTGGGCTTGTCGATCTTCTGGACGCTGCCGTTCCCCTCGTGGGAGACCTTGATCGGCGTGGTGTCGGCCGCCCTGGTGCTGAGTTACGCAGTGGCACCGGTGACGGTGGCGGCGTTGCGCCGCAGTGCGCCGGACTTGCCGCGGCCGTTTCGCGTCCGTGGCCTTGCCGTGCTGGGGCCGCTGTCGTTCATCGTCGCCGCCTTGATCGTCTACTGGTCGACCTGGCCTACCTTGTCGTGGTTGCTCGGCCTGCAGGTGGTCGCGTTCGTGCTGTATGTGCTGTATCGCCTGCCATCGCGCCAGGGCAGGGCACGCCTGCTGCGCCAGGTGCGCGCATCGCTGTGGTTGATCGTGTTCTTCGTGCTGGTGATGGCGGTGTCCTGGGCCGGCACGTTCGGCGGTCACGGCTGGATCGCGCATCCGTTCGACACCTTGAGCGTGGCGGTAATTGCATTCTTCATCTATCACTGGGGCGCGCGTAGCGGCTTGCGCAGCGATGAGCTGGCGTTGGAGGAGGACGATGGCGAGTGAGCTGCGCCGCAGCGCGGGTGCATCGCGCTGGTTGCGTGGCTGCTTGAACGGGGTGGCTGCGTGCATCGTGTTGCTGTCGACGGCGGCACAGGCCGCGCCCAGTGTGGCCGACTACCAACGCGCGCTGGGCTTGCGCGCGCACTGGAGCACGCTGACCGAGAACGTGGCCTGGCCGGCGCAATGGCAGGACAACGGCACGTTCTATTACCGCAAGACGGTGCCGGGCGGATTCGCCTTCGTTCGTATGGATGTCGCCACGCTGCAGAAAACGCCGGCGTTCGACCAGCTGCGCGTGGCGCAGGCATTGAGTGCAGCGACCGGCACGCCCTATACCGCGTTGCAGTTGCCGTTCGAGCGCTTTGCCTATGCGCCGGACGGCGAGCGCAGCGACGGGGCGATTCGCTTCGCGCTTGGCGAAGCGCCCTGGCGTTGCAGCCTGACGGACTACCGCTGCGCCCGCGATGACGCCGCTGCGCAGCAGCGTCCACGCGGCTTCGGTGTGGTGCGCGACCCTGCGGTGTCAGCCGACACCACGCCGCGCCGTTCGCCCGATGGCCGCTGGGAAGCGCTCGCCGATGGCTGGAACCTGCTGCTGCGTCGCGTTGCCGATGGCCAGCTGACCCGGCTCAGCGACGATGGCCGCGCAGACGATTATTTCGACCCGGAGAGCATCGCCTGGTCGCCGGATTCGCAGCGGCTGGCGGTGTATCGCGTGCGTCCGGGGTTGGCCCGCCGCGTCACCCGCGTGGAAGCGGCGCCTGCAGGCGGCGGCCAGCCGCGCGTGCATGCCCAGTTATATCCCAAGCCCGGCGATGCGGTGGATGTGGAGCGGCCGGTGTTGTTTGCCGTGGACGGCACACGCCGCGAGGTGGACACCGCCTTGTTCGCCAATCCGTATGCGCTGTCGCCGCTGCAGTGGCGCAGCGATGGCCGCAGCGTGAGCTTCGATTACGTGCAACGCGGCTTTCAGCGCATGCGGGTGATCGCGGTGGATGCGCAGAGCGGTCGTGCGCACGTGGCGGTTGGCGAAAATGCGCGCACCTTCGTCTACGCCGACCGCAGCTTTCGCCATGACGTGGATGGGCGCGGCGACGCGTTGCTGTGGATCTCCGAGCGCGACGGCTGGCGGCACCTGTACCTGGTCGATGGCCGCAGCGGCAGGTTCAAGCGGCAGCTCACGCGTGGGCCGTGGATTGTGCGCGATGTGCTGCGCGTGGACGACGCGCAGCGGCGCATCTGGTTCACCGCCAGCGGCATGGATGCGGGCAAGGACCCGTACTACCGGCAGCTGTACAGCGTGGATTTCGACGGCCGCCGGTTGACCCGGCTGACCCACAGCGATGCCGATCACGATGTGGCGATCGCGGACGACGGCCGGCATTACGTCGATGTCTATTCGCGACCGGACCTGCCGCCGGTGATGGAGCTGCACGCCATCGATGGCCGGCTGCTGCAGCAGGTGGAACAGGGCAAGATCGACAAATTGCTGGCCGCCGGCTGGCGCGCGCCGGAGACCTTCGTGGCCAAGGGCCGCGATGGCCGCACCGACATCTGGGGCATGGTGGTGCGCCCGCGTGATTACGACCCGCACAAGAAGTATCCGGTGATCGAGAACATCTACGCCGGCCCGCACGACTCCTTCGTGCCGAAGACGTTCTGGCCGTTTGGCTATCACTCCGGTGGCGACAAGCAGATCGGCATGCAGGCGCAGGCGGATCTGGGCTTTATCGTGGTGATGATCGACGGCATGGGCACCGCCAACCGCTCCAAGGCCTTCCATGATGTGGCGTGGAAGAACCTGGGCGATTCCGGCTTTGCCGATCGCATCGCCTGGCACCGTGCGTTGGCGGCCAGGGACCCTTCCTACGATATCGGCCGGGTCGGCATCTATGGCGCCTCGGCCGGCGGGCAGAGCACGCTGGGCGCGCTCGAACGCCATCCGGACTTCTACAAGGTGGGCGTGGCGTTCGCCGGTTGCTACGACAACCGCATGGACAAGATCAGCTGGAACGAGCAGTGGATGGGCTGGCCGGTGGATGCCGGTTATGCGCAGGCCTCGGGCGTGGTCAATGCGGCCAAGTTACGGGGCGACCTGCTGCTGATCGTCGGCGAGCAGGACAGCAATGTGGACCCGGCCTCCACCGCGCAGGTGGTCGATGCGCTGATCAAGGCCGGCAAGGACTTCGAGCTGCTCAACGTGCCTGGTGGCGAGCATTCGGTAGGCCGTTCCAGCGGGCCGATCGACTATGTGCAGCGTCGCCAGTACGACTTCTTCGTCCGCCATCTGCGCGACGAACCCACGCCGCATTGGAATTCACTACCGTCGGAGGCGCGATGATGCGTTTGCTTGCCCTGAAGATGCCGCGGCCGCGCGGTCGCATCGCAGCCCTGCTGTGGTCGCTGGCTGTGCTGACTGGTTGTGTGCCGTTGCTGGCCAGCGCGGAAGAACTGCCGCGCTTCGTTACCCAGAATGGCCGCCATGCGCTGTTCGTCGATGGCGCGCCGTACACCGTGCTGGCCGCACAGCTGCACAACTCCAGCGCCTGGCCGGCGGTGCTGCCCAAGGCGCTGGACGAGGTGGTCGCGCTGCACGCCAATACGGTGGAGGCGCCGGTGTACTGGGAGCAGTTCGAGCCGGCGCCCGGGCGCTTCGATACCACCAACGTGGATGCCTTGATTGCCGGCGCGCGCAAGCGTGGCCTGCGCGTGGCCCTGCTGTGGTTTGGCAGCTGGAAGAACGGCCAGATGCATTACGTGCCGGAGTGGATCAAGCGCGACGACGCCACCTACCCGCGCATGCGCGATGCCAATGGCGAGCCGGTGGATGTGCTGTCGCCGCATGTGGCCGCCAACGTGCAGGCCGATGTGCGTGCGTTCACCGCATTGATGCAGCACCTGCGCAAGGTCGATGGCGACCGCCACACGGTGATCCTGGTACAGGTGGAAAACGAGCCCGGCGCGATCGGCACGGTGCGCGACCATGGCCCGGCCGGCGAGGCGGCGTTCGCGCAACCGGTGCCCGCTGCGATCGCGCAGGCGCTGGGCAAGCCACAGGGCAGCTGGCAGCAGCTGTTCGGTGCCGAAGCCGCCGAAGCCTTCAATGCGCATGCGACGGCGGCGTATATCGAACAGGTGGCCGCGGCCGGCAAGCACGCCTATCCGCTGCCGCTCTACGTCAACACCTGGCTGCGCTACAAGGGCAAGCGTTACCCGGGCATGGATTACCCGTCCGGTGGTGCGACGGTGAATGTGTTCGCGCTATGGCGCGCGGCCACGCCGTCGATCGACTTCATCGGTACCGATATCTACACCAACGACTACAACGAGTACACCAAGGTCATCGGCCAGTACGCGCGGCCGGACAACCCGGCCTGGGTCTCGGAAACCGGCTTCGAAGCGGCCACCGCGCCGTATCTGTTCCATGTGCTGGGGCAGGGCGGGATCGGCTTTTCGGTGTTCGGCATGGATGGCAACCAGGACAGTCAGGCCAACCGCGACGCGATCGCTGCGCACGCCGCCAACTTCAAGCTGCTGGCGCCGCTGCAGCGCGTGATCGCCCAGGCCGCCTTCGACGGCCGGCTGCAGGCGGTGGCCGAACAGCCCGGCGCGCCGCAACGCACGCTGCGCTTCGGCGACTGGCAGGCCAAGGTGTCGTTCGGTGCGCCGATGTGGGGCGATGCGCCGGCGGTCCTGCCCGGCAACGACGACCACGCCGGCCGGCTGCTGGTGGCGCAGCTGGGGCCGGAGGAGTTCCTGGTCACCGGCATGGCCGCGCGGATTGAATTTTTCCGCGAGGCGGCCGATACCCGTCATGGACAACTGTTGCGGGTGGAGCAGGGGCGGTATGTGGACGGGCGCTGGCAGGTCGAAAGACAGCTCAACGGCGACCAGACCGACTACGGGCTCAACTTCGGACGGGTGGATGCGGCGGGCGAGGTGCCTGTGGTCTTGCGTGTACGGGTAGGCACCTATTGAGCCTGCGTGAGGCGGCTGGGCAGCCGTGAGGTGGGCGTGATCGGAATCGGTGGGTGGGACACGTCATTGCGGTTCCTGTTAGCTGGTTCCACCTCGTGAGACACGCTCGCCACGCGCCTCGGTGGGCGTAAGAACAACAGCAGTGCGGCGCGATTGCCGGAAACGATTGTGTTGATTGGTTGGTAAACAAACGTCATTGGTTATTTCTCAGTTCTGTACCGGAGCCACCATGAGCATCAGCAGTATCGCCAGTTCCGGAATGCAGGTCGCCGCACTGCGCCAGCAGGTGGCCGCCAGCAATGTGGCGCGTCAGCCGGTGGACGGCAGTCCACGTCAGGCCGTTGCGGCCAGCACGCAGGTCAATGGTGGAGTGGCAGCCAGCGTGGTCGACGCCAACGCCGATCCATCGGCACCGGCCAGCGATCTGGTCGAAGGCCTCTCGGCACGCAAAGACTTCCAGGCCAACGCCACCGCGCTGCGGCGCTCCGACGAGATGCTGGGCAGCTTGTTGGATGTGCTGACCTGAGAGCCTGGAGTGGACGAAGGCCGGTTGTCGATCTGGTGCATTAGGTGCGCGGCCTTCGCTTTGATGCCGCATCTGGCTGCACCTGAAACCGGATTTACGTTCTGCATTTTGTGGAGTCAGCGAATTGATGGCTGCTGCTTATGCCGGTATCGATAACTGCAGTTGTCTTGTCTGCGGGTGTCAGGGCCGTGCGGGCAGCTCGCAAGCGTAGAGCGGCTGATCTGTTACCTGGCTGCCGGGCCCTTGCCCGCCCACCATCGCGGGACACGCCGTGAATCCGTCCATGGAGGCTCTTACGCGGCATCCATGCCGCGTAAGGTCCCGCGACGGTAGGCGGGCAAGGACCAGTCGAGATGGTCGGCGCGCAAGGTCGCGAGCAGAACATGATGTGTGTTGTTTGGATAGCGTCGCCTCCGATCAGCCTTCCAATGCACCCCGAGCAACAAGCAGATTTTTGCCAAATCACCGATCAACTCTCTGATGCGTTGTCCTCGCCGGTTGCGGGACCGTGCGGCGACATCAATGCCGCCACCGAGCCCCACGGGCGGGTTCACGGCGTGTCCGGCGAGCGGCGAGGGCACCGCGCCCTCGGCCAATCAGGCTTTTGACTTAGAACGTCACGCTGAAGCCGTTGTACTCACTGTCGCTCACTTTCCGTCACCCAGCACCTGCGCCGCATCCACGATATCCACGCCCTGCAGCTGTCCCAGCCAGTTGTCGAACCAGGGCTTGTGCATCGCGCCCACCACCGCCAGCACACGTGCACCGGGTTGGTCGGCAAAGCTGGCACGCACGTTGGACACCATGCGCAGGTTGCGAATCTCCCAGCCGGATACGTAGCGATAGCCGTAGCGCTGCGGCGAGCCCTCGCTCAGTGCGGCGCGAAAATCCACCGCGATGGCCAGCTGCTGGCTGGCCGGCAGGTTGATCGCGCGATAGAGCTCCAGCAACTTGCCTTGACTTGCCAGCTGGTCCTCGCGCTCACGCATGGCGCTTGCCCGCGGTGCGGCCTTGTCCCAGGCGGCCTGGATCGCCTTGCCGTACGCCGCCGGGTCGGCCAGGTCAACGTTGTCGCCGGTGTGGTCGTCGGCCGGATGGACGCGCTGCAGGCCAAGGCGTGCCGCCAACCGTGCGGCGATCTGGTAACTCTCGTTGGGGCGCTGTTCCATGCTGCGCAGTCGCGCGACCAGCGCCGCATCCAGGCCATCGCCGCTGCGCTGTTCTGCCGGCGCAAGCTGCAGCCATTGCACCAGAGCAGATGGTGGCTCGCCCGAGGCCAGAAACAGCGCAGCCAGGTGCCGACGCTGTGCCGGTGTGGGCGTACTGGGCAAGCTGCGGAGCGCTACACGGACCTGGCTGAGAGCGGTGGGAACGTCCAGCCCGGTGGTACGCGCCGCCTCGCTGGTGTCGGGGCAATAGGTCGTGGTGTCCTCGGGCAGATACACCGCCGGATGGCGCCGCATCAGGTCGCAGGTTTCGCCCGACAGATCCTCCGTCGTGATGATGGTTGGCTTGTAGGCCGCCAATCGGTCCAGCAACGGTTGCAGCCGTGCTGCACTTATGTCGCTGCCGTCGGGCAACTGCGACAGGTGCACGCTGCCAAGCACCAGCACCTGGGTGCGTGGCGCGGCCATCTCGGCATCCAGTTGCGACAGGTCCACCTGCGCCTGCGCGATGCAGGGCGCGATCAAGGCCAGCCACAGCCAACGATGCGCCGGACGTTGCAACCGCCTGGCAGACGCGCTGCCGACATCGAAAAATCGCGCTGCGACGCGGGCACTGTGCGCGATGCGCGGTAGGGATGGCTGCATGACGGTCCTTGTGGGGGGGCTTGGGTTGCGTGGCGGTCTGGCGACGATGTCGCCTGCGTCTGTGCAGCCAGTGTGGCTGCCACCGCAGGTACCGGCGTGGCCAGAAAGTCACGTGGCTAAATGGCAGGGGGTGGCAACTGGGCGCTGCGCCGTTGCTGCGATGGCAGCGCAGCAACGGCTGCTTGTGTGCGGATTTCCGCATACGTGCCAGACAGCTGCCACAAGACGCAAGTGGCGCCGTCGCGCAGGATGTGGATGAGATCAACCGAGGGCGCGACGATGGACCGCAGAAGCTTTTTGCGTCAGGGCATGGCGGCAACCGCGGCGGTGGGCGCGGGTGCCGCGCTCGCGATGCCGGGCACGCCGCACACGCCGGCGACGTTGCCGCCACCGGCGCTGCCACGTCTTGAGGCGCTGCCGTCGGCCGCGCATGTGGGCAGCAAGCTGTGCAGTTTTGAACACCTGCAGCAGCAGTGGACCGTCTACGAGCATCTCGACAACCCGCAGGGCCAGCTGACGCTATGGACCGACAGCGGCATGCTGCGCCTGGACAAACGCACCGAGCCGGCCTACCCGGCCGAGGGCAAGCCGTATTTCGGGATGTCGCTGGCCGAGGTGGCGATGGCCGAGGCAGATCTGCTCGCCGACCGCCTGCTGCGTGATGGCGACCCGGACGAGGCGCAGGTGCGCGATGTCGCGCCGCCGCCGGCCTCGCTGCTCGACCCCAAGGACAATGGCGGGCGCTGGCCCTGGACCACCTTCGTCGGCACGCGCGAAAGCCTGGACACCATGCCGATCCTGCCCAACGGCCGCAGCCGCACCTCGCGGCCGGAACACGCCTTCGCCGAGTTGGGCGAAGAGGCGCTGATCAAACGGCGCGAGGAAGGCCTGCTGGGTGGCTGGATGCCGGCGGTGCGCAAGGTGATGCGGCGCGAAGGCGAGGTCGATAGCTGGTACGACGTGCTGGTGTTTGCCGATGTACGTGCCAGCGATCGCTTCGTCGTACAGACCTGGCATCGCACGATGCAGGTGCGCGGCGGCGAGATCGTCGGTGTGCACTACACCCACAGCTATCCCGCGTTTGCACCGTCGCGCAAGCCGGCCACGGCTGAGCAGTTCTACGCGGGGTTGATCGACTTTGCCGCGTATTGGCAACAGGCCCTGGACGGCACGGTGCAGGCGCAGCTGCCCGATGCCAGCTGGAACGACATGGCTCAGTTCGCGTTCGCACGCGAGCTGGTGGTGCGCCCCGGTGGCGATTATCCGAAGTACGGCGCGGTGGAGCGCGACTACTACGGCAACGAGTACGACGGTTTCCAGGACACCTTTACCAGCTCGTTCTACGCCAACCTGGAATGGGGCCGCTTTGCGCAGGCCGCTGCGGTACTGGACAACTACTTCGACGACTTCGTACAGGACGATGGCCTGCCGAACATGCGCGGGCCGGAAGTCGGGCAGTTCGGGCTGACCCTGGCGCTGCTGGCGCGCTATCTGCGCTATACCGGCGATGCGGCCCGGCTGCGCCGCCTGTTGCCCAAGATCGCCGCCACCGCGCAGCTGCTGTGCGAGCTGCACGACCAGGCGCTGGCATTACCGCGCAATGCGCATGGCCATGGCCTGCTGCACGGCTGGAACGAGTCCGATGCCTGCCTGTTTCCGGATCCGTCGCTGTGGTGGAAACCGTATTACGCCAACAGCGCGCTGACGATACGCGGCTGGGAAGACATCGCCCAGGTCTGGAGCACGCTCGGTGGCAATGCCGGTCTGGCCACGCAATGGCAGCGTCGCGCCAGGCAGTTGCGCACACGGCTGGAGGCCAGCCTGCGTGCCAACGTGCGCCGCGATCTGTCGCCGCCGTATATCGGCCCGTTGCCGGGCAGCACCCTGACGTTTCGCCAATCGCTGCTGCAGGAAAAGCCCAGCGAGCAGCAATGGCCGCACCGCGCGTATGCGGAATTGCTGCAGGCCGATGTGCTGCCCGACGACCTGGCCAACCTGGTGATCGATTGCCTGCGCGGCCATGGCGGCACCAGCATCGGCGTGGTGGCCAACATCGCGCCGCCGGAGCCGGGCAGCCGCGATCTGCTCGGCTTCATCTCCTACGGCTATGCGCAACAGCTGCTGCGGCTGGATCGCATCGAAGAGTATCTGTTGTTCGTCTATGCGCACCGCTACCAGGTGCATACGCGCGGCAGCTGGACCGCCGGCGAGGTCAGCGGCATCACCGGTGGCATGCCGCTGTTCTGCATCCCCGCCCAGATGACCATCCCGTTGCTGCTGCGCTGGATGCTGGTCAGTGACGACAGCGCAGGTGAGCAGTTGTTCCTTGCGCGTGCGCTGCCGCGCGCATGGCTGGGCAGTGGCGCCGCGATCGGCATCACCGCAGCGCCCACACGCTGGGGCAAGCTCACGCTGACACTGCGCACCGATGTGGAGGCACGCCGCATCGATGCCGAGGTGCAACTGCCGGAACGGTCACCCAGGCACACCTGGCTGAGCCTGCGTGTGCCCAAGGGCAGCATGCTCACCCGCGTGCTCGTCGACGGCAAACCGGCACGTGCGCAGGGCCCGCATGCCGATCGCGTGGCGGTGCCCGGCAGCGCCACTGCGGTGAAGGTGCAGGCCTGGTACGGGTGATCGCCCATTGGCGCGATGACCGTGCCGATCACGACCACACCATCTCCGCGGATAAACGCATGAAGCCACTGCTGCATTACACCCACACCTCCAGGCGGCGTAGCGTCGCAGCATGGTGCCTGAGCATCGCACTCTGGACGCTCTCGGCAAGCGCAGCGGCTGCATCCGTTGCACCCGTAGCAACCACGCCTGTGCCCACGCCCACACCGGCGCAGTATGTGCAGGCGATCGGTCTGGCCGATCACTATGCGTCGTTGGTCGACAGGCAACCGACGGCGCCGGTATGGATCGATGCGGGGCATTTCCTGTATCGGCGTGGCGTGGCACGTGCCGATCAGGCGCCGGCCATCGAGTACCGCCTGGTGGATGCGGCCAGCGGCCGCAACACGCTGGCCTTCGATCATGCGCGGCTGGCGGCGGCCCTGACGCAGGCCGGTGCGCAAGCCATCGACGCCACGCAACTACAGCTGGAGGAACCCACCCTGGAGCAGCAGCGCCTGGGCTTTCAGCTGGCGAAGCTGGGCTGGCAGTGCGATCTGGCCCGCTATCGCTGCGCGCATGTGCCCGAACGCGACGTGCAGGCCGAGTCGATGGACATGCGCCTGCCGCTCAAGCAGGGCGAGCGGCAGGCCAAGCTATCGCCGGATGGCCGCTGGCGCGCCTGGGTGGAGCAGGCCAATCTGGTGATCGCGCCGGTCGGTGGTGGCGAGCGCAGCGTGCTCAGCCGCGATGGCAGTGCGGATGACTACTACGCACTCGACAGCGTGGTGTGGTCGCCGGACTCGCAGCATCTGGCTGCGTATCGGGTCAAGGCACCGCCGCCACGCATGGTCTATTACATCGAGTCGGCGCCGGCCGATCAGCTGCAGCCGAAGTTGCACCAGCAGGTCTATCCCAAGCCCGGCGATGCCTTGCCGGTGATGCAGCCGGTGCTGTTCGACATCGCCACGCGCGCCGCGCATCCAGTGGCGATGACGCTGCTGCCCAATGCCTTCAGCCTGAGCGAGATGGTCTGGTGGAAGGACAGCCGCGCGCTCACCTTCGAATACAACGCGCGCGGGCACCAGCTGTATCGGGTCATTGAAGTGGACGCACGCACGGCTGACGCGCGCACCCTGATCGAAGAGACCTCGCCCACCTTCATCGAATACTCCGAACTCAGCGGAACGCACGAGGACGGCGGAAAGCATGCGCGGCGCGATCTAGCCGACGGCGCGCAGATCCTGTGGGCCTCCGAACGCGATGGCTGTGAGCACGTGTATCTGTACGACGGCCACAGCGGTGCGGTGATCCGCCAGGTCACGCAGGGCGACTGGGTGGTGCGCAAGCTCGACTACCTCGACGAGGCCGCAGGCCAGCTGTATTTCACCGCCTCCGGCATGCAGCCCGGCGAGGACCCGTATTACCGCCATGCCTATCGCATCGGTCTGGACGGCACCGGGCTCACTGCATTGACGCCGGTGGCCGCCGATCACCAGGTGAGTTATTCGCCGGACGGCAAATGGTATCTGGATCTGTACTCGCGCGTGGACCTGGGCCCGGTGCTGGAGCTGCGGCGCAGCGCCGACGGCAGCCTGGCACGCACGGTGGAGCGCACCGACCTGAGCCGTCTGCAGGCCGCCGGCTGGCAGCCACCGTTGCCGTTCCACACCACCGGCCGCGATGGCAAGACCGAGATCTGGGGCGTGATCCAGCGCCCCATGCAGATGCAGCCACAGCAGCGTTACCGCGTGATCGAATACATCTACGCCGGCCCGCAGGGGTCCTTCGTGCCCAAGACGTTCACCACCCGCATGTCAGCGCTGACCGCACTGGGATTTGCGGTCGCGCAGATCGATGGCATGGGCACCAACAATCGCTCGCGCGCCTTCCACGATGTGGCCTGGCGCAACCTCAAGGATGCGGGCCTGCCGGATCGCATCGCCTGGCACAAGGCCGCTGCCGCACGGTACCCGTGGTACGTCATCGACGGCGGCGTCGGTGTGTACGGCACCTCGGCCGGTGGCCAGAACGCATTGGGTGCGCTGCTGTTCCATCCGGAATTCTATGTGGCAGGCGTGGCCAATTCCGGTTGCCACGACAACCGCATGGACAAGATCTGGTGGAACGAGCAATGGATGGGCTGGCCGGTCGGGCCGTGGTATGCCGAATCGTCGAACGTGGAAAACGCCGCGCGCCTGCAAGGGCATCTGCTGCTGGTCACCGGCGACATGGACATGAATGTCGATCCGGCCAGCACCTTCCAGGTGGCCGATCGGCTGATCAAGGCAGGCAAGGATTTCGATCTGCTGGTGGTGCCCGGCGGCGATCACGGCGCCGGTGGCGACTACGGCAAGCGCCGCCTGCTGGATTTCTTCCTGCGCTGGATGCAGCAGGCTCCAACGCCGGACTGGAACCACGACCAGCCTGCGACGACGCAGGCGCCGTGATCCGTAAGGCCGGGTCTGCCGGCCGACCATTTGACTGCAGTGCCTAGACCACGGCCGCTGAAACAGGGCGGGCAGGGCAGTGCATGCTGATTGCCGTCATCTCGCTGCTGCATGCATGCGCAGTGCTCGATTTCTAGATCGACTGTCATCGCACATGGTTGCAAGCGATACATCGCCTCGGGCGTTTCGCCCATCGTCTTGCGCATCGTGTCCAGCTGGGAACACCGCTGCAGAGCGCAACATCAGCGCGGGCTCATTCATTTGCGAACCATGCAGTTTTCCGCATGCGCTGTCGCCAAATGCGACAAGACGTAGCGCGTGCGCACAGGCACATTGTGACTAGCTGATGAAACTGGAGCGCATGGGCGCCTCCGGTGCGGAACCAACACCCTTTTTGACAACACGCGCTGCTGCGTGACCCTGCGTGGTCGTGCGCGTCGCAGGTTGTCTGCATGTCTGCAGCACAGCGCTGGCGAGAAGTTTCGCTGCGTGCGCGTCTGCCATCCATCTTGCCCTGCGCTGGCGTCCGCCGGCACGGGTGTGTGTTGCCCATCGTTTGTCTGCCATACGAATCAGGAGCCTTGCATGCCGATGCCGCTGTTGCCTTTCTCCCAGACCTCCGGCACGCCCACGCGCCCGGTGCCGAGCATGCTCAGCGCCGCGTTGCTGCTGGCGCTGTCTGCAGGCGTCAGCGCACCGGTGTCTGCACAGCAGACCGGCAGCAGCGGTGATGCGCCGCAAACGCTGGACAGCGTGGTCGTCACCGGCTCGCGTCTGCGCCGCGTGGATACCGAAACCGCCAACCCGGTGGTCACCGTCAGCCAGGAACAGATCGCCGCGACCGGCAAGGCCACGGTCGGCGATCTGCTGCAGGAGCTGCCATCGATCGCCGGCAACGCCACCAATCCGTACACCAACAACGGCGGCGGCACCGGTGCGTCGGCCATTTCGCTGCGCGGTCTAGGCGACAAGCGCACCTTGGTGCTGGTCAACGGTATTCGTCTGGCCTACAACGACGTCAACGCGATTCCGTCCAGCATGATCGAGCGCATCGAAGTGCTCAGCGACGGTGCCTCCGCGGTGTATGGCTCCGACGCCATCGGCGGCGTGGTCAATTTCATCCTGCGCAGCCAGTTCGATGGCGTGCAGTTCAGCAGCGACTTCGGCACCAGCAGCGAAGGCGACGGCAACCGACGCAACTTCACCCTGACCACCGGCAAGACCTGGGAGCGTGGCAGCCTGATCGGCGGCCTGTCGTACCACAACATCGATCCGGTCTCGGCAGCGGCGCGCGACTATTCCAGGGACGCGCTTGCGTTGACCAACGGGCAACCGGTGAAGCAGGGCTCGTCCGCAACGCCCACCGGTACCGTGAATTTCAACGATGGCTCGGATCAGTCCACGCAGCTTGCGCAAGCCAACGGCTGCGGGCGTGTCACCCTCAACAGCGGCGTGAGCGGCCGCGCCGGCCCGGGCGATTTCCACTGTTACAACGCCAGCGCCGACTCCTACAACTACCAGCCGTTCAACCTGTTGCAGACCCCGCAAAAGCGCACTAACGCGTTTTTGCTTGGCAGCTATCGCTTCACTGACAACGTCGAGGGCTACGTCAACACCTGGTTCAGTAAAACCGAATCCGCATCGATCATTGCGCCGATTCCGATCTTCGCCAACGGCGACAACATCCTGGTGTCGTCGCAGAGTTACTACAACCCGTTCGGCGTGAACTTCGGCACCGATCGCAGCACCGGCACCTCCTACAACGACCTCAACACGCGCGCCACCGTGCTGGGCAATCGCAGCTATCAATACAACACCTACAACTTCCAGATCAGCCCCGGCTTGCGCGGCCGCTTCGGCGACAGTTCCTGGCAGTGGGACGCCACCTTCAACTACGGCAAGGTCAAACAGAAGTCGATCAACAACGGCTTTCTGGACTATGCCGCGTTCAATCAGGCCATTGGTCCCTCGTTCCTGGACAGCGATGGCGTGGTCAAGTGCGGCAGCGCGGGCGCGGCGATCGCCGGCTGCACACCGCTGAACTTCTTCAACCTCAACGACAGCGCCAACCTGTCCACCCTGCAGGGCATGGTGGTCAACCCCATCGTGACCAGCGTCTACACGGTCAAGCAATTCGAAGCCAATGCCAACGGCTCGCTGTTCGAACTGCCGGCCGGCACGGTCAGCCTGGCGACCGGCGTCTCCTATCGCAAGGAGCGTTCGACCACCGCCTCCGACCCGCTATGGACCGGCGATGAAGACGGCCTGTGCGGGGTGATCGAGTTCTGTTCGTCCACCCTGGCCGGCAGTTTCGACGTCAAGGAGGCCTATGCCGAAGCGCTGTTTCCGCTGCTGAAGGACCTGCCCGGCATCAACGCCTTGAACATCACGCTGGGCACGCGCTTTTCCGACTTCAGCTCGGTCGGCAGCAAGACCAACAGCAAGGTGTCGCTGGAATATCGCCCGATCGAGAACCTGCTGATCCGCGGCACGGTGTCGGAGGTGTTTCGCGCGCCCAACATCAACGAGCTGTACGCCGGCGTGGCCGGCGATGCGGCCACCGTCAACGACCCATGCAATGGCTACACCGGTGGCAATAGCGTGGCCTGCGCCAATGTGCCCACCGATGGCAGCTACCAGCAATCCGATGGCCAGGTGTCGGGCAAGGTGTCTGGCGCAGCAGTGGCCGGGTACCAGCTCAAGCCGGAAACCGGCAAGTCCTACGACGTGGGGCTGGTGTACGACCCGCAGTGGATCGATGGGCTGTCGCTGAGCGCGGACTGGTGGCGCATCGATCTGGAAGACACCATCACCACGGTGTCGGCGCAGACCGTGCTCAATCAATGCTTCGCCAACCCGGCCAGCTCCTTCTGCGCGTTGATCCATCGCAACGGCAACGGCACCATCAATTACATCGCCGAACCCACCGTCAACCTGGGCAAGCTGTGGGCCAAGGGCATGGACTTCAACCTGACCTACCGCGCGCCGCCCACCGCATGGGGCAATCTCAGCGCCGGGCTCAACGGCACCTATCTCACCCGTTACGACGTGCTGCCCGATACCACCGACCCCAGCTCGGTCACCATCCACAACGTCGGCCGCTACACCCAGGCCTACGGCAATTTCCCGCGCTGGCGTGCGCTAGGCACGGTGAACTGGGCGTTGGACGACTGGAGCGCCACCTGGCGCATCCGCTATGTGGGGCACACCGCCATCGGCAATTCGGATCCGGACCAGAGCCTGTCGGCCGATTCCAGCGAGCCGATGGTGGTGCGCAAGATCGGCGCCTACGTCTACAACAACCTGCAGCTCGGCTACAACGTCGAACCGTGGCACACGCGCTTTGAAGTGGGCGTGGACAATATCGCCAACAAGCAGCCGCCGTTGTATTACTCCAACAATGTCGGCAACGCCAATACCGATGTGGCCACCTACGATCTGCTCGGTCGGTTCTACTGGGCGCGTGCCACGGTGAAGTTCTGATCGGGCCGGTGTATCGCGGTGGCGTGCGCTCAGATGCCATCGGTCGCGGGCGTCATGTATGTGCACGCGCGTGTTACCGCGACTGCGCAGTTGTTGTTGTAACGGCGCGCGCGTTCTGCACGCGCCGACAGGAGCTAAGCTGAGCCCATGACCGAGACGTACCCGAGCGAGTTGCCCAACGACCATGCGCCGAGCCTGTCGCGGCGCCGTTTTCTGGCCTGGAGCAGCCTGGCGGTTGCGGCGGGTTTCCTGCGCTTTCCGGCCCAGGCCAGCGCCGCACAACCCGGCAGCGTGCGCGCCGTGCCGCTGGCGCAGGTGCGGCTCACGCCGTCGTTGTTCCTGGACGCGCTGCACACCAATCGACGTTACCTGATGCGGCTGGAGCCGGACCGGCTGTTGCACAACTTCGTGCTGTACGCCGGCCTCGATCCCAAGGCGCCTGCATACGGCGGCTGGGAGGCGGACACCATCGCCGGGCATACGCTCGGTCACTATCTCAGCGCATTGGCACTGACGCATGCGCAGACCGGCGATGCGCAATGCCGCACGCGCGCCGGGTATCTGGTCGCAGAGCTGGCACGCTGCCAGGTGCATGCAGGCGATGGTTATGTGGCTGGCTTCACCCGAAAGAATGCAGCAGGCAAGATCGAAAGCGGGCGTGCGGTGTTCGATGAACTCAGGCGCGGCAAGATCGACCCGGCGCCGTTCTACCTCAACGGCAGCTGGGCACCGCTCTACACCTGGCACAAGTTGTTTGCCGGCCTGCTCGACGTGCATGCGCATTGCGACAACGCGCAGGCGCTGCAGGTGGCGGTAAGCCTGGCCGGCTATCTGCAAGGCATCTTCGCCGCACTCGACGACGCGCAGCTGCAGAAGGTGCTGTCGTGCGAATTCGGTGGCCTTAACGAATCCTTCGTCGAGCTGCATGTGCGGACCGGCGATGCGCAATGGCTGGCACTGGCGCAGCGCCTGCACCACCACGCCGTGCTCGATCCCTTGGTCACCCAACGCGACGAGCTGGTGCATCAGCACTCCAATACCAACATCCCCAAGCTGATCGGCCTGGCACGCGAGTACGAAGTCACCGGCGATGCCGCCTCGGGCGCGGCGGCGCGCTTCTTCTGGCACACCGTCACCGACCACCATACCTACGTGATCGGCGGCAATGGCGACCGCGAGTACTTCCAGCAGCCGGACAGCATTTCGAAGTTTGTCACCGAGCAGACCTGCGAGCACTGCGCCAGCTACAACATGCTCAAGCTCACCCGACATCTGTACCAGTGGGGCCCGCAGGCCGAGTTCTTCGATTACTACGAGCGCACGCTGCTCAACCACGTGTTGGCGCAGCAGCATCCGCGCACCGGCATGTTCACCTACATGACACCGATGCTGGCCGGCGAAGCGCGCGCTTGGTCGTCGCCGTTCGACGATTTCTGGTGTTGCGTCGGCAGCGGCATGGAAGCGCACGCCCAGTTCGGCGATTCGATCTACTGGCAGGACGGGCAGGGCGTTTACGTCAATCTGTATGTGCCCTCCAGCGTGCGTGATGCCGCCGGGCTGGACATGACCCTGCGCAGCACGATGCCGGAGCAGGGCAGCGCCTCGCTACGCATCGACGCCGCGCCGGCCGAGCAACGCACGCTCGCACTGCGCGTGCCCGGTTGGGCGCAGTCGCCGAAGCTGCAGCTCAACGGCCAGCCGGTCGATGCCACCGTCAACGAGGGCTACCTGCGCATCGCCCGCGTCTGGCGCGCGGGCGACACGCTCACGCTGTCGTTCGAGATGCCGCTGCGCCTGGAAGCCACGCCGGACGACCCGGCCTGGGTCTCGGTGCTGCGCGGGCCGCTGGTGCTGGCGGCCGACCTGGGCGATGCGGCAAGACCCTGGTCGGGCAAGACCCCGGCATTGATCGGAGGCGATGACATCCTGCAGCGCCTGCAGCCGGTGCCAGGCAAAACAGCGTTCGACTACAGCGACGGCGCACAGCACTGGCGGTTCTCCCCGTTCTACGCCCAGTTCGATCGCCGCAGCGCGCCCTACCTGGAGCATCGCGATGCCGCCGCATGGCAGCAGCATCAAGCCGAGCAGGCCGCAGCAGACGCGAAACAGCAGGCGCTGGACACGCGCGCACTGGACCGCATTGCCCTGGGCGATGAAGCCTCTGAAAAAGCCCACGGCCTGCAAAGCGAAAGCTCCTACGCACTGAGCTACCGCCGCCGCGCCGGCCGCGATGCCCGCACCGGCGGCTTCATTGCCTTCACCCTGCGCAACACCGCGAAGGCCCGCATCCTGCGCCTACGCTACTGGAGCGACGAAACCCGCCGCCGCTTCCGCATCCTCGCCGACGGCGAGCTCATCGCCAACGAACGCCTGGACGGCAACCGCGGCCTGGACTTCGTCGACGTGGATTATGCCTTGCCTGCAGCAGTGGCCGGCCGTACCACCTTGCAGATCCGCATCGAGCCGGAGACTGGCTACTCCGCTGGGCCCGCGTTTGGTTGTTGGGTGTTGGAGTCGGTTTGAGTGCTGTATCAAGCGCATATCGAAGGGATGACGGGGGAACCCACCCTAACTTTGAAGAGAGCATGGCACCGGAGAGCAAAGAGGCCACGCCCGCAGCCACTCGAAAGAACTCAGACATGCAACATCAAACCCTTCTCCGCTCAGGAGAGGGGTTGGGGTGAGGGTACTGCGGTGAAGCCGCAGCCTATTTTCAATGGCACAGACCCCTCGCTTCACCGAATTGAATCCCGCACCAGAGTTGACGTGAAGAGGTGTTGACCGAAGAACTGGTTCGCACGGACAACGGAAAAGAATTCTGTGGCGAGGCTATGGGCGCATGCGCGTGGTGTGCAGCGACGTCTGATCCAACCTAGCGAGCCGAACCAGAACTCTTACGTCTAACTCCTTCAGTGGCAGGCAGCACGACGAATGCCTCAACGAGCACTGGTTCCCGCGCGCCGAAATCGATTGCCGGCGATGCGACTACAACGAGCGCCAGCTCAAGAAAACGATCGGGGCCATAACACCGGCTGCTTGTGCCCAACGGTTGACCAACAGCGATATCAGCAACCCAAGAGCCTAAACTCGACAACTAATCAAAGAGGCGTGGGCGTCGCAATCTGTGGGTGATGCGTCGGCAGTTGTTGCCGACTAAGGGATAACACTGATGGGCGGCACCAAAATCCTCGAGGAAATCTGAGAAATTAGTTCGTGTGTCGTCAAGTTACGCGCCAGCGACGTACCGCAGGTTGGGATTGAGGCATCTGGCGCATTGTTCCGGACCTCCCTAGGAAAGCGATCACATCCGTGAGCGTGCTTGTTGCTGTGAACGCGCGATCAAACTAGGATAATCATTTCGAACGGGGAGAAAAAAATGGCGGAAACCGTAGCTGTCAGCGATAACGAAGACGTTTCTGTGATGGCGGCGAAGCTATGCAATTCGCTACGCGAGTTTGCAGAAGAATTGGGCGCCCGCCATCCTAGTGGCACCCAGTCCTTTTATGCTGGTTTCAACTACAATGGCTCCGTCATACAGCCGGTTGACTTAAAGATCAGTGCGACTGCACTTGCAGAGCGTTATGAATCTTATAACTGGACGGCCTGTAATCACGAGCATGCGGCAGAGTGGTTTAACGATCTAGCGGCCAAGGTTGATTTGGCAAAGACTGTTCTTCCAAATCTTTTTAGTTCTGCGCATGTTGCTGAGGGAATGCAGGCTCTACTGACAACTATAAAAATTCATGTTGATTCTCTGGTCGAATTATCGGTCGTAGATGAGATGCTGAAATTACCCCAAAAAATCCAGCGAGATGCATCGCGTGCTGCGGATCGTCTGTCAAATGCTTCTGGTAAAATTGAGGGTATTGAGGCGGTTTTGGCTAAAATTGCAGCCGCTAAGGAGCTTGCTGAAAATCTCGGGGCTACTCAAGAAGATCTGGAAGCTGCTCTGAAAGAGGTGGAATCTGCTAAGACTAGCTCGCTCCGGCATGAGCAGGCGGCTAAGGCTGCTGCGGAACATGCAGATGCAGCATCGGTCGAGTTGAAGGAGCATCTTGCAGAGGCTGAGAAAACGATGGCACGTGTCGCAGCAGCTTACCGTGCGTCGACTTCTGAAGGGCTTGCGAAAGCTTTTTCAAAAAAAGCTGAAAATCTAAATAAGTCGATATATCTGTGGATTTTTGCATTATTGGTTGGGCTTGTTGGTGCTATATGCATTGGTGCGACAAGGTTTCCATCGATATTGGCCGCTTCGGTTAATCAATCGGGTCAGTCTATAAATATAAGTGCGGTGTTAGTGCAGGTTATTTTAGCGGCCTTGTCGCTAGGGGCGCCAGTTTGGCTGGCTTGGGTGGCAACCACTCAGATCGGACAGCGTTTCAGGTTGGCTGAAGATTACGCTTACAAAGCTGCTCTTGCCGCAGCGTATGAGGGCTATCGTAGTGAAGCTGCCCGATTGGATCCTTTAATGGAAGGACAGCTTTTTTCCATAGCTTTGACTAGACTCGATGAGCTTCCTTTGCGTTTAGTTGACAATCATGTTGCTGGTAGTCCTCTTCATGAGCTTATAAAGTCTGTTGAATTTTCTGCAGCAATGGACGCTGTGCCTGGTCTGCGCAGACGGCTTGATGCCATTTTCCGGCGCGAGGCTAAGACCTCAGGGGGGACGTCTGTCGATTCTGCGGCGTCTTCCCTTCCTGAGTAGTAGCTGTGTTGAGAATTCGTGATTGATTAAATTCCTCTATATAAAAAACCGGCATTGAGCCGGTTTTTATATTTCTTCCTTTGGATTAAAAAGTCCTAAACAGACAACTCCAACAACAACTTGTTCAACCGCTTCACATACCCGGCCGGATCCTTGAGGCTGTCGCCCGCCGCCAGCGCGGCCTGGTCGAACAGCACCCGGCTCAGATCGCCGAAGCGGTCCATGTCGGCTTCCGCATCCAGCTTTTCGATCAGCGGGTGGGCCGGGTTGAATTCGAACACCGGCTTGGACTCCGGCACGGCCTGGCCGCTGGCTTCCAGCAGCTGACGCATCTGCAGGCCCAGGTCGCCCTGGCCGATGGCCAGGATTGCCGGGGAATCGGTCAGGCGGTGCGAGACGCGCACTTCGGCCACGTCGTCGCCCAGGGCGGCCTTGATGCGCGAGGCCAGGCCTTCCTTGGATTTGGCCACTTCTTCCTGCGCCTTCTTGTCTTCCTCCGAATCCAGCTTGCCCAGATCCAGGTCGCCGCGTGCCACGTCCACGAACGACTTGCCGTCGAACTCGGTGAGGTAGCTCATCAGCCATTCGTCGATGCGGTCGGTGAGCAGCAGCACTTCGATGCCTTTCTTGCGGAAGACTTCCAGGTGCGGGCTGTCCTTGATCTGCGCGTAGCTCTCGCCGGTGAGGTAGTACAGCTTGTCCTGGCCCTCGGCCAGGCGACTCACGTAATCGGCCAGGCCCACGCTCTGCGCGCCGGTGGTGTCATGCGTGGAGGAGAAGCGCAGCAGGCCGGCGATCTTTTCGCGGTTTGCATAATCCTCGGCCGGGCCTTCCTTCAGCGCCTGGCCGAAGTTGCGCCAGAACGTTGCATAGTCGTCCGGCTTGTCCTTGGCCAGCTTCTCCAGCATGTCCAGCGAGCGCTTGGTCAGCGCCGACTTCATCGAGTCGACCACTGGGCCGGACTGCAGGATCTCGCGCGACACATTGAGCGACAGGTCGGACGAATCCACCACGCCCTTGATGAAACGCAGGTACAGCGGCAGGAACTGCTCGGCCTGGTCCATGATGAAAACGCGCTGCACGTACAGCTTCAGGCCCTTGGCCGAATCGCGGTGATACAGGTCGAACGGGGCGCGGCCGGGCACGAACAGCAGCGAGGTGTATTCCAGCTTGCCTTCGACCTTGTTGTGGCTCCACGCCAGCGGGTTGCCGGCATCATGCGCGACGTGCTTGTAGAACTCCTGATATTCCTCGTCCTTGATCTCGGACTTGGGCCGCGTCCACAGCGCGCTGGCGCGGTTGACCGCTTCCCACTCCGGCTCGGTGGGCGCGTCGGCCTCTTCCCCGTGGTGCTCCTTGCGCATCTCGATCGGCAGGCCGATATGGTCGGAGTATTTCTTGAGGATGCCGCGCAGCGTCCAGCCGTCGGCAAAGCTGTCTTCGCTGTCCTTCAGGTGCAGCACGATGCGGGTGCCGCGCTCGGGCTTGTCGACGCTGGCGACCTCGAACTCGCCTTCGCCACGCGAGGACCAGTGCACGCCCTCGTTGGCAGGCAGGCCGGCGCGACGCGAGTACACGTCGACCTGGTCGGCGACGATGAAGGCACTATAGAAGCCCACGCCGAACTGGCCGATCAGGTTGGCGTCCTTCTTCTGGTCGCCGCTGAGGTGCTTGAGGAAGTCGGCGGTGCCGGACTTGGCGATGGTGCCCAGATGCGAGACCGCATCCTCGCGGCTCATGCCGATGCCGTTGTCGTCGATGGTGACGGTGCGCGCGTCCTTGTCGTAGTCCACGCGGATGCGCAGCTCGCCGCCGCCTTCCAGCAGCTCCGGCTTCACCAGTGCCTCGAAACGCAGCTTGTCGGCGGCGTCGGCGGCATTGGAGACCAGCTCGCGCAGGAAGATTTCCTTGTTCGAGTACAACGAGTGGATCATCAGCTGCAGCAGCTGCTTGACCTCGGTCTGGAAGCCAAGCGTCTGCTTGTCGGTATCAACGGTCATTGGGGTCGTGCTCCATGGTGGCCCAGGCCGCAACGCGGCCGATGGCCTGGGGGATGAGGCCGTGTGGGGATTTTTCAAGGCGGGCGTGCGCCAGATGGCCTGCGTCCATGGCGATCGAGGAGGGTGGTTGCGGCGATCGCGGCGGTATCATGGCCGGCCAACCGTCCTGCCTTGAGCCATGTCGCCATTTGCGCTGCCGCCGTCCTGCACCCGTTCGCCCGCACCCGGCGCGTGGCGATGAGCCGCCCCGCACGGCCGGCGCCACGCGGCGCGGAAGGGCAGGTGCGCATCGTCGGCGGGCGCTGGCGCAATACCAAGCTGGCGGTGCCGGACCTGCCGGGCCTGCGCCCGAGCAGTGACCGCGTCCGCGAGACGGTGTTCAACTGGCTGATGCCGCGCCTGCCCGGCGCGCGCGTGCTGGACCTGTTTGCCGGGTCGGGTGCGCTGGGCCTGGAGGCGGTGTCGCGCGGCGCCGCGCACGCGACCCTGATCGAGCGCGACCCTGGCCTGGTGCAGCGCTTGCGCCAGCACGTGACCAGGCTGGATGCGGCCGATCAGGTGCAGGTGCTGCAGGAGGATGCGCTGCGCTGGCTGGAGCGTGCGCCGGTGGCGCAGGCCAGCATCGCGTTCGTCGACCCGCCGTTTGCCGCCGGGCTGTGGCCCAGCGTGCTGGAACGCCTGCCCGCGCACCTGAGCGCCGACGCCTGGCTGTACCTGGAAGGCCCGGCCGAGGTCCCGCCGCAGGTGCCGGCCGGCTGGCATCTGCACCGCGAAGGCGTCACCCAGCAGGTGCGCTATGCGCTGTACCGCCGGGCCGCTGCTACACTGAACGGCGATCCGACCCCGGTAGTTTCCGTATGAGCGTGGCCAATAGCCGCACCGCCGTCTATCCCGGTACCTTCGACCCGATCACCAACGGGCATATCGATCTGGTGAACCGCGCCGCGCCGTTGTTCGAGCGTGTGGTGGTCGGCGTGGCCTACAGCCCCTCAAAGGGCCCGGCCCTGCCGCTGGAGCGCCGCGTGGAGCTGGCCCAGGAAGCACTGGCCGCGCACGCCAATGTGGAAGTGCGAGGCTTCGACACGCTGCTGGCCCACTTCGTGCGCGACATGGGCGCTGGCGTACTGTTGCGCGGCCTGCGCGCGGTGTCCGACTTCGAATACGAATTCCAGATGGCCAGCATGAACCGCCATCTGATCCCGGAGGTGGAGACGCTGTTCCTCACCCCGGCCGAGCAATACAGCTTCATCTCGTCCTCGCTGGTGCGCGAAATCGCGCGGCTGGGCGGGGACGTGTCCGGTTTCGTTCCGGCTTCGGTCGTCGAAGCCTTGCGGCAGGTGCGCGAGTCCCGCGCGCAGGCCTGATTCTCTAGCAGTCACATCACCACATGCTTTTCAAAGGGAGGAGTTTCATGAAACACACAATGCGCGCGCTGGTGCTCGCTTCGGTCGCTGCTCTGGCCGTCACCGCCTGCAAGAAGGAAGAGCCGGCACCGACCGCCGCCGCCGCCCCGGCTGCGCTGACTGCGCCGGCCAAGGACGACAACGCCGGCTGGAAGAAGTACCTGCAGGAAGTGGTCGGCCAGAACCTGGGCACCACCACCAACAGCCCGTTCCTGTATTACTTGCCGCCGGAGTCCGATGCCGAGTTCGCCGGCAGCTACGAGCGTCAGCTGGAAAGCGTCAAGACCGCACTCGCGCGTGGCGTGCAGCCGGGCAACATGCTGGCCTTCGGTTCGTCCGCCTCGACCAAGATGGCCGACCTGATCGACGCCGCGTTCAAGGACGTGCCGGCCGATTCGATGAAGGGCGTGCGCGTGCTGTTCATCGGCAATGCGGCCGAGAATGCGCGGGTGCAGGGCATCGTCCAGCCCAAGGGCGTGGAATACACCTTCGTTGAAGCCAAGTAATGCCGTACCAGGCCGGAGGCGCGGGAGGGCGCGTCCGGCCGCCGTGCGGGACCGCAGCATGCTGCTGATCCCGCGCGCCGTCGGCGCCGGTCCGCTCGGACCGGTTGCCGGCCACGCGCATGGCGTTGTCCGTGCATCGCGCTACGCCCCGTGCGTCCGCTTCCGGCAGTACGTTGCGTTCCAGCGCCTGGCGTTGCATCGCGCTGCGCCGCACCGCATGGTGGTGCCGATATGTCGCTGAAGATCAACGAGCTCTGCGTCAACTGCGATGTCTGCGAGCCGGCGTGCCCGAACCAGGCCATCTCGATGGGCGAAACCATCTACGTGATCGATCCGGCACGTTGCACCGAGTGCGTGGGCCATTTCGACGAGGCGCAATGCGTGGTGGTGTGCCCGGTCGAATGCATCGACCCGGATCCGGCGATACCGGAAACCCACGATCAACTGCTCGCCAAGCTCATGCAGCTGCAGCGCGACCACCCCGAACTGTACGAACAGGAGCCTCCCGCCCCGTGAGCATCTTTTCCCGACGTTTCTCTTCGCGCGGCCTGTTGCTGCTGGCCCTGGTGCTGGCACCGCCGGCCTGGGCTGCCGATGGCGCCAAGCCTGCAGCAGCCACGACCTCGCCGGTGGCGGGGCACCCGCCCGGTGCGGCGATTGCCAGCGGTCATGCGCTGGCCACCGACGCCGGCCTGCAGATCCTGCGCGAGGGCGGCAATGCGTTCGATGCGGCGATCGCGGTGTCGTCCACGCTGGCGGTGGTCGAGCCGATCAGCTCGGGGCTGGGTGGCGGCGGCTTCTTCCTGCTGCACGATGCCAAGACCGGCAAGGACGTGATGCTGGACGCGCGCGAAACTGCGCCCGAGTCGGCCAGCGAGGCGCAGTTCCTCGACAAGCAGGGCGCGCTGGATCGCGACCGCTCGGTCAACGGCCCCTGGTCGGCCGGTATTCCCGGGCTGCCGGCAGCGCTGGTGGAACTTGCCACCAAGCACGGCCGGCTGCCGCTGAAGCAGTCGCTGGCGCCGTCGATCCGCATCGCCAGCGAAGGCTTCCCGGTGTACGCGCGCATGGCCAAGGGCTATGCCTCGCGGCGCGAGGTGATGGAGCGTTACCCCGGCACGCGTGAGGTGTATCTGCGCGGCGGCAAGCCGATTGCCGAAGGCGACATCTTCAAGCAGCCCGAGCTGGCGCATACCCTGCAGCTGCTCGGCGACAAGGGCTTCGATGGCTTCTACAAGGGCGAAACCGCCAGGAAACTGCTGGCCGGCGTCAAGCAGGCCGGCGGGCAGTGGAAGGCCGCCGAGCTGTCCGGGTACCGGGTCAAGCAGCGCACGCCGATCCAGTTCGATTACCGCGGCTGGAAGATCACCACCGCACCGCCACCATCCTCCGGCGGGATCGCACTTGCCGCCATGCTGCAGATCCTGGAAGGCTGGGAGCTGGACACGCTCGACGATGCGCACCGTACCCATCTGGTGGTGGAAGCGATGCGCCGCGCCTACCGCGACCGCACCTTCTTCCTGGGCGACCCGGACTTTGTCGCCGTGCCGCAGCGCGTGCTGACCAGCAAGGATTACGCGCAAGGCCTGCGCGCCACGATCAACCCGGACAAGGCCACCCCCAGCGATCTGCTGTCGGGCAACCCGACCCCGCTGGAAGACGACGAGACCACGCACTTTTCCATCATCGACGGCGAAGGCAACCGCGTCGGCGCCACCCAGACCGTCAACCTGCTGTACGGCTCGGGTTTGATCCCCAAGGGCACCGGCGTGCTGCTCAACGACGAGATGGACGACTTCGCGCTCAAGCCGGGCACGCCCAATGCCTTCGGCGTGATGGGCTACGCGGCCAACGCGCCCAAGCCGGGCAAGCGCATGCTCAGCTCGATGACGCCGACCTTCATGGAATCGGCCGACAAGGTCGCGGTGATCGGCACCCCGGGAGGCAGCCGCATCATCACCATGGTGCTGCTCGGCATCCTGGGCTATGACGCCGGCCTGGACGCGCAGCAGGTCAGCGCCTTGCCGCGCTATCACCACCAGTGGCTGCCGGACGTGATCGAGGCCGAGAGCAACGCGTTCTCGCCGCAGACCGCCAAGGCGCTGCAGGCGATGGGTCACGCGCTCAAGCTGCCGGGCGATACCGCCGAGGGCGGCCGCGGTTCCAGCCACGTCTGGGGCAACCTGCAGACGGTGGAATGGGACAAGCGCAGCAACGTGCTCACCGGCGGGAGCGATCCGCGCAACCCGGTGGGCAAGGCGCAGGTGCAGCTGGATGCGGTGGCGCGCTGATCGCTGATTGATCGAGATATGCCTGTCCTCGTAGGCGAGGGCAGGCGTGGCCGGATGGCAGCGGGTGTTGCCTATTGCATCTGCCGCGCTATGGCATGGCCTGCGCGATGACCGGTTGGCCGCAGGTGCTCGCCTCCATCGATGCAGGCACGCGACCGCAGCGATGCATTTCCACGCGGTTGCCTATGCCCGGATTGGACTTGTCGCCCTGCGCCAATGCAGCGACCATCGCGGCATGAACATTTTCCAGACTCTGCTCACCGGCATGGTGATCGCATCGCCCATCGCCGCCTGCGCGGCCGATACCACCGGCGACCAGACCGTAGCGGCAACGGGCGCTGCCATCCACGTCAATCAGCTCGGCTATCTGCCGGGTTCGGCCAAGCTTGCGGTGCTCGGATTGCCGCAAGGCGCGGCGCCCACCGCGGACCGTTTCACGGTCGAGGATGCGCAGGGCCGCCAGGTGCTGGAGGGCAAGCTGCAGGCCGCCGCGCTGTGGACGCCGGCCGGGCAGCAGGCGCGGGTGGCGGATTTTTCCAGCCTGCGCGCGCCGGGTACCTACCGGTTGAAGATCGACGGGCAGCCGGCGTCCGATCCGTTCCCGATTGCGGCCAGCGCGTACCGTCCGGTGCTCGATGCATCGCTGAGGGCGTTCTACTTCAATCGCGCCAGCACCGCGTTGCCGGCGCAGTTCGCCGGGCGCTATGCGCGCGCGGCCGGGCATCCGGATACGCAGGTGCGCATCCATCCTTCGGCGGCTTCGGCCACGCGCCCGGCCGACAGCGTGATCAGTGCGCCCAAGGGCTGGTACGACGCCGGTGACTACAACAAGTACATCGTCAATTCCGGCATCAGCACCTACACCTTGCTGGCCTCCTATGAGCAGTACCCGGCGCTGTTCAAGGCGCAGGCCCTGACCATTCCCGACGATGCGCCCGGCGTGCCCGGCATTCTGCAGGAGACCTGGTGGAATCTGGAATGGATGCTGGCCATGCAGGACCCGGCCGATGGCGGCGTGTACCACAAGCTCACCGACAAGCAGTTCGATGGACTGGTGATGCCCGCGCAGGCCACGCAACAACGCTATGTGGTGATGAAGGCCACTGCGGCCACGCTGGATTTCGCCGCAGTGATGGCGGCAGCCAGCCGCGTCTATGCGCCGTTCGACAAGCAGTATCCGGGCGCATCGGCGCGCATGTTGAACGCCGCGCGCAATGCCTGGGCGTGGGCGCAGCAACACCCGGATGTGATCTATCGCCAGCCCGACGACGTGCGCACCGGCGGCTACGACGATGCGCAGGTGGACGACGAATTCGCCTGGGCCGCGGCCGAGCTGTACGTGAGTACGCGCGAGGACGGCTTCTACGACGCAATGATTGCGCGCAACGTACCGGCCAGCGTGCCGGGCTGGAGCAACGTCGGCGGCCTGGCCTGGATGTCGCTGGCCGAACATCGCGACCGGCTCACCCCGCATGCCGATCGCGCACGCATCGCGGGTGAGATCACCGGCCTGGCGCAGCGTCTTGCCGATGAGTGGCAGGCCTCGCCCTGGCGTCTGGCGATGACCGACACCGACTTCGTGTGGGGCAGCAATGCGGTGGTGCTCAACCGCGCGATGATGCTGATGCAGGGCTATCGGCTGACCCGGCAGCGGCCGTATCTGGATGCCGCGCAGTCGCAGCTGGATTACATCCTGGGGCGCAATCCGCTGGGCCTGTCGTTCGTCACGGGTGTGGGGCTGCGCAGCCCGATGCATATCCACCATCGCCCCTCCGAGGCCGACGGCATCGACGCCCCGGTGCCGGGCTGGCTGGCCGGTGGTCCGCAACCGGGCCAGCAGGACGCCAAGGACTGCAAGGTGGCGTATCCCTCCAGGCTGCCGGCGCTGTCGTATCTGGACAACACCTGCAGTTATGCCAGCAACGAGGTGGCGATCAACTGGAATGCGCCGCTGGTGTACGTGAGTGCGGCGATCGAAGCGTCGACGCGCTGAGGTGGGCGTTTTTCAACGTAATGCCCGATGCCGCCGCCGTTCCTTCTCCCACCGGGAGAAGGTGGCGCGCAGTGCCGGATGAGGGTGCGCCTCCGGGGAGCGACCAATGCCGGCAATGACAAACGCGTCGCCACGCGCCGTCAGAAGTGACTCCCCGACTGCTTCGCTCGACGGACCTTCACCCCAACCCCCACTGCGCGCCACGGCCCGCGCTTGCGGCGCGGGCGCTTCAAGACACGCGCGCCAATGGCGCGCAAGCGGTGTCTTCTCGCCCCGCAGGCAGAGGGGCTTCAAGCCACCGCAGCTCACTCCACCCGCGTCCCGAAGATCCGGTCGCCTGCATCGCCCAGGCCGGGCAGGATGTAGCCCTTGTCGTTGAGGTGGTCGTCGATCGCGGCGGTGTAGACCTCTACATCCGGATGCACGGCTTCCAGTGCCTTGAGGCCTTCCGGTGCGGCGACCAGGAAGATGCCCTTGATCCGCCGCGCGCCGGCGCGCTTGAGCATGTCGATGGTGGCGATCAGCGTGCCGCCGGTGGCCAGCATCGGGTCAAGGATCAGTGCATCGCGCTCTTCCAGGCGGCCGGTGAGGCGTTCGAAGTAGGGCACCGGCTGCAGGGTTTCTTCGTCGCGCTGCAGGCCGACCACGCTCACGCGCGCGGCCGGGATCAGCGCCAGTACGCCGGGCAGCATGCCCAACCCTGCGCGCAGGATCGGCACCAGGGTGATTTTCGCGCCGGCAATCCGCTGCACGGTCACCGGGCCGGCCCAGCCGGGTTGCACGTGCGATTCGGTGTCCAGATTGGCGGTGGCCTCGTAGGCCAGCAGGGTGCCCAGCTCGGTGACCAGTTCGCGGAAGCCCTTGGTGCTCAAGGCGGCATCGCGCAGCAGACCGATCTTGTGCTGGACGAGGGGGTGACGCACTTCGACGATTTTCATGGGCAGCGACAGGCGGGAGAGACCCACAGTGTGCCGCAGCCAGCGGCAGCGTCGCCACACATTGCGCGTGATCGTGCTTGCATATGTCATGTCAGTGAAACGTCGTAGACATAGTGTGCCCACCCATTCTTAACCGATTGGGGAAGCACCCGTGTTGAACAAGACTCCGCTGTGCCTGGCGATCACGCTGACGTTGGCGGCGGCCGCGTGGAGCCCGATTGCGCAGGCGGCCGAGGGTGCGGCAGCTGCCACCGGTGCGTCCGGCGCGGCGGCCATCGATCTGGAGCGCCTGGAAGTGCGCCCGCAGGTGGAATCGCAGGTGCGCGCAGTCGATCTCAAGCGTGGCTCCGATGCCATCCAGGATGCGGTGGCCTCAGATGCGATGGGCCGTTACCCCGACAAGAATGTTGCAGAATCCTTGCAGCGCCTGCCCGGCGTCAGCGTCACCCGCGATCAGGGCGAAGGCCGCTTCGTGGTGATCCGCGGCCTGGATTCGGCGCTCAACAGCGTCACCATCGACGGCATGACCATGGGCACGCCGGAAGACGGCACCCGCTCGGCGCCGCTGGACGTGATTCCGTCCGACTCGACCGAACGCCTGAAGGTGGTCAAGTCGCCGACCCCGGACATGCCGGGCGATTCCATCGGCGGTGCGATCCAGGTCGAGTCCACCTCCGCGTTCGATCGCGATGGCCGCACCCTGCGCGGCTCGATCGAAGGCAGCCACCAGTCGCTGTCGGGCAAGACCAGCCCGAAGGGCGCGTTCAACTACAGCGATATCTTCGACGGCACCTTCGGCGTCGCAGTGGGTGTGAACTACCAGGACCGCGAATTCGAATCCGACAATACCGAAGTGGCCTACGACAGTTTCGACGGCGGTGCGGCCGACGATCTGTTCGCCGGCGAGGTGCAGCGCCGCAAGTACTTCATCGAGCGCACCCGCATGGGCGCCAACCTCAATCTGGACTGGCGCCCGGACGCGGACAACCGCTATTACCTGCGCACGCTGTACAGCCGCTTCGACGATGCCGAAACGCGCCAGCGCACCATCTTCGGCCTGGCCGATGGGCAGGTCAGCGCCAATGGCGATGGCACCTACGAGGTGGCCGATCTGCCGGCCGATTCCATCTCCAAGCGCGTGCGCTATCGCACCAAGAAGGAGGACACCATGGCCTTGAGCGTGGGCGGTGAAAACCGTCTGAGCGCGGCCACGGTGGATTACAAGCTGGGCTACACCAAGACCACCGAGCGCGTGAACGACGAGATGGAAGCGCGCTTCAACTACGACGGCGACGATCTGTCGGCCACGGTCGACCAGAACAGTGGCATTCCGCGCCTGGGCTTTTCCGACAACGGCTGGCAGAGCAACGACGATTTCGTGTTTGACCGCTTCGTGCTTGCGCCCAAGCGGGTGGACGACAGCGAGCGCAGCGCGCAGATCAACGTGCGCTTCGACGGCGAGCATTCCAGCCTGAAGATGGGTGTGCTCGGCCGCTGGCGCGAGCGCGATGTCAATGTGGACGAAAGCGAGCTGCGTCGCGGGCCGGCGATCGATCTGAGCGACTGGACCACCGCCGCGCCGGAACACCGCGGCGGTACCCTGGGCGAAAGCATCGGCTCGGACGGCATGCGCCGTTACTGGAACACCTCCGGCAATCTGTACAGTGCGCGCCCGCAGGATGTCGGCGGCAATCTGCAGACCTCGCTGCAGGACGATTACAAGGCCACCGAAGACGTGTTCGCCACCTATGTGATGGGCACCTGGGACATCGGCGCGCTGCGCGCGATTGCCGGTGTGCGCGTGGAAAACACCCAGTTCGACGCCACCGGCAATCAGGTCGACGTGGCCGAGAACGGCCGCACCGCCACGGTGACGCCGCGCGAAGCGTCCAGCAGCTACACCAACGTGCTGCCTGGCCTGCATCTGCGCTACGACACCGGCAACGACTGGGTACTGCGGTTTGCCGCCAACAAGACCTTGTCGCGGCCTGCGTTCGGCGATGTCTCCCCGCGCGTGAGCATCAATCGCGGCGACAACGAGGTGAACGTCGGCAACCCCGATCTCGATCCGTATCGCTCCACCAACCTGGACCTGTCGTTCGAAAAATACATCGGCAGCACCGGCCTGATCTCGCTGGGCGTGTTCAACAAGTCGATCGACGACTACATCGTGCAGACCATCAGCACCAACGATGCCGAGTTCCCCGACCTGCAGGTCACGCGCTCGATCAACGGCGACACCGCCAAGGTGCGCGGCGCCGAATTCAACTGGCAGCAGGCGCTGGACTTCCTGCCCGAAGGCTGGAACGGCCTGCTGGTCGGCGCCAGCGCCACCGTGCTGGACAGCGATTTCGATCCCGGTCTGAGCGATCGCGCCGGCGATGACTTCACCTTGCCGCGCTCGTCCAAGCGCATCTACAGCGGCCACCTGGGCTACGAAAAATATGGCTTCAGTGCACGGGTTGCGGCGGTGTACCGCAGCGAGTACCTGGACACCATCGGCGAAAGCCGCGCGTACGATATCTATGTCGCCCCGCATACCCAGCTGGATTTCAGCATGAACTACCAATTCAACAGCCACGTCAGCCTGTATCTGGAAGCGCAGAACCTGCTGGACGAACCGCTGGAGCTGTACCAGGGCGTGCCCTCGCGCACGCTGCAGAACGAAGAATACGGCCGCACCTATGCGCTCGGCCTGAAGGTGGCACTGTGATCGCAACACGCACGCGTCTCTACACAACGTTACTCCACACCACGCTGCTCGCCAGCGCGCTGGCCCTGACCGCCTGCGCCAGCGCACCGGTCGATCGCGAAGCCGACGAGGCATTGCTGAAAGACCCCTTGCTCAGCGAGGCCAAGGTGGCGCATGAAGTGGTGCCGGAGGCCTTCATCACCGCGCTGACCCCGGCCGACAATCTGGATTCGCCGGCCAGCTGGAGTGCGCCCGATGGCAGCCGCTGGTTGATCGCCACCGCCAAGGCCACGCATGCGCTGGTGGTGTTCGATGGCGATAGCGGCAAGCGCCTGCGCGTGGTCGGCGGCAAGGGCAAGGCGCTGGGCAAGCTGGATCGCCCGAACGGGATTTCGGTCGTCGACGATCTGGTGTTCGTGGTCGAGCGCGACAACCGCCGCGTGCAGGTGTTCTCGTTGCCCGACTTCAAGCCGCTGACCAGCTTCGGCCAGGACGAACTGCGCGAGCCCTACGGCCTGTGGGTGCGCAAGCACGACGGCGGCTACGAGGTGGTGGTCAGCGACAACTACATGTCGCCGGCCAACAAGGATCTGCCGCCGCCGGTGGCCGAACTCGGGCAACGCTTTCGGCGCTATCAATTGAGCGCTGCGGGGCAGGGCTGGCAGGCGCGCTTGACCCAGAGCTTCGGCGATACCAGCGACGCGGGCGCGATCCGGATCGCCGAGTCGGTGTTCGGCGATGAAGCGCATGCGCGCCTGATGATTGCCGAAGAAGACGTCGCCGTGGGCACGCAGTTGCGCGAATACGGCATGGACGGACGCTACCGCGGCCGCAATGTCGGCGGCGGCCTGTTCAAGGCGCAGGCCGAAGGCATGACGCTGTTTGCGTGCAAGGACGGCAGCGGCTACTGGATCGCCACCGATCAGTTCAAGGACCGCAGCGTGTTCCAGGTATTCGATCGCCAGAGCCTGGCGCATGTCGGTGCCTTCGCTGGCCGGGTGACCGCCAATACCGACGGCGTGTGGCTGGATCAACGCGGCGATGCGCGCTTTCCGGGCGGGGTGTTCTACGCACTGCACGACGACCAGGCGGTGGCGGCATTCGACTGGCGCGATATCGCGCGCACGCTGCGCCTGAAAGAGTGCGCGCCATGAGCGCGGCACGTGCGGCGCTGTCTGCAGCGCTGTTGCTGGTGGCGATGGCGGGCGGTCGATCGCTCGCCGCCGAGAAAGCCCAAACCGCCGAACCCAACACCCAGGTGCCGGCGGGCTCCACCCACTATGTTGCCGATGGCTTCCCGGACCGCATCGTCGCCACGCCCGCGCAGGCGGCGGCGACCGGTTTCGCGGTGGCCTGGCGTACCGATGCCAGCGTCGACCAGCCGTGGCTGGAACTGGTGGTTGCCGGCGACTCGCCCGACGTGGGTACGCCGCGCCGTATCCGCGCCAGCACCGCCACGCTGGCCAGCGAAAACGGCAGCTCGCACCACCACCGCGCCGATATCGACGGGCTGAAGCCGGACACGCTGTACGCCTACCGCGTGCAGGGCAACCGCACCTGGGGCGCGTGGAATCATTTCCGCACCGCCGCCAGCCCCGACACACCGCTGACGCTGCTGTACTTCGGCGACACCCAGAACAAGAACCTCAGCCTGGTCTCACGGGTGATCCGCCAGGCCTGGCGCTCGGCACCGGACGCGCGGCTGGCCCTGTTCGCCGGCGACCTGGTCAGCGGCAAGGACGGCCAGGACGACAACGAGTGGGCCGAATGGTTCGAAGCCGGGCGCTGGTTGCTGGAAGGCACCGCAGTGGCGCCGGCGCCGGGCAATCACGAATATCACGAGGAGGGCGAGGACACCCCGCAGGCCACGCGCACGCTCGGCAACCACTGGCCGGTGACCTTCGCCCTGCCGCGCAACGGGCCGTCGGCCACGGCGCGCACCAGCTACTGGTTCGACTATCAGGGCGTGCGCATCGCCGTGCTGGACGGCACCTCGGTGCTGGATCTGGGCACCGGCCCGGCACAGGCGCAGTGGCTGGACAAGGTGCTGGCCGACAACCCGCACCCGTGGTCGATCGTGCTGATCCACCAGCCGTTCTTTTCCCCGCGCGCCGATCGCGAGAACCAGAAGCTGGTCGAGCAGGTGCTGCCGGTGATCCGCCGCCACAAGGTCGATCTGGTGCTGCAGGGCCACGACCACACCTACGGCCGGCGCGGCGATGACGCAGGGCAGGCGACGCCGGTGTTTGTGGTCTCGGTGGCCGGGCCCAAGCAGTACCGGCTCTCGGACATGGCGCGCAAGACCATGCGTCCGGTCGGCGAAGACACCCAGCTCTATCAAGTGCTTCGCATCGACAACCAGAAGTTGCGTTACGAGTCGCGCACCGCCACCGGACGTCTCTACGATGCGTTCGAGCTGGAGCGCGGCAGCGATGGCGGCAAGCGGTTGGTGGAGCAGGAAGCCGGGCGCATCGCACCGCGCGATTGCCCGCGCAGCACAACCCTGAAGGGACGCGCGGACCGGTGCTGGGAGTGAAGTGAGACGACAGCAGCGTGGCGAGGCCAGCCGTGCGGGATGAGGAGGCTGTGAGCGAACTTCGGTTCTGGATTGATTCTGCGAATCGGCGGTAGGCGTAACCATTTAAAATTGTGAATTACGTCACACTAATAATGGGACTACTGTTACGGCTGACCGGAGCTCCATCCGGGTAGCCGGCTTCGGTGCGGTGCTTCGGTGGAGGTCTGGTTCCCCCAGCCCCCGAGAGCCCCCCATGATTCCCCACGTGTTCCATCTCACTGCGCCGACCAAGCACCTGCTCTGGGAAGAGCGCAAGATCCGGGCCCGCCTGCAGCGGCTGTTGCCGGGCTGGACCTGCCATGTCTGGGACGACGCCGACAACTCCGCACTGATGCGTCGCGCGTTCCCGGAATTCGCCGACCGCTACGAGGCGATACGCTTCGGTGTGATGAAGGCCGACATCGCCCGCTGCGCCTATATGCACAGCTACGGCGGGTTCTATTTCGACACCGACTACAAGCTGCTGCGCACGCTTGGCGCGGACGTGCTGGCACAGCAATGCGTGCTGCCGATCGAAGAGGGAGCGCCCGGCAACGAGCAGTTCAAGATCGGCAATGCCGTGTTCGGCTCGGAGGCAGGGCATCCATTCTGGCGCGCCTTCATCGAGCACATCTTCACCGCGCATGCGCCTGAGACGCTGGAAGACCACCGGCAGATTCCGATGATCTCCGGCCCGCGCGGGCTGACGCGTTTCTACAACGCGCACGCCGGCGAGTTTGCCGGCATCGTGTTCCCGGCGCGCGATGCGTTCCATCCGGATCGCACCTGGTTCGGGCTCGGCCACCGTGGCGGCACCGTCGCGGTGGGCTCGCATCTGTGCTGGGCATCCTGGCGCGGCAAGTCGCCACGCCGGGCCGTGACCAATTACCTACGCCGCAAGCTGAGCGCCGTGCCGATCTGACCCGGCCGGGCAGCACATCGCCGCGTGCGACGGCAAGAGCGCGCGGTGAGCTTCGGGGCGGCCGCGCCTGTCCGAGGCGCGCAAGTACTGCCTGCGTCGCCTTGGCTTCAAGCGGCTCACAAAACCGCGGCGCTCACCGATCAGCGAGCGCAGCCGGTACTCGGAATCGGCGTGCACCGCTCGGATACTGCGCACCGTCCACTACCTGCGGACTGCCCGCCATCTTCTGCGGGTGGCTCTCAGGCCGCTTCGGCCTGGGCCTGGCGCGGACCTTCCTTCAGTGCACGCGCGATCAACCCGACCAGCAGATCGAGCTCGTCTTCGTCCATCGCAAAGTGCGGGGTGAAGCGCAGCGAATTCTCGCCGCCATGGATGACGTTGACGCCGCGATGGCGCAGCCACTCTTCGGTGGAACCGGCGCCATAGCACTTGAACTGCGGCGCCAGCTCGCAGGAAAACAGCAAGCCGGTGCCCTGCACCTTGGTGATCAAACCGCCCAGCTCGGACTGCAGTGCCTGCAGCTTGGCGATCGCCTGCGCGCCGCGGCTGCGGATGTTCTCGCGCACCTGCGGGGTGAACAACGCCAGCGTGGCGCAGGCGACATCCAGCGCACGCGGATTGGTGGTCATGGTGTTGCCGTAGGTGCCCTTGCGGTACACCTGCGCGGCGTGTTCGGTCACTGCCAGTACCGACAGCGGGTACTGCGCAGCGTTGAGCGCCTTGGAATAGGTCTCCAGGTCCGGCGGGTCGAGCTGCTCGAAGCCGGGGTAATCCACCACCGACAGCACGCCGTGCGCGCGCAGGCCGGCCTGGATCGAATCCACCAGCAGCAGGCTGCCATGCAGGCGGGTCAGTTCGCGCGCCGCGGCATAGAACGCGGCCGGCAATGCGCGGCCCGGGTCGCCTTCGCCCATCACCGGCTCCAGGAACACCGCCTCGATGAACCAGTGATTGCGCGCGGCCTCGTCGAAGGCGCGTTGCAGCGCCGCCACGTCGTACGGCGCGATCGCGATCACCGAGTCTTCGTCGCGGTAGCTGGCCAGGTACTTGGTGTAGGTCTTGCGGCTGGAATCGGAATACAGGCCGGGGCGGTCGGTACGGCCATGGAAGCTGCCCTTGACCACCACGCGCTTGATGCTGGCACCGGCGTGGCGCGCGCCCGGGTCGGTGTGCAGCTTGGCGTTGGTGTCGACGATGCGCGCGGCCAGGCCGACCGCTTCGGAGCCCGAATTGAGACACATGAAGCGTGCGAACGGACAGCCGCCGCGGGTATGGCCGATCTCGGCGCGCAGGGCGCGGTCGAGCCGGCGCTGCGCCAGGCTGGGGGTCATCACGTTGGCCATCACCTGCGGACGCGCCATCGCCTCGAGCACCGGCGCGGGGGTGTGGCCGAAGCCAAGCATGCCGTAGCCGCCGGCGTCGTACAGCACCGCGCCCTTGAGCGTGATCACCCAGGGCCCGCGCGCGGCCAGTGCCACGTACGGGGTCACCGCATCGTCGGCATAGAAGTTGATGAAGCCGTCCTGCACCGCACTGATCTGGGCGTCTTCGTCCAGGTCCAGCAGGTCGGCGGCCTCGGCGCGCACCTGCGCGTACTCGGCGGCGGCGGCGTCGATGGCACGTGCCAGATCCGGGTGGTTGGCGGCCAGACGCGCGATGCTGGCATCGTCCAGGCCATCGGTCAGGCGGCGGCCGGCGTGGGCACGCAGCGGGGCGAGCGGGGCGAGGACGGACATGGCGCATCTCCTGCAAGGTGGCGTTCCCTTCCTATTATCGGCAGAAGATCGGCGTTTGGCAGCGTGAATCCGGGCAGGAAGTCGGGTATTTTCGTCGGATCGACGAACCAATTGGGCAAAAGTGAAAATCACTCCCTCCGACGAACGCCTGCTGTCGCTGCTGCGCGAGGACGCGCGCGCCTCCACCGCGCAGATTGCGCGCCGGCTCGGGCTGTCGCGTACCACCGTGCAGAGCCGGATCGAAAAACTCGAACGCGACGGCGTGATCAGCGGCTACACCGTGCGCACCCACGACGCCTACGAACAGGGCCGCATCCGCGCGCATATCCTGATCACCGTGCTGCCCAAGAAGATGCCGGCCGTGGTCAAGGCGCTGCGCGACATCCCGCAGGTGCGCCTGCTGCACTCGGTCAGCGGCGCCTACGACCTGATCGCCCTGGGCGTGGTCGGCGGCGTCAACGAGATGGACGTGCTCACCGACGCCATCGGCGCGATCGACGGTGTCGAGCGCACGACGACGTCGATCATTTTGTCAACGAAGTTTGAGCGGTGAGGGACCGGGAATCGGGAGTAGGGAATCGGGAATCGGGAGTAGGGAATCGGGAATCGGGAGTAGGGAATCGGGAATCGGGAGAGCTTGATCCGGTGACCGGAACTCTTACTTCGCAGACCGGCCCGCTTTTTACGATTCCCGATTCCCGAATCTCCATTCCCGGCCGCAGTTACAATATGCGGCTCCTCAGCCATCCGATCCTGCGGCCTTGAAGAAGTCCGATTTCAACTATTCGCTGCCCGACGAGCTGATTGCCCAGGCGCCGTTGGCCGAGCGGGCGGCCAGCCGCTTGCTGGTGGTGCCGCCGTCGCCGCAGGCGCTGGTCGACCGCCAGGTGCGGGATCTGCCCGAGCTGCTGCAGCCGGGCGATCTGCTGATCTTCAACGATACCCGGGTGATCCCGGCGCGCCTGTTCGGGCAGAAGGCCAGTGGCGGGCGGGTGGAAATCCTGATCGAGCGCCTGCTCGGCGAGCGCGAGGCGCGGGTGCAGATCGGCGCCAGCAAGTCGCCCAAGGCCGGCAGTTGGATCGCACTGGATGCCGGCGGCCAAGCCGAGGTGCTGGGCCGCGACGGCGAGTTCTATCTGCTGCGCTTCGAGATTCCCACGCCGCTGGAGCACTGGCTGCTGGAAGCCGGGCGCCTGCCGCTGCCGCCGTACATCCGCCGCGAGCCGGGGGTGGAAGACCGCGAGCGCTACCAGACCGTGTTCGCGCGTGAAGTCGGCGCGGTGGCCGCCCCCACCGCCGGCCTGCATTTCGACGAGGCATTGCTGGCGCGCCTGCGCGAGCGCGGGGTGGAGTTCGGCCATGTCACCCTGCATGTGGGCGCCGGCACCTTCCAGCCGGTGCGCGTGGATGCGCTCGACCAGCACGTGATGCACACCGAGTGGCTCAACGTCGGCGCCGCGCTGGTCGAGCAGGTGCGCCGTACCCGGGCACGCGGCAGCCGGGTGATTGCGGTGGGAACCACCGTGGTGCGCTCGCTGGAAAGCGCCTGGCGCACCACCGATGCCGCGCCCGAGGGCGAACTGCTGCCGTTCGCCGGCGAAACCCAGATCTTCATCCTGCCCGGCTACCGCATCCGCAGCGTCGATGCGATGGTCACCAATTTCCATCTGCCCGAAAGCACGCTGCTGATGATGGTCTCGGCCTTCGCCGGCCGCGAGCGCATCTTCGCCGCCTATCAACACGCCATCGAACAGCGCTATCGCTTCTTTTCCTACGGCGATGCGATGCTGCTGTGGGGCCGGGAATCGGGAATCGGGAATGGGGAATCGTAGAGCGGCATCCGCCGAACGATCAGCCGCCTGCAAACCGCTTTTCCGATTCCCAAATCCCGATTCCCCATTCCCGGCCCCTCAATGTCCCGACTCCAGTTCCAGCTCCAAGCCACCGACGGCCATGCCCGGCGTGGGCGTCTGACTTTTCCGCGTGGCACCGTCGAGACGCCGGCGTTCATGCCGGTGGGTACCTATGGCTCGGTCAAGGGCATCCTGCCCGAGCAGATCCGCGCGCTGGGGGCGGAGATCATCCTGGGCAATACCTTCCACCTGTATCTGCGGCCGGGCCTGGATGTGATCGGCGATCACGGCGGCTTGCACGGGTTTGCGCGCTGGGACGGGCCGATCCTCACCGATTCGGGCGGGTTCCAGGTGTTTTCGCTGGCGCATCGCCGCAAGATCACCGAGCAGGGCGTGACCTTCGCCTCGCCCACCGATGGTGCGCGGGTGTTCCTGGGCCCGGAAGAGAGCATGCAGATCCAGAAGGTGCTCGATTCGGACATCGTGATGATCTTCGACGAATGCACGCCGTACCCGGCCACCGAAGAGGTGGCGCGGCGCTCGATGGAGCTGAGCCTGCGCTGGGCGCAGCGCTCGCGGCAGGCGCATGACGGGCTGGGCAACGACGCGGCGCTGTTCGGCATCGTGCAGGGCGGGGTGCATCCGGACCTGCGCAGCCGCTCGCTGGACGGGCTGCAGGGTATCGGGTTCGATGGCTACGCCATCGGAGGGCTGGCGGTGGGCGAGCCGGAGCATGAGCGCAACGCGATGCTGGAACACCTGCACCCGCGCCTGCCGGCCGAGCGCCCGCGCTATCTGATGGGCGTGGGCCGGCCGGAGGACCTGGTCGAGGGCGTGGCGCGTGGTGTGGACATGTTCGACTGCGTGATGCCCACCCGCAATGCGCGCAACGGGCATTACTTCACCTCCTTCGGCACCGTGCGCATCCGCAACGCCAAGTACGAGCGCGACCTGGACACCATCGAGCCGGGCTGCGGCTGCCATGCCTGCAGCAGCGGCTACACGCGCTCCTACCTGCGCCATCTGGACCGCTGCAACGAGATGCTGGCGCCGATGCTGGGCACCCTGCACAACCTCTGGTACTACGAGAAGTTGATGGCCGACCTGCGCGCGGCGATCGCCTCGGGAACCTTTGCCGAGTTCCGGCGGTCCTTCTATGCGGCACGCGGCGCCATCACGCCGCCGTTGCCGGGGGAAACCAGCTGAGACCGGCCGTCCGCGCCCTTGCGCGGACGGTTTGGAACCTGCATGGCATAATTCCCGGCTGTTCCGCTCCGGCGGTACCTGAATAGCGAGCGGCCGGTTGGCGCGCTGGCACCCAAACTAGGATGCACTGAATGAATCTGCTCGATTTCCTGATCCCCGTCGCCCAGGCGCAGGCCACTGGCGGCGCGCCGGCGCCCGGCCCGATGGGCGGCCTGTCCACCTTCGCGCTGCCGATCATCCTGATCGCGGTCATGTACTTCCTGATGATCCGCCCGCAGATGAAGCGCCAGAAGGAGCACAAGTCGCTGCTGGACAAGCTGGCGCGTGGCGACGAAGTCATCACCTCCGGCGGCGTGGCGGGCGTGATCACCGATATCGGCGACAACTTCATCACCGTGGAAGTGGCCGATAACGTGCGCATCCGCGTGCAGAAGAGTGCCGTGGGCCATGTGCTGCCCAAGGGCACGCTGAAGTCTGCCAACTAAGCGGCAACCAACCCGCTGCGCCCACTGTCAGGTGGGCGCAGTCGGTGCCGCGAACCGGCGTTGACCGCCGCATCCACCTGACGACCGCTGGCGACGTTGTATTGGCCGCTGGAAGTCGTTCTCACTGCTAGGCGCGCCGCCGGGATGGTGTCGCGCGGGACTGTCGCAATGCTCGAATTTCCTCGCTGGAAGTATTTCCTGATCCTGCTGGTGCTGGCGGTCAGCGCGTTGTACGCGTTGCCCAACATCTACCAGAAGGACCCGTCCGTGCAGATCACCGCCAGCCGCGGTGCCCAGCTCGACGACGCCTTGCGCAGCCGCATCGACGCCGACCTCAAGGCCGCCGGCATCACACCGAAGGCCGTCACCCGGGAAGGCGACAGCCTGATGGTGCGCCTGCCCAACCTGCAGGCACAGACCCGTGCCAACGACGTGCTGCGCCAGCAACTGGGCGAAAACTACACGGTGGCGCTGAATCTGGCCTCGACCGTGCCGGACTGGCTGGCCAAGCTGGGCGGCCGGCCGATGGTGCTGGGCCTGGACCTGGTCGGCGGCGTGCACTTCGCCATGCAGGTGGACCAGAAGGCCGCGCTGGAAAAGCGCCTGGACGGCTTTGCCGAAGACATCCGCACCACGCTGCGTGACGGCCGTATCGCCTACCGCTCGGTCGAGCGCCGCGGCGACAACAGCATCCAGGTCAGCCTGAGCGAGGGCGCCAGCGTCGACGCCGCGCGTACCGCGCTGGCCAAGTCGCAGCCGACCCTGACCTACGACGTCAGCGGCCAGAACATCTCGGTCAAGGTGCCGGAGGCTGAACTCAAGCAGATCGCCAGCGGCGCGATCGAGCAGAACCTCACCACCTTGCGTAACCGCGTCAACGCGCTGGGCGTGTCCGAACCGACCATCCAGCGCCAGGGCGAGGACCGCATCGTGGTCGAACTGCCCGGCCTGCAGGACACCGCCGAGGCCAAGCGCCTGATCGGCGCCACCGCCTCGCTGGAATTCCGTGCGGTGGTCGAAGGCAATGCCGAAGACGCCGTGCGCAGCGGCAGCATCCCGCCCGAAGCCAAGGTCTACCGCGTACGCGATACCGGCGCGCCGGTGCTGCTCAACAAGCGCGCGCTGGTGACCGGCGACCAGATGGTCAGCGCCAGCGTCAGCACCGACCAGAACGGCATGCCGGCGGTGGCGGTGACGCTCAACAACGTCGCCGGCCAGCGCATGCTCGACTACACCAGCGCCAACGTCGGCAAGCTGATGTCGGTGGTCTACATCGAGCGCATTCCCACCGTCAGCATGGTCGACGGCAAGGAAGTGCGCAGCGTGCGGGTCAAGGAAGAGGCGTTGTCGCCGACCCGCATCGCCGGCGTGTTCGGCAAGAACTTCCAGACCACCGGCCTGGAGAAGGTGGAGGCCGAGAACCTGGCCAAGCTGCTGAAATCCGGTTCGCTGGCCGCACCGATGGATTTCGTCGAGGAATACGTGATCGGCCCGAGCCTGGGCGCGGAGAACGTGGAGCGCGGCGTCACTGCGGTGGTCTACTCGTTCCTGTTCACGTTGGTGTTCTTCACCGTCTACTACCGCGTGTTCGGCGCGATCACCTCGGTGGCGCTGCTGTTCAACCTGCTGATCGTGGTGGCGGTGATGTCGCTGTTCGGCGCCACCATGACGCTGCCCGGGTTTGCCGGTCTGGCGTTGTCGGTGGGCCTGTCGGTGGACGCCAACGTGCTGATCAACGAGCGTATCCGCGAGGAGCTGCGACTGGGCGTGCCGGCCAAATCGGCGATTGCCGCCGGTTATGAAAAGGCCGGCGGCACCATCCTGGACGCCAACCTCACCGGCCTGATCGTGGCGGTGGCTTTGTACGCGTTCGGCACCGGTCCGTTGAAGGGCTTCGCGCTGACCATGATGATCGGTATCTTCGCCTCGATGTTCACTGCGATCACCGTGTCGCGTGCGCTGGCGGTGCTGATCTACGGCCGCCGCAAGAAGCTGAAGACCGTCGCCATCTGAGATGCGAGTCCGGCCTTGCCCCTGCAGCGCGCTGCAAGGGGCGGGGGATGAATCCCTTCGCAAGCGTTGCGCATCCTGACGGTGCGCAACGTCTAAACGGAAGATCTTTTCCATGAAATTGTTCCCGCTCCATCTCATTCCCAACGACACCAAGATCGACTTCATGCGCCTGCGCAAGCCGGTGCTGATCCTGATGCTGGTGATCGCGGTGGCCTCGGTCGGCGTCATCGTCGGCAAGGGCTTTAACTACGCACTGGAATTCACCGGCGGCACGCTGGTGCAGACCTCGTTCCAGAAGACCGTGGACGTGGACCAGGTGCGCGAGCAGCTGGCCAAGGCCGGCTTCGAGAACGCCCAGGTGCAGAACGCGCGCGGCGGCAACGAAGTGATGATCCGCCTGCAGGCGCGCGAGCAGCACAACAACCGCGACGATGCCGCGACCACCGTGGCCGAAGAAGTGCGCAAGGCGGTCAGCACCGCGCAGAACCCCGCCACTGTGCAGCCGGGCGAATTCGTCGGCCCGCAGGTCGGCAAGGATCTGGCCTTGAACGGCGTGTACGCCACCGTGTTCATGCTGGTGGGCTTTCTGATCTACATCGCCTTCCGCTTCGAGTGGAAGTTCGCAGTGGTCGCCAGCCTGACCGCCTTGTTCGACCTGCTGGTCACCGTGGCCTTCGTGTCGCTGACCGGCCGCGAGTTCGACCTGACCGTGCTGGCCGGCCTGTTGTCGGTGATGGGCTTTGCGATCAACGACATCATCGTGGTGTTCGACCGCGTGCGCGAAAACTTCCGCGCGTTGCGGGTGGAGCCGCTGGAAGTACTGAACCGCTCGATCAACCAGACGCTGTCGCGCACGGTGATCACCGCGGTGATGTTCTTCCTGTCGGCGCTGGCGTTGTACATCTACGGCGGCGAGTCGATGGAAGGCCTGGCCGAGACACACATGATCGGCGCGGTGATCGTGGTGATCTCCTCGGTGATCGTGGCAGTGCCGATGCTGAGCATCGGGCCGTTCGCCGTCACCAAGCAGGATCTGCTGCCCAAGGCCAAGGATGTGGAGGCGCTGGCGCGTCGTCCTTGATTGGTCATCGATCTTCGATCACGAAAAAACCGCGCGCTGCGCGGTTTTTTCGTTTTGGCGCATCGAGCAGGTCAGCCCAACGCGTCGTAGGAGCGCGCCTGAGCGCGACCGGGCTTTATCGGTAACGCCTCATCGCGCCCAGGTGCGCTCCTACCACCGGGCCGGGGAGCGCGCTGGCTAAATCCGCCGGACCCAGGTTGCCCCATGCAGTGCGATGCGTCGTAGGAGCGCGCCAGAGCGCGATGAGGCTTTATCGGGAATGCTTCATCGCGCCCGGGTGTGCTCCTTCCGGGCCGGGCGAGCGCCCTGGCGAATTCGCCAAACCCAGGTCAGTCGTGCACTGCAATGCGTCGTAGGAGCGCGCTTGCGCGCGATCGGGCTTTATCGGGAATGCCTCGTCGCGCCCAGGTGCGCTCCTACCGAGCTAGGTGAGTGCGCTGCAACGTCCTGCAAGGCACGCACCGATCCTCGCGGACTTACAGATTCCAGTCGATCCGCATCCCCGCAATTAGGGCGTTCTTCAGATCGTTGCTGCGGGTGGGTTCGTTGAACTGGTCGGGGTTGATCACGTAATGCAGGTTCGGCGCGATGCGCAGGCGCTTGGTGACCTGGATGCCGTAGCTCAGCTCCATCATGATCTGGTTGTCGGCCGGGGCGCCGGTGCCGCCGGCCGAGGCGCGCGCCAGGCGCAGGTTTTCGATCGCCTCGTCGCTGTACTTCTGCTGGGTGATCACAAACGCAATGTTGTCCTGCGGGCGGCTGGCGAAGGTGCCTTTCTGCACCAGGCCCAGTTGCACGAAGTGGTCCTCGATCGCCTGGCCGCCGGTGCTCTTGAGGATGGCGCCGAACACGGTCAGGCCGCGGGCGCCGGACGGATCCGGGTTGGTGACCTGCTGTTCGAAGCGACCGAACAGGCCCGAGCGGCCCTGCTTGTTTTCGTAGCCGAGGCCGCTGAGCACGGCCGGGTTGCCGTTGCGGTCGCGCAGCGGGTCGGTGTAGTCGGAGTTGTCCTGCCAGCCGCCCAGTTCGTACATCGCGGCCATGCTGCCGTCGCCGCCCTTGTTCTTGTAGCCGACCGCGTAAGGCACCACCACGCCGGTGGTGTCGTCGGTGCTCCACTTCAGGCCGTGCTGGCCGTCCTGAGCCTGCACCGGATTCACCTCGTAGGCGCCCACGTGCACATAGACCTTGGGCGTGACCCAGGCGGTGGCATGCGCGGCCCAGCTGGACACCGGCCAGTAGGTGAAGTTGCTGGTGCGGAACACGAAGGTGGGGTTGCCGCAGGCCGAGTTGCCCTGGAAGTACTGGCACAGGTCCGAACCGAGGAAGTGGATGTTGGCCACGCTGCGGCCGGCCTCCAGTTCCAGGCGGTCGTCGAACAGTTTCTGCAGCAGGGTGAAGTTGGCCAGCCGCGTGCCCTGGCCGCCGTAGATCTCCTGCACCGAGGTGCTGTTGCCGATGCTGCTGTTGGCCAGGTTGGTGCCGTGGCGGTTGGTGACGTACAGCTTGACGGTGGCGCCGCCCCAGCCGAACAGACGGTCCATGTCGACATCGGTACCGACCATCAGTTGGCCGGCATAGGCATCGCCGTTCTTGCGGCCGCCATCGATCATCGAGGCGGCTTCGCCGGTGTAACCCAGCTTGAGCTTGAAGGCATCGGCGGCATCCTGCGCGTGGGCGAGCGGGGTCAGCGCCAGTGCCAGCGACAGGCACAGCAGGCGGGGACGGGCATGGCGGGGGGCGAGGACGGTCATGGCAGGACTCCGAACGAAGGTAGGCGTGGCCGGGTGGCGAACGCGACAGCTAGGGGATGGGCAAGCCGCCGGCCGCGCACGAAGGTGCGCAGCGCAGCGGTGAAACCGGTCAGGGGTGGAGCGGGGCGGCGATCAGGCGTGGCGCATGCGCGGGCGGCAAGCGGCAATGGCGAGGTGGCCGAAGGTCAGGCGACCACGTCGGCCACCGGCTTCTTGAGCAGGCGCAGTGCCACCGCGGTGACCAGCACGCCGACCACCAGGGCCAGCACGTAATTCAGCAGGTGGGTCACCGCGTTGGGGATCAGCAGCACGAAGATGCCGCCGTGCGGTGCCTTCAACTCGGCACCGGCGGTCATCGAGATCGCACCGGCCACGGCCGAGCCGATCACCAGCGCCGGGATGGTGCGCAGCGGGTCGCGCGCGGCATACGGGATGGCGCCTTCGGTGACGAAGGCCAGCCCGAGCACGCCGGCGGCCGTGGCCGAGCCGCGCTCTTCCACGGTGAAACGGTTGCGGAACACCCAGGTGGCCAGCGCGATGCCCAGCGGCGGGGTCATGCCGGCGACCATGGCGGCGGCCATCGGGGTGTAGACCTGGCTGGCGATCAGGCCGGTGGAGAACGCATAGGCGGCCTTGTTGACCGGCCCGCCCATGTCGAAGGCCATCATGCCGCCGAGCAACAGGCCCAGCAGCAACGCGCTGCTGCCCTGCATGCCGCGCAGCCAGGCGGTGAGCCAGGCCAGCAGGTCGGCCACCGGTTGCCCGAACACGTACATCATCGCCAGACCGACCAGCAGCGTGCCCAGCACCGGCAGGATCAGCACCGGCTTGAGTCCTTCCAGGTTGCGCGGCAGGCGGATGTAGCGGTTGAGCGCGGCCACGCCGTAGCCGGCGATGAAGCCGGCAATAATGCCGCCGAGGAAACCGGCATTGAGATTGGCCGCGACCAGGCCACCGATCATGCCGGGCGCGATGCCGGGGCGGTCGGCGATGGAGTAGGCGATATAACCGGCCAGCGCGGGCACCATCAGGGTGAAGCCGGCCTTGGCGCCGATCTGGAACAGCGACCAGGCCAGCGTGCCCTGGTGGGCATCGTCGCCGGCATAGATGCCGCCGAGTGCGAATGCCAGCGCGATCAACAGGCCGCCAGCGGTGACGAAGGGCAGCATGAACGACACGCCGGTCATCAGGTGCTTGTAGGCGCCGGTGCGGCCGTTGCCGGTGTTTTCGGCCTTGGCAGCGCCTGCGACCGGCGCCGCGCCGCCGTGCACGCCGGCTTCGGCCAGCGCTTTCTGGATCAAGGCCGGGCCATCGTTGATGGCCGGCTTGGTGCCGCTCTTGAACAGGCGCTTGCCGCCGAAGCGGGCCAGGTCGACCTCGCGATCGGCGGCGATCAGCACCAGGTCGGCATCGCGGATTTCCGCGTCGGTCAGGGCGTCCTGCGCGCCGACCGAGCCCTGGGTTTCCACGCGGATCTGGTAGCCAAGTTTCTTCGCGGCCTGCTGCAGGCCTTCGGCGGCCATGAAGGTGTGCGCGATGCCGGTGGGGCAGGAGGTGATCGCAACGATGCGCTTGTTGCCCGCGCTGCCTGCGGCAGCCGATGCATTGGCGGCGGCCGGTGCGGCGAGCTGGTTCACTGCGGCGGCCGGGTCGTCCAGTACCGCGCCCAGGCTCAGCCGCAGCAGCTGCGCGTCGCCGAAGCGGGCGGTGTCGGCATCGGCGTCGCCGATCACCAGCACCTGGCTGGCGGCGCTGGCCAGTTCGCCCGGCAATGCGCCGAGCACGCCCTGGTCGCTGCGGATTTCGATCGTCACGCTGCGCCCGGCGGCGGTGGCCGCGCGGCGCAGCGCTTCGGCCGCCAGGACGGCTTCGGTGCTGCGGTCGCCAGCGGCGATGACCACGATGGAAGAGGACATGCAAATCTCCTGCGTTGTTCGGTCGCCGGCAAGCGCCGGCGGGATACGTGGTGTCTTGCGCAAAACACCGGCGCGCTGGCACTGCCAGCGTTCGCGCCGGCGGTGGTGCTACGAGAGCGGGTCGATGACGATCTCGCCGGCGAGCTTGCGTACCTGCTGCGGATTCAGCCGGCGCGCATCGCCGCTTTCCAGCCGGCTGAGCGAGAACGCAGTCGCCAGCCGTGCGCAACTTTCCAGATCGGTGGAATCGCCGAGCAGCGCCGCGGCCAGGCCGGCCACCATCGCGTCACCGGCGCCCACGCTGCTGCCCTGCGCCAGGCGCGGCGGACGCGCGACCAGGCGCTGGTCGCGCTGCACGAACAGCGCGCCCTCGGTCCCCATCGAAATGACCACCAGCTGGATGCCGCGCGCGATCAGTTCGTGCGCGGCGGCGCTGAGGGCGGCGCGGTCGCTCAGCGGGCGGCCGGTCCAGGCTTCCAGCTCGTGGCGGTTCGGCTTGACCGCGTACGGCAGCGCCTGGCGCGCGGCACCGAGTGCGGACACCAGTGGCGCGCCACTGGTGTCCAGCAGCACGCGCGCACCGGCGGCGCTGGCCTGGGCCTGCAGCTGCGCCCAGCTGTCGTCCGGCAGGCCGGCCGGCAGGCTGCCCGACAGCACCACCGGCAGGCCGGGGCGCAGCAGCGGGGCGAGGTGATCGGCCACACCCTGCAGGTGCGGCTGGCCCAGGCGCAGGCCGGGCAGGTTGATGTCGGTGGTGTCGTTGCTGCGCGCTTCGACCAGCTTGAGGTTGGTACGGGTCTCGCCGGCCACGCGCTGGCAGTGATCGGCAATGCCGCGCTCGCGGAACAGCGCCTCGAACACGCCGGCATTGCCGACCCCGAGCACGCCGAGCGCGGCGACCTGGCTGCCCCAGTCGGCCAGACAGGCGGCCACGTTGATGCCCTTGCCGCCGGCATCGTTGCGCACGCTGCTGGCGCGATGCACCGCGCCCGGCTGCAGGCTGTCGAGCTGGATGGTCTGGTCGATCGCCGGGTTCAGCGTCACCGTGATGGCGTGCAGGTTCATGCCTGGCCCTCGCGCTGCGCTTCCAGGGCGCGCACCTGCTCTGCGGTTTCGCAGTTCAGCGCCTGCTCGGCCAGCTGCTGCAGCGTGCTCAGCGCGGTGCCGCGCAGGCGTGCCTTGACCGCCGGGATGTCGTTGGGCGTCATCGACAGTTCCTGCACGCCCAGGCCGGCCAGCAGGCTGGCGCCGAACGGATCGCCGGCCAGGCCGCCGCACACGCCGACCCAGCGGTCGTGTTTGCGCGCACCTTCAATCGTGCTGCGGATCATGCGCAGCACCGCCGGGTGCAGGCTGTCGGCTTCGGCGGCCAGCTCCGGGTTCTGGCGGTCGATCGCCAGCACGTATTGAGTCAGGTCGTTGGTGCCGATCGAGAAGAAGTCCGCATGGCGCGCCAGCACGTCGGCCTGCGCGGCGGCGGCGGGCACCTCGATCATGATGCCGATCGGCACCTCGGGCGCGTCGAGTTCGGCGCGGATGCGCGCGCAGATGGTGCGCAGGGTGATCAGCTCCGGCACCGAGGTGATCATCGGGAACATGATCGACAGCCGCGCCCCGTCCTTGGCGGCGCGGTACAGCGCACGCAGCTGCGGTTCGAGCAGGTCGGGGCGACGCAGCAGCAGGCGCGCGCCGCGGACGCCCAGGAACGGGTTTTCCTCGTGCGGCAGCTCCAGATGCGCCACCTGCTTGTCGCCGCCGATATCCAGTGCGCGCACGATCAGCGGGCGGCCATCCAGCGCCTGCGCCATCGCCAGGTAAGTTGCGTGCTGCTCGTCCTCGCTGGGCGTGCTGCCGCTTTCCAGGAACAGGAATTCGGTCCGCATCAGGCCGACGCCTTCGGCGCCCTGGGTCAGCGCCATTGCGACTTGGTCGGGCAGGTTGACGTTGGCGCCGATGTCGATGTGGTGGCCGTCGCTGGTTTCGGCAGGCAATGCGCGCTGCGCGGCCTCGCGCTCGCGGATGGCCTGCTGCTCGGCGATATGCGTGCGCGCCGCATCCAGGTCCAGCTCGGACGGGTTGATGTACAGCCGCCCACTGCTGCCGTCGATGATGGCGGTGACGCCGTCTTCGATATCCATGAGTTGGCCGCCGGCCGCGACCAGCGCCGGCAGGCCGAGCGTGCGCGACAGGATCGCGGTATGCGAGGTCGGCCCGCCTTGCGCGGTGGCCAGGCCGAGCACACGCGCGGTGTCCAGGTTGGCGGTGTCCGACGGCGACAGATCGCCGGCCAGCAGGATGCAGGGCTGCTCCGGCAGGTCGGTCAGGCCGGCGCCGGCGGCGGCCGGGTCGAGCTGGGCCAGCACGCGGCGGCCGACATCGCGCAGGTCGGCGGCGCGGCCGGCCAGCACCGGGTTGCCGAGCGCGGCCAGGCCCGAGGCGATTTGTTCCACCGCCTGGTGCCACGACCACGCCACGCCGTGGCCTTCGACCATCAGCTGGCAGGTGCGGGTGATCAGGTCGGTGTCGTTGAGCAGCTCGGCCTGGGCCTTGAAGATCGCCGCGTCCGAGGCGCCGAGCCGGCGCTGGGTGTCATCCTGGATCGCCGCCAGCTGCTGGCGGGTGCGGGTCAGCGCGTCGTGCAGCAGCGCGCCGCCATCGCCCAGGCCGACCGGTTGATCGGCCACCTCGGTCTGTGCCGCGCGCAGCCGGTGCACGATGCCGATCGCCACGCCCGGGCTGGCGCCGATGCCGACGATGGCCGGTTGCGCCTGCGGCGGCGTCCAGCCGACCACTGGGGCGGCGCGGCGTTGCGCGGCACGCTCGGCATCGGCCTTTTCCTGCGCGGTCAGGCTGTCCATCACTGCGCGCAGGCGCTTGAGCAGCGCACCCGCATCAGTGCCTTCGGCCGAAACGGTGATGCTGTCGCCGGCACGCAGGCCCAACTGCAGCAGGCCGACCAGGCTCTTGGCATCGGCGGCCTGGTCGCCGGCGCGCACCTGGGCGCGCGCCGAGAAACCGCGCGCCGTCTCGGCCCAACGGGTGGCCGGGCGGGCGTGCAGGCCGCTGGGGTAGGCAATGGTCCACTCGAAGGATTCGGCCAGATCGGTGGCCGGCGCGGCGCTGCTGTCGGGTGCGCGGTCGCCGGTCAAGGCCGCCACGATCACGCCGGGGTCGTCGGTGGTGAACAGCGCTTCCAACTGGGCCGGGTCCTGGATCAGGCGGGTCAGCCGGCGCAGCAAGGTGATGTGGGTGTCGGACTGGGCGGCGATGCCGACCACCAGCCGGGTGGTCTGGCCCGGGTTCCACTCCACGCCCTCGGGCAACTGCAGCACCGCGATGCCGTCGCGGCGCACCAGGTGGCGGTCTTCGCCGACGCCGTGCGGGATCGCCAGGCCGTGGCCGAGGAAGGTGTTCGCCAGGCCTTCGCGGCGCCGCATGCTGGCGTCGTAGCCCGGCGCCACGCAGCCGGCGGCGACCAGCAACTGGGCGGCCTGCGCGATGGCGTCATCCTTGTCGCGGGCATGCGCACGCAGGCGCACAAGTTCGGGGGTGACGGGGGCGACTGGCGACGGAGAGGACAAGACGGACTCCGGGGTAGGAACGGGCTGGGCAGTATAGTGGGAACGTTCCCACGTTCCAGGTCAATGTGCGCTGCACAAAAACGTTGTAGTGCTTTCGGGTTAGCATCAAATCAGAGACGGCGCCTGGCCCCAGGTGCGCAAATGGAGCGGGAACGGTCCCAGTGAGTATCAGCATCAATGACGTGGCCCGGGTGGCCGGGGTTTCCAAATCGACGGTCTCGCGCGCGCTGGGCACCGGCCCGGTCAGCGAGGAGGTGCGGGCCAAGGTCGAGGCGGCGGTGCGCCAGACCGGCTACCGGCCCAACCTGATGGCGCGGCGCCTGCGATCCCAGCAGTCCGGCATCCTGGGGGTGATCGTCGCCGACATCCGCAACCCGTACTTCACAGCGCTGATCCGCGCGGTGGAGGAGGTGGCCTACCGCGCCGGCATGCGCGTGACCCTGTGCAATACCGACGAAGATCCCGAGCGCGAGGCGCTGTACCTGCAGTTGATGCAGGAAGAACGCATTACCGGGCTGATCTTTGCGCCGACCCGCAGCACGGTCGGGCGCATGCACGAGCTGGTGCTGGATTATCCGACCGTGTTGGTGGACCGCGCCGGGCCTGGCAGCCGCTACGACAGCGTGGTGCTGGACAACGCCGCGGCCATGGGCGAGCTGGTTGCGCATCTGCAGGCGCAGGGCTATAGGCGCATCGGCGGGCTGTTCGGCACCAGTACCACCGCGACCGAGCGCCGCAACGGCTATCTGGCCGCGATGGCGGCGCCGGGGCTGACGCCGGCCTACCGCGAAGTGGCGCCCACCGCCGAAGCGGCGATCGCCGAAGTCGGCCAATGGCTGGCCGGCGCTGACCGCCCCGACGCCATCGTCACCAGTAACAGCCTGCTGTTGATGGGCGCGCTTAAGGCTGCCCGCACCGCCGGTCTGCGCATTCCCGAGGACCTGGCCTTGGCCGGATTCGACAACGAGCGCTGGACCGACCTGGTCGAGCCGGGGATCACCGTGGTCGAGCAGCCGGTCGAGGACATGGGCCGCGCGGCGATGTCGCTGCTGCTGGAACGCCTGAGCAATCCGCAGCTGCCGATCCGCCGCATGGTGATGACCGGCCGTTGCGTGGTCCGCGGCTCTACCGGCGCGCGCCCGCGCACCTAGCCGCCCTCGTCGTAGGAGCGCACCCGGGCGCGACGGGCGTTACCGGTACAGCCCATCGCGCCCGGGTGCGCTCCTACGACGGCGGGGCGGTTGCCGGGGATCGCGCGGTGCGGGTCTTGTCCAAGCACGCCATGCCACCAATTCCCGTTACTCCGTAGGAGCGCCCCCGGGCGCGACGGGCGTTACCGGTAAGGCCCGTCGCGCCCAGGTGCGCTCCTACAACGGCGTGGCGGTTGTCGCGGATCGCGCCGTGCGGGTCCTGTCGAAGTACGCCATGTCACCAATCCCCGTTACCCCGTAGGAGCGCACCCGGGCGCGACGGGCGTTACCGGTACAGCCCGTCGCGCCCGGAGGCGCTCCTACGAGACATGACTGCAGCGCAGCCCAAAAAAAAAGCCCCGGCACTGCCGGGGCTTTTCGTTCTACGCCATGTCCGGAATCAGCGATCCGGACGATGCGGGCCCGAGTCGTTCTGCGCGAGCAGGTATTCCTTGGATTGCTCGTCCAGCTTGTCGCCCAGCATGCGGCGAACCACCACGAAGAACAGCGGGATGAAGATCACGCCGAGCACGGTGGCGAACACCATGCCGCCGATCACGCCGGTACCGATGGAGTGACGCGAGTTGGCGCCGGCACCGGTGGAGATGGCCAGCGGCAGCACGCCCAGGATGAAAGCGAACGAGGTCATCAGGATCGGGCGGAAGCGCAGATGCGCCGCCTCCAGCGTCGCCTCGCGCAGCGTCTTGCCCGCCGCACGCTGCTCCACCGCGAACTCCACGATCAGGATCGCGTTCTTCGCCGCCAGGCCGATTACCGTGATCATGCCGATCTTGAAGTACAGATCGTTCGGCAGGCCGCGCAGCATCGAGAAGGTGATCGCACCCAGCACGCCGATCGGCACCACCATCAGCACCGCCACCGGAATCGACCAGCTCTCGTAGAGCGCGGCCAGGCACAGGAACACCACCACCACCGACAACGCCAGCAGCAGCGTGGCCGCATTACCGGCAATGATTTCCTGGTACGACATGCCGCTCCAGTCGAAGCCGAAGCCCGGCGGCAGATCGTTGTTGACGATTTCCTCCATCGCGGTCATCGCCTGGCCGGAGCTGCCGCCCGGCGCCGGGTTGCCGACGATATTCACCGCCGAATAGCCGTTGTAGCGGTTCAGTGCCGGCGAGGCGTAGGTCCAGTCGGCCTTTACCACATTGCTCAGCGGAATCATCCCCGGCTGACCATCGGCACCGGTGGCCGTGGCGCTGGGGCTGAAGAAGCTGCGCAGCGACTCGGGGCCGGTACGGAACTGGTCGTCGGCACGGATGTTGACGCGCTTGATGCGGCCTTCGGAGAAGTAGTCGTTGACGTAGACAGGCGCCAGCATCAGCTGGATCGAGCTGTAGATGTCGCTGACGTCCAGGCCCATCGACTGCGCCTGCACACGGTCCACGTGCAACTGCAGCTGCGGCGCGTCTTCCAGGCCGTTCGGGCGCACGCCCACCATGGTGTCCTGCTTTTCCGCCGCCTTGCCCAGCACGATGTTGCGCGCCTGGGTCAGGGCTTGCTGGCCTGCGCCGGAGCGGTCCTGCAGCCACATGTCGAAGCCGCCGAACTGGCCCAGGCCCTGCACGGTGGGCAGGTTGACCACGAAGATCTGCGCGCCCTTGATGCCGTAGAAGGCACCGTTGAGCTGCTGGATCAACTGCTCGGCAGTAACGTCACGCTCTTCCCACGGCTTGAGCCGGATGAAGCCCATGCCGACGTTTTCGCCCGAGCCCAGGAAGCTGAAGCCGGCGATCTGCAGCATGCCTTCCACGGCCGGCTGCTTCTCCAGCACCGCACGCATCTGCGCGAAGGCCTCGTTGGTGCGGATCTTGGTCGCGCCCGGCGGCAGCTGCACGATGGCCACCGCAAAGCCCTGGTCCTCTTCCGGCAGGAAGCTGCCCGGCATGCGGGTGAACAGGAAGCCGCACAGCACCACCAGCACCACGAACACGATCATCCACGGCGGCGAGCGCTTGAGGGTGTGGCCGACCACGCCGACATAGCGATGCGCCAGCTTGTCGTAGTACTTGTCGAAGGTGCGGTAGACCCAGTTCTTCTTGGTCGAATGGGTCGACTTGAGGAACGCGCCGCACAGCGCCGGGGTGAAGCTCAACGCCAGGAACGCGGAGAACCCCATCGACATGGCGATGGTCAGTGCGAACTGCTTGTAGATCGCGCCCGAAGCGCCCGGTTGCAGCGAGGAGGGGATGAACACCGCCGCCAGCACCACGGTGATGGCCACCACCGCGCCGGTGATCTGGGTCATCGCCTTCTGCGTGGCCGCCTTCGGCTCCAGGTGTTCCTCGCTCATGATGCGTTCGACGTTCTCGATCACCACGATCGCGTCGTCGACCACGATGCCGATCGCCAGCACCATCGCAAACAGCGTCAGCTGGTTGATGGTGAAGCCGATCATGTACATGCCGAAGAACGTGCCCAGCAGCGCGACCGGAATCACCAGCGTGGGGATCACGGTTGCGCGGAAGTTCTGCAGGAACAGCAGCATCACCAGGAACACCAGCACGATGGCTTCCACCAGCGTGTGGATCACTTCCTCGATGGAGATGCGCACGAAGGTGGTCGATTCGTACGGCGCAAACCAGGTCACGCCCTGCGGGAAGGTCGGCTGCAGCTCGTCGAGCTTGGCACCGACCGCCTCGGAGACGTTCAGGGCGTTGGCACCCGGCAACAGCTGGATACCGAAGGCGCCGGTGGGCTTGCCGTTGTACTGGGTGTCGAAGCCGTAGTTGCTCGGCCCCACGGTGACCCGCGCGACATCCTTCAACCGCACCGTGGCACCGTTGTTGTCGGTGCGCAGGATGATGTTCTCGAACTGGTCCGGCGAGCTGAAGCGGCCCTCGGCCGAGACCGTGGCGGTGAAGCTGATGCCTTCCGGGGTCGGGTCGGCGCCCACCGAACCGGCCGCGAACTGCACGTTCTGGTTGCGCACCGCGGTCAGCACCTGGGTCGCCGACAGGTTGTAGCCCTGCAGCTTCTCCGGGTTCAACCAGATGTTCATCGCGTACTCGGCGCCGAACTGGTTGGTGCTGCCCACGCCGGGCACGCGCGAGATCTGCTCGAGCACGCGCGAGCCGACGATGTCGTTGAGCGCGTCGCGGTTGATCGACGGGTTGTCCGAGCGCAACGCGGCCACCATCAGGAAGCCGGCGTTGGCCTTGGCCACCACGACACCCTGCTGGGTGACTTCCGAGGGCAGGCGCGGCGTGGCCAGCGACACCTTGTTCTGCACCTGCACCTGCGCGATATCCGCGTCGGTGCCGGTTTCGAAGGTCAGCGTAATGGTCACGCGGCCGTTGGCGGCCGAGGATGAGTTGAAGTACAGCAGGTGGTCGATACCGGTGAGCTGCTGCTCGATGACCTGGGTCACCGCTTTTTCGGCGGTATCGGCGCTGGCGCCGGGGAAGTTGGCGGTAACGGTGACCTGCGGCGGGGCGATCGTGGGGTACGACTCGATACCCAGATTCAGGATCGAGATCACGCCCGCAAGCGAGATCAGGATCGCCACCACCCAGGCAAAGATCGGGTGTTCGATGAAAAACTTAGGCATGTCCGGGTTCCGTTACTGCTGCTTGGACTGGGAGTCGGCCGGCTGCGCCGCAGCGTCCGGCTTGGACTGTTCCTGCGCGGCCGGTGCCGCCGCATCGGCCTTGTCGGCTGCCGGTGCGGCCTGCGCGCCGCCACCCTGAGCGGCGGCCGGAGCCGCGCCCGGTGCGCCCGGCTGGCCACCCTGCGCTGGCTTGTTCGGATCCCACGGCACGCCCTTGGCCGGCTGGCCTTCCTTCGCCTTCTGCACGCCGTCGACGATGACCTGGTCGCCCGGGGTCATGCCCGCGGTGACGATCCACTGGCCCTTCTGCTGGCCATCGACGGTGAGGTTCTTGCGCGCCACCTTGCCGTCCTTGCCCAGCACCAGCGCATAGGCGCCGGTGGCATCGCGCTGCACGGCCTGCTGCGGCAGCAGATAGGCGTTGTTGCGTTGGCCCAGGCTGGCCTTGAAGGTCACGAACGCGCCCGGCAGCAGCGCCTGTTCCGGATTGGGCAGGGTCGCGCGCAGCGACACCGCGCCGGTGCTCGGGTCCACCGTCACCGCCGACACATCCAGCGTACCCGGGTGCGGGTACTGCGTGCCGTTGCCCAGTTCCACGTTGATGGTGGACTTGCCGTCGCCGCTGAGCTGCACGTTGCCGCTGCTCTGGGCCTGGCGCAGGGCGGCGAGCTCTTCGCTGCTCATCGCAAAGTTCACGTACAGCGGGTCGATCTGGTCGACCGTGGTCAGCAGGGTCGCTTCACCCGAGCCCACCAACGCACCCTCGGTCACGCGCTGGATGCCGGCGCGGCCGGTGATCGGCGAGGTGACGCTGGCAAAGCCGAGCTGGATGCGGGCGGACTGGACCTGGCCGCGTGCCTGCTGCACGTTGGCGCTGGAGGAGCGCTCGGTGGCTTCGGCGTTGTCGATGTCGGCACGCGACACGTATTGCTGCGGGGCCAGGCTGCGCGCGCGCTTGGCGGCGACCTGGGCATTGGCATAGGTCGCTTCGGCGGCGGCCAGCTGGCCTTGCGCCTGCAGCAGCGTGGCCTTCAGCGGCGCCGGGTCGATCTCGAACAGCGGCTGGCCTTCCTTGACGTCGGTGCCTTCGGTGTACAGGCGCTTGAGCAGCACGCCGTCCACGCGCGCGCGCACGTCGGCCGAGCGGAACGCCGACAGCCGGCCGACCAGGTCGCGTTCCAGCGGCAGGGTCTGCGGCTTCATTTCCAGCACCGACACTTCCGGCGGCGGCGGCGCCTGCTGTTGTTCGGGCTTGCTGCAGGCAGCCAGCGCCAGGGTGATGGCACAGGCCAGGCCGAATGTGCGGAGCGGGGCGATCATCAGGAGGAACTCCGTTAGGGTCTTGAAGTGAGAAAGGAAAGCGGGGACAGCGAAGGCGTGGCAGCGACCGCGGCAAATGCGCGCAGGAAGGTGTCGACAGCGAATTGCGCCCACTGCTGCCTGGCGGGAAGGCCGGCGCGGTGGGGAACCTGAAAGCGTTGCCGGTCGAAATCCAGACCGACGATCATGCTCAACAGCAGTTCGGCCATACAGTGCGGATCGTCATGGCGCAGCTGGCCGGCCTGTATCGCCAGCTCAAAGCGCTGCGCCAGGCGCTGCTGCATGCCGACGACCCCGTCCTGGAAGATCTGCTGCGACTGATCGGGGAACCGGTGCGATTCGGCTTCCACCAACCGGCAGGTCTGTAACACATCCGGGCTGTTCAGGCGGTCAAGGTGGGCCAGGGCGAAGGCCAGCAGATCCTCGCGCAACTCGCCCGAGGCGGTGCCCAGCGGCACCGTGGCCAGATGCACATGGTCCTGGAGCACATCGCGCAGCAGGTTTTCTTTACAACCGTAATAACTGTAGAGCGTCTGCTTGGAACAGCCGGCACGCTCGGCCACCGCGTCCATGCTCAGCCGCATGCCGCGCTCGGCAAGCAGCGTATGCACAGCCGCATGGATGCGGCGATCGCAGTCCGAGCGCCGGGCAGCACGGTGGGAACGGGGGGTCATGGCGGTAGACTATACCGTCCAGTTTAGTTTTTAAACAGGCTTGACGGTCGCAGTTCTGTCTGCGCAACGCCTTGTGGCCCAAGCGCCCGGCCGGACTTTGCCGGTTGTGGCGGTCTGGCGGGTGACCATGCAGGCGCCAATCCGGCGCCGCTGCAGGAATTACAGTCGGGTAGTGCTTTTGCGCCGCGCCGGGGGTGGGCGTCCGACCAGGATTTTGCGCTATGCAGCAAGGCGTCTTCATCCGGCGCCGGTACAATTCAGGTTTTCCACCGAGCATCCCAGCGCTCTCATGACAGCCAAGAAAGCTGCTTCGAAATCGTCCACGACGTCGGTCAAACCGGTCGCCGACCATGCCGTCCCCGTGCTTGCCACCGCGCCGCAGGCGGTCACCCTGGAGCCGGTGTTTGCCGCGTTGCGCAAGCGCTACCCGGCCGCCCGCCAGTCCGAGGTGCAGCTGTTCGCCGCCGACTTCTACCGGCGCATGGAGGAGGACGAGTTCCCCAACCACCCGGCCGAGCAGTGGGCGGCCCTGGCGGCGGACATGCTGGAATTTGCGCGCACGCGCAAGGCCGGCACGGTCAACGTGCGGGTGTTCAACCCGACCCTGAAGAGCCACGGCTACGAGTCGCCGCACACGCTGCTGCAGATCGTCAACGACGACATGCCGTTCCTGGTGGACTCGGTGAGCATGACGCTGTCGGACCTGGGCATCGGCGTGCACGTGCTCGGCCACCCGGTGCTGCGCATTGCGCGCGACAAGGCCGGCAAGCTGAGCGCGGTGGGCGAGGGCAAGAGCGAGTCGCTGATGGTGCTGGAGATCGACCGCCAGCCCGCCGAGGACATGCCCAAGGTGGAAGCGGCGGTGCGCAAGGTGCTGGGCGAGGTGCGCGCGATCGTGCACGACTGGGCGTCGATGCGCGAAAAGATGGTGATGCTGGCTGACGACCTGGCCACCCGCCGCCTGCCGATGGACGACATCAGCCGCCACGAGGCGCAGGAATTCCTGCGCTGGGCGGCGGCCGATCACTTCACCTTCTTCGGCTATCGCGAGTACCGGGTGGAGAAGCAGGACGGCCAGGACGTGCTGGCGCCGGTGGAAGAAACCGGCCTGGGCCTGATGCGCGGCCGCGACACCTCGCCGGCGCGCCCGGTGACCACGCTGGCGGCGCACGGCCTGAACACCTCGGCCAAGCTCAAGGACGCGTTGATCCTGACCAAGACCAATGCGCGCTCGCGCGTGCATCGGGTCGGCTACATGGATTACATCGGCATCCTGGAATTCGATGCCAAGGGCCGCATCGTCGGCGAGCAGCGTTTCCTGGGCCTGTTCACCTCCAGCGCCTACAACCGCCGCCCGTGGGAAATCCCGCTGGTGCGCCAGCGCCACGAATACGTGATGAGCAAGTCCGGGCTGACCCCGAGCAGCCACAGCGGCAAGGCGTTGCGGCATATTCTCGAGACGCTGCCGCGCGAGGAGCTGTTCCAGTCCAACGAGGAAGAGCTGTATCGCACCGCGATCGGCATCCTCGGCCTGCAGGAGCGCGTGCGCAGCCGCATGTTCCTGCGCCGCGACAAGTACAGCCGCTTCATCTCCGCGCTGGTGTACATCCCGCGCGAGCGCTTCAACACCGATGTGCGGCTGCGCATCGAAGCCCTGCTCAAGGATGCGCTGCACGGCGAATACATCGATTCCAGCGTGGTGCTGGGCGAGTCGCCGCTGGCGCAGCTGCACCTGATCGTGCGGCCCAAGAGTGGCGAGGCGCTGGAATTCAACACCACCGAACTCGAATCGCGGCTGGCGCATCTGCTGCGCAACTGGCGCGATGCCCTGCGCGAGGCGCTGGTGGCGCGGCATGGCGAGGTCAATGGCTTGCGCATGGCCGCCAACTTCGGGCGTGCGTTGCCGGCCGGCTATATCGAGGACTCGTCGATCGAATCGGCGGTGTCCGACGTCGAGCATCTGGCCGCACTGGACGGCCCGGATGATCTGCATCTAAGCCTGCAGGAGATCCGTCGCGACGACGGCGTGCGGCTGGACGCCGGCGAGGGCCTGCGCCTGAAGCTGTATCGCCAGCTCGACGACATCCCGTTGTCCGATGCGATGCCGATGATGGAGAACATGGGGCTGCGGGTGATCTCCGAGCGGCCGTACCGGCTGCAGGTCGGCGAGACGCCGGTCTACATCCAGGATTTCGAGGTCGAATCGACCTCCGGCAGGATCAACGCAGCCAATGCCGACGCCGGTTTCGGCGAAGCCTTCGAGCGGATCTGGAGCGGCGATGCCGAGAACGACGGCTTCAACCGCCTGATCCTGGCCGCCGGCCTGCATTGGCGCCAGGTCGCGCTGCTGCGCGGCTATTGCAAGTATCTGCTGCAGACCGCGGTGCCGTTCTCGCAGGCGTATGTCGAGGCGACGTTCACCCGTTACCCGCTGCTGGCGCGCCTGCTGGTGGAACTGTTCGAAGCGCGCTTCGATCCGGCCACCGGCAGCGAGACCAAGGCGCAGATCTTTGCCGGGCAGGAACGCCTGCGCGAGGAACTGTCGGTGCTGGCCGGTGACGACGAGGCCACGCTCAAGGCGCTGGAGCCGGTGTTGCAGGCGCGCGGCAGCGACCGCGATGCGCAGCAGGAAGCCACGCGCGCGACGCTGCTGAAGCTGATGGATCGCGTCTCCAGCCTGGACGAGGACCGTATCCTGCGCAGCTTCATCGGCGTAATCGACGCCACGCTGCGCACCAACTATTACCAGACCGACAAGAGCGGCAAGCACGGCCACTGCATCAGTTTCAAGCTGGATTCTTCGATCGTGCCGGACCTGCCCAAGCCGCGTCCGTACCGCGAGATCTTCGTCTACAGCCCACGGGTGGAGGGCGTGCACCTGCGCTTTGGCGCGGTGGCGCGCGGCGGCCTGCGCTGGTCGGACCGGCGCGAGGATTTCCGCACCGAGGTGCTGGGCCTGGTCAAGGCGCAGATGGTCAAGAACACCGTCATCGTGCCGGTCGGCGCCAAGGGCGGTTTCTACGTCAAGCGCTCGCCGGTCGGCGGCGACCGCGATGCGATCCAGGCCGAAGGCATCGCCTGCTACAAGCTGTTCATCCAGAGCCTGCTCGACATCACCGACAACATCGTCGGCGGCAAGATCGTGCCGCCGCCGCAGGTGGTGCGTCACGACCAGGATGATCCGTACCTGGTGGTCGCGGCCGACAAGGGCACCGCCACGTTCTCCGACATCGCCAACGGGCTGGCGCTGGACCATGGCTTCTGGCTGGGCGATGCGTTCGCTTCCGGCGGTTCGGTCGGTTACGACCACAAGGGCATGGGCATCACCGCGCGCGGTGCGTGGGAGTCGGTCAAGCGCCACTTCCGTGCGATGGGGCGTGACTGCCAGAGCCAGGATTTCAGCGTGGTCGGCATCGGTGACATGTCCGGCGACGTGTTCGGCAACGGCATGCTGTTGTCGCGGCATATCCGCCTGCTGGCCGCGTTCGATCACCGGCATATCTTCCTGGATCCCAATCCGGATGCCTCTGCCTCGTTCGCCGAGCGCGAGCGCCTGTTCAAGCTGCCGCGTTCCAGCTGGGCCGACTACGAGGCCAAGCTGATCAGCGCCGGCGGTGGCATCTATCCGCGCACGCTCAAGTCCATCGACATCAGCGCGCCGGTGCGCGAGGTCCTGGGCCTGGAATCCAGCGTCAAGCAGCTCTCGCCCAACGAGCTGATGAACGCCATCCTCAAGGCCCCGGTGGACCTGTTCTGGAATGGCGGCATCGGCACCTACGTCAAGGCGTCCAGCGAGTCGCACGCCGATGTGGGCGACCGCGCCAACAACGGTCTGCGCGTCAACGGTGGCGAGCTGCGCTGCAAGGTGGTGGGCGAGGGCGGCAACCTGGGCCTGACCCAGCTTGGCCGCATCGAGGCCGCGCAGGCCGGGGTGCTGCTCAACACCGACTTCATCGACAACTCGGCCGGCGTGGACACCTCCGATCACGAGGTGAACATCAAGATCCTGCTCAACGACATGGTGCAGGCCAAGAAGCTCACCTACGACGCGCGCAACACATTGCTCGCCTCGATGACCGACGAAGTGGCCGACCTGGTGTTGTGGGACAACTACCGCCAGAACCAGGCGATCAGCCTGATGGAGCGGATGAGCGTCAAACGTCTCGGCTCCAAGCAGCACTTCATCCGCACGCTGGAATTGCAGGGCCTGCTCGATCGGCAGATCGAGTTCCTGCCCTCCGATGCCGAACTGTCCGCACGCAAGGCGCGCGGGCAGGGCTTGTCGCGCCCGGAGCTGTCGGTGCTGTTGTCGTACTCCAAGCTGGTGGCATTCCAGCAGCTGCTGGAATCGGATATTCCCGAAGACCCGTATCTGTCCAAGGAATTGCAGCGCTACTTCCCGCAGCCGCTGCAGAAAAAGTACGCCGATGCGATGGAGCGTCACCGCCTCAAGCGCGAGATCATCGCCACCGCGGTGACCAACACCACCATCAACCGCATGGGCGCCACCTTCCTGATGCGCATGCAGGAAGACACCGGCCGCAGCATCGCCGAGGTCGCCAAGGCCTACACCATCAGCCGCGAAACGCTGGATGCACGTGCGCTGTGGACGCAGATCGATGCATTGGACGGCAAGGTGCCCGAGTCGGTGCAGATCGACGCGCTGGAAGTGATCTGGCGGCTGCAGCGTTCGTTCGTGCGTTGGCTATTGCTACGTCCGGGCCAGATGCCGGGCATCACCGCGGCGGTGGAGCGTTACCACGGCCCGTTCAACGACATCCGTGTCGCCTCCGGCGTGCTGTCGGATGCGCAGCGCCCGCAGTACGAAGCCAGCGTGCAGGAATGGCAGGACAAGGGCCTGCCGCCGCAACTGGCGCAGCAGCTGTGCGAGCTGCGTTACCTGGAACCGGCCTTCGACATCATCGAAACCGCGCGCACCCGCAAGCTCAAGCCGGTGGACGTGTCCAAGGTGCATTTCCGCCTGGGCGAAGCGCTGCGCCTGCCGTGGTTGTTCGAGCAGATCGACGCGCTGGAGGTCAACGGCCGCTGGCATGCGGTGGCACGTGGCGTGCTGCGCGACGAGCTGGCCGCACATCAGCGCGCACTGGTGGCGCAGGTGCTGACCCTGCCCGGCAGCAGTGCCGAGGACAAGGTGGCCAACTGGCTGGCACGCGACGATTCCAGCCTGCGCTTCACCCTGGCCATGCTCGCCGATGTGGCCGAGCAGAAGACCCTGGACTACCCGACCGTGTCGGTCGCGGTGCAGCGACTTGGGCAGTTGGCTGCGCACGGGATGTAAGCGTGCGCAGCGAGGTGATGGCGGAGCGTGTGCTTCGTCATCATCCTCGCGGTAGTCAGACGGCAGCCTCGTTGGCTTGCATCAAAGAGCCGTCTTTGGGCTTGATGCTGTGCGCCTCAAACGACGCTTGCTGGTGAGTCGAGCGTGCGGTGCCCTCACCGCACGTGGGACACGCCGTGAATTCGTCCGTGGACACTCCGTGGCGGCATCCATGCCGCCACGGGTCACGCAATCGGCGATGACATCGCACCAGATGGTTGATTTGTTGCCTTGTTTAAAACTACGCAAACCGACCATTCTGACGCGTCCTTGCCCGCCCACCGTCGCGGGACCTTACGCGACATGGATGCCGCATAAGAGCCTAACGGGAATGTACTTGCGGCGTGTCCCGCGACGGTGGGCGGGCAAGGGCCTCCAGACAAGCCGCAGATTGGGTGCCCTGCAACCGGATTGCACATTTCCAGTTCGCATCTACAACCATGTACATGTGTTGCGCACTATCGTTGAAACAGTACGACGGCATGGTTCGCGCTGTGCGGTCTTCTTGTATCGCAGCCTAGTCCACGGATCTGTATCCAGCTTCTTACTTGATCTTGACGACCACCTTGCCCTTGGCGCGGCCTTGCGCCAGATACTCCAGCGCCTGCTTTGCCTGGTCGAACGCAAACACCTTGTCGATGACCGGGCGGATGCGTTCGGCTTCGAGCAGTTCGCCGATTTTGGCCAGCTGCGTGCCATTGGGGCGTACGAACAGGAACGAGTAGGCGACGTTGTGCTTGTTCGCTAGACGGATGATCTTGCGGCTCATCATGGCGAAGACGAATTGCAGCACGACATTCAACCGGCGCGCGCGGGCAAAGGCCGCATCCAGCGGCCCGACCAGCGACACGATCCTGCCGCCGGGCTTGAGGATGGCGAGCGATTTTTCGATCGTATCGCCCCGCATCGTGCCAAGTGCGATGTCGTAGCCGCGCAGCACGGTCTCGAAGTCCTGTTGCTTGTAGTCGACTACCTCGTCTGCGCCAAGGCTGTTCACCAGCGCGACATTGCCGGTGCTGGTGGTGGTGCCGACGGTGGCGCCGAGGTGTTTTGCCAACTGGATCGCGATGGTGCCGATACCGCCGGAACCGGCAGGGATGAACACCTTCTGGCCGGGCTGCAGGTCGGCACGTTCCGTCAGGGCCTGCCAGGACGTGAGCGCGACCATCGGCAGCGATGCTGCCTGCACGAAATCCAGATTGGCCGGCTTCAGCGCTGCGGCGCTTTCCGGTACCGCGACATACTCGGCGATGGTGCCGCGGCCAAGATCGAACACGCTGGCAAAAATCGCATCGCCCCGCTTGAAGCGGGTGACGCGGCTGCCGACGTCGATGACGATCCCGGCCACGTCGCTGCCCAGCGTGGCTGGCAGCTCGAACTTCACCATGGGTTTGAAGATGCCGGTGGGAATCATGTTGTCGATCGGGTTTACGCCTGCCGCGTGCACCTCGACCAGCAGTTCGTTGGGCTGCAGCGTCGGGCGGGCGCGCTCGCTGAAGCCGATATCGGGAGATTTGCCATAGCGTTTGAAGGTGAGTGCTTTCATCTGGTTCGGGTCCAATGCTGTCGTTGTCTGGATGCGTGGCCGGGCGCGATGTGGGCCCCGGCCGCCTTCACCTTTGCGCTGGCAACTGCGTGCCTGCCGCCTGATCGCCATGTTGGCGGTTTGAATCGACGCATCCATGCAGCAGGGCGAATGCGCGACGCCTCAGCGCAGGTCCGCAGCGCTCACCGTGGCAAGCGCTGCGGGCGGGTGCGCCGCCGGGCCGGTCAGGCCGCCGGCTGATAGCGCTCGGCGGCGGTGGCCTGGCGGATGTCAGACAGCAGCCCCTGGCGCGCGCCATCCAGTGCGTCCCAACGTTCGGCTACGTGTAGCGGCGGGATGGTGACCAGTTCGCGGCGATCGAAACCAACCAGTGCCGCATCGACCAGCTCGCCCACGTCCATCAGATCGCTGAGCGTGTTGACGTCGATACCGGCACGCCCCCAGATCTCGGTGCGCGTACCGGCCGGCAACACGGCCTGCACATACACACCCTTGGCCCCCAGCTCCAGGTGCAGCCCCTGCGACAGGAACAGCACAAAGGCCTTGGTGGCGCCATAGACGCTCATGCCGAATTCGGGAGCGAAGCCCACCACCGAGCCGAGGTTGACGATCGCGCCGCTGCCGGACTGCGCAAAGCGCGGCGCAACCGCGGCAGACAGGCGCGTCAACGCGGTGACATTGAGCGCGAGTAGGCGGTCGATTGCCTCGGCGTTCTGCTGCAGGATGCCGCCGGACTGCGCCATGCCGGCGTTGTTGATCAGGATGCCGATCTGCGCGTCGTCGCGCAGGCGGGCTTCCACTGCGGTCAGGTCGGCGGGCTGGGTCAGGTCGGCCTGCAGCACGTCGACGCTGACGCCATGTGCAGCGTGCAGACGCGCCGCCAGCGCATCCAGGCGGGCCTTGTCGCGTGCCACCAGCACCAGGTTGTGGCCGCGTTGCGCAAAGCGCTCGGCGTAGACGGCGCCGATACCGGTGGAGGCGCCAGTGATGAGGACAGCGGGAAGTGTGGACATGCAGAATTCCTTGATGACAGTGGATGAAAGACGCCAGGCGAGACAGCCTCAGCCGGCGAGGGACGGGTAGTCGATATAACCTTCGGCGCCACCGCCGTAGAGCGTGGCCGGATTCAACGGCGCCAGCGCTGCGCCGGTGTGCAGACGTTCGACAAGATCGGGGTTGCTGATGAACGGGCGGCCGAAGGCCACCAGGTCGACGCTGCCTGCGCGCAACTGGGCGTTGGCCAGTTCCAGGTCGTAGCCGTTGTTGGCCAGATAGGTACGGGTGAACTTGCTGCGCAGCGCGGCATAGTCGAACGGGGCCGCGTCGCGCGGGCCGCCGGTCGCACCTTCGACCACGTGCAGGTACACGATGCCCAGCGCATCGAGCTGTTCGGCGATGTAGTCGTATTGCGGCTGCGGATCGCTGCCGGAAATGCCGCTTGCCGGCGACACCGGCGAGATGCGCACGCCGGTGCGATCGGCGCCGATCTGCTTGCTCACTGCAGCGACCACCTCCAGCAACAGGCGCGCGCGGTTTTCGATCGAGCCGCCGTAGGCATCGGTGCGCTGGTTGGCACCGTCCTTGATGAACTGCTCCAGCAGGTAGCCGTTGGCGCCGTGGATTTCGACGCCATCGAAGCCGGCGGCAATCGCATTGGCCGCTGCCTGGCGGAAGTCGTCGACGATGCCCGGCAGTTCGCGCAACTCAAGGGCGCGTGGTTCGGAGACATCGGCAAAGCCGTTGTTGACGAACACCTTGGTCGCCGCGCGGATCGCCGATGGCGCGACCGGTGCGGCACCGCCCGGCTGCAGGTCGACATGCGACACCCGGCCCACATGCCACAGCTGCACGAAGATGCGCCCGCCCTTGGCATGCACGGCGTCGGTGACTGCACGCCAGCCGGCGATCTGCTCGGGCGTGTACAGGCCAGGGGTGTCCTGATAGCCCTGGGCCTGCGGCGAGATCTGGGTGGCCTCGGTGATCAGCAGGCCGGCCGAGGCGCGCTGGGCGTAATAGGTGGCCGCCAGTGCGCTCGGCACCAGGCCGGCGCCCGCACGGTTACGGGTCAGCGGGGCCATCACGATGCGGTTGGCCAGGGTCAGCGCGCCCAGTGCATAGGGTTCGAACAGCGAAGGGTGGGTCATTGGCGGTGCTCGGAATCAGTGGTTGACAAAGATTACGATCAAAATCTAAAGTGTCAACACTTTGATGACGAATGACATCAAAGTAAGCTGCCGCTCTCACCAGTCCCGCACAAGCACGGAGGGTCCCAACGATGAAAGTGACCAAGGCACAGGCGCAGGCAAACCGGGCGCACGTCGTCGAGACCGCCTCGGTGCTGTTTCGCGAGCGCGGTTACGAAGGGATCGGCATCGCCGATCTGATGGCCGCTGCAGGGTTCACCCACGGTGGCTTCTACAAGCAGTTCCGCTCCAAGGCGGATCTGATGGCCGAATCGGCGGCCTGCGGCCTGGCCAACATCGCCGCGCAGACCGAGCACGTGGACAAGGCGGATTTCGTGAACTTCTATCTGTCGCGCGGACATCGCGACAGCCTTGCCACCGGCTGCACGATGGCGGCGCTGGGCGCCGATGCCGCGCGCCAGCCGGAGGAAGTGCGCGAGGCGTTCGCCGCCGGGGTCGAAAACCTGTTGGCCTCGCTCGACCGCAGCGGCGCTGCGCCCGGCACTGCCGAGGCAGCAGCGGAGCGCGCCAGCAACCTGGACATGATGGCGCACGCCATCGGCGCCATCGTGCTATCGCGGTCGTGCCCGAACGATTCGCCACTGGCCGACGAAATCATCGCGGTGTGTCGCGACCAGATCCTGTCGTCGTTGCAGGCATCCAACTAACCGACAGGCGTGCATCCGCCACACACGTGGCCGAGGTTTCACCGGTAGAACTGCGTTTTTAGCCAAGCCATCGCATCCCAGTCGCGGCGTGATCGTCAACCGACTGCCGCCCTGTCACTCACTGCACTCAAGGAATTCCAATGACAAGCAAACCCCCTGTTGCGCTGGTGACCGGCGCCTCCTCCGGCATCGGCGAAGCAACTGCCAACGCGTTGGCTGCCGCCGGTTATACGGTGTACGGCACCAGCCGTCGCGGCGCGCAGTCCGGGCAGCGCGCCTTCACGCTGCTGGCGCTGGATGTGACCAGCGACGAATCGGTCGACGCCGCGATCCAGGAGCTGCTGCGACGGGAAGGGCGCATCGACCTGCTGGTCAATAACGCCGGTTTCGGTGTGTCTCCTGCCGCTGCGGAGGAAAGCTCGATCGAGCAGGCCAAGGCCATCCTCGACACCAACTTCCTTGGTGTCGTGCGCATGACGCGCGCAGTGGTGCCGCACATGCGCCGCCAGGGCAGTGGCCGCATCATCAACATCGGCTCGATCATCGGGCTGGTGCCCACGCCGTATGCGGCGCTGTACGCGGCCAGCAAGCACGCGGTGGAGGGTTACTCCGAAGCGGTGGACCACGAGCTGCGCAGCTACGGAATCCGGGTCACGGTAATCGAGCCGGCCTACACCAAAACCCAGTTCGAGGCGAACACTCTCGCCCCGGATGCGCCGCTGGAAAATTACCGTCAGGTGCGTACCCAGGTCGGCCAGGTGGTGGCGCAGGCAATGGCAAGCGCAGACGAGCCCTCCGTCGTGGCCGACGTGGTGGTGAAGGCGGCGCGCGCCCAGCAGCCCAAGGTGCGCTACACCGCGGGCAAGATCGCCGGACAGCTGCAGTTCTTGCGGCGGTTTGCGCCGGCAGGCGTGTTCCAGTCGTTGATTCGCAAGAACCTGCAGCTCGATGCGAAGACGCCACCCGAGACGACGACGCCATCCCATGCCGGATAAGCCCGGCCGACAAACCACTGCAAGTGCCGGCCCTGGCGGTGAGCGCAACAGGTTTCAGCTGCGCCACGCCGGGTTGCACCGCTGCACAAACGAGCCGCAGCGACTGCAGTGTGCATGCCGTTACCGATGCGTCGGTGGTGACGCGGTAGCGCGCGGCCTTGACCCCAACAGGAGAAGGCAATGACCTTCAATGCAGTGCTTAGCGTACAGACCAGCGAGCCGGTGGTTACCAGGCTGGCCCAGTTCAACGAAGACGCGTTGATGCCGGGCGAGGTGAGGGTTGCTGTCGAGTATTCGACCGGCAACGACCACCACGCGATGATGGTGGCGATGAGCGGAGGTGGCCCGATCATTCGCCATCTTCCGCTGATTCCTGGCATCGATCTTGCCGGTGTGGTCCAAGCGTCCCGCGATGCCGGAATTGCGGTTGCAGACCGGGTGCTGACCAGTGGCCGGGGGTTGCATCAGCCCCACTCTGGTGGCGACGCGCGGAAGGTGCAGGGGCGCACCGTCGTGGAGGTGAACGCATGAGCGCGCCGACTGCATCGCGCGCATTTCGCTACCTGGCCACGCTGTCGGCGTTGTCGTTCTTCGCGTTGGGCGCTGCCTGGCTGCTGGCACCTGCGGCCATGCTGGCCAATTGGGGCGTGGCCTTCGACAGTGACGCGCTGGGCGTGCTCGGTCGACGCGCCGCACCGCTGTATGCGGCCATCGGCGTCATGCTGCTGCTGGTGCGAACGGCGCCACCGTCGCCAGGGCGCCGTGCCGTGGTTGCGGGCTTCGTCACCGCGTGCCTGTTGCTGGCAGTGCTGGGCGTGGCGGAGTGGGTGGCCGGGCATGTCAACGCCGGCATCTTCGCGGCAGTCGCGATCGAGATTGGCTTTCCGCTGGCGTTCCTGCTGGTGACGCGTGCCGAGGCCGCGTCGCGGCACAACGACAAGGCGCGATGATGGTAAGCATGGCGGCGCCTGTGGGGTGCCGTCATGCGAGTTGGCGGACATGACAGGCTGCAAGACTGGCCAACCAAGCGTTGCGAGCAGTTGGCAACTGGATGTGGATGTCGCATGGAAAACGCAGTTGCCGGGGCGGTGCACGCCGATTCCAGTCACGGCTGTGTAGCTGCGCCGGCTACGTCAGCCGCTCGAAGCCCGGTGCCCGCTCATTTCCTGCCCGGCATCCTTGTCGAAACGTACATGCCACCAGGTGGCGCTGAGCGAAATCAGGCTGACCACGCAGAACGCCAGCGAAAAATCGCGTTGCGCCGGTTGGGTGTGATCGCCGGCCAGCATCGCCAGCTTGAGGATCATCGCGCCGGCGCATACGCCCACCGAGAGCATCAGTTGCTGCAAGGTGGTGTACAGGCTGCTGGCGCGGCTCATGCGCGATGCGGGCACGTTTTCGTAGGCGATGGTGTTGTAAGCGGCGAACTGGAACGACATGAACGCGCCGCAGCACAGCAGCAGGCCGAACATCAGCGCCGGCGGCCAGTCGGGCCGGAACAATGCACACACCATGTAGCCCAGGCTGGCGAGCACACCGTTGCCGATCAGGCTGTTGCGATAGCCGAAGCGGCGCAGCAACTGCGGGGTGATGCTGCGCATCAGCAGTGCGCCGAGCGCGGTGGCCAGGATCAGGCGCCCGCTGTGCGCGGCGCTCAGGCCGAAGCCGATCTGGAACAGCAGCGGCAGCAGGAACGGATGCGCGCCCTGGGTGATGCGCATCAGCGCGCCGCCGATCACCGACAAGCGGAACGAATCGATCCGCAGCAGGCTCAGGTCCAGCAGCGGAGCGGGGTGGTGGCGTGCATGCCACAGATACCCCAACGCAGCGCTGCCGCCGATGGCCAGCAGCCAGCTCGCGGTGCCGAGGCCGTCCTGCTGGCTGACCATTTCCAGGCCGAACAGCAGGCAGCCCAACGCGGTGCCGCACAGCACGAAACCGCGCAGGTCGAAACGTGCCGGTGTGGTTTCGGTGGGAATTTCCGGGATGAAACGGCGTACCAGCAGAAAGCCGGCAATGCCGATCGGCACGTTGATGTAGAAGATCCAGCGCCAGTCCAGATACGAGACGAAAAATCCGCCCAGCGGCGGGCCGAGCATTGGGCCGATGAAGGCCGGCACCAGCGTCCAGGCCATGGCCGACACCAGGTGACGGCGCTCCACCGTGCGCAGCAGGATCAGCCGGCCGAGCGGGGCCATCATCGCGCCGCCGGCGCCTTGCAGTACGCGCGCGGCGACCATGGTGGGCAGGCTGTCGGCCAGCGAACACAGGATCGAGCCGCCGACGAACACCCAGATCGATGCGCCGAACACCCGGCGCAGGCCGAAGCGGTCGGCGATCGCGCCGCTGGCCGGGATCAGCACCGCCAGCGCCAGCAGGTAGCTGGTCATGGCGATGCTCATCGCCGGCGCGGCAACGCCGAAATCGCGCGCCAGGGTCGGCAGCGCGGTCGCCAGCACAGTGGCATCCATCTGCTCCATGAAGATGGCGCAGGCCAGGATCAGCGAGATGATGCGGTAATCGGGATAACGCGGCGGCGTGATGCCGGCCTCGGACACGCTGGAGGACATCGGACTCTCGGTTGCGGGGCCGCATCGGTGGCGCGCAAATGGCGATCGGACCGGCCCGCGTCGCACGGTGTTGTGCGGCGCAACATGGCTATTGTCCGCCCGTGCGAAGCGGTGTTCAAGCACACGCCAGGCAACACTGCGTACGCATCACAGGGCCGATAACACCACCAGCCCACCTGAGAGAGCCGTACGCTCGCAAGACGGGCGCGAATGCTCGCCCGATCGGCCCGCAAACTGCTCAGCCCGTCCCGATTCCCCAATCCCGATTCCCGATTCCCGGCTCTTCATGGCCCCGGCGCCGCGCTATCCCAGGCATCCATGATCTGCAGGACCTGCGGCAACGCCTCGCGAAATTGCTGCACCAGGCGCGGTTCCAGTTGCTTGCCTGCCATGCTGTCGAGCTTGCGCATGGCATCGTCCACCGTCCACGGCGCCTTGTAGGCGCGCCGCCCGCACAGCGCGTCGAACACGTCGGCCACCGCCACGATGCGCGCCGATTCGGGAATGGCCTCGCCGGCCAGGCCGTTGGGGTAGCCGCTGCCGTCCCAGCATTCGTGGTGATGCAGCGCGATTTCCGCAGCCAGCTGAAACACCGGCCCGCGCCCGTGCCGCAGCAGGTCGTGGCCGACCTGCGGGTGCTGGCGCACCACCGAGCGTTCGTGTTCGTCCAGCGCATCGGGCTTGTGCAGGATGTTGCCGGGCACCGCAATCTTGCCGGCGTCGTGCAGGGGCGCGGCATCCTGCAGCAGCTGCGCCCGTTGCGCCGGCCAGCCGACCTGCTCGGCCAGCACCTGCGCATAGGCGGCCATGCGCCAGATATGCGCGCCGGTGTCGGCATCCTGGCCTTGCCCGGCGGTCCCGAGCAGATGGATCGCATCGCGGTAGTGCTGCGCCAGGCGCGCGCTTTCGGCCAGCTTCAACTGGGTGGCGATGCGCGCCTTGAGCAGGGCGGGCGAGTAGGGCTTGCTGACGTAATCGGCCGCGCCCGCTTCCAGTCCGGTACGTTCGTCGTGCTCGCTGCTGCGCGAGGTCACGAACAGGATCGGGATGGCCGTGCTGGCGGGTTGCTGCTTGAGCGTGCGCGCCACCGCATAGCCGTCCATGTCGGGCAGCTCGACATCCAGCAGGATCAACGCCGGCGTGTGGCGGAGCACCGCCTCCAGTGCTTCGCCGCCGGACTTGGCGAACACCAGCGGAAAATCGTCGCGCAGCAGCTGGCGCAAGGTGGCCAGGTTGCTGGATTCGTCGTCGACACACAGCAGGGGACGATGCGGCATGGAGGCTCCTTGCCACCGGCGTGGTGAGCGGTCAGCGCAGGTGAGTGGCTTGCCAGTCGCGCAAGGTGGCCTCGGCGCGACGGAAGTCGAAATCTTCCACTGCACGCTGCAGTGCTTCCTGCAGGTTGCGCGGCAGGCGCGGCGCGCAGATCAGCAGCGCGTGGTCGATCTTGTCGGCATCGTCGCTGCCCAGGGCCGCTTCCAGGATCTGCACGCTGTCCGCGTCCAGCGCGGTATCGTCATCGCCTGCTTCGGCGTCGCTGTCGCCGTGTTGCAGGAAGGCGTGGATCGCCGCGGCGGTGCGCTGCATGGTGTCCTTGAGTGCGAGCAGTGCCGAGGTGATGTCGTGGCCCTGCTCGATGCGGGTTTCCAGGTCGCTGGCGGCGCCGGCCAGGGCCGGCAACGCCAGCGACCCGGCCGCGCCACGCAGCTTGTGCGCCAGTGCGCCGATCGCCGGCAGCTCGTTGCGGCGCAGATGCTCGGCTGCGGTCTCGGCCGGGTCGGGGTTGTCGCGCAGCAGTTTGAGCAGATAGCGCTCGTACGGTTCGCGCTCCCGCCACAGGCTGCGTGCACGCGCCGCATCCAGCACCTCCGGGTCGGCGTGTTCCCACTCGGGGCCGCCCTGCACATCGGTCTCGTGCGGTAGCGACGGGATGCGCCGTACACCCGGCTGCAGGAAGTGGCGGATGGCGGTGACCAGTTCCTCCACATTGAACGGCTTGGCGATGAAACCGTTCATGCCCGCTTCCAGCGCTTTCTCCTGTTGCGGGCGAAAGGCGCCGGCAGTCAGCGCGATCACCGGCAGGCTGGCCAGCGCGGGGATCTGCCGCAGCCGCCGCGTGGCTTCATAGCCATCGACCACCGGCATCTGCACGTCCATCAACACCAGCTGGAACAGCTCCGGCGCGCGCCTGAGCGTGTTGATGGCCTGCTCGCCATCGTGGGCGACCGTGACCATGGCGCCTTCGCCTTCGAGAATGCGCTGCGCCACTTCGCAGTTGATTTCGCTGTCGTCCACCAGCAGCAGATGCGCGCCTTCCAGCCGACGCGCCACGAAGGTGGGCGCCACCGGCCGCGCGCCGGGGCGTTCGTGGACCAGTTGCTCCACCAGCCGGTGCAGCGCCGCGCTGGTGACCGGCTTGGTCATCACCGCATCCAGGTCCTGCTGCTCGGGATGCTGTTCCAGCAGGCGACGCTCGTACGCGGTGACCATGACGATCACCGGATGCGGGCCGGGCACGGCGCGTGCGCGGATCTGCCGCGCAATCGCCACGCCGTCGATGTCGGGCATGCGCCAGTCGAGCAGGAAGATGTCATAGGGCTCGCTGGCCTGTTCGATCGCCTGCAGGGCGGCCTGGCCGCTGGCGACCGCATCCACGCGCCAGCCGAGTTCAGTGGCGATGCGCACCAGGTTGTTGAGTGCCGCATCGTGGTCGTCGGCGATCAATACCCGCGGCATCGCTTCCGGCGGCAGCGCCGGCAGGTCGCGCTGGGCCAGCGGCGGGGCGGATTTTTCCAGCGTCACCACGAAATAGAACTCGCTGCCGCGGCCGGGCACGCTTTCCACCTCCAGCTCGCCGCCCATCAATTCGATCAGGCGCCGGCTGATGGTCAGGCCCAGGCCGCTGCCGCCGTAGCGCCGGCTGGTGGAGGTATCGGCCTGCAGGAACGGCGAGAAGATCAGGCTCTGCTTTTCCTTGGAAATGCCGATGCCGGTGTCGCGCACCGAGAACAGCAGCTTGAGCTTGTTCGGATCGCCGCTGGGGAAGCGCCGCACCGACAGCACCACTTCGCCCTGCTCGGTGAACTTGATCGCGTTGCCGACCAGGTTGACCAGCACCTGGTTGATGCGCAGCGCATCGCCGAGCAACCAGCGGCAATCGCGCGGCAGCGGTTCGACGATCATTTCCACCGGTTTGGTGCTGAGCGAGGAACGCATCAGGTCGGCGATGTTGTCGAACAGTTGATTAAGGTCAAACGGTGCGCGTTCCAGATCGATGCGCCCGGCCTCGATCTTGGAGAAGTCCAGGATGTCGTTGATGATTTCCAGCAGCGAGCGTGCGGAGCGGTCGATCTTGGTCACCATGTCCTGCGCGGCACCGGGAAGCTCGCTGCGCTGGAGCAGGTACAGCATGCCCAGGATCGCGTTCATCGGTGTGCGGATCTCGTGGCTCATGTTGGCCAGGAAATCGGACTTGGACTGGTTGGCGCTCTTGGCCGCGTCCATCGCCAGGCGCAGCTGCTTCTCGTGCAGTTTCTGCTCGGTCAGGTCCACCGCCATGCCCAGGTAACCGATCACCTGATCGTTATCGTCGCGCAGGGTGCTCAGGGTCAGCAGCACCGGCAGGCGGCGGCCTTCGTGGCTGACGTAGGTCCATTCGCTGGTGTCGCTGCGGCCCAGGCTGGTCAGCGCCGCGATCGCCTCCAGCGTATGCGCCACCGGCGCGCCGGTCTGCTCGGAGAGCAGGTGCGCGCGCTCCTGCAGTTCCTCCTGCTCGATGAACTGGCCGGCCTTGCGGCGGCCGATCACCTCGTCGGCGTTGTAGCCCAGCAGTTTTTCCGCGGCGCGATTGAACAGCGTGACAAAGCCGCTGGAGTCGGTGGCGATGATGGCAAAGCCGGCGTGCGCCAGGATCGCGCGATGCAGCGCGGAGAACTTCATCAGCTCGCTGGTGCGTTCGGCGACCTGATGTTCGAGCGATGCATTCAGCGCGACGATGCGCTGGTGCGCACGCACCCGCTCGGAGATGTCGCGGAAGAAATGCGAATGCCCGCTCAGGGTGGCATCGCGTTCGATGATCGGGGCCTTGCTGGCCAGCACATGGACCAGGTGCCCATCACGATGGCGCATGCTCAGCGCCGCCGATGTATCGACCGAATGGCCTTCGTCGGCATGCTCGATGTCGGGGATCGCATACGGCTGTGGCGACAGCAGCATCGTCAGGTTCTGGCCGATCGCCTCGTCCGCGCTGTAGCCGAACATCGCTTCGGCAGCGGGATTCCAGTGGGTGATGTGTCCGTCCGGGGTCTCGGCAACGATGGCTTCGCTGGAATGGCTGACCAGTGCCGCCAGCTCCATCTGTTTGCGCAGCACTTCCTCGCGCCGCAGGCCGTTGCTGAAATACAGCACCAGCAATGCCGCCAGCAGCACCGACACCCCCAGCACCAGGCCGCCGATCAGCCACGGCGAGGTCTGGTTGAGCGAGGCCAGGAAGCTGGCGGTGGGGTGGGCGGTGATGATCCAGGTGCGGCCGTAGATCTGCAGCTGCTGCACCACCGGCGGGCGACGCGCGCTGTCGCTGGACGGCGTGCCGCTGCGGAAGAAGTTGTGGGTCGGCTCGTTCCGGTCGGACAGATCCAGCGCCACGTCGTCGCGCTCGCCCAGGGTGCTTTGCACCATCTGCTCGACGCTGAAGGGCGCATACACCCAGCCACTGGTCGCGGCCATGCGCTGTTGCGGTGTCTGCAGCGGCATGCCTTCGCGATACACCGCCAGCAGCACCAGGAATCCGCTTTCGCTGGGAATGCGATAACCGGACAGCGAGATCGGCGAGGTCATGATCGGCACGCCGCTGCGTGCGGCCTGCAGTGCCGCTGCGCGGCGACGCGGCTCGGAGGCGATGTCCAGGCCGATCGGACGGTTGCCCGAGGACTCCGGTTCGAAATACAGCACGATGTAACGCTCGCCGTCCCAGGGCTCCAGCGGCCGGCGCTTGATGTCCGGTGCGCCGTCGGCGCGCGCGGCCTGCAGGAAGGCCTCTTCGTCGGCAGGCGCGACGCGATGGATGTAGCCGTAGCCCAGCACGCCGGGAAACTCGCGCGCGTAATCGCGCGAGCGGCTGTACAGGGTGAAGCGGTCGCGACCGATGACATCCTTGCCGGCGCCGATCACCGCGCCACGCGCGCCGCGCAATCCGTGTTCGAAGGTATACATGCGCTCGCTGATGTTGCGTGTCAGCGTGCGCACCACATAGTTGAAACGCTGCTGGCGCTCGAGCTCGTTATGTCGCTGTAGCGACAGGCCGGCAGCAATGGCGGCGATCAGACCTGCGGCGAGAATCAGCAGGGCCCCGATCGATGCACGACGCCCGTATTTTCTGCGCAGATCCCAGCGGCCATTCGGCATTTCTGTTCCCTTGCCTTGCCTGTTGCGTGCCCGGTGTGCTGGCCGACAGCGAAGTCGGTCTCGTGGTGGCGCCTGACGATCATCAGACTACGTGCAGTCCCCCCGGCGTCCGCACGTGCTTCCGGTGGGCGATCAACGTCATTGCCAATGCATCAGAACGCCAGCCAGATCGATAATGCGTGAAGGGCAAGGCCGATCAGTCCGCCCACCAACGTTCCATTGAACCGAATGTATTGCAGATCGCGTCCGACACCCAATTCCAATTGTTCGACGAGGTGACGTTCGTCCCAACTTTTCATCGTCGACGCGATATGGTCGGTCACCGATGCGCGCAAGCGTGTGGTGAGTTTGTCGGCAGCCTGCAACATGTGCTGGTTGAGCGCTTCGCGCAGCGAGGGATCCTGCGACAAGGCCTGGCCGAGCGATTGCATGGAGCGCTCCATGTGCGCGGCCATCGACGATTCCTCACGCGCCAGGTCGTTGCGCAGTGCATCGCGAATCTCGCCCCACAGACCTTGCACGTAGTCCTGCAAGGCCGGATGTTCGATCGCGCGCTGCTTGAGTTCTTCCACGCGCTCGGCCATTGCCGGCTCGTCGCGCAGGCGCGCGATATAGCGTTGCAGCCAGGCTTCATAGTCGAGCCTGATTGGATGCTCGGGGGTCTTGAGGATGTCCTGCAACTCCTCGATCGCCGCACGCGCCATGCGGTCGGCCAGGCTGTCGCCGATCTCCTCGATCGGCTTGACCCAGTTCACCGTGCCGACCAGCTTGGGCCACTCGCGCCGCGCGTAACGCACGATCAAGGCCGAGGCACGCGTCTTGACCTGCTCCTGATCCAGCCACTCGCCCAGGCGCAGCAGCACCTCGTCCAGCAATTTCTGATGCCGGCCGTCGGTGGTCAGCAGCGCCATCACATCGCCGACGGTGGCGGCGGCATTCCATTTGCGCAGACGGTCGACCACGAAGCGCTGGATCGCGCGGCGCACCGCGGCCTCGTCCAGCAGTTCCAGCGCCTGCAGCATCCAGCTGCGCGCCATCTGCGCGAGCATGCGCGCCTGTTCGGGTTTGGCCAGCCATTCGCCGAGGCGGCTGGCCGGGTCGAACACGCGCAGTTTGTCCATCAACGCCTCGGGGGCGAGGAACTGGTCGCGCACGAACACCGCCAGGCCGTCGGCCAGACGGTCCTTGCCGCGCGGCAGGATGGCGGTGTGTGGAATCGGCAGGCCCATCGGGCGGCGGAACAAGGCCACCACCGCGAACCAATCGGCCAGTGCGCCGACCGTGGCCGCTTCGCAGAAGGCCGAGACCCAGGCCCAGATGCCTTGTTCGCCCATCAGGTGGCTGACGACGAAGCCGGCGAACATGGCCAGCAGCAGGGCTACAGCCAACAGCTTCATGCGCTGCAGCTGGGCACGACGGGGATCGACGGGGCGGGGAGTGCTAACGCTTGGTTCCATCTGCGCAGTGTACCCAGTCAACGGAGTAGGGCATGTCCACGGCCGGGCGTGAAGGCCCGGTAGGAGCGCGCTTGCGCGCGACGGCGTTATCGGGAAAGCCGCGTCGCGCCCGGGTGCGCTCCTACGAGTCGTTGCAGCGATCGCGGTAGCAGCTGACCGGTTTTGTAGGAGCGCGCCTGAGCGCGACGGCGTTATCGGGAAAGCCGCGTCGCGCCCGGGTGCGCTCCTACGGTGATGCACCGTCTGGCACTCAGCCGCGCAGGCGCTCCAGCTGCGATTGCAGCGCGGTCACCTTGGCCTGCAGCGCGGCGTTTTCGTTTTCCAGTTCGGTGACGCGGCGTTGCAGGGCTTTCATGTCGCGGCGTTCGGCTTCGCCGCCTTCGGCTTCGTCGGGCTTGGGTTTGCGCTTGGCGTCGCGTACGCGCTTGGCAGCCTGTTTGAGCTCGGCCTTGCCGGCCTGCGCGGCGGCGCGTTGCTCGTCCTCGGACAAGGTGGCCACGGCAGCGGCGGCGCTGATCGAAATCTCGCCGGCCTTGACCGCCTGCACCACTTCCGGGGCGGCCTGCTTGTGGATGCGCTCGATCATCACCACCTGGTTGTTGCTCAGGCGGGCCTCGCGCGCCAGCTCGGCGCGGCTGACCGGGGTAGAGGTCTCTTCCCACGGCGGACTGTCGCTGTCCGCAGCCGCCGGCGTGGCGTCGTGGTCGATGCCGGTGGCCGGCTGCTCAGCGTCGGCAACCGCCGGCGCTTCGGCAGCGGCGTCGGCGTCGCGCTGGCTGCGCTGGCGCGCGGCCAGGATCTCGCGCTTGCGCAGCGCCAGCACGCCACGCTGGAAGTCCGATACGCTGCGCCGGCCCAGGTGCTGCTCGATCATCCACAGCTGCACGTCCTGCATCGACTGGAAGCGCGGGTTCTGCACGGTCTGGAACGGCAGGTCGTGCTTCTGGCAGATGCCGTAGCGGTTGTGGCCATCCACCAGCACATCGCCCCACAGCACCAGCGCATCGCGGCAGCCCTCGGCCAGCAGGCTGCGCTCCAGCGCCTCGTGCTCGTCGGGCGTCAGCGGGTCGATGTAGGCCTTGAGTTCTTCTTTGACAACGATGTTCATGCGGCAACTGCGGGGAAGTGCGGGGCCGGCATTGTAGTGAGCCTGCCCCGGCTTTGCGCGCTTGACCGCGCCGCGCGCCGGCGTTACGCGCGGGCGCCTGTGTCCTGGTCGTCAGGCGGTGCTGCGCAGGATCTTCGCCAGCGTTTCGACCATCTGCCCGATCTGTTCGGGGGTGACGATCAGCGGTGGTGACAGCGCGATGACATCGCCGGTGACGCGCACCAGCAGGCCGCCGTCGTGGAAGCAACGCTCGAATACCTCGTAGCCGCGTGCGCCTGGCGCACCGTCGCGTGGCGCCAGCTCGATCGCGCCGATCAGGCCGATGTTGCGGATGTCGATGACGTGCGGCAGCCCGCGCAGGCTGTGCAGCGCGTCTTCCCATTGCGGGCCCAGCGTGATCGCGCGGTCGAACAGGTGTTCTTCGGCGTAAGTGTCCAGCGTGGCGATCGCCGCGGCGCAGGCCAGCGGATGGCCGGAATAGGTGTAGCCGTGGAAGAGCTCGATCGCGTTCTGCGGCCCCTGCATGAAGGCCGCATGGATCGCATCGGCCACCAGTACCGCGCCCATCGGCACGCTGCCGCTGGTCAGCCCTTTGGCGGCGGTGATCAGGTCGGGCGTGACGCCGAAGCGTTGCGCCGCGAATGCCTCGCCGACCCGGCCGAAGCCGGTGATGACCTCGTCGAACACCAGCACGATGCCGTGGCGGTCGCAGATGGCGCGCAGCCGCTGCAGATAGCCTTCCGGCGGCAGGATCACCCCGGCCGAGCCGGATACCGGCTCGACGAAGACCGCCGCAATGGTCGAGGCATCGTGCAGGGTGATCAGGCGTTCCAGATCGTCGGCCAGCTCGGCGCCGTGCGCCGGCAGCCCGCGCGCGTAGGCATTGCGTTGCAGATCCAGCGTATGCCGCAGATGGTCGGTGCCGGCCAGCAGGGGGCCGAACCATTTGCGGTTGTTGGGCAGCCCGCCGATCGACATGCCGCCGAAGCCGACCCCGTGATAGGCCTTTTCGCGCCCGATGAAGCGGGTGCGCTGGCCCTCGCCGCGCAGGCGATGGTAGGCCAGCACGATCTTCATTGCGCTGTCGACCGCCTCTGAGCCGGAGTTGGTGAAGAACACATGGCCCAGGCCCGGCGGTGCGATCGCGGCCAGCCGCTGCGCCAGCACGAACGGCAGCGGTGAACCCATCTGGAAGGTCGGCGCGAAATCCAGCGTGCCGGCCTGCTCACGGATCGCCGCCACGATGCGCTCGCGGGCGTGGCCGGCATTGCAGCACCACAGCCCGGCGGTGCCGTCCAGGATCTGGCGGCCGTCGACATCGCGGTAGTACATGCCGGCAGCGGAGGCCAGCAGGCGCGGGCGCGCCTTGAACTGGCGGTTGGCGGTGAACGGCATCCAGAACGCGTCCAGGTGCGCCGGTGCCTGCAGCGCGTGCGCGCCATCGCGCGGAGGGTGGTCGTGCATGGCGGACTCCGTCGCTGGGGAGCGTCCGACTGTACGGCCACCGCGTGTCGGCCGTCACCCCGGCCGAGCGCGACGGCGAGCACGATTTGCGGACCCGCATGCGCCGATCCGCATGGACTAGTCAATTAGTCGCAACGTCGGCCGCTAAGCTCTGGGAACGCCTTGTGGCGCAGGCCATGACGGGTTTTTGACTGGCTGCGGAGCGCGCCGAAGCATTGCAAAGATTCAACGATCGCCGATGATGCGCCAGACGAGTGCCAGTTGGGCCTGGTAGTCGCCGCTGCCCTTATCGCAACACCTCAATCGATCGCAGCCATCAATCGTTTTCGGGACCACTGACACCGCCTGCGCGCAGCCGTCCTGTCGGGCGCTCCGGACACACTTCATCGCACTTTTTAGGGGAACGGGAATGACACAAGGGTCCACCGTGGCGAGCGCCAACGGAGCAGACGCCGGCCTGCTGTCCAAGGAGCGCATCGTTGCGCGTCCGGGCTTCAATCGTTGGTTGGTACCGCCGGCGGCACTGGCGATCCACCTGTGTATCGGCATGGCCTATGGCTTCAGCGTGTTCTGGCTGCCGCTGTCCAAGGCGCTGGGCATCACCGAGGCGATCGCGTGTCCGGCCGACATGGGCCTGTTCGCGCGCATGGTCGCCACCACCTGCGACTGGAAGATCAGCGAGCTGCAGTGGATGTACACGCTGTTCTTCGTGCTGCTGGGCTGCTCGGCGGCGATCTGGGGCGGCTGGCTGGAACGTGCCGGCCCGCGCAAGGCCGGTGTGGTCTCCGCGCTGTGCTGGTGCGGCGGGCTGGTGATTTCGGCGGCCGGCATCCACTTCCATCAGATCTGGATGCTGTGGCTGGGTTCGGGCGTGATCGGCGGCATTGGTCTGGGCCTGGGCTACATCTCGCCGGTGTCGACGCTGATCAAGTGGTTCCCCGACCGTCGCGGCATGGCGACCGGCATGGCGATCATGGGCTTCGGTGGCGGCGCGATGATCGGCAGCCCGCTGGCCGATGCGCTGATGCGCCACTTCGCCACGCCGACTTCGGTGGGCGTGATGGAAACCTTCCTGGTGATGGCGGCGCTGTACTTCGTCTTCATGATGGCTGGCGCGTTCGGCTACCGCGTGCCGCCGAGCGGCTGGACCCCCGCCGGCTGGACCGCGCCGGTGGCCAGTAACAACGCCATGATCACCGCCAACCACGTGCATGTGAGCAAGGTCTGGGGCATCCCGCAGTTCTGGCTGCTGTGGGGCGTGCTGTGCCTGAACGTGTCGGCCGGCATCGGCGTGATCGGCATGTCCTCGCCGATGCTGCAGGAAGTGTTCGGCGGCCGGTTGATCGGGGTGGACGTCGGCTTCGGCAGCCTGGATACGGCGCAGCTGGCCAGCATTGCGGCCATCGCGGCCGGCTTCACCGGCCTGCTCAGCCTGTTCAACATCGGCGGGCGCTTCTTCTGGGCCAGCATGTCCGACAAGCTCGGCCGCAAGAACACCTACACGCTGTTCTTCGTGCTGGGCATCTGCCTGTACGCGGCTGCGCCGTCGGCCGGCGGTGTGGGCGGCATCGCGCTGTTTGCGGGCATCTTCTGCATCATCCTGTCGATGTACGGCGGTGGCTTCGCCACCATCCCGGCATACCTGGCCGACCTGTTCGGCACCCAGATGGTGGGCGCCATCCACGGCCGCCTGCTGACCGCCTGGGCTACCGCCGGCATCCTCGGTCCGGTGGTGGTCGGCTACATGCGCGAGTACCAGCTGGCCCACGGCAGCCCGCCGTCACAGGTCTACAACACCACCATGTACATCCTCGCCGGCATGTTGGTGCTCGGTCTGATCTGCAACCTGTTGGTGCGCCCGGTGGCCGCGCGTCATTTCATGACGCCGGAAGAACTGGCGCGCGAGAAGCAGCTGGCGCACGAGAAGGTGGACCGCAGCGGCAAGGCGGTGCTGCCGCCGGAGCAGATGGCGCGCATCGGGCATGGCGGCAACCCCGCCCTGGTCGCGCTGGCCTGGCTGGCGGTGGGCGTGCCGATGTCCTGGGGCATCTGGGTCACGCTGCAGAAAGCCTTCGTGCTGTTTCATTGAGATGAGATGACACTTCCGTCTTCCCGTTCCGTGCGCGCCGGCAGTGTGGTGCGCACGGTTGTCCGCCACCGCGGTGGCCGCAACGCCACGGTGCAGGACATGGTGGCGGCCGAAATGCCGGTCGCCTTCCACTACAACGGCGTGCCGTTCGCGGTGATGATGGCCACGCCGGAAGACCTGGAGGATTTTGCATTCGGGTTCTCGCTGAGCGAGGGCATCGTCGATCAGCCGCAGGATCTGCGGGTGGTGGCGGTGGAGACGTTTCTGGAAGGCGCCTCGCTGCAGATCGAGATCCCGCCCGAACGTGCCGCCGCGCTGGACCGGCGACGGCGCAATCTGGATGGCCGCAGCGGTTGCGGGGTGTGCGGCAACGAATCGATCGAAGCAGTGTTGCGTGTGCCGCCGGTGTTGCAATCGTCGCTGCAGATCGATGTGGATGCATTGGCGCGTGCGTTGGATGCGTTGCATGCGCAGCAGCCGATCGCCGCACAGACCGGCGCGGTGCATGCCGCCGGTTGGGCCGATGCACACGGTGTGGTGCGCTACGTGCGCGAAGACGTCGGCCGGCATAACGCGCTCGACAAGTTGATCGGTGCGCTGGCGCGGGAGCGCGTCGATGCATCGCAAGGGTTTGCGGTGGTGACCAGCCGCGCCAGTTACGAAATGGCCATGAAAGCCGCGCAGGCCGGGATCCCGCTGCTCGCAGCGATTTCGGCGCCGACCGCGCTGGCGATCAGCCTGGCCGACAGTGCGGGACTGACCCTGATCGGGTTTGCCCGCGATCACGATTGTGTCGTTTACAGCCATCCGCAGCGCCTGAATCTGGGCGTTGGCGTGGGAGAGCCCGCATGAGCAAGAAGACCATCCAGCAATACGACAATCCCGCCGGCGGCTGGGGCGCATTGCGCTCGGTTGCCAAGCATCTGATGGAACAGGACATCGCGGTGCAGGGCGCCAAGACGCTGCTGCACGCCAACCAGCCGGACGGTTTCGACTGCCCCGGCTGCGCCTGGCCCGACCGCGATCACACCTCCACCTTCGAGTTCTGCGAGAACGGCGCCAAGGCTGTCGCGGCCGAGTCCACGGCGCGCCGCGCCGGGCCGGAGCTGTTCGCCTCGCACAGCGTCAGCCTGCTGTCGCAGTACAGCGATTACTGGCTGGAAGGGCAGGGCCGGCTGACCCAGCCGATGCGTTACGACGCGGCCACCGATCATTACGTGCCGGTGAGCTGGGACGAGGCGTTTGCGCAGATCGCCGGGCACCTCAACGGGCTGGCATCGCCGGACGAGGCGATCTTCTACACCTCCGGGCGCACCAGCAACGAGGCGGCCTTCCTGTATCAGTTGTTCGTGCGCGAGTTCGGCACCAACAACTTCCCCGACTGCTCCAACATGTGCCACGAGCCGTCCGGCACCGCGCTGCGTTCGCAGATCGGCGTGGGCAAGGGCACGGTGTCGCTGCACGATTTCGAACTGGCCGATGCGATCTTCATTTTCGGGCAAAACCCGGGCACCAATCACCCGCGCATGCTTGGCGAGTTGCGTCAGGCCTCCAAGCGCGGCGCGGCCATTGCGGCATTCAATCCGTTGCGCGAGCGCGGGCTGGAGAAGTTCGCCGACCCGCAGGACAAGCTGGAGATGCTGCACAACGGCTCCACCCGCATCGCCTCGGACTATTTCCAGCTCAAGATCGGCGGCGATCTGGCCGCGGTCAAGGGCATCATCAAGCACGTGCTCGAACGCGACGCACAGGCCCAGCGCGAGGGCACGCCACGCCTGCTGGATCTGGAATTCATCGAGGCCCACACCGCCAACTTCGACGCTTTCGCTGCCGAGGTGCACGGCGAATCCTGGGACACCATCGTCGAAGAGTCCGGGCTGGACGAGGCGGCGCTGCGCAAGGCCGGCGAACTCTATCTCAATGCCGAGCGTGTGATCGCCTGCTGGGGCATGGGCATCACCCAGCACAAGCATTCGGTGGCCACCATCCACTTGATCACCAACCTGCTGTTGCTGCGCGGCCATCTGGGCCGGCCGGGCGCGGGCGTGTGCCCAGTGCGCGGACACAGCAACGTGCAGGGCGACCGCACGATGATGATCTACGAAAAACCGCCGGCCGCGTTCCTGGACAAGTTGCAGACGCTGTTCGGGTTTGCGCCGCCGCGCGAAGACGGTTTCGACACCGTCGGTGCGATCGAGGCGATGCTGGACGGGCGCGGCAAGGTGTTCTTCGCGATGGGCGGCAATTTTGCCGCTGCCACGCCGGATACCGACGCCACGCATCGCGCGCTGCGCAATTGCGAATTGACCGTGCATGTCACCACCAAGCTCAATCGCAGCCACCTGGTGCATGGGCGCGATGCGCTGATCCTGCCATGCCTGGGCCGTACTGAAATCGACATCCAGGACGCCGGCTCGCAAGGCGTGACGGTGGAGGATTCGATGAGCATGGTGCACCTGTCGGCCGGTATCAATCCGCCGGCCTCGCCGGAGCTATTGTCCGAGCCTGCGATTGTGGCGCGCCTGGCCGAGGCGACGCTGGGTGCGCGCAGCGCGATCCGCTGGCGTTGGCTGGTGGGCGACTACGACCGCATTCGCGACCTGATTGCCCAGGTGTTCCCCGATTTTGCCGACTTCAACCAGCGCGTGCGGGTGCCGGGCGGCTTCCGCCTGTCCAACACCGCGCGTGATCGCCAGTGGGTGACACCCGAGAAGCGTGCGGTGTTCAAGCCGCACGCGGTGCCGACCGACAACCCGATCCATCGCGCACGCCGTAGCCACACCGAGCAGATGGTGTTTACGCTGGCCACCACGCGCTCGCACGATCAATACAACACCACCATCTACGGGCTGGACGATCGCTACCGCGGCGTGTTCGGCGAGCGCCGCGTGCTCTTCATCAATGGCGCGGATATCGCCGCGTTGAACATGAAGGCCGGCGACTGGGTAGACCTGGAGAGCCTGTGCGAGGACGGCGTGCATCGCGAGGCGCGCCGCTTCCTGCTGGTGGACTACAACATTCCGCGCGGCTGCCTGGCGGCGTACTACCCGGAAACCAACGCGCTGGTGCCGCTGTCCAGCTTCGCCGACGAAGCGCGCACGCCCACCTCCAAGTCGATTCCGGTGATCGTGCTGTCGCACCGCGCCGAAACCGCCGATGCGGCGCCGCGCGACATCGGAGCGGTGCTTGTCCGCTGATCCGCAGCTCACCGCGCTGCTGCTTGCCGCGTTGGCCGACACGCCCGAGGGCGTGTCGCTGGCGCGCCTGTGCAAGCAACTGGGTGTACGCATGAGCGTGCTGCTGCGCACCCTGGCGTGGTTGGGTAACGCCAGTCTGAATGGTCAACCCGGTCCAGGCTGGATCCAGCTGGAAGACCGCGGCGAGCGCCAGTTCGCAGTGCTGACGGATCTCGGGTTGGCAGCGCATGCGCAACGTGCAATGACGCAAACGCAGCAGGGCGACTGAGCAACTTGCTGGTACCTCCCGGCTGAGGAAAGCGGGTGACTGAAGCCTCTTCACTTGCACGGGAAGCTTGATCAGATGCAACCTGATCCGAACAACGCAGTCCATGCTTTGCTTGCAACCAAACACACCGACCGTCTTGACTGGTCCTTGTCCGCTCACCGTCGCGGGACCTTACGCGGCATGGATGCCGCGTAAGAGCCTACAAGGACGTACTTGTGGCGTGTCCCGCGATGGTGGCTGGGCAAGGGCCCTGCAGCAAAGTCGCAGACCCGACGCTCTGCAAGCGATCTATCAACACTATCCGACCACTCCAAGACCCACCGAGCTCTTCAAGGGTGGCGCCGTTATGGATGCAGTCGAAGACTTGGGTCAAAAGCCTGGTTGATCGAGCGCGCGGTGTCCTCACCGCTTGCGGGACACGCCGTGAATCCGTGCGTGGAGGCTCCTTGGCGGCATCCATGCCGCCAAGGGTCCCGCAACCGGCAAGGACACCGCACCACAGAGTTGGTCGGCTGCTTTCCTCAAAGCTTATTTCTCGGCTTGCGGTGGGAAGATGAGGCGTTTGTAAGTCGCGTGTTGAAAGCCTGTTGCTCGGCCTGCATCGGGAGCTGATCGGGTGCAACGCGATCCGAACAACGCGCATCAAGCACTGCTCTTACCGCGCACACCGAACACCTCGACAGGTCCTTGTCCGCTCACCGTCGCGGGACCTTACGCGGCATGGATGCCGCGTAAGAGCCTACAGGGACGTACTTGCGGCGTGTCCTGCGATGGTGGGCGGGCAAGGGCCCTGCAACAAGGCTACAGAGCAGTCGCTCTAACAAGCATCTATCAACACTGCCCGGCGACTCCAACGCAACCGAGATTCCGAAAGACATCAGGCTGCCACTGCCCGAAAGGCAGGCAGTCACGGCTGTAACTTTTTGCACGCAGGTTGGTCTGCGCAAACCGATGCTGCAATCTGCCAGAATCGGCTGACTTGTCTTGTCTGGATGCCGATCAACGATGACTGCTGCTGCGCCGCTTGCCGCTCCCATCAATTCGCCTGCGCGCGTGCTGTTCGCCAGTCTGATCGGCACCACCATCGAGTTCTTCGATTTCTATATCTACGCCACCGCCGCGGTGCTGGTGTTCCCGACGCTGTTTTTTCCGGCGGGCGATGGCAGTGCGGCAATGCTGCAGTCGCTGGCGACGTTTGCGGTGGCCTTTATCGCGCGGCCGGTGGGCTCGGCGGTGTTCGGCCATTTCGGCGACCGGATCGGTCGCAAGGCTACCCTGGTGGCGGCGCTGCTGACGATGGGCCTGTCCACCGTGGCGATCGGCTTGCTGCCCAGCTATGCCCAGATCGGCGTGTTCGCACCCGCGCTGCTGGCGCTGTGTCGCTTTGGCCAGGGCCTGGGCCTGGGCGGCGAGTGGGGCGGGGCCGTGCTGCTTGCCACCGAAAACGCACCGCCCGGCAAGCGCGTGTGGTACGGCATGTTTCCGCAGCTGGGTGCGCCGCTGGGCTTTCTGCTGTCCACCGGCACCTTTCTCGGCATGGGAGCGGTGCTCGACGATGCGCAGTTCATGCAATGGGGCTGGCGGGTGCCGTTTCTGGCCAGCGCGTTGCTGGTGCTGACCGGCCTGTGGGTGCGCCTGAGCATCACCGAGACGCCCGACTTCCAGAAGACCCTGGAGCACAAGACGCGCGTGCGCCTGCCCCTGGGTACGGTGATTTCGCAGCACTGGCCGGCGCTGATCATCGGCACGCTGGGCGCATTCGCCACCTTCGTGCTGTTCTATCTGATGACGGTGTTCGCGCTGGGCCACGGGACCAAGACCCTGGGCTACGACAAGGAGCAATTCCTGCTGTTGCAGATGGCCGGTATCGTGTTTTTCGCGATCGGCATCCCGCTGTCGGCCAAGTTCGGTGACCGGCATGGCGCGCCGCTGGCGATGATGCTGGCCAGTGTGGCGATCATTGCGTTCGGGTTGGCATTTGCGCCACTGTTCCAGGCCAATCACCCGTTGCAGGTGCTCGCATTCCTGGCATTGGGGTTCTTCTTCATGGGCCTGACCTACGGCCCCTGCGGCACACTGCTGGCCGAGTTGTATCCCACCGAAGTGCGCTACACCGGGGCCTCGCTATCGTTCAACCTGGCCAGCATCCTGGGGGCGGCACCGGCGCCGTACGTGGCCACGCAACTGGCCGCACGTTATGGCGTGCAGGCGGTGGGGCAATATCTGGGCGCGGCGGCGGTGTTGAGCCTGCTGGCGTTGGTCGTGGCCCGCAGATCGCGTCGGCGGGTTGACGTTTGAAGGTGAGAGCGGGCGGCGTCATCGGTGAGGCGGATTGCGCCCAGGTGCAGAGCGGTCGCTAGCGGAACAGGCGCTTGAGTGTGCGTCCCAACCAGCTGCCGTGCTGGTGGCTGCGCGCGAACTGGTCCAGATGTGCGATCACCTGCGGCGCGTAGGCCTGATCGTCGCCGCGGATATGGTTGAACAACCAGCGCGAGAGCATGCTGCGGAGTTCGTCGCAGACGTCTTCGCCGGCCTGGAACCGCAGCCGGTACTCGCCGACACGTTTGCCGAAGACCTCGTGCACGCGCTTGTGCGCCAGGCTGAAGGGGTAGCCCGCTTCCTCCATCAGTTCTTCCTCGAAGGCAAAGTGCGATAGCGTGTAGTCGATCAATTCGTCGATCACCTCGGCCACTGCCAGGCGTTGCAGGCTGGCGTGCGCGGCATGCAACTGATTGATCATTTCCACGATGCGCCGGTGTTGGTGATCGATGACCTCGATCCCGGTGTTGAGGTCGTCCTGCCAGACCAGCAAAGCCATCGTTCGCCCTTGTTCCATACGGTGAGGGCACGATAGGCGCACGTGATCGCCAACGCGTTGATCTGGATCAAATCCAGTCACGGCGCGCGGGCGGCGTGCGTGCTGCGGGGCGATTCTGTGTGCCGGCGATACCGCCGGGTCGGGCGCGCCGCCGGCCGTGCAGCGCACGAACCTGCGCCGCTCAGCTGGCCAGACGCACCTGGTTGCGGCCGCCAGCCTTGGCCAGGTACAGATACTTGTCCGCCTCGCCCAGCAGATGGTGCAGCGACTGGCCGTCTTCGGTGGCGATGCATACGCCGATGCTCACCGTCATGCTGAGGGTTTCATCGCCGATCCGCACGCGCAGTGCGCTGATGCGTTCGCGCAGGGTTTCGAAGTAGCTGGTGGCGTTGGCGGCATCCAGCCCCGGGACCAGCAGGCAGAATTCTTCGCCGCCAAAACGCGCCACCAGATCCTGCGGCCGCGCATGACTGGAGACCGACGCGGCCACCGCGCGTAGCGCCTGGTCGCCGGCTTCGTGGCCCCAGGTGTCGTTGATGTGCTTGAAGTGGTCGATGTCCAGCATCGCCGCGGTGACCGTCTGCTCCTGCGACAACAGGGTGGGGATCACCCGCTGGCTTTGTTCCAGGAAATAGCGCCGGTTGGGCAGGCCGGTGAGGAAGTCGCGGGTGGCCAGGTCCTGCAGCGTGCCGATCAATTCCAGCTGGTCCACATTCTGCGACACACGGCAGAAGAACTCTTCGCGCGAGAACGGCTTGCGCAGGAAATCGTTGGCGCCGTTCTTGAGGAAACGCGGGATCAGCGACGAGTCGCTGTTGCCGGAGATGCCGATCACCGCGACCTTGTCGCGCGAACGGATCGCACGCAGCCTGCGGGTGAATTCCACCCCTTCCATGCCGGGCATTTCCTGGTCGACGATGGTCAGGCGGATGCCGGGGTCGCGCTCGATCGCCTGCAGGCCGGCCGCACCGTCGGCTGCCAGCACCACGCGGTAGCCGTACATCGACAGCAACGCGGCCGCATAGGTCCGTGCGGACAGGGAATCGTCCACCACCAGCGCGGCGATGCGGCGATTGCGCTCCAGGCGTTGCACCAGCCAGGCCAGATATTCGATGCTGCCGGGCGCGTTCTTGAGCACGTAATCGATGATCTGCTGCTGCAGCACACGCTGGCGCAGATCCTCGTCATAGACGCCGCTGACCACTACTGTGGGCAGCTTGCGCGAGAGGAAGAATTCCACGACCTTGTCGCGGTCGCCGTCCACCAACACCAGGCCGGTCAGGACCAGAAACCAGCCGTCTTCTTCGTCCAGTACACGGGCGGCTTCTGCCAGCGTCGATACGACCGTGACCGGCAGCTCCACGCGTTGCTCGATGGCCTCGCGCAGCATGCTGGTGAAAGTACGCGAGTTCTCCACCAGCAGCACGCGTTGCGGCAGGACTGCGCTTTCACTATTGCGATGTAGGGTACCTGGGGACATCGGCTGGCCGTGCGGATCGAACCGTCATACCAGCTAACGGCCCTGCTCGCCAAAACTTGAGCGCCGCGTCTCAAAGTGCCCAAGACGGCGCCTATTCACCACAACGCATCGCGTAGCCGGTACCAACTCATCGCCGCCACCAGCAGCGGCGTGCGCAGCAGGCGCCCACCGGGGAAAGGCCGATGCGGAATGCGTGCGAACACGTCCAGCCGTCGGCTCTGGCCGGCGATGGCCTCGGCGATGACCTGGCCGGCCAGGCCGGTGGCGGCGACGCCATGCCCGGAGAATCCCTGGGCGAAATACACGTTGGGCCCCAGCCGGCCCCACTGCGGGGCGCGATTGCGCGAGATGTCCACGTAGCCGCCCCACAGTGTTTGCAGCGGCACGTCGTGCAGCTGCGGGAAGACCGTGTGCATGCGCCGGGTCATCAAGCGATCCAGGCCGGGCGGCGGGCGCGAGGAGTAGCTGGCGCGTCCGCCGAACAGCAGCCGGTGGTCGGCGCTGAGCCGGTAGTAGTCCAGCGCCCAGTTGGTGTCGGCGACCGCCATGTCGTTGGCGATCAGCGCGCGTGCACGGGCCTGGCCCAGCGGCGGCGTCGCACCGACATAGGTGCCAACCGGCATGATGTGGCGCTCCAGCGCCGTGGAAATGCCGTGCAGCAGGGCATTGCCGGCGATCACGCCGAACTCGGCGCTGACGCTGCCCTGGTCGGTCTGCATGGTCACGCGCGTGCCGTGCTCCAGCCGGGAGACGGGCGAGGCCTCGTGGATGCGTACGCCGGCCGCCAGCGCTGCGCGCGCCAGACCCAGCGCATAGGCCAGCGGATGCAGATGGCCGCTGGCCGGGTCGAACATCGCGCCCAGGTAGAGCGGGCTGTCCAGCACCTGCCGCATACGCGCGCGGTCCCACCATTCCAGCGGGTAGTCGTAGCGCTCGGCCATGCGCATGATGCCGTGCTGCAAGGCCCGCACCTGGCGCGGCTTCAGCGGCACGTGGGCGTGGCCGTCGCGCCAGTCGCAGGCGATGGCGTGGCGGTCGATGCGTGCGCGCAGCAGGCGCATGCCGTCGCGCGAGAAGTCGAACAGCAGCCGCGCGTCGGCATCGCCGACCAGCGCTTCCAGGGTTTCCTGCTCGCAGCCGTAGCCGACGATGGCCTGGCCGCCGTTGCGCCCGGAGGCGCCCCAGCCGATGCGCCTGGCTTCCAGCACGATGACCTTGTAGCCGGCCTCGGCCAGGGCGAGCGCGGCGGTGAGGCCGGTGTAGCCGGCGCCGAGGATGCAGACATCGGCACGTTGGACGCCCTGCAGGCATGGCTGCTCCGGCAAGGCCGGCGTGCTGCGGGCGTACCAGCTGTCGGGATAGCCGTTACCCGGCGGATCGGTTGGCGGCAGCGTTGTGGCCGGGCCGTCCATCAGACGATCCGCAGGTACCGGGCGTAATCCAGATCCGGCACCTGCGCCTGGTAGTCGAGCAGCTCGCGCTGTTTCTGCTGGCCGAACACGTGCTGGAACTGGCTGCCGAACTGCGCGCCGACAAAGTCGCTGGCGCCGAATGCATCCACCGCGGCTTGCCAGGTGCGCGGCCGAAAGACCGCTTGCGCGTAGGCACTGCCGGTGACTGCCGCGCTGGGTTCGCCGGGATGTTGCAGGCCGTCCAGCATGGCCGCCAGCACGGCGGCGGCGGCCAGGTACGGGTTGGCATCGGCGCCGGCGATGCGATGTTCGATGCGGGTGTTGCGTGCATCGCTATGCGGGATGCGCAGCGCCACGGTGCGGTTGTTGAAGCCCCAGCTCGCATCCAGCGGCACGAAGGCATTGCTGACGAACCTGCGGTAACTATTGGCATGCGGCGCGAACATCAGCAGCGAGGCATCGGCGTGCCGCTGCAGGCCGGCGATGGCATGGCGCAGGCGGTCGGCGGGCGCATCGACGTTGCCGGCAAACACGTTGTGCCCGTCGGCATCGAGCAGGCTCACATGCAGGTGCAGGCCGCTGCCGGCCTGGCCGGGAAACGGCTTGGCCATGAAGCTGGCGAGCTTGCCCTGCTGTTGCGCAATCGCCTTGATGGTGCGCTTGAGCAGGATCGCCTCGTCGCAGGCGGCCACTGCATCGGCGCGATGCTGCAGGTTGATTTCGAACTGGCCGGGTGCGTATTCGGCCACGGCGGTGTCGGCCGGGATGCCTTGCTGGCGGCAGGCGTCAGTCACCGCGTCGGTGAAGGTGCGCTGGTCGTCCAGGTCTTGCAAGGAATACACCTGGGTGCTGTCGCTGCGTGCACCGGTCTGCGGGTCGCGCGGCGTCTGCGGGCGTCCTTGCGCATCGGGCACCGCGTCGAACAGGTAGAACTCCAGTTCCACCGCAATGACCGGGGTCAGGCCGAGCGCAGCAAAACCGTGCAGCACGCGCTGCAAGACCGCACGCGGTGCGACCTCGAACACGCTGCCGTCCGGCTGATGCATCGCCAGCAGCAGCTGCGCCATCGGCCGCGGTGCCCACGGCACCGGGCGCAGCGAGCCGGCGATGGGCCGGCAGATGCGATCGGCATCGCCGATGGCGTAGCCCAGCCCGGTTTCCTCGACGGTATTGCCGGTGATGTCGGTGGCGATCAGCGACATCGGCAGGCACACGCCATCGCGATAGACCTTGTCCAGGACCTCGGCTGTCACACGTTTGCCACGCAGCACGCCATTGGTGTCGGGCAACAGCAGATCGACCGCTTCGCAGCCATCGATCCGCGCCAGCGTGGCGGCATCGGCGGCGGGCAAGCACGCGACGGAGTTCTCGGAAACCATGGGCACCACCTGCAAGGTCGCCGCTCAGACTAGCAAAGCACATGTGATCTTTCGCAACTGTGCGCGTGTGGACCCTGGCAATGCAGGTGGCCGCACGGTAAGTTCGCAGGCATCGGCAACGCAGCCCATCAACCCGTGGCGAGCACTCGCTGACAAGTCGTCGCGGTCGGAGGGATGCGGGTGATGCGCAAGCCGCCAGCTGCGCGCCACATGTGCCCTGTACAGTGCCAGCGCCTGCGCGATGGCAAGCTCACGCGTGATGCAGCCGCGTTCAACCGGGAGATCCGCATGGCTGTCGTTCCACTGGTCGGGTTGCCGACCGATCGCCTCCAGCAAGGGCCACATCCGTTTCTGGCCACCGGCGAGAAGTACATCCGCGCGGTGGTGGACGCAGCCGGAGCGATGCCGGTGCTGTTGCCGAGCCTGCAGCCCACGCTGGATGCGGGCGCGTGGCTGGATCGCCTGGATGGCCTGTTGCTGACCGGTGCGGTGAGCAATGTCGAGCCGCATCACTACAGCGACGAGCCGAGCTGGGAGGGCAATCCGCACGACCCGGCGCGCGATGCCACCAGCCTGGGACTGATCCCGCAGGCACTGGCGCGTGGCCTGCCGGTGCTGGCGATCTGCCGCGGGCTGCAGGAGGTCAATGTGGCGCTGGGCGGGCGCCTGCACCAACGCGTGCATGACGTGCCCGGCCTGCTTGATCACCGCGAAGACCGTGCCATGCCGCTGGACACGCAGTACGGCCCGGCGCATCCGGTGCAGCTGCATCCCGGCGGCCTGCTGGCCGGCATGAGCGACAGCGCGCAGGTCGCGGTGAACTCGCTGCACGGGCAGGGCATTGCACGCCTGGCCGACGGCCTGCTGATCGAGGCGACCGCGCCGGATGGCCTGATCGAAGCCTTTCGCGGCCCCGGGCCGGGCTTTCTGCTCGCGGTGCAGTGGCATCCGGAGTGGCGTGTCACACAGCATCCGTTCTACCGTGCCATCTTCCAGGCCTTCGGCGAGGCCTGTCGCCAATACGCCGCTCGACGCGGTCAGTGAGGTTGCATGTCGATCCGCACCCGTTCGCGCACATCCACGCCCAAGCAGCCCGAGAGCGCGCTGCGTCGCTGGCTCAAGGACCGTCACATCACCGAGGTCGAGTGCCTGGTGCCGGATATCACCGGCAACGCACGCGGCAAGATCATTCCGGCGGACAAGTTTTCGCACGACTACGGCACCCGGCTGCCGGAAGGCATCTTCGCCACCACCGTCACCGGCGATTTCCCGGACGATTACTACGAGCTGACCTCGCCATCGGATTCGGACATGCATCTGCGCCCGGACGCGTCCACCGTGCGCATGGTGCCGTGGGCGGCCGATCCCACCGCGCAGGTCATCCACGATTGCTACACCAAGGACGGCCAACCGCATGAGCTTGCCCCGCGCAATGTGCTGCGGCGCGTGCTGGACGCCTATGCCGAAGCCAAGCTGCAACCGGTGGTGGCGCCGGAGCTGGAATTCTTCCTGGTGCAGAAGAACACCGACCCGGACTTTCCGTTGTTGCCGCCGGCCGGGCGCTCGGGTCGGCCGGAGACTGCGCGGCAGTCGTATTCGATCGATGCGGTCAACGAGTTCGACCCGATCCTGGACCTGATGTACGACTACTGCGATGCGATGGAACTGGACGTGGATACGCTGATCCACGAATCCGGCGCCGCGCAGCTGGAGGTCAACTTCACCCACGCCGATGCGCTCTCGCGCGCCGATCAGGTGTTCCTGTTCAAGCGCACCATGCGCGAAGCGGCGTTGCGGCATGGCGTGTATGCGACGTTTCTGGCCAAGCCGATGGAGACCGAGCCGGGCAGTGCGATGCATATCCATCAGAGCCTGCTGCATGCCGGCACCGGCAAGAACGTGTTCAGCGGCAAACGCGACGGCGGCTTCAGCGACACCTTTGCGCACTATCTCGGTGGCCTGCAGAAATACATTCCGATGGCGATGGGGCTGCTGGCACCCAACGTCAATTCCTACCGGCGGCTGATGTTCGGCGAGGTGTCGCCGAGCAATGTGCTGTGGGGCTTCGACAACCGCACCTGCGGGCTGCGGGTGCCGATCGATGTGCCGCAGAACATGCGGGTGGAAAGCCGCTTTGCCGGCTCCGACGCCAATCCGTACCTGGCGATGGCGGCGACCCTGGCCTGCGGGTTGCTCGGCATCCGCGAAAAGCTCGAGCCGACCGCGCCGATCAGCAGCAACGGCAAGGAGCAGGGCTACGATCTGCCGCGCTCGCTGGGCGAGGCGCTGGATGGGCTGGAGGGCTGCGAGGCCTTGCAGGAGATGCTGGGGCGGCGCTTCGTGCGCGCCTACATCTCGGTCAAGCGCAAGGAGTACGAGACGTTCTTCCGCGTGATCAGTTCGTGGGAGCGGGAGTTTCTGTTGTTGAATGTGTGAGGCATATGCGTTTCGCACAGCGTGCCGCGCCGTTCCCTTCTCCCCTCGGGAGAAGGTGCTCGGAGGGCGGATGAGGGCAGGTCGTCTGGCCATGGTCCAGACCCACGTGCATTGCTGGCGTCCGATGCGTTTTGCCCCAGCTGCCTTTCGTAACGCCACTGCATTCGCGCCACTGGCGTGAGCCACCTTCCGGAGCAAGCCGTGCACCCCACTGTGTTGGAAACCTTGCAGCAGCTCGATGCCGCCCATCACCTGCATCCGTTCAACGACAACGCGGCGTTGGCCGAAAAGGGCACGCGCATCCTGACACGCGGCGAGGGCGTGTATGTCTGGGACGCGCAGGGCAACAAGTTGCTGGATGCGTTCGGCGGCTTGTGGTGCGTGAATGTCGGCTACGGGCGCAAGGAGCTGGCACAGGCGGCGGCGCGGCAGATGGAACAGCTGGCGTACTACAACAGCTTCTTCCAGTGCACCACCGAGCCCACTATCCATCTGGCTGCCAAGCTGGCGGAGCTGACGCCGGGCGATCTGAACCATGCGTTCTTCGCCAACTCCGGGTCGGAGGCCAACGACACCATCCTGCGGCTGGTGCGGCATTTCTGGGCGGTGCAGGGGCAGCCGGAAAAACGCATCTTCATCGGCCGTCATGACGGCTATCACGGCACCACCATGGCCGGTGCCAGCCTGGGCGGCATGCGCGGCATGCACAGGCAGGGTGGCCTGCCGATTCCGGATATCCACCACATCGCACCGCCGTATCACTTCGGCGACGGCGGGGAGATGGACCCGGAGGAGTACGGACTGCTAGCGGCGCGTCGGCTGGAAGACCGGATCCTGCAACTCGGGCCGCAAAACGTGGCGGCCTTCATCGGCGAGCCGATCATGGGTGCGATCGGTGTATACATCCCGCCGCGAAGTTACTGGCCTGAAATCGAGCGCATCTGCCGGCGCTACGACGTGCTGCTGCTGGCCGACGAAGTGATCTGCGGGTTTGGGCGTACCGGTGCCTGGTTCGGTGCGGATTATTTCGGCTTCCAGCCCGACGTGATGACGCTGGCCAAGGGCATCACCTCCGGTTATATCCCGTTGGCGGCGGCGATGTTCAACGATCGCGTGGCCGGCGTGCTCAAGGCGCAGGGGGGTGAGCTGGCGCACGGCGGCACCTATGCGGGGCATCCGGTCTGCGCGGCGGTGGCGCTGGAGAACCTGCGCCTGCTGCAGGACGAAGGCATCGTGGACACCGCGCGTACCCGGATCGCGCCGTACCTGGCGCAACGCTGGGCCGAGCTGGGCGAGCACCGGCTGGTCGGCGAGGCGCGTATCGCCGGCCTGGTCGGAGCACTGGAACTGGTGCCGGACAAACGCCGGCGCGGGGTCTATTTCCCCGAACGCGGCCGGGTCGGTGCGCTGTGCCGCGATTTCGCGCTGCGGCGCGGGCTGATCCTGCGTGCCACCCACGACGCGATGCTGCTGTCGCCGCCATTGATCATCACCTGCGAACAGGTCGATGAGCTGTTCGACAAGGCCTGGGCGGCGCTGGACGATACTGCGCAGGCGCTGGGCATCGTTGCCGCCTAAGCCTGCCGGCGCACGTCAAGCTTTGCCGGTCGCGCACACCCGCCAGGGCGACCGGCAGAGGCGATTGCGGCACCGGCCGCGCCGGCCAGCGGGTGCGTACGGTTGGTTTCCGCCACGCCGCGCTGTGCAAACACAAGCACCATGGGTAGGCTGGCCCTTCGACCGGCCGCATCCCGGCCCGCCCTGATCGCGCTGCCCTGGAGACCCGCATGACGCTGCGACTGCTCGCCCTGACGCTGTCCACCACCTTGCTGGCCGCCTGCGGTGGCAGCAATGCACCCGGCGGTGCCGAGGCGCGGGCCAAGGTGCTCAACGTCTACAACTACTCGGACTACATCGCCGAAGACACCATTCCCGCGTTCGAGAAGAGCACCGGCATCAAGGTCACCTACGACGTGTTCGACAGCGACGAGATGGTGGAAACCAAGCTGCTTGCCGGTGGCAGCGATTACGACGTGGTGGTGCCCACGCTGAACTTCTTCGGCCGGCAGATCCAGGCCGGCGTGTTCCTGCCGCTGGACAAAGCCAAGATCCCCAATCTGGCCAATCTGGATCCGGACATCATGCGGCGCATTGCCGCGCAGGACCCGGGCAACGCCTATGGCGTGCCGTACATGATCGGCACCACCGGCATCGGCTACAACGTGGACAAGCTCAAGGCGATCTTCGGCAACACCGAGGTCGCCAACAGCTGGGACCTGGTGTTCAAGCCGGAAAACCTGTCCAGGTTGAAGGACTGCGGCGTGACCCTGCTGGACACGCCCTCGGACCTGATTCCGATCGCGCTCAATTACCTGGGCCTGGATCCGCACAGCAGCGTGCCGGCCGAGATCGAGCAGGCCGCCGCGCTGATCAAGACGATCCGCCCGTACGTGCAGAACTTTCATTCCAGCCAGTACGTGACCTCGCTGGCCAACGGCAACACCTGCCTGGCGGTGGGCTGGTCGGGCGACATCATCCAGGCGCGCGACCGTGCGGTGGAAGCCGGCAACGGCATCAAGGTGGCCTATGCGATCCCCAAGGAAGGCGCGCCGCAGTGGTTCGACATGCTGGCCATTCCCAAGGACGCCAAGCACCCCGACAACGCCTACGCCTTCATCAACTATCTGTTGAAGCCGGACGTGGCCGCGGCCAACAGCAACTTCATCCACTACGCCAACCCGGTGCGCACCGCCACGCCGCTGGTGGACGCAGCGATCCGCAACGACCCCACCATCTATCCGCCGCCGGAGGTGACCGCCAAGATGTTCACCTACGCGATCAATCCGCCGGAGGTGGACCGGCTGTACACGCGGCTGTGGACCGAGATCAAGACCGGTCGCTGACGACGCAGGCATCCCTCCATTCCTGTAACAACGCCTGCCATTCGCGCGTTTGGAAGTCCGAGCGCGCGCTGACTGCGGTCGTCACGCAATCTGTACCGGGCGGTTCAAATAATTGTATGGTTGCGCCGCCTTCGCCGGACCGCTGATGCGGTACGTCGTCGCGCGCGCCTCGCCCACGACACAGGACGCCTCACCTTGAGCAACCACGACCAGCAGTCCAACGACGGCCAGCCCTCGGGCACGGATGCGCAAGGCACCGGCGCGCACAACGAGCAGGAGCCGCAAAAGCCCTCGCCGTTGAAGAATCCCAAGGTCAAATGGACGCTGATCGTGGTCGGGGTGCTGGTGGTGGTGCTGCTGGTGATCTGGTTGGCCTATTACCTGATCAAGGGCCGCTACATGCAGGACACCAACAATGCCTACCTGCAGGCGGACTCGGTGGCCGTGGCGCCGCGGGTCAGCGGCTACGTGACCAAGGTGATGGTGGGCGACAACCAGATCGTGGAAGCCGGCCAGCCGCTGCTGCAGATCGACGACCGCACCTATCAGGCGACCCTGCAGCAGGCCGAAGCCGCGATCGCCGCGCGTCAGGCCGATATCGCCGCGGCCACCGCCAATGTGTCCGGGCAGGAGTCGGCGCTGGTGCAGGCGCGTAGCCAGGTGACCTCGGCAGCGGCAAGCCTGACCTTCGCCCAGGCCGAGGTGAAGCGCTTCGCCCCGCTGGCCGCCTCCGGCGCCGACACCCACGAACACCAGGAAAGCCTGCAGCACGAACTGCAACGCGCACGCGCCCAGTACCAGGCCGCGCAGGCGCAGGCCAAGGGCGCGCAGAGCCAGATCCTGGCCAGCAACGCGCAGCTGGAGCAGGCCCAGGCCGGCCTCAAGCAGGCCAGCGCCGATGCCGACCAGGCCCGCGTGGCGGTGGAAGACACCTTGCTGACCAGCCGCATCCACGGCCGCGTCGGCGACAAGACCGTGCAGGTCGGCCAGTTCCTCGGGGCCGGCACCCGCACCATGACCATCGTGCCGCAGGAATCGCTGTACCTGATCGCCAATTTCAAGGAAACCCAGGTCGGACTGATGCGTCCCGGCCAGCCGGCCGAGATCGAGGTCGATGCCTTGTCGGGCGTCAAGCTGCACGGCAAGGTCGAGAGCCTGTCGCCGGGTACCGGCTCGCAGTTCGCGTTGCTGCCGCCGGAAAATGCCACTGGCAACTTCACCAAGGTGGTGCAGCGCGTGCCTGTGCGCATCCGCGTGCTGGCCGGCGACGAGGCGCGCAAGGTGCTGGTGCCGGGCATGTCGGTCGAGGTCACCGTGGACACGCGCTCGGCCAAGGATGCCAAGCAACGGGCCGAGGAGGAATCCGATCGCGTGCAGGCGCAGGAGCGCGCGCGATGAATGCAACGGCAGCCACCGGCCCGCGTGCCGGCGGCAGCGCGCAGCGCGAGAAGGCCGAGCCGGGCGCTTGGCTGGCGGTGCTGGCCGGCACCATCGGCTCGTTCATGGCGACGCTGGACATCTCCATCGTCAACGCGGCGCTGCCCACCATCCAGGGCGAGGTCGGCGCCAGCGGCACCGAAGGCACCTGGATCTCCACCGCGTATCTGGTTGCAGAGATCATCATGATCCCGCTGACCGGCTGGTTCGTGCGCACGCTGGGCCTGCGCAACTTCCTGCTGATCTGCGCGGTGATGTTCACCGCGTTTTCGGTGGTGTGCGGGCTGTCGACCTCGTTGACGATGATGATCATCGGCCGCGTGGGGCAGGGCCTGGCCGGTGGTGCGCTGATTCCCACCGCGCTGACCATCGTTGCCACCCGGCTGCCGCCGAGCCAGCAAACGATGGGCACCGCGCTGTTCGGCATGACCGTGATCATGGGCCCGGTGATCGGCCCGTTGCTCGGCGGCTGGCTCACCGAGAACGTCAGCTGGCACTACGCCTTCTTCATCAACGTGCCGATCTGCGTCGGCTTGGTGGCCTTGCTGCTGCTTGGCCTCAAGCATGAGAAAGGCGACTGGGCCGGCCTGCTCAATGCCGACTGGCTGGGCATCTACGGCCTGACCGCCGGCCTGGGCGGGCTCACCGTGGTGCTGGAGGAGGGCCAGCGCGAGCGCTGGTTCGAGTCCAGCGAGATCAATGCGCTGAGCGTGATCGCGCTCAGCGGATTCGCTGCACTGGTCGTGGGCCAGTTCCGCAAGCGGCCGCCGGTGATCCACCTGTCGCTGCTGCTGCATCGCAGTTTCGGCGCGGTGTTCGTCATGATCATGGCGGTGGGCATGATCCTGTTCGGCGTCATGTACATGATTCCGCAGTTCCTGGCGGTGATCTCCGGCTACAACACCGAGCAGGCCGGCTACGTGCTGCTGCTGTCGGGCCTGCCGACCGTACTGTTGATGCCGATGATGCCCAAGCTGCTGGAGGTGGTGGACGTGCGCATTCTGGTGATCGCCGGGCTGATCTGCTTTGCCGCAGCCTGCTTCGCCAACCTGTCGCTGACCGCCGACACCGTGGGCATGCATTTTGTCGCCGGCCAGCTGTTGCAGGGCTGCGGCCTGGCGCTGGCGATGATGTCGTTGAACCAGGCGGCCATTTCGTCTGTGCCGCCCGAACTGGCCGGCGATGCGTCGGGCCTGTTCAACGCCGGCCGCAACCTGGGCGGCTCGGTGGGGCTTGCGCTGATCTCCACCTTCCAGGAGCGCCGCATGACCTTCCATACCGAAACCATCGGCAGCGCGATCACCGCCAATTCCTCACGCGCGCAGGACTTTCTTTCCGGGCTGACTGCGCAGATGCAGGGCAGCGCCGGCGGCGAGGCGGCCATTCGCTCGGTCGCGCAGCTGGCGCGCCTGGTGCAGCAGCAGGCCCTGGTGATGACCTATAGCGATCTGTTCTGGATCTTCGGCGTGATCGTGGTCTGCACGATTCCGCTGGCCTTTTTGCTCAAGCCGTTACCCAAGGGGGCGCACCTTGCAATGCACTGATTCCATGCGCCTGATCCGCATGCCCCTGGCTGCGGCGTTGAGCGTGGTCCTGCTCGGCGGCTGCATGCTCGGCCCCAACTACACCAAGCCCCCGGCAGTGGCCGACACGGCGGTGCAGGCGCCGGCCCTGCATCGCGCCGCTGGCGCCGAGGTGGTCGCTGCCGCGCCATTGAATCATTGGTGGGAGGAGCTGCAGGACCCGACCCTCACCCAGCTGGTCACCCAGGCCCTGGCCGACAGTCCCAACCTGCGTGCGGCGCAGGCGCGGCTGCGTGCCAACCGTGCACTGGCCAGCCAGCGCCGTGCCGAGCGTTTGCCCAAGCTCAACGCCAGCGCGGTGTATGCGTATGCCGAGCCGCCGCAGACCATCGTCGATACGCTGGGCGGCTTGCAGAACGGCCAGACCGGCCAGCCACCGGCACAGGGCAGGGAGGCGCTGGATCTGGAAAAGACCCAGATCTACAGCGCGGGTTTCGACGCCAGCTGGGAGCTGGATTTCTTCGGCCGCCGCCGTCGCGCCGCCGAAGGCGCCCTGGCACAGGCGCAGGCCTCGGAGGCCGAGCTGGCCGATGCGCAGGTGCAGCTGGCAGCCGAAGTGGGGCAGGTGTACCTCAACTACCGCGGCTTGCAGGCGCGGCTGGCGATCGCCGATGCGAACCTGGACAAGATCGGGCAGACCCTGCGCCTGACCCAGCAGCGCCGCGAGCGTGGCGCTGCGTCGGACCTGCAGGTCGAACAGATCGCCACGCAGGTGCAGCAGCAACAGGCGCAGCGCCTGCCGCTGGAGATGCAGTCGCAGGAAGCGCTGGACCAGCTGGCGCTGATGGTGGGGCGCGAGCCCGGCGCGCTGGACGCGCAGTTGAGCGCGCCGCAGCCGTTGCCGATGCTGCCCACGCAGGTGCGCGTGGACGATGCCGGCGCCCTGATCCGTCGCCGCCCCGACGTGCGCAAGGCCGAGCGCGAACTGGCTGCCTCCAGCGCGCAGATCGGCGAGGCGTTGAACGGGTATTTTCCGCAGGTGAGCCTGCTGGGCGGCCTGAGCTGGGTCGCTGGCTCGCCCAGCGATTTCAATTCCGACGCCTTGACCACGCTTGCGGTGCCGATGCTGCGCTGGTCGATCTTCGACTTCGGCCGCACCAAGGCACAGGTGGAGCAGGCACGTGCCGGCAACGCCGGCCGCGAGGCGGCGTACGAGGGCGCGGTGCTGGCTGCGTTGCAGGATGCCAATTCGGCATTGGCGCGCTTCGGCTCGGCGCGCAAGCAGCTGGTGGTGGCGCGGCAGGCCGAAGCCTCGGCCACCCGCTCGGCCGGCTTGATGCAGCAACGGCGTGATGCCGGTGCCACCTCGTCGATTGATCTGCTCGACGTGCAGCGCCAGCAGCTGTCCGCGCAGGACGCCGCCGCACAGGCACAGGTGCAGTTGCTGGTGAACTACGTCGCGCTGCAGAAGAGCCTGGGTCTGGGCTGGAGCGCGCCGGTGCCGGAGGCACGCTGATCGATCGCCGTCGCGGCGGGCGTCGGCGCTTTGTTCGCGCTAGGGTGTCGCTCTGTCGTCGCAGACACTGTGTTGCTGCAGCGCCCGCGCTGGCGGGCGGTCACCAGATGTAGCAGGTCGTCGTTGGCTCGCTGCAGACGATACGCTTAAGCGCAAACGTGATGTCGCACCAAGCACTGGCGGCGCCGGCGTCCTGAGGTGCACAGTCGTCGCCGGGCCACGCTTCGCAATCGAGAGGGTTCATGGCAGTTACCGAGGCCGCAGCGGCGCCGCTTTCCCCTGGCGACAACGCCTATCTGAGCATCCGCGAGGTCCGCAAGGAGTTCGATGGCGTCGTGGCGGTTGACGAGGTCAGCCTGCAGATCCGCAAGGGCGAGATCTTCGCGCTGCTGGGCGGCTCGGGCAGCGGCAAGTCCACCCTGCTGCGCTGCCTGGCCGGCTTCGAGCGGCCGACCAAAGGCCGCATCGTGCTCGATGGCCAGCCGATCGACCCGTTGCCGCCGTACGAGCGCCCGATCAACATGATGTTCCAGTCGTATGCGCTGTTCCCGCACATGAGCGTGGAACAGAACATCGCCTTTGGACTGAAGCAGGAAGCGCTGTCCAAGCCGGCGATCGCGGCGCGCGTGGGCGAGATGCTGGAGCTGGTGCAGCTTGGCAGCCTGGCCAGGCGCAAGCCGCATCAATTGTCCGGCGGGCAGCAGCAACGCGTGGCGCTGGCGCGCTCGCTGGCCAAGCGGCCCAAGCTGCTGCTGCTGGACGAACCGATGGGCGCGCTGGACAAGAAGCTGCGCGCGCAGATGCAGCTGGAGCTGGTCAATATCATCGAGACCTCTGGCGTCACCTGCGTCATGGTCACCCATGATCAGGAAGAGGCCATGAGCATGGCTACCCGCATCGCGTTGATGGACCAGGGCTGGATCCAGCAGGTCGGCACCCCGGACGAAATCTACGAACAACCGGCCAACCGGTTCGCTGCCGACTTCATCGGCTCGGTCAATCTGATCGACGCGGTGATCGTCGAGGACAAACCGGATTACGTCGGCCTGAAGACGTCGGCCTTTGACGCCAATATCCGGATCGGTCACGGCATCACCGGTTTCGAAGGGCAGGCGGTGGCGTTCGCGCTGCGCCCGGAAAAACTCGTCATCGGCAAGGACGAACCGGCCCAGGCCTGCAACAAGGCGCAGGGCGTGATCGAGGACATCGCCTATTTCGGCAGCCATTCGGTCTATCACGTGCGCCTGCCTGGCGGTTTCAAGCTGATGGCCAACTTCGCCAACCGTCAGCGCTGGGCCAGCGAAGCGCTGACCTGGGGCGACACCGTCTGGCTGAGCTGGGGCGAGGACGACGGCGTGGTGCTCACCGCATGAGGCGTCTGATCCGCGCATTGCCGGGTGCGCGCTGGGGCGTGATCGCCGCACCGTATCTGTGGCTGCTGGTGTTCTTTGCGATCCCGTTCCTGATCGTGCTGAAGATCTCCTTCGCCGAGCGCGCCACCGCGATGCCGCCGTACACGCCGCTGTTTGCCGTTGCGGCCGATGGGGCGGTGAGCGTCAAGCTGCATCTGGGCAATTACCTGGTCATGCTGCGCGACAGCCAATACGTAGCGGCGTATGCGAGTTCGATCAGGATCGCCGCGCTGTCCACCGTCTTTGCGCTGTTGATCGGCTACCCGATGGCCTATGTCATTGCGCGTCTGCCGCTGGCCACGCGCAATGTGGCGATGATGCTGGTGGTGCTGCCGTCATGGACCTCGTTCCTGATCCGCGTCTACGCCTGGATCGGCATCCTCGACGGCAACGGCTTGCTCAATCAGGCGCTGCTGGCGCTGGGGGTGATCCGCCAGCCCTTGCAGTTGCTGTACACGCCGCTCGCCGCCTATATCGGCATCGTGTACTGCTATCTGCCGTTCATGGTGCTGCCGTTGTACGCCAATCTGGTCAAGCACGACCAGCGATTGCTCGAAGCCGCCTACGACCTGGGCGCACGGCCGTGGCAGGCCTTCGTGCACATCACCTTGCCGCTGTCGCGCAACGGCATCGTGGCCGGCTGCATGCTGGTGATGATTCCGGCGGTGGGCGAATTCGTGATTCCGGAAATGCTGGGCGGGCCGGACACCTTGATGATCGGCCGCGTGCTATGGGGCGAGTTCTTCAATAATCGCGACTGGCCGGTGGCCGCTGCGGTGGCCACGGTGATGTTGCTGCTGTTGCTGGTGCCGATCGTGCTGTTCCACCGTTATCAGCAGCGCGAGCTGGAAGGGCGGCTGACATGATGCGCGCCTCTCCCGGCACGCGCCTGCTGGGCGCTGGCGTGCTCGCGCTGGGGTTCGGCTTTCTGTATCTGCCGATCCTGTTGCTGATGGTCTACTCGTTCAACGCCTCGCGGCTGGCGATGGTGTGGGGCGGCTTTTCCACGCGCTGGTATGGCGAATTACTGCGCGATCGGCAGTTGCTGGAGGCGGCCTGGGTCAGTCTGCAAGTCGCGTTCTGGACCGCCTGTGCATCGACGGTGCTGGGGACGATGGCGGCGCTGGCAATGGTGCGCATGCGGCATTTTCCCGGCAAGACCCTGTTCGGTGCATTGATCACCGCACCGCTGGTGATGCCGGAAGTGATCATCGGCCTGTCGATCCTGTTGTTGCTGGTTTCGATGGGCGGTGTACTCGGGATCGCACCGCGTGGCGCGGTGGCGATCTGGGCGGCGCATGTCACCTTCACCGTCTCGTTCGTCACGGTGGTGATTTCCTCGCGCCTGCAGGAACTGGATCGCTCGCTGGAAGAGGCGGCGATGGATCTGGGCGCGACACCGCTGAAGGTGTTCTTCCTGATCACCTTGCCGATCATCGCTCCCGCATTGGCATCGGGCTGGCTGCTTGCATTCACGCTGTCGCTGGACGACGTGGTGATCGCCAGCTTCCTGGCCGGGCCCAGTTCGACCACCTTGCCGATCAAGGTGTTTGCGTCGGTGCGGCTGGGCATCAGCCCCAAGATCAACGCACTGGCCACGCTGATGGTGCTGGCGGTGTCGCTTGCCGCAGTGATCGGCTGGTGGCTGCTTGCGCGCAGCGAAAGACGTCGTCAGCGCGATGCGCAACTGGCGCTGCAAGCTGCTTCCTGAGCAGGCACCAATATGGGTGTGGCGAATGCATCGCCACCAGCGGCGGCCAGACGGCTGCGAACGCCGACGCCACTGACATCCACGATGGCTGCACGCCGATTGCGGACGCCTGCGGCCACCGGACGCCGGGCACGGCAGTTGGTTGGGCCGCTGTTACCTGGCCGGAGGCGTGTACCCGCTGTCCCAGGGCTGCGGCTTGGTTAGGTAGCACTGATACTCGGCGCTGATGTCGTAGCCCTGTTGCTCGACTCTGGGTTGTTCGTCGGCGTGATCCTTGTCCCTGTTCTTGTCGTTCTTGTCGCCGTCGTCCTTGGATTTCTGCTTGCTCGGATAGATCGTGACCATGTTCGGCGACGAGTGTGCGGTGACGAATTGGCGGATGGCAGTGTCCGAGCAGGCACGCAGTGCCTCTTCCTCGCAGGGTTGGCTGGGATTGGGCAGCGTGTTGGTGCAGCTCACGGTGACAAATCCGTTCGGGCCGGGGCGCGGGCCGTGCAGCATGTCCTGCAGGACGCCGCATCCCGGCAGGCAGGCGCTGATGCCAAGTACAACTAGAACAATCAGATCCCGGCGCATCGTGGTGGTCTTCCGTGAATGGATGAAGCTGCCAAGTGCCGAATGCTAGAGCATTTTTGTCCGGTGGGACGGTCGGGACAGGGCAGGGCTGCTTTCGTTCGCGTGTCCGGGAGCGGTATTCCGGCTGCCAGTGATCCGCGAGCGGTGCGATGGAGGTGCGGCATTGCGTCGCCGCGTGGGTAAACACAGCGTTGCAGCGATTTGCTGCGGTTGTGACGCGGCTGCAACTTGCCGGCGACTAGCATGGCCGGCTTGTAACAGGAGACCGTCATGTCCTACGACACCGTCAACCCGGCCACTGGCCAGGTCGAACATACCCAGCACACCCTGGACGCCGCCGCCATCGAGGCGCGTCTGGCTGCGTCCGCCAAGGCGTTTCCGCAGTGGGCGGCACTGCCGCTGGCCGAGCGCGGCGCGCTGCTGCGCCGGGTCGGCGAAGAGCTGACCCGGCGGCGCGACGACCTGCAACGCATCATGACCGCCGAGATGGGCAAGCTGCGCCACGAGGCGCTGGCCGAGGTGGACAAGTGCGCGCAGGGCTGCGCCTATTACGCCGAACATGCAGCCGACTACCTGGCACCGCGCGATATCCCGACCGAGGCGCAATCCAGCTATGTGCGCTACGAGCCACTGGGCTGCGTGTTTGCGGTGATGCCATGGAATTTTCCCTTGTGGCAGGCGTTCCGTTTCCTCGCCCCGGGTCTGATGGCCGGCAATGTCGCGCTGCTCAAGCACGCCAGCAATGTGCCGCGCTGCGCCGATGCGATGAAGGAGGTGCTGGATGCCGCCGGTATTCCGCCCGGCGTGTTCGATGTGCTGCATATCGACAACGACCAGGCTGCAGATGTGTTGCGTGACGATCGCATCGCCGCAGTAACGCTGACCGGCAGCGAGCGCGCCGGACGTTCGCTGGCTGCAAATGCGGGCGATCAGTTGAAGAAGTGCGTGATGGAGCTTGGCGGCAGCGACGCGTTCGTGGTGCTGGAAGACGCCGACCTGGAGCACACCGTCGCCTCCGCCGTGCAGTCGCGGTTCGACAACAGCGGGCAGACCTGCATCGCCGCCAAGCGCTTCATCGTGGTGGACGCCATCGCTGATCAATTCATTGAACGCTTCATTGCCGCCGCCTCCCAGCGCGTGCTCGGCGACCCGCAGCAGGAGGGCACCACGCTGGCGCCCATGGCCCGCGCGGATCTGCGCGACGAGCTGCACAAGCAGGTGCAACACAGCGTGGAAAAGGGCGCCAAGGTGCTGCTGGGCGGCGAACCGGTACCCGGTTCGCATGCAGGCTACCCGGCCACCATCCTTGATCATGTCGCCCCGGGCATGCCGGCCTACGAGGAGGAGTTCTTTGGCCCGGTCGCGTCGGTCATTCGCGTGCGGGATGAAGCCGAGGCAGTACGCGTAGCCAACGACACCAGCTTCGGCCTCGGCGGCAGCGTGTGGACCTCCGATGCCAAGCGCGGCGAGCGCGTGGCGCAGCAATTGCAGTGCGGTGCGGCGTTCGTCAATTCGGTGGTCAAGAGCGACGTGCGGCTACCGTTCGGCGGCATCAAACGCTCGGGCTTCGGCCGCGAGCTGGCCGAGCACGGCATCCACGAGTTCATGAACATCAAGACGATCTATGTGGCTTGAGTGCGGGGATTGGGGATTCGGGATTGGGGATTCGTAAAAGCAGGCAGCCTTCCTTCTCCCTCTGGGAGAAGGTGCCCGAAGGGCGGATGAGGGTACGTGCAGCACGCGCGCCACAGTCACGCGTCCAGCTCCAACCAATCCCGAATCCCCACTCCCAAATCCCGGCCGCAAAGCGGCCTAAAGCCACCGCGCTCGCTTGAACAGGCGATACAGCACCAGGCACGAGGCGACCACGCCGGCTACCAGCAGCGGGTAGGCATAAGGTTTGTCGAGTTCGGGCATGTGGGTGAAATTCATGCCGTACCAGCTGGTGATCAGGGTGGGCGCGGCCAGCAGCGCGGCCCAGGCGCCCAGGCGTTTGACGGTTTCGCCCTGGGCCAGGGTCACCATCGACAGGTTGACGCTCAGCGCGGTACCCAGCATTTCGCGCAAGGTGTCGATGGCGTCGTTGATACGCACGGCATGGTCGAGCACGTCGCGCAGGTAGATGCCGACCTCGTCATGGATCAGCGAGCCGGGGTTGCGCTTGAGGTGCGAGAGCACGTCCTGCAATGGCGCCACCACCAACCGCATCTTGTTGAGTTCGCGCTTGAGCTCGTACAGGCGCACCACGGTTTCGCGCTTGTAGTTGTCGGCGAAGATGTCCTTTTCCAGGCCTTCCAGCGTGTCGCGGAACTCGTCCATGATCGGCAGGTAGTTGTCGACCACGAAGTCGAGCACGCCATACAGGCAGAACGAGGCGCCCATGCGCAGCATCGCCGGTTCGCGTTCGACCCGGTGCCGCACCGGCGTGTACGACAGCGATGCGCCATGGCGCACCGTCAACAGAAAGCGCGCGCCCAGAAACGCGTGCGTCTCGCCGTAGCGGATGCGCTCGTTGACCAGTTGTGCGGTGTTGACCACCACGAACAAGGAGTTGCCGTAGCTTTCGGCCTTGGGACGTTGGTGCGCCTTGAGCGCATCCTCGATGGCCAGATCGTGCAGGCCGAACTCATCCTGCAGTTTGTGCAGCACCGATTCCTGCGGCTCGTACAGGCCGACCCAGACAAAGCCATCCGGGCGCTGCAGCACGTCGCTGATCTGCTCCAGGCTGATGTCGTGGCGCTCGCCCTGGCCGTCGTAATAGGCGCAGGTGATGACGCAGGAGGGGTTGTCCGGATGGCGGCCGTGGTGGTTCATGGGCGCATCCTGGATCAGCGCGTGCGGACGGACAAGTCACGCCGCCGCAACGCGATGGCGAGCGCGGCATGGATCGGCAGCAGCAGCAGCACCCACTGCAGGTTGTCCTGCGCCTGGAACGACAGCCAGTGGATCAGCAGCGCCAGCAGTGCCGCGGCGGCCACCACCCAGCGCAGCACATCGAACCAGCGCCTGGGCCGGCGCCCGCGCAGCACGGCGATGCCGCCGATCAACAGCAGCACGCACAGCGGGTTGACCAGCAACAGGTTGCGATTGGCCCAGGCCGACTGATGCGCGGTGAAGCCCCACAGATACACCAGCAAGCCGCCGCCGATCGCGCACAGCAGCCAGTACGGCAGGGCCAGGGCGGCCAGCACGCGTTGCCGGCGACCGAGTGCCAGCACGCCGGCAGCGACGATCAGCCCGGTCAGCAGCCATGGCCACCAGTGGCGCTGCTGTTCCGCCGGCTCCGGTGCGATGCGATGCGGCAGCAGGACCTGGGTGGACTGCACCAACGGGCGGCCGGCGCCGTTGTGCACCTGGGTCAGGCTGTCGGCCAGGCGCATCGGCACGAAGGCTTCTTCCCAGCGCGACAGCGGGCGGTCCGCATACGGCCCCAGGCCCAGGTCGAAGCCCAGCCACATCCACGGGGCAGGGGAGGCCAGGCGCACCGCTTCGCTGCGGAAGGTGTTGCCGCGCGAGCGCCCGGCCAGTTGCGATTTCAACGCGCCACCCATGGCGCGGTCCAGCGTGTCGCGGACCATGGTGGCGCAGTTGGCCACGAAGTAATCGTAGTGGTAGCGCGCATTCTCGGGCTGGCTGCGGATGGCCAGCCCGTCAGCCAGCGCGCGCGCCTGGTCCGGTGGCAGGTCCAGCCACTGGATGCTGACGCCGCGGCCGACCGCCCGGTACTGCTGCAGGTCTTCTTCCAGCGGCAACGCGACCAGGTAATACATCATCTCGCCGCGCGCAAAGCGGGGGACGAAATCCGGCTCGCCGGGGTCGAAGAAGCCGAAGTTGTACGAGGTGGCCTGCCCGGTGACGGGATCGACCACCACGATGGCATCGTGGCCGAAGCGCTCGAAGAACACCTCGCCCGGCTGCATGGTGACGACGCCGACCCGCGGTGCCGGTACATTGGACTGGGCAGGCGCCTGCCCGGTGGCCTGGGCCATGGCGGCGGGTGCCACCAACCACGCCAGCAACAGCAGCAGGCACGCCGCCGCGCAGCGCCGGATGCTGCCGCGGCCTGGCGCTGCAGCAGTCGCGCGGTACCAACGGTTCAAGCGTCGTCCTGCGGGTCTGGCGGCAGAATGGTCACGTGGAAGGCGTGCACGCGTCGCGCATCGGCCTTGGCCACACGGAAGGCAAAGCGCCCCAGCGTCAGCTCTTCGCCGGTTTCCGGCAGGTGGCCGATCGCATCGGTGACCAGGCCGCCGACCGTGTCGTACTCGTCGTCGGGGAAGTCGGCACCAAAGCGCTCGTTGAAGTCTTCGATCGGCGTCAGCGCATCGACCACATAGCGGCCGTCGGCCTGGATCGCGATCAGCGAATTCTCTTCCTCGGCATCGTCGTGCTCGTCGTCGATCTGGCCGACGATCTGCTCCAGCACGTCTTCGATGGTGACCAGCCCGGCGACGCCGCCGTACTCGTCCACCACGATCGCCATGTGGTTGCGCGACAGCCGGAATTCCTTCAGCAGGACGTTGAGCTTCTTGGACTCGGGGATCAGCACCGCAGGGCGCAGCAGTTCGCGCACGTTGCCGGGGCCGTTGTCGGCAACCACGCCGCGCAACAAGTCCTTGGCCAGCAGGATGCCGAGTACTTCGTCCTTGTTCTCGCCGTGCACCGGGAAGCGCGAATGGCCGGATTCCACCACCTGCTTCATCAGGTCGATGAAGCGCGCCTCCACCGGCAGCGAGACCATCTGCGAGCGCGAGATCATCACGTCGCCCACGGTGAGCTCGGACACGGAGATTGCGCCTTCCATCATGCGCAAGGTGTCTGCAGCGATGAGACCGTCCTGTTCGGCGGTCCGCAGCAGCGCGACCAGTTCGTCGCGGGTATGGGGTTCGCCAGAGAAGGCAGCGCTCAGGCGCTCGAGCCAGCTACGGCGTTTTTCGGGTGTTTCTTGGGATTGGCTACTGTCGTCTTCGGACATCGTGACGTGGGACGGCACCCGGCAAACCAGGCGATAGCCGTCAGTCTAACAGGAAGCCGCTAAGGCGCTGTGGACGGGGCGGTGGCGGGCGCTGCGCTTCAGGGCAGGTCCAGGCTGTAGCCGCAGCCGACTACGGTCTTGCCCGGATGCGACTTCACGTTGGAGACGCTGAGCACGATCGATTCGATCATCGCCTCGCCGGTCTTGGGGTTGGTGGTGTCTTCGCTGACCAGCTCGCGGCCGTACATGACCTTGTCGGCGTTATCCACGCCCAGTTCCAGGTTCAGCTGTTTGGCCAGCGGGCGCGGGTCGGGCAGGTCCAGCAGCGCCATGACGCTGGCGCCGGAGAACGCGATGTGGGTGGTGCTGTGGCCGAACACGCTGATCGGCGTGTTGAGCGTGTATTCGGTCATGAACAGGTTGGCCTGGTCCAGCGGCGTCCAGCCCAGCGCCACCGCCTTGAGCGGGTCGGCCAGCACCGGTGCCAGCGCGTTGAAGTCGCCGATGCGCTGGCGGCATTCGATCAGGGCCGGCAGGTCGGGGCGTGCCAGCGCGGCCTGCGCCCAGGCACTGGAGCAGGCCAGCAACAGCAACGCGGTGGCGAGGCAGGCCCGCATCAGCGTTCTCCCGCGTACGGGTCGTCGATGCCGAGATCGGCCAGGATCTCGCGTTCGAGTTGCTCCATCGCATCGGCTTCCTTGTCGTCTTCGTGGTCCCAGCCGAGCAGATGCAGCGTGCCGTGCACGGTCAGATGGGCGTAATGCGCGGCCAGCGACTTGCCTTGTTCGGCCGCCTCGCGCGCCACCACCGGCGCGCAGATCACCAGATCGCCGAGCAGCGGCATCTTGATGCCCTTGGGCAGTCCTTCGGGTAAATCTGCCGGGAAGCTCAGCACATTGGTGGCGTAATCCTTGCCGCGGTAATGATGGTTGAGCGAGCAGCCTTCCTTCTCGTCGACAATCCGCACCGCCAGGTCGGCCTCGCGGATGCGTCCCTTCAGCGCAGCGGCCACCCACTTGCGAAAACTCACCGCCGACGGCAGGCCGGCGCGCGGCAGCGCATAACTGACAGCGACGTCGAGGCGGACAGGTCCACGGGTCATGGCGAGAGTTTCCTGGGCAGAGGGTCAGCGCGTGCAGGTGATCAGCAGTATCACCGCAGGCCCGTTGGCCACGCGGTAGCTCGAACTGCCGATCGGGCCGCGCCCGCAGCCGCGATTGTAATCCCGCACCCGCAAGCTTGAAACGAATCCTGGCTGGTCATACAGCCAGACCGCAGCGATACCGCTTTCCAGGAGTCCGCCGACCAGCGACTGGCTTGAGCGATGCGCATGCTGGATCGGTGAGCTTTCGCAGCCACGTGCATCCGTGACCGTTCCCGGTAGATCGAGCAGCCAGCGCGCGCTGCGACCTTGCTGCCAAGCACTGAGTCGTACGCGATCGTTCCCTGCCGGCATATCGTCGCGCCCCTGTTCCGCCAGCCTCTCCAAGTGCGCGGTTGGGATGCTGATGCTGGTTTGTTCGGCGGCCAGCGACACACAGGGGGGCGCCACCTGTGTCGCCGGGATCACATCGCGATCCACGATCGGGATTCCCGGAAGCAGCGGCGCTTCGGTAGCCCCGAGCGATGCCGCCGCGACCAATCCGCTTGCCAACGTCAGGCTGGCAAGGAATAGCCTCATTCAGCGTTGTTCTTGATCGCAGCGTCCTGCTGATCGCGCTTTTCATAGGCCGTGACGATGCGCTGCACCAGCGGGTGGCGCACCACGTCGCGCGCTTCGAAGAAGGTGAAGCTGGCGCCGTCCACATCGCGCAGCACCTCGATCGCGTCGCGCAGGCCGGACTTGACGTGCTTGGGCAGGTCGATCTGGGTCAGGTCGCCGGTGACCACCGCGGTGGAGCCGAAGCCCAGCCGGGTCAGGAACATCTTCATCTGCTCGATGGTGGTGTTCTGTGCCTCGTCCAGGATCACGTAGGCATCGTTGAGCGTGCGGCCGCGCATATAGGCCAGCGGCGCGATCTCGATGACGTTCTTTTCCAGCAGCTTGACCACTTTTTCCACGCCCAGCATTTCGTAGAGCGCGTCGTAGAGCGGGCGCAGGTACGGGTCCACCTTCTGGCTGAGATCGCCGGGCAGGAAGCCCAGCTTCTCGCCGGCTTCCACCGCCGGGCGCACCAGGATCAGGCGCTGTACGCGCGATTCGTTCAAGGCTTCCACCGCGCTGGCCACCGCCAGGAAGGTCTTGCCGGTACCGGCCGGGCCAATGCCGAAGTTGATGTCGTGCGTGGCGATCGCATGCAGGTACTTGGCCTGGTTGGCGCCGCGGCCACGCACGGTGCCGCGTTTGACCTTGATCGCCACGTCCTGGGCCACGTAGGAACGATCGACCACCTGCTCGACATTGGCATCGTTCAAGCGCAGGTGGATGGCGTGGTTGTCGAAGGTGGTGGAGGCGGCTTCCTCGTACAGGGCGGTCAGCAGCGTCTGCGCAGCGGTGATTGCCGGCTCCGGGCCGGTGACGCGGAAGATGTTGCCGCGGTTGGCGATCTCCACGCCGAGCTTGAGTTCGATCTGGCGCAGGTGCGCGTCGAACGGGCCGGCCAGGTTGGCCAGGCGCTCGGTGTCGTCGGGTTCCAGGGTGAAGTCGCGATGTGCAGGTGAGTTCATGGTCGGATCGGACCGCGCACGCATGCGCTGGTCGGTTGGGCGGCAGACGAGGGTAGCGCGCAGCGTGTGATCTCACCAACACGCCAGGCCATCGCAAGCGCATGGTCTGGCCGGTCCCCGGCGGTGCGCGCGGGTTTTCCACAATCGCTGTGGAGTCACGCATCACTAACCTGTGGATAAAAATGGTGGCGCCTACTCGCACAAGGTCCGGCAGGGACATGGCGAAAAAATCACCACTGCGATGGCGGTTGTCCACAAGCGGTGTGGATCGAATTCGGCAAAGCCTGTGGGTAAGTGCTCGCACGCCTTATGCCGCAAGGCGTTTCAGGCAGGTGGTGAAATTTTGATCACTTGCCTCGCGTGCCGTGTGACCAGGGACGTCGGTGTCGTTGCTGTGCGCGATCACGACCATGCCTGGCGTATGCGAGCAATGCGCGCTGTTGTTGACCTAGACCGACCACGGCTCGGAAGCGCGCAGATGCCGGAGCGCCGGTCGGCGAATGCAGTGCGGCAAGCAACCAGCTGCGTGCTTGCCGACGATCGAGGTGCGAGGCACGACGCGCGTGACCTCAACGCAATTGCCAGCGTGCTGCACGCACGCAGCTGCGCAAAGCAACGCAACAACGATGGCAGGCAGACGCAGCATCGCGTAGCCGGCCGCAGCACTACGGAAGTAGTGACCAACCAACGCGCACCTTCCAGTCAGCACGACGCGACGCATGCCGTGGCGCCACGCGCCCCGGCACCTATGCGGCATCAGCTTTCGCTGTCGGCCACCTGGATAAGACCACGCAGCGAATTGCTCATCGCCTCGGTGATCAGGACATCGACGAACTGCCCGATCAGGCGCGGATTGCCGGGGAAATTCACCGGACGCATGTTCTCGCTCTTGCCGGTCAATTCGTTCGGATCGCGCCGCGACGGGCCTTCCACCAGCACCCGTTGCACGCTGCCGACCATGGACTGCGAAATGCGCGTGGCGTGCGCGTTGATCTGCGCCTGCAAACGCGCGAGCCGTGCCTGTTTGACGGCTTCCGGGGTGTCGTCCTGCAGGTCCGAGGCCGGCGTGCCGGGACGCCGCGAATACACGAACGAGAAACTCTGGTCGAAGCCCACGTCCTCGATCAGCTTCATGGTCTTTTCGAAATCCGCTTCGGTCTCGCCGGGAAAACCGACGATGAAGTCCGAGCTGATCGAGATATCCGGACGCACCGCGCGCAGCTTGCGGATCTTGGACTTGAATTCCAGCGCGGTGTAGCCACGCTTCATCGCCGACAGGATGCGGTCGCTGCCGGCCTGCACCGGCAGATGCAGGTAATTGGCCAGCTGCGGCACGTCGCGGTACGCATCCACCAGCGAGTCGGAAAATTCCAGCGGGTGCGAGGTGGTGAAACGGATACGGCCGATGCCCTCGATCTGCGCGATGGTGCGGATCAACAGGCCCAGATCCGCGTATTGCGCCGCGTCGCCGGCATCGGCGCCGTACGCACCGCGATACGCGTTGACGTTCTGGCCGAGCAGATTGATCTCGCGCACGCCTTGCGCCGCCAGCTGCGCCACCTCCACCAGCACGTCCTCGAACGGCCGGCTGACTTCTTCGCCACGGGTGTAGGGAACCACGCAGAACGAGCAGTACTTGGAGCAGCCTTCCATGATCGACACGAACGCCGACGGGCCCTCGGCGCGCGGCTCAGGCAGGCGATCGAACTTCTCGATTTCCGGAAAGCTGATGTCCACCTGCGACTTGCCCGACTCGCGCCGCGCGCGGATCAGCTCCGGCAGGCGATGCAGGGTCTGCGGGCCGAACACCAGATCCACATAGGGCGCGCGCTTGACGATGGCCTCGCCTTCCTGCGAGGCCACGCAGCCGCCGACGCCGATGATCACCGGCTTGCCGCCGGCCTTCAGCGCCTTCCAGCGGCCCAGCTGGCTGAACACCTTTTCCTGCGCCTTCTCTCGGATGGAGCAGGTGTTGACCAGCACCACGTCGGCGTCTTCGGGGTTGTCGGTCAGCTCCAGGCCTTCGGAGGCGGCGAGCACGTCGGCCATCTTGGCCGAGTCGTACTCGTTCATCTGGCACCCGTGGGTCTTGATGTAGAGCTTGCCGCGCACCACGGCAGGCGCCGACGGGCGGGCCACCGGCAGCGGCAACAGGGCGGGTGCGTCCACGGCGGTGGCCGCGGACAGGTCGGAAACGGATGTCCCGGGCATGGCGCTTATTCCAGGCGGGTAGAAGATAGCCGCACAGTTTACCCGCTTGCGCCGGGCCCGTCCGCTTGGTCAGGCCTTGGCGTTGGTGGCCTCGGCACGCGCGAACGCCGGCCGGTCGGCCATGCGGGCGATGTAGGCGCGGGTGCTGGCAGGTGGGTCGATCAGCCCGAAATCGACCATCCAGCCCAGCGCGCCGCCCCACAGCACATCGGCTGCGCTGCAGCGCTGGCCCAATAGATAGTCGCCCTTGGCCAGCTGCGTATCGATCACCTGCAGCACCGTGGCGCAGTCGGCGTAAGGCGAAATCGAGCGCGGCGGCGCATCGCGCTTCATTGCGCGGTCGATGATCGCCGGCTCGAACGCCGAGCCGTAGAAGGCCAGCCAGCGCAGGTAGGCGCCGCGATCGGCATCGCCCGGCGCCGGCGACAGCCCGGCTTCCGGATACAGCTCGGCCAGATACTGGTAGATCGCGCCCTGTTCGGTGACCACGCTGTCGCCATGCCGGATCGCCGGAATCTTGCCCATGGGGTTGATCGCCAGGTACGCGGGCGCGAGTTGCTCGCCCTTTTCCAGATTGACGATCTGCAGGTCGTAACTGGCGCCGAGCTCTTCCAGCAGCACCAGCACGCCGCGCGAACGCGAACGGGGATTGTGGAACAGGGTGATGTGGCGCTGGTCGGACATTGCGGTTTCCTTGGTGGATGCGGAAGGCGTAAAGAACGAGGTGCCAGGCAATCCTACGCAGCTATTGCGGACAGTTTCCGTCCGCAATACGGTAATGCGATGGCCTCGACCGCTGCCCGCTTGTTGCGTCTGCTTGCGCTGCTGCAGGGCGGCCGCAGCTGGTCCGGCGTGGCGCTGGCCGAGCGGCTGGAACTGCATCCGCGCAGCGTGCGGCGCGCGATCGAGCGCCTGCGCGAGTTGGGTTACCCGGTGCATGCCGTGCCCGGCGCCGGTGGCGGTTACCGGCTGGGGCAGGGTGCGGCCGCCCTGCCGCTGTTGTTCGAAGAAGACGAGGCGCTGACGGTGGCGATCGCGCTGCGCGCAGCGGCTCCGGCGATACGCGGCATGGATGCGGCGGCGGCGCGGGTGCTGCGCAAGCTCGATCCGCTGTTGCCGCGGCGCAGCGGCCAGCGTGCCAGTGCGGCGCACGCGGCCACCGCCAGCCTGCCGGTCACCGGGGAGGCGGGTGCCCTGGTAGATGCGGCGCTGCTGGCGCAACTGGCCAGCGCCTGCCGCGACCGGGTCACGCTGCGGCTGGACTATCGCCGCCACTCCGGTTTACCGATCACGCGCTGTGTCGAGCCGGCCTTATTGGTGAATTACGGGCGGCGCTGGTATCTGCTGGCCTGGGACTGCGAGCGCCAGGACTGGCGCACCTTGCGCGCCGACCGCATCGACCGGGCCGAGACGACCGGCGCGCAATTCGCCGCTCGCGCACTGCCGGAAGAACCACTGCAACTCCTGCGCAAGGCGATCGGCGAGTCGCCGTTCCCGTGCCGGGCCCGGGTACGCCTGTACGGCACGTTGGAGGCACTCGCCGCGCGCATCCCGCCCTGGCTGGGCGCGCTGGAAGCCGACGGGCCGGCGCATTGCTGGCTGGGCCTGGGCGCGCCGAGCATGCCGGCGCTGGCGGCCAACCTGCTGCTGCTCGACCTGCCGTTCGATGCGATCTGCCCGGACGCCGTGCGCGTGCCGCTGGCCGAGGCGCTGAACGCGTTGCGGGCGCGGCTGGAGCCACTGCCCGGATAACCGTTTGGGCCACTTGGCAAGCCCGGGCCAAGCTGGGACACTCCGCCGCATGAAGGGGATGTCAAGATTGCTGGGGCTGTTACTCGTCACGTTGCCGGCAGCGCCGGTCTGCGCTGGCACCTTGTACAAGTGCGTCAGCGGCGACGGAATCACCAGCTACCTGAGCAAGCGCCAGAGCGGCGCGACCTGCAGCGTCATCAGCAGCTATACCCCGGAGCGATCCGCGCGCCGCGCGCCGCCTGCCATGGCTCGCCCGGCGCAGGGCATGGCCGCCGGCCCTGCGCGCGCCAGTACCTCGATCGACAGTGGCGCGCCGGCCACCATCATCAGTCAGCCGGTTGGCCAGGCGCCACGCCGCGCTGCCGAGGTCGCCTCGGCGGTGATGCCGCGCGCGCTGCCGGTGGCGGAGACCTCGGTCGTGCAGGCACCCGCCGCCGCGGTCAATCCGCGCCGGGTGGTCAGCGGGCAGGTCTATTCGTATATGAAGGACGGCGTGCGTCACTACACCAGTGCGCGCCCGCGTCAGGTCGCCAGCATCGAAGGCCTGCGCACCATCCATTACAGCTTCATCGAAACCTGTTACGCCTGCGCGGCCAAGCCCGGCGTCAATTTTGGCGCGATCCGGCTCAACACCAATGCCTATCAGCAGGAAATCACCGCAGCCGCGCGCGAGTTCGGGGTCGAGGAAGCGATCGTGCGCGCGATCATCCATGCCGAGTCGGCCTACAACCCGCTGGCACTGAGCCGGGCCGGCGCGCAGGGGCTGATGCAGTTGATGCCCGGCACCGCGCGCCGCTTCGGCGTCAGCGATGCCTATGATGCAACGCAAAATATTCGCGGTGGCGTGCAATATCTTTCGTGGTTGCTGAAGCGCTTCAATGGCGATCTCACGCTCGCCGCTGCCGGCTACAACGCCGGCGAGGGTGCGGTGGATCGCTATGGTGGCGTGCCGCCTTACAGCGAGACCCAGCGCTACGTCCAACGCGTCGGCGTGCTGGCCGGGCGCTATCGTGGGCAGACCACGGCGGCCAACTGAGCCATGTGCTTTGCACGCAGCGCCCGCTGCGGCCTGCTTTGACAGTCACCAGTCGAGACAGATGTCATGCGGCAACCAGGCCGCGCAGGCCGCCATCGCACCGGCGCGATAGTGCAGCCAAGGCTCAGCATGTCCGCAACTGGCGCGGTCTTTTTGTCAGCACTGGGTCACAGCTGTACTCCTTGTGCAGGCCTGGCGCGTGACGTGATCGACGCGTGCCTGCATCCAGTGTTTGCACTGCGCCGGTTCGACTGCGTACATTGCGTTGTCTGTGCATTAAGCGTTCCGCTACACTGCGGTCGATTCATCGCGGCTGGACCCCCCGCCAGCCGTTGGCAGCCTCACGCTACCTAATCAAGATCGGAGAGCCGGATGGCCAACGATGGGGTTAACGCACCTGCTGATATCGGGCGTCGTCGGTTCTTGACCGCGACAACGGCCGTGGTCGGTGCGGTCGGAGCAGGATTTGTCGCAGTTCCGTTCGTGAAGTCGTGGAATCCCAGCGCACGCGCCAAGTTGGCCGGTGCCCCGGTGACCGCCGACATCAGCGCCTTGCAGGAAGGGCAACGGCTGGTTCTGGAATGGCGCGGTCAGCCCATCTGGATCGTCAAGCGCTCCAAGGCGATGCTCGACGCACTGCCATCGCTGGATGACCGGCTCAAGGATCCCAAGTCGGAGAACAAGGACCAGCAGCCGGACTACGTGCTGAAGAACCCCGAGTACCGCTCGATCAAGTCCGACATCTCGGTGCTGGTCGGGCTGTGCACGCATCTGGGCTGCTCGCCGGAAATGGTCGCCGAGATCCGCCCCGAGCCCTACGACCCGCAGTGGAAGGGCGGCTACTTCTGCCCCTGCCACAAGTCGCGCTTCGACATGTCCGGCCGCGTCTTCGACGGCGTGCCGGCACCGATCAATCTGCTGGTGCCCCCACACCACTATGTGGACGACAACACCCTGGTGATCGGCGTCGATCCCGACGCTGCCGGGACGTCGGCCAACAGCACGGGGGCTGCCTGATGAGCAATATCCTGGTCCGTACCGCCAACGGTGTGTTCGATTGGGTCAACGAACGCGCGCCCGGGCTGATGCCCATGTACCGCAAGCACGTCAGCGAATACTACGCGCCGAAGAACTTCAACCTCTGGTACTACTTCGGCTCGCTGGCCATCGTGGTGCTGGTCAACCAGATCGTCACCGGCATCTTCCTGACGATGCACTACAAGACCAGCGCGGCCGATGCGTTCGCCTCGATCGAATACATCATGCGCGACGTGGAGTGGGGCTGGCTGATCCGCTACATGCACAGCACCGGCGCCTCGCTGTTCTTCATCGTGGTGTATCTGCACATGTTCCGCGGGCTGATGTACGGCAGCTACCAGAAGCCGCGCGAGCTGGTGTGGATTCTCGGCATGCTGATCTACCTGGTGCTGATGGCCGAAGCCTTCATGGGCTACGTGCTGCCGTGGGGGCAGATGTCGTTCTGGGGCGCGAAGGTGATCATCTCGCTGTTCGGCGCCATCCCGGTGATCGGCAACGGGCTGACCGAATGGATCATGGGCGACTATCTGCCTGGCGATGCCACGCTCAACCGCTTCTTCGCGCTGCACGTGATCGCACTGCCGCTGGTGCTGTTGCTGCTGATCGTGCTGCACATCGGCGCGCTGCACGAAGTGGGCTCCAACAATCCCGACGGCGTGGAGATCAAGAAGGGGCCCAAGGGCAACCGCTGGGACGCGCACAAGCCGGCCGACGGCATCCCGTTCCATCCGTACTACACGGTCAAGGACCTGGTCGGGGTCGGCTTCTTGCTGCTGATCGCGGCCTTCATCATCTTCTTCGCGCCGGCGTTCGGCGGTTTGTTCCTGGAGCACGACAACTTCACCGAGGCCAATCGCCTGGTGACCCCGGAGCACATCAAGCCGGTCTGGTACTACACGCCTTATTACGCGATGTTGCGGGTGGTCCCCAACAAGCTCGGCGGCGTGCTGGTGATGTTCTCGGCGATCGCGATCCTGTTCCTGGTGCCATGGCTGGATCGGGCCAAGGTGCGCTCGATCCGCTACCGCGGCTGGATCTCCAAGGTCGCGCTCGGCGTGCTGGTGGTGTGCTTCGTGTGGCTGGGCGTGATCGGCTCCGGTCCTGGCACCGACGCACACGAAACCTATGTCGGGCGCGTGCTGACCTTCCTGTACTTCGCCTTCTTCATCACCATGCCGGTGTGGACGCGGCTGGACAAGACCAGGCCGGTGCCGGAGCGGGTGACCACCCATGACTAATTCCAACGTGAAGTCATGGACGTCGCGCGTGGTCGCCCTGCTGTGCGGGCTGACCCTGGCCGCAGGGGCGCTGGCAGCCGAAGGCGGGAAGGTGCAGCAGGCCGGCAACGACCTGAGCGACCGTGCCTCGCTACAGCGTGGCGCGCAGTTGTTCATGAACTACTGCTCCGGCTGCCACTCGCTGAAGTACCTGCGCTATTCGCGCATGGCCAGCGATCTGGGACTGAGCGAGGAAGAGGTCATGACCAACCTCAACTTCACCGGCGCCAAGATCGGCGAACACATCGAAGGCACCATGCCGCACGATGCGGCGACCAAGTGGTTCGGCAAGGCGCCGCCGGATCTGACCTTGATCGCCCGCGTGCGTGGCACCGGCTGGGTCTATACCTACCTCAAGTCGTTCTACCTGGATCAGACCCGCCCGCTGGGCTGGAACAACCAGCTGTTTCCGAATGCCTCCATGCCCAACCCGCTGTGGGAGCTGCAGGGCCTGCAGCAGGCGCAGTTCGGCCCGCCCGACAAGGCGACCGGCGACAAGCCGGTGCAGGCGCTCAAACTTGGTCAGCCAGGGCGACAGACGCCGGTCGAGTTTGATCAGACCGTGCGCGATATCGCCAACTTCCTCGAATACGCCGGTGAACCGGCGGCCCTGAAGCGGCAGAGCATGGGCGTGTGGGTGATCCTGTTCCTGGCCTTGCTCACCTTCATGGCCTACCTGCTGAAGAAGGAATACTGGAAGGACGTGCACTGACCGGTCTGCAGGCCGGTCATCGGCTGCAGAGCGCATCGGCCGTGCATGTGCAAACCATGCAACGGCTGCAGCACAACGATCGCTCCGCCTCTCTTCTCCCCGCGGGAGAGGGGCTGGGGTGAGAGTCGGCAAGCAATCAACGCGTCGGTTGACGACGAATCACCTCTGCCGCATCCGATGTCGTGCACCGGCAGTCGCGCCGTTGCGACACGCGCACGTGACCGGAAGCTGCATCTCGGCGCAACAAGCGGCCTGTCCGGGCATTAATCGGCCCTATCACTCTTGGCTTTTGCGTGACGTGATTGCACACTCGATGGACCGTGGTGACGGTCGGCGTTGGGCCGGCCGCGCCGATGCGGCCGGCGGATTCCGGTCGTCGGAGAGCCTTGAATGGCGACGAGTGTGCGTATGCGGAATACCTTGACTTTGTTTTCGTCCAACGACGACGTGTTGTGCCACCGGGTCCGTCTGGTCCTGGCGGCGAAAGGGGTGACCTACGACCTGGTGCCGGTCGACCCGCAAAATCCCCCGGAAGATCTGATCGATCTCAATCCCTACCATTCGGTCCCGACCCTGGTCGAACGCGACCTGGTGCTGTACGCGGCATCGGTGGTCAGCGAATACCTGGACGAGCGCTACCCGCATCCGCCGTTGATGCCGGTCGATCCGCTCTCGCGCGCACGTCTGCGTCTGGCGATGCTGCGGATCGAGCACGACTGGGTGCCGCAGGTACAGGCCATCCAGCTCGGCAACAAGACCCAGGCCGAGGCTGGCCGCAAGCGCCTGAAGGAACTGCTCACCGCGTCGGTGCCGCTGTTCAAGGCCAGCAAGTTCTTCCTCAATCCGGAAATGAGTCTGGCCGATTGCGCGATGGCGCCGATCATCTGGCGACTGGACGCGTTGGAGATCGGTCTGCCCAAGGACGGCAAGGCGATCGAAGACTACGGCAACCGGATCTTCCGCAATCCCGGCTTCATCCGCAGCCTGACCGATCAGGAAAAGAAACTGCGCGACCTGCCGGGCTGATGCGACGGCTGTATGCCAACAGACCGACGTCCCATCGCGCAGCCGCCGCTGCGGGCCGTGTGCGGGTAAAATGACGTCATGAGCGAAGATTTCCCCCGCATGACCAGCCATCGCCCGTACCTGCTGCGGGCCTTGGTCGAATGGATCAACGACAACGGCATGACCCCGCACGTCCTGGTGGACGCCGGGCTGCCCGGCGTGCAGGTGCCTGCCAGTGCCGTCAAGGACGGCCGCGTGGTGCTGAACATCGCCGAGCGCGCCGTGGTCGGGCTGCAGGTCGACAACGAAAGCGTGCAGTTCACCGCGCGCTTTGGCGGCGTCAGTTATCCGGTGATGGTGCCGATGGCCGCAGTCCTTGCGGTGTATGCACGCGAGACCGGGCAGGGCATGGCCTTGCCGGACGATATCCCCGGCACCAGCACCGAGCCGCCGGATCCGGGTGCACCGCCGCCAAGCGCGCCCACGCCGGACGAGCCGCCAAGCGCGGGCAAGCGTCCGCATCTGCGCGTGGTCAAGTAACTGCACGCACGGACGCGCATCGCGCGTCAGTGCGTTGTTGCGCCATGTACGCGTGCGACTTGCATCGCTCGCGCATTTTTCCACCAGAGCACGCCGTTGCATATGTGCATCGACGTTGCGGATAGGCGGCAGCGACGCGGATTTTCGGTCGTACGTCACTGCATGCAGGCCATGTACCTGCAGACGCACCCAGTGATCGAATCGCGGTCAGTTCAGGCGCTGATGGTCCGGGCTCAGCGGCGTCACCGTGGCCACCTGCGGTCCGGTGAAGGCGATCAATTGGTCGCCGCGCAGCACCAGGCGGCCGCTATGACGGTCGATGCCGTCGTAGGAATACTCGAACCGGAACGTCCGCTCGAAGCCCAGCCAGCCATTGGGCTTGCGGCAGATGCGGATATTGGTGGAATGCACGCTCTGGTCCAGCCATTGCACATCGGCCGCGCGGCAGGCATTGCGGCCGAGGATATCGGCACGTTCGGCGGCCGCGCGCGAGGAGTTCCAGAACGCGTACAGCGCGGCGCCGGCAATCATGAAGAGAATAAGGCTGGGCATGGCGCCAATGTGCCATGGCCTGCGCCCGATCGACAATCGTCGCGCCGGGCCGCAGCGTTGCGTTGATGGCTGGTGACCCGATGCGCCGGCCGGTGTCTACCGCTTGTGCAGGCATCCCTTCGCTGCACCAGCAATGGCTGTCGTCACGTCGCGCGAGTGCTCGGCATCGCGCGCGGTCGAACCGGAGTTGACGGGAAGGCTGCAGCAGGTCGAAGCGGTGCAGCGGACGCGTCAGTTTGGCCGCTGCGCGGTCAGGCCGACAGCCGCTTTAACCATTCACCGCCATTCCCGCGCTCGGCTTGTGTCGGGCGCAGTGCAACCCCATCCATTGGACTTCGCCCCGTTGAATCCACACGCCGCTCCTGGCCTGGCATCGCGGCCTGCGGCATCGCCTATGCATCCTGTCCTGCAGCAGTTCCATCCTGTCGTGGCTGCGTGGTTCGCGCAGACCTTCGCTGCGCCCACGCCGGCGCAGATTGCCGCGTGGCCGGCGATCCAGGCCGGGCGCCACACGCTGGTGGCCGCGCCGACAGGCTCGGGCAAGACGCTGACCGCGTTCTTCGCGGCCATCGACGCGTTGATCCGCGATGGCCTGGCCAATGGCGGCGCGCTGCCGGACGAAACCCGCGTGGTCTACGTGTCGCCGCTGAAGGCGTTGTCCAACGACATCCACCTCAATCTGGAGGCGCCGTTGCAGGGCATCCGCACGGCGCTGGTCGCGAGCGGCTTGCCGGATGTGGCGGTGCGCACGGCGGTGCGTACCGGCGACACCCCGCAACGCGAGCGGGCGCAGGCGCGCCGCTCGCCGCCGCATATCCTGGTGACCACGCCGGAGTCGCTGTATGTGCTGTTGGGCTCGGCCTCCGGGCGCACTGCGTTGCGGCATGTGCGCACCGTCATCGTCGATGAGATCCATGCGGTGGCCGCGGACAAGCGCGGTAGTCATCTGGCGCTGACCCTGGAGCGATTGCAGCGGCTGGCCGAGCGCCCGATCACCCGCGTCGGGCTGTCGGCCACGCAGAAGCCGATCGAGACGGTGGCGCAGTTCCTGGTCGGGGTGGGCGATGCCGGCCGGCCGCCGCAGTGCGAGATCGTCGATATCGGCTACACCCGCAGGCGCGATCTGGCACTGGCCCTGCCGCCGACGCCGCTGAGCGTGGTGATGTCCAACGATCAGTGGCTGCAGGTGTATGCCGATGTCGCCACGTTCGCGCAGCAGCATCGCACCACGCTGGTGTTCGTCAACACGCGGCGCATGGCCGAGCGCGCTGCGCGCCATCTTGGCGATCTGCTCGGCAAGCAGCGCGTCGCCGCGCACCACGGCAGCCTGTCGCGCGAAACGCGTCTGCTGGCGGAGCAGCGGCTCAAGGCCGGCGACCTTACCGTGCTGGTGGCCACGGCATCGCTGGAACTCGGCCTGGATATCGGCGATGTGGACCTGGTCTGCCAGCTGGGTTCGCCGCGCTCGATCGCCACCTTCCTGCAGCGTGCCGGACGCTCCGGGCATGCGGTCGGCGGCACGCCGAAGGCGCGCCTGTTTCCGCAGACCCGCGACGAACTGGTCGAATGTGCTGCGTTGCTGGACAGCGTGCGCCGCGGTGAGCTGGACGCCTTGCGTATTCCGCTGGCGCCGATCGATGTGCTTGCACAACAGATCGTGGCCGAGGCCGCGTGCGAGGACTGGGACGAAGATGCGCTGTTCGCCTTGGTGCGCCGCGCCTGGCCGTTCGCGCAGCTGAGCCGCGCGAGCTTCGATGACGTGGTGCGCATGCTGTGCGACGGCTTCAGCACACGGCTCGGGCCGCGCGCAGGCTACCTGCATCGCGATGCGGTACATCGGCGCCTGCACGCGCGCCGCGGCGCACGCATGACTGCGCTGACCTCCGGCGGCACCATCCCAGAAACCGGCGACTACAGCGTGGTGCTGGAACCGCAGGCCGAAAAGATCGGCACGGTGAACGAGGATTTTGCGGTCGAAAGTCTTACCGGCGACGTGTTCCAGCTCGGCAATGCCAGCTACCGCATCCTACGCGTGGATGCCGGGCGCGTCCGGGTGGAGGACGCCAAGGGCGCGCCGCCGAACATCCCGTTCTGGCTGGGCGAGGCGCCCGGCCGCAGCGACGAATTGTCGGCGGCGGTGTCACGTCTGCGTGGCGAGATTGCGCTACGGCTGGATAGCCCGCCACATCAGGCGGCCTGCGACTGGCTGCACACCGTGCTGGATCTCTCGGTGGAAGCGGCACGCCAGCTGGTCGACTATCTCGCCCATGCCTGCACCGCGCTGGGCGCGATGCCGACCCAGCAGTGCCTGGTGATGGAGCGCTTCTTCGATGCCAGCGGCGGCACCCAGTTGGTGATCCACTCGCCGTACGGCAGCCGCATCAATCGTGCCTGGGGGCTGGCGTTGCGCAAGCGCTTCTGCCGCACCTTCAACTTCGAACTGCAGGCCGCCGCGACCGAGGATGCGATCGTGTTGTCGTTGTCCACCAGCCATAGTTTTGCGCTGGAGGAGGTGGCGCGCTACCTGCATTCGTCATCGGCCGAGCATGTGTTGATCCAGGCCTTGCTGGATGCGCCGCTGTTCGGCGTGCGCTGGCGCTGGAATGCGACCAATGCGATGGCGCTGCCGCGCTTTGCCGGTGGCAACAAGGTCGCACCGCAACTGCAACGGATGAAGTCGGAAGATCTGCTGGCGACCGTGTTCCCCGATCAGGTCGCCTGCGCGGAAAATCTGGTCGGCGAGCGCGAGGTGCCGGATCATCCGTTGGTGATGCAGACACTGGAAGACTGCCTGCATCAGTCCATGGACAGCGAGGGCTGGTTGCAGGTACTGCGCGGGCTGGAGTCGGGGGCGATTACGCTGGTGGCGCGCGATCTGGCGGCACCGTCGCCGCTGGCGGCCGAAGCCTTGAATGCGCGGCCGTACGCATTCCTGGACGATGCACCGCTGGAAGAACGTCGCACTCAGGCGGTGCAAAGCCGTCGCTATACCCCGCAAAGCAGCGACGACCTGGGGCAGCTCGATCCCGAGGCGATTGCCTCGGTGCGCGAACAGGCCTGGCCGCAGCCGCGCGATGCCGAAGAAATGCACGAAGCATTGGTAGGGCTGGGCGTGCTTCCGGTCGATGAAGCGGGCGATGCGCACTGGCAGGCCTGGCTGGCTGCACTTGCAGGCGATGGGCGTGCCAGCTGTCTTGCGTTCGATGGTGTACCCGCGCTGTGGATCAGTGCCGAGCGCATCGACTGGTTTGCGCCACTGTATCCGCACGCCGCTGCGCTACCGCCGCTACAGGCGCCGGCAGATTGCCGCGTTGCCGACTGGCAGCGCGACCGGGCCGTGCGCGAGCTGCTGCGCGGTCGTCTGTCTGCGGTCGGCCCGGCGCAGGTGTCGGCCCTGGCCGGCGCGTTGCATTTGCCCGAGTCCGAGATCGTGCTTGCCCTGGCCGCCCTGCAGCGCGAGGGCTATGTCATGGCCGGCCACTTCAGCGCGCAGGCGCAGGCGCAGGCGGAAGAATGGTGCGAACGTCATCTGCTGGCGCGCATCCATCGCTATACCCTGGGACGGTTGCGCCGCGAGATCGAGCCGGTGGCGCAACGCGATTACGCGCGGTTCCTGTTCGAGTGGCAGCACCTCGACAGTGCCAGCCGGGTCGCGGGGCCGGACGCATTGGCTGGCGTGGTCGGGCAGCTGGAAGGTTTCGAGGCGCCTGCGGTGCTGTGGGAGAGCGAGCTGCTGCCGGCACGCGTGCGCGACTATCAACCGGCCTGGCTGGACGAGCTGTGCACCGCCGGGCGCACCGTGTGGGCGCGGCTGCGGCCCGGTGGTGGCCGCAGCGGTGCCGCGTTGCGCACCACGCCGATCGTGTTGCTGCCGCGTCGCGAGGCGCAACGTTGGAGCGGCCTGGCACGCGATGCCGACGACGCGCCGCTGGGCTCGCGCGCGCAACGGGTGGCGGAGGTGCTGCAGCAGCAGGGCGCCTTGTTCTTCGACGAGATTGCCGATGCGGCCCGCCTGATGAGCACCGAGCTGGAAGATGCCCTGAGCGAACTGGTGATGCGTGGGCGTGCGCATTGCGACAGCTACGCCGGGCTGCGCGCGCTGCTGGTGCCGGCCTCCAAGCGTCCCTCGGCGCTGTCGCGCCACCGGCGCCGCGCCAGCGCGCTGGGCATTCGCGATGCCGGCCGCTGGGCGCCGGTACGCGCGCTGCCGGAGCTGCCGCTGGCCGAAGCCGGCGAGCGCCACCAGGACATGCTCGAACATGTGGCGCATACCTTGTTGCGGCGCTACGGCGTGGTCTGCTGGCGGCTGCTGGAGCGCGAGGCAGCGTGGTTGCCGCCGTGGCGCGAGTTGCTGCGCATGTATCAGCGGCTGGAAGCGCGTGGCGAAATCCGTGGCGGACGTTTCATCGCCGGGCTGTCCGGCGAGCAGTTCGCGTTGCCGGATGCGATCGCGGCGCTGCGCCGCGTGCGTGCACAGGCCTTGCCGCAGCAGTGGGTATGCGTCAGTGCGAGCGACCCGAGCAATCTGTTGGGCAGCGTCCTGCCGGGCGAGCGCGTGGCGCGCCTGCCGGGCAACCGTGTGGCGTATCTCGATGGCCTGCCGATGGCGGTGTGGGTGGCAGATCGCTTCCAGCCGCTGCAGGACCTGAGCGAGGAACAGGCCGAGCAGGCCTTGCGCCTGCTGCAGCGTGGGCCCGGTGCCGCCGAGCAGACGCCGATGGAGCAATGGCTGGCTCAGTCGCCCGGCAGAACCGCGCGTGCGCCGGTCGCGCGCGGCAGCGGACGCGACAGATAGGGGTTGTCCGGGACCACCCAGCGCCACGGCGCATCCACCGCCTTGCGGATGCCGATGCGCGGCGTCGCCAGCGCTGCGGAGGGCGGTGGCAGGCCGTCGTCCTCGATCCACAGGCGTGCGCCTGCGTCGGTCAAATCCAGCCCGTTGTCCGTCGCGCTCACCCCGAACGCCTGGGCCAGGCGACCGGGACCGGTGGTCAAGGTCTTGAGCGGGGCGGCGTTGCGCGCGGCCTGCATGGTGGCGATCCCGGCCAGCGGTTCGAGTGCGCGGATCAGCACCGCATGCCCGGGCGCGCCACCGCACACCGCGTTGATCGCCCAGTGCATACCGTAGATGAAATACACATACAGATGCCCCGGTGCGCCGAACATCACCTGCGTGCGCGGGGTCATGCCGCGAAACGAATGCGCGGCCGGATCTTCGCTGCCGCAATACGCCTCGACCTCGGTGATGCGGCCGCGGCGTCCGTCCGCGCTGACCAATACCTTGTTGAGCAAGCGCGGCGCGACCTGGCGGGCATCGCGCGCATAGAAGCTGCGTGGAAGTGCTTGCAATGACATGCGCCAAGCCTAACCGCGCAGTCGTGATGTCCCAGCGGACTGTTCCGGACACGGCAGGAACCAGGGGTAGGAATTTTCCGAACGCGGACCGTACGAGCGCGTGACCGGTCACAAAAGCGCATATCCGATGGTGTGAATACGCGGTTAAGTGCCGTTTGCGTCTCAAGCGCGTTTTGGCCTCGCCGATAGCCATTAGCGATTGGTTAGACAAGCTGCACACAGTGAGCGGCACCCGCACCAGGCCACCGGGCGACCCTGCAACGCAGGTCGCGCATGCACCACCTTCAAGAGAACTCCCCAATGTTAGGCAACTTCAGAATCGGAACCAGGCTGATCGTGGCGTTCCTGATCGTCTCGGCGATCGGCGCATGCATCGGGTGGGTGGGTTATTCCAACTCCGGTCGGATCAGCGACCTGTCGACCTCGCTTTACGAGCGCGAGCTGCTTGGCTTGTCGAACGTCAAGGAGGCCAATATCAACCTGATCTACGCCGGCCGCGCACGCGCCAACCTGTTGCTGGCCAGCAGCGCCGAAGAGCGCCAGTCGCATGTGCAGAACATCGACAAGTACACCGCCAAGGTGGTCGATTACATGACGCGCGCGCGTTCCAGCTTCCAGACCGAGGAAGGCAGGAACAAGCTGGCGCAGTTCGACCGCGCCTGGCAGAAATACCTGGAAGAGCGCGGCCGCTTCATCGACGCCGCCAACCGCGAAGCCTTGCGCGACGCTAACCCGGAACTGGCAGAACTCTCGCGTGCGGTGCGTGCCAGCTCGGATGAAGTCGATACCTTGATGACCGATCTGAGCGGCCTGCGCGAGCGCAGCGCTGCCTCGGCCAATGCCGAAGCCGGCAGCATCCATGCGCGCAGCTCCAAGCTGCTGATGGCCATCATCTGCGGCGGCGTGCTGCTCGGCGCGGTTCTCGGCGTGGTGATCAGCCGCAGCGTCACCGGCCCGATCCGCCGCGCGGTGACGGTGGCCAACGGGCTGTCCGAAGGCGATCTGACCATGCGCATCGACGTGCATGGCCGCGACGAAACCGCGCAGCTGCTCGAAGCAATGCGCACGATGGTGCAGAAGCTGTCGCAGGTGGTCGGCGAGGTCAACACCAGTGCCGAAACCCTGGCCAGCGCGTCGGAGGAAGTCAGCGCCACCGCACAGTCGTTGTCGCAGGCCGCCAGCGAACAGGCTGCCGGTGTGGAGGAAACCAGCGCCTCGCTGGAGCAGATGACCGCATCGATCAGCCAGAACACCGAAAACGCCCGCATCACCGATGGCATGGCCACGCAGGCCGCGAAGGAGACCATCGAAGGCGGCGAAGCGGTGGTCGCCACCACCCAGGCGATGAAGCAGATCGCACAGAAGATCGGCATCATCGACGACATCGCGTATCAGACCAATCTGCTCGCGCTCAATGCGGCGATCGAAGCGGCGCGCGCCGGCGAACACGGCAAGGGCTTTGCCGTGGTGGCCGCCGAGGTGCGCAAGCTGGCCGAACGCAGCCAGGTGGCCGCGCAGGAGATTGGCGAGGTGGCCAGTTCCAGCGTCGAACTGGCCGATCGCGCCGGCCGCTTGCTCGACACCATCGTGCCCAGCATCAAGCGCACCTCGGACCTGGTGCAGGAGATTTCAGCGGCCTCCGAAGAGCAATCCTCCGGCGTCAGCCAGATCAATTCGGCGGTGGTGCAGCTGAGCCAGACCACCCAGCAGAACGCTAGTGCGTCGGAAGAACTGGCCGCCACTGCCGAGGAAATGAGCGCACAGGCCGAGCAGCTGCAGCAGAGCATGGCGTTCTTCCGCCTGGGCGGGCAGGGGCCGGCGAACACGCCGCCCAAGCGCGGCAAGGTGGCGGTTGCACGCCCGGCACGTGCGCCCGGTGCGCGCGGCTGGCGCAGCGCCGCGGCACCTGCCTATGCGATGTCCGAGGGCCCGGACGAAGGCCAGTTCGCCCGCTTCTGAGAGACCGATCGATGACTGCACAGACCCCCGATGTGATGCCTGGCGACGCCGATGCGGCGGCCCAGTACCTGACCTTCCAGCTGGATGGCGAAACCTTCGCCATCAGCATTCTTGGCATTCGCGAAATCATCCAGTACCGCGCACCCACGCCGGTGCCGTCGATGCCGGCCTGCGTGCGCGGGGTGATCAACCTGCGCGGTGCGGTGGTGCCGGTGGTGGATCTGCAATCGCGGCTGGGGCGTGCCGACAGCGCGATCAGCAAGCGCAGCTGCATCGTGATCCTGGCCACCGAGCAGGCGCAGGGACCGCAGGTGATCGGGGTGCTGGTCGATGCGGTCAACGCGGTGATCGAACTGGCCGATCAGGACATCGAAGCGGCGCCATCATTCGGCACGCATATCCGCCGCGACCTGCTGCGCGGCATGGGCGAGGTGGGCGAGCGCTTCGTGGTGCTGCTGGAGATGGAGCAGGTGCTGCAGGTGGACGAAATCGCCGGCAACACCGATGCGCTGGCAGCCTGAGTCGGGTGAAGCGCAGCTGACGATACGGCTGCCGCCTGGCAGCTGATCGGCACACGCGTTAGCCGCTCAAGACAGGCGTGCTGGCGGGTGTGTGCACACTGCGGTCGTAAGTGGAAAGACTGCAGCTGTACATAGGCATCGACCTAGCTGCCTGAGGCTGGGTCGTGTCGATCAGCGCCCTGCTGGCCTGCCTCGCCAGACCCGCGCGTGGTCTGCCACTCAGTCCTGCCGATGCCAGCCATTGAAGCGCTGCACGCAGTTGCGTCCATTGCCGATCGCGCCCTGCAGGGCGTGCCGCGCGCGCGCCAGCAAGGCGTTGCTGTCGAGCGAGGCACCGGCTGCCACCTCGACTAGCCCCACGCTGATCGTCAATGCGCCGGCTGGCCAGCTGGCCGTTTCGATCGCCTTGCGCACAGCCTCGATCAGCTCCATTGCCTTGGTCGCCGCTGTCTCCGGCAAGGCAATACAGAGTTGATCCCGGCTCAATCGTGCCACCGTGGCGGCATCCGGCAACTGCGCTTCGATCACCCTGGCAGCCTGGATCAGCGTTGCATCCGCTGCCGCGGCGCCCGCCTGCAATCTCAGCCGTTTGAAGCCATCCAGCTCGATCAGCGCCAGGGCGAGCGATGGCGTGGCGGCAGTGGGTGAGCTTTGTGCGTGTGTCTGCAGCGCATGCTCCAGACCGGCGCGGTTCCACATGCCGGTGAGTTCGTCGCGCAGCGCGTCCAGCTCGACCAGCTTGGCCGCACGCCGCAGCTCGATGGTGTCGACGACCTGCCGTGCCAGCGCCTGCAGTGCGTCGCGCTCGGCAACCGACAGGCGCCGGGGTGTGCGATCCAGCACGCACAATGTGCCCAGCGCGATCCCATCGGAGGTCAGCAGCGGGGCGCCGGCATAGAAGCGGATCTGCGGCTCGCCGGTGACCAGCGCATTGCCCACAAAGCGCGCATCCTGGTGGGTGTCGCCCACCTCCATCACCTGGTCGGGTTCGAGGATTGCATGCGCGCAGAACGACAGCTCGCGCGGGGTTTCGCGTGGCGCCATGCCCAGCTTCGACTTGAACCACTGGCGCTGCGTGTCGATCAGCGAAATCAGGGCCATCGGCGTCCCGCAGAGCTCGGCCGCGCTCGAGGTGAAGGCGTCGTAGACCGGCTCCGGTGCAGTGTCCAGCAGCTGGTAGTCCTGCAATGCGGCCAGACGTTCATCTTCGTTCGCCGGCAGCTGCGCTGCAACGGCGGTGCCACCCGGCAGCAGCGTCGCGTGGAAGAGGTGCAACGCGGACGCGTCAGGAATCTGCATGGATAGACCACCGGAACAAGGCGCCGTCAGGCGATGGATATGCGCATGGCGATGCCGTGTCTGGGCCCGTCGCACACGTTGGTTGGCGCAGACCTCATCCACCCCAGCGGATGACGCCCGTCACCGATCTTGCCACATCGGGCAGGGCAGGTCAGGGGCAGCGACTCCGTTCTGACGCGCCGCAGAGCAGCCCTGCCTGGCGTCTCATTCGCCCTGGCCGTTGTTGCCCTTGGGGCGGCGGGTCTGTTCGTCATGGATCTGCATGTCCTTCTGCCCGGGACGCTGCTTGGCGGCCTCATCCTGTTTGCGATCCTGCTGGCTCTCCGAAACACCGTGCTGATTGTCGGCGGCCTTGTCGGGCTGGCTCTGCTTGTTGCTCATGGCTTGCGTCCGGCGTGATGATGAAATGGACGTTAGCGCGCTCGATGTGATCCTGGCGACATGGCCGTACCGGGGCCTGGCATGCACCAGGCCGACGCGCTGCCGATGCAGGAGCCCAGAACGGAAAAGCCCCGGAAACATGACGTTTCCGAGGCCTTTACGATTGAAGCAATGGTGGAGCGGAAGGGGATCGAACCCTCGACCTTCGCGATGCGAACGCGACGCTCTCCCAGCTGAGCTACCGCCCCACGTGCCTGGATTCTAACCACATGTTGCGCGATTCGCCAAGCAGGCCGGCGGCCTGGATCGCCGCCCGGGGGCGCGATCCTGCGGCAATCACTCGCGAACCAGCGGGAACTTGAGGTCTGGGTTCTTGGCCTTCCATTCCTTGTACGACACCGAGCCTTCCCAGGCGGCAAAGGCCTTGGGCGTGCGGCCGCGGCCGGACCAGGTCTCGCCGGTGTGCGGCAGTTCGTACTTCGGCTTGACTTCGCTGCGGCCGCTCTTGACCACTTCCTTGCGTGCAGCGGTGGTGCCCAGGTAAGCGGCAATATCGTTGCGCTGCTTGGTGTTGAAGTGGCCGGCAAACTGCTCAAGCAGCGAGACGATGGTGGCATGCGCAGAGGATGCCTCGCTCGCGCGCTCGGTCTTTTCCTGTTCTTCCAGCTTCTGCAGCTCGTCCAGCAGCTTGGCTTTGGCTTGTGCGATGGAATCCAGTTTGGAAGTGGTATTGCTCACAGAGGTATGGCCTCGGAATAAGGGGGTGGAGACGTTGCCCGATGGGCACGCGTCATTATGGCATGTGGCCCGGGGGCGGCCTTTGCGTGTGCCTGCACCTGCACATGACGCGAGCAGGCTATTCACAGGGTCTGGTCGCGGGTTCGCAGTGTCCTGGCGAGGTCGTCGAGCATGCTTGCGCAGGCGGCGACCCCGGCCGTAACAATACAGCAGCAGGCCAGGCGGGATGACATCTCCGTGCAGCGCCGGCCAGAGATTGACTGCATGATGGCCAACCCTGTCCTGATCGACTGCGCCGGTTTCGATGGCGCGCTGTGCAAGGGCAGATGCGGCGATCGACGGGGATGCTGCTCGAATGGCTGGTCCGATCCATGGCCGGCGATGTGCGGGCGCAGCTGGCGAACGTCAGCCTGCGCCTTGCCTGCATCGCCACCAGCGCGTGGATGCGTGGTCCGTCGACCACTGCATCACCTCACTGCGCTGCAGCGTCTTCCAGCAGCGGCGTCAGCTGCGCTTCCAGCGCGTCGCGGCGCCATTGCCCCAGCGGTGCGGGCCAGCTGCGTTGTTCGATCAGGGTTTCCAGATGCCGGCGCGAGGCCAGGATGCCGTCGGGCAATCCCAGCTCGCGGCTGCGCTGGGCCACCGCATCCTGCAGGCGCTTGAGCACGGCCTTGTTGCCGTCGGTGGCCGCCTGCGCCAGCGGTGCATGGTCCTCGTCGGGCAACGGCGTGTTGAGCGCTTCCCACACTGCGGCGGCGAGCTTGCGCGGCGCCTTGGGAAACTTGTCGAACTGGCGCAGCAAGGCATCCAGATCGGCAGGCGGAAAGCGCGCCAGCTGGCTGGCCAGTTCGTTGTCCAGGATCCAGCTGCGCGGGCGATCGCTCTGGCGCGCCTGCAGGTCGCGCCAGCGCAGCAGGCGCAGCAGGCGGCGCTGCGCCGCAGGCTCGAGGAATTGCGCGGTGCGCAGGCTCACATGCGGCCAGCGCTCGCCATCGTCATGCTCCACCGTGGCGAGCAGGCGCTCGGCGTCTTCGGCCAGCCAGCCCAGGCGATCCTGCTCGGTCAGGCGGCGGGTGAGTTCGTCGTGGATGGCGAACAGGTAACGCACATCGTCGGCAGCGTATTCCAGCTGCGCCGGCGACAGCGGGCGACGCATCCAGTCCGAGCGCGTCTCGCCCTTGGTCAGCAAAGTGCCGGTCACTTCCTGCACCAGTTTCTGGTAGCCCATGCCACCCCCCACACCTGCCAGCGCGGCGGCGATCTGGGTATCGAACAATGGCCGCGGCAACACCCCGCACGCACACTTGAAGGTGACCAGATCCTCGCTGGCGCTATGCATCACCTTGACGATATCGGTGGCGGTCAACCATTCCCTGAGCGCCTCGTTCATGCCCGGGATCAGCGGGTCGATCAGCAGGATCTCCTCGCCGATGGCCATCTGCACCAGCGCCAGTTGCGGCCAGTAGGTGCGTTCGCGAATGAATTCGGTATCCAGGCCAATGCGGGACGGACGCGATGCCTGCAGGCGTTCGCTCAGCTCGGAGGGGTGGGTGATCCAATGGGGCACGTGATTTCCGTCGACAGCAAGGGTTTGCGCAGAACGCGCAGAATAGCCTAACGTCGCGATCGCCTGTCGTGCGGCAGAGCACTGGAAGGAGCAGGTGGTGGGTAAGTGCGGTAACCGGATCGCAGCATGGGCATTGGTTGCGCTAAGCGTGTGCGCCTGTTCGCGGACACCGACGCCGGCGCCTGCCGCTGCGCCGCAACCTGCTGCCGCCGCCGCGGTGCCGAGCAAGCCGAATGTGTCCATCGGTGGCGAAGAATCCGCCGAAACCGTGGCGCAATGGCAGCCGCCGCCAGTGGACCTGGGCGATGAGCCGCTGGCGCAGGTGCGCAAGCGCGCCGACCAGGCATTGAAGGACGATCGGCTCTATCGCGACGCCGACGATGCGATTCCGCTGTATCTGGCAATCCAGCAACGCGCCGACGGCAAGGACGCGGCCAGCCGGCGCGGGCTGGAGCAGGCGCGGCGTCGGTTGATCGAGCGCGGCCAGGCGCTGATCGCGCAGACCGACCGTCAGGACAGCGCGCTGGAACAGGCGCGTGAGCTGGCCATCGTGGCGCTGGCGCTCGCTCCGCAGGACCCGACGGTGCGCGCACTGCAGCGCGCAGTGGAAACCGCACAGCGGGTGCTGAGCTTCAACCGTGCCGGCGAGGAGGATCTGCGTGGCGGCCGCCTGGGCGAGGACGGCAACGGGGCGCTGGTGAACTTCCGCGATGCGGCGCAGCTGGATCCGGACAACCCGCGCACGCGCCAGGGGCTGGCTGCGGTGGAAAGCGGCCTGCTGGCACGCGCCGAGCAGGCGGCCGAGGCGAGCGACTTCATCGGCGCACGCTACTGGTTGCAGATGGCCGGGCAGGTGCGTGAGCGCGCACCGACCATTGCCGATGCACGTGCGCGCATCGAGCGCATGCGTCGTGCCCAGATCGCCGCACTGCACGACGCCGGCCTGCACGATCTCACCTCGCCCCGCGGCCTCAAGGCGGCTGGCGAAACACTGGCCGAGGTGCTGCGCATTGCCGACCCGGGCGATGCGGTGGCCGGCGATCTGCGTCGGCGGCTGGAACTGGCCACCCATTACGGCAGCTTTCGCCCTGGGCAGGTGTTCACCGACGGGCTCAAGGTTGGCGGGCGCGGTCCGCAGATGATCGTGGTGCCGCATGGCGCGTTCCAGATGGGCGCCGGCGATGCCGAGCCCGGCGCCTCCGACAACGAGCGCCCGGCGCATTACGTGCGTTTCGCGCGCGGGTTTGCGTTGTCGATCACCGAAGTGACGGTTGCCGAATTCCGCCAGTTCGTCGAGGCGACCGGCGCTCGTCCGCGTGCCACCCGGCGCGGGCACTCGGTGGTCTACGACGAGCGCAGCGGCAACTTCATCCGCCGCAGCGGGGTGGATTGGCAGTCCGACTACAACGGTGCGCAGGCCGCGCCCAACAGCCCGGTGATGCACGTCAGCATCCGCGACGCCGAAGCCTATGCGAGCTGGCTGTCGGAACAGACCGGCCGCCACTACCACGTACCCAGCGAGGCCGAGTTCGAATACGCGGTGCGCGCCGGCACCACCGGGCGCTATCCCTGGGGCAACGCCGGCTCGCCGCCGCTGGATGCGGGCAACTTCACCGGCGGCAACGATGTCTCGCGCAGCGGCCGGCACTGGAACAACGGCTTCGTCGGCTACGGCGACGGCTTCTGGGGCCCGGCGCCGGTCGGCAGCTTTCGCGCCAATGCCTGGGGGCTGCACGACATGGGCGGCAACCTGAGCGAGTGGGTGGCCGATTGCTGGCATGCCAGCTACCGTCGCGCGCCGGCCGACGGTGCCGCCTGGTTCAACCCCGGCTGCCGGCAGCGCATGATCCGCGGCGGCAGCTGGGCCAACTCGCCGCAGCAGACGCGTGCGGCCTGGCGGCAGTCGCAGGATTCGGACAGCACCAGCGCACGGATCGGCTTCCGCGTGGCGCGCGGGATCTAGGCCGCAGCTGTAAGTCAGTGCGCATGCGTGGTTTGCGGCTGCACGGCGATTGATCGCTGATCGCCGATCGCCATGTTGTCCGGATGCCATGCTCATGTCGAAGTGCTTGTCGTTCGCGACGACCTGAACACTTTCTCGGTTGGTCCCGCCGCAAGCCCGGGCGCGCAGGCTTAACCGCAGCGAACGCTGCTGGCGATCGCCATGGAACCGGCCGCCTCGGCCGCGGTCCAAGCGCCAGCGCTTGCGAGGATTGCGGTGATGGGCTGGGGAATCAAGGTGTTTCGTTGGGTCATCGCGGTACTGCTGATTGGCGGTAGCGGCTACGCCGTGGCGCGGCATCTGCAGGACGGAAATACCGCCGGGCATTACCGCTCGGTGGAGGTGCTGCGTCCGGAAGGCACGCCGAAGGCCATGGTGGTGCTGTTGCCCGACAGCGGCCATGCGCAGGACGGCCAGCGGCTTGCGGAGATGCTGAGCAACGACGGCGCGCTGGTCGCGGTGGTCGATACCGCCAGCTATCGCGAACGGGTGCGCGCGCATCACGCAGCCTGCAGCTCCCTGGCCGACGATGCCGAACGATTGGGCAAGAAGTTGCTGCGCGCCGAGCATGTCGACGCGTTCCTGCCGCCGGTGCTGGTGGGGCAGGGCGATGGCGCGGTGCTGGCGCGGCAGGCGCTGGCCTCGGCCGCGCCCGACGTGCTGGGCGGTGCGGTTGTCGCCGATGGCGACGCCGGCGATGGCGGCCTGGCCTGCTCGCGCGACGTGCCCGATGCCAATCAAGGCTTCCTCGACGACCTGGTCGACGCTGCCAGCCCCCTGCAGATCGCTGCGGCCACCCGGGGCCATTTCCTGACGGCCCAGGCGCAGGGCGTGGGCGATCTGCCACTGGTCGAACTGCATGCGCCCGGCAGCGACCGCATGGTGGTCATGCTGTCCGGCGACGGCGGCTGGCGCGAACTGGATAAGGGCATTGCCGCGCAATTGCAGCAGCAAGGCGTTTCGGTGGTGGGCTGGAACAGCCTGCGCTACTTCTGGGCCAGCCGCACGCCGCAGCAGGTCGGGGCGGACCTGGATCGGGTGATCGCGACCTATCAGCAGCGTTGGCATATCCACCACGTCGCGCTGGTGGGCTACTCGTTCGGCGCCGATGTGCTGCCGTTTGCCTATCCCGAGCTGTCGCCGCAGCAGCGCGCATCGGTGCAGTTTGTCAGCCTGCTCGGCCTTGCCCATCAGGCCGATTTCAAGGTGCGTGTCGGTGGCTGGCTGGGCTGGCATAACGATGCCGAGCGCGATGTGGAGCCGGCGATCCAGTCGCTGGATGCGCATCGCCTGCAATGCATCTATGGCGATCAGGAAAAGGACACGTTGTGCCCGGAATTGCGCGCGCGTGGCGTGCAGGTGGTGGCGCGTCCGGGCGGGCATCACTTCGACCACGATCCGGTGGTGCTGGCCGGGCTGCTGCTGCGGGGCTGGCGGCAGGCGGCGCAGACGCCCGTTCATGGTTTGAGAGCCGGTGATGCCCTCTGATCTGCACGCGGAGCGGTCTGCGGCGGGTTGAAGGGTTGATCCAGGCTTGGCCCGCCTGGGCGAAGTGGATAGCGCCGCCCAGGCGCGCCCTCTGTGCCAATCCACGGCTCTGCTCGGGCGACCGCCCTGCAGCTCATCGTTATCGCGACAAAGCGATGCGTGTGCGCTTGCTGATCGCCCACGGCAACCACGCAGCAAGCGTGGTTTGCCGCCGTCAGTCGTCGTTGCCCGGCTCGACCCGCACCTGGATGCTGCCATCGGCCAGCTGCGCACGCAGGCGCTCGCCGGCGCTGACCTCGGCGGCGCTGCGCACCACGCTGCCATCGGCGGGGCGGGTCACGATGGCATAGCCACGCGCGACGGTGGCGAGCGGGCTGACAGCTTCCAGCGAGCGTGCCAGGCTGCGTAACCGCAGTTGATCGTGCTGCAAGCGCCGCTGCATCGCTGCCTGCGGATGCAGTGCGCGCAGTCGTTGCTGCAGCCTGGCCAGATCGCGTTGCGGGTTATGCGCGTGCAGGCGCGCCTGCGTCCGTTGCAGGCGTGCCTGCAGACGCTCCAGCACCTGGGTCATGCGCGCGCGCAGCTGGCGGCCGGCGTCCTGCTGCCGGCGTTGCAGCAACTGCAGCCGCGCCTGCGGGCTATGCGCACGCAGGCGCAGGGCGAGCCGGTCGGCACGCTGCATCGCATTGCCCAGCGCGTGCTGTTGCAGCTGGGCCATGCGGGCATGCGCACGCCGCACGCGCGCGACCAGCTCGCGCTGATCGGGCACCAGCAGTTCTGCCGCCACCGAGGGCGTGGGCGCGCGCACGTCGGCCACGAAATCGCTGAGGCTGAAGTCGGTCTCGTGCCCGACCGCCGACACCACCGGCGTGTGCGCGGCGGCAATCGCGCGGGCCAGGCGTTCGTCGTTGAAGGCCCACAGGTCTTCCAGCGAGCCGCCGCCGCGGGTGATCAGAATGACGTCGTAGCGCCCGGAGGCATCGGCGCGCTGCAGCAACGAGGTGATCTGCGCCGCGGCGCTGTCGCCCTGCACCAGCGAGGGGAGCAGGTCCACTTCCAACAATGGAAAGCGGCGCGCCAGGACGCTGAGTACGTCGCGCACCGCCGCACCGCTGGGCGAGGTGATCACTCCCAGCCGTCGCACATGTGCCGGCAACGGCTGCTTGCGCTCGGCATCGAACAGGCCCTCGGCGGCCAGGCGTGCACGCAGTTCGTCGAAAGCCCGGCGCAGGGCGCCTTCGCCGGCCTCTTCCATGTGGTCGAGTACCAGCTGGTAGTCGCCGCGCGCTTCGTACAGCGTGAGACGTCCGCGCGCGAGCACGCGCAGCCCTTCGCGCGGCTGGAACTTCAGCCAGGTGCTCTTGGGCTTGAACATCGCGCAACGGATCTGCGCGCGCGCGTCCTTGAGCGTGAAGTACAGATGGCCCGAGGACGGGCGCGTGACGCTGCTCAGCTCTGCCTCCACCCAGACCAGCGGGAAGCTGCCTTCCAGCAGGTCGCGTGCCAGCGTGTTGAGCTGGCTGGGGGTGAGGATCTGTTCGTTGCGGTCGGCCATCGCCGCATTATCCCGCAGCGGCGATGCGCATGCGTGAGCGCATCGGGCGAGACCTCACAAGCCGTGTTGCGCCAGCGCCCAGCCCACGTGTTCGCGTACCAGCTCCGAGGCGTCGTGGCGGCGCGCTTCCAGTGCCGCCAACACCTCCTGCGTGCCGGGCGCATTGCCCAGGCCGACCGCGATGTTGCGCAGCCAGCGTTGATGGCCGCTGCGACGGATCGGGCTGCCTTCGGTGCGGCGCAGGAACTCGTCTTCGTCCCAGGCGAACAGCTGCGGCAGCGTTGCCACATCCAGCTCGTTGCGGGCGCGGAAATCGGCTTCGTCGGTGCGCTGGGCGAACTTGTTCCAGGGGCAGACCAGTTGGCAGTCGTCGCAACCGAAGATGCGGTTGCCGATCGGCTTGCGCATCTGCTCGGGAATCGCGCCCTCGTGTTCGATGGTGAGATAGGCGATGCAGCGGCGCGCATCCAGCCGGTACGGGGCGATGATGGCCTGGGTCGGGCAGACGTCGATGCACCGCGTGCAGGTGCCGCAATGCGCGGTGGCCGGGGTATCGATGGGCAAGGGCAGGTCGAGGTAGATCTCGCCCAGGAAGAACCACGAGCCGCCATTGCGATCGATCAGGCAGGTGTGTTTGCCGATCCAGCCCAGCCCGGCATTGCGCGCCAGTGCGCGCTCCAGCACCGGTGCCGAATCCACGAAGACCCGATAGCCGAACGCGCCGACTTCGCCCTGGATACGCTCGGCCAGTTTCTGCAGCCGGTTGCGCATCAGCTTGTGGTAATCGCGCCCCAGGGCGTAGCGCGCCACGTAGGCGCGGCGGCCGTCGTGCAAGGTGTTCCAGGCCTCAGTGTCGTCCTTGCGGCCGTAGTCCATGCCGACCGACAGCACGCGCAAGGTGCCCGGCACCAGCTCCTGCGGGCGCGAACGCTTGTCGCCGTGCTGGGCCATCCAGTGCATGGTCCCGTACAGGCCTTCTTCCAGCCAGCTGCGCAGATGCGCCTCGTCTTCGCCGAGCTCGATGCCGGTGATGCCGCAGCGTTGGAAGCCGGCCTCGCGCGCGAGCGCACGGATGCGCGCGGCAGCGTCGGTGGGGTCGGGGCGGGCAAGGACGGCAGACATGGCGACAAGTATAGAATTCCCGGCATGTACGCACCGCTCGATCTTTACGACACCGCCGCCGCGCGCAGGCTGGACACGCAGGCCACCACGCTGCTCGGCGGCGACGGCTACATCTTGATGCAGCGCGCCGGGCAGGCCGCCTGGCAGCATCTGCTGGAACGCTGGCCGCAGGCGCGCCGCATCGTGGTGGTCTGCGGCACCGGCAACAACGGCGGCGATGGCTATGTGCTGGCACGCCTGGCGCAGCGAGCCGGGCGCCAAGTGCAGGTGGTGCATCTTGCCGAGCACGGCCCGGCCTCGTCGCTGGCGCAACGCGCCTGTACCGACTATCTGGGCGTGGGCGGTGCGATCGAGTTGTTTCCCTCGCCGCTGGCGCAAGCCGACGTGATCGTCGATGCGCTGTTCGGCATCGGCCTCAACCGCGCGCCCGACGCCGAGACCACCGCCTTGATCGACGCCATCAACGCCGCCGGTGTGCCGGTGCTTGCGCTGGATGTGCCCAGCGGCATCGATGCCGATCATGGCGTGGCCTTCGGTGCCGCGGTGCGCGCGCAGGCCACCTTGCAGTTCATCGTGCCGCACCTGGGGCTCCATACCGGTGATGCGCTGGAGCATGCCGGCACGCGCGCAACCGCGTCGCTGGACGTGCCGGATACCGCATTCGACGGCCTGGCGCCGGCCGCGCACAGCTGGGACATCGACGCCCTGGCCCCGCAGTTGCGCCCGCGGCGACGCAATACGCACAAGGGCGAGTCCGGTCGCGTGCTGTGTGTCGGCGGCAACCTCGGCAGCGGCGGCGCGATCATGCTCACCGCCGAAGCGGCCCTGCGCAGCGGGGCAGGGCTGGTGCAGGTCGCCACCCGCGCCGAGCACGTCGCGCCGCTGCTGGCGCGCTGCCCGGAAGCGATGGTGCGTTCTGTGCAGGCCGAAGACGACATCGCCGCGTTGGCTGACGCCGCCGACGTGGTCGCGCTGGGTCCGGGCCTGGGGCAGGACGCCTGGGCGCAGCAGTTGTGGCGCGCGGTGCTGGCCTCGGACAGCGCCGTGGTCATCGATGCAGATGGCCTGAATCTGCTGGCCGCCAACCCGGTGCCGGCGCGCGGCCCGCGCGTGTTGACCCCGCATCCCGGCGAGGCCGGCCGGCTGCTGGGGATGTCGACCAGGCAGGTTCAGCAGGATCGGCTGGCTGCCGCAGACGTATTGGCCAAACGTTTCGATGCAGTGGTGGTGCTCAAGGGCGCTGGCAGCGTGATTGCAGCGCCGCACGCAGTGCCGCGCATCATCGATGCCGGCAATCCGGGCATGGCGGTCGGCGGCATGGGCGACCTGCTGACCGGCGTGATCGCAGCCTTGCTGGCCCAGGGCTGGTCGCCCTTCGATGCCGCCAGTCTGGGCGCCTTGTTGCATGCCTGTGCCGGCGATGCGGCGGCGCGCGAGGGCGAGCGCGGCCTGTTGCCCACCGATCTGCTGCCCGAACTGCGCCGCCTCGCCAATGCCGGAGCCATTGCATGAGCCCACTCAGCGCACACTTGGTCGATGCGCAGGCCACCGAAACCCTGGGGCAGGCCCTGGCCGCGGTGCGGCCCACCCGCGCGATGGTGCAACTGCACGGCGATCTCGGCGCAGGCAAGTCCACGCTGGCGCGCGCCCTGCTGCGCGCACTCGGCGTCACCGGGCCGATTCGCAGCCCCACCTACACGCTGGTCGAGCGCTATCCGCTCGGCATTGGCGACGAGGCCTGGCATCTGGATCTGTACCGCATCGGGCAGGCCGGGGAACTGGATTTTCTCGGGCTCGACGAGGGTAGCGCCAGCCTGTGGCTGGTCGAATGGCCGGAACGTGGCGCAGGTGCATTGCCGCCGGTGGATCTGGACGTGGAATTGGCAGTCGACGGCGAGGGGCGCAGCGTGACGTTGCTGGGCCGCAGCGAAACCGGGCGCGACTGGCTGGCACGGTTGTCGGAGCTGCCCGAGTTGCAGTCCCTTTTTGTCAGCTCACAGGAAGAATGAACGCCAGGTTGTGGATTATTAAGGGAAATCACCTTGCAATTCACACGTTTGGGTGATTGAATCCAGCGCCATGACACCGGGGTTCCGCCAGTTCTGTGTTTCCACCGTGACCGCCAGCCTCAGCCTGGCGGTTTTTGCAGCGTGGGCCGGCGAAATCAAGGGCGTTGGCGTCAGCACCGGTGCCACCGGCACGCGTGCGGAGATCCAGCTCGCCGGTAGTGGCGGATTCAAGACGTTGTCGCTGGCCAACCCCAATCGGCTGGTGGTGGATTTTCCCGATTCCTCGGGTGTGCGTGGCCTCAAGCTGCCGCCGGCTGCCGGCCTGGTGACGTCGGTGCGTACCGGTCAACCGGTGCCCGGCACCTTCCGGGTGGTATTCGAGCTGGCAACGCCGGTGACGCCGTTGAAGCCGCAGATGCAGACGCTGGGCAGCGCATCGACGTTGGTGATCGAGTGGCCAGGCGATCCGCCGGCTGCCGGCACGGTGGCCACCACCACAGCACCTGCCGCGCTGCCGCCGCCGCGCCCGGCCAATGCGCAATCCGAAGCCGCCCGCGCAACCGCTGCGTTGGCGGCGTCTGCGCAGCGTGCGTCGGTGGTGCCGCCTGCTCCGGCGCCCGCACCGTATGTGCCTGCGTCGGCCATGCCCAGCGTGACTCCGGCACCGGTACCGACCACGGTCGCCACCGGCGTGCCGACACCGCGTCCAGGCACTGCCACGACCGCGGTGACGACCAGCACGGCCTCGCCAGCCAGCACCGCCGGCACTACCCCGAATCGCGTCGCCGGTGCCTCGCCGGCCTCGGCGCTGCCAGGCAACGCCGCATCGCCGGCTGCGATCTTGAATGGCGGCAACGCGCCGCTGGGTGCTGCTTCCGGTAATGCCATGACCGCTTCGCCGAATGCGACTGCCGGCAGTGTCGTCGCGGCGGACAGCGATGATTTGCCGCCGCGTCCGGTGCTGCCCAGCGAGGCCTCGCGGATCAAGATGGCACCAGGCATGCGGCCGCTGATCGTTGCCATCGATCCGGGACACGGCGGCCAGGATCCGGGCGCGATGGGCCCCACCGGCAAGCGCGAAAAGGACGTCACCCTGGCGGTCGGCCGCGAACTGGCGCGCCAGATCAATGCCACGCCCGGCATGAAGGCCTACCTGACGCGCGATACCGACGTGTTCATTCCGCTGCCGATGCGCGCGCAGAAGGCACGCGCCGCCAAGGCCGACATCTTCATCTCCATCCACGCCGATGCTGCCGAGAACCGCAGTGCGACCGGCTCGTCTGTCTATGTGCTGTCGACCAAGGGCGCCTCCTCGCAGCGCGCGCGCTGGCTGGCCGACAAGGAAAACGCCGCCGACCTGGTCGGCGGCGTGCGTCTGCAGCAGACCGAAAGCACGCTGGCCAATGTGTTGCTGGACCTGGCGCAGAGCGGCCACATGAAGGCCTCCGAAGATGCGGCAGGGCATGTGCTCGGCGGTCTCAAGCGGATCGGCAACAATCACAAGCCGCAGCTGGAACGCGCCAACTTTGCGGTGCTGCGTACCTCCGACATGCCGGCGATGCTGGTGGAAACCGCCTTCATTTCCAATCCGGACGAAGAGCGCCGGCTGATCGACCCGGCCTACCAGCGCAAGATCGCCTCGGCCGTGCTGGATGGCATCGATACCTTCTTCACCCGCCAGCCGCCGCCGGGCACCCTGTTTGCCGCACGTGCGCAGGCCGAAGCCGATGCCGGTGTCGGCACCGTGGCCGGCGGCAGCCGCTGAGCCGCTCGGCTATCATTCCGCACTGATTCCTTGATGACGGCGCCTGCGCGCCGCCGGATTGCCGTGCCGACGTCTGTCTTGCCTGTTACACCCCCGATGCGCTCCGCAGTCTGCGTCCAGCGCGAGCGCCTGTGCTGATGGCGATCCGTCAGCTCCCCGAGATCCTGATCAACCAGATTGCCGCCGGCGAAGTCGTCGAGCGGCCTGCGTCCGTGGTCAAGGAACTGGTCGAAAACGCCCTCGATGCCGGTGCTACCCGCGTGGATATCGAGCTGGAAGAGGGCGGCGTGCGGCTGATCCGTATCCGCGACAACGGTGGCGGCATCACCCCCGACGAACTGCCGCTGGCGGTGTCGCGGCATGCCACCAGCAAGATCGCATCGCTGGACGATCTGGAAACCGTGGCCACGCTCGGATTCCGCGGCGAAGCCCTGCCGTCGATCGCCTCGGTCAGCCGTTTCACGCTGATCTCGCGTCGCCACGATGCCGAACATGGCTCCGCACTGGAGATCGACGGCGGGCGCCTGAGCGAGGTGGTGCCACGCGCCCACGCGCCCGGCACCACGGTCGAAGTGCGCGAGCTGTTCTTCAACGTGCCGGCGCGGCGCAAGTTCCTGCGTGCCGAGCGCACCGAGCTGGGGCATATCGAAGAATGGCTGCGCTCACTCGCGCTGGCGCGCCCGGATGTGGAATTGCGGGTCTCGCACAACGGCAAACCCTCGCGTCGCTACAAGCCGGGCGATCTGTATTCGGATGCGCGGCTGGGCGAAACCCTGGGCGAGGATTTCGCGCGGCAGGCCTTGCGCGTCGATCACAGTGGCGCCGGCCTGCGGCTGCATGGCTGGGTCGCGCAGCCGCATTACTCGCGCGCCAGTACCGACCAGCAGTATCTCTACGTCAATGGCCGCTCGGTGCGCGATCGCAGCGTCGCGCACGCGGTCAAGATGGCCTATGGCGATGTGCTGTTCCATGGGCGCCAGCCGGCCTACGTGCTGTTCCTGGAACTGGATCCGGCGCGCGTGGACGTCAACGTGCATCCGGCCAAGCACGAGGTGCGTTTCCGTGAGGCGCGGCTGATCCACGACTTCGTCTACCGCACCTTGCAGGACGCGCTGGCGCATACGCGCGCCGGTGCGATGCCCAACAGCATCGGCACGGACGGCGCCAGCGACACGGTTGCGGCGCCGGGCGGCATGCTCGACCGACCAAACTACGGAGGCGGTGGCGGCGGTGCCGGCTATGGTCAGTGGACGCCATCGCAGACCCCGCTGGGCCTGCGCGTGGACGAGGCGCGTGCGGCCTACAGCGCGCTGTATGCGCCGCCGTCCAGTGGCGCGCAGCAGCAGTCTGCCGCCTTGCCGGAGGGCAGCGGGATGGGCCTGCCGGCGACTGCCGCGGACAGTGGCGTGCCGCCGCTGGGGTATGCCGTCGCGCAGTTGCACGGCATCTACATCCTGGCCGAGAACGCCGAAGGCCTGATCGTGGTGGACATGCATGCCGCGCACGAACGCATCGGCTACGAGCGGCTGAAGAACGCGCACGACAGCATCGGCCTGCACGCACAACCGCTGCTGGTGCCGATGACGCTGGCGGTGGGCGAGCGCGAGGCCGACACCGCCGAGCGCGAGGCCGACACGCTGGCCAGCCTGGGCTTCGAGATCACCCGCGCCGGCCCGCAGTCGCTGCATGTGCGCAGCATTCCCGCGCTGCTTGCCAATGCCGACCCGGAGGCGTTGTTGCGCGATGTGCTCGGCGATCTGCGCGAGCATGGCCAGAGCCGGCGCATTGCCAGTGCGCGCGACGAACTGCTCTCCACCATGGCGTGCCATGGCGCGGTGCGCGCGAACCGGCGCCTCACCGTGCCGGAAATGAACGCACTGCTGCGCGATATGGAAGTCACCGAGCGCTCGGGCCAATGCAATCATGGCCGACCGACCTGGGCACGGTTTACGCTGGGCGAAATCGATCGCTGGTTCCTGAGGGGGCGCTGATGGCTGTATTGCACAAGGGGAACCACTGGCTGCTCGGCATGCTGGTGTGTGCGGCGCTGGCCGGCTGCGGCAAGGATGCACCGCCACCGGCAGCGCCGGCCGCACTCGACAAGGCCTTCCTGGCCGATAACGCGGCCTGGCGCGAGGCGCGCCTGACCGAGTTGCGCGCGCCCGATGGCTGGACCAGCCTGGTCGGCCTGCACTGGCTGTCGCTGAAGGCGCATTACATCGGCAGCAGCGCCGACAGCGGCATCAGGCTGGCGGTCGGGCCACCCAAGATGGGCATGGTCGCGACCGAGGCCGACACGGTCTGGTTCGTGCCCGAGCGCGGCGCAGCATTGACCGTCGACGGCAAGCCGCTGACCGGCAGGATCCGCTTCCAGTCCGATCGCGACCCGCAGCCGACCTTCATCCATTTCGACGATGGCAAGGGCGTGTTGAGCCTGATCCACCGGGGCGACCGCAATGCGCTGCGGGTCAAGCATGCCGATGCGCCATCGCGCAGCCACTTCGCCGGTCTGGACTACTGGCCGGTCGATCCGTCCTGGCGCATCAGCGCGCGCTATGTGCCCAACGATGTCGGCAAGACCATCCCGATCGTGGACATCGTCGGCATCAGCAGCGAACAGCCCAACGCCGGGGCGATCACCTTCGAGCGCAACGGCAAGGCGTACCGGCTGGAAACCATCGGCGAACCCGGGCGGCCGATGTTCGTGGTGTTCGCCGATCGCACCAGCGGACACGGCAGTTATCCGGCCGGGCGCTTTCTCGACCTGGACGTGCCCGACGCCTCCGGGCATGTGGTCGTCGATTTCAACCGTGCCTACAACCCGCCGTGCGCGTTCACTCCGTTTGCGACCTGTCCGCTGCCGCCGCCGGAGAACCGCATCAACCTGGCGGTGTCGGCCGGCGAGAAGACCTACAAGGTGCCGCACTGACGTGGAGAGGCCGACATGGTGAAGGCAAGCATGCGCAGCCGGCTGGCAGCCTGGTGCGGCGGTGTGGTGATTGCTCTGGCGCTATGCAGCGCGGCGGCCGCGCCGACCTGGGCGCGCGCCGGCAGCGAGGCGCCGGCCGGTCCGCCGGTGCCGCTGTTGTGGAAGGTCGATGGCAAGGGCGGCACGCTGTATCTGCTGGGTTCGTTCCATGTGCTCAAGCCCAGCGATTACCCGTTGTCGCCGGATGTGATACAGGCCTTCGCCAAGGCCGACCGGCTGGTGTTCGAACTGCCGCCCTCCGATGCGCAATCGCCCGAACTGGCCGGCCGCATGCTGCAGGCGGCGCGTCGCAGCGACGGGCGTCGCCTGCAGGACGCACTGGATCCGAAGACCTGGCAGGCGCTGACCACCTACGCCCGCAAACACGGGATGCCGGTGGACAGCCTGCAGACCCTGGAACCCTGGTTCGTGGCGCTGACGATCAGTCTGGCGGAGATGAGCCGGCAAGGCATGGACCCGAACGCCGGGCTGGACCATTACCTGATGGCGCAGGCACAGGCGAGCGGCAAACCGGCCGATGGGCTGGAGCGGGCCGAAGAGCAGATTGCCTTGCTCGATGGCATGTCGCCGACCGAACAGCATCAGCTGCTGGAGGAATCGCTGGACGATGCCGGCGCCAACGATCAGCTGCGTCAGCTGCACGCGGCCTGGCGCAGTGGCGATGTGCGTACCCTGTCCACGCAGATGGCCGAAGAAATGCGGCAGCACTACCCAGCGCTGTATCAGGACATCAATGTCGAGCGTAATGCGCGCTGGGTGCCGCGGCTGGAGCAGCGGCTGGGCAAGGGCAGCGGGACCACGCTGGTGGTGGTCGGTGCGCTGCACCTGCTGGGAAGTGATGGCGTGGTGGAGCGTCTGCGCGCGCGTGGCTACCACGTGGAGCGGATCTGCACGGCCTGCGCGGAGCAGGCCGGCCGCTGATTGGCTGCGCCCTGGAGCGGCTCACGCTCCAGGCGCCGCGCCTGTCTTACCCGCGGTTGCGGGCCTTGCCGGTGGTGCCGGCGCTACCGGCGGTGCCATGCGTGCCGGTGCCCATCGGGCCGCTGCCCATGCCGCTGGCACCCGGCGGCGGCGTACCAGGGCCGCCCGGACGGCCGAAGCCGGCGCCGAAGTTGCGCTGGAATTCCTGCCACAACTCCAGGTTGCGCTCGGTCAGTTGGTTCATCATCGCCCACGGGGTCTGCCCGAGCAGGTTGCCCATCTGTTGGCGGAACTGCTGCTGCTGATCCAGGAACACCTGCATGCTGCGCTCCAGGTAGTTGCCCATGAAGCCCTGCAGCGAGTCGCCGTAAAAACGGATGATCTGACTCAGCAACTGGGTCGACAGCATCGGCTCGCCGTCCTGTTCGCGGTCGGCAATGATCTGCAGCAAGACCGCGCGGCTGAGGTCTTCGCCACTCTTGGCGTCGCGTACCTCGAATTCTTCGCCGTCGATGATGAGCTGACGCACATCCTCGATGGTGATGTAGCTGGAAATTTCCGTGTCGTAGAGACGGCGATTGGGATACTTCTTGATGATGCGAAGTCCGGCCATGGAACGTTCACTCACAACGATAGTGCGCGCAGGATGGCGCACCGCAGCAGCCCTTGCAACCGCCACAAGGCCTTATTTTCTTAAGTAGACACCTAAAAAATGTTGCGCAGCATGATTTTCAAGGGTTTTTATGCTGCATCGCAAAGTTGCAGCAAAGCTCACCAGCCCATGTGGTGGCCGCCGTTGATATCCAGGTTGGAGCCGGTGATCCAGGCGGCCTCTTCCGCAACCAGGAATGCCACCGCATAGGCGATTTCTTCCGGCCGGCCCAGGCGGCCGGTGGGGATGTCGGCAACGATCTTGGCGCGCACCTCTTCCGGGACCGCCATCACCATGTCGGTGGCCACATACCCCGGCGACACGGTATTGACGGTCACTCCGAACGCGGCATTTTCGCGTGCCAGCGAAATGGTGAAGCCATGCATGCCGGCCTTGGCGGCCGCGTAATTGGCCTGCCCGTACTGGCCCTTCAGGCCATTGATCGAACTGATCTGGATCACCCGTCCCCAGCCGCGCTGGCGCATGCCTTCGATCACCGGGCGGGTGACGTTGAACACCGAGTTGAGATTGGTGTTGATCACGTCATGCCATTGCTCGGCAGTCATGCGATGGAAGGTGGTGTCGCGGGTGATGCCGGCGTTGTTGACCAGTATTTCGATCGGCCCCAGCGCTGCCTGGACGTCCTCGACCAGGCTGCGCGCATGTTCGGAGGACGCCACATCGCCGCGGAACAGCGCGATGTCGTAGCCCTGGGTCTGCATGCGCTGCTGCCACGCCTGGGCCTTTTCGGCGTTGCGGAAGTTGCTGGCCACCCGGTGGCCCTGGTCGGCCAGGCGCTTGCAGATGGCGGTGCCGATACCGCCGGTGCCGCCGGTGACCAATACGACGCGAGATGTCATGACGACTCCAATGGACAGGTAAGACTGGGGGCGGGCGGGGCACAGGCGCGCTGCCTGGCCCGACGCCGGTGCTGGGGCGCAATTCTAGTCACGCCGGGGCTGCGATGCGCGTCCGTCCGCGTCCAGATGCAGGTGCCGGGGCAAGCGCTGTGGCGAAAAATGCTGCGCCGCATGCTGCAGCAAGGTGTCCAGCGCCGCCCGGCGCGGCAAGGCGTCCGGCTGCTGTCCCAGCACGACCCAGGCGGCGCGCAGGGCCGGTTGCGGATCGGCATCGTCCAGCGCGGGCGCAGCATGCGACTTGGACAGCTTGCGGCCGGCCTGATCCAGGATCAGCGGCAGGTGCAGGTAGCGCGGTTGCGGCAGGCCCAGTGCGCGCTGCAGCAACAACTGGCGCGGGGTGGAGTCGAGCAGGTCGGCGCCGCGCACGACATCGGTGATGGCCTGCGCGGCATCGTCGACCACCACCGCCAACTGGTACGCCCAGTAGCCATCGGCGCGGCGCAGCACCACGTCGCCGACCTCGGCATGCACGTCCTGCACCACGTGGCCCTGCAGCGCGTCGTCGAAGCCGACCGGCGGCTGTGGCGGCACCCGCAGGCGCACCGCACGGCGAGCGCTCAGCGGCGCCACGCAGGCGTGGTGGATGCCGCCCATGCCGGCAAGGTCGGCCCGGCTGCAGCTGCATTCGAACGCCAGTCCCGCCTCCAGCAAGGTGGTGACGGCAGCCTCGTACTGCGCGTGGCGCTCGGATTGATACAGCACCGGCAGGTCCGAGTGCAGGCCGAAGGCGGCCAGCGTGCGCAGCTGGCGCGCGGAGGCGCCGGGTTCGGCACGCGGCGGATCGATGTCTTCGATGCGCACGCACCACTGACCGCCGGCATGCCGCGCGAGCAGCCAGCTGCCGAACGCCGCCAGCAGGGAGCCGAAGTGCAGCGGGCCGGTCGGGGAGGGCGCGAAGCGGCCGCGGTAGGGGAGAGCTGGCATGATCGGCTGAATCGTCGGTCAGGTGATCGCTTGATTTCAAGCGCTGACGACCGCAGATCTGCTGCAGCTCATCTTGCTCGCGTGGAGTCGTCGCACCATGTTCAACCGCATTTTCCTGTTCCTGCTGACCAATTTTGCGGTGCTGGTGCTGGCCGGCATCGTGATGTCGGTGCTGGGCGTCAATCCCGCGCAGATGAGCGGCTTGCTGGTGATGGCGGCCGTGTTCGGGTTCGGCGGCTCCTTCATCTCGTTGCTGCTGTCCAAGTTCATGGCCAAGCGCAGCACCGGCGCGCAGGTGATCAGCGAGCCGCGCACGCCGACCGAGCGCTGGCTGCTGGCGACGGTGCGCCGTCAGGCCGAGGCGGCCGGCATCGGCATGCCGGAAGTGGCGGTCTACGACGGCCCGGAGATCAATGCCTTCGCCACCGGCGCCAACCGCAACAACGCGCTGGTGGCGGTGTCCACCGGGCTGCTGCAGAACATGAGCCAGGACGAGGCCGAGGCGGTGCTGGGCCATGAAATTGCGCATGTCGCCAATGGCGACATGGTCACCATGGCCTTGCTGCAGGGCGTGCTCAATACCTTCGTGATCGTGCTGGCGCGCGTGGTCGGCGGCGTCATCGACAGCGCCATGTCGGGTAATCGCGACGGTGGCCGCGGCTTTGCCTACTACATCATCGTGTTCGTGCTGGAGATGGTGTTCGGCCTGTTCGCGACGATGATCGCGATGTGGTTCTCGCGGCGCCGCGAATTCCGTGCCGATGCCGGTGGCGCGCAACTGGCGGGCCGCGGCAAGATGATCGCCGCATTGGAACGCCTGTCGCTCAACCATGGCCAGAACAGCCTGCCTTCGCAGGTGCAGGCTTTCGGCATTTCCGGCGGTGGTGGCGATGGGTTGCGCCGGTTGTTCCTGAGCCACCCGCCGCTGTCCGAGCGCATCGCCGCGCTGCGCGCCGCCAACGGTGCGGCGATGTAAGACGGTAGCGCCAACCGATGCGTGCCGCCAAACAAAAAACCCGCGTCCTGCGGGTTTTTTGTTGGGTGGAGAGAGGCGGCGGTGATGCGGTGTAGCTGCAGGTCTCAGCCGAACTCGTAGTTCATCAACGGCCCGGTCGGGGCGACGAAATCGCCTTGCACATAGTCCACCCCGGCGCTGAAGAAGGTGCTCATCGACTGCGCATCGGCCACGAACTCGGCCACGGTGAGGATGCCGGCCGGCTGCGCGCGCGAGGTGATCTCGCGGATCTTTTCCTGGCTTTCGCGCGCCGAGGCCACTTCGCCGGTGATGCCGCGATCGAGCTTGAGGAAGGCCGGCTGGAAATGCGCCAGCAACTGGAACGAGTCCAGGCCCGAGCCGAACTGTTCCAGCCCGACCTTGCAGCCCATCGCCGACACCGCCGCCAGGAACTGCTGGGCATTGCGCAGATGGGTGAACACCTTCGATTCCGGCGTCTGCAGCCACAGCCGTTCGCCCGGCACGCCGTACACGGCCAGCTGCTCGCGGATGATGTCGATCATCTGCGGATCGGAGAACGAGTTGGGCCCGATGCGTACCAGCAGGTGCGTCCTGTGTCCTGCACGTTGCCGCTCGCCGAGCTGGCGGATCGCGCGTGCCACCACCCAGCGGTCGATCTCGGTGATCAGATCGTGTTCTTCGGCGATCGCCATGAAGGCGTTCGGCGACATCATCTCGCCGTTGCGCTCCAGTCGCAGGAAGGCCTGGTACAGCTCCAGCGGCTCGCCCTGCAGGTTGAGCACCGGCTGGTAATGCAGCAGGAAGCCGTCGCCGACCAGCGCCTCGCGCAGTTGCTGCACCCAGCGCTCGATGCGTTCCTCTTCAGCCCGGTCGGCCGCGGCAGGGTCGTAGATGCTGACCGCATTGCCGCCGAGCTCGGCGGTGGTGCGCACAGCCTCGGTGCCGCGGTTGAGCACCTGGCCGATGCTGGCGATCTTCTCGCCGATCTGCACCCCGCCGATGCTCACCGTCACCGTGGCCGAACGCGCGCCGATGCTGAAGACATGCTGCGCAAAGGTGTCGCGTACCAGCTCCGCCAGTGCATGCGTGCGCGCGTAATTGCCGTCCATCAACAACGCAAAGCTGTGCTCGCCGAAACGTGCGGCGACCACGCTGTCGTCGCTCACGTTGGCCACGTGCGCGGCCAGCGCGGCGATCAGCGCGTCGGCTGAATCCAGGCCGATCTCGGGCAGCAGGCGCGCGTAGTGGTCGGGCTCGATCAACAGGAAGCCGGACTGGCCTTCGCTGCGGCCGGCGCGCGCCACCGCCTGTTCCAGCGCGACCATGAAGGTGGGGCGGTTGAGCAGGCCGGTGACCTGGTCGCGCTGGCGCAGGTCCTCGACCTCGCGCGCCAGCTCCGGGTCGAATTCCTCGCGACGGCGGAACACCACCTGGATGCACGGCTCGCCTTCGTAGGTCGCGGTGGCGAACTCCATCGTCGCCGGGAAGGTGTCGCCTTCGAGCCGGCGCGCGTCGACCTTGTACTGCGCCGGCGGCGGCTCGCCCTTGGACATCGCCTTGAGCAGTTGCTTGAAATCGTCGACGTACTGGGCGGCGATCATGTCCAGCAGCGACACGCCCTCGACATCGTCGAACGACTCGAAGCCGAACATGTCCAGATACGCCTCGTTGGCGCGGATGTGCATGCCTTCGTGCACGTAGGCGATCGGGTCGCGCGAGGAGGCGATCAGGGCATCGCAGCGCCGCTCGGTCTCGCGCATCTGTGCCTCGATGCGGCGCAGGCCACGGCGTGCCTGCAGGTCGGCCCATTCCGAGCGCACCAGCGCCAGCAGGTGTTCGGGGCGATGACGCAGCACGATGGCGCGAATGCCATGTGCCGCGGCCTCGACCAGCGCGTTTTCCTCGATCCGCTCGGCCAGCAGGATGATCGGAATATCCTTGCCGCTGCCGGCGATCTGCTGCTGCAACGCGCTCATCGGGATCTGCAGCGCCTGCCCGTGCAGGGCCAGGTCGATCTGCCCCGACAGCATGCTGGCGAGCTCTTCCGGCGTCTGCGGTCGCGACGGACGCACTGCGATGCCGCCGTTGCGCAGCGCGGTCACGATCGCCTCCGCGCTTTCGACACTGTCGTCGACGATCATCAGGCGGAGGGTGAGATCTTTGCCTTTTTGCATGCGCGTTTCCCTAGCGACGGGCTTTAATACACGAAGGAACTCGGCTGCGTCCATGTCTGTGGACAAGGCCGCATCCGGGGTGAGACTCAGGCCACGTTTCCATGTGTCGAAGCTGACATCAGGCCACGCTCCCGGCGGCATGGCCGGACGCCCATGCCCACTGAAAGTTGTAGCCGCCCAACCAGCCGGTCACATCCAGTACCTCGCCGACGAAGTACAGGCCGGCCACCAGGCGCGACTCCATGCTCGCACTGGAGACCTGGTTGGTATCGACACCTCCCAGCGTTACTTCAGCGGTGCGATAGCCTTCGGTTCCACTGGCGATCAGCGGGAAGGCGGCCAGCAGGTCGGCTGCGGCCTGCAACTGGGGCGGGTCGAGCTGGCGGACCGGCTTGTCCGGCAACCACACCTCGCACAGGCGCTGGGCGAACCGCCGCGGCAGCACGTCGGCCAGCACGTTGCGCAGTTCGGTGGCGCCACGCTGATTTTTCTGGTCGCGCAGCCACGCCGCCGCATCCTGGCCGGGCAGCAGGTCCAGGCGCAGGTCGTCGCCGGGCTGCCAGTACGAGGAGATCTGCAGGATGGCCGGGCCGCTGACGCCGCGGTGGGTGACCAGCATGAAGTTGCGGAAGCTGACCCCGTTGCACTGCGCCTGGACCGGTAGCGCCAGCCCGGACAGGTCCTGCAGCCGTTCCTGGTGCTTGCCGCTCAGGGTCAGCGGCACCAGCCCGGCACGCGTCGGCAACAGCGTGTGGCCGAACTGCTGGGCCAGCGCATAGCCGAAGCCGCTGGCGCCCATGCTCGGAATCGACAGCCCGCCGGTCGCCACGATCAGCGACTGCGCCTGCACGCGTCCCTGGCTGGTCTCCACGCTGAAGCCGTCGCTGCCGCGCTGCACCGATTGCACCTTGCAGTCGGTACGCACCTGCACGCCCGCCGCCTCGCACTCGTCCAGCAGCATGCGCACGATCTGCTTGGACGAGATGTCGCAGAACAGCTGGCCCAGCTCTTTCTCGTGATAGGCGATGCCGTGGCGCTCGACCATCTCCACGAAATCCAGCGGGCTGTAGCGGGCGAGGGCGGACTTGCAGAAGTGGCGGTTGGCCGAGAGGAAGTTGCCCGGCGTGGTGCTGGTATTGGTGAAATTGCAGCGGCCGCCACCGGACATCAGGATCTTCTTGCCGACCTTGTTGGCATGGTCGATCACCAGCACCTGACGGCCGCGCCGGCCTGCGGTGAAGGCGCTCATCAGTCCGGCCGCGCCGGCACCGATGACCAGCACGTCGCAACGCATGCTCATTCGGCCGGGGCTTGCCGCACCATCGGGGTCAGGGTGACGCTGCCGTGGTCGGCCAGCATCTGCACCTCACCGTCCTGGATGATCACGTCGAAGCGCATGCCGCGCTGGATCAGCGCGCCCAGCGCTTCAGTGGCTTGCGAGTCCAGCTCGATCACGCGCAGGTTGCGCTGCCGGCTAAGCGCGTTGGCCTGCTTCTTCCACCAGGTTTCGGTGGCCTGGCCGCCATAGCCGATCACCACCGCTTCGCGCGACCGATTGCAGGCCTTGCGCACTCGGCTTTCGTCCGGCTGGCCGAGGTCGATCCACAGGTCCGGGTCGCCGGTGTAGTCGCGCCGCCACAGGTCGGGCTCGTCCTCGTTGCTGAGGCCGCGGCCGAATTCCAGGCGGTCGTCGGCGAACAGCGCGAACGCCAGCAGCCGTACCATCAGGCGCTCGTCGGTTTCGGAGGGGTGCTGGGCCAGGGTTAACGAATGGTTGGCGTAGTAGCCACGGTCCATGTCGCTGATCTGGAGTTCCGCCCTGCGGACGGTGGCGGTAAGGGCCATCAGGATGCCGGTTGCAAAGGGCACTTATGATACGCCCCCGTTGCAATGCCGGCGTGTTGCGGTCAGCGCCGCGCCATCTCGGCCAGCCAACGGTCCAACTGGGCGGCAAATGCCTGGCGGTCGCGCGGGTGCAGGGCCGCCGGCCCGCCGGTGACCACGCCGGCGCCGCGCAGTTCCTCCAGAAAGCCGCGGACCGACAGGCGCTCGTTGATACTGTCGCGGGTAAACGGCTCGCCACGCGGGCTGACGGCGGCCGCTCCCGCCTCCAGTACGCGAGCGGCCAGCGGAATGTCCTGGGTGACGACCAGGTCGCCTGCGGCCACCCGTGCGGCGATGGCGTCGTCGGCCGCGTCCGCTCCTCCAGGCACCTGCAGCGCACGCACGTGGGCCAGGCGAGGGGTGGGTAGGAAATGATTGGCGACCAGCGTCACCGCGGTGCCGGTACGTGCGGCAGCGCGGAAAAGGATGTCGCGGATGACTGCGGGGCAGGCATCGGCATCGACCCAGATATTCGGGCGGGACGGCAGGGGAGGCGCATTCATGTGCTGAAATCGAGAGGGAAGGGGCCTGACAGGTGGTCAGATTCGGCCTGACAGTAAAAAATTTGACGCAAGGTGTCGCTTTTTGCTGGGAACGCGAGTACTGTGCACGCACTGTGTTTGCAAGGGTCACCGTGAATCGTGGCCTGATGCAGCCGGATCGTTACAGATCTCGCTTCATCGTTCCGCTTTACCAACGCCTGCAACTCAGTCTCAGCTCCGGCTTTTCGGACGCTGCGATTTATCCATCTATAGTTCAGGAGTTTGTAAATGTCAGATCGTCAGAGCGGTACCGTGAAGTGGTTCAACGATGCCAAGGGCTTCGGCTTCATCACCCCGGAAAGCGGCCCGGACCTGTTCGTGCACTTCCGTGCCATCCAGGGCACCGGCTTCAAGTCGCTGCAGGAAGGCCAGAAAGTGACCTTCGTCGCCGTGCAGGGCCAGAAGGGCATGCAGGCTGACCAGGTGCAGGCGGTCTAATCCGTCTGCAACCGTAAGGTTGCCAAAAACGCCGGTCGCGCAAGCGACCGGCGTTTTTTATTGGGCGCGGTTTGATCAGTGCAATAGAGAGTGCGGCGGTTCGGCCCGCTCAGGTGAGCGCAGCGACGACACGCCAATCGGTAGCATGTGCGCTTTCCGCGTGCAGCCTCTTCCATGATCACTGTCCACCATCTCAACAATTCCCGTTCCCAGCGCGTGCTGTGGCTGCTGGAGGAACTGGCGCTGCCATACCAGATCGTGCGGCACGAGCGCGATCCCAAGACCATGCTGGCGCCGGCGGCATTGCGTGCCATCCATCCGCTCGGCAAGTCGCCGGTGGTTGTCGACGGCGAGCTGACCGTGGCCGAGTCCGGCGCGATCCTGGAGTTCCTGACCGAACGCTACGACACCGAATGCGCGCTGTCGCCGCCGCCGCGTCCGCTGGAGTCGCCGGAGCGCCTGAAGTTCCGTTACTGGATGCATTACGCCGAAGGCTCGGCAATGCCGCCGTTGCTGATGACGCTGATCTTCGGGCGGATTCGCAGTGCGCCGATGCCGTTCTTCGCCAAGCCGATCGCGCGTGCCATCGTGGACAAGGCCATGTCCGGCTTTGTCGGTCCGCAGCTCAAACTGCATCTGGACTGGATGGAGCAGTCGCTGCAGGCAAGCGAATGGTTCGCCGGTGAGCGCTTCACCGCAGCCGACATCCAAATGAGCTTCCCGGTACAGGCCGCCGCTGCACGTGGCGGCGGGCTGGAAAGCTATCCGCGCCTGCGCGCGTTTATCGCGCGTATCGAGGCGCGTCCGGCATACCAGGCCGCGCTGAAGAAGGGCGGCCCGTTCGAGCTGATGGGGCGCAAGCCCGCCGAGTGACGTTGCGGTATGCGCGCAGGGAGGCCGCAGGTCACCGTGCCTTGACGGTGTCCTGCCAGGGTTTGGCGAATCCCCAATCCCGACTCCCCAATCCCGTACCGCTCAATCCCGTACCGCCCAATTAAGGCGCCCGACATTGCCGCAGGAACTGCAGCGTGTCGCGCAGCACGGGCGAGCGCTCGGGCGGTTTGCGCAGCGCCAGCACGATGCCGAGATGGCCCATGCCCGGGTAGACCTTCAACTCGGCCGTGCCGCCCTTGCGTTGCAGGGCGTGCTGCAACGAGGTGCTGTTCTGCAGCTCGACCACGCGATCGGCATCGCCGTGCAGCAGCAGCATCGGCGGTTCGTCGCCGCCGACATAGCGCACCGGCTGCGATTGCTGTTGCGCGGCCGGTGCCTCGCCGAAGATCTCGATCAGCTCCGGGTCGGTCAGTGGCAGAAAGTCGTAGGGCCCGGCCAGACCCACCACCCCGCACAGTTGCCGGGGTTGCAGGCCTTGCACCTGCAGCCAGTGCGCGTCGGTACCCAGCAGCGCGGCCATATGCGCGCCGGCAGAGTGGCCCATCACCGCCAGGCGCGTCGGGTCGCCACCGTAGTCGTGCGCATGCCGATAGCCCCAGGCGGTGGCGCCGGCAGCGTCGGACATGAAGCCCTGCAGGCCGACCTGCGGATACTTGCGGTAGTCGGCCACCATCGCCACCACGCCCTGTCGCGCGAGCGCGCGTCCGACCCAGCGATAGTTGGCGCGCGTCCCGCGCTTCCAGGTGCCGCCATAGAAGAACACCACCACCGGTGCATCCACCGCGCCGCGCGGCTGGTAGACGTCCAGGGCCAGACCATGCGCCGGATCGAACACCTGGTCACGGTGCTCGACAATGCCGTCGCGGCTGGAGGCGGCGTTGATGCCGCCGAAGAACACGCTGCTGCAGGCAGTCAGTGTCAGCGAGCCGAGCAGCAGCAGGGCGGGGCGAAACCAGCAGGAAGTGCGCGAGGGCATGGGCGATGTCGTTTGAGGGGCGGGGAGGAATAACGCGGCGGCTGTTGCCTGCGTGTGCAGGACGAGCCCGTTTGCTGGCGGCCAGCTGCTCGAAGATACGGTACGTGCGCAACGCCGGATGCGTGGTTGCCCATGCGAAGTTCACTGTCGTTGGCCTACGCTGGCATGCATGACGACTCTGCAGTTTGACAACCGCCTGCGCCAGCAGCTGCCCGGTGATTCCGAACAAGGTCCACGCCGCCGCGAGGTACGCGCTGCATGGTCGACGGTGATGCCGACGCCGGTAGCCGCGCCGTGCTTGCTGGCGTATTCGGCCGATGTCGCCCAACGGCTGGGGCTGGATGAGGCCCAGATCGGCAGCGCGCAGTTTGCCGAGGTATTCGCCGGCAATGCGCTGTACCCGGGCATGCAGCCGTGGGCGGTCAATTATGGCGGGCACCAGTTCGGACATTGGGCCGGCCAGTTGGGCGATGGCCGGGCGATCTCGCTGGGCGAGGCAATCGGGGTCGATGGCGGTCGCTACGAGTTGCAGCTCAAGGGTGCCGGCCCGACCCCTTATTCGCGCGGTGCCGATGGCCGGGCGGTACTGCGCTCGTCCATTCGCGAATTCCTGTGCAGCGAAGCGATGCATCACCTGGGCGTGCCGACCACGCGCGCGCTGAGCCTGGTCACCACCGGCGATGCGGTGGTGCGCGACATGTTTTACGACGGCCGGCCGCAGCGCGAGCCGGGCGCGATCGTGTGCCGGGTGGCGCCGTCGTTCATCCGCTTCGGCAACTTCGAGCTGCCCGGTGCGCGCGGCGATCTGGCGCTGCTGCGGCAATGGGTGGACTTCACCATCGCGCGCGACTTCCCGCAGCTGCAAGGTGCTGGCGAGGCGCTGTACGCAGCCTGGTTCGCGCAGGTCTGCGAGCGCACCGCGGTGATGGTGGCGCACTGGATGCGGGTGGGCTTCGTGCATGGGGTGATGAACACCGACAACATGTCGATCCTGGGGCTGACCATCGACTACGGCCCCTACGGCTGGGTCGACGACTACGACCCGGACTGGACGCCGAACACCACCGATGCGCAGGGCCGTCGCTACCGCTTCGGCACCCAGCCCCAGGTCGCGTATTGGAACCTCGGGCGCCTGGCGCAGGCGCTGGCGCCGCTATTTGCCGACCAGGCGCAGTTGCAGCTGGGGCTGGACCGCTTCCGCGATACCTACCTAGCCTGCGACCGCCGCGACACTGCCGCCAAGTTGGGTCTGGCCGACTGCCGCGACGAGGATCTGCAGCTGATCGATGCGCTGCGCGCGCTGATGCACAACGCGGAAATGGACATGACGCTGACCTTCCGCGGCCTGATCGCGTTGGTGCCGGAGCATCCGGATCCCGATCTGTTGCGTGAGGCGTTCTATGACCAGGACAAGCGCCTCGCGCATGTCGCGCAGCTGCAGGACTGGCTGCAGCGCTACGCTGAGCGGCTGCAGCAGGACACGCTGTCGCCGGAGGTGCGGCGCGAACGCATGCGCCTGGCCAACCCGCGCTATGTGCTGCGCAACTATCTGGCGCAGCAGGCGATCGATCTGGCCGAGCAGGGCGATGCGTCCGGCGTAGAAGAGTTGCTGGAGGTCATGCGTCACCCGTACGACGAGCAGCCGGGCCGCGAGGCGTTTGCCGCACGGCGGCCGGACTGGGCGCGCGACCGCGCCGGTTGCTCGATGCTGTCCTGCAGTTCCTGACGCGCTCAGATGCAGGTATGTCGTAAACGCGGCGTCGTGAGCGCGCGCAGCCTAGAATAGGGTGGTCCCCACCGGCCTAGACGCCACCACCACCATGACTGACTGCACCCGCTGCGCCGGCACCAATTCTTCCGGACCCAACCAATGGTCCGAGCGAATCCGCGACATCGCCGATTTTCCCAAGCCGGGCATCGTCTTCAAGGACATCACGCCGCTGCTGTCGGATGGGCCGGACTTCGCCTCGGCGCTGGATGAAATGGCGCAGCCCTGGCGCACCACGCCGCTGGATGCGGTGCTGGGCATCGAGGCGCGCGGTTTCATCCTGGGGTCGGCGCTGGCGCGCGAACTACGTACCGGCTTTGTGCCGGTGCGCAAGCCCGGCAAACTGCCCGGGCGTACGCTGGTCCAGGAATACGCGCTGGAATACGGTACCGACCGCATCGAAATGCACGAGGACGCGTTGCCACGCGGCGCGCGCGTGTTGATCGTCGACGACGTGCTTGCCACCGGCGGTACGCTGCGCGCGGCCCTGAGTCTGGCTGCACAGCTGGAGCTGGAAGTGGTCGGCGCGGCGGTGCTGGTCGAGTTGCTGGCGCTGCAGGGCCGCGAGAAGTGGGCCAATGACGTGCCGTTGCTGGCTACCTTGAGCTACTGACCCAGGCGTCTTGCCGATCGAGCAGCTCGCCGATCAGGCTTTCTGAAAACGGGAATGCGCAAGCATGCGCATCCCTGTGGAGCGTGCGGCAGGCGCTGTCGCCGCCGCCCGATCGGTGGTCGGCAGGGTCGCTGCCGCGCGTTGATTACAGCTTGCTGACCCGGAACCGGCGCCCCTTGATCTTGCCTGCATGCAGATGCGCCAGCGCCTTGGCGACCTGCGCGCGGGCGATGGCGACATAGGAGCGGGTGGGGTAGATCGCGATCTTGCCGATCGCCGCGCCCGACAGTCCGGCTTCGCCGGTCAGTGCGCCGAGGATGTCGCCGGCACGCAGCTTGTCGGTCTTGCCGCCGTCGATGCGCAGCGTGGTCATGGCCGCCTGCGGCAGCTGCGCCGGGCGGGCGGTGGCCAGGGGCGCGCGCGACCACTTCAGTGGCTGGCCCTGTTCGGCTTCCAGCGCCTGCGCGCGGCCGGTCTCGCGCGGGGCCACCAGGCTGAGCGCCAATCCACGCTTGCCGGCGCGCGCGGTGCGGCCGATGCGGTGGCGGTAGGTTTCGGTATCGGTGGGCAGCTCGTAATTGACCACTGCCGACAGGTCTTCCACGTCGAGCCCGCGTGCGGCCACATCGCTGGCCACCAGCACGTTGCAGCTGCGGTTGACGAAGCGCACCAGCACTTCGTCGCGGTCGCGCTGTTCCATGTCGCCGTGCAGGGCGAGCGCGGAGAAGCCGAACTCCTGCAGCGAGCCGGCCACCTCGTCCACCTCCTTGCGGGTATTGCAGAACACCACGCTGGATTCGGGATTGAAGCGCAGCAGCAGACCGGCGACGGCCTTCTGCCGGTAGGTCGGGTCGACCTCGAAGAATTGCTGGTCGATTTCCGGCGCGTTGTCGGCGCCCTCGACGGTGATTTCGACCGGGTCCTTGAGGATCTCGCGCGCCAGTGTGCGGATGATGTCCGGGAAGGTGGCCGAGAACAGCAGGCTCTGGCGGTGCTTGTCGCAGCGGCTGGCGATCTCGCGGATGGGTTCTTCGAAGCCCATGTCGAGCATGCGGTCAGCCTCGTCCAGCACCAGCGTGCGCACGCCGCCCAGATGCAGGGCGCGCTTGCGGGCCAGTTCCTGGATGCGGCCGGGCGTGCCGACCACCACTTGCGGGTCATGCGCCTCCAGCGAGGCCAGTTGCGGGCCGAGCGGCATGCCGCCGGTCAGCACCACCAGCTTCATGTTGGGGATGCCGGTGGCCAGCTTGCGCAACTGCTTGCCGACCTGATCGGCAAGCTCGCGGGTGGGGCACAGCACCAGCGCCTGCGCGCGGGTCAGCGCCGGGTCGAGCTTCTGCAGCAGGCCCAGCCCGAAGGCGGCGGTCTTGCCGCTGCCGGTCGGCGCCTGGGCGATGACGTCCAGCCCCTGCAGGATCGGCGGCAGGCTCTGTGCCTGGATGGGGGTAAGGACGGTGTAGCCAAGGGCGTCGATGCCGGGGGCCAGGGCCGGCGACAGCGGCAGCGCGGAGAATTCGTTCATGGCGCATTTTAGCCGGGATTGGGCAGTGGGGATTGGGGATTCGCGACGGCGAGGCTTTTTCCATTCCCGATTCACCATTCCCGATTCCCGTACAATCAGCCCATGCCTTTAATCACTCTGCAAAGCGTCGACTACAGCGTCGGCGGCCCCTTGTTGCTGGAAAAAACCGACCTCACGATCGAGCCGGGCGAGCGTATCGCCCTGATCGGCCGCAACGGCGCCGGCAAATCGACCTTGATGAAACTGATTGCCGGCGAGCTCAAGCCCGACGACGGCGAAGTGCGCGTGCAACAGGGCGTGCGCATCGCGCGGCTGGAGCAGGAAGTGCCGCAGGGCACCGGCGGTAGCGTGTTCGATGTGGTGGCCGACGGCCTGGGCGAGCTGGGTCATTGGCTGGCCGAGTTCCACCAGCTCAGTCATGCCGAGGTGTTCGATGCCGACGCATTCGGCAAGGTGCAGGCCAAGATCGATGCGGCCGACGGCTGGGCGCTGGATCAGCGCGTCAGCGAGACGCTGACCAAGCTTGAACTGGACGGCGATGCGGAGTTTGCGCGGTTGTCCGGCGGCATGAAGCGGCGCGTGCTGCTGGCGCGCTCGCTGGTGTCCTCGCCGGATGTGCTGCTGCTGGACGAGCCGACCAACCATCTGGACATCGAAGCCATCGATTGGCTGGAGTCGTTCCTGAAGAACTGGAACGGCAGCGTGTTGTTCGTCACCCATGACCGGCGCTTCCTGCGTGCGTTGGCCACCCGCATCGTCGAGATCGATCGTGGCCAGGTCACCAGCTGGCCGGGCGACTGGGCCAATTACGAGCGGCGCCGCGAAGAGCGGCTCAATGCGCAGGCGCAGGAAAACGCGCGCTTCGACAAGATGCTGGCGCAGGAAGAAATCTGGATCCGTCAGGGCATCAAGGCGCGGCGTACCCGCGACGAAGGCCGTGTGCGGCGTCTGGAATCGATGCGCAACGAGCGCGTGCAGCGCCGCGACTTGACCGGCAATGTGCGCATGGAAGTCTCGCAGGGCGAGTCCTCTGGCAAGAAGGTGATCGAGGCCAAGGAAGTCGGTTTCGCATTCGGCGCGCGCACGATGGTCAAGGATTTTTCGACCATCATCCAGCGCGGCGACCGCATCGGGCTGATCGGCCCCAATGGCAGCGGCAAGACCACCTTGCTGAAGTTGCTGCTGGGCGATCTGCAGGCGCAGCAGGGCGAGATCCGCATCGGCACCAATCTGCAGATCGCCTACTTCGATCAGTACCGTTCCACGCTGCGCGAGGACTGGAGCGCGATCGAGAACGTGGCCGAAGGCCGCGACTTCATCGAGATCAACGGCAAGCGCAAGCATGTGCATGCGTATCTGCAGGACTTTTTGTTCACCCCCGAGCGCGCACGTGCGCCGATCACCCGGCTGTCCGGTGGCGAGCGCAATCGGCTGCTGCTGGCCCGCCTGTTCGCGCAGCCGTCCAACCTGCTGGTGATGGACGAACCGACCAACGATCTGGACGTGGAAACGCTGGAGCTGCTGGAAGAGCTGCTGGGCGAGTACACCGGCACCTTGTTGCTGGTCAGCCATGACCGCGACTTCCTCGACAACGTGGTGACCTCCACGCTGGTGATGGAGGGCGAGGGCCTGATCGGCGATTACGTCGGCGGGTACAGCGATTCGTTGCGTCAGCGTCGCACCCCGGCGCCCAACGCGATGGCGGTCGCCAAGGCATCGGCGACGGCGGCGGCGACTACGCCGGTGGCGGCTGCGCTGCCGGTCGATGCCGCGCCCAAGCGCAAGCTCAGCTACAAGGACGCGCGTGAGCTGGAGCAGTTGCCGGCCTTGATCGAAACCCTGGAGCAACAGGTCGCGGCACTGACCGAGGCGATGAACGACCCGGCCTTCTACCAGCGCGACAGTGCGGCGATGGCCGCGCATACCGCCGCATTGGGCGATGCGCAGGCTCGGCTGGATGCGGCGTTCGCGCGCTGGAGCGAACTGGATAGTTGATGATCGGGCCGGTGCGCGACTGCGTGCCGGCCTTGTGGATGTGTGGAGCGATAACTGGCACCACGCCTCCTACTACAGGGGTGGCAGCCGTGGGGCAGCGCGTCGCGTAAAACACGCGCTGGATACGCACCGGTGATCACCGATCACCAATACGCTGTGTTGGTCGTGCTGTGTCCCGTGATTGCGGGACGCGTCTCGCAGGCAGCGCCTAGTCGCAGGCACTCGCAGGCGCCACGAATGCCGCAAACGTCAGCCCGCGCGCGGCCCAGGCGGTAGCCGCTTCGTCGAGGATGTCCAGCAAGGTGTCGCGGTCGTTCGGCGCAGCGCGGGCCAGCGCATCGGCGCCGTCGATCAGCAGCGCATAGCCATGCGACGCCGGCAGCCATGCCAGATCGCGCAAGGCATCGGAGAGCGCGTCCCAGTTGCGGCCGAAGCCGGCCGGGAAGTCCAGTTGGGTGGCCAGACGCATCAGCAACCTGTGCTTGTCGCTGCAACTGGCCAGGTCCACGCGCAGGATGTGCAGGCCTGCATCGCGTGCGAGGGCGGCCATGGTGTCCAGGTCGTCGGTCTCGGCTTGATAGACGCCCGATTGCTGCGGGTCGGACAGATCCAGTGCGAAGTCGCCTGCGCTCATGGTGCCTGCTCCGGGGCCGGGCCCTGGAACGATCTGAAACTCTGGTAGTGATCGTCGCTGTAATACCACGCTTGCGGCGGCGTACCGCCGGTGACGATGCGGCGCGCACCGCGATCGGAGCTGCCTGGCGTTTCCACGGTGTACTCGTGGTAGTAGCCGCGCGGACGCTCGGGCAGGCGCTGCTCACGATTGCCGAACACGCTGCCGTCCTGCGGATGCGGGAATGGCCCGCCGCGCTGGATCAGCACGATCGTGGCCATGGCCTCGGTCGGCAGAAACCCCGGCAACGCTTGTTGCTGCGGTGAGCGTTCGACCGGTGCTGCCGCGGCGATCGGCGCGCTGAGCTGCGGCGCGAAGTGCGGCTTGGGTGTCTGCATCGCGCGCATGCCCCACAACCCGGTGACGAGCAGCACGATGGCGACGATCAGCAAAGCGGGCTTGCGCATGACGGTTCCGAAAACAGGAGTTTGGGACGGCAGAGCAAGTATGCCGCTGCGCGACTGTGTCGACTTTGAACGTGCCGGCCGGTGGGACGGTTCACGCCCAAGTAACCGGGGCATGGTGCAAGGTGTGCAGCGAACACGACGCGGCATGCGATGGGATGAAGTTTCCCTGCCAATACCCTTGGTAAGCGCCGCCGCCGTCCTTACCATCTACCCCGCAACGCCCGGTCTTCGCCGGGCGGCAAGTCCAGGAGACACGCATGGCCTACACCCTCCCGCAGTTGCCCTACGCCTACGACGCGCTGGAACCCAACATCGATGCGCAGACGATGGAAATCCATCACACCAAGCATCACCAGACCTATATCAACAACGTCAACGCGGCGCTGGAAGGGACTGAGTACGCCGACCTGCCGGTGGAAGAGCTGGTGTCCAAGCTGAAGAGCCTGCCGGAAAACCTGCAGGGCCCGGTGCGCAACAACGGTGGTGGCCACGCCAACCATTCGCTGTTCTGGACCGTGCTGTCGCCCAATGGCGGCGGTGAGCCCAAGGGCGAGGTCGCCAAGGCGATCGACAAGGACATCGGTGGTTTCGAGAAGTTCAAGGAAGCCTTCACCAAGGCCGCCGTCAGCCGTTTCGGCTCGGGCTGGGCCTGGTTGAGCGTGACCCCGGACAAGAAGCTGGTGGTGGAAAGCACCGCCAACCAGGACAGCCCGCTGTTCGAAGGCAACACCCCGATCCTGGGTCTGGACGTGTGGGAACACGCGTACTACCTGAAGTACCAGAACCGTCGCCCGGAATACATCGGCGCGTTCTACAACGCAGTGAACTGGGAAGAAGTCGAGCGCCGCTACCACGCTGCGATCGCCTGAAGTCCTGCATCAGCGCTAGGTTCCACGTAGCGCTGTGACAGCGTCACCCAACGCACAAGGCCGGGAGCGATCCCGGCCTTTTGTGTTTGCTCCGCGCTGTTGTAGGAGCGACCCTGGTCGCGAGGGGCTTTGCTGGGAAAGCCCCGTCGCGCTCGGGCGCGCTCCTACGGTGTGCGGCGCCGATGGGCTTTGCATCGAACTGGAACGTACAAGGCCGGGAGTGATCCCGGCCTTGTGCGTTTTGCTACGCGCTGTTGTAGGAGCGACCCTGGTCGCGAGGGGCTTTGCTGGGAAAGGCCCGTCGCGCTCTGGCGCGCTCCTACGGTGTGTGGCGCCGATGGGCTTTGCATCGAGCTGGAACGCACAAGGCCGGGAGTGATCCCGGCCTTGTTCGTTTTGCTACGCGCTGTTGTAGGAGCGACCCTGGTCGCGAGGGCTTTGCCGGGAAGCCCCGTCGCGCTCTGGCGCGCTCCTACGGTGTGCGGCGCCGACCAGAACTTGGGATCGGGCAGCGATCAGAACTTGGCGTCGAACTCGCGGGCGTAGCCGGTATTGACGATGACCTTCTGCAGCGCGTCGCTGATCTTGATGTTGCCGGCCACGATCTGCTGCGTTTCCGGGCCCATGTTGTCCATGCGCGGCGGAGTGGCGCCCTTGTAGTCGCAGACGCGGCCACCGGCTTCGCGCACCAGCAGCACGCCGGCCGCGATGTCCCAGGCTTTGACGCCGGCCTCGAAATACGCATCGGCCCGGCCGCAGGCCACATAGGCCAGGTCCAACGCGGCAGAACCGGTACGACGCACATCCTCGGCCTGCACCAGCAACGCATCGACGCACTTCAGCTGCGCACTGGTGCGTGCGCGCTCGCGCGGCGGGAAGCCGGTATGGACCATCGCGCCTTCCAGGTCCTTGCGTTCGGCGATGCGGATGCGGCGGTCGTTGAGCACCGCGCCGGCGCCGCGGCTGGCGGTGAACAGCTCGTTGCGCAGCGGGTCGAAGATCACCGCGTCGGTAGGCTCGCCGTTTTCCACCAGCGCGATCGACACGCAGTAATGCGGGAAGCCGCGCAGATAGTTGCTGGTGCCGTCCAGCGGGTCGATGACCCAGGTGTAGCGGCCACTCTTGCCACCTTGCACGCCGCCTTCTTCGCCGAACACGGCGTACTCGGGGTAGCCGCGCTTGAGTTCCTTGATGATGACCTTCTCGGCATCGGCATCGACTTCGCTGGCGTAGTCCATGCGGCCTTTCTGCACCACGTTGAGCGCATCGAGCTTGTTGATACCGCGCAACAGCACATTGCCGGCGAGGCGGGCGGCTTTGACCATGACGGTGACGGCGGGTTTCTGCATGGTTAAAGCTCCCGTGAAGGCAGAATCGAAAATGGCGAAGGTAAAAGAGCGGTCCGGCACCAAAGCCGGCCGCGCAGTTTACCATCTACGACCGAATCGCTCCCCAATCTCCGTTCATGTCCGTCAGCCAGCGCATCCGTTTCGTTCTTGTCGGCACCCAGCATCCAGGCAACATCGGCGCCGCCGCGCGCGCGATGAAGACGATGGGGGTGTCGCGCCTGGTGCTGGTGGCGCCGGAGCGTGCACTCGACGAAGACGCCTATCGGCGTTCGGCCGGTGCCGAGGACGTGCTCGGCGAGGCGCCGATCTTCGCCACCCTGGCCGAGGCGGTGGCCGATTGCACCCTGGTGATCGGCTGCACCGCGCGTGCGCGCCGGGTCGCGCTGGAAGAGCTGCCGCCGGACGAGGGCGCACGCCGTGCCTGGGCCAAGGCTGGCGAACCGGCCGAAGTGGCGATCGTGTTCGGCCGCGAGCGCACCGGCCTGACCAACGACGAGTTGCAGCTCTGCCATGCGGCGCTGCATATCCCGTCGGACCCAGCGTTCAGCTCGCTCAACCTGGCGGCGGCGGTGCAAGTCGTGGCGTACGAAGTGCGGCTGGCGCAGCTGGCGGCCGGCGAAGCGGAGGCTGCACCCGCCGCGGCGGGCGGTGCGCTGCGCGAGGGCCCGGCCAGCCATGCCCAACTGGAAGGCATGTTCGGCCAGCTGGGCCAGACCCTGGACGAGATCGACTTCCACAAGGGGCGGGCGCCGGAGTCGGCGATGCGCAAGCTGCGGCGGCTGCTGTTGCGCGCGGACATGAGCGAGCAGGAAGTGCGTTTGCTGCGCGGCATTCTGTCTGATGCGCAGCGCATGGCCATGCTGGCAAAGCGCAACGGAAACTGACGTCTGTCACATCTCGAAAGATTCGGCTAGGCTGTCGGCGGCTCTAGGGGAGTGTCCGTTTTGCGCGGTCTACGATGGTGTCTGATTGCCTGCGGGCTGTTGGCCGGGGCAGGCTTTGCCGCGACGGCGACAGCGGCGCCTTCCCCGGTATTGGTGCTTGGACGGATCAGCGACGATCCCGCCACGCATTACGCGCAACTCAAGCCCCTGCTGGACTACGTGGTGCCCCGCATGCACGAGGTCGGTATCCGCCGTGGCGAAATCCTGATGGCGCCGGACGCACGGCAGATGTCCAGTTACCTGCGGCGTGGCCGCGTCGACTGGGTCAGTGAAACCACCGGTGCGGCAATGCTGCTGGAACAGCGCGGCAGTGCGCACCCGCTGGTGATGACCGAGCGCGCCGGCCTGCGCGAGTTCCATACGGTGTTCTTCGTCCGCCGCGACAGCCCGATCCAGTCGCTCAAGCAGTTGCGCGGCCACACCCTGGCGTTGCAGAACGCCTCCTCCACCAGCGGCTATCTGCTGCCGATGCTGGAGCTGGTGCGCAACGGCATCGCCTGCGATGTGCTGCTGTCGCCGGATGACAGCCAGGTGCCGGGCTCGGTGGGTTACCTGATGGTCGGCTCGAAATTGAATATCTCCGCCTTCGTGCATCAGCACCTGATCGATGCGGGCGCTTTCAGCAACGCCGACTGGGACGACGAGCGCCACCTGCCACAGGTGTTCAAGCGCGACTTCCGTATCGTGCATCGCAGTGCACCGGTGCCGCGCGCGGTGGAGATGGTGCGCACCGGCATGGATCCGGCGGTGGAACGGCGGCTGCGCGTGGTGCTGCTGCAGGCGGCCTCCGACCCCAAGGCCGGGCCGGCCCTGAAGCGCTTCTTCGGCACCACCGCCTTCCGCCCGCTGGATGCTGCCAGCCGCCGCCGCCTGGATGCGCTGAGCGCCGGCTTGCACCGTGTCAGGGACCAAGTGGAATGACTCAGGTGCGCTTCGGGTTGCAGGCACGCTTTCTATTGGTGATGGCGCTGACGCTGCTGCTGGTCGGTGCAATCCTGGCGTCGCTGCTGCAGCGCCAGAGCGCGATGCAGCGCGAGGTGCGCGGGCTCAGCGCGCAGATCCTGCACGAGCTGTTCGATCGCAGCCTGCGCACGCGTGGCGAGACCCTGGCCACCGAACTGGCAAACGGCCTGGCCAATCCGCTGTACTACTCCGACCTGGGCGCGGTGGGGGCGCTGGTGCGCAACGCCTCGCGGCAGCAGGTGGTGAGCTACGTGCTGGTGTTCGATCGACGCGGCCGGCTGGTGCACGACGGCTCGCCCAATCTGCAGCGTTACGGCCAGGCCATGACCGACCCGCTCGCAGCCAGGGCGGTGACCGCGCGCGCCATGCTGTTGCAATCCTCGCCGGAAGTGCTGGACGTGACGGTGCCGATCAAGATCGGCGACCAGCGCATCGGCGGGGTGCGGGTGGGCATGTCGCGCGAGCGGGTGCGCAGGATCGAATCCGGCGCCAACCTGACCCTCGTGCAGAACCTCAACGCGATCGGCAAGCGCGATCTGGGCTGGCTGCTGGTGCTGCTGGCCGCGCTGGTGGCGCTGGGGGTGCTGTTGGCCATCTACGTGCAGCGCACCCTGGTGGCGCCGGTGCGGTTGCTGGCGGCGGCCGCGCGCCAGATCGAGCGTGGCGACTATGCGGTGCAGCTGCCGCCGCATCCGCGCAACGACGAGATCGGCGAGTTGATTTCCGCCTTCGGCCGCATGAGCGAGAGCATCGCCCGGCACGATCGCGAGGTGCGCCACATGGCCTACACCGACGCGCTGACCGGGCTGACCAACCGGCTGGGGTTCCGCGAGGGCCTGGACCATCTGCTCAACACCGCCCGTAGCACCGACAGCAAGCTGGCGCTGCTGTTCGCCGATATCGACGACTTCAAGCGCGTCAATGACACGCTGGGCCACGAGGCCGGCGACGAGGCGCTGCTGCAGTTCGCCAGCCGCATCAGCCGCGCGGTCGGTGCGTTGGGTGGCGACGACGCGATCCTGGCGCGCTTCGGCGGCGACGAGTTCGTGATCCTGCTGCAGAACGGCGATGTCAGCCTGCTTGCCGCCCAGCTGGCGGACCGGCTGGTGCACGAACTGAGCCGCCCCTTGAATGTGCAGGGCCGGGAGGTGTTCCTGGGCACCTCGATCGGCATCACGCTGTTCCCGGACGATGCCAGCAATGCCACCGCGTTGCTGAAGAACGGCGACATCGCGATGTACCAGGCCAAGGTCGCCGGCAAGAACTGCCATCGCTTCTACAGCCGCGCCGCCGATCATGCGGTGGAGCGGCGCGTGCACATGGAGCACGAGCTGCGCGGGGCCTGGGATCGCGACGAGCTGCGGCTGGTCTATCAGCCGATCTACCGCACCAGCGACCGGGTGCTGGTGGGGGTGGAAGTGCTGCTGCGCTGGCAGCACCCGGCGCTGGGCACGATTGCGCCATCCACCTTTATCGATATCGCCGAGCAGAGCGGCCTGATCGAGGTGATCGGCCCCAAGGTGCTGCGTGCGGCCTGCCTGGAAGCGGCGCAATGGCCGGTGGTGGGCGAGGGCTTGTTCATCTCGGTCAACGTCTCCCCGCGTCAGCTGCGCAGTGGCGACCTGATCGACACCGTGGCCGAGTGCCTGGCCGAGTCCGGCCTGCCGGCCGCGCGGTTGCACCTGGAGCTGACCGAAACGGCGGTGATCGGCGACGAAATGATGGCCGCCAGCCTGCTCGATCAATTGCACCGCACCGGCGTGAAGGTGTGGCTGGACGACTTCGGCACCGGTTTCTCCGGCTTGAGCCATCTGCGCCAGGTGCCGGTGGACGGGGTCAAGATCGACAAGAGTTTCATCGCCGACCTGCAGCGCGACCCGGACGATCTGGCGCTGACCACGGCCATCATCGGCATGGCGCATTCGCTGGGCATCACGGTCGTGGCCGAGGGCATCGAGCAGGAAGCGCAGTTCAACCTGCTGCGCGAGCGCGGCTGCGACCTGGGCCAGGGCTACTGGTTCAGCCGCCCGCTGAGCCCGACCGACATGGTCAAGCTGATCGCCGCGGGCTGAGCAGCGTAGGGCGCACCCGGGCGCGACGATGCATGACCGGTAACGCCCGTCGCGCCCGGGTGCGCTCCTACGATCCGGTGTGTTTGAGCTGGTGGTTACAGCGGCCGTTTGCCGGTGTCGCCGGGAATTTCGCGCACCAGGCGCGGCACCAGGTAGCCGGACAGGCGCGTGGCCAGCTCGGTGTGCAGGGCGCGCGCACGGGCATCGTCCACTTCGAAATGCGCCACGCCGGCCACCCGGTCGAGCTGATGCAGGTAATACGGCAGCACGCCGGCGGCGAAGCTGCGTTCGCTCAGGGCCGCCAGCGCGTCCACGCTGTCGTTGACGCCGCGCAGCAGCACGGCCTGGTTGAGCAACTGCGCGCCGGCCTCGCGCAGGGCGCGCATGGCGGTGTCGACGGCGGTATCGAATTCGTTGGCGTGGTTGGCATGCACCACGAAGGCCACCGGCCACGGCAGGCTGCGCAGCCAGGCCAGCAGCGGCGCATCGACGCGCTCGGGCAGCACGATCGGCAGCCGGCTGTGGATGCGCAGGCGCTTGATATGGCCGATGGCGGCCAGCGCGTCGGTGAGTTCGGCCAGCTTGCCGGTGGCCAGCGACAGTGGGTCGCCGCCGGACAGCAGCACCTCGTCGATGCCGGGGTCGGCCGCGATCGTGGCGACCGCGTCGCGCCATCCGTCGCGCGCGGCGGTTTCCTCGGCATACGGGAAGTGGCGGCGGAAGCAGTAGCGGCAGTGCACCGCGCAGCTGCCGGTGGCGATCAGCAGCGCGCGGCCGCGGTATTTCTGGATCACCCCATCGGCGGTCTTGGCGGCGCCATCGCCGACCGCATCCAGGCCGAAGCCGGGCACCGGCCGCATTTCATCGTCCAGCGGCAGCACCTGGCGCAGCAGCGGGTCGTGCAGGTCGCCACGGCGCATGCGCGCCACGAATGCCTGCGGCACCCGCAGCGGGAACTGCGCGGCGGCGGCATCGCTGATCCCGGCCGCCTGCGCCTCCAGGCCCAGCAGCGCCAGCAGCGCGCGCGGGTCGCGCACGGCGTCTCGCCACTGCTGCTGCCAGCGCGGTGGTTGCAGGGTGGGCGGCGGAGATGGCTGCAAGGCGAGGGGGGCTGCGGGTATCATGTGCGGTCACAAAACCAATGCCCGCCGGTTGCGGCGGGCGCCCCATTCTAATCCGACCTGCCACGGCCTGTGGCAGGTCGTGGTCTTATCGAGGAGCTGCACCATGGCCACTGTTGGCATGAACGACGTCAAGAACGGCATGAAGATCCTGGTCAACAACGAGCCGGCGGTCATCACCGAGACCGAATACGTCAAGCCGGGCAAGGGCCAGGCCTTCACCCGCATGAAGTACCGCTTCATCAAGTCCGGTCGCGTGGTCGAAATGACCATGAAGGCGACCGACGACGTGGAAGTGGCCGACGTGGTCGATACCGACATGCGCTACCTGTACAGCGATGGCGAGTACTGGCACTTCATGGACCCGGAAACCTTCGAGCAGGTGCAGACCGACAAGGCCGGCATGGGCGGCGCCGACAAGTGGCTCAAGGGCGAGGAAGACTGCATCGTGACGCTGTGGAACGGCACGCCGATCTGGGTGCAGCCGCCGAACTTCGTCGAGCTGAAGATCACCGAGACCGACCCGGGCGTGCGCGGCGATACCTCTGGCGGCGGCGGCAAGCCGGCGACGCTGGAAACCGGCGCGGTGGTGCGCGTGCCGCTGTTCGTCAACCAGGACGAAATCATCAAGGTCGACACCCGCTCGGGCGAATACTCGGCGCGCGTCAAGTAAGACGATGCGTCCGGGACACTGGCCTGATCGAGCGGGACGCGGTGCCAGTGTCGTGTTGGGGCTGTGGGGTGCGCTGCTCGCGTGCCCGGCCTTTGCGCAATCGGCTGCCGCAACCTGCGATGCCGATGACGTGGCCGCCGTTGCGGCCATTGCAACGTCCGGCGTCGTGGGCGGCGCTGCCGCCGCAGTGCCGGTCGACCGTCTGGTGGCCCAGAGCTGCAAGCCGTGGCCGAACGATGCGGCGATCCGGTTGGCGGCAATCGCATTTGCTGGCGACGCGGAGACCGTGCCTGGCGAGCGCGACCTCGAGTTGCGCGTGGCCATGCTTGATGCCGCCAGCGGCAAGGTGCTGGCGTTCTACGCGCAGGCAATGGGCGAGGACGCCGCCTTCGAACTCGCTGCCGACAGCCTGCGCCTGGACACCGCGCGCTACGACCTGGCCAAGGGCGTGCGTGCAATCGGCGTGGTGGTGCACAGCGCCGCACGCGGGCCCAGCTGCCCGGATTTTTACAGCAATCAGGCATTGACCCTGCTGGTGCGCGAGGGGCGTAGCCTGCGCCCGGTGCTGCAACGCGATCTCTATGCGTGGCAACGTGTGAAAGGCGAGCCGTGCAGTCTGGGCAAGGACGATGTGATCACCGAAGTGGCCAATCTGAGCGTGAGCATGGCGGCGCAGGTACATGCCGGCTACGCGGACATCGTGCTGACAGCCAACGTGTCTACCGTGGAGAGCGCCGCTGGCAGCGACACCGATACCGAACGCACCCGTCGCGTGCGCCAGGTACTGCGCTACAACGGCCAGGGCTATGTGCCTGTGGCCGGTGGCGATCCCCGCTGGCCGTTCGACAATTAACCTTTTATGGATCCGCTCATGACCAATGCCCCTCCCGAAGTCTGCGACCTGTTGATCGAAGCCGGCTACGTCGTGCCGATCGAGCCGCATGCGGTGGTGCTCGACGATCACGCGGTGGCGGTGCACAACGGCGTCATCGTGGCGATCCTGCCGACCGCCGAGGCGCGTCTGCGGTTTGCGCCGACGCAGACCGTCTCGCGCCCGGAGGCGGCCTTGATCCCGGGTCTGGTCAATGCGCATACGCATAACCCGATGACGCTGCTGCGTGGCGTTGCCGACGATCTGCCGCTGATGGTATGGCTGCAGCAGCACATCTGGCCGGTGGAAGCGGCGGTGATCGGGCCAGAGTTCGTCGCCGACGGCACCACGCTGGCGATCGCCGAAATGCTGCGTGGCGGTACCACCTGCGTCAACGAGAACTACTTCTTCGCCGATGTGCAGGCGGCCGTGTACAAGCAGCACGGGTTCCGTGCGCTGGTCGGCGCGGTGATCATCGATTTCCCCACCGCCTGGGCATCGTCGGACGACGAGTACTTTGCACGGGCCGGCGAACTGCACGACCAGTGGCGCGACGATCCGCTGATCAGCACCGCCTTCGCGCCGCATGCGCCGTACACGGTCAACGACGCCAACTTCGAACGCGTGCGCATGCTGGCCGACCAGCTGGATCTGCCGGTGCATCTGCACACGCACGAAACCGCGCAGGAAGTGGCCGATTCGGTTGCGCAATACGGGCAGCGCCCGCTGGCGCGGCTGGACCGCCTGGGGCTGGTCAACGACCGCTTGATCGCCGTGCACATGACCCAGCTCACCGAGGCAGAAATCCACCTGTGCGCCGAGCGCGGCGTCAGCGTGGTGCATTGCCCGGAGTCCAACCTCAAGCTCGCTTCGGGTTTTTGCCCGGCCTGCGCGCTACAACGTGCCGGCGTGAACCTGGCGATCGGCACCGACGGCTGCGCCAGCAACAACGACCTGGACATGTTCAGCGAGAACCGCACGGCGGCGATCCTGGCCAAGGCAGTGGCCAACGATGCCACCGCACTGGACGCGGCCACCACGCTGCGTGCGGCCACACTGGGCGGCGCGCGCGCGTTGGGCTTCGGCGACAGGATCGGCTCGATCGAAATCGGCAAGCAGGCCGATCTGGTCTGCGTGGATCTGTCCGCACTGGAGACCCAGCCGCTGCATCATGTGCTGTCGCAACTGATCTACGCCGCCGGCCGTCATCAGGTCACCGATGTGTGGATCGCCGGCAAGCCCAAACTGGTGCAGCGCGAGCTCATCGACATGGACACCGCTGCCCTGGTCGCCAATGCGCGGCAGTGGCGCGAGCGCATCCGCACCGTCCGCGCCTGAGCGCGCGTCACCCCATCACGGAGCTCCGCATGAATCCGAATCCCCAATCCAATTCCAGCAACTTCCATCAGAGCGAGCTGGACAAGTTCGCGGCGCTGGCCAACCGCTGGTGGGATGCCGACGGCCCGCAGAAGCCGCTGCACGCGCTCAATCCGGTGCGCCTGGACTATGTGTCCGCGCGCCTGGGCCTGGCCGGCGCGCGTGTACTCGATGTCGGCTGCGGCGGAGGTTTGCTCAGCGAGTCGATGGCGCGTCTGGGCGCGCAGATCACGGCGATCGATCTGGCGCCGGAGCTGGTCAAGGTGGCGCGCCTGCACAGTCTGGAATCGGGAGTGCAGGTGGATTACCGCGTGCAGTCGGTGGAAGACCTGGCCACCGAACAGCCGGGCAGCTTCGATGCGGTGACCTGCATGGAAATGCTGGAACACGTGCCGGACCCGACCGCGATCATCCGCGCCTGCGCCAGCCTGCTCAAGCCGGGCGGCAAGCTGTTTTTGTCCACGCTCAACCGCACCCCGGCCGCGTTCGCGCTGGCGGTGGTCGGCGCCGAATACATCGCGCGGCTGCTGCCCAGGGGCACGCATCACTACAAGGATTTCATCAAGCCGGCAGAGCTTGCGGCGTGGTTGCGCAGTGCCGAACTGCAGCTGGAAGACGTCAGCGGCATGGTGTACGAGCCGTGGCGCAATCGTGCGCGCCTGTCGTCGCGGACCGAGGTCAATTACCTGGCCTATGCGGCGAAGCCGTGACGAATCGGGAATCGGGATTCGGGAATCGCAACAACAGAGACCGGCGCTGGTGATGTCCGAGCCATTCCGAGTTCAAGATGACGCCGCTCAGCGGAAAGACGCCGTTGCATCGTCGAAGTTTCCGCGTGCGGTGTTGTTCGATCTGGATGGCACCTTGCTCGATAGTGCGCCGGACATGCTGGCGACTGTCAACGCGATGCTGGATGCGCGCGGGCGTGCGCCGATGGCGTTGGCGCAGTTGCGTCCGGTGGTGTCCAAGGGCGCACGCGCGATGCTGGCGGTGGCGTTTGCCGAACTCGATGCGCTTGAGCGCGATGCCTTGGTGCCGGAATTCCTGCGTCGTTATGAGGCCTTGATCGGTACGCAGTCGCAGCTGTTCGACGGGGTCGAAGAACTGCTGCTGCGGCTGGAGCGCGCCGGTTGCATCTGGGGCGTGGTCACCAACAAGCCTGAATATCTGGCCCGGCTGATCCTGCCGCAACTGGGTTGGGAGCAGCGCTGCGCGGTGCTGATCGGCGGCGATACGCTGGCCGAGCGCAAGCCGCATCCGCTGCCCTTGCTGACAGCGGCCGAGCGCATCGGGGTTGCGCCGGCGCACTGCGTCTACGTCGGCGACGACGAGCGCGACATCCTGGCCGCGCGCGCGGCGGCGATGCCGTCGGTGGCGGTGTTGTGGGGCTATCGCCTGCACGACGACGAGCCGTCGCGCTGGCAGGCCGACGTCCTCGTCGCGCAGCCGCAGACACTGTGGGATGCGGTGGCGTGGCCGCAGACCTGATCTTCTTTCGTTTTTTTCTGGACCCGCCATGAGCCAATCCAGCGCTCTCGACAGTTTTCTCGACAAGTGGCGCACGCGCTGGCCGGAATGGTCGGTTGCCGAGCCCTTCATTCCCGAGCCGCAGCGACGCCTCACGGCGGCCTGGTTTGCGCTGCTGCAGGAATGGGAAGACATCATGAACATCGCCGGCGACCCGTTGCCGGCCGACGCCAAGCTGGCATGGTGGCAGCAGGAGCTGCGCGACTGGTCGCAGCAACGCTCGCGCCATCCGCTGGGGCGCGTGCTGGAGCCGATGCCCGCGCCATGGGCGCAGTTGGCCGACACCTTGCCGGCCATGCAGGACGCCCGTGCGCAGCCGCAATCGTTGCAGCAGGCGTTGGCGAGATTGCGTGCCTTCGCCGAGGCCGTGGTCGGCGTGGAAGCCGCGCTGTTTGCGCGCACCCAGCCTGGCGATGCCACCGCGGTGGCGCTGCAATGGCTGGACGCACGCCAGCGTGTGTCCGGCGACAGCGCCGCACCCGGCGACATGACGCTTGCCGCATGGCGCACGCAATTGCTGCGCGCCTGGCCGCGCAAACCGGCGTTGGCGCGCCCGCACCGGGTATGGTCACGGCTGGCACGCCTGCGCCTGCAGCGCGAGCTTGCCGGCAAGGCAGCGTATCCACCGCCCGTGCAGCAGTTGTGGCATAGCTGGCGTGCTGCCAGCGGCGCGGACTAAGAGCGGCTAACAAAATGTCGCGAGCGGTCGTCAGTGAGTGCGGGCGGCGCGCGGTGAGCGGAGTGTACGGGTGGTACATGCCGATTCCGGGCATCGGCTGCGCCTGCCTGAAGCTAGCGCGGTAGTTTTGTTGGCGGTTCCAAGTCTCGATTGCTTGATGCGTTGTGTAGCAGGGCTTGTAACGTGCGGTAGATCAGCGGTGGAGCGGTCGATCTGCGGCTTGGCTGCGAGGCCCTTGCCCGCCCACCGTCGCGGGACAGGCCGCAAGTACATCCGTGTAGGCTCTTCTGCGGCATCCATGCCGCATAAGGTCCCGCGACGGTGAGCGGGCAAGGACCAGTCGAGAGGGTCGGTGTGCATGGTTTTCAACAAAGCGACCTGCACGTTGTCGAGTCGGGACCTTTCGATCTGAGCAATGTCACGCTCAGATCGGCGAATCCGGCAATACCGAGTGGTAGGCAATGAATGCGTCATTGCACTGCAGTGGCGTGCCCGGCCCTGGCTTGCCTTGCAGCTGTACATCGTTGGGCACCGATTCGGATAGCTGATCGAAGAAGCTCACCGGGCCGCCCTTGAAGCTGAAGTGGGTCGCGCCCGGATTGCTGGCCGGCCCACCGAAATGCGGTTGCGCGAACGAGATCGGCCCGCCTTCCAGCACCACGTTGTCCAGCGACAGGGTGATGGGCAAGGTCGTGGTCGCATCGCGATACCCGTAGAAGCTCAGCTCGCCACCGCCAAACGCCTTGGAACCCAGCGAGTGCACATTGGTCAGCGCAATACCGTTGAAACTCGGCAGTTTGCTGCGCACCGCCGCGTTGGCATAGTTGGCGTCGAACACCAGCGGCCGGGCAACCCCGCGCATGCAGACGTTTTCGAAGCTGATGTCATAGACCTGGCCGCCGCGCGTGCCATCGGATTTGATGCGCAAGCCGTTGGCCGAATATGGGTCTCTCGCGACATCATTCGCGTCGAAGCCGTCAATGCTCAAGCCGCGCACGGCGATGTGGCGCATGCCCGCATCGGTTTCGCTGCCCAGCGAAAAACCATGCGTGTAGTAGAACTGGTTGTATGCGAACAGCATGTTTTCCGAGGCGATGCTGCGCTTGTTGCTGGCATGCGCCTTGATCGCCACGCCGTCATCGCCGGTGCCGATGTAGGAGTACGCCAGCAACACCTTCTTCGACTGGCCCGGATCAAAGCCATCGGTGTTCTTGGCCGTTTCGGGCGTGAAGCAGCTGGCGTGCGCAGTGACGTCGGGCGTGGTGCCGGCCGGGCAGCGATAACCGGGGCGCGAATAAACCAGGCTGGGCGCAAGAATCTTGATGCCCCATGCGGTCAGACCAACCACGTTGTCGGTGGTGACATGGAAGTTGGGCGAGTTTTCCAGGGTGATGTCGTACAGGGTGAAGTCGCTGCTGTCGTCGATCTGCAGCAGCCGCGGTACGTGCTGGCTCAGTCCTTTGCTGACATTGAGATAGGCCAGATCCCACCAGCTGGCGGTGCCGGCATTGGGCCCGGCGGTGAGCGTGCTGCCGCCGCGGCCGTCGATCTTGCCGGCACCCACGATCCCGCTGTTGGCGGTATCGGCGACGTGGATCAGTGGGTTGCAGGACTTGGCCTTGTCGCTGGTCGCGGTGCCGCAGGTGCCCAGCCCGTTGTCGTAATCCTGCGGATTGCGCGAGCCGAACAAGGTGACGCCGCGGTCGATCCACAGCGTGACCTTGCTCTTGATCGTCAGCGGGCCGCTCAAGAAGCCGGACTCGCCGGCATCGCCGGGCACCAGGCGCACTGCGCTGCCGGCCGGGCAATCGTCGATGGCCGCCTGCAGACGCGTGGTATCGCGCTTGGACTGCGCGGGATCTGCATCGAGCGCGTCCAGCGAACCGGCAACCGGCGTCAGCGCGGCCTTGAGCGTTGCGCAGACCTGCGTCGGCAGGGTCGGTTGCTGGATCACGCCCCAACTGGTGGAAATGCTGTGCGCGGTGTCGGGCGCGTCCGCTGTATGCGGCCGCGCGGCGCTGGCCTGGAATGTCGTCAGACCAAGCAGCGCGAGCGTCAACGGCGCAAGCGCTGGAAAGGGGCAATCGGACTGCATGGGATGCTCCGGGAGTGGGATGCGAAAGACGTTGTCGATCAGTCACAGGCGCGCCTGGGTGTTGCAGTCGCATGACAGCGATCCTCAACACATGTCGCTAGCGCGCCAACCATCTCGCTTGCCACCGCACTTGGCTGGCGGCGAGCGACGAGCAAGGGTGGCCCCTTGCGTCCAGGCACGCTGCCGGCTGGACGAATTCAGCACCGCATTGCCGAAGGCGCTGCAGCATTGCCGCAATCGGAGGCAACAAAAACGCCTGCCGGCTCACCGCATCACACGGCGTGCCGACAGGCGAGGGTGGCAACGTCAACGCGTTGCGACGTGGTGCCTCAGGGCGTCCTGGCGTAGCGAATCATCAGTCCGCGCTGCCGGCACCGCTATTGCCGTATTCGTAGAACCGGTTGGCCGAATTGGCGCAGTTGCTGCTGCAGTACGGGCGGCTGACGGTGGAGGCATTCCATGGTGCGGTCTTGCGGATGTGGCTGCCCAGGCTGGAATTGCGCACCGTGACCTGGCCATTGGGTGAGGTGCCGTTGACGTAGGCGGACAGGCTGCTGATGCCTTCGTCCCAGGCGCGCCCCAGGTAGGTCTGGTTGTCGGGTGATCCGGAGCCGGCGACGAAGCGGCTATTGATCGCCAGAAACCCATAGGCACTGCCCGGACGTGTGCTTGGCGCAAAGATGTAGCCGCCACGGCTGTTGCCCAGGCGCGCACCGGCCGAGCGGATGGTGGCGTTGTCGAACACGCCCACACCCGAACCGAAGATGAAGTCGACATCGCCTTCGATCGTGCTGTTCTTGAAATAGGCGCGGATCACATTGGCAGCATTGGTCGCGCTGATCAGCAAGGTGTCCTGATTGCCGGTCACCAGCACGTCTTCGAAGCTGGCCTGGTCACCACGCACCGCCAGCGCGACTGCCGACTGGTTGTTGTCCTGGTAAGTACCTTCGACATAGTTGTTGTCCACGCGCAGGTGACGCGCCTGGAAGCCGGCGGCGCGCACGGTCAGTGTCGCGCTGTTGGAGGTGCCCACCGTGGTTGCCGCTGCATTGCTGGCACACGGGTGACTTGCGGTGCCGGCCGGCTTGGGCGTGGGGTTGGCGTTGTTGAAGCGGATGACGGTGTCGGTGGTGTTGGTGCCCAGGCCAAATATGGTCAGCGGCGGCGCGTTGGTCGGCACGCAGACCAGTTCGGTATAGGTGCCGGCCTTGATGCTGATGTAGCGACGGGTACTGCCGCCGGCAGCGACAGCGGCATCGATTGCCGACTGCACGGTGCGATAGCGCGTGGAGCCATCGGCGGCGACGGCGAAGTCTGCGCTGAGCAGCGCCACCCCTGCAGTGGGATTCCAGTTGTCGGTGACCAGGGCGGTGATTGGGCCGGCCTTGGCCAGGGCCTTGGAGATGGTGTACGTGCTCGCCTCGCTACTGGTGAGTTGTGGGCGGCTGGCCGTGCCGGTCAAGGCAGTGGCATCGGAACTGACAATGCTCAGCAGGACGGCGGCGATACAGGTCGTGCGCAGGGGTGATGTAGACATGAGTGGCGCTCTCTCGGAAGGGACGCAGGCGATTGATGGATACGCTTCAGCCGCCGGAGGTTGCGTGCATGTGCCGCAACCATGGCGCAGCATGCGATCAGCGGATGCCGGTCACCGCGTCTGGGTGTTCCTGGATGGCGGAGCAATCGGCGGAGCGATCTTACTGACGTGGTCGCTACAGCGGCCCGGCGTTCAGATGCAATGTTCAAGAGCTTTAGTGGCATCACGCTCTGCAACGTGACTGCGTCGCAAACAGGCACTTGGGCTGTCGTGATTTATGCAGGTGCACCATTTCACCGGAGGCGATCGCGTTGCCGCCATGTGCAGGCAGGAGTGCGCATCGTCACATGCCGTGGGCGGGGAGACTTCCAGACTGAGTCACCCGCGTAGACACGCGCATGTGAGACATCGAGATGGCAGATCCCAAAGAGCTGCAGGAAAAATTCTGGAAAGCCCTGAAGTCCGATCGCACCGTGATGCTGGGCCTGGATGGCGTGGAAGACGGGCACGCCCGCCCGATGACCGCGCAGATCGAAGGCGACAGCGGTGGTCCGATCTGGTTCTTCACCTCCAAGGACAATGCGTTGATTGCCATGCTGGGGCAGGGCCGCCGCGTCATCGGCGCCTTCAGCAGCAAGGGGCACGACCTGTTCGCCAGTATCAGCGGCTCGTTGCGCGAAGACACCGATCCGGCCGTGGTCGAGCGCCTATGGAACCCGCATGTGGCTGCCTGGTACGAAGGCGGCAAGGACGATCCCAAGCTGGCGCTGCTGCGTCTGGACACCGATCACGCGCAGATCTGGCTCAACGGTTCCAGCCTGTTGGCCGGTATCAAGGTGTTGTTCGGCGTTGACCCGAAAAAGGATTACCAGGACAAGGTGGCGGACGTTCCGCTGCGCTGAGGCCTGCTGCACACCTGCACGATCTTTGCGATGGTGCAGGCGTTCTCATTTCACTGCTGTCGCTTGCGCAAGCGCCGATCCAGTCGTGAGGCTGGATCGGCGCTGTCAGCCTGGATTGCATACAAGAACGTTCATGGCACTGCGCGTACGAGCGCTGCCTGCCAAAGGAGAAACAAGATGCAACAGATAGAAATCGGCCAGATGGTATTTCTGCGCGATGGCGAAGTCGGCGTCGGTGCCGTCCGCGAGGTGCGCAAGGATGGCGCCGAGCTGGTCATCAATATCGAAAACGGGGGCGACTTCGTGCTGCCTGCGTCGGTGGTGCGCAATGTGCATTCCGGCAAGGTGATGCTGGATGTCGAGCAACTGCCGGAAGACGTACGCAATGCCCTGCGCCATCCGCACGACAACGAGTTGCCGACCAGCACCTATGCGGCCAGCGATCCGCAGGATGGCGCGCTCAGGTAAGTCGGCTAACTACGAACTAGGTTCAAAAGTCCGGCCGCATCCCATCGGGAAGTAAGAATGTCCGCGGCGCGGCATCGGACGGGCCCGCCGACGGCAGCGCCGGTTGCTCGGCTTCGTCCTTGAGCTGCACGCCGGACAGCTTGCGCCGGAACGATTCGCGCACTAGGTACGCAAGCTTGTGCGTGGCTTCGGCGTAACTCAGTCCTTCGGCGCGGATATTGGAGATGCAATTGCGCGCGGCGTCGGTGAGGCCGACGCGCGGGGTGTAGGTCAGATACAGACCCAGGCTGTCGGGCGAGCTCAGCCCTGGCCGCTCGCCGATCAACACGATCACCAGACGCGCCTTGAGCAGTTCGCCGACCTCGTCGCCGATGGCGACGCGCCCCTGCGCGATCAACGCCACCGGCGCCAAAGACCAGCCTTCGTGTGCGGCCAGGGCGTCGATATGCTCCAGCATCTGCGCCGCATGTCGATGCACCGCCAATGCGGAGAGTCCGTCGGCGACCACCACCGCGACATCGTGCCCGCCGCCACGCACCGCGGTCAGGCCACGCAGATGCGTGGCCGCATCCTCGCCCAGGCGCCGGCCCAGATCGGGACGTTGCAGATAGGTGTGCCGGTCCACCGCTGCGCTGTGCAGCAGAATGCTGTTCCGCCCGCGCTGTTGCAGCGCGGCCTGCAGCGGCTGTGGATCGAATGCCAGATGCACCGCATCGCGTGCCTGCGCATGTGCAAGCTGGAAATCCAGATGCGCCGCGGTCGGCAGGCTGGTGCCGACGCGCCCCAGCGCAATGCGCGCCGGTGTGAGCTGCCGCAGCTGCGCCCAGGCATCGCGCGGAGGAGTGGTCGGGCTGCTCATTGCACGCTGCCGGCGTTCAATTGCTCCAGCGCACGTCGGAACGGTGCGGGAAGCTCGCTGCCGAGCTCGAAGCGGCCATCGCGCAGGCGCAGGATGCCTTGCTGTTCCAGCCAGTGTTCGAACTCGGGCGCAGCGCGCAGGCCGAGCGCCTGGCGCGCATACAGCGCATCGTGGAACGAGGTGGTCTGGTAGTTGAGCATCACATCGTCGGAGCCGGGAATGCCCATGATGAAGTTGATGCCGGCGGTGCCGAGCAGGGTCAGCAGCACGTCCATGTCGTCCTGGTCGGCTTCGGCATGATTGGTGTAGCAGATGTCGCAGCCCATCGGCACGCCCAGCAGCTTGCCGCAGAAGTGATCCTCCAGCCCGGCACGGATGATCTGCTTGCCGTCGTAGAGATATTCTGGGCCGATGAAGCCCACCACGGTGTTCACAAGCAGCGGCTTGAACTGCCGCGCCACGGCATAGGCGCGCACCTCGCAGGTCTGCTGATCGACGCCATGGTGCGCATTGGCCGACAACGCGCTGCCCTGGCCGGTCTCGAAATACATCACGTTGTCGCCGACGCTGCCGCGCCGCAGCGACACCCCGGCGTCATGACCTTCCTGCAGTAGCGCCAGATTGATGCCGAAGCTGGCATTGGCCGCTTCGGTGCCGGCGATCGACTGGAACACCAGGTCCACCGGCACGCCGCGGTTGATCGCGTCGATGGTGGTGGTGATGTGTGCCAGCACGCAGGACTGCGTGGGGATCTGGTAGCCGGTGATCACCGCATCGAGCATGCGCAGCAACGCGGTGGTGGCGGCCAGGCTGTCGCTGGCAGGATTGATGCCGATCACCGCATCGCCATTGCCATACAACAGGCCATCGAGCACGCTGGCGGCGATGCCGGTGGCATCGTCGGTAGGGTGGTTGGGCTGCAGGCGCGTGGACAGACGGCCACGCAAGCCCAGCGTATTGCGAAAGCGCGTGACCACCCGCGTCTTCTGCGCGACCAGGATCAGGTCCTGCACGCGCATCAACTTCGAGACCGCTGCCACCATCTCCGGGGTCAGTCCGGGCGCCAATGCGGCCAGTGCCGCTTCGTCGGCCTGTGCACTCAACAGCCAATCGCGAAAGCCGCCGACGGTGAGATGCGCCACCGCGGCAAATGCGGCCGCATCGTGCTGGTCGACGATCAGGCGGGTGACCTCGTCCGATTCATACGGCACCACCGCTTCATCGAGGAAGTGACGCAGCGGCAGGTCCGCCAGTGCCATCTGCGCGGCCACCCGCTGCAGCCCGGAGTCGGCGGCGAGCCCGGCCAGTTGGTCGCCCGAACGCGGCGGCGTGGCCTTGGCCAGCAAGGTCTTGAGATCGGCAAACTGGAAGCGCTCGCCGCCAGCGGTAAACGCGAACCCGCTCATCTGGCACTGGCCGCAGGCGTGGCCTGGCTGCGCAAGCTCAGCACGCAACACAGCGCACCGAACAGCAGCAGGCCCACGAAGATCAGCGCCACGATCGGGTTGAACCAGACCATCGCCACCAGACACACCAGCGCCAGCAGCAGCGCGATTGCCGGTACCACCGGATAGCCCGGCGCGCGAAAGCTGCGCTCCAGCCCGGGTTCGGCGCGGCGTAGCTTGAACAGGCTGAGCATGCTCATCACATACATCACGATCGCACCGAACACCGACATGGTGATCATCGCCGCGGTCAGCGACATGCCCTGGATCTTGACCACGCTGTCGCTGCAGATCGCCGCGATGCCGATCGCACCGCCGGCAAGAATCGCGCGATGCGGCGTACGAAAGCGCGACAGCCTGGCCAGCCCGTGCGGCAGGAACCCGGCACGCGCCAACGCAAAGAACTGCCGCGAATAGCCCAGGATGATGCCGTGGAAGCTGGCCACCAGGCCGAACAGGCCGATCCACACCAGCATATGCAGCCAGGTCGAGCTGTTGCCGACCACCGCTTTCATCGCCTGCGGCAACGGGTCGTTGATGTTGGAGAGCTGACGCCAGTCGCCGACCCCGCCCGCAAACACCATCACGCCCAATGCCAGCACCACCAGGGTGAGGATGCCGGCGATGTAGGCACGCGGAATCGTGCGCTTGGGGTCCTTGGCTTCTTCGGCCGCCATCGCCGCGCCCTCAATCGCCAGAAAGAACCAGATCGCAAATGGAATCGCGGCAAAGATGCCGGAAATGGCGGCCGGGCCGAATACATCGCTACCGGCCCAGCCATTGGCGGCAAAGCGCGCAACGCTGAAGCCCGGCGCCACCACGCCCATGAACACCAGCAGCTCGATCACCGCCAGCAAGGTCACGATCAGCTCGAAGGTGGCGGCGATCGCCACGCCGACGATGTTCAAGCCCATGAAGATCGCATACGCGCCGATCGCGGCGATGCGTGGGTCCAGGGTCGGGAATTGCACGTTGAGATAGGCACCGATCGCCATCGCAATGGCCGGCGGCGCGAACACGAATTCGATCAGCGTGGCCAGGCCCGCCAGCATGCCGCCGTAGGTCCCGAATGCGCGCAGGCTGTAGGCGAACGGCCCACCCGCATTGGGGATGGCGGTGGTCAGCTCGGTAAAGCTGAAGATGAAGCAGGTATACATCACCGCGACCAGCAGCGTGGTCACCAGAAAACCCAGCGTGCCGGCGGTGCCCCAGCCGTAGCTCCAGCCGAAATACTCGCCGGAAATCACCAGACCCACGGCGATCCCCCACAGTTGCCAGGTGCCCAGGGTGGGTTTGAGTTGCTCGTTGCGCATGTCGCACATCTCCTGCGGTCGGGGGAGGGGAGATGACGCAGGTCCGGCGGCTAGGCACCGGACCGACGGCCAGTGACCGATCGTCCACCGATGCCTGGCGAGGATCGACGGTCGTTCCGGTTATACCCCAAAGCCCTGCGGCGAACACAAGCGCAACGGGTGGGTCGCAGACGCCATGGCGCCGCGCGCCGGCCCTGCCGACACACCGCGCGCTAGCTATTTGCTGCGCTCAAGCACCAGCAGCGGATCGATGCGTACATCGAACCAGTTCATCCCCCAATGCAGATGCGGCCCGGTCGCGCGCCCGGTGGCACCGACTGCGGCAATCACCTGGCCTTGCTCCACGCGGTCGCCCACCTTCACGTCGATGCGCGACAGGTGCAGAAAATTCGAACTCACCCCGAAGCCATGGTCCAGCAGCACGGTGCCGCCGGTCAGATACAGGTCCGGTGCGGCAAAGGTCACCACGCCGGCAGCCGGTGCCTTGACCGGCGTGCCGGTGGGCACGGCAATGTCCATGCCCGAGTGGCCGGCACCGGGCTGGCCGTTGTAGACGCGCGCATTGCCGAAGCGCCCGCTGATGCGGCCCTGCACGGGCCAGATGAAGGCCTGGGCGAAATCGGTGCGGGCATCGTCGCGATCGCGCGCGGCGGTGACCTGCGCCTGCTCGCGCTTGATCCGCTCGGCGATCGCCGCAGGCGGATTGACCGTCTTGGGCGGCACGCCGTTGACGCGCTCCACCGGCCAGTCGCGTGGCGTCACCGCAATGCTGGCGGTCTGTTTGCTGCCATCGGGCCGGGTGATCTGCACCTGCAACGGGCCGCTGGCGTCGCGGCCGATGCCGAACACCACGCTGCCATAGCCGCTGACCCGCAAGCTGCGGCCGGCGTACTGCACCTGGCTGCCCGCCGGCACCTTGCCGATCACCAGCGCTCCCTGCGAAGCGCTTTGCGGAAATACCACCTCCGTAGCGTCGGCAGACTGCGCAGCGACGCTGCCGGCAGCGAGCGAGAGCGGCGCCAGCGCAAGCCAGGCGCCAAACAGGGCTGCGCGCATCAGCGGTCGAAGGTCAGACGTTGACCGGCGGCACTGCCAATCAATTGTTCGCCATCCCACACCTGCTGGCCGTTGACCCAGGTCGCGGCGATGCGCGAACGGAACGTGGTGCCTTCGAACGGCGACCAGCCGCACTTGGACAGCACCTGCTCGCGCTTCACGGTGAACGGGGTGTTGTCGATCATCACCAGGTCGGCGAAATAGCCTTCGCGCAGGAAGCCGCGTTCTTCCACATCGAACAACTGCGCCGGCGCATGCGCGAACTTCTGCACGATACGGGTGATCGGCAGCTTGCCCTCGTGCACCAGCTCCAGCGCGGCGACCAGCGCGTACTGCACCAGCGGCAGGCCGGAGGGCGCCTGCGCATAGGGCTTCTGCTTTTCTTCCCAGGTATGCGGCGCGTGGTCGGTGGCGAGCACGTCGATGACGTCCTCGGCCAGCGCCTGGATCAGCGCCAGGCGGTCGTCGGCGTCCTTGATCGCGGGGTTGCACTTGATCAGGTTGCCCAGCCGCGCGTAATCGCTGCGGTCGAAGCGCAGGAAATGGATGCAGGTCTCGGCGGTGATGCGCTTGCGCAGCTTGCCCTCGGCATCGACCAGCGGGCCGGCTTCGAACAGCGCCAGCTCGTCGGCGGTGGAGATATGCAGCACGTGCAGGCGGGTGTTGTGCTTGCGCGCCAGCGACACCGCCAGCAGCGAGGACTTCAGGCAGGCCTCGCGCGAGCGGATGTCTGGATGCATCTCCGGGGTCAACGCGTCGCCGTACTGCTCTTTGTACTGCGCCAGCGTCGCATCGATGGTGGGGGTGTCTTCACAGTGGGTGATGATCGGCGTCGGCGCGTCGCGGAAGATCGCGTCCAGCGTCTCGGGGTTGTCGACCAGCATGTTGCCGGTGGAGGCGCCCATGAACACCTTGATGCCTGGGGCGGTCTTCGGGTCCAGCGTCTGGATCGCGGCCAGATTGTCGTTGCTGGCGCCCATGTAGAAGCCGTAGTTGGCCCAGGCGCGCCCGGCCGCCGCGTCGTACTTGGCCTGCAGTGCGGCCGCGTCCAGGGTCGGCGGATTGGTGTTGGGCATGTCCATGAAGCTGGTCAGGCCACCGGCCACCGCGGCGCCGGATTCGGTCGCGATATCGCCCTTGTGGGTCAGACCCGGCTCGCGGAAGTGCACCTGGTCGTCGATCATGCCCGGCAGAACCCAGCGTCCGGCCGCGTCCACCACGGTGTCGCCTGCGGCTGGGGCGATCTTGCTGGCGATCTTGGCGATGCGGCCGGCTTCGATCAGCAGGTCGGCGTCGAATTCCTTGCCTTCATTGACCAGGCGGGCGTTGACGATGAGGGTTCGGCTCATGGATGAGGTCCTTTGCAACTGCAGGAAGGGGAAACGGGCGAGGACCCGGACGCGGGCGCGTCTGGGACGGGATCGAACCCGCCCGGATGAAAGGGATGGCAGCGGCCGAGCCGGCGTGCGGCCAGCCAGCAACCGCGCAGCGGGCCGAAGCGGCCGATCGCGGTCATCGCATATTCCGAGCAACTGGGCGCAAAACGGCAGCGCGGCCCCAGCAGGGGGCTGATGAACCGCTTGTAGAAGCGCAGCAGCGCGATGAGCAGGCGTGAGATCACTTGCCAATGATATGCCACTTGGATTAATACGTGGTTGCCGGGGGTCCGTGGGGTAAGCTATAAAGGCCCGCTTTCCCGGGCCCCGGGGGAACCAAGGATGAGCGTTTCGTGGCTGCTAAAAAACCTGCAAAAAAGGCCGTAGAGGCCGCCAAGAAGTCCGCCAAACCCGTTGCGAAGAAGGCAGCGGCGCCCGCCGCTGCAAAACCGGCCGCCAAGCAGGTCAAGCCGGCTGCCAAGCAACCGGTTGCCAAGAAGGCAGCTGCGAGCAAGACCGCGGCCAAGCCGGCGCCGGTCGCCAAGACCGCAGCGTCCAAACCCGCGGCCGCCAAACCTGTAAAATCTCCTGTCGCCAAGAGTGCTGCCAAGCCGGCGGCGAACAAGGCAGCTCCGGCTGCCGCCAAACCGGCCGCCAAGCCGGTGGCGCCCAAGTCCGTACCGAAGCCGGCTACCAAGTCGACTCCGGCCAAGTCAGTCCCGGTCAAGGCTGAAAAGCCCGCGCCCGCACCGGCCTCCAAGGCCGTCCCTGCGAAGCCGGCAAAGCCTGCGACCCCGCCACTTAAGAATCCCGTGCCCGTTTCGAAATCTTCAGCAAAAACGCCAACCAAAACCGAAGCCCCCGCCAAGCCCGCCGCGACCCGTCCGGTCGGCAAGGTGGCCGTGGCCGTGACCTCCAAGCCGGCCAGCCCGACCCCCAAGACCAAGTACAAGGTGGTCGAGTACAAGACCGATGAAGCCACCGGTCGTCCGATCCTGCCGCAGGGCTACAAGCCTGCAGCCGATGAGGAGTACATGAGCAAGCTGCAGCAGGAGTACTTCCGTCAGCGTCTGCAGAGCTGGCGCAACGACCTGGTCGAAGAGTCCAAGCAGACCATCGAAAACCTGCGCGAAGAAGTGCGCGACATCGGCGACGAAGCCGAGCGTGCCACGCGCGAGACCGAGAACTCGCTGGAGCTGCGCACCCGCGACCGTCACCGCAAGCTGATCGGCAAGATCGACAGCACGCTCAAGCGTCTGGAAGACGGCGACTACGGCTACTGCGTGGACACCGGCGAAGAGATCGGCATCGACCGCCTGGAAGCGCGTCTGACCGCCGAGCGCACCATCGACGCCCAGGAGCGTTGGGAGCATCTGCAGAAGCAGCAGGGCGACTGATCGTTCGGCAAGCTTCAGGCCTTGTCCATCGACTGAAAGACCCCGCCATGTGCGGGGTTTTTTATGCGCATCGCGCAAGCGCAACGGGCGTTGCGGCCATCGACACGCCTGGCGCGTGTCGTGTTGCCAGGCATGTCGATTAGGTGATGTTGATCAGACCGGCGGGCACCGTCGCAGACCTCACTGCCGCAGACCTCACTGCAGGTCGCGCAGATCCAGCTTGCGCAGCTTGGGCGCCTTCCACGCGGTGGTGGCGACCACGCCCAGGGTCACGCAGCCGCCGATCACCACCGCCGGCACCAGGCCGACCAAGCGCGCCATCACGCCGTCGTAGAACGCACCCAGCTCGTTGGACGAGCCGATGAAGATGCCGTTGATCGACGACACCCGGCCGCGCATCGCATCGGGCGTGGCCAGCTGCAGGATGGTCTGGCGCACCACCACCGACACCCCGTCGCACATGCCGTAGACCAGCAGGATCGCCGCCGACAGCCAGAAGTGCCGCGACAGGCCGAAGGCGATCGTGCACAGCCCGAAGCCGGCCACCGACAGCATCAGGATGCGCCCGGCATTGCGCTGCAGCGGGTGCCGCGCCAGCCACACCCCGACCACGATCGAGCCCAGCGCCGGGGCGCCGCGCAGGATGCCCAGGCCTTCCGGGCCGTAATGCAGGATGTCGTGGATGAAGGCCGGCAGCATCGACACCGCGCCGCCCAGCAACACCGAGAACATGTCCAGCGCCATCGCGCCCAGCATGATCTGGTTGGACAGCACGAACTGCGCGCCTTCGGCGATGCTGCGGAAGATCGGCGCACGCGGGCCTGCGTTGACCGGCTCGCTGACACGCAGCAGCGCCAGCGCCAGGATCGCCACCAGCGCTACGCCGGCGGCCACGCCATAGGCCAGGCCCTTGCCGCCCCAGCCGACCAGTACGCCGCCCAGCGCCGGGCCGATCACCATGCCGGCCTGGAAGGTGACGCTGCCGATGCTGGCGCCGCGGGCGAACGCCTCGCGCGGCAGCGCACGTGCGAACAGCGCGTTATAGACCGGCGACAGGAACGAGCGCGCTGCACCGGTCAGTGCGATGGCCGCGTAGATCGGCCATACGCCCTGCACCGGCAGCCAGTCATGGGTGATGGCCAGCAGCAGCAGTGCGGTGGCGACCAGGCCCAGCACCGCGACCATGCCGAGGCGTCGGCGCGGCAGATGATCGACCAGATAGCCGGCAAACGGCGCGATGCAGAAGAACGGCAGGATCTCGGCCAGGCCGATCAGCCCGAGCGAGAGCGGATTGCGGGTGATCTCGTAGATATGCCAGCCGACCGTGACCGCGACGATCTGGTACGACAGCATCGCCGCCACGCGATATAGCAGCACCAGGCCGAAGCCGGGGTGGGCCAGCAGCGTACGCAGCGAAGCGGCAGGCGAGGGCGTCGGCGTGCTCACTGCTGGGCGCGGGCGGTGTCGCGGATGAAGGCCAGCATTGCCGCCACGCCGTTGCTGCGGGTCGGCGACAGATGCTTGGCCAGCCCGATGCCGGCGATGTAGTCCGGCTCGGTGGCCAGGATCTCCTGCGCGCTACGCCCGGAGTACACGCGCAAGGCTAGGTAGATCAACCCGGAGACGATCGCCGAGTCGCTGACGGCGTGGAAGTCCAGCCGCTCGGCATTGCCCTCGGGCACGATCCACACCATCGACTGGCAGCCATGCAGGCGGTGTTCTTCGGTCTTCCACTGTTCGGGGAAGCTGGGCAGCTTGCGGCCCAGGTCGATCAGGTACTGGTAGCGCTCGGACCAGTCGCCGAAGAAGGAAAACTCCTCGGCAATGGCGGCCTGTGCGTCGACGGCAGTGGGTTCAAGCGGGAAGGGGGTGGTGGTCATCAAAAAATCCAGAATCGGTCGGTAATAGCGCTGCCCGGCGACACCGCAATGGTGCCCCTTTCCCGCCGGGGCGAGAAGGCGCGGTTTGCGCGCCATGGGCGCGCGTGCCTTGAAGCGCCCGCGCCGCCAGCGCGGGCCGGGGCGCGGAGGTTGGGATGAGGGTACGGGCGAAGCCTCGCTGGAATTCGATGCGGGTGGCTTCGCTCTTACCGCAAGGAAGGTGCATGTGGCTGCGCTCGCACCCTGATCCGCCCCTGCGGGGCACCTTCCCCCAAAGGGAGAAGGGAGGAGAGTCATGCGCGCTTCCAGCGCACGCCTTGCGGGGTGTCTTCCAGCACGATGCCTTCGTCGGCCAGCTGCGTGCGGATGGCGTCGGCGCGGGCGAAGTCCCTGGCTTTCTTGGCGGCATTGCGTTCTTCGACCAGCGCCGTGATGCGCGCATCGTCGCCGGCGTCGGTGCCGCGCGAGAACCAGGCGGCCGGGTCCTGCTGCAGCAAGCCCAGTGCCTGGCCTGCGCCGAGCAACCGCGACTTCAGCCCGGACAGCGCGGCAACCGCTGCTGATGCGTCGCTGCCCTGTGCGAGTTGTGTGCGCAACGCGCGGGCCTCGGAGGCAATGCTGGCGATGACCGACAGCGCAAGCGGGGTGTTGAGGTCGTCGTCGAGCGCGGCTTCCACCTCGTCGGGAATCGTGGCCGGCTGCACGGGGGCGATCCCGGCAGCGTGTTCGGCCGCGGCCAGGTCGCGCAAGGTGCCGTAGAGCCGGTCCAGCGTGTTCTTGGCCTGTTCGATCAGGCCATCGGACCAGTCCAGCGGCTGCCGGTAATGCGCGCTCAGCAGCGCGTAACGCAGCGCCTCGGGCGGGTGCCGGGCGATCAGGTCGTGCACGGTCTCGATGTTGCCCAGCGACTTGCTCATCTTGGCGCCGCTGAAGTTGAGCATGCCGTTGTGCAGCCAGAACCGCGCGAACGTGGCCCCGCCATGCGCGCATTCGCTCTGCGCGATCTCGTTCTCGTGATGCGGGAACTGCAGGTCCACGCCGCCGGCATGGATGTCGATGGTCGGGCCCAGGTGCGCGGCAGCCATCGCCGAGCATTCGATATGCCAGCCCGGGCGGCCGCGGCCCCAGGGCGAGTCCCAGCCGGGCAGCTCGTCGCTGGAGGGCTTCCACAGCACGAAGTCGCCGGGGTCGCGCTTGTACGGCGCCACGTCCACGCGCGCGCCGGCCAGCATTTCGTCCGGATCGCGGCGCGAGAGCTTGCCGTAGTGCTCGAAGCTGGCCACCGCGAACAGCACATGGCCTTCGGCGGCATAGGCATGTCCGTTGGCAATCAACTGCTCGATCATCGCCACGATCTGCGGGATATGCGCGGTCGCTTCCGGTTCGATGTCCGGCGGCTGCACGCCGAGCGCGGCCATGTCCTGGCGGTAGATCGCGGCGAAGCGGTCGGTGATGGTCGAGATCGGCACGCCCTGCGCCTGCGCGGCGGCGTTGATCTTGTCGTCCACGTCGGTGATGTTGCGCGCGTAGCGCAGCGCGCCGTAGCGCCGGCGCAGCAGGGCGGCCAGCACATCGAACACGACCGGGCCGCGGGCGTTGCCGATATGCGCGTAGTTGTAGACGGTGGGGCCGCACACATACAGGGTGGGGCTGGACGGATCGAGCGGTGCGAACGGCTCGACCCGCCGCGTCAGGTTGTTGTGCAGGCGCAGGCTCATCGGCATCTGAAAAAGGATAACCGGGCGATTCTAGCCGGTCGCGGCGATGTGGCGAACCAACCGCACGCGCGCAGCAGCGCCGGTGACCGGATGGGCTGCGTTCAGCCCAAGGGATCGCAAGCTCCATACACTTACGTATTGCCTGGCTGCGCCCTCCTGGTACTGATGCGACCTTCCCCGTTCTTCCTGCTGCTCTTTGTGTTCGCCTGGCAGGCATCGTCAGCGCACGCGGCGGAAACCGATCCCAAGAACCGGGTGGTGGTGATCGAGAACGTGAAGCTGGATTACGCGCAGGTGCTCAATGTCGAGCCGGTCTATCAGACCCTGCGTGCCACCCGCATGGAGGAACAGTGCGAGGCCGAGCAGGTCGCGCCGGTGGCAGCGGCACCGGTCGAGGACGAAGGCCGTATCAACCGGATGGTGGATTCGGTCAAGGAGATGTTCTCCCGTCGCCCCGAGCCGGCGTCCGTGCCGATGGCGGTGCCGCCGACCAGCACACGGCGCAACTGCCGGGTGGTGGAAGTGCCGCGCGAGTTCCGGCGGCCGATCGCCTTCGATGTGGATTACGTCTACAAGGGCACCAAGTACCGTTCGCGGCTGCCGGAAGACCCGGGTAACCGGCTGCGCGTCCGCGTGTCGGTCACCCCCTACATCCCCGACGCCATCGTCGCGCCGCCGCGCTGAGCCGCGCGGCGGTTGCGCCGTGCCCGCATGCATGCGAGGATTCGCGCCCTATGTACGCAAACGCCTTTCAGCACGACACCAGCGCCGCCCGGATGGCCTCCGGCATGACCTCGCGTGCCCGCCGACCGGAATCCCACATTTTCGCTGGGTAACCGGAGCGTTTTGCTGTTCCGCCGTTGAAAACCCAGCCCGCAGGCTGGGTTTTTTCGTTTTGACGTCACAAAAGTTTCAACCGCAAGAAACGCGCATGTCGCGCACCCCGCCGCTCCTGGCGGACCACGCAGCAGAAGCACGCAGCACAAGGATCGATCGATGTCACTGAAGCACTTCTTGAACACCCAGGACTGGAGCCGCGCCGAACTGGACGCGCTGTTGACCCAGGCCGCGTTGTTCAAACGCAACAAGCTGGGAAGCGAGCTGAAGGGCAAGTCGATCGCGCTGGTGTTCTTCAACCCGTCCATGCGCACCCGCACCAGCTTCGAGCTGGGCGCGTTCCAGCTGGGCGGGCATGCGGTGGTGCTGCAGCCGGGCAAGGACGCCTGGCCGATCGAGTTCAATCTGGGCACGGTGATGGATGGCGACACCGAAGAGCACATCGCCGAAGTGGCGCGGGTGCTGGGCCGTTATGTCGACCTGATCGGCGTGCGCGCGTTCCCGAAGTTCGTCGACTGGTCCAAGGACCGCGAGGACCAGGTGCTCAGGAGCTTTGCCAAGTATTCGCCGGTACCGGTGATCAACATGGAGACCATCACCCACCCGTGCCAGGAGCTGGCGCACGCGATGGCGTTGCAGGAACACTTCGGCACCCAGGATCTGCGCGGCAAGAAGTACGTGCTGACCTGGACCTATCACCCCAAGCCGTTGAACACCGCGGTGGCCAATTCCGCGCTGACGATCGCCACCCGCATGGGCATGGACGTGACCCTGCTGTGCCCGACGCCGGACTACATCCTGGACCCGCGCTACATGGACTGGGCAGCGCAGAACGTGGCCGAAAGCGGCGGCTCGCTGCAGGTCAGCCACGACATCGACAGCGCCTACGCCGGTGCCGACGTGGTGTATGCCAAGAGCTGGGGCGCGTTGCCGTTCTTCGGCAACTGGGAGCCGGAAAAGCCGATCCGCGACCAGTACCAGCACTTCATCGTCGACGAACGCAAGATGGCGCTGACCAACAACGGCGTGTTCTCGCACTGCCTGCCGCTGCGTCGCAACGTCAAGGCCACCGACGCGGTGATGGATTCGCCCAACTGCATCGCCATCGATGAAGCCGAGAATCGCCTGCATGTGCAGAAGGCGATCATGGCGGCGCTCGCTTCGCAAGCGGGAATCGGTAATCGGGAATAGAGAATCGCAACAGCAAGAACGTTGATCCCCACTTTTACGTACCAAGGAAACAATGATGAGCACTGCTTCCACCATTCCCGATTCCCAACTCCCGATTTCTGGCAGCAAGAAGGACATCGTCCTGGCGTTCTCCGGTGGCCTGGATACCAGCTTCTGCATTCCGTATCTGCAGGCGCAGGGCTATGCGGTGCACACCGTGTTTGCCGATACCGGCGGGGTGGATGCCGAGGAGCGTGATTTCATCGAAAAGCGCGCGGCCGAACTCGGTGCCGCCAGCCATGTCACCGTCGATGGCGGTCCGGCCATCTGGCAGGGCTTCGTCAAGCCGTTCGTGTGGGCGGGTGAGGGCTATCAGGGCCAGTATCCGTTGCTGGTGTCCGACCGTTACCTGATCGTCGATGCCGCGCTCAAGCGCGCCGAGGAACTGGGCACGCGCAGTATCGCGCACGGTTGCACCGGCATGGGCAACGACCAGGTGCGTTTCGACCTGGCAGTGAAGGCGCTGGGCGATTACCAGATCGTGGCGCCGATCCGGGAGATCCAGAAGGAGCACACCCAGACCCGTGCCTACGAGCAGAAGTACCTGGAAGAGCGCGGCTTCGGCGTGCGCGCCAAGCAGCAGGCCTACACCATCAACGAGAACCTGCTCGGGCTGACCATGTCCGGCGGCGAGATCGACCGTTGGGAAGCGCCGGGCGAGGGTGCGCGTGGCTGGTGCGCGCCGCGCAGCGAGTGGCCGGCCGAGGCGCTGACCGTCACCCTGAAATTCGTCGAAGGCGAGGCCGTTGAACTCAACGGCAAGGCGCTGCCGGGCGAGCAGATCCTGGCCCAGCTCAACAAGCTGTTCGCGCCCTACGGCGTGGGCCGTGGCGTCTATACCGGCGATACCGTGATCGGGTTGAAGGGCCGCATCGTGTTCGAAGCGCCGGGCCTGATCTCGCTGCTGACCGCGCACCGCGCGCTGGAAGATGCGGTGCTGACCAAGCAGCAGAACCGCTTCAAGCCGGATGTGGCGCGCAAGTGGGTGGAGCTGGTGTACGAAGGCTTCTATCACGATCCGCTCAAGACCGACATCGAGGCATTCCTGAAGTCGTCGCAGGCCAAGGTCAACGGTGAAGTCACGCTGGAAACCCGCGGTGGCCGCGTCGATGCGGTGGCGGTGCGTTCGCCGCACCTGCTCAACACCAAGGGCGCCACCTATGCGCAGTCGGCCGACTGGGGCGTGGAAGAGGCGGAAGGCTTCATCAAGCTGTTCGGGATGAGCTCGACGCTGTATGCCCAGGTGAATCGCTGAAGTTTCAGGGCACGTATGCAAAGCCCCTCTCCCCCGGAGCGAGAAGGCACGGCTGACGCGCCGCTGGCGCGCGTGCCTTGGAGCGCCCGCGCCGCAAGCGCGGGCCGGGGCGCGGAGCGGGGGTTGGGGCGAGGGTTGGGGCGAGGGTACGAGCGAAGCTCCCGCAGGGTGCGGTGCACTCGGCTTCGCCCGTCCCCTCATCCGCCCCTTTGGGGCACCTTCTCCCGGCGGGAGAAGGGTGGCCTGGATGCGCTGTAGACGTTGTTCGCGCAGCCTCGCACCACGGTGCAGTTGTGACTTTTGTTAGCCGCCACTTCGGACCATTGATCAAACCGACATGACCGATCTACTCGCCTCCACCCTCGAACACCTGGAACAGCTGGTGTCCTTCGACACCCGCAATCCGCCGCGGGCGATCGCTGCCGAGGGCGGCATCTTCGATTATCTGCGCGCGCAGCTGCCCGGTTTCCAGGTCGAGGTGATCGACCACGGTGCCGGTGCGGTCAGCTTGTATGCGGTGCGCGGCACGCCCAGCTACCTGTTCAACGTGCATCTGGACACGGTGCCGGATTCGCCGCACTGGAGCGCCGATCCGCACGTGATGCGGCGTACCGACGATCGCGTGATCGGCCTGGGCGTCTGCGACATCAAGGGTGCGGCGGCGGCGCTGGTGGCGGCGGCCAATGCCGGGCAGGGCGATGCGGCCTTCCTGTTTTCTTCCGACGAGGAGGCCAACGACCCGCGTTGCATCGCCGCGTTCCTGGCGCGCGGCGTGCCGTATGAGGCGGTGCTGGTTGCCGAGCCGACCATGAGCGAGGCAGTGCTGGCGCATCGCGGCATCAGCTCGGTACTGATGCAGTTTGCCGGGCGTGCCGGGCATGCCTCGGGCAAGCAGGATCCATCCGCCAGTGCGTTGCATCAGGCGATGCGCTGGGGCGGCAGGGCGCTGGACCATGTCGAGTCGCTGGCGCATGCGCGCTTCGGCGGCCTGACCGGCCTGCGCTTCAACATCGGTCGGGTCGAGGGCGGCATCAAGGCCAACATGATCGCGCCGGCGGCCGAGCTGCGTTTCGGCTTTCGTCCGCTGCCGTCGATGGACGTGGATGGCTTGCTGGCGACGTTTGCCGGGTTTGCCGATCCACACGCAGCGCATTTTGAAGAAACCTTCCGCGGCCCCAGCCTGCCGTCCGGCGATATCGCGCGGGCCGAGGAACGCCGCCTGGCCGCCCGCGATGTGGCCGATGCGCTGGACCTGCCGATCGGCAATGCAGTGGATTTCTGGACCGAGGCCTCGCTGTTTTCGGCCGGCGGTTACACCGCCCTGGTCTATGGCCCCGGCGATATCGCCCAGGCGCACACCGCCGACGAGTTCGTAACGCTTGCGCAGCTGCAGCGTTACGCCGAGTCGGTACATCGCATCATCAACGGCTCAAACTGAAGCCGCGTTCCGCGCCTGGCGCGGCCACTCCTCTCTTCGATCACGGCAATGTCCCTCTCCGCACAGCCCCACAAACAGACCCGCCAGACCATCGTGCGCCTGCTTTCGAGCATGGCCAGCGCCAAGGAAATCAGCCAGTACCTCAAGCGTTTTTCACAGCTGGATGCCAAACGCTTTGCGGTGGTCAAGGTGGGCGGCGCGGTGCTGCGCGACGACCTGGACGCGCTGACCTCGTCGCTGTCGTTCCTGCAGGAAGTGGGGCTGACCCCGATCGTGCTGCATGGCGCCGGCCCGCAGCTGGATGCCGAACTGTCGGCGGCCGGTATCGAGAAGCGCACCGTCAACGGCCTGCGGGTGACCTCGCCGGAAGCGCTGGCGATCGTGCGCAAGGTGTTCCAGGCCTCCAACCTCAAGCTGGTCGAGGCGCTGCAGCAGAACGGTGCGCGTGCGACCTCGATCACCGGCGGCGTATTCGAAGCGCAGTATCTGGACCGCGACACCTACGGCCTGGTCGGTGAGGTCAAGGCGGTCAACCTGGCGCCGATCGAAGCCAGCCTGCAGGCCGGCTCGATCCCGGTGATCACCAGCCTGGGCGAGACGCCGAGCGGGCAGATCCTCAACGTCAACGCGGATTTTGCCGCCAACGAGCTGGTGCAGGAGCTGCAGCCGTACAAGATCATCTTCCTCACCGGCACCGGCGGCCTGCTGGATGCCGATGGCAAGGTCATCGACTCGATCAACCTGTCCACCGAGTTCGACCACCTGATGCAGCAGCCGTGGATCAACGGCGGCATGCGGGTGAAGATCGAACAGATCAAGGATCTGCTCGACCGCCTGCCGCTGGAGTCGTCGGTGTCGATCACCCGGCCGGCCGATCTGGCCAAGGAACTGTTCACCCACAAGGGCTCGGGCACGCTGGTGCGGCGCGGCGAGCGCGTGTTACGTGCGACCTCCTGGGACGAACTGGACCTGCCGCGGCTCAGGACCCTGATCGAATCCAGCTTTGGCCGCACGCTGGTGCCCGATTACTTCAGCAACACCAAGTTGCTGCGCGCCTATGTCAGCGAGAACTACCGCGCCGCGGTGATCCTCACCGACGAGGGCATGCTGGGTGCAAGCGCGCTGATCTACCTGGACAAGTTCGCCGTGCTCGACGACGCCCAGGGCGAAGGCCTGGGCCGTGCAGTGTGGAACGTGATGCGCGAGGAAACCCCGCAGTTGTTCTGGCGCTCGCGTCACAACAACCAGGTCAACATTTTCTACTACGCCGAGTCCGACGGCTGCATCAAGCAGGAAAAGTGGAAGGTGTTCTGGTACGGGCTGGAGAACTTCGAGCAGATCCAGCACTGCGTGGCGCATTGCGCGACGCGCCAGCCGACGCTGCTGGGCTGAGTACGATGGCGCCCGTCGCATTGCCAGCGCTTTGGCGCGAGCTGCCCACGCTGCGCGGGCAACACGCAACACTGGAACCATTGCAGGCTGCGCATGCCGATGGTCTGCGCGCTGCGCTGGGCGATGGGGCCTTGTCGCGGCTGTGGTACACCGGCGTGCCGGCACCGGCGCAGGTGGACGACTACGTGGGCGCGGCCTTGGATGCGCAAGCCGACGGGCGGGTGCTGCCTTACGTGGTACGCGATGCGGCCGGCGAGGTCGTCGGCTGCACACGCTATTACGGGCTGGATGCGACAGTGCCCAAGCTGTCGATCGGCTACACCTGGTACGCGCCGCGCGTGCAGCGCAGCGGCGTCAATACCGACACCAAGCGGATGCTGCTGCAGCACGCCTTCGAGACGCTGGGCTGCCTGAGCGTGGTGTTCGAGACCAGTTGGTTCAATCACACCTCGCGCGCGGCGATTGCGCGGCTCGGTGCAAAGCAGGACGGCGTGCTGCGCAATTACACCCGTCACCCTGACGGCACGCCGCGCGACACCGTGGTGTTCTCCATCATCGATACGGAATGGGCCGGGGTCAAACGCCACCTGCAGTTCCGCCTGGAAGCAAACGCATGACTGTTCAAACAACCACCATTGGCATCGTCGGGGCCCGCGGGCATACCGGATCGGAATTGATCAAGCTGGTGGCAGCACACCCGCATCTGCAGCTGCTGTTCGTGTCCTCGCGCGAGCTGGCCGGGCAACCGGTGGCCGAGCACAACGCGGCGTATCGCGGTGAGCTGCGCTACGAGAGCCTGGATGCCGATGCGGTGGCCGCCAAGGCCGCCGACGTGGTGATCCTGGCATTGCCCAACGGCAAGGCCGAGCCCTTCGTCGCGGCGATCGATGCGGCCAGGCCGCAGACGCTGCTGATCGATCTGTCGGCCGATTACCGCTTCGATCCGGCCTGGTATTACGGGCTGCCGGAGCTGACGCGCGGCAGCTACGCCGGACAGCGCCGCATCAGCAATCCGGGCTGCTATGCCACCGCAATGCAGCTGACGATTGCGCCCTTGCTCGACCAACTGGCCGGCCCGCCGCAGTGTTTCGGCGTGTCCGGGTATTCCGGCGCGGGCACCACGCCGTCGGACAAGAACAACCCCGAGCTGCTGGCCGATAACCTGATGCCGTATGCGCTGACCAACCACATGCACGAGCGCGAAGTCTCTGCGCAACTCGGGGTGCCGGTGGAGTTCATGCCGCATGTTGCGCCGCATTTCCGTGGCATCACCATGACCGTCAACCTGTGGCTGCAGCAAGCGCTGACGCGCGAGCAGGTCCAGGCGCGCTACACGCAGCGTTACGCCGACGAGCCGTTGATCGAGATCGTCGATGAAGCGCCGTGGGTCAGCCGCATCGCCGGCAGGCATGGCGTGCAGATCGGCGGCGTGACGCTGGCGCCGGGCAACAAGCGCGTGGTGGTGGTGGCAACGTTGGACAACCTGCTCAAGGGCGCGGCGACGCAGGCGATGCAGAATCTCAACCTGGCATTGGGCTGGGACGAATTGACTGCGATTGGCTGATGAGGCGAGTCCCTCGCAGGAATCCGCACATCCTTGTGCGGGGATTTAACTGGACGACTTATTTCGAGACGCTTTCCGATGACCAATCTGTTGTGGCAAAAACCCGGCGTGGCGGTGGACGCCAAGATCCAGAGCTTCCTGGCCGGCGACGACGTCATCCTGGACCGCGAGTTCTTCCTGTACGACATCGCTGCCAGCAAGGCGCATGCGCAGGGACTGCAGCACATCGGCATCCTGTCGCTGCAGGAGCTGGGCGGACTGAGCGAGCAGCTCGACCTGCTGGCGGCCGATTTCCGCAGTGGCGCGTTCGTGCTGGACGAGCGCTACGAGGATTGCCATTCGGCGATCGAGGCGCGCCTGACCGAACGGCTGGGCGATGCCGGCCGCAAGATCCACACCGGGCGCAGCCGTAACGACCAGATCCTGGTCGCCACGCGCCTGTGGTTGAAGGACAAGCTGCAACGCGTGGCCGAGCTCGGCGCGGAGATCGCCAAGGTGGCGCTGGACCGCGCGCAGGCAGAGGCCACGTTGCCGGTGCCGGGCTATACGCATATCCAGCGTGCGGTGGTGTCTTCGGCCGGCATGTGGTGGGCGGGCTGGGCAGAGGCCTTTATCGACGACGCGGTGCGTGCGGCCGATACCTTGCGCCTGGTGGACAGCAATCCGCTCGGCACCGCCGCCGGTTACGGCGTCAACCTGCCGCTGGACCGTGCGCATACCACTGCCGAGCTGGGCTTTGCACGCCTGCAGGTGTCGCCGATCTATGCGCAGCTCTCGCGTGGCAAGTACGAACTGGCTGCGCTCGAGGCGCTTGGCAGCGCGACGCTGGACCTGCGCCGGATCGCCTGGGATCTGTCGTTGTTCACCAGCGGCGAGTTCGCCTTCGTCGCGTTGCCGGCGCAATACACCACCGGCAGCTCGATCATGCCGAACAAGCGCAACCCCGACGTGATCGAACTGATGCGTGCCACCCACGCCAGCGTGGCCGCCGCGCGGACCGAGATCGAACAGCTGCTGTCGCTGCCATCGGGCTATCACCGCGACCTGCAGAGCAGCAAGGGCGCCATCGTGCACGGCTTCGGGCGCGGCCTGGCGGCGCTGGAACTGCTGCCGGCCCTGCTGGCCAATCTGGAATGGCGCCCGGACAAGCTGCGTGCGGCGATCGATTCGGGCATGTACGCCACCGACGTGGCGGTGGAAGCGGCGGTTGCCGGCGTGCCGTTCCGCGAGGCCTACAAGGCGGCCGCGGAATCGGCCGACACCGCAGGGCAGGGGCGCACGCCGGAAGGTAGCCTGGCCGCCCGCGTCTCGCCAGGCGCCGCCGCAGATCTGCAGCTGGACGTCCTGCGTGCCCGCTGGCAGGCGCTGCTCTGATGGCCGTGATCAGCACCGCCACCGCCGAGCATTACCCCTGGGGCGAAGCCAGCGACGGCTGGCACCTGTTGCGCGACCCCAACCTGAGCGTGCTCGAAGAGCACATGCCGCCCGGCGCGGCCGAGCTGCGTCACCGGCACAGCCGCGCGCGGCATTTTTTCTATGTGCTGGCCGGCGAGGTGATGCTGCAGCTGGATGGCGAGCAGCATGTGCTCGGGGTCGGGCAGGGCCTGCATGTGCCGCCCGGTTCCACCCATCAGATGCACAACCTGTCCGGGATGGAAGCGCGCTTTCTGGTGATTTCCACGCCGTTCGGCCGTAGCGAGGCAACACCCGACAAGGAGGCCGGCTGATGGCGACACGCTATCTGGTGCTGGCGATGCGCAAGCCGGATTTTCCGGCCGATGTGGTGCAGCCGCATCGCGCATTTCTCGACACACTGCGGGCGGCCGGGCAGCTGGAACTGACCGGCGGCTTCGGCGATGGCAGCGGTGGCGCGTACGTGTTGATCAACGTCGCCAGCCTGGAAGATGCGCAGCAGATCGTCGCGCGCGACCCATTGGCGCTGCGCGATGCCTCCACGCTGACCGTCCATGAGTGGAACACGCACTGAGCAGGTTGTCGCCATGAGCACGCCCATCGCCACTGCTGCGTCATTTACCGAGCAGGCGCTGCCGCCGTGGCGACGCGCGGTGCTCAAGGTCGGCAGCAGCCTGCTCGCCGCCGATGGCGGCGGCCTGTCGCCGCGCTTTGCGCTGGGGCTGGCGCAGTTCGTCTCGGCCAACCTGATGGCCGGGCGCGAGCTGGTGATCGTGTCGTCGGGCGCGGTGGCGGCCGGCCGCGCGATCCTGCCGAAGGCTGCCGAGGCCGGTGCGCCGATCGCCGCGCGCCAGGCGCTGGCTGCGCTGGGGCAGGCACAGTTGATCGCGCTCTGGCAGCGCTTTTTCGAGCGCCCGGTGGCGCAGGTGTTGCTCACCCACGACGACCTGCGTAACCGCCGCCGCTATCTCAACGCACGCGCCACCCTGGGCGAGTTGTTGCGGCTGGGCGCGTTGCCGGTGATCAACGAAAACGACACCGTGTCGGTGGACGAGCTCAAGCTGGGCGACAACGACAACCTGGCCGCGATCGTCGCCGCCCTGGTCGATGCCGATGCCTTGTTCATCGCCACCGATATCGATGGGTTGTACAGCGCCGACCCGCGCAGCAATCCGCTGGCGCGGCCGCTCGACGAGGTGGCCGAACTCACCGCCGAGGTGCTGGCGATGGCCGGCGGCAGCGGCAGCAGCGTGGGCACCGGCGGCATGCGCACCAAGCTGGAAGCCGCCGCAAAGGCCGGCGCGGCCGGCATCGAAACCTATCTGTTCAACGGCCGCAATGGCGATGTGGTGCGGGCACTGGCGCAGGATCGCCTGCACGGCACGCGTATCCACGCCGCACGCACGCGCATCGCCGCCCGCAAGTACTGGCTGCGGCACGCGCCGGTGGAAGCGGGCGCGATCCTGATCGATGCCGGTGCCGCCGCCGCACTGACCGACAAGGGCGCCTCGCTGCTACCGGGCGGCGTGGCCGGTGCGCAGGGCGATTTCCGGCGTGGCGACATGGTGGAGATCTACCTGCGCGATGACGCCGGCGAGCGCTGCCTGGCACGTGGCGTCAGCCAGTACTCGGCGCTGGATATCCGCCGCATCGCCCGCCGCCACTCCCGCGAGATCGAGCCCGTGCTCGGTTACAGCTACGGCGAGAATGTGGTGCATCGCGATGATTTGGTGCTTTTGTAGCGGGGAATCGAGAATCGGGAATGGGGAATCGCAAGAGCGTTTCCAGCCAACTTTCCCGCTGCCGATTCCGTCGCAGTAAAGTGATGGCGCGCGCTTTTACCATTCCCGATTCCCCACTCCCGATTCCACAATGACCATCAAAACCCTAGCCCTGCAATGCCGTGATGCCGCGCAAGTGCTGTCGCAACTGTCCGCGTCTGCCAAGCAGGCCTTGCTGGAGGCGATGGCGGCCGCGCTGGAACAGGATGCGGCGGTGATCCTGGCGGCCAATGCGCGCGATCTGGAGGCGGCGCGTGCGAAGGGCGTGGGGACGGCGATGCTGGATCGTCTGGCGCTGGACGACAGGCGCCTGGCCGGCATCGCCGCCGCGCTGCGCGAGGTGGCGCAACTGCCCGATCCGGTCGGCCAGGTCACGCGTGAGGACGTTCGCCCCAATGGGATCGTCGTGCAGAAGGTGCGCGTGCCGCTGGGGGTGATCGCGATGATCTATGAAGCGCGCCCGAATGTGACCGCCGATGCGGCAGCGCTGTGCATCAAGGCCGGCAATGGCGTGATCCTGCGTGGCGGCTCGGAAGCGATCCACTCCAACACCGCAATTGCGCGCACCCTGCAGCGTGCCTTGCGCGAGGCCGGCGTGCCGGAAGCGGCGTTGACGCTGGTCGAGGATCTGCGCCGCGAGACCATGCTGGAGCTGCTGCAACTCAGCGACATCGTCGATCTGGCGATTCCGCGTGGTGGCGAAGGGCTGATCCGCTTCGTTGCCGAGCATGCGCGCGTGCCGGTGATCAAGCATTACAAGGGCGTGTGCCATCTGTTCGTGGATGCATCGGCGGACGTAGACCTGGCCGTGCGTCTATTGGTCGATGGCAAGGCCAGCCGGCCCTCGGCCTGCAATGCGCTGGAGACCTTGCTGGTGCATGCCGACATCGCTGCGCGCTTTCTGCCGCTGGCCGCGCAGGCCCTGCGCGAGCGCAAGGTGGAGCTGCGCGGCGATGCGGCAACGCGCACACTGTTGCCCGACGTCGCAGCTGCCAGCGATGACGACTACGCCGCCGAATTCCTCGATCTGATCCTGGCCATCCGCGTGGTGCCGGATCTGGACACCGCGCTGGCGCATATCCGCCAGTACGGCTCGGACCACACCGAAGTGATCGCCACGCAGGATGCTGCCAATGCCGAGCAGTTCGTGCAGTCGCTGCGCTCGGCGGTGGTGATGGTCAACGCCTCCTCGCGTTTCTCCGACGGCGGCGAGCTCGGCCTGGGTGCGGAGATCGGCATCTCCACCACGCGCCTGCATTCCTACGGCCCGATGGGTCTGGAGGCGCTGACCGTGGAGCGCTTCGTGGTGCGTGGCGAGGGCCAGGTACGGCACTGATCGGCGATACGCAGGCCAGCCACCCGGCCACCCCGACCTACCCGGCAACCACGACCTTTGACACTCCCCCGGCAGGCCGCGCTCTGCCTACAGTCGACGACTGCCCCCGCACGTTCCGGAGTCGTCGATGCGCCGTTTTGCCGCCTGCCTGCTCGCCACCGCCATTGCCGCCGCCACCGGCAGCGCGCTGGCGCAAACCTCGCCGATGACGCCGGACATCACCGGCAAGCCGTTCGTGGCAGGGGATGCCGCCAACGACTACATCAAGCGCGAGGTGATGATTCCGATGCGCGACGGGGTCAAGCTGCATACGGTGATCGTGCTGCCCAAGGGCGCGCGCAATGCGCCGATGGTGCTGACGCGCACGCCGTACAACGCCAGCGGCCGCACCGAGCGCATGGCCTCGCCGCATATGAAGGACCTGCTCGCACAGGGCGACGACGTGTTCGTCGAAGGCGGCTATATCCGCGTGATCCAGGACGTGCGCGGCAAGTATGGTTCAGAAGGCGATTACGTGATGACCCGGCCGCTGCGCGGTGCGCTCAATCCCAGCGAGGTCGACCATGCCACTGATGCCTGGGACACCATTGACTGGCTGGTGAAAAACGTCAAGGAATCCAACGGCAAGGTCGGCATGATCGGCTCGTCCTACGAAGGCTTCACCGTGGTGATGGCGTTGACCAACCCGCACCCAGCGCTCAAGGTTGCGGTGCCGGAAAGTCCGATGATCGACGGCTGGATGGGCGACGACTGGTTCAACTACGGTGCGTTCCGCCAGGTCAATTTCGACTATTTCACCGGCCAGCTCACCCAGCGCGGCAAGGGCAGCGGCATCGCGCGCCAGGGCCATGACGACTACAGCAACCTGCTGCGCGCCGGCTCGGCCGGCGATTTCGCCAGGGCCGCCGGTCTGGAGCAACTGCCGTGGTGGCACAAGCTCACCGAACACGCCGCCTACGATACGTTCTGGCAGGAGCAGGCGCTGGACAAGGTGATGGCGCGCACTCCGCTCAAGGTGCCGACCATGTGGTTGCAGGGGCTGTGGGACCAGGAGGACATGTGGGGCGCCATCCATAGTTACGCGGCGATGGAGCCGCGCGACAAGGGCAATACGCTCAACTATCTGGTGATGGGGCCGTGGCGGCACAGCCAGGTCAACTACGACGGCAGCGCGCTGGGCGCATTGAATTTCGACGGTGATACCGCGCGCCAGTTCCGCCACGACGTGCTGCGCCCGTTCTTCGATCAATACCTGGTCGATGGCGCGCCCAAGGCGAGTACGCCGCCGGTGTTCATCTACAACACCGGAGAGAATCACTGGGACCGTCTGCAGGCCTGGCCGCGCAGCTGCGCCAAGGGCTGTGCGTCGAGCAGCAAACCGCTGTACCTGCAGGCCGGCGGCAAGCTGTCGTTCCAGCGGCCGGCGGCAGGCCAGCCGGGTTTCGAGGAGTACGTGGCCGACCCGGCCAAGCCGGTACCGTTCGTGCCGCGCCCGGTGGACTTCGGTGATCGCAGCATGTGGACCACCTGGCTGGTGCAGGACCAGCGCTTCGTCGACGGCCGCCCGGACGTGCTGACCTTCGTCACCGAGCCGCTGACCGAACCCCTGCAGATCGCCGGCGCACCGGAAGTGCATCTGCAGGCCTCCACCAGCGGCAGCGACAGCGACTGGGTGGTGAAACTGATCGACGTGTATCCGGACGAGATGGCGTCCAGTCCCAAGATGGGCGGCTACGAGCTGCCGGTGTCGCTGGCGATCTTCCGCGGCCGCTATCGCGAGAGTTTCAGCACGCCCAAGCCGCTGGCGTCCAATCAGCCGCTGGCGTTCCAGTTCGGCCTGCCGACCGCCAACCACACCTTCCAGCCGGGGCATCGGGTGATGGTGCAGGTGCAGTCCAGCCTGTTTCCGCTGTACGACCGCAATCCGCAGACCTACGTGGACAACATCTTCTTCGCCAAGCCCGGCGATTATCGAAAGGCCACCCAGCGCGTCTATGTGAGCCCCGAGCAGCCCAGCTACATCAGTCTGCCGGTACGTTAACCGCGCGGGCGCCGCGTGGCGGCGGCGCCCAGACGTCTTCCAGCAACTGCGGGCGGCAGGCCACCCAGGCGGCGGCCAGTTGCACCAGGATGCAGATCACCAGGAAGACGAACGGCGAGGTCCAGCCGCCGTGGTGCGCGTGCAGCCAGCCGAACAGGAACGGCCCGAGGCAGCTCACCGCATAGCCCATGCCCTGCGAGAACCCGGACAGGGCCGCCGAGCCGGCTGCGGTGCGGCTGCGTTGATTGACCAGCACCAATGCCAGCGGGAACGTGCTCGGCCCCAGGCCGAGCAGGGTCACCCACAGGATCGGCGCGGCCAGCGGCGCCCACCACAGCCCGGCAAACGCGACCAGATGGCAGGCCGCGCACAGCAGCACGATCGGAAACGGGTTGCGCATGCGGACCGCCAGCGCCGGCATGGTCAAGGCACCAACCATGCCCAGTGCCGCGAACAGCGCCACCATGGTGCCGCCGAACGCGGGCGAGGCGCCGGCTTCGCGCAGCAGCGTCGGCAACCAGGTGAACATCGAATAGGTGACCAGCGAGGTCATGCCGAAGGTCACCGCCATGCTCCAGCCCAGGGCGGTGCGTGCCACGCGGCCCTCGGCCTCGGGCGTGGGCGTGACCGGTGCCGGCCCGGTCGCGCGGATGCGGCGGTGGCTGGTGTGCACCATGGCCCAGGCCGCCAATGCCAGCAGTGCCGGCAACACCCACACCACCATCGAGCTGCGCCAGCCCAGCGCATCGGCCACCGGTACCGCCAGCAGTGCCGGCAGCAAGGTGCCGACCTGCAGCACGGTGATGTAGAGCGTACTGACGCCGCCGACGCGATCGCCGAAATAGCGCTTCACCAGCGGCGGCAACACCACGTTGCCCATGCCCATGCCGGCCAGCGCCACCAGCGAACCGATCAGCAGTCCGGCAGTGCCCGGCAGCAGCGGGCGCAACACCAGGCCGACAGTGGCCAATGCCATCGACAGCAGTGCCGTGCGCAGCAGGCCGAAGCGGCGCAGCAAGGCCGGCGTGGCCACACCGGTCAGTGCGAATGCAGCCGTCGGCAACATGCCGAGCGCACCCATGGTGGGCGCGCCGAATGCGTACTCGTCGGCAATGCGTTCCAGCAGCGGCGTCAACGACGTCACCGCGGTACGCAAGTTGAAGGCGGACAACAAAATGGCAGCCAGCACCAAGCCGCGACCACGCAACCGGGCGGACGGGGAGGCAGCGGCAATGACAACAGACATGACAGACCATCCGCACTGCGCGCATGCATGCGCTAGCGCCTGAAAACACAAAACCGGCACGAGGCCGGTTTTGTGTTTTGAAACTGGTCGGGGAGACAGGATTCGAACCTGCGACCTCTACGTCCCGAACGTAGCGCTCTACCAGACTGAGCTACACCCCGAAGGAGCCGCGTATGTTACATAGGGAATGCGGAATCGGCAAGCATCTAGCGAAAATAATTTTACTGATGCGGTTGGCCACGCTCCGGCTCGCGTGCTTCGAACCACATGCCGTTGAGCACGGCCGCCAGTGCGGCCAGACCGGTGCCGAGGATCCAGGCGAAGTACCACATTGTCGTTCTCCTTGAGTCGTTGAAGCAGGTGCGAGGTTGAGGCCTGCTGCGAGCGCGATGCAGCTGTGCATCGCAACGCGCAGCGGGCATGCTCAGTAGGCGTTTGGATTGGCCGAGAGTTCGTCTGCCGTGACCTTGCCCTTGAGTACGCGATAGACCCAGCTTGTGTAGGCCAGCACGATCGGCATGAACAGCGTGGTCGCCAGCAGCATGATCCACAGCGTCAGGCGGCTGCTGGAGGCATCCCACAGCGTCAGGCTTGCGCTCGGTGCGGTGGACGAGGGCAACAGGAACGGGAACAACGCAAAGCCGACGGTAAAGACGATGCCGACGATGGCGCAGCCCGAGGCGATGAACGCCAGGCCGCCGCGACGCACACGCAACAGCAGCGCATTCATCGCCAGCCCGACCAGGCCGATCAGCGGTGCCATCAGTGTGGCCGGCATGCTGCTGTAGTTGTGCAGCCAGCCGCCGGCCGCGGTGAGTGCGGCGGTCTTGCCGAGCGGATTGGTCGGCGCATCGGTGGCCAATAGCGAAGTCACTGCATAGCCCGGCAGACCCAGCGCCACCCATGCACCGGCGGCGGCAAACAACGCCACCGCGCAAAGCGCGGCGATGCTGCCGAAACGCGCTGCACGCTCGGCCACCGGTCCGTCGGTCTTGAGTACCAGCATCGCCGCGCCGTGCGCCATCAACATCGCCACGCTGAGCAGGCCGGCGAGCAGCGCGAACGGCGTCAGCAGCCCGAACAGATTGCCGGTATAGAACGTGCGCATGCTGGCGTCGAAGTGGAACGGCACGCCGAGCAGCACATTGCCGACCGCCACGCCCATGATCAGCGCCGGAATGCAGCCGCCGACGAACAACGCCCAGTCCCAGTTGCTGCGCCAGCGCTGGTCGGCCAGCTTGCCGCGGAACTTGAACCCGACCGGGCGCAGGATCAGTGCGAACAGGATCAGGAACATCGCCAGATAGAACCCGGAAAAACTCACCGCATACAACGGCGGGAATGCGGCGAAGATCGCGCCGCCGCCCAGGATCAGCCAGACCTGGCTGCCTTCCCAGACCGGGCCGATGGTGTTGATCACCAGCCTGCGTTCGGCATCGTTGCGGGCGACCAGCGGCAGCAGCGTGCTGACGCCCAGATCGAAGCCGCCCATCACCGCGTAGCCGGACAGCAATACGCCGAGCAACAGCCACCAGATCACGCGCAATGTTGTGTAGTCGAGCAAGATGAAATCCATGGTTGTCTCTCCTGGCTTACGGTGCGCCGCCGGCCAGCGCGCCGGTGCTCAATGGGGCGTCGGGTGAGGACGTGTGGGGCGAGCTGCCGTGTGGCGACGGGGTGCGTTGGCTCGGTGGAAACAGCGCATCCGGGCCCTTGCGGATGGTCTTCAGCGACAGCTTGATCGCGATCACCAGCAGCGTGGTGTACAGCGCGGTGAAGCCGACCAGGGTCAACACGATTTCGTACAGATCCAGTCCCGAGGCGGCGTAGAAGGTCGGCAGCACGCCTTCCACCGCCCACGGCTGGCGGCCGTATTCGGCCACGAACCAACCGCACTCGATCGCGATCCACGGCAGCGGCAGACTCCACAGCGCCAGGGTCAGGAACCAGCGTTTTTCCTGGAAGTTGTGCTTGCAGGCGAACCAGAACGCGATGGCGAAGAAGGCGATCAGGTAGATGCCGATGGCGGCCATGATGCGGAAGGTCCAGAACAGCGGCAGCACCCGCGGCACGGTGTCCATCGCGGCCTGGGCGATCTGCTGCGGCGTGGCATTGCCGATATCGTCGCGGTAGCGCTTGAGCAGCAGGCCATGGCCCAGATCCTGCCAATGCGCATCGAAGACCTTGCGCGCTTCGGCATCGTCCTTGTTGGCGCGGATGCGTTGCAGCGCGCCGTAGGCGATCTGGCCGCCGCGGATGCGATGCTCGGCACGGCCGACCAGTTCCAGGATGCCGGGGATCGGCTGGTCCAGCGAACGTGTGGCGATCAAACCCATCAGGTACGGGATCTTGACCGCGTAGTCGTTGCGATGGGTCTGCTGGTTGGGAATGCCGAATGCGGTGAAGTCGGCCGGCGCGGCTTCGGTTTCCCACATCGCCTCGATCGCCGCCAACTTCATCTTCTGGTGTTCGTTGGCGGCATAGCCGCTCTCGTCGCCGAGCACCACCACCGACAGCGAGGACAACAGGCCGAACGCGGCAGCCACCGCGAACGAACGCCGCGCCATCTCCACATGGGTGCCGCGCAGCAGATAGAACGCGCTGATCGCCATCACGAACACCGCGCCGAGCACGTAGCCGGCGCTGACGGTGTGCACGAACTTGGCCTGTGCCACCGGGTTGAACAGCACCGCCATGAAATCGACCACTTCCATGCGCATGGTGTCCGGGTTGAACACCGCGCCGGTCGGGTTCTGCATCCAGCCGTTGGCGATCAGGATCCACAGTGCCGAGAAGTTGCTGCCCAGCGCCACCAGCCAGGTGGTGGCCAGGTGCTGCACCTTGCTCAGCCGGTTCCAGCCGAGAAAGAACAGGCCCAGGAAGGTCGCTTCCAGAAAGAACGCCATCAGGCCTTCGATCGCCAGCGGCGCACCGAAGATGTCGCCGACGTAATGGCTGTAGTACGACCAGTTCATGCCGAACTCGAATTCCATCACGATGCCGGTGCCCACGCCCATGGCGAAGTTGATGCCGAACAGCACGCCCCAGAACATGGTCATGCGCCGCCAGATGTCCTTGCCGGTCATCACATAGACGCTTTCCATGATGCCGAGCAGGAACGACAGGCCCATGGTCAGCGGCGGAAAGATGAAGTGGTACATCGCGGTGACTGCGAACTGCAGCCGCGACAGTTCAACAACTGTCGAGTCGATCATGGCGGGTGGGCCTGGTTGGGTGTCGATGAAGGAATGCAGCCGATCATCTGCGCTTGCCGCGACACGCGCGTTGATCCAGATCAATGCCGAGGCGGGCGGGTGCGGCACAATGCGCAGCCCGTAGCGGGAAGTGGCGACTTACAATCGCTTGCAACACGATGTCTTCCTTGAGAGCGATGTGAGCCAGCCCAGCGTGCGAGCCAGCGAAACGCCAGCCCAGCGCCGTCAACGCGGCCAATGGCTGGATGCACTGGCGGCCCCGGCCACGCGTGCGCGGCGCCTGGCCGGCGTGGCGGTGGCGGTGTCGGGCGTGCTGCTGCTGGCGCAGGCGGCGGCGATCGCGTGGTTGCTGCAGGCGGTGCTGGTGCAGCATCTGGCGCTGGCGCAGTTGCGTGACGTGGGGGCGGGGCTGGTCTGTGCGCTGGTCGGGCGCGCGCTGCTCAATGCCTGGGCGCAGTCGCTGACCGGCGAGGTGGCCGATGTGGCCAGGCGCGAATTGCGTGCCCGCATCGCGCGCCGCCTGGTGCAGCATGGGCCGGTGTGGCTGCGCCGGCAGCGCAGCGGCGAACTGGGCGAATTGAGCCTGGCGCATACCGATGCGCTGGAGGGTTACTTCGTCGGCTACCAGCTCGCACGCACCGAGATGCTGCTGGTGCCGCCGCTGATCCTGATCGCGGTGTTTTCGGTCGACTGGGTGGTGGGCCTGGTGCTGCTGCTGACCGCACCGCTGATTCCGTTTTTCATGATGCTGGTGGGCTGGGGCGCCGAAGCCGCCGGGCGCGACCAGCTGAGCGAGCTGGCGCGGATGGGCGGGCACTTTGCCGATCGCCTCAAGGGCCTGGGCCTGCTGCGCGTGTATGGCCGCGGCGAGGCCGAGTTGAGCGGCATTGCCGCGGCGGCCGAAGGCGTGCGCGAGCGTTCGCTCAAGGTGCTGCGCATCGCCTTCCTGTCGTCTACGGTGCTGGAATTCTTCGCCTCGGTGAGCGTGGCGATCGTGGCGCTGTACTTCGGCCTGACCTATCTGGGCATGCTGGATCTGCACGGCTTGCCGACGCTGGGCGCGGGCATGTTCTGCCTGCTGCTGGCGCCGGAATTCTTTGCGCCGTTGCGGCGGCTGGCGGCGCATTACCACGACCGTGCCAATGCGCTGGCGGCGGTGGCCGAAGCCGAGCGCCTGCTGGAAGGATTTGCGCCGCCATCGGCAACGCCACCGGTGACGGTGCCGCCCTTGCGCGCACTGGAACCGGCCCAGGCACACGCCCCGCTGCTGCAGGCGCGCGATCTCGCGCTACGGCCGCCGGGCGCACCGCACACGGTGGTCGCGCATTTTTCGCTGACCTTGCAGCCCGGGCAGCGCGTGGCGGTGATCGGTGCCAGCGGCAGCGGCAAGAGCACTTTGCTGGAGGGCCTGGCTGGCTGGCTGGCGCCGGAGGCCGGCAGCGTGGTGCTGCGGCCGGGGACCCGCATCGGCTATGCCACGCAGCGGCCGTATCTGTTTCACGGCAGCATCGCCGACAACCTGCGCCTGGCCGATCCGCAGGCCGGCGCTGCGCGCCTGCACGCGGTGGCCGACGCCGCACAGGTGTTGCGCTTTGCCGCGCAGCTGCCTGCGGGCCTGGACACGCAGATCGGCGAACGCGGCTTCGGGTTGTCCGGTGGCGAAGCACGGCGCGTGGCCCTGGCGCGGCTGTTGCTGCGCGAGCCGGACCTGTTGCTGCTGGACGAACCCACTGCCTTCCTTGATCCGGATACCGAAGCGGAGTTGCTGCGCACCCTGGGTGTGTTCGCACGCGGTCGCGCGGTGGTGCTGGCCACGCACAGCGCCGCAGTGATGCGCTGGGCCGACACGGTGATCGACCTGCGCGGCGCCACCGTCGCAGCGGAGCTGCCATGAACGACACACAGCCCGACCGTCTGCGCGATGTGTTTCGCCGGCATGCCTGGCGCCTGCTGCTGTCGGCGCTGTTGGTGCTGGTCACCATGCTGGCCGGCGTGGGCCTGCTCGGCCTGTCCGGCAGTTTCCTGACCGCCGCCGCCTTGGCCGGTGTCGCCGGCATGGGCAGCGGCTTCAATTTCTTTTCGCCCTCGGCCGGCATTCGCGCGCTGACCTTCGCGCGTATCGTCTCGCGTTATGGCGAAAAATTGATCGGCCACGACGCCACGCTGCGCATCGCCCGCGATCTGCGCGTGTGGTTCTTCCGCCGCGCGTTGCCGCTGGCGCCGGGCCGCCTGTCGGCCACGCGTACCGGCGATCTGCTGGCGCGGCTGATGTCCGACATCGGCGAAGTCGATGGCGTGAGCGTGCGCGCGTTGGCACCCTTGAGCGCATTGCTCGGCATCTGGGTGGCTGGCGTGGTGGCAGCGGCGCTGATCTATCCGCCGGCTGGCGTGTTGCTGGTGGTGCTGGGCGTGGTCATCGGCGGTGTGGTGCCGTGGCAGGTGGCGCGCGGCGGTGCGCAGCGCGAACAGCTGCGCGCCCGGCAACGCACCGCCTTGCGCACGCAGGCGTTCGAGGGGCTGGAAGGTGCGGCCGATCTCGCTGCGGTGGATGCGCAAGGTGCCTGGCTGCATCAGGTCGATGCAACAGCGGCGGCGGTTGTCGATGGCGATCGCCTGCAACGCCGTCGCCTGATCGGCGGCAATCTGCTGCATGCGGTCTGCGGCGGTATTGGTCTGGCCGGCATGTTGTGGCTTGGGTTGAGCGCGGCAGAACGCGGATTGATTGCTGCGGAAATGGCGGCCGGGCTGGTGTTCCTGACCATGGCATTGCTGGAGGTCTGGGCCGGCGCCGGGCTCGCCTTGCAGGCGCTGCAGAGCGCGCGCGTTGCGGCCAGGCGCTTGCAGTCCATCGTCGACCAGGCGCCGTCGGTCGTCGATCCGTCGCAGCCAGTGGATGCGCCACGCAGCGGCACGCTGCGCCTGCAGCAGGTCAGTTTTGCGTGGCCGGGCAGTGGACGCCCGCTGCTGCAGGCGCTCGATCTGAGCCTGGCGCCTGGCGAGCGCATCGCCATCAGCGGCGACAGCGGCAGCGGCAAGAGCAGCTTGTCCGCAGTGCTGTTGCGGCTGTGGGACCCGCAGGCCGGGCAGGTGAGCTACGCCGATATCGACCTGTGCCACTTCGCGCAGGCGCAATGGCATCAACGCATCGCCTGGCTGCCGCAGAATGCCCCGGTGTTTGCCGGCACGGTGCGCGACAACCTGCTCATCGGCGACGTCGGCGCAGGCGATGCGGCCATGTGGAACGCGCTGGACCAGGTGCGCCTGCGCGCCTGGGCCACCGCGCAGAACGGCCTGGACACCTGGGTCGGCGAAAACGGCGCCACGCTCTCGGCCGGCCAGGCGCGCCGGCTGGCGCTGGCGCGCGCCTTGCTGCGCGAGGCGCCGATCCTGCTGCTGGACGAACCCACCGACGGCCTGGATGTGGATACCGCGCACGCCTTGCTGCTGGATCTATCGGCCGCGCTGGGCGAACGCAGCCTGGTGATGATCACCCACGACAGCGTGCCCGATGGCGTGGTACAGCGACGCTATCGCCTGCGGGCCGGTGCGCTGGAGCCGTTGGCCTGAGGATGCTGTTGCCGGTTTGCACTGACCGGTTGCGCCCATGTATCACGCAGGCGCCGCTCACCCCAGCAATGCGTGGAGTGCTGCCATCAGCGCAGGTTGGCGGCATGCCCAATACAAGGCGGCGACGTTCGCTACGACAGTGATCCAGAACCGCAGCTGGAAGGCTGCCTTGCTGGATTTATGCCGGAACAGCGCCTGCGCCAGCATCGCGCCCGGCCAGCCGCCGAGCAGTGCGATGAGGTGCAGGGTGGCTTCCGGTGTGCGTTGCCGGCCGCGTTGGGCTGCGCTCTTGTCGAGCCGGTAGACCAGCATCGCCAGCATGCTTGCAGCCGCGTACCACAGCGTCAGCAGCGCCGGCAGGCGACCTGCAACCACCATCGCGGTCATGCCGATCAGGAACAGCAGCGCCAGCGTCTTGCGCGGCTGGCTCTGCTGCCGTGACGGACCACGCCGCGGTTGCGCAGGTCTGGAAATCAGCAAGCGTCCAGGAAGTTGCGTACCGCCGGCCCGAAGCGTGCGAAATCGACCAGGAAGGCATCGTGGCCTTGTGGTGAATCCAGGCCGATGAAGTCTGCCTCGGCACCGCCGGCGCGCAGGCCTTCGGCGATCTGTTCCTGTTGCTGCACGGGGAACAGGATGTCGGTGTTGGCACCGATCGCCAGCGCCCGCGCGATACGGATCTGCGCCAGGCCGGCCAGCACCGTGGCGTCGGTCGAGATGCCCGTGTCCGGCCTGGCGGCGACAGCGGCGTTGTCGGCTTGCGTGTCATCGACAGGCGCGTCGATGGCCGGGCTGTCGTCGACATACTCGGCCAGGTCGAACCAATCCATCGAGCGGCTCAGATACAGATAGCAGTTGGGATCGAAGAAGCGCACGAAGCGGCGCGCATGGCCTTCCAGATAACTTTCGACCTGGAATTCCAGGCCGAACGGATCGTCGGCGGCCTGTTCGGAATCCAGTCGCACGCGGCCGAAACGGCCGTCCCATTCCAATGCCGAGCGGTAGGTGATCACGCCGAGTTTGCGCGCCATGCGCATGCCCGATTCCGGGTAACGTGTGTCGTCGTAATGGCCGCCGTTCCAGTGCGGATCCAGGCGGATGGCTTCGCGCTGCAGCGAGCGGATCGCGATCGAGAACGGCAGCGCCTGCGCACTGCCGGAGATATTGATATGGCTGCGCGCGATGCCGGGGTGGCGCAGCAACAATGCTAGTGCGGTCATACCGCCCATCGAGTTGCCGATCAGGCAGGCCAGTTGTTCGATGCCCAACGCGCGCACCACGTCGGCTGCGGCATCGGCCACATCTTCGATCGACAGTTCCGGGAAACCCAGGCGATACCGCGTGCCGGTGGCAGGGTCGATCGACGCCGGGCCGGTCGAGCCCTTGCAACTGCCCAGGGAATTGACGCAGACCACGAACCAGCGTTCGGTATCGATCGGCTTGCCAGGCCCGAGCATTGCTTCCCACCAGCCCGGCTCGGGATTGGCCTGATTTGCCGCGGCATGCGCATTCGGCGACAGACCAGTGACGATCAACACCGCATTGCTGCGATCGGCTGCCAGCGTGCCCCAGGTTTCGTAGGCGACACGCGCCTGCATCAGCAGGCCACCGCGCTTCATCGGAAACGGCGAGGGCAGCGCGTGGAATAGCGTGCCGGGGGGAATGAATTCAGTCATGCGGCAATTCTATCTGCCAGGGCAGGTGCCGGGGGGCAGGATGGGATTCGGGAATGGGGATTCGGGAATTGGGAATCGGTTTGAGTCGTTGCTCTGTGTGATGCCACTCTGCAGAGCGGCGGATCTGCGGTTTGGTTGCAGGGTCCTTGCCCTCGATGTTGCGAGTTTGCTGCAGGGCCCTTGCCCGCCCACCGTCGCAGGACACGCCGCAAGTACGTCCTTGTAGGCTCTTACGCGGCATCCATGCCGCGTAAGGTCCCGCGACGGTGGGCGGGCAAGGACCAGTGGAGATGTTGGGTGTGCATGGTTTTTAACACCGCGGCCGACTCACTCCGGTGCGGCGTCATCGTTGATTGCGTCGCGTCGACACGTGGCGGGCAATCAGCGACCGATTACCAGCTCCACCGGCGCGGCAGTGGGCAGTTCCACCATCAACGGCACGCTTTCGACGTCATCGGCCTGGCGCATTGCGTTGCCGCTGCGCGATAGCCGTGCCAGCACCTGCACGGTGTCCAGCGACGACAGCCGGCGCGTCGGCATCGGGCTGTCGCCGTCGTCCAGGGTGATGGTCAACGGCAGCTCGCGCAGCGCGTGTTTTTCCACCGCCACCGGCATCGGCGTGTCGGCGGCGCGCGCAATCACGAAGACGCTGGTGTCGCCCGGCAACCCGGCGCGTTTGGCGAACTCGGCATCCAGCGTCACGCGTACCTGGATGCGTTTGCCGCTGGCTGCATCGGCGGCAGGCGTAGCCGGCGTCTGGATCGGCGCCAGCCTGGCTTCCTGGCGCGCGGCGTTGATCTGTTCCAGCAGGCCGGGGCGGGTAGAGGCATCCACCACGCGCAGCAACGGCTCCCAGGTCTCGCTGGCCTTGGCCGGCTGACCGGCCTGGCGCTGCACCACGCCCAGGAACCAGCGTGCGCGTTGATGGTCCGGTTGCACCGCCAGCGCATGTTCCAGCAGGCGCATGGCCTGCGGATCCGGGCGCCCGCTGTCGTCGGCGAGCATGCGCGACTGCGCGGCAGCTACCAGCACATCCGGCTCGTCCGGACGCAGCGCGACCGCGCGCGCAAACGCATCGCGCGCTTCGGTGAATTTCTGTTGGCTGGACAGCGAGCGTCCCAGCAATACCCAGCCTTCGGCCTGATCGGGATTGCGCGCCAATGCGGCGCGCAGTTGCACGATGGCCTCATCCAGCGAGCGTGGCGTGGCCGGCCGCTCGGCCGGCGCCTGAATCGCGCTCGGCGTACCGACCAGCCAGTACAGCGCCGCGCTCGCCGCCAGCAGCAACACCGCGATGCTGGCGGTCAGCCCGCGCGCTTCGCGCCACAGCGGCCGCAGCGCCACGCCGAAGACGAGCAGGGTCAGCACCACCACCGCACTGACGAAGCCGACCATCACCACTCCTGCTCATCGGCGGGCAGGGCGGGCGCAGCCACGCTGCGTCGGCGCACCAGCAGCACAATGGCGCCAGCACCCAGCAGCAACACCAGCAGCGGGCCGAACCACAGCAGCCAGGTGCGCGATTCCACGCGCGGGCGGTACAGCACGAACTCGCCATAGCGCGCGACCAGGAACTGGCGGATCTGCGCATCGCTGCGGCCTGCGTGCATCAGCGCCAGCACTTCGCGGCGCAGGTCCTGGGCGATCTGCGCATTGGAGTCGGCCAGCGACTGGTTCTGGCACTGCACGCAGCGCAGCTCGGCGGTGAGCGCATGGAAGCGCGCTTCTTCTTCGGCCGAGGCATAGCGCAGCGGCGCCGGGTCGCCGACCGGCTGGGCCAGCGCCAGCCAGGGCAACAGCAGCAGCGTCAGCAGCCATGCGCGCATCATTGCTTGGCGTGCAGGTCCGGAGCGGCACTGGGCGAGCGCTCGATCTTGCTCAGCACCGGAATCAGCTGCGTGTCGATGATGGATTGGGTGAGCATGCCGCTGTACTTCCAGCGCACCACGCCGCGCCCGTCGACCAGAAAGGTCTCCGGTGCCGCAGCGATGCCGAAGTCGATCGCGGTACGGCCGTCTTTGTCGGCGACCACCAGCAGGTAGGGGTTGCCCAGCTGTTCGAGCCAGCGCAGCGCATCGTTGCGCTCGTCCTTCCAGTTGTAGCCGATCACGCGCACGCGCTTGGTCAGCGCAAAGCGGCTCAGCACCGGGTGCTCCTCGCGGCAGGCCGGGCACCAGCTGCCCCACACGTTGATGATGTACGGCGCGCCGCGCAGTTCGCGCGCATGCACCACGATGCTGGGGTCGTGCAGCAGCGGCAGCGCGAACTCCGGCGCCGGCTTGCCGATCAGCGCAGAGGGCAGGGCATCGCGATCGTCCTGACCGGAGCGCACCACCGCATAGACCAGCAGCGCTGCCAGCGCGAGCAGCAGCACGATGGCACCCACCAGAACCGCAGTAGGCAGGCGGGGTGAACGTGACTCAACCATCTTGGATCTCCGGGGAACGACGAAAACGCCGGTCGGCCGCGGTGACTAGGCCGCCAAGCGCCATCAGCAGCGCCCCTAGCCAGATCCAGCGGACGAACGGTTTGAGGTGGACGCGGACCGCCCAGGCCTGATTGCCCAGGGGTTCGCCAAGCGCGACATACAGGTCGCCAAAAGGGCCGGGACGGATCGCCGCCTCGGTCAAGGTCTGCCCGCCGCTGGCGTAGCGGCGTTTTTCCGCATGCAGCAGGCCGACCGGCGCATCGTCCTTGAACACCTGCAGATTGGCACGGTCGGAGACGTAATTGGGCCCGCGCAGCTCTTCGACATTATCGAAGTGCAGCGCGTAGCGGCCGATCTGCATCTGCTGCCCGGGCGCCAGTGCGACCTCGCGCTGCAGGCTCAGTGATTCCACCAGCAACGCACCGGCCAGGAACACCGCCACGCCCAGGTGCGCCAGCAGCATGCCCAGCATTTCGGCAGTGAGCTTGCGGCCTTTGGCCGCGCGCCGCGTCCACAGGAAGCGCAGCGTGCCCAGCAGCACCCAGGCCGCGCCGGCCACGCCGAGTGCCGCTTTCCACTGGCCCTGCGGCGCGGCGAACCAGGCCAGCACGCCTGCGGCAACCGCCAAGCCTGCCCACGGTGCGAGCATCGCCAGCGGACGCGAGGCCTGCTCGCGCTGCCAGCGGGTCAGCGGGCCGAACGGCAACAGCGCCACCAGCGGCGCCATCAGTACTACGAACAAGGTGCCGAAGTAGGGCGGCCCCACCGACAGCTTGCCCAGACCCAAGGCGTCGGCCAGCAGCGGATACAGCGTGCCCAGCAACACCATCGCGCAGGCACAGGCGAGCAGCAGGTTGTTCAACAGCAGCAAGGTTTCGCGCGAGCTGCCGGCGAACGCGCGGCGCGGGTCATCGACCAGCGACAGGCGCGGCGCACGCAACGCGTACAGCAGCAGCGAACCACCGACCACCGCCAGCAGGAACACCAGGATGAACAGGCCGCGCGACGGGTCGGCCGCAAACGCATGCACGCTGGTCAGCACGCCCGAGCGCACCAGGAAGGTGCCTAGCAACGACAGCGAAAAGGCGGCGATCGCCAGCAGCAAGGTCCAGCTGGCGAAGCTACCGCGCTTTTCGGTGACCGCCTGGGAATGCAGCAGGGCGGTGCCCACCAGCCACGGCATGAAACTGGCGTTTTCCACCGGGTCCCAGAACCACCAGCCGCCCCAGCCCAGCTCGTAATACGCCCACCAGCTGCCGAGCGCGATGCCGACGGTGAGCATGGCCCAGGCCACGTTGGTCCATGGCCGCGTCCAGCGCAGCCAGCGCGCATCCATGCGGCCTTCCAGCAACGCGGCGATAGCGAAGGCGAACGGCACCGCAAAGCCGACATAGCCGCAATACAGCATCGGCGGATGGATGATCAGCCCCGGGTCCTGCAACAGCGGATTCAGGTCGGCGCCTTCCAGCGGCACCGGCAACAAGCGCGCGAACGGATTGGAGGTGAACAGCAAAAACGCCAGGAAGCCGATGCTGACCAGCGCCATCACCCCGAGCACGCGCGCCACCACCTGCGCGGGCAACTGCCGCGACCACAGCGCCACTGCCCCGGTCCACAGCGCCAGCACCAGCGTCCATAGCAGCAATGAGCCCTCGTGCGCACCCCACACCGCCGAATAGCGATACATCACCGGCAGCAAACTGTTGGAATTCTCGGCGACATAGCGCACCGAAAAATCCTGCACCAGAAAGGCATGCGTCAGCAGCGCGAAGGCCGCTGCGATCAGGCCCAGCTGCAGCAACGCGGCCGGCCGCGCGACCGCCATCCAGCTGCTGCGCCCACGCTGCGCACCGGCCAGCGGTAGCGCGGCCTGCACCAGGGCCACCAGCAAGGCCAGAATCAGCAGGAAGGTGCCGAGCTCAGGCAGCATCGGGTTGGCGCGTTGGCGGGCATGCAGTGGTGCGACGCTTGCCGGCGCAATGCAGGGGCGTCATCCGGGCATCGTCTGCATGCGCCTGCCCAGGCATCGCGACATCGTCGGCCACGCAAGCGAGCTGCAAGCGATCACAGCGCAGCAAGGCGAACGTTTTGACCCCTGCCATCAACGCAGCGCTCCGGCCTGGTCTGCGGCCGCCGGCACGTCATGCTTGCGGTGCGCGCTGCCCATCTTGTCGGCGACTTCCTTCGGCATATAGGTCTCGTCGTGCTTGGCCAGCACATCTTCGGCAACGAAGACGCCATTCTGCATGCGCCCGGTTGCCACCACCGCCTGGCCTTCGCGAAACAGGTCCGGCAGGATGCGGTCGTAACGCACCGGCAACTGTGCATCGCCATCGGTGACCCGGAACCGCGCTTCCAGCGAACCGGACGCACGTTGGAACGAGCCTTTCTCCACCATGCCGCCGAGCCGGAAGCGCGCATGCTCGCCGGCGTCGCCGCGCAGCACTTCCGACGGTGTGTACAGGTAGGCCACATTGCGCTGCAGTGCCATCGCCACCAGCGCGGTCGCCAGGCCACCGGCCAGCACCAGCGCGATCACCAGCCAGATCCGGCGGCGCCGTTGCAGGTTCACCGGATCAGCTCCGCATCGCTGGGCACCGCGCGCTTGCGCTCGCGCAAACGCCGCGCCTGCGCGATCTTCAACGCGCGGCGCAGCTGCCAGCGGCCGGCGATCAGGTCCCACAGCAGCACCAGCACGAATACCGCGTAGGCGGCGATGACGTAGGGCAGGTAGCTCATGCCGCGCCCTCCGGCGCATCGTGCACGATCCAGGCCTTGCCAGCCTCGCGGCGCAGGTTGTCGGCGCGCGCACGCGTCAGCAGCGAACCGGCGAACCAGAACTTGGTGCCGATCACCATCAGCCACAGCGGCAGCAGCATGCTGGCATCGATGCTGGAGGGGCCGAGCAGGCGGATGCTCTGGCCCTGATGCAGCGAGTTCCACCACACCACCGAATAGCGGATCACCGGCAGCAGCGCCACGCCGACGATCGCCAGCAAGGCGGCCGCGCGCGCGGCCTGACGGCGATCGTCGATGGCCTGGTACAGACCGATCACGCCCAGATACAGGAACAGCAGGATCAGCTCGGTGGTCAGGCGCGGGTCCCAATCCCACCAGGCGCCCCACATCGGCTTGCCCCAGATGCTGCCGGTCAGCAGGGTGATCACGGTGAACGCCGCGCCGATCGGCGCGCAGGCCATGGCCAGGATTTCGCAGATCTTGATGCGCCAGATCAGCGCGATCGCCGCGTACACCGCCATCAGCCCGAACACGAACAGGCTCATCCACGCGCTCGGCACATGGATATACAGAATGCGGAAGCTATCGCCCTGCTGGTAGTCGGCCGGGACCGCAAACAAGGCCTGCCAGATGCCCACGCCCAGCAACACCGCGGCCAGCGCGTAGCACCACGGCGCCCAGCGCGCAGTGAAACGGTCGAAGATCGGAGGCGAGGCGAGTTGGTGGAACCAGCGGGCGACGACGTTCATGCGATGGCAGCAGCCTTTGGAATGGCATTGGCTCTCGAAACAGCAACAACGCAATGAGTGGAGCGTCTTGTCGACAGCGTCTCGACCGCAGGGCTCAACTCAAGGAAATCCGGATCGCGGCAGCCGCAGCCAGCGGTGCCAGCACCACGCCGATCACCAATCCGGCGCCCAGCAACAACAACGCACCCACCGCATCCTGTCCTTGTCCGCTGGCCGCGACACTGCCGGCGCCGAACACCAGCACCGGCACGTACAACGGCAACGCCAGCAACGCCACGAGAATACCAGAGCGTTTCATCGTCACCGTCAGCGCCGCAACCACGGCACCAAGCAGGCTCAGAAGCGGTGTGCCCAGCGCCAACGATGCCAGCAGCACCGGTAGTTGGTCATGTGGCAGGTGCAGCAATTCGCCCAGCAGCGGCGTCACCGCGATCAACGGCAGCGCGCTGGTCGCCCAGTGCAGTAGCACGCGCACCGCGATCAGCCACGCCAACGGCACCGGCGCCAGCAGCCATTGCTCCATCGAGCCGTCTTCCACATCGCTGCGGAACAGCGCATCCAGCGACAGCAGCCCGGCCAGCAGCACCGACAGCCACAGCACCGCCGGTGCGGCCTGCGCCAGCAGGTCCGGGCGACCGCCCAGGCCCAGCGCGAACAACACCCCGATCAGCAGGGCGAACAGCGCCGGCTGCAAGGCATCGCTGCGACGGCGCCACAGCAGCTGCAGGTCGCGGCTGAGCAGCGCGCGCGCGGCCTGCCACAGCGAGGGTTGTGGCGAATGCAGGCTCATGCCGCCGCCTCCAGCGTGAGCATGCGCGTGCGCACCGGCGGCGCCGCATAGGCGCCGTGGGTGGTGACCAGCGCCGCGCCACCGCCGCGCAGGTGCGCGGAGATCATCCGGTTGACCAGGGTGATGCCGTCCAGGTCCAGGTTGGCGTAGGGCTCGTCCAGCAGCCACAGCGGGGCCGGCGACAACCACAGCCGCGCCAGCGCCAGGCGCTTGCGCTGGCCGGCCGACAGCTGCCGCACCAACGCATCCTCGTAGCCGGCCAGGCCGACGATGGCAAGCGCACTGCCGGGCATCTGTTTGGCGCGGCGGCCATGCAGGCCGCACAAGAAGTGCAGGTTCTCCAGCGTGCTGAGATCGGCCTTCAGCCCCGGCAAATGGCCCAGATAGGCCATGAAGCGGCTGCGGTCGCCGCGCCGCGCGGTCTTGCCGTCGATCTCGATCTGCCCGCGCTCCACATGCAGCAGCCCGGCCAGCACCCGCAGCAGCGTGGTCTTGCCGGCGCCGTTGTCGCCTTGCACCAGCAGCGCCTCGCCGGCATCGACATGGAAATCCAGCGGGCCGAACACCGGCTCCTCGTTGCGGCTAAAAGCCAGCGCGCGCGCCGCCAGCAGCGGTGGCGCAGTGTGCAGCGGTTCGATCATCGGCGCAGCGGGCTCCCGTCGCAGGACGGCATGGGGTGGGCGAGGCAGGGCGCGCATTGTAGCGACGATGGCGCGTTGCCGGGGGCGCATTCGGCGGCGTGATGTGTCCGGGAACGCTGTTTTGCATCGCCCGGGCGCAACCGCCTGGCGGCTTTGCGTACACTCGCGGTCCCCCCGTTTGTTGCCCGGACAGGCCCGATGCCCCTCACGACCAAGCTGCCCAAGGTGGGCACCACCATCTTCACCGTCATGTCGCAGCTGGCGGCCGAACACAGTGCGGTGAATCTGGGCCAGGGTTTTCCCGATTTCGCGGTGCCGCAGCGGCTGGTCGATGAGCTGACCAAGGCCATGGCGGCCGGCCACAACCAGTACCCGCCGATGACCGGCGTTGCGGCCTTGCGCCAGGCCATCGCCGGCAAGGCGCAGCGCTGTTACGGCGCGCAGGTCGATGCCGACAGCGAGATCACCGTCACCAGCGGTGCCACCGAGGCGATCTTCAACGCCATCCACGCGGTGGTGCGCGCAGGCGAGGAGGTCATCGTGCTGGACCCGGCCTACGACTGCTACGAGCCGGCGATCGACCTGGCCGGCGCGCGCGCCGTGCACGTGGCGCTGGACCCGCAGACCTTCGCCATCGATTGGCCGGCGCTGCGCGCAGCGATCACGCCGAAGACGCGCCTGCTGATGATCAACTCGCCGCACAATCCGTCCGGCGCGATGCTGTCTGCCGATGACATGCAGCGCTTGACCGAGCTGCTGCGCGGCAGCGACATCTTCCTGCTCTCGGACGAGGTGTACGAACACATCGTGTTCGACGGCCGCCGCCACGAATCGGTGTTGCGCTGGCCGGAACTGCGCGAGCGCGCGTTCGTGATTTCCAGCTTCGGCAAGACCTATCACTGCACCGGCTGGAAGATCGGCTACGCCATCGCGCCGCCGGCACTGAGCGCCGAGTTCCGCAAGGTGCACCAGTACAACACCTTCACCAGCTTCGGCCCGGCCCAGCACGCATTCGCCGCAATGATCCGCGACGAACCCGAACACGACGAACACCTCGGCGCGTTCTACCAGGCCAAGCGCGACCGTTTCCGCGAACAGTTGCTGACCACGCGCCTGACGCCGTTGCCGGTGCCCGGCGGCTATTTCCAGCTGGTCGACTATTCGGCGATCAGCGACCTGCCCGACACCGAGTTCGTGAAGTGGCTGACGGTGGAAAAGGGCGTGGCCGCGATTCCGCTGTCGCCGTTCTACGAGACCGCGCCGCAAGGGCAACGACTGGCGCGGCTGTGCTTCGCCAAGAACGATGCGACCCTGGATGCGGCGATCGCGCGGTTGCAGCAGCTCTGAAGAGCTGGGAATCGGGAATCGGGATTCGGGAATCGTAAAAGCGGTTGGTCGCTTTTCGATCTGAATCTGCACTTGGCCCGATGACATAACGCGCTCACCAAACCGCTGTCCGATTCCCCATTCCCGACTCCCCATTCCCGAGCCTCCAATGCCCGACCTGCGCATCTCCCTGATCCAAGGCGACACCCGCTGGCATGACCCGGCCGGCAATCGCGACTATTACGGTGCGTTGCTGGAGCCGTTGGCCGGGCTGACCGATCTGGTGGTCCTGCCGGAGACCTTCACCAGCGGGTTCTCCAACGACGCCATCGACAAGGCCGAGGACATGGATGGGCCGACCGTGGCCTGGGTGTGCGCGCAGGCAGCGCGGCTGGATGCGGCCGTCACCGGTAGCGTGCAATTGCGCACGCCCGAAGGCGTGTTCAACCGGCTGCTGTGGGCCACGCCGGACGGGGCGCTGCAGTATTACGATAAGCGCCATCTGTTCCGCTTCGGCAACGAGCACCTGCGCTACGCGGCCGGGCGCGATCGCCTGACGGTGGAGTGGAAGGGCTGGCGGATCAATCCGCAGGTCTGCTACGACCTGCGCTTTCCGGTGTTCTGCCGCAATCGTTTCGATGTCGAGCGGCCGGGCCAGCTGGATTTCGATCTGCAACTGTTTGTCGCCAACTGGCCGTCAGCGCGTGCCTATGCATGGAAGACGCTGCTGCGCGCACGCGCGATCGAGAACCTGTGCTTTGTGGCAGCGGTCAACCGCGTCGGCGTCGACGGCAATCAGCTGCACTACGCCGGCGACAGCGCCGTGATCGATTTCCTCGGCCAGCCGCAGGTGGAAATTCGCGAGCAGCCGCAGGTGGTCACCACCACCCTCAGCGCTGCCGCCCTGGCCGAACACCGCGCACGCTTCCCGGCGATGCTGGATGCGGATGAATTTGTGATACGGGATTAGGGATTAGCGATTGGTGCAAAGCAGGCAAGGCACGGCCCTTTGCTTGCCCGCTGTTGCGAATCCCCAATCCCAAATCCCCAATCCCGGCTACTCCCCCAACTTGATCTCGTAGATCTTCGGCCACCGCTTGCCGGTGACGAACAGGCGATCGTGCTCGGCGTCGTAGGCGATGCCGTTGAGTACATCGTTGCTTGGGTCGCTCAGGGTGTCGGCGTCCGGCACCAGCGCCTTCAAGTCGATCCAGGCGATCACCTTGCCGCTGGCCGGGTCGATACGTGCGATGCGGGTGGTCAGCCAGACGTTCGCCAACAGCTCGCCGTTGACCCATTCCAGCTCGTTGAGATTGTCCAGCGCCTTGCCGCCGGCAGTGACCTTGATGCTGCCGACCTGCTGCAGCGTCTGCGGATCCAGCCGTCGAATGCGGGCAGTGCCATCGCTCATGTACAGGCTGCTGTCGTCGCGGGTCAGCGCCCAGCCCTCGCCGGAATAACTGAACTGCGTGCGCGGTGTCAGCGTGGCCAGGTCGTAGACAAACCCGCGCTGGTTGCGCCAGGTCAGCTGGATCAGGCGGTCGTGCCAGGCCACGATGCCTTCGCCGAAAAACGGCGCCGGTGTCGAGGCCTGCTGCAGGACGCGGCCGGTCTCCAGCTCGACCTTGCGCACGCTGGACTGGCCCAGTTCGCCGGTGCTCTCGTACAGGTAGCCGTCGAGATAGAACAGGCCTTCGGTAAAGGCGGCGGTGTCGTGCGGATAGGTGCGCACGACGGTGTAGCCCTGGGTCGGGATGGTCTCGCCGCAGTGGGCGAGGGTGGGCAGCAGCAGGGCGGCGAAGAACAGGCTGTAGGCAGTGCGTGGCATGCCGCAATCATCCCATGCCGCCGTCGCAGACTGTGGCGGCGCAGGCTGCCGGCCGGCGAAATAATGATTCGCTGAACGGTCGCATGCGCGGTGCCGGCATGTTGTCGCGGCTGCCACACCGGCGCTGCTAGGCTCGGCGCCACGTTCACCAACCGGAATGCCCGCATGATCAAGTCCCTTTCCCTCTTCGCGCTGCTGGGCGCCGCAACGCTTGCACCGCAGGCGCAGGCCGCCGGCAACATTGACTGCCAGCTGTCGTTCAACCTGTCGGGTTGGTCGGTGTTCTACAAGACCGCCAGCGGCACCGGCACCATCAAGTGCGACAACGGCGCGGTGATCCCGGTCAAGATCTCCAGCAAGGGCGGCGGCCTGACCGTCGGCAAGTCCAAGATCGTCGGCGGCCGCGGCACCTTCTCCGGCGCCTACAGCCTCAATGATCTATTCGGCACCTACGCGGCGGCCGAAGCGCATGCCGGCGTGGTCAAGTCCAGCACGGCACAGGTGGTCACCAAGGGCGACATTTCGCTGGCCCTGGCCGGCACCGGCGAGGGCGTCGATCTGGGCGTAGCGGTGGGCAACTTCGTCATCGAGCGTCGCAAGTAAGACGCTGCGCGGTGCAGCGCAGGCGTCGCCAATGGTCGACACCTGCGTGGACGCGCAGCGCCCGAACAGTGGGCCCTGCACTGTTGCTGTACGAACTCGGTGTTACTGCTGTTTCCAGCAACTGCGATGCCGGGAGCGACGGAAATACCAATAAAAAACGGCCCTTTGCAGGGCCGTTTTTTATTGCGCGTGCCGCAGCTTAGCGACCGCGATTACCGCCGCCGCCTGGCGGGCGACGATTACCGCCACCGGGGGGACGACCACCCGGGCCGCCGGGTCCACGCGGCGCGCCGCCCGGACCACCCGGACCGCGATTGCCGCCCGGACCACGGTTGCCACCGGGGCCACCCGCGCGTGCGCCGGTCGGGCGACCGGCCGCAGGACGTGCCGCGCCATACGGGCTGAAACCCGGGTTGGCGTGATCGGACGGAAAGCTCGGCGCGTTGCCCGGATGGCCGTACGGGTGCTTGCGCTGACCCTGGCCCTGACCCTGCGACTGGCCCTGTCCGCCACCGGCGCCGCCACGCCCCGCGCCGCCTGCGCCGGGACGTGCATTGCCCGCGCCGCCACCTGGACGTGCGCCGCCCGGACCCTTCTTCGCGTACGGGCGTGCCTGGCCGGTGCCGGGGCCACTGGGGCCGGCATTGCGGTGGCCGCTCGGCCCGGTGCTCACGCCATCGGGCACATACCAGCTGCGGAACGCGGCCGGGTTGCCGTCTGGCAGGGCGCGGTCGCCCTTGCCGGGAGCGCGCTGCTTGAACGGGCGCTGCTGCGACTGCTTGGCCGCCGCTTCGCCGCTGACGGTGAGGCCGCCGCGGAAACCGCCTGGCTTGCCACGGCCACGGCCGCCGCGATCTTCGCGCAGGTTGTCGAAGCGACGCAGTTCACGGCCTTCGTCGGCGCCGGAGGTCTGGCCGTTGACGTAGGCATTGCTGCGGCCATCGCGCGAGACGTGCACGGTGGACTTGGCGGCGCGGCGCTGGCCGATCACCGGCTGCAGCGTCAGCGCCGACGGCGCGCCTTCTTCCAGCTTGAGTTCGGCGCGCAGGCTGTCGACCTTGTCCTGCGCCACTTCGATGGACTGCCCACGCAGCAATTCGCGCGGCAGCGAGATCTTGCCGTAGCGGCTGCGCTTGAGGCGACTGACCTGGCAGCCCTGCGACTCCCACAGGCGACGCACTTCGCGGTTGCGGCCTTCCTTGACCACCACGCGGAACCAGTCGTGCGAGTCGGTGCCGCCGATGCGTTCGATCTCGTCGAACTTGGCGCCGCCGTCTTCCAGCAGCACACCGCGCGACAGGCGCTCGATGATGGCGTCGGAGACCTTGTCCTCGCCTTCCGGGGCGCGTACGCGCACCACGTATTCGCGCTCGACCTCGTAGGAGGGATGCATCATCGCGTTGGCCAGCTCACCGTCAGTGGTCAGCAGCAGCAGACCGGTGGTGTTGATGTCCAGGCGGCCGATGGCGATCCAGCGCGAGCCCTTCAATGCCGGCAGCGACTCGAACACGGTCGGGCGGCCTTCGGGGTCTTCGCGGGTGGTCACTTCGCCTTCGGGCTTGTTGTAGATCAGCACGCGCGAGGGCTCGGTCAGCGCGCTGGCCACGAAACTGCGGCCATCCAGCTCGATCTTGTCGCCGCTGCGCACCGACATGCCGGTCTGCGCGACGGCGCCATTGACCTTGATCAGGCCATCGGCAATGCGCTGTTCCAGCGCGCGGCGCGACCCCAGTCCGGCCTGGGCCAGCACCTTGTGCAGGCGCTCTTCCAGCTTGGGCGCTTCGGGCGCGCTGTCGCGCTTGAGGGAAAGCTTGTTCAACGACAGCTTGCGGGGGGTGTCACTCATGTGTCTGGCTCCGGCCGACGCGTTCTGGGTCGGCCTCTGGGTCGGAATCGGCTTCGTCAACAGCCACGGTCGTCGTCGCGACGGCGTTGTCTTCGTCTTCGTTCACTGCATCCGCGCGCGTTCCCGGCGCGGTGTCGGGGTCGCCCTCACGGGCGTCATCTGGGTCCAGCGGGTTTGGGTCCTGCGCCGAGGCATGCTCGGGGTGTTGCGGTGTTTGGTTACTTAGTTCATCGGCGCTGGCGTGGTCATCGACCGCGTCGGCGTGGTGTTCGATTTCGTCGTCGACTGCAGTGCCTGGGCTGGCGGTCTGGTCGCTGTCGTCTACATCAACATCGGTATCACCATCGCCATCGCCATCGGCATCAACGGCCAGCTCGGTATCGGCATCGACGTGCATTGCATCGTCGCTGTCGCTGGTTGCATCGGTGGTGCTGTCCGATGCAGGCAGCACATCCTCGGCATCGCGCTGTTCCGGCGCGGCGTCGCCCGGGTCGGCGTCCACGTCAGCACCTGCATCCGCCGCCGCGTCAGTCCGGGCGGCAATCGCCGCATCGGCGCCGGCGCCGTCTGCATCCGCCATATCCGGGTCTGGATCTGTCTCCGGACCCGATTCAGCATGCTCCGCACCCATCGCCGCCGACGCCGGCACCGCCCCATCCAGTTGGCCGTCGCGGTCCAGCGGCAGCTGCGGTTCCAGCTCGGCGATGTCCTTCAACTCAGACAATGGCGGCAGCTCGTCCAATCGCTTGAGCCCGAAGTAATCCAGAAAGCCCTTGGTGGTGCCGAACAGGGCCGGCTTGCCGGGCACGTCCCGGTGGCCCACCACGCGGATCCACTCGCGTTCTTCCAGCGCCTGGATGATGTTGCTGCTGACCGCCACGCCGCGCACCTGCTCGATCTCGCCGCGGGTGATCGGCTGGCGGTAGGCGATCAGCGCCAGGGTTTCCAGCGTGGCGCGGGTGTACTTGGTGCGGCGCTCGGTCCACAGCCGGGCGACCCAGCCATGCACGTCCGCCTTGACCTGGAAGCGGAAGCCCGAGGCCACCTCGACCAGCTCCACGCCGCGCTCGGCGCAGCCGTCGCGCAGCAGTTCCAGCGCGCGCTCGACGCTGCCGGGCGGCGCCGGTTCTTCTTCCGGAAACACGCCTTGCAGCTGCGCCAGCGTCAGCGGCTGGCTGCTCGCCAGCAGGGCGGCTTCGATAATGCGGGTGATCAACGCTTGATCCATTCGGTGATCGGCTTCAGAGAGGTTCGTTGGCGGCATCGCTGTCGTCGAATTCGCTGGAGAACTGCAGCGGCGCATTGGTGTTGCCCAAGGCCAGCGACTTCACGTAGATCGGCGCCAGCGGCGCCTCCTGCACGATGTCCAGCAATTGCTCCTTGGCCAGTTCGAGCAGCGCCAGGAAGGTGACCAGTACGCCGAGCTTGCCTTCTTCGGTCGTGAACAGCGATTCGAAGCGATAGAACCTGCCATCGTCCAGACGGCTCAGCACATCGCCCATGCGCTGGCGCACACTCAGCGCCTCGCGCTTGATCGCATGGCCGGTGAACAGCTCGGCGCGTTTGAGCACGTCGTACAGCGCCATCAGCATTTCTTTCAGTTCCACCGGCGGCGGCAGCTTGACCGCGGCGCGCTCGGGCAGATGCGCCTGCACCGGCGCGCTGTCGCGGCCCATGCGCGGCAGGGTGTCCAGATCCTCGGCAGCCTGCTTGAAGCGTTCGTATTCCTGCAGCCGGCGCACCAGCTCGGCGCGCGGATCGTTTTCTTCGCCTTCCTCGCTGGGCGGGCGCGGCAACAGCATGCGCGACTTGATCTCGGCCAGGATCGCGGCCATCACCAGATATTCGGCCGCCAGTTCGAAGCGCAGCTCCTGCATCACGTTGATGTAATCCACGTACTGCCGGGTGATCTCGGCGACGGGAATATCCAGGATGTCCAGATTCTGGCGGCGGATCAGATACAGCAGCAGGTCCAGCGGACCTTCGAAGGCATCCAGGATGACTTCCAGCGCGTCCGGCGGAATATACAGATCCTGCGGGATCTGCAGCACCGGTTGCCCATGCACCACCGCCAGCGGCATTTCCTGCTGCTGTGGCGGCGCGCTCGTGGCTGGCGGATTCGCGTCGTGCGCGAGTTCGGAATTCATCAGGTCGACATCGGGTCTTACGGTCGCCGGCCGCGGTCTGAGCCGCGCCTGCAGGGCTTTGCCTTGAGTTATTGCGATCAATGTCGTGCCCGTGCCAGCACGATCCTACAAATCCACATACAACGTGCGCCGCGTGGCATGCGGCGACGGAACAGCGAGGAGGTCGTCTACGCGGGTCGGCGGTGGGCAGCGAATCGGTCGTCGAGGAGGCGTGGGGCCTGGGCCGACGGGCCGCTGCGTCCGATTGCGTGTGCAGTGATGGCAAGGGTAATGCGTACGCGGGGGCGGTGTCCAGCGCTGAGGCGGCTAGAATCCCGAGGCTGTTCTTCACGTCTTGGGCGAGGTGGCCTATGTGGTACGTAATCGAAGGGTATGACCGGGCCGACGCACTGGCGGCCCGGCAGCAGGCGCGACCGGCGCATCTGGCCCGTTTGCAGGCGCTGGCGGCGGCAGGTCGCCTGCTGGTGGCCGGCCCATGCCCGGCGATCGATGCCGAGGATCCGGGCCCGGCCGGTTTCAGTGGCAGCGTGGTCATCGCCGAATTCGACGCGCTGGACGACGCCCGCGCCTGGGCCGATGCCGATCCGTATGTCGAGGCGGGCGTCTACGTGCGCACCGAGGTCCGCCCGTTCCGCCGGGTGCTGCCATGAGCCGGGTCGAGCGGATCCGTACCGCGCTGCAGGCGGCGCTGGCGCCGACCGAGCTGGAGGTGGTGGACGACAGCCATCGCCACGCCGGGCATGCCGGCGCGCGCGACGGGCGTGGGCATTTCAATGTGCGCGTGGTCAGCGCCGCCTTTGCCGGCAAGCCGCCGCTGGCGCGTCACCGCGCGGTCTACGCCGCGGTCGGCGAGATGATGCAGACCGATATCCACGCGCTGTCGATCGAGGCGATCGCGCCGGGCGAGGCAGGGTAACCAGGCCACTCAACCCGCAATCGTAGGAGCGCACCCGGGCGCGACAGGCCTTACCGATAGCCCCCGTCGCGCCCGGGTGCGCTCCTACGGGGGCGACCGCTTGCTGTTCAGCGGACCAAACTGCCCCAACCGTGATCGCCGTCGGCCTGCAGATGTGGACATATGGGCGGTATTTGTTGCGTCGCAACACATCGCTTCACGTATTCATCACTTGCAGATGCTTGATCTGTAAGCGTTTTCACGGGCGTGAAGACAGGGGTTTACGCCCTTGTATGAAAACGCTTACAGTCCGCGCCAGTTTTGGGAACTCGGTCGCGGAGGGCGACACGAATGGCCAAGGGTGCGGTCACCATCAAAGATGTCGCCAGGGAAGCACAGGTCTCCGTTGCAACGGTGTCGCGTGCGCTCAATGGGCATGACAACGTCGCCGGGCCGGTGCGCCAGCTGGTGCAGGACGTGGCCGCGCGGCTGCGCTACAGCCCGCATGCGGCAGCCCGCAGCCTGAGCAGCCGACGCACCCAGACCCTGGGCGTGGTGCTGCCCGATCTGTATGGCGAATTCTTTTCCGAGCTGATCCGCGGGATCGATGGTGCGGCGCGCGCCGCCGGCCAGCATCTGCTGGTGTCCAGTTACCACGGTGACCCGGAAGCGCAGGGCAGGGCGCTGCAGTCCATGCGCGGGCGCGTGGATGGTCTGCTGGTGCTGTCGCCGTACGCCGAGCAGCCCGGGTTCCTCACCGACAACCTGCCGCAGGCGCTGCCTACGGTGTTGATCAACGCGCACGTTCCCGGCGATGCCTATCCGGTGCTGAGCATCGACGACCATGCCGGCGCGATGGCGATGACCGAACATCTGCTGTCGGCCGGACATCGACGCATCGCCTTCATCGGCGGGCCGGCCCTCAATTTCGATGCGCGCGAACGCCTGCGTGGCTTCCGCGATGCGATCGCCGCCTACGGCGATACCGCGCAAGGCATCGAATTCCCCGGCGACTTCGACGAGGCCTCCGGCCACCGCGCCGGGCAGGCGATGCTGGCCGGCGGCGCGCTGCCCGACGCGGTATTCGCCGCCAACGACATGACCGCGCTGGGCTGCCTGTACGCATTTGCCCAGGCCGATGTCTCGGTGCCTGGCGATGTGGCACTGGCCGGTTTCGACGATATTCCACTGGCCCGTTTCGTCCACCCGGCGCTGACCACGATGCGGGTCAGCATCGCGCGCCTGGGCGAGCAGGCGATGTCCCGGCTGATGCGGCTGGTGGACCAGCCCGGCCGCGATGACGGCATCCGCCAACTGCTCACGCCCGAGCTGGTGATCCGCGCCTCCTGCGGCGCCGGCGAGCCCGGCCCCTGAGGTTTCCTGCCCGCTGACCCTTTTCGCGGACGTTCTGTCCGCTCCCGCTGCCCCCCGCAGCGGTCGTTCCTGCAAGTCGCAACGCCACAACAACAATCTGTACCGATCCCTGGAGGGACCAATGCGCCACCACTACCCCCATTCCGCCAGTCCGGCGCGCAAGCTGCTCAGCTGCGCCCTGGCCAGTTGCCTGTTGCTTGGTGCCGCACCGGCCTTTGCGCAGAGTGCTGCGGCGACCATCCGCGGCCAGGTCACCGTCGACTCGGCACCTGCCAGCCAGGCCCAGGTCACCGCGACCAATCTCGCCACCGGCCTGACCCGCACCGTGCAGGTCAGCAATGGCGGCTACTCGCTCGGCGGCCTGCCGCCGGGTTCGTACCGCTTGGACGTCACCGCCAACGGCCAGACCACCTCGCAGAACGTCACCGTGCAGGTCGGCCAGACCGCGACCCTGAACCTGGGCGTCGGCGGCGAACCGGCCACGGCTGACGGTGGTAACGCCACCACGCTGGACGCGGTGCAGGTCAAGGCCCCGCCGGTACTGGTGGAAACCCGTACCTCCGAAAACGCCACCTATATTTCCAACGTGCAGATCCAGAACCTGCCGCGCGCCACGCGCAACTTCCTGGAACTGGCCGACACCGTGCCGAACGTGCAGTTCACCCGCGAGGCCAACGGCACCACCAAGGTGCGCTCGGGCGCTACTTCGGCCGAAGGCACCAACGTCTACATCGACGGCGTGAGCCAGAAGAACTACGTGCTGACCGGCGGCGTCAGCGGCCAGGATTCCAGCCGCGGCAATCCGTTCCCGCAGTCGGCGATCGGCGAGTACAAGGTCATCACCTCCAACTACAAGGCCGAGTTCGACCAGGTCAGCGGCGCGGCCATCGTGGCCTCGTCCAAGTCCGGCACCAACGATTTCCACGGCAGCTTCTTCTGGGATACCAGCAACGACAGCTGGCGCGAAGAAAGCCCGCTGGAAAAGCGCGCCGGCGTGCGTGACGACTTCGAGGAAACCCAGTACGGCGCCACCTTCAGCGGCCCGATCCTCAAGGACAAGGCGCATTTCTTCGTCGCCTATGAAGCCAAGGAATACACCACCCCGAACGTGGTGATCCCCGGTTCGATCTATTCGGACCGCGTCGATCAGCTGCCCACGCAGTTGCAGCCGCTGGTCGCCACCTACAGCACGCCGTTCAAGGAAGACCTGTACTTTGCCAAGATCGACTGGACCATCGGCGACAACAGCCTGTTCGAGCTGAGCGGCAAGTACCGCAAGGAAGACGAACTCAACGATGTCGGCGGCACCTCGACCCTGGAGCACGGCAGCATCAACGGCCAGGAAGAAAAGCGCGCCAACCTGCGTTGGCAGTACAGCGGTGCCAACTTCCTCAACGAAGCCAACCTCAGCTACGAAAGCGCGTTCTGGAACCAGGCGCCGATCAACAACGGCACCGGCTATGTGCTGAGTTATGCGCCAGTGCGCGGCATCGAGGACGAAGTGCTGTCCGCCGGCGCCGGCAGCAGCTTCCAGCGCAAGGGTCAGAAGGGCTGGACCTTCCAGGACGATTTGACCCTGAACAGCCTGGAATGGCACGGCGCGCACACCGTCAAGATGGGCGTGAAGTTCAAAAGCATCGATCTGGATTCCACCCAGTTCAATCCGGCCAACCCGCAGTACTACTACAACATCCTCGGCGATCTCGAAACGCCGTACCGGGTGCGCTTCGGTGCGCCGCTGGTCGAAGGTGGCGGTTCGGTGGTGTCCAAGAACAAGCAGTACGGCATCTACCTGCAGGACGACTGGGAGGTCAACGAGCACTGGACCCTGAACCTGGGCGTGCGCTATGACTACGAAGAAACCCCGGCGTTCCTGGACTTCGTGACCCCGTCCGACGTCGCCGGTGCGCTGCAGAACTGGCCCAACCTGCAGAACGCCAACTACAACATCAACAACTTCATCAGCACCGGCAACAACCGCAAGGCATTCAAGAATGCCTGGCAGCCGCGCCTGGGTGCCTCCTACGACCTGTTCGGCGATCAGGCCCACGTGATCTACGGTGGTGCCGGCCGCGCCTACGACCGCAACATCTTCGATTACCTGGCGCTCGAGCAGCTCAACAACTCGTTCAAGTCCTACAGCTATTACTTCACCAACCCCAACAACCAGAATAGCCAAGCCTGCCTGGGCGACCCGTGCGTGGCCTGGAATCCGGCTTACAACACCCAGGAAGGTCTCGACGCACTGGCGGCAACCAGCAGTGGCGGCGGCGGTCGCGAGGTCTACCTGATCGACAACAACATCAAGACCCCGTACTCGGATCAATTCAGCATCGGCATGCGCAACATGGTGCCGCTGTGGGGCCAGGACTGGTTCACCGACGTGACCCTGAGCCGCATCGAAAGCCATGACGGCTTCGCGTTCGTGCGCGGCAACCGTCTGCCGGACGGGTCGTTCTTCCAGCCGGGCACCACTTCCGGCTCGCCGACCGACGGCCCGGATGGCTACAGCGCCATCGTGTTGGGGACCAACGGCGTGGAAACCCGCAACAACCAGCTCGCCCTGCAGGTCGAAAAGCCGTTCGACGAGGAGTCCGGCTGGGGCCTGACGGTGGCCTACACCTATTCCGATGCCAAGGAGAATCGCCAGTTCGGCGAGCATTACGCACTGGACCGCGAGCGCGTTGAAGACTACGGCTGGCGCGAGGCTGGCGGCATTCCGAAGAATCGCCTGGTGGTCACCGGCATCTACGAGCTGCCGTACGAGATCAAGCTGTCCGGCAAGCTGTCGCTGGCCAGCCAGACCGCGCGCTACGGGCAGAACTGCCTGGCCGGCAACGACCAGTGCTACATCGTGCAGTTCAAGCCGGACGGCACGCTGGGCTACAAGGAGTTCAGCATCGCCGCCAATAAAGAGTGGGATACCGGCGCAGGTGTCAAATTCAACGTGCGTGCGGATATCCTCAACGTGTTCAATTGGGTGAACTACGCCAACTTTAACGGCGAGACCGGGACACTCGGAGACTTGAACACGGCTTACGGCACCCCGACTGGCGTGCTGGCGTCGCCGATGCGTACCTTCCGTCTGGCCTTCGGCTTGAACTGGTGAGGTACTCGACCGCCCCGGCAGTTGCCGGGGCGGTCGAACTCGGCGCTTGGATAGGGTAGGTTGGCGTGCGAGATGTAATCGATTACACAAGTGGGGGGCGGATGAACAGGGGCAGGACTTCGTATTGGTTGACGATTCCACTATTGCTGGGTGCGCTGGTGCTGGCGTCCTGCAAGCAGGCCGAGGAACCCAAAGTGGCCGAAAAGAAGGCGCCAGTGAAAGTCATCCTGGTCGAAGCGCAGCTGCCACCCAAGCCGGTCAAGCCGGCGCTGCCGCCGCTGTTCTCGGACATCGAGCGCCGCACCTTCCAGTTTTTCTGGGATACCACCAACGAACTCAATGGGCTGTCGCCGGACCGGTTTCCATCACGTCCGTTCGCCAGCATCGCCTCGGTGGGGTTCGCGCTGACCGCGTACCCGATCGGCATCGAGAACGGCTGGGTCAGTCGCAATCAGGCAATCGACCGCACCCTGACCACACTCAAATTTTTCCGCGATGCGCCAATGGGGCCGCAGCGGACCGGTAGGGCCGGGTACAAGGGCTTCTACTACCACTTTCTGGACATGCAGCAGGGCAACCGTTACGACAGCTGGGTCGAGCTGTCGAGCGTGGATACCGCGCTGCTGATGATGGGCGTGTTGTTCACCCAGTCGTATTACGACGGCGACGACCCGCGCGAGAAGGAGATCCGGCAGATCGCCGATGCGCTGTACAAGCGCGTGGACTGGCGCTGGCTGCAGCAGCGCGCGCCGCTGATCTCGATGGGCTGGTTCCCCGAGAGCGGCTTCATCGACCACGACTGGATGGGCTACAACGAGGCGATGATGCTGTACATCCTCGCGCTCGGCTCGCCGACCCATGGCGTGGACGTGGATGCCTGGACCAGCTGGACCCGCACCTACAACAACGACTGGGGCGTCTACCAGGGCCAGGAATACCTGTCCTTCGGCCCGCTGTTCGGTCACCAGTACAGCCATGTCTGGATCGACTTCCGCGATATCCAGGACCAGTACATGCGCGAACGCGGCATCGACTATTTCCTCAACAGCCGCCGCGCCACCCTGGCCCAGCGCGACTACGCCATCGACAACCCGATGAAGTGGAAGGACTACGGCGAGAACGTCTGGGGCCTGACCGCCGGTGACGGCCCGCAGAACACCAGCCAGGAATACCGTGGCGAGCAGCGCCAGTTCCGCCACTATTCCTCGCGCGGCGCCGGCCTGCGCGAGAACTTCGACGACGGCACCATCGTGCCGTCGGCGGCGATTTCCTCGATCGTGTTCGCCCCGGAAGTGGTGATCCCGGCCACCGAAGAAATGCACAAGCGCTATGGCGACTTCCTGTATTCCAGCTACGGCTTTCTGGACTCGTTCAATCCCAGCTTCAACTACGACATCCCGCTCAAGACCGGGCGCATGGTGCCGGACCGTGGCTGGGTGGCCAGCGACTACATCGCCATCGACCAGGGCCCGATCCTGGCGATGATCGCCAACTACCAGAACGAGTTCGTCTGGACCGTGATGAAGAAGAACCCCTACATCCGGGCCGGTCTGGAACGCGCCGGCTTCACCGGCGGCTGGCTCACTCCCGAAGGCGAGCCGCAGCCGGCGCCGCAGAAGGATGAGCAAAAGGCCGCCGCCCGCGCGCTGGGCATGGCCGAGTCGCGTGCCGCCGCCGCCCAGGCCCAGCAAGACCCCTCGCAACGCCAAAAACCCGAGTAATCCGTGCGCCTTTTGAAACTGTTGATGATCTCCGCCGCACTGTGTCTGGGTGTGGCGGGATGCGAACGCTCCGACCCCGGCAAGACCACCGTGCGCTTCTGGGCCATGGGCAAGGAGGCCGAAGTGGTCGCCGAGCTGGTGACCGACTTCGAGAAGCAAAATCCCGACATCCACGTGGATGTGCAGAACATCCCGATGACGGCGGCGCACGAAAAACTGCTGACCGCCTTTGCCGCCGATGGCTTGCCGGACGTGTGCCAGCTCGGCAACACCTGGCTGCCGGAGTTCGCCCTGCTGGACACGCTGGAACCGATGCAGCCGTATGTGGCGCGTTCCAGGATCGTCGACCCGCAGGATTATTTCCCCGGCGTGTGGGACACCAATCTGGTCGACGGCACCCTGTATGGCGTGCCGTGGTATGTGGACACCCGGCTGCTGTTCTATCGCAAGGACCTGCTGCGCGAGGCCGGCTATAGCGAGATGCCCAAGACCTGGGCCGAGATGGAACAGGTGATGGCGGCGATCAAGCGCAAGGTCGGCCCGGACCGCTACGCCATCCTGATGCCGCTCAACGAATTCGAGCAGCAGCTGTCGTTCGCGCTGCAGCAGGACGACCGCCTGCTGCGCGACCACGACAACTACGGCAACTTCCGCGGCGAAGGCTTCCGCAAGGCGCTGGGCTTCTACGACACCATGTATCAGAAAGGCTGGGCGCCGAAGGTCTCCGAGACCCAGGTCTCCAATGTCTGGTACGAGTTCTTCAACGGCTACTACGCGTTCTATCTGTCCGGCCCGTGGAACGTGCGCGAGTTCAAGCTGCGCCAGCCGCCGGGCATGGAAGGCAAGTGGGGCACTGCGCCGCTGCCGGGGCCCAACGGCCTGGGCGCGGGCATTGCCGGCGGTTCCAGCCTGGTGATCTTCAAGTCGTCGCAGCACAAGGACGCCAGCTGGAAGCTGATCGAATACCTGTCGCAGCCGCAGGTGCAGGCGCGCTTCCACGCCATCATCGGCGACCTGCCGCCGCGCCGCAGCACCTGGAAGTTGCCCTCGCTGGCCAACGACGAACTGGCGCATGCCTTCGGCGACCAGCTGGAGCGGGTCAAGGCCACGCCCAAAGTGCTGGAGTGGGAGCGCATCGTGCAGGAAATGCGCCTGGTGACCGAGCGCGTGGTGCGTGGCGGCCAATCACATGAGGCCGCCGTGCAGGAACTGGATAAACGCGTGGACGAGATTCTGGCCAAGCGCCGCTGGATCTTCGAACAGGAGGGCGGGCATGTCGGTCCGGCTGGTGAAACGGCAACGCCTGCGGCGACACCTGCCGCAGCGCCAGCACCGGCAGCGGGCGAGGGAGCGGCACGATGATGAAGCGTAATTCCGTCGCCGGCTGGGTGTTCGCCGCGCCGTCGATCCTGGTGCTGGGCATGTTCTTCGGCGTGCCGGTGTTTGCCGCGCTGGTGCTCAGCGTCACCGACTTCGATCTGTACGCGCTGGCCGACAGCGGCCATCTGCGCTTCGTCGGCCTGGGCAACTACATCGACCTGCTGCAGACGCCGCTGTTCTGGAAGTCGTTGTGGAACACCACGTATTTCGTGCTGCTGGGCGTGCCGATGTCGATCGGGGTGTCGCTGGGCGCCGCATTGCTGCTCAATGCCAAGGCCTCGCGCTTTAAGGCGTTGTTCCGCACCGCCTTGTTCGCCCCGGTGGTGACCACGCTGGTGGCGGTGGCGGTGATCTGGCGCTATCTGTTCCACATCAAGTACGGCCTGGTGAACTTCGGTCTGAGCCATCTGGGCATCGCCCCGATCGACTGGCTGGGCGACCCGCGCTGGGCGATGCCGACCATCATGCTGTTCGCGGTGTGGAAGAACTTCGGCTACAACATGGTGATCTTCCTGGCCGGGCTGCAGGCGATCCCGCAGGACCTGTATGAGGCCGCGCGCATCGATGGCGCCTCGCGCTGGAAGCAGTTCCTGCATATCACCCTGCCGATGCTTGGCCCGGTGCTGATGGTGGTCGGGGTGATCACCATCTCCGGCTACTTCCAGCTGTTTGCCGAGCCCTACGTGATGACCCGCGGCGACCCACTGCAAAGCACCGTGAGCGTGCTGTATTTCATGTTCGAGGAAGGCTTCAAGTGGTGGAACCTCGGCCGCGCGTCGGCGGTGGCGTTCCTGTTGTTCCTGATCATCCTGGCGGTGACCACCGTGATGCTGCGCTTTGGCCGCAAGAGGGATTTGATATGAGTCGTGATGTCGGCCAATCGCGCTGGAATGGCGTGCTGATCAACGGTGGCCTGCTGCTGCTGGCGCTGGTCAGCCTGGCGCCGCTGTTGTGGATGCTGTCGGTGTCGTTCATGCCCACCGGCGAGGCCAGCCGCTTTCCGCCGCCGATGCTGCCCTCGGCGTTCACCACCGCCAACTACCACGAGCTGTTCGCGCGCACCGGCATGGCGCGCAATTTCGCCAACAGCCTGATGGTGTCCGGGCTGATCACGCTCGGCTCGCTGCTGATCAACACCATGGCCGGCTATGCGTTCGCCAAGCTGCAGTTCGTCGGCCGTGAGCGCATCTTCAAGATCCTGATGGCCGCGTTGGTGATTCCAGCGCAGGTGGCGATGCTGCCGTTGTTCCTGTTGATGAAGCAGCTGCATCTGGTCAACAACATCGGCGGGGTGGTGGTGCCGGCGCTGGCGACGGTGTTCGGCATCTTCCTGGTGCGCCAGTACGCGCGCAGCATTCCCGATGAACTGATCGAGGCCGCGCGCATCGACGGCGCCAGCGAGATGCGGATCTTCTTCCAGATCGTGCTGCCGATGCTCAAGCCGGTGCTGGTCACCCTGACCATCTTCACCTTCATGGGCTCGTGGAACGATTTCATGTGGCCGCTGATCGTGCTGACCGACCAGGAGCAGTACACCTTGCCGGTGGCGCTGGCCGCACTGTCGCGCGAGCACATCATGGACGTGGAGCTGATGATGGCCGGCGCAGTGGTGACGGTGATTCCGGTGCTGCTATTGTTCGTCGCGCTGCAGCGCTACTACATCCAAGGTCTTCTGCTAGGGAGTGTGAAGGGGTGAAGCCAATGTTCCTGCGATTGTTTGCCATGACCGCTGTTGCCACCTCTGCGGTCACGGCGCAGGCGCAGGAACGCGTGCTCGACGGCTTCAACGACATCGGCGCCTGGCGCCTGGTGGTGTCCAACCAGGTCAGCGGCTCGCTGCGGCCGGTCGCCACCAGCGCCGGCGGGCATGCGCTGTGCCTGGACTACAACTTCAACGGCGTGTCCGGCTATGTCGGCATCCGTCGCAACCTGCCGATCGACTATCCGGACAATTACCGCATCGGATTTGCGCTGCGCGGCGACTCGCCGTCCAACGACCTGCAGGTCAAGTTGATCGATGCCAGCGGCGACAATGTGTGGTGGGTCAACCGGCCCGGCTTCAACTTCCCGAAGAACTGGACCACCGTCGGCTATCGCAAGCGCAACATCGAAAAGGCCTGGGGTCCGGGCCAGGACAAGCAGCTGCGCAGCAGCGCAGACGTCGAGTTCACCATCTACAACAAGGTCGGCGGCAAGGGCACGGTGTGCTTCGACCGCCTGACGCTCACGCCGCTGCCGCCGGAAGACACCTCGCCGCTGAAGGCCGAGGCCATCACCGATACCGCGCCCGCACTGGAACAACGCCTGGCCGACGGCAAGCCGGAGACCTTCTGGCTCAGCGGCGCGGTCAAGCAACAGACCGTCACGCTGGACCTGGGCAAGGTGCGCGAATTCGGCGGCGCGGTGGTGCAGTGGGTCCCCGGCCTGCAGGCCTCGCAATACGTGGTGCGCGCGTCAAGCGACGGGCGCGGCTGGCGCGACCTACGCACCGTCACGGCCGGTGCCGGCGGCACCGATTGGCTGGCGCTGCCGGACACCGAGGCGCGTTACCTGCGCTTCGATCTCAAGGACGGCCCCAACTGGCGCTACGGCATCAAGGAAGTGCAGCTGCAGCCGCTGGCGTTTGCGGCGACCCCGAATGACTTCATCAAGTCGCTGGCCGCGCAGATGCCGCGCGGCAGCTATCCGCGCGGTTTCTCCGGCGAGCAGCCGTACTGGACCATCCTGGGTCTGGATGGCGGCACCGAGCAGGGCCTGATCGGCGAGGACGGCGCGGTGGAAGTGGGCAAGGGCGGTTTCAGCATCGAGCCGTTCGTGGTCACCGGCGGCAAGCTGCTGCACTGGTCCGATGTCAGCAGCGAGCAGAGCCTGCAGGACGATTACCTGCCGATTCCCAGCGTCGACTGGCATCACGACCTGATGAACCTGCGCGTGACCGCGTTCGTGCAGGGCACCCCGGATCAGGCGCAACTGGTCGCACGCTATCAGTTGCACAACACCGGCAAAGAGGCGCGCGACTTCACCCTGGCGTTGGCGGTGCGGCCGTTCCAGGTCAACCCGCCGGCGCAGTTCCTCAATACCCTGGGCGGCGTCAGCCGGATCGAACAACTGGCGGTGGAGGGCGCGCAGGTCAGCGTCAACGGCAAGCCGCGGGTGTTCGCCGCACAGCGTCCGGATGCCGGCTTTGCCAGCGCCTTCGACAGCGGCATGGATGTCAGCCATCTCACCGCCGCCACGCCGCCGACGATCACCCAGGTCAAGGACGAAACCGGCCTGGCCTCGGGCGTGCTGCTGTATCGCTGGAAGCTGGAGCCCGGCCAACAGCGCGAGGTGGCGCTGGTGATTCCGCAGACCGGCACCGCGCAACTGCCGGCCGGCTTCGATGCCGACAAGGCGCAGCAGCAGGTAGCCCAGCAGTGGCGCAGCAAGCTCGATCGCGTGCGCATCAGCGTGCCGGCCGAAGGCAAGCCGGTGGTCGACACCTTGCGCACCGCGCTGGCGCACATGTTGATCTCGCGCATCGGCCCGCGCCTGCAGCCGGGCACCCGCTCGTATTCGCGCAGCTGGATCCGCGACGGCGCGATGATTTCCGAAGGCCTGCTGCGGCTCGGCCGCGAAGACGTGGTGCGCGAGTACGTCGACTGGTTTGCCCCGTATCAGTTCGCCGACGGCATGGTGCCGTGCTGCGTGGACGACCGCGGCAGCGACCCGGTGCCCGAGAACGACAGCCATGGCGAGCTGATCTTCAACATCGCCGAGTACTACCGTTACACCGGCGACAAGGCGTTCCTGGAAAAAATGTGGCCGCACGTGACCGGCGCCTACGACTACATGGAAAAGCTGCGCGCCAGCGAGCGCACCGAAGACAACTTCATGCGCAATCCGGCCTTCTACGGAATGATGCCGGTGTCGATCAGCCACGAAGGCTATTCGGCCAAGCCGGTGCATTCGTACTGGGACAACTTCTGGGCGCTGCGCGGCTACAAGGATGCGGCGATGCTGGCCGGCGCACTCGACAAGCCGGATGAGGTTGCCCGCTTCAGCACTGCACGCGACGAATTCAGTGGCGACCTGGTTGCCTCGCTGGGGGCGGCGGTGCGCCAGCACAGTCTCGATTTCCTGCCCGGCTCGGCCGAGCTGGGCGACTTCGATGCAACCTCGACCACCATCGCGCTGGCCCCGGGCGGCGAGCAGCAACGCCTGCCGCAGGACCTGCTGACCAATACCTTCGAGCGCTACTGGAAGGAATTTTCCGACCGCCGCGACGGCAAGCGCGCGTGGAAGGACTACACGCCCTACGAATGGCGCAACGTGGCCGCGTTCGTGCGTCTGGGCTGGCGCGACCGCGCCTGGGACGCCACTGCGTTCTTCTTCAAGGACCGTGCACCGCAACCCTGGAACCAATGGGCCGAAGTGGTCTCGCGCACGCCGCGTACGCCGTTCTTCGTCGGCGACCTGCCACATGCCTGGGTCGCCTCGGATTTCGTGCGCTCGGTGCTGGACATGTTCGCCTACGGACGCGAATCCGACGCCAGCCTGGTGATCGCTGCCGGCACGCCGTCGCGCTGGTTCGAGGGCAAGGGCATCGGCATCGCCGAGCTGCGCACACCGTACGGGCGCCTCAATTACACCTTGCAGCGCACCGACAAGCAGCTGGTGCTGCAACTGCAGCCGGGCCTGATCCTGCCGCCGGGCGGGGTGGTGTTACCGTGGCCGTACCAGGGCACGCCGGGCAAGGCCAGCATCAACGGTGAATCTGCCGAATGGCAGAACGGCGAATTGCGGATTCAACAGCTGCCGGCCAATGTGCAGATCGATGTGCCCAGCGCGGTGCGGCGGGCCGAGCGCGCCTCGCAATGACCCACGCAGCTCGACCGACCCGGGCAGCCCCGGCGCGGCGCGGCGGCGGGTGGCCGGTCGCGTGGGTGGCGCTGCTGCTGTGCGCTGTCGCTGCACACGCCACGCAGGCCGTGCAGGCCGCGCAACCCGCACAGCTCAACCAGACCGATCAGGCAGCACACGCATCCCCGGCAGCACACGCATCCCCGGCAGTGCAGTCGCCGGGCGCGGCGCAGCGCGAGATGACCCTGGTCACGCTCAACCTGCATCACGACCGCGAAGACTGGCCGGCGCGTCGCGCCTATATCGCCAGACAGCTCAAGCAACTGGCGCCGGATGTGATCGCACTGCAGGAAGTGATCGAGCGCCGCGGCAGCGTGGAGAACCAGGCCGCCTGGCTGGCGCGCAAGCTGGATTATGACTACACCTTCGCCTCGGCCGATCCGGTCGGTGCGCCTAAGCGCTACGGCAATGCCTTGTTGAGTCGGCGCACGGTGCTGGCCCGGCATCAGCGCCTGCTGCAGCCGCTGGACGATTACCGCGTAGCCGCGCATCTGCAGGTCGATGTCGACGGCCAGCCGATCAACGTCTACGTCACCCACCTCAACGAACGTGCCGATGCACGTGGCACGGCCACACGCACGCGTCAGGTCGCCGACCTGCTGGATTTCATTGCTTCAAACAGCGATCAGGCCCCGGTCGTGATCGCCGGCGATTTCAACACCGCCGCCGATGCCCTGGATCTGGAAGCGCTACGCAAGGGCTACGGCGACAGCTACGGCAGCGTGCATCGCAACAGCGATGCCACCGTCAGCACCTTGAACCTGCATGTGTTCGACACGCCGGCGCGGATCGACCACGTGTTCTTCCAGCAGAACCGGCTACTGGCCCGCGAAGCACGCATCCTGTTCGACACCCCGTATGCCGAGGGGCGCTGGGCCTCGGATCACTACGGCGTCTGGGTGCGCCTGCAGCTCGCGCCACAGGCGCAGTCCGCGCCGTAGCCGCGCGCAAGCGATCGAATGCCGTAGGAGCGCACCCGGGCGCGACGGGGCGTTATCGGTAACGCCCCATCGCGCCCAGGTGCGCTCCTACGAGAAGCAACGGATTGCAGCGCCGCCACGCTCACCCATGCAGGCGATTGAAGATCTGCACACCGGCCAGCCACACGCCGGCCATGCTGCCGACGTTGGTCAGCAGGAAGGTCAGCACCACGCGCGAGACGCGATTGCGGTACCAGCCGCGCAAGGTCTGCGCATCGTCGCGCAGCGACAGGAAGTCGCCATAGGCCGGCTTGCGCATATGCACTTCGACCAGGGCGGCGAACGCACCGGTCGGCACGCTCAGACGGAACGGCTTGAACGGCGCCACCACCGCCGCGGTGAGGATGCTCAACGGGTGGCTGCCGGCCAGCAGGCAGCCCAGCGCCGCCAGTCCGCCGGTATACATCGCCCACTGCAACAACAGGTCCGCGCCCATGCTCAGGCCGCCGCGCCAGAACCCGATGCCGATGCCGGTGATGATGACCGCCAGGATGCCCAGCGTGATCCACGGAATGCGCTTGCGCTGCTGCACGTATTCCAGCGACTCGCGCAACGGGCCGGGTGCGGCGGTGTCCTGCTCCAGGTGGCGTGCAAGCCCGGCCAGGTGTCCTGCACCGACCACCGCCAGGATCTCGCGCTGATCGGTGGTGGCTTCCTCGCGCAGGCGCGTGGCCATGTACTGGTCGCGCTCGGCGATCACGGTCTCGTACAGCTCCGGGCTTTCGCTGGCAAAGTCGCCGAAGCTCGCCTCCAGCATGTCGCCCTGCTTTAGCTTTTCGATTTCCTCTTCGCCCACCTCGTCGGCCGCGAACAGACCGCCGAGCAGGCCGCCGGCCAGTTTCATCTTGCCGAAGAATCCCAGCCGCCCGGACGCGCGCTTGAAGGTCAGGCCGACTTCGCGATCGATCAGGTGCACCGGCAGGCCTTGCGCGCGCGCCAGGTTCACCGCTTCCTTCAATTCCGCGCCCGGCTCGATACCGAGCTGCTTGGCCAGGCGGCGCTGGTAGGCGGCCAGGGCGAGGTTGGCCGCAAACAAGGCCACCCGGCCCTTGCGAATCACCTGCACCAGGTCCAGGCGGGCGAGGGCATCCGGGTCGCTGAGCGCCTGCAGGCGCTGCGCGTCCAGTTCCACCGCCACCGCGTCGTAGCGGCCGCTGCCGATCGCCCGCTGCACCGCAGCCACGCTGGCCAGCGAGACATGCGCGGTGCCGAGCAGGGTATAGCGCACGCCATCGCGTTCGACGATGCGATGCGGCTGGCCGGACAGCGCATCGTCCAGAACGTGGGTGGTTTGCTCAGTCATTGGGTCATTCATCAGAAGGAGGGGCGGTGTCACCGGAGCCGAGCGCGCGTTGCATCTGCACACCGTCCAGCCAGCGACCGTGCTTGCGGCCGATACCGGTGAACACTCCGACCGTGCGAAAACCAAAACGTTCATGCAGCCGTCGCGATGCCAGGTTGTCGGCATCGCCGATCACCGCAATCATCTGTCGATAGCCGCGCTGTTGGCAGCGTGCGATCAGCTCGCCGAGCAAGGCCTTGCCGATGCCGTGGCCTTGCGCGCCGCTGGCGAGATAGATCGAATTCTCGACGGTCCAGCGGTAGCCGGCGCGTGCGCGATAGGCGCCGACGTAGGCATAGCCCACCACCACGCCATCGCGCTCGGCAACGAGGTAAGGGTAGCCGGCATCCACGCTTGCGCGCACGCGTGCACCCATCTCATCGCGCGATGGTGCGCTGTATTCGTAGCTGTTGACCCCGGCAATCTGCTCCGCATAGATCGCGGTGATGGCCGGGATGTCCGCGTCGCGGACTTCGCGCAACTCCACTGGCATGCGGTCAGTCGATATAGCGCTTGAGCAGGTCGCCATACGCATCGATACGGCGATCGCGCAGGAACGGCCAGATGCGGCGCACGTGTTCGCTGCGCTGCAGGTCGACGTCGCAGACCAGCACGGTCGGGTCCTGTCCGGCTTCGGCGATGAACTCGCCCTGCGGCCCCAGCACATGGCTGTTGCCCCAGAACTGGATGCCCGACGCGCCCAACGGCGAGGGCTCATGGCCGACGCGGTTGCACGACAGCACCGGCACCCCGTTGGCGACCGCATGGCCGCGATGGCTGAGCACCCAGGCATCGCGCTGGCGCTCCTGCTCGGGTTGCTGGTCATCCGGATCCCAGCCGATCGCGGTGGGGTAGAGCAGCAGTTCCGCACCGGCCAGCGCCATCAGGCGCGCCGCTTCGGGGTACCACTGGTCCCAGCACACCAGCACACCGAGCCGGCCGACCGAGGTATCGATCGGCGCAAAGCCCAGATCGCCCGGGGTGAAATAGAACTTTTCGTAGAAGCCCGGATCGTCCGGGATATGCATCTTGCGGTACTTGCCGAGCAGGCGGCCGTCCTTTTCGAACACGACCGCGGTGTTGTGATACAGCCCGGCCGCGCGGCGCTCGAACAACGAGGCCACCAGCACCACGCCGTGTTGCTTGGCCAGCGCGCCTAGCCGCTCGGTGCTGGGGCCGGGGATCGGCTCGGCCAGGTCGAATTCGTCCACCGACTCGTGCTGGCAGAAATACGCACCGTTGTGCAGTTCCTGCAGCAGCACCAGCTTGGCGCCCTGTGCGGCGGCTTCGGCCACCCGCGATTCGATGATGGCCAGATTGGCCGCGGCGTCGCCGTGGTTGCGCTCCTGGATCAGCGCGACGGGAAGGAGATGACGGGTCATGGCGATTCGTCCAGCTAGGTGACGCACTAAGGTAGCGCGCAATGGTGTAACACCGGCCTGCCGGCCGGAACAGGAGTGACTCAGGCAGCCAGCAGACCGGCGGGCAGTTGCATGGTCAGACAATGCAGGCTGCCGTTCTGCCAGATCAATGGGCGGCACGGCACCGGCACGATGACGTGCTGCGGAAACGCCTCGGCCAGCACCGCCTGCGCGCCCGCATCGGCCTTGTCGCCGTAAGCCGGCATCAGCACCGCACCGTTGACGATCAGGAAGTTGGCGTACGAGGCAGCCAGACGCCGGCCCTGATCCAGGATCGGCTCGGCCCACGGCAACACGAACAGCCGATACGGCTGCCCATCGGCCTTGCGCAACGCAGCCAGTTCGGCGCCCATCGCCTGCAGTTCGGTGTAATGCGAATCGTTGGCCACGTCGCAGCCCTGGTAGACGATCGCATCCGGGCCGGCGAAGCGCGCCAGCGTATCGATATGCGCGTCGGTGTCGTCGCCTTCCAGATAGCCGTGATCCAGCCACAGCACGCGGTCCTGCGCCAGCCACGCGGCAAGATCGGCACTCAGCGAATCGCGCGTGCGCTGCGGATGCCGCTCGTGCAGGCACTTCCAGGTGGTCAGCAAGGTGCCCGCACCATCGGTCTCGATCGCGCCGCCTTCCAGTGCAAAGTCCACCGTCTGCACCTGCGAGGGCACGAACACTTGCGCCGCATCCAGCGAGGTGACCAACTGATCGTCCAGGCTGGCCTCGAACTTGCCGCCCCAGCCGGTGAAGCGGAAATCCATCAGGCGGAAACCGCCGTCCTGGCGCAGCGTGATCGGGCCCGAATCGCGCAGCCAGGTGTCGTTGTAGGCCGCAACCACGAAGCGCACCTGCGCCATGTCCACCCGTGCCGAGCGCAGCCGCGCTTCCGCGTAGATCTGCAGGTCGTCATCGGCCACGCACACGATCACCGGCTCGAAACGGGAAATCGCCGTGACCAGCGCGATATAGGTCTCTTCCACCTCGGCAAGACGCTCGGCCCAATCGGTGCCCGCATGCGGCCACGCAATCAACACGGCGGACTGAGATTCCCACTCGGCAGGAAAGCGAACGCGATCGGTCATACCTGAAAATTACCCATCAATGCCCAGGCGAGCCCAGGCTGTTAATTCAAATCCCCGCACATGGATGTGCGGGCTCTTGCGAGGGACTCGCATCAAAGAGGTTTGGGCCCGATCTCGTTGGCATCGGCCTGGTTGGCCACCACGTCGATCACCCGGCTCTTTTCGAAGTACACGGTGAAGGCCGGATACACCCAGCGGTGGATTGTCGGCCACTGGCGCTTCTGGCCACCGCGCGGCTGCAGCTTTTCCTGCGGCGCGCCATAACGGCCTTCGACCTGGCTCATGCTGTCGCCGCGCAAGGGCAGGGCAGCGGCAGGCTTCTGCTGTGCGCGGTCGATCAGCAGCGTATCGGCCGACGCAGCGGCACTGATCCCCATCAGCGCGATCAGCGGCAGGACAAACAAACGGTTGCGCATGTCATCTACTCCCCAGTGGACAAGATTCGGATGGTGATTACAGCAAAAACCAGGACCAGCGTGCTTGCAGATCGGTGTTACCCAACGCCGCGCCGGACGTCTGCCAGCGCAACCGTTACGCGGAGCCGGCCGGGCATCCGCGCACCCCAGCCTGCCTAAGGCAATCGTCGGCATGAAGCATCGGCCAAGAAAAAACCGCCCGGAGGCGGCTTTCTCGGGTCTTGCACGCGCGGCGAAAGCTTAGCGCTGACGCGCCTTGAAACGCGGGTTCGACTTGCAGATCACGAAGACCTTGCCGCGGCGGCGGACCACCTTGCAGTCGCGGTGACGGGTCTTCGCAGACTTCAGGGAGGACAGGACTTTCATGGCACACCTCGGCGTAAACGGTTGGATTCGATGGAAGAGTGCCCGCTATCGAGGGTGCACCCGGAATTAAGCCGGCAATTCTAACCGGCTTTTCGTCGTGCTTTCAAGTGGTTGCATCGCAATCCCCGCGAGCAGCGCTACACTACCGCCTGATGACCTTCCGGAAACCTGAATGACCGACCTTTCGCCCGTCCTTACCATCGATGGTCCCTCCGGCGCCGGCAAGGGCACCGTGAGCCGGATCGTGGCCGCCCGGCTGGGCTGGCATTACCTCGATTCGGGCGCACTGTATCGCGCGGTGGGCGTGGCGGCGAGCTGGGCCGATCTGGATGTCTCCGACCCGGCCGCGCTGGTGCGCTGCACCTTCGACACCAGGGTGGAGTTCGACGATGCCGGCGAGGCAGGGCTGCGGGTGCTGGTCAATGGCGTGGACGCCACCGGCGAACTGCGCCTGGAGACCACCGGCGCGCTGGCCTCGGCGATTGCGGCCATTCCCGAGGTGCGCAGCGCGTTGAAGGAACGCCAACGCGCATTCAGGCAGGCGCCCGGCCTGGTCGCGGACGGGCGCGACATGGGCACGGTGATCTTCCCCGATGCCGCCTTCAAGGTGTTTCTGACCGCCAGTGCCGAGGAACGTGCGGGCCGTCGCCATAAACAGTTGATGGAAAAGGGTGTTTCGGTTATCTTTGACGACCTGCTGCGCGAGATCATGGCTCGAGATGCCCGTGATGCGCAGCGGGTGGTGGCGCCATTGCGGCCGGCCGAAGACGCCGTGCTGATCGATACCAGCGGAATGGGGATCGAGGATGTCGTCCAGCGTGTGGTCGGGTTGTTAGCCGCTCGCACGTCGTCGTAAGCGTTCCGCAAGCGGGCATGTCCCGCCGACCGTAAGGCGTTCCAAGGCTCCGTCGCACATCCCGTGTGGCGGTTCTATTACTACTTAACCGACTCGCTGTCCGGAGTCGACCAACAGGCTGGGCGCTTGGCATCTGTCGCATCCGACGATCAACGCCCGTGTGTTCAACTGAGTAAAATTCAAATGACAGAATCTTTTGCTGAACTGTTCGAAGCCAGTCAAGCCAATCTGGCGAAGCTGAAGCCGGGCTCGATCGTCACCGGTACCGTCGTGGAAGTGCGCGGCGACGTGGTGGTGATCAACGCTGGCCTGAAGTCCGAAGGCATCGTGCCGATCGAGCAGTTCCGTAATGACGCTGGCGAGATCGATGTCGGCGTAGGCGACCAGGTCAAGGTTGCCCTCGATTCCATCGAGAACGGCTTCGGTGAGACCGTGCTGTCGCGCGAGAAGGCCAAGCGCGCAATGGTGTGGGACGAGCTGGAAGAGGCGTTGGAAAAGAACGAAACCATCACCGGCCGCATCAGCGGCAAGGTCAAGGGTGGTTTCACCGTGGACATCAAGGATGTCCGCGCGTTCCTGCCTGGTTCGCTGGTGGATGTGCGCCCGGTGCGCGACCCGGCCTACCTGGAAGGCAAGGAACTTGAGTTCAAGCTGATCAAGCTGGACCGCAAGCGCAACAACGTAGTGGTCTCGCGTCGTGCCGTGGTTGAGAGCGAGCACTCGGAAGAGCGCGAGCAGCTGATGGACAAACTGCAGGAAGGCGCGATCCTGAAGGGTGTCGTCAAGAACCTGACCGATTACGGCGCGTTCGTGGACCTGGGCGGTATCGACGGCCTGCTGCACATCACCGACATGGCCTGGAAGCGCGTGCGCCATCCGTCCGAAGTCGTCAACGTCGGCGACGAGCTGGACGTGCGCGTGCTGAAGTTCGATCGCGAGCGTAACCGCGTCAGCCTCGGCCTGAAGCAGCTGGGCGAAGATCCGTGGGACAACATCGCACGTCGTTACCCGGCCAACAGCCGCGTGTTCGGCAAGGTCTCCAACGTCACCGATTACGGCGCATTCGTCGAGATCGAGCCGGGCGTCGAAGGTCTGGTGCACGTCTCCGAGATGGATTGGACCAACAAGAACGTCAACCCGTCCAAGGTTGTGCAGGTTGGTGACGAAGTCGAAGTGATGGTGCTGGATGTCGACGAGGAGCGTCGCCGCATCTCGCTGGGCATGAAGCAGGTTGCCGCCAATCCGTGGGAAACCTTCGCTGCCACCCACAAGAAGAACGACAAGGTGTCCGGTCAGATCAAGTCGATCACCGACTTCGGCATCTTCATCGGTCTGGACGGCGGCATCGACGGCCTGGTCCACCTGTCCGACATCAGCTGGAACACCACCGGCGAAGATGTCGTGCGCAACTACAAGAAGGGCGACACGCTGGAAGCCGTTGTGCTGGCAGTCGATCCGGAACGTGAGCGCATCAGTCTGGGCGTCAAGCAGCTGGAGCAGGATCCGTTCGGCCAGTACATGGCGTCCAACCCGAAGGGTTCGAAGGTCGAAGGCGTGGTGCGTGAAGTGGATGCCAAGGGCGCCACGATCGACCTGGCCGATGGCATCGAGGGCTACGTCGCCGCACGCGACATCGCCAACGAGCGCGTGGACGATGCGACCCAGCACCTGAAGGTCGGCGACAAGATCGAAGCCAAGTTCGTGGGCATGGACCGCAAGGGCCGCACCCTGCAGCTGTCGATCAAGGCCAAGGACGATGCCGAAATGCGCGAAACGCTGGAGGAATACCAGTCTTCGGCCGCATCCGGTGGCATGACCCAGCTGGGCGCGCTGCTGCGTGCACAGTTGAACAGCAACAAGTCCGAGTAAGCGCGTAGCGCTCGCAAGAGCGTGATGGATCGGCCCGGGCTTGCCCGGGCCGATTCCGATGTGTCAGTCGAAAAAAGCAAGTCTTCCCATGACCAAGTCCGAATTGATTGAAATCCTGGCGCGACGTCAAGCGCATCTGAAGGCGGACGACGTGGATCTGGCAGTCAAATCGCTGCTGGAAATGATGGGGCAGGCGCTCTCCGATGGTGATCGGATCGAAATCCGCGGGTTCGGCAGCTTCTCGCTGCATTACCGCCCGCCACGTCTTGGCCGTAATCCGAAGACCGGCGAGTCGGTCGCGTTGCCGGGCAAGCATGTTCCGCATTTCAAGCCTGGCAAGGAATTGCGCGAGCGTGTCAGCTCCGTGGTCCCGGTCGATCTGCTGGATGCGGCTGACTGAGGTCATTCTGCCGCTGCGTTTATGTCGGCTCGGTTAAGCTAAGCCTCTTTTGACGGAGTCTGGCCATGAAGGTGTTTCGCTTGCTGGTGATGTTGGCCTTCCTGCTGGTCGGTCTGATCATCGGTGCGGTCAATTCCCAGGACGTCACTCTCGACTTCCTTTTCTCTAGTGTGCACACGACCTCAGGAATCGCGATCATTGTCGCGCTGCTGGTCGGTGTGTTGATCGGTGCCGGCATGGTGCTGGTCAGTGTGGTCATTCCCCTCTATTCCAAACTGCGCCAGGCCAACAAGGCGGTTGCAGTCAGTCGCACCGACGCCAGGCCGATCACGCCTGCCGCAGTCGAGCCGCGCCCCTTTGATGGACTGTAAGCGCGTATGGACTTTCTGACCGAGTGGATCTGGTTCTTCCTGTTCGTGCCGTTGGCAGCGCTGGGGGGCTGGGTTGTTGGCCGCCGCGGTGGTCAACGCCACGGCGATACCCAGGTCAGTCGCCTGTCCAGCACCTACTTTCGCGGCCTGAACTATCTGCTCAACGAGCAGCCGGACAAGGCAATCGAGCTGTTTCTGCATATCGCCGAACTGGACAAGGAAACCTTCGAGACCCAGGTCGCGTTGGGGCATCTGTTCCGCCGTCGCGGTGAGGTCGACCGCGCGATCCGGCTGCATCAGGGCCTGGTGCAACGCGCCGACCTGACCGATCAGCAGCGCGTGCAGGCCTTGCTGGCGCTGGGCGAGGACTATATGAAGTCCGGCCTGCTTGATCGCGCCGAGACCGTATTCACCGAACTGGCGCAACTGGATCAGCGTGCGCCGCAGGCGCTGCGTCACCTGATCGGCATCTATCAGGCCGAGCGCGATTGGGAAAAGGCGATCGACAACGCCACCCGTTACGAAGAAGTCACCGGCGAGCCGATGGGCAAGCTGATTTCGCAATTCGAGTGCGAGCTGGCCGACCGCTATCGCGGCCTGAGCAAGCCCGACGAAGCATTGCAGGCGATCGCACGCGCCTACCAGGCCGATGGCACCTCGGTGCGCGCCGGCATTCTGGAAGGACGCATCGAAGCCGAGCGTGGACACGACGAAGCGGCGGTACGCGCGTTCGAACGTGCTGCGCGGCATGATCCGGAATACCTGCCGGAGATCATTCCCGCATTGATGGCGGCCTATCGCCGGGTTGGCGATATCGCCGGCGCACGTAATTTCCTGTCCGAGATGACCGAGCACTATCGCGGCATCGCCCCGGTGCTGGCGTTGACGCAGCTGATGGAGGCGCAGGATGGCGTGGCGCCGGCGCTGGCCTATCTGGGCCGTCAGCTCAAGGACCGGCCATCGGTCCGCGGCGAATCGGCATTGATCGACCTGACCCTGGCCGAAGGCAGCGACCCGGTCGGCACCTTGCAGGATCTCAAGCACATCACCGACCAGTTGCTGGTGCGCAACCCGAGTTACCGTTGCACCCGCTGCGGCTTCGGCGCGAAGACGCACCACTGGCAATGCCCGAGTTGCAAGGAATGGGGCACGGTCAAGCCGCTGTTGAACTACGCGGTGGTCTGATGCCGCAGGCCTGGCTGTGGTGGTGTCTGTCGCACCTGACGGTCGCGGCACTGGGAACCTGGTTGTTGCGGCGCTACGCGCTGCATCGGCGGCTGCTCGATCATCCGGGTGAACGCCGTAGCCATGTGGTCGCCACCCCGCGTGGCGGTGGCATGGCAATCGTGGCGGCGCTGCTGTCCGGGTGCGTGGCGGCCGGCGTGTTCTGGCCGGCAGCAGGCACGATCCTGGGTTGGTTCGCGGCCGGGCTGGTGCTGGTGGCCGGGGTGGGTTGGTGGGACGACCATCGTCCGCTCTCGGCCAGGCTGCGTTTTGCGATCCATCTGTTGGCATCGGTCACGCTGGGCTGGCTGGTCAGCCATCACACCGGCAATCTCTGGGATGGTGTGCTCACCGCCATGGCGTCGGTGGTATTAATCAATGTCTGGAACTTCATGGACGGCATCAACGGCCTGGCCAGCAGCCAGGCGGCCCTGGCCGCGCTGGCGTTTGCTGCGGTCGTGCCTGGCGCCTGGGCCTGGGCCGGTCTTGCCGTCGCCGCAGCCTGTCTGGGATTTCTGCCGTTCAATTTTCCGCGTGCGCGGATCTTTCTGGGTGATGGCGGCAGTGGTGCGTTGGGATATGTGCTGGCTGCGTTGCTGGCGCTGACAGTGGCCAGCGGGCAGGTGAGCTGGTGGATCAGCTGGTTGCCATTGACAGCATTTCTTGTAGACGCCGGCTTCACGCTGCTATCTCGCATGCTCGTTGGGCAACGGTGGTGGGAGCCGCATGCTCAACATCTTTATCAGCGGCTGGCACGCAGGCTTGAGACGCACGTTCCGGTAACCGGTATTTATTTCGCTTTTAGCGTGGCTGCCGTCTGCTTGTATGTGTTAATTCGTCATGATGCAACTTGGCTGCAGGTCTCCGGAGCCCTGATATGGGGCCTGGGTGCCACCGCGATCTGGCGTTTTCTGCGCGATGGACTGCGCAATTCCTGAGTAATGGACTTTTATGATTTCCTGGCGTGACCGTTTGACCAAAGCCCTGCCGCAAGCGGCGGTGGTGCTGCATGACCTGTTGATGGTGTGGGTGTGCTGGCAACTGCTGCACGCCGGCCGTTACTCCATGCTGAGCGATCCTCCCGATCTGCCGTTGTGGGACTGGCGCACTGCCGTGGTTCTAGTCGCGCAAGGCCTGGTGTTCTGGAAGATGGGCCTGTATCGCGGGCTGTGGCGGTTCGCCTCGGTGCCGGACTTGTGGAATATCTTCAAGTCGAGTTTTCTTGGTCTGGTCGCGATCGTGCTGGCGCTGTCCTATGACCGCCTGGATGGGGTGCCGCTGTCGGTATTGGTCGTCTATCCGTTCGCTCTGTCGGCGCTGCTGGGTACGCCGCGGCTGCTGTATCGGGCCTGGAAGGATTACCAGATCGCGCACTCCGGCGATGCCGCGCAGCGCGTGTTGATCCTTGGCGCAGGCCGTGCCGCCGAAGGTCTGGTCCGTGATCTGCGCCGCACCGGCGCATTCGTGCCGGTCGGCTATCTGGACGACGCAAGCAATCTGCACGGTGCCAAGATCCAGGGCCTCAATGTTCTAGGCAGCCTGGACCAGGCTGCGTCGATTGCCAAGGAGACGGCTGCCAAACTGCTGGTCATCGCGATCCCGTCGCTGGATGCCTCCGGCATGCAGCGCGTGGTGGCCATCTGCGAAAGTACCGGTCTGCCGTTCCGCATGGTACCCAAGCTGATCAACGTGCTGGAAGGGCGCTCGTTGCCTGGCGAACTGAAAGAAGTCGCGATCGAGGACCTGCTCAACCGCAAGCCGGTCACGCCGGATTGGCGCCTGATTCGCGACTGGTTGACCAACAAGACGGTGATGGTGACCGGCGCGGGTGGTTCGATCGGCTCGGAAGTCTGCCGCCAGTGCGCCCGTCACGGCGCGCGCCGCATCGTGCTGCTGGAGATCGATGAGCTGGCATTGCTGACCGTCGATTCGGACCTGCGTCGGTTGTTCCCGGATATCGAAGTGGTCCGTGTGCTGGGCGATTGCGGCGACCCGGCGGTGGTCGCGCATGCCTTGAACACCGCGCTGCCGGATGCCGTCTTTCATGCCGCCGCCTACAAGCAGGTACCGCTGCTGGAAGAGCAGTTGCGCGAGGCGGTACGCAACAACGTGCTGGCCACCGAAAACGTGGCGCGCGCCTGCCAGCGTGCACGTATCGAGACCTTTGTCTTCATCTCCACCGACAAGGCGGTCGAGCCGGTCAACGTGCTTGGCGCGAGCAAGCGCTATGCGGAGATGATCTGCCAGAGCCTGGACGCACGCGATGCGCCAACGCGCTTCATCACAGTGCGTTTCGGCAACGTGCTGGATTCGGCCGGCAGTGTGGTGCCGTTGTTCCGTGAGCAGATTCGCCAGGGCGGCCCGGTCACGGTGACGCATCCGGATGTGACGCGTTACTTCATGACCATTCCGGAGGCCTGCCAGTTGGTGGTGCAGGCCGCGGCCTCCGCCTCGCATGGTGCGATCTATACGCTGGACATGGGCGAGCCGGTGCCGATCCGCCTGCTCGCCGAGCAGATGATCCGTCTTGCCGGCAAGCAGCCCGGCAAGGATGTGGCGATCCTCTATACCGGCCTGCGTCCGGGCGAGAAGCTGCACGAAACCCTGTTCTATTCGGACGAAGACTATCGCCCCACCGCGCATCCCAAGATTCTGGAAGCCGGTGTGCGCGAGTTCTCGCACGAGCAGGTGTTGCAGCTGGTGACGCGCTTGCGTGAGGCGGTTAACCGCTATGACATCAAGGCGATGGAGGCTGTGCTCGGCAGTCTGATGCCGGATTTTGCGGCTGCTCGACGGAAAGTCGACGCGCGATCTGATACGGTCGTTCCATTCCCCGCACGTGAGGTCAGAAGACTTTAATGAGCAAGCGTATTCGCAAGGCCGTATTCCCCGTCGCAGGTCTTGGGACCCGCTTTCTTCCGGCAACCAAAACGGTGCCGAAAGAAATGCTGCCAATCATCGACAAACCTTTGATCCAGTACGCCGTCGACGAGGCCATCCAGGCCGGTTGCGACACGCTGATCTTCGTGACCAATCGCTACAAGCACTCGATCGCCGACTACTTCGACAAGGCCTACGAGCTGGAGCAAAAGCTCGAGCGCGCCGGCAAGCTTGAACAGTTGGAGCTGGTGCGGCATGCCTTGCCGGAAGGCGTGCGCGCCATTTTCGTGACGCAGGCCGAAGCGCTCGGTCTGGGGCACGCCGTGCTGTGTGCCAAGGCCGTGGTCGGCGACGAGCCGTTCGCTGTGCTGCTGCCGGACGACCTGATCTGGAACCGTGGTGCCGGTGCGCTGACCCAGATGGCCGATGTGGCCGAAGCCTCCGGCGGCAGCGTCATCGCCGTAGAGGATGTGCCGCACGACAAGACCGCCAGCTACGGCATCGTGGCCACCGATGCGTTCGATGGTCGCAAGGGGCGCATCAACGCCATCGTCGAAAAGCCCAAGCCGGAAGTGGCACCGAGTAATCTGGCGGTGGTCGGCCGGTATGTGCTCAACCCGAAAATCTTCGAGCTGCTTGAAGAAACCGGCGCCGGCGCCGGTGGCGAAATCCAGCTGACCGATGCGATCGCCGGACTGCTGCAGCAGGAAACCGTCGACGCCTATCGCTTCGAGGGCCGTCGCTTCGATTGCGGCGCGCATATCGGCCTGATCGAGGCCACCGTGCATTTCGCGCTCGAGCACGAGAAGCATGGCGGGCCGGCCAAGGAAATCCTGCGCACCGCATTGGCCGAGGCCGACGCGCGCGGCTGATTGCCTGGCCATCGCCTGCATTCACGAACGACGCCATCTGGCGTCGTTCGTCGTTTGTGGCCTCGCTGGGCGAGAACGCCGTGCCGCTGGCTGATCGACACGTCAGGCGGCTTTGCCAACGTCGCACGCTGGTGCAAGTTTGTGGTGCGCGCCTGCGGCTAGAATCCTCGGCATGAGCCAGCCTGCCGAATCCAGCGAACTGATCAACGTGGTGGCCCTGCTGGGCGCTGCCGTAGTCGCCATCCCGGTGTTCCGACGTCTGGGCCTGGGCTCGGTACTGGGTTATCTGGCCGCGGGTCTGGCGATCGGTCCGTTCGGCCTGGGCTTGTTCGATGACCCGCAGGCGATCCTGCACGTGGCCGAGTTGGGCGTGGTGATGTTCCTGTTCGTGATCGGGCTGGAAATGCGGCCATCGCACCTGTGGAGCCTGCGCAAGGAGATCTTCGGCCTGGGGACGCTGCAGATCGCAGTGTGCGCGCTGGTGCTGACCGGCATCGGCCTGTTGCTCGGCTTCGCGCCGCCGGTGGCATTCGTGGCCGCATCCGGCTTCGTGCTGACCTCCACGGCGGTGGTGATGCAGTTGCTGGCAGAGCAGGGCGATGTCGCCTTGCCGCCGGGCCAGAAGATCGTGGCGATCCTGTTGTTCGAGGACCTGTTGATCGTGCCGCTGCTGGCGATCGTGGCCTGGATGGGCGCCAATGGCGACCCGCAGGCGGCCACGCAACGCTGGCAGGACATCGGCATCGGTCTGGCCTGCATCGTCGGCCTGGTGGTGGCGGGGCGCTGGCTGCTCAATCCCTTGTTCCGCATCCTGGCCGCGTCCAAGGCGCGCGAGGTGATGACGGCGGCGGCCTTGCTGGTGGTGCTGGGCGCGGCGCTGTTGATGCAGGTCGGCGGGCTGTCGATGGCGATGGGCGCGTTTCTGGCCGGTGTGCTGCTGTCCGAATCCACTTTCCGGCATCAGATCGAGGCGGATATCGAGCCGTTCCGCGGCATCCTGCTGGGGCTGTTCTTCCTGGGCGTCGGCATGAGCCTGGACCTGCGTGTGGTTGCGGCAGACTGGCGGCTGATCGTTGCCGGTGTGCTGGCGCTCATGCTCGGCAAGGGCGTGTGCATCTACGCGGTGGCGCGGCTGATGCGCAGCGACCATCGCCAGGCGCTGGATCGTTGCGTGCTGATGGCGCAGGGCGGCGAGTTCGCCTTCGTGCTGTTCGCGGCAGCATCGGCTTCCGGCGTCATCGACGCGCAGGTCAACGCCAGCCTGACGGCAATCGTGGTGTTGTCGATGGCGCTGACGCCACTGTTCGTGCTGTTGCAGCGACGGCTGACGCCGGCCGCCCAGCCGTCGCTGGAAGGCGTGGAAGCCGTCAGTGGCCAGACCGGCAGCGTGCTGATCATCGGGTTCGGGCGCTTCGGGCAGGTTGCCAGCCAGTCACTGCTGGCGCGCGATGTGGATGTGACCATCATCGATAACGACATCGAGATGATCCAGAGCGCAGAACAGTTCGGTTTCAAGATCTACTACGGCGACGGCACCCGGCTCGATGTGCTGCATGCCTCCGGTGCGCACAGCGCACGCGCGATCGCGGTGTGCATCGACAACCGCGAGGCGGCCAATCGCATCGTCGAGCTGGCAAGGCACGAGTTCCCGCACGCCAGGTTGCTGGTGCGCTCGTTCGACCGTGAGCATTCGTTGCAGTTGGTCGCCGCCGGGGTGGACTACCAGATTCGCGAGACCTTCGAGTCGGCGGTGGCGTTCGGGCAGGCGGCCCTGGTCGAGCTGGGCGTGGACGAGGACGAGGCGGTCACCATCGCGCGCGAGATCCGGCGTCGCGATGCCGAGCGGTTCGAACTGGAAATTGCCGCCGGCAACACGCGTGCCGGCGCCGTGGCAGGGCTGATGTACGGCAATCTCACGCCGACCGTGCCCAAGCCCACGCCGTTCACCCCGCCGCGGCGGGAGAGCCGCACGCTCAATCCCGATGCGGTACCGCAGGCCACTCGGCCCGAAGCCGTGACTCGCGACTGAGTCGTGTGCGGCGTGAGCCGAAGCAGGGTCGGTGCTGCGGTTGCCTCGGCTGGTCGAGAAAAAACCTGGGGTGATAGAGCGACCGGCACCAAGGTGCCGGCCTGCGCTGACAAGTCGACCGGCTCAGCCGTGCCGGCGTTGAGCGGCCGCGAAGGCTTCCAGTTGCTCGGGTGTGGCATCTTTCTGGTGCTGCCGTTTCCAGTCGGCGAACGGCATGCCGTACACCGCTTCGCGCGCCTGCTCCTTGCTCATCGGCTGGCCGTGCGCTTCGGCGGCTTCGCGGTACCAGTCGCCCAGGCAGTTGCGGCAGAAGCCGGCCAGGATCATCAGATCGATGTTCTGCACATCCGGGCGCTGCTGGTTGAGATGCTGCAACAGACGGCGAAATGCGGCCGCTTCGATGGACGTGGTGATGGAATCGGGTGTCGAGGTGGTGTCGGTCATGACGGAATCGGGGACAATAGACGGCCTTCGACTCTACACCTGACGCCCCATGACCGTTTCCGCGCCAGCTGCCTCTGCTCCGGCCCGCCTTCTCGATGGTCGCCGCATCGCCGAGGAACTGCTCGACGGGCTGAAGCTGCGCGTGGATGCGCGCCTGGCCGCCGGCAAGACGCGCCCCGGGCTGGCGGTGGTGCTGGTCGGCGGCGACCCGGCCTCGTCGGTGTATGTGCGCAACAAGCGGCGTGCGGCGGAAAAGGTCGGCATCGAGGCCTTCGATTACGACTTGCCGCAGGGCACCAGCGAGGCCGAACTGGCGCGGCTGATCGATCAGCTCAATGCCGACCCCAAGATCCACGGCATCCTGATCCAGCTGCCGCTGCCGGGCATCCCCGATGCCAATCGCCTGATCCAGCGCATCGATCCGCGCAAAGACGTCGACGGTTTCCATCCGCAGAATGTCGGGCACCTGGCGCTGCGCGAATTCGGCCTGCGTCCGTGCACGCCGCGCGGCATCGTGACCTTGCTGGGGCACACCGATCAGCCGGTGCGCGGCCGCAACGCGACCATCGTGGGTGTGAGCAATCACGTCGGCCGGCCGATGGGCCTGGAACTGCTGATCGCCGGTTGCACGGTCACCAGCTGCCACAAGTTCACCCCGCCCGAAGTGCTGGAAGCCAGCGTGCGCAATGCCGACATCCTGGTGGTGGCAGTCGGTCGCCCGGGCCTGATTCCGGGCGAATGGGTCAAGCCGGGCGCAGTGGTGATCGATGTCGGCATCAATCGGCTGGACGACGGCCGCCTGGTCGGCGATGTCGGTTTCGACGCAGCGGTGCAACGTGCGGCCTGGATCACGCCGGTGCCGGGTGGAGTCGGGCCGATGACGGTCGCCACGCTGATGCAGAACACGCTGGAGGCGGCCGACGCGGCTGGCTGAGGCGCGTGTAACGCTGCATTGCAGTCGCGTTGTGTCTTCGTGAAGGCTTTCAGGGTAAAATGCCGCGCTTCCCCAAACTCGGGTCCGCCGATGCTCCGCATCCAGGCTGAAGCTCTCACCTACGACGACGTTTCCCTCGTCCCCGCTCATTCGATCGTCCTGCCCAAGGACGTCAGCCTGGAAACCCGGCTGACCCGCGATCTGCGCCTGAAACTGCCGATTCTCTCGGCCGCGATGGACACAGTGACCGAACACCGCCTGGCGGTGGCCATGGCCCAGCTGGGCGGCATCGGCATCATCCACAAGAATCTGACCCCTGCGCAGCAGGCCGGCGAAGTGGCCCGGGTCAAGAAATTCGAATCCGGCGTGATCACCGAGCCGTTCACGGTGAGCCCGGACACGACCATCGGCGAGGTGCTAAAGCTGACCCGCGCGCGCAACATCTCCGGCGTGCCGGTGGTGGATGGCAGCGAACTGGTCGGCATCGTCACCAGCCGCGACATGCGCTTCGAGAAGAAGCTCGACGATCCGGTCCGCCACATCATGACCAAGAAGGATCGCCTGATCACCGTGCGCGAAGGCGCCAGTGACGAGGAAGTGCTGGAGCTGCTGCACCGCAACCGCATCGAAAAGATCCTGGTGGTCAACGACAGCTTCGAGCTGCGCGGCCTGATCACGGTCAAGGACATCCAGAAGAAGACCGACAACCCCAACGCGGCCAAGGACGGGTCCACGCGCCTGCTGGTCGGCGCGGCGGTCGGCGTCGGCGGCGACACCGAGCAGCGCATCGAACTGCTGGCGGCGGCCGGCGTGGACGTGGTCATCGTCGATACCGCGCACGGCCATTCGCAGGGCGTGATCGATCGCGTGGCCTGGGTCAAGAAGGCGTATCCGCAGCTGCAGGTGATCGGCGGCAACATCGTCACCGGCGATGCCGCGCTGGCGCTGATGGACGCCGGTGCCGATGCGGTCAAGGTCGGCGTGGGCCCCGGGTCGATCTGCACCACGCGCGTGGTCGCCGGTGTCGGCGTGCCGCAGATCACCGCGGTCGACATGGTCGCCGAGGCGCTGCAGGACCGTATTCCGCTGATCGCCGATGGCGGCATCCGCTATTCGGGCGACATCGGCAAGGCGCTGGTCGCCGGCGCCTCCACGGTGATGGTCGGCGGCCTGTTCGCCGGCACCGAGGAAGCCCCGGGCGAGGTCGAGCTGTTCCAGGGCCGCAGCTACAAGAGCTACCGCGGCATGGGCAGCCTGGGCGCGATGGAGAAGGGGTCCAAGGACCGCTATTTCCAGGATTCCAGCGATGCCGACAAGCTGGTGCCGGAAGGCATCGAAGGGCGCGTGCCGTATCGCGGCCCGGTCGGTGGCATCGTCCATCAGCTGATCGGCGGCCTGCGCGCCACGATGGGCTATGTGGGCTGCGCGACCATCGAGGAAATGCGCACCAAGCCGAAGTTCGTCACCATCACCGGTGCCGGCCAGCGCGAAAGCCATGTCCACGACGTGCAGATCACCAAGGAACCGCCGAATTACCGCATGGGCTGATGCCTCTGCGTGAATGGGGAATCGGGAGTCGGGAATCGATGAACCAGCGTCTGCGCCGCTTTGCCCATTCCCGATTCCCCGTTCCCGATTCCCGGCGCCAATGACCAACATCCACAGCGACAAGATCCTCATCCTCGATTTCGGCGCGCAGTACACCCAGCTGATTGCGCGGCGTATCCGCGAGATCGGGGTGTATTGCGAGATCTGGGCCTGGGATCATGACCCGGCCGAGATCGCCGGTTTCGGCGCCAAGGGCATCATCCTGTCCGGTGGTCCGGAGTCGACCACCTTGCCGGGTGCGCCGGTCGCGCCGCAGGAAGTGTTCGACAGCGGCTTGCCGGTGTTCGGTATCTGCTACGGCATGCAGACGCTGGCAGCGCAGCTGGGCGGCGCGACGGAAGCGGCGGACCAGCGCGAATTCGGTCATGCCGAAGTCGATGTGGTGGCCGCCGATGCCTTGTTCGCAGGGCTGACCGATCACGCCGGCGCGTCGCGTCTCAATGTGTGGATGAGCCACGGCGACCACGTGTCGCAGGTGCCGCCGGGCTTCACCGTCACCGCGGTGACCGACCGCATCCCGGTGGCGGCGATGTCCAACGAGGACAAGCGCTGGTACGGCGTGCAGTTCCATCCGGAAGTTACCCACACGCTGCAGGGCCAGACCTTGCTGCGCCGCTTCGTGGTCGATGTCTGCGGGTGCCAAACGCTGTGGACGGCGGCCAACATCATCGACGACCAGATCGCGCGCGTGCGCGAGCAGGTGGGCGATGACGAAGTGATCCTGGGCCTGTCCGGCGGCGTCGATTCGTCGGTGGTCGCCGCGCTGTTGCACAAGGCGATCGGCGACAAGCTGACCTGCGTGTTCGTCGATACCGGCCTGCTGCGCTGGCAGGAAGGCGACCAGGTGATGGCGATGTTCGCCGAGCACATGGGCGTGAAGGTGATCCGCGTCAACGCGGCCGATCGTTACTTTGCCAAGCTTGAAGGCGTCAGCGACCCGGAAGCCAAGCGCAAGATCATCGGCAACCTGTTCGTGGATATCTTCGACGAGGAATCCAACAAGCTGGCCAATGCCAAGTGGCTGGCGCAGGGCACGATCTATCCGGACGTGATCGAGTCGGCCGGCAGCAAGACCGGCAAGGCACACGTGATCAAGAGTCACCACAACGTCGGTGGCCTGCCCGAGCACATGAAGCTGGGCCTGGTCGAGCCGTTGCGCGAATTGTTCAAGGACGAAGTGCGCCGCCTCGGTGTCGAACTCGGCCTGCCGCGCACGATGGTGTACCGCCATCCGTTCCCGGGCCCGGGCCTGGGCGTGCGCATCCTGGGCGAAGTGAAGCGCGAGTACGCCGAGCTGCTGGCCAAGGCCGATGCGATCTTCATCGACGAACTGCGCAAGGCCGATCTGTACGACAAGACCAGCCAGGCATTTGCGGTGTTCCTGCCGGTCAAGTCGGTCGGTGTGGTCGGCGATGCACGCGCCTACGAATGGGTGATCGCACTGCGCGCAGTGGAAACCATCGACTTCATGACCGCGCACTGGGCGCACCTGCCGTACGATTTCCTCGGCACGGTGAGCAACCGCATCATCAACGAACTGCGCGGCGTCTCGCGCGTGGTCTACGACATCTCAGGCAAGCCGCCGGCGACGATCGAGTGGGAGTGATGGAGCGTCTTTCGGAGGCTATCGCCAAGTATCGGTAGAAGTACTTTAACTTTTTGATTATAAAAGTATAAGTTGCGCTTTCAATAAGCTTCCGCTACGACTACTGTCTCAATGGACGCCGCGAGACGCTCACCCTCGGACGGTATGAGCCGGCCGGCATGTCGCTGGCCATGGTGCGGGAGCGGCTGCTCGACGCCAAGCGCTCGGTCGATCAGGGCCTTTCCCCGGCGCTGGAGCAACAGCGGGCCAGCGGCGGCTGACGGCCGCCAGGACCTTCGGCCAGATGACGGAACGCTGGCTGGCCGATGCCCGCATAGCCCACAGCACCCGGTCGATGCGCAAGCACATCATCGACCGCGACATCCTGCCGGTCTTCCAGAATCGCAAGCTGAGGGAAGTCACCCCCGACGACCTGCGGGCGCTGTGTAACAAGGTGAAGGCGCCCGACGCACCGGCCACGGCCATCCACGTCCGGGACATCGTGAAGCAGGTCTATGCCTTCGCCATCCTGCACGGCGAACGGCTCGCCAACCTGGCCGACGACGTGTAGGCGGCCTCGATCGCGACCTTCATTCCCAAGGACCGGGCGCTGTCGCCGGCCGAGATCCGGCTGGCCTTCCAACAACTGAAGACCATCGCGTCCTATCCGACCATCCGGCTGGCCTTGCGCCTGGTCTTGCTGATGATGGTGCGCAAGAGCGAACTCGTCGAAGCGACGTGGAACGAGGTGGATTCCGAAAATGCCACCTGGACGATCCCCAAGGTGCGGATGAAGCGGCGCAAGCCGCACGTGGTCTACCTGTCGCGGCAGGCGATGGACATCCTCGTGGCCTTGCACACTTGCGCTGACAACGCGAGGTAGTGGGTATCGATGCCGTGGAACAGTGTACTGTCCCCACTAGCCTCATCACCAAGCATCGCCTTGTAGCGCTCGAGTTGGAAGATGGGACGCAGGAGTAGCAGGTTGCGCTGCTGACGTGACAGGCCAAGCAGATCTGTGGCGCCATCCAATCGCTCGCTGCTCTCGGAGGATGCCTGCGGCCAAGGCTCTGCCGGGACTATCTTGGGCGTTGCAAGGCCCTGTTCCGGGTTCGACGATAGCACCTCCTGGTGTGGCATGGCTCCCCTCCTGAGAATGTCTACCTAATTCCCTGTCGAATGCACGGCCTGCTCCAAGCGCATTCGGCTGGAGGCCCGCAGCTGCTGGAGGCCCAGTCTCCGCGCCATTGCGTAATACACAGCTTCGTCTTTCGTTCCTTGTGCGATCACAGCACGGGCCAGCGAAGCCAGTTCCTGCAGGCTGATCTCGTCGACCGCCCGCACGCTGTCCTCGTCGGCAGGCGCCCGGAAAGGCGGCTCCGTTGCAGGATCGAGATGCTCGGGCCAGTAGAACGTGCCGACCTCTTCATCCGTCGTCCGATGGCGGGCTCGAGCAAGTTGGAACACGCGCTCGCGGATCCGCCCGCCTGTGCGTACCCAGCCGTGGGCACGGGCGATGCGGCGAGCCAGCAGGGCGTCGAGCACGGGGCCTTCATGATCGATGACGTGGGCGATCATGGCCAATAGGGTGTCGTTGTAATCGTCGTCGAAAAAGCGATCGGGATTGGCGCCGGCGACCGCTTCGGCCGGATGGGTGACCCGATAGAGCGAGGCTTTGGGTGGCGTTGTTTCTGCGATACCAGCATGGGCTGGTGCTGCGGAGACCTGGCGAGCAAAGACTTCCTCGACTTGCTGCGATGGAGCTGTCGCCGGGACTTCTGGTGCGACCGGACCCGCATCCTGGATTGGGGCCGCCGTTTCCTCGTCTGGCTTCGTTACTGACGCCATAGCTTGCGCGATGGCCGCCTGCGCCAGGCGCTCGGCCTCAGCTTCGCGCTCGGCCTGTTCGGAGCGCCGCTTGCGCTGGGCCGTGAGCACGGCTTGCAGCCGGGCGTCCAGCCTGTCGAGCGTGCCGGCCGGATCGATCCACCAGTCGGTGGACCAGACCCGCACGATGTCCCATCCCAGGCCGCGCAGAACCTGCTCGCGCAGCTTGTCGCGGTCGCGCGCGGTGGCGCTGCGATGGTAGGTGGCGCCATCGCATTCCACACCGGCCAGGTAGCGTCCGGGGGCGTCGGGATCGACGATGCCGAGGTCGACGCGGAACGAGGAGGCGCCGATCTGCGGCTGGACGTGCCAGCCGCGCCGGGTCAGGGCGGTGGCCACAGCTTTTTCAAAGGGACTGTCGAAGCCCCCCAGGCTGCCTCTGTTCGATTCCGCCAGCGCGCGAGCGCCGCGTTCGGCGAATTCCAAGAAGTGCTTGAGATCGCGCACGCCGATGGCTTGAGTGCGCGCCAAATCCATCTGCTCCGCGTGGAAGCTGGCGAATACGCGCAGTTCGTGACGCGCACGGGTGATAGCCACGTTGAGCCGGCGCTCGCCGCCTTGGCGGTTGAGTGGACCGAAGTTCATAGCCAGTTGGCCTGCGGGGTCCGGGCCGTAGGTGATGGAGAAATAGATGAGATCGCGTTCGTCGCCCTGCACGCTCTCCAGGTTCTTGACGAACAGCGGCTCCAGTTCGCTCTCGGCGAAATAGGGCTCCAGCCTTGGATTCTGGTGGCGTGCCTCGTCGAGCAGGTCCTCGATCAGTTTCTGCTGCTCGGCATTGAAGGTGACCACTCCAATCGTGAGCCCGATTTCGCGGAAACCGGGCGTCGTCAGGCGCGCCACCACGTCGGCGACCAGCGCCTTCGCTTCGGCCGGGTTGGTCCGCGCACCGCCCTTCTGGTAGGTGCCTGAGACCGGCTGCAGGCTGACCGCGCGATCGTTGGTGACGGGTGAGGGGAAGGTGACCAGTTCGCCGTCGTAGTAGGCATGATTGGAGAACGCGATCAGGCTTTCATGACGGGAGCGGTAGTGCCAGTTCAGATTCCGTGTCGGCAGGTTGGCGCCGATGCACTCGTCGAGGATGCTCTCCAGGTCGGCCTCGACGTCTTCGTCGTCCAGCCCGGATTCGGCGCGGTCGAAGAACGAGGTGGGCGGCAACTGCTTGGGGTCGCCGACCATGACGACCTGGCGGCCGCGGGCGATGGCGCCGATCGCGTCCCAGACCGGGATCTGCGAAGCTTCGTCGAAGATCACCAGGTCGAACGCGTTGGCTCCGGCCTGGAGGTACTGCGCGATGGACAGCGGGCTCATCAGCAGGCAGGGCGTGAGCTTGGTCAGCGCCTCGGGAATCTGAGCAATCAGTTCGCGCAAGGGCAGGTGCGCGCGCTTCTTGCCCATCTCATGCCGTAGCAGCCCCCATTCGGAGTTGCGGCTAACGTTGTCCTGCGAGGGCAGGTCGGCGCACAGGCGGGCGCGCAGCCAATCCCTGGTCAGGGCGGTGAAGCGTTCGTCGAGTTCGCGGAAATCGCGGATGCGCTGTTCATGCTCGGCGCTGACGAAGCCGCGGATGACCGGCTCGTGATCGACCACGGCGTTGAGCCACCAGCGCGCGTAGTTGGTCTCGAAGGTTCGGCGTGCCTGGTCCGGGCCGACCCGGCCCTGCTCGATGCCCTGGACCAGGGGGGGCAGCCCGAGTGCCAGCGCCTCGTCGCGCGCCTGGCGCCATGCGCACCAGCTGCGCAGCCCGTGTTCGGCGCGCACGATGGACTGACTTTGCTCGATCAGCCCGTCGAGTGATATGGACTGCCACTGCGCCTGGGCGGCCTCGGCAAAATGTCCGGTTGTCGCGAGTGCCTCGCGCCGGGGTAGCAGCTGTTCCCATTTCTCCACGTATCGAGCGCCGGCCAGCACGATTCGACCACCTGGCTCCAGCAGTGCATTGGCATCGCCCAATAGCGCATGCAGCGGTGCCTTGCAGGCAGAGATCTGTTCGGGCGTGGTGGCCAGGCGGGCCAGCACGGCAGCCAGATCCTCTCGGAGCTGGCAGGCCTGCTCGAGGTCATCCAGGTGGGTGGCGAGACCTTTCCACAGGCCTGCGGTGGACTCGCGCAAGTCGTCCAGGGCGGCCAGTGCTTGTTCCGTATCGGCCCGCTGGCGAAGCGTCTGGTGGTCACGTGTCAGCGTGGGGCCGCAAGCGCCTTCCTCAACCACGGTGTGGGCATCCAATACACCTAGCTGGGCATGGCTGCGCCAGTCGCTCAGGAAGTCGAGTGCGGCACGCAGGCGGTCGACTGGTGTGGCGTGGCCTGCCCATAGGCCGTCGGTCGCCGTTTCCAGCGATGCCTGTGCCGCAATGTCTTGCTCGAGCTGGCGCAATTGCCGTGCCCGTTGCAGATCGGCTTGCAGGGCGGCCCCGCATTGGCCGTTGGCGATGGCATCGAAGCCGTCGTCCTCCCAGGGCTGGCCTTCGCGTACGGCGGCCAGGGCGGTTTGCCAGCGCAGGGCCGTGCGTATCTTGTCCTCTTGTGTCTCCAGTCCTGCCCAGACGTCCGCACACTGCTGGCCTGGAACGATGGCCTGGATCTGCTGGCGCAAGGCGTGGATGGCCTTCCAATGCTGCAAATCGTTGGCGACGTCGGGCTGCGCGCCGCCTGTGATAGCGCTGGACAGTTGTGCTGTGACTTTGCGTTTACCCAGCCAGGACTTGGGCCAGAACGTCTGCTCGGCCTGTTCCCACATTTGCTGCAACTGGGCGACGTCGAGCTGTTCGATCGCCTTGCCGTAGGGAGCCGATAGTGCCGAGTGGTGCTCGCCGAGTTGGGCCAGCAGGCCCAGCCCTTGGTTGAGCTGCACGGTGATGCGTATCGGCCAGGGCTCGCCGAGTTCTGCGCGAGTCTGCCGGTGCTCGGCGAGCAGGGCCAGCCCGTCGGCGCAGGCGGTCATGACAGAAGCGGGCCACGGCGTGGACAGCTGTATGTTCAGTTCCGCATGGCGGCGCGCCAGTGCCGCGCCTTCCTGAAGGCGTTGGCTCAGGCTGCGTGCGTCGGGCCGCAGGACAAAGCGCCAATCATGTCCCGCCGCCAGAGGCAGGCGTTGGGCCAGGAGCAGCAGCGCTTCGCAGGTTTCGGGCGTCAAGGTGGACGAGGGCAGGCCGATGGCATGGACAAACGCCTGGGCGGATTCGATCGTCGCCTGGGCGGCGGGAAGCACATCACGCGCAGTGGCGATTAGTTGCTGCTGCCAGGTGGGCGACCAGTCTCCCTGGCCAACCAGGGCCAAGGGGTGCTGCGCCAGCGCGGCATGGCCAATGGCCTGTGCGTTGACTTCCAGGCGGTCCACGGCACTGCGCAACTGTTCGATGCCAGCATGATCGTGCTGATCGGCCGAGGGCCAGGCCAAGTGAAGTGTCGGGACGTCGTGTCCCGCGCTGACGGTGCCGATGGCATCGAACAGGCTCAAGCCGTTGCGGCGACGCTGGTGAAGGCGTTCCACATAGATGTTCAGCGCATCGCGCAGGCGTTTGAGTTTCTCGGCCTCGCCCCGCCACTGCTCGGCGTCGGCCTGGCCACTGCTGGACCAAGCCGATTGCAACTGCGTCAGCACGTCGAGCTTGCGGGCTTTGCTCGAGTGCAGCTCCAGGCAGAACTCGCCCAGGCCGATTTCACGCAGGCGCCGGTAGACGACGTCCAGCGCCGCGATCTTCTCGGATACGAAGAGGACGCGTCGGCCCTGTGCCAGGGATTGGGCGATCAGGTTGGCGATGGTCTGGCTCTTGCCCGTCCCCGGTGGACCGATCAGGACGAAGTCCTTGCCCTGCGAGGCGGCCAGCACGGCTGACAACTGCGAGGAATCCGCCGGCAAGGGGCAGAACACCTGCCTGGGGTCGAAGTGCTGGTCCAGTTCGCGCACTTGCGGGAACGGAGCGCCCGGTGGATAGGCATCGCGCGGGGTGTCCAGCAGGTGACGCACGACCGGGTTCTCTCGCAACTGTTCGCTGTGCTCGGCCAGGTCTTTCCACATCAGGTACTTGGCGAACGAGAACATGGACAACACCACGTCCTCGGTCACTTCCCAGCCCTTGATCTCCTTGATGGCGTGGCCGACAGCCTTCCATACCGCAGCGACGTCCAGGCCGGCATCGTCCCGCGGCAGTTCGCCTTCGAGCGTGCCTAGGCTCAGTTCGAAGTCCTGGCGCAGCATCTCGATCAAGGTCGGATTGAAGCGGGGCTCGTCGTCATGCAGGCTGAGCGTGAAGCCCGAGCGGGCGCTCTTGCGCTGCAGGCTGACCGGCACCAGGATCAAGGGCGCGCGGTAGCGCTGACCGTCACGGTCTTCGCGGGTCCAGGACAGGAAGCCCAGGGCGAGATAAAGCGTGTTGGCACCACCTTCCTGCAAAGTCGTGCGAGCGCTGCGAAACAAATCGACCAGGCGTGAATCGAGTTCGATCTCGGGAACGCCAACGAAAACCTCGCCTTTCTGCAGGGCTTCCAGCGCGTGCGCACGGCGCACGTTCTCGCGTTCGCGGGCTTCGTAGATGGCCTGATCGCGCGGATCGGCACCGTCCATCAGGTCTGGACGCGGGCGCAGCTTCAGGGACTGGCCGCTGGCCAGCATGTCTTCCAGCGCGCCAGGGTCCGGTGCTTCCAGCTTGAGTGCTTTCTTGCCGGCCTTAAAGTTGAGCAGGTTGTTGCGAAGCGACAGATCCAGCAGCTTGCGTTGCCAGCGAAGCAGCCGGTCTTTGGGATCGAGCTGGCTGGCATCTTCCGCATTGGCCGGCGCGTTGTCGGGCAGGTCAGGCGCGTCTTCGATCTTTGGCGCGGCGGGCATGGACGGTGACCCTTCGGTGTCCGACGCCGTAGCAACTGCCGCCTCCGCACTGGCCAATGGCTTGATGCGCTGCAGCCGCGCCCGGCGGATGTCCACGGCCAGGCGGAATCCCGCATCCTGAGATTCATCAACCTGCTGGGCACCGCGTTCGGTGGCATAGCTGAAAGGGACAGTGGGGCGCTGGGTGATCAGGGTGGTCTCGAACAGCACCAGTTCCTTGAGCCTGAGGCGCTTGCGCAAAGCGGTCACGTCGTCGACGACCGTGTTGGAAAACTCCTCTGGTTGCAGCCAGACACCTGCAAAGGCATGGCCCTCTGTGAAGACCAACAGGGGGTTCAACCCTGCCTGCTCGAGTGCGGCGCAGAACAGCAACGTGAGGTCGAAACACGTCCCCAGCCCCGAGCTTTCGATCTGGCTGGGACTGCGCACCTTCTGGCCCGACTGCTCGAAGCTGGCCGGGGGCAGGGCATAGTCCAACTGCATGCCAGCCGTAGCCCCCCAGAGGGCCGAAGCCAGTTCCCAGGCGCGTTTGGCGCCGCCGGTGTAGCCATCCAGTGCGGGGTTGCGATCGTTCTGCCGCAACACCTCGGCGGTTCGCTTGAGCAGCCGATCCACGGCCGGATCGTTGGGTTGGACGAAGGCGGCGACCAAGTCCGGCAGATGCGAGATGCCGCCCCATTGGTTGCGTGGCAGCAGCTCCAGATGGCTGTCGCGCTGCGCGAGGGCCGGGATGGACGCATCCGCGCCCACGGAGCGCAAGGCCAGCGAGACCGTGGCCGTCTCGGCCTCAGTTAGCCGCGCCAGCAATCCGCCGTCCAGATTCAGGTCCAGGTCGCGGATCGGATAGCGGGAGCCCGCGGCCAGCGCGTCGATCCGCCAACGGCGCGGCTTCAGAAAGGGCGGATCGGACGTCAGTACTAACTCGACCTGCTCATGCTTCTGATCGGTCTCGTTGACCAGCCAGAGATCCCGCAACAGTGGGACCGCATTTTGAAAGTCCGCCAAGTTCAATTTGGCGATCAGGGTAACGTCGATTTTCAATTCGGCAGCGGTGGCCGAATCTTCCAGTTGTGTCTCGTCCATGGAATCCCCTGCAGTGCCCTGTCATAACGCGCATTACGCCCCGTTACGCCCTGCCAGGATATTAGCGCCAGTTGGCAAAGATATCGGCTAGATAAGAGCCATCGCAGCGAAATAGGGACGACGGCTTGCCAAATCTGCCTTCTTGCAGGTGGTGATAAGTGGGTATATTATGTAAAAAATATTAGACATTTAACCTAACTATCGCGCCTGCCATGAACCTCATCGACATCGGCCATACCGTACGGACCCGGCGCACTGAGCTGGGCCTGTCCCAGGCGCAGTTGGCACACTTGAGCGGACTGTCTCGCCAGACCCTGGTCGGCCTGGAAAATGGCACGCTGAGCGATCTTGGCGTCAACCGTGTGGGGCAGGTGACGGCGGTACTGGGCTTGGACAGTCCCAAGCTCGATACGCAAGCGAGGCGCAAGAAGCGCGGCCTGTGGATGGCGGCCAAGACGGTGAGCGTCAGCTATGCACGTGAACTGGCGCCCGAGGCGCTGGAGCAGGCCCTGGCGAGTGGCGAAGTGCCTGCTCCATTTGTCCCTCACCTGACACATTTACTCGACGAGGCGCCTGTGCCCATCGTCGTGATGGCCGTGGAAGAGGCGGCCTCGCGTGCGCACCTGCCGCCAAGGCAGGTCTGGCGCAACGTGGCGAAGCTGGCCGGGTCCTTGTCCGTGCACCGTCGGGCGCTGTGGGCATGAAGCCCGTGGCACTGCCCGGCGGTCCATGGGAGAAGCTTTTCCCGCGGGCGTTGGCGCTGATCGACGAGATTAGCCAGTACGGCGGCATCACGGACCCGTTCTGGACCCTGGGCGGTGGAACCGTGCTGATGTTCCGTTACCGCCATCGGCTGAGCAAGGACATCGACATTTTTGTGCCCGATCCGCAGTACCTCGGCTTTGTCACGCCTCGTTTGAGCGACTCGGCGGCGGACTTGACGCAGGACTACACTGAGCAGCCAGGCGCCTTCGTCAAACTGCAATTCGAGGAGGGCGAAGTCGACTTCGTTGCCGCTCCCAATCTGCTGAACGACGCCTGGGACACCTGGGATATCGGCGGTCGCGCTGTGAAGGTGGAGACAGCCGCCGAAATCATTGCCAAGAAGATGTACCACCGTGGCGATCGGGTCACGGCGCGTGATCTTTTCGACCTGGCGCTCGTGATCGAGCGCGAGCCTCAGCAGCTTCTGGCGGCGACGCCGTTTCTCCTACGCCATCGGAAGGCGTTTCTGTCCCAGATCCAGGCGCCGCATGCCGGCCTGCGCGCCGCGTTCAACGCCATCGCGATGCTGGATTACACGCCCAGCTTCGATCATTGCGTAGCCGTGGTCGGGGACTTCCTGGGCGAACTGTAATCCCTTAGCGTGTGGTCGTTCCCGGTCGTAGTGGAGCGCCCTAAGATGCATCGTGATCGACAATAAGCCCGAAAGTGTCGACGCCGCGCGGGTCGCTCCATAACCCGCACCAGCATTAAACGCGTGTTTTTGACGGTAGATCGCGACGGTATAGACTTGTCGATTACTGAAAATCCCTTAAATCACGGGGGTTTACGAGGCCCGTTGATGACAGAGTGGGGAATGACATCAGGTTTTCGTGACTGTCGCCAGTCGTCGAAAAGATGACGCAGGTATCGATGATGGTGAAATAGTCCGGGTGCGCATGCGCCCGGCCCCGCCGTTGGCGGGGGAGGGTGAGGCGTTCTGCACTCAGGTACGCTCGACCTTCGCGGATAATGGGATGCTCGCTGCGCTCGTGCCGTCGCTGGATGACAGGACCACGCTCTAGAAGCGCGGGCTGCATCGAGCCTTTGTGTCAAACAAGACCGCACAGCGGGATACCCTGCGCTCGACGAAGCGTTCCGATCAGAGACGCAGTCATGCCTGCACGATCCGCACGGCTTCGACGCGCAGTGATCGCCATGCACCGCACGCGCTTCGCCCAAGGCCTAAACCGCAGCGACACCACCGTCGACGAAAAGCTCATGGCCGGCGACAAAGCTGCTCTCGCTTGATGCCAGGAAGAATGACCCGTCATCGAAATCGCGGATCGGGCATTTCGTCGACTTGTTCTTGAATGGCATAAGCGCGAAAAGTGCGGATTAGCCAGCGATAATTCCGCTATCTCCGCACGAGTGGGCGCGAAAAAAAACCGCGCAATGCGCGGTTTGATCCTGGATCCACTGCAGTTGCCCGTCAGCGCAGCTTGGCCAGCGCCACGCGCGCATCTGCCATGAACTTCTGCGTTTCCTGTGGCGTGGAGAGGTTGGCGCCGAGCTGGTTGAGCACCTGCTCGATGTCGCTCGATGAGTCCCAGGCTTCGTCGCAGAGCATGCCGGCGATCGGGCCGAGATAATTCAGCGCGACTTTTTCCAGTGCCTCGCGGACGCGCTCGTCGGGTGGGGAGCCAGCGCCTGCAGGTGCTGCGTTCGGTGCGGCGAGCGGCGTTGCGGCGGCCGGTGCCGGAGCCGCTGCAACCGCTGCCCGCGGCGCAGCCGGTGCACCACCCAGATCCTGTTCGAAACCGCCCATCAACCACTGCCGCGAGTCGTCGCTCAGCAGCGAGGGCTTGCCCATGCCGGCGCCGGGATCGGCCTGGAAGCGGGCCTTGGCCGCATTGACCATGGTGAGGCGTTGCACCGCCTCATCATTGCGCAGCATGCGGAACACCACCTCTTCGATCTGCCCGGCGTTGAGGCGGATGATGCAGGAGTGGTTCTCCTCGGTGACGATGAACAGAAAGCCGGACGCCTTCTTCAGTGCCAGCGCCTTGAGTTCGCGCAGGACCTCGATCAGCGGACGGAATTCAGTGGACATGGCGTCTTCCTTGCATCATCTGGTACGGAGTGGGGGCGCGCAGCTCAGCGTTTGCTGAGCCGCTCCATGGCCAGCCGGACACTGTTGGACAGGCGGGAGATGGCGCGCGCCAGGGTACCAATTTCATCCTTGAGGTTGACCTCGTCGATGGTGTGGTTCCACTTGCCCAGGCTCAGCTCTTCGGCCACGGTGGTCAGGTGCTGGATCGGGCGCAACACGCGGCTCCAGATCAACGCCCACTGCAGGCCGAGCAACAGCGCGCAGACCAGCAGGCCGATGCCGGCGATCCACAGCGACTGGCGCACGATCACGCCATTGACGTCGCTCTTGGGGTATGCCGACACCAGGGTGAAGCCCCAATCGGGCACTTCCTGCTTGGTGACGACCCAGTCGTCCGGCGTTTCCTTGACGATCCGCTCGATGGTGGCGGTATCGGTGGTGGCACCGGTGGTGGACTGGAAGCGCAGCTTGTTCTTGCTGTCGAACACGGCGATGAAGCCGGAGTCGAGCACGCGCCGGCTGCTGACCACGTTTTCCAGCGCCTGGGTGTCGGCCTTGTAGCCCACGTACCAGGCACCGATCACGCGCTTGTCGTTGCCGGCGAAGATCGGCTCGTAGCCGGTGACGTACGGGTTGCCGAGGATGTCGACCACGCCGTAGAAGCTTTCGCCGTTGCGCAGCTTGGCGGCGGCCTGGCCGTTGGGATCGAGCACGGTGCCGATGGCGCGGCTGCCGTCGTCCTTCTTGACGTTGGTGGAGATGCGCACGAAGTCATCGCCGGTACGCGAGAACAGCGTGGCGGTGCCTTCGTGGATGGCGGTGACATCGTCGAGCATGTCGAAGACGTTGGCCTGCGCCTTCTGGCCCAGCAGCAAGTCGTTGGCGCTGCGCTCGCCCACGCGCACTTCGTTGCCGACGCTGGCGGCGCCGTGTGCGTTGGCTTCCTTGCGCAGCTGGCGCATGGAGGAATTGACGCGATCGAGCATCATCGCGCGGGTGACCGAGAACAGGGTCTGCAAGGACACCGACTGGCGCTCGATCGCGTCGCCGGTCTCGAACTTGACCCGGTTCGCTTCGGTAATGGCCAGGATGACCGTCAGTGCCACCACCACGACCAGCACCAAGGCCAGCACCGGCAACAGCAGGCGCACCCGCAAAGAGTGACGAAGCATCGCAATTCCCCTGAACGCGTTTAGTGATTGAATCGAACGCCGTCGCAGCCCCCCGGCAGCGGTCGGACCTAGCCGTTATCGGCTGTTGCGCATGATGCTGAAGCGGCCCCCACGCCGCTGGCGGTGCATACGATAGCTCAAGCCGATCGTTTTGGAAGCGCGGCGGTTACGCCGAGTGGCGTGGCGTTCAAGAACGGTCGAGAACGTCACAGGCTTGCGGCGCGATGGACGTGGCCGACAAACGGCGCGATGGCCTTTGCGCGCCTGGAAGCCGGCGGCGCGAAGGAGAAACGCATAGAAAAGCCGACTCTCACGAGCCGGCTTGGTGTCGCGAATCGAACCGGATCAGGCTTTGGCGAAGGCCAACAGGTCCTGGTTGAACTGATCGGCGTGGGTGACGGGCAGGCCGTGCGGGGCGCCAGGGTAGATCTTCAGTTCGGCGTTCTGGATGATCTTGGCCGACAGCTTGCCCGACGCATCGATTGGCACGATCTGGTCGTCGTCGCCATGCACCACCAATGCCGGCACATCGATCTTCTCCAGGTCCGGGGTGTAGTCCACTTCGGAGAACTGCTTGATGCAGTCGTACTGGCCCTTGTGGCCGCCCAGCATGCCCTGCAGCCAGAACGCATCGCGCATGCCCTGGGTGACCTTGTGGCCGTCGCGGTTGGCGCCGAAGAACGCCGTGGTCAACTCCTGGTAGAACTGCGAACGGTCCTTGGCCATACCTTCGCGGATGCCGTCGAATACGCTGATCGGCAGTCCACCGGGATTGGTCGGGCTCTTGACCATCTGCGGCGGCACTGCGCCAACCAGCACCACCTTGGCCACGCGCTTGCTGCCATGGCGGCCGATGTAATGCGCCACTTCGCCACCGCCGGTGGAATGGCCGACCAGGATCGCGTCCTGCAGATCCAGCTGCTCGATCACTGCCGCCAGATCGTCGGCGTAGGTGTCCATGTCGTTGCCGTCCCAGGTCTGCGACGAGCGGCCATGACTGCGACGGTCATGCGCGATCACGCGGAAGCCGTGTTGGCCCATGAACAGCATCTGCGCGTCCCAGGCATCGGCGCTGAGCGGCCAGCCGTGCGAGAACACCACCGGCTGGCCCTTGCCCCAGTCCTTGTAAAAAATGTTGGCGCCGTCGGGGCGGGTGACGAAATTGGACATCGGGTTGACTCCGTTGTTGGTCGGGTGGGGCGGTGTGGTGGGAGGGGCGCGTAGCGCCGGGACAGCACTGGCCAAGCTCTGCAGCGCTAACGCTGCCAGAGCGGCCGTTGCAGAGATGAGAAAGCTGCGTCGACCGGGCGCGTCTCGAACGGAGGCATGGGCGCTGCCGCGGGCGAGGGCATGCAATCCGGACGTCGTGATCACGGGCTTGGCGTGATGCGGTCAGTAGCGCATGCGTCGAACTGGTCGCTGCACACGGGACGCGCAAGGCGCCGCCAACCATCAGCTTCGACCGCAAGCTGACGGCTGCGACAGATCGCCGAGGCGGATCACTGCAGTGCGGTATCCCACAGCAGCTTCAGGTTCAAGCCGACGATCACCGCCGCAATGACCCAGGCAATGCGCACCAGCCACGGCGGTGCCACCAGCGCGCCCATCAACTCACGATCCGACACGAAGCGCACCAGCGGGATCACCGCAAACGGCAGCTGCATCGACAGCACCACCTGGCTGAGCACCAGGAGCCGCGCGGTACCGGCCTCGCCATACAACCAGGTCACGATCACCACCGGCACGATGGCGATGCCACGCGTCAGCAGGCGCCGCAGCCACGGCGGCAAGCGCAGTTGCAGGAAGCCTTCCATCACGATCTGCCCGGCCAGCGTGGCGGTGACGGTGGAATTGACGCCGGAGGCCAGCAGCGCCACTGCAAACAGCGTCGAGGCCAGGCCCACGCCCAGCATCGGCGCGAGCAGGGCATGGGCCTGTTCGATTTCCTGCACATCGGTGCGGCCCTGCGCATGGAACACCGCCGCCGCCAGGATCAGGATCGAGGCGTTGATGAACAGCGCGAACATCAACGCCACGGTGCTGTCGGTCACCGCCCAGCGCAGCGCCGACTTGCGGCCCGCATCGGTACGCGGATACGCACGTGTCTGCACGATCGACGAATGCAGGTACAGGTTATGCGGCATCACCGTCGCACCGATGATGCCGATCGCCAGATACAGCGCGCGCGGGTCGGTGACCACCTGCGCACGCGGAATGAAGCCGCCCAGCACGGCGGCGATCGGCGGTGCCGCCAGCGCGATCTGGATGCCGAAGCAGACGAAAATGATCAACAGCAGCGCGATCACGAACGCTTCCAGCGCGCGGAAACCGCGGTTCATCAGCAACAACACCAGCACCACATCCACCGCGGTGATGATGGCGCCCACGGTCAGCGGAATGCCGAACAACAGCTTCAACGCAATGGCGGTGCCGATCACCTCGGCCAGATCGCAGGCGATGATCGCCAGTTCGCAGATGCCCCACAGCGCCAGGTTCACTCCGCGCGGGTAGCGCGCCCGGCAGGCCTGCGCCAGGTCCAGTCCGGTCGCGATGCCCAGCCGTGCCGATAGGCTCTGCAGCACGATCGCCATCAGGTTGGACAGCAGGATCACCGACAGCAGCAGATAGCCGAACTGCGAGCCGCCGGCCAGGTCGGTGGCCCAGTTGCCCGGGTCCATGTACCCGACCGACACCATGTAGCCCGGGCCCAGGAACGCCAGCAGCCGGAACCACCAGTGCCCGCCCTTGGGTACGGCGACGCTGGCGTGGTGATCGCCCAACCCGCCATTGGCCGCGGCCGGCAAGGGGAGGGGCGAGGCTGGGTGAGGACGGAGATCGACGGACATGCGGCGCAGGCTGGCAGGGAGTCACACCGATGATATAGCAATTGCTATGCTGTTGAGCATTGGCAATTTAAATCGTAATGATCGGCTGCGTGCTTCAAACTACGCATCCCGGCACTGGCGCCGGACGTGATGACGGGGATGAGGGTGGGCAAGAGCGAAAAGCTGGAAGCAGCCGCGCCGGCGCTGATCGACGCGCAGGTGCATATGGAGAGCTTCCGTCAGGTGCGCGAAGCGCGCCGCGCCGAGCTGGTCGAGGACTATGTGGAGCTGATCTCCGACCTGCTGGTCGACGGTGGCGAGGCGCGTCAGGTCGATATCGCCGCGCGCCTGGGCGTGGCGCAGCCGACCGTGGCCAAGATGCTCAAGCGGCTGGTGCGCGACGGCTGGGTGGTGCAGCGCCCGTATCGTGGTGTGTTCCTGACCCCGGCCGGCGAGGCGCTGGCCGCGTCCAGCCGGCAGCGCCATCAGATCGTCGAACGTTTCCTGCTTGCCCTGGGCATCGACGAGGCCACCGCGCGCCGTGACGCCGAAGGCATCGAGCACCATGTCAGCGAAGCCACCGTGGCCGCGTTCGCCGCCTTCCTGGATCGCCAGGGCGGCAGCGCCGCGTGAGCATGCCGGTGGAAACGTCGGTGGATGCGGCGCAGGCGCTGATCGACCAACAGTGGATGCAACGCGCCCTGCAACTGGCCGAGCGTGCCGAACGCGACTTTGACGAGATCCCGGTCGGCGCGCTGCTGGTCGATGCCGGGGGCACCGTGCTGGGCGAGGGCTGGAACTTCAATATCGCCAGCCACGATCCCAGCGCGCATGCCGAGATCATGGCCATGCGCGAAGGCGGCCGCCGCCTGGCCAACCACCGGCTGATCGGCTGCACGCTGTATGTCACGCTGGAGCCGTGCGCGATGTGCGCGATGGCGATGATCCACGCACGCATCGCGCGGGTGGTGTTCGCCGCCAGCGACCCCAAGACCGGCGCCTGCGGCAGCGTGTTCGATCTGCCCGCCGACCCGCGCCATAACCACCGCGTGCAGGTCAGCGGTGGCGTGCTGGCCGCAGAGGCCGGCCTGCGGCTGACCAATTACTTCAGGGCCAAGCGCGGCAAGCCGCCCCTCGCGCCCTGAGCGGCGCGGCCGCGGTATGATGCGCGCCCTTCAGCATCCGGCCGGCGACGGCCCTCCACAGGACGGCGATATGGCAGACACCCTTGCAGGCAACGACCGACTGATCTGGATCGATCTGGAAATGACCGGCCTGGATACCGATCGCGATTCCATCATCGAGATCGCCACCATCGTGACCGATGCGCAGTTGAACGTGCTTGCCGAAGGGCCGGAGCTGGCCATCGCCCACCCGCTGGCCACGCTTGAAGCCATGGACGAGTGGAACCGCAATCAGCACCGCCGTTCGGGGCTGTGGCAGCGCGTGCTCGACAGCCAGGTCACCCATGCCCAGGCCGAGGCGCAGACGGTAGCCTTCCTGAGCGAGTGGATCCGCGCCGGCGCCTCGCCGATGTGCGGCAATTCGATCTGCCAGGACCGCCGCTTTCTGCATCGCCAGATGTCGCGCCTGGAGCGCTACTTCCACTACCGCAACCTGGACGTGTCCACCATCAAGGAGCTGGCACGGCGTTGGGCGCCGACGGTGGCCAATGGTTTTGCCAAGAGTTCGGCCCACACCGCGTTGAGCGATGTGCGTGATTCGATCGACGAGCTGCGCCACTACCGCCAGTTCATGGGCGCGCTGGGCGGCGATTCCCAGGCCGACGTACCGGCCTGAGCGCTGGCCGCGGCGTTGTTGCACGCTGTTGGCATGTTGATTGAGGGCGCCTAGTTGCGGACGACGCTCAGGCGTACGTCCGGCAACGTTTGCTGCCGGTCAGGCAGGCCAGAAGCCTCACAGTGGCAGCGCATCCAACAAAAAGGCCGCATCGTTCGATGCGGCCTTTCTGCTTTTCCATCACGCCACTGAATGCATCAGCGCGCCAACGGCGGACCCTTGCTCAGGTCGCCGTCGTCGGCGATGCCTTTCAGCAGTAGGTCGGAGATCGGCTTGCCGTCGGCATCGTGGTGATACACATGCAGGTCGCGCTGCGGATACGGGATGTTGAGCCCGTTTTCCAGCAACTGGTTGCGGATCTGTTCCAGCGTGGTGCTCTTGGCCGCGCCGAAATTGCCGTTGGTCGCATACGCGAACAACATCAGATCCACCGTGCTTTCGCCCAGGTTGGTGACCTGCACGAACGGTGCCGGCGACTGAAGGATGTTGGGGTTGTCCTTGGCGATCTGCAGCAACAGCTGCTGGGCTTTCTTCAGATCGTCGCCGTAGCCCACGCCCACGGTCACTTCCAGGCGCCGGTTGGGCAGGGTGCTGTAGTTGACGATGGGCGAGGTGGTGATGGTGCTGTTGGGCAGGGTGATCATGCGCTCGTCGAACGAGCGGATCCGGGTCTGGAAGATCCGGATCTCGTCGACGATGCCTTCCTGGCCGGCAATCACCACATGGTCGCCATCGCGCATCGGCCGCAGCACGATCAGCATCACGCCTGCAGCGATATTGGACAGCGAGTCCTTCAACGCCAGACCGACCGCCAGGCCGGCCGCACCCAGCACCGCGATCAGCGAGGTCGGCGGCACGCCGATCTTGCTCAGCGCACTGACGAAGACCAGCACCAGCAGCAACGCGTACAGCACGTTGCGCAGGAAATTGGTCAGCGTGATCTCGATGCGCGCGCGGGTCAGCGCACGGTGGAGCCACTGGCTGAGCTGCTTGGCCAGCCACATGCCAACCACCACGATCAGCAGGGCCAGCCCCCAGTTGAGCGCGTATTGCGCCCACGGGATATTGGCCCAGTTGAACGCCGGCTCCGCCGTCCTGGCCGCCACCGGCCTTGCGGCGACTGCTCCCGCAGCCGCCGCCAACACCGCACCCAACATACCCATTAGCTCTCGCTCTTCAACTTGGCCAGACGCAGCCAGGTGTCCACCACGGTGTCAGGATTCAGCGATACCGACTCGATCCCTTCCTGCATCAGCCACTCGGCCAGTTCCGGGTGATCGGACGGCCCCTGGCCGCAGATGCCCACATACTTGCCCTTGGCGCGCGCCGATTTGATCGCCATCGACAGCAGCTTCTTGACTGCTGGATTCCGCTCGTCGAACAGGTGCGCCACGATCGACGAGTCGCGGTCCAGGCCCAGGGTCAGCTGGGTCAGGTCGTTGGAGCCGATCGAGAAACCGTCGAAGATATCCAGGAACTCGTCGGCCAGCAGCGCATTGGACGGCAGCTCGCACATCATGATGATCTTCAGGCCGTTCTCGCCCTGCTTGAGCCCGTTCTGCTCCAGCACCTCGATCACCTTGCGGCCTTCTTCCAGCGTGCGCACGAACGGGATCATCACCCAGAGGTTGTCCAGGCCCATCTCGTTGCGCACCTTCAGCACCGCCTTGCACTCCAGCGAGAAGGCCTTGGTGAAGGACGGATCGACGTAGCGGCTGGCGCCACGGAAGCCGATCATCGGGTTCTCTTCATGCGGTTCGTAACGCGAGCCGCCGATCAGGTTGGCGTACTCATTGGACTTGAAGTCCGACAGGCGCACGATCACTGTGTTCGGTGCCACCGAGGCGGTCAGCGTCGCGATGCCCTCGGCCAAGCGATTGACGTAGAAACTCACCGGGTCGCCGTAGCCAGCGGTCTTGGCATCGATCTTCTTGCGGACGTCAGCGTCCTGCTTGTCGTATTCCAGCAGCGCGTTGGGATGGATGCCGATATGCGCGGCGATGATCATTTCCAGACGCGCCAGACCGATGCCGGCGTTGGGCAGCTGGCCGAAGTCGAACGCGCGCTCCGGGTTGGCCACGTTCATCATGATCTTGAGCGGGGCAGGCGGCATGTTGCCCAGGTCGGTGGTGGTGCGCTCGAACGGCAGCAGGCCGTCGTAGATGAAGCCGGTATCGCCTTCGGCGCAGCTCACCGTCACTTCCTGACCGTCGCTGATCACATCGGTGGCGTTGCCCGAGCCGACCACGGCCGGCACGCCGAGTTCGCGCGCGATGATCGCCGCATGGCAGGTGCGGCCGCCGCGATTGGTGACGATGGCCGAGGCACGCTTCATCACCGGCTCCCAATCGGGATCGGTCATGTCGGCGATCAATACGTCGCCGGCCTGCACGCGATTCATGTCGTCCAGCGAGCGCACCACGCGTGCCACGCCGCTGCCGATCTTGGCGCCTACCGCACGGCCTTCGACCAGGATCTTGGCGTCCTTGGCTTCCAGCGAGAAACGCTCGATCTGGGTGGCATGGCTGCGTGACTTCACGGTCTCCGGGCGCGCCTGCACGATGAACAGCTTGCCGCTGACGCCGTCCTTGGCCCACTCGATATCCATCGGGCGGCCGTAATGCTTTTCGATCACCAGCGCCTGCTTGGAAAGCTCCTGCACGTCTTCGTCGCTGATCGAGAAGGTGCTGCGCAGTTCCATCGGCGTGTCTTCGGTGCGCACGCGTTCGCCGGGCACATCCGAGTAGACCATGCGGATCGCCTTGCTGCCGAGCGAGCGGCGTAGGATCGCCGGCTTGCCTGCGGTCAGCGTGGGCTTGTAGACGTAGAACTCGTCGGGATTGACCGCGCCTTGCACGACCATCTCGCCTAGACCGAAGCTGGAGGTGACAAACACCACGTCGCGGAAGCCCGATTCGGTGTCCAGCGTGAACAGCACGCCAGCCGCACCGACGCCCGAGCGCACCATCAACTGCACGCCGGCCGACAGGAACACGTCTTCGTGCTTGAAGCCATGATGCACGCGGTAGGCGATTGCGCGATCGTTATAGAGGCTGGCGAACACTTCCTTGACCTTGTGCACGACATCGTCGGCGCCGGTCACGTTGAGGAAGGTCTCCTGCTGGCCGGCGAACGAGGCATCGGGCAGATCTTCGGCAGTGGCCGACGAACGCACCGCCACGGCCACTTCGCCACCGCCGTTTTCCGCACACAGCTGTGCGTACGCGGTGCGGATATCGCGGTCCAGTTCCGGCTGCAGCGGAGCATCGATCACCCAGCCGCGGATTTCCTTGCCGGCAACGGTGAGGGCAGACACGTCTTCAACATCCAGCGTTGCCAGCTTGTCGAAGATGCGCTTGGACAGATCGTTATGCGCGATGAAGTCCTTGAAAGCCTCGGCAGTGGTCGCATATCCACCGGGAACCGAAACGCCAAGCCCGGCCAGGTTGCCGATCATCTCGCCGAGCGAGGAATTCTTACCACCTACGCGGGCCAGATCGGCCAGGCGTAGCTCATGCAACCACAGGATATTCTCGTTCAAGCGCGATGCTCCGTATGGCCATCGCCCGAGCGGGCTGGATGGCCGCGTCCGTAGGAAGAAGCCGCTATGATGCAGTGCACAGCGGAATCTGCACAAGCATGAACCCGTAAGTTTTGGACACCAGTTCAAAGAGGTGGTCTTGATGTCAACAATTCGACCGGTGTTCTACGTCTCCGATGGAACCGGTATCACCGCTGAAACGATTGGGCATAGCCTGCTCACGCAGTTCAGTGGATTCAACTTCGTCACCGACCGCATGTCGTTCATTGATGATGCAGAAAAAGCGCGCGATGCGGCATTGCGCGTGCGCGCGGCAGGCGAGCGGTACCAGGTGCGCCCGGTGGTGGTCAATTCCTGCGTCGATCCCCAGCTGAGCATGATCCTGGCCGAAAGCGGCGCCTTGATGCTGGACGTGTTCGCGCCCTTCATCGAGCCGCTGGAGCGCGAGCTCAATGCGCCACGGCATTCGCGCGTGGGGCGTGCGCACGGAATGGTCGACTTCGAGACCTATCACCGCCGCATCAACGCGATGAACTTCGCGCTGAGCCACGATGACGGTATCGCACTCAATTACGACGAGGCCGACGTGATCCTGGTGGCGGTGTCGCGCGCCGGCAAGACGCCGACCTGCATCTACCTGGCATTGCATTACGGCATCCGTGCCGCCAACTACCCGTTGACCGAGGAAGATCTTGAAAACGAGCGCCTGCCGCCGCGCCTGCGCAATTACCGCAGCAAGTTGTTCGGCCTGACCATCGACCCGGAGCGGTTGCAGCAGATCCGCCAGGAGCGGCGCGCCAATTCACGCTACAGCGCGGCAGAGACCTGCCGGCGCGAGGTGGCCACCGCCGAGCGCATGTTCCAGATGGAGCGCATTCCGACCTTGAGCACCACCAATACCTCGATCGAGGAAATTTCCAGCAAGGTGTTGTCCACGCTAGGGCTGCAGCGCGAGATGTTTTGAGGCGGGAATTGGTTGGCGGGATTGGGGATTGGGCCGCGCGTAGCGTATTCACTATCCAGGGCTGCCGTGACGTATCGCGGCCGGTCGGCAAGCGTCAAGGAAATCAAGCGGGCGGGGTAGGGCTCCGCCAAGGTAGGCCTGCCGGTGGCCGGTCGTCAATGCTGCCCGTGCGGCAGCGCAGCGTGTAGGATCGGTTCATGGCGCAAGCACTGAGTAAACTCGAACGCATCCCCAAGTTGAGCCGGTTCGGCTGGCTGATGGGCTTGTACGCAGAAAACTTTCAGCATCTGACCCGGCTGTTCGCACCGGCCGACCTCGCTCCCGGCTCCTATGTCTCGTCGATCGGCGATGGCCTGGACCTGCGTCTGGACGTGATCGAGTGTCACCGCTACACGGTCGAGCTGCGGCTGACCTACGACCTGTGCGACCCGGTGACCGGCGAGCCTGACCCGTCGGCCTATGTGCGCCTGTACCGCGACGCGCGCCAGGCTGAGACCACCCATTGCTATGTCGGCCGTCGCTGGCAGGACGTGATGGGCATGTTCCCGCCGCCGGCCGAGCTGATCAGCCACCGCATGCGCATGAATACGTTCCTGGGTAAGTGGCTGGACTATCTGGCCGAGCGCGGCCATGGCGTAGCTACCTTGCGTCTGGATACCGATTACGTGGCGCCACCGCGCCCGGGCTCGCAGGCTGCGGTCGGCTGAGGCTGCGCCACGCCGCTTGCACAGCATCGGTCATACTGATGCGCTCGATTCCAGCTCGCCCGCCATGCCCTATACCCCCATCGTCGCCACGCTCGGCTACCTGTTGTCGCCCGACGGCACACAGGTGTTGATGATCCATCGCAATGCCCGCCCCGGCGATCAGCACCTGGGCAAATACAACGGGCTAGGCGGCAAGGTGGAACCGGACGAAGACGTGCTGGCCGGCATGCGCCGCGAGATCCGCGAAGAGGCCGGCGTGGAGTGCGGCGACATGCAACTGCGCGGCACCATCAGCTGGCCGGGCTTTGGCAAGCGGGGCGAGGACTGGCTGGGCTTCGTATTCCTGATCCGCAGCTTCCAGGGCGAGCCACAGGCCTCCAACCCGGAAGGCACGCTGGAATGGGTGGCGATCGACCGCATGGACCAGGTGCCGATGTGGGAGGGCGACCGCAATTTCCTGCCGCTGGTCTTCGATGGCGACCCGCGTCCGTTTCATGGCGTGATGCCGTATCGCGACGGGCGCATGCAGTCGTGGACGTATTCGCGTATCTGAGCGGGGCTTGAGGGAGTGCGCAGCCGCCCAGGCGAGCGCGGCTGTTACTGCTGTCTGGCGCGATCACCGCAGTGCCGAACTTGAGCGTCTGCCGTCCTTAATGGACTTCGATCTGCTGGCGCCAATGTGTATGCGATCGACCTGGCGAGCGCAAGCGCAAGCCGGCGCTGCACGCTGTGGCGACATGCCTTCCGAATTCGCCTCCACACATTTCTCCACACCGGTTGTGGATGAATCCTGCGCAAGTCTGTGGACAACTGCGCGCGCGCCTTGCGGCGCAAGGCGGCCACGGAAGCTGGTGAAAATTTCGCCAGCCGCGCTTACTGCGCAGTCCAGCCGCCATCGATGGCGATCGCCTGCCCGGTGATGTTGCGTGCGGCATGCGACATCAGGAACGCGACCGTGCCGGCGAGTTCGTCGTAGTCGATGAAGGCACCCTTGGGCATCGGCTTGAGCATCACATCGCGGATCACCGCCTCTTCGGCGATGCCGCGCGTGCGCGCCTGGTCGGCGATCTGGCGCTCCACCAGCGGGGTGCGCACATAGCTTGGGCATAACGTGTTGACGGTGATGTCGCAGTCGGCAGTTTCCAGTGCGATGACCTTGGCCAGGCCGACCAGGCCGTGCTTGGCGGCGACATACGCGCTCTTGTACGGGCTGGCGACCAGCGAATGGATGCTGCCGATGTTGACGATGCGCCCGTAGCCGGCCGCGCGCATGCCGGGCAGGACCGCGCGGCTGAGCCGTGCGGCGCCGGTCAGCATCACATCCACCAGCAAGTCCCAGCGCTGCATCGGGAAATCTTCCAGCGCGGCAACCTGCTGCAGGCCGGCGTTGTTGACCAGCACCTGCGGCGCGCGCGTCACGCACGCCAAGGCCTGCGCGATGCCGTGGTCATCGGTCACGTCCAGCGCCAGCGCTTCGGCCGAGCCGCCGGTGTCGCGCAGGCGCTGCGCGGTGCGTTCGGCTGCCGCCAGATCCATATCGCTGACGATCAGATGGTGGCCGCCGGCGGCCAGCTCGGTGGCGATGCCGGCACCGATGCCGCTGCCTGCGCCGGTGATCAGGATGCTGCGCTTCATGCTGTCCTCGTCGTCGATCGTGCCCGGCCGGAGCGGCCATGCTGATCGCCAGCCTAGCCGATAGCGCGAAACGGTCGCCTGCATGGCGTGCGCGCGTTACCCTTTGCGCCTTGCTCCTCTCAGGTTCCGCATGAAACGCCATTTCTCGATGCTGCGCGATTTCCAACTCGCGGACTGGTTCACCCTGGCCAACGCCTTCTGCGGCACCGGCGCGGTGTTCGCGTCGATGCGCTTCCTGCAGGAAGGACATCGCGGCGACCTGCTGCTGGGCATGGCGCTGATTCCGCTGGCGTTCGTGTTCGATGCGCTGGACGGGCATGTGGCGCGCTGGCGCAAGGCGTCCTCGACCCTGGGCCGCGAGCTGGACTCACTGGCCGACGTGATCTCGTTCGGGGTAGCGCCGGCGGCGCTGGGCTATGCCTGCGGCATGCGCGGCGGCTGGGATTGGCTGGTGCTGAGCTATTTCGTCTGCTGCGGCGTGAGCCGGCTGGCGCGCTACAACGTGACTGCCGAAGAGATCGCCGGCGAGGCCGACAAGGTGCCGTACTTCGAAGGCACCCCGATCCCCACCAGCCTGCTGCTGGTGATCCTGCTGGCGGTCGCTGCCAGCAGCGGCCATATCGGCCAGACCTTGTGGTGGGGCCAGTGGCAGCTCGGGCCGTGGCAGTTCCACCCGTTGGTGCTGCTGTTTGCAGTGTCCGGCTCGCTGATGATCAGCAAGACGCTGCGCATCCCCAAACCCTGACCGGTACGGCCGGGCACACGCGGTAGGATGGCTGGTGGACAGTCACGGGAAGGGATCATGGCAACCAGCGGTTCGGACAACGGCAACTTCGAAGACAAGGCGCGCCAGTACTGGAGCGCCTGGGGAGATGCCATGCGCCACGGCCAGTCCGGCGCCGCTGCACAGCCCGGTGCCGTTCCCGGGACGGGGCCGGGCACTGACGCACCGCAGGATTGGCGCAAGGCGATGGACTGGTGGTCGCAACTGCTGCCCACCCAGGCCGCACCGCAGGCGCAGGAGGCGATCGACCGCTTCCGTCATCAGGCCGGCGACTGGTTCGGCACCATGCAGCAGGTGGCCGCGCAGTTCGCCGGGCGCGACACCTCGGCCAACGAAGTCTCCGAAGCCTGGCGGCGCGCCGTGCAGGGGCAGGGCGAGCAGCTGATGCAGTGGACGCTGGGCTCGCTGCGTGGCGGCAGCCCCGGCGGCTTCGACCCGTGGCTGCAGGACGCTGCGCAGGCGCTGGCGAAGTGGCGGGAAGAAAACGCGCCATGGCTGGACATGCCGGCATTCGGCGTGAGCCGCAATCATCAGGCGCGCCTGCAGACGCTGGCCCGTGCGCAGCAGGAGTACCAGGCGCAATCGCAGGCCTATGGCGAACAACTCAAGTCGGCCATCGAGCAGGCGTTCGGCCGGTTCGCCTCCAAGCTGGGGGAGCACGAAAGCAGCGGCAGTCAGCTGACCAGTGCGCGTGCCTTGTTCGATCTGTGGATCGAGGCCGCCGAAGAGTCGTATGCCGACGTCGCCTTGTCCGACCAGTTTCGCGAGGTCTACGGCGGCTTTGCCAATGCGCATATGCGCCTGCGCGCCGCGCTGCAGGAAGAAGTGGAGCAGTTGAGCGAGCGTTTCGGGATGCCGACGCGTTCGGAGATGGACGCCGCGCATCGCCGCATCGCCGAGCTGGAACGTGCGGTGCGGCGCATGCTGCGCACTGCGGCCAGCCCGGCCGGCAAGCCGGCTGCAGCGGCGGCTGACCCGGTTGCGCCGGCCACGGCCAGGCGCGCGCCGGCATCCAGGGCGGACACTGCGCCCAAGCCGGCAGCGGCGACCAGCCCGGCCAAGAAACCACCAGCGAAAACCGCCACAGCCAAGAACACGAAGGCGTCCAAAAGCGCCGCCAGGCCATCGGCTGGCACAGCTTCCGCTAAGCCGGCCGCACGCAAGCCACGTGGAGCGCAGACATGAAAGGCCCGTTGGGATTCAGCGCCGAAGACCTGATGCAGGAAACCCTGTCGATGCAGCGCAAGCTGCGCGAGGGGCTCAAGCTGCTGCCCGGCGTGGAAGACGTGGATTACGGCGTGACCGAGCGCGAGGAAATCTGGCGCGACGGCAAGGTGGTGCTGTACCGCTTTGTCGGCGAGCAGGCGCCAGTGGCCAGGACGCCGCTGCTGATCGTCTACGCGCTGGTCAACCGCCCCTACATGGTCGATCTGCAGGCCGACCGCTCGCTGGTCAAGGGCCTGCTGGGCCACGGCCAGGACGTGTACGTGCTGGATTGGGGCTACCCGGACCGCTCCGAGCGTTACCTCACGCTGGAGGACTATCTGCTGCGCTATATCGATGGCGCGGTGGATCACCTGCGCGCGCAGTCGGGGCTGGAGGCGGTCGATGTGCTCGGCATCTGCCAGGGCGGCACGTTTGCGCTGTGCTATGCGGCGCTGCAGCGGCCGAAGGTGCGCAACCTGATCACCATGGTCACGCCGGTGGATTTCCACACCCCCGACAACATGCTCTCCAACTGGGCGCGCATGGTCGATGTGGATCTGTTCGTGGACACCATGGGCAACGTGCCGGCGGATCTGATGAACGCCAGTTACCTGATGCTCAAGCCGTTCCGGCTTAACCTGCAGAAGTACGTCGGCTTGCTCGACATCCTCGACGACAAGCAGGCGCTGGAAGATTTCCTGCGCATGGAAAAGTGGATCTTCGATTCGCCCGATCTGGCCGGCGAGGCGTTCCGCGAGTTCGTCACCCAGTTCTATCAGCGCAATGGGCTGGTGACCGGGCAGGTGCGCATCGGCGGGGAGGCGGTCGATCTGCAGGCGGTGGACATGCCGGTGCTCAACATCTACGCCGAACACGATCATCTGGTGCCGCCCGACGCCTCGCGTGCATTGCGCGGCCTGGTTGGCAGCGACGATTACACCGAGCTGAGTTTCCGCGGCGGGCATATCGGCATCTACGTCTCCGGACGTGCGCAGCGCGAGGTGCCGGTGGCGATCCACCGCTGGTTGCAGGAGCGTGGCGGCAACGCGTGATGCGGCTTTGGGTTGCGCTGTGCCTGCAGCGAGCAGCCGCAGCCGTCACAAGGCGCAGTCGCTGCGCTTTTTAGACTGGGCATCACGTTCGAAGGAGCCTTCCATGGCCACGACCACCGCATTGTCCCGTTCCCTCAACGACCGCATGATTGCCGGCGTGGTCGGCGGCATCGCCCGCCGCTTCGGCTGGAGCTCCACGCTGTTGCGGGTGCTGTTCGTGATCGTGTCGATCGCCTCGGCCGCGTTCCCCGGCATCCTGGTCTATCTGATCCTGTGGTTGCTGATCCCCAACCAGGCCGACTGACGCCCACCCGGCGCCGGTGGTCATCCGTGCAGGTGCTGGGCGCGTTGTGGACGCTGCCCAATACCTTGCTCGGCCTTGCCATCGGTGCCGCCGGCAGCTGTTTCGGCGCGCGTCCGCGCTGGTCCGGGCAGGAGCTGGCCGTGGTGTTCCATGCCTGGCCATGGGGACCGGGCGGGGCGATGACGCTGGGCAATGTGATCCTGCTCAAGGGCGCCTCGCTGGATCTGCAGTGCAGCACGTATGCGCATGCTGCCGGGCGTTGTCAGCACCCGCCGGTGCGCCTGGGTGACCACGAACGGGCGCATGTCTACCAGTACATGTTGCTCGGCCCGCTGTTTTTGCCGGTGTATTTGCTGTGCGGCGGCATCCACGTACGCAATCCGCTGGAACGGGCCGCCGACGCGTATGCGCTGCACGGCCACGGCTGGTGGCCGTGGGGATCTCAGCGCAACCGCGAGAAACCGAACAGCTCCGATAACGGGTGAGGCCTGCCTTCCAGTTGCGCGCGCAATAAGCCTGCGCCGATCGCGCTGTAGGTGATGCCGTTGCCGCCGTACGCCATCGCGAACGACACCCGCGGCCCATGTTGCGGATGCGGGCCGAAGAACGGCAGCCCATCGGCGGTTTCGGCGAAGGTGCCGCCCCAGGCGAACACCGGGCGCAGGCTGATGTCCGGCATCGTCTGGTGGATCTTCTTCAGCAGCGTCTTCAGCTTGCGCATGACACGTGCGTCGCGACGTGCGGGCAGATCGATGTTGTCGTCTTCGCCGCCGGCCACCACGCGTCCATCCGGCGTGCTGCGCAGGTAGAGATAGGGGCGCGCGGTTTCCCACATCATGGTGTGCTTGAGCGCGCCCATCTCGTTGTCGTGCAGCGGATCGGTCACGAATGCGTAGCTGCTGCGGTTGCGTGCCACGCGCTGCGACAGCCACTGCTGGTTTGCGTAGCCTGCGGCCATGATGACGTGCCGGGCGCGCAGCGTGACTCCGTCGCGGGTGCGCAACGCGACATGCCGGTCGTGGGGTGTGAGGGTGGCGATCGCGGTGCGGTCGTAGATGCGCGCGCCGTAGTGCTCGCCTTCTGCAAACAGGCGGTAGCACAGCCGATACGGATCGACGCTGGCGGCCAGGCGGCTGAGGATCGCGCCCTCGGAGCGTACGCCGTAGTTGTGCCACAACGGCGCGCGCTCGATCCATTCGACCGGAAGAGTGTGGGTTTTTCGCACCTGCAGTTCGCTGCGTAGGTCGTCGAGATCCCGCGACCGGCTGGCGTAGTACAGGCTGTCCTGACGGCTGAAGTCGCTACCGCCCAGTGTATTGCAGAGGCCTTGCAGGTCGACGATGGCTTGCGCGCACGCAGCGTATGCCGACGCTGCCGCCGTCATGCCGTAATGCCTGGCCAACTCGATCATCGGTGTGTCGATTTCGTACTGTAGCAAGGCGGTACTGGCCGAGGTACTGCCCCAGCCGATCTCGCGCTGCTCGAGCACCACCACCTCGTGCCCGTGCTTGAGCAGTTCGTGCGCGACCAGGGCCGCGGTGACCCCGCCGCCGATGATGGCCACCTCGCAATCGGTGTCCCGCTCCAGACGCGGATAGGCGCGCATTAACCCGTTGCGGATCGACCAGAACGGGTAGCCACTCTTGAGGTCCATGCGGTGTCGTACGTGCGGGCGGAGCGCAATTGGACCGGCAGGCAGGGTGAAGCGGTTGTGCAGACAGGCGAGGGGATCCTGCCGTCACCAAACCGCAAACAGCCGGCGTTAACGTGCGTGGAAAGCTCCTCACGGCACGGTCGTTATGCTCGCGCCACTAACGTAGTCACAGTTGTTAACGAGGGTGTGGGCATGTCGATCGTTCTGTACGTCGGTGGCAGCAAAGATGGCGACAAGGGTGTTGTGCCTTACGGGTTCAGCAAGTCGCGCGCGATGACCGACGCCGGCCCGGAGATCTATGTCGAGCGCATGGTGCCGTTGAAGGACGTCGGCAAGATCCGCGTGATGGCACTGGAATCGCTGCACGAAAGCATCCTGGTCGAGCGCGCTGCCACGCATTACGCAGGTCGCGCCAGCTAAGCGCAGCCGACCGGACGACTGCGCCCACCGTCAGTGGGCGCCAAGTGCCCACAGCTGCAGGTATCGCAACGGTACTTCAGCTCTTACGCACCCTCTGCAACTACCTGACGATCGCCCGCTAGCGCTCGTCAGCCGTCGAAAGACGCGCCGGCATAGTGTTATGGCGATCCTGTCAACGGGTTCCCGCGGCGGGCCAGCACTGCGAAAATGCTTTTTTCAGTGAAGCGGCTCCGGCCGCGCCGCCATGCACGACAGCCAGCTTGCCCAGCAGATCGCTCGCACCATCGCCGACGAGATCGGTGCCCAACCCGCCCAGGCGCGCGCCGCCATTGCCCTTCTCGACGAGGGTGCCAGCGTTCCGTTCATCGCGCGCTACCGCAAGGAAGTCACCGGCGGGCTGGACGATACCCAACTGCGCAATCTGGAAACGCGCCTGACCTATCTGCGCGAGCTGGAAGAGCGCCGCGCGGCGATCCTGTCCAGCATCGGCGAGCAGGGCAAACTCAGCGACGAATTGCGCGCCGAGATCGTGGCGGCCGACAGCAAGTCGCGGCTGGAAGACCTGTACCTGCCTTACAAGCCCAAGCGCCGCACGCGTGCGCAGATTGCGCGCGAAGCCGGTCTGGAGCCGCTGGCCGACGGCCTGCTGGCCGACCCAAACCAGGCGCCGGAAGTCGCTGCCGCGGCGTACATCGATGCAGAGAAGGGCGTGGCCGATATCAAGGCAGCGCTGGAGGGCGCACGCGCCATCCTGATGGAGCGCTGGGGCGAAGATGCAGCCCTGGTGGGCGAGCTGCGCAGCTGGTTGAACGACAACGGCGTGATCCGCGCGCGCGTTGCCGAGGGCAAGGAAGAGGCCGGTGCCAAGTACCGCGATTATTTCGATCATGCCGAATCGCTGGCCAGGATTCCCTCGCACCGCTTGCTGGCGCTGTTTCGTGCGCGCCGCGAGGAATTCCTGTATCTGGATCTGGAGCCGGGCAACGATGCCGAGGCCGGCCATCAGTACGCCGAGGGCCGTGTGGCGCGCAATGCCGGCATCTCCAACCAGAACCGCCCGGCCGATCGCTGGTTGCTGGATGCCTGCCGGCTGACCTGGCGCGCCAAGCTGCACATGCATCTGCTGCTGGACCTGTTCAACCAGGCGCGCGAAAAGGCCGAGGCCGAGGCGATCGCCGTGTTCGGCGACAACCTCAAGGACCTGATGCTGGCCGCACCGGCCGGCCCGCGCGTGGTGCTGGGGCTCGATCCCGGTATCCGCACCGGCTGCAAGATCGCCGTGGTCGATGCCACCGGCAAGCTGGTGGCCACCGAGACGATCTACCCGCATGAGCCCAAGCGGCAATGGGAGCAGTCGCTGCAGACGATCAAGAAGCTGTGCATGCAGCACAATGTGGAGCTGATTGCGATCGGCAACGGCACCGCCAGCCGCGAGACCGACAAGCTCGCCGGTGAGGCGATCGCGCTGTGCGGGGCGAGCAAGCTGCAGAAGATCGTGGTCAGCGAAGCCGGTGCGTCGGTGTATTCGGCGTCCGAGTTTGCTGCCAAGGAGTTCCCCAATCTGGACGTGTCGCTGCGCGGTGCGGTGTCGATTGCGCGGCGCCTGCAGGATCCGCTGGCCGAGCTGGTCAAGATCGAGCCCAAGGCGATCGGCGTGGGCCAGTACCAGCACGACGTAGATCAATATCGTCTGGCCAAGGCGCTGGAGGCGCGCGTGGAAGACTGCGTCAATGCGGTCGGCGTGTACGTCAATACCGCGTCGGCGGCGCTGCTGTCGCGCGTGTCCGGGCTGTCGAGCACGGTGGCGGAAAACATCGTGCGCCATCGCGACGACAACGGTCCGTTCAAGCGCCGCAAGGACCTGCTCAAGGTGCCGCGTCTGGGCGACAAGACCTTCGAACAATGCGCCGGTTTCCTGCGCATCGCCGATGGCGACGAGCCGCTGGACGTGTCGGCGGTGCACCCGGAAGCCTATCCGGTGGTCGAGCGCATCGTCGGCAGCACCGGCAAGCCGATCAAGGCCCTGCTGGGCGACGGCAGATTCCTGCGTGGACTCAAGCCGGAGCTGTTCACCGACGAGCAGTTCGGTGTACCGACCGTGCGCGACATCCTCAAGGAGCTGGAAAAACCCGGCCGCGATCCGCGCCCCGAGTTCAAGGCGGCACAGTTCGCCGAAGGCATCGAGGACATCAAGCACCTCAAGCCCGGCATGGTGCTCGAAGGCGTGGTCAGCAACGTCGCCGCATTCGGTGCGTTCGTCGACATCGGCGTGCATCAGGATGGCCTGGTGCACATCTCCGCGTTGTCGGACACCTTCGTCAAGGATCCGCGCGATGTGGTCAAGGCCGGCGACATCGTCAAGGTCAAGGTGCTGGAAGTGGACGTGGCGCGCAAACGCATCGCACTGACCTGCCGTCTGTCCGATACGCCACCGCCGGCCGATGCCGCAGCCCAGTCGCGCGACCAACGCGGCAACGGCGGCGCGGGGCAGGGCCGGCGCGATGGTGGCGGTGGGCGTGGCCCGGCGCAGGGCAACAGCAAGCCGCGCACTACTGCGCCGCCGGCCGACAACGCGCTGGCCGCGGCATTCGCACGCGCTAAGCGCGGCTGAGTCAGCGTGCCCGGCGGCTGCCCTGGCGTGGCTGGGCAGTGTAGATAGACCCGCTCGCAAGGCGGCGGGTCTGCTGCTGCGATTGGATCGCGCTTGGGCAGGCTGATCTGCAACTTGGCTGCGGGTCCGTGCACTCCGACCACCGCGGTGCGCCTATGCAGATACGATCAGTCATAAGGCGGCTGACCTGCGGTCTGGCTGCGGGGCCCTTGCCCGCCCACCATCGCAGGACACGCTGCAGTTACGTCCATGTAGGCTCTTACGCGGCATCCATGCCGCGTAAGGTCCCGCGACGGTGAGCGGGCAAGGACCGGTTGAGATGGTCGGTGAGTTTGGTTGCAAGCAGGGGGTGGCGCGCGGTTGTTCGAGTTGTGATGCGTCTGAAATCGTCGCGTTGCGAGCTGGGTGACAGACAGACTCAAAGAGGCAATCTACGAACGTTTCAGCGAGCTAACGCAATCTCGCTATCAAGCAGGGTTTCCACATGACTACCGACCAACTTGCTGGTGCGGTGTCCTCGCCGGTTGCGGGACCCTTGGCGGCATGGATGCCGCCAAGGAGCCTCCATGGACGGATTCACGGCGTGTCCCGCAAGCGGCGAGGGCACCGCGCACTCGACTCACTGAGCTTTGGGCTTAGGCATTGTTCTGCAGCTAAATAACGCCGCTGCTCAAAATGGCGGCGCGTGCCTTTTGGGGAGCCTAGCGGGCAGATAAGTCAGGTGTGCAGAGCGCTTGATCTGCGGCTTGGTCGCAAGGCCCTTGCCCGCCCACCATCGCGGGACACGCCGCAAGTACGTCCTTGTAGGCTCTTACGCGGCATCCATGCCGCGTAAGGTCCCGCGACGGTGGGCGGGCAAGGACCGGTTGGGATGGTCGGTGTGTGCGTGCTGCAAGCAGCACTCAGTTGACCACCCTGTTTTATTGCGTTTCCAGGCGATCTCACGCCTCGCTGCGTACCGCGCGTGTCGGCAAGATCAGGCGTTCGATCAGGTCGACCAGGCCGGGTGGTTCCACCGGCTTGCCCATATGCGCATCGAATCCAGCGACTACTGCGCGGTCGCGGTCTTCTTCGCGCACATAGGCGGTGAGGGCGATCGCGGGGATGTGCCGCGGCAGGTCGGCGCGGCCGGAGCGCACGGTGCGGATCAAGTCGTAGCCGTCGCGCACCGGCATGGCGATATCGCTGACCAGCACGTCGAAGGGAGTCTCTGCCAGGCATTGTTCGGCCGCTTCCACCGAGCCGGCCGCCTGCACCTGCGCGCCGGCAAGCATCAGGAACTGCACCACCGCCTCGCGCGAATCCTGGTCGTCGTCGACCAGCAGCAGGCGCACGCCATCCAGGCGCCCGAGACAATCACTCGGCAGCGGACCGACCTGCAGCGACCCGGCCGACGCCGGCCGCAGATCGCTGACCCCATGCTGGAACGGCAGCACGATGGTGAAGGTCGACCCCTTGCCTTCGCCCGCACTGGATGCCCCCAGGCTGCCACCGTGCAGATCGACCAACTGACGCGAGATCGACAAGCCCAGCCCCAGCCCGCCCACGCGCCGTGTGGTGCCGGCATCAGCCTGCCGAAAGCGGTCGAACACATGTGGCAGGAACTCGGCCGCAATCCCGATGCCAGTGTCCTGCACGCACAGTCGCAGCCGTTCGTCCTCGATGTCCAGCGCCACCCGCACCGTTCCGCCGGGTGAGGTGAACTTGAGCGCGTTGCTGAGCAGGTTGGACAGCACCTGCTGCAGCCGCCCGGCATCGCCGAAGAACCACAACTCTGCTTCGCCGGGTGCATCCAGTTCCAGTGCGATGTCGCGCGCCAGTGCAGAGGGTTGCATCAACTCCACCGTGCTGCGCATCAGTCCTGCGATATCGAAGTGCTCTGCCTGCAGGCGGATTTTGCCGGACAGGATCGCGCTCATGTCGAGCAGGTCGTCGATGATCTGCGTCTGCGCACGCGCACTGCGTTCGATGATGATCAGCCCCTTGCCCAGATTGGCCGGCTCGAACACCTCCGACTGCATCAACCGCGACCAGCCCAGGATGGCATTGAGCGGCGTGCGCAATTCGTGGCTGAGTGTCGCCAGAAACTCGTCCTTGACCCGGCTGGCATGCTCGGCCTGACTGCGTGCGACGGTCTCGGCCTGCAGCGATTGCTTGAGCTTGGCATCCACGCGCGTGCGCTCGATGACGATGCCGGCCAGATGCGATGCAGAGCGCGCCATCGCCTGTTCGCGCAGCGAGGGCAGGTGGACGCGGTCGTAGTAGATGTTGAGCGTGCCCAGCACCTGCCCGTTGCTGTCCAGGATGGGCGTCACGCAGCAGGCGACGATGCCCAGCGCCGCCGAAATGGCGTGGTGGTCGCTGAAGCTGGGGTCGGCCTGGATGTCCTCGCAGATCACCTGCTGCCCGAGATAGGCCGAGCGCGCGCACGGTGGCCCGTTCGGTCCGATCGGCGAGGCTTCGAAATGCCCGCGGTACTCGACCGGAAAATGCGGCGCCGAGCCGAAGCTCAGCGTCTTGCGTACGTCATCCAGCACCATCACCGCGCAATACAGCGCAATCTCGCCACGCGCTTCCACGCTCGCTGCGATGGCGTCCAGCACCACCGGCAGCGGTGCGCCGGTGGTGATCAGGCTCAGGATGGCGCGATCGGAGGCGGTTTCATCCTCGATCAGCTTGCGTTCGGAGATATCGGTCAGCGAGCCGATGTGGCCGAGAAAACGTCCATCGCTGGCGAAGTGCGGCGACGCGGTATCGATGCACCAACGGTATTGCCCGTCGTGACGACGCACACGGTACTCGGCCAGGAACTCGCCACGTTGCTCCAAGGCCTGGCCGAATGCGTGGCGCACGCGTTCGGCATCGTCCGGATGCATCACATCCCACCAGCCCTGATCCATGGCCTGGTCTTCGGCCTGCCCGGTGAAGTGATACCAGCGCGGATTCCAGTACACGCAGTCGCCCTGCGCGTCGGCCATCCAGATCATTGCCGGCACCGTTTCGCACAAAGCGCGGAAGCGCACTTCGCTTTCGCGCAGCTGTTGCTCGAACGCACGGCGGTCATGGATATCGGTGTAGGTGCCGATCCACTCGCTGATGCTGCCGTCGTCGCCGCGCACGGGTAGGGCACGCGCCAGGTGCCAGCGCCTTTGGCCATCGTGGCGTTGCAGCTCACACTCCATTTCGTAGGCGCGTTCAACCTCGATGGCCAATGCCCAGGCCTGCGCTGACAGCTGCAGGCCCTCGGCGGTGTGTGCCTGATGCCACGCGGCGGTCTGGTGGTCGGCAGGGTCCAGTCCGGTGTATTCATACCAACGCTGATTGAAGTAATGCGGCTCACCCTCCGGGTCGGCAATGAAGATGATCTGCGGCAGGGTGTCGGCCAGTCGGCGCAGCCGCGCCTCGTTGGCGGCCAGTTGCTGCTGCGCCTTAGCGCGTTGCATGGATTCCCAACAGCGCGCCGCAACCAGGCGGACCAGCTCGATCTCGGTGGACAGCCAGCGCCGCGGTGCGCGCTGATGCACGCCGATGGCCGCGACCAGGCGGCCGTGTTTATGCAGCGGAATCGCCAGCGATGCGCGCAGGCCGGAGCGTCGGTACTGCCGCGCCACATAGTCCGGCGCACCGGGCGCCATCGCATCGGTGGTGAACCAGGGGCGGTTTTCCAGCAAGGCGTCGCGCAGGCCCTGCGCTACTTCCAGCGGAAAATCGCCCTGCAGGCTTGGCATGTCCTGCACATGGTCGCTGATCACGTGCATGGTTCTGCCGTCGGCCGCCGCCAGGCCGAACGCGCAGCGATTGACCTGCAGATGCTCGCCCAGCAATCGCACGCTGGTGTCGATGATCTGACGCGGATCGGAAACGTTTTGCAGCGCGTCTTCGAGCATCAGCAGGAAACTGTCGCGACTTGCCATGCTGCGTTGCTGGGTGACATCGAATCCGTGCACCAGGATCGCGTCGATGCGGCCGTCGCGCTCGCGCATCGGCTGATACAGGAAATCCACGAAGGTCTGATCGAGCGCATTGCCGGGCGTGCGCTGCAGATAGGCGGACATCGACTCGCCGATGAAGGGACGGCCGCTGCGCCGCACCTCATCGAGCAGCTCGAGATAGCCCTGGTCGGCGACTTCCGGCATCGCCTCGAGCAAGGGACGGCCGAGCAACGGTCGCTGTCCGACCAGCTCGTGGAAACGTTGGTTCGCGCTTTCGATGATGTAGCTGGGTCCACGCAGCACCGCCATGAAGGCCGGCGACTGGTCGAGCGAAGGCGACACCGCTGCGGGCGCGGACTCGCGACGGGGCGGCCCTGCAGCAGGGGCGGGCGTGCCGGCGACATACAGCATGCCCAGAGGTTTGCCGGCCTGCAGCACCGGGCTGCAGGACCATGTAGACAGCGTCAATGCTGCACGCGCATCGGCATCGCTGTGGTTGGCTTCGGCGCCGTCTGCAAGTTCCGCCAAGGGTTGGCCGAATGCTGCCGGGTGGCGTTCGCCCAACAGCGCGATGCAGGCATCGTTGTAGATGCAGCGCGATTGCTCGCCCCAGACCAGCAGCATCGGCACCTGTGCATGCAGGCACAGCGAAAGCGTCGTCCGCAGCGCTGGGCTGTCGCGCAGCTGCGGGTCGGCGGCGCATGCGGACGACGCCAGCAACAGCCCGGCTGTCTCGCACGTCTCCGGCAACAAACCGGCAAACGGCGACACGGCGATATCCATTGGTGACCTGCCCATCATGCCTGGATGCACGATTCTAGTGGCAAGCGGGCCGTGATCGAGGGGGTGTGGCAGCCGGCGCGGCCGCGCGAGGGGTCTACGTTAAGCCCGGCAGGCGGGCGGTCAGCAGCTGTGGCTGACGGTGAAGAGCGTTGAAGACCGGCCGCGCATACATGCTGGCGGCGCATCCGCTTGCGCTGTTGCTCAGCTGGCGGCGTCGCTCAGCTGCCGTGCCCTGGACAGCGCGCTGATCAGTTCGTCTGACAAATAGGGCTTGGTCAGGATCACACCGCGCTCGAAGCCGCTGGGGATGGTGCCACTGGCAACACCGGTCGCCAGTACGAACGGAATCCCGAGCTCCGACAGCAACCGGGCGACCGGCTCGCTGGTCTCGCCATTGCCGAGGCGGTAGTCGAGCACTGCGATCTCCGGCGCATCGGCCTGGATCAGGGTCAGCGCTTGCGCAACTTCCCCAACCGGACCCAGCACGACCGCGCCAGCCTGGACGAGCTGCAGATCGAGCAGCATGGCATTCATCTGGTCGTTCTCGACCACCAGCACCCGAACTCCACGCAACACCGACATTGCTTACTCCTTCACCTAAGTCGGCCAGTATATCGACACTGCTCCACCGCAGCGCTGACGCCACTGCTTGCACCTGAATTCGTCAGGCGCGCTCTGACACTGTTCGTTTCATGCGCAAGTCGCTATACTGCGCGGCCACGCCGAAGTGGCGGAATCGGTAGACGCAGCGGATTCAAAATCCGCCGCCCTTAAAAGCGTGTGGGTTCGAGTCCCACCTTCGGCACCAGGATGTAGCGGTACAAGCAAAGCCCCTCTGGCGACGGTCAGAGGGGCTTTTCTTTTGTGCGCTCGATAATCGTCGGAACCTGCGAATGTTGGCGGCTGTTGCCCCCTCGCGCCGAGCAGCATCGCGGTCAAAAACAGGGCGATTTGTCGTCGACGTGGTGCAGCAGTTGGTGCGGCATCGTCATCTTTCTTCGCCGTATGGCGACGTGTTCAATTACCGCGCATCGATGATGCGTGGTCGCTGAAAATTCCGGCGAGATGAGCGTGGATTGCCGCCAGGCGCCTGCAGGCACGCAACCATCACGCGCGATGCGTACCTTGGAAAGCTCTTTTCAAGCAGGTGGCTTCCCATGGATTTCGATTCTTCGCAGCAACTGCGCATCTTGCGCGACATCCATGACACCACGCCGGTTGCCGACGAAGAGGCCAACTGGGCAGTGCGTGCCGGCTATGCAACACAGGCCGAAGACGGAGACATCGATCTCACTCACGAAGGCCGCAAGGCGCTGGATGTTGGCCAGACCTGATCCGTCGTTGTGCGGATTTGTTCGACTCGCAAGCAAGTTAAGTGTGCCGTCGAGTGAGCGCGTTCCACAGTCGATCCGCGCGTGTTTGGATGCAGTGGCGCGATGCGCGCGTATCGTGCCGCCACCGACTGCATGCGGTGGAGCAGGGCGCCCTAAGTTAGATGCAAAAAAAAGCCCCGGCAGTGCCGAGGCTTTCAGATGATTGGCGTCCCCACGGGGATTCGAACCCCGGTGTCCACCGTGAAAGGGTGGTGTCCTAGGCCTCTAGACGATGGGGACGCGTATCAAAACCTGGTTGTAGATTCCAGACGGCCTATGTCGGGAATTTGGTGGAGCCAGGCGGGATCGAACCGCCGACCTCCTGCATGCCATGCAGGCGCTCTCCCAGCTGAGCTATGGCCCCACGATGCTGCGAGCCGGCAATCATAGCGACATCGATGACGCTTGGGAAGTGGTGTGTGCAAAAAAGTTTGCGCGACCGATTCGCACGCGGCGGGCATCAATGTGACGCGTGGCTTCGCAAGCAATCGAAGAGTGCGCGCGTCGCAAACTGACCGACCTAGATGTCGTCTGCATGCACGGGTGTCTGATTGCGTAAGGTGTGGCGATACAGTGGCCGTGGCAGCTTTTGCACTTCGGTCATGTGCAATAGTCTGCGCACAACATTCGATCAGCATCGCAATATCCCGCGTTTGCTTGCACCGGCATACGCGTAGCCGTGCCGGCAGCTGCAGCAGGTGAGGTGCAAAGCTCCAAGGCGCACTACGTTGATGCGGAGCAGTTGCATCATCGATATGGACAGATGCACACCACGAGCACCGCGTGCAGATAACCGCGCACGCAATCGATGCTGAAAAACACGCAAAAAAAAGCCCCGGCAGTGCCGGGGCTTTCAGATGATTGGCGTCCCCACGGGGATTCGAACCCCGGTGTCCACCGTGAAAGGGTGGTGTCCTAGGCCTCTAGACGATGGGGACGCGTATCAAAACCTGAGTTGTCACCCTGACGGCCTAAGTCAGGAGTGGTGGAGCCAGGCGGGATCGAACCGCCGACCTCCTGCATGCCATGCAGGCGCTCTCCCAGCTGAGCTATGGCCCCACGAAACTGAGAACGAAATGATAGCGGCCTGTTAATGTTCGCGCAAGTGCTTTTTCATTTCGCATGAGACGCAGCGTGCGCGGGCACGCTGTGCGTCTGCAACTCAGTTGACGCCGTGCAGGTCGCGCAGCTGCGTCTGTCGAGCACCGAAGTAGGCGGCAAGGTCGGCAATGTCCTGATCGCTCAGTGCAGTGGCCTGCGCCGTCATCAACGGGTGCTGGCGATCGCCGCTGCGGTAGGCCTGCAAGGCGTGCGCAAGATAATCGCCGTATTGGCCGCCGAGCTTGGGATAGCTGGGGTCGATAGGGGCGTTGCCGTCGGCGCCGTGGCAATCGATGCAGCTCTGGCCGGTGGCCTTGCCTTTCGCGTGCGCCAGCTTGTCGCCGGCGTCGGCGCGCCCGGTCGGCAGGCCGGCAGACGAGCCGGAGCCATGTTCGCCGCTGGCGTGGCCGGCATCGCCGGCGGAATGATCGGTGGACTCAACCTGGGATTGGGAGCAGGCCGCCAACATCAGGGCAGCGACCAGGGCGATGGCTAGACGCGGAGCGTGCAGGGCGTTCGGCATGTGGGCGCTTATTTGAGGGTGGACAGGTAGGCGGAGATATCGGCGATGTCCTGCTCGGAAAAGCTCTGCGCCTGCGCTTGCATGGTGGGATGCTTGCGTTTGCCCTGGCGGTACTCGGTCAGCGCCTGGGTCAGATACTGGCTGGATTGGCCGCCGATCTTGGGCACGCGATAACTGGGATAGGCGTTCTTGTAGCCGGTGACGCCATGGCAGCCCTGGCAGGTGTAGGCCAGCAAGCGGCCGTTGGACGGATTGCCGGTGGGCGCTGCGGGTGTAGCCACTGCCGCGGCGGGCGCAGGGGGGGCGGGTGCGGCTGGCGTGACTGACGGTGTCGCTGATGCGCCCCCAAACGGCAGGAAGACGACCAGAGCGAGACAAGCGGCGAGCGGCTGCGGGCGCATGGTTTCGTATCCGGAAGACTGATTGAACGTCCGCACGTGGGGGCGTGGCGGAACCGGTCCGAGTATGCCTGCGATTTGGCGCCGCGCAAACGGGGTGAATACGCGAACTTGAACAGACCATGACCTTTGGCGCATTGGCGACATGATCGTTCGGGTGGTCTACTTGCCTACAACACCTGTTCACGCATCCACTAGGACACGACGATGTCGCCACTCTCCTTCCTGCCGGGCCGCAGCGGAACCTGCGCCGCTGCATTGTTGATCACCACGAGCCTGTTGCTGGGCGGCTGCAAGGCGGGAGATGGCGAGGCCAAGGCCGCGGAGGAAAAGAAAACCGTCGAGGCGGTGCCGGTGGAAATTGCCAAGGCCGCACGCCGTGCGGTGGCGGCCAGCTATACCGGCACCGCCGCCCTGGAGCCGCGTGCCGAAGCGCAGGTGGTAGCCAAGACCTCCGGCGTGGCATTGGCGGTGATGGTGGAAGAGGGCCAGAAGGTGTCCGCGGGTCAGGCCCTGGTTCGCCTGGATCCGGACCGTGCGCATCTGGCGGTTGCGCAAAGCGAAGCGCAGCTGCGCAAACTGGAGAACAGTTACCGCCGTGCCACCCAGTTGGTGGGGCAGCAGCTGGTCAGTGCCGCCGATGTCGACCAGCTCAAGTTCGATGTCGAAAACAGCCGTGCGCAGCATCGCCTGGCATCGCTGGAGCTGTCCTACACCACGGTGCAAGCGCCGATTTCCGGGGTGATCGCCTCGCGCTCGATCAAGACCGGCAACTTCGTGCAGATCAATACGCCGATCTTCCGCATCGTCGACGATTCGCAGTTGGAAGCCACGCTCAACGTGCCCGAGCGCGAACTGGCCACGCTCAAATCCGGCCAGCCGGTGACCTTGCTGGCCGATGCCTTGCCCGGTCAGCAGTTCATCGGCAAGGTCGACCGCATTGCGCCGGTGGTGGATTCGGGCAGCGGCACCTTCCGGGTGATCTGTGCGTTCGGCCAGGGCGCCGAAGCGCTGCAACCGGGCATGTTCGGGCGCATCCGCATCGATTACGACCAGCGCAAGGACGCGTTGGTGATCCCGCGTCTGGCGCTGCTGGACGATGGCGAGCCGGCGGTGTTCGTGGTGCGTAACGGCAAGGCCAGCCGGGTGCCGGTGAAACTCGGCTATGCCGAAGGCCCGTGGCTGGAAGTGCGGCAAGGGCTGAAGGAAGGCGACCAGGTGGTGACCGCCGGCAAGGTGGCGCTGCGCGATGGTACTGCGGTGCAGGTCATCGGCCAGCCCGACCGCAAGCCGGTTGCGGCTGCGGCACCGGCAGCCGATAGCGACGGGAAACGCTCATGAGCGATCACGGCAACCCGCACGCACCCGTGCACGACCCGCACGCCCCCTTGCCCGGCGGCGGCGGTCTGGTGGCCTTCGCCACGCGGCGGCGGGTGACCATCGCGATGATCACCGTGACCATGCTGCTGTTCGGGCTGATCGCGCTGCGCAGTCTGAAGGTCAACCTGTTGCCGGACCTGAGCTACCCCACGCTGACCGTGCGCACCGAATACACCGGCGCGGCGCCGGCGGAAATCGAAACGCTGGTGACCGAGCCGGTGGAAGAAGCCGTCGGCGTGGTCAAGAACCTGCGCAAGCTCAAGTCGATCTCGCGCACCGGGCAGAGCGACGTGGTGCTGGAGTTCGCCTGGGGCACCAACATGGACCAGGCCAGCCTGGAGGTGCGCGACAAGATGGAAGCCCTGTCGCTGCCGCTGGAGACCAAGCCGCCGGTGCTGCTGCGCTTCAATCCATCCACCGAGCCGATCATGCGGCTGGCGCTGTCACCCAAACAGGCGCCGGCCTCCGACAACGATGCGATCCGCCAGCTCACCGGGCTGCGTCGCTACGCCGATGAAGACCTGAAGAAGAAACTTGAACCGGTGGCCGGCGTGGCCGCGGTCAAGGTCGGCGGCGGGCTGGAAGACGAGATCCAGGTCGATATCGATCAGCAGAAACTGGCGCAGCTCAACTTGCCGATCGACAACGTGATCACCCGGCTCAAGGAGGAGAACGTCAATATCTCCGGCGGCCGGCTGGAGGAAGGCTCGCAGCGGTATCTGGTGCGCACGGTCAACCAGTTCGTGGATCTGGACGAGATCCGCAACATGCTGGTGACCACGCAAAGCAGCAGCGGCAGCGCCGCGGAAGCGGCGATGCAGCAGATGTATGCGATTGCCGCATCCACCGGGTCGCAGGCGGCGCTGGCCGCGGCGGCCGAAGTGCAGAGCACCTCGTCGGCGTCCAGCAGCAGCATCGCCGGGGGCATGCCGGTGCGATTGAAGGATGTGGCCGAGGTCCGCCAGGGCTACAAGGAGCGCGAGGCGATCATCCGCCTGGGCGGCAAGGAAGCGGTGGAGCTGGCGATCTACAAGGAAGGCGACGCCAATACCGTGTCCACTGCCGCGGCGCTGCGCAAGCGGCTGGAGCAGTTGAAGGCGACCGTGCCCGGCGATGTGGAGATCACCACCATCGAGGACCAGTCGCACTTCATCGAGCACGCGATCAGCGACGTCAAGAAGGATGCGGTGATCGGCGGCGTGCTGGCGATCCTGATCATCTTCCTGTTCCTGCGCGATGGCTGGAGCACCTTCGTGATCAGCCTGTCGTTGCCGGTGTCGATCATCACCACGTTCTTCTTCATGGGCCAGTTGGGCCTGAGCCTCAACGTGATGTCGCTGGGCGGGCTGGCACTGGCCACCGGGCTGGTGGTGGACGACTCGATCGTGGTGCTGGAAAGCATCGCCAAGGCGCGCGAGCGTGGCCTGAGCGTGCTGGATGCGGCAATCGCCGGCACCCGCGAAGTCAGCATGGCGGTGATGGCGTCCACGTTGACCACGATCGCGGTGTTCCTGCCGCTGGTGTTCGTCGAGGGCATCGCCGGGCAGCTGTTCCGCGACCAGGCGCTGACCGTGGCGATCGCGATCGCGATCTCGCTGGTGGTGTCGATGACGCTGATCCCGATGCTGAGTTCGCTCAAGGGGGCGCCGCCGATGGCATTCCCGGACGAGCCGAGCCATCCGCAGTGGCAGCCGCAGCAGCGCTGGCTCAAGCCGGTGGCTGCCGGCCGGCGCGGGGCCGGCGCGAGCGTGCGCTATGCGTTCTTCGCGGTGGCGTGGACGGTGGTCAAGCTGTGGCGCGGCATCGCACGGGTGGTGTCGCCGGTGATGCGCAAGGCCAGCGACCTGGCGATGGCGCCGTATGGCCGCGCCGAGCGTGGTTATCTGGCGATGCTGCCGGCGGCATTGCGGCGGCCTGGCCTGGTGCTGGGACTGGCGGCCGCCGCATTTATCGGCACCGTGTTGCTGGTGCCGATGCTGGGTGCGGATTTGATTCCGCAACTGGCGCAGGACCGCTTCGAAATGACGGTGAAGCTGCCTTCCGGCACGCCGCTGGCGCAGACCGACGCACTGGTGCGCGAGTTGCAGCTGGCGCACGACAAGGACCCGGGCATCGCCTCGTTGTATGGGGTGAGCGGCAGCGGTACGCGGCTGGACGCCAACCCCACCGAGAGCGGCGAGAACATCGGCAAGCTCACCGTGGTGATGGCCGGCGGCGGCAGCCCGGAAGTGGAAGCGGCGGCCACCAGGCGGCTACGCAGCAGCATGGTCGGGCATCCCGGAGCGCAGGTGGATTTTGCACGGCCGGCATTGTTCAGTTTTTCCACGCCGCTGGAAGTGGAGCTGCGCGGGCAGGACCTGGGCGAGCTGGAACGTGCCGGGCAGAAACTGGCGGCGATGCTGCGGGCCAATGGCCATTACGCCGACGTCAAGTCGACGGTGGAAGAGGGCTTCCCGGAAATCCAGATCCGTTTCGATCAGGAACGCGCCGCTGCGTTGGGGCTGACCACCCGCCAGATCGCCGATGTGATCGTCAAGAAGGTGCGCGGCGATGTGGCCACGCGCTACAGCTTTCGCGATCGCAAGATCGATGTGCTGGTGCGTGCGCAACACAGCGACCGCGCCAGTGTGGATGCAATCCGTCAGCTGATCGTCAACCCGGGCAGCAGCCGACCGGTGCGTCTGGCGGCGGTGGCCGAGGTGGTGGCGACGACCGGGCCGAGCGAGATCCATCGCGCCGATCAGACCCGCGTGGCGATCGTCTCGGCCAGCCTGCATGACATGGATCTGGGCGGCGCGGTGCGCGAGGTCGAGTCGATGGTGCGCAACGATCCGCTGGCCGCCGGCGTGGGCATGCATATCGGCGGGCAAGGCGAGGAACTGGCGCAATCGGTGAAGTCGCTGTTGTTCGCGTTCGGTCTGGCGATCTTTCTGGTCTATCTGGTGATGGCCTCGCAGTTCGAATCGCTGCTGCATCCGTTTGTCATCCTGTTCACCATTCCGCTGGCGATGGTCGGCGCGGTGCTGGCCTTGCTGATGACCGGCAAGCCGGTGTCGGTGGTGGTGTTCATCGGCTTGATCCTGCTGGTGGGGCTGGTGACCAAGAACGCGATCATCCTGATCGACAAGGTCAACCAACTGCGCGAGGAAGGCGTGCCCAAGCGCGAGGCCTTGATCGAAGGTGCGCGTTCGCGCTTGCGGCCGATCGTGATGACCACGCTGTGCACCTTGTTCGGCTTCCTGCCGTTGGCGGTGGCGATGGGCGAGGGCGCCGAGGTGCGCGCGCCGATGGCGATCACCGTGATCGGTGGGTTGCTGGTGTCCACGCTGCTGACCCTGCTGGTGATCCCGGTGGTGTACGACCTGCTGGACCGTCGCGCCGATGCATACTACCTGGAGCGTGGCCGGCGCACGGCCGGCCAACGTGCGCAGGCGACCGGTAACTCCGACGGGCTGGAGGCGCTATGAGCGTTGCCGCCTTCAGCATCCGTCGGCCGGTCACCACCATCATGTGCTTCGTCTCGCTGGTGGTGGTGGGGCTGATTGCCGCGTTCCGGTTGCCGCTGGAGGCGCTGCCGGACATTTCAGCACCGTTCCTGTTCGTGCAACTGCCGTACACCGGCTCCACCCCGGACGAGGTGGAACGCAACCTGGTGCGGCCGGCCGAAGAGGCGCTGGCGACGATGACCGGCATCAAGCGCATGCGCTCGACCGCCACCGCCGATGGCGCCAACATCTTCATCGAGTTCTCCGACTGGGACCGCGACATCGCCATCGCCGCATCGGATGCGCGCGAGCGGCTGGATGCCATCCGCGACGATTTTCCGGAAGATCTGCAGCGCTTCCACATCTACAAATGGTCCAGCAGCGACGAACCGGTGCTGAAGGTACGCCTGGCCAGCCAGACCGATCTGACCGGCGCGTACGACATGCTCGACCGCGAGTTCAAGCGGCGCATCGAACGGATTCCCGGCGTGGCCAAGGTGGAGATCTCCGGCGCACCGCCGAACGAAGTGGAGATCGCCATCGCGCCGGACCGGCTCACCGCGCACGACCTCAGCCTCAATGACTTGAGCGAGCGCCTGGGCAAGCTCAATTTTTCGGTGTCGGCAGGGCAGATCGACGACAACGGCCAGCGCATTCGGGTACAGCCGATCGGCGAATTGCGCGACCTGCAGGAACTGCGCGACCTGGTGCTCAATGCCAAGGGGCTGCGGTTGGCCGATATCGCGCAGGTGCGGTTGAAGCCGACGCGGATGAATTACGGCCGCCGCCTGGATGGGCGCCCGGCGATCGGGCTGGACATCTACAAGGAGCGCAGCGCCAACCTGGTGGATGTGTCCAAGGCGGCGTTGAAGGAGGTCGAGGACATCCGCGCCGAACCTGCGATGCGCGATGTGCAGATCAAGGTGATCGACAACCAGGGCAAGGCGGTGACCTCGTCGCTGGCGGAACTGGCCGAAGCCGGCGCGGTGGGCCTGCTGTTGTCGATCACCGTGCTGTTCTTCTTCCTGCGCCACTGGCCATCGACGCTGATGGTGACGCTGGCGATTCCGATCTGCTTTGCGATCACGCTGGGCTTCATGTACTTCGTCGGCGTCACGCTCAACATCCTGACCATGATGGGCCTGCTGCTGGCGGTCGGCATGCTGGTCGACAACGCGGTGGTGGTGGTGGAAAGCATCTACCAGGAACGCGAGCGCATGCCCGGTCAACCGCAGCTTGCGGCCCTGCTCGGCACGCGCAGCGTGGCGATCGCGCTCAGCGCCGGCACCTTGTGCCATTGCATCGTGTTCGTGCCGAACCTGTTCGGCGAGACCAACAACATCAGCATCTTCATGGCGCAGATCGCGATCACCATTTCGGTGTCGCTGCTGGCCTCGTGGCTGGTGGCGATCAGCCTGATTCCGATGTTGTCAGCGCGCATGAAGACACCGCCGATGGTGAGCTCCGAGCGCGGCGTGATCGCGCGGCTGCAGCGCCGTTATGCCAAGGTGCTGGCATGGACGCTGGCCCATCGCGGCTGGAGCGTGGCCGGCATCGTGTTGGTCAGTGCGATCAGCCTGGTGCCGATGAAGTTGACCAAGGTCGACATGTTCGGTGGCGATGGCGGCAACGAGGCTTTCATCCAGTATCAGTGGAAAGGCTCGTACACACATGAGCAGATGGGTGAGGAAGTGGGGCGGGTCGAGCGTTACCTGCAAGCCAATCGCGACAAGTACCACATCACCCAGATCTATTCGTGGTTCAGCGAAGCGGAAGGCGGCAGCACCACCGTGACTTTCGACGCGGGCAAGGTCAAGGAGCTGCCGGCGTTGCTGGAACAGATCCGCAAGGCCTTGCCGCGCTCGGCGCGTGCGGACTACAGCATCGGCAATCAGGGCGATGGCGGCAGCGGCAATCAAGGCGTGCAGGTGCAGTTGGTCGGCGATTCGACCCAGGCCTTGCAGGCCCTGGCCGACGATGTGATCCCGTTGCTGGCGCAGCGCAAGGAATTGCGCGACGTGCATGTGGACACTGGCGACCGCACCAGTGAGTTGGCGATCCGGGTCGATCGCGAGCGTGCGGCGGCCTTCGGGTTCAGTGCCGAGCAGGTGGCAAGTTTCGTCGGTCTGGCGTTGCGTGGCACGCCGTTGCGCGAGTTCCGCCGCGGCGACAACGAGGTGCCGGTGTGGGTGCGCTTTGCCGGCGCCGAACAGAGCAAGCCGGAAGACCTGGCCAGCTTCACGGTGCGTACCAAGGATGGCCGCAGCGTGCCGTTGCTCAGTCTGGTCGATGTGCAGATTCGCCCGGCCGCCACCCAGATCGGCCGCACCAATCGCCAGACCACGCTGACCATCAAGGCCAATCTGGCCAGCAAGGTCACCGTGCCGGAAGCACGCGCGGCAATGGAAAAGCCGCTCAAGGCGATGAGTTTCCCCGCCGGCTACAGCTATACCTTCGACGGCGGCGATTACCAGGACGACGGCGAAGCGATGGGCCAGATGGTGTTCAACCTGGTGATCGCGCTGGTGATGATCTACGTGGTGATGGCGGCGGTGTTCGAATCGCTGCTGTTTCCTGCGGCGATCATGAGCGGCGTGGTGTTTTCGATCTTCGGGGTGTTCTGGCTGTTCTGGATCACCGGCACCTCGTTCGGGATCATGTCCTTCATCGGCATCCTGGTGTTGATGGGCGTGGTGGTGAACAACGGCATCGTGATGATCGAGCACATCAACAACCTGCGCCGCCGCGGCATGGGCCGCACCCAAGCCTTGATCGAAGGCTCACGCGAGCGCTTGCGGCCGATCATGATGACGATGGGCACCGCCATCCTGGCGATGGTGCCGATCTCGCTGACCAGCACCACGATGTTCAGCGACGGCCCGCCTTACTTCCCGATGGCCCGCGCGATCGCCGGCGGACTGGCGTTCTCGACGGTGGTGAGTCTGCTGTTCCTGCCGACGATCTACGCAATTCTCGATGACATGAGCAACGGCGCAGCCGCGCTGGTACGACGTGCGCGCGGCGTGCCGAAGACGCCGCCGGCAAGCGTTGCGCTGGAATCGTGAGCCGCCGACCCTGCTGGAGGTTTCCCGGCGTAAGGCATTCACCAGCGCACTGAGGCCCTGAGTGACAAGGCGCAAAGGCCCTCTCCCGGTGGGGCGAGGAGGCACGGCTTGCGCGCCAAGGGCGCGCGTGCCTTGGAGCGCCCGCGCCGCAAGCGTGGGCCGGGGCGCGGAGTGAGGGGTTGGGGGGAGGGTACGGTTTCTCCGCGTGCAACCCGCTCGTCAGTTACTGGCTTCGGTGAGGGCGACAGCGCGTCCGCGGACTGGCTCCTCGGCTCGGTCAGACATCCTGTCTGACTCGCCGCCGCGGCACATCCCTGTGCCGCTTTACGCCAATCCCCGGCCACGCTGCCGCTTCGGCGAGTCGTTGCCATAGCCTATTCAAGGCAAGCCGATTCGTCATTTTGTTTTCCAGTGATCTGCGCGATTCTCAATGACAGCAGCAGAGCCGGGATCTGTTGACGTGTCACGGTGTGGTGCGCCGAAGACGCCATCGCCACGTAGCGCCCGAGTTTTGAACAACACGGCGCGCCTGAAGCCCCTGTACCCGTCGGGGCGAGGAGGCACGGCTTGCGCGCCATGGGCGCGCGTGCCTTGGAGCGCCCGCGCCGCAAGCGTGGGTAGGGGCGCTGAGCGAGGGGGTGGGGTGAGGGTACGGTTTCTCTTCCGGGGCACTGACAAGCACGCGGCTGTGTTTCGCCGGCTTCGGTGAGGGCGACAGCGCGCCCGCGGACTGGCTCCTCGGCTCGGTCAGACATCCTGTCTGACTCGCCGCCGCGGCACATCCCTGTGCAGCTCTCCGCCAATCCCCGGTCACGCTGCCGCTTCGGCGAGTCGTTTCCGCGACGTTGAGCGACGAAAAAAGGCTGCCGATTCAGTTGTCGATTTTGGTGCATGCCAATCATCCGCCACGTTCGCTGCACGTCCTCTGGACCTTCGACTTCGTAGCTCTCAGACAAACCGCCCAGATGCCAACTACTCAGAAGTGCACGGTTCCCAGCGCTCTCAATCCGCCGCCTTCAAAAAGGAGGCGAAGAGGCCTCTGCCGCAATAGCCGAGGCAACGATCAAAACCTAGGTCGGGCATGCCATGCGGCAGTGGCTGCTCTCCGTTCCGCCAACACAGGAACATTCGAGAGTGGTCCGCGGGCGCCGGGGCAGGACCTTACACGACATGGCGCGTGTAAGAGTCCCCACGGCTGGGTTCACGGCGTGTCCTGCCCCGGCGCCCGCGGGCCGCTCCTGCGCGCAAAATCAAGGCGTCAGCCAGCCACGCTTTTCTCAACCGAAATCAAAGCGCCAGCGAACCGGGCTTTCCTCATTCAAAACCAAAGCCCCAGCTGATCAGCTTTCCTCAGCTATACCAAAGCCCCAGCTGATCAGCTTTCCTCAGCTATCCAGCTTCCCCGGCAACCTGGGTTCCAAGCCGCTGGATACAGCGGCCAGAGAATCAGGCCGCACGTATCTGGCGCACGATCGCCGCCGCCTTGGCCGAGCTCTCCTTGACCTTGTCCCACTGGCCCTGCGCCAGCCAGTCCTTGGGCACCATCCACGAGCCGCCGATGCACAGCACGTTCGGCTGCGACAGGAACTCGGCCGCGTTGGCCTCGCTGATGCCGCCGGTGGGGCAGAGCTTGAGTTCGGACAGCGGGCCGGCCAGGCCCTTGAGCATCTGCAAGCCGCCCACGGCGGTGGCCGGGAATAGCTTGCACACGCGGAAGCCCAGGCCCATGAGGGTCAGCAGCTCGGTCGGCGTGGCCGCGCCGGGCACGGCGGGGATCGGCGCATCGGCGAGCAAGCGCGCCAGCGGCGCCGGCGTGCCGGGGGTGACCAGGAAGTCGGCACCGGCATCCACCGACTGACGCAGTTGCAGCTCGCTCAGCACGGTGCCGGCGCCGATCACGATGTTGGGCAGCTCGCGCTTGAGCATGGCCAGTGCTTCGATCGCGACCGGTGTGCGCAGGGTCAGTTCGATCGCGGGCAGGCCGCCTTCGAGCAGCGCATCGGCCACGCGGCGCGCCTGGTCCAGCGTGTCCACGGTGACCACCGGCAGGATGCCGGCATCGCGCAGCAGCTGTTCGGCGGTGTTCTGGGTCTGGGCAATCGTCATTGCAACTCCGTTAGACGGCGACCGCGAGGCGGTCGCGCAGAGGGAAGGGGAATCAGGCGTCCTTGGACTCGTGCGGTGCGGCGGCGGCCGCTGCATCGGCACCGAGTTCGTACTCGGCGTCGTAGCTCCACAGCGCACCGTCCGGACGGGTCGGGCCGCAGGAAATCGAGATGGCGCCCTGGTCGGCCGGGCCAACCACCTGGCGGTTGATGGCGAACAGGTTGCGCCCCAGGTCGTTGCCCGCCACCGAGGTGTTGGGTGCGACCTCGCGCGATGCCCACTCTTCGGCCGAGACCAGCACTTCCAGCGTGCCGGCTTCGCCGTCCAGGCGCACGATGTCGCCTTCGCGCACACGCCCGATCGGACCGCCGCGTGCGGCCTCTGGCGTCATGTGGATCGCCGCCGGGAACTTGCCCGACGCACCGGACAGACGGCCGTCGGTGACCAAGGCCACGCGTCGGCCCTGGTTCTGCAACAGGCCCAGCAACGGCGCCATCGAATGCAGTTCCGGCATGCCGTTGGCACGCGGGCCCTGGTAACGCAGCACCACCACGAAATCGTGCGGCAGCACGCCGGCGGCATGCAGCTTGTTGAGCACCTGCGGCGTATCGATCACCACCGCCGGCGCTTCGATCGTGCGGTGCTGCGGCTTGACTGCCGACAACTTGATCAGAGAGCGGCCCAGGTTGCCGCGCAGCAGGCGCAGGCCGCCCTGCGATTCGAATGCGGCGCTGACCGGCCGCGCCACGCTGTCGTCGGCGGTAGTCGCAGTGCCGGGCACGTAGACGACCTTGCCGTCCTGCAGGCGCGGCTCGTTGGCGTAGGCGCGCATGCCGCCTTCGACCACGGTGGGCAGGTCGTCGTGCATCAGCCCGGCGTCCATCAGCTCGCGGAACACGAAGGCAGTGCCGCCCGCGGCCTGGAAGCGGTTCACGTCGGCTTCGCCATTGGGGTAGATGCGGGTCAGCAGCGGCACGGTCTGCGAGATCAGATCCATGTCGTCCCAGGTCAGCACGATGCCGGCCGCACGCGCCACCGCAATCCAGTGGATGGTGTGATTGGTCGAACCACCGGTGGCCATCAGCGCGACCACGGCATTGACGATGGCACGCTCGTCGATCAGGCGACCGAACGGACGGAAGTCCTGGCCCAGCGCGGAGATCGCCAGCGCACGCGCGGTGCCCTCACGGGTCAGTGCATCGCGCAACTGCAGCTCCGGGTTGACGAACGAGGCACCGGGCAACTGCACGCCCATCGCCTCGAGCAACACCTGGTTGGAGTTGGCGGTGCCGTAAAAGGTGCAGGTACCGGCCGAGTGATACGAGGACGACTCGGCTTCCAGCAGTTCGGCACGGGTGGCTTCGCCGGCGGCGTAGCGCTCGCGCACTTCGGCCTTCTGCTTGTTCGGAATGCCCGGCGTCATCGGGCCGGCCGGCATGAACAGCGCCGGCAGATGCCCGAACGCCAGCGCGCCGATCAGCAGGCCCGGCACGATCTTGTCGCACACGCCCAGGTAGACCACGCTGTCGAACATGTCGTGGCTCAGGCCGATCGCTGCGGCCTGGGCGATGTTGTCGCGCGAGAACAGCGACAGCTCCATGCCGGCGCGGCCCTGGGTCACGCCGTCGCACATCGCCGGCACGCCGCCGGCGACCTGCGCGGTGGCACCGAGCGTACGCGCGGTGTCGCGGATCAGTTGCGGGTAATGCTCGAACGGCTGATGTGCCGACAGCATGTCGTTGTAGGCGGTGATGATGCCCAGGTTGGGCGTGGCCGCACCGCGCAGGCGCGACTTGTCGGTCGGCTCGGACGCGGCGAAACCATGCGCCAGGTTGCCGCAGCTCAAACGGCTACGGAACGGACCCTCGCGCAGGGCGGCATCGAGACCGGCCAGATACGCCGCGCGCGACGGCGCGCTGCGCTTGCGGATACGGTCGGTGACAGCTTGGATGTTCGGATGCAGGCTCATTGGCTACCGGCTATGAGAAACGGGGAAGGTAATCACGCTGTTCTTTTCGTAGATACCCGCACATGGATGTGCGGGCTTTTGCGAGGGACTCGCACTCACGCACACCAATGAACCCGCAATTTCGGGCCCGGCGGCTGCAGCGCCACGCGGATCGGATATTCGCTGACATCGTCACCGGCCAATGCAGCCTGCAGCACGTCCAGCTTCTGCTTGCCGCGCAGCAACAGCAGGCGGGTCGGGATGGCGGCCAGTCCGGCCGGTGTCAGGGTGATCCGCAGCGGCCACTGATTCGAGCCGGGGCAGCCGGTGGCATCCAGCGACGCATACGGTTGCGGGCTGGACAGTGCCTTGCTCAAGTCGGTCGAGCCCGGAAACAGCGAGGCGGTGTGTCCGTCGCCGCCCATGCCTAGCACCGCCAGACACGCGGGTTCAGCGTGCGTGGCCTGCAGGTTCGCGGTGTGCACGCACTCGGGCAACTGCTTGCCTGGGCGCACCAGCGGGATGAAGGTGGCCGCCGGTGCGTGGGTCAAAAAGCTGTGATTGACCAGCCAGGCGTTGCTGTCCTGATCCTGCGGCGAGAGCCAGCGCTCATCGACCAGGCCCACTTCCACCCGCGACCAGTCCAGCGGACGGTGGGCGAGCGATTCGTACACCGGCGCCGGGGTGGTGCCGCCTGACAGCAGCATGCGCGCCTGGCCGCGGCGCGAAATCTCCTGTTCCAGCAGGTCGGCCATCTCGCTGGCCACCGCCTCGGTCCATTCGGCCGGGTCTTCGTAGCGCACCAGTGTGATACGCGGATTGTCCTGCAGGTTCATCGTTGCTCCCCTGGATGCTGACGCTGCGCATCCACCGCATAGGCGGCGGCGCCGAGCAGGCCGGCATGCGGATGCATGACCGCCAGCGACGGCACCCGCGACATGATCGCGGAGAAGCGTCCCTTGTGTTCGAAGCGCTGGCGGAAGCCGGAATGCTGCAGCGAATCCAGCACCTTGGGCACCAGCCCGCCGGTGAGGAACACGCCGTCCCAGGCGCCCTGCATCAACACCATGTCGCCGGCGATCGCGCCGAAGATGGCGCAGAACAGATCGATGGTGCGCGACGAGCGCGGGTCGCCCGCCGCCGCACGCGCGGTGATGTCCTTGGGCTGCAGCGGGCCCGGGTCGACCCCGGCAATCTCGCTGAGCGCGCGATGGATGTTGACCAGGCCTGGGCCACAGATCAGACGCTCGTTGGAAACCCGGCCGAACTGCTCGGAAAGGATCTCCAGGATGCGGATCTCCTCCGGCGTGCCGGGCGGGAAGCTGACGTGGCCACCTTCGGTTTCCAGCGGAAAGCAACGCCCGTTGCGGATGATCAGCCCACCCACGCCCAGCCCGGTGCCCGGGCCGATCACGCCGTAGTTGCGCGGCTGATCGATCGGCGCCGGCCGCCAACTGGCGCCGCCGACCTGCACCACGTCCTGCGGGCGCAGCAGGCTGATCGCCATCGCCTGCGCGGCGAAGTCGTTGATCAGGTGCAGGGTGCTGAAGCCCAGCATCGCCGCGGTACGCGAGCGCGAGATCACCCACGGATGGTTGGTGATGCGCGCCTCGTCGCCGTCCACGCGGCCGGCCACGGCGAACACGCCCTGGGTGGCCTGGACGCCGATCTGGTCGAGGTAATACCGCGCGGCCTCGCCGAGCGAGCCGAAATCGACCACCGCAAATTCGCGCGAGGTGTCATCCAGCAGCGGCACCGAGGCGTCGACGTCGGCCAGCGCGAAGCGCGCATTGGTTCCGCCGATATCGGCAACCAGCACCGGCTTGGAAGGAGCGGTCATGCGGTGTGTCCCTGTGCGTCGGTGGCCGGGGGCAGGAAGGGCGCCGCGGCATCGGGGCCCCAGCTGCCGGCCGGGTAGGGCTGCAGCGGCAACTGCGCGTCTTTCCACGCATCGCTGACGCTGTCGATCCACGACCAGGCAGCCTTGACCTCGTCGTCGCGCACGAACAGTGCCGGGTTGCCGTTGAAGGCATCCACAAACAGGCGCTCGTAGGCGATGCGGCGGTGCAGGCCGGTCGGCACCGACAGTTCCAGTTCCAGCGGCTGCAGTTCGATCGCGCCCCATTCCGGGCCGGCCAGGCTGCTCATCAGGCCGAGCTCGATGTTTTCCTGCGGCTGCAGCTGGAAGGTCAGGCGGTTGGGCACCGCGTTCTGCCGGTCCGGGCGCTCGAACAGCCAATGCGTCACCGGCTTGAGCGTGACCACGATGCGGGTGGAGCGCTCGGCCAGACGCTTGCCGGTGCACAGGTGGAACGGCACCCCGGCCCAGCGCCAGTTGTCGATATGCGCGGTCACCGCGACGAAGGTTTCCACGTCGCTGCCTTCCGGCGGGTGATAGGCCTGCGCCGGCTGGCCGTTGATGCTGCCGGCGGTGTAGCGGCCACGCACGCTGTCGTGGGCGGCATGCTCGGCGGTCATCGGGCGCAGTGCGCGCAGCACCTTGACCTTCTCGTCGCGGATGCGGTCGGCTTCCAGCGAGGCCGGCGGCTCCATCGCCACCAGGCAGAGCAACTGCAGGATGTGACTCTGCACCATGTCGCGCAGCGCGCCGGAGCGTGCGTAATAGGCATCGCGCCCGTCCACGCCTTCGCTTTCGGCCACCAGGATCTGCACCGACTCGATGTAGGTGCGGTTCCACACCGCTTCCAGCAACGTATTGCCGAAGCGCAGCGCGATCAGGTTCTGCACCGCCGCCTTGCCCAGGTAATGGTCCAGGCGGAACACGCGGTCTTCGTCGATCAGCGCGCCGATCGACTGCAGGATCTCGCGGGCGCTGTCCGAGTCGTGGCCGATCGGCTTTTCCAGCATCAGCCGGTGCGGCGCGGCCAGCGCGCCGCCCAGGGCCAGGCCCTGGCAGGTGCTGATGTACAGGCCCGGCGGAATCGCCAGGTAGCTCACGCATTGGCGGCTGGCCAGCTCGCGTACGGCATTGGCCACCGACTCGGCATCGCGCAGATCCACCGAGCGATAGTCGACCCGCTGCAGCAGCGTTTCGATCTGCTCGGGCGTGGCGATCGGCAGCGCGGCGGCCAGGCGCGGGCGCAGGACCTCGCGGAATGCCTCGGTATCGTGCGGCGACAACGCCAGTGCGCGGATACGGAAATCCTCCGGCAGCAGGCCATCGACGAACAATCGCAGCAGGGAGGGAAAGAGATAGCGCTGGGCGAGATCGCCGGTGGCGCCGAACAGGATCAGGGTGTTGTGCATGGACCGAATTTCAGATTCTGGAGACATCGTGATCAGCAGCTGGTCGGAAAGGCGCCGGACAGCCGGCGGTCGGTATGTCTGTTCCTGAGCGACACTGGCGTGCGCGCAGCGGGGGATGGACGCGTACGCCCAATCCCCGATTGTTGCAGCAAGTGGCCGTCAGCGGTTAGCGCCGCGGCGGTAGACCTGCACATGCGTGGCCGAATGGCGGGCCTTGCACGGTAGGCTGCACCGCTTGAGGCAGCGGCTTGGGTCGGTGGCGGCATGGTCCCTCCCGAGATCGATGTTGCCATGTGAAAACGATTACATGTCAGAATAAACCAATGCATTCGTTTGCAGGAAATTTCCTTGCAGGCGCGTGCGGCGTCACCGCCGTCGGGAGGGCCGAGGGCAGGGCGCACAACTTACGTTGAGGCCGAAGATGGCGAAAGTGCAGTTGGAAGGTGTCCGCAAGGTCTACGAGAACGGCCAGGTCGCGGTGCAGGGTGCGAGCTTCGAGGTCGCCGATGGCGAATTGATGGTGCTGGTCGGTCCGTCCGGCTGCGGCAAGTCGACCCTGTTGCGCATGATCGCCGGGCTCGAGGACATCAGCGCCGGCACGCTCAAGATCGGCGAGCGCGTGGTCAACGACGTGGCCCCCAAGGACCGCGACATCGCCATGGTGTTCCAGAGCTATGCGCTCTACCCGCACATGACCGTGGCCGAGAACCTGGCTTTCGGGCTCAAGCTGCGCGGCCACCCCAAGCAGGTCATCGCCGAGCGGGTCAACAACGCCGCCGAGCTGCTGGGGCTGACCCCGATGCTCGACAAGCTGCCCAAGGCGATGTCCGGCGGCCAGCGTCAGCGCGTGGCGCTGGGGCGGGCGATGGTGCGCGAGTCGTCGGTGTTCCTGCTCGATGAGCCGCTGTCCAATCTGGATGCCAAGCTGCGCCACAGCGTGCGTACCGAGATCGCGCAGCTGCATCGTAAGCTCGGCACCACGATGATCTACGTCACCCACGATCAGGTCGAGGCGATGACGCTGGGCCAACGCATCGTGGTGCTCAAGGATGGGGTGATCCAGCAGATCGACAGCCCGATGGCGCTGTACGACCGCCCGGCCAATCTGTTTGTGGCCGGATTCCTCGGCAGCCCGGCGATGAACGTGCTGCAGGGGCGCCTGGATGAGCAGGACGGCTTGCATCTGGTCATGGCCGATGGCTGGCGTGTGCCGCTGGGTGCGGCGCGGGTCGAGCGTAGCTGGTTCGGTCGCGAGGTGATCGTCGGCGTGCGTCCGGAGCATCTGCAGCCGTCAAGCGACGCCGCGCTGGGCTTTGACGCGCGTATCGATGTGATCGAGCCGGTCGGCAACGAGATATTCCTCAACCTCGACCGTGGCGGCCAACCGCTGGTGATCCGGGTCGCACCGCAAGCCTTGCCTGCGGTGGGGGAGCAGCTGCGCCTGGCGCTGCGCAGCGAGGCGCTGCACTTCTTCGACCCGGCCAGCGGCGAACGGCTGGCGCTGGCCTAACGCGCCAGCCCCTGCACGAATGCAAGCGGGCGGGCGGCATGCGCGCCCGTCTGCAGTACGGCGTCGGCCTCCAGGGTCAGCTCCAGCGGCAGCACCGCCAGCGCAAGATCGCCCGCCACGCTGACCAGCGTGCCAACGGTGGCATCGCCCAGCAGCACGGCCTGGCCCGCCTCGACCAGCGCATCCCTGCCATCGGCATCGACCTGCAGCAGTTGCAGCGCACGCTTGGCCTTGCCCAGAAAATGCGTCCGCGCCACGATCTCCTGGCCCGGATAGCAGCCCTTTTTGACGCTGAAGGCCTGCAGGCGATCCAGCGCCAGCTGCTGCGGCGTCCACTGCTCACGTTGCGTATCGGGCAGGCGCGCCAGCCCCAGTTGCAGGTCCGTACGGCGCCACTCGGCGTCCATGCGCGGTACTTCGATAGGCACGGCCAATGCCTCATCGTTCGCCAGCAACACCAGCGTGCGCGCCAGGGCAGGGCTGCCCATATCCAATTCGATACGCTGCGTTCCGATATCAGCCTGCGCGCCCTGGGCGCGGGCGGGTGCGGCAAGGCCGCCAAACGCTGAAAGCGCCGCCACGCCGATCTTGAGCTTGCGTCGGAACACAAAACGGCCGAGTTGCGTTGCGATCTCGGCCGCATTGCCATCGGGCAACAGCATCAGCAGGTGGGTGTCGTCCTCACGCAGGAGTGCGAAGATGGCGATCACGCGCCCCTTTGCCGTCAACCACGCATTCCACTGCCACTGCCCGATCGCCAGCGCCTGTACGTCGTTGGCAAATTGCGCATGCGCGAACGCCACTGCATCCGTCCCGATCAAGCGGACGTATTGCATGTCGTGCAGGGAGCCAAAACCCTGTGGAATAAGATTCAGGTTGTCAGCCATGGAAGGGGAGGACTAAAATCGCAATGTTGTGAGACCACTATGATAGGCCATCCAACCCCCACCCCAGCGCAGGATTCCGAGACGCAGCCTTCCCCTCAGGAGACGATTCCCGAGAAGAAGCCACTGCCGAAGGAAATTGGTGGACGCGACGGCCCCGAGCCAACGCGCTACGGCGACTGGGAAAAAAATGGACGCTGCATCGATTTTTGAGCAGCTTCTAGCCACAGCGGCCTAGTGCCGCCCAGCCGAGAAAACGAGCCCAGCGAATGGCGATCCGCGAACGTCCCACTTCTCCACATCTGCAGGTATATCGCTGGCAGATCCAGATGGCGACCTCGATCCTGCATCGAGCCACCGGCGTCATCCTTTCCGGAGGCGCGCTGGTCATCGCCGTCTCGCTGCTGTTGCTGATGCTCGGCGAGGACCACTGGAATTGCCTCACCCAGCAGCTGGGCGCCTGGTACGGCCAGTTGTTCCTATTTGCCTGGTCCTGGGCATTTACCTATCACCTGGCCAACGGCATCCGCCACATCGTCCAGGATTTCGGCCACGGCTTCAGCATTCCCGCCTTCATCCGCAGCAGCTGGACATCGGTGATCGCCAGCCTGGTGCTGACCGCTGCGATCTGGGCCTATGTCCTGACTGGAGTTTCCGCATGAGCCGCTATCGCACCCCATTGAAGAATGTGCGCGGTCTGGGCGCGGCCAAGACCGGCACCGAACATTTCGTGATGCAGCGGCTGACCGCCACAGCCCTGGTCGTGCTGGCGATCTGGTTCGTGGCGTTCGTGCTGAGCCTGCTCGGTTCCGACTACATGACTGCAGTCGTTGCCGTGTCCAAACCGTGGAACGCCGTGCTGCTGGTCGGTTTCCTGGTGGCGATGTTCTGGCATGCGCAGCTTGGCCTGCAGGTCGTGCTCGAGGACTACATCCACAATTCGTTGCTGGCGCTGGCGTTGCAGACGACAGTGAAGTTCGTCGCCGTGCTTGGCGCGATCGTCAGCATTTTCGCAGTGGCGCGCATCGCGCTGGGCGGTGCCTGAGTCATCGGGCACACAGAACAGGAATCCAGATTAGATGTCCGCTTACAAGATCACTGAACACAAGTACGACATGGTCGTGGTGGGCGCCGGCGGCGCCGGCCTGCGCGCCACGTTCGGCCTGGCCCAGAAGGGCCTGCAGACGGTCTGCCTGACCAAGGTCTTCCCGACACGCTCGCATACCGTGGCGGCGCAGGGCGGCATCTCGGCCGCGCTCGGCAACATGGGCGAAGACGACTGGCGCTACCACTTCTACGACACCATCAAGGGCTCCGATTGGCTGGGCGACCAGGACGCGATCGAGTACATGTGCCGTGAGGCGATCCCGGCGATCATCGAGCTTGAGCACTACGGCGTGCCGTTCTCGCGTACCGAAGAGGGCAAGATCTACCAGCGCCCGTTCGGCGGCATGACCACCAAGTACGGCGAAGGCCCGTCGGCGCAGCGCACCTGCGCGGCGGCCGACCGTACCGGTCACGCGATGCTGCACACGCTGTATCAGCAGTCGCTGGCGCACAACGCACGCTTCATGATCGAGTACTTCGCACTCGACCTGATCTTCGACGAGGAGGGCGTGTGCCGCGGCGTGCTGGCGCTGGACATGGCCGATGGCAGCTTGCATCTGTTCCGCGCCCACGGCGTGGTGCTGGCCACCGGCGGCTATGGCCGTGCCTACTTCAGCGCCACTTCCGCCCACACCTGTACCGGTGACGGCGGCGGCCTGGTGATGCGTGCCGGCCTGCCGGTGCAGGACATGGAATTCGTGCAGTTCCATCCCACCGGTATTTACGGTGCGGGCTGTCTGATCACCGAGGGCGTGCGTGGCGAAGGCGGCATCCTACGCAACAGCAACGGCGAGCGCTTCATGGAGCGCTACGCACCGCATTACAAGGATCTGGCATCGCGCGACGTGGTATCGCGTTCGATGACCGTGGAGATCCGCGAAGGCCGTGGCGTGGGCGAGCACAAGGATCACATCCTGCTCGACCTGACCCACCTCGGCCCGGAAGTCATCAACGAAAAGCTGCCCGGCATCGCCGAAAGCGCGCACATCTTTGCCGGTGTGGACGTGACCAAGCAGCCGATTCCGGTGTTGCCGACCGTGCACTACAACATGGGCGGCATTCCGACCAACTTCTACGGCGAAGTCGTGCGCAAGCAGGGCGACAACCCGGATGCGGTCGTGCCGGGCCTGTATGCGATCGGCGAAGCTGCCTGCGTGTCGGTGCACGGTGCCAACCGCCTGGGTTCCAACTCGCTGCTGGATCTGGTGGTGTTCGGCCGTGCGGTGGCAAACCGCTGCGCCGAGACGGTCAAGCCCAACCAGCCGCACAAGACGCTGCCGTCCGATGCCTGCGACAAGGCCCTGGGCCTGCTGGACAAGCTTCGCTACGCCAACGGCTCCACGCCGACCTCGGTGATCCGCGACAACATGCAGCGCACCATGCAGTCGGACGCAGCCGTGTTCCGTACCAGCAAGACGTTGAAAGAGGGCGTCGACAAGATGGCCGAGATCTTCGCCAGCTTCGAAGACGTCAAGGTCTCGGACCGCTCGCTGGTGTGGAACTCGGATCTGATCGAAACCTACGAGTTGAACAACCTGCTGCTCAATGCAGTGGCGACGATCAACTCGGCCGAACAGCGGCATGAAAGCCGCGGTGCGCATTCGCACGAAGACTTCCCGGACCGCGACGACGTCAACTGGCAGAAGCACACGCTGGTCACTGTCGACGACAAGGGCAAGTGCGAGTTCGAATATCGTCCGGTGCACATGTACACGCTGAGCAAGGACGTGGACGTGGTCCCGCCGAAGCCGCGCGTTTACTGATCGATGCGCATGGATCGATCCGCCTTCGCGTTGCCTCTGCTGGCCGGCCTGTCCGGGTACCGCAGCCATGCACCGCGCCAGCCGGATCGCTTCGTGACGCAGGGGCAACGCCGGCACGCCGCCGGCGGTTGCGCCACCGCCGCGGCGGTGGCATCCGTCATCTTTACCTTCATGCGCACGGTGCGGTTGTCGTTCGCACCGCGCATCGCCTGAGCCAACGAGAGCAGCTATGGCAGAGTTCACCCTCCCCAAGAATTCAAAGATCGGCAAGGGCAAGCATTACCCTGCACAGGGCGCCAAGAACACGCGCACCTTCAAGGTCTACCGCTGGGATCCGGATGGCGAAGCCAACCCGCGTACCGACAGCTATGAGATCGATCTCGACAAGTGCGGTCCGATGGTGTTGGACGCGCTGATCAAGATCAAGAACGAGATCGACCCGACGCTGGCGTTCCGCCGCTCCTGCCGCGAGGGCATCTGCGGCTCGTGCGCGATGAACATCGACGGCACCAACACGCTCGCCTGCACCAAGGCGATTGCCGCCTGCGGCAAGGCCGAGGTGCCGATCTATCCGCTGCCGCACATGAGCGTGATCAAGGACCTGGTGCCGGATCTGACGCACTTCTACGCGCAGTACGCGTCGATCAAGCCGTGGATCCGCACCCAGACCCCGCCGCCGCCGGACCGCGAGCGCCTGCAGTCGCCGGAAGACCGCCGCAAGCTCGATGGCCTGTACGAGTGCATCCTGTGCGCCTGCTGCTCGACCAGCTGCCCGAGCTACTGGTGGAATGGCGAGCGCTATCTGGGCCCGGCGATCCTGCTGCAGGCGTATCGCTGGATCATCGATTCGCGCGACGAGGACACCGGTGCGCGTCTGGACGACCTGGAAGATCCATTCAAGCTGTATCGCTGCCACACCATCATGAACTGCGCGCGGACCTGCCCCAAGGGCCTGAATCCGGCGCTGGCGATTGCCGAGATCAAGAAGCTGATGATGGCGCGTCGCGCCTGATCGCAGGGCAATGCGGCCCCGCGTTGGCGGGGAGATCGTTCACAGCGGCACCGGCCCTTGGTCTGGTGCCGCTGTCGTTTTCGGCGCCGGCAAGGCGAGCTGGAGAGTGAGATGGATGAAGAAACCCTGCTGAAGAAACTGCGCTGGCGTTGCCGGCGCGGCATGCGCGAACTCGATCAATTGTTCGGGCGCTATCTGGATCAACGCTGGGCGCAGGCTTCCGAATCCGAGCGCGCGGTTTTCCTACAGCTGCTGGATTGCGAAGACGATAAGTTGTGGCGCTGGTTCATGGGATACGAGGCCTGCCCCGATGCCGCCAACGCCGCACTCATCGCCGATATTCGCGCCATGCCGGCTTGAATGGCGCCCATCGCGCGGGCTTGCCTGCGCGCTGAGCGTGCTGAGCGCGCTCGCATTGTGGGCACTCTGGCGGAGTGGGGTGCCGCCATGGCTGGCGATGCTGTTGTCTGTCCATGCAGTGTTGACCGGTGGGCGATCGCTGCGCCTGCTGTTGCGCTCGCCAGCACGGGAAGTGATCGTGCCCTGGAGCGAAACGCCTGCCAGCGTTGACGGCGCGCAGGTGCAAGGCCTGCAGGTAGCGTGGCGCGGGCCGATCGCGGTGGTGTCGTGGACCGGCCTGGATGCACGTCGCCGACGCCTGCTTTTCTGGCCGGATACCTTGCCTGCAGCGCAGCGACGTGAACTGCGTCTGGCCGCTCAGGTACACGCCATTTTGTCCCGGCGGTCGCAAGTGGCACCATAGCGTCCCTTTCCTGGTTGAACCGCATGTTCAAACCTATCCCGGTTGCCATAGGCTTGCGCTACCTACGTGCCAAGCGGCGCAATGGCTTTATCTCGTTTATCTCGATGGCATCGATCCTTGGCATCGCCCTGGGCGTGACCGTGCTGATCACCACGCTGGCGGTGATGAGCGGTTTCCAGAAGGAAATCCGCGACCGTCTGCTGCAGATGGCCGCGCATGCCACGGTCAGTGCGGACGGTGCGCCGATGCATGACTGGCAGCATGCGGTCGCGGTCGCCATGGCCGATCCGCGCATTGCCGGTGCCGCGCCTTACATCGAAACCGAATCGCTGCTGCAGGGCCCGCGCAAGCAGCCGGCGATCGTGCGCGGCATCGTTCCTGCCGAAGAAGGCAAGGTATCGGTGCTGGCCAAGAAGATGCAGCAGGGGTCGGTCGACAGCCTGACGCCGGGCTCCTACAACATCGTCATCGGCAAGGAGCTGGCGATCTGGCTGGGCGTGGACATGGGCGACAGCATCGTGGTGCTGCTCAGCGATACCCAGGCCACGCCGCTGGGCGCGATGCCGCGGCTCAAGCGCTTCACCGTCAGCGGAATCTTCGAGGCGGGCTACAACGAGATCGACCGCGGCCTGGCCGTGGTCAACATGCAGGACCTGGCGCGCGTGTTGCGCATGGACGGCGTCACCGGCGTGCGGCTGCGCCTGCACGACATGGATCAGGCCTGGCCGGTGGCGCGCGATCTGGCGGTGAAGTTGCATGGCCCGTACCGGGTCAGCGACTGGACCCAGGAGAACGCCAATCTCTACCACTCGTTGAAGATGGAAAAGACCGTGATGGGCATCCTGCTGTCGCTGATCGTGGCGATGGGCGCGTTCAACCTGGTGTCCTCGCAGGTGATGCTGGTCACCGACAAGCAGGCCGATATCGCCATCCTGCGCACCCTGGGCCTGTCGCCTGCGGGGGTGATGCAGGTGTTCATGGTGCAGGGTTCGTTGATCGGCTTCATGGGCACGATCATGGGCGTGATCGGTGGCATCGTGCTGACGCTCAATCTGGAACGCATCCTGGGCGTGATCGAGACCATCTTCAGCGTCAAGCTGCTGCCCGAGGACGTGTATTACATCACCGGCTTGCCGACCGACATGCAGACCCAGGACGTGGTGGTGATCACCGTCGTCGCGCTGGTGATGAGTTTTCTGGCGACCTTGTATCCGGCATGGCGCGCCTCGCGCACGCAGCCGGCGGAGGCGCTGCGCTATGAATGAGATCAGGGAATCGGCCGTGCAAACGCCAAACCAAGCAGAGGCGGTGATCCGCGCCGAGGGTCTGGGCAAGACCTACGCCGAAGGCAAGATGCGCACGCCGGTGTTCGACGGTCTGGATCTGACCGTGGCGACCGGCGAAACCGTGGCCATTGTCGGCGCCTCGGGGGCAGGCAAGAGCACGCTGCTGCATCTGCTCGGCGGCTTGGACATTCCGACCTCGGGCGAGGTGTACGTGGCCGGCCGGCGCATGTCGGCGTTGTCCGATGGCGAGCGCGGCAAGCTGCGCAATCAGGCCCTGGGTTTCGTCTACCAGTTCCATCATCTGCTGCCGGAATTCACCGCGCTGGAAAACGTGATGATGCCGGTGCTGCTGTCCGGGAAAGAGGTGTCGGTGGCGCGGGCGCAGGCCTTGCAGTTGCTGGAATCGGTCGGGCTCGGACATCGCATCGAGCACAAGCCCAGCGAGTTGTCCGGCGGCGAGCGTCAGCGTGCGGCGGTGGCGCGTGCGCTGGTGAACAAGCCAGGCTGCGTGCTGGGCGATGAGCCCACCGGCAACCTGGACGACAAGACCGCCGAGACCGTGTTCGAGCTGATGCTGGAACTCAATCGTGCGCAACGCACCAGTCTGGTCCTGGTAACGCACGATCGCAGTCTGGCGCGGCGCCTGGACCGCGTGCTCGAGCTGCATCAGGGCAAGCTGCGCGAACTGGCACCTTCTGCGGTGTGAGAAGCACTGCCTGGCCGTCGGAATTCCTGGCGGCTGGGCGGTGTTGAACCCGCGGTCTCAGATTGAAGATCCTGGGGCTGGTGACGGGTGCATTCGCGTGATGCATCGACCGGCGTTCGCCACACATGCGCGTTCAGCACGCAATGCCCGCGCGTAGCATCGCGTCCATGCTCGCGGTGACAGGACGCGCGTTGACAGGAAGAACGGTCGCCGCCACGTGTGTGGCGACGACCTAGCGCATCAGGGAATGACGCGCAGCGCGCGCAGGCGCGTGAACAGTTCCAGAAACGAGGCGCGGCTGTCGTAGAAATCCGTAAAGCCCAGTTCGCGGCTCTTGGTCATGTCGTTGACGCACTCGATCTCGCGGCCCAGGTCGGCATCGGTGTGCCACCAGGATGCCAATCGATTGACGTCGGCTTCCACCAGGCCATGCTGGCTGGCGATCTCGCTCCATATTGCCGGCGCGGTCTCGCTCAGGCGTGCCTCCAGCGGCTGCGGGGTCTCGGGGCAGGGCGCAGCGTCGAGCCCGAAGAAGTCGGCAATCTGGCTCCACATCCAGCGCCAGCGGAACACATCGCCGTTGACGGTGTTGAAGGCCTGATTGCGCGCGGCCGGGCTCAGGCCTGCCCAGGCCAGCTGCTTGCCGAGCAGGCCGGCATCGGTCAGGTCGGTGAGGCTGTTCCACTGCGCCTGCGAGCCGGGAAACACGAACGGCTGGCCGGTGTGCTTGCACAGCGATGCATACACCGCCAGCGTCACGCCCATGTTCATCGCATTGCTGCCATTGGCCATGCCGATCATGGTGTGCGAGCGATGCACGCTCCAGCCGAAGCCATGCTGCTCGGCATGTGCGAACAACAGGTCTTCCAGCGTGTAGTAGAAGTTCTCGCCGGGCTGGCGTGGCTCGCTTTCGCGAAACGGCGTCTCCGCCTTGCCGCTGCCGTAGTTCTCGAACGCGCCGAGGTAATGCTTGGTGCCGGTGACCAGCGCCATGTGCTGCAGCGGCGCATCGCTCAGCGCTTCGCACAGATGCCGCATCATCGCGCCGTTGGCTTCGACGTTCTCGCGCTCGGTGTCGCGCCGAGTCCAGGTGCAGAAGAACACGTGGGTGATCGGCAGGCCACGCAGCGCGGTGCTGGTGCTGTCGGCATCCAGCAGATCGGCCGCAAGCGGGATCACGCCGTCCTGAGGCAGCGGGCGCCGTGCCAGCCCATAGACGGTCCAGCCATCGGCCACCAGGACATTGGCGAGGTTGTAACCGGAAATGCCGGTCACGCCGACAATCAGTGCAGTGCCTTTACGCATGGGGGAAGCTCCTCAGAAACAGTGGCGAACATAGCGCGGCAGTCATGAAATCGAGGCGAATGCAGGCTGATAGGGTTGCTGTGCGGCCAGCACACGCTGTCCTGCCCGGCGCATTGCACCTGCGTGGCAGCGCCTTCCACCGGCTGGATGTACCACGGCAGGGTTAGCCTGATTCCTACCGCGCAATGCGCCGCTCGCTGGTGTGCCCGACGCAGGCGCTGGTCTAACTTGAGTCGGTGGATGGACCACGGCCGGGATGGCGACCGACAGCATGGATGCGTCAGCACAGGCACCGCCTACACCGCGGCGGATACCGACGATGACTGTGGCAGCGGCCTTGTTGCTGGGCATTGTGGTGTGCGCGTGGTCGCCTGCGCTGCTGTCGCGTGCGGTCTATGCGGCATGCCTTGCTGCAGCGGTGCTGGGCATCGGCCTCGGCACATGGTTGCGTCCGCGGCGGATCGTGTTGGTGGGGACACTGGCCAGCGCGGTGTTCGGTTTCGGTCTGATGGGCTGGCAGGTCACCGGCGTCCTGCAGGCACAACTGCGCCCGCAGGATGAAGCGCGGGAACTGACCGTGCGCGGGCAGGTTGTCGAACTGCCGGTCGCCGAGCCACGACGCACGCGCTTCCAGCTGCGTGTGGATGACAATCCCGCACAGCCTGCCGCACTGCGCGGCAAGCTGCTGCAGTTGGCCTGGTATGACGACTTTGGTGCCGAGCGCATCGGGCCGCGTGCCGCGCTGCGCGCGGGCGCCGCCTGGCAGCTGCGGCTCAAGCTGCGTGCGCCGCGCGGCTTGCGCAACCCCGGTGGCTTCGATGCCGAGCGGCAGGCACTGGCGCAGCGCATTGCCGCCAGCGGCTATGTGCGGGTGCCGGCTGCGGCGCGGCAGACCGCTGCACCGCGCGGCGTGAATGCCTGGCGCGAAGCGATGTCGCAGCGCATTGCCGAACGCGTGCCCGGATCATCGGCGTCTTACCTGCGCGCGCTCGCCCTGGGCGACACGCGCGGACTGGACGACGCAGCCTGGGCCACCCTGCGTGCGACCGGGCTCAGCCATCTGATTGCGATCTCGGGATTTCACGTGGGGCTGGTGGCTGCATTCGTCGCCATGCTGGTCGCCGGACTCTGGCGAGCCTGGCCGGTGCTTGGAACGCGGATTCCGCGTAGCCACGCGGCGGCGGTCGCCGCCTTGCTCGGTGCCGCAGGCTATGCGGCGCTGGCGGGCATGGCGCTGCCCACGGTGCGCACCGTGCTGATGATTGCCGTAGTCGCATTGGCGCGGGTGCTGCGGCGGCGTGCCAGCACCGTGCAGATCCTCGCGCTGGCCTTGTTGGCAGTACTGCTGTGGGACCCGCTGAGCGTGCTGGTGGCGGGCTTTTGGCTCAGCTTTGCCGGGGTGGCCTGGCTGGTGTGGTGCCTGCCAGCGGACGATCGCGCGATCGTGCGCGGCTTCCTGTCTGCTCAGACCGTTGCCACTGTCGGCCTGCTGCCGTTGACCGTCAGCCTGTTCGGGCAGGCATCACTGGTGGGGCCATTGGCCAATCTGTTCGCCATTCCCTGGTGGACCTTTGTGGTGGTGCCACTCGCCTTGCTGGGCACCGGGCTGGAAGCAGTGCTGCCGGGAGCGGGCGTGTGGGCATGGCGATTGGCTGGCTGGTGCTTCGAGCTGACCTGGCCGGGCCTGGTCTGGCTTGGGCAGACCTCGGTGGCGTTGTGGTGGGTGCCCGAGTCCGATGCGCTTGCGTTGGTCGCAGCCTTGCTCGGCGCGTTCTGGTTGCTGTTGCCGCGCGGCACGCCCGGCAAATCCATGGCGCTGCTGTTGTGGTTGCCGCTGCTGTGGCCGGACCGCGAGCTTCCCGCGGCCGGCGAAGCCGACGTGCAGGTGCTGGACGTGGGGCAGGGCCTGGCGGTGCTGGTACGCACGCAGCGGCATGCATTGCTGTTCGACACCGGCCCGGCGGTGCGCGATGGCTTCGATGCCGGCGAGCGGGTGGTGCTGCCGGCCTTGCGCGCGCTCGGGGTGCGTCGCCTGGATGCCATCGTGCTCAGCCATGCCGACGCCGACCATGCCGGCGGCTATGCAGCGGTGCGTGCGGGATTGCCCGTGGCGATGACGGCGGCACCGCCACAGGCGCCGCTGGACGTCAGCACCCGCTGCCGTGCCGGCCAGCAATGGGCATGGGACGGGGTGCGCTTTGGCTTCCTGCACCCCAGCGCCGGCTTTCCGTATCTGCGCAATCAGTCCAGTTGCGTGCTGGGCATCGAAACACGGTATGGAAGCGCCTTGTTGCCGGGCGATATCGGCGAGCTCGTCGAGCGCCGTCTGCTGCGTGAACATGCCGCGGAGTTACGTGCCGATCTGGTGGTGGTCCCGCACCATGGCAGCGCCGACGGCTCGCATGCCGATTTCATCGCCGCCACCGGCGCGCGGCTGGCGCTGGTGTCCTCCGGGCACGGCAATCGCTTCGGTCACCCGCGCGCCGAGGTGGTGCAGCGCTGGCAGGGCAGTGGCGCCGAGTTGCTCGACACGGCCCAGGCCGGGGCAATCCGGGTCTGGCTGGGCGCCGACGGCCTGCAGGTACGCGAGCGGCGGCGCTGGCAGCCACGGCTCTGGGATGCTGCGGAACGGCGGCGGTCGGCTGCTATCCTATCGACCAGCGAATAGGCGGCCGCGTTGCCGGAGGAATCGAATCGTGTTGGAGCTGGTCAAGGCAGGCGGTTGGCCGATGGTGCCGTTGCTGTTGCTGGGCGTGATCGCGCTGGCGATCGTGCTGGAGCGTCTGTGGAGCCTGCGCCGCAACGAGGTGACCCCGCCGGGTCTGGGTGAGGAGGTCCGCAACTGGGCCGCGCGCGGCAAACTGGATCCCAGCCACATTGAGTCGCTGCGGCGCAATTCGCCGCTGGGCGCCTTGCTGGCCGCAGCGCTGGATGTGCGCGGTCGTCCGCGTGAGTTGATTCGCGAGCGCATCGAGGACACCGGCCGGCATGTGGTGCACCGCATGGAGCGCTATCTGAATGCCTTGGGCACGATCGCTTCGGCCGGGCCGCTGCTGGGATTGCTGGGCACGGTGGTCGGCATGATCCAGATGTTCCTGGGCATCCTCGATCACGGCGTGGGCGATGTGAACCAGCTGGCCGGCGGCATCGGCAAGGCGCTGGTGTGCACGGCCACCGGCATGATCATCGCGGTACCGGCGTTGATGGCGCATCGCTTCTTCAAGGGCCGCATCGCCGGTTACATCATCGAGATGGAGCAGGAAGCCACCTTGTTGCTGGACACGATGGACGGCCGCGTGGTGCCAGCCGCCGCGGCGCCGGTCGCGGCAGCTGGCAAACCTGTCATGGCAAAGGGCTGACGGATGCGCATCGGCAGTGACCGAAGCCAGGACGAGCCGCATATCGATCTGGTGCCATTGATTGACGTCATCCTTGTCCTCATCATCTTTTTCGTGGTGACCACGACTTTCGACGCACGCTCCACGCTGCAATTGCAGCTGCCGACCGCCAGCGACCAGCACAGCAGCACACCGCCACGTTCGCTGAGCGTGCTGGTCAATGCCGATGGGCGTTATTTCATCAACGATCAGGAAGTGTTGCGCTCGGACGTGGACTCGCTCAAGCAGACCATCGCCCAGCTCGCCGGCGACGACCGCGAGCAGACGGTGTTGATGCGCGCCGATGCACGCACGCCGTATCAAGCGGTGGTGACCGCGCAGGATGCATTGGGGCAACTCGGCTTCCGCCGCATCGCGATCGCCACAGCGCCTCAAGCCGGGGCGACAGCCACGACCGGCCAGACCCGCACTAACGGAACCCGCCAGTGACCACCTCCAACGACCGCCCGGCGCCAGTTTCGTCCTGGCGCACGTACCGTCGCCTGCTGGCTTTTGCCAAGCCGTATCGCCTATTGCTGGTCGCCGCGCTGATTGCCGCGCTGATCGAGGCGGCCGGCACGACCGGCTTCCTGGCGTTGATGAAGCCGATCACCGACGAGACCTTCATCTACAAGAATGCCGAAGTCAGTCGCTGGCTGCCGGTGCAGATCATCCTGTTGTTCGTGGTGCGCGGGGTCGCCGGCTACATCACCGATATGGCGATGGGCAAATCCGCACGCAGCATCGCGCGCGACCTGCGCGTCAAGGTGATGTCCAAATATCTGCGCCTGCCGGGATCGCGCTTCGATTCCGAACCGGTGCCGTCGATGCTGATCCGGCTGGGCTCGGACTCGGACCAGGTGGCGCAGGCGGCGGTGGATGCGGTCAAGGTGATGATCCAGCAATCGCTGCAGGTGATCGGCGCGCTGGCGCTGATGCTGTGGCATAGCTGGCAGGTCACGCTGACCATCCTGGTGCTGGCGCCGGTGCTGGCCTGGGTGATGGACAAGGTGGCGCGGCGCTATCGGCGCATCAGCCACAGCATCCAGGAAAGCGGCGCGCATCTGCTGCAGGCGGCTGACCAGACCTTGTCCAGCCATCAGGAGGTCAAGATCTACGGTGCCCAGCAGACCGAAATGGAGCGCTATGGCGCGCTGGCCGACCGCAATCTGCGTCTGGCGATGAAGGTCGAATCCACGCGTGGCATTTCCACCGCCACGGTGCAGATGATCGGTGCGATCGGTTTGTCGGCGCTGCTGTTCGTGGCCGGTGCCCAGGCACTGGCCGGGCGGCTGACCGCCGGCGACTTCGTGGTGCTGATGACCTCGATGCTGACGATCATTCCAGGCCTCAAGCAGCTCACCAATGTGCAGAACATGGTGCAGCGCGGTTTGGCCTCGGCCGAGCGCCTGTTCTCGGTGCTCGACAGTCCCGACGAGCCGGACCAGGGCGCGGTGCCGCTGACGCGCGCCAAGGGCCTGATCGAATTCCGCAATGTCACTGCACGCTATCCGGGCCAGGTGAACCCGGCCCTGGCCGAGGTCAGTTTCGTGGCGCAACCGGGCACGGTGACGGCGATCGTCGGGCGTTCCGGCAGCGGCAAGTCCAGCCTGATCAAGTTGATCCCGCGCTTCTACGAAGCAGAGTCCGGGCAGATCCTGCTCGACGGGCACCCGGTGCAGGCGTACGCGCTGGCCGATCTGCGGCGGCAGATCGCGCTGGTCGGCCAGCAGGTCATGTTGTTCGACGGTAGCATCGCCGACAACGTCGCCTATGGCGAAATGCGCAGTGCCGATGCCGGCCAGCTGGAACGCGCCATCCTGGGCGCCAACGCGATGGAGTTCGTCGCACAATTGCCCGAAGGCCTGCAGTCGCATGTGGGCACCAAGGGCGGGCGCCTGTCCGGCGGCCAGCGCCAGCGGCTGGCGATCGCGCGCGCAATGCTCAAGGACGCGCCGATCCTGATCCTGGACGAAGCCACCGCGGCGCTGGACAACGAATCCGAACGCCTGGTGCAGGACGCCTTGCACAAGCTGATGCCGGACCGCACCACGCTGGTGATCGCGCACCGCCTGTCCACCATCGAGCATGCCGACCAGGTGCTGGTGATGGATCAGGGCCGCATCGTCGAGCGCGGCACGCATCACCAATTGCTGGAGCAGGGCGGCTTGTACTCGCACCTGCACGGCATGCAGTTTCGCGAACGTCAGGCATGAGCAAGCGCGGCACCCGCACGCCGGGTTACTGGTACGACAGTGCGCCGATCCCGCTGTCGGCGCGCCTGCTGGCGCCGGTCTACGGCGCTGCCATCGCGCTGCGACGCGCCCTGTATCGCCGCGGCTGGCGCAAGCGCCACGGCGTGCCGGTGCCGGTGATCGTGGTGGGCAACGTCACTGCCGGCGGCACCGGCAAGACGCCGTTGACGATTGCCCTGGTCGCCAAGTTGCAGGAGGCCGGCTGGACGCCCGGCGTGGCCAGCCGCGGGTATGGCCGTGACGAATCGGGCACGGCGCGCTGGGTCGAGGCGGACACGCCGGTCGCGCTCGGCGGCGACGAGCCGGTCCTGATCGCCTGGAAGACCGGTGCTCGCGTACGCGTGGACAGCGATCGCCTGGCTGCGGCGCGCGCCCTGGTCGAAGCGGGCTGCGACATCGTCGTCTGCGACGACGGGCTGCAGCACTACCGGCTGGCCCGCGATGTCGAGATCGAAGTGGTCGATGGCCAGCGCCGCTACGGCAACGGGCGCCTGTTGCCGGCCGGGCCGCTGCGCGAGCCGGCTGCACGTGCACGCGACTGCGATTTCCGCGTGGTCAATCTGGGCCAGGCCAGCGCAGCAGCGACCACACCCGCGCCCGATGACGCCGGATTCGGCGAATGGCAGATGCGCCTGAGCATCGACAGCGTGCAGCCGATGGATGGCAAGCGCGCTCAGCCATTGAGCCGGCTGGCCGGCCAGCGCGTGCATGCCGTGGCCGGGATCGCGCACCCGGAACGCTTCTTCGCGATGCTGCGCGCGCGCGGCATCGGTGTAGTGCCGCATGCCTTCCCTGATCATCACGTGTATCGCGCGGCGGATTTCAGTTTCGGCAGCCGTTTGCCGGTGCTGATGACCGAAAAGGATGCAGTGAAATGCAGGCCATTTGCCGACGAATGGCTGTACAGCGTGCCGCTCAAGGCGGAGCTGCCGGCGGCGTTCTGGGTGAGCCTGCTGGATCGCCTGGACAAGTTGGCCAGCCGGCAGGGCGTGTGAACGCTGCGCCGGTGGGCGATCTGCGGCTTGGTTGCAGCGTCCTTGCCGACCCACCGTCGCGGGACACGCCGCAAGAACATCAAGGTCCCGCGACGTTGGGCGGGCAAGGACCAATCAAGATGGTCGGTGTGCCTGTGCGAGCAGTGCATGCAGCGGCGCGTAGTGCTGATGTAGGGCATCGCTGCTCAACTGAACACCGCGACTTCGCTCAATCACACCACGACATCATGCGATTCGGTTATCTCGTTTCTTCATCTCTTCCTGTTTTCCAGAGCGCGCACGCATGACTAACTCACCGCCTGCAGATTTCGTCGTCGCCATTCCCGCGCGCTACGCTTCCACGCGCTTGCCTGGCAAGCCGCTGCAGTTGATCGGCGATCGCCCGATGATCCAGCATGTGGCCGAGCGGGCGCTGCTGGCCGGCGCGCGCGAGGTCTGGGTGGCCACCGACGATGCACGCATTGCCGAGGTGGTCGAAGGCCTGTCCGGCGTGCATGTGGCGATGACCGGCGACGCGCACGCATCGGGTACCGACCGGCTTGCCGAATGCGCGCGGATCGCCGGATGGGAAGCCGACACCTGCGTGGTGAACCTGCAGGGCGACGAGCCGTTTGCGCCGGCCGCCGGCATCCGTGCGGTGGCCGAGCTGCTGCTGCACTCCGGCGCCGAAATGGCCACGCTGGCCGCACAGGTCGACGGCGCGCACGAACTGTTCGATCCGAACGTGGTCAAGCTGGTGCGTAACGCAGGTGGCGACGCCTTGTACTTCAGTCGCGCGCCGATTCCCTGGCATCGCGACAGCTTCGCCAGTCAGCGCGACAGCTTGCCCGGTGACGGGCAATGGCTGCGCCATATCGGGATCTACGCCTACCGCGCAGGATTTCTGCAGCGCTTCGCGGCAATGCCGCCCGGCATGCTGGAGCGCATCGAGTCGCTGGAACAATTGCGCGTGATGGAGGCCGGCTACCGCATCGCGGTGGCGTTGACGCCCGAACAGTTTCCGCCGGGCATCGATACGCCGGACGATCTGGCGCGCGCGCAAACCCGCGTGGCAGCGGCATGAGGGTGCTGATCGTGTGTCTGGGCAATATCTGCCGCTCGCCAATGGGCGAGGGCGCCCTGCGTGCGCGGCTGGACGAGGCGCGGTTGTCGCGGCGGATCGAGGTCGATTCGGCCGGCACCGGTGACTGGCATGCTGGCGATCCACCGGACCCGCGCGCGATTCGCTGTGCACGCGGCCATGGCGTGGACATCTCCGGGTTGCGCGCGCGCCAGGTGCGTAGCGCCGACTTCGAACACTTCGACTGGCTGCTGTGTGCCGATGGCAGCAATCTGCGCGATCTGCAGCGCCTCGCCCCGGCGCCGCTGCGCGACAAGGTCGCGCTCTGGTTGCCCTGGGCGGGTGTGGAAGAGCGCAACGATATCCCCGACCCCTATACCGGCGGCATGGACGATTTCGAGCGTGCCTGGCGGCTGGTCGATACCGCTGCGCGCCAGACCGTGGCCAGACTCACCCGCAGCTAATCGGGCTTGGGCATAATTACGGTATGACTGCCCAGCTTACCCAGGAATTGCCGGAATTTCCTACCTGGCTCAATGCCAGGCCATCCACCCTGCAGGAGCATCGCGGGCGGGCGCTGGTGCTGGCATTCGTCAATGCCAGCTCGGTGTGGTGCGCCGAGCGCCTGGCCGAGCTGGCGCATTTCCAGGCGCGCAGCCCCGGCCGGCTGCAGGTGATCGTGGTGCAGGTGCCGCGCTTCGACAGCGAACGCGAGCCGCAACGCGCGCTCAAGCAGCTGCGCGGCCATGGTGTCAGTGCGCCCATTTTGCTCGACAGGGACTGGGAGACCTGGCGCCGTTTCGGCATCGAATCCTGGCCGACGCTGGTGCTGCTCGATGCCTACGGCCGCGAGCGTCAGCGCCTGGTCGGCGTGACCGGCGATCTCGATAAGGCGCTGGTCGCCCTGTGCGAAGGCCAGCAGCCGCCGTCGGATGCCGACCTGCACGGGGTGGCCGAGCGCGATCCCGAGCCGCGCCTGGAGCTGCGGTTTCCAACCGGGCTTGCCGCCACCGAGGACCGCCTGTACATCGCCGACACCGGCCATCACCGCGTGCTCGAATGCACGCATGGCGGCCGCGTGCTACGTCGGTTCGGCCACGGCAACGCGGACTTCATCGATGGTGGCGTCGGTGAGGCAGCGTTCCGGCGTCCGCAAGGCCTGGCCCTGGAGCGCGACCAGCTGTATGTCGCCGATACCGGCAATCACGCCCTGCGTCGCATCAACCTGCGCAGCGGGCAGGTCGACACCTTGTGCGGCACCGGGCGCTCCGGCGAGCCGGTCGAGGGGCCGCTGGCGTTTGCCGGCGCCTCGGCGCTGAACTATCCGCAAGGTCTGGCCGTGGCCGACAATCAGGTGTTGATCGCCATGGCGGGCGACAACCGCATCTGGAGCTATGACCTGGGCCGCGCCGCATTGAGCGCACGCGCCGGTACCGGTGCGCTCGAGATTCGCGATGGCAGCGGGCATCTGGCCGCGTTCGCACAGCCGGCCGGCCTGGCCGCGGTGCAGCAGGTGGCCTACATCTGCGATGGGCTGGGCTCGTCGATCCGCACCATGCAATTGCGTGGCGATCTGGTGCAGACCCTGGTCGGCGGGCAGGGCACCTGGCAGTTCGGCCACGAGGACGGCCCGCGTGGCACTGCGCGGCTGCAGTTTCCACAAGCCATCGCGCTGGCGGCCGATTCGCCGATGCTGTGGATCGCCGACACCGGCAACGGCCGCCTGCGCTGCCTGCGTCTGGGTGGCGGCGAACTGACCACGGTCGCGCTGCCGCGCCGCCTGCATGGCCCGGCCGGGCTGGCGGTCGCCGCCGGTGCGGTGTGGATTGCCGAGACCGATGCCCATGCCGTGTTGCGCTACGACCTGGCGAGCGGCGAACTGCGCGATGTTTCGATAGAAGAATGAACGCAAGGCCCCAATCCGATTTCGATGGAAAGGCGTTTGCTGCGCAATTGAGCACCGCGCCCGGCGTCTACCGCATGTACGCGGGCGACGACACCTTGCTGTATGTCGGCAAGGCCGGTGCATTGCGCAAGCGCGTGGGCAGCTATTTCAACGGCACGCCGAAGAATGCGCGGCTGACCTCGATGCTGTCGCAGGTCGCGCGGATGGATGTCACCGTGACCCGCAGTGAAGCCGAAGCGCTGCTGCTGGAAAACCAGCTGATCAAGTCGCTGTCGCCGCGCTACAACGTATCGCTGCGCGACGACAAGAGTTATCCCTACGTGCTGCTGACCCGCGAGCAGTGGCCGCGCATCGCCCTGCATCGTGGCCCGCGTGCCGTGCAGGGGCGCTACTTCGGCCCGTACACCGGCGTTACCGGCGTGCGCGAAACGCTGAGCCTGATGCACAAGCTGTTCAAGCTGCGCAGTTGCGAAGACAGCGTGTTCCGCAACCGCTCGCGGCCGTGCCTGCAATACCAGATCGGCCGCTGCAGCGCACCCTGCGTGGAGCTGGTCGCCGCGCCCGATTACGCCGAATCGGTACGCCGCGCCACCATGTTTCTGGAAGGCAAGAGCGACCAGCTCGGCGAAGAGATCATGCAATCGATGCAGCAGGCCAGCGAGGCGCTGGAGTTCGAGCGCGCCGCACGCCTGCGCGATCTGCTTTCCTCGCTGCGCAGCATGCAGAACCGCCAGTACGTGGACGGCCGCGCGGCGGATCTGGACGTGCTGGCCTGCGCCACGCAAGCCAGCCAGGCCTGCGTACTGCTGCTGAGTTTTCGCGACGGCCGCAACCTGGGCACGCGCTCGTTCTTTCCCAAGACCAATGGCGAAGACAGCGCGGACGAAATCCTGGCTGCGTTCGTGTCGCAGTACTACGCCGAACATTCGCCGCCACGCGAGATCCTGCTCGATCGCGAAATTCCCGATGCCGAGCTGATCGAAGCCGCACTCAGCACCGCCGCCGAATACAAGGTGACGTTGAAGTGGAACGTGCGCGGCGAGCGTGCCGGCTATCTGTTGCTGGCGACACGCAACGCACAGCTGACCCTGGTCACCGAACTCACCAGCCAGAGTGCGCAGCACGCACGCAGCGAGGCATTGCGCGAGATGCTGGGGCTGGCCGAGCAGGTCAGGCGGGTGGAGTGCTTCGACATCAGTCACACCATGGGCGAGGCGACGGTGGCCTCGTGCGTGGTGTTCGATGCCAGCGGCCCGGTGCGCGGCCAATACCGGCGCTTCAATATTTCCGGGATCACGCCGGGCGATGACTACGCCGCGATGCGTCAGGCCATCGAACGGCGTTTTCGACGCGCGGTGGAAGAAAACGGCGTGCTGCCAGATGTGCTGCTGATCGACGGCGGCGCCGGTCAGCTCGCGCAAGCGAAGGGCGCGCTGGCCGATCTGGGCATCGAGAATGTGCTGCTGGTCGGCGTGGCCAAGGGCGAGGAGCGCAGGGCAGGGCACGAGGCGCTGATCATGGCCGACGGCCGCGAACTGCGGCCGGGTGCGGCATCGCCGGCACTGCAGTTCATCCAGCAGGTGCGCGACGAGGCGCACCGCTTTGCGATCACCGGTCACCGCGGTCGCCGCCAGAAGGCGCGCATGACCAGCAAGCTCGAGGATATCCCCGGCATCGGTCCGCGCCGACGCGCGAGCCTGCTCAAGCATTTCGGTGGCCTGGTCGGGCTCAAGGCCGCCGGCGAGGCCGAGATTGCGCGGGTGGAGGGCGTCAATGCCGCACTTGCCGCGCGAATCTACGCTAACCTGCACGGGCTGGCGCTTCCCGATGCGGCAGGCGAGTCGAGTCCGTAATGAAGTTGACCATCCCCACGTGGCTGACACTGCTGAGGATCGTGATGATCCCGGTGTTGGTCGTGGTGTTCTACCTGCCGTACACCTGGACCAATTTCGCCTCCGCCGGCGTGTTCGCGCTGGCTGCCATTACCGACTGGCTGGATGGCTGGGTCGCGCGGCGTTATCACCAGTATTCGGCCTTCGGCGCATTCCTGGACCCGGTGGCCGACAAATTGATGGTCGCAGTGGCGTTGTTCCTGATCGTGCAGGGACACCCCACGCCGTGGATGGCGTTCTGGGCGGCGGTCATCGTCGGCCGTGAAATCGCAGTGTCCGCATTGCGGGAATGGATGGCCGAAATCGGCCAGCGTGCCAAGGTGCGGGTGGCGGTGATCGGCAAGGTCAAGACCACCGCCCAGATGGTCGCGCTGCTGTGTTTGCTGTATTCGGTGACGCCGGGGCAGATGCCCACGCACGAAATCTGGTTCGGCAACCTGATCTTCCGCGCCGGTTACTGGACGCTGGCGATCGCCGCATTGCTGACGCTGTGGTCCGGATTCCAGTACCTGCAGGCCGCTTGGCCGAGCCTGCGCGCCGACGAAAAAGCCGCGATCACCAGCAAACCGAAAAAAGTCGAAAGCAATAGTTGACAGCGATGCTGTTCGCTGTAGAATTTCGCCTCCCAAGCGGGAATAGCTCAGTTGGTAGAGCGCAACCTTGCCAAGGTTGAGGTCGCGAGTTCGAGTCTCGTTTCCCGCTCCAGATGTAGACAAGGCCCCTTGCCGGAGGTCTCGTTGTTTCAAGGCAGGATGCCTTGGGTTTGATGTTTCGGCCTGGTGGTAGAGTGGTTATGCAGCGGACTGCAAATCCGCGTACGCCGGTTCAATTCCGGCCCAGGCCTCCACATTGCATGCGTTGTTTCATGCGTCGGCAACGACGACAGGACTGGCGCAACGAAGTAACAAGCTGTACAATTTTGCTCCACGCGGGAATAGCTCAGTTGGTAGAGCGCAACCTTGCCAAGGTTGAGGTCGCGAGTTCGAGTCTCGTTTCCCGCTCCAAATTCGAACCCTGTATATCGAACGATATACAGGGTTTTTTATTGGCCGACGCTGGTGCTGGACGTAGCACTTGAAGGGCAACTATTCGCCTTCTTCTTGCTGACATAGGGCCGCGTGCTTGATGCCAGAGGTGCATTGCGCCTAGTGCACCGCTGGCGCCAGGACTTCTGTCGTAAACAAGATCGCATCGTTGTGCGTGGCACTGCGTGGATGCTGCAGTTGCTGCTCTCCAGACGCACGGAAGGGCACCGCGGTCTGCATCGCTATGCAATGGCGCGCCGCTTCATCTCACTCGGAGCAGGCCTTGGCATCGCTGTCCACGTCTATCGCAGCCGTGATCACCAATCTGCTCGCGCTATTCCATCTCAGCCTGCGATGCGCTGACGGTTGCGGTGATGTCCGGGACAGGGGAGCTGGCTGAGGGCGCGCCACGCATTTGTAAGCGCGACGCGGAGGCTGGACTGCGTAATGCGAGAGCGCTGCAACATCGCAGCAGGCAAGGTTTGCTTGCGCGTCGATGGCCTTGTGCGATTTGCAGCGCCATCAGAGCGTGCCCGGGGCGGGAATCGAACCCGCATAGCCTTGCAGCTGAGGGATTTTAAGTCCCTTGCGTCTACCAGTTTCGCCACCCGGGCATTGCGATAGCGTGCCTGATTGCGCGCCGATTGTGAATCGCCGCGTCGCCGATTCGCCGCACTGATGACCGGATGGCTGCCTGCGCTATGCTCCCACCGCGCAGGCGCGCAGCAACCAGCTGCGCACGATCGAAGGAACCGCATGTCCAGCACCACGCTACTCGCTCCGCAGCAGGCCCGCATCGCCGTGATTGGGTTGGGCTATGTCGGCCTGCCGTTGGCCGTTGCATTCGGCGAGCAACGCGATACGTTGGGCTTCGACATCGATGCGCAGCGGGTCGCGCAGCTGCGCGACGGTCACGACGCCACGCTGGAGCTGGACGACACCGAGCTGGCTGCCGCCACCCGGTTGCGCTACACCGCGAACGCTGCGGACCTGTCTGCGTGCAGCATCTTCATCGTCACCGTGCCGACGCCGATCGACAGCTTCGAGCAGCCCGACCTGGAACCGCTGCGTAGTGCCACCACGCTGATCGCCGCTGCGCTCAAACCCGGCGACCTGGTGATCTACGAATCCACCGTCTACCCGGGCACTACCGAAGAAGTCTGCGTGCCCTTGCTCGAAGCCGCATCGGGGCTGCGTTTCAACGACGACTTCTTCTGCGGCTACAGCCCCGAGCGCGTCAATCCGGGTGACCGCCAGCGGCGTCTGCGCGATATCCGCAAGATCACCTCCGGCTCCACCGCAGAAGCCGCCGATGCGGTCGACGCGCTGTACGCCAGCATCATCACTGCCGGCACCTGGCGGGCGCCGTCGATGCGCGTGGCCGAGGCCGCCAAGGTGGTGGAAAACATCCAGCGCGACGTCAATATCGCGCTGGTTAACGAGCTGGCCTTGATCTTCGACAAGCTGGGTATCGATACGTTGGACGTGCTGGAAGCCGCCGGAACCAAGTGGAATTTCCTGCCGTTCCGCCCCGGCCTGGTCGGTGGTCACTGCATCGGGGTGGATCCGTATTACCTGATGCACAAATCCGAAAGCGTGGGCTATCACCCGGACCTGATCCACACCGCGCGCCAGGTCAACAACCGCGTCGGCCGGCACGTGGCCGAGCGCGTCTGCGGCATGCTGGCCACACGTGGCGTGGTGCTTGCGCAGGCGAGGGTGTTGGTGCTGGGCGCCACCTTCAAGGAGAACTGCCCGGACCTGCGCAACAGCCGAGCGCTGGAGCTGGTGCAACTGCTGCAAGCCGCGGGCGTGCAGGTCGACACCTGCGACCCGTGGGCCGACCCCGCAGAGGCGCTGCAACATGCCGGCGTGCAGTTGTGCGAGCTTGCGGACGAAGGTGCGTACGATGCCGTCGTGCTGGCAGTCGCGCATGCGCAATACCGCGACTACGACACCCAGCGTATTGCCGCACTGGGCAAACCGGGTGCGGTGATTTACGACGTCAAATCGGTGTGGCCGCGCGAGGCAGTCAGCGATCGTCTGTAGCGCGGTCGGTCTGCTGCAGCCACTGCACCGCGCCATGCGCGGCACGTAATCCGCTGGCGAAGCAGGCGGTCAGCAGATAGCCGCCGGTCGGGGCTTCCCAGTCGAGCATCTCGCCGGCGCAGAACACGCCAGGCCGCGCGCGCGCCATCAGCTGCGCATCCAGTGCCTCCAGCTGCACGCCACCGGCCGAGCTGATCGCCTCGGCAAGCGGGCGCGGTCGCAGCAGGCGTAACGGCAAGTGTTTGAGCGTACGCGCCACCAGCGCAAGATCGTCGCCCGCCTGTTTGCCCAGGTGTTCGTAGAGCAAGGCGGCCTTGACGCCGTCGATGCCGACCTGCCGGCGCAGGTGCTCGCTGAAACTGCGTCCCTTGCGCGGTTTTTCCAGTTCGCCGCTGACGCGTTCCAGCGAGCGTCCCGGGAGCAGGTCCAGGCCAAGCTCGGCGACGCCATCGGCATCGATCTGCGCGCGCAGATCCGCAGCCAGCGCATAGATCAGGCTGCCCTCGATGCCGGTGGACGTCGCAACGCACTCGCCCTGCAACTGCTGCGGTGTGCCGCTGCGATCCTGCCAGTGCGCGACCACGGGCTTGAGCGGCGCACCGGCATGCCGCTGCACAAAATGCGCGCTCCAGGCGATGTCGAAGCCGCAGTTGGCCGGCACCAGCGGCGCCACCGCAATGCCGCGTTCCTGCAGCACGCCTTGCCAGCGACCATCGGAGCCGAGCTGCGGCCAGCTGCCGCCACCGAGCGCCAGCACCACGGCATCTGCGGTGCGTTCGACATCACCGGTGGGAGAGTGGAAACGCAGCGCACCGTCATCACTCCAGCCAAGCCAACGATGCTGCACATGAAACACAACGCCCTGTTCCTTGAGTCGGCGCACCCAGCCACGCAGTAGCGGCGCGGCCTTGCGATCCATCGGGAACACGCGCCCCGAGGTGCCGACATAGGTCTCCACGCCCAGGTCGCGCGCCCAGGCGCGCAGCGCGTCCGCATCGAACTGCTGCAACCACGATGCAACCGCCTCGCTGCGCTCGCGATAGCGTTGCGCAAACAACGGCATCGGATCGGAGTGGGTGAGGTTCAAGCCGCCCTTGCCGGCGATCAGGAACTTGCGCCCCACCGAACCTTTGGCTTCGTACAGGTCGACCGCAAGGCCTGCCGCACATGCTACCTCTGCCGCCATCAGGCCGGCCGGTCCACCACCGATGATGGCCAACCGCCGCTTGCTCGCATCCGTCATTGCTCAGCCCTTCAGCGCGGCTGCACGCCGAGCAATTCCACATCGAACACCAGCGATGCGCCGGGCGGGATCACGCCGCCAGCGCCGTTGTCGCCATAGCCGTACTCGGGCGGAATCATCAAGCTGCGCTTGCCGCCCACACGCATGCCGGCCACGCCCTCGTCCCAGCCGCGGATCACCTGATGGCCGCCCAGCACGAACTGGAACGGCTCGGCGCGGTCGAGCGAGCTGTCGAACTTCTTGCCATGCTTGTCGGCGGCTTTTTCGTCATACAGCCAGCCGGTGTAATGCACGGTGACCATCGCGCCCGGTGTGGCTTCGGCACCGGTGCCGATGTTGCGGTCGATCCGCTCGAACGTGGCGATGGTGCCGCCGGACGGCGGCAGGGCAGGCGCACAGCCCGCGAGCAGCAGGGCAGCACAAAGCGTCAACAGAAGGCGCATGGGATGGTCCAGCAAAGGGAGTGCGTCATTATCGCACCTGGCTCCCGGTATCATCGCGCCCATGGCCAAGCTGCTGCTCAATCTGCGCAACGTTCCCGATGACGAAGCCGACGAGGTGCGGGCGCTGATGCGCGAGCATCTGGTGCAGATCTACGAAACCCGGCCCAGCAACTGGGGCATCTCCGCCGGCGGCATCTGGCTCAGCGACGATGCCGATCACCCGCGCGCCAAGGCGCTGATGGATGCGTATCAGGCCCAGCGCGGCGCCGTGGCGCGAGCGCAGCGCCAGGATGCGCTCGCTGCCGGCACGGCCGAAACCTTCGGCGCGCTGCTGCGCAAGCGTCCGCTGTTCGTGATCGCCACGTTGATCGGCATGCTGGTTGTCGCCTCTCTGATCCTGCTGCCGTTCCTGCTGTTGCGCGGCTGATCGCACCTGCGGCCGCATCGGCTTAAAATGGCCGCATGATCACCAATACCGCTGCCTACCAATTCGTCACCATCCAGGACCCGCAGTCGCTCGCCGACAGCGTCCTGGCACACGCCGGGCAGCAGGCCTTGAAGGGATCGGTACTGGTGGCCGAAGAGGGGATCAACCTATTTCTGGCCGGCGAAGCCGAGCAGGTCGACACGTTCTATGCGTGGCTGCAGGCCGATGCGCGCTTTGCGCAGATGCGCATCAAGTACAGCCTGAGCGCGTTGCAGCCGTTTGCGCGGCTCAAGGTGAAGGTCAAGCCGGAGATCATCAGCTTTCGTCGCGACGATGCCTCGCCGCTGCAGGGCCGTGCGCCGGCAGTGACGCCCGCCACGCTGCGCGACTGGATGCGGGCAGGGCGCGACGATCGCGGCCGCCCGTTGGTGCTGCTGGATACGCGCAATGCCCAGGAAGTGGCGTACGGCACGTTCCAGGGCGCGTTGACGCTGCCGATCGACAAGTTCACCGACTTGCCGGCTGCGCTGGAAGCACATCGCGCTGCGTTGGCCGACGCCACCGTGGTCAGCTTCTGCACCGGCGGCATTCGTTGCGAGAAGGCGGCGCTGTGGATGCAGGCCGATGGCATGGACAACGTGCTGCAGCTCGAGGGCGGCATCCTCGGCTACTTCGAAGAGGTCGGGGGCGAAGGCTACGACGGCCGCTGCTTCGTGTTCGACGCACGCGTTGCACTCGATGCGCAATTGCGCCCATTGGTGGATGCCGAGCGCAGCACCGAAGCAGGAAAAATCTGACCGAGCGCGAGTGAAATGCCCGATGTTCGTGTATTGGGCGCGCTCGCATCATCCGATCACGCCGCGATAGTGCATGCAATGCCTACCATGAAGCGTGGCGGCAGAGCGCTTTGCGCTCTTACTCGAACGTAATACGTCGCATCGAGCTTGCCCTGAATTATTCACGGAGATAGGCTGCACCAGCCAGCCGCACAGCGAGGACAACAAGGATGACCATCAGAGTTTTTCTGATCGACGATCATGCACTCGTGCGTACCGGCATGAAGATGATCCTGTCCAAGGAAGTGGACATCGATGTGGTGGGAGAAGCGGAGAGCGGGGAAGCGGCCTTGCCGCAAATTCGTCAGCTCAAGCCCGAGATCGTGCTGTGCGATCTGCACCTGCCCGGTGTCAGCGGCCTGGAAATCACCGAGCGCATCGTCAAGGGCGATTACGGCACCCGCGTCATCATCGTCTCGGTGCTGGAAGATGGCCCATTGCCCAAGCGTCTGCTCGAAGCCGGCGCATCGGGGTATGTCGGCAAGGGCGGCGATGCGCAGGAGTTGCTGCGTGCGGTGCGCGAAGTCGCACTGGGCCGGCGCTATCTCGGCAATACCATTGCGCAGAATCTGGCCCTGTCCAACCTGGAAGGGGGCAGCTCGCCCTTCGACGCGCTATCGCCGCGCGAACTGGAGGTTGCCCTGTTGCTGACCCAGGGCCTGCGCCAGGAAGACATCGCCAAGCGCCTGAATCTCAGCGCCAAGACCATCAACACGCATAAGGCGCGCCTGTTCGAGAAGGTCGGCATCCAGGACAACATCGCCCTGGCGCGTCTGGCCAATCAGTACGGCCTGACCGATCCGGCGCGTACCTTGTAAGCCACGCCCTCGGGTTTCGATCTTGCAGATGCAGCAGTGAGATGCTGCTGCACAACAAGCCGGTGAAAAGAGCATTCGCGCTGTTCTGCGCGGGAGCCGCACTTCTGCGTGCACGCAAGTGCACATGTTCGCTTCGGCATTCACTGCCCGAGAGGCGCTTCGCTTGCGACGGCTGCCGATGATGACCTGTCGTTGCAGCGCAGTGCGCCGCGCCATTGGAGCAGGCCGATCGAATCGGTTTGAACGCCGCTGCATTCGATGACGAGCGGTTGCCGGTGCGTAGCAGCGGACATTTCGGTTTGCTGGCGTGGATGTACTTACGGCGTCGGGCCATGATGGTGCTGGCTTCTGCCTGAGTCGCGACATTGGCGACAGCAGCTCCGGCGCTCGTTGATGCGGTGGGAACAGTGCCCGGGACAAGCGCGACTGCGAGCGCAGCAACCGTCTCGTTGCGATCCCTGCAAAGCCTGGTCATCCAGCATCGGCATGACACTGCCGCACACAAAAACAAGGCGGCCCGAAGGCCGCCTTGTTTGACACTACCCGCCTGGATTCACGCAGTCGGGTTCAACCGGCTGGGAAACGATCAGTGATCGCCACGCGGCTTGTTGGTGTCGTCCTGCTGCTCCTGCGCGTCATCGCCATTGCGCACTGCATCTGCAGGCTTTGCAGCTTCGGACACGACGACGGTCGGCTTCGGCCTGTCAGCAGTCTGCTCGTTGGCGTCCGCAGACAGCACGGGCGCGACCGCTGCAGGCCGCTCGGGCGCCTTGTACGGCACCGGCGTTTCGGCCTGCGTCGATGCCACGGTCGCTGCTGTTGCGTCGGCCGGAGCCAATGCGTCAAGCAGCGTGGTCTGCACAGGAGCATACGGCTTGCGTGCCGGCGCAGCGTCGGCAGACGGCGAGGTCTGCGGCACGGTTGCGGTGGACGTCGCGGCAACATCGGCTACCGGGCTTGCAGCCGATGACTGCTCGGCATGCTGCGGCTTGGATGTCACCACGTCCGCCTGCGCGCTCGAAGACGCAGCAGCGACCGGCTTGGGCACACTGACGGCTGCCGGCGCTGCGTCGGTTTTCACCGGCTCCGCTTGCGTTGCTGCCGCGGCTGCAACCGGTGCTGCCTGTTCCTGCCGAGCAACCGCAGACGCTGCAGCGTCGGCGGATGCCGACGGCACCGGCGTTGACTGCACAGCCGGCTCGGGCGAACGCACGGCCGAAGGAGCAGCACGCTCGACCGGCTGAGCTGCAGGAGCCGCGGCTGGCGTCGCGACCGGAGCCGAGGTGGCAACCGATGGCGAGGCAGCGGACGGAGCCGGAGCGGCAACCGGGGCCTGAGCCGGCGAGCTCGCCGATTCCTGCGCAACAACGGGAGCCTGCGGCGCTTGCGGGGGCGTCGATGCAGCGGCAGAAGCCTGCGCAACCGGTGCCGATGCAGCCGGCGCCGTGTTGCTGGCCGGTGCGGTTGCAGCCGGTGCCGGAGAGGCCGCCGATGCGTCGCCACGTGCGTGTTCGGCTGCGGTGACTGCCGGAGTTGCAGCCTGCTGCTCGAACGACGGCGTGGCATTGGAAACCGGCGCCGTGGTCGACGTCGTGTCGGCCGCCAGCGGTGCTTCCGCACGCTCCTTCGGGACCGGGCGCGGCTTCACTGCGGCCGGAGTGCTGGACTCCGGCTTGGCGCGTGCCGATACCGCAGGCGTGCTCGCGTCGTCGTCGAAGTCGAACTCCGGTTGACCGGCGCGCGGGGCAGCCGAGGTGTGGACCTGCGCACCGGCTTCGTCGCTCTCGTTGTCGCCATCGAAATCGCCTTCGGCGTCGCCGTCCAGATCGTCTGTCTCCAGACCATCGACGCCGGTACCGCCTTCACCGTTTGCGCCAGCGCCGCGACGGCGGCGACGGCCACCACGACGGCCGCGACGACGACGGCTGCCGCCTTCGCCATTTGCCGCATCATCGCCTGCTGCCTCCGGTGCCTGGCCCTCCGCATTTGCGTCGGTACCGCGATCGGCATGCGACTCGGTCACGATGACCTCGACCGGATGCGCCGGGGTGGCCGCAGCTGCTACCACCGGCGTTGCCGGTGCTGCGGTGTCGGCAATTGCCGCGACCACGGTTGCAGTCGTTGCGGTTGCAGCAGTCGAGGTCAGCGTCTGCGCCGAGGCAGTGCCTTCTTCCTGACGCGCAGGGCGCTGCTGCCGCTCGGACGGCGCGCCGTCCTGCTGCTGCTGCGCAGCTGCACGCGGCGGGCGCGGTGCCTGGTTCTGCGGCTTCTGCTTCTGCTGCTGGGCCTGCTGCGGCTGCTTGGGCTGTTGCTGTGCCTCGTTGCGCGGCGGCTTGGGCACCTGCACCTGCTGCGCCTGACCGCCGTTTTGCGCAGCCTGGCCGTTGGCCGGCTGGCGACGCTCGTCACGACGCTCCTTGTTGGCGCCATTGCCGTTGCCGTTACCGCCATTGCCGCGGTGCTGATTGCCACCGTTGCCACCATTGCGGGCATCGCGGCCGTCGCGACGCTGGCCGCCACGATCGCCACGCTCGTTGCGGCTGCTGCGGCCGGCATCGTTCTGACGCGGACGCTGGGTCGACTCGGGCGCAGGCGCGACCGGCTCGACGCCGCCGAAGATGCGCTTCAGCCAGCCGACCACGCCGGTGACCGGCGCGGGAAGCGGCAGTGGCGCGACCGGAGCCGGTGCAGGTGCAGCGGCAACCGGGGCAGGGGCCTCCTCACGCAGCGGAGCCGGCTGGCTCGGCTTGATCGAGGTCACTGCCGGCGCAGCCGGGATATTCAACTGTGCCTTGGTCAGGGCATGCACCGGCAACTTGCGCGGGGTGCCGCGCTGGTAGCTCGGCTTGCCGCTGTCTTCGCCCAGCTCGTTCTCACGCAGACGCGTGACTTCGTAGTGCGGGGTGTGCAGCTGCTCGTCGGCGACGATGATGATCGGCGACTCGTGACGCTGCTCGATCTCGCGCAGCGCGCTGCGCTTTTCGTTGAGCAGGTAGTTGGCGATTTCCACCGGGGCCTGGACCAGCACCTGTCCGGTGTTTTCCTTCATGGCGTGCTCTTCGGCCACTCGGATGATCGACAGCGACAGCGACTCGACGCTGCGCATGCGGCCATGGCCATCGCAACGCGGGCACACGATCTGGCTGGATTCGCCCAGGCTCGGACGCAGGCGCTGGCGGCTCATTTCCATCAGGCCGAACCGCGAGATGCGGCCCAACTGCACGCGTGCGCGGTCGTACTTGAGCGCGTTCTGCAGCTTGTTTTCGACTTCGCGCTGGTGCTTGGTCGAGGCCATGTCGATGAAGTCGATCACCACCAGGCCGCCCAGGTCGCGCAGGCGCAACTGGCGGGCCACTTCCTCGGCCGCTTCCAGATTGGTCTGGAAGGCGGTTTCTTCGATGTCGCTGCCCTTGGTGGCGCGCGAGGAGTTCACGTCGACGGCGGTCAGCGCTTCGGTCTGATCGACCACGATCGAGCCGCCCGACGGCAGCCGCACGTTGCGCTCGTAGGCGCCTTCGATCTGCGATTCGATCTGGAAGCGGTTGAACAGCGGAATGTCGTCGGTGTAGTGCTTGAGCTTGCGCAGGCTCTGCGGCATCACCTGCTGCATGAACTCCTGGGCGTCGGCATACAGCTCCGGCGTATCGACCAGGATTTCGCCGATGTCGGCGCGCAGGTAGTCGCGCAGGGCGCGGATGATCAGGCGCGATTCCTGGTAGATCAGGAACGCGGCCGGTTTGCTCAGCGCCGCCTCGGCGATCGCCTTCCAGGTCTGCAGCAGGTAGTCCAGATCCCACTGCAGCTCTTCGGCGTCACGGCCGACACCCGCGGTGCGGATGATCACGCCCATGTCGTCGGGGATGTCGAGCTTGTCCAGCGCTTCCTTCAGCGCGGCACGGTCTTCGCCTTCGATCCGGCGCGAGACGCCACCGGCGCTGGGCGAATTGGGCATCAGCACCATGTAGCGGCCGGCCAGCGAAATGAACGTGGTCAGGGCCGCGCCCTTGTTGCCACGCTCTTCCTTATCGACCTGCACCACGATTTCCTGGCCCTCGCGCAGCAACTCGCGGATGGTCGACTTGTTGTGGTCGACACCAGCCTGGAAATAGTCGCGGGAGATTTCCTTCAGCGGCAGGAAGCCATGGCGCTCGGCGCCATAGTCCACGAACGCCGCCTCCAGCGAGGGCTCGAGCCGGGTGATACGGCCCTTGTAGATGTTGGACTTCTTTTGTTCCTTGGACGGCTGTTCGATGTCGATGTCGTACAGGGTCTGGCCGTCCACAATCGCCACGCGCAGCTCTTCTGCCTGCGTTGCGTTGATCAGCATTCGCTTCATTGTTGCGTTCCTCTCGCGCTCTACCGCGCGGAACGCCGTGACGTTTCGCCTCTGGAACAGCTTGTCGGCCCTTCGCGCAACGCGCGGACAGGCCTGACCAGGGTTTCCAGCGCTGCAACACCACGGCAGGCCGCGGGAGCGCTTGTCTTAAGTTTTTATAGGTGTTTCAGGGCCGGCAGCCGCGTCCGGACGAACCGGGGCAGCGCACGGGACATGTTCAGCGCGACGGTCAAAAACCGCCGGCGATGGCCGGGTAGGCCGGTGAGCCGCTAACATGGCCGCCCCGGGGGCGGTGGTCGCGCACTGTGCCGGAATCATCGGAAGGCAGGCTTCTGGCCAATCAACTTCCAACGAAATCAAACCCTTATCTCGCTCGCCGAGTGTAACAGAATAAAGAGCCGGATGACCGACCCCCATACCCCCAAGCCGCCCACCGACCGTGTGGGCGTGCGCATTCTCAAAGTTCCGGAAGACCGTGCTGGGCAGCGGCTGGACAATTTCCTGCTCGGCCAGCTCAAGGGCGCGCCACGCAGTCTGATCTACAAGCTGGTGCGCAGCGGCCAGGTGCGGGTGAACGGTGGGCGGGCCAAGGCCGAGCGCAAGCTCGAGGGTGGCGAGGAAGTGCGGATCCCGCCGGTGCGCGTGGCCGAGGAGGGCGACAAGGCGGCGCCACCGGCGTCATTCCTGGCACGGCTGGAAGCGGCGATCGTGTTCGAGGACGCGCGGCTGCTGGCGCTCAACAAGCCGTCCGGGGTCGCCAGCCATGGCGGCAGCGGAATCAGCTTCGGCGCCATCGAAACCCTGCGCGCCCTGCGCCCGAACCAGACCCTGGAACTGGTGCACCGGCTCGACCGCGATACCTCCGGCCTGCTGATTGTGGCGAAGAAGCGTTCGGCGCTGACCGAGCTGCAGGCCTTGATGCGCGAGGACGACCGTGTCGAAGGCCGTGGCATCACCAAGCGCTATCTGACCTTGCTGGTCGGCCGTATGCCGGACGGGGTGATGACGGTCGATGCGCCGCTGCACATCGGGCTGCGCCAGGGCGGCGAGCGGCATGTGCAGGTCAATGCGATCGGCAAGCCCTCGCTGAGCCACTTCAAGCTGCTGGAGCGACGCGGCGGGCACTCCTATTGCGAAGTCCGTATCGAAACCGGCCGCACCCACCAGATCCGCGTGCACGCCCAGCACCTGGGGCACCCGGTGGCCGGCGACGACAAGTACGGCGAAGCGGAGGTCAACAAGCGCCTGCGCGACCAGCTCGGCCTGAAGCGCCTGTTCCTGCACGCCGCTTCGCTGGAATTTGCGCTGGATGCCGGCAAGACGCCCTATGTGTTGAGCGCGCCGCTGGCGCCGGAACTGGCCGAGGCATTGGACCGGCTGGGGCGCTGAGGCCGCCATTGCGCCGCGGCGACGCATCCGTCCCGGTCGTGGCCGCCAGCGCGTCGCCGATGTGTCCTGGCGGTCGAGCCGATGGTCGTGCCGGCACCGCGGCTGCGGTTCGGCCGGGCGTTAAGGCGTGGCGAAGCGGAACAACACCAGGCTGATCGCCAGTGTGCCCATGCCGGCCACCAGGCCGTAGACCGTCTCGTGGCCCTGCGCGTAGCGCTTGGCCGCCGGCAACAATTCGTCCAGCGCCAGGAACACCATCACCCCGGAAATCAGGCCGAAGACCGTGCCGAACACCGCTTCGGACAGCACGCTGGACAAGGCCAGATAGCCGATGCCGGCGCCGATCGGCTCGGCCAGTCCGCTGAGCAGGCTGGCGCCGAAGGCGTAGAACTTGTTGCGGGTGGCGAAGTACACCGGCACCGCAATGGCGATGCCCTCGGGAATGTTGTGGATCGCGATGGCGAACGCGAGCGGCATGCCGACCGCGGGGCTTTCCAGTGTGGCGAAGAAGGTCGCCAGGCCTTCGGGGAAATTGTGCGCGGTGATGGCGATGGCGGTCATCAAGCCGACCCGGCGGATATAGGCACGGTTGTCGTCGCGGAACAGCGGATCGTCGCTGGACAGGCTCTGGTGCGGGTTGGGCACCAGGCGGTCGATCACCATGATCAGCAGCATGCCGGCCAGAAACGCCAGCGTGCCGAAGGTGAAGCCGAGCTTGTCGTTGTAGGCGTTGGAGAACGAGGCGATCGACTTGTTGAGAATCTCCGACAGCGACACATATACCATCGCGCCGCCGGCGAATGCCAGCCCGAATGCCAGCAGGCGCGGGTTGGGCTTCTTGGAGAACACGACCATCAGGCTGCCGAGTCCGGTCGCCAGGCCAGCGGCCAGCGTGACCGCAAATGCGGTCCAGACATTGTGGGATGACACTTCGAGCATGTGACGCACGACCTCGTGGAATAGAACGTACTCGGCGGGGAGCGTGGCGACTGCTGCTGCGCACTTTGCGCATGACCACACTGCGGCTGCAGGATGGCCATGCCTGGATGACGAAGGCGTGGTGTCTGGCGCGATAACCCTGACGTGTGCACGCCGGCATCAGGCGTGCACCGTGGGTAGCTGGAGCTGATGCAGGCCGTTCGCCGTGCTCAGCCTTGCGTGTTGCGGGCCGGCGCGGCCGCACTTCTGCGCGCACTACATCAAACGCGGCTCAGCCGCCTCGACGCGCACGCTCTTCGATGGCGAAGCATTCGTCCGGGCGCGGCACCGGCGGCTTGAACGCGACCGGCACCTGGATCGTCTGCGGCACTGCCTGGCCATTACGCGTGGCGGCCCGGAATTTCCATTCGCGCACGCGTTTTTGCGCGGCTTCGTCCAGCACCGGCTGACCGCTGCTTTGCGATACCGAGACATCGGTCGGGGTGCCTTCGACACCCACCACGACCCGAAGCACCGAGGTGCCACCGATGCCGGCACAGGCCAGCTGCGGGGAGTATTCCGGCGGCGGGGTCTTCAAGGCGGCCAGTTCGGTCGGTGCCACCGCCGGGGCGGCGGGCTGCTGCGACGACTTGCCACACCCGCTGATGCCGACGGCAAGGAACAGGCCGGCGAGGGCGGCGCGAGACAGGGTCATGGGGTGGCTCCTTGATCGTAAAGCTGGGCGGCCTTGGCCGCACAGATGAAGTCGTTTTCGCTCAATCCGCCGACGTCGTGGGTGGAATAGCGCACCACCACGCGGTCGTAATGCATGCCCAGGTCAGGGTGGTGGTCTTCGCGGTGGGCGATCCAGGCCAGCGCGTTGACGAAGGCGAGCGTGCGGTAATAGTCGGCAAAGCGGAAGGTGCGGGTGATCGCCGTGCCCAGTTCGGCCAGCTCCCAGCCCGGCACCTGCGGCAGCAGTTCAGCCAGACGCGCTTCGCCAAGCTTGTGGTCGCTGCCCTTGCGCGGCAGGCAATGGGCCTGTTCCAGGGGAATCAGATCGGTCATGACAGTCTCGCAGGGGTGGCGGACAGCGCGTTCACTCAGGATCACGGTGTTCCATGAGCGCAGGCGCATTGAGCGGTAGAATAACCCGCATGATCCAGATATCCGACAAAGCCCAAACCTATTTCCGCAAGCTCATCGAACGCGAGGGCGTGCCCGGCATGGGCGTGCGCCTGAGCGCGGTGGACGCGGGCACCCCGCGCGCCGACGCCCGGCTGGAGTTCGCCGAACCGGCGGACCTGAGCGGCGACGAATGGGCGATCGACTGCGACGGCTTCACCTTATATATCGTCGCCGCCAGCGTGCCCTGGGTGGATGGCGCCGAGATCGACTACGTCACCCAGTCCACCGGCAACCAGCAGCTCACCATCAAGGCACCCAAGATCAAGGGCGAAGCGCCGGCCGAGTCCGCATCGATGGTGGAGCGCGTGCGCTGGGTGGTGGAGAACGAGATCAACCCGCAGCTGGCGTCGCATGGCGGCCGTGTGGCGGTGCAGGAGGTCTCGGCAGAGGGTGTCGTGCTGCTGCGCTTCGGCGGCGGTTGCCACGGCTGCGGCATGGCCGATGTGACCTTGAAGCAGGGCATCGAGAAGACCCTGATGGGGCGCGTGCCCGGCGTGATTGCGGTGCGCGACGCGACCGACCACGCCACTGGCGACGCGCCGTATATCCCGCGCGACAGCGCGGCCTGATTCCCCGCCACCGGTGACCACGGCCGCCGATCTGCTGCAGGCACTGCGCGCGCGCATGCCGGGCAAGCTCATCCTGGATCGGCGCACCGGCCTGCCTTACGGCTGGGCAACCTGGATGAGCAGTCGCATCGGGCCGGCGGCTGCGTTCGACGACGACCAGATGATGGGCGTGCTGCTGGCACGGCCAGCGCCGCCAGCAGGTACTGGTGTGGCGTCGGTGTTGTCGCCGTTCCAGGCATTTCGCAGCCTGTGGTGGCAGCACTGGGAGCCGCGACCGAAAGACCAGCGACCACAGCACTGGCTGGCGCTGCTCGGCAGCCTGTTGATCCATCTTGGCTTCATCGCACTGCTCATTTGGGTCGTCACGGTGCGCTGGGCGCCGGATGACACCCAGACCGGCGACGAATCACGGGTGCGCATGACCTTCATTGGCGACGGTGCGGCAGAGCAGGGCGGTGGGCAAGGGCAGCCCACTGACGCTGCGCAGGCCGCCTCGGGCGATGCGGCTTCGGCGTCACAATCCAGTGAGTCCGCTGCGACCGGCAGGCCAAGCGCAGCGCCGTCGGTGCCTGCGCCTGTCGAGTCCGTCGACCCTCCTTCAAGCACAGCCCAGGCCCAGGACATCGCGCCGGAACCGGTGGCTGCCGCTGCCAGCGAACCGGTGGCTCCAGAGGTGCCACGCGTGACCGTACAGGTGCCGCCGGTGACGATCGAATCGCCGCTACAGGTCACCGAAACACCGGTGGCCACGAACGACTTTGTCGTGCCGCCACCGCCGACGATCACGGTGGCGCCGCGTCCGGTCGAGCCGGCCGCACCGCAGATTCAGGTGCGTCAGCGCGATGTCCAGACCGTGACCGAGCAACCGCAGCTACGCGAATTGCAGCGTCCCGCTTCGACCGTCGCGATGCGCACTGCCAACGCACCGACGGTGCGCGAGCGGGAAATCGTCGTTCCGGACCGGCCCCAGGTCGTTGCGCCATCGGTGCGCAGCCGCGAGATCACGCCGACTGTGCGCATGCCTGACGTGGCCATTCGAACGACCGAGTTGCCAAGCGTGCCGGATCCCGCGCCGCAACCGGCACCGGCCGGGCCAGCCCAGCAGACGCCGGCGACTCCAGCGCCGACATCGTCGACGTCGGTAGCTGCGGCAACGCAACCATCGGCGGCGTCCACGCAGCCCAATCAGGCACAGGCGAATTTGGCGCGATCGGCGCAACCCAGCAGCACTACGGCGGCAGCCGCATCGGCAGCCAAGCCGGCGACCAGCAATGCCGGCCCGGCGCCAGCAGATCGCAGCGGCGGCTGGGATGTTGCGGCCAATGCAGACGACTGGAGTAAATCCGACCGTCGTCGCGCCGGTGAAGCCACAGGCGCCAATGGAACACGCAATGGCATGTTCAACGCAGACGGCAGCGTTCACGTCGCCGCCGGAGCCGGCGATGCCGGCAACGGCGCCGGTGATCGAGGACCGCCAGGCAGCGAAACCGATACCTGGACCCGCGACCAGATCGCCCAGGGCGGCACCTGGCTCAAGCGTCCGCCGTACGGCTACACGCCGACCTCGCTGGACAAGTACTGGATGCCGAACCAGTCGCTGCTGCAGGAGTGGGTACGGCGCGGCCTGAAGAAGATCGAAATCCCGATCCCGGGCACGACCACCAAGATCAGTTGTGTGGTGTCGTTGCTGCAGTTCGGCGGCGGCTGCGGCCTGAGCGACCCGAATCTCAACGATCAGCCGGCAACAGCCAGACCGCCGCCGGATGTGCCGTTCAAGCGGGAGCTGCAGGAAGACAACGGGGCTGTGAGGTAGTCGGCTGCTAAGCTGATTCTGACATAATATACATTATGCGAAATTGGCTCTGTTGACGCTCCTGTGCGCCCTGGCGGCCTATCTGTCAGTTTTTTTTTAATTCGTGTCCTTTCGTTCCAATATGACGACTAACCTTCAAATACTGGCAGCCTCGACAGTTGCTCGGAAACTGACGTCGCCGATGACCAATACTTGTGCAGGGTCAGACCGTTCTCTTCGCTGGTAAAAGCGATGTGTGGCCTGCTCGCCGGTTGTGCAACGTTAGGCATCCAGCGCCGCCATCTGCTCGCGCAGCTTGGCAAGCTTGTCGCGCAGCTGCGGGATACGTGCCTCGGACAGCAGCACCGGATCGCGATCGGCACGGTCCAGCTCGGCCAGATAACGGGCCACGCTCTCATTGAGCTGGCTACGCCGCGCCTTGATCTTGCCGACAGTGAAGTTGCGATCGCGGCTGTTGACCACCTTGAACTTGCTGCCATCGATCGCGACCACATCAAGCGAGAACACCTTCCTCCTGCGGCACAGCGCAGTGAAGCTACTGCACACTGCCACAATCGCAACACCGTTGTCCTTGCAGAAGTCATCGATCGTCTTGAAGTCAGGCACCAGCCGCCCGGTCAGTCAGATCACCTCAAGGTTGCGCTGCGCGTCGCGTTCCAACCGGTGGATTGACTGCACCCGGTTGAGGTAACCATACATGTAGATCTTGAGCAGCGCAGCCGGATGGTAAGTGGGTCGGCCACCTGCGGCGCGGCTGGCAGCCTTGAGGCCCAGTTCCCCGAGATCTAGTACATCCACAAAGGCATCGACGAGGCGAACCGGACTGTTCTGGTGGACATAGTCCTCGCCGCGGTCAGGCAGCAGGAGCGTCTGTGACCGATCTACGACATCGACGAATCGCTTCATGATCAGCAACAATCGAGGATTGCTTAGATCTTGTCAGCGATGTTGGGATTTTCACACAGCCTCAGTCGGGAGCTGCCATGCCCTACCCCCATAAATCGTCCTAATCTCTACCCTGCTCCGCCCCAGAGTCACCTCCCCCTGAGCGGGGTGCGGATTCTTTTGAATCTGCGCGCGATTTGCACTAGAGAATAAGGAAACGCCGTGCGTTGGCTCGAACTATCTGCAAGGTCAGATCGTAAAGATTAGGTGGCAACTGAATGGCCTTGAGCCGGTGGACAGCAGATTCCATGGAGAGCATGACTAGCAGATGTGGCCCTATCTGCATAAGAGCGTGCGTTCCTGGATCGTTGCCGATGGCCCAGCCGAAGTTGCCCGATGACAACTGCGCTGACTGCAATGGAAAGCAGGCTCGATCGCAGGTGAAGAGGCGGGTTTTCGACAAAAAATAGGTTGGAACTAGACCTTGAAAGCGCTTGAGCAAGGTTGAATCAAAAGCTAATTTGGCCATGTCATGCGGTGTCTGCGACACAAGCGCCGCTGCTTGAGCCGCATCCGACTGATCATGCTTAAGTTCATTCTGCAAAGCCTCGAGTGCAGCCGGCGTCCGGAAATAGGCTACTGCCGCGAGGCCCTTAATGGCAGTGTCGAGGCTTGCATCCGCACCTGCAGCAGCCAAATCGGCCAAGACTTGCGCAGTGTTGGACCCACTAGCCGCAATCGCGTTCAAGGTCGCCGCATGCGGATCATAATTACTCTCGTAAGGCTGGAACATCTTCTCGATCGCGTTATCTGGGCGCGTGGCGTCGGCTTCGTAATAGAAGCGCTCGACACACACGTTTTCAGGCGACGATGAGAAATCCCTATCCAACACTCGATCTTCGACGCGAACTTGGCCACGAGCGTCCGCCCAAGCCTTCAAGTAGGTGCGCGGTACATAGTGTTGCCGGACAGTACTAGGCATTGACGCGGTTCCTTAGAAGTCAGCTCATTGTGCGACATCTTGCGAAAATCCCCAGCGCGGCTCTCCCAAGCTGTCCTCCCCAGCCACTCCCGTTGTCGGCCAGAAACGGAGATTTTATCTGCCACCAAATTTCCGGGAATCGCCAGGTAAAGCCGCCGACTCGTGGTCTCCTTGACTGCAGCATGGCATCATCCCGTCCGGGAGAACACCTTACGGGGAACTACATGGAAGTTGATACTGCGCCTTGCGCGGCGGGTTTTTGGCGGCGGTCTGCTGCGTTCTTGGTCGATTGCCTGGTGCTTGGCATGGCCGGCGCGTTGGCTGGCTGGGCGTTGCTGGATGTGTTCGTGCGGATGGGCGGTTATGGGCGTTTGGTCGGATTCTTCGTTGCACTGACTTACTTCGGCGTCATGAACAGCGTGCTTTGCAAGGGGCAGACCCTGGGCAAGCGCCTGCTGGGCGTGCGCGTCGCTGGCAGGGACGATGCCCTGTTGGCACTTCCGCGATCGCTGCTGCGTTACTCGGTATTGGGTATCCCGTTCTTCCTCAACGGCGCACAGTTCGATCGCGATGTGTTGCTCTCGCCGCTGCAGTATGTATTGACGCTGCTGATCTTCGGCGGGACCCTTTCGATCCTTTATCTGTATCTGTTCAATCGCCGCGGCCGTCGTTCGTTGCACGACCTTGCGGTGGGAAGTTCGGTGGTGACCGCGCAGACACCGCTCGCCGCTGTCAGGCCGATGCCGGTGTGGCGTGTGCACTTGGTGGTGGTCGCTGTGTTGATGATCGCAGCCGCGGCAGTCCCGGCGTTTACCGGGCAACTTGCGCAGAGTGACTACTTCAAGGACTTGCTGGCGGCCCATGAAGCCGTCAGTGCCGAGCCGGGCGTGCAGTCCGCGCGCGTCGTGCACAACACGGTGTTCGGCACGCCGAATGTCGAATCTGTGGTTGTGCAGGTCAACCTGTCCGAACGGCGCATCGACGACAAAGCGTTGGCGGAGCACATTGCCAAGGTCGTCCTCGCCAACGACAAAAAGGCGGCCGCCATGTCGGCCATCCACGTCACGCTGGTCTATGGCTATGACCTGGGCATCGCATCGTCCTGGCGCTCGATGGGGTATCAGTTCGCGCCGAAAGCGTTGGCCGCGGCCGGTAACAGCGATGCCGCAGCGAGAAGCAGAAGGTAGCGTCTCCTACCCTGCAGAAGAAAATGCCTGCGATACGGCGTGGGATGGGTATCGAGGGGAGTTGCGCGGCCCGTACACCGCAGGCGGTTGCCAAGCCTGTGGTGGGTGCGTTGCCGCAAACGTGAGCGCCCCACTCCGCTGAACGAGCTGGTTTCCTGGGCAACGCGGCTGCAGTATTCCTGCAGCCGATTACACATGCGCTTACTTACCCGCACCTGGTACCGGGTGCAGAGAAAGGATGGGGCAGCTTATGTGGCTCGCCGCATCTCGGAACGACGCCTGCCTCAACCCGCGATGGTAAAGACAGACCCCGAATCCACCCGGATCCCGGCGCCGTTGATGAAGCTGGCGCGCTCGGAGCACAGGAAGGCAACCGCCGAGGCCACTTCTTCCGGGCGGCCGCGTCGCTTGAGCACCATGCCGGGACGCTCTTCGTCCAGGAACGATTCGATCGCCTGCTCGAACGTGGTTCCGTTTTCGCTGGCGCGCTTTTGCATCATCTTGTCGGTCATCGGGGTTGCGATGAAGGCGGGCGACACCGTATTGACCAGCACGTTGTCCGGTCCGTAGGCCTTGGACAGGCCCTTGGCCAGGCTCAGAATTCCTGCCTTCGATGCGCAATAGGCCAGCTCGTCCACGTAGGGCTGCACGGCGTCTTCCGAGGCGAACAGCACGATCCTTCCCCATTGATTGCGGCGCATCGCGGGAATGGCCTGGCGGCACATGCGCACTGCGCCCATCAGGTTGATGTCCAGCGTTTCGAGCCAGCCGGCGTCGCTGACCTCCAGGAAGTCGCCAGTTGCGCCGGTAACGCCCGCTGCGTTGATGTAGATGTCGGGGTCGCCCAGTTGTTCGCGCACCTGTGTCCAGATGGCGGCGACGTCCTGCTCGCGGGTGACGTCGCCCTCGATGGCGATGATCTGCCCCAGGCCCGACAGCTCGGCCACTGCCTGGTCGAGCGTACCGTCCGGAAGATCGGTGATCGCCACGCGCACGCCGGCTTCGAGCAGCTGCCGCGCAGTCTCCTTGCCCATTCCCGAGTCGCCGCCACTGATGAGGGCGATCCGATTGTTGATTCCGAGATCCATGCTGAACTCCTGGTGGTAGAGAGAGGTGGTGGTAGGCACGCAACTAGCGGGCGAGAAAGCGCTCCGCCGTGCGTAGGCCAAGTGCCATCTGCGCCAGCGCGGGATTGGCCGCCAGCGCACTTGGAAAAATCGAGTTGTCGCAGATGTAGAGATTGGCGATGTCGAATGCGCGACCATCCGGATCCACCACGGCCTGCTCCGGATCGGTGCCCATGCGGCAGGTGCCCAACGTGTGTGCGGAGCGGGCGGCGGCGAAGATGCGTTGTGCACCTGCCGCCTCCCAGATTGCATGCAGCAATGCGCGCGCGTGGGCATCGATCGCGCGTTCGTTGGGCCCGTAGCTGAAGTCGATGCGCGCCTTGCGCTGGCCGAAGGCATCGCGCTCGTCGGACAGGCTCAGCCGGTTGGCGTCCTGCGGCAGGCATTCGCCATTGATGCCGATGCCGGCCAGGCGGTTGTAGCGCGCCATGGTCGAGACGAGCTCCCTCCCCCATAAGCCTGCACCACGTGCCAGGGTGTTGGCCAGGGTGATCGGCTGCACGCCCAGGCTCTGCACCAGATAGCCTCCGATGAAATCGGCATTGGCCGGGCGCAGCATGTCCTCGGTGATCAGCGACGAGGGGTAGCCACGGTTCATGCGCATGTCCGCGTCGAACTCCCCCCACACCTGGGTGGCCACATGCGCCATGAAATTGCGCCCGACCTGACCGCTGGAGTTGGCCAGCCCCAGGTTGAGCAGCAAGCGCGGTGTTTCCACGCCGCCTGCGCACAGGAACAGGCTTGCGCAACGCTGGCGCAGTTCGCGTCCGTCCTGTTGATAGACCACCGCGCTGACCATGCCACGGGCGTCGAGCTCGATGTCGATGACCCGGCAACCGGGTCGCAACTGGGCACCGTGCGCGCGCGCCAACGGCAGCCAGGTGGTATCGACGCTCACCTTGGCGCCGTTGCTGCAACCTTGATGACAGGCGCCGCAATTGTTGCAGGCCGCGCGCATTCCGTAGTGCGGCTGCGCGTGCGCCCTGGTCACCAACGCGGCAGGCGCGTCGGTGGCGGTGATGCCGAGCGTGCGGCAACCGCGCTCCATCGCGTTGGCCGATGCATTGCGCTGCGGCGGCGCATAGGCGTAGCTGCGCTCGGGATCCCACGGATAGTGCGCCGGCCCGGAGACGCCGATGAACTCCTCCACGCGGCGGATATAGGACAGTAGCTCTTCATGCGCGATCGGCCAGTCCATGCTGCGCTGCCCAGTGTGCGTCGACAGGCTCAGATCGCGCTTGTCCGGACGCGGGCAGAAGGCGCCCCAATGCAGGGTCGAACCGCCCAGGCCCGAACCGGAATTGTTGGCGCCAAATGCAGTGGGCGTCTGCCCGCCGCTCAGGCGCTCCTCCATCCAGTAGATGCCGGTGGTCAGCTCATCGGGCAGATGGGACGCAGGACTGAAGGCCGCACCTGCCTCCAGCACCACCACCGACAGACCTGCTTGTGCAAGCCGTGCGGCCAGCGGGCCGCCGCCTGCCCCGCTGCCTACCACCACCACATCGACTGCAGCGTCGTGGATGCCCGGGCTCATCGCAGGCCTTCGGCAGGAAGCTGCCAGGCTTCCTGCCGGTCGGCTGCGGTGTGCTGATAGCCCAGGCTGTCGATACCGACACCGCCAACCGCAAAGCCGTCGTATCCCAATGCGGCCATCGTGGCGGGAAGGCTGACCCAGGTCCGCACGGCTTCGGCGCGCACGTCCTCGAACCAATGCGCCAGCTGCGCTGCATCCAGCCCATGCGCCGAGGAATCGCCAGCCGTCGCGCGCGACACCTCACGCAGCCAACGGTCCTGGATATCGGCAGACAAGCCGACGAATCCATTGCTCAGCGCGTCGAGCGTGTCGAGCCCCAGCGGCATCGCCAGCCGATCGGGTGGCAACGCGGCATGGCGCCAACCATCTCCTGCGCCCTCGGCAAGCTGGACGTCGATCCGCCGTGCAATCCCGCGCGCATCCCCTGCCCCATCCAATACACGCGCAACGACTGCGACGAGTATCTCCAGTTGGTGCTGGCTCAGCACGCCTTGCGCATCTGCGGCCGGGCCGGCATGCCTACTGAGCAGCAGCTTGCGCATGCGCGGGGCAACCCGGTCTGCATTGAGCAGCCTGACGAAGTCATCAGGCAGGCACTTGTCCATGCTGCGCTCCACATGCGCTGCGATCAGCTGCGCCAGGTGTTGCGGTTGTTCGTAGGGGATCAGGTGCGCGGCATCGGCCACGACGGCAAGACGCGCAGCGTGATAATGCGGGGCGTTCAACGCGGTTTGCGCGGCTTCGCCGAGGTCGCCATCCTCACTGCCGGCGAGGATCAACGCCGGCACGTGCATGCAGCCGGCCTGGGCGCTGTAGTCCTCACGACTGGCGTGCGCAAGCCAGGCGATCCATGCTTTTGCACTGGTTCGCAGCACATCGTTTACAGCCGCGTCCCTCACAGGCGCAGGCAACCTCGCCGCACAGTTGTCGTCGATGAACTGCTCGGCCTCTTGCCGGGTGGGATGGCCCTTTTCGAACCAGGCCAGCATGGTCTGTCGGCGTGACTCCTCCATCGGCTCGGGCGCCGGCGGCGATGCCGCGACAAGGATCACGCCGGCCAAGCCGGCAAGCCCGGCCACGCCATCGCGCGCCTGCGCCGCCGCCAGGGTGGCGATCTTTCCGCCCATGCTGTGTCCGACCACAAACCAGCAGGTCGGTTGTCGCCGGATCACCTCTTCGACAAACCAGGCAACCAGTGCGGCGGTGTCGACATGCTGCAGCGGCGGCGCGTCTCCAAAGCCGGGAATATCGAGCGCCACACAATCGAAGCGCGCTTCCAGTCGCTGGATCACGCCAGACCACTCGTTGCTGCTGGACCCAAGGGCGTGCAGGAAGAACAGCGTCGGCTTCGCCATGTAACACCTCTCTCCATCAGGCGCGCATGATGACCGGCGCTTTGTCCATGCCTCGTGCAGATGAGTCCGACATCGTGTGATGACGTGAGGCTTGGCGCTTGTCCGCGAACAACGTCTGTTGCATCCCGATCGGCATGCCTGCAAGGCGGCAGATCAGCGTCACACATGCGGCCTTGTCGCACGCCCTATCTGTCAGCGTGCCGTTGCAACTGCATCGGGTTCAGCGGATAAGCATCTGCATCGCTGGCCCGATGTCTTTCAAAGGAACAAGACGCCTCACACCAGGTCGCGATAATCCTGCAGGATCACCATCACCAACTGGCTGCGCGAGCGCACGTCGAGCTTGTTGAACAGCTGCTGGAAGGTGGCCTTGATCGCGCTCTCCGAACTGCCGAGCTGGCGTGCGATCAACTTGTTGGACTGCCCGCGCAGCAGGCCACGCAGCACTTCGCGCTCTCGGTCGGTAAAGCTGGGCCGGCTTTCCTGGGTGCCCTGGGCGACCAGCGATTGCAAATAACGCTGGTCGATCAGCACCCGGCCCATCGCCACCGCATGGATGCTGTCGATCAGTTCATCGGTGGAGACATCCTTGCGGCAGATACCGGACACGCCGAGCCGGATCAAGGCCAGTGCGTCGCGCTCGGGCAGCCCGGCGGTGACGACCAGCGTGGCCGGACGGCGCGCCTGCTCGGCCTGGCGCCGCATGTAGTCCAGCGCGTTGTACTCGCCCATGTCGTAGTCGAGGATGACCACGTCCGGCGTCAGCGAGGCGATCTGTACGATGGCCTGCGCCAATGCGCCGGACTGCCCGACCACCTCGAAGCGGGCGTCGGCACCGAGCAGGCGCAGCAGGCCCTCGCGGAACAGGGTGTGGTCGTCCAGCAGGTAGAGGCGCACCGGTGCGCGCCACGACTCATCCATCCAGCGCCTCCGCATATGGTGCGTGCGCCAGCGGCAGATGCAGCTCGAAACAGGCGCCTTCGCCGCCAGGCGCGTAACGCAGCAGACCGCCCTGGTTGGCCATCAGCGCACGCGAGATGTACAGCCCCAGCCCGGAGCCGTCGCTGTCGCTGCGGAACGGCTGGAACAGGCGGCCCGGCTCGGCGATGCCGGGCCCGGTGTCGCGCACGCTCAGCACTGCACGCTCCTGCTCCAGGCGCGCACTGACGATCAACTGGCGGCGTTGCGGTGGCAGCGCCTGCACCGCGCGCAGCGAATTGCGCGCCAGATTGAGCAGCACCTGTAGCAATGCATGGCGATCGCCGTGCACCGAGGGGAAGTCGGCCGGGATCTGGATCACCAGTTGGCCCTCAACGTCCTCCCAGTCCGAACGGATGATCACATCCAGCTCGCTGCACAGCGTCTGCAGCCGCGTTTCATGCGCGTCGTCGGGCAGCTGCCGACGAAGGTTGAAGGACGCCAGCTCCATCAATGCCGCCACCAGGCTACGCAACGCGGCCAGGTCCGGATCAGCGCCAATGGCCGGATGCCGCGCCAGATTGGAGGTGACCACACCCGCCGCCGAACACAGGTTGCGGATCTCGTGCGACACCGCGCCGGCCAGCAGGCGATTGTTCTTCAGCACATCGTCGAAGTGCGCCGATTCGCGCGCGCGCACTTCCTCGCTGGTGTCGACCAGGATCGCGGCCAGGTGACGCTCGGCGCTGTCTTCGTAGACCGAGAACCAGGTGGTGGCCGGGAAGCGGGTACCGTCGCTGCGGCAGCCCCAGGTGCTGGCGGAGGTGCGCATGCCATCCAGATTGGCGCTCATGCTCAGCGCATCGTCCAGCAGCGGCAGGAACTCGCGCACCGCGCGGCCTTCCAGCCCGCCCTCTTCGGCCATGTCCAGGATCTCGTGCGCGGCGCGGTTGGCCGCCACGATGCGGCCGTCGCCGGCCACGGTCAGCAACGCCGCCGGGCTGCTCTCGGCAAGCAGCCGCAATTGCCGCTCCAGCCGCCGGCGCAGCCGCTGTTCGGCGCGCAGCTGCACGTAATGGGCCAGGATCACCCGGCGGGTGCGGCTGATTTCAGCCACGAGCAGCCCGCAGCCGGCATAGGCAATCGTCGCCATGAAAAAGCGCAGTGCCTGTTCGACCATGGTTTCGTCGGTGACGAACAGGCCGCGCAGCACCGCACAGGCGATCGCGGCGATGACGATGTCGCGCCGCGACAACACCGTGGCCGCCAGCACCACCGGCAGGATGTACAGCAGCCCCAGCGATACGCCTAGGTGCGAGTACCACTCCGCCCACACCAGCGAGGCCAGCATCGCCAGCGACGCCCATAGCGTCGGGCCGCGATTGAGCTTGACCACCTGCCCGCGCCACTTGAATGGCAGTCTCAGTCTGTCCATTGCCTACCCATGCACGTGCGCTGCAATGCCGCTCCTCTCTTGCGGTGGTTGATGCCACAGCATCGTGGCCAGGGCTGCGGATTTCACCCTATCGAAAGATAGTCCGGCTGCATCGTTCGGACGGTGCATGCACTGTCCAACGCTGGCGCAAGGATGGCAGACACGACCGTGGAGGCTGGGTGTAATGCATCCACCCCACGTCGATGTTGCCTCTCCCATGATCACCCGCGATACGTTCCCGTTGCGACGCATCTGGCCCAAGACCTACAAGCGCCTGCTGGTGTTGCTGGCGTTCGACTGCGCTGTGGCCGTGCTCTACACCTTCTTCGGCTGGCAGTGGCTGTCGATCGAAGCCTTGCCGCTGGCCCAGCTCGGCTCGGCGCTCACCATCTTCCTGGCGTTCCGCGCCAATGCGGCCTATGGCCGCTGGTGGGAGGCGCGGCAACTCTGGGGCTCGCTGGTGAACACCTCGCGCGCCATCGCACGCCAGGCCCTGACCGCGCTGGATGTGGACCCGGCCGACCCGCGCCAGGCCGCACTGCGCGACGATATCGTGGTGCACCAGGTCGCCTTCGTGCACGCCTTGCGCTGCCATCTGCGCCGGCAGAACCCGTTCCCCGAGCTGGCCGGGCTGCTCGGCCAGGCATGCGCCGACGACCTGCGCGGCTACGCCAACATCCCCAACGCGCTGACCCTGCGGCTGGGCCAGCAACTGCAGCAGGCGCGCGACTGGGGCATGCTCGACAGCCTGCGCTGGTCGTCGCTGGACGCCAACCTCACCACGCTGGCCAATATCCAGGGCGCCTGCGAACGCATCAAGAACACCCCGCTGCCGCGGCAGTTCTCCTCGCTGCCGCGCACGCTGGTGAACATGTATTGCTGGCTGGTCCCGCTGGGCCTGATTGCTGGCATGGGCCTGGCCATGCCGATCGCCTCGGTGCTGATCAGCTTCACCCTGATCGCCATCGACAGCGCCAGCAGCGCCATCGAGGACCCGTTCGAGAACACCGTGCACGACACCCCGATGACCGCACTGTCGCGCGGCATCGAACTCACCTTGCGCGAAATGCTGGGCCAGCGCGTACCGCTGCGCGAAGTGCGCGCCATCGACGGTTTCATCTACTGACCACGGAGCCAGCCATGCAGACCACCCCCACCCACCTGATCTTTGCCACCAATTTTTCCGAGACCTGCCATGCCGCCATCCCGACCGTGGCGCAACTGGTGGACCGCCTGCGCGCACGCCTGACCATCCTGCACGTGCACGCCAAGGGCAAGCGTGCGCAGGCCCAGCAGTCGCTGGATGCGTTCTTTGCCGAGGCCTCCAACTACCCGGGCTGCGAGCGTGCACTTGCCGGCGGCCCCGCCGCTGCCGGCATCGTCTCGTTCTGCCGCAGCCGCGACGACGCGCTGCTGATCATGCCGCCGTCCGAGCGCACCGGCCTGCCGCGCCCGCTGCATGTGTCGCTGCGCGCGCGGGTGCTGCAGCGCGTGGCCACGCCCATGCTCACCCTGCCCTATGCCGATGCGATCCCGCGCGATGGCGCGGTCGGCGGTCACGTCGCCTGCTGGATCACCGGCCGCGAAACCAGCCTGGAATCGCTGCGCGATGCCGCCGCCCTGGCGCGTCGCCGCGGCGCCGACCTGCACCTGCTGCACGTCGTGCCGGAAATCAGCGAAGGCCTGCTGGTGGACAGCCTGTTCAACGACAAGCCGCTGAGCGAAGACGCGGCCGCCAGCTGGCTTGGCGACCTGGTCCAGAAACTGCCCGACGAGGACCTGCGCGTGCGCATCCACGTGGCCGTCGGCAATCCGCGGCGCGAGATCGCCGGCCTGCTCAAACGCGCCTGCGCCGATGTGCTGGTGGTCGAACACGACGCCGTCGTCCGCCGCGGCGTCTGGCGCTCCTCGCTGCAGTCGGCACTGGCAAAGACGCCCTGCGTGCTGATCTGCCTGCCGCCACCCCATCTACGCCGCCCGATCATAGGCGCTGGTGGCGAGCAAGCCGCGCCCGGCCGCCGCCTGGCCAGGCGGCTCTTGCGCGTGTGAGGCAACCGAGTGCTCGGAGAGCGGCTGGCTGGGCATCTGCAGTCGTCAACTGTGCAAGGGAGGGCTTGCCTCATTGCGGCATGCATCCCTGAGCACGAGGCGGTTCTACCGACGTCATGACCCAGCGGTGCGTCCCCGAGCCAGCATATTCGAGGACGCGCAAGCGGGCCTGCCATCAGCGTGTTGACCGGCTTATCGATCCAGCGCTTTCGCAGCGCTATCTGCGCCTCGGTGGTGGATCTGTCCAGGCGATAACGCGTCCACGCTGGCTGCCACACAAGCTGGCGCGCGCAAGCTGGACGCAGCGCCCTACCCCTTCAGCACCAGCGACGCATCCGGAAACCTGTCGCACATGAAGTCCACGAAGGCGCGCACCTTCGGGGCAGCCAGGCGCCTGGACGTGTGCAGCACCCACAGCGCCGGCTCCGCGCCAGCGATGATGCCCCACTGCACCAGTTCGCCACGGGCGAGCTGGTTCCAGGCGATCGACTGCGGAATCAGCGCGACGCCACCGCCCGCCATCGCCGCGTCGCGGACCATCAGGAACGAGGAAAACCGCAGTCTTGGAATGGGTTCCAGGACCAGACGTCCGTCATCGAGCGTCCATGTGCTCGGCTGGAAGCTCGACATCACCACGGCGGGAATGGGTGTGACCGCGCCGCCGGTCGGCATGGCGATGCCGGGGGCGGCCACGACCACCAGCCGATCCCTGGCGAAGCAGCGCCCGACCAGGCTGCTGTCCGGGCTGGGATTGATGCGGATGGCCACATCGAACTGCTCTTCCACCAGATCGACCGTGCGGTCCTCGGCCACCACCTCCAGCGTGATCTCCGGATAGGCCGCGCAGAACTCTGCGCCGATCCGTCCCATCGCCAGTTGCGAGAACAGCACCGGCGATGCCACCCGCAAGCGCCCACGCGGGCTCGAGAGCCCCTCGCGTGCGGCTGCCATGGCCTCGGCCACCTCGCTCAACGGCACTTCGGTGCGCTCCATCAGCAGCTGCCCGGCCTCGGTGAGCCTGAGGCCACGTGCGCTGCGCTCGACCAGTCGCACTCCCAGTTGCTCCTCCAGCTCGGCGATGCGACGCGACAGGGTCGCCTTGGATCTGCCGCTGGCACGGCTCGCCTTTCCCAGGCCCTGGTTCGCCGCGACCAGCGCGAAATCGATCAATGCATTGAGATCCATGGTGTTCCACATTTGAAACCAGGCGTCTACATCTTGGCGTCTTCGTATTGTGGGTGCAACGGCCTATCGTCTCGTCACCGCAACGCCAGTCGCGGCGGACAGGTCGCACTGACGCCTCTTCCATCCATAGCAGGAGATTCACATGAGCATTCTCGTTACCGGTGCCACCGGCACCATCGGTTCTCTGATCACCCAGGGCCTGGCCGACGCAGGCGCCAAGGTCAAGGCACTGGTTCGCCAACCCGGCAAGCGCACTTTCCCGACCGGTGTCACCGAAGTGGTCGCAGACCTCACCGACGTCGCGTCGATGCGCGCCGCGTTGTCGTCGGTGCGCACACTGTTCCTCTTGAATGCGGTCACTCCCGACGAAGTGACGCAGGCGCTGATCGCCTTGAATCTTGCCAAGGAAGCAGGGATCGAGCGCATCGTGTACCTGTCGGTGATCCATGCCGACAGGTATACCAACGTGCCGCACTTCACCGGCAAGCACACGGTCGAGCGCATGCTCGAAAGCCTCGACATTGCTGCGACGGTTCTGCGCCCGGCGTATTTCATGCAGAACGAAGCGATGATCCAGCAGACGATTCAACAGTACGCCGTCTACCCGATGCCGATCGGCTCGGCAGGTGTGGCCATGATCGATGCGCGCGACATTGCAGACATCGCGGTTGCCGAGTTGCTGCGCCGCGACCGCGCACCCGCCGCACTTGAGCGTGTCACGCTCGAACTGGTCGGCCCGCATGCAATGACGGGCCCTTCCGCCGCGAAGGTCTGGAGTGCGGCGCTTGGGCGCGAGATCGCCTATGCGGGCGATGACGTGGCTGCCTTCGAAGCGCAGATGGCAGCCTACGGCCCCTCCTGGCTGGCCTATGACATGCGCCTGATGATGGCCGGCATCCAGACCCACGGCATGCAGGCGGCCGATGGTGCGGTAGAAAAACTGCAGGCCATGCTGGGGCGTCCGCTGCGTACCTACGAAGACTTTGTGCGCGAGGCGACGGCCCGGGCCTGAGCGTAGGTGGCGCGGCAAGCGTGGCGATCACGGGCAGGATGTCATGCCACTGCATGGCATCTGCGCGTCTGAGGCAGACTATGCAGATGGACACGATTCGGCCGTATCAATCTCGGGACTTCGACGCCTGCATGGCGCTCTTCGATGCGAATGTGCCGGTGTTCTTCAGCGCCGGTGAACGTGCCGACTTTGCCGGCTTCCTGAGCCATCACGCCGCGGCGTGGCACTACCAACTGCTAGAGCGCGGCAACGCTGTCGCTGGCTGCGCCGGCTATGCAATCAGCGGTGATGGCACAACGGCGAGCTTGTGCTGGGGCATGGTCCACCCGCGCCTGCACCGCTGCGGCGTGGGGACGCAGTTGCTCCTGGCCCGGCTTGAAGCATTGCGCCAGATGCCGGATGTCCGGCGTGTCATCCTGGATACGAGTCAACACACGCGGCAGTTCTATGCCCGCTTCGGCTTTGTGGTGCAGCAAGTGACCGTGGATGGCTATGCGCCGGGTCTGGAACGATGGGATATGGCGCTCGATCTGTAGTGCTGCGTGCTATCTGCGGGCGATGCTGACCTGCGCAGTGACGATGTTTTTCACGGTGTAGGGATGCCCGAGCGGTCGTGCAGACACCCAGCCTCGCCGTATCACCGCTTTTGGTCACCAAGTACCCGCCACCGAACACGACTCTCTGAGCACTTCCTACTGCTGAAGCAACACGCTTATCGCGCTGCGTCCTTGTTCACCTGGGCACGCGCGAGCACGCTGGCCGATACCAGCACATCCGGCAGCTCCTGGCGAAATGCCTCGGCTTGCCCGGCCTGCAAGACCCCGTGAAAGCTTGCGTTGTCGAACACCGGCCTGCCCTGCAGGAAGAAGCCATCGCGGCCTTGCACGACGAAATGGAAACACGCTTGCCAGCGCGGGTCCGGGCTGGCCGACAATTGCACCACCACCTCGCTGCCGGCAGATGCGGTGCTTGCCGGGGTGACCGTGATCGTTCGCGCGGTGATCTGACTGCTGTTCATGGTGAACATGATCACGCTTAAGGCGTGGTGGCGGAGTGAGCCGGTGATGGCACGACATGGCATCCAGAGCGGACGCGCCGGCTGACCAACGCGCTGAGAGCCAGCCAACGGCATATCCCGCGCCAGCGCCGATGGCTGCAGGCCATTGCCCAGGCCAAGCACGTGAACCAAGCGATGAAGCAGCACGATTGACACCCATCGACACCGCCACGCAGCTTTCGCTGGACGCTACGTCACGCGCCGTAAACCAGCGAATCTGGTCAGCCAGGCCGTTCGCTGCCGCAACGGCCGTCCATACGAACAAGCCAAGCATCGAGCACGATGCTGAGGCAAGCAACGTCAGCATTATCACGCTGCGAATCGCTGCGCCGAAAGTCGGTTTTTTCCTGACCTGCGTGAACAAAAATGCGAGCTAAACGCGGCCTGGAGCGGGCGGTTTAAGTTTCTGTTTTTTGCGTCGTTATCACGTTGCCGAGGCATTCACGCGAACATCACGTGGCCTGCCCGCCGGTGCCATCCACTGGAAATCAGGACGACTCGCATGACTGCCTATTTGCAACGCTATAACGTCGGGCGCCGTCTCGGCGTCGCCTTCGGAATCCTGATTCTGCTGTCGAGCCTGCTGGTGGCGACGGGCCTGGTCACCATGGCCAATGCAAGGCAGCAATTCGATTTCATCGTGCTCGATCGCATGGCCAAGATCCAGATCGGCAATGGCATGCTGGATGCCAACTCATCGATCCTGATCGCGCTGGGCACCTATGCCATGGCCACCAGCGATGAACTCAACAACGAAGCGCTGACCACCATCAAGGCGCAGCGCCAGCGCTACAACGAGTTGCGTGCCAAGCTCGATACGCTGCCCAGCTCCGAAGAAGGTCGCAAGATTCGCGCCGAGATGGATGCGCGACGTGCCATCTCGGGCAAGATCAACGACCAGGTCATGGTACTTGCCGCTAAAAACGATAATGCGCCGGCGCAGGCCTTGCTCAGCGAAAAGGCGCGCCCGGCGACGATGGCATGGCAGGACAAGATCCGCGAGCTGGTGACGCGTCAGGAAAACCAGAGCCAGCAAGCCTATGCCGACGCAGTGGCGTCGATGAACCGCGGCAAGCTGCTGATCATCTCCGGTGGCGTTGCCGTGGTGGTGATCAGCAGCCTGCTTGCCTGGCTCATCACCCGCAGCCTGACCCAGCCGCTCGCACGCGCAACCAAGGCCGCAGAGGCGATTGCCAACGGCCAGCTGGACAATGACGTGGAAAGCGACGCCAAGGATGAAACCGGCCGTCTGTTGCGCGCGATGCGTGGCATGCAGAGGCAGCTGCAATCCTTGCTCGACGCGCAGAGCGACATGGCCAGACGCCACGATGATGGCCAGACCAGTTTCCGCATCGATGCCGCGGCGTTTCCTGGCGACTATGGCCGCATGGCCAAGGACACCAATACGCTGGTGGCGTCGCATCTGGCGGTGCAGACTAACCTGGCACGCATCATGGGGCGCTACGCCGTCGGCGACCTCAGCGAGAGCATGGACCGCCTGCCCGGCGAGAAGGCCGTGCTCACGCAGACCATGGACGAGGTAAAGGCCAACCTGTCTGCGATGAACCGCGAGATCAAGCAGCTGGCGCAATCCGCAGCCAACGGCGACTTCAGCGCACGCGGCGATGCCGAGCGTTTCCAGTACGACTTCCATGTGATGGTCGACAGCCTCAACCAGCTCATGGCCACTGCCGACGGCAACCTGCAATCGCTGTCGTCGCTGCTGCAGTCCATCGCCGCAGGCGACCTCACCGCGCGGATGACCGGCGAATTCAAGGGCGTGTTCGCGCAGATGCGTGACGACGCCAACGCCACTGCCGCGCAGCTGGCCGAGATTGTCGGCCGTATCCAGCACTCGGCCGTGTCGATCAATTCTGCCGCCAGCGAAATCGCCGCAGGCAATCAGGATCTGTCGCAGCGCACCGAGCAGCAGGCGGCCAATCTGGAAGAAACCGCCGCGTCGATGGAAGAGCTCACCTCCACCGTGCGCCAGAATGCCGAACACGCCCGTCAGGCCAATCAACTGGCGATCGGTGCGGCCGGCGTGGCATCGCAGGGCGGCGAGATCGTGAGCAAGGTGGTGGGCACCATGGCCGGTATCGAGGCCTCGTCCAAGAAGATTGCCGACATCATCTCCGTCATCGACGGGATCTCGTTCCAGACCAATATCCTGGCCTTGAACGCGGCGGTGGAAGCCGCACGTGCCGGCGAACAAGGCCGCGGCTTTGCGGTGGTGGCGTCGGAAGTCCGCACCCTGGCCCAGCGCTCCACCGCTGCGGCGAAGGAGATCAAGAGCCTGATCGACGATTCGGTCGAGCGGGTCGCCGAAGGCTCGACGCTGGTGCATACGGCAGGTTCCACGATGGCCGAAATCGTGGCCAGCGTGCAGCGCGTGACCGACATCATGGGCGAGATTTCTGCGGCATCGCAGGAACAGTCGGCCGGTATCGAACAGGTCAACACTACCGTGACACAGATGGACGAAACCACGCAGCAAAACGCAGCGCTGGTGGAAGAAGCCACCGCCGCCGCACGCTCGATGGAAGAACAGGCCGTGCAGCTGACGCAGGCAGTATCGGTGTTCAAGATCAGCGAGGGCAGCACGCGCACCACGCGGCCGGCAGCGCCGGTTGCGGCAAAGCTCACCGAGATTGCCGGCCGACCGGCCGCTGTCAGAAGCCCGCTACGCCAGGCACCTGTAGCGAAACGGGCGGTGGCCGCAGGCGCATCGCATGATGCAAGCGACTGGCAGGAGTTCTGATCTGTCGCATCGCAAACGGCCCGGCTAGTCCGGGCCGTTTGCTTTTGAGGGCTGAGCGAATGCAGCTAACTCTGGCGCCAAAGCGATCCGGTACCGGATGTGCGAACGCCTGCACGATGCCTTAACCCGCCCGGCCTATGCTGCGCCGGGCTGGACCGCGCGGTGCCCTGTCGCGCTGAATATCGATCGCCGTTGTCGTCCATGCCCCCGGAAGATCAAAGACATCGCAAAGGAGACTGTATGAAGAAGCTGCACACGCTTATGGCTGTCGGTTGCCTGCTGGGTCTGAGTTCGCCTGCATTTGCCGAGATCGCCAATCTGACCAATAGCGCCGATGGCGCCAATCGCGATGCGGGTATCGCGGCGGTAAAGCAGAAATTGCAGGATGCCTGCAAGTCGCGCAACGGCAGCGTGGATCTGGATTCGTTCGAGGTGGTGTTCGAGAAGACCAGCAAGAACCCGGATGTTCCCAAGCCCTATTATGTGGACGCGAAAATCAAATGCGACCTGCCCTAAGCGCGGCTAACTAAACGCGCCTGGCAGTGCCAAAGCGCGTCCATCGCGCATCGGGCACCTAGATCACCACAAGGCCCCGCACACGCGGGGTTTTGTTTTACGGCGGCCGGCCCTGCGCGTCGGGGTGGCGCTTGAAGAGCGTCGATTTCTTCCTGTTCGTAAAAAACCGCATTGCGGCGCACTACGCGTTGATCGCAGCTCGCCTGCGCGGGCGGGCTTGCATCAGCTGCAATACGTGCTGCACTTGGCAATGCGGTTTTTGAACATCGTGCATGACCATGCGCTGCACTCTCTGCAAACGCGCCTTGGCTGATGCAGACGCCCTACCCGCTATCCCAGCTGTGCCCGCGCGGTATCCAGGGTGGTCATGATCTGGATCACTTCATCCAGCGGATGGAGCGGAGACTCCTTGCGCCCTTCCCCGATGTAACGCGCCGCGGCTGTCGCTTGCCACGACAGGCCCGCGTAGCCGCTGATTCCGGTCGGATCCGTCCACATCGCGGGCGTGCCGGCGTGGTCGTTGCCGACCAGGCTCAGCGCGGTCGGGTTGTGGAACTCGCCGGCAAGGTCGATGCGGCCCTTGCTGCCGGTGACATAGGCGGTGGAACTGCTGCGGGCCACGATGGAGCTGATCAGCGTGGATTGCGCGGTGCCGCCATGCGACAGCACCATGGTGGAGAAAGCATCCACGCTAGTGTCGGTCAGCGCGCCGGTGGTCGTGATCGCGGTCGGTGCGCCCAGGATCATCGAAGAGAACTGCACCGCATACACGCCCAGATCCAGCAGCGCGCCGCCGCCGAGCGCAGGATTGCGCTGGCGGTGCGTCGCATCGTCAGGGCCGCGTTGGCTCAGATCGGCGAACACATGGCGGAGCTCGCCCAACGCGCCATCGGCCAGCAGTTGCCGCAGCACCGAGGTATGCGGCAAGTAGCGGCTCCACATGGCTTCCATCAGGAACAGACCGCGCTGCCGCGCCTCCTGCACCAGCACGCGCGCATCGTCGGCGCAGGTGGTGATGGGCTTTTCGATCAACACATGTTTGCCGGCGCGCAGCGCCAGCAAACCCTGCTGCAGATGTTCGCTGTGCGGTGTGGCGATATAGACGATGTCGACATCGCGGTCCTCGACCAGCGCCTCGTAGCTGTCATAGGCGCGCTGTATCTCCCAGGTGCTCGCAAAGGCCTCGGCACGCGCACGCGTGCGCGAGGCCACTGCAAATGGCTGTTGCCTGGTATGGCGGCGCAGCGCGCTTACGAACGCGGAGGCGATTGCTCCAGGCCCCAGCACTCCCCACCGCAACGAGGGCTCGCCGCGCTGCGGCAGGAACAGCTCGGGCTCGGGAAACACTGTGGGCGTCATGCGATTGGCCTCCTGGGTAGCATGTGCACGCATGCTAGCAAAGTGGGGGAAGCGTTCCCGGTGGTGTCAGCTTGCGCAGCGTCATCGAGCGGTTTGGATGGATCACGGCAGGCTCAGCGTGCAGCGCCTTCTGTCGCCGGGCGAAAGACGCGCTCGCAGTACGCGCGCAAAAGTTCCGGCGTATCGGCACGGCCGCGGAAGGCGATGTGGCCATCCGGCCGCACCAGGATCAGCGCGCTGGCGTCCGCAATGCCATAGGCGGCGTGCGCAGCACCGTCCAGATCCGAGAGTGCGGTGGCGTCGTCGGGCTGCGGCACGGCGGCGCCCAGGATGAGTCTGGGCCGCAGCCACGGCCACGCCTCCAGCCCGGCAAGCGCCAGCCGCAGCTGTGGCATGGCATCGTGCTGCCGCCCGTCGAAGGCAAGCAGCGCCCATCCCCAACTCCATCCATCCGGGTTGTAGAGATGGGCGAACAGCGTTGTCGAGGTGCCATCGGCGGCGACGACATTCGCATCTGGCGCGCGGTCGCCGCAGTGCGGCACGCGGCGCTGAAGCAGCTCGCGCAGGCCGCCGAGATGATCGTCGTTGAGCGGGCTTTGCGGATACGCCACCGACAACTGCTGCAGATCATCCGAGCCCTGAATCAGTGTGCCGATGGTGGGGATGAGCTTGGCGGCGATGCCCATGGCCGCATCCTTGATCGGGCCGCGGTAGACGCTGTTGTGGAAGCCACGCGCCTGTCGTTCGTCCAGTTCACGGTGCTCGCCGCCACGCTCCACGTCGTAGGAATCGAGCACCACCGGCGCGGTCTTGTCTTGCAAGGTCATCGCCAGCCGCCATGCCAGGCCGATCGCATCGTGCAGGCCTGCATTCATGCCCTGCCCGCCGATCGGCAAGGTGCGGTGGCCGGCGTCGCCGACCAGCAGTACGCGCCCCTTGGCGTAATGCGCGGCGGTGCCATGCTGGAAGCGGCTATGCGTCAGCCAGATCGGATCGCTCAGCGTCAGCGTCGGGTCTTCGGTCACCTCGCGCGCAATGGTCTGCATTTCCTCCAGGGTCGGGTCCCGCTCCGGGATGCCGGTGTCGTCGGCCAGGAAAAACAGCCGGTGGTAGCCGCCCCATACCGGCAGCACACCGCAGAAACCCTTGGGGTAATAGAAAAACCAGAGCTGATCGAAATCGGTGGAACGTCGCCAACGCAGCTTGGCATCGACCTGACGGTTCATGCGATTGGGTAGCTTTTTCGGTTCGAAATCCAGTCCGAGCTGTTTGCGCACGGCGCTGTCGCCACCATCGGCGCCGATCAGGTAACGGCAGCGCAATTGCTCGGTCGGGCCGTCGGCCCGGTCGCCGCTGCCGCAGGTTGCAAGCGTGACGGTGACGCCGTCGGCATCCTGTTCGAAGCCGATGATCTTGCGGCCGCGCTCGACGCTGCCGCCTTTCGCCTCGAGCTGCTCGGCCAGCACGGTTTCGATGACGTCCTGCCCGCTGTAAAGCACCTGCGCATAGGGGCTGGCGATATCGGCAATTTCCACCGGGTCGACGGTCTGCCCGTTGAGCAAGGTGTTGACCTTAGTGATCCGATACGACTTTTCCGCCAGCGCATCGCGGATACCAATGCTGTGGAGCAGCTCCTGCGGCCGCGCCCAGAGGTTGTTGGCGCGCGAATGCGGCCTGGCTTGCACGCGTTGTTCGAAGACGCGAAAGTCGACGCCGTGATGGGCGAGCGCACAGGCGGTGGTCAAACCGATCGGGCCGCCTCCGACGATGATGACGTCGGTGTCGACGTCGCGTTGTACGGAAGCGTTCATGGCCCGCCTTTTTTTCGGGAGACGTGTGTTGCGTCGGTGGTCGCGCTCGGCGCACTGACGTCGTCCGCCATGACTTCGTTCATTTCGACCAGCACGGCGAGCGCGGTTGCCACGCGTCTGGCTCCGATGCGGTCCAGCATGCGTTGGTCCAGCGGAGCGGCGGCGGCTTCGGCTGCATCCAGCGCGGCGCGGCCGGTGCACGTGAGCACCACCAGCTTTGCGCGCTGGTGGTGGGGATTGGGCTGGAGCGCAACGAAGCCTTGCTCGAGCAATAGATCGACGACACGCTGCACCGCCTGCCGGGTGATGCCCATGTTGCGCGCGATATGCGCCACCGGCAGTGGCATCGGTGAATAGCCCAACGCGCCCAGGACCTGCCACCACGCGGTGGTCAGCCCGGCAGGGCGTACCAATGCATTACCGGTCTCGACCAGACGGCCGTTCGTTTCGAAGATCTTGATCACCAGGTTGCGGACAGCCAGTAAATCGTCTTGAGTGCTCATTAGCAACATGCTGCCTATTTGACAACATATTGTCAATCTTAGGTCTTTGGCTGCAGCATTTGCCTTTTGATGCTCTGCATCTTTGGAACTCCCTGCACCAGAAGTCGATCGACGCCGCAGCGCTGGCGTCGAACGCGTGGGCGATCAAGTTCGTCATCGCGTCGCTGTGATCGCTCCCGATTCGGAGCCTGTGGTCGAGATACATCGCGCCGATTAGCGCGCTGCTATTGACTGGTGGCACAACGCAGACGAGTCAGTGACCACATATTCCACTGGAGCGACATTGTCGTCTGTGCATCGATTCGCGCAGCAAGTTGCGACAATACCCCTGCACTTCTGCTCGCTTTTCACGTGGAGAGCCCTCTTCACGCGTCACACGCCTTGCACCGTGTGCTGCTTAGCTTGTTCCAATGAGCGCACGTATTTCATCGCACACCCTTGCCTTTGCATCGCCCACGGATTCAGCCCCTACTGCCGGACTCAAGCATTCGATTGCGGACAGGTGGCTCGAGACCTATCCGACGCTGCCGCTTCCCGGGCGCGGTCACACCATAGAACGCTGGCAGACGCTTGCCGATATCGCGGCAGATGACCTGTGCGCGGCCAAGTTCCTGGAAGCGCATTACGACGCGCAAGCCATCTGCGCCGATCTGGGCGTGGATCTCATCACGCCGACCCAGCGTTGGGCGGTGTGGGCGGCCGAGCCGCCTGGCTCCGATATGCGTTTTTCCGGACAAGTACTCAACGGCACCAAGGCATGGTGTTCGGGTGCCGCGCAAGTGACGCATGCGCTGGTGACGACGCGTCATGCAGGCGCCAGTTGCCTGTTTGCCGTGGCGCTGGATCAGCCCGGCATTCAGATCGACAGCAGTGCGTGGCAGGCGGTCGGCATGCAAGGCATCGAGACGGCCAATGTCCGCTTCACCGATACGCCTGCGCGGCAGATTGGCGCAAGTGATGCGTACCTGACCCGGCCTGGATTCTGGCACGGAGGTGCCGGCATCGCTGCTTGCTGGTTCGGCGCCACCGTTGCAGTTGCCGATGTGCTGCGTGCCTCTGCGCGTGTGAGCAAGGATCCGCATGCCGCCGCGCACCTGGGCGCCATCGATGCAGGCCTGGCATCTGCCGCTGCGTTGTTGCGTCAGCTGGCAATGCGCATCGATGCGCAGCCGGAGCAGGCACATCTGCGTGACGTACTGCAGGTGCGCAGCGTGGTCGAGGCGGTGGCACGTGACACGCTGGATAGGGTCGCGCGTGCGCTGGGTCCAGGGCCGCTGTGCGGCAACCGCGCGCATGCGCAGCGTTGTGCCGACCTGTCGGTGTTCATTCGGCAACACCATGCAGAACGCGACCTGCAGGCCCTGGGCGAGTTGTGCCAACAGGAGACATCGCCTTGGAAGATCTAGCCGGGCAGCCCATCGAGGGCACAGGCACGCCGGAAGCCGCATGGCGCGCCTCGCCGTACCTGAGCGAGCTGTCACGCGCCACGCTGTTGCAACTGATGCAAGGCGGCCAGCGCCTGGTGGTGGTGGCGCCGCACCCGGACGATGAGGTGCTTGGATGTGGCGGGTTGATTGCCGCCGCGCGTGCCGCAGGCGTACCGGTGCTGATCATTGCGTTGACCGATGGGGAGCAGGCCTATCCCGACGAACCCGGCTGGCATCCACAGGTGCTGGGCCCGGCGCGGCGCCTGGAACTGGAAGCTGCCGCGCAGCAGTTGGGTGTAGTGCCTGGCACATTGACCCATCTCGCACTGGGCGATGGCGCGCTGGCGGCATGCGAAGCGCGCATGGCACAGGCCCTCGGCGATCTGATCACTGCGCAGGACACAGTGCTGGTGACCTGGGACCGCGATGGCCATCCCGATCATGAAGCCGCATCGCGTGCGACCCATGCCGCGTGCAAGGCGCAGTCGGCGCGGCGTCTGCAATATCCGGTCTGGGCGTGGCACTGGTCGCGTCCGGAAGATGGGGTATTTGCCGGTGGCACTGCCGTGCGCTTCGATCTATCGCCTGCGGTGCTGAGTGCCAAGCAGCGCGCCATTGCGTGCTTTGCCACGCAGCTTGGCAACTGCACGCCGGCCGTTGCAGCACCGATCCTGCCGCCTTCGGTGCTGGAGCGCTTTGCGCGGCCGTTCGAGGTCTTCATCCGATGACCGCGCTGAGCGTTGAGCACTTTGAGCAGATGTATGCCGATGCAGATCCGTTCGGCTATCGCTCGCGCTGGTACGAGCAACGCAAGCGCGACATCCTGCTCGGTGTCCTGCCCTACCCGAGGTTCGCGCGTGGTTGGGAATTTGGCTGTTCCAATGGCGAGCTGACCGCGCAGCTGGCGCAGCGCTGCGACACGCTGCTGGCGACGGATCTGTCGCAGCAGGCGGTCGAGCTGGCGAGCGTGCGCGTGCAGGCGCTGCCTGCGGTCACGCTGCAGCAGGCGGCGCATCCGTCGGACTGGCCGGAAGGGCTGTTCGACCTGATCGTCTTCAGTGAAGTGGGTTATTACCTCGACACTCCGGCTTTCGAAAAGACCGTCGCGCTGTTCGCCCGCTCGCTCACCGTCAAGGGCTGTCTCGTGGCATGTCACTGGCGGCATGACTTTGACGGTGCGTTGCGCAGTGCCGAGCAGGTCCACAGCGCACTGAACCAGGCATTGGCAATGGACACGCTGTGTTCCTATCAGGATGCGGACTTCGTGCTGCAGGCCTGGATGTCCGGGCCGTCGATTGCGCAACAGGAGCAGCTGCGATGATCGCGGTGACCATCCCGGCGCATAACGAAGCGGATCTGATCGGCAAGTGCCTGCAATCCATTCTGGTGGCGGCCGCGCATCCGCATCTGTTTGGAGAGCGCGTGGAAATCCATGTCGCGCTCGATCGCTGCAGCGACGGCACCGGCGCCATCGCACGCGCGCACGGCGCAAGAACCGTCACCACCTCCGGTGGTGTCGGCATTGCGCGTGCAGCGGCCGCATCGGCGGCGATTGCGCGCGGGGCGCGCTGGCTCGCGTTTACCGATGCCGACACCTGCGTGCCGCCGGACTGGCTTTCGGCACAGCTCGATTGCGCTGCGGATGTGTTCTGTGGCGTGGTGGAGGTGACCGACTGGCACGATTTCCGTCCTGAGACACGGCAGGCCTTCCTGACCAAGGAAATTCGCCGCGATGGGCATCCGCATGTGCATGGCGCCAATCTCGGCATGAGTGTGGCTGCGTACGTGGCAGCCGGTGGTTTCTCTGCGCTCAAGTGCAGCGAAGACGTGGCGCTGGTCTCGGCACTGGAGCGCGCGGGCATGCAGATTGCCCGCCTGGTCAAGCCGGTCGTCAATACCAGCGCCCGCCGCATCGCCCGTGCGACCGGCGGATTCAGCGATCACCTGGCTCGACTGGAGATGGCCGTACTGGCAGGCGAGCCGGTATTGGGTAATCAGGTTTAAAGCGGCTATCAACATTACTGCGTAGCCGCCAGGCGGGCGTGGCTGGTGCTGGAAATTACATGCACCACTCTTGCACTGCGATTCCTGCGCGTCATCCGCACTCGCGTGGCGACTGCCTACTGCGCCTTGCTGGTCACTCTTAATCATTGGGTGTGTCGCCGACTATTGTTCAGCAGCAAGCAGTCGCGTCGGTTCCAGGCATTGGATGGGATCGCCATTGGAAACGGCGCAAATAAATCAGTTTATCCAGCGATCGATACCTCGATCACCACCAGCTGTCGCGACAATGGAAGCTGCGTTTATCTGCATAAGCGAGCTGTGCATAATCCACTGCGGTCGTGTTCTTTTTGATTTAATCGTCATCTGCTGATTATTGCCTTTATCGCTTGCAAGTTGAAAAAATAGCGCTCAAGGTGCAACTGTTCTCGACTTAATGCGCCAGCACACGCCGGCCACTGCCGCTACCGAGGTCATGATGGACTCCACGATGTTCCGGCAGATTGGTCGTTATCGCTTGACTGCACATACGGTTCCGTTGGACGGCGTCTTCTTCCCGGAGATTCTGGTGTCGTTCGACGATGGGATCACCTTGTATGGGCACAGGCGCGAGATGCGATTCGACACGCAACTTGCCGCGCACCACTACGCCAGACAATGGATGGGCAGATGCACCATTACGTCGCTGGGCATTCTCGAGAGTCTCTGAGCGACGCCGCTACCTCTGATGTCAGGAACCAGACGGCTCCGCTGCCGGGAAGCCAAGCGTGAAACAGGCGCCCTGCCCTGGCATCGACTGCACTTCAATATAGCCGTCGGCCTGCCTGACCGCCCCATCCACTTGCGCCAAGCCCAGCCCGGTACCCTTGCCTGCCGGTTTGGTGGTGAAGTAGGCGTCGAACAGCTGGTCGCGGATCTCCGGCGCAATGCCGCTGCCATTGTCCTGGACAGAGAGGGTGACATAATCGCCGGCGCGACGACCGGCGGCTTCCACATCTGCTAGCGTCCGCGTCGCCACGGTGATGCAGACCCTGCCACGCACCGCGCAGACATCGCGCGCATTGATCACCAGGTTCAACAAGGCCCGTTCCAGCGTGTGTGGATCCGCCAGTATGGCACTGTCGCAAGTCGTGGTTTCCCACTCGACCGATACCGCAGCGCCTGCTGCCTGTTGAAGCAGGGGCAGCAGGCGCGCGACCAGCGCATTGAGCTCGACGCGTTCGGGAGCATAAGGATGCTTGCGTGCAAAGCCCAGCAGGCGTTGGGCCATGACCGAGCCCTGCTGCAGAGCGGTCTCTGCCATGCGCAAAATCTTCTGATCCTCTTCTACGATCGAGCCACGCGACTGAACCACATCGATGGCAGCGCCCGCGGTTTGCAGCACATTGTTCAGGTCGTGAACGACACCGGCCAACAGTTGACCGACTGCCTCGCCCTCCTGCGCACGCTCGGCTACGCGCTCAGCCAGACGCTGCGCGGCGCGTGCAATATCCAGCTCAACCTCGATGCTTGGAGACTGCGCCTCTGCACGTACTTGGTCGTGCGTCGCCGCAGCAGCCTGCTCATCGTGCCTGGTTGTAGCCTCGCTGCGGGCCTGCAGCGTCTGGTTGAGCGTGCGTAATGCCTGCTGCGACTGCCGGCGTTCGGTGATGTCGCGATTGACCGCCAGCACGCCCTCGATCTGGCCATCAGCGTTACGCAGCGGGCTTGTCGATACCAACCAGCTCTGGAGCTGCCCGTCTGCATTCGTACATTCGGTCTCGAACTGCTGCGACTCGCCACGCTCGGCAGCGGCGAGCGCCTGCCGCACGCGCGGCCTGAATCGCTTCGGCCATAACGATACCCAGGGCAGACCCACCACAGAGGCGGCATCGACAGACGCCACGCGCGCCAGACCATGCGCGTTGACGAACCTGACGCGTCCGTCCAAGGCAATTTCCTTGATGGAATCCAGCGACAGCTCGACGACCTGTCGATAGCGATGGTCGGGAAAGTCCTGCGTGCTGTTCATGGTTCTCAAATCGATCACGTGTTTTTCGCGTGGGAAACGTAGTGTGATGCATGCATCCTCAGAAAACCTGCTTTATGGGCTCTACAAACGAAAAACTGATTCTTGTCGTCGAGGACGATGCTGACACTCTCGAGTTGGCCACGCTGCTGCTGACCGAGAGCGGTTATGCGGTCGTCACCGCAACCGATGCGCAGGGCGCGCTGGAGCATATCGATAAGCACCCGGCGATCGCGCTGGTTTTTACCGATCTGCAGATGCCGGGGTTATTGGATGGATACGGCCTGATTTCGTATCTGCGCGCGGATGGCAACAATCTGCCGGCGATCCTGACATCGGGTCTGGGACATTCCCCCAATGGGTTACCCAGCCGGACGACGTTCTTAAGCAAGCCCTACACCCGCCGCAGCCTGGTCCAAAATATTGAGGCCTTTGTCGGGCATTAGAGTGGCTGACAAGACTCTTGCGCCGCCCTCAGGCGGGCGGCCGGTGCCCGGCATCGGCATGTACCGCTCGTACACTCCGGGCCTGAGCACGCCGCCCGCATCACCTGACGAACGCTGGCTACATTTTGTTAGCCGCTCTTGGCGTGACGGTCAGAGCGCAGCTACCTGTCGGCGCATGCGCATGTGTCAGGTCGTGGTCATTGCGCCGCGCTGGGTTGATTGACCAAAACACCCCAGCAGGATCGACAGGCGTCGCGGTAAGTTGCTCGATGCTGGATCGAACACATTGCCAGCCATCAGCGCACCGCACGCCGCCAGCCTGCGTTGATGGCTTCCTGGCTGGTGCAGAAAAAACGCTCACCCTTGGCAGGTGAGATGCTGGTCCGCGTGTAATCGCGTTGCCCGGGCATATGAAAGATCTTGCTGCCCTTGCTAGAAATATTGCCCTTGATGGCGCAGTGCGCAGGCGTTTGCGTCTGCACTGCCGCCTGTGCACGCTGTGCCGATTGCGTGCGCTTGCTGCGTCGGTAATCGGCAGGCATCTGAAAGCTGCCGGCCCAGAGGTTGCGCCGCTGTTGCTGCGCGTTGCGTTCGTCGGCAACGAACGCTGTGGCGTACTCGCGGTAGGCCACCGCCCAACCGGATTGCACCATCCAACGGTTGACCGACTGCCCCTGCACGTAACACTCCGCCACGATCCGTCCATAGCGATCGGTGTCCTTGGCTTGGCAGCGAACCGTCTTGTCGAGCAGATAGCCATCCAGTGCGGCAGCGGAGCGTCGGCCGCAAGGCCATGCGCTGCCAGCGTTGCTGGTGCATTGCTGCGCGCTTTCCGGTGCATCGATGCCCCACAGACGGATACGTTTCTGCGCGACAGTGATGGTGTCGCCATCGGTCACGGTTGCCCGGCCGACCAACTCCGCTGCAGTAAGGGGTGAAGCGAAGAGTGCAACGACAACCACAACCGAACATCTGAACAACATCAACGACAAGCCTCGGGTGATCGGCAGAGCATGGTCCGTCTGTTCTTGCCTTGGTGACAGCGTCTAGCCGATTGGCTCACCAGAGATCCGTCGCACTGATGCCTGCGTCGTCCAGGCCGACGCGGGGCCGGCACTGTATGCCAACGGGACGGCGATGCCTATCCCTTGCGGTGGTCCGCGAAGACGGTGTTGCGCTCGGTGTTCATCGATGCGCATTCGTTCCGGCTGCATTGGAGGCCGATCAATCGCGGTGCCGATAGACGGCGAATAGAAACCCATTGCCTTGAAGGCCGGTGCCTCTGAAAAGTTGGACTGTTCCTGATGAGACCTACAGATAGCCCCTGCCCCCTCACCCTCGGCGCAAGTAACACACCGAGTACTGCCCGGTTCTTTGCAGAACCGGGCATGCAGTCAGGCTTACTGCGCGGCCGCTTGCGGCGCGACAGGCGCCGCATCCGGCGTCACGCGCCAGATCGTATTGGCCAGATCGTCTGCGACGATCAACGCACCACGTGGATCGAGCGTGACACCGACCGGGCGGCCGCGGGTCAGGCCATCGTCGCCATGGAAGCCGGAGACGAAGTCGATCGGGTCGCCCGCCGGGCGGCCATCGCGGAACGGCACGAACACCACCTTGTAGCCCACCGGCGGGTCGCGATTCCAGCTGCCGTGCTCGCCGACGAACACGCCGTCGCCGAACTGCGCTCCCATCGTAGTCGCCGAAAACGCGACACCGAGTGCGGCGACATGCGAGCCCAGCGCGTAGTCGGGCACGATGGCCGAGGCGACCTTCTGCGGATCCTGCGGCATGACTCGCGTGTCCACATTCTTGCCCCAGTAGCTGTAGGGCCAGCCGTAGAAACCGCCTTCGCGTACCGAGGTGAGGTAGTCGGGCACCAGGTTCGGGCCGATCTCGTCACGCTCGTTGACCACCGCCCACAGTGCGCCGCTACCTGGCTGGATCGCCAATGCAGTGGGATTGCGCAGCCCGGTGGCATAGCTCTTGTGGGCGCCGGTTGCCGGATCCACCTGCCAGACCTGGGCGCGGTCGACTTCGGCAATCATGCCGCGCTCGGTGATATTGCTGTTGGAGCCAATCGCAACATACAGATAGCGTCCATCGGCACTGGCGGTCAGCGCCTTGGTCCAGTGATGGTTGATGGCCGACGGCAAGTCGGTGACCTTGCTGGGCGCGGCGCTGGCCTTGGTCTGCCCTGGCTGATAATCAAAACGCACCAGCGCGTCCTGATTTGCCACGTACAGTGCGTTGCCGATCAGCGCCAAGCCATACGGTGCATTGAGCTTGTCGGCGAACACCGTCTTCAGTTCATAGGTACCGTCGCCATCGGCATCGCGCAGCAGCGTCAGCCGGTTGCCGCTCTTGACCGAGGTGTTGCCCTTGGCCTTGATCGCACCGGCAATCACGTCCTTGGGCTTGAGGTTGGGTGCATTGCCGCCGCGGCCTTCGGCCACCAGGATGTCGCCATTGGGCAACACCAGCGTCTGGCGTGGAATGCCCAGACCGGTGGCGATTGCAGTGATGCGGTAACCCGCAGGCACGGTGGGTTTGCGCTCGCCCCAGGCTGCCGGCTCGGCGATGGTCATGTCGGGCAGCAGGCCGCGATCCGGCGCTGGCAGCTCGGGACTGGTGCCGTGTTGCTTGAGCTCGGGTGCCTTGCCACAAGACGCGAGTGCGGCAGCGAGGATGGAAACCGACACGACGGTAATGGTATGACGCTTCATCGGGCACCTCCCACGCGCAGGCTGGACAGCCCCGACCAGGTTGCAACAAGCGCGAATGCGGTCGCAATCGCAGAAAATACCAACGCTGCCGGCATGATGGCCCAGGCATCGCGGGCATGATGCAGGGCGTCGAAGAAGCCGACAATCCATGCGGCACCGAGCGCGATCACATAGATCACGTTGCGGCTTCCGCGAACGAAGCCGACGATCGCACACAGCAAGGCGATGGTCGTCAATACCATCGCGCCGATCAGCAGCCACGCAGCAAAATTGGCCCACTGGATCTGATGACTGCTCCAGTACGCGTAGTCGCTCAGCAAGGCACCGAGAAACAGCGGCCACACACCGCCGAGCACGGCTGCATGGAACGGATGGATTGCCCAGGATCGGGCGGGCGTGGCAGTTGAATTCATGGCGGACTCATTGGGCGCGTTGGTGAAACGTGCCCCGATGCTGCCAGCTGCCACGTGATGAGCGCGGTGATGCTGAGTCTTCTCTACGCGATGGGTGCTGCGAAAAAAGTAGGAACCCAAAACCACTCATCCTGCCGAGTGACCGCTGGACCGCCGCCGTGACCAAAGGTCATAGAAAGATGTGCGTGCTCCAGGCCGCTCTCTACGCTGGGCCCCATCCACTGGAGGAACAGACAGATGAAAGCCTTCGCAATCGGCTGGCGCGAAGAACTTCTCCGGCACCAGCTGCGTTTTCGATCGCACCCAGCGGACGATACAGCAGCGGCGCATACGCCTGGAAATAGTCCCGGCTGTATCGCCGACCGCCTCGATCACCCGCACATCGCACGGCCTGACCAGAAGCAGTGCTCGCTGTCCTTGATGAAGATGGCGCTGTCCATTGCGCGCCTTGCCGGCACCACGTCAGCGTTAGCCGCCGGTGTCGCCAGCAGCACGCATCCAGGATGGCTTGAGTTCCAGTGCGGGTCTGCAGTGATGAGCGCCGGTCATAGGACCATGCAAGCTGGATGGATGGAGCGGCGTTGCATCTGCGTCATGCTCTTTGCCGGTATGTACGGCGAGGAGACGGCGATGAAAAACGCAAGCCTGGTGCATTCGACTCGGCATGGTGTACGCACAGCTGGGGCGCCATCTGTACCGCATGGTCCGGCATCGGATGCTTGGATTCGCGCTGCCTTGCCCCTAAATCGGTGGAGAGATGCGATGCCATGCGCAAGCGCGCTGCGCCGCACTCTCCCCTCCATGGCTGCGCTGTTGTTGGGCGCAGTTGTCTTGCTCTCTGTTGCCCCCTCCCCCGCGGCAGCACACCCTTCGGAGATCACGTCCATGACGACACACGCCACCTTGTCGCCCACGCAGCAGGCCATTGCGCCGATTGCCGCGTTTGCGGCCACCGGCGATATCGACCGCTTGAACACCGCATTGGAGACGGGCCTCGATGCTGGCTTGAGCATCAGCGACTGCAAGGAGGTACTGGTCCAGCTGTACGCGTACGCCGGGTTTCCGCGCAGCCTCAATGCACTGGCTGCGCTGATGCAGGTCGCCGATGCACGCAAGCAGCGCGGCATCGCCGATGCGCCGGGACACGACCCCGGCCCGGTACCGAGCGGCGATGCGCTGCTGGCGCTGGGCACTGCCAACCAGACCCGCCTGGCCGGCGCGCCGGTGACCGGGCCGTTGTTTACGTTTGCGCCGGCAATCGATCAGTACCTCAAGACGCATCTGTTCGGCGACATCTTTGCCCGCGACAACCTGGACTGGGTGAGCCGTGAACTGGCCACGATCAGCGTGCTCGCCGCCCTGGAAGGCGTGGAGGCGCAGCTGCAATCGCATTTGAAGATCGGCCTGAACATCGGTGTGACCGAGGCACAACTGCACGAACTGGCCCAGGTGCTGGACAAGCGCGTCGGTGCGGCCGCCGGCACACGCGCCAAGGCGGCGCTGGCCAAAGCCAGGGCCCAGTGAACTTGCGGCGGGATTCGACAACCGCAGCGCATGCTGCCGGCGCGAATGCGGCTGCCCACGGCACCACGTCGAAACCGATCGGACCCCGCTAAAGCGGCGCCGGGCCAGCCGCCAGCGCAGGCCGCACGCCGGCCTGCTTGACGACCAACTGGCCGATGTACTGCTCGGCCAGCCTGGTACCGATCTCCAGCGCGGTCTGTAGCGAGCCGAAGGTGGGCGCAGCCGGCAGCGGCACGGGATGCCCACAGACCTGCAAGGTCTCCAGCACGATGCGCCGGTGCCCGAGCTGTCGAGCGACCACGCGGTACGGCAGGCCCTGGTCGGTGCCTTCCGTGGACATTCTTTCGGTGCAGTGGGTACTCATCGGGCTCGAGCATAGCTGTGATGCCCAAATTTGGTGGCGTGGCAATTTGAACAATTTATGCAGACGCTAGCGCAGCACCAGCGGCGCACTCCTGACAGGACTGCCGCAGCCTGAGCAGGCCCACCATGCTGCGATGACACCGATGTCGCACCCTGCGTGGTGCACGCAGCGGCACCGACGAGAGACATCATCAGAATAATCTGCTGTAGGGGAACGCCGAATTTTGAGTTCCCCCCGGAAACAATCGGCTTGAATATTCCCCTGGCATTCAGCTTTGATGGCCTGAAGCAAAGGCGCACCGGCCTCGAATTTTTATTCGGCGCATTGAACATCCATCGTTTCTTCGAGCATATCTCCTTGCGAATTTCATATAGGAAATGCGGAGAATTGGGCACAATGGCCGGGCTTGCTCGTTTTTGGTCAATATAAATCCGGCGGATATATTCGTCTAGTAGCAGAAAATTTAATATAACACCGGTGTCATTTCGATGAACCGCACCCGGTCAGGCCTGATACGGAAGAGTCCGTTAGAGCTGCTAACTTACAGTCGAATCCGCTACGGCGTGTGGGCAATTCACCGACATCTTCGACGCATTTCCCGATTACCTGCGATATGCATCGCATTTAGGATTGCCGCCCCCGGAGATTCGTGACCGCTTATTGTCGCGTCCGCTCTGACATTTCTTTGCAGTCGGGCCTGATAAGGAGTTTTCTAATCCAATTTGGCTATGGATTAAATCGTAAAACCCTATGCGTGATGTTTTTCTCTGAATAGCAACTGTCCGTTCAGGTTTTAGAGTTTACGGATAGCGCCGTTAAACAATCTCGCAAGCACACGGTTCAATGCGTCGGCGCATCACCGTGTTATCCGAAGCGCTTATCTGAGGGGACGGATTCGCGGCGGATAAAGTGAATAACACGTGAAATCAAATGCCACGCCGGTAATCCCCGGTGATGGAATCGTCTGCGCCAAATTTTAGATCTTTTGCAGTTGCGGCGCGCCACTACCGGAATCGACCAACCTATGAATCGCTCGCTACTCGCAACCACGATCGCCTCCTGCCTTGTCCTGACTGCCTGTGGCGGCGGTGGCGGCGGCGGCAATGTCCGCAGTGATCCGCCGCAGACCACGGTGGTCGCTCCGACGCCTACTACGCCGACAACCCCGACAACTCCAACGACGCCGACGACGCCGGGCACCACCACGGCCGACCCGTTGCCCAAGACCGCGCCGACGCCGGCACCTGCGCCCGCCCGCTACCAGGGCCTGGGCAGCAACCTGCTGGTGCCGACCAATGCGGATCTGGCACAGCAGGCCGGTGCCAGGGGCCAGGGCGTCAAGCTGGCAGTGCTGGACGACAACCTCTACGGCAGCTACGCGCCGATCAGCGGCAAGGTCGATTCCTTCAACGATTACACCGCCAGCCCCGGCACACCGGAATCCACGTCGAACGCGCTGCGCGGCCACGGCACCGTCATCTCGGCATTGGTGCTGGGCACCGCGCAGGATGGCTTCGCCGGCGGCATCGCGCCGGATGCTGACCTGTTCTATGCGCGCATCTGCGCCGAAAACTCCTGCGGTACCCAGCAGACCCGCCGCGCGGCGGTGGACCTGGCGGCAGCCGGCGTGCGGATCGCCAACCTGTCGATCGGCGCCTCGTATGCAGATGCGGCCAGCAGTGCCAATGCCGCGCTGGCCTGGAAGTACGCGCTGACCCCGCTGGTGCAGGCCGATGCGCTGATCGTGGCCGCCACTGGCAACGAAGGCGCGGCGGAAGCCTCCTACCCTGCAGCGACGCCGGTGCAGGAAGCCAGCCTGCGTAACAACTGGCTGGCCGTGGGCGCGGTCAACATCGACAGCGCCGGCAATGCCGCCGGTCTGACCAGCTATTCCAACCATTGCGGCGCCGCTGCACAGTGGTGCCTGGTGGCGCCGGGCAGCTACTTCGCACCGGCATTGGCCGGCACCGAGCTGCAGGGCCAGATCGCCGGCACCTCGTTCTCCACTGCCGCAGTGAGCGGCATCGCGGCGCAGGTGCTGGGCGTGTATCCGTGGATGAGCGCCTCCAACCTGCAGCAGACCCTGCTGACCACCGCCACCGACCTGGGCGACCCCGGCGTGGATGCGCTGTACGGCTTCGGCCTGGTCAATGCGGCCAAGGCGATCAAGGGCCCGGGCCAGTTCGCCAGCAACTGGTCGGCGAATGTGACCTCCGGCTACGACAGCACCTTCAGCAATGACATCTCCGGCGCCGGCGGCCTGACCAAGAACGGCACCGGCAAGCTCACGCTCAGCGGCAACAACACCTACACCGGCGGCACCAGCGTCAGCGACGGCGTGCTCGCACTGTCCGGCAGCCTGCGTTCGGATGTCATTGTGCTCAACTCGGCCACGTTCGAATCGCGCGGCGGTGTCATCAACGGCGGCTACAGCCTGGCGAACAACACCGGCACCACCGCCATCGAATTGGGCAAGGGCTTGACCGTCACCGGCCAGGCCAGCCTGAAGGGCAACCTGCTGTTACTGCCGGAAGCGGCTGGCTACAACGTCGGCAGCAGCGAGAAGATCGTCAAGGCCGGCGCGCTGCAGGGCACCTTCGACCGCGTGCAGTACGCCAACAACTTCTTCTGGACTGCTTCGCTCGCCTACGACCCCACTACCGTCACCGCCACGCTGACCCGCAATGCCTCCGCTGCCAGCGCGCAAGCGGCCGGTGCGCCGCAGTCGGTGGTCAACGGTGCCACGCAGGCCGATACGCTGGTCAAGGTGCTGGATACGCGTGTGGCCTCCGGCGATACGGATAACCTGGGTGGCTTGATCAGCGCTACCGGCGCGCTGCTGGCGGCCAACGATGCGCAGGTTGCCGCATCGCTGCCGACCCTGGCCGGCCAGGTACACGGCATCGAGCGCACGCTGGGCTTCCAGTCCGCACTTAACGATGCACGCGTGGCGGCCGATCGCCTGCCCTACCTGGCCGACACCACCACGCTAACCACCTGGATGCAGGGCAGCTATCTGGACGGCGAACTGGGCGGCAAGGGCTTCGACTCGGCCGACTACACCCAGCAGGCCACCACCGTCGGCGTGGATCTGCCGATGGGCAACGCCGGCACCATCGTGGGTGCGGCGCTGAGTTCGGGGCAGGACCGTGCGCACATCGATGCATCGGCCAGCCGCCTGCGCTCGGACCGTTACGCGATGACCGCGTATCTGTATCAGCCGATCGGCCAGGCGTACGTGTCCGGGATCGGTTCCTACGGCATGAGCAATGTGGACACCGAACGCACGGTGCAGGCCGGCAGCATCGGCGAGCGCCTGCAGGATCGCCGCCACGACACCAACTGGTCGCTGCGTGCCGAAGTCGGCCTGATGCCGCAGGCAGGGTTGTCGCCGTTCATTGCCGCAGGCGTGGTCAGCCAGACCCAGGATGCCTTCAGCGAAGCCTCGGCCACCGGGCTGGGGTTGAGCGCCAACAGCGACACGCTGCGCGCCGGCTACGGCGAGGTGGGTGTGCGCGGTCATCTGGTGCGCGGCAAGTGGGGCTTCGATGGCTTGATCGCCTACCGTTCGCTGCTCGGCAATCCGAACTCGGACTTCACCGCCTGGTTCACCGGTCTGCCGGAAGCGCGCTTCAACGTGGCCGGCGAGCCGGTGTCCAAGCAGTCGGCGCGTGCCTCGGTGGGCGTGCGCTACCAGCTCAACGATGCCTTCTCCATCTATGGCAACGTGGGCGCCGAGCGCGGTCGTTCCGATGCCAACAGCATCAATGCCAATGTCGGTTTGCGCTGGCAGTTCTGATCGCGACCGGCACCCGACCGCACTTGGTCACTGCAACCACTGATGCCATGCAGCACTGCGCATCAGGCAAAAAAAAAGCCCCGGCAATGCCGGGGCTTTTTGGTCTGCGGTGAATCAGAAGCTCCAGCCCCAGGTGACCTGGCCGCCGTATGCGGTCTGGCCATCGCCGTTGAGTCCCTGCAACGACAAGGCCATGCGGCTGTTGGGCGAGGTGATCAGGCTGACGCCCAGTTCGCCGACCACCGCGTTCTTCGCCAGCGTGACGCTCTGCACCGAAAACTGCGAGCCGGTGCCGATGAAACCGGCCGACCGCTCCACAGCGCGGTCACCGAACGCATGCCGCCAACCCACCGAGGCGTACACCCCGGCCGCCGCACCCAACTGCCAACGCCCGCGTACGCCCACCGTGCTGGTGGTGTACTCGTCCTTGGCACTATCCACCGACAGCCCGGCTATGCCGCCGCGCTCGTTGAAGCCGTCGGTCTTCAGGTGCGTGTAGTCCGCCGCAACAAACGGGCTGTACACCGCATTGCCGGTGCGCAGATTCCAGGCCGCTTCCAGCGACACGGTGACGGCCTTCGCATCGTAATTGCTGGTCAGCCGCTCTTCGAGCACGCCGGGCAACATCACCCGACGGCTGCTGTCCACGCTGTAGTCCGCATAGTCGACCGCAGCCTGCACAGCGAAAGCGGACCAATCGGCCTGGGCGTAGATGCCCGCATGGGTGCCATCGATATCGGAACGATCCAAGGATTCGCGCGAGCGGGTTTCGATATCCTGATTACCGACCGCGACACCGACCACGCTGCGCTCGCCAATGCGCCGTTCTGCACCGGCCATGATGCCGTTGTCCTCGCGCCGCACCGAGGCGGTGTTGGCATCTCCATCGACACGATTGGGCAGGCTACGGCCGGTGATCCAGACCGTGGTGTCGCCCACCCGCGCATCCTGACTGTCGCCACGCAGATGATTGCCGACGCCGCTCAGCAGGAAGCGGCTATCCAGCAAAGCGGTCGCCGTGCTGGCATGGCTTTCGCCCGACAGCGAGGCAAACGCCGTGCTGATCGCTTGCGGGTCGTCGGGCAGACGCACTACCGCTTGGTAGACCGGGCTGGTGGTCGGCAAGCCATCCACCGCAGCTGCGGCAGCCTGCTGGTTGGGCGCGGTGACTGCATCGACCATGGCCACGGTATTGCGGCCAAACGACACCGACAGCGCAGTGGCACTGGCGCTGACATTTGGCGTGACGAAGGCGTAGTCGGAAACGACGTTGGTGAATTGCCCGGTCAGCCCGCCAGCGGCGCTGATGACCGGGATCTCGGTGAACAACGGCAGATCAGTCGCACGCACCAGTTGCAGGGTGCTGCCCGGTGCCAGCGTGGCCGCCCCGCCCACGCTGATCGGTGTCACCGTGCCGCCTGCGCCCGGCGTGACCTGCAGGGTGGAGCCATTTCCGAGCGCGGCATTGCCGCCGACGCTGATCGTGCCAGCCGTACCACCGATCGCCACGGTGCCACCGGAGGTCAGGCCGCCGATGCTGCCGCTGCCGGTGAGCGTGCCGCCCGGACCCACCGTGACCGGCCCGCCCAATGCGGCGCCTGGATTGGCAGCATTACCCACACTCAAGGTTCCTGCGGCAATCGTGATCGGCCCGGTGAAGCCACTGCTGTTTGCGGTGACCAGCAAGGTGCCCACACCATCCTTGAGCAGACTGCCGGTACCCGACAAGGTCCCCGCGTAGGTGCCATTGGCGGTTTGCTGGAACACCAGCGCGCTGGCATTGGCGATATTGCCCTGCAGGCTGTCGGTATCGCCAATCAATGTGCCTGCATTGATCGTGGTGCCGCCGAGATAGGCATTGACGCCATCCAGCGTCAACGCGCCCGCGCCGTTCTTGATCAACGTACCGGTACCGGTGACGTTGCCGGCAAACGTGCCATCGCCGGCCTGGTCGAACACCAGTGTCGCGTTGTCGACAATGTTGCCCTGCAGGCTGGTGGTGTTGCCGATCAGGCTGCCGCTGGCAATGGTGGTGCCACCGCTATAGGTATTGGGCGCAACCAGCGTCAACGCCCCCGCTCCCTGCTTGACCACACTGCCGGTGCCGCTGACTGCACCGGCGAACACACCATCGCTGGCCTGATCGAACACCAACGTGGCGTTGTCGACGATATTGCCCTGCAGGCTGGTGGTGTTGCCGATCAGGCTGCCGGCGCTGATCACGGTGCCGCCGGTATAGGTGTTGGGCCCGAGCAGTTGCAGCGCGCCGGTACCGGCTTTCTGCAGTGAGCCGGTGCCGCTGAGGGTGCCGGCATAGACGCCACTGGTGTTCTGGTTGAACACCAGTGCCGCGTTGTTGGCGATATCGCCCTGCAGGCTGGTGGTGTCGCCGATCAAGGTACCGGCCGCAATCGTGGTGCCGCCGGTGTACCCGTTCGCACCGTTGAGCAATAGTGCGCCGACGCCGTCCTTGATCACGCTGCCGGTGCCGGTGATCGAGCCGGTGAACACGCCATCAGCCGCCTGGTTGAACGCCAGCGTCGCATTGTCGACGATGGCTCCCTGCAGGCTGTCGCTGTCGCCGACCAGCGTGCCGGCGTTGACCGTCGTGCCACCGATGTAGCTGTTGCTGCCGTCCAGTGTCAGCGTGCCGGTGTTGGTCTTGATCAAGGCGCCACTGCCGCTGATATCGCCGGCAAGCGTGAGGTCTGCCGGATTGTCGACGCTCAGCGCAGCGCCCAGGGCGACCGCATTGCCCACGGTTGCGGCAACAGGGTTGGTCAGCACCGCAGCGCCGACCACCGACAAGCTGCCGGTGCCCAGCGCGTTGTTGCTGCCGATCGACAAGGTGCCATCGCTCAGCGCGGTCCCGCCGGCATAGCTGTTGTTGCCACTGAGCGAGAGCGTGGATGCACCGGCCTTGATCACGCTGCCGGCACCGCTGATGGCGCCGGTCAGGGCCAGATCGTTGCTGCCGAGCAGCGTCACCGCACCGTCGAGCACCACCGCATTGCCCACGGCCAATGCCTGATCGGTATCGAGGCTGGTGCCGGCTGCCGCGGTCAGCGTGCCGGTGCCCAATGCCTGCGCATCGCCCAGCACCAACGTGCCGCCGCCGAGCGCGGTGCCGCCGGTGTAGGTGTTGGCGGCGCTCAGCACCAGCGTGCCGGTGTCGAGTTTCTGCAGCGTGCCGGTGCCGCCGATGCCCACATCGATGGTGCCGGTGACGCCGGGGTCGACCCGGATGATGGTGGTGGCCGCATTGGCGCTCAATGCACCGCCGCCGGCATCGCTCAGCACATACCCGTCGCTGACGAACTGCATGCCGGTAATGCCTTGCGTGCCCTGCACGCCTACATTGCCGGCGGTGCCGGCGAACACGGCAAAACTGTTCTGCCAGTCGCTGTTGCTCAGCCCATCGATCGAGGTCCAGTTGGTAGAGCCTGCAGCCCAGATGCCTGCGCCGCCATCGATGCTGCCATTGGCAACCGTCTGCGCACCATCCCAGAACTGCACGTTGCTGCCGGGCGCCAGCAGCACCACGTTGATCTGCTGGGCCAGCGCGGTCTGCAACGTCAGCTGGGTGGGATCGATCGTACCGGGCAGCGTGCCGATGCCCAGGCCGTTGTCGGTCAAGCCACCGCTGTAGTCGATCAGGCGGTACACACCGGTGCCGAAGCCGCCGATGTCGGTGATGTTGAGCGTGCCGTCCAGGGTGAGATCGCCATTGACCGCCAACACGCCGGTCTGGCTGGGGATGCCCAGGAACGCGTCCAGCGTGGCAGTGGGAGCCAGGCTCAGGCTGCCGGTGGTCAACACTGCGCCACTGGTCACCACCAGACGGCCGCCGTCATTCACCGTGACCGCCGCATCGACCACGCCGCTGCCGCTCAAGCTGGCACCGCTGCCCACGGTCAGGCCACCTGCACTGGCCAGCGTGCCATCCACGTCCAGCGTGCCGGCGGTGACCTGGGTGGTACCGCCGAGCGCGCTGGTGCCGGTGAGCTGCAAGGTGCCGATGCCGACCTTGTCCAGATTGCCTGCATCGCTCAGGCTGCCGGCAAAAGTACTGCCGACGTTGTTGGTGCCAAGCTGCAGCGTGGTGCCGCCCAGCACCGCGACATTGCCCTGCCCGGTCACTGCGCCCAAGGCCGCATTGCTGCCGAGCGAGAGCCCGGCACCTGCGGCAACGTCCACGGCGCTGGTGTTGCCCAATGCGCCGGGGGCGCCGGTGGCGAGCACGCCGGCCTGCACTGACACCGGGCCGGTGAACGTGTTGCCGCCGGACAAGGTCAAGGTGCCCAGGCCCGTCTTGGTCAAGGCACCTGCGCCACTCAGTACCCCGGTCAGGGCCAGATCGTCCGCGCTGGCAATGGTCAGATCGGCACCAAGATTGACCGCATTGCCCAGTGCCAGCGCAATCGCGTTGCTCAAGGTGGCATTGCCCAGCACCGACAGGCTGCCGACACCGAGCGCGGTGTTGCTGCCAACCGCCAGGGTGCCTGCGTTCAACACGCTGCCGCCGACGTAGCTGTTGGCGCCGTCGAGCGTGAGCGTGGACGCGCCGTTCTTGATCAGACTGCCCGCGCCGCTGATCGGGCCGGACAAGCGCAGGTCGTTGCTGCCGACCAGATTGACCGCACCATCCAGCACCACCGCATTGCCGACCGCCAATGCCTGGTTGCTATCGAGGCTGGTGCCGGTTGCTGCGGTCAGGGTGCCGGTGCCCAGCGCCTGCGCGTCGCCCAGCACCAGGGTGCCGCCGCTGAGTGCGGTCCCGCCGGTATAGCTGTTGGCCGCATCGAGCACCAGCGTGCCGGTGTCGAGTTTTTCCACGCCACCGCTGCCGGAAATGGCGACATCGATGCTGGCGGTTGCACCCGGATCCACACGGATCGCGGTCAACGGCGCAGTCACAGCCAGTCCACCCGCACCGGCGTCGGTCAACTGATAGCCATCGGTGACGAACTGCAGGCCGCCGATGCTCTGCGTCCCCACCACGCCGACGGTGGCTGCGTTGCCGGCAAAGACCGCAAAATCGCCTTGCCAGGTGCTGTTGGCGCTGCCGTCCTGGTTGGTCCAGTTGGTCGCCGCACCCCAGGTTCCTGCACCGCCGTCGACGGTGCCGTTGGCGGTGGTTTGCACACCATCCCAGAACTGCACGATGCTGCCCGGCGCCGTCACCACAAGGTTGAGTTGCTGGCCGATGGCGGTCTGCAGCGCGAGCTGGCTGAGATCCACGCTGCCCGGAAACAGGCCGATCGCCAGACCGTTGTTGGTGAGCAGGCCGGTGTAGTCGATCAGCCGGTACACACCCGTGCCGAACCCACCGATGTCGGTGATGTTGAGCGTGCCGTCCAGGGTGAGGTCGCCATTGACCGCGAGCAGCCGCGTATTGCTCGGCGCTGCCAGTGCGACATCCAAAAACGCACCCGGTGCCAGGGTCAGACCACCCACGCTGAGCGAGGAGCCACTGGTCAATGCAAGCCGGCCGCCGTCGGCGATGGTCACATTGCTTCCCACATTGCCGGTGGTGCCGGTGCCGGTCAGCGTGCCGCCCAGCGCCACATTCAATGCGCTGGTGCCCAGGGTGCCGATCACATCCAGGGTGCCGCCGCTGACCTGGGTGGCACCGCCGATCGCGCTGTTGCCGAGCAGGCGCACCGTGCCGGCACCGACCTTGTCCAGATTGCCGCCACCGCCAAGGCTGCCGCCAAAATCGCCACCGCCCAACTGCAGCGTGCCGCCGGCATCGGTGTTGACATTGCCGGCGCCGCTGAGCGCGCTGATCAGGCCGCCGTTGCTGAGATTCAGCACCGCACCTGCAGCGACATCGACGTTGCTGGCGTTGCCAAGCGAGGCGGCGGTGCTGGCCACCAGCGTGCCGGCCTGGATCGCCAGCGGGCCGGTGTAGGTGTTGCTGCCATTCAAGGTCAGGGTGCCGGCACCGGTCTTGATCAAGTCCCCTGTACCGCTGATGCTGCCGCTGACCAGCATGTCCGCACCGTTGTCCACGGTGAGCGCTGCGCCAAGTGCGATGTCGTTGCCCAGCGCCACCGCAATCGCGTTGCTCAGCGCTGCATTGCCGACCACCGACAGGCTGCCGGTGCCGAGTGCATCGTTGGCGCCGACCGCAATGGTGCCGGCCGTCAGCGTGGTGCCACCGCTATAGCTGTTGCCCACGTTGAGCGACAACGTGGTGGCGCCATTCTTGATCAGGCTGCCGGTGCCGGTGATGACACCGTTCAAGCCGAGATCGTTGCTGCCGACCAGCGTGAGCTGATCGTTCAACTGCACCGCATTGCCCAGCGTCAGCGCGGCAGCGGCATCCAGTTCGGCAGGGCCGCCGACCAGCAGCGCACCCACGCCCAGCGCAGCGTCGTTGCCGAGCACCACACGCCCCGCATTCAGCGCAACGCCGCCGCTGAAGGTATTGGCATTGGCCAAGGTCAGCGTGGCAGCGCCTTGCTTGTCGAGACTGCCGCTGCCGCTGACCACGCCGTTGAGCGTGATGTCCTGCGTGCCAGGCAAGGTGAGTGCGCCATTCAAGGCAAGCGCATTGCCCAGCGTCACCGCGCTGCTGGCATCCAGTGTGGTGCCCGCGGCGGCGCTCAGCGTGCCCAAGCCCAGTGCCGTGTCGCTGCCGACCACCACTGCGCCGCCCTGCAGTTGCAGTCCGCCCGCCCAGGTATTGTTGCCATTGAGCGTGAGCGTTTGCGTGCCGTTCTTGATCAGGCGACCGGTGCCGTCGACCACGCCATCGAGGGTAAGGTCCTGACCATCGATGGCGAGTTGACCGGCGACATTGACCGCGTTCTGCAAGGTCACCGCAGTGCTGGCAGTGAGCTGCGTGCCATCGGCAGCGGTGAGCGCGCCGGTGCCGAGTGCGCTGTCGCTGCCGACCGACAGGATGCCGGTGTCGAGCAAGGTGCCGCCGGTATAGACATTGTTGCCGGTGAGGGTCAGCGCACCGGCGCCCTGCTTGATCAGGCTGCCTGCGCCACTGACGATGCCGGTGACGCCCAGATCGTTGTTGCCGGTGAGCGAAAGCGCACCGTTGAGCACTACAGCGTTGCCGATCGTGGTCGCGGCGGTGGCCTGCAGCTGCGTGCCATCGGCAGCGGTCAGCGCCCCGGTGCCCAGGGCTGCGCCGTCGCCGATCAGCAGCACGCCTGCATTGAGATCCACGCCACCGGCAAAACTGTTGGGTCCAGCCAGCGTCAATGCAGCATTGCCGTCCTTGACCACGCCCCCCACGCCACTGACCGCACCGGTGAGAGTGAGATCCTGGCTGCCGCCGAGCTGCAGGTCCGCTTCCAGCGCCACGTTGTTGGCGAGCACGCGTGCGGCGGTGCTGTCGAGCAGTCCGCCGCCGACGGTCAGGGTGCCAAGACCCAAGGCGGTGTCGCTGCCCAGGATCAGGCTGCCTGCACTCAGGCGCGTGCCGCCGGTGTAGCTGTTGTTGCCGGCCAGGGTCAGTCTGGCGGGCCCCAGCTTGTCCAGGCTGCCCACGCCGGTGATGGCGCCGGTAAGCGTGAGCGCGTTGCTGCCACCCACATTGACCAGGCCTGCCAACGCAATGGCATTGGCCAGCGTGCTGACAGTTGCATTGTCCAGGGTGGTACCGGCTGCTGCGCTGAGCGCGCCAACACCGAGCGCGGTGTCGCTGCCTACCGTCAGCTTGCCGGCGCTGAGCGTGGTGCCGCCGCTGTACAGATTGTTGCCGCTCAGCGTGAGGTCGCCGGTGCCGGATTTGATCAGGCTCCCGGTGCCGCTGATCGCGCCACCCAGTGTCAGTGCTTGCGCCCCGCTGAGTGTCAGCGCACCTGGAGTCAACGCGATCGCGTTGCTCAACGAGGTGGCCGCCGTGTTTTGCAGGGCCGCATTGCCGGTGACGTTCAACGCCCCCGTGCCCAGCGCGGTGCCGCTGGCCACCTGCAAGATGCCGGCATTGAGGTTGGTGCCGCCGGCATAGGTGTTCAGGCCACTCAGGGTCAAGCTGCCGGTGCCGAGCTTGTTCAACGCACCGGTGCCGCCAATGGCGCCGGTCAGGTTCAAGGCATTGCCGCTGCTGCCCACGCCCAAGCTACCGGTGAGTGCAATCGTGTTGCCCAGGGTTGCCGCAGCGGTGGCATCCAGCTCGCCGCCGCTTGCGGTCAGGGTGCCGGTGCCCAGTGCCGCGTTCGAGCCCACCACCAGGCGCCCGGTATTCAAGCTGGTGCCACCGGTGTAGGCGTTGTTACCGGTCAGGGTGAGGTCGCCCGCACCGCTCTTGATCAGGCTGCCGCCACCGTTGATGGCACCGCTCAATGTCAGCGCCTGCGCGCCGGTCCAGTTCAAGGGTCCGCCAAGGCTGATGCCGTTGGCCACCGTCAGTGGCGCACTGCTGCTGAGGCTGGACGCGCCGGTGACGTTCAAGCCGCCGGTTCCCAGTGCCGAGGCACTGCCCAGTTGCAAGGTGCCCGATGCCAGTGTGGTTCCGCCAGCGAAGGTGTTGGTGCCGTTGAGTGCGAGCGTGCCGGTGCCGGTCTTGTTGACGCCACCCGCACCGGCAAGCGTGCCGGTCAGGGTCAGCGCATTGCCGCTGGCACCCAGGCCCAGCGTATTGGTCAAGGCAACATTGTTGGCCAGGGTCAGTGGAGCGCTGGTATCCAGCTGCCCACCGGCGGCTGTCACCGTGCCCGCTCCGAGCGCGGTGTTGGTTTCGATCAGCAGCGTCCCCGCACTCAGCGTCGTGCCGCCTGCGTAGGTATTGCTGCCGCCCAGGGTGAGCGTGCCGGTGCCGATCTTGTTCAGCGCGCCGGCACCGCTGATGCCGCCGCCAAGTCGCAGGTTATTGGCACCGCCGATGCCGATGAAATCGTTGAGCACGAACGCGTTCGGCAAGTCGACTGCCGCACTGGAAAGTACGCTGCCGGCAGATGCATTGACGGCGCCTGTTCCCAGTGCGCCATTGGTGCCAACGGTCACTGAGCCGCCGAGCAGGTTGATGCCACCGCTGAAGGTATTGCTGCCGGTCAGGCCCAACGCACCGGTCCCGGTCTTGGTCAGCGCACCGGTGCCGATGATGGGGCTGGCAACGGTCAGGGCATTGGCGCCCTGCAAGATCAAGCCACCTGTTCCCAACGTGATGCCGCCGGCAGGCGACAGGGTCAGGCCGGCGGCCGTCGCCTCCAGCGCACCGCCGTTGGCGGTGATGGCAGTGCCTAGCTGCGCAGGATTGGCAAACTGCAGTACGCCGCCATTGAGCGCGCTGCTGCCGAAGTTGCTTCCGCCCCCCACCGACCAGGTGCCGCTGTTGACGCGCAGGCTGCCGAAATTGATGTACTGCGCGGTGCTGAGTGTTCCGACTCCGGTGCTGCCGCTGCCAGTGCCGGTGGGCGAATTCTGCAGGATCAGCGTATTGGTGCCGCCTGCGCCGCCATCCACCACACCGGTCTGCGCAAAGCTCAGCAAGCCACCCGGCCCGAGCAGTTCGAGCGCGAGCCCGCCGCCGCTGTTGACGCTGCCGCCAGTCACCGCCGTGAAGCTGTTGGTGCTGCCCGCCCCCATCGACACGCTGCCGTTGATGGTGCCGGCGTTGACGAAGCTGTTGCCGGTGGCCGAGCTCTGGAAGCCCACACGCCCGTTGATGGTGCCGGTGTTGACCGCATTGACGGTACCGCCGCCGCTGACTGCAATCACCGGCGTATCCGCACTCAGTACCGACAGGTTCAACAATGCACGGCTATCGATCAGGCCGGCATTGTTGATCTGCACGACGCCATTGCTGGCCGAGGTGATGCCAAGCGCCATGCCGTCGAGATTGAGCAGGTTCGCTCCCAGCAGGCCGCCGGTACCGTAAATCGCGCCGGTGGCGAGATTATTGGCGGTCACCGTGGTGGAACTGGCGTTGCCCATGGTGACGCCGGTGCTCAACACCGACAACAGGCCGAGCACCGAGGGATCGATCGTACCGCTGTTGTTGAGCGTGGCATTGGTGCCACTGAGCGCAATGGCGGTGCCACCCAGCAGCCCGGCGGTCATTTGCGTGCCAGCCGCAACGTTGATGGTCAGGTTGTTTGCGTTGCTTGCGAAGCTGTTGCTGGTGATTGGCAACCCTGTGCAGGTGACGGTTGCACCCGCTGTGGGGAGCGCAGGTGTGCATGCCCCCCAGGCCAGCATCGGTGCGGTGGCTCCCATCGCCAGGACGACCAGGCTCGCCACACTGCGGCGGGTTGAACCGGGCTTGCGCCGCCGACGTACCAGCTCGTGCGTCACCACCCAATTGCCAATCGCCGCGTTCCAGACCAGCGCAAATGCACGATTCATTTTATTCCCCCTGTATCGCCGTGCAGAGACGCACACACACACACGCGCTCTCCAACAGCAGAAAGTTGATTTACTGTCGAGTCGGTTTAAAACAGCTTTTGCCGCACCAACCGGTATCGCCTACGGATGAGTACGTTTAATACCATTCCCTGCGGATAATATTGGGAGATTAATAGGCAAAGCGCCATGCATGAAACTGTGCTGAATATCACTAACCACAAAACTATCCATGACACACGTCGAAACTGTCGACTGGTTTGCTCGTGCCCGTCAGTGTTGTCGCGCCACCTCATGCGGCATGCGCCACAGATCATGCGCGGCAGGCTTCAAGTAAAAAAATGGCATAATTCAGCTGTAAAGCGGAATTTGATTGGATGAGGTCGAATGATTTAAAGCGATCTGATGCGGCAGCCTGGATATTAGCGAACCGAACCATTTCGACTACAACTTTGTGTGGAATGCTGCGGCGCAGGAATGAATTCCCGATCACTGCAGTGCCGCCAGTTGTTTTAATGAGCCCGCTTTCACCATTAAGACCACCATCAACCGTCGACGCCGCTCATTGATTGCGGTATTTGTATTCGGCCACTCCGCCTGTCCAGTTTATTGTCGCGTTCGATAGCCTGCGGTGGATTTTATTGAAGAGGCCGGCTTATTCGAAAAGGTTTTAGTGCCCGATGATCGTCACCTGTCGATGACCTCGGTTTGTTTCTAGTAGCCATGCAGTGTGTGATCTTCAACACGGAATCTGACGACATGACGCTTGCTTTGGATACCAAACGGCAGGAACAGCACTTCGACTGGTCGGGTGTGCCGATCGACCTGGGTGGCATGGAGCCGCTCGATCAGATCGCGCGCCTGCTGTGCCACGCCCTGGTTGCGCCTGCGGCCGCACTGACCATCGTCGAGGGCGGCCGCGTGCGCGTGCTGGCGGCGCGCGGCATCAGTGCCGCCCATGTCGAGCAGGCCATTGAATTGTGCCGGCATGCGTCTGCGGCGCCCAATGGCGTGACGGAACTGATTGAACCTGCCGCCCTTGCCCCGATCCAACTGGGCGACGCCGCCTTCCCGGGCTTGCCGGCGCGCTTTATTGCCTGCGTCCCGGTCGGTGCACCGCAGACCGGCGTCTTCGGCACCTTGTGCGTGATCGATACGCGCGAGCGTCGCCTGGCCAGCCAGGAACACCAACAGCTGCTGATGTTCGCCAATGTGGCCGCGGCGCAACTGGAACTGCAGTTCGGCGCCGGGCGGCGCGAACCGCACAGCGGCCTGCTCAATGCACGCCAGTTGCAATCGGACCTGGATGCCCTCGCCTTCGGCAGCCACTGCGTACCGACCATCGCTGCCTTCATCGAGGTCTACGACACCCAGGCAGCCAATGAAGCACGTCAGGCACTGGGCATGCAGCCGCTGGAAGAACTGGTGCGCCACGCCAGCTATGTACTGACGCGCGCGCTGCGCGGCAAAGCCACCGTCTATCACGTGGCACCGATGCGCTTTGCGTTTTTTCTGTTGAATTCTGCGCCAGACGAGATGGAAGACCTGTTGCTCGATCTGCGCGACATGCTGCATGCGCCGATGGATGCGGCCGGCATCCCCATGTCCTTGACCTTTCATGCCGGTGTGGTGCGCTTTGCACCGCAGCAACCGGACACCAACGATGTCATGCGCAAGGGGCTGGTGGCGCTGGGCGATGCGATCAGTAATCACGCCATCGTGTGCTGGTACAGCGCCTCCCACGACGATGCGATCCAGCGCTCGTACCGGTTGGCACTGGATGCCGAAAAGGCGCTGGAAGCCGGCGATTTCCGCCTGGTGTTCCAACCCCGGATCAATCTTGCAGACATGTCGGTGACCGGCTTCGAGGCGCTGTTGCGCTGGCGGCATGCCAGCCTCGGCCCGATCGGCCCGGATGAATTCATTCCCTTGTTCGAAAAGACCGCCTTGATGTGCACCGTCACCAACTGGGTAATCGAGAACGCGCTGGTGCACTTGGCCAGCTGGCGTGCGCAGGGGCTGGATTTCTCCATGTCGATCAATCTGTCTTCGCGCGATTTCGGCAACCGCAATCTCGCCGCAGACGTCATCCAACGTTGCAGGGAACTGGCCATTCCCACCCATCGCATCGAGCTGGAGATCACCGAGGGCCGCTGGTTGCGCAGCAATGTCGAGGCCGTGCCCCGGCTGCGCACCCTGCGCGACGCCGGGGTCAGTGTGGCCATCGACGACTTCGGCACCGGCTACAGCAACTTCGGTTACCTCACCGAGCTGCCGGTCAACGTGCTCAAGCTCGATCGCTCGCTGGTGACCGGCATCGCCACCAAGGCCGGCATGCAGTTGCGCGCCGAGGCGGTGGTACGCCTGGCCAGCGCGCTGGGATATCGCACCGTTGCGGAAGGCATCGAACACGCCGACGAAATTGCGCTGCTGCGTAGCTGGGGATGCGATGAAGCGCAGGGCTATCTGCTGGCCCGGCCGATGGAAGCGGAGCTGGTGGCGGCCTATGTGGCAGGCGCGGTGGCCGAACAGCGCTTGCCGTGATGCGATCTGCTCAAGTAGGCGCGTGCATCGTCCTTGATCGACTCACACAGCGCCGCCCTCGCCTGCTGCAGTGATACGCGTGGCAACGCAGCGCGCACGCTGCGTTGCCACGCGACCATCAACTCAGATCGTGCAGGTCCTTGCCCAGCGGCGGACCTAGCGTCCAGTCGGAAAACCGCACCTTCAGCCCGGCACGCTCCGGCGTACAGCACATCGGCCCGACCTGGTACGCGTCGGCGACGGGAAACGGGCAAAGCCTGACCAGCGGCCAGGTCCGGCCATCGGCCGATACCTGCAGACGCAGGACGCCGTCGGCAACGGTGGCGCGTATCCAGAAGTCCTTGGGGTCGGCCTCGTAAGGGCCGGTCGCCCAATCCGAGACCGGGTTGGTCAATACGCTGCTGAGCATGGCACGGCCATCGCTAAGCTCGATGCCCGCCTTGACCCAGTGCTGCTCGTCCACGCGCACCATGATGCCGGCCTGATCGTAGAGCGACTCGTATTGCGCACGCACCCGCAACTGCGCAGTGAAGCGCGCTGCGGCGGTGATACCGAGAAAATGCCCGCTATCGCGCGTAAATCCGTAATGCGTCTTGCGCCAGAAATCGGTGGCCTTGTCGGTGACCACGTCCAAAGTGCCGCCGCTGATTGCGACGGTCCGTGGCCGATTGAGCCAGCTGCCATTCTGCCACTGCGTGTCCTGCGCCATCGTGTTCTCCGTCTTGGGTTGCCTGGCAAGCACACCGCCGCTGATGGCCATTCCCATCGCGCCGCCCAGCAGGCGTCTGCGTGCACCGTCTATCGCATCGTGGGTCATTCAGTGTCGTCCATGCATTTGAAGAACTGCATAGTCTAGCCGCGCGATCGGGCAAAAACGCGTGTGCCTGGGCAGTGCTGCGGATGGCTGGCGTCGCTGCGGCAACAGCTTCAGTGCTGGCGCCAACCCACGCTGTCAGCGCTGTGCGAGCGCGTATTCCAGCGCTGCGCAGATCGCAGCCACCTGCGCAGCGTTGCACTGCGCGGGCGTCGCGCGTGGACTGTCCGGATACACCTCGGTGGTGGTGCGATAGCGCGCGTCGGTGACGCCCGCGCACAGGCCCAGACGCCGTACCGGGTAGTTGATCACGCCAGGAGCGACCACCGCTGCGCCGATGATCTGGCCGTTCGCGTCGGCAGGTGCGATATGAGTGAGCTCGGCGACGGCGGCAATGATTGCCTGCTGGAACTGCGGTTGCGGATCGTCGCTATCGCCCACCAGGTAAAAGCCATCGGGAATACTGCCGGGCACGAAATCGACGCCGTCACGTGCGGCCAGGGCCGGACGAAATTCGCTCTCGTCGCTGTCGGTGGTTTCGTGCAGATCGATATGCACCAGCATCTGTCCGGCCACTGTGGCGACCAGCTGCATCAAGGCCGCCGACTCGGCGGCCGGGCTGTCCGGCCGAAACGCACGATTGGGGTCGATGGCATGGGCATTCCAGCGCTGGATTCGCTCGTAGCCCCACGGATTGACGCAAGGCACCACCAGCAGATTGAGCTTGCCTGCGTAGGCCGCCGCGCGTTGCTGCAGGAACTGCAGTGCGCCCTGCACGCCGCTGGTTTCATAGCCATGCACGCCACCGGTCACCAGCGCGCAAGGTAAACCGGCGTCCCACTGCGCGCTGCGCAGCGCGATCAGCGGATATTGCTCGGCTGCCGCCCGGATCGTCCCGTAATGCACACGCTCATAGCTGGCATCCAGTACATCGATGACCTGCACCACATCGTCGGCATGACTGCGCTGACGCAGCTGACGTGCCCGCCATGCGGCGCGCTCCGCCTCGCCCCAGGCCTGTTGTGGAGTGCCGATCGGATAGGCCATGCGTTCTGTCATTACCGGTGCCGTCCATTGAAAGACGGCCAGGGTAAGCGCTGCGCGCCGGGCGGTCCATTCGGCGGAAGATGCGATGATGGTGACGACCCGTAAGGTCGAGCCCGGTTGCTGCTGACCTTCAAATTTGCCTGTCAACAAGGCTGTGTCGACATTGGGCGCGATACCGCTTTGGATAAGGATTGCCGCAACTGTGGCCGCGGTTGGGCCTGCCCTATTCGCTGACCCGGTTTCAGTGTTGGGCGGTCGAAGGGTTCAAGACAGGCGAGCTGCCATGCAGTGGCATCCCTAGCCTTCCACCGAACGCGCTTGGCTCCTACTCCATCTGCCGGTTTTGCAACTCTGCAGTGGGTGCAAATCCTGCATTCACCTGGGTAGGTGCACCAGGCAATCGCGAAATATTTCCCTGCAATCGATAGCGTGCGTGCGACAACGAGTGAAAAAACTTCCGATCTCGTCGTGATGCATTGCACATCAATATCTTTATCAGGTCTCAATCAACCCAAGCAACGCACAAGCAGATTAAAAACAACATGTCGCTGCAATCGATTGTTCCAGACATGCTGCCAGCGCTGCGGACAGCTCCGCAAAACGAAGCAGGCCCCGCACATGGCGTGCAGGGCCTGCAGTCCGCTGCAGCAAGAACGGCGCGCCAGATGCGCGCCGCACTCTTGCCTAGACGGCCTCTTCCTGAGGTTTGGCCTGCTTGGAACGCCCACCCTTGCTGCCGATCCGCGACATATGATCGCGATCGCGGCTGACGGCCTGGCCGCCCTTGCGGCCAGCTTCGCGTGCTTCGTCGCTGGTAAATTCGTGCGCGTTGCCGCTGGCATGCGCTGCCTTGCCGCCGCTGCTCGCCAATACGCGGCGCTTTTCAGGATCCAATGCGGCAAAACCGCGCCGGCTACGAGTACTGCTTTGTCCGTCTTCCACTGTGCCTCCTCTCGATGCGTCGATCACGCCACTGGTAGGAGGGGGAAAGCAACTATCGTGCCAACCCATAAAGCCTTGCCGGACGGCGCCACGCCGCACGATGCAGGAAAAAACAGCTGCGCTCGCTGTGCAAATCTTGCACTCCTGCCTTGCGTGGGCTGATGTTGCACACGTGAGGCACCGATAGCGCTACCAACGCAGCCCGCACGAACCGCCTGCCCATGCGGCCGCCGCCGGCAGCACCCAGGCATGCAGCATCGTCAGATCGATCGATGCCTGGCTCGCACAATGCGTCAGCGAACCGCAACCAGGCGCAAGGTTCGGCGATGTCAGACCGGCAGCGTAGTGGCGCTGCGCCCGTCAGCCAGCAATGCGGCCACATGCCGCGCGATGCTCAGGCAGCAGGTCAAGCCTGGCGACTCGATCCCGAACAGGTTCACCAGACCGGCGATGCCGTGCATGGACGGACCGTCGATGCGGAAATCGGCCGCCGCCTCGCCCGGCCCGCTGATCTTCGGCCGCACACCGCAATAGCCGGGCTGCAATGCGTCGTCCGGCAGGCCAGGCCAGTAACGCCGGATCGCTGCGGCAAAACGCGCCGCATGCGCTGGCTCGCAGTGATAGTCGGGCTGCGCGACCCACTCCACGTCGGGGCCGAAGCGCGCATGCCCATGCAGATCCAGCGTGAGATGCACACCCAGGCCGCCGGGTTCGGGCATGGGGTAGATCAACTGCTGGAAGGGCGAGCGCCCCGCCAGGGTGAAGTAGCTGCCCTTGGCGAAATAGCCGCGCACCTGTGCATGCGCAGGCAGACCGTCGATCCGCGCGGCCAGTGGCGGCGCACCATGGCCGGCCGCGTTCACCAGCCAGGCGCAGGTCAGCCTTGCCGGCGCCTGGCCCGCGACGCTCACGCGCAAGCCCTGCGCAAGCGGCTCGACCTGCGCGACTGGTGCGCGCAGCGCCACAGTGGCGCCATGCGCTTCGGCATCGCCCTGCAACGCCAGCATCAGCGCATGGCTGTCGATGATGCCGGTCGTGGTGGATTCCAGCGCCGCCACGCAGCGCAAGGCCGGTTGGCGCGCCTGTACCTGCGAAGCGTCGAGCGGCAGCAAGCCGTGCGCGCCGCTGGCGATGGCACTGCGGTGCAACTGCTCGAGCTGGTCGCGCTGCGCGTGGTCGCAGGCGATGATCAATTTGCCACAGCGCCGATGCGGCACGTGGCGCTGCTCGCAGTACGCATACAACAGCGGGTTGCCGCTGATGCACAGCTGCGCTTTCAAGGAAGCGGCCGGATAGTAGAGGCCGGCATGAATCACCTCGCTGTTGCGTGCGCTGCTGCCGGTGCCGATGGCGCTGTCGGATTCCAGCACCAGCACCTCGTGCCCTCGCATCGCCAGCTCGCGCGCAATTGCCAGCCCCACCACTCCGGCACCTATCACGATGCACTCGACGTCTTGCATGGCCGCTCTCACACGATGGCCGATCAGTCTATCCGCACACTAGAACGGGCAGGATTGTCGCGACCGTTATCACTGTTTTCTCACTATCCAGCTCTATATTCAGCTCAAGCCATGACGTAAATCACGTTATTCAACGCCGACAGACGTTTTCCGAATTTTGCGGTGTGCATTCTTCCCCCACCCGAGCGCACCCCGTCGCGTCCGGTTCGAAGCTGCAATCACCGAAGGAGTTTGAATGGACGCAACGCGTTCGGTCCTGCTTGCCTCCAATTACGAGGCATGGCCAGAGGCCTTCATGGCCAGAGGCCTTCAATGGGCAGGCATATGCATTGCTCAACGTGGTCCGCAGTCTGGAACACGCGCAGCTGTTGTGCCCGCCCGCGGCCGATTACACCCGCGGGCGCGGCGTCAATCCCGGCGTGTCGTATCTGCTCAACGAACTCAAATACCGCAGTGTCTCTGCGCTGCAGCGGCTGAGCGGGCAACCTGCGCTCTCCAACGCACAGCCACGGGTGGTCGAACAGGACTATGACCTGTTCTTCTACGTGTGCCAGTTCCCCCGGGAATTGAGCACGCTGGGGCGCATCAAGGGACGGCGCGAGCGCTGCCGTACCCGCGTGGTGTATCTGCTGGAAACCTGGCCGGAATTGCTGGAATCGCAGAAAGCCGAGTTGAAACTGCTGGATCAGTTCGACCATGTGTTCGTGCTCAATGCCAGTTGCGTCGATGCGCTGCGTAGCTATACCAGCACGCCGGTATCGTTTCTGGCCAGCGCCTGCGACACCCTGCTGGCAACGCCACAGCCGCGGCCACCGCAGCGCTGCATCGATGTGGTCAGCATCGGCCGGCGCATGCCGCAGGTGCACGCGCAGTTGCTTGCGCATGCACAGGCCAACCCGGATTTTTTCTATCTGCACGATGTGCTGCGCGGTGGCGCGGTGCAGGACTGGGCTGCCCATCGGCTGCAGTCGGCAGCCATGATCAAACGCGCCAAGTTCTTCATGGCGCACGACTTCGTGGTCGACACCCAAGGATTTTTCAAGGGTGTGAAAAAACAGGCGCTGGCAACGCGCTATTTCGAAGGTGCCGCCGGGGGTGCGGTGATTCTTGGCTCCGCACAGGCATGCCCGGAATTTGCCGAGCACTTCGATTGGGAAGATGCAGTGATCGAACTGCCGGCCGATGGCAAGGAGATTGGCCTGTTCCTGCGTGATCTGGAGCAGCAGACCGACCGACTGGAGTGTGCCCGCCTGCACAACACCGTGCAATGCCTGCGACGGCACGACTGGGCACACCGATGGGCGCAGATCCTGCAGACGCTGCAGTTGCCGCGCCCGCCACTGATGGCCGAGCGCTTTGCCATGCTCGACAACCTGGCCACGATGGCCGAACAGGCCGCCTGCCCGCCGGCGATTGCGCTGAGCATGACCGCCTAGCGCTCCATCGCACTGCGCCGAGTCACTGGCGCGTCAGTTCAAGGAATAGCAATGAAAGCAGTCATTCTGGCGGGCGGCCTGGGAACGCGCATTTCCGAAGAAACCGCCATCCGCCCCAAGCCCATGGTGGAGATCGGCGGCAAGCCGATCCTCTGGCACATCATGAAGATCTACGCACACCACGGCATCCAGGATTTCATCGTCTGTCTGGGCTACCGCGGTGAGGTGATCAAGGATTTCTTCATGAATTACCACATGCGCGAATCCGACGTCACCTGCGACCTGGGCAGCAACACCACCACCCTGCACAACACCCGCGCAGAACCCTGGCGCGTGACGCTGGTGGATACCGGTGCCCAGACCATGACCGGTGGCCGGTTACGCCGGGTACGCGAGCATCTGCGCGACGAGGCGGCGTTCTGCATGACCTATGGCGATGGTGTGGCCGATGTGGACATCACCGCCGCCATCGCACTGCACCAGCGCGAAGGCCGCATGGCCACGGTCACCGCAGTGCAACCGCCCGGCCGCTTTGGCGCCCTGCGTGTGGAAGGCGAACAGGTCACCGGATTCCGCGAGAAACCGCTGGACGGCGACGGCCTGATCAACGGCGGTTTCTTCGTGCTGGACCCGCGCGTGATCGATGTGATCGACGGCGATGCCACCGTCTGGGAGAACAGCCCGCTGGAAACACTGGTCGATCGCGATGAGCTGAGCGTGTATCGCCACGACGGCTTCTGGCAGCCGATGGACACGCTGCGCGACCGCAATCATCTCGAAACCCTTTGGTCGTCCAATCGCGCGCCCTGGCGCGTGTGGGAGTAACAACATGCGTATTCTGATCACCGGCAACATGGGCTACATCGGCCCGGTCGTGGCTGCGCATTTGCGGCAGCGCTATCCGCAGGCCTGGTTGGTTGGGCTGGATCGCGGCTGGTTCGCGCATTGCCTGTCCGACCCGCGCCGCCTGCCGGAAGTGGTGCTGGACCAGCAATGGTTCGGCGATGTGCGCGATCTCACCGCGCAGCAATTGCAGGGCTTCGACGCGGTGGTGCACCTGGCCGCGATCTCCAACGATGCGATGGGCAAGCGTTTCGAGCTGGTCACCGATGCGATCAACTGCCGCGCCAGCGTGGCGGTGGCGCAAGCGGCCGCGCAGGCCGGTGTGGGGCACTTCGTGTTTGCCTCCAGCTGCAGCGTGTACGGCGCCGCCGCCGATGGCACGCCACGTTCGGAAACCAGCGCGATCGCACCGCTGACCGCGTATGCGCATTCCAAGATCGACACCGAACGCGCGCTTGCGCAGCTGGACACCGACATGGTGATCACCTGCCTGCGCTTTGCCACCGCCTGCGGTGCCTCCCCGCGTCTGCGGCTGGATCTGGTGCTCAACGATTTCGTCGCCAGCGCGGTGGCCAACGGCACCGTGGAAGTGCTGTCGGACGGCTCGCCATGGCGGCCGTTGATCCATGTGCGCGACATGGCGCGCGCCATCGACTGGGCATTGCGCCGCACGCCAGCAGCAGGCGGGCAGTTTTTGTTCGTCAATGCCGGCTCGGAGCGCTGGAACGTGCAGATCCGCGATCTTGCCCACGCGGTCGGCGTGGCGATCCCCTCTGCGCATGTTGCGATCTCCACCAGCGCACCCAGCGACAACCGCTCCTATCGCGTGGATTTCTCTCTGTTCGAACGCCTGGCGCCGGAACATCAACCGCAGGAAACCCTGCGCTCCACCATCACCGAGCTGCGCGACGATCTGCAGCGCGCCGGGTTCAGCGATGGCGACTTCCGCCAGCGGTCGGACTTCATTCGTCTGCGCATCCTGCAGCAGCTGGTCGACACCGGAACCCTGGCAGCGGATCTGAGGGTGGCGGCATGATCTTCCACCCCACTCCGCTGGCGGGTGCGTTCGTGATCGAGCCGGAACAACGCGGTGATGAACGCGGCTGGTTCGCACGGGTGTTCTGCACCCAGGAAATGGCGCAGGCCGGCCTGGTCGATCAGTTCGTGCAGGTCAACAACTCGTTCAATGCACAGGCCGGCACCTTGCGCGGCATGCATTACCAATTGCCGCCCGCTGCCGAGGTCAAGATCGTGCGCTGCATCCGCGGTGCGCTGTGGGATGCGATCGTGGATCTGCGCCCGGATTCGCCCACCTACCTGCAGTGGTACGGCACCGAATTGACTGCCGACAATCGCCTGGCGCTGTACGTGCCGCGCGGCTTTGCGCATGGCTTCATCACCTTGCAGCCGCAGACCGAGGCGTTCTATTTCGCCAGTGCGATGTATACGCCGCAGGCCGAGCGCGGCTTGCGCTGGAACGATCCGCGCCTGGGCGTGCAGTGGCCGCTTGAACCACAGCTGGTATCCGAAAAGGATGCCGCGTGGCCGGATTTCAACGAACAACAACACGGCATCCCCACCCTTGCCGGACTCACCCCGCGGGAGCGCGCATGAATATTGATCGTCTATTGCAGGCCCGTGCCGCCGAAGGCCGCCCGTTGCGTGTTGGCCTGTACGGCGCCGGCTTCATGGCGCGCGGCATCGTCAACCAGATAGCGCATTCGGTGCCGGGCATGCGGGTGTCGGTGATCTGCAACCGCAGCGTGGACAAGGCGCTGGAAGCCTACCGCCAGGCTGGCCAGCACGCACGCGTGGTGGATGGCGCCAGCGAGTTGAAGCGCCAGATGGCTGCCGGCATTCCCGCCGTGACCGGTGCCCCTGCACTGCTGTACGAATGCGATGCGCTGGATTGCCTGATCGATGCCACCGGCGCCATCGACTATGGTGCGCGCATCAGTCTGGGCGCCATCGCCCACGGCCGCCACATGGTCACCATGAATGCCGAACTCGACGGCACCGTCGGCCCGCTGCTCAAGCGCAAGGCCGATGCAGCCGGGGTGATCTTCAGCGCCTGCGATGGCGACCAGCCCGGCGTGCAGATGAACCTGTACCGGTTCGTGCGTTCGATCGGTCTGACGCCGCTGCTGTGCGGCAACATCAAGGGCTTGCAGGACCCGTATCGCACACCGGCGACACAGGCCGGTTTTGCAGCGAAGTGGGGCCAGGACCCGCATATGGTCACCAGTTTTGCCGACGGCACCAAGATCAGCTTCGAGCAGGCGATCGTGGCCAATGGCACCGGCATGTCGATCCTGCAGCGCGGCATGACCGGCTATGAGCATCGCGCACATGTCGACGAACTGACCCGGCGCTACGACATCGAGGCCTTGCGTGCGGTGGGCGGCGCGGTTGATTACGTGGTCGGCGCCCTGCCCTCGCCCGGCGTGTTCGTGCTGGCCAGCCACGACGATGCCAGGCAGCAGCACTACCTCAATCTCTACAAGCTCGGCGAAGGCCCGCTGTACAGCTTCTACACCCCGTACCACCTCTGCCACTTCGAAGTCCCGCTGTCGGTGGCGCGGGTGGTGCTGCTGGGCGATGCGGTGCTGCAACCGCTGGGGGCACCGCTGGTGGAAGTGATTGCCACCGCCAAGCGCGACCTGGCCATTGGCGAAACCATCGACGGACTCGGCGGCTACATGAGCTACGGCCAGTGCGAGCGCGCCGATATCACCGCAAACGCCGGGCTGCTGCCGATGGGCGTGGCCGAAGGCTGTGTACTCCGCCATGCGGTGGCCAAGGACCAAGTGCTGACCTACGACGATGTGCAGTTGCCGGCCAACCGCCTGATCGATCGTCTGCGTGCCGAGCAGGCCAGCGTTTTCGCCGACGCTGCGGAACTGGCCGCCTGAGCGCAGGGACATCGGCCGGCGTCCGCGTAGCGATGTCGCAGCCGATGGTCGCGCTGCCTGCCCGTCCCACCATCCGCGTCCTGCAGGCCGGGCGTGCGCTGGCCGCCACGATGGTGGTGCTCAGCCACAGCGTGCTGCCCACCACGCATCTGGTGCAGCCGTTACCGGCATGGCTGGCCGCGGCGCTGGCGCACGGCTATCTGGGCGTGGACTTCTTCTTCGTGCTGTCTGGCTTCATCATCTACTACGTCAACCAGCCCGGCGCGGACACGCCGGGCTGGAGCCGCGATTACGCCAGCAGCCGCATCAGCCGCATCTATCTGCCGTACTGGCCGGTGGGTGTTGCGTTGGCATTGGCCTATACGCTGCGGCCCAGTCTGGACGATGGCGACATGGGCTGGTCTTGGTTTGCCACGCTGACCCTGCTGCCGGTCGATGGGCAATCCGCGTTGGGCGTGGCGTGGACGCTGAGTTACGAGCTGATATTCTATGCACTGGCGTGGCTGTTCTTCCGTAGCGGGCATCCGCTGCGCTGCGCGCTGCTCTGGGCCGGCGTGACGCTGCTGTACGCGGCGCTTGGCGCGCCGTTCGCGCAACCGGTGGAAGTTTCCTGGCGGGCATTGCTGCTGCATCCCATCACGCTGGAATTCGTGTTCGGCATGCTGGCGGCACGCGCGGTATTGAGCGCTGCAGCATGGACGCTGTGGGTGAGCGCTGCAGTCGCGGTCGTGGCATCGGCGTGTTTCGTGCTCGATGGCATGCAACGCGTGCATTCGCCGCTGTTTGGCCTGGCGATCGCCGGCGCAGTGGTCGGCCTGGTGCGCGCGGAATGGCGCGGCTGGCTGCGTATCGGCCCGGTGCTGCTATTGCTCGGCAATGCGTCGTATGCGATCTACCTGGTGCATATGCCGTTGATGTCGCTGGTGGCACGCACCACGCGGCGGATGGGGCCGCTGGCCACCTGGCCGGTGAACCTGCTACTCAGCGTGAGCGCCGCGCTGCTGCTCGGCGTGATCTATCACCTGTGCTACGAGCGCATCGCATTGCGGCATGCGCGCCGCGTGCTGGCACGCCGCGTGATCCATTGAAGTTTTACGACCAAGCCGCGCGTGATCGGCGCGCACGGCGCTAGGCAAATCGCGCTCACCCCGCCGCCTGCTCCAGCGCCATACCGAAGCGATCGTCGCAATGGGCTGCCGCCTCGGACAAGGCAGCGCCCACCAGCAGCAAGGTCGGCAAGCCCGGCAGCATGCCGGCGGCGGTGAGTCCCAGCTCGCCCAGGGTGGTCAGCCGGCGCTGCTGCTCGGGCCGGGTGGCAGCCTGCACGATGGCCGCCGGCGTGCTGGCCGGCAGATGCGCCAGCAACGCGGTGGCCAAGGCATCGGCACGCCGCAGGCCCATGTAGATGCCCAGCGTGGTGCCGCTGGCGGCCAGTGCGCCCCAATTCGGCTCGCCGTGATCGTGCGTATGCGCGGTGACGAAGGTGATGCCGTGGCAATGGCTGCGATGGGTCAGCGACACTTCCAGTGCGGATGCGGCGGCGAATGCGGCACTGACGCCGTTGATGATCTGCACGCCCACACCGGCGCGGCGCAGGAAGCTGATCTCCTCGCCCGCGCGCCCGAACAGCAGTGCATCGCCGCCTTTGACCCGCACCACGCGCAAGCCCTGCAAGGCGTAGCGCCGCATCAGCCGGCAGATGAAGTCCTGCGGCGTCGAGCGGCAGCCACCGCGCTTGCCGACCCTGATCACCCGCGCCTGCGGCGCGAGCTCGACGATCTGCGGGTTGGCCAGATCGTCCAGCAACACCACCTGCGCGACAGCCAGCGCCTTGACCGCCTTGATGGTGAGCAGGTCCAGATCGCCGGGGCCGGCGGACAACAACACCACATCACGTGCGCAGGAAGGAATGGCTGACATGAGCAGGTCTCGCAGTATGTGGAGGTCGGGACAGGCACTCAGGCGTGTCGGGGTTGCCGGCACAGCCGGGTGAGTTGCGGAACACAGGAGCCGCAGACCGTGCCGCAGCCCAGGCGTTGCTTGAGCTGGTGCAGGTCGGCGCCGTCGTCGATGGCGGCATGGATCGCAGCAGTCGACACCTGCATGCAGCTGCAGACGATCGGGTCGCTGGGCGCGCCCTGCGTCTGCGCAAACACCGCCAGCCGCGGACCGCGCCAGGGCCGGCCTGCCAATGCGCTGCGCAGCAACGCCTGATTGGCCTCGCTGGGCTGCGCCGCGCTGAGCAGCAGGCCGTCGATATGGCTGTGGCCGTCCTGCATGCGCCAGCCCACACGACGCAGCAGCCCGCGGCGCAGGTCGCGGTACTCCAGCACGTCTGCGCCGGCCGGCAATTGCAATGCGACGATCAGGCGATCGAGCCATTGCGCATCCGGCGCGCGTTCGCAGGCCGCATGCAAGACCGCCCAGTGCCCGCCGGCCTCGGCCAGCGGCTCGGCATGCAGCCGCAGCGATGCATAGCCGCAGTCGCGCAACAGCGGCTGCAGTGCCTGTTGCAAGGCCAACGCATCGCCGCGCCGGGCAGCGAGCAGATGCCAGCCGAACGCCGCCTTCTCCACCCGCACCGCCGCATGCTTGAGCTCGGGCTGCTGTGAGCGCGCATCCACCGCCGGGCTGCTCACTTCGTTGATGCCGCCGCTGGACAGGTGCTGCCCGCTCCAATGCATTGCGGCGAACACGCTGCCCGAGCGCAGCTCGTCGGACAGTTCCAGCGGCAGCACCAGCGCACCGCGCTTGCTGGCGATCTGCACCAGCTCGCCGGCGACCAGGCCGCGCCGCGCTGCGTCGTCCGGATGCATGCGCAACGCGGGTTCGGGGCTATGCGCAAACGCTGCCGGCACGCGTCCGCTGCGCGACATGCCATGCCATTGATCGCGCAGGCGGCCGGTCAGCAAGCGCATCGGAAAGCGGGCCGAGGTCGGCTCGGCCACCTTGCGATACGGCGTGGCGTGGAAGCGCGCGCGCCCGTTGCCGGTGGCGAACACGCCATCGGTATAGCGCCGCGCCTGCCCGTATGCGGCACCGGCAGGGAACGGCCACTGCTGCGGCGCGTCATCCAGCAGCGGGTAATCCAGCCCGCCGATGTCCAGATCGCGCCCCACCGTCAACGCGCGATGCTCGTCGAAGATCTGCACGGTGCTGTCGAACCCGAACAGCCCCGCCCCGCTGGCAGGTGCCAGACGCGCTTCGAGCCGGCGTGCCACTTCGCGAGCGATCCACCAGTCCGCGCGCGCCTGGCCCGGCGCGTCCACCGCCTTGCGCACGCGGGTGATGCGGCGCTCGGAATTGGTCACGGTGCCGTCCTTCTCGCCCCAACTGGCGGCCGGCAACAGCACGTCGGCATACGGCACGGTGTCGGTGCCGGAAAACGCATCCTGCACGATCACCAGTTCGGCCTGTTCCAGTGCGGCGCGAATGCCCTCCACCTCCGGCATCGAATGCACGGGGTTGGTGCAGACGATCCACACCGCCTTCAACGCGCCCGCACGCAGACGCTCGAACAACTGCACGGCCGGTGTGCCGGCCGTGGCACTCAGACGGCCGGCGGGCAAATGCCACAGACGTTCCAGTTCCGCACGATCGTCGGCATTGCCGATCTCGCGATGCGCCGCCAGCATCGTCGCCATGCCGCCGACCTCGCGCCCGCCCATCGCATTGGGCTGGCCGGTCAGCGAAAACGGCCCTGCGCCCGGCTTGCCGATCTGCCCCGTCGCCAGATGCAGATTGATCAGGGCCAGATTCTTGTCGGTGCCCTGCGCGGACTGGTTCAGGCCCATGCAGTACAGCGACAGCGCCGCCGGGCTACGCCCGAACCACTCGGCCGCCTGCACCAGGTCCTCGTGCGAGATACCGCAGATCTCGGCGCTCATGCGCGGGGTGTACTCGCGCAGCATGTGCTTGAGGGCGTCGAAATCCTCGGTATGCGCCGCAACGAAACGCGCATCCACCAGACCCTCCCAGATCAGGTGATGCAGCATGCCGTTGAACAGGGCGACGTCTGTCCCGGGTTCGATCGCCAGGTGCAGGTCGGCCATGGCCGCGGTGTCGGTGCGACGCGGATCGATCACGACCCAGCGAATGGCGGGATTTTTCGCCCGCGCCTCTTCCAGCCGGCGAAACAGCACCGGATGCGCATACGCCATGTTGCTGCCGGCAAACAGTACCGTCTGTGCCAGCTCCAGATCCTCGTAACAGGTGGGCGGGCCATCGGCGCCCAGCGCCAGCTTGTAGGCGGTAACCGCGCTGGACATGCACAGGCGCGAGTTGGTGTCGATGTTGTTGGTGCCCAGCAGGCCCTTGGCGAGCTTGTTGAAGACGTAATAGTCCTCGGTCAGCAGCTGTCCCGAGAGATAGAACGCCACCGCGTCCGCGCCGTGCTCCTCGACGATCGCCGCCAGCTTGCCGGTGACGTGATCGAGCGCCTGATCCCAGCTCACCGCCGCCCGCGGTGCCTCCCGATGACGACGCAGCTCCGGCGCGAGCACGCGCCCCTGCGTACCGGCGGCGGTCTGCGGTAAGGCCAGGCCCTTGCTGCACAACCGGCCATGATTGGCCGGATGCAGCGGGTCGCCTTCGATGCCGACGATGCGTTCGCCATGCGTGTCGTGCTCGCTGTGGATCAGCACCCCGCAGCCCACCCCGCAGTAGCAGCAGGTCGACCGGGTGATGCGATGCATCGGCGCAGACGTATGCGGCTGTACCGCCGCACCGATCAAAGGTAGCTGCTGGCCGTCGCTCATGCGGCCGGCTCGGCGACTGCATCCGGCAGCGATACCGGCTGCAACACGATCCATACCGCATCGGCTTCCACCTTGACCGGGTAACGCGGCGCGCAGCCCACATCCGGTGCGCAGGCCTGGCCGCTCTGCAAGGCGATCGCCCAGCCATGCAACGGGCAGGTCACCGTTTCGCCGGCCACGATGCCCTGCGACAACGGCCCGCCCTTGTGCGGGCAACGGTCTCGCAACGCAAACACCTGATCGCTGGCGGTGCGGAACAAGGCGATCGGTGCAATGCCCTCGATCTCGAGTACGCGCGCACCCAATGCAGGTAGCTCCTGCAGCGCGCACACGCGAATCCACGCGGCCTGTTGCATGCTCATTCCTCCACCGTTGCGACCGGCGCGGCGATGCGCAAGGGTTGGTACTCCTGCCGCCGTTCGCCGGCGATACGCGCCTTCCACGGGTCGACCAGACCTTCCAGCGAGTACAGCAGGCGTTCGTACAACGCACGCCGATTGGCCGCGTCGTCCACCACTTGTGCGCGGATGTAATCCAGCCCCACCCGTGCGATGTAGTGCACGGTGCGATCCAGGTAATACGCCTGCTCGCGATACAGCTGCAGGAACGCACCGGTGTATTCGCGCACTTCCTCGGCGGTGCTCACCTTGACCAGGAAGCGGGCGACCTCGGTCTTGATGCCGCCATTACCGCCCACATGCAGCTCCCACCCAGAATCCACCGCAATGATGCCGACATCCTTGATGCCGGATTCGGCGCAATTGCGCGGGCAGCCGGACACCGCCAGCTTGACCTTGTGCGGGCTCCACATATTGGCCAGCATGGTTTCCAGGTCGATGCCCATCTGCGTGCTGTTCTGTGTGCCGAAGCGGCAGAACTCGCTGCCCACGCAGGTCTTCACCGTGCGGATCGACTTGCCGTACGCATGCCCGGACTGCATGCCCAGATCGCGCCAGACATCGACCAGATCTTCCTTCTTGACCCCGAGCAGGTCGATGCGCTGGCCACCGGTCACCTTGACCATCGGCACCGCGTATTTGTCGGCGACATCGGCGATGCGGCGCAGCTCGCCGGCGTTGGTCACCCCGCCCTTCATCTGCGGAATCACCGAGAAGGTGCCGTCCTTCTGGATATTGGCGTGCGCACGTTCGTTGATGAAACGCGACTGTGGATCGTCGATGGCCTCATGCGGCCAGCTCGACAACATGTAGTAGTTGATCGCCGGCCGGCAGGTGGCGCAGCCGTTGGGCGTGCGCCATTCCATGAAGGCATACGCCTGCGCATGGGTCAGCAGCTTGTGTTCGGCAATGGCGCGCCGCACATCGCCATGGCTCAGATCGGTGCAGGCGCAAACTGCCTTGGTTTTCGGCGTTTCCTGGAAGTTGGAGCCCAGGCAGTTCATCAGGATCTGCTCGACCAGGCCGGTACACGACCCGCAGGAACTGGCGGCCTTGGTGTGCTTCTTCACCTCGTCGACGGTGAACAACCCCTGCTCGCTGATGGCTTTGACGATGGTGCCCTTGCACACGCCGTTGCAGCCGCAGACCTCGTCGCTGTCGGCCATCGCACTGGCGCGATCCTGTCCGCCGGTGCCGGCATCGCCCAGCGCGCTTTCGCCGAAGATCAGTTGATCGCGCTGCGCCTGGATCGGCGTGCCGTCCTTGAGCAGCTTGAAGTACCAGCCGCCATCGCTGGTGTCGCCGTACAGGCAGGCGCCGACCAGCACGTCGTCGCGGATCACCAGCTTCTTGTAGACCCCGCCGGCCGGGTCGGACAGCACGATCTCCTCGCAGCCATCGCCGCCCATGAAATCGCCGGCGGAAAACAGATCGATCCCGGTGACCTTGAGCTTGGTCGACGCCACCGAGCCGCGATAGATGCCGATGCCGAACTGCGCCAGGTGATTCGCGCACACCTTGGCCTGCTCGAACAGCGGCGCCACCAGTCCGTAGGCAATGCCACGATGGTTTGCGCATTCGCCCACTGCGTACACGCGTGGGTCGAAGCTTTGCAGACTGTCGTTGACCACGATGCCGCGCGCGCAGTGGATGCCGGCTTCTTCGGCCAGCCGCGTATTCGGGCGGATGCCCGCTGCCATCACCACCAGATCGGCCGGGATCTCGCTGCCATCGGCGAACTTCACGCCAATCACCTCGCCCTGCGCGTTGCCCAGCACTGCACTGGTCGCCGTGCTCAGCCTGAACTCCAGCCCGCGCGCGCGCAGGGCCTGCTGCAGCAGATTGCCGGCTACCGGATCGAGCTGGCGCTCCAGCAACCACCCGGCCAGATGCACCACGGTCACGTCCATCCCGCGCAGCTTCAGGCCATTGGCCGCTTCCAGCCCAAGCAGACCGCCACCGATCACCACCGCATGCCGCTTGCTGCGCGCGGTCTCGATCATCGTGCGGGTGTCCTGGATATCGCGGTAGCCGATCACGCCCTTCAATTCGTTACCGGGAATCGGCAACACGAGCGGCACCGAACCAGTGGCGATCAACAAGCGGTCGTATTCCGCCTCGGTGCCATCGGCGGCGATCACGCGGCGACGTACCCGATCGATGCGGGTGACCTCCTTGTTCAGATGCAAGCGGATGCCGTTGTCCTGATACCACTGCAACGGATTGAGCACGATATCGTCGAACTCCTGTTCGCCGGCCAACACCGGCGACAGCAGGATGCGGTTGTAGTTGGGATGTGGCTCGGCCCCGAACACGGTGATCTGGTACATGCCCGGCATCAGCTTGAGCAGTTCCTCCACGGTGCGGATGCCGGCCATGCCATTGCCGATGACGACCAGTCTGGGTTGCTTCATTGCCTGGATTCCTGTCGACATGTCAGACCCGCGCCGCGCCGGCGCTGGACCATTCGCTACGCCACTGTGTCTTGACCCCGGCCAGCAGCGCCCAACCACCGAGTGCGAACGCCGCGAACATCCACATGCCCATCGCATAACTGCCGGTGTGCTGCTTGAGCACGCCCAGGCCCGCAGCCAGCGCAAACCCGCCGATGCCGCCGGCCATGCCGATCAAGCCGGTCATCACGCCGATGTCCTGCGCAAACCGCTGCGGCACCAGCTGAAACACCGCGCCATTGCCGGCACCCAGGCACAGCAAGGTCAGTACGAACAAGGCCAGCGTCACCATTGCCCCACCCGCGCCAAAGCCTGCGATGCACACCAGCGCAGCCACCAGCAGATAGACGGTGAGCAAGGCGCGCGTGCCGCCAATGCGGTCCGCAATCACACCGCCCAACGGACGCATCACCGAACCCGCCAACACGCAGGCAGCCGTCGCCCATCCTGCAGTACGCGCATCGAAACCGAACTGGTCGTGGAAGTAGCCGGGCAATGCACTGGCAAACCCGGAAAAACCGCCAAAGGTCACCGAATAGAAAAACATGAAGCGCCATGCGTCGCGATTAGCCACCAACACGCGGCCATAGTCGGACCAGCGCTTGCGCGCGACCGGTACTGGCGCTTCTTTCGCAATCAGGACGAATACGACCAGCGTCAGCAGCAGCGGAATGCATGCCAGTCCGAACACGTTCTGGTAACCGAACGCCAACGCCAACATCGGTGCGAACAACGCCGCCAGCACGGTGCCGGAATTGCCCGCCCCGGCAATTCCCATCGCGGTGCCCTGATGCTCGGGCGGGTACCAGCGCGAGGCCAGCGGCAGCGCAACCGCGAACGAAGCGCCAGCAATGCCGAGCAATACGCCCAGCAGCAACGCCTGCCCCATGCTGTGCACGCCGAACTGCCAGGCACCAAACAACGAAGCGATCACCGCAAGTTGTGCAACAACACCCGCGCGCTTGGCACCGATACGGTCGGCCAGCATGCCCAGCACCAGCCGCAGCACCGCGCCGCACAGGATCGGCACCGCCACCATCAAGGCGCGCTGCTGCGTATCGAGCCCCAGCGACTGCGCAATCGGTACCTGCAGCGGACCGAGCAGATACCACACCATGAAGCTCAGGTCGAAATACAGGAAGGATGCGAACAAGGTGGGCGTGTGCCCGGATCGCCAGAACGAGCGCTGCATAGAGACCTCTTCGAATGCGATGGCCAAAAAAAACGGCGCCCCTCCGGTAAAACCGGAAGGACGCCGTTGTCCTGGATGCGTGCGGATCGCCGTTGATCCGCTGCATCGTGTTCGTGTTGTGGCAGGTACGCCGTTGCACCTGCACGGAATCACTACGCAATCAACGTGCCAACTTGCTCACCCGAGCATCACGACGATACAAGTCATTGAAAAATAGCGCTTTGGATGCAGTCCGTCCGATTTCACGACAGCCTACCGACACGCCATTGCAGCTCACCAGTCCCGTCTTTCGTGCAGCCTTGCACCAACAGCGTGCACCCTGTATCGCAGGCTCTGTCGCTTGGCATGACTAACAGCGCCCAACAGAGCTAATACACGGCTGTGCTCGTAAGCCTCATCTAGGACGCGTGCATACCGATCAAATATCTAGGTCAAAAGCCGTGTCAGTCGAGCGCGCGGTGCCCTCGCCGCCCGCGGGACACGCCGTGAATCCGTCCGTGGAGACTCGGTGGCAGCATCCATGCCGCCACACGGTCCCGCAATCGGCGAGGACACCGCACCAGGAAGTTTGCAGGCTGTTTTATTGAGAACTATGCACACCGAGCATCTCGACAAGTCCTTGCCCGCCCACCGTCGCGGGACCTTACACTGCATGGATGCCGCGTAAGAGCCTACAGGGACGTACTTGCAGCGTGTTTTGCGAGGGTGGGCGGGCAAGGGCCCTGCACCAAGCCGCAGACCACATGCCTCGCGCCGTTGCCGTTGCCTCGGCTTCTGTCCGATCCAATGCATCCAGCGCACCCCAGCCTGACTTACCGCCTGATGCGCTCGGCACCCGGGCTCAGGGCGTATCGAACAACCGATTGCTGCGGTGGTCGCCCTCGGAGGAAACCACGCCCACGCGTGCGGCAGCGCGCCGATAGTTGTCCAGTCGATGGATGTCGCGCAGCCGCGCGATGTCGTCTTCCTGGATGTCGTGCCAGCCCCAGCGCTGGAACTGGGTCAGGAACCACTCCCCGTCCGACAGCCACGGCATGTTGACCGCGCCGTCGCGATGAAAGGCCAGCGCTGTCACATCCTTCGCATGTGCCTCGGCTTCGACATCGGCATCCAGACAGGCGGCCAGATGCGCGGCCGACACCCCGATATGCTTGGGCTCGGCCAGCCATTGCGCACATTGCGCCCGATTTGCCGGGTCCGCATCCAGCCAGCGACAGGCATCCAGTACGCAGGCGGTCAGGCGTTCGCTCAACTCGGGTTGCAGCGCGGCGAATTCGCGTCGGCAGGCCAACACCTTTTCCGGATGGCCGGCCCACAGCTCGCCACTGCGGATCACCCGGCGACCGCTGCCCTGCGCCTGCGCAACCGCAGCCCACGGCTCGCCAGAGCAATAGCCGTCGACCAGGCCGCTAGCCAGGGCGTCCGGCATCTGCGGTGGCGGGATGCTGAGCACCTCCACGTCGCGCATCGGGTCCACGCCACGCGCCGCCAGCCAATAATAGAGCCACAGCGCATGCGTGCCGGTCGGGAAGGTCTGCGCAAACACGGCGCGGCGGCCCAGGCTGGCCAGCGCCTGCGGCAAGCTCCGCCCCTCTTCCATGGCCTGCGCAAGCGCAGGCGCCAGCGTGATCGCCTGGCCGTTGTGATTGAGCGTCATCAACAGCGCCATCGGGCATTGCGGCCCGGCAATGCCCAGGTCGATCGCATACACCAGGCTGGCCAGCACATGTGCCGCATCGACCTCGCCGGCCAGCAGACGGTCGCGCACGCCTGCCCAGGAGGCCTGCCGTTGCAAGTCCAGTTGCAGCCCATGGACGCGATCCAGGCCCAGCCGCTGCGCCGCGACCAGGGGCGCGCAATCGATCAGCGGCATGTAGGCCACGCGCAATACGGGGAGGTCGGCTTGGCTCATGTGTTCATCCCAGCAACTCGGCCATGGCCACGATGCGTCGCGCCACTTCGGCCAGTTTGACGCCCTGCTTCATCGCCTGCTGGCGCAGCGCCGCGTAGGCATCGGCCTCGCTCAGGCCGCGTTTTTCCATCAGCAGGCCCTTGGCGCGATCAATCAGCTTGCGGTCTTGCAGCGCCTGCTGCACATCGTCCAGGCGCTTGCGCATGCTGCTCTCCTGCGCAAACCGCGCAAGCGCCACCTGCACGATCGGCGCCAGCCGCGCCGGCGCCAGGCCATCGACCACATAGGCGGTGACGCCGGCGCCGACAGCCGCATGGATCAAGGCATCGTCGCCATCGCCGGAAAACATCACCACCGGCCGTGGCGCATGGGCACGCAGCATCGACAGTTGCTCCAGGGTATCGCGTGAGGGCGAGTCGACATCGATCACCACCACATCCGGCTGCTGGCTCTGCACCGCGTGCAGCAGTGCACCGACCGAGGCCACATCGTCGAGCACCGTGTAACCGGCGCGTGTCAGTGCCTGACGCAGTTCGCCGATCGGCTTTTCGGTATCGTTGACCAGCAAGACACGCATTGGCGGCAGCGAGGCGTGGACGTGGCCTGATGGTGCCATGCAACATGCCGTCGGTGCGAGCCATCCTTTCGGAGTACGTCTGATGCCGTTGTTCCCGCTGTTCGCAAACCTGCAAGCGCGCGCCGTGCTGGTCATCGGCGGTGGCGAGGTCGCCACGCGCAAGGTGCTGGCGCTGCTCAAGGCGGGCGCGCAGATCCGCCTGTATGCGCATGCGCTCTCGCCCGAACTGGCGGAACTGATGCAGGCCGGCCGTTTCGAACAACTGGACGGCGAGTTCGATCCCGCCTGGATCGACGACGTGTGGCTGGTGGTCGCCGCCACCGACGATGGCGAGTTGAATCAACGCGTCGCCGCTGCCGCCGGTGCGCGTCAGCGCCTGGTCAATGTGGTGGACGATGCAGAGTTGTCGACCTATCAGGTGCCGGCCATCGTGGATCGCGACCCGCTGGTCATCGCCATTTCCTCCGCCGGTGCCGCACCGATGCTGGCACGCCGCCTGCGCGAACGGCTGGAACGCGAACTGGATGTCTCGGTCGGCCGCTTCGCCGGCATGTTCGCGCGTCACCGAGAGCGCATCCGCAGCCAGTTCCCCGACATGAACCGGCGCCGGCGCTGGTTCGATCGCGTCATCGACGGCGACGTGCCCTTGATGTTGCAGGCCGGCAACGACGACGCAGCCGAAAGCGCCTTTATCGCCGCACTGGACGATGCCGGCGCGGTGCCGGCGCGCGGCAGCGTGCAACTGGTCGGCACCGGCCCGGGCGATCCCGGCCTGCTCACCATCAAGGCGCTGCGTGCGATGAATCTGGCCGACGTCCTGCTGATCGGCGACGACATCCCCGATGCGGTACTGGAACTGGCAAGACGCGATGCGGCACGCCGCGCCTTGCCGCAGCAGGCCGACGCACAACAGCATCTGGTGCTGCAACTGGCCACAGAAGGCCTGCACGTGGTCGCGTTGCGCAGCGGCGCCGGCTACAGCGATGCCGATGCTGCTGCCATCGAAGCGGCGCTAAAGGCGCGCGGCATGGCCTGCGATCGAGTGCCCGGCATTGCTGCGGGGCTTGAAATCAACGCATGAGCGCGGCGCGTATGCGTCTACGGCACGTCAGGCCTTCGGAAAGCGCTTGCGCGCACTGTCGCGCACATCGATATCGAAGGTCACCTGCAACGCCGTCTGTTCGGCATGGCCAGCACCGGCATCGAAGCTGAAGCGCAATCCCTCGCGGCTGGGCAATTGCCGTGCATGCTGTTCCAGCGCATCGCGCGGCACTGACAACTGCCAATGCTCGGCAGTGCAATTGCAGGCCGCGTCACCATCGCTCAGGCTGACGCTGTGGCGCAACAGTCGCGCGCCCTGCCCGCTCGGCAAACGGCTCAGATTCTCGACCGTGCGCCCGGCAAGCAAGTCGGCCAATTCGGCTTCGTCGATACGGAAGCGCAGCTGCTGAGCTTCAATCTGGATTTTCATGAATGAGCTGACTCCACTGCTCGGGCGTATTGCAATTGACGAACGCGGCGCGTTCGCTGGCGGTGACAGCGATGCGATGGCATTGCAGCGCAGCCTGCAGGGCGCGCAGCGAGCGTGACGAACCGGGGCCGGCCATCAACGCAGTGAGCGCCTCACGCACAACGCCATCCACGTACAGACGCATCGGCAGCATCTGGTCTTCAAAGGTAACGCAGCGCCGATGCGGTGGCGCCAGCAGCCGATCCAGCAATGACCGGGACAGCAGCGGCATGTCGACCGGCACCACCACCAGTGTCGTTGCATCGGCCAGCCGATCGATCACGCTAGCCAGGCCGCCAAGCGGCCCCAGGTCCGGCTGCGCGTCGGCAATGCCGGCATAGCCCGGGCGATCGCCGCTGATCACCACCTTGTGCGCGCCAGCCTCGCAAAGCAACGCCTGCATGTGCTCCAGCAATGGACGTCCGCGCCAGTGCAGCAGCGCCTTGTCCTGCCCCATCCGCGAGGAACGGCCGCCGGCCAGCACCACGCCCGTCCATGCAGGCCTCGCGCTCATACCGCCTGCTTGCCGGCATGGCATCGCACGACGTGCAAGTGCTGGCTCATGGCGCAATCGCCGGTGCAGCCGGCTGCAGATGCCCCAGCCCGAACACCTGCGCTGTCGTACCGGGCGCGACGCCTTCGTCCTGCGGCTCCAGTACCGCCCACACATTGGCCTGCAACAACGGCGCCACGCGGAACGACTCCTGCTGCGGCAGGATCTGCACGTAGAGCACTCCGGCAGCGCTGCAGGTCAAGCGTGCGCGCAGATGCTGCCGCCACAGCGGCCGTGCCTGCATTGGCGTCTCCAGCGCAACCTGCAAGCCGCGCTCGGCCGGCATGCCAAGCAAACCGCGCAGCGCCGGCTCCACGAAAAAGCGCAGCCCGGCAGCGCTTGCCATCGGATTGCCCGGCAAACCGACATACAGCGCACCGTCTGCGAAGCGCGCCAGCAACACCGGCTTGCCCGGCCGCACCGCAACCTTGTGGAACAGCACCGCCGCGCCATGCCGTGCCAAGGCATCGGGCACGAAATCGTAGCGACCGCGCGACACCGCACCAGTGCTCAGAATCACCTCGGCGCCCGCATCGCGCGCCTGCGCAAGCGCCAGATCGAAACCGGCATCGTCATCGCCCACCTGTCCATGCCAGACCAGTTCGGCACCGGCTGCCCGCAGCTGGCTGAGCAGATAGCTGCTGGTGCCATCGCGAATCTGGCCAGGCCGCAACGGCTGCGCCGGATCACAGATCAACTCGCGGCCGGTCGCAATCAAGGCCACACGCGGACGCCGCACCACCTGCACCCGCGCACAGCCCAGCCCGGCCAGCAGCATCAGGTGCGCGGCGCGCAGCACGGTACCGGCCTCGATCACGCGGTCGTGCAAGGCCACATCTTCCCCACGTCGACGAATATGCTGACCGGCGCGGATATCGGCGCGCAGCCGGATGCGGCCGGGCCGCGCGCCATCGTGCGCCAGCACGTCCACCTGCTCGATTGGCACCACGGCATCTGCACCGGCAGGCAAGCCGGCACCGGTCATGATTTCCCACGCGCTGCCCGCCGCAATGCCAACTACATTTTCGCCCGCAGCAACGCTGCCACCGATCTCGTGTTCGCTGCCGGCGATCGCGCCACGGCCGGCCGTGACCAACGCAAATCCATCCATCGCGCTGTTGTCGAACGCCGGCAACTCGGCCGGGCTCGACAACGCCTGCGCAAGCACCCGTCCCTCGGCATCGGCGCTGTCCACCCACTCGCCGGCAAGCACGGCGATCTGCTGATGGACAATCGCAAGTGCGTCGGCGTAGCTGATCATGAGAAAGGCACGGTCGACCGGTGGATGACCTGGCTAGGATACCGGCCCCCGACGCGGCCGGTACAGGCGTGGCGATCGCGGCATCACCGCATCCTGCTGCATGCATGCCCTCGTCTCGACCAGTGCGCACGTCGCTTGAAGCCGCTAGAACGCAGCGCCTACACGGCAGATCGCACAGTGGCACGCAGTTCCCCCCACGGTATCTGTGCCGCATGCAACTCGTCGACCTTGTGGGCTGGCTCGCCAGCGCCATCCTGATTGCAACCTTGATCCGCCAGATCTACAAGCAATGGCGCTCGGATGCGGCACAGGGCGTTTCGCGCTGGCTGTTCACCGGCCAGATCAGCGCCTCGGTGCTGTTCATCCTCTACAGCTACCTGGTCGGCAATGCCGTGTTCATCGTCAGCAACGTGTTGATCCTGCTGACCGCCCTCACCGGGCATGTGCTGCACCGGATCAAGCAGCGTCGGATGGAGCATCACGCGGGCAGTATCGGCTAGCGCTGCAGCGTCACCCAGCGCTTTCCTTCGCCGGCTTGCGCGGCTTGGTGGGTCCGGTTGACTTGCTGGCGGCGGGCCGCGTTGCGGCCGTCTTTGCCGCGGTCTTGGGCGTTTTCTTCGTCGTGGACTTGCGTGCCGGGCTTGCCTTTGCCATGGCCCGCTTCCGTGGCCTGGGCACGGCCTTGGCCTGCGTTGCTGGCTCGGCTACCGCTTCGGGCACACGCACGCTGATCCAGGTCGGCGCATGATCGCTGGCCTTTTCCAATGCACGTACCCACTTGTCCACGCCGGCGTCCTGCAACTCGGACGCCAGGGTGCGGTTGAGCAGCAGGTGGTCGATGCGCAAACCACGATCGCGCGCAAAATGCTGGCGAAAATAGTCCCAGAAGGTGTAGATCGGCGTTTCGCCATGCACTGCAAGCAGGCTGTCGGTCCAGCCCTGCTCGAGCAGGGTCTGGTACGCCTGGCGACTCTCCGGCTGCAGCAACGCATCCTTGCGCCAGCCCTTGGGGTCGTAGATGTCGGCGTCGGTCGGCACCACGTTGAAATCGCCGATCAGTGCTACCGGGTGCGGTAGGTCCACCAGCGTCTTGGCATGCCGGATCAGGCGTTGAAACCACGCCAGCTTGTAGTCGAACTTCGGCCCGGGCTGCGGATTGCCATTGGGCAGATACAGGCAGGCCACCACCACCCCGTGAATTGCAGCTTCCAGATAACGGCTCTGCGTATCGCCGCGGTCCCACGGCAGCCCACGACGGATTTCCACCGGATCGGCGCCGCGCGCCAGCAATGCCACACCGTTCCACGACTTCTCGCCTTGCCAGATCACGCCGTAGCCGGCATCGCGGAGCGCCTGTTGCGGAAAGACGTCCTGCGTGGCTTTCAATTCCTGCAAGCCGACGATGTCCGGTTGCTCGCGCTGTAGCCATCCCAGCAGATGCGGCAGCCGGCGAGTGATGCCATTGACATTGAATGTCGCGATCTTGCGGGTAGTGGCGGACATGGGTGAGCGACCAGGCGTGCGTAGGGAACCAGCATCGCCGCCATGGCATTAAGCAGATGCTCAAGCGAGGTGAAGCTCCGCTGGGTATCTGCGCACGCGCTCACGCCTCGCAGACCATCAGCCTCCGTAGCCTGGCCCCACTACTCATTGTTGGAGATCGCATGCGACCGTCCGCGCTCTGGATCGCCCTGCTGTGCGCCGGCTGCTCGCGCAGCCCGCCTTCGGTTACCCCACCGGGCGCGCCTGAAAGCGCCAAGACCAATGTGCTGGAAGCCGGCGCCAGGGTCCTGCAACCGACCGGGCCGGTCGGCAAGCTCGACATCTACCTGGTGGGCTTCCATCCGATGAAAGACGCACCGGATGTACAGATGGAGGCGCATCACTACTGCCATCAGGTCAACGAAGACCTGGCGCAATGCGCGCTCTACGACGGCAATACCGATCAGGCCAACCTGACCGGTATCGAGTACATCATTTCCGAACAACTGTTCGCACAGTTGCCGCAGCAAGAGCGTAGCTTCTGGCATCCGCACAATGGCGAAATCCTGTCGGGCCAGCTATCCGCGCCCAACCTGCCGCTGGTTGCGGAGAAAGAACTGATGCGCAGCAAGCTCAACAGCTATGGCAAGACCTGGCACTCGCGCAACGGCACCGCCGCGGGCGATGCATTGCCGCTGGGCGAGCCGATGCTGGCCTGGTCGTTCAATCGCGATGGCGAGGTCCAGCAACCGCTGATCGATCAGCGCGACAAGCTGGCCACGTTCTCTACGGCGCAACGTCGCGCCAATCGCCAGGACCTGACCCCGCTGGCCAGGCCGCAGCACGGAGTGGATGCCTTGCGGCCGCACTTCGGCAATGCCGAACCGATCCCCGGGGTGGTCGACGCAAGCACCTCACCCCACTGAATCCTCAAAACCTGGTCGCCCGTTGCAACTGCAATCGGGCGGCCAGGTATTCGAAGTCATCGACAGGATGCTGCCTAGCGGACGCGATCTCACACGTCCATACCGTCACGCAGGCGCCGTAACGCCTTGCCCATCCACAGATGCCGGACACGCTGCATGCGCTCGACCGATGGCCCAGCGCGCTCTCGCTCATCTGCACCCTGCAGGCTCAACGTGACACAACTGCCCTCGCATCCAGGCGCAGTCTGCACATGCAGCAACACGCCCAGCTGCAGGCCGCGACCGCCATCAACCTGGTAACGCACCGATTCACCCAGGCGCGCCTCACCACGCTGCAACCCGACAATACCGCGCCGGCACCAGGTGGCCTGCGGCACCCAGCGCGATGCATGCCCATCGCCAGCGACCAGCTCCGCCACTCCACGCAGGATGCGTCGCTGCACATTGGCATCGCACCACGCATCCAGGATCTGGTGCGGCTCTGCGAGGATGATCAGGCGACGTATCCGCAGCATCGGGTCTTCAACAACGGCAACCGGTATTGCCGGCAAGCCAGGCATGCCTCAGCGCCCAGCACCCTTGCTGCTGGCCTGCAGCGTCTTGGCAGCCGCCAGATGCTCGGCGACATGGCTGCGCGTGGTCTGCAGATGCGCCAGCACCTGTGCCGTCTTGGCCGCAGGAATCAGTTGCTTGTCCAGCGCCGCCAGCGCATCGGTGTGGTCCTTGACCATTGCCGTGACGTACGCGGCCTCGAAGGCCTTGGTATCGAGCTTCTGCAACATCGCCAGTTCGGTCTTGCCCTTGCTCATCTGCGCCTTGGCAGCGGCAGCAGACAGGTCCGGCGACCACTTGGCCAGCTTCTGATTGTTGTCGGTATGCTCCTTGACCATCTGCATTGCATAGTCGCGCACGCCACCTTGCACCTGCTTCTGCAGCGCCAGATTGGCCGCACTGATTTCACTGGTATTGATGGCGCTCAAGGTGCCCAGTGCCTCACGCTCCTTCGCGCTCGGGGCGCTATTGCCCGCCTGTTGCTGCGTGGTGGCGGGCATGCCGGCCTGCGTTGCATTCTGCGCATGCGCAGCGGCGGTGATGCCTAAACACAGGGTCAGCGCCGCAAACATCGGGTGACGTACTTTCATGTAAATCTCCAGCCAGAGGGTGTGCCTCCATGCTGGACCTGGTTGCGTGACCCGATCGTCGTACCGATGTCGAAAGACGGAGAGGAAACGGTGCTGCACCGCAGTGCGTTTCACATGGAGTGAAGGTGGTGTGGCGTCCCTGTTCGGCGCGGCGCTACGTATAGTGCAGGTAAGTTGCGCAACAGGCTCCTACGCCGACGGAAGATGGTTGGGACCGTCAGACTGCTTTGGAATACCCAGCACTCAGCACCGCCGATGCTGCGATCAAGCGCTGTAAGCATATGCTTACAACGGCCGCGTGCACGGCGGGCGTAATGGTGTCGCAGTAGGCCGAGCGTTACCACGCCGACCGATCCGCATATCTGCGGAGATGGCCGACCCCATGCGCTAATCGATTGCATGCAGCGACTGCGTGCCATGCAGGATCCCTTCGTGCACCGTTATGCGATGCCAAGGGCAAGCCGGCGCTACCGTAATGCTGCGCCAGCTTGCTGCCGGTCGATGTTATGGATACGCGGAGTGGGCGCAGGCCAACCTGAGCTACGACAGCGCCCGCGCATCGAAGACTGCTGGGTCAGGCGCCGGGATCCGCAGGGCCCAACTGATGCGCCGACAGGATTTCGTCGATGCGTTTGACGATTTGCGCCGCCTGCTCCTGCGACTCTGCGGCAGCAGTGATCTTCTCCGCACGTGCATGGAATACATCCCAGAAATCGTCCGGATGCTGGCGACGAATATCAGGCAATGCGTCGGCAAGTTGTTTCAATTGCGCGTCGATATCGGGTGTCATTGAGGGTCTCCTTGTGTGCCCACGCTACCGCCGTGCTGGTGAGCCTGATGCCAACATGACAATCCCGTGCATCGCACGGCCTGTGTTTGCGCGACAATGACGCCATGAGCAGCTACCACATCTCCCCCGCAGACGCCCGCCTGCGCGCCCTGCAAGGCGCTTTGCTGATCGATATCCGGCAGTTGCACGAACGTGCCGGCGGCCAGGCCGAAGGCGCGTTGGCGATTGCGCAACACGATCTGGAAGCCGCACCCGTACAGCATCTGTCGGAGCAGGCGCGCGAGATCGTGCTGATCTGCCAGAGCGGCAAGCGCTCGGCACACACGGCGGAGATCTTGCGCGCGCACGGCTATACGCAGGTGTCTTCGGTGCTCGGTGGCACCGCCGCGTGGACCAGCGCCGGCCTTCCCTTGGTGCGCCCTACCCTGCCGCCCGACGAGCAGGATTTTCTCGAGCGCTATTCGCGCAATCTGCGCCTGCCGCAGGTCGGTCTGGAAGGCCAGCAGCGTCTGGCGCGTTCGCGCGTGTTGCTGGTCGGTGCAGGCGGTCTCGGCTCGCCGGCGGCGCTCTATCTGGCTGCCGCCGGTGTCGGCCACCTGCGGATCGCCGATGACGATGTGGTGGACCGCAGCAATCTGCAGCGCCAGATCCTGCATGTGGAAGACAGCGTCGGCGTCGCCAAGGTCAGCTCGGCCGCGCAGCGCATTGCCGCGCTCAATCCACGCGTGCAGGTCGAGGCGCTGCAGGCACGCGTGACTGCCGGCAATGTCGAAGCCCTGTTGAAGGACGTGGATGTCGTGGTCGACGGCGCCGACAATTTTCCTGCGCGCTATCTGCTCAACGATGCCTGCGTCAAAATCGGCAAACCGCTGGTCTACGGCGCGGTACAGCAGTTCGAAGGGCAATTGAGCGTATTCGATGCCGGCCGCAAGCGCGGCCATGCACCGTGCTATCGCTGCCTGTTTCCCGAGCCACCGCCGCCCGAATTTGCGCCAAGCTGCGCCGAAGCCGGCGTGCTGGGCGTGCTGCCCGGAGTGATCGGATTGCTGCAGGCCACCGAGGCGATCAAGTTGCTGCTGGGCATCGGCGAGACCCTCACCGGGCGCTTGCTCAGCTTTGATGCATTGGCGATGCGCTTTCGCGAAATCCGGCTGCCGCCCGACCCGCATTGCCCGGTGTGTGCTCCCGGTGTCGCATTCACCGGGTATGCCGATTACGCCGCGTTCTGCGGCAGCGCCGTCGGCTGAGAACGGCCTGATCGGTGCTGGTTGCAGCCTCGCGTCCAGACGCCACGTTCCCGCGTGTGACATGGACGGGGCGGTCTGCCACACCGGGCTGCGCCCTCCATGTGGTTGCCATCAGCTCGCGCAGCGTCGGCTTTTAGTGTCGAAGGCGCGAAAGGACCGGCGTACAGCCGATAGCGCCCGCCTGGCGGCGAGCGCGGCCCCGCTGTCTGTCGCGCGTGCTGCACCAAACGCTCAGAGCGCGTAAGGAATCACCCGCACGATCTCGCCCGCCTCGAAACGCCGTGCCTGCTCGGGCAACACGATCAAGGCATTGCTGTCGGCCGCGCCACGCAGCAGATGCGATGCATCACCACGATGCGGCAACGCCGTCAGACGCCCGTCTTCGCCGCACTCCAGCCGCCCGCGCAGGAACTCCAGGCGCTCGTGGCGTTTTTCCCACGGACTGGCCAGGGCTGCATGCCACAGCGGGCGCGGCTCGCTACGTCCCTGCAGGCCATCCAGCAGCGGCACGCCGTAGGCGATCAGCGTCGCCAGCACCGAGACCGGATTGCCCGGCAGGCCCAGCACCAGGCAGCGGCCGATCTGGCCCAGCACCGCCGGCATGCCCGGGCGCATGCGCACGCGCCAGAAGTGGATGCGGCCCAGTTTGCCGATCAGCTGCGGCAGATAATCCTTTTCCCCCGCCGAGACGCCGCCGCAGGTGATCACCACGTCGAAGGCCGCAGCCGCGTCCTCCAGCATGGTGCGGATGCGTTGCGGATCGTCCGGCAGGGTTGGCCATGCGGTCGGCGCGTAGCCTAGTGCGCGCAGCTGCGCCATCAGCATGTCGCGGTTGCTGTTGTAGATCTGTCCCGGCCCCAACGGCATGCCCGGCTCCACCAGCTCATCGCCGGTGGCCAGCACCGCAATGGTCGGCCGCGGCGCCACCGCAAGCCGCGACAGACCGAGCGCAGCCGCCAGTCCGATCCGCGCAGGCGTCAACACCTGGCCACTCTGTACCACCAGATCGCCCGCGCGCACGTCACTGCCGGCCTGACGCACCGCCGCACCCGGCGCAGGCATGCTATGGAAACGCACCACGCCATCGCGTTCCTGCGCATCCTCTTTCGGGATCACTGTGTCGGCGCCATCGGGCAGCGGTGCACCGGTGGTGATGCGCAGGCATTGGCCGGCGCTCAGCGTGCCGGTCCAACGTTCGCCAGCGAACTGTTCGCCGACCAGCTGCAACGCCGCATCGCCGCCAGCGACATCGGCATGCCGCAACGCGAAGCCGTCCATCGCGCTGTTGGCAAAGGGCGGCAATGCGATCGGTGCGATCAAATCGGCAGCGCTGATTCGCCCGTCGGCACGCGAGGTGGCGATGTTCTCGTCGGGCGGACGGCTATTGGCGGCGACGGCCTGCAGGATCTGCAGCGCCTGTGCATAGGGAATGCGGGAGGGATAGTCGGTCATGGCACGCAGGATACCAGTGCACCACGACGACTCAGAACGCCAGGCGCTGCCAGTGCAGATGCCAGAAGGAGTCACTTCACTTTCCTGGCGTAGCTCGCGGCACTCGACCACGCTTGCAGGCGCTGCGGCCACCTCACCTGACGATCATTCCCCAGGCACGCACCGTTCCCTGCTTACTTGCCCTTGACGTGCTTCATCAACCGTCTTTTGCGCGCCACCTGCCGTTCGGTGAGCGTGTTCTTCTTGCCCTCGTAAGGATTGGCACCTTCGCGGAAGATGAAACGCACCGGCGTGCCGACCAGCTTGAAGCGCTTGCGGAAAAAATTTTCCAGATAGCGCTTGTAGGACTCCGGCAGCACCTTCAGGCGCGTGCCGTGCACGATGAAGGTGGGCGGATTGGCGCCACCCGGATGCACGTAACGCAGCTTGGAGACGTGACCACGGATGCTCGGTGGCGGATTGGTCTCGTAGGCGATTTCCAGCGCCTGGTTGACTTCGCTGGTGCTGAACTCGTGCGTGGCCGACGCGTGTGCACGGTGGATCGCCTGGAACAGTTCGCGCATGCCCGAGCCGTGCAGCGCGGAAATCCGTACCGCCTCGGCCCAGCTGACAAAGCCCAGCTTGCGCGATAGCAGGTCTTCGGCCTGCGCACGCTGGTAGTCGCTCTGCCCGTCCCACTTGTTGATCGCCACCACCAGGGCGCGGCCAGCGTCCAGGATGGCGCCCAGAATGGTCGCGTCCTGGTCGGTGACGCCTTCACCGGCATCCAGCATCAGCACCGCGACCTGGCATTGCTCGATCGCCTGCAGCGTCTTGAACGCGCTGAACTTCTCCACCGCCTCCTCGACCTTGCCGCGGCGACGTAGGCCGGCCGTATCGATCAAGCGGTACTGACGCCCGTCGCGGTCCATGTCCACGGCGATCGAATCGCGCGTGGTGCCCGGCACTTCCGAGGCAATCATGCGTTCTTCGCCGAGCAGGCGATTGACCAGCGTCGACTTGCCCACGTTTGGGCGGCCGACGAAGGCGATGCGCACACGCGCCGGGTCGGTATCCAGCAGCTCGCCGGCACCTTCCTCGGGCAGACGTGCGCCGACTTCCTCAAGCAGTTCGTCGATGCCCTGCCGATGCGCGGCAGACAACGCCACCACATCGGAGAAACCGTAGCGCGCGAATTCCGAGCGCACGGTTTCCTCGTCGGTGCCGTCGATCTTGTTGATGACCAGCACGGTCGGCCGCGCCAGCTTGCGCAGCCAGGCCAGGATCTCGTCATCCAGCGAGGAAGCACCTTCGCGGCCATCGACCACGAACAGCACAAGATCGGCTTCGCCGGCAGCGGCACGGGCCTGCCGCGCGGTAGCGCCGGCCAGGCCTTCCTCGTCGCCGGCGATACCGCCGGTATCGACGACGATGAACGGGCGTTCCTCGTCGAGACGACAGACCCCGTAGTTACGGTCGCGGGTGACGCCGGGCTGGTCGTGGACCAGCGCGTCACGGGTGCGCGTCAGCGCATTGAAGATGGTGGACTTGCCGACATTGGGCCGTCCGACCAGGGCGACCAGGGGCAGCATCGCGAAGTCCTTATTGTGCCAACCGGAAGGCGGTGATATCGCCATCGGTGTTTTGTACCAACAGAATGCCGTCCACGACGATCGGCTGCGCCAGCAGCGTGTCGCGTCCAGCGCGAGCGCGCGCGGCCAGTGCACCGTCGCTGAGTTTCAGCCAGTGCAGATAGCCCTTGTAATCGCCGACCACAGCGTAATCGCCCTGGATAGCTACGCCGGTCAGGGAGCGACGCGCCAGCGCGGCCTGCGACCACATCGCCGCACCGCTGCTCTTGTCCAGGCCCCAGACCGAGCCGGCGTTGTCGGACACCACCACCACCGCCGACGACACGCCAACGCCACCGGCTCCGCCGTGATCGCGCGTCCACAGCGGACGGCCGCTCGGGCCTTCCAGTGCGAGGGTTTCGTTCTTGAAGCTGGTCGCATACAGCGTGGTGCCGTCGAGTACCGGGGCACCGTCCACATCGGCCATGCGCTCCAGCTCGGTGCGGCCTTCCGGCACGCCGATCGCCTGCTCCCACAACGGGCGGCCGTCCTGCAGCGCCAGGGCGCTCAAGGTGCCGCTGTCGTTGCCGACGAACAGCACGCCCGGGCCGGTCACGATCGGCGCATTGCCGCGCACCGACAGGGTCGGGCCTTCTTCGGCATGGAACCAGCGGCGCTCGCCGGTAGCCGCGTCGAAGGCACTGACGCGACCATCGTTGCTGCGCACCAACACAAGGTTCTGTGCAATCGCCGGTGCGGCGATGACTTCGTTCGGCACCTTGGCACGCCATTTTTCGGTGCCATCGGCTTGGTTCAGCGCAATCACGTCGCCAGACAGCGTGCCGATTACCACCAGGCCTTCGCCAACGCCGGGACCACCGGATAGGCGCTGCTTGAACTTGCGATCGTTACGCTCTTCCTTCTTGGGCTTGTATTCCCACACGCGCTTGCCGGTCTGCAGGTCCAGCGCCTGTACGCCGCCGGTGATCGCCGCGGCGTACACCTTGCCATCGGCCACCGCTGGACGCTGGCGCACGCCGATATGGCCTTCGCCCTTGCCCACGCCGGTGGACCAGATCTTGTCGACCTTGACCGACGGCTCGAACTTGACCAGCTCGGCAGGTTCCTGCGCCTTCTTGGCAGCAGCGTCCTTCCCGGCGAACCAGCCCTTGACGGTGCTGCAACCGGCCAGCGACACGCCCATCAGGGCGATCAATGCAATGCGCTTGTACATATCAACCTGCTTCATCAAATCTGCTCCGCCGGATCGGGCACCTTGCCGCCCACATCCATCAGCTTGGTTTCCAGCAAACGGCGCTGCGGCGAGGCCACGTCCACCGTGGTCAGGGCCTTGGCGTAGAGCGCACGCGCCTCATCCGGCTTGCCCTGCACGACCAGCGCATCGGCGCGGATCTCCAGGCTGGTGTGGTCCTGCGCATCGGCCAGCAGCTTGATCGCTTCGTCCGGCTTGCCGCTTTCGGTCAACACGCGCGCCAGGCGCTGCTGAACGATCTGCTTGAGCTCGCCTTCAGCAGGCACGTCGCGCAGGGTCTTGATCGCTTCGGCATGCTTGCCGGCATCCACCTGGGCCTTGGCCAGACGCAATGCAGCAAGTTCGGCGTAGACACTGCCCTTGCCGTCATCGAGCGCCACGATGTCCTTGGCCGCCTTGTCCAGGTCCTTGCCCTGGATGGACTTGACCACCGCTTCGTAACGGGTATTGGCTTCCACCGATTGGGTGGCGGTGTGCTTCTGCCACCACTGCCAGCCCAGGATCAGGGCCAGGCCCACAACGACGCCGCCTACCAGCCCTGCGCCATTCTTTCTCAACCAGGAACGAACGCGTTCGCCTTGTTCGTGTTCGTCCAGCAGATCGTCGATCGCCATGCGTACTCTCGCTCCGTCATCCCGGAGGCGCGGAACATCAATAGGGAAAAATGAAAAACCGCAGTCCGCTTCACTCGGAAGCAGGTACCACGGAGCCGTCGGAGGATACCGCAAAACGGGCCACGTTAGCGCGCTGGAACGGTTTCACATCGACGATACTGCCGCCTTGCTGAACCTCTACCGCCGACGCATTACCCAGCACGATGCGGCCCACCTGCCCTGGCGAATAACTGCGACGCTCGCCGGCACGCACCAGTGCTTTTTCGACCGCGCTGCCATCCGGTGCCAGAATCTGCACCCAGCTGTCGCCGCTGAAACTCAACGACAAACTGCCGCCACTGGCGGCCGACGCTGTAGGGGTCTCGACCTCGGGCGTGGCCCGCGGCACCGGCGTCATCGACGCGATGTACGGCGCCGGCTGCTCGCGCGGCGCACTGGCCGGCTGCGTGGCAGCGTTGGCCGGGGTGCCGGTCCCGGGCGCTTCCGGCATGCTGTCCAGCGATACCGTGCTGGGCGCCTTGCCATCCAGATGCGAACGGGTCGCGTACCACACGGGCACCGCGAACACACCGGTGATCACCACATACATCGCCTTGCGCGCCGTGCTTTCCAGGATGCGCCGCGCCCGCGGCGTATGCGTGTGGCTGACCAGCTTGACCGGCTCGATCGGCGCAATCGCCGCCTGCTGCAATAGCGGCTCCAGGTCCACATGCAGCAAGCGCGCATAACTGCGCAACTGACCGCGCACAAAGACCGGCGCACCCAGGCGTTGCCACTCTTCCTGCTCCAGCGAGCGCACCACGCGCGCCGGCATGCGCAGCTTGCCGGCGACATCGTCCACGCTCAGACCTGCCGCTTCGCGCGCGTCGCGCAAATGCTGTCCGCAGCCCTTTTCCTGCTCGAAAGGGTTCGGATTGGAATCACTGATCACAATGCATTGGCCCCGGGGTTAGCGGTCGCTGCGTCAGGAAATTCCTTGACCAACCGCTGTTGATAACGGCTGGCAGCTACCTTGTCGCCTAGCCCTTGCTCAATCTGAATGGCGAGTTGTAACACGGAAGCGGTTGCCGGTGCAGCCGCAAGCCGTCGTTCAATAAACGCGCGCGCTTCGAAATAATTGCGATTGGTTGCTTCGGAGCGCGCCATCGACTCGAGTGCGTACGGATTCCGCGGATCCAGTTCCAGCGCCTTGCGCAAGTCGCCGGCCGCACGCTGCGGCTGCCCCGCCTTGAGTGCACAGCCACCTGCATTGCCCAACGCGGAGGCTGGCGATGCGTAGTTTCTGTCGGTCAGGGCGCGATCGAACCAGATCAGCGATTCGGCCGGCGAGCCGTTCGCGCACAACCATGCGCCGTAATTGTTCAGGACATCGCCGCGCTGCGGCGCAAGTTCCGCGGCCCGGCGGTATGACGCGCCGGAGCCGGCGACATCGCCCTTGACGCCTTGAATCAGCGCCAATAGACCAATGGCATCCACCGACTGGGGATCTTTCTTCAAGGCTGCACGGACCTGCTCTTCGGCAGCGGCGTAGTCGCCTGTCTGCAGCCGATTATTGGCCAGGCCGAGCTTCTCCTGCACCGCCAGACGATTCTTTGTCGTGGCGCTGTCGCGGAACGAATGCACCTGCGCGACCTCCTCGACCGTCTGGACCGAGCCCGCCTTGGCATTGCGACCACCGCAGCCGACCGCGCACAGTGCGATCGCCACGGCCGCCATGGCTGCTAGATCACGCTGCCGCATCTCGACCGGCCTGCCCTTCCAGGGTGCGCAGGAAATCCGCCTGACGACGGGTGCGGTCCATGACCTGCCCCTTGAGCTGTCCGCAGGCGGCGTCGATATCGTCGCCACGGGTACGCCGGACCATCGTCAGCACTTGCGCGTCGAGCAAAATCTTCTGGAAGGCACGGATCTCGGTCTCGCCCGAGCGCTCGTAACGCGTGCCCGGGAACGGATTGAACGGGATCAGGTTGACCTTGCCGGCGTCCTTGGACTGCACCGCATTGTCGAACTGACGCATCAACCTGGCCAGCTGGCGCGCATGCTCGGGCTGGTCGTTGATGCCCTTCATCAAGGTGTATTCGAAGGTGACCGAATCGCGCTTCTTGTTGCCGCGCAGATAGCGCGCGCAGGAGTCCATCAGCTCGGCGATCGGGTATTTCTTGTTCAACGGCACCAGGCTTTCGCGCAGCGTGTCGTTGGCCGCGTGCAGCGAGACCGCCAGCGAGACATCGCTTTCGGTCGAGAGCCGGTCGATCATCGGCACCAGGCCCGAAGTCGACAGTGTCACCCGCTTGCTGGCCAGGCCGTAGCCCAGATCGTCACGCATCACGCTCATGGCGCGCACGACGTTGTCGAAATTCATCAACGGCTCGCCCATGCCCATCATCACCACGTTGGTGAGGCGGCGCTGTTGGTGCGGTACGTTGCCCAGATGGCGCGCCGCCACCCACACCTGCCCGACGATCTCGGCGGTGGTGAGGTTGCGGTTGAAGCCCTGGGTGGCGGTCGAACAGAAGGTGCAGTTCAGACCACAGCCGACCTGGGACGATACGCACAGCGTGCCGCGGCCCTTGTCGGGGATGTAGACGGTTTCGATCGCGTTCTTGCCGTCGGTGCCCATGGCCAGCAGCCACTTGTGGGTCCCGTCGGTGGAGGGTTTGTCGAACACGACATTCGGGACGAGGACCTCGCCGTGCTGGTGCAACTTTGCACGCAGCGCCTTGCCGAGGTCCGTCATCTGGTCGAAATCGGTGACGTAGCGATGGTGGATCCACTTCATCACCTGATGGGCACGGTAGCGCGCCTCGCCGAGCGTGTCGGCGAAGAAGCGCTCCAGTCCCTCGCGGTCGAGGTCGAGCAGGTTCTGCTTGCGCAGTTCCGGGGTACGGACGGGGACGTCCTGCAGCACGGAGGGGATCACGACCTCATTCACGATTCGACTCTCTCGGCCTCAGCGCGAGACCACTTCGGTGGCGGCAAAGAAATACGCAACTTCGTTGGCAGCGTTCTCGACCGAATCCGAGCCGTGGGCGGCATTGGCATCGATCGAGTCGGCGAAGTCGGCGCGGATGGTGCCCGGCGCAGCGTCCTTGGGATTGGTCGCGCCCAGCAGGTCACGGTGTGCGGCAACGGCGTTCTCGCCTTCCAGCGCCTGGATCATCACCGGGCCGGAGATCATGAACTCGACCAGCGCGTTGAAGAACGGACGCTCGCGGTGCACGGCATAGAAGCCTTCGGCTTCACGACGCGACAGCTGCTTGTACTTGGATGCCACGATCTTCAGGCCGGCCTTTTCGAAACGGCTGTAGATTTCGCCGATGACGTTCTTGGCAACGGCGTCGGGCTTGATGATGGACAGGGTGCGCTCCAGCGCCATGGGAGGATCTCCGTTGGGCGGGCCACTGAAGGCCCGAGATTATCATGAAAAAAACCCGCGTCAAAACGCGGGCTTAGGCTTCTTTGCGATGGTCAATTCTATCTCTTCATCGCTGCGTTTGCACACCGGCCCCTGAATCGTGCTGCGTTGCCGCATGACCGGTGCGCCATCCTGCCCGTAGACTCAAACAATCGTTTGATTGAGTTCCGCCCCGCGCATGCCCAAGCCCGCCCACTTCTCCACCAAGGACCGCATCCTCGGCGCGGCCGAGGAGCTGTTCGCCCAGCATGGCTTCGCCGGGACCTCGCTGCGCCAGCTGACCACCCAGGCCGACGTCAATATTGCAGCGGTCAATTACCACTTCGGTTCCAAGGAAAATCTGGTCAACGAGGTGTTCCGTCGCCGCATGGACGAGATGACCGCCGCGCGCCTGCAGCAACTGGAGGCGGCCAGGAAGTCACAGCCGGGCGAACTCACCGCGGTGCTGGCGGCCTTCGTCGAGCCGGCCCTGGCAATGGCGCAGGACCGTCAGAGTGGCGGCGCGTTCGTGCGGGTGATTGCGCGCGCCTATGCCGAAAAGAACGACAACCTGCGCAAGTTCCTGTCCGACCACTACGGGCATGTGCTGCGCGAGTTCGGCAAGGCCATCGCTGCCTGCGTGCCGGGCCTGAGCAAGGAAGAGCTGTACTGGCGCCTGGACTTCCTCGCCGGTGCGCTCACCTATGCGATGGCCGATTTCGGACTGATCAAGCGCCCGGCCGGGGTCAGCGAGGCCGACCACCGCACGCGCGCCGCGCGCGAACTGATTCGTTTTGCGGAACCCGGTTTCCGTACCCATTCCACACCGTAGTCGCTCACACCAAAGGCTCATCGCTATGTCCAATCCGTTGCTAGTCCGTCGTGCTGCCGTGCTCGGTGCCGGCGTCATGGGCGCGCAGATCGCCGCGCACCTCACCAACGCCGGTGTCGACACCGTGCTGTTCGACCTGCCTGCCAAGGAAGGTCCTGCCGACGGCATCGTGCTCAAGGCCATCGCCAACCTCGGCAAGCTCAGCCCTGCCCCGCTCGCCAGCAAGGCCCTGGCCGAGGCGATCACGCCGGCCAACTATGAAAGCGGTCTGGAGCAGCTGCGCGATTGCGACCTGATCATCGAAGCGATCGCTGAGCGCATGGACTGGAAGCAGGACCTGTACAAGAAGATCGCCCCGTTCGTGGCCGATCACGCCGTGCTGGCCTCCAATACCTCGGGCCTGGGCATCAACAAGCTCTCCGACGTGCTGCCCGAGCAGTTGCGTCACCGCTTCTGCGGCGTGCATTTCTTCAATCCGCCGCGCTACATGCACCTGGCCGAACTGATTCCCGCCAAGGGCACCGACAAGGCCGTGCTGGAAGGACTGGAAAGCTTCCTGGTCACCACGCTGGGCAAGGGCGTGGTGTATGCGAAGGACACCCCGAACTTCATCGGTAACCGCATCGGCGTATTCTCGATCCTGTCCACCATCCACCACACCGCCGAGTTCGGTTTGGGCTTCGATGAAGTCGATGCGCTGACCGGCCCTCTGGTCGGGCGCCCGAAGTCGGCGACCTACCGCACCTCGGACGTGGTCGGCCTGGACACCATGGCGCACGTGATCAAGACCATGGGCGACACCCTGCCCGACGATCCGTGGCACCAGTACTTCAAGTCGCCCAAGTGGCTGGAGGCGCTGATCGGCAAGGGCGCGCTCGGCCAGAAGGTCGGTGCCGGCATCTTCCGCAAGGTCGGCAAGGACATCGTGGTCCTCGACCTGGAGAAGCAGGATTACAGAACCGCCGATCGCAGCGCGGCGCCGGAAGTGGTCGAGATCCTCAAGATCAAGAACCCGGCCGAGAAGTTCGCCAAACTGCGCGAGAGCCAGCACCCGCAGGCGCAGTTCCTGTGGGCCACGTTCCGCGACCTGTTCCACTACAGCGCCTACCACCTGGCCGATATCGCCGAAACCGCGCGCGACGTGGATCTGGCGATCCGCTGGGGCTACGGCTGGTCGCTCGGCCCGTTCGAGACTTGGCAGGCCGCCGGCTGGAAGCAGGTAGCGCAGTGGATTGCCGAAGACATCTCCAACGGCAAGAGCATGAGCAGCGCGCCGCTGCCGAACTGGGTGTTCGACGGCCGCGATGGCGTGCATGCGGCAGAAGGCTCGTACAGCCCGGCGCGCGATGCCAAGTTGCCGCGCTCGGCACTGCCGGTGTACAAGCGCCAGCGCTTCCCCGATCCGCTGCTGGGCGAGCAGTTCTCGCCGGGCGAGACGGTGTTCGAAAACGACGGCGTGCGCATGTGGCATGACGGCGACGACATCGCCGTGGTCAGCTTCAAGACCAAGATGAACACCGTCTCCGATCACGTACTCAACGGTCTGCAGGAGGTCGTCGGCCGCGCCGAGAAGGACTTCGCCGGGCTGGTGATCTGGCAGCAGAAGGAGCCCTTCTCCGCCGGCGCCGATCTGGCCGGCGCGCTGGGTCTGCTGCAGGCCGGCAAGGTCGATGCATTCGAAGCGCTGGTCGCCAACTTCCAGGCCACCAGCCAGCGCATCAAGTACGCGCAGGTGCCGGTGATTTCGGCCGTGCGCGGGCTGGCGCTGGGCGGCGGTTGCGAGTTCCAGATGCACAGTGCCAAGACCGTGGCTTCGCTGGAAAGCTACATCGGCCTGGTCGAAGCCGGCGTCGGCCTGCTGCCGGCTGGTGGCGGCCTGAAGGAAATCGCCGTGCGCGCCTCGCAGGCCGCAGGTCCGGGCGGCGATGTGTTCGCCGAGCTGAAGAAGACCTTCGAAACCATCGCGATGGCCAAGGTCTCCAATTCGGCGGTCAATGCCAAGGAGCTGGGCCTGCTGCGCGCCACCGACAAGGTGGTGTTCAACAGCTTCGAGACGCTGCACATCGCCAAGGCCGAAGCGCGCGCACTGGCCGAAGGCGGCTACCGCGCCCCGCTGCCGGCACGCCGCATCCAGGTCGCCGGCGACGTCGGCATCGCCACCTTCAAGATGCTGCTGGTCAACATGCTGGAAGGCCGTTTCATCAGCGACTACGACTATGAAATCGCTACCCGCATCGCCACGGTGATGTGCGGCGGCGAAGTCGATCGCGGCGCACTGGTCGACGAAGAATGGCTGCTCAAGCTGGAGCGCAAGCACTTTGTCGAACTGGCCCAGCAGGAAAAGACCCAGGCGCGGATTGGGCACATGCTCAAGACGGGTAAGCCGTTGAGGAACTGAGATTCGGGATTTGGGATTGGGGATTCGTAACAGCGGCTCCCCTGCCCTCCAATATTCTCGCTTCCACCAAATTCATCCGCCGGGCAGGAACATTCAGGAATCAGGATCCGCTGTTGCGAATCCCTAATCCCGACTCCCCAATCCCGGCTATCGGAGATAGCCATGAGCAAACAGATTCAAGAAGCCTACATCGTCGCCGCCACCCGTACGCCGGTCGGCAAGGCGCCCAAGGGCGTGTTCCGCAATACCCGTCCCGACGACATGCTGGCGCACGTGCTGCGTGCGGTGGTGGCGCAGGCGCCGGGCATCGATCTGTCGCGGATCGACGATGCCATCATCGGCTGCGCGATGCCCGAGGGCGAGCAAGGCATGAACGTGGCGCGCATCGGCGTGCTGCTCGCCGGCCTGCCCAATAGCGTGGCCGGCCAGACCATCAATCGTTTCTGTTCGTCCGGCATCCAGGCCGTGGCGATGGCCGCCGACCAGATCCGTCTGGGCAATGCCGACCTGATGCTGGCCGGCGGTACCGAGTCGATGTCGATGGTGCCGATGATGGGCAACAAGGTCGCCATGTCGCCGAACGTCTTTGCCGACGACCATGTCGCGATCGCCTACGGCATGGGCATCACCGCCGAGAAAGTGGCCGAGGAATGGAAGGTCTCGCGCGAGGATCAGGATGCATTCGCGCTCGCTTCGCACCAGAAGGCGATTGCCGCCATTGCCGCCGGCGAATTCCGCGACGAAATCACTCCGTACGAAATCCTGTCGCACCAGCCCGACCTGGCCGGCAATGTCATCGCGCTGCGCAAGCGGCTGGTCGACACCGATGAAGGCCCGCGCCCGGACAGCTCGCTCGAAGGCCTGGCCAAGCTGCGCCCGGTGTTCCGCAACGGCCAGTTCGGCGGCAGCGTCACCGCCGGCAACTCCTCGCAGATGAGCGACGGCGCCGGTGCGGTGCTGCTGGCCTCCGAGCAGGCGATCAAGGATTACGGCCTCACCCCGCTGGCGCGCTTTGTCAGCTTCTCGGTGGCCGGTGTGCGTCCGGAAGTGATGGGGATCGGCCCGATCGCGGCGATTCCCAAGGCGCTCAAGCAGGCCGGCCTGACCAAGGACCAGATCGACTGGATCGAGCTCAACGAAGCCTTCGCCGCCCAGGCGTTGGCGGTGATCCGCGACAGCGAACTGGATCCGTCCAAGGTCAACCCGCTCGGCGGCGCCATCGCTCTGGGCCACCCGCTGGGCGCCACCGGTGCGATCCGTGCCGCCACCCTGGTGCACGGCCTGCGCCGTCGTCAGCAGAAGTACGGCATGGTCACCATGTGCATCGGCACCGGCATGGGCGCGGCGGGCATCATCGAAGCGCTGTAAGTCATGTACTGCGGGATCGGCCGCCGGGCCGATCTCGCAGTGCTGACCAAGCTGTCGATCAATCAGGGCGTGCGCAAGCACGCCTTTTTTATGCGCCAGTGCAAACGGTCGTCAGCGAATGCCAGCGACATCATGCATCCGTCGGCGCGCCCGACAGGCACGCGGCCAGGCGTCGCGTCCGAGCATGGGCTCCTGATCGCACATTGACCGTCGCCCGGCGGCGCCAACACATGCCAGCCATTCGATCGTCGGCGTGGCGCTACGCGCGCAACGCCGCCGCATCCCGGCCTTGGCTTCACTGCTGCGATTACACGGCAGAGCTGCGCCTAACGCGTCACCAGCCACTGGCCGGTACGCGCACCGGCGAACACCAGCGCCAGTCCGGCCACCAGCGTGATGGCCAGATACACGCCGATCATCGCGGACCGATCCGTGCGTGCGAACACCAGGCATTCCATCATCAGCGAGGAGAACGTGGTCAGCCCGCCGATCACGCCGACGATCAGCAAGGCCCGCAGCGGCCAGCTCGCCGGGCCGCGCGCATCCAGCCAGACCAGCAGCACGCCGGCGACGAACGAGCCGAGCAGATTCACCGTCAGCGTGCCCCACGGAAATCCGTTGCCGAAGCGCTGCAGCAACGAGGCACCGATGGCAAAGCGCAGGCCGGAACCCAGCGCACCGCCGGTCATCGCCAGCAGCAATTGCTGCCACCACACCGGTGCGTTCATGCGCGCACTCCGCAGGCGGCCGAAGGGGATTTCAACAAGGTGTCGTGCATGTCGGCATCATCCGGTTTTCTGAGCAAGAAGAGATGCCGGGGCACAGACCTGCCGCCCCGGCGGGGGTGGGCAGGCATCATCAGCGCGCAGGGTGCGTGCGGTTCAAGGAGGAATGCCATCTCCTATGCGGCCGATTATGCCGTGGGCTTGCCGCCCTTGTCAGCCCGCGCCTGTTCGCGCGCGGCGCGCAGGCGATCGAGCTTTTCCTTGAGCTTGATCTCCAGCCCGCGCGGCACCGGGTTGTAATAGACCCGCTCGCCCATCGCATCCGGAAAGCCGGTCTGGTCCAGCGCGATCCCGCCTTCGGCGTTGTGGTCGTACTGATAGTCCTGCCCGTAGCCCAGCGTCTTCATCAGCTTGGTCGGCGCGTTGCGCAGATGCAGCGGCACCTCCTGCGTGCCGGTGGCGCGCACCTCGGCCTTGGCCTGGTTGAAGGCGGCATAGCCGGCATTGGACTTGGCGGTGCTGGCCAGATACAGCACCAGTTGCGCGAACGCCAGCTCGCCCTCCGGGCTGCCCAGACGCTCGTAGATGTCCCAGGCTTCCAGCGCCATGCTCTGCGCGCGCGGATCGGCCAGGCCGATGTCCTCGATCGCCATGCGGGTCAGCCGCCGTGCCAGATAGGCCGGGTCGCAGCCGCCGTCGAGCATGCGCGTGAGCCAGTACAGCGCAGCATCGGGGTTGGAACTGCGCACCGATTTGTGCAGCGCCGAGATCTGGTCGTAGAACTGCTCGCCGTTCTTGTCGAAACGACGCGTGCGGTCGGCCAGCACCTGCAGCAGCGTCTGCGGGGTGATCTCGCCACCCTCGCCGCCTGCCAGTTCCGCGGCGATCTCCAGCAGGGTCAATGCGCGGCGCACGTCGCCGTCGGCCGCGCTGGCAATTTCCAGCAGCGAGGCATCGCTGACCTGGATACTCTCCTGCCCCAGCCCGCGCTCTGGATCATGCAGCGCACGTTGCAAGGCCTCGACGATGTCCTGCGGAGAAACGCCTTCCAGCACGTGCACGCGGCAGCGTGACAACAATGCCGAATTCAGTTCGAACGAGGGATTTTCGGTCGTCGCGCCGACGAACAGGATCGTGCCGCGTTCGATATGCGGCAGGAACGCGTCCTGCTGCGCCTTGTTGAAGCGATGCACCTCATCGACGAACAACACCGTGCGGCGCCCGCCGGCGAAGCGCTGCGCAGCCTCGGCCAGCACCTGGCGCACCTCGGGCAAACCCGACAGCACTGCCGAGATCGCCTTGAATTCGGCGTCGGCGTAATGCGCCAGCAGCAGCGCCAGGGTGGTCTTGCCACAGCCGGGCGGGCCCCACAAGATCATCGAATGCACACGGCCGGATTCCACCGCGCGTCGCAATGCGCTGTCGGGCGCGAGCAGTCGCTTCTGCCCGACCATCTCGTCGAGGGTGCGCGGACGCATGCGCTCGGCAAGCGGGCGCAGATGCTCGCCGTCTACGCTAAGCAGATCGGCTTCGGGAGTGATGGGGAGCTTGGTTCGTGCCACGCGGCATTGTATCGCGTCAGCCAACGACCTTCTGCGAACACGGCCGTTGGCTGCACGACTCCTGCAAGCAACGGCTTACTGCGCGTCGCCGACCACGTCCACACCCTTGCCCGGCGTGTAGCGGAAGGTGTCGGCGGCGAATGCCGGGTTGCGCTTCCAGCCGCTGAAGCTGATCGCGGTGCGCTGGCCGACCGCATCCACCACTTCCATCCTGGCCAGGCCATCCTTGCCGAACCCCAGCGAGGCCATCTGGAAACTGGCTTCGGTGTCGACCTTGGGCGTCAGCGACAGCCACTGCAGTCCGTCACGTGGCGCCGCTTCTTCGCTGACGTCGTATTGCTTGTCCAGGCGCGCCGGGTCGATCAATGCAACCAGTGGGCTGTTCTGTTCTTCGCTGCCCTGCGCACGCACGGTCACCTGCTCCAGGTCCGGGTCGAACACCCACACCTTCTTGCCGTCGGCCACGATCAGCTGCTTGTAGGGCTTGGCGTATTCCCAACGGAACTGGCGCGGCGCCGACAATGCCACCCGCCCGCTCGCGCGCTCCTTGACCCGGCCATTGGCATCGGAGACCTGCTGGCTGAACTGCCCGTCCAGGCCTTTCAGGCCGCGCGTGAACGTGTCCAGCTCCTGGCGCGCACCGGCAAACGCGGTGCCGGCGAACAGGGCGGTGGCAAGAACGGCATAACGGAGCTGGCGATGCATCGCGATGTTCCAGAAAGGGTATGCGTGAATTCTGATACTTCATGGATGAATGGGCGAGCGCTATCGCACAAGGCGTTCAGATCGCGGCCGCCGCCAGCTAGCCCATCTCACTGCGCCGTCTGCACCCTGGACAGATCGCCATACACGATCTGCCCGCGAAAGCCGCGCCGCACCTGCTGGTAGAGCTCGCGAAACGCGCGGTAATCCTGCGGCTGACACAGCGCCTGCGGCCCACGTACTGCCGCGCGTTGCAGGCGATGCACCGCCGTCACCGTCTGGCCCTGGCGCGTCCACTCGACCGCGTACTCGCCAGCGGCATTGCGAAAGCGGCTGCTGCGCGGAATTGCGATGATCGGCACCGTCGCCGGGAAGCTCACCACATAGGTCTCTTCGCGCACGCTGTCGTTGCAGTAGAACGGGGTCAGGTTGTCGTCGGCCGAGGTGGTCGTATAGATGCCTCGGGTGGATTCGGCACCGGGCATATCGGGCAAGGTCATGCCGCCGACCACCGAAAAATCCACCGCATCCTCGGCCTGGAACGTGTAGCGATAGTTGAACGGCGCATCCAGATCCAGCGGGTCGCCCTGGATCAACAGATCGCCGGTGCCATCGAAGCCGGACTGCGCAATGATCGACTCCTCGATGCGATTGCGGTTCTGCGCATTGAGCTGCACGAACATCGCACGCAGCCCCACCTCGCCGGTCTGTCCGCTGTCGAGCGTGGTCAGGCCGTGCAGCCCGCCCTGCGGGGTAAAGCGGTACTCGGTACGCGCGACGTAGCGGTTGACCTTGCGGTCGTTGGGCGGGGTATGCGTGACCTTGCCGTCCAGCGTATGCACCACCGGCGCCCCGAGGTCGCCGGCCGGCAACTGGCCGAAGCGCGCGTAGGGGTTGGTCGAATCCATATACAGATCGAACGCCGGAATATAGGTGATGGCGTGATTGAAGCGGCCGAGCACCGGGATCGGCGGCAGCGTCGGCCCGCCTTCGGCACCGATCAGCACGGGGGTGCTGGCGATGCCCTTGGCCGCCAGCAAGGCTTCCAGGATCACGGTGTGATCCTTGCAGTCGCCATAGTGGTTGGCCAGGATGCTGTCGGCGCTGTTGGGCTCCAGTCCGCCATTGCCCAGGTACACCGCCACATAGCGGATATTGCGCGCCACCCACGCGTACAGCGCAGCGGCCTGCGCCCGCGGCGCGTCGATGCCGCGGGTCACCTCGTCGGCCAGCGACTGGATCGCCGGCGTCACCGCAGCGGCGCGGCCGCCCTTGACGTGATAGGCCAGGCCCATCTGCGCCCAGCTGTCGAAGGTGCTGGCCATCAAGGTGGGGCTGAACTCCCAGGTCGCCGCGCTCCAGTTCTGGTTCTTCATCGGCGTGGTGCGCTGATAGCGCCACTCCCAGCGCGCCTGATCGCCACGCACCACCGGCTTGGTCCCGCCCTGCAAGCCGCGCACCGACAAATGCATCGGCAATGCCTTCGGCGCCACCAGCGTGACCACCGCATCGTCGTATTGCGCGAACACGCTGAAGGTCTCCCACAGGCTGAAATAACCGGGGAAGTACGGGGTGTTCTGCGCACGCCGCACGCGATAGACGATGCGCGCGCCCGGCGCCAGATTCGGGAACACCACCACCTTGACCTTGCGATCGGCATACATCGCCGCCGCTGCGCTGGAATAGCTTTCCTGGGTGTAGATCTTGTCGGGCGCCACGTCCTGGCGCAGTCCTTCGGCGGTGACGGTGTAGGCCTGCAGCACCTCCAGGGTTTCCATCTTCTCGCTGTAGCTCAGCCGCACCTGGCTGAACTGCTCCACTGCCGACTTGGTCTTGAGCAGGATCTCGTACTCGTCGGTTTCCACGCTGCTGGCATCGGCACGCACTTCATAGTCGGCGCGATAGCGCACGAAGCTGTAGTTGGTGTCGGCCTGCGTGCGCGCCGCAGCGGCGGCGGGCGCGGCCTGTTGCTCGGCCTGGGCCAGCAACGGCAATGAGATCAGCAGCAGCAACAGCAGCACGGAACGACGCAGCATGGGTCTTGATCGCGGCGGGCCGGAGCAGCCCTCGTGCAACAGGGTAGCCGGTGTGCGCCGCAGCGTCAGGCACCGGCCTCCAACATCGCCGCATCCACGCGTCTACGCATACGCAATCCGAACAAGCCCGGAACGCGGCGCCACGGCCAAGCCGATACGCGCCGCGTTACCGGCCGCCGATTACTTGGGCGGCGGCGGTGCCAGCACGGTGCGATCGCCATTGTGCTCGGGCGGGCTGACCACGCCGGCCGCTTCCATCGCTTCGATCAGGCGTGCGGCGCGGTTGTAGCCGATCTTCAAGCGCCGCTGCACGCCGGAGATCGAGGCACGCCGGGTTTCGGTGACGATGCGCAAGGCCTCGTCGTACAAGGGGTCGGACTCGTCGCCACCGCCACCGCTGCTTTCCGGCAAGCCGGTCGCACCGACCACGGTGCCATCGCCCATGGTCTGCACTTCGTCCAGCACGCCCTCGACGTAGGACACCGGCCCGCTGGCCTTGAGATGCTCGACCACCCGATGCACTTCCTCGTCGCTGACGAAGGCGCCATGCACGCGGTCCGGCAGCGCGGTGCCTGGCGGCAGATACAGCATGTCGCCATTGCCCAGCAGCGCTTCGGCGCCGGACTGGTCCAGGATGGTGCGCGAGTCGATCTTGGAGCTGACCTGGAACGCCACGCGGGTCGGGATATTGGCCTTGATCAGGCCGGTGATCACGTCCACCGACGGCCGCTGCGTGGCCAGGATCAGATGGATACCGGCCGCACGCGCCTTTTGCGCCAGGCGCGCGATCAACTCTTCGACCTTCTTGCCGACGATCATCATCATGTCGGCGAATTCGTCGATGAAGATCACGATGAACGGCAGCGTCTCCAGCGGACGCGGCGCCTCGCCCAACTCGGGGTTGGGCTTGAACAGCGGGTCCATCATCGGCTGGCCGGCGTCGATGGCGTCCTTGATCTTCTTGTTGAAGCCGGCCAGGTTGCGCACGCCCACCGCGCTCATCAGCTTGTAGCGGCGCTCCATCTCGGCCACGCACCAACGCAGGCCATTGGCGGCCTCCTTCATGTCGGTGACCACCGGCGCCAGCAGATGCGGGATGCCCTGATAGACGCTCAGTTCGAGCATCTTCGGGTCGATCATCAGCATCCGCAGTTCCTTGTGCGAGGCCTTGAACAGCAGGCTCAGCACCATCGCATTGACCGCCACCGACTTGCCCGAGCCAGTGGTACCGGCCACCAGCAAGTGCGGCATGCGCGCCAGGTCGGCCACCGTCGGGCGCCCGGCGATGTCCTTGCCCAGGGCCAGCGTCAGCGGGCTGGCCGACTTGTCGTATTCCTTGGAGCGCAGCAGCTCGGACAGGAAGATCATCTCGCGGGTGACGTTGGGGATCTCCAAGCCGACCACCGACTTGCCCGGAATCACGTCGACCACGCGCACCGACTTGACCGACAGCCCGCGCGCGATGTCCTTGTCCAGCGAGCTGATCTGGCTGACCTTGATGCCGGGCGCAGGCTCGATCTCGAAGCGGGTGATCACCGGACCCGGATAGGCCCCGACCACCTGCGCCTCGATGCGGAAATCCTTGAGCTTGAACTCGATCTGCCGCGACAGCGTCTCCAGCGTCTCTTCCGAATACCCCTTGGCCTGCGGCTTGGGGTCGTCCAGCAGGGCCAGCGGCGGCAGGTCGGAGCCGTCGGTGCTCACGCCCTGGAACATTGGGATCTGGGTATCGCGCTTGGCGCGCTCGCTCTTCTCCACCACCGGTGCCGGCGGCGGCTCGATCTTGACCGGCTCGCGCTTGGCCTGCTTGACCGCATCGACCTTGCGCACTTCCTCGCGCTCTTCGCGCATCACGCGGGTCTGCTGCCACTCGGTGGCCTGATGGGTCTTGCGCTGCATCAGCGGCCCCAGCGCCAGCACCCAGGTGCCGATGCGCTCCATCACCGCGAACCACGACAGGCCGGTGGCCAGGGTGATCGACACCAGCAGCAGCACCAGCACGAACAGGTTGGCGCCCAGGGCCCCGAACCCGGCGCTCAGCGAATTGCTGACCAACCGCCCCAGGATCCCGCCGGCGGCGGCCACGTCGCCATTGAACAGGCGCAGATGCAGGAAGCCGGTCGAGGCGATCAGAAAGCCCACCATGCCGACCAGCCGCAATGCCGGCCCCAGATCGGCTTCGGCCTGCCCTTCCTTGTCCATGCCGAACAAGGCGATCCAGGCCACCGCGCCCAGTACCACCGGCAGCAGGAAGGCCACATAACCGAACAACTGCAGCAGCACGTCGGCCGTCCAGGCGCCGACGCGGCCGCCCATGTTGTGCACTGGCGCCACCACGCTGCCGGTCTGCGACCAGCCCGGATCAGCGCTCGAATAGGTGAACAGGCTGGCCAGCAGATACAGCAGCAGCGGCGCCACCGCGATCAATGCCAGATCGCGCCAGAGCTTTTGCCGACGCGGATTGTCCGCCACCGCTGTCTTGCGCGAGGACGTCTTGCCCTCAGCGGGCTTGCTGCGTTCGGGAACCTGCTTTGCCACCTGTAGCCAGACCTTAGAAAAATGCTGTTAGTGGTTGATAATAAACGACTGAGGCCACGGTTTCAGCTGTTGCATGCGCCTCGCCTGCGCGGGCATGCGATGGTCAACAAAAAACGCCGCACGGGGCGGCGTCGATTACGCGTACTGGGTGGACCATGCCATCTGCGGTTCAAGCAGTTCCATCGCGCCGCCTTGATTCACCGGGTGGGGACCGCCACTCTATGCCGCCACAGGGGCGCGAATTCACTCGTCTGCCCTGCCAATTCCTAGATCGCGAGTATACATGAGCGCCTCTTCTGCCAGTCCCGCCAAGCATTCCCGCCTGTTGATCCTGGGCTCCGGCCCGGCCGGCTGGACCGCCGCGGTCTACGCCGCCCGCGCCAACCTCAAGCCGGTGGTGATCACCGGCCTGCAGCAAGGCGGCCAGCTGATGACCACCACCGAAGTCGACAACTGGCCGGGCGACCCCCACGGCCTGATGGGCCCGGACCTGATGAGCCGCATGCAGGCGCATGCCGAGCGCTTCGAGACCGAGGTGATCTTCGACCACATCCACACCGCCGACCTGTCGCAGCGCCCGTTCCGGCTGACCGGCGACGGTGCCGAATACACCTGCGACGCACTGATCATCTCCACCGGCGCCACCGCCAAATACCTGGGCATCCCCAGCGAGGAAGCCTTCAAGGGCCGCGGCGTGTCCGCCTGCGCCACCTGCGACGGCTTCTTCTACAAGGACCAGGACGTGGTGGTGGTCGGCGGCGGCAATACTGCGGTCGAAGAAGCGCTGTACCTGTCCAACATCGCCCGCAAGGTCTACCTGGTGCACCGCCGCGATACGCTGCGCGCCGAAAAGATCATGCAGGACAAGCTGTTCGCCAAGGTCGCCGCCGGCAAGATCGAAACCGTCTGGCACCACGCCATCGATGAAGTGCTGGGCAACGATGCCGGCGTCACCGGCGTGCGGGTCAAGTCCACCCTCGACGGCAGCACCCGCGAGATCGTCGCGCACGGCTTCTTCGTTGCCATCGGCCATCACCCCAACACGCAACTGTTCGACGGCCAGCTGGCGATGAACAATGGCTACCTGGAAATCCGCTCCGGCCTCAACGGCGCGGCGACCGAGACTTCGGTGGCCGGCGTGTTCGCGGCCGGCGACGTCGCCGACCAGCACTACCGTCAGGCGATCACCTCGGCCGGCTTCGGCTGCATGGCCGCGCTGGATGCCGAGCGCTACCTCGACAAGAGCGCCTGAGGTGGCTGCTGACCGCCGGCCGCGCCGCGCGGGAAGCGCCGATACCAGCGGGCCGTGCGCATGAGCGTCACCGCCCGCTGGTGCCGCCGGCTGGACGAGCTTCCGGCCGGTGCCTGGGACGCGCTGCACGACGGCGCGCACCCATTCATTTCTTACGCGTTCCTGGAAGGCCTGGAGCAGGAGGGCTGCCTGCGCCCGGACTGGGGCTGGAACCCGCTGCACCTGACGCTATGGGATGGCGACACGCTGGTCGCCGCCGCGCCGGGATACCTGAAGAACAACTCGCATGGCGAGTTCGTGTTCGACCACGCCTGGGCGCACGCCTACGCGCGCTACGGGCAGGAGTACTTCCCCAAGTGGCTGTGCGGGGTGCCCTACTCGCCGGTGACCGGCCCTCGCCTGCTGGGCGCACCGCGCTGGCGCCCGCAGTTGCTCGCGGCGATGCGCACGCTGGTGGAGCGCAGCGGGCTGTCGTCGGCGCACGTCAACTTCCACCCGGCCGACGAAGACACCGCCTTCGACGCCGACTGGCTGGAGCGCAACGATCTGCAGTACCACTGGCACAACGCCAGCGGCTGGAGCGATTTCGAAAGCTTCCTGGCGGCGATGGACCACAAGCGGCGCAAGAACATCCGCCAGGAGCGCGCCAAGGTGCAGCGGGCCGGCGTGCAGTTGCGCGTGGTGCATGGCGATGAAGCCAGCGACGCCGACCTGGAGGCGATGTATGGCTTCTATCTCAAGACCTTCAACGAATACGGCAACTCGCCCGCGCTGACGCCGGAATTCCTGCATCACCTGGCCCGGCACCTGCCGCGCCAGCTGGTGATGTTTCTGGCCGAGCTGGAGGGGCAACCGATCGCCGGCGCGCTCTGCCTGCGCGGGCGCGACACACTGTACGGGCGTTACTGGGGCGGCGAAGCCCTTCCGGGGCTGCATTTCGAAACCTGCTACTACCAGGGCATCGAATACTGCCTGCGCGAGGGCCTGGCCCGCTTCGAGCCCGGCGCGCAAGGCGAGCACAAGATCGCGCGCGGCTTCCTGCCGACACTGGTCCGCAGCCGTCACTGGATCGCCGACCCCGGCTTCCGCGAGCCGCTGGCGCAATGGTGCGCCGACGAGCGCCAGGCGGTGGCCCGGCATGCACACGAGTTGTCCGAGCACAGCCCGTTTCGCGACTGAGCCGCGCGGCGGCGACGCAGGGCACAGTCGCAGCTGATCGCCGGCCGGGCGTATTGGGGACGTCGGAGCAAGGCGGCCAAATCCACCCAGAGAACACTCGTCTGGCGAGTGCGAACTACGCGCCCAGCACCGCGGTGCTCGCGGACGCATGCCGCAACGCGTGTCGACCACACCCGCGGACCGTCGCATGCCGGCGATGGTCGTTGCCCTGGGTGCAGCATGTGCGACACGCTCTACACTGCGCGCATGTCCCGCGCCCTTCCCTACCTGCTGGCGGCCGATCCGGCCGCACCGTTTCCGCCGGCCGATTCCGCGTTGCGCGAGCCGGACGGCCTGCTCGCCATCGGTGGCGACCTGTCGCCGCAGCGCCTGCTCAACGCCTATGCCAGTGGCGTGTTCCCGTGGTTCTCGGAAGGCCAGCCGATCCTGTGGTGGAGCCCGGACCCACGCACGGTGTTTCGCACCGATGGCGTGCGCCTGTCCTCGCGCTTCCGTCGCCAGCTGCGCTGCAGCCACTGGATCGTGCGCGCCGATACCGCCTTCGCGCAGGTGATCGATGCCTGCGCGTCGATTCCGCGTGCCGGCCAGGATGGCACCTGGATCACCACGCCGATGCAGCAGGCGTACATCGAACTGCATCGATTGGGCCATGCGCATTCGCTGGAGGTGTTCGATGGCACGCGCCTGGTCGGCGGCATCTACGGCGTGGCGATCGGCCAGATGTTCTTCGGCGAGAGCATGTTCAGTGCCGACAGCGGCGGCTCCAAGGTGGCACTGGCGGCGCTGGCCGCGCATCTGCACTCCCGCGGCTGGCCATTGCTCGACGCGCAGGTGGAGAATCCGCACCTGATGCGCCTGGGCGCGCAACGCCTGCCACGTACAGAATTCCTGCAGCAGGTACGGCTGCAGGTCGGCCAGGTTGCGCCGCCGGGCAGTTGGTCCGAGCGCTACGGCGAGCGGCCTGCCAGCACGCTCGCTGAAGTCCGCTTAACATAAAATTTGCACCGCGGGGAGATGGGGCGTAAAATGCTGTCCCTTACGGCCCTCCCGGGCCAGCCGTGATTGCACAGGATTACATGTCGAAAGACGACTCCATTGAATTCGAAGGCAGCGTCAGCGAGACGCTCCCCAACACCACGTTCCGGGTCAAGCTGGAAAACGGGCATGAAATCATCGCCCATATCTCCGGCCGCATGCGCAAGAACTACATCCGCATCCTGACCGGCGACCGGGTCAAAGTTGAGATGACTCCCTACGACCTGACCAAGGGTCGTATTACCTACCGCATGAAGTAAGCGGTTCTGGTGTGAGACGCGAGGCGGCCAATGGCCGCTTTTTGTCGTGGCCGAGATTTGCGTATTTGATTGGCAACGGGGATCGGGCGGTGTCGGCTTGCTTCTGCCCTTCGCTTGCACCTTACCTCCGGCGCTTGCGCCTCGGTTGCCGCATTGACCAAGGTTTGGCGGCGCGCTGTCGCTGCTCCTCGCGAGCCGCGACCGCCGCTTGGCTTCTACGCGCCCCTCACTCGGACCACACGTTCTGAGGGCATAAAAAAACCGCTCTTTCGAGCGGTTCTTTTGTTTCAGGACCGCAAGGCGATCAGTCGACCGTTGCCGGCAGCAGACGCTCCGGTTCCGGGTGCGCCTCCACCACCAGCTCGCCATCCTTGACGTCGATATTGACCCGGCCGCCTTCCACCAGCTTGCCGAACAACAATTCATCGGCCAGTGGGCGCTTGATCTTCTCCTGGATCACGCGCGACATCGGACGCGCACCCATCAGCGGATCGAAGCCGTGCTGGGCCAGCCAGTCGCGCGCAGTCGGGGTGGCCGACAGCGAGACGTGCTTTTCCTGCAACAGCATTTCCAGCTCGATGATGAACTTGTCCACCACTCGCAGGATGTGGTCGAAGCCCAACGGCTGGAACTGCACGATCGCATCCAGGCGGTTGCGGAACTCGGGTGTGAACCCGCGACGGATCGACTCCATCGCATCGGTGGAGTGATCCTGCTTGGTGAAGCCGATCGACCGCCGCGACGCCTGGGTAGCACCGGCATTGGTCGTCATCACCAGGATCACGTTCTTGAAGTTCGCCTCGCGCCCGTTGGTGTCGGTGAGGATGCCGCGATCCATGACCTGCAACAGAATGTTGAAGATGTCCGGATGCGCCTTCTCCACCTCGTCCAGCAGCAGCACGCAGTGCGGTGTCTTGACGATTTTCTCGGTCAGCAAGCCGCCCTGATCAAAGCCCACATAGCCCGGAGGCGCACCGATCAGACGGCTGATCGAATGCGCTTCCATGTACTCGGACATATCGAAGCGCACCAGCTCGATCCCCAGCTGCAGCGCAAGCTGCTTGGTGACCTCGGTCTTGCCGACGCCGGTGGGGCCGGCGAACAGGAAGTTGCCGATCGGCTTTTCCGGATTGGCCAGACCCGAGCGCGCCAGCTTGATCGAGCCGGCCAGCGTCTCGATCGCCGGGTTCTGCCCGAAGATCACCATCTTCAGATTGCGCTCCAGATGCTGCAGCACGTCCTTGTCGGTCGCGCTGACCTGCTTGGCCGGAATCCGCGCCATCTTGGCGACGATGGTCTCGATCTCCTCGATGTCGATCAGCTCCTTGCGCTTGCCTTCCGGCAGCAGACGCTGACGCGCACCGGCCTCGTCGATCACATCGATCGCCTTGTCCGGCAGCAGGCGGTCACCGATGTGCTTGACCGACAGGTCCACGGCCGCCTGCAGTGCGTCATCGGCATAGGTCACGCCGTGGTGCGCTTCGTACTTGGGCTTGAGGCCCTGCAGGATCTCGAAGGTCTCGCCCACGGTCGGCTCGACGATGTCGATCTTCTGGAAGCGACGTGCCAGTGCACGGTCCTTTTCGAAGATGCCGCGGTATTCCTGGAACGTGGTCGAGCCGATGCAGCGCAGCTCGCCAGACGACAGCGCCGGCTTGATCAGATTGGACGCATCCATGGTGCCGCCCGACGCAGAACCCGCACCGATGATGGTGTGGATCTCGTCGATGAACAGCACCGCGTTGGGCACCTTCTTCAGCGCCGCCAGCACGCCCTTGAGGCGCTTTTCGAAGTCGCCACGGTACTTGGTGCCGGCCACCAGCGCGCCCAGGTCCAGCGAGAAGATCACTGCATCGGCCAGTACCTCCGGCACGTCGTTGTCGACGATGCGCTTGGCCAGACCTTCGGCGATCGCGGTCTTGCCCACGCCGGCCTCGCCCACGTACAGCGGGTTGTTCTTGCGGCGGCGGCACAGCACCTGGATGGTGCGCTCGATTTCGTCGCCACGGCCGACCAACGGGTCGATCTTGCCGTTGCGGGCCTGCTCGTTGAGATTGGTGGCGAACTCGGCCAGCGCATCGCCTTTGGCCTCGCCCTCCCCGCCCTCGCTCTTGGGCTCGCCATCGGAGGCGGACGGCTGCTCGCCGTCTTCACCCAGCTTGGCGATGCCATGGGAGAGGTAGTTGACGATATCCAGACGGGTGATGTCCTGCTGGTTCAGGAAGTACACCGCGTGCGAATCCTTCTCGCCGAAGATCGCGACCAGCACGTTGGCGCCGGTGACTTCCTTCTTGCCCGAGGATTGCACGTGATAGACCGCACGCTGCAGCACACGCTGGAAGCCCAGGGTGGGCTGGGTGTCGCGGCCATCGTCTTCGGCCAGGCGCGAGACCGAGGCCTCGATCGCCTGCTCCAGATCGTTGTGCAAACGCACCTGGTCGGCACCGCAGGCCTTGAGGACGGCCTGGGCGGACGGGTTGTCCAGCAGCGAGAGCAGCAGGTGCTCAACGGTCATGAACTCATGACGCGCCTCGCGTGCTCGCTTGTAGCACTGGCCGATGGTTTGCTCTAGGTCTTTGCTGAACATTGGTAACTCCGAACGGCTGTTGCCAACAATATGCGGCTTTTGTTGGGATTTACCACAACCCTATCGGATAGGCATGTTCAGACGGCGTTAGCATGTGATTGCAGCCACAGTGTTGCGCTGCTGGAATGATCGGATTGACGCCTCAGGTCTGTTCCATCGTGCACAGCAGCGGGTGCTGGTTCATGCGCGAGAATTCGTTGACCTGCGCCACCTTGGACTCGGCGACTTCGCGGCTGTAGACCCCGCAAACGCCGCGTCCACGGGTATGGACATGCAGCATGACCTGCGTGGCCCGCTCCAGATCGAGGTTGAAAAACTGCTGCAGCACCGTCACCACGAAGTCCATCGGGGTGTAGTCGTCGTTCAGCAAAAGCACCTGATAGCGCGGCGGTGGCGCCACTTCAGGCTTGCTGGCTTCGACGGTGAGGCCGTGATCGTGTTCGTGTGAGGTCTTACGAGGCATCCGGGCATTATACGGTTCATCGCCGCGCGCATTGGACGATTTACGCCGCGCCCCGCACAATTTGTCTCCGATTCCATGGCTGGCCCTTGATGACCGATTCCCTGACCGCGCTGTTGCTGGCGCCGTCGTTCATTGCCGACTTGTCCAACTCCGTGCACCTTGCCGGGTTGCAGCGCCGCTTGACCCGGCTTCAAACCGTACGGTTCGCCGCTAGCGCGAGCGCGGCCCCGATCACGCAGGACCCGCAGCGATGAGCGCCTCCGACCAACGCTGGCATCCGGATGTCACCGTGGCCACCGTGGTGGTGCGCGACGGGCGCTTCCTGCAGGTCGAAGAGACCATCGGCGGCAAGCTGTTGCTGAACCAGCCTGCCGGGCATCTGGAACCTGACGAGAGCCTGCTCGATGCGGCGGTGCGCGAGACGCTGGAAGAGACCGGCTGGGATGTCCGCCTGACCCACTTCATCGGCACCTATCAGTGGGTCGCCCCGACTGGCCAGTGCTTCCTGCGGTTCGCGTTTGTGGCCGAGGCGGTGACCCACCATCCCGAGCGCAGCCTGGATACCGGCGTGGTGCGCGCGTTGTGGATGACGCCGAACGAATTGCGCAGCGCGACCGAGCGCCTGCGCAGCCCGCTGGTGTGGGAAGTGGTGGCCGACTATCTGGCCGGCCAGCGCCATCCCCTGGCCTTGGTGCGGCACGTCGCATGAGTACGCCGCGGATCGTTGTGGGGGTCTCCGGCGGTGTGGATTCGTCGGTGGCGGCCTGGCGGCTGGCCCAGCAGGGCGAGTCGATCGCAGGGCTGTTCATGCAGAACTGGGCCGACGACGGCAGCGGCGATTGCCGCGCCGAGGATGACCGCCGCGATGCGGTGGCGGTGTGCGGGGTACTGGGCATCCCGTTCCATTTCCGCGATTTTTCCGGCGAATACTGGAGCGGCGTGTTCGAGCACTTCCTGGCCGAATACGCGGCCGGGCGCACGCCGAACCCGGACGTGCTGTGCAACCGCGAGGTCAAGTTCAAGCATTTTCTGGATGCGGCCCAGGCGCTGGGCGCCGAGCGCATCGCCACCGGCCACTATGCGCGGGTGGCGCACAGCGGCGGGCGCTGGCGCCTGCTGCGCGGCGCCGACCGCAGCAAGGACCAGAGCTACTTCCTGCATCAGCTGGGACAGACGCAACTGGCCGCGACGCTGTTTCCGATCGGCGATATGGAAAAAAGCACGCTGCGCCGGGTCGCCCAGGACGCCGGTCTGCCGACCCATGCCAAGAAGGATTCCACCGGCATCTGCTTCATCGGCGAACGCGATTTCCGCGAGTTTCTGGGCCGTTACCTGCCCGCGCGCAGCGGCGAGATCCGCGACCCGCAGGGGCAGCGCATCGCCGAGCATCCGGGGGTGTTCTATTTCACCCTGGGTCAGCGCGAAGGCCTGAACATCGGTGGCGTGCGTGGGCGTGCCGCCGCGCCGTGGTACGTGGTCGGTAAGGATGTGGCAAGCAACGTGCTGTATGTGGACCAGGACCGCGACAGCCCGCTGCTGCAATCGCGCTGGCTGCAGTCCGAGCAGGCCCATTGGGTCACCGGGGCGCCGCCGGCGCGCAGCTTCGGCTGCACCGCACAGACGCGTTACCGGCAGCCCGACGAGCCGTGCACGGTGGAGGTGCAGGACGATGGCAGCGTGCAGGTACGTTTCGAGCGGCCGCAGCGGGCGGTGACGCCCGGGCAGTCGCTGGTGCTGTACGACGGCGAGGAATGCCTGGGCGGCGCGGTCATCGCCGCCACCGATGCGCCGCTGGAACGCCAACTGGCGGGATCTTCTTTTTCACCTGAGGTAGTGGCTTGATGAGTTCTTCCATGGATCACCGCGTGCTGGCGCTTGCCGGCGTCGCCCAGGCCCTGCAACAGGTGCGGCGGATCGCCGAAACCGGGCATTCGGAGGCTGCGACGGTGCGTACCGCCATGGACAGCGTGTTCCGGGTGGATGCGTCCTCGCCGGAGGCCGTGTACGGCTCGCCAGCGGACCTGGCGCCAGGGCTGCGGCTGCTGCACAACTATTTCCACAACCAGGGCCAGGACGAGGTCCTGCCGCGGCTGGCGCTGGCAGTGCTGCAGCTGGAGCGCCGCTTCGTGCGCGACACCGCCACCGTCGCCACGGTCTCCAATGGCATCGAGGCAGCGGCGCGGCAGGCACACAGCCTGGGCGACAGCGGCCACCCTGACGTGCTGAGTTCGCTGGGCGGGCTGTATGCGCAGACCATCAGCCACCTGCGTCCCAAGGTCATGGTGCAGGGCAATCCGCATTACCTGGGCCAGGCCGGCGTGGTTGCGGAAATCCGCGCGCTGCTGCTGGCCGCGGTCCGCTCGGCCGTGTTGTGGCGGCAGATGGGTGGCAGCCTGTGGGATTTCCTGTTTGCCAAGCGCGCAATGATCGAAGCGGTGGACCGCGCGCTGCGCTAAAGCACTGACGATTCCGGTGTGCTACACGCGCTGGCGGTCGCTGGCGCGTGTCAACAAAGCTTGAACGGGCGAGACGATGTGGCGATCGTCGCTAAAGACAAAGGGGGTACGGCCGATACAGCAACCGTGACTCTGCCGAGAACGCCCATGTATTCACGTCCACTTATCCGTCTGGCCGCCCCTTTGGCCCTGACCTTGCTGTTTCCCTTCGCTGTCGGATTCGACTGGCCCGCTTCGGTGCGCTGGGCGATCCTGGCGACCATGACGCTCAGCTGGCTCGGTTTCGCTGCCTGGGTGACCTACTCCCAGTTCCGGCGTAATCCGGACCAGACCCGCATCCTGCGCGAGCAGGACCAACTGCTCAACGAACTGCGTACGTTCGTCAGCAACGAAGTCGACGGTTCGCGCTCGGAAGTCGAGCGTGCCCGCGAACTGATCCGCCAGGCCGTGTCCGGTCTTGGTGGCAGCTTCGAAGCGATGAACCGCAAGTCGCGCCAGCAAAGCCAGGCATTGGCCCGCATCGTCGACCGTGCCGGTGACGACGGCAGCGCCGGTGTTGACGTCGCCCGCTTCGCCCAGCACGCCAGCTCCCGCATGGAGCAACTGGTGGAAGCGCTGGAACAAGTGAGCGGCCAAAGCACCAACACCGTGCATCACATCGATGAGATGGCGCAGCATCTGGATGGCATCTTCGCGCTGCTGGAAGACGTTAAGTCGATCGCCGACCAGACCAACCTGCTGGCCTTGAATGCCGCCATCGAAGCAGCCCGTGCCGGTGAAGCCGGTCGCGGCTTCGCGGTGGTCGCCGACGAGGTGCGCAACCTGTCCGAGCGTTCCACCACCTTCAACGAACAGATCCGCAAGCTGGCGCACAGCTCCAAGGAATCGATCGCCAAGGTGCGTGAAACGGTCTCGCAGCTGGCCTCGCGTCACATGGATCGCTCCCGCGAAGCCCGCCACGAATCGGCGGCGATGCTGGAGAACGTCGCGCAGATCAACGCCTCGCTGGGCGACGGCATGCGCGAAATTTCCGAATGCGCGCGCTCCATCGACGGTAGCGTGGCCGAAGCGGTGCGTGCCCTGCAGTTCGAGGACATCGCCACGCAGACGCTGAGCGGTATCCACACCCACCTCGATCGCCTCACCGCGATCAACCGCGAAGCGGTGGCACTGCAGGAACTGCTGCATCGCAATGGCGGCGTGTACGACAGCGATCTGGTCGCCGCGCTGGCCAAGGTGTCCAACCGCCTGCGCGACATGCGTGTGGAATGGGAGCGCCCGCCGCACAAGCCGGTGGCGCAGCAAGGCATGGGCGCCGGTACGGTCGAGCTGTTCTAAGACCGATGCCACGCACTGTCTGATTTCCGACATTCCCCGGCCTCCCGGGGATTTGTCGTTCCGCAACAACCTGGTATTCCGCTGATGACGCTCCTCGCCCCGCCCACCGATGCACCCACGGCCGTGCTGGAATCAGCCGCGTTGGCGGCTGCACACGCCCAGCGCATTGCGCAAAGCGACGCTGCCCGGCCCGCGCTGCGCAGCGTGCGCATGCCGGCCGCGCTGGAACGGCTGGAGCGTGCCGCCCGTGCGGAAGTGCAGGCAATGCAGCACCCCCGCCGCAGCTGCAGCGAAGAAGAACTGCTGTTCGCGACCGTGGCCTGGGATCTGGGTCTGGATGGCGCCGCAGTCGACGTATCCGGACGCTGAGGTTTTTGTGCGGCAGCGGGGCGTGCCTCGGCAGGCGCCCCGCTGGCTGTATTCACTGCCCTACTTGTGGCGTTTGTGCATCAGGCCGTGCCACCCGGCGTGGCGCCGAACACGCAATGCCGTGCGATTGCAGCACCAGGGTGAAATCTCCCCCTGCCCGTCTGCTCGAGTACTTCCACGACATAACACACACGTCGATCGGATGATCTGCGGCCTGGTTGCGGGGTCCTTACTTGCCTACCGTCGCTGGTCACGCCTTGAATCCGTTCCTGAGGTCTCTTGAGCGGAATCCATGCCGCACAAGGTCCCGCGATGGTGAGCGGGCTGCACCGGCACGACGTAGCTTCCGCTCTGAATTGCGACGTGTACCTTTTCGGTCGTCAGGCGTGTGATGGATCAGGTGTGGATCGCCTGGCTTTGCAGGTTGGCTGCAGGGCCCTTGTCCGCCCACCATCGCAGGACACGCCGCAAGTACGTCCGTGTAGGCTCTTACGCGGCATCCATGCCGCGTAAGGTCCCGCGACGGTGGGCGGACAAGGACCAGTCGAGATAATCGGTGTGTGTGGTGCAAGCGACGCTTGACGTGAATTGCATGGATCGCCGTATAGACGATCAGATCCCCGTCGCAAATTGAGCAGCAGAAAAGCATTCAAAATGCAGCCTGCAAGCTTTCCATGCTCCTAGCCCAAGCCGAGCAACGGACAAGCTTTTAATAAAGCAGCCGACGAACTCTCTGGTGCGCAACCCTTGCCGGTTGCGGGACCCTTGGCGGCATGGATGCCGCCAAGGAGCCTCCATGGACGGATTCACGGCGTGTCCCGCAAGTGGTGAGGGCATCGCGTCCTCGACTCACTGAGCTTTTGACCGGCGCATTTCAATAGCCGGGCGGGCGACGCCGGGCGCTGCGACAGCTTGCGTCAGCTCGCGATGACCAGGCGCGCGCCGAGGCGCATGCCGGCTTCGGCTTCACGCAGCCACTGCGCCATGTCGCGCGGCGACAGCGGCCGCGAGTAGAAGTAGCCCTGGATTTCGTCGCAGCCCTGCTGGCGCAGCAATGCGTCTTCCTGCACCGTTTCCACGCCTTCGGCGACCACCTGCATGCCCAGCGCGTGGCCCAGATGCACGATGGCCTGGGTCACTTCTGCGGTGTTGGCGTCGTCGAGCATGCCTTGCACGAAGCTGCGGTCGATTTTCAGACGCTGCACCGGGAAGCGGTTGAGGTAATGCAGGTTGGAGAAACCGGTACCGAAGTCGTCCACCGCCAACAGCACACCATTCTGTTCGAACAACTCGAAACAGCGGCGCAGCGAGTCGGAATCGCGGATCAAGGCCGATTCGGTCAATTCCAGTTCCAGGCGCGATGGCGACCAGCCGTTGTCGCGGCAAATTTCCAGTACGCGCTCGGCAAAGCCGCGCTCGCGCAACTGCACCGCAGAGACATTGACCGCGATGCGGCTGAAATTGAGCCCGGCGCGGTCCCAGACCACGGCCTGACGGCAGGCCTCGCCGATCACCCATTCGCCCAGGCGCACGATCTCGCCACACTCCTCGGCAATCGGAATGAACTCGACCGGGCTGCACTGGCCATGGCCGGGGCGATTCCAGCGCATCAGCGCTTCGATCGCCGGCGAGGATTCACCCACCGTGTTGACCAGCGGCTGATAGACCAGGGTGAATTCTTCGCGTTCCAGCGCACCTTGCAGCGCGTGTTCCAGCTCCAGGCGGCGCTGTGCACGCATCAGCACGTCCTGGCTGTAGTAATGGAAGGTGTTGCGGCCCGATTCCTTGGCTGCATACATCGCCGCATCGGCGGCGCGCAGCAGGCTGTCGAAATCCGACAGGCCCTCGCCCTGCAGCGCGATGCCGATGCTGGCACCGAGCTTGAGGGTGACGTGGTCCTTGCGCAGCGGCTCGCCGAGCGCGCTGATCAGCTTGCGCGCTACGTGGCCGGCGTCTTCCGGCTCGGAGAGATCGCGCAGCAGCACGATGAATTCGTCGTCGCTAAAGCGGCCGAACAGGTCGCTGTTGCGCAGATGCTGGTGCAGGCGTGCGGAGGCCAGCTTGAGCAGATTGTCGCCGGTGGCGTGACCGAACGAATCGTTGATGCTCTTGAAGCCATCCAGATCGATCAGCAGCATCGCCAGTACCTGGCCGCGCTCGTGCGCTTCGCGGATCGCGTTCTCTGCCTGCTCGCGCAGCAGGAAGCGGTTGGGCAGACCGGTCAGGCGATCGTAGTGGGCCAGCAGCTCGATGCGCTCGTTGGCTTCGCGTTCGCGGGTGACGTCGCGGAACAAGGCGACGAAACGCGGCGGCAGGCCTTCGCGACGGTCCAGCTCGATCAGCACCTGTACCCAGATCCGCTGGCCGGAGTTGCGGTAGAAACACAGCTCCAGCTGTTCGGGCAGGCCGCCGTCGGAGATACGCAGCAGCGCCGCCTCGAAAGCGTCGCGCGAGTCCTGCGTGTACAGCGACAGCGCCTGCTCCAGGGTGATGTTTTCCTTGCGCAGGCCGTGAATGCGGTAGCACTCCTCGGTCCACTGCATGCGCCGGGTGTCGACCTCGATCTCGCAGCCGCCGATCTTGCCCAGCGCAGACACGCGGTTGAGCAGCTCGGTGCGCCAGCGGATCAATGCATCGGTCTGGCGCTGCTCGGTGACGTTCTGCAACTGGCCGAGCAAACGCACCATGCTGCCGTTGCCATCGAACACCGGCTGCGCCCAGACCCGCAGGTGATGCGGATTGACGTCGCCAAGCCCATTGATTTCCAGCTCGAAATGCACCGGCAGGCCTTCGTGCTTGATCTTGCGCCAGGCGCTGCGCAAATGCGCAACCGACGGCCGGCCCAGCAGGCGCAGGATGTCGCGAATGCCCTGCAGGCGCTGCTGGGTCACGCCGAGCTGTTGCAGGAAATCCGGCGACACCCACAGCGTGTCCTTGAGCGTGTCCCAGCTCCAGCTGCCCATGCTGGCGATGCGCTGGGCCTCTTCGAGCTGGGCCTGCTGCTCGCGCAGCTGCTGCTCGAGCAACTTGTGGTGGTGCACATCGGTATGCGTGCCGACCATGCGCAGCGGGCGGCCGTCGGCGGTCCGCGACACCACGCGGCCGCGATCCAGGATCCAGCGCCACTGGCCGTCGTGCTGACGCAGACGGAATTCGGCCGTATAGGTATCGGTGCGCCCGTCCAGGTGCGCCTGCACGGCAGCACTGACCAGCGCGTGGTCGTCGGGATGGATCAGCCCGGACAACGCGGTGAGATTGTTCGGTAGCGGCTGCTCGGAATAACCGAGCATGCGGGTCCAGCGCTCGGAGCGGTAGACCACATCGGCTGGAATGTCCCAGTCCCACAGTCCGTGATCGGCGCTGTCCAGGCCCATTTCCCAGCGGCTGGTACCGTCGGCGCCCATCGGCTCGGGAATGCTCAGAGTGAAGGCCATGACCTGGCCGTGTTCGTCGCTGACCGCGCGCAGCCAGCCTTCCAGACGCCCGCCACCGGTACCCGGCAGCACGCAGGCGGCCATGCCGCCGCTATTGGCCACCTGGACGCGACTGCTTTCCAGGACTTCGGCATAGGCGCCAAGGGTGGACGGCAATCCCAGCGATTGCGCAACGCGGTTGGCCGCCAGAGGCTGGCCATGCGCATCCAACAACACCACCGCCGAGGTCAGCGGGTGCTGCAGCATGCTTGCAATGACGCCTGAGTCCACTCTGGAACACTCCGAAGAATCGACCCCGGCCTTCGGAGTCGCAATGGATAACGGCCGTTTCCTGGATTAGTTGAGGCGCGTGTTTCGGGCCCGACCGAACCGGGACGAGTTGCGGCTAAGATGGTTGCATCGCCAGCACCAAAGGTCGTCCGCGGACCCATGCCTCATCCTGTCGCCGCGCCCGCGTTTTCGTCCGCTCCCGTGTCCCGTCTTCGCCTCGCCGAGCGCCTGCAACAAGGTCTGTGGACCCTGACCGGGCTGTATTTGCTGGTCGGCGTGATCTGGCTGCTGCTGGGCAACCGGCTGCTGCACCTGGCCGGCGCCGCCATGCCGGAGCGCTGGTCTGACGCCAGCTTCCTGCTGGTGTCGAGCGTGGTGATCCACCTGGTGCTGCGCCGTTTCGTGGCGCTGATCGTGGAAGAGCACGCGCAACTGGCGCAATCGGAGGCGGTGCTGCAGGCCAAGTTCCTGGCCCTGCCCAGCCCGGCGCTGATCTACGACCTGGCCACGCTGCGCATCCTGGATGCCAACCCGGCAGCGCTGGAATTCTTCGGCTGGGAGCGCGACGAATTTCTGCAGCAGACGCTGCAGGCGATCTGGCCCAACGCCGACGGCGCGCGCCTGGAGGAAATCATCGCCCAGATCCGCGCCAAGGGCGACGCCACCTGCACCCTGCACGAGGATCTGCTGACCCGCAGCGGCCCGCGCCATGTCGAGATCCGCAGCAACCAGCTGCATCTGGCCAGCGGCCCTGCCCGCCTGGTGGTCACCGTGGACCGCAGCGAGGAACGCCAGGCGCAGCATCTGCGCGACGAGGCGCTGCAGCGGCTGGAAGAAGCGCAAAGCATCGCGCGGCTTGGCTCATGGCAGTTGGATCGCGCGACCGGATTGGGGCGCTACTCGCCGGCGGTGTACCGCCTGCTCGGCCGCAGCGTGCCGATGCATCGGCGCGAACATCGGCTGGAAGAATTGTTGACCGCCTCGGACACCGCCACCCAGGCGCGGATCGAGCGCATGATCGAGGACATGTGCACCGGTGGCGACGTGCAGATCGACGTGCTGCTGCCGCTGACCGGCGGCGATTCGCAGCCGCGCACCGTGCATCTGCGCGCAGAAAGCGTCACCAACCCGAACGGCGCCCGGCATATCCATGGCACGCTGCAGGACGTCAGCGAGCGCGAGCAGTCGCGCCGCTTGCTGCGCGAGCGCGAGGAGCAGTTCCGCGAGCTGGTCAGGGTGCTGCCCGATGGCGTGCTGATCCTGGCCGACGAGCACGTGATGTATGCCAATGCCGCCGGTTCTGTGCAATTCGGTTTCCAGGGCGAAACCATCCTGGGCGAGCCGCTGCAGACCCTGGTCGGCGACAGCGACCTGCCGGTGGTGCGCGAGTACCTGCGTGCGGGCAGCGATCGCAACGAGCCGGTATCCAGCGCACGGGCGATGCGCCGTCGCGATGGCAGCACCTTCTATGCCGGCCTGTCGGCCGGCGATATCCGCTACGGCGGGCGCAGCTGCAAGTTGCTGGTGGTACGCGACCTGAGCGAACCCGAACGCATGCGCGATGCGCTGGCCGAGAGCAATGCCGAGTTGCAGGCGATGGCCAAGCGCCTGTTCTCGCTGCAGGAAGACGAACGCCGCGCGATCTCGCGCGATCTGCACGACGACATCGGCCAGGCCATAACGGCAATGAAGCTGTCCGCGCATGCGGCGCTGGACGAGCCCGATCCTGACGCGCGCCGCGAAGACCTGCTGGAAGTGGTGTCGCTGGCCGACAGCACCGTGACCAAGCTGCGTAACCTGTCGATGCTGTTGCGTCCGCCGCAGCTGGATGCGCTGGGCTTGGAGGCGGCGCTGCGCTGGCAGGCCTCGATGCTGTTTCGCGCATCGCCGGTGCGGCTGGAGCTTGATATCCAGGCACTGGACGTGCGCCCGGGCAACGAGATCGAGCAGGCGTGTTTCCGGATTGCGCAGGAAAGCCTGACCAACGCGCTGCGCCACGCCTGCGCCGGCGAAGTGCACATGCGGCTGTACTCGATCGACAGCGAAAGCTTCCGCCTGGAAGTCAGCGATGACGGCGATGGCTTCGAACCGGAAGGCCCGCGTGGGCTCGGGCTGATCGTGATGCGTGAGCGTGCGCAAACCGTCGGCGGCGCGCTCGCGATAGAATCAGCACCCGGAGCAGGCACGCGCGTGACGTTGCGCCTGCCCTATCACCCGGTCGGCGAGCCCGTCCACGACGATGGTGGACGTTAAGTCATGTGGAGCCCCGTAATCCCGCCCGGACTGGAAATCGTCAAACCCACCCGCCTGGGCGCGGGTAATCCCGAACTGCTGCATCTGGTGGACGCTGCCGCATCCGGCGGCCCGCCGTTGATGGTGTTCCACATCGATATCGATCACTTCGCCTCGATCAACGAGAACATGAGCGCCGAAGTCGGCGATCAGGCGCTGACGCTGGTGGCGCGCCGGCTGCAGGATTTTCTTGGCGCGCGCGGCAAGTTGTGGCGTCACGGCAGCGATGAAATGGTGGTGGTGGCGGTGCGTCGCGAAGACACCCCGTTGCCGGAGGATTTTGCCGAAGAGATCCGCCAGCAGCTGGAACTGCCGCTGTCGGTGCTGCCGTACACCTTGTTCATGACCGGCAAGGTCGGCATCAGCCTGTGCCCGGAACACTCGACCTCGCTGTCGATCCTGCTCGACTACGCCGAAGAAGCCAGCTACCAGGCCGCACGCGAAGGCGGCAATACGGTGCGGCTGTACACGCGCAACTCGACCACCAATGCGCATAGCGAAAGCATCATTGCGCGGCAGATCGTCGACGCGATCCCGCATGGCGAACTGCGCCTGCGCTACCAGCCGCTGGTGAGCGCACGCGACGGCCGCATCGTCGGCATGGAAGCGCTGCTGCGCTGGCAGTCGCCCACCCTGGGCATGCTGGTGCCGGAGCGCTTCATGCGCACCGCCGAGCGCCTGGGGGTGATCGTGCAGATCGGCGAATGGGTGCTGCAGAACGCGGTGCGCCAGGCGCGGCTATGGCGCGACCAGGGCTTCGACGATTTCAGCATCGCGGTCAACGTGTCCACGCTGCAGCTGTTGCGCCCGGGTTTCTTTAATGAAGTGATGGCGATGCTGCAGACCGCCGGCGTGCCGGCGCAGTTCGTCACGCTGGAGATCAATGAAAGCGCGTTGACCAACAACGTCAACTTCGTCCACGAGACGATGGCCAACCTGCGCAACGAAGGCATCAGCCTGAGCCTGGACAACTTCGGTACCGGCGATTCCAGCCTGAGCGCGCTGGTGCGCTATCCGGTGGACCGGCTGAAGATCGATCGCAGCTTCATCAAGAGCGCGCCGGCCGGCAGCCGCGAGGCGGCGATTGCGCGCGCGATCATCGCGATGGGCCACCAGCTCGGCATGACAGTGATCGCCAACGGCGTGGAATCGCAGGCGCAACTGGGCTTTTTGCGGCGCAACGATTGCGACATCTTCCAGGGCTATCTTTTTGGCGAGCCGATGTCGGCCGAGTCGGCCGGCATGGCGCTACGCCGCCGCTACCTGCGCCCGGAATCGTTCGCCGAAAGCCGCCCCGACCGCACGCTGCTGCTGCTGGACGACGAAGAAAACGTGCTGCGCTCGCTGGTGCGCCTGTTCCGCCGCGATGGCTACCGCATCCTGGCCGCCGGCAACGTGCGCGACGCCTTCGACCTGCTCGCCACCAACGACGTGCAGGTGATCCTGTCGGACCAGCGCATGAGCGACATGAGCGGCACCGAGTTCCTGGGCCGGGTCAAGATGCTCTACCCAGATACCGTGCGCCTGGTGCTGTCCGGCTACACCGACCTGGCCACGGTCACCGAAGCGATCAACCGCGGCGCAATCTACCGCTTCCTGACCAAGCCCTGGAACGACGACGAGCTGCGCGAGCACATTCGTCAGGCATTTCGCACGCATGATGAGCTGCGTAACGGCAGGGAATAGGGATTCGGGAATCGGGAATCGGGAATCGGGAAAGCAGTGCACTGGCCCTGCATGTTCCCGAGATTTTCAATTTGCGCGTCAAGCGCAAATCACAAGCAAACCCGCTCTACCGATTCCCCACTCCCTATTCCCGATTCCCAGCGCGCCAGCGCTACCGCGGCTGCCGCACCGGTAGCACGATCCGGAAACTGGCGCCCTGCCCCGGGACGCTTTCGACGTCGATGCGGCCGTGGTGCTTGTTGATGATGCCGTAGGAGATCGACAGGCCCAGGCCGGTGCCGCTGCCGACCGGTTTGGTGGTGAAGAACGGGTCGAAGATGCGTTGCAGCAGGTCCGGGGCGATGCCGGCGCCGCTGTCCTGGAACTGGATCCAGACATTCTCGGTCTCGTCGCGGCCGGTGGTGACGGTGATCGTGCCACGCTCGACGATCGCCTGGCCGGCGTTGAGCAGCATGTTCATGTAGACCTGGTTGAGCTCGGACGGCAGGCATTCCACCAACGGCAGCTCGGCGTAATTGCGCTCCAGCGTGACCTTGTACTTGAGCTCGTTCCAGATGATGTTGATCGTGGATTCGAGACCGGCATGCAGGTCGACCATCTTCCACGACTCGGAACGGTCCGAGTACGAGAAGTCCTTCAGGTCGCGCACGATGCGGGTGACCCGCTCGATGCCTTCGCGCGATTCGGCCATCAGCTGCGGCAGGTCGCGGCTGATGAAGTCGATGTCGGCGCGATTGCGGATCTCGTCGATCTCCGGAATCAGCGCCTTCGGATCCGGCGCCTGCAGTGCGCGCTCATAGGCTTCGATCAGCGTGAACAGGCTGCGCAGGTATTCCTGCAGGCTGCCGAGATTGGAGTGCACGTAACCGATCGGATTGTTGATTTCGTGCGCCACGCCGGCGGCCAGCTGGCCGATGGAGGCCATCTTTTCCGACTGCAGCAGCTTGTCCTGCGCGCCGTTCAGACGCAGGTAGGCCTGGCGCAGTTCGGCATGGCGCTGCTGCAGCTCGCGCTCGTAGTCCTGCTGGCCTTCGATGTTGTGGAACAGCGCCAGGAAGTGCCCGACGCCCTGCTCCTCGTTGTAGTACAGATGCGCGATGACCACGCGATCGGCCACCGGCAGGCTGCCGGTCCAGCTGCCCTTGCTGCGCGCCTGATTGAGCGCATCCGACGGCAGCACCTGCGAGATCCGCTCGCCGAGATTGCGGTCGTCGGCAGGATCTTCCTTGCACAGGCTCTGGCGGGCGATGGCGTTGGCCAGGATCAGCTGTCCGTCGGCGCGGAACAGCAGCACGCCCTCGAGCATCTGGTCGCCAAAGGCGCGCAGCATGGTCGAGGACGGTAACAGGGTTTGATTGAGAAAAAACTTGGCAGTCACGGGACAGGGCGGCGTAGAGGACGCTTCAATATACGCCGAACCGCCCAGGCCTCGTATTGCGCGGGGCCACGCTCTTGCACGCCGGGCAGCTCAAAGCTGTATCACTTGCCTCGTCCAGCCTGCGTGCGCTCGGGCACGCTACGGTACTTCAGGCCACTGCCAGCGAACGACCGCCGCGCAGCACGCTCGATTGGCCCTTGGCGTCGTAGGACGGCGCACTCTCGGTGCGGCCCAGGTGACGCAGTGCCCAGTTCACTTCGCGGCGCCGGCGTGCCAGCAGCGCGCCGTTGGCGCGATTGGCTTCGGCCAGTTCGCGCAGCCGCTCTTCTTCGCCCTGGGGCATTGCCGCTTCCAGCGCGCGCAGTGCCGACAGCTTGTCCTGCGTATGGCGCATCAACCCATCGATGTCGTTCTCGAGTAATGCCTGGCGTTCGCCGGCCAGCGCATCGCTGAGACGTTGCAGGAACTCGTTCACGTTCATCCTTTGGGTCGGGGATTAGCCCGCCAGTTGCTGATTCAGATCCATCATGCGGCTGGCGATGGCATCCGGGTTGATGGAGTAGCTGCCGTTCTGCAACGCATCCTTTACTGCCTGGACGCGACCGGTGTCGATCGCTGAGGACTGCGACAGCGTGCGCTGCAGGTTCTGCAGGTTGGTCGCCTCACCGGTCAGCTTGACGCTGTCGGTCGGCGGCAATGCGGCGATCGGGGACGCGCGATCTTCACCGGCCGAAGCGATCTTGCTGCTCGTGGCCGCGGTGCGAAGGGTTGCAGCGGTCGGTAGATTGCCTTCGATTTTCTGGCTCATGTCGGGAACTCCTCTACAGGTCGTAGGGGATAACGGCATGCCAAAAAAAAACTTTATAGCGATTTTCTATCTGGACACCACAACGGTCCCGCTCGCTTCGACGATCCCCTGCACCACCCGGCGCGAAGAGGAATTTTCCACCGAAACCCGCTCGTTCTCGCCGGCATCGGACAGTGCGCGACCGCTCATACGCACCTCCAGACCGCCATTGCGCGACACCAGCGGCACGGTGTCGCCGCGCCGGACCAGCCGCTGCGTGACCAGATCGTTGGCCGACAGCAGCGAGCCGGCCGGCAGGATGCGCCGGGCGGTCTTGCCCACCGCCGCCACCGGATCGGCCAGCACCGCACCGACGATGCGCGCCGCATCACGCTTCTCGATACTGATATCGGCCAGCGAAATGACTTCTCCAGCGCTGATGCCGCGGCGCAGCACCAATACATCCTGGTTGCGGCGCACCTTCAGCGGCACGAACAGGCGCCAGCCGGCCGGTTGCGGGCAGGCCACTTCCACCGTATTGGTGCCAGTCGGCTGCGCCTGCAGCGCGATCGGACAGGCCGGCATGCGCAAGCCCGGATCGAGCGTGGCCTCGGCCTCGGCATCCGGACCAACGGTGGCCAGCGCCGCAGCGCGGATGGAATCGACAGACTGATAGCTCTGGGCCCAGGCCGGAGCGGCAGCCAACAAGATGACAAGCAGGAGCAGGCGCATGGGACCAGATCCGGAGGGAGACGGAACAGACAGTGCAAGAGGCGTGCCTGTTTTTGAATCGGGAATCGGGAATGGGGAATCGGTCGGGGGCTGAGCCTTGATAGGTCTTCGTTGCTGATGTGCGATTTGCTTAGTGACACCGTAGGTACGTCACAGCAGGATCCTTCGCCTCGGGCTTGCTGCAAAAAGCCCTCCGCTTTTGCGATTCCCCATTCCCTACTCCCGATTCCCGACAGCGCCCCACACCAAACTTAAAACCACTCAAGTTTTCCAGGGGCGCTGTCGATATCTGCCCCATGACCCACGATCTGCTCAACCGCATCGACCAGCGCACGCGTCTGGCTGGCCACAACCGACTGGCCCTGCTGCTGTTCCGGCTGGGCGGGCGCCAGCTTTTTGGCGTCAACGTGTTCAAGGTGCAGGAGGTGCTGCGCCGCCCGGAGCTGTTCCAGGTGCCCGGCCTGCCGACCGAGTTCGCCGGCGTGGCCGACGTGCGCGGGCGCTCGGTGCCGGTGCTGGACCTGGGCCTGGCGATCGGCCACCCGGAGCGCGACGCGCACTCGGAAAACGGCCCCGGCTACCTGGTGGTGGCCGAATTCAACCGCTCGGTCCAGGGCTTTCTGGTCAGCGGCGTGGAGCGCATCGTCAATATTGCGGTGGAAGATATTCACCCGCCGCCGGAACTGGGCGCCGAAGCCACTTATTTGACGGCGGTGACGCGGTTCCAGGGCGAGTTGATCCAGGTCATCGACGTGGAAAGCGTGCTCGCCGACATCGCCAAGGTCAGCAAGGACGTGCAGCTGGATCCCTCGCTGCAGCTGGTCGCCTACGACCGGCAGTTCCAGGTACTGGTGGTGGACGACTCGCGCGTGGCGCGTCAGCAGATCCGCAGCGTGCTCGACCAGCTCGGCGTCTCGGCAACCTTGTTGTCCGACGGCCGCCAGGCGCTGGACCACCTCTTGCAGGTGGCTGCATCAGGCGAGAATCCGGCCGACCGCTATGCGATGGTCATCTCCGACATCGAAATGCCGGCCATGGACGGCTATACGCTGACGACGGAAATCCGGCGCACGCCGGGCCTGCAAGGCCTGTACGTGCTGTTGCACACCTCGCTGTCGGGCGTGTTCAACAACGCCATGGTCGAACAGGTGGGTGCCAATGCCTTCGTGGCCAAGTACAGTGCCCACGAATTGGCCGACTACGTGCTGGCGCGCCTGAAAGTGGTCGCCGAAGCGGCCTGAGCAGGCCAGGCGGCTGCCGGGTCGGAGCCGACGGCAGCGACAAGGCGCCACGCCGGGCTTCCAGGAGCCCGGCAACATTGAAGTTGGGGCGGTGTGCATCAACCCGCTTTTAAAGTGATATCCGCTGACGCCGGACGTGGCCGGACTGCGCCTCGGTTAGTGCCGAACCTTCCGGCCTGGCGTGCCTGATTGAAGCAACGCCGCGACGGATACGAAGTCCATCGCGTTCCCGGGACGGCCAACCTGCCGTTCGTCGGCAGCGCCGATCACTCTGCGCGTTCCGCGGCCCGCACCACCTCGATTGGCACAAACATTGCTTTCTCCCTGGTAACACTTCGCGGGAGAGCACCGTGTCCAATTCCATCTCGTCCTTTCTAGGCATCCACGGCGATGCTCTGCCGCTGCGCGAGCAGCGCATGAAGCTCATTGCCAGCAATCTGAGCAATGTGGACACCCCTGGCTACAAGGCAAAGGATCTGAATTTCGAGGCGGCGCTCAAATCGGCCGAAGGCGTGCGCGACGGCACCCTGCTGCAGACCACCGACGCCAAGCATTACGAGATCGGCAGCAGTGCCGGGCTCAACCCGTTCCAGATCACCCGCGAATCCGACCAGCCCAGCCTGGACGGCAATACCGTCGATCCCGATGCCGAACGTGCTGCCTACGGCCGCGCCGCGCTGGAATACCGCGCCTCGCTGAGCTTCCTCGAATCCAAGGTGCGCTCGATGCTCACCGCGATCACCGGCCAATAAGTCATGAGCAATCTACCCATCTTCGATGTGGCCGGCTCGGCGCTGCACGCGCAGTCGGTCCGCCTGAGCACCATCGCCTCCAACCTGGCCAATGCCGACTCCGTCGCTGGCTCGGCCGAGGCGACCTACAAGCCGATCGAGCCGATCTTCCAGGCCCAGCAAAGTCGCCAGGACCCCAGCCTGACCTCGGTGAACGTCAAGGAGATCACCACCACCAACGCGCCACCGATCCGTCGCTACGAGCCCGGCCATCCGCTGGCCGATGCCGATGGCTACGTGTTCTCGCCGGACGTGGACCCGGTCTCGCAGATGGTCAACATGATCTCGGCCTCGCGCAATTACCAGGCCGGCGTGGAAATGCTCAACACCGCCAAGGAACTGGCGCTCGCCACCCTGACCATGGGTCGCTGACCCTCCTAGCTGACCCTTCCCTTACGGAACCTTTCACATGAGCACGATCGGTAGTGACCTCTACACCAGCCTCGGGCTGACCTCCAGCAGCGCCACGGCGACCAAGAAGAAGGAGGAATCGCTCGGCCAGGCCGACTTCCTCAAGTTGATGACCGAGCAGCTGCAGCACCAGGACCCGCTCAAGCCGATGGAAAACAGCGCGTTTCTGGGCCAGTTGGCGCAGTTCTCCACCGTGCAGGGCATCGGCGACCTCAATACCAAGGTCAGCAGCTTCTCGGCAGCGCAGAGCAGCGATCAGGTGCTCAAGGGCGCCTCGCTGGTCGGGCACAACGTGCTGGTGCCCTCCGCACAGCTCGCCATCGATGCCACCAATTCGGCCAAGGGCGTGGTCGCCGCGACCTCGGCCGGCACCGTCAATTTCGAAATCACCGATGCCAACGGCGCCTTCGTCAAACAGCTCAGCGTGCCGGCCAGCGCCGCCGGTGAAGTGTCGTTTGCCTGGGACGGCACCGATGCCAACGGCAACCGCATGGCCGCCGGCAAGTACGGCGTGACCGCCACCCAGACCGACACCGCCGGTTCCAAAAGCAAGTTGTCCACCTATGTCGACGCGCCGGTGGACAGCGTCACGATCGGCTCGGACGGCCTGTATCTCAACCTGACCGGGCTAGGCACTTCCCCGCTCGCCAACGTGCTCCGCGTCAGCTGAGCCGGCAACCGACACTTAAAGGACCTCATCCATGGCTTTCAATACCTCGTTGTCCGGCATCAACGCAGCCAATGCCGATCTGAACGTCACCTCCAACAACATCGCCAACGTCAACACGACCGGTTTCAAGGAATCGCGTGCCGAGTTTGCCGACATGTTCCAGAGCACCAGCTACGGCCTGTCGCGCAACGCGGTGGGTTCGGGCGTGCGCGTCAGCAATGTGGCGCAGCAGTTCTCGCAGGGCAATATCGACCCGACCGGGCGTAGCCTGGACTTGGCGGTCTCCGGCGAGGGTTTCTTCACCGTGACCTCCAACGGCGCCAAGATGTACACCCGCGCCGGCAACTTCCAGACCGATGCCAACGGCTACGTGATCAATCCGCAGGGCGCGCGCCTGCAGGTCTTCGCCCCCAACCCGAGCGGCAACGGCTTCGACGTCGGCCGCCTGTCGGACCTGCAGCTGCTGACCACCGACAGCCCGCCCAAGTCGACCTCCACGGTCAACCTGGCCTTCACCCTGCCCGGCAATGCCACCGCCCCGTCGGTGACCCCGTTCAGCCCGGCCGACGACAAGACCTACAGCCACTCCACCGGCGGCATCAACGTCTACGATTCGCTGGGCGTCAGCCATGTGCAGACCTCCTACTTCGTCAAGACCGCCAACCCGAACGAGTGGCAGGTGCACAACTACGTGGACGGTGCCGCGGTCGGCGCGCCCACCACGCTGCAGTTCTCCGATACCGGCGCGCTGACCACCCCGGCCAACGGCATCATCACGATGGACCCGTTCACCCCAAGCACCGGCGCCGGCGTGCTGAACATGCAGCTCAACGTCAGCGGCTCGACCCAGTACGGCGAAGCCTTCGCGCTGCGTGATACCCGCCAGGACGGCTATGCCAGCGGCAAGCTCAATGAGATCAGCATCGACACCAGCGGCGTGGTGTTCGCGCGCTACTCCAACGGCGCCGACAAGCCGCTGGGCCAGGTCGCGCTGAGTACCTTCGTCAACCCGCAGGGCCTGCAGTCGCAGGGCAACAACATGTGGGCCGAAAGCTACACCTCCGGTGCCGCCCGCACCGGCGCACCGGACACCTCGGACCTGGGCCAGATCGAATCCGGCTCGCTGGAATCCTCCACGGTGGACCTGACCGAGCAGCTGGTGAACATGATCGTGGCCCAGCGCAACTTCCAGGCCAACTCGCAGATGATCTCGACCCAGGATCAGGTCACGCAGACGATCATCAATATTCGTTAACGGCTGGGATGAGTGATTAGGGATTAGGGATTGGCAAGAGCCGGTACTCCGTCAAGCGGATACCGGCCCTGCCCCCCTCTTCTGCCAGGTCGCAATAGCCCGCGTTTACGAATCCCGAATCCCGACTCCCCAATCCCGGTGCCTCATGGACAAAGCTCTCTACGTTGCGATGACCGGTGCCCGCGCCTCCCTGCAGGCGCAGGGCACCGTGTCGCACAATCTCGCCAACGTCGATACGGTGGGGTTCAAGGCCGCGTTGGCCAATACCGAGGCGTTCAAGATCCAGGGCAAGGGCTATCCGTCGCGGATCGATGCGCTGCATGTGGACCAGGGCTTCGACCGCAGCCAGGGCCACCAGAAAGTCACCGGCAACCCGCTGGACGTGTCGCTGCAGCAGGACCGCTGGCTGGCGGTGCAATCGCCCGACGGCAGCGAGGCCTACACCCGCAACGGCGAGCTGGCACTCACCGCCAATGGCCAGCTGGTCACCGCCAATGGGCATGCGGTGCTGGATGAGGGCGGCAACCCGATGACGATCCCGCCGCACCAGGCGATGGAGATCGGCAGCGACGGCAGCATCTCGATCATTCCGCAGGGCGAAGGCCCGCAGACCATGGCCATCGTCGGCAAGATGAAGGTGGTCGACGCCCCCGCCGACCGTTTGACGCGGCGCCCGGACGGGCTGATGCGTAACACCAGCACCGACCCGGCGCAGGCGTTTGCAGTGGCCACCGGCAAGACCATCAACAGCGGCATGCTGGAGGGCAGCAATGTAGATGCCGCCGGCGCGCTGGTGGAGATGATCCAGCTGCAGCGTCAGTTCGAAATGCAGGTCAAGATCATCAAGAACGGCGACGACAACGCGCAGTCGGCCAATTCGCTGCTGCGGGTTAGCGGCTAAGCGCCACTGGCGCCCACTGCCGCACCGCCGGTTGGCTTGCCGCGCTGCCTAGCACCTGGATGGCGGCCGCCTAGGGGACGTGGCTCGCGAGCGAAGTGGCATGTCGTTCGACTCCTGCGGTCTCGCAGGTGGTTCGTACGCGGTTGACGCTGACTACCGATGGTTTGTCGGCCAGGTGTGTGCGGTTGGCAATGCTGTTGATCTGGGCATTCGCTGCAGAGCGGCTGGTTTGTGACTTGGCTGCGGGGCCCTTGCCCGCCCACCATCGCAGGACACGCCGCAAGTACGTCCATGTAGGCTCTTACGCGGCATCCATGCCGCGTAAGGTCCCGCGACGGTGGGCGGGCAAGGACTTGTCGAGATGGTCGGTACGCAGGGTTGCGAGCAGAGCATGCGGTGTGTTGCTCGGATCGCATCGCTTCCGATTCGCTTCACGATTCAACCCGAGCAACAAGCAGCTTTTCACACGACCACCGATTCACTCTCTGGGGCGGTGGCCTCGCCGATTGCGGGACCGTGTGGCGGCATGGATGCCGCCACCGAGCCCCCAGGGATGGGTTCACGGCGTGTCCCGCGAGCGGTGAGGCCACCGCGCCCTCGACCAACCAGCCTGTTGACGGCGTCGCAATGCCAGCCGGCAAATCCCCAAACCCTTCCGCACGCAGCGCCAGGGGTTCACACGTCGTCGCACATATCGCTGACCGGCGACCGATCTAGCGCGCCTGATCTGCTGCGCAGAGTTCCACCGCTTCCGCTTAGCCGCTACCTGTCCGCCGCCAGCCCGTCCAGCGCAGACTGTCGCGCCCGCTTCGCGTGATCCAGTGCACAGCCGGCAAAAATCCGACGCGGGTTTGGCACGGCACGTGCATATACCCACCCGTACCCGGAACACATCCCCGGGTCTAACGAGGAATCGGGTCATGAATCAGGCTTTGTGGGTCGCCAAAACCGGACTGGATGCGCAGCAGACGCGCATGTCGGTCATTTCCAACAACCTGGCCAATACCAATACCACCGGCTTCAAGCGCGATCGTGCGGCGTTCGAAGACCTGTTGTACCAACAGGTGCGTGCGCCGGGCGGTTCCACCTCCGCGCAGACGCAGCTGCCGACCGGCCTGCAGCTGGGTACTGGCGTGCGGGTGGTCTCCACCTTCAAGGGCTTCGACCAGGGCAGCCAGCAGCAGACCGGCCGCGCGCTCGACGTGATGGTCAACGGCCGCGGCTTCTTCGAAGTGCAGATGCCCGACGGCACCTCGGCCTATACCCGCGACGGCACCTTCCAGATCAATGCGCAGGGCGAGCTGGTCACCAACAGTGGCTACCCGCTGCAGCCGGGCATCCAGATCCCCGAAGGCGCGCAGTCGCTGACCATCGGCAACGACGGCACCATCAGCGTGACGCTGGCCGGCCAGGCCGCCGCGCAGGAAATCGGCGCGTTGACGCTGACCGACTTCATCAACCCCTCGGGCCTGCAGTCCAAGGGCGAGAACCTGTTCGTCGAAACCACCGCATCCGGCCCCGCGCAGAACGGCACCCCCGGCCTCAACGGCCTGGGCAACACCGTGCAGGGCGCGCTGGAAGGCAGCAACGTCAACACGGTGGAAGAACTGGTGAGCATGATCGAAACGCAGCGCGCCTACGAAATGAATGCCAAGGCGATCTCCACCACCGACTCGATGCTCGGTTACTTGAACAACAACGTCTGATCGGCCCGCCGGTCACTGCCCTCTCAGGAATCCACGCCATGTCCCGCCTGCCTTCTCTTTCCTCCCTGTGCCTCGCCATTGCCTGCAGCGCGCTGCTGGGCGGCTGCGTGGCGGCCGGCGATGTGCGGCCGTTCGCCGAACTGGCGCCGATCGTGCCGGTGGTCGCGCCGGTGGCGCAGCCCACCGCCGGGGCGATCTACGCTGCCGGCCCGAGCCTGAACCTGTACGGCGACCGCCGCGCCCGCGATGTCGGCGATCTGCTGACGGTGAACCTGGTGGAAAGCACCACCGCCTCGTCCACCGCCAATACCAGCATCAGCAAGAAGGACGCGACCACCATGGCTGCGCCGACGCTGCTGGGTGCGCCGCTCACCGTCGGTGGCTTGAATGTGCTGCAGAACTCGTTGAGCGGCGATCGCAGCTTCGACGGCAAGGGCAACACCGCGCAGAGCAACCGCATGCAGGGCAGCGTCACGGTCACGGTGATGCAGCGCCTGCCCAACGGCAATCTGGTGATCCAGGGGCAGAAGAACCTGCGCCTGACCCAGGGCGACGAACTGGTGCAGGTGCAAGGCATCGTGCGCGCCGCCGACATCGCCCCGGACAACACCGTGCCCTCGAGCAAGGTCGCCGACGCCCGCATCGCCTACGGCGGCCGCGGCGCGATCGCGCAGTCCAACGCAATGGGCTGGCTGAGCCGCTTCTTCAATTCCCGTCTGTCGCCCTACTGAGCCTGCGACCATGAATCTGTCTTCCCTGCCCTTCCGTCTGCTGGCTGCCGCTGTGGCGGTCTGCGCGATCGCCGCGCCGGCCTCGGCCGAGCGCATCAAGGATCTTGCCCAGGTCGGCGGCGTGCGCGGCAACGCGCTGGTCGGTTACGGCCTGGTGGTCGGCCTGGACGGCAGCGGCGACCGCACCAGCCAGGCGCCCTTCACCGTGCAGAGCCTGAAGAACCTGCTCGGCGAGCTGGGCGTCAATGTTCCGGCGAACGTCAATCCGCAGCTGAAAAACGTCGCGGCCGTGGCCATCCATGCCGAACTGCCGCCGTTTGCCAAACCCGGCCAGCCGATCGACATCACTGTGTCCTCGATCGCCAACGCGGTGTCGCTGCGTGGCGGCTCGCTGCTGATGGCACCGCTGAAAGGCGCCGACGGCCAGGTCTATGCGATGGCGCAGGGCAATCTGGTGGTCGGTGGCTTCGGCGCGCAGGGCAAGGACGGCTCGCGGGTGTCGGTCAACATTCCCAGCGTCGGCCGCATTCCCAACGGCGCCACCGTCGAACGCGCATTGCCGGACGTGTTTGCCGGCAGCGGCGAGATCACCCTCAACCTGCACCAGAACGACTTCACCACCGTCTCGCGCATGGTCGCGGCGATCGACAGCAGCTTCGGCGCCGGCACCGCGCGTGCGGTGGATGGCGTGACCGTGGCAGTGCGCTCGCCGACCGACCCCGGCGCGCGTATCGGCCTGCTGTCGCGGCTGGAAAATGTCGAACTGTCTCCAGGCGATGCCCCGGCCAAGGTGGTGGTCAACGCACGTACCGGCACGGTGGTGATCGGGCAGTTGGTGCGGGTGATGCCGGCGGCGATCGCGCATGGCTCGCTCACCGTGACCATCAGCGAGAACACCAACGTCAGCCAGCCGGGCGCCTTCAGTGGCGGCCGCACCGCGGTGACCCCGCAGTCGACGATCACGGCCACCTCCGAAGGCAGCCGCATGTTCAAGTTCGAAGGCGGCACCACGCTCGATCAGATCGTGCGTGCGGTCAACGAAGTGGGCGCCGCTCCCGGCGACCTGGTGGCCATCCTGGAAGCGCTCAAGCAAGCCGGTGCGCTCACGGCGGAGCTGGAGGTGATCTGACATGCGTATCGCAGCCTCGCCCATTGATCTCAACCCGAGCACCAAGGCCGATCCCGCCAAGATCGACAAGGTCTCACGTCAGCTCGAAGGACAGTTCGCGCAGATGCTGGTCAAGAGCATGCGCGATGCGAGCTCTGGCGACCCGATGTTTCCGGGCGAAAACCAGATGTTCCGCGAGATGTACGACCAGCAGATGGCCAAGGCGCTGACCGACGGCAAGGGGCTGGGCCTGTCGGCGATGATCTCCAAGCAGTTGAGCGGCGACACCGGCGGCCCGGCGTTGAATACCTCGCTGAGCACCGCCGATGCCGCCAAGGCCTATTCGCTGGTGGCCGGCAAGCGCGATGCCTCGTTACCGCTGCCGAGCCGCGATGGCGCGGCGACCGGCGTCGGCGCAAGCACCGGTAGCGCTGCAGGCATCGGCGCAGGCGGCCTGGGCGGCATCGGCATGAGCCAGGTGCTGGATCTGATCGCCGGGCGCACCGGCAGCAGCGATGCCGGCAGCGACGATGCGGCCGCGCTGAGCTGGCCCTCGGCCAACGATCGCTGGAGCGATGTGGCGGCCAGCGATGCCGCCGACGCCAACGCCGCGGTCAATGCGAGCGCGGCGAGCAGCGCGGCCGCCAGCCTGGGCGAGCGTACCCCGGAAGGCTTCGTCGCCAAGATCTGGACGCATGCGCAGAAGGCCGCGCGCGAACTGGGCGTGGATCCGCGTGCATTGGTCGCGCAGGCTGCGTTGGAAACCGGCTGGGGCCGGCGCGGCATCGGCAATGGCGGCGACTCCAACAACCTGTTCGGCATCAAGGCCACCGGCTGGAGCGGTGACAAGGTCACCACCGGCACCCACGAATACGTCAATGGCGTCAAAACCACTGAAACCGCCGATTTCCGTGCCTACGGCTCGGCCGAGGAGAGTTTTGCCGACTACGTGCGGCTGCTGAAGAACAACAGTCGCTACCAGCCCGCGCTGCAGGCCGGCACCGATATCAAGGGTTTTGCACGCGGCTTGCAACAGGCTGGATACGCCACCGATCCGGGCTACGCGGCCAAGATCGCGGCGATCGCCAACGGTCCGACCATCGACCGTGCGGTAGCCGCGATCGGCAACGCGGCGGCCGACCTGTCCAACCGCTATGCCAGCACCGCCGAGCCTGCTGGGCTCGGCACCATCCGTCGTTGAGGTAAACGCCCATGTCCATCATGTCCACCGGGACCAGTGCGCTGATCGCCTTCCAACGGGCGTTGTCGACCGTTAGCCATAACGTCGCCAACATCAATACCGAAGGCTACAGCCGCCAACGTGTGGAATTTGCAACGCGCACGCCCACCGACATGGGCTACGCGTTCGTGGGCAATGGCGCCAAGATCACCGACGTGAGCCGGGTGGCCGACCAGCTGGCCACCTCGCGCCTGCTCGACAGCGGCGGCGAGCTGTCGCGGCTGCAGCAGCTGTCCTCGCTGTCCAACCGCGTCGACAGCCTCTACTCCAACACCGCCACCAACGTGGCCGGGCTGTGGTCGAACTTCTTCGACTCCACCAGCGCGGTCTCGTCCAATGCCTCGTCCACCGCCGAGCGGCAGAGCATGCTCGACAGCGGCAACTCGCTGGCCACGCGCTTCAAGCAGCTCAACGGGCAGATGGACAGCCTGAGCAACGAGGTCAACAGCGGCCTGACCTCCGCGGTGGACGAGGTCAATCGCCTGACCCAGCAGATCGCCAAGATCAACGGCACCATCGGCAACAGCATCGACAGCGCCTCGCCGGACATGCTCGACCAGCGCGACGCGCTGGTGAGCAAGCTGGTCGGCTACACCGGCGGCACTGCGGTGATGCAGGACGGCGGCTTCATGAATGTTTTCACCTCCGGCGGCCAGGCCCTGGTGGTGGGAACCACCTCGTCCAAGCTGACCACCGTCGCCGACCCGTATCAGCCGAGCAAGCTGCAGGTGGCGATGCAGACCCAGGGCCAGAATGTCAGCCTCAGCGCCAGCTCGCTGGGCGGGCAGATCGGCGGGCTGCTGGAATTCCGCAGCAGCGTGCTGGAACCGACCCAGGCCGAACTCGGTCGCCTGGCCGTGGGCATGGCCAGCACCTTCAACGCCGGTCACGCGCAAGGCATGGATCTGTATGGCGCGATGGGCGGCAATTTCTTCAACATCGGCTCGCCCACCACCGCCGCCAACCCCGCCAACACCGGCAGCGCATCGCTGAGCGCCAGCTTCAGCAACATGTCGGCGGTGGATGGGCAGAACGTCACGCTCAGTTTCGACGGCACTGCGTGGAAGGCCACCAATGCCAGCACCGGCTCGGCGGTGCCGCTCAGCGGCACCGGCACCCCGGCAAATCCGCTGGTGCTCAACGGCGTCAGCCTGGTGGTCGGCGGCACGCCGGCCAACGGCGACAAGTTCCTGCTGCAGCCCACCGCCGGGCTGGCCGGCACCCTGTCGGTGGCCATCACCGACCCCTCGCGGATTGCCGCGGCTACCCCGGTCAAGGCCACCGCCACGGTCGCCAACCTGGGCACCGGCAAGATCAGCGACGTCAAGGTCACCAATGCGCAGAACCCGGCGCTGCTGACCCCGTCGTCGGTGGAGTTCATCGACGCCAACCAGTACACCATCGACGGCACCGGCCCGTTCGCCTACACCGCCGGCCAGACCATCAGCGCCAACGGCTGGAGCTTTGCGCTGGACGGCGCGCCCAAGGCCGGCGATACCTTCGGCGTCGGCCCCACCGGTGCCGGCTCCAGCGACAATGGCAACGCCAAGTTGCTGGCCAATCTCGACGATGCCAAGGCGCTCAGCGGCGGCACGGTCACGCTTAACGGCGCGCTGTCGGGCCTGACCACCTCGGTGGGCTCGGCCGCGCGTGCGGCCAGTTATGCCTCGGACGCGCAGAAGGTCATCAACGACCAGGCGCAGGCCAGCCGCGACTCGATTTCCGGCGTCAACCTCGATGAGGAAGCCGCCAACATGCTGAAGCTGCAGCAGGCCTACCAGGCCGCCGCACAGATGATCTCCACCGCCGACACCATCTTCCAAGCCATCCTGGGTGCCGTACGCTGATGACCGACCGTATCTCCACCAGCATGATGTACAGCCAGTCGGTGTCGTCGATGACGGCCAAGCAGTCCCGGCTGAACCAGATCCAGGCCCAGCTCACCAGCGGGCAGCGCCTGGTCACCGCCAAGGACGACCCGGTCGCCGCCGGCACCGCGGTCGGCCTGGATCGCGCACTGGCCGCAATCACCCGCTTTGGCGAGAACGCCAACAACGTGCAGAACCGCCTTGGCCTGCAGGAAAATGCCCTGTCGCAGGCCGGCGACAAAATGGCGCGCGTCACCGAATTGGCGGTGCAGGCCAACAACTCCTCGCTCAGCCCCGACGACCGCAAGGCGATCGCCTCGGAACTGACCGCCCTGCGCGACAGCATGGTCAGCCTGGCCAACAGCACCGACGGCACCGGGCGCTACCTGTTCGGCGGCACTGCCGATGGCAGCGCACCGTTCATCAAGAGCAGCGGCGGCGTCACCTACAACGGCGACCAGACCCAGAAACAGGTCGAAGTGGCGCCGGACACCTTCGTCAGCGACACCCTGCCCGGCAGCGAAATCTTCATGCGTATCCGCACCGGCGACGGCACCGTGGATGCGCACCCCAACGCTGCCAACACCGGCACCGGATTGCTGCTGGACTTCAGCCGCGACTCCAGCACCGGCAGCTGGAACGGCGGCAGCTACAGCGTGCAGTTCACCGCCGCCGACACCTACGAGGTGCGCGACAGCAGCAATACGGTGGTCGGTACCGGCACCTACAAGGATGGCGAGGACATCAACGCGGCCGGCGTGCGCATGCGTATCAGCGGTGCACCGGCGGTGGGCGACAGTTTCCAGATCGGTGCCTCCACCACCAAGGACGTGTTCTCCACCATCGACGACCTGGTCGGCGCGCTCAACTCCGACACGCTGACCCAGCCGCAGAAGGCGGCGATGATCAACACGCTGCAGTCGTCGATGCGTGACATCGCACAGGCCTCGTCGAAGATGATCGATGCGCGCGCCTCCGGCGGTGCGCAGCTGTCAGCGATCGACAACGCCAACTCCCTGCTCGAGTCCAACGAGGTCACCCTCAAGACCACCCTGTCGTCGATCCGCGATCTGGACTACGCCTCGGCGCTTGGGCAGTACGAACTAGAGAAGGCCTCGTTGCAGGCCGCTCAAACGATTTTTCAGCAGATGCAGTCGTCGTCGTTGTTCAACCTGATCCGCTGATTGCAGCAGAAAACCCGCGTTTTCTGCACTCCTGCGCGCCAGCACTTGCGCAGGCCGACGGAGTTTATTCGTCGAAAGTTATACCAACGCTAAAGATCTACGGGGTGCTGCCGAATAAACCAAACCCCTTGATACACAACGCTTCCGTATTTCGTCCCGCAGCAGAAAGACAGTAAAAAAACACTGGATTTCGCTAAAGGTTCCCGACGCAACGCCGTTATTCATCTCAGCAGCGGCAACGGCCAACTTGATGGCCCCCCTGCGGAGGCTCCGGGCAAGTCCCCCTTGCCGGAAAAATCGCTTAGGAGAAATCAAAATGGCACAGGTAATTAACACCAACGTAATGTCGCTGAACGCTCAGCGGAACCTCAACACCAGCAGCGCGAGCATGTCGACGAGCATCCAGCGTCTGTCCTCGGGTCTGCGCATCAACAGCGCCAAGGACGACGCCGCAGGTCTGGCGATCTCCGAGCGCTTCACCACGCAGATCCGCGGCCTGGACGTTGCCTCGCGCAACGCCAACGACGGTATCTCGCTGGCCCAGACCGCCGAAGGCGCGATGGTCGAAATCGGCAGCAACCTGCAGCGTATCCGCGAGCTGTCGGTGCAGTCGTCCAACGCCACCAACTCGCCGACCGACCGTGACGCGCTGAACTCCGAAGTCAAGCAGCTCACCGCCGAAATCGACCGCGTCGCCAACCAGACCAACTTCAACGGCACCAAGCTGTTGAACGGCGACTTCTCCGGCGCGCTGTTCCAGGTCGGCGCCGACGCCGGCCAGACCATCGGCATCAACAGCATCGTTGACGCCAACGTCGATTCGCTGGGCAAGGCCAACTTCGCTGCCGCCGTTTCCGGCGCTGGCGTGACCGGCACCTCCACCGCGTCGGGCTCGATCAGTGGCATGAGCCTGTCGTTCAAGGACGCCAGCGGCGCGGCCAAGAGCGTCACCATTGCAGACGTCAAGATCGGCGTCGGCGAGAGCGCTGCCGACGTCAACAAGAAGGTGGCTGCGGCGATCAACGACAAGCTCGACCAGACCGGCATGTACGCCTCGATCAAGACCGACGGTACGGTGCAGATCGAATCGCTGAAGGCTGGCCAGGACTTCACCTCGCTGACCGCCGGTACTTCCAGCGCCGCAGGCATCACCGTCGGCGCCGGCATCACCACTGCCTCGGCCGCTTCCGGCTCCACCGCCTCGACCCTGAGCACCCTGGACATCTCCACGTTCTCCGGCGCACAGAAGGCCCTGGAAATCGTCGACAAGGCGCTGACCGCGGTCAACTCCTCGCGCGCCGACATGGGTGCGGTGCAGAACCGCTTCACCTCCACCATCGCCAACCTGAGCGCAACCTCGGAAAACCTGTCGGCCTCGCGTAGCCGTATCCGCGACACCGACTACGCCAAGGAAACCGCCGAGCTGACCCGCACGCAGATCCTGCAGCAGGCCGGTACCGCGATGCTGGCCCAGGCCAAGTCGGTTCCGCAGAACGTGCTGAGCCTGCTGCAGTAATCGGCAGCGCTTCGCAGCACGTCCAGAGCCCCTCTTCGGAGGGGCTTTTTTGTGGCCGCAGATTTCTTCGCCCGAGATTTGGCGCGAACGCGCAGCACGCTTTCCTGGCGCGGGTTTTTTGACGCATCCCGCCGGCATGGAACTTGCACTACCCAAACTCGTGAGCGAAACGGGGTCGCTGCCGCTAAAGTCCTGGCGGATGCGGCCGATACCCGTCTCGTAATCCCATGCGTCCATCCTTGCTTGGACGCCCAGACGAGGAATGCAACATGGCATCGGTGATCAGCACTTCCGGCTCCAGTCTGGACATCCCAACTGTGGTGTCCACCCTGGTTTCCCGGCAGAAAGACCCGGAGCAGGCGCGCATCAACAAGGCCGGGACCGCCGCGACCACGCAGCTGTCGGCGATCAGCCAGATCAAGAGCAGCATGACCACGCTCAAGTCTGCGCTGGACAAGGTCATCAGCAGCGCCGACACCAACGCCTACAAGGCGACGGTGCCGACCGATGCCGGCTTCACCGCCACCACCACCAGCTCGGCCGCGCCGGGCAACTATTCGGTGGAAGTGGTCTCGCTGGCCAGCGCGCAAAAGCTCGCCTCCGGCGCGTTCGCCGCCGATGCCACGGTCGGCAGCGGCACGCTGACCATCGGATACGGCGACAAGAGCATCACCGTGGACATCAGCGGCACCGACAAGCTCACCGATATCGCCGCCGCCATCAACAAGGCGGCCGGCGGCAAGGGCGTCACCGCCAGCGTGGTGACCGCCAACGACGGCCAGCACCTGGTGTTCAACGCGGTCGACACCGGTACCAAGGGCGCATTGACCGTCAGCGCCAGCGACCCCAGCCTGAGCAGCCTCACCTATGGCCCCGGCGTCAGCGGCGGCCTGACCCAGTCCGTGGCCGCGACCGATGCGCTGGTGCGCGTGGACGGCTTCGAACGCACCTCCAGTTCCAACACCGTCACCGACATCGTGCCGGGCGTGGTGCTCAACCTCACCAAGGCCGCCGAAGGCACCAAGGTCACATTGGGCGTTGCGGCCGACACCAGCGGCCTCAAGGCCAATCTGACCGCGTACGCGGCCGCCTACAACACCGCCAACACCTTGCTGGCCAAGAGCAGCGCCTACGACCCCACCACCAAGACCGCCGCGGCGTTGACCGGCGACTCGCTGGTGCGCGGCCTGCAGCAGCAGTTGCGCGGCCAGGTCAGCGGCAACCTCACCGAACTCAAGTCGCTCGGCCTGACCATCGACAAGGATGGGGTGATGAGCTTCGATGGCGGCAAGTTCGACACCACCATCGCCGCCGACGGCGGTGCCGCCGCCGAGGTGCTCGGCAAGGACAGCAAGTTCGGCTCGGCCATGACCAAGCTGCTCGACAGCAACGTCAACGCCAACAACGGCACCCTGACCCTGCGTTCGGACAGCCTGAACAAGCAGATCAAGGGCTACGAGGATGACCTGGATGACCTCGACGCGCGCATGACCAAGCTCAGCGATCGCTACACCGCGCAGTTCACCGCGATGGAAACCATGATCAGCAAGCTGCAGAGCAGCACCAGTTCGCTCAGCAGCCTGCTGACGAGCTGATTTCCGTGATGAGGATCCTCAAGTCCCGCAATGGTCTTGCCGATACAAGAAGGGCCTATCGTGATTTCGGCCTTGCCTTCCGGCAGGAGCGTCGTCGCAGGAGCGCAGCGCTCCGGGACCAACGAAGGTCAGCCCATTGAGGAGTCATCCATGTACGGTTCCAATCGTCAGTATGCCGAGCAATACCGCAAGGTCGGCGTGTCCACCAGCGTGACCGAAGCCGACCCGCACAAGCTGGTGTCGCTGCTGTTCGCCGGCGCCTGCCAGCGCATCCGTCTGGCCCAGGCCTGCCTGGCGCAGGGCGACCAGGCGCGCAAGGGCAAGGCCATCGGCGAAGCCTGCGCGATCGTCGGTCACTTGAACGGATCGCTCGATCACGAAGCCGGTGGCGAGATCGCTGGTAACCTGTCGGCGCTCTACGACTACGTGATGCAGCGGCTGACTGCCGCCAACCTGCACAACGACGAAACCGCGTTGACCGAAGCGCTGGAACTGCTCAGCGAAATCGACTCGGCGTGGAATTCCATCCCCCTGGACCAACGCGGCCTTTCCGCCGCTTCGTGAGTCATACCATGCATAGCGCGCAGAGCCTTCAAGCCGAAATTGCCGACATCCGCCTGGCCATGGCGCAGGAAGAATTCGAGGTGATGCCGTTCATGCTGGATGCTCACGATCTGCACCTGCGCGAGTACGCGCAGCAGGCGGACCTGAGTCAGGACCGCGACGCGTTGCAGACGTTGCAGGTGATGCAGCAGGACCTGATGCGGATGATGCTCGAGCGTCGACGCAAGCTGCTGGATCTGATCCGCGCGCAGCGCACGTCCTCTACGGCCAGCCGCGCCTACGCACGGATCGGACGGATCTGATGTCCGCGCTCGGCACACTCGCGCCATCGGCCGATGCCGCGCTGTTCGCCGACACGCTCAGCTGCGAAGTGCGCCTGCCGGCCGGCTTCCGTGCCGGCAGCGACGCCGGCTCGCACAGTGCCGCAGAAACCCTGCTGCGCAGCCTGGGCCAGGTGGAAGACCTGCGCAGCGAAGACACCAGCGAAGACCGTGGCGAGCTGCCGCTGCTGGTGCAGCGCATGGACGCCAAGCTCGACCTGATGCTGGCCCTGATCGGCCGCCTGGTGCAACAGGGCGACACCGGACTGATCCAGGCGAACGTGCACTGGTCGGTGCGCGGAATCCGCCTGAGCTGCGCAAGCAGCCACCCGCCGGGCACCCTGGGGAGCGTTTGCCTGCAACCCTCCGACTGGCTTCCTGAACTGGTACAGCTTCCTGCCGAGGTTCTGGCAAGCGCAAGCGATGGCCACGATCACTGGCTATGGCTGCGGTTTGCGCCGCTTTCCCCAGGCTTGCAGGAGGCGCTGGAACGTCATCTGTTCCGTTTGCATCGCCGTCAGATCGCCGACGCCCGCCGCCAGCGCTGATAGCGCCTGTTGGCGCGGGGCGCCGGGTCGGCTAAGGTGCCCTTTACTGAAAAAAGGTCTCTTCTGCGCCGTGCGAGTCATCATCGTCGACGATCACACCCTTGTCCGTGCCGGCCTGTCCAGGCTGCTGCAAACCTTCGCCGGCATCGATGTCGTGGGTGAGGCCAGCAACGCACAGCAAGCCCTGGACATGACATCCCTGCACCGGCCTGATCTGGTGTTGATGGATCTGTCCCTGCCTGGCCGCAGCGGCCTGGATGCCATGACCGATGTATTGCGCGCGGCGCCGCGCACGCATGTGGTGATGATGTCGATGCACGACGACCCGGTGCACGTGCGCGACGCGCTCGATCGCGGCGCGGTCGGCTTCGTGGTCAAGGATGCGGCGCCGCTCGAGCTGGAATTGGCATTGCGTGCAGCGGCGGCCGGCCAGGTGTTCCTGAGCCCGCAGATTTCGTCCAAGATGATCGCGCCGATGCTGGGCCGGGAAAAACCGGTCGGTATCGCTGCCTTGTCGCCGCGCCAGCGCGAGATCCTGCGCGAGATCGGCCGCGGCCAGAGCAACAAGGAAATCGCCGCCGATCTCGGCATCAGCGTCAAGACGGTGGAGACCCATCGCGCGCGCATGATGGAATCGCTCGGTTGCCGGCGTGCCAACGACCTGGTGTTGCTGGCCGCCAAGCATCACAACGAACTGGTCTGAGCAAACCGCTGCGTCGACCGGAAACGGCCGCCAGCGACGAAAACAGTGACGGGATTCCGGCGGGCACGCTTGAGTCCGTATTGAACGTCAGGGAATTCCCCACGCCCTGTCAGGAAAATCACGAATTGCCTCACGCGATTCCCTGATTAGAAACCCGTCGCTTTGTCCTGCAAGATGCGTTCCATCGCTGCCACGTGCGGCGCCTTCCGGAAGCGCTTCGATGAAGACGACCATTTCCGCCCAGCTTGGCCAGCAACTGCACCTGACCCCGCAGTTGCTGCAGTCGATCCGTCTGTTGCAATTGGACGGCATGCAGTTGGAACTGGAAATCCGTCGCGCGCTGGAAACCAATCCGCTGCTGGAACTGGAAGAACTGGCAGACAGCGACGCCGCCGCGACCAGCGACGATGGCGCGTCCGATGTCGCCGCCTTCGATGAACTGCCGGAAAGCACGATGTGGGACGTGCAGAGCAGCAGCTGGAACGGCGACGACGACGACCGCATGCAGCGCGTGGCAGCCGGCGAATCCACCGACCCGCACGTGCGCATCCTGCGCGATCTGGCGCTGGACCTTGACGAGGCCGCATTGGGGGCCGCCGCGTTCTGGCTGGAGCAGACCGACGACGCCGGCTATCTGAGCGAGGCCCTGGCGACGCTGCAGCAGCTTGGCGCCACCCGTCTTGGTATGACCGTGCAGGCAGTGGAAGCGGTCCGTCAGCGCCTGCTGCACGGCGACCCGGCCGGCCTGGCCGCCTGCGACCTGCGCGAGTGCCTGCAGGCCCAGCTGGGCGCCCTGCCCGGCCGCGTGCCGGCGCGCCATCTGGCCGCGCGCATCCTTGCCGGCGACCTGGACCTGTTGGCGAGCCACGACTATCCGGTGCTGGCGCGCGCACACGATGCCGAGCTGGACGATGTGCGCGAAGCGGTACGGCTGATCCTGTCGCTGCAGCCGCGCCCCGGCGATGACCTGTTGCAGGAGAGCAACGCCAGCGTGATTCCGGACGTGCTCGCCTGGCATGCCGATGGCAGCTGGCGAGTGGCCTTGAACCCGGCCACCACGCATCGGGTGAGTATCAACCCCGTGCATGAGCGCGCACTGGCCGAGGCCGGCGACGCCGCCCAGCCGCTGCGCGACATGCTGCAGGAAGCGCGCTGGCTGACCCGCGGCCTGTCGATGCGCTACGAGACCCTGCTGCGCGCCACGCGCGCCATCGTCGAACGCCAGGCCACCTTCCTGGTGCGCGGTGAAGAAGCGATGGCACCGCTGACGCTGAAGGAAATTGCCGATGAGATCGGCATGCACGAATCGACGATTTCGCGCATTACCACCGGCAAATACATCCAGACCCCGCGCGGCACCTTCGAGCTCAAGCACTTCTTTGCTGTACGTCTGGAAGGCGCCAGCGTCTCCGGCCAGGCAGTCAAGGCGATGGTGCGGCGACTGATCGAAAGCGAGCCGGCCGGGCGGCCGCTGGCCGACGAAGCCATCGCCGGGCTGTTGTCGCGCCAGGGCGTTAATATCGCCCGTCGAACTGTGGCCAAGTACCGCGAACAACTCGACATCGCCCCGGCACGCGAGCGCCGCCGCACCAACAAACCGCTGCTTGCCCGGGCAGGATAAGGACTACTATGAGCAAACTCACCGTGCTGCTGGTCGACGACCACGAGGGCTTCATCAACGCTGCGATGCGTCATTTTCGCAAAGTGGAGTGGCTCGATATCGTGGGCAGTGCCGCCAATGGACTGGAAGCGATCGAGCGCTCTGAGTCGCTGCGCCCCAATGTCGTGCTGATGGACCTGGCCATGCCGGAGATGGGCGGGCTGCAGGCAACGCGTCTGATCAAGACGCAGGACGATCCGCCGTATATTGTCATCGCGAGCCACTTCGACGATGCAGAGCATCGTGAACATGCTCTTCGCGCGGGTGCTGACAATTTTGTTAGCAAGCTGTCCTATATCCAGGAAGTCATGCCAATCCTGGAGGGCCTGACGGAAGGAGCCAGGAATGAGTGAGTCCCGCATTCTGTTGATCGACAGCGATGCCGTGCGCGCCGAGCGCACGGTCTCGCTGCTCGAGTTCATGGACTTCAATCCCCGCTGGGTCACCGACGGCGCCGACATCAATCCCGGCCGCCATCGCCACGACGAATGGATGGCGGTGATGGTGGGCTCGGCGCAGGACGCTGCACAGGCCGACAAGTTCTTCGACTGGCTGGCCGATGCCAAGCTGCCGCCACCGGTGCTGCTGATGGAAGGCAGCCCGAGCGCGTTCGCACAGGCCCATGGCCTGCACGAAGCCAATGTCTGGACGCTGGACACCCCGTTGCGGCATACGCAGCTGGAAGCCCTGCTGCGCCGTGCCAGCCTCAAGCGCCTGGACGCCGAGCACCAGGCCGGCGTGCAGCAGGACACTGGCCCGACCGGCAACAGCGAGGCGGTGACCCGCTTGCGCCGCTTGATCGACCAGGTGGCAGCCTTCGACACCACGGTGCTGGTGCTGGGCGAATCGGGCACCGGCAAGGAAGTCGTCGCGCGCGCCATCCATCAGCATTCGCCGCGGCGCGACGGGCCGTTCGTGGCGATCAACTGCGGCGCGATCCCGCCGGATCTGCTGGAAAGCGAGCTGTTCGGTCACGAAAAAGGCGCCTTCACCGGCGCGCTGAGCACCCGCAAGGGCCGCTTCGAAATGGCCGAGGGCGGCACCCTGCTGCTGGACGAAATCGGCGACATGAGCCTGCCGATGCAGGTCAAGCTGCTGCGCGTGCTGCAGGAGCGCAGCTTCGAGCGTGTCGGTGGTGGCCAGACCATCCGTTGCAACGTGCGCGTGATCGCCGCGACCCACCGCAACCTGGAAACCCGCATCAGCGACGGCCAGTTCCGCGAGGACCTGTTCTATCGCCTCAACGTATTCCCGATCGAGATGCCGGCGCTGCGCGAACGTGTCGACGACCTGGCCATGCTGGTGCAGACCATTGCCGGGCAGCTGGCACGCACCGGACGCGGCGAAGTGCGCTTTGCCGACGAAGCCCTGCAGGCGCTGCGCAGCTACGACTGGCCGGGTAACGTGCGCGAGCTGACCAACCTAGTGGAGCGCCTGGCGGTGCTGCATCCGGGCGGACTGGTACGCGTGCAGGACCTGCCGGCGCGCTACCGCGGTGATTTTGCCGCGGCCGTGCCGGTCGAGCTTGCGCCCGAACCGGCGCTGGTTGCCGCCCCCGTCGAAGACATCGCGCTGCCGGGCAATGTGGTGACCTTGCCATCCACGTCAGCCGATGACGAGCCGGCGACCAGCTCCAGCCTGCCCGACGATGGCATCGATCTGCGTGGCCACATGGCCAACATCGAGCTGGCGCTGATCAACGAAGCGCTTGAACGCACCCAGGGCGTGGTGGCGCATGCAGCGCAGCTGCTCGGCCTGCGCCGCACCACGCTGGTGGAAAAGCTGCGCAAGTACGGCATCGATCGCGAGCAGACCGAGCTGGCGAACTGAGCGGGCCGGCCTCACGGCCCGGCTTGCTGGCATAGCGCTTGCTTCAGCAGGATTGCCCCGTCCGCAGCCGTCGGCTGCGGCGGAATCCCGACATTCACCAGCACCTGCCGAGGCATTGATGCCCATCCCTGTCACCAGTCCGCTGCTGCCGCCGCTGGAAGAATTTCTGCCCTATCTGGAGCAGATCTGGTCCAGCCGCATTCTCAGCAATGGCGGTGACATGCATCACGCGCTCGAACGCGCGTTGTGCGAGTACCTGGGCGTGCCGCACCTGGCCTTGCTGACCAACGGCACCACCGCGTTGATCACCGCGCTGCAGGCGCTGCGCATCACCGGGGAAGTCATCACCACGCCCTACTCGTTCGTGGCCACTGCGCATTCGCTGCTGTGGAAAAGCATCACCCCGGTGTTCGTGGATATCGACCCGGTGACGCTCAACATGGATCCGTCCAAGATCGAGGCGGCCATCACCCCGCAGACCACCGCCATCATGCCGGTGCACTGCTACGGCACCGCCTGCGATACCGCTGCGATCACGCGCATCGCCGACATCTACAACCTCAAGGTGATCTACGACGCGGCGCATGCCTTCGGCGTGCGCGATGAGGGTGGCTCGATCCTGCGCCATGGCGACCTGAGCGTGTTGAGCTTCCATGCCACCAAGGTGTTCAACACCTTCGAAGGTGGCGCCATCGTCTGCCCGGACGAAAGAACCTATCAGCGCATCGGGCATCTGAAGAATTTCGGCTTCGTCGATGAGACCACGGTGGTGGCGCCGGGTATCAACGGCAAGATGAACGAGATCAGCGCAGCCTTCGGCCTCCTGCAGCTCAAGCACATCGATCACGCCATCGCCCAGCGCAGCGCCATCGACGCACAGTATCGGCAACGATTGAGCGATGTTCGCGGCGTGCGCTGCGTGGCACGGCCCGATCACGCCAGTGCCAACTACGCGTACTTTCCGATCCTGGTGCAGGACGACTACCCGCTGTCGCGCGATGCGCTGTACCAAGTGATGCGCGAGCACGCCATCCTGGTGCGGCGATACTTCTATCCGTTGATCAGCGACTTCCCGATGTATCGCGCCCTGCCCTCCTCGGCGCCGGCATGGCTGCCAGTCGCGCGTTCGGTGGCCGCACAGGTCTTGTGCCTGCCGATCTTTCCTGGCCTGACCCGCGACCAGGTCGATACCATTGCCGATCTGATCGCCCGCGCACAGGCAACATGATCGCAACACGCTGCAGCTGCATTTCAGACTCCCATCTCTTCAACAGGCAACCAGGCGAGCTCGCATGACCCAGGCAACATTTATCGAGAACTTCCTCTCCGCCACCGACTTCCAGGAGCCGGTGGAGGTCACCATGGACACCGCACTGGCCGACTTGCCCGAGTGGGATTCGCTCTCCGCGTTGGGGGTAATCGTCATGTTCGACGTGGATTACGGAAAGGTCATTACCGGCGAAGATCTCAAGAACTGCGCCACCTTGAACGATCTTCACAAACTGCTGGGGTAAAGCCATGGGACTGTCCACCCTTAGCAATGTCCGTTTTGCGGGCATGGCAAGTTGCGTTCCCAAGCGGATCATTTCCAACCTGACCGATTGCCCGCCGAAGATGCGCTCAGAACGCGAGCGTCTGGTGCGTAACATCGGCATCGAGTTTCGTCGCATTTGCCCAAGCTGGCAGACATTTTCCGATTTGGCGCTCATCTCCGCGGAAAAGCTGCTTGCAGAGCTGCAATGGGACAAGGAAGAAATCGATGCACTGATTGTCGTAACGCAATCACCCGACTACCCCATCCCGGCCACGGCCATCATCATGCAGCACCGGCTGCAATTGCCGCAGACCGCTATCGCCTTTGATGTCAATCTCGGCTGTTCCGGCTATCCCTTTGGCCTACACCTGGTGGGAAGCATGATTGCGGCGGGAACCATCAAGAAGGCGCTTCTGCTGGTCGGCGACCGCTCGGCCACGCTTCTGGACCCATTGTTCTCCGACGCGGGCACCGCCACGGCGCTGGAGTTCGACAAGAATGCACCACCGATGCATTTCGATTTGAACAGCGACGGTAGCGGCTACCGGGCCATCATGTTGCCCATAGGCGGACATCGTGAGCCTTACGGCCCCCAACATATCTCTCCTACACGTGACGAGAACGGTGTGCTGCATTGGCCGGGTGAACTCATTCTGGATGGCCCTGCCGTATTGAGTTTCTCGACCCAGCGAGTACCTCCAGCGGTGGAAAGATTGCTTGAGTATTCTGGTGTTGATAAGGACAGCGTTGATTTTTTTGTTTTCCATCAGGCCAACAAAATGATCAACGAAACCATCCGCAAGAAGTTGGCGCTGCCGACGGAGAAAGTTCCGTCAACCTTGCGAGACTTTGGCAATACCAGTGGCGCCTCCCTGCCCATCACCATGACCGTCCGCCTGAACGATACGCTGATCAATGCCAGGCACCGACTGTTGCTTGCCGGCTTCGGTATCGGCTTGTCGTGGGGCACGGCGATCGTGGACGTCGAGAACGCAGCTTTTCCGGCACTGATCGAAGCATGAACGCCGAGCGTGATCCGTTTTCCCTGGAAGGCAAGCGCGTCCTGGTGACTGGTGCTTCATCGGGTATTGGTCGTCAAATTGCAATCACTTGCTCACAAATGGGAGCGAGCGTTGTCATCACCGGGCGCAACACCGAGCGCTTGCAAGCCACATTCAACCAACTGGAAGGCCAAGGCCACACGCAAGTGGTGGCGGACTTGGCGGTACAGGAGGGTATTGACCACGTGGTGGCTGCGAGCGGTGTCATCAACGGCTTGGCGCACGCAGCTGGCATGTCCAAGCTGACCCCCTTTCGAATGATCGGTCATGCGCACCTGGACGAGACATTTGCAAGCAACACCTACGCACCCATGCTACTGACGCGAGGCCTATTGGCGAAGAAGCAGATCGCGCCGGGCGGATCCCTGCTATTCATTGCCTCAATTGCCTCGCATATCGGCCCGCTGGCGAGCAGCGCATACGCTGCCAGCAAAAGCGCCCTGCTGGGCATGATGCGCTCGCTTGGCATGGAAGTAGCAAAGCAAGGCATGCGCGCCAACTGCATTGCACCAGGTTATGTACGCACTCCCTTGCTGGATGGCTTGCAGGGAAGCGGCGGCAATATGGACAGCCTGTTTGCATTGACGCCACTTGGCATGGGCGAGCCGGAAGACGTGGCCTACGCAGCAGTGTTCTATCTTTCCGATGCCAGCCGCTGGATCACGCGCAACCACTTCATTCTTGATGGCGGTTTTTCTGTACCGATGGACATCTACGCATGACCAACGCGGCGCAACGCGCTTTTTCACTGGATGGCAAGACCATTTTGGTCACAGGTGCTTCATCGGGCATCGGCAGGCAAATCGCCGTTTCCTGCGCGCGGCGTGGGGCGCGCTTGGTCATCACCGGGCGGCATGCAGAACGCCTGCAGGAAACCTACAACTTGTTGAATGGCCAAGGCCACGTTCAAGTGCTGGCCGACCTGACCGAAGCCGAAGGCCGTGAACGACTAGTACAGGGCATTTCCAGCCTAGATGGCTTGGTCCACTGCGCTGGCAGGCAGCGCTTGAGCCCTATCAGGCAGTTGACCGAGAAGCTCATGACCGATGTCTATGCGGTCAATTTCCTGGCCCCTGTCATGCTCACCCAGCGGCTGTTGCAGGCCAACGCTCTTGCGCCTCAAAGTTCCATCGTCTTCATGCTTTCCACTGCGGCCCATATCGGCACACCCGGGGTAGGACCGTATTCGGCCATGAAGTCAGCCCTGCTCGGCATCATTCGCTGCCTTTCCATGGAGCAGGCCAAACGCAAGATACGGGTCAATGGCATGTCTCCCTCTGCGGTCATAACGCCCATTTGGGACGCAACCCATCTGGAAGCACAGCGAAAACGCCACCCGCTCGGTTTGGGCACCTCAGAGGACGTAGCGAACGCTGCGATCTATCTCTTGTCCGATGCCAGCCGCTGGGTAACCGGGACCAGTTTGGTAATGGACGGTGGGTCTGTCCTATGACCTATTCCGTGCTCATCGTCGGGGCAGGCGGCTGGGGCCGGGAGGTTCTTGAGCAAATGCAAGGTGATATTGCACATCGCAGGGAATGGGAAGTCACCGGATTCCTGGACAGCCGCGAGCATATTCTCGATGGCTTCGATACCGGGGTACCCATCGTCGGTGACCCTTTGACATACGTGCCGCGTGGCAACGAGGCTTTTGTCTGCGCGCAAGGCGACCCATTGGAACGGCATAAATACATTCAACCGCTGCTTGCAAAGGGGGCCGCGTTCATCCCAATCTGCACCGAGGCGCACCTCAGTCGCCGCGTGCGTCTAGGCACAGGTTGCTTTCTCGGCAACCAGGTACACGTTGGCCCCGATGTGTGGATCGGGGATTTTGCCAATCTGCTCACTTGGTCGGTGATTGGACACGATGTCCGCATTGGCAATTATGCTCATGTGGGCGCACAGGTTTTCATGGGAGGCGGTGTGCAGATAGGCGACTTCGCAGTCGTGCACCCACGTGCCACCCTAGTACCTGGCGTCAAGGTAGGTGAGCACGCTGTCGTCGGCACCGGTGCGGTCGTGCTGAAGGATGTGCCGGCAGGCGCCACGGTGTTTGGCAATCCGGCCAAGATCGTATTCCACAAGAACATCAAGATGGACTGATCCATGCGCTCCAGGATGCACCCCAAGTATTACTTGTCGCAGGAAATCTTTGACTGCGAACAGCGCAAGATCTTCCGCAGGGTCTGGTTGTTCGCAGGACTCAAAACGCTGCTGAAGGATCACAATTGCTTTATCACACGCAAGATCGCGGGTGTTCCTCTGGTGATCCAGAACTTCCACGGGCAAATCCGTGCGTTCGAGAACGTCTGCCTCCACCGCAGTGCACTGATTCAAACCGCTGCTCTCGGTTGCCGGCCTTTGGTGTGCCCCTACCACGCCTGGAGTTACGACGAACAAGGCCGGGTAAAGAACATCCCGGACTGCGATGCGATCTACCACCTGGACAATAGTGAAAAGGCCAACTTGAAGCTGCGCGAATTCTCGCTGCGCGCCATCGGCAACCTGTTGTTCGTCAACCTCGATCCAGACCCCATGCCAATCGAGGAGCAGTTTTCGGCAGACTTCATCGCCTTGCTGGAAAGTAGTTCCAACGCCTATGACACTGAGGTCATGGTGACCACATGGCATGGCCGGTACAACTGGAAGCTGGCCTACGAGAATCTGCGGGACGCCAACCACCCGCGCTTTGTCCACCCCAAGACCCTGGCCAAAAGCGTCAACTTCACTCCCCAGGTAAACGAGGAACAAGCCAAGGAGTCCATGGAGGCCTTGCAGGACACGTCGCCCGTAGCGCTGAGGCGCGAGATGCGCCGCTTCAGTTTCGGCGGCCCGGAAGCCACCATCCCCAACCTTAAGCATTTCGGCTGGCACGCTAAAGTGGAACGCTGGGGCAAGCAGGACGCCTACTTTAACTGGCTTGCCTTCCCGAATTTGCATATCGCCAGCGCCAACGGGGGCTATTCCTTCACTCTGGAACACCACATCCCCGTCGCACCGGACCGGACCGACCTGGAAATCTATTGGTTCAGCGCGCGCAAGAAACAGCCTTACGGTTCTTCCAGCCAAGTGTTGCTTGCGCAGATGCACGGCAGCAAGGTGGTCGTGGGAGAAGACGTGGACATCATGGAGCGGGTGCAGGCGGCACTGCATATAGACGCCCCGCTACCCACCCAGGGAGCCTATGAATCAATGAATCGCCTGGTTGAGCGCTGGTACACGGTGCTGATGGAGACCGAACATGAGATCTAGGTGGATCATCGGCGGCAGCGAATACCTCGATCTGGCCTTTCATGCCTGGAAGCACGCGCGTCAGGACGAGACGGTCATCAGGATCGATGTACCACAGGACTCGGAACACGAATTCGATCTGGACGTGCTGGATAGACTGAATCCGACCGACGGGGCCATGTTCGTGGCTTTCGACGAACGCTTCGGCAACTTCAAGCGCATGGAACTGATGCAGGCAGCGATGGAGCGTGGCTTCAAGCTCGAACCCTTCATCCACCCGAGCGCAGCCATCGGCTCTGACACGGCCATTGGTCTCAACGCATTCGTGGGTGCCAATGCTGTCGTTGGGCACGGGTGCAGGATCGACTACAACACCGTCATCCATGCAGGCACGCACCTGGGACCCGCATGCCGCGTTAAATCGTCATGCTGGATAGAGAATGGTGTGCAAATCGGCGCGGGCGTCGAGATCGGCAGCAATAGCATCCTGCGAACCGGCGCCATCGTGCGTGGGGGCGTCAAGGTGGGGCGAAGCTGCGAACTTGGCTGGCCACGTGTCTACTGCGAGGACGTGCCGGCCAAGACCTATTTCCACGCCCGCTACGACACTCCAATCCATGTTTATGAAGCCTAAGCCGGGGACCAATCATGCAAACTGCTATCCAATTCAAACTAAATATCGACCCGCAGGCATCGGAAGAGACGTTTCAGGTCGCCGCCGAGGGCCTGACTGGTGATCCGATGTTCGGTATTCCCGAGGACGTTCGCCACCTCATTGCCAAATTTGGCGACGAAGTCAAGGTGATCGTTTTAGGAACCGGGGGGTTCGGCGCGCACTTACTGAACCTGAAGCAGGACCGGCACTGCAATGTGATCGCCTCGGTGGACGACTTCCGCTATCACTCCGGTGCGCTGTATTACGGCACTCCGATCATCTCGACGGACAGGTTCATCGAACTGGCCAAGTCTGGCGACATCATCGCCCTCAACACCTGCCGATATGACGGACCCAAGCGATTTTTTGACCAGGTCTGCAGGCAGCACGGGATCGCTCATATCAACTTTGAACAGGCCGTTCGCGCTTTCGGTCTACAGGGGCGTGTAGATTTCCGGGTGGACGATTGGGGACGGGAGATCGTGCGCAACATTCCCAGGTTTCAGCGCCTGGCAAAACGCTTTTCCGATGCCTATTCGGCACAAACCCTGTTCTCTGTCCTCAACTTCCACCTGACCTGTGACCCCGAGTACTACCACGAAATCGAACGCCCCTACACCACGTTGTACTTCCGCTCCGGCCTGCTGCAATTCGGTAGCGGAGAAAAGATGGTTGATTGCGGCGCCTCGATTGGCGAGTCGCTCGCAGGCCTGATTGGCGCCACCAAAGGCCAATTCTCGCGTTCTTGGATGATTGAACCCGATCGGATCAACGTCGGCACACTCAAGAACGTACTGCGCCGCTACGAAGGCACAGCTCTGGCGTCCAGAATCAGTCTGCATGACTGCGGCGTAGGCGAGACAACAGGCAGGGTTCCATTCAATCATGAGGGTGGCCACGGCGGCTTCGTCAAGCCTTCGAGTGAGGATTGCGAACCGGCAGACATGATCGACGTATGTTGCATCGACGATGTCATCGACGATGCACCCACCTTCATCAAAATGGACATCGAGGGGTCGGAGCTTTCGGCACTGAAAGGTGCGCAGAATGCGATTGTTCAGTGCAAGCCCAAGATGGCTATCTCCGCCTATCACAGAGCTACCGACCTGCTAGATCTAAGCGATTTTGCCCTATCTCTGAACCCGGATTACAGAATCGGCCTGCGCCATCACACGCCGGATCGCTGGGATACCTGCCTTTATTTTTATTAACGCTCTGCCTTAAAAATGAGCGGATCGATGACTGACCCAAGCAAGATTTTCCTTTTCAACTCAGCCCTTCCTGAATCCCTGGAAATGTCGGATTTCCTGAAAGGCATGGGGCCATCCCAAGACAATGTCAGAGGCCAGAATATAGGAAACGGCTATATCGCCTACGGTTTTTTGAAAGCGCTGTTCGGGCGCCCGGTGAAAGTTGACCACATCTCTAACGCACTTGAGGCAAAGCTCTCCGATCAACTTGCAGAAGAGATCAACCAAAAATATTCGCATCTTGTCTGGACGATGAAGGATGACATCCGGGAGGACTTCTCGGGCCTCCCTATTGAGAGAATCACGCACTTTCTTGAGAAAATCACGATCCCGATCGTGCCGGTGAGCCTTTGCGCGAACTCATTCAACGGCTACGACCCGAACCTGGCCGAGCGCCTCAGCCCCAATCAAAAGCGAAATTTCTCCCTTCTCTCTGAAAAGTCTAAGCTAATTGGTGTTCGCGGAAATTATTCCGCCGAGATCCTGAATAGCCTTGGCATAAAGAACGTCAGAGTGATTGGCTGCCCGAGCTACTTCGACAACGGACCCACCCGGGCTCTGCAAAAAAAGCCGTGGGATGCGGACAAGGTCATCACTACGGCCACATTCTTCAATTCCGGGCTGCCGAGGACATCTCATCTGCTGCAGGATGAATTGTATTTCATCAACTTGCTCTATCTTGAAAAAGCACTGCCATCGACCCGCAACATCACAGCGCAACCTTTCAATCTCGACGAAATACCCACGTCCTTCCAACTATTGGCCAAGGCCATGGCTGGACGGCTGGAATTTTTCTCTGATTACAGCCGATGGGCCACGTTCTTCAAAAGCAACGACCATTGCCTCACGATTGGAACCCGACTTCACTCGGGAATTCTCTCGATTAATAGCGGCGTCCCCGCCATTGTGACCAACCCGGATTCCAGGGCCAGGGAAACTTGCGAATACCTCCGCATCCCTTATGACCCTACCATTCACAGCCGAAGCAACATCCGTGAAGTTTTCGAGAACCTCGACCTCTCTGAAATGAACAACGCTTACCCGGTTTTGTACAAGGAATTTCTTGATTTTCTCGACGCAGTCGGCCTTGTTCCTTGCACTGTGCCTCATGACAAACCCTGTTTTGAATTTCCGGATCTAAAGAAAAGCACTAGCCCCTCGGTTGCAGCTGAGCTACATGAAGCCTACACCGAACTCGTAGAGAATCTGGACCGCGAAGTCGTTGTTCGGAGAGAGCATGGCGGAGAGATGTCTCGGCGCTTGGTAGATAAATTCCAACTCCTTAGACGGCGCTATCCAGGGCTGACGCGCAAGGAGTATTTGGATTATCTCAGCCGATCTACGGGTAAAGCCAAGTGAAATCGAATCTAGTCAGCATCGTCATGCCGGTCTACAAACCGCGCTATTTCGCGCAGGCGCTGGATAGCGTTTTGGCGCAAACCTAAGCAGCGTTGCAGCTAGTGATCTGTGACGCCGATGCCCCTGGCGCCATTGAGGCGGTGGTGGCGTCCAAGTTGCTGGTAGCGCCCTCCCCCGTTCGCTACCAGCAACCAGATAAGCATTAAAGAGTAAGGTCATACCGATTTCCGGCAGCGCGTAAACAAGCTGGGCTAGCAGCGCACCAGCTTGGAAATTCGCCCCTCTGAATGAGGAATGCTGGTCTTCACAAACTAACAGCCTTTACAAATTCTGATTTCAGTAATAAGTACCACCGGCAGTAACGAATCCCGCTGCGTTTCCCGGAAAGACATTTGGACCTTTCCCGTTAATCCAAATCACTCCATTTGTGTATATTTGATATCGCTGACCCGTGGCCGCCCCGGAGAATGTAAATACGTTGTCACCGCCATTTATGCTGCCAACGCGACCAACGTTAGTAAAGGCAGTAAAAGCCGGCGTACCTGTCAGTGCAACGGTAATGCTACCAATAATTAGCTGACCACCATCATACACCCCATAGTGGTAAATACCACCTCCAGTGATACTGTAGTTACCGTTGACGTAGCAGACACCATTGGAAATTGCGACGATTTGGAAACCGGTCATTGCTGCAAACACGTGACCACCTAGGAAACTGCACAACGCTCTATTACTAATCAATATGCCATTTACTGTACCTCCGCCGCCAAAAGTGAAACCGGACACCGAAACCCTGCTACCCTCACTAACTGTGAGGAGGTATCCTGCTGTGTTACGCCAAATAGCAGATGTGCTACCTACAAGTCTTACGATGCCACCTGCCACGCTGCCCATCACAACATTTTCCACGTAATTTCCGTCTGCAACATTGATAATTGCTGCATATCCACACAATGAGTAGCGCGTTCGAACCACATTCACAGCACGCTGGATGGTCTGAAATGCAGTCGCAGCGCTTAACCCATCGTTTGAATCACTACCGGTGGTGGAGACATACAAAGATAAATCCTGAGTCAAGGCAATGGCGTAAGTGGCATAGCTGTTTGCACTGGTACCCATCGCGAACCGACCTTCATCAATGATGAAATACGGCTCGCTGGCAGCGAGTTCACCAGCTGTGGCAGCAGCATCAAATTGCGCACGCGTTCCGCGTTTCACATAAATATTGGCACCTGATATTGAATCAGACATAGCGTTAAATTCCCTGGATTTATAGTTCAAAATAGATGATATTAAAAATTTTTGGCACCATCACTCTAATTGAAGCGCGAGATCTTTTTAGGCCAATACCCCATTAGTGGACATTATATTAAATGGAAAAATTCAACGGAAAATTGTTTTTTCTTCAATTTATCATTGACCTAATTCTATTATTGAGAACCAGTCCTCAGTTGAAGATTCGCCTCGACACAGCATCCGTGCATATGCGCATTACAGGCTTTGCTGAACTCAGCACCTCGCGCAGGCGATCAAAGCACGAGTATTTCAAGCAACGGACCGCTCTGGCTCCGCTGCCTGTATACGCTTAGTTGCCGAATCCTCGACAATGCGATGAGTCCCAGTCCTCTAATCCTCGAACACGGTCCGCTCTGCATGACTTCTACCACTCTAGTCAGCATCGTCATGCCGACCTACAAGCCACGCTATTTCGCGCAGGCGCTGGACAGCGTGCTGGCGCAGACTTACACGGCGCTGGAGCTGGTGATCTGCGACGACAACGCCGATGGCGCCATCGAGGCGGTGCTGGCGTCGAGGCTGGCTGACGCCCCATTTCCGATCCGCTACCACCGCAATACCCCCCGCCTCGGCGAACTCGGCAGCACGGTCAAGGGGATCGGCCTGGCGCAGGGCGAGTACGTCAAGTTCCTGCACGACGACGACGTGCTGCAGCCGGACTGCGTCGCGCAGCTGGTCGGCGCAATGGAGCGCAACCCCGGCACCGCGCTGGCCTCCTCACGGCGGTTGCGCATCGACGACGACGGTGCGCCGTTGCCGGACATCCTGGCCACCAGCTTCCCGTTTGCCGAAGATGTGCTGATCGATGGGCCGGAGCTGGTGTCGTTCCTGGCCGACCACGCCATCAACTTCATCGGCGAGCCGAGTTGCGTGCTTGCACGGCGCGCCGACCTGGTGGCGCTGGGTGGCGAGCTGATGATGTTGAACGGCAAGGCCATCCACTGGGTTGGCGACCTGGCGATCTACGTCAAGCTGCTGCGTCACGGCAACCTGGCCCTGCTTTCCAGCCCGCTCACGCAGTTTCGTGTCTCCAGCGCGCAGTTCAGTCAGGCCGGCCGCGATCAGCCGGGTATCGGCGATCAAGGTCACGACGACCTGCGCCAGGGCATCCGCCAACTCGGCTGGCGACGCGAGGGCGGCGACAACCGCCAGGTGCGTGTCGCCCCGCTCAGCCCGCACAAGGCGCGGGTGTTCAAGTCGGTGGATCTGGTCAACGCCTTGATGCAGAGCGCAGGAATGGCCGAGCGCGTGTCGCCGGCCACCTGGTTGGGGGTGCGTCATCCCAGCACCGTGCAGCGCGCCTTGATCGATGCACGTTTGCAGGCGCATGCGGGCGGCCCGCGGATCGCAGTGATGGTGGTCGACAGCGACGGCGATGCGGCAGCGGTGGCCGCAACCCAGGCCAGCCTGGCGGCGCTGGCGTGTTATCGGAACCAGCAGACCTGGGTGATCAGCAGCTCGCCGCAGCAGGCCGCCGAGCACGGCGAGCGCGGTGTGCCGATCGGTGCGGACGGGTTGGTGCCCACCCTCAATCGAACCATCGCCACGCAACAGTCCATCGACTGGGTGCTGCTGGTCCAGCCCGGCAGCCTGTTCACCGCCAGCGGCCTGCTGATGCTGGCGCTGGAGATGCTCGCGCTGCCGGACACGTGTCAGGCCATCTACGCCGATGAAGTGGTCGCGCTGGACGGCGGTCAGCTGGGGCTGGCGATGCGGCCGGCGCTGTATCTGGACATGTTGCTCAGTTCACCGTCGACGATGTCGCGGCATTGGCTGTTCCGGCACCAGACGCTAGTGGCCGATGGCGGCTTTGCAACCGAAACGAGCGACGCCTTCGAACTGGATTACCAGCTTGGGCTGGTCGAGCGTTATGGCCTGGCCTGCATCCAGCACATCGCCGAACCCTTGCTGGTGGCATCGGCCACCACGCGGCATGGCGACGAAGACGAGCAGCGCGCCATCAGCCGCCATCTTGCCGCGCGCGGGTACCTGGACGCGGTGGTGAGCAGCAACGGTCCCGGCCGGCATACGGTGGACTACCGTCATGCACAGCAACCATTGGTCAGCATTCTGGTGCTGGTGGATGGACGCCTGGCGCAGGTGCAGCGCTGCCTGGAAAGCGTGCTCGCCAACACCGGCTACCCGCACTACGAGCTGCTGTTGCTGGATCGCGGCGACAGCGCCGAGCCGGGGTTGCGCGACTGGCTGGCGGGCATCGACAACCTCGGCCTGCAGCAGATCCGCGTGCTGCGCTTCGACGGTGTGCCCTCGCGCGAGGCGGCCTGCAATGCGGCGGCCGAACAGGCACGTGGGGAGATGTTGCTGTGGTTGGCGGCCGGCGCGGCAGCGATCAAGGCCGATTGGCTGGCGCAGTTGCTCAACCACGCGCTGCGCCCGGAGGTCGGCGCGGTGGCCGGCAAGCTGCTGCGCGGCGACGGCACCGTGCATCACGCCGGCTTGCTGCTGGGCTTGGGGGCACCAGCGGCGCGCGCCTTTGCAGGTGCGGCGTTTGACGAATCGGGTTATCTGCAGCGCCTGCAGCTGGATCAGAACTACAGCGCGCTCAGTGGCGAATGCCTGATGCTGCCGCGCCAGCTGTTCCTGGACGCCGGCGGCTTTGCGCAGGAACCGGCATTGGCGCAATGGAGCGATGTCGATCTATGTCTGCGCCTGCAGCAGGCCGGCTATCTCAACGTCTACGCCGCGCGCGCGCAGTTGCTGATCGACCCGCCCGACGCGACGCCCGCCACTGCACTCGACGAAGAAGCGATGTATGCGCGTTGGCTGCCGGTGATGGCCAACGACCCGGCCTACAACCCGGGCTTCTCGCTGGATCCCGGCGCCGGCTTCCAGCTGGCCGACCCGCGCGCCAGTTGGCGGCCGCTGCAGTCGTGGCGACCGCTGCCGACGATGATCGCCCTGCCCGCCGATATCGAAGGCTGCGGCCACTACCGGGTAATCCAGCCGCTGCGCGCCCTGCGCGAGGCCGGCATGGTCGAAGGCGTGCTGTTCAACGGCTATCTGGAGATCAGCGAGCTGGCACGCCAGGATCCCGACGTGGTGATCCTGCAACGCCAGGTCGGCGAGCCGCGACTGGAAGCGATGCGGCGCATGCAGGCGCTGTCGCGCGCGTTCAAGGTCTACGAGCTGGACGACTACCTGCCCAACCTGCCGCTGAAGAACGCGCATCGCGAGCACATGCCCAAGGACATCCTCAAGACCGTGCGGCGCGGGCTGGGCATGGTGGATCGCTTCGTGGTGTCCACCCCTGCCCTGGCCGAGACGTTCGCCGGGTTGCATGGCGATATCCGCGTGGCCGAAAACCGCCTGCCACCGCATTGGTGGGAGCACCTGCCCGCACGCAGCGAACGCAGGCAACGCCAGGGTGGCAAGCCACGCATCGGCTGGGCCGGCGGCGTCAGTCACACCGGCGACCTGGAACTGATCGCCGATGTGGTGCGCGAGCTGGCCGACGAGGTCGAATGGGTATTCATGGGGATGTACCCGTTCGCGTTGCGCCAGCACATCCATCAGTTCCAGCCTGGCGTGCCGATCGATCATTACCCGGCCGCACTGGCGGCGCTGGATCTGGATCTGGCGCTGGCGCCGGTGGAACAGAACCTGTTCAACGAGTGCAAGAGCAATCTGCGCCTGCTCGAATACGGCGCCTGCGGCTATCCGGTGATCGCCAGCGATGTGCGCTGCTACCAGGGCAACCTGCCGGTGACCCTGGTGAAAAACCGCTACCGTGACTGGATCGGCGCGATCCGCGAGCATCTGGCCGACCCGGCCGCTTCGGCGGCAAAGGGCGCGGCCTTGCGTGACGTGGTGCGCCGCGACTGGATGCTGACCGGAAGCAATCTTGATCGCTGGCGCGAGGCGTGGTTGCCGGATTAGTGGATCGAGGCCGCGGCGCGGGCTCCGGCTCCGGGCATGGTGTCATCAGGCCAAGCAAAGCCGGCCCGATTCAATCGGCTTGCAGCGACACTGATGTGGAGTCGTAGCGTCGTTTGGCCCCTTCAAACGCTGAGTCGGTCGAGGGCGCGGTGCCCTCACCCTTCGCGGGAGACGCCGTGAATCCGTCCGTGGAGGCTCGGTGGCGGCATCCATGCCGCCACACGGTCCCGCAATTGGCGAGGACACCGCACCGGGAAGTTGGTCGGTGGCCAGGTAGAAAAACACGCTTATTGCGAGGCATTGAGACGCCGAGAGGTCAATCGATTGCTTGTTGGACGTCCGCCCGTTGCTCAGCTTGTGACGGGAAAATTGTCGGACACAAGGTGATCCGGACGATGCACGTCATGGCCTGCTTGCAACCACACACCGACCCTCTCGATGGGCCCTTGCCCGCCCAGCGCCGGACCCATCCGCGCTGACTGAAGCCCCTCCCCGCCCCCGGCGCCGGAATCCCGGCGCGGTTTCGGCACGCCGCTTGCATTGGTGTGAATGCCTCCCTGGCTGACCGCACCCATGAGCGATTCCGTTACCTCCATCCTCTCGCAGATCCGCAGCTACCAGACGCAGATGGGCCAAGGCCCGATGGGCGCGGTGGGCGATGCGGCGCGCGGCAATCAGATCCAGGGGCTGGCCGGCACGCAGGGAACACCGGCCACCCAGGCACCGAGCTTCAGCGAGACCTTGCGCGGCGCCATCGGCGGCGTCAACGAGGCCCAGCAGAAGTCCGGCGCCTTGGCCAAGGCTTTTGAAATGGGCGACCCCAATGCCGATCTGGCACGGGTCATGGTCGCCTCCCAGCAGTCCCAGGTGGCCTTCCGCGCCACCGTGGAAGTCCGCAACCGTCTCGTCCAGGCTTATCAGGACGTCATGAACATGCCGCTGTAAGGGTTGACGACACATGGCTCTCGCGATCACCAAAGAAAACATGAACCAGAACGCCGAAAAGGCGGGGCAATGGTTCGACCGTGTCCGCAGCCTGCAGATCACCCGCAAGCTGACCATGATGGCGATGATCGCCGTGGCGGTGGCGGCCGGTCTGGCAGTGTTCTTCTGGTCGCAGAAGCCCGGTTACCAGTCGCTGTACACCGGCCTGGACGACAAGGGCAATGCCGAAGCGGCCGACCTGCTGCGCACCGCGCAGATCCCGTTCAAGATCGACCAGGACACCGGCGCCATCTCGGTACCGCAGGACCGTCTGTACGATGCCCGCCTGAAACTGGCCGGCTCCGGCCTGACCGGCAAGGAAACCGGCGGCGGCTTCGAGCTGATGGAGAAGGATCCCGGCTTCGGCGTCAGCCAGTTCGTCGAAAACGCCCGCTACCAGCACGCCCTGGAAACCGAGTTGTCGCGCACCATCGGCACCCTGCGCCCGGTGCGCGAGGCCCGTGTGCATCTGGCCATTCCCAAGCCCAGCGCCTTCACCCGCCAGCGTGACGTGGCCAGCGCCTCGGTGGTGCTGGAGCTGCGCGGCGGCCAGGGCCTGGAGCGCAACCAGGTCGATGCCATCGTCAACCTGGTCGCCTCCAGCATCCCGGACATGACCCCCGAGCGCGTCACCGTGGTCGACCAGAGCGGCCGCATGCTCTCCATCGCCGATCCCAACAGCGACGCCGCCCAGCACGCCGCCCAGTTCGAACAGGTGCGTCGCCAGGAAAGCTCCTACAACCAGCGTATCCGCGAGCTGCTCGAGCCGATGACCGGCCCGGGCCGGGTCAACCCGGAAGTCAGCGTGGACATGGACTTCTCGGTGGTCGAGGAAGCCCGCGAGCTCTACAACGGCGAACCGGCCAAGCTGCGCAGCGAACAGGTCAGCGACACCAGCACCAGCGCCACCGGCCCGCAGGGCCCCCCGGGCGCCACCAGCAACAGCCCCGGCCAGCCGCCGGCGCCAGCCGCAAACGCCACTGCCGGCGCACCGGGCACCCCGGCCGCTGCCAACGGCCAGGCCGCCGCACCGGCCGCGCCGACCGAAAGTTCCAAGAGCGCCACCCGCAATTACGAATTGGACCGGACCTTGCAACACACCCGCCAGCCGGCCGGCCGCATCAAGCGGGTGTCGGTGGCGGTGCTGCTGGACAACGTCCCGCGCCCCGGTGCCAAGGGCAAGATGGTCGAGCAGCCGCTGACGGCCGCCGAGCTCACCCGCATCGAGGGCCTGGTCAAGCAGGCGGTGGGCTTCGACGCGGCCCGTGGCGACACGGTGTCGGTGATGAACGCCCCGTTCGTGCGCGAAGCGGTGGCCGGCGAGGAAGGCCCGAAGTGGTGGGAAGACCCGCGCGTGCAGAACGGTCTGCGCCTGCTGGTCGGTGCGGTGGTGGTGCTGGCGCTGCTGTTCGGCGTGGTGCGCCCCACACTGCGCCAGCTCACCGGCGTGACCGCAATCAAGGAAAAGCAGGCCAAGGGCGGCAACGATGGCACTCCGCAGAGCGCCGACGTGCGGATGGTCGACGATGACGACCTGATGCCGCGTCTGGAAGAGGACACCGCCCAGCTCGGTCAGGACCGCAAGAACCCGATCGCGCTGCCGGACGCCTACGAAGAACGCATGCGTCTCGCACGCGAAGCAGTCAAAGCCGATTCAAAACGTGTCGCACAAGTCGTGAAGGGATGGGTCGCCAGTGAAGCCTGATACACCACCGATGACCGGCGTACAGCGCGCCGCCGTGCTGCTGCTGTCGCTTGGGGAAAGCGACGCCGCCGAAGTGCTCAAGCACATGGACCCCAAGGAGGTGCAGAAGATCGGCATCGCCATGGCCACCATGACCGGCATCTCGCGCGATCAGGTCGAGAAGGTGATGGACGAGTTCAACGGCGAACTGGCCGGCAAGACCTCGCTGGGCGTGGGCGCCGACGACTACATCCGCAACGTGCTGATCCAGGCGCTGGGCGCCGACAAGGCCGGTGGCCTGATCGACCGCATCCTGCTCGGCCGCAACACCACCGGCCTGGACACCCTGAAGTGGATGGACCCGCGCGCGGTGGCCGACCTGGTGCGCAACGAGCACCCGCAGATCATCGCCATCGTCATGGCGCATCTGGACAGCGACCAGGCCGCCGAGGCCCTGAAGCTGCTGCCCGAGCGCACCCGCGCCGACGTGCTGCTGCGCATCGCCACCCTGGACGGCATCCCGCCCAATGCGCTGAGCGAGCTCAACGACATCATGGAGCGCCAGTTTTCCGGCAACCAGAACCTCAAGTCGTCCAACGTGGGTGGCATCAAGGTCGCCGCCAACATCCTCAACTTCCTCGACACCGGCGCCGACCAGGGCGTGCTGGGCGAGATCGGCAAGATCGACGCCGACCTGGCCGGCAAGATCCAGGACCTGATGTTCGTGTTCGACAACCTGGTGGACCTGGATGACCGCGGCCTGCAGACGCTGCTGCGCGAGGTCTCCGGCGAGCGCCTGGGCCTGGCCCTGCGCGGTGCCGACGTCAAGGTGCGCGAGAAGATCACCCGCAACATGTCCCAGCGCGCCGCCGAGATCCTGCTCGAGGACATGGAAGCGCGCGGCCCGGTACGCCTGGCCGACGTGGAAGCGGCGCAAAAGGAAATCCTCACCATCGTCCGCCGCCTGGCTGACGAAGGCGCCATCAGCCTCGGCGGCGCCGGTGCGGAGGCGATGGTATGAACGACATCGTCACTCGCTGGCTGGCCCCCGACCTGCACCTGGAGCCGGCCCCGCCGGCGCCGGAGTACGACGAGCCGGCCGTGCTCGAGCCGGTGCTGCGTCCGCCGACCCTGGAAGAGATCCAGGCGATCGAGGACGCCGCCCAGCAGGAAGGTTTCGCCCGCGGCCATGCCGAAGGCTTTGCCCAGGGCCAGTCCGAAGTGCGCCGCCTGACCGCGCAGATCGACGGCATCCTGGACAACTTCACCCGCCCACTGGCGCGGCTGGAGAACGAAGTGGTCGGCGCGCTCGGCGAGCTGGCCGTGCGCATCGCCGGCTCGCTGGTCGGGCGTGCCTATGAGGCCGACCCGCAGCTGCTGGCCGAGCTGGTGCAGGAGGCCGTCGATGCGGTCGGCGGCGCCGGCCGCGAGGTGGAAGTGCGCCTGCATCCCGATGACATCACCGCGCTGCTGCCGCATCTGGCGCCCAGCAGCACCACCCGCGTGGCCCCGGACCTGAGCCTGAGCCGCGGCGACCTGCGCGTGCACGCCGAAAGCGTGCGCGTGGACGGCACCTTGGACGCGCGCCTGCGGGCCGCGCTGGAGACAGTCATGCGCAAATCCGGAGCGGGCCTGTGAGCGCCCTGCTGGGCGCCACCCCGGCCGACTGGCTGGACGCACGCAACCTGCGCCTGGCCACTCGCCTGAGCGGACTCGGGCTGGAACCGAGCGCCGGGCGCACCCTGATCCGCGAAGGCATCCTGCGCCGCGCGGTCGGCCTGACCCTGGAAGCCACCGGCTGCGAGGCGCCGATGGGCGCCACTTGCAAGGTCGAAGTCGACGGCGGCTGGGTCGATGCCGAAGTGGTCGGCTTTGCCGGCGAACGCACCTACCTGATGCCCAGCGCCGAGCTGCATGGCCTGCTGCCCAACGCCCGCGTGGTGCCCTCGCGGCGCCGCGGCGGCGTGGAAGTGGGCGAAGGCCTGCTCGGCCGCGTCATCGACAGCGACGGCACCCCGCTGGACGGCAAGGGCCCGATCCGCGGCGAAGGCAGCGTCAGCATGGCCGGCGTGTCGATCAACCCGCTGGCGCGCGAGCCCATCACCACCTCGCTGGATGTCGGCGTGCGCGCGATCAACGCGCTGCTACCGATCGGCCGCGGCCAGCGCGTCGGCCTGTTCGCCGGCTCCGGCGTCGGTAAATCGACACTGCTCGGCATGATGACCCGCTTCACCTCGGCCGACGTCATCGTGGTCGGGCTGATCGGCGAACGTGGCCGCGAAGTGCGCGACTTCGTCGAAACCACGCTGGGCGAGGAAGGCCTGCGCCGCGCCGTGGTGGTGGCCGCCCCGGCCGACCGCCCGCCGTTGGCGCGTCTGCACGGCGCCTACCGCGCCACCGCCATCGCCGAATGGTTCCGCGACCAGGGCCTGAACGTGCTGCTGCTGATGGATTCGCTGACCCGTTTCGCCCAGGCGCAGCGCGAGATCGGCCTGTCGGTCGGCGAGCCGCCGACCACCCGCGGCTATCCGCCGTCGGTGTTCGCCAAATTGCCGGCGTTGGTCGAACGCGCCGGCAACGGCGCCAAGGGGCGCGGCTCGATCACCGCCTTCTACACCGTGCTGACCGAAGGCGACGACCCGCAGGATCCGATCGCCGACGCCGCGCGCGCCATCCTCGACGGCCACATCCTGCTGTCGCGCCGGGTTGCCGACAGCGGCCTGTACCCGGCCATCGACGTCGAATCCTCGGTCAGCCGCGTGGTGCAGGACATCGCCGATGACACCTGGCGCCTGCGCATCCGCAAGCTCAAGCGCCTGCTGTCGGCCTACACCGCCAACCGCGACCTGATCGCCATCGGCGCCTACCAGCGCGGCAGCGACCCGGCCACCGACGAAGCATTGGCGCGCTGGCCGGAGATCGTCGAATTCCTCGGCCAGGATGTCCACCGGGCCGCCGACCTGCCCGACAGCCTGTCCGCGTTGCAGCGGCTGGTCGAACCCGAGAACTAATCCATGATGCAGTCCAAACGGATCGACCCCCTGCTGCGCCGCGCCCAGGAACAGGAAGACAAGGTCGCGCGCGACCTGGCCGAGCGTCAGCGCGCCCTGGACACCCACCAGTCGCGCCTGGAAGAGCTGCGCCGCTACGCCGAGGAATACGCCAACAGCCACATGGCCGGCACCAGCGCCGCTGCACTGACCAACCGCCGCGCCTTCCTGGACCGGCTCGACAGCGCCGTGCTGCAGCAGGCGCAGACCGTGGAAACCAACCGCAACAAGGTGGAAGCCGAGCGCACCCGGCTGCTGCTGGCCAGCCGCGAGAAGCAGGTGCTGGAGCAACTGGCGGCCAGCTACCGCGCGCAGGAGAACAAGGTGATCGAACGCCGCGACCAGCGTGAGATGGACGACCTCGGCGCGCGTCGTTCGCGCCTGGCCCGCAGCGAAGACACCCACGGAGAATCCGCATGAACCCCTTGTCCGCTTTTGCCGCCGGCCTCGGCGCACTCGCCGGCACCGGCAAGAAATCCAGCTACAGCGATCCCTCGTCCGAGCCGGACGCTGGCCAGGATCAGTTCGCGCGCATGCTCAACCCGGCCAACACGCCGAACCAGGCCCCGCCGCAGGCGCCCGAGCGCGTGCCGGCCAAGCAGGCCGCGCCCAAGCCCAGCCAGCCCGACAAGCAGCGCAGCGACGACGACCACGGCGACGACGCGGCGGGCGACGCCACCGCACGCCCGCGCGCGCAGGATGGCGATGCCAAGGCCGCCAAGTCCGGCGCCGCCAAGGAGTCGTCTGCCGCCGACAGTAGCAGCGCTGCCGCCACCGCCAAGACCGGCAAGGGCGGCAAGACCGCGAGCAACGGCGAAGACGCACCGGCCGACGCAGCCACCGCCACCGACACCGGCTGGCCACCGCCGGGCCTCGGCGGCTTCGGCATGGGTCTGCTGGCGCAGGCACTGCCCGGCGGCGATGTGCTGGCGGCCGCGGCTGCGGCACTGGCGGCCGGCGTGACCGCTGCCGCCGGCGCCACGCCGGCGGCGACCGCGCTGCCGACCGACGCGGCCGCACCCACCGCACCCGCGACCGCCGGCACCGCCCTGCCCTCGTTGGGCGCGTTGGCACCGGCTGCTGCCGCAGGCGCCAAGCCCACCTCCGTCGCCGCCTTGAGCGGCGACGCCCAGGCGGCCGCGCTGATGAGCATGGCGACCAAGGCGCTGGACCCGGGTACCGACGACAGCGCCGGCCCGGCCGCGCCGGACGCCCCGGCGTTCGTGCTGCCGACCACCACGGCGGCCGCGCTCGGCCGCCTGCAGGACCCGGCGCCGGTGTTCAGCGCCTCGCCCACCCCGACCCCGGAAATGGGCAGCGACACCTTCGACGACGCCATCGGCGCGCGCATGAGCTGGCTGGCCGACCAGAAGATCGGCCATGCCCATATCAAGGTGACCCCGAACGAGATGGGCCCGGTCGAGGTGCGGCTGCATCTGGAGGGCGACAAGGTCAACGCCAGCTTCAGCTCCGCCAATGCCGACGTGCGCCAGGCGCTGGAGCAGAGCCTGCCGCGCCTGCGCGAAATGCTCGGCCAGAACGGCTTCCAGCTCGGCCAGGCCGATGTTGGCCAGCAACAGCAGAACCAGTCCGGCAACCGCAACGGCGGCGGCAACGACGGCACAGGCCTCAGCCTGGACGACAGCCCGCCCGTCGGAATTCCGTCGGTGGTGTTACGCCAGCGTGGATTGCTGGACGCCTACGCCTGAGCGCCCGCGCCGGGTACGCCCCGGCGCGGCTCAAATCTGGGTGCCGGCAAGCTCCGGCACCACCCCACGCCCCTCGCAGCGCAAGGCCTGCGGGGGTTTTGCCGTTGAAGCTGCACGCGCGCCAGGAAACCGTCGCCTGATTGGCATGCCAATTGCATGCACTGGGTGAGCATTCCCCCTGGAGCAGACTGTGGCAGCCGCGGAAAAACCCAAGAAGACCGAAGACAAAGACGACAAGGGCGACAAGAAGAAGGGCGGCAAGAAACTTCTGCTGATCGCCGTCGGGGTCGTGGTGCTGGCCGCTGCCGGCGGCGGCGCCTGGTTCTTCTTCGGCCACAAGGGCGAGGAGAAAGACGGCAAGCACGCCGCGCCCAAGGTGGCCGAAGTGCCCAAGCCGGCGCAGTACTTCCCGATGGATCCGGCGATCGTGGTCAACCTGGCCGATCCCGGCGACGGCCCGCAGTACCTGCAGGTCGAAGTGCAGCTGGTCACCCGCGACCCGGAAGACCTCAAGCTGATCACCGAAAACGCCCCGGCCATCCGCGCGCATCTGCTGATGCTGCTGTCGCAGGTCAAGGCCACCGATGTGGCCGACCTGGTCGGCAAGCAGAAGCTGCAGAAGGCCGCCCTAGCCGAAGCGCAGAAGGTCATGACCAGCGAGACCGGCAAGAAGTGCGTCGAAGAACTGCTGTTCACCAGTTTCGTCACCCAGTAAGGCCTGCCCCATGAGCGTCAGCGATCTGCTTTCCCAGGACGAAATCGATGCCCTGCTGCATGGCGTGGATTCGGGTGCGGTCAATACCGAGCCGGAGCCGCTGCCCGGCGAGGCGCGCCAGTACGACCTGTCCAGCCAGGACCGCATCATCCGCGGCCGCATGCCGACCCTGGAGATGGTCAACGAGCGCTTCGCGCGGCTGTGGCGCATCGGCCTGTTCAACCTGATCCGGCGCTCGGCCGACCTGTCGGTGCGCGGCATCGACCTGGTCAAGTTCAACGAGTACATGCACTCGCTGTATGTGCCCACCAACCTCAACCTGATCCGTTTCAAGCCGCTGCGCGGCACCGGCCTGATCGTGTTCGAACCCACGCTGGTGTTCACCGTGGTGGACAACTTCTTCGGTGGCGACGGCCGTTACCACACCCGTATCGAAGGTCGCGAATTCACCGCCACCGAGATGCGCGTGGTGCAACTGATGCTCAAGCAGACCTTTGCCGACCTGAAGGAAGCCTGGGCGCCGGTGATGGAAGTGGACTTCGAGTACATCAACTCGGAGATCAACCCGCACTTCGCCAACATCGTCACCCCGCGCGAGTATGTGGTGGTGTGCCGCTTCCATGTCGAACTGGAAGGCGGCGGCGGCGAGATCCACATCACCCTGCCATATTCGATGCTGGAGCCGATCCGCGAACTGCTCGATGCCGGCATCCAGAGCGACCGCAACGACCGCGACGACTCCTGGAACGTGATGCTGCGCGAGCAGCTGGACACCGCCGAGGTGACCCTGTCCAGCGTGCTGGCCAGCAAGCGCATGAGCCTGCGCCAGCTTACCGGCCTGAAGATCGGCGACATCCTGCCGATCGACCTGCCCGCACAGGTGCCGCTGTGCGTGGAAGACATCCCGTTGTTCACCGGCGAATTCGGCGTTTCCAATGGCAACAACGCCGTCAAGATCACCGCCGTACGCCCGCCCGGCGTGCAAGCCCCACGCGCCGTTCCCTCCCAGGACTCCAGCAAATGATCAACTCCGACATCCTCGACGCCGCGCCTGCCACCTTCGACAGCCTGCAGGCCGAGCACGACCAGAATGCCACCGACCTCAACCTGGACGTCATCCTGGACGTGCCGGTGACGCTGTCGCTGGAAGTGGGCCGCGCGCGCATCCCGATCCGCAACCTGCTGCAGCTCAACCAGGGCTCGGTGGTGGAACTGGAGCGCGGCGCCGGCGAGCCGCTGGACGTGTACGTCAACGGTACCTTGATCGCGCATGGCGAAGTCGTCGTCATCAACGACCGCTTCGGCATCCGCCTGACCGACGTGGTCAGCCCCAGCGAACGGATCCGGAGGCTGCGGTGATCGGCCTGCTGGCCTTGGCCGCGCCAGTCGCGGCCAAGGCCACCCAGGTCGGCGCGCAGGCGCCGTCCTCGCCCAGCCTGTTTGGCGCGGTCTTTGCATTGCTGCTGGTGCTGGCGCTGATCGTCGGCCTGGGCTGGTTGCTCAAGCGCATGCCCGGCAGCGGTTTCCGCAGTACCGAGGGCCTGCGGGTGGTGACCAGCCTGGCGGTGGGTGCCAAGGAACGCGTGGTGGTGGTGGAGGTCAACGGCCAGCAGTTGTTGCTCGGCGTCACCGCCGGCGGCATCAACACCTTGCACACCCTGTCCGAACCGCTGCCGTCCGCGCCCGCCCCCACCCTGCCCAACTTCAAGCAACTTCCCAATTTCGCCCAGCTGCTGGCACAGAAGCTGCGCAAGGACCCGTGACATGTTGAGTCGTTGGAATCGCTGGGGGCGCAGCCTCCGCCTGGTGCTGATCCTGCTGGTGATGAGCTGCCCGCTGCTGGCCGCTGCCACGCCTGCCGCATTGCCGGCCATGGCCCAGGCCGCCGCTCCTGCCGCAGCGCCGGCGGCCGCTCCGGGCGGCGCCAATCAGCTGCCGTCGTTGCCCAATGTCAGCGTCGGCCGCATCGGCGACCAGCCGGTGAGCCTGCCGCTGCAGACCTTGCTGCTGATGACGGCGATCACCCTGCTGCCGTCGATGCTGCTGGTGCTGACCGCCTTCACCCGCATCACCATCGTGCTGGGCCTGCTGCGCCAGGCGCTGGGTACCGGCCAGACCCCGTCCAACCAGGTACTGCTGGGGCTGTCGATGTTCCTGACCGCGCTGGTGATGATGCCGGTGTGGCAGAAGATGTGGGGTGCCGGGCTCTCGCCGTACCTCAACAACCAGATCGATTTCCAGACCGCCTGGACGCTGACCACCCAGCCGCTGCGCGCCTTCATGCTGGCGCAGATCCGCGAGACCGACCTGATGACCTTTGCCGGCATGGCCGGCGACGGCAAGTACGCCGGCCCGGACGCGGTGCCGTTCCCGGTGCTGGTGGCCTCGTTCGTGACCAGCGAGCTGAAGACGGCGTTCGAGATCGGCTTTCTGATCTTCATCCCGTTCGTGATCATCGATCTGGTGGTCGCCAGCGTGCTGATGTCGATGGGCATGATGATGCTGTCGCCGATGTTGATCTCGGCGCCGTTCAAGATCCTGCTGTTCATCCTGGTAGATGGCTGGGTGCTGGTGGTGGGCACATTGGCCGCGAGCTTCAACGCGTCGTAGCCGCAAGGTCTGCATGCGCGCCGCCCTGCCGGCGTGTCGACCCGGCCTGCCGCTTCGGTATGGGCCCGACGTAGGGCAGCAGACGCAGAGCACACAGCAAGCGCGCCAGCCAGTGCAGCCGATAGCGGCCGAAGCGCACGGCTGAGCAATGCCCCAGCGGAGCCACCCAACACGCATGGCTTCGCCTCGCACCCTCACCCCAACCCCTCTCTCCCGCTGGAGAGGGCCGAGCCTCTGCAGACCGCACCTCGGTCAGCCCACACACCGTCGCACCAGCTTCAGACCTCATTCCCCTATTCAGCCTCCCGATTCCCGATTCCCGATTCCCGATTCCCGATTCCCGATTCCCGATTCCCGATTCCCGATTCCCCAATCCCATCCTTTGGCACCCCACTTGCATCACCACACCCATGAGCCCTGAAATCGCCCTGACCGAATTGCGTGGTGGCCTGGTCACCGTCCTGTGGATTGCCGGCCCGATGTTGCTGGCGGTGCTGGTTGTCGGTGTCGTGATCGGCGTGGTGCAGGCGGCCACCCAGTTGAACGAGCCGACCATCGCCTTCGTGGCCAAGGCGGTGGCATTGACGGCCACCCTGTTTGCCACCGGCAGCATGCTGCTGGGGCATCTGGTGGAGTTCACCATTGCGCTGTTCCAGCGCATACCGCACCTGATCGGCTAGCGGACCCGGCCGGATGGATGCTGCCACCCAGATGGTGATCGACGGCCAGCGCGCGTTCGCGATGGTCGGGGCGATCATGTGGACCATGCTGCGCACCGGTGCGCTGCTGACCGCGATGCCATTGATCGGCACGCGCGCGGTGCCGGGACGGGTGCGGGTGATGCTGGCCGGGACCTTGTCGATGGTGCTGGCGCCGCTGCTGCCGCCGGTGCCGGACTGGGACGGTTTCACCGCCCAGGCGGTGCTCAGCGTCGCCCGCGAGCTGGCGGTGGGCGCCAGCATGGGCTTCATGCTCAAGCTGATCTTCGAGGCCGGCGCGATGGCCGGCGAGCTGGTGTCGCAGTCCACCGGCCTGTCGTTTGCGCAGATGTCCGACCCGCTGCGCGGAGTCACCTCCGGAGTGATCGCGCAGTGGTTCTATCTCGGGTTCGGCTTGCTGTTCTTCGCGGCCAACGGACATCTGGCAGTGATCGCATTGCTGGTGGACAGCTACAAGGCCCTGCCGATCGGCACCGCGCTTCCCGACGCCGCCGCCTTCGCCGAAGTAGCGCCGACCCTGTTCCTGCAGATCCTGCGCGGCGGGCTCACCCTGGCACTGCCGATGATGGTGGCGATGCTGGCGGTCAACCTGGCCTTCGGCGCGCTGGCCAAGGCTGCGCCGGCGCTGAATCCGATGCAGCTAGGCCTGCCGCTGACCGTGTTGCTGGGGCTGTTCCTGCTGTCCAGCTTCGCCAGCGAATTCGCGCCGCCCGTGCAACGCATGTTCGATACCGCCTTCGACGCCGCCAGGGAATTGACTGCCTAGCGGACACATCCATAAGTGTGAACTGCCTCAAGTTTTTCGCCGGTCAGCCGTCAACGCCACAGGACGATTGATACCGCCAATCGTCATCACTCACCCACGCCAAAGTCGGCGGGAACCGATGCCCAACCTGTCTGCGCTGTTCGCTCCGATTGCGTCACGACGCGGCCACTGGTGGGCCTGGGGCTGTCTTTGGATTGCCGTGCTGCTGGCGTGCAGCCACGCGCGGGCGCAGACCTACAGCTTCCGCGACTACGCCCAGGCCGATGGCCTGCAGGGCATGACCGTCAACAGCCTGCTCGAAGACCGCCAGGGCGTGGTCTGGGTGGGCACCGAGCTGGCCCTGCACCGCTTCGAGCGCGAGAGTTTCATACCGGTCGGCCAGGAAAGCGGCCTGGATGCGCGCTATATCCGCGCCCTGGCGCTGGATGCGGCAGGACGGTTATGGGTGGCCAGTGCCAACGGCGTGTTCGTACGCGACGGCGGTGCGTTCGTGCAGCTGCTGCGCGACGGCAAACCGATCCGCGCCGACAGCGGCAATGTGCTGGCCGCCTACGCCGGCGGCATGGTAGTGGTCAGCGAGAACGCCTTGCTGCGCCTGTCGCCGGACCACACGGGCGGCTGGTCGGTGCACCCGCTGCCGTTGCAGCTGGCCGATGGCACCAGCCTGCCGGCCGGCAAGGCGTTACTTGCCGATGGCACGGCGCTATGGAGCAGCTGCGGGCCGCACGTCTGCCGGATCGACGAGAACGGACGCACCGAGCTGCTCGGCGAAGCCGACGGAGTGCCGGAGCGGCAGTGGCGGGCGATCTTTCGCGACCACCAGAACACCCTGTGGCTGCGCGGCGGTGGCCTGGTGCTATCGCGCGCGCCGGGCGAGCGTGTATTCCGCAACCATGCGGCGCCGGCAGGCACCAGCTTCGACACGCTCTCGGCCGCCACCACCCTGTCCGAAGATGCACAGGGCCGCCTGCTGACACGCTCCGATCGCGGCCTGGTGCGCTGGGAAGGCGATCACTGGCGCTATTTTGGCCACGACCAGGGGCTGCCGATCAGCCCGATGGTCGGCCCGTTGCTGATGCAGCGCACCGGCCAGCTGTGGATCGGTACCCGTGGCCTGGGCGTGCAGCGCTGGTTGGGCTACGGCAACATCGAACACTGGGACGAAAGCCAGGGCCTGGCGGAAGCGCCGACCTGGATGATCCAGCGCCTGCCCAGCGGGGAACTGCTGGTCGGCAGCGATGCCGGCTCCAATGTGCTGGATCCGCGCAGCGGGCGCATGCAGCCGTGGACGCTGGACGACGGCCAGCCGCTGCTGCAGTCGATCTCTCTGGCGCTCTCGCCGACAGACGGCGCCGCCTGGGTGGCACGCTCGTCCGGCGCGCTGGCGCGGCGCGATCCGCGCAGCGGCCGGACCGTCGACGTGCTGCAGCTGGGCCTGCCGATCAACAAGCTGCTGTTCGACGCGGCCGGCACCTTGTGGATCACCACCCCGCGCGGCCTGTATCACATGCCGCCGGGCGCGCCATACCAGGCCATCCGCGATCCGGGCGTGCCGGCCGCGTTCGTGGGCGATGTCGATCTCGACCCCCAGGGCCGGCTCTGGGCCAGCACCCGCGAGGGGCTGTACAAGCGGCAGGCAGAAAGTGCCTGGCAGCGCGTGCAGGTGCGTGGCGCGCTGCCCAGCCAGGATTTCTTCCTGATCGATTTTGCTCCCGATGGCGAGCTGTGGATCTCGCTGCGCGATACCGGGCTGTGGCATGGCCGCCTGCAGGCCGATGGCGTGCTGGCGCTGCGCGCGGTGGACGATCCGCTGGTGGCGCGGGTAATGCCGTTCATCCTGCGCCACGACCGCGAGGGCCGGCTGTGGCTGGGCAGCAGTCAGGGCCTGGACATGCTGCAAAACGGCCATTGGTCGCGGGCCACGCGCACCGAGGGCCTGTTGTGGGACGACATGTCGGCCAATGCGTTCTTCGAGGATGTGGATGGCAGCATCTGGCTCGGCAGCAGCCGCGGCGCCACCCATCTGATCGATCCGTTGCGCGTGTTCGCCGCGCCGCCACTGCGCGTGGACATCCTGCGCGTGCGGCGTGGCAACCAGGCGATCATGCCGGGAGCGCAGGTCGATTGGTCGCAGGTGCCGCTGGATGTGGACATCAGCGCGCCCGGCGCCGAAGGCGGCCCGGACCGCATCAGCTTCCGCTACCGGGTGGAGGGCCACCAGGCGCGCTGGACCCAGACCTCGCTCAGTCACCTCACCTACCCGCTGTTGCCGCCCGGCACCTACACGCTGGAAGTCCAGGCGCTGGATGCCTACCAACGCAGCGCCAGCCCGGTCGCGCGGCTGCGTTTCGTGCTGCGCCCGCCATGGTGGCGCGGCGTGCCGGCAGTGGCCGGCTACGTGCTGCTGGGCATTGCCGCGGTGATCGCGCTGCTGCGCTGGCGCACGCGCAAACTGCTGCGGCGCAAACGCGAGCTGGAGCAACTGGTGGCCGAGCGCACTGCCGAGCTGGAACAGGACAAGCGCGAGCTGGAGGCGGCACGCGCCGAGCTCGCGCTCAAGGCCACCCACGACGAGCTGACCGGGCTGCTCAATCGCGCCGGCATCCTGCACGCGCTGCGCGGCATGCTGGCGCGTGCCGATACCAGCGCGCGGCCGCTGGCGGTGGTGTTGATCGACCTGGACCACTTCAAGCTGGTCAACGACCAGCACGGCCACCTGGCCGGGGACGCGGTGCTGGCCGAGGTCGGCCGGCGCCTGGACACGCTGGTGCGCGGCGACGACCGCATCGGTCGCTACGGCGGCGAGGAATTGCTGGCGCTGCTGCCGGGGCTCAGTACCGAGGCCACCCATCGCCTGCAGGCACTGCATCGCGGGATCTGCGGCAACTACCCGATCGATGGCGGCGTGCTGCCGGTGACCTGTTCGGTCGGGGTGGCCTGGTTCCAGCCGGGCGAAACCCTGGAACAGCTGCTGGCGCGCGCGGACGCCGCGCTCTATCGCGCCAAGCGCAATGGGCGCAACCGCATCGATTACGACCATGTGCGCTACGACGCCGCGGCCAGCGGCTGAGCCTGCGCCTGGACGCAGGCCGAAAGGCCGTGCCAATGCTGCGATCTGCCGACCGCCCGGCGCACAACGCGCCTGGGCGGCGCGCCTGCAGACACGTCGCTGCAGAGAATGTCCGCTGCCACACGGGTACTTGTGTGCGAACAGCACGCAACCGTTTTGAAACCGGCATCAAGCCATCTGCGTGATCGCGCCTGCAGCAACAGTGTGCAGCTCGGGAACAACATGCCCTGGCAATGGCCATGCGCGCTGCGCACTCACACCGCCATGCCTGCTTAAGCATTAAAGAAACACGCGTGAACAGCCGCTAGTCGGTTTACTGCGGCCTGCTATGGGGGCCGCCCATGGCAAGCGTGAGACACCCGCGCGAGGGGCGCGGACCACACGCGCCGATGCGTGGGAGAGTGCAACGCTCGTGGGGGTTGAGTACCGTCAATGCAGGTCGTCAGGCCGGCGTGCACCGTTCTTGGCGGTGCTGCTGCTGGCCTTGCTGTCGCTGGCCGATCTGGCCGGCGCGCAGAGCGCGAGCATTCGTCGCTACGCCCACGACCAGGGCTTGCTCGGGCTGGCCGGCACCTGCCTGCTGCAGACCCGCGCCACGCTGCTGTGGGTGTGTACCGAAAGCGGCCTGTATCGCTACAACGGGCGCAGCTTCCAGCAGGTGATGCTGGATGGCCTGCGCAACGAACCGATCACCTCGATGACCGAAGCCGCCGACGGGCGGCTGTGGGTGGCCGGCTTCCAGGCCCTGTTCGTCGGCGACGAGCACGGCTTCCGCAAGCTGGCCCCCGACGAGGCCGAACACCTGCAGGAAGACATGCTGCTGGCCAGTCCCTCCTGGGGCACGGTGCTGGCCAATGGCGGCACGCTGGAACGATTGAGCGCACGCGGCAACGGCCACTGGCATAGCGAGCCGCTGCTGGATACCGCCACACGGGTGCGCGTGCCCGAGCTGTCCAAGGTGCTGAGCCTGTCGGTGGACGGCGACACCTTGTGGGCCGGCTGCGCCAAGCGGCTGTGCGCCATCGATGCGCAACGCAAGGTGCAGGTGTACGGGCCGGACCAAGGCGTGCCGGACGATCGCTGGTACAGCGTGTTGCGCGATCACGACGGCGCACTGTGGGTCCGCGGCACCGGCAACCTGCTCTATCGCGCGCCGGGCGCCAGCAAATTCAGCGTGCGGCCGCTGCCCTTGCTCGATGGCAGAACCATCGGGCGACAAGCGCCGTTGGTGCTGGACCGCGAAGGGCGCGTGCTGGTGCGTCGCAACGACGGGCTGGCGCGCTGGGAAAACGGCCGTTGGCGCAGTTTCGGCGCCGACAACGGGCTGCCGCCCGGCAGCAGCGATGCGATCCTGGTGGACCGCGATGGCGATGTCTGGATGACCGTCGATGGCGAAGGCCTGGTGCGCTGGGCCGGCTACGAATGGATCGAGAACTGGGACGTCTCGCAGGGCATGCCGGCCGCGCCCACCTGGTCGATCGCCCGCGACGCGCAGGGGGCGCTGCTGGTCGGCAACGAACATGGCACCGGCCGCCAGGTCGATCCGGGCGGCCGGTTCGTTCCGGCCCTGCAGGCCTCCGGGATCCAGATCGTGGGCATGCAACGCAGCGCCGACGGCAGCCTGTGGACGCTCAATTCGGCCGGTTTCCTGCGCCGCACCTGGCCTGATGGCCGCAGTGCGCAGATCGCCAAACTGCCGCGCACCGCGCGCCGCCTGCTGATCGATCGGCAGGGGCGGATGTGGATGCTCAGTGCGGGCGGGCTGTTCGTGATCCGGCGTCCGCTGGATGGCGGCACGATGGAAGCGGTCACCGAGATGCCCACGATCGCCTATACCGACGTCCAGCAGACCGCCAACGGCACGCTGTGGGTGTCCACCGCCAACGGCTTGTTCCGGCTGCAGGGCACGCGCTGGTCCAAGGTCGAGGTGCTGGTCAATGGCGGCACCTCCGACCCCTGGATCAGCAAGTTCCACATCAGCGATAGCGGCGAGGTGTGGCTGGCGTTCTACCGGCCCGGTCTCTGGCACGGCATGTTGCTGGGCGAGCGGCTGGATCTGCAGGCGATCAGTGACGAGGCGCTGCGCGATGTCGGCGTCTACCTGATGCGCGGCGACAGCCTCGGCCGGGTCTGGGTGGGCCATGCGCGTGGCGTGGAGGTCTACGACGGCGAGCGTTGGGCGCATCTGTCGCAATCGCAGGGCCTGCTGTGGGACGACATCTCCGAAGCGGCCTTCGCCGAGGATCCGGATGGGTCGGTCTGGATCGGCACCTCGCGCGGGGTGAGCCATCTGCTGGACCCGGCGCGGCTGTTCGATGCGCGCCAGCCCAGCGTGCGCATCGACAGCGTCAGCCGTGGCGGCGTGCCGGTGCAGCGCGGCCAATTGCTGGGCTGGAGCGACAAGCCGCTGCATATCGAGCTGTCCACGATGGAGGTCTACGACGACCCGAGCCGCCTGACCGTGCGTTACCGCCTGCTCGGCCTGCACAACGAATGGATCCAGAGCGACAACCTGTCGATCGACCAGGCGCCGCTGCCCTCCGGGCATTTCCGCCTGCAGGTGCAGGTGCTGGACCGCTACCGCCGCACCGCCTCGCCGATCGCCGACCTGCCGTTTGCGGTGGCCCCGCTGTGGTGGCGCAGCCCGCCGGCGATCGTGCTGTATGTGCTGATCGGCAGCGCGTTGCTGGCCGGCCTGTGGCGCTGGCGGCACCGCCATCTGGTCGCGCGCGAGCGCATGCTGGCCGAACTGGTGGCCGAGCGCACCTATCAGCTGGAACACGAAAAACGCGATCTGGAAAGCGCGCGCGCAGCGCTGGCCCTGAAGGCCAGCCACGATGCCCTGACCGGCCTGCTCAACCGCTCCGGCGTGCTCGAAGCCATGGCCGAAGAACTGCAGGCCTGTGCGCACGGCGGGCACCCGCTGGCGGTGGTGCTGATCGATCTGGACCACTTCAAGCTGGTCAACGACGAACACGGGCATCTGGTCGGCGATGCGGTCCTGGCCAAGGTCGGCGCTCGCCTGACCGCCTGCCTGCGCGACTCGGACAAGGTGGGCCGTTACGGTGGAGAGGAACTGCTGTTGCTGCTGCCGGGCATGTCGCAGCATAGCCAGCACCGGCTGCGCGCCATCCACGAAAAGCTCAGCCTGGCACCGTACGAGGTGGGTGCCGCCCGGCCGCTGCAGGTGACCTGCTCGGTCGGCGTGGCCTGGTTCCGGAACGGCGACAACGCCGCCACGCTGCTGGCGCGTGCCGACGAGGCGCTGTACCGCGCCAAGCGGCATGGCCGCAATCGCATCGAACCGGAAGAGCCCGAATCGTCGGTGGCGTGAGCCCAAGAGTCGCCGGTCGGGCGCAGCTCGCTACGTACGGATTTCAGCGCGACGCACAGCATCAACGCATGCACTGGCAGCCACCCGCATGCCGGTCACGGCACCGCAGCATCGCCAGCGCCGTCACCTCGCGCACAGAAACCCTCACCACCAACCCGCCGCATCACAGTCATCGCCGGCTGCCCTGCCCGGCCGACCAGCGCAGTTGCGCGTGACCTGCAGCGCATGCGCGTCGATCGCTGCCGGCTGCCTGCAGGCGCTCAAGAAGTGGCGCCCGGGGTCGCTAGGTGCTTGAGCAAGTGCGTCCCTCGGCGCCGGAAGTGGATGGGTGGTCGGAACCTATAACCCTGGCATGGTGATGCTGTCGCTGGTGGTGGCCGTGCTGGCCTCCTACACCGCACTGCATCTGGCCGCACGTGTGACTGCCAGCCGTGGCGGCGATGCCGTGGCCTGGCTGATGGGCGGCGCGGTGGCGATGGGGATCGGCATCTGGTCGATGCACTTCGTCGGCATGCTGGCGTTTCGCCTGCCGATTCCGCTGGGCTACGACCTGGCGCTGACGACCTATTCGATGCTGGCGGCGATTCTGGCATCGGCATTCGCGCTGTGGCTGACCTCGCGTGCCGATCTGCCATGGCCGCGGCTGGGCATGGGCGCGGTGCTGATGGGGCTGGGCATTGCGCTGATGCACTACATGGGCATGGGCGCGCTGCGCATGTCCCCGGCCATCAGCTACGACCCGCTGCTGTTCGGGCTGTCCCTTGCCATCGCCATCGGCGCCTCGGCGGCGGCGTTGTGGATCGCCTTCCGGCTGCGCCACGACGGGCGCCGCTACAGCCTGCGCCTGATCGCGGCGATGATCATGGGCGTGGCGATCGTGGGCATGCATTACACCGGCATGGCCGCCGCGCAGTTTGCGCCCGGCAGCATCTGCGGCGCGGCCGCCGGTGCGCACCTGCCGCTGCCCTGGCTGGCCGCGGTGGTGGTGCTGGTCACGCTGGCGCTGTTGGCGCTGGCGCTGGTGATCTCGGTGCTGTCGCGGCGCTTCCAGCAACGCACCGACGTGCTCGCGCGGTCGTTGGCGCAGGCCAATGCCGAGCTGGTGCTGGCCGCCCTGCACGACCCGCTCACCCGCCTGCCCAACCGCGTGCTGCTGCACGAGCACGTGCTGCAAAGCATCGACCGCGCCCAGCGTGACGGGCAGCGCTTTGCGGTGATGCTGATCAACCTGGATGGATTCAAGGCCATCAACGACGGCTACGGCCACCAGTTCGGCGACCAGTTGCTGGTGGCGGTGGCCGGGCGCATGAGTGCGCACCGGCGCGCCCACGGCAGCCTGGCGCGGCTGGGGGCCGACGAGTTCGCGCTGGTGTCGGCCATCGCCGACCCCGAGGATGCCGCCGCCATCGCCGCGCATCTGCTGCAGGCACTGGCGGTGCCGTTCCTGGTCGCCGACCAGGAATTGCGCCTCAGCAGCAGCGTCGGCATTGCGCTGTATCCGGAGGATGCCGGCAGCGAGCATCAATTGATGATCCATGCCGATGCGGCGATGAGTCACGCCAAACAGGCCGGCCGCAACCGTTACAGCTTTTTCGAGCGCTCGATGACCGGCACCACCCGCGAGCGCCTGCAGCTGCTGCAGGATCTGCCGCGTGCGCTGGAACTGGGCCAGTTCGTGCTGCACTACCAGCCCAAGTATTGCGCCGACGATGGCCGCCCGGTGGGCGCCGAGGCGCTGCTCCGCTGGCAGCACCCCGAGCGCGGCCTGGTGCCGCCGGACAGCTTCATCCCGCTGGCCGAACGCAGCGGCATGATCGGCCCGCTCGGCAGCTGGGTGCTGCAGCAGGCCTGCCGGCAGATGCGCGACTGGCGCGAGGCCGGACATGGGCACTGGCGGGTGGCGGTCAACCTGTCGGCCACGCAACTGGCCTCGCCCAGCCTGCTGGACGAGGTGGCCACCACCCTGGCCGACTACGCGATCCCACCGGCCCAGCTCACCCTGGAAATCACCGAGAGCATGGCCATGCGCGATGCCGAGGCCTGCCTGCGCACGCTCGGCCAGCTCAATACGCTGGGCGTGCGCATTGCCATCGACGACTTCGGCACCGGTTATTCCAACCTGATGTACCTGCGCAAGCTGCCCGCGCACGAACTCAAGATCGACCGCAGCTTCGTGCAGGCCCTGGACAACGGCCCGGAAGACATCGCCATCGTCGCCGCGGTGGTGGCACTGGCGCACACCATGCGCCTGCAGGTGGTGGCCGAGGGCGTGGAGACCACCGCCCAGCGCAACACGCTGGAACGGCTGGGCTGCGACCAGCTGCAAGGCTATCTGTTGGGCCGGCCAATGGACGCCGAGCACTTCATCGCGGTGGTGGTCGCCCAACGCGACGGCCCAACTCGCCCGACCGGCTGAGCGCAGGCGTCAAAACGAACGCCGCCCCGGCATCCACGCGCAACGACCCGCCAGCAGCCCCACGCACAGCCGCTGCGTCCCGACTACCCAATCCCCAATCCCGATTCCCGATTCCCGGCCTCTCAAACTGGAACGCCACTTGCATGACGCAGGGCTGACCAGTCACCGGCACCTCCATGTCCGAGTCCGAAGACGGCGGCGAACGCACAGAGCTTCCCACCGAAAAACGCCTGCGCGAAGCCCGCGAGCAGGGCAACATCCCGCAATCGCGCGAGTTGTCCACCGCCGCGGTGTTCGGTGCCGGCGTGTTCGCGCTGATGGCCCTGGCCCGCGGCATCGGCGATGGCGCCAGCGTCTGGATGAAGACTGCGCTCAGCCCGGACCCGAAGATGCGTGAAAACCCGATGGCGCTGTTCGGCCATTTCGGCGACCTGCTGCTGCAGCTGCTGTGGGTGATGCTGCCGCTGATCGGCATCTGCCTGGCCGCCGGCCTGGCCGGCCCGCTGTTGATGAGCGGGCTGCGCTTTTCCGGCAAGGCGATCATGCCCGACCTCAACAAGCTCAACCCGATGAACGGGATCAAGCGCATGTGGGGCAGCAACAGCCTGGCCGAGCTGGTCAAGTCGGTGCTGCGGCTGCTGTTCGTCGGCCTGGCCGCCAGCCTGTGCATCTCCAAGGGCCTGCACGGCCTGCGCTCGCTGGTGAACCAGCCGCTGGAACAGGCGGTGGGCAACGGCCTGGACTTCACCAAGAGCCTGCTGTTCTACACCGCTGGCGCGCTGGTGCTGCTGGCCGCCATCGACGCGCCGTACCAGAAGTGGAACTGGCTGCGGAAGCTGAAGATGACGCGCGAAGAGATCAAGCGCGAGATGAAGGAAAGCGAGGGCAGCCCGGAGGTCAAGGGCCGCATCCGCCAGATGCAGATGCAGATGTCGCAGCGCCAGATGATGGAAGCGGTGCCCAAGGCCGACGTGGTGCTGATGAATCCGACCCACTACGCGGTGGCGCTCAAGTACGAAGGCGGCAAGATGCGCGCCCCGATCGTGGTGGCCAAGGGCGTGGACGAAATGGCCTTCCGCATCCGCGAAGCCTGCGAACAGCACCGCGTGGCGATCGTCACCGCCCCGCCTTTGGCACGCGCCTTGTATAGAGAAGCGCAAATCGGCAAGGAAATTCCCGTGAGACTCTATTCGGTCGTGGCCCAGGTGCTGTCCTACGTCTACCAGCTGCGTGGCTGGAACGGCGGCCCGATGCCGGAATTGCCGTCGCTGGACGTGGATGAGTTCGGCAAGGGAGCCAGCGCATGAGCGCCCAACCCGCCCCGATGAATGCCCGGCGCATCATGGAGTTGCTGCGCAACGGCCTGGGCGCGCCGCTGGCGCTGATGGCCATGCTGGCCATGCTGATGGTGCCGCTGGCCGCGCCGGTGCTGGACGCGCTGTTCACCTTCAACATCGCCATCTCGCTGATGGTGCTGCTGGCGGTGGTGTACGTGCAGCGCCCGCTGGAATTCACCATTTTCCCGATCGTGCTGCTGATGACCACGATGCTGCGGCTGGCGCTGAACGTCGCCTCCAGCCGCGTGATCCTGATCAACGGCCAGGACGGCCATGCCGCGGCCGGCAAGGTGATCGAGGCATTCGGCCAGTTCGTGATCGGCGGCAACTACGCAGTGGGTATCGTGGTGTTCGCGATCCTGACCATCATCAACTTCGTGGTCATCACCAAGGGTGCCGGGCGCGTGTCGGAAGTGACCGCGCGCTTCATCCTGGACGCCATGCCCGGCAAGCAGATGGCCATCGACGCCGACCTCAACGCCGGTTTGCTGACGCGCGAGGAAGCCAAGGCCCGCCGCGAGGAAGTCCGCGAGGAAGCCGACTTCTACGGTGCGATGGACGGTGCCAACAAGTTCATCCGCGGCGACGCCATTGCCGCCATCCTGATCCTGTTCATCAACCTGGTCGGCGGCATGGCGGTGGGCATGTTCCAGCACGGCATGAGCTTTGTGGATGCCGCTTCCACCTACACCCTGCTGTCGATCGGCGACGGTTTGGTGGCGCAGCTGCCGGCCCTGCTGGTGTCGTCCTCGGTCGCCTTGCTGGTGACCCGCGCCTCGCGCGCGCAGGACATGCGCGGCGCCATGATCAGCCAGGTGTTCGGCCAGCACCGCGCCCTCGCGGTGGCCGCGGCCATCCTGGGCCTGGTCGGCCTGGTGCCGGGCATGCCCAACGTCGCGTTTTTGACGCTGGGCCTGATCCTGGGCGTGATCGCCTGGAAAATGTACAAGCGCAGCCTGGTCATCCCGCCAACCGGCGACCCGGCCACCGATCCCAAGGCCGCCGCCGCGGCCACTGCCGCCCAGGCCAGTTCGGAGCTGAGCTGGGACGAGCTGCGCCCGATCGACCCGCTGGGCCTGGAAGTGGGCTACCGGCTGATTCCGCTGGTGGACAAGAACCAGGGCGGCGAACTGATGGCGCGCATCAAGGGCGTGCGCCGCAAGCTCACCCAGGACATCGGCTTCCTGGTGCCGCCGGTGCATATCCGCGACAACCTGGAACTGTCGGCCAATGCCTACCGGTTGCTGGTGCACGGGGTGCCGGTGGCCACCGCGGAAATCTATCCCGATCGCGAACTGGCGCTGGACCCGGGCGGCGCACTCGGCCAGCTCGACGGCATCCCTGGCAAGGACCCGGCGTTCGGCCTGGACGCCACCTGGATCCAGCCGCACCAACGCGCCTATGCCGAATCGATGGGCTACACCGTGGTCGACCCGGCCACCGTGGTCGCCACCCATCTGTCGCACCTGATCCGCGAACACGCCCCGGAACTGCTCGGCCACGAGGAAGTGCAGCAGCTGCTGGCGACCCTGGCCAAGACCGCGCCGAAGATGGTCGAAGACCTCACCCCGAAGGCGCTGCCGCTGTCGGTGGTGGTGCGCGTGCTGCAGAACCTGCTGATCGAGCGCATCCCGGTGCGCCAGCTGCGCAAGATTGTCGAAGCCCTGGTCGAACACGCCCCGCACAGCCAGGACCCGACTACCCTCACCGCCGCGGTACGCACCTCGCTGGGCCGCTTCATCGTGCAGGAAATCGCCGGCATGTCGGCCGAGCTGCCGGTCTACACGCTGGCCCCGCAGCTGGAGCGCGTGTTGCAGGAATCCACCCACGGCAACGGCGTGGCGCTGGAGCCCGGCCTGGCCGAACGCCTGCACCAGAGCCTGGCCGACTGCGTCGGCAAGCAGGAAGCGCGCAACGAACCGGCAGTGGTGCTGGTGCCCGGCCAGGTCCGCGCCGCCCTGGCCCGCCTGGTCCGCCACAGCGTCCCGTCCCTGTCGGTACTGGCCTACAGCGAAGTGCCAGAAGACAAGCGCCTGAAGCTGGTCGGCACGATCAGCTGAGACCGCCCGCCGACGCTCCTACGACAGGCCAGCAATCCGAGAACACGCCGCGGACGCTGACACCACTGTAGGAGCGCACCTGGGCGCGACAGGCGTTACCGGGACACCCCGTCGCGCCCGGGTGCGCTCCTACGACAGGCCAGGCAATCCGGGAACACACCACAGACGCCGACACCACCGTAGGAGCGCACCTGGGCGCGACAGGCGTTACCGGGACGGCCCGTCGCGCCCGGGTGCGCTCCTACGAACCCACCCACCACGTCGACCAGCGATGGCAGCAGGCCGGCAACCGACCAGCACACCCTGCGTCGGAAAGCCGCCACTGGTCCGGATCTCCAATCGATTGCACGGCGCTGGCCGTTTCCAGGCATTCCAAGCGGCCCAGGCACGACCTCCGACCCGCCAGCGCATTCGCCCGCACGACGCCACCAGCGCATCGCCGCCCCGGAAAAAAGTCAATCAATCCATTGACTTGAAGCCGTCGGACGCGGCCGGACACACAGCCCCCGCCCCGTCCCGACGCCCCAGCTTCCCGCGCCGGAACCCCGGCACCCCGTTTTGGCACGCCGCGTGCATTAGCTCTGCCGAGACCGCAGCCAGCGCCACCGCTGCGGGGCGAGAGCAGCACTTGGAACAACCGAACGGGACAGGCAACTCATGACGCTGGCAACACACCCACATTCATCGCGCACCCGTCCGGCGTCCGGCGGGTCCCGTTCCTGGAGGCACTTCGCATGAAAATCAAACGCTTCGTTGCCCCGGACATGCGCACCGCATTCCGAATGGTGCGTGAAGAACATGGCCCGGACGCAGTGATCCTGTCCAATCGCCGCACCGCCGAAGGCATCGAGATCGTCGCTGCCAGCAACTACGACGAAGAACTCGTGCAGCGCGCCCTGGAAACCGCGCGCTCCGAGACGCCGGCCGTTGCCGCCGCGCCGATCCCGTCGGCACCAGCTCCGCAGGCACCGGCCCCGCAAGTCGCCGCCGCACCGGTCCACGCACCGCTGAAGCCGGCCGCCGATGCCGGCACGAGCCAGCGCCAGCGCGTTGCCAGCGCCGCCGAAGACATGATCGCCGCGATGGCGCTGCGCCAGCCGGTCAACGTGCCGCGCCAGCCGCAGGTGCCCGCACCGGTGCGTAGCGCCGCCGTCCCCTCGCCCGCCGCCCAGGCCCTGGCCCACGCCGTCGCGGTGACCGCCGCGCCGCGCCAGGAGCACGCGCTGTCGGCCGTGCCGGAACAACTGTTCGCCGATTTCCTGACCACCGCGCCGGTGCAGCGCGCCGCCGTGCAGGCTGCCCCGGTGCAGGCCCCGACCCCGATCATGGCCGCCGCTGCTGCCCCCGTGCAGGCCGGCTACGACCAGGACGAAGACGCGCTGGACGACGACGCCGACTTCGACCTGGACGCGCTGCCGCAGATCCTGCCGCCGGCCGCGTTGCCGCCGCTGGTGGTCGCCCCGCCGGCGCTGGCCGCGGTGCCGGTCGCCGCCGCCCCGGCGCCGCAGAACGATGAAGAACTCAAGCAGTTGCGTGGCGAGCTGGCGCTGATGCGGCAGATGATCGAGCGCGAAATGAACCGCCTCACCGACGAGCGCCTGCGTGGTTCGCCGGTGCGCGCGCAGGCCCTGGAACTGATGGACGACTACGGCTTCGACGCCGGCCTGATCCGCGACGTGGCACTGCAGATCCCGGCCGATACCGAATTGCACCGCGGCCGCGGGCTGATGCTGGGCCTGCTGTCCAAGCGCCTGCCGGTGGCCCCGGTCGACCCGCTGGAACGCGGCGGCGTGATCGCCCTGGTCGGCCCGACCGGCGCCGGCAAGACCACCACCATCGCCAAGCTCGCCCAGCGCTTCGCCGCCCAGCACGCCCCGCGCGACGTGGCCCTGGTCACCACCGACACCCAGCGTGTCGGCGGCCGCGAGCAGCTGCACAGCTACGGCCGTCAGCTCGGCATCGCCGTGCACGAGGCCGATAGCGCCGAAAGCCTGCTGGAACTGCTCGAGCGCCTGCGCGACTACAAGCTGGTGCTGATCGACACCGCCGGCATGGGCCAGCGCGACCGCGCCCTGGCCGCCCAGCTGAACTGGCTGCGCGCCGCGCACCAGGTCACTTCGCTGCTGGTGCTGCCTGCCAACGCGCACTTTTCCGACCTCGACGAGGTCGTGCGCCGCTTTGCCCACGCCAAGCCCCAGGGCGTGGTGCTGACCAAACTTGACGAGACCGGCCGCTTCGGTAGTGCGCTGTCGGTTGTCGTCGATCACCAAATGCCCATCACCTGGGTGACTGACGGACAGCGGGTCCCCGACGACCTGCACCGCGCCAATGCCGCCAGTCTCGTTCTTCGCCTTGAAGATTTGCGGCGCGCTGCCGATAAGCCCTGTACTCCGGAGCACAACCATGCAGTCGCGTGAATACGCCAAGCTGACCAACGCCTTCCCCCTGTCGGCGACCCGTCCCGAGCCCCTGGGCCCGGTGCGCACCATTGCCGTGACCGGTGGCAAGGGCGGCGTGGGTAAAACCAACATCTCCGCCAACCTGGCCGTGGCGCTGGCCGACATGGGCAAGCGCACCCTGCTGCTGGACGCCGACCTGGGCCTGGCCAACCTGGACGTGGTGCTGGGCCTGTCGCCCAAGTACACCCTGGCCGACCTGATCGCCGGCCGCTGCACGCTGGATGAAGTGATCATCGAAGGCCCCGGCGGCGTGCTGGTGGTCCCGGCCGCCTCCGGCCGCCGCCACATGGCCGAACTGGCCCCGGCCCAGCACATCGGCCTGGTCAACGTGTTCTCCGAGCTGGAACGCGACCTGGACGTGATGGTCATCGATACCGCCGCCGGCATCACCGACAGCGTGCTGACCTTCTGCCAGGCCGCCCAGGACACCGTGGTGGTGGTCTGCGACGAGCCGGCCTCGATCACCGACGCCTATGCGCTGATCAAGGTGCTCTCGCGCGAACGCGGCGTGGACCGCCTGCAGATCATCGCCAACATGGTGCGCGACCCCAACGAGGGCCGCCTGCTGTACGACAAGCTGTCGCGGGTCTGCGAAAAATTCCTCGGCGACGTGTCGCTGAACTACCTCGGCCACGTGCCGCAGGACGACTGGTTGCGCCTGTCGGTGCAGCGCCAGCAGCCGGTCATCAAGGCCTACCCCGCCAGTCCGTCGGCGCAGGCCATTGCAGAAATCGCTCGCCGTACTTCGCGCTGGCAGGCCCCCACCGTGCCGCGCGGCAATGTCGAGTTCTTCGTCGAACGCATCATCCAACGGGGAGTGGCCGCATGAGCACCGCTACCGCAACCACGGCCAGCGCGCAGTACCGCGCCGTGCAGCGCAACAACGCCAACGACATCGTCACCCAGCACGCCGACCTGGTGCGCCGCATCGCCCACCATCTGGCCGCACGCCTGCCGGCGAGCGTGGAAGTGGACGATCTGATCCAGGCCGGCATGATCGGCCTGATCGAAGCCTCGCGCAGTTACGACTCCGAACAGGGCGCCTCGTTCGAAACCTATGCCTCGATCCGCATCCGCGGCTCGATGATCGACGAGATCCGGCGGGGCGACTGGGTGCCGCGCTCGGTGCACCGCCGCGCACGCGACGCTGCCGCCGCCGTGCGCAAGATCGAACAGCACACCGGCCGCGCCGCCGCCGCCACCGAAGTGGCCGCCGCGATGGAGATGCCGCTGCCCGACTACCTGCGTCTGATGGAAGATGCCGCCCGCGGCCAGGTGCTGAGCCTGGAGTCGCGGATCGAGGATCACGGCGAGCTGGACACCACCGCCAAGGGCGGCCCCAATCCGCAGCAGATGATGGAGCGTGGCGAATTCGGCCGCGAGCTGGGCAAGGCCATCGGCCAGTTGCCCGAGCGCGAGCAGCTGGTGCTGTCGCTGTACTACGAACAGGAATTGAACCTGAAAGAAATCGGCGCCGTGCTTGGTGTCAGCGAATCGCGCGTCTGCCAGATCCATGGCCAGGCGGTGGTGCGTCTGCGCGGCCGCCTCAAGGTCTTCGAACTGGCCGATGCCGGTGTCGAAATTGACGAATGATTTTTTCGCGCATTTTTTAGTGTTAGGAGCTTGATGTGAACAAGAACATGCGGATTTTGATCGTGGACGACTTCTCGACGATGCGACGTATCGTCAAGAATCTGTTGGGCGATCTGGGCTTCACCAATACCGCAGAGGCCGAAGACGGCAACAGCGCATTGGCGGCGTTGCGGGCCGGCCCGTTCGATTTCGTGGTCACCGACTGGAACATGCCCGGCATGACCGGCATCGACCTGCTGCGCAACATCCGCGCCGACGCCAAGCTCAAGCACCTGCCGGTGATGATGGTGACTGCCGAAGCCAAGCGCGAGCAGATCATCGAAGCGGCCCAGTGCGGCGTGAACGGCTACATCATCAAGCCGTTCACCGCACAGACCCTGGAAGAGAAGCTGGGCAAGGTGTTCGAACGTCTGGCGGCGACCGCCTGATGAACGCCACCGTGGAAGCCGATGCCGAACGTGCCGCCCTGATCGAACGCCTGCAGCACGCGCTCGATGCACTGGAAAGCGGTGACCAGGTCGCCTGGCGGCGCGAGGTGGACCACCTCGCCGCGCTGCGCACGCGCCCGATGATGCAGAGCCTGAGCCGGCTCGCGCGCGAACTCGGGCAGGCGCTGGGCGAGCTGCCCACCGTGCCCGAGGAAGCCGGCGAACTGGACGATGCCTGCTCGCGCCTGGACCACGTGGTGGAAATGACCGAGAAGGCCAGCCATCGCACGCTGGACTTGGTCGAGGAATGCCGCGAGCTGGCCAACCAGCTACGCGACGGTGGCCTGAACCAGGACCAGGGCGCGCTGATGGACAAGATGCGCCATAACCTGACCGAGCTGTCGCTGGCGCAGAGCTACCAGGACCTGAGCGGCCAGATCATCCGTCGCGTGGCCGGGATCGTGCGGCGCGTGCACGAGGGCTTCGGTGCGCTCGGCCTGCCGCCGAAGAATCCCGAGCCGAAGAAAGACGACGGCGGTCTTGCCGGTCCTGCAGTCAAGGGCCTGGACCGTCACGCGGTGTCGCAGGACGACGCCGACGACCTGCTGTCCGGATTGGGGCTGTAACCATGAGTGCTGTTCCAGACGATATTGCTGCCGATTTCATTGTCGAGGCCCAGGAGATCCTGGATCGCCTCGGCGAACAGCTGGTGTCGCTGGAACAGGCACCGGACGAAGCCGACCAGCTCAACGCGGTGTTCCGCGGCTTCCACACGCTCAAGGGCGGCGCCGGCTTCCTGGCGATCAAGCCGATGGTCGAGCTCTGCCACGCCGCCGAGGAAACCCTGGGCATGGCGCGCTCCGGCCAGGCGGTGTTGCAGGCGCATCACTTCGATGCCGCGCAGCAGTCGCTGGATTATCTGCAGGCCATGCTGGACGCGATGGGCTCGGGCGAAACCGTGCCGCATGCACCGGCCTCGCTGATTGCGCAGTTCGACGCCAAGAGCGGCCCGCCGGCGGTCAAGGCCGCGCCCAAGGCCGCTGCCGCTGCACCCGCACACGATGACGCACACGGCGCTGCTGCGCCGGGCGCCAAGGCCGCGCCCAAGGCGGCGGCCAAGGCCGCCGACGCCGAGCAGACCGTGCGCGTGGACACCAAGCGCCTGGACGCCATCGTCAACCTGATCGGCGAACTGGTGCTGTCGCGCAATCGCCTCAAGACCCTGCGCACCCGCCTGCGCGACGAAGAACTCGACCGCGCGGTCAGCACCCTGGACATCGCCACCGCCCGCCTGCAGACCGCGGTGATGCGCACCCGCATGCAACCGGTCAGCAAGGTGTTCGCACGCTTCCCCAAGGTGGCCCGCGATGTCGCGCGCACGCTGTCCAAGGAAGTGGAACTGGAACTGATCGGCGCCGAGACGGAACTGGACCGCAACCTGGTTGAGGCCCTGGCCGACCCGCTGGTGCACCTGGTGCGCAACGCGATCGACCACGGCATCGAATCGCCGGCCCTGCGCGAAGCCACCGGCAAGCCGCGCAGCGGCCATGTGCGCCTGTCCGCGCAGCAGGAAGGCGACTACGTCAGCATCGAGATCCAGGACGACGGCGCCGGCATCGACCCCGAACGCCTGCGCGAGATCGCCCGTAATAAAGGCCTGATCGACGCCGAAGCCGCCGCCCGTCTGAGCACCGACGAGTGTCTGCATCTGATCTTCATGCCGGGCTTTTCGACCAAGGCCGAGGTCACCGACATCTCCGGCCGCGGCGTGGGCATGGACGTGGTGCAATCGCGCATCCGCGAACTCAGCGGGCAGATCCAGATCCAGTCCGAACTTGGCCGCGGCAGCCGCTTCATGATCCGTGTGCCGCTGACCCTGGCGATCCTGCCGACCCTGCTTGTACAGGCCGGCGAAGCGGTCTATGCATTGCCGCTGGCGCGCGTGGTCGAAGTACTGCACGCCCCGCAGACCTCGCTGGGCTGGTTCGACGGCCGCGCCGTGCTGGATCGCCGCTCGCACACCCTGCCGCTGATCGACCTGCGCCGCTGGCTGGGCGTGCCTGCCGAACAACCGCCGCTATTGACGGTGGTGCTGCTGCAGGCCGGCGAAACCCGCTTCGGCCTGGTGGTGGACCAGGTCCGCGGCCGCGAGGAAGTGGTGATCAAGCCCCTGCCCCGCGCCCTGCGCGGCCTGCCCGGCTACGCCGGCGCCACCCTGATCGGCGACGGCCGCATGGCGCTGATCCTGGATGTGGATGGATTGCGCTCCAGCGATCATTGAGGTTGGGAAATCGGGATTGGGAGAATCGGGAATCGGGAATCGGGAATCGGGAATCGGGAATCGTCAAGACGATCCTGGTTGCCTGATCTAACGACAACGGCCGCGTACTGCGGCCGTTGTCGTTTCACTACCAGCATGGCTGCCGATCTATGCCGCTACGCGCGCGGGCATGGGCGCGATGGTTTGGCGACGGTCAGGCTGCCGTGGAACTGAACCTGGAACCGTTATTTGTGGAACCGTTATTTGAACGAATGTAGATCCATTCAACACAGTGGTGCTCCACCCGCTCCTGCGGTGCATCTGACTCACCTCGTGGAAACACCTCCACGCGCATGCCCGGGCGGCTGAAGAAGTCACTCATCCATCGCCCGTCTTCCACCATGTTGCGTTGACGTACAAACCCGGCGTTTTCCAGCTTCTTGGTAAACGTATCGAAATCGATCCCGCAGATCTCCGCCATGGACGGGGAAGCACCCGCTTGCGCCGGAATAAAAGTGAACTCGAACCAACGCCCCGCAGTAGGCGTCTGGTCCATGCCAAAGCTGTAACCCCACTCACTGGTAAGCGGAGCACTGGCGCCATAACGCTTGGGATCAGCTGCCGCACGCGTCACCGGAACCCCCATTTTGGACTGCAGGTAGTCAGGTGTCAGATCGTCCAGTCCATCAATAGCTTGAATCAATGCAAGCATGCGGGTGAGCGCATCCTCTGCCGTTCGTATCGGCCCACTGGGTTCACTGCCAGCGGGAGTGACTGCGGATTCGGATGAGGAACGCATGGCAGATGTCTCCGTGACGGTTGCCGCGGCTGGGATGGCCGACGTGTGGGCGCATGCGCCCAGAGCGAGGGTGGCGAGCAAGGCGTAGAGGGGGCGCGCGATCATGAAGCGTCCGTTGTGCGCTGGTGTGGCTGCGACGCTAGTGGGATCCGGCACCGAGGTCAATCGCAAGGGGTCTGGCAGCCGCACCATCATCGCCGCACACTGCGCGCCCTGGCCGGCACCTCCGCTGGCGGCAACACCTCCATCAGCAGCTGCCCTTCGCTGGCGGTGATGCGCAGCTTGGTGCCGATGGCAAAGCCCAGTTGCTCCAGCCATAGGCCGCTGAGGCGGACGTGGGGCACGTGCTGGTCGCCGGCGTGGTCGTGGGCGCCGGGGTAATGGGTGTAGCTGACGGTGCATTGGCGCGGGCGGCGGGCGCGGCGGGGTGCGCGTAGCGTGCCGGGGCCTTGCGGCGAGGCGTCCGGGTCGGGCGGCAGCATCGGTGGCAGCTTGGTGCGGTCGGGCTCCACAACGACCCACTGCACCCGCTTGGGCGGCGCGGGGCGCGTACGTGTGCGGGTGGGCCGTGCGCTGGCAGATGCCGTGGGTGGGCGGCGGCGTGTCATAGCGCCTCCGGGTGATAGCGGGTGATGGTTGCAGCGACGTACTGCTGCAATGGCACAGCCCTGCGTGCCGACAGGCGGCGCGAGGCGTGCGGCAATACACCGAGCTGGCGACTCAGCGGATGCGCGGTATGGTCTCTCGCCTGCTCAATAGCTGTGCTTGCGTCGAGCCTGCGCAGCACATCGCCCATATCCCTCGGCAGGCGGTAAGCGGAAGCTGGCAACAGATCAACCGGCACAGATGCCGGCATGGATGGTGCGGTAGACATGGCAACGCCCTCCTGGAACAACCCAAGAACCGCCGCCAACGGCGACGGGATGTCGGGAGGTTCGAAACCGCACGTAGCCGGCGGGCATATTCCCCTTGCGGGTGTTGTATTAGCCGCCCTCCCGACGCAGGCATTGCGTCGGCTTGTACCTGCAGGATGCAGGCACAAAAAACCCACCGGTTTGACGGAGGTGGGTACCGCTACGTGAGGAGTTTCGACGCTCCTTGGGACTAGATTGCAAGTACGCGGTCTGGCGTGTCAATACACGCTGGCAGGTCTCGCGCGGCTGTGTGCGCCACTGGCGCAGTTCCATAAGGGCCACGCAAGCCGAACGCCGTCGCCTGATAAGTGCACCTGACCCTATCACGGTAATTTCCACGCTGGCTAGAACGCTTGCGCACACTGCCCGACGCAGTACGCGAGCAGATGACGCTGGTGGCGTAAAAAAATGTGGGGTACCTAAGAACCTAACCCCATTATTCCCAGCTTGAACGAAGGCTTTTTCCACTTTGTTTGGAAACAGCCCTCTATCGCATTTTAGTATGACGTATATGAAAGCCCAACCTCCACCATAATATCATTAAATTCCCCGCATGCCCTGAGGTATCTACTAGCCTCATAGTCTAGAAATTGTATCGACATCATGTTCAAGCGTATTAACGAGAAATCAGTAAAGTTAATTAGGGTTCTCATGTAATCAAGCCTAATTTTTTGGCTGAATCCATTTGAATCACTGAGGTGATCGACAATGAACTTAGCGCATGTGTAAAAAGTCCTAACCGATCCAAATATTTGATCTTGCTCATCGCACGTTTTCAAAAAAGTGGCAATTTCTTCATCACTTGAAGAATTGCTCCTTAAGCGACTTATCTCGTCTTCAATCGCCACTACCGCTTCAGCACTAAATACTGATTTTTCAGCAACATCATCGCATGAGTTTATTTTGAATCTTTGAAATTTCGCCGATTGCACTTCAATCATCTTGAAAAACTTGTTCTCAAAAGATTTCAAATCCTCACTTTTTCTTGATTGATAAAGCTCATCCCGAAACGCCTTATTAGATTCGTTTTGTAACCCTAAAGACCTAACAATCAGAAGTAACGATATAAAACTAAGTATGGGATTTAAGGTTCCACCAATATAATCTCCAAATTGACCCCAAACCTCTGCTTTAGGGGAAATGTCACTCAAATGAAAGTTGATTGTATATGCACCCAGCACTGCAGCAACGGCTAAAGCCGCAATAAGGATTCGCCTGTCAATCATTGAAGTATCCAATTACTATATATTTAATTATTCTCCTATCCTTCAATCTAACAGGATTTAATCTCAACCTAATAACCCTCCATTTCCCCTCGGGAATTCCATTGTTATAGTTCAGATTCTCTGAGAATATCTTTTTGGCCTCCATTCTTATTTCCGCATAAGCACTTGAAAATCCGAACGCATAGGTTTCAGCGGATTCCTCCGGCTTTAGTCGGCCGTTCCCGGTGTTTATGTTAAGCCTAGTTATTGCAGCCCTTATCTCAACTTCTTCATCTGTTGGCTCTGCCTGTAACACCAATGCAGTTTCTTTTGTGAAACTTCCGATCTCAATTTTTTCAGATCTAGTTTTTCTGTAATTTAGCTTGACGTCAAAGCCAAATTTGACAGGGACTTCATGGATATTTTCCATGCAAGAGGTTCTTAAGTTCTTTATTAGATCTTCAGTCACATTACCCAATTTTTCCAGGTGATGTTGTGACTTCTCTGACAAGTCGCTATTTATTTCATAAAGCGACTCACCAATAAAATAATTCATTAGCTCGACAAAATTCTCTCGGCCAAGCTTTCTTAGTTCTTTTTTCAAATCTGAATCATGGAACTCCAAACTAAAAATCTGTCCATAAGAGCCTTTGAAACTTTGCTTAAGCTTGGTACGCACCGCACTACCATGATGCAACCTTTGAGGAACTTTTTTCGTTAGAAGTGTCTCGCCAATTTTTCTCGTAGCATCCGAAATGCCCTGCAACGTATCTAAGCCTGACTTCATGTCTACCGACTCATCCGGCGATGAAATGACGGCATCAAAATTCATCGACGCAACTTTATTTTCAATTTCCACTATTTTTCCTTTTTGCGTAGCACTTATAAATTATTTATTCTTCTTTGACAGCTCGAGAGTTGAAGGTCCTTCTGGAGGGTCCGAACCTGTCATGCCTTGCAACACGCTTAGCTCCACGTGCTACTGTTTTTATTACTTGCATTGTACAAAGGTGCGGCTGTCTTCCCTGGTCTATGCTGCCGTCGGCGCCATCCCCCTATATTGTGCAGCGTTGGCATAAGGCTTCGCCCACGTCCTTCTCGAAGCGATTCCAGTCGCCGACGACTACGCTTATTAATGTTGAGCAAAATTGATAGCTTGTGTTGCAGGCACATTCCGACAAACGAAGCGAGCCCAGCAAGGCAGCGAACCTCTAGCATCGTCGATGTCATAGGTGCAATTACCGTGTTGATGCCTTTAATCAGGCCTCGCAAGATTGAGCCGCTTTGATGCGACGGCAGCAACAGCACGCAATTCCGGATGCCAAAAAGGTTGCCGATTTTCACACCCGGACCAAACGGCCATGCTAACAAGTACGCAGAAGGAAACACTTTATTACCCCGTTTGCTTTCCATGCATGAAGATTTCCAGTTTGGACAATACCGAGATGTAGCAGTCTTGTCTGTGGGGAATCCGACATTTTGTGCCAGCGGTGTCATGCCCGACATCGCCCACGCACATAGCGTCAAAAAGAAGGCGCATCCAGCACGAGCACTTTTCAGTAGGGCTGTGCCTTGCCGGCATCTACCCGATCAGCATGAAGCTAATGGTGTGCAGTGGGCGCCGCAGCGTGCGGGCATGGCGCTGGCTTGGCTGGTAGGTATGTTGACGTTTGGTACGGCGCTGCGACAAGGCATCAAGGCAATGGGTGGTGCGCTGCCGTGGCAGACGCCGATTGTGTCGGCCTCGGGCTGGCTATGATCGCGGCGGCGATGATCCTGCGCCTTGAGCACGCGCGAGGGCTTCCGCCGCGTGCAATTGGCAAGCTGGCATTCGGCGAGATACTGCAAGCGCTTTCGCCGAAGTATTTACGTGCGGCCACGTTTGGCTACTTCAGCCATTATGTGGGAGCTGTACGCGATGTGGACACTGACCCCCGCTGTTGATTGCGCGCGCAGGGTTGAAATAACAGTTCCAGGTCACTTCCACTACAGCCCGGCCGTCGCCAAACCATCGCGCCCACACCGCCACGCGGCAGGCATGGGCGCGATACGTTGGCGCTAGAACTTGTAGGTCAGCCCCAGGTACGCCAGCCGGCCTGCGTATCCGCCGGTGTAGAAGCGGGCGCGGGTGTCCTCGCCCAGGTACGAGCGGGACTCCTGCTTGGTCAGGTTCAGCACCGAGGCGGTGAGGCTGAGCGCCGGGGTGATGTTGTAGGCCGCGTTCAGATCGACCTGGTAGTACGGCTCTTCAAAGACGTTCAACCCGTTGACCAGGCCCTGCACCAGCTCGCCGCGTCGGTTGTACGAGGCGCGCAGCAGCAGGCTGTCGGTCTCGTAGAACACGGTGAGGTTGGTCTGGTTTCTGGCGCTGCCCGGCATGGCGGTCTCGCCGGCCTCAGTGCCGTCTTCCAGCCGCACCGCCGCCTTGCTGGCATCGTTGTAGGTGTAGTTGAACTGCACACCGAGGCCAAATGGCAGCGTGTGCTGCGCGTAGAGCTCCACACCCTGCGAGACCGCGTCCTGGCCGCCGGCCTGGGTGCTGTAGTTCTGCACGGTGACCGGTTGCCCGTCGACCATCATGTTCACGTCGCTGATGACGTCGACCGCAAAGTTCTCCACGTTCTTGCGGAACAGTCCCACACCTGCCACCGAGCCCGGCTGGAAATACCATTCCAGCCCCAGGTCGAACTGGTTGGCCTTGTACGGCTCCAGGTTCTTGTTGCTGCCCGAGCCGTACCAGCCCTGCTCGCTGGCACCGCCGGTCAGGCGCCGGTCGGCCACGTACTCGGGACTGTAGAACTCCAGGCTTCCAGGCGCGGCGATGTCGTTGTAGCTGGGACGTGCGATCACCTTCGCGGCTGCCGCGCGCAGCAGCAGGTTCTCGGTCAGGTCGTAGGCCAGGTTGAAACTCGGCAGCACGTCGGTGTAGTTGCGGTCCAGCCCGCTGACCACGAACGACTCGGTGCGTTGCACGCTGTCGGACAAACGCCAGTAGCCTTCGGTCCCGCAATAGGTGTCGGCCGGGGCGCCGCTGGGCATGGCGGCGCCCTGCTGGCAGGCCAGCGGATTGCCGTCGGCGCCATCGAAGAAGTAGTCGTTGTAGGCGGTCACCTTGTCGGTGGAATCGGCACGCTGGCCGGTGCGCGCCACCCGCACGCCGACGTTGCCACGCAGCCGCTCGGTGTGGAAGTTGAGTTGCAGGTAGGTGGAATAGATCTCCTCGTCGACGTTGTAGACGAAGTTGTCTTCGCTGCGGGTCTGCATCGCGCCGTAGGTCTGGTTCAAGTAGCCGATGTAGCCCGGGAAGTTGATCGCCGGGAACGCGCTGGCGTTGACGCCACCGGCCAGGTTGTCCTGCGCGAACAGCAGGCCCGGCGAGAACTGGGTGGCGATGGCATTGCAGCGCCCGTTCCAGTAGCGGTTGTCGTAGTCGCCCGGATCGGTGCCCGGGCACACCCAGTAGTTGTTGCCGGTACTGCGGTGGATGCCGCCGTCGCGACGCTTGAGGCCGAACTGCAGCGAGTCGAAGACCTCGCCATCGAAATGCCAGGTGGTATCGATCTGCGCGTACTGCTGCTGATTGGTGTTACGGGTCCAGGACGAGCCGGTCGAGCCCAGGTCGACCTGCAGGATGCCGTCGCGCAGGTTCTGCATCAGCTGCGGCGAGAATGTCATGGACGGCGTGCCGGTCAGGTCCCAGGCGCTGGCGAAGTTGCCGTTGGTCCAGCTGCCGTCGGCGTTCTGCAGGCGCGGCTTGATCGGCAGGGAGAACTGCAGCTCCGGCCCGCCCTTGGCCCAGGTGCGGCCGACCTTGAACGCCACGTCCACCTGCTCGCCACGCCATTCGCCGCCCAGGTCCACCGTCTGCGACTGCGATTTCTCGATGTTGTAGCTGCCGGTGATCTGCGGGGTCGGCACGGTGCAATCGTCCGAGCCCCAGCCGCCCGGCGGCAGGCCCGCCGCGGCGGCCTGCGCCTCGCTGCAATAGTAGGTCTTGCCCGGACGCAGGCTGTAGGCGGCGCCAGTGACGATGGTGCCGCTGGGATCGAACTGCAGCCCGTCGAGCAGACGGCCGCCGCGCCAGTTGCCATCGCCGTTATAGCGGGCAATGTTCCACTCGGGAATCTTGATGGTATTGGTCTGGGAGTCCTGCGACAGGTCGAAGCGGAAGTAGTTCGCGGTCAGCGTCAGGTCGTCGGTCGGCTTGAACTGCAAGGTCAGTTGCCCACCCTTGCGCTCGCGCTCCTCGCGTTTGGCGTCCAGGCTGACCGCCGTCGGCATCATGAAACCGGTGTAGTAATTGCTGTTCTGGTCCCAGAAACCGGTACCACCCCACCAGTTGGCGTTGAAGTCCGACGGATTTCCATTCACGTCGACCGCCGGGCCGACTTCGTCGCGGCCGTACCACTGCCAGCTCTCGGTACTGGCATTGAGCGTGCGAGCGGTGCGCTTCTGCTGCGTGTAGCCCACGAAGACACCGAAGCGGTTGTCCTTGTCGTGCCACGAGTACGAACCGGAGAACTGGCCGTCGGTCTTCTTGCTGGTATCCGACCAGGTGCCCTCGGCCGAGACGAAGCCGGAATGTGGCTCCAGTTCCAGCGGGCGCCGCGTCTGCAGGATCACCGTGCCGCCGATGCCGCCTTCGTCGATGCGTGCTTCCGGGGTCTTGTACAGCTCCGCGCTGCCCAGCAGGTTCGACGGCAGCAGCGTGTAGTTGAACGAGCGCGTCGGGTCGCCGTTGGATTCTGCGGTGGCGATGTAGTTGCCGTTCAATTCGGTCAGCACCAGCTCCGAGGACAGGCCGCGCACACTGACGTTCTTGCCCTCGCCGCCGTCGCGGCTGATGACCACGCCGGGCACGCGCTGCAGCGCATCGGCTACGTTCTTGTCGGGGAACTTGCCCACGTCCTCGGCGGTGATCACATCGACCACGGCGTTGGCGTTGCGCTTCTGCTCCAGGCTTTTTTCGATCGCGTAGCGGTAGCCGGTCACCGTCACCGCATCCAGGTCCGTGGCCTGCACCTCGGCCTGGCCCGTGGGCGCCGGCGTGGCGTCGGCCTGCTGGGCGGCAGCGGTGGTAGAGGCGGCGCTCGCGAACAAGACGATGGCGATACCGGCGGACAGCGTGCTGCGGTTGCGTGCGAATGGCATGCAGTTCATTTCGATCATGCTCTCCCAATAGTGATTGGCTTCGGCCGATTCCTGTCGATCCAACGATCCGCCAAGAACGCTGCGCGAAGTGACACAAAAATATCCGGCGCCGTTGCGCCCCCCCTCCTCTTGCGTCCGCTTCCACGCAGATGCAATTAGATCGTTCTAATACCGTGGAAAGCTAAGTAGCACAGCCCATGCGGCAGCGCATTCTGCCCCGCAACAGGCCCGCGGCATTGCAGGGCATCCACGATGGCCGGCCGGCCCGCCACGCTTGCACGCGGCATGGCACGGCCTGCCGCGTTGCCGGCTGCAGCAGCGTGATCGCTGCAAGCAACACACCCTTACCCGCAACCGGACGCAAGCGGTTTGCCGACGCGCCAGCACACACCTCATTTGAAACCGAGCTCAGCAACAGACTGGATCGGCGTGAGGGCATCGCCTGCCACACGCCGCTTGGCGGCCATCGCCAACGCGATCGCCACCACCGAACATGCGCCAGCTTGTTGCCTGCGTACATGCGCAAGGGCGGCGGGGCCTGCTGCGGCATTGATGACACGCCTTGGTCGGAAGCGCATGCGCCGATGACCTGTCAACCCTGCATCGACGCCAGCGTGGAAGCGGCCCATGCCGCAAAACGACAACTTTCTGGCGCATCGACCGAGTGCGCCTATCAAGTCCGCCGCGCTCGCGCCGATATCGCTTCCATGGACAGACTCAGCATCATCGGACTGGTGCTCGCGATCGTGGCGATCGTGGGCGGCAGCGTGTTGAAAGGCGCCGGCATTTCGTCGCTGTGGTCGCCGGCTGCCTTCGTGATCGTGATCGTCGGCACCGTGGCGGCGATCCTGCTGCACACCTCGCCGGCAGTTTTCCGGCGCGCCTTCAAGATCCTGCGCTGGGTGATCCAGCCGCCGGCCAGCGACCGCCCGCAGTTGCTGGCGCGCATCGTCGAATGGAGCAACATCGCCCGCCGCCAGGGCCTGCTGGGCCTGGAAGACCAGCTCCCGCGCCAGGACGATGCGTTCCTGCGCAAGGGCCTGCAGATGCTGGTCGATGGCGTGGAGCCCGAATCCATGCGGCACATGCTCGAGATCGAAATGGACAACCAGGAGCGTCAGGATCTTGCCGCGGCCAAGGTGTTCGAAGGCATGGGCATCTATGCGCCCACGCTGGGCATCATCGGCGCGGTGCTGGGGCTGATGGCGGTGATGAAGAACCTGGCCGACCCGGCCATGCTCGGCCATGGCATCGCCGCGGCGTTCACCGCCACCATCTACGGCATCGCCTCGGCCAATCTGCTGTTCCTGCCGGTCGCCGCCAAGCTCAAGAGCGTCATCCACTGCAGTACCAACGAGCGCGAAATGGCGATCGAAGGCCTGATCGCGATCGCCCAGGGCGAGAACCCGCGCAACATCGAGTCGAAATTGGCCGGATACTTGCATTAGTCCCGTCATGGCCCGCCGTCGCAAACATCACGAAGACCATGGCAACCACGAAGCGTGGGCGATTCCGTATGCCGATCTGATGACGCTGCTGCTGGCGTTCTTCGTGGTGATGTACGCAATCTCCTCGCTCAACGAGGGCAAGTACAAGGTCATGGCGCAGGCGCTGACCACCGCCTTCGGCGGCTCGTCCACTGCCGCCAGCCCGGTGCAGATCGGCAAGACCCAGACCCTGGGCGCCGATTACGACCGCCCCTCGGTGATCAAGGCCGGCGCGCCGATGGCCGCCTCCAGCGGGCCGACCGACCCCACCCTGCTGCCATCGATGGCCGCGCAGATGCGCATGCCGGTGTCGCTGCGCAACCAGGCGCAGCTGGCGCGCGCGCAGCGGCAGATGGACGCGGTGGCCCAGCAGCTGAGCAAGACGCTGGCGCCGCTGATCGAACAGAAACTCATCACCATCCGCCGCAACGACCTGTGGATCGAGGTGGAGATCAACAGTGACATCCTGTTCGGCACCGGCTCGGCCTCGCTGGCCAGCAGCGCCCGCGGCACCCTGTCGGCGCTGGCCGCGGTGCTGCGCGATGCGCCAAATGGCGTGCGCGTGGAGGGGTATACCGACAACCAGCCGATCGCCACCGCACAGTTCCCCTCCAACTGGGAGCTGTCGGCCGCGCGCGCCGCCAGCGTGGTGCACCTGTTTGCCGACGACGGCGTGGCCCCGCAACGATTGGCGATGGTGGGCTATGGAGAATTCCGCGCACGTGCCGATAACAGCACTGAGGCGGGACGGAATGCGAACCGGCGTGTGGTGTTGATCATCCTCGCTGACTCGGCTGGCTCACTCGCACCCGATCCGCCATCGCAGATGCATGCGACCGCCGCCGGGGCGCCCAAGCTTCCCAAGTCTGACGGCGGCCAAACGGCCGTCACCACCGAAAGCGGCACAAGTTCCGTCCCCGCCGTAATTCAAGGAGTGCAGTGAGATGCGTATCTGGGCAATCGCCAACCAAAAGGGCGGCGTCGGCAAGACCACCACGACGCTGGCATTGGGTCGCGGCCTGGCCGCGCTCGGCCACCGGGTATTGTTGATCGACCTCGATCCGCACTCCTCCCTTACCCGCGCGTTCGGTGTGGCGATCGACCCGCCGCCGCGCGGCGTGCTGGACCTGTTCGGCACCCCGCCGAGCGATCTGGCCAGCCTGGCCCATGAAAGCGCCATCCCCGGCCTGTCCTATGTGTGCGCGCAAGCCGCACTGGCCACGCTGGAACGCCGCAGCGCCAACCAGCCCGGCCTGGGCCTGGCGTTGCAGAACGCGATGACCCGGCATGCCGGCCAGCACGACTACATCCTGCTCGACTGCCCGCCCACGCTCGGCCTGCTGATGATCAACGCGCTGGCCGCCTGCGACCGCGTGGTGGTGCCGACCCAGGCCGAGCCGCTGGCACTGCATGGCCTGGCCAGCATGGTGCGGACTGCCGACATGGTGCAGCGCTCGCGTCGCCGCGCGCTGCCGGTGTCGATCCTGCCGACCCTGTTCGACCGGCGCACCCGCGCCGGCACCGAGACGCTCAAGGAGATGCAGGACACCTACGGCGCCGTCGTCTGGGAAGACGCGGTGCCGGTGGATACCCGAATCTGCAATGCCGCCGCACTGACTGTCCCCGCCACCGGCGGCGACTACCAGGGCCGCGGCCTGTCCGCCTATCGCCGCGCGCTGGAATGGGTGCTGGCCGATGACGCGATGCGTATGGAGCAAGCTGCATGAGCAACCACACCGCCAACGGTGAGCTGGACGATTATCTGGAAGGCCTGTTGCACGACGCCGGCGTCGAGATCCCCGCCCCGGCTGCTGCGGCCACTGCCGCCCCTGCTGCCAGCGAAACTCCGGCGCCTGCGGACGCAGACCTCGCGCTGGCTGAGCCGCCGGTGCAGGCTGCCGCAGCTCCCGAAGCCGCCGCTGTGTCGGAAGCGGCGACGTCCAACGCGATTGCCGCGGTGCTGAGCGCCGACGCGATCGCTGCCGATTTCCTCGCCGAAATGGATGCCGACCCGGCCTTCGGGCCGCCAGTGGTCGCTGCACCCAGCGCCGCAGACATCGCTGCCGACTTCCTGGCCGAAATGGACGCCGACCCGGCCTTCGGGCCGCCGGTGGCTGCCGCGCCCAGCGCCGCGGACATTGCTGCCGACTTCCTGACCGAAATGGACGCCGATCCGGCCTTCGGTCCGCCAGTGGTCGCCGCGCCCAGCGCCGCAGACATCGCTGCCGACTTCCTGGCCGAAATGGATGCCGACCCGGCCTTCGGGCCGCCTGTGGCTGCCGCGCCCAGCGCCGCGGACATCGCTGCCGACTTCCTCGCTGAAATGGATGCCGACCCGGCCTTTGCCACCGCTGCACCCAGCCCGTTTATGAGCACCGCCGACCTGATGGCCGAAATGGACGCCGACCCGGCCTTCGCCACGGCGGCCTCCGGCACGGATCTGCTGGCGGCCGATCTGCTGTCGGAGATGGATGCCGACCCGGCCTTTGCCGATGCCGCACCTGCCCCGCCGACACCGGCGCGGCCTGCGCCGGCACCGATGCAGGCACCGCACCGCGCACCGCCGCCGCCGATCTACCCGCAAGGCCTGCAGGCACTGCTGGCTCCCGGCCAGGCCGAGCACATCCAGGCCGAGCGGCGCGCCAGCGAACGCAGTACGCGCTGGCTGCGCCTGCGCTGCGGCGAGCAGACCTATGCGCTGGAATTGCTCAAGGTGCAGGAAGTGGTACTGCCGGTACCGCTGCTGCCGCTGCGCGGCACTGCCAGTGCGATGCTCGGCATCATGAACCTGCGTGGCCAGGTGGTGCCGGTGATCGATCTGGGCATGCATCTGGGCTCGGCGCCGATCAACATGGATCTGCAGACGCGCGTGGTGGTGCTGGAAGAAAACGGCGAGACCATGGGCCTGCGCGTGTCGGCGGTGGAAGACGTCACCAGCCTGACCGACCAGCAGATCGAGCCGCCAGACAACGCCCGCCTGTGCCGCATTTCCAACAACCTGTTCCGTGGCGTCGCGCGGCTGGGCCATCAGCCGATGATCCTGCTCGACGCCAGCCATCTGCTGCATTGATTCAACGCGCAGCTGACGCGCACCTGCACGCGCAACGATTCAGCGTTAAAGCTTTCCCGCCCCCCGCCGTTAGTACGCATAGAACCATCCGTTCGGAGCAACAATGAGCACAGTGACATTGGGTGAGGATCTCGGCATCGAGACCAGCGCCGACCTCAAGCAGAAGCTTGCCGCGTTCCTGACCCAGGACGGCGACCTGGTGCTCAATGCCGGCGACGTCCGGCGCATCCATACCGCCAGCGTGCAGTTGCTCTGCGCCTTTGTGCAGAGCCGCCGCCAGGCGGGGTTGCATACCGAATTCGATGGCTGCAACGACACTTTTAGAGATGCGGCCCGTCTGCTCGGCGTCACCGACGCGCTCGGACTTTCCGCATCCAATGACAACCTGAAATCTGTGGAGAACGCCGCATGAGCGCACGTATCTTGGTGGTGGACGATTCGGCGTCAATGCGCCAGATGGTCTCTTTCGCCCTCACCTCTGCCGGCTTTGCCGTCGAAGAAGCCGAGGACGGCGCCGTTGCGCTGGGCCGCGCGAAGGGCCAACGCTTCAATGCGGTGGTGACCGACGTGAACATGCCCAACATGGACGGCATCTCGCTGATCCGCGAGCTGCGCCAGCTGCCGGACTACAAGTTCACCCCGATGCTGATGCTCACCACCGAGTCGGCGGCCGACAAGAAGTCCGAAGGCAAGGCCGCCGGTGCCACCGGCTGGCTGGTCAAGCCGTTCAATCCGGAACAGCTGATCGCCACCGTCCAGAAAGTTCTGGGTTAATCCTTACTCGCTTCACCATCGGATCTCACGCCCATGAGCATGGACCTGCAACGTTTCCACGCCACCTTTTTCGAGGAAAGCCGCGAAGGGCTGGACGCGATGGAGGCCGGGCTGTTGTCCCTTGAAGAGGGCAACCGCGACCCGGAAATCATCAACTCGGTGTTCCGCGCCGCGCACTCGATCAAGGGCGGCGCGGCCACCTTCGGTTTCGAAGCCGTCGCCGGCCTGACCCACGTGCTGGAGACGCTGCTGGACGAGCTGCGCTCCAACAAGCGCCAGCTCGAACCCAATGCGGTCGATGCCATGCTCGGCTCGGTCGACGTGCTGCGCGCCCTGCTGCGCGAAGCCGAACACGGCACCCCGGCCGACCCGGCCGCGGTCAAGGCCGTGCATACCCGTTTGAACGCCGTGCTGGCCGGCGAAGCGCCGACCGCCGCTGCGGTCGCCAAGCCGAAGGAAGAAGAACCCGAAGCCTGGCATATCGGTTTCACCCCGGCGCCGTCGCTGTTCATGAGCGGCAACGACCCGCTGCGCATCATCCGCGAGCTCGAGCACCTGGGCCCGCTGCAGATTGCCGCACGCCTGGAGCGCATGCCGGGCTTTGAGAACATCGATCCGCTGGAAGCCTACCTGGCCTGGGATCTGGGCCTGATCGGCAAGATTCCGCGCAGCAAGATCGAAGACACCTTCGCCTGGGTGGTGGACGATTGCGAGCTGGACATCCGCCCGATGGCGGTGCCCGGCCCGCCGCCGAGCCTGGCCGTCGAAGCCGCTGTCGCGGCGCCGGTCGCTGTCGCTGCGGCACCCGCCGCCGCTGCCGAACCTGCCGCCGCTGCTGCCGCCACGCCGGCCAAGGCCGCCGCGGCCGAAGCGGAAACCTCGATCCGCGTCAGCGTCGACAAGGTCGATGCGTTGATCAATCTGGTTGGCGAGCTGGTCATCACGCAGGCCATGCTCAAGCAGGTCTCCACCGGTCTGGATCCGGCGCATGCCGAACAGCTGTTCGCCGGCCTGGATCTGCTCGAACGCAATACCCGCGACCTGCAGGAAGCGGTCATTGGCGTGCGCATGCTGCCGGTGGATGCGGTGTTCCGCCGCTTCCCGCGCCTGGTCCGCGACCTCTCCAGCCGCCTCGGCAAGCAGGTGCGCCTGCGCACCATCGGCGAAGGCACCGAGCTGGACAAGGGCCTGATCGAAAAGATCGCCGATCCGTTGGTGCACCTGGTGCGCAACTCGATCGACCACGGTCTGGAAATGCCCGATGCGCGTCGCGCCTCCGGCAAGGACGAGACCGGCACGATTACCTTGGCGGCCTCGCATCAGGGCGGCCATATCGTGATCGAAGTCAGCGACGACGGCCGTGGCCTCAATCGCGCCAAGATCCTGGAGAAAGCGGCCGAACGCGGCATCGCCGTGCCGGACAACCCGACCGATGCGCAGGTGTGGGATCTGATCTTCGCACCGGGCTTCTCCACTGCCGATGCCGTCACCGACCTGTCCGGCCGTGGCGTGGGCATGGACGTGGTCCGCCGCAACATCCAGGGCCTGGGTGGCGAAGTGCAGCTGGAAAGCAACGCCGGCAGCGGTACCCGCGTGCTGATCCGCCTGCCGCTGACCCTGGCCATCCTCGACGGCATGACCGTGTCGGTGGCCGGCGAAACCCTGATCCTGCCGCTGGCCTATGTGCTCGAAGCCCTGCAGCCGGCACCGGAAGACATCCGCTCGATGGCCGGCGACGGCCGGGTGCTGCGAGTCCGCGGAGAATACCTGCCGATCCTGTCGCTCACCGACTACTACGGCTTTGGCGGGCAGCAGTCCTCGCAGGAACCGCTGGTGGTGGTGGTCGAAGGCGATGGCCAGAAGATCGCGCTGGAAGTGGATGAACTGCTCGGCCAGCAACAGGTGGTGGTCAAGAACATCGAGAACAACTACCGCCGCATCCCGGGCGTGTCCGGCGCAACCATCTTGGGCGATGGCCGGGTCTCGCTGATCGTGGACATCGGTGGGCTGGTGCGCTCGCTGCGCGTGCCGCAAGCCGCGTAAGACGCCAAGCCACGCAACAACTGCAATGTGATCCCTTCTCCCATCGGGAGAAGGCGCCCCGAAGGGGCGGATGAGGGTACGAGCACAGCCACGCGCAGTCGGAGTTACACGCGGCTGCGCCGGTACCCTCGCACTACCCCTCTCCCGCAGGAGAGGGGCTCGAAGCACCCAGGCCGCCGATTTTGTGCGGCAACGACAGAGCCCTGGCAGCGATGCCGGGGCTTTGTCGTTGTGGTGCGTCTGTGTGCCCTGTGTTTGCTGCCTGCCTGCCCGTGGGTGAGCACGCCTGCATGCGCGCGGCGTGCTCAGCGTTGGCCGTACGCGATCTGCAACGTGAGCTCAGGTCAGCTCGTTTCTCACCCCGCTCTCCCACACGCGCACTGCGCAACGCGTCACATCTAAAGAACGCAAGCGGGCCGGCAGACGCCGGCAAGCTCAAGAAAGCCGGCTAGCGAACGCTACCGCTGTACCTCTTCTCCTCCCTCCCTCCCGAGAACACCATGAAATTTCTGCACTCCCTCAACGTCGGGCGACGCCTGGCGTTGGCATTTGCGTTGCTGATCGTCCTGCTGGCCGGTTCGACCAGCCTGGCGCTGTACGAATTCAAGACCGTCAAGAACCAGGTCTCGATCATCATCGAGATCAATAACCGCAAGGCGCAGCTGCTCAACCAGATGCGCGAGAGCAATATGCTGGGCGAGCGTTACATCCGCGACTTCATGCTGGCCTCGCCGCAGCAACAGCCCGCCATCGATGCACAGCTCAAGGCCAATCGCGCGCACTACGCCGAGTTGTGGGCTGCGCTGAAACGCCTGCCGACCACCGCCGATGGCATGCGTGCACGCCAGACCATCGAAGACAGCCTCACCGCCGCCCGCGCCACCAACAACCGTCTGCTCGGCATGATCCGCAGCGGCGATCTGGACGGCGCCAAGCAGTTGTTGCGCGGCGAAGCGCAGCCGTTGCTGGAGCGCCGCTCCAAGGCGATTGGCGCCGCGGTTGAATTGCAGAACGCGCAGAACGCCGCCGGTGCCGCCGCCATCCTGGGCAGCGTGGCGCTGGCCAACCGCGCGTTGATCGCCTTCGGTCTGTTGTCGGCCGGCCTGGCTGCCACACTGGCCTGGCTGATCTCGCGCAGCCTGGTGCGTCCGTTGACCCAGGCCACCCAGGTCGCCGACGCCATCGCGCACGGTAAGCTGGACAACCCGATCGGCCCGCAGCCCGGCGATGAACCCGGCCAGTTGTTGACCAGCATGCGTGGCATGCAAGACCAGCTCAAGGCGGTTGCCGCCGCACAGCAGGACATGGCGCGCCGCCACGACGACGGGCAGATCAGCTTCCGCATGGACGAAGCGGTGTTTCCCGGCGAATACGGCAGCATGGTGCGCGACACCAATGCCCTGGTCGATTCGCATATCGCAGTGAAGATGAAGCTGGCGCAGATCATGTCGCGCTATGCCATCGGCGACCTGAGCCAGGACATGGACCGCCTGCCCGGCGAGAAGGCCGTGCTCTGCGACACCATGGACGCGGTCAAGCGCAACCTGTTTGCGATGAACAGCGAGATCAAGTTGCTGGCCCAGGCCGCAGCCAACGGCGATTTCAGCGTGCGTGGCGATACGCAGCGCTTCCAGTACGACTTCCTGGCCATGGTGGAGAGCCTCAACCAGCTGATGGCCACTGCCGATGGCAACCTGGGTGCCCTGTCCAAGGTGCTGCAGGCGATTGCCGCCGGCGACCTGACCGAGCGCATGCACGGCCAGTTCCACGGTGTGTTCGCGCAGATGCGCGATGACGCCAACGCCACCACCGAGCAGTTGTCCGGCATCGTCGGGCGCATCCAGCACGCCACCACCTCGATCAATGCGGCCGCCAGCGACATCGCCGCCGGCAACAACGACCTGTCGCAGCGCACCGAGCAGCAGGCGGCCAACCTGGAAGAAACCGCCGCCTCGATGGAGGAGCTGACTTCCACCGTCAAGCAGAATGCCGAAGGCGCCCGCCAGGCCAGCCAGTTGGCGATCGGCGCAGCCGGCGTTGCCTCGCAAGGTGGCGAGGTGGTCAGCAAGGTCGTCGCCACGATGGCCGACATCCAGGCGTCGTCCAGGAAGATCGCCGACATCATCAGCGTCATCGACGGCATCGCCTTCCAGACCAATATCCTGGCCTTGAATGCGGCGGTGGAGGCAGCGCGTGCCGGCGAACAGGGCCGTGGCTTTGCGGTTGTGGCCAGCGAAGTGCGCACGTTGGCGCAGCGCTCGGCCGGTGCGGCCAAGGAGATCAAGCAGCTGATCGACGACTCGGTGGGCAAGGTCGCCGAAGGCTCGGTGCTGGTGAATCAGGCCGGCACCACCATGACCGAGATCGTGGCCAGCGTGCAGCGTGTCACCGACATCATGAGCGAGATCTCCGCCGCCTCGCAGGAACAGTCGGCCGGCATCGAACAGGTCAACCTGACCGTGACGCAGATGGACCAGGCCACCCAGCAGAACGCGGCATTGGTGGAAGAAGCCACCGCCGCCGCCCGTGCGATGGAAGCACAGGCCGGGCAGCTCTCCGATGCGGTGGCGATCTTCAAGATCCAGCCGAACGCGGCGCTGCCGTCGGCAAGCCGCACACCCGCCGCGCGGCATCTGACGGTGGTTTAAGCCGCAGGAACCTGCCCTCGTCCCCTCGTCCGGCGCTGCACGCCACCTTCTCCCGCGGGGAGAAGCAAACGCTCTGTCCGGTTTGACACGTCGGCATCGACACCCGAAACGCCCCGATCTGTCGGGGCGTTTTGCCATGCGGCAGCGAATTAAAGACGCACCACACCACCCCCGCGATCGCCAGGCAATGCTGCCGTTGGTCGAAAGGTGATCAAGCACAAGCTTCGGCGGTCGATACCAGGAGCAATGAGGGCTGCCTGGCCCGCGCTACGTCCAAGGAAGTCCGCATGCCTACCGTCAACTCACCACGCTCTGCCCGCCACATGCTGGGCTCGGTGTTCGCCGTCGCGCTGCTGGTTGCCAGCGTCTCGTTGCCGCCGTCCTTCGCAGCACCGGCCGCGCCGGTCTCGGTCCTGCTGGACAACGTGCCGATGAGCGCGCTGCAGTCGCTGGCCATCGACCTGGTGCAGTTGCGCGACGACCAGCGGGCGCAGCTTGCCGCAGCGCACGACCGTGCCCGCATCGAGGCCTATGACGAGCGCCTGGGCAACCTGCGTCAACGCATTGCACGGCATGCGGGCTATTTTCAGGCCAGCGCGCCGCAGGGCGAACAGGCGCGCCAGTTCGCGCTGGTGCAGCAGCAGTTGGGCCAGTACCTGGCGCAACATCGGCAGGCCAATCGCGCCCTGCACGATGGCGACCTGCAGTCTGCGCAGGCCCTGTCGCTGGGCCATGCGGGCGACACGCGCCACCTGCTGTGGACCGAACTGCAGACCCTGCAGCAGTCGGTGGCCAGCGTGGGCAACACGCAACGCAACTGAGCACTGCCCGCACTGCGAGCCCGGTGGCCGCAGCGGCGTTGCAGCATTCCCGGTTAGCCAGCCCGGCGCTGCGCCAAACCACGCAGCCTGCCACGCAGGTTCGCGTGCATCCTGCCCTGCCCGGCTGATCCCGGTGCCGTATGCCCTGCCCGCGCGGGTGCGCGCATTCGCCGCACGGCCCCGGCAATCGGATGACATGCCCGGCGTACAGCTACCGCCGCCTCGAAAACCGCTGAAAAGCCGCCGTCGGACCGGCTGTCGCGCAGTGCTCAACATTTTGGGGATCAGGTCGCTATTCGACTTATCCCGGTCACATTCCTTTGCTGGATACCTGCCATGACCTTCAAGACCACGATTGCAAACACGCTGGCCAACGTTCCGCTCAAGCGCAAGTTCCTGGCGCAGACCGCGCTGGTGGCGCTGGGCATCATCGCGCTGGCGGTGATCGCCGCCCGCATGCAATACGTGGATCTCACCGATACGCGCCGCGATGGGCTCAAGAGCCAGATCGAGATGGCGATTGCGGTGGTCAACGGTTACGCCGAGCGCGCCGAGAAGGGCGAGATGGACATGGACAGCGCCAAGAAAGCCGCGCTGCATACCTTGTCCACCATGCGCGCACGCGGCGGCGTGGATTACATCTACGTCACCGACCAGACGCCAGTGATGCTGATGCACCCCATCCGCCCGGATCTCAACGGCAAGCCGCTCAACGACGTGCTGAGCCCGGACGGCAAGCGCATTTTCCCGGCCTTCGTCACTGCGGCGCAGGCCGGCGGCGGCTACGTCGATTACGCCTGGGCCAAGCCCGGCGAAAAAGAGCCGGTGCAGAAGACCTCGTACGCCGCGCTGTACAAGCCGTGGGGCTGGGTGATCGGCACCGGCGTGTATCTGGACGACACCCAGTCGCAGGCGCTGGCCTTCACCGGCGTCGTCACCCTGGCCGGCGGCGTGCTGGTGCTGCTCAACCTGCTGGTGGGCTGGCTGATCGGCAATTCGATCCTGGAGCCGGTGTCGCGTGCACTCGCCGCCATCAAGGGCGTGGCGCGTGGCGACCTGAGCGTGCGCACCGCACAGCACGGCAGCGATGAAATCGGCCAGATGCTCAAGGCCACCGACGACATGGTGCACACGCTGGAGCGCTTCTCCGCGCAGACAAAGGTGATGGTGCACATGCACGCTGGCGAAGACGTCGGCCACCGCATGCCCACCGATTTCCCCGGTGTCTACGGCGAGCTGGCCGGCGGCATCAATACGATGATCTTCGAACACCTGGACGCCATCATCGATGCGATCGGCATCCTCAACGAATATGCGCAAGGCGACCTGTCGCGCGACGCCGCGCGCCTGCCCGGCACGCGCGCGGTGCTGCACGAGGCGATGGATGCGGCCAAGGCCAGCCTGTTGGCGATCAACACCGAGATCAAGCGCCTGGCCCAGGCCGCAGCCAATGGCGACTTCAGCCAGCGCGGCGATGCCACGCGCTTCAGGCACGACTCGGCGCGCATGATCAACGACCTCAACGCGATGATGGAAGTCAGCGACCGCAACCTGGGCAAGCTGTCCGAGCTGCTGGCCGCGCTGGCCGAGGGCGACCTCACCGCGCGCATGGACGGTCAGTTCCACGGCGTGTTCGCTCGCATGCGCGATGACGCCAACACCACGGCCACGCAGCTGGCCGGCATCGTCGGGCGCATCCAGCAGGCCGCCGGCGCCATCACCGGGTCGGCCAGCGAGATCGCCGCCGGCAACAACGACCTGTCGCAGCGTACCGAGCAGCAGGCCGCCAACCTGGAAGAAACCGCCGCCTCGATGGAGGAGCTCACCGCCACCGTCAAGCAGAATGCCGAGCACGCACGCCAGGCCAACCAGCTGGCGATCGGGGCCGCCTCGGTGGCCTCGCAGGGCGGCCAGGTGGTCAGCCAGGTGGTGGACACCATGTCCGGCATCCAGACCTCGTCCCGGAAGATCGCCGAGATCATCTCGGTCATCGACGGCATCGCCTTCCAGACCAACATCCTGGCCTTGAATGCGGCGGTGGAAGCGGCGCGTGCCGGCGAACAGGGCCGTGGGTTTGCGGTGGTCGCCAGCGAAGTGCGCACGCTGGCACAGCGTTCGGCCGGCGCGGCCAAGGAGATCAAGCACCTGATCGACGATTCGGTCGGCAAGGTGGCGCAGGGTTCGGCGCTGGTGGATCAGGCCGGCAAGACCATGGCCGACATCGTGTCCTCGGTGCAGCGCGTGACCGACATCATGAGCGAGATCTCCGCCGCCTCACAGGAACAATCGGCCGGTATCGAGCAGGTCAACCTCACCGTCACCCAGATGGACGAGAGCACCCAGCAGAACGCCGCGCTGGTGGAAGAAGCCACCGCCGCCGCCAACGCCATGCAGCAGCAGGCGCAGCAGCTCGATGAGGCGGTGTCCAGCTTCCGGGTGAGCGTTGCCTCGCCCGCACAGCGCGGCAGCAGCCGCAGTGCCGCGCGCGCGGAGGCCTTGCGCGTCGCCAGCTGACGACCGCCCGATCGCTCCCGCACCACCTCCCTCACTTCGAAGCCACGCCCATGCCCTCGTCCCCCACGCAATCCCGCTCCGGCGGCAGTCTGGCGTACCGCCTGATGCTCGGCACCGCCGTCGCTGCGTTGCTGTGCTTCGGCCTCACTGCGGCGATCAGCTACTGGCAAAGCAGTCGCGCACTGATCGCCTCGGCACAGACCACGATGCAGAACGCGGCGCGCTATCAGGCCGAACAGATCGGCAGCGAGCTGGGGCAGGCGTTCACCACCGGCCAGTCGGTCGCCAGCGCCTTGCTGGCGCAGCGTGCGCATGGCGGGGTGAGCCGCGAGGCGGCGTCGGCGATCGTGCACGACCAGTTGCAGAACCATCCAGAATGGGTGGGCATGGGCACGTTGTGGGAGCCGCAGGCCTTCGACGGCAAGGACGGCGACTATGTCGATGCCGAGGGTCACGACAACACCGGCCGTTTCATGACCTACTGGGCCTACAACGGTCAGTCGCTGATCCGCGAACCCCTGGTCGGTTACGAAAAACCCGGCGACGGCGACTGGAACCTCAAACCGCGCGAGCTGGGCCGGCAGATCGTGGCCGGCCCCTACGATTACCAGATCGGCGGCCAGCCGGTGCTGATGACCACCTTGTCCACGCCCATCATGGATCAGGGCAAGTATGTGGGCGTGGTATCGGTGGATTTCGCCCTGGCCGCGTTGCAGAAGCGCCTGAGCGGCTTGCGTCCGATGGACGACGGCTACGTCGAGCTGATCTCGCCCGCCGGGGTCATTCTGGCCTCGCGCGACGCTGCGCGGATCGGCAAGCCGGCCGACGGCGCCGACTATCGCGCGATGCTGGCGGCGACCAGGGCCGGCAAGGACTATCTGGATTTCACGCCGGATGCCGCCGGCACGGTCAGCGCCTATGTGCCGTTGCAGATCGGCCAGGCGCAGGAGCGTTTTGCGCTGGGCGTGGTGGTGCCGTATGCGGCGATCATGCAGCAGGCACATCGGCTGTTGTGGACCATTCTGGCGGTCGGCCTGGGCTCGGCGCTGGTGCTCAGCCTGGCGCTGTTCGTACTGTTGCGGCGTCAGGTGGTGGGTCCGCTGGACGCCGCTGCCAAGGTGGCCGATGCGATTGCCTCCGGCAAGCTGGACAACCAGATTGCCGCGCAGCGCCAGGACGAAGTGGGCCGCCTGATGGGCGCCATGCAGCGCATGCAGACCGACCTGCGCCAGCGCATCGAACGCGATGCGCAGATCGCCAACGAAAACCTGCGCATCCGCACTGCGCTGGAACATTCGGAAATGGAAGTGCTGCTGGCCGACGAGCAGCACAATGCGGTGTTCATCACCGAGGCGCTGCACACCTCGTTCAAATGCGGCGAAGCGGCGTTTCATGCCAAGGGCCAGCAGGGCTTCAGCGCCGATGCGGTGGTCGGCAAACCGCTGGACTACGTGTTCGGCAGCGATGCCGACGGCAAGGCGCGCTTGCAGCGCCTGCAGCAACTGCAGTCCACCACGCTGGAGCGTTACACCTTCGGCCCGGTGACGCTGGACCTGACCATGACCCCGCTCTACGCCGCCGATGGCCATCGCAGCGGCAGCATGCTGCTGTGGCGCAATGTCAGCGCCGAAGTCAGCACCCAGGCAGAGGTCGCCGCGCTGGTGCAGTCGGCGCTGATGGGCGACTTTGGCCAGCGTCTGGCGCTGGACGACAAGCACGGCTTCTATCTGGAATTCGGCCGTCAGCTCAACGGCTTGCTGGAAACCACCTCGCAAGGTCTGGAGCGCATCTCCAGCCTGCTCAGCGCACTGGCCGAGGGCGACCTCACCGTGCGCATGGACGGGCAGTTCCAGGGCGTGTTCGCGCGCATGCGCGACGATGCCAATGCCACCGTGGCGCAACTCACCGGCATCGTCTCGGGCATCCAGGCCTCGGCCACGCAGATCAACGCAGCCGCCAGCGAGATTGCCGCAGGCAACAGCGACCTGTCGCAACGCACCGAACAGCAGGCCGCCAACCTGGAAGAAACCGCCGCCTCGATGGAGGAGCTCACCTCCACCGTCAAGCAGAACGCCGAAAGCGCGCGCCAGGCCAACCAGCTGGCGATCGGCGCGGCCGGTGTCGCCTCGCAAGGCGGTGCGGTGGTGGCGCAGGTGGTCACCACCATGTCCGGCATTGAGGTCTCGTCGAAGAAGATCGCCGAGATCATCAGCGTCATCGACGGCATCGCCTTCCAGACCAATATCCTGGCCTTGAACGCGGCGGTGGAAGCGGCGCGTGCCGGCGAACAGGGCCGCGGCTTTGCGGTGGTCGCCAGCGAAGTGCGCACCCTGGCGCAGCGCTCGGCCGGCGCGGCCAAGGAGATCAAGCACCTGATCGACGACTCGGTGAGCAAGGTCGCCGAAGGCTCGGTACTGGTGCAGCAGGCCGGCACCACCATGGCCGAGATCGTCGCCAGCGTGCAGCGCGTCACCGACATCATGGGCGAGATCTCCGCCGCCTCGCAGGAGCAGTCCAGCGGCATCGAGCAGGTCAACCTGACCGTGACCCAGATGGACGAGGCCACCCAGCAGAACGCGGCGCTGGTGGAAGAAGCCACTGCCGCTGCACGCGCGATGGAAGAACAGGCCGGCCAGCTGACCGATGCGGTGGCGGTGTTCAAGCTCAGCCACGCCGGCAGGCCGGCGGCGATTGCCCCTGCCGCCAGGCCGGTGGTCAGCGCGGTTGCGCCATCCACCCGGGTGCCGACCGACAAGAAACGTGCGGCGGTACCGCCGCGTCACCCCACCCGCAAGTCGCCCGGCAGTGTCGCCGGCAACGACAGCCAGTGGCAGGATTTCTGAGTGCAGCGTCTGCAGCTGCGCACGCGCGCAGCTGCGACGCAGGATGAAGCACATCCACTAGCGGCATATCGCTGACCTGACACCCGACCCCACTGCCCTGCCCGGCTCCGGCCATCGGCCACGCTTAAAGATTCAGCCGCCGTTGCCGCTAGCGAGGGAGACATCGGCGGCTTGCGTCCCAGCGCAGCAGCCGGTCCAGCAGCGCATCTGCCTGGTCGCCAGACCTGCACATGCGCCCGGAGATTCGCGCGTTCCAGGGGTCGCCATGAAGCCATGCCTTGTTGCCAGCTGTATTGTGCTGTGTTGCGTCGTCGGCCATGCCCGCGCCGAAGATCCGATCGCCACCGACCGTCCTGATTTCGTCGAGTCCAGCCTCACCGTCGGCGACCGCCGGCTGCAGGTGGAAACCAGCGTCGCCTGGGAGCGCGATGCCTCGGTCGACGGATATTCCACGCCCACGCTGTTTCGCTACGGCCTTGGCCAGACCTGGGAACTGCGTCTGGAAACCGATGGCTGGCAGCGCATCGACGCACCCGGCGAGGCTAGCGTGAGCGGCATGTCCGATGTGTCGCTCGGGGTCAAACACCATCTTGTCGGGTCCGACGACGGCAAGGCCTCGCTGGCCTGGCTGCTGCATGTGGACCTGCCCAGCGGCGCCCGCGCCCTGCGTGGGCACGGTGCACGGCCATCGTTGCGGCTGGTGGCCGAATGGGAGCTCAGCGACAGCCTCTCGGCCGGGGTGATGCCCGGCGTGGTGTGGGACGACGATGGGCAAGGCAACCGCTACACCGCCGGCATCTTCGGCGCGGTGCTGGGCAAGGCCTGGAACGAGCGCGTGCGCTCGTTCGTGGAAGTGGCATTGCCGCAGGTCGCCAGCAGCGAGGACGGCGGCACCGTGGCATTGCTCGACGTCGGCTCGGCCTGGCTGCTGAGCAACGATGTGCAACTGGATGCGGTGTACAGCCGCGGCCTCAACGATCGCTCACCGGATCACGCGCTCGGCGTGGGTCTGTCTTTCCGCTTCTGAAACAGGCCGCACAATGAAGATCATGCACATGCTGGGGATCCTGGTGCTGGTGGCAGCGTTGGCGCTGCTCGCGCTGGGCGGCGTCGGCTACAACGGCCAGCGCGGCCTGCTCGACGCGATCGCCGCACAGGTCATCTCCTCCGATGCGCTGCGCAACCACATGCAGGCCGACATGATGCACGACGCCCTGCGTGGCGACGTCACTGCCGCCCTGCTGGCTGCCTCGCGCCAGGACGCCGCTGCGATTGCAGAAGCACGCAGCGCACTGGGCGAACACGCCACGGAATTTCGTCAGGCGCTGCAGGCCAACCGCAAACTGCCGCTGGACCCGGCACTGCGCAGCGATCTGGACGCGGCGGCGCCGGCAGTGCAGGCCTATATCGGCGCGGCGGACCAGGTCATGACCCTGGCCGAAACGCAGGCCGACAGCGGCGCGGCCTACGCCGACTTCACCGCCAAGTTCGCCCAGCTGGAAACCCGCATGGGCGCGATCAGCGAGCGCATCCTGGCCTTGAACAAGGCCAATCGGCTGAAAGCCGAACAGGACAGCCACCGGGTGATGTGGCAGCAAGGCGGCGCGGTGGTGCTCGCCTTCGTCTGCCTGGCACTGGCCGCCGGCTGGATCCTGCGCTCGGTGTTCGGCCTGCTCGGCGGCGAGCCGCAGCTGGCCATGAGTGCCGCGCAGCACATCGCCGAAGGTCGCCTGGACCAGCCCATTCCGGTGGCCGCACACCACGCACGCAGCCTGATGGCCGCGCTGGCAAGCATGCAGCGCGACCTGCGCGAACGCCTGGAGCGCGAGCGCAGCATCGCTGCGGAAAACCTGCGCATCCGCACCGCGCTCGACAACGCCTCCACCGGCATGTACATCGCCGACCCGGACCTGACCATCATCTACGCCAACACCGCGCTGCGGACCTTGCTGCAGACCTATGCCGACGACATCCACGCCTGCGCGCCGGCGTTCGACCGCTCCAGCAGCCTGATCGGCCAATCGGTGTCCATGCTGGAAGTGGGCAATGCGCAGGATGCGGAGATCTATCAACGTCTGGATCGCCAGGATTCGGCGCAACGCCAGGTGCAGTACCGCGCGGCATGCATCACCCAGGATGTCTCGGCGATCCGCGACCCGGCCGGTGCGCATCTGGGCTTTGTCTGCGAATGGCGCGACCGCACCGCCGAGGCACGCGTGGAAATCGACGTGGCCGATGTGCTGCGCAGCGCCGCGGCCGGCGACCTGTCCAGGCGCATCGACAGCGCGGGCAAGCAAGGCTTCTTCCTGCAGTTGGCGCAGCAGCTCAATGCACTGCTCGATGCCAACGCGGTCAGCATCGCCGAGGTCTCGCGCCTGCTCAGCGCATTGGCCGATGGCGACCTGAGCGCGCGCATGCAGGGCGATTTCCACGGCGTGTTTGCCCGCATGCGCGACGATGCCAACACCACCGCCGAGCAACTGGCGCTGGTGATCGGGCGCATCCAGCAGGCCGCCGGCAGCATCCACACCGCCTCCAGCGAGATCGCCGCCGGCAACAGCGACCTGTCGCAACGCACCGAACAACAGGCCGCCAATCTGGAAGAAACCGCCGCCTCGATGGAAGAGCTCACCTCCACCGTCAAGCAGAATGCCGAAAGCGCGCGCCAGGCCAACCAGCTGGTGATCGGTGCGGCCGGCGTCGCCTCGCAAGGCGGTGCGGTGGTGGCCAAGGTGGTCACCACCATGTCCGGCATCGAGGTCTCGTCGAAGAAGATCGCCGAGATCATCAGCGTCATCGACGGCATCGCCTTCCAGACCAATATCCTGGCTTTGAACGCCGCGGTGGAAGCAGCGCGTGCCGGCGAACAGGGGCGCGGGTTCGCCGTGGTCGCCTCGGAAGTACGCACGCTGGCGCAGCGCTCGGCCGGCGCGGCCAAGGAGATCAAGCACCTGATCGACGACTCGGTGAGCAAGGTCGCCGAAGGCTCGGTCCTGGTGCAGCAGGCCGGCACCACCATGGCCGACATCGTGGCCAGCGTGCAGCGCGTCACCGACATCATGGGCGAGATCGCCGCCGCCTCGCAGGAGCAGTCGGCCGGCATCGAGCAGGTCAACCTCACCATCACCCAGATGGACGAGGCCACCCAGCAGAACGCCGCGCTGGTGGAAGAAGCCACCGCCGCCGCGCGCACCATGGAAGACCAGGCCGGCCAGCTGGCGCAGGCGGTGTCGCGCTTCACCCTCGCCGACACGCCGGCGCCGATGGCGGCAGCGCCGGCGGCCGCAGCGGCAGTGGCTGCGCTCAAGCGCAGCCCCGGCGCAGCGGCTGCACGCAAGCCGGCAACCACGCCGGTGGTCGCCACTAGCAACGACGGGCAGTGGCAGGACTTCTGAGCTGCGTGTGCACGCGGCCCAAGCCTGGGCCGCGTGCACACGCATAGCTGCCGCGCCACCGGCGTGCCCGCCCTGCCCGCCACGGCAGCGTAGCCGGCGGCCTGATTGCGGCCTCCGCGAGCCGGCCACGGCACCGTTCATCCTTCAAAGATAAAGAATCATGCCGGGCAGCCGCTAGCGTGCTGGAGAGCGTTCCTGCGCAATGCCCCGGAGTTACTGATGAACAAGTTCAACGATTGGCCGATCCGCCGCAAACTGATGTTTGCCTTTTGCCTGAGTGCCGTGCTGACCGCCCTGCTCGGCGGGCTCGGTTTTTCGCGCATGCAGCAGATGCAGCGGCAGACCACCCTGATCAACCAGGACGTGGTGCCGGTGCTGAGCCGTCTATCCGAGCTGCGTGGCTTTGCCGGCGAATTCCGCGTCTATGAAGTGGGCCAGTTCGTCAATCTGGACGATCCGGAACGCTATGCGATGTTCTTCAAACGCATGGACGAGATCCAGGCCAAGTACGTCGAAACGCAAAAGCTGCTGGACGCCAAGATCGGTGCCGGCTCGCCGCTGCAGGCCGAATACGCGAAGCTGAGCGATGCCAGTACGCGTTACTTCGCCGCCAACCAGCAGCTGCGCAAGCTCTATGCAGAACCCGACCGCGCTGCGGCGATGGAATTTTCGCGCAAGCAGTCTGGCGAGATCCGCAAGGAGCTGTTCGCCTCGGTCGACAAGCTCTATGCACAGCAGTCCAAGGCCCTGAGCGACATGGTCGCGGCCAGCGACGCCTCGTTCAAGCTGACCAGCGCGGTATTGCTGATCGGCACGCTGCTGATGGCCGCGCTGTCGGTGACCTTCGGCTGGCTGATCGCGCGCGGCATCACCAACCCGCTGTCCAAGGCGCTGGGCGCCATCAAGGCGGTCTCGCGTGGCGATCTGAGCGTGCAGGTCAGCAAGACCAGCAAGGACGAAATCGGCCAGATGCTCGACGCCACCGGCAGCATGACGCAGATGCTGCGCCGCTTCAGCGACGAAACCGCGCGCATGTCGCACCTGCACGCGGCCGAAGACATCACCCACCGCATGCCGGAGGATTTCCCCGGCGTGTACGGCACCCTGGCCACTGGCATCAACACGATGATCTTCGAGCATCTGGATGCCATCACCGATGCGGTGCGCATCCTCAACCAGTACGCACAGGGCGATTTGACCCAGGACGCACGCCGTCTGCCGGCCAGCCGCGCCATCCTGCATGAGGCCATGGATGCGGCCAAGGCCAGCCTGTTGTCGATCAACACCGAGATCAAGCAGCTGGCGCAGGCCGCAGCGGCCGGCGATTTCAGCGCACGCGGCGACGCGGCGCGCTTCAAGTACGACTTCGCGGTGATGGTGGCGGACCTGAACTCGATGATGGAGGTCAGCGACCGCAACCTGGGCAAGCTGTCGCAGCTGCTCGGCGCAGTGGCCGAAGGCGACCTGACCGCACGCATGGATGGGCAATTCCACGGCGTATTCGCGCGCCTGCGCGACGATGCCAATGCCACCACCCAGCGCCTGACCGACATCGTCGGGCGCATCAAGCACTCCACACTGGCCATCAACACCGCCGCTGGCGAAATCGCCGCCGGCAACCAGGATCTGTCGCAGCGTACCGAGCAGCAGGCGGCCAACCTGGAAGAAACCGCCGCCTCGATGGAAGAGTTCACCTCCACCGTCAAGCAGAATGCCGAACACGCACGCCAGGCCAACCAGTTGGCGATCGGTGCCGCCGATGTCGCCTCGCACGGCGGCAGCGTGGTCGGCCAGGTGGTCACCACCATGTCCGGTATCCAGACCTCGTCCAAGAAGATCGCCGAGATCATCTCCGTGATCGACGGTATCGCCTTCCAGACCAATATCCTGGCCCTGAACGCAGCAGTGGAAGCGGCACGTGCCGGCGAACAGGGCCGCGGCTTTGCGGTGGTCGCCAGCGAAGTGCGCACGCTGGCGCAGCGTTCGGCCGGCGCCGCCAAAGAAATCAAGAGCCTGATCGACGACTCGGTCAGCAAGGTGGCCGAAGGCTCGGCACTGGTGAACCAGGCCGGCACCACCATGAGCGAGATCGTCTCCTCGGTGCAGCGCGTGACCGACATCATGAGCGAGATCTCCGCCGCCTCGCAGGAACAGTCGGCCGGCATCGAGCAGGTCAACCAGACCGTCACCCACATGGACGAAGCCACCCAGCAAAACGCCGCGCTGGTGGAAGAAGCCACCGCCGCCGCGCGTTCGATGGAAGAACAGGCGCAGCAGCTCACCGAAGCGGTGGCCCTGTTCCGCCTGTCGGCCGAACTGGAAGCGGTGACGCGTGCCACGCCGGTGGTGCGCCAGATCGCTGCCAAGCGGCCTGCCCCCGCCAGCGCGGCGGTGGCGACCAAGCCGCCGGTCGCCAGGCCCGCTGCACGCGCCGCAGTGGCGCTGGCACCGTCCAACGAGTCGGATTGGGCCGAGTTCTAGGAAACGCCGCAGCGGCCGCGCACTGGCCGCTGTGAAACACAAGCCGCGCTCCTGGGAGCGCGGCTTTTTTATTGCCGCATCGTTTTTTTAAAAGACATATCAACCCGATAGGCAATAAAACAACTTTAAAATAACCTTTTACTTATGTAGCAATATTCATATTGTCGAGTTCGGCATTATCTCCACCGGCAGCGATTACAAGAATCGATTAACTCCATCCCTGGCGACTTGTATTTTTCACAAGCCTGACCGAGTTATATATTTTTTTGATATCGAGGTATTCAGCGATGCGGTCGCGCGCCGTTACTGCGCATAGCGACATGTCACGCAGACACTGGTTGGCGTTGCCTGGTCGCTCCCATCCATCGCATAAAGCCTTCCAGGATCTGTCATGACTGCACTTCTCCAACGCTACAACGTCGGCCCTCGACTAGCGGCGGCTTTTGCTGTCCTGATCGTACTATCCGGCATCATTGCGTTTATCGGTTACCGCGGCCTGACCTCTGCACGCGCGCTGGTGGACCAGCTGGTGCATCAGAACATGGAGAAGATCCGTCTCTCCAATGACATGATGAATGCCAACTATATAATTTCAATGCAGATTCGCAACGTGGCCCTGCCAACCAGCAACGAAGATAATCTCAAGTTTGTCGAGCTCATCAAGACCGCGCGCGCCGATTACCTCAAGGCACGCGAAACCCTGTATGCAATTCCGCCTTCCGAAGAAGGCAAGGCCATCCGGGCGGAAATCGATCGCCGCCGTGCGGTCGCCAAGGTCCTGAACGACAAGGTCATCGACCTGGTCATGACCGGCCGCAGCGACGAGGCGCTGCCCTTGCTGCTGACCCAGGCCGCGCCGGCGATGCAGCAATGGCAGGACAAGATCGCCGAGAACATCGCCCTGCAGGACAAGCTGGCTGGTGAGGCCTCTGCGGTCGCACTGCAATCCATGGACGACTCGCGCAAGCTGCTGGTCGGCGGCTCGCTGCTAGTGGTGCTGCTGAGCGGCGTGCTGGGCCTGCTGATCACCCGCAGCCTCACCCAGCCGCTGAGCCGGGCCACCCGCGCAGCCGAATCGATTGCCGGCGGCAAACTGGATAACGACGTCGACACCCAATTCAACGACGAAAGCGGCCGCCTGCTCAAGGCGATGAGCAAGATGCAGCTGCAGCTGCGCAACCTGCTTGCCGCGCAGACCGACATGGCCAAGCGCCACGACGACGGCCAGATCAGCTTCCGCATCGATGCCGCTGCCTTCCCCGGCGAGTACGGCCGCATGGCGCACGACACCAACATGTTGGTGGGCTCGCATATCGCGGTGAAGATGCGCCTGGCGCAGATCATGGGCCGCTACGCGATCGGCGACCTGTCCGAGGACATGGAAAAACTGCCCGGCGAAAAGGCCGTGCTCAGCGAGACCATGGCGCAGGTCAAGGTCAATCTCGGTGCGATGAATACCGAGATCAAGCACCTGGCCGTGTCGGCGGCCAACGGCGACTTCAGTGCCCGCGGCGATGCCGAGCGCTTCCAGTACGACTTCCGCCTGATGGTGGAAAGCCTCAACAACCTGATGTCCACCGCCGACGGCAACCTGCAGTCGCTCTCCACGCTGCTGCAGTCCATCGCCGCCGGCGACCTCACCGCACGCATGAGCGGCGACTTCCGCGGCGTGTTCGCGCAGATGCGTGACGACGCCAATGCCACCGCCACGCAGCTGGCCGAGATCGTCAGCGGCATCAAGGCCTCGGCGGTGTCGATCAAGGGCGCTGCCAGCGAGATCGCCGCCGGCAACCAGGATCTGTCGCAGCGCACCGAGCAGCAGGCCGCCAACCTGGAAGAAACCGCCGCCTCGATGGAGGAGCTCACCTCCACCGTCAAGCAGAACGCCGAGAGCGCACGGCAGGCCAACCAGCTCGCCATCGGCGCGGCGGGCGTGGCCTCGCAGGGCGGCGAGATCGTCAGCAAGGTGGTCGAGACCATGAGCGGCATCGAAGCCTCGTCCAAGAAGATCGCCGACATCATCTCGGTCATCGACGGCATCTCGTTCCAGACCAACATCCTGGCCTTGAACGCGGCGGTGGAAGCCGCCCGCGCTGGCGAGCAGGGCCGCGGCTTTGCCGTGGTCGCCTCGGAAGTGCGCACGCTGGCGCAGCGCTCGTCCGCGGCCGCCAGGGAGATCAAGGGGCTGATCGACGACTCGGTGCAGCGTGTCTCCGAAGGGTCGGTGCTGGTGCACAGCGCCGGCAAGACCATGGGCGAGATCGTGTCCAGCGTGCAGCGGGTCACCGACATCATGGGCGAGATCTCCGCTGCCTCGCAGGAGCAATCCTCCGGCATCGAGCAGGTCAACCAGACCGTCACCCAGATGGACGAGACCACCCAGCAGAACGCCGCGCTGGTGGAGGAAGCCACCGCCGCCGCACGTGCGCTGGAAGACCAGGCCACCCAGCTCACCGACGCGGTGGCGGTGTTCAAGACCGATGCCGGCCATGCCCTGGCGCCGGTGCGCACCGCCGCGCCGCGGCCGGTGGTGACTCCCGCGCTGAAGGCCAAGGTGGTCGCGGCCGGACGCACCGCCGCGTCCAAGCCGCGCCCCGTGGTCACCGCGCCAAGCAACGACGCCAGCTGGCAGGAGTTCTGAGCCAAGCGAGCACAACAGTCTGAATGGAGCCGGTCGGCATCGATGCCGACCGGCTCAAGGCATAACTGTTATCGGCCGATAGGCTGCGTACGCCTATGAGAACCTCCATGACCACTTCGCCCGCGCTGTCGCCGCAGACCGCCCCACCCTCTCCGCAGCGCTGGAGCAGCCGCTGGGATGATCTGGCGATCGCCAGGAAGCTCGGCATGATCGGCATCCTGGCGCTGGCTGGCCTGGTCATTCCGGTACTGCTGTACAGCGGCAAGCTCAACGAAAGTGTGGCCATCAGCAGCAACGAGTTGCGCAGCTACGCGCCGCTCGGACAGATGCTGGGCCTGATCACCGACCTGCACGCCGCCCACGTCGACAGCGGCAGCACCGCCCGCGCCGCGGCCACGCGCGCCGATCGCGATCTGCAACAACTACTGGCCACCACCGCCACGATGCCGGGCTTCGAACGCAGCCAGAAGGCCTTGCTTGGCCTGCAGCAGCGTCACGTTGCCAGTGCCGCTGCAGACGGCTACGCCACGGTCAGCGAGCAGGCGTTTGCTGCGCTCGACGCCTTGCGCGACGACAGCCAGCTGGTCTACACCCCATATATCGAGAGCTACCACCTGGTGGTGGCCACGTTGATCTACAGCCCCGATGCCACCGAGTCGCTGACCCGCCTGGATGCAGCCAGCGACCCGTCGCAGGCCGCCGACAGCCGCGCCATGCTGCGCGAACAACTCGGCCAGCTGGCCCGCAGCCATGCGCGCTTCCGGCATGAGCTGGACAAGGCGATGGGCCTGCTGGAACAACCCGACCCCGCACTGGCCGATGCCGCCAGGACCGAAACCACGCGTGCAACCGCGGCGCTGGCCGCACTCGGCACCGCGCTGGACGGCAGCGACGCCAACGCCGACACCCAGTGGAACGCTGCGCTCGACGATCTCGGCCAAGCCATGCAGGCGCTCAGCAGCGTCTCGCTGCAGGCCCTGCAGCGCCAGTCCGAACGCCACCTGGCCGATGCCCGCAACGCGATGTGGCAGGCCATTGCCGGGCTGTCGCTGCTGGCGGTGCTGATCACGGCGCTGGGCTGGTACACCTTGTCCCGGCTGACCCGCAACGTGCGCCGCGCCGCTGCGGTGGCGGCCAATATCGCCCAAGGCCAGCTCGGCGAACACATCGCCGCGCCGAGCCGCGATGAAACCGGCCAACTGCTCGACAACATGCGCCGGATGCAGGAGCAGCTGCAGCGGGTGCTGGCAGCGCAGAGCGAGATGGCACAGCGTCACGACGCCGGCCAGATCAGTTATCGCATGGACGCGGAGAGCTTCCCGGGCGCGTACGCCACCATGGTGCGCGACACCAATGCCCTGGTCGGCACGCATATCGCGGTGAAGATGAAACTCGCCCAGATCATGTCGCGCTATGCCATCGGCGACCTGAGCCAGGACATGGACCGCCTGCCCGGCGAAAAAGCCGTGTTCAGCGACACCATGGATGCAGTCAAGCGCAACCTGTTTGCGATGAACAGCGAGATCAAGTTGCTGGCGCAGGCTGCGGCCAACGGCGATTTCAGCGTGCGTGGCGATACGCAGCGCTTCCAGCACGACTTCCTGGCCATGGTGCAGAGTCTCAACCAGCTGATGGCCACTGCCGATGGCAATCTGGGCGCGCTGTCCAGCGTGCTGCGCGCCATTGCCGCCGGCGACCTCACCACCCGCATGCATGGCGACTTCCACGGCGTGTTCGCGCAGATGCGCGACGATGCAAATGCCACCGTGGCGCAGCTGGCCGATATCGTCGGACGCATCCAGCAGTCCACCGACGCCATCAACGATGCCGCCAGCGAGATTGCCGCCGGCAACCAGGACCTGTCGCAGCGCACCGAGCAGCAGGCCGCCAACCTGGAAGAAACCGCCTCCTCGATGGAAGAACTCACCTCCACCGTGCGCAACAACGCCGAGCATGCGCGGCGCGCCAACCAGCTGGTGGTCGGCGCCGCCGCGGTGGCCTCGCAAGGTGGCACGGTAGTCGGCGAAGTGGTCGGCACCATGGCCGGCATCCAGGCCGCCTCGCGCAAGATCGCCGACATCATCTCGGTCATCGATGGCATCGCCTTCCAGACCAATATCCTGGCCCTGAATGCGGCGGTGGAAGCGGCACGCGCCGGCGAACAGGGGCGCGGTTTTGCGGTGGTCGCCTCCGAGGTGCGTACCCTGGCGCAGCGCTCGGCCGGCGCGGCCAAGGAGATCAAGCAGCTGATCGACGATTCGGTGAGCCGGGTCGAGCAAGGCAATGTGCTGGTCAGCCAGGCTGGCCGCACCATGCAGGACATCGTCGATTCGGTGCACAGCGTCACCGAGATCATGCACGAGATCAGCGAAGCCTCGCAGCAGCAGTCGCAGGGTATCGAACAGGTCGGCCAGACCATCGCGCAGATGGACCAGGCCACCCAGCAGAACGCCGCGCTGGTGGAAGAAGCCACCGCCGCCGCACGTTCGATGGAAGCACAGGCGCAGCAGCTGCGCGATGCGGTGTCGGTGTTCCAGCTGCAGGCCGCTGCCAGGCCGGCCAGGCTGGTGCGCGCCGCGTAAGGCGGTTGCGCGCGCAGCTGCATGCGCGCCAAGCCGCACACATGTGGGCCAGCGCACAGAGCCCTCGTGCAACATGGTCGCCGGCGCCAGTGTGCTGACCGATCGCGGCCGAGCAACACCGCCTGAGCCGCGCAATCGAGCGCTGCATCCCGACCGAAGCCAATGCAGGCGGCATGACATTGCCGCTGCGGACCCCACTTCAACCTGCCCGGCAGCCGTTTGATGCCTGGCGCAGGCAATGCCCTGCTCTCGCACGCCGTTGCGACAACGTCGCATAGCCGGCCCCATCACTGCATCGGCCAGGACCACCCACCCGGCCATCTCGCAACGGCGACGTCGTACCGCGCCCAAAAGGGTGAGACAGATGTGAATCCGCCGATGGATGCATCTGTGTTGATAGCGCTCCCATCGACGTTTCCAGTCCATTTGTGCACATGCGCGTCACTTCAGTGACGGCCACCCATACGCAGCGGTGGGCACGCGTTCAGTCGTCCAGGCACCGGCCGTTACCTACCACGCACGCATACCTGCCTTGCAATTGCTGGGGTCACCACGCGGTGGCCCGGGTGATGGATCGGTTGGATGCCTGCCCCGCTGCACCCGTGTACCGCCCACGCGTCCTCCCCGACGCGTCTTGATTCTTCCTTGCCAACTGCCTCGAGACCCCCCAAATGATCGCTCTTCTTCAACGGTACAACGTCGGCAAGCGCCTGAGCTTCGCCTTCGGCACGCTGATCCTGTTGTCGTGCGCACTTGTCGCCGCCGGCTTGCATACATTGGCGCAGGCCCGCGATCGCATGGACACGGTGGTCAACCGCAACATCACGATCATGCAGTACGCTCAGGACATGACCAACGCCACCTCGGTCATCGCCGTGCAATTGCGCAACATCGTGTTGCCGACCTCGCAAGAAGACAATCTGCGCTTCTACGCCATCATCAAGAACCAGCTGAAGAGCTACGAAGACACGCGCCGCAAGCTGTATGCATTTTCGGCCTCGCCCCAGGCCACCCAGATCCGCGAGCGGATCGACCTTGCCAGCGAGCAGGCCCGCGAGACCAGGGACACCGTCGTGCAGCTGGGCCTGACCGGCAAAGCTGATGAGGCACTCAAGCTGTTGCTGGAAAAGGCCGCACCGGGCACGCAGCAATGGCAGGATGCGTTGACGGAGTATTCGGATCTGCAGCGTCAGCGCACCCAGGAAGCCTATGTGGCCACAACGGCAGAAATGGCCCGCGGCCGTGCGCTGTTGATCGGCGGCGGCCTGGCGGTGGTGCTGTTCAGCACCCTGCTCGGCTTCCTGATCACCCGCAGCCTGGTGCGCCCGTTGACCCAGGCCACCCGCGCTGCCGAAGCGATCGCCAACGGCAATCTCGACAACGACGTACGCACGCAGTCCAACGACGAAACCGGCCGCCTGTTGCAGGCCATGGATCGCATGCAGGGCCAGGTGCGCAACCTCATCAGCGCGCAGCTGGACATGGCCAAGCGCCACGATGATGGTCAGATCAGCTTCCGCATGGATGCCGGCGCCTTCCCGGGCGACTTCGGCCGCATGGCCAAGGACACCAACGAGCTGGTCGCCGCGCACATCAAGGTCAAGATGCAGACCATCCACCTGGTGGAGCGCTATGCGATCGGTGACCTGAGCGAAGACATGCCACAGCTGCCGGGCGAAAAAGCCGCCATCACCACGGCAATGAATCAGGTCAAATTGAACCTGTCGACGATGAACGCCGAGATCAAGCAGCTGGCACAGGCCGCCGCCAACGGCGACTTCACCGCGCGTGGCAATGCCGAGCAGTTCCAGTTCGACTTCCGCATCATGGTGGAAAGCCTCAACACCTTGATGGCCACCGCCGACGGCAACCTGCAGTCGCTGTCCGGCCTGCTGCAGTCGATCGCCGCCGGCGACCTCACCGCACGCATGAGTGGCCAGTACCAGGGCGTGTTTGCACAGATGCGCGACGACGCCAACGCCACCGCCGAACAGCTGGCCGGCATCGTGGGCCGCATCCAGACCGCTGCCGACGCGATCGGCCTGGCCTCGGGCGAAATCGCTTCCGGCAACCAGGATCTGTCGCAGCGCACCGAACAGCAGGCGGCCAACCTGGAAGAAACCGCCGCCTCGATGGAAGAGCTCACCTCCACCGTCAAGCAGAATGCCGAACACGCCAGCCAGGCCAACCAGCTCGCCATCGGCGCGGCGGCAGTGGCCTCGCAAGGCGGCGATGTGGTGGCCAAGGTGGTCACCACCATGTCCGACATCCAGAGCTCGTCGAAGAAGATCGCCGAGATCATCAGTGTCATCGACGGCATCGCCTTCCAGACCAATATCCTGGCCTTGAATGCGGCGGTGGAAGCAGCGCGTGCCGGCGAACAGGGTCGCGGCTTTGCGGTGGTCGCCAGCGAAGTACGTACCCTGGCGCAGCGTTCGGCCGGTGCGGCGAAAGAGATCAAGCACCTGATCGACGACTCGGTCGACAAGGTCGCCCAGGGTGCCACCCTGGTCGACCAGGCCGGCACCACCATGGCCGAAATCGTCGCCAGCGTGCAGCGCGTCACCAACATCATGGGCGAGATTTCCTCTGCGTCGCAGGAGCAGTATTCCGGCATCGAGCAGGTCAACCAGACCGTGACCCAGATGGACGAAACCACCCAGCAGAACGCCGCGCTGGTGGAAGAAGCCACCGCCGCCGCACGGGCGATGGAAGAACAGGCCCAGCAGCTCACCGAAGCGGTGGCCGTGTTCAAGGTTGCCGAACACGCACCGGTGGCGCGCCAGTTGTCGGCCATTGCCAATGCGCCCGCCAATGCCCGCAGCACACCGCGCCCGATCGCCCGCACCATCACTCCCGCGCCCGTACGCCGCAGCAACGCTGCTGCGTCGGCAACGGCAAACGACGTGGGCGACTGGCAGGAGTTCTAAACCGCCAGCAAGCACTGTCAGCACATCGACAGCAGTGCACGCCAGTTGCTGCAACCGGCGTGCACGGTGCGCGGGATCCACATGCTCGACACCACGCACGAGCCCGCGGCCGTGCACTCCGCATCCGCAGCAAGTTCACCACGGCACCGCACACGCGGTGCCGTTTTGCGTTGTGCGCACATGCCAACTGTCCGCAAGCCCGCATGCACCGCAGCCAGCGTGAAATCGCACTTCACATCGTGCAAGCCGGACTCTATCGCGTAGCCTCCAAAACCACGTTCAACGCGTGTTTTCTAGGGGAATTCCCGACACATCCCCACCAATCCCCTACCCCTTGTACACATGGCAGTCACGTGCCTGAGACCCGGCTTTACCGGCCAGCCCGGCTTGCCTCAATACAGCAGTTCTAACGCCGTTATCTGACCGACGCATCACACAAGGCATGACGTGCGACGCACTGCTCCAGCACTGCATCGCATGCCAGTCCACCTAACGGCACATTCGCTCAGGTCACCCAATGAATTCCTTTCTGCACCGCTTCAACGTCGGCAAGCGCCTCTCCCTGGCCTTCGGCGTGTTGATCCTTCTGTCCTGCGCGTTGGTGGCCGCCGGCCTGTACACGCTCAGCCAGGCGCGTGAGCGCCTGGACACCATCGTCAACCGCAACATGGCGATGATCCAGTACGCCACCGACATGCTGGACGCCAATGCCACCATCTCGTTGAACCTGCGCAACATCGTGCTGCCGACCACTGCCGAGCAGAATCGCCAGTTCGGCGAAGTGATCGACGCCCAGCGCATCCGCTACAAGGAGCTGCGCGAGAAGCTCTACGCGTTCCCCGCCGACGCCCACGACCAGCAATTGCGCAACGCGCTGGATCTGACCCGCGAGCAGGCGCTGGCGCATAACCAGCAGGTACGCGAACTGGGCACCGCCGGCAAGGTCGACCAGGCCATGCCGATCCTGCTCGAACGCGCCGCACCGGCCACCCAGCGCTGGCAGGATGCGATCCGCACCTACTCGGACGCGCAGCGCAAGAGCAGCCAGCTGGCCTACGACCAGGCCAATGCCTCGATGGCGCGTGGCCGCGCCATGCTGATCGGCGGCGGCCTGGCCGTGGTGCTGCTGAGCGCCCTGCTGGCCTGGACGATCACCCGCAGCCTCACCGGCCCGTTGAACCGCGCCACGCGCGCCGCCGAGGCGATCGCCGACGGCCGGCTCGATAACCAGGTGCACAGCGAGGCCAGCGACGAAACCGGCCGCCTGCTGCAGGCAATGGACAAGATGCAATCGCAGGTGCGCAACCTGATCACCGCGCAGCTGGACATGGCCAAGCGCCACGACAACGGCCAGATCAGCTTCCGCATGGATGCCGACGCGTTCCCGGGCGACTACGGCCGCATGGCCGGCGATACTAACGCCCTGGTCGACAGCCACGTCCAGGTCACGCTGCGTCTTGCGCAGATCATGGGCCGCTACGCCATCGGCGACCTCAGCGAGGACATGGACGCGCTGCCCGGCGAAAAGGCCAGGCTGACCGACACCATGGCGCAGGTGAAAACCAACCTGGCGGCGATGAATCAGCAGATCAAGCAGCTGGCCCAGTCCGCCGCCGACGGCAACTTCGGTGCACGCGGCGATGCGGCGCAGTTCCAGTTCGATTTCCGCGTCATGGTCGAGAGCCTCAACCAGTTGATGGCCACCGCCGACGGCAGCCTGCAGTCGCTGTCGGGCATCCTGCGCGCGATTGCGGCGGGCGACCTGACCGCACGCATGGACGGCGAGTTCAAGGGCGTGTTCGCACAGATGCGCGACGACGCCAACGCCACGGCGACCCAGTTGTCCGGCATCGTCGGGCACATCCAGCACTCGGCCACCTCGATCAATGCCGCCGCCAGCGAGATCGCCGCCGGCAATCAGGACCTGTCGCAGCGCACCGAGCAGCAGGCCGCCAACCTGGAGGAAACCGCTGCCTCGATGGAAGAACTCACCTCCACCGTGCGCCAGAACGCCGAAAGCGCACGCCAGGCCAATCAACTCGCCATCGGCGCCGCCAGCGTGGCCTCGCAGGGTGGCGAGGTGGTCAGCAAGGTGGTCGACACCATGAGCGGCATCGAGGCCTCGTCCAAGCGCATTGCCGACATCATCAGCGTCATCGACGGCATCTCGTTCCAGACCAACATCCTGGCCTTGAATGCCGCCGTGGAAGCGGCGCGTGCCGGCGACCAGGGCCGCGGCTTTGCGGTGGTCGCCTCCGAGGTGCGCACCCTGGCACAGCGTTCGTCGGCAGCGGCCAAGGAGATCAAGAGCCTGATCGACGACTCCGTGCAGCGGGTGGCCGACGGCTCGCAGCTGGTGGACCAGGCCGGCAAGACCATGGCCGAGATCGTCGCCAGCGTGCAGCGTGTCACCAACATCATGGGCGAGATCTCCGCCGCCTCGCAGGAACAGTCGGCCGGCATCGAGCAGGTAAACCAGACTGTCACCCACATGGACGAAGCCACCCAGCAGAACGCCGCGCTGGTGGAAGAAGCCACCGCCGCTGCCCGCGCGATGGAAGAACAGGCCCAGCAGCTCACCGAGGCGGTTGCCGTGTTCAAGATCGTCGAGCAGGGCCCGGCCGCACGTCAGCCCGCGTCGATGGTCGCTGCGCCGGTCAATGCACGTTTTGCCGCCCGCCCGGCCGCACGTGCCGGCAGCAACGCAGCGCCACGCCGCAGCACCGCAGGCACGGCCACAGCGGCAGCCACGGCAGGTCCCAGCGACTGGCAGGAGTTCTGAGCCTTACCGCAACGCGTGACACCCGCAATCTCCAGAAACACCATTCGAGCGTAGTTTGATTCGGTGACGAATCTTGAGGGTCGCTTCCTAGCGAGGGAAGCGGCCCTTTTTTTGTTCCGGGCATCGGTCGACATCCGCCGGCGGGAGTCAGACCGAGCATCAAGCGACGCGTCATATTTCATCAAAAACTAACAACTGCCACATCGTTGAAGCCGTCCGATCCGGCAAGCGAACTGGACAATTGTGCGGATTTCGACACAAACCATCAATTAATTGCATAAACGGCCGCTATCGACTTCACGCATCCGTAACGCCCTCCCCCGGGCAAGGTCGATTCCTCATGCACTCCTTCAACCGCCTGTCCGTCGGCACCCGGCTGTCCGCGTTGCTGACGTTGGTGATTGCGCTCTCCCTCGGCCTGCTGGCCCTGACCATCTACCGCCAGTCCGCCGACGACATCGAATCCCAAGTCAAGGCCGAGCTGCGCTCCAGCACCCGGTTGATGCAGCAGTCGGTGGCGATGTACGACGTCACCCTGACCGAGGGCACCCAGCGCCTGGGCAGCGTGTTCGAGACCATGCTCCCCAGCGGCGAGCGCACTCTCGACACCGCCAGCACCGTCGCCATCGGCGCGCAGCAGACGCCGTCGCTGCGTGCCGGCAAGCAGGCACTGAATCTCAACGTCGACGCGGTGGATCGCTTCGCGCAGACCGCCGGCGGGGTCGCCACGATCTTCGCGCGCACCGGCGACGACTTCGTGCGCATCACCACCTCGCTGCGCAACAAGCAGAATGAGCGCGTGATTGGCACCCTGCTCGACCGCAAGGGCAAGGCCTACGCCGCGCTGTCGCAAGGCAAGGCCTTCACCGGCCAGGCGCAGCTGTTCGGCGAGCAGTACATGACCCATTACCAGCCGCTGCGCAATGCCGCCGGCGAGGTGATCGGCGCGCTGTTCGTCGGGCGCAACTACACCCAGGGCCTGGCCGCGCTGAAGGCGCAGGTCAGCACCACCAAGCTGGGCCAGGACGGTTATTTCGTCATCGTCGACATGGCGCCGGGCGAGCACCAGGGCCAGGTCATCGCCGCACCGCCGGGCACACCGGCCACGCTGGCGGCGCTGGTGCCGGCCGAGCAGCAATCGCTGCTGCAGTCGGTGCTGGACGGCAAGCAGCCTAGCGCCAACCTGCAGTTGCGCGACGCCCAGGGCAACGCCCAGGCCTTCGAAGTCACCGCACAGCGCTACGCGCCGTGGCAGTGGACGGTGATCGGCACCCAGCCGCGCAGCGCCATCGACGGCCCGCTGGACGAGCTGATGGGCAGCATGCTGCTGTTCTCGCTGGTGGTGCTGGGCCTGTGCATTGCAGTGGTCTTCATCGCCGCGCGCAAGATGGTCACCCGCCCGCTGCTGGCGGTGGAACGCGTGCTCGGCGACGTCGCTGCCGGGCGCCTGGACAACCCGATCGAGATCGACCGCCACGACGAACTCGGTCGCCTGCTGCTCAATGCACGCGCCATGCGCGACGACCTGCGCGCGCGGCTGCAACGCGATCAGCTGATCGCCAGTGAAGCGCTGCGCGTGCGCACCGCGCTGGACGATGTCAGCACCAACGTGATGATCGCCGATGCCGATCGCCGCATCATCTACGTCAACCGCCCGCTGCAACGCATGCTCAAGAGCGTGCAGGACGAACTGCGCCGCGACCTGCCCAACTTCGATGCCGATGCGCTGATCGATGCCAGCATCGACCAGTTCCATCGCAAGCCCGAGCACCAGGCACGCATGCTCGACCAGCTCACCGGCACCCACACCGCGCAGATCCATGTCGGTGGCCGCACCATGCGGCTGGTGGTCAACCCGGTGCTGGGCGCGGCCGGCGAGCGCATGGGCTTTGTGGTTGAGTGGGCCGACCGCACCCAGGAAGTCCAGGTGGAACAGGAGGTCGCACGTATCGTGCAGGCCGCCGCTGCCGGCGACCTGAGCGAGCGTGTCGGCCTGGAAGGCAAACAGGGCTTCCTGCTGCTGCTCGCCCAGCAACTCAACGCGCTGCTGGACAACAATGCGGACGGGCTGTCGCGCGTGTCCGCCCTGCTCTCTGCGTTGTCGCAGGGCGATCTGACCGCGCGCATGGACGGCGACCTGCAGGGCGTGTTCGCCACCATCCGCGACGATGCCAATGCCACTGCCGACCAGCTGGCCGGCATCGTGCGCCGGATCAAAGACTCCTCGCTGGCGATCAACTCGGCCGCCACCGAGATCGCCACCGGCAATGGCGACCTGTCGCGTCGCACCGAACAGCAGGCCGCGGCCCTGGAAGAAACCGCCGCCTCGATGGAGGAGCTCACCGCCACCGTCAAGCAGAATGCCGACAACGCCGACCAGGCCAACCGCCTGGTGCTGGACGCCGCCGGCGTGGCGGCCCAGGGCGGCGATGTGGTCGGCCGCGTGGTCACCACCATGGCCGACATCGACACCTCGTCCAAGAAGATCGCCGAGATCATCGGCGTCATCGACGGCATCGCCTTCCAGACCAATATCCTGGCCTTGAACGCGGCAGTGGAAGCCGCGCGCGCCGGCGAACAGGGCCGCGGATTTGCCGTGGTCGCTTCCGAAGTACGTACGCTCGCACAGCGTTCGGCCGGCGCAGCCAAGGAGATCAAGCACCTGATCCAGGACTCGGTGACCCGCATCGGCAACGGCGCCGCACTGGCGTCCGAAGCCGGCAGCACCATGCAGCAGGTGGTCAGCTCGGTGCAGCGCGTCACCGACATCATGAGCGAGATCACCAGCGCCTCGCGCGAGCAGGCCGCCGGCATCACCCAGGTCAACCAGACCGTCACCCAGATGGACGAAACCACCCAGCAGAACGCCGCGCTGGTGGAAGAAGCCACCGCGGCTGCACGCGCGATGGAAGACCAGGCCGCGCAACTGGTGGATGCAGTGGCCGTGTTCCGCCTGGAACAGCAGGACCAACTGAACACCTTGCTGGCCAACGCACGCCACGCCTACACCTGATGCGACAGACGACGACGACGCGCCCATCGAATATGTAAGTCGAGGGCGCGATGCCCTCGCCGCTTGAGGGACAGGCCGTTAATCCGTCAGTGGAGACTGCGTCGCGTCGTTTAGGCGCGATCCGCTGATTGAATCAAAAGCTCAGTGAGTCGAGCGCGCGGTGCCCTCACCGCTTGCGGGACACGCCGTGAATCCGTCCATGGAGGCTCCTTGGCGGCATGCATGCCGCCAAGGGTCCCGCAACCGGCAAGGACACCGCACTAGGGAGTTGGTCGGCTGCTTTCTTGAAAGCGTATTGCTCGGCTTGCGAAGGGAAAATGGTCAGGGGTTGATCGAACGCTTAGTGATCCGACCAGCGCACGTCCTGCGTCGCTTCCACTATGACACCGACCATCTCCACTGGTCCTTGCCCGCCCACCGTCGCGGGACCTTACGCGGCATGGATGCCGCGTAAGAGCCTACAAGGACGTACTTGCGGCGTGTCCTGCGATGGTGGGCGGGCAAGGGCCCTGCAGCAAAGTCGCAGATCACCCGCTCTGCGACTGATGTATCCGCACTATTCAAGCCTATCGAAACACAGCGCCTGAAAAAACGAGACCCTGGAATCGTTGCCGCGTTCAGAAGCGATCAGATGCTCAGATCAAAAGCTCGATGAGTCGAGTGCGCGGTGCCCTCACCACTTGCGGGACACGCCGTGAATCCATCCATGGAGGCTCCTTGGCGGCATCCATGCCGCCAAGGGTCCCGCAACCGGCAAGGACACCGCACCAGGAAGTTGGTCGGCTGCTTTCTTGAAAGCTTGTTGTTCGGCTCGTGATAGAAGATTGTTGAACGCGCAATCCGAACAACGCGCATCAAGCACTGCTCTTATCGCGCAAACCGACCATCTCCACTGGTCCTTGCCCGCCCACCGTCGCGGGACCTTACGCGGCATGGATGCCGCGTAAGAGCCTACATGGACGTGCGGCGTGTCCTGCGATGGTGGGCGGGCAAGGGCCCTGCAGCAAAGTCGCAGATCACCCGCTCTGCGACTGATGTATCCGCACCATCTAAGCCCATCGAAGCACAACGCCTGAAGAAATCGAGACCTACAACCACGCACACCGACTACCTCGAAAGTCCTTGCCCGCTCACCGTCGCGGGACCTTACGCGGCATGGATGCCGCGTAAGAGCCTACACGGACGTACTTGCGGCGTGTCCCGCGATGGTGGGCGGGCAAGGACCCTGCAGCCAAGCGGCAGGACCACGCGCTCTACACTTGATCCATGTGCACTATCCAGCCACTGGGAACAGAACACCCAAAGCAACCAACGCTTCATGCAATAGTTTTTGTCAGCTGCTCTTAAAGATTTCGTTTTGCCGCCGATATCAAGGCGACGCCGGGACAACCGTTCCGGCGCCTTCCCGCATCCACAGTGCCTGTGCCCATGTCCCAAGGCGATACCTCAGAGCTGGACCACGATGCCGACCACCTTGCCGAAGGTGACGAGCGCTATCTGCTGCGCAACAAACGGCAGATCCGTGGCCTGCTGCGCCAGTTGCTCGACCAGCGCGCCATCGTGACCATGCATGTGGCCGGGCGCGACATGGCCGTGCCCACCGCCGTGCTCGAGGTGGACGAAGACGACGACTGCGTGATTCTGGACGGCAGCCACAACGAAGCCTCCAACCGCGCCATCCAGGACGCCAAGTACCTGCTGTGCTATGCGCAGCTGGAACGGGTCAATATCCGCTTCCGCCTGGAAACGCCCGAGCGGCTGGAGCGCGACATCCACGTTGCCTTCCGCGCCGAGCTGCCCGAGGCGATGTATCACCTGCAGCGTCGCGAGTCATACCGGCTGGAAACGCCGATCACCGACTCGCCCGTCTGCATCATTCGCCAGGATGAAGCACAGGGCGGCAATCTCAACCTGCAGCTGCGCGTGATCGATATCAGCAGCGGTGGCCTGGCGGTCTCGCTCACCGATGGCATGCCCCTGCTCGAACCGCAGCGCACCTACCGCAACTGCACGCTGCAGTTGCCCGACACCGCGCCGATCACCCTGCCGCTAACGGTGTGCAGCCAATACAAGCAAACCCTGCCCAACGGCAGCGAAGGTTTCCGCGTCGGCATGCAGTTCAGCGACCTGCCACGCGGCGCCGACGAGACCATCCAGCGCTATATCTTCCGGGTCGACCGCCAGCGCAATGCGCGCAAGAGCGGCGTGTTCTGAACCCACCCGCACCAGCCACGGCGCGCGGCTAAAGTTGCCCTGCGCTGCGCCGATGTTGCTAGGGCAATCCTCATCCGCATGCTTTTCCTATAGCTGCAATCCGACACTCAGCCGCAACGCCCGGAGTTTCCATGAACGACAAAAGCACGACCACCGGCACCGGTGGTGAATTCCTCAGCTTCGCCTTGGGCGAAGAACACTACGGCGTGGACATCCTGAAGGTGCAGGAAATCCGTGGCTACGATTCGGTCACCCGCCTGCCCGACGCACCGGACTACATCAAGGGTGTGATCAACCTGCGCGGCACCATCGTGCCGGTGATCGACCTGCGCCTGAAGCTGCGCCTGAAAGAAGCGCGCTACGACGCCTTCACCGTGATGATCGTGCTCAACGTCGAAGACCGCGTGGTCGGCATCGTGGTGGACAGCGTCTCGGACGTGATTCCGCTCAACGACGACCAGATCCGCCCCACCCCCGAATTTGGCGCCTCGGTCGACACCCGCTTCATCTCGGGCATCGGCACCCAGGACGATCGCATGCTGATCCTGCTGGATATCGAGACCCTGCTGGACAGCACCGAGCTCGGTCAGCAGCAGCTGGCCGAAGAAGCGGCCTGATTCAGACCATCTGGTGTCGGGAGCTTCCCGACACGAGACGCACAACGAAGTTGAAGTGAGATAGAAATCACGTTTTTCGGATTCAAGTTGAACGGCGGCTAGCCGATAGCTGAATAGAAGCCCGCGTACACAAACGGGTCACCGTTCGACTTTTGATTCTGGAGAATCCCAATGAAGTTCCTGCTCTCGCTCCTCCCCGTCGCTGCTCTCGTGATCGTTGCTCCCACGCTGTCGGCTCAGTCGCAGGAAATGATTCCGCCGGAAATGGCGACCCGTTTCGTCGGCAAGGACGGCATGGTGTGCGGCAAGGTCGAAAAGGCCAAGTACGCCCAGAGCTCGGAAGGTGAACCCACCTTCCTGTACATGGGCGGCATGTTCCCGCGTCACACCTTCTCGGCCCGCATCGACGGCGCCAACCGCGGCAAGTTCAGCTTTGCCCCGGAAAGCCTGGAAGGCAAGGACGTCTGTGTGCTCGGCAAGATCCAGCGCGACAGCTCGCGTGCCGAAATCGAAGTCAGCTCGCCGGCCAGCCTGAAGCTGGCCACCATCAAGTAATCGCCCACAGATCGCCACGCCCTCGCGCGTGGCGATCTGCTGTTTGCGGTTATGCGCACTGACTTCTATCGGGGAATCGTGTCAATGCAATGGATCAACAATCTGAAATTGATGCCCAAGCTGATGCTGGCGTTCGGCATCGTGCTGCTGATCATGCTGGTGCAGGGCATCATCGCCTATGCCGGCCTGGCGTCGCTCAATAACGTCACCCGCGATCTGGCCGGCAATACCATGTCCAGCGTGCGCGAAGCAGGCGACCTGCGCGGCATGCTCGGCGAATATCGAAATGCGTCTTATCAGAATCTGGTGCGCGCCAGCGACTCGGTCAAGCAGGAAGCCAAGGTCCGCGCCAAGCGGCTCCATGGCGAAATCGAAGCCACGATCAAGGGCTACCCCCGCCTGATCGAGAGCCCGCAGCAGAAGAAGTTGTTCGACGTGTTCGTGGCGGACTGGAAGAAGGCAGCGGCCTCCTACGCCAGCGTCGACGAAATGGTCGAGCTCAATCTGCCCGACGATGCCGTCGACACCTTTGTCGGCGAGACCCGCACCCTGCACAACAAGGCCAAGGATTCGCTGGCCGCGTTGATCGTCGAAGACAACAAGTTGGCGCAGGCTGCCAAGAGCAAGGCCGAAAAAGTCCATGCCACCTCGGTCTCGCTGACCGTGATGGTGCTGTTGATCGGCATCGCCGGCGGCCTGGGCCTGGCATTCCTGTTCGCACGTTCCATCGTCAAGAGCATGCGCGGCGCCGTTTCCACCGCCACCGAAATCGCCAGCGGCAAGCTGGACGGCCAGATCAATGTGCGGGGCCAGGACGAAGTGGGCGAACTGATGCGCTCCATGCACCGCATGCAGCGCGACCTGAAGGAACGCATCGAACGCGATCAGAAGATCGCCGACGAAAACCTGCGCATCCGTACCGCGCTGGACAAATCGTCCACCAGCACCTTCATCACCAACGCCGATCGGGTCATGATCTACGCCAACGAGGCGTTCATGAAGCTGGTCACGCATTACGAAGGCAGCATTCGTCTGTCCTCGCCCGATTTTGAAGCCAGCAAGATCATCGGCCAGCACATCAGCTATCTCGGCCTGCCCGAAACGACCGTGCGCAAGGCCATCGCAGCACTGGAACGCGACGGCATCACCAGCTTCGAAGAGCGCTACGGCGAGTTTGTGATGATGCAGACCGTCACCGTCATCAAGAACGAGCAGGGCGAAAGCACCGGCGATGTCTGCGAATGGCGCGACCGCACCATCGAAGTCCAGGTTGAAGAAGAAGTCGCCCGCATCGTGCGTGCCGCCGCCAGCGGCGACATGAGCGGCCGGGTGGAAACCGACGGCAAGCAGGGCTTCTTCCTGCAGCTGGCCCAGCAGCTCAACGGCCTGCTGGATGCCAACGCCGGCAGCCTGGAGCAGATCTCCGCGCTGCTGTCGGCGCTGTCGCGCGGCGACCTGACCGTGCGCATGCACGGCGAATTCAGCGGCGTGTTCGCGCAGATGCGTGACGATGCCAATGCCACCGCCGAGCAGCTGGCCGACATCGTCGGGCGCATCAAGGTCTCGTCCACCGCGATCAACTCGGCGGCCGGCGAGATCGCCTCCGGCAACAGCGACCTGTCGCATCGTACCGAGCAGCAGGCCGCCAACCTGGAAGAAACCGCTGCCTCGATGGAGGAGCTCACCTCCACCGTCCGGCAGAACGCCGAAAGCGCCCGTCAGGCCAACCAGTTGGCCATTGGCGCCACCGGCGTGGCCTCGCAGGGCGGCGACGTGGTCTCGCAGGTGGTCACCACCATGTCGGGCATCGAAGCCTCGTCCAAGAAGATTGCCGACATCATCTCGGTCATCGATGGCATCGCGTTCCAGACCAACATCCTGGCCTTGAACGCAGCGGTGGAAGCCGCCCGTGCCGGCGAACAGGGTCGCGGCTTTGCCGTGGTCGCCTCGGAAGTGCGTACGCTGGCACAGCGTTCGGCCGGCGCGGCCAAGGAGATCAAGGGCTTGATCGACGACTCCGTGCACAAGGTGGCCGAGGGTTCGGCACTGGTGCGCAAGGCCGGTGCGACCATGGCCGAGATCGTGGCCAGCGTGCAGCGCGTGACCGACATCATGGGCGAGATCTCTGCCGCCTCGCAGGAACAGTCGGCCGGCATCGAGCAGGTCAACCAGACCATCACCCAGATGGACGAAACCACCCAGCAGAACGCCGCCCTGGTGGAAGAAGCCACTGCGGCCGCACGCTCGATGGAAGAGCAGGCCGGCCATCTGGCCGAAGCGGTGTCGGTGTTCAAGCTGGACGAGCCGGCCGCCCAGGCCTCCCCGGCCGCCCGCGTGCGCCCGGTCGCCTCGCGCCCGGTGGCGGTGAAGTCCGCAGCCAAGCCGGCGGCGCGCGCAGCGGCCACCTCGTCACGGCCGGCCAAGCCGCAGGCCGCGTTGGCCGACGGTAACTGGCAAGAGTTCTGATCCACCGCTGTCCCCCACAAAGCCCCGGCACTGCCGGGGCTTTGTGTATCTGCGCTCGGCGCAGCGCGCACTGCCCCGCCGCCGGGTGCGATCGCACCGCCCACGCCGCGCCGGGCACCGTCAGCAGACCCGACTGTCTGCAATACGTGATTGGTGCTTCAGTTGCATGACCACGTGGCCGATATCCAGTCATAGCTAACGACGCGCATGGATATGACGACCACCTCGACTTCCGCTTCAGACACACGCGAATTTGATTTTGGCGACCGCGATTTCAAGCGCGTCTGCGACCTGATCTATCAGCGTGTCGGCATCGCCCTGGCTCCGGCCAAGCGCGACATGGTGTATGGCCGGTTGTCGCGTCGTCTTCGCGTGCTCGGCCTGCGCTCCTTCCGCGACTACCTGGACCAGCTGGAAGCAGGCAACGACGAGGAGGAATGGCAGGCGTTCACCAACGCGCTGACCACCAATCTGACCTCGTTCTTCCGCGAGCCGCACCACTTCGACAAACTGCGCGAAGAACTGCAAAAGCGCGCCTCGCAGGCGCCGTTGAAGATCTGGTCGTGCGCGGCTTCGACCGGTGAGGAGCCCTACTCCATCGCCATCACCGCCTGCGAAGCCTTCGGCACCTTGACCCCGCCGGTCAGCATCGTCGCCACCGACGTCGACACCCAGGTGCTGGAAACCGCCTCGCGCGGCGTCTACGCCATCGACCGCGTCGCCTCGCTGGACGCATCGATCAAGCGCAAGTACTTCCAGCGCGGCAGCGGCCCCAACGAGGGCAAGTGCCGGGTCATCCCGGCCTTGCGCCAGCTCATCGAGTACCGCCAGTTGAACCTGCTGGCACCGCGTTACGACGTAGGCGGCCCGTACGCGGCGCTGTTCTGCCGCAACGTGATGATCTATTTCGACAAGCCGACCCAACGCGGCATCCTGTCGCGGCTGGTCAGCCACATGGGCGACGACGGTCTGCTCTACACCGGGCACTCGGAGAACTACCTGCACGCGGCCGATCTGATCCAGCCGTGCGGGCGCACGCTGTATCGGCGCAGCCCGCGCGCGGGAGCGTCTGCATGAGTACCGCTGTGCAGGTCGACGATGTCATGCGCTACCGCGATTCGCGGTTCCAGACCATCACCGCCAAGCTGCTGCCCACCCAGTACCTGGTGGTCGACGACGACACCGCGTTGACGACCACCTTGGGATCGTGCGTTGCCGCCTGCCTGCGCGACCCGGTCCTGAAGATCGGCGGCATGAATCACTTCCTGTTGCCGGAGGGCCAGGTCGGCGATGGCGCACCCGCGCGTTACGGCAGTTATGCGATGGAGTTGCTGATCAACGACATGCTCAAGCGCGGCGCGCATCGCAAACGCATCGAAGCCAAGGTCTTCGGTGGCGCCAACGTGCTCAAGGGCTTCACCAGCAACCCGGTCGGCACCCGCAACGCCGAGTTCGTGCGCCAGTACCTGCAGGCCGAACACATTCCCATCATTGCCGAAGATCTGTGCGGCATCCATCCGCGCAAGGTGTGGTTCTTCCCGACGACCGGACGCGTGGTCGTGCAGCGTTTGCCGCATGCACACGAAGCCGAAGTCGCCGCCGCCGAATCGGCCGTGCGCGCCCGTCTGTCCAAAGCACCGGTTACCGGTGGAGTGGAGTTGTTCGAATGACGCTGGAAACTCCTGTGCGTGTATTGATCGTCGACGACTCGGCGGTCGTACGCCAGATGCTGACCGAAATCCTCTCGCGCGATGCCGGCATCGAGGTGATCGGCTCGGCCGCCGACCCGATCCTGGCGCGCGAAAAGATCAAACGCCTCAATCCGGACGTGATCACGCTGGATGTGGAAATGCCGCGCATGGACGGTCTGGTGTTTCTTGAAAACCTGATGCGCCTGCGCCCCACCCCGGTGGTGATGATTTCGTCGCTGACCGAGCGCGGCGCCGACACCACCTTGCAGGCCTTGTCGCTGGGTGCGGTGGATTTCGTCTCCAAGCCCAAGATCGACGTCGCACGCGGGCTGGAAGGCTACGCGGAAGAGATCGTCAGCAAGGTCAAGATGGCCTCCAAGGCCAGGGTCAGCGCGCTCAATCGTCCCAGCGCGCCCAAGGTCACCCTGGACATGCAGTCCGCGCCGGTACCCGGCAGCGCGCTGCGCTTCCGCACCACCGACCGCCTGATCGCCATCGGTGCCTCCGCCGGCGGCACCGAAGCCCTGCGCGTGGTGCTCGAACACATGCCCGCCGATGCCCCGGCGGTGGTGATGACCCAGCATCTGCCGGCCAGCTTCAGCACTGCCTTCGCCGAGCGCCTCAATCGCCACTCGGCGATGTCGGTGCGCGAGGCCAGCGATGGCGAGGCGATCCTGCCGGGCCACGCCTACCTGCCGCCGGGCGGCCAGCACTTGCGCATCATCCGCGACGGTGCGCGCTGGCGCTGCCGCATCGACGACGGCCCGCCGGTCAATCGCCACAAGCCGGCGGTGGACGTGCTGTTCCGCTCCGTCGCCGCCAACGCCGGCCCGAATGCGGTCGGCGCCATCCTCACCGGCATGGGTGACGACGGTGCACGCGGCCTGCTGGAAATGCTGCAGGCCGGCGCGCCCACGCTGGTGCAGGACGAAGCCAGCAGCGTGGTGTGGGGCATGCCCGGCGCCGCCTACAAGCTCGGTGCCGCGCAGGAAGTGGTGCCGCTGAACCGCGTTGCCGAGCGCCTGATCGCGCTGTCGGCACAGGCACGCTGATCCGGCATGATGGCCCGTCCCCCGCATCCGACCCAACAGGCGGCGGCTCCCGGCATTACGGGAACCGCCTCGCTGGCGACGGCGGATGCGCCGGCAGATCACGCGCCCGCCCCCGGGACGATCAAGCCCGGCCCGCTCACCGCGGGCATAACCAGGCCCGACGAACATCCCGACGTCACGCGCTCACGCCTGCTGGCCGAAGCGCTGGACGGCAGCAGCAGTGCGATCCTGATCTGCGATCTGCAATCGCGCCTGCTCTACGCAAATGAAGGCTTCCAGCGCATGTTCGGCTACACCGAAGCCGAACTGGTGGGCAAGCGTCCGTCGGACGTGCTCACCCGCGCGCAAAGCGGCCAGGAAGAAGTGGCGCGCATCCGCGACCGCGCCGACGCGTTGCAGCAGACCCAGGCCGACCTGCTGGTGTACCGCAAGGACGGCACGCCGCTGTGGATCTCGCTCAACTTCAATCCGATCTACGACGCCCGGCATCTGCCATCGCATTACGTGGCGGTGCTGACCGACATCACCGACACCAAGATGCATGAGGTGCTGCAGCACCGCGTGCTCGAGGCCCTGGTCCAGGAGCGGCCGCTGATCGAGGTGATGACGCTGATCTGCACCGAGGTCGAGCGCATCGCACCGGACGTGCTGGCCACGGTCATGAGCGCGGACAATCAGGGCTGCCTGCACTCGCTGGCTGCCCCCAGCCTGCCGCCGGAATATGCCGATGCGGTCAACGGCTTGAAGATCGCGCCGGGTGCAGGCGCCTGCGGCACGGCCGCCTGGCGCGGCCGCCCGGTGATGGTGGAAGACATCGCCACCGACCCGCTGTTTGCGCAATTCCGCGAACTCTTGCTGCCGATGGGCTTGCGCGCGTGCTGGAGCACGCCGATCCGCTCTAACAGCGCACGCGTGCTCGGTACCTTCGCGCTGTACTACCGCAAGGCGCAGCGTGCCGATGCCTGGCACGTACGCCTCACCGACCTGTGCCAGCAGCTGTGCACGCTGGCGCTGGAACGCGAACAGATCCGCCAGCGCGTGCATCAACTGGCGTTCTACGATGCGCTGACCGGCCTGCCCAACCGCATCATGTTCAGCGCACGCGCCGAGCAGGCACTGACGCAGGCCGAATACGCCGGCGAACCGGCCACGTTGATGTTCATCAACATCGACCGCTTCAAGTTGATCAACGACAGCCAGGGCCATGCCGCCGGCGACGGGTTGTTGCGCGACATCGCCTTGCGCATCGGCGAACAGCTGACCGCCACCGCCATGCTGGCGCGCCTGGCCGGCGACGAATTCGCGCTTGCGCTGCCGCAATGCAGCGCCGAGCAGGCCAGTGCCGCCGCAGAACGCGTGCTGGGCACCATTGCCAGGCCGCTGCCGGTCGGGCACATGACCGTGCATCCGTCGGCCAGTATCGGCGTGGCGATGTTTCCCGAGGACGGGCGCGACATCAACATCCTGCTGCGACATGCCGATCTGGCCATGAATCGCGCCAAGCAGGAAGGCGGCGGACGGTTCCGCTTCTTCAGTTCCGACATGAACCGCATGGCGCAGGAGCGCGTTGCGCTGGAAGCGGAGCTACGCCAGGCGATCGACCGCGATCAACTGCAGTTGCACTACCAACCGCAGTTGCACAGCGCCGCGCCGCACGCGCTATACGGCGTCGAAGCGCTGTTGCGCTGGAATCATCCGCAAATGGGCGCCATTTCGCCGGCGCGGTTTCTGCCCGTGGCCGAAGAACAAGGCATGATGCCGCAGCTCAACGACTGGGTGCTGCGCAGCGCCTGCCGGCAGATCGCCGATTGGCGCAAGCGTGGCGTGCCGGTGTCGCGCGTGTCGGTGAACCTGTCGGCGAGCAGCTTCGAAAGCCCGCGCATGCTCAGCGACCTGTTGCGCCTGATCGCCGACATGGGCGCGCAGCCCTCCGACCTCACCCTGGAAATGACCGAGAGCGTGATGCTCTCCGGGCAACCCGGCGTCCTGGAAAACCTGCACGCCATCCGCGAAGCCGGCATCTCGTTGTCGCTGGACGACTTCGGCACCGGCTACTCGAGCCTGAGCCATCTGCATCGCCTGCCGATCGACGAACTCAAGCTGGACATGAGCTTCGTGCGCGACATCGAACACAGCGAAGACGCCCGCGCCCTCACCACCTCGGTGCTGCGCATCGGCGAGCATCTGCGCAAGCACGTGGTTGCCGAAGGCGTGGAAAACGAAGCCCAACGCCTGTTCCTCGCCGACCTCGGCTGCGAAGTGCTGCAGGGCTATCTATTTTCGCGGCCGTTGCCGGCGGCGGCACTGGAAGCCTGGTTGGGCGCGCAGTCTTAGAGCGGCTCACGACACTACGTCGTGGTTTGGCAGGCTGTTCTCATAGCGTTCTACGCCCACATCAGCAGACCGAAGCAAATTGCCGGAAGGCAAAGCATCTGATCTGGTGCTTCGGTGCAGGGTCCTTGCCCGCCCACCATCGCAGGACACGCCGCAAGTACGTCCTTGTAGGCTCTTACGCGGCATCCATGCCGCGTAAGGTCCCGCGACGGTGGGCGGGCAAGGACCAGGTGAGGCGGTCGGTGCTCATGGTTGCAAGCAACACACGGTGTCGTTCTGATCGCCAGATCAGCAGCACATCATTAAAGCGGTGCTATGCCTGAGCGCTGCCTTCCAGCGCGTGCCTCTCCATCCGCGTCGAATCCGATGCCACGGTGCGCTTCAACCAACCCAGCAACTGCGCGGTGACGAAGGCCGGATTCTCCAGCGATGCGATATGTCCGGCATCGGGGATCAGCTCGTAGTCGCAACCGATCACCTCAGCCATCAACCACAATTCTTCCGGCGGGCGCGGAATATCGTCTGCGCCGCCGAGCAGGAAGGTGCTGGCCGGATTCAGCGCGGACATTGCCTCCAGGCGATCCGCGCGCCCGAAGATCAGCCGGCCCAGCGGCACGATAGATGTACGCAACTGCTCGGCCGAGAGCGCCGCCAGACGCTGCGCAAACGCAGCCGGCAGCGCGGAATTCAGATCGATGCCGGGCCGGAAAAAGATCGGCACGATGGCCTCGATCAACGCGGGCGTCACCTGCCCGGCCGCTTCGATCGCATCGAGCAGAGCGAAATAACGCGTTTGCGTGGCCTGCGGCTCGGCACCCAGGAAGGTATCCATCAGCACCAGGCTGCGCACGCGCTGCGGTGCCAGCAGCGCCAGTTCGGCGCCCCACATGCCACCGACCGACAGGCCGACCACCGCGCATTGCGGCAGTTCCAGCGCATCCAGCAACAGCAGCATCTGCTTGGCAAGATCGCCAACCGTCTGCGTGCCCGCTGGCAGCGCTGCCGATTGCCCGTGCCCCCACAACTCGGGAACGATGACCCGATAGTGCTGCGAAAGCGCCTGGATCTGCGGCTCCCACATGGCCGCGTCCCAGAGATAACTGTGGCCAAGCAACACCGGAAACCCTTGACCGTATTGTGCGTAGTGCAGCGTTTGACCAGCGATCGTGCAAGTGGGCATTGGAGATCAATCAGAGCGATGGGAGCGGCGCCACTCTAGACCTCCGGACTTCAGATTTTTGTTGCAATGCGATAGCCGAGTTAACTGCGATTGCCTTAATTCCCGACATTACGTAGCTAAAACGAAGTCATCGCCCGAATAACGAAAAACGCCCGGCATTGCCGGGCGTTTTCGAACAGGTGATCAAGCAGCTGGATCAGGCAGCGACGGTGTCGGCCACGTCCTGATATTCCTGGATCTGATCGAAGTTCATGTAGCGGTAGATCTGATCGCCACTGGTCTTGATCACGCCCACATCGGCCATGTATTCGTCCTTGGTCGGGATGCGGCCCAGACGCGAGCAGATCGCCGCCAGTTCCGCCGAACCCAGGTACACGTTGGTGTTGCGGCCCAGACGATTCGGGAAGTTACGCGTGGAGGTGGAGAACACCGTGGCGCCCTCGCGTGCCTGCGCCTGGTTGCCCATGCACAGCGAGCAGCCCGGCATTTCCATGCGTGCACCAGCCGCGCCGAAGGTGCCGTAATGGCCTTCCTTGGTCAGCTCGGAGGCGTCCATCTTGGTCGGCGGCGCAACCCACAGACGGGTCGGGATGTCGCGCTTGCCTTCCAGCAACTTGGCGGCGGCACGGAAGTGCCCGATGTTGGTCATGCACGAACCGATGAACACCTCGTCGATCGCCGCACCGGCCACGTCGGACAGCGTCTTGACGTCGTCCGGGTCGTTCGGGCACGCCACGATCGGCTCGTGGATGTCGGCCAGGTCGATCTCGATGACGGCGGCGTACTCGGCGTCGGCATCGGGCTGCAGCAGCTGCGGGTCGGCCAGCCACTCTTCCATCTTCTTGATGCGGCGGCCCAGCGTGCGTGCATCGGCATAGCCTTCGGCAATCATCCAGCGCAGCAGGGTGATGTTGCTGGTCAGGTATTCGATGATCGGCGCCTTGTCCAGGTGCACGGTGCAACCGGCCGCCGAACGCTCGGCCGAGGCGTCGGACAGCTCGAACGCCTGTTCCACCTTCAGGTTCGGCAGGCCTTCGATTTCCAGGATGCGGCCGGAGAAGATGTTCTTCTTGCCCTGCTTGGCCACGGTCAGCAGACCGTCCTTGATCGCATACAGCGGGATCGCATTGACCAGGTCACGCAGGGTCACGCCCGGCTGCATCTCACCCTTGAAGCGCACCAGCACGCTCTCGGGCATGTCCAGCGGCATCACGCCGGTGGCGGCGGCGAAGGCCACCAGGCCGGAGCCGGCCGGGAACGAAATGCCGATCGGGAAACGCGTGTGCGAGTCGCCACCGGTGCCGACGGTGTCGGGCAGCAGCATGCGGTTGAGCCAGCTGTGGATCACGCCATCGCCGGGACGCAGCGACACGCCGCCACGGGTGGAGATGAACTCCGGCAAGGTGTGGTGGGTCTTGACGTCGACCGGCTTCGGATAGGCCGCGGTGTGGCAGAACGACTGCATCACCAGGTCGGCCGAGAAGCCCAGGCAGGCCAGGTCCTTGAGCTCATCGCGGGTCATCGGGCCGGTGGTGTCCTGCGAGCCCACCGAGGTCATCTTCGGCTCGCAATAGGTGCCCGGACGCATGCCCTGGCCTTCCGGCAAGCCGCAGGCGCGGCCGACCATCTTCTGCGCCAGCGAGAAGCCCTTGCCGGTGTCCGGCGGGTCCATCGGCAGGCGGAACAGGTCAGAGGCCGGCAGGCCCAGGAACTCGCGCGCCTTGGCGGTCAGGCCGCGGCCGACGATCAGCGGAATGCGGCCACCGGCGCGCACTTCGTCGAACAGCACGTCCGACTTCATCGCGAACTCGGCGATCACCTGCCCGTTCTTCAGCGCCTTGCCGTCATACGGACGCAGCTCGACCACATCGCCGTGCTCCATCTGCGACACGTCCAGCTCGATCGGCAACGCGCCGGCGTCTTCCATCGTGTTGTAAAAGATCGGGGCGATCTTGCTACCCAGGCAGACGCCGCCGAAGCGCTTGTTCGGAATGAACGGAATGTCCTCGCCGGTCCACCACAGCACCGAGTTGGTCGCCGACTTGCGCGAGGAACCGGTACCGACCACATCGCCCACGTAGGCGACCAGATGGCCCTTGTCCTTGAGATCGGCGATGGCCTGGATCGGGCCGCGCTTGCCGTCTTCTTCCGGCTCGAAGGCCGCGCCGTCGCGCTTGTTCTTCAGCATCGCCAGCGCGTGCAGCGGGATGTCCGGGCGGGTGGTGGCATCCGGGGCCGGCGACAGGTCGTCGGTGTTGGTCTCGCCCGGTACCTTGAACACGGTGACGGTCATGCTCTGCGGCACTTCCGGCTTGCTGGTGAACCACTCGGCGTCGGCCCAGCTCTGCAGCACGGCCTTGGCATGCGCATTACCGGCTTCGGCCTTTTCCTGCACGTCGTGGAAGGCGTCGAACACCAGCAAGGTGTGCTTGAGCGCTTCGGCGGCGGTGGCGCCCAGCTCGGCGTTGTCGAGCAGGTCAATCAGCGGCTGTATGTTGTAGCCACCCAGCATGGTGCCGAGCAGCTCGGTTGCACGGGTGGGGCTGATCAGCGCGGTTTTCTCGGTGCCGAAGGCCACCGCGGCCAGGTACGAAGCCTTGACCTTGGCGGCATCATCCACGCCGGCCGGCACGCGCTGGCTGAGCAGCTCGACCAGGAATTCTTCTTCGCCCGCCGGCGGAGCCTTCAGCAGCTCGATGACCTCGGCGGTCTGCTGCGCGGTCAGCGGCAGCGGCGGGATACCGAGCGCGGCGCGCTCTGCAACGTGGTGGCGGTAGGCTTCCAACATGCGGATTCTCCGAAAGACAGCAGTGAATGTGTAGACGCGAAACGTGGATCAGCTTGCGGGTTTGGGAACAACGATCTTCAAACCCTTGAAGTAGTCGCGGAAAAAGCCCTCGTCGCGGGTGATCAACCCGTCGCACTGGAGCATCGCGTGGGCACCGATCAGGAAATCGGCCACCACCCGCTCGCGCTTGCCGCCGCGCGCGCGGAAGCGCTTGTTCATATGGCCGGCGCGCACCGCCGCCGCTTCCTGGGTGGCTTCGTAACGCACCCCGATCGAGGCCAGGGTTTCCATCAGGTCGACCTGGGTATCGAGCATGGCCAGCACCTCGGCCACCACCGCATCGCAGACCACCACTTCGTCGCGCGCCAGCGCATCGCCGATGCAGATCTCCGACACCTCGCCGTAGACCGCATCGCCGACCAGGATGTCGAGCAGCACCGATGAATCCAGGGCGATCATGGGTCGAACGGATCCCCGGGGGCGCGGCCGCGGATGGCGCGCATCGCCTCGTCGGTGCTGGTCAGCCCGTCGACCAGCTTGAACTTGCCGCGCACCTTGCGCAGCGCCTCGCTGACGTCCTTGCGCAGGATGATGCGCCCGCCGTCGAGCTCGATCTTGAGCGTGGTGCCCTTGGTCAGTCCCAGAGCATCGCGCACGGCCTTGGGCAGCGTGATCTGCCCGCGTTCGGCAACTGTGGCTTCCATGGAGGTGGCCCCGGCAGAAAGTATGCGCCGATTTTACATACTTGACTTGTCGTACTCAAGACCACATACCCTGTTCTGCAACCGAACGTACACACTGAATTAGTCACACTGTTCCAAACAGACCTACAGCCTGCAGCCATAGGAGTGATGCATGAGCGATTCCTTTTCCACCCGCACCTCGCTTGAGGTCCACGGCAAGCGCTACGAGTACTACAGCCTGCCGAAGCTGGGCGAGCGCTTCGATATCGGCCACCTGCCCTATTCGATGAAGATCCTGCTGGAGAACCTGCTCCGGCACGAGGACGGTGGTGTCACCGTCGGCAAGGACCATATCGAAGCGGTCGCCAAGTGGGACCCCAAGGCCGAGCCCGATATCGAAATCGCCTTCATGCCCGCCCGCGTGGTGCTGCAGGACTTCACCGGCGTGCCGTGCGTGGTCGACCTGGCCGCGATGCGCGATGCCGTGGTCAAGCTCGGCGGCAACGCCGACCAGATCAACCCGCAGATCCCCTCCGAGCTGGTCATCGACCACTCGGTACAGGTGGACGTATTCGGCTCGGCCGATGCGCTCGACCTCAACGGCAAGATCGAATTCCAGCGTAACCAGGAACGCTACGGCTTCCTGCGCTGGGGCCAGAAGGCGTTCGAAAACTTCAAGGTGGTGCCGCCCAACACCGGTATCGTCCACCAGGTGAATCTTGAGAATCTGGCGCGCGTGGTGATGAGCGCCGACAAGGACGGAACACAGATCGCGTACCCGGACACCGTGTTCGGCACCGACAGCCACACCACCATGATCAACGGCATCGGCGTGCTGGGCTGGGGCGTGGGCGGGATCGAGGCCGAAGCCGCAATGCTGGGGCAGCCCTCGTCCATGCTGATTCCGCAGGTGGTCGGCTTCAAGCTCAGCGGCAAGCTGCCCGAAGGCGCCACCGCCACCGATCTGGTACTCACCGTCACCCAGATGCTGCGCAAGGCCGGTGTGGTCGGCAAGTTCGTCGAGTTCTACGGCGAAGGCCTGCAGCATCTGCCGCTGGCCGACCGCGCCACCATCGGCAACATGGCACCGGAATACGGCGCCACCTGCGGCATCTTCCCGGTCGACGACGAATCACTGACCTATCTGCGCCTGTCCGGCCGCAGCGAGGAGCAGATCGCGCTGGTCGAGGCCTATGCCAAGGCGCAGGGCCTGTGGCACGACGCCAACACCCCGCCGGCGCAGTACAGCGCCACGCTGGAGCTGGACATGGGCGAGGTCAAGCCGTCGCTGGCCGGCCCCAAGCGCCCGCAGGACCGCGTGCTGCTGGAAGACATGCAGTCCAACTTCCGCGAGAGCCTCAAGCCGTTCGTGGACGCGCGCAGCAAGCGCCTGACCGACATCAAGCAGGAAGACCGGCTGAAGAACGAAGGCGGCGGCGGCACCGCGGTCGGCGCCAAGGCAGCGCAGGCCGAGAGTTCCACCAACAGCGGTGCCGGCTGGCAGCTGCGCGACGGCTCGGTGGTGATCGCCGCGATCACCTCGTGTACCAACACCTCCAACCCGGCAGTGATGCTGGGTGCCGGCCTGCTCGCGCGTAACGCGGCGGCCAGGGGGCTGAAGGCGCAGCCGTGGGTGAAGACCTCGCTCGGGCCGGGCTCGCGCGTGGTCACCGATTACCTGAGCAAGGCCGGCGTGCTCGCCGATCTGGAAACGCTCGGTTTCTACGTGGTCGGCTATGGCTGCACCACCTGCATCGGCAACTCCGGCCCGCTGCCGGACGATGTGTCTGCGGCAATCGCCAAGGACGACCTGGTGGTGTCTTCGGTGTTGTCGGGCAACCGCAACTTCGAAGGCCGCGTGCATCCCGAAGTGAAGATGAACTACCTCGCCTCGCCGCCGCTGGTGGTGGCGTATGCGATCGCCGGTACCACCGACATCAACCTCACCACCGATCCGCTGGGCACCGGTAGCGACGGGCAGCCGGTGTATCTGCGCGATATCTGGCCGAGCAACAAGGAAATCGGCGACACCATCGCCGCCACCGTCGGCCCGGAAATGTTCAAGCAGAACTACGCCGACGTGTTCAAGGGCGACAGCCGCTGGAACACCATCGCCTCCCCGGATGGTGCGCTGTACGAATGGGACGCAGCCTCGACCTACATCAAGAACCCGCCCTACTTCGACGGCATGACCATGCAGGTCGGCCACGTCGAGGACGTGCACGGTGCGCGCATCATGGGCCTGTTCGGCGACTCGATCACTACCGACCACATCTCGCCGGCCGGCAACATCAAGAAGGATTCACCGGCGGGCCGCTTCCTGCAGGAGCGCGGCGTGCAACCGGCCGACTTCAACAGCTACGGCAGCCGCCGCGGCAATGACGACGTGATGGTGCGCGGCACCTTCGCCAATATCCGCATCAAGAACCTGATGTTCGGTGGCGAAGAAGGCGGCAACACGCTGTACTACGGAAAGGACGGCGCGGCGCCGGAAAAACTGGCGATCTACGATGCGGCAGTGAAGTACAAGGCCGACGGCGTGCCGCTGGTGGTGCTGGCCGGCAAGGAATACGGCACCGGCTCCTCGCGCGACTGGGCGGCCAAGGGCACCAACCTGCTCGGCGTCAAGGCGGTGATCGCCGAGAGCTTCGAGCGTATCCATCGCTCCAATCTGGTCGGCATGGGCGTGCTGCCGCTGCAGTTCCTGGAGAACGAAAACGCGCAGACGCTGGGCCTGGATGGTTCGGAAGTGCTGGACATCACCGGCCTGCAGGACGGCGCCAGCCGCCGTGCCACCGTGGATGCCAGAAAGTCCGACGGCAGCGTCAAGCAGTTCCAGGTCAAGGTGCTGCTGCTGACGCCCAAGGAAGTGGAGTACTTCAAGCACGACGGCCTGCTGCAGTACGTGCTGCGCCAACTGGCCGCACGCAAGGCGGCCTGATCGCAAGGTACGCTGCGCCATCAGCTCGACGACACTCCCGCCGCCAGGCGGGAGTGTCGTTTTGGGTGGCCAGAACTTGCCGACGCTGGACGAGCGAAGCATCGTCGGACGCAGCAAGACGCTGCACGCGACGCAGCGCGACGGGGAGATACCTTGCCACCAGACACCGGCCGCGCTCGCCTGGCGAGACGCAGACCGGAGTCGCCGTGCTCAGCGCCCCGCCGGCTCCCATTGCGCGTGAGTCAGCTGCCAGTCGCCGTCCTGCAGGCGCCAGCCGGTGGTCACCTGATAGGTCTGTGCCTGCTCGGGCAGCCAGCGTCCGCTGCCACCGGTCAGCAGCGCGGTGAAGCGCACGCGCGCGGTGTCATCGCGCACTTGCACATCCACCGGCCCCAGGGTCACGCCGATGCGGCGGTTGCCCAGCATCTGCAGTTGCATCAACCGTCGCAGGCCGGCTGCGTCCAGCCCTTGTTCGCCGACAAAGTCCTCGGCCACCGGCGCCATCGCCTCACCAATCTCGCGCGCCTCGATCGCCTGATGCATCGCTTCGAGTGTTGCGCGCAGCCGTTGCTCCGGTGCGGCACGCGTGCAACCGCTCAGGGCCACGACCAAAATCGCGACCAACCCGACCCGCCACCGCGCTTGAATGCTGCTCTGCATCACGCTTCGCCTTTTCCATCCATGACGGTATGCTGCCCGCTGTTGTAGTGCCGTGGAACACACCGCGGCACGTACCGAATACCCTGGAGGGGGGCAGATGAATCAGGCACGTCCTTGGTTGCAAAGTTATCCGGCCGGCGTCGCCGCCGAGATCGATTTGGAGCAGTTCCGTACCGTGGCCGAGGTGTTCGCCACCTCGGTCAAGCGGTTTGCCGACCGCCCCGCGTATCACAGCTTCGGCAAGACCATCACCTATCGCGAAGCTGATCAGCTGGTCGAGCAGTTCGCCGCCTATCTGCTTGGCGAACTGCAGTTGAAGAAAGGCGACCGCGTTGCCCTGATGATGCCCAACTGTCTGCAGTATCCGGTCGCCACCTTCGGCATCCTGCGTGCCGGCCTGACCGTGGTCAACGTCAATCCGCTCTACACCCCGCGCGAGCTGAAGCATCAGCTGATTGACTCCGGCGCCAGCGTGCTGGTGGTGATCGACAACTTCGGCACCACCGTGCAGCAGGTTATCGCCGACACCCCGGTCAAGCAGGTGATCACCACCGGGCTGGGCGACATGCTCGGTTTCCCGAAAGCGGCGCTGGTCAACTTCGTCGTCAAGTACGTCAAGAAGCTGGTGCCCGATTACCGCCTCAATGGCGCGATCCGTTTCCGCGACGCACTGGCACTGGGCCGCAAGCACAGCGTGCCGACCTTGCAGATCGAGCCCGACGACATCGCCTTCCTGCAGTACACCGGCGGCACCACCGGCGTGGCCAAGGGCGCGATGCTCACCCACCGCAATCTGGTGGCCAACATGCAGCAGGCCCATCAGTGGCTTGCCGGCACCGGCAAGCTGGAAGAAGGCGCCGAGGTGGTGATCACCGCGCTGCCGCTGTACCACATCTTTGCATTGACGGCCAACGGCCTGGTCTTCATGAAGATCGGCGGCTGCAATCACCTGATCAGCAATCCGCGCGACATGCCCGGCTTCGTCAAGGAACTGAAGAAGACCCGCTTCACCGCCTTCACCGGGGTCAACACGCTGTTCAACGGCCTGCTCAATACCCCCGGCTTCGATCAGGTGGATTTCTCGTCGCTCAAGATGACCCTTGGCGGCGGCATGGCGGTGCAACGTTCGGTCGCCGAACGCTGGAAAAAGGTCACCGGCCTGACCCTGGTCGAGGCCTACGGCCTGACCGAAACCTCGCCGGCCGCCTGCATCAACCCGATGGACCTGAAGGACTACAACGGCTCGATCGGCCTGCCGATTCCGTCCACCGATGCCTGCATCAAGGACGACGCCGGCGCGGCGCTGCCATTGGGCGAGATCGGCGAGCTGTGCATCAAGGGCCCGCAGGTGATGAAGGGCTACTGGAAGAAGCCCGAAGAAACCGCCAAGGTCATGGATGCCGACGGCTGGCTGCATACCGGCGATATCGCGCGGATGGACGAACAGGGCTTCGTCTACATCGTCGACCGCAAGAAGGACATGATCCTGGTGTCCGGCTTCAACGTCTACCCGAACGAGATCGAGGACGTGATTGCCGAGATGCCCGGCGTGCTGGAAGTGGCTGCCGTCGGTGTACCGGACGAAAAGTCCGGCGAGATCGTCAAGGCCGTCATCGTGAAGAAGGATCCTGCCCTGACCGCCGACGCCGTCAAGGCGCACTGCCGCGCCAACCTGACCGGCTACAAGCAGCCGCGAGTGATCGAATTCCGCAAGGAATTGCCGAAAACCAACGTCGGCAAGATCCTGCGCCGCGAATTGCGGGATGCGCCCAAGACGTAATCCACCGGCGCCAGCGCAGGTCGACAGCCACCCGGCTGTCATCCAACGCCCGCCCTGCCGCCAGGCTTGCGGGCGTTTGCTTCTGCACGCTTCGGACGAACGTTCGTTTCGGACGGCCAGCTTGCGACGACGCGCGCGCCGGAATAAGGGCCGATTTGCACTTGGTTATCTGCGCCGTTCTGATGCATGGAAATACCACCATGCTTTTTCAAAACTCATGACGGCCGCCCAGGGAATACTTCGGTTGACCCGGAACGCAGAATCACGGAACACATAATTTCAAGAATGTACAATTCACAATAAACTACTTTTGCTTGCGGAAATTCACTGAAAGATTCAGGTCATAGGGCCCACCGGATAGAAAGGAAGCCCTCTGCGTTCATGGAGATAGTGCCGGTGTAGCATCGATTCGGAGTGGATCGCGCGCGCCCGCCGGCGTTCACTCTCCCACTGCGGGCTTTTCCAGGATCACGCCCATGAACACGATTGAAAAGATTTCCCTCGGTCGTCCCCACTCCACCATTCGGGTCGATTCTTCGGCTGCTGACGGCACCCACTGGTTGTTCATGCATGCCGATGCGCCTTTTGGCATACGTCCCTGCTGCAGTCCCGAGTTATTGGACGACATCTGGGATGTCATGGGCTCCATCACCCGCGCTCCGCATGAGCGACGCAGTGGGGAACTGCGCCATTTCGTACTCGCCTCCGACGCGGACGCCTTCAATCTCGGTGGCGATCTGGACCTGTTCGCACGCTTGATCCGCGAACAGAATCGCGAGCAACTCATGCGGTATGCGATTCGCTGCGTGGAAGGCGTCCATCACCTGCATACCGGCTTCGGTGGGGACGTGCGCAGCATCGCGCTGCTGCAGGGCGATGCATTGGGAGGTGGGCTGGAGATGGCCCTGGCCTGCCACACCATCGTGGCCGAGGAAGGCATCGGCATGGGACTGCCCGAGGTCCTGTTCGGCCTGTTTCCGGGCATGGGCGCGTATTCCTTCCTGTGCCGTCGCGTTTCGCCCCATCTGGCGGAAAAAATCATTCTCGATGGACGCATTTACAGCAGCGAAGAGATGCATGCGATGGGGATCGTGGACGTACTCGTACCGAAGGGCCAAGGCGTGGTTGCCACCGAAACGCTGATTCGCCAGCAAAAGCGCATCTCCCACTCCTATCTGGCGATGAACGCCGCACGCAACCTCGCACAGGCGGTGCCTTACGAGGAATTGCTGCGCATCACCGAAGTCTGGGTAGACACGGCCCTGGCACTCAGTGAGAAATCACTGCGCACGATGGACCGTTTGGTCAAAGCACAGAACCGCCGCGCAGGCGCGGGTGTCGCCTGATTTTGGTGGATCCAATACTGGGGGAATCAGGCCCGGCCTATTGCCGGGCTTCGCTTACCCACGGTCGCCATTCCCGCTGACGCCTCCGTCGGACTTATTTTGAGCACGCTGGGCGAGCGCTTCGCGCCCAAGCTTCAAACCAGTCTTCAGCTGCTCCAGTCTTTGACTCCATTCTGCTCGCAGCTGCGCTTCCGGCAGGCGCATTAACTCACCGCCCTGTTCGGCCAACATCACCAGCCCGAGATTGCTGGAAACACCTTTGACCGCGTGAGCATGCTCGCGTAGACGTGCCCAGTCTCCGTCCGCCGCCGCCTTACCGAGCTGGACAACACATGCCGCAGCATCGCTGAGACATTGTTGAATGAACTCGCGTTCGAACTCATTTCCCATCCCCAGTTCCGCCAGCTCGTCGAGCACGGCAGGATCGAGGACTGCGCCGCTTGGGGCCGCGCTACGGGTACCAATGCTCAGATCGGTCTGACGCAGCTTCTGGTTGACCGCGATTTCGGCCAGCGTATCCAGCAACTTGATCGCCGCCACCGGCTTGGCCAGGAATGCATAAGCGCCCGCTTGTTCGCAGCTGCGAATCGACTCGGGGGTGACATCAGCGCTCAATACCACGATCGGGGTTCCCGGCTTACCACCGGCCTGCATGACCCTCAGCTGCTTCAACATGTCCAGACCGCTGACACCAGGCATATGCAGGTCGACGATGGCCGCGTCGTAGTCGGCTTCGGCCAACGCATCCAGGACGGCTTCGCCGCCATCAACACAGGTCACGCGATGCCCTGCTTTTTGCAGCAGCCGCTGCAGCACAAGACGATTTGCCAGATGGTCGTCTGCCACCAGGATCTGCATGCTACGCACGCGGGCACGGTGACGTAGGAACGGATCGGCAAACGCAATTACGTTGCCCGGTATCTTGGTGGACTCCGTCTCGTGCAGCACAGGCGACGGAGTTGCTGCAGGCTTGGCGGTCGCCAGGCCGAACGGCAGTTCAAACCAGAACAAGCTGCCGCCTTCGGGATTTTCCTCAAACCCGATCGCGCCACCCATCGACTGCACCAGCCCCCTGGCGATCGTCGTTCCGAGGCCGCTGCCTTCGAAGCGGCGCGCCAGTCCGGTGTCCGCCTGTTCGAACGCCTCGAACAAACGCGGACGCATATCGACCGGCACACCGATCCCCGTATCGAGCACTTCAAAACGGAGCAGCAGACCAGCGCGGCCGCTGGCGTCGGTGGCCGCCACCTTCAACTGGACACTGCCGTGGTCGGTGAACTTGACCGCATTGCCGACCAGGTTGAGCAGGATTTGCTGCAGATGTCCCGCATCCCCGTGCACACGGGGAGGGACATCTACGGCGATAGTTGCCTGATAACTCAAGCCCTTGGCCTTGGCCTGCGGCTCCAGAATCAGACCGATTGCCTGCAAGGTGTCATGCACTGCAAAGTCGGACGCGTTGATCCGCAGTTTGCCGGCTTCGATAGCCGAGATGTCCAGCACCTCTTCCACCAGTGCCAGCAGACTGCGTGTGGAGGCTTGAATGGTTTTCAGGCATTCGCGCTGCTCATCGTCCAGACGCGTCGTTGCCAATACCTCGGTCATTCCGGATAGACCGTTCAACGGTGTCCGAAACTCGTGACTCATGTTGGCCAGAAAGCGGCTCTTGGCCTCGCTGGCGCGGCGCGCCTCGGCGGTTGCACGGGTCAACTGCCGCAGCAGACTGGAGAAATACAGCGGAACGGCGGCCAGACCCACCGCAAGCCCGACCCCAAGGCGCTGGTTGTGTTGCCAGTATTCGGTCATCGACAGCGTCGTGGAAAAACTCACAACCGCCATTGCCACCGCAAGATACAGATAGCGGTTGCCGTAGCGCAGGCCGTTACCGACGGTGACCCACATCACCACGACATACACCCAGGCCAGCGGCTCGCCCATCTGGATCATGCCGGCTGCCATCAGCCCGTAATCGGCCAGCATGCCCAGGATGCGACGCGCATCCGAGCGGTCGGGTCGCCACAGCAGCCATCCGAACAAGGCCAGGCCAAGCCCGAGGCCTGTCAGCACGATGACCAAGACACCGGTGTGCTGGTGCAGCGGCAAGCTGTGCCGGACGCTCGGCACGAGGACATACGACAGGATCAGGCTGATCAGAACGATGCGGACGATCGCCTGGCCATGTTCGCTGTCAGGTCGATTCATCAACCGCTGCCGGATCCTTCCGAACGGATTCATAGCTTTACACCCCGGGTCGTGCCGATGCGGTCGAGAATTCGCCGCAGATCTGGTCCAGCTGCGCGCGGCCGCGCAGCAGCGCATCCACGCAGCGTGGGTCGAACAGGCGACCGCGTTGTGCGTAGAGATAAGCCAGCGCGGCGTCCATGGTCCAGGCCTCCTTGTACGGGCGCGGCGACAGCAGTGCGTCGAAGACGTCGGCCACCGCCACGATGCGCGCTTCCAGCGGAATCGCCTCGCCCACCAGTCCATCCGGATAGCCGGTGCCGTCGTAGCGCTCGTGGTGACGCAGCGCGATCAGGGCGCCGACCTGGATGAAGCGGTTCTGGCTGCCGCTGAGCAGCTCGTAGCCGATCCGCGGATGCCGTTTCATGATGCTCATCTCGTCGTCGGTGAGCTTGCCCGGCTTGAGCAGCACCGCATCGGGAATGGCGATCTTGCCCATGTCGTGCAGCGGTGCGGCCATCTCGATGATGCGCACTTCTTCTTCCGACAAGCCGAGCTGCTCGGCGATCAGGCCGGCCACGTGCGACATGCGCTCCAGGAAGGCGCTGGTGCCCGAGTCGCGGTACTCGATGGCACGCGCCAGCCGCGACAGCGTCTCGCGTTCGCGCTCCTCGACCTCGTTCATGCTGGCCAGCAGACGCTGCTCCAGCGACAGTGCGCGTTGCTTGACGCTTTCGCTCTGCTGACGCAGCTGCAGCAAATTGGCGCAGCGCGCACGCAGTTCGCGCGGGCGGATCGGCTTGACCAGGAAATCGATCACGCCCGCTTCCAGCGCCGCCTGGCGGATCGGCTCGTCACCGACGATGGTGATCAGGATGATCGGAATATCGCGATGGCTGGGCAGCCGGCGCAGACGCCGGGCGAACTCCAGCCCATCCATGCCGGGCATGCGGTAGTCGAGCAGCAACAGGTCCACCCGTCCGGCCTCGCACCACGCCAGCGCGTCGAGCGGGTCACCGAAATCGTGGACTTTCAACTCCGGTGCGATGTCCTCGATGACGTGGCGCAGCATCGTCCGCGCAGACATCTGGTCATCGACAATGACGATGTTCAATCCCAGATCCGCCTTTTCCGACCAGCTTCCCGATGGATCCGCCGACGATACGCCGGCAAGATTACCCAAAACATCCTGCATAGCCGTTGCTCCTCTATCCCGAGAACGGAAAAGCGATGACGCCGGCCGCTGTGCCGACTCCCCCGACGATACGCCATTCGGGGCTCCGCTCTAGCATATGCAGTATCTGTGCCGTCGGCACGCCGACGGCACAAAAAAGATCAGGCTTCCGGACGCATGTACGGGAACAGCAGCACATCGCGGATCGAGGTGCTGCCGGTCAGCAGCATCACCAGGCGGTCGATGCCGATGCCCAGGCCGCCGGTCGGCGCCATGCCGTACTCCAACGCACGGATGTAATCGGCGTCGTAATGCATCGCTTCGTCGTCGCCACCGTCCTTGGCCTGCACCTGCGCCTGGAAGCGCGCGGCCTGGTCTTCCGGGTCGTTGAGCTCGGAGAAGCCGTTGGCGAGCTCCTTGCCGTTGATGAACAGCTCGAAGCGGTCGGTGTACCCCGGCTCGGTGTCGCTGGAACGCGCCAGCGGCGACACCTCGACCGGGTGGTCGGTGATGAAGGTCGGCTGCACCAGGGTGTGTTCCACGGTGCCCTCGAAGATCTCCAGCAGCAACTTGCCCCAGCCGTAGGACGGCTTGACCTTGATCTTCAGCCGCTCGCAATGGCGCAGCAGCGCATCGCGATCGGTGCAATCGGCCGCGCTGATCTCCGGATTGTGGTGACGAACGGCCTCATCCATGCGCCAGCGCCGGAAAGCCGGCGCCAGATCGATGGCGGCGCCGTCCCAGTTCACCTGGGCGGTGCCCAGCACCGACTGCGCGGTGTCGCGGATCACCTGCTCGGTCAGGTCCATGATCTCGTGGTACGTGGCATAGGCCTCGTAGAGCTCGAGCATGGTGAACTCGGGGTTGTGCCGGGTCGACACGCCCTCGTTGCGGAAATTGCGGTTGATCTCGTAGACCCGCTCCAGCCCACCGACCACCAGCCGCTTGAGGTACAGCTCCGGCGCAACGCGCAGGTACAGGTCCAGATTCAGCGCGTTGTGGTGGGTGGTGAACGGCTTGGCGGTGGCGCCACCGGGGATGTAATGCATCATCGGCGTTTCCACTTCCAGGAAGCGGCGCGTATCCAGCCAGGCGCGGATCGCGCGGATGATCCTGGAGCGCTTGATGAAGACCTCGCGCGCCTCCGGGGTGACGATCAGATCGACGTAGCGCTGGCGATAGCGCTGCTCCACGTCCGACAGGCCGTGCCACTTGTCCGGCAACGGACGCAGCGACTTGGTCAGCAGGCGCAGCGCACTGGCCTTGACCGACAGCTCGCCGGTCTTGGTGCGGGTCAGCCCGCCCTCCACCGCCACGATGTCGCCGACATCCCAGCCCTTGAACGCGGCATAGGCATCGCCCAGCACATTGCCCTGCAGAAACAGCTGCACGCGCCCGGACTCGTCCTGGATCTGCGCAAAGCTGGCCTTGCCCATCACCCGCTTGGCCATCAGGCGGCCGGCCATCCTGACCGTGCGGCCGCTCGCTTCCAGTGCCTCGGAGGTCCAGGTGTCGGCATCGGCAAATTCGGCCTGCAGATCGCCGGCGAAGTGTTCGCGCACGAAATCGTTGGGATAGGCGATGCCCTGGCCGCGCAACGCGCCCAGTTTCGCGCGACGCTCGGCGATGAGGCTGTTCTCGTCGGCGGGGATCTGCGGCGCGGGGGTCTGTTCGGTCATGGCGGGAATCGGTCTGCGATAGGTCGGGCGCGTGCCCGGTGGAGAATGCGGAACCGGGCTGGCCGGTTCCTGCGTTTTACGGTGTATCGGTGACAACTGCACGGCGCAACGGAATTGCGTGGCGATGTACAGGCTGCGCGGCGCTGCACATATCGCAGCATCCGCGGAACACGTCGCTGCGCGGCGGGCGCGGCGAGGTCTTGCTGCGGTCAGGCATCCAGGCGCTTGGAGCCTGCTGCCAGACCGGCCTTGAGGCTGGCCTCGACGAATTCGTCCAGGTCGCCGTCCAGCACTTTCTGCGTGTCGCTGCGTTCGATGCCGGTGCGCAGATCCTTGATGCGGCTCTGATCGAGCACGTAGTTGCGGATCTGGCTGCCCCAGCCGATGTCGGACTTGGTGGCTTCCAGCGCATCGCGCTCGACGTTGCGCTTCTGCACTTCCAGCTCGTACAACTTGGCGGCCAGCATCTTCATCGCGTTGTCGCGGTTCTGGTGCTGGCTGCGGCCGGTCTGGCAGGCGACCACGGTATTGGTCGGAATATGCGTGATACGCACCGCCGATTCGGTCTTGTTGACGTGCTGACCACCGGCGCCGGAGGAGCGATACACGTCGGTCCGCAGATCGGCCGGGTTGATGTCGATCTCGATGTTGTCGTCCACTTCCGGCGACACGAACACCGAGGTGAAGCTGGTATGCCGGCGGTTGTCCGAATCGAACGGCGACTTGCGCACCAGCCGGTGCACGCCGATCTCGGTCTTCAGCCAGCCATAGGCGTACTCGCCCTCGATGCGGATCGTGGCCGACTTGATGCCCGCGACTTCGCCGCCGGACACTTCCATCAGCTCGGTCTTCCAGCCGCGCGACTCGGCCCAGCGCAGGTACATGCGCAACAGGATTTCGGCCCAGTCCTGCGCCTCGGTGCCGCCGGCGCCGGCCTGGATGTCGACGAACGCGTTGGCGCCGTCCATCTGGCCGGAGAACATGCGCTGGAATTCCAGCTTTTCGACATGGGCCTGGTACTTGTCCAGATCGGCGATCACCGCCACCGCGGTGTCTTCGTCCTGCTCGCTTTCGGCCAGTTCCAGCAGATCGCCGGCATCACTCAGGCCGGTCAGCACATCGGCGATGCCGATGACGGTCTTTTCCAGCATCGAGCGCTCGCGGCCCAGGGCCTGCGCGCGCTCGGCGTCGTTCCACACATCGGGGCTTTCAAGCTCCCGGCTGACTTCTTCTAGACGCTCTTTCTTGACGTCGTAGTCAAAGATACCCCCTGAGCGAGAGCACGCGATCGTTGAGATCGGTGATGCGCTGGCGGATCGGATTGGTTTCGATCATGACGGACTTCCGGCAAACAAGCTGGCTAGTTTAGCAAGCGGGCGACGGTGGCGGAACGCGGTGGCGATCGTGACGGGCCGCAGTTTCGTGCCGGCCGTGGACGTCATGGCGAGCACTGCAAGCTCAGACTGAAACAAGGCAGCCAGGAGGCGGCTCAGACGACGAGCGCCTGGGCTCATCTGCCACTGCGAAGCCCCCGGTACGATCGCAGGGCTGACAGCCTGGACAACCGTCAGCCCTGTGCGGCTTCGACACGCTGCGGTGTAGGCGCCTGCCCTGCCACCGCCCGTAACGCGGCCAGGTAACGGCGACTGCACGGCAGCACGGTGGCGTCGGCCAGGTGCACGCGGGCGTCGCCGGATTCCAGCGGCTCGATCGCCTGTACGCGTGCCAGCTGCACCAGATAGCTGCGGTGGATGCGCACGAACACGGCCGGATCGAGCCTGGCCTCGATCGCGGCCATCGTGCTGCGCAGCGGGTAATCGTGGCCGCGCACATGCAGATTGACGTAGTTGCCCGATGCCTGGATCCATTCGATGTCGGCGGTGGCGACCAAGAAGTCGCGCCCCAGCTTGCGCACCAGAAAACGTTCCGGACGGTCCAGCGGCTCGACCGGCGGGCCTTCGTCCGGGGCGGCCAGCAGATGTGCCTCGCCCTGCCGACGCCGGCCATACCATGCCAGCGCATGCCGTAGCGCCACCAGCAGGGCAAAGGTGCGCAGATCCTTGGAGAGTTCGTACATCCACTGCAACCGCAAGGCACCGAAATCGTAGTGCGCACCGACCGCCAGATAGACCAGCTTGCGCAGCAGCACCATGCCGCTCACGTGCAGCAGCCACCAGACGAGTGCGGCCGCAAGATAAAGAGGAACGCGCCGCCGCCAGACATCGGCATGCAGTGGCCAACGCGTGCAGAGCCAGATCAGCGGCGGCAAGAGCAGCAGTGAGACGGTCGCGCTGCTCAGCTCCCAGGTCAGCACCTGCCACAGCAGCAGCGGCTGACCGTCGCGCCGTGCCGCCAGCCATATGCTCGCAGTGTTGCCCAGCGCGCTGCCATAGAAAACCAGCAGCCAGATCAACGCTACCCAGCGCCTGCCCGCGCCGGCATCGCTGTCGGTCTCGCGTGCGATAGCCCCGGACACAGGTGAATTCATCCGCGCATTCTATGCAAACCGCCCGCTTGCCGTCCCCGGTTCGTCCCTGTGGGACCGCAACTGGTCACTCGGGGACGGCATTGCCGCCCTTGGCGCAGCTGCTTGGGGCCTGCGTTGCCGAGGATGCGGGCATGCCTCCTGCCGACACCACCATGACCGAACGCCGTCACGATATCGATGCCTTGCGCGTCTTCGCCTTCGCACTGCTGATCCTCTATCACGTGGGCATGGCCTATGTGGCCGACTGGGATTTCCACCTCAAGAGCGTGCACACCGCGCAGTGGCTGCAATGGCCGATGATCGTGCTCAACCGCTGGCGGATGCCCCTGCTGTTCATGATCTCCGGCATCGCGATCGGGCTGGCGCGGCCGCAGGCCAGGCCCTGGCACTTTGCCTTGCAGCGCTGCGGGCGATTGCTGCCGCCGCTGTTGTTCGGCATGTTCGTCGTGGTCGCGGTGCAGGCCTATTGCCAGGGCGTGAGCAACGGCAAGGTCAGCCCGGGCTTCGGCAGCTTCCTGCTGCGCTACTGGCAGGTGCGGCCATGGCCGGCCGGCAGTTTCGATGGCTGGGAGCACGGCATCACCTGGAACCATCTGTGGTATCTGGCCTATTTGCTGCCCTACACCATCGCCTTGATGGCGCTGGTGTCGCTGACCCGACCGCTGCGGTTGGCCGCGTGGCCGCGCTTGCCCGCCGCGCTGGCGGTGCCGGCACTGCTGCTGTTGCCGATCCTGTGGGAAGCGTTCTGCGTGCTGTGGGTGATGCCGCGGCACCCGCCCACCCACGCGCTGTTTGGCGACTGGTTCGTGCACGCCGAATCGTTCCCGCTGTTCGTCCTGGGGTATCTGTCGGCACGCCGCGAACGCTTCTGGCAGCTGGCCGTACAACTGCGCTGGCTCACCTTGGTCGCCGCGCTGGTGGCGATCGGCACCGAACTGGGCATTCGCTATGCCAGCATCCAGGGGCAGACTGCGCAACTGGGTGCACCGCTGGCCGCGCTGCCGTGGGAGGCGATCGAACACAGCGCACGTGCCGCCTACACCTGGCTGGCGCTGCTGACGATTCTTGGCGGGGCAAGGCTTCGATTGAATCGCCCGTTCCGCTGGCTGCCGTACTGCACGGAGGCGGTGTTCCCGTGGTACATCCTGCACCAGAGCCTGATCATCGTGACGCTGTACTGGCTGATGCCCCTGCATCTGAATGCCTGGCTGGAGCCGGCGCTGGTACTCGCCGCCACCGTGATCGGCTGCCTGGCGTTGCACGAGTTTGCGATCCGCCGGGTGCGCTGGTTGCGTCCCTTGTTCGGATTACGTGCGCGCAGGCCGCGCCTGGCGAGCAAGACCGACAGCGCGCCGGTGCCGTCATGAAAATGTTGCGCAGGCGTGTCCCGCTTCGGCATGCGACGCACTGGACGGCCCGTCGGCAGCAACGCAAGATGCGCGCCGGATACGCTCTTTCGAAGACACCATGCGCCCTACCCTGCTTGCCGCCACCTTGTTGCTCGCACCCGTCGCCGCCCTTGCCGATGCGCCGGTCGGCATCGCCTTCGATCACCAGGACTGGACCATCGCCTGCGACAACACCCGCACCTGCCGCGCTGCCGGTTATCAGCCGGATGACGACGGCAGCACGCCGGTATCGGTCTTGCTGACGCGCAAGGCCGGTGCCGGGCAAGCGGTCACCGCCGAGTTGGTGCTGGGCCAGTACGACGAGCTCAAGATGCCGGCATCGCTCGCCTTGCGCATTGACCAGCGCGACCTGGGCAAGCTGGCACTGAATCGCGACAGCGGCACTGCACCGCTGACCAGCGCGCAGGTGACCGCGCTGCTGGCCGCACTGACCCGCAGCAGCAAGATCGTGGCGGTCGGCAACGATGGTCGCCGCTGGCAGCTGTCCGATCGCGGCGCCGCGGCGGTGCTGCTGAAGATGGATGAGTTCCAGGGCCGGCTGGGCACGCGCGGCGCACTGGTGCGCAAGGGCGATCGCGACGACGCTGCAGTGCTGCCGGCCGTGCCGGCACCGCAGGTGCGTGCGGTCAAACTCGCAGCAACGCAAGCAGCCGATGCGCGCCTGGGCACGCTGCCGGCGCTCTATCAAGCACTGCGTGCCAGCTTGCCGGCCGATGAGGAATGCAAGGGGCTGCAGGCCGGCGATGCAGCCGAGCCGCTGACGGTCACCCGGCTCAGCAGCGACAAACTGCTGGTCTCGACCGACTGCTGGATGGGCGCCTACAACGTCGGCACCGGTTTCTGGGTCATCAATGCACGCGCGCCGTTCGCGCCGACGTTGGTGACCACGCACGCCAGCGATATCGACGGTTCCACCATCCTTGAATCGCAGAAGGGCCGCGGCCTGGGCGACTGCTACAGCGAGGCCAGCTGGACCTGGGATGGCCGCCGTTTTGTGCCGACCTCCAAATCCACCTCCGGCCTGTGCCGGCTGGTGGCCGCTGGCGGGGCGTGGGAATTGCCGACCCTGGTGACCGAGGTCAAGAAGGCGCCCTGACCGAGGCGAGGACGGTGCGAGCGTGCGCTTGCACTGTCTTGCAAGACGCCTTGAGCGGCGAACGAAACCATCTTGCCGCCATCAGGCAGGCGCCACTTGCGGCATGTACCACCACGTACATGCCGGCTGTGGGTGCGCCGTCCCGTGTAGAGCGGTTGATGTGCAGCCTGGCTGCAGGGCCGCGCTGTCGCCCCTACCAAAGCAAGCGATTGACAGCCGCGCGCTCAGCCAGTGACTGTCGCCGGCTCGCAGTGCTCGACGATCAACTGCACCGCGGTGCCGCCGCGATAGTCGTCGCTGACCAGGCGGTACGCCAGCCGCACCATGCGTGCCGGCTCGCTGCCGCGCCAGCCGTTGAAGTGGATGGCGTTGAGCGGTTCGGCGCGGCCGGCGCAGCGCAGCGTGAGCTTGAGATGGCGTTCCTTGAGCAGGCGCCATTGCAGCACTTCGAACTGACCATCGAACAGCGGCTCGGGAAAGCCCTGCCCCCACGGCCCGGCCGCGCGTAGCGCCTCGGCATGCAGGTGATCGAGCTCGTGCGCGGCCAGTTCGCCATCGCTATGCAATTCGGCATGCAGCAGCGAGGCGTCGACCATCGCCTGCACCTGGCGCTGGAATGCCTGTTCAAAGGTCGCCAACGCGGCATGCTCAAGACTCAGCCCGGCGGCCATCGCATGGCCGCCGAACTTCTGGATCAGGCCCGGGTGGCGCGCATCCACTGCCGCCAGCACGTCGCGGATATGCAGGCCGGGGATCGAACGTGCCGAACCACGCAGCTGACTGCTGCCCGGCTCGGCCGGCGCCAATGCAATCACCGGGCGATGCAGGCGGTCCTTGAGCTTGGAGGCGACCAGGCCGATCACGCCCGGGTGCCAGTCGGCATCGAACAGGCACGCGGCGATCGGTAACGCGCCATCGGCATCCAGCACCACCTTGGTGACGGCCTGCTCGGCATCGTCGGTCATCAACTGCTGCACCGCGCGGCGCTCGGCGTTGATCTCTTCCAGGGTGCCGGCGATCTCGCGCGCCCGGTTCCAGTCCTCGCTGAGCAGCAGCTCGATGCCCAGCGCCATGTCTTCCAGCCGGCCGGCTGCGTTGAGACGCGGGCCCAACGCAAATCCGATATCGCTGGCGCTCAGGCGCGCCACATCGCGGCCGCTGGCATCGATCAAGGCGCGCAGGCCGATGCAACCCTTGCCCTCGCGCAGGCGGCGCAGGCCGGCCGACACCAGCGCCCGGTTGTTGATATCCAGCGGCACCAGATCGGCAACGGTGCCGACCGCCACCAGGTCCAGCAATACCGACAGATCCGGCTCGGCGCGTTCGGCGAAGGCGCCACGCGCGCGCAGCACACCGCGCAAGGCCATCAGCACATAGAAGATCACCCCGACCCCGGCCAGTGATTTGCTCGGGAAGCGGTCGTTGGCCAGATTCGGATCGACAATCGCATCGGCTGGCGGCAACACCTCGCCAGGCAGGTGATGGTCGGTGACCAGCACCGTCCAGCCGCGCGCCTTGGCCGCGGCCACGCCAGCGTGGCAGGCGATGCCGTGATCGACCGTGACCAGCAGATCCGGCTGCAATGCAGCCAGCTCCTCCACCAGCGCCGGCGACAGGCCGTAGCCATGCACCATGCGATTGGGCACCGCGTGATGCACATCCAGCGCGCCGAGCATGCGCAAGCCACGCACGCCGACCGCGCAGGCGGTGGCGCCATCGCAGTCGAAATCGCCCACCACCAGGATGCGCCGCTGCCGGGCGATCGCATCGGCCAGCAACTCGGCCGCCACGTCACTGTTGTGCAGCAACTGCGGCGACAGCAATTGACCCAGACGCGGCTGCGCGCCGTGGGTATCGGTGACGCCACGCGCGGCATAGATGCGGCGCAGCAGCGGCAACATGGCATCGGGCCAGCTGCCGGCCTGCCCGGGCGGGCGCCGGACGATCCGCGGGGTTGAGGTCATTGCGCCAGCTGTGCCCGCGGCTTGCGCCAGAAACGCCAGCGTTGCGCATGCGTCAGCGACACGGTTTCGCCATCCTGGAAATCCAGCACCAGCCGATCCAGTTCGCCACGTGCCATCGCCGCCAGCAACGGCGCCACCGCGTCGTCGCTGAACTGCTGCAGTGAGCGCAGATGGCGCAGGTCCACCAACGCATCCACGCGTTGTTCGCCCTGCGCATCGGCACCGGCCGCCAGCGCCAGCGCACGCAGCAGTGATTCGCGGCTGCGTACCTGACGGTGCGGCGAACTCACCGCATGCGGCAGCACGCCGCCGCCCCAGAACCACAGCGAATTGATCGCCGGCTTGCCGCTGGCCACGCGGCCCTCGTTCCAGGGATGCTGATGCAGCAGCACCTGCGCCTCGGTCAGCAAGGCGCGCCAGCGCCGGCCGATCTCGCCGGCTGGCAGATGCTCGAACAGGTCGTCGCCGATTGCCAGATCCGGTGGCGCAAATTCCGGCAATTTGGCATCCGGCGACAGCCGCAGATACCAGCGCGCTGGCGTGGGCGCATCCAGCAGGAATCCGGCATCGCCAAACATCGGCTTGAGGATGGGCAGCAACACCGCCAGGTCCTCGGCCGTGGGGCCGAGCGCCTCGCCGTAGCCCATCAAGCGCGCGCCCTGCATATCCGGCACCACGTAAGCCGGATCGGCACGCACCCAGGTCGCACCGGCCGCATCGCCGGCATCGAGCTGGCGGGTCAACGCGGCCACCGGCCAGTGCGCAGGCGTCAGCGTGAAGTGGCGCTGCAGCTGCGCCACTTCGCCGGGCTCGGCACCTTGCTGGTCGGCACGCGCCAGCGCGCGCGCCACCGGCGTGTCGCCCAGTTCACCGGGCAGGCGGCGTTTTTCCGGCAGCAGCAGCGTGGCGGTGGTCATCGGGCGATGGCGTCGTTCAATCCCGGCGCGTCAGTCCAGATAGGCAACGCTGACCACTTCGTACTCGCGCTGGCCGGCCGGCGCATCGATGGTGACCGAGTCGCCTTCCAGCTTGCCGATCAACGCACGCGCCAGCGGCGAGGAGATCGCGATCATGCCCAGCTTGATGTCCGCTTCCAGATCGCCAACGATCTGGTAGCGCTTCTCTTCGTCGGTCTCGGTGTCGGCCAGCGTCACCGTGGCGCCGAACACGATCTTGTTGCCGGCCGACAGCTTGGTGATGTCGATGATCTCGGCATGCGAGAGCTCGCCTTCCAGCTGCTTGATGCGGCCTTCGATGAAGCTCTGCTGCTCGCGCGCGGCGTGGTACTCGGCGTTTTCCTTCAGATCGCCGTGCGCGCGCGCTTCGGCGATCGCATTGATCACCGCCGGACGCTTGACCGACTTCAGCTGGTCCAGCTCTTCGCGCAGACGCTGCGCGCCCTTTGCCGTCATGGGTGCTCTCATGCTTCCAGCTCCTTGTGCAGTTCCTGCAGCGACCACACAGGGCCGGTGCCGCGGAATTCCAGCGAATGCACCAGCGCCTTGGCGCCGGCAACAGTGGTCGAATAGGTCACGCGATGCTGCAACGCTTCACGCCGGATCGAGAACGAGTCGGAGATGGCGGCGCGACCTTCAGTGGTGTTGACGATATACACGATCTCGCCGTTCTTGATCGAATCGACGATATGCGGGCGCCCTTCGGCGACCTTGTTGACGATCTCGCAGCTCAGCCCGTTCTGCTGCAGCCAGGCACCGGTGCCGCGCGTGGCGACCAGCGTATAGCCGCGCTCCACCAGCGCCTGCGCCACCGGCAACACCCGCTGCTTGTCCGGATCGCGCACCGACACGAAGGCCTTGCCCACCGGCGGTGCCTTGATGCCGCCGGCCTCCTGCGCACGCGCAAACGCGGCGCTGAAGCTGCGGCCCACGCCCATCACCTCACCGGTGGAGCGCATCTCCGGCCCGAGGATCGGGTCCACGCCCTGGAACTTGGCGAACGGGAAGATCGCCTCCTTCACCGAGTAATAGCCCGGCACGATTTCCTTGGTGGCGCCCTGCTCGGCCAGCGTCTTGCCGGCCATGCAGCGCGCGGCGATCTTGGCCAGCGGCATGCCGATCGCCTTGGACACGAACGGCACGGTGCGCGAGGCACGCGGGTTCACTTCCAGCAGGAACACCACGTCGTCGCCGGCCTCGTTCACCTGCACCGCGAACTGGGTATTCATCAGGCCGACCACGTTCAGACCTTCGGCCAGCATCACCACCTGACGGCGCAGCTCGGCCTGGGTCTTGGGCGAGAGCGAATACGGCGGCAGCGAGCAGGACGAATCGCCCGAATGCACGCCGGCCTCTTCGATGTGTTCCATCAGCCCGCCGATCAGCACGTTGCCGTCCTTGTCGGCAATGATGTCCACGTCCACTTCCACCGCGTTGTCGAGGAAGCGGTCCAGTAGCACCGGCGAATCGTTGGAGACCTTGACCGCGTCACGCACATAGCGCGCCAGGTCGGATTCGCCGTAGACGATTTCCATCGCGCGGCCGCCCAGCACGTAGCTCGGGCGCACCACCAGCGGATAGCCGATTTCGCGCGCCAGCACCAGCGCTTCCTCGGCATTGCGGGCAATGCGGTTCGGCGGCTGCTTCAGGCCCAGCTTGTCGACCAGCTGCTGGAAACGCTCGCGGTCTTCGGCCAGATCGATCGAATCGGGCGAGGTGCCGATCACCGGCACGCCGTTGGCTTCCAGCGCGCGCGCCAGCTTCAGCGGGGTCTGGCCGCCGTACTGCACGATCACGCCCTTGGGTTTTTCCAGCTCGACGATTTCCAGCACGTCTTCCAGCGTCAGCGGCTCGAAGTACAGACGGTCGGAGGTGTCGTAATCGGTGGACACGGTCTCCGGGTTGCAGTTGACCATGATGGTCTCGTAGCCGTCATCGCGCAGCGCCAGCGCCGCATGCACGCAGCAGTAGTCGAACTCGATGCCCTGGCCGATGCGGTTGGGGCCACCGCCCAGGATCATGATCTTGTCGCGGTCGGTCGGCAGCGCCTCGCACTCGTCCTCGTAGGTCGAATACAGATACGCGGTGCTGGTGGCGAATTCGGCGGCGCAGGAATCCACGCGCTTGTAGACCGGGCGCACCTTGAGCGCGCGACGCAGCGTGCGCACCGATTCCTCGTTGGTGCCGGTCAACTCGGCCAGCCGCGCGTCGGAGAAACCAGCGCGCTTGAGCGTGCGCAGACGCGCCGCATCCAGTGCCGGCATGCCGTCATCGGCCAGTTGCTGTTCGTGGCTGATCAGTTCTTCGATCTGATCCAGGAACCACGGGTCGATGAACGACAGCGCGTAGACATCGGCCACGCTCATGCCGGCGCGGAACGCATCGGCGACATAGAACAGACGCTCCGGGCCCGGTGCCTTGAGCTCGCGCTTGAGCGCGGCGATATCGTCTTCGCTGCTCAGATCCAGGCCGGTCGGGTCCAGCCCGATCTTGCCGGTTTCCAGGCCACGCAGCGCCTTCTGCAGCGATTCCTGGAAGGTGCGGCCCATCGCCATCACCTCGCCCACCGACTTCATCTGGGTGGTCAGGCGCGCGTCGGCCTGCGGGAATTTTTCGAACGCAAAGCGCGGGATCTTGGTGACCACGTAGTCGATTGACGGCTCGAACGAGGCCGGGGTCAGGCCACCGGTGATCTCGTTCTTCAATTCGTCCAGCGTGTAGCCCACCGCCAGCTTGGCGGCAACCTTGGCGATCGGGAAACCGGTGGCCTTGGACGCCAGCGCCGACGAGCGCGACACGCGCGGGTTCATCTCGATCACCACCACGCGGCCGGTGGTCGGGCTGATGCCGAACTGCACATTCGAGCCGCCGGTATCCACACCGATCTTGCGCAGCACCGCGATCGAGGCATCGCGCAGGCGCTGGTATTCCTTGTCGGTCAGCGTCTGCGCCGGCGCCACGGTAATCGAGTCGCCGGTATGCACGCCCATCGGGTCGAGGTTTTCGATCGCGCAGACGATGATGCAGTTGTCCGCGGTGTCGCGGACCACTTCCATCTCGAATTCCTTCCAGCCCAGCACCGATTCTTCCACCAGCACCTCGGTGGTCGGCGACAGTTCCAGGCCACGGCCGACGATCTCGATCAGCTCTTCGCGGTTGTAGGCGATGCCGCCGCCGCTGCCGCCCAGGGTGAAGCTGGGACGGATGATGGTCGGGTAGCCGACTCGGGTCTGGATATCCAGCGCCTCTTCCAGCGTGTGCGCCACTTCGGCGCGGGGGCAATCCAGGCCGATCTCGCCCATCGCCACGCGGAACAGCTCGCGGTCTTCGGCCATGCGGATCGCTTCGCGCTTGGCACCGATCAGCTCGACGTTGTACTTCTCCAGCACGCCGTGGTCGGCCAGATCCAGCGCGCAGTTCAGCGCGGTCTGCCCGCCCATGGTCGGCAGCAGGGCATCGGGCTTTTCCTTGGCGATGATCTTCTCGACCGTCTGCCAGTTGATCGGCTCGATGTACACCGCATCGGCCATGTCCGGGTCGGTCATGATCGTGGCCGGATTGCTGTTGACCAGCACGACGCGATAGCCCTCGTCGCGCAGCGCCTTGCACGCCTGCGCGCCGGAGTAATCGAACTCGCAGGCCTGGCCGATGACGATCGGGCCGGCGCCGATGATCAGGATGGTTTTTAGGTCGGTGCGCTTTGGCATTTCTTTACTCGATTAGGAACATGCGGCAAGCCGCAGGTGCGGAAGAGTGGCCGCGGCGATCGCATCGCGACGCGGCGTGATAGTGCATCGGCTCGGCAGAGCCGAACGCCGGGTTCATCCGGCAGATCCATAGCCGAGGGCGCGCAGGGTGTGCTGAAGCCATTGATACAGCCCGAAGGACGCGGCAAAGCTGCCCAGGATCAGCAGCCAGCCGATCCCGGAGGTCTTGCCCCAACGGCGCACCTTGTCCGGGTCGCTGTTCTGCATGCGGTGGTGAAAGGATTCCCCTCCAGCCACATAGCCGACGCCGAAGACGAAGCACATCGGCACCAGCAAGGCCAGCTTCATGCCGCCGTGCAGCGTGATCGACTGTGCACCAGCGCGTGCCTGCTCCAGCGGCATCCACACGCCCCAATACGTCAGGGCAACGCCCATCAGCACGATCAGCACACCCATCAAACGAGCGCTCATGCGCGCTTGGCATCCTTGGCCATCAACTCCACGAACCGATCGAACAACGGGCCCACATCGCGCGGGCCCGGCGAGGCTTCCGGGTGGCCCTGGAACGAGAACGCCGGTGCGTCGGTCAGCGCGATGCCCTGATTGGTGCCATCGAACAGCGACCGATGGGTCACCCGCACATTGGCCGGCAGCGTGCTTTCGTCGACCGCAAAGCCATGGTTCTGCGAGGTGATCATCACCCGCCCGCCGTCCAGATCCTGCACCGGATGGTTGGCGCCGTGATGGCCGGTGGTCATCTTGACCGTGCTGGCACCGGCGGCCAGCGCCAGCAGCTGATGGCCCAGACAGATGCCGAAGGTGGGCACTTGCCTGGCGATCAATTCCTGGATGGCGCTGATGGCGTAATCGCAGGGTTCCGGATCGCCCGGTCCGTTGGACAGGAACACGCCGTCCGGGTTCATCGCCAGCACCTCGGCCACCGGCGTGCGTGCCGGCACCACGGTGACGTCGCAGCCACGGTCGGCCAGCATGCGCAGGATGTTGAGCTTGACGCCGTAATCGTAAGCAACAACCTTGTGCTTCAGCTCGGCGCGCACGAAGGTGTCGGAATTCAGATCCAGCGAGCCTTCCTGCCAGCTGTAGCTGGTCTCGGTGGAAACCACCTTGGCCAGGTCCATGCCCTTCAGGCCGGGGAAGCTGCGCGCGGCTTCCAGTGCCTTGTCGACATCGATCTCGCCGGCCATCAGTGCGCCGTTCTGGGCGCCCTTCTGCCGCAACAGGCGGGTCAGCTTGCGGGTGTCGATGCCGGAAATGGCCACCACACCGCGGGCCTGCAGCCACTCCGGCAGTGCGACTTCGCTGCGCCAGCTGCTGGGGCGACGCGGCACATCGCGCACGATCAGGCCGGCGGCCCAGATCTTGCTGGCCTCGTCATCCTGATCGGTAAAGCCGGTGTTGCCGATATGCGGATAGGTCAGCGTGACCATCTGGCGGGCGTAGGAGGGATCGGTCAGGACTTCCTGGTAACCGGTCATGGCGGTGTTGAACACCACTTCGCCGACGGAAAGCCCGTTGGCGCCTACGGATTCGCCCTCGAACACGGTGCCGTCTTCGAGGACAAGGATTGCGGGTTGGGTCACGTGGGGGTCTCGCTCTGGCTGCCTGGGACTCCGATGCGCTTCCGGCCAAATTCCGGTTGCAGCAAAGCGCGGACGCGGTGCTGAGGACCGGTCCGACGCTGGTTCGGGCAAGCGAGAATTGTAAAGGCAAGTGCCCCGGCATGCCAGCCTGGAGAACACCGGTCGCCGCGCTGGCATCGCAATGGCGGGATGAATGCGCCACTGCGATCATTCGCCATTCATGCGCGGCGACGCGCCGGCTTACAGCACCAGATCGCGCACGCGATAGCTGCCGGCCGGCTTGCCGAGCAGCCGCTTGGCCGCATGCAGGGCACCGCGCGCAAAGATGTCGCGGTTGGTGGCGCGGTGCACCAGCTCCACCCGCTCGCCCAGCCCGGTGAACTGCACCGTGTGTTCGCCGACGATGTCGCCGGCGCGCAGGCTGGCAAAGCGCGGCTGCGCGCCGCTGCCGGTGGCCGCCTCCCCCAGCGTCAGTGCGGTTCCGGAGGGTGCGTCCTGCTTGTGCACGTGATGCGCCTCGACGATGTCGCAATCCCAGCCCGGCAGGCTGCCGGCGGCACGCTCCACCAGTTCGGTCAGCACCGCAACGCCCAGGCTGAAGTTGGACGCCCACACCAACGGGATCTGTTGCGCGGCCTCCAGCAACGCGGCACGCTGCGCCTCATCCAGACCGGTGGTGCCGGACACCAGCGGTTTGCCGCGCTGCGCGCACAGCGCCAGGATCGGTGCGAAGCCCTGCGGCAGGCTGAAGTCGATTGCCACATCGAAGGCCGGCGCACCGCCGAGTTCGCTGGCGGCAAAGTACGGCACACCGTCCACTACGCGCTGCGACGGCGAGCGCCCCACCACCGCACCGACGACGTGCAGCGCCTCGTCTTCGGCAGCCAGGCGCAGCAATGCCTTGCCCATCCGCCCGGAGGCGCCGTGGATCAGAACTTTCACAGGAGACGGTGTCATGGCGGCAGGCCTAGCGGGGCGATGGGGTTGTACAAGATAGCTGGGAATCGGGAATCGGGAATCGTAAAAGCTGGGATTGGGGAGTCGGGATTGGGGAATCGTTGGAGCCGGGAATCGGGATGGGGGGGTTAGGGAATCGTGAGAGCTGGTGCGGGTGTGCGCGTTTTATGTGCTGTGGCGCTTTGGCTTGGTGGCGTCCGTGGGGTGCGCGTGGCGGTTGGCACACAACGGCGCGAGCGGTCATGGGGCGGTGAGGGCTGCGTCGCTGCACGTTGGTAAGGACGATGAGGACGCGTGGCACACGGCCATCATGGCGGCGCCTGGAAGGTGGCGTTTGCCGACTTCGTGACCGCGATTTCCCAATCCCGACTCCCGACTCCCGACTCCCGACTCCCGAATCCCAAATCCCAAATCTCAGCCCTGCAGCTAGCGCGGCTGCGGCCTTTGATCTGGCGCGATGGCGTTGGCGGTTCTCAGTCGCCTGCGCCGTGCAGGCGTTTGCTCCAGCTCTCTACTTCGCGGCGTTGCAGGCGGCGCTCGAACAGCGCCTGCCATGACGGCACCAGCGGCAGTTGCAGCACCTCGGTAATGGCGGCGACGTCGATATCGCGCGCATACAGCAGCTGTTGCAGGCGCGACAGCGTCCATTGCGGATGCGGTCGCTGCTGCAGTGTCAGCGTGTCGCCGGCCGCAACGTCGCCAGGCTGCAGCACGCGGTAGTACCAGCCGGTGCGGCCGGTGTCCTGCACGCGGCGCGCCATGTCGCGCAGGCCGAAACGGTCGGACAGCTTCCAGCATGGCTGACGCAGCTGCGACACCTCCACCACCGCCGTACCCAATGCAAAGCGATCGCCCAGGCAGACGTCGGCTTCGGTAAGGCCGAGGCTGCTCAGGTTCTCGCCGAATGCGCCGGCCGTCTCCAGCAATGCCTGCGCACCGAGCTCGGCCTGCCAGGCAGCGTAGTGATCGCGCGGATAATGGTGGATCGCCTTGTCCGGCCCGCCATGCACACGCCGGTCGCCCTGCTCGTCGCCGTGCAGACCGTCGGGACTGACGTGCACCCTGCCGTCCACCGCCCGCTTGTCGATCGCGCTGCGGCTACCGGGCCGGGTGTAGTCGCGTGCGATACCGATCGCGACGCTGTCGATGGTGGTCGCAAGCGCAAGCGCAGGCGCCTGCACGCCAGCGGTCTGCGTGCTCACGCGCCCTGCCCGGGCAATTCGGCCAGCGCCTCGCGCAGCACCTCGCCCAGGACCTGGATGCCGGCGTCGATCCTGTCGCCGGGCACGGTGACAAACGACAGCCGCAAGGTATTGACCTGCGGCAAGGTGGCGTAGAAAGGCGCGCCCGGCACGAATGCCACATTGCGCGCGATCGCACGCGCCAGCAGCGCGGTGCCGTCCAGCCCGGGCGGCAGGGTCACCCACAGGAACATGCCGCCTTCGGGGCGATTCCATTGCACCTGGGGCGGGAAATGCCGATCCAGTGCTTCCAGCATCAGGCTGCATTGACGCGCATACAGCGCGCGGATCTGCGGAATGTGCGTGTCCAGGAAATCGTCCTGCAACGTCTGGTGGACCACGCGCTGGGTGAACGAGGGCGTATGCAGATCGGCCGCCTGCTTGGCCTGGATCAGCTTGCCCAGCACCGCTTCGGGCGCGACCACATAGCCCAGCCGCAACCCGGGTGCGAGCACCTTGGAGAACGAACCCATGTAGATCACGCCCTCCGGGTTGAGCGACAGCAGGCTCGGCAGCGGCTGGCCGCTGTAATACAGCTCGCCATACGGATCGTCTTCGACAATCGGCACGCCTGCCTCCGCCGCGCGCGCCACCAGGGCCTGACGACGCGCCAGCGGCAACCGGCGACCGGTGGGGTTCTGGAAGTTCGGCAGGCAATACAGAAAGCGCGCATCGGCCAGCACTGCAGGATCCAGCGCCTCCACCACCACCCCGTCCTCATCCGAGGGCATGCCGACGAAGCTCGGCTGGAACAGCGAGAACGCCTGCAGCGCGCCCAGGTAGCTCGGCGTTTCCACCAGCACCTTGCTGCCTTCGTCGATGAAGACCTTGCCGAGCAGATCCAGGCCCTGCTGCGAGCCGGTGGTGATCAACACCTGGCTGGGCCGGATGCTGGCGCCGTCACGGCTCAGCCGTGCGGCCACCCATTCGCGCAGCGGCGCATGGCCTTCGGTGGGGCCGTATTGCAGCGCGGCCTGCGGCGCATCGCGCAGCACCTGATCGCTGGCCGCGCGCATGCGCTCCACCGGAAAGGTAGCCGGCGACGGCAGCCCGCCGGCGAAGGAAATCACCTCCGGCCGCTCGGTCACCTTGAGGATTTCGCGAATCGCCGAACTGGTCAGCGCCTGCGCACGTCGGGAGATCTGGAAGGAAGTCGTCATCGCGCAAGCATAGCGAAGGCCCGTGGCCGACGCGCTGTGCACTGCAGCGTCGACGACGCAACCCGGCCAGTGACAGTGTTGCTGCTGCACCGATCATTGCCACGCGTCACGCCGCTCGCCTGGGTTGCAGCGGCGCTAACGAACACCCGCTGCAGTGATGCCGATGCACTGGCGTCGATGCCAGCCGGCAAGGCAATCGCCACACGCGTATCCCCTCGCCCAGGATGGTCACCGGCTTCTGTCGTCGACGCGGGTTACCTGCGCAAATCGGCTGGGTCGCGAGCCAGGGCAGCGCGTACCGGTAACAGGCAGCCCTTCCGCGCATCGATGGCGCCGGCACGACAATGCGGCAGCAATCGTGCCGACGACGTTCAGTCGTACGCCGGGCCGACCCAGGCAGTGCCTTCGCTGCGTTCGATCAAGGTCTTCCAGCGCTTGCGGACCAGCTTGTCGCGCGAGCGGAAGGTCATGCGCAAGCCCGGCAAGCCGAGCGTGGCGCGCGTCTCGACCATGGCCGAGGCTTCATCGGCAGCAATCTCGATCCTGGTGATCGACTGCTTGTAGTCGATCACCTCTTCCGGGTTGGCCACATGACGCATCTGACGCAGCACCTGCGCCCATTCGCCATTGGATTTACAGTACTGCTCGCGCGTGGTGGTCTGCCGCTTCTGGTGCGAATCCATGCGGTACAGCACCACCATTTCGAACGTCGGCGCGGTCATCGCGCACAGCGCTTCGCCGTCCTGACCGAGCATCGCCTTGTCGTGCGCGGCGTAGAAATCGCGCACCTGCGCTTCGTCCAGCGCGTTGCCACCGTAGTTATAAATGCCGGCAACCGCCGCCAGGACTGCCAATAACACCAACAACCGCATCTGTGCCCCCTGCATCGCCGCGTCCTGCGGCCGCGCAAGTGTAAGGGATGCGATGGATCAGTGACGACGTGGCGGCGCCGGCCCGCAGCTGTCGCAGCCACCGCAGGCCGCGGCGTTCTGCGCGGCCGGCGGCGCCACGCGGCGGCCCAGCGCCCGCATCCACGCAGGCCGCCCATCGCGCAGCAGGCAGATCGCCACTGCGCCGCGCAGACGCCGCAGCGTGCCGGGAAATTGCTTCTTCATCACCACCCACAGGCTGAGCAACACCGCCAGCGCGATGACCAGGTACTGCAGCGTAAGCGACAGATCCACTTCAGCCGGCTCCCAGCAGCACGGCCAGCTGGTAGGTCACCAGCGAGGCCAGGTAGGCCAGCGCGAACAGGTACACCGCGCTGACCGTCATCTGCTTCCACGAGTTGGTTTCGCGCTTGATCGTGGCCAGCGTGGAGATGCACATCGGCGCGTAGATGTACCAGACCAGCAGCGACAGCGCGGTGGCCAGCGACCAGCCATCACTGATCAGCGGCGACAAGGCCTGCGCCGCGGCATCGTCGTCGGCAGCCGACAGCGCGTACACGGTCGCCAGCGAGGCCACTGCCACTTCGCGCGCGGCCAGGCCCGGAATCAGCGCGATGCAGATCTGCCAGTTGAAGCCCAGCGGCGCGAAGAAGACCGCCATCGCATGGCCGATGCGCCCGGCGAAGCTGTAGTCGATCGCCGGCAAGGTGGCGTCGGCCGGCGCGGCCGGGAACGACAGCAGGAACCACAGCAGGATGGTCAGGGCCAGAATGATGCCGCCGACGCGCTTGAGGAAGATCAGCGCACGCTCCCACAGCCCCAGCGCCAGGTCGGGCAGATGCGGCAGGCGGTACGACGGCAGCTCCAGCATCAGCGGATGCTCGCTCTTGTCGCGGCGCCACTTCTTCATCGTCCACGACACCAGCAGCGCGCTGACGATGGCTGCGGCGTACAGCCCGAACAGGATCAGGCCCTGCTGGTTGAAGATGCCCCACACGGTCTTCTGCGGGATGAAGGCGCCGATCAGCAAGGCATACACCGGCAGGCGCGCCGAGCACGTCATCAATGGCGCGACCATGATGGTGGCGAGCCGGTCGCGCGGGTCCTGGATGCTGCGGGTGGACATGATGCCCGGCACCGCACAGGCAAAGCTCGACAGCAACGGGATGAACGAGCGCCCGGACAAGCCGGCGGCAGACATCATGCGGTCCAGCAGGAAGGCCGCGCGCGGCAGGTAGCCGGACTCCTCCAACGCCAGGATGAAGGCGAACAGGATCAGGATCTGCGGCAGGAATTTGATCACCCCGCCCAGGCCGGTGATGATGCCGTCCTTGAGCAGGCTGTTGAGCGGGCCCTCCGGCAGCGTGGTGCCCGCCCACTCGCCCAGCATCGCGGTGCCGGCATCGATCAGGTCCATCACTGGGTTGGCCCAGGCATACACCGCCTGGAAGATCAGGAACATCACCACCGCCAGCGTGACCAGGCCCCAGAGCGGGTGCAGCAGCCAGCGGTCCAGCGCATCGTCCACCCGCGAGGTCCGTGTCGGCATGGTCACCGCCGCACTCAGGATCTGTCGCACCTGCGCATGGTAGTTGCCGTCGGCAGGCGGCGTGGCGCTCGGTGCCGCCAGACGCGCGGCCTGCGCGTCGATGCGCTCGACCAGCGCCTTGGCACCGCCGCGGCGCACCGCCACCGTTTCCACCACCGGCACCCCAAGCGCCTGTTCCAGCGCCGGCAGGTCGATGACGATGCCGCGTCGTTGCGCCGCATCGACCATATTCAAGGCCACGATCATCGGCCGGCCCAGCTCGCGCAGCTCCAGCGCAAAGCGCAGATGCAGGCGCAGGTTGGTCGCATCCATCACGCAGACCAGCACGTCCGGTGCCGGTTCGCCGGGGTAAAAGCCACGGCACAGGTCGCGGGTGATCGCCTCGTCCAGGCTGGCCGGCTGCAGGCTGTAGGCGCCGGGCAGATCCAGCACCGCGAAGTCGCGCCCGGATGGCGCGCGGAACTGCCCTTCCTTGCGTTCGACGGTGACGCCGGTGTAGTTGGCAACCTTCTGCCGGCTGCCGGTCAGCTGATTGAACAGCGCGGTCTTGCCGCTGTTGGGATTGCCCACCAGCGCCAGCCGCAACGGAACGCTTGCCACGCTCATGCCTGTGCTCCATCGACGCGTACCTGCACGCGTGCGGCCTCGCTACGGCGCAGGGCGAACCGGGTGTAACCGACCTGTACCAGCAGCGGTTCGCGCCCGACCGGCCCGGTCGCCAGCACCGTGACTTCTTCGCCGGCGACAAAACCCAGTTCGCGCAGACGCCGGGCGATCGTGTCGTTGGGGAGGCGATCCTCCACGGAATCCACGATGGCGGCGCGATGCAAGGGCATGTCGGACAGCGTCACAAAGACGGCCTGATTGTTAGGAATGGTTCTCAATTCTAGCATCGACGCACCGCGTCATGGCTCAGCCGACCCGTGCCGCTATCATGGTTCGCATCCCATTCATGGACGTTGACGCAATGCAGGACACCGGCTTGATCGTGGAGGACCAGGGAGCGGTCCGCACGTTGCGACTGCACCGCCCGGCGGTGCACAACGCCTTCGATGCGACCTTGATCGGCGCGCTCACCGACGCCTTGCAGCAGGCCGGCCAGGCGGCGCAGATCCGCGTCGTCGTGATCACCGGTGCCGGCGCTGCGTTCTCCGCGGGCGCCGACCTGAACTGGATGCGCGGCATGGCCGGTGCCAGCGAGGCCGACAACGCGGCAGATGCGCTCGCCCTGGCGCGCCTGATGCGCACGCTGGACGAGTTGCCCAAGCCGACCATCGCGCGCGTCAACGGCGCGGCGTTTGGCGGCGGCGTGGGCCTGGTGGCATGCTGCGATATCGCCATCGGCTGCACCGAGGCGCGCTTCGGGCTGACCGAGAGCAAGCTCGGCCTGCTGCCGGCGGTGATTTCGCCGTATGTGATCGCAGCGATCGGCGCGCGCCAGGCCCGGCGCTGGTTCGCCACTGCCGAGATCTTCGACGCGGCCACCGCGCAGCTGCTGGGCCTGTTGCATCAACTGGTGGCCGCCGACCAACTGGATATCGCGGTGGAGCGCCAGGTCCGCCTGTTGCTGGCGGCCGCGCCATTGGCCGCGGCAAGCGCCAAGGCGCTGGTGCGCGCGGTGCTGCCACCGATCGACCGCGACGCCATCGACGCTGCCAATGCCGCGTGGATCGCGCGCCTGCGCGTTTCCGCGGAAGGTCAGGAAGGCCTGGGCGCCTTCCTCGACAAGCGCAGCCCGGCCTGGGTGCCGGAGGGCGCGGCGTGAGCGACTTTGTCCGCATTGTCGAGGTCGGCCCGCGCGATGGCCTGCAGAATGAAGCGACACCGATCGCCACCGCCGACAAGATCGCCTTGATCGATCAACTCTCCGCGACCGGGCTGCGCAGCATCGAGGCGACCAGCTTCGTCAGCCCGCGCTGGGTGCCGCAGCTGGCCGACGCGGCCGAGGTGTTTGCCGGCATCGCACAGGCGCCTGGCATCGCCTATCCGGTGCTGGTGCCGAACCTGCAGGGCTACACCCGCGCGCAGGCGGCGGGCGCGCAGGAAGTGGCGGTCTTCACTGCGGCGTCGGAGGCCTTCAACCGCACCAATACCAATGCCGGTATCGACGAGTCGCTCGAACGGTTCCGGCCGATCCTTGCGCAGGCCGCCCTCGACGGCGTGCGCGTGCGCGGCTACGTCTCCACGGTGCTGGGCTGCCCGTATCAGGGCGAGGTGCCGGTGGCCGATGTGGTCGATGTCGCGCAACGGCTGTACGCACTGGGCTGCTACGAGATTTCGCTGGGCGACACCATCGGCGTCGGCACCCCGGCCAAGGCACGCCAGATGCTGGCCGCGGTGGCGCAGGCGGTCCCGATGCCGGCATTGGCCGTGCACTTCCACGACACCTACGGCCAGGCGCTGGCCAACATCGCCGCCTGCCTGGAGCAAGGCGTGCGCGTGGTCGATGCGGCGGTGTCCGGTGCCGGCGGCTGCCCCTACGCCAAGGGCGCCAGCGGCAATGTCGCCAGCGAAGATGTGGTGTATCTGCTGCATGGGCTGGGCATGCCGACCGGCATCGACCTACCTGCCCTCGCCCGCACCGGCCGCTGGCTGGCGCGGTTGCTGGGCCGCGAGACCGGCAGCAAGGTCGGCAAGGCCTTGGCGGCCCCCGGCTGAGATTTTAGTCCCGCACGCCGCCGCCACGCCCGCGCCATCTTCCAGGGCGGGCGCACGGACGCTTCGGCTAGAATCGCCGGCTGCGTCGTCACCCGTTCGCCTGCCGGCATCCACCGGCTTCCAGGATTTCCAAGGAACCACCGCATGCAGCCTTCTTCTGTTCTTGCCATCGTCACCGGCGGCGTTTCCGGACTGGGCCTGGCCGTGGCGCAGCGCATCGTGGCCGACGGCGGCAAGGTCGCCCTGTTCGACGTCAACGCCGACAAGGCCGAGGCGGCGCTGGCGCTGCTCGGTGACGGCAACGCGCAGTATTTCGCCACCGACGTCACCGACGAGGCGCAGGTCGCCGCCAACGTGGCGCAGGCCGCGCAGGCGCTGGGCGGGCTCAACCTGGCGGTGAACTGCGCCGGCATCCTGGGTTCGGGCCGCGTGCTCGGCAAGGAAGCGCCGATGCCGCTGGCGACCTTCCGCACCACCGTGCTGGTCAACCTGGTCGGCAGCTTCAATGTCGCCAAGGCCGCAGCCGACGTGATGCAGCACAACAGCGCCGGCGACGACGGCGAGCGCGGCGTGATCATCAACACCGCCTCTGTGGCCGCCTACGAAGGCCAGATCGGCCAGGCCGCCTATGCCGCCAGCAAGGGGGGCGTGGTCGGCATGACCTTGCCGATGGCGCGCGAACTGGCGCGCTTCGGCATCCGCGTGATGACGATCGCACCGGGCGTGTTCTGGACCCCGATGGTGGACGGCATGCCCGAGGCGGTGCAGCAATCGCTGGCCGCGGCGATCCCGTTCCCCTCGCGTCTGGGCCAACCCGACGAATACGCCGACACCGTCGCCTTCATCCTGCGCAATCGCTATCTCAATGGCGATGTGATTCGCCTGGACGGCGGCGTGCGGTTGGCGCCCAAGTAGCGGGGAATGGGGAATCGGGAATGGGGAATCGTAACGGCGCCCTACTCTCAGCACCCCGGCCCCGGCTTTTTCGATTCCCCATTCCCAACTCCCGATTCCCATGAAAGCTAACGACATCAAGAAAGGCAACGTCGTCGAATACAACGGCGGCATCTACCAGATCCGCGACATCGAGCGTAGCTCGCCGCAGGGCCGCGGTGGCAACGTGCGTTTCCGCTTCATCATGTACAGCGTGCCCGGTGGCGCCAAGCTGGACGCCAGCTTCGACGCCGACGACAACCTGCCGGAAGTGGAGTTGCTGCGTCGCCTGTCGACGTTTTCGTACAAGGATGGCGAGGCGTTCGTGTTCATGGACGACGAGGACTTCACTCCCTACACGCTGGATGCGGACGTGATCGGCACCGATGCCGGTTACATCATCGACGGGCTGACCGGCATCTACGTGCAGGTGATCGACGACCAGCCGGTGGCCGTGCAACTGCCGCAGACGGTAACGCTGGAAGTGGTCGAAACCCCGCCTGAACTCAAGGGCGGCACCGCCACCAAGCGGCCCAAGCCGGCCAAGCTCAATACCGGCCTGGAAATCATGGTGCCCGAGTACATCACCAACGGTGAGCGCGTGCTGGTCAACACCACCACCGGCGAATTCGCAGGCCGCGCCGACTGATGCGCAAGCTGGTCGTTTTGGTGACGCTGGGGCTGCTGGGCGCCTGCACGGCGCAACCAGCCCCGGCACCGACCTCCACGCCCGCACCCGCGCCGGTGGCCTGCACCGACGCCAAGGTGGACGAGGAGTGGCTGCAACATCCGCCCGGCCTGTGCGGCATGCCGGAGGATGTGCGCACGCTGGTGGAGGACTACGACACCTGCGAGCACTTCGCGGGCGAGGATCCGTACGACGCCGATCGTCGCCACGAGATCGAAGTGGCGATCGCGCAGTTCTGCACGCCGGCACCGGCACGGCTTGCAACGCTACTGAAGCAGTACCGCAACAACGCGCAGGTCAGCGACTGGCTGCGCAAGTATTCGGTGCAGGCGGATCTGCAACCGGCTGGCTGAGGTGCGCCGGCTGGCGTGACAGGTGCCAGCTGGTGCAATGCGTCGTCCCTGGCCGGAGCACCGGGAACTGGGACTTACCGCTGCAGGCGTTTGTCGGCAGCCGCATCACCGCGCGCTAGCACGCGCAGGCGTGCGCGCAGGCGCTGCACATTCGCCTCGCCCTGCTCTAGTCCGGCGCGGACGTCGGCCGGCAGTTGCTGCCGCCCCAGCGCCTGCAGCTGTTTCCAGCCGTCGACCAGTACGCCGGTTTCCTGCGCCACGCGCACGCTCAGGTCTTGCTGCTCTTCCGCTTGCGGCAGCCCGTAGCCGGCGCTGCCCAACAGCGTGGCCGGGTGACTGAGCCGGGCCTGCCGCGCGAACAGTGATTGCAGTTGACCCTGCACCGAGTCGCGCCCGGCAGCGCCGGGCGTCAGCAGGCGCTTGAGCGCATCGCGTGCCAGCAACTCCTGGCGGCGCAACGCGGCCTGTTCCAGCAATAACGCTGCAGCCGTCTCGCGTAGACCGCCGCGGTCGAACCACTGCGCACGCGCGTCCGCGCGCGCGTCCAGCCATTGCTCCACGCTGGTCTGCGGCACCGGCAGGCCGCGGCGGATCACCTCGAACATGGTCTGGTAATGCGCCGCCGCCGACTCAAAGTAATAGCCCTGCCGAATCGCCTGCGCAGGGTCGTCCAGCACCTGCATGTCGGCGATGCCGGCGCGCTGCAAGCGCTGCCTCACGCCGCGCGGGGTGATCGACGACAGCCGTGCCGCGGCCAGCCGCGGCACGCCGTCGTGCAGGAGCTTGAAGGTCTCCACCGCGCAGTTGTTGCCGATAAAGTAGTAGCGCCCGTCGTAACTCCAATGCACCTGCGCGGCGCGTGCGAGCAGCGCGGCGATCTCCCCGGGCGCCAGTGTCAGCGGCACCGACGACAGCGCGCGCAGCTCCACCTTGGTGTATTCGTCCACGACCTGATTCAACGGCAATACGAACAACCGCGAGGGATACGAGCCGGTCAGCCCGCGCCAGCTGGAAATCTGCACATCGCCGACGAAGGCGCGGAACGACAGCACGCGGTGATACTGCAGATCCAGACGGCAATCGGGACCGGGCGTGCGGCCAGGGGCACAGATCACCAGACGCAGCATGCTGTGGCCCCAGCGGCTCATCGGCTGCGCATTGCCCTCGGCCAGCAGGTAGTCCACCGCGTACACACGCGCTGGATCCAGTGCCAGCAGCGACATCGCGCCGGCATCGTTATCAGCCTGCAGGTACGGCAACGTCGTCTCGCAATGCGTTGCATCGGGCATGCCACCGACCTGCTCGGCAAACCAGGCCGCCAGCGCCGGACGCCGGCAGTGATAGTCGGCATCGAGCACGTAGTGTTCGAGATTCACCGCGACGAATTCGGCTGGGCTGCGCCGCTCGTAATCGTCGGGGCTGCGATCGCTGAACCGGTTTGCGCCGCGCCCGATCCGCCAGGGACGCACTTGCCAGCCGGCCAGATCGCGCAGCCGCGGGTCGCGCGACAGGCCGCCGTGCGCACTGCGGTCCAGCACATGCGCCAGTTCATGCACCACGGCGGCCATTGCCGCGCGCGTGGCCGGTGCCTCGGGGTCGGTCTGCGTGGCCGTCGCCTGCGCGCTCCAGGCATCCAGCAGCGCACGATCGAGCAGGATGCGCCGGCCGATCGCGCGGCCATGCACGTGTGCCGGCAAGTCCGTGCGCCACTGCAGCTGGATCGGTGCGTCGATGCGCTGCATCCAGGCCGGCGGCAGACGCTGCGCCACCTGTTTCACCAATGCGTGCGTGGTGTCGATCTGCGCCGCAGACAGGCCCTGCGGATCGACATCGATGCGTAATTCGGCCTGCGCCGCCGGTGCGATCGCTGCGGCCAGCCACAGCCACCAGCACCGGCGAGGAGAACTCACTGGGCCAGGATGGACTGCGCCAGTTCCAGGTCGCTGGACAGCCGCGCCGCATCGCTACGGCTGCGCAACTGCAGCAGCGCCGCTTCCAGCCGCGCGCCGCGGATCGCGCCATCGCTGGCGACGAAGCCGGCGGCATCTTCGCGTGCGTCGGCCACCACCTTGTCGTCGCCGGAACTGCTGCCGGAGGAATTGGACGAACCGGCCGACGATGCACCCGCCGAGGTTCCGGCCAGGCTGGATGCGAAGGCCGCCAGCGGCAGCAGCGTCAAAGCGCAAAACACGAGGGAGCGCATCATTGGCGTATCGATTCCATGTGAAGGTGGTGAAAGACTAACCGGCACGCGTGGCGGCAGGCGCGTCGTCCATCTCGAACAGCTTGCCGGGATTCAGCAAAAGATGAGGATCGAGCACATGTTTGATCCCGCGCATCAAGGCGATCTCCTCGGCCGAGCGGGTACTCCACAGGTAGGCCTTCTTGACCAGGCCGATGCCGTGTTCGGCGGAGATGCTGCCGCCAAAACGCTGCAAGGCCTGCGCCAGCAACTTGGTCACCTGATCGCAGGCCGCCACGAAATCGGCCTGGCTGGTGCCATCGGGCTTGAGCACATTGATATGCAGGTTGCCATCGCCGATATGGCCGAACCACACCACATCGAAATGCGGATACGCATCGTGCAGCAACGCCTGGGTTTCGGCCAGGAACGCAGGCATCAACGAGATGCGCACCGACACGTCGTTCTTGTACGGCGTGTAGCGCGCCAGCGCTTCGGTGATGCCTTCGCGCAGCCGCCACAGTTGCGCGGCCTGCGCATCGCTCTGGCTGATCACCCCGTCGCTGACCCAGCCCTGCTCCATGCAGGTTTCGAATGCCGCCATCGCTGCGGCTTCCTGCGCCTCGTCGCCGGCAGCGAATTCGGTGACCACGTAATACGGATACACCTGCGCAAACGGTGCCTGCGCGCCGTGCGCCAGCACGTGTTCGAGCGCGCGATCGGTGAAGAATTCGAACGCCTCCAGCCGCAGCTGCGCGCGGAACGCGGCAAATACCTGCATCAGCACCTCGAACGAGGGCAGCGCCAGCAACATCACGTTGCTGGGCGGCGGCGGGTCGGTCAATCGCAATGTCGCTTCGACCACCACGCCGAGCGTGCCCTCGGAGCCGATCATCAGATGGCGGAAATCGTAGCCGCTGGAATTCTTCACTAGCGCGTTGTTGAGTTCGAGCAGTTCGCCGGCACCGGTGACCACCTTCAGGCCGGCCACCCAGTCGCGGGTATTGCCGTAGCGGATCACGCGGATGCCGCCGGCATTGGTGGCGATGTTGCCGCCGATCGAACACGAACCGCGCGCGGCGAAATCCACCGGATACACCAGCCCATGCTCGCGCGCGGCGTTGTGCACCGCTTCCAGCGGCATGCCGGCCTGGACGGTGAGCGTGCGATCCACCGCATTGAACTCCAGCGACTTGTTCAGGCGCTCCAGGCTCAGCACCAGCTCGCCGTTGGCAGCCACCGCACCGCCGGAAAGACCGGTGCGCCCGCCCGAAGGCACTACCGCAACCGCGTTCGCATTGGCCCAGCGCAGCACCGCCTGCACCTCGTCCACCGAACCGGGCAAGGCGATCGCCAGCGGGTTGGGCGTCCAGCGCCGCGTCCAGTCGCGGCCGTAGTGTTCCAGGTCGGCCGGCTCGGTCTTCAAACGCAACTCGGGCACGGCCTGTTGCAACGAAAGGATGCGGGGATCGGTCATGACACACGGCGCTGCAGTAGGAACCGCACAGCGTGCCAGTGCGCGCCAGCCTCGTCCAGTTGCACGACGCGGCACCGCCACCGCGTTGGATTCAGCTGAAACCGTTGCACCGCAAGGACTTAGCCTGCGCAAACACTGCGTTGCGGGCGCCCCATCGCGCGGCCCATCTGGCATAGTTGCCGACCCGATTGCCGCAATGCGCTCCCCCATGTCGCCGAAGAGAACCTCGTTTCCCAAGCAGGACATCCGCGTCCTGTTGCTGGAAGGCATCAGCCAGACTGCCGTGGATGTGTTCCGCGCCGCCGGTTATTCGCAGATCGAACTGCACGCCAAGTCGTTGCCGGAAGACGAGCTCATCGCGCGCATCGCCGAGGCGCATATCGTCGGCATCCGCTCGCGCACGCAGTTGAGCGCCGAGGTGCTGGCGCATGCCAAGCGCCTGATCGCAGTGGGCTGCTTCTGCATCGGCACCAACCAGGTCGATCTGGACGCGGCCGAGCTGGCCGGCATCCCGGTGTTCAACGCGCCCTATTCCAACACCCGCAGCGTGGCCGAGTTGGTCATCGCCGAGGCAATCCTGCTGTTGCGCGGCATCCCGCAGAAGAATGCCGAATGCCATCGCGGTGGGTGGTCCAAATCGGCCGCCGGCAGCCACGAAACGCGCGGCAAGGTGCTGGGCATCGTCGGTTACGGGCATATCGGCACCCAGGTCGGCGTGCTGGCTGAGTCGCTGGGCATGCAGGTGATCTTCCACGACATCGAAACCAAGCTGTCGCTGGGCAACGCGCGCGCGGCGATCGATCTGGACGACCTGCTGGCACGCTCGGATGTGGTGACCCTACATGTGCCGGAGACGCCGTCGACCAAGGACATGATCGGCGCGGCGGAGATCGCGCGCATGAAGCACGGCGCGCATCTGATCAACGCCTCGCGCGGTACGGTGATCGACATCGACGCACTGGACGCGGCACTGAGCGCGGGCCAGATCGGCGGCGCGGCGGTGGACGTGTTCCCGATCGAGCCCAAGGGCAATGGCGATGCGTTCGAATCAAAGTTGACCGCACACGACAACGTGATCCTGACCCCGCACGTCGGCGGCAGCACGCTGGAAGCGCAGGACAATATCGGCATCGAAGTGGCCGCCAAGCTGGTGCGCTACAGCGACAACGGCAGCACCCTGTCGGCGGTGAACTTCCCCGAGGTCACCCTGCCCGAGCACCCCGACAGCCTGCGTCTGCTGCATATCCACCGCAACGTGCCGGGCGTGCTGTCCAAGATCAACGAACTGTTCTCGCGCCACAACGTCAATATCGACGGCCAGTTCCTGCGCACCGACCCCAAGGTGGGCTACGTGGTGATCGACGTCAGCGCCAGCGAGGCGCAGGCCACCGCGTTGAAGGAAGGCCTGGCCTTGATCGAAGGGACCTTGCGGACGCGCATTCTGTACTGAGCGGACTTTGTACTGAGGTGATCCCTTCTCCCAACGGGAGAAGGTGGCCCGAGGGGCCGGATGAGGGGGCGCTGCGGCCAACTTCGACGCGTCTGCCATGGCAAACGCGTCGCCACGCGCCAGTAAGGCTGACTCGTAAACTGGCAGCCGATGCCTGGCTGTACTTCCCCCCGCGCCCCGGCCCGCGCTTGCGGCGCGGGCGCTCCCAGTCACGCGCGCCCATGGCGCGCAAGCTGTGCCTGCTCGCCCCGACAGGAGAGGGGCTTTGATTCGCAGACGTAAGCGTTAGGCAACGTCTCATCACTCACTCAATGCTTCCAAGGCCATGACAGCAAATGGCCTAGGCAGCAGCGTGGCCGGGGATTGGCGAGAGCGGCACAAGGACGTGCCGCGGCGGCGAGTCAGACAGGATGTCTGACCGAGCCGGGCAGCCGATCGCCGGCCGCGCTGCTGCCACCCACCGAAGCCGCTAAGCGACAGGCCAGGCCGCGCCCATGGCGAGCAAGCTGTGCCTGCTCGCCCCGACGCGAGAGGGGCTTTGATTCGCAGACGTAAGCGTTAGGCAACGTCTCATCACTCACCCACTGCTTTCAAGGTCATGACAGCGAATGGCCGAGGCAGCAGCGTGGCCGGGGATTGGCGGAAAGCGGCACAGGGATGTGCCGCGGCGGTGAGTCAGACAGGATGTCTGACCGAGCCGAGCAGCCGATCGCCGGCCGCGCTGCTGCCACCCACCGAAGCCGGCAAGTAACAGGCGTGCCCGCGCTTGCGGCACCTGAGCCAGTGGCGCGCAAGCAGCACCTTATCGCCCCGACAAAAGGGGCTATAACAAGCTGCTCAACGCGAGCGCGCCACCCACTTCTCGGCCATGCGCCGCATCGACGGATCCAGCTGCGGATCGGCAAGCAGTTCGGCGACCGGGCGCCACGCCAGGGCCAGCGATTCTTCGCTGACTTCGAACGCCTCGTCCGCCCCAGCCATCACCACATAGCGCGCGTCGTAATGCCAGTGCCCGGCCACCTCGCCGCGCGCGGGAATCCAGTGCCGGTCCAGGTCGAAAATGGCCGCGTCAGCCAGGCGCAAGCCGGTCAATCCGGATTCCTCCTGCGCCTCTCGCAAGGCCACTTGCGCCAGGTCGCGGTCGCCGTCGGCGTGCCCGCCCAGCTGCAGCCAGCGTTGCAGCTTGCGGTGATGGGTCAGCAACGTGCGCGTGCCATCGGCGCTGACCACCCACGCCGAGCCGGTGAAATGACCTTCGACACGCTCGCGCAGGAACGGGTTGGTGGCATCGTCCAGCAGTTGAGCGAACTGCTCGGCCAGCTCCGCTTCGTCCGGCCAGCGTGCGCGGTAGTCGGCCAATCGCTGTTGCAGGGTTGCATCCACCATCTGTCGTTCCCGGTCGCCCGTTGCGGGCCAGGCGGCCATTATCGCCATTCATGCTGCGTACGTGCTTGTCGTGAGCGTGTAGCTTTGGCAAGGTAGGCCGCTTGCCTGTCCCACCGGGATGCGGCGCACCACCTTCGCCCAGGCGCGCGCGCCTTAGCTTTGCCACTTAGGGATGTACCGAATGCTGAAGTCTCTGTTGAGGGTCAAACCGATCGAGCCCGCTGGACATGTCGACGGGGGCGAACCGGTCGAAGGCAGCCTGCAAGGCGAAGCCACCCTGCAACGCACCCTCACCGCCAAGCACCTGATCATGTTGGGGATCGGCGCGGTGATCGGTGCCGGCATCTTCGTACTGACCGGCCAGGCCGCTGCCAACCATGCCGGCCCGGCGGTGATGCTGTCCTTCGTGTTCGCCGGCATCGCCTGTGCATTCGCCGGCCTGTGCTACGCGGAGTTCGCGGCGATGATGCCAGTCTCCGGCAGCGCCTACTCGTATTCATATGCCACTCTCGGCGAGGGCATCGCCTGGTTCATCGGCTGGTGCCTGGTGCTGGAATACCTGTTCGCCGGCTCCAGCGTTGCGGTCGGCTGGTCCGCCTACCTGATCAGTTTCCTGACCGGCACGCTCGGATTGCCGTTCCCGGCCGAGCTGGCCGGCGCGCCACTGGCCTGGGACGGCCACAACTTTGTCAGCTCCGGCAACCTCATCAACCTGCCGGCCGTGCTGATCGTGGCTGCGGTGAGCATGCTGTGCTACGTCGGCGTCACCCAGTCGGCGTTCGCCAACGCCATCGTGGTGGCGATCAAGGTGGTGGTGATCTGCCTGTTCGTCGGCTTCGGTATCGCCTACATCGACCCGGCCAACTGGCATCCCTTCATCCCGGAAAACACCGGGCCGGGCCAGTTCGGCTGGGACGGCGTGTTCCGCGCCGCATCCATCGTGTTCTTCTCGTATATCGGCTTCGACGCGGTCTCCACCTCCGCCGGCGAGACCAAGGATCCGCAGAAGAACATGCCGATCGGCATTCTGGTATCGCTGGCGGTCTGCACCGTCATCTACATCATCGTCTGCGCGGTGTTGACCGGCTTGCTGCCCTACACCCAGCTCGGCACCGCCAAGCCGGTGGCCACCGCGCTGGAAGCGCACCCGCAACTGACCTGGCTCAAGACCGCGGTGGAGATCGGCGCGATCGCCGGCCTGTCCTCGGTGGTGCTGGTGATGCTGATGGCGCAGCCGCGCATCTTCTACACCATGGCCAAGGATGGGTTGATGCCCCGACTGTTCGGCAAGGTGCATCCGAAGTTCCATACCCCCTATGTCGGCACGATCTTCGTCGGCGTGGTCGCGGCGCTGCTGGCCGGGTTGATCCCGCTCAGCGTGCTGGGCGAACTGGTGTCGATGGGCACCCTGCTCGCCTTTGCCACCGTGTGCGCCGGGGTGATGGTGCTGCGCTTCACCAAGCCGGATCTGCCGCGCCCGTTCCGGGTGCCGCTGGCGATGCTGATCTGCCCGCTGGGCGCGCTGGCCTGCCTGTTCCTGTTCTTCCAGGCCTTCCAGGAACACTGGAAGGTGTTCGTGGGCTGGACCATGATCGGCCTGGTCATCTATTTCGGTTATGGCATTCGCCATAGCCGGCTGGCCCGTAAGGCTTGATTGCGAGTCCCTCGCAAGAGCCCGCACATCCGTGTGCGGGGATTTAACGACACGAGTACCTCGCAACAGCCCACACATTCGTGTGTGGGGATTTGACGACACGAGCACCTCGCAACAGCCCGCACATCTCGCACACGCCCGCACCGCCACGTGCAGGGATTCAACAGGAACCGCTGCATGTTCAAGCAACTCTGGGCCACCAAGCACCCGCACGCCAGCCACGAGGCGGCCGACGGGCTGGGCCTGCAACGCGCACTCGGGCCGTGGGGGCTGACCGCCCTGGGCATCGGGGCGGTGATCGGCGGCGGCATCTTCGTCATCACCGGTCAGGCCGCGGCCGACCATGCCGGCCCGGCGATCATGCTGTCGTTCGTGCTGGCCGCGGTGTGCTGCGCGTTCTGCGCAATGGCCTACGCCGAGTTCGCGGCGATGGTGCCGGTATCCGGCAGCGCCTACACCTATACCTATGCCACCTTCGGCGAACTGGCGGCCTGGTTCATCGGCTGGATGCTGGTGCTGGAGTACGGCGTGTCCGCCTCGGCGGTGGCGGTCAGCTGGACCGGCTATTTCCTCAGCCTGCTGGAACATTTCAACATCCACCTGCCGGCCGCCCTGGTCAGCGCGCCGCTGGACGGCAAGCTGCAGCGCACCGGCGCAATCGCCAACCTGCCTGCCGCCGGTATCGTGCTGCTGCTGACCTGGCTGTGCTATGTGGGCATCCGCAAGTCGTCGGCGATGAACATGGCGATGGTGATCCTCAAGACCGGGCTGATCCTGCTGGTGATCGCGGTGGGCTGGAAGTACGTGGATACCGCAAACTGGCACCCGTTCATTCCGGCCAACGAAGGTCCGGGCAAGTACGGCATGGAAGGCGTGCTGCGCGGCGCGGCGATGGTGTTCTTCGCCTATATCGGTTTCGAGGCGGTGTCGGTGGCGGCGCAGGAATCGCACCGCCCGCAACGCGACCTGCCGATCGGCATGATCCTGTCGCTGGTCATCTGCACCGTGCTCTACATCGCCATGGCGGCCGTGATGACCGGCCTGGTGCCTTACACCCTACTCGGCACCGACGAGCCGGTGGTGACCGCGGTGGCGGCGCATCCGCAGCTGGCCTGGTTGCGCGTGGTGGTGGAAGTCGGTGCGCTGATCGGGCTGTCGTCGGTGGTGCTGGTGATGATCATCGGCCAGCCGCGCATCTTCATGATCATCGCGCGCGACGGGCTGCTGCCGTCGATCTTCACCCGCATCCATCCCAAGTACCGCACCCCGCACGTCAATACCGTGATCACCGGCGTGGGCATCGCCCTGCTGGCAGCGGTGTTCCCGCTGGATGTGCTGGGCGAGCTGACCTCGATGGGCACGCTGATCGCGTTCGCCGCCGTGTGCGCCGGCGTGCTGATCCTGCGCCGCACCCACCCGGAACTGCCGCGTCCGTTCCGCATGCCGGTGGCCTGGCTGATCTGCAGCGCCGGCGTGTTGAGCTGCCTGGCCCTGCTGTCGGCGATGACCCTGCACAACTGGATGTTGATGGGGGTGTGGACGCTGGTCGGGCTGGTGGTCTATTTCGGCTACGGCTATCGCCACAGCCGTCTGCGCGACGGTCGTTGAGCACACGCGTGGGCTGAGAGCGGCCGATAGAACGCCTGCGCGCCGGTCTATCGCAGAGCGGCTGATCTGCGCGGGCTGATCTGTAGCTTGGTTGGTTGGTTGGATGGTGCTGGTCTGCGGCCTGGCTGCAGGGCCCTTGCCCGCCCACCGTCGCGGGACACGCCGCAAGTACGTCCGTGTAGGCTCTTACGCGGCATCCATGCCGCGTAAGGTCCCGCGACGGTGGGCGGGCAAGGACCTGTCGGGATGATCGGTGTGCACAGTGAAGAGCAGTAAGCGCAGTGCGTGATGCGCGTTGTTCGATACTGGCGCGCTGGCTCGAGGTGCGACACGGGGGCGACAAGCGGCTTTTCATGCGACCACCGACCAGCTTCCTGGTGCGGTGTCCTCGCCGGTTGCGGGACCCTTGGCGGCATGGATGCCGCCAAGGAGCCTCCATGGACGGATTCACGGCGTGTCCCGCAAGTGGTGAGGGCACCGCGCCCTCGACCGACCAGGCATTTGACCTGGGCTTCTGACTGCATCCACCAACAGACGACTGACGAAACCACCGCGGCCACTGCCAGGCGCGCGCTCCTAACATTTTGTAGGCCGATCTGCGTACGGGCCTGGCAGGAACAAAACCCTGCTGCGCTGCACCTGACCGTAATCCGGCGGGGCAGTAGAATAGGTCCATGAATGCGACCACTGCCCCCCTGCCCTATAGCGCCGCGCGTCTGCACGAGCTGGCGCACCTGCTGATCGGCAACATCCGCGAGCTGGCCCAGGCCGGCTGGACGCCGGCCACCAGCAGCAATTTCTCCCATCGCCTGGACGAACAGCACGCGGCGATCACCGTGTCCGGCCGCGACAAGGGCCGCCTGGTCGAAGAAGACATCATGGTGGTGGACTTCGATGGCCTGGCGGTTGGCCGTCCGTTGCGCCCGTCCGCGGAAACGCTGCTGCACACCCAGCTGTATCGCCGCTTCCCCGAGATCGGCTGCGTGCTGCACACGCATTCGCCGGTGCAGACCATTGCCTCGCGGCTGTACGCCGGCAGCGGGATGATCCGGCTGGAGGGCTATGAGCTGTTGAAAGCCTTCGAAGGCAACACCACACATGAAACGGCAGTGGACGTGCCGGTGTTCGCCAATACGCAGGACATGCAGGTGCTGGCCGCGCAGGTCGAGACCCTGCTGGACAAACAGAGCCTGTGGGGGTATCTCATCGAAGGACACGGTCTGTATGCCTGGGGCCGCAACATGGCCGAGGCGCGCCGTCACCTGGAGGCCTTCGAATTCCTGCTGCATTGCGAACTCGAGCTGCTGAAGCTGCGCGGCCCGCGCTGAGTCCTCGCCACCTCCCCCTTCCCTTGTGAGCCAGATCGCCATGAGCCGACTTCGCATCTACAACGATTCCGATCCCAACCTGCCGCAGCTCGATAGCCGCGACGGCCAGCAGATTGCCGCCGAGCTGAGCAAGATCGGCGTGACCTTCGAGCGCTGGAAGGCCAATCAGCCGATCGAGCCCGGCGCATCACCCGAGCAGGTGATGGCGGCCTACCGCGAGGATATCGAGCGGCTCAGCGCCGAGCGCGGGCTGAAGACCGTCGATGTGGTCAGCATCGCGCCGGATAATCCCAAGCGCGAGGAAATGCGCGCCAAGTTCCTGGACGAGCACTTCCACAAGGAAGACGAGGTGCGCTTCTTCGTCGCCGGCTCGGGCCAGTTCACGCTGCACGTGGACAACAAGGTCTACGAGATCGAATGCGTGAAGGACGACCTGATCGCCGTGCCCGACAGCACCCTGCACTGGTTCGACATGGGGCCGGAGCCGCACTTTGTGGCGATCCGGTTCTTCACCGAGCCCGATGGCTGGGTCGGCCACTTCACCGGCACCGAGATCGCCCAACAATTCCCCCGCTACGCCCCCGAGAAACCTCCAAAGGCCAGCTGACGATGACACGACCGCAAGCGATCCTCACCGATATCGAAGGCACCACCAGCAGCATCTCGTTCGTCAAGGACGTGTTGTTTCCGTATGCGCGCCGCGCCATGCCGGCCTACGTGCAGGAGCACGGCGGTCACCCGCAGGTACGGCACTGGCTCAACCAGGTGGCCGACGAGATCGGCGAGGACGTGCCGGACGAAGTCCTGGTCAGCACCCTGCAGACCTGGATCGACGAGGATCGCAAGCACACCGCGCTCAAGGCGCTGCAGGGGATGATCTGGAGCGACGGCTACAAGACCGCCGACTTCACCGCGCACATCTATGCCGATGCGGCGATCCAGCTGCAGGCCTGGCATGCGGCCGGCATTCCGCTGTACGTGTATTCGTCCGGCTCGGTGCCGGCGCAGAAGCTGTTCTTCGCCCATAGCGATGCCGGCGACCTGAGCGGGCTGGTCAGCGACTGGTTCGATACCGAGGTCGGCCCCAAGCGCGAGAGCGCCAGCTACCGCCGCATCGCCGAACGCATCGGCGTGCCGCCGGGCGAGATCCTGTTCCTGTCGGACGTGATCGAAGAGCTGGACGCAGCCAAGCGTGCCGGAATGCGTACCGCGTTGCTGGACCGTCGCGAGGATTACCCCACCCCACGCTCGGCCGACGAGATCGGCAGCCACCAGCGCGTAGAAAGTTTCACCGAGCTGGCGCTGTAAGCGCGATCGGCAAGTCCGCTGCGCTCATCCTCGGGTGAGCGCAGTCGTTACTCGGCGTTGCATGCGCTACTGATGTATTGCGGTTCAAGCGCGCCGTCCGCACCTGCCTGACGGCGCGCTCGCGGCGCGGTTGCAGGCGTGGGTCAGCCGACCTTGCCGATGCGCAGTGGCGAGACTTGGCAGGCAAGGCCTGCTGCAGGCAACGTGTTCTGCAAGATGTGCTTGAAGCGGATCGATGGACGTTGTGCAACGTCATGGCCTGCGTTGCGATCACTGCGCCCAGGCGCTCCACCCGTCCTCCCAGACCTCGGCGTTTGTCATGTCGCTGCATTCCCCCTTCGGACCGAACGCCTTGCTGCGGCGGCTCTCCTTGTTGATCGTCATCGTGGCCTTGATGGCCGGCTGTCATCCCGATGCCGGTGCCGCACTGCCGAACCAGGCGGCGGCAGGCAAGGATGAGGTGGACCCGGTCGACCAGGCGGCGCTTGCGCAGGCATTGAACGCGCTGCAGCCACAGCGTCCTGGGGTGACCGACCTGTATGTGGTCGGCTTCGCCGGCGATGCCAGCGACGATGTGTTTCGCAACGAGACGCTCTACCTCAGGCAGCTGTTCGAACAACGCTTCGACGCGCGCGGCCGCGTGGTGACGCTGGTCAACAACCCCGACAATCTGGGCGAGCAGCCGTACGCGCCGCTGGCGACCTACGACAACCTGTACGACACGCTCGCCGCAATCGGCAAGCGCATGGATCGCAAGGAAGACGCGCTGCTGCTGTTCGTCACCACCCATGGCACCGAAGACCACACGCTGTACGTGCAGGTGGACCAGAACGAGGAAGACTTCATCAGCCCGCAGGATCTGCGCCAGGCATTGGACGATGCAGGCATCGGCAATCGCATCATCGTGCTGTCGGCGTGCTACTCGGGCGGCTTCATTCCGGCGCTGCGTTCGCCGGACACGCTGATCCTCACCGCCGCGCGCGCTGACCGGCCCTCGTTCGGCTGCGGCAACACCTCCAATGCAACCTACTTCGGCCAGGCCTGGCTGATCGATGCGATGAACCGCAGCGACGACCCGCTGGCCGCGTTCGATATGGCCAGGACGGCGATCACCGCGCGCGAGAAGCAGGAAGGCGAACTGCCGTCGTTGCCGCAGCAATCGCTCGGCAAGCGCATCGCGCCGGTGCTGGCACGCTGGCGTGCAGGGCTACAGGCAGGCCCGGCCGTGGCCTACCCATATCCGCCGCTGGAGACCGCTCCGGACGCCGGGCAGGACCAGGATCCGGAAGCCGATCCCGATAGCAGGTCGCTGGACGATCCGACCAAGGTCAAGGTGCCGGCCGCACCGGCCAGCCCGCGCAAACCGTCGCCTGTGCCGGCACCCGCGACGCCATGAAGATTGCCGCGCGCTGAGACTAATTCTCATTTCGTCAGCGCCTGCGCAGCCTCGCTACACTCGCCCGGCCAGCCAGCTCACGCCAGCCAGCATCGATCCCCGCCAGCGCGCCATCGCCTGCCAGCCCGGATCCCAAAACGCCTCCCTCGTGGAGGCGTTTGTGTTTCCGACGATAGGGTTCAAGCGTCAACGAACCAACAACCAATCACCGTAGGAGCGCATTGATGCGCGACGGGCTCCACACCAGAACCCCCGCCCCACACACGCCTCCTCTTCAGGGATCGGCGCGCTGCAAGCGATACACCGTGCGTGCGCTGTACTGCCCGCTCGGCAGCGATGCGCGTACATCCACCGCGTGCTCGCCTACCTCCAGCGTGGTCGGCAGCGCACCACGCCATAGATGCGTCGACGGCGTGGCCTCGGGCGAGCGGTCGTAGCCGCGCAATTGCTCGGCCGCATCGTCGCGCACGTTCTCGGCCAGCAGGCGCGGATCGGCGCGCTCCACCCGCTTCATCGGTTGCCATGCGCCATTGTCGATGCGCATCTCGACGAGGGTGTCGTCCTGGCCCATGAAGACATTGGCGTAGATCCCCCAAGCCGCATACGCACCCTGGCGCAGCACCTTGGGCGCGTGCAGCAGCAGTTGCGCATCATCGACCGAACGCGCCACGTGATAGGCCAGCGTGTAGTCGCCGCCGGGCGCGACCCGCAGCACCGCGTACCCGTTCGGCGTGCCGTCGCTCATCGTCGCGTCGGGAATGCCGTCGGCATCCTTGGCACCGGACCAGAACGCCCCGCAGGCCGCGCCGACGTTGTATTCGTGCAGCGGGCGGGCGCCCTGCCAACCTTCGTCGGCGCCGTGATCGACCTGTCGCTGGGTATGGCTGTGTGCGCTGAGCACCAGCACATGCGGAAAATCCTTCAACAAGGCGAACAGGCGGCGACGATCAGCATGCCGAAAGGTCTCCTGCCCCGGCGCCGCGTCGAACAACGGAATATGCATGCCCATCACCAGCAGCCGCTCGCGCGGCAGCTGCGCCAGATAGGCCTGCAGGAACGTGAACTGATCCTCGCGCAGGCCGCCCACATAAGCCGGTTTGCCGCCTGGCGTATAGATCACATCGTCCAGGAACACGAAGCTGGCGTTGGCCTCTTCCACCGCATAGGTGTCTGGGCCGTAGACGGCACGCCAGCTGTCGAGCGAATGCGCATCGTCGCCCGCGTCGACGTTGAGATCGTGATTGCCCGGCACATGGAACCACGGCACCCCCAATTGGGTGGTGACCTTGTTCAAGGCCGGGTACAGGCTCAGATCGTCGCTGACGATATCGCCCAGCGTGGTGCCCAGCCTGGCCGAGGTCTTGCCGACGATCGGTGCCACGATATCGCGCTGGTAGTAGCCCACGTCGGTCAGGCTGGCGGTCTGGCTGTCGGCAAACACCAGCATCTGGAAGCCTTCCTTGCCGGCACTGGCGCGCGGGGTCAGCGCAAAATCCCAGTGCTGCGTATTGCGCCCGGTTGCGGCGATGCCCGGGTATTTGCGCTTGGCCGAGCCCTTGGGCGCGTAGTGACGCCAGAAACCCGGCAGTCCGTCGGCGGCTGGCACGAAGCTGCGCTCGCCCGGTTTGATCACGAACACCGTCTGCCCGTCACGCACCGGCAGGCGATAGCGGCCTTGCGCGTCGGTACGCACCAGTTGCTCGCCGTTGGAGACCGCTACATCGGCAATGCCCGGCTCATCGGCGCTGCGCCCGGCACGCCCGTCGCGTTCTTCGTAGACGGTGCCATCGACCACGGCATCGCGCGCGTAGGCGCTTCCCGCGAGCACACCCAGGGCCAACAGAGCGAAGCAAAGCTGCATGCGTTTTCCCGCGCGAAGATCAGCGGAAATTGTACCCGCCCTCGCCAGGCGCACGGCGCGAAAGACACGCCGACACGTGCCCCGTAGGAGCGCACCCGGGCGCGACGGGCCTTACCCCTAACGCGTCGCGCCCGGGTGCGCTCCTACATGACTACGTTATTTGTGCCGCGACTCCAATAGCGCCACCGCATCGCCCAGGCCCAGGCCGCGCGCACGCAGCAGCACGATCAGGTGATACAGCAGGTCGGCCGACTCGCCGAGCAACTCGGCATCGCCCTGCACCACGCCGGCCAAGGCAGTTTCCACGCCCTCCTCGCCCACCTTCTGCGCGATGCGGCGGATGCCCTGTTCGAACAGCTTGGTGGTGTAGCTGCCGTGCGGGCGCTCCTGCTCGCGCGTGGCGATCAAGGCGTCCAGGCTGCCGAGGAACTGGCCGGGCGCGCCTGGAAAACAGCTGGTGCGGCCCAGATGGCAGGTCGGCCCGTGCGGGCGCGCCTGCACCAGCAGCGTGTCGGCGTCGCAATCGGTCTCGATCGACACCACCCGCAACACGTTGCCCGAGCTCTCGCCCTTGGTCCACAGGCGCTGCTTGCTGCGGCTGAAGAAGGTCACTTCGCCACGCTGCTGCGTCACCGCCAGCGCTTCGGCGTTCATGTAGCCCAGCATCAGCACGCGCAGGTTGTCGGCGTCCTGCACGACCACCGGCAACAGGCCCTCGCCCTTGCTCCAGTCCAGCGCGGCGAGCGCGTCGCCCGCTGTCATCTCGTTACTGCCCATCACGTACCTCGATCTGTTGCGCGCGCAGGAATTGCTTGAGTGCCGGGATCGGAATCGCGCCGCTGTGAAACACGCTTGCCGCCAGCGCGCCATCGACATCGGCCTGGTCGAACACGTCGGCAAAATGCTGCATCTCGCCAGCACCGCCGGAGGCGATCAACGGCACGTGGCAGAGCGCGCGCACCTGACGCAGCTGTGCAATGTCGTAACCACGCCGCACGCCGTCGTTGTCCATGCAGTTGAGCACGATCTCGCCCGCACCCAGGCGCTGCGCTTCGGCCACCCAGTCCAGCGTGCGCATCGGCAAGGCCTGGGTCTTGCTCGGGTCGCCGGTATAGCGACGCACGCGCCACTGCCCATCGTCCTCACGAATCGAGTCGACACCGACCACCACGCACTGCACGCCGAAGGCATCGGCCAGCTCGGAGATCAACTGCGGGCGGCCAAGCGCGGGCGAGTTGATCGAAATCTTGTCAGCACCGGCATGCAGCACCGCGCGCGCGGTTTCCACATTACCGATGCCGCCGGCCACGCAGAACGGGATATCGATCAGCCGCGCCACCCGTTCGACCCAGGTGTAGTCGACCGAGCGCCCTTCCGGGCTGGCACCGATGTCGTAGAACACCAGCTCGTCTGCACCCTGGTCGCGGTAGCGCAGCGCCAGTTCGACGATGTCGCCCATGTCGATGTGGTCGCGGAACTTGACGCCCTTGACCACGCGCCCGTCGCGCACGTCCAGGCACGGAATGATGCGGCGGCTCAGCATGCCAGTGCCTCCTTCAATGCCAGATGCCCTTCCAGCAAGGCCTTGCCGAGCACGATGCCGGCGCATCCGGCAGCCTTGGCGGCCGCGACATCGGCCAGGTTGCGCGCACCGCCGGACACCTGCACCTGCAACTGCGGCGCCAGCGTGCGCAGGTGCGCGTACAAATCCATATTCGGGCTGGACAGCATGCCGTCGCGTGCGATGTCGGTGCACAGCAGATGCTGCAGGCCGGCCCGCGCGTAACGTACGGCCAACTGATCCAGCGTGGCCTCGGCGGCCTCGGTCCAGCCGTGCACCGGCAACTGCCATACGCCGTCGGCGTCCTGTCGCGTGTCCAGCGCGATGGTCAACCGATCGGCGCCGAATTCCTGCAGCCATTCGATGACGCTGTCGGGCTGGCGCACCGCCAACGAGCCGATTACCACGCGTGCGGCGCCAGCATCGAGGATACGCGCCACATCGGCGCGTGAGCGGACGCCACCACCGGTCTGCACCCGCAAGCCGGTGGCACGTGCAATCTCGCCCAGTGTGGTGGCCAGGGTGTAACCACCGGCCTTTGCCGCATCCAGATCGACCAGATGCATCCACTGCGCGCCGGCATCGGCAAACGCCTGCGCGCGCGGCAGCACATCGTCGCCGTACTGCGTCTCGCGTGCGTAGTCGCCCTGCAGCAGGCGCACCACGCGGCCGTTGCGGATATCCAGGGCCGGGTAAACGGTGAAACTCATGGGAAGCTCATCTCAAGAAAATTGCGCAGGATGCGTGCACCGGTCTCGGCCGAACGCTCGGGGTGGAACTGCGCGCCGCAGCGCAGGCCTTGCTGCACCACCGCCGTGAACAGGCCGCCGTGATCGCAGGCGGCCACGGTGTCGGCCGTCACCGGCGCGGCATAACCATGCACGAAATACGCACTGGCACGCTCCGGCAGGCCGTCCAGCAGCGCGGACGCGCGCATCGGCACCAGCTGGTTCCAGCCCATATGCGGTACGCGAATGCCGAGCGCCGGCGTCATGTGACGCACGATGCCCGGCAGCAGACCCAGGCAATCGACATCGCCTTCTTCGGAATGCTCGAACAGCAATTGCATCCCTAAGCAGATGCCGATCAGCGGCACCTGCAGTTGTCGCAACGGCTCGACCAGGCCCTGTGCGCGCAGGCGCGACATCGCTTCGGGCGCAGCGCCGACGCCAGGCAGGATCACCCGCTGCGCGCCCTGCAGCCCGGCTGCATCGCGTACCAGGCGCGCTTCCACGCCCAGCCGCTCCAACGCGTAGCGCACCGAGCCCAGGTTGGCGCCGCCGGCATCGATCAACGCGACATCGGTCATAGCGCACCCTTGGTGGTGGGCAACGCCGTGCCTTCGCGACGGATCGCCTGGCGCAACGCGCGCGCCAGGGCCTTGAAGCAGGCTTCGACCTTGTGGTGATCGTTCTCACCGCGCACGCTCAAGTGCAGGTTCAAACCGGAGGCGTCGCAGATCGAGCGGAAAAAATGCGGCACCAGTTCGGTCGGCATGTCGCCCACGCGCTCGCGTTTGAACTCGCCGTCGAACAAGAAGTACGGCCGGCCACTGAAATCCAGCGCGGCACTGGCGATGGTTTCGTCCATCGGCAGCGTGAAGCCATGCTGCGCGGTGGCGCCGGCCACGCGCCACGGGCTGTCGTCGGGATCGAAGCCGTAACGGCCGATGCCGCGCTTGTCGCCCAGCGCTTCGCGCAAGGCTTGGCCCAGCGCCAGACCGGTGTCTTCGATGGTGTGGTGCTCGTCGATGTGCAGGTCGCCTTCGGCACGGATATCCAGCGCAAAACCGCCGTGTTTGCCGATCTGTTCCAGCATGTGATCGAAGAACGGCAGGCCGGTGGCGGTCTTCGGCTCGGCCACGCGGTCCAGATCCAGTTCGACGCGGATCTTGGTTTCCTTGGTGTTGCGTTGAACCACCGCACGCCTTGGCGCATCGGCCAGCTCGTGCGCGATGCCGGGCCAGTCCCACTCGCCACCGAACTCGTCGGTGCGCAGCTGGAAGCCACGGATATTGAGGTTCTGCGCGAACTGGATGTCGGTGATACGGTCGCCCACCATTGCCGAGCGTGCCCAGTCGATCGTGCGGTCCTGCAGGTAAGGCACCATCAGGCCGACCCCGGGTTTGCGTGTGGGCGCGTTGTCGGCCGGCCAGCTGCAGTCGATCAACACCTCGCGGAACACGATGCCCTGGCTGGCGAAGATCTGCAGCATCAGGTTGTTGGGGCCATCGAAGGACGCGCGCGGATAGCTGTCGCTGCCCAGCCCGTCCTGGTTGCTGACAATGACGAACTGATAGCCGGCATCGCGCAACTTGAGCATCGCCGGAATCACGTTGTCGACCAGGCGCAGTTTTTCATAGGCGTCGATCTGGTAATCGGCCGGCTCGGTGATCAGCGTGCCGTCGCGGTCGACGAAAAGAATCGGGGTCATGCGGCGGCCTCCTGCTTGCGTTGCAGCGCGCTCAGCACGCGCTCGTTCTGTTCGGGCGTGCCCAGGGTGATGCGCAGCGCGTCGGACAGCTGCGCAACCGCGCGTTGGTCGCGTACCACCACACCGGCCTCCAGCAGCGCCTGGAATGCCGCTTCGGCATCGTCGAAGCGCACCAGCAAGAAGTTGCCCTGCGAGGGATACACCTGACGCACACCGGCCAGCTGCTCCAGCGCCTGGTGCACGCGCGTGCGCTCGCTGCGCACCTCGGCGATGCGCCGACGCGTGACCTCCAGCGCAGGCGCCGACAAGGCCTGCTCGGCCATTGCCGCGCACGGCGTCGGCACCGGGTACGGCGCCTGGCAGCGCCGCAGCAAGGCGATCAGCTCGGCGTTGGCGATCAGGCTGCCGATGCGCGCCGCTGCCAGCGCATGCGCCTTGGACAGCGTGCGCAACACCGCCAGATTGTCGTAGCGCGCAAGCAGGCTCACTGCCGATGGCACATCGGAGAATTCGCCGTAGGCTTCGTCGACTACCACCAGCGCCTTGCCCTGCAGGGCCTGCACCGCGGTTTCGATCGCGTCCAGGGCAATCGCCGAGCCGGCCGGGTTGGACGGCGAACACAGGAATACCAGCTTGGCCTGCGAGGCCAGCGCTGCCGCAACGATCGCCGGGATATCCGCGTAGAAACCCGCAGGCCCGTCCACCAGCGCCACCTCGACCAGGGGTGCGTTCTGCAGGCGCGCACACACCGCGTACATGCCAAACACCGGTGGCGTCACCACCACCGCATCGCGCCCGGGTACGCATAGGCCACGCACCAGCAAATCGATTGCCTCGTCGCTGCCGCGGCCAATCAACAGCTGCTCGGGCGTGCAGCCGTACAGCGCTGCCAGTGCGCTGCGCAAACCCTTGGGTTGCGGATCCGGATACCGCCGCGTGCTCGCGCCGGGGTCGGCCGGATTGCCCCAGGCCGACTCGTTGGCGTTGAGCCACACATCGCCCTGCAAGGCGCTGGTGCGTGCCGACGAATAGCCGGCAAACGCACGCAGGTCCTCGCGCACCAGTTCCAGAATCGAAGACGTGCTCATGCTGCCACTCCCATGCGCAATGCCACTGCATTGGCGTGCGCATCCAGGCCTTCGGCGCGCGCCAGAATCAGCGCGCATGCGCCGATGCCGTCGATGCCTGCCTTGCTGGCCGCCTGCACGCTGACCATGTTCTGGAAGCTGGCCACGCTCACGCCGCTGTAGGCGCGCGCCGCACCGCTGGTCGGCAACACATGGTTGGTGCCGCTGCAGTAATCGCCCAGCGCTTCGGGCGTGTAATCGCCGAGAAATACCGAGCCGGCCGCTTCGACCTGGCTCAGCCACGCACGCGGCTCGCGCAGCGCAAGAATCAAATGCTCAGGTGCGTAGCGGTTGCTGATCGCAAACGCCTCGTCCAGGGTCTGCACCTTGATCAGGCGCGATTGCGCCAATGCCTGGCGTGCGATCCCGGCGCGCGACAGTTGCGCCAGCTGGGTGTCCAGTTCCACCTGCACCGCTGCGATCAGCGCATCGCTGTCGGACAACAACAGCACCTGCGAGTCCGGGCCGTGTTCGGCCTGCGACAGCAGATCGGCGGCAACGAAGGCCGGCTGCGCACCGGCATCGGCGATCACCAGCACTTCGGACGGACCGGCCGGCATGTCGATCGCCGCCGCGCCGGACTGCGCCACCTGCTGCTTGGCCTCGGTGACGAAGCTGTTGCCCGGGCCGAACAGCTTGTCGCAACTCGGAACCGATTCGCTGCCATACGCCATTGCCGCAATCGCCTGCGCACCGCCGAGCTTGAACACCCGGCGCACGCCGGTCAGCTGCGCGGCAACCAGCACAGCCGGATCCACGCTGCCGTCCTTGCGTGGCGGCGTGCACAACACCACCTCGCGGCATCTGGCCAGACGTGCCGGCACGCCCAGCATCAACGCAGTCGATGGCAACGGCGCACTGCCGGCCGGCACGTACAGGCCGACCCGGCCGATCGGCCGCACGATCTTTTCGCACACCACGCCCGGCGCGGTTTCCACCGCATAGCCTTCGCTCATGCCGGCGCGGTGGAAGGTGTCGATGCGCGCCACCGCATCCTGCATGGCCTGACGCAGTTCCGGCGCCACCGCCGCTTCGGCGGCGGCAAATTCGGCCTCGCTCACGGCAAAGTTGTCCAGCGCCACGCCATCGAAACGCGCGGTGATCTCGCGCAAGGCGGCATCGCCGCGTGCGCGCACATCGGCAATCAATGCAGCCACCGCGTCGCGCGTCTGCGTGGCCACGGTCTGCACCGGGCGGGTCAATGCCTGGTTGCGTGCAGCGGCGTCCAGTTGCGACCAATCGAGAATATTCATGCCAGCGAGCGCTCCACCGTCAACACCATCAAACCTTGCGCACCTGCGCGTTCGAGTTCTTCCAAGCGTTGCCAGGTCACCGCGCCATGACACATGGTCTGCAGGCGCAATGCGCCGTTGCCATCGTCGGGCAGTTGCACCAGCGGCTCTGCATCGGGCAGCAGACGGCGCAGCGCATCCACATTGTCCTGCTCGGCGCGGAACATCAGCAGCTTGCTGTCGCGCAGCTTGAGCACGCCATCCATGCGCCGCAGCAGCATCGCCAGCAGCGCGGCGCGTGCGTCGGCCGGCTCGCGCACCGCACCGGCCAGCACCGCTTCGCTCTCCATCACCAGCTCGACCGGCTTGAGCTGGTTGGCGGCCAGGGTGGCGCCGCTGGAAACCAGATCGCAGATCAGATCGGCGGTGCCCAGGCGCGGGGCGATCTCCACCGAGCCGGACAATTCCACCACCGCCGCGTCGATGCCCTGGCGCTCCAGCCAGTCGGCCAGGATTGACGGGTAGCTGGTGGCGATGCGCTTGCCGGCCAGTTGCGCCACGCCCTGCCAGTCCCACTCTTCCGGCACCGCGAGCATCAACCGGCACTGGCCGAAACCGACCCCGCGCACCGCGTGATACGCGGCCGGCAGGCCGTTGCGGCGGCGCTCGGATGCCTGCTCTTCGAGTTCGTTCTGGCCGACGATGCCCAGATCGCAGACGCCATCGGCGATCAGGCCGGGGATGTCGTCATCGCGCACCAGCAGCAGGTCCACCGGCAGCGATTCGCCGTAGCAGAACAGCTTGTCGCGGCTCTGCCGCCAGCTTAGCCCGCAGGCCGCCAGCAGGCTGCGCGCCGGTTCGGCCAGGCGGCCGCTCTTCTGGATGGCGATACGCAACCGGTCACGTGCCGGTGCTGCCGTGGAAGCACTCATCTTGTTCTCTCAGTGGGATTCGACAGGGCGCGACGATTGCTCGCGCAGGGCCTCGGCATAGCCGCCGGCGCCATGTTCCAGGGTGCGCGCAACGCGCCCGATGGTGGTCACGCTGACCTGGGTCAGCTCGTGGATTTCGCGATACGGCACGCCCTTGATCAACAAGGGCACCACCCGCCAGCGGTCGGACATGGCCTCCAGCTCGGCGGGCGTGCACAGGTCGCGCAGAAAGGCCTCGACCGCGCCGGGTTCCTTCAGGCACGCCAGCGCATCGGCCAGCATCTTGAGGGAGGCGGCGGCATCGGCACTTTCGCGGGGGGCAGGTCGTTGTTTCATTGCGTTAATGTAATAGCGTGTTAGCACATTAACGCAAACACAGGCTGCGGGACAAGTACGACGGGCAAAGCGTTCAGAGAAGCCCCGGACCGTGCGGCGGACCAGAAACGACAAACCCACCGACACCGAGGTGCCAGTGGGCCTGCGCATGCTTCAGCAGGCGTGAGCGCTGCTGACCGTCTTTACCACCCTGGCGGCGCCATCGCGCTGCTTCCGGAGGCGTCAATTTCCGTTGACGTTACCGGCCACCAGCATCGCCCTAGCCTGCTCCAGCTCCACCAGCAAGGTGCTGGCCAGCTCGTCGCGGGCCACATCGAACTGCTGCTCGCGCACTAGGTCCTTGACCGCCACCACCCCGCGCGCCAGCTCGTCGTCGCCGGCCAGCACCACGAAGCGGATGCCCGCGCGTGCGGCGTACTGGAACTGCTTGCCGATCTTCTTCGGCTCCATCTGCACTTCGGTATTGATGCCGCCGATGCGCAGCCGGCGCGCGATATCCAGCGCATCGTCCAGGCGCGACTCGTCCATCAGCGCGACCATCGCGTGCACGCTGCTCTCGGCGATGCCCTGGATCAGGCCGGCCTCGCGCAGCTGCCAGAACAGCCGGGTCAGGCCGATCGAAATGCCCACGCCGGGCAACTTGGACTTGGTGTAGTGGCTGGCCAGGCTTTCGTAACGGCCGCCCGAGCAGATCGAGCCGATCTGCGGGTGGTCGGTCAGCGTGGTCTCGTAGACCGTGCCGGTGTAGTAGTCCAGCCCGCGCGCGATCGAGAAGTTCAGGCAGTACGCGCTCTCGGGCACGCCCAGCGCCTTGACCAGTTCCAGCACCTCGCGCAGCTCGGCGATGCCCTCGCCCAGCGTCGCGCTCGCAGCGGCCGAGGCCTCCAGCGCCTGCAGCTGTGCCAGCGCATCGGCATGCCCGTTCGAGCGCACCGCCACGAAGGCCAGGATCTTGTCGACCTGCGCGGCGGCGATGCCGAAGCCTTCGCCCACCAGCGTGTCGCGCACGTAGTCGGCGCCGCGCTTGTCGATCTTGTCGACCTCGCGCAACACCGCCAGCTGCAGCTCGCCCTCGGCCACGCCCAGGCTTTCGAAGAAGCCGCGCAGCAGCTTGCGGTTGTTCAACTGCACCTTGAACGCGCCGATGCCCAGCTCGGCGAACACCGCGTGGATCACCGCCAGCACTTCGGCGTCGTAGCGGATGCTCAACGCATCCTTGCCGATCACGTCGATGTCGCACTGGTAGAACTCGCGGAACCGCCCGCGCTGGGCACGCTCGCCGCGATACACGCGCTGCATCTGATAGCGGCGGAACGGGAAGCTCAAGTCGTGCTCGTGCTCGGCCACGTAGCGGGCCAGTGGCACGGTCAGGTCGAAACGCAGCGCCAGCTCCGGCAGGCCGCCCTCGCCGCCCTCGTCTGCCGCCGCGGCGGCATTGGCCAGCGCGCCGGTGGACTGCACGAAATACACCTGGCGCTCGGTCTCGCCGCCGGACTTGGTCAGCAACACATCGGACAGCTCGAACACCGGGGTTTCGACCGGCAGGAACCCGAACCGCTCGTAGTTGCGGCGGATGACGTCCAGCATGCGCTGGAACGCGATCTGCTCGCGCGGCAGCAATTCCATGATGCCGGGCGGCGTACGGGGCTTGATCACGAGCGAAACTCCTGCAGGGCAATGTGGCGAACGCACAATTCTACCGGCTGCCGGCCGCGCTGACCGCATGGCGTATCATTCACACGCATTCCAGCAGTGCGTGACTCATGTACCGGCAGCTTCCAGACCCCAGCACGACCTGCCCGGCGCCCGGCGTGGCCACGCGCACCGATGTGCGCGGTTCCGACTGCGCACAGTGTGCGGTCCGCGGCCGGGCCATCTGCGCGGCGCTGTCGCCGCAGGAAATGGACGCACTCGACCAGGCCACCAGCGCCCAGTCCTACGCGCCCGGCAGCACCCTGGTGCGCGCCGGCGATACCCGCCACCACGTCTATACACTCACCTCCGGTGCGCTGCGCATGGTGCGCACGCTGGCCGACGGCCGCCGCCAGATCACCGGCTTCGTGCTGCCGGGCGATTACGTGGGGCTGACCGAAACCCCGCAGCACCGCCACGATATCGAAGCCATCATCGACAGCCGGGTCTGCCGCACGCCGCTGGCGCAGATGCGCCAGTTGCGCGAGCGCTACCCGCAGCTGGAACGCAAGCTGCTGCAGCGTGCCAGCATGGAGCTGGCCGCCGCACAGGACACCGGCCTGCTGCTGGCGCGCCTGCAACCGGGCGAACGGCTGGCGCATTTCCTGCTGCGACTGGCCGCCCGCTCCACCCAGCCCGGCGCCAGCGGCGACACCGTCGCCCTGCCGATGAGCCGCAGCGATATCGCCGACCACCTGGGGCTGACCGTGGAAACGGTGAGCCGCACTTTCACCAAGCTGCGGCAACAGCAGCTGATCGCGCTGCCGCAGCTGCATCTGGTGCAGATCCTGGATTACGCGGCGCTGCGCAGCCTGGCGGGCGATACCGTCTGAGACGCGACGGCCAGCAGGACCGATGCGACCAGCGAGCGCGCGCATCCACTGGCGCAAGCGCTGCGGAAGTTGGCATCACCAATTGCGGATGTTTGCGCGACTTCCGCACCAGGCCATTGACCAAGCTTTGCTTTGCGCTTCGCGCAGACAGCAAGCATCGCCGCATGACTGACCCGCAGATTCCAACGCGATGCCAGCACTTCAGGCCGCTCGCGCGATCGTCAGAGCCCGCGCCGCCTGCAACGACTCAGCGACCGCCGGCATTCGCGCTCGCCACCGACGCGCCGCAGCCGCTGCCCAGCAACCGCGATTGCCGCAGCCAGGCCCGGTCCGGGTAGTAGGCAAACACGAAGGCGCCTTCACGCAAGGTATCGATCAACTGTCTGGCCACCGCCGGACGCACCGCCGGGCAGCCCAGGCTGCGGCCAAGCCGGCCCTGCGTGCGGATCACCGCCTCGCTGACATAGGGCGCGCCGTGGATCACGATCGCGCGGTCGCGCGCATGGTCGTTGAAGCCGGGCTCCAGACCCTTCAGCCGTAACGAATAGCCGTTATGGCCGGTGTACGACTCCTGCGCGGTGAACGCGCCCAGGCTGGACTGGAAACTGCCGTCGTCATTGGAAAACTTGGCCGCCAGGTTGTTGCCGGTATTGCGCCCGTGCGCCACCCATTCCTGGAACAGCAACCGCTGCCGCTCCAGATCGAACACCCACAGCCGGCGCTCGGTCGACGGCCGGCTGTAGTCGATGACGCTGAGCACGCGCTCGGCGCCCACCTGCTGGCGCTGCCGCGCGCATTGCAGCGCCTCGGCCGCCAGGGCCAGCACCTGGCGATCCAGCGACGGCGCCTGCCGCGCCAATGCATCGACCAGACCCATACGCGGTGCGCCCAGCCCCGGCAACGGCGCGGCGGAGATGGCATCGGCCGCACTGGCCGTTCCAGCCGCTGCCCACCCACACAACGCGGCGGCAACGGCGATCACTCGATAAGACATGCAACGACCCACATCGGACGCGGCGCCATGGCGGAACCGCACCCTCTACAAATAGCCGCATGTGCCGCACTTTCCAACCCCGGCAGGCTGAACGCGTTCGGTCAGGCGGCGTCCACAAGCAGGCGCTGCCGGAACGCCGCATAGTCCGGCGCCAGGGTTTCGGCATGTGCAGGACGCTGCAGCAGCGCGGCCAGCGCTGGGGGCACCTCCACCTCACGCCCGATCAGCGGCTCGACCACGCCTTCGAACTTGGCCGGATGTGCGGTGGCCGCCACCGCCCAGTCGCCGGTGCCGCCCTCGGCCCCTTCTGCGCGCAGCTGCTCGAGCACATGCACGGCGGTGGCGGTATGCGGGCAATGCACTTCGCCATAGCGCGCAAAGCGCTGCTGCACGGTGTGGCGGATCGCGGCATCGTCCACCGAGAGCGCACGGAAGGCCTCGCGCAGCGCGGCATCGTCGCCCTGGTAGAGCCAGCGCAGCCGTTCGAAGTTGCTCGGCGCACCCACGTCCATCGCATTGGCCAGCGTGGCGATGCTGGGCTGCGGCGCGTAATCGTCGCCGGCAAAATAATCCGGCAACACATGATTGGCATTGGACGCCAGCGCGATACGACCCAGCGGCACACCGAGCGCGCGCGCCAGGATCGCCGCCAGCCCGTTGCCCAGGTTGCCGGTCGGCACCACCAGATTCAGCGCCGCCCCCGCGCCGGCATGGTGCTGCAGGGCGGCGTGCGCGTAATAGCTCATCTGCGGCAGCAAGCGGCCCAGGCTGATGCTGTTGGCCGAACTCAGCGGCAGCTGCGCCTGCAGGTCGGCATCGTTCAGGGCCTGCTTGACCATCGCCTGGCAATCGTCGAACGAGCCGGCCACGCGCAGGGCGTGGATGTTGTCGCCGAAGCAGCCCAGCTGATGCGCCTGGCGCGGCGACACGCGCCCGTCCGGATACAACACCACCACGCGCAGACCCGGCTGGCGGTGGAATGCCGCGGCCACGGCAGCGCCGGTGTCGCCTGAGGTGGCGACCAGGATGGTGAGCGGGCGGTCTTCGGCACGGCGCAGGCGGGTCAGGCAGGCGGCAAGAAAGCGCGCGCCGAAATCCTTGAACGCGGCGGTCGGGCCATGGAACAGCTCCAGCGCGTAATCGCCGGGCGTGCCCAGGGCCACCAGCGGCGCCGGGAAGTCGAAGGCTTCGGCACAGATGTCCGGCAGCTCGGCCGCCAGCGCATCGCCATCGAAGAACGGCCGCAGCAACGTGGCGGCGGTGTCGGCCAACGTGGTACCGGCCGTCAGCGTGCGTGCCGGTGGCAGGCTCTGCGGCACGTAAAGGCCGCCATCGGGCGCCAGGCCGGCGGCAATCGCCTGGCTCAGGCTGGCGGCGGGCGCGCCGCCACGGGTGGAGAGGAAGTTCATGGTGACGACTCCAGACAAGACGAAGACGGGGCGTGGCCCGTGAATGAGAAAGCCGGACACTGCGGCATGGCCGCGCCGCGTTGCGGCGGCGCCCGGCAAGGGCGGCGCAGCGCTATGCTGCGCGCACCTTCCAGTGGAGCCGGCAGATGATCAAGGTCAGCGTGATGTACCCGTACCGCGAAGGCGCCCGCTTCGACCATGCCTACTACCGCGACTCGCACATGCCGCTGGTGAGCGCGCGGATGGGCGCGGCCTGCCTGCGCTATACGGTGGACAAGGGCATCAGCGGCGGCGAGCCGGGCAGCCCCCCGGCCTTCATCGGCATGTGCCATATCTTCTGCGAGTCGGTGGAGGCATTCGGCGCCAGCTTCGGGCCGCACGCCGAAGAGATCCTGGCCGATATCGCCAACTACACCGATCTTGCGCCGGTGATGCAGATCAGCGAGGTGGTGGTCGGTTGAAGCGTGCCTTGCGCGCTGCACGGCCTGCCTGCCGTGCGCGGTCGATCGATCGACGACGACTTCCGCGCGATGGCTCATGCGAGCAACCGCGCGGCCGGGCTGGCGATCGGAGACACCCAGTGCTGGCTATCCAGGCCAACGCCTGCGAAGGCGGCCTTGACCGATGCGGCGGCCGCGTCGGCGGCCGCGCGCGATGCGAACCAGGCGAACACACTGGGGCCGGCGCCGGAGATGCTGGCACCCAAGGCATCGTGATCCAGCGCGGCCTGCTTGGCAGCGGCAAAGCCGGCGATCAACGGCGCGCGGCGTGGTTCGACCAGCACATCGCGCAGGCCGGCCCGCACCAGCCCCGCATCGCCGGCATGGCAGCCGGCCAGTACCAAGGCCAGGTTGGTGCTCTGCGCGACGAACTCGCGTAGCTGATAGTCGCCAGCCAGGGCTTCGCGCGCGCGGCGGGTTTCCAGCACCGCATCCGGATGCACCAGCAGGCTATGCCATGCAGCCGGCACGTTGATCGGCACCAGACGCTCCAGCGTGCACAGCACCAGGCCGCCCAAAAACAACGGGCCAAGATTGTCGCCGTGGCGGCTACCGCTGGCCACGGCCTCGCCATCGAGTGCGTGCTGATACAGCTGCTCGTTACTTAGCGGCGCATCCAGCAGCGCGTTGGCGGCAACCAACGCCGCCACGCATGACGCTGCCGAGCCGCCCATGCCCGAACTCAAGGCGATGCCTTTGTCGATTTCGATTTCAAAGCCGAACGGCAGCGCCAGCGCCGCGCGCAACGACATCAAGGCCGCACCCGCCGTGTTGCGTTCGGCATCCAGCGGCAAGGCCACGGTGGTGCCGCGGATGGCGGCGATGCGCACCAGTGGCGCATCGATGCGCCGCACCGTGACGGTGTCGCCGACGCCGTCGATGGGATAGCCGAGCAGATCGAATCCCACCGCCACATTCGCCACCGAGGCCGGTGCAAAGGCGCGTGCCTGGCCAAGCTCGCGCGCAGCAATCGCCACCCGTTGCATCTCCGCGGACTGGTCTGCAACCGCCTGATTCACAAGCGTGCTCCCTCGCCCGCCGCCACCCGCAGCAGATCGGCAAACACGCCGGCTGCGGTGACCTCCGGGCCAGCGCCCGGGCCTTGCACCACCAACGGGTTTTCGCAGTAACGACGCGTGGTGAACTGCACCACGTTGTCGGTCAGGCGCAGGTTGGCGAACGCGTGATCGGCCGGCAGTTCGACCAGGCCGACGCTCGGTGCGCGATCCGGCGGCAGCTGCGCGACATAGCGCAGCACATTGCCGCGTGCACGTGCGTCGGCCAGGCGCTGCGCGAACGTCGCATCCACCTCATGCAGGCGCGCCATGAAATCGTCCACGCTGGCTTGACGCAGTGCTTCAGGCACCAGGCTCTCGACCTGCACATCTTCCAGGCTGATCTCGCGCCCGGCTTCGCGCGCCAGGATCACCAGCTTGCGCGCCACATCCACGCCGGACAGATCGTCGCGTGGATCCGGTTCGGTATAGCCCATGCCGCGCGCCTGCGTCACCAGTTCGGCGAACGGCACACTGCCGTCGTACTTGTTGAACAGCCAGGCCAGGGTGCCGGAGAAGATGCCCTCGATCGAGGTCACCGCATCGCCGGTATCGACCAGATCGCGCAGCGTGGTGATCACCGGCAAGCCGGCGCCCACGGTGGCTTCGTAACGGAAGCGCGCCCCGCTGGCATCGGCCGCCGCACGGATCGCCTGATACCGCTGCAACGGACCGGAGCCGGCCTGTTTGTTCGGCGTCACCACATGGATGCCGGCAGCCAACCACTCCGCATAGCGATCGGCCACTTCTGCGCTGCCGCTGCAGTCGATGATCACCGTATGCGGCAGATGCGCGGATAACAAGTGCGTGGTGAAACGCTCCAGATCGGTCGCGGTGGCTGCGGAGGCGAAGGCATCGCGCCAGTTGCCGACCAGGCCGCGCTCGTCCAGCAACATGCGCCCACGCGAGACCACCGCGCGCAGGCGCAGATCCAGGTTGGCCTTGCCCAGCAACTGCGGCTGCGCAATGCGCAACTGATCCAGCAACGCCGCGCCCACGTTACCCGGGCCAATCACGCCCACCGAGAACGTCTGCGGCGACAGCCAGAAGCCGGCATGCGCCGCGCGCAAGGCCTTGGTCGCATGCGCCGCGTCGATGGCTACCGAGATGTTGCGCTCCGACGAACCCTGTGCGATCGCCAGGATATTGACCTGCGCACGCCCCAGCGACTCGAACAGCCGCGCCGCCACACCCGGCTGCCCGGCCATGCCATCGCCCACTGCAGCGAGCACACTGATGCCGGTGGTCAGCTGCACACGCTGCACCTGACCGACCGTGAGTTCATGCGCAAACGCCTGCAGCAAGGCATTGCGTGCACGCTCGGATTCATGCTGCTTGACCACGCAACAGATCGAATGCTCGGAAGAACCTTGCGAGATCATCACCACCGACACCTGCGCCGTGCGCAGCGCCGCGAACACCCGCTCGGCGGTACCCGGCACGCCGATCAGGCCGGTGCCTTCCAGGTTGAGCACGGCCAGATCCGGGCTCAGCGTCAGCCCCTTGATCGGCCCGCTCACCGCGCTGCTGGCGGTGATGCGCGTGCCCGGATGTTCCGGCTGGAAGGTATTGCGGATGATGATCGGCAAGCCGCGCTCGATCGCCGGCGACATGGTCTGCGGGTGCACCACCTTGGCGCCGAAATAGGCCAGCTCGCAGGCCTCGTCGTAGCTCAGCGTTTCCAGCTGCACCGCTTCCGGCACCACGCGCGGGTCGGCCGACAGTACGCCGTCCACGTCGGTCCAGATATGCAGCTCATCGGCATCGAACAAGGCCGCGAAAATTGCACCGGAATAATCGCTGCCGTTGCGCCCCAACGTGGTGATGCGGTCGGCGCGGTCGCGCGCAACGAAGCCGGTGACCACCACGCGCGTCTGCGGATGCGCCTGGCGCCAGGTCTGCAAGCGCTGCGCGCTGACGTCCCAATCCACATCCACGCCGAGTTCGCCGCGATTGACCACCAGCACATCGCGCGCATCCAGCACCGCGCAATCCTCGCCAAGCGCACGGAAATGGTCGCCCAGCAATTGCGCCGAATACACCTCGCCCAGGCCTTGCACGCGGTCGAGCACCTCGCGCGGCAACTCACCGATCACCGCCAATGCACCGAGGATCTGCGACAGATGCTCGAAGCGCTCGTCCAGCCATTCGACGGTCGGCCCGGAACGCTCGCCCAGCAGGGCCACCGCCGCACCGCGATGACGCGCACGCGTCTCATGCCAGCGCTCGCGCCATTCGGGGCGGTTCTGCGCGGCCAGTTCGGCCAGTGCGATCAACGCATCGGTCACCCCCTTCATCGCCGACACCACGGTGACCTGCACCGACTCGTCGCGTGCCAGCAACAACTGCGCCACATGCCGGTAGCGCTCGGCATCGGCCACCGACGTGCCGCCGAATTTGTGCACGATGGTGCGTGCGGAAGATGCGGCAACAGCGGCGGGTTCGAGCAAAACAACAGGCGATGACATCGACAGACCTCGTTAGGGAGGCCCCGTCCGCATCAGATGAGGGAGGAAAGCCCCCGCATCCTGATCCGGGTGCGGGGCCGTTGTTTTCGGAAGTTACGCGAAGACGACGGGCCGCACCGGGCGAATGGTGACGGTGGTAATGGTGGTGCTAATGCCGGCCACGCCCGCACCCGGCCGCAGCTGCGGCTGACAGGTAAGCGAGGAGATGGCGGAGGCGTTAGGCATGTACGCAAAAGACATCACCGCGGCGAGGCCTGTCAAGCGTTGCGTGAATGGGCAGGCGCACGTGCTCGGCCTACAGAACAGAAAACCTTGCGGCTCAGGGATTTAAGCGACGCGCTCGCAAGCAATTGATTGCTATGGAAACTTTTGGAGCGGCCTAAGCGGACGGCCCTGCGCAGGTTTTGCACATGGATTGGTGCCGTCGTGTCACTCGGCTGACGTGTGACTCAGCTGATGCGATGCAGCTAACGGGCTCACTTGAGCGCAATGCACCGCATCACTATAGGCGTCACTTCGCATCAAGCAACAGATCGTCGCTGCCGTCACGCTGGTAGGTGCAAGTCACTAAGGTCCGCAGCGAGATCAGCCGAGCACCTGAGGATTGAGTTGCCAGATCGAAAAGTTGAGCGCGGCCGCAAAGCTCACCCATGCGAGATACGGCACCAACAACCACGCCGCCAGAGCCTGCCTCTTCGCAAACGCCCCGATGGTCGCCACCAGCACAAGCCACAGCACCAGGATGTCAGCGAACGCCCACGCCCCCAGATGCCACGCAAAGAACAACCAACTCCACAGTCCGTTGAGCGCCAGCTGCACGACGAACAGTGTCAGCGCCACGCGCGCACCAGCCCATCCCCCAAGGCGCCACACCAACCAAGCCGACACTGCCATCATCCCGTACAACACCGTCCACACCGGCCCGAACAACCAGCCCGGCGGCGCCCACGCCGGCCGTGCAAGTTCTGCATAGAAGCTGGCCGCCTGGATGGATGCCATCGCACCAAGCCCAGCGACCGCATAGCACAGCGCCAACCAGACGAGGAGGCCGAGCCATTGCGACTTTCTTGAAATACTTTGCGTCATGACTGCCGTGAAGTGTTGTCGTGCTCCTTAGCCTGGCAGAGCATCTGTGCAAGCCGCGACTACGCGGATGAATGGTCCGAGTTTAGTCAGTCCACTATGGATTTGCGCCGCCATAACGCCGACAGCAAGGCCTGCACGACTCCCTAGGCTGACCGACAACCCGACACCTGCTGAGTTTGGCGCGCAGCATCAACTGCGGGCCATCAACTTTAGCTGGCAATGAATTGCGCGGGGCTGACATGAGCTCCCACTCAAAATTGAGTGCATGTCCAAGTGAACCTGATCCTAGTAGTGATAGGAGCGTTTGTTCGTCATCCGACTGCAATAGCTGCATTCGCTTAAATTTTATAACACGCTCTAGCTCTACTCCTAACCTCACGCGGGGGAAGATGTCACGTACGCCTAACCGCGCCGATCAAAATCTTTATCCTGCTCTAAATCTGTTTTGAATCCAAATATAAGCGCCACTTCCAATAATTTAACCACAGCGAAACCCGACAAAGTGAAATCATATTTTTCAAGTAGACAAATAATGCTTTCATAAGCCAATCCATATTCACCAGCATCCTGTACCCACTCCATCACTTGGTTAATTTGATCCACATAAGACATTTCATTTTTTAAAAATGAATTACCAACCCCAGGCTGATTAGCCAACTCAGATATAACGATATAAAGATTTTTCTTAACCAAATTATGATAAATATTCATGGCTTTGGATTCTTGGGAACATTTGTCGGATAACCACTCACAACTCTACCTTTTTTTGTATCATAAACAACCTTTACATCCAAACCATCGCGATTCGCCGTCCCAGTTATATATCCACGACCATCCGGCAAAGACCATTTAACTTTTGGATCAGTAGCAATATCAGAAACAGTGTGAGCTATCTTATCATCACTCCAGCTTGCTGGAAATTCCGTTTTTCCAGGATTTCCTGTTCCAAATCGATGCCCTCCCGACGTGGGAGAATCGCCATCCAAAATGTGTTTAGTTGCCTTAGGATCAAGAAGCGATGTGTACTGCTCAGCATCTTTTACCGCACCTGCAAATCCATCACTACTCTTAATAATTCCAGCAATACCCGCCTTTGTCCCTAACACACCGAGCGATGAGAGCAATGTATCGACAAGCATTGAGCTCGTGGCGTGACTAGCCGGATAAACCGCCTGTTGATCACCGTCGGTGTAGGCACCGAATGCAGCTGAACCTACAAACGGCGAAAATGGCTGAACTAAGAAGGTCTCTTTCTTGTCCTGTGCATAGCTGGCAATTGGCGTCGCACCCAAAAGTGCGCCACCGAACGTTTTAACCGGACCACCGGCTGCCGCCATTAGCACAAGAGCAGTCGTTTCGGCGGTCTTTGGCCCAAGGAAGTTTTTGAACTCTTCGACTTTCTGTCCGCCTGCGATCGCCAAATCGGATACAACTCTAGCGCCCTTGAAACGCAAGCTTTCGTTATCCGATGCCGCTCCGCTTAAGCCAGTAGAACCAGTTGCAGCAGAACCGCCGACATCCCGGGACTGCAAATTATCAGATGCGGATGTCCCTTCTGTCTTCCCAATCAATACAGTAACAGTACCTGTCGGGATCTTCTTGATTACTTCACTTTGTTGATCAACAGTAAGCCGATTGTACTCTTTTCCGTACAGCTTGAAGGCATAGGTCTCCGGCGCAGCGATACTTGCAAGATATGAACCTGCCTCAGGAGACTTTAGCAACAACACTAAGTCGTCCGGATTGGCTCCCAACCTGACCGCATTATCCAAAACCGTGTTGATACCTGCCCGCTGGTCAGGGTCGACCACGTTGATCTTATCCAGAGCGGCAGCCACCATACCCTGGCGCTGCTGTCTTCCATCGCGGTAATCGTAGTAGCCGTAGACTTGTGCAGTACTCGCCATAGAAGCACCTGCCTGTGTGTCACCGGCAAGGAGGCCACCGGCTGCCCCGAAAAGAGCCGCCATTCCGCCCATTAGTGCCGATTCGACATCGCTACCGGGACTAACGCCGTTACGTTGCAAAGCTTCGGCAAACCTAGGGAGTGCATTCTCGCTAACAAACACGCCACCTGCGGCTGCCAAGACGTTGCCTCCAGAGGCCGCAGCTGCGAGCGCGCCGGCAGCAACCTGCGTGACTTGCTTAGCAGTTCCTTTGTCATTCCAGCTCGCCAGACTTTGCTTTGCATCTGCTAATCGATTACGAGCTTCAGCAGCCGCTGCCTTATCGCCATCACGTTCGGCGACAGACAAATCGTTCATCGCTTGATCTGCAGCAGCTGCTGCCTGCTCCCGCTTATAGGTGATCACCGCTTTAGCGGACCGCAACGCCACTTCGCCCGCTGCCTGAGCAAGCTCTTGCTGTTCGGCAAGTTTTTGCTCGTCGAAAATCTCCTTCAGCCCAGATTGTTGCAACTCGGCCGCACTTCGATCCAACCCTGCCAGTGCAGAGTCGTCGCCATTGCGGATCTGGATCGTACCGGCGGCGATATCGCTTTTGGTCGTGCTGCTTGAGCTGTCGCTGGCGTTACCCAGCATGCTCAATCCGGCACCGATGGCAACGCTGGCCATGCTGCTGCCCGTGCCGCCGGCAACTGTTACGCCGCTGGTCTTGTACTCCGCCTTGTTCTGGAGGTCCTCGACCGTCAGGCTATCGGTGGACAGCCGATTGAGACTGGCATCGGCAGCACTAGCAATCGCACCACCGACCAACTTCGTGTTACCGCCCACATTGATGTCGAAGCCACCATTGCCAGCCTGGATGCCGCTCTGCTCAGTCACACTGGTGTAGCTGCTGTTGACCTTCTGCTGGCTGTAGCTGCCGCCACTGCCCGAGCCGGTCGCTAGGGTCAGACTGGCCTGCTGTTGTTTGCTCTTGTACTCATTGGTGTCCTGCTCGCTCTTGATCAGCAGATCGCCGCCGACATTAGCAAGGACCTTGTTGCCAACAGCTTGTGCACCCTGGATCGTAGTGTCGTTGCCGCTCACCAAGGTCAACGTGTCGTTGGCAGTGACCACGCTTTCTGTGCGTAGATCGCTATTGCCCTTGGCGCTGCCCTTGCCTGCAGACACCGTGAGGTAATAGCCAGTTACCGCACCGACACTGATGCCGATTTCACCGCCTGCGTTCTTGTTCTCCGACTTAGTGGTGTTGGTTTCTTTGTTACTGAGCAAGTTGAGATTGTTTGCTGCAGCCAAGGCCACATTTTCACCGGCAATTTTGCTGCCAATGACGTTGAGATCGCCGCCAGTTGCCGCGATGGTGACATCACCATTACTGAGGATGCGGCTACCGCCGGTGGTCTCTTCGTGTGTGGTTGTCTTACTCGACGAACTGCTGGCACCGATGCCAAGGCGCAAGCTTACCCCCGTCGCATTGGCGGCACCTTGCGCACCATCGGCTGCGGCGGCGCCAGTCTTTGTCATGTTTCCGGCAACCGCTTGGCCGTCGTAGCCCTTCAGGCCATTGCCAACCAAGCCCACGGTGTCGCTGACCGCGTAACCCGCCTTGGCGGCATAGAGCGCCTTCAGGCGATCGTCTTCAACCTCCGAGCCGCGCTTGACTGCGCCGTAGATCGCCTGCGCGGCGTCTACAGCCCCACCGGTCAATCCTAACGTGATGCCAGCACTCTGCTGCTTGGACGTCTGCACCATATCCACGGTATTTTCTGCCACGGCAATCGTGACTTCCTTGCCCACGATCGTAGTGCTGGTGGCACTCAGCACATCGCTGCCGGTAATGGCCACCTTGTTGCCGGCGGTCATTGTCACCGAGCCATCGGTACTGCCGACCAGGCTGCCGCTGTTGGTGACCTCGGTGACGTCCAGGCCGTCGGTCTTCTTGGTGACGCCCAAAGCGACGCTGAATCCGCCGCCGCCGTAGAGACCGGACTTCTTGACTGTCTTTTCGTGTTCCTCGCTGTGCGTGGTCTGCACCGTGTCCAGCGTGATGTTGTTGCCTGCGGACAAGACCACATCGCCGGTGCTGGCGAGCTGCGCGCCTTGCGACAGCAGATCGTTACCCGCCGCAATCTGCACCGTGTCGCCACTGAGCGTGGTGGTGACCGCCACGTTGTCGTGCCACTCATCATGCGTGGTCGTGGTCTTGCTGGAGAACGTGCCCTTCTTCTTCTTGGTCATGTCCTGCACGGCGTCGTGCTGTTCGATGGCGGCGAGCAGGTTGACGTCGTTGCCGGCGGCCAGGGTGATGCCGCCTTCCTTGGTGGCGGCTGATGCGGCGGTGAGGGTGATGTCGTTGCCTGCCTGCATCGCCAGGTTGCCGCCGGCGTTTAGCTCGGTGCCGTGGACGGTTTCGTCGCTGGTCGTTGTGGTCTGCTTGAAGCGCTTGCGCGTTTCCAGCGTGTTGCTGGTGTCCACCGTGGTCAGCGTGCTGGCATTGATGTCGTTGCCGGCGCTGATGCCCAGACCCTTGCCGGCGTCCAGCTTGGCCGCGACCAGATTGACGTCGTTGCCGGCGCTGAGGATCAGGTTGCCGCCGGCAGTGAGCGCCTGCTGGTCAATGCTCTGGGTGGTCGTGGTGGTGGTGACGCGCGTCTTGCCGTTGCGGGTCTTGTAGCTGTTGGTTTCGGTCTCGTTGAGGACGGATTCGACGTTGAGGTTGTTGCCTGCTGCAGCAATCAGATCACCGCCGGCCTTGACGTTGGCCTGGCGGATGGTCAGGTCGTTGCCGGCGGTCAGTTGCAGGCTGTCGCCGGTGCTGATGTTGGTACGGGTGGCGACCTTGCCGTCCAGACCGGTGGTCGGTGTCAGCGAGAGGTTGTTGCCTGCCTGCAGTGCAGCGCTACCGTCGGCCTTGATGGTGACGCCGTGCAATTGCAGGTCGTTGCCTGCCGACATCACCAGATCTTTGCCCGTGGTTACCGACACGGCGTCGCCACCGCGCAGCAAGCCGTTGTCGTTGCGCAAGGCGCTGGGCGTGAGGCTGAGGTTGTTGCCCGCAATCAACGCTGCGCTGCCATCGGCCTGCACGCGGGTACCGGTCAGCGTCATGTCGTTGCCGGCCATCATCTGCAAGGTGTTGCTGGCGGTGATGCCCGACAGGATGCCAACGCCGTTGATGGCCTTGGATGCTTCGCTGACCAGGTTGTTGCCGGCCACCAGTGCCACGTCGCGACCCTGGATCTGGCCCTGATTGAGCAGGTCGTTGCGCGCTTCCAGGGCAACGCTGCCAGTGCCGCTGATGCGGCCCTGGTTGAGCAGGTTACCGGCGGTGACGCTGACGTCGGCACCGGCGATGACGCCCTGGTTGCTCATGGAATTGGTGGCGTTGAGCTCGACGTTGCCGCCTGCAATCAATGCGCCGTTGCCGCGCAACTGCAGCGAGTTGGAGGCCAGATACACAACCGGCACCAGCACCTTCTGGCCCTGGTAGTCCTGTTCGACCATCCAGACGATGTCTTGCGTCAGCGCGGCCGCTTGTGCGGCGGTCAAGCCCACGCCCATGCTCAGCTGCAGCTGACCTGCGGCGGCCACGCCCGACTCCAGCAAGGCGCGGTACTGCGCCACGCCATCTGCGTAGTTGCCCAGATAGCGGCGACCAGTGAGCTGGGTGATCTGGTCCAGCACCAGGCGCTGCTCATAGAAGCCATCGCCCAGGCGGGTCTGGGTCCACTCCGGGTCAACACCCAGCTTGTCCAGCAGGAAGTCGCTGCTGATGAAGTTGTCGTAGTTGACGAAGCGCGGGTCGGTCTCGATCAGGTAACGACGGCCCGGGCCATTGCTGCGCCAGGCATTGATGCCGCCCAGCCCGTTGGCGGCACGGCCCATTGCAGTGAGATCGGTACCGGTGCCGCCGGATAAGCGATACAGCCCGCCAATGGGCAGATCGATCTGCGTCAGCGAGGTTTGCCCGCTACCAACAATGTTGGTCACCGGAATGGTGGCCGGATCGACTCGGGTACGGCTGTCAGTTGCGACGGCAGTGACGCCGTTACCGGCCGCGGTGGCCTCCACGTCTGCCTGATCGACGCTGCTGCGTACAAGCCCGCTGTCGTTGGACGCGACAGGTGCAACCGACATCTTGACGATGCCACCCGATGTAGCCAGCGTTGCGTCTTGCGTGTTGGTACCCACCTGAGTGCCTGCACTGCCGGTCGTACCGGTGGCAACACGAATACTGTTCGCGCCGCCATTGGCGCGGCCGATCACTGCCTGGCCGCCCACTCCACCGGCGCTTTGCGTGGCGCGGCCGGTCAAGCCACCTTGTGCGCCGACACCATTCAGCGAAGCGCCGCTGATGCCACGACCGTCACTGCCGACGGCACCATTACTGATGTTGGCGCCGTTGATGCTGACGCCTTGGCCACCGGTCATGCTGGCGCCCAGGGCGATATAGCTCGTGTTGATCGTAGAAGAAGAAATGGTTTTTGACTCAGCATCATATGTACAGATAGGACGCCGATTCCCTTGGTTCAGCGCACAGTCGTCAATGACCGCTGTTACTGAATACTCGTAGTCTCTCTGTACGACTTGCCTATTCAAGGCAAGCGATTCGTTGAAGATTGACTCTCCACCAACGAAAAGCCCATCACTCAATCCACCCACACCACGTTGGTTTATTTGCAGCGCACCTGCCGCCGCAATCGACGAAGTGTTATTGGTGACGCTTCCAGAAATCGCTATATTTCCTCCAGCCGCGATTCGTCCCTCCGTACTTGCAGCGATGAGACGCTCTTGCTGTTCGACCGAATAGGAACGATAAACACCAGGATTTTTTCCTGTGTAAGGAAAACGAATGAAGTAAGATTGCCTTGGATAGACAATTCCACGTGACTCAATAAGCTCCTCGGGCATCGTTGCATTCGCAGCTGCCTTTTCTTGCTCGGTCAATGCACCCAATGCAGTAGTCAAAACCCGCCGCCGATTATTCAGCTGATTGGCCGCAATCAAGATGCTCCCATCAGCCTCGATGCTGCCCGACAGGTTATTGACCACACCCGTACGCGATACCAAGGTGCCGCCGCCATCCTGCGCGCCGCCGATGGCGATATTGCCCAGGCTGAAGATGCGCGCGTCGCGGTTGAGTAGTTGATCGCGCACGATCAGATTCATGTTGCCGGTGGAACCAAGCAAGGCCGAGCCATAGGCTGCGTTGTCGGTCGCGCCGCCGAAGTCGGCGCCGTTCACCAATGTGCCGGTGCTCACCGAGACGTTGCCGCCGACGATGCTGCCGGTGTTGTTGATGCTGTTCGCCACCAGCGACAGTGCGCCATTGCCGGAGATACTGCCGGCGTTGTCGATGATGTTGCCGCCGTTGAGGCGGGTGTCGTTGGACAGGATGTTGGCGCCGGCGCGGTTGGTGATGCTGCTGGCCGTAATGTCCAGACTGCGCGCAGCCTTGAGCGTGGACTCGTTGACCAGGCTCCCACCGACGCGCAGGTTGAAAGTGCCGTTACTGGTAAGGTCTGCACCGGCGCGGTGGGTGTAGTCGCTACGCAAGGTCAGGTCCAGCAGGTTCTGCGCCAGGATGCTGCCGCCACCGTCGAAGCCGACGGTATCGATCACCACATCGCCGGCGCCGCCGGTCATGCTGCCGGCGCCAATCTTGCCACCCGCGTTGTTCAAGTTCTGCAGGTTCAAGCGGACTGCCTGCTCGGCCTTGATGGTGCCGTTCTGATTGTCTAGCGTGGCGCCTGCGCGCTGCAGCAGGAAGCTCGCGCCGGCATAGACGTTGCCGCCCTGGTTGTTCAAGCCATTGGTGGTGGCGATCAGGTCGCCGCCGGCGACCAGCTGGCCGCTGTTGTTGGCGATGCTGGCGGCATCGATCACCACGCTGCCGCGTCCACCGAGATTGCCGCCGCTGTTGGTCAATGCACCACCGGTGGTGATGCGTGTCAGTCCACCGCCGTTGTTGACGATACTGCCTTGGCTATTGTCGATACTTCCGCCGGAGGCGGTCAGCGTATTGCCGGCATCGAGCTGGCCGCCGCTGTTGAGCAACGCGCCGGCGACGGCAACGTTGAGATCACGGCCAGCACTGAGCTTGCCGCCTTGGTGATTGTCTAGCTGGCCGCGTGCCGTGACGCTGAGGTCGCGCGCTGCTTGCAGACTGCCGCCGCTGCTGCTGATGTTTTCCGCAGTAACCACTGCGTCGGTGCCGGCACCGATCGTGCCGTTGCCGTTGTCCAGGCCACGATTGAGTTCGACGCGCAGGCTTCCACCCGCACCAGCGTTTGCGACCGCCTGCACAATGCCGCCGGCATTGCTGAGGCTGTCGGCACGCAAGGTCAGCGCACCACCGCTGGCCTGCAGCAAGCCGTTGCGGTTGTCGGCCGCGCCGGTACTTTGCACCTTCAATTCACGTGCTGAGACCGAACCACTGATGTTATTGAGGCCAGCAACAGTGAGTGCTGCATCGCCCGCTGCGGCAATCGCGCCGCCCTGGTTGTTCAACGCGCCACTGGCATCCAGGTTCAGTTGCCCTTGCGTGAGGATGCGCCCACTGCTGTTGCCCAGCGCACTACGGCTGGTGACCGACAGGGTGCCGGTGCCGGCATGCTCGATGCGCCCTTGTGCATTTTCCAGGCTGGCTGCAGTGATGGTCAGATCCTGCGCATTGCTGGCCAGCGTGCCACCGGTGTTGTCGATCGCGCCGCCGATGCTGACGCGGGTCAGTCCGTTGCCGCTTTGCACCAACCGCCCGCCGGCATTGCTCAGGCTGGCGCCGTCGATACTCAGCTGGTTGGCCTGCATCTGGCCGGCGACGGCGTTGAGACGCCCGTTGTCGATATTGCCGCCGGCCTGCACGGTGAGCGTGCCGCCGGCAAGCAAATCACCGCCACGATGATCGAGGTTGCCGCCGGTGGTCAGTGCGACATTGCCGGTTGCGCGTGTGCTGGCACCCGCCAGCTGCAGCTGGCTGCCCTGCGCCGTGAGGTTGCCGCCAGCCAACAGCTTGCCGGAGGCGCTGAGTTGGCGATCGGCGATCAGGCTCAGCGTGCGTCCGCTGCCGAGGCTGCCGTCTGCGTTGATACCAGCGCCCACCGTGCCGACGATACTGATCTCACCCGCACGCAGGCTCAAGTTGCCCGAAGCGGTGGTCTGCCCGGCGTTCTCGATGCGTGCGCCCTGCAGACCTACCGTCGTACCGCTGACGGTGCCCTGCTGACGCAACACGGCGTCGCTGGTCAAGGTGACCTGCTGAGCGCCGAGCTGGCCGGCCACACCCAGATCGCCCTTGGAGCGTAATTCCAGCGTGCTACCAGCGCTCAAGGTGCCGCTCTGTGCCAGCGCGCCATCGGCCTGCGCCGAGAAGCTGCCTGCCGATGCGAGGTTGCCGCCGAGCTCCAGGTTGCCGCGGCTGATCAATGCGACATCCCCGCGCTCGCTGCCCAGCTGGCCGCTGCTGCTGACTTGCGCCGCTTCCACGCGCAAGCCATTGCCGCCAATCAGGTCACCGCGATTGTCCACCGCTCCAGTGGCGATAACACCCAGGCGTTGCAAGCCGTAGGCCTGGCCAGTCTGGCGCAGCGACCCGACGCCCAAGGCGAGTTGATTGCCGGCGCGCACGGCGCCAGCATTGTCGAGCAAGCCGCCGATGGCGAAGGTAGCGTCGCCCTGCGCGAGCAGCACGCCGCTGGCGGCATTGCTTGCGCTGGCTGCGGTGACGTTCAAGCTCTGACCAGCGACGACTTGCGCCGCATTGGTCAACGTGCCAGCTGCGCTCAGCACCACATTGCGATCGGCTTGCGCCACACCGGCAACCGCCAGGTCGCCGGTGCTGCGTAGATTCAAATCAGTGGCTGCATCGAGTGCGCCACGGCTGTCGATCGCGGCACCATCCAGGCTGATCGCGCCACCGCTTTGCAGCACGGCAGCCTGACCGGTGCCGATCCGCGCGCCGCGCAGGGTTACATTGCCCGTCGCCACCGCTTGTCCGTTCATTGTCAGTGCGCGCTGCGCCTGCAGATCCAGTTGCGTTGCCGACTGCAGCGTGCCTGCGGCGGTGAGATCGCGCCCGGCCTGTAGCGCGATCGATTGCGCCTTGAGCGAGCCGGCCTGCTGCAGATCGCCAACTGCAGTGGCCTGCAGTGTGGTCGCTGCGGCGACAACGCCTTGCAGCGTCATGTCGCCTTGGCTGATCAAGCTGACGTTGGCAGTTTCGCTACCGAGCTGGCCGCTGCTGCGCAAGCTGCCTGCCTCCACCTGCAGCGTGTCTTTGGCAATGAGGTTGCCGCGGTTGTCCAGCGTGCCAGTGACCTTCGCGGTCAGTGCCTTGCCTGCAATCGCAGTACCGCCCTGATCCATGCTGGCGGCGGTGATGCGCAGATCGCCACCGCTCTGCAGGCTGCCGGCGTTCTGCAACGCGCCAGAGGTCAGCGTGACGCTGCCATCGGCCGCCAACACGCCGGCCGCCACGTTATTGATGTTGCCCGCCTGCACCGACAGATCACGGCCGGCAATCACCTGGCTCGCATTACTCAAGGTGTCGGTTGCGCTCAACACAACATCGCGATTGGCTTGCGCCACGCCTGCGAGCGCAAGTGCTCCCGTGCTGCGCAGGCGCAGGTCCGTGCCGGCATCGAGCGTGCCACGGCTGTCGATTGCCGCACCGTCCAGGCTGATCGCGCCGACGCTTTTCAGCACGGCGTCGCGGCCGGTGGCGATGCTGTTGCCGCGCAGGTTGGCGTCACTGCCCGCCTGCGCCTGACCGTTCAACGTCAGGCTACGCTGCGCCTGCAGATCCAACGCAGACGCGGACTGCAGGGTTCCCCCGGCAGTGAGATCGCGGCCAGCCTGCAATGTCACGGCCTGCGCGTTGAGCGAGCCGCTCTGCAGCAGATCGGTGCCAGCGGTGGCTTGCAGCGTGGTCGCCGCAGCCACCACACCGTGCAGATCGATCGCGTTCTGGCTGGTCAATGTCAGTGCGCCGTTGACCGAGCCGAGTTGCCCGCTGCTGACGATGCTGTCGGCAGCGATGCTCAGATCCTTGCCCGATACCAGCTGGCCCGCGTTTTCGAATGCGCCTGTCGACGAGATCGATACCGCATCCCCGCTGTAGACACGGCCGCGCTGAAGCAATGTTCCGGTGTTCAGTGCAAGGCCACGCTCGCCATGCAGGCTGCCCTTGTTTTCCAACACCCCGGCGACATCGACGCGCAGGTCGCGTAGTGCACCCAGCGTTGCAGTTGCAGCATTGTTGGCGCTGGCGGCCTGCACGTGCAGATCGCGGGCTGCGACGACTTGAGCGCCATTGTTCAACGCGCCCGCAGCGGTCAGCGCAACATCGCGCCCGCCCTGGACCACGCCAGCCAGTGCAAGATCACCGGCGCTACGCACGTTCAAATCGGTCGCCGCATCGAGCGAACCGCGGCTATCGATGGAGCCGCCATCCAGGGTGATGGCGGCACCGCTCTGCAGCACTGCTGCAGCGCCTGTCAGAACCGTTGCACCGGTGACGGTTGCCTCACCCGTACTCGATGCCTGTCCATTCAGGGCGAGCGTGCGCTGCGCCTGCAGGTCCAACGTGGATGCCGATTGCAGAGTGCCATTTGCAGTGAGGTCGCGCCCCGCCTGCAACGCGATCGACTGTGCCTTGAGCGAACCGGCCTGCTGCAAATCGCCGCCAGCAGTCGCGCGCAATGCAGTGGCCGCTGCAACCACACCCTCGAGTTGCAGCGCGTCTCGGCTGTTCAACGTGACATCGGCCCGCTCGCTACCCAACTGCCCACTGCTACGCAGCGTGGCCGCATCGACCTGCAACGCATCCTTGGCGATCAGATTGCCACGATTGGCCAGCGTGCCTGCGATGGCGGCGCGCAACGCCCTGCCTGCAGACGCGCTGCCGCCTTGGTCCATATTTGCTGCGCTGACCTGCAGATCGCCACCGGCCTGCACGCGGCCAGCGTTGTTCAGCAGTGCCGTAGTGGTCAGGGCGATGTTGCCCTCGCCCGCCAACACACCGCTCGTGGTGTTGTCGAGGCTAGCTGCCTGCAACGACAGATCGCGGCCTGCAAACACCTGCGCTGCGTTACTGAGCGCGCCGGTAGCATTCAAAACAACGTCGCGCCCGCCTTGTGCCACACCCGCCAGCGCCAGATCGCCCTGGCTGCGGATGTGCAGATCGCTCCCTGCATCCAGCTTGCCGCGGCTGTCGATGGCCGCGCTGTCCAGCGCAATCGCTCCCGTGCTCTGCAACACCGCATCCTGGCTGGTTGTCAGTGTGGTGGCGCGCATCGAAGCATCACCGCCAGCCTGGCCCTGGGCAGCAAATGTCAGAGCACGTTGTGCCTGCAGATCCAGCGTGGACGCTGATTGCAGGTTGCCAGCAGCGGTGAGATCACGCCCGGCACTCAATGCCAGCGATTGCGCTCTTAGCGACCCTGCCTGCTGCAGATCGCCAGCGGCGCTGGCCTGCAGCGTGGTCGCAGCGGCAACCACGCCTTGCAGCGCGATATCGCCCTGGCTGCCCAGACGGACACCTGCCGCTTCGCTGCCGAGTTGACCGCTGCTGCGCACGCTGCCGGCATCGATCTGTAGCGCGTTCCTGGCAATCACATTGCCAGCGTTGTCGAATGACCCGCTCACAGCTGCCGAAAGCGTGTTGCCCGAGCTGGCGCTGCCGCTTTGCGTGAACGCGCCTGCGGTCAGCTGCAGATCGCTCGCCGCATACAGGCTGCCGGCATTGTCCAATGTGCCGGCCGTGCGCACGCGCGCACCGGCATCCGACGAAAACGCGCCACTTTGCGCGTTGCGCAACGAGGCTGCCTCTACATCCAGCGCGCCAGCTGCGATCACCTTCGCGCGGTTCTGCAGTGCTGCGCCCGCCTGCAATGTGGCTGAGCCAGCGCTCTGCACGGTGCCGTCCAACGCGAGCTCGGCAGCACTGGTGATGCGCAGGTCGCCACCTGCATCGATGACACCGTTGTGCTCGACCGCTGCGCCGCGCAATTGCACCGCGCCGTCGCCGCGGAGCTGACCACGCTGACTCAGCGCGCCGTTCGCCTGCAAATCGATCGTGCCTGTCGAACCCACCACGGCATCGCTGACGAGCTCACCGCCTGCGGCGATCACCAACCCACCGGCGGTGGTCTGCAGGGTGCCGGAGAGTGCGGTATCCCCGCCGCTACGAAGATTTACGCTACCGGCGTTGACGATGCCCGAGACTTGCGCATCCGCTGCGGCATCCAGGCCCAGGGCAGTACCTGCCACGGTGTTGCCGCTGAGCGCCAGACCGCCGCGGCTGCGCAGCAGCGTCTCCCCACGCTGGCTGCCGATATCGCCACGACTGTCCAGCTGCGCCGCGTCGATGGTCAGCGCATTGCCAGCAACGAACGTGCCGCTATTGACCAGACCACCCGCAACCGCCGCCTGCGCATCGCGTGCGGCCGCCAGACTGCCCGTCGTGGTGACAGACGCTGCCTGGAGACGCAGATCGCGGCCGGCGTAGCCGCTACCGGCATTGTTCAACGCACCTGCACTGCGCAACTCCAGATCGCCACCCGCAGACACTGCACCGCGCTGTGCGATGTCGATACTCGCCGCATTGAGCGCCACTGCATCCGCTGCAATCAGCTGACCCTGCAGTTCCAGCCGACCGCCGGCTTGCACATCAGCACCCTGCCCGGCCTGCGCCAATCCACCCAGGCGCGCGTCGCCGCTACTGTTCACGCGCAAGGCGGTGGCCGCGTCCAGGGTGCCCAGTGCATCAATCGCGTTCGCATTCAGCCCGATCGCGCCGCCGCTCTGCAGCGTGCCGGTCAGGCCAATCTGGCCCGCGCGCAGGGTTGCAGCGGTTGCCGCATAGGCCACCCCATTGCTGCGCAATACACCGTCGGCGCCCAGATCCAGCGCACCAGTCGTATGCAGACTGCCATCGGCATTCAATTCCGAACCGAACAGACGGATGGCCCCGGCGCTGCTGCGGCCGCTGTGGCTCAACGTGCCACTGGCTTGTGCATCCAGGATACCGGCGGCGACCAGATCGCCTGCCAGGGTCATGCGCGCGCCGCGCAGGCGCACATCGCCTTGCTGCGAGCCGAGCACGCCGCGCTGGTCGAGGTCACCGGCTGCACGCACACCCATTCCATCGCGCGCCACCGTGGTCCCGCTCAGGCTCACCTGGCCGGCGCTGTCGATCTGCAGATCGCCACTCTGCGCCGCCAGGGTGCCGCGACTCACCACGCCCACACCGGCTTCGGTCGCAATCAGGCGAATACGGTCGGCATACATGCCGCCCAGCTGCGCCACGTCGATGCCGATCGACGGTGCCGCGCCATCGGTGCCCGGCACCACGTCCAGCAGCATGCCGTCATAGTTGACCCGCCCTGCACCCGCGGCAGCGACCAGTTCCCTGGTCCAGATCGAGCCGTCCACGCTGAGCTGACGCGAGAGCAGGTCCAGGCGGTCCACATTGAACGCATCCAGACCGTTGCTGCCGATACTCAGCGCACCGCCGGTGATGCTGAAGCCGTTCAACGCGCCATCGCTGCCCAGGTTGGGTGTGCCGGTGGTCAAGGTCACGCGCGAAGTGTTGAGAAACCCGCAGCCATCGCAGGAAATGCCGTTGGGGTTGGCGATCACCAACTGCGCCTTGGCACCGGCGATTTCGGTGTATCCCTGCAAGCGGCTGCTGGCCGAAGTGACCTCGTTGAGGATCAGCGAGGCGGCGCCGCTGCGTTGCAGATTGTTGTTGCCGGCGACATAGCCGCCCAGCTCGGTCTTGGAGATCTGCGCGCTGTTGTTGAGGATCAACCCGTTCGGGCCGACATTGAAATTGCTGTAGCGGTTATGCGAGATGCCGCGCGCATTGGGCGCGACGATGTCCACCACCGGCACGCCATTGGCGGCGACCTGTTGACCGGGTGTCTGCCCGCCGGGATTTGGCGTTGGCGTCATCTGTGCCCATGCCGGAAACGATGTCCAGGTGACCGTGCAGCACAGTAGCAACGCAAGCGCGCGCTTGCTTTGTTCGGCCAGGTAAGCACGTACGCTCATCGCTTCGGTGTCCATCGTTTCTCTCTCGCCACTGGTGGGCGTCATCAATCAACAGCGCGCTGCCGGCTGGCGGCGCGATCCATGTCAGAACTGGTAGATCACACGCGCGCCATATGCCGGCTGCGCACTTCCAAATCCGTCCGGGCGATGGATCGCCCAGCCTGCAAACGCATCGATGCTGGCACCGAACCAACCGCCGCGCAGACCCACCGCGCCGCCCACCAGACTGCGGCCGCGCAGGCCGCTGGCACTGGTGCCATCGATGCGACCCGCATCCAGGCCCAGGTACGGTGTCAGCCCGATCTGCTGGATCGGAAAACTCAAGGTGTTGCGCCAATACGCGCCTTTTTCCGCGCCCAAGGTCGCTTCGCCATCGAAGCCGCGCACGCTGTAGCGACCCCCGATGGTGACGAACTCCGAGCCAAGCAGCAGCTCGCCTGCGGTTTGCGCACGCAGGCTGCTTTCCCACGCCATCGGCACCGGTCCCAGCTTGAACGGCATGGCGGTGCTCACGTCCAGCGTGGTCACGCCATAACGGAATGTCGGGAACCCGATCTGCGGGTCGTAACCGGTCCACTGGCTGTTGAACCACGGCGTGCCACGCCGATGCGCGATACGCACGTCCAACTGCATCGTCCCCAGATAACGGCGATGGGTGAAGTAGAACTCCGCGCTGCTGGTATCGCGACGCTGGATGCCGATCTCCACGCCATCCAGATAGCTGCGCGCACGCCGCCGGCCAACCGTGACACCAGCAGAGGTCTTGCTGGTGCCGTTGCGATGCAATACGCGCTGAATATCCAGCTGCGCGTTGCTGGATTCGCCGCTGGACTGGAAGGTCTGCAAAAATCCGTCCACGCGCTGGTGATAGCGGTACGACGAGGCCGACAACGCAAACGTCCACCAGCCCCACGGCAGGTTGTAACTGAGACTGTTGCCGCGCGTGCCGCGCTCTTCGTCGCGCGTGGCCAGGTCATGGCTGTAGCCGACGCTGAGCAGATCGTTGAGGCCCAGCAGGTTGTCCAGCGAAAAATCCAGCCCGCTCTGCACGCGCCCGGTGGCTTCCACGCCAGAGTCGTCGGCATTGGCCACGCCGCGCCAGCGCCGACCATGCTGCAAGGTGATGACCAGATCCGATTCGCCCGGTGCCTCGCCCGGCGCGATATCGATCTTGGCGTCCTGCGATGGCAGTCGCTTGAACTGCTCCACCGCCTGCTCGATCGCACGCAGGTCCAGCAGGTCGCCGTGCCGTAGCGGCAGCGCGCTCTTCCAATGTTCGCCGCCGGTGTCGGAAACCACGCGCACCGCACGCAAGCGGCCGGGCATCAATTCGAAACGCAGTTCGCCGCGCGAAAGATCCTGTTCGGGCACGCCGATGCGGGTGGTGACCAGGCCGCGCGCGACCAGTTGGTCCAGGGCGCGACGGCGGATGATGTCGATACCCGCGCGACCGATGCAGCGGCCCTCATAACGACGCAGCGACTTCCACAACCACGCAAAGCGTGCACCGTCGTTCCCTGCACCGGACAGGCGCACGCGGGCGATCGGGAAACACAGTTCCTCCTTGGGCAGCACGGTGCTGCGCGCATCCACGCGCTCGGCATCCTCGCGCGGGCCGGCGAAGGGTGCTTGTCGCTCCTGTTCCTGACGCCGCTGAATCTCCTCGGCCTGGCGCAATTGCTCCTGCCGATCCAGCGTCGTCGGTGCCGTTTGTTGTGCAGCCGCCAGCCCGGCGACAGCCCATAGGCAAGCCGCCAGCGCCATTGGCGCCGAACGCATCCACATCTGTCCTGCCCCCTGTGCGGCGGGCCGCGCCTTGGCGCGCCGTCGCTCACACCGCTATGCCTGGCCACCAAGACGGCGACGCAACCCTTCAACACAACGAGTGCGGCGCAACTGTGATGGAACGTTAAGAACTGGTCAACGCGCCATGTAGGGGCCACCCTGTAAGAAAAACCCGACCCTTTTACTTTTGTGACGTAAATCACTTAAAAAGCGGGCAAAAATATCTCCGCCTACGCGCTCGCTACCGAGTTCCGTTGCTCCCAAACCAGAAACATCGGGCAACGTGCCGCTAACGTAGACCACAGAGTAATTACCTTTAATGCATATCTAACTGCGACCAGCGTGGCAAATCAGCGGCGTATTTGAGTGATGCCCGTCTGGTCAATCTTCAGGTCTCCGTGGCGCCGCTTGAAGGCAATTAATTAGGTCGGGAAGATTGCCTCAAGGAATTTTTCGTGATTCAAGTCACATCTAAAGCGGACTGATCCGATGAAGATCGCGTTAAATTCGTGATGACGTGGGCTTTACATGGGCATACGCAGTATCGCCAGTCGTCATACGCCTGGACCGCTAATGCACTGCCTTTTCCCCCAGCTTTTGCAACCACGTGCGTCGCGGTTGTCCTGACCGCACGGGCGCACTCACTCCTCTGCTCAGCCTCGCTTTGATTGCCGCATGTGTGCCCCAGGCGCACGGTGGTGAAGTGCGGCCGAACGGGGTGACTGACGCCTCCACTGCCCTCACTCCCATGCAGCAGGCTGAGCAATTGCGCGGCCAGCAACGCCATGCGGATGCCTTGGCCATCTACGAACGCGTACTGCGTGCGAATCCGCGGGACCGTGGCGCCTACACCATGCGTGCGATCACGCTAAGCGAACTCGGCAGCGCACAGCTCGCAGCAGAGGCCGTGTGGCGGCATCCGGACTGGTTCTCGCAGCAGGAGCGCGAACGCATAGAAAACGATCGCGTCGCCCGCATGATCGGGTGGGCCAGCGCCGAACCCATCGACACCGCGCACCACTATGCCGAGACCGATCAGGCCCTGGTCAATGTCGCCCGCATCGAGCGCGAATCACCGCCGACGCTGACGTGGGAAGCCACGCGGCTGCGCGTCGACAGCCTGGTCGCGCTCAACCAGCGTCAGCGCCATCGCGACGTCGTGGCCAACTACCAGGCGTTGAAGGCGGAAGATATCGAGGTTCCCGCCTATGTGCTGCCGACGGTCGGCGATTCGCTGATGGGCCTGCGTCGCCCGGCCGAGGCCGAAGCCGTGCTCCGGCAGGCCCTGCAGCACAATCCCGACGACTTCAATACGCAGCTGCTGCTGGGCTACGCCTTGCTGGAGCAGGAACGCTTCGACCTGGCGATGCCGCTGTTTGAAACACTCGCGGCCACGCAGGCGCCGTGGCCGCGCCGCAACGGTGCCAGCAGCGGTTACGAAAATTGGGATCGCTTCAGCGCAGACATCGCCCTGGCTACCGCACGCTCGGCGGCGAACCACAATCGCGACGCAGACGCCCTGTTGCGCGAACGCGTAGCCATCGGCCCCGACAATGCAGAGCTGCAGGCGGCACTGGCCTCGATCGAATTCCGTCGCGGGCACCCGAGTGCCGCGCTGCAACGCAATGCGATGGCATTGACGCTGGATCCGCACCAGAAACAGGCGCGCAGTGGCGTGGTCGAAGCGCAGCGCGATCTGGATCGCCTGGATCTGGCCGAGGCGACCTTTGCGCCGCTGCGCAAGGAATATCCGGATGACGCCGGCCTGCAGCGGCTTGGCGCCTCGCTGGAACGCCAACGCGGCTGGCAGGTACATCTCAGCCATGCGCGCGGCCGCAGCGACAACGACACCCTGACCAACAGCACCTCGCCGCTCGGCAACGACTTCGGCAGCACGCTGCTGGAAGCCGAATCGCCGCTGCTCGGCGAGCGCTGGCGCGTGGGATTGCGTGCACGCGACGATTGGGCCGATTTCCAGGACACGCGCGTGCGTTACCGCAGCTTCTGGCTGGGCACGCACTACCGCTACGACCGCCTGGATGTCAGCGCCTACGGCGGACGCGCGCTCGACGAATTCGATCGCGATGGCACCGCCTGGGCGCTGGATGCCGGCTGGCGGTTTTCCGATGCCTGGTACGGCAGCCTGGCCTGGCGCACACGCGATCCGGACGCCTCACTGCAGGCACGCCGCTTCGGCATCACCGGCGACAGCATCGGCGCCGCTCTGCGCTGGACACCCAACGACGAAAGCCGTTGGGAACTGCAGGCACGCCAGCTGCGCTACAGCGACGGCAATCGGCGCGATCAGCTGGATCTGTCCGGCAGCCAGCGCCTGTGGGCCAGCCCGCACGTGCTGCTCGATGGCCTGTTCGCCGCCTCGGCCGGACGCGCCGAAGACGACCGCGCCGTCAATTACTTCAATCCGCGCCACAACTCTGCGGTGGCCGCCGGCGTGCGCATCGATCAGATCGGCTGGCGTCGCTACGACTACGCCTTCCGGCAGCGGCTGGAGGTCACGGTCGGGCCGACCTATCAGTCCGGCTTCGGCAGCCAGTGGGTGCCCAGCGCGGCGTATCGGCACCTGTGGTCGCTGGGCGACGGCAGTGCACTGAGCTACGGCGTGAGCTGGTCGCGCCCGGTCTACGACGGCCAGCGCGAACAACAACTTGGATTCGACCTGGATTTCCGATGGGGAGGTACGCCTTGATCCGCCTGCCGCTGTTGCTGGTCGCCTTGCTGCTGATGACGTTCGCGTCGTCGGCGCAGGCGGGCCTGCTGGTGCTCAGCTACCACGATATTCGCGACGACGTCGCCGCCAAGGGCGATCCCGATCGTTACGCGGTGTCCACCAGCAACTTCGCCGCGCATCTGGACTGGCTGCGCTCGCACGCCTACCACCCGGTGAGCGTGCAGCAGGTCCTGGATGCACGTGCCGGTAGGCGCGCCCTGCCCTCCAGGCCGGTGTTGCTGACCTTCGACGACGGCTTGCGCAGCGTCTACACGCGCGTCTTTCCGTTATTGCAGGCCTATGGCTATCCCGCACTGGTCGCCCCCGTCACCAGCTGGGTCGAATTGCCGGCCGGCCAGGTAGTGCCCTATGGCCATCGCGATTTCACCCACGATGACTTCGTCACCTGGGCACAACTGCGCGAGATGCAGGACAGCGGCCTGATCGAAATCGGCTCGCACAGCGATGATCTACACAAAGGTATCCCCGGCAATCCATTTGGCAACCAGACCCCGGCAGCGGTCACCCGTCGTTGGGAGGCAGGCAAGGGCTATGAGAGCGAAGCGGATTATCGCCAGCGCATCCAGACCGATTTGCGCCATAGCCGCGACGCCATCGTGGCGCATCTGGGCAAACCGCCGCGCGCCATGGTGTGGCCGTATGCCGCCTACAACCGCGCCAGCAACGCCATTGCCGCGCAACTAGGCATGACGCTCAGCTTCGACCTGGAAGGCCGTTCGCACGAAGCCGATATCGGCCAGCAGGGCCGCGACCGCGTGGACGGGCAATCGCTGGCCAGCCTTGGCCGCCTGTTGCTGTTCAACAACCCCGATGTGCGCGACCTGGCCGGCGAACTGCGACGCGACCTGTCGCGTGATGGCCTGCGTGCGATCCAGATCGATCTGGATTACGTCTACGACCCGGATCCGGCGCAGCTGGCACGCAACCTCGACATCCTGGTCCAGCGCGTCAAGGACATCGGCCCCAGCCATGTGTTCCTGCAGGCCTTCGCCGACCCGGATGGCGATGGCGCAGCCGATGCGCTGTACTTCCCCAACCGGCATCTGCCGATGCGTGCGGATCTGTTCGGGCGTGTGGCCTGGCAGCTGCGCACCCGTGCCGGCGTGCGCGTGTTCGCCTGGTTACCGGTGCTGGGCTTCCATCTGCCCGACGCGCAGCAGCAGGCCGCGCTACAGATTCGCGGCAAGGACCCGAAGGATGTGCCACGCCTGGACCCAGGCAATCCGCGCACGCATCAGCTGGTCGCCGACATCTACGAAGACCTGGCCGCCAACACCTACTTCGAAGGCCTGTTGTTTCACGACGATGCCTATCTGCGCGACGACGAAGTGCCTGCCTACGGCAATGGCGATCCTGCCAGGCGCACGCAGCAGCTGATCGGCTTCACCCAGGAGCTGAAAGCAGCCGCCGAACGCTGGCGCCCCAAGTTGGTGACCGTGCGCAACCTGTTCGCGCAGCCAGTGCTGCAGCCGCATAGCGAAGCCTGGTTCGCGCAGCGCCTGGATGCGTTTGCTTCGGCCTACGACTACACCGCACTGATGGCGATGCCGTACATGGAGCAAGCTAACGACCCGCAGCAGTGGCTGCAGCAGCTGGCGCAGCGTGTCGGCCAGCATTCGCATGGTTTCGAGAACACCATTTTCGAACTGCAGACCGTGGATTGGCGCACCGGCAAGCCCCTGCCGGAGGGTGTGCTGCTCGAACACAGCAAGTTGCTTCTGGCTGCGGGCGTGCGCCACCTGGCGTACTACCCCGACGACTTCATCGGCGGCCACCCGTCTCTTCCCGAAGCGCGCGAGGCCATGTCGGCTCGGCAATTCCCATATATCGAGCGGTAGCCGATGACGACCAGCCTCCTGTTGGGCGCCCTGTTCAACTTCGCGTTTTTCTATCCCATCATCATGGCGTTCTTCTGGATGATCGGAGGCACGTACTACTACCTGCGACGCGAACGCGGCACGCCAGGTCCCTCGTCGCCGCCACCTTTGGCCAGCGAGCCCTTCGTGTCCTTGCTGGTGCCCTGCTACAACGAGGCCAAGCATGTCGGCGAAACCATCGCCGCGATGAGTGCGCAGAACTACCCGGACTTCGAGATCATCGCCATCAACGATGGCAGCAGCGACGACACCGCCCAGGCGCTCGACGACCTCACCCACCAGCATCCGCGCCTGCGCGTGGTGCATCTGGAGCAGAACCACGGCAAGGCCAACGCACTGCGCGTCGGCACGCTGGCGTCGCGCTCGGACTACCTGGTGTGCGTAGATGCCGACGCCATTCTGGACCCGAATGCCACCCGCTGGATGGTCGGCCACCTGATCTCCGGCCCGCGCGTCGGCGGCGTCACCGGCAATCCGCGCGTGCGTAACCGCACCACGCTGATGGGCCGCATGCAGGTGGGCGAATTCTCCGCCATCGTCGGTTTGATCAAGCGTGCGCAGCGTGTCTACGGGCGGCTGTTCACCGTGTCGGGCGTGATCTGCGCGTTCCGGCGGTCGGCGCTGCATCACGTCGGCTTCTGGTCCGACAACATGGTCACCGAAGACATCGACATTTCCTGGCGCCTGCAGCTCGACGACTGGGATATCCGCTACGAACCCAACGCGCTGTGCTGGATCCTGATGCCGGAGACCTTCCGCGGCCTGTGGATGCAGCGCCTGCGCTGGGCGCGCGGTGGTGTGGAAGTGTTGCTGAGCCATGGTCGCCGCGTGCTGTCCTGGCGCAGCCGACGCATGTGGGGCGTGCTGCTGGAATACGCGCTCAGCCTGGCCTGGGCCTACACGATGCTCTTCATCATCGTGCTGTGGCTGCTCGGCAAGGTCATCACGCTGCCGCCTGCGCTGTACGTCGACACCATCCTGCCGCGCTGGCATGGCCTGGTGCTGGCGGTGGTGTGCCTGATGCAGTTCGCCACCAGCCTGGTGATCGAACGCCGCTACGAAAAAGGCCTGGCGCGCCAGTTCTTCTGGGTGATCTGGTATCCGGTCGCCTTCTGGATGATCGGCATGCTCACTGCCGTCATCGCCTTCCCCCGTGCCCTGCTCGCGCGCCGCAGCAAACGCGCTCGCTGGAAAAGCCCCGACCGAGGAATCCAATGACACCGCCCATCATCAACCTGCCGCAACGCCTCGGCCGCTCGCGCCGACTCGCCTACGGTGCCGCCACCGCCGGCGCCTGGATGGTCTATTTCTATCTGTGGGCACCACTGGCAACGCTGATCGCCTGGTTCTTCGGCCTGCGCAGCGCCTATATGGAGCTGTACCTCAAGCACAACGCGCTGGATCCGTTCGCACTGGGCGCCCTGCCGGTAATCGCGCTGATGAGCGCCATCACCACCGTCGGCTGGGCCGAATACAACCGCATCCGCTTCGCCAAGGCCGATCAACGCAAACGCCGCCGCACCGTGCTCGAACCAGAGGTCGATCAACGCCTGGGTGTCCCCGAACAGCTCGGCAGCCTGCTGCGCCATAGCCGCATCTCCTCGGTGGCGATGGATAAGTTTGCGCGGCCGGTGGGGGTGCGGGTTGTGCGGCATGGGTGAGTGGTTCTTGCAGCTCATGCAACATACCGGCACCAAATATATTTCGCCTAAGCTCGGCCAGTATAAAAGGAGCTATGCAAGGTGCTCGCTAGCGGATGTGCAGTGCGGGCAGGAGTCTGGGTACCGTGACGATTTATAAGAAGAGAGCAACCATGGCAAATCTCCAAATCCGAAACAATCAAAATAGCGGACGCGAAATCAGCTTCGGGCCGGGATCCTATACGTCACAGAATCGTACTTGACTCCCGAACTTCGCCCAACCTCGACGCCACCAAGGGACTCAGCGATGCTACGGCTTGGCCTATTTAAATCCGCTACGGGATAGATGAATCCGGCAGAGCCGAACGCTGCTGCTCCCCAGCCAACGACTGTTCTAACCGCCTCACGCCCGTACCCACGGCCATGTTCGCTTTCCCGGATCCAGATGCCGACTTCCGGCTCAGGCGTACCTGTGCGATGAAGACTACACAGTCCAACAAATGCTCGCGTAGCGTCGATCCGTACCACAAAGTTGAATTCCTTCCCCTTTTCGTTTTTCTTCAGCCAACCTTGCCAGACACCCTTGAAATCCATCTTTGATTGCGGAGGATCAAACGACATGTAGCGCGTCAAGGAAGGAGTGATGCATGCCAATACCTCGTCAGCATCAGCAGGCATAAACGGCCGAAGTCGTAGGCGCGGCGACACTAGTTCGATCTGGCTCTAATCCACTCGCACGTTCTCAAAGGTCATGCAATGCGATCCTTATCCAAGCAATGTCACTAGTGTACTGCTGGTTCCCCGGCGCTACCCCGGTAAGCGCACGCTCAACACACCTTGCGTGATTGGGCGGATACCCGCCTAAGCGCGAGCATCTCATCGGTACATTTTCGATTGTTATTTCTGGCACTTTTCAAAGCGAACATCACCTCCCGGCAAATTCTTTACGGGCTGCCAGCCCAGGCTTCTATAGAAGCCACTCGCACGGCTAGCCTCAGCTGTTTCTAGCCAGATCGTCTGATGGTGCTGAAATAGGAAAGCCTCCGCTTTATCCATCAATCTGCGCCCTAATCCGTTCCCCTCGAATTCGGGTAGAACGAAAGCTGCGAACACACATCCTTCCTCGACATCTGCCATAGAAAACCCTACAGGGGCACCATTGACCTCGGCGACCCAAGTGCATGGGGCTTCTAGAATTGCCTGCTTTATAATTGCGGGGGTAATCCCCATTTCCACCAGTTGATCACGGGATAAATGATTTTCGTGAACTCTGGTTCGGATATCAAAAATTGCATCGATATCCGCCAGGCCGGCGAGTCTGATGGTTTTTTCCATGGCGCACGACTTTATGTTTAATCCATATGATCCAGATAATTTTACATATCTGGAGTAATCAACGGCAGCCTCGTTCGCATGGCAGCAGCTCCGTCATCTCACTCCCGCCGCTGCGTAGCAGCCGTGGCGGTACGTCTTTGATAGGCATACGCATCATGTCCGCTCATGCGTGCCGGCTGGACCAGCCCCATGACCGCCGCTGCCCGTTTGCTAGACCGTTCCGATCAGGTAGAAACATCTTCGAAGATGAGCTGGGCATACATGTGCCCGCCGAAACCAAACCGTTCGAGACGCTAAGTAATTGATTCCTGGTGACCCCGGCCCGATTCGAACGGGCGACCTTCCCCTTAGGAGGGGGACGCTCTATCCAGCTGAGCTACGGGGCCAAGGTGGGCATTGTCGCACGATCGTTGCGATTGCCAAGCCGGTGGGTGGTCGGCGGAGCCTGCTAAAATCGACGGCTACCCGTGTCGCGGGGGCCCTGGCCGCCGCGCGACCGTCCCGACCTTTGGAGATCCCATGTCCGCTGACCTGCTCAAGGCGCTCGACCTCGCCGCGTCCAATTCCGGTACCTATCTTGGCGAGGCGACCTGGTCGCAGGCCACCGGCGCCGGGGTGCTGCAGCCGCTCAATCCGACCACCAACGCGGTGATCGCCGAGGTGCAGGCCACCACGCCGGAAGACTACGAGCTGATCGTCCAGCGTGCGCAGGCCGCCTTCAAGGTGTGGCGGACCACGCCTGCGCCGCGCCGTGGCGAAGCCGTTCGCCTGTGTGGCGAGGCGCTGCGTGCGCACAAGGATGCGCTGGGCTCGCTGGTGGCGCTGGAAATGGGCAAGAGCAAGCCCGAGGGCGATGGCGAGGTGCAAGAGATGATCGACATCGCCGACTTCGCGGTCGGCCAGAGCCGCATGCTGTACGGCTACACCATGCACTCGGAGCGGCCGGGCCACCGCATGTACGAGCAGTACCAGCCGCTCGGCCTGGTCGGCATCATCAGTGCGTTCAACTTCCCGGTGGCGGTGTGGGCGTGGAATGCGTTCCTGGCGGCCATCTGCGGCGATATCTGCATCTGGAAGCCGTCCAACAAGACCCCGCTGACCGCGATCGCGACGATGAAGATCTGCAATGCAGCATTGAAGGACGCCGGCTTCCCGGACATCTTCTTCCTGATCAACGATGCCGGCACTGCGCTGTCGCAGAAGCTGGTGGAAGACACCCGCATCCCGCTGATCAGCTTCACCGGTTCCACCCAGATCGGCCGCGTGGTTGCGGAAAAGGTCGCGCATCGCCTGGGCCGTTGCCTGCTGGAGCTGGGCGGCAACAACGCCATCATCCTGGACGACACCGCCGACCTGAAGCTGGCCATCCCGGGCATCGTGTTCGGCGCGGTGGGCACCGCCGGACAGCGCTGCACCACCACGCGCCGCCTGATCGTGCATGAGTCCATCTACGACAACGTACTCGCGACGCTGGTCAAGGCGTACAAGCAGCTCGACAGCAAGATCGGCGACCCGACCGACCCGGCAAACCTGATGGGCCCGCTCAACAGCCAGGGCGCGGTGGAACAGTTCCTGGCCTCGATCGCCAAGGCCAAGGCCGCTGGCGGCACGGTCGAAGTGGGCGGCACCGCGATCGACCGCCCCGGCAACTTCGTGCTGCCGGCCATCGTCACCGGGCTGCAAAACAGCGACGCGGTGGTGCAGCACGAGACCTTCGCGCCGATCCTGTACGTGATGAAGTACAGCACGCTGGACGAGGCGATCGAGCTGCAGAACGGCGTGCCGCAGGGCCTGTCGTCGTCGATCTTCACCCAGAACCTGAAGGCGGCCGAGAAGTTCCTGTCGGCGGCCGGCAGCGACTGCGGCATCGCCAACGTCAACATCGGCACCTCGGGTGCGGAGATCGGCGGTGCGTTCGGTGGCGAAAAGGAGACCGGCGGTGGCCGCGAATCCGGCTCGGATGCGTGGAAGGTCTACATGCGTCGCCAGACCAATACGATCAACTACTCCGACTCGCTGCCGCTGGCGCAGGGCATCAAGTTCGATCTTTGATCGATGTGCAGGCGCGCCGGGGATCGAGCCGGCGCGCTGTCGCAAGCTTGCCGGAGCATGGCTGCCACGTTGCGCCTGCGTCCGGCTCAGCCAATCAGCGGCGGCTTGGTTCCGATGTCTTGGTCATTGGCAGTGCGCCACGCAGCTGCGCACGATCTCGGCACCCAACGTCTCATCGGCCGCTCGGTCCGATAGCAGGGCGACCAGACACGCGAGCCCTCCCATTCCGGTCAAAACCGGCCATGCACCGCGTCTGGCCGCAGACGGCACGCCATTCGGGCGGCGGCTCTGGGATAATCAGGACACGCCAGCCGTCGGCTGCCGCCACTTCAGGAGTTCATGATGAACGTCGTCGTTCGACAGACCAGCGCCATGGCCATCGTCAGCCTGGTCTCGGGCATTCTCGGCTGGACGCTGATCCCGTTCCTCGGCAGCCTCTGCGCCATCATCACCGGCCATCTGGCGCGTGGCGAAATCCGCCGCAATCCGCAGGGGCTGGACGGCGACGGCCTGGCCATCGGCGGGCTGATTCTTGGCTGGCTGGCGGTCGCGCTCTGGGTGGCAGGGGTGGCGATCTTCATCCTGTTCTTCGGCGGCCTGGCCTGGCTTGCGGCCGCCAACAGTTGAGCATGGCCGCGCCCTCCTCCGCCCAACGCTTCAACGACCGCGTCGCGGCCTATGTGCGCTACCGGCCGAGCTATCCGCCGCAGCTGCTGCGCTGGCTGCACGAAGAGCTGGGCCTGACGCCGGCCACCGCGGTGGCCGATATCGGTGCCGGTACCGGCATCTCCAGCCGGCTGTTTCTGGAGGCCGGTTATCCGGTCACGGCGGTGGAACCCAATCCGGCCATGCGCGCAGCCGCGCAGCAGTGGCTGGCGGAGTTCCCCAAGTTCCGCGCGGTCGACGGCACCGCCGAGGCCACCGGGCTGGCCGATGCCAGCGTCGGCTTGGTGTCTGCGGCGCAGGCCTTCCACTGGTTCGACGTGCAGGCGGTGCGTGCCGAGTGGGCGCGCATCCTGCAGCCCGGCGGTCTGGCGGTGATCTACTGGAACAGCCGCGAGCTGGACACCACCGACTTCCTGCGCGGCTACGAGCAATTGCTGCTGGACTACGGCACCGACTATTCGGCCGTGGCCGAACGCTATCAGGACGATGCCACCATGCAGGCGTGGTTCGGCGAAGGCTTCCGCGCGATGGCACGCTTTCCGAATGTGCAGCGGCTGGACTTCGACGCCTTGCGCGGCCGGCTGCTGTCTTCGTCGTATGCGCCGCTCGCGCATGACCCACGCCATGCCCCGATGCTCGCCGCGCTACGCACGCTGTTCGACGCGCATGCGCGCGACGGGCTGATCGACTTCCAATACCAGACCCGGGTGTTCGCCGGGGGATTGAACTGACCCGCATGTATTCGCTTGCCCGCCCCTTGCTGTTTTCCCTCGACGCCGAGCGCGCCCACGCGCTGGCATTGCGCTCCATCGACGTCGCCTACCGCACCGGCACCACGCCGCTGCTGGCCAAGCGCCCGGTGCCGCTGCCGACGCCGGCCTTCGGTCTGATGTTTCCCAACCCGGTCGGGCTCGGTGCCGGCCTGGACAAGAACGGCGAGCATATCGATGCGCTGCTTGCGCTGGGTTTCGGCTTCGTCGAGATCGGCACGGTGACGCCGCGTCCGCAGGAAGGCAATCCCAAGCCGCGCATGTTCCGCTTGCCGGAATACCAGGCGGTGATCAACCGCATGGGCTTCAACAACCTGGGCGTGGACGTGCTGGTGGCCAACGTGCAACGCGCGCGGCGTCGTGGCGGCCTGCTCGGCATCAACATCGGCAAGAACAAGGACACGCCCAACGAGGAAGCCACCAGCGACTACCGTTATTGCATGGAGCGCGTATACCCGCTGGCCGACTACATTACGGTCAACATCTCGTCGCCCAACACCGCCGGCTTGCGCGAACTGCAGGAAGAACAGGCGCTGCGCCGACTGATCGCCGATCTGCGCGAAACCCAGGAAGCCCTGGCCGCTCAACACGGCAAGCGCGTGCCGATGCTGGTGAAGGTGGCCCCCGATCTCAACGACCGCGACATCGATGCGGCCGCGCGCGTGCTGGCCGATCTGGCGGTGGATGGCGTGATCGCCACCAACACCACGGTGACGCGCACCCTGATCGCCAACCATCCGCTGGCCGCCGAAGCCGGCGGCCTGTCGGGCGCGCCGCTGCTGGGGCAATCCACCCTGGTGCTGCGCCGCCTGCGCGCGCGTCTGCCGGAGTCGATTCCGTTGATCGGCGTGGGCGGCATCAACTCCGGTGCGGATGCGGTGGCCAAGATGGCAGCCGGCGCGACGCTGGTGCAGTGCTACAGCGGCCTGGTCTATCGCGGGCCGCCGCTGATCGGCGAATGCGTGGACGCGATCCGTCGCCGCCGCGAAGCGCCCAGCGGTGGTGCGGTGTCGCCGCTATGAGCGATGCAACGCAGGCCGGCTGGCGTTTGAGCGAACACGCGCCCCTGCGCGCGCTCAATACCTTTCATGTCGATGCCACGGCGCGCTGGTTGCTGAGCATCCACGCAGCCGCTGCCTTGCCGCAGGCGCTGGCGGCGCCGGAAATCGCCGGGCAACCGCTGCTGGTACTGGGCAGCGGCAGCAACGTGCTGCTGGCCGGCGACCCGCCGGGCTGCGTGCTGTGTTTCGAAAACCGCGACATCGCCATCATCGCGCACCACGCCGACCACGCCATCGTGCGCGCCGGTGCCGGCGTCAACTGGCACGCGCTGGTGCTGTATTCGCTGCAGCAAGGCCTGTCGGGGCTGGAGAATCTGGCCTTGATTCCCGGCACCGTCGGCGCCTGCCCGATCCAGAACATCGGCGCATACGGCGCGCAAGTGGGCGACTTCATCCATGTGGTGGACGCCTTCGATCTGCATGCCCAGCAGTTCGTGCGGCTGACCGCGGCCGAGTGCGCCTTTGCCTATCGCGACAGCGTGTTCAAGCAACAGCCGGAGCGTTATCTGATCGTCGCGGTGGAATTCAATCTGCCGCTGCTGCACGAGTTGCGACTGGACTACGCCGGCATCCGCGAGGAGCTGGCGAGCATGGGCGCCGACCTGGCCGGTGCCGCCGATGTGGCGCAGGCGGTGATCAACATCCGTCGGCGCAAACTGCCGGACCCGGATGTGCTCGGCAATGCCGGCAGCTTCTTCAAGAATCCCTTGCTGCCCAGCGAGCAGATTGCCGCGCTGCAGGCCACCTTTGCCGATATGCCGGTCTACCCCGGTGAGCAGCCCGGCCAGGGCAAGTTGTCGGCGGCCTGGTTGATCGAGCAGTGCGGCTGGAAGGGCCGGCGCGAAGGCGATGCCGGGGTGTCGCCGGATCACGCCCTGGTGCTGGTCAATTACGGCACCGCCAGCGGTGCGCAGCTGCTGGACTTTGCGCGGCGCATCGCCGAATCGGTGCGCGAGCGTTACTCGGTGATCCTGGAGCCGGAGCCGCGCATCATCGGAGCGCATTGGTGACAGCGCAGCAGGCATCACGACGTGCTGCGCTGTGGATGCTCACCAGTACCTTCGCCTTCGGCCTGATGGCCATCTGCATCCGGCTGGCCTCGGGCACGATCGCCACCACCGAGATCGCGTTCTTTCGCAATGCGTTCGGGCTGTTAGCCCTGTTGCCGCTGATCCTGCGCGCCGGCAAGGCGCTGCCGCGCACGCGGCAATTGCCGCAGTACCTGGCACGCACCCTGATCGGCTTGGCTTCGATGCTGTGCGGGTTCTGGGCGATCGGCCATCTGCCGTTGTCGCAGGCGATCTCGCTGTCGTATTCCACCCCGTTGTTCGTCACCGTGCTGGCCGTGGTGTGGCTGCACGAACAGGTGCGCCTGCGCCGCTGGCTGGCGGTGGCGGCCGGATTCATCGGCGTGTTGGTGATCCTGCGGCCGGGCTCGTCCACCTTTACGCCCGGCCTGCTGATTGCGCTGCTGGCAGCGGTGATCAGCGCCGTGGTGGCGATCCAGATCAAGCAGCTCTCGCGCAGCGACGACTCGGACACCGTGGTGTTCTACACCTATGTGTTCTGGGTGCCGATGTCGCTGATTCCGGCGCTGTTCCAGTGGAGCTGGCCGCAGGGCATCGACTGGCTCTGGCTGGCGGCGACGGGCATCTTCGGTACCGCCGGCCAGCTGTTCTGGACGCGCGCGCTCAAGCTTGGCGAAGTCTCCGCACTGCAGCCGATCAGCTTCATGCAGCTGCCGCTGGTGGCGCTGCTGGGCTGGTGGCTGTTCGGCGAGGCGATCGAACACCATACCCTGATCGGTGCGGCCATCATCATCTGCGCCAATGTCTACATCGCCCATCGTGAAAGCGTGCTGGCGCGTCGCGCCGCCACGCACGCACCGCTGGAAGGCGCAAAACCGGGCGAGTGATCGACCGTCTGCGAGCGGCCTGACCGGCCCGCGCGGTGGCGTGGCGACGATGCCGACGTACACTGCGCTGGTACGCGCTCCCCGGCCATTGAAGGGGCGATGCGCACGCACTTCGTTGACTGTTCCAAGGTGAGGTCGGCATGCCGGTTCCAAGCAAAACCATCGGCCTGATCGGCGGCATGAGCTGGGAATCCACCCTGCCCTATTACCGCATCATCAACCAGCGGGTGGGCCTGGCCTGCGGCGGCCTGCATTCGGCCAGGCTGTTGCTGTACAGCGTCAATTTCCATGAGATCGAGCGCCTGCAACACGCCGGCGACTGGGACGGCGCAGGCCAGGCAATGGCGGCAGCGGCGCGCGCGCTGCATGCCGGCGGTGCCGACTTCCTGGTGCTGTGCACCAACACCATGCATTGCGTTGCCGATGCGATCACCTCCGCAACGCCGCTGCCATTGCTGCATATCGCCGATGCCACCGCCGATGCGTTGATTGCCGCGGGGGTCACCCGGGTCGGGCTGCTCGGCACGCGTTTCACCATGGAACAGCCGTTCTATCGCGAGCGCCTGGCTGCGCGTGGCCTGCAGGTGCTGGTACCGCCGGCCGACGCACGCGCGCAACGGCATCGAGTGATTTACGACGAACTCTGCCAGGGCATCATCCGGCCGGAGTCGCGCGGCTATTTCCGCCAGGTCATGGCCGACCTCGGCCAGGAGGGTGCGCAAGCGATCATCCTGGGCTGCACCGAGATTTCGCTGCTGGTGGACAGCAGCGATGCGCAGCTGCCGTTGTTCGACACCACCGCACTGCATGCCGAAGCGGCTGCGCACGCAAGTGTGCGCGACTGATCGGCACCGAAGGCGCAGCCAGCGCGCCTTTCCCGAAGTGCACGCGCCCGGCCGTGGCGGGCGAGCGTGCAAGCTGCGCGTTGCCGCAGCGATGCCACTGACGACGCCTACCTCACTGCTCCAGCACGCGCATGCGCGCGAGCACCTGCCACAGGATGTCATGCCTTGAAGACCCCTTCCGCAACAGGCACTGCACCCGCAAGCCAGCTCACACGCGGCGACTACAAGACGCTGGGCCTGTCCGCCCTGGGCGGCGCGCTGGAATTCTACGACTTCATCATCTTCATCTTCTTCGCGACGGTGCTGGGAGAGCTGTTCTTTCCGCCAGGCATACCGGACTGGATGCGGCAGTTGCAGACTTTCGGCATCTTTGCTGCCGGCTACCTGATCCGTCCGCTGGGCGGGATCGTGATGGCGCACTTCGGCGATCTGCTCGGTCGCAAGCGCATGTTCGCGCTGAGCATCGGGTTGATGGCCTTGCCAACGCTGGCCATCGGCGTGCTGCCGACCTATGCGCAGATCGGCCTGGCCGCCCCGCTACTGCTGCTGACGATGCGGTTGCTGCAGGGCGCGGCCATCGGCGGCGAAGTTCCCAGTGCATGGGTCTTCGTCGCAGAGCACGTGCCTGCGCAACGCAGGGGACTGGCTTGCGGAACACTGACCGCCGGCCTGGCCGCCGGGGTGTTGCTCGGTTCGCTCAGCGCCGGGGCGATCAATCGCGCTTTCACGCCGCAGGAAATCGCCGACTATGCCTGGCGCCTGCCGTTTTTGGCCGGCGGCCTCTTCGGCCTGCTTTCCGTGTATCTGCGGCGTTGGCTGCACGAAACGCCGGTGTTCGTCGAGCTGATGGCGATGCGTGCCGTCGCGCGTGAAACGCCGCTCAAACTGGTGCTGCGCGATCATCCACGCAGTGTGGCGCAGTCGTTGTGGCTGACCTGGATGGTGGCAGCCGGGGTGCTGGTGGTGTCGTTGATGACGCCAACGCTGTTGCAGAGCGCGTACCACTACCCGGCAGCGGTCGCCTTGCAGGCCAACCTGCTCGCGGTCCTGTTGCAGGCGGTCGGCTCGATCGTGGCCGGCGCCTTGTCCGATCGCTGCGGCAATGGACGTGTGCTGCTTGCCGGCAGCGTGTTCCTGGGCGCCAGCGCCTGGCTGTTCTATCGCCTGGCCGGTGATCCGCAGTTGCTGTTTCCGCTGTACGCCCTGCTGGGCGCGGCGCTCGGCGTCCTGGGGGCGGTTCCGCGCGTCATGGTCGAAGCGTTTCCGCCGGTGGTGCGCCTGTCCGGCGTGTCGTTCGCCTACAACCTGGGCTATGCGGTATTCGGTGGCCTGACCCCGCTGGTGGTGGTGATGTTGCTCAAGCAGCACCCGATGGGACCGGCGTATTACATGATTCTGCTGGCCGCGATCGGCAGCGTGATCGGGCTGCAGTTGTGGCGCCGGGAGCGCGTACGTCGTTACTGAGTCGAACGCCGTGCCGGTCTGCGCCAGTCCCGGTCACACGCCTGCGCCGACCACGTTCGACGTCGCGCGGCCGTGCCCTCAGGCCGAGGTGAGATGGCGGCGCCAATGCGGCCGCCGTGCGCCGCGAAACATCACCAGATACAGCCCGACCACCCATACCAGCGCGGCCGACCAGCCGCCCAGGATGTCGGAGGGATAATGCACGCCCAGGTAGATCCGCGACACGCCGACCAATACCGCGAACAGGCTGGCGGCAATGGTCACCGGCCAGCGCCAGCGCGTGTTCCAGGCCAGCGCGATGAGCACCGCAGCGAGCGTCATCGAGCCCATCGCATGACCGCTGGGAAAGCTGAAAGTGCTTTCCGGGGCGATCGATTCCCACAGGCTCGGGCGGTCGCGCTGGAACACCTGCTTGGCGCCCATGTTCAACAAGGCCGAGCCACCAAAGCCGAGTGCGGCAAAGGTTCCCTCGCGCCAGCGCCGCAACATCAGCAACACCAGCACGATGGCGATATCGGCCGGGATCACCCCGTATTGGTAGCCGATCTTGGAGATCACCCCGAAAAACGCATCCAGCCCCGGCGTGGCGATGCTGCGCATGCTCCACAGCAGGGGCTCGTCGAAATAGAAATTTTCCAGCTCGTGGACTTCGTCGGCCAGGTCGACGAACAAGCCCAAGGGCAACAGCACGCCGGCAAACAGCAATGCCATGCGCCACGCATTGCTACGCAGCCATCCCCTAAAACCGGCCGGCGATTCAGCCGGCGCGGCGGACATAGGTGCGTTCGACGTACTGATCGATCAGATCGATGAACTCGTAGGCGATGTTTTCGCCACGCAAGGTGACGCTTTTTTCGCCATCGATGAACACCGGCGCCGACGGCGCCTCGCCGGTGCCCGGCAACGAGATGCCGATGTTGGCGTGGCGCGATTCGCCCGGCCCATTGACCACGCAGCCCATCACCGCCAGGGTCATGTTTTCCGCGCCGGGGTTGCTGATCTTCCACTCCGGCATCTTGGCGCGCACATGGTTCTGCACCACGCCGGCCAGTTCCTGGAAGAACTCGGAGGTGGTGCGGCCGCAGCCCGGGCAGGCCGTGACCATCGGCGTGAAGGCGCGCTGGCCGGTGGTCTGCAGCAGTTCCTGCGCGACGATCACTTCCTGGGTGCGCGACTGGCCCGGTTCCGGCGTCAGCGAGATGCGGATGGTGTCGCCGATGCCTTCCTGCAGCAGCACGCTCAGCGCCGCAGCCGAGGCCACGATGCCCTTGCTGCCGATGCCGGCCTCGGTCAGGCCCAGATGCAGCGCAAAGTCGCAGCGGCTCGCCATGTCGCGATACACCGCGATCAGCTCCTGCACACCGGATACCTTGGCCGACAGGATGATGCGCTCGCGCGCCAGCCCCAGCTCCACCGCGCGCTCGGCCGAATCCACTGCCGAACGGATCAAGGCCTCGCGCAGCACGCGACCGGCATCCCAGGGCGTGGCGCGTTGCGAGTTCTCGTCCATCAGCTGCGCAGCCAGCGACTGGTCCAGCGAGCCCCAGTTGGCGCCGATGCGCACCGGTTTGTCGTACTTGATCGCGAACTCGATCAACTGCGCGAACTGCAGGTCCTTCTTCTTGCCGAAGCCGACATTGCCCGGATTGATGCGGTACTTGGCCAGCGCTTCGGCGCAGGCCGGCTCGGCGGCGAGCAACTGGTGACCGTTGTAATGGAAATCGCCGATCAACGGCACCTCGATCCCCATCATGCGCAGCTTGTCGACGATGCGCGGAATGGCCGCGGCCGACTCGGCGTTGTTGACGGTCAGGCGCACCATTTCCGAGCCGGCGCGCCACAGGTCGGCCACCTGCTTGACGCTGCCGGCGATGTCGGCGGTATCGGTATTGGTCATCGACTGGACGACCACCGGGTGGCCGCCGCCCACAGTCACGCTGCCGATCTTGACGGCCTGGGTGATGCGGCGCGGCCAGGCGGTGGCGTCGGCGGGAGGGGTTGGGCGAGTCACGGCGTCGTACATCGCGGTATTTTAGCCTGTCATCGGTCCGCTCACAGCTGAAGCGCTGCGCGGGTCGTCTTCCGGGCCGATGCGACGGTTTGTCGCAGGCCGCCACGCCCCCGAGCGCATAGCATTGCCGTGATGAATTCCTCAGACGCCTCCTTCCTGCGGACCCTGTGCAGCCTGCGCTGGCTGGCTACCGCCGGCCAGGCCGCCACCATCCTGGTCGCCACCGGCCTGATGGGCCTGGACCTGCCGCAGCAACCCTTGTGGGCCGGCGTGGCCGCACTGGCGGTGTTCAACCTGTATGCGCAATTGCGGGTGGCCCACCGTGGCGCGGTCAGCCCGGCCACCGAGTTCGGCCATATCCTGGTCGATGTCACCGTGCTGACCTGGATGGTGGGCTGGAGCGGCGGCATCGCCAACCCGTTCGGCTCGCTGTTCCTAGTGCTGATCGCGCTGGCCGCGCTGGCCCTGCCGCTGGGCTGGGCGATGGCCGTGGCGGCGTCCTGTGTCGCCGGCTATGTGATCAGTGCGGCGTTCGGCCTGCCGCTGCCCTACGGCAGCTTCGACCCGCTCAGCCTGCACATGTGGGGCATGGCAGCCAACTTCCTGCTGTCGACGGTGGTGGTGCTGGCCTTTGCCACCCGGCTGGCCTTGTCGATGCGCGAACGCGAGCGCGAGATCTCCACGCTGCGCGAGCGCTTTGCGCGTAACGAGGGCATCGTCGCGCTGGCCACGCATGCCGCCTCGGTGGCACATGAACTCAACACGCCACTGGCGACGATGACCCTGCTGGTCGACGACATCGCCGACCAATGCGACCAGGGCGAATTGCGCGAGGATCTGGACACCCTGCGCGAACTGCTGGTGCAGTGCCACGAGCGCGTGCTGGCGCTGGCCGCACCGGCCGACAACGGCCACCTCAGCCGCGAGGTGGCGGTCAAGGACGTGCTGGAACAATGGCGGCTGGTACGCCCGACCATCGAGCTGCGCCGCAACGACGACGCACCGATGCGCCTGCTGCTGCAGCCGGGCGTCAGCCATCTGCTGATGGTGCTGCTCAACAATGCGGCCGATGCCGGCGAACGCGCCGGCCGGCCGCAGATCGATCTCACCCTGCGCGTGGAGCAGGACCATCTCAGCGGCGAAGTCCGCGACTACGGGCCGGGCTTCGACACCTCGCAGGCCATGCTGCCGGGCACTTTATTCAACAGCGGCAAGCACGACGGCATGGGAGTCGGGTTGGCGCTCTCGCACGCTACCGTCGAGCGGCTGCAGGGCGAGTTGTGGATGCTGCCCGCCGAAGGCAGCGGCGCCCGCGTCGGTTTCCGTCTGCCGCTCTCCGAACACGAGGCACTCGCATGACAAGCACTCCCCTGCGTACCGGCCTGCTGGTCGACGACGACACCTTGTACCTGCGCACGCTGCAGCGCAGCCTCGCCCGCCGCGGCGTGGAAACCTTGACCGCCACCGACGCGGCCAGTGCCCTGTCGACCGCACGCAGCGCCCTGCCCGATTTCGCCTTGATCGATCTCAAGCTCGGCCACGATTCCGGTCTGAGCCTGATCCAGCCGCTGCGCGAGATCCGCGCCGACATGCGCATTCTGCTGGTCACCGGCTATGCGAGCATCGCCACTGCGGTGGAGGCGATCAAGCTCGGCGCCGACGACTACCTGCCCAAGCCGGCCAATATCCCCACCATCATGCGGGCGCTGGGCGAAGAGGACGACGAGCTGCCGGAGCCGGACGAAGAAGAAACCGCGCGGGAAATGATGACACCGCTCAGCCGCCTGCAGTGGGAGCACATCCAGCAGGCGCTGCACGAGACCGGCGGCAATGTCTCCGCCGCCGCCCGCCTGCTCGGCATGCACCGTCGCTCGCTGCAGCGCAAGCTGACCAAGCGTCCAAGCCCGGGGCCGTTACGCGAGCCCGGGCGTTGAGGCCTGACAACGAAACGTTGAACCGTGGCGTTTTTCAGGTGCTATTCCAGGCTTGATCCATTCAAACACGGCGTTGTTTTTTGGTTCGATCCGACACTGAGTCAAAAGCTCGGTGAGTCGAGAGCGCGGTGCCCTCGCCGCTTGCGGGACACGCCGTGAATCCATCCATGGAGGCTCCTTGGCGGCATCCATGCCGCCAAGGGTCCCGCAACCGGTAAGGACACCGCGCCAGAGAGTTGATCGGCTGCTTTCTTGAAAAGCTCCCCGGCTTACGTTTGGAAAATGACTGGACGCGCAATTATCCGAACAGTGCTTACAGCACATCGCTTGTGTCATGCGCACCGACCATCTCAACTGGTCCTTGCCCGCTCACCGTCGCGGGAACTTACGCGGCATGGATGCCGCGTAAGAGCCTACAAGTACGTACTTGCGGCGTGTCCTGCGATGGTGGGCGGGCAAGGGCCCCGCAGCCAGGCCGCAGCTCGGCAGCTCGGCAGCTAACTATCCACCCATCCCGAAAAACCAAAGACGCTGACCGCAGGGCGTCACTCTCAACGTGGCCCGAACACGCTCGCCCTGCGCGAGGTCGCGGTGATGCCATCGGCGCCGAGGATCAGGTTGCGCCCCCAGCTGCTGAGGCGCGTAGCGTTCCAGCCGATTGCGATGTCCAGCGATTGCGTGCTGCTGTCATTGCCCGACCACGACCAGCCCAGATAGCCGACGTTGTATTCGCGGGCACGGCGCATGATCGCTGCCTCGTCCACGTGCGCGCCGCGATGGTCTCCACCGAACTCGCCGACCACCAGCGCCAGCTTTTTATCGCGGAAGGCGCGCAGATAATTGTTGACCGTCGCATCGCTGCCGAACACTTCGTACATGTGCACGCTGAAGATCAGGTTGCGGCGGCTGTCGCGCGCCAGCAACGCCGCAGCGTTGTCGCGCATGTAGAACTTCCAGTCCTGGCCCCAGTTCGGCGCATCCACCATCAGGGCGTGGGTCAGTCCGGCCTTGCGCAATGCGGCGATCGCGGTTGCATGGCCGTTGACCCATTCGCTGGCGCTCAACTGATTGCCGAACGGCTCGTTGCCGATGTTGATGATGACCTGGTCTTCGTTGCCGATCAGCGCCTTGCGGATGCTGGTCCAGTACGCAGTAGCGTGGGCCAGGCCAGCGGCAGCGCCGTCTTCGCCATAGCCGGTGGTGTCGTGCACTTCCAGCACCGCGATCAGGCCCAGGCTTTTGCAACGCGCGATGATGCGCGACACCTCGGCCTCCGGTGTGCGGTTCCAGCGATAACCGGAACTGAGCACCACGCGCACGCTATTGGCGCCGGTGGCAGCGATGGCAGCCAGGGCCGCGTCGGTACGGCTTGCATACCAGGCGTGCGGCAGATTGACGCCACGCAAGACCACGGTGTTGCCATTGGACTCACGTAGTTGTGTGCCGGACACCGACAGCCCCGCGTGTGCGGCAGACGACACTGCCAGGCCTGCAACGACCAGCAGCATGCGGCGGGCAAAACGAGACAACGGTGATTTCACGATCGATTTTCCAGACAGAGGGGAGGACGACGAGCAATGGCGGCACCCACAGTGCGCGTGAACACTGTGTCAATTTGACGTGTCAGCCGATGCAACCCCTGTCACATATCGAACAAGCGCCGAAACAAGCGCGCTGAACGATTACGTTGTTGTGGGGCAACGAAGCAGGCGCACCCTCAGTGATCGGCAAGGCGTCGCCAATGTTTAGCGGCCGTGCGCCAGCGCCGACCGCGACGCCGCACGTTTGCTTACATCACGCATGACGTGGGAGTCAGAGCGACCGCGGGCCTGGCGCCTGGCTCTCGCCGCATACTGTGGCCTGATGCCATCGCGCAGCTGTCGTCGCGGCAGCGGCTCAGTCGCAGCCATCGCGTGGCAAGCCCCGCTTCAACTGAACGGCGCCCAGCGCGATCGGTCAAGGGATTACGCTCCAGGCCGATAGAAGCGCATGCAATCCGCGCTCGCTCCCGCCAAGTCCCCTCCTCCGCCCGTGGTCGACGAGTCGACCCGGTTGTCCGTCCTGCGTGGCCTGTGCCTGCTGGACTCGCCGCCGGACCCGGTGTTCGAGACCATCGCCGCCATGGCCGCCCGCAACCTTGGCGCAGAAATCGCGCTGGTGTCGCTGGTGGACGAGCATCGTCAGTGGTTCAAGGCCCGCATCGGCCTGGAACCGCAGGAAACGCCGCGTGACCAGGCGTTCTGTGCGCATGCGATCCGCGCCCCCGAGGTGATGGTGGTGCCCGACGCGCAACTGGATCCGCGCTTTTGCCACAACCCGCTGGTGCTGGGGCCACCCTTCATCCGCTTCTACGCCGGCGCGCCGCTGACGCTGCGCGACGGCCACCGCATCGGCACCTTGTGTGTGATCGGGACCAGCCCGCGTCCGGGCCTGGACGCCGAAGCGATCACCCAGCTGGAAGGCCTGCGCGACCTGGCGGTGCTGCGGGTGGAAAACCTGCGCAGCACCACCTACCGCGACGGCCCGACCGGGCTGCCCAATCGGTCGCGCTTTGCCGAAGACCTGGATGCCTGGCTGTCGCAACGCGACAGCGCGCCGGCCACCACCGCGGTGGCGGTCGACATCTGCGGCAGCGATTACTTCCGCGACATGGTCAAAGCGCTGGGCTGGGATTACGCCGACGGTTATGTGGCCATCGCCCAGCGTCGGCTGGCGGCCTATCTGCCCGCCGGTACCGCGCTGTATCGGCTGGACCCGACCACCTTCGGTTTTCTGGCCCAGGCCGAAACGCAGCGTCTGTCCGCGCTGTGCACCAAGGTCTCCAAGGCCTTTGCCGAGACACTGGAACATCAGGGCATTCCGCATACCGCAGTGGCCTCGATCGGCGCGGTCTCACTGCAGACCAGCTATGGCGCGGCCGACACCATCCGCTCGCTGACCACCTCGGTGGATATCTCGCGCGAACGCGGCGTGCCGTGGAGCATGTACGAGCGCAAGCACGACGTGGCCCAGCGCAACACCTTCCGCCTGCTGGCTTCCCTGCCCGCCGCGCTGGACAGCGCCAGCCAGCTGCGCCTGCACTACCAGCCGCGCGTGGACCTGCACGATCACCGCTGCGTCGGAGTGGAGGCGCTGCTGCGCTGGCAGCATCCGATGATCGGCCCGGTGATGCCCGCCGACTTCGTGCCGATGGCCGAAAAAACCGCATTGATCAACCGCATCACCGCCTGGGTCATCGACAACGGCATCGCCCAGGCCGCGCGCTGGCAGCAACAGGGACTGGATTTCAATCTGGCCCTGAACGTGTCGGCCGCCGATCTGGACCGGCCCGGATTCGTCGGCCTGCTGCGGCGTGGCCTGGAACGCCACAACCTGGATCCGCGCCGGCTGGAGATCGAATTCACCGAAAGCGCGATGATCCGCCACCCCGAGCATCTGGCCGAGCAATTGGCGGCCATCGCGGCGCTGGGCGTGCATATCGCCATCGACGACTTCGGCACCGGCTACAGCAATTTCAGCTATCTCAAGCAATTGCCGGCCAGCTCGTTGAAGATCGATCAGTCCTTCATCCGCTCGTTGCCGGACAACCGCACCGACCGCACCCTGGTACCGGCGATGATCCAGCTCGGCCACAGCCTGGGCCAGCGCGTGGTCGCCGAAGGCATCGAGTCGGCAGAGGCCTACACGCAGTTGCGTGCCTGGGGCTGCGACGAAGGCCAGGGCTACTGGATCGCCAAACCGATGCCGGCGGCCGCATTGGAAACCTGGCTGCAGACGCCGTGGTATGAGCAGTTTGAAGCGCCGGTTAACCTGCTCGCCGCAAGCCTGGCCGCGGCGCGGGTGTAAACGGCAGCAGCACAAGGTGCAAACGCAATGCGGCGCGACACCTGAGTGTCGCGCCGCATTGCGTACAGCCAATCTCAGCGGATCGCTCGAGCGATTACCAGAACACCGCGTACAGCGCGATCAGGATCACCACCACTCCGATCGCGCCGACCTTGAAGCCCAGCGTGGTGCCGTAAGCCACATCGTCGGTACGGATCAGGTCGCGCGCCTGGGTGGGCGCGGTCATCAACGACACCAGCACCGCCAGCACCAGCGCCGCCACGAACACCACGCCGATGCGGTCCATGAACGGCAGTTCCGGCCAGGCGAACTTGAGCGCGAACGACAGCACTACCGAGCCGATCGCCGCGGTCAGTGCGCCGGCTTCATTGGCGCGCTTCCAGAACAGGCCGAGCATGAAGATCACCACCACGCCAGGCGTAAAGAAGCCGGTGAATTCCTGGATGAACTGAAAGCCCTGATCGAAGTTGCCCAGCAACGGCCGCGCGGTCAGGATGCCGATCACCACCGCCACGATCGCCACGATGCGACCCACGCGCACCAGTTGCTTCTGCTCGGTCTGCGGGCGGAACTTGGCGTAGAAATCCAGGGTGAAGATCGTCGCCACCGAGTTGATCTTGGAGGCCAGCGAGGCCACGATCGCCGCCACCAGCGCCGCGAACACCAGGCCCAGGATGCCGGTCGGCAACAACTGCATCATGGTCGGATAGGCCTGGTCGGGCTTGGCCAGGTCCGGCGCCAGCACCACCGCGGCGATGCCCGGCACCACGATCACCAACGGCATCAGCAGCTTCAGGAACGCGGCGAACACCATGCCCTTCTGCGCCTCGCCGATGTTCTTGGCCGCCAGCGCGCGCTGGATGATGTACTGGTTGAAACCCCAGTAACTGATGTTCATCACCCACAGACCGCCCAGCAGCACGCTCAGGCCGGGCAGGTCCTTGTAGAACGGGTTGTCCTTGCTCAGGATCATGTGGAAGTGCTCCGGGTGCGCACTCCACAGGTGCTTGAAGCCGGCCAGCACGCCGGCACCGTCGCCGATCCGCGCCAGGGTCAGCCCGGCCACCAGCAGGCCGCCCAGCACCAGCAGCGTGACCTGCACGATGTCGGTCAGCGCTACCGCCTTCAGACCGCCGTACAGCTGGTAGACCAGCGCGAATACGCCGATCAACGCCAGCGCCAGGGTCTGGTCCATGCCGGTGACCTGGCTGACCGCGATCGACCCCAGCCACAGGATCGAGGTGAGATTGACGAACACGTACAGCAGCAGCCAGAACACCGCCATCAGCGTGCGGATCCACTTGCCGTACCGCTGTTCCAGGAACTGCGGCATGGTGTAGATGCCGTTGCGCAGGAAGATCGGCAGGAAGAACTTGCCCACGATCAGCAGTGTCAGCGCCGCCATCCACTCGTAGGAGGCGATCGCCAGGCCGATCGCATAACCGGAACCGGCCATGCCGATGATCTGTTCGGCCGAGATGTTCGCGGCGATCAGCGAGGCGCCGATCGCCCACCACGGCAACGACTTGCTGGCCAGGAAGTAATCCTCGGCGCTCTTGCTGTGACCTGCCTTCTCGCGCGAGACCCACTGCGCGAGCACGAAGATGCCGGTCAGATAGACCAGCACAATCACGATATCCAACGTCGCCAAACCCACTGCACTCTCCTGTCTGGCTCTGGGCTGAGCGTCGTGGACCGGACAGGTCTGCAGACTGCCGCCGCCCGCACTACGTGCGTGGCAGCAGCGCGGCGAACCGCAGCTGCAGGCCGTCCCGGCCGATCGACGCGCGCGTCCCGCGGCGGCTGATGACACCACCGCTGAGGGTGGCCGCTGTAACACGTCGCCGGGGCCGGCGACGCATGTATGTGGTTCTTACCTGGGCATACCCGCAAGCGCGCCTGCGGGTGTGCTGCTTACTTGACCGGGCAGTCGAGCGTGACTTCGGCCTCGTTGAGTGCGCCCAGCGCGATCTTCGACACCGACAGGTCCAGCGCCGCAGCGCTTTCGATGCTGGCGACCTGGGTCAGCTTGGTCACATCCGCACCGGCCACTGCGAAGCACTTCAACGGCACGCCCACCACCTTCCACTGGCCTTGCGGCAGCGCGGCCAGAGTCTTCTGCGCATCGACGCGGCCGCCGCACTTGTCGCCACAGCCCACGCCCAGCCACACCGGCGCGGTCACCGCGCTATCGCGGCGCACGGTCAGCTGCAACTGAACATCGCCGTTGCTCTCACGCGAGACATCGACCGGCTTGCCAGACACCAGCAATACGCTGGAGGCCTTGGCACCGGACCAGACCAGACGCCGTGCATCTTCCTGCGCCTTGTGGTCGACCGCGGTCATCTTCAGGCTGCCATCGGACAGACCCACCGGCAGCGTAGTCGCCGGCATGTTGGCCTGGCCGGCATTGGACAGCTGCATCGCAATGCCCAGTGCCGGCTTGCCGCGCACGAAGTACACCCCGCCCACCGACTGCTCGCCGGACACGCCCGATTCCTCCGGCAACGCGGCCAGGTCGCCCTTGTCGGCATAGGTCAGGCCAAAGCCGAACTTGAACTGCGGGTCGTAATCCTTCTGCCCGACGTTGTTGGCGAACTGCACCGCGGTCTTGGGCCAGGAGAAGCTCAGCTTGCCCTTGAAGTCGTTCTGTACCGTGCCATCGGCCTTGCGCAGCAGCACGTCGGCAATGCCCTCACCTTCCGAACCCGGCAACCAGGCGGCGACGAAGGCATCGGCGGCGTTGATGTACTGGTTCATCCACAACGGGCGCCCGCTCAGGAACACCGCCACCACCGGGATGCCTTCGGCCTTGAGCTTCTTGATCAGCGCCAGCTCGCTCTCGTCGCCCGGCTTGTACAGCAGGGTGGCGATGTCGCCCTGGAACTCGGCGTACGGGTTCTCACCGAACACCACCACCGCCACGTCGGGCTTGGTCTTGTACGCACCATCGACTGCCAGCTCGGCCTTGCCGCCGGCGGCCTTGATCTGCTTGTCCAGGCCTTCCCAGATGGTGTTGCCATTGGGGTAGTCGCTGCGCTTGGTGCCGGTGCCCTGCCAGTTCAGCGTCCAGCCGCCGGACTGCTTGCCCATGTCGTTGGCGCCGTCGCCCAGCACCAGCACGCGCTTTTTCGGATCCAGCGGCAGGATGCCGGCCTGGTTCTTCAGCAGCACCAGCGACTCGCGTACTGCCTGGCGGGCGATCGCGCGGTGTTCCGGCGCGCCCAGCAATTCGTACTTGCCACCGAGCGGGCGCTTGGACGGCTTGCCGGCTTCGAACAGGCCCAGGCGCAGCTTGACGCGCAGGATCCGGCGCACCGCATCGTCCAGGCGCTCGGCCGAGATCTGGCCCGATTTCACTGCCGCCAGTTCGGTCTCGTAGATGCCCTTCCAGCTGTCGGAGGCCATCGCCATGTCGACACCGGCAATGAACGAGGCCGGGCAGTTTTCGTTGGTGCAGCCCTTGACCTGGCCGTGGCCGTTCCAGTCGCCGACCACGAAGCCACCGAAGTTCATACGGCCCTTAAGCACGTCGGTCAGCATGACCTTGTTGCCGTGCATCTTCTCGCCGTTGAAGCTGTTGAACGAGGCCATCACCGTCTGCGCACCGGCCGCGATCGCCGGCGGGTAACCGGCCGCGTGGATATCGCGCATGGTGGCTTCGGACACCTTGGTGTCGCCCTGGTCCTTGCCGTCGGTGGTGCCGCCGTCGCCGACAAAATGCTTCACCGAGGAAATCACGTGGCTGCCGTCGAGGAACTGCGGAGTGCCCGGCACGCCCTGCACGCCTTCGACCATCTTGCCGGCGAAGCTGGCCACCACGTCCGGCGACTCGGAATAGCCCTCGTAGCTGCGGCCCCAGCGGTCGTCCTGCGGCACCGCCACGGTCGGCGCGAAGGTCCACTCCATGCCGGTGACGCGGGTTTCGGCGGCGGTGACTTCGCCGATCTGCTTGATCAGCTCCGGGTTGCGCGTGGCGCCCAGGCCGATGTTGTGCGGGAACAGCGTGGCGCCGACGATGTTGCTCTGGCCGTGCACCGCATCGATGCCGAAGATGATCGGAATCGCGTTGCCGCCCTTGGAGGTGTCCATCGACGCTTCATAGAAGGCGTCGGCCAGCTTCAACCATTCGGCCGGGCTGGCGTCGTACTTGCCGCCCGGATCGGAATTGCCGCCGGCCAGCACCGAGCCGATGCGGTACTTGCGCACATCGTCCGGGGTCATGCTGGCGATGTCGCCCTGGATGGTCTGCGCGACCTTCTCTTCGACGCTCATCTTGGCCATCACATCGGTGATGCGCTGCTCCAGGGCCTGGTCCTGGACGAACGGCCACTTCGGCGACGGCCACTGGTCGGGATGGATCGTGGTGGACGCCTCGGCAGGAGCGGCGGCCGGCGCGGTCTTGCTCGCCTCGGCAGCGGTGTCCTTGCCTTGGCAGGCGGCCAGCATCAGCACCGCAGCGGCGGTGGCCAGAGAGAGGGCACGACGCGCGACAGGCGCGGAGGTACGACGAAGCAGCTTGTCCAAGATCCAGGTCTCCAGGTGGTTCTCCCCACGGCGATGCGTGACGCCGCAGGCCATTAGGCGGCGTACGCTTGCGTGATTCCCCTACCCTGTCAACAACGCGCGCTTGTATGCCAAACGACGGCCAACTTATTGGCCCGGGCTATAGGCTTGGAATACCGGCAGCACCTGTCAAACCACGGCAAAGCGCCGAATCCGGCGTGGCGCTTGATCTTTCGCGGCGGCGTACTTTGCTGCAATGCACCACTTCGCAGGCTCCGCACTGCGCAGCCCCTGTCGCCCGCGCGGGTATTGCCGGGTTCGCTTGCAGGCAGGTGTTCGAACGCCCGCCAACGGGTGAGCTCGCCGTCAAACAACTGTCATACCTCGGGCCTAGCGTGACCGGCTTGCTGATGCGCCACCGGCCATCGTTGATCGTCGTCTTTGCCTGGAGTTTCGATGTCTGCCTCCCCCGATCCCGCCCGCCGCCGCCTGATGCAGTTGCTGGCGTCCGTCCCGCTGTTGCCGCTGGGCAGCGCCAGCGCCGCCGCCCTGCAACACCTCGGCGGCGCGGCACTGGCCGCACACCCGTTGCGGCCGTCGGACAACCCGACCCAGCTGGTGTCGGCCACGTTCCATGGCATGCCCGCACCCAGCCTGGCCAACCCCGCGGCGATGGCCACCACCACGGTGGGGTCGGCGCTGACGGTGGCGCACAGCGACGGCAGCAGCCAGCGTTATGCGCTTGCGTACCACCCGTTCTTCGTCACCGGCGACCAGGTGCCCGACGGCAAGGGCGGCACCGTGCTGGCCGGTGGCTATTACGACATCCAGCATCGGCCGATCATCGACCGCTCCAAACCCGGTGCCGAACGCCCGTTCTTTTCCGATTGCCCGGACGGCTCCTCGCTGCTGACCCTGCCCGATGCCAAGGTGCCCGGGGTCAAGGGCAACCACGTGTTTGCGGTGGTGCAGTTCGAATACACCACCCGCGACCAGGCCGGCAACGACACCAACCGCCACCTGCCCGCGCCGATCGCGGTGCTGACGCTGGATCAGGACCCGGCCACCGGCAAGCTGTCGCTGGTGAAGTACCACAACGTCGACACCGCGCCGGTGCACGGGCTCTGGACCACCTGCGGCGCCAGCCTGTCGCCGTGGAATACCCACCTGTCCAGCGAAGAGTACGAACCCGACGCCACCGCGCTGGCCGGCAACACCCAGTTCCGCAGCTACAGCACGCATCTGTACGGCGACCCGGAAAAAGCCAACCCGTATCACTACGGCCACCTGCCCGAAATCACCGTGCACCCGGACGGCACCGGGAGCGTGCGCAAGCACTACTGCCTGGGCCGCATCTCGCACGAGCTGGTGCAGGTGATGCCCGACCAGCGCACCGTGCTGATGGGCGATGACGCCACCAATGGCGGTCTTTTCATGTTCATCGCCGACCGCAAGGCGGACCTGTCGGCCGGCACATTGTATGTGGGCAAGTGGCAGCAGACCTCGGGCGTGGGCCCGGGCGCGGCCACGTTGCGCTGGATCAAGCTCGGCCACGCCACCAGCGCCGAGATCCAGGCCATGGCCGACCGTCTGACCGCCGCCGACATCCTCGACGTGCATCTGAGCGACCCGGGCGATGCGTCGTTTACCAAGATCCCGTTCAACGGCACCTTCAACTGGATCCGCATCAAGCCGGGCATGGAGAAGGCGGCGACCTATCTGGAAACCCATCGCTACGCGGCGCTGGCCGGCGGCAGCCTGGGCTTCACCAAGCTCGAAGGCACCACCGTCAACGCGCGTGACAAGATCGCCTACATGGCGATGTCCTACATCGTCACCAGCATGCGCAACGGCTCGGGCGATGTGAAAGTGGAAGGCCCGGATGCGGGTGCGGTGTACGCCCTGAATCTGCGTGGCGGCCAGCGCGACAACCACGGCGCGCCGATCCACAGCGACTGGGTGCCGATCGACATGGCCGCACCGGCCGCGCTTACCGGCCACGATCTGGCCAAGGCCGACGCGCTGGGCAACCTGGCCGACCCGGAACGGCTGGCCAACCCGGACAACCTCAAGTTCTCCGAAGCGCTACGCACCTTGTTCATTGGCGAAGACAGTAGCCTGCACGTCAACAATTTCCTGTGGGCCTACAACGTGGACAGCGGCACGCTGACGCGGGTGCTGTCGGTGCCGGCCGGCGCCGAATCCACCGGCCTGCACGCGGTCGACCAGATCCACGGCTGGACCTACGTGATGAGCAATTTCCAGCATCCCGGCGACTGGGAAAGCCCGCTGCACGACACCGTCAAGGCCACGTTGGATCCGCTGATCCGCGCCAACTACAAGAACCGTTTCGGCGCAGCGGTGGGCTACCTCACCGGCGACCCGGTAGCGGTGAAGCTGGGCAAGGCGTAAGCGCCGCCGTTGCAGTTGCAGCGCTGCGTGACGCTACAGCTCAGACGTGCAGCATGGCGTCTCGCTGCTGTCGCAAGGCCAGTAGGAGCGCACCTGGGCGCGAGGAGCTTTCCCGGTATGCCCTGTCGCGCACGGGTGCGCTCCTACGGGTGAGGCCGACACGTGCAGCGTGGCGTTCTCGCTGCTGTCGCAAGGCCAGTAGGAGCGCACCTGGCGCGAGGAGCTTTGCCGGTATGGCCTGTCGCGCCCGGGTGCGCTCCTACGGGTGAGTCGATGGATGTCTGGCAGCGTCAGTGAGAAGCAGATCAGACCGCAAGTACCTGAGCGCGCGGTCAGGACTGCCGCAACTCCAGCGCCGCCATCACGATGGGCTTGGCCCAATCGGGCACCTGCGCCAGTTCTTCGGGCGTTTGCGGGTACTGCAGGCCGTTGCGGTCCAGTTCCAGCACCAGCAGCGGCGCGACCTGCCCGGTCGCGTCGGCAGGCGCGCTGTTGTCGTAGACATGCAGCACCGACAGGTGCGGCAACAGCGCGATCAGGTTGGCGCGCGAGGCATCGTAACGTTCGCGGATCTTGTGCTCGGGGATGGCATGCCCGCCCGCGGCCACGCGCGCTGCCACACGTGCGATATGCAGCTCGACGCTGGACAGGCCGCAGAACCAGACCGCCACCGTGTGCGTCGCGCAGGCTTGCCGCAGCAGGCGCGGGATGGTGGTCGCGCCCAGGGTGGTTTCGAATGCATAGTCGTGGCCGGCGGCCATGGCCTGACGCAGCCGCCGCACGCCTTCCTGCCAGGCTTGCGCATTGGCGTCTCCGGGTGACCATCCTTGCTCCACCAGCTCCCGGGTGAACGCATCCGGGTTGAACCAGGTGGCACCGTCTTCCCGCAGCAGGCTGCCCAGCAGCGAACTCTTGCCGGCACCGTTGACGCCGGCCAGCACCAGAATGTTCCCCACGATTTAGAGCGACGGCCCCAGGGTGATCTTGCTGCCCCCGCGTGCCGGCTTGCCGATCACCTGGGCCAGGCCTGCGCCATCGGTCACCGCCGCAAGATGTGCATCGAACCTGGCCTGCAGTGCCTGCAGCGACTGCGCGCGCGTCGAGGTGGCCATCGCTGCACTTGCCTGGCTGACCAGCCGGCGGTATTCCTCCGCGTCCACCACCACCGCCTCGGGGTGATTGTGGTTGGTGATGACCACCGCGCCATGCGAGCGCACCTTGCGCATCAGGCTGGGCCAGCCCTTCACCTTGATGTCGGCGGCGGGGGATTTTTCGAGTTCGGGCAGATCCTGGAGGCGAGACATGGGACGGTCCTGCGCGCTGTGGTGGCTTCAGCCTACTCCCAACGTCCCATTTTGGGAAATTTGGCCATTTAGTCCAAATTTATCGCCAGGCAGGTGCTCCAGAAACGAAACGGGGCCCGCAGGCCCCGTCGTCTGACACCCATCGATGCGCGACAGGCTCAGCCGCGCAACTTGGCCAGCAGCTCGCGCGTCACCGGGTCGGCCACGTCGGCCGACTCGCCCTTCAGCGCGGGCAGCAACTGGCTGGCCAGCTGCTTGCCCAGCTCCACGCCGAACTGGTCGAACGCGTTGATGCCCCACATCACCGACTGCACGTAGACGCTGTGCTCGTACATCGAGATCAGCGCACCCAGCGCCTGCGGGGTCAGCGCATCGAGCAGGATCACCGTGCTCGGGCGGCCGCCCGGATAGCTGCGGTGCGGATCGCTGCTGTCCTGGCCGTTGGCCAGCGCTTCGGTCTGCGCCAGCACGTTGGCCATCAGCGCGACGTGGTTTTCCGCATACGGATCGTCGTTGTGCACGGTGCCGATGAAATCGGCCGGCACCACGCTGGTGCCCTGATGCAGCGCCTGGAAGAAGCTGTGCTGCACATCGGTACCCGCACCGCCCCACCACACCGACACGGTGTCGCTGTCCACTGCAGAACCGTCGAGCTTGACCCGCTTGCCCAGGCTTTCCATCACCAGTTGCTGCAGGTAGGCCGGCAGCAGGGCCAGGCGCTGGTCGTAGGTCATCACCGCATGCGTGGCGCTGCCGAGCAGGTTGCGGTTCCACACCGCAGTCAAGCCGTGCAGCACGGCGACGTTTTCTTCCAGTGGCGTGTCGAGCACATGCGCGTCGAACTGCGCAGCACCTTCCAGCAATTGTTCGAAACGTTCGAAGCCGATCGCCAGCGCGATCGGGAAACCCACCGCCGACCACAGCGAATAACGCCCACCGACCCAATCCCACATCGGCAGCACGCGGCTCGGTGCGATGTCGAAGGCCTTGGCGGCGCGCTCGGGATTGGCACTCACCGCATACAGGCGCTCGCTGCCGCCCAGCCAGGCGTGCAGGATGCTGCCGTTGAGCAGCGTTTCCTGGGTACCGAAGGTCTTGGAAATCAGGATGCCGGCGGTGTGTGCTGGGTCCAGCGTGGCCAGCGTGCGCTGCATCGCCGCGCCATCGACGTTGGAGACGAAATGCACGCGGAAACGCGCACCCGACGGCGCACGCAAGGCATCGGCCACCAGCCGCGGCCCCAGGTCCGAGCCGCCGATGCCCACGCTGACGATATCGGTGACGTCGGTGGCTTCCAGCTGCTGGATCAGCGCGCCCATGCGTTGGCGGACTTCCGCGGCGGTGGCATACGCTTCGGAGGCCACCGGCGCATCGGTCAGGTCGCCGCGCAATGCGGTGTGCAACGCAGCGCGCTGTTCGGTGACATTTACCTGCTCGCCGCGGAACAGGCGCTGGAACGCGCCGGCCAGGTCACGCTCGCGCGCGATGGCGAACAAGGCATCCAGCGCGGCGCGGTCGTACTTCTGCCGCGCGAAATTGAAATACAACGGACCGACCTGCCTGGCGTATTGCGTCGGCCGTTGCGGCTCGGCGGCAAGCAATGCGGGGATGGCAGCGCCGCGCAGGCGCTGGGCGTGGGCGTGAAGCGCGTCGAATCCGTTGGTGTGTGTCATGCGGCCTGCGTGGGGATGCTGTGGTTGGTGTGGGTGATCGTGTTGCTGCCGTCCACATATACCAGATTGGGCTTGAAGGTCTCGGCTTCGGCTTCGCTCATGCTGGCAAAGGCGGCCACGATGATCAGGTCACCGACCTGCACGTGACGCGCGGCGCCGCCGTTGAGCGAAATGATGCCGCTGCCTTCGTCGGCACGGATGGCATAGGTGCTGAAACGCGCACCGTTGGTGACGTCCCAGATATGCACCTGTTCGAACTCACGGATGCCGGTGGCTTCCAGCAGCAGGCCGTCGATGGCGATCGAGCCTTCGTAATTGAGCTCGGAATGGGTGACGGTGGCGCGGTGGATCTTGGCTTTCAGCAGGGACAGGTGCATGACGGGCAACGGCAAAGGAAAGCCGGCATTTTAGCGGAAAGCGCCGGTGTCCACCGGCCTGCCGCGCAACCGGTGGTGAGGGCTTCAGGCCGGCACTGGACAAACGCGCCTGTGCGCCGGACAGCGGGTGTCGCCGGTCACGGCCTGACGCAGCACTTGCAGCGGCATCAGACCGCTCAGAATTCCAGGTTGTCGATCAGCCGCGTGCTGCCCAGACGGGCGGCGATCAAGGCCACGCGCGCGCCGGCATGGCTATCGCCCGGCTCGCTCAGGTCGGGCAGCCGCACCACCGCGTAATCGACGCGGAAACCGGCCTGTTCCAGCGCCTGGGTGGCGGCGTCCTCGACCTGCGCACGCGGCGTACCGGCGGCGTAGCTGTCGCGCATCTGCAGCAGCACCTTGCGGATCTGGGTCGAGCGCGGGCGCTCGTCGTCGGTCAGATACTGGTTGCGCGAGCTCATCGCCAGGCCGTCGGCCTCGCGCACGATGCTGCCGCCCAGGATCTCGATCGGAAACGCCAGGTCGGCCACCATCTGGCGGATCACCGCCAGCTGCTGGTAGTCCTTCTTGCCGAACGCGGCCACGTCCGGCTGCACCTGGTTGAACAGCCGCGCCACCACCGTGCACACGCCGTCGAAATGCCCCGGCCGGCACACACCTTCCAGCACGTCGCTGACGCCCGGCGCGTGGATCGGCGTGGCCAGTGCGGTGCCGAGCGGATACATGGTGTCCACGTCCGGCAGCCACAGTGCATCGCAACCGGCGTCTTCCAGGCCGCGCAGGTCGGCCTCGGGCGTGCGCGGGTAACGCGCGAAGTCTTCATTAGGGCCGAACTGGGTCGGGTTGACGAACACGCTCGACACCACGCGGTCGGCGTACTGGCGCGCCAGCATCACCAGCGAATAGTGGCCGGCATGCAGGTTGCCCATGGTCGGCACCAGCGCCACGCGCAGGCCCTCGCGCTTCCAGCCGGTGACCAGTGCGCGCAGGGTGGAAAGATCGGTCAGGGTCTGGATCATGCGGCGTACGCGTGCGCTGCGTCGGGGAAGCTGCCGTCGCGCACGGCCTGCGCGTAAGCACGCACCGCGCCCGCCACCGAGCCACCTTCGGCGAGGAAATCCTTGACGAACTTGGGACGGCGGTGGCCGCTGTCCAGGCCCAGCATGTCGTGCATCACCAGCACCTGGCCATCGCAGCCGGGGCCGGCGCCGATGCCGATGGTGGGCACGCCGAGCGCGGCGCTGATCTGGGTGGCGATCGGCGTGGGCACGCATTCCAGCACGACCAGGCTGGCACCGGCATCGACCACGGCCTGCGCGTCGCGGCGCAACTGTTCGCCGGCTTCGCCGCGCCCCTGCACCGTGTAACCGCCAAAACGCAGCACCGATTGCGGGGTCAGCCCCAGATGCGAGCAGACCGGGATCTCGCGCTCGACCAGATAGCGGATCACCTCGAGCTTGTGCCCGGCGCCCTCGATCTTGACCATCTCCGCGCCGGCCTGCAGCAGTTGGGTGGCAGCGTCCAGTGCGCGCGCCGGCGTGGCATCGGCCTGGAACGACAGATCGGCCACCAGCAACGCCCGCTCCAGCACCCTTGCCACTGCGGCGGTGTGGTAGACCATGTCGGCGGTGGTCACCGGCAAGGTGGAATCGTGCCCCTGCACCACCATGCCCAGCGAATCGCCGACCAGGATCAGGTCCACGCCGTTGGCATCGAAAGTCCGCGCAAAGCCGGCGTCGTAGGCGGTCAACATGACCAGTTTTCGACCCTCGCGCTTGGCCTGCGCCAAGGCGGGCACGGTCCAGGGCTTGCTGTCGGTATGGCTGCTCATGAAGTCATTACGTGGGGTGATAAGCCGGCCATTATCTACCCAATCGGCTCCAGCCCGCAGACATCGATGGCCTGCAGGGCGTGTCGCACTGTTCCATGGCCCGGAATGATCGCCTCCGGAGCGAGCTCGGACAGCGGCAGCAGCGCAAAAGCGCGCGCCTGCAGATGCGGGTGCGGGACCTGCAGGCGTGGCAGGTCGATCAACTGATCGGCGTACAGCAGCAGATCCAGGTCCAGCGTGCGCGGGCCCCAGCGCTCGCCGTCGATACGCTGCCGGCCGAAGGCCTGCTCGATGCTGAGCAAGGCCTCCAGCAATTCCAGCGGCGCCAGCGCGGTGCGCAGCTGCGCCACCGCATTGATGAAATCGGGCTGGTCTTCGCGGCCCCAGGCCGGCGTGCGGTACAGGCGCGAGGCGGCAATCAGGGTGGATTGCGGTAGCTCGCCCAGTGCGAAGATGGCCGCGCGCACGCTGGCCTCGGCCGGGCCCAGGTTGGCGCCCAGGCCGACAAAGGCGGTCTGCACGCCCTACTCGCCTGCCGGTGCGCCGGTGCGACGGCGGCGGCGCCGCCGCTTGCGCGGTGCACCTTCCTCGCCTTCGTGATCGGCCTGCGCGGTTTCGATCGCATCGACCAGTTCCTGGCCGGAGGACTTCTGCGCCTCGCGCCAGAACTCCACATCGGCGGCGTGATCGGCCGAGGCGAACTGGCGCAACACCAGGAAATCGAACGCGGCGCGGAAACGCGGATGCGACAAGGTGCGGAACACGCGCTTGCGCTGACGCGAGGAGAAGCGCGTCTGCAGCAGCCAGATTTCCTGCATCGGCAGCGAGAAACGGCGCGGCAGCGCCACGCGCTCGAGCTGATGCAGGGTGACCCGGTCGGCGGCGCGACGCTGCGCGTCTTCCGGCTGCACGCCCTGCGCCTGCAGGCCCATCAGGGTGCGGCAGAACGCCGGCCAGAGCAGCAGGGCGAACAGGAACGCCGGCGACACCGGCTCGTCGTTGGCCACGCGCGCATCGGTATTGCGCAGGCCTTCCAGCACCATGGCGCGCAATGCGCCACTGCGGTTGGAGCGCAATGCGGCCGCACTCTCCGGGAACAGCGCACCGAGCAGGCCGTAACGCTCCAGCCCCTCAAAACTGGCCACGCCATGCCCGGACAGGAACAGCTTGAGGATCTCTTCGAACAAGCGCGCCGGCGCGGCCTCGGACAACAGACCGGCCAGGCGCGGGATGGGTTCTGCGGTGCCGGCTTCGATATCGAAGTTCAGCTTGGCCGCCAGACGCACCGCGCGCAGCATGCGCACCGGATCTTCCTGGTAGCGCAGTTCCGGGTCGCCGATCAGCTTCATCAGGCGTGCCTGCACGTCCTCGAAGCCGCCGCAGTAGTCGCGTACCGAGAAATCCTCGATCGCGTAGTACAGCGCGTTGCAGGTGAAGTCGCGACGGATCGCATCGTCTTCGATGGTGCCGTAGACGTTGTCGCGCACCAGCCGGCCGTTATCCAGTTCGCGGTCGCCGCTGCCATCGTCGATGTTGGCGCGGAACGTGGCCACTTCGATGATCTCGCGGCCGAACACCACATGCGCCAGGCGAAAGCGGCGGCCGATCAGGCGACAGTTGCGGAACAGCGCTTTGACTTCTTCCGGCGTGGCGCTGGTGGCCACGTCGAAATCCTTGGGATGGCCGCCGACCAGCAGGTCGCGGACGGCGCCGCCGACCAAGTAGGCACCAAAGCCCGATTCGCGTAGGCGGTACAGCACGCGCAGCGCGTTGGGGCTGATGTCCTTGCGCGAGATGGTGTGCTGATCGCGTGGGATGACGCGCAGCGTGAACGGAGATGTAACTGAGGGTTCGATGATGGCGCTTCCGTCTTGTGTTGCAGGATTGCCCAACGGGTTTTAGCGCACTATACTAGCGCGCTGCACAAGACGCACCAAACGCTCCCTTCGTCTAATGGTTAGGACGTGGCCCTCTCAAGGCTAAAACAGGGGTTCGAGTCCCCTAGGGAGCACCACCGTCGTCTGACTGCAGAACACGCCAAGACCCCGCATTGCGGGGTTTTTGCGTTATTGGGCCAGGGTGGTTGCCGCTGGTCGGGTGGACGCGCATTGATCCCGCACCGGTCAGACAAGCGCAGCTTCCATGGCAACGCCATCGAGCCAATGTGCTGAGATGTGCCGATTGGCTGAGGCCGGTTACGGCGCCGGGCGCTGCGGGTTGCGCCTTGCCGTCGATCGCGCACTTCAGTCCTGCGGCTGCACGTGGTGCACCCTGGGGTGGGTGCATGGGCGTGGCTCTTGCCGATCACCCCACTACGAAAATCATGTACGGCCCGATCAACACATAGGCCTGCGCGACAGCGCGTCCGCATCGCCGCAGCGTGCGATCGACCTTGCACTTGCACGCAGCAACGGCAGATCGACATGGATGTTTGCACTGCATGGCATTTCCTCACTCAGCCAATGGATGAAACGCGCCGGCATCGCTGTCGGTTTCGGCAATGGCGTCATGGGCATGCAGACTTTCCAGGTGGCGCACTGCCACATGGAAGACGGCATGCCGCTCGGCCAGCACCTTGCGCAACCGCCGCGCGGCATCTTCGACATACATCAGGTTGGCGCCATTCAAGCGGGCAAACGCCTGCTCGTCGATGCGCCGTACCGCCGCCTGTACCGGCGTCGCCAGTGCCTGTTCGCACAGGCCTACCAGTTCGCGAATGTCGAAGCGCTGCATGCATTCGCTCAGCTCCACGCGCACCTGCGCCACGCTGCGCTGGCTATGCGGCGTGGCGTACGAACCGCTGTGTTGCAGCCATTGCGCAACCTCTGCGACCGGTAACGCATCGCGCCCTTGGTGCTGCTGCAAAAACGCATCGCTCAGCAACTGGCGCGACAAGGCCGCCGAACAGGGACAGGTGGAGGCGTACAGCACATCGACCTGCAACTGGATCTCGGTGCGGCCTGCCCTGGATTGCGCATCGATGCGCACCGGATAGGCGCGCCAACCGCTCAGCCCTTCGCTGCGCAGCGCCGGCATCCGCAGCATCAACTCGAAGTTCAGCGCCAGCCGCGCCGCACGGCTGCCGCAATCGGCATGACTGTCGATCAGCGCCTGCAGCAGCTGCGACACCATCGCTGGCGACACCGGCTGCTCCAGATGCCGATCCAGCAGGCGGTACAAGCGCGACATGTGGATGCCCTTGAGTTCCGGGCGCGGCAGATCCACCTGCACGCTGGCACGCGCGGCCACGCTGCCGCTGGGCCCGGCATCGGCCAGGCGCAGCGGCACGGCGATGTCCTGCATGCCGACCCAGCGCAGCGGCGCGCTCAGTGGGGAAGGTTCGGTAACGGCAACATCGGGAAGCGTGGCGGACATCGAAAGCTCGTAGAAGGAGATGAGGGCAATCGCGCCTCAGGCGCGACCGGGAAACATCTGGAAGTAATCGTCGATACCGGCATGCAGCGTGTGCGCCAGTTCGTCCTGATGTGTATCGCCGCACAATCGCCGGCAATCGTCGCGATTGCTCATGAAGCCGGTTTCCACCAGCAGCGACGGAATGTCCGGCGACTTCAACACGGCAAAGCCGGCCTGCCCGACCTGGTCCTGATGCAGCCGCGTCACCTGCTGCAGCCGCCCGAGCATCAACTTGCCGAACGCCACGCTGCTGGCGATGGTGCCGCTCAGCGACAGGTCGGCCAGCACCTGCGACAGCACCGGGTTGCTGGGCACGCGCAAGCGGCGCGCGCTGTCGCCCATGTCGTCGGCGGCGTTTTCGCTGTCGGCGATCCAGCGCGCCAATGCAGAGCTGGCGCCGTTCTGCGACAGGGCAAACACCGATGCGCCGCGCGCCTGGCTGCTGGGCGCAGCATCGGCATGGATGGACACGAACAGATCGGCATTGCGGCGATGGGCGATCAACACCCGCTCGTGCAACGCCACGAAGCGATCGTCGCTGCGGATCATGGTCGGCCGGTAACGCGGATCGGCCGCCAGGCGCTGGTGCAGCCGCCCCGCGACCGCCATGGCCACATGCTTCTCGTAGCGCGCATCGGCACTGACCGCGCCGGGATCCTTGCCGCCGTGACCGGCGTCGATGGCGACCACGTAGGGATGCAGGCGGGAGCGCGTGGGCGCAGCCGCCGCAACGGTCGGCTCGGTCGGATCGGCCGCAGACAACGACGCAGTGCCGGACACAGCAGCAAGATCGACCACCAGTGCACCATCCTCCCAGCGCGCCGTAGCTGTCAGCGGCTGCGCCAGATCGAGCACCACGCGCAGCCCATCGCCGTGCGGGCCGCTGCGGATGGCAACGACCGCGAGACCGTCAGGCAATGGATCGATCTGCGGTGGCTGTGTCGAAACGCCCGGCAGGTCGATGACCAAGCGCGCTGGATTGGACAGGCTGAAGCTGTGGTAGGCGACCTGCGCGTTCAATGCGAGTCGAAGTCGCAGCCCCGCATCCTGACGCTGCAGATTGCAGCTGCGCAGCATCGGCAGCGGCTGCGCGTGGACCAGGCGCGGCGACAGCACCAGGGCTGCGCCGACGGCATGCAGCACCTGCCGCCGCCTCATCGGGCCCACCCCGCTGGATCGACGCGGCCACCGCGCCGCTTCGAGCATGGAAGGTTCGGCATGGTGACCAGGCAAACAACACTCTGCGGTAAGGGACGCGACACGGCGTTACCAGACGAACGATGGAATTAAGTGTTATAAAGTAACACTGATCGCGCAAAAGCAAGCCCGCCGCGGCCCGCCAACGCCCTCACGTTCACTCTTGCCGAAGAGCACCACGATGTCGACCGTCATCCCCGACAGCTATACCGCCTGGCGCCACTGCATCGAAGTCGACTGCGCCCAGCCACTGACCGCCCCTTTCATCGTCCAACGACTCGCCAGCCTGCGCGACCTCGGCGACCACCACACCCAGCAGTTCTTGCGTCGTTGGGGCGAACCTCATCACCGGCGAGTGATTGGATGGTTTGAACGTGCCGGTGGCGAACTCGAGCCGAGCCGCTAAATAGCGCGCGCGCTCCAGCACTGCACATCACGCCTGACCGGATAGGTCCAGGTAACAGCGGATGCGGTTGACTGTTCCTCGCTGATCGGCAAACGGTATGCCGCAGCGATTTTCTGCGACAAACAATCAACAAAATCTGCCATTCAACACGTAACGTATAAGCGCCTGAATCGCAGGCGGAGTTGCCCCATGCAGGGGGAAGGCAAAATCATGAAGAACGCAAAAGATTGGCTTATGGCTTTTTGCGTCGTTGCTGGAATGCTGTCGTCAGGCATGGCAATGGCTCAATGCTGTGCCAATGGTGGCGTCGGCGTACATGCAATGACAGGACTTGGCGACAGCAATCCCAAGGCAGCCAACCTAACGATGGATCCGTCGCTTGCCATTTATGAACTCCATCGCGATGGAGTGACATATCTCCAGATCAACGATGTAACTGGAGTGGTCCACGCAGTGGTAGCACGAGTCGACAACGCACTCTGGACCTTGCCAATGGGCAAGGATGTAGAACGCGTCGTGCTGCCGGCGGCAAACAGGATTTCGGCAAGCACGAGTTCAAACAATCCGCCAATGTTTGATTCAACTCAGCGTGATCAAGCACGACTTGTCTACAAAACAAAAAACTTCACGGTATTCAACTGGCGGGAAGCAACTGGGGAACACTGGATAGTCTCCCCCTGACTGCAACGGAGACTGGCTCGGCAACCAGAAAGGTCAGAACAAACGCATGGCGGCGGCGAAACATGCCGCCATGCGCTTTCAAGCGCGCCTTCAGTTCAGCCTCCACATCGACCGAGTCGCTCTTGGCCGCCTCAGCTGACGACGAATCCGCAATCACGCGCACCAACACGCCCTTAGCCCCTCTCCCTGTCCAAGCACGAGCCTGGATGAAGTGCCGACTAGCCGGCGGCAAGATCTCCACACAATTGAGCGTACTGCGATAAGCACTCAATTGGAGCTCCAATGACAGCTTCCTGCAGTCACCGCGAAACACGCATTGAAACTGAGATTGGCAGAAGCGTTCGAGTGCTGACGAACGCAGAGCCTGATACAGCCCATGCGTCTCGATTTCCAACGGATACAGCGCGGCGACATACTGCTGAAGCAATTGCGACTCAAGGACACCAACCCGCGTCATCTCCATTGCTGCAGAATGCTGCCCTCTGCCCCTCAAATCAGCCACCACATCTTTGCGCATCTTGTTGATCTGAACATTGATGTCAGAGTATTCGAGCACCCGATTGCGCAGCATGCGCTCAGCACTGGAATAGCTTGCTCGGGCTAGTGTGAAGGCATCATCTCTTGGCTGGTTCGAAACCTGATCGCGGGCAGGCTTGCGCAGACGAGCATTGAAAACAAAAAGAGCTGTCGTCGTGACCGCATAGAGCAACTGGATACTAAAGACTTGTTGATCAAAAAACCCGATCTGATACACCCGAGGAAGCGAGAACTCAATTGCGAAGCTTGCCAATAGTGACCCTAGAGCACTGCCTCTCCACCCCTGCCTGAAAGTCAACACGACCATTGGCACGAGCATCGCAACCATCAAGATGCTTCGAGTCAATGGTTCCTGCGAGACCCCTAATAAGAAGAACAGACCGAGGATAAAAGCCACCGCGATTCCGAGATCTCGCTGGAGACTCGGGCGTACAGGACCGTCATTCCAGTTCGCCCATAACATCGCAGGAAGAAGCAAGACCAGCATGCCCAGATAGCTACCTGACCAATAGAGCACTATCAGGTCTAGTGCAGGGTCAGCCTGCGGTCCACCGAGGGTCGCGTTTATTAACAGACTGCATATAGCGTTCCAGAGAGCTATCGCAAGAGCAGCAGGAATAAACCAGTGCTGGCTTTTAACAATATGAGGAACTTGGTATCGAAGCAGGCCAATCGCCCCAGCAATCAAAGGCGCATGAATGAAGGGACTCAGATATGACCATAACGGATTGAAGCCCTGTAACTCGCCTAGCGGAATACGCAAGAACAACATCGCCGCAGCGTCACCTGCCAACAGAAAAGGCCACTCGCGATAAGGCCGAAAGAGCAAGGCGACTACGCGCAAACCAACCGGCAGATACCATTGTTCGATCGACAAGCGCCAAAGCATCAGAAACACCAGGCAGTAGCACACGCTGATCAGCATGCCTCTGACAAGCTCTTTAGCTACTGCCATACCACCACTCCTTGGTTCCACGATTCGCCCTAGTCTGGAGGGAAACTGCCTGGTGGAGTATAGCGGTGGCGCACAATTTGCAAAAAGAGCCGGTGCCCTTGCAGGCGGTTATCGCCGTTGAAGACGCGCATTGCACTTTGCTGGTGCGTTGGGCCACGCGGGAATCAGGCCGCCTGACACAGCACAGGTCAGAGCTGCCGGCAGTCACGAGACGACGCACGCACCCAATCCAGCCCAACGATGACAGCCAGCGCGATTGAGGCGCCCGCAGGTATGCGAGACATCGGCAAGATCCCGGCGAGACCGTCAACGAACAAGGCCGCGCAGTGCGCGGCCTTGTTCGTCTTCCATGCCGCTATCAGCATAACGGGGAGATCAGCCCTCCATCTGCTCCAGCTCCTTGCCCTTGGTCTCGTAGACGTACTTGAGCACGAAGAACACCGAGATGAAGGCGGCGACGGTGTAGATGCCGTATGCGCCGGCCAGGCCGATGCTGCCGAGCAGGATCGGGAAGCTGACGGTGATGGCGAAGTTGGAGGTCCACTGCGCGGCGCCGGCAATGGCCAGGCCCGAGCCGCGGATCTGGTTCGGGAACATCTCGCCCAGCATCACCCACATCACCGGGCCCCACGAGGCATTGAAGAACACCACGTAGACGTTGGCGGCCACCAGCGCGAGCATGCCCATGGCATCGGACATGGCGAGCTTGCCGTTGGGGTCCAGCGAAGCGGTCGCAAAGGCATAGGTCACCAGGGCCAGCGAGACCGCCATGCCGGCCGAGCCGATCCACAGCAACGGCTTGCGGCCGATCTTGTCGACCAGCATCACCGTGACCAGGCAGGCGCCAATGCTCAGGCCGCCGGAGAGCACGTTGATCAGCAGTGCGTCCTGCTCGGAAAAGCCCACCGCCTGCCACAGCACCGCGCCGTAATAGAACACCACATTGATGCCGACCAGTTGCTGGAACACCGCCAGGCCCACGCCGATCCAGACGATCGGGCGGATTTTGCCGGTGGCCTTGTTGATGAGGTCGGAGAACTTGGGCTTGTGCTGGTCGGCCCACATCGAGGCCGAGATTTCGGCCAGCTTGGTCTGCGCGGCGGCGTTGCCGTACAGCCGCTTCAGCACCACCAGCGCCTGCTCGCGGCGGCCCTTGACCACCAGGTAGCGCGGACTTTCCGGGATGACCAGCAACAGCAACAGGAACAGCAGCGAGGGAACCGCCTGCATCCAGAACATCCAGCGCCAGGCGGCCTGCCCGGCCCATAGCGGCTCGGTGGAGGCACCGGCCGCGTTGGCCAGCAGGTAGTTGCTCAGGAATGCGCAGAACAGTCCGCTGATGATGGCGATCTGCTGCATCGTGGCGAGCCGGCCGCGATAGCGCGCGGAGGCGACCTCGGCGATGTAGGCCGGCGAGATGACGCTGGCAGCGCCCACCGCAAAGCCGCCCATCACGCGAGCGAAGATGAAGAAGCCAGAACTGTGCGAGGCACCGGCGCCAATGGCCGAGAGCAGGAACAGTGCCGCCGAAATGATCAGGACCGCGCGGCGGCCCCAGCGGTCGGCCAGACGGCCGGCAAAGAAGGCGCCGATGGCGCAGCCCAGCAGCATCGAGGCGACTTCGAACCCGGTCTCGGCGGCGCTGGAATTGAAGGTCTGCTTCAGGCCGTCGACGGTGCCGTTGATCACACCGCTATCGAAACCGAACAAAAAACCGCCGATCGTGGCTACGCAACTGATCAGGACGATAAAACGGGTGTTCTCACCGGCATCGGGGGCGCCGTTTACGGAGACACTGGACATGGATTCACCTGGAAGCATGCAAGGGAGCGGCCACGGGGGCGGCCGACATCGGCCGGCGACGCGCAGTGCGCCGCCGGCCACGGGACATCAACGCGTCAGATACTGGTTGATCAGGTTCTCGTAGGCTTCCTGACGGCCGCTGAGCTGCTTGGGTTCGTTGCCGGCCGCGTACTTGGCCAGATCCACCAGCGTGCTGCTGCCGTTGGCGAAATCCGCGCCTGCACCGCTGTCGAAGCTGGCGTAGCGCTCGGCGCGCCACTGCTCCAGCGGCGAGGAGGTCAGCAGCGCATTGGCCACTTCCAGCCCGCGTGCGAACGCGTCCATGCCGCCGATATGCGCCAGGAACAGATCCTGCGGGTCGGACGACTCGCGGCGTACCTTGGCATCGAAGTTCAGCCCACCCGGTGCCAGCCCGCCCTGGCGCAGCACCACCAGCATCGCGCCGACGGTGTCGTACAGGTCGGTCGGGAACTGGTCGGTATCCCAGCCGTTCTGCGGGTTGCCGCGGTTGGCATCGATGCTGCCGAGCAGGCCGGCATCGGATGCCACCTGCAGGTCGTGCTCGAAGCTATGGCCCGACAAGGTGGCGTGGTTGGCTTCGATGTTGAGCTTGAAGTCCTGGTCCAGGCCGTGCTGGCGCAGGAAGCCGATCACCGTGGCGCTGTCGAAGTCGTACTGGTGCTTCATCGGCTCCATCGGCTTGGGCTCGATCAGGAAGTTGCCGGTGAAGCCGATCGCGCGGCCGTAGTCGCGTGCCAGGGTCAAGAAGCGCGCCATGTTGTCCTGCTCGCGCTTCATCTGGGTGTTGTGCAGGCAGGCATAGCCCTCGCGGCCACCCCAGAACACGTAGTTCTCGCCGCCCAGCTCGACGGTGGCATCGATCGCGGCCTTGACCTGCACCGCCGCACGCGCCACCACGTTGAAGTCCGGGTTGGTCGACGCACCGTTCATGTAACGCGGGTGCGAGAACAGGTTGGCAGTGCCCCACAGCAGCTTGACGCCGGTATCGGCCTGGCGCTGCTTGGCGATACCGACCATGTGCTTGAGGTTGCTCTGGTACTCACCGATGTCGTCGGCATCGGGCGACAGATCGATGTCGTGGAAGCAGTAGTACGGCACGCCGAGCTTGGTGAAGAACTCGAACGCGGCATCGGCCTTGGCTTCGGCGCGATTCAACGCGGTGTTGCCGATATCCCACGGGTACGCACGCGTGCCCGGGCCGAACGGATCGGCGCCGTTGCCGCAGAAGCTGTGCCAGTAGGCCACGGCAAAGCGCAGATGCTCGGCCATGGTCTTGTCGCCGACCTGCTTGTTGGCGTCGTAGACCTTGAACGCCAGCGGGTTGTCCGAGTCGCGGCCTTCGAAGCCGATCTTGCCGATACCGGGGAAATATTCCTTGGCGCCGATGTAGACGGTGTTGCTCATGGGGTGGAATGTCCTTGCTGCTGGGGGAGTTGTAGAAAGCGTGTCAATCAGCCGGCGTAGAGCGGGCTGACCACATGCAGGTGCTTGAGGAAGTGCTGGTAGTGCTGCTGATACTGGGCCACGCGCTGCGGATCCGGGCGCGCCGACAGGCTGTCGTCCACCTGCAGATGCTCCAGCACCACATCCGACAACGCGTGCGTACCGCCGTCATCGCGATCGCAGGCCCACAAGGCCTGCAACGCGGCACCGAAGGCAGCGCCTTCGGGCTGGGTCGGCACCACGACCTGCAGGTTGAAGATATCGGCCACCATCTGCCGCCATTGCGCGCTCTTGCTGCCGCCGCCGGTGAGCAGGATGGTGTCGAACTGCAGACCCGCCGCAACGAACGCATCGAAGCCGTTGCGCAGGCTATAGGTCGCCCCTTCCATCGCGGCGCGGTAGAAATGTGCCGGGGTGGTGTTGTGCAGGTCCATGCCGAACAGGCAGCCGCGGGCGGCCGGCAAGTCCGGGGTGCGCTCGCCGTTGAAGAACGGCAGCAGCACCAGCCCATCGGCGCCGGGCGTGGTGCTCGCGATCAAGGCGTCGGTCTGCTCGCGGGTGATCGAGAACATGCGCATCACCGCCTCGGTGGCGACGGTGCAATTCATGGTGCAGATCAGCGGCAGCCAGCCGCCGCTGGACGAGCAGAACGCGGCCCAGCGTGCCTCGTCGTCCACTACCGGGTGATCGGCGTAGGCGAACAAGGTGCCCGAGGTACCCAGGCTCATGGTCAGGCGCCCCGGCACCACGTTGCCGGTGCCGATGGCGGCCATCATGTTGTCGCCGCCGCCGGTGGTGACACGCACGCCGGCCGGCAGATTCAAGGCATCGGCGGCGGCGTCGGACAAGGCATAGACTGCGCCGGTCTCCACCAGCGGCGGCAGTGCCTCGCGCAGGTCGCGTTGTGCGTCCACCGCGCCGAGCATGCGCTCGGACCACTGCCGCGTGCGCACGTCCAGCCAGCCGGTGCCGGAAGCATCGCCGACTTCGGCAAAGCGCTCGCCGGTGAGCCAGAAGTTCACGTAGTCGTGCGGCAGCATCACCGTGGTCATCGCCGCATACGCCTCGGGGCGATGCTTGCGCGTCCACGGCAGCTTGGAGGCGGTGTAGCCGGCCATGATCGGGTTGCCGGCGGTGGCCACGCTGCCTGCGGCGCCGCCCACCGCATCCATGATTTCCTCGCATTCCAGTGCGGTGCTGGTATCGCACCACAGCTTCACCGGTGCGGTGACGCTGCCATCGGCGGCCACCGGCACAAAGCCGTGCTGCTGGCCGGAGACCGAGATGCCACGCACCTGCGCACGCTGCTCGCCATCGAGCTGCGCGAAGCAATGCACGATGCCGTCGATCCACCACTGCGCCTGTTGCTCGCGGGTGCCGTCGTCGCGGCTGATCAGTTCCATCGGCGCGGCGATCGTGGCGACCACGGCGCGCTCCTGCGGATCGTAGGCCACCAGCTTGACGCTCTGCGTGCCCACATCCAGTCCTACGTACAAGCTCATTGCGTCACCAATCGGTTGTTGTTGAGGCCCACCAGCCGGGTGCGCCCGGCACCCAGTTCCAGGTCCAGGGTCTGCCCTGCGTAAGACAGTTGATAGCGCCCGCCCCGCTCGCTGTGCACGCGTGCCTGCTGCAGGCGGCCGCCGTCCCAGTGCAGGTCCACGCTGGCACCACCGCGCACGCGCAAGCCACGCACACTGCCGCGCGGCCATGCCTTGGGCAAGGCAGGCAGCAGGAACACGCTGCCGCCCCAGCTTTGCAGCAGCATTTCGGTGATGCCGGCGGTGCCGCCGAAGTTGCCGTCGATCTGGAACGGCGGATGTGCGTCGAACAGATTTGGGTAGGTGCGCTCGGGCGAGATCAGCAGTTGCAGGATGCGGTAGGCATGCTCGCCATCGGCCAGCCGTGCCCACAGATTCAGCCGCCAGCCGATGCCCCAGCCGGTGGTGTTGTCGCCGCGCGTTTCCAGCGTGCGCTTGGCCGCGGCGGCAAGCTCGGGCGTATCGCGCAGATTGATCTGGCTCGAAGGATGCAAGGCATACAGATGCGAGACATGGCGGTGATGGATCTCCGGCGCCTGCATGTCCCAGTCCTGTTGCCACTCCTGCAATTGCCCCGCCTTGCCGATGCGGTTGGGCGGCAATTGCTCGCGCAGCGTGCTCAGCTGTTGCGCGAAGGCGTCGTCGACCTTGAGCAGCTTGCTCATCGCGATGCATTGGGCGAACAGATCGCGCAGCAGCTGCGCATCCATGGTGGGGCCGGCACACAGCGCGGCGTTGAACGGATGCTGGTTTTCCGGCGAGATCGACGGGTTGGTCACCATCGCGCCGGTCTGCGGATCCTTTACCAGCGTGGCGACGAAGAACTCCGCTGCGCCCTTGAACAAGGGATAGATCTTGCCCAGATACGCGCGGTCGCGGCCGTAATCCCAGCGGTCCCACAACTGCTGCAGCAGCCAGACGCCGCCCATCGGCCACAGGCTCCACTTGGCGCCATCGATCGGCCCGGCCTGGCGCCACAAATCGGTGTTGTTGTGCACCACCCAGCCGGGTGCGTCGTACATCGCACGTGCGGTGTGCGCGCCAGTTTTGGCCAGATCGAACAACATGGATTCCAGCGGTTCGACGCACTCGTGCAGCGCGTTGGCCTCGCTGGGCCAGTAGTTCATCTCGGTGTTGATGTTGATGGTGTACTTGCTTTCCCACGGCGGCTGCATCAGGTCGTTCCAGATGCCCTGCAGATTGGCCGGCTGGGTGCCGGGCCGCGAGCTGCAGATCAGCAGGTAACGGCCGAACTGGTGATACAGCGCGGCCAGCGCCGGGTCGTTGCCCTGCGCAAAACGCTGCACGCGCTCGTCGGTAGGCAGTGCCGCCGCCTCGCTGGTGCCGAGATCGATCGCCACGCGCCGGAACAGCCGCTGGTGATCGGCCAGATGCGCACGCAGCAATGCGGCGTAGTCCAGCTTTCCCGCCTTCTGCGTGCTTGCTGCGGTCAATGCCAGCGGATCGCCATCGACTGCATCAAAGCGTTGGTAGCTGGTGGCAGCGGTGAGCAGCAGCACCACTTCATCGGCGGCGTCGATGCGCAGGCGGTCGCGTAGCCCGCTGAGCGTGCCGCCCTTGACCTGCGGCAGCACGCGCAAGGCAAAACGCAGCTTGCCGTCGATGCCGGCGAAGCTGCCGTTGCGGCCGCTGAACAGCAGCCCGCCCTGCTCCACCGTGACCGCGCCGGTCTGCGGGCTGTCGATGCCCACGCGCAGGGAAATCGCGCGTGGCCGATCGCAGGACAGGCGCACCACGATGCATTGCGACTGCGCCGACACGAACACTTCGCGCTTGTGCACAGCACCGCCGGAGCGGAACGTGGTGGTGGCCACGCCGGTATCCAGATCGAGCTGGCGGCGGTACTCGCTGATGCCGTCGGCACGATCGAAATCCAGCAACAGATCGCCCAGCGGTTGATACGGCATCTGCTTGAGCGGACGCGAGAGCATCTTTGCGTCGGCCAGGGTTTCGGCTTCGGCATAGCGCCCGGCAAACACGAGCGCGCGCACCTGTGGCAAGGCCGCCAGCGCGTCGGGGCTGGTGGCATCGTACGGGCCACCTGCGTACAGCGTGTCCTCGTTGAGTTGCAGGCGCTCGTGGGCAATACCGCCCCACACCATCGCGCCCAGCCGGCCGTTGCCGACCGGCAGCGCCTGCACCCACTCGTTGGCCGGTTCGCGGTACCACAGCTGCAAGGCATCGCCCGCAGCAACGGCAGGCAACGATTGCTCGCCGGCAGCCTTGACCGGCGCAGCAATGGCGGACGCAGCCGGCGCAGCGCCCAGCGCCGCGAGTGCGGCACCGGTTGCCTTGCAGACTTCCCTGCGGGTCAGCACGTGCACCACCGTGCTGCATGACCGGACCTGCACGCCCTAGCCTTGCGGCGATCCGGCATCTGCGCACTCACTGACTGACAACGAGTTGCGATCATCGACGACGCGCTTTGCCGGACGCAATCTTGCGCTGCAACACGCTGACCGGATTACCGTCGTACTGGATGCTGGCATCGGTCCTGGGCTCCAGCGCACCGGCGTCCTCGCGCGGGCCGTCGACAAAGCGCACATTGACGGTGCGCTTGGCCTGCATGCCGGTCCAGCTGCCTTCGCGCTTGCCGATGCTCAGCTCGCCCTTGGCCTGGTTCCAGCTCAGCGGAATGCGGCTGAACTCGCCCTTCTCGTAGCCATAGCCCTTGCCGTCGTCCTCATACAGCGAGAACTGGCCGTCGGCACCGGTGTAGACCACCACGGTGAGCGGCGCATCCGGCTTCTGATCCACGTATTCCTGCACCGGGCCGGTCGGCACGATGGAACCGGCGCGCACGAACAACGGCATGCGCTCGATCGGCGCGGCCGCTTCGATGCTCTGGCCGCCTTCGTAGCGCTTGCCGGTGGCGAAATCCAGCCAGCTGCTGCCGGCCGGCAGATAGACCTGACGCGAGGTGACGCCGAAGCGGGTCACCGGTGCGACCAGGAAGGCCGGGCCGAACAGGTACTGGTCGTTGATGTCGCGGACCTTGGGGTCGTTCGGGAAGTCCATCATCATGCCGCGCATGATCACGCCATCGCGCTGATAGGTGTCGCCGGCCAGGCTGTAGATGTACGGCAGCAGCGCGTAACGCAGGCGGTTGTAGTACGCCATGCTGTCGTAGAACGGCGTGCCTTCCGGGGCAATGTTCCAGATCTCGCGGTACGGGAACTGACCGTGCGAGCGGAAGATCGGCACGAATGCGCCGAACTGGAACCAGCGCGTGTTGAGTTCGCGCCATTCCGGCAGGTGCGCCGGGTCCTGGTTCTCGTAGCGTTTCTCCACCGCAAAGCCGCCGATGTCGAAGGTCCAGTTGGGCAGGCCCGACAGCGCCATGTTGACGCCACCGGAGATCTGGTCACGCATGTCGTCCCAGCGCGAGACGATGTCGCCGCTCCACACTGCCACCGCATTGCGCTGGGTGCCGGCATAGCCCTTGCGCGAGAGGATGAACACGCGCTTGTCGTCGGCCGCACGGTCGCCCACGTACACGCCATGGGTGTGCGGCAGCGGGTAGGAATTGAAGTATTCGGTGGACGAGCCCAGCGCGTTTGGCGTGGTGCGCGCCTTGCGCTCGCCGATGTCCAGGTTGGAATGCACGTCCGGTTCGTCGGCGTCCATCCACCACGCATCGAAGCCCTTGCTGTTGAGCTTTTCGTTGACCTGGCGCCAGTAGATCGCCTGCGCCTTTTCCGAATACGGATCGTAGAACGAGTTCTTGTAGCCCTTGCCGATCCAGTCCAGCTCACCCACTTCCACGTTGCGCTTGAACATGAAACCGGCCGCGTCCAGTTCCTTGTAGTTGGCGGTGGTGGGATAGAACTTGGGCCAGATCGAAATCATGATCTGCGCATGCATGTCGTGCACCGCCTTGACCATGCCGTCCGGATCGGGGAAGTGCTGCGGATCGAAATCGTGCGAGCCCCAGGCGTTCTCGGGCCAGTACGACCAATCGAGCACGATGTTGTCCAGCGACAGCTTGCGCTTGCGGTATTCGGCTACTGCGCCGACCAACTCGTCCTGGCTCTTGTAGCGCTCGCGGCTCTGCCAGAAGCCGTAGGCCCACTTGGGCAGCATCACCGACTTGCCGGTCAGCTCGCGGTAGCCGGCCACGGCCTGATCGTAGGAATCGGCCGAGACGAAGTAGTAGTCGATCATCTGGCCGGCTTCGGACCACAGCGACAGGTCCTTCGCTTCGGCGGCCGGCAGCGGGTCGCGGTGCAGCAGCGCGATGTAGCTGGGGTCGATCAGGTCCCATTCGACCTTGACGGTGTGGCGCGTGCCCGGCTCCAGATCCAGCTTGAACTCGTGATTCCACGGATTCCAGTTCTGGCGCCAGCGATCGACGACCAGCTTGCCGTCCACGTACAGCTTGGCGTACTCGCTCGAATACAGCGAGAAGGTGTGCTCGCCACCGGTGAGCGCTTCGATCTCGCCCTCCCAGGTGACCTGCATGCGGCTGTCCTTGTCCTTGGTGATCGCCTTCTTCGGATACTTGGTCAGGTCGCTGAGATACTGGTAGTTCACCTCGCTCTCGCGACGCTCGACGATCTGCTTGCCGTTGATCGCATAACGCGCGGTCAGCGCACCGGCCTTGCCCTTGGCGTCATACAACTTCAACGTCTTGGGCAGCGGCTGCAGGCCGCGCGGGTCGCCCAGGCGGCTGATCGAGTTGTTGTCCCACAGCAGGCCGTAGTTGCGGCTGGACACCAGGTACGGCACCGCCATGTCGATATTGTTCTGCTGCAACTCGATGTTGCGGCCCTTCTGGTTCATCCAGCCCTGCTGGTGCTGGCCGAAGCCGTACAGCGCTTCGTCGTCGGGCGACTGGAAGCGCTGACGCACGCTCAGGTACTGCTTGCCCTCCACTTTCAGCGGCGCAAAGCTGCGCCCGCCGGCAACCTCCGACAACACCGGCTTGCCATTGGCATCGGCGAAGCTGACATGACCATCGACGGTGGACACGGTGGCGGTGACCTTGCCGGTCTTCAGCTGCACGCTGTCGCCCTGCTCGGCCAGCTGGAAGTTGCCATCGCCCTGCACCGGCACGCGCATCAGGCTGGGGCTGCGCGCGAAGTCGCCGTCCGGGTCGGCACTGACGCGGATGATGCCGGCATCGACCACCTGCAGACGCACCGGTGCGGCGCCCTTGGCGCTCGGCACCACGGTGACGCCATCGGCGGCCTTGCGCACTTCCTGCGCGTGCGCGGCATTGGCCAGCAAGGCCAGCGACAACGCCAGGCACTGCGCAAGCGGTGTACGTCGGGTGGCAGGCGCATGGCCGGCGGAACGGTTGATGGTTTGCATGTTCACTCCCTTGGAATTACGAAACGCTGCCGCGGGGGCGGCAACGCATGGGTTCATTGCGTTCGACCTGAAAGACGGCCTGCTGCGCAGCGATCTGGCTGCGCAGCAGGCGGCCGTGCAGGCTTACTTGTAGGTGGCCAGCTTGATCTTCAGCAGCTGCGGTGCGCTGGAAAAATTGACGCCGTAATCGGTCTGGTCGCCGTTCCAGTTGCGCTCGAACTTCCAGTCGCTGCCGTCGTACACGCCTTCCTCGACGCGGTCGTAAAGCATGTTGGCGGTCGCCTCGCTGGCCGGATGCAGGGTCACGCGCACGTGGTAGCCGGTGACCAGGAACTCGTCAGGGCCGAGCTCGGCGATCAAGGCCGCGCCGATCGGCTCGGGGTTGCCCGGCGGCTTGCCCTGGAACCAGAACTGCGGCACGCCGTAGGTGATGGTGGCGCCCCAACGCTCGTTGAGCTGCAGCTCCTGCACCGCCTGGCCGGGTTCTTCGGCCGTGCCGTGGAGCTTGCCTTCGGACGCGGCCTTGGCAAACGGACGCATGCCGCGCTTGACCAGCTCGAACCCCAGCGCAAACGGGGCCAGGGTTTCTGCGTTGACGTGCTTGGCGCCCAGCGGATAGTTGGAATAACGCGTGTAGTCCATGCCGAACGCCGACCAGCCGATGCCGTCGTGGCCCAGCGCGGGGAACAGATAGCGCGCGTATTCCGGGCGGTTGCCGGTTTCGGCGACGAACAGCGCATTGTCCGGGCGGGCGTAGCGCTCCAGTACCGTGGTGTAGGTACGGTACTCGGGCATGTAGATGTCCGGCGCCAGCAGGTCGATATGCGGGCCGGCGGCCTTCCACACATCCAGCACGTTGTCGGTGGGGCCGCCGCTGGCGTACTGGCCGGGCTGGCCGGGATTGAACGGGCCACGCAGTGCGGCGTTGACGTACATCGGCAGCGGGTATTCGGCCTTGCCGGCTTCGGCCACCTGGTCGATGTAGCGACCGATCGACCAGGCATGGAAGATCTCGTCCGCATCGGCACCGAACACCTGTGCCCAGCTGCCCAGCTGCTTGTTCAGGCGCTTGAGCAGCTCTTCCGGCACCGGGCCGTCGAACAGCTGCTGCGCCATCGGCGAGAAGTCGCGCACGCTGCCGTAAGTGCCCGGCTCGTTCTCGGGCTGGATCATGATCACGGTGTGCTGCGGATCGACCTGCTTCAGGTGCTGCATGAAGGCCACGAAGGCCTTGCGGTCGGCATCCAGGGTGGCCTGCGCATGCGGCGACAGCGACCCGATCGCCTTGCCCTCGCGCGTCACCACGCGCGGGAAGCGCTGGTTGTCGGTCTTGACCCAGTGCGGCGCATACGCCGGGCCGTTGTTCTTCCAGGTCGCAAACCACAGCAGCACCAGCCGCACCTTGTGCTCGCGCGCCTGCGTGAGCAGCGTATCGACGAAGGAGAAATCGAACTTGCCTTCTTCCGGCTCGACCTGCTCCCAGGCAATCGGCACCTGCACGGTATTGGGGCCCAGCACCTGCATCGCCGGCCACACCTTGTCCATCACGCCGGGATAGTTGCTGGAGTTGTTGACCTGCGCGCCCAGGATCAGGAATGGCGCACCATCGACCATCAATGCGTGTTTGCCGTCCTTGCTGACGAACTGCGGCATCGGTGTCTGCGCAGCCGGCGCCGCTGCCGTGGCAGGCGCGGTCGCTGCGCTACCGGCAGTCGGTGCCACTGCGGCCGGTTTGGCTTTGTCGTCCTGCTCGCCGGATTGGCACGCCGCCAGGGCCAGCGTCAGCGCGGACAGCAGCAGCGGACGCAGGTAACGGCGTGCAGGGGAAGGAGCGATCAAACGTGCAACGGGGGAATGCATGGACATAGGACTCCGTGTCACCAGGTATCGGTGCGGAAGGGGGAAACGGGAAGCTGTTCGCGATTGACCAGGTTGGCGTCGTCCGGGTTTTCGCTCCAGCCGTAGCGCACCGCGACCGGTGCAGCCACCGCGTCGCTGCGCACGATCACCCGATCGCCCTCGATGCGTGCGGTGGCCGGATGGAAGTGTTTGTCGGCACCGGCGACGCGGAAGCCCTGCACTTCGCCACCATTACGCACCTGCAAGGCACTGCCCTGCAGATCGAAACTCAGCATTGCCTGACCATCGGCAAAGCGCGCCTGCTTGAACACCGGCGCGCTGTACACCAGCGTTTCGCCATACGCCACATGACGTGCAGCAATCGCAAGGCGATGGCCGACATCGCGCTTGTTGGTGGGATGGATATCGGTGGGGTTGCCGATATCGATGATCGCCGCCTGCCCGGTCGCCGGCAGCGCCAGCGTCTTGGACTGCGACTCGCGCAACAGTGCCCACGGACTCAGCTCACCCTTGTCGCCGCCGGCCTTGAAGTTGGCCAGCTGCACCCACAGGAACGGCAGCGTTTTCGCGCCACGTTCGGCGCGCCATTGCTGGATCATCGCGGCGAACTGTTCACGGTACTTCAGCGCGCCGGTGTCGCTAGCATTGGTTTCGCCCTGGTACCAGATCACGCCCTTGACCGGGAACGGCTGCAGCGGATGGATCATCTGGTTGTACAACAGCGTGGGCAGCTGATTCTTGTTGTCGACCAGCGATACACGCACGGCGGCGGGGCGGAACTTCCAGCCGCCCAACGCGCGTTTGGCACCGGCGCTGGTCTGCACGAAGCGCTGCTCGTCCGGACCATGCATGCCGCCACCGCCACTGAGATCTTCCACCCGCACCGCAATGTGGTTGACCCCTGCATGCAAGGCCGAAGCCGGCACGGCGTAGACACGCGGCAGGTTCCACTGCTTTTCGGTCGTGCCGACCTGCTGGCCATTGACGTAGGTGATGTCCGAGTCGTCGATCTGTCCCACGCCCAACGTGATGCCGGCCTTGGCTTCGGCAGCGCTCAGGGTGACCGTGGTGCGATACCAGGCGATCCCGTCCATGCCGTCATAGCCGCTGGATTCCCACTGCTGGGTGGTCGGGATGCTGTCCCAGTCGCTGTCGTCGAATGTCGCTTCGCGCCACTGCGGCATCTCGCCATCCACCTTGGGCCAGCGCGCGATGCGCTTGCCGGTGGCGGCCTGCGCAGCGGCATCGCGCTGCTTGATCGCCTCGATCGCACCCTGGTTCTGCCCGGCATCCAAACCCAGCGAGGCCGCATCCATCCACGCCTCGATCGCGCTGCCGCCCCAGGTGCTGTTGACGATACCGATCGGCACGCCGGTGCTGGCGCGCAGCTCCTTGGCGAAGAAATAACCGACTGCGGTGAACTCGCCGGCGTTGTCCGGCGTGGCAGCCTTCCAGTCGCCGCCGGTCAGGCGCGCTTCCGGCTGCAGCGACCACGACTTGGGTACCTTGAAGTGGCGCAACTGCGGGTCGTTGGCGGCCGCCACCGCCTGCGGGCCATCGCTGGCCTGCGCCAGCGGCCACTCCATATTCGATTGGCCGCTGGCCAGCCACACATCGCCGACCAGCACATCGCGCACCTGCAACTCGCCGCCGTCGCCCTGCACGCTCAGCACATAGGGGCCGCCGGCCTTGTGCGCGGGCAGGCTGACCTTCCACTGGCCCTTGGCATCGGCTTTAGCGGTGGCCCGCTTGCCGTCGAAGCTGACCGTGATCGCGGCATGGGGCGTGGCCCAGCCCCACACCGGCATCGCCTGGTCGCGCTGCAGCACCGCGCCATCGGCAAACAACAACGGCAGGCTCGGTTGCGCCAATGCGGCAGGGCTGGCCAGGACCAGGCCCAACAGGCAGCCACGACGGATGAGGGAAACGGTCATGCAGTGATCTCCAGGGTCGGCGCGGCCACTCGGCGCGCAGCGATGCGACGGCGCATGCCGCCGTACACGGTAAGACAGCGCGATGAAACACGCAGGGACGCAGCGCTCATCGTGGATCGCCGTAGAAGATGCCACGCCCACCGGTGGCGAAGTACACGCGCCCAGGGAGGCGCGGGTCGCCGGTGACGCTGTAGGGCTTGCCGAACCGGTGCGCGTCGTCGTTGATGCGCAACCAGTGCGCGCCTTCATCGTCGGAGCGGAACACGCCGTCGACTCCATCCACGCGGCCGGCCAGATACAGCGCCGGCGGTGCGCCATCACGCAGTGCCTTGCCGATGCCCAGCGAACGCGCCTCGTCCGGCTTGGACAAGGTCTGCAAACGCCCGTCCTGCCAGCGCATCACGCCCAGCGCGGGGCTGGCCAGATACACCACCCCTGCCCGCCACGGATCCGGACGCAGCTGCGGGCGCGCCCGTTCGTCGCGCGCCGGGTTGCCGGCCTGTGCACCGGTGTCGCGAAAGTTCACTGCACCATCGCGGCTCTCGTACAAGCGCCCGCTGGCGGTATCCACTGCATACCAGCGCCGCGCATCGACGTGATCGGCCACCGCCAACGCTGTCTCGGGCAGGCCTTGCACACGTTGCCAGTGCTTGCCGAAATCGGCGGTGCGCCAGTTGCCGCCTTTCTCGGGCGCCCACACCACATGGGATGCATCGGCGGCAATGGCGATGTTGCCGGCGCCCTGCCCGGCTGGCGGCTCGCTTGCGAACGCCGTCCACTGCGCGCCGCCATCGCGCGAATACAGCGCACGGATCTCGTTGTTGCGGCGATCGCGCACGGTACCGCTGCGCACCACCCACTGCGCGGCCTGCCCGGCGGCATCGATGCTCTCGCCATTGGTCAGGCGCGGGCCGGCGTATTGCAGCTGCGCACGTTCCAGATCGTCATGCCGGAAGCCGTCGATATCGCCCAGCGCACTGAGCAGGTGCGCGCCCTGCATCGGGCTGAGCAGATCCAGCGGCACGGTCTCCTCCAGCCCGCGATCCTGGAACCACCACTGCAACGGCCGCTGCTGCCTGGCGAAATCCTGCAGGTTGCGCGAGGCCCAGATGCCGTAGCCGGTGACGAACAGCGCGTGGTTGCTGTCGAACGGATCGATCGCCAGCGCGCCCATCCAGTGCGGCGTGGCCTGTGCGGTCCACGGCGCTGCGCTGTGATCGAACTGCGCGCCCGCCAGCAACGGCGTCCAGCTGCGCCCGCCGTCGACGCTGCGGAACAGCTCATCGCGCGGGCTACGACGGCGGAAGGTGCTGGCCAGCAGCACCTGCGGCTGTTGCGGATCCACCGCCACCGCACCCCAGCCGAAGCCATCGCCGCTGGCCGGCTGCGCGATCGGGCTGATCTCGCTCCAGCGCCCCTGCGCCGGGGTGTATTTCCACAGCGCGCCGCCGGCCATCAGGTCCGGCCCGGGCTGGTCGCCGTAGCTCAGATACCACTGCCCGTCGCTGCCGCCGGCCATATGACTGGGACGCAGGCCCTTGGGCTGCCCGGCCACCGCCGACCAGCTGCGACCGGCGTCGTCGGAGACATACAGACTGGTCTGCGCGGTGGACACGCCGACATAGATGCGCGGGGTCGGACGGCCGGCGCGGCCGCTGGCAGCATCGAAGACGACAAAGGCGATGCCCACCGCCTGCTCGCGTCCGACATGATTGCGCGCCGTCGCGCCCGCCATTGCCTCGGCGGGAAATGCATCCACCCGCGCCCAGTGCGCGCCGCGATCGTCGCTGCGCCACAGGCCCGCATCCCGTGAGCCGAGCAACAGCACACGGCCATCGTGCGGGTCCACCGCCAGCCGTTCGCCATTGGAACGGCCCAATTGATTGCCGCCGAGTTTGAACGGCAACTCGGCACGCTCGAAACTGCGGCCGCGATCGAACGAGCGCAGCACCGCAGCATTGCCGGCGCGCTCGTGCATGTAAGTACCTGCGGCCAGATACAGCGCCTGCGGGTCGGCAGGATCGACCGCGAATGCGTCGATTCCCATCAGGTTCCAGTCGTCGGCGCCCAGCCAGTCGGTCAGCGCCACCCACTGCTGCGCACGCGCATCCCAGCGGTACGCACCACCGACATCGGTGCGTGCATACGCAAGATCGCGCTCGGCGGGATGAAACAGCACACCGGTGACGAATCCGCCACCGCCGATGGCGACGCTGCGCCATTGGTATGGCCCCTGCACCGCCGGATCGGCGGCCTGCAGCGGCAAAATCGAAAGCGACAACAGCACCAGCAGTGCCAGCCATACACGGACCGGCCACATCGCTGCGGTAACGCGGCGCACAGTAGGCGGATCGATCACAGCGATCATTCCTCCGGCTCCTCTTGCGATCGACGGCATGCCGTCGATAGGAAAAACACCGGCCCGACGGGCTGCCTGCACAGCTCGCCGGACCGGAGACGCACTTCCTACGGCGCGTTCTACAGGCTGGCCCGCAATGTCAGGCCATACCGACGATCGTTGATCACGAAGTCACGGTAGCGCGACTCGGTGCCCAGATAGCTTTCGCGACGGGTATCGAGCAGATTCACGCCATCGAGCGAAATCGACCACACATCATTGATGTTGAAACGCAGCGAGGCATCCAGCTGGCCGAAGCCCTTGTTGTAGACCGGCAGGTTGCCGGTGCCGTTGCCCGCGGTGGTCACCAGCCAGTCGCTGCGCCAGTTGTAGGCCACACGGCCCTGGAAGCGCGAGGTTTCGTAGCTGAGGATCGCGTTGTAGCTGTTCTTGGACAGGCCTTCCAGCGGCACGGTCAGTGCCTGGCCGTTGGTGTCGGTGGCAGTGGGACTCGGTGCCTCGCTGTCGACATAGGTGTAGTTGGTCTGCAGGCCGAAGCCGCTCAGCCAGCCCGGCAGGAAGTCGAAGAACTGCGTGTAGCCCAGTTCCGCACCGCGGATCTTGCCGGCATCGCCGTTGACCGGACGGGTGATCTGCCAGACCTGGCCGTCGTAGACCTCGTTGAAGACGGCATTGGCGATGAAGCCTTCGACCTTCTTGTAGAACAAGGTGCCGTACATCATCGAGCCCTGGCCGAAGTACCACTCCAGCGCGGTGTCGAACTGGTCGGCCTTGACCGCTTCCAGACTCGGGTTACCCGCGGTCCCGGTGAAGGTCGAGGCACCATTGGAGGTGCCGGTGCTCAGGCTCAGGTTCGGGTTGAGCCGGTCGAAGGTGGGACGGGAGATGCCGCGCGAGGCCGCAAAACGCCACTGCAGCTGATCGCTCAGCATCCAGCGCAGGTTCAAGCTGGGCAGCACGTCGGTATAGGTCTGCTGCGCATCCACCGGGATCAGGCCACCGCCTTCGCTGTCGGTCCCGGTGCGCACGCCCTGCGAGCCCACCTCGGTCCGCACCACACGCACGCCGATGTTGCCGTCGAACGGAATCGAGTCGCTGTCCACGCCAAAGCGCAACACGCCATAGGCCGCGTAGGTCTTCTCGTTCTGCGTATTGATGTTGTTGGGCGCAAATTCCAGCGGGCTGGCACCAAAGGTGGCCAGGGTCTGCTCGTAGTTGGCGACTGCCGAGTCGGCAGCCGTCAGCGTGCGGCCAAAGGTGCTGCTCTCACCGCGGAAGAAGTCGGTGATCGGGTTGGTCACCAGGCCGATGGTCGGGTACTGCGAGAACGGGGTGCCCGAGCAATCGTTGATGCACATGAAGCGGTAGATATTGCCCTTGGTCTCGGCATCGCGGTCGGTGTAACGCACACCGGCCTTGAAGCTGCGCACGAAGTCGCTGTCGAAGGCCAGGTCCATGTCGGCGCGCCAGGCGAACTCGGTGCCCTTGTTGTCGTCCTTGTTGTCCAGGTGCCAGCGCCAGCCGTCGTAGTTGTTGGCATCGGCCAGGTAGCCTTCCGCGCCGCTGGCATCGGTCACCGACAGGCGCGGCAGATCGCCACGGAAGTCGACGTTGAACTGCGGGCTGGTGTCCTGCCCGGTGGCGATGATGTAGCGCGTGCCCTTGGTGGTGGCATCGACGTACTGGAAGTCGGTGCTCAGAGTCAGCTTCTCGTTGACCGTCCACTTGGCACCCAGCGAGTAATCGGTGGTCACCGAATGCCGCTCGGTCAGGCTGGTGTTGGATTCGGTCGGCACGTTCTGGAACGAGCCATTGACGAACTCGTTGCGGTCGTTGACCTGGATACCCGGCAAGCCCTGCATCGGGTTGGCGCCGGTCAGGGCGAAGAACGAATAATCGTGCCAGCTGAAGTCGTAATCCGAACGCAGCACCTGCGTATAGACCTCGACCGAATCGTTCGGGCGCCACTGCATCGCGAACGCACCAGTCTTGCGCTCGCGCTCGCCGATGGTGGTGTTGATGCCGGCGCCGTGCGGCACCGACACGCCCTGGCCTTCATAGCCCGGCAGATCGGTTTGCGTATACCACGGCTCGATCGAGATGGTGTCCTGGCGGAACGGGCTCTTCTGCTGCGAGTAGTTCACCAGCAGGCCGATCTCGCCGATGCCGGTCTGCCAGCGATCGCTGAACAGGCCCGAGAACGCCGGCTTGCCGTCGTCGGCCAGGTCGTAATAGTTGTATTGGACGCTGCCGGCGATCTTGCGGCCGTCGTAGTCGAACGGCAGGCGCGTGCGCAGGTCGACGGTGCCGCCCAGGCCACCTTCGATCATGTCGGCCGAGGGATTCTTGTACACGTTGACGCCGCCGAGCAATTCGGCCGACACGTCCTCGAAGCTCAGGCCACGGCCATCGTTGGCGGTGAAGATGTCACGGCCATTGAGTTCAGTGCGCACCTGGGTCAGGCCGCGGATGGCGATCGAGCTGCCTTCGCCGTAGTTGCGCGAGATCTGGATACCGGAGATGCGCTGCAGCGCCTCGGCGACGTTGTTGTCGGGCAGCTTGCCGATGTCTTCGGCAACGATGGAATCGACGATCTGCTCGGCGTTCTGCTTGACCAGCTGCGCCTTGGTGACGCTGCTGCGCGTGCCGGTGACCTGCACGGTGTCGAGCTGCTGGGTGGTGGAGTCCTGGGCCGGGGCGGCAGTGGTGGTCGCGTCCTGCGCGTAGGCCTGCGCGCTCAACAGCGTGGCCACACTGAGGGCCATCACGGAGCGGCGGAAATCACGGATCGAACGCTGACCCACAGTCCGGCCTGCCGGAATGTGGCGATGTTGCACTGACATGGTGCTCCCTCCCAGGACGCATGTACTTCTAGTTTTTAGCGGGTCGGTGCGCGAACGCCCTGCCCGTCGTTGGTGCTGGCCCGCATCCGCCCACGACCGGTAGGCCGGGCGGGTGCGATGCGTGGTAATCCTGACGAGGCTTACCTAGCGGCTGCGGCCGGAGCATAGGGCGGCGCCGTCGTGCCACACCAATGAAATATTCCTGGAAAGGTATTCGTAAAACCTATAGCAACGCCGACAAACCCGCCGGGTCTGGCATTGCGGATCCGGATGGCCGGATCGGTCAAAGCGGGCTCAAGTCTGCGAGCCCGCACACGGCAGTTCCGTGATGGCCTTCGCTTACCAGTTCATGCGCAGCACCAGCGAATAGCGCCGGTCGTTGACGAACGAGGAGCGTGTATACAGACGCGGGTCCACCTCACCGCCTTCGTACGAGGTCGGCCCCATCAACACCTTGGTCACCGTGTTGGTCAGGTTGTTGACCTGCACGCCCAGTTGCAGGTGCTCGTTGAAGCGGTAGAAGAACGAGCCGTCGAGCTGGCCATAGTCGTCGGCCCAGGTCGGCAGACGGGTGGATGCATCGCTGGTGGTCAGAAGGTAGCGCGAGCGCCAGTTGTAGGCCAGGCGCAGCGACAACGGGCCCTTCTCGTAGATACCGGCCAGGTTGTAGCTGCGCCGCGACAGGCCTTCCAGCGGCAACTCGACACCGGTGACGGTGGTATTGGTGTAAGGGTCGGTGGCGGTGTTGGCGCCGCCCTGGCTGTCGACGAAGGTGAAGTTGGCATTGACGCCGAACCCGCTCAGCCAGCCCGGCAGCTGATCGAAGAACTGGGTATAGCCCAGCTCCACGCCGCGGATGGTGCCCTCGTTCATGTTGTACGGGCGCGTCACCAGCCAGGGGCGGTTGTCGTAGATCTCGCTGCGGGTCTGGGTGGAGAAGTAATCCTTGACCTTCTTGTAGAACAGCGTGGCGTACAGCATGTCGCTGGTGTCGAAATACCACTCCAGCGCGGTGTCGAACTGGTTGGCCACCATCGGCTTGAGGTTCGGGTTGCCGGCGGTGCCGACAAAATCGGTGGCCTGGCCGGCGTCGTTGGTCTCCACGTTGAGCAACACGTACGGCTGCAGCTGGGTGTAGTCCGGGCGCGCCATCGCCTTGGAGGCGGCAAAGCGCCATTGCAGGCTGTCGGTGAAGCGCAGCCGCAGGTTCAGGCTGGGCAGCACGTTGGTATAGCTGCCCTGGGAGTTGTTCTCGAAGTACTGCCCGGTATAGCGCGCCTGCAGCTCCGGCGAGACATTGAGCCCGGCCAGGTTCTGGAACTGGCCGAAGCCTTCGGCCTGGGTCTTGGTCTGCACCACGCGGATGCCGATGTTGCCGTCCACCGGCACGCCCCAGGCCTCGTCGTTGCCGAAGTACAGCGCCGCGTAGGCGGCCTGGGTGCGTTCGTGCTGGCGGTTGGTGTCCTGCGGCTGATAGGTGTCCGGCGCCCAGCCGTAGCCGCGCAGCGCCACGATCTGCTGGATCATCTGCGAGGCGGAGCGGTAGTTGTTGACCAGGCTGCTGTTGGGCACCACCAGCGTGGTCGGCACGTTCACTCCGCCGCGAAAGAAGTCGGAGAAGGTGAACAACGACGACTGGTCGGTCATGAACTCGGACATATTCGCCAGGCCGTTGCTGGTGCCCGGAATGGCGGCCCAGTTGTCGGAGATCACGCCCCAGTTGTAGCCGGAATTCTTGTTGATCTGGTTGCGGTCGGTGGCGCGCATGCCGAAGCGCGCAAAGCGCAACCAGCTGCTGTCATCGAAGGTGTATTCCAGGTCCACGCGCGTGGACAGCTGCCGCCCGCGGTTCTTGCCCAGGTGGTCCATTGCCGCCGCCCAGAAGTAGTTGGACGGGTCCTGGGTAAAGGCCGGATTGGCGATCTGCACGCTGGGATACTTGCCCGACACGTCGTACGACAGGCCCGGCAGATAGGTCGCACTGAACACGGTGAAATCCAGCTGTTCGTTCTCCGACTCCACCAGCTGCATATCGCCCTTGATCTGCAGGTTGTCGTTGAAGAAATGGCTGAAGCCCACCGACATGTCGGTGGTGGTGGTGCGCTGTTCGGAATAGCGGTTATCGGTATTGAAGCGCACACCATCGCCGGTGAGCACCCCGCGCCACGAGCTGGATACCGGCGAGCCGCGCAGGAAGGCGCCGCGATCGTCGTAGTCGAAGGTGGTGCCCGGTGCCGGCGTGATGCTGTTGTTGCTGTCGTTGAAGAACGCGGCGCGCTCCTGCCAGTTCATCTCGTAGCGCGAGCGCAGGAACTGCGCATAGATCTCGGTGGCATCGCTGGGCTTCCACTGGAACGCCGCCGCGATCCCGTCGCGCTTGCGCTCGAAATCCAGCTGACGCCAGTTCACCCCGCCCGGCACGAACACTTCGCTGCGCCCGCTGCCGGCCAGCACGGCCTCATCGGTCCGCCGCACGTACGGCTCCACCTGGATGCCGTCCGAGCGCGTGGCCAGCTCCGAATGCGCGACATCGATCATGAAGCCCATTTCGCCGATGCCGGTGTTCCAGCGGTCGCTGAACAGGAACGAGGCCGACGGCTTGTACTTCTTGCTCATGTCGCCGTAGTTGTAATCGACGTTACCGCCAACGATCCGGCCCGGATTGTCGAACGGCATGCGCGTGCGCAGATTGACCGTGCCGCCCAGCCCGCCTTCGATGATTTCCGCCGAGGGGTTCTTGTAGACGTCCACACCGGCCATCAACTCGGCCGGCACGTCTTCGAAGCTCAGGCCGCGACCGCTGGCGGCGCTGAAGATGTCGCGCCCATTGAGTTCGCCGCGCACCTGGGTCAGGCCGCGAATCATCACGCCGCTGCCTTCGGCGGAGAAATGGTCCGGGTCGCTGCGTGCGGCGAAGTGATCGATGGTCACGCCGCTGACGCGCTGCAGGGTTTCGGTGACGCTGCGGTCGGGCAAGGCGCCGATGTCCTCGGCACTGACCGAATCCACGATCTGGCTGGCATCGCGCTTGATCACCTGCGACTTGATCAGGCTGGCGCGCACGCCGCGCACTTCCACTGTGTCCAGATCCACCGCGCTGCCGGCGGTCTTGCCGGCCGGGGCGGTCGAGGACGATTGGGTCTGTTGTGCGTACACCGGTGCGGCGAGCAACAGCCCGATGCTGACGGCCATGGCGGAATGACGCAAACGCGGGGTACGACGTGCGTGCACGCCCGTCCCTGCCGAGGCATGGCTTGAAAACTTGTACATCTGAATCCCTCCCAGGACGCAAGACGACTGAAGACTGGTTGTCGCGGCACCGTCAACGGGCCGCATGATCGTGCAGGACGCGGACGTCGCCGCCCGGCTCCACTTCTCACTGCATGGCGGCTTGGCCGCCGATCACCTGCCCGACTTCACGTGCGCTTCAGCGTGCGATCTGGCTCACAGATATAGGCGCGTGGTCTAGCGCCAGCCAATGAAAAATTCACAGCCTGGTATGCCGTGCCGGAATACAAATGGAAGAGCCCGCTTAACCAGTGGATTCCGGCCCGCGCAGACCGGGGTACAAACGCCGCGCGGTGGTGCGCAGCGCCTGCAGAATGCGCTCGGCCCCGGGCGGCAGGATGTAATCGCGCCGCCGGATGATGCCGAACGACTCCATGCGGACGCCCAGCTCGATCGGCAGCACGGTCAGCAGCTTGGCCTGGATCAGCGGCGCCACCGACTCCACCGGCAAGGCGGTCAGCATGTCGGTGCCGCGCAGCAGCGTGGAGGTCACCGGCAGCGACGAGGTCTCGATCGCGTTGGTCGGCGTCTGCACGCCGTGCTCCATGAACATCGAATCCAGCCGCGCGCGCAGCACGCTGTCGGCCGGCGGCAGGATCCAGCCATGCCGCACCAGATCCGCATGCTGCAGGCCGGCCCGGCTGGCCAGCGGGTGGCCGGCACGCGCGATCACCGAATGCGGCTCGTCGGCCAGCGGCTCGAACTCCAGCTCGCCCACGCCTTCGGGCCCCAGGATGCGGCCGATCACGATGTCCAGCTGGCCGTCCAGCAACTTGGCCACCAGCGGGCGGCTGTAGTCCATTTCCACCCGCACCAGGATGTCGGGGAACTCGCGCTTGACCTCGGCGATCGCCTGCGGCACCAGGTTGGTGCCCGGATTGACCACGGTGCCGATCGAGGCCTGGCCCATGCGCCCGGCGCGCAACGCGGCGATTTCTTCCTGCGCCCGGCCGATCTCCGACATCGCCGCACGCGCACGCCGGATCAGCACATGGCCGTACCAGGTGGGCTCCACCCCGCGGGCATGCCGCTCGAACAGTTTGACCCCCAGCATGTCTTCCATTTCCGCCAGCAGCTTGGAGGCGGCCGGTTGGGTCATGCTGGCGGCCTCGGCCGCACGCAGCACCGAGCGTTGTTCGTGCAGATGCAGCAGCAGCAGCAGCTGGCGCGTCTTGAGGCGGGCAGCGTTGAACCAGGGAGTGCCGGAATTTGCCATGGGGTATCGCCACGCAGCTGTATTCGTAGGAGGAATAGAATATGCCGAAAATTTCATTTGCAGCACATATCTCCCCGCGCGAGGCTATCGAACGCCGCAGCAGGAGCCCCTACCTCCCGGGCGCGGCCAGAACAGACGTGACCCATCTTCCACGAGATGGCAACACGCACGCCATGATTGCGGAGGTGGACGACGATGACGGCAACTTGCCGGCCAATTGCAGGCCGTTGGAGTGCGCACGCAAGTGCAGCAGCCACCTCGTCGCGGCCGTCTGTCGCCCTCCGTGCGCTGCCGTGCAGCGCTGCAACTTCCCCCGACGCTGGCGCCCATCCGGACGCTGGCGGCCGCTTTCCGCTCTATCGCGAGTAACACGATGACCTCAGACACCACCGCCAGCCTGTTCGCCCTGCCGCTGATCGCCATCCTGCGTGGCATCACGCCGGAAGAAACGCTCGACCATGTCGGTGCACTGATCGACGCCGGCTTCGACGCGATCGAGATTCCGCTCAATTCGCCGCGCTGGGCCGAGAGCATCGCCCTGGCCCAGCAGACCTACGGCGAGCGCGCCTGGATCGGCGCAGGCACCGTGCTGCGCAACGACGATGTCGACACCCTGGCCGAGATCGGTGCGCGCTTCATCGTCACCCCGAATACGCGCCCGTCGCTGATCCGCCATGCGGTGTCGCGCGGGCTCACCGTGGTCGCCGGTTTCGCCACCGCCAGCGAGGCGTTCGACGCCATCGATGCCGGCGCAACGATCCTGAAGTTGTTCCCCGCAGCCACCTATGGCGCCGCGCATGTGCGCGCGCTGCGCTCGGTGCTGCCCAAGCACATTCCGGTCTACGTGGTCGGCGGCGTCAGCCCGCAGACCCTGGCCGGCTTCCTTGCCCAGGGCGCCGCCGGCGCCGGCATCGGTGGCGAACTGTACAAACCCGCGCAATCGCTCGAAACGACCCAGACGCATGCACGCGCCTTCGTGCAGGCCTACCAGGAACTGCAAGGATGAAGATCACCCGCCTCACCACCTACCACGCCGCACCGCGCTGGCTGTTCCTCAAGGTCGAAACCGACGAGGGCATCACCGGCTGGGGAGAGCCGGTCATCGAAGGCCGCGCGCGCTCGGTGGAAGCCGCCGTGCACGAACTGGCCGGCTACGTCGTCGGCAAGGATCCGGCGCGCATCAACGACCTGTGGCAGACCATGTACCGCGCCGGTTTCTACCGTGGCGGCGCCATCCTGATGAGCGCCATCGCCGGTATCGACCAGGCCTTGTGGGACATCAAGGGCAAGGCCCTGGGCGTGCCGGTGTACGAACTGCTGGGCGGGCTGGTGCGCGATCGCATGAAGACCTATCGCTGGGTCGGCGGCGACCGCCCGGGCGCGATCATCCAGCAGATCACCGACTACCGTGCACTGGGCTTTGACACCTTCAAGTTCAACGGCACCGAGGAAATGAAGCTGATCGACAGCGCGCGCGCGGTCGATGCGGCGGTGGTCAAGGTCGCCGAGATCCGCGAAGCCTTCGGCAACAGCATCGATTTCGGCATCGACTTCCACGGCCGCGTCGGCGCGCCGATGGCCAAGGCGCTGCTGCGCGAGCTGGAGCCGTTCAAGCCGCTGTTCGTCGAGGAACCGGTGCTGGCCGAGCAGGCCGAGTACTACCCGCGCCTGGCCGCGAGCACCTCGATTCCGCTGGCGGCCGGCGAGCGCATGTTCTCGCGCTTCGAATTCAAGAACGTACTGTGCGCCGGCGGTATCGGCATGGTGCAGCCGGACCTGTCGCATGCCGGCGGTATCACCGAGTGCGTCAAGATCGCCGCGATGGCCGAAGCCTACGATGTCGGCTTCGCCCCGCACTGCCCGCTCGGGCCGATCGCGCTGGCCGCCTGCCTGCACGTGGACTTCGTTTCGCACAACGCGGTGCTGCAGGAACAGAGCATCGGCATCCACTACAACGAAGGCGCCGACCTGCTCGATTACGTGATCAATAAAGACGATTTTCAGTGTGTCGATGGCAGTATCGCCGCGCTGCCCAAGCCCGGGCTCGGTGTGGAGATCGACGAAGACATGCTCAAGCGCGCAAACGAAAATCCGCCGGACTGGCGCAACCCGGTCTGGCGTCACAGCGATGGCAGCATCGCCGAATGGTAAGCACGCCCGAACACACCGCCGTGCTGGCGGTCGACAGCCGCTGCACGCATGGCGAAGGCGTGCTGTGGTGCGAGCAACGTGAAGCGCTGTACTGGGTGGACATCAGCGAGAAGCGGCTGTGGCGGCATCATCCGCACAGCGCACACACGCAGTACTGGACGCTGCCGGACCGCCCCGGTTGCCTCGGCCTGATGGACGACGGCCGCGTGATGATCGCGCTAGCCAAGTCGGTCTGCATCGCCGACCCGGACAACGCCAACGACGACACGCTGCCGCTCGAGCACCTGGCCGATATCGAAGCCGACAACCCGCATACGCGCAGCAACGACGGCCGCGCCGACCGCAACGGCAACCTCGTGTTCGGCACCATGGACGAGCACGACCACAAGGCCGCACGCGGCGCGATATACCAGTTCTCGCTGCGCCACGGCCTGCGTGCATTGCCGCTGCCGGGCGTGTCGATCCCCAACTCGATCTGCTTCAGCCCCGACGGCCGCACGCTGTATTACTGCGACTCGCTGCGCCCGCAGATCCTGTGCTGCGATTACGACGCCGACACTGCGCAGACCAGCAACGTGCGCGTGTTCACCACGCTGGATCGCGACGATGCCGAGCCGGACGGCTCCATCATCGACAGCGAAGGCCATCTGTGGAATGCGCAATGGCGCGCCTGGCGCGTGGTGCGTTACCGCCCCGACGGCAGCATCGAGCGCATCGTGCAGTTGCCGGTCAAGCACCCCACCTGCAGCGCCCTCGGCGGCGCCACGCTGGACCGCCTGCACGTGATCAGCTCGCGCCTGGACCACAGCGCCGAAGAACTGGCGCGCACGCCGGAAGCCGGCGGTCTGTACGTCTGCGACGTGCCGATCAAGGGCCTGCCCGAGAGCCGGGTGACCAGCGCATGATCGCCATCGACTGGGGCACCAGCAGCCTGCGTGGCTACCTGCTCGCTGCCGACGGCACGGTGCTGGAGCAACGCCGCGGCAGCGACGGCATCCTGGCCTGCCAGGGCCGCTTCGCCGACGTGCTGAGCACGCTGATCGACGGCTGGGACGGCCCGCTGCTGCTGTCGGGCATGATCGGCAGCCGCAATGGCTGGGTCGAGCAGGCCTATCTGCCCTGCCCGGCCGATACCACCGCACTGGCGCAGGCGATGCGCAGCTACGCCGACCTGCTGCCCGGACGCACGCTGTGGTTCGTGCCCGGCGTAAGCACCGGCGAGCAGCACGGTGTGCCCGATGTCATGCGTGGCGAGGAAACCCAGCTGGTCGGCCTGATCGCCGCACTCGGCGACGGCGAGCACGTCGCCTGCCTACCCGGCACCCACAGCAAATGGGCGCAGATCGCGCACGGCCAGCTGACCGGTTTCGCCACCGTCATGACCGGCGAGCTGTATGCGGTGCTGCGCCAGCACAGCATCCTGGGCAAGCTGATGCAGGAGGACCCTGCGGACCTGGACACCGATGCCTTCGCGCAAGGCGTCGACCGCAGCGCCGCGCCCGGCGGCCTCAGCCACCACCTGTTTGGCGCCCGCACGCTGGGCCTGTTCGACCGCCTCGCCGCCACCGCGCTGCCGTCCTACCTCTCGGGCCTGCTGATCGGCCACGAACTGCGCGAGCAGCGCGGCACTCACGCCACCGTGCACCTGGTCGGCAGCCCCGGCCTGGCGCAGCGCTACGCGCTGGCGCTGGCGCAGTTGGGCGTGCAGACGCAGCTGCATCCGGAAGATCTGGCTGCCACGGGATTGTTCGCGCTGGCCAGGCAGCGCGGGCTGGCCTGACCGGAGACGGTCAGGACCGCGCCGAGCGGCCAGGGCTGGAGGCCGACAAATCCCGGCCAACCCCACACCGGCCACCGGACTGCTTTAGAATTGACAGGCTAAACGCCGGATTCCGCCATGCCTTTTGTTGTCACCGAAAACTGCATCAAGTGCAAATACACCGACTGCGTCGAGGTCTGTCCGGTGGATTGCTTCCACGTCGGCCCGAATTTCCTGGTCATCGACCCGGATGAGTGCATCGACTGCACGCTGTGCGAGCCGGAATGCCCGGCCAATGCGATCTACCCGGAAGACGACGTCCCGGCAGGCCAGGAAGGCTTCGTCGCGCTCAACGCCGAGCTGGCCAAGGCCTGGCCGGTGCTGACCGTGCGCCAGGAGCCGCTGCCCGATGCCGCCGAGTGGGATGGCAAGCCGAACAAGTTGCCGCTGCTGCAACGCTGAAACAGCGCCTGGCAGCATCCAGCCGGGCGACAACGCAGCAACCAAGCGACAGCAACGCATCAGAATGCAAAACGGGCGCCCGAAGCGCCCGTTCTGCTGTCTGCGATTGCTGCAGCGGCCTCAGCCGCCCAGCTTGCCCTTCAACGCCGTGATGACCGCCACCGGCGCTGCCGCAGTGGCCGGCATGCCGCGCGGGTCCACCGCCGACACATAGCTGCCGGCTTCGACCTTCACCACGCGTACCAGGAAGCTGGAGCCTTCGTAGCTGACGTCGTAGGAACCGAGCATCTGCGCCTTGCTGGCGATGGTCAGGCCGGGAATGTCGGCCAGTGCCGCGCCGACCTTGGCGAACACCTCGTCGCGCTCGCCCGGCGTGGTGAAACCGCTGTTGGCGCTGGCGGACGGCGGCGCCGAAGTGTTCTGCTGCGCGCTTGATGCCAGCGTCGGCACCTTCATCGCACCGGAGGTGTCGGGCAGGTTCAGATCCGGCGGCACTTCCAGCGGACGGGCTTCCGGGGCCAGCGCGTAGTCACCGCGTGCGCCCTTGTGGAACCAGCTGCAACCGCTCGTGGCGGCGACGGTGGCGGTCGCCAGCAACGCGAGCGAGAGCACGCGGACGGGGGAAACGGAATGACGCATCGATAGATCTCCTGGGTCAGGCCGCGAGCATTTCGCGGCTGGAAAGCGCTTCCAACGCAACAGCGTCGGCGGCAAGGCGGTCGGCGGCAGGCTGGTGCGCCGCTGAAAGAGGCAGTAACGGCAAACGCAGGCCGTGCCCGATCCCGGCGCGCTGCAGCAGCGCCTTGACCGGGATGGGATTGGATTCGATCCCGCAGAAACTGTGGTACTCGCTCAGGCGTGCGTCCCACGTGGTGGCCGCCTCGCGCTGGCCATCGCGGGCCAGATCGCACAGCCGCCGGTACGCCGACGGCAACGCGTTGGACGCCACCGAAATCAGCCCGTCGGCACCTGACAGCATCGCCTGCGCGGCGCTGCCATCGTCACCGCTGAGCACCACGAAGGACTCGCTGCGCAGCGCCACCAGCGCGGCGACGCGCTCCGGCTCGCTGCGTGCTTCCTTGATGCCGACGATATTCGGATGGCCGACCAGTGCGGCAACCGTCTCCGGCAACAGATCGCATCCGGTGCGGCCGGGCACGTTGTACAGCACCACCGGCAGCCCGCCGTTGTCGGCAACCGCCTGGAAATGTGCCTGCAGGCCGGCCTGGGGCGGACGCACGTACGGCGGCGTCACGACCAGCGCGTACTGCGCACCCAGCGCCGCAGCGCGGCGCGTCTGCGCGATGGTCTTGGCGGTGCCCGACAGGCCGGTACCGGCCAGCACCGGCACGCGGCCGGCCACCTGCGCAACCGCGGCGCGCAACAAGGTGTCGTACTCCTCGTCGCTCAATGCCGCAGCCTCGCCGGTGGAGCCGGCGACGACGATTCCCTGCACGCCGCCGTGCAGTTGCTGTTCCAGCAACCGCCGCCAGGCATCCAGGTCAAGTGCGCCGTCCGGACCGAAAGGGGTCGCCAGCGCGGTGATGATGCCGGAAAGGGACAAAATTCTGCTGCTCTTACGTGACAGGAAAGGCCCGCGCGCACGCGGGTTGTGGCCGCCTGCATGTTACTTGCGGCGCGAAACCACGGGCAAGTATGCTGGTCACCGCCAGGGCGCCTGCCCGGGCGGCCATTCAGCCTGATGCAATGCCGGAAGCCCCTTTGACCGACTCGACTCCCCGGCCTTCGCCGACCGAAAACCACCTCCTGATCAACGCCTACACGACGCATCCGGAGTCCCCCCTGTTGCCCGTCACCCGCCGCATCGCCGACAGCGGCTGCAATCTCGTGGACGCCCGCCTGGCCACGGTGGGGCGCGATGTCTCGGTCACCGCCCTGGCCACCGGCTCCTGGGATTCGGTCGCCAAGCTCGAAGCGATGCTGACCCGGCTCGAGCGCGAGGAAGGCCTGAAGCTGGTGTGGTACCGCACCGGCCCCAAGCAGACCCAGTCCAACCTGCTGCCCTACATCGTCGAAGTCATCGCTGCCGACAAGCCGGGCATCCTGTTCCAGCTGGCCGATTTCTTCGACCGCCAGGGCATCACCATCGAGAACCTGCAGAGCACGCGCTACCGCGCCATGCAGACCGGCGCGGAGATGTTCTCGGCGCAGGTGACGATCGGCGTGCCGGCCAATATGCACATCGCCGCGTTGCGCGATGATTTCCTGGAATTCTGTGATCACCTCAATCTCGACGCGATCATGGACCCGATGAAGTTCTGAGGCAGACGTTCCGATGGCCATTGCCCTTTCCGCACTGAAACAGATGTTCGAGCACATCCGCTCCGAGACCGACTGGAATCTCGACGGGCCGTTGCGCTGGGAATATTTCTTCGCCGACCCGGCGCAGCAACCGCTGCAACAACTCGCCGAGCAACTGACCCAGGACGGCTATCGGGTCATCGATATCTTCCTGGGCGAACGCGACGAAGACGATGGCGACGACGAAGAGTCCTATTTCCTGCACGTGGACAAGCTGGAACAGCACACCATCGAGTCGCTGAATCAGCGCAATGCGCAGTTCGATGCGCTTGCCAAACGTTTCCACGTGGCTGCTTATGATGGGATGGACGTCGGCCCGGCTTGACCGCGCCGTACGCCCCTCCACTTAGGGCTGAGCAACGATGACCGACGCTGTATTCGAACTACCCGCTGCAAGCTTCGACCTGCCACTGTCGCTGTCCGGCGGCACCAGTACCACGCTGCGCGGCTACGCCGGCAAATGGGTGGTGCTGTACTTCTACCCGAAGGACAGCACGCCCGGCTGCACCACCGAGGGCCTGGATTTCAACGCGCTGCTGCCGCAGTTCACCCAGGCCGGCGCGGTCGTGCTGGGCGTTTCGCGCGACTCGGTGAAGTCGCACGACAATTTCTGCGCCAAGCAGGGATTTACCTTCCCGCTGGTCAGCGATGGCGACGAGGCCCTGTGCCGCGCCTTCGATGTCATCAAGGAAAAGAACATGTACGGCAAGCAGGTGCTCGGCATCGAGCGCAGCACCTTCCTGCTTTCGCCCGAAGGGGTGGTGGTGCAGGCCTGGCGCAAGGTCAAGGTCGCCGGCCACGCCGACGCCGTGCTGGCCGCGTTGAAGGCGCACGCCAGACAGTGACGCCCCCTGGTTTCCCGTGTCCTCCATCACCCTGCCCTGCAGGCGTGATGGCTCGCCCCTGCTCCATCACTTGGAAGACCCAATGACCCGAGGCAAGCGCATCTACGTGCTGGACACCAACGTGCTGATGCACGATCCCACCGCGCTGTTCAAATTCGAGGAACACGATGTGTTCCTGCCGATGCAGGTGATCGAGGAACTCGACAACGCCAAGAAGGGCACGTCCGAAGTCAGCCGCAATGCGCGCCAGGTCAGCCGCTTCCTGGACGAACTGCTGGAAAACACCAACGCCGAGCAGATCCAGGCCGGCATCCTGCTCAGCCATCCGCAGGGTATCCAGCTCAAGGGCCAGGCCGCGATCGGCCGGCTGTATTTCCAGATCCACCCGATCGACCCGGGCCGCACCTTCGGCGCGATGATCCCGGACAACAAGATCCTGGCCTCGGTGCTGGCGCTGTGCGAAGAGCATCCGGATGTGCCGGTCATCCTGGTGTCCAAGGACATCAACCTGCGCATCAAGGCCTACATCAGCGGCCTGAACGCGGAGGACTACCAGAACGATCGCGCGCTGGACGATTTCAGCCTGCTGTTCACCGGCGCCATCGAGCTGCCGGAAAACTTCTGGGAAAAGCACAATCAGGACCTGCGCAGCTGGAACGAGCGTGGCCGCACCCATTACGAGATCGTGCTGGCCGAGGACGAAGACTGGTATCCGAACCAGTACCTGTACCTGCCGGGCGAGGACGAAGTGGAGCTGCGCGTGGCCAAGGTCGGCGGCGGCAAGGCCACGCTGTGCCTGGTCGACGATTTCCGCAGCGGCCAGCACGCGGTCTGGGGCATCGTGGCGCGCAACCGCGAGCAGAACTTCGCGCTCAATGCCTTGATGGACCCGGAAATCGACTTCGTCACCCTGCTCGGCACCGCCGGTACCGGTAAGACCCTGCTCGCCCTGGCCGCCGGCCTGGCGCAGACGATGGATCAGCAGCGTTACCGCGAAATCATCATGACCCGCGCCACCGTCAGCGTCGGCGAAGACATCGGCTTCCTGCCCGGCACCGAGGAAGAAAAGATGACGCCGTGGATGGGCGCACTGACCGACAACCTGGAAGTGCTCACCCACAACCAGGACGGCGGCGCCTGGGGGCGTGCGGCCACCAACGACCTGCTCGCCAGCCGCATCAAGATCCGCTCGATGAACTTCATGCGCGGGCGTACCTTCCTGTCGCGCTACCTGATCCTGGACGAGGCGCAGAACCTCACGCCCAAGCAGATGAAGACGCTGATCACCCGTGCCGGCCCCGGCACCAAGATCGTGTGCCTGGGCAACGTCGAACAGATCGACACGCCCTACCTCACCGAAACCACCTCCGGCCTGACCTATGCGGTGGATCGCTTCAAGGCCTGGCCGCACAGCGCGCATATCACGCTGCGGCGCGGCGAGCGTTCGCGTCTGGCCGACTTCGCCTCGGAGGTACTGTGATGCACGGGCTGCGCGGCGCGGCGGCACTCGCCGTGATGGCACTGGCCGGCTGCGCGACCACACCGCCGCCAGCGAGCGTGCCGACCAACCTCAAGAACGGGCAGTCCTGGGTCATCACCCGCCAGGGCATCGCCGAGCAGGTGCTGGACACCTGCTCGCGCGACAGCCCGGCGCGGCATCCGGGCCAGATCACCGGGTACTGGACACCGAGCCAGCAGCAGATCGAACAGCTCGAATCCAGGCAGGACGCCTTGACGCCGACCATCCCCGAGCCGCGCGATTTCGATCGCCAGTACGTGGGCGTGGTGATCCAGGGCCAGCAGTTGATCTACATCAACGCCTTCAAACTCCCGAACGATCCGCCGGTGAAACCGGCCAAGGAAGCGATCCGGGTGTGCGATGGCGGTAGCGCCTTCTGGGGTGCGCTGTACGACCCGCAAACCGGCGCGTTCTCGCAGATCGCCGTCAACGGCACACCCTGACCGGCGATGGGAATCCTGCTGCCGCGCTGGGTCTGGATCGGCGCGGTGGCGTTGTCGGGCGTGGCCGGCATGGTCAACGTGGTCGGCTACCTGGGTTCCGAGCATCAGGTGGTCAGCCACCTCACCGGCACCACCAGCCTGCTCGGCGTGGCCCTGGTGCAGAACAGCGCACCGGAGATCGGCTTTCTCTGGGGCATCCTGATCGCCTTCTGCGCAGGCGCCATGCTCAGCGGCCTGATCATCCAGGACGATGTCTTGCGGCTGGGACAGCGCTACGGCGCGGCGCTGCTGCTCGAAGCGTTGCTGCTGCTGGCCGCAATCCCGCTGTTCAAGCTGCACCATGTCGGCGGCGCGTTGGTCGCCGCAGGCGCCTGCGGCCTGCAGAACGCCATGGCCACCACCCTCAGCGGCGCAGCGGTTCGCACCACCCATCTGAGCGGCATGTTTACCGACCTGGGCATCGGCCTGGGGCATCTGCTGCGCGGGCGCCCGCTGCAGGTGCGCCGGCTCACGCTGAGCGGACTGATCATCGGCGGCTTTCTCGGCGGCAGCATGCTCGGCGCCTGGCTGTTCCAGCGCTGGCACTACGACGCGCTCTACCTGCCGGCCGGCCTCACCGGAGTGACCGGTGCCGGCTACGTTGCCTATCTGCAATGGCGTCGCTGGCGCACGCGCTGATCCGCACATCCGCCAGGCAGCAGTGCAGAATCCCCCCATGACCACGTCCAGCACGCTGTCCGCCCTGACCATCGCCGGCTCCGATTCCGGCGGTGGTGCCGGCATCCAGGCCGACCTCAAGACCTTCGCCGCGCACCGCGTGCATGGCCTGTCGGCGATCGCCGCATTGACCGCGCAGAACACCCGCGCCGTCACTGCGGTGCATATCCCCCCGGTCGCGTTTCTGCGGGCGCAGATCGATGCCTGCTTTGCGGACTTCGAAATTCAGGCAGTCAAACTCGGCATGCTCGCCAATGCCGAGGTCATCCATTGCGTGGCCGATCTGCTCGAAACCCATCGCCCACCGTTCGTGGTGCTCGACCCGGTGATGGTGTCAACCAGTGGCGCCCGCCTGCTCGAAGACGCCGCGCTGGAGGCCCTGCGCACGCGTCTACTGCCGCTGGCCACGCTGATCACACCCAATACGCCCGAAGCCGAACTGCTGACCGGCCGCCGCATCGACGATGCCGATGCCTCCGAGCACGCCACCGCTGCCCTGCTCGAACTCGGCGCCAATGCGGTGCTGCTCAAGGGCGGTCACCTGCACGAGGGCACGCGGGTGATCGACCGCTTCGATGACGGTGTCACCCAGGACGTGTTCATGCATCCGCGCCTGCAGGTCGATGCGCATGGCACCGGTTGCAGCCTGTCGGCGGCCATTGCCGCGCAGCTGTGCCAGGGCCTGTCCCTGCTCAACGCCTGCGAAGCGGCCATCGACTACGTTGCGCGTGCCATCCGCCTCGGCCACAGCCCAGGGCACGGCGAGGTACTGGTGCTGGACCATTTCGGTGCCGCGCCCAGCCCATGAGCGTGCAGGCCAGCACGATCGCCGTGACCGCTGCGGATGGACATGCCTGGCAGGTGCTGCGTCACGCACCGGCGCGGCCGATCGCCAGCCTGCTGTGGCTGCCGGCACTGGGCGTTGCCGCGCGGCATTACCAGCCGTTCGCGCACGCCCTGGCCGGCGCCGGTATTGCGGTGTATCTACACGAGTGGCGCGGCAACGGCAGCAGCACCCTGCGCCCCTCGCGCGAGCACGACTGGGGCTATCGCACGCTGCTTGCCGACGATATCCCCGCCAGCCGCGCGCTGCTCGACCTGCATGACCCGCAACTGCCGTGCGTGCTGGGCGGTCATAGCCTGGGCGGCCAACTGGCTTGCTGCCATGCCGCGCTGCAGCCGGCACGGATTGCGCAGCTGTGGCTGGTCGCCAGCGGCTCGCCGTACTGGCGCAAGTTTCCGGTGCCGATGCGCTACGGCCTGCCGCTGATCTTCCGGCTGCTGCCATGGCTGGCACGCACGCAAGGCGTGCTGCACGGGCGAACGCTCGGTTTCGGCGGCACCGAGGCGCGCAGCCTGATCGCCGATTGGGCGCAGGTCGGTCGCAGCAATCGCTATCGTGCGGCAGGCACGTCGTGGGATCTCGAGCAGGCACTGGGCCAACTCGATCTGCCGATCAGCGCAGTGACCTTCGCACGCGACCGCTTCGGCCCGCCCGGCGCCTTGCAGGCCTTGCTGCAGAAAATGCCGCAGGCACGTGCCGAACGTGTTGCCTTGGACGATGCGCAACTAGGCGCGCGCAGCGATCACTTCGCATGGATGAAGACGCCCGCCGCCGTGGCCGCCGCGCTGCGCCGGCGTCTTGGCGATGAGGGTAGCGACAATCGAATGTCACAAAGGGATTGACGAGGACTCCGGGCATCCGCATAATTCCGCTCCTGACGACGCGCCCGTAGCTCAGTTGGATAGAGTACCTGGCTACGAACCAGGCGGTCGGGAGTTCGAATCTCTCCGGGCGCACCATCTTCAGAACAACAAGAGACAGCCTTTAACCGCTGTCTTTTTAGTTACAAGGGTTCGATCGCACTGCGACGGATCTGCAAGTTAGAAATGCAAGGCAAAACAAGATAATGCGCCCGTAGCTCAGTTGGATAGAGTACCTGGCTACGAACCAGGCGGTCGGGAGTTCGAATCTCTCCGGGCGCACCAATCTTGAAGAAAACGACCAGCTTGCTGGTCTTTTTTTTGCCTGTCGTTCGAGTGCATGGCGTGGCCGCGCTGTTACCACGCAGCGAACGCGACGCAGCAACTGCCAAAAACCAGCACACCCGCCGCAGGACATCGCGTCACTGCGGTCAGGCCACTGCGCCCAGCACATCATTGGTACGGGCAACCACCGCCACCGGCAGCAGCGAGGTCACCGGATGCCCGGCGTCGCGCCATGCATCCAGCCCACCCAGCAACGGCCGCACGTCGCCATATCCGCGCTCGCGCATCCGACCGGCCAACCACGCCGCCGACACCTCGTCCGGACACGCGCAATAAATCACCACACTGCGATCGCGCGGCACGCTGGCCAGGATCTGCGCAAGCTGCCGCTCGTCGGCAAACACCGCGCCGGGAATCGTGTACGGCTGCAGATCGCGATAGCCCGGCGCACGGATGTCCAGCACCGTCGGCCGTAGCGCCTCGTCGCCATCGAGCAGCGGCACCAGCTCATCCACCGCGATACGCGCGTGCTCCAGCGAGCGCAGCAAGGCATGCCGCCGCCACCAACGCCAGCCGACGTAGCAGGCCAGCAACGCGGCCAGCACGACCACCGCACCGGAGCCCAGATCGGACAGCAACGCGAGCACGTCCTGCACCTGATGCGCGAACAGCGCGCCCAGGCTCAGCCCGACGAACGCCCACAGCGACGCACCCAGGGCGTCGTAGCGCAGGAACGCCGCCGGGCGCACCCGCATCGCACCGGCCATCGGCACCGAGACCATCGACAGACCAGGCACGAACTTGGCCACCGCCAATACCCGCACACCCCAGCGCGAGAAGAACCGCTCGGTCTTCTTCATGCAGGTATCGCGCGACAGCGACAGCCGGCACAGCGACTGCAGGGTGCGATTGCCGAAACGGCGGCCGGCCAGATACCAGGCCAGGTCACCGAGCAGACTTGCCAGCACTGACACAGCCAACGCCAGCAATCCGGCCAGCCAGGCGTCGCTCCCGCCCTGCAGCGCATAGCCGGCACCGACCAGCACCAGGGTCGGCAGCGCCGGCACCGGCAGGCCCAGCGACAACGCCAGCACGTTGGCAAAGACCAGCGCCAATCCGTACTGTTCGATCAAGCCTTGCATGCGGCGACCCTGCGCGACGGCGAGGGCCCATTATCCGCCCTTCCTCACACGCACGGCTGCCCGGCGGCGACGGAACGATACGTTTCGGCAAGCGACTGCAACCAGCCATCGAACAGTCCATCGCGGCGCAGTGCGCGCCGCCACCAACCCAATGCCTCGCCCTCCTCGCCCGGCCGCCACGCCAGGTAGAAGGTTTCATCAGGTTTACGGGTTTCCACCTGCAGCGCGCACAGCCGGCCGTCCTGCAGCGCGCCGCGCGCATACGGCTCGGGCAGAAAACCGTAGCCGGCACCGGCCAGCTGCAGCTGCAGCTTGGCCTGCATGTCCGGCACGGTGAGCACATCGCGCGCGGAGAGCAGGCCGACCGTGCGTGGCAGCAGACGCCGCGCCGAATCCGCCACCGCGATCGCACGGTGCTCGGCCAGCTCGGCCGCGCCCAGCAGGCCGGCGCCCGCCAGCGGATGCGTGGAGGCCACCGCGAACACGAAGCCCAGCGTGCCGATCGCTTCGGCGACATAGCCACCACCGCTCGGCCCCTCGCCCGCCGCCACGATCAGGTCCACGCGCCGATCCAGCAACGCCTCCCAGCTGCCGGACAAGGATTCGCTCACCACGCGCAGGCGGGTGCTGTCGGCCACCGTGTAGAAGTCCAGGATCTGCGCCTGCAGCAAGGCCACAGGCAGGATCGCATCCAGCCCGATCGCAAAGTCCGACTCCCAGCCCGACGCCACCCGCCGGACCCGCACCTCCAACTCCTGCGCGGCCCGCAGCAGCTGCCGCCCTTCGCGCAGCAGTTCGCGCCCGGCCTGGGTCGGTGTCGCCTTGGGGCCGACCCGCTCGAACAGCTGCACGCCCAGATCGTCCTCCAGCTTGGAGACCGTGTAGGAAATCGTCGACGGCACCTTGAACAACACCTTGGACGCGGCCGTGAACGAGCCGCGGCGGTCGATCGCATCCAGGATCTGCAACGCTTCCAGGCTGATTTTCATTGTTCGATTTTTTCGATGATAGCGGCCAAATCTACTCGCTTTTTGGCGCCGGCGCGGAGGTAGAGACTAGCCATCAAGCCGCCGGGACACCGATTCATTCCCTGGCGACACCAACCCTTTCAAGGAGAAGCAGCATGTTGAATGTCCGCAAGAGCGAAACCCGTGGCCGCGCCGAACATGGCTGGCTGTCCTCGCGCCATACCTTCTCCTTCGCCAGTTACCACGACCCGCGCCACATGGGCATCGGCCCGCTGCGGGTGATCAACGAAGACAAGGTGATCCCGGGCGAAGGCTTCGGCACCCACGCCCACCGCGACATGGAGATCATTTCCTACGTGCTGGGCGGCGCGCTGGAGCACAAGGACAGCATGGGCACCGGCTCGGTGCTGCACTACGGCGACGTGCAGCGCATGAGCGCCGGCAGCGGCGTCAGCCACAGCGAGTTCAACCACTCCGCCAGCGAACCGGTGCACTTCCTGCAGATCTGGGTGATGCCCGAGCGCAGCGGCATCGAGCCCAGCTACGAGGAGAAGCATTTCGATGCCGACAGCAAGCGCAACCAGCTGCGTCTGATCGCCTCGCCCGGTGGCGAGCATGGCTCGCTGCGCCTGCATCAGGATGCGCGCCTGTATGCCTCGATCCTCGATGGCGAGGTGCGCCTGCAGCAGCCGCTGGCCGACGGCCGCATCGGCTACGTGCAGGTGGCGCGCGGCAGCCTGAGCGTCAATGGTCAGGCGCTGTCGGCCGGTGATGCGCTGCAGATCACCGACGAGCCGGAAATTGTGCTGGCCGATGCACGCGATGCGGAAGTGCTGGTGTTCGACCTACCAAAGTAAGCGGCACCAGCGCAGCGCGCAGCGTGCCGCCGACACGCCGGCACGCTGCACACTCGAGAGTTGCCGATATCAAAAAGCCCGCTTCCGGCGGGCTTTTTTTGTGCTCAAGTAACGCTGATTGCAGGACGCCTGCGATGACGCTGCAACGCTTGACGCAACGCATTGCCAACGCCGCGCAGTACTGCATCACTGCGCGAGATCAGGCGGCCTGCGGCCTGGCAGGCCTGGCAGGCCTGGCAAGCGGCTTGCTCGGGGTCTCGCTGCGCACGACAGCCGCCGCTGCGGCGCCATCGCTATCACCATCACCATCACCATCACCATTGACCAGAGCAAACAGCGCGTCGGCATCGGCTTCCAGCACACGTGCAGAGCGCGCCAGATCGTCGACCATCTGCGCCTGGTCGCGCGCCTGCACACCGATCGATTGCAGCGCGGTGTTGGCGGTGGAAATATCCCGCGCCTGCTCCTGACTGGCAGCGGCAATCTGCTCCACGGTGGCGGTGACCCGCAGCACCGAACCGACCATGTCCTGCATCACCGCCCCGGCCTGCTCGGCCAGGCGCGAACCGTCGCCCACCTGGTCGGTCGCGTTGTCGATCAAGCCACGAATTTCCTTTGCCGAGACACTGCAGCGCTGCGCCAGGCTACGCACCTCGGTCGCCACCACGGCAAATCCACGCCCCTGCTCGCCAGCGCGTGCCGCTTCCACGGCTGCATTCAAGGCCAGGATATTGGTCTGGAACGCGATGCCGTCGATCACCTCGATGATCTGGCCGATACGGTCGGTGGCCGCGCGAATACCGGCGGTGGTCTTGACCATGTCGGCGATGACGGTGGCGCCGCGTCGCGCCACATCGGCCGATGCCTCGGCCATGCGCTGCGCCGAACCGGCGCTGTCGGAATTGCTGCGCACAGTTTCTGCCAGCTGGTCGATGGTGGTCGAGGTCTGCGCCACGGCCGCCGACTGCGTGGACGAGCGGCTCACCAGTTCCTGGTTGCTGACCGAAATATGGTGCGCTTCGCGCTGCACGTTCTGCGCAATGCTCATGGTCTGCTGCATCAACTGACGCATGCGCTCGGCCGAGCGCACCTGATCGGTGACATCGGTGGCGTACTTGACCACCTTGTACGGGCGCCCGGACACATCCAGGATCGGGTTGTAGGACGCCTGGATCCACACCGGACTGCCGTCCTTGCGCAGCCGACGGTAGCGGCCCGCATCGAACTGCCCACGCGCCAGCTTCGCCCAGAAATGCCGATAGTCCTCGGAGGCGCCGTAGCTTGCGTCCACGAAGATACGGTGATGCTGGCCGATCGCCTCCTCGGCGGAGTACCCCAAAATAGCCAGGAAGTTGTCGTTGGCACTCAGCACGCGCCCTTGCAGATCGAATTCGATCACGCCCATCACCTTGTCGATGGCCTGGATGCGTCCATCGGCGTCGGCCGAATCGATCACCTGGCGGGTCACGTCGGTGGCGTACTTGACCACTTTGTACGGCCGCCCGTGCTCGTCGAGCACCGGGTTGTAGGACGCCTGGATCCACACCTCGCTGCCGTCCTTGTTGAGGCGCTTGTAGCGCCCCGCGTCGAACGCGCCGCGCCCGAGCTTGTCCCAGAACGCGCGATAGGCCGCCGACTGCCGCGTTTGCGCGTCCACGAACATGCCATGGTGCTTGCCGCGGATCTCATCGAGCCGGTAGCCCATCACCGCAAGGAAATTCTCGTTGGCATCGAGCACCGTGCCATCCAGCGAAAACTCGATGACCGCCATGACCTTGTCGATCGCATCGATGCGGCCTTCGAAGTCGGCGGTCTGGCGCACCTGCGCGGTGATGTCGGTGGCGTACTTGATCACCCGGTAGGCCTTGCCCGCGCGATCCAGCAACGGGTTGTAGGAAGCGTTGATCCACACTTCGCGCCCGTTCTTGTCCAACCGGCAGAACCGCCCGGCATTGAAGTCGCCGCGACGCAGCGCCTGCCAGAACTGTCGATAGCTTTCGCTGTCGCGGTCGCTGGGGGTCACGAACATGTGGTGATGCTGACCGACGACTTCGTCCAGCCGGTAGCCCATCAGCGACAGGAAGTTCTGGTTCGCGTGCAGGATGCGGCCATCCAGATCGAACTCGATCACCGCCATCACCCGGTCCACCGCATCGGCCTTGTGCTGCAGCCCACGGCTCAGTGAAGAAAACAAGCGTCCAAGCAGCGGCGGCAGGCGCATCGGGGTGAGATCCGAGAGAGGTGTCACAGCCTTAGCGACCCGTGCCCGGCTTACTTGAATCGCTGCCCGCAGCGCGTTCGTGGCAGTTCAGATGCTGCGGCCGGCACAGCCGCCGGCGTTGCGCCAGCAATGCCAATGCAGACCGTCACTGACCTGCCGGCACAAATGAAAACGCCCGCAAATCAGGGATTTGCGGGCGTCTAGAACACTGGCGGAGCGAGAGGGATTCGAACCCTCGATAGAGCTTTTGACCCTATACTCCCTTAGCAGGGGAGCCCCTTCAGCCGCTCGGGCATCGCTCCAGTTTTTGCGTCCTGCCGCGGTGTCCGTTGCAGGCCGCGAAGAATACCGGGTAAGAGGGGCTAACGTAAACCCTTTATGACGATCAATTCGAAGAATCGTCGCCCTGATGCGCACCGGAAGCGACCGGCTCATCCCCACGCTGGATCCGCTGATAGATTTCTTCGCGGTGTACAGCAACATCTTTCGGTGCGGTGATGCCGATACGCACCTGATTACCCTTGACGCCGAGTACGGTCACAGTGACCGAGTCGCCGATCATCAAGGTTTCGCCTACCCGGCGAGTGAGGATCAACATTTTGCAAATCTCCTGGAACCGGTGGGTTTCCCACCAGCATCGGCGGCCGACTGACGAGGCGCGCCCTAGGTAAAGGGAATAGACCGGAAATGGTAGCGGGACACCCTGCCAACCAGCAAGGCATACCAGGACAAGTGTTCAGCCCAAGTGTTGCTTGACCCAGGAGGGCACGCCTTCCAGCGCGGTCGCAAGGGCGGGACCATCCTCGCCACCACCCTGGGCGAGATCCGGACGACCGCCGCCCTTGCCTCCGATCTGACTGGCGATATGGCCGAGGAGTTCCCCCGCCTTCACCTTGCCAGTTGGGCTGCCGTTCACGCCGGCCACAAGCGCAACCTTGCCGCCAGCAGCGCCTGCCAACACGATGACCGAGTCGCCCAACTGCTGCTTGAGGCGATCCATCGCATCGCGCAGCGCCTTGGCGTCGAAGCCCTCCAGACGCACGGCGACCACCTTGACGCCTGCCACATCGACCGCGCTGGAACCCAGGTCTGCAGTTGCGCCGGAGGCCAGCTTGGCCTTGAGCGACTCCAGTTCACGCTCGAGCCGCTTCTGACGTTCGGTGAGCGCGCGAACCTTGTCGACCACCTCGGTGGCATTGCCGCCGAGCAGGCTGGCTGCCTCGAGCAGACGTCGCTCCTCATCGGCGACATGGTCCAGCGCGCCCTGCCCGGTCACCGCCTCGATACGACGCACGCCCGAGGACACACCGCCTTCGGAGGTGATCTTGAACAAGCCGATGTCGCCGGTGCGGGTGACATGGGTGCCGCCGCAGAGTTCGGTGGAATAGCCGCCCATCTTCAGCACGCGCACGTTCTCGCCGTACTTTTCGCCGAACAGGGCCATTGCGCCGAAATCCAGCGCCTCCTGCATGGCCATGTTGTGCACTTCCACGCTGTGGTTGGTGCGCACTTCGGCGTTGACCTTGCGTTCGATCACGGCGAGCTCTTCGGGCGTGATCGGCTGGAAGTGCGAGAAGTCGAACCGCAAGCGGTCCGGTGCAACCAGCGAGCCCTTCTGCTGCACATGCGTGCCCAGCACCTCGCGCAGGGCCGCATGCAGCAGATGCGTGGCCGAGTGGTTGAGGATGGTCTTGCCGCGACGCTGCACGTCGATGCCGCCTGCCAGCACATCGCCCAATGCCAGCGCACCTTCGGTGATGCGCCCGACATGGCCATGGAACTGGCCGGCAAACTTCTGGGTGTCGGTGATCTCGATGGAGACATCGCTACCGCTCAGCTGGCCGCTATCGCCGACCTGGCCACCGGACTCGGCATAGAACGGCGTACGGTCGGTGAACACGATGACCTCGTCGCCGGCTTCCGCGCGTTCGACCGGGCGGCCCTGCTTGAGCAACGCCACGACCTTGAGCGCATCGGCGTCATAGGCCTCGTAGCCCAGAAATACCGTCGGCGACATGGTGGCGACCAGATCGGCCGGCAATGCGACGCCGCCACCGAACTTGCCGGCGGCACGCGCGGTCTCGCGCTGACGCTCCATGGCGAACTCGAAGCCCTCCATGTCCACGCGCAAGCCACGCTCGCGTGCGATGTCGGAGGTCAGATCTACCGGGAACCCGTAGGTATCGAAAAGGCGGAACGCATCGGCGCCGGGAATCACTTCCTGCGCGCGCGCGGCGACGTCGTCGAAGATCTTCATGCCGGCGTCCAGCGTCTCGGCAAAACGCTCTTCTTCGGCCAGCAATGCGCGCGCGACGGTCTCCCGCGCGACCACCAGTTCGGGATAGGCCTCGCCCATCAGCTCGACCAGGGTCGGCACCATCTTGCTGAAGAACGGCTGGCGTACCCCCAGCATCCAGCCGTGGCGCAGCGCACGCCGGATGATCCGGCGCAGCACATAACCGCGGCCTTCATTGGACGGCAGCACACCGTCGACGATCAGGAACGAACAGGCGCGGATGTGATCGGCGATCACCCGCAGCGACTTGTTCTCCAGATCGGTGACGCCGGTCAGCGCGCTGGCCTTGCCGATCAAGGCCTGGAACAGATCGATCTCGTAGTTGGTATGCACGTGTTGCAGGATCGCAGCCAGGCGCTCCAGGCCCATGCCGGTGTCCACGCACGGGGCCGGCAACGGCACCAGGGTGCCGTCGGGCTGGCGATCGAACTGCATGAACACCAGGTTCCAGATCTCGATGAAGCGGTCGCCATCCTCGTCCGGGGAGCCCGGGGGGCCACCGGCGATATGGTCGCCATGATCAAAGAAGATCTCGGTGCAGGGGCCGCACGGGCCGGTATCGGCCATCTGCCAGAAGTTGTCCGACGCGTACGGCGCACCCTTGTTGTCGCCGATGCGCACGATGCGGCTTTCCGGAATACCGATCATGTCGCGCCACAGCGCGAAGGCTTCTTCGTCGGTGTGGTAGACGGTGACCAGCAGCCGCTCGGCCGGCAGCTTCCAGACCTGGGTCAGCAGCTCCCAGGCCCAGCTGATGGCGTCCTTCTTGAAGTAGTCGCCGAACGACCAGTTGCCCAGCATCTCGAAGAAGGTGTGATGGCGCGCGGTGTAGCCCACCGAATCCAGATCGTTGTGCTTGCCGCCGGCACGCAGGCAGCGCTGTACGTCGGCCGCGCGCACGTAGCTGCGCTTCTCCGCGCCGAGGAAGACGTCCTTGAACTGGACCATGCCGGAGTTGGTGAACAGCAAGGTCGGGTCGTTACCCGGCACCAGCGGCGCGGATGGCACGATGGTGTGGCCCTTCCCCTCGAAGAACGCGAGGAAGTCACTACGAATCTGGGAAGTGCTGAATTTGGCAGGTGCGTTCATGTGCTGGCATTGGGCGGGCGGCAGTCCCGGTCACCCAATGAGATGTGGGCGCAGATGAGCGGAACAACCTGAAACCACGAAGGGTAGCAGGCCTGACGCCCTCAGTCCTCAAGGTCGAAGCGCGTGGCGCTACGAATGCTGTTGCCATCGAAACCACGCCGGGCCAGCAGATCGGCGGCCTTGCGCCGTTGCGGCAGATCGGTGGGGCCCTGGTCGCCAAAGCGACGCCGGATCAGATCGCGCGCGTTTTCGGTCCAGTCGCCCTCAAATGTCGCCATTGCGGCGCTGATGGCATCGCTGTCCAGGCCATGGGTTCCGAGCTCGGCGCGGATATGCAGTGGGCCGTAGCCCGAGCCTGCGCGATTGCGCACGACCGAGGCCGCAAAACGGGTGTCGTCCTGCCACCCCTCGTCAGCCAGGCGCTCCACGGCCGCCTGTGCAGCGTCCGGCTCGATACCGCGGGCCAGCAGCTTGCGGTTCAATTCCTTGCGCGAATGCTCGCGCCGCACCAGCAATCCCAGTGCGCGTTGGACCGGCGTCTGTTCCTTGAACCGGCGTCCCCGCTTTGGCGCGGGCTGTTGCTCGTCCATCGTGGGTGTCCCGAGTACCAAAACCACACAGCATCAATGCGCCGTCCATGGCGCCTGCCCTCCTGGCCTTCAATAGATCTACCGCGGGAAGCGACGGCACTGACTCCGCCGTCCCCGCGATAGAAAACCTGCCACAGCCGTCAGTGCTGCCGTTCTGCCATCAGGCGGACGCGGCCGGCAGGGGGAACCGGGGATGGCCCACGCGGACGTCCCGGTTCGCGCTGCCGCCGAGACACCGGCCTGATGACGGCTGGGCTCGCACTGCCTGGCTGCTGTTATTCCTTCTCGACGTCGTCGCCGGCTTCGCGCGGCGCTTCGGCCGGCTGGAACTTCTCGCGCAGCTCGGCTTCCAGCCGCACCGCAACCTGCGGGTTGTCGCGCAGATAGCCACGCGCGTTGTCCTTGCCCTGTCCGATGCGTTCTTCGCCGTAGCTGTACCAGGCGCCGGCCTTCTCGACCAGCTTGGCTTCCACGCCCATGTCGATCAGCTCACCCTCACGGCTGATGCCTTCGCCGTAGAGGATTTCGGTCACGACCTGCTTGAAAGGAGGCGCCAGCTTGTTCTTGACCACCTTGATCTTGGTCTGGTTGCCGATGATTTCGTCGCCCTTCTTGATCGCGCCGATACGACGGATGTCCAGACGGACCGATGCGTAGAACTTCAGCGCGTTGCCGCCGGTGGTCACTTCCGGGCTCTGGCCTGGCATCATCACGCCGATCTTGTGGCGCAACTGGTTGATGAAGACCACCAGCGTGTTGGAACGCTTGATATTGCCGGTCAGCTTGCGCAGCGCCTGGCTCATCAGGCGAGCCTGCAGACCCGGCAGCTGGTCACCCATTTCGCCTTCGATTTCCGCCTTCGGGGTCAGCGCAGCGACCGAGTCGACCACCACGATGTCCACCGAACCGGAACGCACCAGCATGTCGGCGATTTCCAGCGCCTGTTCGCCGGTATCCGGCTGCGACAGCAGCAGATCGTCGACATTGACGCCCAGCTTGGCGGCGTAGATCGGGTCCAGCGCATGCTCGGCATCGATGAAGGCTGCGGTGCCGCCCTTCTTCTGACACTCGGCAATCGCCTGCAGGGTCAGGGTGGTCTTGCCCGACGATTCCGGACCATAGATCTCCACCACGCGGCCCTTGGGCAGGCCGCCGATGCCCAGTGCGATGTCCAACATCAGCGAGCCGGTCGGAATGACTTCGACGGCCTCGATCACACGGTCGCCCATGCGCATCACCGAGCCCTTGCCGAATTGCTTCTCGATCTGGCTCAGTGCGGCGGAAAGGGCGCGCTTCTTGTTCTCATCCATCTGGGTGATCCTTGTCAGTGATTTCGGTGTAGGGCTAATGTAACGGCGGTGTATCGCACAGGCTGAGACTGGCTGCGACACACTCAGATTAGGGAGGCGGCCATGGCGATGGCAGCGGGAAATCCTGCGGCACCGGCTCGGGATAACACCAGTGGGGCCATCGGCGCAGTACTCAACGATTCGGCCTCAACAGCCCGCAGTACAGGCCCTCGATCGCGAAATCCTGATCCGGCAACACTTCGATCGGCGCGTAGTCCGGGTTGCGCGGCAGCAGGCGGATGCGGTCCTTGCCGATCTTCAACAGCTTGACCGTGATCTCCTCATCGATGCGCGCCACCACGATCTGCCCCGAGCGCGCGTCGCGGGTGCGGTGCACCCCGATCAGGTCGCCGTTGAAAATACCTTCGTCGCGCATCGAGTCGCCCTGCACCTTGAGCAGATAGTCCGGCGACGGCGAGAAGAACACCCGGTCCAGCACCACGAAGTCGTCCGAGCCGATATCCGCGCCGATGGGCAGGCCTGCGGCCACGCGTCCCAGCACCGGCAGACGCAGCACATCGTCGCGCATCGGCTCGTTTGCAGCGGCAGGCGGAGTGCGCGACTGGGCGCACTGCCCGGCCAGACGGATGCCGCGGGCCTGGCCGGGCACGCGACGGATCGCACCGGCCTGCTCCAATGCCTCCAGATGGTATTGCGCGCCGCGCACACCCTTGAAGCCGAAGGCGCGGGCGATCTCGGTCTGCGACGGCGGTACACCGTCGGCATCGATGCGCTCGGCGATCAAGGCCAGGATTGCTTGCTGGGTATCGGTCAGGTCCATGGTTAGTAGTATTACTACTAACTGGCGCCTGCGCAATAGCCGTGTCGTGGGCTACGCACGGGTCAACCATCGGAGTCGGCACACGTGCCGTGTCTAGCGGCGGCTGCGCCAGATGGAGAACAGGATCCAGACGCCGCAGATGGCGGCGCCGATGAAACCGCCGACGCCCAACGCGAGCAGCCAGCGGCTGGCACTGCCGCCGACACTGTTCATGACGATCGACGAGCCGATCACCAGCGCAGCAGTAACGATCCCCATAGTGAGCCGGTTGGCCGCGCGATCGACCTGCTCGCCGAACTCGCGCAATGCACGCGTTTCGATCTGCAGTTGCAGCTTGCCGCGCCGCGCGGCCTGCAGCAGCCGCTTGAGGTCGCGTGGCAGATCGCCGATCAGGTCGATCGCGCCGGTCACGGTGCGACGGCTGCGCCGCAGCATTGCGCTGGGTGCATAACGCTGCAGCACCACGCGTTCGAGATACGGGCGCGCCTCGGTGGCCATGTCGAAATCCGGATCGAGCTGGCGCCCCATGCCTTCGAGCGTCAGAAACGCCTTGATCATCAGCGCCAGATCCGACGGCAGGGTCAGCCCGTGATCGCGCAGGATCGAGGTCACATCGCCCAGCATCGCGCCGATGCGCAGTTCCTTCAGCGGCACGCCGCGGTACTCGTCGACGAAGGCACCGATATCCTGTTGCAGCCGCGACTCATCGATCTCCAGGCTGGTACCGGCCCATTCCAGCAGTACGTCGATGACCGCTTCGGCGTCGTAGCTGACCATGCCATGCAGCAGTTGTGCGACCTGGAAGCGACGCTGCTCGGAAACGCGCCCGACCATGCCGAAATCGATGACGGCGATGCGCCCGTCGCGCAGATAAAAGATATTGCCCGGATGCGGGTCGGCGTGGAAACAGCCATCCTGCAGCACCATCTTCAGCACGATCCCGGCGCCGGTGCGTGCGAGCGCCTTGCGGTCCAGGCCGGCCGCATCCACGGCGACCAGGTCCCGCCCCGGGATGCCGTCGATGAATTCCTGCACGTTGAGCGATTCGCAGGTCCACTGCCAATAGACGGACGGCACCACCACCTGAGGGTCGTTGACGAAATTGGCTGCGATGCGCTCGGCATTGCGGCACTCGGCGGCGAAATCGAGTTCGCGCCGCAAGGAGACGGTGAATTGCTGCACCACTTCGGCGGGGCGATAACGCTTGAGATCGGGCGCACGCGTTTCCACGATTTCCGCCAGGCGCGCCAACAGACGCAGATCCGCATCGATGACATCGCCAATGCCGGGGCGGCGGATCTTCAGCACCACCGGTGTGCCATCGGCCAGCCAGGCGCGATGCGTCTGCGCCAGCGATGCCGCAGCCAGAGGCTGTTCGTCCAGGCGTGCGAACACGCTTTCCGGCTCCGCGCCCAGGGCTGCGACCAGTTGCGGGCGGATCTGTTCGAACGGCAGCGCTGGCACCGCGTTCTGCAGCTCGCTCAGCTCTTCGATCCACTCCGGCGGCAGCAGGTCCACGCGCGTGGCCAGCACCTGCCCCAGCTTGACGAAGGTCGGCCCAAGTTCCTCGAGCGCGCGCCGCACCCGCGTCGCGGCGGACATGCGCAGGCGGCCCTCGGCGTTATGCCAGTGCAGCAGCTTGCCGGCACGTTCGAGCACGTCGGCAAGCCCGATGCGCCGCACCACATCGCCGAATCCGTAACGAATCAGCACCGCGGCGATTTCCTGCAGCCGCCCAAGATCCCGAACGGTGCCGAGCGCTTCCCACATCAGCACACCGCCTGCGATTGCGCTGCGGCAACGGGCCGCATGGCGTTAACGTGCATCACTGCTTGTGTGCGCTCCTTGCAAACGCCTGTTGACCATGCACGACCACGCGCAACGCCTGTGGCTACATGATCGCTCGCGCGCAGGACGGCGCGGTGGCCGGTCGCCGCAGGCATCGGCTGCCGCGCGGCTGCGCGCCGATCATCCAGCAACGCCCGGACAGCGCCAGCAGATCGGCGCAGCAAGGACAACGGCAACGCATGAGCAAAAAACGGAAGCATCGGCACGCAGGTTGGAAACGGGACCTCGTTTGTAGCCGATCTGCACGTGCCTGTCGCGTCATGAATACCTGCGGGCTTAGCCGAGGTTGCGCTTGCGCATGCATCTTGCTGCTTTGGCAATGCGGTGCTTGGGCCTTCGAAACCTAATACCGCAACCGCAAGGTGAGCCCATACGTGCGCGGCGCACCCAGAAATGCATTCCACGAACCCGCCTGTAGCGGCGCATCGATGACGATCTGGCGATAGGTTTCGTTGCCGAGATTTTCTGCCCACGCTTCCAGCATCCAGCGCTTGTCGTCGGCGCCGATGCCCAGCCGTGCGTTGAGCACCGTATAGCCCGGTTGTGCCTTCTGCGGATCCAGATCGGAGCCGGCGTTGTACTCGGAAACATACTTCGCGCCGACATTGAACCGGCCGGTCATGCGATTGCCGAGCGCGTGCTCGTAGCTGACCGAAAGATTGGCCGACCAGCGTGGCGCAAAACTCAAACGACTGCCCGGCAGCAGTGCCAGATCGGCGTCCGGCAGCGGATCGTCGCCATACGCGGTATCCGTGTAGCTGAGCCCGCCCTGCACCATCAGGCCGGGCATGGCGCCCTGCCACAGCAGTTCGGTATCGATGCCGCGCGACACCACGCTGGGAATGGCGCGCACCACGAAGCTGGTCCCGAGGAAATTGTTGAGCTGAAAGTCGCTGAAGTCCTGATAGAACAGCGCGGCATTGAGCAGCAGGTTGCCACCGAGCCAGCTGGTCTTGGCGCCGAGCTCGTAACTGTCGACGAATTCGCCGGGAAACGCGGTGTCGTCCACCGGCAGGATGCCTTGCACGCCGCTGGACAAACCATCGGAGGACTGCACGCGATCCAGGTTGAAACCGCCGGCCTTGTAGCCGCGTGCGGCGGACACATAGGTCATCACCGCATCGCTCCAGCGGTACGCCAGCTTCGCCGTGCCCGACCATCCTCGCTCGGTGCGGCGTTGCTCGGTGCGACGGCCGGCATGGGCGACGTTGGCCCAGGGCAGACAGGTGAAACCGACCACTTGTGGTGCGATTGTCGGCACCGCCGACGCAGGCACGCCGCGCGCGACCAGCGCGGCCCCGATACGCCGCAATGCGGCCGGATCGAGCTGACCGTTGGCCGCGAAGTAACTGGCGCACGCCGAGCTTCCATCGGGATTTTCAAACCTCGACTGCAATGCCTTGTGCTCGTAGGTGTAGCGCAGCCCAACCACCACATCCAATGCATCGGTGGCATGCCAGGTGTTATTGGTGAACAGCGCGGCACTGGTGCCATCCTGCCGAAAGCGATCCCAGCTACCCTGGCCGCGAAACAGCGTGCCGGCCGGCAAGCCGGTGGCATCCGCGAGAAAGCGCGTTGCATCCGCACGGGTGGCCAGCGCCGGATTGACCCGTGCAAGCAACACGCTGGACAGATACGGCTCGTAGGCACTGCCGAAGCGATAGGACTCGTTGCGATGCAGGGTTTCGTCGGCGTAGAACGCACCGACCATCCAGTCCAGGTGCTCGCCCGATCCGGCCAGGCGCAGTTCCTGGCTGAAGGTCTTGAACCGGGTCAGCATCTCGTCCTCGCGCGGCGCGCGGTAGAGGATGTCGGCCGCACTGTAGTCGAAGTCCAGGCCGTTGATGGATGTCCAGTCGCGCAACGCGGTGATCGAGGTCAGCACCGCCTCGCCCAGCCACGGCGTGATCCAATCCAGCTGCGCCGATACGCCCTTGTCCTGGATATCCTGCGCGGTGCTGCGATTGCTGTAGGCACGCCTGCCTTGCGGATCGGCACGCGCAATCGCGCCCTGCCCGCCTGGTGCCAGCGCATCGATCAGGGCTGCGGTCGGCCCACGTTCGGTGGTGACGGTGACGCAGCAGTTTTCCTGGCGGCGGGTGTAGTCGGCAGCCAGATTGATGTCCAGGTCGGCGCCGGGTTCCCATAACCATTGCACGCGCGCAGTGCGCAGGTTCTGGTCGCCATCGTCGCTGGCGGTGCGTGGGCCGGCCCCGGTGACCACCTGTTCGAAGCCGTCGCGACGCCGCCTGGCCGCATAGACGCGCAAGGCACTGGTGTCGCCCAGCGCATCGTTGAAGGCGCCGGCAATCCCGAGCGCACCATAGTTGCCCACGGTGATCTCGGCATCGGCACTGCGGGTAAAACTGGGCCGACGCGTCACCACGTTGATGACGCCGGCCGAGGTGTTCTTGCCGAACACGGTGCCTTGCGGCCCCTTCAACACCTCGATGCGCTCAAGCTCGCCGAGGTCGACAAAGCCCACGCCGTTGCGTGCGCGCGCCACCCCATCGATGACCACACCGACCGAGGATTCGAGACCGGCGTTGTCGCCCACGGTGCCAATGCCGCGGATGCGCGCGGTGGTCTGCGCAGCGCTCTGACTGCTGGTCACGATCAAGCCGGGCACCAGCACCTGCAGTTCCTTGATGTCATGCACGCCGCTGTCCTGCAGCAGTTGCTCGGGCAATACCGAGACCACCACCGGTACGTTCTGCAGCGATTCCTCGCGCTTTTGCGCAGTCACCTTCAGGGCCGCCAGTGTTGCCGGCTCGTTGCGCGGTTGCTGCGTGGCCGTTTGCGCATGCAGCGGCGATGCCTGTGCGGCCGCGAAGAGCGCCAGCGCAAGCCCGGTGCGGCGTTGCTGTTGCATGCGCATGCCTGTCCCCCGACCAAGAGCCCGCGACGCACTGCGGCGAGCGCCGTAGGTCGCGTGAGGCCACACCTTAGCGAGTGAATGGGGTTGGACAACACCGCTGGCAGAAGCTGCGCAGCGCGCAGCGAACACAATGCAACGAAAGCTGCATTGCAGCCATGCATGAACTGCGCAATCGCTAGATGTCGAAGAGAAACACCGCGGCCAGCGTCGCACTGCGCGCAGCATAGGCGCGCGTGCGGCTTTCTTCCGTACGAGGACTAGAGCAGTGCGCTCAAGCCCTGCAGCGCGGCAACCACGGTCTGACGCCGCACTGCATCGCGATCACCAGCGAACTGGAACAACTGCGCAGTGGCATAGCCGCCGCGCCGTTTCCAGCCGATCCATACCGTGCCGACCGGCTTGTCCTCACTGCCGCCACCCGGGCCGGCGATGCCGGTCACCGCCACCGCGATGCTCGCACCGGAATTGACCAGCGCGCCCGACACCATTTCGATCACCGTTTCGCGGCTAACCGCACCATGCACTTCCAGCGTCTGCGGCCGCACCCCCAGCAAGGCCTGCTTGGCCTCGTAGCTGTAGGCGGCCATGCCGCAATCGAACCAGTGCGAGGACCCGGCCACATCGGTGACCGCCTTGGCGATCCAGCCACCGGTACAGCTCTCGGCAGTGACCAGGCGCTCGCGCGCGGCAAGCAGCTGTTGACCAAGGCGTTCGGCCAGCTGCTGCAGTTCGGAATCGGCGGACATGGACATGGGCACGGCGAGTGAAGGAGCAACCGACGTTTTAGCCGAATTTGCCGCGCCTGTCTGCGCTGGCGCCCAATCCGCGCCAGCGACGACGTGGCCGGGGTTCAGTGGCGGTGTGCAGCCGATGGCAGCGGGCATCGGCTGCGCTGGCGACAGGATCGCAATGATATCGGCTGCTGGCGGACATTCTTACGCCTGCACCACTGCTGCAGACACGCATTTGGTCGTGCCAGCAAACAGAACGCCACGGCCAAGCAGCGCGATCGCTACACCGCTGCCCTCATCTGCCGGCCCTGACCACATCGATCTGCACGGCCGGCACAAGCCGACCGTGCAGCGCCGATCACGACTCCCAGTCTTCGCGACGATCGGGCAGCATCGCGCGCAGTGGCGCACCGTCGTCGCCGGCAGCCAGGCGCTCGGCCTCGACCATCGGCAGGTCGACGTCCAGCAACCAGCCGCCCTCGTCGGACTGCTCGCCGCGCACCACTTCCAGTTGGTGCAACTTCGAGCGCAGACGGCCGGCCGATGGCGGCAACCGCAGTTGCCCGGTCACATGGCGCAGGTCCAGTCGCTGCCCGAGCGCATGCTGCAGTTCCTGCAGCCCGCGTCCGTCGCGCGCGGAAACCCACACGCGTTCGCGCCGCGCCTGGTCGGGAATACCGTCCTGCGCATCGTGACGCACCTGCGCGCCTTCGATCTTGTCGATCTTGTTGAACACCAGCAGCTGCGGCAGATCGCCCGCACCCACCGCATGCAACACCTCATCGACCTGCTGGATGCGTTCCTCGCGCAGCGGGTCGGCCGCATCGACGATATGCAACAGCAGATCGGCGTCGCGCGCCTCGGACAAGGTCGAACGGAATGCGGCGACCAGTTGGTGCGGCAGGTCGCGCACGAAGCCGACCGTATCGGCCAGGATCGCACTGCCGCCGGGCAGCGCGATACGGCGCACGGTGGGATCGAGCGTGGCGAACAACTGGTCGGCCACGTAGGCCTCCGCACCGGTCAAGGCGTTGAACAGCGTGGATTTGCCGGCATTGGTGTAACCGACCAACGCAATCCGCGGCAGTTCGCTGCGCATGCGCGCACGCCGCATCTGGGTGCGCTGCACCTCGACCTTTTCCAGCCGCTGCTGCAACTGCTCCACCCGCTTCTGCAGCAAGCGGCGGTCGGTTTCCAACTGGGTTTCGCCAGGGCCGCGCAGGCCGATCGAACCACCGCGCTGACGCTCAAGGTGGGTCCAACCGCGGACCAGCCGGGTGGCCATATGCCGCAGCTGCGCCAGCTCCACCTGCAACTTGCCCTCGTGGCTGCGTGCCCGCTGCGCGAAGATGTCCAGGATCAGGCCAGTGCGGTCGATCACGCGCCGCTCCAGATAGCGCTCCAGATTGCGCTCCTGGCCCGGCGACAAGGTGTGGTTGACCAACACCAGATCTGCTCCGGTGGCCTCGGCGGCGGCCTTGATTTCTTCCAGCTTGCCGCTGCCGATCAAGGTCGACGGGTTCGGTTTGTCGATGCGCGCGGTGAGCGTGGCCGCCACCGTGGCGCCCGCCGACTTTGCAAGGTCGGCGAACTCCTCCAGCACATCCTCTTCGGCAGGCCCACCGGAGTGGGTCTGAATCAACAACGCGTGTTCACCCTTGCGTGAGCGATCAAACACGCACTACTCCATTACTGCTCGACGTCGTCATCTTCCGCCTGGTTGCCTTCATTGGATTGCACATACCCACCACCTGGTCCCACGCGCACATTGCGCGCCGGCACGACCGTGGAGATGGCGTGCTTGTAGACCATCTGACTCACGGTATTGCGCAGCAGAACCACGAACTGGTCGAACGACTCGATCGTGCCCTGCAGCTTGATGCCGTTGACCAGATACACAGAGACCGGCACCCGCTCGCGCCGCAGCGCGTTGAGGAATGGATCCTGTAAAGATTGCCCCTTAGCCATCGAAAACTCCTCTTCATTATTGTTCTTATAGTCCCGGTCGACACCTGCCATCCCCAGCCGGCCCCGGAAACGGGATGTTACACGCCTGAAGCCTGCCGTACAGCGGGACGTTGACCGAGGAAGCCGACAAGTGAGCTCTCCAGTCGATGGCGGTCATGCTCCGGGTCGAACCAGCGCGCGTCGAGCTCGCCACGCAGCCAGGTGAGTTGCCGCTTGGCCAGTTGACGGGTGGCCTGCACCGCCTTGTCGCGAAAATCGGCCAGGCGACCGGCCCCGTCCAGATACTCCCAGGCCTGGCGGTACCCCACCGCGCGCACCGCGGGCAGATCCAGCGGCGCGGCGACCGCACGCAGTTGCGGCAGTGCCCGCAGACGTTCCACCTCGGCCAGGAAATCCTGCGCCAGCATCGTGTCCAGGCGCTGTTCGATACGTGCATGCAGCACTGCGCGCTCGCGCGGCGCCAGCACCACCTTCAGCACCCGCACCGGCAAGCGCGGGCCCGGCGGTAGCGCCTGCCAGTAGCTGATCGGCCTGCCGCTGATGCGGTAGACCTCCAGGGCGCGCTGGATCCGCTGCGGATCGGTGGTATGGATCCGCGCCGCCGCAACAGGGTCGACGTCCGCCAGTTGTGCGTGCATCCGGGCCCAGCCGAGCTCGCCGGCTTCGGCTGCGATCGCCGCGCGCACCGCCGGGTCGGCCTCGGGCAACTGCGACAGCCCTTCCAGCAAGGCGCGGAAGTACAGTCCGGTGCCGCCGGCCAGAATCGGCAGCTTGCCGCGCGCCACGATCTGCTCGATCGCCTGCCGCGCATCGCTGGCGAATTCCGCCGCCGAATAGATCTGCCAGGGCTCGCGCAGATCGATCAGGTGATGCGGCACAGCCGCGCGCATCGCCGCATCCGGCTTGGCCGCGCCGATGTCCAGGCCGCGGTACACCAGCGCCGAATCGACGCTGACGATCTCGCCGTTCCAGCGCTGCGCGGCGTCCAGTGCCAGCGCGGTCTTGCCGCTGGCGGTCGGCCCCATCAGCGCGATCGCCAGCGGGCGGCGGTCGGCCGGCATCAGTCCTCGTCCGGCCAGCGAATGCCCGGTGCCGCCGGCGCGCTCACGCGTGGCAGCGGAATCGCCGCCATCGCGCTCCACACCTTCAGCGCATCCACGGTGGCGGCCACATCGTGCACGCGCAGCAACATCGCGCCGTGCTGGGCGGCGATCAGATGCGCGGCGACCGAGCCGTATACGCGCTCTGCGGCGACCTGGCGCCCGGTCAACTCGCCGATGCTGCGCTTGCGCGACAACCCGGCCAGCACCGGCAGGCCGAACTCCTGCAGGCGCTGCAACTGCGCCAGCACGGTCAGATTGTGCGTGGTGGTCTTGTCGAAGCCGAAACCCGGGTCGAGGATCAAGCGGCGCTTGTCGATCCCGGCCATTTCGGCCGCGAAGATGCGCTCGGCCAGGAAGCGATGCACCTCGGCCACCACGTCGTCATAGTGCGGCGCGTCCTGCATCGCATGCGGCGCGCTGCGTGCATGCATCAACACCACCGGCACCCGCAATTCGGCTGCCGCATCCAGCGCACCCGGCGAGCGCAGCGCATGCACGTCGTTGATCATGCCGGCGCCGGCCGCGACCGCCGCGCGCATCACCTCCGGCTTGTAGGTATCCACACTGATCGGCACAGTGGTCTGCTGCACCAATGCCTGGATCACCGGGATCACGCGTTGCAGCTCTTCCTCCAATGACACCGGCGTGGCGCCGGGACGGGTGGATTCGCCACCGATATCCAGCACCGCAGCGCCCTGCTCGACCAGACCCAGGCCATGCGCGATGGCGGCCTCGCAGCTGGCGTGCTGGCCACCGTCGGAAAACGAATCCGGCGTGACATTGACGATCCCCATCACCTGCGGCGCATCCAGTCGCAGCTCGCGACCGGCGCAATCCAGCTTGAGGGCGGTGTCGAACATCGATGGTGTCTCCTTGGATGATTGCGGCAAGCGCTGATCGGATGATGCGGCGCTATAACGCATCAAGGCCGGGAATCGCTTCCCGGCCTTGATGAATGCTTCTGCAGCTGACCGATGCGTTGGGTTACAGCTGCTCGGCCGGCCCGGCAATCGGCGGCAACGGACGCGGGCTACCCTTGTCGTTGTTGTTGCCACCGTCCTTGTCGGACTTACCCCAGCCTGCCGGCGGCGGCGGCTCGCGGCCTTCCATGATGGCGTCGATCTGCGGCACGTCGATGGTCTCGTACTGCAGCAGCAGCTGCGACATCGCATGCAGCTTGTCCAGGTTCTCGGTGAGGATCGCCTTGGTCTTGCTATAGGCCTTGTCCAGGATCGAGCGCACCACTTCGTCGATCATGCGCGCGGTCTCGTCGGAGACGTTCTTGTGCTGGGTAACCGAACGACCCAGGAACACCTCGTCTTCCTCCTCGCCGTAGGCCACCGGGCCGAGCTCGTCGGACAGGCCCCACTTGGTGACCATGTTGCGCGCCATCTTGGTCGCACGCTCGATGTCATTGGACGCACCGGTGGTGACCTTGTCGCCGCCGAAGATCAGCTCTTCGGCAACGCGGCCGCCGTACAGCGAGCACAGCTGCGACTCGATCGCCACGCGGTTCATCGAGTAACGGTCGCCTTCCGGCAGATACATCGTCACGCCCAGGGCGCGACCACGCGGAATGATCGTGACCTTGTAGACCGGGTCATGCTCGGGCACCAGACGACCGACGATGGCGTGACCTGCCTCGTGGTACGCGGTGAGCGTCTTCTCGTCCTCGCTCATGGCCATCGAGCGACGCTCGGCACCCATCAGGATCTTGTCGCGGGCACGATCGAAGTGGTCCATGCGGACTTCCTTCTCGCTGCCACGCGCGGCAAACAACGCCGCCTCGTTGCACAGGTTGGCCAGATCGGCACCGGAGAAGCCCGGCGTACCGCGTGCGATGACCATCGGCACCACGTCGTCGGCCAGTGGCAGCTTGCGCATGTGCACACGCAGGATCTGCTCGCGCCCCTTGACGTCCGGCAGACCGACCACGACCTGACGGTCGAAACGGCCCGGACGCAGCAGCGCCGGATCCAGCACGTCGGGACGGTTGGTCGCCGCGATCACGATCACGCCTTCGCCGCCTTCGAAACCGTCCATCTCGACCAGCAACTGGTTCAGGGTCTGCTCGCGCTCGTCATGCCCGCCGCCGAGACCGGCGCCGCGATGACGGCCCACCGCATCGATTTCGTCGATGAAGATAATGCACGGCGCATGCTTCTTAGCCTGCTCGAACATGTCACGCACGCGGCTGGCACCCACGCCGACGAACATTTCCACGAAGTCCGAGCCGGAAATGCTGAAGAACGGCACCTTGGCTTCGCCGGCGATCGCCTTGGCGAGCAGCGTCTTGCCGGTACCCGGCGGGCCCACCATCAGCACGCCGCGTGGGATCTTGCCGCCCAGCTTGGTGAACTTGGTCGGGTCACGCAGGAAGTCGACCAGCTCGCCGACTTCTTCCTTGGCCTCGTCGCAGCCGGCAACGTCGGCAAAGGTGATCTTGACCTGGTCCTCGCCCTGCAGCTTGGCGCGCGACTTGCCGAAGCTCATTGCACCCTTGGCACCGCCGCCACCGCCCTGCATCTGGCGCATGATGAACAGCCAGAAGCCGATGATCAGGATGACCGGCAGGAAGTTAAGGACCAACGACCAGAAGCCAGGCCCGGTGGAGGGCTTCTGGCGGGTCATTTCGATGTTCTTGCTATACAGCACGTCGACCAGCTTGTCGTCGCGCGGACCGTAGACGGTGGCTTCGCTGCCGTCGGTGCGCTTGAAGCGGATCGCGTTGACCGCCAGGTTGGTCTCGTCGGTGTAGTCCACCGATTTGACCCGACCTGAGTCCACTTCCTTCAGGAACTGGGTGTAGGTGATCGAGTCGGGGCCGACACCGCCCGCCATCCGCGGCGAGAAGCTCTGGAAGACGACCATCAGCACAACCGCGACGACCACCCACAGCAGCAGATTCTTGGTCAAGTCGTTCATCCTCATTGGCTCCGGTGCCCTCTACTCTTCAATTCTTGAAACACGGTGGTCATTGGCAGCTTACTTGATCTGGGCACGCTTGCCCTGACCGAGCGCATAAACTTCCGGGGAGCGCTTGCGCGAGGCCGCCGGCTTGCGAATCGTCACCTTGTCATAGCGGCGGCGAAGCTCACGAATGTAGTCGTCGGACCCGACACCCTGGAACAGCTTGATCAGGAACGCCCCGCCCGGTTTGAGGTGGGTATCGGCAAATTCCATCGCCAGTTCTGCCAGGTGCATCATCCGCGGTTGGTCGACCGCATCCATGCCACTCTTATTGGGGGCCATATCGGACAGCACAAGGTCCACCGGCACATCGCCCAGCATCGCCTCGAATTCCGATAGGACGGTTTGCTCCCTGAAGTCGCCGTGAAGGAACTCCACGCCGGCCAGCGGCGGCATCTCCAGGATATCCAGCGCCACCACCCGGCCACTGTCGCCCATGGACTTGCGCACCTGCTGCGACCAGCCGCCCGGCGCCGCGCCCAGGTCGACCACCACCATGCCCGGCTTGAGCAGGCGGTCGCGCTGGAGCAGTTCTTCCAGCTTGTAGGCCGCGCGCGAGCGCATGCCTTCGGCCTGCGCCTTCTTGACGAACGGATCGGCGAAGTGTTCCTTGAGCCAGCGCTGGCTGCTTTTACTACGGGAAGGCATCGGCAAAGGGGTCTGAACGGGTCGCCATGATACCCTGAACACCCTTTGCTTCCCTTTGATCCTGCATGTCCATTGTTCTCACCTCCGCCCAGAACCGTTTCCTGCGCGGCCAGGCCCACGATCTCAAGGCACTGCTGCAAACCGGCGGCAAAGGGGTCACGCCGGCATTTCTGGCCGAACTCGAGGAAGTGCTCGAGCGCCACGAACTGATCAAGGTGAAGGTGACATCGGAGGATCGCGAGGCCCGTGACGCCATGATCGCCGAACTGACTCAGCAGACCGGCAGCGCGCTGGTGCAGCGGATCGGCCATGTCGCCATCCTGTACCGCCCCAGCAAGGAAAAGCGTCAGATCGTGCTGCCGCGCGGCTGACCCGACGAGTTCGACATGCCTCTAAGCCAGGAACACCCCGACTACACCTATGCGCTGCGCGCGGCCGATGGCCGCCATGCCAAGGTGAACGACCAGATTCTGCAGCGCAGCTTCATCCTGATGCCCGACGAGCTGGTGGAAGACTGGCCGGTGTCGAGCCTGGAACAACTCGAGGTCGCGCATATGGACGCGGTGCTGGCGCTCGCCCCGGCGGTGATCCTGCTCGGCACCGGAGAGCGGCAGCAGTTCCCGAAGACGGAGGTGCTGGCAGCCTGCCTGACCCGCGGCATCGGCCTGGAAGCGATGACCAATGCGGCCGCGGCACGCACCTACAACGTGCTGGCCAGCGAAGGCCGCCGGGTGGCATTGGCGATGATTCTGGAAGGCCGGGATTAGAGAATCGGGAATCGGGAATCGGGAAAGCAGGCCGGGCTGAAGTTTCTCTGTCAAACAATAGGTTGACAAAGCCTAAGATGCCGTGACTCTGCAGGGCGTCGCACGCGGCCCACCGATAAAGCTCCAGCCCAAGGCTATTGCGACTCCCTATTCCCTATTCCCGATTCACTTTTTAGGCAGATACAGCAACGGATCCACCGGCTTGCCGTTGTAGCGAATCTCGAAGTGCAGCATGTCGCGGGCCGCGCCGCTGCGGCCCATCTCGGCGATCTGCTGGCCGGCCTTGACGCTCTGGCCTTCGTTGAGCAGGCGCTTGCGGTTGTGTCCGTAGGCGGACAGCCACTGGTCGTTGTGCTTGATGATGATCAGCTCGCCGTAGCCGACCAGGCCGGCGCCGGAGTACACCACCACACCGTCGGCCGCGGCACGCACCGCCTGCCCGCTGGCTCCGGCGATGTCCACGCCCTGCTTGGTGGTCTCGCCGCTGACGAAGGTGCCGACCACCACGCCGTCGGCCGGCCAGCGCCACGGAAATCCGCTGCTGACCGGTGCTGCGATCGGGGCACTCGGGCGCGGCGGAACCACCGTGCCGGCGCTGGAGCTGCTGCCGCCCGGCCTGCTGGCTCCGGGCGGATAGAGCTTGAGGGTCTGGCCGGGATAGATGGTGTTCGGCGAGGACAGGCCATTCCAGGCCGCCAGATCCGGCGCGGTGATATTGGTGCGGCGCGAGATGGCGTATAGCGTGTCGCCGCGCTGCACGGTGACGGTCGCACCCGGGCGCGGCACCGATGGACGCGGCGCCGCGGACGGACGCGCGGACGCCGAACCACCGCCGGCTCCGGGCGAGCGCACCACCGTGGCGCTGCTGCAGGCGCCCAGCCCGACGGCGACTGCGAGCAGGACTGCTGTCTTACGTACCGAATTCATCTGCAACTTGCTCATCCGTTGGTTGTCTTCCACACCAGCCAGCCTGCTCCCACCGCCAGAACGGCCATGGCCACCCAGCCCAGCGGCTCGATCCAGCGATGCAACGCGGCCTCGGCACGCGCCCCACCCAGCCGGATCGCGCCGGCCACCAGATACACGCGCTTGCCGCGCCCCACCAGCATGCTGGCAATGAAGGGCAGGATCGGCACGCCGACCACGCCCGAGGCCCAGGTAAAGATCTTCAACGGGATCGGGGTGAAGCCCACCAGCACCAGCGCCCAGAAGGCCTTCCACGGCGAATCGGCGACCAGCGTGCGCAGCGTCTCGATCTGCGCCTGGATCTTCGCGCTCCAGCCCAGCCATTCGATCAACGGTTGCAATGCGGCGAAGGCGAAATGGCCCAGCAGATAACCGACCAGCGCACCGCAGACCGAGCCGATCAGGCTCAAGGTGGCGAACCACAACGCACGCTTGGGTTCGGCCAGCGACATCGGTGCCAGCATCACCTCCGGCGGCACCGGAAAGATGAAACCCTCCACGAAACTGAGGCCGGTCAGCAGCGCCGGAGCGCGGCGATTGCGCGACCAACGAATGGCCACGTCGTACAACGGCCCGAAGATCTTCATCGAGAAACTCTCATGGATTCAATCCAGCATGCCCGACAACAGCGGGACGAACGTGACCGGCGCCAGAACCTGCTGCTCGATTGCACCGTCGGCAGCGCGCGTGAGTTGCACCAGTGACTGCGACGAGGCGCCACCGACCGGGGCCACCAGCCGCCCGCCGACCGCCAGCTGATCGACCAGCGCGTCGACCAGCGCCGGGGCGGCGGCGGTGACCACGATGGCATCGTAGGGGCCATGTTCGGGCCAGCCGATGCGGCCGTCGTCGTGCTTGCTGCGCACGTTCATGCCCAGATGGCGGAAGCGCTTGCGCGCCTGCCGCAGCAGGTCGCCGATGCGCTCGACGGTGTACACCTCCAGCCCCAGCGCGGCGAGGATCGCGCCCTGGTAGCCGGAGCCGGTGCCCACTTCGAGCACTTTGGTCGGGCCGACCTGCAGCACCGCCTCGGTCATGCGCGCGACCACCCAGGGCTGCGAGATGGTCTGCCCGTGGCCGATCGGCAAGGCGGTGTCTTCATAGGCACGCGAGGCCAGCGCTTCGTCGATGAACAGATGGCGCGGCACGGTGCGCACCGCGTTGAGCGTTGCTTCGTCCTGGATGCCAGCCTCGCGCAGGCGCTCGACCAGCCGGTCGCGCACGCGTTGCGAGGTCATGCCGATCCCGACCGATTCCGGTTGCAGGCGCAGCCTCGGCGTCATGCCGGCGTATCCAGCGCGGCGGTCAGGCCGCCCACCCAGCCGGCCACCGTCTCCAGCGCCTGATAGCGGGTCAGGTCGACATGGATCGGGGTGATCGAGATATGTCCGGTGCGCACGGCATGGAAGTCGGTGCCGGCGCCAGCGTCCTGCTCCGGCCCGGCCCGGCCGATCCAGTACACGGTGCGGCCGCGCGGGTCGCGCTGCGGCACGCAGGGCTCGGACCGGTGGCGGTTGCCCAGCCGGGTGACCTCGAAACCGAGCACCTCCGACCAGGCCAGGTCCGGCACGTTGACGTTGAGGATGGTATCGGCGGGCAACGGGTCGGACTTCAGCCGTGCCACGATCTCCACCGCGGCGCGCGCGGCGGTTTCGTAGTGATGCGCTTCGTGATTGTGCGTCACCAGCGAGACCGCCACCGCCGGCAGGCCGAGGAAGCGGCCTTCCATCGCGGCGGACACGGTGCCCGAATAAATCACGTCGTCGCCGAGATTGGCCGAGTTGTTGATGCCGGAGACCACGATATCCGGGTCGTAATCAAGCATGCCGGTCAGCGCCAGATGCACGCAGTCGGTCGGCGTGCCGGCAACCGCGCAGGTCTGCGCGTCGATGCGGCGGGTGCGGATCGGCACATCCAGCGTCAGCGAATTGCTGGCGCCGGAGCGGTCTCGGTCGGGCGCGACCACCATCACTTCATGACCGGCATGGCGCAGCGCCTCGGCCAAAATCTGGATGCCGGGGGCGTCGACACCGTCGTCGTTGCTAACCAGTACGCGCATGGGACTCCTCGGAAAACCGGGTCATGATACCGGATGCGTCCGCGCCCTTCGCGCTTGATCTTCGCTTGCGCCTGAGGTTGGGCAGGTTAGGCTGTGAGCATGTCGCATCCTGAAGACGAAGACGACGGCGCGCTGTTCCGCGCAGCGATCGGCGCGGTCAAGCCGATTCGTGAAGTCGCCCCACCGGCCAATGCCAAGCCGCGCCCCAAGCCGCGCGCGCGCATGGCCGAGCGCGACGATGCGGAAGCGCACACCGAATTCGCGCGTCTGCTGCGCGACAGTGCGCCGTTGGAGGCGGGCGATACCGCCAGCTACCGGCGCGAGAATCTTCCCACCCGATTGTTTCAACGGCTCAAGCGCGGTCAGTTCTCGATCCAGGACGAACTGGACCTGCATGGCGCCACCGCCGCGCAGGCCGAATCCCTGCTGCGGCAGTTCCTGCTGGAAGCGCATGCGCACGAGCATGGCTGCGTGCGCATCATCCACGGCAAGGGGCTGCAGTCGGACAATGGCGCGCCGGTGTTGAAAAACCTGATGGATCGCCTGCTGCGTCAGCGCAACGATGTGCTGGCATTTCATTCCGCGCCGGCCACGCAAGGTGGCACCGGGGCATTGCTGGTGTTGCTGGCGCGGCGTTAGCGCCGATTGGGCGATGGGTCGCCGATGTAGGCATGCGCTTGCGCGAAGGACGCGTTGATGGGCAGGCCTGTCGCGGCCAGGTCCGCTCCTACGGCGGTGACGTGCTTGCCGGGCGGCCAACGACAACCGAGCAGGCCTAGGCGTCGGAACGCAGGCCGGCGTTGAGACGGCCGGCGTCGCTGACCTCGCCGAGCTCCCACAGCACCGCGGTGGCGTAGCAGCCCGGCGGCAGTGCGAATGCGATCTGCAGGCTGTCCGCATCCAGCCAGCGATACTCCAGCTGTTGCGGACGCAAGCGCAGTGCGCGGCGCTCCTGCTTCAAGCCCGCGGCCTCCAGGCCTTGCCGCAGCACCTCCGATTGCGGATCGGACAACGCGCCCTGCTCCACCGCCGCAGCCTGCCCGGTCGAACGCAGCTCGCCGGCGCCCCACAACGGCCCGCTGGGATGGATATCGAAGCGCGCCAGGCGCTCTGCCAGTACATCGGTGAATGGTTCGGGGCCGAACACGCTGCGCGAGCCATCCAGCATCCACGCCTCGCCATCCAGCGCGGTGTCCCAGCTGCCCTGCTCCACGCGTGCGGTGAGCAGCCGATTGAACAACGCCGAGCGCGCCGCCGACAGCAGCATCGAGCGTTGATCGTTGCGCAGCCGCCGCCGGGATGCCGGCGCCGCCGACAAGGTGCCGTCTGCATTGGATACATAACCGAACATCGCCAGCGCGGAGGCCACGTTGCCGCCATCGCGGCCGAAACGCTGTTCGCCAAACCAGTTCGGGATACCGCGCGCGGCGATCGCCTGCAGGCGCTGTTCGATCGCCGCGTGCTGGCCCTGCACCTGGCGCAACGTCAACACGAAACGATTGCCCAGCAGTGCGCCGCGTTGCAGCTTGCGGTTATGCCAGGTACTGGCGATGACCTGCATCTCATCGTCGTCGAGCGCGGCGAGCTCCGGCGCGATGCGCTTGGGCAGATGCACGCTGAAGCGCTGCGTGGTCACCGCATGGCGGTCCTTCAGCCCGGCGTAGCTGACGCCCATTTCGGCGATTCCGGCCCACTGCGCGAGTTTTTTCGCGATATAGGCGGTGTTCTGCCCACGCTTGCGGATGGTGAGCAACAGGTGCTCGCCCTCGCCGGTGGGCTCGAAAGCCGGCAGCTCATCGACCTGAAAATCTTCGGGCGTGCTGCGCATTGCCGCGCCGAGGACCGCAGCGCCATGCGCGCGCGGCAGAACAAAGATGTCGCTCATGCTGTGATTTACCTTCGCGCCGACAGGTCGTGCGCTATGTGCCGAATGCCTCGGCGCGGTGGTGTCGCGGTGCGACGCCAAGACGAGCCCGGCGCAGGTAACCGCGATCTGGAGCGGCTGGAACACCTGGCCGGCAGTGGCCGGATGGGTGGGGAAGGCAGGCTCAGCACTGCAGGGTATGCCTGATGATCGCCATACCCGGCACCGTCCGCGCCGCCAACGGTGCGCGCAGGCGTTTGTGAGCTGCGGTCAGGCAGCGATCTTGCCGAGCAAGACCGCCGCTTGCGCAGCAATGCCCTCGCTACGGCCGGTGAAGCCGAGTTTTTCGCTGGTGGTGGCCTTGACGCTGACCGCATCGAGTTCGATCGCCAGCAGGCCGGCGATGCGTTCGCGCATCGCCAGTGCATGCGGGCCGATCTTGGGACGCTCGCAGATCACGGTGACATCGGCATTGCCGACCCGCCAGCCACGCTCGCGCAGCAAGTGATCACAATGCTGCAGGAACTGCGCACTGTCGGCGTCCTTCCAGCGCGCGTCGGACGGCGGAAAGTGCTGACCGATATCGCCCAGCGCCAGCGCGCCCAGCATCGCATCGCACAGCGCGTGCAGCACCACGTCGCCATCGCTGTGCGCGAGCACGCCATGGCCGTGCGCGACGCGCACGCCGCCCAGCATCACGTGGTCGCCCGCACCGAACGCGTGCACGTCGTAGCCCTGACCGATTCGAAAATTGAAAGACATGGTAATCCGTGGTGATTAGGGAGCGTCGGCGTCGTGGTGGGCACCAGCGGACAGCGCATCGGTGTGGCCAACGACCGCCCCGGCATGCGGGTCGGTTGCAGGCGACTGGGCATCCACTGCAACACCTCGGCGCGCCAGTTCGAATTCAAAGCGCGCCAGATCCGTCGGCGTGGTCACCTTGAAGTTGTCTTCGGCACCTTCCACCAGCAACGGGCGCAATCCCAGCCGCTCCATCGCCATCGCCTCATCGGTCACGTCCACCCCGGCCGCCGACGCTTCGGTGAGGCCACGGATCAGTTGATGGCGACGGAACAGCTGAGGGGTCAGCGCGCGCCACAGCCGCTCGCGTGGCTCGGTGGCATCGATGCCGCCATCGTCGCCGGCTCGCTTGAGCGTGTCGCGCACCGGCGCAGCCAGGATCGCGCCGACCGGATCGCCGCGGCCGATTTCCAGCAGACGCTCCAGATCGGCCAAGGCGAGATTGGGCCGCGCGGCGTCGTGCACCAGCACAAAGTCATCGGCCCGCACGCTCTCCGGCAGGGCCAGCAATCCGGCCAGCACCGATGCCGCACGTGTCCCGCCGCCGACGCAGGTCAGCACCGGCTTGTCCTGCACCGAAGTCCAGCCTGGCCAATCCGCATCGTCGGGCGCGATGGCCACCACGATGCCGGCCACCACCGGATGCGCGGCAAGCGCCGCCAGCGTGTAGGCCATCAGCGGTTGCCCGGCAGCGGACAGATATTGTTTGGGGGTCTGCCCACCAAAACGCGTGCCGCGCCCGGCGGCCGGCACGATCGCCCAGATCGAACCGGTCATGGTTGTTCCGCCGGAGCGTCAGGCTCGACGGGCGCAGCGGACGGCGCGGCCACTGCAGGCGGAAGCGGCGGTGCATCCTCGACCACGCGATAGAACGTCTCGCCCGGTTTGATCATGCCCAGCTCGCTGCGCGCGCGTTCCTCGATTGCCGCCTCGCCGTCCTTCAAATCCTTCACCTCTGCTGCCAACGCCTGGTTGCGTTGGCGCAGACCTTCGTTGTCCTGTGTCTGATGCGCGACCTGGGCTTCCAGCATCATGACTTCGCCAGAATTCCCAGGCCCGAACCAGAAGCGGTACTGCAGCCAAGCCAGCAGCACCGCCAGCACCAGCAGTAGCCAGCGCCAGTTGCGCACGGCTTAGCGCTTGAGCGAAACGAACGCGTCGCGGCCGGCGTAACGCGCGCCGGAGCCCAGCGCCTGCTCGATGCGCAGCAATTGGTTGTACTTGGCGACGCGGTCGCTGCGGCACAGCGAGCCGGTCTTGATCTGCGTGGCGGTGGTGGCCACGGCGATGTCGGCGATGGTGGTGTCTTCGGTTTCGCCCGAGCGGTGCGAGACGATCGAGGCATAGTTGGCCGCATGCGCCATCGCAATGGCTTCCAGCGTCTCGGTCAGCGTGCCGATCTGGTTGACCTTGATCAGGATCGCGTTGGCGGTGCCCGAGTCGATGCCCTGCTTGAAGATCTTCGGGTTGGTGACGAACAGATCATCGCCCACCAGCTGCACCTTCTTGCCGACGCGGTCGGTGAGCAGCTTCCAGCCGGCCCAGTCGTCCTCGGCCAGGCCGTCTTCGATGCTGATGATCGGGTACTGCGCGACCCAGTCGGCCAGGAAGTCGACGAACTGCTCGCTGGTCAGGCGCTTGTTCTCGCCGACCAGGTTGTACTTGCCGTTGTCGTAGAACTCGCTGGAGGCCACGTCCAGGCCCAGCAGCACGTCTTCGCCGGCGGTGTAGCCGGCCTTGCCGATCGCCTCGAGGATGGTGTCCAGCGCTTCGACGTTGCTGCGGAAGTCCGGCGCAAAGCCGCCTTCATCGCCCACCGCCGTGCTCAGGCCGTGGCCCTTGAGCACCGACTTGAGCGCATGGAAGATTTCGGTGCCGGCACGCAGCGCTTCGGAGAACGAGCTGCAGCCGACCGGCAGCACCATGAACTCCTGGAAATCGACGTTGTTGTCGGCATGCGCGCCGCCGTTGATGATGTTCATCATCGGCACCGGCAGTGCCACGTCGGACTCGGTGATGGTGGACAGGTACTGCCACAGCGGCTGCTTGCGCGAGGCGGCCACGGCATGCGCGGCGGCCAGAGAAACACCCAGCAGCGCATTCGCGCCCAGGCGGCCCTTGTTCTCGGTGCCGTCCAGGTCGATCAGGCGGCGGTCCAGACCCTGCTGGTCGGCCGCGTCAAAGCCCTTGAGCGTCTCGGCGATGGTGCCGTTGACGTTCTGCACCGCGTGCAGCACGCCCTTGCCCAGGTAGCGGGTCTTGTCGCCATCGCGCAGTTCCACCGCTTCCTTGGTGCCGGTCGAGGCGCCCGAGGGCACGGCAGCGCGGCCGAACGAGCCGTCGTCCAGCGTGACTTCGGCCTCCAGCGTGGGATTGCCGCGGGAGTCAAGGATTTCGCGGGCGAGGATCTTGGCGATAGTGGTCATAGGTCGATCGGTTACCAGTAAGGGGGAAGTACACCGGAAACAAGCTGCGGGATTATCGCCGCACACCGGCACATTGCCAAATCGCGTGAAGCTGCCGCACGCAACAGGCCGGCAAGCATGCCGCTAGGCCATCAAGCCCAGCAGCGGTAGCCCAGACAGCAGCAGCAAGACCGACAGCAACACCAACGCAAAGATCGCTGTGCCGGATTGGCGAGCCAGCCGCAACGCCAGCGGGCCGGCGATCAGGCAACTTGTGATCGCTACTGCGGCCAGCAGCAGCGTGACCAGCATTGGCACCCGCGTGGCCTGCATGGCATGGTCGCCGTCACCCGGCATGCCGATGCTGGCAGCGACCAGAAACACCACTGCGGCCATACACGCCCACGCGGCGATCGATGCGACCAGCGCGATCCAGCCCCAGGGCCAGTGGCGCCATTGCCGACGCTGGCGCTGCGACGCGGCCAGCGCCCAGGGATCGGAATTCATGCGAAGCGCGCGAACCCGTGCTTCTTGGTGACGGCATCCAGTTCCATCAGGGTCTCGAGCAGTTCCTCCATGCGGTCCAGCGGCCAGGCGTTGGGGCCATCCGACAAGGCCTTGGACGGGTCTGGATGGGTTTCGGCAAACAGACCGGAAATGCCCACCGCCACCGCCGCGCGCGCCAGCACCGGCACGAACTCGCGCTGGCCGCCGGAACTGCTGCCCTGCCCGCCCGGCAACTGCACCGAATGGGTGGCATCGAACACCACCGGGCAGCCGGTGTCGCGCATGACGCTCAGCGAGCGCATGTCGCTGACCAGATTGTTGTAGCCGAACGAGGCGCCGCGCTCGCAGACCATGATCTGCTCGTTGCCGGTCGACTTGGCCTTGTCGACCACCGGCTTCATGTCCCACGGCGCCAGGAACTGGCCCTTCTTGATGTTGACCGGCTTGCCGGCGGCGCAGACGTTCTTGATGAAATCGGTCTGGCGCACCAGGAAGGCCGGGGTCTGCAGCACGTCGACGACGGCGGCGACCTCGTTCATCGGGGTGTATTCGTGCACGTCGGTCAGCACCGGCACGCCGATCTGCTTTTTCACCGCCTCCAGCACCTTCAGGCCCTCTTCCAGGCCGGGGCCGCGGAAGCTGGTGCCGGAGGTGCGGTTGGCCTTGTCGAAGCTCGACTTGAAGATGAAGTTGATCCCCAGCTTGCCGGTGATCTCTTTCAGCTTGCCGGCCACGTCGAGCTGCAGCTGCATCGACTCGATCACGCAGGGGCCGGCGATCAGGAACAACGGCTGATCCAGGCCAACGTCAAAGTCACACAGTTTCATCAGGTCACCTATTGATTAAAGCCCCTCTCCCGTCGGGAGAGGGGTTGGTGTGCGGGTACGGTTGCGAAGCGCTGCTGAAGTGCGATGGTTTGCCCTGGCTGACGCGTGGCGACGCGTTCGTCATGGCGGCCATCTTCCGGTGCGTTGCGGCGCCGCTCATCCGGCGCTGCACGCCAGCTTCTCCCGATGGGAGAAGGAGTGGCTCAGGCACGCGCTTCCTTCAGCAGTTTTCCGCCCGCCTTCTTCTCGCGCGCAGCGCGCACGAAGCCGATGAACAGCGGATGCCCGTCGCGCGGGGTGGACAGGAATTCCGGATGCGCCTGGCAGGCCAGGAACCATGGGTGCGCATCGCGCGGCAGCTCCACCATCTCCACCAGCGTGTCGTCCATCGACTTGCCGGAGATCACCAGGCCGGCGTCTTCCAGCTGGGTGCGGTAGCGGTTGTTGAACTCGTAGCGGTGACGGTGACGCTCGGCGACCACATCCTTGCCGTACACCTCGCGCGCCAGCGTGCCCGGCTTGAGCCGCTGCTCCTGCAGACCCAGCCGCATGGTGCCGCCCAGGTCGGACTTCTCGTCGCGCTTTTCCACTTCGCCGGTGGCGGTGCGCCATTCGGTGATCAGGCCGATCACCGGGTGCGGCGACTGGCGATCGTTCTCGGTGCTGTTGGCTGCGTCCAGATCGGCCACGTGGCGGGCATAGTCCACCACCGCCGCCTGCATGCCGTAGCAGATGCCGAAGTACGGCACCTTGTGCTCGCGCGCATACTTGGAGGTGAGCACCTTGCCTTCGAAACCACGGTCGCCGAAGCCGCCCGGCACCAGGATGCCGTCGATATCCTGCAGCGCAGCCATGTCGCTGCCTTCCAGATCCTGCGCTTCCAGCCACTTCAGGTTGACCTTGGTACGCTGGCGCAGACCGCCGTGACGCAGCGCTTCGGCCACCGACTTGTAGGCGTCCTGGTGGTCGACGTACTTGCCGACCACCGCAATGGTGACCTCGTCCAGCGGGTGCTTGACCGCATCCACCACCGCAGCCCATTCGGACAGGTCGGGCGCAGCCACCTTGTCGCGCAGCTTGAACTGATCGATGACCAGTTCGTCCAGGCCCTGGCGACGCAGTTCCAGCGGCATGCCGTACAGCACGTCGATATCGGGGCAGCTGATCACCGCGCGCTCGGAGACGTTGGTGAACAGCGCGATCTTGCGGCGCTCCGAATCCGGTACCGCCTGCTCGGAACGGCACAGCAGCACGTCCGGCTGGATACCGATCGAGCGCAGCTCCTTGACCGAATGCTGGGTCGGCTTGGTCTTCAACTCACCGGCGGCGGCGATGTACGGCACCAGGGTGAGGTGCATGAACATGGCCTTTTCGGCGCCACGCTCGGTGCGCACCTGGCGGATCGCTTCCAGGAACGGCAGCGACTCGATATCGCCGACGGTGCCGCCGATCTCGATCAGCGCCACATCGAACCCGGCGGTGGCCTCGTCGATACAACGGCGGATCTCGTCGGTGATGTGCGGGATCACCTGCACGGTGGCGCCCAGGTAATCGCCGCGGCGCTCCTTGCGGATCACGTTCTCGTAGATCCGGCCGGTGGTGACCGAGTTCTTGCGCGACAGCCGCGTGCGCACGTAGCGCTCGTAGTGACCCAGATCCAGGTCGGTCTCGGCGCCGTCGTCGGTGACGTAGACCTCGCCATGCTGGAACGGGCTCATCGTGCCCGGGTCCACATTGATGTACGGGTCCAGCTTCATCATCGTGACCTTCAGGCCACGCGCTTCCAGAATGGAGGCAAGCGAAGCGGCGGCAATGCCCTTGCCTAGCGAGGACACTACGCCGCCGGTAACAAAAATCAGGGGGGTCATGGGGCTTGAAGCCTCCCGGAAAGCCATAGTTTAGCGGGTGACGGGCGAATGCCCAAGGGTTGCGTGACGATCATGTCGTCACAGCGGCGAAAAACGCGCTGCGCCTGGCGCTCAAATGCAGACGCCCCGACCAAGGCCGGGGCGTCCGTGTGGCGTTGTGCCGTCGCGCGATGGAATCAGCGCGCCGGCTTTTCTTCTTCCTCTTCCTCGCGCGTGGCGGCGTCGGCCTTGGGCTTGTGTGCCGCGGCGGCGGCGCGGCGCTCGGCCTTGCGCTCGGCTTCGGTCTTGGCCTTGGCGTCGTCGGCCTTCTGCGCGCTGGCGCCGGCGCCTTGCCCGGTCTGCTGGGGAGCGGCCTGGGCCATGGCAGGAAGCGCGGCCACTGCGGCAGCACCGAGGGTGAGCATCAGGATGTGCTTGAACTTCATGGTGTCCTCCGGGTTCGGTGACATCCTCAGGTGGGGACGTTTGGTTCCGAATCCAACGCCAGGGTATCCAGCCGCACCCCGCCCTGCACTGAACGCCTGTCGCGTGCAAAAAATCGGCCCACCCCCCACACTTGCGCGTCGTTTCACGTGCCAACGAGATGCATGAACACCCGTTATAACGCCGCCGATATTGAAGTGCTGTCGGGCCTGGACCCGGTCAAACGCCGCCCTGGCATGTATACCGACACTGCGCGCCCGAACCATCTGGCGCAGGAAGTGATCGACAACTCGGTCGACGAGGCGCTGGCCGGTCATGCCAGGCAGGTCGAAGTGACCCTGTACAAGGACGGCAGCTGCGAGGTGTCCGACGACGGCCGCGGCATGCCGGTGGACATGCACCCGGAAGAAAAGATTCCCGGTGTCGAGCTGATCCTGACCCGGCTGCATGCCGGCGGCAAGTTCAGCAACCGCAACTACACCTTCTCCGGCGGCCTGCACGGCGTGGGCGTGAGCGTGGTCAACGCGCTGTCGACCAAGGTCGAGCTGTTCATCAAGCGCGAAGGCAGCGAGCACCGCATGGAGTTCCGCGACGGCCACGCCGCCTCCAAGCTGGAAGTGGTCGGCACCGTTGGCAAGAAGAACACCGGCACGCGGCTGCGCTTCTGGGCCGATCCGAAGTACTTCGACACGCCCAAGTTCAACGTACGCGCGCTGCGCCATCTGCTGCGCGCCAAGGCCGTGCTGTGCCCGGGCCTGACCGTCAAGCTGCACGACGAGGCCACCGGCGAGCAGGACAGCTGGTACTTCGAGAACGGCCTGCGCGACTACCTCAAGGGCGAGATGGCCGAGCACGAGATGCTGCCGGCCGACCTGTTTGCAGGCAGCCTGAAGAAGGACACCGAGATCGTCGACTGGGCCGCGGCCTGGGTGCCGGAAGGCGAGCTGGTGCAGGAAAGCTATGTCAACCTGATCCCGACCGCGCAGCACGGCACCCACGTCAACGGCCTGCGTTCGGGCCTGACCGATGCGCTGCGCGAGTTCTGCGACTTCCGCAATCTGCTGCCGCGTGGGGTCAAGCTGGCACCGGAAGACGTGTGGGACCGGGTCACCTTCGTGCTCAGCCTGAAGATGACTGACCCGCAGTTCTCCGGCCAGACCAAGGAGCGGCTGTCCTCGCGCCAGGCCGCCGGCTTCATCGAAGGCGCCGCGCACGATGCCTTCAGCCTGTATCTGAATCAGAACGTGGAGATCGGCGAGAAGATCGCGCAGATCGCCATCGACCGCGCCAGTGCGCGCCTGAAGACCGAAAAGCAGATTGTCCGCAAGAAGGTCACCCAGGGCCCGGCCCTGCCCGGCAAGCTGGCCGACTGCATCAGCCAGGATCTGTCGCGTACCGAATTGTTCCTGGTCGAGGGCGACTCGGCCGGCGGCTCGGCCAAGCAGGCCCGCGACAAGGACTTCCAGGCGATCCTGCCGCTGCGCGGCAAGATCCTCAACACCTGGGAAGTGGCATCGGGCAGCGTGCTGGCCTCCGAGGAAGTCCACAACCTGGCGATCGCGATCGGCTGCGACCCGGGCAAGGACGACATCACCGGGCTGCGTTACGGCAAGGTGGTGATCCTGGCCGATGCGGACTCCGACGGCCTGCATATCGCCACCTTGCTGACCGCGCTGTTCCTGCAGCATTTCCCTGCGCTGGTCGCGGCCGGCCACGTGTTCGTGGCGATGCCGCCGCTGTTCCGCGTGGACGTGGGCAAGCAGGTGTTCTACGCGCTGGACGAAGAGGAAAAGACCACGCTGCTGGACAAGATCGCGCGCGAGAAGCTCAAGGGACAGGTCAGCGTCACCCGCTTCAAGGGCCTGGGCGAGATGAATCCGCAGCAGCTGCGCGAGTCGACCATCCACCCGGATACGCGCCGCCTGGTGCAGCTGACCATCGACGATGGCGAACAGACCCGCTCGCTGATGGACATGCTGCTGGCGAAAAAGCGCGCCGGCGATCGCAAGCAGTGGCTGGAGACCAAGGGCGATCTGGCGTCGCTGGAGGTTTGAATTCGCTGAAAGTCTGAAAACACCAAGCAGCGAAAGCTTCGCCCCCCAGCGGGGCGAGAAGGCACTGCTTGCGCAGGTCTCTTCGAGCGCCCGCGCTGCCAGCCCGGGCCGGGGGTGCGAAGCGGAAGTTGGGGTGAGGGTGAAGCCGATCCCCACCCTTCGGATCAGACGACTGCCTGCAGCGGCACATGCTGCTCCAAGCCAGGCAGGCCACGTCGGCCAACGCGACACACATGCCTTTGTGCACATCCATCGGACGCCATCGGCGGCCTAGCATCGTCGCTCCCTGCCGAATCTCCGATGCTCATGCCCTCCCTTCTCCGTGCCAGCCTGCTGGCCTGCGTCCTGCTCAGCGGGAACGCGCTGGCCGATGCGCCCGACAACAACGCTGCAAAAACCGACACCAAGTCCGATGCCGCCGCCGCCAAGCCCGCGCCACTGCCGGCCGATGCCAGCGTGCGGCAAAGCACCCGCGTGGGCGGGCGCACGCTGAGTTACACCGCAACCGTCGGCACCCTGCCGGTGCGCGATGCGCAGGGCAAGACCACCGGCGAGGTGGTGTTCACCGCCTACACCGTCGATGGCAAGGACCGCCCGGTGACCTTCGCGCTGAATGGTGGGCCTGGTGCGTCGTCGGTGTATCTGAACATGGGCGCGATCGGACCCAAGGTGGTGGGTTTCGGCGCCGAAGGCGACAGCGCTTCCGCGCCGGCGGCGCTGCGCGATAACCCCGGCACCTGGCTGGACTTCACCGACCTGGTGTTCATCGACCCGGTCGGCACCGGCTTCAGCCGCGCCCTGATCGGCGACGACGAGGCCAAGAAGCAGTTCTACAACCCGCAGGCCGACGTGGAATATCTCTCGCGTGCGGTCTACGACTGGCTGCTGAAGAACCGCCGCCTGCAGGCACGCAAGTACCTGGTCGGCGAAAGTTATGGCGGCTTCCGCGGCCCGCGCATCACCCAGTACCTGCAGACCCGGCTGGGCGTGGCGATGAACGGCGTGGTGCTGGTGTCGCCGTATCTCAATCCCACCCTGGACGACAACAGCGACGTGTCGCCGCTGGCCTGGATGATGACGCTGCCCTCGATCGCCGCCGCACACCTGGAACGCCAGGGCCAGCTCAGCGACACGGCGATGCGCCAGGTGATCGATTACACCCGCGGCGACTACGCGGTGGCGCTGATGAGGGGCCGCACCGACCCGCAGGCGACCGAGGCGATGCTGCAGCAGGTCACCCGCATGACCGGGCTGGACGCGACCTATGTGCGCCGCTCCGGCGGGCGCCTGGAAACCCAGGCGTATCTGCGCGAGGTGTTCCGCGACAAGGGCGAGCTGGGCAGCCGCTACGACTCCAACGTGACCGCGTTCGACCCCTTCCCCAACGATCCCGAGCAGCGCGCCAACGACCCGCTGCTGGACAGCATCATCGCGCCGACCACCACCGCGATGGTGGACTTCGTCACCCGCGTGGTCGGCTGGAAGGTCGATGCGCGTTATCAGGCGCTCAATTACGACGTCAACAAGCTATGGGACTGGAACGACGAACTGCGCAAGGGCGCGGTCACCCAGCTGCGCCAGTCGGTGGCGATCGACCCCAAGCTGCGCGTATTGATCGCGCATGGCTGGAATGATCTCTCCTGCCCGTTCATGGGCTCGGTGCTGACGGTGGACCAGATGCCGACGATGGGCAGCGACCCCAAGCGCGTGCAGGTGCGCGAATATCCCGGCGGCCACATGTTCTACAACCGCACCGATAGCCAGGCCGCATTCCGCAACGACGTCAAGACGATGTACGAAACCCGCTGAGCACCACCATCACCGGCCGCACACGCGGCGGGCGATGCATCACGCCAGCCGCAAGAAAATGCGCAACTAGCCGCGACACTACCAAGCAGCGCAATCACCCTCCCGACCGCCGCGCACACGCATTGCACCGCCAATCCGAAGGGGCACCAGGCGCCGCTGAATCAAATCAGCCACATATCAGGAAGCGCACCAGCTGCTACGAATCCCGAATCCCCATTCCCCATTCCCGATTCACCATTCCCCATTCACAACGCCCCAGCCCGAACAGCCTCCACATTCCACCCCAGCCACTCGTAAACCCGATAGCGCGCAATGCCCAGGTACTCGTGCAAGGCGACATCGGCCACGGTGAAGTTGTAGCTCTGCGGCAACCACGCCCAGGACGCGGTCAACCAGTCCGAGCGCACCGGCGTGGCGTCGATGCCGAAGTGGCGGAAGTACAGCTCGGCACGCCGCAGATGCGTGGCCGAGGACACCAGCACGACCCGATCGGGGCGGTACTGGCGCAGTAACGGCTGGCTGAACTGCGCGTTCTGCCAGGTGTTCATGCTGGACGGCTCCATGATCAGGTCGGCCTGGTCGATGCCCAGCCCGATCAGCACCTTTCGATACACCACCGCCTCGGACAGGCCCAGCCCGCGCGCGTCGCCGCCGCTGATCTCGATCTTGCAGTCGCCGCCATGCGCACGGCACTGCCGGTACAGCCGCGCCGACTCGACGATGCGGCCGTAGGCGAACATGTTGGCCTCGGCGGTGGCGTCGGGGCCATCCGGCCGCACCGTGCCCGCGCCCAGCAGCACGATCATGTTGCGCGCGCGCCAGTCGTTGAAATCGTTGACGCCGGTCTGCTGCAGCCCGTGCAGCATCCAGCTCGCCAACGGGCCGCAGCCCACCAGCAGCAGCAACGCCAATGTGGCCGCTGCCAGCGCACGCGCAGTGCGCAGCCAGCGCCGGCGGCCGATCAGCCAGGACAGCAAGAACAGCACGCACACCAGCGCAAGCATCATCGGCGCGTTTCCTCAGGCAGGACGCGTTGGCACATCAGGGTCGAACGGCATGACCTGCAACAGGGCACGCCGCGGTTGGCGCGCATGCTCGCCCACCGAGGTGACCACAGCGCGACATCGCTCAGGTCCAGCCGAACCATTCGAAGCAGCGCAGGATCAGATACGCCACTCCGCCGGCGGCCGGGATGGTCAGGATCCAGGCCCAGACGATGCGCTCGATCACGCCCAGCCGCAGCGAGCGCGGGTTCTTGGCAAAGCCCACGCCCATGATCGCGGTGGAAATGCTGTGCGTGGTCGACACCGGCATGCCGAAGTGCGCGGCCACGGTCAGCACGGTGGCCGAGCTGGTTTCTGCGGCAAAGCCGTGGATGGGATGCAGCTTGACCATCTTGTGGCCGAGCGTCTTGATGATCTTCCAGCCGCCCGAGGCGGTGCCGGCGGCCATCACCACCGCACAGGTCAGCACGATCCACATCGGAATGCCGGCGCCCGCAGCCAGGCCGGTGCCCGGATGCAGGAACGACAGCCAGCTCGGCAGATCGTCCAGCGCACCGGCCGACTGCGCGCCGATCAGGGTCATCGCGATGATGCCCATGGTCTTCTGCGCGTCGTTATGGCCGTGGGCATAGCCCATGTAGGCGGCCGAGGCGATCTGCGCCTTGCCGAAGAACGCATTGACCCAGCGCGGACGCGCCAGCCGCCCGATCGGCCCGCCCAGCCGGGCCATGCCGGCGATGATCGCCCACAGCAACAGCATCACCACGATGCCGAGCAGGAAGCCGGCGATCGGCGAGGTGATCATCGGCACGAACACCTTCCACAACAGGCCCTTGTTCTTGGCCCAGTTGCCGATGTTTTCCGACCAGATCAAGGCGTTCCAGTTGTTGTGCGCGGCGGCCAGGCCGGCGCCGCACAGCCCGCCAATCAGGGCATGCGAGGACGACGACGGCAGGCCTTTCCACCAGGTGATCAGGTTCCAGATGATGCCGCCCAGCAGCGCGCACAGGATCACCTGCGGGGTGACCTCGACCACCTCGGTATTGAGCAGGCCGGAGGCGATCGTCAGCGCCACCGCGGTGCCGGTAAGCGCGCCGATCAGGTTCATGCCGGCGGCCAGCATCACCGCCCAGCCCGGCGACAGCACCTTGGTGGCGACCACGGTGGCGATGGAGTTGGCGGTGTCGTGGAAGCCGTTGATGAACTCGAACACCAACGCCGCCAGGATCACCACCAGAACTAGGGTAAGCACGCGGCGACCTCAGCTGTTCTTCAATACGATCTGGTACACCACCACCCCTGCCTCGCGGCAACGGTCGATGGCCTTTTCCAGAATCTCGAAGAATTCCTTGAGCAGGAACATCTGCAGCGTGTCCAGGCGGCCGGAATAGATGTCGCGATACAGCTCGAGCATCAGCCGGTCGGCCTCGTTTTCCAGCATGCGCAGCTTGTCGTTGAGCGCGGTCATGCGATCGATGTTCATCTGCGGCAGGTCGGCCACCATCTCCACCACCACCGCGGCGGCCTGTTCCAGCATCGCCGCGCGCGGGGCGAAGTCGATGTGCTCCAGATGCTTGGTGGCCAGCGAGTAGCGGTCGGCGAACTTCTCGACCTGCTTGGGAATCTTGTACAGGGCCGAGCCCAGCGCTTCGATGTCCTCGCGCTCGATCGGGGTCATGAAGCTGTCCACCAGCGCCTGGCCGATCTTGTCCGAGGCGGCGCGTTCGCGCAGGCGGGCCAGCTTGAAGGCGTCCAGCGCGGGTTGGCGGTCGGACGTGCGCATCATGGCATGCAAGGCCTTGGTGCTGTCGTAGGCGGCCTGCGCCGCTTCGTTCAGAAGCGCATAGAACTGCTTGCCGGAGCCGAAGATGGTCTGCAACGAGAACATGGGTGGAAAACTTCCTGCCGTCGAGGGAGAGACGGACGCCAAGCGCGAATTATGACCGTTCCATGACCTGTCTGGGTATCTCGGCGGCGCAGGCGGCCTTCACATCGGCATTTCCCGGCTCGAACCACCCTGTGGTTTGCTAACATGCTCCCGCGCCCTCGGGTGCACCCTATGGAAGACGACCCTATATTCCCCCGTTGCCGCCCCGCCCCTGTGCGCGCCGGCCAACCCAGTGCTCGCCCGCCCTCCCCTCCACTGACCGGGGAAGACGCCCGTGGTTGAGTTTCTGATCGTCATCGCGCTGATCCTGTTGAACGGCTTCTTCGCGATGTCGGAAATGTCCCTGATGACCTCGCGCAAGAGCCGGCTGAAGCAGATGGCCGGCTCCAGCAAGCGCGCTGCCCGCGCCCTGGCGCTGGCCGAAAGCCCGGAAAACTTCCTGTCCACGGTGCAGATCGGCATCACCCTGATCGGCATCCTGACCGGCGTGTTCGGTGGCGAGGCGATCGGCGAGGCCATCAGCAGCTGGCTGCAGGGGCTGTTCCCGGCGCTGTCGGCCTCGTTCGAGCTGGTCGGCAAGCCGCGCCCGTATTCGGTGGTGATCGGCAGCACGCTGGCGGTGGCCCTGATCACCTTCCTGACGCTGATCTTCGGCGAGCTGGTGCCCAAGCGGCTGGCGCTGCGCAACTCCGAAGACATCGCCGGGGTGGTCGCGGTACCGATGGCGTGGCTGGCAAAGATCGCCGCGCCCGGCGTGTGGGTGCTGGCGCGCTCGACCCGGCTGGTGCTGCGCATGCTCGGCATGGGCAAGGACGAATCGGCATCGGTGACCGAAGAGGAGATCCGCATGCTGGTGGCCGAAAGCCACGAGGCCGGCGTGATCGATGCACACGAGCGCGACATGATGAACCGCGTGATGCGGCTGGGCGACCGCACCGCCGACAGCCTGATGACGCCGCGCAACCGCATCGCCTGGCTGGATGCCAACGCCGAGCCGGAACGCAATCTGCTGGTGATGCGCGAACACGAATTCTCGCGCTACCCGGTCTACCGCGGCAGCGACCAGGACATCGCCGGCGTGCTGGAGGTCAAGTCGCTGGTCACGCGCATGGACGGACACGGCGCGCAGCTGTTCCAGGCGCTGCGCGACACCTTGTTCGTGTCCGAGTCCACGCATGCGATGAAGCTGCTGGAGATCTTCCGCGAAGAGCAGCAGTCGATGGCGCTGGTGGTGGACGAATACGGCGAAATCCGCGGGCTGGTGACCATCAGCGACCTGATGGGCGCGGTGGTGGGCCGCCTGCAGGCGGTGGAAAACACCGACGAGGACGCGCTGGTGGTCACGCGCGCCGACGGCTCGCTGCTGATCGACGGCTCGTTGCCGGTGGAGGAACTGCGCGAAGTGCTGGGTGCCGAACTGCCGGAGGCCGACGAAGGCGACTACCACACGCTCGCCGGCCTGTGCATCTACTACTTCGGGCGCATTCCGCAGGCGGGCGAATTCTTCGATTGGGCCGGCTGGCGCATCGAGATCGTCGACCTGGATGGCGCACGCGTGGACAAGCTGCTGCTGAGCCGCGTCAGCGACGAGGGCAGCGATGACATCGTCGGATAACCGCGTCCCGCCCTCGGATGGAGCGGACGGTGCGCAGATGCGCTATCGCAACGAAGGCATCCGCAGCCTGCTGGCGGCCTTCAGCGAGGGCGATCCGGAGCATGTGTTGCGGGTGCGCGAAATCCTGGCCGATCTGCAGCAGAGCGCATTCGGGGTGTTCCTGTTCCTGGCGATCCTGCCGTCATTCATTCCGATTCCCGGCGTGGCCGGCGGCATCAGTGGCCCGCTGACGGTGTTGATCGGGCTGCAGATGATGTGCTGCCTGCGCAAGCCATGGGTGCCGCGTTTCATCGGCGATCGCGGGCCGCGCCGCAGCACCAGCCAGCGTTTCGTCGCGCGGCTTGCGCCGACGCTGCAACGCCTGGACCGGCTGCTCAAGCCGCGCCTGCACGGCGTGCTGGACCGGATGCCGGCGCAGATGGTCACCGGCGTGCTGCTGGTGCTGGTCGGCATCCTGCTGACCCTGCCGATTCCATTCACCAACTACATCTTCGGGCTGATCCTGCTGCTGTTTGCGCTGGCCCTGCTCGAGCGCGACGGCGCATTGCTGCTGGTGGGCTGGGCCGCTGCGCTGATCTCGGTGGCGGTGTTCGGCGTCACCTCGGACCAGTTGCTGGACCTGATCCGCGGTTGGTGGCCGGCCGCCTGGCGCTGAGCACGCGACGGCCGGCACACCTGGAGCACAGTTACTTCAGATCGACCACGCGGTTGTCCGACAGGCTGCCGGTATCGTCGGTCACGGCCGTCATCACGAAGTACAGCGCCTTGCCCAGCAGCCCGCTCGGGCCATCCCAGTACTCGGCCGATTCGGCGCGCACATGGATCAGGCGCAGGTTGGGGTCGTCCTTGCCACCGGGGAAGAACACCTTCATCGCCGGCGACCACAGCTGCTCGATCTTGGCGCGGTCATCGACCACGCGTGCGGTACCGGCGACCGATACGTAGCTGTTCTTCGAGGCCGAGGCATAGGCCACGTTGACGCGCGGATCGGCGGCAATTTCGGCCACCTTCGGGCTGTCGGCGGCGGTGGCGAACCACAGGTCGCCATCGAATTCGACTTCCTGCGTCCCCAACGGCCGGCTCACCAACTTGCCGTCGGCCGACACGGTCGTGAACATCGCGATGTCCACGCCGCGGATCAATTCCGCCAACTGCTTGATGCTCTCGCTGCGTTCCTGAAATTGCATGCTTGTCTTCCCAATGGAGGTGCATGCATCTGAGCGGATCGTCGCGCAAAGCGACGTGAATCACGCAGGGGTCACGTCCAGCTCGCGGCAGGCCATGGCGGCGATTTCGAACGAACGTAAACGCGCAGCATGGTCGTAGATGTTGGCGGTGAACAGCAGTTCGTCCGGGGTGTGGCGCTCGATGAACTCGGCCACGCCCTGGGCGATCTGCTCGGCATCGCCCAGCACCGTGCACGCCAACGCGCGCTCCACGCCGGCACGCTCGTGCGGCTGCCAGAAGCTGTCGATATCGTCGATCGGCGCGGGAATCTTGCCCGGCTTGCCGCGGCGCAGGTTGACGAAGCTCTGCTGCTGGGTGGTGAACAGGCGGCGTGCCTGCGCTTCGGTTTCCGCGGCCACCACATTCAAGGCCAGCATCACGTGCGGCTTGGCCAACTGCGCGGACGGACGGAACTCGCGGCGGTAGATCGCCACCGCCTCGTCCATCGCATCGGGCGCGAAATGCGAGGCGAACGCGAACGACAAGCCCATCGCCGCGGCCAGCCGCGCACTGAACAGGCTGGAACCCAGCAGCCACACCGGCACGTCGAGACCGCCCCCCGGCACTGCCTGCACCAGTTGCCCCGGCACCACCGGCGCGAAGTAGCGCAACAGCTCGGCCACGTCCTGCGGGAAATGGTCGGCGCTGTCGAAATAGCGGCGCAGGGCGCGCGCGGTCGGCTGGTCGGTGCCGGGCGCGCGGCCCAGGCCCAGGTCGATGCGCTGCGGATACAGCGAGGCCAGCGTGCCGAACTGTTCGGCCACCTGCAGCGGCGCATGGTTGGGCAGCATGATGCCGCCGGCGCCGACGCGGATGGTCTTGGTGCCGCCGGCGACGTGGCCGATCAGCACCGCGGTGGCGGCGCTGGCGATGCCCGGCATGTTGTGGTGCTCGGCCAGCCAGTAACGCTGGTAGCCCCAGCGCTCGGCGTGCTGGGCCAGATCGAGCATGTTGGCGAAGGCGTGGGTGGTGTCGCTGCCTTCGCAGACCGGCGCCAGGTCGAGCACGGAAATGGGCGTCATCGGATGACTCCGGGGAATGAGTGATAGGCATGAGATGGGGCTGGCCAGGCGGCTTTGCCACCTGCCCAGGTGGCGCTGGGGGGATTACAGCATTCCAGTGGTCAAACAACGGGAGGACCTGCAGCTGACCACTGCCCCGCTCCGTGCCCAGGCCCGCGCCTCGTTGCACAGGCGCTGCAACGCAGGCGCGGCAATGGCGTGCAAGCCACACATTCACCGCGGAGGGAGGGATATCAGGCCATGCGCGATGGCTGTGGGGTGCCTTGCGCTCGTCGGATCGCCTGCGAATGCAGTTGCCTGACCGCGAAGCGCGGGCGCCGGGTGACAGGGCTGCTGGCTATGATGGACACCGCACTGGCAGCGCCTGCATGACGATGGCTTCGACCGCTCCGCTTGACCCCGCTTCCGCCACCCTGCACATCGCCGCGCGGATCGACCGGCTGCCGGCCAGCGCGACGCTGTGGCGGCTGGTCGGCCTGCTCGCGCTGGGTGGATTTTTCGAGTTGTACGACCTGTTCCAGACCGCCTATATCAGCCCCGGGCTGATCCGCGACGGCATCTTTGCCAGCGCTGCCGATGGCGCGTTCGGCATGTCCGACCAGGCCGCGTTTGCGGCGGCGACGTTTCTGGGCCTGTTCGTCGGCGCGGCCCTGCTGAGTCCGTTCGCCGACCGCTTCGGGCGCCGTCCGGTGTTCACCTTCGCCCTGATCTGGTACACCGCCGCGACCGTGGCGATGGGCCTGCAGCACACCGCCACCGGCGTCATCCTGCTGCGCTTGGTGGTCGGGATCGGCCTGGGCATCGAGCTGGTCACCATCGACACCTATCTGTCCGAGCTGGTGCCGCGGCATATGCGCAGTGCCGCATTCGCGTTTGCATTCTTCGTGCAGTTTCTGGCGGTGCCTGCGGTGGCGCTGACCGCCTGGCTGCTGGTGCCGCATGCACCGCTGGGGGTGAGTGGCTGGCGCTGGGTGGTGCTGCTGAGCGGGGTATTTGCGCTGGCGATCTGGTGGCTGCGTAGCCGGTTGCCGGAATCCGCCCGCTGGCTGGCGGCGCAGGGACGCCATGCCGAAGCCGATGCGGTCTTGACCCGCCTCGAAACGCGCTGCGTGCGCGATCTGGGTGCGCCCCTGGACGCACCGCAGGTGGCCGCCCCTTCGCCGGCCGGCGACATGCAGACCGCGGCGCTGTGGCGTGCGCCGTATCGCGGGCGCATCGGCATGCTGGTGGTGTTCCATATCTTTCAGGCGATCGGCTTCTTCGGCTTCGGCAACTGGTTGCCGGCATTGATCTCGGCGCAAGGCACCGGCGTGACCAAGAGCCTGGCCTATTCCTTTGCGATTTCGCTGGCCTACCCGCTGGCGCCGCTGCTGTTGCTGCGCTTTGCGCAGCGCTGGGAGAACAAATGGCAGATCACCGCATCGGCCCTGGGCGCGGTGCTGTTCGGCGTGCTGTTTTCGCTGCAGCATCAGGCGCTCGGCATGGTGTTGTGCGGGGCGATGATCGCGTTCTGCAATGCCTGGATGAGCTTTGCCTATCACGGCTATCAGGCCGAGCTGTTCCCCACCGGCTTGCGCGCGCGGGCGGTGGGCTTTTGCTATTCCTTCAGCCGTCTTTCCACGGCGGTGAGCAGCGTGCTGATCGGTTGGCTGCTCGCCCAAGTCGGCAGCCATGGCGTGCTGGCCTTTATCGTGATCAGCATGTCGATCGTGGCCAGCGTGATTGCGCTATTGGGCCCGCGCACGCGCAATCGGGCGCTGGAAGAGATTGCCGGCTGATCGCGCTGCCGACGCGAGCACGCCACCTGGCATCACGCGTCCGAGCTTGCAACCGCATCGGCGTAGGCAGCGGTCTGCGCCGCTACTGCAATGCCCAAGACAACCGTGCGATCGGCCACTGCGGCCAGGCTGGTGCGATGCGAGACCACCACCAGCACGGTCTGCGGCAGGCGTTGCCGCAGCATGCCCAACACCTGCTGTTCGGCCTCTGCATCCAGTGCGCTGGTGGCCTCGTCCAGCACCGCCAGGGTCGGCTTGCGCAACAGCACCTGCGCCAGCAGCAGGCGCTGCGCTTCGCCACCGGACAGGCGCCCATCCGGGCCGTTGATCGGGCTGTCCAGGCCTTGCCCGTCGCGCTGCAGACGCACGCCCAATCCGACGTCGGTCAATACCTGCCACATGCGTGCATCGCTGGTGCCGGGCAATGCCCAGTCCAGACAGGCGCGGATCGTGCGCTGCCACGGCCGCACCCCCTGGCCGAGGTAGGCGCCATGCCGCACCAGGGCGCGATACGCGGCAAAATCCAGCCGGCGCCCGGCCATGTGCGCGGTAAACTGCGCAGGCGGGGTCTGACCCGAGAGCACGTCCATCAGACTGCTCTTGCCGATGCCGGAGGGACCGACGACCAAGGTCAGCTCGCCGGGCAGCAACAGCAGCGGATCGAGAGCGAGCCTGGGCAACGGCGGTGCCAGGCCGATGTGTTCGAGATGCAGGGCGGCCGGCAACGGTTGTGCCGGTGCGGCCGACGCCGGTGGACGCGTCGTGCCCAGCGCCACATAGCGCCGCCACAGCTGCAACGCCGGCCACGCCGAGCGCAGTTGCTGCACGCTCTGCCGGGTGCTGACCAGATACGGCAGCAGGCGCCCGAGCAGCAGGCTGACGGTGATCAACGCAGCGCGGTCCGCGCCCTGCCACAGGTTGGCCAGCACCAGGATGCCGGCGATCACAGCCACTGCGGTGGCTTCGAGCATCAGCCGGCTGCCCGCCACCAGCGCCTGCTGCTGCGCATAGCCCTGCCCCAATCGAGCGGAAATGCGCTCGTAATGGAGGGTTTCCAATGCTTCGCGCTGGAACGAACGTACATGCCGCAGGCGCCGCGGGAAATCTTCGCTCAGCCAGAACAGCTGCGTCATGTCGGCCACGTAATCGCGGCTGATGCGCGCCTGGGTGTCGCTGCTGGAGATGCGCAAGCCCAGCCACGCCAGTGCCAGCAGCAGCGGCGTGGCCATCAGCAACGCGGGGGCGATCATGACCGCGATGCAGATGCTCACCAAAGCTGTCATTCCGGCCACCAGCAGCTGCAAGGTGGCACTGAAACCCTGGGTGGCGATCTCGATGTTGTAGGTCAGCACGTTGGCGATTTCCGCCGAGCTGGCACCGGACAGGGCCGGCAGCGGCGCATCGATCAACGCCGCATGCACGCGTTGCCGCAGCCCGATCGCGTAGCGGCTGGTCAGCCGTGCGGCCAGCCGTGCGCCATGCCAGCGCAGTGCGGCAAACACCAGGCTGACACCGGCAAACAGCGCCACCTGCATCGCCAGACCATCCGCTGAAGCCAGCGCGTAGCCGGCCAGGCGGACGGCATGACCAGGCTGCACCAGTGGCACCAGGCTGACCGCGACGAGGCTGCCGGCCAGTGCGGCCAGCAGCGACAAGCCCACATAGAGCGCGATGGTCGAGACATCCGCCGGCACCAGCGTGCCGACGAAATCGCGCCATAGCGCGCGCATGGGCTTGCGGTCTGCAGTAGCGCGCATCTCAGTCACGCATGACCCTCACGGTGGAATGCGGCATGGCGTCGGCCTGAAAGAGGCCGCGCTGCTGCCGCATTGCCGGCGCGCTCACCGCAACACCTGCAGCAGCGCGTCCAGCGCGGCCTGCGGATGCGCTCCACGGCGCAGGGTGAACATGCCGACGCGCTGTACCTGTTGGATAAAGCGCTGCCAGCCCGGTTGCCCGGCCGCATACGGTTGATCGTCTGCCAGGCAAGCGGCAATGCGTTCGGCGGGCATTGCCAGCAACAGCTGTGCGGGATCGCTCGCTGGCGTTGCCGACAGCATCACCACTGCACACAGCTGCAAGGGCGCGCGCGCCAGCTGCGCACGGCCGTGACGGATGTCGATCTCGAACTTTTCCACACCGCTGCGGCGGCGGATGGTTGGCGAGGCGCTGATCCACGCGCGCGTGTCCGCATCGACCAGGCCCAGCGCGTCGGCGCGCAGATGCAGGAAGTTGGCAACACCGGTGGTGAGCAGACTCTCCGGCGCCACGAACACGCCGTCTTCGGCGATGAAATCCAGGCCATGCAGCAGGCTGTGTAATGCCAGGGTCGATTTGCCGGCGCCACTGGCGCCGAGCAACAGCACACAGCGTCCCTGCCGGCCCACGCAGGCGCCATGCAACGGCACCAGGCCCATGCCGCGCGCCGCCAGCAGAAATACCGAAAATTCGATCAGCTCATAACGCACGTGATAGGCGTGGGCGAGCATGTCGTCGGAAACCACCAGCATGGCGCGGCGCGCGGGCACCGACAACATCAGGTAATTGCAGGCATCCATGACGCCGCACAGCAACCCGCCGCTGGCATGAGTGCGCACCGGTGGCGGCTGTGCGCTCGAAGCCGCGTGACCACGCGCCACCAGATCCAGCGTGATATGGAATTCCGGCGCACCCGGCAGGCGATGCGCGGGCAGGCCCGCGTAGGCCAGGTCCACCAATGCCAGCAGCGCGTCGCTGTCGCTTTCGAAGTGGAACAGTGCGCCAAGGATCTGCCGGCGCACGCACTGCCGACGCGGCCGATGTTCGCCGAACGGATCTGCTGCCACTGCCGCCGCATCCGGCGCGCCAGTGCGTGCGTCATCGCCCACCGGCATCAATTGCGCCAACGCAGCCGACTGCGGCATGCCCTTCCACCCATTGCATCGATCAGCCGGTGTGTGCCGAACGGCAACAGAAAGGTTGCCGCATCCGCATCGGCACCTGTGCCCAATGCACGCCAACGACGGCATGCCGATCGGCGCAACCAAAGCCACCTGCATCCGCACCTACTGCCGAGCCGAATGCCGGTGCCTGCGCACGCCGCCGCTGCGCGCACCTGGCGACAGAACGAGAGCCTTGTGCAGATGCTAAAGATCCAGGTCAGTCATTCGTATTTCCTGCGTTACGACCCCAAGCAATGGGAGCGCGGCAAGCCGTATCCACCGTTGGCGACGCTGCAGGTTGCCGCGTTATTGCGCGAGCGCGGCCATGCGCTGAGCCTGTTCGACGCGATGCTGGCCGACGATGTGCAGGACTACACCGGCGCCTTGCACGCTGCGCAGCCTGACCTTGTGGTGTTCTACGAGGACAACTTCAACTTCCTCACCAAGATGTGCCTGAGCCGCATGCGCGAGGCGGCCTGCCAGATGATTGGGCAAGCGCGCGCGGCCGGCTGCCGCGTGCTGGTGGCCGGCTCCGATGCATCCGACAACCCGGATGTGTTTCTGGCTGCCGGCGCGCACGCGGTGTTGATTGGCGAAGGCATCGCACCACTGCTCGAACTGGTGGCGCGCGTCGAAGAAGATCCCATCATCGATACAGACGCCTGGCTCGCGGGCGTTGCACGTATCGCCGTCAGCTCAGCTGCTGCAGCACACGTGCATCGTGGCGCACAACCGCCGGACGCGCGCCTGAGCGGCCTGCCGGCCTGGGACCTGGTGGACATGCCGCGCTATCAGCGGTTCTGGCGGCAACGGCACGGCTATTTCAGCCTCAACATGGCCGCCTCGCGCGGTTGTCCGTTCCGCTGCAACTGGTGCGCCAAACCGATCTGGGGCAATCACTACAAGCGCCGCGACGCGGAAGACGTGGCTGCCGAAATGATCCATCTCAAGCGCAGCTTCCAGCCCGATCACCTCTGGATGGCCGACGACATCTTCGGCTTCCACATCGATTGGGTGGAAACCTTTGCGCAGCGCCTGAGCGACGCCGATGGCGCGATCCCGTTCACCATCCAGACCCGCGCCGACCTGGCCAGCGAGCGCATGGCTGCCGCGCTGGCACGCGCCGGCTGCGCAGAGGCCTGGCTGGGTGCCGAAAGCGGCAGCCAGCGCATCCTGGACAAAATGACCAAGGGCACCGAGGTTGGCGAGGTGATCGCCGCACGCCGGCGCCTGGGTGCGCATGGGATCCGCGTGGGCTTCTTCATTCAACTCGGCTACCTGGGCGAAGAACTCGAAGACATCCTGGCCACGCGCGCACTGGTGACACAGGCCAACCCGGACATCATCGGCGTCAGCGTGTCCTATCCGCTGCCCGGCACCAAGTTCTACGAAGAAGTGAAAAACCAGCTGGGCGGCAAGACCCATTGGCAGGACAGCGACGACCTGGCGATGATGTTCCATGGCGCGTACGACTCGGAGTTCTACCGCAGCGTGCGCGATCTGCTGCATACGCAGGTCGACCTGCAACAGGCGCGCGCCACGCTGGGCGCCGATGCGTTTGCACAGGCCTCGGACACGTTGGAAGCGCGCTGGTCCGCCTTGATCGCCAGTGAACAGCAACATCGCACCGAGCCGCTTGCCGGCGCTGCAGAACCCCAACCGCGCCAGTTGGCCAGCGTGCTGGTCGGCTAGCGCGTAACCCGCCGACCTCGCTTCCCCACATCACGTTGCCCTTCTCGGAATCTCCGCCGCATGCAGCCTTCCCTTCGCACCATCAAGCACGGCCTGCAGACGGCCACCGAACGGCTGGCCCGGGAATTGGCGCAGCCCGGCGAGGCGGTGCCGCAGTGGAACCGGCTGCAATGGCAGCTGGCCGCGGCCGCGGCGGCCGCGCATGGGGTGTCGCCGCTGCTGCAACGCCGTTCGCTGTGGCAGGACGCCGACTGGACCGCGTTCCTGCACGAGCAACGCAGCCATGTCGAAGACCGCCATCGGCGCATCGCGCTGCTGCTGACGCGCATCGACGCGGCAGCGCGTGCGGCGGGCATCGCCCTGGTCGGTCTCAAGGGCACTGCCTTGCATCGGCTCGGCGTCTATCTGCCCGGCGATCGCCCGATGGCCGATATCGATCTGCTGGTGGCGCCGGAGGATGCGCCCGCGGCGGCGGCGCTGTTGTGCGAGCTGGGTTACGTGGCCTCCTTCGAACAATGGAAGCACCAGGTGTTCAAGCCTCTGCAGGGCGAGGCGGTCGCAGGACTGGGCGAGCATCGCGATGCGCCGATCAATCTCGAGCTGCATACCCGCATCCAGGAACGCCTGCCGCTGAGCAGCGTGGACATCACCGCGCGCATCCTGCCGGAGCGTCCGCAGCCGGGATTGAATCCCTACCCGTCGGTCGGCGCGCTGATGTGCCATCTGCTGCTGCATGCCGCCGGCGGCATCTGCCAGCGCAGCATCCGCCTGATGCATCTGCATGACCTGGCATTGCTGGCCACGCGCATGGGCCCGCGCGACTGGGAACAGTTGTGGGACGACCCGGCCATGGCACCGTGGTGGGCGTTGCCACCGCTGCTGCTGTTGCAACGTTATTACCGCAGCGTGGTGCCGCCGGCGGTGATGGCGCGGCTGCAGGCCGATTGCCCGCGCCTGCTGCGCATGCGTGCGGCCCGCCAGACCCTGACCACCGCCTCGTGTTCCAACCTGTGGTTGTCGGCCCTGCCCGGCATCGAATGGTCACGCTCGCTGGGCGAAGCGCGCCAGTACCTGCGCAACCGGGTAGTACCGTCGGCCGAGAGCCGCAAGGAACGTGCCGACATGCTGCAGACCCAGTTGTGGCTTCAGGACCAGCCGTGGGTGCGGCAGACCCAGCTGCGCCGGGTGATGACGCGCCTGACCCGGCCGGTGCCGCGCACCGACATGCTGTATGTGGTGCGTGCAGCGCTGGACGGCTATCTGCAGCCAGTCTGAGCGCGGCTGACAACGCTGCTGCGCTCACTGCCGCACCGGCGCGGCCGGTGCCCTGAGTCGGCAGGTATCTGCCGCACAGTCCGATCCCGCGCGCGCCGTCCGCACCCATCCATCGGCCGCTCGCGACGTCTTGTTGGTCATTCCAGGACTGCAGCAGGCGTGCACAAGCGGCCGGCTTGTACAGTCGACCACCCTTGCGAGGATGTCACCACGTTTGGCCTGGCAGCCTCGTTGCTGCACCGCGCGTACTGCATGGCGGCCGCTGCAGGCTGCGTCCTTGCAGGCGCAGTCAGCGCAGCGGCCGCGCCTCGCACAGTTGCCGATACAGCTGCTCGAACAGCCGCGTGGTCAACGCCGCGTCTTCGCGTACCGCACGGCATTGCGCCGCCCAGGCCAGGCGCAGGCGCAGCTCGTCGTCGGCCAAGACCTGGCGGACCGCTTCTGCCAGCCCGGCCCAGTCGCCCGGCGGTACCGCGAGTGCGCACACCGGTGCCCACTCGACCAGATGCCCGACTGCGGTGCCGACGGTGGGCACGCCGGCGACCGCCGCTTCCAGCAGCACCAGCGGGCCAGCTTCATGCAAGGACGACAGCACCAGCAGGTCGGCCGTCTGCATGATCGGGCGCAACTCGCGCTGGGTCTTGAAACCGAGAAAACGCACCTGCCCGCCCAGGTCCAGCTGGTGCATCAGGCGCTGCATGGCGCCATCCAGCGTATCGACGCCGACCATGTCCAGGGTAAAGGCGACACCGGCGCGTTTGAGCGCCGCCATTGCCTGCAGCAAGGTGGTCTGGTCCTTGACCGGATTGAGGCTGGCCACATGCAGCAAGCGGGCGATGCCGCCGCTGCGTGCACGTGGCGCGGCCGGCGGCCAGGCCCGCAGATCCACGCCCAGCGGCACCCGCTGCGCGTGGATGCCGAGCGCCGTCAGCGACTCCAGGATGGGCGCGCTGGCCGCGGTGACGCGGTCGGCCAGGCGCAGGATCACCGCTTCGCGCAGCCGCCCGCGCCAACGCTGCCGGCCGCCATAGCCGATGCCATGCAATGCGACCAGCTCGCCACCGGCGATATGCACCACGCTGGGACGGCGCAACAGCCTTGCCGCGGCGACCGCGATCAGACTGCAATAGCCGGAAAAAATGGCCTGGATCACATCGAACGGAGCACGCCGATGTTCGTCGACGATGGCGGCGATCGCGCGCGTGCGGGTGCGCCTGGCGCCGATGTTGTGCACGGTGGCGCCGCGCAATGCCCAGGTACCGGGCAGCGGCTCCTGGTGCAGCACGAACACATGCACCTGGTGATGGCGCGCCAGCCATTCGATCAGGGTCAGGAACACCGGGATCACGCGGACCTCGCCGCTGCGGTCGACGCCGCCCGGGACCACCAGGGCCAGTTTCATGCGGCCCGCCCTGGCGCGGCCAGCAACCGGGTGTACGCATGCTTCCAGCGTTGCCCCACCGCAGCAAACGACAGCCGTGCCTCGAAATGCGCGCGCACCTGTGCGCGGTCGGGGCGTTGCCGGAAGAGCCGCAACAGCAGTTCCGCCAGGGCCGAGGCATCGCCCACCGGCCACAACGCGCCGACTGCGCCGCCATCGCTGAGCGCACGAAAGGCCGGGATATCGGTCAAGAGCGGCAAGGTGCCGCAGGCATACGCCTCCACTGCGGCATAACCGCAGCTCTCCGCATGGCTGGCGGAGACGAACAGGTCGCAGGCACGCAGCAGCGTTTCCACGCGCGCATGCGGCACCTTGCCCAGCAGCTGCACGCAGCGCGCCAGCGACGGATCGGCGCGCAGGCGCTGCTGTACCTGCTCCAGCAACGGCGCCTGGTCGAACACGCACCACAGCCGCAGCCCCGGCAACACCCGCGCGGCCAGGGCGACGGCATCGAGCACGCACAGCGGATCCTTGGCCGCGCTCAGATGCCCGACCCACAACACGCAGGGGTCGCCCTGCAGGCGGGTGTGCTCGCGTGCCTGCAGGCGATCGCCCGGCGAGAAGCGGCTGCTCGATTCGGGAATCGCAAACAGCTGCGTCCTGGCATTGAACAGGCGCGCCTGTGCGAACGGCTGCGCCATGTCCTGCGAGGTGAACGCGATCCCGGCGGCGGCAGCGTAGCGACGCCGCCAGACACTCCGGGCCCACCAGCGCGGCGGGCGGTTGGCGTGATCCTGCAGCAGGATCGGCGTATGCGGCAGCAGGCGGGCAAGACGGCGTGCATCGCCGGCAAATTCCAGACCGTGGACATGGACCACATCGGCGCCGATCTCGCGCAGCGTCGCCGCAAGCAGCGCTGCGCGCTGCGCACTGCCGCGCGCGCCCAGCTCGACGAAGCGGTAATCCACGCCCTGGCGGGTGAGCCGCAGGTTCAGTGCAGAGGCCTGGACCACCGCCACGCGCACCCCGGCGCTGGCGACGGCCTCGGCGATATCGGCCAGCGATGGCCATTGCGCGAACACCTGTTCTGCCGTCAGGCCGGCCGGCGTCGGCACCAGATTGAGTTGCGCCACCCGCAAGCTCATGACAGCGACCGCGCCCGGATTGCACGGCCTGCAAGCGCGATCGGGCCACGTGCCGCGCACCGCGCGGCGCGCAAACGGCAAGGCTTGCCCGCGGCCGAGGTGCTGCAGGCACATGCCAGCATGGCCGCCACGGCGCTCACGCGATGCGCCGCAGCCGCAACACCAGCGCAACCGGCACCTGCAGCGCGGCCCGGTCGAACCGCGCACCGGGCGCGATGTCGGCCGGGTCCAGCATCGGCTCGGCCACTGCTTCGATCTCCATCCCCAGCGCCGCACAGGCTGCATGCCAATGGCTGTAGAGATGTTGCGTATGCCGCACCGCGTACTGCCGGCCATCGGCCTTGAAGTCGCGCCGCCAGCCCAGCGCATGGCCGATCGGATGCACATCGCTGCATAGCACGATGCCGCCGACGCGGGTGACCCGATGCAATTCTTCCAGCGCCGGCCATAGCCGCTGCAGATGGCCGACCACCAGGCCGCAGACGCTGAGATCGGCCACGGCATCGTCCAGCGGCAGCTGCTCCAGGCTGCCCTGTTGCAGGCGCATGCGCGCCGCTGGCCAGTGCTGCGACAGCTCGGCGTGCGCACGCTGCAGCATCTGCGGCGACAGATCCACGCCGGTGACCTGCAGCGCGCCGCGTCGCAAGGCATGCAGCATGTAGCGGCCACTGCCGCAGCCGGCATCCAGCACGTGCTGGCCCTGCAACACGCTCGGCATCAGCGCGAGCATGGCGCGTTCCTCGGCCAGCATCACCGGGTTGTGCGCATGCGGCGGATACGCCTGCGCCCACAGCGCATACGCCGCTGCCGGCTCCAGCGTCGGCACTACGCTCACGACAGCGCACCGCTGGCGACCATGGCCACGCCGGGCCGGTGCGCAGCCTGCGCCACGCGCTGCAGGCCGGGTTCCAGTGCCAGCACCGCCGGATCGGCCAGCGTGGCATCGAGCAGCTTGGGGCGGCCATCCAGCAGCACCGGCACGGTCCGGACGCCTGCAGCGTCGAACCAGTCGGCAAAATCCGGGTCGGCGATGCGCGGGACGCCATCGCGTATCACCGCACGCAGGTCGCTGCGTGTGCAGCCCACCACGCTGTCGGCCGGGTCGCCACCGCGGTCGCGCACGATCACCAGATCGGCCGCCGCCCCCGGCGCCAGGCGTCCACGCGCGGCCATGCGCAGGATGCGCGCCGACTGATGGGTGACCAGGCCGAGCAAGAGATCCGCGGCCAGCCCGCTGCTGGCGGCGAAGCGCAGTTCTTCCAGCAGATCGCGCGAACCGCTGACGCGCGAATCGTTGCCCAACGCGAGCCGGCCCGCCATGCACAGGCGCCAGGGGTCGAGCGTGCGACCCAGCAGCGCAAGATTGCTCGACGGGCACCACACCACCGCCGCGCCGCATGCGATCACCCGCTCGATGTCGCACTCGCCCATGCCCACGCCGTGGATCAGCACGCTGTTGGAGGCCAGGCAACCGAGCCGATCCAGTTCGTCCAGCTCGGCGGCCGCCACCGCGTCGGTGCCTTCGGCCAGGTGGATCATCCAGGGATGCTCGGGCGAGGTGGCGGCAAAGCTGCCCTGCACTGGTGGGCCGTAGCCGGTCCATCCCAGCGCATAGCTCCAGCCGAACTCGCGCAGCAGGCCAACCGGAAAGCCGGGCTCGTCCAGGGTGGCATGCCACGGGTCGTGCTGCGCCACGCAGGTGACGCCGGCCAGCAGATTCTTTAGACCACCGTGACGCAAACGCACCGCCTTGGGCACACGCAGGGCCGCGGCCACCTCGGGATGCTGGAAATGCGCCTGGAATGCCTCGATCCACGCATAGCTGTTGGGAAACGCCGCGCCCTGCGGCAGCGGCGGCACGCAGTTGACCTGCAGATGATCGTGCGCATTGATCAGGCCGGGCGCCAGCACATGCCCCTGCAGGTCCAGGCGCAGGCTGCGCGTGCCGAGCGTGCCGCCGAAGCGCCCCGCGCGGATGGTCAGCGGCGCGCGCGAGGGGCCGGCCAGGGTGATCGAGCGCGCGCCCTGCAGACAGACATCGGCCATGGACATCGGCGTCTCCACTCAGCGCTTGCGCATCACGATCAGGAAGTGGTCGCCCATGTCGCGCAGCAACGGCAGGCCGCCCAGCCGGTCGTCGCACTGCCCCAGGCGCGCGGACAGGCGCGGATGCCGTTCGCAAAAATCCACCAGGTACGGCGGCGGCAGGAACAGGCTCAACGCGCGATAGCGCTCCAGGACGAAGTGCTTGGCGAAGGCGCGGTAGAACTCGCGCGGCAGGTGGTACCAGGTCCAGATGGTGTGGCCGTTCATGCCCACCGCGGTGACCCCGCGCGCGGCGCGCACCGCGGCGCGTTTGAGCCGCCCACGCACGCCGTAATGGCCGATTTCCCAGGGGCAGATGCGCCCGATCACCGAGAACACCAGGCAGCCATCGGCGCGCAGCAGACGCGCGCATTCGGCCGCCACCGCCGGCAGATCCGGCGCGCAGTTGAGCGGGCCGAAGTTGGAATACATGCCGTCGAAGCTGCCCTGCAGCTGGTCGAGCTGCTGGATGCCGACATGGACGGCGCTGAGGCGCTCTTGCAGGCCGTGCGTGGCCGCGCGATGGCGGGTGCGCTCGACCATCGCCGGCGACCAGTCGGTGGCCAGCACGTGGTAACCGCGACGTGCGAATTCGCCGGCATCCAGGCCGGTACCGCAGCCCAGGTCCACCAGATGCGAGCCCACCGGCAGCTCGGCCGCGACGGTGTCCCACAACGTGCTGCGCATGCGCTGGATCAACGCGTTGTTGCCGCGTGGGCCGTCGTAGTCGGGCGCAACGCTGTCGAACGCGCGTTGCGTCTCCAGCAAGCGCTCCGGGGCCACCGTGCCACCGCGCGCCGCATGCTCATTGACCACCGACATACGCAGCCTCCCACACCGATCCAGCTGTTCTCACGACACTCTCCAGACGCGACACCGCCAATGCGACATCGCTTGATTGACCGGTGAGTGCCGTGCGCCGGCGGTTTGGTTGCAGCGTGGGCAGCCTTGCGCAGCGTGCCGCACGGCGCTGCGCAGATCAGCCGATAGCCTGCGGGACGGCCACCGCGCGGCGCCGCCATGCATTGCGTAACACCGCCGCCAGCACCGCCAGCCCCGCCCCGCCGAGCAGGCCGGCGGCCCAGGCGGTGACGGCATTGGGAAACGCCTGCTGCTCGGGCACGTACAACGGCCACGCCAGCGAGGTCTGATAGGTGTAGCGCGTGGTCAGGCGGGCCACCAGATCGTCGCGTTCGCTCTTCAATGCGCGCACGGTGGTGTTGCTGTCGGTCAACAGCACGCCTGCCAGAACCTGGGCCGGCGTGGCCGCAGCGGTGCCCTGCCCGGCCTGCACCTGCTGCTGCAGCTGATCGCGGTTGCGGGTCGCCACGCGTAGATCGTCGGTGAGGCCTTGCAGGCGTGTACGCGCCAGTGCGAGCGCCACGGCATTGGTGTCGCCGTGCAGGCCCTGCAAGGCGCTCACCGTCGCCATCGCCAGCTTGCGCGCCTGCGCCGACGATTCGGCCCGGATGGTCACCCCGATCAGATTGGCATACGGGTCCGGGTCCGGCTTGAGGCTGCCGCGGTACAGCTGCGCAGCGCGGCTTTTCAGCGGCACGCCGGCCTGGCGCAGCACCGCATCCTGGAACAGCCGCGTCTTCATGCGGTCGATCACGCGCTGGAACGGCTCGACCTTGGGGTCGCGCCCGGCCGGCGTGGGGCCAATCTCGCCGACCTGGATCCAGGCGGTGGCTTCCCACTGCGGCCTGGCCAGGCGGGTAAAGGCAAAGGTGAGTGCTAGCACCACCACCAGTGCGGCCAGCGCCCAGCGCCATTCGCGGCGCAGGATGCGCCACAGGTCGATCAGATAGATATCGTCATGTTGAGTCATGGTGCACCGGCTCTGGAACAGGGTGAAGCGGAGCGGCCGCGCATTACGCAGCAGCGGTGGGTACGGCATTGCGGGTAGGCAACAGCACCGTGCAGGCATGCAACACCAGGCACAGCGCGATGAAGCCGAAATTGGTCCAGGTGAAGGCCTGCGGCGCGAACGGCGACATCAGGCAGGCATAGGCGATGCGCAGGAAGATCAGCACATGGAAGATCGACAGCGAGCTGTTGAGCAGGCGCACGCTCCACACCAGCCCTGCATACAACGCCAGCAGCGCCAGCAACGCACCCGGCGCGCCCCAGGCCATCAGGAACGGCAAGAATTCGGTCCCTACATTGATGTTGGGCGCATCCAGCGGAATGCTGGTGCCGGCAGTGGCGATCGAGCCACTGAACGGCACCAGCTGATTGACCAGGAAACTGGCGTTGACATAGCCCTTGGCCAGGATCGCGCCGAAGTTGTACGGCCCGGCGCTGATGTACAGCAGCAACCACTGCACGCCCTGCGGCATGGCGCGATACAAGGCACTGAACGGCAGGGCGACCGTGGCCAGCGAGCCGGAACGCAGTGCGCCGAGGATGGAAAACACCCCGCCGCCGGCCAGCATCAGCAGGCCGATGGTCTTCCACGGCAGGCGACGTGCCGGATCGCGGCGCAACAGCATCACCAGCACGAACGAAAACAACCCGGCAAAGATGCGGTTGCGGTCGATCACCACGATCGGAAACACGAAACCCAGTGTCAGCATCGCCGCGCGCAGCCCGCGATGGCGCACGCACAGCAGCGCGATCGGCGGCAGGATCCAGCACATGTTGGAGATGTGCCGCACATGCGCGCGCAGCGGACTCAAGGTCGCATACGAGGACGGATCGCTGAACAGCGGAATCGGAAACAGCGCCACATCCACGACGCAGAACAGCGTCACCACCGCCGCCAGCGTCATCACCAGGAACGCATCGCGAGTACCGGTGTAACGGTAGGCGCGAAAGCGCTCCACCGCAGGCAACTGCACGCGCAGCACGGCGTCCAGCACGCAGGTCGCGGCGGCGGCGGCGGCCAGCAGCGCGATGCCGTCAAGATAGTCGCCGGGCAGCGCATAGGTCAGCAACGTCAGCGCGCAACTGAGCAGCATCGGCAGTGCCAGATAGGTCGCCGGCCGGCGTAGCAGCGTGCTCATGCCGGTTTCACCGTGCTGCGCGCCGGCCTGGGCCGCCACCTGGCTGGCAGCGACACCCAGGCATAGGCGAGCAGATGCCCGATCACCCGGTGCGGCCGGCGCTGCAGGAACGCCACCTTGGCCGCGATGTAGTGCGACTGCGCGTGCAGCAAGCCACGCTCGGGCGCATCGAACAATTCCGCACAGCGCCTTGCCACCTGACGCGACTCGCTCAGGTTGGCAATGCGCGCGCGCACGTCCACGGTCTTGCTGAGATTGTGGCCATGCAACCGGTACGCGCACACCGGCACGTCGACAAAACCCAGCGCATCACGCGCGGCCAGGCGCAGGAAAAAATCCCAGTCTTCGATCCGCAGCGACTCGTCCCAGCCGGCGCGCGCATCGAAGGCACTGCGACGCAGCAAGGCCACCGCGCCGCCGACCGCCCACTGCTGGATCACCGCGCGGCGGATGCCGGATGCGGAGCGGTACAGGTCCACATCCACCCGATGCAGGTCGCGCATGGCGCTGCCGTGCAGCAGCTGCCCATGCTGGTCGACCACACAGGCATCGCCGATCACAGCCAGTTTCTGCGGATGCGCACGCAGGTAGCGCACCTGCGCATCCAGCCCGCCGGCCAGCAGATAATCATCGCTTGCGCCCAGCCGCAGGTATTCGCCGCGCGCACGTAGCGCCAGCTCGTTGAGTGTGGCCGCCACCCCGCGATTGGCGCGCTGCACGAACTGCACCGGCAGCCGGTGGCCATGACTGGCGATCCACTGCGCAATCTTCTCGCCGGTCGCGTCGCTGGAGCCATCGTCGATGATGACCAGCTCCTTGCACGGGTACGGGTCCTCCAGCACGCTGTCCAGGCAGCGTTGCACGAAACGCTCGTGGTTGAAGGCCGGAATCAGCACCGAGACCAGCGGCCAGCGTGCGCGCCGGAGGGGTTGGGTGGAATCGCTCATGCCGGCTGCACCAGATAGCGCCGCACCACCACGATATTGAACAGCAGATACAGCACGTAGTTGGCGACGAAGGCATACATCGCACCGATCAGCCCCCATTGCGCGGTGAACAGATACACCAGCGCCAGATAGCTGGCGGCAAACACGCATTCGGAGATCACGAACAGCCGCGTCATCGCCTTGGCCAGCATCACGTACGACAGCACGAAGGCGGCGATCTTGATCACATCGCCCAGCAGCTGCGGGGCATACAGCGGGGTGGCCTGGGCAAACCGGGCGTCGAACAGCAGCCAGGTCAGCCAATCGCGACACAGGTAGACGCCCAGCGCCATCACGATCACCGCCGGCAGCACATGGCGATACGCGGCACGCAGCTCGCGCCCGAGCGCTGCGCGCTCCTGCAGCGATGCCAGCTTGGGCAGGTAATACACGTTGATCGCAGTCGTGAAGAACAGCAGATACGCATCCGACACCCGGCTCACCGCCTGCCAGTACCCCACCTGCTGCCAGCCGAACTGCAGCGCCAGATGGTCGCGCACCAGCATGGCCACCAGCTGCGGCACCAGCGTGGAGGTCAGCGTCATCACCGAGAACGCCGCCAGCCTGCGCGTCATTTGCGCATCGAAGCGCATGCGCAACATCTCGCGTCGAAAATAATCGCTGCGCCGCAGCGCCGGCACGCCGGCCAGCAACCACAGCACCTGGCCCAGCACCAGCGCCAGCAAGGCGCCCTGCAGCTGTGCCCGGCTAGACAGCCATGCCACCAGTGCCGTGCTCAGCACCGCACCGCTGACCTGCACGAATGCCAGGCGGCGCACATCCATGAAGCCGTTGATCACCGCCAGGATGTAGTTGACCAGTGCGATGCCCAGCTGCGCCACCGCCACCACGCAGATCAGCGGCCGGTACGCCGCATCGCCGAGCAGGCTCTCGGCGATGGCACCACTGAACAGCAACGCCAGCACCGCCATCACGCAGGCCGCGCAGAACGCGTACCACAGCGCCGCGCTGAGCAGACGTGCCAGCGCAGCCGCGTCGTCGCGATACTCGGCCACGTACTTGACGATGCCGGCACTGATGCCGCCGCCCGCCAGCACCGCCAGCACCGACATCAGATTGAGGAACTGGCCCAGCCGGCCGACCCCTTGCGGGCCGGCGTAGACCGCCACCAGCTTCACCACCACCAGCGCAGCCAGCAGCTTGGCCAGCGTCGCAACGCCGGTGTAGGCGCTGCTGCGCACGACATTCATGCGGGGGCGCCAAACGACTGGCATGCGGCAATCACGCGCGCAACCGACGCATCGTCCAGCGCCGGCCCCATCGGTAGGCTCAGCACTTCACGGTGCAACCGCTCGCTCACCGGCAGGCAGGCATCGCCCAAGGTGGTGTAGGCCGGCTGCCGATGCGGCGGCACCGGGTAATGGATCTGGGTATGGATGCCCGAGCGCAGCAGATGCGCCTGCAAGGCGTCGCGCTGGGCGCTGCGCACCACGAACAGATGCCAGACGTGCTGCGCTTCGGCCACCACCGTCGGCAGCGTGATCAGGGGGTTGTCGATGCCGTGCAGGTAGCGCTGCGCCACTGCGCGGCGACGGGCGATCTCATCGTCCAGATAGCCCAGCTTGACCCGCAGGAACGCCGCCTGCATCTCGTCCAGCCGCGAATTCACGCCCTGGCAGAGGTGGTGATACTTCACCTGCGAACCGTAGTTGCGCAGCGCGCGGATGCGCTCGGCCAGGCGCTCATCCGAGGTCACCACTGCGCCGCCGTCGCCGAGTGCGCCCAGGTTCTTGGTCGGGAAAAAACTGAACGCCGCCGCATCGCCGAAGGCGCCGGCACGTCGCCCGTTCGCACTGGCACCATGCGCCTGCGCGGCATCTTCGATCAGCAGCAGCCCGTAGCGATGCGCCAGCGTCTGTAGCGCCGCCACATCCACCAACTGCCCGTACAGATGCACCGCCATGATGGCGCGCGTGCGCGGGCCGATCGCCTTCTCCACACTGGCCGGGTCGATGTTGAAGGTCGCAGGGTCCGGCTCCACCGGCACCAGCACCAGGTGGTTCTGACTGATCGCAAGAAAGGTGGCGATGAAGGTATTGGCGGGCACGATGATTTCGTCGCCCTCGCGCAACACGCCCAGCTCGCGATAGCCGCGCAGGATCAGCGACAACGCATCCAGCCCGTTGCCCACACCCACCGCCTGCGCAGCGCCGCAGTAGCTGGCGAATTCTTCCTCGAAGGCGGCCAGCTCCTGCCCAAGCACATACCAGCCGGCATCGATCACCCGCGCCGCAGCCAGCTTCAGCTCCTCCGCATACCGCGCATTGACCGCGCGCAAATCCAAGAACGGCACATCCATTACAGCATCCACCGATAAAAATCCTGTACCACGGCGCGTGCGCCGAAACGTTCCTTTTGTTCGACCAGACCGTCGTTGAGCACCTGGCCGGCCTGCTCGGTCGAGATACCGAAGCTGAAGTAATGGCGCTGCGCATACACCTGGGTGATCAGCTCGGCCAGCAGCAGGCTCAGCGCATCCAGCTGGCGACCGCGCGCGGACACCGCCAGATACTGGGTGTGCACGCTGCGACCGAAATCCAGCACCAGCGCTGCCGCCAACAGCTCCCCTTCGGCTCGCGCCTCATGCAGCACGATCTGCTGCGGAAACCGGCGTTGCAGCAATTGCAGCTCGTCCAGCCGATGGGTCGGCGCCACGTGGTGGCGCTGCAACACCTCGGTCAGCAGGGCATGAAATTCATCGAGTCGGGTGCTGGCCTGGATCTGCATACCGGCCTTGCGCGCCTTGCCCAGCGAGCGTCGACGTTCGGCGCTGAACGCAAACGGCTCGCGCAACGCGATCGCCGAGGACAGATCGCGCCGGTACAGCTGCGCACCTACGCGATGCAGGGCATACAGGTCTTCTTCGGCCGGATATGCGTGGAAGATATGCGGCACCGGCTTGTACACAAGCTCGCGCACCCCGCGCGCGCGATAGTGCGCGGCGATCTGTTCGAACACCTGCAAGGTCGCACCCGCGCGCAGGGCCGTGGACGACAGCAGGCCCGCATAGGTCAGGCCGGCGTGGCTGCTGACACAGTCGCCCTCCACGTTCGCCGGCAACACCGCCACCACCTCGCCACCGCGTTCGATCAGCAACGATGCGTCCACGAAGCGGTCGGCGTGATAGTCCATGTAGCCGCGCCGATGCAACACATTACCATTGCGCGAGGACGCCACCAAGGCATCCCAGGCAGGCGCATCGCCGGGCAGATACGGCCTAACCGAAAACATGGTGCCCCTGCAGGTCCGGCGGCAACGCGGCATCGGCCAGGCCGAAGCCGGCCTGCCCCATCGCATTGCCGTTGTAGAACATCAACACCCGATCATGCTGCTGGATCAAGGCCGGGTAACAGAGTGTCTGCGCATCCCAGCCCTGCTCGGACAGCCGCAGCCCCAGCTGACTGTCATCGCGCTGCCACTGCACGCCGTCGCGACTGGACGCGAAACCCGGGAAATAACCGCCGTGCGTATCGCCGCGGGTGAAATACATCAGATAGCGATCGCCCAGGCGATACACGCGTGGACGGCCGATGCGGTATTCATCGCCCTGCGGACGCAGGCACACCACATCGTCGACAGGGATATGGCGTAGATCGTCGGTCTCCGCATAGCGGATGTGGTAGCGCGGATACGGCTGGCCGCCAATGCTTTCCCAATCGTCGCCCACCGCGTACCACAGCCGCCACCGCCCATCCTCGAAACGTGCCGAATGCACCGCGGCAATCGTGCTGCGCCCGGGCGCGCGATCCAGCAGCGGGGTGTCCTGCAAGCGTTGGAAACGCTCGCCACCATCGCGGGACAGCGCAAGCCCGGTGAAGGCCAGGAACTTGGCCTTGGCCACGCGCTGGAAGCCGACATAGAACATGTACAGCCCATCCGGCCCGGCCACCACATCGCCGAGAATCATGCCGTTGTCGTCGAAACAGCCAGCGCGGCCGATGTCCAGCACCGGCTGCCCGCTGACACCGACGATCTGCGTCGGTGCGTTGGCGCGTACGTCCACATAACCGATCCGGCTCACGCCCTTCGCATCGCGAAAGCCCGCATAGACACGCAGCACCTGCGCCGACAACCGGTAGGGCGTCGGCGTCAGCGCGGCGTGCTGCATCCAGCCACCCACGCCATCGCGTGCGACGTCGAACACCAGGCCGCGCTTGGTCCAGGCAAACATGCTCACAGCTCCACGTCGAAGCTGGATCTGCCGGCCACCGCGCGCGCCGGCGAGCCGACGTAGACACGCTCGGCATCGGTGTGCCGGGTGACCAGCGCACCGGCGCCGATGATGTTGTCGGCGGCGATGCGCACCTTGTCGCTGAGCGTGGCGTTGACACCGATGAAGCTGCCGCGCCCGATCTCGCAATAGCCGGAAATCACCGCATGCGAGGCGATGAAGACATTGTCCTGCACCACGGTGCGGTGGCCGATATGGTTGCCGCTCCACAGGATGCAGTTGTCGCCGATCCGGGTGAACGGCTGGATCACGTTGCCTTCGAACAGGAAACAGTTGGCGCCGATCTGCGCATTGCGCCAGACGAACGCACGCGAGCTGACATAGCTGGCGCAGCGATAGCCACGCCGCAACATGTCCTGGAAAAAGCGCGTCCGCAGGCGATTGAGCTGCGTGGCCGGGATGGCGACGAAGACCTCGTACTGTTCGGGCGGATAGCGCTGTTCGAGCTCCTCGTAGGCCACCACCGGCAACTCGGCCAGCGTGGGTCGCAACAGGAAGTCGCGCTCCACGCTGAAGGCCACCACGGTGTAGTCGCTGTCGTGCTGAAAATACTCGCAGGCGATCTGCGCAAATTCGCCTGCGCCCACGATCACCAGGGGCTTGTGCACGCTCATGCTTCCAACCTGCGTGCGTCCAAACCGCTGCCAGCGCGCACTTCGCTGAGGAACTGGTCGTAATCGAGAATGTAGTCGGCGGGATCGTAGAACTGGTCGGCCAGCACCATCAGCACGCAGTCGGGGCTGAAGCGATGCAGGTCGCGCCACACCATGCGGCCGAGCAGCAGGCCCTGCGATGGATCGTCCAGTACCACTTCCTGCTGGCCGTGGCCGTCGCCCTGGTCCAGCAGGATCGTCACCGAGCCGTGCAAGGCCACCGCCAGCTGGTTGAGCCGCCGGTGTGCATGCTGTCCGCGATGGACGCCGTTGCGGGTGCCGAACAGGTAATACACACGACGTATCTCGAACGGGACATTGCGCTGCTGCTCCAACGAAATGAGCAGCCCGCGATCGTCGCCGTGGGTATGCAACTGGATGCGTTCGATGGCCATGATCGGAAGGGCGTAACCGCTGACTGCACGTAGTGCGACATGCCTGAGTGCGCCGGCATGCGCGAAAGGTTGCGCGGCGTCACGGCGCTGCGAAGCCAGGTGCGCGCAAGCGCAGTCGCTGCGGCCAACACCATGCCAAAGCACGTCATCTGCGTGCGGCGATGCAACCTTTCAGCGGCCGCACCGCACATATCGGTGCACGTTCACGTGGCCGCAGCTCGGCCGGCGTGGGGAGCCAGGCCTGGCAGCGCACCGCGTACTGCCGGATCCAACGACACCAGCGCAGGACACCGATCGATGAGTTCATCCCCCCACGCGCCCGATGCGGTTGCAGCCGACAGTGCCAGTGCGCTGCCGGAGCAGGCCGCACTGCCGGCGCGCGTCATTCCGCTGCCCAGACCGATGCGCGTATTGCATTGGCTGACGGTGTTCTGCCTGGCCATGGCGGCCGCGCTGATCCTGCTGCGCGCCGAGCTGGAAGGACGCGCCCTGCGGCAGTGGCTGATGGAAGGCCATCGCCACTTCGGTTTGATGGTGCTGCTGCTGTTCGTCCTGCGGGTGGGCCTGCGCATCCGCCTGCGCGCGTTGCCGCCCGGCCCGCCATCGCCGCTGCCGATGCGGCTGGCTGCAGGCGCCACCCACCTCGCGCTGTACGGCTTGATGGTCGCCCTGCCACTGATCGGCTGGTCGTTGAGCAACGCCTACGCCAAACCGGTCTATCTGTTCGGACTGACGCTGCCCAATCTGGTTGCGCCGGACGAAGACCTGGCCGACACCCTGGGCACCTGGCACTTGAATGCCGCCTGGGTGTTGCTGGCCTTGGTGATTGCGCATATCGGCGCCGCCCTCTGGCACCACCTGGTGTTGCGCGATGGCCTGCTGCACCGCGTGCTGCCGGGAAAACGCCGATGAGCTCCGCCGTGTTGCCCGCCGTCCCCCGCTCCCGCAGCGCCGAACCCCGTACCGTCGAACAAGGACTTTCCATGCCTACTTCCCAGCCCGCTCCGCGTCGCAACACTGCCACGCGCACCGCTTCCCTGACCTCCTTGTTGTGCGTGTCCGGCCCGTTGCTGCTGTTGGCGAGCACCCAGGCGCAGGCGATTCCCTCGTTCGCACGCCAGACCGGTTCGTCGTGCGCGGACTGCCATGTCGGCTCCTACGGTCCGTCGCTGACGCCGTACGGTATGCGCTTCAAGCTCGGCGGCTTCACCGATACCGACGGCAACGGCACCAAGATCCCGGCCTCCGGCCAGGTCACCTGGACCCGGCGCAATCCCAGCCGCGGCGACAGCAGCGCACGCATCAACGAAGCGGACCTGTATCTGGCCGGACGGATCAACGACCACGTCGGCGGTTACTCCAAGATCCGCTCCAACAACGGCGGCAACGACACCTTCAACACCCAGCTCGACGATGTGGATCTGCGCTTTGTCAGCAAGCCGTTCCAGCTGGCCGGCAAGGACGCGATGGTCGGCGTCAGCATCAACAACAATCCCGGCGTGTCCGACCCGATCCAGGTGCTGCCCAATGCATCGACGTTGAGCCCGGTGTCCAATGCCGGCTCGGCCAGCATGCTCAGTTCGTCCTCGCTCTCCAACCGCGTGATCGGCGCCACCGTGTACGGCCTGTTCGACCGCAACTGGTACGGCGAAGTCGGCAGCTACAGCGCGCTGTCTACCGACGCGCAGGACCACCTGGGCTGGAACCCCAATGGCGACCCGGGCAAGCTCAGCGACACCGGCTATGCGCGCTTTGCCTACATGAAGGACATGAAGCGGCAATTCTTCTCGGCCGGCCTGACCGCCATGACCACGCGCCGCCAGCGGCTGCGCAGCGGCGGCCCCAGCGATGACCTCACCGACCTGGGCTACGACCTGACCTATCAGTTCCTCGGCACCCGCGAGCACGTGCTGTCGCTGGCCTACGTCAACATCTACGAGCGCCGCAAATACGGCAGCCCGCTGCTGCCCACCGACCCGAGCATGTCCCCGCGCGACCGCGGCAGCGTGCGCGACCAGAACATCAGCATGAACTACGCGTTCAAGCAGACCTACGGCGTGTTGGCGGCGCATCTGATCAACAGCGGCTCGTTCGATGTGGCGCGCTATCAGCCCTACGGCATCCCCGACACCACCGCCAATCTGATCCTGCTGTACTGGACCCCGTTCGGCAAGGAAGGCACCTACACCACCAATGCCAACGTGCGGTTCGCGGCCACCTGGTTCCGCTTCGACAAGTTCAACGGCAGCACCACCAATGTGTTCGGTGGCGGCATTCCGATCACCAACCCGCGCGATCTCGACAGTTTCGCGCTGTCGGTCAATGTCTCGTTCTGATCCCCCCGCACGCGTAAGGACCCCCATGAAGTCATTCCACCAGACCCTGTTATGCGCCCCGCTGGCCGGCCTGCTGCTGGCCGGCGCCCTGCTTGCCCCACCTGCGCACGCGGCCGACGGCAAAGGCGTTTTCATGACCGAATGCGCCGAATGCCACAGCGCCGCCCAGGGCAAGAACAAGAAGGGCCCGTCGATGTTCGGCGTGGCCGGGCGCCCGGCCGCCAGCCTGGCCGACTACAGCAATTACTCCGATGCGCTCAAGGCCAGCAAGTGGCAGTGGACGCCTGCCCAGCTCAAGACCTATCTATCGCAGTCCTCCTCCAAGGCCTTGCCGGGCACCAAGATGAAGTACGAAGGCCTGGAAGATCAAAAGGAGCTCGACGCGCTGATCGCCTACCTCAACACCCTGCACTGATCGCCACCGGCGTGCTGGCGCCAGCGCTGCCGGTTGGCATCCGGAAGCGCGATCGCCGGCGCATACCGGCACAGGTGCGCGTTGCCTGTGCCGGTTCCTTCGCGTATACGGACGGAACAACCGCCGTCGCAGCGGTCTCGTCTTGCGTGATGGGTCACTATCGCGCCCCTGTTCCATGTAGACGCCTACCCCATTGCCGAATGCCTTGACTGCCAGGCCCTACCCACTCCGGACGCGACGCAGCTGCGCCTGCGACGGGCAGCCGTGGCTCGCGAGCGGCCACTGGGCGGGCCGGCGACGCTGCCACACGCCCCGGGGGATGCCGCACTGCCGGCACGCGCAAGCCGCGCGCCGACGCGCCGCGTTGCGCCACTGCCTGCTGCTGGCCCTGGTGTTGGGCCCAGGCAACGCCATCGCCGGCACGGTCGGCGGCGCGGTGGCGCTGACCTCGCAGTTGATCGACCGCGGCATCTCGATCGCGCCCAACAAGGCGACCCTGCAGACCGCCGGCTACTGGCTGCCCGCACCGGGCTGGTCGATGTCGGCGTCGGTCGCGCTGCAATCGCCCTCGCTGAGCAAGCCGGTGGCGGTGACCGCCCAGGCCGCACGCGCCTGGATGCTGGGCGACCGCTGGCAGATGCAGGCCAGCGCGCTGTATTACGGCTACCCCACCAACCAGGCCACGCGCACCTTCGACCGCCAGGAGGCCAGCCTGGCCTGGTCCTATCGCGACGTGCTGACCTTCTCGGTGTCGACCTTCAATTTCCCGCGCGCCGACCAGTCGCCGTGGAATGTCGCCATCGACGTTACCGCCAATATCCCGCTGCGCGACGACCTCAGCCTGACGGTCGGCGCCGGTTCGTCACGTTTCCCGGCGATGGCCTACGGCGCCGCCCGGTCCGGCCGCTATCAGTATGGGCAATTCGGCCTGCGCTGGAGTCGGGACCGATGGACGCTGAAGCTGGAACGCATCGTCACCAGCGACAACACCCCACGCCTGCAGGGCGGCCCCGGCGAAACGCCCTGGCTGGGCACCGCGTCGGTCACCTTCTGATCCCCACGCAACCTTTTGCCCGCCCGCGGGCACTGACATGCGTCCTAAGCCGTGCCTGCCTCGATGAATGATTCCGACACCCTGGGTGATGCCACCGATCGCATGCTGCTGCGCCGAATGGCGGCGGGCGATCGCGCCGCGTTGTCCACCATGTACACCAGCTATCACGGCCGGCTGTGCCGCTTCCTGTCGCGCCTGACCCGGCGCCCGGACATCATCGAAGAAGCCATCAACGACTGTTTCTGGATCGCCTGGCAGAAGGCCGGCGACTTCCGCGGCGATTCGCAGGTCTCGACCTGGATCATGGGCATCGCCTACCGCTGCGGCCTCAAATGCCTGCGCCAGCACGACGGCGAGGCCATCGACGATACCGCGGTGGTGGAAGACCACGCCCCCAGCGCCGACGACAACGACGACCGCGAGCTGCGCGACTGGCTCGACAAGGGCATGGAACGGCTGTCGCCGGACCAGCGCCTGGTGATCGAACTGGTCTACGGCGTCGGCCACAAGCTGGAAGAAGTGGCCGAGATCATGCAGTGCCCGGTAGGCACCATCAAGGCCCGGCTGTTTCATGCGCGGGTCAAATTACGCAATGTGCTGCCCGGTCTGGCCGGCGGCGCCCCCTATACGGAGACCATGCAATGAAGACGTTTTTCATCGCGCCTGGCAAGGAATGCTCGCACGCCTGGGAACTGATGCCCGCGGTCCTGCTCGACAGCGCCACCGAGGAAGAGAACACCTGGCTGATCGCGCACGTGGCCAAGTGCGCCTCGTGCAGTGCCGAGTTCGCCCAGCAGAACCGCCTGCGCCAGGCGCTGGCACTGCCGTCGGCGGTGAAGCTGGACGCCAACGCCGGCCTGCAGCGTCTGCTCGGCCGCCTGGATGCGCCGGAGCAGGCCAGCGCGCCCGCGCGGCCGCCAGCGCGCCGCTCCGGTAGCTGGACCGTGCGCGCGTTGGCGGCCGCGGCGCTGGTGCAGGCAATCGGCCTGGGCGTCATGGGCGTCAGGCTGGCCACGCCTGCGCCCTCGCACGACTACCGCACGCTCAGCAGCGCCACCGCCCAGCCGGTGCCGCAAGGCGCCATCCGGGTGGTGCCGGACGCCAAGATGACCGTGGCCGACTGGGACCGCCTGCTGCATGCACAGCAGTTGCAGGTGATCGGCGGGCCCAACGAGATGGGCGCCTACACCGTGGTGCCGGCCCAGCCGCAACCGCCGGCCCAGCCGCAGCAGACCGTGCAGCAGCTGCGCGCCAACCCGGGCATCCGCATGGCCGAGATCGTGTCCGCACCATGAAGCGCCTGCTCGCCATCGGCATCATCGCCGCCTGCATCGGCCTTGGCCCGCAGGCCGCCGCGCAGGAGCCGGCGCCCGTCGCCAGCGCCAGCACGCCACCGGCGGCCGATGCGCATACGCCCGACAGCAGCCGCGACATCCTGCTGGCGGTGGCCAACCCGCTCAGCGCGCCGCCGGCCCGCGCCGGGTCCAGCCTGATCGGCTACGCCTCCAGTTATTACGGCGCCGGCCAGAAGGCCGCCGTGCGCATGGAAGCACTCAAGCAGCGCTACAAGCTGCGCGAAGTCTCCGGCTGGCCGATCACCTCGCTGGGCCTGTATTGCGCCGTGCTGCAGCCACCGCCGGGGGTGTCGCGCGACGAACTGGTCAGCGCGCTGGCCGACGACGACGGCGTTGAGCTGGTGCAACCGGTGCAGGATTTCTCGGTGTTTTCCGCCGACGCATCGGAAAAGACCACCGCGCTGTCCGGCTACAACGACCCCTACGTGGATCTGCAACGCGGCTTCATCGCCACCGATGCGGCCAGCGCACAGACCGTCACCCAGGGCCGCGGCGTGGTGGTGGCGGTGGTCGACACCGGCGTGGACACCACGCATGCCGACCTGAAGGCGCGCATCCGCGACGTGCACGACCTGGTCGACGACTCGCCGGTGATGACCAGCAGCGACTCGCACGGCACCGAGGTGGCCGGCATCATCGCCGCCGGCAGCAACAACCATCAAGGCATCGTCGGCATGGCGCCCAAGGCCATGCTGAGCATCTACAAGGCCTGCTGGTATGCGCCCACGGTCGGCGCCACCGCACGCTGCAACACCTTCACCCTGGCCAAGGCGCTGGCAGCGATCAACAACAGCTCCGCGCGTGTGATCAACCTGAGCCTGGGCGGCCCGGCCGACCCGCTGCTGAGCAAGATGCTGCAGCACCTGGTGCAGCAGGGCCGCATCGTGGTCGCCGCGATGCCGCCCAACGGCCGGCTGGACGGCTTTCCCAACGATGTGCCGGGCGTGCTGGTGGTGCGCAGCAGCAGCAGCCCCACCGCGGCCATGCCCGGCGTGCTCAGCGCGCCCGGCAAGGACATCCTGACCACCCAGCCAAACGGCCGCTACGACTTCACCTCCGGCTCGTCGATGGCCACCGCGCATGTCAGCGGCGTGGTCGCGCTGCTGTTGTCGCTGTCGCCGTCGCTGGACGCCACCGCATTGCGCGAGCTGATGCAGCGCACCAGCAAGCTCTCCGACGGCCAGTTGCAGGTCAACGCCGGCGCCGCCGTGCAGGCGCTGGCGCCTCCCGCCAGACATTCCAACTGACGACACCGGCATGGCCAAGTGGATTCCCTTGTGGCTGCACAGACTCAGCTCGCCGCCGACCTTCTATCGCGTGGCCGGACGCGTGCGTCCGTGGGCATTGGGCCTGGCGCTGTTGCTTGGTGCGGTGGCCGCCTACGGTGGCCTGGTGCTGGCGCCGCCGGATTACCAGCAGCACGATGCCTACCGCATCATCTTCATCCACGTGCCCAGCGCCTGGATGAGCCTGTTCATCTACGCGGCGATGGGCGTGGCGGCGTTCATCGCGCTGGTATGGCGGATCAAGCTGGCCGAGGTGGTGACCATGGCCTCGGCGCCGATCGGCGCGGCCTTCACCTTCATCACCTTGTGCACCGGCTCGCTGTGGGGCAAGCCGATGTGGGGCACCTGGTGGACCTGGGATGCGCGGCTGACCTCCGAGTTGCTGCTGCTGTTTTTGTATCTGGGCGTGCTCGGCCTGTACCACGCAGTGGAAGACCGCCGCCAGGCAATGCGTGCGGCCGGCTTGCTGGCATTGGTGGGCCTGGTGAATCTGCCGATCGTGCATTACTCGGTGGTGTGGTGGAACACGCTGCACCAGGGCTCCACCGTACGCCTGCTCGGCCCCTCCACGATGAGCGCGGACATGCTGTGGCCGCTGCTGACGATGACGCTGGCGACCAAGTGCTATTACCTGGCCAGCCTGTTCGGCCGCGTGCGTGTGGACCTGCTCGCCCTGGAAAGCGGTAAGGATTGGGCGCGCCGCATCGTGCTGACGGAGCGCACCGCATGACGACCCTGCTGGCGATGGGCGGTTACGGGCAATACGTGTGGACCGCGTACGCACTGTTCGTGCTGGTGCTGCTGGCCGACCTGGCATCGCCATGGTTGCGTCGCCGCCGCCTGCCGCGCGAGCTGCGCGGCCAGCTGCAACGGCAAACGCCGCGGCGCACGCGCGAGTTGTCGGCAACAGCGCCGCTGGAGCGTGACGCCCCATGAACGCCACCCGCAAGCAACGCCTGTGGCTGGTGATCGGCGCACTCGCCGCTGCGGCATTGGCGGTCACGCTGATCGTGCTCGCGCTGCAGCGGAACATGAGCTACCTGTTCACGCCCAGCCAGGTGCATGCCGGCGAGGCGGCCAGCTACCGGCAATTCCGCCTCGGCGGCATGGTCAAGGCCGGCTCGATCCAGCGCGCCACCGACAGCCTCACCGTCCACTTCACCGTGATCGACAAGCATGCCGCGACGCAGGTCGAGTACACCGGCATTCTTCCGGACCTGTTCCGCGACAACCAGTCGGTGATCGCCAACGGGCGCATGCAGGGCGGGCGCTTTGTCGCCAACGAAGTGCTGGCCAAGCACGACGAAACCTATATGCCGAAGGAACTGAAGGACGCGATGGCCGAAGGCCATGTCGGCAAGCCGATTCCCGCCGCCGCGGTGCCGCTGTCTGCGCCGCGCTGATGCGGCGCGCAGGCTGTTCCTTCCCTCGATGATTCCTCTTCGCTGCACGATGCGATTCGCCCATGACGCCTGAACTCGGCCAGATCGCACTGATCCTGGCGTTACTGCTCTCGCTTGCGCAGGGCGTGCTGCCGCTGATAGGCGCCTGGCGCGGCAATGGCGCGTTGATGGGCATCGCGCGGCCGGCCGCGGTCGGTCAAGCGCTGTTTGTGTGGATGGCGTTCGGCCTGCTCGCCTGGTCGCTGCTGTCGCTGGATTTTTCGGTGCGCTATGTCGCCGACAACGCCAACATCGCCCTGCCCTGGTACTACCGCTTTGCCGCGGTGTGGGGCGCGCACGAAGGCTCGTTGCTGCTGTGGATCGCGATCCTGTCGACCTGGACGCTGTTGCTGGCCGCCTTCAGCCGGCATCTGCCGCAGCATTTTGCCGCGCGCGTGCTGGCGGTGCTGGGGCTGGTGTCGGTGGGCTTTCTGGCCTTCATCCTGCTGACCTCCAATCCATTCGCGCGGCTGTCGCCGATTCCGCTGGATGGCAACGAACTCAATCCGGTGCTGCAGGACCCGGGCATGACCTTCCACCCGCCGGTGCTGTACACCGGCTATGTCGGCTTCTCGGTGGCGTTTGCGTTCGCGGTGGCGGCCTTGCTGGGTGGCGAGCTGGAACAGGCCTGGGTGCGCTGGGCGCGGCCGTGGACCAATGTGGCCTGGGCCTGCCTCACCGCCGGCATCGTCGCCGGCAGCTGGTGGGCGTATGCGGAACTGGGCTGGGGCGGCTGGTGGTTCTGGGACCCGGTGGAAAACGCCAGCTTCATGCCGTGGCTGGTCGGCACCGCGCTGATCCACACCCAGGCGGTCACCGAAAAACGCGGCAGCCTGCGCGCCTGGACCATCCTGCTGTCGATCCTGGCGTTCTCGCTGTCGTTGCTGGGCACCTTCCTGGTGCGCTCGGGCGTGCTGACCTCGGTGCACGCCTTCGCCGCCGATCCGCGCCGTGGCCTGTACATCCTGATCTTCCTGATCGCCGTGGTCGGCGGCTCGCTGCTGCTGTATGCGCTGCGCGCGCCCCGGATCGCCAGCGGCAAACCGTTCGCCGCCGCCTCGCGCGAGACCGCGATCCTGATCGGCAACCTGCTACTCACCGTGGCGGCGGCAATGGTGCTGCTGGGCACCTTGTTTCCGCTGGTGGCCGATGCCTTCGGCCTGGGCAAGGTGTCGGTGGGGCCGCCCTACTTCGGCTTGCTGTTCCCGCTGCTGATGTTGCCGGTGATGCTGTTGCTGCCGTTCGGCCCGTACCTGCGCTGGGGCAAGGCCGCGGCGGCGCCGTTGCAGGCACTGGGCACGCGCGCCGGCATCGCCGCAGTCGCCTGTGCGCTGGTCGGCAGCCTGTTTGCCGAGGGCCAACCCAGGGCGATCGCCGGGATCGGCGTCGCCGCATGGGTGGCGGCCGGCACCGCGCTGTACATGTACAAGCGCTGGCGCGAGATGCCGCGCGGCCGGCGGTTTCCGGCGGAAATGGCCGGCATGCTGCTCGCGCATGCGGGCGTGGCGGTGTTCGTGGCCGGCGTGCTGGTGTCGGAAAGCCTGTCGGTCGAACGCGACGTGCGGCTGTCGCCCGGGCAGACCGCCGAGATCGCCGGTTACGCCTTCCGCTTCGACGGCGTGCAACTGATCGACGGGCCGAACTGGAAGGCCGAACAAGGCAGCGTGCAGGTCAGCCGCGATGGCCAGCTGGTTGCGCAACTGCATCCGCAAAAACGCCTGTACAGCAGCGAGCGCATCCAGACCGAATCGGCGATCGACCCCGGTATCACCCGCGATCTGTATGTCGCCCTCGGCGAGCCGCTGGACGATCAACACATCGAGTACGACTGGACGCTGCGGCTGTACTACAAACCCTTCATCCGCTGGATCTGGGCCGGCGGCCTGCTGATGATGCTGGGCGGCTTCGTCAGCGCCTGTGCCCGCCGGTTCCGTGCGCCGACGCTCGCCACGACGGCGACCCCGGCACCGGCACACGGCACCAGTGTCACTGCGCAGGAATCGCACGCATGAACCGTCTGCTGCCCTTGCTGGGTTTTCTGTTGCTGGCGGCGCTGTTCGGCTTTGGCATTTACTGGACGATGCAGCACAACCCGCGCGATGTGCCCTCGCCTTTGATCGGCAAGCCGGCACCGGCGTTCTCGCTGCCGCGGCTGGATCGGCCCGAGCAACGCGTCAGCCGCGATCAGCTGCTGGGCAAGCCTTACGTCCTCAATGTCTTCGGCAGCTGGTGCGCCGAATGCGTGCACGAACATCCGGTGCTGATGGCGCAGGCCAGCCGGCTCGGGGTGGCGTTGATCGGCTACAACTACAAGGACGCGCCTGCCGACGCCACGGCCTGGCTTGCGCAGTACGGCAATCCGTATGCGTTGGTGATTGCCGATGAAGCCGGCCAGACCGCGATCGATTTCGGTGTCTACGGTGCGCCGGAGAGTTTCCTGATCGATGCGCAAGGCGTGATCCGCTACAAGCACATCGGCGTGCTCACGCCCGCGATCATCGACGACGAATTACTGCCCGCCATCGCCGCACTGCCCAAGGGCACGCGGTGATGGCGGCGCGCTGGGTTTGGCGCTGGTACTGGCGCATGCACGGCCGGCAACTGCGTGTGCTGCTGGTGCTGCTGCTGGGCGTGCTGCTTGCACCGCCGCTGGCGGCGCAGGCGGTGGACCCGCTGCCGTTCAAGAACCGCAGCGACGAAGCGCGTTATCAGCGCCTGACCGCGCAGTTGCGCTGCCTGGTGTGCCAGAACGAGAACCTGGCCGACTCCAACGCCGAGCTTGCGCGCGATCTGCGCCACCAGGTGTTCGCGCAGTTGCAGGCCGGCAGGAGCGATGCGCAGATCAAGCAGTACATGGTCGATCGCTATTCGGACTTCGTGCTGTACGACCCGCCGGTCAAGCGCGGCACCTGGCTGTTGTGGTTTGGTCCGTTGCTGCTGCTGGGTGCCGGTGCGGGCGTGGTGATCCATACCGTGCGCAAACGTGCGCGCGCCGGCACGCCGGTGGCGCCGCAACCGGAGGAAGAATGGTGATGACCGGTTTCTATGTCGCAAGCGCCGCGCTGGTGGTCGTCGCCTTGCTGTTGGTGCTGGTGCCGTTGCTGCGTCAGCCCGCGCGCAATGGCAATGCACGCTACAGCCTGCCGATTGTGCTGGTACTCGGCTTGCCGATCGCCACGGCCGGCTTGTATCGGCTGGTCGGCGCGCCGGATGCGATCGCACGGCGTGTGTATGCGACGGCGCAGCCCCAGGTACAACCGGCAGACGCGCCTGCCGTCGCCGCCGCGGGTGAGCAGGCCCGGGCCGCAGAGGCCAACGCCGACGCTGCGCAGGAGCAGGCGCTGGAGTCGTGGATGCAGCAAGCCAAAACCCACGAGCAGGACAACCGCCCCGCCGATGCGCGTGAGGCCTATGCGCAAGCGCTCAAAATCGCGCCGGATCTCAGCGCCGCCATCGTCGGCTGGGTGGCCGCGGACATGGCCACGCATAGCGATTTCGCCATCGACGCCAACTCACGCAGCCGCCTGCAACAGGTGGTCGCACGCGAGCCGGATCATCAACGCGGCCTGTGGCTGCTGGGCATCAGCGACTTTCAGCAGCAGGACTACCGCGCCGCCAGCGAGCACTGGCGGCATCTGCACGGCCTGCTCGACGCCGGCTCGCCGATGCAGAAGGCGGTGGCCGACAAGATCGCCGTGGCCGAGTCGCTGGCCAGCGCGCGGCAATCCGGGCGCGCAGCGCCCTGACGCCAACCTCAGGCTGCATCCCTCATCAAAGACGCCCCGGTGCCAGCGGACGGCAGCGCCGTCGTGGTGTCAGGCGCGATTGACCGCGCAACGCCATCAGGCCGACGGCCCCAACACCTCGTGCAGCTTTCCGCTGAACTCGCCCAGCGTAAACGGCTTGGCGATCATGCTCATGCCGTCGGCAAGAAACTCGCCGCGATCCCGCGCGGTTTCCGCATAGCCGGTCATGAAGATCACCGGCAGATCCCGCCGCGACTGCCGCGCGATCTCCGCCAACTGGCGCCCGTTGAGTCCGGGCAGGCCCACATCGGTCACCAGCAGATCGATGCGCCGTTGCGAGGCCAGGATCGGCAGCGCGGCATCGGCGTCGGCCACCACATCGGCCTCATAGCCCAACTCGTTGAGCAGTTCGGTCACCAGCAGCCGCACTTGTTCGTCGTCTTCCACCACCAGCACCTGCTGGCCGCGCCCGGCCACCACGGCACCGGCTTGCGGTTGCGGCGACAGCGCCTGCGGATGGAGACCGGCGGGCAGGTACAGGCTCACCGTGGTGCCCTTGCCCAGCTCGGACTCCACCCACACCTGCCCGTTGGACTGCTGCATGAAGCCGTAGATCATCGACATGCCCAGGCCGGTGCCCTGCCCGATCGGCTTGGTGGTGTAGAACGGTTCGAACACACGCTCCAGCACATCGGCCGGCATGCCGGCGCCGCTGTCGGTCACCGACACCACCGCGTAATTGCCCGGCGCCAGCGTCACCCCGCGCCCGAGTTCCAGCGGCTGCGCTTGGACCTGCAACTGCCGGGTGGCGATGCGCAACTGCCCGCCATCGGGCATCGCATCGCGGGCATTGATCGCCAGATTGAGCAGCGCGCTTTCCAGCTGGTTTTCGTCGACATATGCCTGCGGCAGGTCGGCCTGCAGATCGGTTTCCAGATGCACCGATTCGCCCAGCGTGCGCGCCAGCAATTCCTGCAGTGATACCACCAGGTCGTTCAGATGCAGATGCCGCGCTTCCAGCGATTGCCGGCGCGAAAACGCCAGCAGCCGTTGCGTCAGTGCGGCCGCGCGCAGGGCTGATGCCGACGCCACATCCAGAAAGCGGCCCAGCCCTTCGGTGCGGCCCTGGTCGATGCGCAGGCGCGCCAGATCCAGCGCCGACAGGATGCCGGTCAGCATGTTGTTGAAGTCGTGTGCGATGCCGCCGGTGAGCTGGCCCACCGCCTCCATCTTCTGCGCCTGGCGCAATGCCGCCTCGCTGGACTCGCGTGCCAGCATCTGCTGCTGCAGCTCGGCGGTGCGCTCGGCCACCTTGACCTCGAGCAGGCTGGCCTGCTGCTGGATCGATTCCAGCGCCAGCGCGCGCGCGGTGATGTCGGTGGCAAATACATGAAAGCCGTCCACCTTGCCGTCCGCATCCAGGCGCGGCATGTAGCGGATCTCCGCATCACGCCGGCGTCCGTCGGCGTGCGGCCAGCTGGCCTCCACCGTCAACGCCCGTCCGGCCAGTGCGGCCTCGATCCAGGCGCGACGCTGCTGCACCACCGCCGGCCCCACCACATCCACCATCGGGCGCCCGATCACCTCGGCAGGCGGGATGCCGATCCAGTCTTCATACGAGCGGTTGGCGAAGCGGTAGACCAGATCCTTGTCGATGAAGGCAATCAACACCGGCAGCGCATCGGTGACGCGGCGCAGCTCTGCCTCGCTCGACATCAAGGCCATTTTGCTCTCGGCCAACTGCTCCATCTGGTCGCGGATCACGAACTGCTTCTGGCGCGAGCGCAAGGCAGTGGAAATCGCGCTCAGCAACGAAGACGAACTCAGCGGCCGTTCCAGCTCGATGACATTGGTGACTTCGGCCGGCAGCGTGGCCTGGCGCCCGTTATGGGTGCCGCGCGGCGCACGCAGCAGCACGAACGGAATATCCGACCAGGCGGCCTGGCTCTGCAGGATGCGCGAAAGCTGCTGCAGATCGCCGCCGACCGCTTCCTCGGTCAGCACCACCACACCGGAGGCATCGAGCAGGTCGCTGGCCAGCGCAGCCAGCGAGCCGTACACCCGGCGCGTCAGTCCGCGCTGGCCGACAATGCCGGCAATGCTCTCCGCATCGCGGCCGAACGGCGCGATGATGTGGACGATGGACCCATCCGGGTCACAGGTAGTCAAGTGGACGATCCAGCAACGGCGTATCGTCCCCAACGAAATGCGGAGTACCGGTCAGCACGCCGTGGAATTTCTCCAGCGGCTCGCTCAGATGGATACCGCCCGTCCCGATGCGCAGCTCGCGGATCGAATCCTCGTGCGCGCCACTGCGGTTCTTGATCACCGACAAGGCCTTGCGGATGCGCCCCTGCGCCTCGAAGAAGCGGAACAGGATGACGGTGTCGGCCATGTAGGAGATATTGAGGTTGCCGGTGGACATCGTGCCGACCAGGCCGTGCTGCGGATTGACCAGGAACGTGGTCACACCGCTCTGGTTGAGGTAGGACAGCAGCTCGTGCATCTGCAGCATCAGCTGCTTTTCCTGCGGCATGGAGGTGAGATAGCCGTTGAGGCTGTCGATCACCAGCACGCGGCAGTTGCGCTGTTCCACACTGGCGCGCACCGCCCAGGCGAACTCGCCCGGGGTCAGCTCGGCCGGATCCATCTGATGCAGTTCCAGCAAGCCGGCGTCCAGATACTTGCGCAGATCCATGCCCAGGCTCTCGGCACGCGTCAGCAAGGTGCCGGTGCGCTCGTCGAACTCCAGGATGCAGCAATGCTCGCCGCGCTCGCAGGCAGCGGTCACGTACTGCAGCGCGATATTGGTCTTGCCCGAGCCGGCAGGCCCGGTCAGCAGCGTGCTGGTGCCGCGCAGCGGCCCCCCGTGCAGCAGCGCATCGATCCGCGCCACGCCACTGGACACCGCATCGCCGATGAACGGCACATGGTGATCGGAGGCGATCAGCCGCGGAAAGATCCGCATGCCGCCGGTGGTGATGGTGATGTCGTGGTAGCCGGCGATGAAATCCACGCCGCGCAATTTCTGCACCTGCATGCGCCGCCGCGCCGCACCGAAATCCAGCGTCATGCGTTCCAGCGAAATCACCCCGTGGCACAGGCTGTGCAGATGCGCATCGCGTTCGCCGTTCTCGCCGGTGAGGTCGTCGACCAGGAACACGGTGATGTTACGCGGCGCAAAGAACTGCTTGAGCGCCAGCACCTGACGCCGGTAGCGCAGCGAATCCTGCGCCAGCAGGCGCAACTCGGACAGCGAGTCGAACACCACACGCGTCGGCTTGACCCGGTCCACCTCGGACTGGATCAGCTTGATGGTGCCGTCCAGCTCCATTTCCCACGGATGCAGAATGGACTGCTGGCGTCCATCGCCCAGAAACGCTTCGGCCGATGCCAGCTCGAAGATATGCAGCGCCTCCAGCGACCAGTTGTGCGAGGCGGCCACTTCGTTGAGCTCGTCGATGGTCTCCGACAAGGTCACGTACAGGCAGCTCTCGCCCTTGGCAGCGCCATCGAGCAGGAACTGCAGCGATGCGGTGGTCTTGCCCGAGCCCGGCTGGCCCTCCAGCAGGTACAGGCGGTTGGGCGGCAGGCCGCCGCGCAGGATGGTGTCAAGCCCCGTCGTACCAGTCGTAATGCGGTTTGCGATCATCGGCTTCAGATTTTCCATAGGTTTAAATTTATCACGGGCGCATCACTGACCGCTGCGCACCAATGAATGGATCAGCTTGCTTGGCGCGAGCTGAGCGCCCGCGATACCGGTAGCGTGCTGTGACCTGCGCCGCGCTTTATGACAGTTCCGACACGTTCGTCACGCGCGTGGGCCTAGCGTTACGCCTGAAGTGCATCGCATGGTTGCGATCGCTCGAGGACAGCGGTGAATCACGCATCATGTAACGCCCGTATCTTGTTGGTCGAAGACGACGATGCCATTCGTGCGATGACGGCAGATATCCTGGGTGACGAGGGCTATCAGGTCATCGCGTCGCCAGATGCCGAGCAGGCGCTGGAGCAGCTCAACCAGGCGCGTCCGTTCGATCTGCTGCTGTCCGATATCTGCCTGCCCGGCATGAACGGACGCGACCTTGCCGACAATGCGCGCCGTCTGTATCCCGCCCTGCCCATCGTGTTCATGACCGGCTACGCCGGCTCCATCGCCAAGCGCGCGGATTTTCTCGATACCGGCATGCGTCTATTGACCAAGCCGTTTTCGTTGCGCGACCTGCTGGGCATCGTGCAGACCGCGCTGTAAGCAAGCCCGACCCAATCATCGCCAGGCCTGCATGCAGGCCTCAGTGCGATTTGCGTTCCAGCAGCTGCGCCACGCGGCGTTCCAGGTCCACGGCCAGAAACGGCTTGGTCAGCACCTCCATGCCGTCCTCCAGTTGCCCGGCGCCCACCGCGGCGGTTGCCGCGTAGCCGGTGACGAACAGCACCGGCAACGTCGGCCGCGACTGCCGCCCCGCGTCGGCGACCTGACGCCCGTTCAATCCGCCGGTCAGGCCGACGTCGGTCACCAGCAGATCGATCGTCTCCTGCGAGCGCAGACGCTCCACTGCGGCGCTGCCTTCGGCGGTCTCGATGACGCGGTAGCCCGCTTCGCTCAGCACTTCGGACATCAGCACGCGGATCGCGGTTTCGTCTTCCACCAGCAGCACCGTGCAGCTTGGCGCGGTCGAGCGCAGCGGTTGCTCGGTCGCCGGCACCGCCTCGTCCTGCGCAAGCACGCCATCGAAGCGCGGCAGGTACAACGCCATCGTGGTGCCGACGCCCACCTCCGAATCGATCCGCACGTGGCCGCCGGACTGGCGGGTGAATCCGTAGATCATCGACAAGCCCAGACCGGTGCCCTGCCCGATCGGCTTGGTGGTGAAGAACGGCTCGAACACCTTGGACATCACATCGGCGCTCATGCCGGTGCCGGTGTCCTGCACGCTCAGGCACACGTACTCGCCGATCGGCAGGTCCAGCTGCTGGGCGGCGCCGGCGTCCAGCACCCGGTTGGCGACGGCGATGGTGAGCTCGCCGCCATCGGGCATCGCATCGCGCGCGTTGATGCACAGGTTCAATAGCGCGTTTTCCAGCTGCGGCGCATCCACCAGCACTTTCCAGGGGTCGGCTGCAGGGCGCAGCCGCAAGGCGATCGAAGGCCCAAGCGTGCGCGCGATGATGTCGTGCATGCCCTGCACCAGTGCCTGTACCTCCAGCGCGGTGGGCGCCAGGGTCTGCCGGCGCGAAAACGCCAGCAGCCGCTGGGTCAGTGCGGTGGCGCGCGCGGCGCTGGATTGCGCCATTTCCACGTAGCGCTCCAGGCGGTCGTACTTGCCCTGTTCGATGCGCGTCTGCAACAGCTCCAGACCGACGCTTATCGCCGTCAGCAGATTGTTGAAGTCGTGCGCCAGCCCGCCGGTCAGCTGGCCGACCGCCTCCATCTTCTGGCTCTGGCGCAGCTTTTCCTCGGCCAGCAGCAGCGCCGCGCTGCGTTCGCGCACGCGCTCTTCCAGCGTTTCGGTCAGCTGGCGCAGCTGCTGTTCGGCCAGCCGCTTGTCGGTGATGTCGGCAGCGGTGCCGAACCACTCCACGATCTGCTCGCGCTCGTCCAGCAAGGGGATCGCGCGCATCAGGGTCCAACCCACCCGCTGATCGGCATCCAGCACGCGGTATTCCACGTCCAGCCCGGTCTTGTTGACGATCGAATGCGCAATGGCTTCGGCCAGCCGCGCGCGATCGTCCGGGTGCACCATCTCCTGCTGCCAGTTCAAGCTTGCCGAGAGCGCATCGCTCAGCGCCCCCTCGCCAACCAGTTGGCGAAGCTCGCGCCAGTCGGCGCTGGCCGAGAAGATCGACTGCGAGGACGCGCGCACCAGCGCATCCAGCCGGCGCTCGCTCTCGCGCAGGGCCTCGCTGGCCAGCCGCTCGGCGGTGCGGTCGCGCAACACCTTGACAAAGCCGATCGCCGCGCCGGTTTCGTCGCGCAGCACCATCAGCGACCCGTTCGCCCAGAAACGCTGGCCGGACTTGCGCACATGCCAGCGCTCGTCCATGCCGCTGCCGCTTTCCAGCGCCGCCGCCGCCTCGATCAGGATCTGCCGCCGCTCCACATCTTCCGGGGTGAAGGTGCGCTCCAGCGTCTGGCCCAACATCTCGGCCTCGCTCCAGCCAAGAATGCGCTGAGCGCCCTCGTTCCAGGACGTGACCAGGCCGTGCAGGTCGGTGGCGATGATCGCGTAGTCCATCACGCTGTCCAGGATCTGCCGGTTGCGCACTTCCGCCTCGCGCACCGCGCGTTCCAGGCCGATGCGGTCGGTGATGTCCAGACCCTGCACGAAGATGCCGGAGACGGTGCCGTCGGCGCCGGCGATCGGCTGGTAGACCAGATCCAGCAGACGTCGCTCCACCGGGCCGCCCGGCTCGGCCTGCACGTTATAGGCCAGCGCATTAGCCGCGTAGGCACGCCCGGACTGGTACACCTCGTCCAGGCGATGCAGATGCCCCTGCTCGACCAGATCCGGCAAGGCCTCGGCCAGCGGCTTGCCGATCACGTCGCGGTGCCCGATCAGGCGCGAATAACACGGGTTGGCGAACTCCACCCGATGCTGCGGACCGCTCAGGAACGCCATGAACATCGGCGCCTGCTCGAACAACCGGATCAGTCGCTCGTGCTCATCGGCAAGCCGGTTTTGCGCCACCTTGCGGTCGGTGACTTCGTTGGTGACGCAGAACGCGCCGCCCACACGCCCATCGTCCAGATAGATCGGCGAGAACGAGAACGTCCACCAGGTGTCTTCCGGCGTGCCGTAGCGGTTCATGCCGATCGGCACTTCCTCGAAGCGCGAGGCGCGCCCCGCGAACGCGGCCTCGATTGGCGCACGCACCGCCTCCCAGGCATCGGCCCACAGTTCCTGCAGCGGCGCACCCAGCGCATGCGGCTGCCGCGGCCCCAGGATCGGCGTATAGGCATCGTTGTAGAAGAAGGTCAGCGCATCGCCCCACACCACATACATGCTTTCCGGCGAGCTGAGCATCAGGCTGACCGCATTGCGCAGCGGCGACGGCCACTGCGTGGTCGGCCCCAGCGGTGTTGCGGCCCAGTCGTAGGCGCGCACGGCTTGCGCCATGGCGCTGTCGCCATACGGAAACGGCGCGCTCATGCGGCGCCCGATCGTGCTGCCGTCCAGCGGCAGTCGTCCTGCGTGCAATGCGCAACGCGGTGCGCGGCCGGTTTACCAATTACCCAAACAAGCATCTTTGACGAACCATTGAAGAGGAACCAGGGGCCAACGCCGCGCATCGCCGGCTGGCAGGATCAGACCAGGCCGACCTGCCGGCCTGACCTGCCACCAGCGCCATCCGGCATCGCCGTGGGCGCCCTGCCCGGCGTGCAGCGCCCGCCTACGTTACAACACTCAGGTGACGATGCCTGCTGACTGCGCGCCGGCCCCACCATGGCGCGCGTTGCGGCGCGGCAGCCGGCATGGATGTCTCGACGCGGCGCGCAGGCAATGCCCCGTGGTGCGCGTGCCCGGATAAAATCGCGAGATGGCCGAAAGGCGTGGCACGGTAACGCAGATGCAGGATCGCGACGTACTCATTCACCCGCTGGCTGCGGTCGCACCGGGGTATCTGGCCAACCACGCTGCGCGGGTCTTCAATCGTCTGGTGGATGCGCAACTGCGGCCGCATGGCGTGTCGCTGGCACTGATCGGGCCAATCATGCTGCTGTCCTGGAAAGGGCCGATGCTGCAACGCGACCTGGTGATCGACTCGGCGGTGAAGCAGCCGGCAATGGTGGCCCTGCTGGACAAGCTGGAGGGCCTGAAGTTGATCAAGCGCTCCCCGGCGCCGCAGGACCGCCGCGCCGCGGTGGTCTCACTCACGCCGCGCGGGCGCAAGATCGCCGAGATCGGCGGCAAGATACTGATCGATCTCAATGCCGATGCGCTGAAGAACTTCTCGCCCGAGGAGGCGCAGCAGACTGTCGCGTTCATGCAGCGCCTGATCGCCAACATGGAGCAGCGCGGCCAGGACATGTAATATCACTTCTGATATTTCTTCTTTCGGGTGATCTGTCATGGCGCGTCGCATCCTCATCACCGGCGCAAGCGTCGCCGGCAACACCGTGGCCTGGGCGCTCGCCCGGCAGGGGTTCGACGTCAGCGTCGTCGAGCAGACCGCGCAGTTTCGCGATGGCGGCCAGAACATCGACGTGCGCGGGGTCGGCCGCGAGGTCCTGCAGCGCATGGGCCTGGAGCAGGCCGCACTCGATCACGGCACCGGCGAGGAAGGCACCGCCTGGGTCGACGACCACGGCCATGCGGTGGCGACCTTCAAGACCGACGACATGGACGGCGATGGCCCGACCGCAGAACTGGAAATCCTGCGCGGCGATCTCGCCCGCCTGCTCTACGACGCCGCCCGCCAGCAGGCCGAGTACCTGTTCGGCGACCGCATCGCCAGCATCGATGACGACGGCGAGGCTGCCACCGTCCACTTCCAAAGCGGACGCAGCGACCGCTTCGATGCCGTCATCGTCGCCGAAGGCGTCGGCTCGGCCACGCGCGAGCTGCTGTTCCCCGGCGAGAACGACCCGCGCTGGATGGATCTGACCATCGCCTACTTCACCATCGCACGCACCGCCGACGATGACCGCCTGTGGCGCTGGTATCACGCCACCGGCGGGCGCAGCATCTCGTTGCGCCCTGACCAGCACGGCACCACGCGCGCCATGCTGTCGCTGCAGAAAGCCCCCGAGGGCGAGCAGGACTGGGATATGGCGACCCAGAAGGCCTATCTGCGCGAACGCTTCGCCGACGCCGGCTGGCAGGCTGCGCGGGTGCTGGACGGCATGGACACCACCGACGATTTCTACTTCGATGCCTTGCGGCAGGTGCGCATGCCGCGCTGGCACGCCGGCCGCGTCGTGCTGACCGGCGACGCGGCCTGGTGCGCAACCCCGCTGGCCGGCATCGGCGCCACCCTGGCGGTCACCGGCGGCTACGTGCTGGCCAACGAGATCGCACGCGCCGCGACGCTGGAACAGGCCTTCGCCGCCTACGCCGACGCCATGCGGCCGATGGTGGAACAGGGCCAGGGCGTACCGAAGATCGGCCCGCGCCTGATGAATCCACACAGCCGGCTCGGCATCCAGCTGCTGCACGGCGCACTGAAATTCGCCAGCCAACCCAGCATCCAGAACATTGCCGCCAAGCTGATGACGCCGTCGATGAAGGCGCCGGATCTGTCGCGCTATGACTGAGGCCGTCTGAATCGGCGGCTGTGCTGCGGTGGCGGCACGGTGCGTGCTGATCGACGCCTGCCATCGGCCGCGGCTCCGGCGCTGCGGCCGTCTCCACGCCTCGGCCACTCGCTGAGCCTGAATCCGCTTCTGCCCTGGCGCTGACCGGCACCAAAGCGCAGCGCTGCGGCCGCGACCGGTAGCTTGCGTCCTGATCGCCCTGGCCTGACGGCATTGCGAAGCCAACCGTGGATGAATCCTGCCGCGGCGGACGGTTTCATTTCCGCTGACGCAGGCCGCTAACGAACAGGTCGAGACATCCTTCGTGCAGCGGCGACGCTGCCGACCCCATCGGTGTCCCGGGCGCATCGCCTCCCAGCTGTTGCTGGGATTCTCCCCGCTCTTCCGCTCGCCGGATCACCGATCAAACTCCCTATGTCCCTGCTTTCGAATCTGCGCATCGGTCAGCGCCTGGCCCTCGGCTTCCTCGCGATCATTGTCCTGATGGTGATCCTCACCGTCGTCGGCATCCAGCGCGTACGCAGCATCGACCAGCAGCTCACCGCCATCAACGAAGTGAACAGCGTCAAGCAACGCTATGCGATCAATTTCCGCGGCAGCGTGCACGACCGCGCGATCGCCCTGCGCGATGTCGTGCTGCTGGACGACCCGGCAGACCGGCACACGGCAGAGCAATCGATCGACAAGCTCGCCGCGGACTACGCCCGCTCCGCCAAGCCACTGGACGACATGATCGCGGCCTCCACGGACGCCGAAGAAAAGGCCATCCTCCAGCGTATCAAGGCCATCGAGCAGCGCGCCATGCCCTTGATCGCGCAGGTGCGCGCGTTCCGCGATGGCGCCGACAAGCCGCATGCCGAACAACGCCTGCTGCAGCAGGCGCGCCCTGCTTTCGTCGCCTGGCTGGCCAGCATCAACGCCTTCATCGACCTGCAGGAGGCCAAGAACCGCGCGGCCGCCAAGGACGCGGTGACCACCGCGCGCGGCTTTGCGATGCTGATGGTGGTCTCCACCGTCATCGCCTTGCTGCTGGGCGCCACCATTGCGTGGTTGCTGACCCGCAGCGTGGTGCTGCCCTTGCGGCAATCGCTGCGGCTGGCCGAGCGCATCAATGACGGCGACCTGCGCAGCCAGGACCTGCCCACCAGCAAGGACGAATCCGGCCAGCTGCTGCGCGCCATGCAGCAGATGCAGCGCCGCCTGCAGGATGTGATCTCCGCCCAGCGCAGCATGGCGGCCCGCCACGATGCCGGCGAGATCAGCTACCGCACCGACGCCCAGCAGTTCCCCGGCGAATACGGGCACATGGTGCAGGACACCAACGCCCTGGTGCATGCGCACGTGCAGACCCAGCTGCGCATGACCGAGGTCATGGGCAGCTATGCCATCGGCGACCTGGCCCCCGAAATCGAGCAATACCCCGGCGAGAAAGCCGCCATCACCGCCACCATGCAGCAGGTCAAGCAGAACCTGCGCGCCATCAACGCGCAGATCCAGCAGCTCACCCAGGCTGCCTGCGCCGGCAACTTCGCGCTGCGCGGCCAGCCGGAAAAGTTCGAGCACGACTTCCGCCTGATGGTCGAAAACCTCAACACCATGATGGCCACCTCCGACACCAACCTGGCCAGGTTTTCCGACCTGCTGCGGTGCATCGCCGATGGCGACCTGACCGTGCGCATGACCGGCAACTTCCACGGCGTGTTCGCCTCCATGCGCGACGATGCCAACAGCACCGTGCATCGCCTGACCGACATCGTCACGCATATCCAGACCACCTCCAACAGCATCGGTTTTGCCGCCGAAGACATCGCCAGCGGCAACCAGGAACTGTCGCGCCGCAGCGAACAGCAGGCCGCCAGCCTGGAAGAAACCGCCGCCTCGATGGAAGAGCTAACCTCCACCGTCAAGCAGAATGCCGAGCACGCCGGCCGCGCCAACCAGCTCGCGCTGGGCGCCGCCGCCATCGCTTCGGAAGGACGCGACGTGGTTGGCCAGGTCATCGAACAGATGTCCGGCATCGAAGCCTCGTCCAGGCGTATTGCCGACATCATCTCGGTCATCGACGGCATCGCCTTCCAGACCAACATCCTCGCGCTCAATGCCGCCGTCGAGGCCGCACGCGCCGGCGAACAAGGCCGCGGTTTTGCCGTGGTCGCCTCGGAAGTGCGCACCCTCTCGCACCGCTCATCGGACGCCGCCAAGGAGATCAAACGCCTGATCGACGACTCCGTGCAGCGCGTTGCCGACGGTGCAACGCTGGTGCACAAGGCCGGCACCACCATGGGCGAGGTCGTCACCAGCGTCCAGCATGTCACCGACATCATGGGCCACATCTCCGCCGCCTCGCAGGAACAGGCCGGCGGCATCGAACAGGTCAACCTGACCATCGCCCAGATGGATGAAACCACGCAGCAGAACGTCAGCCTGGTCGAAGCCGCGAGCACGGCGGCACGTTCGCTGGAAGCGCATTCGACCCAGCTGACGCAGGCGGTCGAGGTGTTCAAGGTCAATGCCTCGGTGATCTGACTGGCCGGGTAGCGCGATCCTTAGTGACTGGCCGTATTGCTGCCTGCGCTCGCGCAATGCTGACACTTGCGCGAGCGCATCACGGCGAAATGACGCTGCATCGCAGTGATGTGGTCGCTACATCCGCACAGTGCACCGAAGACACCAGCTTGCATCTCCACAACACACGGGCATGATTGCCGCCATGGAACGTCTCCGCCCCTTCCGCACGCTGGTGCTTGCAACGCTTCTGGTCGCCTGGCTTGCCGCGTGCGCGGCGGCTGGCCCCATTGCCAGCCAGCCCATCGAAGGCCCGGTGCGGCTGGGAGAAATCGCGGCGGTCGATGGCCCCAAGGTACGTCCCGACCGCGTCATCGAAGACAGCCGTTGCCCGGCCGAGGTGCAATGCGTCGTGGCAGGCCGGTTGATCGTCAGGGCCGCCGTGCTTGGCGGCGGCTGGTCCAAACAGATCGATCTCACCCTTGGCATCCCGGTGCCTGTGGCCGATGGCCAGTTGACGTTGGTCGCCGCCACTGCCCCGCCAGCAGACTCGGCAACGGCCGCCGCGTCGGACATGCGCTTCACCTTCCGCTTTCAGGGTGGCCGTTGATCAAAGTGCTTCAGGCCCGGGGCGATGCAGCACGAACGCGAGGCCCTGCAGGCACCCACACGTCATCCAGCGCTGCTCGTAGCCGTTGAACCGAGGCGTACGCGTATTCTCGCGTTGCAAAGCCTGAGAATCCCATCAGCAAACCGCCGGACGGTGAGGGGCGCATTCGCCACCTGCTCAATGCCTGGAGTGGCAGTCCGTGTGATTGGGCGGCCTGCGCCAGCAGCGCATCGCTTTGCCCCGTGCTGGGATAGGCCAGCACCTGGAGCCCGCCTGCCTGGGGCTGGATCGCCATGCGAGAGCCAAAGAGATCGGTGAGCGCATCGACCAAATAGCTGCGCCGCTGACTGTAGAGCGTGCGCATCTTGCGCAAGTGACGGGAGAAGTGCCCTTGCTCCATGAACTCGGCGACCGTGGCCTGTGACACGAAGGATCCCACACCGCCAAGCTGCCCGGCTGCATCGGCGAAACGTTCGGTCTGGGCCTTGGGGACAACCAGATAGGCCAGGCGAAGACCAGGGAAAAGCACCTTGCTGAAAGACCCCGTATAGAGCACGCGATCATTGTCATCCAGGCTACTGAGCGCCGTGAGGGGCCGGCCGTGGTAACGAAATTCGCTGTCGTAATCGTCTTCTATCACCCATCCATTGACCTGGCTGGCCCAGTCCAGCAATTGCAGGCGGCGAGGCAATGACAGTGCCACGCCCGTCGGGCTTTGATGGGCAGGTGTGACCACGGCGAATCGCGCCGCAGGGCTTTGCTTCAGACCTTCGCCTACGTTCAAGCCCTCCTCGTCTACTGGCACCGGCTGCAGCTGCATCCCGGAGCGCTGCAGGAACTGGCGGGCGAACAGATAGCCCGGATCTTCGTACCAGCCGACATCTCCTGTTTTCAGCAGGGTGCGACAGATCAAGTCCAGGGCACCCGGGTAGCCTGCGGTCACGAACACCTGTTCGTATGTGCAGGCAACGCCTCGAGCGCTGGCCAGGTAGTTGGCAATGGCACGGCGTAACGGCTCATGACCTGCCGCTTCAGGGTAGCCCATGGCTGCCGTATCCAGCGAGCGCAGGTGACGCCCCGCCAGGCGTTTCCACACCTTGCAGGGGAATGCATCGAACGCCGGCACGCCGAGTTGGAAGGGCCTGCTGAGCACGCCTGCAGACGACGTGTCCAGCGAAGGCGCCGCGCGCGGCGGAGGGTGACGCTGACGCCGGCCAGCGCCCACGCTGCACGCCATGGGCGACACCACGGTTCCGGCTGGCCCCCTGGTCAGAAGGTAGCCCTCACTCACGAGCAACTCGTAAGCCTTCTCTACCGTTCCACGCGCAACCCCTACTTCGCTGGCAAGACTGCGCACCGAAGGTACCCGGTCACCCGGGCGCAGCCCGCCTTGCGCAATTGCGTTTCGGTAGCGCCAATACAACTGCAAAAACATCGGCAAGTCGCGCGCCGGCTCGCACTGCCCCCTGTCACTCATGTCCTACTCGGATCTTCAATTCTTGCCCCATCCAGCTGGGACATCAGTCTCTTAAAGTAGACGCGGCCGCACAAGATGCGGCAAAAGTTCCGCCGGGCACCCGAACATTGCTCGCCGCTCATTCCTGTTCTGCGGCCTCGTTGGCGCAACGGCAGCATCAGCGGGTTTGCCTCCCTAAAAACGGCTGCTTGCTGCCACTGACTCAAGACTGGATTCTGCGTGACCACACGTCGTTTGCCTTACCAAACCCTATCTCCAGATGCCTATAAAGGATTTGGCATCACCAAGAAAGCACTGGAGCAGAGCAGCCTCGGCAAGCCCTTGATTGAACTTGTCTACCTGCGCGTTTCGCAACTCAACGGCTGCGCCTTCTGCCTGGAAATGCACGCTGCTGCATTACGTGCCGGCGGCATGCCCGACGCCAAGTTGGACAGCCTGGCCGGGTGGCGGGTGAGTCCGCATTTCAGCGAACGTGAGCGCGTGGCCCTGGGGTGGACCGAATCTTTGACAGATATTGCAAACAGCCGAGCCCCTGACGATGACTTTGCTCTTCTGAAAGCCCATTTCAGTGACGCCGAGATTGCCGACCTGAGCTTTGCCATCGCGCTGATGGCCGCATTCAATCGTTTGGCGATTGGTATGCGTCAGTAAGCCCCAGCACGTCGATGCAGACTGCCCGCTCTGTTCGGCCGGCTAGCGTCCGGCGCCAGCACACTGCACTGCTGGCAACTGCTCATTGTTGCCTTCGCTGATCCAGGCGCGGCGTATGACTACGCTACGCACTGGATGGCCAGGTGCTGTGCATCGAGCGGGATGGCAAGCGCTGCCTTGCAGTAGCCCAGGCTAGGATTGCCCTCTGGCCTGGGGAAAACAGCGCTCCATTCGATCCGTCCACGCTGCCAACTGCTCAAGCGTATACGCCTCGATCGGCTTTGCCATTGTCGACGAGGCCTTGTGTTGCGAAACGGTCGCAACCAAGGAGGAGGAAAGGCGATCCCAACACCGCATCAGCAGCACCGGGGATGGATGCGAAGCAACCAGGGCCTCAAGCACCGCGCCCTGAGCCACCCTTGCTGCCTGCAGGTCGCTCAAGGCATCCACAACCGCTGTCATCCATTGCTCGTTCAACTGCTCCATACCTTTCAACAACGCTGTGGGAAGCGCATAGCGTATCCGGATCCACATGTCCTTGGTGGTGCGTTTTGCCGGTCGGCGCAAACACAGCTGAACAAGCAAGGTGATGCCGAGTTCAAGCAGAGCACTGCATGACAGACGTCAGCGGTCACCACTAGCCAACGCAGTTTCTATAACGAAGAACCATCGCTTGAGATGATCGATACCAGCTGACGTTGAGCGCGGCAATCAATGCTCAAGCTGTAATCAGGCAACCAGGGCCGCACGGCGAAGGCACCAAGGACATCGTCATTTCGAAGCGATGTGCAGTCCAAGCTGAAACGAATCCCCAGCCACTACGTCACCAGAAAATGAAATGAGAGCATGGAGCGGCTGCCAACTGAAAAACTGTGCTGATGCAGACATTGCTTGAACTCAATGCAAACCCATCAGTGATGAATGTTGAAATCAGCCGCTGCCAGCAGCGTCTTCACCGCACACGGCGACATCGGCCGGCCCTACTTCAATGTGCGGATCACGGTCGAGCGCCTGAAACAGCGCATGTCTGTCCCTCGTCGCAGTCAGCAACCCATGCCCTCTGGCACAGGACGCTTGTCGCTCCCGTGGTTACCGTTCGAGGACCTACTCGATCCTTCGTCCAGCATGTTTCAACAAGGCTCCTCAAGCGCACATCTCCACCCGGGCATCCCTGCACTGGGACATCCTCTGGCACGCATCGCAGCGATCGCAGTCATCCTCGCACTGGCGCACTACCGCTGGGTGCAGTTTCCCTGGCGGATGCCGCTTGTCGGCATTCTAGGGATTGCCTTGGTCTGGCTGGAAACGCGCTCGCTGAGTGCCTGTGGATTAAAGCCTCAGCCGTCTCGCGCCTTGCTCGGCTGGACGCTGCTGCTGCTCGCGCTGGTCATCGGCGTCATCAATCCGTTCGTGCAACCGCTGATCGATGCGCTGACCGGCACCAAAGCCGACTACAGCGGCTACGGCGCACTGCTTGGCAACGTCAACGCGGCCGCCCACCTGGCAGGCGGCGCCTGGCTCAGCGCGGCGCTTGGCGAGGAACTGGTCTTCCGTGCGTTCCTGATGCACCACCTCGATCACCTGCTGAGCCGCTATCCTGGCGGACGCGTGATGGCGGCACTGGCAGGGGGAGCCCTGTTTGGCGCGATGCACCTGACCCAAGGCATCTCGGGGGTGTTGCTGACCGGGCTTGTCGGCGCGTTGTTCGGCTATGTCTATCTGCGATCACGACGCAACCTCTGGGCGATGATCCTGGCGCATGGCTTGATCGACACCTGGGGCATTGCGACGCTGTATCTGGGTTGGTACTAGCAGACACCCACCAGGATCCGCTTGCCCCGGTGCCTCACTGCCAGCAAATCCTTGGCACGTCATCCACGGATGCTGGACGATAGCGGCTTGTCCTTCTCTACACGAGCATTGTCAGACATGACCACCGATAGCGTGCTCTCGATCGTTCAAGCGCAGCTGGACGCCTACAACGCCAAGGATATCGACGCCTTGCTGGCCACCTATGCTGACGATGCCGAGCATTACACCTTGCACGGACCACAGCTGGCCAAGGGGCATGCCATGCTTCGCGAGCGGTTTCTGGCCCGCTTTCAAGAGCCGGACCTGCATGCGCGGCTGTTGTCGCGGACCGTCGTCGGCAACATCGTCACCGACGCGGAGCGCATCACCCGCAACTTTCCAGACGGGATCGGCCTTGTTGAGATGCTATGCATCTACGAGGTGGCCGATGGAAAAATCCAGAGAGCCTCATTCGTGACGGGCGCACGCATCGACACCGCACCTGCCCGATGAAACATTTCAGGCGATCGGTCTAGACCGGGCGCCTTTTCAGGCCGAGCGTAGAAAAGCCATTGAACGCATTCTGGTTTCCAGTGCACCGCCCTGCTTCCCGGCATTACCGGGTCACAGGGTGGCACCGGCTACACGCGTTATGCAGCCAATGCGAGCTTCGTCTTGCCGGCGACGCTGCGTGAGCTGTTGGCAACACTCTCCACCAACGCCGTCGCCTGATCCTCAAGTGCACGGGCCGACGATGCCATGGTGTCAACAAGAGCGGAGTTTTGCTGGGTCGCTGCATCCATCTGCGAGATGGTTTGATTGATCTGCTCGATGCCAGCGCTTTGCTCGTGACTGGCCGCGGCGATGCCGCTCATGATGTCGTTGACCTGCCGCACCGAGGAAAGCAGTTCTTCCATGGCCTTGCCCGCCACGTTGACCTGCTCCGCGCCCTGCCCCACCTTCGCACCCGAATCGGCGATCAGGTCGCGGATCTCCTTGGCGGCCATGGTGCAGCGCTGCGCGAGGCTACGCACCTCGGACGCGACGACCGCAAAGCCACGTCCCTGCTCGCCAGCCCGCGCCGCTTCCACGGCCGCGTTCAAGGCAAGGATATTGGTCTGGAACGCGATGCCATCGATGACGGTGATGATTTCGCCGATCTTCCGCGACGACGCCTGGATTGCCGCCATGGTGCTGACGACACCATTGACCAGCTCACCGCCATGCAACGCGGTCTCCGCGGCCTTGCTCGCCAGCGAATTGGCCTGACGCGCACCTTCGGCGTTCTTGCGAACGATGCTGGTCATCTCCTCCATGGAGCTTGCAGTCTCCTCGAGCGCCGCCGCCTGCTGCTCCGTGCGCCGCGACAGGTCATCGTTGCTGCGCACGATATCGCCTGCCGCACTGCTGAGCGTATTTGCCACCTCGCCCAGCTGACGCCCGGCTTCCACGTCCATCAATGCTCCAACCGCGCGCAACGGCGTGCCATCGGCAGCGCGCTTGGTTAGGCCGCGTGCGCGGAACCAGCGGTACTGGCCGTTCTTGAGCTGCAGGCGATACTCGATATCGAAGTTGGTGCGGCCACTTCGGTCGTTCAAATGCGCCGCGAACGCGTTCAAAGAACGCTCCTTGTCTTCCGGGTGCAGCCGTGACGCCCAGCTATCGAGCACATTGGGGAAGTCCTGCTCGGACTCGAAGCCGAGCAGATGGCGGAACTGCTGCGACCACCAGAATTCGTTATTCGGATTGATCGGGTCACCTGCGATCACGCTCATGTCCCACAAGCCGTCGCTGAGCATCTGCGAGCCGAGCTCGAAGCGCGTCAGCGTGATGTCGAGGAACTGCTCGCGCTCGCGGCGCTCGGTGATATCGGTGAGCGAACCCGCCACACGGAGCGGCAAGCCCTGCGCATCGCGCTCGGTGGTGCCGAATGCGCGGAACCAGCGATATTTGCCGGATTTCAGACGCAGGCGGTTTTCGACGTCGTAGGGCGTTCGACCGCTGCGATCGGCAAGGTGTGCCGCGAAGGCATCCAGCGTCGGCTGCTTGTCATCCGGGTGCAGGCATGCGACCCAGCTGTCCAGGACATTGGGAAAATCCTGTTCAGAGGCAAAGCCCAGCAGCCGGCGCATCTGCGGCGACCACCACACCGGGCTGTCGGGGTGGCTGGGATCGCCGGCGATGACGCCAATATCCCAGAGCCCGTCGGTCGTACCGCTGGCGACCAGCTCGAAACGGCCCTCCAGATGGCGCAACGCGGTGGTCGCGTCTTCCGCCTGTGCCTTGGCCAGGTCGCGCTCCTGCTGGGCCGCATACAAGCGTTCGGCCATCTTCTTGAGCAGCAGAGCCGATCCGTTGTTGGGCCACTGCGCACTGCCACCTTTCAACGTGGCATCAACCGCCTTGGTCAGTGCGTCCACCTTGTGGCTATCGGAGAAAAACATAGCGGCCTCTGCTGCTTGCGTTGGGGATGCGTCCCTAGCGGCGGCAAACGGCCTTTCTTGATGGTCCTTTCCCGATCCACCACCCTGGGTGAGTCAAGCATTCAGCTAGGCAGAAGCACCAGTCCTGATGGATCGAGCCCGCGGTCTGCTACTCCTTGCCAAATGCGGCGGCGGTCACCCTGACATGCCAAGCTGGTCGCCGCAGTCGCTCAACGACTTCTCAAAATCCTTGCCTGGCAGCTGCGATCCGGGGCACTCCGGCCCGCGGATGCAGAGAGACTGCATGACACGGGCACGCAGCGAGAACAGCTAGACGCCAGTCGGCTCGTGAATCGGGCAGCGATTGAACTCGGAGCGGAATCGGCGCGAGGCTGCCATCACGATACGGCGCGCCCGGTTGATGGCGCCCAGCGGCCGGTGCGCGGCCAAGGCATGCCACGGCGAGAAGGCGATGCGGTCTTCCAGCTGCTGCGAGTTCTCTCCGTCCCAACCGGCCTGGCGCTCGACCACCACGCGCGCGACTGCCACAAAGGGGCTGATGGATTGCGACCACTCTATCGACGCATCCTCGACCGGCATCTTCTCCACGTCCCGGCACAGCTGCACGCGTAGCTCCCACTCGGCCGGGCTGTCCAGGGTGCTGATGGCGTGATGAACGGCCTCGCGCTGCGCGTCCTGGGAGTCGCCAACTTCCTGCCCATCGAGTTCAACGAGATTGCTGGACACCGGCGCCAGCGAGAACTTGGCGATGTAACGCCCGTAGAGGTACGGCACCTGCGAGAAAAACGTCTCGCCCAGCGGATGAACCTGCGGCTGTCCGCCCATCTGCTTGATGCTGCCGCTTCCCCCGCCGATCTTTTCAAGCGTGTGCTCGACACCCCGAAGCACTTTCGAAAGCGCCGCCTTGGCACCTGGCGCCTTTTCCGTAGTCGTCGCCAGCACCCGGAAATTACGCAAGAACCCGTCGGGACCGGGGGTAGTGAAGGAAGGGCCATTGACCATCAAGAAATCCTGGCTGTGCTTCTCGTCTCCGCCCTCGACACGCTCACCGCTGACACCCAACACCTTCAACGCCAGGGCGCGCGGGGTCGAGACAGCATCGCTCAGTTGTTCTGCAGGTGGCGATGACAGACGGATGTAAGCATCGTACTGCCCAGGCCCTGCAAACAGGCCTTGTCGCAGCTCTTCGGGCAGATCGTTGAATACGCTGAGTCTGGCGGTGAACAGGCCCTGCCCTTTCGCATGGACTGCGCGGTGCGCATGCCCCTCCTTTTCCGCCACGGTCGTTGCCATGTCAACGAACAGCGCTTCCAGGGAACGAATGGTTTCATGCTCACTGACGCTGGGCGTTTCCAGATCGGGGCGATATTCGACGGGCGCGTTCATGAGGTTCCTGGCTTTATGGCTGGTCAGGCCAATGTGCTACACCCGCTGTTTACGCTCCGTCGAAGCCGTAGGCAGTCACTTGTCGAGGGCCGCACGCCTACACTGGCCTGCCGTTGCAATGGCAATGGCTAATAGACGCGCGATCCAGCCTACGCCCGGCATTCCTTTCGTTTTTCTAGTCGAAGCTGCCGCTTCCTTGGAGAAACCCGCGGCAGTCCTCGCAGGCGGCTGATCTTGCTCATTTCATGAACAATTTATAGCCAGGCCACGCCCCTGATGTTTTTCCTCGTTCGCTGCCGCAAGGATTAACTTCCATCAGCACGCCGACACACAGTAATCACCGTTTGAAAGACGGCGGTGTTGTCGCGCTGGCAGCCTGCACCTGCACCGAGGTCAGGGCACCCGCTCAAACAACGCCATATCGCGTTGACCGTTCAAGAGCAGCGAAAGCGCGGCGCTGCCGTCGGGACGCATCTGCATCCTGGCTTGGCTGCCGCTGAGCCGCCGGCAGTAGCCGCTATCGTTGGCACCGATCCAGGCAGTCAAAGCACCTGCCTCATGCCCGGCATAGCGCAATTCCACTTGGCAGTCCCGAGGAGCGCCATAGCGCAGGCGACCGACCACATCACCCGGCCGGACCGCCGTCGCCACCAGGTCCAGCTGCGCCGACGTCAGGGCGTTTGAGCGCCAGCGCCCTCCTTCGGTCAACGCTGCATCGGCCTTCTGGTCCAGGGCAATGACGAGCGGCGCCTCGCGACCTGACAGCGTGAGCTGAATGCCTGATGCCACTCTATCCCCTGCCTGGAGCTGGGCACGCCCGCCGGAGAGCGCTTCGCAGAACTTTCGACCATTGCGCGACTGCAGCGCGTAATCGTCTGCCTGCGCACATTGAACGGAGGCTTGAGCTACGACTGCACGAACCGCACCGCGCTTCGTTACGAATACGTGCTGCAGGCGGACAACGGCTCGGCGGCTCGGCCGTCCAGCTTCAACCTGGATACCGAACTGCCCAGCGGCTGCGCCGGCCAAACGTCCAGCGCCTCCTACGCCAGCGTGCGTTCGGGATACGACCGGGGACATCTGGTTACGTCCAATCACATGGACTACAACGCCACCTACATCCGCCGCGCCAACCTGATGTCTAACATCGTTCCTCAGGTCGCCAGCTTCAACCAAGGCATCTGGGTGCGGGCGGAAGAAGTCGCCGAGTGTTACCGCGATATCGCCAGCGTCCAGGTCTATGGCGGGGTCATCTACAGCGACACGACCAACGATTACTTCCTGACAAGCCATGGCATCCGCACCCCAGATTTCTTCTGGAAGACCATCATCACGGCCAACCCTGACGGTGGCTCACGGGCCATCAGCTGGCTGATCCCGAACAGTGCCACGCTCGGGTCGCTGGACAGCTACATCGTCAGCATCAACGAGCTAGAAGACACGTTTGGCGCCAGCACGATTGGCATCTCAGCACCGGCCAACGTCAAGGCGATGCTGCCAGCCACTACTTGGCCGCACCCAGCGGTTGTGACTTGAGCTGAGTCTTTCGAAACGCAAAGAAGAGGCCCCGGCTGCCGGAGCCTCTTCTACCTTTTTCCCGAGCCAAGGCTGGCAGCTGCCGAACGGACAATCCATCAATCCCTAATTTTTTCTTTCCCCACTTGCGTCCGCCCAAGCTTTTCCTCAACCGCCGCAATCCTGGCTTCTTGCCGCTGCACATACGCAGGACCTTTACGCAGTCGGACGAGTATGCCGACCGCATAGATTGCGCAGCCATAAATCGATAGACCGAGGACAGCCAAAACTGCAACGAACCACCTCATTCCTCCTTCGAAAAACGCAAGAGGAGCATAGGCCGCTCCCACGCCCATGATTGCAAGGCAAAAAAGCACCTGTGTCAAAAGAAAAACAGAAGTCTTCGAGGAATCCCCCTGCAGATCCACTACTTTTCCAAGCTCTGCACGCAAAATCTTCAAATTCATTCGGTCACTCAAAAGACCAAGCCGTCCCCAGGCCCGCCCAAGTGCCCAACTACCTCCTGCCGCCAACAGCACAACCACAATACCGTTAAAGATGCTGTTCGCATCCAAGTGCAGGTCACCCATGGTCTCTCTCCTTAAAGTGTCAATGTGTTTTGGCTGTGTGCGGCTCCTCGCCTTAAAAGACGTGTGCCGGGGTCAAGTGGATCAGCCTGCTGTCGCACCAGAAGAGACGTGACAGCGTGAAAAATGTGCGCCAGTCAGCAGTGTTAAACCTTTCAGGCTCAACATCACTGACGGTCGGTCAATAACGCGCTTTCATCCCTGGCGTTGATCACTTCGCGCCTTAAAGACAAAGCAAGTCAACGACGGCCTCAACGCGAAAAGCCAAGCGCCCGCTACTCACTTTGAGGGGTCGGTTACATGGACCGCTATGACGGTCCTGGCAACATCCGCGGCGGAGGAAGTTACGTCAATGCCAATGGCGTCGGCGGCGCGGATCTCCCGGTATGAATCGGGAGCCATGTCTATCAGCCTTGAGGCATTGTTTGAGATGGCCGGAGCGCTCGAAGTGCCGCCGGCTTTTTTATTGGCCAGCAGCCCCGGTATGGCCGACGCAATCTTGGCGTTGGGAGAGCAAAGCGATCGACAGAAGGACCAACTGGCAAAGGACTTGGTGGCGCTATCTAAGCTGGAGCCCAAGGTGCGTGCTGCGCGCGTCCCAAAGCTATTGATGCCAAACGCTGACGAATAGCGGAACCAATGAGGCGCCCCGAGCCCGCTACTGCAGCGGAGCCACGTGCTATACAAGCATCTGGCACGGAGGCCTAGGGGGCCTGAGCATGGGACTTTATCTGCGCAAAAGCGTGAGGGTTGGACCTCTGCGGTTCAACTTGTCGAAGGGCGGGATTGGCGTCTCGGCCGGAATCAAGGGGCTCCGGGTCGGAAATGGTCCGCGGGGTAACTACGTGCACATGGGTGCAGGCGGCATTTACTACCGCGCAACCATCCCTTCGGGAGCCACGCGTCCTCGCCCGGTGTCACCACGCGGTTCCGTCCGTCCCGTGCCTGGTGCCCAGCACTCCCCGTCTTCACCCCCACAATGGCCTGAAATTTCGCGCACGCATGGCCCGATGGTCGAAATAGATTCGGCCGACGCGACCACGATTGTGGACTCGTCCTCGCAGGCATTGCTGGAAGAGCTCAATGCAAAGAAGAAGAGATGGCGCATGTGGCCAGGCGTCGCTATGGTTTCGGCGCTGGTGCTTTTGATTGCGGCTGGCAACGAAGCCCCGGACTGGGCGCTGGTTATGCTGGCTTTCTTCAGCATAGGAGCCATCATCGCAGCGTATTTGAAGGACCAACTCCGGAAGACGGTAGTTCTGATGTATGAGCTGGACGAGCCGATGGAGAAGGCATTGGAAGCACTCCACGCAGGAGCCCACACCATAGCCTCCGCTTATGCCACGTGGCACGTGTCCTCCCACGCCAAGGTCTTCGACCGGAAATACCACGCTGGGGCTGGAACCCTTGTTAAGCGCAAGCCGACGCGCTTTGCCTCAGCGCCGCCCCCATTTGTCAAAACGAACATCAAGACCATTACCGTCAATGTCGGAACCCAGGCACTCCATTTTTTCCCGGACCGTGTTCTGATCTACGACGCGAATGGCGTTGGCGCGGTGGGCTACAAAGAGCTACAGGTGCTGGTGTCATCCACTCGCTTTATTGAGGATGGCAGCGTTCCGCGTGATGCAACGGTTGTGGATCGGACATGGCGTTACGTCAATAAGAAAGGAGGCCCTCACCGCCGCTTCAAGGACAATCGGGAGCTGCCGGTATGCCAATACGAAGAGGTCGCCCTGCGCAGCGACACCGGCCTCAACAAGCTACTACAGATTTCTCGTCTGGGATCAGCCGCTGGGTTCGCCTCAGCCATTGATGGCCTATCCCGAGTCATGCCTAGAGAGCTGCCCAGCGATCGCCTCTGTCAGCAATGACTTTTAAAGAACCCCGGCAGCCCTAGCGTCTGCTGTCCTCTGTGAGAAATCTTCCACCGCGGCACTCATGGCTTCCTCTAAAGACCTGCGACGAGCCATCGCGGCCTGTCGCATCTGGAGAATGGCACTGCGGCCGGCCACCAGGTCTGCCTCGATTTGGGCCCTTCTTGCTTGAATGGTTCGATCTAGATCCGCGACCTGCCTGGGATCGATTGCTGAGTTCGGGTTGAAGTGGAATCGTGCTTCTTTTTCCTGCCGCCACTTCATAAGGCGGTCGGTCAGCGCGGGCCCAAACCCCGGAACGTTTAGAACCGCATTGCGATTCACATCTGCTGCCGTCTCGATGCCAAACGATTCCAGCATGACTTTCTTCGCCGCCCCGATGCCCGGAATAGTGGCTCGCTCAATCTCGAACTGATCCAAGAACTGTTTGCGTGCGATCTGTTCGCGATTGTTGGACAGCGCTCGATAACGCCTTTCTCGTTCCGCCTGCAGACCGGCATGCTCATCCCGCAACGGACGAAGCTGATTCTGCTTCGCTTGGAGCTGAGTGTCCGCTTGCTCTTGCTTCCATCGAGCGACGAGCCCGTCGTATTGGGCTTTCGCTTGCTTATAGCCGGACGCCAGTGGTGCCAGGTCCGAACGGCCTCGGCTGTTGACCCACGCGCCCATCGCCCAGCCCAGACACGCCCACACGGGGGCTAGCACCGCAGAAAGCGCGATGCCAAGCACCAAAATAAGCAGCCCCACCAGCCACCCTGTCGTTTTCCAGAACGTGCGCCGGCTGCCCAATGCTTGAATCTGGGGATTGGCAGGCACCGCCTTCACCTGAGGCAGCGCATGCATGGGTGGCAACACTGCTGTCGTGATATCTCGCCAAATCGCATCCAGGTTGAAGGGACCGGAGGCCAGCTTGGGGATGACGACCGCTGCACCGCCAAAGAGCGAAATCCCGGCGCGTTCAATTGGACACCATGGGCACTCAGACAGTCCATCAAAATAGAAGTGGGACGGCCTGGAAGAACACCGCTTGAAATGCTGCTCCAGCCTGGTCAGCGCTTGAACCCAATCCTCTGCCTTGGGACGCCCACCCGGCTTAGCTCCCTCGGTGCCGAACGCCCTTTCCCACAGATCTGCAACCCAAGGCGACGCTGCGGCCGGCGACGCACTCAGCGGCGGAGGGCTCATACGTGTCCGAGCAGTGTCTTTGCCGTAGGCGTAACGGAACTCCGGGATCGCCTTTTCGATAGGCATATCGCCCGGCCCATTGTATCGGCCAGCAAAGGGATGCCGACCATTCATGAGCATCTGAAAAATCAGGACGGCCAGGCCGAAGTTGTCGTGGTTGGCGGTTCGTGTGACTTGTTTGAAGGCCTTTCCGTGGAGCTCGGGCGGTGTGAAGTCCTGGACGCCGACCTCACAGAGGAAGGTGCGCCCTTGATGCGAAATCTGGAAGCTGTCTGTGTCGATCAGCTTCACGGTCGCATCCGGTGACACCCGCACACCGCCGTGATTGACGTCCCCAACCAAGTGACCTGCTTGGTGGATAACCGAGAATGCTCGCGCAGTGTTCAAGGCGGCACGAACCACTAGCCTCCAGTCTGCCTGGGGAAAGTCCGCCAAGCGGCTTTTCGGACTGTAGAGCTTATGTATGTCCTTCGACGCACGAAGGTTGGCCATGACAAAGCCACAGACCTTGCCATCGGATTGCCGCAGCACGTCAGTAGGCCAGGCAGTGAGCTGATCCAGCGCAGCGGTCCGAAGGGCAGCCATGGCCACCAGCTTGTCGGCTCTCTCGCTGCTTACCGCAGCCAAATAGATCTTGGCAGCCGAGTCCGGCCTTCCCTCGACCTCGAAGACCGTTCCCTCTCCCCCTTTGCCCAGTTGCTTTCCCAGCCGAACTGGTCCGGATTTACCAACCAGAGCAGGTGAAACCACTTAGGCGTCCTCTACTGGCGCCGGTGCGTCTGGCAGCTTCGCCAGCCGACTGGCAAGCAGGAGCGTCTTGTCGTCGTCCGTCCGCTCGCAGATCACTGGCGAGGCAAGATAGGCTTCCAGCTTAGAGGACAAATCTTCGCTGTAGCCTGCCCCCTCTAAGGCACGGACCGGCGCGAATATCTTGTCGAAGAAGGGCGAATGAACGCTCTGCGTGGCCTGGTGGAGCACCAAGGCTTCTATGCCATCGGTGAACACCGCGACCTCATCCACCGCGCCCACATTGCAGGAGAACTCCGCGTTCAATACGGCGGCCGGATCGGTGACGAAGACGGTCGTGTTGATGTATTCCCCATGCTGCGGCCAAAACACATAGGCCCAATCATCGCCGCGAGGGCGTATAACAATGGCCCCGTCGCCCACCTGGAAGAAGCATGTATGCGTCGGGGAGACGATAGCCGCCACCAACGTGCAAGCATACTCTCTGACCTCCAACCCGTCGGCCGCAGCCCTGTGCGCAATACGGGTCGTAACGCCGGCGAGCCAGTTCAAGACCACGTCCCGCGTTATCTCTTCAACGCCATGGCCGTCTTCAAAGTAGTTGCGCACACAGTCCCGAATCTCCGACGTCGCTAGCTTCGCACCGGTCTCTGATTGAGATGCACTTCCCGCACCATCCGACGCCACCAAGAGCACGGCTCCGTGCTCTGGAAAGAATTCCTGTTCATAGGCGTCCTGGCAATCCGTTCCAAACTTGATGTGGGATGTGCCAATGGATGAGGCCGCAACGACGCGCCAATCCTGGAGATTCATTACACGCTGGCCCAGCCGTCCGGGGCTGCGGGGTTGACCAGAGGCACATTATCTCCAGGGGTCGAACGGGACACCGCGCTCATTGAGTTGGACAGCCATTTGAACAGTTCCTTGAACTGGAGGCCCTTGAGATGCAGCGGTGCACGCGAGGAGATTTTGCCAAGAGTGTCCATGTCTGCCCCCTGCACGCCAACCGCGAAGAACTGGAAGTTCTTCGTTGCTTCCCCTTCCCGGACCAAAGCTGCAGCACGTTGCCATGCGTCGGTCGGCGAACCATCGGTGATGAGAAACACCCAAGGTCGGTAGTAGGAAACGCCGTTGGCTTTGTAGATCTCCTTGCGTTGCCGAACCATCTCCAAGCCTTGCTCAATCGCTGCGCCCATCGGGGTGTCCCCAGTGCACGACAGCACGGGAGGATAGAAGCTATCTGCCGTGACGAAATCGGTCACGGTCTGGACTGGGCCAAACGTGACAATGGCGACCTCCACTCTCTTGGCAGCGAGCGAGTCCGAGTTCAGTTCTTCCTGGAACTGCAGCAGGCCCGCGTTGAGCTGCTCGATGGGCTTGCCGCTCATGGAACCTGAGGTGTCCAGCAGCAGCAGACAGGCGCACCGGTTCTCTGGGTTCTCCGCAAAATCGCTGGCGCCAAAAGGCACCTGTTCAAAATCGTTCATTACGCTGGATCTCCCTGTCCATTGGTTTGAAGCGCCATCATAGCTCCGCCAATCAACCCAATCTATGATGGGCCATGGTGACTCGCCCTACCCCTACCTCATTGCCAGCTTGGGCACCGCAAAAAACTGCGGATTGGGCTCCCTTAGCTGTTTCTGCAGTGATTATCTTGACCATGACGGTAGCGCTAGCGCTTCGCACTGCTGATGTAGAGCGCGCACCAGATAAGACGACAGTAGAAACAGCAGCGAACTCATCAGTAACGCCTCCGTTGAATGCAGGAACCCCTACTTTTTCGACCGAGCGCGCAGGTTCCCTAAGGCTGGTGCCCACCACTCAGCTGCCGCCGGTAAAGCAACCCCTGCAGGCCGACGAGCGATGCCCTCTTTCGTCGCTGCCCAACCCATCCTCTGAGGCCAAGGCGGCTATCAACGCGGGCTGGCATGTCAGTGCGGACATGACGTTCAAAGGATTTCGCTTCGTCATGGTGGACGCCGGTGCGAAGAAGGCTTCCGCTGGCTGCATGGCTATTGGAGCCAGCGCTTTGGTATTCAATGCCCACGGCCTCATTGCCATTGCTTACGATCGAAACGCCAAGCAGTCGTCCAGGTTGAGTTCGTTAACCATCGGGGAATCTGGTGCCTTACAGCTCGGAGCCTTGAAAGGACCACTTGCCGAGGTCAGGGTCAGTGACCAGCAGATCGCTCTCAAGTCGATAGCCACGAACAAGTCGAAACGCGCTTCGCGGTGATGCAAAACATGCCCGCTATCTCGCCATAGCACTCATCGCAGCAGCATGCCCGCCAAAACTGGGAGCCATGCCTGCCTGGTGCTACTCCGCACAACCGGTTTTTCTGGTAGTTCTCGCTCAGCCTGATCTTCCTGGCTCCGTCAGGCTCGGCGGGACTGCGGAAGGCGGAGTTCTCCATCCACAGGTGGCCTATGTAGCACAGCTGCAATACCAAGCTTCAGCTGAGGACAGTCGTTGTTCTGAAATCGCTACAGATGCTGGTCTTGGTTCTGTGCCTGTAATTGAGTGGATAAAATTTGTCTCCATCCACATCGTGGGAGCCATACCTTGGGCGTCAGAAAAACATGGCACCAAACTATTCCAAGGCTTCCAAGTCGACCTCATGTATCTCCAGAGCTTGGCCATCCTCGAACTCTATCGAATAGACCACACCTTCTGGAAACGCTTGGAAATATTCTCCAGCAGGTCGGCTCTCAAAGACTCCAACAACCCACCCATTGGCGCCTTGTCTAGCTGATGCGCTAGCACCGCTTATCACACGAACCCGGTCGTCATAGTTGAACTTCGGCATTAATTATCCTCTCGCTTTTCAGGGATTGGCGGGTTTAGCGGCAAGTGCGGATTTCCCGTGTCATCAGTTACACCAGGGCGATGCCCGTGAGGTCCCTGAGCTTTTGGATCAGATTGTCCCTTGTGCCCGCCTTTGTCCAAACGCGTTCCTGTTGGCCTGCCATCTTGACCGAGAACCTGCTGATATCTACCGTCAGGCGAGCCCTTTATCTGCTCTCCTTGTTCAACCGGGATAGCGTTGCCGTCACCATCTACTACGATGACGGGGCTGTCCACCGGGCCATCATAAGGATTGTTGCTAGTCTGTGGCTCCCCACTTTGGGTAACGTTTGCAACTGCTTGGATTGCCTGGACGTAGGCGATTGCGATGTCCAAGACTGCGGTCTGCATAGTGATGGCGGTGTATCGCGGGAAATCGACTGCCCAGAATTCGTAGCCGTTACGGCTATTGATGTGGCACTTGACTCCGTCACATTTGACATCTCGCCCATCCGGATCTGTGAAGCGATACGGATTGTTATTAGCATACCAATAGCGATTAAAATTCGCCGAAAAAACCGAGTCCGCAGCCACCGGATCCACGCTCAGGAACCGCCCAAGGTCCTGGTCGTAGTAGCGCTGCTGCATGTAGGTCAGCCCGGTCGCACCATCCATGGCATGACCGGTGTAGCCGATGCCATCGACCGTCTTACCGATGGGGCTGCCGTAGGGCTGGTAGTCAGTCCTTTCAACTACTTGACTGGCAGCGTCGGTCACCGCAATCGGGCTGCCCAATGCATCGGTGTGCTGGAACTTGATGGCCCCTGCATTGCGCGTGGCGAGCAAGCTCCCGTTGAGGTAGACGTATTCGGTGTTGCCCTTGCCGCGCACCTCAGCGTAAAGCAGCTGTCCCGCCTGGCTATACGCTTGTATGTTCAAGGTAGATAAGCCCCCAGATAACACCCGACGTCCATAAGCGTCGTAGCGATAGGCCTCTTTCCCTGTCACGTCTCTCAGACGATTTCCATAGTCGAACGCGTAGGCCTGGCCGTTCTTGTTCTTCAAGTTGCCCTGAACGTCGTAGTTCAGGCCGATTGTCGTGGACCCTTCATTGCTCAGGATGTTGGTGAGGCGGTTCTTAGAGTCATACCAGTAGTTGTTCTCACGCACACCTGGGAGCTTGGCGGTGAGGATGTTGTCCAAAACATCGTAGGTGTAGTTGTTCCAGTTGCTTCCACCAAACCGCTCAGACCCTGCTTCCATCAGGCGATCCAGCCCGTCATACCCCATGTAGCGGTTGAAGCCTGAGCCTCTTTGCTGGTCGAAAATAGCGCTGACGTTCCCGTTGGCGTCGTATTGATACTCGAACGACGCAACGTTGTAGTCCCGCACTTGCTGGGGCATCTGACGCCCGTTGAGCACGAGCGAGTGATTCACACCGTTGCCATAATTGAACTGGCTAGCCGCACCATTTGGGTAGTAGGCAATCCCAGTGGCGTAGTTGTTTCCTGCCTGGTCCCGCACGGCCGTTGGCTGACCCAGCGCATTCGGCGAATAGGTCACTGTTGTGCCGGTGGGATAGCTTTGGCTCGCCAATGCTCCATTGGCGTCGTAGCCGTAGCCAAATGACCAACTGATCCCTGGCTGCTCAACCACCTCAGACAGCAACTTCCGTCGTTTATTGTAGTTGTAGGCGTTGACGACTGTCGTATTGCCCGAGTCATTGACCGTGCTTACGCGAGAAGGAAGGCCATCTGGCGTGTAGTCCCAGTTCTGATCGCCGTTGCGGTCCGGAAACTGCAAGGTCTTGAGTCGGTTGCGAGAGTCGTAGGTGCGGGCGACACGCCTTCCACTGTTCGCTGCCGCATCCAGATCACAGCTGGTCGTGCTCGGAAGGTCCAAGCCGCTGGCCGACCAAGCCAAGTTGCCAGCCGCGTCGTAGGCCATGACCGTGGCGCCGCTTTCGGGCTCAATCACCTTGCACAGCTGCTGGTTCGCGTCGTAAACGTAACTACGGGCAGCAAGCCCGACGCCATGTTCCACCGGCGGCGGAGCCACCACCTGCACGACTTGATTACTGGACTCATTACCCAGATCACCAGCACCATCGCGCATCCGCCAACGCAGGTTGTAGCCGCCCGCACCCAAAGGTGCCCGGAGGCTGAAATTGAAGTCCACGCTGCCACCCGGCGGAACGTCCGACGGCAGGCCGATTTCGCCTGGAGACCACCCGCGTGTATCGCCAACCAACACTGCCCGATAGCTCTGCCCTTGGCGCCAAGTGACGTTGCCCGTATTGGTGAAGCGAACCGAACCGTTATACGAACGACCCGTCGAGAGCTGTGCAGGCATGTTCTGGGAGGCAAACGCAGCACCACGCTGAAGCGCTGGAATTGCTAGGGCCCCTGACCCATCAATGAGGTTGTTCCCTCCGCCAACCGGTGACAGACCGTGAATGTAAAACGACTTGCCTCCGTAACTGCGGATTAGCTCGTCGGTAATTGGGATAGAAAAACGATAATTGCCTCCCGATGCAGCACATGCTCCGGCAATGCCACCATCGCTGGGAAGGTTCGCGCCTGCACTTGCTACCATCGTCCCGCTGCCGGCGGCTCCGCCCGCATACATGTGAACCTCGATGGATTGGCTCAATCTGGTCGAGCACGCCCACCCAACGATCGCTCTGTTGTTGTCAATGCCATCGATTCTTCCTTTGACGACCGATGCCGGCACCGCCACTGCCCCGGAACCCGCGATGACATTGTTTGCGCCACCGATGGGTGAAAGGCCATGGATGTAGATCGGCCTTCCACCGTGGCTTCGAATCAGGTCTTCCGTGATGGGAATGGAGAAACGGTAATTACTCCCCGACCCCGAACAGGCACCAGCAACGCCCCCTTCGCTGGGAAGGTTGGCTCTGCCGATGGCAGCAAGACTGCCGGTTCCATAGGCGCCGCCCGTATACATATGGATATCAACCGACCGGGCCAAGCCAGTCGAACACGCCCAGCCGACGATGGCGTTGTCATTCTGGATTCCGTCGATGTTGCCTTTGATAATCGATGCAGGCACAGCGACTGAACCTGACCCAGAGATGGTGTCGTTCCCAGCTCCCACTGGCGATATGCCGTGGATGTGGATCGACTTCCCACCGTTCTGGATGATGAAGTTCTCATCGATGGGAAACGAAAACCGATAGTTGCTGCCAGAAGCGCTACAGGCATTTGCGATACCAGCATCACTTGGCAGGGTAGCCGCGGTGGCTCCAGCGAAGGTTCCCGAGCCAGCAGAGCCGCCCAGATACATATGCACATCGACCGAGCGGTTCAAATACGTTGAACAGGCCCAGCCAGATATTGCGTTGTAAGTGACGCTTTCGATGCTGCCTTTGATCAGCGAGGGAAGCACCTGAATAGAAGAAGCTCCAAACGCTCCGAACCACTCTTTTCCCTCCTGCACCATTCGCCAAGCAAATGAATACTGGCCTGGCGTAAGTGGCGCGGTGACATTGAAATTGAAGGTTACGTTACTTCCAATCGAGACAGCACCTGGCAGTTCTATCCTTGAAATACCCCAAGGACTGACAGGAACAGAGCTGCCGCCATATCCAAGCTTGTGGCCGATGCTTGAACCCCACACTTGGTTGCCCATGTTCTGGTAGGTCGCGCTGACCGCATACGTCTGCCCAACGACCATCTGGGATGGCACGTTATAGCCCACCCAGCGGGCCTCGTTGTCTGGAACGTCCGGACAAATGTTGCCTCTACCCGCAGGGCTGCCGTCTGGACATTGGCGAGCTGCGTGCGCAAATCCCGGCAACACGAGGAGTAGAAGAAAAACGAGGCAGCCTCCAAAGGTCCGAAGAGCCCTGAACTTGCCAGTGGAGCCAAGAACGTAGAACTTCGTCCTTTGACCGATTGCATCCATGCATTGAATCATTGGGCACCCCGCTCGATCTTGACCGCCTTGCCGAAAACATCGCGAGCAATATTGGTCCTGCTGGACTCTGGTAGCTGCACCCAGACAGGTGCGTCATAGATCGGTTGATCGAACACCTGGTAACCCGTGCGCGTCTGAGCACCACGCGGATTGGTAACCAGGGTTTGAGCGCCAGGCAAATACTGCGTGATCGTGGTCAGCAGTCCCTGCTCACTGTCCTGGGATACGGCCGTGGGCCGACCCACTACGTCGAACTCTGTCCAGACTCCGGTGTTGGCGGTCTCGTTGCCACTCGGATAGGAAGCAAAGATAGTCCTTCCTTCATGGTCGTAGACGAAGCGCTTGACCCGGAGTGTCCCCGCAACGTTTGCCGCATCGTATTCCCGCGTCAGTAGCGGCTGCCACAGTGCATCGAAGTAGGTAACTTTTTGTGCGTTACCAGTGGTCACAGTCTGGCGCCAATGGCCGGCACCGATGCCGTATTCGTCGCCACCCACTCGCTCGAACGCCTGTGCAGTCGAGTTCCAAGCGGTGCTGTCGCCCGATGGGTAGTTCGTGGCGTTCACCCGCCCCATCGCGTCGTAGCCATACGTCGTCGCAAATCCATTCTCGTCGTTGGTCTGACGGATCCACCCATTGTCGTCCACGGATGCGGACTTAGCCGTGCCATCGGCATTTGCAACGGTCTGGGGGATGCCACGCTTCCAGCCAGACAAGGTTGTCGCGTTTCCCAAGCCATCCTTGACTTGTGCCAGGGTCCCATCGGGATTGTAGGTATAGGTTGCGACCAGCTTCCCATTGCGCCGTTCCGTTTGGGGCAACGCATTGCTGCCGTAGTCGACTTGAGAGGTAACAATGCCGGTGTTGATGTTGCGAGCGATGGCGGTCTGTCCCAACACCCACGCACCGCGCTCATCGTAATACGTGGTTTCGTCGGTGCGGCTGTGCCAGGGACTGAAGCGTTCGATCCGCAACGGACGAGCAAACTCATCGAAACACGGCTGCCCATTGCAGTCCGCAATCCGCCACACGAACTGGTCGCCCTTGTCGATCGTGATTACCTGACGCACGGGCCGCTGCCTGGCCGCCACCGTGTTATCGCCATAGTTGCCACCCGGATACATCGTCCGTGCCGCATAAGGAGCCGCATCAAATGCAGCGTAATCGGTCATCCGCGTGCGAACGGCTGTAGAACCATTCCAACCGAAGTCCTGCTGGAGTAATAAGCCTTCGTTGGACCAATAGCGATTTCCAAATCGATAACGCGTGGCCTGCCCTGCAGGATCCTTGACGGTGATGTCCCGAGTAATGGGCGAGCCAGCATTACACTCAACGTATTTGGTAGGGTCGAGAGGATTTGGGTTGGGACTTGGCTGCCAGCAGTTGTTTGGTGTGCCGTAGTCATACGTCCAGGTGAGGCCCTGCGACGGCAACCCGGGGCCGGAGATACGCCGACTGGTAACTGCCATGACATAGAACTGGTAGGGGATGTCAGAGTAGGCTTCTTCTCTCCTGCAAACCCTGGGCACCCACGACCGGCCCATCAGCATGGAATTGATCGTGTAATCGCTGCGAGCACCGGTGGGAGCAGTAATGCTTCCCACTCTAGTGCCACCGGACCAAGGGCGTATGTTGTCGCAGCCCGGCGGCTGGCTGTAAGTTACGCGTGCAAGAGACAAGGCGACCAAGTCAAAAGTCCAGCTGCTGCCGTCAGGCAGCGTCACTGTGTCCAGGGTGTCGCTGTAGCCGTAAGACCAGGTTCGCCCGCCAGTTGTCACGGAGGTGATGGTGTTGCCATTCCCTCCGGCATACGACAGGTCAATGCGACGCCCATCGCTTGCAACAATGCTTAGAAGCTGCCACGGAGCACCGGGATTCCAGTTGTAAACCACCGTGTTGCCGAAGCGATCGGTCACTCGCGTGGGATAGATCAAGACCTCCTTGCGAACCAGGATGTAGTTGTTAGCGACCATCGGAACGATTCCACCGACGCTTGCGGTGGTCATCGCCGCACCTGCAGAAAGGGCCTCTGGGCCAGGGGAGGACTTAGCCAACGCTGGATAGGAGCGCGTGACCATGTGGTTGAAGGCATACACGCTGCCTTGCGTGTCAACCAATTCAAATCCTTCACCACGCACTCCCGATTCGCTGGCTCCATCCAACGACGCCAGACAACGGATAGCAGAGCCGTCTTTTAGAACGATGGGATAAGTGCGTCCATCGTCTGGACGAAGGGCTTGAGCAGAAGCTCGCAGCAGCTCCTGATCGCCGCTTCCAGGGCGGTAGAGAAAGTTGCCGCGCCAGAACTCGGAAGACTCAAAGATCCCACCTTGGTTTTGGGCAGCGGGGGGCACGCTGTAGCTGCTGCACCGGTTGTAAGCGGTGTCTCTGGTCCCATTTATTGCCCAGCCGTCTGGCGCGGTGTTGCCGCCTGGAAAGGCGAAGACCCCGTGCATGTTGGGAATGTCCAGGTCCCAGAGTTTGAAGTGCCCCCTACTCGGACTGCCCACCGTGAACCGACGGCCTATCCGGACTTGGAGTGCGTTGTTGCCCTTCAAGTCGACGTCGGTCTGCGTGATTTCCATCGACCCGGTATAGAGGTTGATGTTGTCCCCGAAGAGCTTGTCCCCCGGACTTGTAACCACAGCTCCGGACTGAATCAGCTTGCCGTAGTCGTCGTAGACGTTCTCGGCCGATCCTGCTACGGGCATGATCCCTGCCAAAGCAGCCAGTGCAAATCCAAACGCGCGCATCTGGCGCGGCTTTGTGCCCGATTCCATAGCATCTTCCAAGTTGATCACTGACCGAGATCCGGGTAGACCTCATCGCTCCCACGAACTAGCGCCCATGCGAAGACAAGGCATGGCAACGCATGCCCAGTAAACCTATCGGCAGGTGTTCGTGTTCAAAGAATGCGGAGGGTGCGCGAAGCGCGACCGCGAGGTCATTCCCCAATACCCCCACGCGCATTAGAGTTGCTCGGCGCCAGTTTGATGTCAACTGCCTGCTATCGGCTACCCACCGTTGAGGGAGCTAAAACGCAGGACCACAAATTTTTGACGTTATGAGGAATGCTTACGAAAGGCGAAACTAAGGGTCGCCCTCCCTATGCTGGATTCAGAAAACCCTGACACTGTCATCAGCGGTTATCTGACACGGACCCTGCGTCACCCCATCACTCGCCCAGTTGGGCCGCCTTCGGCTGTCCGCATTGTTCCGCAGGTCGCTAGCTTCAACCAAGGCGCCAAGTGTCAGGGAAGACGTCGCCGAGTGCTACCGGGACATCGCCAGCGCCCTGGTCTACAGTGACGTCATCTATAGCGACATCACCAACAACTACTTCCTTTCCAGCCACGGCATCGGATGCCAGACTTCTTTCAGAGAATAATCATTACGGCCAACCCCAGCGGCGGCTCGCTGGCCATCAGCTGGCTGATCCTCGACAGCGCTACGCCCGGGTCGCTGGACAGCTACATCGTCAGCATCAACGAGCTAGAAGACATCTTGGGCGCCAGCACGATTGGCATCTCAGCACCGGCCAACGTCAAGGCGATGTTGCCGGCCACTACTTTGGCCGCAGCCGAGCGGTTGTGATTTGAGCTAAGTCTTTCGAAATGCAAAGAAGACGCCCCTACTGCCGGAGCCTTTTCTTCCTTTCGCCGAGCCAACGCTGCCAGCTGACGAACAGACAATCCCATCAATTCCGAATTTTTTCTTTCCCCACTTGCGTTCGCCCAAGCTTTTCCTCAACCACTGCAATCCTAGCTTCTTGCCGCTGCACATACACGACTGACCCTCTTTTGGATCGTGTAGGTTTCGGGCAGCGTCGAGCCTTTGAGGGTCGCCAGGAACGCGTCCCGGGCCTTTCCCAGCGTCATCGTCTCGATGGCCGGCGGAGATGACAGCCGAACCGGGCTGGACTTATGCGGCGCCCCGGAATGTGGTGGAAGCGGTTACTGGGAGTCGCGGCGGCTGGGCGCTTGCCACGCCCCCTTGCTTACAACTCCATCAACTGCCGATACAACTTCAGGTCTTTTGGGCTATCGATCTACCACTGCTCGTTTACCGTCCCATCCGGTTAGCGGGTGCGATTGAGCGTCAATTCTTGGAGGTTCTCGGCGCTCGCTAGGCGAGCGATTAGGGGGTCGGCGTCCGGTTTGCCGAGCTTGGCCACGCGTTGATCCTTCGACTGTGCGAAGAGCCGAGCATAGCCCGCCCCAAGCACCACCGCACGCACATGCGCTTGCGCCAAGTCCTTCGTTTGCAAAGTGCGTTTGATAAGCCGGCAGCCCATCACGGTTTGCAAATCGACGGGCACACGTTGGACAAACGACCAACGACCGGTCGGAGAACGGCTCAGATGATGAGGGATGCGCATGCGAGTGTTTCCTCTGCATGCTTCCTGCCTTCCAATCCAACCAAGTCAGATTTTTATTTTAAAAACTAACGGCTTAGAAGTGACTGGCGGAGAGAGTGGGATTCGAACCCACGGAAGGTTTGACCCTTCGCCGGTTTTCAAGACCGGTGCCTTAAACCGCTCGGCCATCTCTCCGATGCTGCCTTGCGTGACCGCCGAAGGTGTCGGGTGATCACGCTTGCGCCACGCGCGATGCGGGTGACGTGTGTCGATGGACTCGGCTTTACGCGGTGCCATCGACCCGGGATTGCTCCCGGGCGCGCATTCTCGCATGCCCGGACGCGCTTTGCTAAGCGCCGCGTGTTGTTGAGCTGCACAGCTCAGCCAAGCGGTTCCGCTTGCCGGGTTACGCAGCGTTCTCGATTACGCAGTGCTGCCAAGCGACAGCGCTGATGTGCCGACGTCGACGACCAGGCACAGCGCTTAGCCGGCTTCAGCCACCAACAGGCACGGCGCTCAGCCGGCTTCCGCCACGGCCAGGCGCGGTGCGGTCGCGGCCGCACGCTTGAGCTTTTCGGCCAGCTCGGCGCAGTTGCCGCCGCAATCCAGGCGCGAGCGTTCGATTTCCTGCGGCAGGTGCTCGGCCAGGAAGTCGATAAACACCCGCACCGCCGGCAGCAGGCCGCGGCGCGAGGCGAACACCGCGTGGCAGATGCCTTGCGGCAGCGACCAGTGCGGCAGCACCACTTCCAGCTCGCCGCTGCGCACTGCCTGGGCGCACACGGTTTCCGGCAGCATGGTGATGCCGAAGCCATCGCGCGCCATCGACTGCAGCAGCGGGAAATCGAAGCCGGCCAGACGCGGCTGCAGGTCCACGCGGCGCATCTCGCCATTGGGGCCGTGCAGTTCCCAGCGCTGGTGGGCTTCGTCCTCGCTGGTGCTCATGGTGGTGTGGTTGGCCAGCTCGCTTGGGTCCTTGGGGCGCCCGGCGCGGTCCAGGTATTTGGGGCTGGCCACCAGCAACTCCTGCACCTGGCCGAAGCTGCGCATCACCAGGCTCCCGTCGTCGTCCAGGCGCGAACGCACACGCAGCGCGATGTCGTAGCCTTCGTTGATGACGTCGACGCGGCGATTGCTGATGTTGAGCTGCAGCCGCACCTTGGGGTACTTGGCCAGGAATTCCGGCAACAGCTTGGGCAGCTGGATCTGCGCCAGCGAGACCGGAACGCTCACACGTACGAGACCGCGCGGCTCGGCACTGAGACGATCCACCACCTCGCGCGCGGCCTGAGCTTCGGCCAGCATGGTCTGCGCGTGCCGATGCACGCTGGTGCCGACGTCGGTGACCGCAAAGCGGCGCGTGGAGCGCTGCAGCAGGCGCACGCCCAGATCCGTTTCGAGCTGGCTGATACGGCGGCTCAGGCGCGACTTGGGGATCCCGAGCGCACGCTCGGCCGCGGCGAAGCCGCCGTGGTCCACCACCATCGCAAAGTAGTACAGGTCATTCAGGTCGTGCATGGCGCAGGCATCCATGGATAGAACGATAAGTGATATTTAATCACCTTTATTCCAACAGAGCAACGACCTGATACATCAGAAATGTAGTTCCTTGCAGCCAGAACATCGAACTCTTGTGCACGGAGCTCCATCGTTTTCGCCGCCGCTACGCGCGGCACCCAGCGCAGATGTCGGCGGGTAGCGCTCGCAAGATCCGCCAGGGTCTTCCAGGCAATGCAACAAGCCGTGCGCCATGGAAATGCAAACGGGGCCAGTGCCGGCCCCGTTCTCGATCAATATTTTTAACAGCTACCCCACCGCAACCTGGGCAGCTAAGCGGCAGCGAGCAACATGCTCAACAAGGCTGACGAGCGAGCCGGAGCTGGCAGTCGCCAGTCGCCAGTCGCCAGTCGAGACTGCCTGTCCGCCTGGAATCGAACATGAAAATGCACACCCATTCCATGCATCGGCCGCGCCCGTCTGGACACCGCGCAGCCGGTGCCTCAGCCGCTCTTATCCGATCCGCTCGAGCCCGCCCATATATGGACGCAGCACCTCGGGCACATCGATCGAGCCGTCGGCGTTCTGGTAGTTCTCCATCACCGCGATCATCGCGCGGCCCACGGCGGTGCCGGAGCCGTTGAGCGTGTGCAGCAGCTCCGGCTTGCCGCTGGCCGGGTTGCGCCAGCGCGCCTGCATGCGCCGCGCCTGGAAATCGCCGCAGTTCGAGCACGACGAAATCTCGCGATAGGTGTCCTGCGACGGCAGCCACACTTCCAAATCGTAGGTCTTGATCGCCGAGAAGCCCATGTCGCCGGTGCACAGCAGCACCTTGCGATACGGCAGGCCGAGTTTTTCCAGCACCACTTCGGCGCAGCGGGTCATGCGCTGATGCTCGGCATCGCTGTGTTCCGGCGCGCAGGCGGTGACCAGCTCTACTTTTTCGAACTGGTGCTGGCGGATCATGCCGCGCGTGTCGCGGCCGCCGCTGCCGGCTTCGGCACGGAAGCACATCGAATGCGCGGTCATACGCAATGGCAGACGCTCGGCATCGACGATTTCGTCGCGCACGATATTGGTCAGCGGCACTTCCGAGGTAGGAATCAGATAGCGGCGCGACTCGCCCACTTCGGTCTGAAACAGGTCGTCCTCGAACTTGGGCAGTTGCCCGGTGCCGCGCATCGATTCGGCATTGACCAGCAGCGGCACATTGGTTTCTTCGTAGCCATGCTCGCCGACATGCAGGTCGAGCATGAATTGCGCCAGCGCGCGGTGCAGCCGCGCGACCGGCCCGCGCAGCACGGTGAAACGCGCACCCGACAGCTTGGCGGCGGTCTCGCCGTCCAGCCAGCCGTGCGGCGCACCGAGTTCCACATGGTCCTTGACCGGGAAGTCGAACTGACGCGGCGTGCCCCAGCGCGACTGCTCGACATTCTCGCTCTCGTCCCTGCCCTGCGGCACGTCGTCTGCGGGCAAATTGGGCAAGCCCAGCGCGATGGTCTCCAGCTTGGCGCGAATCACCTCCAGCGCTTCTTCGGAGGCTTTGAGCTCATCACCGAAACCGGCCACTTCGGCCATCAGCGCAGTGACATCCTCGCCCTTTGCCTTGGCCTGCCCGATCGCCTTGGACTTGGAATTGCGCTGACTCTGCAGCTCCTGCGTGCGCACCTGGATGCGCTTGCGCTCGCTTTCCAGCGACTCCAGTTCCGCAGTGTCCAGGGAGAAACTGCGCGTGCTGCGCAGGCGCTCGGCAAGGTCGGCGGGATGTTGGCGAAGCAGGGCCGGATCTAGCATCGGGAGTCTGTGTGTCGGTAGGAAGCGCGAGATTATCGCCTGTTCCGCCACCTGCTGCGATCGATTCACCGCTGCTATGCCAGAATTGGCCCGATCCTTCAGGTGAGCCCTATGCCCGCGCCCCGCCCTGCGTCCGATCGTCAGATCGTCCTGCGACTGCCCCGCCACACCCTGAAAATTGCCGGTATCGCCTTCGTTGCCGGCCTGCTGCTGTTCCTGCTGGTATGGGCCACCGGCCGCAAGGACGACTTCTACAAGGCCTCGCCGGCGCAACCGGCTGCAGGTGCGCAGGCCGACGACAACATCCAGCCGTTGCCCGCACCGCTGCCGGCCCAGGACGGCGCCAGCGACATGCCCCAGGCCAAGCCACCGGAAGAGACCCCGACACTGGTGGAAACTGCGCCGCCAGCCCCGCCCGCGCCGACGCCCTTGCCGGAGGACGCGGTTCCCGGCGCGCCGGGCGCAGCACCGGCAAACGCCGCGGCGGCCGCAGGCGGAGATCGCCCGGTGCCGATGCAGGGCCAGATGCCGCCGCCACGCTATCCCTCGGCTGCCTTGCGTCGCGGCGACGCCGGCGATGTGGTGGTGCGGGTGGACGTAGACGCAGCGGGCAACCCAGGCGGGGTGACGCTGGTGCAACGCAGCGGCTCGCGCGATCTGGACCGCGCCGCGATGGAAGCGGTGCGTCACTGGCGTTTCCATCCGGCGCAGCGCAACGGCCAGCCGATTGCCGGCAGTCTGGATATCCCGTTCGAGTTCAAGCCGGCGCAGTAAGCCCGGCCGCTGAGCCGCGTCGTGCGTACCGCAAACTGACGACGGCCGGACTACCGCAATCGACGAACATCACTGCGCGTTAACCGGACAAAGCGGGTCGAACCAGACCTTGACTCGGTTTGACCAAGCTGAATGTCTACCGCCGTTTAAACCTTCCTGAGCGCCCTGCCTTAGCTGGGCCTCAGGCAAGGCCGACCAGACTGGCCACGTCATCCCAAAGATGCGCCAGGAGGCCGGCCATGTCCTTCATCTCCAATCCTTCGTCACACCCTACCCAGGCACTGCCGCCCCGCCCCGTGCATGCGCAAGACCGTGCGGGCGACGACACGGCCGACGGCGCCTCGCCGTGGCTGTGGGCGACCCTGCTGGCGCTGCTGGTGGTGGTGCCGACCTGGTGGTGGGCCCGCCATAGCGATGAATCGTTTGCGACCGATACGCGCCCCGCGCCTGCGGCCAGTCGCCAGATCCTCCCGACCTCGGATGGCCCGCGTGCGATGACCATGATTGCGCACCAACCCGCGCGCGCGCCGGTCAGCACTGAAGAAGCGATTCCGCTGCCGGGCAATGCGATGCCGAGCTACCCGTCGGATATCGCGCAGGCCGGGATCGCAGGCAGCCGCACCGCCCGCCTGCAGTTGGATGTGCAAGGCCGGGTGAGCGATGTGAGCATCGTCGATCGCAGCGGCAGCAACGACCCGCGCCTGGATGCAGCGGTGATGGACAGCTTGCGTCAGTGGCGTTTCGAGCCAGCCACCCGTGACGGCCATGCCGTCGTCAGCAGCGTGCAGGTGCCGGTGGAGTTCACCGCAGAGCGCTGAGCGGGATCATCAACCAAGTTGGATCGTAATAGCGCCGTGCTGGCTGCAACGCGGCATCTAAAAGTCAACTGACAGGCGTCGCCACTCACGACGCCCTTCGATCGAGCAGTCCTCATCCGACGAGCAGTCCTCAACCGGTAAGAGAACTGCCCGCTTTTCCTACCGAAGCCGTTTCGTTACTCAGGTCGTTTCGAGCCCGAAACCGGCGCCCCGCGCCAGGCTGTCGAAGCCCGGGAACGAGGTTGCGACATTGGCCACGTCGTTGACCCGCACGCTGCCGGTGGACAGCTGCCCGGCAATGGCAAACGCCATCGCGATGCGGTGGTCGCCGTGGCTTTCGATCACGCCGCTGCCGATGCTGCCGCCGTGAATGGTGGCGCCATCAGGGGTTTCGTCCACACGCACGCCCAGCGCGCGCAGCCCGATGGCCATGGCTGCAAGGCGGTCGGACTCCTTGACCCGCAATTCGGCAGCGCCGGTGACCACCGTCTGCCCGGTTGCCGCAGCGGCGGCCACAAACAGCGCCGGGAATTCGTCGATCATGTCAGGCACCAGCGCTTCGGGAATCTGCGCGCCTTGCAGCGGCACGTAGCGCACGCGCAGATCGGCCACCGGCTCGCCACCATGTTCGGCATGACGTTCTTCGGCGATATCCGCGCCCATCAGCCGCAGTGCCGCCAGCAACCCGGTGCGACGTGGATTCAGGCCCACCGCACGCAGCAGCACCTCCGAACCGGGAATGATGCTGGCTGCCACGATGAAGAACGCCGCCGACGAAAAATCAGCAGGCACCGCGATATCGGTGGCGCGCAGACGCTGACCACCGCGTAGCCGCGCCTTGCCGGGCGAGAAATCGATCTCAACCCCAAACGCGGACAACATGCGCTCGGTGTAATCGCGGGTGGGATGCGGCTCGCTGACCGACGTCTCGCCCTGCGCATACAGGCCTGCCAGCAACACCGCGGATTTGACCTGCGCGCTGGCGACCGGCGAGACGAAGTCGATGCCATGCAAGGTCTGGCCGCCGTGCACACGCAGCGGCGGGGTGCCGTCGTCCTCGGTGTCGATGCGCGCGCCCATCTGTGCCAGCGGGCCGGTCACGCGCCGCATCGGGCGCTTGGACAGCGACGCATCGCCGACCAACTCGCTATCGAAACGCTGCGCGGCCAGCAGGCCGGTGAGCAGACGCATGCCGGTGCCGGCGTTGCCACAGTCCAGCGCCTGGCTGGGCGGCTGCAGGCCATCCACGCCGACGCCGTGCACGATGCGCTGCGACGCCGACGGCGTGTCGATGCGCACACCGAGCTGGGCGAAAATGGCCGCGGTGGAGCGCGTGTCTTCGCCTTCGAGAAAGCCGTCGATCTGCGAGACGCCATCGGCCAGCGCGGCGAACATCACTGCGCGGTGCGAGACCGACTTGTCGCCAGGAATGGCCAGGCTGCCCTGCAATGCGCTGCCCTGCCGGGCGATCCAGTGGTGCGTGCTGCTGCTCATGCGTGTGATCCGATTGCTGCGGCATCGCCCTGTGCGGCGATGCGCGTTGAAGAGTGTCGTGGCGCTACCGTCACCTCGGCCGGTGACGGCGCGCCCGTCGGGACTGCGCTGGCGTGACGCCCGGCGCTCAGGGAATGGCGACCGGGTACGAGCCCAGCACCTTGATCTGCGCCGAGTGCGCTTCCAGTTCGGCCAGCGCCTGCTTCATCGCCTCGTCTTCCACGTGGCCGGCCAGGTCGATGAAGAAGCCGTATTCCCACTTGGCCTGGTGCGAGGGACGCGACTCGATGCGGTTCATGCTGATGCCATGCCGCGCGAACGGGCTGAGCACGTCGAACAATGCACCTGGCTTGTCGTGGATGAACACCAGCACCGAGGTGCGGTCATGCCCGGAGGTGGGAAAGATCTGCCGGCCGATCACCAGAAAACGCGTGGTGTTGTCGTCGTCGTCTTCGATCGACTTCATGATGACTTTCTTCAAGCCATACACATGCGCGGCGCTCTCGCCGCCGATCGCCGCGGCGTCCTCGGCATTGCGGGCGCGGCGTGCGCCTTCGGCATTGCTGGAGACGGCGATCTTCTCGACCTTGGGCAGGTGCGAACGCAGCCAACCGGCGGTCTGCGCAAACGACTGCGAATGCGCGTAGATGCGCTCGATGTCTTCCAGCCGGCCGTTGCGCGAGAGCAGGTACTGGTGCACGCGCAACTCGACTTCGCCGCAGATTTTCAGGTTGGAGGTCAGGAACATGTCCAGGGTGACCTGGATGGTGCCCTGGCCGGAATTTTCCACCGGCACCACGCCGAAATCGGCATTGCCGGCTTCCACTTCCTGGAACACTTCCTCGATGGTTGCCATCGGCAGGCCGACTGCCGAACGGCCGAAGTGCTTGAGCACCGCCTGCTGGCTGAAGGTGCCTTCCGGGCCGAGATAGCCGATCTTCAACGGCTCCTGCTGGGCCAGGCACGCGGACATGATTTCGCGGTACACGTGCACCAGCACTTCATCGCTGAGCGGGCCTTCGTTGCGGTCCACCACCATGCGCAGCACCTGCGCCTCGCGCTCGGGCCGGTAGTAATCCACCGCTGCGGCGAGCTTGCCCTTGGCCTTGCCGACCTGATGGGCGAAGTTGGCGCGTTCGGCGATCAACGCCTGGATGGTGCGGTCGATCTCGTCGATCTTGGCGCGCACGTCGGCCAGCACCGGCGCAGCGGTGGCCGGCTTGATCGCGCGCTTGTCCGAGGCGTTGGCCGCGGACTTGGCGGCGGACTTGCCTGCCGGTTTGGTCTTGCCACCGGTGGCGGCACTGGGCTTGCTGGACTTGGGAGCCATCGCTCGGCATTCCTTGAAATTGCGGCGCATGCGCCTGCGCGGCATGCGCCGCGGTCGAATGAAAGACTCAGCCGTGACGCTGCTGGAAGTCGTGCATGAAGCTCGCCAGCGCCTGCGCGCCCGCCACCGGCATCGCGTTGTAGAGCGAGGCGCGAATGCCGCCGACCGCCTTGTGCCCCTTCAGCGCCAGCAGACCGGCTGCCTTGGATTCGCTGACGAACAACGCATCCAGCTGCTCGTCGGCCAGGAAGAACGGGATGTTCATGCGCGAACGCACCGCCGGCTTGACCAGGTTGCGATAGAACCCGCCGGAACCATCGATCGCGCCATACACCAGCGCAGCCTTTTCGGCGTTGCGGCGGGCGAACTCGTCCACCCCGCCCTGCTCCAGCATCCACTTCACGGTGAGTCCGAGCAGATACCAGTTCCAGGTCGGCGGCGTGTTGAGCATCGAATCGCGGGCGGCATGCGAGGCGTAGTTGAAGATGTCCGCGCGCGGCTGGCCGGCGCGTTCGAGCAGGTCGCGCCGCACGATCAGTACCGAGATGCCGACCGGGCCCAGATTCTTCTGCGCGCCGGCATAGATCAGCCCGTAGCGCGACACATCCAGCGGCTCGGAGGCGATCGACGAACTGAAATCGGCAAACAGCGGCAGCGTGCCCACTGCCGGCGTGTCGCGGAACTCGACGCCGTGGATGGTTTCGTTGGCGGTGATGTGCACGTAGGCCGAGTGCGGCGACAAGGTCCAACTGGCCACTGGCGGAATGTCGGTGAAGCCGCCCGCCTGGCCGTCGGCAGCAATGCGCGCATCCACATAGGTGGCCGCCTGCTTGATCGCGGTCTTGCCCCAGTGGCCGGTGATCACGTAGTCGGCAGCCTGGCCGGGTGCGGCGAAATTCAGCGGCAGCAGCGCCTGGATGGTGGTGGCGCCACCGGCGGTGAACAGCACCGCGTAATCGTCGGGAATCGACAACAGGGTACGCAGATCGGCTTCGGCCGCGGCCGCCACGGCCATGAAATCGGCGCTGCGGTGGCTGATTTCCACGATCGAGGCGCCGACGCCGTTCCACTCGACCATCTCTTCCTGCGCCTGGCGCAGGACCGATTCCGGCAATGTCGCAGGGCCGGCACTGAAATTGAACGCGCGTGTCATGGCACACCTTGTCGAGCTAGCCTTCTAGTATGCCGCAGCGCACCGGCCTTGGCAGCGTTGCAGAAAAGTTGCATGTGCATCCTTCTCACCCACGGCGACGTATGGTTTGCGTAGGCCATCGGCAGCGTCATCACCATGGTCCGGTATTCTCATTAGCAGCCACTGTCAGGAGCGAGCCATGTCCCTTCGCGATGTCTTGAAGACGCCGTCCAGCGAGATCACCGATGAGGCCGTCTACCGCGACCGACGCCGGCTGCTGCAGCTGTTTGCGCTGACCCCGGCGCTGGGCGTGGCCGGCTGCGCCGAGGCCGATCCGCCGCCTCCGCCCAAGACCGTGGTGACCCCGGCGCAGGCGCGCAGCGGCTTCCGTACCGCCGAGGAACTGACCCGGCTGGAAGACGTCACCAGCTACAACAACTTCTACGAGTTCGGCACCGACAAGACCGACCCGTCCAAGGCCGCCAAGACCCTGAAGCTGTCGCCGTGGTCGGTGAAGGTCAGCGGCGAATGCGAAAAGCCCGGCAGCCTGTCGCTGGACGAATTGCTCAAGGGCATCAGCGCGGAAGAGCGCATCTACCGGCTGCGCTGCGTGGAAGGCTGGTCGATGGTGATCCCGTGGACAGGCGTGCCGCTGGGTGAGGTGCTCAAGCGCTTCGCCCCGACTTCCAAGGCCAAGTACGTGGCATTCACCACGCTGGCTGATCCGCAGCAGATGCCCGGCGTGCGCTACCGCTCGATCAACTGGCCGTACCGCGAAGGCCTGCGCATCGACGAAGCGATGCACCCGCTGACCCTGTTGGCCACCGGCCTGTACGGCAAGCCGCTGCCGCAGCAGAACGGTGCGCCGCTGCGGCTGGTGGTGCCGTGGAAGTACGGCTTCAAGAGCATCAAGTCGATCGTGGAAATCCGCTTTGTCGAGAAGATGCCCGAGACCGCCTGGCACGATCTGCAGCCGTCCGAGTACGGCTTCTTTTCCAACGTCAATCCGGCGGTGGATCACCCACGCTGGAGCCAGAAAACCGAGCGCCGTATCGCCGGCACCGCGAGCAAGTTGTTCGCCGAGCGCATCGCGACCAAGCCGTTCAACGGCTACGCGGACCAGGTCGCCTCGCTGTACGCGGGGATGGACCTGAAGAAGTGGTTCTAAGGCAGTGATACCCCCCGCGTAGGAGCGCACCCGGGCGCGACGGGCATTACCAGGAATGCCCGTCGCGCCCGGGTGCGCTCCTACGATGCATGTTGATGCCCGTGCGGCATCGCTTCCTTCTTCGAGATCGCATGGCCAAGACCTCCGCATCCCTGATCGCCGCCAAGACCCTGGTGCATGTCGCCGCGCTGACGCCGATCGCCTTGCTCGGCTGGCAGTTCTGGCAGGTATGGCAAACCGGCAGCGATGCGCTGGGCGCCGATCCGGTGGCCGAGATCGAGCACCGCACCGGGCTGTGGGCGCTGCGCTTTCTGTTGATCACCCTGGCAATCACGCCGCTGCGCCAGCTCACCGGCCAGGCGACGCTGATCCGTTTCCGACGCATGCTCGGGCTGTACGCATTCTTCTACGCCAGCGTGCATCTGGCGGCCTACCTGAGCCTGGATCTGCGCGGCTTCTGGACGCAGATCTTCGAAGAGATCCTCAAGCGCCCCTACATCACGGTGGGCTTTGCGGCATGGCTGCTGCTGGTGCCGCTGGCGATCACCTCCACCCAGGGCTGGATGCGGCGGCTCAAGCGCAACTGGGGCCGCCTGCACATGCTGATCTACCCGATCGGGTTGCTGGCAGTGCTGCATTTCTGGTGGCTGGTGAAATCCGACATCCGCGAACCGGCGCTGTATGCCGGCATCCTGGCGGTGCTGCTGGGCTGGCGGATCTGGAAGAAACTCAGCGCGCGCCGAACCACAGCAAGGCGCTCAACGCCGCCGCCAGCAACACCGCGCTGAGCAGCAACCACGGCCAGCGCGCCACCTTGACCGGCGCACGCACCGGTTCGCCGGGCGCGCGTGGTGGTGGCAACGGCTCCGACTCGGGAAGGTCCCAGGTGGTGCCGTGATGGATCCGCGGCACCTCGACGACAAAGCGGTGGCGGGCATCGAACACCACCTGGTCGCCGGCCTGCAGCCAGCCGTCGCGCACCTGCACGCCGTTGATCCAGCTGCCCTCTTCCGAACCCAGGTCGCGGATCAGCACACGGTCGCCGTGACGTTCCAGGCGCGCGTGCTGCGCGGCGAAGGCCGGGTCGTCGATGACGATGTCCGCCGCCGGGTCGCTGCCGACCAGGCGTGAGCGGTCCAGCGTGAAGCTGCGCCCGTGATGGCGGCCGCCCAGCCCGCGCAACAGCAGACAGACCTCGCTCAGGCCGGCATCGTCGTCTGCAACGTCGTTGGCCGGCGCGCTCGATGGCGCACTGCGCAGCAGCATCTCCACGCCATCGGCGTAGATCGCATCGCCGGGGCGCAACAGCGCCATGCGCCGCACCGGACGTCCGTTGACATGGATGCCGCGGATCCCGTTGGCGACCTGTAGCCACAGCCCGCGCTGGTCCAGGCAGAACTGCGCCAACAGCAACGCACCCTGCGCATCGGCAACCACCCGCACGCTGCCGGAGGCATGGCGGACGATCCGGTGGACGCCGGGCTTGAGGGAATGATCCGGCTGCTGCCGGTGGGTGAAATGAACTTGCAGATCGCGCACCCGCCGCAGCCTAGCAGGTTTGCCGCGCGCCGCGGCCAACAATGTGACCTGCGTCCTGCCGACGCAGGTACGGCACCGAAGTGGCGGCGCTGCTTGACCACGCGCGCGCCGCACTTGGAGCCTGGCCCGCGCATGCGCACAATGCACGCTTCTTTCGTCTTCCCCATGGAACCCATGTCCAGCATCGATATCCGCCACGACCATGCCTTGTCGCCGGCCCAGGCCCGCGCAGCGATCGACGCGGCGGCGCGCAAGTTGACCGATCGCTATGGCGTCGCCTCGCATTGGGAAGGCGATACCTTGCGCATCGCGCGGGCCGGCGTGGATGGGGCAATCACCCTGCTGCCGCAGCAGGTACATGTCACCGCCGAGCTCGGCTTCCTGTTGTCGGCGATGCAGCCGATGGTGGAATCGGAGATCCGGCGCCTGCTGGCCGAAAAACTCGCCTGAGCCGCAGCGTCGTTGGTCCGGGCCTGATCGCCCGGCCATGGCCTGACCGCACCGGTGCTTCAGCGACAAGTCACCCGCGCGGCCCATTGCAGGCGGATGCTCTGAGCGTGCTTCACCTGCTCGATGCAGTGCCGGGACTAGGGTGAAGGCAACGTCACTTTGGCAACCCACAGGAGCATTCCATGACGACCGGATACGATCAGAACGGCAAGCGCGACGATGCCGCGCACGGCTTCCAGGCGCAGGCGGAACAGATTTCGCGCCGGCTCGGCGAATCGGCGCAGACGGTGTGGCTGGCCGGGCTAGGTGCGCTGGGACGGGTACAGAGCGAGGGTGGCAAGTTGTTCGATTCGCTGGTGCGCGAAGGCGCAGCCTACGAGCGCAGCGGCCAGCGCAAGGCAGCCGAAAGCGTCGATGAGCTGCGCGAAGAGGTGGAGACCCAGTTCGAGCAGGCACGCGACACCGCGGTACGCGGTTGGGACAAGCTGGGCAAGGCCTTCGACGAACGCGTCAAGGGCGTGCTGCGCACGCTCAACATTCCCGAGCAGGACGAACTGGAAAACCTGCGCCGCGAGGTGGAATCGCTCAAGGCCCAGGTACGCGCCAATACCGCCGCGACCAAGCGCGCCAACCGCACCGCCAATCAGGCCGCGCAGGCTGCCAGCAGCGACACCACCGGCGCAGGCTCGGCCGGCGGCAACTCCAATCCTGGCAGCGCTGCGTTCGATGGTGAATAAGCCAGCCCGGCAATGTTGCAAAGCAACATGATTTTTTAGACAATCGGGAAGGACCCGCCAGTCCTGTAATACGAAGTCCGTTTGCTCCCCTCCCCTCACGGCTTCGGACTGGCGGGTCTTTCGCTATCTGGATCACGCTGCGTGGTATCGCCGCCCGCGATCCATTGACGAATCTGCGGCGAAGGATTCTTCTAGGCGCACCGCTTCGTCATACGTGCCATACCTTCGCTTGATGCTCATGCCTTCCTGGACTGTGGCGCTTGTGGTTTCCCTGCTGCTGTGGGTGGTGGTGTGCGCCTATGTGTGGCTGGTGCGGCGCCGTGCCAACGAAACCAGCGAGGGTGTGCGTGCATTGGCGGCGATGCACTGGCGCGATTTTTCCGCCGTGGTGCAGCGCGTGCTGCAGGAGCAACGCGGCTGGCAACCCACGCAGGTGCCGCAGGACGGCCTGCCGACGGCGGACTTCATGATGCAGACCGAGCAGGGCACGCGCCTGGTGGCCTGCAAGCACGGGCGCGGCTACCGCATCGGCGTGGCAGCGGTGAACGAGCTGGGTGCGATGGCACGGCTGGCCGGCGCGGGTGGCGGCGTGATGGTGACCGAGGGCCGCATGGAACGCGAAGGCCTGGCGGCCGCCGAGAAGCAGTCCATCGAAGTGCTAGATGGCGTGCGCCTGTGGCCCTTGCTCAAGCCGTATCTGCCGGGCGATGTGGAAACCGGCGTAGTCGGCATGGCGCGCCGTCGCGCGATCCGTCACAGCCTCATTGCCGCTGCAGCGCTGGCAACCTTGGCGCTGGTCACGGTGCTGGCCTTGCAACCGGTGCAGCCACCTGCGCCCACGCAGCAGGCAACGGTGGTGGCCGCCCCAGGTGCTGCCGCAGCGGTCGCTGCAACACCTGCACCGCAGGGCGCGAGCTCACCGCAGGCCGCGCCGCCATCAGCCGCACCGCCTGCATCGACACCATTGGCAAATGATGCCGAACCGGATGCGGCAACCATGCAGGGCTATCAGCGCGAGGTGTCCAAGGCGCTGGCACAGACGCCAGGCCTGGTGCGCGGCATCTGGATCACCCAGGCAACGCTGGCGGTGGATCGCTCGGTTGACGATGCGGCGGCGTGGCCGTTGATCTGCCGCGAACTGCAGCGCTACCCCTACCTGCGCACCGTGCGCGTGCAACTCAATCCGCGCCCCGGCGTGGACGAGGCGGTGCGCTGGCGGCAGTGCACGACGATCTGATTCATGCATCGCCCTATGCGCTTGCGCGCGGCGTTTGAGGCTCAGCGCATTCCCGGTGCGAACCGCGCCACCAGGTCGTAGGATCCGCCCAGGAACAACTGCCGCACGTAGGTGACCGGCTGGTCGCCGCGCCAAGTGTGGCGATCGATGACCAGACAGGCCGCGCCATCGTCCACCTGCAGGCGTTCGGCTTGCGCGGCGTCCGCACTGACGGCACTGATGCGGTGTTCGGCGCGCGTCCACGGCACGTTGCGCAACAACCAACTGCCCGGCGCCACGTCGGTGAACGGCTGCAGCAATGCCTCGGGCACGGTGGTGGTGTCGATCACCCGCTGTTCCAGCGCGAACGGGCGGCCGTCTGCCAGGTGCACGCTTTCCAGCGCGAGCACCTTGCCGCTGCTGCCCAGCGCACGCTCCTGCGGCACGCGCAGGCGCGGGCTGCGCAGTCGACGCGACAGCAGCGCGAACCGGTAGACGTGGCCGCGCGCGGTCATTTCCACTTCGATGTCGGGGATCGACAACGCGACCTGCTCCAGATGCGGATGCGGGCGCGCCACGAACGAGCCGGTGCGGCGACGACGTTCGATCATGCCGGCATCGGCAAGCAGGCCGAGCACCTTGTTCACGGTCATGCGCGAGCAGCCGTATTGCGCCATCAGCTCGTGCTCGGGCGGCACACGGTGACCGGGCGGCCAGTCGCCACTGTGGATGCGGCGTTCCAGATCCTGCCGGATGCGTTGATGCAGGGTGCCGGGCGCGGCGGTGGGGGTGGCGGTCAAAACGGGTCTCCGGTCAGACCCGCATTGTGCGCGCATCCGCTCATTTGCTCAGCAGCGATCGCAGAACACCGGCAAAACGCGCGGCAATCCGCGCGCGATCCACATGGCGCCCGTCGCGCACCACCGCTCGCCCGGCGCGCCAGACAGTGCGCACCGCACCGCCGCGCGCGGCGAACAGCCAACTGTCCAGCAGCGCGTCGTCGTTGCGTGCCAGCAGCGCCGGATGGGTCGGGTCCAGTTCGAGCAGATCGGCCGACGCGCCAACCCGGATGCCGCTGCGCGCAATGCCCAGGGCCTGCGCCGCACCCTCGCCCGCCTGCTCGAACAACCAACGCCCACTGGAGGCGCCCGCCTGCGCCAGCACATTGCGCGCCTGCAGCTGCAGACGCTGGCCGTATTCGAGCAGGCGCAGTTCTTCGGCCGCGTCGATCAACACATTCGAATCCGAGCCGACACCAAAGCGCCCGCCCGCGGCCGCAAATGCCTGCATCGGGAACAGGCCGTCGCCCAGATTCGCCTCGGTGATCGGGCACAGCCCGACCACCGCGCCGCTGTCGACGATACCCTGCAGCTCGCTGGCGTCCACATGCGTGGCATGCACCAGGCACCAGCGCGCATCCACCGGTGCGTTGGCCAGCAGCCACTGCAGCGGACGCTGGCCGGACCAGGCCAGGCAGGCCTGGACCTCGCGCTGCTGCTCGGCGATATGGATGTGGATCGGCCCATCGGTGAGTGGCACCAATGCAGCCAACTGCTCCGGCGTGACCGCGCGCAGGCTGTGTGGTGCCAGCCCGAGCACGGCATCCGGCAATACCTTGAGGCTGCCCTTGCAGTCGTCCAGCAACCGCGCGAAGCCGTCGATGTCGTGGATCAAACGACGCTGCGCTGCGCTGGGCGCCACGCCACCGAAATCCGCATGCGCATAGAACACCGGCAACAGTGTCAGCCCGATGCCGGTGTTGGCGGCGGCAGCGGCGATGCGCCCGGACATTTCGCCGGCCTGCGCATACGCCGCGCCGCCGGGGCTGTGGTGCAGGTAATGAAATTCGCCGACGCGGGTGAAGCCGCTTTCGAGCATCTCCACATAGGCCTGTTCGGCGATCGCCTGCAGGCTGTCCGGATCGAGCCGGTCGACGAAGCGGTACATCAACTCGCGCCAGCTCCAGAAACTGTCGCCACTGCGCCCGCCCACTTCGGTCAGCCCGGCCATGCCGCGCTGGAATGCGTGGCTATGCAGGTTGCCCAGCCCGGGCAGCAGCCGCTCGACCCGGTCGTCGCCGGCAGCGGGTGCGGTGCCGGGCTGCACCGAGGCGATGCGCCCCTGCGCCAGCGTGATCCGCACGTCGCCCGCCCAGCCATCGGGCAAGAGAGCCCGCGCCGCCCACAACGCCTGCACCTGTTGGTCTGCCACTGGACACCCTCGATTACCGGTTCTATTGTATATACATATCAGACACCACGAGCCTGCGCCATGCATTGCGACGTCCTCTGGCACAACGCACAGCTGATGACCCTGGACGCAGCAGACGGTGGCCTTGGCATCGTGGACGATGGCGTACTGGCCTGCCAGGACGGCCGCATCACCTATGCCGGCCCGGCCGCGCAGGCCCCGGCGCTGACACCGGACGTTGCGCACGATTGCCGGCGCCGCTGGATCAGCCCCGGCCTGGTCGATTGCCATACCCATCTGGTGTATGCAGGCAATCGCGCCCACGAATTCGAGCAACGCCTGCGCGGTGCCAGTTATGCCGAGATTGCCGCAGCCGGCGGCGGCATCGTGGCCACGGTGCGCGCCACCCGCGCCGCCGACGACGCAGCGCTGCTGGCCGCCAGCCTGCCGCGCCTGGACGCCATGCTCGCCGAAGGCGTGACCACGCTGGAAATCAAATCTGGCTACGGGCTGACGCTGGAGGACGAAACCAAGCAGCTGCGCGTGGCACGCCAGCTCGCGGCACTGCGCAAGGTCGAAGTGGTGCCGACCTTCCTCGGTGCGCATGCGGTGCCGCCGGGCGGCGATGCGCAAACTTATATCGACGCCGTCTGCACGCAGATGATTCCGGCGATCGCCGCGCAAGGGCTTGCCGAGGCGGTGGACGTGTTCTGCGAGCATCTGGCGTTCTCGCCCGCGCAGGCCGAACAGGTCTTCCGCGCCGCGCAGGCACACGGCCTGGACATCAAGATCCATGCCGAGCAACTGAGCAACCAGCATGGCGCGCAACTGGCCGCACGCCATGGCGCGTTGTCGGCCGATCACATCGAGTACCTGGATGACGCCGGCATTGCCGCAATGGCCGGCGCCGGCACCGTCGCGGTGCTGTTGCCGGGCGCGTTCTATTTCACCCGCGACACCCAGCTGCCGCCGATCGCGGCGTTGCGCGCCGCCGGCGTGCCGCTGGCCCTGGCCACCGACTGCAATCCGGGCACCTCGCCGCTGACCAGCCCACTGCTGGCGATGAACATGGCCGCCACGCTGTTCCGCATGACCGTGGACGAGTGCATCGCCGGGTTCACCCGCGAAGCCGCCCGCGCGCTCGGGCGCGGCGAGCGACTGGGCCGGCTACGCGCCGGCCTGCATTGCGACCTGGCGATCTGGGACATCGATGCGCCAGCCGACCTGGTCTACCGCATGGGCTTCAACCCTCTTCATGCCCGCGTCTGGCGCGGGCATTCCTGCTGAATCCGGAGTCATCATGAGTGCTTCTATTGTCTTGCAGCCCGGCCAGGTCACGCTGGCGCAGTGGCGTGCGCTGTATCGCGGCGCCGACGTCGTGCTGGACGACGCCTGCGCGGCCGCGGTGCTGCGCAGCGCGCAGACGGTGGAGGCCATCGTGGCGCGCGGCGAACCGGTGTATGGGGTCAATACCGGCTTCGGCAAGCTGGCCAGCGTGCGCATCGAACGCGAGGACCTGCAAACCCTGCAGCGCAATATCGTGCTCTCGCACGCCGCCGGGGTCGGCGAGCCCACGCCGGTGCCGGTGGTGCGGCTGATGATGGCGCTCAAGCTCACCAGCCTGGCCCAGGGCGCTTCCGGGGTGCAGCCGCAGACGCTGGCATTGCTGGACGCGATGCTGCGCCAGGGCATCACGCCGGTGGTGCCGTGCCAGGGCTCGGTCGGCGCCTCCGGCGATCTGGCACCGCTGTCGCACCTGGCCGCGGTGATGATCGGCGTCGGCGAAGCCTTCGTCGGCGGGCAACGCCTGCCTGCAGCCGACGCGCTGGCGCAAGCGCAGCTGCAGCCGCGCGTGCTGGGCGCCAAGGAAGGCCTGGCGCTGCTCAACGGCACCCAGTTCTCCACCGCCTGCGCCTTGGCCGGGCTGTTCGAGATCGAAACCGTGCTGCAGGCCGCGCTGGTCACCGGCGCGCTGTCGGTGGAAGCGGCCAAGGGCTCGGACACGCCGTTCGATGCGCGCATCCATGCCTTGCGCGGCCAGCCGGGACAGATCGCCACCGCTGCCGCGCTGCGCGCGCTGATGGCCGATTCGAGCATCCGCGAATCGCACCGGCTCGGCGATGTGCGGGTGCAGGATCCGTACTGCCTGCGCTGCCAGCCGCAGGTGATGGGCGCGGCGCTGGACATCATGCGTCAGGCCGCACGCACGCTGGAGATCGAGGCCAATGGCGTCTCGGATAACCCGCTGGTGTTCAGCGATACCGGCGAGGCCTTGTCCGGCGGCAACTTCCACGCCGAGCCGGTGGCCTTCGCAGCCGACATGCTGGCGATGGCGGTCTGCGAAATCGGCTCGATCAGCGAACGCCGCACCGCGATGCTGGTCGACCCGGCCTTGTCGGGCCTGCCGGCGTTTCTCACCCCGCGCCCGGGCCTGAATTCCGGTTTCATGATTCCGCAGGTCACCGCTGCGGCCCTGGTGTCGGAGAACAAGCAGCGCGCGTATCCGGCCAGTGTCGATTCGATCCCGACCTCGGCCAATCAGGAAGATCATGTGTCGATGGCGGCGCATGGCGCGCGGCGTTTGCTGGCGATGGCCGAGAACGCCGCGCACGTGATCGGCATCGAACTGCTGGCGGCCGTACAAGGCTGCGACTTCCATGCGCCGCTGCGCTCCAGCGCCGCGCTGGAAGCGGCACGCGCCCTTCTGCGCGCGCAGGTACCGACCCTGCAGGACGACCGCTATTTCCATCCCGACATGCTGGCGGCCAGTGCGTTGGTGCGTTCGGGCGCGCTCGCGCAGGCGGTCGCCATTGCCTTGCCAGGCGTGGAGCAGCACGCATGACGCGCCACATCGCAGCTGCTGGAATGAACTCGGCAGCATGGTGTTCGCGCGTGCAAGGTCTCGCGTCACTGCCGAGCGCGCATCTGCGCGACGACCATGCACTGCGGGCGATACGCGCGCGCGGACTGCTTGCGCGTCAGGCCGTGCTGCGCGCTTGCGCGCTGCGTGCCGACCGGATGCAGGCGCGACATCGTCGCGTCTTGACGATCGCACCAGCACAAGGCGCACCGCGATGAGCGCCCTGCCCTGGCTCGACATACAGCGCGGCGATGCGCCGCTGATCCTCAGCTTCCCGCATACCGGCACCGAGCTGCCCGAGGAGATGGCCGACCAGTTCGTCTCGCCCTGGCTGGCACGCCGCGATGCCGATTGGTGGGTGCATCAGCTGTACGACTTCGCGCAATCGCTCGGCGCCACCACCGTGCGCACCGCGATCTCGCGCTCGGTGATCGACGTCAACCGCGATCCCAGCGGAGCGTCCCTGTACCCGGGCCAGAACACCACCGGCCTGTGTCCGCTGACCACCTTCGACAATCAGCCGCTATATGCTGACGGAGCCGAACCCGACCAAGCACAGATCGCCTGGCGCCGCACGCAGTGGTTCGACCCCTATCACGCTGCGCTCGCTGCCGAGATCGCGCGCCTGCGCACGCAGCACGCCAGCATCGTGGTCTACGACGCGCATTCGATCCGCTCGCATATTCCGCATCTGTTCGATGGCGAGCTGCCGCAGTTCAACATCGGCAGCAACGACGACCGCAGTTGCGATCCGGCCCTGGCCGATGCCGTGGAGCAGCTGTGCCGCAGCAGCGGCTCGAGCACCGTGCGCAATGGGCGCTTCAAGGGCGGCTGGATCACCCGCCATTACGCGCAGCCCGGGCATGGCGTGCATACGCTGCAGATGGAGCTGGCGTGCCGCGGCTACATGCGCGAGCCGGACACCATCACACCGCAGAACTGGCCCACGCCCTGGCTCCCCGCACATGCGGTCGCACTGCGCGCGGTGCTGCGCCACGTGCTGCTGGCCTGCCTGCAGTTTGCCAACGCCACTCACTCCTCCGCCACCACGCCGCCTGCGGCGCACCGTTGATTGCAAGGAAACCGGCATGACCCGTCACGATGCAACCCGCGTCATCCGCGCCGCCACCGGCACCACGCTCACCGCAAAAAGCTGGCTCACCGAAGCGCCGCTGCGCATGCTGATGAACAACCTGGACCCGGACGTGGCCGAGCGCCCGCAGGAACTGGTGGTCTATGGCGGCATCGGTCGCGCCGCGCGCGACTGGGAGTCCTTCGATGCGATCGTCGCCGCGCTGACCCGCCTGGACGACGACCAGACCCTGCTGGTGCAGTCCGGCAAGCCGGTCGGGGTGTTCCGCACGCATGCCGATGCGCCGCGCGTGCTGATCGCCAACTCCAACCTGGTGCCGCGCTGGGCCAGCTGGGAGCATTTCAATGAACTCGATCGCAAGGGTCTGGCGATGTACGGCCAGATGACCGCCGGCAGCTGGATCTACATCGGCGCGCAAGGCATCGTGCAGGGCACCTACGAAACCTTCGTGGAAATGGGCCGCCAGCATTATGGCGGCAGCCTGGCCGGCAAGTGGCTGTTTACCGGTGGCCTGGGCGGCATGGGCGGCGCGCAGCCGCTGGCCGCGGTAATGGCCGGCGCCTCGTGCCTGGCGGTGGAATGCCGCCGTTCCAGCATCGACATGCGCCTGCGCACCGGCTACCTGGACACCTGGACCGACGACCTGGACGAAGCGCTGCGCCTGATCGAAGAATCGTGCACGGCGAAGAAACCGCTGTCGGTCGGCCTGCTCGGCAATGTCGCAGACGTGCTGGACGAACTGCTGCTACGTGGAGTCAAACCGGACCTGCTGACCGACCAGACCTCCGCGCACGACCCGATCAACGGCTACCTGCCGCAGGGCTGGACGGTGGAGGAATGGGACGCGAAACGCGTGAGCGCACCGAAGGAGGTGGAAGCGGCCGCGCGCGACTCGATGGCCAACCACATCCGCGCCATGCTCACCTTCCACGCACTCGGCGTGCCCACCGTGGATTACGGCAACAACCTGCGCCAGATGGCGCTGGAGGCCGGCGTCGACAATGCGTTCGACTTCCCCGGCTTCGTGCCCGCCTATATCCGGCCGCTGTTCTGCCGCGGTATCGGCCCGTTCCGCTGGGTCGCGCTCAGTGGCGATCCCGACGACATCGCCAAGACCGATGCCAAGGTCAAGGAGCTCATTCCCGACGATGCGCATCTGCACCGCTGGCTGGACATGGCTGCCGAAAAGATCGCCTTCCAGGGCCTGCCTGCGCGGATCTGCTGGGTCGGTCTGGGCGACCGCCATCGGCTCGGCCTGGCCTTCAATGCGATGGTGCGCAGCGGTGAACTGAAGGCGCCGGTGGTGATCGGCCGCGATCATCTGGATTCGGGCAGCGTCGCCTCGCCCAACCGCGAGACCGAGGCCATGGCCGACGGCTCGGATGCGGTCTCCGACTGGCCGCTGCTCAATGCCCTGCTCAACACCGCGTCCGGTGCGACATGGGTGTCGCTGCATCACGGCGGCGGCGTCGGCATGGGCTTCTCGCAGCACGCCGGCATGGTCATCGTCTGCGACGGCAGCGAGGCGGCCGACAGACGTCTGGAGCGCGTGCTCTGGAACGACCCGGCCACCGGCGTGATGCGCCACGCCGATGCCGGCTACGCCATCGCCACCGACTGCGCGAAGCAAAAAGGCCTGGATTTGCCCGGCATTCTCGGCTGAGGACTCTCGGCCCCGGCTGTTTCGCCGACCGCGTGCACCCCGCACGCGGTCGGCATGCAGCACGCGGACATCACCGGTTGTGGGCGCAGCGTCCGCAGCAGGCAACGACTATCGGCTGCATGCGATTGGCCGCTCTCAGCTCCACGACGGTCTACTTGCAGGCCGATGCAGCAGCGGCCAGCAATGCGTTGTCATCGAGCACCGGTGCCGCACTGCTTGCTGGATAGGCCGCTGCGATCGCCTTCGCCGCGCGATCGGCGTCCGCCTGGATATACCACTGCGACGACGGCGGCAGCGAACGCCCGCGCACCGCCTGCTCGAAGCGATACTGTCCCCAGTAGATCGCCAACGGCTCTTCCAGCGCGTTGAGCGGGTTACGCAAGGTGCTCGCACCCGGACACAGCCGCACGAAATTGGCAGCGAGCATGCGTTTGCGCGCCAAGGGCTGCCCCGCAGACAGGTAGTGACTCAATTCATGCAACACGATCGGCGCCCAGTCCATCGAGGCCGTGCCGGTGCGCGCATCATGCTGCGAATACAGCAGCATGGTGCGTCCACGTACCTTGGCCTGGGTGGTGTCCGGCTCCGGCCACCAGACGAATCTTGCCTGGAACACCGCAGGCTCCGGCACCGCAAAGAACGCCCGCATCTGCGCTGCCAACCGCGAGACGGCGGGGTTGGACAGTTCCTCGCCCAGCTCGCGCGCCTGTTGCGCGAAACGCGGTGCAACGGCGACCACGCGCCTGGCGCGCGGAACGAAGCGGGCAAAGTACGCGTGCAACATCGCCTGGTCGTCTGCCGACTGCTCGGCAATGGCGGCATCCGCTGAGGCCTCGAATCCCGCATTCCCGAGGAAATGCCGGGAGAAAGGATCCACCTCACGGGTAGCATCTGGCGCAAACACGCGGTCGAGCATCTCCAGATCGTCGTCCTTTGTCAGCCCCGAGGTGCGCCGACGGAAAGCTGCGTAGGCCACAAGTGCTGCACGATCGGCCGGGTCCAGCCCGCCATGGGTTTCGAAATAGCTGCGATACACTGGCGCCGTATAGCCGGGCAACCAGTCCGACAGGTTATCCAGCAGATTGAACAGGTCCGTGGCCTCGCTGTAACCCACCTGCACGGGTGCCGATGACGGCATGGCTGGCACGGCTGGCGCGGCATGCGCGGTGGTACACATCACGACCCAGATCAGTCCGGCTGAGCGGATGCGCCGCAACGTTGGCGGCCAGCGATCGATCCATCTGCGCATGCAAGGCTCCGGGCTGGCGAGTGCGCTGATTCGAGCATGCCGGGATACCGCCCGCCACGTGCCTTTGGTCAGGGGGCGCGACAGCTTCCGGCGTCGGGCTGCGAGCGAGGACATCGTTGCCCATCACATTCTCGACGATTGCCCTCAAGTCCACCGCGTGCGGGCCGACAAGGTATGCAACGTTTCGAGGGATCTCCATGGGCATCTTGATCTACCTGGTGCCTGCATTCGCGCTCTGGGCGCTGATTGCCACCGTGCTGGCGTTCGTGCGTGGCCGCCAGCTGCGCGCCGAATCCGGCCAGCTCGCCAGCACCCAGGACAGCCTTGCCCGCTACCAGGCTGCGCTCTCGCAGGCGAAGGCGCGTGCGGCCGCCAGCGTGCTGGAGCTGGAATCGCTGCAACGCAGCTACACCGTCCTCAAGCAATCGCTGGAGCAGCAGGAACAGACGGCCGCCGAACAGGCGCCGGCTGCCGACAGCCAGGTCATTCCGATGGTGATGGTGCAGCGGCTGGATATCGCCAACGAGATTGGCACGTTGTTCGCGCACGTCGCACGGGTGGCACGCAGCCTGCGCCGCTACAGCGCCTACAGCCGCGGCCACACTGCGCCGGAACCGGCCACCGCCCGTTACGACCTGCATTGGCTGGCCGATTGCCTGCACAGCTTCGACCAGATCGGCTATGCCCTGTTGCGCGGCAACGCCGCGGCGCTGATCACCGCCTGCCAGGACCTGTTGTCGATGTACGACCACTATCTGAAGGACGGGTCCGGCTACAACAGCCGCGACACCTTCCAGCGCCTGAGCAGCGATGTGCCGCTGTCGGATGCCACCGATGCCATCCGCTCGATCATCGTCAAGGCGACGCTGGCGCAGGATGTGCGCGATGCGGTGATGGAGGATGCGGTTGCGGCTAACGTTGGGTGAGTCGGGAATCGGGAATCGGGAATCGGGAATCGGGAATCGTATGAGCGTGGGTGCGGGGTTCTGTTGGGTCAACAGGTAGATGCATGCTGTTTGACCGCTTCCCGATGCAGCGACTGCTGCGATGCGATTGCCCATGAAAAAAGCGCACCGTTTGCGGTGCGCTTTTTTGTTTCAGGCCTCGGGACTGGCCGGTTCGCCTTGGTTGGCGGGTTTGGTCCCTGCCTACGTCATGGTGCCTGCTGCGGCAGCGCGTAGGCCACCACGGCATCGCCTGCAGGCGTTTCCATGAAGTGGTGGCCCCCGGCCATGATCACCAGATACTCGCGGCCGTTGTAGGCGTAGACCATCGGGTTGGCCTGGCCGCCGGCCGGCAGCTTGGCATGCCACAGCTCCTTGCCGGTGGCCAGATCGATGGCGCGGATCAGGTCGTCGGTGGCTGCGGCAATGAAGATCAAGCCACTGGCCGTCACCACCGAACCGCCGTTGTTGGGCGTGCCGATCTCGATCGGCAGACCCGAGCGAATGCCGAACGGACCATTGCCGCGTGCGCTGCCGAACGGGCGGTCCCAAAGCGTCTTGCCGCTGGCCAGATCGACTGCACGAATGCCGCCATACGGCGGCTGCTTGCACAGCAGCTTGGTGAACGGCAGACGCCAGCCGGCGTTGACGTTGATCGCGTACGGCGTGCCGGCCTGCGGATCGCCCGCGCCTTCTGCGCCACCTGCATCGCCGCGCGCTTCATCGCGCGGCGCCCAGCCCAGTTTGTCGGCCTTGGCGCGCGGCACCAGCAGGTTGTAGTTGGGCATGTCGTTGTAGTTGGCCACAATCACGCCGCGCTGCGGATCCACCGACACGCTGCCCCAGTCCGAACCACCGTTGTAGCCGGGGTATTCGATCGAATGACGGTCGGCTTCCGGCGGCGTGTAGATGCCCTTGTAGCTGGCCTTGCGGAACTGGATGCGGCAGACCAGCTGATCGATCGGCGTCATCCCCCACATGTCGCGCTCGGTCAGATCCGGCTTGCGCAGCGTGTGGTACAGCGAAAATGGCTGCGTCTTGGCACGCATCTGCGGCTCCACGCCACCGCCTGGCACTGCGCGTTCTTCCACGCCCACCAGCGGCTTGCCGGTACGCCGATCCAGCACGTACAACTCGCCCTGCTTGCTCGGCAACAACACTGCCGGCACGTTGACGCCGTCCTTGGGGAAGTCGATCAGGCTCGGCTGCGAGCCCAGGTCATAATCCCACGCATCGATATGCGTAGTCTGGAAATTCCACACCGGCTTGCCGGTGGTGACATCCAGCGCCACCAGCGAGGTCGCATAGCGATTCTCCTGCGGCGTGCGCGAGCTGCTCCAGTAATCGGCGGTGGAGTTACCCATCGGCAGATACACATAGCCCAGCTGTTCGTCGGCCGCGGCGGTGGTCCACATGTTCGGCGTGCCACGCGTCCAGGTCTGGCCCGGCGGCGGTGCGCCGTTCCAGTCCGGATGGGTCATGTCCCAGGCCCAGCGCAATTGGCCGGTCACCGCATCGAAGCCCTCGATCACACCGGACGGCTCGTAACGCTTCTGCCCGTCCAGCACCTGATGGCCGGTGACCACCACCCCGCGCACGATGGCGGGCGGCGAATTGATCGACACATAACCCGGCGGCGTCTGCCCCATGCCGACGGTGATGTCGACCTGGCCGTTGTTGCCGAAATCCGTGCACGGCTTGCCGCTACGCGCATCCAGCGCGATCAGGCGGCCATCCAGCGTGCCTTCGATGATGCGCGTGCGGCACAGCGGCGCCCCATCCGCTGCCACTGCTGCGGCGGCGTCGTTGGCTGCCACCGGCACCTGGTAGTACGACACACCACGGCAGGCGGCCGTATACGGAATCGCCTCGTCCTTGACCTTGGGATCGTAGCGCCAACGCTCCTTGCCACTGGCGGCATCCAGCGCGATCACCTGATTGCGCGCGGTGCACAGGTACAGGCTGTCGCCCACCTTCAGCGGCGTGGTTTCCGCACCCCAGCGCTTGCTCGGCAGGTCGCCGGTGTGGAAGACCCAGGCCTGCTTCAATTGCGCAACGTTGTCGCGGTTGATCTGCTGCAGCGGCGAATAGCGCTGCCCGGCCTGGCTGCGTCCATACGCGGCCCAGTCGTCGTCGGCAGGCGCATTGCCCGGCTGCCCGTCGGCGGCGGCCGGCGCTGCAGACGCGCTGCGCTTGACCAGGCCCACGGCCATGCCGGCGGCGTGTGCCAGCGCGCCATCGGCCTCGGTCACTCCAAACGGCACGAAGGCGAGCGCGAAGGCCACCACGAACACCGCCGCCAGAACGCCGGCCACGCTGCGCGATACCGCACGCGATACCGGGCGCTCCAGCTTCGGCAGCAGCAGCGCCAGCACGAATGCCAGGCCGACGATCAAGCCAAGTCGCGGCACCCAACGCCAGTAGTCGCTGCCCGATTCCCACCATGTCCACAGCAACGTCGCCGCCACCACTGCGGCAAGCCACCACGCGCCCGCATTGCGACCGCGAAACAGCAATACGCCGGCGATCAGCAAAGCCACGCCCACAGGCGCGTAATACCAGGAGCCGCCCAGCGCGGCCAGCCACACGCCGCCGGCCAGCAGCACGGTGCCCAGCACTCCAATCACGCCTCCCAACGTCGCCAGCGCCCAGTGGCCGCGACGGGAAGGACGATGCAATGTCGTCATCAGTTGTTCCTCTTCGATCTGCGGCGACGCAACGCCGCCACACCACCCCCAACCTTCGACCCGCCGCGGTGAAAAAACCGCGTTCTTTGCGAACGCCGTCGAAAAACACTGCGTTGCAGATGTCATCGCGTGCAATAAAAAACGCCGGCTGTGCGCCGGCGTTTTTCTTCAGCTGCATTGCTCGCCTGCTGCGATCACGCTTCGGTCGGTGGCAGGTCGCCTGCACTTGCTGCCGGTGCAACCGCTGCATCGTCCAGCACATCCTCGGCCTCATCCAGCGAGGCATCCAGGCGTTCGACCGCCTGCAGCTTTTCGCCCTTGGACAAGCGGATCAAGGTCACGCCCTGGGTATTGCGACCCACGCGCGAGATTTCCGAACCGCGGGTGCGCACCAGCGTACCGCCATCGGAAATCAGCAGCACTTCGTCGGTGGCGCCCAGCAGCACCGCACGCACCAGCTTGCCGTTGCGCTCGGTGGTCTGGATGCCGATCACGCCCTGCGTACCGCGGCCCTTGCGCGGGTACTCGGTCAGCGGGGTGCGCTTGCCGTAGCCGTTCTCGGTGGCGGTGAGGATGTAGGCCATGTCGTCGCTCTCGGCGACGTCGATCACCTCTGCCTCGACACCATCCGTGCTCTCCACCACGTCCTCGACACCCTCGTCCTCGACATCGCCTTCGATGCCGCCTGCACGCTCGGCCACGATCAGGCTGACCACCTCTTCGCCCTTGGTCAGACGGATGCCGCGCACACCGGTGGCGGTCCGGCCCATCGAACGCACGGTGGATTCGCCAAAGCGCACGGTCTTGCCGTTGGAGGCGAACAGCAACACGTCGCGATCGCCATCGGTCAAGGCCACACCGACCAGCGCATCGCCCTCATCGAGGTTGATCGCGATCTTGCCGCGTGCCAGGCGGAACGCGAATTCGCTCAGCGGGGTCTTCTTGACCGTGCCGTTGCGCGTGGCGAAGAACACATAGCGGTTGTCGGCGTATTCGCGCACCGGCAGCACCGCCTGCACACGCTCGCCGGGTTCCAGCGGAATCCAGTTGATGATCGGACGGCCACGCGCATTGGAGCCGGCCTCCGGCAACTGGTACACCGGCAGCCAGAACACCTTGCCGCTGCTGGTGAAGGTCAGCAGCGTGTCGTGCGTGTTGACCAGCCACAGCTGGTCGATGAAATCCTCTTCCTTGGTCGCCGCCGCAGACCGGCCGCGGCCACCACGGCGCTGCGCACGATATGCGCTGACCGGCTGGCGCTTGGCATAGCCGGCATGCGAGAGCGTCACCACCACGTCTTCCGGCGAAATCAGGTCCAGGATGTCCAGATCTTCTTCGCTGTGACGGATCTCGGTGCGGCGTTCGTCGCCGTACTCCTCGCGGATGTTGATCAGCTCGTCGCGAATCACCTGCAACAGCACGTCGGGGTTTTCCAGGATGCGGATCAGGCCCTGGATGACCTCAAGCAACTGCTTGTACTCGTCGGTCAGCTTTTCCTGCTCCAACCCGGTCAGGCGATGCAGGCGCATTTCCAGGATCTGCGAGGCCTGCACTTCACTGAGCTGATAGAAGCCGTTGGCCAGGCCCACGCCCGGGGCCAGATCTTCCGGCTTGGAGGCTTCGGCACCGGCGGCGCCCAGCAGCGCACCGACAAGACCCGGTTCCCAGGTCTTGGCCAGCATGCGCTCGCGCGCTTCCTGCGGGTTGGCCGAGGTCTTGATCAGCTCGATCATCTCGTCGATGTTGGCCAACGCGACGGTCAGGCCTTCCAGCACATGCGCACGCGCACGCGCCTTGCGCAGTTCAAAGATGGTGCGGCGGGTCACCACTTCGCGGCGGTGGCGGATGAACGCCTGCAGCATCTGCTTGAGGTTCATCAACTGCGGGCGGCCGTCGATCAGCGCCACCATGTTGATGCCGAACACCGACTCCATCTGGGTCTGCTGATACAGGTTGTTGAGCACAACCTCGGCCGACTCGCCGCGCTTGACCTCGATGTAGATGCGCATGCCGTCCTTGTCGGACTCGTCGCGCAGCTCGCTGATGCCTTCGAGCTTCTTTTCCTTGACCAGCTCGGCGATCTTCTCGATCAGCCGCGCCTTGTTCACCTGATACGGAATCTCGGTGACGATGATCGCTTCACGGCCGTTGTCGGCCACTTCCACATCGGCCTTGGCGCGCATGCGCACGCGGCCACGGCCGGTGCGGTAACCGGCAGCGATGCCGGCGGTGCCGTTGATGATGCCGGCGGTGGGGAAATCCGGGCCGGGGATGTATTCCATCAGGCCTTCGACATCCAGCTCCGGCGTGTCGATCAAGGCGATGCAGGCGTTGATCGCCTCGGTCAGATTATGCGGCGGGATGTTGGTGGCCATGCCCACCGCGATACCGGCCGAGCCGTTGACCAGCAGGCTCGGGAACCGGGTCGGCATGACCGTCGGCTCCTGTTCCTTTTCGTCGTAATTGGGCTGGAAATCGACGGTTTCCTTGTCGATGTCGGCCATCAGCTCATGCGCCAGCCGCGACATGCGCGACTCGGTGTAACGCATTGCCGCGGCGGAGTCGCCATCGACCGAACCGAAGTTACCCTGGCCGTCCACCATCATGTAGCGCAGCGAGAACGGCTGCGCCATGCGCACCAGCGTGTCGTACACCGACTGGTCGCCGTGCGGGTGGTATTTACCGATGACGTCGCCGACGATACGCGCCGACTTGAAGTAGGCCTTGTTGCTGTGTGCGCCCAGCTCGTGCATGGCGTACAGGACGCGACGGTGCACGGGTTTGAGGCCATCACGGGCATCGGGGAGTGCGCGGCCCACGATCACGCTCATCGCGTAATCGAGATAGCTCTTGCGCATCTCGTCTTCCAGATTGACCTGGATGATTTCCTTGGCGGTTTCTGCCATTCGGGTTCCGTAAGTGAGGTGGCGGGCGAGCCGGAAAGCCGCGTCGGGGGCGCCCTGACAACAGGCTGCCGACCCCACGCTCCCGCCGATCGTTTCAAGCCCCGGATTGTATCACGAAGGGGCACCACGATGCCGCCGGTTTACCGGCCAGAAACAAGCACTTGCAGGATTTTGGCGGGGCGATGCGGCGATAGTGCGCCGCACTGGCCTCAGCCGCCGAACGCTGCCTGCATGCGCGCCAGGTCCGGCTGCGCGATCACCCCGCGTTCGGTGACGATCGCATCTATCAGGCTGCCGGGGGTGACATCGAACACCGGATTCCAGGCGTTGATGCCATCGGCCACCGTGCGCACGCCGCCGACCCCGAACAATTCGCCCGGGTCGCGCTGCTCGATCTCGATCTGATCGCCGCTGGCGGTGTCCATGTCCACCGTGGACGACGGTGCCACCACCATGAACTTGACGCCGTGGTGGCGCGCGGCGATCGCCAGCTGATAGGTGCCGATCTTGTTGGCGGTATCGCCGTTGGCGCAGATGCGGTCGGCGCCGACGATGACCCACTGCACCAGCCCGGACCTCATCAGATGCGCGGCGGCCGAATCGGCGATCAGGGTCGCGTCGATGCCATCCTGCTGCAGCTCCCACACGGTCAGGCGCGCGCCCTGCAACCACGGCCGGGTCTCGCCGGCAAACACCTTGGCGATGCGCTGCTGCGCCACCCCAGCACGGATCACGCCCAGCGCGGTACCGAAGCCGGCGGTGGCCAGCGAACCGGTATTGCAATGGGTCAGCACGCCGCTGCCGGTCTCGATCAACGACGCACCCAGCGCGCCCATATGCCGGTTGGCCGCCAGGTCTTCGTCGGCGATGGCCTGCGCCTCGCGCGCGATCACCTCGCGCCAGTCGGCACCGGCAGCGCCCAGCACGCGACGCATGCGCATCAGCGCCCAGGCCAGGTTGACCGCGGTCGGACGCGCGGCATTGAGCCGCAACAGCGCCGGTTCGAGCTTCTGAAGGGCCGCACTGCCGTCGTCGGCAACGATGTCGCGCGCCGCCAGCACCACGCCCCACCCGGCCGCAATGCCGATCGCCGGCGCGCCGCGTACCGCCAGCGAATGGATCGCCTCGGCCACGGCATCGCTGGTGTCGCAACGCACATGTTCGACCACGAAGGGCAGCTTGCGCTGGTCGAGCAGTTCCAGGGCATCGCCCGTCCACAGCAGCGGGCGGATATGGTCGTAGCGGGCGTAATCGATATGGGCGCTGTCGTTCATCCGGACATTGTAAGGCGCGCGGGCAGCCCAGTCAGTGGCCGCATCGCTCAGCCCGCTGGCGATGTCGCTACTGAGCTGGTCGAGTGCGCGGCGTCCGCACCGCGCCAGAGAGTTGGCCGGCTGCTTCTTGAAAGCCTGTTGCGCAGCCTGCGCGAGGCGGATGAAAAGTTGGCAGGTGGCGTGTTGAACGCCTTTCAGTTGCCCGGCTTGCAATGGCAAGGCAAAGAGAAGCTGGCCGACGCATAGTGATCCAACCAGCGCACGTCATGCCCTGCCTGCACCACGCACACCGACCATCCCGACGGGTCCTTGCCCGCCTACCGTCGCCGGACCTTACGCGGCATGGATGCCGCGTAAGCGCCTACAAGGACGTACTTGCGGCGTGTCCCGCGAGGGTGGGCGGGCAAGGGCCCCGCAGCCAAGCCGCAGATCGCCCGCTCCACACCCGACGCATCCGCACCCCGTTCAATCACATCTCAGGACAACTGGGAGCTTGAGCTTCAGCGTGGTCTGGATGTTCCAAGCAGAGCTGGTTGAGGGCTAGACGCCCTCACCAACCTGGTCGCGTGCTGACGGGGGCCACGGCGCCGGCTACGCCCACCTGTGCGATGGAGAGCAGCGGTTTCGTCAGTCCATCAGTCGACGATGAACTCGGCGCGGCAGCCGTCGTTGACCCACACGCCGTCGCGGCTCCAGCCCCAGGTCTGGCCTTCCACGCATTCCTTCTTGGAGATCTGCCGGCCCACACGCACCTGGCGCTCCACCGAGATCCCGCAGGTGCGGCGCGCGCCCTTCTTCGATTCGCAGGTCACCATGCGTGGCATGGCCACGAAGCCGGAACCGTCCTCGGCAGCGACCTCGAATTCGCCATCGCAGCCGCGCGAGACCCAGATTTCGTTACGGCGCGCGCCCCAGCTGCGGCCTTCCTTGCACGGCCACACCGAGCGCTGGCGCAGCAGGCGCACCGGCGCACCACGCAGCACCACCGGACACACCACCTTGCCGCCGTTGGAATCGCAGCGCACCACGCGGCGCATCTGCGGAGCGCTCAGCGCCCGTGCGGTCGCAAACTCTGCACGGCAGCCCTGTTCGACCCATACGCCACCGCGTTCGATGTCCCACTCGCTGCCACGGATGCAACTGGTCTCGGACAGCTGGCGTACCAGCTGGACGCCGTGCTCGGTATCCATCGCACAATGCACGCGCGCCATGTCCTTGGACTCGCAACGGACGACGCCGGAGGCGCGATCCGCTGCACGCACATCGGCCAGCATCAGCAGCGGCAAGCACCACAAACCGCATAAGCTGATCAGCCACTTCATGCCGACAATCCTCACCCAAACACACTCTGCGCCGCGCCCCCGTGGACGCCACGATGAGAGCATCATCGATGTGAAGATAGCAATACGGTGGCGATGACAGCGGGATGGCAACCGGCGCGCGCCCGGTGCCGCGCAGACACTGGGTACCGCCGTGGGTCAGGCGCGGGCGAACGCGAAGGCCAGCACATCGGCAATCTGCGTGGTGCCGCGCATGGCCATCAACAGCCGGTCCACACCGACCGCCACCCCCGCGCAATCGGGCAGCTGCGACAGCACCGCCAGCAGCCGCTCATCCACTGGCAGCTGCGGCAATCCGCGCGCCGCACGCACCGCGTTGTCGCGCATGAAACGCGCCCGCTGCTCCTGCGCATCGTTGAGCTCGTGGTACCCGTTGGCAACCTCGTAGGCGCCCAGATACAGCTCGAAGCGCTCGGCCACCGGCGGCTCCCCGGGGCGGATGCGCGCCAACGCGCATTGGCTGGCAGGCCAGTCGTGCACCACGGTCAGCGTGTCGCTGGCAAAGCCAGGCTGGAGGCGGTGGGTCATCAGCAGATCCAGCCAGTCGTCGCGGGTCAGGCCATCCGGATCGATGGCGATGTCGTGCAGCGGTGCGCGCAGCGTTTCGATCGAATCGCGCAACGGGTCGATGCCCAGCGCCTGCACGAACAGCGCGCGATAGCTCAGCACCTGCACCTGCGCCTGGCGCCCGACCAGCGCAAGCGCGCGGCGCACCAACTCAACGGTCTCCTGCGCCAGGGCGCGATCGTCCCAGCCCACCCGGTACCACTCGAGCATGCTGAACTCGGGGTTGTGGCGGCCGCCGGCCTCGCCATTGCGGAACACCCGCCCCAGCTCGTAGCAGTCGCCCACCCCGGCCGCCAGCAGCCGCTTGAGCGGATATTCCGGCGAGGTGCGCAACCAGCGCACCGGCGCGCCGGCATCGACATGGCCGCTGAAGCGCGTGCTGAAACTGTCGATATTCGGCTCGGTATTGCCGGCCTCCGACAGCACCGGCGTCTCCACTTCCAGCACGCCGCGCTCGGCGAAGAAATCGCGGATCAGCGCGTTGAGCCGCGCGCGCAACCGCAACGCGTCCAGATCGACCTGCGTCGCGGTCATGGTTGCTGGCCGTGCTCGCCGAGGAAGGCCAGCAAGCGCGCCTCGTCCCAGATCTCCACGCCCAGCGACTGCGCCTTGTCCAGCTTGGACCCGGCTTCTTCGCCGGCCACCAGAAACGCGGTTTTCTTGGAGACGCTGCCGGCGACCTTGGCGCCCAGCGCTTCCAGCCGTTGCTTGGCCGCATCGCGGGTGAGCGCAGCCAGGGTCCCGGTGATCACCACGGTCTGGCCATCGAGCGGCCCGGCTTGCGGCGCGTCGGCGTTGGGCAGACGCGACAGCACCGTTTCCATCGCCTGCTGCGCAGCGCTTGCCAAGGCTGCATTTTCCGGCCGCTCCAACCATTGCAGCAGCGATGCCACCACCGGCGCGGGAACGCCGGCCTGCAACAAGACATCGGACCCGGCGCTGCGCAGCGCATCGAAGGAGGCCACCGCGGCAGCCAGCTGCTGCGCACGCACCGGCGTCACCTTGGGGATATCCATGTCCTGCAGCACGCTGGCAAAGCTCAGCGCCTCGCGCAGCTTGGGTGATGGCGGATGCGCATCGCCAATGCGCACGCCACGCTGCAGCAGGTCGTCGATGGCCTGCTGATTGCCGGGCTGGTCAAAGAAGTGCCCAAGCGAGCGCGCCACCTCGCCACCGATATCGGGCACGCGCTTGAACAGCGGCCACGGCAGATGGCGGATCAGCTCCAGATCACCGAACCACGCCGACAAGGCCTTGGCGGTGCTCTCGCCGACATGCTCGATGCCGAGCGCAAACAGGAAACGCTCCAGCGTGGTATCGCGCGATTGCTCGATCGCCTCGATCAGGTTTTCCGCCCACTTGGTGGCGATCTTCTTGCGGTTCCAGTCGAACGCCGGCAGCCCGGCGCGCAACAGATCGGCCTGCCAGGTGTGCGGCGCCTCGCGCTCGCCGGCCAGATCCACACCGATGCCGACCACGGTATTTTCCAGCTGGCCGTACGCACCGCTGGCCAGATGCTCGCGCGCCTCGCGCAGGAATGCGTGCGGGCTTTCGGCGGTGCTGATCATGCGCAATTGCAGCAGCTGGTCCACGTTGAGCAGATACAGATCGGCCACGCCCTGCACCACGCCGCTATCGACCAGCACCTCGATGAATTTTTCGCCCAGCCCATCGACATCCATCGCACGGCGCGAGACGAAATGCCGGAACGCTTCCTTGCGCTGTGCCGGGCAGGTCAGCTCGCCGGAGCAGCGCCACACCGCCTCGCCTTCCTCGCGCACGATTTCCGACCCGCAGACCGGGCAGTGCGTGGGCATCTGCCATGGCTGGGTGCCGGGCGGCCGTTGATCGGCAACCACGCCGGCCACTTCGGGAATCACATCGCCGGCACGCCGCACGATCACCGTATCGCCCACGCGCACATCCAGCCGCGCGATCTGGTCGGCGTTGTGCAGCGTGGCGTTGGTGACGACCACCCCGGCCACGTGCACCGGCTTGAGCCGCGCCACCGGCGTGGCCGCACCGGTACGGCCGATCTGGATCTCGATCGCCTCCACCGTGGTGGACTGCTCCTGTGCCGGGAACTTGTGCGCGATCGCCCAGCGTGGCGCACGCGAGACAAAGCCCATCTCGCGCTGCCCGGCCAGATCGTCGAGCTTGTAGACCACGCCATCGATATCGAAGGGCAAGCCGTCGCGCGCCTCACCGATGCGTTGGTAGTACGCCAACAGGCCGTCGCTACCCTGCACCACCTCGACCAGGGCGCTGACCGGGAAACCCCATGCGCGCAACTGCGCCAGGATCGCCGAATGCGTCTGCGGCAACGCACCTTCACTCACTTCGCCCACGCCATACGCAAAGAAACTCAACGGGCGCTGCGCCGTGATGCGCGCATCCAGCTGACGCAGCGAGCCTGCAGCGCCATTGCGCGGATTGGCCAGCACCTTGCCGCCCTGCAGGCGCGCCTGCGCGTTGTAGGCCTCGAAGGCGGCGCGCGGCATGTACACCTCGCCGCGCACCTCCAGTACCTGCGGCCAGCCTTCGCCACGCAGGCGCAGCGGAATCGCCTTGACAGTACGCAGATTGGCGCTGACATCCTCACCGGTGGCGCCGTCGCCGCGCGTTGCGCCCTGCACGAACTCGCCGTTTTCGTAGCGCAGGCTGATCGCCAGGCCATCGAGCTTGGGCTCGGCCGAGAACAGCGGCTGTTTCACCTCCAGCCGCTCGCTGATCCGCCGTACGAACTCGGTCACTTCCTCGTCGCTGAAGGCATTGCCCAACGACAGCATCGGCAGGGCATGGCGCACTTCGGCAAAGCGCGACGCGGCCAGGTGGCCGACGCGCTGGGTCGGCGAATCGGCGCTGGCCAGCTCCGGGTGCGCCGCCTCCAGGGCCTCAAGTTCACGCATCAGGCGGTCGTAGTCGACGTCGGCCATCTGCGGCTCGTCGAGCACGTGATAGCGGTAGTTGGCGTCCTCGATACGATGACGCAGGGCGTCGATGCGCTGAGCGGGATCCGGGCTGACAGTCATACGATCGCTGGGCTGGCTCTGGGCCGCCCATTCTAACGGGCCGTGCCGGTGTGCAAGTGCTGCCGGACCGCCGACCAAATCGCGCGACAGCGAGCCCGGCAGCGATTTCCCGATAGGCAGACAGGCACAAACCCGCTAGCGTGGCGCCCTCTTTGCCTGCTCGCCTGGAGCTCACCGTGCCGTTGCCCGTTTCGCGCCGTTCGTTTCTCAGCCTTGCCAGCGTTGGCGTGGCGATCTCCGCACTGGGACTGGCACCCGCGGCCGAGGCAGCCCGCAAGCGTGCGGCTGCGCCGGCCAAGCCGGGTATGGCGCCGGCAGCGGGCGCGGTGTTTCTCAATCTCAACGAACATCCGCTCGGCCCCTCGCCCGCCGCAGTGGACGCGGCAACGCGCTCGCTGGCACGTGCAGGCCGCTATCAGTTCGAGATGGAGCAGGACCTGCGCAACCTGATGACCGGCGAGCTGCAACTGCCCGGCGACCATCTGGCGTTCTTTCCCGGCTCCAGGGACGCGCTGCTGCGTGCCGGCAGCCTGTTCACCTCGGCACGTGCCGGGCTGGTGGTGGCCGACCCGAGCTTCGACCCGATCATCGACAGCGCCACCGCCCGCGGCGTGCCGGTGCGCAAGGTGCCGCTGCGGGCCGATGGCGCGCACGACGTCAAGGCGATGGCTAAGGCCGACCCGACCGCCGGCCTGATCTACCTGTGCAACCCCGGCAACGCCAGCGGCGCCATCACCCCGCGCGCCGATATCGAGTGGCTGCTGGCCAACAAGCCGGCCAGCGCGGTGCTGGTGGTCGACGAGGCGTATATCCACTACAGCAACGAGCCGTCCATGGCGGACCTGGTGCGTCAGCGCCAGGACCTGATCGTGCTGCGCAGCTTCTCCAAGCTCTACGGCATGGCCGGCCTGCGCCTGGGCGCCGCGCTGGCGCCGCCGGGGCTGCAGACCAAGCTCGCCAGCCTGGGCAGCAACCCGTTGTCGGTACCGGCAATGGCCGCCGGCATCGCCAGCCTGCGCGACCCGCAGCTGGTGCAGACCCGCCGCGCGGAGAACGCCCGCGTGCGCGACGACACCATCGCCTGGCTCAAGAGCAAGGGCTACACCTGCCTGCCCACGCAGGCCAATTGCTTCCTGCTCGACGTCAAGCGCGACGCCGGCGTGTTCGCCGACTCGATGCAGAAACAAAGCGTCATCGTTGGCCGCAGCTGGCCGATCTGGCCCAAGCGCGTGCGCGTGAGCGTCGGCACCGAGGCGGAGATGCTGCGCTTTCGCGAGGCGTTTACCAAGGCCAAGCGCTGATCGCCAAGCACAGAGTGGTCATCCCTTCTCCTCTCGGGAGAAGGTGCCCCGAAGCGGCGGATGAGGGTGCGCCTCGGAGATCTGCCAAGACCTGTAATGACAAGCGCGTCGCCACGCGCCGGCAGACCTGGATCACCGACTGCTCCACTGCTTCGCCTCCGTACCCCCAGCTCAACCCCCGCTCCGCGCACCGGCCCGCGCAAGCAGCGCGAGCGCTCCAAGGCACGCGCGCCGGTGGCGCGCGAGCGGTGCGTTCTCGCCCAGGAGAGAGGGGCTTTGATTTCCTATCGCGTGGGCGTTGGAAGAGGCGCGGCAGCATTCGGACGCAGCACGCGCCGGATCCACACGTAGCTGAGCGCAAACGTCAGCGCCATCGACACCGCAATCCACACCAGGAGCTGGCGCATCATCGGCGGGCCCTGAAAGATGCGCGCGTAGTAGCTTGCATCCAACAGCGCGATTGCATGCGGCAGGAAGACAGTGACGATGGGCGTTGGCACTGGCGCAACCAGCAGCGCCACTGCAGCGGCAAAGCCGATCGAGCTCCATTGCGCGCGATGTGGGCTTGTCGACGCGCCTTTGCGCAAACGCAGCGCAATCCGCGACACCATCCATAGCAGCGGTGCGGCCAGGATGGCCCACACCGCCAGCAACATCAGCACCGCCAGCGCGCCCTGCAAGCTCCACATCGTTCACCTCTACGCTAGGACGCGCCCTGCGGCAGGTCGCGACTCAGACCGCGTATGGACGACTCACGGTCGGGATGACTCGCGGTCAATGGCTCGCAATCACTGACTCAGCGACGCTCGATCACCAGCGGTGCGCAATCACCACCCACGCACATCACCAGCAGCGCGCACTTAAAAGCAATACGCACTCACCAGCGCGGCGACTTGGTCAGCGGCGGTGCCTGGTGCTGGCGATCGTAGGCGCGCAGTTCGTCGCGGATATGCGCCACGCGCTGGCGGCCCAGCGCATTGCGGCTGTCGTCCAGCACCACGCCGTCGAGCAGCTCGGCCATGCGCTGCACGGTCGGCAGCATCTTTTCCCAGGCATCCAGCGCGGTCATCGGTGCCGGCAAGGTGAGGAAGAACGCAATCGCCGGGGTCTGCATCTCGCGGATGTTGGCCATGTCGAAGCTGCCGGGCTTGAGGATGCTGGCCATGCTGAAGATCGGCCCGCGCTCCGGATGCCCTTCCACCAGACGGTGGAAGACATTCATGTGACCGAACACCAGCCCGGTCTTCTCGGCAGCGACCACCACGTCTTCGCCGCGCAGCACCTGGCCGGCCTTGGCGGCCACGAACAGCGAGACGATCTTGTCGAAATCCTGGTTGGGCCGCTTGCCGACATCGTTGCCGCCGGCCGCATCGGCATCGTCCAGGTTCAGTTCGCTTTGCTCGGCGCCTTCATTGCGCTCGAACGGGTCGCCGTCCACGCCAGGCTCGCTGGAGATCACCGGCTCGCGGCGCTCGCGCGGTTGCCCGTCGTCCTTGTCGACCCGGCGCCCTTGCGGCGATTTTTTCGGGCGACCAAACAGGAAGATGGCCGCGACCAGCAGCAGTCCAGCGATCAGGATCCCGATCCGGATCATGGCCATGTCGGACATTCAGCGTGCCTCCGCATAAGAGTGACAGGTGTCGATATTCCGACAAGCATGGCACGTCATGCCGCACCCGCCAAACGTGCGGCCTCTTCCAGGTCCACGCTGACCAGGCGACTGACGCCCGGCTCACGCATGGTCACGCCGGAGAGCTGGCGCGCAGCCTCCATCGTCGCCTTGTTGTGGCTGACGAACAGGAACTGCACCTTCTCGCTCATTTCCCGCACCATGTTGGCCAGGCGGCCAACATTGGCTTCGTCCAGCGGCGCGTCCACCTCGTCGAGCAGGCAGAACGGCGCGGGATTGAGCTGGAAGATCGCAAACACCAGCGCCACCGCGGTCATCGCCTTCTCGCCACCGGACAGCAGCGAGATGCTGGACACGCGCTTGCCCGGCGGGCGCGCCATGATGGTCACGCCGGTGTCGAGCAGGTCTTCGCCGGTGAGCTCCAGATACGCGTGGCCACCGCCGAACAGGCGCGGATACAGCGCCTGGACGCCGGAATTGACCCGGTCGAAGGTGTCCTTGAAGCGGCCGCGGGTCTCGCGGTCGATCTTGCGGATCGCCTCTTCCAGCGTCTCCAGTGCGGTGTTGAGATCCAGATTCTGCGCGTCCAGATATTCCGAACGCTGCGCCGCTTCGCCGTACTCCTGGATCGCGGCCAGGTTGACCGGTTCCAGCCGCCGCATGCGGCCGTCGATCTGGCCGACCGCCGCCTCCCACTCGGCCACGTTCGCGGCTTCCGGCAATCCATTGACGACGTCCTCGAGCACGAAGCCGGCTTTCACCACGGCGGCCTCCAATTGCTCTGCGCTGAGCACCAGCGCCTGCTGATCGAGCTTGCGCTGCGAGATGCGCTCGCGCTGGCCCAGTGCCTGTTCGTCGCGCTGCTGACGGGTTTGTTCGTAGCTGCGCAGTTCGCCATCGATGCTCTCCAGCATGGTGCGCGCTTCGCTCAGCACGCGCTCGGTGCGTACACGCTCGCTCAACGCGGCCTGGTGCTCGTGCTCCAGCGTTTCCACCGGCGAGTCGCCGTCGCTGAGCTGGGCGACCAGGTCCTCCAGGCGCGTATCGAGCTGGCCGCGCTGGCTGTCCATGCGTTCCAGCGTCTGGCTCAGCGAGGTGATCTGGGTACGTTGCGATTCCAGCGTCAGTGCCAATGCATGCATCGCATCGCGCACGCCACGTGCGGCATCGCGGGCCTGATCGCGTGCATCGGTGAGCTGACGGCGTTCGTTCTCCAGCGCCTCGCGGGTGCCTTGCAGGTCGCCCATCAGGGTCACCGCGTCTTCGAGCTTAGCGCGTGCCTCGCGTGCCTGCTCGCGGCTGGTGTCCAGCGTTTCCAGCAGCTGCGACAATTCGTTTTCGATGCGTTCGATGCGCGTGCGCGCGGCATCGACCTTGCCCTGCTGGCTCTGCAGCTGGCCGGCCAGCTCGGACACACTGCGGTGCGCCATGTACAACTGGCGCTGCGCATCTTCGCGTTGCTGCTCGGCCGCCAGCAATTGCTCGCGGAAGCTGCCCAGGCGCTGCTCGAGTTCGGCCTCGCGCTCCTGCAGCGTTTCGATCTGCGCACGCAGCTCCTGAATCTCGCGCTCGCGCAGCAAGGCGCCCTGCTTGGCGGCACCGGAGCGCGACACCCGCACCCAACCCTCGCCCAGCCGCTCGCCGCTGCGGGTGATGACCGAATCACCTTCGGGCAGGCTGCGCTGCAGCGTGCGCGCGGCCTTCAGATCCTCGGCCGCGTGCAGGCGCGCGAGCAGGCGACGGATCGCGATTGGCCCCTGCACCTTGGCCGCCAGCGAGGTCGGCGCGAAGCTCGCGTTGTCGCTGGCACCGGACACCAGCGCGATGCGGCCCTCGCCCAATTCGCCCAGCGCATCGACCAGTTGTTCCGGCGCATCCACCAGCACGCCTTCGATCAACTGCCCCAACGCGCCTTCCACCGCGTTTTCCCAACCGCTTTCGACCGTGATGCGCTCGCCGACACGTGCGGCAGAATCCAGCCCGCGCGACTTCAGCCACGCCACTGCGGCGCCCTGCTCCTGGCCGAGTGCGGCCTGCTGCAGGGTTTCCAGCGATGACAGCCGGCCACGCGCGGCCTGCGCCTGCTTGCGCACGTCGGCCAGTTCGCCCTGGCTGGCACGCTGTTGTTCCTGCAGCCCGCCGAGCGCGTGCTTGCGCGCTTCGACCTGCTCGGTCAGCCCGTCCAGCGAGGTCTTCTGGGTTTCGTGGCGCAGCTCGATCTGCTCGAACGCCTCGGCCAGCGCATCCAGGTCCAGCCCGGCGCGCTCGTTGACCAGCGCTTCGCGGCGGCGCTCGGCCTCCAGCGACTGGCGATCGAGATAATCGACGCGCGTGCGCTCCACTTCGCCGGCACGCGAGGCTTCGCCGGTGTCCCGGTTATGGGTTTCCCAACGCTGCTGCCAGTCGGCCAGACGCGCTTCGGCCTCGCGTAGCGACTCCTGGCGGAATTCGTGGTCTTCGCGCAGCTGTTCCAGTTGCGGTTCGGCAGCGTCCACCGCCTCGCGCAACACCGCCAGCCTGGCCGAATCGCCGCTGATGTGCTGGGTCAGCTCCTGCAACTGGCTCTGCGCCTCATCGCGCGCCTTGTGCAGGCGATGCGAGAGTTCGCGCTGATGCTGGATCTGCTGCTCGATGCGCGCCAGTGCGCCACCGACCTGATAGACATCGGCCTGCGCCTTGGCCACCGCTTCGGCGGCTTCCTCGCGACGCGCGCGCCCGGTTTCGATCCGCGCCTCGGCATCGCGCTGTTCGGCGATCAATTGCTGCAGCCGGGTCTCTTCCTGATTCAGTTTTTCGCGCAGCCCCTGCAGCCGGCCATCCAGGCCGCGGTATTCCAGCGCCTTCCACTCGGCGTCCTTGATCCGGCGCTCTTCCTGCAAGGCCTGATACTGCTCGGCCTGGCGCGCCTGGCGCTGCAGATGCGCCAGTTGCTTGGTGATCTCTTCGCGCAGGTCGCCCAGGCGATCGAGGTTCTCGCGGGTATGCCGGATGCGCGTTTCGGTTTCCTTGCGGCGCTCCTTGTACTTGGAAATGCCGGCGGCTTCTTCCAGATACACGCGCAGGTCTTCCGGGCGCGCCTCGATGATCTGGCTGATCATGCCCTGCTCGATGATCGAGTAGCTGCGCGGCCCCAGGCCGGTGCCCAGGAACAGGTCGGTGATGTCGCGGCGCCGGCACTTGGTGCCGTTGAGGTAGTAGGCGCTGTTGCCGTCGCGGCTGACCAGGCGCTTGACCGAGATCTCGTTGAACGAGGCGAACTCGCCGCTGATGGTGTGATCGGAGTTGTCGAAGATCAGCTCCACCGTCGCCTGCGACACCGGCTTGCGCGCCGAGGAGCCGGAGAAGATCACGTCGGTCAGCGAGTCGCCACGCAGGCGGCTGGCCGAACTTTCGCCCATCACCCAGCGCACCGCATCGATGATGTTGGACTTGCCGCAGCCGTTGGGACCGACGATGCCGGTCATGTTGGTGGGCAGGTGCAACGTGGTCGGGTCGACGAACGACTTGAAACCGGACAGTTTGATCGTGGACAGGCGCATGGGACTGAAGGTTCCGGGCACCGCACGGGCGAGGCCGGCAGGCGCTTTTTCCTGTGAAGCCGCCCCTAAGCCCTTGATCCACAAGATCTATGGGCCGTGGAACCGGCAATGGAGCATGAGTATAGCGGCCCTGGCATCGCTGGCGTGGCCGCAGAAAGACGAAGGGCGCCTAACCAGGCGCCCTTCGGGTACAGCATGCAGCGTGGATCAGGCGTCGGATTCGACGATGACCTTGACCGAGGTTTCCACATCGGCGTGCAGGTGCAGCACAACGTCGTACTCGCCGACATTGCGGAATGCGCCTTCGCCCAGGATCACTTCGCTCTTTTCCAGCGGCAGGCCGGCGGCGGTGAACGCCTCGGCGATGTCGCGCGGACCGACCGAGCCGTACAGCTTGCCTTCGGTCGACGCATGCGCGCCGATGGTGACGCTGGCGCCTTCGAACTTGCCGGCGCGGCTCTGTGCATCGGCCAGGATGGTGTTGGCCTTGGCTTCGTAATCGGCACGCTTGGCTTCAAACGCTTCGACGTTGGCAGCGGTGGCCGGAACGGCCTTGCCCTGCGGCACGAGGAAGTTGCGGCCGTAACCCGGCTTGACGCTGACCTTGTCGCCCAGGCCGCCGAGGTTGGTCACTTTCTGCAGAAGAATCAGATCCATGGTGGTGCTCCGTTATTCGTTAGCGCCGGCGCTTTGGCCGACGCAACGTTTGCTGTCCGAAAAGACGGGATTCGGGAATCGGGATTTGGGAATCGCAAGAGCACGATCAACACCGCATCTCGAATGACCGGCCTCTATATTTTAGTAACCCGCACATGGATGTGCGGGCTTTTGTGAGGGACTCACATACAACCGTGCGGGCTCTTGTGAGGAACTCACATCAACGACTCGGATTAAACGTCGTGATTGTCCGTGTACGGGATCAGCGCCAGGAAACGCGAGCGCTTGACAGCCGTGGCCAGCTGACGCTGGTACTTGGACTTGGTACCGGTCACGCGGCTCGGCACGATCTTGCCGTTCTCGGTGAGGTACTGACGCAGGGTGTTGAGATCCTTGTAATCGATCTCTTTCACGCCCTCGGCGGTGAACTTGCAGAACTTGCGACGACGGAAGAACTTGGACATGACAGCGCTCCTTAAGCGGCTTCGGCGTTGTCGCCGTCGGTATCGGTGGCGGCAGGTGCAGCATCGCCCTCATCGTCATCACGACGACGACGCTCGCTACGCTCGGGCTTGTCGCCCTTCTCGTCCTTGCTCTTCATGATCAGCGACTGCTCGGTGTCCGGGCCGTCGCGCTTGACGACCAGGTGACGCAGCACCGCATCGTTGAAGCGGAAGCTTTCCACCAGCTCGCTCAGCACGGCCTGGTCGACTTCGATGTTGAGCAGCACGTAGTGCGCCTTCACCAGGTTCTGGATCGGGTAGGCCAGCTGGCGGCGGCCCCAGTCTTCCAGACGGTGGATGGTGCCGTTACCGCCCTCGATCAGCGACTTGTAGCGCTCGATCATGGCCGGGACCTGCTCGCTCTGATCCGGGTGGACCAGGAACACGACTTCGTAATGACGACTCATGTTGTATTACCTTTCGGATGTGGCCACGTGGGCCGGACAGCTCCCCGGTGACCCGCGCAAGGCGGCCGGTGGAGCAAGGATTCCCACCCGGAACCGGGCAGGAAGCAGGAAAGTATGGCAGTTCAAGCGCTTAGCCGCAACTGGGCCGAGCCAGCGGCTGAGCCTAGGAACGTAACATCTACGTGGTGACTGCTTAAGCCCCTCTCCCGCCGGGGCGATAAGGCACCGCTTGCGCGCCACTGGCGCGCGTGCCTTGGAACGCCCGCGCCGCAAGCGCGGGCCGGGGCGCGGGGGTTGGGGTGAGGGTCCGCGGCGAAGCCACTGGTGACGCCTAACCGCGCGAGGCTTCGCCCGTCCCCTCATCCGCCCTCCGGGCACCTTCTCCCGGTGGGAGAAGGGATAATGCGCGCCGGCCGGCTCAGCGATGCTCGGCTTCGGTCGTAAAGCTCTCCCCGCAGCCGCACTCGGCAGTCGCGTTGGGATTGCGGAAGGTGAAGGTCTCACTCAGGCCGTGCTTGCCGAAATCGATGCAGGTGCCATCGACCAGCGGTAGGCTGACCGGGTCGACGAAGATGCGCACGCCCTCCTGCTCGAACACCGCGTCGTCGTCGCGTTTCTCGCGCGCCAGGTCGGTGACATGGCCCCAGCCCGAGCAACCGGTCTTGGTCACGCCAAAGCGCAGACCCAGCGTCCCCGGGGTCTGCTGCACGAAACGCTGCACGCGCTCCAGCGCGGCGGGGGTGAGGCTGATGGCCATGGGGGTGCTCCGGAAACGATGGTGGCAAGTATAGCGAGGCTGCAATCACCGGGGCTGCACCCGCTGCGACGCCGTGTTCCTTAGATGGGGCCATGTCCGGCCTTGGACAAGCGCAACCACCCGCAAGCGGTTCAGATGCTCGCGCCAGCGCGCCCGCAGCCAGTAAACTCGCAGACCATTCAAAGTCGCTACGGCGAGGACAAGTCATGACGGTGGTCAGCGTTGAACATGCGCTTGCGGGAAAGCTCCCGGAAGGCGGCGAAGTCACGGTACGGGGGTGGGTGCGCACGCTGCGCGGATCTGCCGGACTGGCCTTCATCAACGTGACCGATGGCTCGTGCTTCGCTCCGATCCAGGTGGTGGCCAACGACACCCTGCCCAACTTCGACGAGATCAAGCGCCTGACCAGCGGTTGCTCGCTGATCGCCAAGGGCGTGCTGGTGAAGTCGCAGGGCAAGGGTCAGTCGTTCGAGATCCAGGCCAGCGGCGTGGAGATCGTCGGCTGGGTCGAAGACCCGCTGACCTACCCGATCCAGCCCAAGCCGATGTCGCCGGAGTTCCTGCGCGAAGTGGCGCACCTGCGCCCGCGCACCAACCTGTTCGGCGCGGTCACCCGCATCCGCAACTGCCTGGCGCAGGCGGTGCACCGCTTCTTCCACCAGAACGGCTTCAACTGGATCAGCACCCCGATCATCACCACCTCCGACGCCGAAGGCGCCGGGCAGATGTTCCGCGTCTCCACGCTGGACATGGTCAACCTGCCGCGCGATGCCAGCGGCGCGGTGGATTTCAGCCGCGACTTCTTCGGCAAGGAAACCTTCCTGACCGTGTCCGGCCAGCTCAACGTGGAGGCCTACTGCCTGGCGCTGAGCAAGGTCTACACCTTCGGCCCGACCTTCCGCGCCGAGAACAGCCACACCACGCGCCATCTGGCCGAATTCTGGATGATCGAGCCGGAAATCGCCTTTGCCGATCTGGCCGAAGACGCGCGCCTGGCCGAGCAGTTCCTCAAGTACCTGTTCCGTGCGGTGCTCGATGAGCGTGGCGACGATCTGGCATTCCTGGCCGAGCGCGTGGACAAGAACGCGATCGCCAAACTCGAGGCCTTCATCAATGCCCCGTTCGAGCAGATCGACTACACCGAGGCGGTGAAGCTGCTGCAGAACTCGGGTAAGAAGTTCGACTTCCCGGTCGAATGGGGCCTGGACCTGCAGACCGAGCACGAGCGCTGGCTGACCGAAGAACACATCGGCCGCCCGGTGGTGGTAACCAACTACCCCGAGCACATCAAGGCCTTCTACATGCGCCTGAACGACGACGGCAAGACCGTCGCGGCGATGGACGTGCTGGCGCCGGGCATCGGCGAGATCATCGGCGGCAGCCAGCGCGAAGAGCGCCTGGATGTGCTGGATGCACGCATGGCGCAGTTCGGCCTGGACCAGGAGCACTACAGCTGGTACCGCGATTTCCGCCGCTACGGCTCGGTGCCGCATGCCGGCTTCGGCTTGGGGTTCGAGCGCCTGGTGGTCTACGTGTGCGGGCTGAGCAACATCCGCGACGCCATCCCCTACCCGCGCGCGCCGGGCAGCGCCGAGTTCTGATGTGAGCCTGCTGGCCGCCGCCACGCTGCAGTTGCTGGCCTTCGCGGCGGCGTTGCTGGGCGCCGGCATCGCCGGGGTGCGCGGCGTCCGGCTGGCGCAGCTGGCAGCCGCACATCCAGGTGCCAGCGCATGGTGGCAGGGTGATACGGCACGCAGGGCGATCATCCACGCCGTGCGTCCGTTATGGTGGACCATCACTGCGCTGGTGATCGGCGCAGCACTTCCCCAACTCGCACTGATGCTGGCGGGCACATGACCCTGTTCTTCGCATTGTGTTTTGTCGGTGTGGCGGTTGCCGGCCTCACCGCCTTGCTGATCTTCTGGCCGCTGACGCTGGTGCACCTGCGCGACCGTCATCCAGAGGCGCTGGCCAGCTTCGGCGAGCCGGCCTTCATCAGTCCTGCGGCGCTGCGCTGGTTGCTGGCGCGGCGCTACCGCAGCCATCGCGACAGTGCGCTGTCCGGCCTGGCCACGCCGGCTTGGCTGTCGCTGCTGACCATCTTCTTCGGCCTGGGCATGGCAGCCCTGCTCGGCCTGCTTTCCAAGGTAATGCCATGAATACACCGCAAGACACCGCACATGACGACCACGATTCGTGGTGGCTGGCCACGATCGGCCGCACGCTGATCTGGGCACGCCTGCGCGTCAAGCAGGCCGGTACCGCCGAAGTCCTGGACAGCGACGGCAAGATCCTGCCCTACGACAGCGAGGACAGCGCCCGCGCGGCCTTGTTCGATGCCGAATTCGTCGCACTCGACGGGCTGGACGAAGAAGACGCGCTGATGCGTGGTTTCTCGCTCAACGAAGTGTCGCCGCCGCGTGGCAACGACGATGCCGACCTGCGCGAACGCATGGTGCTGACCCTGGGCGGTCGCGCCTGACATGTACGCCCCGCGCGCATTCGCGCAGACCGATCTGGCACTGCTGGACTGGCTGATCGCGCGCGACCCGTTCGTTACCCTGATCAGCCAGGGCGAGGACGGACAGCCGGCGATCTCGCATCTGCCGGTGCTGTACCGACGCGATGCGCAATCCGTGGTCATCGAAGGCCACTGGGCGCGCCCCAATCCGCAGGCACGCAGCCCCGGCGACGCGGTACTGGTGGTGCAGGGCCCGCATGCCTATGTGTCGCCGAGCTCGTATCCGGACAAGGAAGCGGCCGCACGCGTGCCGACCTGGAACTACGCCGTGGCGCATCTGCATGGACGCTGCGAGCAGGTGAGCGATGAGGCGGCGCTGGGCGAGCTGATCGGCCGCATGAGCACCCACTTCGAACAAAGTGTCGGCAGTGACTGGCTGTTCGAGATGGAACGCGACAGCCACCGCCGCCAGTTACGCGGCCTGGTTGGCTTCCGCTTCGTTCCCAGCCGCATCGAGCTGACCTTCAAGCTCAGCCAGAACCACCCCGCCGCCAATCAGCGCAGCATCAGCCAGTTCCTGGCGCAGCAACCCGACCAAGCCTCGAACGCGATCGCAGCGTTGATGCAGGCGGCAATGAATGCCGATACGACGCGCTGAGACGGCCTCAGTTGCGCATTGGAAAGACGGATCACCACAGGATTGGGACGCGTCGGCCACATTGTCGGCCGACGCCGGCGTGCCTGGCACCCTATTTCCCCGAAGGCTAGTGCAACTCAGCCGGCCTGGCGCGATCGCTGCGGCACAAGCGCCTCCGAGGGATCGCTGCCACAGCCGGATGCAGGATCAAGCGGAGAAAGTCCTTGCGCGATTGCATAACGGGTGAGCTGGGCAATGCTTTGAATATTGAGTTTCAACATGCAGTTTTCGCGATGCGTGCCCACCGTTTTCACGCTCAAGTGCAAGCGCGTGGCGATCTGCCTGGTCGACAGGCCTTCGGAGTAGAGCTGCACGATTTCGCGCTCACGTGAGGTCAGCCGGGTATACGCAGAATCGTCTTTGGCGGCTCGACGTAGTCCTGCGATCAACGAACGCGACATCTGCGGACTGATATAGATCTGATCCTGACCAACGAGTTGAATCGCACGCAGCAACTCGGCGAAGGTACTGGTTCGCGCCAGATAGGCTTTTGCGCCAGCTTCGAAGACCGCGCTGGCACGCATGCAGGCATCGGACGGAGCAATGCAGATTGCCCGGCTGCCGGGACTGCGTTGAATCAAACGTCGCGTCAGATCGATGCCATTGAGGCCAGGGAGCAGGACATCCACCAGGACGATATCCGGCTGCTCTCTGGCAGCGATCTGCAGACACGCCAGTCCGTCTTCGGCATGCCCCACCACTTCGAAACCCGGAACCTTTTGCAGCAAAGCGACCATGCCTTCCACGAGGATGGTGCGATCAGCAGCGACGACGATACGTGTCTTCATCATTCCCTCGGTTACACGAATGGGGACCGCGATGTGCAGCGGCATTCAAGCGGCGCGCTGCAGCGAATCGACAGATGCTCGGCAGGAGCACTTGAGCGAGCTTGTCATACGCTCATCTCGGCACCATCGGTTCTGGACTGATTTGGCGACCGTCGAATGCTGGTTTGCACAACGGTGTAGATGTCGGTGCGACGCAATGACGGGTAGGTTTGCCTGGGGTGTGTTACGCACGTTGCACCGGAGCCGAAGCGGACTGTGCCGCTCCGGACCAACACGCACCGCCACCTGATGCTCGGCACGCTGTGCCAGACATCGTTTCTGCATGAGACTGCCGATAAAAAACGAACGCGGTTCTAGCTGCAGCTCAACCGCGAAAGATTACGAGTCGCCGGACATCATCTGCCTGGCAAGGCCGGTCAGTTGCTGACGCACCTGATCCAGACGCGGGTCCGCTTCCAACTCGCGCTGCAGGTCCAGCAGACCTGCGGCAAGTTCGCCACGCGCGCGGATACCTTCGGACTCGACCGATGCGCGCTGAGACTGGATCGCTGCAGCGGCGTGTTGGCTGGAATCGCCGCGTACGACCGTTTCCATGACATCGACCATGCGTTGCAGCAGGCGATAGACGGCACTTGCCGAAAATCCACCCATCATCGCCAATGCGGGTTTTCCGAACGCGCCCAGGCTACTTTCGGCGAACAGATCCTCCGGCAGCAACTCCACCAAGATCAGACCGGCGATGAGGCCCAGAATCATGCGCGCGGCATAGGAAGAATCGAATCGCGGATCGTACGTCGCGTCGGCGACGTAACGATGGGCCTGGAACAGGGCGGAAAACGCTGCGCCAAGCCCGGCACAGGCCAGGATGAACATCACATTCCAGCCCAGCGTGCTGCCTGAGGAGTCGAGAAATCCCAGCGCGATGTTCTGCTCGTTGACAAGGCTGGACATCGCCAGCCCGACCACTGAGGCAAGGCAGCCGACCGAGCTTAAGGTCAAGGTGCGGATCAGCGGAATTGGACCGAGCCAGCGCAAAAATCCACCGCGTAAGCGCTCCCGCTCGATCAGCACCACCGCTTGCGGCGTTGCGGGTTGGATCGCGCGAACCAGCTGCCGGTGCAGAGCGGCCAATTCGCGCGCGCCAGCTTCGCCATGCAGGGAGGTGCCAGGCGTCACCCGTAGTTCCGCCAACCGGCCAGACAGATCGGGGGACATCGCCAACCCCTGCTTTAGCGCATACGACACCATGGCCCGACATTCGAGCTCCAGCTGTTCAAGCACGCTGGAGAAGACCGGCCCGGTGAATCCTGCCGACGAGACGGACTGGGCCACCGCGCGTCGCCGCAGGCCGACGCGCATCCTGTTTCGCTTCCACATAAGTGATTCCCAACATGCAGGCGCGCATCTAGCCCGACCTCAGGGCATCCGTTCGAACAGCGTCGTATCGCGCTGACCTTTCACAACAAGAGCAAGCTCTGCGCTGCCATCGTCGCGGATCCGCAGGCTGGCTTGGCCATCGCTGAGCTGGCGGCAATAGCCTCTATCGTTGGCGCCGATCCAGGCATTCAACGCGCCTGCCGCACGCCCGGCATAGCGCAATTCCACCTGGCAGTCGCGGGGGGCGCCATAGCGCAGGCGACCCAGCACGTCTCCCGGGCGGACTGTGGTCGCCACAATCTCCAACTGGGCGGAAATCAGGCCCGCCCCGCGCCAGCGCCCAGCTTCGGCCAAACCTGCGCTGCTCTGATCCAAGGCAACGACCAACGGCGAATCGCGGCCGGGCAGCGTCAGTTGCATGCCGGACGTCACCCCCTCCGTCACCTCAAGCTGGGCGCGGCCACCGGCGAGCGCATCGCAAAACCTGCCGCCATTGCGAGACAGCAGCGCGTAACCGTCCGGCTGCCCTCGTAGCTCCAGCGCACAATTGAAAGGAGGTCCAAACCGCACGTCCGCCGTTTGGGTGCCGTCGGCTCCCACCGCGCGCCCGCTCAGGCGGACATACACCGGGCCAGCACCGCCGCTGGCGGACAGGATTCCGCGCCAGTCACCCGTCGGAATGCTACCAGCCGGAGCGGCCTGTACTGCAGTCAACGAAAGACCCAAGGCCAGTGCTGAGGTGATGCGGAGAACGTGACGTCGATGATGAGGTTGGGTAGACATGAGAAAGCTCCGATAAGAAGTTGGACAGGATGGAAAGATCGATCAAGCTGCTGCTCAGCACACCGGCTGCAGTAACTACCAGAACTGCAACCAAGCAGATGATGAAGATGGACAGCCGCCGGCACCGAGACCGCCGGCAGAGATCCGCATGCAGGGCCGCCACATCGGTTCCCAGCCGCTCGGCGAGCGCGCGGGCATCGGCCTCTGACAGCAGCAACCTCACGGCACCGCTCCGGGACCGGAAGATGGCACGTCCACGAACGGATGAAGCGTCCATTCCTTCAGCGCGATGCCGTCGAACCAAAGCACGCCACGCGGACGCTCGCTGCCTTGATAGCCGATTTTCAGCGCGTGGCTTGGCGTACGGCTGCGTGGCGGCGCGATACGCAGCGCCAGTCCGGGAGCGCCGTCGCTCTGCGTGACCGGCTCTATTTGCACGTGCAGCGTCAACGAAAACTCGCTGATTTGCGATAGCCGCAGCGCACGCAATTGGCAGACCGGAATGGACAGCAGGGTCTCCATTTCGCCCTGGGCCGTTCCGTCATCATGCATGCAGCGAACCTGCATGTCGCAGGCGGCCACCGCAGCATCCACCAGTGCGGCGTGGCGCTGGCGGCATCGCTGTTGTGCTTGTCGGACGGCCTGGTCGAGCAGCTCCACGAAGACGTCCAGGGAATAGCTCGCGTGTGCCATCTACGACTCCGTCAGCCAGATCGGCTTGCGCTTGAACCCAACGTGGTAGCACAACCATTGCAGCACCACCTGATGCTCGCCCAGCTGCACAATGGTGAAGCTCTTCTCGATCCCGAGAATCGTTCCCCTGGGCGCTTCGCTGAGGCAGCGATTGAGCAGATGCTGCGCGGCCTCGATCTGCTCAGCGGTCTGCATCTTTGCCGGGTTGTCGCTGCCGACGACGATGCGCTTGATGTAGCTCACTTCTGACAAATCGATCATCGGCAACGACTCGGGTGATAGAAAGGTGCAGGACTCAACAGAGACGCTTACGGCACCGGCACAGGCGCAGTGACTTTACGTGGCGCTGCGGCGGTCTGCAGGATGTCGAGCACGCGCGACAGCCCTTCGGGGGTACCGCGATCTTCGGCATGCAATGCGACGTGATACTTGGCCGAGTTATCGGAAGAGCGCGTGTTTTCCTTGTGGCTGGACACCGACCCCTGCACGTTGACCTTGGCCTTGAACACGCCCCAGCCGACGCTTGCCTCCAAATCCACCTTGAGGCTCTTGTCTTCGGCTTCCTTTTCCGAAAACGAGGATTTGACTTCCATGTCGAAAGTCACGTCCACGGTCTGAATGCTCAAATTGGGAACGTTGACCAAGGTCAGCAGCGGCACGACGATCTCGACTTCCTCCTCGGCCATCCCGGTACCGCTGGGGTCTTCGACCGGGCGTTTGAACTTGAACTGCGCGGTCCGCGTACCGCCGTTTCCGTTGGGATCGGCAGCAGGGTCGGTCGGCGGCAGAAAACCGATGACCTTGATGAAGTCGGCGGTTGCGCGGGCCAGCATGACCTGCGCATCGCAGGCTGCACGCAACGGGGCGCCGATCAGGTCCGCCATCGGCAGGCCCTTGAACTGGTCGGACATATTGACAATATCGCTCATGGTGTTCTCCTGAAGAGTGGTTGTTTAAAAAAAATCGATGACGGCGGGGATCAATCGCCCTTGACCGTCTTGAACACGCCTTGCGACTGCGCAAGGCGATTGATGAGACGTGCCACGCCTTCGGTCGGCTCGCTGCCTTCCACGCGTAACACGACATGCACCGCACTGTGCCGCGCACTTTTTGCATTGGAGCCGAGGTCGATGCCGATCTGGCCGGGCAGCGCTGGCGGCTTGGGATGCCAGTCATCGACGGCGGCGGGAACCGCCAGCGACGCCGGCAACGCGGCTTCGTCCAGTTCGCTAAGCTCGCCGAGTTGTGCATCGAAGCTGATCTCTACGTCCTTGATGCGCAGGACGTTGGACGACACCAGCGGCAACAGCGGTGCGCGATACAGGTCTTCGTCGTTCTCGCCCGCTTCCGGGTGCTGCGACGGCAAGCGGATCAGGACGCTTCTGGGACGGTTGTCCTCGTCAAAGAACGCGCCCAGGTTAGCCATCTGGTGCTGTTCGATCCGGTCCTGGGCGTCGATAACTGCCCCGGCCAGCGCTTCGATCAGATCATTGAGGGAGATTTGCGCCATGTTGGGCTCGTTGGTCGGAGATGTCGCGGGGACGGTGACGGCTCAGACCGCGCTGGGAAAGCTATCCACGCGTGCCAGCCACCCCTTGAGAAACTTGCCAAGCGCCGGTCGCGCGGCGACCAGTCGCTGGTAGTAGTCCTTGCGGCCGACCCTGTAGCGTGCATACAGGTCTTGCTGATTGCTGGATGCAAGGGCGGCGAAGGTCGCCGGTCCCATCCGTCCGTCCACCACCAGCGCGCCGCCGGTCTGGGCGTTGAGCACGGTCTGCAGCAGCTTGATCGCGTTGCCGCCAGCGTTGACATAGAAATCGAACAAGATGTTGGCCAACGGCTGCAGTGCGATCTGGTCGGCGCGTAGCCGGTCCCAGTACTGCGTCTTGTAAATGACCCCGGCCTGGGCATCGGTCAATGCACGCAGGTTCGCCAAGCTGGGCTCCACGCCCAGCAAGTTCTGGGCGCAGGCCTTGAAGGTCAGCAGCGTGATGCCCTTGTTGGTGGCACCGCCCGGATCGGCGGGGTCGTTGACGAAGCCGCCCTCGTGCTTGAGCAGGGTCGGAAAAAACATGTTGAAGTCAGCCATCGGCGCCACCTGTTGAATTGATCGGTGGCGCCAGTTTCCGCATCAGTGCAATAGCGGGACATCGGACCTTCACCGATACTACGAAGCCTGAAAGCTGATTCATCCCGGTCCCCGACAGGGGCCACCAACACTGCGTTTTCTGGAATACTGCGCGCATGAACGAGCTCAACCATTTGCTTGAAAACAACCGTGCCTGGTCCGAGCGCATCCGCCGCGAGGACCCGGAATTCTTCTCCAAGCTGTCCACCCAGCAGACGCCCGAGTACCTGTGGATCGGCTGCTCGGACTCGCGTGTGCCGGCCAACCAGATCATCGACATGGCCCCGGGCGAGGTGTTCGTCCACCGCAACATCGCCAACGTGGTGGTACATACCGACCTGAACTGCCTGTCGGTGATCCAGTTCGCCGTCGACGTGCTCAAGGTCAAGCACATCCTGGTGGTCGGCCATTACGGCTGCGGCGGCGTGTTCGCCAGCCTGACCCAGAAGCGCATGGGCCTGGTCGACAACTGGATCCGCCATGTCACCGATGTGGCCGACAAGCACGAGGCCTGCCTGCACGACGCGGGCGACCTGCCGGTGCAGCACGCGCGCCTGTGCGAGCTCAACGTGCTCGAGCAGGTGGTCAATGTCTGCCGCACCACCATCGTGCGCGACGCCTGGGACCGCGGCCAGGCACTGCAGGTGCATGGCTGGGTCTACAGCCTGCGCGACGGACGTGCACACGACCTGGGCATGTCGATCGACCGCCCGGAGCTGCTGCAGGAACGTTACGACGCCGCACTGGCGCGCATCCAGGCCGATCACGCCGAACGCTGAGCCGCACCCGCACGCCATCCAGCCGCGGCGCCCACAGGCGCCGTCGGTTGGCTATGCTGGACGTCTTCTTTGCCGAGGAACGTCGATGCTGGTCCCGCCGATCAACCTGCAAGCCTGGATCGAGCAACACCGCCACCTGCTCAAGCCGCCGGTGGGCAATAAATGCATCCAGCAGGACGGCTTCATCATCATGATCGTCGGTGGGCCGAATGCGCGCACCGACTATCACTACGACGAAGGCCCGGAGTGGTTCTTCCAGCTCGAAGGCGAGATGGTGCTGAAGGTGCAGGACGAAGGCGTGGCACGCGACATCCCGATCCGCGCCGGCGAGATCTTCCTGCTGCCGCCGAAAGTGCCGCATTCGCCGCAACGCGCGGCCGGCTCGATCGGCCTGGTGATCGAACGCGAACGCTTGCCCAACGAGCAGGACGGCCTGCAGTGGTATTGCCCGCAGTGCAATCACAAACTGTACGAGGCGATGTTTCCGCTGCAGGACATCGAAACCGATTTTCCGCCGGTGTTCGATCATTTCTACCGTTCGCTCGCGCTGCGCACCTGCAGCCAGTGCGGGCATCTGCACCCTGCGCCGGAGCGCTATGCCACTGTCGAGGCATGAGTGGGCGATGGCCGAGGCAATTCCAGGCACGCGTCGCACAGGTCTTCGAGCGCGTTCGCTCGGCGGCGGCCATCGGCGCGCCGCCGCGCCACGCAATGCCGCGCAACGCAATGACGATGCAGCTGTGCGCAGCGCGCCGTGTGTCGGGCGTGTGCACGCGTCGCAGCCGCGCCGTGCGTCCGCGTTGAACCCCATGCCATGCTGCGCACGCTGATCGACCTCAAGCCGCGCGACGTGCCATTGCGCGTGGCGCTGCGCAACACCGCCGCGGTGGTGCTGCCGCTGGCGGTCGGCGTGGCCACCGGGCATGTCGCCGCCGGTCTGGCCGTGTGTACCGGCGCGCTCAACACCATGTTCACCGACCAGCCCGGCCCGTATCGCGCGCGTCTGCAACGCATGCTGATGGCCGCGCTGGCAGCGGGCCTGGCCGCGTTGCTCGGCATCTGGGTCGGCCACAACACGCCGGCATTAGTGATCGCCGGGTTGCTGCTCGGCCTTGGCGGCGGCTTGCTGGTGGCACTGGGCCCGGTGGCAGCGCGGGTGGGGCTGACCAGCATGATCCTGCTGGTGGTCAGCGCCGACATGCGCCTGCCGGTGCAGCAGGCCGCGGGCGTGGCGGCGTTGATCTTCGCCGGCGGCCTGCTCCAGGTGGTGCTGGCACTGGCGGCCTGGCCATTGCAACGCTATCGCCCGGAGCGCTTCGCGCTGGCCGACCTGATGCGTCAACTGGCCGGCATCGCACGCCAGCGTCCGGAAGCCAGCGCCCCGCCACCGGCCACCCAGGAAGTGCTCGATGCGATGGTGATGCTGCATGGCGAGCATCGCTCGCGTGCGATCGCCGTGCAGAGCTTCCGCATCATCGCCGAGCTGTGCGAGCGCGTGCGCCTGGAGCTGCTGTCGCTGGCCGATGTCGATACCCGCCTGACCGACTCGCAGGCGCGCCCGGCGATCGAGCGCGTGCTCGAACGCAGCGCCATCGTGCTGGAACAGCTCGCGCATGCGATGACGGTGGGCGAAGACCCGCTCGCCGCCAATGCCTCGATGACCGGCTTCGACGATCTGGTCGCCGCACTGGCGCAGTTCCAGCACGACAACGCCGATACCCGCGAGCGGCGGCTGGTGCGGGTGGCGGTGGCGCGCGCGCAAGGCCTGGGCGGCCAGCTGCGCGCCCTGATCCGCAACGCGCATTGGGCCAGCAGCCGTGGCGAGATCCAGGCGCAGCTGGCCGAAGCGCGCCTGCCGGCGGCACTCAGGCCCGCGGCGACCTGGGCCACGCTGCGCGCGAACCTGGATCTGTCCTCGGTGGCCTTCCGGCATGCCTTGCGCTGCGGCGTGTGCCTGGCGCTGGCGATCGCCTTCCAGCGCTGGCAGCAGATCCCGCACGGCTTCTGGATTCCGATGACCACCGCCATCGTGCTCAAGCCGGATTTCGGCGGCACTTTCAGCTTCGGCGCCTTGCGCGTGGCCGGCACCTTCGTCGGACTGCTGGTGGCGACCTTGCTGGCGCACCTGGCGATGGACGGCGCCAGCGTCCGCCTGGCGTTGCTGGCGCTGTTCTGCCTGGGCTTTCGCCTGCTGACGCAGGTGAATTACGGCATCGGCGTGGCGTTTCTGACCGGTATGCTGGTGCTGCTGCTGTCCTTCGAAGGCGTGGCACCGGGCGAGGCCATCGGTGCGCGTCTGCAGGCCACGGTCGCCGGCAGCGCCTGGGCGTTGATCGCCTACGCGGTGTGGCCCACGCGCGAGCGCCGGCATATCCGCGCCTCGCTGGCGCAGCTGCTGAGCGCCTACCGCGATCACCTCCGCAATCTCCTGCTCGGCAGGATGGAGGATCTGGGCGACACCCGCGCTGCCGCACGCGTGGCGCGCACCAACGCGCAGGCCTCGATCGAACGCCTGCGCGGCGAGCCACGCAGCCGGCGCAATCTGCACGAGCTCAAACTCGCCGAATCGTTGCTGGCCAACGGCAACCGGCTGATCGGCGCCACCCTGTCGCTGGAGGCGGTGCTGCGCGACGGCCATCCCCTGCCTGCGCTGGAAGCGCTGCCCGCCTTCGCGCAACAGGCCGACCAGGCGTTGTCCGAGCTGATCGCCTGCCTGGTCGACGGCGGCATTCCCGCCGCGGCCACCTTGCGCAGCGCCGAGCGCCAGCTGTCCGATGCGCTAGCAGCGCTGCCCGACGGCTCGCCCGCCACCGCCGCACTGGCCGACACCATCGACCGCATCACCGACAGTATCGGCACCTTGACGCATCTACTGCGCCCTGCCCGGCCAGCCTCGACCAGCGCTGCAGCCGAGCCAGCGGCCGCGCATGACGGCGCACACGGTGCCGGCGGGTAAACTGCGTCACTGACCTGCGTTGCGAGCCGTGATCATGACCGACCTGCTGTCCCGCGCCCATGCCGTTGCCCTGGACGCCGCCGACCCGCTGCGCCACCTGCGCGATGACTTCGTGTTCCCGCAGCATGCCGGCCAGGACCAGACCTATTTCGTCGGCAATTCGCTGGGCCTGCAGCCGCGCGGCGCGCGCGCGATGGTGGCCGAAGTGCTCGACCAGTGGGGTGCGCTCGCGGTGGAAGGCCACTTCACCGGTCCCACCCAGTGGCTGACCTATCACCAGCTGGTGCGCGATGGCCTGGCGCGCGTGGTCGGCGCGCAGCCCGGCGAAGTGGTCGCGATGAACACGCTGAGCGTCAACCTGCATCTGATGATGGCCAGCTTCTACCGGCCCACGCCCGAGCGGGGCGCCATCCTGATCGAAGCCGGCGCGTTCCCGTCCGACCGCCATGCGGTGGAATCGCAACTGCGCCTGCATGGGCTGGATCCGGCCACGCAGCTGATCGAAGTGGAAGCCGACCAACCCAATGGCACGGTATCGATGGCGGCGATCGCCGATGCCATTGCACGGCACGGTCCGCGGCTGGCGCTAGTGCTGTGGCCCGGCATCCAGTACCGCACCGGCCAGGCCTTCGAGCTGGGCGAAATCGCGCGGCTGGCACGCGCGCAGGGCGCGATGGTGGGTTTCGACCTGGCGCATGCGGTCGGCAATATCGCGCTGACGCTGCACGACGACGGCGCGGATTTCGCGGTGTGGTGCCACTACAAATATCTCAACGCCGGCCCCGGCGCGGTGGGTGGCTGTTTCGTGCACGCACGCCATGCCAACAGCGACCTGCCGCGCATGGCGGGTTGGTGGGGACATGAGCAGCAGAGCCGCTTCCGCATGGAGCCGCAGTTCGTGCCCTCGCCTGGCGCCGAAGGCTGGCAGCTGAGCAATCCGCCGGTGCTGGCGCTGGCGCCGCTGCGTGCCTCGCTGGAGCTGTTCGATCAGGCCGGCATGCCGGCGCTGCGCGCCAAGTCCGAACAACTCACCGGGCACCTGGAACAGCTGATCCACGCCCGCGTGCCGCAGGTGCTGCAGATCGTCACCCCGGCCGCGCCGGCGCAACGCGGCTGCCAGCTGTCGTTGCGGGTGGCCGGTGGCCGCGCGCAGGGGCGCTCGCTGTTCGAGTACCTGCAGTCGGTCGGCGTGCTCGGCGACTGGCGCGAACCGGACGTGATCCGCATCGCACCGGTGCCGCTGTACAACCGCTTCAGCGATCTGCATCGGTTGGTCGAACAGGTGGAGACCTGGGCCAGCGCCTGAGCACACGCGGCACGGACTGTGCCATCGACCAGATCGGTGCGTGGGCCGGAACCGGCACACGCGCACGTAAACTCCGAACCCGCACCTGGCTGATCGCAGCTGGTGCCGTTGCCAGCCATCCCCGTTCTCCCCCTTCGCCGGCACTTGCGTCCGGCCGCTGCCGGATACCGCATTGAGCGCAGTCTCTCCCCGTTCCCTGACATTGATCGGCGCTGGCCTGGCCGGTTGCCTGCTGGCCATCCTGTTGTCGCGCCGCGGCTGGCAGGTCACCGTCTACGAGCGCCGCGGCGATCCGCGCATCAAGGGCTACGAGTCCGGTCGCTCGATCAACCTGGCGCTGGCCGAGCGCGGCCGCCATGCGCTGCGCCAGGCCGGTGCCGAAGACCCGGTGATGGCCAAGGCGGTGATGATGCGCGGGCGCATGGTGCATCCGTTGACCGGCGAACCGCAGCTGCAACGCTACGGGCGCGACGACAGCGAAGTGATCTGGTCGATCCACCGCGCCGCGTTGAACGTCGCGCTGCTGAATCTGGCCGAGCGCGCCGGCGCACGCGTGCATTTCTATCGGCGCCTGCACACGGTGGACTTCGATGCCGGCTATGCGCGCTTCATCGACGACCGCGACGACCAGCCGCACGAAATCCACTTCCAGAGCCTGATCGGCAGCGATGGCGCTGGCTCGGCGTTGCGCGCGGCGATGCAGCGCAAGTCGCCGCTGGGCGAGCGCACCGAATTCCTCGATCACTCCTACAAGGAGCTGGAAATTCCGCCGTTGCCCGGTGGCGGTTTCCGCATCGAAGGCAATGCGCTGCACATCTGGCCGCGCGGGCGCTACATGTGCATCGCGCTGCCCAACGACGGCGGCACCTTCACCGTCACGCTATTCCTGCCCAACGCCGGCGAGCCCAGCTTTGCCACCACGCGTACCGGCGACGAAGCGCTGGCCCTGTTCGCGCGTGATTTTCCCGATGCTCTGCCGCTGATCCCGCAACTCAAGGAGCATTGGGAAGAACATCCGCCCGGCCTGCTCGGCACCCTCACCCTGGACCGCTGGCATCTGGGCGGCCGCGCACTGCTGATCGGCGACGCCGCGCACGCGATGGTGCCGTTCCACGGCCAGGGCATGAACTGCGCGTTCGAAGATTGCGTGGCGCTGGCAGAGCAGCTGGATGCGCACGAGGATCTGGAAACTGCGTTTGCCGCGTTCCAGGCCGCACGCCGTGACGACGCCGCAGCGATCCAGCAGATGGCGCTGGAGAATTACCTGGAAATGCGTGACCGCGTCGACGATCCCGACTTCCTGCTGCAACGCGCGCTCGAACAGCAACTGCAGGCGCGCTGGCCCACCCGTTTCGTGCCGCATTACACGATGGTGACCTTCCTGCGCACGCGCTACTCGATCGCCCTGGCACGCAGCGAGATCCAGCGCCAGATCCTGGTCGAGGCCACGCGCGGGCATAGCGACCTGTCGCGCATCGACTGGGCCGCGCTGGAAGCGGTCGTGCATGCGCGCCTGCAGCCGCTGGAAGGCGCGCACTGATCCACTCGCATAGGCCGGCGTCAGCAGGCGTAGGCGCGGATAAGAGATACTAGGCAGCACTGGCGGCGCCCTGCGCAGTGCGCCGCGGATCTGGATTTCACACGGCATGCCTGACAGCTTTCTCTTCTACGACCTGGAAACCTTCGGCCAGGATCCACGCCGCACGCGCATCGCACAGTTCGCCGCGGTGCGTACCGATGCGCAACTGCGCGTGATCGAAGAGCCGATCAGTTTCTATGTGCAACCGGCCGACGATCTGCTGCCCTCGCCGTACGCGACCATGGTCACCGGCATCACCCCGCAACACGCACTGCGCGAAGGCGTGAGCGAGGCCGAAGCGTTCGCGTGCATCTCCGAGCAGATGAGCCGGCCGCAGACCTGCACGCTGGGCTACAACTCGATCCGCTTCGACGACGAGTTCGTGCGCTGCGGGCTGTTCCGCAATTTCTACGACCCGTACGAGCGCGAGTGGCGCGGCGGCAATTCCCGCTGGGACCTGCTCGACGTGTTGCGGCTGGTGCATGCGCTGCGCCCGGATGGCATCGTCTGGCCGCAGCGCGAAGACGGCGCCACCTCGTTCAAGCTCGAACACCTGGCCGATGCCAACGCAGTGCGCGAAGGCGACGCGCACGAGGCGCTGTCGGACGTGTACGCCACTATCGGCATGGCGCGCAGGTTCCAGCAGCATCAACCCAAGTTGTGGGACTACGCGCTGCGCCTGCGCGACAAGCGCTTTGCGGCGACGCTGCTGGACGTCATCGCGATGCAGCCGGTGCTGCATATCTCGCAGCGCTATCCCGCCTCGCGCATGTGCGCCGCCGCGGTGCTGCCGTTGACGCGCCATCCGCGCATCGACAGCCGCGTGATCGTGTTCGATCTGGATGGCGACCCTGAAGTGCTGTTGCGCCTGAGCCCGGACGAGATCGCCGACCGGCTGTACATCCGCGCCGCCGACCTGCCCGAAGGCGAGCAGCGCATTCCGCTCAAGGAAGTGCACTTGAACAAGTCGCCGGCGCTGGTGGCCTGGCAGCATCTGCGCGCAGCGGACTTCCAACGCCTGGGCATCGACCACGACGCGGTGCTGGCCAAGGCTGCACGCCTGCGCGAGCTCGGCCCTGAGCTGGCCGAAAAAGTGCGCCAGGTGTACGGCAACGAGCGCGCTGCGGCGCCTGCGGTCAACGATGCCGATGCCTCGCTCTATGATGGCTTCCTGGCCGAAGGCGACAAGCGCCTGCTGGCGCAGGTGCGCGCCAGTGCGCCGGCCGAACTGGGCGCGCTGGAGTCGCGCTTTCGCGACCAGCGCCTGGTCGAGTTGCTGTTCCGCTACCGCGCGCGCAACTGGCCGCAGACGCTGTCGTTCGAAGAGCAGGAACGCTGGAACGTCTACCGCCGCCAACGCCTGCTCGAAGACCGTGGCCTGGGCGAGGTCACGCTCGATCAGTTCCATGCGCAGATCGCGGATTTACGGCTTGCTCACCCCGACGATGCTACCAAGCAGTCCCTGCTCGATCAGCTCACCGCCTGGGGTTTGGACCTCCAACGCACGCTATGACCACCTATTTTTCCGACGCCAGTTTCAAGTTCCTGCGCGCCCTGGCGCGCCACAACGACAAGACCTGGTTCAACGACCACCGGCATCAGTACGAGGCGCATGTGCGCCAGCCGTTCCTGCAGCTCATCACCGACCTGCAGCCGGCCCTGGCCGAAGTCAGCGAGCACTATCGCGCCGATCCCAAGACCCAGGGCGGCTCGCTGTTTCGCATCTACCGCGATGCGCGTTTTTCCAACGACAAATCGCCGTACAAGAACTGGCAGGGCGCGCGCCTGTTCCATGAGCGCCGCCGCCAGGTGCCGGCGCCGTCGTTCTACATCCATCTGCAGCCGGGCGAGAGCTTCGTCGGTGCCGGGCTGTGGCATCCGGAGCCGGACACCCAGCGCAAGCTGCGCCAGTTCATCTTCGACAATCCCGCCAACTGGAAAGCGGCTGCCTACGAACCCAGACTGCGCCGCAAGTTCGCGCTGGACGACAGCGAGAAACTGGTGCGTGCACCGCGCGGCTTTCCCAACGAGTTCGAGTTCATCGACGATCTCAAGCATCGCAACTGGGCGTACCTGCGTCATCTCGACGATGCCGTCATGACCGGCCCGCGCCTGCGTCAGACCATCGAGGCCGACCTGGTGGTGCTGGCGCCGTTCGTCGATTACCTGTGCGCCGCGCTGGATCTGGAATTTTGATGGATCGCGCGGCGCCGACAGCCATCGACGCGACGCCGGCGATCGGCATACCGGAGCGATCTCTCGCTGCGCGGCGCTGTGCATCGCTGCGTCTTGCACCAACCACCGCGATGGACTGCACACCATGAACAAACGCTGGTTGCTGTTGCCCGTACTGGCCGTGCTGCTGCTTGTCAGCTATGTGGTTGCAGGCCCGTACCTGGCCATTCGCGGCATCAGCCAGGCCGTCGCCAATCGCGACGCCGCGCAGCTGGAACGCCATGTGGACTTCCCCAGCCTGCGGGTCAACCTCAAGGCGCAGCTGGACGATTACCTGGTTCGCCAGGCCGGCAGCCGCATGCAATCGAGCCTGCTCGGCGGGTTCGCCCTGCAGCTCGCCAGCGGTATCAGCGGTGCCGGCGTGGACACGCTGGTGACGCCGCTGGGCATCGGCGCGCTGCTGCAAGGCCATAGCGTGTGGAATCGCGTCACCGGCGACACCGTCAGCCCGGACACCTATGCGGCGCCGGCGCCGGCGCGTCCGCTGCAAGGCGCCGAGCAGCGCTTCGAATCCACCCGCCGCTTCACCGCCACCACCCGCACCGCGACCGGAGCACCGGTGGTGTTCGTGCTGACCCGCCAAGGGCTGCGCTGGCGGCTGACCGATATCCAGTTACCGCTGGCAGATGCGGAAACTCCGCTGCCCCCATAAGCGCGCGCTTGCGAGCGATATTGGGATTTTCTCCTGCGCAGGCTGACGCCGCGCGCCGGACAGCGGCTCACGAAAACCGCCAGGCCCGCTCCATCCACGCTGCCTGCAGCCGCAGCATCGACGGCCGCAGTTGCCGGCGCGCCGGCCACGGCAATGTCGCCAGTGCCTGCTCCGCAGTGCCCGGCGTGCGTTTGCCGTTCCAGGCATACAGCAACTGGTTGCGCGGATCCGGCTCGGGCAACAGCAGCACCCGCCCATCGAATACCTCGCGCAGCGCGGCCAGATGCCCGGCTAGCGGAACCTGGAACAGGTTCAGCGCCAGCACACCGCCGGGCATCAGCGCAGCGCGGCAAGCGGCATAGAACTCGGGCGTGCACAACGCCGGTGGGATGCCATCGGCATCGTAGGCATCCAGCAGCAACAGGTCGTAGCGCCCGGCACGCGTACCGATCCACTGCGCACCGTCGCCATGCGTAACCTCAAGCCGTGCATCGTCGCGCGGCACGCCAAACGCATCGCGCAACGCCAGCACCTGCGCATCGGCGTCCACCGCCTCGATGCGCGTGCTGCGCAGATACCGGTGGCAGAACTTGGCCTGCGCGCCGCCGCCGAAGCCGATCAGGCCGATACGTTCGGGCCGCGGCTGCAGCCACAGCGCCGCCAGCATGCCGCGCGTATATCGCAGCATCAGCCGGTACGGTGCCCAGCGTGACATGCGGGTCTGCACGGTGTCGTCGGCAAAGTACAACTCCAGCTGGCGCCAGCTGGAGCGCAGCGCGGCGCATCCAGCCGGCTTCGGTGCCTGGCTCACCTGCCCGGCGGATCGTTGGCCACGCCATGCGGTACGTGGCCGGCTGCCACGTGCTGGTGCTGGCGCGCACTGTCGATGTTGTGCTGCGAATCGTCGAAGAAGATGTCCGCGCCAAACGCCTCCAGGAACGGCCCCTTGTGGCGCCCACCGAGGAACAGCGCCTCGTCCAGACGCACGCCCCACTCGCGCAGGGTGCGGATCACCCGCTCGTGCGCCGGCGCCGAGCGCGCGGTGACCAGCGCGGTGCGGATCGGCGACGCCTCGCCCGGCGGGAATGCCGCCTGCAGCGTATGCAGCGCCGACAGGAAATTGCGGAACGGCCCGACCGACAACGGCTCGCGCGCACGTTCGCGCTCGTGGCGCCCGAATGCCTCCACGCCCTGCTCGCGCGAGATGCGTTCGCTCTCGTCGCCGAAGATCACCGCATCGCCGTCAAAGGCGATGCGCAGCTGGGTCGACAGGCGGCTTTCGTCGTTGTCCACGATCGCCGCGGCGGCCTCGGCGCGTTCGCCCGGCGCACGCGGCATGATGGTCGCCGCCGCAATGCCATGGGTGAGCGCACGCCGTACCGACTCCGGGTTGGCCGACAGGAACAGGTCGGTGCCGAACGGCTTCACGTACGGCCAGGTCGGCTGACCCGAGGTGAAGGTCGCCCGCACGATGCCCAGGTTGTAGTGCTGGATCGAATTGAAGATGCGCAGCCCGGTGTCGGCGGAGTTGCGCGACAGCAGGATCACTTCCACACGCGGGGTTTCTTCGGGCACATCGTGGTTGAGCGCCAGCAGCTTGCGCACCACCGGAAAGGCCACGCCCGGCTCCAGGATGTCGTCCTCATGCTCGCGCTGAAACGCCGAATACGCCTCCACGCCATCGGCCTCGAACAGTGCATGGCCTTCTTCGAGATCGAACAGCGCGCGCGAGGTCACTGCGACGGTCAGGAGTCTTGGGGAGTTATCGGTCATTGGGGCGGGGATTCGGGAGTGGGGATTCGGGATTGGTCAGGAGCAGGGATCAGGGAGTTTCAAATTCGGGACCGGATCATTCATACCGCAGCGTACTGTGCCGACAACATCGCGTGCGCTAGGTGGCCCGCTGCTGCCGTTGCCAATCCCGAATCTCGACTCCCCAATCCCCCCTCCTCAAACCGCAAACTGTTCGCTGAAGATGCGTTCTTCCAGATTGTGTTCGGGATCGAACAGCAGCGTCACCTGGCGCTGGGTGGATTCGCGGATGGTCACTTCGACCACGTCGCGGATCTCGTGCGAGTCGGCGGTGACGCTGACCGGGCGCTTGTACGGGTCCAGCACGCGGAAGCACACTTCGGTGTCGGCCTTGAGGATGGCACCACGCCAGCGGCGCGGGCGATACGGGGCGATCGGGGTCAGTGCCAGCGTGTGCGAGCCCAGCGGCAGGATCGGCCCGTGCGCGGAATAGTTGTAGGCGGTGCTGCCGGCTGGCGTGGCGACCATGACACCGTCACCGATCAGCTCGGCGATGCGGGTCTGGCCATTGAGATCCACGCTCAGGTGCGCGGCCTGGCGGGTCTGGCGCAGCAGCGAGACCTCGTTGTAGGCCAGCGACACCGTGCTGGCACCGGACTCGGTCTGCACCTGCATTTCCAGCGGGCGCAGGTGCGCCGGTTCGGCACGTTGCAGACGCGCGAGCAGGTCGTCCTCGTCGTCGCGGTACTGGTTCATCAAGAACCCGACCGAGCCCAGCTTCATGCCGAACACTGGCTTGCTGGCAGCGCCGTGCCGGTGCAGGGTCTGCAGCATGAAGCCGTCCCCGCCCAGTGCGCAGACGATGTCGGCGGTGTCCAGCGCGTGATCGCCATAGCGCTGCACAAGACGCGCGCGCGCGGTCACCGCCGGCTCGGCGTGACTGGCGAGAAAGGCAATCCGGGGTGGTGCGGTCATCGTTGACTCCAGAGCATGCGAATCAGCATACCGCAGCGCTGTGGTGGGCTTGTTGGCTGGCCGCCCCGCCCTCGCCTGCGCGGACGCGCCTGCGCCTGCGCGATCGGGCGCCACCGGTGACACAGCGCGCGTCAGCGCAACGGGCGCGGCAATCCCGCTTGCGTAATGCGCGTGCTGCCCGGCCAGGCGTCACCGGGCCACTTCCTCAGGCGGTCAACCGCCAGGCGCGATGGATGCGCGCATGCCGCTCGAAATCCGGGTCGATGGTGCGCGGGCTGATTTCCTCGCACTGCGCAAACTCGGCCACCAGTTCCTCGTCCAGCTTGAAGCGGCGGAAGTTGTTGGAGAAATACAGCACCCCACCCGGCGCCAGGCGCGCCACTGCCGCGCGCAACAGCCGCACGTGCTCGCGCTGGATGTCGAAGTCTTCGGCGCGTGCGGAGTTGGAGAAGGTCGGCGGGTCACAGAAGATCACGTCGAAATGCGCGCGCTCGGCTTCCAGCCAGGCCAGCGCGTCGGCCTGCACCAGCTTGTGCTTGCTGCCGGCCTGGCCGTTCAAGGCCAGGTTGTCGGCGCACCACTGCAGATAGGTGCCGGACAGGTCCACGCTGGTGGTCGAGCTCGCGCCGGCCACCGCCGCTTCCACGCTGGCCACGCCGGTGTAGCAGAACAGGTTGAGGAAGCGCCGCCCCTTCGATTGCATGGCCATGGTGCCGCGCAACGGGCGATGATCCAGGAACAGGCCGGTGTCCAGGTAATCGAACAGATTTACCCGCAGCAGCGCGCCATGCTCGCGCACGTTGATGAATTCGTTGCGCTGCTCGAAGCGGCCGTACTTGCTGCCGCCCTTGCCGCGCTCGCGCGATTTGAGCGCCACGCGTTCGCCCGGCACCTCGAACACCTCGCGTGCGGCGGCCAGCAGTTCGCCCAGACGGCGGCGCACGTCGGCTTCCGGAATCGTCGCCGGCGCCGCGTATTCCTGCACATGCAGAAACACGCGGCGATCACCATCGGCTTGCTGGTACACGTCGATGGCGGCGGAGTATTCCGGCAGATCGGCGTCGTAGACGCGGAAGCATTCGATGCCTTCGCGTGCGCGCCACTTCTTGAACTTCTGCAGATTCTTGCGCAGGCGGTTGGCGACCATTTGTGCGCCTTCGCTGAGCGCGGTCGGCGCCGCCAGCGGGGTGCGCCGCGGCACCGCGATTGGGTCGCAGACGATCAACGCGCACTCGATCGCGCCATTGAACAGCTGGTATTTCTTGCCCGCGCGCAGGCCGGTGGCATACGCCAGCTCGGCGTTGCCGCACAGCAGGCTGGCCCGCCATTGCGGCACCGCACGCTGCAGGGTATCGCCCAGGCGGCGATACAGCGCCGCATCGGCGGCCAGACGTTCGTCGTAAGGCGGATTGCACACCACCACGCCGGTGGCCTGCGGCGGGATCTGCAGGTCGCCCACCTCGCGCACGCCGAACCAGATCGCCTCGGCCACGCCAGCCACTTGCGCATTTTCTTTCGCGGCGCGGATCGCATGCGGGTCCATGTCGCTGCCGTGGATCACCTGCCGGAGCGCGGCGCGGCCAAGACTGTCGCGCTCGCGCGCTTCGCCCACCAGTTGCTGCCAGCCCTCGCGGTCGAAGCCGCGCCAGCGGCTGGGGAGATCGCTGCCATAGCGCTGCAGGCCGGGCGCCACGTCGGCGGCCATCAGCGCGCCTTCGATCAGCAGGGTGCCGCTGCCGCACATCGGATCCAGCAGGCCGCCGCCATCGGCGTAGGCGCGCGGCCAACCGGCGCGCAGCAACACCGCCGCGGCCAGATTCTCCTTGAGCGGCGCATCGTTCTGCGCCATGCGCCAACCGCGCCGGTGCAGCGGGCCGCCGCCCAGATCCACCGAAATGGTGGCGCGGCCCTTGCGCAGCGACAGGTTCAACCGCAGATCCGGGCTTTCCACGTCCACCGACGGACGTTCCAGGCCCTGCCGGCGCATGGTGTCGACCACCGCGTCCTTGATCCGCTGCGCCGCGTAACGGGCGTGCGTAATCGCGGTACCGGAGACATGCGCGTCCACCGACAGCGTGTGGCCGACGGACAGGTGCTCGTCCCACGGCAATTCGGCCACCCCGGCATACAGCGCGTCCTCGTCCGGGCAATCGAACTCGCTCAGCGGCCACAGCACGCGGCTGGCCAGGCGCGACCACAGCACGGCGCGCTGCGCGTCGCGCAGGTCGCCTTCGACGTTGACGCCGGAGATGGTGGCGGTGGCCTTGCTGGCACCGAGCGACAGCAGCTCGTCGGCAAGCAGGTATTCCAGGCCCTTGGCACAGGATGCGAAGAATTTCACGTAGGCAGGTATCGATGGAGACGCTGGCCGTGGGGGCGAGCGTGGGAGCAGGACGCTGGGCCGGCGCCCGGGAGGGCAAAGCCGTGGCCGCCGCGGGCGGGGCGCAAATGGTCGGCCATCGGAGCCGGCTTTACCAGCCCGCCGGCCGGATCGCCCGCTGCGCGGTTCACCACGGCGCCAGCCGCCACTGCAGCTGCGCAGTCTCCAGGCGCTGCCGCAGGCCCAACCGCTGCAGGAAGGCGGCATCGTGCGAGGCGACGATCAGCGCCCCCTGGTAGCTGCGCAGCAGCGCCTCGATCGCTTCCACCGCGGCCAGGTCCAGGTGGTTGGTCGGCTCGTCCAGCAACAGCAGTTGCGCCGGCTGCGCCCGGTACAGCGCACACGCCAGCGCCGCCTTGAGCCGTTGGCCGCCGCTGAGCTGGCCGGTGGGCAGGTCGGCCCGCTGCTGGTCCAGCCCCAGCAGCGCCAGGCGCAGCCGCTGTGCGTGGGCTGGCGCACCCGGGTCTGCATCCTGCAGCTGCGCAGCGGCCGAGCGCATCGGATCCAGCAGCCCCAGGTGCTGATCCAGATAGGCCGCCGGCACCTGCACCTGGCATTGCCCCGCGCTGGGTTGCAGGCGCCCGGCCAGCAGTTGCAGCAACGACGACTTGCCGCTGCCATTGGGGCCGACCAGGCCGATCCGCGGCTGCCCATGCAGCAGCAGATCCACCCGCCGCCCACCCAGCCGTCCGTCGGCCAGCTGCACCTGCTGCAGCGTGGCTAGCTGCCGCGATGCGCCGGCGGGCGATGTCGGCGCCAGGAGCGCGATCGCGGGGTCGTCCTGCACCAGCGCTGCGGCCTGCACCACCGCCTCGCTCAGCCGCGCCTGTTCGGCCTGGCGTTGCTGTTGTAGCCGCCCCGCGCTGACCTCGCTGCGCTGCTTCTGCGCGCCGAGCAGGATCGCGGCCTGGTTGGCCTGCCCTGCGGCACGCGCGCCGCGTGCCTGGCGTTGCTGTTGACGCTGCTGCTGTTCGCGCAGCGCCTGCTCACCGCGTGCACGCGCCTGTTTACGCTGGGCCAGCAATTCGCTGGCCGCCTGCTGTTCGATGGCGCGCTGCTGTGCATAGAACGTGTAATTGCCGCCGTAGCTGCGCAGCCCCTGCGCGGACAATTCAACAATGCGCTGCATCGCATCGAGCAGGCCGCGGTCGTGGCTGATCACCAGCAGGCCACCGCTCCACGCCAGCAACTGATCCATCAGCCGCTGGCGTTGCGGGCCATCCAGGTGATTGCTGGGCTCGTCCAGAATCAACAGGTCCGGCCGGGTCAGAAACGCACCGGCCAGTGCCACGCGCGTCGCTTCGCCGCCGCTGAGCTGCGCGGCCGGTGCACGCGGATCGCGCCCACCCAGGTCTTGCCGTTCGAGTTCTGCGGCAAATTGCGCATGGGCGGTCCAGCGCTCGCCGACCAGTTCAAAATCGGCGGGCGCAACGCTGCCGGCGGCGATACGGTCCAGCGCATCCAGCAGCGGCGCGACACCGGCCAGTTCGGCAATGCTCTGCCCCGGCGCCACGCGCACGCGCTGCGGCAGGTAATGCACGCTGCCGTTGCGCACGCAACGCCCTGCGCTGGGCAGCACCTCGCCGGCCAGCAGGCGCGCAAGCACGCTCTTGCCCACGCCATTGCGCCCGACCAGGCCGGTGGCACGTTGGTCGATGTGGAGGGACAGATCGGAAAATAGCGGGCTGCCATCGGGCAGCACATACGCAACGCTTTCCAGCGTCAGCGACGGACAGGTCATACGGGTCTCCATTGCATGCCAGCACACGCACCGATCCAGCCGGACCGGCAGCGGGTAAGGCCGTCATCACGACGGTGGCATCAATGGCGCATTGGACCAATCCTCAGACAGTGGGCAATGCGGCAAAGTGTAGGTCAGCCTGCAACGCATGCCAAATCCCAAACACTGCGGCAGGATTGACCGCGTTCAAGCGCAGCATGGTGAGCACCCGCCCTTGCAGACATGCTCAAGCTACTGGCGGCCGGCACCCTGCTGGCTGTCAGGCGCCCTCGAAAAAGCACGGCAAGCACTCGCCGAAGGCCAGGACCTGCAGCACTTAGCACTTAGCACTTAGCATTCAGCACTGAGCATTCAGCACGCAGCACGCAGCACGCAGCACGCAGTATGAAACTCGCCCGCCAGGCTTGCGTCCAACCGGCACAGCGGCATAGCGGCATAGCGGCGCATACGACGCGGCCGATGCCTTCGCTCCCCCCCACTCAGCGGGCCGCAGGTCTCCGGGCAACCACCGTAGGAAAGATGCTGGCGCGATCATCGATGAAGCGGAGATCGGTGAACCCGGCGCTTTCCATCTGCGCGCGGGTCTGCGCGTGGGTGCGGAACGAGGCCCAGCGCGCCTGGACGATCTCGGCGAACACCAGGTTCTGCAGCGTCAGCGCCTCGGGATCGATGTGTTCCAGCTTCCACGGCGACTCGGCAGACAGCGTCGGCGGCGGTGTCAGGAAACTTGCGACCAGCACGCCACCTGGCGCCAGCCTTTGAAAAAATGCGCGATACAGCGCAATCACGCGCACCTCGTCCGGCTCATAGATATTCAAGCCATTGCTGGTCAGCACATCCACGTGATCGTCGGCACCAGGCGTCCATGCGTCCTGGAGACGAAGCGAAAGCTGCCCCTCCAGCCCGCGCGCACGTGCGAGGTGCAACGCCCCTTCCAGCGCCTGCGGGTCCAGATCGATACCGATCAGGCGCACGTCCGGACATTCCCGGTAGTCCAGCAGCAACAGCTCGCCCATCCATCCGCAGGGCACCGATGCCAGCGTCATGCCTGGCCGCAGCAGTTCCTGCAGCTGCTGCTGGAAGATGCCGAAGCGTTCGCGGGTCGCCAGCACCGCAGGTGCCTCTTCGAAGATATGCCGTTCCATCGCCGACATCGACTCGTTCGGCTGCGCATCGGCGCGATACGTCACCAGCCGATGGGTCCAGTAGGCATTCAACCCGCGATGCCTGAGCAGAAACCGGCCGAAATCGGTGGCCCAGAGCGCATCGACCAGACCGAGCAGACGCTGGACCACCACATCGGGCCGGTCACCGCTCTGGCGCAGACGCGATGTGAGCGATGCCAGCAACGCAGCATCGTCCTGGTCATCGCTGCCGTGGGAAATCAGCCGGCCCGCCTGCGCGGCCTGGCCCAGGTCTTCGTCATCACGTTGCATCGTCCACCTCGACAGGAGCGCGCCAATCGCAGCGCTCGCCATGCTGCGATCACTCCCGGCGCGACGGCGTCTCTACAGCGATGGAAGATGCTGCCGAGCGAACTGGCACCGCACGCAAGGCCTGGCGTGGATCACGCCAAGCGGTCGCCAGCGGCTGGACTCACCCTAGCCCGAAGGCCGGGTGATAGGCGACATCGGCCAGCGGCAGCAGCCGGTCGCCGAACGCCAGCGCCTGCAGCTCGGACGCCGGGACGCCAGGCAACACCAGCCCCGGTTCCACCGCAAAGCCCAGACGCCGGAAAAACGCCGGCTCGCCCAATGCCAGACAACCGGCAGCGCCACGCTCGCGCAAGCTGCCCAGCGCCGCCTGCACCAGGCGCGTGCCCAGTCCCTGGCGCTGATGCCCCGGCCCGATCGCCAGCGGCCCCAATGCGTACCAGCCGGGCGAATCGTCCGACAGCGACACCGGCGATACCGCCAGGTGGCCGACCACATACCCGTCGTGGTCGGCCACCAGCGACAGCGCCAGCGCGCCGTCGTTGCGCAAGGCGGCGATCACGTGCTGCTCGTCGTGGCGGCTATGTTCGTCACGCATGAACGCGACCATCGTCAGCAGTTCGATCGCCGCGGCATCGCCATCGCTGGCTTCGCGAATCAGCACGTTCATCGCAGGCCCCGCAGCACGCACACCTTCAGACCGATGCGCATCACAGGCTCTGCAACAGTTCGGCGAAGGCGCGCGCCGACGCATCCACATGCGACGCCAGCCGGTGTTCGTCGTCGACCAGCAGCAAGCGCGCATGCCGCGCCTGCGCCCAGGCGATCACCTCGCCGGCCGGAATCAACTCATCGCGCCAGGCATGCACGATGGAAATCGGCACGCGCGCCGCATCCAGTGCCGGCAACGGCCCCATCCTGGTCGGCGGCACCATCAGGAACAGCCCGCGCGTGGGCACCTGCAACGACACCTGCGCGGCGATGTACGAGCCCAGGCTGGAGCCGACCAGCACCAGCGGGCCCTTGTCGGCCGCCGCCCGCGCGATCTCCAGCAGGCGTTGCAGCCGGCCCTGCACGTCGCCGAGCGAACTGACCTCGCGGCGTGCGTCCAGATCGGTGTAGTCCGGGCGCTCGTGGGTCCAGCCCAGCTGCCCGGCGACATCGGCCAGGGCGGTGACCTTCAGCGCGTCCGGGCCGCTTTCGAAGCCGTGCGACAGGATGCAATGACCGCGGCTCATAGCGCCTGCACCGTATCGCCGATGCGCAGCACGCCGCCACGCAGGATGCGCGCGCACAAGCCGCCATGGCCGCGCATGGCGTTGTAGCCGCCCGCGCCCAGCGCGTCTTCCATGCGCGAGCACGGATCGCAGGGGTCGGTGCCTTCCAGCTCGACATCGCCGATGCGGAAGCGCCGCCCCTTCAGGGCGATCAGCGGGATACCGGACACCACCAGATTGCGGCGCAAGGTGGCCGGCGCAATTGCTGTATGACCGGCCAGCGCTGCGATCACCGGCAGATGCTCGGCCTGGATCAGGGTCACGCCACGCTTGCCGCTGCCGCCCTTGTAGCGGTCGCCGACCAGGCCGATGCCGGTGGCGGCCTGCGCCGCGTCCACCTCGATCATGTCCACGTCGCGCGCCGGGCGCACGCCGATCCAGGTCACCTGGCCGGTCTGCGGCAGGGTTGCCATCAATTTGCCCAAAGGGCTGTCGGGATTCAAAGCCATCGTCGAATGCTAGCATCCGCCCCATGTCCGATGCCGTCCTGCCGTCGCCACCGATCACCTACGCGCCGTTGTCCTACGAATCGCGGCTGGCGCGACGCGCGCTCACGCAGATCGACATGGTGGTCATCCATTGCACCGAATTGCCCGACATGGCGATGGCGCGCGAATACGGCGAACGCGTGCTCTACGACAGCGGCACCGGCAACAGCGGGCATTACTACATCGACCGCAACGGCAGCATCCAGCAATACGTTGCGCTGGAGCGCGTCGCCCACCACGTGCGCGGCCACAACCCGCATACGCTGGGCATCGAACTGGTCAACAGCGGCCGTTATCCGCACTGGCTGGACTCGCGCCATCAGTGCATGAGCGAAGCGTACCCGCAGGTGCAGATCAACGCACTGATCACGCTGCTGCAATGGCTGCAACAACAGTTGCCGTCGGTACGCCGCATTGCCGGCCACCAGGCACTGGACACCACCCAGGAAGCGGCCAGCGACGACCCGTCGCGCAAGATCCAGCGCAAGCTCGATCCCGGCCCGCTGTTTCCGTGGCCGCAGATCGAAGCGGCGGTCAGCTGGTCGCATACGCCGCGCTAGCAGCGCTGCCCACGGCACCATCGGCCCCGCATGTCCCTTCGCTGGTGCAGCACTCAGCGATCTGCGGCGCGGTAGGTCTTCTCGCCTGCATTTACCGCCAGATCCAGGCGATTTTCCGGCGATGCGATCGGGCAAACCACATGCGGCGTCAGCGCGCAGGGCGGATTTTCGGCCAGATTGAAGTCGAGCACGAGCCGGCCATCGTGTGGCGGCGCGGTGTAGAGATAACGCGCGCCGCCATAACTTTCCTTGCCGCTGGTGCGATCGGCGAACAGGAAGAACAGGCCCTGCCCGTCGTCGCTGACGATCGGCTGCAAGCGGTATTGCTGGCCATTGCGCGAGAACACCGCCTCGCCCGGTATCTCGACGGTAAGCGGCGTGCCGATCGACGTCAGCAGCGTGGTCGTGCGCGGGGTGGGATACGCCTGCCAGCGCGCCTGGATGCGCCAGTGCGGATCGGTCGGAAAATATTCCAGCCCGGCGAAATGGCTCAGCAACGGCGCTGACGGGTCGCGGAAACGCCAGCCGAACAAGCTGCCGGTCTGCACCAGATAGAACTGCCGCCCTTCCACATCCAGGCGATCGCCCCGCTGCCCTGCGCGCTCCGGCTCCAGGCGGACGCGATCGACGCGCTGCCCGTTCAAGTACACCGGTACATTGGCGGCGGCGTCGAAGTGCACGCGGCCGTCGCCATCCAGCGTCAGCTGCCCCAGTTGCGCAGGACCGGCCGGCAATACCAGATCGCTGCGCGGATCGCTGCCCACCTGGTAACGGCCTGCACGCACACGCCCGGAGCCGGTGTAGCTCAGCCAACCGTCGGGCGCACGCAAGCGCTGCAAGCGCTCGGCGCGTGCACGTTCGAGTTCGACCTGATACACCGCATGGCGGTCGCTCTGTCCGCGACCGGCAATGCGCGCACCGTTGGCGTCGGCGGTCGATCCCGCCGAACAGGCAGCCATCGACAGCATCGCGACGCACAGCGCGCCGACCTGCAACTGCAACCGCATGAGTCACCCAACACTGCGAGAAACTGCGCTCCGCGCAGCGAACCTGCGTCCCCACAGGTCACCGTTCCTGCCGCCATTGTGCCTGCAATCAGGGGCCGGTCGCGACCGGGCGTGTCGCATCCTGCAACCAACCGCTCCAGGAGCCGGCGTAAACGCGCGCGCCCGATAAGCCGGCCACTTCCAGCGCCAGCAGCAGATGGCAGGCGGTCACGCCCGAGCCGCACATCACCACTGCCTGCTCAGGACGATACGCGCCCAGCAGCGCTGACAACTCGCTGCGCAGTTCCTCGGCCGGCTTGAAACGCCCATCGCGCAGGCTCACACCCAGCGGACGACTCACCGCGCCGGGCACATGCCCGGCCACCGGATCGACCGGCTCCACCTCGCCGCGAAACCGCTCGGCGGCGCGCGCATCCAGCAACCAGCCCGGCGCCTGATCCAGCTGCGCCAGGATCTGCCCGGCCTCGACCACGGCATCGCCATCGAAGCTGCCCGGGTACGCCGCGCCATCGTGCATTGCGGGCGGCTCGGTGCTTTCCGGCAACCCCGCCGCGCGCCAGGCGGCCAGCCCGCCATCGAGCACCGCCACGCGGCGATGCCCCAGCAACCGCAGCATCCACCATGCCCGCGCCGCGGCCATGCTGCCGTCAGCGGCGTCGTAGATCACCACCTGGCTGTCCGGGTCGATCCCCCACTCGCCCAGCCGCCTGGCAAATGCCGCGCTTTGCGGGAGCGGATGCCGCCCTTGCGCAGGCTGCGACAGATCGGCCAGATCCTCGTCGAGATCGGCGTAGTACGCGCCTGGCAGATGCCCCTGTGCATAGGCCTTGCGCGCTGCATCCGGGTCCGGCGCAGTCGGTGGCGCAGCGCGCGCGTCCAGCAGTCGCAACTGCGGATGCGGCAATGCCGCGGCCAGCGTGGCGCTGTCTACCAGCGTGGTCCAGTGGAGTTCCGCACTCATGCAACCTGCTCCAGACGACGACGAAGATTGAGGAGAATGGCCGCGGTGGCGCCCCAGATGCGGTGGCCGGGCCAGTCGTATTCCAGCACGCGGCGTGGCCGGCCGCGAAACTCCAGCTCCACGCTGCGTAGATTGTCGGGGTCCATCAGATAGGCCAACGGCACCTCGAACACCTCGGCCACTTCATCCGGCTGCGGCACCGCCACGAACGCCGGGTCGATCACCGCCACCACCGGGATGACGCGAAACCCGCTCACGGTCAGAAACGGATCCAGATATCCCAGCGCATGCACCTGGCCGGCGCCGAGCGCGATTTCCTCGCAGCTCTCGCGCAAGGCCGCAGCGGCCGCATCCGCATCCGACGGCTCGACCCGGCCACCGGGAAAACTGACCTGCCCGGCATGGTGACGCAGGCTGTCGGTGCGCCGGGTCAGCAGCACCGTGGTGCCCTGCGTGCGCGGCACCAGACCGCACAGCACTGCGGCCTCGGCAGACGCGCCGCCTTCGGTCAGGTCGATCAATTCGGCATGATTCCAGCCCGGCCCGTCGGGCGCGGTGTCCAGCGCATACAACGCACGCTGCAGCTGCGCACATTCGGGCAGCCGCGCGGCCAACGCGCGCGCGGGCAGAACCGTGTGCAGATATTCCTGACGTTCGCCGTCGCTCATGCTCATCCAGCGTGCAATTTCATCCAGGCTGCGCAGGCAGCCGACACAGTGCGCCTGCGCGTCCAGCGAACATACACCGATACACGGGCTGGGCAGGCCACTGCGGTTCGAATCCGTGTCGCTCATCGCTGGCTCCCGCCGCACCGCATCCTCCCGCCGTCCGTCCATCCTGTCGCGCATCCGGTGGACCCAAACGACAACGCCGGCCTGGTGGCCGGCGTTGTCACAGCAACAGCAAACGCAATTACTTGACGCTGACCAGCTTGATCTCGAACTGCACGGCCACGTTCGGCGGGAACGGGGTACGCGGGTCGGCACCGTAGGCCTTCTCCGGCGGCAGGGTCACTTCCCACTTCGAGCCGGCCGGCATCTGCAGCAGCGTGTCGCGCATGGCCTGCATTTCGACTTCGCTGACCTTGATGGCCGGGATCTGCTGCGCCGGACGCGCCTTCTCGCGGTCGCCGAACGGGAACGGACCGGCCACTTCCAGCTGCACGGTGCTGGCCTGGGTCGGCTTGGCGCCCTTGCCGGCTTCGATCACGCGGTACTGCACGCCGCTCGGCAGCGTCTGCACGCCAGCGGTGCCCTTGTTCTTGGCCAGGAACTGGTCGCTCTTGGTCTTGTTGGCAGCAGCGGCCTTGTCGTACTCGGCCTTGGCCTGCTGGGCACGGCCCTGCTCACGCTTCTGGAACGCTTCGACAGCCGGCTTCAGCTGGTCGGCGGTGATCGCCGGCTGCTTCTTGGCATAGGCGTCCTGCAGACCCTTTACCACCGAGTTGATGTCGAGCTGCTCGCCGCGGCCGGTGAGCTCGGCAAGGTTGTTGCCGTAGTCATAGCCGAAGTAGTAGCTCAACTTGCCCTTCTCGGACGTCGTGTCCTGGGCCAGTGCATTGCCCGTCAGGGCCAGGGCCGCCACAGCGACCGCGATAGAACGCAACTTCATCAAACAATTCTCCAGGGTGGTGGCACAGGACGGGTCTGCCGCCTGAGATGACGCGCTAGGATAGCGGCCGCGATAGCGAACCGCTACTTATCACGAAAGCTATGACCAGCAAGGCTTTCGGAAGTTCCGTATTTACTAATTTTTTACGTTCGTAAGGATTTCCATGTCCAATCACGTCATTCTGATCGCCGACCACGCCAGTGTACGGACGATCACCGTCAATCGACCGGACAAACTGAACGCCTTGAACCAGGAAACGCTGCGGGCGCTGGATCACGCCTTCGCCGGGGCTGCGAGCGCGGACGACATCCGCGTGGTGATACTGACCGGTGCCGGCCCCAAGGCGTTTGTCGCCGGCGCGGACATCGCCGAAATGCGCGATCTGTCGGCGATGCAGGGCCGCGAGTTCTCGCTGCTCGGCCAGCAGCTGATGCGCCGGATCGAGCGCATGCCCAAGCCGGTGATCGCCATGGTCAATGGCTTTGCACTCGGCGGCGGGCTGGAGCTGGCGATGGCCTGCCATCTGCGCATCGCCGCATCCAGCGCGCGCCTGGGGCAGCCGGAAATCAATCTCGGCCTGATCCCCGGCTTCGGCGGCACGCAACGGCTGTTGCGTCTGACCGGGCGAGCGGCAGCGCTGGAACTGTGCCTGCTCGGCCTGCCGATCGATGCCGCGCGCGCGTTCCAGTTGGGTCTGGTCAATCGCGTGGTCGAGCCGGAGGCATTGCAGGACGAAACCCTCGCCCTGGCACAACGCCTGGCGGCCGCCGCACCGCTCGCGCTGCGCGGCATCCTGGATGCGGTGGTGTTCGGTGGCGAATGCGCCATCGAAGAAGGCCTCCAGCTGGAAACCGCGCAATTTGCGCTGTTGTTCGCCAGCGACGACATGCGCGAAGGCACCGGCGCCTTTCTCGAAAAACGCCCCGCGCACTTTCTCAACCGCTGATCGGCCTGCCATGACGTTCGACCCCACACCGGCACCACGTCCACTGGCCCTGCAGCTGTTCGACTGCGTCCACGCCGATGATCTCGATCGTGCATTGGCACTGGGCCTGATGGAGTACCGGCCCGATCCACGCGACGACCTGCTGGATCCGGCCTGCCCGCAACTGAGCGCGGTGCTGCTGGCCGCACAACAACGGCTGCGCGATGCCTGGGCCGCACGCGACCGCTACCGTGCACGCGCCGCGCGCCTGCAACGTCGCGCTGCCGAACGCGATGCACGCCGGACGCCTGCAGCGGCGCCCAGCCAACCGGCGGCCGCCGCATTACCGCCGCTGGCTGCGGCCATCCTGGCGCGCGCCAAGGCCAAGGCCGCTGGTGGAGCACAGCCATGAACGCGATCCACGTCACCGCGCCGGCACGGCGCGGCAGCAGCATGCGCAAGCCCGAAATACAGGAGATGTTCGCGCGCCTGCGCGAGCTCAATCCGCACCCGACCACTGAGCTGGAATACACCACGCCGTTCGAGTTGCTGATCGCAGTGCTGCTGTCGGCACAAGCCACCGATGTCGGCGTCAACAAGGCCACCCGCAAGCTGTATCCGGTGGCCAATACTCCGCGCGACATTCTCGATCTGGGCGAAGAAGGCCTGAAGCGCTACATCGCCACGATTGGCCTGTTCAACGCCAAGGCCAAGAACGCCATCGCCACCTGCAGGATCCTGCTGGAGCAATACGGCGGCGAGGTGCCGCATGATCGCGCTGCACTGGAGGCCTTACCCGGCGTCGGCCGCAAGACCGCCAACGTCGTGCTCAACACCGCGTTCGGCGAGCCCACCATGGCGGTGGACACGCATATCTTCCGCGTCGCTAACCGCACCGGTCTTGCGCCGGGCAAGGACGTGCGCGCGGTCGAGGACAAACTGGTCAAGATCATTCCGGCCGAATTCCTGCACGACGCACACCACTGGCTCATCCTGCATGGCCGCTACGTCTGCAAGGCACGCAAACCCGATTGCCCAGGCTGCGTGATCCACGACCTATGCCGCTACCGCGACAAGACCCCCGCACCCGCCGAAAGGCCGACAGCAGCAAAAGGCTAACCAGCCGTCACAGCAACCAACCCGCAAAGCCAACGCCAAGCAATCACGCTGGCAAAGCCTACGTGTGCCTTTACGAATCCCAAATCCCGATTCCCCAATCCCCGCCCAAAAAAAATCGCGACCGGGATGATGCGTCTTGCGGCGCCATGCATCACCCGGTCACGATAGATGTCACCCGGCGCGAGCGCCGGGCGTCTGCAGCAGGTCTACGCCGCCTTGGCTTGCTCCACGCGCTGTTCGACCAGCGCGCTTTCCACCGTCGGCTGGCCTTCCACGCGTCGATCCAGCTCGTTCCAGTCCACCACCAGCTCGCAGCCGCGCGAGGCCGCATTCCGGCTCCAGTCGCGCAGCAACTCGATGCAGGCGTGGTCAACGTGATGCAGCTTGGCCACGTCCAGGTGCAGTGCGGTGTTCGGCGGCACGCTTTCCAGCGTACGCGCCATCGCCGGCACCTTCAGGAACGTCGCCGAGCCCTGCAGGGTCAGATGCATCTCGTCCTTCTTGTGCTCGTGCTCACGCACGTCCACCTTCAGGCGCGAAGAATGCAGGGCCAGACGGAACAACGACAGGCCGAAGCCGATCAGCACGCCGGTCAGCAGGTCGGTCGCTACGATCGCGAAGGTGGTCGCCAGGTAGATCGCCGCGGTGCCACGCCCATAGGTCGCCAGCTCCTTGACCTGCCCGATCTTGATCATCTTCACGCCCGTGTAGACCAGGATGCCGGCCAGACACGCCACCGGCGTCATCCGCAACAGCCATGGCAGCAGCATCGCGAACACCAGCAACCAGCCGCCATGCAGCACCGTGGACATGCGCGTGGCCGCACCGGCCTGCACATTGGCCGCGCTACGCACGATCACGCCGGTCATCGGCAATGCGCCCAGGAAACCGCACAGCATATTGCCCACACCCTGCGCCGCCAGCTCACGGTCGTACTGCGTACGCGCACCCTGATGCATGCGATCCACCGCCGCCGCCGACAGCAAGGTCTCTGCGCTGGCGATGAAGGCAAAGGTCACCGCCGACACCAGCAAGGTCGCATTGAACACGCCGAAGATGTCCGCCACGCTGGGGATGCTGATCGCCGAGAACAGATTGGTCGGCACGTCGACCTTGTTGACGTTCAGGCCCTGCAACTGCACCGTCGCCGTGACCACCACCACCGCGATCAACGCCCCCGGCAGAAAGCGCAGACGCTGCGGACGCAGCTTGTCCCATGCCAGGATGATGCCGATGGTGGCCAGGCCCACGAACAACGCCGTGCGGCCGGTCCCTTCGGTGATCGCCTGCCACACCACGGCCGGCAATGCAGCGAAGTTTTCCAGACCGCGCGCCTTGGGAGCGGCGTCCATCAGCACATGCGCCTGCGAGGCCACGATCAGGATGCCGATGCCCGACAACATGCCGGCCACCACGGCCGGCGACGTCATCCGGAACCACACGCCTGCGCGGCACAGACCGGCAACCAACTGAATCGCACCGGCCAGCAGGATCACCGGACCGAGGGCGGCAATGCCGTGCTCGCGGACCAGTTCGAACACCAACACAGCCAGGCCGGCGGCCGGTCCGCTCACCTGCAGAGGAGAGCCCGCCAGGAAGCCGACGACCAGCCCACCGATGATGCCGGTGATCAGGCCTGCGGCCGGCGGCATGCCGGAAGCGATCGCAATGCCCATACACAACGGGAGCGCGACGAGGAAGACCACGACAGACGACAACAAATCACGTCCGAACAGTCCCTGGCGGAAATATCCGCCGATACCTGATGTGTTCATGATGTGCTCCGTCAGGCGAGTTCAGCGCGCACGACTTGCTGCAGTCGCGGACGTGGGGTGGCTTCGGGGGTGTTGTCCGCCAACAACGGACGGAAGCCACCCTTCTCGGCATCGAAGGCGCGGATCTCGCCATGGGCGATGTCATAGATCCAGCCATGGATGCGCAAGGTACCGGCCGCCAGACGCGCGGCGACCACCGGCTGCGTACGCAGATGGTCCAGCTGCGAGACCACGTTCTCTTCGGTCATGCAGCTCAGCGCTTCCTGGCTGTGCGGATCGTGCCCGTGATGGGCAGTGACGTGACGCGCTGCATCGGTGTGCTTGAGCCAGGCCGCCACGGACGGCACGTCTTCCAGCGATTCTGGCTTGAGCACCGCCTTCATTGCGCCGCAGTCGGTATGACCGCAGATCACGATATGCCGCACGCCCAGTACGGCGATGGCGTATTCGATTGCCGCAACCACGCCGCTGACGTGCTGGGAGTAAGGCGGCACCACATTGCCGATATTGCGATAGACGAACAATTCGCCCGGCTGTGCGGAGAAGATCAGCTCCGGCATGACACGCGAATCGGCGCAGGTGATAAACAACGTATGCGGACTCTGGCCACCGGCCAGTTCCTGAAAGCGCGCACTCTGGCGCGGATACACTTCCTTACGGAAATGACGAAAACCTTCTAGCAAACTTTCCATGGGAGATACCTCTAGGCAACGAATGGCCATCCGCGGCGCAAACCGCGAAGTGCAAAGACGAACAAATCAAAGGAAGCCGGTGCGCTGCACCGGTTGACGCGACTAACGAAGGATCAGGCGCGCAATGCGTTGGGAGGACGCAGTTGCGGGATCAGGTCGCGTTTTTGAGTTGCCGGCGCGTAATGCGCGTACCAGGAGGGGAAATAACGTGCGACCACCGGCCATGCCTGGGAGAGCAAGGGGATATCGTCTGCAGAATGGGTATCGACCTGGGTCTGTGCGTCCCCGTCGCCCTGCAGATCATCGGCTGCGTCACGTTCTTCGCTAGCATCCGCCATTACCGCCACGCCGTCGCCCACAAGCGCATCGTGGATGCGGCTGTGCGCATCGGCCGCCGACCACGCAGTAAGCGCGAGCAGGCAGACCAACAGCAATTGGAGGAATCGAGGAAACATGGCCTTGAAACTAACAATTTAGAACGCGCCTGTGCAAGTGGTGCGACGCACAAAGCGCTTGATACGCCGCAGTTCCACTTAGTTGGTTCAGGTCGCAATAAGCTTGAGCTCGCTGAAACGGTGAACTGCGCCACTGTCACATCTGTCATACGACGCGGCCTGTTCAGACTCATGACACACACTGACAAAAAACAAACACGCGTAAATCTTTGTCTTTGTTGACAAAAATCAGATTGCAACGCGATCTGAAGTTGTCACATTAACGCAACTTTCACGCCATAGCCTGCGCTCACTTTCTCAGGTCGCAAGGCACATATGAAACTTTCTCCCACCCTGCTTGGCTCCGCCCTGCTGCTGGCGCTGGCCGCACCCGCTGCGCACGCCGAAATCGCCATCGACGTGATCGGCGGCTCGGAGATGTCGCTCGAAGGCCTGGTCCAGGCCGACGGCAACTGGTTCCACAACGATGTTCAGGACCTCAATGGCCCGATCGGTGCCAATGGCGACAATTCCGAATTCAGCATCCGCCGTGCCGAGCTGGTGCTCAAGGGCAAGGGCCCGGGCAATTTTGAATGGGTGGCCGGTTACGACCCGAGCGTGCTGAAGGAAGTCACCATCCGCGGCACCACCATCCGCAGCACCGGGCGTTTTCTCGACAACAACATCAAGTACAAGTTCGCCGGCAACGCCAACAACTATCTGCAGGTCGGCCAGTTCAAGCAGCCCAACAGTCTGGAAGAGCTGTCCAGCACCAAGAACAACGACTTCGTCTCCAAGGCCGCAGTGACCAACACCTACGGCATCTCGCGCCGGCTGGGCGTGGCCTACGGCATGGGCGACAACGACTGGAGCATCACCGCCAGTGCATTCGGCCGCGAACTGACCCGCAACCAGGCACACGGCAGCGGCTACGGCGCGCGCGGCACCTGGGCGCCGATCAACGAGAGCGGCAACGTGCTGCACTTCGGCCTGAGCTACCTGGGTTATGACACCGACGACGACACCCTGCGCCTGCGCGCACGCCCGGACGCCGACCTGACCACGGTGCGCCTGATCGACAGCGGCGCCATCACCAACGTGGACAGCGTGGGTGTGGCCGGCGCCGAGGCCATGTGGATCACCGGCCCGTTCAAGCTGCAGAGCGAGTTCTTCCAGGAAAACGCCAAGCGCATCGGCAACAACGCCAACGATTACAAGAGTGACGGCTGGTACGTCAGCGGCGTCTGGAACATCACCGGCGAGACCTGGGGCTACAAGGCCGGCGTGCCGACCACCCCGCTGCCGAACGCACCGGCCTCGGGGATGTGGCAGCTGGCGGTGCGCTACGACACCCTGGACCTCAACGACGGCCATCTGGTCTCCAACGGCACCACGCCGTTCGTGGACGGTGTGCTGGGCGGCAAGATGGACGTGTGGACGATCGGTGCCAACTGGTACTGGCGCTCCAACTTCAAGTTCGCACTCGACTACGCGAAGGTGGAAAGCACCCGTTACAACAGCGCCACGCGTGGCCTGGTCGACGACAACCCGTCGATCATCGAGGCACGTGCGCAGTTCTACTGGTAAGTGCGCGCTGGATCGGCCGCCGTGCTGCGCTCCCGTGAGCGTGCCACGGCGGCAACCATCCTGATCCGACCCGCAACGCGCCCCGCCGCAACGCCGTCATCTGCATGTCATCTCCCGGACACCGCGCGGTCATGCCCCTGCCCTGCAATGGCACGACCGCGGGACGTCCTCATCCCTTCGCTACAGGAGCTGTTCCGTGATCCACTCTTTGAAGACCCGTCTGGCCGTCGGCGTGCTCACCGCCTCGCTGGCCTTGTGCGCCCAGGCCGCCGATGTCACCGGCGCCGGTGCGTCGTTCATCTACCCGGTGATGTCCAAGTGGTCGGCCGACTACAACGCAGCCACCAAGAAGCAGGTCAACTATCAATCGATCGGTTCGGGCGGCGGCATTGCCCAGATCAAGGCAGCCAGCGTGGATTTCGGCTCGTCCGATGCGCCGCTCAAGCCGGAAGAACTGGCCGCGGCCGGCCTGGCGCAATTCCCGTCGGTGATCGGCGGCGTGGTGCCGGTGGTCAACGTGCCCGGCGTGGCGGCAGGCGCGCTGAAGCTGGACGGCAAGACTCTGGGCGACATCTTCCTGGGCAAGGTCAGCACCTGGAACGACCCGGCGATTGCCGCGCTCAACCCGGGCGTCAAGCTGCCCGACGGCAAGATCACCGTGGTGCATCGCTCCGACGGTTCGGGCACCAGCTTCAACTTCACCAACTACCTGTCAAAGGTCAACCCGGACTGGAAGGGCAGGGTCGGCGAAGGCACCGCGGTGCAGTGGCCGACCGGCATCGGCGGCAAGGGCAACGAAGGCGTGGCCGCGTACGTGAAGCAGATCAAGGGCGGCATCGGCTACGTCGAGCTGTCGTATGCGCTGCAGAACAAGATGGCCTACACCGCGATGAAGAACGCCGCCGGCAAGTTCGTGCAGCCGTCCGACGAGACCTTTGCAGCCGCCGCCAACAGCGCCGACTGGGGCAACAGCAAGGACTTCTACCTGGTGATGACCAACGCCTCCGGCGACAACGCCTGGCCGATCACCGCCACCAACTTCATCCTGGTGCAGAAGAAGCCCAAGAATCCGGCCGGCCTCAAGAACACGCTGGAGTTCTTCCGCTGGGTCTACAGCAAGGGCGATGCGCAGGCCAAGCAGCTGGACTACGTGCCGCTGCCGGACAGCCTGGTGACCCAGATCGAAGGCTACTGGGCCAAGAACCTGCCCAAGTAACGCCAGCCACAGCGACAGGAACGACGCCGTCTCTCTCCCCGGCGTCGGCACCGGGACGCGGCCCCCACGGGGTCGCGTCTTTTTTGTGATGCCTTCTCCAAAAGGCACTGTCATGCACGTGTAACAAAAACATCATTTCATAGCGTGGTCTGCCGGGTCCCCCGGCCAACCCAGCCTCGGAGCTTCCATGAAACTGCAGTCGGCCAGCCTGACCGCCCTGTCCCTCACCATCGCCCTCGCCCTGGCCGCTTGCTCGCCCGGCAAGGATGCGCAGTCCGGCGACACCGCCAAGGGTGCCACCGCCGCAGGTGCCACCGCTGGCGACAGCAAGAGTGCCGAGATCTCCGGCGCCGGTGCCTCCTTCATCTATCCGCTGGTCTCCAAGTGGTCGGCCGACTACAACGCCGCCACCGGCAACAAGGTGAACTACCAGTCGATCGGCTCCGGCGGCGGTATCGCGCAGATCAAGGCCGGCACGGTGGACTTCGGTTCGACCGACAAGCCGCTGGACAGCGCCGAACTGCAGCAGGCCGGCCTGGGCCAGTTCCCGTCGGCGATCGGCGGCGTGGTGCCGGTGGTGAACCTGGAAGGCATCGCACCGGGCAAGCTGCGCCTGACCGGCGCGCTGCTGGGCGACATCTTCCTGGGCAAGGTCACGATGTGGAACGACGCGGCGATCGTCGCGGCCAATCCGGGCGTAACCCTGCCGGCGACCAAGATCAACCTGGTGCATCGCTCCGACGGTTCGGGCACCACCTTCAACTTCTCCAACTACCTGTCCAAGGTCAGCCCGGAGTGGAAGAGCAAGGTCGGCGAAGGCACCTCGGTGCAGTGGCCGGGTGGCGTCGGCGGCAAGGGCAACGAAGGCGTGGCCTCGTACGTGCAGCAGATCAAGGGTTCGATCGGGTATGTCGAACTGGCCTACGCCCTGCAGAACAAGATGCCCTACGCCTCGCTGCAGAATGCAGCAGGCCAGTGGGTGGAGCCGAATGCGGAAAGCTTCGCCGCCGCTGCCGCCAGCGCCGACTGGGCCAACGCCAAGGATTTCAACCTGGTGATCACCAACGCACCGGGCGAGAAGGCCTGGCCGATCACCGCGACCAACTTCATGCTGATGCACAAGCAGCCCAAGGATGCGGCGCGCAGCAAGGCGACGCTGGACTTCTTCAAGTGGGCGCTGGACAACGGCCAGGCCCAGGCCAGCGAACTGCATTACGTGCCGCTGCCGCCGGAACTGGTCAAGCAGATCCAGGCCTACTGGGCCAGCGAGTTCAAGTGATGCCCTGCACCCGCTGTGATGGCGGGTTGCGCTGCGGTGAGGTGCCTGCGGGTGCCTCGCCGTTCCTGCTGTCTCACGCTCCCGCCAGTGCGCGGGTGACGAGTCCAATCGAATGAATGCCACCGCCATTCCCGAAGCGATGACCGCCCCGCGCGGCCGCGACCTGCGCGATGCACGTGCCGATCGCCTGTTCAAGCTTGCGCTGGCCGCCACGGTCGTCTTCGTCCTGTTGGCGCTCGGCAGCGCCGCGCTGTCGATGCTGTGGGGCGGGCGCCATGCCTTGCAGATGCAGGGCCTGAGCTTTTTCTATTCCGCCGACTGGAATCCGGTGGAAAACAAATACGGCGCGCTGGCGCCGATCTACGGCACCCTGGTCACCGCCTTGATTGCGATGGTGATTGCGGTGCCGGTGAGTTTCGGTATCGCGTTCTTCCTCACCGAGGTGGCGCCGCGCTGGCTGCGCGGCCCGGTCGGCACCGCCATCGAACTGCTGGCCGGCATCCCGTCGATCATCTATGGCATGTGGGGCTTGTTCGTGCTGGTGCCGGTGATGACCGAGCACGTGACGCCCTGGCTCAACGATCACCTGGGCACGCTGCCGTTGATCGGCCCGTTGTTCCAGGGCCCGCCGTTGGGAATCGGGTTGCTGACCGCAGGCTTCGTGCTGGCGATCATGGTGATTCCGTTCATCTCCTCGGTGATGCGCGAGGTGTTCCTGACCGTGCCGACGCGCCTGAAGGAATCGGCGTACGCGCTGGGGTCGACCAAGTGGGAAGTCAGCTGGGACATCGTGCTGCCCTACACCCGCTCTGCGGTGATCGGCGGCGTGTTCCTGGGCCTGGGCCGTGCGCTGGGCGAAACCATGGCAGTGGCGTTCGTGGTCGGCAACACGGTGCGGCTGTCGCCGTCGCTGCTGGAGCCCGGCACCACCATCGCCGCGCTGATCGCCAATGACTTCGGCGAGGCCACCGAAACCTATCGCTCGGCATTGCTGCTACTGGGCTTTGTCTTGTTCATCGTGACCTTTATCGTGCTGGCGATTGCGCGCTTCATGCTGATGCAGCTGTCGCGTCGGGAGGGCAACTGATGTCCTCGGTCTCGCAATCGTTGTACAACCGCCGCCGCGTGACCAACGCGATCGCACTGTTGCTGTCCTGCGTCACCGCGGTGTTCGGCCTGTTCTTCCTGGGCTGGATCCTGTGGACCTTGTTGTCCAAGGGCGTGCCAGGCATCGACGTCAACCTGTTTACCAAGATGACACCGCCGCCGATGCAGGAAGGCGGCCTGCTCAATGCCTTCTTCGGCAGTGCGGTGATGTGCGGCCTGGCGCTGGCGATCGGCACGCCACTGGGCATTGCCGCCGGCACCTGGCTGGCCGAATACGGCAATGCACGCAAGGCCGGGTTGGTGGTGCGCTTCGTCAACGACATCTTGTTGTCGGCACCGTCGATCGTGCTGGGGTTGTTCGTCTACACGCTGTACGTGATGCAGACCGGTGGGCGCTTCTCCGCGTTTGCCGGCGCGCTGTCGCTGGCCTTCATCGTGCTGCCGGTGGTGGTGCGCACCACCGATGAAATGCTGCGCCTGGTGCCGGCGCAGATGCGCGAAGCGGCGTTGTCGCTGGGTATCCCGCAATGGAAGGTCACCGTGCAGGTGCTGTATCGCGCCGCATCGGCCGGCATCCTCACCGGCATCCTGCTGGCCCTGGCCCGCATCAGCGGCGAGACCGCGCCGTTGCTGTTCACCGCCTTCGGCAATCAGTACTGGAACAGCAACGTGTTCCAGCCGATGGCCAGCGTGCCGGTGATCATGAATCAGTTCGCCGGCAGCCCCTACGAGACCTGGCAGACCCTGGCCTGGTCCGGCGCGCTGGTGCTGACCGTGTTCGTGCTGCTGGTGAGCCTGGGCGCGCGCGCCCTGCTATTGCGCAACAAGATTTCCAATGACTGACCTCTCCCTCCGGACACCCGACATGAACGACCTCCAAAACGCCATGCCGATGCATCGCATCGCCGTTCCGGCCGCCAAGGGAGCACCGGCCGCGCAGGCGCCGGTGAAAGTGGCCGCACGCAATCTGGACTTCTATTACGACAAGTACCACGCGCTCAAGGGCATCAACATCGAGATTCCGGAAAAGCGCGTCACCGCGCTGATCGGGCCGTCGGGTTGCGGCAAGTCGACCCTGCTGCGCATCTTCAACCGCATCTATGCGCTGTATCCGAAGATGGAAGCGCGCGGCGAAGTGCTGCTGGACAACGAAAACATCCTGTCGCCGAAGTACCCGATGAACCGGCTGCGCAGCAAGGTCGGCATGGTGTTCCAGAAGCCGGTGCCGTTCCCGATGACGATCTTCGAAAACGTCGCCTACGGCATCCGCCACCACGAAAAACTATCCAAGGCCGACATGCAGAACCGGGTCGAGCAGGCGCTACGCCAGGGCGCGTTGTGGGACGAGGTCAAGGACAAGCTGGGGCAAAGCGCACTGGGCCTGTCCGGCGGCCAGCAGCAGCGGCTATGCATCGCACGCGCGGTGGCGCTGCGCCCGGACGTGTTGCTGCTGGACGAACCGACCTCGGCGCTGGATCCGATTTCCACCAGCCGTATCGAGCAACTGGTGGAAGAACTCAAGCGCGAGTACACCATCGTGATCGTGACCCACAACATGCAGCAGGCGGCGCGTGTCTCCGACTACACCGCCTTTATGTATCTGGGCGACCTGATCGAGCATGACCGCACCGAAACGATTTTCTCCCAGCCGTCCAAGCAGCAGACCGAGGACTACATCACCGGCCGTTTCGGTTGATGTAAGGCGGGCCATCGCAACGCCGCATTGACGCAGCTCCGCCGCACTGCCCGGCACGACATTTGCATCACCTGCGATGTCGCCAGGGTTACGGCGGACATCCACCACCGCCACGAATCGAGATCACGATGAACCAGCACCTCAACGACCATATCGTCAAAAGCTACGACGAGGAGCAGCACCGTCTTGTCGCCGAGATCGTGCGCATGGGCGACACGGCGGTGGCGCAGCTGGAAGCCGCACTGGATGTGGTGGAGCGTCGCGACGACAACGCCGCGCATCGCATCGTGGTCAACGACGAGGCGATCGATGCGCTGGAGCATGCGATCAGCCACGACGTGATGCGGCTGGCATTGCGTGGGCCGATGGCGCGCGACCTGCGCGAGATCCTGGCCGGCCTGCGCATTCCGGCCGATATCGAACGCATCGGCGATTACGCGGCCAATGTCGCCAAGCGCTCGATCGCGCTCAATTCCGCACCGCCGCTGCCGCAGACGGTGGGCCTGCGTGCGCTCGGCCAGATGGCCGCCGATGCCGTGCGCGAAGCGGTGCAGGCATACCGCAACAAGGATGCCGATGCGGCCATCCGCGTGCGCGATGAAGATGCACGCCTGGATGCGCAATACACCGCGCTGTTCCGCGAGCTGCTGACCTACATGATGGAAGACCCGCGCAACATCACCCCGTGCACGCACCTGCTGTTCATGGCCAAGAACCTGGAGCGCATCGGCGACCACGCCACCAACATCGCCGAGAACGTGTGGTTTCTGGTCCATGGCGAACAGCCGCTGCCGCCGCGCCTGAAGCGCGACGACACCAGCACCACCGGCGTCATCTGATCGTCAATGTGTGCCGGCGACATTTGCCGGCACAGGCCGCAACGCCTTATTTCATTACGTATTCAGCTCCAAATGCCTACGGTGAGCTCGCACAGGCTGTTCCTGTGACGCAGGAGTAGGCAGATGAAACGCATCATCGGATCCCTCATGGTTGTATCGCTGCTCACTTCCGGCGCAGCGTTCGCCACGCCGCAACAGCATGACGACCGCGACGGCGGCGCGCAGCATCACGACGCGCGTGGTCCGGACCGCCGCGACGATCATCGCGACGACAGACACGATGACAAGCGTGACCACCGCCCCAGCGCGCACAACGACGACCACCGCAACGATCGTCGCGGCCCGCCGTATCGGCGTGGCGAGCGCCTGGCACCGGACCACCGCGGCATACGTGTGACCGACTACCGCAAGCATCACTTGAACACGCCGCAGCGCGGGCACGAGTGGCGCCGCGTGGACAACAACTACGTGCTGATTGCGGTGGCCACCGGGCTGATCGCAAGCGTGGTCGCCGCCCGCTGACGCCAGCGGTGTAGCACAGTTTCCAGGCCCGATCCGTGGCAACACGGGTCGGGCTTTTGTTTGCCGGATCGCCGCTCAGTACACGCGGGCAGGCCGCCAGCTGCCACGATCGGGCCGGCCGTGCGACCTGCTAGGCTATGCCGATGAACGAACCGGTCGACCTGCAGCCTGCCCCCTCCTTCCTGCCCATGTCGCGGCGCTTCCGCGGCTACCTGCCCGTGGTGGTGGATGTGGAAACAGGAGGTTTCGACTGGAACAAGCACGCCCTGCTGGAAATTGCCTGCGTGCCGATCGAAATGGATGCCGACGGGCGGTTTTTCCCCGGCGACACCGCCAGTGCCCATCTGGTGCCGGCGCCAGGACTGGAGATCGACCCGAAGTCGCTGGAGATCACCGGCATCGTGCTCGACCACCCGTTCCGCTTCGCCAAGCAGGAAAAGGACGCGTTGGACCATGTGTTCGCGCCGGTGCGTGCGGCAGTGAAGAAATACGGCTGCCAGCGCGCGATCCTGGTGGGGCATAACGCGCATTTCGACCTGAACTTCCTCAACGCCGCGGTTGCGCGTGTTGGCCACAAGCGCAATCCGTTCCATCCGTTCAGCGTATTCGATACCGTCACCCTGGCCGGCGTGGCCTACGGGCAGACCGTGCTGGCGCGCGCGGCACAAGCCGCAGGGCTGGAATGGAATGCCGCCGATGCGCATAGCGCGGTCTACGACACCGAGCAGACCGCGCGGCTGTTCTGCACGATCGCCAATGCCTGGCCGGGGCCTGGCGCGGGCTGAGCGAGCCGGGAATCGGGAATCGGGATTGGGGAATCGTTAAAGCAGCGGGGCTCCCTGCTTGAGACATCAGCAGTTGGCGGCGCCACTGCGTGTGCCCTTACCCTCCTCCGCCCTTCGGGCACCTACTCCCGCAGGAGAAGGAAAGCGCCAGGCACCTTGGCTCTGCGATTCCCGATTCCTGATTCCCCAATCCCCGCACCTAACCCACACAGATGCGATCGCGCCCCGCGCTCTTGGCCTGGTACAGCGCCTGGTCGGCGCGTTGCATCAATGATGAGCCGGTGTCGTCGTCGCGCAACTTGGCCACGCCGGCACTGAAGGTCACCTGCAGGCCTTCCACGCCGCCCCAGCCGTGGCGCGCGTGAAACAGCTCGCGGATGCGCTGGCACAGCGCCTGCGCATCCTCCAGCGTCGTGTCGGCCAGCAGCAGGGCGAACTCTTCGCCGCCCAGGCGCGCCGGCAGGTCCGACGCGCGCGCGGCGGCGGTCAGCAGCACGCCGACTTCGTGCAGCACCGCATCGCCACTGGCATGCGAATAGTGGTCGTTGATGCGCTTGAAATGATCGATATCCAGAATCGCCAGCACCAGCGGGCGCGCGCTGCGGCGGGCGCGGCTGATGTCGCGCGCCAGCGCCTCGTCGAAATGCCGGCGGTTGGGCAGCCCGGTCAGGGCGTCCTCGTGCGCCTGGCGCTCGAACACATCCGACTTGATGCGCAGCCGTGTCAGCAGCTCGCTCTTTTCCTGGTTGGCCTGCAGCAAGCGCTGTGCCTGCAGTTGCAGATCTTCGGTGCGTTTGCGCACCAGTTCGGCCAGGCGTGCGTTATGGCTCTTGTAGCGGCGCAACAGGAATCGGTACACCAGCGCCAGCAATAAAATCGCACCCAGCACCGCGGCCAGGCGCACCTCCTGGCGCTGCCACCACAGCGGCAGCACCTCGAACGCCCACATCGCCTCGTGCGGACTCCAGGCACCGCCCGGGTGACGGGCCGCCACATGCAGACGGTAGCGCCCCGGCGGCAGGCCGATGAATTCCACGCTGCGTTGCCGGCCACGCTCGGTCCAGTCGTTGTCCAGGCCTTCCAGGCGCGTGCGGTACTCGATCCGCTCCGGCAGCAGAAAACTCATGCCGACGTAGGACACGTTCAGGCGGTGCCCGCCCGGCAGGCGTGCCTGCTGTCGCCATGTCAGCGGACGTGCGTCCTGCTGCACGCTTTCGATCACCGCAGGCGGCGCGCGCCGCTCGCGAAAGCGCTGCAGGCGTGCCGGGTCGACCGTACTCACGCCGCCGGCGGTAACCACCCAGATCGAGCCATCGGCACGCGCGATCATGCTCGGCCCGGAGCTGCCGTTGGCCTGCGCGTTGCCCATGCCGTCGATCTCGCCATAGCGTTCGATGACCAGCCGGGCGCGTCCATCGGCAACCGCGTTGAGCTGCGTGAGTTGCGTGCGCAACACGCCGCGATTGCTGCTGATCCAGGCATTGCCGAACCGGTCGCCGACCAGCTGGAACACCGTATCTACCGGCATGCCCTGCTCCAGGCCCACGCGTGCGAGCCTGCCGTTGCGCACCCGGTACAGGCCGCGATCGGTCGAGATCCAGACAGCGTCATCGATACGCTGAAAACCGAACACGCTCCGCGCGCCGCCCAGCGCTTCCAGATTCAATTGCTGCAGTTTTCCGTCGCGCAGTACCGCCGCGCCGTCGACCGAGCCGATCCACAGCGCGCCATCGATGCTGGCCAGCGCGGTCACTACGCCATCGGGCAGGCCGTCGACGGCCAGGGGCGCCCGCTTGCCGTTCACCAGCTTCACCACGCCGCGCTGCGTGGCCAGCCACACCACGCCGGAGTCTTCGATCACGATGGCGCGGATATGCCCGCTGGGAATGCCCTCGGCGTCACCGTAATGCCGCAGCAGGCGTCCGTCGCGCAGCACGAAGACGCCATCGGCATACGTGCCCACCCACAGATCGCCGTGCCGATCCAGCGCCAGGCTGAGCACCGAGAGCTTGCGCCCGGATGGCGTGGCCACCGCCACCGGCACGATGCGCCCGTCCGGCAGCATCCGATCCAGGCCGGCGGTGCTTGCGATCCACAGGCTGCCGTCGCGGTCTTCCAGCACCGCGCGGGCGTAGTCGCCGCTCAGCCCATCGCGTTGGCTGTAACTGCTGAACAACGTCTCGCGCAGCCGAAACAGCCCGCCGTTGGCGCCGACCCAGATGCTGCCTTCGGCATCCTCGCGCAGGCTGACGATGCGCCCGGTCGGCAGGCTGCGACCAGCCGGCAGATGCTCCACTCCATGACTGCCGATGCGCAGCAGCCCCTGATTTTCGCTGCCCAGCCACAGGTCGCCGTGGCGGTCCTGCAGCATCGCGGTGAAATGGCCCTGCCCGGGCACCTGCCGTACCAGCTCGGCAGTCTCGCCCCGCAGCCGATACAGCTGCTCGCCGGCGACGACCCACAGCGTGCCGTCCGGCGCGCGGTATGGCCACGCCAGCCCCGGCGGCAGGCCGAACGCGGCCGGGGCGCGATGCATGCGCCCGTCCGGTTCGCGGTAGATCAGGCCGTCCAGCGTGCCGATCAGCAGCCGGCCCTGGTCGTCGAACGCCATGCGCGGAAAGCTGCTCTGCAGCGGCACGCCATCGCGCGGCGGAAAATACTCGAAGCGCCCATCCGGCCACAGGCAGCCCAGCCCGTGGCCCTCGAACAGCAACCACATGCGACCGCGCGCATCCATGGTCATTGCATGGATCAGCGCCTGCGGCCACTGTCCCTGCCGCTGCCAGTGCCGCCACTGCCCGTCGCTGCCGTGCCGCACCAGATTGCCGCGCGCATCGCTGAGCCACAGCGCACCGTCGTGGTCGACGTACAAGGCGCCGACGCCGTTGTCGGGCAGGCCGGGACGCGTGCTGCGGTCGATGATGCCGAATTCCAGGCCGTTGTAACGCACCAGGCCTTCCCAGGTGGCGAACCACAGGTAGCCATCGCGGGTCTGGGCGATATCGCGCAAGGAGTTGTGCGGCAGGCCGTTACGCGAGCTCCAGCTGTCGATCGCGTAGTCGCGCAGTGGCGCCGTGCCGGCCGGTGCAGCCAGTGCCGCGAGCGAGCACAGCGCCAGCAGCATGCAGACAACGGCACCGAGCCAGCGCTGCGGCCGCTTGTCCCCCCGTGCCGACGCCTTGGCATCGCATCCGTTCTCGCCCGTCGACCAGGCCCCCGCCCCATCTCTCATCAGACATAACACGCCGTTCGCTGGCGATATGGTAGGCAAAAACGGGCACGCGCGCCGGTGGATCTCCACATGCCTGGGCGAAAGTCATATGCAGCGCGCTACCTGCCCGCCAGACACTGCAGCGGCAAGCGCACCGGCGCCATGGTTTGCGCAGATCGGCCACTGCGTGGGTGCGCGGATCGCACCGCGCAGCACGCGCGATCTCGCCATGCCGATCGACGTGCGCGGCTCGCCATTGGCACATGCGTGCGATGCAGAGTGGTTGGCAACACAGAGCGAGCAGTCGCCAGCTGGATGCGGACGAGGCGCAGCATGCGCAGTGCACGGTGGTGCGTGCCGAGTCGGGGCATCGGCCGCGCCCACCTGGCGGTGAGCGCAGTCGTTTCGGTCGCCGCTTCAGGCGCCCAGGCGCTGGCGTACCGCTTCGAACAAGGTCACACCGGCGGCCACCGACACGTTGAGGCTTTCGATATCGCCCGGCATCGGGATCTTGACCAGGCCGTCGCAATGCTCGCGGGTGAGACGACGCAGGCCGTCGGCTTCGCCGCCGAGCACCAGCCCGACGTTGCCGCGCAGGTCCACGCTGTACAGCGACGCCTCGGCTTCACCGGCCAGGCCATACAGCCACACGCCCTTCTTCTGCAGATCGCGCAGGCAACGCGCCAGATTGGTCACCGCGACCACCGGAATACGGTCGGCCGCACCGGCCGAGGTCTTGCGCACGGTCGCGTTGACCGTGGCCGACTTGTCCTTGGGAATGACCACTGCAGTGACGCCGGCCGCGGCCGCGCTGCGCAGGCATGCACCGAGATTGTGCGGGTCCTGCACGCCATCGAGGATCAGCAGCAAGGCACGTCCCTCGGCGGCGGTCACCAGCGCTTCGAGCTCGTTTTCGGCCCACAGCCGCGCTGCGGCATAGCGGGCGACCACGCCCTGGTGGCGCACCTGCCCACCGACGCCATCGAGTGCCTGGGTGTTGACCCGGCGCACGTCGATGCCCTTGCGGCGGGCCTGCTCTTCGATTTCGATCAGGCGCGGATTCTTGCTGCCGGCCTCGATCAAGACCTCGCGCACGTTGTCGGCGTCGTTCTCGACGGACGAGGCGACGGCGTTGACGCCGACGATCCACTGATTCTGCTTGCTGCTCATTGCGCCGGATACGAAGAGATAAAGGGGAATGGTAGGGCCTGCGGCCTGCCACGTCACGGCCGGAGCGCAGACGGCGATGGCGGCAAGGAGATCGCGGTGCTACTGGGCCAAGGCCAGAGCTTCAGCACGCTGTACGGCCGATTGCGGGGATCGAAGATGGCGCTCGCCCCGTTGTGATGGTGCCGGCACCTGCACGCACCCCGCTGTCGCGCGCCCCTGCGGTAGGCACTCACGCCTGCGGGCGCGGACTCACACTGGCCACTGCGCAGTATCGTGATCCGGATGCTGCCTTGACACCACATCGGCCAGAAACGCCAATGCGGCGACATCGTCCTCGGTGGTGCGCGCCGGCAGACCGGCCAATGCATCGACAAACGGCAGCTTGCGCTCCACCCCGTACTGGATCACCGGCGGCAGCCGCTCGGGCGTATCGAACGCACCGGCAGCAATCGCCAGGCCGTCGGGCGCTTCATAGGTCAGCGGCGTTCCACATTCGGCGCAGAAGCCACGCAACACCAACGATGAAGAGGCGAAGCGCTTCGGCTCGCCGCGTGTCCAGCTGAACTCGACACCGCGCACCGAAACCAACGGCGCGTAGTAGGCACCGAAGGCTTTTTGACACATGCGGCAATGGCAGATCGAGGCGTCCGTCAGCCTGCCGCGCACGTGGAAACGCACGGCACCGCATTGGCAGCCACCGCTGTACTCGATTGCTGCGTCCATCGTCGCCTCAAGCCTTGAAAGTGGGCACCCAGCGCGCGTTACGAGCGTCTGCCCGCAACGACCTGCAGTTCAATATCGGGCGATCCGTGGCATCGCGAGCCGCCGTCGGACGGCGGCTCGCGGTCCTGCAGACGCGCTTAGTACTGCTTCTTCTTGCGCTTGGCCGGCTGAGCGCTCGGCGGCGGCGGCGGTTCGGGCGAATCGCCGCGATCCTCGGCCAGGCGGAAGTCGATCTTGCGCTCCTCCATGCTGGCCTTCAGCACCAGCACCTGCACCGGATCGCCCAGACGGAACGTGCGGCCACGGCGCTCGCCACTGAGCGTCTTGCGGATCGGATCGAACTGGTAATAGTCCTGCGGCAGCTGGGTGACATGCACCAGGCCGTTGACCTTGGACTGGGTCAACTCCACGAACAGGCCGAACCCGGTCACGCCGCTGATCACGCCATCGAACTGGCCGCCGACATGCTTTTCCATCCACGCGGCGCGATACCGCTCGTCGACTTCGCGTTCGGCTTCGTCGGCACGCCGACCACGCTCGGAACACTGCAGCGACAAGGCCGCCATCTGACGCGGGGTATAGATGTATTTTTCCGGGCTGGCGCCGGTCAAGGCGTGCTTGATCGCGCGGTGCACCAGCAAGTCCGGGTAACGCCGGATCGGCGAGGTGAAGTGCGCATACGCCTCAAGCGCCAGACCGAAGTGACCATTGTTGTCCGGCGAATACACCGCCAGGCTCTGGCTACGCAGCAGCACCGATTCCAGCAACGCCGCATCGGGGCGCGCGCGCACCTTCTTCAGCAACTTGGTGTAGTCGCCGGGGCGCACCTTGCTCCATGCCGGCAGGCTCAGCTGGAATTCCTTGAGGAACTCCAGCAGGTCTTCGTATTTGCTCTCCGGCGGCCGCTCGTGCACGCGGTACGGTGCCGGCACATGCATGCTCAGCAGGTAACGCGCGGCCTCGACGTTGGCGGCGATCATGCATTCTTCGATCAGCTTGTGCGCATCGTTGCGCACAAGCATGCCGGCCTGGGTGACTTCGCCGGTGTTGTCGAGCACGAAGCGCACTTCGGAGGTCTCGAACTCGATCGCGCCACGCTGCGTGCGCGCCTTGGACAGCACGTTGTACAGCTGGTGCAGGCGCTGCACCTGCGGCAGCAACGGACCGATGAAGGCCTTGGTGTCGGCGTCGTCTTCGCCCACCGCCTTCCAGACCTGGTTATAGGTCAGGCGCGCATGCGAGTTCATCACCGCTTCGTAGAAACGCGAACCGGTGACTTCGCCGTCGCGCCCCACCTGCATGTCGCAGACGAAGCACATGCGGTCGACCTTGGGCATCAGCGAGCAGATGCCGTTGGACAGCGTCTCCGGCAGCATCGGCACCACGAACCCCGGGAAATACACCGAGGTGGCGCGCTTTTGCGCTTCGTCGTCCAGCGGGGTGCCGGGACGCACATAGTTGGAGACGTCGGCGATCGCCACCACCAGACGGAAACCGTCAGCATTGGGCTCGCAATACACCGCGTCGTCGAAATCCTTGGCGTCTTCGCCGTCGATGGTGACCAGCGGCATCTGCCGCAGATCCACGCGCCCGCCGATCATCTGCGGCTCGACTACCAACGGCACTGCCGCGGCTTCGTCCAGCACTTCCTGCGGGAATTCGTGCGGCAGCTCATGGCCGTGGATGGCCATCTCCACCACCAGCGACGGGGTGAGCTTGTCACCGAGCACCGCGATGATCTTGCCGATCGCCGGGCGCCGCGCATCCGGCGGCGCGATCAGTTCGCACACCACCAACTGCCCTTCGCGCGCCTCGCCGATGCCGTCCGGTGCGATCTGCACGTTGCGTTGCACGCGCTTGTCGTCCGGGTCGACATAGGCCACGCCATGCTCGTAGAAGAAGCGTCCGAGCATGCGCGACATGCGGCGTTCGAGCACGCGGGCGATCGCACCTTCGCGACGGCCGCGGCGGTCGATGCCGGTAACGTTGGCCAGCGCACGATCGCCGTGCATGACCTTGCGCATTTCATAAGGCGGCAGGAACAGGTCGTCGCCACCTTCGTCCGGCTTGAGGAAACCGAAGCCTTCCGGATTGGCGATCACCACGCCGGCGATCAGGCTGGTCTGCTGCACCGGCGCGTAGCCGCCGCGACGGTTCTGCACCAGCTGCGCTTCGCGCACCATCGCCGCCAGGCGCTTGCCCAGCGCGTCGATGCGGTCGCTGAGATTGAGTTGTTCGGCGATTTCCTCGGCGGTCTGCGGGCCATCGCAGGCGTCGAGCAACTGCAGGATGGCCTCGCGGCTGGCGATCGGCTCGGCGTAGCGCAGTGCTTCGCGATCGGCATGCGGGTCCTTGAACTCCGCCGCCGGCGCGGGCGCTTCGGTCGGCGCCTGCTGGAAGCGTTCCGGCGGCGGCGCCGGCGGACCGCTCTTGCGCGGATGCGGTGCGCGTGGTGCCGGCGGCGTGGGCAGCGCGGGCGCTACCGGCAGCTCGGGCGAGGCGTTGGCGGCCTTGTCGGCAGCGCGTTTGTTGGCGGACTTGGTCGACGCACCGGCGGCGGCGCGGACCAGGAAGTCCGGCATCCAGCCCGGCAACTTCTGTTTTTCGGCGGTGGTGGACTCGCCCGGGCTGGTGGACTTGCGGCGACTGGGCCGATCGGAATCTGGGGTGTTTTTCTTTGTCATTGCTTACATGGTACCCCTTGCGGCCGCGCCATGGGCAGCAAGCCTCGCCCGGCCGGCCATCATTGCCGCTCGCCAGGCATTGACAAGCCCGCCGGGAGTCTGCAAAATTCGCGGCTCACCTGCCCAGGTGGCGGAATTGGTAGACGCACTAGCTTCAGGTGCTAGCGGGGGCAACTTCGTGGAGGTTCGAGTCCTCTTCTGGGCACCAGTTTAAAAAGACCTCCGAGCGATCGGGGGTCTTCTGGTTTCTGGGGTCCGGAAAGTTCTGCTGGTGGCCGCGCGCCTGCGTTGCCGGCCGATGGCAGCCCGCCATTGATCGGCGGCCGGCGCGTCATTCCGCTCACGCCATGACGCGGCAACTGGGCAACCGGATAGCCTGCTGCGCGGCGGCAGCGCCCTCTTCGACGCCGCAGCCCTGACTCTGCAGCGCAGGACGGCTTATGGCGTTGCCGTGATGCCCGCCTCGCGCAGCGCCGTGGCCCAGATCGCATACCCGGTCTCACTGGGATGGGTGCCGTCGGGCATCAGCGCCTCGGGCAAGGTCCCGTCCGGCTGCAGCATCCGAGGGCCGATGTCGACCAAGCGCACGGACGGATCCTTGCCATACCGCGCGGCCAGCAGCCGATTGGTCTCGGCAATGGGCGCGCGCTGCGCATCCCCGGCATGGCGGCCGCGCGGCATGATCGCCATCAGGATCAGCTGACTCCTGGGCAAACGGCGACGCACCTCGCTTACCACCGCCTCCACACCCTGCGCGGTCTCGGCCGGCGTGGAGGCGCGCGCTTGCGCGGTGCCGGTGAGGTTGTTGGTGCCGATATGCAGCACCACCCAGCGCGGATCCAGGCCGTCGAGCTCGCCCTGGCGGATGCGCCACAGCACGTTTTGGGTGCGGTCCCAGCCGAAGCCCAGATTCAGCACCGGGGCCCTGCCGTACAACCAGCTCCAGGACTCGGGGCCGCTGACGCGCGTGGCCTGCGGTGGGCCGGCCCAGAAGTGCGTGATCGAATCGCCGATCATCACCACCTCGGGCTTGAGCGTGCGCGCTGCGGCCAGCGCCGCATGGTGACGCGCATACCAGTCGTAGGAATCCTGCTCCAGCCGGTCGACCGGAATCAGCGAGGTCGCAAAATCGCGGCCCAGCGCGGCAACCGGCTTGACCGGCGGCTCGCCCAGCAGGCGCGCCAGGGTCGGCTCGATCGCCTCGGCCAGCATGCGCTGGCCTTGCGTGTCCGGATGCAGGGCAGCGGCCGGCGGGCGGAAGCGGGTGTCGTAAAACAGCTCGGTGCGCAGCTTGCCGTCGCGCTGGAAGATCGACCCCACATCCAGATAGGTCACGCGTGGATTGTCGCCATAGCGCACCGCCAGGCCCTGGTTGATCTGCGCATCGCGGCGCGACTTCTCGCTGGAGATGTCGCTGGGCAGCACACCCACCAGCAAGATCTGGGTGCGCGGCAACTTCTGTTCGATCGCCGCCACCACCGCATCGATACCGAGCTGGGCCTGCTCCGCGGTCTGGCCGAGATGGCCGGTGTTGTTGGTACCGATCAATACCAGCGCGACCTTGGGCTGCAGGCCATCGACCTCGCCATTGGCCAGCCGCCACAACACGTGTTCGGTGCCATCGCCGCTGAAGCCCAGATTGAGCGCGCCACGGCGGCCGTAGAAGGTCTGCCAGATCGGCTGAAAATCCTCGTCCGGTGCCTTGGCTTTTTCGTAGTTCTGGGTGATCGAATCGCCGATCAACAACAGCGGCGTGTCGGCGTGCTGCTTCACCTGCTCCAGCACCTGCGCATGCCGCTGCGCCCACCAGGCTTCCTGCAGGCGGTCGGTGGGCACGATCGAGGGCGGCGGCGTTTGCGCACTTGCCGCAGCGCAGACCAGCAACAGCCCCCAACACACCAGCACCGGAACACGGGCGGACAACGAAAGGCGGGAAAACACAGCGTGCAAGGACCGGGGCATGCGCGCACCAGAGGCCAGAGAAGCTGCGATTGTGATCTGCGCGCGCCGCGCGCGACAAGGTCGGGCGCAACCATGTGCGATGTAGGGCTGTGACGTTGCTTGCGGTGTGCCGGCGCCAGGCCGCTGACACGGCGCCTCTGCGACATCTGATCGCCAACGTTTGCGTAGGAGCGCGCTTGCGCGCGATGGGGCGTTATCGATAAAGCCTCATCGCGCGCAAGCGCGCTCCTACACAGTGCGAGGCAATCGCCAGCACCAAGATCCCGGATCGACTGCTGCGCAGCTCGGGCCGATGGTGTCGACCGCGACGTACTGCCGGATCAGGCGCTTCAGCGCAAGCCGGTCTCGCCGCGCGCGATCACTAGGCGCTGGATTTCCGAGGTGCCCTCGTAGATCTCGGTGATCTTGGCGTCGCGGAAGTAACGCTCCAGCGGCATTTCCTTGGAATAGCCCATGCCGCCGTGGATCTGCACCGCCTGATGGGTGATCCACATCGCCGCTTCCGAGGCGGTGAGCTTGGCCACGGCCGCTTCGGTGCCGAACTTCTGGCCCTGCCCCTTCAACCAGGCCGCGCGCAGCGTCAGCAGCAGCGCTGCATCCAGCTTGCACTTCATGTCGGCGATCTTGGCCTGGGTCATCTGGAAGGTGCCGATGGCCGCACCGAAGGCCTTGCGCTCCTTGACGTAGGCCAGGGTCGCTTCATAGGCGGCACGTGCGATGCCGACTGCCTGCGACGCGATGCCGATGCGCCCGGCGTCGAGCACGCTCATCGCGGTTTTGAAGCCCTCGCCTTCCACGCCCAGCACTTCGTCGGGCTGGGCGATGTAATCGGCAAACTCGATCTCGCAGGTGGCCGAGGCACGGATGCCGAGCTTGGGCTCGGTCTTGCCGCGATGGAAGCCGGCGCGATCGGCGTCGACCATGAAAGCGGTGATGCCGCGCGAGCCCTTGTCCGGCTCGGTCACCGCAAACAACACGATGTACTTGGCGACCGGGCCGGAGGTGATCCAGCTCTTCTTGCCGTTGATCACGAAGCTGCCATCGGCCTGCTTGACCGCGCGGCAGCGCATCGCCGAGGCATCCGAACCGGACTGCGGCTCGGTCAGAGCGAATGCGCCGATCTGCGCACCTTCGGCGATCGCGCGCACGTACAGCTGTTTCTGCGCCTCGCTGCCGTTCTTCAGGATGCCGGTGCAAAACAGCGAGTTGTTGACCGACACGATGGTGGAATGCGCGCCGTCGGCGGCAGCGATCTCGATCATCGCCAGCGCATAGCTGATCGGGTCCATGCCGGCGCCACCGTACTCGGCCGGCACCTCGATGCCCATCAGGCCGTTTTCGCCGAGCAGGCGGATGTTCTCCAGCGGGAACTCGCCGCTGCGATCGAACTGCTCCGCGCTGGGGGCGATCTTTTCCTGGGCGATGCGGCGGGCCACATCCTGGATCATCAATTGTTCTTCGGTAAAGCTGAAATCCACGTCGCACCCCTCCAGGCCTAGGCTGAGCGCCCATTGTAGCCCCAACCATTCGCATGCGTATGTAGTTGACCCCACACCCTGCCCGGCCGAAAATATCTCCATATCGCGATATAGAGATATTCATGGATCTGGAAGACTGGTCGGCGCGCCTGAAGGTATTTGCCGACGCCACCCGCGTCCGCCTGCTGACCTTGCTGGAGCAGGAAGAACTCACCGTGGCCGAGCTGTCGGCGATCACCCGCCTGGCCCAACCGCGCGTGTCCACGCACCTGGCCAAGCTCAAGGAAGCCGGGCTGGTGCGCGACCGCCGCGCCGGCGTGTCGGCTTACTACCGTTTCGACGAGGTGTCGCTGGACCCGGCGCAGCGCGCCCTGTGGCTGGCATTGAGCACCGGCAGCGACGATCCGCTGCTGCGTCAGGACGCCGAGCGCGTGGCCGCAGTGCTGGCCAACCGCGCCGCCGACCAGAACTGGGCCGACTCGGTGGCCGGCGACATGGAGCGGCATTATTCCCCGGGGCGCACCTGGGAGGCGCTGGCGCGCACCGCCCTGCCCCTGCTGGAAACCGGCGACGTGCTCGACATCGCTTCCGGCGACGGCGTGCTGGCCGAGCTGGTGGCGCCACATGCCACCCGCTACATCTGCATCGACACCAGCGCACGCGTGGTCGCCGCCGCCAGCGAGCGCCTGCGCAAGCTGCGCAATGTGGAAGTGCGCGAGGGTGACATGCATGCGCTGCCGTTTCCCGATGCCAGCTTCGACCTGGTAGTGCTGATGCATGCGCTCACCTATGCAGCCAAGCCGGCGCAGGCAGTGGCCGAATCTGCGCGCGTGCTGCGCCCCGGCGGTCGGCTGCTGCTGTGCAGCCTGGCCAAGCACGAACACCGCGCCGCGGTGCACGCCTATGGCCACGTCAATCTTGGCTTTGCTGCCAAGGAACTGCGCAGGTTTGCCGAGAAAGCCGGGCTGGACGTGTCCAGCCTGGAGACGGTGACGCGCGAGAAGCGCCCGCCGCATTTCGAGGTGATTTCATTGATTGCGGTGAAGCCGGGAATTGGGAATCGGGAATCGGGAATCGTTGAAAGCAAAGGCGCTGCTTCGCGGAGAGCTGAATCATGACGCAGGTATCCAATCCCCAATCTCCAATCTGGTTTGCACTGCCCTGGCTGCATCCCGAGCGCGCCGCCAGACTCACTGCCGCGCTCGCCGAACGCATCCTCATCATCGACGGCGCGATGGGCACGATGATCCAGCGCCACGATCTGCAGGAGCGCGACTATCGCGGCACCCGCTTTGCCGACGGTTACGACAGTGCGCAGGTGCACGTGCATGGCCCGGGCTGCGATCACGCACACGCACCGGAAGGCCACGACCTGAAAGGCAACAACGATCTGCTGTTGCTGTCGCGCCCGGAGATCATCGCCGGCATCCATCGCGCCTATCTGGACGCCGGTGCCGACCTCCTGGAAACCAATACCTTCAACGCCACCTCGGTGAGCCAGGCCGACTATCACCTGGAACATCTGGTCTACGAATTGAACAAGGCCGGCGCACAGGTCGCGCGCGCCTGTTGCGACGAAGTCGAGGCGCTGACCCCGCACAAGCCGCGCTTCGTGATCGGCGTGCTCGGCCCCACCAGCCGCACCGCCTCGATCAGCCCGGACGTCAACGACCCCGGCTACCGCAACACCAGCTTCGACGCCTTGCGCGACACCTATCGCGAGGCCATCGACGGCCTGATCGACGGCGGCGCCGACACGCTGATGGTGGAAACCATCTTCGACACGCTCAACGCCAAGGCCGCGCTGTATGCCATCGAGGAAGTGTTCGAAGCACGCGGCGGACGCCTGCCGGTGATGATCTCCGGCACCATCACCGATGCCTCCGGACGCACCTTGTCCGGCCAGACGGCCGAGGCGTTCTACGCCTCGGTCGCGCACGGGCGGCCGCTGTCGGTGGGGCTGAACTGCGCGCTCGGTGCCAAGGACTTGCGCCCGCATGTGGAAACGCTGGCGCAGATTGCCGACGCCTACGTCAGCGCGCATCCCAATGCCGGCCTGCCGAATGCCTTCGGCGAGTACGACGAAACCCCGGAAGAAATGGCCGAAACCCTGCGCGAATTTGCGCAGGCCGGTTTGCTCAATCTGGTCGGCGGCTGCTGCGGCACCTCGCCGGATCACATCCGTGCGATCGCCCAAGCGGTCGCCGACCTGCCGCCGCGGCAATTGCCTGGTGCGCAGGAGCTGGCAGCGTGATGCAGAGCGCTGACGCTCATCCCTCCTTCGGGCACCTTCATCCACACGCGGGGGAAGCAGGCGTGCAGCGCCGGATGAGTGCGGACGACTGCGTCCCGCCACTTCCTTTTCCGATCCGGGCTAGCAACGCGGCCGCCCTTCTTCAGAGCATCGCATGAGCACTCCCCGCCACACCCGCCTGTCCGGCCTGGAACCGCTGGTCATCACCCCGGACCTGTTGTTCGTCAACGTGGGCGAGCGCACCAACGTTACCGGCAGCGCGCAGTTCCGCAAGCTGATCAAGGAAGAGCGCTACGAAGAGGCGGTGGAGGTGGCGCGCCAGCAGGTCGCCAACGGTGCGCAGATCCTCGACGTCAACATGGACGAGGGCCTGATCGATTCGGAAAAGGCGATGACGCGTTTTCTCAACCTGATCATGTCCGAGCCGGATATCGCGCGCATTCCGGTGATGGTGGATTCCTCCAAGTGGAGCGTGATCGAAGCCGGCCTGAAGTGCCTGCAAGGCAAGAGCGTGGTCAACTCGATCTCGCTCAAGGAAGGCGAAACGCTGTTCATCGAACAGGCGCGCAAGGTGCTGCGCTATGGCGCTGCCGCGGTGGTGATGGCCTTCGATGAAGTGGGCCAGGCCGATACCTGCGCGCGCAAGGTCGAGATCTGCACGCGCGCCTACAAGGTGCTGACCGAACAGGTGGGCTTTCCGCCGGAAGACATCATCTTCGACCCGAACATCTTTGCCGTGGCCACCGGCATCGAGGAGCACGACAACTACGCGGTGGACTTCATCGAAGCCACCCGGCAGATCAAACGCACGCTACCGCATTGCCATGTTTCCGGCGGCGTTTCCAACGTGTCGTTCTCGTTCCGCGGCAACGAGATGGTGCGCCAGGCGATCCACTCGGTGTTCCTGTTCCATGCGATCAAGGCCGGCATGGACATGGGCATCGTCAACGCCGGCGGCATGCCGATCTACGACGAGCTGGACCCGGAGCTGCGCGAACGCGTGGAGGATGTGATCCTCAATCGCCGCAAGGACGGCACCGAACGCTTGCTGGAAATTGCAGAGCGCTATAAAGGCAGCAAGGGCGCGGCGAAAGTCGAAGACCTGGCCTGGCGCGAGAAGCCGGTGCGTGCGCGGCTGGCGCATGCGCTGGTGCACGGCATCGACGCATTCGTGGAAACCGATACCGAGGAAGCGCGCCAGCAATCCACCCGCCCGCTGGACGTGATCGAAGGCCCGCTGATGGACGGCATGAACGTGGTCGGCGACCTGTTCGGCGCCGGCAAGATGTTCCTGCCGCAGGTGGTCAAGTCCGCGCGTGTGATGAAGAAGGCGGTGGCGTACCTGCTGCCCTTCATCGAAGCGGAAAAGCTGCGGACCGGTGATGTCGGCAAGTCCAACGGCAAGATCATCATGGCCACCGTCAAGGGCGATGTGCACGACATCGGCAAGAACATCGTCGGCGTGGTATTGGCATGCAACAACTTCGACGTGGTGGACCTGGGCGTGATGGTGTCGGCGCAGGTGATACTGGACCGTGCGCGCGCAGAGAATGCCGACCTGATCGGCTTGTCCGGCCTGATCACGCCGTCGCTGGAAGAGATGTCGCATGTCGCACGCGAGATGCAGCGGCAAGGCTTCGAGATTCCGCTGTTGATCGGTGGCGCCACCACCTCGCGCGCGCACACCGCCTTGAAGATCGACCCGCACTACACCGCCCCCACCGTGTGGGTGAAGGACGCCTCGCGCGCGGTGGGCGTTGCGCAATCGCTGATCTCGCGCGACCTGCGCCAGGCCTTCGTCGCCGCCAACGATGCCGACTACGCAGAGATCCGCGCGCGCCATCGCAATCGCGGCGACGCCAAACGCCTGGTGTCGCTGGAAAAGGCACGCGCACAGCGTTTCGACGGTGACTGGGCCACCTACACACCGCCCGCCCCGCGCCAGCCGGGTCTGCACGTGTTCGACGACTATCCGCTGCAGGAGTTGATCGAGCTGATCGACTGGACCCCGTTCTTCCAGGCCTGGGAGCTGGCCGGCAAGTTCCCGGCGATCCTCAGCGACGAGGTGGTCGGCAGCCAGGCCAGCGAGTTGTACCGCGATGCACGCAAGATGCTGCGCACCATCGTCGCCGAAAAGTGGCTGACCGCGAAAGCGGTGTTCGGGCTATGGCCGGCCAATGCAGTAGGCGATGATGTTGTCGTGCTGACCGAGCCTGCAGAATCGGGAATCGGGAATCGGGAATCGCAAGGCGATGCATCAGCGCCGGACCATTCCCGATTCTCCATTCCCCATTCCCTGCACTTCCTGCGCCAACAAGTCGACAAACCCGTCGACCGCCCCGACTTCTGCCTGGCCGATTTCATCGCGCCCAAGAGCAGCGGCAAGCAGGACTGGATCGGCGCGTTTGCAGTCACCGCCGGCATCGGCATCGAGCCGCATGTGGCGCGGTTCGAAACCGCACACGACGACTACAACGCGATTCTGCTCAAGGCCCTGGCCGACCGTCTGGCCGAGGCGCTGGCCGAGCGCCTGCATCAACGCGTGCGCACCGAATTCTGGGGCTATGTGGAGGATGAGACGCTGGACAACGAGGCGCTGATCGCCGAGCGCTATCGCGGCATTCGCCCGGCACCGGGGTATCCCGCCTGCCCGGAGCACAGCGAAAAGCGCACTCTGTTCGACCTGCTCGATGCCGAGCGTCATACCACGATGACGCTGACCGAAAGTTTCGCGATGCTGCCCACCGCAGCGGTCTCCGGCTATTACTTCAGCCATCCCAAGAGCCAGTACTTCGTGGTTGGGCGCCTGGGCAAGGAACAGGTAGCCGACTACGCCAAACGTAAGGGCATCACCGTGGCATTGGCCGAACGTTGGCTGGCATCGAATCTGGATTACGACCCGGAATAAGCACAGCCGCAGACTGCAGACTGCAGACATCGTAGGAGCGCACCCGGGCGCGATGCGGCTTTACCGGTAAAGCCGCATCGCGCCCGGGTGCGCTCCTACGCGGCGCCGACGCATTGCACGGCGGCGCCCTTGATCACGCCAGCATCAAGCAGCCGGCCGCAACACGTTCAAGACCTCGTAGCAGGCGCCCATGGTGTGGTAATCGGTCTTGCCGGCGGGGCTCTTTTCATCGCTGTACTTGCGGTTGTCCGCATCCAGAATGCGGTACCACGCACCATAGCGGTGGTCGATCATGTACTCCCAGGAATACGCCCAGAGCTTGTCGTACCACTGCCAATAGCGCGGCTCGCCGCTGCGCTGCGCCAGCAGCGCCGCCGCCGCCAGCGATTCGGCCTGCACCCAGAAATACTTGTCGTCGTCGCAGACCTTGCCGTCCGGATCGAAGCCGTAATACAGCCCGCCACGCTGCGCATCCCAGGAGCGCTCCACCGCCACATCGAACAGATGTTGCGCGGTCGGCAACAACCAGTCGGTCGGTGCGTAGCGATCCAGCAGCATCAGCAGCTTGGCCCATTCGGTCTGATGGCCCGGCTGGAAACCCCAGGGGCGGAACAGGTGCTTGGGGTTGTCGCGGTTGTAGTCCCAGTCGATGTTCCACTGCAGATCGTAGTGTTCCCACACCAGGCCGTCGGCCTTGGCCGCCTGACGCCGGGTCATGGTGTCGGCCAGCGACAGCGCACGGTCCAGGTAACGCTGTTCACCACTGGCTTCGTACGCGGCGATCATCGCCTCGCACATGTGCATGTTGGCGTTCTGGCCGCGGTAGCTGGTGAAGTTGAACTGCGCATCGGCTTCGTCGCGGTACAGGCCGAATTCCGGCTCCCAGAAGTGCTTTTCCAGTAGCTGCCAGGTCTCGTCCATCCATGCGCGCGCCTCCTCGATGCCCGCCTTCAGGCCGCACGAATACGCCAGCAGCACGAAGGCCACGCCGTAGCAGTGATTCATGTCGTCTTCGACCACGCCATCACGCAAGGTCCATGCGTAGCCGCCGGTGGCCGGATTGCGATGCACGTTGCGCAGATAGTCCAGGCCGTGACGCACCGCCTGCAGGTACTGCGCATCGCCGAATTCGCGATACGCCATCGCGTAGTTGAAGACGAAGCGCGTGCTGCTGACCAGATGCCGATGCCCGGCATCGTAGATCGAACCATCGTCGCGGAAATACTGGAAAAATCCGCCCGCCGGGTCGATCGCGCGCGGGTGGTAGAACGCCATGGTGTCGGCGATATGCTGACGCAGTACATCGGCCGAACGGAAATCGGGTGCGGGGCTCGCAGGCAAACGGCTCATGATTGTTCCTGGATCAGGGAATGGACTTCATCGACGCTCGGCATGGCCGCAAACGCGCCCTTGCGCGTTACCGCGAGCGCGCCGACCGCCGCGGCAAAACGGATCACCTCGGTGATCGCAGCGGCATCGCCGGACAGCTGCTCCAGCGTGGATGCACGCGTCGCCAGCTGAAACAGCAAGCCACCGACGAACGCATCGCCCGCTGCCGTGCTGTCGCGCACCTGCACGCGGAAGGCCGGCACCTGACCCGAATCGGTGCGTGTCTGCCAGTGCACCGGGCCACCACCGTCGGTGACCAGCAACCAGCTGGCCTGGCCCTGCCAGAGCTTGCGGGTGACCGCGCTGGCGTCGCCATCGAGCGTGCCGGCCAGGTAATCGAGTTCTTCGCGCGAGAGCTTGACCACATCGGCCAGCGCCAACGCCTCCCACAGCAGTGCAGCCGGGTCCACATCCTGCGGCCACAGCATCGGGCGCAGGTTGAGATCCAGGCTGACGATGGCGCCATCGGCGCGTGCGCGGCGCATGCCGTCCAGCGTGCATTGCGCGATCGCAGGCTCGGTCATGCTGTTGGAACACACATGCAGCACGGCGGCCTGCGTGAAGCCGTCCGCGGCGAAATGCTCCGGCCGGAACAGCAGATCCGCCGCAGGCGGACGGTAGAAACTGAAACTGCGTTCGCCGGCTTCATCCAGCGCCACGAACGCCAGCGCGGTCTTGGCCTGATCGGTGCGCACGATGCCATCGGTGGCGACGCCGGCCTGCTGCAGGCTCTGCAGCAGAAAATCGCCGAACATGTCGCGCCCCAGCATGCCGACGAAATGCGCCGCACCGCCCAGGCGCGCCACCGCGACCGCGACATTGGCCGGCGCACCGCCGGCGTATTGCGCAAACGTGCGTGCCTCATCCGGACCGGCCTGCGGCAGTGCCAGCATATCGATCAAGGCCTCGCCAAAACACACCACCCGGTTCTTCAAGGCACTCATGCGCGTGCCTCCGCCAGTGCACCGCGCAGACGCGAGCCCCAGATGCCGTAGAACACGATGTACAGGTAGCACACCAGCGGCAACACGAACGACTCGTGCAGGCCGATGCTGTCGGCCAGCAGGCCCTGCAGATACGGCACGATGGCGCCGCCGACAATGGCCATGATCAACAGGCTCGAGGCGCGGCCGGTCAGCGGGCCAAGCCGCTCGATGCCGAGCGTAAAGATGGTCGGGAACATGATCGAATTGAACAGGCCGATCGCCACCAGCGCATACACCGCCAGCATGCCGCCGCTGGCCATGGTCAGGCCCAGCAGCAGTGCGTTGATCCCGGCGAACACCGACAACAGCACGCGCGGCGACAACTTGGCCAGCAAGGCCGAACCGATGAAGCGGCCGATCATCGCCAGCGTCCAGTACGCCGACACGTAGTGGGTCGCCTCGCGCTCGGTGAAACCGCCGATCTGCGGCAACGAGAAATAGTTGACCATCAGGCTGCCGATCGCCACTTCCGCACCGACATAGAAGAAGATCGCCAATACACCGAAGCGCACATGCGGGTGCGCCAGGGCATCCAGCAGCGAATGCCTGCTTTCATCCTTCTGCGCGCCCGCATCGGTCAGTGCCGGCAGACGGAACAGGAATACGAAGATCGCCAGCAGAAACAGCACAATGCCCAGACCGATGTACGGCCCCTGCACGGCCTGCGCTTCCTGCACGCGATAGGCCAGTTGCTCGGCTTCCGGCAGCACCTTGAGCTGGTCGCCGCTCATCACCGTGTTGGACAGGATCAGCCAGCCACCGAACAGCGGCGCGATCGCAGTACCCAGCGAATTGAGCGCCTGCGCCAGGGTCAAGCGGCTGGACGCACTGCGCTCCGGACCCAGCAGCGCGACATACGGGTTGGCCGCCACCTGCAGGATGGTGATGCCGGTGGCCAGCACGAACAGCGCGCCGAGAAATGCGCCATAGACGCGCAGTTCGGCTGCGGGCCAGAAGCCCAGCGCACCGACCGCGGCAACCGCCAGCCCGGCCACGATGCCTTGCTTGTAGCCAAGCCTGGCCACCAGCCAACCGGCCGGCAGCGACATCAGGAAGTACGCGCCGAAGAAGGTGAACTGCACCAGCATCGCCTGCGCGAAGTTGAGTTCGAATACCGCCTTCAGATGCGGGATCAGGATGTCGTTGAGGCAGGTGAGAAAGCCCCACATGAAGAAGATCGTGGTGACGACCGACAACGCAACGCCGTTGTTGACGGGCGCCTTGTTGCCGCTTGGCGCTGTGGACTGCGTGGAAAGGGAAACCATAGGAATTGCCTGGTCAGCGGCCTGAGGCCTTGGTGGGGGAGTGGGCGGGGGAATCGCTGGGGGAGTGAAGCGGAACCACGGAGATTGACGCGCTGGCGCTGCTGGCGCGGATCTTCAATTCGACTGCGGCGGTCAGGCGCTGCGATGCAAGGGTGGGACTCCCGATACGCTGCAACACCAATTGCGCAGCCTGGCGGCCACGCGCGCGCGGATCTGCGGCCAGCGTGGTCAGTGCGGGCGTAAACAACGCAGCCTCGGCGATATCGTCGAAACCGGTCACCGCGAAATCGCGCCCCGGCACGATGCCATGCATCGCCAGCGCCGCCATCAGGCCCAACGCGACGCTGTCGTTGTAGCAGACCGCCGCAGTTGCGCGATCGTGCCCGGTGCTATCCAACATGCGACCGGCACACATCGCAGCATCCTGTCTGTTCGGTGCGGATTCGACGTAATGCACGGCCAGACCGGCGTCGGCCATTGCGCGCGCGTAACCGGCGCGGCGTTGCCGACAGGAACTGGATTCGGCATGGCCACCGAAGAACACGATGCGCCGATGGCCTTGCGCGATCAGATGCGCGCAGGCAAGCAACGCGCCCTGCTCGTTGTCCAGTGCCAGCAGATCCCAGCCAGCGCCCTCCACTTCGCGGTTGAACAACACCACGTTGTGTTGTCGCCCCAGCACCTGGGTCAGCGCCTGTGCCTGGCTGCCTTCGGCCGGCGACAGGATGATGCCGGCAGGGGTGTGCTCCATCAACGAGGTCAGCACCGCCTGCTGGCGCTGCGTCGATTCGCCGGTGCTGCCGAGCAGGGTCACATAACCGGCCGCGCCCAGCGCTTCGTCCACGCCTGCGGCGAATTCGGCAAAGAACGGATTGGACAGATCGTTGATGACCAGCGCGATGCTGGATGAGGTGCGGCAGCGCAGATTGGCCGCAGCACGGTTGTAGACGTAGTGCTGCCGATCCAGTTCGGCCTCCACGCGCGCGCGCGTGGTCGCATGCACCAGCGGGCTGCCGCGCAGCACCAACGACACCGTCGCGCGCGACACGCCGATGGCACTGGCGATATCGCGCAGGGTCACCGCCCCGCGTCCGTTGCGGCGCGCGTCGCCGTCCTCCGAAGTGGAGGGTGCCGGTTTGGCACGCGTCACGTTGCCGACCTTGCAATGAGAGAAGTGCGCATGCATCTGGCGTCGATTGGATCGATCCAATTAGGCCTTTTCCGCGCACTCAATGCATGCGGCAGTGCAACATAGGCAGCGGCCGCGACGTCGCCGCCGCCTTGCATCATCCCATCACTGAAAGGCAATCGACAGGCCAATTCCACCCTGCCAGTCCGGGCTCTCCGAGGTCAGCCCGCGCAGCACCGAGACATCCAGTTGCATCGCGTGCGGCAGCTGCCAGGCACCGCCGGCGCCGGCCACACGCGAATGCTCGCTGCCGGTATCGAAGCCTGCCTCGACATAACTGCTGAAATGCTCGCCGGAAAAGAACGTGTAGTTGGGCGAGAAGGTCCAGGTATGCCCATCGCTGTCGCGCGCATAGTTGACGTACAGCGCCAGTGCGCGCTGCTGGGCCAGATCCCAGGACGCGGTCACGCCCAGTTCGCGCGCGTAGCCATCACTGAAGGCAGCGCTGCCGGTCGGCACGCTGTAGCTGCCGAGCGCGGCCCAATGAAAGCTGTCCGACTGCGACGGCAATGCCACCTTCAGGCCGATATGGCTATCGCCTCCGCCACGCACATGCGCACCGCCACGGTGCTGCCAGTTGTAGCTGTCGCTTCCGATCTGCAGTTCCATGTTCTGGAACAAGCCCAGGCGCAGCACCGTATCGGCGGTGTACTGGGTGATTCGCTGCCCGTCGCTGCGATCGGTACTCGCATCCGGCAAACCCTGCTCCCAGGCGAACACGCCCGGCTGCAGCACTTCGGCGGCAAACGGAATGCCGGGACGGTCAAACGCGGGAGCATCCTCCGTCTGTGCAGCGGCCTGCCCACTCATCCCGCATAACGCAAGCATGGCAGCGGCCAACACCGTGGCGCGCGTCGCCTGCAAACCCGAAGCGCCACGCGCGGTGGACGCAACCGACGCAGCGGCACGGGACTTCAACTCTTTCGACAACATGGACATACGCGGCACCATCGGCAGGGGTGAGCAGCGACGCAGTGGGCACCATACCCGGCTGCGTCGACCAATAACGCGGCGATGGTGCCGCGCGCGCCGTGACCGGCCCGTGTATCGACAGCACGTCAACCTTTCCTGAGCAGCCGGTCCTTTATTGAGCCACCGGTGCCGGCGCCGGCAAGCCACGCAGATGCGCCGCGAAACCCGGCAGCAGCACACGGTTGCCATACCCGCTCAAGTGGTCGGCATCGAAGAACAGCGGCCGGCCCTGCTGTGTCGGCGCGCACACCTGCGCATCGCACAGCGACGGCAGCGGGTCCCAGATGCTGGCGCCCCCTAGCCCGGATGCGATGCGACGCAATCCATCAAGCGCCGGCGCGCGATAGTCTTCCATCTCCTTGCGCTCGATCTGCATGCCGTTGGCGCAGATCGCATTGCCACGATTGAACCAGTCCGAACATCGGTAAGGCGGTGCCCTGAGCACCGGTTTGGGCGCTTCGAACACAACCAGAACGCCCCGCGCCTGCACCGGTGCCAGCAATGCGATCGTCGCCGCCACCGTCGCATCGCGCTCGCGCTGTGCCGGCTCGCTCTGCAGCGTGGCGATATTGCCGTGCAGGTCGAACAACACGTCCTGCTCGGCCAGCCGCGGCACCCGCAAACCAGGCAGGAACAGCACATCGCCCGCACGCGCCCTGCCCGCCACGTCCTCCAGCGCCGGCCGCAGGAACGCGTCGCAACCTGCGCCCTGACCACCCGGCTGCATCGATGCAACCGCACACCCGGCCACGCCATACATGCGCACGCTGCCGCCTTCCAGCAACGGAAAACGCCGCAGCATTTCGTTGTAGGCCAGCGCATGCGAATCGCCGATCACAAAGACCTGGCGCTGGCTGGCCGCAGGACGCGAACACTGCCCGCGCGCGAAGATGCGCACCGGCTGACCGCCCACCGATGCGTTGCTGGCGATCAGACGGCAGTCCGGCAGCTCCTTGCGCAAGCCGCGCGCATACGCATACCAATCCAGCGGGTGGCGGCTGACCACACTCAACGAGGTATACGGCGTCGACTTGATCACTGCCGATTGCACGCCGAAGGCCAGCACCAACGCAGCGAGGCCGGCCATCACCACGCGCACGGTCGACCAGCCACCCATACGCCGATTGCGCCAAGGCAGTTCCACCCAGCGATACGACGCCGCCGCGCAAACGACCGTCAGCACCAGCGCCAGCAGCTTGGCCGCCACCGCATCCAGCCCGATCGTCCAGCGCAGCAGCACCAGCACCGGCCAGTGCCACAGATACAACGAATACGAGATGCGCCCGATCGTTACCACCGGCCTGGCGGACAACACGCGCCCGATCCAGCCCTCGCTGTGCCGATGCAGCAACGCCAGCATCACCAGCGTGCCAACCACCGGCCCCAGGCCATCGCTCCAGGGCGAATGCCCAGGCCGCGCATTCCACAGTCCGTTGCCGATGCCTGCCAAGGCCAACAGCAACAGCACTGCGCGCAGCGGTGCAGGCAGGCCGATGCCTGCTGCGAACGCACGCTGCCCGTCGCGGCGGCGCAGCAGTGCCATCAGCTGGAACAACACCACGCCGGCACCCAGTTGCCAAAAGCGTGCGGTGGTCAGATAGAACGAAGTGACCTCGTGTCCCGGCACCTGCGTGCGCTGCCAGGCATAGCCCAGCGAGGCCGCACTGGCGAGCACAAACAGGCCCAGCGACCAGGCGCGTCCGGCACCGCCACGCATCCAGGCCAGGAACATCCACGGAAACAGCAGATAGAACTGCTCCTCCACGCCCAGCGACCAGGTCTGCGTATACGGATTGAACTCGGCACGCGGCGAGAAATAATCCTGGCCGACGCTGGCCAACACCCAGTTGCTCAGCCCGAACAAGGCCATGCGTCCGGTCTTGGTGCTGGCTTCGCTCAGCCACGACTCGGGAATGAACAAGGTCGAAAACAGCGCGGTGACCAGCACGCAGACCAGCAAGGCCGGTGCGATACGCCGCAAGCGGCGCGCATAAAACCGCGCCAACTCGGCGGCCACCGCAATGCGCGGCAATCGATCGACAGACGCACTGACCACAAACCCCGAGATAACGAAAAATATATCGACGCCGGTGAAACCACCGGGCAACCAGCTGGCGTCCAGGTGATAGGCGATGACCGACAGCACCGCCAATGCACGCAATCCGTCGATATGCGCGAAGTAAGCATTCCCTGTCGCCGAGCGCGTCATCCTGATCCTTGAAATTTCGTCACTTGCACACAAGCGGCCGACCCCATCGCGAGCGGCCGACCCGCGCACTCTAAAACGCATACGGGCCGCAATGCAGGAGAACTATATCCCCTGCCTTGACGCATCGACTGCATCCACTCGGCGGCCACGCAATCGGGTTGACCGCCACTCAACAGATGGGCACCCATCAGGTGCCCATGTGCCAACAAAAACTATCTACGCAGCCTTACCAGACCAGGTCGTCGGGCACCTGGTACTGGGGATCGGCATACGGGTCTTCGCCAGCCGGCGCATTCGGGTCCACCTTCAATGCCACCGATGGCGCGAATACCGCTTCGGCGTCGGCCAGTACCTCGGCAGTCACCAATAGATAACGGCCGTTGAGCTGCAGCACCCCGAGCTCGCCGGCGTTGAGCGACTTGAGCTGATCGGCAGTCACGTAGATACGCTTGATCTTGCCGCCATACGGGAAATGCCGGGCGATATCCGCATCGGCATGATTGAGCCCCTTGTCCTTGAGCAGCTCTTCGAGCTTGGCCTTGGCCTCGCGACGCAGGCGTGCTTCTTCCTGCTTCAGTCGCTCGGCTTCGATACGCTCGTCCTTCTCGCGTTGTGCGCGGATCGCATAGGCCTTGGCCAGGTCGATGTCCTCACGCGTGCGTGCCGGCCTGGGTCCGCGGCGGTCGGCCGTGGATTGCGGCGGACGTTGCGGTCCTGCCGGTTTGCCATCGTTGCGACGCTCCGGCCTGCCGTCATTCTTGCGCTCGCCCCTGCCGTCGGTCGCCGCAGCGGCATGCGGCCGCTGCGGTCCCCTGCCCTGGCCACCCGGCCTGTTGCCGCCGGGCGCAGGCCTGCCACCGTTGCCATGCTGACGCGCGGCAGGCCGTGCGTCGGGTTTGCGTTCGGGCTTGGGTGCGGACTTGAAGCCCAACCCAAGCAACTGGTCACGTAAGGTATCGCTCATGGCGGTGGCAATCTGCAATCAATAATGCGGAGGCGGCGGTTCATCCGCTGCGTCGGCAAACAACGTGGAGCGCACCTTGCCCAGATCCTCGAGCAGGTGGCGGATCAGTTCGGCATTGCGGGCGCCCGTCAAACGGGCGTCCGCAAGTGCTTCACTCAGTTCATTGAGCGCCTGCTCCTGAAAGGACAGGCGCGTTTCCAGTTCAACCAACCGCGCGTCCAGTTCCTGGTCGCGCGGCGAGAGTTGCTCATGCATGCAACGAACGGCCTCGTCCGATGGCGTAGTAGGCCAGACCTGCGGCTTCGATTTCCTGCGGGTCGTAGAGGTTGCGGCCGTCGAATACGACGTCGTCCTTCAAGGCCTGCTTGATCTTGCCGAAATCCGGGCTGCGGAACTGCTTCCACTCGGTGACCACGACCAGGGCGTCGGCGCCTTCCAGTGCGGCAAATGCCTCGTCGCAGAAGGTCAGGTCGTCGCGCTCGCCGAAGATGCGCTTGGCTTCATGGGTCGCTTCCGGGTCGTAGGCACGCACGGTGGCACCGGCTTCCCACAACTGCTCCATCAAACGGCGGCTGGACGCGGCACGCATGTCGTCGGTATTGGGCTTGAACGCCAGGCCCCACACCGCGAAGGTCTTGCCGGCAATGCTGCCCGTGCCTTCGGCGCCGTAATGCCGCTGCACCAGTTCGAACAGATGCCCCTTCTGCGCGTTGTTGACGCTTTCCACCGCGTTGAGCAGGGTCGGCTCCATGCCGTACTGTTCGGCGGTCTTGGCCAGTGCCTGCACATCCTTCGGGAAGCACGAGCCGCCATAACCGGCGCCGGGGTAGATGAAGTGCCAGCCGATACGCGGATCCGAACCGATCCCGTTACGCACGTGCTCGACGTCCGCACCGACACGCTCGGCAATATTGGCGATCTCGTTCATGAAACTGATCTTGGTCGCCAGCATTGCGTTGGCCGCGTACTTGGTCAGCTCGGCCGAACGCACGTCCATCTCCACGATGCGGTCGCGGTTGCGGTTGAACGGCGCATACAGACGACGCATGCGGGCGATGGCCGCCGGCTTCTTGGCGCCGATCACGATGCGATCCGGACGCATGCAGTCGGCCACGGCGTCGCCTTCCTTGAGGAACTCGGGGTTGGAGACCACATCGAACTCATGGTCCACGCCGCGTGCGTCCAGCTCTTCCTGGATCGCCACGCGCACCTTGTCGGCGGTGCCGACCGGCACGGTGGACTTGTTGACGACCACCGAGGGGCCATCGATATGGCGACCGACGGTACGCGCAACCGCCAGCACGTACTGCAGGTCGGCACTGCCATCCTCGTCCGGCGGCGTGCCCACGGCGATGAAGGTGATTTCGCCGTGCGCAATCGCCTCGGCCGCATCGGTGGTGAAGCGCAACCGGCCAGAGGCGTGGTTGGCTTTCACCATCGGCTCCAGGCCGGGTTCATAGATGGGAATCACCCCACGATTGAGACCATCAACTTTCGCCTGGTCGATATCCACGCAGATAACGTGATGACCTACTTCCGCCAGACAGGTACCGGTGACAAGACCAACATAGCCGGTACCAAAGATCGCAACTCGCATGGGTGGGGGTACTCCTGTGGGGGATCAGGGAAGGATACCCATCAGTTCGACATCGAACGTCAACGTTGCGTCTGGTCCGATCGGCCCCCCCTGCGTGCCGTTCGAGCCATAGGCCAAGTTGGATGGAATCCAGAAACGGTATTTCGAACCGACCGGCATCAACGCGACACCCTCGGTCCAACCTGCAATGACTTGATTCAGACCGAACTCCGCCGGCTGGCCGCGCTGGTAGGAGCTGTCGAACACCTGCCCGTTGAGCAGCTTGCCTTCGTAGTTCACGCGCACCGTGTTGGTGGGCATCGGACGCTCGCCGCTGCCCTGGCGCAGCACCATGTACTGCAGGCCCGACGCGGTGGTGATCACGCCCTTCTCGGTCTTGTTCTTGGCCAGGAAGGCATTGCCTTCCTCCCGATTCTTGGCACCGGCAGCGCCCTGCTTGGCAGAGGCGAACGCCTGCATGGTGGCAGCGGCTTCCTGCTGGGTCAGACGCGTGGTGCCCTTGGCGAACACGGTGCGCACCGCTTCCATCAGGATCGACAGATCGATCTCGTCCTTGATGCCGGCCAGCGACGGACCGACCGCGCGATCGCCCAGCATCAGGCCGACATTTTCCTTGGACGGCGCGGCCGGCGCGCTACCCGGCGCCATGCCCGGGACCTGCTGGCCGTTACGCGCCGCCAGCGCCGTGCGCAGTGCGGTGTCGGTGGCCTGGGTCTGCTCGTCGGACAACAGCGGCTTGCCGCCCTTGAATGCATTCTCGATGGCGCGTTGCAGTGCGCTCACATCGATGTCCTGGGCAATCGGCTCGAACGAACGTGCCACGTCCATACCGATGGCGTAGCTGACGTTGTCGCGCGTGCTCTTCTCAGACGATGCATTCAAAACTGGCTTCTCCTTGGTGGCCGCTGCGGCCGGTTGCTGCGACATCGCCGGCATCGATGCCGACAGTGCCACCATCAGTAGCGACGCCGCCGCGCCGCGCTTTCCCATCTTCATTCGATGCACTTCCCGAAAGTGAAAAGACACGCCGACGCCGGCGCTGAATGCGCATTGTCGCATGTGCGCGTGGCCTTGCGAGCGCCGTGCTCAGCGCGACGGCGCGTTGAGCTCGCGTTCGATTGCCGCCAGCACGCTCGGATCGTCCGGTTTGATCTTGCTGGGGAACTGCACCACCACCCGTCCATTGCGCCCGATCAGATACTTGTGGAAGTTCCAGCCCGGCGCCACACCGGTGGCCTGGGTCAGCCGTTGATACAGCGGCGTGGCCTGTGCACCCAGCACATGCACCTTCTCAAACATCGGGAACTTGACGCCATAGGTCAGCGTGCAGAATTCCTGGATCTGCTTCTCAGATCCGGGTTCCTGCCCCTGGAAATCGTTGGACGGAAAGCCCAGCACCGAAAAACCGCGGCTGCCGAAGCGCTGGTTGAGCGCCTCCAGCCCTTCGTACTGCGGGGTGTAGCCGCACTTGCTGGCGGTATTGACCACCATCAGGACCTTGCCGCCGTAGGTACGGTTCAGGTTGATTGGCGCCTTGCCGGCCAGCGGCCGGTAGTCCAGATCCAGCACCGGCGCGCCGGCGGCCAGCGCCGAGGCGGAGAAAAAGCCAGCGAATACAACGACCAGCAGACGCTTGAGCAACATGAGCGATCCCTTTCGATAGGTCCGGGCCACCCGCCGACGCGGGGTGCCATCAGTTGGGTATGACAGGCAGTTGACTGCCTGCGTGTCGGTGTTATAGTTTAATACAACACCAGTCATCCAACGCAGGGGAAAGCATGAACAGCACACGCTTCACGCGACCAGCTCCATTGCTGCTGTTCGGCAGCGCCCTGTTCGCCATTGGTTGCCTGGGAGCCGCTTCCAGTCAGGTCACGGAATCCGGCGCCGATTATGGCGTGTCGGAGGCGGTTACGGAAAACGCGACAACTCCCCCCGATGCGCGCACCCGGCCCAGCCGGCACCTGCGCGCTTCGCTGTCGATGCCCTATTTCTCCTTCGCGCAGGTTCTGCGTCCACGGAGCTGACCATGAACGACATCCAATGGAGCGACGGCGCTCCCATCTACCGCCAACTCAAGGAACGGGTGATTGCCATGATGCTCGATGGAATCCTCAAGCCTGGCGACGCCCTGCCCTCGGTACGGCAGGTGGCGGCCGACTACCAACTCAATCCCATCACTGTCTCGCGCGCCTACCAGGAACTGGCCGACGAGAACCTGGTGGAGAAACGCCGCGGTCTGGGCATGTTCATGACCCCGGAGGCCGCACAGAAATTGCGCGGCAGCGAGCGCGAGCGTTTCCTGAATGAAGAATGGCCCGCAGTGCTGGAACGCATCCAGCGCCTGGGACTGTCCATCGACGATCTGTTGCCACAGGGAAAAACACCATGACCGCCGTCTCCTCCGACCATGTGGTCGACGCACGTGGCCTGCGCAAGGCTTACAAGCATCGGCTCGCGCTGGACAACACCAGCTTCACCATCGCCGCCGGGCGCATCGTCGGCCTGATCGGCCCCAACGGTGCCGGCAAGACCACTGCGCTCAAGGCGGTGCTGGGGCTGACCGATTTCGATGGCGACCTGAGCGTGCTCGGCATGGATCCGCGTACCCAGCGCAACGCACTGATGAACGAGGTCTGCTTCATCGCCGACGTGGCGGTACTGCCGCGCTGGCTGCGGGTTGGCGAGGCGATCGACTTCGTCGCCGGCGTGCACCCGCGCTTCGATCGCGCCAAGTGCGAGCGCTTCCTGGCCAATACGCAGCTCAACCGCAAGTCGCGGGTGCGCGAACTGTCCAAGGGCATGATCGTGCAGTTGCACCTGGCGCTGGTGATGGCCATCGATGCCCGCATCCTGGTGCTGGACGAGCCCACCCTGGGCCTGGACATCCTGTATCGCAAACAGTTCTACCAGCGCCTGCTGGAGGACTACTTCGACGAGCAGAAGACCATCATCGTTACCACCCACCAAGTTGAAGAGATCGAACACATCCTCACCGATGTGATGTTCATCCGCGACGGCCGCATCGTGCTGACCGCCGACATGGAAAACGTGGCCGAGCGGTACACCGAAGTGCTGGTGGGTGCCGAGCATCTCGACGCCGCCAGAGGCCTGCAGCCGATCGACGAGCGCAGCCTGCCGTTCGGCAAGACCGTGATGCTGTTCGATGGCGTGCCGAAAGCGCAGCTCGCCCGTTTTGGCGAAACCCGCAATCCCGGCCTTGCCGACCTGTTCGTTGCGGTCATGAAGGGGACCTACGCATGAATGCACTCACCCACCAAGCTTCTCCCGCACGCACGTTCGGCTGGCTGCTCAAACGCGAGTACTGGGAACACCGTGGCGGTTTCGTCTGGGCACAGATCATCACCGGCGGCATCGCGGTGTTCTTCGCGCTGCTGGGCGCGGTGATCGGCGCGATCAGCGCGCGTCGCAACATGATCGGCGACAGCATCACGATGGACGATCTGGCCGAATACACGCGCACCCTGGGCCAGGTCGGCGACGGCCTGCTGCTCGGCGGCATCGGCATCGCCTCGGTGGTCCTGGCGTTCGTGGTGTTCTTCTATTCGCTGGGCAGCCTGTACGACGACCGCCGCGACCGCAGCGTGCTGTTCTGGAAATCGCTGCCGGTGTCCGATGTGCAGACGGTGCTGTCCAAGGCAGCCTGGGCGCTGTTGCTGGCGCCGCTGATCGCCATCGTGATTGGCGTGCTGGTCGGCCTGGCACTGTGGCTGATCGCCATCGTGGGCGCCTCGATCGCCGGCGTCCCCAGCCCCTGGGCACTGGCGACCCATTCGCACCCGTTCTCGTTGCTGTGGCTGTTGCTGAAGACCGTGCCGATGAGTCTGCTGTGGGCGTTGCCGACGGTGGGCTGGCTGATGTTCTGCTCGGCCTGGGCCACCAGCAAGCCGTTCCTGTGGGCGGTGCTGTTCCCGCTGCTTGCCTGCGTGATGCTGAGCATCCTCTCGGCGATGCCGGGTATCTCGCTGCCGATCGGCTGGATCTGGTACATCGTCGGCTACCGCGGCCTGCTCAGCGCCCTGCCCGGCACCTGGTCGCCGCGCGCGGTCAGCGGCAACCTCGACAGCAGCGCGATGCAGAACCCCAGCGACCTGGTGCAGTGGGCGCTGCAGCACACCGACAGCGCACGGGTCTACGGCAATCCGGACATCTGGATCGGCGCTGCAATCGGCGTTGTGCTGATCGCCGCCTCCATCTACCTGCGCCGTCGGCGCTCCGAAGCCTGAAGGACATCCCATGCGTCGTCTGCTGAGTCTGGCCATCCTGTTCGCCGTGCCCGGCGCTGCGTTTGCCGAAGAGCAATGCAAGTTCTCCGAACCGCGCAGCCTGGAGTTGAAGCTGAGCGGAGTGAAGTCGGTGCTGTTCGAGGTCGGCTCGAACGACCTGCATCTGGACGCCGCGGCGGGCAACGGCGGGCGTTTGGGCGGCCGCGCCTGCGCCGCCAGGGCCGAGCTGCTCAAGGGCCTGACCGTCACCCAGAAGCGGGTCGGCGACAAGCTGGTGGTGACGCTGGCCGACGACCGCCCGCTGCGCATCTCCATCGGCGACAGCTACTCGTACCTGGACCTGCGCGGCAGCGTGCCGGACACGCTGCTGGTGCAGTTCGACGTGGGCTCCGGTGACGCCGAGATCAGCGGCGCTGCGGCCGTGAGTGCCGATGTCGGTTCCGGCGACATGGCCATCCGCCGCACCAGGGGCCGGGTCACCGCCAAGGTCGGTTCCGGCGATATCGAACTGGAAGAGATGGGATCGCTGCGCGTGCTGGCGGTCGGCTCGGGCGATCTCAAGGCCAGGCAGGTGCATGGCGCGGCAGAGGTCGGCAAGGTCGGTTCGGGCGACGTCAAGCTGCGCGGCGTGGCAGGCAACGTCAAGTTCGGCACGATCGGCTCCGGCGATGTCGACATCGACGATGTGCAAGGCGATGTCGGCGTGGAAGCGGTCAACTCCGGCGCCCTGAGCGTGCACAAGGTGCGCGGCGACGTCAGCGTCGCGCGCAAGGGCAGCGGCGATATCGACGTCAGCGATGTGGCCGGCACCACCCGCGTGCCGACCGACAACTGACCACTGCATTGACCATTCAAGAGGGGGACGGCTGATGAAACTGTTGATTTCTGCGGTATTGGTGGGTGCGCTGCTGGTCGGTTGCGGCAAGTCCGAACCCACGGTCGTGGTATCGGGCAAGACCAACGCGAACGGGGTGATCTTCAACGGCAAGAGCCTGACGCTCCACCGCGACGGCCTGCCCGCGGCCACCATCGGCGTGGATGGCGCGCTCAGCATCGCCGGCAAGCCGGTGAGCCTGAACGATGCGCAGCGGCAGGCGATGCGCGCTTTCTACGTGCAGATCCAGGGCGTCGCCGATAAAGGCATCGACATCGGCACGCAGGGCGCGGCCTTCGGTGCGCATGCCGCCGGCGAAGCGCTCAAGGGTGTGCTCAGCGGCAACACCGACCAGATCGGCGACAAGATCGAAGCGCAGGCGGAAACCTTCAAACACACTGCGATGCAGATCTGCGATCAGCTGGCCAAGCTGCGCAACGCGCAAGACGCCGCCGCGCAACTGGTGCCGGCATTCGCGCCGTACTCGACCCTCACCCAGCACGATATCGACGACTGCCGCAAGTAAGCGCGGCCTTTGATCGCCGCTGCGCCCGCATCGACGGGCGCAGCGGCTGACCGGAACCTTATGGATCGTCACGCCGATTGCTGCGCGCACGCCAGGCACCCAACATCGGCCTGCGACATCTTGTCAGCCGCGCCATGTGCCGCAGGCGCCGATCGGCTGGCCGGAGCGGGATTACACTAGTGCGCTCCCCTGAATCCGGCGACCCCATGAACAAGTTCGTGATGCTCTGCATGGCGCTTCTGCTATGCGCCCTGACCGCCTGTGGCGACCAGTCGTCGCGGCGCGCTGAACGCGGCAAGCCGCGCGTTGCCATCACCACCCAGTCGGTGATGATCCGCCGCCCACCCGCGGCCAATGCGGAAATTACCCCGGACGGCACGCTGAAGATCGACGATATCGCGCTGCCGCAGAAAGAGCCGACGCGCGCCAAGTTGCAGCTGCTGTTCGGGCACCTGCAGATGCTGCGCCAGCAGGCCGTCAACGAGGCTGGCGCGGACCCGGAATACAAGTCGATCAAGCTGACCGCCACGCCGGAGATCCAGAAGCTCAGCGGCGAATTGCTGGATGAAATCCCGTCGCTGCAGCCGTATCGCGAGAGCTTCGGCAACGTGCAGGCCGAGCGGCACTGAGTCCTGGCGAAGCCGCGGATTCGCGCAAAGCCATGTAGGAGCGCACCTGGGCGCGACGGGGCGTTGTCGATAAAGCCCCATCGCGCCCAGGTGCGCTCCTACATGCGCACGCCGCGGTGGTCAGCCACCGCCGCCCGTGCTGCCGGCCTGGATGCCACCGCGGGTCAGCGCAGCCGGATCCAGCAAACGGCGCAGATCAGCCTCGCTGAGCCCGCTGTCTTCCAGCGCCACGTCCAGCACCGGGCGCTGTTCCTTGTAGGCACGCTTGGCGATCGCCGCGGCCTTCTCGTAGCCGATGATCGGGTTGAGCGCGGTGACCAGGATCGGATTGCGGTCCAGCGCCTCGCGCACGCGCTCCTGGCGCACCTTCAACCCGGCAATCGCGCTATCGGCCAGCAGCCGCGCCACATTGCCCAGCAAGTTGATCGAATCCAGCAGGTTGTAGGCGATCAACGGCAGCGTCACGTTCAATTGGAAGTTGCCGGTCTGCCCGGCCACGGTGATCGCGGTGTGGTGGCCGATCACCTGCGCGCAGGCCATCACGGTGGCTTCGGGAATCACCGGGTTGACCTTGCCCGGCATGATCGAACTGCCCGGCTGCAGCGCAGGCAACTCGATCTCGCCCAGCCCGGCCAGGGGGCCTGCATTCATCCAGCGCAGGTCGTTGGCGATCTTGATCAATGCCACCGCCAGCGCATTGAGCTGACCGGACAATTCCACCGCATCGTCCTGCGCGGCCAGGCCTTCGAACTTGTTGTCGGCACTCTCGAACTTGAACTTGCTCAAGCCCGACAAGGCCTTGGCCACCTTGCCGCCAAAACGCGGATCGGCATTGATGCCGGTGCCGATCGCGGTGCCGCCCAGCGGCAGCCGGCGCAGGCGCTTGAGGGCATCGTCGATGCGCTCCTGCGCCGAACTCAGCTGCGCCGACCATGCACCGAATTCCTGGCCGAAGGTCAGCGGCATCGCATCCATCAGATGCGTGCGCCCGGTCTTGACGACCTTGTCCAGCCCCTTGCCGCGCTTGTCGATGGTCTTGCGCAGATGCTTGAGCGCCGGCTGCAGGTGTTCCTGGACCGCCAGCAACGCCGACACCCGGATCGCGGTGGGCACTACGTCGTTGGAACTCTGACCGAGATTGACGTGATCGTTGGGATGCACCGCGTCCTTGCCGGCGCGCGTGGCCAGCGTGGCGATCACCTCGTTGGCATTCATGTTGGACGAGGTGCCCGATCCGGTCTGGTAGACGTCGATCGGGAACTGCGCGTCATACGTGCCGTCGGCGACCTGCAGCGCCGCGTCCTGCACTGCCTTGCCGATCGACTTGGGCAGCAGCCCGAGCTCGGCATTGACGCCGGCCGCAGCGGCCTTGATCAGCCCCAGCGCGCGGATGAAGCCGCGCGGCATCGGCTGGCCGGACACCGGAAAATTCTGCACGGCACGCTGGGTCTGCGCGCCCCACAAGGCATCGGCGGGCACCTGCAATTCGCCCATGCTGTCGTGTTCGGTCCTGAAACGTTCGCTCATCTGCACTCTCCGCACATGGTTGGTTTGTGGTGATGGATGGCTGGCAGCGGGCGCACCCACGCTGGCGAGGCTGCCTACGATACTCGCTCGCAGCGTTGCGACCGTGTCGTCGCAAGCCGTGGGCTAGACTGCCCAACGATCCATACGAGGTACCACGCCGCCATGGGCGACGACCCTGACTGTAGAAACGCATCGTTCGCGTCTTTCTCACCTGCACACTGCCCCGGCACTGACGCGCAGCCGCTGACATACCGCGTCACCGCCGCTACGCACCATGGAGGCGGACGCCATGTTGGGTAACGTGCTGCTGTTGTTCGTCGCGCTGCTGCTGGTGCTGTTGAACGGCTTCTTCGTTGCCGCCGAGTTCGCGCTGGTCAAGCTGCGCCACACGCAGGCGGTGGGCCTAGCGCAGAACAACGGTTGGCGTGGGCGGTTGTTGCTGGGGGTACATGCGCATCTGGATGCCTACCTGTCGGCGTGCCAGCTCGGCATCACCCTGGCCTCGCTCGGCCTGGGCTGGGTCGGCGAGCCGGCCTTCGCGCATCTGCTGCAGCCACTGTTCGACACCGCCGGCCTGTCGCCGGAAGCGGCGCAGTTCACCGCACTGGCGATCGCCTTCAGCCTGATTTCGTTCCTGCACATCGTGCTGGGCGAACTGGCGCCCAAGACCATGGCGATCCGCCGCCCGGAGCGGATGTCGCTGTGGACCGCCGCGCCGCTCTACGTGTTCTATTGGCTGATGTACCCGGCGATCTGGGTGCTCAACACCAGCGCCAACCGCCTGCTGCGGGTGCTGGGCTGGGGCGATGTGGAGCACCAGTCGCATCGCTATTCGCGCGAGGAGCTGATGCTGATCGTCGGCCGCCAGGATCCCAACGCCGCCACGCCCGATCACGGGCTGGCCCTGATGAGCCATGCACTGGAACTGCCCGACCTGGTCGCCGGCGACCTGATGCGTCCGCGCGAGCACCTGCGCAGCCTGCGCGAAGGCATGACGCTGGAATCGGTGCTGGCCGAGTTCAGCGAGTCGCGCTACAGCCGCTACCCGTGGTTCGACGCCGATGGCGAGCAGGTGCTGGGCATCCTGCATACCAAGGATCTGCTGGTGGCGATGGCACGCAGCCAGGACCTGGACGATCTGCGCCCGTTGCTGCGCCCGCCCACCCTGCTGCCCCTGGAAACGCCGATCCCCAGCGCGCTGGAGCAGTTCCGCACCGGCACCACCCATCTGGCGCTGTGCGTGGAGGAGGAGGGCCGCATCCTGGGCTTCTTCACCCTGGAAGACCTGCTGGAAGTGGTGGTCGGCGAGATCGAGGACGAGCACCGCCACGTGGTGCGCGATGCCCCGATCCGCAGCCAGGACGGCTCGCTGCTGGTGGCCGGCAGCACCTCGATCTTCCGCCTGGAACGTCTGCTGGGCCAGGACCTGAGCGCGCCGGACCACGTCAATTCGGTCGGCGGGCTGATCGTGCACCGGTTGCAGCGGCTACCCGAAGAAGGCGAAACCCTGGAGCTGGACGGCCACGCACTGACGGTGCGGCGCATGGCCGGGCACCGGATCCAGGCCATCACGGTGCGGCCGATCGGCGAAGCCGGCGCCGGGGCGGCGTAGAATACGCACCCCCGCCAGCCTCCCAGTGCCCTGCCCATGTCGGATTCCGCCCTGCTCGCCCTGTCCCCGCTCGACGGCCGCTACGCTTCCAAAGTGGATGCGCTGCGCCCGATCTTCTCCGAATACGGCCTGATCAAGGCGCGGGTCAAGGTCGAGATCGAATGGCTGCTGGCACTGGCCGCCGAGCCGGGCATCGCCGAGCTGGCGCCGTTCTCGGCCGCCGCCACGCAGACCCTGCGCCGCCTGGCCGACGACTTCAGCGTCGGCGATGCCGCGCGGGTCAAGCAGATCGAGCGCACCACCAACCACGACGTCAAGGCGGTGGAGTACTTCATCAAGGAACAGCTCAAGGACGATGCCGAGCTGGGCCCGGCGCTGGAATTCGTGCATTTCGCCTGCACCAGCGAGGACATCAACAACCTCAGCTATGGCCTGATGCTGGAGCAGGCGCGCCGCGAGGTGCTGCTGCCCACGCTGGACGGCATCACCGCCAGCCTGCGCACCCTGGCCCATGCCCAGGCCGGCCAGCCGATGCTGTCGCGCACGCATGGCCAGACCGCCTCGCCCACCACGCTGGGCAAGGAAATTGCCAACGTGGTTGCACGCCTGGAGCGGCAGCGCAAGCAGATCGCCGCGGTCGAACTGACCGGCAAGATCAACGGCGCGGTCGGCAACTACAACGCGCACCTGGTGTCGTACCCGGAGCTGGACTGGGCCGGGTTCGCGCAGCGCTTCGTCGAAAGCCTGGGCCTGGTGTTCAACCCCTATACCACCCAGATCGAGCCGCACGACAACGTGGCCGAAATCGGCGACGCCAGCCGCCGCGTGAACACCATCCTGATCGACCTGTCGCGCGACATCTGGGGCTACATCTCGCTGGGCTACTTCAAGCAGAAGCTCAAGGAGGGCGAAGTCGGCTCCTCGACCATGCCGCACAAGGTCAACCCGATCGACTTCGAAAATGCCGAAGGCAACTTCGGCATCGCCAATGCGCTATTCGAGCACTTTTCCGCCAAGCTGCCGATCAGCCGCTGGCAGCGCGACCTCACCGACTCCACCGTGCTGCGCGCGCTCGGCACCGCGTTCGGCCATACCCAGGTCGCGCTGGATTCGCTGGCCAAGGGCCTGGGCAAGCTGACCGTCAATCCGCAGCGCCTGGATGCCGATCTGGATGCGGCCTGGGAAGTACTGGCCGAAGCCGTGCAGACGGTGATGCGTCGCCACGGCCTGCCCAACCCCTACGAGCAATTGAAGGCACTGACCCGCGGCCAGGGCATCACTGCCGCGTCCATGCAGGCTTTTGTCGAGAGCCTGCAGTTGCCGGACGAAGACAAGCAGCGGCTGCGGGCGCTGACGCCGGGTGCGTACACCGGGCTGGCCGAACAGCTGGCGCGCGCGATCTAAGCAGCGGTATCCATCCACCGGTATCACGCCCTTGTATCCAGCTGTCAGGAGTATTGCCATGGCATTACGCGCGCTGCTGTCTGTCTCCCTGCTTGCGTCGGTGGCCTGCGGATTGCTGGCCTGCGGGAAGCAGGCCACTCCCGACTCGCACCCCGACTCCGCCGCTGCCGCGCCGCACGCGCCGGCCGGCGAGTCGGCCGCACCGGTGCCATCAGTGCCATCGGTTCCGAGCATGGACGGCGCCACCCAGGTCGCCAGCAATGGCGAGCGGCAGACACTGATGGTCACCTCGACCAGCGGCACGGTCAGCTGCGACGGCCATAACGTCGATCTGACCGGCCAGAACGCCAATCTGGTCCTCAAGGGTGACTGCGGCACGATCGCAGTGCTGGGCCAGCGTGCGATCGTGCAGATCGAGCGCGCCGAGGCAGTGCGCATGGTCGGCAACGATGCCCAGGTCACCCTCGCCGGCGATGCCAGCACCATCGAACTGTTCAGCCGCACCTCCACACTCAAGGCCGGCCGCATCGGCACGCTGCTGGTGCCGGGCGACGACAACCAGGTACAGGCGCAGGCGATCGCCTCCGCCACGCTGCACGGCCGCGGCAACCGCATCACTCAGCAATCCGGCACTGCGATGGTCAACGACTACGGCAGCAACAACCAGATCTCCACCCGCTGATCTGCTGACACCGAGACACCCAGGTGCATCCCCGGCCGTGCATGGCCCGGACGCGCACCGCAACCTTACCGCGACACCCGCATGCAAGGCAGCGCATGGCGGGCTGGGCGACAATAAGCCACCTCGCCGGCCGCACCGCGCCGGCCCTCCAGTCGGACCCGTGACACCATGAAAAAGACCCCCGCAAAAAAGATCGCCGCCAGGAAAGGCGCGCCACTGCCCTTCGAGATCCACGCCACCCGCGACCAGCCGCTGGGCATGCCGGTCGAGCGCTTCCTGCGCAACTACTGGCACAAGCACCCGCTGCTGATCCGCAACGCGTTTGCGGACTTCCAGTCCCCGCTGCAGCCCGAAGACCTGGCCGGCCTGGCCTGCGAAGACGGCGTGCTGGCACGCCTGATCAGCCACGACCGCGCCACCGACGACTGGAACGTGCGCACCGGCCCGTTCCAGGAAACCGACTTCCCCGGCCTGCCCGACCATGACTGGACCCTGCTGGTGCAGGACGTGGACAAGTGGGACGCCGACGTGCGCGCGCTACTGGAGCAGTTCCGCTTCCTGCCGCGCTGGCGCATCGACGACATCATGATCAGCTTCGCCGCCACCGGCGGCTCGGTCGGCGCGCATGTCGACCATTACGACGTGTTCCTGCTGCAGGGCCAGGGCCACCGCCGCTGGCAGATCGACGCACGCGCGCAGCAGGGCCGCAAGGCCGCGCCGCTGGCGTTCCGCGACGATGTCGAGCTCAAGCTGCTGCGCGACTTCAAGCCCACCCACGACTGGGTGCTGGGCCCGGGCGACATGCTGTACCTGCCGCCGCTGGTGCCGCACCACGGCGTGGCCGAAGACGCCTGCCTGACCTTCTCCATCGGCACCCGCGCGCCGTCCTCGGCCGAGCTGATCGGCGACTACCTGGACACCTTGATCGCCGATGCCGACGAGGCCGTGCGCTATCACGACGAAGACCTCAAGGTGCCGGCCGATCCGTACGAGATCGACGTCACCGCGATGAACCGCGTGGTCGAAGCGCTCAACGCGCTGCGCATGAACGACCCGGATCGCCTGGGCGACTGGTTCGGCCGCTTCATGACCACCTACCGCGCCTCCGGCGACGTGGTGCCGGCACCCGAACCGATCCCCCGCGAGGCGGTCGAGCAGGCGCTGGAAGAAGGCGTGCTGCTGCACCGTCACCCCTGGTCGCGGCTCGCCTGGCGGCGCGCCAAGCGTGGCGCCACCCTGTTCTGCAGCGGCCTGGAATTCGCGCTGTCGGCCAAGGACGCCGCACGGCTGGCAGCGGCCGAAGAGATCGACGGCGCACTGTATGCGCAGCTGTCCAACCGTGGCCGTGAGGTGGTGCTGGAGCTGCTGGCGCAGGGCCATTATCAGCGCGCCCACGAGGAGGCGGAGGACGATATCGAGGACATCGACGACGACCAGGCCCACGTCCTGAGCCTGTCGGCCGACCACGACGATGCCGACGCCGAGGCCGACACGCCGGACGCGGACGATGAGATCGACGCCGAAGCCGACGTCGAGCAGGTCGCCGACGCCGCGGACAGCCCAGCCCAGGCTGAGGAGGCCGAACAAGGCGAGGATGCCGACCAGGACGACAACAGCGGGCTGGCCGACGACAACGCGGCATCGGACGCTGGCGACGACGACGGGTCCGACCAGCGCGCATGAGTTCCCAGGCCGGGCCGCAGATCGTTTCGCTGGAGGCGGCGTCCGACGCCGCAGCCCTGCGTGCGCTGCGCCTGGCCTGCGGCACTGGCAGCACCGACGACAGCGCTGCCGACTGGGACGCCCTGGACCCGCTCAGTCTGCACCTGGCGCTGCGCAGCGAGGACGGCCAGTTGATCGGCTCGGTGCGGCTGACGGCAGATCGGCGCATCGACCGGCTCGGCGTGCTGCCGGGCTGGCGCCGCCGCGGCCTGGCCGACCGGTTGCTCGCAGCCGCCGTCGCCACCGCGCAACAACGCGGCTGGCCCGGCCTACAAACCCGTGTGAACACAGACGCCGAGGCCGTGTTCGCACGCCTGGGCTTCCTGCCGGACACCTCTTCCGACCTGCACCCGGCTAGCGCCGCAACGGCGGACGATCGTCCGGGCAGGCCGCTGCACCGCCGTCTCGACGGCCCGATGGCGGTGGACGACCTGCGCGCGGCCCTGGCCGCCACCACCGGCCTGCTGTGCGCCGCACGCCGCCAGGTGCTGATCTATACGCGGGCACTGGATCCGCCGCTGTTCGACAACCCCGCAGTGCTCGATGCGCTGCGCCTCTTCGCCACCGCCCGCCACGACAAGCGCGTGCAGGTGCTGGTGCAGGACACCGCCGCCGCGGGCGCCAACAGCAGCGCGATGCTGCGGCTGGCCCAGCGCCTGCCCAGCGTGTTCCGCTTCCGTGCGGTCAGCGATCCGGTCGATGCCAGCTACGCGTCGGCCTATGTGGTGGGCGATGACGCCTACTACTTTCGTCCAACAGGCCATCGCTTCGACGATGGCGAAACCTGGCTGTCGGGCGCGGCGCGCAGCCGCCAGCTGGAGCGCGAATTCGCGCAGATATGGGAGCGCAGCGCGCTTTGGAACGAACCGCGCGCACTCGGCATCTGAGACCGCAGCGCCCTTCGCACGTAGGCGCCAGGCGGTTGCACCTACCCGTCCGGTCAGCTGGCAGACGCCCCCTCACTAGCGCAAGGGGGTATAATTTTTCGAGATTTGAGACCGACCGACAGGGCATCTCGCCCCGCCGCTTCCGCACAATCATCCCCACAGCAGACCCGACTTACCATCGTGGATAATCTCCTAAAGCAGTTCGCACAGTCATCGCAGCTCGCCGGCGGCAACGCCGCCTATATCGAGGATCTGTACGAGCAGTACCTCGTCGCCCCGGACAGTGTTGACCCGAAGTGGAAGAGCTATTTCGATGGCTTCAAGGGTCGCGATGCCGGTGATGTACCGCACTCGGCGGCCATTGCCCACATCCTCACCGCCTCCAAGCAGGCTGCCAACGCCGGCACTGGCGCAGCGGCCAGTGACGAGCGCGAGCGCAACGTTGGTCGCCTGATCACCGCCTACCGTGCGCGTGGCCACCTCGGCGCGCAGCTCGATCCGCTCGGCCTGACCCCGCCGGTCAACCCGCCCGATCTGGACCTGCCGTTCCACAGCCTGTCGCAGGCGGATATGGACAGCGAGTTCAGCACCGGCGGCGTCGGTGGCCAGCCGCGCATGAAGCTGAAGGATCTGCTGGCCCGCCTGAAGGCGACCTACGCCAGCACCATCGGCGCAGAGTTCATGCACATCCAGGAATTCGACCAGCGCCAGTGGATCTACAAGCGCCTGGAAGATGCCGGTGGCAAGATCGCCGGCGACGCTGCCAGCCGCAAGCGCACGCTGGAGCGGCTCACCGCCGCCGAAGGCCTGGAGCGCTACCTGCACACCAAGTACGTCGGCCAGAAGCGCTTCTCGCTGGAAGGCGGCGACGCGCTGATTCCGATGATGGACGAGATCATTCGCCAGTCCGGCAACGATCAGGTCAAGGACATCGTGATCGGCATGGCCCACCGCGGCCGCCTCAACGTGCTGGTCAATACGCTGGGCAAGAACCCGCGCAAGCTGTTCGACGAGTTCGAAGGCAAGTTCGAGCACGCCCACGACGACCGCGCCCACACCGGCGACGTCAAGTACCACATGGGCTTCTCGGCCGACATCGCGGTCGGTGGCGACAAGCAGGTGCATCTGGCGCTGGCCTTCAACCCCTCGCACCTGGAAATCGTCGACCCGGTCGTGGTCGGCAGCGTGCGTTCGCGTCAGGAACGCTTCGGCGATGCCGAGCGCAAGACCGTACTGCCGATCCTGATCCACGGCGATGCCGCATTCGCCGGCCAGGGCGTGGTGATGGAACTGTTCCAGATGTCGCAGGCGCGCGGTTTCGCCGTCGGCGGCACCGTGCACATCGTGGTCAACAACCAGATCGGCTTCACCACCAGCGCCCGCGACGACGCCCGTTCCACGCTGTACTGCACCGACGTGGCCAAGATGATCGGCGCGCCGGTCTTCCACGTGAACGGCGACGACCCGGACGCGGTGATGTTCGTGTCCAAGCTGGCCTACGAATTCCGCCAGCAGTTCAAGAAGGACGTGGTCATCGACCTGGTCTGCTACCGCCGTTGGGGCCATAACGAGGCCGACGAACCGGCAGCGACCCAGCCGGTGATGTACCAGACCATCCGCAAGCACAAGACCACCCGCGAGCTGTACGCCGCCAAGCTGGAAAGCGACGGCGTGCTGAGCGCCGACGAGGCCAAGGCGCTGGTCGACGGTTACCGCAACAAGCTTGATTCGGGCGAGTACACCACCGAACTGGCGACGCGCAAGCCGGACGAATTCGCCATCGACTGGTCCAGGTATCTGGTCGGCACCGCTGCCGATCCGGTCAACACCCGCGTCAAGCGCGAGCAGTTGGACCGTCTGGCCAAGCTGATCACCACGATTCCGGAAGGCGTCGAGCTGCATGCGCGCGTCGGCAAGATCTACGACGACCGCGTCAAGATGGCGGCCGGTGAGCAGGCCGGTGACTGGGGCTTTGCCGAAAATCTGGCCTATGCCACCTTGCTGGCCGAAGGCCACAAGCTGCGCCTGGTCGGCCAGGACGCCGGTCGCGGCACGTTCTTCCACCGTCACGCGATCCTGCACGACCAGAAGACCGACAGCTACCACCTGCCGCTGCGCCAGCTGGTGCAGAACCCCGAAGACGCCACCATCATCGACTCGCTGCTCAGCGAAGAAGCGGTGATGGGCTTCGAATACGGTTACTCCACCACCGACCCGAATGCGCTGTGCATCTGGGAAGCGCAGTTCGGCGACTTCGCCAACGGCGCGCAGGTGGTGATCGACCAGTTCATCGCCGCTGGCGAAGCCAAGTGGGGCCGCATCGCGGGCCTGTCGCTGTTCCTGCCGCACGGCTATGAAGGCCAGGGCCCGGAGCACAGCTCCGCGCGTTTGGAGCGCTTCCTGCAGCTGTGCGCGCTGGAGAACATGCTGGTCTGCGTGCCGACCACGCCGGCGCAGTGCTTCCACATGATCCGCCGCCAGATGCGCATGACCACCCGCAAGCCGCTGGTGGTGATGACGCCCAAGTCGTTGCTGCGCCACAAGCTGGCGGTGTCGAGCCTTGAGGAATTGGCCGAGGGCGAGTTCCAGCATCTGATTCCCGACGCCAAGGCCGATGCCGGCAAGGTCAAGCGCGTGGTGCTGTGCTCGGGCAAGGTCTATTACGACCTGCTCGAAGACCAGACCAAGCGTGGCCAGGACGACGTCGCCATCCTGCGCGTGGAGCAGCTGTATCCGTTCCCGCGTGCGCAGCTGGCCGCCGAGCTCAAGGCCTATGCCAACGCCACCGACGTGGTGTGGTGCCAGGAAGAACCGCAGAACCAGGGTGCGTGGTACCAGATCCGCCACCATCTGAACTTCTGCCTGGCCAGCGGCCAGAGCCTGCATTACGCCGGCCGTGCCCGTTCGCCCTCGCCTGCCGCCGGCCACATGGCCGACCACATCGTCGAACAGCAGAAGCTGGTCGCCGATGCGCTACTCAATCCGTTCAACGACCAAGTCGCTGAATAACTCCTCTTCCCCAAAGAACGAAAACCCTAGGACGCTCCCCGAATGGCCACCGAAGTCAAAGTTCCGGTACTGCCCGAATCCGTTTCCGACGCCACCATCGCCAGCTGGCACAAGAAGGCCGGTGAAGCGGTCAAGCGCGACGAGAATCTGGTCGACCTGGAAACCGACAAGGTCGTGTTGGAAGTTCCTTCGCCGGTCGACGGCGTGCTGAAGGAAATCAAGTTCGAAGCCGGCAGCACCGTCACCAGCAACCAGATCCTGGCGATCATCGAAGAAGGCGCCGTGGCTGCCGCCGCACCGGCCGACGAGAAGAAGGCCGAGGCACCGGCTCCGGCCGCTGCTGCCCCGGCCGCCGCGCCGGCCCCGGCTGCTGCCGCTGCGCCTGCCGCTGCATCCAAGTCCGCTGCCGATGCGCTGCCGCCGGGTGCGCGTTTTTCCGCGATCACCCAGGGCGTGGATCCGGCGCAGGTCGAAGGTACCGGCCGTCGTGGCGCGGTGACCAAGGAAGACATCGTCAACTTCGCCAAAGCCGGCGGCGTGGGCAAGGCGTCTGGTGCCCGTCCGGAAGAGCGCGTGCCGATGACCCGCGTGCGCAAGACCATCGCCAAGCGCCTGATGGAGTCCAAGAACTCCACCGCGATGCTGACCACCTTCAACGAGGTCAACCTGGCCAAGGTCTCGGCCGCACGCAAGGAGCTGCAGGACGAGTTCCAGAAGGCGCACGGCATCAAGCTCGGTTTCATGAGCTTCTTCGTCAAGGCCGCCGCCAACGCGCTGCAGCGCTTCCCGCTGGTCAACGCCTCGATCGATGGCGACGACATCATCTATCACGGCTACAGCGACATCTCGATCGCGGTATCGACCGAGAAGGGCCTGGTCACGCCGGTGCTGCGTAACGTCGAGCGCCAGTCGTTCGCCGACGTGGAACAGGGGATTGCCGACTACGCCGCCAAGGCGCGCGCCGGCAAGCTGGGCCTGGACGATCTGCAGGGTGGCACCTTCACCATCACCAACGGCGGCACCTTCGGCTCGCTGCTGTCGACCCCGATCATCAACCCGCCGCAGAGCGCCATCCTGGGCATGCACGCGATCAAGGAACGCCCGATCGCCGAGAACGGCCAGGTCGTGATCGCTCCGATGATGTATCTGGCGCTGTCCTACGACCACCGCATCATCGACGGCAAGGACTCGGTGCAGTTCCTGGTCGACATCAAGAATCAGCTGGAAAACCCGGGCCGGATGTTGTTCGGTCTGTAAGAGCCGGGAATCGGGAATGGAGATTCGGGAATGGGACAAGCGCCCATCGACCGCTCCATTCCCGCCTGGACCTGGATGGGACGCAACAGCCGCACGCATGCGCTCTTGCGATTCTCCATTCCCTATTCCCCATTCCCGTGAGCAAATGAAATGAGCGAACAATTCGACGTCGTCGTCATCGGTGCCGGTCCGGCCGGTTATCACGCTGCGATTCGCGCGGCCCAGCTGGGCATGAAGGTCGCCTGCATCGACGCGGCTATCGGTAAGGATGGCAAGCCGGCGCTGGGCGGTACCTGCCTGCGCGTGGGCTGCATTCCGTCCAAGGCGCTGCTGGATTCCTCGCGCCAGTTCTGGAACATGGGCCACCTGTTCGGCGACCACGGCATCAGCTTCAACGACGCCAAGATGGACGTGCCCACCATGATCGGCCGCAAGGACAAGATCGTGAAGCAGTTCACCGGCGGCATCGCGATGCTGTTCAAGGCGAACAAGATCACCCCGTACTACGGCTTCGGCCAGCTGCTGCCGGGCAACATCGTCAAGGTCGCCCAGCACGAAGGCGGCGAGATCGAGCTCAAGGGCACCAACGTGATCCTGGCGCCGGGTTCCGAGTCGATCGAGCTGCCGTTTGCCAAGTTCGAAGGCGACACCATCGTCGACAACGTCGGCGGCCTGGATTTCACTGCCGTTCCCAAGCGTCTGGCAGTGATCGGCGCCGGCGTGATCGGCCTGGAGCTGGGCAGCGTGTGGAAGCGCCTGGGCGCCGAGGTCACCATCCTCGAAGCGCTGCCGGATTTCCTGGCGCTGGCCGATGCCGAAGTGGCCAAGACCGCGCTGAAGGAATTCAAGAAGCAGGGCCTGGACATCAAGCTCGGCGCCAAGGTCAGCAAGACCGAGATCACCGGCAGCGGCGATGCCAAGCAGGTGGTGGTCAGCTACACCGACGCCGCCGGCGAGCAGACCCTGACCGTGGACAAGTTGTTGGTGGCCGTGGGCCGCAAGGCCGCGACCAAGAACCTGCTGGCCGAGGGCACCGGCGTCAAGCTCAACGAGCGCGGCCAGATCGAGGTGGACGGCCATTGTCACACCGGCGTCGATGGCGTGTGGGCGATCGGTGACTGCGTGCGTGGCCCGATGCTGGCGCACAAGGGCTTCGAGGAAGGCATCGCGGTTGCCGAGCTGATCGCCGGCCTGCCTGGCCACGTCAACTTCGACACCATTCCGTGGGTTATCTACACCGAGCCGGAGATTGCCTGGGTCGGCAAGACCGAGCAGCAGTTGAAGGCCGAAGGCGTCGCCTACAAGGCCGGCAGCTTCCCGTTCGCGGCGATCGGCCGTGCCGTGGCCATGGGCGAGCCGGCCGGCTTCGTCAAGGTCATCGCCGATGCCGAAACCGACCGCGTGCTGGGCATGCACCTGGTTGGCGTGGGCGTGTCCGAGCTGGTGCACGAAGGTGTGCTGACGATGGAGTTCAACGGCTCGGCCGACGACCTGGCGCGCATCTGCCACGCCCACCCGACGCTGTCCGAAGCGATCCACGACGCCGCGATGGCGGTGAGCAAACGCGCGATTCATAAGGCTAACTGACCGGGATTGGTGGATTCGGGATTGGGGATTCGCAAGTGCGGCTCCCCGTCCCGGCCCTCTCCGGCAATGACATGGCGCCGGGTGAAAACCCGGCGTTATGTTTTTCAAGCCAGGCAAGAACTCGAACAGATCAGCGCGCCCCCTGCCGATGGCATCACCTGCAATCAGCGCAGTGCTGCCTCGCTTTTACCAATCCCCAATCCCAACTCCCGAATCCCATGAAAAGCATCTGCGTCTACTGCGGTTCCAATGCCGGCAACAAACCCGCCTATGCCGAGCGTGCCACTGCGCTGGGCCAGCGCATCGCCGAGCAGGGCCTGCGGCTGGTGTATGGCGGCGGCAACGTCGGGCTGATGGGCACCGTGGCCAATGCGGTGCTGGCGGCTGGTGGCGAGGTCACCGGGGTGATTCCGCAGCAGCTGGCCGATTGGGAAGTGGCGCACCGTGGGCTGACCACGCTGGAAATCGTCGGTTCGATGCATGAGCGCAAGATGCGCATGTTCGAGCTGTCCGATGCCTTCGTCGCCCTGCCCGGCGGCTTCGGCACCATGGAAGAGATCTTTGAGATGCTGACCTGGCGCCAGCTCGGCATCGGCAACAAGCCTTGCGCGTTCCTGGATATCGAAGGGTTTTACGCACCGCTGATCGGCATGATCGATCGCATGGTGGAAGAGCGCTTCCTGCATCCGGACCAGCGCAGCGACCTGTGGTACGGCGCCGATATCGAACAGATGCTTGAGTGGATGCAGCATTACACGCCGGCACAGGCTTCCAAGTGGATCGACGAGAAGCGCCGCTCCACCCTGGTGTGATGCGGGGCGACGCACGCTCCCTGCCCCATCGCAGGCCCGGCCCGGCGCCAGGCACGCGCCTCAGTAGGCACGCAGCGGCGCTGTAGTCATACGTCAGCTGCGTGAAAGTGCAGCGACGCACCGTGGCAATCTCTCACGTATGCGGCCATCGCTCCTGCGCGATGCCGCACCCAGCGGCGCCTGCCACGGCCCGAATCGTGCGTCACGTTGTTCGCTAGGTCGACAGAGCAACGACAGCGCCCTGACGCAACTGCCCGGGAGCTCGCGCGCTCATTGCACATCCGTCCAGACGCAACGCGCTGCCCAACCCCTGCCGATCTGCAAGCTTGCAACGGCAGTCACGATGGCTGCGGCGTCCGGCACGACCGGCTCGCATAGAATGGCGACGATGCTCGATACCCTCGCCGCTGACGCGCACCACAGCCTGGACATCAAGCACAGTCGCTTTCTGGCCAATGCTGCGGCACTGGACTCTCCCGCGCAGGCGCTGGAGATCGTGCAGCGCGTGTCCGTTGCCGATGCCACCCACAATTGCTGGGCCTATCGATACGGGCAGGACTACCGTTCCAGCGACGATGGCGAGCCCAGCGGCACCGCCGGGCGGCCGATTCTTGCGGCCATCGATGGGCAAGGCTACGACCGCGTGGTGGTGGTAGTCACACGTTGGTATGGCGGCATCAAGCTCGGTGCCGGTGGGCTGGTGCGTGCCTACGGCGGCGCCGCGGCCGAATGCCTGCGACTGGCAGCGCGACAGCCATTGGTTGCGTTGTCGCTGCTCGACCTGCAATGCCGGTTCGACGACCTGGGCCTGGTGCATGCTGCCCTGAGCGCCTTCCACGCCGACAAGCTGGACGAACGCTTCGACGCGCAGGGCGCGGCACTGCGCGTGCAACTGCCTGCCGATCAGCTGGCCGGCTTGAAAACGCGCTTGTGCGACGCCACTCGCAACCGTGTCCATCTCTCATCACCGGAAGCCGCATGAACCAGCCAGCCGCCGCCAGGCCCAACCCGTTGCGGAAGCTTGGCAGCCTGCGCACCTTGTGGCCGTTCGTGCAGCGCCAGCGTGGCCTGTTCGCCGCCTGGCTGATCGCACTGGCCATTTCCTCGGCCGCCACGTTGAGCCTGCCGGCGGCGGTCAAGCAGATGATCGACCATGGTTTCTCCGGCGGCTCGCAGATCAACCACGCCTTCGCGCTGCTGTTCGCGGTGGCGGTGGTGCTGGCGGTGGCAACGGCCGCGCGGTTTTATTTCGTCGCGTTGCTGGGCGAAAAAGTGGTGGCCGACCTGCGCGGCCGCCTGTATGCGCATCTAATCGGGCTGGACGCCGGCTTCCATGATCGCAGCCGCAGTGGCGAGCTGGTGTCGCGCTTGTCGGCCGACAGCGAGCTGCTGCGCGGGGTGATCGGCACCACCATGTCGGTGGCGTTGCGCAGCTCGGTGACGGTGATCGGCAGCATGGTGATGTTGTTCGTGACCAGCCCGCGGCTGGCCGGCTTCACCTTGATCGGCATTCCGCTGGCGGTGCTGCCGATCGTGCTGGGTGCACGCCGCCTGCAGAAGATCTCGCGCGCCAGCCAGGACCGCGTCGCCGATGCCAACACGCTGGCGGCCGAAACGCTGGGCGCGGTGCGCACCGTGCAGGCGCATGCGCGCGAGCGCTACGAGAGCCAGCGGTTCAGCCAGGCCCTGTTCGCCGCGATCGATACCGCACGGCTGCGTATCCGCACCCAGGCCACCGTGACGGCGGTGGCGATCATGCTGATCTTCGGCGCCATCGTCGGTGTGCTGTGGCTGGGCGCGCACGATGTGATCGCCGGACGCATGACCCCCGGCACGCTGGGACAGTTCGTGTTGTACGCGCTGATCGGCGGCGGCTCGGTCGGTGCCTTGGCCGAGGTCTGGAACGAGTTGCAGCGCGCGGCCGGCGGCATGGGCCGGGTCGGCGAATTGCTCGACGAGCAGCCGGCAATCGTCGCCCCGGCCACGCCGCAGCCCTTGCCGCAGCCACTGCGCGGCGCGATCCATTTCGATCAGGTGGTGTTCCATTATCCGCAGCGCCCCGATGCGCCGGCGCTGGATGGCTTCGACCTGCATGTCCATCCGGGCGAAACCGTGGCGCTGGTCGGACCCTCCGGCGCCGGCAAGAGCACGGTGCTGGCGATGTTGCTGCGCTTCCACGACCCGGTCAGCGGCAGGCTGCGTATCGACGAGGTGGACCTGCGCGATACCGACCCGGTACTGCTGCGCGAACGCATCGCCCTGGTGCCGCAGCAGCCCACGCTGTTTGCCGCCAGCGCCGCCGACAACATCCGCTATGGGCGCCTGGACGCCAGCGATGCGGAGGTGCAAGCCGCCGCCGCGGCCGCCGAGGCCGACAGTTTCATCCGCGCCCTGCCGCAGGGCTACGCCAGCGAACTCGGCGAACGCGGCACGCGCCTGTCCGGCGGCCAGCAGCAACGGGTGGCGATCGCGCGCGCCTTGCTCAAGGACGCGCCGATCCTGCTGCTGGACGAGGCCACCAGCGCGCTGGATGCGCAGAGCGAACGCGCCGTGCAGCAGGCGCTGGACCGGCTGATGGAAGGCCGCACCACGCTGGTCATCGCCCATCGCCTGGCCACCGTGCTCAAGGCCGACCGCATCGTGGTGATGGATGCCGGCCGCATCGTCGCGCAGGGCACGCACGCGCAGTTGATCGCCGAAGGCGGCCTGTACGCGGAGCTGGCGCGGCTGCAGTTCATCGATCAATGACGCCTGGGTGACACCGGCGTGTGCTGTCATACCGGCGTGTCCGCGGCAGCGGCCCGGGCCGATCCTGCGCCCCCACGCGCCCCACCTGACGACGTCACGCATGCCCCGCCCCAGAACCACCATTCGCCAGCTCAGTTATTTCGTCGCGCTCGCCGACACCGGCAGCTTCACCCGCGCCGCAGAGCAGATGGGCGTGTCGCAACCCTCGCTGTCGCAACAGATCCGTGCGCTGGAAACCATCGTCGGCGCCGCGCTGTTCGAACGCGGCGTGCCGGCCATCCTGACGCCGTTGGGGCGCGACCTGCTCGAACGCGCGCGCAGCATCCTGCTGGACGTCGCCGATCTGGAAGACGTCCGCGCCACCTCGGCCGATACCTTGATCGGCACCATCCGGCTGGGCGTATCGCCCACGCTGGGCGCCTATCTCATGCCGAGCTTGGTCGCGCGCCTGCACCGCGAACACCCGGCGCTGCGCGTGCACGTGCGCGAAGGCCTGCCGACCGCGCTCGCCAGCGGCCTGGCCAGCGGCGTGCACGACCTGATCCTGGCGCAATTGCCGGTGGCCGGGCGCGGCCTGCACAGCGAGCGGCTGTTCCGCGAACCCCTGCACGTGACCATGGCCGCCGATCACCCCTTGCGTGCCAAGACCTGCATCACGCCGGCCGATCTGCGCGGCGCCAACCTGCTCACCTTGATGCCCGAGTACCGCTTGGCCGAGCAGGTGGCGGCGATCGCCATGGACGTCGGTGCCAATGTGCTGCGCGATTACGAAGGCACCAGCCTGGATGCGATCCGCCAGATGGCCGGGATGGGCATGGGTCTTGCACTGCTGCCAAACCTGTATGTGCGCCAGGAAATCCGCGAGGGCGACGATGTCGTGGTCCGGCCGATCAAAGGCGGACGCTACTATAGGGAGATCGGGCTGTTGTGGCGGCAGGGCGCAGGACGCGCGCCGGCCTTCGGCCTGATCGCCGATCTTCTGCGTGCGGTGGCCGCATAGGAAAATCCTATGCGTCGAATAAGTGCTGCGGCCTTGTTCGCCAGCTGCAACTCGTCAATGCTTCATTGAACTCATCAACGGAAATCGAATGGCGGGCAAGCAGATCGGATGGCGGGAAGCGGGAGCCTGGCTGGCGGAAATCGTCGGGCCGGACATGCCCTATGTGCGCCTGGCCATGGTGTACGGAGTCGCGATCAGCCTGCTGTCGCTGGCCACGCCGATCTCGGTGCAGTTGCTGATCAACAGCGTGGCCAATACCGCACTGCCGGCGCCGCTGTGGACCCTGTCGAGCCTGCTGCTGGGCCTGTTGCTGCTGGTGGCCGGCCTGAGCGCGATGCGGGTGTGGGTCATGGCGATGTTCGAGCGCCGGCTGTTCGCACGCGTGGTGTCGGAAATCACCGTGCGTGCGGTGCATGCGCAGAATCCGTTCTTCGCCGATCAGAACCGCGGCGACATGTTCAACCGCTACTTCGATCTGGTGGTGGTGCAGAAGGCGGTGCCGAGCCTGGCCATCGGCGCCTTCACCATCGTGCTGCAATCGGCGGTCGGGCTGATACTCACCAGCTTCTACCACCCGTTCTTCCTGGGCTTCAACGCCTTGCTGCTGCTGGTCATCTTCGGCATCTGGATGATCTGGTCGCGCGGGTCGATCCGCACCGCGGTCGACCTGAGCCATGCCAAGCACGAGGCCGCGCGCTGGCTGGAAAGTGTCGGCGGCTCCAACGGCTTCTATAAATCCAGCCGTCACCTCAACTTCGCGATGGACCGCTCCGAGTCCGTCACCGCCGCCTATGTCGACCGGCATCGGCGCCACTTCCGTTACAGCTTCACCCAGACGGTGGCGTTCCTGCTGGTCTACGCGATCGCCAGCGCGGCGCTGCTGGCGCTGGGCGGCAACCTGATCCTGCGGGGCGAGTTGTCGATCGGCCAGCTGGTGGCGGCCGAGCTGATCCTCAGTGCTGTGTTCTACGGCATCTCGCAACTCGGTGCGTACCTGGACGCGTTCTACGACCTGGTGGCCAGCTCCGAGGAACTGTCGCTGCTGTTCGCCATCCCGCAGGAACGCGCGGTCGTGGCACCCGGCAAGACGCCCGGCAACAGCGCGGTGCGCCTGGACGGGGTGGTGATCGACGGCGCGCGTTTCGATTTTTCGCTGGCTGCCGGCGAGCAGCTGGTGACGATCGCCGATGGCGGCGCGGAGCGGCTGCTGGCGATGATCCTCAAGCGCCACGTGGTCCCCGATCGCGGGCTGGTGATGGTGGGCGGTGCGGACATGGCCACCTTCGACATGTATCTGCTGCGCTCGGAAGTGACGGTGCTCGACCGGCCGACCATTGTCGAAGTCACCATCCGCGAATATCTGGCGCTGGCGTCGGCCGATGTGAACTCCGAGGCGATGCTGGAGGCGATCGATGCAGTGGGCTTGCGCACCCGCATCGCCGCGCTGCCGCAGGGCCTGGACACGCGGCTGGCCGCCTCCGGCTACCCGCTGTGGATCGGTGAAGTGATGGCCTTGAAGCTGGCCAATGCGCTGCTGGTGCGCCCGCGCGTGCTGATGCTGTCGCAGCTGTACGACCTGATTCCCGCCGACCGCCTGGCCGGCGTGCTGCGGCGCCTGAAGGCGGCCGGCACAACCGTGCTGCTGTGCACCGGCCGGCCGGAAGACATCACCCTGGATGGCTGGTTCCACCTGCAGCCCGAGCGACAGCAGCGCTTTGCCACCCGCGCCGAACTGATCGCCTCCACGCAGAAGGCAAACGATGCAGCACGCTACTGATCGCAACGCGCACTTCCCCACCCTGGCGGCGATGCGCCCACCGAGCATCGCCAAGGCGCTGGCCTGGATGCTGCTGATCGGCATTGTCATTGCCAGTGCGATCCTGGCGCTGGCGCCGTGGGTGCAGACCGCCAGCGGCAAGGGCCAGGTGGTGGCGCTGGATCCGGGCGACCGTCAGCAGCAGGTCACCGCCTTCGTGCCCGGCCGGGTCGAGCGCTGGTATGTACACGACGGCCAGCATGTCTCGCGCGGCGATCCGATCGCGCGTGTCGGCGACCTGGACCCGGATCTGCTCGCCCGCCTGGCCAGTGAACGGGCGCAGGTGCAGGCGGAAATCACCGCGATCCAGCAATCGCGCGCGGTTGCCAGCATCGATGTGGCGCGCAGCAGGCAATTGCTCGCCGAGGGGCTGGCCGGCCGCCGCGACTTCGAACTAACCCAGATCAAGGTCGCCGAGGCCGATGCCAAGCTGGCCGAATCGCGCGCCAAGCTGACCCGCATCGACATCCAGTTGAACCGCCAGTCGGCGCAGCTGGTGCGCGCACCGCGCGATGGCCGCGTGCAGCAGCTCAACGCCGCCAGCGGCAGCGCGATGGTCTCGCCCGGCACGGTGCTGGCGGTGATCGCACCGGAGCGGGTGGAGCGCGCGGTCGAGCTGTTTATCGACGGCCGCGACGTGCCGCTGATCCGCCCCGGCCGCCCGGTGCGGCTGGAGTTCGAAGGCTGGCCGGCGATCCAGTTCAGCGGCTGGCCGTCGGTGGCGCACGGCATGTTCGATGGCCGCGTGCGCGCCATCGACCCCAATGCCGCGCCCGATGGCCTGTTCCGCATCCTGGTCGAACCGCAGCCGGGCAAGCCGGCCTGGCCGGCGCAGGAATTCGCCCGCCAGGGCGGCAAGGTGCGCGGCTGGGTGCAGGGCGAAACGGTAAAGGTGGGCTACGAACTGTGGCGCCAGCTCAACAATTTCCCGTTGGAGTTCGGCCGCCGTCCGGCAGCGACGACGACGCAGGATGAGGGCAAGGCCAAGGCGACGCCCAAGGCCGAAGACGACGAGACCGGCAAGAAATGATCCGCCGTCTTGTCGTCCTGCTGATCGCGCTCGCACCGGGCGTGGTCGCCGCCCAGACCACCCCGCTGACGCTGGATGAAGTGCTGCGCTCCTCTGCCCGCTCTTCCCCGCAGATCGTCGAAGCGCTGGCCAAGGTCCGCCAGGCCGAGGGCAAGGGCATCTCGGCCGATGGTGCGTTCGATACCGTGTTCGATCTCGACGGCCGTTCGCGCGAGGCCGGCTACTACGACGGCAGCACGATCGAAAGCACCGTCAAGCGTCCCTTCGACGACAACGGCGGCTATTACTACGGCGGTTATCGTTCCTCGCGCGGTGCGTTCCCGGTCTACGAAGACAAGTCCTACACCGACCGCGGCGGCGAAGTGAAAGTCGGCGCGCTGTATGCGCTGCTGCGCGACCGGGTGGTCGACGAGCGCCGCACCCGCCGCAGCGTTGCCGGTGGCGATATCGATGTCGCCCAGTACGAAGCGCAAATGGTCGCCATCGGCGTGCAACGCCGCGCGGTGGATGCCTACCAGAGCTGGGTTGCGGCCGGCCTGAAGCTGCGCGCGTACAACGAGCTGCTGCAGCTGGCCGAGCAGCGCCGCAATGCAATTTCGCGGCAGGTGACGCTGGGCGCGCGGCCCACCATCCTGCTGACCGAGAACGACCAGAACCTGGTCCGCCGGCGTGCCCTGGTGGTGCGTTCGGAGCAGGACTTCGCCAACGCCGCCAATGCCTTGTCGCTGTACCTGCGCGACGATGCCGGCATGCCGTTGATCGTCTCCACCGAACGCCTGCCGGCCGATACGTCGGCGCTGGAAGGTCTGGCCGGTGCCAGCAGGATCACCGCACCGGTGGAGCGCCCCGATTACCGTGCGGTGCTGACCCGGATCGACCAGGCCACCGCGCGGCTGATGCTGGCGCAGAACGATCTCAAACCACGCCTGGATGTCAGCTTCGAGGTCAGCAAGGACCTTGGGGCGCCCGGTGTGGGCGGCCCGAACCGCTCGCCGACCGATGCGATCATCGGCTTCCGCTTCAGCGTGCCGCTGGAAAACCGCACCGCCAAGGGCAAGGTCGCCGAAGCACGCGCCGAGATCGAGGCGCTGGATCAGCGCAGCCGCTACCTGCGCGACCAGATCACCGTGGAGGTCGAGTCGATCGTCATCTCGCTCACCGCTGCCGAGCGGCTGGCCAAGATCGCCGACGAAGAACGCAGCCTGGCCGACCGCCTGGCCGTGGCCGAGCGCCGCCGCTTCGAACTGGGGTCGGGCGATTTCTTCCTGGTCAATCAGCGCGAGGAGACCGCCAACGACGCCCGCGTGCGCCTGATCGATGCGCAGGCGCGGATTGCCTCGGCGCGTGCCGAGCTGGCAGCGGCAACGGCCGACCGGGACGCATTGCAGCTGAGCCGTTGAGCAGGCTGCTGGCCGGCTCGCCAAACGGTGCCGCAGTGCGCAATGACGCCCGGGTAACACCTGCCTGCGCATGCTCGCCTGCACCGGCCCGGCGCCGGGCGTGCGGTCCCTGGCGGCTCGCACTGCGACCCTGAAATCTTTCGGAGGTGCGTATGTCTTTCCGGCAATTTCCCGCAATCGGTGCAGATGGCGAGTCCTACGTCATCATCGAATTCCGCGACGAGCTCGAATCCCGCAACGAGCAGCAAGGCCGCACGCAAGCGCATACGGCGCCACGCTACGAACTGCCCGATGGGCGCCGCCTGAAACGGCAGGGCCAGCGCTTCATCACCGATGGTGGCGAGCTGCGCCTGTCGACGCCCTGAAATAGCACTGGTCATTTTTTGACCAACCCGTCCGCAGCCGTTGCAGTGCAATGGCTGCACACAGTTATCCACATGCTTGTGCAGGTTTCATCCACACCCTGTGTGGATGAAACCGGTGCGCGTTGTTTGGCATTGCGCCGAGCGACAATCACCCTCGCGCTTGGGGCCATCGCATGCAGTGTCATGCGGCCAGCACATGATCGGTGCCTGATATCTGCACCCTGCTGCGGCCATCGACAGCGGGCAAGCCCACGGTCGCCCCGCACTGCTGCTACCCGTTGCGGTCGGAACGCTCCAGCACCCGTCCGATGCCGCTGCGGTCGATTTCGCTGGCCGCCTGCGCCAGCGCGGCGCGATCGCTACCCGGCTCGAACCCGATGCGGAAATGCAGCTCGCCCACCGGCGTGCGCGAGGAGTGGATCGACGACAGGTTCACCCCGTGCTGCTCAAACACATGCAGCAAGGCACGCAACGACCCGGGCTGGTCTTCCGGCAGATACACGCTCAGAGTCAGCGGTTCGGTGAGGTCGGCCAGCAGGTAGCCCACGCGCTCATAAGTGTAGTTGCCGGCCGCGAGCGATTCGCCCTGCAGCGCCTGCGCGTTGTCGTCTAGGAACCGGGCGCGAAACTGCGCGCGCGCCGCATCGTCACCTTGCGCGACCAGGGCACGCAATTCCTGCAATTGCAGCAACAGTCGATCGAGCATCTCGCCGACATAGGGATTGCCGAACTGGATGTCTTCGTAGATCGCCGGATTGAGCGAGAGGATGCGTGCGATCACCGCGGTATCCAGCTCGAACGAGGCCGAGCGATACGGCATCAGCGCGCGCAGCTCGCCGAGCAGCGGCGCGTAGTCGCGCAAGGTGCCGGCCTGCGCCAGATGGGTGGCGTGCACCATTGCCTGCACCAGCGCCATCACGCGGTCGTGGTGCTCGGGCGTGGCGTACACGCACTCGGCCTGCAACGCGGTGCACAGCGCCTGTACCCACGTGGACCAGTGCTGCAGACGTGCCTGGCAGACCACCATCACCCGCCCTTTCAAGGTGGGCGATTTGGGCGGTGCGGTCATTGGATGCAGGCCGACGACCTCGGCCGGCGAGGCCAGCATCGCGGCCACCGGTGCCTGCTTGATCGAGGTGACATCCATCCACAACTGCGACGCGGCACGCGGGCCGGCAAGATCCACATAGCGCTCGATCAAGCCGGCGGTGTGGCGGATCGGTGCAGAGAAAATCAACACATCCGCTCGCTGCGCCAATGTGGCTTCGTCGATGTCGCCGTCACCGGCCGGATCGAAGCCGATCACCTCCAGCCGCATGCGCGTGCGCAGGAACTGCGCCAGCCAGCGTCCGTAGGCGCCGGCGATGCCAACGATGCCGACCACCGGCTGCGCCATCATGCTAATCGCTCGACGGCAAAGCGCGGTGCGGTCGCGAGTGCGGCCGGTGCGGCGGCCAGCACATCGAACTCTTCGAAGCCTGCAGCCAGGGTCGCTTCCAGCGCGCTGTGCACGCCGCTGAGCGCATGCCCCACCGCCAGCTCGAACGGCACCTCGCGCAGCAGCAAACCGATTAGCAAGGCCATCAGCACATCGCCGGTGCCGGCCACATCCACCGGCAGATGCGGCGTGGCCCAGCGATACACTGCCGAGTTGCTCACCGCCAACGTCACCAGTTCGCCGGTCGCACCGGCCACGCTGTGCGCAAGCACCCATTGCGGGCCGCGCGCCAGCAATGCGCGCGCGGCAACGATGGCATCGTCCTGCTGCAGACTCGGCAAACCGGTCAGGCGCCCGAGTTCGAACGCATTCGGCGTCACCAGCCAGGCATGCGGCAACAGCCGCTCGGCGAAGACGCGCTCCAGTCCAGGCTCGACATACGGGCCGGTGTGCGTGTCGCCGATCACCGGGTCCAGGCAATACCGCAGCTGTGGCGCCTGCGGCAGGGTCTGCTCGAGCCAGTCGGCGAATGCCTCGCCATTGGCCAAGCTGCCGAAGTAGCCGGAGACCAGCATGCGCGCACGCTGCGGCAGGCCGCGCTCGGTGGCACCCAGCAACAGGTCGGCCAACCAGTCGGCCGGCAGGATGCGGCCGCGCAAGGTGGCGTAGAACGGCGCGTTGCTCAGCAGCGTGGTGGGCACTTCCGCCACCCGCAGGCCCAGCGCACGCAACGGCGGCACCGCCGCGCTGTTGCCGGCATGGCCATAGACCAGTTGCGATTGCACCGAGATCACATCGATCGGCGAAGGACCATCCGGGCGCTGGCGGCGACCGTGGACGAGGTGACTGTCGGGGGCATTGTTCATCGCCGCATTTTACGCCAGCGCCACCGCGCGCCCAGCGTCGATCGATGCGACCGTCGTCTGCTCGCCGCTGCACACTGCGCCGCCAGGCTGGTCTATGCGCCGGCAGCAGTCGCTATCGCCCTTACCTCTGTGGGCTCCCGCCGCACAAACGTAAATGCCGGCCCCTGGGGCCGGCATTGATAGGGAGAACCTCACTCAGCCGTGCAACTCTGCAAACATTCGGAGCGGGCATCCAAACCCACGAATCCCGAATCGCCACACTGGCGCACTACCCCGGCAGGCCGGGCCACACCGCCCTTACGATTCCCCAATCCCGATTCCCGACTCCCGGCCTCAGGACGTCATCCGATCCCAGAAGCCCTTGACGCCATCGATGAACGTGGCCGACTTGGGCGAATGCTTGCGTGCATCCTCACCGGTGAACGTGGCTTCGAACTGCTGCAGCAACTCGCGCTGGTCGGCGGTCAGGTTCACCGGCGTTTCGACCACCACGCGGCAATACAGATCGCCTTCGGTGCGGCTACGCACCGAGCGCACGCCTTTGCCGCGCAACCGGAACAGCTTGCCGGTCTGGGTTTCGGCCGGAATACGGATCTCCGCCTCACCGCCCAGGGTCGCCACGCGCACGGTATCGCCGAGCGCGGCCTGCGAGATGCGGATCGGCACCTCGCAATGCAGGTCGTCGCCGTCGCGCTGGAAGATCGCATGCTCGCGCACGCGCACTTCCACATACAGATCGCCCGGCGGCGTGCCGGCCGGACCGGCCTCGCCCTCGCCTGCCAGACGGATGCGGTCGCCGGTATCCACACCGGCAGGCACCTTGATCGACAGCACCTTGTCTTCTTCCACGCGACCGGCGCCGTGGCAGGTCTTGCACGGATTCTGGATCAGCGTGCCGCGTCCGTCGCAATGCGGGCAGCTCTGCTGCATGGCAAAGATGCCGCGCTGGATGCGCACTTGGCCGCGTCCGTGGCAGGTCCCGCACACTTCCACCTTGCCGTCTTCCGAACCGCTGCCGTGGCAGGGCTCGCACTCGATCAGGGTCGGGATCTCGATGCGGCGCTCGATGCCGGCGACGGCTTCTTCCAGATCCAGTTCCAACACGTAACCGACGTCGGCGCCACGTCGCGCAGCGCGCGGACCGGCGGCGCCACCGCCGAAAATATTGCCGAAGATATCGCCAAAGATATCTCCCATGTCCGGGCCACCCGGCCCACCGCCACCACCGCCCATGCCGTGCTCGAACGCAGCGTGGCCATGCGCATCGTAGGCGCGGCGCTTGTTGCCGTCCGACAACACTTCATAGGCTTCCTTGCACTCCTTGAACATCGCCTCGGCAGCAGCGTCGCCTGGATTGCGGTCCGGGTGGTGCTTCATCGCACAGCGCCGATACGCCTTCTTCAGCTCCTCGTCGCTGGCGCCACGGGCAACGCCCAGCACTTCGTAGTAATCGCGTTTGCTCATGGCAGGGAATCGGGAATCGGGAGACGGGAATCGTTCAAAGCGCACATCCTCAGTAAATCGCAATCGAAGTGGAAGGGTTTAGACAACGGGAAGGAGCGATGCCGCAGCACCGCTCCTCCCATTCTCGATTCCCTATTCCCCACTCACGCCTTCTTGTCGTCCTTGACCTCGGTGAACTCGGCGTCCACCACGTCGTCGGCGGCCTTGGAGGCCTGCGCGTTGCCGCTGGCCGCGTCGGCGTTGCCGCCCTGCTCTGCCGCGGCGGCGGCTGCGTACAGCGACTGGCCGGCTTCTTCCAGGGTCTTGCTGCGGGCCTCGATCTGCGCCTTGTCGTCGCTCTTCATGGCGGTTTCCAGATCCGACAGCGCCGCTTCCACCTTGCCGATCACATCGCCACCGACCTTGCTGCCATGCTCGGTGATCGCGGTACGGGTGGCGTGGATCAGGCCATCGGCCTGGTTGCGGGCCTGCACCAGTTCCTGGAACTTCTTGTCTTCCTCGCGGTTGGCTTCCGCGTCGGCGACCATGCGCTGGATCTCTTCGTCCGACAGACCCGAACCGGCCTTGATCTCGACCTTCTGTTCCTTGTTGGTCTTCTTGTCCTTGGCCGACACGTGCAGGATGCCGTTGGCGTCGATGTCGAAGGACACCTCCACCTGCGGCATGCCGCGCGGCGCCGGCTCGATGCCGGACAGGTCGAACTTGGCCAGCGACTTGTTGAAGCGGGCCTGCTCGCGCTCACCCTGCAGCACGTGCACGGTCACGGCCGACTGGTTGTCCTCGGCAGTGGAGAAGGTCTGCGAGGCCTTGGTCGGGATGGTGGTGTTCTTTTCGATGATCTTGGTGAACACGCCGCCCATGGTTTCGATACCCAGCGACAGCGGGGTCACGTCCAGCAGCAGCACGTCCTTGACGTCGCCGGCCAGCACGCCGCCCTGGATCGCAGCGCCCACGGCCACGGCTTCGTCCGGGTTGACGTCCTTGCGCGGTTCCTTGCCGAAGAAATCGGCAACCGCCTGCTGCACCTTCGGCATGCGGGTCTGACCGCCGACCAGGATCACTTCGTTGATGTCGCTGGCGCGCAGGCCGGCATCGTTCAACGCGGTGCGGCACGGCTCGATCGACTTCTTGACCAGGTCTTCCACCAGCGCTTCGAGCTTGGCACGGGTCAGCTTGATGTTGAGGTGCTTCGGCCCCGAGGCATCGGCGGTGACGTACGGCAGGTTCACTTCGGTCTGCTGGCTGGTCGACAGCTCGATCTTGGCGCGCTCTGCGGCGTCCTTCAGGCGCTGCAGTGCCAACGGATCCTTGCGCAGATCGATGCCCTGATCCTTGTTGAATTCGTCGACCAGGTACTCGATGACGCGGTTGTCGAAGTCTTCGCCGCCCAGGAAGGTATCGCCGTTAGTGGCCAGCACTTCGAACTGCTTCTCGCCATCGACTTCGGCGATTTCGATGATCGACACGTCGAAGGTACCGCCGCCCAGGTCGTACACGGCGATCTTGCGGTCACCGCCGTTCTTGTCCAGGCCATAGGCCAGGGCGGCCGCGGTCGGCTCGTTGATGATGCGCTTGACGTCCAGACCGGCGATGCGGCCGGCGTCCTTGGTGGCCTGACGCTGGCTGTCGTTGAAGTAGGCCGGCACCGTGATCACGGCCTCGGTGACCTTCTCGCCCAGGAAGTCCTCGGCGGTCTTCTTCATCTTTTCCAGCACGCGCGCAGAGATTTCCTGCGGTGCCATACGCTTGCCATCGCTGGTCTGCACCCAGGCATCGCCGTTGTCGTGGGCAAGAATGCCGTACGGCACGTGCGAGATGTCCTTCTGCACTTCGGCGTCGGTGAACTTGCGGCCGATCAGGCGCTTCACCGCGTAGAAGGTGTTCTTCGGGTTGGTCACCGCCTGGCGCTTGGCCGAGGCACCGACCAGCACTTCGCCATCCTTGGTGTAGGCGACGATCGAAGGCGTGGTGCGGTCGCCCTCGGAATTTTCGATGACGCGGGCCTTGCCGCCGTCCATGATCGACACGCACGAGTTCGTGGTGCCGAGGTCAATACCAATGATCTTGCCCATGGATACGCTCCTGATGATTCTGTAGCTGTGTCCGGCGACGCCGGGTCTGGCTGAGATGTGGGGGTGGTGCGCAGGTGTTCAAGCCACCTGCACGAATCTGCGTTTCGCGCATGCGCCCGGCAGTTCAGCCGGGCGCTGCGGTTCAGTCGTGCTTGGCCACGACCACCAGGGCCGGGCGCAGCAGACGCTCGTTGAGCAGATAGCCTTTCTGGAACACCTGCACCACGTGGCCCGGGGCGATACCCTCGGCCTCGCCCTGGCTGATCGCCTGGTGCTGGTCCGGGTTGAACGGCTGGCCGACCGGGTCGAGCAGGGTCAGGCCGTTGTCGGCCGCCACCTTGAGCAACTGCTTGTAGGTCATGTCCAGGCCATCGCGCAGCGGGCTGGGCTCGGTGCCGGCCGCAGTCAGGCCGGCATCCAGGCTGTCGAACACCGGCAGCAGCTCGCCCAGCAGCTTCTCGTTGGCGAACTTGCGTGCGTTCTCGACGTCGCGGGCGATGCGCTTGCGCTGGTTTTCCAGATCGGCCCGCTCGCGCAGGGCATCGGCCTTGACCAGCGCGATCTCGCTGCGCAGCGACTCGATCTCGGCCTTGAGCGGATCGGTCTCGGGTGGGTTCTGGGACAGGTCTTCGGAGTCGAATTCGGGGTGGTCTTGGTTCATGTGCAGTTCCCGGGCAAGCGGAACGCCCGCCCCAACGTCACCCCGTATGTGGGCGCGCGCGCGCGTTTCAAGCAAAACGATCGTATCGATCGCTGCCGCTTATCGCGTGCCGGGCGGTTCCATGGCCGCGCCCAGCACCTGGGCGGCGGTCTGCACCAGCGGAATCACCCGGTCGTAGGCCATGCGTTTGGGCCCGATCACGCCCAGCACGCCCAGCACCTGGCCATTGGCGGCATACGGCGCGGTGACCAGCGAGACATCGTCCAGCGACACCATGCCGGTCTCTTCGCCGATGAAGATGCGCACGCCCGGCGCCTGGATGGTGCGTTCAAGCAGCTGCAGGATCTCGCGCTTGCTGGCGAAGGCCTCGAACAGCTCGCGCAGCCGGTCCAGGTCGGACAGGTCCTGCACGCCCATCAGGCGGGTCTGCCCGGCCATCACCATGTCGTCGGCGTCGGCCGGCACCAGCGCCTCGCTGGCCAGATCCACGCTGTGCGCCAGCAGCTGCTCCATCTCGTTCTTGGCCATGCGCAGCTCGCGCAGCAGCGAGGCGCGGATGTCTGACAGCGCGCGCCCGGCAAATTGCGCATTGAGGTAATTGGCCACCCGCTCCAGCTCGGCCGGCTCATAGGCCCGGCGCGGCTCGATCACCCGGTTCTGCACCTCGTTGTCGGCAAACACCAGGATCGCCAGCACCCGGCGCGCGTCCAGCGCCACGAAGTCGATATGCCGGAACGCGAACTGCTCGCGCCGCGGCGCGCTGACCACGCCGACGAAATGGCTCATCGCCGACAGCATCTGCGAGGCGCTGCCCAGCAGCGACTGGGTGCCGTTACCGCTGGCAAGCTCCGCGCGCAGGCGGCGCACTTCTTCCTCGCCGGGCGGCTGCATCTGCACCAGGCTGTCGACGAACACCCGGTAACCGTGCGCGGTGGGCACCCGCCCGGCCGAGGTATGCGGAGAGCTGAGCAGGCCCACATCCTCCAGATCGGCCAGGATGTTGCGGATGGTGGCCGGGCTGACGTCCAGCCCGGCGTGCTGGGCCAGCGTCTTGGAGCCCACCGGCTCGCCATCGCGGATATAGCGGGCAATCAGCGTCCGCAGCAGTTGGCGTGCGCGGGGATCGAGCGTTGGGGACTGTGACGCGCGCATGGGATCATCCGGTGAGACTGGGCATAGATAATGTCTGGCCCTGCGGTTGGCAAGCGTCTTATTCCCTGCCCGCCGCTCCCACCCTAAGCTTCCCCAAAGCGTTCACACTCGACCCCATGCTCAGACACCTCTCCATCAAGGATTTCGCCGTCGTCCGCGCCACCGAACTGGAATTCGGGCCGGGCATGACCGTGGTTTCCGGCGAAACCGGCGCCGGCAAGTCGCTGATGGTGGACGCGCTTGGCTTCCTGTCCGGGCTGCGCGCCGACAGCGGCGTAGTCCGCCACGGTGCCGACCGCGCCGAACTGTCGGCCGAATTCCAGCTGCCGGCCCAGCACCCGGGCCTGACCTGGCTGTCGGACAACGAACTCGACGACGATGCGCAATGCCAGCTGCGCCGGATCATCCGTGCCGATGGCGGCTCGCGTGCCTGGATCAACGGCCGCCCGGTGACCTCTTCGCAACTGGCGGAGCTGGCCTCGCGGCTGGTGGAGATTCACGGCCAGCACGAACACCAGGCCCTGATGGCCCGCCACAGCCAGCTCGCCCTGCTCGATGCCTACGCCCGCAACGGTGCGCAGCGCGAGCAGGTGCGCCAGGCCAGCCAGCGCTGGCAGGCCCTGCTGGACGAGCGCGATGCGCTGTCCGCGCAGGGCGATGTCTCCGACCGCATCGGCTTTCTGGAACACCAGCTCAGCGAACTGGAACGCGAGGACCTGGACCCGGCCGCGATCGCCGCGCTGGACGTCAATCACCGCCGCCAGGCGCACGCCACCGCATTGATCGGCGCCTGCGACAGCGTGGCCCTGCAGCTCAATGGCGACGACGGCGCCTCCGCGCTGGGCCTGCTGCAGGACAGCCGCCACGACCTGGCGCGCGTGGCCGAGCACGAGCCACGCCTGGGCGAGGTCGATGCACTGCTGGACAGCGCCGTCATCCAGATCGAGGAGGCGCTGGCCCTGCTCGACCGCGTGCGCGACGACCTGGAGGCAGACCCGGCCCAGTTCGAAGCGATGGAGCGCCGGCTCGGCCGCCTGCACGATCTGGCCCGCAAGCACCGTGTCACCCCGGACGAGCTGGCCGCCCAGCGCGACCGCATGAGCCTGGAAGTGGAGAGCCTGCGCGGCGCCGACGAGCGCCTGCAGCAGCTGGACAAGCATATCGAGACGGCGATCGGCGTCTGGCGCGGTGCGGCCAGCAGCCTCAGCGCCAGCCGCACCACCGCTGCCGAGGCCTTGTCGGCCGCCACCACCACGCTGATCGGCGAGCTGGGCATGGGCGGCGGGCAGTTCCTGATCCAGCTGCAGCCCCAGGACACCCTGCGCCCGGACCCCAACGGCGCCGAACGGGTGGAGTTCCTGGTCGCCGCCAACGCCGGGCAGCCGCCGCGCGCATTGCGCAAGGTCGCCTCCGGCGGCGAACTGTCGCGGATTTCGCTGGCGATCGAGGTCGCCGCGCTCGGGCTGGACAGCGTGCCGACCATGGTCTTCGACGAAGTGGATTCCGGCATCGGCGGCGCGGTGGCCGACATCGTCGGACAGAAGCTGCGCGCCCTGGGCGAAGAGCGCCAGGTGCTGTGCGTGACCCACTTGCCGCAGGTGGCCGCCAAGGGCCACGCGCACTATCGGGTCAGCAAGGCGCCGGTGGACGGCATGACCCAGAGCGCGGTCGAACTGCTCGGCCCGCAGGCGCGCCAGGAAGAACTGGCACGCATGCTGGGCGGGGTGGAAGTCAGCAAGGAAGCCCGCGCGGCGGCACGCAAGTTGTTGCAGAGCGCCTGAGCCGCCGGGCGCATGCCGGCCGCCATCGGGGGTGACCAGGCAGCCGATGGCGGCAAACGCACAAGGCGGCCGAAGCCGCCTTGTCGTTGCCGCACTACCACCGGCTTGCCGTCAGCGCGGACGCTTCTTGCGCACGTACAGCACCAGCGAGTGCTCTTCCAGCTCATAGCCATGCTGGGCGGCGATCTGGCGCTGCAAGGCCTCGATCTCTTCGCTTTCGAACTCGATCACGTGGCCGGTGTCCACGTCCACCATATGGTCGTGATGGCCGCCGCGATCCAGCTCATAGACCGCCTGGCCGCCTTCGAAATTGTGCTTCAGCACCAGGCCGGCGGCCTCGAACTGGGTCAGCACCCGGTACACCGTGGCCAGACCGATTTCGTCGCCATGATCGAGCAGTTGCCGATAGATGTCTTCTGCGCTGAGGTGGTGCTGGTTGCTCTTCTGCTCGAGCAACTCCAGGATCCGCATCCGCGGATGGGTCACCTTGAGCCCGACTTTGCGCAGGTCGTGGGTTTCCATATGTTCTCCGTTCATTGGCGATTTAGCGCCAGCTGCCATCAAACGGGTCGCGGCGACCGGCGGGAGTGTATCATCGGCGTGATTTCCTCAGCACTTAATCCCCGATGCGTAATCTCCTGCTGGTCGCCGCCGTTGCTCTCTCCACCGCTGGCTGCGGCATCATCTACAAGCAGCCGATCTACCAGGGCAATCTGATCAAACAGAATGCCGTGGAGCAACTGCAGGTAGGCCAGAGCAAGCAGCAGGTCAGCGCGTTGCTGGGTACTCCCTCGATCCCCGATCCATTCCATTCGCAGCGCTGGGACTACACCTCCACCCAGCGTGTGGACCGTCTGGCGCGCACCGAGATCAAGAACTTCACCGTGTTCTTCGAGAACGAGCAGGTCGTTCGCTGGGAAGGCGATTATTTCCCGTCGCAGGACGAGCAGCTGGCCAAGTCGGCACCCAAGCAGTTCGGTCGCAATCTGGCCCGCGACAAGAAAAAGCAGCGCGGCCGTTGATGCGCTTGGTCGCGCACTGCGCGATCGCCTGAGTGCCGCCGCACCAGAAAACGCATCCGTTTGAACGGATGCGTTTTTATTTGTCTGGTCGCAGAGACGTGTTCGGTCAGGAACTGCAGCGCTGATTTAGATATCGACAGCTGTGGCTTTCCGTCAGCCGTCTCGGGGCGACATGCGCCTGTTCAAGCAACCGGCTGCGTTCGCTTGTCCAAATCACTCAACGGAAGAGCTCGCTGTTGCGCACGGCGCACATGCATCGTAGTGCCGGCCAACAGCTATCCGTTGGGGCCAGCCTTTTTGCTCGGTCCGGCACGGCGACGCCGTGCCTCCTTCGGATCCAGCAGCAGCGGCCTGAGCAATTCGACCCGGTCGCCGTCACGCAGCACCTGATCCGCGCGTGCAATCAGCCCATGGATCGCCTGCGCGGCAGGTGGTCGATCCGGTGCCAGACCGGAGGCGGCAATCGCCTCGGCCACGGTAGCGCCCTCTGCCAGCTCCAGCGACACCGAACTGCAGCGGTCCGGCCAGGCCAGCACGACGTCGACCCGCATGCTCAGACGTCGCCGCGGTCGGCGACCCGCACGAAATCGTTGACCATGCGGTCGGCCAGGCCTTGAAAACCCAGCGCCAGCGCCGGACCCAACAGCCGCGAGCTGGTTTCCACTTCCAGGGTCAGGCTGACCTTGCAGGCGTTCTCGCCTAGCGACTGAAACTCCCACAGGCCTTCCAGGCGCTTGAACGGCCCGTCGCGCAGATGCATGACGATGCGCTGCGGGCGTTCGAGCACGTTTTCGGTGGTGAACCAGGTGCGGAACGACCCCAACCCCAGATCCAGCCGCGCCACGATATGCGCCTGGTCCTGTTCAAGCACCTGCGCAGCATCACACCAGCCGAAACGGCGCGGATAGGCGGCAACATCATTGACCAGATCGAACATGCGGGTGGCGCTGTGTTCGACCAGGGCGCTGCGACGGATGGTAGGCATTCGCTAACTTGTGAAAGACAGAAGATCGTTTGATGACGCCGAATCGGCGACAATGGCGGCATGAGCAAGAAACCAGCCAAGGATAAAGCAAACGGCGCGACGGCCACGAAAACCATCGCGCTGAACAAGCGTGCGCGCTACGAATACCACCTGGAAGAGCGCTACGAAGCCGGCCTGGCCCTGCAGGGCTGGGAGGTCAAGGCGATCCGCGCCGGCCGCGCCAACATCATCGATGGCTACGCCTATGTGCGCTCCGGCGAGATCTTCCTGATCGGCGCGCAGATCACCCCGCTGATCCAGGCCTCCAGCCACACGGTGCCGGTGGAACGCCGCGATCGCAAGCTGCTGCTGCACCGCCGGGAAATCGACAAGGTGCTGAGCAGCGTCGAACGCGACGGCTACACCCTGGTGCCCACCGCGCTGTACTGGAGCAACAACAAGGTCAAGCTGGAAATCGCGCTGGCCAAGGGCAAGCAGAACCACGACAAGCGCGACGCCGCCAAGGACCGTGACTGGCAACGCGACAAGCAGCGTGTGATGCGGCGGCATAACCGGGATGCGTGAATCGGGAATCGGGAGTGGGGAATCGCAAGAGCTGGGTAGGCTCGCTGCGTTGACCTCAAGTTAGTTCACGACGAGGGTATTTCGGGATCCGCAAGAAGCATCCTGCTTTTACGATTCCCGATTCCCCACTCCCGATTCATCACGTCTTCCCAAGCATCCGCATCAAATTCGGCACTCCCCTGCCCTGTACATAGCGATCGCGTTGCAGGTCGGTGCTGGTGTCCAGCATCAGCTGCTTGACTCGATCCGGAAAGCCGATGAACTCGCGGCGGGCAGAGAGGAAGCCGGCCAGCACGCCGGAGACGTGCGGTGCGGCCATGCTGGTGCCGCTCATCTCCACCATCAGGCTGGCCGGATCTTTTGGGTCGAAATCGTAATAGGCCGAGAGGATCTTTTCGCCCGGCGCCACGACATCCGGCTTGCCGCGCCCATCGGCGGTCGGGCCGCGCGACGAAAAATACGACACGCCGTAATTGTGCGGGCTGCTCTTGTGCACCGAGCCGACCACGATGGCGTCTTCCAGATTGCCCGGGTCGCTGATCGACAAATCCATGTTGGCCGGATATGCATCGCCGTCGTTGCGCATCAACCAGGCCAGACCTTCGTTGCCGGCGGCCACCACTACCAGCACGCCTTGCCGCCATAGCCGCCGCAACTCGTTGCACAGCGGCGTAAAACCGCAGCCGTAGCTCTCCGGATCGAAGTAACCGCCCAGGCTCAGATTGACGCCGTGGATGACCAGCTCGCCGGCGCGCTCGTTGATCGCTGCCACCTGCTGCACCGCCTTGATCATCCACGAATCACGGCCGTTGCCAGCATCATCCAGCACCTTGAACCCGTACAGCTGGGTGTCCGGCGCCATGCCGGCGAACTCCAGCGGTTTGCCCGGGTTGCCCTGCGCGTCGGGAATCACCGCGCGGCTATGGCCGGCGATGATCCCGGCGATATGCGTGCCGTGCCCGTGCCGATCCAGCCGAGCGAAGGCATCGCCGTCGGCGCGCGTCAATCGCCTGGCTGCACCCCGCCGCGTGCAATCCCATTGCGCCACCACCGTGTCGCGCTCTCCCCTTGCGAAGAAATGTGGGTGACTGGCTGCGATACCGGTGTCCAGCACCGCCCAGCCGATCTGTTGCCCGCGTGCGCGATATGCGGTGCGCGCCGCATCGGCATGCAGGACGTTGCCGGACACGTTGATCAACGCGCGCTTGCCGGCATCGCGCCACACGCGACGGAATCCCAGCGTGCGGTAGCGGTCCTGCAGCGATTCGATCTCGAACCGCGTCAGCCGCGCCGACACAAACCGTTGCAAGCCATCTTCCAGCTCGATCGCCTCGTCCAGCGCATCGCCGCTCAAGCCGGTGGTCGCTGCAGCGGTCTGGCGCAATTGCGCCAACAGCAGCGCACGCGTGGCGGCCGGGTCGTCGCCCAGCAACCGTCGATCCAGCTCGATCAGCACTTCGTGCCGGTACTCGGCGCCATGCGCTTCCAGCTGCTCGCTGAGATCCTTGATCAGCACCGCATTGGAGACCGGTTGGTCGAAGCCGACGCCCACCGCTTCGCGCACCGCCGCGCGCACCTGCGGAATCGACAGATAACCCGAGCCCGAATGCGCGTTGTGCTGCCAGTCCTGATTCAGGCGCGCGCCCGCGAGGTTTTCGAAACGCCCCTTGGCGTTGGCGATGTCGTCGCCGAGATCCGGATCCAGCGCGATCGGGTCGCGCGTATCGGCCACGTTGATCCAGCGCCGTACACACGCGGGAAACGGCAGCTTGCGTGTGCCGGTCCAGCGCTTGAACATGCTGCGCACCTGCGGCAGGCCCAAGGGCGAGCCCAGGGTCAGGAACAGGCTGACCTCGCACTCGGCCGCCTGGAGCTGACGCAACACGTCAAAGGCGATCATCGAGCCCTGGCTGTGCGACACCACCACAAACGGCCCGCCACCCGAACGCAACCGCTGCGTCAGGCTCTCGCGCATCAACGCCGCACGCTCGTGCACGAAGAACAAATCGTGCACGTCCTGCAGCAGCGCGGCGGAGATCAGCCGCAGCAGCACGCGGTTGATCGCATCGATCGGACCTTTGGCCTGCACCTGGCCCGCCGCCGGCATTGCGGGCGCGGCATCCAGTTCGTCCAGCAAACGGTGCAGATCGACACGCTCTTGCTCGCTCTGCGCCAAGGCATCGGCGAGCAGATGCAGATCCTGCTCGCCTGGCACCAGCCCAAGCGTGCTCAAGGCGCGCTGCACGCTCTGATTGAGCGCCGGGCCGACATCGCGTGCGTCGCAATTACCGGGTTCGGCAACCGGATAGCGCTCGCGATTGACCCAGTACGCCAGGCGCGTGCGCTCACCCATCGGCCGCCCGAACAGGGCCTTGTCCCACTGGCAGCGCAACACCTCGGCCGGCGGCTTGTTGCCGATGCCATGGATGTAGATCACGGTACGCGCCTTGCCCTGCACGCGCGTCAGCCCGGTGTCCTGCGCCTGCTGCTGCGCGGCCCTGGCTGCGCGTCGAGGCTTGGAGGCGCCGACGCTCGGTGCGCGTTTGCGGGGCGTGCTGCGTGCCTGCCGCGGACCTGGGGGCTTACCTGTCGCCATCGCTTCGCTCCTTGATTACCAGACTTTTCCGTCCGATAGGACTGAAGCCACTGTAAGCGCTGCACGTCTCACCACTTGTGACAGGGCGCTCCGATCCCTACACTGATCAGGTCAGCGTTTTGATGCTTTCCCCGGGGGTGCACTGGTTTCGACGGGGGTCGCGAAGTCGCTTGGCGCATGCCGAGGGGGCAGCTTTCCTCGTTAATCCAGCAGCAAACTTTTAGTTGCCAACGATGACAACTACGGTTCGGACTTCGCTATCGCCGCTTAATTGGCTTTAGTTGTAGTTCTACAGCCGCCTAAGGCGAACCCCCGAACCTACTTGTGCCCGTGCTCGTAGGTGTAGGGTCATTATCACGGAACCATCGGTAGTGGCTGCCTGTCAGCTACCGGTTAGATAAAGCAGGCTGGTTTCCAGGTGCGCTTTGCCAACCGTGCTGCCTGGGAATGAGATCTAACGGAGGGCTAAGCATGTAGTGCTGGGGATGGAGTGCTTCCGGACGGCGGTTCGATTCCGCCCACCTCCACCAAACAACGGTCCTAAGACGACCGACTAAGGCCGGGACTCCTCGATGCAGAGGGATCCCGGCCTTTTTCATGGGCGATACCCTGCCGCGGTGACGCATGATCGGCAGCGACATGGCGCTGACAAAAATGCCGCATCGCGTGTTGCCCAACAGCCCGTGCATCGCAGCCGACTGCAGGCTTACCTGCTGAGTCAATTAGTGACGTGGACGGTCTGTTCGGTGCGTTCGGCGGGTGTGGTTGCGACGACGTTGTCCGCGTCATGCGCCGGCACGGCATCGCCACGCAGTTGATCGAAGAGCGCGAGCAGTTCGGTGGCTTCCTGCTGCAGCAGGACCAGGGCACTTTTATTGGGCTCTTGCATGTCGCCTCCGTCGAAGACGCTCCCCAGCGTTCTTCCGGAACGGAAGCAAACGGTATGCCAGCTCATCTGGCACTGAGGAGCGCAGGCTTGGTCGATGCGACCAGACGCGCATGCGCCTCAGGCGGATTCGAGCTGCCGTTGCGCTTCGGCATGCATGGCTTCCAGCGTCACCATGCCGGCGACGCGGGCGGCGGCCATGGCGCTGCGGTGATCGGGAAACGTGGCGGAGAGGGCGCTGCCTGCCAGGTCGCCGGCGCTTGCGGCACCAATTTGGGCGATCTGCCAGTCGGCAACCCAGCCGCGGCTAGGGCCATCGCCCTGGGCAGCGCGGCAGGTCAATTGATAGCTACCTAGAAAAATGACCAATCTGTTGCCCGGCTCGGTGACGAACGCGAAGGATACCGCCGTGCCGGCGCCGGAGCGACCTCAACCCCTTCCCGCAGCTGACTGGCAAGCGAAGTGGAGCACAGGCACGCGGCTTGCATCAGCCTCTACCAGACAATCGGTGTCGGGGAACACGGTGTTGACCAAAAAAGCAAAACGCCACGCCGCCGGCGCCTTGTTGCTCGGCGGGATGATCTTCGTCCTGATCGGCGTGGGCGGTTATTTCACTACGCAGCGTTCGCTGTCCGACGCCGGCTGGGTGACGCATACGCAGGAAGTGATCGCCAGCATCGACGAGATCCAGGCCGGGATGCTGTCGGCGGAGTCGTCGGTGCGCGGCTATGTCCTGACCGACAACGAGGCGTTTCTCGGGGTGTACGCCGATGCGATCGGGCGGCTGCCCGAGCGCATCGTGCGGCTGGATGCCCTGGTGCAGGACAACCCGGTGCAGCGGCGCAACGTCGTGGCGCTTGGACGCCTGGTGGACATGCGCCTGGTACAGATCAACGACCTGTTGCACAGCTATCGCAAGCAAGGCCTGGATGGCGCGCGTGCGTCGATCGCACGTGGTGTGTTCCAGACCTCGTCTTCGCTGCGCCGCCAGGTGCAGACCATGACGGAACTGGAGCGCCAGCAACTGGTAAAGCGCAACGACACCAATGCGCGCAGCGCGCAGTGGGTGCTGTGGGTGACGGTGGTCGGGATCTTCAGCGGCTTGCTGGTGATGTTGCTGGCCTACCGGTTGCTGTCGCGCGAACTGGAACGGCGCGTGCTCGCCGAAGACGCCGCCAGCACGACCAGCGAACGCCTGATCGAATCGTTCGCCACGCTCGAACGCACGTCGGCCGGGCTGGAGGCGCTGGCGCGCTATTCGGGGCTGCTGCAGAACTGCCGCAATGCCGAGGAAGCACTGGAAATCACCGCACGCACGATCGCTCCGCTGATCCCCGGCGCAGCCGGCGCGGTCTATCTGTTGCGCGCCTCGCGCGATCGTGCCGAGCAGGTGGTGGCCTGGGGCACGATGGCCGACGACGACAACGCCAGCATTGCGCCGGACACCTGCTGGGCCCTGCGCCGCGATCGCACGCATGTGGTGGAAGACGCCAGCCAGGGCATGCTCTGCCAACACATCGGCGCCAATCTTCCGGCGCATGCCAGCACCGCCTGCATCCCGTTATCGGCACAGGGCACGCAGCTGGGGATGCTGGCGCTGCGCAGCGAGGATCCGCGCGATCTGGCCTCGCTGACCGTGGCCGAGGCTGCGGCCGAGCAACTGTCGCTGGCGTTGCACAACCTGCGCCTGCGCGAAACGCTGCGCCAGCAATCCATTCGCGATCCGTTGACCGGTCTGTACAACCGCCGCTATCTCGAAGAAGCGCTCAATCACGAACTGGCGCGCTGCACGCGGCGGGTACAACCCTTGTCGGTGCTGATGCTGGACGTGGACCACTTCAAGCAGTTCAACGATCTGCACGGCCACAGCGGCGGCGACCGCGTATTGGCGGCAATCGGCGACTTCCTGCTGGCACAGACGCGCGGCGAAGACATCTGCTGCCGCTACGGCGGCGAGGAGCTGACGATCATCCTGCCGGAAGTCGATCTGGCGACCGCCTGCAGGATGGCAGAGAAGCTGCGTGCCGGCATCGAGTCGCTGCAGGTCATGGCCGATGGCGTCTCGTTGCCGAAGGTCAGCGCCTCGTTCGGTGCGGCCAGCTTTCCCGAACATGCAGGCAATATGGCGCAGTTGCTGCGGCGCGCGGACGAGGCGCTGTACCGCGCCAAGCAGGCCGGACGCAATCAGGTGGTGAGTGCGGGCACCCCGGCTGCAGGCTAAGGCATGCCGTTATCGGCATTGAACCTGCGCCTGCAGGCATACCTTCGTGCCATGCCCTGCAATACAAGCGTTTTAGTGCCCGCGCAGACCAGGATTCAAGCGCAACTGCGCCCATCCGCATCGGTTGGAATCAGGCCAGCGCCTGCCAGCATGCCGTCGACGCGCGTCCGCACATAGGCCGCGTCCTCGGCTGCGGCACTGCTCAATAGAGCCTGGGCACGCGCCTGAAAATCGAGATAGTCGAAATCCGCATCTTCATCGGCCGATAGCTGCGGCAGTTCGTCCTGCAGCGCATCCAGGCGCGTGTCGAGTTCTTCGCGTGTGGGCATGGCAGACTCCAACGGCAAAGACGCTACGGTTGCGGCATGGCCGTCAAGGATGTGCGAAGCCCGGCGCGGCAACGCTTCATTTTCCTACCCGTTGCCGCGGCGCGTGCACGCTCAACTTTCGTAAGGCTCCGCCGATAATGATGCCGACTCCTATAGAACCTTCCCTGTGATCCTCCACCTGCGGCGGGATTTCCGCCTCGGCATCGTCAAGATGCTGGGGCCGATCACCGCGCTGTTGCTTTGCCTCTATGCGGTGTACCTGGCCATCACCGGTCAGGCGATCGCCTGCCTGATCACCGCATCGCTCGGTGTGCTTGCGATATGGCGTGGCTGGAAGATGCGCGATGCCGAACGCACCGGCGCCGGCGGCGTGTGGCTGGCATCCATCAATGTCGGCGGCTGTCTGGTCGCCTGCTGGAGCGGCGGCGATGGCGCCCTGCCCTGGTTGTTTCCGGTGCTGGCCACCAATTACTTCCTGTGCGGCCCGCGACGCGCCGTGCTGCTGAGCTTGCCGTTGCTGGCGGCGCTGTTGCTGTTGCCGGGCCTGATCGTCAGCCCCGGCCAGGGTGTGTCGACGGTCGTGGTGACGCTGGTGACGCTGGCGGTGGGGTACGCGTTTTCGCTGCGCATGCAGGATGACCGCGTGCATCTGGAAGAGCTGGCCTCGCTGGATGCGCTGACCGGCCTGCCCAACCGACGCATGCTCGAACGTGCGCTCACCCATCAGATCGACCGGCGCCAGCCGCATGAACGGCTCAACAGCCTGATCATCCTGGATCTGGACCATTTCAAGGAGGTCAATGATCTGTACGGGCATGCCGCAGGCGATGCGGCGCTGTCGGATCTGGCCACCATCCTGCGCTTTGAAGTACGCGAGCCGCATCAGGTGTTCCGCTTCGGCGGCGAGGAATTTGTGGTGCTGTTGCGTGCTGGCTCCCTGCAGGAACTGGAAGCGGCCACCGAACGCCTGCGCAAGGTGATCCGCAACGGGCTGCGTGGCCCGGGTGGGCGGATCACCGTGTCGCTGGGCGCGGCGCGCCACGATGGCGAAACGCATTGGCAGGACTGGTTTTCGCGTGCCGATGCGGCGCTGTATCTGGCCAAGAACGGTGGCCGCGACAGCGTGCGGGTTGCCGACTGAGCGCAGCTCGTCGTGTGATCAGCGGTCAGCAGGCACGCAGTCCGGTGCCCGAGATCCATGCGCCGTATTGGCGGACGACGCGTTGGCGCAGCCGGGTATCTGCAGGACGACCTGACGGCCGCCCTGCAGCCCTGCCTCACCGACTGAGCACGGCCACCGGTGCCGCAGGCGCTTCGCCCTGCTTCCAGCCGCCCAGCGCCTTGTACACACCGACCACGCCGACATTCACCGCGGCTTCGGCCTGCGCCAGCGCATCGTCGGCGGCCAGTTGGGTGCGTTGCGCGTCCAGCAGGGTCAGGAAGTCTTCCGAGCCCTCGCGGTAGCGGATCTGCGCCAGTTGTTCGGCACGCCGCGCCGCATTGGCCTGCTCCACCACGATCGCCAGGCGCGCCTGCTGGCGGCCGTAGCCGATCAAGGCGTTCTCGGTGTCTTCCAGCGCCAGCAACACGGTCTGCTGGTATTGCGCCAAGGCACCGTCGGCCTGCGCCTTGCTGGCACGCAGGCGTGCACGCACGGTGCCGAAGTCGAATGCCGCCCAGCTGATCGACGGGGTGATCGACCAGGCCTTGCCGCTGCCCTCGGTCAGCCTGGCCGCGTCGCCGGACAGGAAGCCGACAAAGCCGCTGACGCTGATGCGCGGGAACAGATCCGCGGTGGCCACGCCGACCTGCGCGGTGGCCGCTGCCAGTCGACGTTCGGCGCTGCGCACGTCCGGGCGCTGACGCAGCAATCCGGCGGTATCGCCCAGCGGCAACGCACGTGCGAACGCGGGCGTGGTGCGCGCTACCAGGGTGGCGTCCAGGTCATTGGGCGGCTGGCCGAGCAGCACCGCCAGACGATGGCGGTACTGCGCTTCGGCGGTTTCCAGCAACGGAATGTCCGCCTCGATTGCCTTCAAGCGTGCCAGGCTGCTCTGCACATCCAGTTCGCTGCCGGCGCCCAGGTCCCAACGCGTCTGCGTCAGCCGCTGGGTGTCGTGCAGGTTGGTCAACGTGCGCTTGGACACCTCCAGCTGCTTTTGCGTGCCGCGCAACTCGAAGTAATTGCGCGCCACTTCGGCAGCGACGGTGACCTGCACGTCGAGCAGGCCGGCCTGCTCGGCTTCCAGATCCGCACGCGCCGCTTCCGAGGCGCGCCGCTGGCGGCCGAACAGATCCAGCTCCCAGGCCGCATCCAGGCCCAGGGTGGTCTGCTCGGTGAGGAAGCGCTGGTTGCCGGCAACCACCTGCTGTTGTTCGCGTCGATCGAAGCTGCCCTGCGCGGTGATGTGCGGGGCCTGGTCGAGACGACGCTCGACGAACACCGCGCGTGCCTGCTTGACGCGCGACACGGCGATGCGCAGATCGTGGTTGGCGAACAAGGCATCGCGCACCAGTTGTTCCAGCACCGGGTCGTCGAACTGCGACCACCAGTTACCGACCGGCGATTCGCTGCTAAAAGCCGCATCCTGCGCGCCCTGCAAGGTCACCGCGGCCGGCGGGTCGGGCCGGTAATCCGGCCCCACCGCGCAGCCGCTGAGCACCAGCGCGGCCAGTGCCACGCTCAGGAAGTTTCTTACCATGGCAACACTTCTCCCAGATGCGTAAAGCTGCCGGTGGCGCCGTGCGCGTCGAGCAATGCCATCTGCACGCTGCTGTACGCGCCCTGCTCCACCTCGATCTCGCCGCCACCACCGTTCATGTCGGTTTTGACGTAGCCCGGATGCACGGTGTTGACCTTGATGGCGGTGTCGCGCAACTCATGGGCCAGGTGCACCGTCCAGCTGTTGACCGCGCTCTTGGAGGCGTCGTAGGCGGGAATCTTGAAGTCGTAGATCGGCGAGCCCGGCTGGGTGTGCAGGGTCAGCGAGCCGAGCATGCTGGACACATTGACGATGCGCCCGGCCAGCGAGCGACGCAGCAGCGGAAGGAACGCCTTGGTGACGCTGACGACCGCAAACAGGTTGGTGTCGAAGGTGCGCTTCCACACCTCCAGGCTCTGCTGCGACGGCGTGCGCTGCATGTCCTCGATCATGATGCCGGCGTTGTTGATCAGGATGTCCAGGTGGCCATGGCGCTGCTCCACCGTGCCGACCGCCGCGGCGATGCTGATGTCGTCGTTGACATCGAGCTGGATGGCCTCCACCGGCAGGCCTTCGGCCTGCAGCTTGAGTGCGGCGGCGACGGCATCGTCGCGCTTGCGCCCGGCCAGCAGCGTATGCACGCCGGCCTGGGCCAGTTGCCGAACGGTTTCCAGGCCGATGCCGCGGGTGGCGCCGGTGACCAATGCGATCTTGTGGTTGCTCATTTCAATGTCCTTGTACTGCGAATGGGGATTGGGGACGACGCACTCACGCCTTGACGTGATCGTGCGCAACAGTGGCCGGTGCAGCGGCTTCGCGACGCGTCACCCACTTGCGCAGCGCCACGTAGAACACCGGGGTCAGGAACAGGCCGAACAAGGTCACACCGAGCATGCCGGCGAACACGGTGATGCCGGTGACCGAGCGCACTTCGGCGCCGGCGCCATGCCCGAACACCAGCGGCACGGTGCCGGCGATGAAGGCGATGGAGGTCATCACGATCGGGCGCAGACGCAGGCGGCAGGCTTCCAGCGCGGCGTCGACGATGCCCTTGCCGTGCATTTCGAGTTCGCGGGCGAACTCCACGATCAGGATCGCGTTCTTGCACGCCAGGCCCATCAGCACCACCAACCCCACCTGCACGAACACATTGTTGTCGCCGCCGGTGAGCCACACACCGAACAAGGCCGACAGCAAGGTCATCGGCACGATCAGGATCACCGCCAGCGGCAGCGTCCAGCTCTCGTACAACGCGGCCAGCACCAGGAACGCCAGCAACACCGCCATCGGGAACACGATCAACGCCGAGTTGCCCTGCGTAGACTGCTGATAGCTCAGGTCGGTCCACTCGATGTTCATGCCGTTGGGCAACACCTTCGGCGCCATGCCGGCCAGCGTCTGCATCGCCTGGGTGGAGGAGAGCACGCGCGGGTCCGCTTCGCCGATCAGGTCGGCGGCCGGGTAGCCGTTGTAGCGGATCACCGGATCCGGGCCGTAGGTCTGGCCCAGCGTGACCATGCTGCCGATCGGCACCATCTGCCCGCGATCGTTGCGGGTGCGCAGGTTGGCGATGTCTTCGACGCTGTCGCGGAACTGTCCATCGGCCTGGGCGATCACCTGATAGGTGCGACCGAAGCGATTGAAGTCGTTGATGTAGGACGAACCCAGATAGGTCTGCAAGGTGTCAAACAGGTTGGTCAGCGGCACGCCCTGTGCCTTGGCCTTGTCGCGGTCGACCTTGGCATCGAGCTGCGGCACATTGGCCTGATACGTGCCGATCGGGAACTGCATGCCCGGCGTCTGCGAGATCGCACCGGACATCGCATTGACCGCACTCTGCAACTGGCCATAGCCCAGGCCGGCGCGGTCCTGGATGTACAGCGAGTAGCCCGAGCCCTGCCCCAGGCCCAGGATCGGCGGCGGCATGAACGCAAACGCAAAGCCCTGCTGGATCTGGCTGATGCGGGCGTTGATCTCCGCATTGATCTGCGCCGCAGTGCGGCTGCGCTGGCTGAACGGCTTGAGCGTCAGGAACACCGTGCCGGTATTGGGCGTGTTGGTGAACTGCAGCGGATTCAGGCCCGGGAACGCAATCGCGTGGTCAACGCCCTCGGTCTGCAGCGCGATCTGGGTGATCTGACGGATCACCTCATTGGTGCGTTCCAGCGAGGCGCCTTCCGGCAGCTTTGTACCGGCAATCAGGTACAGCTTGTCCTGGGTAGGAATGAAGCCGCCCGGCACCACCTTGAACATGAAGCCGGTGACCACCAGCAGCAGCACATACACCGCGAACACCGCGCCACGCTTGCCCAGGGTGCGCGAGACCGCGCCCTGGTACTTGTGCGAACTGCTGTTGAAGAAGCGATTGAACGGGCGGAACAACCAGCCGAACAAGCGGTCGATCAACCGCGACGGGCCATCCTTCGGTGCGTCATGCGGCTTGAGCAGCATGGCGGCCAGTGCCGGCGACAAGGTCAGCGAATTGATCGCCGAAATCACCGTGGAAATGGCGATGGTCACCGCGAACTGCTTGTAGAACTGGCCGGTCACGCCCGACAGGAACGCCATCGGCACGAACACCGCGCACAGCACCAGCGCGATGGCGATGATCGGCCCGGACACTTCGCGCATCGCCTGATGCGCAGCAGCCAACGGGGCCAGCCCTTCTTCGATGTTGCGCTCGACGTTTTCCACCACCACGATCGCATCGTCGACCACGATGCCGATCGCCAGTACCAGGCCGAACAGGCTCAGCGTGTTGATCGAAAAACCCAGCAGGTAGAGCGCGGCGAACGTACCGACCACCGACACCGGCACCGCCAGCAACGGAATGATCGAGGCGCGCCAGGTCTGCAGGAACAGGATCACCACCAGCACCACCAGCAGCACCGCTTCCAGCAGCGTGTGCACCACCGCGCTGATCGAGTCGCGCACGAACACGGTCGGGTCGTACGCAGCCGACCACGCCATGTCCTGCGGGAACTGCTTTTCCAGCTCGGCCATCTTGGCGCGCACCGCATCGGACAATTCGATCGCGTTGGCACCCGGCGACTGGAACACGCCCATGCCCACCGCGTTCTTGTTGTCCAGCTGCGAGCGCAAGGTGTAGTTGCCAGCGCCCAGTTCCAGACGCGCCACATCCGACAGCCGCACGATCTCGCCGCTGTTGCCGCTGCGGATCACGATGTTGCCGAATTCTTCTTCGGTGGTCAGGCGGCCCTGCGCATTGATCGACAGCAGGAAGTCGCTCTTGTTGGGCATCGGCTCGGCACCGAGCTGGCCGGCGGAGACCTGCACGTTCTGCTCGCGAATGGCCGCGACCACGTCGCTGGCGGTCAGCCCGCGCGCGGCGACCTTGTCCGGATCCAGCCAGATGCGCATGGCGTAATCGCCGGCACCGAAGATCTGGATCTGGCCCACGCCCGGCAGGCGCGACAGTTCGTCCTTGACCTTCAAGGTGGCGTAATTGCTCAGGTACAGCGAGTCGTACTTGCCCTTGGGCGAGGTCAGATGCACGACCATGGTCAGCGTCGGCGACTGCTTCTGCGTGGTCACGCCCTGGCGCCGCACGTCCTCGGGCAGACGCGCCTGCGCCTGACTGACACGGTTCTGCACCTGCACCTGCGCCTGGTCCGGATCGGTGCCCGGCTTGAAGGTCACGGTGACCACCAGCACGCCGTCGGAGCCGGCGACCGACTTCATGTACATCATGTCTTCCACGCCGTTGATGGCTTCCTCAAGCGGCGTGGCGACGGTCTCGGCGATGACCTTGGGATTGGCGCCCGGATACACCGCACGCACCTGCACGCTCGGCGGCACCACTTCCGGGTACTCGCTGATGGGCAGCAGCGGCATGGCGATCAGGCCGGCAGCGAAGATGATGATCGACAGCACCGCGGCAAAGATCGGCCGGTCGATGAAAAAACGGGAAAAGTCCATTGGGGTGGTCCTGAAAGAGGTTGCCGCCGGGTGGCGGCGCGGCACAGCGGCCCCGAACCGGCCTTGTTTCAAGGCCGGTGGTCACGGGCGCGATGCAGCGATGAATCAGTTCGAGGCGGTGCGCTTGTCCGGTGCCGTGGCCATGGCCACGGTCTTGGCATCGACCGGCATGCCAGGCATGAAGATCTTTTGCACGCCATCGACCACCACGCGGTCGCCGGCGGCCAGTCCCTTGCGCACGATGCGCAGGCCGTCGGCATTGCGGCCCAGCTCGATGTCGCGCCGTTGCGCCTTGCCGTCCTTGTCGACCACGTACACGTACTTGCGGTCCTGATCGGTCAGCACGGCCTTTTCGTCGACCAGCATGGCCTTGAACTGGCCGCTGCCCAGCAACTGCACGTGTGCATACAGGCCCGGCGTGAACTGGCGCTGCGCGTTGTCCAGCACCGCACGCACGCGGATGGTGCCGGTGCTGCGGGTCACCTGGTTATCCAGGAAATCAACGCGCCCGGTATGCGGGAAGCCCTGCTCGCCGACCAGGCCGATGCGCACCGGCAACTCGCCGCCGCGCGCATCCGGACGCTCGCCGTTGCGCGCCATCTGCGAATAGCGCAGGAAGGTGCCTTCGTCGGCATCGAAGTACACGAACACCTTGTCCAGCGACACCAGCGTGGTCAGCACGCTGGCGCTGTCGCTGGCGGTGACCAGATTGCCGGCGGTGACCATCGCACGCCCGGCGCGGCCATCGATCGGCGCACGCACGCGGGTCCAGTCCAGGTTGAGCTTGGCGGTATCCAGCGCGGCCTGTGCGGCCAGCAGATCGGCATCGGCCTGATCGGCGGCAGCGCGGCGCTGCTCCCAGGTCTCGGTCGAAATGGCCTGCTGGTCGGACAATTTGCGCGCACGTGCCGCTTCGCTGCGGGCCAGCGTGGATTGCGTGCGTGCACGCACCAGCGCCGCGTTAGCGCGCGCAAATTCAGCACGGTAGCTGCGGTCGTCAATGCTGAAGAGCACATCGCCCTTCTTCACTTCGGCGCCTTCGACGTAGTTGACCTTGTCGATGTAGCCGGACACGCGCGGGCGCAGCTCGACGCTTTCCACCGGCTCGATGCGGCCGCTGAATTCGTCCCACTGGCTGATCTCCTTCAGCAACACCGGGGCGACGCTGACGCTGGGCGGCGGCGGCGCGCCGGTCTCGGCAGCCTTGCTGCCGCAACCGGCCAGCACAACCGCGAGTACGGCGCCCGTCAATACAGTACGCAAGGGAAAACGGAACGGGGTGGCGTTCGGGGTCATGGGGAAATCTCTCGGGTGGGGATGGGAAAATGCAGACCGGCGAGCCGGTCGGCCGAAGGAGCGGCGTGCAGGCGACGGCTGACGGTCACGATGGCTTGCCCGGGCTGGCCAGGCCCGGCGATCAGTGAAACTGCGGCACGGCCGACATCCACGGCGCGGATCCATTCCGGACACGCGTCCTTGGCACGGCCCGGCGTACACACCGGCTGCTCGACCGACAGCAGGTGCACGCGGACGCCCAGCGGCTTGGCTTCCTCGTGCAGGACCTGGGCGAGCATGCGGGTGGCGGCAGCGGCAATCGAGGTATCGCCGTGCGCGGCCCAGGCACGCAGCGCGCAGGGGCTGCCCAGCAACAGGTAGCGGCCGCCGCCCTCGGCCTCGGCCAGCAGCGGCAGCAGATGCCGCGCGGCTGCCAGGTGCGGCAGCACATCGCGCTCGATGCGGCGACGCAGCGCAGTGACCGGGCGATCCAGCAGGCGGCCGGCTTTGAGCGGGCTGCCCACGCTGGCGATCACCGCCGCCAGCGGACGCGGGCGCTGGGCCAGTTCGCCGGCCAGCGCCTGCGCCGAAGCGTCGTCGGCGACCGAGCCCTGCAAGGTTTCCAGCAGCGGTGTATTGCCATGCTGCGCGCGCAGCGCGTCGAGCTTGGCGGCGTCGCGTCCAATCACCAGCACCGGCATCCGGGCATCGAGCAAGGCGGCGACGATACCGGCGCCGACATTGCCCGCGCCGCCGATGACGGCCGTCTCGGATTGGACCATCCCGGTCATGGGACTTTCACTCCCGACATCGGGACAATTCCGCGCTGCGCCAGACGCGCCGACAGTCCAGTCCGCTGTGTCGGCGCGCCGCCGGCCTGACGCCGGGGCGAGGTCGAAAAAGCGCGCGAAACGCCGGCACGCGGGCTTCTCGCCGTGGAAACCACTGGATCGAAGGCACCTTCGATGGCGCTACGCGAGGTCGACGACAAGCCGAAAACATTGCACAACCACATGGCCGTGCTCCTGCATGGAGGGGATGCCGCATAAGTTAGGCCCCAAACCAGCACTTGATTAGTCCGGATTTAGGGGAATAATCGTCCCGTAAGCGGTCTAATCCCTCCTGACCCCTGGAAGGCAGTCCCATGACTCACGATCTCAACGACACCCTGATCTTCGTCAAGGTGGTCGAACAAGGCAGCTTCATCGCCGCCGCCAACGCGCTCGGCCTGCCCAAGACCACCGTCAGCCGCAAGGTGCAGGAACTGGAAACCCGGTTGGGTGCCCGCCTGCTGCACCGGACCACGCGCCGCATCGGCCTCACCGAAGCCGGCTCGGTCTATCACGAACATTGCCAGCGCATCGCACGCGAACTGGAAGAGGCCGAGAGCGCCGTCGGGCAGTTGCAGTCCGGTCCGCGCGGCTGGCTGCGCTTCACCGTGCCCTACTCGCTGGGCATCACCTGGATCGCACCGTTGTTGGGCGAATTCCATGCGCAATACCCGGAGATCCAGCTGGACATGCATCTGGGCAACGAGAAGCTGGACTTGATCGGCGGCGAAGCTGATCTGGCATTGCGTGTCGGCGCGCTGCCCGACTCCAATCTGGTCGCGCGCAAGCTCGGCAGCCTGCGCACGCAGGTCTTCGCCAGCCCGTCCTACATCGAGCGCTATGGCGAGCCGCTGCATCCGGACGAGCTGCAGTTCCATCGCACGCTGGCGCTGCGCAAGAACCGCAACGTGCACAACAACCGCTTTTTTTGGTCGCTCAGCGACGGCAGCGATGTGCGCGATTTCCCGGTCAATCCGTTGATGGTGGCCAACGATCCGGCTGCGCTCAATGGCGCGGTGTTATGCGGCGAGGGCTTGCTGTTGACCGGCGATGTGATGGCCAAGCCGTTCGTGCAATCGGGTCTGGTGCGCCGGGTGCTCGCGGGTTGGACCGGGCCGGAGGTGGACTTCAACGCGGTGTTCGCCGGCGGCCGCCTGGTCTCGCCGAAAGTGCGCGCTTTTGTGGACTTCCTGGTGACGCGGATGAACTTCGATGCGGACTACATGATGGCGCAGTGCCCTGCGCGTCTGGCCGCGCAAAAGGCCGACAACGATGCAAAGATCGAGGTCGGCGCAGAGGCGGAACTGCGTGCAGAAGGCAAGCGCATCCTGGAAAACGTCACGGCCTAGTCCGCACTCGAATAGTCGCCTAACGGGGCACCCTCGTCCCCCTCGGGACAAGGTGCCCGAAGGGCGATGGGGAGACGTTGCACGTACAAGCGAAAACGTCCCGGCTGCTACAAATCCCGAATCCCGAATCGCTGCAGGAGTGTCTGTGCCACCCTGCGCCGGCACTGCTTGTCGCGGCGAATCACCATGACCGCTGTCGACCGATGCAATCTTGAAGCGACCGAGCGCGCGAGCTTTAGCGTGGGCTGGAGATCCGAAGCTGCGTTGGTCAATGCCTAGCGATAACGTATAGCTGCAAGTCAAAAGACCAGTCGGTCGAGTGCGCGGTGCCCTCACCGCTTGCGGGACACGCCGTGAATCCGTCCGTGGAGGCTCCTCGGCGGCATCCATGCCGCCGAGGGTCCCGCAACCGGCAAGGACACCGCACCAGAAAGTTGGTCGGCTGCTTTTTTTAAAAATTGTTACTCGGCCTGCGATAGCAGATGCGACGTTTGTAGCTTGCGTGTTGAAAGCCCGTTTGTTGCTCGGCTTGCAACGGGAAAATGGTGAGAGGTTGATCGAACACTTAGTGCTCCGAACAACGTACGGCATGCTCTGCTTGCAAACATGCACGCCGACCATCTTCGATGGTCCTTGCCCGCCCACCGTCGCGGGACTTTACGCGGCATGGATGCCGCGTAAGAGCCTACAGGGACGTACTTGCGGCGTGTCCCGCGAGGGTGGGCGGGCAAGGGCCCTGCAGAAAACCCGCAGATCGGCAGCTTTGCACCCCGACGCGCGCTTGATCAGAAATCGCAGCGCAAAAAAAACAGGCCGCTTTCGCGGCCCGTCTTGGTTACTCATCGCGGCTTGTCAGTCGACTCGCCACGATTCAGTGCGGCAGACTCAACGCATGCCCGTGTTGTTCCCGGCCCCCTCCGAGCGCAGCGGGATCAGGCGGATTTCGACGCGGCGGTTCTGTGCGCGGCCGGCATCGGTGCTGTTGTCGGCGATCGGGTAACGCTTGCCGGCGCCCATGGTTTCCATGCGCTCGCGCTGCACGCCTTGTGCGGTCAGATACTGCGCGACCGCGCCGGCGCGTTCTTCGGACAGACGCTGGTTGACCGCGTCGCTGCCGACGCTGTCGGTATGACCGACCACTTCCACCATGGTCTGGTTGTACTCGCGCAGTGTTGACGCCACGCCATTGAGCGCGCTGTAGAACTGCGGCTTCAACGCAGACTTGCCGAAGTCGAAGGTGATGCCGTCGGGTAGGTTCAAGGTGATGTTGTCGCCCTGGCGCTGCACTTCGATGCCGGTGTTGGCGGTGCGCTCACGCAGTGCGCGCTCCTGGCGATCCTGGTACTGGCCAACCGCCGCGCCGCTGAGCGCGCCGATGCCGGCGCCGACCATCGCATGCTGACGGCGCTCGGTGGCGCTGTCGCCGGTCAGCAGACCAGCGGCCACGCCAATCGCGGTGCCGATCAGCGCATTGCGGCCAGTGCGGTTCTGCTGTTGGGTCTGCTCGCCGTACTGGTCGCGCTGCACATACGAGCCGCCGGTGGCGCAGGCGGACAACGCAATGGCGCTGGCCAGGGCAACGGCAAGGCTCTTGGTGGCTGCTGGGGACATGGTGTTCTCCTGTGGCCGGACCATCCGGCACTCAATCGTGTCGGCGAGGATAAACAGGCCACCGCGACTGGCGCATGATGAAACCGACCTCCAATCGCACGCGGCTAGTGCTGCATTCAGGAAAACGTTTTCTGCTTGGGCAGCGGCATGCCTACGCGTAACGCATTCGCTGATGTGCGAAACAAGCGTCGCCGCGCACGCATGCAACGCTGCAGCCTTGCAGAAGAAAACACGCAGACGCGAGCATCGGGTGACCACGCAATCAGGATGTCGCTCACCTTGCCGCGCGCGCTTAGCCGCGCGTCTTCGCATACGCCGCCAGCGCCGCATCGCGGCCTTCGGCCAGGCCGATGATCGGCGTGCGCGGATACTCCGGTGCCAGACGCGCCAGCGACAACGGATGCAGCCACGGTGCGAAGCGCTCCTTCACCGCAAGCTTGCCGAGCTCAGGTACCCAGCGCGTGATGTAGGCGGCCTGCGGATCGAACTTCTCCGCCTGGGTGACCGGATTGAACACACGGAAATACGGCGCCGCATCGGCGCCGGTACCGGCCACCCACTGCCAGCCCAGGGTGTTGTTGGCCAGGTCCGCATCCACCAGGGTGTCCCAGAACCAGCGCGCGCCTTCAATCCAGTGCACGCGCAGATGCTTGCACAACATGCTCGCCACGATCATGCGCACGCGGTTGTGCATCCAGCCGGTGTGCCAGAGCTGGCGCATGCCGGCATCGACGATCGGAATGCCGGTGCGGCCCCGCTGCCAGGCCTGCAATGCGACCGGGTCTACCTTGGCCCAGTCAAAGCCTTCAAAACGCGGGTTGAGATTCTGGTTGGTGGTGTCGGGAAAATGGTGCAGCAGGTGATACGCAAAATCGCGCCAGCCCAGTTGGCGGATATAGCCGTCGATCTCGGCACCGTTGCGTGCGTTGCGATTGGCTTCCAGCGTACTGGCGATCCGCCACGGCGCAATCTCGCCGAAGTGCAGATGCGGTGATAACTGCGAGGTACCGACCCGGTCGGGCCGGTCGCGGTTTTCGCGATACCCGGACAGCGCGCCGTCGATGAAGATCTCCAGCATCTCGTGCGCGCCGGCCTCGCCGGGCTGCCAGTGCTCCCAGAAGCCTCCGTCCCAGTCCAGCGCCGGCAGCAGCCCCAGCGTGTCCAGCGCAGCGCTCTTCAATTGCGCAGGCAGCGGTGGCAGGCTGCGCGGTGCCGGCACCGCAGCCGGCAATTGCAGTTGCGTGAGCGCGTTGCGCCAGAACGGGGTGAACACCTTGTAGGGGCCGCCCTGCTGCGTCGTCAACTGCCACGGTTCGAACATCAGTGCAGAGTTGCAGCTCTGCACCTCGATCCCGCGCTCGCGCAGGCTGCGCTTGATCTGCGCATCGCGCGGCTGCGTGGCCGGCTCGTACTTGCGGTTCCAATACACCGCCACCGCCTTGGTCTGCGCGATCAGCTCATCCAGCACCTGCGCACTGTCACCGGCGCGCAGCACCAGACCACTGCCGAGCGCGCGCAGGGCCGCATCCAGCGCCGCGAGCGAGCGATGCCGCCAGCTCCGCGAGGCGGCGCCCGGCGTCCACTCGCCCTCTTCGTGCGGCGCATCGATATACAGCGGAATCGGCTGGTGCCCCGCATCCAGCGCAGCCTGCAAGGCCGGGTTGTCCTGCAGGCGCAGATCGCGACGGAACCAGACGATGGCGTAGGACATACAAGCTCGGCAGCGGCGATGAGGCGCGCAGCATAAGCCAGCAGATGCAAGGATGGCGCGATGCCGTAGCGACGGATTGCCGCCCGGCATCACGCAGGAGGTTTATTCGAAACTGCCCACCGAATCGTGGGCCAGATTGTCGAACCGGGTGTATTCGCCGAAGAACTTGAGCTTGCACGACCCGGTCGGCCCACCGCGGTGCTTGCCGATGATGATCTCGGCCAGGCCCTTGTCCGGCGAATTTTCCTTGTTGTAATAATCGTCGCGATAAATGAACACGATCATGTCCGCGTCCTGCTCGATCGCGCCGGATTCGCGCAAGTCGGCCATCACCGGGCGCTTGTCGGTACGTGTTTCCAGCGAGCGGTTGAGCTGCGACAACGCGATCACCGGCACGTTGAGCTCCTTGGCCAGGCCCTTGAGCGAACGCGAGATTTCCGAGATTTCGGTCGCGCGGTTTTCGCTGTTGCCCGGCACCGACATCAGCTGCAGGTAGTCAATGACGATCAGGCCCAGGTCGTGTTCGCGCTTGAGTCGGCGGCACTTGGAGCGCAGCACTTCCGGCGACACGCCCGGCGTGTCGTCGATGAAGATCTTGGTTTCCTTCAGCATCTTGATCGCGCCGGTCACACGCGCCCAGTCCTCGTCTTCCAGCGCGCCGGTACGCAGGCGTTGCGCATTGATGCGACCATTGGACGAGATCAGGCGCATCGCCAGCTGCGATGCCGACATTTCCATCGAGAATACCGCCACGCCCTTCTTGGATTTGATCGCGGCGTATTCGGCGATATTCAGCGCAAATGTGGTCTTGCCCATCGCCGGACGCGCGGCCAGGATGATCAGGTCGGTCGGCTGCAGGCCGGAGGTCATCGCGTCGAAATCGTTGTAGCCGGTCGGCAGGCCGGTGATGTTGCCGCCGTTTTCGAAACGGCTGCGCAATTCCTCGAAGGCGTCCTTCAACGCGCCCGGCATCGCCACGAAGTCGGTACGCCCGCGCGCGCCGGCCTCGGCGATCTTGAACACCGCCTTTTCCGCCGACGACAGCAACTCCACGCTTTCGCGGCCCTCGGGCTGGAAGCCGTCGTTGACGATGGTGGTGCCGACCTCGATCAGCTGTCGCAATACCGCCTTGTCGCGCACGATCTCCGCGTATGCGGCGATGTTGGCCGCCGAGGGCGTGGTGCTGGCCAGCTCGATCAGGTACGCGCCATCGCCGACCTGCTCCAGCTTGCCCTGCGACTCGAACCACTCACCCAGGGTCACCGCATCGAAGGGACGGTCCTTTTCGTTCAGTTCGCGAATCGCGCGGTAGATCAGCCGGTGATCGCGGCGGTAGAAATCGTTGTCGGTCAGTTGGTCGTTGACCCGATCGAACGCATCTGGCGCCAGCATCAACCCGCCGAGCACGGCCTGCTCGGCCTCGACCGAATGCGGCGGTACCCGCAACTGGTCAAGCCGCGGCTCGGGACGATCGTAATCGTCATCGTCGCGATCGCGATTGCGCTTGGAACGGAAACCAGGACGAGCAGCCATGGACAAACAGACCTGACACGAGGGAGACGAGGGCAGGAAGCATAGTCATCGGCGGCGCCGACGACCATGCACAACTCTGTGGATAACTGGTGGACAGCCGGTGCATCACCGTTCTACGCGCCGGCTGTCGCAACCGCCGAGACGCTTGCTGCGCCTGGGTTTGCACCGCATTAGCGGTGCCGGTTGGCAACTGTCTCCAGGCCCAACGCCGCTGTGGTCAACTCAACGCTTGGACTGTTCGACCATGCCCAGGAAGGCGTCGACAAAGCCCTGCAGGAACTTGCGGCTGTCGGCATTGGCGACCTGGTCGTCGGCACCGAACAGGCCGTCCTTGTACTGCAGGAAGACTTCCGGTTGGCCGAGCACCCGCATGTCCAGATACGACAGCACATTGCGCAGGTGCTGCTGCGCGGTGGCGGTGCCGATCGCCCCGACCGAGATGCCGACCACGGCGGCCGGCTTGCCCGCAAACGCGCTGTCGCCGTAGGGGCGCGAGCCGGTATCGAGGGCGTTCTTGAGCACGCCGGGAATCGAGCGGTTGTACTCCGGGGTGACGAACAGCACCGCGTCAGCCGAGCGGATCTGTTGCTTCAGCCGCCTGCCCTCTGCCGGGTAATCGCCATCGTGGTCCTGGTTGTACAGCGGGATGTCGCCGATCTCCACATACTCGAACACGGCCTTGTCGCCGGCCAGATGCTCCAGCGCGCGCGCCAGTTGGCGGTTGTAGGACGCGGCACGCAGGCTGCCGACCAGCACGGCGATGGTGATCTTGCTCATGGGGAACGCTCCATTGGGGGAATCAGCGCCCGACTCTAGTCAGCCTGGCGCTCATACCCGGTGAAGCGCGCCTGCCTCAGCGGCCGATCGCGGCGCGTTGGGCGCGCCAATGCACCTGCCAGGCCTGGAACATCAGCACCGTCCACAGGTGCGTATGCCATTTGCGCTCGCCGCCGTTGAAGTCCCGCCACAGCCCGGCCACGGTGTCGGCGGCGAACACGCCGTCGCGCTCCAGCGTGGCGTGCGCCAGCAGATCGTCGGCCCAGCCGTGCAGGTCGCCACGCAGCCAGGCACTGACCGGCGCGCCGAAGCCGCGCTTGCCGCGGTAGACCATCGGGTCGGGCAGATAGCGGCACAGCACGCGCTTGAGCAGGTATTTGCTGACCCCGTCGCGGTACTTCAGCGACAGCGGCAGCGACCAGGCGAACTCGGCCACCCGCCAGTCCAGCAGCGGCGCGCGCGCTTCCAGCCCCACCGCCATGGTGGTGCGGTCCACCTTGCATAGCAGATCGTCGGGCAGATAGGCGGCAAAGTCGGCCAGCATCATCGCGTCGGCCGGCGTGCCGGAGCCGTGCAGCGGGTCGGCCAGGCTGTAGAAACTGTCGGGCTCGGTCGCGCCCAGCACCACCGCGGCCGGATCGCGCCAGCGCGAGATGCGGTTGCGGTAGATGTCGCCGATGCCGCGTGCGCCGGCCTCGGCCACCAGCGCGGCCAGGCCGCCGGTGCGCGAGGACTCGCCGTTGCGGCGTGCCGCCAGCGCCATCAACCGCCGCAGCGGCCCCGGCACCAGCCCATGCATGCGCCAGTTACGCAGCGCACGCTGGTACCGGCCGTAGCCGAAGAACAACTCGTCGCCGCCATCGCCGGACAGCGCCACCGTCACCCCGCCACGCGCCAGCCGTGCGACCAGCGCGGTCGGCACCTGCGAGGCATCGGCGAAGGGCTCGTCGAACATGTCCGGCAGGGTCGGCACCACCGCCAGCGCGTCGGCGCCGCTGACATACAGCTCGGTGTGGTCGGTGTGCAGGTGCGTGGCCACTTCGCGCGCCAGCGGCGCTTCGTCGTGATGCGAACCTTCGAAGCCGATGCTGAAGGTATGCACCGGCTGGGTGCTCTGCGCCTGCATCATCGCGGTGACGATCGACGAATCGGTGCCGCCGGACAGGAACACGCCCACCGGCACGTCGGCCACCATGCGCAGCGCCACCGCATCGCGCAGCACTGCATCGAGTTGCTCCTCGGCCTGTGCATCGCTGCCGGTGAACGGCGCCGCCAGCGCGCGCTGCATCGCCTCGCGCGCGTTCCAGAACGGCTGCTGCGCCTGGTCCGGCCGATGCGCCGCCGCGCCGGCCGCCACCATCTGCGCATCCAGTCGCAGCACCCGCCCGGGCATCAACTTGAAGGTGCGCTCGTGGATGCAGGCCGGCGCCGGGATGTAGCCCAGCCGCAGCAGCAAGGTCAGCGCATTGCGATCGACCCCGTTATCGAAGTCCGGGTGCTGCCACAGCGCCTTGAGTTCGGAGCCGAACACCAGGGTGTCGCCGGCCCAGCCGTAGTACAGCGGCTTCTTGCCGACGCGGTCGCGGGCCAGATACAGGCAGTTGTCGCGCTCGTCCCACAACGCCAGCGCGAACATGCCGTTGCAGCGGGTCAGGGTGTCGTCCAGCCCCCACTCCACCACCGCCGCCAGCAGTACTTCGGTATCGGAATGACCGCGGAAGCGGTGCCCGAGTGCGGACAGCGCCGCGCGCAGCTGCGCGAAGTTGTAGATCTCGCCGTTGTAGGCCAGCACATAACGGCCATCGGCCGAGCGCATCGGCTGATGGCCCAGCGGCGACAGATCCAGGATGCTCAAGCGTTGATGCGCCAGCGCCACGCCGGCCTGCGCATCGCACCAGGTGCCGGCATCGTCGGGGCCGCGATGGCGCAAGGCCGCGCCCATCGGCAGCACCAGCGCATCAAGTTGTTCGCCATGCATGCGTGGCGAGGCCAGCAGCAGTCCAGCCAATCCGCACATCGTCAGTGCTCCCGCCGGCAGCACATGCCGCTCATGCCGTCACCGTGCCGGGCGCAGGCGCAGGCATTGCAATAAAACCGGGTACTGCTTGCACGCGCTGCAGCCAGGCACCGATCGCCGGCCAGCGCTCCAGATCGAAGCCGCCGTCCTCGGCGCAATGGGTGTAGGCAAACAGCGCGATATCGGCGATGCCGTAGTCGCTGCCGGTAAACCAGCGCTGCTGCTGCAGATGCTGCTCCATCACGGCCAGCGCCTGCTCGCCGCGGGCGCGCAGCTGCGGCAGTTCGGCGCGGCGCGCGGCATCGCGCGGCGTCCACAGGCTGATGAACCGCGCCACCGCGACATACGGCTCATGGCTGTATTGCTCGAAGAACATCCAGCTCAGGGCCTGCGCGCGCTGCCAGGCGTCGGTGGGCAGATACGGGGTGCCTTCGGCCAGCCAGAACAGGATCGCGTTGGATTCGGTCAGCACGCGGCCGTCGTCGCGCTCCACCATCGGCACCTTGCCGTTGGGATTCTTGGCCAGATACGCGGGCGTGCGGGTTTCACCGGCGGCGCTGTCGACCTCGACCCAGTGATAGCGGCTGCCCAATTGCTCCAGCAGCAGGCGCACCTTGTAGCAGTTGCCGGAACTGGACATGCCATGGACGGTCAACGGGGGACGCACGGTCGACATCAAGCTGGCTCCGCGGCAGCAACGAGGGGCTGGCAGTGTCACAGCCCCGGGGGCCTTTGCAAAGCCCTGCACCGATTCTGCTGCAAGGCGTGGCCGCGGTTGCGTGCGCTGCCGGCAGCGCGGCTCAGCGCATCACCACCAACGCCACCGGCACACCCAGCACGGCGACCAGCATGCCCAGCACCGACAACGTCAATGCCAGCGCACCAAAGGCCCGCGCGCGTGCGCAGCCGGTCGCACCGGCAACCGCCTGGACCGCAGCGATCGACCACCACAGCCCGCCCAGCAGCAGCATCAGCACCGCCATGGCCACCTGCGCCAGCCGGGCCGGATCGTGCACAGCGGTCCGGAACAGGACGATATCGCCACCGAGCGCGACCAGCGTCGCCAGCAGGCAGACCAGCCATGGCAAGGCACTGCCCAGCAGCGCCGGCAGCAACACCGCAAACTCCGCAGTGCCGCCCATCCAGCGCAGCATCCACTGCAGCAACACGCAGCCCACCAGCGCGATGGCCAGCATGATCGCCACGGCGATGGCGTGCACCCACAACGGCTGCGGAGACACCCACATCCAGCTCGAGAGCACCAGGATCAGGCCGAACACGCACCACGCGCTCCAGTGCGCGCCGGCCTGCATGTGCAGGCGCTGCGCAACGGTGTGCGGATCGAACAGCATCCCGCCCAAGCCACCGCCGCGCCACCAGGCCAGGCATGCCAGCACCAGCACGATCAGCGCCAGCAGCGCGGCCAGCGGATAGACAAAGACGTGCATCTCCAGCGGCTGTCTGCGCGGGTGCGGCTTGAGGTCGTGATTGAAGTACAGCAGGTCGCGGGCACGCTCCATGTCGGCGGCTGCCCGCTTCACGCTGCTGGCGGGAATGCGGTCGGACAGCCGCTGCCACTCACCGACAATGACGATGCGCCCTTCGTGCGTGGAGACCGTGCGCGAGAACCGGAACCACGGGTTGGCGACCACCTGCGTATCGGCTTCCACCCGCACCGCCGGGTCTACCCGCACCCGCACCGTCTGCCGCGCCAGCCGCGGGCCGCCCAGCGCCAGCGGGCTCTTGCGCGCCGCAGTGGGCAGGGCGTCCATCCATTCGCCGAGCTGGAACAGCGGGAAGCCCAGCTCGTCGCCCTCGTCGGTCGGCCACTCCAGGCGGTAGGCCTCGTGCGTGCGCACGTTCAACACATCGGTCGCGTCGATGGTCGGCACGCCGACCTGCGTCAGCGCGGTGTAGTACTGCTGCATGAATTCAAGGTAGTGCTCGCCGACTGCCTGCGCACCGTTGTCGTCGAAGCTGGTCGCCACGCGCTCGCCACGTCCCTGGCGATACGTCGTGTCCACGGTGAAGGTCGCCACGCGCTGCGGCTTGCGCAGCGAGATCACGATCTCCTCGTCCACCTCGACCTGCGGCAGCGTCGGCATCGGCGATGGCACCGCCACCAGATCGCGCTGCCCGGCCACGACCGGCAGGCCGCGCACGAACGGCAACGGCCGGCGTTGCGCCAGCGGGCCCTCTTCGCGGTCGCGTGTGGCATCCACCCATACCTCGCCCTGCGGCAGGTGCGCGCGCACCACCACGTGGTCGAACGCATACGGACTGGGCAAGCGCAGATCCAGCCCGTGGCCCTTGTCGCTGCTGACCAGCACCGGCTCGGCGCGGATGCCGGCCAGCTGCAGCAGCGCGATCAACAGCGTCGCCTTGTCCTTGCAGTCGCCGTAGCGATTGCGCAGCGTCACTTCCGGCGTATGCGGCGCGTGCGAGTTCTCGCCCATGTCCAGGCCGACGTAACGGATCTCGCCCTGCACGAAGGCCACTGCACGCAGCAGTGCGCCCTGCGGGTCGTCGCGGCGCAGCTGCAGGTTCTGCACCATCCCGTCGGCAACGCGCGCGTCCTTGAACGCGTGCGGATACAACTGCGCTGCCCATACCGCCACTGCCGCCCAGTTGCCGGCAGTGGAGACTTCGATCCGGCCATACGGATCGACATCCTCCGGGGTGTCCTTTTCTTCCTGCACGGCGGGCAGGTCGCGTGCGGCGATGTCCAGTGTCGCCACATCGCCGGTGCGGCTGACGTTGCGGCTGAAACCGGGCGCAGTCACCCGCCACTGCAATCCCATGCCGGCCGGATGCCGCACCCGCACCCGGCGCTCGCCCAGCGCTACGCCGTAGCGCGCATCGAATACGTCGTAATAGCCCTTGCCGAACACCGGATTGCTGCCGGTGATGGTCACGCCGTAATCGACCCGGTCGCCCACGCGCAGGTCCGGCAAGGTGATCGACAGCGTCAGCGCGCCATCGATCAAACCGTCTTCCAGTCCGCTTTCGCGGCGCAACCGGGCGTAGTGCGCCTGCTTGCGCATGTCGATGCGCCTGCCGTCGCGCCAGACCTCCAGGCTGTTGAGCGCCAGCTGCTGGTACTGCGGCTGGTAATCGATGGAGATCTGCCCGGCTTCGTCCAGACTTTTCGCACGCTGCACGGTGTAACTGAGGCGGCGATACGCCTCCGGCGCCGCGCCGGTCAGATCGACCTGATCGGACACCAGTTCATAGCGCAACCCGCTGGCACCGGGCGCCTTGTCGGGCACCGCATCGGCGATGACCCAGGCCGGTGGCGGCGCCATGCGCGGCGCTTCGCTGGCCCGTGCCGGTGCGATCACGCTCGTAACCACCGCCAGCATGCAGCTCATCCAGAACACGCCACGCAGGCGTCGCCTCCCATCCCTGTCGATCAACACCCACTCCTCGTCAAAACGCATTGAGTCCCGTCAGCGCACGCCCGACCACCAACTGATGCACGGTCTCGGTACCCTCGTAGGTGATCACCGATTCCAGGTTCAGCGCATGCCGGATCGCCACATGCTCGGTGGTGATGCCGGCCGCGCCCAGCAGATCGCGGCACTCGCGCGCCACATCCAGGGCCATGCGGCAATTATTCCACTTTGCCAGCGAGATCTGTTCCGGCCGCAGCTGGCCGGCCTGCTTCAGCCGCCCGAGCTGCAGCGCCAGCAGCTGCGCGGTGGAAATCCGCCGCGCCATGTCGGCCAGCTTGATCTGCGCGCTCTGCGTGGCCGCCAGCGGCCGGCCGAACAGGATGCGCTGCCCGCTGTAGGCCAGCGCCTCGCGCAGACAGGCCACCGCCGCACCGATCGCGCCCCAGGCGATGCCATAGCGCGCCTGATTGAGGCACCCCAGCGGCGCCTTCAGACCGGCCGCGTTCGGCAGGCGCATCTGCTCCGGCACGTAGACGTTGTCCAGGAACAAGCCCGAGGTCACCGACGCGCGCAGGCTCATCTTGTGCGCGATGTCCTGCGCACTGAAGCCGGCGCTGCCGGTCTCCACCATAAAGCCGCACACGCCGTCATCGGTATGCGCCCAGATGATCGCCAGGCCGGCAATGCTGCCGTTGGTGATCCACATCTTGGCCCCGTTCAAGCGCCAGCCGTCGCCCTGCCGCACCGCACGCGTGGTCATCGCGGCCGGATCCGAGCCGCCCTGCGCTTCGCTCAGCCCGAAACAGCCGATCAGGCGGCCGGCGGCCATCTCCGGTAACCAGCGCTGGCGCTGCTCGTCGCTGCCGTAGGCATGGATCGGGTACATGCACAGCGAGGACTGCACGCTGACGAAGCTGCGCAGGCCGCTGTCGCCGCGCTCCAGTTCCTGGCAGATCAATCCGTACGCCACCGCGCCGAGGCCCGCGCCGCCGTCGCGGACCGGCAGGCTGGCACCCAGCAAGCCGAGCTCGGCCAGTTCCGGTACCCATTCGCGCGGAAAGCGCGCTGCGTCGAAGGCATCGCCAATCGCCGGCAGCACCCGCGTATCGGTGAAGCGCGCCACCGCATTCTGCACTGCCCGCTCTTCGTCGGTCAGCAGCGCACGTACATCGAATAGATCATCGGGGCGCACCGGCATGTCGGCTTCCACGGCAGGAGAAGTGGCGATTATCAGCCAGTTGCCGGCCGAACATGGCGGCGACCTGTTCAGCGCACGGACGTTGTCACCAGCGCCTGAAAACGAAAAGAGCCGGCAATGCCGGCTCCTTTCTTGCCAACCAGCGATCCTGGGCGGATCGCTGCCAGCGGTTTACTGACGCGTGCTGCCCGCATCCACACGAACGCCCCTGTCACCGGCGGTCGAAGCGGTCTGGGTCACCAGCTGACCGTCGACCACCGGCAGGCGATCGCTGGCCGGCTTGTCGTTCATGCGCACGGTCTTCTCGAAACCGTCGTAGCGGTAGGTCACGTCGTAGGCCACCACGTTGTCGGCATCGCCCAGCGAGATGCGCTCGCCCGGCTTGCTGTCCATGCGCATGGTGCCGGTGGTGCCGTCGGCATTGCGGTAGGTCACGTCGTAACCGACCACGCGCGAGGACTGCGAATTGGCATTTTCGGTATGGCACTGGCGCTCGGTGCGATCCACCACGCGGCCGCCGACATGATTGCGGTCTACACGGTTACCGACCATACCGCCACCGACCGCACCGGCCACCGTGGCCAGCTTGCGGCCGTTGCCGCCGCCGACCTGGTTGCCGAGCAGACCGCCGATCACCGCACCGGCGACGGTGCCGCCGACATTGCCATCGCGCTCGGGCAGACGTTCCTGCACCACCACATCGCGGCAGACTTCGCGCGGCGAGGAGCTGGTGGTGGTTTCGCGGATAGCCGCGCTGTTGACGACCTGCGCATACTGCGGCTCGCGCTCGGTGATCGGTGCAACCTTGACCACGTCGGCGTATTCCAGACCACGCGGTGCCGGCTCGCCGTTGGCGACGAAATCGCCGGACGACGGGCGATTGTTCATGAAGGCGGCCGTGGCCACGCCTCCAACCAGCAACGCACCAGCAGCGACCAGTATAGTTGTCGTATTGCTCTTCATGATCCAGCTCCGTGCGGACACGCCGCGTTGTTGACGGCGTGATTCCAGCACGCGAACCCTGAACAAAAACGCCCTCGCTCATGAACGCCGCAGTTAAGTTCAGCTAGCGGTTATTTCATGCACTTCTAACAGCCGGAGCATCCGCATGCGCAATCCCGTCACCTCGCGCGCCCTGGAGTGGGCCAGCAAGCTGCGCTACCCCACCTTGTTCAAGCTGGCGGCGGCGCTGTTTCTGGTCGACTTGGTGCTCCCGGACCCGATCCCGTTCCTGGACGAGCTGCTGTTCGGCCTGACCACGCTGCTGCTGGCCAACTGGAAGACCCGCAAGGCACCGCTGCCCGCGCCGGTGCGCCACGATTGATGCAGCTGGTCGATAGCCACTGCCATCTGGATGCCGGCGAGTTCGACCACGACCGCGCCGCGGTGATCGCGCGCGCGCAGGCGGCCGGTGTCGTGCAGCAGGTGATCCCGGCGATCACCGCCGCCAGCTGGCCGGCGCTGCGCTCCGTCTGCACCCAGGCCCCCGGGTTGCACCCCGCCTACGGGCTGCACCCGATCTTTCTCGATCAGCACCGCCCCGAACACCTGCAGCTGCTGGCCGAGTGGATCGAGCGCGAGCGGCCCTGCGCCATTGGCGAGTGCGGGCTGGACTTCTATCTGGACGGGCTGGACGCGCAGATGCAGCGCGATTATTTCGACGGGCAACTGCAGCTGGCCAAGCGCTTCGAGCTGCCGCTGATCGTGCATGCGCGGCGCGCCACCGAAGAGGTTATCGCCCGCATCAAGGCCGTGGGCGGCCTACGCGGTGTAGTGCACAGCTTTGCCGGCAGCCCCGAACAGGCGCAGCAATTGTGGAAGCTGGATTTCATGATCGGCCTGGGCGGCCCGGTGACCTACCCGCGTGCCAATCGCCTGCGCGGCCTGGCTGCAACGATGCCGCTGGACTGGCTGCTGCTGGAAACCGATGCGCCGGATCAGCCCGACGCCAGCATCCGCGGCCAACGCAACGAGCCGGCCTACCTGCGCACGGTGCTGGACTGCATCGCACAGCTACGCGGCGAGGCGGCCGAGCACATCACCGCGCAGACCACCGCCAACGCACGGCGGTTGTTCGGGTTGCCGGGCTGATCGCACTGCCCGTTGCCGCATGAGGCGGCAACAGGGCACTCACCCCGCCGAGGCAGCCTCGGCAACAGGCTTGGCAGCAGCCACCTTCGGCTTGAGCAACATCTCCAGCGCCTTGCCCACCGCGACAAACGCAAAGGTGCCGGTGATATGCGTGGCTGCGCCCAGCCCGGCTCCGCAATCCAGTTTGAGTGTGGCGTCGGCATCCAGCTGCGGACGGATGCCGCAGACGCTGCCATCGGCCTGCGGGTATTTGACGTTCTCCAGCGAGTACACCGCCGGCACGCCGAAATAGCGCTGCGGATTCTTGGGGAAGTTGAATTCGCTGCGCAGCTTCTTGCGGATCAGCGCCAGCATCGCGTCGTGTTCGGTGCGCGAGACATCGCGTACCCGCACCAGGGTGGGATCGGTGCGCCCGCCAGCTGCGCCCACCGTCAGCAAGGGCAGCTTGCGTCGACGGCACCAGGCGATGGTTTCCACCTTCACCCGGAAGCTGTCGCAGGCATCGATCACCAGGTCGAACGTATCGCCGAGCAGCTGTTCGATATTGCCGGCGGTGAGGAACGACTCCACCGCATCGGCCTCGATTTCCGGGTTGATCGCCACGCAGCGCTCGGCCATCGCGCGCGCCTTGTTGCGTCCGTACTGCCCTGCCAGCGCCGGCAGCTGCCGGTTGGTGTTGGACACGCACAGGTCGTCGGCATCGATCAGGCGGATGTGGCCGACGCCGGTACGCGCCAGCGCCTCGACCACCCACGAGCCCACGCCGCCCATCCCCACCACTGCCACGCGGCAGGCGGCCAGCCGCTCCACCGTGCCGACTCCGTACAGCCGGTCGATACCGGCAAAGCGTTCACGCCATTGTGCTTTCATCGGCCTATTTTACGCGCGCTGATCAGCGCGCGCCCATCGACATACTGATGTCCGCGCCCACCGGAGTTCCGTCCATGCCCGCCCCACCCACCGAACAATCGCGTGCGTCCCGCTATGCCTTCCTGCTGGTGCTGGGCATCCTGATCGGGCTGGTGTGCACGGTGATGGTGGCGCGCGTGCTGCAGGCCAGACGCAACCCGGTGCCGGACAGCCTGATGCAGGTGATGGCTTACCAAGTGCGCGCCCTGCAAGCCGATACCGATGGTGGCTGCAACTCCACACGCCAGCGAGCGCGACTGCAATCGCTGCGCCTGCTTGCCGGCGAACTGGAGCCGGCCTTTCCGGACATCGGCGAGGACCGCCGCTTCGGCGAGCATGCCAGCGCCCTGCGCACTGTCCTGGACCAGGCACGGCGCACACATCCAGCCGATTGCGCCGCGCTTGCCGCAGTCAGGCCACAGATCAATGACGCCTGCGAGGCCTGTCATCGCGACTTCCGCTGAACCGGCATCGCACTGCCGCATCAATGCGCACGGCAGCGGCGGTGAACAGGACGCTCGGGTTTCGTTAAGCCTGGAGTGATCCAGTTGGCAGACCGTTCACCCTGACCAACACAGGATGACGTCGCCGCGGCCCTGACCGCTTTTTCGAACCACCCCGGAGAGACCTCATGAAGACCCGACTGCTCGTCATTGGCCTGGCTGCAACCGCAACGCTGGTTGGCTGCGCCACCTCCCAGCCCCAGTACGGCAGCTACCGCGGCGACCGCGGCTACGATCAGGGCTACTCGCAGCCGCAGGCACGCTGCGTGGATTGCGGCATCGTGACCCGCATCGATGAAGTCGGCCCGACCCGCAGCGCTCCCACCGGCACCGGTGCGGTGCTCGGCGGCATCGTCGGCGCGGTGGCCGGTCGCCAGATCTCCAAGGAGACCGGTGGCAGCAAGGGCAACAAGAACGTCTCGGCCGTGGCCGGTGCCGCCGCCGGCGCGCTGGCGGGCAATGCGATCCAGAACAACGTCACCAGCGACAGCTTCGATGTGCAGGTGCGCATGGACGACGGCCGCGTGATCGTGGTGAACCAGCGCGACCTGGCTGGCGTGCGCGAAAATGCCTATGTGCGGGTGGTCAACGGCAAGGTCGTGCTGCGCTGACCGGCGCGCTTACCAGTAGCGGCCAGTAAGTCACTGCGCCCACCGTCAAGCCGGCGCAGTTGGTCCCCGGAATTGGCATGCATCCCACGTGTACTTCGATTTCTTCGTGCCCGCCTGACGACTGCTCGCTACGTTCGATTCGCCAGTGTTGGCGAATGACAGAAAGGCCCGGCGACGGGCCTTTCTGCTGTCTGCACGATGGCCTGCCGTGTTGCGCCGCGCTCAGACCACCTGCACTGCATCGGCCTGCAGGCCCTTCTGTCCCTGCACGACGGTGAAGCTGACCTTCTGGCCTTCCTTGAGGCTCTTGAAGCCCTGGATCTGGATCGCACGGAAATGGACGAAGACGTCCTCGCCGTTTTCGCGACTGATGAAGCCAAAACCCTTGGCATCGTTGAACCACTTCACGACACCATTTTCGCGTTCGATATTGGACATCTCGACTGACTCCCTACGACACTGTGATGGACTGACGGTGGTGGCTGTGATTGCAAGGAGGAAGCGAGGTACAAGGATGTAGCGGATCGAACGATCTACCGCATCAGGCCACGATTCACGGTGACCGTTGCAAACAGCAGCGCTGGCAACTTAACCCGCGCCAAACGAATTTTCAAGCAACCCTTGCGCAATTTTGTCAAGCCTGAAATAGGACATTTTTAAACATCATGGATACCACCGTCGTCTACTACATCCTGGCTGGCGTACTGGTCCTGATCGGCCTTGCCGGGGTGGTCCTGCCGGCGCTGCCAGGCCTGCCATTGGTGTTCGCGGGACTGCTGGTGGCCGCCTGGGCAGATGGCTTTGCCCACGTCGGTTGGGTAGCGCTGGTGATCCTGGGCCTGATGACGGCGTTGTCGTTTGCGATCGACTTCCTTGCCACCGTGTACGGCGCCCAGCGGGTCGGTGCCAGCAAGGCGGCACTGTGGGGCTCGGTGATCGGCTCGGTCGTCGGCATCTTCTTCATGCCGATCGGCTTGTTCGTCGGCCCGTTCGCCGGCGCGTGGCTCGGCGAATACTGGCAGACCCGCAAATCCGACCAGGCCACCAAGGTCGGCTTTGGCACCTGGCTGGGCATCGTGTTCGGCACCGCCACCAAGCTGGCACTGGGCCTGTGCATGCTGGGCGTGTTCGCCATTGCCTGGTTTTTCTAGCGGATTTCCAGCGTTCACAGACGCTGATTGGGTCGGCTGATCGCCCGGACACTGACGACGCAGGCACCCACGCGATCGCGGCCAGCTATCGATTGCAGGCGTCGCCCGGATGTTATGCCACCGTGTACACACCGCGTATGCAGGCGCGACCGTTAAGCTTCGCATCTGACGCGCCTGCCTGGCGCCTTCATTCGGCCAGACTGACCATGTCCAAGCACCGCACCCGTCCCTTGATGCTGATTGCCCTGGCCGCCGCGCCGCTGGCGCACGCACAGGAAATCGCCCCTACCCCCGCCTCGCCGCAGGCCTGCACTTCCGTCACCTCGGATGCGGCACGGCTTGCCTGCTACGACCAGGCGCTGGGCTATACCCCGCAGCTGACCGCCGAGGCCGATGCCGCCGCGCAGATCGCCAAGCAGAAAGAGTCCAAGCCGCAGGACGAACGTGCCATCAGCCGCGTCGGCGACTTCTTCCGCGCCGATGGCCAGGATCAGCCCAAGGCCGAGGCGGTCGCCAACGCCGGCCGCGGTTCGTTGCTGGACCGCCGCTGGGAGCTGGCCAAGGACTCCAAGCTGGGCACCTTCCAGTTGCGCGGCTACAAGCCGGTCTACCTGCTGCCGGCGTTTTGGACCAGCGACTCCAACCGCACCCCGCAGTCGCCGAACCCGGCCAACTCGGTGTCCACCCCGCAGCAACTGGACAGCACCGAACTGAAGTTCCAGCTCAGCTTCAAGACCAAGGTGGTCGAGGATCTGTTCGGCGACAACGGCGACATCTGGATGGGCTACACCCAGAGTTCGCGCTGGCAGGCCTACAACACCGATGCCTCGCGCCCGTTCCGCGAAACCAATTACGAGCCGGAAGCGATGCTGGTGTTCCGCAACAACTACAGCCTGTTCGGCTGGAAGGGCCGCATGAGCGGCATCAGCATCAACCACATGTCCAACGGCCGCGAAGATCCGCTGTCGCGCTCCTGGAACCGGGTCATTCTCAACATCGGGCTGGACCGCGAGAACTGGGCATTGACGCTGCGCCCGTGGTTCCGCATCAAGGAAGACCGCGCCGACGACAACAATCCCGATATCGAGGATTACATGGGCCGTGGCGACGCCACCCTGGTCTACAACAAGGACGGGCATGAAGTGGCGTTGATTGCGCGGCATTCGCTGCGCGGCGGCGACCGCTCGCATGGCTCGGTGCAGCTGGATTACGGCTTCCCGATCACCAACCTGCTGCGTGGTCACGTGCAGGTGTTCGACGGCTACGGCGAAAGCCTGATCGACTACAACCACAAGGCCACCTACATCGGCCTGGGCGTGTCGTTGCTGGAGTGGTTCTAAGCACATCGCACTGCTGCGTTGAGCAAGGTCGAAAAATATTGAAAGCCGGCATGCGCGCATGCCGGCTTTTTACTTGTGGACTTGCAACTTGGAGCGGCAAAACGTAGCAAGCAGTCGTCAGCTGGGCGCGCAGGAATCGTAGTGCATGCGTGGCATGCAGGTTCCGGACACGGCCCACGCCTGCCTGGCGATGAGCGCAGCAGTTTGATAGCCCCTCCAAGTTCCACAGCGCTGACAGCTAGGCTGCTCCACACCCTCCGCACATACAAAAAAGACAGCGCAGGAGATCATCCTGCGCTGTCTTCATGAAACGGCTTTGGCAGCGATCAGACGTCGAAGAAATCAACCTTGCCATCTTTCAAGGTGTAGTACGCACCGACCACGCGAACATTGCCTGCGCGCAGCGGTTCGAGCAGCGCCGGCTCGGACGCGCCACGCAGGCGGTCGACGGTGCGCTTGACGTTGGCCTTGACCGAGGCCGCCAGCAGGTCGTCGCCGCCCTTGCTCTTGGCGGTCAGCACGGCCGGGACGATCGGCTCGATCATCGCGCCGATCGCACCCGGGAAGAATGCGTTCTTCTCCACCACCGACACCGCCGCGGCGACCGCGCCACAGCTCTCGTGGCCCATCACCACCACCAGCGGCACGCCAAGCTGGCTGACCGCGTATTCGATCGAGCCCAGTGCCGTGGTGTCGACGGTGTTGCCGGCATTGCGGACGATGAACATCTCGCCTAGGCCACGGCCAAACAGCAGTTCCGGCGGCACGCGCGAATCCGAGCACGACACCAGAATCACGAACGGGGTCTGCCCCAGCGCCAGTTCCAGACGGCGCTTGCTGTCGGAAATGACCTTCTTGGGACGGTTTTCCACGAAGGCGGCATTGCCGTCACGCAGCACCTGCAATGCCTGCTCGGCATTGAGATCGGTCTTCTTCGACGGCGCCGCACCGACGGCGAACGGCAGTGACGCGGCGGCGGCCGCGATCGGCGCACAACAGGCACATTGCAGCAGTTTTCGACGGGATGCGGAATGCGACATGGACGAGCCCCTGCTCTCTGGTTGTCTGGCGATCGTACACTGCGCCAGGCGCGGCACCACGGCGCGACTGGAGCTTGTGTCGACACGATTTCGCGGCCCGCGCCCTTCGGTTCAGGTCCAGTCCGTCAGACCCTCACGGCGATAGGTTTCCTGAAATGCCGGGCGGGCTTTCATTCGCTGCGCATGCGCCTGCAAGGCCGGCCAGCTATCGCTGGGACGGGGCATGTTGCGCGACCAACGCATCATCATGGTCAGCATGAAATCGGCCGCCGACAGGGTCTGCCCGAGCAGATACGGGCCGTTGGCCTGCAGGTGCGTATCGACCCGGGCCCAGGCCGCCTCCAGTCTGGCGCGCGCCTGGGATTGCGCGGCTTCGGCGTGCGCGGCACCGGCCGGCTCGTCCGGATAGAACCAGGCCCGGTACGCCGGCTGCAAGGTGTTGGCGCAGAAGAACATCCACTGGTAGTACGCCGCCCGCTCGGGGGTGCCGAGCGGTGGTGCCAGCCCGGCCTGCGGATGCAGGTCGGCCAGATGCAGCACGATCGCGGCCGCCTCGGTCAGCACGTGTCCGTCGAGCACCAGCGTCGGCACCACGCCGGCCGGATTGAGCGCCAGATACTGCGGCGATTTCTGCTCGGCGCGTTCGAAATCCAGCGGATGCAGTACGTGCGGCACCTCCAGTTCGATCAACAGCCAATGCACGACCAGTGCGGCAGTGCTGGGGGCGTGGTACAGCGTGGTGGTCATGCAAACTCCTTCGTCAGTTGGTACAGGAACGCAAGCAGGCGAGCTTGCGGGGTTCACAGCGATTGACATCGCTCTGCTGCGTGCAATCGAACACCTGGGCCATGCAATTGGCCCGCTGCGCCGGATTCTGGGTTGCATCGCAGCTCTTTCCGCGTGGTGCAACCGCCATGCGGCAGCTGCTTTCGCTGGGCCGGTCGGCGGCGCACTGCGCGGCGCGGCGGTTGCATTGCGCGATGCAGCGCTCCATCGCCGAGGGGCCGTTGAAGCGCGTGGCGGTGTCGCTGGGCTTGAGCGGCTTTTTCTCGGCAAACGGTACTGGCGCGGTGGGTTGCGGCGCATAGTTGCCGGACGGAAACAGCACGGTGGGCTGGGTCTTTTGTTGCGCTACCAGAGGCAGGCTGGCGCACACCAGGAAGGCGAGGCAGACGAGACGGAGCATTCCTGTTCTCCTGAGGGGTGCCGGCATGTATGCCCCGAGCATAGCCCGTTCCTGTTGGGCCGTCCCGCCACCCTACGTGAGACACGCATGCAGGCGTTTTTTCCAGCATATAGGCAGCGCGCGAACAGCAGGCAGCGCAGCGCCAAAACTGAAAACGGCGACGCAGTGCAAGTGCGTCGCCGTTCCAGGGTTACTTATTCCACCACGACCGGAATCTTGCCGATGCGTGATTGCCATTGCCGCGGGCCGGTCTTGTGCACCGATTCACCGGTGGAATCCACCGCCACAGTGACCGGCATGTCCTTGACCTCGAATTCGTAGATCGCTTCCATGCCCAGGTCTTCGAATGCGAGCACGCGTGCGGCCTTGATCGCCTTGGACACCAGATAGGCCGAGCCGCCGACCGCCATCAGATACACAGCCTTGTTGTCGCGGATCGCCTCGATCGCCGCATCGCCACGCTCGGACTTGCCGACCATGCCCAGCAGGCCGGTCTGCTCCAGCATCTGGCGGGTGAACTTGTCCATGCGCGTGGCGGTGGTCGGGCCGGCCGGGCCGACCACCTCATCGCGCACCGGGTCGACCGGGCCGACGTAGTAGATGAAGCGGTTGGTGAAGTCGACCGGCAAGGTTTCGCCCTTGTTGAGCATGTCGATCATGCGCTTGTGCGCCGCGTCGCGGCCGGTCAGCAGCTTGCCGTTGAGCAGCACCACCTCGCCCGGCTTGAAGCTGGCCACTTCCTCACGGGTGATGGTGTCCAGATTGACCCGGCGCGCGTTGGTCGGGTTGTAGGTGAGCTTAGGCCAGTCTTCCAGCGACGGCGGGTCCAGCATCACCGGGCCGCTGCCGTCCAGGGTGAAGTGCGCATGGCGGGTGGCCGCGCAGTTGGGAATCAGCGCCACCGGCAGGTTGGCCGCATGGGTCGGGTAATCCTTGACCTTGATGTCCAGCACCGTGGTCAGGCCGCCCAGGCCCTGCGCGCCGATGCCGAGCGCGTTGACCTTTTCGTAGAGTTCCAGGCGCAGTTCTTCGGCGCGATTGGACGCGCCGCGCGCCTGCAGGTCGACGATGTCGATCGGCTCCATCAGCGCTTCCTTGGCCAGCAGCATGGCCTTTTCGGCAGTGCCGCCGATGCCGATGCCGAGCATGCCCGGCGGGCACCAGCCGGCGCCCATGGTCGGCACGGTCTTGAGCACCCAGTCGACGATGGAGTCGGACGGGTTGAGCATGGCGAACTTGCTCTTGGCTTCCGAACCGCCGCCCTTGGCCGCGACGATCACTTCGACATGGTGGCCAGGCACGATCTTGGTGTTGACCACCGCCGGGGTGTTGTCGCGGGTGTTGGTGCGCTTGCCGGCCGGGTCGGCCAGCACGCTGGCGCGCAGCTTGTTGTCGGGGTGGTTGTAGGCGCGGCGCACGCCTTCGTTGACCATGTCTTCCACGCCCATGGTGGCGTCGTCCCAGCGCACCTGCATGCCGATCTCGAGGAACACGGTAACGATGCCGGTATCCTGGCAGATCGGGCGATGGCCTTCGGCGCACATGCGCGAGTTGATCAGGATCTGCGCGATGGCGTCCTTGGCCGCCGGCGACTCTTCGCGCTCGTAGGCAGCGGACAGGTTCCTGATGTAGTCGACCGGGTGGTAGTAGCTGATGTACTGCAACGCGTCGGCGACGGACTGGATGAGGTCTTCCTGCTTGATCGAGGTCACGGCTGGCTCTACGGCTGGCGGGGGCAATCCAGCCATTTTAGTCGAAACTCCCGGCGTGTCCGGGCGTTGCGTCAATCGAGACGATTGATCGGGCCACCGATCGTGCGCGGGGCTGACCCGCGTATGGGCACGCTGCAGGCAAGCGACCGCGTTGCCTTGCACGCGTGCAGTCGGCAGCGGCGCGCCAATGCCGCCGTGGGCGCGGCGCACCTCCAACACCCCGCGCCGACGCGTGGCGCTGCACACTAAGCCGATGTCAGCCTCCCGTTCCGGCGCCTCTGCGCCTGCCGCTCCCCGTACCGGCCCCACCCTGCGCGAGCGCCTGGATGCGCTGCGCAACCTGCCGCCCTTCCTGCGCCAGATCTGGCAGACCAGCCGCTGGCTGAGCGCCAGCAGCATCGGCTTGCGCGTACTGCGCGCGTTGATGCCGGTGGCCTCGTTGTATATCGGCAAACTGATCATCGACGAGGCCATCCACCTGGTCGGTCAACCGCCGGCCTTCGACTCGCTGGCGCAGGCGCTGGGCAGCGGCCGGCTGAACCGGCTGCTGGAATTGCTGGCGCTGGAACTGGCCCTGGCGATCGGCTCGGACCTGCTCGGCCGGCTGGTCGGCTACGCCGATGCCTTGTTGTCGGAGCTGTTCAACAACGCCGCCAGCGTGCGCCTGATGGAGCATGCCGCGCAGCTGGATCTGGAGGACTTCGAAGACCCCGACCGGCAGGACAAGCTGGATCGCGCGCGGCGCCAGACCATGAACCGCATGAACCTGATGAGCCAGCTGTTCGGCCAGGTGCAGGACGCCATCACCGTGGTCAGCCTGGCAGTGGGCCTGATGGTGTACGCGCCGTGGTTGATCCTGCTGCTGGCGATCGCGCTGATCCCGGCCTTCATCGGCGAGGCGCATTTCAATGCGCTGGGCTATTCGCTCAACTTCCAGTGGACGCCGGAGCGGCGCCAGCTCGACTACCTGCGCCAGGTCGGCGCGAGCGTCGAGACCGCCAAGGAAGTCAAGATCCTCAACCTGCACCGCTTCCTGATCGCACGCTATCGCCGTCTGGCCGACAAGTTCTTCCATGCCAACCGCGCGCTGGCGCGCAAGCGTGCGTTGTGGGGCGCATTGCTGGCTGCGCTTGGCACCTTGGGCTACTACATGGCCTATGGCTACATCGCCTGGCGCACCGTGCGCGGCGATTTCAGCATCGGCGATCTGACCTTCCTGGCCGGCAGTTTCCTGCGCCTGCGCCAGTTGCTGGAAGGCCTGCTGATCGGGTTCTCGCAGGTCGCCGGCCAGGCCTTATATCTGGACGATCTGTATTCGTTCTTCAACATCGTGCCGGAGATCCGCTCGCGCCCGAACGCGCTGCCGGTGCCACGACCGATCCGCCAGGGCTTCGTGTTCGAGGACGTGGGCTTCCGCTACCCGGATGCCGAACAGTGGACGGTGCGGCATCTGGATTTCGAACTGCGTGCCGGTGAAGTGCTGGCGCTGGTCGGCGAAAACGGCGCCGGCAAGACCACCCTGGTCAAGCTGCTGGCGCGGCTGTACGACCCGGACGAAGGCCGCATCCTGCTCGATGGCCGCGACCTGCGCGACTACGACCTGGACGATGTGCGCGCCAACCTGGGCGTGATCTTTCAGGACTTCGTGCGCTATCACCTGAGCGTGGGCGAGAACATCGGTGTCGGCCAGGTCGATGCGATGGACGATGCGCCGCGCATCCGCGCCGCTGCGCAGCGTGCGATGGCCGGCGAGCTGATCGATGGCCTGCCCGATGGCTACGACCAGCTGGTCGGACGCCGCTTCAAGAACAGCGTGGACCTGTCCGGCGGGCAGTGGCAGAAGATCGCCATCGCCCGCGCCTACATGCGCGATGCGCAGCTGATGATCCTGGACGAACCCACCGCCGCCCTGGATGCGCGCAGCGAGTTCGAGGTGTTCCAGCGCTTCAAGGAGCTGTCGGACAACCGCACCGCGGTGCTGATCTCGCACCGCTTCTCCAGCGTGCGCATGGCCGACCGCATCCTGGTGCTGGCCGCGGGCCGCATCGAGGCCAACGGCACCCATGCCGAACTGATGGCCCAGGGCGGGCGCTATGCGGAGCTGTTCGAGTTGCAGGCGGCGGGGTATCGGTGAGGCCGGGATTCGGGAGTCGGGATTGGGGATTCGCAAGAGCAGATCCTGGGTCCTGGACGCATCGGGCTCGCGGATGAGCCGGCAGCTCTTACCAATCCCCAATCCCGACTCCCCAATCCCGGCACCCAAATGAGAGCCTCTCTCATTTGGCCGGCTTGAGGTAGAATTGGCAGGTACTCTTCCCACGACACTTACCGGTATGTCTTCCGCTTTCGGCGCCGAAACGGTGCTTGAGGTCCGTCACTGGACCGATGCCTACTTCAGCTTCACCACCACCCGCGATGCCGGTTTCCGCTTCGAGAACGGGCAGTTCGTGATGATCGGTCTGGAGACCGAGACGCGCCCGCTGCTGCGTGCGTACTCGATCGCCAGCGCCAATTGGGAAGAACATCTGGAGTTCTTCAGCATCAAGGTGCCGGACGGCCCGCTGACCTCGCGGCTGCAGCACATCCAGCCGGGCGACAAGGTGCTGGTCGGCAAGAAACCCACCGGGACGCTGCTGATCAGCGACCTGCACCCGGGCCGCAACCTGTACCTGCTGGGCACCGGTACCGGTCTGGCGCCGTGGTTGTCGGTGATCAAGGACCCGGAAACCTACGAGCGTTTCGACAAGGTGATCCTGACCCAGGGCGTGCGCTTCGTGCAGGATCTGGCCTATCGCGACTACTTCGAGCGCGAGCTGCCGCAGCACGAATTTCTCGGCGACATCCTGCGCGAGAAGTTGCTGTACTACCCGGCGGTGACGCGTGAGGCGTTCGCCAACCAGGGCCGCCTGACCGAGCTGATGGCCGATGGCCGCATGCAGCAGACGCTCGGGTTGCCGCCGCTGGACCCGGCCAACGACCGCTTCATGATCTGCGGCAGCCCGCAAATGCTGGCCGACCTGCGCAGCCTACTGGATGCACGTGGCTTCCAGACCTCGCCACGCATCGGCACGCCGGGGCATTACGTGTTCGAGCGCGCCTTCGTCGAGAAGTGATGCGGCGCGCGTGAAACGCCCGCGCGATGCAGCGTTTACGCAGACCGCGACGCCGGCATGCACTGTCGTAGGAGCGCACCCGGGCGCGATGAGGCGTTCCCGGGAATGCCTCATCGCGCCCAGGTGCGCTCCTACGGTTTGAGCGACGCGCCTTGCGCGATCACGCGCCCAGCGCGCGCTCGATATCTGCTGCCAGCGCTTCCGGCTTGGTGGTCGGAGCGTACCGCTCCAGCACCGTGCCATCGCGGCCGATCAGGAACTTGGTGAAGTTCCACTTGATCGCTTCCGATCCCAGCACGCCGCGCTGTTCGCGTTTGAGCCATTGCCACAGCGGATGCGCGCCGCTGCCATTGACCTCGACCTTCTCGGCCAGCGGAAAATCCACCGCGTAATCGAGCGAGCAGAACTGGCGGATCTGTGCGGCATCGCCCGGCTCCTGATGACCGAACTGATCGCAGGGAAACCCGATCACCACCAGCCCGCGCTCGCGATAGCGCTGCCACAGCGCCTGCAGGCCTGCGTACTGCGGAGTAAAGCCGCATTTCGAAGCGACATTGACCACCAGCACCACCTTGCCGGCGTAATCGCGCAGCGAGCGGGGCCGGCCTTCCAGGTCGGTGAATTCGAACGTGGAGATGTCGCTCATGGCTGCCCTGAAGTGTGCGAGACGGGCAGCGTAACCCAGCAGCCGGCAGCGTCGCATCGCTGTCGCCGAGCGTGTCAGCCGGAAGAGGCGTTTTTCAACGCATGCGTCGCCGCAGCCATCTGGCCCTTCCCGCTGGTCCTCGCCGTTGCCGGCCGCTGACACGGCGCGCTACCGGCCAGCATCCGTCAGGCGGACCGATCGAGACCTCGCTGCCCGCCGAGCAGCCGGAATGCAGCCGAGTGGAACACGCCGCACCGCATGCCGGCAGCGCCGGTCCGGCGGCTGCGCGCCCGTGGTGTCATCGGTCATGTGCCCACAAGACCAGCACCGCTCGTGCCCGCCTGATGGCATCGCAATGACCTTGCAGCCATGCCTTTTGTCACACGCCTGTCCGGCCCGGCTGGGGTAGCCTCGGCGGTTCGCACTTTGGAGCCACCCTCTTGACCACCCGTCTCGCCTTTGCCCTGGCCGCTTCCCTAGGACTTGCCATGCCGTCCTACAGCATCGCCGCACCCGCCACCACGCAGGCCGCCACCCAAGCCAACCCCTTCTTTGCCGACAGCACGCTGCCGCTGCACTACCCGCAGTTCGACAAGATCAAGGACAGCGATTTCGCACCCGCCTTCGACGCCGGCATGACCGAGCAGTTGAAGGAAGTGGAAAAGATCGCCAACCAGAAGGCCAAGCCGAGCTTCGACAACACCCTCATCGCGCTGGAAAAAAGCGGCGCCACGCTGGATCGCGCCACCACGGTGTTCTTCAACCTGGTCGGTGCCGACACCAACGATGCGCGCAAGAAACTGCAGGCCGACTATTCGGCGAAGTTCGCCGCGCACCGCGATGCGATCTCGCTCAATGGCAAGCTGTTCGCGCGTATCCAGACCCTGTACGACCAGCGCAGCAAGCTGGGCCTGGACGCCCAGGGCGTGCGCCTGGTCGAGAAGTACTACAGCGATTTCGTACGCGACGGCGCCAAGCTCTCCGATGCCGACAAGACCACGCTCAAGGCGATGAATGCCGAGCTGGCCAACCTGGGCACCACCTTCAGCCAGAACGTGCTGGCCGAAGTGAATGCCGCCGCCGTTGTCGTCGATGACGTCAAACAGCTCGATGGCCTGTCCGAAGAGCAGATTGCCGCTGCCGCCGAAGCCGCCAAGGCGCGCAAGCTCGACGGCAAGTACGTGATCGCGCTGCTCAACACCACCGGCCAGCCGCCGCTGACCCAGCTGAAGAATCGCGAACTGCGCAAGAAGATCTACGACGCCTCGGTGTCGCGTGGCAGCCACGGCGGCCAGTACGACAACACCGCACTGGTGGCGCGCATCATGAAGCTGCGCGCCGACAAGGCCAAGCTGCTCGGCTTCCCGACCTACGCTGCCTATTCGCTGGAAAACCAGACCGCCAAGACGCCGGAAGCGGTCAACGCGATGCTGGGCAAGCTGGCACCAGCGGCAGTGGCCAATGCCAAGCGCGAAGCGGCCGATCTGCAGGCGATGATCGACAAGGAACAGAAGGCCGCGCGCAAGCCGACCTTCAAGCTCGAAGCATGGGATTGGGCCTACTACAGCGAGAAGGTGCGCCAGGCCAAGTACAACTTCGACGAATCCCAGCTCAAGCCGTACTTCGAGCTGAAGAACGTGCTGGAAAACGGCGTGTTCTATGCGGCCAATCAGGAATACGGCCTGACCTTCAAGCAGCGCACCGATCTGCCGACCTACCGCGACGACATCACCGTCTATGACGTGTTCGACGCCGACGGCAAGCAGCTGGCGATCTTCATCGCCGACATGTATGCACGCGAATCCAAGCGCGGCGGCGCCTGGATGAACTCCTACGTGTCGCAGTCGGCGCTGACCGGTTTCAAGCCGGTGGTCGCCAATCACCTCAACATCCCCAAGCCGCCGGCCGGCCAGCCGACGCTGCTGACCTGGGACGAGGTGACCACCATGTTCCATGAGTTCGGGCATGCGCTGCACGGCATGTTCTCGGACGTCAAATACCCGTATTTCTCCGGCACCAGCGTGCCGCGCGACTTCGTCGAGTTCCCCTCGCAGGTCAACGAGATGTGGGCCGACGAGCCGTCGATCCTGAAGAACTACGCCAAGCATTACCAGAACGGCACGCCGATGCCGCAGGCGCTGCTGGACAAGGTGATTGCCGCCTCCAAGTTCAACCAGGGCTTTGCCACCACCGAGTATCTGGGCGCGGCCATGCTCGATCAGAACTGGCACCAGATCAGCGCCAGCCAGGTGCCCGACGCCGCTGGCGTGATGGCGTTCGAAGCCAAGGCCCTGCAGCAGGACGGCATCGCCTACGCGCCGGTGCCGCCGCGCTACAAGACCCCGTACTTCAGCCACATCATGGGCGGTTACGCGGCCGGCTATTACGCCTACATCTGGTCGGAAGTGCTCGACGCCAACACCCAGCAATGGTTCAAGCAGCACGGCGGGCTGAGCCGCGCCAACGGCGATCGCTTCCGTCAGACCCTGCTCTCGCGCGGCGGCAGCGTCGATGCGATGGAACTGTTCCAGAACTTTGCCGGCCATGCGCCGCAGATCGAGCCCCTGCTCGAGAAGCGCGGCCTGAGTGCGCAAGGTGGCGATGGCGCCACGCCGGAAGCGCCGCAGTCCAAGCCGTAATCGCACTGCGTTGAAACCAAGACGCCGCCCGGAGCGATCCGGGCGGCGTTTTTGATGGTCGCGATGAAGCGGGCTGCGCGAGCCGCAGCCGCCGTGCTCAGAGCTCGACCGAATCCACGCCGTCGAGCAATTTCCTCAACAGCTTTTCCAGCCGCACCTGCTCGGCATCGCTGATGCTGGAGGTCTCTGCATTGAGCAGCGTGCAGGCGTCGGGAAGCAGGCTGTTGATCAACGCCAGGCCTGCCGGCTGCAAGGTCAGCATGATCTTGCGCCGATCGTCCGGGCTGCTGCCACGCGCGATCAAACCCTTCTCGCACAATTGGTCGGTGAGCCGGGTGATGTTGGCCGGCTTTTCGCTGGCGGCCTCGGCCACCTCGGTAGGCGTGATCGCCTGCTCCGGGGTGCCGTAGAGCATCATCAGAATCTCGTATTCCGGCGGGCTGATGCCGTATGGCTTCAGCCGCACACAACCCTGCGTATGCAGTCGCTTGTAGAGATGCTTGATCAGCCGCACCAGGACGGCTGGTTCACGCGGAAACGCCGGATAGCGCACACAGGTGTGGTCCACGCGACTTGCGGTTGGATCGAAACTACTCATATCACCCGTTTGATTACATTACTGAATGGCCAAGCCATTCAATCACATCATCTGCGGGGTGACACCTCAGCGTGCGAAGAGATGTACATATTCCGGCGCGACCGACGCCAACAATGTCGAGGCAGCGACCTCGGCCGTTTGCGTGCCATCCGAATACGGCCCCACCTGATACGGCGGAAACACGAACCGAAGCGCGGTGATCTGCCCGGCCGGATTGAGCACCGGCACGAACTGAGCAAAGTTGTCGACCTGCGCGGCAGTGCCTTCGGCAATCATGCGATCGGCCGAGGCCACCTGCTCGGCCTGTTCTGCGACCGGCACGCGATCGGCTTCCACGCGCTGGGTGGCGGCGTTGTGCAATTGCACGGCCACCTCGCGCCCGATCTTTTCCCAGCCTGCCGGGTCCGGAATCAAGGCCTGCGCGGTCAATTGCCTGCGCTCCTTGACCAGCCAGACAAAGCGCGCCACCAACGGCTCGCCATGCGCACCACCGGTATAGCGGCTGCCGTCAGCGGACACGACGATCAGGTCCGGGGTCTGCAATACGGTCTCGAACGCCAGCGACAACTCGTAAGGTGCGGCCGGCTTGTCGTTGCCGAGCCCGGACACCGCCTCCATGAGTTCGGCGCGTGCTGCCTGCGCATAGCTGCGGATCAGTGCGCTCAGCTCGGGAAACGCGTCCAGCCCACGCGGATAGCTGATACCCACCATGTAGGCGGGTGCTTGCTCGATCACATCCTCCAGCGGGCCGCTTTGCACCAGCACGGGCTCGGCCGGCGGTGCCGCGGCAGCGGTTGCGTCAGCTGCCGGCTGTGCCGATTCGGCCGTTGTCGGCTCGCGCTGCGTACATCCTGCCAACACGGCCAGCATCAGCAAGCCCCGGACTGCGTTCACTCCTGACAACCGCCCCATTCCCACCTGCTCCCCATCGATACATCTGCAAAGACACGCTGCCGGCGATCAGGCCAGCAGATCCTGAAACTGTTGGTGCCGCCGGACATACGCCTCGGCATAGCTGCAGGCAGGCACGACCTTGTAGCCCTGCTGGCGCGCATGCGCCAAGGCAGCCTCGACCAGCACTGCGGCAATGCCGCGTCCACCGATCGCGTCGGGCACATGCGTATGCGTGATGGTCATGCGCTCGCCTTCCAGACGGTATGCCAGCTCGGCATGTTGTCCATCGGTGTCTACGCTGAAGAGCTGCTGCGTGGAATCGTGGTCTGCCTGCACTGTCGCTGCCTCCATGGTGGTCTGCACGAGGCAGTGACGATGGCGAGCAGTGTGACCAGCGCGGCGCCGCGCCTGCGTGAAAATGAATCGATGCTGTGACCGCCCGCGCAGCCTGCCGAACCGGCACTTAAGTTCGCTCGCGCCGCGCCGATAGCTCAGCCGAAGGCGCCCGTTGCACCCGGGCCGGTGCGACCCGCCGACGCCTTCGCCTTACCTACGAGGAGTCACCGCATGCACAACGATTCGGCAGGACACAGCGCAGACAGCGATAGCTCGCTGCTGGAAGGCCTGTTCCAGTTCGCCATCAAGGGCGACACCCACAACCCCGACTTCGCGCAGCTCAACGACACGGTGTACCAGCGCCTGCAGCAGGCCTACGGGTCGGTGCCCGCCGGCAGCGTCGCTGGCGACCAGAAACGCGACGCGGCCTGAGCCGGCGTCGCATCACTGCCCAGGACCACTCGCGCACTCGCGAGGGTCCTGGTCCGGTCGCCCAAGGCGACCCGCTCATCCCGACAACTTCGACCTAACCGCGCGTGCCCACCGGCGGCCAGCGGTCGGTTTGCCAACCGATCAGCCGAAACGCGGATTGGATAGCTGCTCCAGGAATACCTGCAGCACGCGCGGCTCCATGATCAGCATGAACATCACGCCGAACGCGGCACCGGCCAGGTGCGCGCTGTGGTTGATGCGATCGCCGCCGCGGCGGTCCATCCACAGGCTGTAGCCGACATAGAACACCGCGTAGATGATCGCCGGCGCCGGAATGAACAGCACCAGGATGATGGTCCACGGCTGCAGCAGGATGAAGGCGAACAACACCGCCGACACCGCGCCGGAGGCGCCCAGGCTGAGATAGTTCGGGTTCTTCTGGTTCTTCAGATAGCTGGGCAGGATCGAGACCACCAGCGCCGCCAGATAGAACAGCGGATAGGTCAGCACGCTGCCGGTCAGCTGGGTCATCACGTTTTCGATCACCCGGCCGAAGAAGAACAGCGTGATCATGTTGAAGACCAGGTGGCCCAGATCGGCATGGATGAAACCGTAGGTGACCAGGCGGTCGTACTGCTTGTGCTTGTCCAGCGCCGGCGGCCACAGGATCAGGCGGTCAGCCAGCTTGCGGTTGTTGAACGCCATCCACGAGACGATGCCGGTGATGGCGATCAGGATCAGGGTAATCATGCGGACCTCAGGCAGAACGGTAATTGTCGACCATGCGATACCCGCGCGCGTACAGGCCGAAGGCCAGTGCCGCCAGGAACGCGAAGGCCGCGAAGAAGAACATCAGAAATGCCGCTTCGCTGAGCCCAGTATCGGCGATGTGGGAGGTCACCGTGGCGTTGCGCACCGCCACGTTCGACAGCAGCACCCATAGATTGCCCACCGTGGTGGTCAGATACCAGAAGCTCATCACCACGCCCTTCATCGACGGCGGTGCCTGGCTGTAGGCGAACTCGATCCCGGTGGCCGACACCAGCACCTCGCCGAAGGTCAGCAGCGCATAGGGCAGGATCTGCCAGGCGATATGCATCGGCTCGCCGCCGTCCATGCTGATCTGGATGGCACCGACCGCAATCCAGGCAAGGCCGCCGAAGGCGATGCCGCAGGTCATGCGGCGCAGCGCTGTCGGCTCCCAGCCGCCACGTCGCAGCAGCGGATACAGCACCAGATTGTTGAACGGGATCAGCAGCATCACCAGCAGCGGATTGAGCGCCTGCATCTGCGAGGCGGTGAACCAGGCCGGCATCGTCATCTCGCGCCCCTGCAGGACCCAGGTCGAGGCCTTCTGGTCGAACAGCGAAAAGAACGGCGTCACCAGCGCAAAGATCACCAGCACCCGCAGCAGCGCGCGCACGCCTTCGACCGCGGTATCGGGATGGATGCCGCGCGCACGCTCCAGCTGCCACCAGGTGCCGCCGCCGATGCCGGCCAGCAACAGCACCAGCGCCATGCACAGGCAGATGACGATGCCGAGCTGGTCGACCAACGCGAAGCAGGCCAGCGCCAGCAGCACCGACACCACTGCCAGCATCAGTCCAGGACGGCCCTGCCCCGGCGCCTGTGTCAGCAATGCGGTGCGCACCACCGCACCGAAGCCGTGCGGGTCCTTCGGCGGCAACGGCACCCGCACATAGCGCCTGCGGCCCAGCCAGAACACCAGCGTGGCCACGAACATCAGGATGCCGGGAATGCCAAACGCCCACGCCGGGCCCAGGTTCTTCAGCGCCAGCGGGATCAACAACGAGGCGAACAACGAGCCGAAGTTGATGATCCAGTAGAAGCCGTCGAACACCACCTTGGCCAGGTGCTTGTTGGACTGGTCGAACTGGTCGCCCATGAACGAGGCCACCAGCGGCTTGATGCCGCCCGCACCCAGCGCGATCAGACCCAGCCCGAGGAAGAAGCCGCTGCGGCTGCCTTCGAACAGGGCCAGGCAGGCATGCCCGGCGCAATACACCAGGCTGAACCACAGGATGGTGTTGTATTTGCCGAAGAAGCGATCGGCCAGCCAACCGCCGAGCAGCGGGAAGAAAAACACCCCGATCATGAAGCTGTGCAGGATGTGCTTGGCCTCGGCCTCGCGGCCGGGTCCGCTGACCTCCTGCAACAGCAGCGAGGTGATCAGGAACTGCACCAGGATGTTGCGCATCCCGTAGAAGCTGAAACGCTCGCAGGCTTCGTTGCCGATGATGAAGGGTATCTGGCGCGGCAGCCGCGCATCGGCAGTGGGGCCCGGCAAGGTGGAAGTGGTCAAGGGCAGTCCGGTCGAGCAGAAAACACGCGCTATCGTACCGGCGGCCGCCGGTTGGCCGCCATCGCGACTATGGGATAAGGCCTTGGATGCGCCGCTGCATGCATTGACGCCGCTGCGCTCGTTGCCGCCGTAGCGGTGCAGCTGACACAACGTCCGGCCCAGGCGTGCCGAAAAATGCTGCCGGTACGCCGCAACCACGCCGATCACACGCAAGTCATGACGCAGTGCAGATTGGCCTGCTGCGCCGGCTCGGCTACATTGCAAACGTTTTCCTGGAACACTGGACCGCTGGATGCCCCGCTTCACCCGCCTGGCCCTGAGCCTGTTGCTGCTGACCACCACCCTTGCCGCACTGGCCGCCGAACCGCTGACCACCCAGGCCGAGCGCAGCGGGTTTGCGCAAACCGGACGCTACGATGAAGTCATCGCGCTCTGCGATGCCTTTGCGCAGCGCTACCCGCAGGCGGTGCGCTGCATCGAGTTCGGCACCACCCCGGAAGGCCGGCCGATGAAGGCGCTGATCATCTCCACCAGCGGCGCACTGGATGCCGACAGCGCTGCGCAGCGCAAGTTGCCGGTGGTGCTGGTGCAAGGCGGCATCCATGCCGGCGAGATCGACGGCAAGGACGCGGGCTTTCTAGCCCTGCGCGAATTGTTGGACGGCAAAACCGGCAAAGGCGTGCTCGACAAACTGGTCTGGGTGTTCGTGCCGGTGTTCAACGTCGACGGCCATGAGCGCTTCGGCGCCTGGAACCGACCCAATCAGCGCGGCCCCGAGCAAATGGGCTGGCGCACCACCGCGCAGAACCTCAATCTCAATCGCGACTACCTCAAGGCCGACGCGCCGGAAATGCAGGCGATGCTGCGGCTGGTGCAGCAGTGGGATCCGCTGATGTATGTGGACCTGCACGTCACCGATGGCGCCAAGTTCGAGCACGACGTGTCGGTGCAGGTGGAACCCGTGCACGCCGGCGATGCCACGCTGCAACGCGACGGCACGCGCTGGCGCGATGCGGTGATTGCCGACCTGTCCAGACAGGGCTCGCTGCCGCTGCCGTATTACCCCTCGTTCGTGCACGAGGACGACCCGACCTCGGGCTTTGCCGACGACGTGTCGCCGCCGCGGTTTTCGCATGGCTATTTCCTGCTGCGCAACCGCTTCGGCATGCTGGTGGAAACGCATTCGTGGAAGACCTACCCGGTGCGCGTACGCGTCACCCGCAACGCCATCGTGTCGGTGCTGCAGCAGACCGCGCGCAACGGCGCCAGCTGGCGCGCCGATGCGCTGGCGGCCGATCAGCGCGCCACCAGACTGGCCGGCGAGATGGAGCCGTTGAGCTTCGCTGCCGGCCCGGCCGCACGCACCGTGGCCTTCCGTGGTTACGCCTACACGCGTACGCCCTCACCGATTTCCGGCGCGTTGATGACGCGCTACGACGAGACCAGGCCGCAACTCTGGAAGGTGCCGTTACGCGATCAGATCAAGCCGGACGTGGTGGTCGATGCGCCACGCGGCGGCTACCTGGTGCCTGCCGCGCAAGCGGCGCTGGTGGCGGAGAAACTGCGCCTGCACGGCATCGCCTTCGACACCATCGCCACCACTGCCGCGCATCCGGTGCAGGGCTTCCGTGCCGACAAGGCAACCTTTGCCGCGCGCTCCAACGAAGGACACCAGAACCTGGAGATCACCGGGCAATGGCGCGATGAAACCCGCACCGTGCCGGCCGGCTCCTTGTTCGTGCCGATCGCCCAGGCCAGGTCGCGCCTGGTGATGGCGATGCTGGAACCGCAGGCGCCGGATTCACTGCTGCAATGGGGCCTGTTCAACACCGCATTCGAGCGCAAGGAATACATGGAGGACTACGTCGCCGAAGAGGTGGCCCGCGACCTGCTCGAGCGCGACCCGGCAGTGAAGGCGCAATTCGAACAGCGCCTGGCCAACGATGCGGCCTTCGCGGCCGACCCGAAGGCACGCCTGGAATTCTTCGCGCGCCTGCACTCCTCCTGGGACGAGCGCTACCGCCTGTATCCGGTGTTGCGCACGGCACAGACGCAGTTCTGAGCCGGCGCCCGCTTCCGGCAAGCATCTGATTCGGCGCGTACGCGCGCCTTTCGAACCTGGGCACCGCGGTGCCCTCCCCTGATTGCAACCGCACCACAAGGACCACCCGTGCCACATCTCGATATGAAACCGTTTACACACTCCAGGCCACGCCGTCTCGCGCTGGCCATCGCCCTTGGCGTCAGCACCGCGTTTGCCGCCCCGCTCGGCGCACAGACCGCCGCTGCAGCGCAGCCGTGGATGGACACCGCGCTGACCGCGGACCAGCGCGCCGACCGTCTGCTCGCGCAGATGAGCGAGGATGAAAAATTCCAGATGCTGCGCAGCTACTTCGGCCTGGGCACCGACAAGATTCCCAAGCCCGAGGGCGCGCTGGGCTCGGCCGGCTATGTCCCCGGCGTCCCACGGCTGGGCATCCCGGCGCAGCAACTGGCCGATGCCGGCGTGGGCGTGACCAATCCCGGCGGCATCCGCAAGGGCGACTTCGCCACCGCGATGCCGTCCGGCCCGTCGGCCGCGTCGAGCTGGAATCCGCAGCTGGCCTATGCCGGCGGCAAGACCATGGGCCGCGAATCCTGGCAGCAGGGCTTCAATGTGCTGCTGGCCGGCAGCGTCAACCTGCAGCGCGACCCGCGCAACGGACGCAATTTCGAATATGCCGGCGAAGACCCGCTGCTGGCCGGCACCATGGTCGGCGAGTCGATCCGCGGCGTGCAGAGCGAGCATGTGCTGTCGACGATGAAGCACTACGCGCTCAACGACATGGAGACGCGACGCAATTTCCACAGCGCCGAGATCGGCGAGCAGGCGATGCATGAATCGGACCTGCTGGCGTTCGAGATCGCCTTGAAGATCGGCGACCCGGCCTCGGTGATGTGCTCCTACAACAAGATCAACGGCATCTATGGCTGCGAGCACGATTACCTGCTCAACCAGGTACTCAAGCAGGAATGGAAATACCCCGGCTACGTGATGTCCGACTGGGGCGGCGTGCACAGCGGCTCCAAGGCGGCCCTGGCCGGACTCGATCAGCAATCGGCCGGCGAAGTGTTCGATGCGGCGGTGTTCTTCGACGCACCGTTGCGCATGGCGGTGTCGGCCGGCGTGGTGCCGCGCGCGCGCTTTGACGACATGGTCAAGCGCGTGCTGCGCAGCCTGTTCGCGCATGGCGCGTTCGACCATCCCACTAAGCGCCAGCCGATCGACGGCAAGGCCGGGCAGCTGTCCGCGCAGCATGTTGCCGAAGAAGGCAGCGTGCTGCTGCGTAACGAGCAGGCCACCTTGCCGCTATCCAAGGATGTGCGCCGCATCGCGGTGATCGGTGGGTATGCCGACAAGGGCGTGATGTCCGGCGGCGGTTCCTCGCGTGTGGACTACACCATCAACGGTGGCAACGCCGTACCCGGCCTCAATCCGACCACCTGGCCCGGCCCGGTGATCATCCATCCGTCCTCGCCGCTGCAGGCATTGCGCGCCGCGTTGCCGAACGTGCAGATCGATTATGTCGACGGCAAGGACCGCGCTGCCGCGGCACGCGCGGCCAAGGCCGCCGATGTGGCGATCGTGTTCGCCACCCAATGGTCGGCCGAATCGGTGGACCTGCCGGACATGCAATTGCCCGATAACCAGGACGCCTTGATCGAAGCGGTGGCCAAGGCCAACCCCAAGACCACCGTGGTGCTGGAAACCAACGGCCCGGTGCGCATGCCCTGGGCCGAGCGCGTGCCGGCGGTGCTGCAGGCGTGGTATCCGGGCATCGGCGGCGGTGAGGCGATCGCCAACCTGCTGACCGGTGCGGTGAACCCTTCCGGCCATCTGCCGGTGACCTGGCCGGTGGACGAATCGCAGCTGCCGCGTCCCTCGATCCCGGGCCTGGGCTTCAAGCCGGCCAAGCCGGGCGAAGACAGCATCGACTACGCCATCGAAGGCGCCAACGTCGGCTACAAGTGGTTCGCCGCGCGCAAGCTGACCCCGCGTTATCCATTCGGCCATGGCCTGTCGTACACGCAGTTCCGCATGGGCGGGCTGCGCGTGGAAGCCAATGGCAGCCAGCTCACGGCGAACTTCGAGGTGGAAAACATCGGCCAGCGCGAAGGCGCCGCCGTGCCGCAGCTCTACGTCACCCTGCCCGACGGCCACGCCACCCCGCTGCGCCTGATCGGCTGGCAGAAGCTCACGCTCAAGCCGGGCGAAAAGCGCGCCGTGCAGGTGATCGCCGAACCCAAGACGCTGGCCGACTTCGATGCCAAGGCGCGTCACTGGACGATTGCCGCCGGCACCTATCGCGTGCAGCTGGCACGCTCGGCAGGCGAACCGGTGCAGAGTGCAGAGGTCAGCTTGCAGGCGGCGCAGCTGCCGTAATCCGGTGTGGTGGCGGGCATGCAGTGCGCATGTCCGCCACGCCGTCTTCTCCTTTCGCCAGCAGACACCGGCCACCACGAAAAATTTGTGCCGGATGCGTTGACAGCGTCGCGCGCAACTTGCACAATTCGCGTCCTGAGTCGCCCAGGTGGCGGAATTGGTAGACGCACTAGCTTCAGGTGCTAGCGGGGGCAACTTCGTGGAGGTTCGAGTCCTCTCCTGGGCACCACGACTCACGGTAGATCGTAAAAAACCCCGCTCAGGCGGGGTTTTTTGCGTCTGGGCCATGCGATTGCACGATGGTCGGCATCGGTGATGTCTGCAGATCGGCAGCGTCGCAAGGGTGCGGCGCCAATGACTTTCGACACGCGACCAGCTGTTGCCGCTGTAGCGACCATGCGCAACGCCTCCACGACGGCAGCACGCTCCATGCGCATCCTCCTCTGGCTTGCCCTGCTGCCGGCCGTTGTCAGTCCGCATGCACGGGCACAACACACCGACAAACACGATGCTCCGCGCCATCGCGCGCAGGTGTCTTCGCAGCAATGCGGTCTGGGCACACCGTTCAACGTGCTCGCCGACAGCGGCGGCATCTGGCTTTACCGCGACAGCGATTGGCCACGCGAAATTTTCTTCCACGGCGGCGAACTGAGCATCGACCACAAGCTGCAGCAGACCAGCACGGCCGATGCACGACGCCTCTGGGAGATGGAACAGCGCACCCGCGCATTGATGCCGCAGGTTGCCGGCATTGCCTATCAGGTGATCGACCTGAGTTACGACGCGCTCGGTGGTGTCATCGAGGTCATGACAGGCAGTGCGCTCAACGCCCGCAAGATCAAACGGCTGCGTAAACGCGCACGCGCGTATGTCGACGGCACCCTGGGCAAGGGGCGTTGGGAGCAGAAGGCCTTCGACGGCAACTTCGCAAATTACGTCGAACACGAAGCCGAGCAATTCAAGGGCAGCATCGCGCGCCACATGCTCTGGCAGATCGTCACCGGGCGTTCGGACGGAATCGACAAACGCGCCCAACAGATGGAGGGCCAACTGGATGCAAGGCTGGATGCCCAGGCGTCCACCATCGAGGCCAGCGCCAACGCGCTGTGTACCCAGGTGCAGGCACTGCGTCAGTTAGAGGGCGCCCTCGAGTTCCGCTACCAGGGCAAGCGGCTGCAACTGCTCGCACCCCTGCAGGACGACACGCCGCGCCAAGACACCGAACAGGCCGAACCGAAGCCCGACAACGGCGACGCACCACCGAACCGCGCAGTCGGGCTGCAACCAGCAACAAACAGCTGAGGCCTCACGCCCTCGGTCGAATCATTGTTTCCCGGGCGGGGCGGGCATGTCCTTGATGCTCTGCCGGATGGTGCTCGAACGGGCGAGATCTCCGCTTGCTTCATACGCCTCGGCAAGGCTGTCCAGCGCATTGCGGGACGCCGGAAACAGCAACACATTGAGCGCGAACACACGAATCGCCGCATCTGCGCCGGTCGAAGCCGCAGCGCCCTCACCGCTCCAAACGGTTCGTTGGTTGCTTCAAAAAGCACTACGCACACCGACCATCCCGACTGGTCCTTGCCCGCCCACCGCCGCGGGACCTTACGCGGCATGGATGCCGCATAAGCGCCTACACGGACGTAGTTGCGGCGTGTCCTGCGAGGGTGGGCGGGCAAGGGCCCTGCAGCCAAGTCGCAGATCACGCGCTCTGCACTGGACCAACGCGAGGTCGTGGTCTTAGCCGATGTTAGAGCGGCCAAGCACCTTGTCACCCGCGCCTAATGCCCACCCGCCGCCGCTGCACCGCCGGCACCCGCACCGAACGGCGGTTTGGCCAGCCACAGGAAGAAGATGATCGCCAGAAACGTCCAGCCGAGCAGGTAGAAGATGTCGTTGAAGCCCATCTGCGAGGCCTGGTGATTGATCATGTTGTTGAGCGAGGCCGCGCCGCGTTGCAGGTCGCCCTGCCCCATCGCGGTGACCTGCTCCTGCATGCCCGGGGTGTAGACCGAGATGTGTTCGGTGATGTGCGCGTGGTGCACCTGGGTGCGGCGTGCCCACAGATAGGTGGTCAGCGATGCGGCGAAGCTGCCGCCCAGGGTGCGCAGGAAGGTGGCCAGGCCGGAACCTGCGGCGATCTCGCGACCGTCCAGGTCCGAGAGCAGAATCTGCAGCACCGGCATGAAGAACAAGGCCACACCCACGCCCATCACCAATTGCACGGTGGCCACATGGCTGAAGTCCACCTGCAGGTTGAAGTTGGAGCGCAGGAAGCTGGTGAACGACAGGAAGATGAAGGCGACGGTGGCGAGCATGCGCAGGTCGAAACGCAGTGCGTACTTGCCCACGAATGGCGTCATCAGCACCGGCAGGATGCCGATCGGCGCGGTGGCAAGGCCGGCCCAGATCGCGGTGTAGCCCATGTCGCGTTGCAGCCATTGCGGGATCAGCAGACTCACGCTGAAAAACGCCGCATAGGCCACCACCATCGCCAGCGTGCCGGCGCGGAAGTTGCGATGCCGGAACAGCTTGAGATCGACGATGGGATCCTTGTCGGTGAGTTCCCAGATCACAAACACCACCAGCGCCACGGCAGCGACGCAGGCCAGCACCACGATCTTGTCGGAAGAGAACCAGTCCTCGTCGTTGCCCAGGTCCAGCACCAGCTGCAGCGCACCGACGCCGACCACCAGCAGGATCAGGCCGATGTAGTCCATGCGCGGCTTTTCCAGCTGCTCGGGGCGATGGCGCAACTGCGAGCCGACAATGCTGCTGGCGATGATGCCCAGCGGTACGTTGATCAGGAAGATCCATTCCCAGCTGTAGTTGTCGGTGATCCAGCCGCCCAGGATCGGCCCGGCAATCGGCGCCACCACGGTGATCATCGCCAGCAAGGCGAGCGCCTGCCCGCGTTTTTCGCGCGGGTAGATCGACACCAGCAGGCTCTGGGTGATCGGGTACATCGGCCCGGCAACAAACCCCTGCAGCGCGCGCGACACCACCAGCATGCCCATGCTCTGGGCCAGGCCGCACAGCAACGAGGCCACGGTAAAGGCCAGCGTCGACCACACGAACAACTTGGTCTCGCCGAAGCGGCGGCTCAGCCAGCCGGTCAGCGGCAGGGCGATCGCGGTGCTGACCGCGAACGAGGTGATGACCCAGGTGGCCTGCTGCGAACTGGCGCCGAGATTGCCGGCGATGGTCGGCAACGAAACGTTGGCGATGGTGGTGTCCAGCACCTGCATGAACGAGGCCATCGCCAGGCCCACGGTGCACAGCGCCACGCTCGCCGGGCGAAAGCCGGCAGCGGGCGCAGGTGCCGAGGGACCGCCTGGCGCGGTGGGAGCTTGCGAAGACATGCTGGCTTAGCCCGCCTTGGACGCAGCCTGCGCAGGCAGGTTGTCCTGGATGATGCGTTGGATGTCCGCGTCGGCGGCCTGCAACTGCTGCGCATACACGTCGGTGGAGAACACCGCGCCATTGGCGAACTTGGTCGGCAGCACGCTGCCCTGCTGGTCATGCAGGTTGACGTCGACCTTCATCGACAAACCGATGCGCAGCGGATTGCCGGCCAGTTGTTTGGCATCCACCGCAATGCGCACCGGCACGCGCTGCACGATCTTGATCCAGTTACCGCTGGCGTTTTGCGCCGGCAACAGCGAGAACGCGCTGCCGGTGCCCAGGCCCAGGCTTTCGATGCGGCCGGTGTAGTCCACGCCGCCGCCGTACAGATCCGAATGCAGCTCCACTTCCTGGCCCAGGCGCATGTGCTTGAGCTGGGTTTCCTTGAAGTTGGCTTCCACCCACACCTGCTCCAGCGGCACCACCGCCATCAGCACGCTGCCGGGCTGCACACGCTGGCCCAGCTGCGCCGAGCGACGCGCCACGTAGCCGGACACCGGCGCGATGACACCGGTGCGCGCATGGTTGAGATAGGCCTGACGCAGCTGCGCGGCGGCAGTCTGCACGTCCGGCTGGTTGGCCACCGCACTGTCGTCCACCAGCGCGCGGTTGCGTTCAAAGCTCTCGCGCGAACCGCTCACCGCCGCTTCGGCAGCGGCCAGTTCCTCGCGGGCATGCGCCAGTTCTTCGTTGGAGATCGCGCCGCTGGCGGCCAGATCCTTGCGGCGTGCGAAGTCGGCACGTGCGCTGCGCAGGCTCACCTCGCGCGAGGACAGTTCGGCCTGTGCGCCTTCCACGCTGCGGTACAAACCACGCACCTGGCGCACGGTCTTGGCCAGATTGGCCTCGGCCTGCTGCAATGCGACTGCGGTGTCGGCCGGGTCCAGCTGCACCAGCAACTGGCCGCGCTCCACGCGCATGCCGTCTTCGGCGCCGATGCTGACCACGGTGCCGCCGACCATCGGGGTGATCTGCACCTGGTTGCCCTGCACGTAGGCGTCGTCGGTGTCCTCGTGCCAGCGGCCGACCAGGAAGTACCACACCACAAGACCGATGATCGCCAGGATCACCACAATGGCCACGATGCGCAGCGCCGCACGGCGCTTGCTGGGCGCGGCCGGCGCAGGTTGGGAAGAAGTTGGAGTCGTCTGGCTCATCGTCGCTGTCTCAGGAATTCGGTTGTGCGGAAGTGGTCGCGGCGTGTGCGGTGTCGCGCGCAGGTTCCGGCGTGAATCCGCCGCCCAGGGCACGCTGCAACCTCACCGAGGCCAACAGTTGTTGCGATTGCAGGCTGGCCATGCGCTGGCGTGCGAGCAGCAGCTGCTCCTGCACGCTGAGCACTTCCAGGTAGCTGCCGATGCCGGCGCGGTAGCGTTGCTGCGCAAGCGCGAAGGCGGCGGTCACGGTCTGCACGGCGTCGTCCTGCGCGCGCGCACGCTGCTCCAGCGAACGCACGGCGTTGACCTGGTCGGCCACCTCGCGCAGGGCGTCGATCACCTTCTGGTTGTAATCGGCCACCGCCAGATCGTATTGCGCATCGCTGCCGGCCAGATTGGCGCGCAGCTTGCCGCCATCGAAAATCGGCAGGCTCAGCGCCGGCGCAACCACCCCGAACACCGAGGCGCTTTCCAGCAACTGGCCGACATCGCGATTCACCACACCGCCCAGCGCAGTGATGTTGAAACTGGGGTAGAAACGGGTCTTGGCGGCGGCGATATCCTGATCGGCGGCCTCCACGCGCCAGCGCGCGGCGACCACATCGGGGCGGCGGCCCAGCAGGTCGGCGGGCAGGTTGCTCGGCAGCTGCGTGGCGATGGCCGCCCCCAGCGTCGGGCGCGCGATCTCCAGCCCGCGAGCCGGGCCCTGCCCGGACAGCGCGGCCAGGGCGTTGCGCGCCTCGTCGATCTGCTGCTGCGCGGACTGCAGCTGCTGCTGCGCCGACGGTACGCGAGCCTGTGCCTGGCGCACCTGCAGATCGCTGTCGATGCCGGCGCCGCGGCGCTGCCGGGTGAGCTCCAGGGTCTTCTGCACGCGGGTCAACTCATCGTTGGCCACGTCGTGCAGGCGCCATGCGTAGTCGAGCTGCGCATAGGCTTCGGCGATCGCCGCCGACAGGTTCAGGCGTGCCGCCTGTGCGTCCACCTCGGCCGCATGCGCCTGGTCCACCGCCGCTTCCCAGGTGGCGCGCTTGCCGCCCCACAGGTCCACGCCATAGCGGAAGTCCAGCACCAGTTGGCCGTTGCCGCCGAACTTGCCGCCGCGCTCATCGCCCACCATCGATTCGGGCAACTGCACGCCCGCATAGCCACCGGACGCCGACAGGCTGGGGCCGCGATCGGCCTGCGCGCTACCGATGCGTGCCTGCGCCTGACGCAGGCGCGCATCGGCCGCCGCCAGGCTGGGACTGTGCTGCAGGCCTTCGGCGATCAGCGCGTTCAATTGCGCATCGCCCAGGGCGCGCCACCAATCGCTGGCCGGCCAGGCGGCCGGGCTCAGGTTGGCCTGCGCGAGGGTGCGCTCGGCATGCAGTGCGCCCGGTTCCAGCATGGTGCCCTGCGGGGCAAGCCCGCGGCTGCTGGCGCAGGCGGCCAGCGCCAGCGTCAGCGCAGTGAGGACGAGCGGCCGCGCAAGCTGCGTGGACCGCAGGCGCAGTATCTGGATCGGGGAACTAGCAGCGTTCATGAGTTGAGTGCATCGCGGACACGGATGAGAAGAGAGGTGAGTTGCTCGCGCTCGGGCGGGGCCAGATCGCGCAAGCCATGCTCGATGGCGCGCTCGCCGCGCAGCTTCAGGCGCTCCCACAGCGCCACGCCCTGTTCGGTCATGACGATCTGCAGCGCGCGCCGGTCCTGCGCATGTGGCTCGCGTCGCACCGCACCGAGCGCTTCGAGCTTGTCGAGCAGGCGGGTGACCGCGCTCGGGGTCTGGTCCAGCGCCAGCGCCAGCTCGTTGGCCGTGCAGGGCGAGCGCACCGCCAGGATCTTCAGGCCGACGTAGTGGCTGAAGCCGAAGTCCGGCAGCTCGCCTTTCATTTCTGCATCGAGCTGACGCATCAGCGCATCGCGCACCTGGCGCAACAGCAGGCCGAACGACGGCGAGGCGGTGGAGAGGTCATTCATGGCGGGCTATTTTCTTCCGAAAAATATATTTGTCAACGCAAATATTTCTAACGGGATTAAACCGCCAGCAAGGATCGCCACCTTACGCGCCTGCACCGCTGGCCTGGTAATACAATTGCGCCAATGACTGTCGAAAATCCGCCAACCACGCGCGATGCCCTGCCACCCGGCGTGCGCGCCAGCTTCGAGTGGGCCGACGGACCGGAGGTGATCGCGTTCCTGGCCGATCTGCGCGCGGTATGGGCGCCGGAGACGGTTCGGCATGCGCATGTCCGCGGGCAGCTGATGTATGTCGAGCACGGCGTGCTGACGGTGCACACCGAGCAGGGAACCCTGTCGCTACCGCCGGGCTGCGCCGGCTGGATGCCGCCCGGCCAGCAGCACACCGTGGAACTCGCGGGCCCGCTGCGCGGCTGGGGCGTGGTGGTCCGGCCGGACGCCTGCGCCGCGTTGCCCGCGCAAGGCGGGGTGATCCGCCTGACCGGGCTCGCCCGCGAGGTGATCATGCGCGCGGCCGACTGGCCGCTGGGCCAGCCGCTCGACCCTGCCCGGCAACGCCTGGCCGCGGTGCTGCTGGACGAACTGCACCAGGTGCAGATCGACCACCTGCACCTGCCGATGCCAGCCGACCGGCGGTTGCTGCGCATCGCCCGGCAGTTGCTCGATACCCCAGCCGACCCGCGCCCGCTGGACGCCTGGGCCGACTGGGGCGGGCTGTCGGCGCGCAGCCTGAGCCGGCATTTCCGCAGCGAGACCGGGCTGAGTTTCGCGCAGTGGCGGCAACAGGCCCGGCTGGCAGAGGCACTGCGGCGGCTCAGCCAGGGCAGCCCGGTCGCCCAGGTCGCCGACCAGCTCGGATACAGCAGCCCCAGCGCCTTCGTCAGTGTGTTCCACCGCCATTTCGGCGCTCCCCCCACGCGTTATCTGGCCGGCACGCATGCGCGCGGCTTGGCATCCCCCGCCGCATCCGGATAATCGGCGCTCTTCGAGCTCGCGCCACGGCGCGGGCTCCTCTTTCGTAGGACCTGGCTTTACATGACCGATCTGACCCGCCCCACCTTCCATGGCTTCGAGCAGCTGCCGCTGCGCGAGTACGCCGAACGCGCCTATCTCGACTATTCGATGTACGTGGTGCTCGACCGCGCCCTGCCGTTCCTGGGTGACGGCCTGAAGCCGGTGCAGCGGCGCATCATCTTCGCGATGAGCGAGCTGGGCCTGAATGCCGCTGCCAAGCCGAAGAAATCCGCGCGCACCGTGGGCGACGTGATCGGTAAGTACCACCCGCACGGCGACAGCGCCTGCTACGAAGCACTGGTGCTGATGGCGCAGCCGTTCTCGTATCGCTACCCGCTTATCGAAGGCCAGGGCAACTTCGGCTCCACCGACGACCCCAAGTCGTTCGCGGCGATGCGTTACACCGAATCCAAGCTGACCCCAATCGCCGAGGTGCTGCTGGGCGAAATCGGCCAGGGCACCACTGATTGGGCGCCCAACTTCGACGGCACTCTGGAAGAGCCGACCTGGCTGCCGGCGCGCCTGCCGCACCTGCTGCTCAACGGCACCACCGGCATCGCAGTGGGCATGGCCACCGACGTGCCGCCGCACAACCTCAACGAGATCGTCAGCGCGCTGCTGCGCCTGCTCGACAACCCCGATGCCACGGTCGCCGAGCTGTGCGAACACGTGCTTGGCCCGGACTATCCGACCACCGCCGAGATCATTACCCCGGCGGCCGATCTGCGCGCAATCTACGAGACCGGCCACGGCAGCGTGCGTGCGCGCGCCACCTACAAGAAAGAACACGCCAACATCGTCATCGATGCGTTGCCGTACCAGGTCTCGCCGTCCAAGGTGATCGAGCAGATCGCCCAGCAGATGCGCGCCAAGAAGCTGCCATGGCTGGAAGACATCCGTGACGAGTCCGACCACACCAGCCCGGTGCGGGTGGTGCTGGTGCCGCGCTCCAACCGTGTCGATGCCGAGCAGCTGATGGGCCACCTGTTCGTCACCACCGACCTTGAGCGCAGCTACCGCGTCAATCTCAACGTGATCGGCCTGGATGGCCGCCCGCAGGTCAAGAACCTCAGGCATTTGCTGAGCGAGTGGCTGAGCTTCCGCAGCGACACCGTCACCCGCCGCCTCAACCATCGCCTGCAGAAGGTCGAGCGCCGCCTGCACCTGTTGGAAGGGTTGTTGATCGCCTTCCTCAACCTGGACGAAGTGATCCGCATCGTCCGCAGCGAGGACGAACCCAAGCCGGTGCTGATCGCGCGCTTCGCGCTCAGCGAAGAACAGGCCGAATACATCCTGGAAACCAAGCTGCGCCAGCTGGCACGCCTGGAAGAAATGAAGATCCGCGGCGAGCAGGAAGCGCTGGCCAAGGAACGCGCGCAGTTGATGGCGATCCTGGAAAGCAAGACCAAGCTGAAGAAGCTGATTAAGGACGAGCTGACCGCCGACGCCAAGAAGTTCGGCGACGCGCGTCGCTCGCCGCTGGTGCAGCGTGGCGCCGCGCAGGCGATCGACGAAACCGAGATGGTCACCAGCGAACCGATGACCGTGGTGCTGTCGGAAAAGGGCTGGGTACGCGCGGCCAAGGGCCACGAGGTCGACCCGGCCGGCATGTCCTACCGCGAAGGCGACAGCCTGCTGGCAGCGGTGCGCAGCCGCAGCACGCATCAGGTGGCGTTCCTGGATTCGGAAGGCCGCGCCTATTCGACCGCGGTGCACACCCTGCCCTCGGCACGTGGCAATGGCGAACCGCTGACCGGCCGTTTCTCGCCGGCCTCGGGCGCGGCGTTCCAGGTCATGGCCAGCGCCGACAACGCCACCCGCTTCGTGCTGGCGTCCTCGCACGGCTACGGCTTCGTCACCCGCTTCGAAAACCTCACCGGCCGCAACAAGGCGGGCAAGGCGATGCTCAACTTGACCACCGGCGCGCATGTGCTGACGCCTGCGCAGGTGACCAATCCGCAGAGCGACCGCATCGTCGCTGTCACCAGTGCCGGCAATCTGCTGGCGGTGACCGCCAGCGACGTGCCCGAGCTGGACAAGGGCAAAGGCAACAAGATCATCGACATCCCCAAGGCCAAGCTCGGTACCGAGCGCGTGGTCGCGGTGGTGGCGGTGGCACCGGGCAACACGCTGCTGGTGCGCAGCGGTGCACGCACCATGAGCCTATCGTTCAAGGATCTGGATACCTATGTGGGTGCGCGTGCGAGTCGCGGGGCATTGTTGCCGCGAGGGTGGCAAAAGGTGGACGGGCTGGAAGTGCAATAACGGCTGTTCACCGACGTGGCGCGCAGCGGCGCGTTCGAGACTGTCGCTGCCTCGATTCTGCCGATTTGCTGCAGGGCCCTTGCCCGCCCACCATCGCGGGACACGCCGCAAGTACGTCCGTGTAGGCTCTTACGCGGCATCCATGCCGCGTAAGGTCCCGCGACGGTGAGCGGGCAAGGACCGGTCGAGATGGTCGGTGTGCGTGGTTGGTTGTGAGCTCGGTGTACGGGTTGTGCGCAGTGCATCGCGCGGCGGTGCGGTGTGGTCTGAGCGGTTCCTTTCGATCTGCAGTGTGAGTGCCATTGGCTGCATCACGGCACTCGTCAACGCAAACCAACAAGACAACATCATGGACACAGATTTCTGGCTGCAGCGTTGGCAGAACGGTCAGACCGGCTTCCATCAGGACCAGGTGATGCCGTTGCTGCAAAAGCACTGGCCGGCGTTGCAGCTGCCGAAGGCTGCCCGCGTGCTGGTGCCGTTATGCGGCAAGACGCTGGACCTGCACTGGTTGGCCGCACAAGGCCATCGGGTGCTGGGCGTGGAGATATCGCCGCTGGCGGTGACGCAATTCTTCGCTGATGCCGGCCTGCAACCGCAGCGCCACAGCAGCCGCGCGGGCGAGCACTTTATCGCCGGCCCGATCGAAATCATCTGCGGCGACGCGTTTGCACTGGAGCCAAGCGTGCTGGCCGATTGCAGCGCCGTCTACGACCGCGCCGCATTGATCGCCCTGCCGGCCGGCTTGCGCCAGCAGTATCTGTACACCACGTACGCGCGCCTGCCTGCGGGATGCCGCGGGCTGTTGATCACCCTGGAATATCCGCAGGCCGAAAAGGCCGGGCCACCGTTTTCGGTGGGAGCTGACGCGGTCCACGCACTGTTCGACACGCAATGGCAGGTGCAGCAACTGGAACGCCGCGACATCCTCGATCAGGAGCCGCGCTTCCGTGCCGATGGCGTCACTGCCCTGTCGAGCGGCGTCTATCGTCTGCAACGCAACTGACGGTCACGGGCGAACTTTGTCATCGACGATCGCTGCCGACGCCCCAGTCGGGCGACGCAGGCGTTGCGCAAGCAGCGCAGCGCGCGCCGATCAGCACCGCGCGGCGTTGCGCCACGCGCTGGTTCGCACAACAGCGCAAGGCGCCGAGCAACACCGCCGCAAACCGCCGGCAGTTGACGCAGACCACGCAGCAAGGCGATGCCCCGCGCGGCATCTGCCAATTGCAAAACTGCGCTGCGCCTGTTCGGCGGCTGCGCAGCGCCCAGTCACCGGGCTCAGCCGGCGACGTGGCCCTTGTCGATCTTCGAGGTCTGGTACAGCTCCAGGCCGATCCGCTTGATCAGGCCCAACTGCTGCTCCAGCCACCAGGCGTGGTCTTCTTCGGTGTCCTGCAGCTGCTTGAGCAGGATGTCGCGGCTGACGTAGTCGCCGTGTTCTTCGCACAGCTTCATGCCGGCGGCGAGATTGGCACGCACTTCGTATTCCACCACCAGATCGCGCTCGAGCATCTCCACCACGGTCTTGCCTGGCGCAAACTCGGCCGGCCGCATGTCCGGGTCGCCTTCCAGGAACAGGATGCGCCGCAGCAGCGCATCGGCGTGCTCGGTCTCCTCTTCCATTTCGTGATTGATGCGCTCGTACAGCGCCATCAGGCCCTGGTCCTCGTAACGGCGCGAGTGCAGGAAATACTGGTCGCGTGCGGCCAGTTCGCCGCGCAGCAGCTGTTTGAGGTAGTCGACGACTTCGGGATGGCCTTTCATGATGTGCTCCAGCGACGCAATGCGCGCATGGTGCCCTAAGCCGCGGCGCAATGATCTAATCGGAATCACTTTCAGTTGCGCTTGCGGCCAGACCCGCCACGGTCATGACCGGCCGCCACACTGTGACCGAACTCAAGGACTCGACAATGCGTAAATGGCTGGGCCGGCTGCTGCTGGCAATCGTGGTGTTGGTCGTGGCGGCCCTGTTGGCCGCGTATCTGCTGATGCGTGGCAGCCTGCCGCAGTTGGATGGCAACAGCGCACTGCAAGGCCTGGCGGCACCGGTCAGCGTGCAACGCGACCAGCGTGGTGTGGTCACCATCGATGCGGCCAGCCAGGTCGATGCCATGCGCGCACTCGGCTATGTGCACGCGCAGGAGCGCTACTTCGAGATGGACCTGATGCGCCGCGCACCGGCCGGCGAGTTGTCCGAGCTGTTCGGCGCCGCAGCGCTGGACCTGGACAAACGCAATCGCGTGCACCGGCTGCGCGCCCGCGTGCATGCCAGCCTGGATGTCGCCGCCGGCAGCCAGCGCGCCGCGCTGCAGGCCTATACCGAGGGCGTCAATGCCGGGCTGGCCGCACTGCGCGTGCGCCCGTGGCCGTACCTGTTGCTGCGGCAGACACCGCGCGCGTGGACGCTGGACGACTCCATCCTCACCGGCATGGCGATGTATGCCGACCTGCAGGACAACGACAACCAGACCGAACTGGCAGCCGCCCGCATCCGTGCGGTGGTGCCGGCGGCGCTGGCGGCATTGCTCGACCATCAAGGCTCCAGCTGGGATGCGCCGCTGTTCGGCCCCGCGCAAGGCGATGCCGTGCTGCCCGACGCCGCCGCCCTGGATCTGCGCCGCCTGCCGCATCCAGCCGCCACCGCAGGCGCCGAGCCGCCGACGCCGGGCAGCAACAACTTCGCCGTGGACGGCAGCCTCACCAGCGACGGCCGCGCCATCGTCGCCGACGACATGCACCTGGGCCTGCGCGCGCCCAATATCTGGTTCCGCGCACGCCTGCGTTACCCGGACACCAGTGCGCCCGACGGCAAGGTGGACGTCACCGGTTTCACCCTGCCCGGCTTGCCGGCGGTGGTGGTCGGCAGCAACGGGCATGTGGCCTGGGCCTTTACCAACAGCTACATCGACACCGCCGACTTTGCGCGGATTGCGCCGGCCACGCCGGGTCATCCACAAGCGCTCACCACCCATGTCGAAACCATTCGCGTGGCCGGCGCCGCGCCGGTGCGCTTTGCGGTGCGCGAGAGCGCCTGGGGACCGGTCCTGCACGACAACGCCGATGGCAGCCTGCTCGCACTACGCTGGGCCGCGCAGCTGCCCGGCGCGATCCGGCTGGACTTTGCGCAGATGAGTACGGCGGCCGATGTGCAAACCGCCTTCGCGGTGGCGGATCGCTCGGGCATTCCGGCACAGAACCTGTTGCTGGCCGATCGCAGCGGGCGCATCGCCTGGCGGTTGATCGGTGCGCGCCCGGTACGCAATGCCGGCTGTGGCCCGAGCGGCATCGCCGAACTGGCAAGCTCGGCGCAGGGTGCGGACGCGGCTTCGCCTGCGGCAACGGCAACGGCGGCGCCTGCGCCGGGCGGCTGCCTGCCCTGGCCGGTGCGCAGCGACGCTGCCCCCGCCCTGATCGATCCTCCGTCGCACCGGCTCTGGACCGCCAACAGCCGCGTCGTCGATGCGCAGCAGTTGGCCACGCTCGGCAATGCCGGCTACGACCTGGGTGCGCGTGCGCAGCAGATCCGCGACGACTTGTTCGCCAGGCAACGTTTCAACGAGCTGGACCTGCTCGCCATCCAGCTCGACGATCGCGCCGTGCTGCTCACGCGGTGGTGGCAGTTGTTGCGCAGCGTGGTCGAGCACAGCAAGGACCCGGCCTTGCAGCAGATCGAAGCCGCCACCCGGCAGTGGGACGGGCACGCATCCACCCGCTCGACCAGCTACCGCATCGTGCGCGGCTTTCGCGGCATGACCATCGACGCAGTGGAAGCCGGCCTGCTGGCGCCGGCAAAAGCCGCGCTTGGCAAGGACTTCCTGCCGCCGCGTCGCGCGCAGCTGGAAGGCATCGTCTGGCCGTTGCTGCAGCAGCGCCCGGCGCATCTGCTGCCGCCCGCCTATGCGAGCTGGGATCAGCTGCTTGCCGAGGCTGCACGCAATGCGCAGACGGATCTCGCTGCGCAGGACGGCGCCTTGAGCGAACGCACCTGGGGCGAACGCAACACCGCCACCATCTGCCACCCGATCGCGCGGGCATTACCTGCGCTCGCCAAGCGCTGGCTGTGCATGCCACCCGACCAACTGCCAGGCGATCGCGACATGCCGCGCGTGCAAGGCCCGGCCTTCGGCGCCTCCGAACGCATGGTGGTGTCGCCCGGCCACGAACAGGACGGCATCGTGCACATGCCAGGCGGCCAGAGCGGACACCCGTTGTCGCCGTTCTGGGGCGCAGGCCACGACGACTGGGTGCACGGCCGGCCGACCCCGTTCCTGCCGACCGCGACCCGCTATACGTTGCAACTGCAGCCGAAGTAGGCGTGGTCATTACTGTCTCGTCTGTCGACACAGGTTTCGACAGTCGATACGGGTCTGGACGAACGCAAAATCGGTGTCTGCGTTCTGCCGATCGCACCCCGCACCTTGCACCTGGCACATCTGGATACCCAAGTATCCGCAGCCACGCCCACCCACCGACCTGCCCAATCAAGCGAGCACAACATGCTAAGATGCATTTGATAACCATTCCCATTAGTGACCAATGCGCCCCACGCTCCTTGTCACCGCGCTCGCCACTGTCTTGGCGTTACCCTCGCCCCGCGCCTTCGCCCAACAACACACCAGCACCTCGGCAGCCGTCACCGACCTCGATGGCGTCGACGTCGTCGGCCGTGCGCAGACGCTGTACAAATCCGACGATGCCGCGGTGGCCACACGCACCGATACGCCGTTGTCGCTGGTGCCGCAGTCGGTGCAGGTGCTGCCACGCGAACTGATCGACGACCAGGCCGCGCGCCAGATCACCGATCTGTATCGCAGCATCAGCGGCATCAGTTTCTTCAGCTACGCCGGCGTCACCCTGCGCGGCTTCCGCCAGGAGAACGTGCTCTACGACGGATTGCGTGGCGATCCGTATGCCGGCTTCTCGGTGCCGCAGCTGTTCAATATCGAACGCGTGGAAGTGCTCAAGGGCCCGGCCGGTGCGTTGTACGGCGGCGGCGAACCCGGTGGCGTCATCAATTACGTCACCCGCAAGCCCGGCCATCAGGCCGCGCGTCGGGTGGAGCTGCAGGTGGGTAATCAATCCTTCGGGGCGGCCTCGTTCGAGGCCACGGGGCCGGCACGCGCGGACGGGCGCATTCGCTACCGCATCGGCGCCTATGCCGATGGCGAGGATGGCTTTCGCCGCAACACCGATAGCCAGAGCCAGATCGGCGATGCGTCGGTGGCGTTCGATATCGGCCAGACCGGCGAGCTCACGCTGCAGTACACCGACATCACCCAGAACCTGGGCGGCAATCGCCTGCGCGGCGTGCCGGTGGATGACGACGGCAACTTCCTCACCGACCGTCGCTGGAACCACAACGAGCCCACCGATTTCCTCGACATGCGCGCCAAGGTGGCGTTCGCGCAGTACCGTTTTGCGCCGTCCGATGCATGGGATGTGGACATGGCGATGCGCTGGTTCAAGAACGACGAGCATCAGATCTATCACGAGCCGATGGGTCTGATCGACCGCGATGGCGACGGCACCGCCGAATGGATGACGCGGCAGCTGCGCAACCAGTTCCGCGACAACGATGCGATCTCCAGCAACGTCAATGCGGTGTTTCGCACCCGCATCGGCGCGATCGAGCACAAGCTGCTGATGGGCGCGGACTACTATCGGCTGGATGCGGATTTCCGCGCGCAGACCGCCAACACCGCAGACAGCGGCCGCGTGCGTGGGCCGGTGCCGGGCATCGACCTGTTCAACCCGGTGTATGGCCGTAGCGGCTTCTACGACTACGGCCTGGACAGCCTGCCCTGGCGCGCCACCAGCACCCGCAGCCAGCGCTATGGGGCGTATCTGCAGGACGAACTTACGCTGACGCCGCGCTGGTTTGCGATGGCCGGACTGCGTTGGGACGGCTTTAAGGACGACAACCGTCTGGACGGCTCGCGCGTCACCGGCAACGATCTCAGCTGGCGTGTGGGCAGCACCTTCGTGCTGCGCGATGGCATCAACGCGTACGCAAGTTATGCCAGCGGCTTCCTGCCGCAGGATGCGGCCAATCAGGACAGCAGCGTCGGCGGGCCGTTCGATCCCGAGCGCAGCACGCAGTGGGAAGTGGGCCTGAAGACCGCGCTCAACGATGGCGGGCTGACGCTCAACACCGCGCTGTATCGCATCGAACGCAGCAATATCGTGCAGGCCAACGGCAGTATCGTCGATGGCGTCAATCAGCTCTCCGCGCTCGGCCTGGTGCGCAGCGAAGGCCTGGAAGTGGATCTGCTGGCCGACCTCACCGAACGCTGGGTGCTCAATCTGACGTACGCCTACAACGATGCACGCGTGCTCGATGCGGGCACCAACGGCATCACCAATGCGTCCGGCGACCGCTTCGCCAATGCACCGCGCAACACCTTCGGTCTGTGGACGCGCTACGACCTGCCGGCCTGGAACTCGGCAATTGCCTTCGGTGCCGACTACGTGGGCGAGCGGGTCAGCCTGGAAGGCCAGCGCGTCAAGCCATACGCCATCTTCGACATCAGCTGGCAGACGCAGTGGGATGCCTGGAAACTGCAGGTCAACGTCAAGAACCTGTTCGACAAGGTCTATGCCGCCAGCGGATTCACCGAACGCACCGGTCACTTTCCTGGCGAACCGCGCCGTGTCTACGCGCAGCTGGCCTACAGTTTCTAAGCGTGGCGAACGGGCGCCTGCCCAGGCCTTGAGCGATGCTGCAACTGTGACGTTCGTCGACCATAGCGGTCGCCGCACGCACAGTTGCGGTCTCGACTACGGCCGTGCAATGAACCTGCGCCGAATCAGGCAGGCCGGAATCAGCCAGACTTTAACGTCCGGTGGGACACACTAGAGGCCGTCGCGATCTGCAACGTGTTTGCGCACGATCGCCCTCCTCCCCCCACTGACCGGAATCCGCATGCCTCAGCTTGCCCGCTCCGTTTCCGCCCTGTTGCCCCTGCTCGTTGCCACTGCCTGCTCGGCAGCGCCGCCCGCCAAATCCGGCCCACCAGATGCGCCGGTCGCCGCCTGTACTGCCAAGGTGCGCCCCGGGCAGGATCTGCAGAAAGCCATCGACAAGCTTCCGCAAAGTGATACGCCCGCGGTGTTGTGCTTGGAAAAAGGCGAATTTCCGCTCAACGGCCTTGTCTCGATCCACCGCGGCAATCTCGTCTTGCGCGGCAAGGGCCCGACCACGGTGCTGCGCATGGCCGATGGCGTACAGCAACCGGCGCTGGTGGTCGGCGACTACGAAAACCAGCAGCCGACCGGCGTGATCCGCAATGTCAGCATCGAAGACATGCAGATCGTCGCCAGCACCGGCGACAAGGAGTTCATGCCCGAGCGTCCGTACCTGAGTAATAGCGCGGTGGTGGTGCGTTCCGGTCAGGGCATCCGGCTGGCCGGCCTGCAGGTCAACAAGTGCCGCAGCGCCTGCCTGCTGAGCGAGTACGACACCCGCGAGATCACCATCGAAAACAACGATGTGTCCGGCGCGATCTGGGATGGCGTGTCGTTCAACCGCACCGCCAAGGTCACTATGGTCAACAACTACATCCATGACAACGTGGCTGCAGGCCTGACCACCGAGCATCTGGAAGACAGCGAGATCCGCAACAACCGCTTCGAGCGCAACGGCAGCCAGGGCATCTATCTGTCCGACGCGCGCCGCAACCGCTTCAGCAACAATCAGTTCGACGGCAACAAGGTCGCCGGCGTGTTCCTGGCCTGCGCCATCCGCTATCGCACGCCGGAAATCCTGTGCTGGGACAACAGCATGAGCCAGGACAACGTGTTCGAGAACAACCGCTTCTCCAATACACCGTTCACCTACACCATCGGTGTGGACCGCGCCGCCAACTGCACGGCGGCCGACTTCAAGCCGAACCTGTGGCGCAACAACCAGGCCGACGTGGCCGGCGTGGATATCGAGCCGCAACGCTACGGATACTGCGTGCGCCACGAGTGATCGCAGCAGCGGCCGGCAGCGCGTGAGCGCATGCCGGCCGCTGGAGTTTCAACTCCGATGCAGCAGCGTTACGACGCCAAGGCCTGTTCGTGCACGCCGGCAATCGCACGGCCGGATGGGTCGGCCATCGCGGCGAAACTGGCATCCCAGGCGATCGCGGTCGGCGACGAACACGCGATCGACTTGCCGCCCGGCACCGTCTCCGCAGCCGCCTGGCTGGGGAAGAACTGCTCGAACAGCGTGCGATAGAAATAGGCTTCCTTGGTCTGCGGCGGATTGACCGGAAAGCGCTTGGAGGCGGCGGCCAGTTCGCGGTCGCTGACATGCGCGGCGGCGTGCGCCTTGAGCCCATCGATCCAGCCATAGCCCACGCCATCGCTGAACTGCTCTTTCTGCCGCCACAGGATCGACTCGGGCAGATAGCCGGCAAACGCTTCGCGCAACACGCCCTTTTCCATCCGCGTGGCGCCGCTGCTGGTCTTGTCGATCATCTTGAAACTGGCGTCCATGCGCATGGCCACATCCAGGAACTCGCGATCCAGGAACGGCACGCGTGGCTCCACGCCCCAGGCCATCATCGACTTGTTGGCGCGCAGGCAATCGTAGTTGTTGAGTGCATCCAGTTTGCGTACCAGTTCCTCGTGGAATTCGCGTGCGTTGGGTGCCTTGTGGAAATACAGGTAGCCACCGAAGATTTCGTCGCTGCCTTCGCCCGACAGCACCATCTTCACGCCCATCGCCTTGATGCGTCGTGCCAGCAGGAACATCGGCGTGGAGGCGCGGATGGTGGTGACGTCATAGGTCTCGATGTGGCGGATGACCTCGGGCAGCGCATCCAGGCCCTCCTCGAAGCTGTACTCGAAGCCGTGATGCACGGTGCCCAGCGCGGCGGCGGCGACTTCGGCCGCGGCCAGGTCCGGCGAGCCTTTCAAGCCGATCGCGAACGAATGCAGGCGTGGCCACCAGGCTTCGGTGGTGTCGTTCTCCTCGATGCGATGACGTGCATAGCGTGCGGCCACCGCGGCGACCAGCGACGAATCCAGTCCGCCGGACAGCAGCACGCCGTACGGCACATCGGTCATCAACTGACGGTGCACCGCACGCTCGAAGGCCTCACGCAATTCCTGCAACTGCACCTGCACGCCTTCCACCTCGGCGTATTCGCGCCAGGAGCGCTCGTAATAGCGACTCAGTGCGCCGGTGGCGCTGTCGTACCAGTGGCCGGGCGGGAACTGCGCCGCATCGGCGCAATCGTCCACCAGCGACTTCAGTTCCGACGCCACGCGCAGCCGGCCTTCGCGATCATGGCCCCAGTATAGCGGCACCACGCCGATCGGGTCGCGCGCGATGAGCACCCGCCCGGCCGCCTTGTCCCATAGCGCGAACGCGAAGATGCCGTTGAGGCGGTTGAGGTAGGAGGCCGGCGCATCCTCGCGGTACAGCGCGTTGATCACCTCGCAATCGGAGCCGGTCTGGAAGGCGTATGGCTGCACCAGCTCCTGCTTGAGCTCGCGATGGTTGTAGATCTCGCCATTCACCGCGAGCGCAAGCGCGCCATCTTCTGACAACAAGGGCTGCGAGCCGCCGGCCGGGTCGACGATGGCCAGCCGCTCGTGCACCAGGATCGCACCGGCGTCGACATACACGCCGCTCCAGTCCGGGCCACGGTGACGTTGCCGCTGCGAACATTCCAGCGCCTGCCGGCGCAATGCCTGCAGATCGTCACCGGGTTGCAGGCCGAAAATACCGAAGATGGAACACATGGAAACACTCCTGATGAAACTGCGAGGGTTGGCGGCCGATGAAAGAGCGTGCTGCACGAGAATGACACCCATAAAAAAACCCGCATCGGCCGATGCGGGTTTTCTGATTCCTGGGCGTTTGGTTTTACTTCGCCTAGTCGCAGACCCGCATCGGCCGCGCACGATTGTTCGCGCGCAGATTGTTGCGGTTGGCGTTATTGACGAGGTTGGGCAGGAGCGATGACATGCCTCGACCGTATCCCGCTTTCGACGGCGGCGCAACTGTTGCGATGGCAACCAAGCCCAGCATCGCAGACCACGCCGCGGTCGCACCGGCGTATTGCGAGGATAATGACCGCCCCCAACAATCGGCAGTAATGGAATGACCCCACGCATCGGACGCATGCCGCCCCTGGCCCTGTTGCTTGCAGTGTTGCTGCAGGCCTGCAGCAGCGCCCCTCCGCGCACCGATCCAGTCTATCTGCAACAGCTGGAACAACACGCGGCCGATGGCAGTTTCGATAGCGCGTGGAATGCGGCCGAACGCCTGGAGGCACGCAACGACCCACGCGCCATCCACTGGTACGAACGTGCCGCTGCGATCGCCCCGTGGACGTTCCGCAACACCCGCGCCGAACTGGCGCTGGGACGGATCTGGGCAAGCGGGACGCTCTTCCATCCCGACAGCCCGTACATCGACCAGCGCGTCGCATTACGTGCGTCGCCGCGCAAGGGCGAGCACTGGTACCTGGCAGCGGCCATGCATGGAAACCCGTATGCCATCGCCGAGCTCGCCAAGTTTCACCGCGACCGTGGGGAGGCGGCTGCGGCGTTGCGCTGGGATCTGCGTGCGACGATCTATGAGCGCTCCGCATCAGGATCGTCGGGGCTTCCCGCCGCCATCGCGCCAAGCGGAGGTGCATTGCACCCGCTGGTACGCGACATCCAGCGCCGCGCCCGCAACGGCGATGCCGAGGCGCAGGTCGATCTTGGCGCGCTCCATGAAAAAGGAATGGGTGGCGTGGACAGAGACGGTACGGAGGCGCTGCGCTGGTACCGGCGCGCGGCGGACCAGGGCAATGTGTATGGTCAGTATTTCTCCGGTCTGCTGCTCGGACGCGGCAGCAGCGGCGTGACGCGCGACGTGGAGACGGCGGCAACCTGGTTTGCCAAGGCGTCCGCACAGACGTTCTATATCGCGGACGAATCGCATTGGCGCGAGGCGATCAAACCGCCGTTCTGGACGTTCGACTAGCCCCCCGAGCCTTGTGCGTCCATGCCACCTGGCAGCGCAATGCAATGCAATGCAATGCAATGCAAGCGAGATGCTGCTGCAATCCAGAAGATCTAGTGCAGCTTGGCGATGCCCGCGTCGCGCAGCAGCATCGGCGTGCCGCAGGTGAACCCATGCCGTGCGCTGGCTGCGTAGTGTGCAAACCAGCGCGTGGCATGGGCATATCCTGGCAACTCAGACCAGCAGGCGTTCGATCAGCGTGCGGTACAACGCCGGCAGCGCTTCCAGATCGGCCACGCGCACATGCTCGTCGACCTGGTGGATGCTGGCGTTGACCGGGCCGACCTCAATGCATTGCGCGCCCAGCGGCGCGATGAAGCGCGCATCGGAGGTGCCGCCGCCAGTACTTTCTTCCGGCGGTGCGCCGGCGAACTGGCCCAGCACCTCGCGTGCGACGCTGCGCAGGCGGCCTTCCGGGGTGTAGAACGGCTCGCCGCTGCGATGCCAGCGCAGCGAATACTCCAGTGCGTGGCGATCCAGCAATGCGCTGATTTCCGCTTCCAGCCGCGGCGCATCCCACAGCGGGGTGTAGCGCAGATTGAAGGCCACCTGCAGCTCGCCCGGAATCACGTTATTGGCGCCGGTGCCGGCATGGATGTTCGACACCTGCAGGCTGGTCGGTGGAAAACTCTCGAAACCCTCGTCCCACTGCCGCGCCACCAGCTCGGCCAGTGCAGGCGCGGCCAGATGGATCGGATTGCGCGCCTTGTGCGGATACGCCACATGCCCCTGCACGCCTTTCACCGTCAGCGTGCCGGATAGACTGCCGCGACGGCCCACGCGCAGCAGGTCGCCCAGCCGTTCGGTGGACGACGGCTCGCCGGTGATGCACCAGTCGATCGCCTGCCCGCGCGCGCGGAACAGCTCGGCCACGCGCCGCACGCCGTCGATGGCATCGCCTTCTTCATCGGAGGTCAGCAACAGCGCCAGCGTGCCGGCATGCTGCGGATGGGCGGCGACGAACTGTTCGGCAGCGATCGCGAAGGCGGCCACGCTGCCCTTCATGTCGGCCGTGCCGCGTCCGTACAGCACACCATCGCGGATCTGTGGATCGAACGGATCGCTGGTCCAGGCCTCGCGCGGCCCCGGTGGCACCACATCGGTGTGGCCAAGCAGCACCAGCACCGGCGCACCGCTGCCATGCGTGGCCCACAAATTGTCGACCTGGCCCAGGCGCAGATGCTCGCAAGCGAATCCGGCAGCCTCCAGGCGCTGCGCAAGCAGCGCCTGGCAGCCGGCATCGTCCGGTGTCACCGAGGCGCGTGCGATCAGCTCGCAGGTCAGTTGCAGTACGTCGCTGGTCATGCTCGTCCTTCCGATAAAAGATGCACCTGGGCTGCCGGCATCGGCAGATCGCCTGCCTTCCCCGCACCCGCCACGCACAGGCCTGTGCGAACCGATGGTGCGCGGTGGCACCATCAGGCGATGTTGAAGCGTGCCTTGAACCCGTTGTCGGAGAAGCCCTGGCTGAGCGCGCCATCGTCGCTCACCACCACCGGGCGGCGGATCAATTGCGGGTATTCGCGCAGCAGCAGCTTCCATTCCGCGTCCGAACCCGGCGTCTTCTTGTTGTCGGGCAGCTGGCGCCAGGTAGTCGAGGACTTGTTGATCAAGGCCTCGAATCCGCCGGCCTGGCCGGCCCAATCCAGCAACGTCTCCGGCGCGGGCGTGTGCTCGCGGTAGTCGACGAAGCTGTAGGCCACGCCGAAGCGGTCCAGCCACTTGGTCGCCTTCTTGCAAGTGTCGCAGTTCTTCAATCCATAGAGCGTGGTCATGTCGTCGCCTTTTCGACTCTGCGGCGCGCGCTTGCACGCGCCAACAAGGTGGTTACCAGTTGATCGTGTTCCTGCCCGTGTGCGGGCAGGAACACCACATCGGCGCGTGTGCCGTGGAATTTCAGCGCCATCCGCCGCGGCGGAATCAGCCATGCCGCATCGACCGAGCGCAACTCGGCCAGGTCCACACGCTGCGACCGTCCTTGTTGCACGATCTCCAGTGCATCGCCCGCATCGCGGACCTGTGCCCAGCGGGCGGATGACCATGCCAGACGCAGGGTCATCAGCACCACCAGTGCAGGCGCCAGCCAACGCAGGACCTCCAGCTGCTGCGGCAGGCCGTCGCGCAGCAGCGAGCCGCCCACGTAGAGCGCTACCCATCCCAACCACATGGCCGGGATGCCCCAACGGACCCAGCCACTGAGCGGCCGCGACAGCATGGTGCCGCGCGCAGGCTGCGCGGTATTCAATCGGCCAGGCCGCGCAGCAATTCGTTGACGCTGGTCTTGCTGCGCGTCTTGGCATCCACCTGCTTGACGATCACCGCGCAATACAGCGAGTGCGAGCCATCTTTCGACGGCAGCTGGCCGGACACCACCACGCTATAAGGCGGCACGTAACCGTAGGAAATCTCGCCAGTGGCGCGGTTGTAGATGCGTGTGCTCTGGCTGATGAACACGCCCATGCCGATCACGCTGTGGTGCCCGATGACCACGCCTTCGACCACTTCCGAACGCGCACCGATGAAGCAATGATCCTCGATGATGGTCGGGCTGGCCTGCAGCGGTTCGAGCACGCCGCCGATGCCGGCGCCGCCGGACAGATGGCAATGCGCGCCGATCTGCGCACACGACCCCACCGTGGCCCAGGTATCGACCATGGTGCCTTCGCCCACATACGCGCCGATATTGGTGAAGCTCGGCATCAGCACCACGTCCTTGCCGAAGTAGCTGCCGCGCCGCGCGACCGCACCCGGCACCACACGCACGCCGGCCTTGCGGAACTCGGCTTCGCCGAAGCCGGCAAAACGCGACTCCACCTTGTCCCAGAACGGTGCCGGCTGCGCGTCGATCACGGCCATCTCGTTGACGCGGAAATACAGCAGCACGGCCTTCTTCAACCACTCGTTGACGGTCCAGCCGCCCTGCCCGTCCGGCTCGGCGACGCGGAACTCGCCGCTTTCCAGGCCGTCGATGACGCGGGTGACGATGGCGCGGGTGGAGCCGTCGATCTCGTCGACGGTCAGGCTGGCGCGGCGCTCGAATGCGCTTTCGATGCCGAACTTGAGTTCGTCAGTACCCACCGGCGTTGCAGCGCCGCCGACGGCCTTTTCGGCGAGCGGCAGTTTCTTCGCGGCTGCAGCCTTCTTGGCGGCCGGCGCGGACACCACGCTGGTCGGCTGCTTGGCCACGCGCGGGGCCGCACTGGTCGCCGACTTGGTCGCGCTTTTCCTGGTCACCTGCTTGGTAACGCTCTTACTGGCGGCCACCGGCTTGGCAGCAGCCGTGGCCTTGCGCTTGTCGACGGCCGGCGCCTGGGGCGCCTTGCCGCTCTTGCTCGGCGCGCGCTTGGGCGCTGCGTCGGTGGGGGTCGCGCCCTGCTTGCGCGCGGTCTTCTTGCTGGTGGCCATGGGGGGTCTCCGAACGGACTACTAGGTGGGATCGAGGCAGGCGCACAGCGCGTCGCGCAGCGCCTGCCGGGCGGATTCGGGCAACGGGCGGTCGTGCTCGTCGGTGATCTGGAACTGGTCTTCGGCGCGCTCGCCGAAGGTGGCGATGCGCGCATCGTGCACACGCAGGTGTTGCAGGCGCAGCACATTGGCCACATCGGCCAGCAAGCCGGGGCGATCGGGCGCAACCAGACTGATGCGGGTGCGGCGGCCACCGGCGCTCTCGCTGAATTCCACGCGCGGCGCAAAGCGGAAGTGGCGCAGCTGGCGCGGCACCGCACGCCGCGAGGGCCGCACCTTGTGCAGGTCGCCGGCCAGCACCTGGCGCAAGGCCGCGGCCAGGCGCTGCGGGTCGCCATCGGCGGAACTGTCCTGCGGCAGCACCTCGAACACGTCGAAGATCGCATCGTGCGGCGCATCCAGCACGCGGGCACGATGGATGCCATACCCCTTGCGATCCAGCGTGGCGACGATCGCGGAGAACAAACCATCGCGATCGGGCGAATACACGAACACTTCCAGCGCATCGTTGTCCGGCACCGCGCGCCGCGCCTTGACCATGGTCTGGCCAATCTGCACCTCGATCAGCGACACCGCCTGCCAGGCCAGTTGCTCGGGACGGAAGCGCAGGAAGTTTTCATCCGGCATGCCGGCGAACTGGCGGTCGATGGTGGCATCGTCGTGGCCTTGCGCCTGCATCAGCGCGCGAGCGGACTCGCGCGCTTCGCGCAGGCGCTCTTCGCGCGGCGGCGGATGCTCCAGGCCCTCGCGCAGTGCGCGCCGCGCGGCAAAATACAGGTCGGCCAGCAGCCGGTCCTTCCAGGCGTTCCACAGCTTGGGACTGGTGCCGGCAATGTCGGCGCAGGTCAGCAGATACAGGTAATCCAGGCGCTCGCGCGTGCCGACCAGGGTGGCGAAACGGTGGATCACCTCCGGGTCGGAGATGTCCTGCTTCTGCGCGGTGACCGACATGCGCAGATGCTGTTCGACCAGCCAGGCCACCAGCGCGGTATCGCCTTCGCTGAGCCGGTGCGCCTGGCAGAACGCGCGCGCATCCACCGCGCCCAGCTCGGAATGATCGCCGCCGCGGCCCTTGGCGATGTCGTGAAACAGGCCGGCCAGCAACAGCAATTCCGGCTTGCGCAGGCGCGGCCAGACTTCATGGGTGATCGAAAAACGCTCGTCGGCGCGACCGGCGGCAAACAGCGAGATGTTCCGCAGCACCATCAAGGTGTGCTGGTCCACCGTGTAGACATGAAACAGATCGAACTGCATGCGCCCGGACACGCTGGCGAATGCCGGAATCCACTGGCCCAGCACGCCCAGACGCGCCATGCGGTTGAGCGACTCCACCGCCCGCGGGCCGCGCAGCAGCGCCATGAAGCGGTCGCGCGCGGTCGCATCGGCCACGTCGTAGGCCGGCAACTCGCGCAGCACCTCGGCCAGCGCGCGCGCCGTCAGCGAATGCAGCCCGCGTACCTCGCGATGCGCCGCCCACTGCGCAAACAGCGCAAAGACCTGCAGCACATCGCCGGCCGGCCAGTCCTCTGCATCTGCGGCCAGATAGCCGCGGCGCAGACTGAAACCCTCGCCGAGCGGCTCCGGCACCGCCTCGCCGTCGAACTGTTCTTCGAAGCGCTGCAACAAGCGGTCGCTGATACGGCGAATCAACGCAGCGCTGCGGTAGAAGCGCTGCATCATCTTTTCCACGCCCAGGCTTTCCGGGTCGTCGGCAAAGCCCAGCCGCTCGGCAAGCGTCTTCTGGTAATCGAACCCCAGCCGCTCTTCCGGCCGTTTGGCGACCAGATGCAGGCCGAAGCGCAAGCGCGCCAGTTCCTCGCGTTCGCGCCGCAGCGCTACGGCCTCGTCGAAGCCGACATGGCCGAGCCCGACCAGCGCCTCCAGATCCTTGACACCGAATGCGCGTAGCGCCATCCAGCCAAGCGTCTGCAGATCACGCAGACCACCAGGGCCGTCCTTGATGTCCGGCTCCAGATTGTCGGCGGTATCGCCGAAGCGCTGGTGTCGCGCCAGCAGCTCTTCGCGCTTGGCCTGAAAGAATTCGCGCGCCGGCCACACCTGTTGCGGCGAAATCGCTGCCGCCAGCGCGGCACGCGCCTGGCTGCCGGCCACCAGCGGGCGCGACTCGATCAAGGCGGTCAGCACCGTCTGATCGGCGGCCGCAGCGGTGCACTGCGCCGGCGAGCGCACCGCGTGGCTGATCGGCAGGCCCACATCCCACAGCAGGGCGAACAGCCGTGCCAGGGCCTGTTCGTGCTGTTGCTGCACGCCGGTCTCGCCCAGCACTAGCACATCCACATCCGAGCGCGGGAACAGTTCACCGCGCCCATAACCGCCGACGGCATGCAACGACAGCCCGGCATCGGCCGGGATGCAGCGCGTCCACGCATTGCGCATCAATTGATCGACCGCGCGGGCGCGCAAGGCCACCAGGCGTTCGATCGGCTCGCCCTGGTCGAAGCGCTTGCACAGCCGCATGTCCGCATGCACCAGCAGCGGACGGGCCTGCGCGGCCCACTCGGCATCGCCGGCGACACCCGGGTCGGGTCGATCCGCCGGCGTGGCCGTCATACCGGGGCGGGCGCGTTTGGCGACAGCGTCAGCACATCCACGCCGTCTTCGGTCACCGCGACCATGTGTTCCCACTGCGCGGACAACTTGCGGTCCTTGGTCACCACGGTCCAGCCATCGGGCAGCGTCTTATGGTGGTAGGTGCCTTCGTTGATCATCGGCTCGATGGTGAAGGTCATGCCGGGCTTGAGCACCAGGCCTTCGCCGGGACGGCCGTAATGCATCACCTGCGGCTCGTCGTGATAGACCTTGCCGATGCCGTGGCCGCAGTAGTCGCGCACCACGCTGAAGCGCTCGGCTTCGGCAAACTTCTGGATCGCGTGGCCGACATCGCCCAGCGTTGCGCCCGGCTTGACCGCGCGGATGCCGCGCCACATCGCCTCGTAGGTGGTTTCCACCAGCCGCTTGGCCATCACCGACGGCGTGCCGACGTAATACATGCGGCTGGTATCGCCATGCCAGCCGTCCTTGATGACGGTGACATCGATATTGACGATGTCGCCTTCCTTCAGGACTTTGGCCGCGCTCGGGATGCCGTGACAGATCACGTTATTGACCGAGGTGCACACGCTCTTGGGAAAGCCGCGGTAGCCGACGTTGGCAGGAATGGTGCCCTGCACGTTGACGATGTGGTCGTGGCAGATGCGGTCCAGCTCGGCCGTGGTCACGCCCGCCTGCACATACGGCGCCACGACATCGAGCACCTCGGCGGCCAGACGGCCGGCGACGCGCATCAGTTCGATTTCTTCTTTGGTTTTCAGATTGACGCTCATGACAGCGATTATCGCCGATTCGGGCTGAATCTGAACGGCCTGCGCGGGCGTTTTTTCTGCTGGAGGCCATCCGCCGTCAAAACGGACGGGGCAGCAGGAAACTGGCGGCACCGCGTATTCATGTGTGACGCACTACCGCGCGTGTCAAAAAGTCCATGAACGGGGTCATCCGAAAGACATCGCAATTTCGCGAAAACTCTGAGGATAAACAGCGAGATAGCCAAATCATTCAGGGTAATCTTTGGCACAGCTGATGCATTGGAGGCAGGGCGACGAGTCGTCGCGTCACCAATGACCAGACCGGTCAAGGAAATGTCCATGCGTACTGTCCGCCCTGTCCTGCTGTCCCTCGGCCTGCTCTCGACCATTGGCGTTGCCACTGCAGCAGATACCACCACATTCAACGTCAAGATCGCCGTCACCAAGGCTTGCACCATCACCGCCGCCTCCGCGACGGACGTCGACTTCGGCTCGGTGTTGTCCACCTCCACCGCCAATGCCGACGCCAACGGCAGCGTGACCGCGCAGTGCACCGCGCTGACCCCGTACAACATCGCCTTGAGCGCGGGCAGCAATGCCGGCACCGCCAACGACGTCACCACCCGCCGCATGAAGAACACCGATGCGCTGGTCACCACCAACAACTTCATCGCCTACCAGCTGTACCAGGATCTGGGCCGCAGCACGGTATGGGGCAGCACCACCGGCACCAATACGCTGAGCCGCACCGCCACCGGCATCAACCAGGTCTACCCGGTCTACGGCCGCGTGACCAACCCGTCGGCCAACAATCCCGCGACCGGTACCTACCAAGACACCATCACCGCCACGATCGTCTACTGAGCGCGCGCATGCCATTGCACCATCGCCTGTCATACCGGATGCCGGCCTGGCTGGTCACGGCCGGATTGAGCCTGACGCTGGCGCTTGGCAGCGCAGTGCCGCTAAAGCCGGCCCATGCGGCCAGCCTGCAGCTGGCGCCGACCTCGCTGACGCTGAGCGCACAGCAGTCCGCCGACGGGCTCTGGCTGAGCAACAGCGGCAGCGCGCCGGTGCAGGTGCAGACCCGCGCCTATCGCTGGACCCAGCGTGACGGCAAGGATCAGCTCGACCCGACCCAGGAACTGCTGATCAGCCCGCCGATGCGCACGCTGGCCGCCGGCGAGCGCCAGCTGATTCGGGTGATTCGCGCCGGGCCCGCGCCGACCAGCGAGGAAGTCTGCTATCGCATCATCGTCGACGAACTGCCCAACGCCGATGCGGATCGCAAGGGCATGCAGTTCGTGTTGCGCTACTCGGTGCCGATCTTCCTGCTGCCGCCGGGCAAGACCGAATCCACGCCGACCTTGAGCACGCAGGTGATTGCCGGCAGCGACGGCAATGCGCAGATCCAGATCAGCAACACCGGCAATGGGCACGCCCAGGTCGCCGACCTGCAGCATCGGGTCGATGGCACGACCAGGACGGCATTGAACGGGCTGGTGGGTTATGTCCTGCCCGGCCAGACCATGCGCTGGTCGCTGGGTGCACCGCTGGCCCAGTTCGGCCGCGGCACCATCATCGCAAGGATCAATGGTGAGGCGGACGAACGCACCTTGTTGGCCGCGCCAGCAGCGCCGTGATGCGGGCCGGCTGGCGATGACGCTGCTTGCGACCGCCACCTGCCTGGCACATGCCGCCTCCGGCGATCTGGCCGACATGGCGCCGTTGCCCGATCAGGCGCCGCAGAACGTGGCGGCCCTGCCGCAGACGCTGTACCTGGATGTCAGCCTCAACCAGGCCGACCGCGGCCTGGCACCGTTCGAACTGGTGGACGGCCATCTGCGCGGCTCGGTCGACACGCTGCGCAAGCTGGGCTTCCTCCTGGCCGACCGCGCCGCCAGCGAGCTGGTCGACCTGGATCGCCTGCCCGACGTGGAGGTGCGCTACGACGCCGCACTGCAACGGCTTGCGTTGCAAGTACCGCTGGCGCAGCTGTCGCTCTCCACCACGGTACTCAAGGCCGAACAGGTCGCACCGCCCAGCGCCACCGCCTCGCCGGGCATGCTGCTCAATTACGATCTCTATGCCACCCGCAATGCCGGGGCCAGCAGCGTGTCGCTGGCGACCGAAGTGCGCGGTTTCGGCATCGGCCGCGGCATGGTCGACACCACCGCGGTGTTCCTGGCCTACGACCGCCCGCAGGACCAGCGCTGGCGCAGCGAAGCGGTGCGCCTGGACAGCGCCTGGCAGATGGATTTCCCCGACAGCGCCACCAGCCTGACGGTCGGCGACTTCTACAGCGGCTTTGTCGACTGGAGCCGCTCGATCCGCCTGGGCGGGATACAGATCGGCCGCAATTACGCCTTGCAGCCGTACCGCGTGCTCACTCCCACGCCAAGCTTCCTGGGCGAGGCGGTGGTGCCGTCGACGGTGGAGCTCTACGTCGACGGGCTGCGCCAGTACAGCGGCCAGGTGCCGGCCGGCCCGTTCCAGCTGGCCGCGCAACCCGGCATCAGCGGCACCGGGCAGGCGCAGATCGTCGTGACCGATGCGTTCGGCCAGGTGCGCCGGCTGGACTTCGCCTTCTATGGCACGCCGCAACTGCTGGCGCGCGGCATTTCCGAGTGGTCGGCCGGCATCGGCCATCTGCGCCAGGACTACGGCGTGCGCTCGTTTTCCTACGAGTCGCGCACGGTCGCCAGCGCCACCCTGCGCAAGGGCCTGCGCGATGACTTCACCATCGAAGCGCATACCGAGGCCGGCGGCGGCGTGGTCAATGCCGGTGCCGGCGGCGTATGGCTGCTCGGCGCAGGCGGCGTGGTCAACGCCGCCTATGCACATAGCCGGATGGATGCGCTGCGCGGCGGGCAGTACGTGCTGGGGTATGCCTGGAACAACCGCCGCTTCAACTTCACTGTCGGCACCCAGCGCACCCACGGCGACTATCGCGACCTGGGCGCGCTGCAGGGCGCGTTGCCGGCGCGCATCAGCGACCGCGCGGTGTTCGGCGTCAACGTCAATCCGATCGGCTCGCTGGGCACCAGCTATGTGCGGCTGAGCTACCCGCAAGGCGACACCTCGCGGTATGCGAGCCTGTTCTGGTCGCGCAGTTTCGGGCGCAACTGGGCGGCCAATCTGTCCGGCAACCAGAACCTGGACGTGCGCAGCGACCGCAGCCTGTACCTGTCGCTGTCGACCACATTCGGCGAGTTGCGCCAGGCCAGCGCCTCGATGCAGCGCAACGGCAACCGCACCGGATTCGTGGCCGATGTCAGCCAGCCGCTGCCCGGCGACGGCGACCTGGGCGGGATCGGTTGGCGCCTGCAGGGGCGTGCCGGCGACGATGCCAACGGCGGCCTGGCCGAGCTGGGGTGGTTGAACCGCGTCGGCCGCTACAACCTCGGCGTCGCCAACCAGGATGGCGCCAACTTCGGCTATGCCAGCGCCAGCGGCAGCCTGGTGTGGATGAACGGCCGCGGCTTCGCCGCGCGCGATATCCAGGATGCCTTCGCGGTGGTCTCCACCGACGGCCAGCCCGGCATTCCGGTACGGCTGGAGAATCGCCTGATCGGCGTCACCGATGCGCGCGGGATGCTGCTGGTCACCCCGCTGCAGTCGTGGCAGCGCAACCAGCTGTCCATCGACACATTGAACCTGCCGGCGGACCTGCGCGTGGACCGCGTCGATACCGCGGTGACACCGCGCCAGCAGTCCGGGGTGGCGGTGCGCTTCGGCATCACCCGGGTGCGCGCGGCCATGATCGTGCTGCATGACGCCCAGGGCGTGCCGTTGCCGGTCGGCAGCGTGGTGCAACGCGAAGGCAACGCCGAACGCGTGGTGGTCGGCTACGACGGCGAGACCTATCTGGACAACCTGCAGATCGACAACCGCATCCTGGTCGAGCTGCCTGATGGCCGCTGCAGCGCGCGCTTCACCTACCCGGCCAACCCCGGCGGCATTCCGCGGGTCGGCCCGCTGCCCTGCGTCCTGGAGCAGAAAACCCCATGAGCCTGCCCGCACTGTGGCGCCTGGTCGTTGCGTTGGCGATCGCCACGTTGTGGCTTGCACCCGGCCAGGACGCGCGTGCGGACACCACCTGCAGCGTCACCCTCGGCACCCCGCTGGCGTTCGGCAACGTGGCGGCCAACGGCACCACCGATGCGGTGGCAACGCTCAACGTCTCCTGCGCGACCGCCGCGCTCAGCGTGCTCGGCTATGCCCAGGTGAGCCTGTGCCTGGACCTCGGGCCGGGCAGCGCCAGCAACGGGCTGTACGCGCCGCGCCGCATGCTCAACCCCACCAGCGACAGCCTGGACTTCCAGATCTACAGCGAGGCCACGCGGACCCAGGTCTGGGGCGCCACCGGGTCGACAACGCCCTCGCCGCGCCTGCTGACGTTGTCCTACGGCGTTCCGGTGGTCACCGGCGGCTCGCAGACGACCACCGTCACCGTGTACGGGCGGATTCCGGCCAACCAGATCCTGTCGGTCGGCAACCACACCAGCAATTTCGGCGGTGCCGACACCGTGCTGCGCTACTCCTACAACGAGAGTGTCATCGGTGTGCCACCAGCGCCGAGCAGTTGCACGGCCGGCGGCAGCGGCGCCAAGACCGCCAGCAACGCATTCCCGTTCACTGCCTCGGCCAACGTGCCGGCACGCTGCAATACCTACGTCACCACCGACCTGGATTTCGGCAGCATCGCCGGCACCATCGATACCGCCATCGACCGCACCTCCACCATCAGCCTGTCGTGCACCAACCGCACCGCCTGGAACATCGGGCTGGGCGATGGCATCAATGCCACCGGCAGCGTCCGGCGCATGCGCCATGCCAGCAGTACCAACTACATCGCCTATGAGCTGTACCGGGACGCCGGCCGCGGCAACCGCTGGGGCACCAGCATCGGTGTCGATACACTCAGCGGTACCGGCAACGGAGTCGCGCAGACGGTGACCGTGTATGGCCGCGCGCCGGCACCGCAACAGCCCATTGCGGGCGCCTATAACGACACGGTGACCGTCTCCATCACTTACTGACAGTTAATAAAGTTCACATCGGGGGCGTCGCTATTTGTTACGTCTCCAATGCAAACGATTGCCTTCATGACGCTGGTCACTCTGTTGAAGCGCCTGACGCTGGTCGCCCTCGTCTGCACCGCGAGCTCTACCGCGGCGAATGCGGCCACCGCTCGCGGCCCGGAAAACTTCACTTTGCACATCGGCCTGCGCCTGCTCAGCGGCTGCGAGCTGCGCACTGCGCCGCCACGTGCCAGCTGTTCCCGAGGCACGCCGATGGCGATCGCGCCGCCAGCCAGCGGCGCCGATACCCCCGCCGTCACCAGCACCGGGCAGGACGCCAGCGCACTTGCCGGGCCAGCGCCTGCCGGCAGCGCGCCCATCACCACGATCGCGTTCTGACCATGGCCGCGTCTCGCTCCTGTTGCGGCCTGCTGGCGTTGGCGCTGGCCGGCCTGGTCATCGGCGGCAGCGCCGTTGCCGCCGAGATCGCCATCGCCCCAACCACTGCACGCATTCCCGCCGACAGCGACCAGGCCACCGTCTGGCTCTACAACCAGGCGGCACTGCCGTGGCGCGCCGAAGCCAAGCTCTACCGCTGGCGCCAGGACGGCGACCGCGAGCTGCTCGAACCGGCCACCGCCGCCACCGTCAGCCCGGCGCATTTCGAAATTGCTCCGCAAGGCCGGCAACTGCTGCGGGTGATCCGCCTGGGCCCCAGCCCGGTGCAGACCGAAGACAGCTACCGGTTGGTGGTGACCCAGCATGCCGCCGGTAACGACACCGAATTGCTGCGCTATTCCACGCCGGTGTTCGCCCTGCCCAGCCAGCCCGGCGACCCGCACCCAGCGCTGCAGGCCAGCCTGTCCGGCCAGGGCAGCGGCCGCGCACTGAAGGTCCACAACGCCGGGCTCAGTCATGCCAGGCTGGCCGACCTGGCCTACATCGATGCCGGCGGCACCCGCCGCAGCATCCGCGATGATCTGGCCGGCTATGTGCTGCCCGGCCAGACCAGGCAATGGACACTGCCGGCCAACCTGCCCGCCGGCAGTGGCCGCTTCGTGGCACGTATCAATAGCGATATCGAGACGACGTTAGCGTTGGAGCCGTGAGTAGGGAATCGGGAATGGGGATTCGGTACAGCGCATCGCGGTAGCTGATCCTTCGTGGGCTTGTGGACGCTCACGGAGCTAAGCTTGCCCGATTCCCGATTCCCGATTCCCGATTCCCGATTCCCGATTCCCGATTCCCGATTCGCCAATTGCGCGCCCCCGCTCAGCCGGCTATACTCCGCCGGCTGTTTTGCGTCTCTTGCGCATTGCGTCGTTCACGTCGGACGTCATCGACGAATTCACACCTGCTGCCACCATCCGTGCCGGGGTGCCCCGCAAGGGGTTCGTCACGGAGGCGACAGGGAAGCCCAACCCCGGAATCGTTTGTGCGCATCCTTTCGCAAGGGCCCGCACATCCATGTGCGGACTCTTCAAAGTCCAGTCCGCGCACGTAGATTCCGCTACCAGGAGTTACTTCAATGCCCCAAGTCACCATGCGTCAGATGCTGGAAGCCGGCGTCCATTTCGGTCACCAGACCCGCTACTGGAACCCCAAGATGGCGCCGTACATCTTCGGCGCGCGCGGCAAGATCCACATCATCAACCTCGAGAAGACCGTTCCGCTCTTCAATGACGCGATGAACTTCCTCTCCTCGATCGCGCAGAAGCGCGGCACCGTGCTATTCCTGGGCACCAAGCGCAGCGCGCGCGAGTCCATCAAGGAAGAAGCCGAGCGTTGCGGCATGCCGTTCATGACCCAGCGCTGGCTGGGCGGCACGCTGACCAACTTCCGTACCGTCAAGCAGTCGGTTGCCCGCCTGAAGGAACTGGAGTCGGCCGAGACCGACGGCACCTTCGACAAGCTGGTCAAGCACGAAGTGCTGGGCCTGCGTCGCGAGCGCGAGAAGCTGGACGCCTCGCTGGGCGGTATCAAGGAAATGAACCGTCTGCCCGACGCGATCTTCGTGATCGACATCGGCCATGAAGACATCGCCATCAAGGAAGCCAAGAAGCTCGGCATTCCGGTGATCGCGGTGGTCGACACCAACTACGACCCGGCCCTGGTGGATTACGCCATCCCGGGCAACGACGACGCCATCCGTGCCGTGCAGCTGTATGCACGCGCCGCTGCCGACGCCGTGCTGGAAGGCAAGGCTGCTGCGCCGAACTCCGCTTCGGTCCGCGAAGAAGAGTTCTCGGCCGAATCCGCCGACGAAGGCAAGGGCCGTCGCGCTCCGGCCAAGAAGGGCGACAAGAAGGCTGACGCACCGGCCGACGCTGCCGCTCCGGCTGCCGAGTAATCGGCCTGCAATGCGGCCGCACCATGCTGTGCGGCCGCAGCCCCGACGGGTCCAGCGCGGCCCGTCGCCGAGGCCACTGAACATTTCTACGGGGGCGGCCGGCCTGGCTGCGCCGTCTCCTACTGGCGGAACACTCCGCCGCACGCATTCGTCCATATGAGGTAATTCCATGGAAATCACTGCTTCCCTGGTCAAGGAACTGCGCGAGCGCACCGGCGCCGGCATGATGGAGTGCAAGAAGGCACTCGTCGAAAACGCAGGCGACATCGACGCCGCTGCCGAATGGCTGCGCAAGTCGGGTCTGGCCAAGGCCGACAAGAAGGCTGACCGCGTTGCTGCCGAAGGCCGCATCGCCACCGCGCAGGCCGGCGGCAAGGCCGTGCTGGTCGAAGTCAACTCCGAGACCGACTTCGTCGCCAAGGACGAGAACTTCCTGGCCTTCACCGAGACCGTGGCCACCGCCGCGCTGAACTCGGATGCAGCCGATGCCGAAGCGCTCAAGAGCGTCAAGCTCGACAGCGGCGAGACCATCGAGGAGCGTCGCGCCGCGGTCATCGCCAAGGTCGGCGAGAACCTGCAGGTGCGTCGCCTGGTCCGCATCGACAGCGCCAACAACGTTGCAGCCTACGTGCACGGCGGCCGCATCGGCGTGCTGGTCGAGCTGAAGGGTGGCGACATCGAGCTGGCACGCGGCATCGCCATGCACATCGCCGCGATGAACCCGCCGCACGTCAAGGCCTCCGATGTTCCGGCCGAGTTCGTCGCCAAGGAAAAGGAAATCGAACTGGCCAAGATGTCCGAGAAGGACAAGGCCAAGCCGGCCGAGATCCTGGAAAAGATCATCAGCGGCAAGATCAGCAAGATCGTCAACGAAGTCACGCTGTACGGCCAGCCGTACGTGCTGAACACCGACCAGACCGTCGAGCAGGCCGTCAAGGCTGCCGGTGCCGAGGTGGTCGGCTTCCAGCGCCTGGCCGTTGGCGAGGGCATCGAGAAGGTGGTGGAAGACTACGCCGCCGAAGTGATGAAGCAGGCCGGTCTGGCCTGATCCTCGCCACTGTGTAGAGAAAGCCGCGGCCTGCCGCGGCTTTTTTTTTGGGCCCGCCGCTGTCGCGCAGGTCCATCGACGCGCGAAGCTGAAGCGAACGCATCCGCCGGGCACGCAACCGGCCTCAACTCTACAGATGTCGTTGTGGTTGCCGCTACAACTGGATGCCGACCAGGCTTTCCGCGTCCATCACGCACGCGCTGCAGCGCGGCGACGGCAGAGCTTGGCGTGCCCCATTAACGAGCGCAGCGGTATGCTTGCGCCCACCGTCGGCGATGACCCATGCAACCAGATCTACAGGCCGCCCTGCACTACTGCCGCAACCTGCCCTCGCCTCCGGGTGTTGCGCTGCGCGTCATCGAGCTGGCGCAGGACCCCGATGTGGACATGACCACCACGGCCAACCTCATCGGCATGGACATGGCCCTGAGCGCGCGCATGCTGCGGGTTGCCAATTCGCCGCTGTACGCCAGCCGCCGCCGCATCGACAACCTCGGCCAGGCGCTGACCATGCTCGGCCTCAACGCCACCCTGAGCCTGGCGCTGGGGTTTTCGATGGTGCACGGCGTGCGCAGCACCTTCACCGCGCATCCGCTGCATGAGCGCATCTGGCGCCGCGCCGGCCTGTGTGCGCTGGCCAGCCGCATCCTCGGCCAGGCCTACGGCATCCGCAAACCCGAAGAACTCATGCTGGCCGGCCTGTTGCAGGACATCGGCAAGCTCGCCCTGCTGCAGGGCGCGCCCGAGCTATATGCGCCGCTGCTGGAGCAGGCGCCCGACAACGCCGCCCTGCTCGATGCCGAACGCGAGCACCTGGGCGCTAACCATGCCGAAGTCGGCGCCTGGCTCGCGCATCAATGGCAGTTGCCGCCGTACCTGCAGAACGCCATCGCGCAGAGCGAGGAAGAGCCCGCCAGCCTGGAGCCGTTCATGGCCTGCGTCGCGCTGTCCGGACGCCTGGCAGACATCTGGCTGTCGGCCAGTGCCGCGGCCGCCACCGAACACGCGCAGCGCCAGGCGCAGGACGTGCTGGAACTGGATGCCGAACGCTTCGAAAAGGTGATCGAACGCATCGCCGAATCGCTGCCGGAACTGGAGGCCCTGTTCGACATCCGCGTGCCGCAACCCGAGCACATCCAGATGATCTTCGAGCAGGCGCGCGAGCTGGCAATGCTGCGCAGCCTGCGCGAATTGCAGGATGTCGCTGAAGCGCGCCGGCATGCCGACGAATCGGAAAGCCGCATGCGCCATCTGGCCGAACAGGCCAGTCGCGATGCATTGACCGGCGTATTCAATCGCCACCAGCTCGGCACCGCGCTCGCGCACGAGTTCGAGCTGGCATCGCGCCAGAACTGGCCGCTGTCGATCGCCTTCATCGACCTGGACGACTTCAAGCGCGTCAACGATGCGCATGGCCATCTGATCGGCGACGAGGTGCTGCGCAACTTCGCGCAGACGCTGCAGCGCATGGTGCGCACCAGCGACCTGGTGGCCCGCTATGGCGGCGAGGAATTCCTGGTGCTATTGCCCAATACCGCGGCCGACGCGGCGTTGATGGTGGTCGAGCGCATCCTGGCCGAGACCGCACGCACGCCGATGGCGCAACTGCAGGGCGGCCCGTTGCACATCACCTTCTCGGCGGGACTGGCCACCCACGGCGGTGGCGACCGGCAATTCGAGAGCATCGAGCATCTGCTGCAGGCCGCCGACAGCACGCTGTATCGCTCCAAACATCGCGGCCGCAACCGCGTCACCGCCTACGATGCGACCGACATGCCGACGCCGCAGCCCCCGCGCGCGCACTGAGCAACGCGTCACGGCATCGCCAACTACCGAATTTTTACCACGCCCGGTGACAGGCTTCCGCTAGACTTGCCGGCGTTTGCCGATCCCCCACACCGAGGTCTCCCCCATGTCTGAACTTCCCTATCGCCGCATTCTTCTCAAACTTTCCGGGGAGGCGCTGATGGGAGACGGGGATTACGGCATCGATCCCAAGGTCATCAACCGCCTCGCCCATGAAGTGATCGAAGCCCAGCAGGCCGGTGCGCAGGTCGCGCTGGTGATCGGCGGCGGCAACATCTTCCGCGGCGCCGGCCTGGCCGCCAGCGGCATGGACCGCGTCACCGGCGACCACATGGGCATGCTGGCCACCGTGATCAACGCGCTGGCGATGCAGGACGCGCTGGAAAAGCTCGGCGCCAAGGTGCGCGTGATGAGCGCCATCAAGATCAACGATGTCTGCGAAGACTTCATACGCCGCCGCGCGATCCGCCATCTGGAAAAGGGCCGCATCGCGATCTTCGCCGCCGGCACCGGCAACCCGTTCTTCACCACCGACTCGGGCGCGGCGCTGCGCGCGATCGAGATCGGTGCCGACCTGCTGCTCAAGGCAACCAAGGTCGACGGCGTGTACGACAAGGACCCGAAGAAGCACCCCGATGCAGTGCGTTACGACAGCCTGACCTACGACCAGGTCATCCTGCAGGGCCTGGAAGTGATGGACACCGCCGCCTTCGCGCTGGCGCGCGACAGCGACCTGCCGCTGCGTATCTTCGGCATGAGCGAGCCCGGCGTGCTGCTGCGCATCCTGCATGGCGAGCAGATCGGCACGTTGGTGCAGGGTCGGAGCTGAGGCCGGGAATCGGGAATCGGGATTGGGGATTCGTGAAAGCGCAGTGCTGACGCCTGCGTTGATGCTTGCCGGTGGAGCGGCTCCAGCGGAAGCGGCGCCGGCAAGTGAACCGGCTGCGCGGGTCCTGACGACCCGCGAGTCGTGAAACCCCAGTCCCGGCTATAATCTCCGGATTCAGCTCCACACGGATTCCGGCGATGCTCAACCAGATCAAACAAGACGCGCAGACGCGCATGACCAAGAGCATCGATGCTCTGCGCCATTCCCTGACCACCGTGCGCACCGGCCGCGCCTCTCCGGCGCTGCTGGACGGCATCAAGGTCAAGGCCTACGGCACCGACACCCCCCTCAACCAGGTCGCCAGCATCAGCGTCTCCGAAGGCCGCTCGCTGGTCATCAGCCTGTTCGACAAGGGCATGATCAAGGACGTGGAAAAGGCGATCTACGCATCGGATCTGGGCCTGACCCCGACCGTGGTCGGCACCGTGATCCGTCTGAACCTGCCGCCGTTGACCGAGGAGCGCCGCAAGGAGCTCAGCAAGGCCGTGCATGGCGAGGGCGAAGACAGCAAGGTGGCCATCCGCAACATCCGTCGCGATGCCAACCAGCAGGTCAAGGATCTGCTCAAGGACAAGGCGGTCACCGAAGACGAGGCGCGTAGCGCCGAAGACGACATCCAGAAGCTCACCGACAAGGCCATCAAGGATGTGGATGAGGTCGTCAAGGCCAAGGAACAGGAACTGATGACGGTCTGATCGTGGCATCGCCTGCCATGCATCCAGCACCTTCCGCTGCCGCCGTGCCGCGCCACATTGCCATCATCATGGATGGCAACGGGCGTTGGGCGCAGCGTCGGCGGCGTCCGCGCATGATCGGTCATCGCGCCGGCGCGCGCGCGGTCAATCGCACCATCGATTTCTGCCTGGAAAAAGGCGTTTCGGCGCTCACCCTGTTCGCGTTTTCCAGTGAAAACTGGGGCCGCCCGCAGGAGGAAGTCGATGCGCTGATGAAGCTGTTCCTGCATGCGCTCGATCGCGAGGTCGACGAACTGCAGCGGCGCGGCGTGCAGGTGCGCTTCATCGGCGATCGCAGCCGTTTCGCGGCGCCGCTGCGCGAGCGCATGGCCGCCGCCGAACGCACGACCGCCGCCAATGCGCGACTGGTGCTGAGCATCGCCGCCAGCTATGGCGGCCGCCAGGACATTGCGCTGGCCGCGCGGGCATTGGCCGAAGAAGTGGCCGCCGGCCGCCTGCAACCGCAGCAGATCGACGAAGCGCTGCTGGCCAGCCGCGTCGCGCTGGCCGATCTGCCGGCGCCGGACCTGTTCATCCGCACTGGTGGCGACACCCGCATCAGCAATTTTCTGCTGTGGCAGCTGGCTTATACCGAACTGTGGTTCACCGAAACCCTGTGGCCGGAGTTCGATGCCGGCGTGCTGCAGCAGGCACTGGATGACTATGCCGGGCGCGAACGTCGCTTCGGCCTGACCAGCGCCCAGATCGCCGACAAGGCGACGGAGAGTTCCTCCGCATGACCAAGACCCGCGTGATTGCCGCGCTGATCATGGCGCCGCTCGCCATCTGCGCGATCGTGCTGCTGCCCACGCAATGGCTGGCGGCGCTGGCGGCGATCCTGTTCCTGACCGGCCTGTGGGAGTGGCTCAAGCTCTCCGGCATCGACGACAGCCTGCCGCGCACCGTGCTGCTGATGCTCAATCTGCTGCTGATGGTGCTAATGGTGTGGGCCTCGGCCGGCTCCATGGTGCTGTTCCAGATCGCCGCCCTGGTGGGTGTGGTCTGGTGGCTACTGGCATTGCTTTGGCTGCGTTTTTTCACCTTCGGTGCCGATCACGGCAACGGCCAGGCGCGGGCGCTCAAGCTCGCCGCCGGCACGTTGGCGGTCCTGCCGGCCTGGGCCGCGCTGGTGCTGCTGCATGCCAACCCGGACAAGGGCAACCTGTGGCTGCTGACCGCGCTGACCATGGTGTGGGCGGCCGATTCGGGCGCCTATTTCGCCGGCCGCGCATTCGGCAAGCACAAGCTAGCGCCGCGGGTCAGCCCCAACAAGACCATCGAAGGCCTGCTCGGCGGCATGGTCGCCGGCATCGTGGTCGCCTGCGCATTCGGCTGGCTGGCCGGGCTGACCCTGGCGCATGTGCCGCAGTTGGTGCTGGTCTCGGCGGTGGCAGTGCTGGCCTCGGTGCTGGGCGATCTGTTCGAGAGCCTGCTCAAGCGCCATGCCGGCGCCAAGGACTCGGGCGCAGTGATTCCGGGCCATGGCGGCGTGCTGGATCGTATCGACGGCGTGCTCGCCGCCCTGCCGGTGTTCGCACTCGGCAAGGAAATTCTCGGATTCTAGGCATGGCTGGCTCCCCTCTCCGTCAGGTCGCCGTGTTCGGCGCCACCGGCTCGATCGGTGCGTCGGCACTGGATGTGATCGCCCGTCATCCGCAGCGGCTGCGCGCCAGCGTGCTGTCGGCCGGCAACAAGGTCGACGAGCTGCTGGCGCTCTGCGTCACCCATCGCCCTGCGCATGCGGTGATCGCCGACCCATCCCTGTATCCGGCGCTGCGCGACGGTTTGCGCGCGGCCGGATTGGCCACCCAGGCGCATGCCGGTTCCGACGCCCTGGACGCGCTGGCCGCCAGCGATGCCTGCGACACCGTGGTCGCGGCGATCGTGGGAGCGGCCGGCCTGCCCTCCACGCTGGCCGCGGCCCGCGCCGGCAAGCGCCTGCTGCTGGCCAACAAGGAATCGCTGGTGCTGGCCGGCGAGCTGCTGACCCGCACCGCAGCGGCGGCCGGCGCCGAGATCATCCCGATCGACAGCGAACACAGCGCCATCTTCCAGTGCCTGCGTTCCTGCGACGCCAGTCGCGGTGTGCGCCGGGTGATCCTGACCGCGTCCGGCGGGCCGTTCCGCGGCTGGGACCGCGCCGCGCTGGGCGCCGTCACGCCCGCGCAGGCGGTCGCCCATCCCAAATGGTCGATGGGGCCGAAGATCTCGGTGGATTCGGCGACGCTGATGAACAAGGGCCTGGAAGTGATCGAAGCCCATCACCTGTTCGGCCTGCCCGGTGCGCAGATCGATGTGCTGGTGCATCCGCAGAGCCTGGTGCACTCGCTGGTGGAATTCGTCGACGGTTCCACCCTGGCCCAGCTTGGCCTGCCGGACATGCGCACCACGCTGGCGGTCGGCCTGGCATGGCCGGAACGGGTCGAGTCGGGGGTTGCCGGGCTGGACCTGCTGACCCAGGGGCGGCTGGATTTCGAGGCGCCGGACACCGCCGCATTCCCGTGCCTGCGCCTGGCCTGGGAGGCGCTGGAGGCCGGCGGAACCGCGCCGGCGATCCTGAACGCGGCCAATGAAGTGGCTGTTTCAGCGTTTCTTCAGGGCCAGGTGGGTTTCCTAGCTATTCCCGCGTTGGTCGAACACACACTGACAACGCTCCCACGGCACAATGCCGACTCCCTCGACACCCTGCTTTCTGCCGATGCGCAAGCGCGGCAGATCACCGAACGCGCCCTCGCCCATCACAGCCTTCATGCCTGATCGATTTACGCAGACGAGTTGCATCCATGGGTGATTTCATCGGTTCGGTCTGGTGGATGATCGTCAGCCTGGGCGTGTTGGTGACCTTCCACGAATTCGGCCACTTCTGGGTCGCGCGCCGCTGCGGCGTCAAGGTGCTGCGGTTTTCGGTGGGCTTCGGCAAACCGTTGTGGATGCGCCGCGACCGTCACGGCACCGAGTTCGCGGTGGCGGCCATCCCGCTCGGTGGCTACGTCAGGATGCTCGACGAGCGCGAAGGCGACGTGCATCCGGCCGAGCAGGACCAGGCCTTCAACCGCAAGACGGTGTGGCAGCGCATCGCCATCGTGGCTGCCGGCCCGATCGCCAACCTGCTGCTGTGCATGGCGATGCTGTGGGCGATGTTCGTGGTCGGCAAACAGGATTACTCGGCCACCGTCGGCCGTGCCGATGGCCTGGCCGCCGAAGCCGGCCTGAGCCCGGGCGAGCGCATCGTGCGCATCGATGGGCGCGATGTCAGCAGCTGGAGCGATGCCAGCATGCAGCTCACCACCGCAGCCATGGACAAGCGCGATATCCGCGTGCTGACCGCCACCGACGGCGCCGGCAACCGCGAGCACACGCTGCGGCTGTCGCAGCTGCCGGCCGGCTTTGACGAGCGCCGCGTGGCCTCGCTGGCCGGCATCGGCTGGCAGTTCATGCTGCAGCCGCCAGTGGTGGGCCAGGTGGTCGCCGGCTCCGCGGCGCAGGGGCTGCTGCAGCCGGGCGACCGCATCGTGGCCATCGACGGCCAACCGATCCGCTCGGCCGACGAGATTCCCGCCCAGCTGCAGGCACTGGGCGCGCAGGGCGGTACCGGCATGATCGAGGTCGCGCGCGGCGAAGACCGGCTGGCGCTGGAAATCGCCCCGCGCCGGTCGCCGCAGGGACAGTGGCTGCTGGGCGTGGGGTTTGCGGCAGCGCAGGCGCCGGCCTACGACAGCCGCCAGCAGTACGGCGTGTTCGCCGCGGTGCCGGCGGCGATCCGTGAAACCGGCCGGATGACCGCCGATTCGCTGGGCATGATGAAGCGCATGCTGACCGGCCAGGCCTCGGTCAAGAACATCTCCGGGCCGGTCACGATCGCGCGCGCGGCCAACGCCTCGGCCGAACGCGGGCTCGACTGGTTCCTGTATTTCCTCGGATTGCTGTCGCTCAGCCTGGCGATCATCAACCTGATGCCGATCCCGATCTTGGACGGTGGGCATCTGCTGTATTACCTTATCGAGTTGGTCAAGGGCAGCCCGATCAGCGAACGGGCCATGATTGCCGGGCAATACGTCGGCCTGGCGGTCCTGGCCGGGCTGATGGGACTGGCGTTCTACAACGACATCCTCGGCCTGGTTCCACGATGAAGCTGCTCCACTCTTTCCGCCTGTTGTCGTCGTCATACGTCGGCATCCAGCAACACCCGAAATCGACTCCAACCGGATGTGACATGACGCGTCTTCCCACTCGCCGCCTGCTTGCCCTCGCTCTTGCCGCCGGCCTCAGCCTGCCAGTCGTTGCCCTGGCCGCAGAGCCGTTCGTTGCCAGCGACATCCGCGTCGACGGCCTGCAGCGCATCGCCTCCGGCACCGTGTTCACCTATCTGCCGGTGAACCGCGGCGACACCGTGGACGATGCCAAGGTCGCCGACTCGATCCGTGCGCTGTACCGCACCGGCTTCTTCGAGGACGTGCAGCTGGATCGCCAGGGCAACATCCTGGTGATCACCGTGAAGGAACGTCCGGCGATCAACAAGCTCACCGTGACCGGCAACAAGGACATCAAGTCCGAGGAACTGCTCAAGGGCCTGGGCGACATCGGCCTGACCGAAGGCGGCACCTTCGATCGCCTGAGCCTGGACCGCGTGACCCAGGAACTGACCCGCCAGTACAACAACCGCGGCAAGTACAACGTCGAGATCACCCCGACGGTGAGCCCGCTGGACCGTAACCGCGTGGATGTGGCGATCGCGATCAAGGAAGGCAAGGCGGCCAAGATCCGCCACGTCAACCTGATCGGCACCGAGAAGTTCGCCAACGAGGACATCCTGGAGAACTGGGAATCCAAGGAGCACAACTGGGCCTCGTGGTACCGCCGCGACGACCAGTACTCCAAGGAAAAGATGTCCGGCGACCTGGAGAAGCTCAACTCCTGGTACCTGGACCGCGGCTACGTGGACTTCAGCATCGACTCCACCCAGGTGTCGATCAGCCCCGACAAGCGCGACATGTTCGTCAGCGCCGGCGTCACCGAGGGCGAGCAGTACAAGATTTCCGAGATCAAGGTCACCGGCGACACCGTGCTGCCGCAGGCCGACATCGAGCGCCTGGTCATCCCCAAGGCCGGCGACATCTTCTCGCGTGCGCTGCTGGAGTACACCTCCGATGCGATCACCAACACGCTGAGCAACGTCGGTTACGCGTTCGCCAAGGTCAATCCGCTGCCGACCCCGAACCGCGAGGACCGCACCGTTGCGGTGAACCTGCAGGTGGTGCCGGGCCCGCGCGTGACCGTGCGTCGCATCCTGTACAAGGGCAATAGCCGCACCTCCGATGAGGTGTTGCGCCGCGAAATGCGCCAGTTCGAAAACACCTGGTACTCGCAGGCGGCGATCGACCGTTCCAAGATCCGTCTGCAGCGCCTGGGCTACTTCGAGAGCGTGGACGTGGAAACGCCGGCCGTGCCGGGCAGCAACGACCAGGTCGACGTGGTCTACAACGTCAAGGAAACCACCTCCGGCAGCTTCGTGTTCGGCCTCGGCTACTCGCAGAGCTTCGGTGTGACCACCTCGGTGCAGTTGTCGCAGAACAACTTCCTGGGCGGCGGCAACCGGGTGGCGGTGGAAGCCTCGCGCAGCAGCTACCAGCAGCGCTACGCGTTCTCCTACACCAACCCGTTCTTTACCGACGACGGCGTGTCGCTGGGCTACAACCTGTCGTGGCGCTCGCTGGACTACTCGGACTTCAACACCGCGCAGTACAACAGCAAGAATGGCTCGGCACAGGTGGTGTTCGGCGTGCCGATCACCGAGAACGACACCGTCTCGGCGATGGTCGGCATCGACAGCAACCAGATCAATACGTTCCAGGGCCAGACCCCACAGGCGATCATCGACTACATCGATGCGGTCGGTACACGCACCTTCCATGCCTGGCGCACCGAGCTGGGCTGGGCACGCGACACCCGCAACGACTTCTTCATGCCGACCCGCGGCATGTACCAGCGCGTCGGCCTGGAGACCACCCTGCCCGGCTCCACGGTCGAGTACTACAAGCTCAACTACCAGATCTCCAACTACTGGCCGATCATCCCGGCAATCGTGTTGAACACGCGCTTCGAGCTGGGTTATGGCGACAGCTACGGCAACGACAGCTCGCGCGTGCTGACCAACCCGGACGGGTCGACGCGCACGGTCACCGCCACCGGCCTGCCGTTCTACGAGAACTTCTACGCTGGCGGTACCAACTCGGTGCGCGGCTTCGAAGACAACACGCTGGGTCCGCGTTCGGAACGGACGGTGAACTATTCGCGCGGCCAGCCGCTGGGTGGTTCGTTCAAGACCGTCGGTTCGGTGGAAATGTATTTCCCCAAGCTGTTCGACAGCCCGTCGGCACGCGTATCGGCGTTCTTCGACTTCGGTAACGTCTACGACGGCGTGGACAACTTCAAGGCCAACGAGCTGCGTGCGTCCACCGGCGTGGCACTGTTGTGGCGCGCACCGGTCGGCCCCATCTCGATCAGCTACGCGTTCCCGCTGAAGAAGGAAGACAACGACGAGATCGAACGTCTGCAGTTCACCTTCGGCGGCCAGTTCTAACAGCCAAAGCCAACAAAAAAGGCGGCCCGCGTGTGCGGGCCGCCCGTGTGTCGCCGGTGGGATGTCGGCCGGTCAGAACCAGCTGTCGAACCAGGTGGAAACGGTGTTGGACAGGCAGCTGGCGATTTCGCCGGCAGGCAGGCTGAGACACTGCAGTTGCTGCTGACCAGTGGCCTTGCCCTGCTCGATATCGAAGGTCTGGGCCGATGCACTCGCGACCGCGCCCATCATGACCAGACCACCAAGGATGGAAAGAACGGTTTTCATATGCTTGCTCCTGGATTCGCCGCTTGATTGCGACAGGACCCTAGATACGCAGGCTTTGTTGGGAACTGTTTAATGGTGTTTTTTCCCCGTTAAAGCGGCGCTCCCACATTTACAAGAGGTTCACCCTGATGCGATTGACCGCCAGTGCGATTGCCGAACAATTTGGGTTGACCGTCGTCGGCGATGGCGCCGTCGAAGTCAGTGGCGTCGCCACCCTGGCGCATGCTGGCGCCGGGCAATTGAGCTTCCTGTCCAATCCGCGCTACCGGCCACAGCTGGGCCAGAGCCAGGCGGCCGTGGTGGTCCTGCGCGCCGACGATGCGGCGGATGCACGCGGCACCGCGCTGGTGGCCAAGGATCCCTATACAGCGTTCGCCAAGATCGCGGCCTTGTTCGATGTGGCGCCGGTGCGCGAACCGGGGATCCACCCTTCCGCGGTGATCGACCCCAGCGCACAGGTTTCGCCGAACGCCCACGTCGGCCCGTTCGTCAGTCTCGGTGCGCGCAGCCGCGTGGGCGATGGCTGCGTGATCGGCACCGGCAGCATCATCGGCGAGGACTGCGTGGTCGATGAGGGCAGCGAGCTGCTCGCCCGCGTCACCCTGGTCACCCGGGTACGCCTGGGCAAGCGCGTGCGCATCCATCCCGGTGCGGTAATCGGTGCCGACGGCTTCGGCCTGGCGATGGATGCCGGCCACTGGATCAAGGTCCCGCAACTGGGCGGCGTGGTGATCGGCGACGACTGCGAGATCGGCGCCAACACCTGCATCGACCGCGGCGCACTGGAAGACACCGTGCTGGAAGAGGACGTGCGCGTGGATAACCTGGTGCAGATCGCGCACAACTGCCACATCGGCGCACATAGCGCCATCGCCGGCTGCACCGGGATCGCCGGCAGCGCCAAGATCGGCCGTTACTGCCTGCTCGGCGGGCATGTCGGCGTGGTCGGGCATCTGGAGATCTGCGACAAGGTGGTGATCACCGGCAAGTCGGTGGTGCGCAATTCCATCCATGAGCCGGGCGAGTATTCGTCCGGCACCCCTCTCACCGACAATCGCACGTGGCGCAAGAATGCCGCGCGCTTCAAACAACTCGATGTGCTGGCAAGGCGCATCCTGGCTGTGGGCAAGGAGAAAGAATGAGTCACCCCACTTACGAGCTGCCGATCGACGTCAACCAGATCCAGACGCTGATCCCGCACCGCTATCCGTTCCTGCTGATCGACAGGGTCATCGAGCTGGACCTGGATGCCAAGCGCATCGTCGGGCAGAAGAACGTCAGCATCAACGAGCCATTTTTTCAGGGCCATTTCCCCACCCGCCCGGTGATGCCCGGCGTGCTGATCATCGAGGCACTGGCGCAGGCCGGTGGCGTGATGACCCAGCTCGGCCTGGGGCGCGACGCGCTGTCCAAGCTGTTCTACATGGTCAAGGTCGACAATGCCCGCTTCAACAAGCAGGTGGTGCCGGGCGACGTGCTGATGCTGGAAGTGCAGATGAAACGCCTGATCCGCAACATGGGATGCTATTACGGCGAGGCCAAGGTCAACGGCGAAGTCGTGGCCAGTGCCGAAGTCATGTGCGCCGGCGCCAAGGAATAACCCGTTTTTGGAGGTGAGACACGATGCGTGATCAAGCACCCTTGATTCATCCCACCGCCGTCATCGATCCGTCGGCGCAACTGGCCAGCGATGTGCGCGTGGGCGCGTTTTCGCTGATCGGCGCCGATGTGCAGATCGATGCGGGCACCGAGGTGGGGCCGCATTGCTCGATCCACGGCCCGACCCGGATCGGCCGCAACAACCGTTTCATCGGCCACGCCGCGATCGGCGGCGAACCGCAGGACAAGAAGTACGCCGGCGAGCGCACCGAACTGGTGATCGGCGACGGCAACGTGATCCGCGAATTCGTCACCATCAATCGCGGCACCGGCGGCGGTGGCGGCATCACCGTGGTCGGCGACGACAACTGGATGCTGGCCTACACCCACGTGGCGCACGACTGCCATGTCGGCAACCACTGCGTGTTCTCCAACAACACCACGCTGGCCGGCCATGTCACCGTGGGCGACTACGTGATCATCAGCGGCTTTGCCGGCGCGCATCAGTTCTGCCGGATCGGCGCGCACGCCTTCCTGGGCATGGGCGCGCTGACCAACGGCGACGTGCCGCCGTTCACCATGGTCGGCAGCGAATCGCTGGGCCGCCCGCGCGGCATCAACAGCGAAGGGCTCAAGCGGCGCGGCTTCGATGCAGAGCGCATCACCGCGATCAAGCGCGCCTACCGCACGCTGTACGTCGCCGGCCTGCCGCTGGCCGAAGCCAAACTGCAGCTGGCCGAACAGGCCAAGAGCAGCGAAGACGTGCGCGGGCTGCTCGAGTTCATCGAGGCGGCGGAAAGGCCGTTGTTGCGATGACGGGAATCGGGAATCGGGAATCGGGAATCGATGCAGGCGCGCACGCTGACACGCCTGCCGCCGGCCCATCGCCAGCACTTCCGATTCCCCATTCCCCACTCCCGATTCCCAGCGCGCAAACGCGCGCCCCACGCATCGCGCTGATCGCCGGCGAAGCTTCCGGCGACATCCTGGGTGCGGGTCTGATCGACCAGCTGCGTCGCCGCTATCCGGGCGCCGAATTCGTCGGCATCGGTGGCGATGCGATGCGCGGTGCCGGCTGCCAGACTTGGTTCGATGCCAGCGAGCTGGCGGTGATGGGGCTGACCGAAGTGCTGCAGCATCTGCCGCGGCTGTTGAAGCTACGCCGCGCCTTCCGCGAACGGGTGCTGGCGTGGAAGCCGGACGTGTTCATCGGCATCGACGCACCGGATTTCAATCTGTCGGTCGAGCGCTGGCTCAAGCAGCGCGGCGTGCGTACCGTGCATTACGTCAGCCCGTCGGTCTGGGCCTGGCGCGAGAAGCGTGCGGAAAAGATCGGCGCCAGCGCCGACTTGGTGCTGTGCCTGTTTCCGATGGAGCCGCCGATCTATGCCAGGCACGGCATCGATGCGCGCTTTGTCGGCCACCCGATGGCCGACGACATCGCCTACCAGGCCGATCGCGCAGCCGCGCGCGCCAAGTTGGGCCTGTCCGCGTCCAGCACCGTGCTGGCGGTGTTGCCCGGCAGCCGCCATGGCGAAATCAGCAAGCTCGGCGATACCTTCTTCCAGGCGGCCTGGCTGGTGTCCGAGCACCTGCCCAACCTGCACGTGCTGGTTCCCGCGGCCAACCCCGGCTGCAAGCAGCTGCTGGCCGAACAATTGTCGCGGTCGTCGCTGCCGGTGCTGCGCTCGCACCTGCTCGATGGCCAGGCGCGCACCGCGATGCTGGCCGCCGACGTGGTGCTGCTGGCGTCGGGCACCGCCACGCTGGAGGCGATGCTGGTCAAGCGCCCGATGGTGGTCGGCTACAAGGTCGCCCCGCTCACCTACCGCATCGTCAGGACGCTGGGCCTGCTCAAGGTCAACCGCTACGCGCTGCCCAACATCCTGGCCAACGACGACCTCGCCCCCGAGCTGATGCAGGACGACTGCACCCCGGAACGGCTGTGCGTGGCCCTGCTGGACTGGTTCAAGCACCCGGAAAAGGTCGCCGCCCTGCAACCGCGCTATCTCGCCCTGCACGCCGAACTGCGCCGCGACGCATCGGCACGCGCGGCCGATGCGGTGGCTGGGCTGCTGATGCAGCCGGAATCGGGAATCGGGAATCGGGAATCGGCAGGAGCCGGGTCGTGAAGCGCTTAACTTCCCACGGTGCCGTTCTCGTTCCGACGGCGCAGGACGCGCTTTTTCACGATTCCCCAGTCCCGATTCCCGATTCGCGTTTGATTGCCGGTGTCGACGAAGCGGGCCGCGGCCCGCTTGCCGGGCCGGTGGCGGTGGCGGCGGTGGTGTTCGACCCGAGCAAGCCGCGCATCAACGGGCTGGACGATTCCAAGCAGCTGAGCGCGCAGCGGCGCGAGCAGTTGTATGCGCGCATCGTCGAGCGGGCGCTGGCGTGGTCGGTGGTGCTGATCGACAGCGAGGAGATCGACCGCATCAACATCTACCAGGCGACCATGCTGGGCATGCGGCGTGCGGTGGAGGGCGTGGCGCATGTGGCCGGGTTTGCGCGCATCGACGGCAACCGGGTGCCCAAGGGCCTGCCCTGCCCGGCCGAGGCCTTGATCGGCGGCGATGCGCTCGATCGCGCCATCATGGCCGCCTCGATCGTGGCCAAGGTCACCCGCGACCGCCTGATGCACGAGCTGCACGCCCAGCACCCGGAATACCGCTTCGACCAGCACAAGGGCTACGCCACGCCGGTGCATCTGGCCGCGCTGCGCAGCCACGGACCGTGCCCGCAGCACCGCCGCAGCTTCGCCCCGGTGCGGCGTGCGTTGGGCATCGAGGCGACGCAGTCGCCGTGGGACGTGCCCTGCGCGGCCCCGGCCGACGACCTGCTGCTGGCCGACTGACCGACCGCCCTCCAGGCGAACCTGAAACGGTAATGGCGTCCTCCTTCGCTTGGCGCGCATGCCGCCGCTGCGGCCATGGCCTGGAGCATCGCGTCCCGCACCCACAGCCCCGCACGCCTGCCGATCCGCGCAATCGCCACCGTCGCGCTGCGCGCAGCTAGCCGAAGCCTGAATCGGCCGCACCGCCCAGCCCCCGTGGCAGCTGGCCGCGGCCCTGCGCCGGCGCTGTCAAGCCTTGTTCGACCCGACCACGCTCGCTACCCTGACCACGCATTATTCCGGTCTCGCATGTCCACTTCCCGCTTCGTCCATCTGCACGTCCACACCGAGTTCTCGCTGGCGGATTCCACCATCCGTGTGCCCGAGAAACCGGATCAGGCTGACCCGAAAAAGGCCAAGCAGGCCAACCTGCTGAGCCGCGCGGTCGAACTCGACATGCCCGCGCTGGCAGTCACCGACCTCAACAACCTGTTCGCGCTGGTCAAGTTCTACAAGGCCGCCGAAGGCGTGGGCATCAAGCCGATCGCCGGCGCCGACGTGATGATCGCCACCCCGGACATGACGCCCTGGCGCATGACCCTGCTGTGCCGTGACCGCGAAGGCTACCTGAGCCTGTCGCGCCTGCTGACCCGCGCCTGGATGGAAGGCCACCGCCCCGAAGGCGGCGTGGCGATCCACCCGGAGTGGCTGCAGAGCGGCCACGCCAACCTGTTCGCCCTGGCCGGGCGCGACAGCCTGGCCGGGCGCCTGTTCGGCGAAGGCCGCGCCGACCTGGCCGAGCAGCAGCTGGCCGACTGGCAGCGCGTGTTCGGCGATGGTCTGCATCTGGAACTGACCCGCACCGGGCGCGAGGGCGAAGAACGCTTCAACCAGTTCGCGCTGCATGCGGCCGGCGTGCGCGGCCTGCCGGTGGTGGCCAGCAACGATGTGCGCTTCCTGTACGCCAGCGACTTCAATGCGCACGAGGCGCGGGTGTGCATTTCCTCCGGCCGCGTGCTCGACGATCCCAAACGTCCGCGCGAGTACAGCGACCAGCAGTACCTGAAGTCCGGCGACGAAATGGCCGCGCTGTTCGCCGATGTGCCCGACGCGATCGACAACACGCTGGCGCTGGCGCAGCGCTGCAACATCGAGATGCGCCTGGGTACCTACTTCCTGCCCGCCTACCCGGTGCCGGAAGACGAGACGCTGGACAGCTGGATCCGCAGCCAGTCGCGCGATGGCCTGGCCGCGCGCCTGGAAAAGAACCCGATCGCGCCCGGCAAGACCCGCCAGGACTATGTCGACCGGCTGGAATTCGAGCTGGACACCATCATCAAGATGGGCTTCCCCGGCTACTTCCTGATCGTGGCCGACTTCATCCAGTGGGGCAAGAACCAGGGCATTCCGATCGGCCCGGGCCGCGGTTCCGGTGCCGGCTCGCTGGTGGCGTGGGCGCTGCAGATCACCGATCTGGATCCGCTGCCGTACAACCTGCTGTTCGAGCGCTTCCTCAACCCGGAACGCGTGTCGATGCCCGACTTCGACATCGACTTCTGCATGGACCGCCGCGACGAGGTGATCGACTACGTGGCGCGCAAGTACGGCCGCGAACGGGTCAGCCAGATCATCACCTACGGCACCATGGCGGCCAAGGCGGTGGTGCGCGACGCCGGGCGCGTGCTCGGCTTCAGCTACGGCCTGGTCGACAGCGTCGCCAAGCTGATCCCCAACATCCTGGGCATCACGCTCAAGGATGCGATGGGCGAAGGCAAGGACTCGGAGATGGCCTCGCCGGACCTGATCCAGCGCTATCAGGTCGAGGACGACGTGCGCGACCTGATGGATCTGGCCCGTCAGCTCGAGGACCTCACCCGCAACGCCGGCAAGCACGCCGGCGGCGTGGTGATCGCACCCGAGCCGCTCTCCGAATTCTGCCCGCTGTTCGCCGAACACGACCAGGATGGACGCGGCAAGAACCAGGTCACCCAGTTCGACAAGGACGACGTCGAAGCGGTCGGCCTGGTCAAGTTCGACTTCCTCGGCCTGCGCACGCTGACCATCATCGACTGGGCGGTCAAGGCGATCAACGTGCGCCACGCACGCGCCGGCATCGACCCGGTCGACATCAGTGCCATTCCGCTCGACGATGCCCCCACCTACAAGGGCGTGTTCGCCTCGGGCAATACCGGCGCGGTGTTCCAGTTCGAATCCTCTGGCATGCGCCGCCTGCTCAAGGACGCGCGCCCGGACCGTTTCGAAGACCTGATCGCGCTGGTGTCGCTGTACCGCCCCGGCCCGATGGACCTGATCCCGGACTTCAACGCGCGTAAGCACGGCCAGCAGGAGATCATCTATCCGGATCCGCGTACCGAAGTCATCCTCAAGGACACCTACGGCATCATGGTGTACCAGGAGCAGGTGATGCAGATGGCGCAGATCGTCGGCGATTATTCGCTGGGCGGCGCCGACCTGTTGCGTCGTGCGATGGGCAAGAAGGTGCCGGCCGAAATGGCCAAGCACCGCGAGATCTTCCGCGAAGGCGCGGCCAAGGGCGGAGTGAGCGCGGCCAAGGCCGACGAAATCTTCGACCTGATGGAGAAGTTCGCCGGCTACGGCTTCAACAAGTCGCACGCTGCCGCCTACGCGCTGGTCAGCTACCAGACCGCCTGGCTGAAACGGCATTACCCGGCCGAATTCATGGCCGCGACGCTGTCCTCGGACATGGACAACACCGACAAGGTGGTGGGCTTTCTCGACGAGGTGCGTAATCTTGGCCTGACCGTCAAGCCGCCGCGCGTCAACGAGTCGGCCTACATGTTCGAGGCCGCCAGCCCGGACACCATCCAGTACGGCCTGGGCGCGATCAAGGGCGTCGGCCAGGGCGCCTGCGAGGCGATCGTCGAAGAACGCCAGCGCGGCGGCCCCTACACCACCTTGCTGGATTTCTGCACGCGCGTGGGCACCGCCAAGCTCAACCGCCGCACGCTGGAAGCGATGATCAACGCCGGCGCGATGGACGGGCTGGGCAAGAACCGCGCCTCGCTGATGCTGCAGCTGCCGGAAGTGGTCAAGGCCACCGAGCAGCTGGCGCGCGAGCGCGCCTCGGGCCAGAACTCGCTGTTCGGCGGGCCGGACCCGAGCGCGCCGGCGCTGCGTCTGGACCTGCCGGAAAGCAAGGAATGGCCGCTGGGCCAGTTGCTCACCGGCGAGCGCGAAACGCTGGGCTTCTATCTCAGCGGTCACCCGTTCGACCCGCACCGCGAGGAAGTGCGCGAGCTGGTCGGCTGCGACCTGGGCGCGCTGGAGAAGATCCTCGCCTCGCAACAACGTGGCGGCGGCGGTGGCGGCGATGGCGAAAAACGCGCCTGGCGCCCGGAAGTCAGCGCGATCCTGGCCGGCCAGGTGATCGGAGTGCGGCGCAAAGGCGACAGCCAGGTGTTCGTGCAGCTCGAAGACGGCCGTGGCCGGGTCGAATGCAGCGCGTTCTCCGATGCGATGGCCGAGTTCGGGCATCTGCTCACCCGCGACCGCATCCTGATCGTCAAGGGCGGCCTGCGCGAGGACGAATTCAACGGCGGCTACAGCCTGCGCATCCGCCAATGCTGGGACTACGAGCAGATCTGCGCCGACCACGCACAGCGCCTGTCGCTGCGCCTGGACCTGCGCGAGAAACAGGCCTGGAAGCGCATCGACGCGCTGCTGGCCAAGCACCGCCCCGGCAAGACCCCCCTGCGCCTGGACCTGCTGCTACGCGCCCCGACCGGCGGCGTGGCCGGCATGCTCGACCTCAACGGCAGCCACTCGGTGCGGATCGACCAGCAGCTGATGGACAGCCTGCGCGCCGACCCCGCGGTGCGGACCTTGAAGATCAAGTACAGCCCTCCGTGGGCTTGAGAATGGGGAATCGGGAATGGGGAATCGCAAAAGCGAGGCCGCCATCCGCCCTGCTTTGATTCCCCATTCCCGATTCCCGATTCTCCTAACCCCACCGTACGGGTTCATCGGACGCATTCGGCTACACTCCCCGCCTTACGTTGACGACACCACTGCATGAATCCTAACTACCTCGACTTCGAGCAACCCATCGCCGATCTGGAAGCAAAGATCCAGGAACTGCGCAAGGCCAGCACCGGTCCTGCAGTCAACGTGGACACCGAGGTGCGAGCGCTGCGCGACAAGCTGCGCGTGCGTACCGCACAAATCTTCCGCGACCTGTCGGCTTGGCAGGTCTCGCAGCTGGCGCGCCACCCGCAGCGCCCGTACACGCTGGACTACATCAACACCATCTGCGACGAATTCCAGGAACTGGCCGGCGACCGCGCCTATGCCGACGACAAGGCGATCGTCGGTGGCCTGGGCCGCATCGATGGCCGCGCGGTGGTGATCATCGGCCACCAGAAGGGCCGTGACACCAAGAGCAAGGTTGCCCGCAATTTCGGCATGCCGCGCCCGGAGGGCTACCGCAAGGCGCTGCGGCTGATGAAGCTGGCCGAGCGCTTCCGCCTGCCGCTGCTGACCTTTATCGACACCCCGGGCGCCTACCCGGGCATCGGCGCCGAAGAGCGCGGCCAGTCCGAAGCGATCGCGCGCAACCTGCTGGAGATGGCCGAGCTGAAGATCCCGGTGATCTGCACCGTGATCGGCGAAGGCGGCTCCGGCGGCGCGCTGGCGATCGGCGTGGGCGACCGCACCTTGATGCTGGAATACGGCACCTATTCGGTGATTTCGCCCGAAGGCTGCGCCTCGATCCTGTGGAAGGACGCGGCCAAGGCCAAGGACGCAGCCGAGCAGCTCGGCTTGACCGCCAAGCGCCTGAAAGGCCTGGGCCTGGTCGACAAGGTGATCCGCGAACCCACCGGCGGCGCGCATCGCAATCCCGAGCAGATGGGCAAGCGCCTCAAGGCGGTGCTGCTCAACGAGCTGGAAGCGCTGGAAAAGCTGCCGGTCGAGGGCCTGCTGCAGCGTCGTTACGAGCGCCTGCGCAGCTACGGCGCCTACGAAGGCAACTGATCGGCGGCAACAAGCCGGGGCGATGGTGCTGCGCGCAGCATCGCCAGCCGGCAAGACGATTGGCCACCATGGAAGGACCTGTTCGGATATGAGCCCGCTACTTCTGCTGTCGCTGGTATTGCAGGCCGCCTGCTGCGTACACGTGGTGCGCAGCGGCCGCCCGCTGTACTGGATCTTCATCCTGCTGGCGTTTTCGTTGCTGGCGGTCCTGGTCTACGTATGCGTGGCGGTGATCCCGGACCTGCGCAACGACCCGACGGCGCGCCGTGGCCTGCGCAAGGTGCGTCAGCGCATCGATCCGCAACGCGAACAACGCGATGCATCGCGCCAGCTGGATGTGGCCGACACCCCCGAGAATCGCCGCCGCCTCGCGCAGACACTGCTGGAACAGGGCGACTACGCGCGTGCCGCCGAGCTGTATCAGGGCGCGCTGCGCGGCATCTACCGGGACGATCCGGACCTGATGCTGGGCCTGGCCAAGGCCCAGTACGGGCTGGGCCAGGCCGCAGACACACGCAAGACGCTGGACGCGTTGATCGCGGCCAATCCGAACTTCCGCTCGCACGACGGGCACCTGCTGTATGCGCGCGCAGTCGAAGACAGCGGCAGCATCGACGAGGCGCTGCACGAGTACGAAACGCTTGCGCAAGGCTATCCGGGCGAAGAAGCGCGCGTGCGTTATGCGCAGCTGTTGTTGCGCGCCGCGCGCCCGCAAGACGCCAGGGCCGTCTTCGAGCAAGTGCTGCGCCACGCAGCCGCCTCGCCCAAGCATTACCAGCGCGAGCAACGCGCCTGGATCGACCTGGCGCGCAAGGGACTGAGCGAGCTCGGCGCCCAGGCGTGATCGCCGCCTGACGCGATACTCGAGCTGCGAAACACGGATGGTGAGAGCACCGTGTTCTCAGAAGACTGGTACGCAACGAAGAGTGCCGCGATGCCCAGAAAGCCTGGGATAGCGGCAAGCCTCAAGGCCCGGATCGATCACCTGCTGCAATCGTCGATGCAGCCGTTCCGCAATGGCGCCTTGGCGGAATCCCTCGACCATCCGCGCCACATCACCGCCGTGCTGCGCGAACACGCCAGCGACGACCGATGCATCCGGCGAGCCCGGGCGTTGTGTCAGAACGGCTTGGCCAGCACCAGCCAGATCACCCCGACCAGCAACACCACCGGCACTTCATTGAACAACCGCAATGCGCGGCCGCTGGGCAGGCTGCGGCCCTGATCCACGCCCTTCAACCAGCGTCCGGCCACGATGTAATGCGCCAGGATCAAGGCCACCGCAAACAGTTTTGCGTGCAGCCAGCCACCGGCCACCATCGTCGGAAAATCCGGAATCACCCGATAGCCCTGCCACAGCACCGCGCCCAGCAGCAGCGCCAGCCCCAGCATGCTGTGGCCGAATTTGTAGAGACGGCGCCCCATCAGCACCAGGCGCGTACGTACCGCAGGCTCGGCACCGGCTTCGGCGATATTGACCAGGATGCGTGGCAGGTAGAACACCGCCGCCATCCACGCAGTGACGAACAACAGATGGAAGGTCTTGATCCACAGGTACAGGGTCATGTGCTGGCTTCGCTGGCTGGCGTAGGATGGCCCGCATTTTCACCTATCCGCTGACGCGAAAGCACCTGACGTCCATGTCCGAACCCGACGACAAGCAGTACGACGCCCACTATTTCCGCCGCTGGTACCGGGATGCCGGGCTGGCCGACCCTGCGCGCCTGCGACGCAAGGTCGCACTGGCGGTGAGCCAGGCCGAGTACTACCTGGAGCGCCCGATCCGCAGCGTGCTGGATATCGGCTGCGGCGAGGCGGCCTGGCGCGCGCCATTGCTGGCGTTGCGCCCCAAGCTGAGTTACCTGGGCTTCGACAGCAGCGCCTATGCGGTGCAGCGTTACGGACGCAGCCGGCAGATCCACCCTGCCCGCTTCGGCGATTTCGCCTGGCTGCGCCCGTGCGCGCCGGTGGATCTGCTGATCTGCTCGGACGTGCTGCATTACGTACCCACGCGCGAGTTCAACCAGGGCCTGCCGGGGTTGGCCGAGATGTGCGCGGGCGTGGCGTTTCTGGAGACCTTCGCCGAAGAGGACGCCTTCGAAGGCGACCACGATGGTTTTCAGGCGCGGCCGGCGCGCTGGTATCGGCGCCGCTTCGCCAGCGTGGGGTTTGCTGCACTCGGCTCGCACTGCTGGTTGTCGCCGCAGTTGGCCGATGAGGCGGCTGCGCTGGAGCGCGGCTGAGCAGGACGTTGCCGGTTGAGGCACGCATGGCGAGTGGCTTCGCCGCGTCCTCTCACCCCCCGCAGGAGAGGGGCTTTATTCCACTCATCTCCCCGCAGGCAGAGGACCGTCACTCCCTTCTCCCGCCGGGAGAAGGTGCCCCGCAGGGGCGGATGAGGGTAGGTGCGAAGCCTGGTGGAGATTGAGTACTAGTGGAGGCTGAGTGCACTGGGCTTTGCCCCGCACCTCACTCATCCCTGCCCTGCAGGAAAGAGGACTCGTCCAGCAGCCGTAGGGTTCTGCAACGAACGAGCGCTTTCGGTTCGCGCAGCCATCCGAAGAATTACCAATCGCGGCAACCAAATCGCGGCCAATCAACGCGCTAACGCCTGCCATAAGTCGTGTGACAGCCTCTACCGTCCGCAGCCCCATTAAGGTGCAAATGCGCCAAAGGGGGTATGCTGCGCGGCAGCAAAGAGCCGCACGGATGGGTGGAATGCTTTATCAACTGCACGAGCTGACCCGCAATCTGCTAGCCCCTTGGGTGCACCAGGCCCAGGCGAACGCCAAGATGTTCTCCGACCCCGACAGTCTGTGGGCCTCGCTCCCGGGCGCCGAACGCATGGCGGCCGGCAATGAGCTGTTCCATCGCCTGGGCAAGGAATACGAAAAGCCGGCCTGGGCGCTCGACGATGTCGAGGTCGACGGCCATTCGTTGCCCATCATTGAACGCGAAGTGCTGAGCAAGCCGTTCTGCCGTCTGCTGCGCTTCAAGCGTTTCAGCGACCATGTCGAGCTGATCGGCACGATGAAGCAGCAGCCGGCGGTGTTGGTGGTGGCGCCCTTGTCCGGCCACCACGCCACCCTGCTGCGCGATACCGTGCGCACCCTGCTGCGCAACCACAAGGTCTATGTCACCGATTGGGTCGACGCGCGCATGGTGCCGCTGGAAGCCGGCGCTTTCCGGCTCGAGGACTACATCAGCTACATCCAGGAGTTCATCCGTCACATCGGCGCCGAGCGCCTGCATGTGGTGAGCGTGTGTCAGCCCACCGTGCCGGTGCTTGCGGCGGTGTCGTTGATGGCCACCAACGATGAGCCCACGCCGCGCTCGCTGGTGATGATGGGCGGGCCGATCGATGCGCGCCGCAGCCCGACCCAGGTCAACAACCTGGCCACCGAAAATGGCATCGAGTGGTTCCAGAACAACCTGATCCACACCGTGCCGTTCCCGTATCCGGGCCACGGCAGGCAGGTGTATCCGGGCTTCCTGCAGCATGCCGGCTTCCTGTCGATGAACCCCAACCGGCACGTGATGTCGCATTGGGATTTCTACACCGATCTGGTCAAGGGCGACCTGCAGGACGCGCAGGCGCACCGGCAGTTCTACGACGAATACAACGCCGTGCTCGACATGCCGGCCGAGTATTACCTGGACACCATTCGCGTGGTGTTCCAGGACTTCCTGCTGCCGCAGGGCAAGTGGAAAGTGGATGGTCAGCTGGTCAAACCGTCGGCGATCCGCAATACCGCACTGCTCAGCATCGAAGGCGAACTGGACGATATCGCCGGTCTTGGCCAGACCGAAGCGGTGCACGATCTGTGCACCGGGATCGATGCGGCGCATCGTCGTCATCTGGTAGTGGAAGGTGCCGGTCACTACGGCATCTTCAGCGGCCGTCGCTGGCGCGAAGTGGTGTACCCGCAGGTGCGCGAATTCATCGCTCGCTACGATGCCGACCCGGTCGGCAGCCGCGACCCCGCCACCGTCACCCCGATCCGCAAGCGCGGCAAACGCGCCTGATCGGCCGACAAATCGGCCGACAAAAACGCCCCTTGATCGAGACCGATCAAGGGGCGTTTTTTTATGCGTAGATTTTTGGTTCCAGTAGACACAGCGCACTGCGTGGCAACGTGTGCGGCACCCGCACCAGACAGCTTGCCGGTCGCTTTGTTGAAACTGCTTGCAACCACGCACACCGACCATCTTCGATGGTCCTTGCCCGCCCACCGTCGCGGGACCTTACGCGGCATGGATGCCGCGTAAGAGCCTACACGGACGTACTTGCGGCGTGTCCTGCGATGGTGGGCGGGCAAGGGCCCTTCAGCCAAACCTGACGTTGGCAACTGATCGGATGCGCCGTAATCCAGACGCCGCGTCATGCCCTGCTTGTAACCATGCACACCGACCATCTCGATTGGTCCTTGCCCGTCCACCGTCGCGGGACCTTACGCGGCATGGATGCCGCGTAAGAGCCTACATGGACGTACTTGCGGCGTGTCCTGCGATGGTGGGCGGGCAAGGGCCCTGCTGCCAAGCCGCAGATCAAACGCTACGCAGCTAACACCTGGCCTTCGCGCAGCAACGTCGGTTGAGTGCAGTCAAACGCTCGGGTCGTCGAGCGCGCGGTGCCCTCGCCGCACCAGAGAGTTGGTTGGTTGCTTTGTTTAAAACCATGCACACCGACCATCTCGACTGGTCCTTGCCCGCTCACCGTCGCGGGATCTTACGCGGCATGGATGCCGCGTAAGAGCCTACATGGACGTACTTGCGGCGTGTCCTGCGATGGTGGGCGGGCAAGGGCCCTGCAGCCAAGCCACAGAGCGGCCGCCCTGCAACTGCTCCATCCGCACTGCCCAATCACCCACGCGACAAACGAACTTCATATCGTCGCGTCTGTCAGGGCTTGCACTGCAGACCACGCGGCAGCAAGACGATCGCAGCCGCGTGCCATACAACCCGCAACCACACGCTGCACTCAGCCTTCACCGCTCTTGACCAGCAAGTGCTTGGCGAACATGCCGTGCAGCTTGCCGAAGGCGCGTGCCAGGTGCAGCGTGACGAACAGCAGCAGCACGCCTACGACGAACAACGGCAGCGTCAGCCACGGGCTGGTGACATCCACGCCATCCCAGGTCAGCACCGCCGTGTTGTCGAACAGCAGGACCAGCGGTGAAGCGGCCAGGCCCAGCGCCAACGACAACAAGGTGGTGAACACGCTGAAGTAGACGATGCCCAGCGGCAGCATCAGCAGGAAGTACAGCATCGTGCTCCAGGTGCGCGCATCGGTGAACATCGCGCCGATGCGTTGCAGCCAGCCACCTTGCGGCCCCGGATGGGCGGGACGACGCGGCATGCGCACGCCCAGCAGCGTCTCCACCACGCGGCCTTCCACCAACGACAGCACCCGCACCGATCCGAAGAACAGCACCAGCAATGGCACACCGATGATCAGGATCATCAACCCGGCCGACAGGCTCGCACCGGTAATCACCCAGGTGAAATAGAACACGCCGGTGACCAACGACAGCAGCATGTAGAACAGCGCGCCGTAGCTGCGTGGATCGGCAGCCACGCCGAAGAATCTGCCGAACCACGTACTGCGTCTGCGCGGCAGCGGCGGGCGCAGTGCACGTGTCACCGTCACTTCGGTTTCGCGATAGATCTCGGCCACTTCATCCGGTGCACCGTAGCTGCCTGCCACGCCGGCGATTACTTCCGCTTCGCTTTTGCCGGCCTGCTCGGCCAGTTCGGCGCGCAGATACTCTTCGGCGTCGTAGAGCGCGTCCTGGATCATCGCCGGGTCCGCGCCGGCCAGGGCCTGGCGCAGTTGCGCCAGGTAATCGGGAATGGTGGTCGGCAACGGGCGTGCCTGCGTAATGGTCGTCATGAGTGGGTCCCCTCCAGCACTGAGTCAACGGAATCGCGGGTGGCGCGCCAGGCGGCGGTCCAGTCGCGCAGGCAATCACGCCCGGTTTGGGTGATGCGGTAATAGCGCCGCGGCGGACCGGACGCGGACGGCTCGACATGGCTCTGCAGCAACCCGGCCCCCTCCAGATTGCGCAGCACCGGATACAACGCGCTCTGCTTGCCGCTCAGCACGCCGTCCAGCCGCTCCATGCGCTTGGCGATCAGATAGCCGTACAGCGGCTCCTCGGCCTGCGCCAGCACCGCTAATAACGCAAGCGATACCGTGCCCGCACTCAGCTCTTTCTGAAATTTCCGCAGGTAGGCATCGGGTTCGCTCATCGGCCATCTCCGCTAGGTCGAAGGCAATGCTATTGCGAAGTTGGGTATAGTGGATGTGCCGGTAGTCATGAGAATTGAGAATCGGGAGTGGGGAATGGGAAAAACACGTCCCGTCGCGGAGACGCTTATGTGTTCTCCGGTGGCTTTATTGCCGGTGTACCGAATCACTTTTTTGAGAGTCGTGCGCTGCCGACGAAGCGTGCTCTACCGACTCCCCATTCCCGATTCCCCATTCCCGGCTTCATCAACGCGCTCATGTGCTTAGAACCATTGGGTTACTCCCTTTGCGGCAGCGCTCCACTACAGTCAGTGCCCACTGAGCCGATACCACTCGCTCAGACGACTCACTTTTTCGATAGGGCGACACGATGCGACTAGCACGCTTGGCACAGCCGGCCATGGCTGAAACTTCCTTTGGTGCCACCCGGCGCCTGTGCTTGGCGATCGGGTTGTCACTGCCGGGACTGGGGTTTGCGCAGGCGCAGACCGCGCCGGTCAACGCCGAGCAGACCCAGCCGGAGCCTGCAAAGGCTGCGCCCGCCGCTCCGGCAGCGCCCGCTGCCGCGAAGGGTTATCCGCTGGAAGCGCAGGGTTGGGGCGCCAAGCAGGGCGGCAACATGTGGCAGGTGCGTTGGGCCGAAGACTGGTCGTATCTGAAGGATCCGTCCAAGCGCAAGAGTCCGTTCGATCCGCTCAAGTACATCCCGTTCAATGAATCGGGCGATGTGTATGTCTCGCTCAGCAATGAATTACGTGTGCGCAGCAACACCATCACCAATCCCGGTCTGATTCCCGGCAGCCATTCGCAGCAGCAGTATCTGTTCCGCGCGTTCTTCGGCGCCGACTTCCATGTCGGCGAGCATTTCCGTCTGTATACGGAACTGGCGCACGGCAGCCTGGATGGACGCAACGAAGGTACCAAGACCGGCACGCAGGAAAACAACGCGATCCTGCAGCAGGTGTTCTTCGATGTGAAAGGACGCGTCAAAGATGCCGACCTCGGCCTGCGAGTCGGTCGTCAGGTGTTTGTCGATGGTCCCACCACGCTGATGGCATTGCGCGACAACACCGATATCTTCGTGACCTTCAACGGTGTGCGCGCCTGGGCGATCGGCGAAAAGACCCGTGTGGACCTGTTCGATTTCAACTTCAACCTCGATGGCACCGAGGGCCTGGGCGACGATCGCATCGACCGCTCGCGGCATTTCCGCGGCGTGGTCGGCGGCTATCGCATGCCGACCGCCAAGCCGATGTACCTGGAGCCGTTCTTCTACCAGTTCCGCAACGACAATCAGGTCTGGGGCCGGCAGACCGCCGAAGAAAACCGCAATTATTACGGCCTGCGCCTGTGGGGCAATGTGGGCAAGCTGCGCACCGACTCGTTCGTGACCGTGCAGCGCGGCAGCTACGGCGGGCGCGATCTGCGTGCCTACATGGCCAGCACCTCCAATGCCTGGACGCTGAGCGAATCGGGCTGGAAACCGCGGCTGGGCTTCCATAGCGAAATCGCTTCCGGCGGCGGTGGCACCTCCGGCACCGGCACGCTGCGCAACAACAACTTCCTCTATGGCAATACGATCTACTTCAGCTGGGCCACGTTCTTCGGCCCGGTCAACCTGGTCACCGCTGCGCCCACGTTCACCTTCTCGCCCACCTCCAAGATCACCGTGAACCTGGAATGGGAAACGCTGTGGCGGCAGACCACCAGCGATGCGATCTACAACAACCAGGCACGCGCCTACGCCCGCACGCAGAGCACCGGCGAGCGCCGTATCGGCACCATGCCGCGCATCAACGCCACCTGGAACATCGACCCGAACTGGTCGGTGACCTTCCGCGCCGAACACCTGATGGCCGGGCCTGCGCTCGAAAAGGCCGGTTACGGCGATTCGACCTTCGTGATGGGCTGGTTGAATTTCCGGTTCTAAGCAGGGGCATCACACTGATGTAGCGACTGACAACGCCGTCCGGGATCCGTTCCTGGGTGGCGTTGTCCGTTATGCAATCAGCGATGCGTGCTTGCCTGCACTGGTGTCGCCTTCTGCAGCCGCAAGTGTCACGGCTTGCCCTGCATCGCTGCTGCCTGTGCCACCTTGCTTGCCGCCAATGGCATCTGCAGGTTGGCGTGATCGCTGCGCGCGTAACGCGTCAGTTCTAGCGTCTTTCCATCTTCGCCTGCGTTGATGTCGCGCCCTGGTCGGATCAGCGTGGCGGGCAGTTGATCCAGGCGCTGCGCCAGCGTCTGTTGCTCGGCAGGATGCGCACGTAGCCACAGCACTGCCGAGGTCAGCCGCGTTGTCGCGGCCAGATCCTGCAACTGCCATTGATACTGCGCGCTATCCATATGCTCCACGTCGGCGAACAGGCAGCCGATTGCGTTAGCAATACAGGCGAAGGTCACTGTTGGCGCGGCAGGCATGGCACTGGTCGGCACCTTGCGGTCCTGCTCCAGCTGCGTGCGCACGTCGGTGTGGCAGGCCCAGGTGTAATACGGCGCGGTCAGTGCACGGGTTCGTTCAACGTCCAGCAGCGGCGGCACCAACCTGTCGTACCAGCGCCGCTGCTCGCCGCCGGCTTCGACGACCGCGCGGTAATTGGCGCTGACCAAGCGTGCTTCGCCACGTAGCCCCCCACACAGGTTGGTCTCATCCATCGTCAACGGCGCAAATGCCGCTTGGCAATGCGCAGGTAATGGCTGGGTGGACGGCAGTTCGCTCAGCATGCCGGTGAACAGCTCGGCGTTACCGCGCAACATGGCTGCCCCGATCATCGTCGCGATCAGTGTGTCCTGACCGCGCAACAGCACGCGCGCCACCTGTGCGTCCGCACACACACCAGACAACGCAGCCTGCTGGCGGCCCTGGACGAAGTCCAGCGCGTGCTGGGTCATCGGCACACTCAACCCCTGCAACTCCGGCAGCGGTGTGTCGGCACGGGTCGGAAACAGATTGCGGTAGTAGTCACGCGATGACAGTGTGGCGGCGCGCTGCAGCAGCGGTGCCTGGGACATCAGCGCCTCGGCATAGGCTTGGGGCTGAGCGCGCACCTTGTCCAGGCAGTCTGGGGTGGACCAGTTGCACTTGGGCGGTGCAGCGGCTGGCCACGGCGGCGTGCGCGGATAGCGCGCTGCGTCGCTGACAAAACGGCCGCAGTCCTGGCGTTCGCAAACTGCTGCAGATCGCGTTCCATCACGACGTCCTGTTCGGTAGCCGGGACGACATACGGCAGCAACCAGAGTGCAGCAAATAGATTCGAGCCTGCCGGCGGTGCGGCTGGTGGTTGATCGATCTGCGCCAACGCCTGGCGCTGCGCGTCAGGAATCGGCCAGCGCGCGGAGATCGCGTACAGGGCCACCAGCAGGGCGATCAGGATGCATAGCCCCAGCAGGGCCGACTTGAGGAATTTGGCGAGCATGCGGGGGCAACCGTCCGTGGATGAGCTGCGCCATCTTAGAGCGGCCCGGACAGAGCCGCGAGTGGCATACGCCGATGCGCACTCGCCGTCTCCCCGGCGAACAAGGCGCGCTGCGCGCCTGCACCGGACGCGGCCGAATGCCTACAATGCGCGTATGTCCGAATCCCCCACTCCGCCCACCCGCCCTTCCCTGCAACGCGTCTTTCTGACCGGTTTGCTCACCCTGCTGCCGGTCTGGTTGACCTGGGTGGTGGTGAAGTTCGTGTTCTCGCTGTTGTCGGGCATCAGCAGCCCGTGGGTGGTGCCGTTGTCCGAACGCATCGCTGCCTCGTTCCCCGACTATCTGGGCTGGATCAAGGCACTGTGGGTGCAGAACACCATCGCGCTGATCGCCACCGTGGGCGCGATCCTGTTTGTCGGCATCCTCAGCCGGCGGGTGATCGGCCAGCGCCTGCTGCGCTGGTTCGAGGCGATCATGCGGCGCATCCCGCTGGCCAGCGTGGTGTACGACAGCGCGCGCAAGTTGCTCGACATCCTGCAGACCCAGCCCGGCAGCACCCAGCGCGTGGTGCTGATCGACTTCCCGCACCGGGACATGAAGTCGGTGGGCCTGGTCACGCGGGTGATCAAGGAACAGGGCACCGGCCGCGAGCTGGCGGCGGTGTACGTGCCAACCACGCCCAACCCGACCTCCGGCTATCTGGAGATCGTGCCGGTGGAGCTGCTCACGCCCACCGACTGGAGCGTGGACCAGGCGATGAGCTTCATCATCTCCGGTGGCGCAGTGGCGCCCGAATCGGTTCCCTTTACCCGTACGGCGGATCGCTAAAGCCATGACACAGGTGCGTACCCTCGACGATCGTGCGGTCCGCCTGTTCATTGCCCTGGCCGCGTTCTTCTGCGTCAACGCGGCATTGGCCGAGTTCATCGGGGTCAAGATCTTCGCGCTGGAAGACACCCTCGGCATCGCGCCGTTGAACTGGAACCTGTTCGGCCAGACCGGCTCGCTCAGCTTCACCGCCGGCACCTTGTTGTGGCCGGTGGTGTTCATCATGACCGACACCATCAACGAGTTCTTCGGCAGTCGCGGGGTGCGTTTCATCTCGTGGGTGGCGGTGGCGCTGATTGGCTACGGCTTCGTGTTCGCGTTCGCCGCCATCGCACTGGCGCCGGCGGGTTGGTGGGTCACGGCGGCGCAGAGCCAGGGCGTGCCCGACTACCAGGCCGCCTTTGCAGCGGTGTTCGGCCAGGGGCTGTGGACGATCGGCGGGTCGCTGGTGGCCTTCCTGTTCGGCCAGTTGATCGATGTGTCGGTGTTCCATCGCATCCGCCGCGCCACCGGAGAAAAGCACGTGTGGCTGCGCGCCACCGGCTCCACGGCGGTGTCGCAGTTGGTGGACAGCTTCGTGGTGATCTACATCGCCTTCGTGCTCGGCCCGCAGCATTGGTCCATCGACCAGTTCCTGGCGGTGAGCACGCTCAACTACGTCTACAAGATGGGCTTTGCGATCGCACTGATCCCGCTGCTGTATCTGGCGCGCCGCGCCATCGGCGCATACCTGGGCGCCGAACGCGCCGAGCAACTGCGCGAAGAAGCCGCCGCCGGCTGACAACGCAAAAACCTGCCGGCCGCAGCGCTGCCAGGCGAGGGCCGGCGCCCGTGGCGGTGGCTTCCACTCGGCCTCGTCGGTCATGCGTGTCGCCTGCCTGACGACCGCTGGCTGCGTTTGCCGATCACGCAACGCCCGCAGCGACCGCCCATCGAAATTTTGTTCAATCCGTCGCCGCGCTCGCTGGCCATGCTGTTGCGCCCCGCTATGGATTCCGCGCCATGGACCATCTTGTCGCAATGGCCAGCTTCGCGCTGGTGTGCTCGATTTCGCCCGGGCCGGTCAACCTGGTCGCGCTGAGCACCGGCGCCAGCGCCGGCGCGCGTGCCGGGCACGGCCATGTGATCGGCGCCACCGTCGGCTTCGTCGCGCTGCTGTTGCTGGTGGGCATGGGACTGCAGCAAGTGCTGCTGCGCTGGCCGCTGCTCGGCCGTGCATTGCATCTGGCCGGGGTGGCGTTTCTGCTCTACATGGCCTGGCGCCTGCTGCGCGACGATGGCGTCATCCAGACCACCGGGGCGCGCCCGGCGGCCTCGTTCTGGACCGGTGCGGCGATGCAGTGGCTCAACCCCAAGGCCTGGCTGGCGGCGACCTCCGGCGTTGCCCTGTATGCGACCGCAGGCACCACGCAGCTGGCGGGCTTTGCGGCGTTGTATGCGCTGATCTGCTATCCCTCGCTGGGGTGCTGGTTGCTGGCCGGCGCCGTGCTGCGGCGGCACGTGCAGGTGCCAAGGCAGCTGCGGCGGTTGAACCGGGTGCTGGCCGCGCTGCTGGTGCTGAGTGCGGTCTATCTGCTGACCGAATGGGGCACGGCATTGCGGTAACGCCCTGGCGTCACCGCCCAGGCACGTTTGAAGCTGCGCTGCAGATGCGCCTGGTCGGCGTAGCCATGCGCATAGGCGACCTCGGCAATGTCACCGCCGCGCCGCAAGGCCTCGCGCGCACGCTGGAAACGGCAATCCAGCAGATACGCATGCGGGGTCAGCCCGTGCGCCTGACGGAAGCCGCGAATCAAGCGCGGCGCCGGCATCCCGGCCAGCGTGCACAGCTCGCGCAGCGAGACCGCACGTGCATGATGGGTCTGCAGATACTCGGCCACCCGCTGCATCGGCCCGGTATCGACCGCGAGCGCACGACTGATCGGCTCCACATGCAGATGCAGCCGCGCCACGAACGCGATCAACGCACTTTCGCGTGCCAGCGCATCGGCGCTGCCATCGGCCAACACGGCATGCATGCGCTCGAAGGCGGTATAGGCTGCCGGGGTCTGGCACAGCGGCGCTGCCAGCATGTGCACATCCGCATTGGCGGCCAGGCCGAGTGCGCGTTGTTGTTCGCGCAGCCACGCCACGTCCAGATACAGCATGCGGAACGACCAGTCCTGCTGCTGATCCGGATTGCAGGCATGCACATCGCCAGGGTTGATCAGGGTCAGCGACCGCGCGCCCACCTGCGCTTGCATGCGTCCATTGCGATAGCGCGCCAGCCCGCGATCGATCGCACCCACCGACCATTGCTCATGCGTGTGCGCGGCGTAACACAGGCTGCGGCTGTTGATCACCTGGCGCAGTTCGACGAAGGGCAATGCCGGATCGCGCCAGAAGCCCTGCCCACCCTGCACGGGCAGCTGCGTCCCGCATGTCGATTCATCCCTTGGCATATGCGCAAGCCTATCGCACTGCAACATGCCTGCGTGCTGCAGGCGCGCGCAGCGGGCTTCATGAATTCCAGGCGCGCCCCGTGTGCCGCATGGGTGGCCGGAACGGCGCGGATCGGGCAAGCTCCCCGCTCGCTTGTTCCCGGAGCCGGTAATGCCCCTCAGCTTTTCCCGCCTGCTGTCCCTGGCCCTGGCCGCCGTGCTGAGCCTGTCAGTGGCAGCGCCCGCCGACGCGGCCAAGAAGAAAACCGGCAAGGCACAGACCACGCAAACCCGCGCCAAGGCGAGCAAGGGCAAGAAGACCGCCAAGCCGGCGGCCAAGACCACCAAGGCCGCCAAGGGTGGCAAAGCCGCCAAGCCCAGGCCGCGTGCCGTGGCCGCACCGGTGGTGCTGACCAAGGCGCAGCAGCTCAATTTGCTCTACGACCAGTACTGGGATGCCTCGCTCAAGCTCAACCCGCTGCAGGCCACCTTCCAGGGCGAGACCCGCTACAACGACCAGTTGCCCAACTTCCTGTCGCCGGCGTTCCGGCAGCAGTCGCACGACTTCACCGTGCTGTGGCTGGGCAAGGCCGAGGCGCTGGGGCCGGACGGGCTGAGCGGGCAGGACCTGCTGAGCTACCAGATCTTCGTGCGCGATGCGCGCAGCGCACTGGCGGCCGAGCAGTTCCCCAGCTGGATGCTGCCGATCAACCAGTTCTACAACATCGCCAGCATCGCGGTGGTGCTGGGCTCGGGCACCGGCGCGCAGCCGTTCAAGACGGTCAAGGACTACGACAACTGGTCGCGGCGCGCGGTGGGCATCCCGGACCTGTTCGACCAGGCCATCACCAACATGCGCGCCGGCATGCAGGCCGGCGTGGTGCAGCCGAAGGTATTGATGCAGAAGGTGTTGCCGCAGCTGGATGCGATCATCGCGCGCAATGCCGAAGACAGCCTGTTCTGGGGCCCGGTGCGCAACCTGCCGGCAGACATGCCCGAGGCCGACAAGCAGCGCATCACCGCCGAGTACAAGCGGCTGATCGAAGTGCGGATAATGCCGGCGTACCGGGCACTGCGCGGCTTCATCGCCACCGAGTACCTGCCGGCCTGCCGCGACACCGACGGCCTGACCGCGCTACCCAATGGCGCGGCCTGGTACGCCTACGACGTGCGCCAGAGCACCACCTCCGAGCTGACCCCGGAGCAGATCCATCAGGTCGGGCTGGACGAGGTCGCGCGCCTGCAGGCAGAGATCGCCACGCTGGCCAAGCAGGTCAGGTTCCGCGGCAACCTGCCCAAGTTCTACAAGTTCATGCAGACCGACAGGCGCTTTGCGTTCCGCAGCGAGACCGAACTGCTGGGCTATTACCGCGGCCTGCAGGGACGCGTGCAGGCCGCGGTGCCGCGCCTGTTCAATGTGCAGGGCATGCCGGCGCTGGAAGTGCGCGTGGTGGAACCGCAGCGTGCGCAGTCGGCCGCCAGCGGCTCGTACATGCGTCCCAGCGGCGACGGCAGCACACCGGGCGTGTTCTACGTCAACACCTCCGACCTGGACACGCGCCGGACCTGGGAGACCGAGAGCCTGTATCTGCACGAGGCCATCCCCGGCCACCATTTCCAGCTCGGGCTGCAGCAGCAGCTGACCGACCTGCCCAAGTTCCGCCGCCTGGGCGGCGAGACCGCCTATATCGAGGGCTGGGGGCTGTATGCCGAATCGCTGGGCCGCGAACTGGGCCTGTATCAGGACCCGTACAACTACTACGGCTATCTGCAGAATGCGTTGTGGCGCGCAATTCGCCTGGTCACCGACACCGGCCTGCACAGCAAGGGCTGGACCCGTACCCAGGCGATCGACTACATGCTCAACAACTCGGCCATGACCCGGACCGATGCCGAGGCCGAGGTGGACCGCTACATGGCCATCCCCGGCCAGGCGTTGGCCTACAAGGTCGGCGAGATGAAGATCGCGCAGTTGCGTGAGCAGGCGCAACGCGAACTGGGCCCGCGCTTCGATGTGCGCGCCTTCCACACCGAAGTGCTCAAGGACGGCTCGGTGCCGCTGGATATCCTGCAGGACAAGATCCAGCGCTGGATCGCCACGCAGAAGGGCTGAGGCAGCTCAGCCCGCCACCCGCGCACGCGCCAGCGCGGCGATGTCGCGCGGTGTGGTGCGGCAGCACCCGCCGATCAGCCGCGCACCGGCCGCCAGCCACTGCGCATGCTGGTCGGCCAGGGTGCATGCGGTCGTGCTGCCGGCATGCCACTGTTTTGCGCCGGCATCGTAGTGCTCGCCGGAATTGGGGTACACCACCAGCGGCAGCGCCGTCAGCGCGGACAATGTCTGCAACGCGGCGGTGACCTGCTCCAGCGCAATGCAGTTGATGCCCACCGCGATCACCTGCGCGCACGCATCCAGCGCGGGGATGACCTGCGCCAGCGCGGTGCCATCGCTCAAATGTGCCGCATCGCGCAAGGTGAACGAGAACCACGCATGCAGCTGCGGGAACTCCTCCAGCAGCAGGCGCAGCGCGACGATCTCGTTGGCCGACGGCAGCGTCTCGCAGGCCAGCACATCCACCCCCGCCTCGGCCAACGCGGCGATGCGCGGGCGATGGAAGTCCATCAGTTGCGCCAGCGGCAGGTCGTAGTCGCCGCGGTACTCCGAGCCATCTGCCAGGTAGGCGCCATACGGCCCGACCGACCCGGCCACCCATAACGGCGCGTCCTGCGGTTGCGCCTGCAGATGATCGACACGCGCCTGCGCGGCCAGGGCCACGCTGCGTGCGATCAACGCCTGCGATTGCGCCAGATCCAGACCGCGCGCGGCAAAGCCCAGCGGCGTGGCCTGGTAGCTGGCGGTGATGGCGCACTGCGCGCCGGCAGCGAAATAGTCGCGATGCACCTGATAGATCAGCTCCGGCTGCTCCATCAGCACGCGCGCCGACCACAGCGCATCGTTGAGATCGCAGCCGCGCTGCTCCAGTTCAGTGGCGAGCGCGCCGTCGAGCAGCACGTAGCCGTCCTGCTGCAGCGCCTGGCTGAAAGGCGCATCGGCGCGCGGCTGGCGTGGAAGAATCGTCATGCGGGTTGCCTCCTGCTCGCAAGCCATTGGGTGAGTGCGTAGGCGCCGTAGCACAGCGCCACAAACGGGATGCCGCACCACAGCGCAATGCGCTGCTGCGGATCGAATGCCAGGCCGATGCAGGCCAGCAGACAGAGTGCAAAGCCCAGCAGCGGCGTCCACGGATACCACGGCGCGCGATAGGCCAGGCTCTCCGGTGCGATGCCATCGCGCAGCAATTGGCGACGGAAACGGTAGTGCGAGGCGCAGATGCTCAACCACACCACCACCACCGCAAAGCCGGACACCGCCGAAATCGCCACGAACACGGTATCGGCCGCATAGACGCCGGTGAGCAGCGCCAACAGGCCGCCCAGCATGCTCAGTATCAAGGCCGGCAACGGGATGCCGCGACGGGTCAGGCCTGCCAGCCGCGCCGGCAGCGTGCCTTCGTTGGCCAGCGACCACAGCATACGCGCGGCCGCATACAGGCCGGAATTGGCCGCCGACAGGATCGCGGTCAGGATCACCGCATTCAACACATCGGCCGCATACGGGATGCCCAGCAACTCGAACGCGCGCACGAACGGGCTGGTGTCCACCGCTGCCTGCCCGGCCGGCAGCAACGCGGCCAGCACCAGCACGGTGCCGACGAACAACACCACCAGCCGCACCAGCGTGGTACGGATCGCCAGCGGAATCGCACGCGCCGGCTGTGCGGTTTCGCCAGCGGCCACGCCGATCAACTCGGTGCCGGAAAAGGCGAAGTTCACTGCCACCATCGTCATCAGGATCGGCAGCGTGCCTTGCGCAAACCAGCCGTCGGCGCGCAGGTGGCGCAATCCGGGTGCCGGCGACCCATCGGCCAACGGCAGCACGCCGATCACCGCCGCGCCGCCAAGCACGATGAACAGCACGATCGTGATCACCTTGATCAGCGAGAACCAGAACTCGCCTTCGGCAAACCAGCGCGCCGACACCGTGTTCAGGCCGAAAATCAGCGCGCAGAACAGCAGGCACCACGGCCATGCCGGCGTGTGCGGGAACCAGTACTGCATGCAGAACGCCGCCGCAGTCAGGCTCGAGCCCAGCGCCACCGTCCAGGTCAGCCAGTACAACCACGCCACCACGTACCCGGTGGCCGGGCCGAGATAACGCGCGGCGTACACATGGAAGGCGCCGGTCTGCGGCATCGCCACCGCCAGCTCGCCCAGGCACTGCATCACCAGATACACCACCAGCGCGCCGATCAGATAGGCGATCACCGTGCCGAGCGCGCCGGTGCTGGCGATGATGTAGCCAGTATTGAAGAACAGGCCGGTGCCGATCACGCCACCCAGCGACAACATCACCAGGTGGCGCACCTGCATGCTGCGCTGGAATTGCGGTGCGGCGGTCGGCGACGATTCGGGCATGGGTGCATCTGATCGGGGGGAAGCTGCATCCTGCCACGCGCAGGCAGACGGGCACAGCCGTGTGCGGGCGAGCCGTGAGCCATGAGCTTTCGTTGACTGACGGGCGGCGATGCTTCCGATTGGTTTCCGCAGGCCCTCGGCATGCCGCATCATCGCCATCCAGCTGCGCAAACATCTGCGCGCGGCCGGTTTGCCCACAAACCTGCCAATGCCACATCACGGTGCATGCGATGACCTTGCTGCGCTCTGCATCGCGGGCACACGCCTGCCTTCTCTGTGCGACGCGCCTTTGACCGTGCCGGGTCGAACTGCACCTGCACGCGGGCATGCGCGCCGCTGTCTTCATCGTCGATGACCACGCCGCCGAACTTGGGATGCTGCACGTTGGCGCCGAGCGTGATCGCCGGCGCCTCGATCATGCCGTGCCGCAGGCTGCGCGGCGCGCCCAGCGAGGCGCTGCGCGAGACCTGCACCTTCGGCCGCACGTCGTGCAGCAGTTCGCGCGAGATCTCGCGCAGGAAGCGCGAGGGCAGGACGTTCGCCGTGCCGGTCAGGGATCGAGCCGGCAATAGGCGCCCGGTGTATAGCCGAAGCTCTCGCTCATCGCGTTGCGAAACTCGGCGAACGTAAAGTCGGTCGCCACCCGCATCAACACGCCGGCATAGGCACCGCCGGTTCTGCCGCCGCTGCCGGTGCCCCACTGCACCTGCCAGGTCGCGTAGGTGTTACCGTCGTGGGTCTGGGCGCGCTGCAGGTCCACGCGCAGGCCTTTGACCTCTTCCATGTCCGCAATCACGCCTTCGCTGTTGGCGTAGTTGGCGGGGACTTGGATCACGGTAGCGTCGTTGACCTCGCTGCGGCGGATGCCGACATGGTTGGCGATCTTCGCCGCCAGGTAGTCGTCGAGCACATGCTTGCGGATCTTGGTGGTGGCACTGCTGAACGTGCCGGTGCCGTTGTTGGTGTAGGTGGTCATGGAGACAGTCCTCTTTTGTTGGGTGGATGCGCGGATGGACGACGGCGCCGGGCCGGTCAGAGCTGGTGCAGGCGTTCGATGAACCCGGCGCGGTCCTCGATGCGCTGGTCGGTGGCGATCAGCGGCCTGTCCTGCCAGGTCGCCTTGCCGACGCGGACGAGGGTTGCCTGGGCATCGGTGAGATCGCCGGCCTTAACCCCCACGCTCTCGGTCAACTGCGCATAGCGGATCAGCAACCGGTCACGTGCGATGTAGACCACCTGGCTGGACGTCGCCGTGTGCATATTGATCTCGATCTGCTCCACCAGCGCCGGCAACCGGTGCGATGTCAGCAGTTCGAGGCGATTGACGCCGCAGATGCACGACCAGCCGGCAAACATGCCGTCCTCGGTGAGCAGGGGAGCAAATTGCGGCAGCCAGGCCAGCGAAAAGCAGCTATCGACGATCAGCGCCGGCGTGCGGATGCCGATGGTGACCAGATCCTCGATGAAACTCGTGACCTCTTCGACACCTGTGCAGTCGTTTAACTGGATCGGTGCGCCTTGGTTGTCGACATTGCCGTGGCCGCCGCCGATCCACAGCGTGTCGTAATGCAACTGCGGCGTGCCCTGCTCGGTGCGCGGCAAAGCTGCGACGATCGCGTCGCGATCAGGCAGCGTGCCGGCCGTGTGCCGGATCACATGCACGCCCTGGGGGATGGATTTGAGATGCTGCGGCTGGAACGCAAGAATGGACATGGGCAGACTCGGTTGGCATGGAAGGACGATGCCCCGGCGGCGTCATGCAAACGCGCACCGGTACGACATCGGTGTCCAGCATCGGTTGCGTCGACAGTGCAGCCCATCGGCAAACCCCTGAGATCGGCCTGCCACGCGGAGGATGTCGGCGGAGAGCACCACGATGCGCTTCCGCATTCCCGGCCAGGAATCGCGCATGCGGCGCTACATGTCCGTGCAGGGGCGTCGGCGGATCAGCCGTGCTGTGGTCCTCGATGTGCACGCGCGGAGCGCTGCGTCACGCGCATTACATCGCTGCCGCACGATGTCGATCAGCCATCCTGCAACGCGTGCGCAGACGAGCACAGCCGTATGCCAGGGCCCGCGGCTAACTATCGGGCGGTTATGCTGCCGATTGGTTTCTGCTGGTCCTCTGACATGCCGCACCATTACCTTTCATCTGCGCAAACATCCGCGCACTGCCTGCTTGCTGGGGGCGTGCCCACAAATCTGCCAATGCCACAGCACCCTGTGTGCGATGACGCTGCTGCGTCCGGCATCGCGGGCACGCGCGCGCCATCTGCATGCGAGGCGCCGCCGAGCGTGCCGGCACTGCCCGGCTGGTCGACGTCAATGCGTTGGAGCGCGGCATGAAGCTCGCCGGCATCCACCATGTGGCGATCATCGCTGGCGACTACGCGGTGTCCAAACGCTTCTACTGCGACATCCTGGGCCTGCGGGTGCTCGATGAGCATTACCGGCAGGCGCGCGATTCCTGGAAGCTGGACCTGGCACTGCCCGATGGCGGCCAGATCGAGCTGTTCTCGTTTCCCGCCGCACCGCTGCGCCCCAGCCGCCCGGAAGCACGCGGCCTGCGCCATCTTGCCTTCCGCGTCGAGGATCTGGACGCGGCCGTGGCGCATCTCACTGCGCACGGCGTGGCCACCGAAGACATCCGCATCGACGAGTACACCGGCCGCCGCTTCACCTTCTTCGCCGACCCGGATGAGCTGCCACTGGAGTTGTACGAGATTGCCTAGCGCGTATGCCTGGCTGTCACCGCCGCTGCGGTAGAGAGTCTTGCCCGTCAAGAGAGGGCAAACCTTCGCCTCGCGCGGTGTCGATCGTGCGACTCAAGCGCTGAGTAGCCCAGCCGCTATCGACAGAGCGGCGTCATGTCGCCGCAGCGTCGTCGCAGGCATGGATGCGGCACGGGCCAACAAACGCCATGCCGGAAATTGCACGCATGTATCACTTCATCCTGCGCATCGTTGTCGCTGTAGCGATCATTCTTGCCGGCTGCGGCTTTCTTTTCCCAAAGCGGTATGTCGCGCCGAAACCTGGTGAGCCCCTCGCCACCTTGACGCTTGCCAAGCCCACCAAGCCCAGCCTGATCCCTATCGAGCCAGTCCAGTACTTCGATGTCTTCGAAGATGCCAGTTGTGCAAAGGGCGGACGTGGCGGATTTCTGGGCGCGCTGACTGCTCCGGTCAAGGGCGTCCTTGGCAAATTGAGTAACAATCAGCCTCGGGAGGAGTATTCGGTTGTCCCCGACAAGCAGCTCTTTTTGCGCGCACGAATGGTGCAAACGCTCGACTCACGCCGTCGAAGCCTGACCACCGACAACTGTACCAATCTTGTGTCATTCACGCCGATGACTGGGGAGCACTACATCGCCAGCCAGCTCTACGAGAACGACCGCTGTCGGCTGATCGTCACCGATGCGAAGACCGGCGCTGCCCCGGCGGATCTGGAATTTGTTCCGATGTCAGGAGAGTGCCATGAGAACTGAACGTGTCCTTTTGGCAGCAATGATGGTGCTCCTGGCCGGCTGTGGGGCAACACGCAGCGCAGCGCTTTCCTTGTCGACGTTCGATGAGCCAAGCGATGGGCTGCGTGCACGTATTCGCCTGGTCACCGAGCGACCCGCACCCATGCTTTATCCAAACCGCACCTGCGTCGGCGGAACGAACCGGGATGCCGGCATTGCACCAAGCTCGCGGCCAGGTCCGTTCGGCACGGGCGCGGGGCAAAAAATCGGCATTCCCCCCGTTGCCGTCAGCGGAGGACGATACGTCACTGAAACACATGTCAGGTCAGGCGAACCGATCACCCTGTCGCTGTCGGCAGGGGGCTGCACGGACAACCGCTGCGTGTTGAACACGCCGCTATGCACCGTGAGTCGCAGCTTTGTCCCGGAAACGGGTCAGGACTATGTGGCGACCATTCTGTCGCGTGGGCCGGAATGTGAGGTGGAAATTTCTCGCATCGTCACCCAGCAAGGGCGAACGCGCCTCATGGCGGAGCAGACGGCAGCAGCATCCCGTTGTCCTTCCTCAAACTGAACGCCCTGTCCTTCCCCCACCATACTCCACGGTATACATTCTGGTCAGGCCGTCGACGGCGGCCATAGCAATCCCTGGGAGGGGACACATGCGCAAGACCTTCAAGACCCTGATGCTGGCCCTGCCGCTGGCCGCCGCCTCGCTGCTGGCCCAGGCCGCCGATTCGCCGGTGGGCCGCTGGAAGACCATCGACGACGAGACCGGCAAGCCCAAGTCGGTGGTGCAGATCGAACAGCTCGGCAACGGCACGCTGAGCGGCAAGGTGGTCGACATCCTGCAGTCCAACCACGGGCCCAACCCGACCTGCGACAAGTGCGATGGCGCGCTCAAGGGCAAGCCGATCAAGGGCATGACCATCCTGTGGGGCCTCAAGCCGGACGGCACCGCGGTGTGGAGCGGCGGCTCGGTGCTCGACCCGGCCAAGGGCAAGACCTACAAGGCCAAGGTCACCCTGACCGATGGCGGCAAGAAGCTGCAGATGCGCGGCTATGTGGGCATCGAGGCGTTGGGCCGGACCCAGACCTGGATTCGCGAATAGGCCGGGAATCGGGAATCGGGAATCGGGATTGGGGAATCGGTAAGAGCAGGCGCCCGTGAGGGCGCCTTTTTTGTGCGCTTCCATCCTGACGCTACATGCGCGGCCAAACACCTGCGCGCCTCGACAACATGGCCGCATGACCCTGCTTTGACCGATTCCCAATCCCGATTCCCGATTCCCAGCCCCAATCCCTGCTCTCGACTAATGCGATAATCGGCTGTCCCCCGCATTACGCCTGCCATGACCCGCACCGCACTCGTCACCACCGCCCTGCCCTACGCCAACGGGCCGCTGCATCTTGGCCATCTGGTCGGCTACATCCAGGCCGACATCTGGGTGCGCGCGCGCCGGCTGCGCGGCGACAAGACCTGGTTCGTCTGCGCCGACGACACCCACGGCACGCCGATCATGCTCGCCGCCGAAAAGGCCGGGGTCACCCCGGAAGCCTTCATCGCCAACATTCAGGCCAGCCATGAGCGCGATTTCGCCGCGTTCGGGGTGACCTTCGATCATTACGATTCGACCAATTCGCCGGTCAATCGCGAGCTCACCGAGGCGTTCTACACCAGGCTGGAGGCCGCCGGTCACATCAGCCGGCGCTCGGTGGCGCAGTTCTACGACCCGGCCAAGGGCATGTTCCTGCCGGATCGCTACATCAAGGGCATCTGCCCCAACTGCGGCAGCGCCGACCAGTACGGCGACAACTGCGAGGTCTGCGGCGCTACCTACGCGCCGACCGAGCTGAAGGAGCCCAAATCGGTGATCTCCGGCGCCACGCCCGAACTGCGCGACTCGGAGCATTTCTTCTTCGAAGTGGGCCATTTCGACGGATTTTTGCGCGAGTGGCTGGCCGGCGATGTGGCGCTGCCCGGGGTCAAGGCCAAGCTCAAGGAATGGCTGGACACCGAAGGCGGCCTGCGCGCCTGGGACATCTCGCGCGATGCGCCGTATTTCGGCTTCCAGATTCCCGGCCAGCCGGGCAAGTATTTCTACGTGTGGCTGGACGCGCCGATCGGCTACCTGTGCAGCTTCAAGACGCTGTGCGCGCAGATGGGCGAAGACTTCGATGCGCATCTGGTGGCCGGCACGCAGACCGAGCTGCATCACTTCATCGGCAAGGACATCGTCAATTTCCACGGCCTGTTCTGGCCGGCGGTGCTGCACGGCACCGGCCATCGCGCGCCGACCCGGCTGCACGTCAACGGCTATCTCACCGTGGACGGCGCCAAGATGTCCAAGTCACGCGGCACCTTCGTGATGGCGCGGACCTTCCTGGACGTGGGCCTGGAACCGGAGGCGCTGCGCTACTACTTCGCGGCCAAATCCTCCGGCGGCGTGGACGACCTGGACCTCAACCTGGGCGATTTCATCGCGCGGGTGAATGCGGATCTGGTCGGCAAGTTCGTCAACCTGGCCAGCCGCTGCGCCGGCTTCATCGGCAAGCGCTTCGACGGCAAGCTGTCCGACGCCCTGCCCGACCCGGCGCAATACGACCGCTTCGTCGCCGCGCTGGCGCCGATCCGCGAGGCCTACGAGCGCAACGATGCGGCCAGCGCGATCCGCCAGACCATGGCGCTGGCCGACGAGGCCAACAAGTACATCGACGACACCAAGCCGTGGGTGATCGCCAAGCAGGACGGCGCCGATGCGCAACTGCAATCGGTATGCACGCAGGGCCTGAACCTGTTCCGGATCCTGGTGGCCGCGCTCAAGCCGATCCTGCCGCGCACCTGTGCCGAGGCCGAAGCCTTCCTGTCGGCACCGATGACCAGCTGGGAAGACGTCGCCCGCCCGCTGACCGCCCACGTGATCCAGCCCTACACCGCCCTGTTCACCCGTATCGACCCCAAACTGATCGACGCCATGACCGACGCTTCAAAAGACACCATGGCCGCACCTGCGGCACCCGCTACGGCCACCGTCAGCGCTGCAAAAGTGGCCAAAACCGATGCAAAAGCGGCTACGCCGGCCAATCCCCCTGCCTCCGTCTCGAATACAGGTCTTATTGGCATCGACGATTTCGCCAAGCTCGACCTGCGCATCGGCAAGGTGCTGGTGTGCGAATTCGTGGAAGGCTCGGACAAGCTGCTGCGCTTCGAACTGGATGCCGGCGAACTGGGCAAGCGCCAGATCTTCTCGGGCATCCGCGCCAGCTATGGCGAACCGGAAGCGCTGGTCGGCCGCAGCGTGGTGTTCATCGCCAACCTGGCCCCGCGCAAGATGCGCTTCGGCATCAGCGAAGGCATGATCCTGTCGGCCGGCTTCGACGGCGGCGCGCTGGCACTGCTGGACGCCGATGGTGGTGCGCAGCCGGGGATGCCGGTGCGGTGAAGCGGAATCGGGAATCGGGAATCGGGATTTGTAAAAGCCGGAGCTGATTGTTGAGGGAGACCTGACACGCGTGCCTGGCCCGACCCCTCATCCACCCCCTGCGGGGCACCTTCTCCCGGTGGGAGGAGGAACAGACACTACGCCTCCAACCAATCCCCATTCCCGACTCCCCAATCCCCGCCCCCATGCACCTGGCCCTGTTCGACTTCGACCACACCATCACCACCTGCGATAGCTATGCGCGCTTCCTGCGCAAGGTAGCGACGCCTGCGCAGCTGGCGACGGCGAAGTGGCAGGCCGGTCCGTGGGTGTTCGGCTATCGCGTCGGGCTGGTCTCCGCACACGCCTTGCGTGCGCGCGTCACGCGCCTGGTCTTCAGTGGTCGCTCGCTGGATGAGATGGCCGCCCATGGGGCTGACCATGCACGCAACGCATTGCCCGGAATGTTGCGCGCCGAGATGATGCGACGCATCGACTGGCATCAAGCACAGGGGCATGAGGTCGTGCTGGTGTCGGCATCGCTGGACCTGTATCTGCAGCCGTGGTGCGCCCAGCATGACCTGTCGTTGATCTGCAACAAGCTGGAACATCACGCAGGCGTGCTGAGCGGGCGCTATGCAGACGGCGATTGCGGCCCGCACAAGGCCGCACAGATCCGCCTGCGCTACGACCTGTCGCACTACGAATGCGTCCACGCCTACGGCGACAGCCGCGAGGACAAGCCGATGCTGGCGCTGGCACAGCAGCGCTGGTATCGCGGCAATCTGCTGCACTGACATGCATATCGCAACGCCCGCCTCATCGCCCGATCTGGTCGAACGCCTCGACCGCCTGTTGCCGCAGACCCAATGCGGCCAGTGCGGCTATGACGGCTGCCGCCCGTATGCGCAAGCCATGGCCAACGGCCAGGCCGATGTCGATCACTGCCCGCCCGGCGGCGACGCCGGGGCGCGCGCATTGGCGCACGTGCTGCAGCGTCCTGCACGCCCGTACGACCGCAGCCGTGGCAGCCACACGCCGCCGCAGGTGGCCTGGATCGTGGAGGCCGACTGCATCGGCTGCACCAAATGCATCCAGGCCTGCCCGGTGGACGCCATCGTCGGCGGCGCCAAGCACATGCATACGGTGATCGCCGCGCTGTGCACCGGCTGCGAGCTGTGCCTGCCGGCCTGCCCGGTGGACTGCATCGCGCTGCGCCCAGGCAGCTGAGCGGCTAGCGAGGCGGCATGCCGCGTCAAACGCAACGCCTGCCTGCGTTGCGCGTATCGCACCGCGACGCCATCCCTGACCAACGGCACCGGCCGCCAACGACGCCCTGTTTGTCGGGAACGTCCTGACGCATCCGGCGCATCCGTGCTGCGGATGCGCTCGTATTGGTAGGCACTCCCATCGAGGAATCCGCCGATGCGCCCACTCGCCGCCGCCCTTGCCGCGCTCGCCACCGTCTGCCGGCCGATTCCGCCGTTGTTGCTGCTGGTGCTGGGCGGCCTGCCGCTGAGTGCGGCTGCGGTCACCCGCGTGGATGGCGATGCCTTCGATGGCGACAGCGGCGCGCTGCGCTATCGCGAGTCGCACTGGCTGCTCGACGATGGCGGGCGCGTGGTGCTGTATCGCTGCCCGGATGGGCGCCCGTTCGCGCGCAAGCAGGTCGATGGCGGCGGCAGTTCGCCCGACTTCAGCCTGATCGACGGCCGCGATGGCTATCGCCAGGGCGTGCGGCAACGCAACGGCGTGCGCGAGATGTTCCAGCAGGAGCCCGGCAAGGCCGAGCAGCGCACGCCACTGCCAGCCGACGACGGCCCGCGCGTGATCGATGCCGGCTTCGATGCCTACCTGCGCAACAACTGGGACGCGCTCGCCAGCGCGCCGCAACGCGTGGACTTCGTGCTGCCCAGCCTGCAACGCCAGCTGGCGTTCCGTGTCGAGCGTATCGGCGATACCGGCGGCGAGCGGCGGTTTCGCTTGAGCCTGGATGCCTGGTACGGCGCGGCGGTGCCCTCGCTCGAAGTGCGTTATGCCATCGCCGACAAGCGCCTGCTGCAGTTCCGTGGCGTGGGCAACCTGCGCGATGAGCGTGGCCGCTATCCGCACGTACGCATCGTTTTTCCGGACACCGCTGCGCGTGCTGTCGGCGCCGACGAACTGCGTCAGGCACGCGAGCAGCCGCTGGCCAAGAGCTGCAGCGCCCCGTGAACCAGACACCTGCCATCTTCACGTTCGACCACACGCGGTTGCGTACAACGGCCCGGTCACTTCTTCCCCATACAGGACCATCGCCATGGCCAAGGCCTACCTCTGGATCAACGCAGTGCTCTACGTCGTCCTGGCGATCTGGTGCACGCTCTCACCGGCCAAGACCGCCAATGCCGTGGGTTACACCCAGCTCTCGCCGGCCGGCCAATCGGAATACCTGGTCATCTATGGCGGCCTGCAGCTGGGCATGGCGTTCCTGTTCGGCTATTTCGCCTGGATCGATCAACCGCGCACCGGCCTGCTGGTCGCACTCGCGTTCTACGTGCCGATCGTGCTGTTCCGCAGCGTCTCGCTGGCGCGCCTGTGGCCGGTCTCCGCACCCACGGTGGCATTGGCGGGCGTCGAGATCCTGCTGCTGCTCGCGGCAGTGCTGCTGTGGTTTCAGCGCAAGTGAAGGACAGCGTCAGCACAGTCCGGTAGCATCGCCCCCACCTCAAAAAACGCCCGACCGCATGAGTGCCATCCCTGGCCACGACGACGATGAAACCGGACGACTGCTGACCGCAACCGCGGGCGGCGACCGGCATGCCTTCGAAGCGCTGTACCGGCAGACCTCGCCGAAACTGTTCGGGGTCTGCCTGCGCATGATCCCGCAACGTGCCGAAGCCGAAGAGGTGCTGCAGGACGTGTTCACGCTCATCTGGCACAAGGCCGGGCAGTTCGATCCCGCCCGTGCACGCGGGCTCACTTGGCTGGCGATGATCGCGCGCAACAAGGCCATCGACCATCTGCGCGCCAATGCACCGCAACGCCGCAACGTGGCGCTGGACGATGCCGGCGAACTGCGCGCCGGCGATGCCTCGCCGCTGGAGCGCACCGAGCGCGCCAGCACGCGTCGCCGCATCGACCATTGCCTGGCCGAGCTGGAGCCGCCGCGCAGCGAATTGATCCGCACCGCGTTCTTCGACGGCATTACCTACGAAGAACTTGCCGCGCGCACCGACACACCGATCGGCACGGTCAAGAGCTGGATCCGCCGCGGCCTGGCTAAACTCAAGGCATGTCTGGAACGATGAGTACGCCCTTTCCCATCGACCAGGAACCGCCGCGCGACGTGCTGGCCGGCGAATATGTGCTGGGCCTGCTCAGCGCCGACCAGCGCCTGGCTGCCGAACAACGCGTCGCCACCGACGGCCAGTTCGCCCAGGCGGTGACGCAGTGGCAGGAACATCTGGCGCCGTTGCTGGACGAGATCGCCGCGGTGACGCCGCCCGGCCAGGTCTGGGCACGCATCCGCCAGACGCTGGGCTTCGATACGCCGTTGCATGCGGTGGCCTCCGCGCCATCGGCAACGCCGCCGACAGGCACGCCAAAGCCAGCGGTGTGGAACAGTGTGCGGTTCTGGCGCTGGGCAAGCGCCGCTGGCCTGGCCACTGCCGCGGTGTGCGTGCTGGCGCTGTTGAACCTGCGCACGCCGCCGGCAGCGGTGCAGCCGCCGCCGGGCACCGGCCCGGTGGTACAGACACCGGTGACACCGCCTGCAACCACCACCGCGCCGGCGACCGGCATCGCGATGACTTCCACGCTGGCCACCGAAGACGGCCGCCCCGGCTATGTCGCCTTGATGGATGCCGACAAGCACACCATCACGGTGACGCCGCTGGACCGCACCGCCACCGCCGACAAGGTGCCCGAGCTGTGGCTGATCACCCCGGACGGCAAGGCGCATTCGATGGGTACCTTCGACGACCAGCGGGCACGCCGCGCGCAGATTCCCGATCAGCTGATGCCCATGCTCAGCAACGAGGCCATCCTGGCCGTCACGTTGGAGCCGCCAGGCGGCGCACCGGGCGGCATTGCCACCGGGACCGTGGTGGCCAAGGGCGGCATCAGCACACTGGCAATGGCGCCCTGATCCGGCGCGCCTGACGCCGCCTGCGACCACGTCGCAGGCGGCGGCTTCCAAGCAACAGCCTCATCCGCCTATACCCTGGCTTGCGCCGTTGAATGTGTGCGCAATTGCGCGATTCGTTCGCACCGGCACGCCAACTGTGCGCACGCATGCGACGATCAAACGGGCTGGTGCATCTGTTTGCCGGCGGCGTCCGTAAAGGGTCATGACTACACACGGAGAACCACGCGTGCCGAGTACTGGCTTTGACCCACATGCCGCGCCGCCGCAGCCTGCCGACACCCGCCGTCTCGGGTGGCTCGCGGCACGCACCGGCAGCCTGCGTCGTTGGGTGGATTCGCAAACCGACGAGCCGCTGGACGAGGCACGCGCAGACCGCATCGACTGGCTGCGCGCCCTGCCCTTCATCGCGCTGCACCTGGCCTGCCTGGCGGTGTTCTGGGTCGGTGCGTCCTGGTTCGCAGTCGGCATGGCGGTGGCCTTGTACGCACTGCGCATGTTCGCGCTGACCGGGTTCTATCACCGCTATTTCTCGCACCGTGCGTTCAAGACCTCGCGCGTGCTGCAGTTCGGGTTTGCGGCCATCGGCGCCACCTGCGTGCAACGCGGGCCGCTGTGGTGGGCCGCGCATCATCGCAACCATCACCGCCATACCGACACCGGCCGCGATCCGCATTCGCCGGCGCAGCACGGCTTCTGGTGGAGCCACACCGGCTGGTTCCTGACCCCGCGCAACTTCCGCACCGATTGGGAGGTCATCCCCGACCTGCGTCGCTTTGCCGAGCTGCGCTTCCTGGACCGCTTCGACATCGTGATGCCGGTGCTGCTGGCGACCGGGCTGTACCTGCTCGGCGACTGGCTGGCGGTTGCCGCGCCCGCGTTGAAGACCAACGGTGCGCAGCTGCTGGTGTGGGGCTTTGTGATCTCCACCGTGGCCTTGTTCCATGCCACCTTCACCATCAATTCGCTGGCGCACCGCTTCGGCAGCCGGCGCTTCGACACCCGCGACGACAGCCGCAACAACTGGCTGCTGGCACTGCTCACCTTCGGCGAGGGCTGGCACAACAACCACCACTTCTTTCCCGGCTCCGCGCGCCAGGGCCTGCGCTGGTGGGAGTACGACGTCACCTGGTACGGGCTCACCGCGATGTCGTGGGTGGGCCTGGTGTGGGACCTCAAGCCGATGCCGAAATCGCTCACCCAACGTGCCGAGCGGGTGAGCCGATGAGCGAGGGCAGGATTGCCGTGGTCGGCAGCGGGATCGCCGGCCTAGGCGCAGCGTGGCTGCTATCGCGCCGCTACGAGGTCACCTTGTTCGAGGCCGCCGATTATCTGGGCGGGCATACGCATACGCACGACATCCAGCTGGACGGCCAGCGCTATGCGGTGGACAGCGGTTTCATCGTGTTCAACCCGCAGCACTATCCGCTGCTCACGCGCATGTTCGCCGAGCTGGACGTGGCCGCGCAGCCGACCACGATGAGCTTTTCGGTGCACGATGCGCGCAGCGGGCTCGAATACAACGCCGGCAGCCTGGGCGGACTGTTCTGCCAGCGCAGCAACCTGCTCAGCCCGCGCTTCTGGGGCATGCTGGCCGACCTGCGCCGCTTCTACCGGCAGGCACCGGCGGTGCTGCACAGCGAGGAGCGCTTCAGCACGCTGGGCGCGTATCTGCAGCGGCATGGGTATTCGGACGCGTTTCGCGACCAGCATCTGGTGCCGATGGCTTCGGCGTTGTGGTCATCGCCCTCGCAACGCATCCTCGAATTCCCGATGGGCCAGCTGATCGGCTTCATGGCCAATCACCACATGCTGCAGCTCAGCGGGCGTCCGCAATGGCAGGTGGTGCGCGGCGGCTCCAACAGCTACGTGCGTGCGCTGCGTCGGCGCTGGCAGGTGCTCGAGCGCCTGTCCACGCCGGTGCATGCGATCCGGCGCGCGCCCAACGGCGTGGTGCTCAGCTCCCCGTGTGGCGAAGAACACTTCGACAACGTGGTGCTGGCTTGCCATGCCGACGATGCCCTGGCCTTGCTCAGCGACGCCACAGCGGCCGAACAGCAAATCCTGGGCGGCATCACCTACCAGGACAACGACACCGTCCTGCACACCGACGCCAGCGTGCTGCCGCGCGACCGCCGCGCCTGGGCAGCGTGGAATGCGCATGTGCCGGCCGACCCGCAGGCGCCGTGCACAGTGAGTTATTGGATGAACGCCCTGCAGTCGATCGATGCGCCGCAGCCGTTCATCGTCAGCCTCAATCGCGACCACGACATCGCCCCGGACAAGGTGCTGCGGCGCATGCGCTACCGCCACCCGGTACAGAACGCCGCGGCGCTCGCCGCGCAGACGCGCAAGGCCGAGATCCAGGGCCTGCAGCACACCTGGTTTGCCGGCGCGGCATGGGGCTTCGGCTTTCACGAAGACGGCCTGCGCAGCGGCGTGGAAGTGGCCCGTGGCCTGGGAGTGGACTGGTGATGCAGCTGCTGCGCGAAGCCAGCCCCGATGCGGTACCGCTGCCTCCGGGCGAGGACAGCGGTGCCGGCAACGTGGCGGGCACACTGCGCAGCGCGATCTACACCGGCTGGGTGCGGCACCGTCGGTTTGCGCCCAGAGCGCTGGCGTTCCGCTACCGGCTGTTCCTGATGTACCTGGATCTGTCCGAGCTCGATGCGGTGTTTGCGCGGCGTTGGCTGTGGTCGGTGGGGCGCGCCAATCTGGCGCAGTTCCGGCGCAGCGATTATCTCGGCGATCCGAACGTTCCGCTGGACCAGGCCGTGCGCGATTGCGTGCAGGCCCAGACCGGCGAGCGCCCCGATGGCGCGATCCGCCTGCTCACGCATCTGCGCTACTTCGGCCACGTGTTCAATCCGGTCAGCTTCTACTACTGCTTCGATCGCCACGGCGGCCTGCGCTGGATCGTTGCGGAAATCACCAATACGCCCTGGCAGCAGCGCCATACCTACGTGCTGCCGGTCGCGCAGGCGCGCACGCATCGCGACGTGCATGCCTGGCGCTTCGACAAGCGCTTCCATGTCTCGCCGTTCATGGGCATGCAGCATCAGTACGACTGGCGTTTCAGCGTGCCGGATGCGCAATTGCGCGTGCATATGCAGGTGCTGGATGCGCCCGGCGGCGATACGCCGGCCGCTCATTCTGACGCCGGTGGCGCAGGCAGCGAGCGCGGCGCGCGCCGCTTCGATGCCACCCTGGTCCTGCAGCGCCAGCCGCTCAACGCACGCACCCTGGCGCGCACGCTGCTGGCCTACCCCTTGATGACCGTGCAGGTGGTGCTGGCCATCCACTGGCAGGCCCTGCGCCTGTGGTTGCGCGGCAACCCCGTCCACGATCACCCTCATCCGCCTGTGCGAGAACACCGATGAACGCCACGTCCCTGCCCGACACCGCTGCGCCGCGCGCGGCTTCCTGGACGGACCGCCTGTTGCGCAAGCGCCTGCTGGCCACGCTCGGCGAGCTGCGCGATGGACAGTTGCAGCTGCACGAAGCCGACGGCGTCACCACCCTCGGCAACGCCAGTGGTGCGGATGCGCTGCAGATGCAGTTGCGCGTCATCGACCCCGGCTTCTATCGCCAGGCCGCGCTCAACGGCAGCGTCGGTGCCGGCGAGTCGTACATGGACGGGCAATGGCAATGCGACGATCTGGTCGCGTTGATGCGCCTGCTGCTGCGCAATCGCGAGCGCCTGGATGCGATGGAGACCGGTACCGCGCGGCTGGGCGGCTGGGCAATGCGCAGCCTGCATGCATTCGCACGCAATACCCGCAGCGGCAGCCGGCGCAACATCGCCGCGCACTACGATCTGGGCAACCCGTTGTTCCGCCTGTTCCTCGACGAGAACCTGATGTACTCCTCGGCGATCTTCGTCGAGGGCGAAGAAGCCCAAGGCGAGGCCGCGCTGGAGCGCGCAGCCACGCGCAAGCTCGAGCGCATCTGCCAGAAACTGCGGCTCGGCCCGCAACACCACGTGGTGGAAATCGGCACCGGCTGGGGCGGCTTTGCGCTGCACGCCGCACGCGAGCATGGCTGCCGCGTCACCACCACCACCATCTCGCGCGAGCAGTTTGAACTGGCGACCCAGCGCATCGCCGCGGCCGGCCTGAGCGACCGGGTCAGCGTATTGTTGCGCGACTATCGCGATCTGGAGGGGCGCTACGACCGGGTGGTGTCGATCGAGATGATCGAGGCGATCGGCCATCAGTATCTGGACACCTATTTCGCCAAGGTCGGCAGCCTGCTGGCCGACGATGGCGAGGCGCTGATCCAGGCCATCACCATCGAAGACCATCGCTATGCGCAGGCGTTGCGCTCGGTGGACTTCATCAAGCGGCACATCTTCCCCGGCAGCTTCATTCCGTCGGTGGCGGCGATGACCGGCGCGATCGCACGCGCCAGCGACCTGCGCCTGTTCAACCTGGAAGACATCGGGCCGAGCTACGCGTTGACGCTGCGCGCCTGGCGGCAGCGCTTCATGGCGCAGCTGCCACAGGTGCGCGCGCTCGGCTATGACGAGCGCTTCATCCGCATGTGGGAGTTCTATCTGGCCTATTGCGAAGCCGGTTTCCTGGAGCGCTCGATCGGCGATGTGCATCTATGGCTGAGCAAGCCGGGCGCACGCCCGCCGCAGTTCGTGCCCGGCCTTCCCGTTGACGCATGAAGCAGCTCGGCAACTATCTGGGCCTGCAGGTGCTGTGGCTGGTGGCCGTCAGCGCAGCCGCGCAGGCGCGCATCTGGCCCACCCTGCTGGTACTGGCGCTGTTCGCGCTGTATCAGCTGTGGCCGTCGCGGCGTGCGCCGGGCGATCTGCAATTGCTGGTCGCCGCGCTGTCGCTGGGCTTGCTGCTGGACACCACGCTGGCCGCCGCAGGCTGGGTGCGTTATGCCGCACCTTGGCCGGGCACCCTGCTGGCGCCGGCCTGGATCCTGGCGTTGTGGCTGGGCTTTGCGCTCACGCTCAATCATTCGCTGGCGTCGGTGATGCAGCGGCCGTGGCTGGCGGTGCTGCTGGGCGCGATCTTCGGGCCGTTTTCGTACTGGTTGGCGCAGCGCAGCTGGCAGGCAGTGCAATTCCAGCCGCCGCAGCTGCATGCGGCGGTCGCGGTCGGCATCGGCTGGGGCGTGGCCTGCGGTCTGTTGTCGCTGTATGCACGCCGCCTCGCGCGACCATCGCCTGAACACCTGAGGGGAGAACTGCAATGAATGCCTGGCCGCTGCTGCATGTGGGCGTGTTTGCGAGCGTGGTGATGGTGATCGGCTGGCTGTGGCAACGCCGCAGCGGCAATGCCGGCCCGGTCGACGTGCTGTGGGCCGCGTGCCTGGCGGTGGCGGCGCCGTATTGCGCGTGGATGTCCGATGGCGCGCTGCTGCCGCGCGTGCTGGTCGGCGTGCTCGGCGGTGTCTGGGGCGCGCGCCTGGCGTTGCATCTGGGCGTGCGCGTATTCGGCGACCCGCACGAAGATGGCCGTTATCGCGCCCTGCGCGAGCACTGGAACGGCGACCAACGCAAATTCCTGGGCTTCTTCCTGGCGCAGGCGGTGGTCGTGGTGCTGTTTTGTGTGCCGTTTCTGGCCGCTGCCAGCAACCCGACTCCGGCCTGGAGCGTATGGAGCACGCTGGCGATTGCGGTGTGGTTGATCGCGGTCGGTGGCGAAGCCCTGGCCGACCGCCAGCTGTCTGCGCACAAGGCCAACCCGGCCAATCGCGGCGTCACCTGCCGCAGCGGCTTGTGGCGGTATTCGCGCCATCCCAATTACTTCTTCGAGTTCGTGCACTGGTTCGCCTATCTGGCACTGGCCGTCGGTGCCGGGCCGTGGCCGCTTGCCCTGGCTGCGCTGGGGCCGGTGGTGATGTTCGTATTCCTGTATCGCTTCACCGGCATTCCCTACACCGAGCAGCAGGCGCTGCGCTCGCGTGGTGAGGACTACGCGCAATACCAGCGCAGCACCAGCGCGTTTTTCCCACTTCCCCCTTCGTCCTGAGTCGCCTGGAGAGTCGTATGTCCACTGTCACCATCCCGCCCTCCTCGCTGCCCGAAGAATCCTTCGCCACCCGGCTGGCCGAATCCGGCGTGCTGCCCGACGCCGCACTGCGTTACGGCATCCGCCGGCTGTGTGCGCAACGTCTGCGCGATGAGCGCACCGGCGGTGCCGACGCCAGCGGCGAACGCCAACGCGCCTTCATCGACAGCCTGCGTGCCAGCGCCATCGCGATCGAAACCGATGCCGCCAATCGCCAGCACTACGAATTGCCGCCGCAGTTCTTCACCCTGTGCCTGGGCCGCCGGCTCAAGTACAGCAGTTGCTACTGGGACGCCACCACGCCGGATCTGGATGCGGCCGAAGAACGCATGCTGGCGCTGTACGGCGAGCGCGCCGAACTGGCCGATGGCCAACGCATCCTGGAGCTGGGCTGCGGTTGGGGCTCGCTGACCTTGTGGATGGCCGAGCGCTATCCCGGTGCCACCATCACCGCGGTGTCCAACTCGCGCCCGCAGCGCGCGCACATCCTGGAGCAATGCCGGGTGCGCGGGTTGAGCAACGTGCAGGTCATCACCGCCGACGTCAACGCGCTGGCGCTGCCGCCGGGCAACTTCGACCGCGTTGTGTCGGTGGAGATGTTCGAGCACATGCGCAACTACCGCGAGCTGCTGGCCCGCGTCGGCAGCTGGCTGGCGCCAGGCGGCAAGCTGTTCGTGCATATCTTCTGCCACCGCGACCTGGCCTACCCGTTCGAAGTGGCCGGCGAAGACAACTGGATGGGACGGCATTTCTTCACCGGCGGGCTGATGCCGGCGGCCGACACCCTGCTGCATTTCCAGCAGGACGTCATCATCGAACAGCGCTGGGTGCTGTCGGGCGAGCATTACGAAAAAACCGCCAACGCCTGGCTGGACAACCAGGACCGCCACCGCGAGCAGATCATGCCGCTACTGCGGCAGACCTACGGCGACGATGCGCAGCGCTGGTGGCAGCGCTGGCGGATGTTCTGGCTGGCCTGCGCCGAGCTGTTCGGTTACGACCAGGGCCGCGAATGGGGCGTGGCGCATTACCGCTTCGTCAAACGCTGATTAGGCACGCGCGCGCATCGAAACGACGAGGCGGCCCACGTGAGTGAATCGCGACATGTCGGCGTTCCACTCATGGGGTGCGCCGGCAAACGCGCTGACGATCCTGCCAAGCAAATGTGTGAGCGGTTCTTCGCCGCTGTCGTCCACTAACGCTGCGCTGCATGTCCGAGCGCATGCGCGCAGATGACACGGCGTCGGCGCGCGATCGAGCCGCGCGCCGCGCTGCGATCAGCTCGCCGCAGCGGTGATCACGATTTCCACCTTCCATTCCGGCCGCGCCAGTCTGGCTTCGACCGTGGCGCGCGCCGGGGTGAAGCCGTGCGGCACCCATTCGTCCCAGGCCTTGTTCATGCCGTCGAAATCGGCGATGTCGGCCAGGAAGATTTCCGCACGCAGGATCTTGGTCTTGTCGCTGGCCGCCTGCGCGAGCAACTTGTCGATTTCACCCAGCACCTGGCGGGTCTGCCCGGTGATGTCTTCGCTGGTGTCTTCGGCAATCTGGCCGGCCAGGTAGCACACGCCGCCATGGACGGTCATTTCCGACATCCGCGGACCCGCATCGAATCGCTGCAGCATTTTCAGACTTCCTACGGTTGATTGACCCGGGCATTGTCCCGCGAATGCGGCAAACGTGCAGCCCCGGCGTGCACGTGCTGCGCCAACCACGCCCCCACCCGCACCATCCAGGCCACGATCAACACGATGGCGCTCTTCTGGCTGATGCCCAGCGGCGCGCTGGTGACCGTGACGTGGAACAGCAATACCGCAAATGCGCACAGCCCCAGGCCGAACGCGGCGGCGAAGTGGCGTTGCCACGCCCGATCGCGGCGGAAGTACCAGGACTGCAGCAACACCGCCGCAATCACGCACAGAAACGTCATGTCGGCCGAAAGCAGGTGCACCGGCATGGCCGCGTCGGGCGCCAGCTCCGGCATCCAGCTATCGCCGATCGACACCATGCACAGGCCCACCGCCGCCACCCAGAACAGCCCCACCACGGTGCGGCTGCGCGCGGGGTGCAAGTGCCGCACGCAGGCCCAGCGCCATCCACGCCATCGCGGCAGCCAGCACGCAATAGGCCGTGCGCAACAGCAGGCCATAGGCGCCGTGCAGATACGCGCTCAGCTGTGCGTCGATCCAGTCCAGATCACCGCGCAACCATTGCAGCAGCAGGATCAAGGCGATGAAGGCCAGGCCCGTGCAGGCGGCGACTGCGCCGGCCTGCCCGGCCCAGCGTGGCGGGCGGGCCGACCCGGGTGGCATCGCAGTGCCGCTGTTGTGTTGATCTTCCATCAGCAGCCTGTCTGTGTTGCAACAGTCATCGTGTCCATATCGGTCTCCTGCGGCACGCGGGCGCGGCGATGCCCTATGATGCGCGCGGCCGTCCTGAGCCGATACCTGTCGGCGCGACCGAACCCTGTGTTCACCTCATTCGGCATCCACGCGATCACCCTGCATGTACCTTGACACCGACCGTTCCATGCAGAGCAACCGCACGCACGGCACGCACCGTGCATGTGCCCTTCCTCCCCTTCAGCAGATCCCGTTTCCCTCATGACGGATACCTCCGTGTCTTCCCAAGCGCCAGCCAGCGGGTGGCGCCGCGCCTTGCCGGTGATCATCAGCCTGGCAATCCTGGCAATGGCGCTGCACGCGCTGTCGGGGCAATTCACCGACCATGGCTATCGGCAGATCCGCCAGGCCTTCCGTGCACTGGGTGCCGGCCAGATCGCGCTCACCCTGTTGCTGGGCTTGAGCAGCTACGCCTGCCTGGTGGGTTTTGACTGGGTCGGGCTCAAGCGCACCGGCAAGCGGCTGCATCCGGCGCGCGTGGGCATCACCGCCTTCATGGCGCATGCGGTGGGGCAGACGCTGGGGTTTGCCGCCCTCACCGGCGGCGCGGTCCGCCTGCGCGGCTATGGCAGCGTCGGGCTGACCCTGGCCGAGATCGGCCAGGTGGTGCTGATGAGCACGCTGGGCTTCGTCTTCGGCGCCTGGGTGTTGCTTGGCCTGGCGCTGCTGCTGGAACCGGAAGCGGCTGCGCGTGCATTGCCGATCACCGCCGAGGGCATCCGCATCGCCGGCATCGCCTTGCTGGTCGGCTACGTCGCGATGCTGGGGCTGGTCGGCAGACAGGGCCGCGAATTCGGGATCCGCAGTCATCGCTTCTGGCTGCCCGACCGCACCACGGTACTGGGCGTGACCGCGCTGAGCGTGGTCGAGCTGGGCCTGGCGGCCGCCGCGTTCTACGTGCTGCTGCCGCCTGACCCGGGCACCGGCTACTTCGGGTTTATCGGCATCTGGCTGGTGGCGGTAGTCGCCGGGCTGATCTCCACGGTGCCGGCCGGCCTGGGCGTGTTCGAGTGGAGCCTGCTCAAGCTGCTGCCGCATGTCACCCCCGCCGCGGTGCTGGCCGCCGCGCTGGCCTACCGGGTCACCTACTACATCGTGCCGCTGCTGATCTCGGTGGCGATGGCGGCAGCCTCCGGCCTGGGCGCACCGGTGCGCGCCAGCGCCAGCACTGCACGCACGGTATGGAAGGCCTTGCGCCCGTGGTTGCCGCAGATCCTGGCGTTGGCGGTGTTTGCGGTGGGTGCGGCGCTGGTCATCGACGGCACCTTGCCCACCCCGCGCGCGCGCCAGGAAGTGGCGCCGCTGCCGCTGATCGAAACCTCGCATCTGCTGGTCAGCCTGGGCGGCATGGTGCTGCTGCTGATCGGCCAGGGCCTGCAACGCCGCAGCCATGCGGCCTGGGTGCTGGCGCTGGGCGTGTGCATCCTGCTGCCGCCGCTGTCGCTGTTGCGCGGCAGCCATATCTCGGTGTCGTTGTCGGCGGCACTGGCTGCAGTGGCGCTGTGGGCAGCACGCCGCGAGTTCTACCGCCAGGGCGCGCTGCTGGACGAAGCCTGGTCGTGGCGCTGGCTGAGCAACCTCGGCCTGGTGCTGGTGGCCACGTTCTGGCTGCTGTTCTTCGTCTACAGCCACGTCGAATACAGCAACGACCTGTGGTGGGAGTTCGCCACCTCGGCCAACGCGCCACGTGCGCTGCGCGCGGCGCTGATCCTGTGCGTGGGCGTGATCGTGTTCGGCATGGCGCGCCTGCTGCGTGGCGGCCGCCGCCCGATGCCGTCCGCCGATGCGCAGACCCTGCAGACGCTGGCGCCGATCCTGGCCATCAGCACCGACACCCAGGCCTGCCTGGCGCTGACCGGCGACAAGGCGTTCCTGCTCGACGAGCAGCGCCGCGGGTTCGTGATGATGCAGCGTTACGGCGGCTCGCTGATCTCGATGGGCGACCCGGTCGGCCCGCCGGAGGTCGCGCGCGCACTGATCTGGCGCTTCCGCGAGGAGGCCGACCATATGGGCCTGCGCCCGGTGTTCTACCAGGTCGGCGAAAAATACTGGCAGACCTACCTAGACATGGGCCTGACGCTGGTCAAACTGGGCGAAGAGGCGATCGTGCCGTTGGAAGGCTTCACCCTCGAGGGCCGCGACCGCGCCGATCTGCGCCAGGCCTGGAACCGCGGCAAGCGCGGCGGCCTGACCTTCCGCATGCTGCAGCCCGAACAGGTGGACGCGGTATTGCCGCGTCTATCCGAAGTGTCCGAGCAATGGCTGGAAGAAAAGTCCGGCGAAGAAAAAGGCTTCTCGCTGGGCAGCTTCGATGCGGACTACCTGCGCCGCTTCCCGGTGGCAGTGGCCGAGGCGGAGGGCGAAATCGTGGCCTTCGCCAATGTGTGGTGGGCGCCGGCCGGCGGCGAGCTGTCGGTGGACCTGATGCGGCACAGCGCGCAGGCACCTAAGGGCACGATGGATTTCCTGTTCATCGAGCTGTTCCTGTGGGGGCAAGCCAACGGCTATACGCGCTTCTCGCTGGGCATGGCGCCGTTGTCGGGCCTGGCCGAGCATCGCCTGGCCGGCCGCTGGAATCGCTTCGCCAGCCTGGTCGCACGTCATGGCGAGCGCTTCTATGGCTTCAGCGGCCTGCGCCGCTTCAAGTCGAAGTTCGCCCCGACCTGGCGCCCGCGCTATCTGGTCGCGCCCGGTGGCATGCATCTGCCGGCGGCACTACTGGATGTCACCCGATTGATCTCGGCGGATCCGGGCCGGCAGGAGTAAGGCCGCTCGATACCTGCGGTTTTACGCGCGCGAGTGCTTCAGGCTGCTGAGTGCGCTCGCACGCGTGCTTGAATGCATTGCTTGCCGATCAGCGGTAGCAATATCGGGAGCGTGGTGCCGCGTCCGGTGGCGGGACCGTGTGGTGACATGGATGTCGCCACCGAGCCTCCACGGATGGATTTACGGCGTGTCCCGACACTGGATGCGGCGCCGCGCCGCCGACCGACCCCGTACACCGATCACTCTTGCGCACGGCATTGGGGGTTCCACGCGAATGCTTCGGTCTACTGCGGGCGCTTGCACGCGTACCGGTGTGGGACACGCCGCAAGTACGTCCATGTAGGCTCTGGCGCGGCATCCATGCCGCTCAAGGTCCCACGCCGGCACCCGCGCAAGCACCACCGGTTGGTCTCGGTTGCGGAAAGAAATGCGGAGGGCCTGTTGGCGCTGCAGATCCTTCGGAACGTCACCACTTTTTTTGGCGACATGACAGCAGGTAAATGGCTTACCGATTACATCGGCCACGAAGTCCGCAGGCATCAGCACGTGCTTGAAGCATTGCTTGCCGATCAGCAGTGGCAACGCTGGGAGCGTGGCGTCGCGTCCGGGGGCGGGACCGTGTGGCGACATGGATGTCGCCACCGAGCCTCCAGGGATGGATTCACGGCGTGTCCCGACACTGGATGCGGCGCCGCGCCGCCGACCGACTCCGCACACCGATCAATCTGTGCAGAACATCTTTCGTTTACGCGCGAATGCTTCGGTCTGCCGAGGGCGCTTGCACGCGTACCGGCGTGGGACACGCCGCAAGTACGTCCATGTAGGCTCTGGCGCGGCATCCATGCCGCTCAAGGTCCCACGCCGGCACCCGCGCAAGCACCACCGGTTGTTGTCGGTTGCTGAAAGAAAAGCAGAGGGCCTGCCGGACTGCAGGGGGCCAAACCGAACGGTGACAACCAGGTTCTTGACCTGGTTCGGCCTGGAGTTGGGCCGAACCAGGTCAGACATGCCGCGCTCGCTTACGGCTTCGACAGCGCGTGCAGCTGCTCCATGATCACCTTGGCCAGGGTCGCGTAATCGCCCTTGAAGTGGTGATCACCCGGCAGCGCGACCCGCTTGGCGGCCTGTGCCGACAGGCTTGGGCAGAGCGCGTCCTGGTCGTCCTGGCCGTAGATGCACACGGTGGTGCCGGCGGGCAGCCGCTGCACTTCCGGCGCGATCGGCAGGCCTTCGTCGTCCGAGCCCAGCCAGTTGCTGACATGGAATTCGTAATCGGCCAGCTTGCCCACCGACAACAGCGCGGTCATGCGCAGGTTCTGCTTGGTCTGCGCCGGCAACTTGTTGATTGCGGCAGGCAACACGTCCGCGCCCTGCGAGAAGCCGATCAGCACCACCCGCTGACGTTGCCAGCGCTGCGCATAGAAACGCGCGATGCGATCCAGATCGGTGGCAAAGCCCTGCGGTGTGCGCTCGGTCCAGAAGTAACGCAGCGAATCCAAGCCGACCACCGGGATGCCTTGCGCGGCCAACGCATCGGCCACCTCTTCGTCCAGACCCGCCCAGCCGCCGTCGCCGGAGACGAAGATCACGAAGGTGTCGTCGTCGCTGTCGCCATCGGGCTTGGCCGGCAGTTCCACCACCGGCAGATCTTCCAGCCCGCCCGGTGGCGGCGGCAGCGCCACGCCCTTCTGCTCGCCCAGCGAACGCGCCGCCGCGCGCAGGCCCGGCAGGATGTCGCCCTGCGCCGAACGCGTGAACGTGCGCGCCTGCGGTACCTGCTTGAGGAAGCCGTCTTCGGCCGCGGCCGGGCAACGCTTGTCCTGGCTGCCGGCAAGCACCCAGGGAATCTGCAATGGCACCGGCAGCAGCGTGTTGCTGCCCGGGCGCACGCCCGGCTGGCAGATCGCCTGGTCGGACACCGTCGCCGGGCAGAGCCCGTCGGTCAGCACGCCGGCCAGCACATGCGGCTTGGCTTGCGCCGCGATCGCATAGGCCAGCGCAGCCCCCTCGCCGTCGCCGACCAGCAGCGGCAGGCGGTAGGTGGGGATGTGGTAAAAGGCCTGCACGTAGCGCGAGAAATTTTCCACATCGCCGACCGAGAACGCGCAGGTACCGCCGGCCTTGCGCAGCACCGCATACAGATGCGCGGTATCGACCATCGCCACCATCGCGCCATCGGCGCGCAGGCTTTCCGCCTGGGTCTGGCGCTTGACGTTGTTGCCGGTGCCGGTCAGCCAGATCACCACGCGCTGCGGCTCGCCCTTGGGCATCAGCACCGGCACCTGCTCGAAGCGGCCGTGGCTCACTGGCTGCGTGGTCTGCGCAGCCGCCATGCCCGATAGCGTCAACACCGCCGCGCCGCAGAGCGCGCTCCACATCTCAAGTCGTCGCATGTCGCACCATCGGGAAAAGTGGTTCAAAGATAATCGTTCCAGGCGGCCACGCGAAGCGCAGCGCTTCGCTTATCGCGCATGTGCTCGCTGACGCGCTTCCCAGGCGGCCAAGGCCTGCCGGTAGCGCGCCAGGTCGTCCGCGTACAGATCGTGCACGCACAGCGGGCAACCGCTTTCGCAGCACTCGTTGGGCGCAGGCGGCTCGGGCGGCTGCGGGCGTGGATCGTGATCGGAAGCTGCGCGGTCGTGCATGCGCGCATTGTAGCGTGCGCCATGGCTGCGCCTGGATGAACCACGGCGCGCAGCGTGCCAGGTCAGCGCCCCAGTCGCCGGCGCAGATTGGCCCGCGCCGCAGCGTCGCAGCGCGCATGGAAGTAGTCGCTCAGGAAGATGCGCGGACGCTCGAGCAGGCCGGCCAGAAAGCGCCTGCGGTTGAGCCGGAACAACAGGCTGGGAACATGCCCACGGTACTCGGCGGCAATGCCCTCGTCATACGCATCGAACACCGCTGCCGGTGCGGCCAGAATCGCCATGTCGCAGTCCAGGAACAACGCCGCTTCGGCGTCCACGTCCGCCGGCTGCAGTTGTCCGTGGCGTGCGGTGAGCAGAATCAGGCGCTGCACGCGCTGCAGATCCACCGATGCCTGCGGCCACCAGCGCGGGATGCAGTCCACCGCCCAGTTGGCGGATTCCGCCTCGTTGTCGCTGCGTCCGGGCTGATACACCGCATCGTGAAACAGCACCGCCAGCCAGACCTCGACAGGCTGCTGCCAACCCGGCCCTGCGGCGACCTCGGCGTAGTGCTGCAGCAGCGCACGCACATGGCCGAAGTGGTGATAGGCACGCGGTGGCGTGGCATAGGCCTGTTCGAGCGCGGCCAGGTGCTCGGGCTGCAAGGGCAATGGTGTGGTGGTGGCATCCATGCACGCAGGCTACCGCGTACGCCTCTGCTTGCACATCAGCGCAGCGCCCACTGCCCTTCGATCTGGTAACGCGACTGGCCCAGGAAGCTGCGCACCAGCGCGAACTCGCGCACTGTCCACGCCAGCGCATCGCAGCGCCGTTGCGGCAATGACTGGTTGCAATACAGCAGCGTCATATGCGGCGTGTACTGCGCGTCGCCGGCAATGCCCGCATGCGCCAGCTGCCGGCCCAGCGCGCCCTGCAGTTCGTACAGCCCGCGCACCTTGTCTTCGCCACGCAACACGCATGGCAGCTGCGAGCGCCGTCCACCAAAGGTGCCAACCCGATCGAACTCCACCTCGAACGCATCCAGCATCACGCGCTCGGCTGCCTGACTGGCGCGGCTCACCAGCGAAGGCGGCAAGCCGCCCGCGTAATCGCCCAGATGATGCAAGGTCACATGCAAGCGCTCGCTCGCCAGCGGCTTGCCGTCGACATGAGCACTGTGCAGCAGCCCATCGGCGATCGCCGCGGCGCGTTGGGCAGTGGCCGCATCGGCCATCACCGCAAAGAACAGGCGTTCGGTGGTCTTCTCCTCACCAAGGCCGAGCGACAACTGCGCCTCGGCCGAAGACAGGTACAGGAACTGCTGTTTCATGGGCTGATTCCACGACCGCGTACGCGGACCTGCCGGAAGAAGGGCGGCGGATACTAGCAGACCAGCTGCATGCGTGGCACGCATCCAACATCAGTGCGAAAACGTGGAACGCATACAGTGCGTGGAACAACAACCGCGCAGCACTGACCAAGCGCGACACAAAAAGAAACGGGCAGCTTACGCTGCCCGTTTCCGCCTTTATCGGTTCACTCCGCAAGCTGCATCACCTGGATGCGCCTGGGTCACGCGCGCAGCTTATGCAGCGTTCTTCATCGCATGCTTGCGGTTACGCATCACGTCGTGACATGCGCGCACTTCTGGCAGCAGACGCAGTGCGGCGTCGCGTGCAGCGGCCGGGGTGTCCTGGTCGGCGATGGTTTCGTCGAATGCCTTCAGCAGACGGTCTTCGGACTCTTCCAGTTCGGCAACGTAGCCATACTTGGTATCGCCCAACGTGGCGCGCACCTCACCGTAGAACTGCTGCATGCTGCCGACCATGGTGCCGCTGGTTTCCGGCTTGCCACCGACCGATGCAACCACACTGCTCAGATTGCTGACGATGTCGGACTTCACGCCGGCGATGCGGCGGAACAGCGTTGCAAGTTCCGCATCACCCACCTTGGCGGCTGCTTCTTCGTAGAAGTCCTTGCCGTCACGGGAAATGGCGATGAGGTCGTTGAGGCTATGCTCGGTCTTGCTCTGAATGCTCATGTGTCGCTCCTGGTTGCGATGGCCCAGCGCTGCGCAAGTTGTGGATGCGTTTGCGCTGGCTTTCGGGGATGAGGCAATCGATGTGCTGATTGCATGCCTTGGCGTTGTGTACGGCTTTAGCTTGGCGGGATACACATAATCGACATGTGAGTGATGTGGTGATTGTCCTCACGCGATCATGCAGGCAATGAATGGCGATTCATCGATGCCAAGAGCAGGTCAAACCTACTTCGGCTGCCGGCTCGCCCACATATTGTCGACCAGGTTGGGATAGGGACGACCGGCCTCCTCGGCGCGCTGCTTGGCAGCGGCCTTTTGGCTTGCGGTCAGCGGCGTGGAGGCGGATTTACCCTTGGGTTTGCCGCGCTTCCAGGGCGGTGGCGTGTGTTCGGTCATGGCGCTGTACGGTCCGCTTGCAGTGGAGCACGCAGTCTCGACGTGCGCTCGTGAGTTGGTCGTGGATATGGCCTTGCGTCCGGTACGACCCAACATCGCAACCAGCACGTCATCTGCCAGCTTTGCCACTCATCACTCCAACTGCAACAGGCAGTGCAGGCCGGCAGCGCCTCAGCAGCTCGCCAGCGGCGCGCGTTGGCGGCGCTCCTGCCAGACCGCCAGCGCGTACACCAGCAAGCCGCCCAGCGCAGTGGCCGCGCCAACGTAGCCTGTCGAGGTCCAGCCCCACCCGGCCGTGATCGCCATACCGCCCAGCCACGGGCCCAGCGCATTGGCGGTATTGAACGCGGCATGGTTGGACGCCGCTGCCAGGGTCTGCGCCTCCGCGGCCACATCCATCAGACGCGTCTGCAGTGCAGGTGCCAGTGCGCCCATAGTGCCGACCGCCACGATGGACACGAAGACCCACAGGCCCGACTGCGCAGCCAACGGAAAGGTCAGCATCACCACCACCGACCACACCAGCAATACCGGCACCGCGCGGAACTGCATGCGGTCAAACAGCCAGCCGCCCAGGATGCTGCCGAGCACGCCGCCGACCCCGAACGCCACCATCGCCAGCGGGATCCGCGCCGGCGCCACGCCGGTCACCGCGGTCAGGGTGGGCGCCAGATAACTGAAGACGCAGAACATGCCGGAAAAACCCACCGCGCCGATCGCCAGGGCCAGCCATACCTGCGGCTGATTGAACGCGCGCAGCTCACGCAGCGGCTGTTGCCGCGGCTCGTCCGGCGCAGGCGGCAGGCGCGCCGCCACTGCCGCAACCGTGCACAGCGCAAGCACCGACACCGCCGCGTAGGCCCACCGCCAACTCACGATCTGACCCAGCCAGGTCGCCAACGGATTGCCGACCAGCAAGGCAATGCTCAGGCCCAGCAACACCCGGCCCACCGCAGTGGCGCGTTGGTTGGGCGGGCTGATCGACGCGGCCACCAGTGAAGCAACGCCGAAGTACGCGCCATGCGGCAAACCAGCGATGAAACGGCACAGCAACATCGTGTGATAGCTCGGCGCCAAGGCGCTGGCGAGATTGCCCAGCGCGTAGAACACCATCAGCAGCAGCAACAAGGTGCGCCGCGACCAGCGCGCGCCAATGATCGCAAGCAACGGCGCACCGACCACCACACCCAGCGCATAGGCGCTGATCACGTGGCCGACCTGCGGCTCGCTGATCTGCAGGCCCTGCGCAATCTGGGTCATCAGGCCCATGGTGGAGAATTCGCTGATGCCGATCGCAAAGCCGCCCATCGCCAACGCAAACAGGATCAGCACGTAATCGCGCCGTGACACGCGCGGCGTTGAAAGATCGGTATCGGACATGCCCGACTCCAGGATGACGGGGCAGCTTATTATTGTGCAACGCAGCAATCGACGAAAGCGCGGCGCCTGCTGCGATTCGGCGCCAGGCCCCGGCACGTCACAGTCTGGCCGCTTTCGACGCGCCAGGAGACGCTGTGTCCTATCGCTATCGCTCGAATCCGCTTTACGCCGCCACCATCGCTAGGGGGCACTCGCGATCGGCGCGGTGTCGCGCCTGGCGCGTGATCCACACCCAATTGGTTGCTGATGTCCAAATCCACTGAATCCCCGTTGTTATCCCCGGTGCGCCTGGGCGCGCTGGATCTTGCCAACCGCGTGATCATGGCGCCGCTGACGCGCAATCGCGCCGCCGCCGGGCAGGTGCCCTCGCCGCTCGCCGCCGAGTACTACGGCCAACGCGCCAGTGCCGGCCTGATCGTGGCCGAGGGCACGCAGATCAGCCCGCTGGGTCAGGGCTACCTGGATACGCCCGGCATCCACACCGCCGAGCAGGTCCAGGGCTGGCGTGCGGTCACCGATGAAGTGCATCGCCGTGGCGGCAAGATCGTGCTGCAGCTATGGCATGTGGGCCGCGTCTCGCACACCAGCGTGCTGCCGCCGGGCGAATCGCCGGTCGCGCCCAGCGCCATCCGCGCCGAGGGCAAGACCTACACCAAGGACGGCTTCCAGGACGTCTCCGAGCCGCGCGCGCTGGCGCTGGACGAAATCCCCGCCCTGATCGAGGACTACCGCATCGCTGCGCGCAACGCCATCGATGCCGGCTTCGACGGCGTGGAAGTGCATGCGGCCAATGGCTATCTGCTCGACCAGTTCCTGCGTGACGGCTCCAACCAGCGCACCGACGCGTACGGCGGCGACATCGAAAACCGCACCCGCCTGCTGACCGAAGTGGTGCAGGCGATCGCCGACGAGATCGGCGCCGAACGCACCGGTGTGCGGCTGTCGCCGGTCACGCCGGTGTACGGCATGCACGACTCCGATCCGCAGCCGCTGTTCGAACGTGCGGTGGAGCGTCTCAACCTGATCGGCGGGCTGGCCTTCGTGCACGTGATCGAAGGCGCAACTGGCGGTGCGCGTGACAACGTCGCCTTCGACTATGCCGCGCTGCGCGCAAAGTTCGACGGCGCCTGGATCGCCAACAACAGCTACGACAAGGCGCTGTCCGACCACGCCATCCACAGCGGTTACGCCGATGCGATCGCCTTCGGCCGGCCGTTCATCGCCAACCCGGATCTGGTGCGTCGCCTGCACGAGAACGCCCCGCTGGCCGAGCTCGACCAGGCCACCCTGTACGGCGGTGGTGCCAAGGGCTACACCGACTACCCCGCCCTGCCGAACTGAGCGCGGCTGCAAAACGCCTGCGCTCACCGCCAGGCAGGCGCGGCCGATGCCCGGAATCGGGATGTACCACGCGTACATTCCGGTTCCTGCGCGCCGTCCGCACCCACCTGACGACTGCCCGCTCCGTTTTGTCAGTTGCTCCAGGTCTCGCCGACACAGCGGCTGCGCTCGGCATCAAGCGAGCGCAGCCACCGTGCGGAGCGACCGGTCCGCACGCGCACGTTGGATCTGAGCACGTCGCCGGCCCGGTATTTCGTGCAGGCGCAATACGCATCCCTTGCCCGATCGCCTAGCGCTAGGCGGCGGCCATCGTGCATCTGCCAACTCAATCGTTAAACCGGCGCGCAAGGCCAAGCGCTTGTGCGTGCGTTCGCCCCAGGCTCGGCGAATACGCAAACGCGTACACAGCACGCTCCCCTCGCGACGCGGATGCCTTCGCAACGTAGCCATCCCGGTAGCAACCACATGACGCGTACACCCGGCCCCGCTAGGATCGTGCCGACACTGCTCTCTGGAATGCCGATGCGGCCCCTGCTCACTGCCATTGTTTTTTGCACGCTGCTGGTCTGCGGGCCAGCGCTTGCGGTGCCGTTCTGGGGCGCGCGCCAGTCCAGCCCTGCCGAAACGGCGCCGGCCGACCTCAAGCCGGGCGAATGGATCTGGGGCGGCGTCAGCAAGGGCTGGGGGCCGATGGCGGTGATTGTCAGCCTCACCGAGCAACGCGCGTATGCGTATCGCAACGGCATCCTGATCGGCGTGTCCACCATCAGCTCCGGCAAGCCCGGGCACGAGACACCGACCGGTGTGTTCACCATCCTGCAGAAGGACAAGGACCACCGCTCCAACCTCTACAACGCCGCGCCCATGCCGTATCAGCAACGCCTGACCTGGGACGGCGTGGCCCTGCACGCAGGCGGCCTGCCCGGTTATCCGGAATCGCATGGCTGCGTGCATCTACCGTCGGAATTCGCGCGGCTGCTGTTCGACAATTCCAACATGGGCATGGTGGTGGTGGTCGCGCAGGCCGGTGTGGACGCGGACGCGGTGGTGCATCCCCGCGCGCTCAGCCCGATCGACCCGGCCACCGGCGCGCAGCGGGCATTGCTGCCGCTGCCCAACGGCCAGAGCTTTGCATGGCAGCCGGAGCTGGCACCCACCGGCCCGATCTCGATGCTGGTCAGCAGCAGCGATCAGCAATTGGTGGTGTATCGCAACGGCGTGGAGATCGGACGCGCACAAGTGGCATTGCGCGCGCAGACCGGCGCCGCGCCGCTGGGCACGCAAGCGTTCATCGTCGGCCAGGGTTTTCTGCCTGGCGAAGTGCCCGGCTTGCCCGGTCAACGCATGCCCAACTGGATGCGCATCGGCATCCCAGGCAGCAGCGCAGCAGCAGGACAGGCCCTGGATGCCGACACCATCGCGCGGCTGCAGGTGCCGCCGGCCTTCCTGGCCGGCCTGCTGCCGCTGCTGACGCCTGGCGTGGTGCTGGTGGCCACCGACCAACGCATCCTTCCCGAAACCACCGGCGGAAAGCTGCAGGTGCTGGATTCGGACCCGCCCGAGGCGCCCTGAGCGCAGGCTGCGCCGCGTTATCGCGGCAGCAAAGTGAAAGGCGCGCGTAAGGTTGCGCGCGCACATGCGTGCAGCCCGGGATCGGCACGCACTCGTATGCGCTGGCGGTGCCGAGCGCTGGCCGCCCGCCCGGCGTTGTTGAGCGCGCGACCCGACACGCGTTGCTGCGATTGTCAGCGCGACCTGCTTGGCAGATGATGCGGACATCCCTCATTGCCAAGGATGTGCGTGATGCGTTTACTCACTGCGGTTCTGCTCGGCAGCACGCTATTCGGTTACGCGTCATCCACTGCAGCGGCCGAGCCGCTGCGCCCTGCCGCACCGAACGCCGAGTGCCTGGATGCGCGCAAGGTGACGGAGCTGCATCAAGCCGATCCGCGCACACTGGTAGTGGCCGAACAGGGCGGGCGGCTGTTCCGCATCAGTCTGGCGCAGGACTGCCCGCAACTGGCCGCACAAGCGGATGCGAGCCTGCTGGCGGCGCACGGCTGGGTCTGTAACGGTGCTCCGGCATACGTGCGCTCGGGCCAGCAGCACTGCGCGGTCAGCCATATCGCCACGCTGAGTGCGCGCGAATACGCAAGTGCGGCCAGGCAACGCGACAGCGGCATTCCGACCCTGGACGGGGTCAGCGTGCGCGAAGCGCGCCGGCGCAATTTCGCCGGCTCGTCCAGCTACTGCTTCAATCCCAGCATGCTGCGTTCGTGGTCGGAAGACGGCCAGGGCCTGGTGGTGGAAGTCTCGCCACGTCACCCCGGCACGCATCGCCACTACCGTGTCGAACTGATGGACAGCTGCCGCGAACTCAGCGGCGCACCGCCGATCCGCTTCGTCTCCGGCATGGGCCTGAATGCGATCTGCGGCAATCCCGGCGACAAGGTCGATGTGCTCGACGAAATGGCACTTGCCGGCGCGGCTGCCGGATCCGGCCAGCAGGGCGATCTGAGCACCACGCGTGGCGGCCTGGCCGCGCGGATGCGCCAGAGTTGCACGGTGGCGGCGGTGTATCCGCGCGATTGAGCATGCCGCAACGCTGGAGCGCGCTTGCGCGCGATGAAGCGTTATCGAACATGCCTCATCGCGCGCAAGCACGCTCCTACACACGCTGCAGGCGGTATTGCTGCCTCCGCAACAGCCTCAGGCCTTGCGCAGGAAACAGGTCTTCAGCACCAGGCCCTTGATCTTTTCCGAATTGCCTTCGATGTGCTCGGCATCGTCCTCGACCAGGCGGATGTTGCGGATCAGCGTGCCCTGCTTGAGCGGAATCGACGAGCCCTTGACCTTCAGGTCCTTGATCACCGTCACCGTGTCGCCGGCCTGCAGCAGGTTGCCGTTGCTGTCGCGCACCACCGTCGCAGCCGCGGCGGATTCGCCCACACTCCATTCGAAGCCGCAGTCTGCGCAAATCAGCATCGCGTCATCGGCATAGGTATTGTCCAGGCCACATTGCGGGCAGGCGGGAACGGAAGACATGCGATTCCTAGGTTCAAAACGGGCGTGGATTGTAGCGCCCCGGCCGCGCGATCACGTCTCCGGCACGGCGCCGGCGCGATAGTGCAGCGCTTGTCGAATGCCCTGCAGGTCGCACGTGCCCAACCCATCGGTTCCCCAAGCCCCCGGCGCTGCGCCAGGATCCACCGCGCCTACGGCTGGCGAACCGGGCGCGGCAAAGAAAACCGGCTCGCATCTGGTCGTCTATGTCGCGCTGGCCGGCAACCTTGCCATCGCGATCGCAAAATTCATCGCCGCAGGGATTTCGGGCAGCTCGGCGATGCTCAGCGAAGGCGTGCACTCGCTGGTGGACACCGTCAACGAAGTGTTGCTGCTGTACGGCCTGCGCCGCGCCGCGCAGGCCCCCTCGCCGACCCATCCGTTCGGCTACGGGCGTGAGCTGTACTTCTGGAGTTTCATCGTCGCGCTGCTGGTCTTCGCGATGGGCGCAGGCGTGTCGCTGTACGAGGGCATCGTGCATCTGCGCAATCCCGAGCCGGCCAAGAGCCATCTGCTCGCCTACATCGTGCTCGGTGTATCGATCGTGTTCGAAGGCATTTCCTGGGTGGTGGCGCTGCGCGAATTCCGCGCCAAGAAGGGCCGCATGGGCTATTTCCAGGCATTCCGGCAGAGCAAGGATCCCAGCACGTTCACCGTGCTGCTCGAAGACAGCGCCGCCTTGATCGGTTTGTTCATGGCGGTGCTTGGCCTGGCCGGCGCACAGCTGCTGGACATGCCCGAACTCGATGGCATCGCCTCGATCGGCATCGCCTGTGTGCTGGCCTTCACCGCATTCCTGTTGGCGCGCGAAACCAAGGGCCTGCTGATCGGCGAGCCCGCGCACGCGCACGTCACCGAATCGCTGCTGCGCATTGCCGCCAGCGATCCGGATGTGCGTGCCGCCAACGGCGTACTGACCATGCAGATGGGCCCGAACCAGGTGGTCGCCGCGTTGAGCGCCGAGTTCGAAGACAGCCGCACCACGCCACAGATCGAAGCCTGCGTCGGGCGCATCGAAGCGGCCGCCAAGCGTCAGCATCCCGAGCTCACCGCGCTGTTCATCAAGCCGCAGACGCCGGAAACCTGGCACGCGCGCCGCGCCCAGATCGAACGTGGCGCCGAGAAGGATTAGCGCACGGCAGGCCGTGGAATGCGTGCATCGCCACGCGGCCAAACGCCGCAGGTGACGCGCATCAATCGGCTCACCTTCGAGTAAAGACGCATCGCGCAGGAAGCAGTTGCATCGCAGCGGTGACATCGTCACCACCAAGCTGATCCTCGCCCTAACCGCAGCCCCAGCTGCGGTTGCATCATCCGGGTCGATTGCCTACGGTAGGCGGGCACCACCTCTTGGCGTCGTGAGTCAGCCGACGCATCCCACTCGATCACAAGTCATGGAGGTTTCCGATGGAAATCAGCCAGGGTCGCGTTGCGACCATTCATTACACCCTTTCCGACGACAGCGGCCAGGTCCTGGACCGTTCGACGCCGGACACGCCATTGAGCTACCTGCACGGCGCCGGCAACATCGTGCCCGGCCTGGAACAGGCGCTGGACGGCAAGCGCGTCGGCGAGACGCTCACCGCCGATGTCGTGCCCGAACAGGGCTATGGCCCGCGCCATGAGCAGTTGATCCAGCAGGTGCCGCGCGAGGCGTTCCCGACCGATGTCGAGGTCGTGCCGGGTGTGCAGTTCGAGGCGCGCACCCAGCAGGGCCCGGTGCTGGTCACCGTCACCGAGGTAGGCCCGGAGCAGGTCACCGTCGACGGCAACCATCCGCTGGCCGGGCAGACCCTGCATTTCGCGGTCGAAGTCATCGAGGTGCGCGAAGCCACCACCGAAGAACTGAACGAAGGCCAGGTCGCCAGCGTCGCGGCCTGATCGGGTGTGCCGCGCGCCTGTGGGCATGCGGCAGTTCGGCTGCTGCGACGTCCGAACGCAGCGCGACGGGCGTCGCCGGCAGCAGAAGTAGTAAAGTGCGCGGCCCGCTCACAGGCCCGCTTGCATGAAACTCGGCATCGACTTCGGTACCAGCAACTCCGCCGCCGCGGCGATCGTCGATGGCCAGGTGGTCCCGGTGCGCTTCGGCGAGGCCTTGCAGTTCCGCACCACGGTGTATTTCCCCGAGACCATGCGCGACCCGGACGATTTCAGCCTGACCCCGGCGCTGGAATACGAGGTCGAACGGCTGATCGACTCTGGCCGTCGCGACGCCGCCGCGGCCGGCCGCACGTCCAGCAACGACAGCCTGCGCCGCGATGCGATCCGCATCGTGCGCCGCCAATGGATGGAAGAGCAGGTGCGCGAGCCGCGCAGCTCCGCCGCCCTGCTGCAGAACGCGGTCTACGGCGACGACGCGCTGGATGCGTATTTCCTGGAAGGCGAAGGCAGCCTGGTGCAGAGCCCCAAATCGATGCTGGGCTACAACCTGCACCCGCGCGCGCGCCAGACTATCACCGGCATCGCCACGCACGTGCTGGAACACATCCGGCTCACCGCCTCGCGCCAGTTCGACATCAATATCCGCAGCGCCACGCTGGGCCGTCCGGTGCAGTTCCGCAGCTCCATCGGCGAGGCCGGCAACGCGCAAGCGCTGGAGATTCTGCAGACCGCCGCCATCGCGGCCGGCTTCGACAGCGTGGATTTCCTCGAAGAACCCGCAGCGGCCGCAATGCATTACCACGTCAGCCACGACAGCCGTCACGACACCGTGGTGGTGGACATCGGCGGTGGCACCACCGACATCGCCCATGCCAGCGTCGGCGGCAGCGCCGCGCCGCAGGTGCACCGCGCCTGGGGCATCGCGCGCGGCGGTACCGATATCGATCTGGCGCTGAGTCTGGCCGCCTACATGCCGCTGTTCGGCCGCGGCATCACCCGCGTGCCCACCCACCATTACGTGGAAGCGGCGATGGTGCAGGACATGACCCGCCAGCGCGAATTCCGCCTGCACAAGTACCAGGACGTCCCTGCCCCGTTCGACAAGCGCCTGCAGGCGCTGCAGGACACCGGCAACACCGCGCGCCTGTACCGCGGCGTGGAAGCCTGCAAGATCGCGCTCAGCGAGCGCGACCAGCACCAGGCCGGGCTGGACTTTATCGAACGCGGGCTGGAGGTGGAGGTGCAGGCCAGTGCGCTGGTTGCGTCCGCTTCCAGCTACCTGGGCGAACTGGAAGGCTTGCTTGCGCAGGTCCGTGCCGACCTGGATGCGCCGCCGGCCACGCTGTTCCTGACCGGCGGCATGTCGCGTGCCGGCTATATCCGCGACACGGTGGCAGCCGCGTTCCCGGAATCGCGCCTGGTGCAGGGCGATCCGTCCTTCGGCGTGGTGCAGGGCCTGGCCTGGGCGGCGGCACGCCAGGCCCGTCTGTCGGACGGTTAAGGCAACGCGGGCGCCCATCCGTTACAATGCACGGTTGCTGCACACCGCTTAGCCGGCTTGTCAGCAAGGCACGCTTGCCGTGCCGCCGCGATTGCGCACCGAACGCGATCGCACCTCTCGACACCGCTTCCGCGCGCGCCACCCTAGCCGCACGCGGTGTCATCGCACTTCCCCGCTACAGGAGGCCACATGGCACGTCCCGCGACCAAGCAGAAATCCCAGCCCAGCATCGCTCGCAGCGAAGGCAAGTCGCAGCCGCTCAGTCGTGAGCGTATCGCTGCCGACATCGCCGCGTTCCGCAAGACCGGCGGCCGGATCGAAGTGCTCACCACCAACTTCGGCCCTGCGCGCAACGACGGCGACAAGATCGCCTAAGCGTCACCCGCAAACCGAAGCGTTGTACCGACGTGCCACCGCAAGGTGGCACGTTCGTTTCAGGCCACAGTTGGCGCAGCCGCTCAGTTACCGTAATCGATGCGCACCGAGCCGGAATGCGACTCGAGTTTGATGTCGCCATTGCCCGCCCCCAGCCGGGTTCTCAGGCTTTTGCCCGGGCCGTACTCCGGCCGCTCCACCTGCCCGGCCACCGAATGGATGTCGCCGCTGAACACCTCCACCTGCAGCGCTGCCGACACGTTGCGCGGCACGCCCAGGCTGATCGTGCCACTGACGCTCTCTGCAGCGATGCTGCCGCCCGGCGCCAGACCGGTCACCGTTAGCGCCGTTGCGCCGGACACGCTCTCGGCGCGCAGCTGCGACACCTGCCCCGCGCCGACCCGGATCTGGCCGGAGACGGACTCGACCGACACTACGCCGCTGGCGCCGGCCGGCGCATCGATCTGCCCGCTGACCGTGCCCAGGCTCAGCCGTGCGCTGGCCACCGTGCTGCGCAGCGCGCCGCTGACGGTTTCCAGTTGCGCTTCCCTGGCGCGTCCGGCTGCGACCACGTTGCCGCTGACCGACTTGAGCTGCAAACGCGCCAGATCGACCTGATCGACATCCACCGAGGCACTCACCGCCTCCACCTCCAGCAGCGCCGCGCGCGGAACCCGCAGCTCCAGTTGAGCCCCCCTGCTGTTGCGGTTGTTACGCGGGTAGATCACCTCGAACTGCAGCCGGTCCGGACTTTCATCCACCTCCAGGCGTTGCCCTTCGCCCAGGGTACCGGTCAGCGCCACGTCGTCGCGGTCCCAGCCGCGCACGCGGATCTGCCCGGCGATGTTGTCCAGCTCCACGCGCCCGCCGCGCGTCAGCGGATGGCTCTGCTTCACGGTGGTCTGCGCTGCCGCCGGCAGTGCGCAAAACGCAATCAGCAACAACACGGATAGATGGGCGTAACGCATGGGCATGCTCCTCAGCTTGGAAAGGACGTCTCGCCCTGCGCGGCAAGACGGGTCAGTTGCAGGCGCTTGGCATAGGTGCGTTGCAGCTGCGACAACAGGAATGCAGAGCGCGGACTCTGCGCGATGGCGTGGTGGATGGCCTGCGCACTCTGGTCCAGCTCGGCCAGCGCCGGGCGCAGATCGGCCGGCACCTGCTGCACCGGCACTGCGTCGATGGCCTGCTGGTACTGCCCGGCCATTGCCTGTGCCTGCGCCACCAAGCCAGGGCGTGACGACGCTGGCGCTGGCGGCTGGGTCGAGCGATCGAGCCCTGGCACGATCGCCACCACCGCCAGCGCAGCAGCAAGCGCCACACCGAACGCAGGCCAGGTCCAGGCACGCTGGCGGCGCGGCTGCAGGGCAACCACGTTGGTGTGCGGCGTCAGTGCGGGCGCAATGCGCTCCCAGAGCTGCGCCGGTGGCTGACGTTGCTGCGGCAACGCACGCAGACGCGCGGACAACGCGGCGTCATCGGTTGCGTGCGGATCAAGCGGATCGTGGTTCATGCGATATCTCCCAGCCGCACGCGCAGCAGGCCGCGCGCGCGATGCAGTTGCGCCTTGGAACTGCCGACCGCCATCTGCAGTTCGTCGGCAATTTCCTGATGTTTCCAGCCTTCGATGTCGTGCAACACCAGTACTGCGCGTGCGCGCGGCGGCAGCGTCTCCAGCGCGCGCTCCAGATCCATCTGGGTGGCCTGGCAGGCTGCGGCACCTGGAATGGCAGCAAGGATCTCGCCATCGACATCGTCCACCATCTGATCGCCCGCAACCGAGCGCGCCCGCAGCTCCATCAGGGCCGTATTGACGGCCAGCCGATGCAGCCAGGTGCCCAGCGCGCTCTGGAAGCGGAATTGCGGCAAGGCCTTCCATGCGGCAATGAAGGTTTCCTGCAGCACATCGTCGGCACGCGCCGCATTGCCGCCGCATAGCCGCCACACCACCCCATACAGGCGCGGCGCATGACGGCGGTAGATGGCCTCGTAGGCGGTGCGATCGCCGCCTGCGGCGGAACGCGCCAGCGCCGCGTCGTCGCGTCCGGCCGGACCGTCACAAGCTGAGGCATCGATGGGCATGGAGGTGTCGAGCATATCCACTTCGATGCGCCGGGCAGCGCAAAGGTTTAAACCGCGCCCAGGTATTTTTTCGAGCACGGTTCCAGGAGCGGCCGACAAGCCTACTGCGCCGCCGCCCGGCGGGCCTTGCCGGTGCGGAATCGACATAGACCACTCGTACACCCCGGTTCCGAGCGTGCCGTCTGCATCCGCCTGACGACTGCTCGCTCCATTTTTAGCCGCTCTAAACCTTTTCGCCGGCCGCCGCATCCAAGCCTGCGATGGCGCAATCCTGCGCCGCATCGTTTGCCGGGAGCACGGCCGTTGTCCGCTCCAGGCGCAGGCCCCCTGATCGGACGTCGCCATGCCGCATGTTCTCGGAATTCTGCTGAGCCTGTGCTCCACCCAGTGCCCGGCCCCGCTGCCGATGGATGCAGTGCAGCTCACGCTGACGCCTGCGCGCCTGCAGGCCTGCCTGCTGCACCTGCCGTCGACGCGGCTGTCATGCGTCAAGCTGAACTCACCGGCGCACTGGTTGCCGGTGCGCCGCGCCGAGCAGCTGTGGCGGCGCGTTGTCGCGTTGTCCGCGCATGGCCGCAGTTCTATGCGTTGACCGGTTGCAGCGTCATCGTGAATTTCGGTCGCTGCTGTATCGCCGTGTTGGCCTCCATCGATGCGCATGGCACCGAGCGCCCCGGCCACGCACAGCTGTGATACCGCAATCCGTCGCAGCACCCTTGAATCAATCTCGCTACCGCCACCGCTGAGCGCGCGTTCACCCCGCGCACCGGCTGCGCAATGACGCCCCCGTTACAATGGGCGGTCTCTGTGAACCTGCACGATCCGATGTCCGCGTCCGACGCTTTGCCCACCATGATCCGTAGCCTGCTGCCGCACTGGAATCCGCAGTGGCTGACCGTGGCAGTGCTGACGGTCCAGATCGTGCTGATCCTCACCGTTGCCGCGCTGGTTCGGTTACTGCTGCGGCAAGTGCTGCGCCGCCTGTGTACGCGCTACAGCCTGCCGGCGGAAATGATGATCGGCATCCGTCGCGTGGGCAGCTTCGTCATTTCCGTCACTGCGGTGCTGACGGTACTGAACGTGCTGGGTGTCTCCAGCGGCACCTTGTGGACCGCGTTCACCGGATTCGCGGCAGTCGGTGCCGTGGCGTTCTTCGCGGCATGGAGCGTGCTGTCCAATATCTTCTGCACCTTCCTGATCATCACCACGCGCCCGTTCCGTCTGCACGACCACATCGAACTGCTGGAAGGCGGCGACAAGCCCGGCCTGAAGGGCCGGGTGATCGACATCAACGTGATTTACACGACCCTGGAAGAAACCGGCGACCACGCCGGCAGCGTGCTGCAGGTTCCCAACAGCCTGTTCTTCCAGCGCACCACGCGCCGTTGGCGCGAGACCAGCCACTTCAACGCCAACTGAGGGCGTCTGACAAGAGGTAGTGAGCCGTTATCGGGTGACTCGGTCAGCGCGTCGCAAGGACATGGCATACGAATGTCGCATGTAAGCCCGAGCGATGGCCGCAGCCGCCTGGCGGCAAGCGCAGTCGTTTGCCGGTTGCCCTGAAGCCGCATGGCAATCAACGCAGCTGGCTGTCCTTGCTGCCACGACGGTTGTAGCCGCCTTGCGCCGCCTGCTCCTGGTCGTGCGCCTGCTGACAGTTCACGCACAGGTGCACGCCCGGCACTGCCTTGCGGCGCGCCTCGGGGATGGGCGCATCGCACTCCTCGCAGTGAGTCAGGCTCGGGCCCTGATGCAGTTGGCTCCGCGCGCGCTTGATCGCGTCCTCGACGGTCGCATCGATCTGGTCCTGCACCGCCCCATCACCTGCCCATCCGGTCGCCATGTTCGCCTCGGCTTGTCTGCTCAGAACTCAAATATGGGCATGCGCCCAGGCAAATCCAAGCCGGACGTGCACAGCGCGCTCAAATCAGGTGCTTTAGCATCCGCCCATTCGCACTCTTCGAGGAAGTCGCAATGGAACAACACGTCCACCCGTTCTCCGAATTATTCGCCCAGTTGGGCCTGCCGTCGGATGAGGTCAGCATCCGCAGCTTCATCGACGAACACTCTCCGCTGCCGGGCGACATGCGCCTGGAGGAAGCGCCCTTCTGGACACCGGCGCAGGCGCAGCTGCTGCGTGAAGAGCGCCTCGACGATGCCGACTGGATCGTGACCATCGATCAACTCAATATCGCCTTGCACACCACTGCCGACGACACCGGCGTCTGATCCGCGCAAGAACGCAGCGAGTGTCCTGCGCTAGACCTCGCTCGCGGCCGGCTTGTCGTTTTGTTGGTTGATTAGCTTGCAGGAATAAAAAAAGGAGCGGCCGCTGGCCGCTCCTTTGCACTCGGGGCGATGTAGCCGGCATGCGAACCGCATACCGACGCACGCCTCGGGCATCAGGTCACCTTTTTGGCGATCGTCATGCCGAGCACGAACAGCACGATGGCGATGATGATGCCGGCCCAGAACAGGAACTTGGCAATCCCCATTGCAGCGCCCGCCATGCCGCCAAACCCGAGCGCACCGGCAATCAGTCCGATGATGGCGAAAATAATGGCCCACTTGATCATGTTTGTTGTCTCCTCATCCGGCACGGTGCCGTGTTCAGTCGTGTGCTTGCGCAGTCGTGCCGCAAAACATGCGCTGCACGCTACGCATCCGGATGTGCCGCATTCGTGAATACGCCTGACACATGACGCCACAATCGCGCGTGCAGATTCGCCAGCAGCGCCTGCATCGGCGATCATGCGCAGCTCGCAGCAATCGATTGGCATGGACACTCTTCGCTATCTCGCCGGTTACCCGCCCGCAGTCCTGGATCAGGTGCGCGAGCTGATCGCGCAGGACAAACTTGCCCTGGTGCTGGCACGCCGCTACCCGGATCGCCACAGCATCCGCACCGACCGGCAGTTGTACGACTACGTCAAGGCCATGAAGGAGCGCTACATGCGCTCCTCGCCCACCCTGCACAAGGCGCTCTACGACAACCATCTGCAGGTGGTGAAGCATGCGCTGGGCACGCATACGGCGATCTCGCGCGTCCACGGCAGCCGGCTCAAGGCCAGCCGCGAGATCCGCATCGCCTCGATCTTCCGCGATGCGCCCGAACCGTTCCTGCAGATGATCGTCGCCCACGAACTGGCGCATCTGAAAGAGGCCGATCACAACAAGGCCTTCTACCAGCTGTGCAACCACATGAGCCCGGACTACCACCAACTGGAGTTCGACCTGCGCCTGTATCTGACCCACCTGGCGCTGTCCACGGACGCTTGATCGCGCACCGACTAGACGAGGCAGCCCATCGCCGCGACCACTCGTCCGTGGCGACCGGTCGCCCGCCGGGGACGCGCGACCTGCACTGATCTCGGCGAGCCCGCCATCGACCTACGCGAGCCGCAGCGGCGCCCGCCTGGGATCAGGCACGACAGGGTTGCCGGCCTCTCCTAGAATGCCTCCATGCAGGCACCGTCCCTCCAGCAGCTCACCCAGGCCGCACAGACCGCCCACCCCGCAGCAATGACGGCGCTGGCACATGCATTGGTGCGTACCGGGCAGCCCGAGCAGGCGCTGGCGTGGTACACGCGCAGTGCGGCCGCAGGCGATGCCGGCGCGCAAATCGAAGCCGGCCGCATGCTGGCCTACGGTGTGGGTTGCGAGGTGGACCTGGCCCGTGCGCAGGAGCATTGGCAACACGCCGAGCGCCAGGATGTTGCGGCAGCGCGCTATCTGTTGGCGACCGTGGCCATCACCGACGCCCCGTTGATGCTCGACACGCAGGCGCAATCCCGCTTGCATGCAGCGGCCGCAGCCAACTACCCGCCTGCGCTGCGCGCGCTGGCCATCCAGCACGGCCGGATCGATCACCCCGCGCAGCAACGCAGCTGCGTTGCCTTGCTGGAGCGCGCCGCCGCAGCCGGTGACGCATTGGCTGCGGCGCTACTGGCCGAGCGCCTGATGCGTGGCGAAGGCGTCCCGCCGCAACCCGACGCCGCGGCGCAGCTGCTGCGGCAATTGCAGCCGCTGGGTATCGCCGCGGCGCCTGCCGTGCAGATCACACCGCCGGATCCGCTCGGCGACGACCCGCGCATCCGTTTCGCTGCCCGACATGTCGCAACGCGCCGCCACGATGCGCCCATGATCGAAGAAGTCTGCGGGGTGCTGTCTGCCGACGAGTGCCGCCTGTTGATGTTGCTGGCGCGGCCGCACCTGCGCGCCTCCGAAGTGGTCGACCCCGACGATGCGAGCACGCGCCGCGCGCCGATCCGCACCAGCCGCGGCGCCACCCTGGACCCCATCCTCGAAGACTTTGCCGCGCGTGCGGCGCAGGCGCGCGTAGCGGCCTGTGCGCAGCTGCCGCTGACCCATGCCGAAGCGCTGTCGGTGCTGTGCTACGCGCCGGGTGAGCAGTACCGCGCGCATCGCGACTACCTGCCGCCCGGCACGATCGCCGCCGACCGCCCCACTGCCGGCAATCGCCTGCGCACCGCCTGCGTCTACCTCAACGATGTCGAGGCAGGGGGCGACACCGACTTCCCGGTCGCGGGCGTGCGCGTGCGTCCACGTGCCGGGTCGGTGGTGTGCTTCGACAATTTGCATGCCGATGGCCGCCCCGACCCCGACTCGCTGCACGCCGGCCTGCCGGTCAGCGCAGGAAGCAAATGGCTGGGAACGCTGTGGTTCCGGCAGCAGCGCTATCGGCATTGGTGAACAGATTCATACACTAGCCCCCGCCGACGTGGTTTAAAATGTTGCAGCGCGACGTGATCGGACAGGGTCTGCAGACGTCGCGTTTTTGTTTCCCATTGCACGGGTTCCGGCCCGGCCTCAGGGAAGGCACATCACGCAGCCCCGCGGAGCCTTCGATGCTTTTCGAAACCCTCGACACCACCGGCCACGAGCAGGTGATTTTCTGTCACAACCGCGACGCCGGCCTGAAAGCGATCATCGCGTTGCACAGCACCCGTCTCGGGCCCGCGCTGGGTGGCGTGCGCATGCGCCCCTACCCCAACAGCGAGGCGGCGCTGGACGATGCGCTGCGGCTCAGCCGCACCATGACCTACAAGAACGCGCTGGCGGGATTGAATGTCGGTGGCGGCAAGGCGGTGATCATCGGCGACCCAAAGAGTGACAAGAGCGAGGCGCTGTTCCGCGCATTCGGCCGTTTTGTCGACACCCTGGGCGGGCGCTACATCACCTCCGAAGACGTCGGCACCGACGTCAACGACATGGAACAGATCTACCTGGAGAGCGAGTACGTCACCGGCGTGCACCAAGTGCATCGCGGCTCCGGCGACCCGGCCCCGTTCACCGCCTATGGTGCGTTGCAGGCGTTGATGGCCTCGCTCAATCGCAGGCTCGGCCACGAGGAAGTCGGCAAAACCAGCATTGCGATCCAGGGCCTGGGCCACATCGGCATGGAGCTGGTGAAGCTGCTCAAGGAACGCGGCGCCAAACTCTATGTGGCCGATCTGAACCCGGCGCTGGTAGATCGCGCGGTGGCCGAATACGGTGCCGAAGCGGTCAGCATCGAGGAGATCTACCAGGTGCCGGCCGATGTATTCGCACCCTGCGCGCTGGAAGGCGCGATCAACGAAGACACGTTGCCGCGGTTGAAGGCCAAGATCATCTGCGGCACCGCCAACAACCAGCTCGCCAGCGCCGCCATCGGCGAAGAGCTGCACAAGCGCGGCATCCTGTATGCGCCCGATTACGTGGTCAATGCCGGTGGCGTAATGAACGTGTCGCTGGAGATCGACGGCTACAACCGCGAACGCGCGATGCGCCTGATCCGCAGCATCTATCACAACCTGGAAAAGGTCTTCGACCTGTCCTCCCGGTTGGGCGTCGCGCCGCAGCAGGCGGCCGACCAGATTGCCGAGGCGCGTATCGAGGCCATCAGCAAGCTCAAACTGCCGCTGGGCCGCACCGCACCGCGCTTCCTGCACAAGCTGCGCGGTGAGTGACCCACCTGTCCAGGCATCTTGCCTGGACAGGTGAACCACCGATCAGACGCGCCGATCAGAAATCGGCGCTGTAACGCAGGCTCAGCGCACGATCGTCACCGCGCTCGCCCACCCGCTGGTCGTAGCCGAAGCGCAACTGGCTCTGCGGCCCCAACGGCGCGGCCGCGGTGATGCCGAACAGACCACCCGAGCGCGCCGGCTGCATGCCGCGCAACGGCGCCCATGCGTCCACGCCGATGAAGCTGGCATCCAGCGTCAGGCCTTCGCTGCTCAACGCCTGCTGCCATTCGGCATAACCGCCGAGCTGCACGCCGCGCCAGCGATAGGACGAACGCAGGCCGGCCAGCACCTGGGTGCGCGCGGAGGTGCTGGCATCGGCACGCAAGCCGAAGCCGTCGCCACCGCTTTCGCGGAATCCCTCGCTGCGCAGACGCACGTAATCCAGCCCCATGTAGGGCGTCAGGCTGGCGCGCGCGCCACCCAGGCGATACCCGGTTTCCAGGTTGCCGCTGAGGTAACTGCCGCTGTAGTCGCTGAAGGCACTGCTGCGGTCTTCGCCCAACTGCAGGCTGCGCTCGATCTGCCGGTTGACGTTGCCGAAACCCAACTGACTCAGCGTGTACGCCGAGCCGAGCGTGGTGCCCCAGTACAGCTGCCCCTGCACCTGCCGATCGCGCCCGCGTGCACCGTCCAGATCGCCCAGGCTGTTGGAGCGCGTTTCGCCGAAGGCAAAGCCGGTGACTGCGCCCGACGCCAGGCGCAGGTCGTTGCCCATCATCCAGCCGGAGGTGGCGAATCCTGCGGTGGTCACGCCACCCTCGCCCGGCCCACCGAGCGCGCGTTGCCAGACGCCCAGCATGCGCGGCTGCTGCGACAAGCCGTCGAAATGTGAGGCCAACGCACGCCGCCCCAGATCGATGGTGTCGAAGGTCATCGCTGCCGACTCGGCATGCGCACGCCCGGACAGACTGCGCAGCGAATCGGCGGCAGCCTTGGCATCCGGCGACTGCTGCAACGCCGCTGCGGCGCGGATGAACCCGCTGCTGATGCCGCCAGTGCCCTGCAATTGCTGCGCATCCACCTGCTGGAACGCCTGCTCGACGCGGATTGCCGAATCCATCGCTGCCGTACCGGTCATGCCCAGCGTGGCGGCGACGGCGGTGGCATTCAAGCTGCGCAAGGCAAGGTAAGCCGCATTGCTGTCGTACGTCAGCGAGGCATCCAGGAAGGTCACCGCCGCGCCGCGGCTGAGCGTATCGAACGTGCCCTGCAACCCGCTGCTGGCCTGCAACAGCGTGTAGGTCGCGTTGTCGACCACGTAATCGCGGCGGCCGAGCACTTGCAGATCACCTGTAATCGTCGCGGTCCCGGTCACGTTCACCCGGTCGCCCACGTTCAAGGCAAGGCGACCGTTGCTGGCCTGGGTGTAATTGCCCGCGATCGACAGCGTCGCACTGTTGACCTGCAGGGTGCCGGCGTTATCGACGCGTCCGCCGATCCTGCCCGCACCGATCAACGTCGCACCATTGGCGATACCAACGCGCGCACTCTGCAGACTGGCCGTCTGCAAGGTGCCGCCCAGCACCTGGGTGTCGCCGTTGAACGTATTGGCGCCACTGCTCAACACCAGCGTACCGGTGCCGCGTTTGGTCAGGCCGCCCGTGCCACTGATGTCGTTGGCCCAGGTGGAACGCAATGTGTTGACGGTGACATCCACCGTGCCCCAATCAAAGCGCGCGGGCCCTAGCACCGCCTTGCCGACATTGAGCAGGCCGTAGCCGAAGGTCGGGTCGACGCCGGCCGCGCCCAGATCGGTGGCCGTTCCCAATAGCGTCTGCCGCACCAGATCGTTGCTGAAATACGGAAACGCCTGCCACACCAGCGCAGCCGCACCGGAGACCAACGGCGCCGCAAACGAGGTGCCGCTACCGTAGAAGTAGCGGATATTGCTGGCGGTCGCATCGGGGTCGAGGAACATCGAGGTGCCCGGCGCCACCAGGCAATAGCGCATCGCCACGCCACAGGCATTGGAGTACGAGGCCAGCTGCGTAGGATTGGCGGTATCCAGCGCAGCGACGACCAGCCAGCCGCGTTCCAGATCGGCGGCCGGCAGCGTGCCATTCGGGCCCGGTTGGCTGGGCAGCGCAGCGGTATCGGACGGTTGCGATCGCGATTCGTTACCCGACGCAAACACCACCAACCCATCGTTGCCGATGACGAACGGCCGGTATTCCTGCGCAATCTGGTTGGTGACCGCCGGGTCGTTCCAATACAGCCCGCCCCAGGAATTGTTCATGATGCGCACACCGGCGCTGATCAGATCGGCATGCACCGGACCCAGACCAAGCGGGCCGTCGACCTCGTTGCCTTCGCCGCTGCCGTCATCGTCCGGTGCTTCGTCGCTGATGATGCGTGCCGACACCAGGCCGGCGCCGCTGGCGATGCCGCCCGGCCATTGGCCCACTGCGCGCCCGGCTGCCAGCTGCGCGACCACCGTGCCGTGGCCCACCACGTCGCCCGCAGCGACGTTGTTGGTACGCGGATCCACATAGATGAAGCTGTTGCTGACTCGTCCCTGCAAGGCCGGATGATTGGTATTGATGCCGGTATCGATCACGCCGATGCGATAGCCCGCACCGGTGAACCCCAATGCCTGCGCAGCGCGTGCGTTGGTCAGCGCCAGATGCGCGTCGAATGCAGGTTCCGGCGTCGTCGGCGGTGCGACCACCGGCGGCGGAGGCGGCGGCGGTGAAGTCGGCGGCGGTGGTGGCGGTGGCGACGTCGGTGGTGGTGCCGTTGGTGTGCTCGGACGAATACCACCGCCCCCACCACCGCCGCCACACGCGGTCAATGCCACGGCCAACGCCGAAGCCAGGACAGTCCTGGCGACGTCTATCTTATTCATTTGGATGTTCTCCCCGAACCCATTCCATGGATAGGGCCCAATCCCGGGCCCGAACGCCGTCTTTATACTGCATCCTCACACGGCTGTCGCAGCTGATTGCGTAGCGAATGTCGCAGCGCCGGGAGCGTGCTGGCGCGAACCGAGCATGAGGCAGATAATCGTTTCACTTTAAACGGTATCTCCTTTATGTCCGACATCGTCATCGTTGCTGCCAAACGCACTGCCATCGGCTCGTTCCTTGGTCAATTCAACGGTGTGCCGGCGCCGACGCTCGCCGCCACTGCGATCCGTGGCGCGCTGGCGCAGTCCGGCGTCGCGCCGGCCGACATTTCAGAAGTCATCGTTGGCTGCGTCCTGCCGGCCAACCTGGGCCAGGCGCCCGCACGTCAGGCGGCGATTGCCGCAGGCATCCCCACCTCCACCGGCGCCACCACCATCAACAAGGTGTGCGGCTCGGGCATGAAGGCGATCATGTTCGGACACGATCTGATCAAGGCAGGCTCGGCCAGCATCGTGGTCGCTGGCGGCATGGAGTCGATGAGCAATGCGCCGCATCTGCTGCCTAATTCGCGCACCGGCAACCGCTACGGCAACTTCCAGGCGGTCGACCACATGGCGTGGGATGGTCTGACCAACCCTTACGACGGCCAGGCGATGGGCGTGTTCGGCGAGGCCACTGCCGAGAAGTTCGGTTTCAGCCGCGCCGATCAGGATGCGTTTGCAATCGCCTCGGTCGAACGCGCGCAGGCTGCCCAGCGCAGCGGTGCGTTCGCCGATGAAATCGTTCCGGTCACCGTGGCCACGCGCAAGGGCGAGGTGGTCGTCGACAGCGACGAGCAACCTGGCAAATCCGACATCGCCAAGATCCCGACCCTGAAGCCGGCCTTCAAGAAGGACGGCAGCGTCACCGCCGCCAGCTCGTCGAGCATCTCCGATGGCGCGGCGATCACCGTGCTGATGGGCGCAGACGAGGCGCAGCGCCGTGGCATCGCACCGTTGGCGCGCATCGTGGGGCATGTCACCCACTCGCAGGAACCTGAGTGGTTCACCACCGCGCCGGTCGCTGCCATCCAGAAGTTGATCGGCAAGATCGGCTGGCAACTGGACGAGGTGGATCTGTTCGAAATCAACGAAGCATTCGCGGTGGTGGCGATGACGCCGATCGCCGAGCTGGGCATTTCGCACGACAAGGTCAACGTCAACGGCGGTGCCTGCGCCTTGGGCCATCCAATCGGCGCATCCGGTGCCCGCCTGGTGGTGACATTGGTGAATGCGTTGCGCACGCGCGGTGGCAAGCGCGGAATCGCGACCCTGTGCATCGGCGGCGGCGAGGCGACTGCCATCGCTATCGAATTGATTTAATTGTTTTTAACGGCGATTTTGCAAAACTGAATGCGCGCACGCTTGACACTGGTCTTTGGACCGTCATCATGTCGGGGGCGCGCAATAGCGCGTTGCCTAATCTAACGACGAGGATTGAAACAATGACCATTAACAAGCTGCTGATCGCAATGGCTCTGGGCCTGGCCCTGACCGCTTGCTCGAAGCCGGAACAGGCTCAGGACGCTGCTGCTTCGGCTAACGAAGCTGCTGCCGACGCTCAGACCGCTGCTGACCAGGCTGCTGCCTCGGGCTCGCAGTCGGCTGACGCCGCTCAGGCTGCTGCCAACACCGCCGCTGCTTCGGCTGACACCGCTGCTGACGCTGCCCAGGCTGCTTCCGGCGCCGCCACCGACGCTGCTGCTGAGCAGGCTGCCGACGCTGCCAAGACGGCTGAAAACACCGCCGAAGCTGCTAAGGACACCGCCGAAGAAGCCAAGAAGTAATCACTTCTTAGCTTCAAGCGAGTTCGGAGAAAGCCGCTGGTTTCCAGCGGCTTTTTCTTTGCCCGCGATTTATAGGCGCCTGGCCAGCGTTGCCTTTCCTGCACCGGAGCGGCTCCCTGTCGCGACGTGCACTGTGCATACCGCCCATTGGCTGAATGGCCGGCCGCGCATTGACGCCGGCTGCATCGGCGCGTGCATAAGCTCGCTCTTCCAACACCGGAACAGGAACAGGACCACCCATGAAGACGATCCGCATGCTGTCGTTGAGCGCCATCGCCGCTCTCACCCTCGCCGCTTGCCAGGGCCCTGACGCCGAGCAGGCGCAACGCGATGCCGCCTCCGCTGCCAAGCACGCTGCGGCTGCGACCGAACAAGCTGCCGATCGCGCCGCCGTGCAGGCCAAGGCCGCCACCGCCGATGCACGCGTGGCTGCACGCGAACTGGCCGCCGATGCGAGCCGCGCAACCGCCAATGCGGCAGACGCCACCGCCGACAAGACCCGCGAGATGGCCAACAAGGCCGAGCAGAACGCCGACAAGCACGATGCCGAACATCCGCAGCATTGATTGACCGTGTGACCGTATCAGCAGTTTGCGAACGCGCCGGCCAAATTGGGCCGGCGCGCTTGTTTCCCGCCAACAGCGACCTCGTGTTGTCGAGGCTGGCAGGCTAGCATTCGTCCATGCCCTCCTCTTTTACTGCGCGCCGCCGCAACCAGCTGGCGCTGGCATTCTCTGCCCTGATCTTCATCGCCATTGGTGTCGGCATCTTTGTCGGTGCCCGCCGCTCGTTGGCCGATGCCGCACTCGTCTCGCATACGCATGAAGTGATTGGCCGGGTCGACGAGATCCAGGCGCGCGTGCTGGACGCCGAATCGGCGCAGCGCGGCTTTCTGCTCACCGGCAACGATGCCTATCTGCTCGACTATCAAACCAGCGTCGAGCGTCTGCCGATCCTGCTCGACAACCTGCGTCGCCTGATCGCCGACAATCCCGGCCAAGTGCAGCACCTGGACACCTTGCAACGGCTGGTGGAAACGCGCCTGCAGCAGATCCAGCACGTGCTCGACGTGTATTCGCAGCAGGGCCTGGAGCCGGCCCGCGCCGGCATCCGGCAGACCGCCTTCCGCACCACCAGCGCGATCCGCGGGCAGGCGCTGACCATGGTGCAACGCGAACAGGAGCTGTTGACGCAACGGGCCGAAAGCAGCCGGCAGAGTGCAGCCTTGCTGCTGGTGCTGGCACTGGCCGGCATCCCGTTCGGGCTGGCGGTGGTCGGCACCGTCTATGCCTTGCTGATGCGCGAACTGCGGCATCGCTCGCAGGCCGAGAAACGCGCAGCGCAAGCCAATCGCGAGTTGGGCGACAGCGTCGTTGCGCTGCAACGCAGTACCGCCGATCTCAATCTGCTCAGCCGCTATACCGGCCTGCTGCAAAGCTGCATCAGCGCAGAAGAGGCGCTGATGGTGAGCAGCCGTACCCTGGCCAGCCTGCTGCCGGGCGTTGCCGGAAGCGTGTATCTGCTGCGTGCCTCGCAGGATCGCGCCGAAGCGATCAGTCACTGGGGCGAGCCGCTGGTGCACAGCGCGCCGCATCTGTTGCCCGAAGAATGCTGGGCGCTGCGCCGTGGTCAACCGCACATCGTCGACGACCTGGGCCGGGATGCGCTGTGCGCGCATATCGGTGCGCCCGAGCACGGCAGCGCCGTCACCACCGCCTGCCTGCCGATGTCCGCGCAAGGCACCCAGCTCGGCTTCCTGTTCCTGTCTTCGCCGGGTCCGGGGCCGATGCCCCGCCTGGAAATCGCCGAGGCGGCTGCCGAACAGCTGTCGCTGGCGCTGAGCAATCTGCGCCTGCGCGAATCGCTGCGCCGGCAGTCGATTCGCGACCCACTGACCGGGCTGTACAACCGCCGCTATCTGGAAGAATCGCTCAGCCACGAACTGGCGCGCTGCGCACGCCGCGGCCTGCCGTTGTCGGTGCTGATGCTGGACGTGGACCACTTCAAGCAATTCAACGACAGCCAGGGCCACGCCGGCGGCGATCTGCTGCTGGCGGCGCTGGGCGAGTTGCTGCTGACCCGGCTGCGTGCCGAAGACGTCGCCTGCCGCTACGGCGGCGAAGAGTTCACGGTCATTCTTCCCGAGGCCGATGGCGTCGAGGCACTGCGTGTGGCCGAGGACATCCGCGGCCATATCGCGGCCCTGGCAGTCAGCGACGGCCCGCGCTCGTTGCCGCGGGTGACGGCCTCGATCGGCGTGGCCAGCTTCCCGGTCGATGGCGAGCTGGGAGCGAGCCTGATCCAGAAGGCCGATGCGGCCCTGTATGTCGCCAAGCACGGCGGTCGTAACCGGGTCGAGCGGCATGGCGCCGCCACGCCCGCAGTGGACTGAGCACGCACGCCATCGGTGCTGGTTTGCGTAACCCGTCACACAAAAGATCGGTCCGCGCGGCGATAGTCGGTTTTGACCCCGAGCGAGGCAGTCCGATGTCGATGTGGCGCGATCAAGGTCCCAACAAGAAAGACGGCGTTCCCGCAGCCCCTGAGGTCCCGGCTGCCGATGGGCGGCTGTTCACTGCCGAGGCCAGCCCGGCACCCCCGGTGCCCGCCGCCGCGCCACCAAGCGCCGCACCCGCAGCGGCCACACCGCAGCGCCAGAGCGAGGCCAAGGAATCGCTGATTGCCGCCGACATCAGCATCGAAGGCAAGATCGAGGGCGCCGGCCACGTGCGTCTGGCCGGCCGCTTCAAGGGCGATGTCAACGTCAAGGGCGATCTCACCATCGAGCGCGGCGCCAAGCTCAACGGCGGCGTGCGCGCCAACAAGGTGATCATCGCCGGAGAGCTGGAGGGCAATATCGAATCGGCCGCGCAGGTGGAGCTGCAGACCTCCGGCGTGCTGGTCGGCGACGTCAAGGCCGGCAGCCTGACCGTGGCCTCGGGTGCGCGCATGCGCGGCCAGGCCGATTTTGGCTGGGGCGAGGACACCGGCAAGCCGGTCGTTGCGGCCAAGCCGGTCGTCAGCGGAGACAGCGACGCCACATGAGTGCGCCCCGCCCGGGCACGCCCGGTGCCACGCGCAGCTGCCCGCACTGCAAGGCGACGATCCTGGAAAGCGCCAGTGTCTGCCCTGCGTGCAAGCACCACCTGCGCTTCGACTCGGCGGCGGCGCAGCACGCACAGCCGGCACCGATCGTGCCGCTCAAGGTCGACGGCACCATTCGCCATCCCGCCGATGGCGATCCATGGGAATACACCGTGGTGGTGGTGGTGCGTAACGGCAAGGGCGAGGAGATTCGGCGCCAGGTCGTGGATGTCGGCGCAATGCAGGGCGGCGAGGAGCGCGGCTTTACGCTGGCGGTGGAGGCGACTGCGGTGCGTTCGCCTGGGCGGCGGTCGCGGCATTAGCGGTTGGGGCGGGGAATCGTGAATCGGGAGTCGGGAGTCGGGAGTCGGGGTGGATGATGCGGGCCAGCGCCTGCGTGGTGTTCGATTTCCGAGTGCTGACTGATTATTCGATGCGCAACGGTGCGAGCTGGCGGCGGGCGTGCTGCATTGACGGCCAGCTCACGCCACGCCAGGCGCTTGATCGATTCGATGGCCTTGCCTTGATCGCGCACTGGCTCGACTAGCGATTGCGATCTGCAGGCCTTGCCGCAGTGGTGCGTCGATGCGTGCCATTCCCATTCTCAGGATCTGCACACCGGCTTGGCCAGAGTTGCCGCATGCGCAACGGCAACGGACAACTTGGCGATCTGGTGGTGCTTGGCCCTGAAGGCCTGTATTGCCCGCAGGGCGACTTCCATATCGATCCCTGGCGGCCGGTGCCACGTGCGGTGATCACGCATGGGCATGGCGACCACGCACGCAGCGGCATGGGCGAATACCACTGCACGCATGAGAGCTTGCCGATCCTGCAGTGGCGCCTGGGCGAGCAGGTCTATCACACGCATGCCGACGGCGAAGCCTTCGACCTGGGACGCGCGCGGGTGTCGTTGCATCCGGCCGGGCATGTGCTCGGCTCGGCCCAGGTGCGCATCGAGGTGGATGGCGAAGTCTGGGTTGCATCGGGCGACTACAAGCGCCAGCACGATCCCACCTGCAAACCGTTCGAAGTGGTGCCGTGCGACACCTTCATCACCGAGGCGACCTTCGGGCTGCCGGTGTATCGCTGGCCGGATACCGCCGATGTCGCGGCCGACATCGTCGCCTGGCGACATGAATGCGCCGAGCGCGGCGAGGCCGCCATTCTGTATTGCTATGCCCTGGGCAAGGCGCAACGCGTATTGGCGGAATTGCGCGCCTGGGATACGCAACCGGCCTTGCTGCATGGCGCGATTGCGGTGGGCGTGGAGGTGTATCGCCAGGCCGGCATCCCGATGCTGGACACCCAACCGGTCAGCGACCATGCGCGTGGCGCCGACTATGCGGGGCAATTGGTTCTGGCGCCGCCATCGGCGGCCGGCAGCGCCTGGATCCGTCGCTTCCGGCACGCGCAACAGGGTTTCGCATCGGGCTGGATGCGCATTCGCGGCAATCGCCGTCGACGCAATTACGACCGCGGTTTTGTGGTGTCCGATCATGCCGACTGGCCGGACCTGCTGCGCACCATCGAAGACACCGGCGCACGGCGGGTGATCGCCACCCACGGCAACACCGATGCCCTGATTCAGCACCTGCTGGAACGCGGCGTGGCTGCCGAAGCCTTCCGTACCGATTTCGGAGCCGAGGAATGAACCCCTTGCCTGCACGTCGTTATGCGCGCGCGCGCCCACGGATCCGCTTGACCGGCGCACTCGCGTTCCGTCGCCACGCATTGGCGTTTCGCGTGCACCGCGCATTGCCGGCGGCGGTGATCGGGCCGCCACGGCCCTACCGGCGCCCGCGCTGCCTGGGCGCATTTACGCGGCGCGCGCTGGAACTGCGTGCTGCCGACAACCGCACCAAGCTGCAGGGCCCGGCGTGAAGCGATTTGCCGCGTTGTACCGCACCCTGGATCGCAGCACCGGCACGCTCGACAAGCGTGCGGCCTTGGTCGCGTATTTCCGCAGTGCGCCGCCGTTCGATGCGGCGTGGGCGCTGTACCTGCTGGCCGGTGGCAAGGTAGCCAGCACGCGCATGCGCATCGCCAGCAGCGGTGAACTGCGCGAATGGATCACCGACACCGCCGGCATCGCCGACTGGCTGGTGGCCGACAGCTACGACCATGTCGGCGATCTGGCCGAGACCCTGGCCTTGTTGCTGGACGACCCGATCACCGAAGCGGCCGATCTGCCGCTGGCCGAGTGGATCGAACAGCGGTTGCTGCCGATCGCCAACCAGGACGTGGAGGTGCGCAAGGCCTGCATCGTGCAGGCGTGGCGCAGCCTGGCCTTCGACGAGCGCCTGGTGTTCAACAAACTGCTCACCGGCGCCCTGCGCGTGGGGGTGTCGCAGCGACTGGTGCAGCAGGCGCTGGCGGAGATGTCCGGGATAGAGATCGCGCGCATTGCACAGCGCATGCTCGGCAGCTGGCGGCCGCATCCGGGCTATCTGGCCACCCTGCTGACCGCCGAAGAATTGCCCGGCGATCGGCAGCAGCCCTACCCGTTCTTTCTCGCCTCGCCACTCGAAGCGGATGTGGCAACACTGGGCGCGGTCGATGACTGGTTGCTGGAATGGAAGTGGGACGGCATTCGCCTGCAGCTGATCCGGCGCGCTGGCGAAGCGGCGTTATGGTCGCGTGGCGAGGAACGCCTGGATGGCCGTTTCCCGGAGATCGAACAGGCCGCGCTGCAGTTGCCCGACGGCACGGTCATCGATGGCGAGCTGCTGGCCTGGCAACCGGAGCAGCCCTTGCCGATGCCGTTCACCGCCTTGCAGACGCGCATCCAGCGGCTCAAGCCCGGGCCGAAGACATTGGCGGCGGCGCCGGCGCGCGTGGTCGCTTACGACTTGCTCGAACTCGATGGCGAGGACTTGCGCGAGCGCCCCTTGCAGGAGCGTCGCGCATTGCTGGAAGGCGTGCTGAGCACGCTCGCCGACCCGCGCATCGTCGCCTCGCCGCTGGTGCAGGCCGGCGACTGGCAGGCGGCCGCGCAGCTGCGCCTGGATGCGCGCGAGCGCGGCGTGGAAGGGTTGATGCTCAAGCGCGCCAGCTCCAGCTACCAATCCGGCCGCCGGCGCGGCGACTGGTGGAAATGGAAGATCGACCCGCTCACCATCGATGCGGTGCTGCTGTACGCACAAGCCGGCCATGGCCGGCGCAGCACGCTGTATACCGACTACACCTTCGGGCTGTGGCACGAGGGCCAGCTAGTGCCGATCGCAAAGGCCTACTCGGGGCTGGACGACAAGGAGATCCTGCAACTGGATCGCTGGATCCGCGCCAATACCACCGAACGCTTCGGCCCGGTGCGTGCGGTCACCGCGCACCATGTCTTCGAACTGGGGTTCGAAGCGGTCAACCGCAGCGCGCGGCACAAGTCCGGCATTGCGGTGCGCTTCCCGCGCATCCTGCGCTGGCGACAGGACAAGCCGATGAGCGAGGCCGACCACCTGAGCAGCCTGCAGGCGCTGGCACGGTGAGTGCTGCGGCGCAGACACGCGGCACGCCCTTGCAACAATGGCGTGCCTGGTTCGCGCAGCGCGGTTGGGCGCCGTTGCCGTTTCAACGCGATGTGTGGAAGCGCTATCTCGCAGGCGAGTCCGGCTTGCTGCATACGCCCACCGGCAGCGGCAAGACGCTGGCAGCCTTTGGTGGGCCGCTGCTGGAGGCCTTGTCCACGCGTGGACGCAAGCCGGCGAGCAAGCCCGCCACGGCCGCGCGACGCCAACAGCAGCGCACGCTGCAGGTGCTGTGGATCACGCCCCTGCGCGCACTCGCCGCCGATACCGCACGCGCGCTGCGCGAGCCGGTGGAGGCCCTGGGGCTGGATTGGCAGGTGGGCCTGCGTACCGGCGATGCCAGCGCGCGCGACAAGCGGCTGGCGCGCAGCGGCAAGCTCGATGTGCTGGTCACCACGCCCGAATCGCTGGCCTTGCTGTTGTCGTATCCCGACACCGCGCCGCAGCTGTCGGCGCTGCGCTGCGTGATCGTCGACGAATGGCATGAGCTGCTCGGCAACAAGCGCGGCGTGCTGCTGCAGCTGTGCCTGGCGCGGCTGCGCGGCTGGGCGCCGGAGCTGCGCATCTGGGGCCTGTCGGCAACGCTGGGCAACCTAGCGCAGGCGCGCGACGTGCTGTTGCCGCATCGCCCCGATGCCGCGCTGGTGTCGGGCGTCAAACCCCGCGCGATGACCCTGGAGACGCTGCTGCCCGACAGCGGCGAGCGCTTTCCGTGGGCTGGGCATCTGGGCCTGGCGCAGCTGGCGCGCGTGCTGCAGAAGATCATGCAGCAGCGCACCAGCCTGGTGTTCACCAATACGCGCGCCCAGGCCGAGTTGTGGCATCAGGCCTTGAGTGCGGTGTGGCCGGACGATCTGGTCACGCTCGCGTTGCATCACGGCTCGCTGGACCCGTCCCTGCGCGCGGCGGCCGAACAAGGCCTGCGCGACGGCAGCCTGCGTTGCGTGGTTGCCACCTCCAGCCTGGACCTGGGCGTGGATTTCCCGGCCGTCGATCAGGTGCTGCAGGTCGGCAGCCCCAAGGGCATTGCACGCCTGCTGCAACGTGCCGGCCGCGCACGCCACCGTCCGGGCGAATCCGGGCATGTGGTGTGCGTGCCCTCGCATGCGCTGGAACTGGTGGAATACGCTGCCGCGCGGCGCGCCATCGTGCATGGCCAGATCGAGGCGCGGCCGCCACCGCGCCTGTCGCTGGACGTGTTGGCGCAGCACTGCGTGACCCTGGCATTGGGCGGCGGTTTTCAGGCCGATGCCTTGTTCGAGCAGGTGCGCGGCACCGATGCGTTTGCGGCACTGGACCACGCCACCTGGCAGGCGGTGCTGGATTTCATCGTGCAGGGCGGCAGCGCGCTGGCGCATTACCCCGATTTCCACAAGGTCGTGCGCGACGAAGAAGGCGTGTACCGGGTCATCGACCGGCGCGTCGCGCTGCGGCACCGCCTGTCCATCGGCACGATCACCAGCGACGGCAGCGTGCGCGTGCAGTTCCTGCGCGGCGGCCGCCTGGGCGCGGTGGAAGAGCAGTTCGTCGGCCGCCTGCGCCGTGGCGATCGTTTTCAGTTTGCCGGCCGTTTGCTGGAGCTGGTGCGGCTGGAAGACATGACCGCCTACGTGCGCGTGGCCAAGGGTGGCAGCGGCGTGGTGCCCAAATGGATGGGCGGGCGCATGCCGTTGTCGTCGGCCCTGGGGCGCGAGGTCGAAGCGGTGTTTGCCGATCCCGGCGACGCGCCGGAAATGCAGGCGCTGGCGCCGTTGTTGCGCCTGCAGGCCTCGCTGTCCTCGCTGCCCGGCCCGGACCATTTAGTGGTGGAAAGCATCAAGGCGCGCGATGGCCGGCACGTGTTCGTGTATCCGTTTGCCGGCCGCCAGGTCAACGAAGGACTGGCCGCGTTGCTGGCAGCGCGCTGGGGCCGGCGTCAACGCAATACCTTCAGTTTTGCTGCCAACGATTACGGATTCGTACTGTCGCCTGCGCAGGATGTGGAACTCGATGCGAACGTCTTGCAGGCGCTGCTGTCGCCGGAGGGCCTGTTTGCCGATCTGCGCGACAGCCTCAACCTGGGCGAACTGGCACGCCGCCAGTTCCGCGAGATCGCGCGCGTGGCCGGCTTGCTGTCGCCATCGCTGCCCGGCCGTGCACCACGCAGCCTGCGGCAGCTGCAGGCCTCCAGCGGATTGCTGTACGACGTATTGCAACGTTTCGATCCCGATCACCTGCTGCTTGCCCAGGCCGAGCGCGAAGTGTTCGAAGGCCAGCTCGAACTGGCGCGGCTTGCGCATGCACTGGAAGATTGCGCGCGGCGCGAACTGCGCCTGTGCAAACCGCGCAGCCTCACCCCATTGTCGTTTCCGTTATGGGCCGAACGCGTGCGCGGCCAACTAAGTACCGAAGACTGGAAGGCCCGCGTGTTGCGCGCTGCCGAACAACTGGAGCGTAAACATGGGCGATAGCGTGCAACTGCAGCTGGCCGGCGAAACAGTGGAACTGCTGGGCGAACGCGCGCTGTATCGACCGGCGCAACGCGCCTTGCTGATCGCCGACCTGCATCTGGGCAAGGCCGATGTGTTCCGTCGCGCCGGCATCGGAATGCCGGCTGGCGGCACCGCGCACGATCTGGAGCGGCTGGATGCGCTGCTGCAACAGCGCACGGTGGACGCGTTATGGATCCTCGGCGACCTGCTGCACGGCCCCGTACCGCGCGCGGCCTGGCATCGCCGCTGGAGTGCATGGCGCGAGCGCCATTGCGCGTTGCGCGTGATCGCCATCCGCGGCAATCACGATCGCGCATTGGTGGGCGCCGACCTGCACATCGAAGCGGCCGGCGAACAGGTCGAAGATGGCCCCTTCGTGCTGCGCCACGATCCGCTGCCGCATCCGACCGGGCACGTGCTGTGCGGGCACCTGCATCCGCTGGCCGCGCTGCCCGGCATGTCGCGTCGCTGGCCGGCGTTCTGGTTGCGCGAGCGCGTCACCATCCTGCCGGCGTTCTCGCATTTCACTGCGGGCATCGTGCCAACGCTGGTCGAAGGTGAGCGCCTGGTCGCCTGCGTGGAAGAAGATGCGCTGGCATTGCCGGTGCGTTAGCGGGCGCAACACTACCTGGGCCGGCGCTTCTTCTAAGCGGCAGCTTCGGCCTTGTCAACGGCAACACGCGGCACCGGTTGCGCCAACGCGTCCACAAAGTCCGGCGCCAGTGCCAGCTTGCCGAACCAGCCGTGCTGGGTGCCGCTGAGCACACGCAACATATGCCCGCGTCCGCCGGGCACGCGTCCCATCGGGCGCAGCAGCAGATCGCGCCCGTGCGCCCAGAGATCGCGCTCGGACTGGAACAACGGCGTCAGCCAACGGCTCCAGCGGTGATAGATCGCCACATGCGCCTGGCGCTCGCGCTGATAGTGCTGCAAGGCCGCATCCAGATCGGCGCCGACCCGCAAGGCATCGCGCATCGCCAACGCATCCAGCAGCGCCATGTTGACGCCCTGCCCCAGCTGCGGACTCATCGCATGCGCGGCATCGCCGGCCAGCACGAAGCGGCCGCGATGCCAGCGTGTCACCACCGCGTCGCGATAACTCGCACGCGCCAATGCGCCATGTACTTGCACGGTTTCCAGACGCGCATGTGCATCCGGCCACATCTGCGCAATCTCCTGCCGCCATGCGGCAATGCCGCGCTGTTCCCAGGCGGCAAAATCGCTGCACGGCAGGCTCCAGAAAAAACTCAGCCGCGGGGTGGCGTCGCCCGGGCGCGTACCCACCGGCAGCAGGCCGATCATCTTGCGCGCGCCGATATAGCGCTGGCGCAACTCATCGACAAACGGCCAGTCGTCGCGTGGCAGCAGGCACCACAACGCACCCCACGGATACACCCGATCCAGCCGCGTGCCCTGCGCCTGCGCGCGCAAGCTCGATGCAGATCCATCGGCGGCAATGATCAGATCGTAGGGGCCATGCCAGTGCCCGCGCTGATCCTGCACGCGCGCGCCGTCGTGATCGATCGCGGTGATCTGGGTATCCACATGCAACTGCGCGTGATCTGGCCAGGCTTCGCGCAACAGCGTAAACAAGGCGCCGCGCTGCATGCCCAGGCCCATCAGCCGCGCATCCAGATCGCTGTACTGCATGTCCATCACCGCGCGTCCGCACGGCGTTTCGCCATACAGCCGGCGCACCGGTGCGCCATGCGCGAGCGCCTGCGGCAGCAAGCCCATCTTCCACAGCACCTGCAACCCGCTGGGCTGCAGCAGGAAGCCCGCTCCCACCGGCCCGGGCGTGGCGGCACGTTCGAACACGTCCAGCCGGTGCCCGTCGGCGCCCAGCAGCACGGCCAGTGCCTGCCCCGCCGTTCCATAACCCACTACCGCAATGCGCAATGCTCGCTGCATGTCCTTCGCTCCCTGGACGGCACCGACCCCGCATGGGCCGATGCAAAAAAAACCCCGCCGTGGCGGGGTTCTTCAACCGCACAATCGAGTCACATCACTCGACCGGCGTGATGTTCGAAGCCTGGGCACCCTTGGGGCCCTGGGTCACGTCATAACTGACGCGCTGGCCTTCCTGCAGGCTGCGGAAGCCCTTGGAGTTGATCGCGGAGAAGTGCGCGAAGACATCGGCGCTGCCGTCCTCCGGTGAGATGAAGCCAAATCCCTTGGCGTCGTTGAACCACTTGACGGTACCGTTCGGCATGGTGATGCGAGACCTTTGCAATAATTAATGGGTGGTGTACGGCGATGCGTACGCGCCGAGTATGCAAAGCTTATGCCCTGATGACAATCACCCGCGTGCAAGTTCGCCGATCAGCTCCGGCAATCCGGACGAGGCGGCATCCACGTTGGCCAACACCTCGGCCATGGTGATTTCCTGCGCGTCGCCACAGCCGGCTGCCCAGTTGGCCACGATCGCCAAACATGCATATTCCAGGCCTTTTTCGCGTGCAAGAGCCGCTTCGGGCATGCCGGTCATGCCGACCAGATCGCAGCCGTCGCGACGCATGCGGGCGATCTCTGCAATCGTTTCCAGTCGTGGTCCCTGGGTTGCGCCGTAGCATCCTCCGGCGACCATCGTGACGCCGGTCACCTTGGCGGCGGCGATGACCTTGCTGCGGAACATCGGCGAATACGGATGGCCGAAATCCACGTGCTGCACCTCGCTGCCCGGCTCTTCGCAGAAGGTGGACACGCGGCCCCAGGTGTAATCGATCAGCTGATCCGGGCACGCCAGCACGCGCGGGCCGAACTGCTCGGTGATGCCGCCGACGGTATTGAGCGCCAGCACCCGCGCCGCACCGATTTGCTGCAGCGCAGCGATGTTTGCGCGGTAATTCACCTTGTGCGGCGGCAGCGAATGGCCTTCGCCATGGCGCGCCAGGAACGCCACGCGGTGGCCCAGCAACATGCCCACGCGGATCGGGCCGGAGGGCGCGCCATACGGCGTTTCGATGTCGTGCGTCTGCACCTGATCCAGCTGTGCGAGCTTGTAGACGCCGGTGCCGCCGATGACGGCCAATGCGATGGAAGTGGAGGACACAAGCAACCTCTGCAACGAAAGACAGGACGGTGGCGCGCAGGCCTGCACGCCGGGCTGCCCGCAGCGACGCGGGCAAACTGCGGCAGTTACTGCTTCATCGCGTAGATGGCGGGAATGCCGCGCAGCTGCTCGTTGACGTCCATGCCGAAGCCGAACACGTAACGGTCGGCCACTTCCACGCCGACGTAGTCGGCGGCCACGCCAGGCACGCAACGGTCGTGACGCTTGACGGTCAACACCGCCACGCGCACGTCGGTGGCGCCCTGCTCCAGGCACCACTGGCGCACGCCCTGCAGCGTGTAGCCCTCGTCGAGGATGTCGTCGACCAGGATCACCCGGCGACCGAACAACGCAGTGGCCGGACGGTGCTTCCACACCAGCTCGCCGCCGGTGGTTTCGCCGCGGTAACGGGTGGCATGCAGGTAATCGAACTGCAGGTCCTGGCCGCGTGCGCCCAGCTCCAGCGCCAGCTGGCCGGAGAACGGCAACGCGCCGTGCATGATGGTGAGATACACCGGCACTTCGCCGGCATAGTCGCGCGCGATCGCGTCGGCAATGCTGGCGACCGCCGCATCGATGGCGGGGCGGTCGACCAGCAGATCGGCTTGGGCCAGGGCCTGGGAAATGGTGAGCGTGGACATCAGGCAGTTGTTCCGAAAGAGGCGGAAAGGGGAGTGGTGAATGAGGCGTCGGAGCCGGCGAGCAGGCCATCCCAGCCCAGCGCGCCGCGGCCGATCAGGCCGATCAATGCTGCGGTGTTGAGGCTGCGGCCCTGCACGGCCTGCAGCGATTCGTCGACCAGTTCCGGGTGGCAGACCAGCACCACGTCGCAGCCGGCATCCAGGTGCGCATGCACCCGGCCGGCCACCCCGCCGGCGCTGAACGAGGCGGCCATGCCGATGTCGTCGGAGAACACCACGCCGCGAAAGCCCAGTTGCCCGCGCAGGATCTGCTCGATCCAGCGCGGCGAATAGCCGGCCGGTTCCGGGGCGACCTGCGGGTAGACCACGTGCGCCATCATCACCGCGTCGGCACCGGCCTCGATGCCGGCCATAAACGGCAGCAGATCTTCGGCCAGCAGGACCTCCAGCGGACGCGGGTCGCTGGCATGGTCGACGTGGGTGTCTTCCAGCACGGTGCCGTGGCCGGGGAAATGCTTGAGCGTGGCGGCCATGCCGGCACCGTGCAGCGCCTGCACATAGGCGCGGGTGAAGCTGGCCACGATCTGCGGATCATCGCTGAAGGCACGATCGCCGATGGCGCGGTTGCCACGGCCCAGATCCACCACCGGCGCGAAGCTCAGGTCCACGCCGCTGGCACGCACTTCGCTGGCCATCAGCTGCGCATGCGCGCGCGCCGCAGCGAGCGCGGCCTCGGGGTCCTGCGCGTATTGCGCGCCGAAGCTCTGCAGCGGCGCCAGGGCGCTGTAGCCGTCGCGAAAGCGCTGTACACGCCCGCCTTCCTGGTCCACGCAGATCAGCACCGGGCGCGGTGCGGCCGCGCGGATGGACGCAGACAACTCGGCCACCTGCGTGCGCGAGGCGAAGTTGCGCTTGAACAGCACCACGCCGGCGACCGCGTCGTGCTGCAGCCAGTCGCGTTCCTGTGCGCTGAGTTCGGTACCGGCAACGCCGATCAGAAGCATGTTGGGGGACTCCCGGGCCAGGCGCCACGTTGGCGCAGCGCGGCATTGTCGCAGATGCGCGTTGCAGCGTCAGATCGCGCATTCAGGCAGGCCCATGTTTCGGGCCGTCTTGGCCCTGCCGCTGCCCTTCGACTGCAGCTCAGAGCACCTCCAGATTCGCCCGCCAGTGCGCGGCCTGCGCCTGCACCTGCTCCAGTACCTCCGGTGCCATGGCGTCGAGCTGCCGGTAGGGCAGCGCCAGGCGCTCGTTGGCGCCCAGCAGCGTGCGCTGCCGCGCCAGGAAATCCCAGTACAGCGCGTTGTACGGACAGGCCTGCGGGCCCACCCGTACCTTGCGCTGGTAGCGGCAGCCACCGCAGTAATCGCTCATGCGGTCGATATAGGCCGCGCCGCTGATGTACGGCTTGCTGCCGAGCAGGCCGCCGTCGGCGAACTGGCTCATGCCGACCGTATTGGGCAGCTCCACCCACTCGAACGCATCGATGTAGATGCCCAGATACCAGCGATGCAGGGCCTGCGGATCCAGCCCTGCCAGCAGCGCGAAATTGCCGATCACCATCAGCCGCTGGATATGGTGCGCATGCGCGTTGGCCAGCGAATTGCCGATCGCATCGGCCAGGCAGCGCATGCCGATCTGCCCGTCCCAGAACCAGTGCGGCAGCGGCGCATGCTGGTCGAGCCGATTGGACTGCGCATAGCCGGGCATCTGCGACCAATACACGCCGCGCACGTATTCGCGCCAGCCCAGGATCTGGCGGATGAAGCCTTCCACCGATGCCAGCGGCGCATGCCCGTCATGCAGGGCCGCCTCCGCTCGCGCGATCACCTCGCGCGGATGCAGCAGCTTGATATTGAGCGCGAACGACAACAGCGAATGGAACAGCCGCGGGCTGCGCGTGCTCATCGCATCTTCGTAGCGACCAAAGTGCGGCAACGCATGCGTCATGAAGGCATCCAGGTGCTGCAAGGCTTCGTCGCGGTCCAGCGGCCACGGCAGCGCATCGGCATTCGGCGCACCGAAGCTGCGCACCCCGGCCGCCTCGATGACACTCCACAGCGCGCGGTGATCGTGCGCGGTGCGCCACTCCTGCGGCGCGGGCGGATCGCCTGGCCATGGCGCACGGTTGTCGTGATCGAAATTCCAGCGTCCGCCTTCCGGCTCGCCTGCGGCATCGAGCAGGATCCGGTGGCGGCGACGCATCTTTCGATAGAACACTTCCATGCGCCATTGACTGCCCGCGCGAAAACACCTGGCCACCTCATCGCGTTCGGTCAGGAAATGTTCGCTGTCGACCATGCCCGTGGCGAACGGCTGCCGCGCGCACCAGTGCTGCAATGCTTCGTCCAGCCGCCATTCGTCCGGCGCCTGGTACTCCAGCTGGCTGGCGCGGTAATGCGCCATTAGCGCGTCAAGATTGGCGGGAATCGATTGCCGATTGCTGGGGTTGTCGATGGCCACATAACGCACCCGATGACCGGCCTGCCGCAGGCGCGCGGCAAACGCGCGCATCGCTGCGAAGATCGCCAGGATCTTCTGCGCGTGGTGCAGCACGTAGTCGGTTTCCTCGCGCACTTCCATCAGCACGTAGACCACGCCCGCATCGGTGACATCGAACCAGCTGTGTTGCGGATTGAGTTGATCGCCCAGGACAAGGCGCAGCGTGTGTGCGGCTGGCCGCGGGTGACGCTCGGCTGCGGTCGCGTCAGGATTGCTCATCTATGCCGGACGCGTGCACGCACACAAAGCATCGTAACGATCGAGGTCGCACGCGCGCGCGCACTGCATAGCGGCAGATGGTCTGCCATGCCTGCGCGGCCCGTTTGCGTTGGCGAACGGCCTGGCGTGCAGACGCGTTCTGCATCGACACGCCAGCGCATCTCCCGCCGCGCATGCCACCGCATCACTCCTGCCCGCTGCAGGCGGCATCGCCTGCACACACACGCGCAGCCAAGGCCATACCGCTCTGCCAGGCCCCTTCGACCTTGCCACCGGCCAACCAGTCGCCGCAGATGCCGACGCTCAGCGGCGCATCCCAGGCACAGCCGATCTGCAAGGCAGGCTCAGTGCTGGCCACCGTCCAGCGATAGGCATCGCAGGACTGCGGCAGGGGCAGGCCAAGCGCGGCCAAGGCGGGCAACACGCTGGCAATCACCGTTTCAGGCGTTGCGTCCAGATGCGCCCGACTCCAGTCGGCAGTGGCATGCAGCAGCCAGGTTTCCACGCCATCCCTGCCCGGCTTGCTGGCGTTGCGTGCCACCCAGCGCAACGGACCGGCGTTGACGAACAAGGCGTCGTACCCGGGGTCGACCGGCATGTCGAAACGCAGCACCACCGCCCAGGCCGGCTGCATCCGTGCGTTGGCGGCCGTCGTCGCCAGCGTGGGCGCGCTGTCCGCCAGCAATGCAGCTGCAAGCGGTGCCGGTACCGCCAGCAATACGGTGTCGAAGCAGCAGTTGCGTGTCGTTCCGTCTTCTGCCACCTGCAGTTGCCAGGTGTCGCCACTGCGCTGCAGCGATCGCACAGAGCTGCCCAACCGAACATTCAGGGCCGCCGCCAGCGCACGCGCCGGTGCGCCCATGTCCGGCACCCCGACAAAGCGCGTCAACCCGCCCTGCGACGCACGCATGTCGGCGCCATCCCAACTGGCGACGCGCGCAGGCCAGACCGCCGCAACGCCGCGCGCGATCCATGCCTCCACCACTGCGGCAAACGCCGGGTCGCGGGCGGTGAAATACTGCGCGCCGTGATCGCACCGCCAGCCAGCGCCGCCACAGCTGCGCATGCGTCCGCCGGGCAGGTCACCCTGCTCGAACAACGTCACGGTCCATCCCGAAGCCTGCAGCCGTTGCGCGCAGGCAAGCCCGGCCAGCCCGGCGCCGATCACCGCAACCGTCCTCGATGGGGTGGGCCGCGTCATCTCGTCAGCGGCAGGCCGTTGCAACACGCCGCCGGCCGTTCACACCGCGCAGCCGTCCGGCCCGCAGGCATCGGGACCACCGATCGGCGCCGATTCGGCGGCCAGCTGCAACAGTGCCTGCGCAAAGCTCTCCGGCGGCTGCGCGCCCTGGATCAGGCTGCGTCCATCGATCACGAAACTGGGCACCGCACGGATTCCCAGCGCAGCGGCCTGCGCCAGTTGCGCTTCCACGGCAACGACGCCTTCGTCGGAGTCCAGCAGCGCGCGCACGCGGTACTCGTCCAGACCGCCGGCGGCCCCGGCAGCCACCAGCGTCTCGGTGGCACCAACGTTTTGGCCTTCGGCAAAATGCGCATGGAACAGCGCTTCGATCACGGCCTGGACATCGCCCTCGCGGCTGGCCAGCCAGATCAGCCGATGCGCGCGCAATGTGCTGACCTGCACCTGCCCACGCCCGAAATCGAACGGCAGGCCTTCGGCGCGCGCAGTGGCCTGGGTCTGCGCCAGCATCTGCTCCACGCGCGCGGCACCGCCGAACTTTTGCGCCAACGCATCACGTAGCGGTGTCGGTTCCAGACCGGCGTCGGGGTCCAGCTGAAACGCGTGGTAATGGATGTCCAGCGCCGGTGCCTGCGCACCGAGCGCGGCCACCGCCTGCTCGAAACGGCGCTTGCCGATCCAGCACCAGGGACAAACCACGTCAGACCAGATATCGATGCGCATGGGCGGGGATTGGAAATTCATCATTGAGGATTCGCAAAGCATAAACCCAATACCAACGCAGGGACTGGGGGCGCAACGCAATCAGCCAAGTCCGACGCGTCGCTTTAGCTTTTACGAATCCCGAATACCCAATCCCGAATCCCGACTTACAAATCCCCGCTCCAGTGCTTGAACGGGTGCGACGCCAGCGCCAGGTTGTAGTAGCGCACATCGTCGGTGACTTCGGCGCCGATCCAGTCGGGTTTGGCGAAGGCCTCGTCGGCATCGCCGAGTTCGATTTCGGCCACCACCAGCCCGGCGTTGTCGCCGAGGAATTCGTCCACTTCCCACACATGCCCCTGGTACTGGACCAGGTGCCGGCGCTTGTCGATCAGACCGCCGACACACAGCGCCAGCAGCGCACGCGCCTCGACCACCGGAATCGGGTATTCGAACTCCTGCCGGGTATGCCCCACCTCACGCGATTTCAGATTGAGAAACGCGCCCTCACCCTGGATGCGCACCCGTACCGACGCGTTCTGCGCACCGCTGCGCAGCGCCGCCTGGTCGTTGATATAGCCCTGCGCCATCGGGATCACCGCATGCGCGGCGCTACGCCAGCCGTCGCCAGTCACGAGAAATTTACGTTCGATTTCAATGCCCATGTCCACAAGTATGGCGGGACCTGCTGAAAAATGCTGGCCGACGCAGCCTCGCGACCTCTACACTCCGCCCCCCTCTCATTCAAGGACAGAACGCCATGACAGGCAGCCGCTACTCCACCATGCATATTGCGGCGCTCACTGCCGCATTGGTGTGCGCAACTGCCACAGCCGGCGCTGCTGCAGCCACGGTCTCGCTGGCCCAGGCGCAACAGGCACTGGATGCTGCCATCGCCGATGACATGGCAGCCGACCCGCAGACGCAGGGCGACGAGCTCATGTCCGCCATGTTTCGTCCGCGCTTGACCGCATTGACCGGCTGCCTGCCGGCTGTCGACGCCAAACCGGAGACGCTCGATTGCATCGTCACCGGCCAGGCCGGGCCCAGCGAAAGACACATGACGCTGCGGTTTGTCCCGAAAGGGAACGCGTGGGCGTTGCAGCACAGCGAGAAGGAAATGGAAGTCGCCGCGCCGGTACCGCCGCAGGATCGCGTGCAGGTGCTCCTGCGCGATGTCATCAGCCAGTTGCTTGTGCAGGAGAACGACGCGGCGATGCGCACGCGCATTCAAGACGCCGCGCGTACGGCGCAAGTCTCCGGTATCGAGCACTGCAAACTGGGCAGGGAGGCGCCAGTGGTCGAGTGCGACGTCATCGTTGAGGCCGAAGGCAAACGCGGCACGCGGCCGATGGCCTTCGCGTTGGTCGACGGGCAGTGGCAGAACGCCGTCGAAAAGAAAGACTAACAGCGGCTGACAAATTACTGCGCAATCGCGAAGCGGGCGACGGGTAACCGACGCCCGGAACATAAAGGCCTAGCGCTCAAACACCGCGATACTTTCCACATGCGCAGTATGCGGAAACATATCCATCGCGCCGGCGGCCTTGAGCGTGAAGCCCTGCTCGTTGACCAGGTAGCCGGCGTCGCGCGCCAGCGAGCCGGGGTGGCAGCTCACATAGACGATGCGCTCGAATTTTTTCAGCGGCAACTGCTGCAGCACTTCCAGCGCGCCCGAGCGCGGCGGGTCCAGCAGCAGCTTGTCGAAGCCCTGCCGCATCCACGCCGCGTTGCGCTGGTCCTGGGTCAGGTCGGCCGCATGGAACTGCGCATTGGCCAGACCATTGCGCTGCGCGTTGTCCCTGGCGCGCGCCACCAGCCCGGCATCGCCCTCCACGCCGACCACTTCGCGCACACCGCGCGCCAGCGGCAGGGTGAAATTGCCCAGCCCGCAGAACAGATCCAGCACGCGGTCGTCCGGCCCGGCGTCGAGCAGCGCCAGCGCATGCGCAATCATCTTCTGGTTGAGCGAGGCGTTGACCTGGATGAAATCCAGTGGCCGGAACGCCAGCTCCACATCCCACTGCGGCAGGCGGAACGACAGCGGCACCTCCTGCGGCCATAGCGGATGCACGCTCTCCACGCCACCGGGCTGCAGGAAGATCGCAAAGCCGTGCGCCTGGGCGAATGCGGTCAGCGCCTGCAGGTCGCGCTCGCTGAGCGGCTGCAGATGGCGAATGGTCAACACCACCGCGCCGTCGCCGGCAATGAATTCGATCTGCGGGATATCGCGCTTGCCGTCCAGGCCTTCGACCAACGCCGCCAGCTGCGGAATCTTCTCGCCGATCTGCGGGATCACCGTGTAGCAGACCGACAGATCGGCCACGAAGCGCGGATCCAGCTCGCGAAAGCCGACCAGGGTCTTGTCCTTCTTTTCGACGCGACGGACCGAAAAGCGTCCCTTGCGCCGATAGCCCCAGTTATCGCCGACCAGGGCCGGCAGCACCGCCTGCGGTGTGACGTGGCCGATGCGCTCCAGGTTGTCCATCAGCACGCGCTGCTTGGCCACGATCTGCTGCGACTCGTCCAGATGCTGCAGCACGCAGCCGGCGCAGACCCCAAAATGCGGGCAGCGCGGGATCACCCGCTGCGGCGATGCCTCCAGCACCTCCACCGTCCTGGCCTCGTCGAAATGCCGGCTGCGCGCGGTGGGTTCGGCACGCACCAGCTCACCGGGCAAGGCGCCACTGATGAAGGTGACTTTGCCGCCCTCGCCGTCGCGGCGGGCCACGCCGCGCCCGTCGTGGCTGAGGTCGGTGATCGCGGTCTGGAACGGAGTACGGTCGAAGCGGTTTCGGGTTCTGGCCACGTGGCGACGAGCTGCGGGCAAAAAGGGTGCGTATTGTCGCAGATGCGATCGATCGCGGCCGCTTCGCGCGATGGAACAATTGTCGCGCCCCGCAAACACAGGCACACTTCCGCTGCACGCGGCTGCTAGGACGCGGCATCGCTGACAAGGAGGCAGCATGAACATGGCGACACGCCAGGAACCCCAACCACGCCTCTTGCTGGTAGAGGACGACCCGATCAGCCGTGGCTTTCTGCAGGCGGTGCTGGAAGGTCTTCCCGCCCATGTGGATTGCGCAGACTCGCTGTCTTCGGCACTGGACCGCGCGCGCACACGTCGCCACGACCTGTGGCTGATCGACGTCAATCTTCCCGATGGCACCGGCAGCGGCCTGCTACGCGCATTGCGCCTGCTGCACCCGGACGTGCCTGCACTGGCCCACACCGCGGACACCAATATGGCGATGCAACGCAGCCTGCAGTCCGATGGCTTTCTGGAAATGCTGGTCAAGCCGCTGACCTCCGAGCGCCTGCTGCAGGCGGTGCGTCGCGGACTGGCGCGCGGCCGCTACAGCGTGGCGCCGGTGGGCGTGGTCGACATTGCCGCCAGCGATTGGGACGAAGCGGCCGCGCTCAGCGCGCTCAATGGCCAGCAACACCATCTCAACGCGCTGCGCGAATTGTTCCTGGCCGAGTTGCCGGGCACCCGTGATGCGGTGGATTCAGCCTTGCAGGTCAGCGACGATCAGGCACTGCGCGGCCATCTGCATCGGCTGCAGGCCAGCTGCGGTTTTGTCGGCGCGGCGCGGCTTGCCGGCGCAGTGCGCCTGCTGCGCGGCGACCCGCATTCCAGCACGGCGCAGACCCAGTTCCATGCGGCGGTGGCTGCACTGCTGCACTGAAGGAGGACTTCAGCGATGTCCCTGGACCCGGTGCAGCGTCGGCGATCTGAACTGGCGACATTGAGCGCCACGCATGACGATGGGTCCGCATGGAGTCCAACGCGCACCTGGCCACTGCTGCAAGACTGGTGGACCTGCCTTGCGACCCTCAATGCCGCCGCGCCAGATCCTCAAGCATTTCCCAGGATTTCAACCCGCGCCCACTCAGATGATGCAGCAGCACGCCCCGCATGCTGCGACGCAGGCCCGGCATGTCGTCGGCTGCGGGCATGACATCCTGGCCCAACGCCAATAGCGCCGCACCGGTGACGGTGTCGCGCCGGTCCTGCGCCATCGCCTCGCTCAGTACGCGCAGCGCGCCTTCCTGCGGATCGAGCCGGTAGCGCGCCGCCGGGTCGATCGGCTGGCCATCGCGGTCGTGCTCCAGATCGAACGCAAAACCCAGACCGTCGAGCACATCGCGCTCGAACTGGCGCAGCCCCCAGGCCAGCGGCAGGTCGGATGCCAGATGCGCACGCGCCTGCGCATAGCAATCGAACAACTCGGGCACCGGGTCGTTACGCGGCGCCAGGCGCAGCAGCAGTTCACTGATATAGAAACCGGCCAGCATCGATTCGCCCGCCAGGCGGGGGGCGGTGTCCAGCGCTTCGGCCTGACGCAACTGGGCCAGTTCGCCGCGTTGCACCGCGGTGAACTGGATCAACTGCAGTGGCTGCAGCGCGGCCCGCAAGGCCTGCTTGCGTGGCCCGTGCACCCCGCGCGCCAATAGCCCGACCCGGCCATGCTGCTCGGTCAACACTTCCACCAGCAGGCTGGTCTCGCGCCAGGCCCGCACATGCAGGATGAAACCGCGTTCGTGTTCGATCAGCATGGTCTGTTATGCGGCAGGGGGCGCGATTGCAGGACACAAGAGCGGTTACCGGCGATGACCGCCGTGAACCACTGCCGGCAGCGCACATGATCACAGCCGTCAACGGCAGCGGCCGCGATGGCCAAGCGCAATCCAGTCCATGGAGACATCGCTTGCATCGCAGCTCCACACCGTTACCGGTTTAGACGATCGCATCGACAGGCTGTCAGCACGCCAGCAGCGCTGCGCCGGTTCCGGCGCCAGCCAGGGCCTCACTCGTATCCGAACGCCTTCAACGCCGCTTCGTCGTCCGACCAGCCTTCGCGCACGCGCACCCAGGTCTCCAGGAATACCTTGGCACCGAACAAGCGCTCCATCTGCAGCCGCGCCTTGCCGCCGATGTCCTTCAGACGGGTACCGCCCTTGCCGATCACGATCGCCTTCTGGCCTTCGCGCTCGACCCAGATCACCGCGCCGATGCGCAGCAGCGCGCCATCTTCGGCAAAGCGTTCGATCTCCACGGTGGTGGCATACGGCAGTTCTTCGCCGAGCTGACGCATCAACTGCTCACGCACCAGTTCCCCGGCCAGAAAACGCTGGCTGCGGTCGGTGATCTCGTCCTCGCCGAACATCGCTTCGGCCTCCGGCACCAGCTTGAGCAGGTCGCCGACCAGCGCCTCCAGGCCCTTGCGCTTGAGCGCCGACACCGGATGCACCGCAGCGAAGGTGCGGCCTTCGCTGACCTGGGCCAGGAACGGAAACAACGCAGTCTTGTCCTTGAGCCGGTCGACCTTGTTGACCACCAGCACCACCGGCACTCCGGCGTCGCTCAGGACCTTGAAAGCCAGGGTGTCTTCGTCGTCCCAGCGGCCGGCTTCGATCACCAGCACCGCCGCGTCCACGCCTTCCAGCGAGCCGCGCGCGGCGCGGTTCATCACCCGGTTCATGGCGCGCTTCTGCTCGCGATGCAGTCCGGGCGTGTCGACCAGCACCAGTTGCCCCTCGGGGAAGGTGGCAATGCCCAGCAACCGATGGCGCGTGGTCTGTGGCCGGTTGGACACGATGCTGACCTTGGCGCCAACCAGGGCATTGGTCAGGGTGGACTTGCCGACATTGGGCCGGCCGATCACCGCAACGCTGCCGCTACGGTGGGGGGAAGAGGTTTCGCTCACGTGTTGGAATCCAGTTGTGCGATGACAAGGGTGGCCGCCTGTTGCTCGGCGAGGCGACGCGAGCTGCCCTGGCCTTCGGCGCGGGCGACGGGCTGTTCCAGGATGCAGGCGACCTGGAACTGCTTGGCATGTTCGTCGCCGCTTTCGCTGATCAGCGCGTAGGTGGGCAACGGCAGCTGCCGTGCCTGCAGCCATTCCTGCAGCCGGGTCTTGGGGTCTTTTTCCGCCTTGCCCACCGGCAGCGCCGCCAGCGAGGGCTCGAACCACGGCAGCACCACCGCGCGGCAGCGTTCGAAGCCGCAGTCCAGATAGATCGCCGCGACGATCGCCTCGACCGCGTCTGCCAGGATCGAATCGCGTCGATGACCGCCGGATTTCAGCTCGCCCGGCCCCAGCGTCAGCCGCTCGCCCAAATTGAGGGTGCGGCCGATCACTGCCAGTGCCCCTTCGCGTACGAGTTCGGCACGCGCGCGGGTCAATGCACCTTCGTCGGCCTTGGGCCAGCGCTGATACAGCGCCTCGGCGACCAGCAGGTTGACGATGCCGTCGCCGAGAAATTCCAGTCGTTCGTTATGCGGTGTCCCGGCGCTGCGGTGTCGCAGCGCCTGGGCGAGCAATCCCGGATCGGCAAACGCATGCCCGATCGGATCGCCGCGCTGGAAAGTCCTATTCGCCACCACGCCTCGTCAGATCCTGTGTGGTATCGAACTTGCCGACCACGTCGAGATTTCCGACCAGCTCACGACGCACTTCGTAGTTGACCTTCATGCGCCAACCACCTTCGATGCGTTCGAACTTGACGTTCTCACGCTTGACGCTTTCGGATGCATTGATATCAAGACGCTTGAACAGCATGTCCTGCAGCTTGGATGGATCCATGTCGGCACTGCCGCCTTCGTTGGCCAGGCCCTTCATCGACGTACGCACTGCGTAGTATTCCTGGTACATCGGAAACAGCTTCATTCCGATGTACAGCGCGAACCCCACTACCGCCAGCACCACCACGAACGACGTCAACGTCATACCGCTTTGCTTGCGCTTCATTGTGCTTCCCCCGGCACGCCCTGCGTGCATTACTGGATTCCGGTCCCGATCCGCGACGGATCGAAACTCCCCTTGCAGAACCACCCTTCGCAATTGAGCCAGATCAGGAACGCCTTGCCGCGCAGGTTGGCTTCCGGCAGGAAGTGCGTCTGGGTCCAGAACCGGCTGTCTTCGCTGTTGTCGCGATTATCCCCCATCACGAAATAGCTGTCCGCCGGCACGGTCCAGTCGCCCTGCCCGGCCGGCATGTTGCGATCGACCCACTCCAGCACCGTGTGGGTGCGGCCCGGCAAATCCTCGACCAGCAAGGTGGTGCCGGTCATCTCGGCGCCCTTGCCCTTGCCGATGTATTCGCCCTTGACCGTGTAGCGCATCGGCTTGTCGTTGATGTACAGCGTATCGCCGTGGAAGCCGATCTTGTCGCCCGGCAGACCCACCACGCGCTTGATCCAGTTCTGGTCCGGCGCATGCGGCGGCTTGAATACCACCACGTCGCCACGCTTGGGCTCGCCGGTCGGGATGAACTTGGTATTGGTGATCGGCAGACGGAACCCGTAAGCGAACTTGTTGACCAGGATGAAATCGCCGATCAGCAGATTGGGCATCATCGAACTGGACGGAATCTTGTACGGCTCGGCCACGAAGCTGCGCAGGATCAACACCACCGCCAGCACCGGAAAGAAGGCGCGCGAGTAGTCGATGATGGCCGGCTCGCTGTCCAGCAGACCGGCGCGTGCCGCGCGGCGCTTGGCCAGGAACAGCTTGTCCAGCAGCCAGATGAAGCCGGTGCCCAGCGTCAACACAACCAGGGCAATTTCAAACCATTTCATTGATGTTCCTTCGGAACGGGATTTGGGATTGGAGATTGGGGATTCGCAAAAGCACGGGGCTGGCAAGTCGTTGCCAATCCCCAATCACGACTCCCGAATCCCTGCTACTTATCCATCTGCAAGACAGCCAGGAAGGCTTCCTGCGGAATCTCCACGCGGCCGACCTGCTTCATGCGCTTCTTGCCTTCCTTCTGCTTTTCGAGCAGCTTCTTCTTGCGCGAAACGTCGCCACCATAGCACTTGGCCAACACGTTCTTGCGCATCGCCTTGACCGTGGAGCGCGAGATGATTTGCGAGCCCACGGCGGCCTGGATCGCCACGTCGAACATCTGCCGCGGGATCAGATCCTTCATCTTTTCGCACAGTTCGCGGCCGCGCCGGTCGGCGTAGCTGCGGTGCACGATGATCGACAGCGCATCGACCTTGTCGCCATTGATCAGCGTATCCACGCGCACGAACGGGCCGGCATCGAAACGCAGGAAGTGGTAATCCAGCGAGGCGTAACCGCGCGAGACCGACTTGAGCTTGTCGAAGAAATCCAGCACCACTTCGGCCATCGGCAACTCGTAGCTGATCTGCACCTGGCTGCCCAGGTAGTTGATGCCGATCTGGGTGCCGCGCTTTTCCTCGCACAAGGTGATGATGTTGCCGACGTAATCGGGCGGGGTGAGGATGTTGGCGCGGATGATCGGCTCGCGGATCTCTTCCACGTTGTTGAGTGGCGGCAGCTTGGATGGATTGTCCATCGGGATGATGCTGCCGTCGGTCTTGAGCACTTCGTAGACCACGGTCGGCGCGGTCGAGATCAGGTTGAGGTTGTACTCGCGCTCCAGCCGCTCCTGCACGATCTCCATGTGCAGCATGCCCAGGAAGCCGCAGCGGAAGCCGAAGCCCATCGCTTCGGAGCTTTCCGGCTCGAAGCGCAGCGCCGCGTCGTTCAGGCGCAGCTTGTCCAGCGCCTCGCGCAGATCCGGGTAATCCTCGGCATCGACCGGAAACAGGCCGGCGAACACGCGCGGCTGCATTTCCTGGAAACCGGGCAGCGCGTGCGGCGCCGGGTCGGCCGCCAGGGTCAGCGTGTCGCCGACCGGTGCGCCATGCACGTCCTTGATCGAGGCGTTGATCCAGCCCACTTCGCCGGCGCCCAGCGCGGCGAGCTCCTTGCGCTTGGGCGTGAACACGCCGACCTTGTCGACCAGATGGGTGCGGCCGGTGGACATCACCAGGATCTTGCTGCCTGGCTTGATCTCGCCCTGCATCACGCGCACCAGCGAGACCACGCCCAGGTAGTTGTCGAACCAGGAGTCGATGATCAGCGCCTGCAGCTTGTCGGTGTCGCGGGGCTTGGGCGGCGGAATCCGCTGCACGATCGCTTCCAGCACCAGATCGATGTTCAGACCGGTCTTGGCGCTGACCGCCACCGCGTCTTCGGCGTCGATACCGATCACCGCCTCGATCTCGGCCTTGGCCCGCTCGATGTCGGCGGTCGGCAGGTCGATCTTGTTGAGCACCGGCACCACTTCCAGGCCCTGCTCCACCGCGGTGTAGCAATTGGCGACCGACTGCGCTTCCACACCCTGGGCCGCATCCACCACCAGCAGCGCGCCTTCGCACGCGGCCAGCGAGCGGCTGACTTCGTAGGAGAAGTCCACATGCCCGGGGGTGTCGATGAAGTTCAGGTGGTAGACCTGCCCGTCCTTGGCCGTATACGGCAAGGACACCGACTGCGCCTTGATGGTGATGCCGCGTTCGCGCTCGATCGGGTTGGAGTCCAGGACCTGGGCCTCCATCTCGCGCGCCTGCAGGCCGCCGCACAGCTGGATGATCCGGTCGGCCAGGGTGGATTTACCGTGGTCGACGTGGGCGATGATGGAGAAGTTGCGGATATTCCGCATTGAATCAGAGGACATTGAGGTGGGCGCCGGCGGTGCCGTCGTCAGGGTAACGCAGCATTATCGCACGGTCGGCCCCTTTGGGGCCGGGGATTGGGGAATCGGGATTCGGGAATCGCAAAAGCCAGGCGGGCTATCGCCTCGCAGAGCCGCTCTTGCCATTCCCGATTCCCGATTCTCCATTCCCTCCGTTAGCCGCCGGCCTTCAGGGCCACATAGCTGGTCGCCTTGCCGTCGGTGACCAGCAGCATGACCACGTCGCCCTTCTTGTAGCTGGACAGGGCGCGGTTGAGGTCGGCGACGCTGCCGACCTTGGTGCGGCCGACGCGGGCGATGACCAGGCCCGGCGACAGTGGCGGTTGGGTGCTGCGTGCTGCCGCGCCGGTCACCGCTGCGATGCGCACGCCCTCGCCGGCCTCCAGGCCCAGGCGGCTGCGCTCGGCAGCGGTGAGATCGGCGACCTGCAGGCCGAGCAGCTCCACACTGGCCGGAGCACTGGGCTTGGCGTCTTCGGCCGCGGTACGCGGGGCGGCGTTGCCGGCGGGGTTGTCCAGCGTCGTGAGGGTGACGGCCACCTTGCGCGGCTTGCCATCACGCAACACGTCCAGGTTGACCTTGGTGCCCGGCGCCATCAGGCCGATCATCGGCGGCAGATCGCTGGCGACATCGATCGGCTTGCCGTTGACGGCGCGGATCACATCGCCCACCTCGATTCCGGCCTTGGCGGCGGGGCTGCCGGGCGGAATGTCGTTGACCAGCGCGCCGCGCGTATCCGGCAGGCCCAGGCCCTGCGCCTTGAGCGAGTCGATCGGGCCGACCGCCACGCCCAGCATGCCGCGGCTCACATGGCCGGTGGCCTTGATCTGCTCGGCAGCGCTGAAGGCCAGGTCGATCGGGATCGCAAAACTGATCCCCATATAGCCGCCCGAGGCGGAGAAGATCTGCGAATTGATGCCGACCACTTCGCCGCGCGTGTTGAGCAAGGGGCCGCCGGAGTTGCCCTGGTTGATCGCCACGTCGGTCTGGATGAAGGGCACGTAGCGCTGGTCCGCGTACGGATTGCTGCGCCCGGTCGCACTGACGATGCCAGCGGTGACCGAGTGGTCCAGGCCGAACGGCGAGCCGATCGCCACCACCCACTGGCCCGGCTTGAGCGTGTTGGAATCGCCCAGGCGTACCGTCGGCAGGCCCTTGGCCTCGATCTTGAGCAGCGCCACGTCGAACTGCTCGTCGCTGCCGACCACCTTGGCCTTGAACTCGCGGCGGTCGGTCAGCTTGACGGTGACCTCGCTGGCACCATCGACCACATGGTGATTGGTCAGCACATAGCCGTCGGCGGAAATGATGAAGCCCGAGCCCATCGACTTGCCGGCGATGCCGCCATCGTCGTCGCCGCCCTGGCCCGGCCCCTGCCGCGGCCCGCCCGGCATCTGGAAATCCGGCCCGAAGAAGCGGCGGAAGAATTCCGGCATCTGCTCGTCGCCGGGCATCGCGCCGCCGTCCTGCCCACCCGGACCACCACGCCGCTGGCGCGCCATGGCGTCCTTGCGGGTGATGGTGGTTTCGATATTGACCACACCCGGGCCGACCTGCTCGACCAGATTGGTGAAGTCCGGCAAGCCGGCCACCAGCTGCGGAGCCGGGGTGGCGCTGCGGTTGGCGGCAATCGGGGCAACATCCTTGGCCGCGGGCGCGGACTGCTGCGCGCAGGCGGCCAGCGGCAGGGTCATGGCGATCAGGCCGAACATCTGGGTGCGAATGCGGTGGTTCATCAGGTTGCCTCCGATGGCAGGGCGACAGGGGCCAAAGCCCCTGCCACTGCAGGGGTCCGGCACGATAACGGGAGGGAGGGCGCCGAACGGATGAAGATCGGCGGCGGCATCAATCCTGCGGCGGCTGCACCGGCAGCGGCCGGCTGGGCGCGGGGCTGGCAACACCCTGCGGCGCAGGCTCAAACGGATAGAACGCGGTGCCTTGTCCGCCTTGGCGGAAGCTGGCATTGAGCGGACTTTCACCGGCACCGGACAGGGCCGCACGCGGCCATGGGCGTGCCTGCAAGGTGGTATCTGGATGTGTGAACGGATTCGATGGCGCCGCCGCACTGGCCGTGGCCGTCGTCGCAGCGGGAGCAGCGGACGCCAGCATGCGGGTTGGCGCCTGCTGCTGGCGCGCGGCAACGCTGCGGGCGACCTGCTGGTTGCGTGTGGCCGCGCCACGGCGCGTGGATGCCAGCGCGGCGGCCGGCACCGCTGCGGCCAGCGCGGCCACCTCGTCGGGAGTGGCCGGGCCGGGCTGGGCCGGAGCCTTCGGTGCTGCGGGCGTGGCTGGGGCCTGCGTGGCCGCCGGCAGCTGCGCCGTCGTGGCGAACACCGGGACCTGCTCGGCCGGCGGTACGGTCTCGGGCAGGCGCTCGCGCGCCATGAACAGGGCAATCGCCGCGACCGATGCCGCAATCGCTGCGCCACCACCCCAGCGCCAGCGCGTGGCCGAACGCGTGGCCGGCTGCGCCTGCGGCACCGGCTCGTCGGCAATGGCGCTGCGCACGCGCACGGCAAAATCCAGCGGTGCCGGCGCGCTGGCCGCACCGCGCAGCACATCGCCACATAGCTGCCAACGCTCGTGGCAGCCGGCCAGTTCTTCGTCGTGGGCCAGACGGCGCAGCAGGAAGCGCGACTCGTCGGCGCTCAATTCGCCATCCACCAGCGCAGACAGCTGCTGGCGGTAGTGACGCTCGAACTTGTCGGTGGTGGACATGGCAGGGTTATGGCTCATACACGGTGTCGCTCACGGGTAGCGCTTTCGGTCTCCAACAGAGGCCGCAGCTCGATGTCGATGGCCTCGCGCGCCCGGAAGATGCGCGAGCGCACCGTTCCGATCGGGCAATCCATCTTTCGCGCGATTTCGTCGTAGCTCAGCCCTTCCACCTCGCGCAGGGTGATGGCCGACCGAAGTTCTTCCGGCAGGGCTTGGACCGCACGCATCACCGTTTGTTCCAGCTCCTGTCGCATCAATTCGCGCTCCGGGGTGTCGGTATCGCGCAGGCGGGTGGCACCATCGAACTGTTCGGCATCGCTGATCTCGATATCGTCGGTGGGCGGGCGGCGGTTGTGCGCAACCAGATGGTTCTTGGCAGTGTTGACGGCAATGCGGTGCAACCAGGTATAGAACTGCGAGTCGCCGCGGAAACTGTTGATCGCGCGGTAGGCGCGCACAAACGTATCCTGGGCCACGTCCTGGCACTCGCTCCAGTCGGCGATGTAACGCCCGATCAACGCAACGATGCGGTGCTGGTATTTGCGCACCAGCACATCGAACGCTGCGCTCTCGCCGCGCTGCACGCGCCGGACCAGTTCCAGGTCCAGCTCCTGAGGTGTATCGACTTCGGCCATGTCGGGCCGCACTCCTGTCAGCCCACCGAAGTCGGGCAATGAGACAACCATTGAAAAGAAAAGTTCATACCGATCCGTGCGATCGTCACGCATCAGACTAGCTGCACCGATGCGCCACTGGCGACGCCTCGCACGAGGCGCGCGCCGCCCTGCCGACAGGTATGGGTATTTGACGTGAAGGAAACAACCTCTGGATGATAACGACCTTTCCTTATATCTCCGGACGGCCAGACGCATGCTTCCAGGTTTCGACGGGCTCCGATTCAGCCATTGGCAGGCCGACCTGCGCGAGGACGGCGTGGTCGTGCTCAGCCTTGATCGCCAAGGCGCACCGGTCAACGCGTTTTCGCAGGAGGTGCTGCTCGAACTGGGCGCGCTGGTCGAACGTCTGGCGCTGGACCCGCCCAGGGGCGTGGTGCTGCGCTCGGGCAAGCCCAACGGCTTCATCGCCGGCGCTGACCTGAAGGAATTTCAGGAGTTCGACCGCAAGGGCACCGTCAACGATGCGATCCATCGCGGCCAGAGCGTCTTTCAGAAGCTGGCCGAACTGCCCTGCCCCACGGTCGCGGCGATCCATGGCTTCTGCATGGGCGGCGGCACCGAGATCGCGCTGGCGTGCCGGTATCGCGTGGCCTCCGACGATGCCAGCACGCGCATCGGCCTGCCGGAAACCAAGCTCGGCATCTTTCCCGGCTGGGGCGGCAGCGCCCGCTTGCCGCGCCTGATCGGTGCGCCGGCGGCGATGGACCTGATGCTGACCGGCCGCACCGTCGCGGCCAAGGCCGCCCGCGCAATGGGCCTGGTCGACAAGGTCGCCGCGCCCGCGGTGCTGGTCGATGTCGCCGCCGCGCTGGCGCTGACCGGCAGCAAACGCCCATTCAAGCAGCGCGTCACCGCGTGGGCCACCAATACCTTGCTCGCGCGCAAGCTGCTGGCGCCACAGATGCGCAAGCAGGTCGCACGCAAGGCGCGCAAGGAGCATTATCCGGCGCCCTACGCCTTGATCAACGTGTGGGAACGGGCCGGCGGCAGCGGCATCCAGGCGCGCCTGGCGGCCGAGCGCAAGGCGGTGGTCAAGCTTGCCAGCACCCCGACCGCACGCAACCTGATCCGCATCTTCTTTCTCACCGAGCGCCTGAAAGCGCTGGGTGGCAAGGATGCCGGCGCTGCGGCGCCGGCTCCGATCCGCCATGTGCATGTGGTCGGCGCCGGCGTGATGGGCGGCGATATCGCGGCCTGGGCGGCGTACAAGGGCTTCGAGGTGACGCTGCAGGATCGCGAGCAGCGCTTCATCGATACGGCGCTGGGCCGCGGCGGCGAGTTGTTCGCCAAGCGCGTCAAGGACGAGGCCAAGCGGCCGGCAGTGGCGGCGCGCCTGCGTGGCGACCTGGCCGGCGCGGGCGTGGCGCAGGCGGACCTGGTGATCGAAGCGATCATCGAGAACCCGCAGGCCAAGCGCGAGCTGTATCAGTCCATCGAGCCGCAGCTCAAGCCTGATGCCTTGCTGACCACCAACACCTCGTCGATTCCGTTGACCGAGCTCCGCGGGCATATCCAGCGCCCGGCGCAGTTTGCCGGCCTGCACTACTTCAATCCGGTATCGATGATGCCGCTGGTGGAAATCGTGCAGCACGACGGGCTGGATCCGGCCAACGTCGCGCGCCTGGCGGCATTCTGCAAGGCGCTGGACAAGTTCCCGGTACCGGTGGCCGGCACGCCGGGCTTCCTGGTCAATCGCGTGCTGTTCCCGTACCTGCTCGAAGCGGCCACCGCCTATGCCGAAGGCGTACCGGGCCCGGTGCTGGACAAGACCGCGGTGAAGTTCGGCATGCCGATGGGGCCGATCGAACTGATCGACACGGTGGGGCTGGACGTTGCCGCCGGCGTGGGCGCGGAGCTCGCCCCGTTCCTGCACCTGCCGATTCCGGCGGCGCTGGCCACCGTGGAGCCGGGCAAGCGCGGCAAGAAGGACGGCCAGGGCCTGTATAAGTGGGAGAACGGGCGCGCGGTCAAGCCCGAGGTCGCCAGCGGCTACGAGGCGCCGGCAGACCTGGAAGATCGCCTGATCCTGCCGCTGCTCAACGAAGCGGTCGCCTGCCTGCACGACGGCGTGGTAGCCGATGCGGACCTGCTCGACGCCGGCGTGATCTTCGGCACCGGCTTTGCCCCGTTCCGCGGCGGCCCGATCCAGCACATCCGCAGTGTCGGCGCCGACGCCTTGCTGGCACGTCTGCAGGCACTGCAGGCGCGCTATGGCGAGCGTTTCGCACCGCGCCCGGGCTGGGAGTCGCCGTTGTTGCGTGAACCGGTAGCGTGAGCCGTCGACGCTGTCTTCGACGTCGATCAGCCACGCAAGCGAGGGGCGATCGGCGACTGAGGTGATCTGCAGGTTGCAGCGCGGCAAGCCATCGACCCACGCTTTCGCAGGCAACAAAGAACAACGGCGAGCCAAGGCTCGCCGTTGTTTTTACCAGCTTGCAACGTGACTCAGAAACGCAGACCCACACTGGTAAAGAAGTAACGACCCGCCTGGTCGTAACCGGCGAGCGAGTTGCCGTTGAAGGTCAGGCTGCCGCCCACCAGCGGCGGCTCCTTGTCGGCGATGTTGTTGATGCCCAAGGTCCAGGTGACGTAATCGCCCAACTGCATCGAACCGGACAGGTCGAAGTAGTTGTATGCCGACACCTTGTTGTCCTGGTTCACCAGGCGTACGTCGGTTGTGCCACGGGTGCCGTCGGTGTTCTGGTAATCCAGCTCACCGATATAGCGCCAGCGCAGACTGACGGTGTAGCGATCGAAGCTGTAGCGCGTGCTCAGCACATGCCGCCATTCGGCACTGTTGCAGGCCACGTTGACCACGCCCGCGCAGTCGTAGGTCACTTCCTGCACACCCGGAACCGGCTCGTACTCCTGCTTGATGGCGTAGCTGCCCATCATCGAGGTGGTCAGGCGCCCGGGGCCGACGCTCCAGGCATACGATGCGGTCAGATCCACGCCCTGGAAATGCAACGAACCAAAATTGTCCTGGGAATTGAGGATCAGACCGGATACGTCCGGATCGCTACCGCGGAACAGATCGCCCGTCGTGGCATTGCGGCGCACGCGGCTGCAGATATCCGCATTACCGGTCACGCCGCATGCGGTGAGGATGTTGGACGAGCCGATGCTGCGGATCGCGTCGTCGATCTTGATGTCGTAGTAATCCACGCTCAGATCGAGCCCCTTGATCGGGCTGGCAGCAAAACCGACGGTCCAGGTGTTGGCCGTTTCCGGCTGCAATGTCGTATTGCCGCCGCCGATTTCGTTGTACTGGCCGGCCGGGTTGGCTGCAACGCGGCCGTATTGCGCTGCCGTCACACCGGTGTTGGCGCACTGGGCCTGGGTGAAGACCGGATTGGCACCAGCACACGGATCGCTACCGCTCCACAGTCCGATCGTATTTTCGTTATACAGCTCGGTCACGTTCGGAGCGCGGATCGCACGGTTCCAGCCCGCGCGCAGGTGGTACTTGCCATCGACGAATGTTGCACCCAGACCGGCCTTGTAGGTACTCACGCCACCGGAGGTGTCGTAGTCCGAATAGCGATAGCCAAGCTGCATGTCGAGGTGATCCAAACTACCGGCCTGCGCCACCAGCGGCACCGCGCCTTCGAGGAACAGTTCCTTGACGCCGATGTCGCCGGACACATTGGAGGTCGGGCCACCCAGGCCGGTGAAGTTGCCGGTCTGCATGTTGCTGTCGGCCACGCGCTTGAAGGTTTCGGTACGGGTCTCGACACCGCCGACCAGACTGATCGGGTTATCGCCGGCCCACGGCAGGCTGTAGCCGAAATTGCCGGTCACATAGGCGTTGAACACGCGCATTGAGGTTTCGTAGTTGACGATACCCACGCCCTGCAACGCCTCTGCCTCTGCTGCGGTGACACTGTCGGTCCACACGCTGTAGGGCACGCAGCCATCGAACGAACCAGGCTGGCAGCCCAGCAATGCATCGCGTACGCGCGTGGTCACGAAGTCGTTCCTGTTTTCCGACTTGGTGGTGCTGCGGTTGTAGGTGAACGAGGCGTCGTACGACCAGTTGTCGTTGATGTCGCCCTGGGCGCCGGTGGTGATGCTGAAACTGTTGGTATCCGAGTCGGTGATGCGCGGGCCGCCTTCGACGTTGCGCTTGGCCACGTAGACGGTGAACTCATCGTCGGTGATGCCCACATCGTTGCACAGGCTACCGATCACCGAGGTGGCGCAGTTGACGTTGAGGTCGGTGAAAAACGCACCCGACGGCGCGATCTGGGTCGAACTCTTGCGGTTGACGAACAAGGTTTCGAGATAGGGCTTGAAGTGCTCGTTGACCTCGTACTTGATGTTGGTGCCGGCAGTGTAGCGCGTGTCCGGACGCTGGTAGTAATTCAACGGCGCGAAGTTGTAGAGATTCGGGGATGCGACCTGCGACCAGGTGCCGCCGGCTGAAGGCTGCACGTAGAACGCGCCAGCCGACGGAGCGACGACATAGAAGTTGGCCGGATCTGCGGTGGCAGAGCCGCCGCACGCGGTGCCGCGGTTGCTCAATGCGCATGCGGAGTAATCGCGCTGGCCCTGCAGCAGTGGATCGTTCTCGCGCCAGGTGGCCCATGCGGTGGCATGCCCCGCCTCACCGAAGCTGCCGCCGATGGCCAGGTCCACATTGCGCGAGATGCCGTCGAAACCGGAGTTTCCAGTCGGATAATCGTAACCGGCGTCGTCCATCAGGCCGCGCATCAAGGTGTTGCCGTTGTCGTGCTGGTAGGCGTTGTAGCCCATGTCGACACTGACACCTTCGAACTCGTCGTCGAGCACGAAATTGACCACGCCGGCGACGGCATCGGAGCCGTACACCGCCGAGGCGCCGCCGGTCAGGATGTCCACGCGGCGCACCAGCGCTGCCGGAATGATGCTGATGTCCGGACTCTCGCCGATACCCTTGGGAATGCGCCTGCCGTTGACCAGGGTCAAGGTGCGCTGCGCGCCCAATCCACGCAGATCGACGGTCGCATACCCCTGCGAGCCATTGTTGGCGAAGTTGTCGAAGCTCGCCGAGAGCTGCGGGTACTGGTTGATCAGATCTTCGACCTTGGTCGAGCCGGTGTATTGGAATTCTTCCTTGTTGATCTCTGCCACCGGACTGGAGGCAGTCATCGTCTGGCTCTTGATGCGCGTACCGGTGACACTGATCGCGTCCAGGCTCTTGAGTTCCGTCGAGGGCTGCTCCTGCGCGCTCACGGTTCCCGACAGGGCTAACGCCGCAGCGCCAACCGTGAGCGATACCCGGATGGCGTCGCGCAGCTTGGTGGTCTTCAATCTCATCTCTCTCTCCGAGAAGTTCGAACGGGTAAGCGCAACGCACTGCATCGGCATCTGAGGCAATGCCGGCACGTGCTGCGACGTCGTTGGCAAGCGCATCAAACTGCGCTTCCACACTGGCTAACGGCCGGACGAAAGAGCGCCCGAAAAAACGTTGCCAACCCGATGTTAAGACCACGTTGACGAGAATTAAAGCGCCATTCAGAAATGCTCCGAATCGGTGCGGCGAATCCCCAAAAGAGTGCGGATGTCACGGAAAAAGCGGCCCTCTGGGGCTCTTTTCTCTCGTGGAGCCCGATTCCGCCTTGTTCGTTCGTTCGTTCGTCGGTCGCGAGCCAACCGCTCGCTCAGTTGCAAGAACTATTGGTCGGCCAGCGAGAAACTCTTACAACGCTTCGACGCCGGGCACGATCACGCCAGCTGCCTGAAGTCGCGTCAACACTGGCAGCAGTCCGTCCAGATGACGCCGAGAGCTATGCACCGAGCGTTGGTGGACATCGCCACGCACCTGCGCCGCGCTCGCAGTCACGAACGGCACATGCTCCAGTTCGGTGATGGTGTCACTGCGCGCCAGCCCGCACCAGCTCAGCACCCGCGTGATCTGTTGGTCGGTGTCGCGCACCAACTCTTCGTAGTGCACGTCGAGAATGCTACCGGGCAGCACCGCATGCCAGTGCCGCATGGTCTGCTGATAGGCCAGGTAATAATCCGCGAGCTCATCGAGCGCATACGAGAATGGATAGGCGTTGTAGAACAAGGTCTTGTACATCGCATAACAGGTGTCCAGCGGATCGCGCACCAGATGGATGATGCGTGCGCGTGGCAGCGCGGCGGCAATCATGCCGCAATACAGGTAATTGACCGGCATCTTGTCGATGAACACCGGATGGTCGTGCACCAGCTCACGGGCACCGCGCAGATACTCCTGCCCAAGCGCCGCGAAATCGATCTGCAGCGATGCCTGGGCGGCGGTCAGTTCGGGATTGGTCGACAGTACGCCGGAGGTCGCACTGCCGAGCAACGCACCGAAATCCATCAGCTCCCCGGCCGAGCGTGCACCGCCGCGCTGGATCAGCAGGCGCTCCAGCAAAGTGGTGCCGGAGCGTGGCAAACCGACGATGAAGATCGCCCCCTCACCCGCATGACCGGGCTGCAGTGCGAAGGCAGCCGGGTCGTACGCCTCGCGCACCTGGGCGATATGCGCACACTCGGCAGCAACGTCATACTGCAGAGTCTTGCGCTTGCAGACCGCTGCTGCGGTCAATGTCTCGAACGACTCCGCATGCTGGCCCAGGTCCTCCAGCTCCTTGCTCAGGGCGTATAGGCCGGCCGCTCGGGCGGATGGTTCCGATAGCGTGGTCAAGCGGTGACGCAGATCGTCCAGGTGGTTGTGCTGCCCGGTCTGACGCCGCAGCGTGGCGCGCAGGTACAGGGCATCGCCCGTGCCGGGTGCCAGTTGCAATAGCCGCTCCAGGGTGCGCTCAGCCGCATCGAATTCGCCACCAAAGAACTGCATGGTGGCGAGGTCGTACAGCAAGCCGGGCTGTTCTCCCAGCAATGTCATCGCATGCCGATACGCATCACGGGCGGCCGCCACCTCGTGGCAGCCGCTGTACAGCGCGCCGATCCGCCACCATGCAGCGCCGTCGGCGGCGGCCAGCGCCTGTGCCTGGCCGGCGACGAGCCGGGCCTCGCGGCGACGACGCAGCTGCAGCAGCAAACTGGCGTGTTTGATCAATAGCGGGAGCGGTGACGTTGCAACCGCCGCAGCCTGTGCGATGCGGTCGGCTGCGGCCTGCGGATCGCCGTTGGCCAACCGGGCTTCGCTGGCAAGCTCCAGCAGATGCGCATTGCCTGGCTGCTCTGCGCAGGCGCGGTCGGCGAACACAGCTGCCTCGGCATAACGTTCCTGACGCAGCAGTTGATACCCGTTGTGCAACAGGGCGCGTAGCGGTCTCTCAGTCATCCATTCTCTTCTGTCTGTTGCGATGCCGTCGGTGGCCTGGCTAGTCGATGCGGCGGGCACGTAGTGCCACACCGGCAGCGGTCACCAACATGTAGCTTCCCATTGCGGCCTTGCGGATCACCACGACCTCGCCCTCGGCCAGCGGCCCGCGGCTGGTCGCTTCTGTCAGCGCCCAGCGCTGGCGACTGTCCAGCGACACGATACGCGTGCCGTCTGGCTGATACGCCACTGCAAGCACCTTCGCGGTGAGTTGCGCAGGTGCTGACTGCTGCGCACCTGTCGCTGCCGAGGCCTGTTGGCTGCTGCGGCCGAATGCCCTGACTCCCCTGTCCGCCTCCGCCGCCCGCACCGCCTGCGTTGGCGGAAAGCTGGCGTCATAGCAGGCCAGCCGCGACAAGGGATCGAGTACTGCGGCGCAGCGATGCGTCGGCACGTCCTGCGCCGATGCCGCCCAGGCGCAGCTCAACACCGTCAGCCCCCACACCACTCGCTTGTGCATGCGCGCATCTTCACTCGTCGATTGCAGCAGAGCATACAAGGCAAGCGGCGAACGCAGGAAAGACCGCTCATCACCGTCCGGCCGCGGGGCGATTGAACGCACCGCTGGCGCCGCCTAAGCTGCAGGTCTCCCGCCCGCTGCAAGAATGCCTGGAATAACGCCTTGGACCCGTCCTTGCAGCACGCCGCACGCTTACTGCAACAAGGCCATCTGGCGCAGGCAATTGTCGCCTATCGCCACATCCTGCAGACGCAGCCCCGCTGCGCCGATGCCTGGTACAACCTGGGATATCTGCTGCGCCAGACCGGCGAGGCATCCGCCGCACTGGACGCTTATGCGCAGGCATTGCAGTGCGGTGCCGCGCTGCCGGAGCAAATCCATCTCAATCGCGCCGCGTTGCTGAGCGACCATCTACATCAGGAGGCGGCAGCGCTGAAGGAACTTGATCTGGCACTGCAGTGCCGGCCGGACTACGCCCCTGCCTTGCTCAATCTGGGCAACCTGCAGGAGGAGCTGGGCGCACGCGACCAGGCGGTCGCCGCCTATCGCCGGCTGCTCGCCAGTCCTCCTGTCGATGCCCAGACACGGGCGTTGCAGCTGCAAGCCACCGCACGCCTGCTGCACCTGGATCCTCCCACGCATGCGCAGGACATACGCTTGCTCGCACTTGCGCAGGCAGGCTCGGTCGCGGGACAGGATCCTGCGTTGACGGCCACGCTGCTGCATGCACTGGCCCATGCCTACGACCGCCTCGGCCTGCACAGCCAGGCATTCGATGCGGCCAGTGCCGCCAACCGGCATGGCCATGCACAGGCGCGGCGCTACGACCCGATCCGCACACAACAGCACTTCGACGGCATCGCTGCGGTATTTGCCGATGCAAGCGACGCGCGCCAGCCACCGCCCATGGCCGCTGTCGACGACGCGGTACCGCCACTGTTTATCTGCGGCATGTTCCGCTCCGGCTCCACCTTGATCGAACAGGCCTTGTCGCGCCACTCGTGCATTGCCGCTGGGGGCGAACTGGATGCATTGCCGCGACTGGTTGCACAGTCGCTGTCGCCGTTCCCGCAAGCCGCGCAGCATCTGTCCTCGCACACGTTGACACAGCTGGCCGCGGCCTATCGTCAACGCGTGTCTGCGGCCGTTCCCCAGCATGCGCAACTGCGCTACATCACCGACAAGCGCCCCGACAACTTTCAACTGATCGGGCTGATCAAGCAGCTGTTTCCTGCGGCCAGGGTCGTGCACACACGTCGTCACCCGCTGGACAACGGGCTGTCGATCTTCATGCAGCAGCTCAATCCACAACGCTTTGACTATGCGGGCCGGCTGGAGGACATCGGGCATTTCTATGCTGCCTACCAGCGACTGATGGCGCATTGGCTGTCGCTGTACCCGGACAGCATCCATACCTTCGACTATGACGCCTTTGTCGCCGCGCCGGAACGCAGCCTGCGTGCACTGCTGGACTTTTTGCAGTTGCCCTGGGAACCGGATTGCCTGGATTTCCACAAGGCACCTGGAGCCGTCAGAACAGCCAGCTACTGGCAGGTGCGCCAGCCCCTGCATGGCGATGCGTCCGGACGCTGGAAGCCCTACGCGACCCAGCTCGCTCCGCTGCGCGCCACACTTGCCCGGTTCGGCATCACACCTGCGGACTGAACCGGCCGACTACCGGCACCACCTCATCCCGCACGGTGGCGCGCGATCGCCGTCTCCATGGCATTGACCATCTGCCGCTCATCCTGGCTCAGCAGCGGGTTCCAGACATCGAAGATCAGCACCGCACGCAGCTGCGCGCTCGCGTTGCGCGCCTCATGTTCGATCGAGTCGTCAAACACCAGCACCTTGCCGACCTCCCACTGCCGCCAGTCGTAACCGACCCGGAAGCTGCAGCCCTCGGGCACGATCAATGGAAGATGCGCCACCAGACGTGCGTTGGTCTCACCATGGTGCGGCGGAATGACCGTCTGCGGCGCAAGCACCGAAAACATCGCGTTGGGGCACACGCCGTCGATCTGCGCCGCATCGACCAATGCCAACGCGGCGGCGGTTGCCGGGCACTGCCGCAGATGTTCATCCACCGGCTGTCCATGTGCCCACAACGGATAGGAACTCCATGCCGGCGAATGGTTGAGCTCCTTCCACTGATTGACCGGCTGGTCCGGCGCGTAGGCGATGTAGGGCGCAAAGCCGCCCTTGTCCTCGTGCATGACGGCGCGCAGTTCCTGCGCGATCGCCGCGGTCTGACGCTGTACTGCAGCGATCCAGGGAAACGCGTCCGGCGGGTGAAACGGCAGGGCTGGCAGTCGCGGGATGTACAAGCGGTTGGACTGGGAATGGAACGGGCGACTGCGCCCGCATGCGATCGCGGCCGCTTCCGCCCAGCGTCCTGCGAGCGCGGCGTCCACCGCGATGCCAGGAGCATCCAGGACGGCGCGCAATTGCGCTTCCAGCTCAAGCGTGTCCTGCTCCACTGCCTGCCTGGCCAGGGCCAGCTTGCGACGCAACACCGCCGGCCACTGCGGCTCCGGCGGCGCGATCTTCAGCGCATCGCGATAGACACCGGCGGCGGCGCGCGGACGCCCGCGTGCCTGCAGAAATGCGGCCTTTGCCAGCAGCCCGGGCAGGAAGTACGCATCCAGCGCCAGCGCCGCGCTGATGGCCTGCCATTCGCCCTCCACGTCGCCTTGCGCCTGTTTCACCACCGCAATGGTCAGCACAATCATCGGATCGCCCGGGCTGCTTGCGCGTGCGCCTGCCAGGCACTCCAGCGCCGCCGTTGCATCGCCACGCTGGTAGGCATGCACGCCCAGGCTGTACAAGGCCTGCGGGTGCGTCGGCGCCAACTGGCGCACCTGTGTCCACAATTGCTCGGCCTGTTGCCATTGCCCGGCCGATGCTGCCGCGCCCGCCTCGGCGATCAGCGCGGCGATGCGTTCGTTGCGTTGTTCGATCTGTACCGCCATCGCGCCGCCGGCCTCGCAGTCTTCCCCGGCTCGATCATACGACCTGGGCGGCAGCGAGGAAGCAGGACGGCTCTTCCCTCGATCGGACAGGCTGGCCTGACTGGGTCCTGCTCCAGGCAACGCCATGCCACCGCCAGTTGGGGAACAAGCCCACTGGCGGCGTGGTCCGCGTCAGTGCGAGTGGCCGCCGTGCGAATGCGCGTGACCACGATGATCGTCATGCGCGGAGCCTTGCCCGACCGGCGCCGCACCACACGGCTCGGTGCCGCAGTCGCCGCTCTCCACCTGCAAGGTAACGTGGGTGATCTCGAAACGCGCGTGCAGCAGCTCGGCGAGGGCGTCGCGCAGGCGGTCGCGGTCGGTGGTTTCACTGACCACCACGTGTGCGGTGAGCGCGGGCGTGCTGGAGGCCAGTGCCCAGACGTGCAGGTCGTGCACGTCTTCGACGCCGGGGTAGCTGGTCAGCGCCTGCTGCACCTGCGGCAGATCGATGCCTTTGGGCACGCCTTCCAGCAGCACGTTGATCGCCTCGCGCAGCAGCACCCAGGTGCGCGGCAGCACCCACAGGCCGATCAGCACGGCCAGCACCGGGTCGATCCACTGCCAGCCGGTCCAGCGGATCAGCAACGCGCCGATGATTACCGCCACCGAGCCAAGCATGTCGCTCCAGACCTCGAGATAGGCACCCTTGACGTTGAGGCTCTCGCCGCTGCCGGCGTGCAGCAGCTTCATGGCGATCAGATTGATCACCAGGCCAAAACCGGCGATCAGCAGCATGCCGCTGGAGGAAATATCCTGCGGTGCGCGGAAGCGCTGCGCGGCCTCCCAGAGAATGTAGGCGCCGACTGCGAACAACAGCGCGCCGTTCGCCAGCGCGCCGAGCGCTTCCAGTCGCACGTAACCATACGTGCGGCGCGCATCGGCAGGACGACGGCTCAGGCGCACGGCAAGCAGGGCGATCATCAGGCCGACGGTGTCGGTGGCCATATGTGCGGCGTCGGACAGCAGCGCCAGGCTGTTGGTGATGAACGCACCGATGACTTCCGCCAACAGGAACGTGGCGGTCAGTCCCAGCGCCCACCATAGCGGTGTCTCGTGGCGGATGTCGCTGGGTGCGTGGTTGTGGTCGTGTCCCATGGATGCGGTGGCCTCGTGCAATGCGCGCACCTTAGGCGCACGCGATGGCGGAGACTATTACACCCGGGCGTGATGACATCACATCACGCGAGCGCGGCGTTGCACCTTGTTGCCCAGGCCCGGTAGCGACTTGGAGCGGCCAACAGAACCTCTCAAACGCCGCAGCGATGGCGGCAATGCGTCGGCCACCCGCGCTTTCGTTAGTGGGTGGAGTGATGTCGTATTGGCAGTGACGTTGCTCGGATAGAAAGAAGTTGATCAGACCGCACCTCGTCGGACGGCTGCGCTGCATGCACTGCCTGACCCCCCTGCTTGCAACCATGCGTACCGACCATCGTGACTGGTCCTTGCCCACCCACCGTCGCGGGACCTTACGCGGCATGGATGCCACGTAAGAGCCTACACGGACGTACTTGCGGCATGTCCTGCGATGGTGGGCGGGCAAGGGCCCTGCAGCAAAACCACAGCGTCGAGTGCGCGATGCCCTCACCGCTTGCGGGACACGCCGTGAACCCGTCCCTGGGGGCTCGGTGGCGGCATCCATGCCGCCACACGGTCCCGCAACCGGCGAGGACCCCGCACCAGACAGTTTGCTGGCTGTCTTACTGAAAACCATGCACACCGCTCAACTCGACAGGTCCTTGCCCGCCCACCGTCGCGGGACCTTACGCGGCATGGATGCCGCGTAAGAGCCTACACGGACGTACTTGCGGCGTGTCCTGCGAGGGTGGGCGGGCAAGGGCCCTGCAGCCAAGTCGCAGATCATTCACTCTACCGCCGATGCCCCCAGTTCGATCAACTCTCCAGACGGAGACGAATCACCACTCCAGCCGCACCTACTTGACGGTGGGCGCAGACGCTTTTGCTAGCCGCTCTCAAACCTTGGCCACCAGCTTGATCACACTGGAGAAATCCAGCGCACCGTTGCCGGCCTGGCTGTTCATCGCGTACAGATTGCGCGCCAGCTCGCCGAGCGGAATCGACACGCCCGCCTGCACTGCGGATTCGGCGACCAGCCCCAGGTCCTTGAGCATCAGATCGTTGCCGAAGCCGCCGCTGTAATCGCGCGATGCCGGCGCGTTGGGTAACACGCCCGGCCACGGATTGCACACTTCGGTGGCCCAGCTGCGCCCGGTGCTGACCGCCATCATCTGCGACAGCACCGCCGGGTCCAGCCCCTGCGCAACACCGAGCGCCAGCGCCTCGCCGGTGGCGGCCATGATCACGCCCAGCGCCATGTTGTTGCACAGTTTGGCGACCTGGCCGGCGCCGTTGTCGCCGACGTGGAAGATGTTCTTGCCCATTGCCTGCAACACCGGCCGCGCACGCTCCAATACCTGCGCGGCGCCGCCGACGATAAACGTCAGGCTGCCTGCCGCCGCACCCGCCGTGCCGCCGGAGACCGGCGCATCCAGCACCGCCAGGCCACGCGCCTGCGCCTCGGCGGCGAGCTTGCGTGCGCTGGCGGGTGCGATGGTGCTGCAGTCGATCACCAGGGCGCCTTCGGGAATCTGCGCCAGAATCCCGGCCTCGCCCAGGTACAGCGCTTCGACATGGCGGCTGGCCGGCAGCATCGAGATCACGATCTCGGCGTCGGCCAGGGTGTCGTGTGCGGAGCTGGCGGCATGCGCGCCGGCAGCGACTGCCGCATCCAGCGCAGCCGGCACCAGATCGAACACCCGCAGCTGGTGCCCGGCCTTGCTCAGGTTGGCGGCCATCGGCCCGCCCATATTGCCCAGGCCGATAAAAGCGATCTTGCTCATGGTGTGGTTTTCCAGGGTTGGGCGGCCATCACCGACTGGCGCGGCCGTTGAATGGTGTGCCCGGCCGCAGCGCAGTGCGGCAAACGGGCGCAGTGGCGTCCCTCGGTCCTGCACTGCAGATGCGGCTCATTGTCCGCATCCGCCAAGACCGTTCGCAGCGGCGTGTCAGCGACTCAACCTGCACCAAGATCGGCAAGCGGATGCCGTGCAGGCGGCCAGGGCGATTGCAGGAATGCCGCCGCCCATTGCGCATCGGCCTGCTCGAGCGCGGCAGGCTGCCACTGCGGCGTGCGGTCCTTGTCGATCAACAGCGCGCGAATGCCTTCGGCGAAGTCTCCATGCACGGCGGCATGCAGCGCCACCACGTACTCGGTGCGAAAGGTGTCGGCCAGCGTGCCGGTGCCCGGGTGACGTTGCAGCTCCCACGCCAAGCGTGCCGAGCCGGGGGCGCCGGCCGCCAGCGTTGCACGCGCGGCCTGCAGCCAGGCATCTTCGCTTTGCAGTGCCAGGATTGCGGCGACCACTTCCTGCAGCGTCTGGCCTGCCACCAATTGCGCGATCAGCGCCGCATGCACCTGCAACGGACCCGGCTCCAGCGGTTGCGCAATCCCGTGCAGGAACGCGCCGAGCTGGGCGCGATCCTCGCTGGCATCGCCTGTCCAGGCATGCGCGTCCAGGGCGTCCAGCACTGCCGCGTATTGCGCATGCTCCAGGCGCACATCCGCAAGCCCGGCATAGATGGCATCGCTGGCATCCAGCGGCGCGCCGGTCAGTGCCAGAAACAATCCGGCGCCTTGCGGCACGCGGCGCAACAACCAGCTGCCACCCACGTCGGGAAACAGGCCGACACTGATCTCCGGCATCGCCAGCCGCGAGCGCTCGGTGACCACGCGATGGCTGGCGCCGGACATCAAGCCGATACCGCCGCCCATGACGATGCCGTGGCCCCAGCACAGCAGCGGCTTCGGGTAGGTGTGGATGCGATGGTCGAGCCGATATTCCTCTTCGAAGAACGCAGCGGCGTGCGCATTGCCCTGCGGTTGCGCGCGACGTTGCTGCGCATCCGGCACCGCCTCGCGATGCGCGCGCATGCTCTGGTACAGACCATGCAGATCGCCACCCGCGCAGAACGCCTTCTCGCCGGCACCACGCAGCACCACGCAGGCAATCCGCGTATCGTCGGCCCAGACGCGCAGCTGTGCATCCAGCAGGCGCGTCATCTGCAGGGACAGGCCGTTGAGCGTCCTGGGCGCATTCAAGGTGGCGATGCCGATGCGATGCCTGTCGGCGCAATCGCGTTGTTCGAACAGCACCGGGGCTTGGTCGGGTGGGCTCACATCCAGCATCAGCCATTGCTCCATTGCGGCGCGCGCTTCTCGAGAAAGGCCGCCACTCCCTCGGCCTGATCGGCCTGCTCGAACAGGTCGACGAAGGCTTCGCGCTCTGCCACCAGCGCGGCGGCATGCGTGCCGTGGCGGGTGGACTGCACCAGGCGCTTGCACGCCGCAACGCTGGCCGGACTCTGCTTGCCGGCGCGCTGTGCCCAGGCGATGGCCAGCGCGCGCGACTCGCCCGTGCCCACCACCTCTTCCACCAGGCCGATGCGGTGCGCGGTGGCGGCATCCAGACGCTCACCGAGCAGGATCATGCGCTTGGCCCAGCCCTCGCCGACCAGGCGCGGCAGGTTCTGGGTGCCGCCGGCGCACGGCAACAAGCCGACGCTGGCTTCCGGCAAGGCCAGCTGTGCGTGTTGCTCAGCAATGCGCAGGTCGCAGGCCAGCGCGCACTCCAGGCCACCGCCCATCGCATAGCCGTTGATGGCAGCAATCGACACGCCGCGAAACGCGCTCAAGGCCTCGAAGGCTTCGCCGAAGCGCCGCGCTGCCTCCCGTGCAGCAGCCTTGTCGCCATCGGCAAACTGCTTGAGATCGGCGCCGGCACTGAAGAACTTCTCGCCGTCGCCAGTGATCACGAGGGCGTAGATGCTGCGGTCCGCATCCAGCGCGCGGACCAGATCGCGCAAGGCTGCAAGGCTGTGCACGGTCCAGGTGTTGGCCGGCGGATTGCGCAAGGTGACGATGGCGACATGGCCGTCGCGTTCGACATGTAAACCGGTATGCGTGCGTGTTGCCCAATCGCTCATCGCAATTCCTCCTCGCCGTTGAGCAGGTGGCGCGCAATGATCATGCGCATCACCTCGTTGGTGCCTTCCAGGATGCGGTGCACGCGGCTGTCGCGCAGGAGGCGCTCGATCGGATATTCGCGGATATAGCCGTAGCCGCCGTGGATCTGCAAGGCATCGTCGCAGATCGCAAAGCCGGCGTCGGTGGCGAAGCGCTTGGCCATCGCGCACCACACGGTGGCATCGTGGCTGCCGGCATCGAGCTTGCGCGCAGCGGTGTGCACCATCTGCCGCGCGGCCACCAGTTGCGTGGCCATGTCGGCCAGTTTGAACTGCAGCGCCTGGAAATCGGCCAGCTTCTTGCCGAACTGACGGCGCTCGCCCATGTAGCGGCGGGCGGCGTCCAGCGCGCCTTGCGCCGCTCCCAACGAACAGGCGGCGATATTGATGCGGCCGCCGTCCAGCGCCCTCATCGCCATCTTGAAACCTTCGCCTTCCTTGCCCAGCAGATTGCCGGCCGGAATACGCACGTTCTCGAAGCTCACCCCGCGGGTGGGCTGGCTGTTCCAGCCCATTTTCTCTTCCTTGCGGCCGTAGCTGATGCCGGGCGCATCGGCGGGCACCACGAAGGCGCTGATGCCGCGCGCGCCGTCGTCGCCGGTGCGGGCCATCACCACCAGCACATCGGTGGCGCCCGCGCCGGAAATGAAGGCCTTGCTGCCGTTGAGCACGTAGCTGTCGCCGTCGCGCTGTGCACGCGTCTTGAGCGAGGCCGCGTCCGAGCCGGCACCCGGCTCGGTGAGGCAGTACGAACCCAGCTTGGCGCCGCTGGTCATCGCCTCGCCCCACTGCGCGCGCACTGCGTCATTGCCGTAGCTGGCGATCAACCAGGTGGCCATGTTGTGGATGCTGATGAACGCCGAGGTGGATGGATCGACCGTGGCCAGTTCCTCGAACACCACCGCGGCATCGAGCCGGCGCATGCCCAGGCCGCCCACGCACTCATCGGTGTACAGGCCGCAAAACCCCAGCTCGGCCGCCTTGGCAATCGCCTCGCGCGGGAAGTGGCTTTCCGCATCCCACTGCGCGGCGTGCGGCGCGAGTTCCTTGTCGGCAAAGTCGCGCGCGGCAGCGCGGAAGGCTTCCTGCTCGTCATTCAAATCGGCCGTATTGGCGTGTAGCTGGATGGCTGCATTCATGGCGATCGTGTCACTTGAGGGAAATGGTGGTGTTGACGCCGTGGCCCAGCGTTTCGTCGTCGAACCAGCGCGCGGTCACGGTCTTGGTCTGGGTGTAGAACATCACCACCTGCTTGCCGTACGGGCCCAGGTCGCCGAGCTTGGAGGCACGCGACCCGGTAAACGAGAACAGCGGCACCGGCACCGGGATCGGCACGTTGATGCCGACCTGGCCCACGTCGATGTCTTCCTGAAAACGCCGCGCCGCCGCGCCGGACTGGGTGAACAAGGCGGTGCCATTGCCATTGGGGTTGGCATTGACCAGGGCGATGGCCTCGTCCAGCGTGGCCGCCTCCAGGATCACCAGCACCGGACCGAAGATTTCCTCGTCGTAGATGCGCATGCCCGGCCTCACGCCGGAGAAGATCGTCGGGCCGACGAAGTTGCCCTGCTCGAAGCCCGGCACGCTGGGCGCGCGCCCATCCAGTTCCAGTGTGGCGCCCTGTTCGACACCGGAGGCGATCAAGCCTTCCACACGCTCGCGCGCCGCGCAGGAGATCAGCGGCCCGACCTCGGTGCCCGGCGCATTGCCCGCGCCAAGGGTCAGGCCCCTGGCCTTGGCCACCAGCGCCGGAATCCATTGCCGCGCCTCGCCCACCAGCACCAGCGTGGATGCCGCCATGCAGCGCTGGCCGGCCGCACCGAAGGCGGCGCCGACCATCGCATTGAGCGTCTGTTCCTGATTGGCGTCCGGCAGCACCACGGCATGATTTTTCGCACCCATCATGCATTGCACGCGCTTGCCGGCCAGCGAGGCGCGCCGATAGACGTGCGTGCCGACCCTGGTCGACCCGACAAACGACAGCGCCTTGATGTCCGGGTGGTCGCACAACGCGTTGACCACGTCTTCGCCGCCGTGCACGACATTGAGCACGCCCTTGGGAATGCCCGCCTCCAGCGCAAGTTCCACCAGCCGCATGGTCACCATCGGGTCCTGCTCGGACGGCTTGAGCACGAAGGTGTTGCCGGTGGCGATGGCCATCGGAAACATCCACAACGGAATCATCGCCGGGAAGTTGAACGGGGTGATGCCCGCGCACACGCCCAGCGGCTGCAGCAGGCTATAGGTGTCCACGCCGTTGGCGACGTTGTTGGCCAGCTCGCCCAACTGCAGGTTGCCGATCGCCGCGGCGTGTTCCACCACTTCCAGCCCGCGGAACACATCGCCTTCGGCATCGGCCAGGGTCTTGCCCTGCTCGGCGCTGAGCAGCGCGGCCAGCTCGGGCATGTGCTCGCGGATCAGCTGCTGGTATTTGAGGAAGATGCGCGCACGCGTGCCGATCGGGGTCTTGCGCCAGCTCACGAAGGCCTGGCTGGCCGCCGCCACCGCCGCGGCCACTTCGCCGGTGGTGGCGAACGGCACCTGTGCCAGCACCGACTGATCGGCCGGGTTGACCACGTCCTGCCAATGGGTGCTGGCGGAGGTGACGAACTGGCCGTCGATCAACAGGGAAACGCGCGGGACGGAATCACTCATTGCAGGGTCGCTCGCAGAAGGTCGCTACGGATGCTTCGCATTGTTCGCACCAGGACCTGGCATTCCCAGCCCGAGACTGCTTAATCGCGCTAAGCTGCCGCCACTATTTTGCGAATCTTGCAAATGCCCCAGTCGCCCCTTCCGCTCCGCCACCAGCTCGGCCTGCGCCTGCAGCGGCTGCGTCAGCGCCACGGCCTGACCCAGGCGGAGCTGGCGCGCCGGCTCGGGCTGTCGCCGAGCTACCTCAACCAGATCGAGCGCAACCAGCGCCCCCTGACCCTGGCAATCCAGCAGCGGCTCAAGGCCGCGCTGGGCGACCTGGACGGCCTGCTCGACCTGGACGACCCGGCCGCGCTGGTCGAGCCGCTGGACGAATCACTGCGCAGCCTGGGCCACAGCCTCTCGGCCGCAGAGCTGCGCGTGCTCACCGGCAACCTGCCGCAGGTGGCCCAGGCGCTGCTGGACCTGCACCGCGCTCACCAGCACCTGCTCGAGCGCACCGCCGCACTGGAAATACAGATCGGCGCCGACCATGCCGCACTGCCCTCGCTGTCGCCGGGCGAGCAGGTGCGCGATTACTTCAACCGCGCGCACAACTATCTGCCGGAACTGGATGAGCGCGCCGAAGCGCTGTATGCCGAACTCGGCCTGACCTCGGACAACCTGCCGCTGCGGCTGCGCCAACGCCTGGCCGATCGCCACGGCCTGCTGGTGCAGGATGCGCCCGAGCTGCACAGCGACAAGCGCAGCGTGGACACGCAGGCGCGCGTGCTGTGGCTGCCCGCGCATCTGCGCCCTGGCCAGCAGGCCTTCCAGATGGCCGCGCAACTGGCGTTGCTGGAATGCGCGCCCTTGCTCGACGCACGCATCGCCGATGCCGGCTTCGAAGATGCCGAGCGTATCGCGTTGTCGCGGATCGGGCTGTCGAACTATTTTGCCGGCGCGCTGGTGATGCCGTATGGCCAATTCCTGCGCAGCGCCCAGCGCTCGCGCTACGACATCGAATGGCTGGCCGATCGCTTCGGCGTCGGCTTCGAGGCGGTCTGCCACCGGCTCAGCACCTTGCAGCGGCGCGGCGCGGCTGGGCTGCCGATCTTCTTCATGCGGGTCGATCGTGCCGGCAACGTGTCCAAGCGCCACTCGGCCACCGACTTCCACTTCTCTCATGTCGGTGGCGCCTGCCCGCTGTGGATTGTCTACGAGGCCTTCAACCAGCCCGACCGCATCCTGACCCAGATCGCGCGCATGCCCGATGGCCGGCGCTACTTCTGGCTGGCGCGCCAGGTCAGCAGCGGCGCGCCGGGCTATGGCCGCCCGCGCAAGACCTTTGCGTTGGCGATGGGCTGTGACCTGCGCCATGCCGATCAACTGGTGTATGCGCGCGGCTGGGATCTGGACGCGGTGGACGATGCGGTGCCGATCGGCCCCGGATGCCTGACCTGCGAACGCAACGACTGCGTGCAGCGCGCCTTTCCGGCGTTGCCCCGGTTATCTGCCCACGCGCGTTAGTCCGAGACCCGGTTCCGTCGCGTCGACCAAGCAACCTTGGTTGCCGGTACAGGCAACTCACTCCGCAACTGTGACCAGGCAGGCGCTACCGCTGCACTGCAGCATTCCAACGCGAGATAGCTCACGCAAAATGCTTCATTGGAATGGAATGGCTTGCGCTTCTACCCTGAAGCGGACACATGCAGGACAGGGGGACGTCAAGGCGATCGACCATCGTCGCAGCGTCACGCAAACGATCGATCAGCTCCACACCGCAACAACCGCCATGCCCGCGTTGGACACGCCAACGCGCAGCCGCGCCACAGCGCCGCACCAGCGGCTACTAGTCCATTCGGTAACTTTGTCCTGGGAGGGATCAAACGATGCCCGTTCACCACACCGGCCACCTGGCCAGCCGGCGCCTGCGCCGCACGCCCGTGCGCGACGTCCTCTGCACCACCATCGCCTGCGTGCTGGCCACCGCGTTCAGTGCGCAGGCACAGGACAGCGCGCCTGCCGCGCCGCCGGCCACTGACGCCACCACCAGTGCTGCGCCGCCGGTCACGCTCGACAACATCACCGTGATCGGCCAGCGCGCCAGCCTGAACCAGGCGGTGCAGGCCAAGCAGATGTCCGATCACGTCATGGAAGTGATCTCCGCCGACAACATGGGTCAGATGCCCAACGTCACCGTGGCCGAAGCGCTGGTGCGCCTGCCCGGCGTCAACGGCACCCGCGACCGCGGCAACGAGAGCCTGGCCACCGTGCGTGGCCTTGGCCCGCGCATGACCATGGGCACCGTCAACGGGCGCGAAATCGCCTCCTCCGAGCCCAATCGTGCAGTGCGCTGGGAAGTGTTTCCCACCGAGATCGTCTCCACCGTCAAGGTCTACAAGACCCAGTCGGCGGACCTGGTCGCCGGCGGCCTTGCCGCGACGGTGGACATCTCCACCATCAGCCCGCTGGACTACACCGGCCCGGGCTTTGTCGGCACCGCCGGCCCGGTGTTCTACGACCACGCCAAGGACGTGGACGGCTATTCCCCGTGGGGCAGCCGCTTCGGTGCCAGCTGGGTGCACCACATCAACGACAACCTCGCGGTTGCGCTCGGCGCCACCTACCAGAAGCAGAAGAACTCCAACTCCTCGATCGGCAGCTGGGGCTATACCGATGCCACCACCTCGCGCGATGTGGATGGCGACGGCCGCGTGGACCCAACCCCGTTCGGCGCGGCCGACCAGCTCAAGCTCACCGAGCAAACCCGCACCGGTGCGATAGGCACGGTGCAATGGCGCTCGGGCAACTTCGAGTTGAAGTTCGACGGCCTGTATTCGCGTATCGAAATCGACGAGGACCAGTTGCAGAACTGGTTCAACGGCCTGGCCTACAGCACCTTCTCGACCGGCGCTAATCCGTACACCACGCCGGGCTCGTCCTACACCATCGTCGATGGCGACGTGGTGGCCGGCACGCTGGCCAACTCGAACCTGCAGGTCGACCATGTGGTCAGCCACTACAACGAGGTCAAGACGCTCACTGCCGGCGGCCTCAACGCCAAGTGGAGCGGCGATGTGTGGACGCTGGGCAGCGACCTGTCGTTCTCGCAGGCCAAGCGCGACAACACCTGGCAGGCGGTGCGCTTCGGCAGCAACCCGGACACCGTCTCGTTCGATTTCCGCCGCAGCGTCACCCCCACCATCAGCACCAGCTCGGACACGCCCGAGTGGGGCATCGCCGGCCAGACCGAACCGCAGGGGCTGCGCGACAAGATCGCCGCGCTGGCGCTCAACGCCAGCCGCCCGGTCGATGCCGCGGCGTTCACCTCGCTGGAATTCGGCGCACGCGCCGCGCGCCGCGAGAAGCAGAACCGCCGCTTCATCGGCAACCAGTCCGGTTACGACCAGCCGATCTCGGCGTACCAGGGCCTGATCTATCCGGTCACCATGCCGGACTTGAACGTGCCCACGCTGACCGGCGGCAACATGGATGCCATCGCCGAGATCGGCTTCGGCGGATTCGACCCGGCCACGCTCGACGAGCAGTTGCTCGACCACTGGAACGTCAAGGAAGACGTGCGCGAAGCCTTCGCCAAGGCGGTGTTCAGCTCGCAGCTGTTCGGCACCGATGTCACCGGCAATATCGGCGTGCGCCTGGTCAACACCAAGACCACCAGCGACGGCTTCGATTCGGTCGGCACCACCGTGCAGGCCAGCAGCGACAGCAAGGAATACACCGACGTATTGCCCAGTGCCACCGTCAACTTCCTGATCGACGATCAACGCATCCTGCGCTTTGCGGTGGCCAAGGTCATCGCGCGTCCGCCGCTGGACGAGTTGCGCACCGGCCGGCGCCTGGACGATCCCAACGTCACCGTCGGCCAGCTCACCGGCAGCGGCGGCAACCCGCAACTGGATCCGTTCAAGGCCACCCAGGTCGACCTGTCCTACGAGTGGTACTTCCACAAGGAAGCGCTGGCGGCGATTGCGGTGTATCGCAAGGAAGTGGATTCCAGCATCGGCTACCGCACCGACCGTGAGGTGATCAATGGCCTGGATTACCTGGTCAGCGCGCCGTTCAATGGCGGCGGCGGGCATATCAACGGTGTGGAACTCACCTTCCAGACGCCGTTCTACTTCATCCCGCACATGGAAAACTTCGGCGTCTACTCCAACTTCTCGCTGGTCGATTCCAACCTCAAGGAATTCTCGCCGGAAGACAACCCGCTGCCGCTGAGCGGGCTGGCACGCAAGACCGGCACCTTCGACCTGTGGTACAGCAACGGCAGCTTCGAAGCGCGCGTGGGTTACAAGTACCACAGCCCCTACACCGTGGTGTACGGCTGGAATGCGGCGCGGCTGGCACGGTTGCAGAGCGAAGGCACGGTGGATCTGAGCCTGAACTGGCAGTACAGCAAGCAGCTCGGTTTCCGCTTCCAGGCCGGCAACCTCACCAACGAACCGCTGCGCGCCTACACCGACAACAAGCCCAACCGTCTGGCCAATCAGGACGACGGCGGCTATCAGGTGTTCGGCCGTCGCTACTCGCTGGAAGCGACCTACAAGTTCTAAAGCACCGCTGACACCGCTGCTGCACGCCTGCTCCACCACTGCGCACGGTGTGCGCAATCGCCTACGTTACTGACGTTGTGATTGCGCGCACCGCCCGCACGACGGCACCGCCGCATGCGGCAGGCTGTCACCCGCTCCACGTTTCATCTGTCGAGGAATTGCATGCGCTCCACACGCCGCCTCTGGACGCCCGCGCTGCTCGCGCTGGCCATCTCCACCTTCGCACACGCCGCCCCGGCCCCCGCCACGCTGTATCTGGGCGCGGACCTGTCCTACGTCAACGAGATGGAGGAATGCGGTGTGCAATACCGCGAGAACGGCGTGGTCAAGGACCCGTTCGAACTGTTCCATGCGCACGGTGCCAATCTGGTGCGCGTGCGGTTGTGGAACGATGCCCGCTGGACCCGCTACAGCGACCTGTCCGACGTCAAGAAGACCATCGCACGCGCACGCGCGCAAGGTATGCAGGTGCTGCTGGACCTGCACTATTCCGACGACTGGGCCGACGGCGAAAAACAGCTGATTCCCAAAGCCTGGGCCAGCATCACCGATACCGATGAACTGGCACGCACGCTGTACGGCTTCACCTATGACACGCTCAGCGCGCTCGACCGTGCCGGCCTGATGCCGGAGCTGGTGCAGGTCGGCAACGAAAGCAATTCCGATCTGATGGACAGCAAGCCGTGGGACAAAAAGCGCCCCATCGACTGGCAGCGCAACGCCAAGCTGTTCAACGCCGGCATCAAGGCGGTACGCGACATCGGCGCACGCTCTACGATCAAGCCGCGGGTGATGCTGCATATCGCCCAGCCGGAGAATGTGGAACCGTGGTTTGCCGACGCGACCAAGGCCGGCGTCACCGACTACGATCTGATCGGCATCAGCTACTACCGCAAGTGGTCGACCCAATCGATGGCCGAGCTGGGCAAGACCATCAAGCGCCTGCGCGGCCGCTTTGATGCCGATGTGGTGGTGGTGGAAACCGCCTATCCGTGGACGCTGGACTCCGGCGACACCTCGCACAATCTGCTCGGCCAAGACTCGCTCATTCCCGGCTACCCGGCCACGCCGCAGGGTCAGTTCCGCTACATGGTCGATCTCACCCAGCTGGTGATCGACACCGGCGGCGCCGGCGTCGTGTACTGGGAGCCGGCTTGGACCAGCAGCAGCTGCAAGACACACTGGGGCACCGGCTCCTCGTGGGAAAACGCCAGCTTCTTCGACTTCAAGCACGCCAATGAAGTGCTGCCGGCGATCGATTTCATGCGCCACCCGTATACCGGCGTGCCTGCAACGACAAGCAAGCCTGCTGCGGGCACGCAAGGCAACGCTGCGGATACCGACAAGAGGACCCAGCCATGACGGTCATCAATCGCCGCGAACTGCTGCGCGGCATGCTCGCCAGCGGCGTGAGTGCCGCACTCCCGGTCGGTACGGCCGGTGCGTTGCTGCCCGCCATCGCCGCTGCAGCACCAGCTGCAGGTAATACCGCCACGCCGCTTGCCGCGCTCGGCGATGCAGCCCTGGCACCGCGCGAACGACTGCTGTTCGACTTTGGCTGGCGCTTCCATCTGGGCCATGCCAGCGACCCATCGCGCGACTTCGAGTTCGGCACCTTCCAGCGCAGCTTCGCCAAGGCCGGCAAGGACACCGCGACCGCCGCGCAACTCGGCTTCGACGACAGTGGCTGGGAACTGCTGGATCTGCCGCACGACTGGGCCGTCACCCTGCCCTTCCGGCAGGAACCGATCTCGGCCACCATCACCGAGGAAGATCCGGCCGCCGCGCACGGCTACAAACCGCTGGGCACGAGCTTTCCGGAAACCAGCGTGGGCTGGTATCGCCGCGTGCTGCAGATTCCCGCAGACGATCTGGGCAAGCGCATCAGCCTGGTGTTCGACGGCGTGTTCCGCGACTGCATCGTGTTCTGCAATGGCCACATCGTCGGGCGCAACGCCAGCGGCTATTGCGGCTTCGAGGTCGACCTCAGCGAGGTGCTCGACTACGGCAAGCCCAACCTGATCGCGGTGCGCGTGGATGCCACGCTGGGCGAAGGCTGGTTCTACGAAGGCGCCGGCATCTATCGCCATCTGTGGTTGCACAAGACCGACCCGCTGCATCTGCCGCAGGACGGCGTATTCGTGCGCAGCACGCTGCAAGGCACGACCGCCACCGCGCAGCTGTCCACCGAGGTGCGCAACGACGGCAGCGCCCCGCGCCAGTGCACGGTGCAGGCGCGCGTGACCGCGCCGGATGGACGCGTCGTCGCACAGGCAGCCAGCACCGCGATCACCGTTGCACCCGGCCAGGTGCACCTCGTCGAACAGACCCTGCCGCTCGGCGAAGCGGCGCTATGGTCGATCGACACCCCGCAGCTCTACCGTTTGACCACCAGCGTGCACAGCGACGGCAAGGCAGTCGATGCGCTGGTCACGCCGTTCGGCGTGCGCACGGCCGTCTTCGATGCACAGCGTGGCTTCCTGTTGAACGGTACGCCGCTCAAGCTGCACGGCACCAACAACCACCAGGACCACGCCGGCGTCGGCACCGCCATCCCCGACAGCCTGCACGAGTGGCGCCTGCGCCAGCTCAAGTCGATGGGCTGCAACGCGTACCGCAGCTCGCACAATCCGGCCACGCCCGAACTGCTCGCGCTATGCGATCGGCTCGGCATGTTCGTGATCGAGGAAACCCGCCGCATGTCCACCGACCCCGAGGCGATGGGCGAGCTGGAGACGATGGTGCGGCGCGGGCGCAATCATCCCAGCGTGATCCTGTGGTCGCTCGGCAACGAAGAGCCGCAGCAGGTCACCGAGCGCGGCGCGCGCATCGTCAGCCGCATGCAGCAACGCGTGCGCCAGCTCGATCCCACCCGCCCCACCACCTTCGCCATGGACAAGGGCTTTGGCGATGGGGTTGGCCAGGTCGTCGATGTGGTCGGCTTCAACTATCGCACCAGCCAGATGGATGGCTTCCACGCGCAATACCCGCACATTCCGATCTACGGCAGCGAAACCGGCAGCACCGTGTCGGTGCGCGGCAACTACCAGCGCGACGACGCGCGCGGCTACACCCGCGCCTACGACACCGACCACCCATGGTGGGCCAGCACCGCCGAAGCCTGGTGGAGCTATGTCGCGCAGCGCCCGTATATCGCTGGCGGCTTCATCTGGACCGGCTTCGATTACCGCGGCGAACCCACGCCCTACAACCGCTGGCCGAATGTCGCCTCGCAGTTCGGCGTGCTCGACAGCTGCGGGTTTCCCAAGGACAACTACTGGTATTACCGCGCGCAATGGACCAGCGAACCGGTGCTGCATCTGTTCCCGCACTGGAACTGGGACGGCCTGCTGCAGCCCGATGACAAGGGCCGCGTCCAGGTCTGGTGCCACAGCAATCTCGAAGCGGTGGAACTGCTGGTCAACGGCGTCAGCCAGGGCCTGCAGCAGGTGCCGGCCTACGGCCATGTCGAATGGCGCGTGGCCTACGCACCGGGCGTGATCGAGGCACGCGGCTATCGCGGCGGCAAATTGGTGCTCAGCGAACGCCGCGAGACGGCCGGCAAGCCGGCAGCGATCCGCCTGAGCTGCGACCGCAATGCAGTGCGCGCCGATGCCGAAGACGTGGCGGTGGTCAAGGTGGAGATCGTCGATGCGCAGGGCCGCCTGGTGCCGACCGCCGACAACCTGGTGCAGTTCGCGCTGCGCGGCCCTGCGCGGTTGATCGGCGTGGGCAACGGCGACCCCGCCAGCCATGAGGACGACAAGGCGTCGCAACGCAAGGCCTTCAATGGACTGTGTGCGGCCCTGCTGCAGAGCACGCGCAGCGCCGGTAGCATCGTCTTGCAGGCCACCGCACCCGGCCTCGCCGCTGCCACCCTGCGCCTGGATGCCGACAAGGCCAAACCGCGCGCATCGGTGGCCTGACGCAGGCCGTAGCAGCGGCTGCAGTGATCATCAGGAACCATGTCAGCACCAACCCACCGCAGGGCCGGGAGCCATGACCGGCTCCCGGCACAGTCAGTCGCCTGCGCCCGCGTGCGCAGGCGACATGCAGTGGCGACACCCGCCCGGCCCACCGCCGCTAGGTCGCGCGACTGGATTGCTGGCGGGCCGGTTCACGCATCCGTGCTCCCTGCATCCGGCGCACGCGGAAAGTAGCGGCTGAGCTTTTCTTCCCACGCCTGGAACTGCTCAAGCGTGTAGGCATCCATCGGCCGCGGATCGGTGGCGACCGCCTTTTTCTGTGCCACATACGCGATGCGCTGGGACGACAGCTCGTCCCACGCCTTGCGCAGCATCACCGGATCGGGATGCGAGACCATCATCGCTTCCAGCAGCGTGGCCTGCGCCACGCGTGCGGCCAGCAGGTCGCTGAGCGCCTCGGTCACGGCCTGCATCCACTCTTGCTGTTTCTGTTCCATACCCAACCGAATCGCTTGCCTCGTGCGCCGCGCACCATAGCGCGCCATCCGGAACGGCGGTGTGCAAGCACGGTTCGAGATTCAGGTCACCGCGTGATACGAACACGTGATTTCGCTCTGCATCGCTTCGCCTGATCCATCTCATGCCCGCGACACTGCATCACCGCAACGATGTGCTCCCGCGCGGCGCATGGCGGCGCGGGAGCACAAGCCTCATCGCAAGCGCGAGAACGCACCGATACCCGCGATCGCCAACCGGTCGGCGGGCACCGCCGTCTCTGCGAACGACAGCCGCAGGTAGCGGATCTGGCGGACATCGGGAAAATTCAGGCGCTGGGTCGAGAGCGCATAGGCGATATTGGACAGCTCGCCAGCGCCAGCCGGCTGCCAGTGCTGCCCATCTTCGCTGGTTTCAGCGCGATAGCCTTTAGGCGGCGCCGCACCGTTCATCACCGTGCGCGAGGGTGTGAGGCTGAAACCGGCAACCTGACGCAGCGCACCGAGGTCGATGGTCGCCTGTACGGGATGGCCCGGCGTTGGAGCGGGCGTGATCCAGATCGTGCTGGCATCGTCGTCGAGCAACGTGTCCGCCCCTGGCGCGCTGGCCTCGACGATTCGCCAGCCGGCGGTGGACAGCACGTCTGGCGCGTTCGCGATCGGCCGCGCGACCGGCAATGGCGCAATGGCGCGGAACAGCGCGAATTCGCTGATCGCCGGGCACACCGGCGCCTCCAGCACGACCAGGCGCACCCGGCGTGCGGCGATCGGGCGATCCAGTCGCACGATGCGCTGTGCACCGATGCACTGCGCTTCGGCCAGCCGCCGCCATTGCCCATCGACCTCGGCTTCGACCACGAAGCGGGTGACGCGCACGCCCAGCGGCAGATACTCGCGCAGCCGGATCAGATCGAAGCTGTGCACCGCCGACAACTCCAGCGTCAGCGTCGGCGTGGTGACCTCGTTCGGCGTGGACCAGTAGCTGTCCGGCTGGCGGTCGAGGACGCGCGCCGGCTCGAACCCGGGGCCACGCGATGCGCTGGCACTGGCCCTGGCACCCCTGGCCAGATCGATGGCGAAGCTGGCGCGGATGGCGTCGCCAAAACTCTGCAGCACCGCCACATCGTGGTCGGGGATGCGGCCGCGTCGGTCGGGCGGAAGATTGAGGTTCATGTTGGTGCCACGCGCGACCGAGGTGTCGAAATAGCGCACCAGATTCTCCGGGCTGCGCACCTTGCCGTCTTCATCGGCATGGTAGAACCAGCCAGGGCGGATCGAGGTATTGGTTTCGGCCGGCCACCACAGCGCCCCGCCGCGCACACCGGAATTGCCGTTTTCCTGGGTATACGGGGCATTGGGCATGGTTGGCCAGCTCGGATCGCCAGCGATACCGTCCTCGTTGCCGCCCCAGCGGATATCGGCGCCGAGCGGGTCGAAGGTGCAGGCCATCGGCTGGTGCCGATGCACCAGCTCGATCATCCGTGGCCAGTTGTAGTAAGCGGGCGCATCGATCTTGCGCGATTCGCGCGCTCCACCGTAGTAGCCGTCGCCGCCATTGGCGCCGTCGAACCAGAACTCGAACAGGTCGCCATAGCCTGTGCAGAGTTCGACGATCTGCTTGCGGAAATAGTCGAGATAGCCGGGACGCCCATACTCGGCATGATTGCGATCCCAGGGGGACAGGTAGATGCCGAACGCCAGGCCAGCGCGACGACACGCCGCTGCCATTTCGCCGACGATGTCACCCTTGCCGTTCTTGTAGGGCGAGTTCCGGATGCAATGCTCGGTCAGGCGCGTCGGCCAAAGACAAAACCCATCGTGATGCTTGGCCGTAAAAATGAGCCCTTTCAGATTGCCGGCCTTGGCAGCAGCAACAATTTGATCGGCTGAAAAATCGCTGGGATCGAATTTGCGCGGATCCTCGTCGCCGTAGCCCCATTCCTTGTCGGTGAAGGTGTTCATCGCAAAATGCACGAAGGCGTATTGCTCCCACCGATGCCAGCGCAGCTGTCGCGCGCTGGGCACCGCACCCCACGGCGCGGGGCTGCTGGCGCGTGGCGTTTGCGCGATGCGAGCTGCCGAGGCACTGAAGCTGGCGGCGGCCACCACACCCGTGGCAAGAAAGGTACGACGATCGATCATTAGCGCCTCCGACTTTGCACAAGTTTCGATCTTAGCTTTTCCAAAGGCGAAAGAGTCCCAAAACAGCAGGCGGTTTGTGCAATGCACCGCGCACACGCGGGCCTTTGCGCGGCGAGCGCCGAACAGCGTGCCAAGCAAGCCGGGCATGCGTCGTTTGACGGCTGATGTCCGCGCCGCACGCTGCGTTGTTGGTGCTCGCATGGCTGCATCTTGCGTACGCGAAACGCGTTCTGCGAACAGAACGAACACTGGCTGGCCGACGACAACCGACAAGGACCGCACGACAGCGTCGGCGCGTCAACACCTGCCAAGTTTTGTCATCAACATTGACCGTAGAGGTCTCATCTTGGCTGGTACTGACTTGCGGGAAGTCCACAGGTCATGACGTAGCGGCAAGTGCTCGGGCTGACCGAGCCATACGCTCAGGGATCAGAACGCCCAGCCGGCAGCCATGCGCACTAGCGACGATGTCGCGGATTCATCTTCTACAGCGGCGGTATGCGTTGAGCGATCCGGCAATGGACGTTTGAAGGCCCCGGCCCGATGGCCAATCGCCCACCGGGACCCAGGGCCGGCACCCTCTCGACCGCCAGCGCAAGGATTTGTCGGTGGGTGGGCTTAAACTTGAGCCTGCGCCGACGTGAGGCGGCTCCTGGATCCGTCGCAACATCCTGTGCCATTCCAGCGCTTCGTCCGTTTCGTCGCAACATCGATTGATCTCGTTTGGAAGGGTCGTCGCAACAGCCTCGCAACAAATCACCGTTACTCGCCGCTGGCGACCCTGATTGACCGCCACATCCCGGAAGAACATTTCTTGCAAAGCACTGACACAAAAGAAAAAACCAAGAACACCGGTGGGGCTGCAGAGCACACCCCGCTGATGAAGCAATTCTTCGCCGCCAAGTCGGACTACCCCGACCTGCTGCTGTTCTTCCGCATGGGCGATTTCTACGAGCTGTTCTACGACGATGCGCGCAAGGCTGCGCGGCTGCTCGACATCACCCTGACCCAGCGCGGCAGCTCCGGCGGCGCGCCGATCCCGATGGCGGGCGTGCCGGTGCATGCTTACGAGGGCTATCTGGCGCGGCTGGTGGCGTTGGGCGAGTCGGTGGCGATCTGCGAGCAGATCGGCGACCCGGCGCTGGCCAAGGGCCTGGTCGAGCGCAAGGTGGTGCGCATCGTCACCCCCGGCACGGTCACCGACGAGGCGCTGCTGGACGAGCGCCGCGACACCTTGCTGATGGCGATCGCGCGCAGCAAGCAAGGTTACGGCCTGGCCTGGGCCGATCTGGCCGGCGGGCGTTTTCTGGTCAACGAAGTGGACAGCGTGGACGCGCTGGAAGCGGAGATCGCACGCCTGGAACCGGCCGAGCTGCTGGTGCCCGACGAAGACAACTGGCCGGAGTTCCTGCGCGGCCGCGTCGGCGTGCGGCGGCGGCCACCGTGGTTGTTCGACGCCGACAGCGGCCGGCGCCAGTTGCTGGCCTTCTTCAAGTTGCACGATCTGTCCGGCTTCGGCATCGACGACAAGCCCTGCGCTACCGCCGCCGCTGGCGCGCTGCTGGGCTATGTCGAGGAAACCCAGAAACAGCGGCTGCCGCATCTAACCTCCATCGCGATGGAAGTGGCCAGCGAGGCGATCTCGATGAACGCGGCCACACGCCGGCATCTGGAGCTGGACACGCGCGTCGATGGCGACACCCGCAACACCTTGCTCGGGGTGCTGGACAGCACGGTAACGCCGATGGGCGGGCGCCTGCTGCGGCGTTGGCTGCACCGCCCGCTACGCCTGCGCGAGGTACTGGTGCAGCGCCACCACGCGGTCGGCACCCTGATCGACAGCGGCGCCGATGCCGACGTGCGCGAGGCCTTCCGCGCGCTGGGCGATCTGGAACGCATCCTCACCCGCGTGGCGCTGCGCTCGGCGCGCCCGCGCGATTTTTCCACCTTGCGCGATGGCCTGGCGCTGCTGCCGAAGGTGCGCGCGATCCTCGCACCGCTGGATTCGCCGCGCCTGCAGACGCTGCATGCCGAACTCGGCGAGCACGATGCCACCGCGCATCTGTTGATCAGCGCGGTGGCGGAACAACCGCCACTCAAGCTCAGCGACGGTGGCGTGATCGCCACCGGCTACGACGCCGATCTGGATGAGTTGCGCCGCCTGTCCACCAATGCCGATCAATTCCTGATCGACCTGGAACAGCGCGAACGCGCCAGCAGCGGCATCGCCACGCTCAAGGTCGGCTATAACCGCGTGCATGGCTATTACATCGAGATCAGCAAGGGCCAGGCCGAGAAGGCCCCGCTGCACTACAGCCGCCGGCAGACCCTGACCAACGCCGAGCGCTACATCACCGAAGAACTTAAGAGCTTCGAGGACAAGGTGCTGTCGGCGCGCGAGCGCTCGTTGTCGCGCGAAAAACTGCTGTATGAAGGCCTGCTCGATGCACTCGGCAGCGAGCTGGAAGGTCTCAAGCGTTGCGCGAGTGCATTGAGCGAACTCGACGTGCTGGCCGGATTCGCAGAACGCGCGCAGGCACTGGATTGGTCGCAGCCGGAACTGGACAGCGCCCCCTGCCTGCACATCGAACGCGGACGCCACCCGGTGGTGGAAGCGGTGCGCGATCAGCCGTTCGAACCCAACGATCTGGAGCTGCACGCCGACCGCCGCATGCTGGTCATCACCGGCCCGAACATGGGCGGTAAATCGACCTACATGCGCCAGAACGCCCTGATCGTGCTGCTGGCGCATATCGGCAGCTATGTGCCGGCCAGCCGCGCGGTAATCGGACCGATCGACCGCATCCTCACCCGCATCGGCGCGGGCGACGACCTGGCGCGCGGGCAATCCACCTTCATGGTGGAAATGGCCGAAACCAGCTACATCCTGCATCACGCCACGCCGCAATCGCTGGTGCTGATGGACGAGATCGGCCGCGGCACCTCCACCTACGATGGCCTGGCGCTGGCCGATGCCGTCGCACGCCACCTGGCGCATACCAACCGCTGCTACACGCTGTTCGCCACGCATTACTTCGAGCTCACCGCACTGGCCGACGAGTCGCATGCCGGCGGTGCCAGCGGCATCGCCAACGTGCATCTGGACGCAGTCGAACACGGCGAGCGCCTGGTGTTCATGCATGCGGTCAAGGACGGCCCGGCCAATCGCAGCTTCGGCCTGCAGGTCGCCGCGCTCGCCGGCTTGCCCAAGGCCGCGGTGACCCAGGCGCGTCATCGCCTGGCCGAACTGGAACAACGCGGCGGCGAAAGCCATGTCGCACAGATGGCGCCGGCCGCATTGGACGCCCCGCAACAGTTCGGCCTGTTCACCGCGCCCTCGTCCGCTGCGCAGGAAGCGCTGCAGGCGCTGGACCCGGACGAACTCACGCCCAAGCAGGCGCTGGAAGCCTTGTATCGGTTGAAGGCGTTGCTTTGAGGGCGGGGATTGGGGAATCGGGAATCGGGAATCGGGAATCGGGAATCGGGAATCGTAAGAGCGTAGTTGCCTGGCTCTAATGCTTTGCGGGCTTGGTCAACCCCTTGCCGTGTTGTTGTCGGATGAAGTGGCTTGACTGCCCCTGTGCGGCATCGCTGCCCTCGCCCTGCAGTGCGACGCGTGCCGTGTTGCTCTGCTGGCGCGACGGGCGCACGCTGCGGCAACGTTTTGTCCAACCGGAGACACCCATGACCACGTCCGCCTCGTTGACCGATCAACTCGCCGCACAGTTGCAAGGCCCGCAATTGCAGCAGCTCGCCAGCCGGCTCGGCATTGCGCCCGAGCAGGCGCAATCAGCGGTGCAGACCGCGCTGCCGCTGTTGATGGGCGCCCTGGGCCGTAACAGCCAGCAGGCCGGCGGTACCGATGCGTTGCTGGGTGCCTTGCAGCGCGATCATGCCGGCAGCCCGGACATCGGCAGCCTGTTCGGTGCGCTGCTGGGCGGCTCGGCCACCGGCGCGCAAGGCAATGGCGCCGGTATCGTGGGGCATCTGTTCGGCGACAGGGCGCCGCAGGCTGCCGCCGGTCTGGGCCAGGCCACCGGCCTGGAAACCGGCAAGGCCGATCAACTGCTGCAGTTGCTGGCGCCCATCGTGATGGCGTATCTGGCCAAGCGCTTCCTCGGCGGCAATGCCGCTGCCAGCAGCCAGCTCGGCCCGGCCCTGGCGCAGGAACAGCAGCGCTCCAGCAGCAACACCGGGATCAACGGCGTGCTGGGCAGCGTGCTGGATCAGGACGGCGACGGAAAGCTTGGACTGGGCGATGTCATGAAGCTCGGCGGCAGCCTGTTCGGCAAGCGCTGAGATCGCAGGCACAGGTCGGTTTGGCACCGGCGTGCCATCCATAGCGTCTCACTATCGATATGGTTGAATAATTCGAATTCCCCAACCGATCGATGCTGCTTATCGTGTGCGCACGCCACCACGATGAGTCCGCCTGATGCGTCTGTCTGCCAGTCACAGTCTGCATATCGACCTATACCGGCGCCTGCAGGCAGGCGCTAGCATCGGCACACCCGGCGACCATTATTGATAACCCCACGGCCGCATCTGCGCCTTCGATCGATGACCACCGCTGACGCATTGCCCACCTTTTTGATTCCACCAGCACGTGTCCGCAGTTTCGGCACACAGCTCCCCAAGTGCTCACGCACACAGGTATTGCCATGACAACCGAAGCAAAGTGCCCTTTCAATCACGCCGTCGTCGGCACCGGAACCACCAACCGCGATTGGTGGCCCAAGCAGTTGCGCGTGGACCTGCTCAGCCAGCATTCGAGCAAGTCCAACCCGCTGGGCCAGACCTTCAACTATGCCGAGGCGTTCAAGCGCATCGATCTGGCCGCGCTCAAGCAGGAACTGCGTGCGCTGATGACCGACTCGCAGGACTGGTGGCCGGCCGACTTCGGCCATTACGGCCCGCTGTTCGTGCGCATGGCCTGGCATAGCGCCGGCACCTACCGCATCGGCGACGGGCGTGGCGGCGGCGGTCGCGGCCAGCAGCGCTTCGCACCGCTCAACAGCTGGCCGGACAATGTCAGCCTGGACAAGGCGCGCCGCCTGCTGTGGCCGATCAAGCAGAAGTACGGCCAGGCGATCTCCTGGGCCGACCTGATGATCCTCACCGGCAACGTCGCGCTGGAAAGCATGGGCTTCAAGACCTTCGGCTTTGCCGGTGGCCGCGAAGACACCTGGGAACCGGATCAGGACCTGTACTGGGGCCGCGAAACCAAGTGGCTGGGTGGCGACGAGCGCTATTCGCGTGGTTCGCCCGGCGTGGACGAAGCGCACGGCGTGCTGGTGAAGGACGACGACAGCGAAGTGCCGCACACCCGCGATCTGGAAAATCCGCTGGCCGCCGTGCAGATGGGCCTGATCTACGTCAATCCGGAAGGCCCGGACGGCAAGCCCGACCCGGTCGCCGCCGCGCGCGACATCCGCGACACCTTCGCACGCATGGCGATGAACGACGAAGAGACCGTGGCGCTGATCGCCGGCGGCCACACCTTCGGCAAGACACACGGCGCCGGCCCGGCCGACAACGTCGGTGCCGAACCGGAAGCCGGCGAGTTGGAGAGCCAGGGCCTGGGTTGGCACAACCGCTACGGCAGCGGCAAGGGTGCCGACACCATCACCAGCGGCCTGGAAGTCACCTGGACCACCACCCCGGCGCAGTGGAGCAACGACTTCTTCGACCATCTGTTCAAGTTCGAGTGGGAACTGAGCAAGAGCCCGGCCGGCGCGCACCAGTGGGTGGCCAAGAATGCCGACGCCATCATTCCCGACGCCCACGATGCTGCGAAGAAGCATCGGCCGACCATGCTAACCACCGATCTGGCGCTGCGTTTCGACCCGGCCTATGAGGCCATCTCGCGTCGCTTCCAAGAACACCCCGACCAGTTCGCCGACGCCTTCGCCCGCGCCTGGTTCAAGCTCACCCACCGCGACATGGGCCCGCGCTCGCGTTACCTGGGAACCGAAGTGCCGAGCGAAGAATTGCTGTGGCAGGACCCGGTGCCGGCCGTCGACCACCCGCTGGTCGATGCGCAGGACGCCGCCGCCCTCAAGCAGACCATCCTCGATTCCGGTCTGAGCGTGGCGCAGTTGGTGTCCACCGCGTGGGCGTCGGCATCGACCTTCCGCGGCTCGGACAAGCGTGGCGGCGCCAACGGCGCACGCATCCGTCTGGCACCGCAGAAGGATTGGCAGGCCAACCAGCCCGAACAGCTTGCACAGGTGCTGGGCACGCTGGAGCGCATCCGGGCCGACTTCAACGGCGCGCAGTCGGGCGGCAAGCAGATCTCGCTGGCCGACCTGATCGTGCTGGCCGGTAATGCCGCGGTCGAACATGCCGCACAGGCCGCTGGTCACAGCGTCACCGTGCCGTTCGCACCCGGCCGCACCGATGCCTCGCAGGAGCAGACCGATGTCGAATCGTTCGCGGTGCTGGAACCGGTGGCCGATGGCTTCCGCAACTACGCCAAGCAGCGCTATGCGGTGCCCGCGGAGGCGCTGTTGATCGACAAGGCACAGCTGCTGACGCTGACCGCGCCCGAGTTGACCGTGCTGGTCGGCGGCCTGCGCGTGCTCGGCGCCAATGTCGGCGACTCCAGCCATGGCGTATTCACCGCCCGCCCCGGCGTGCTGAGCAACGACTTCTTCGCCAACCTGCTCGACATGCGCACCGAGTGGAAAGCCACCTCCGAATCGAAGGAGGTCTACGAAGGCCGCGACCGCAGCACCGGTGAAGCCAAGTGGACCGGCACGCGCGTGGATCTGGTGTTCGGTTCCAACTCGATCCTGCGTGCGGTGGCCGAGGTCTATGCCAGTGCCGATGCACAGGAGAAGTTCGTACAGGACTTCGTCGCCGCCTGGACCAAGGTGATGCAGCTGGATCGTTTCGATCTGGCGTAAGTGGCAAGGCGCACGCCATCGTGCGTGCGCCTGCAGCGGTGTTGAAATACACGCAAGAGCTCGACTCGGCACGGAAGACGTCAGTGGAGCGGCGGGTCTGCGGTTTGGCTGCAAGGCCCTTGCCCGCTCACCCTCGCGGGACACGCCGCAAGTACGTCCCTGTAGGCTCTTACGCGGCATCCATGCCGCGTAAGGTCCCGCGACGGTGGGCGGGCAAGGACCCGTCGAGATGGTCGGTGTGCCTTGTTAAGAGCAGAGCATGACGTGCGCTGGTTGGATACTGTGCGGCTTGCACCAACACCGCCACCACTCGACCGCTCGCCAGCCGGCCAGGTCTTGTGAGCCGTTCTCAAGCTTCTGATCGATGGTTCTGCACCGGCTACATCGCGCACCACAACAGAAAATGGCGCTTCCCCGCGATGGAGAAGCGCCGTTTTTATTGATTGAACAACATGACGGATGCCAAGGCGTTTCTTATTTCCGTCAGTCGATTCGCAGCGAATAACCCGCGCAGTGCTACAACGCGTCGATATCGCCCAGCGCGTTGATCAGCCGGCGTGCACGCTTGTCCGGCTTGCCCTCGGGTGCGCGATAGCCGGTACGTTCGGCGGCGCGCTGCAGCCGCCATTGCGCACGGGCCTCGCGTGAGGCATCGCTTTCCACGTACAGCGTCTGTGCGACCGGAGCGGGGCCGCGCACATCGCTCAGCGCGGCAACGGTGACTTCGAAGATTTCGCCACCACGGTCGATGCGCAACTGCTCGCCGCTGCGCAGCGTGCGCGAGGGCTTGGGCCGCTGGCCGGCGACGTCCACCTTGCCGTTGTCCACAGCCGTCTTGGCCAGGCTGCGCGTCTTGAAGAAGCGCGCCGCCCACAGCCAGACATCCAGCCTGACCGTCGTCGCTTGTTCCACCAGTTGAGTCATCGCGTTGTGCTTGCCGTCGGGTCCAATGGGCTGCGGGCCGCTGCCGTGATCGCCACTGCATCGGCGCGTCGCAACGGGCTGCGTTGAGCGGGAAATATCTGGGCAAGCCCGCTGTAACTCAAGCGTCGCCGCCGTCCAAGTACAGCCTTCCTTTCACGCTCTGGCTGACTCATACAGACTGGTCCGCACAGCGTGCTCCGTGTCATCGGCCTGACGGCTTCACGCTCCTGCGGCAGTTAGTATTTGCCTGGCGACAGCACGCCTCATACCTGCCAATGCTAGTGTTCGCAGCTTCCGCACCACGGCGCGCCTGCGATGCCCAAATCCGCTGTCCTGACCGAAGGCCCGATCGGCAAGAATCTGCTGCTGTTTGCGATGCCGATCCTTGCCGGGAACATCGCGCAATCGCTCAATGGCTCGATCAATGCGATCTGGGTGGGCCGCTACCTCGGCGAGGCGGCGCTGACTGCGGCGGCCAACGCCAACAGCATCATGTTCTTCCTGATCGGCTCGGTGTTCGGCATCGGCATGGCTTCGACCATCCTGATCGGCCAGGCGATGGGTGCGCGCGACATCGCGCAGGCGCGCAAGGTCATGGGCACCAGTGCCAGTTTCTTTGGCGGGCTGTCGGCACTGATCGCGGTGCTGGGCTGGTTTCTGGCGCCGCATCTGTTGACCGCCATGGGCACGCCACCGGCGTCGCAGACACTGGCCGAGGAGTACCTGCGGGTGATCTTCCTGGCGATGCCGCTGATCTATGTGTTTGCGTTCCTATCGGCGGCACTGCGCGGTACCGGCGATGCCCGCACGCCGTTCCGCTTCTTGCTGGTGTCAGTAGTGCTGGACATCGTGTTCAACCCGCTGCTGATCTTCGGCCTGGGTCCGTTCCCGGCGCTGGGCATCGCCGGCGCGGCCTGGGCCACGTTGCTGGCGCAGGCGGTGGCACTGGGCGGTTTGCTGCTGTATCTGCGCAGCAAACGCCATGTGCTGTGGCTGGGCCGCGCCGATCTGCACCTGTTCCGCATCGCGCCGACGATCCTGCGCGCGCTCATCGTCAAAGGCGTGCCGATGGGCCTGCAAATGGTGCTGATTTCGCTGGCCATGATCGCGATGATGACGCTGGTCAACGGCTTCGGTACCGACACCGCAGCCGCCTACGGCGCCGCGTTGCAGCTGTGGACCTATGTGCAGATGCCGGCGATGGCGCTGGGCGCAGCGTGTTCGACGATGGCCGCGCAGAACGTGGGCGCGGGATTGTGGACGCGCGTGGATGCAACCGCACGCACCGGCATCGCTGCCAACTTCCTGATGACCGGCGTGCTGATCGGGCTGCTGATCGTGTTCGATCGCTGGACGCTGGCGCTGTTCCTGCCGACCGACAGCCCGACGCTGGAGGTCGCGCGGCATCTCAACCACATCGGGATCTGGTCGTTCCTGCTGTTCGGCGTGAGCTTTGTGGTTTCCGGCGTGGTGCGGGCCACCGGTGCGGTGATCCCGCCGCTGCTGATCCTGGCCTTCGGTCTGTGGGGCGTGCGCGTGCCGCTGGCAAACGCCTTGATTCCGCATCTAGGAGCGGACGGCATCTGGTGGAGTCTTCCGATCAGCTCGCTGTGTTCGATGCTGCTGTCGCTGGCGTATTACCGCTGGGGCGGCTGGCGCAAGGCACGCATGCTGACCACGCCGGCAGATCCTGCCGAACTGGCCGCGGCTGCCGAAGTGCCGGCGCATCCGGCCTCGCCAGTCGCCGATACCGCGCCCATCGCAGGCGCGCCGCAGCCCCGCCAGCGCTGACGTCGGCTGGCACCAGGCGGCACGCTGCCACACCGGCCGACATCACGCGCGAAAGCAGGAGCCGGACGCTGCATTGAGTGATCGATACAGCGCGCAGGGATTTCTTGAGTGATCGGCCCAGCCGACCGACGCCATCGCTCGCCGAGTCGCGACGAAAAGACATCCCGCCCCACTGCGCAGCAACCGCTTCCCTCACGGGCAAACCTATGAGCATCGCGTACGCACAACCGGCGAATCCCCAATCCCTAATCTCGATTCCCCAATCCCGATTCCCGATTCCCACAACGCAAACGGCCGCCCGAAGGCGGCCGTCTGGCAACAGCAGGACCAGCCTGCCAGTGACTTACTCAGCCTTGGCAGCAGCCTGGCGAGCGGCCTTGGCCTGTGCAGCGGCGGCCAGATCTTCCTTGATGCGGGCAGCCTTGCCTTCCAGACCACGCAGGTAGTACAGCTTGCCGGCGCGCACCTTACCGCGACGCTTCACTTCGACCGAGTCGATGATGGCGCTGTGGGTCTGGAACACGCGCTCGACGCCGAAGCCGTGCGAGATCTTGCGCACGGTGAACGCGGAGTTCAGGCCGGCGTTCTTGGTACCGATCACGACGCCCTCATAGGCCTGCACGCGCTCGCGGTTGCCTTCCTTCACCTTGACGTTCACCACGACGGTATCGCCCTGGTTGAACTCGGGAAGCTTGCGCTGAATCTGGGCGGCTTCGAAGTCAGCCAGGATGGTCTTGTTGAGTTTGCTCATGATGGGCACCGCGTGTCTGGTGATATTGGACCGGCAGTCGCCGCACGGCGATTGCTCGAGGTTCGTAGGAGGGCCAGACGCAAGGCTGGCCAGCAAGCCGCATATTGTACCCCAATCGATAGTGCAAGAGCTAGGGGTGAGCCCTTATTTCTCGTCGCCCGGGGCGAGTTCGCGGCGAAACTCGTCCAGCAGACGGCGATCGTTCTTGTCCAACCCGGCCTCATCGAGCAGGTCCGGGCGACGCAACCAGGTCCGGCCCAGCGACTGCTGCCGACGCCAGCGCGCAATTGCAGCGTGATTGCCCGAGCGCAATACCTCCGGCACATCGCCCCAGTCATGGGTCGATGGATGGCTGTAGTGCGGGCAGTCGAGCAGGCCTTGCGGGCCTTCGAAACTGTCCTGGGCTGCGGATTCGGCGTCGTTCAACACACCCTCCTGCAACCGCGTCACCACATCCACCAGCACCGCCGCGCCAAGCTCGCCACCGGACAACACGTAGTCGCCGATGGAGATTTCCATATCCACCGCCTGCGCCAGAAAGCGCTCGTCCACGCCTTCGTAGCGCCCGCACAGCAACACCATGCGTGGCAACTGCGCCAGCTCGCGAGCGAGCGGCTGGGTGAGCGGCCGCCCCTGCGGGCTGAGATAGATCACCGGCGCCGGACGCGCATCTGCCGCTTGCACCGCGTCCAGACAGGCCCGCAACGGCTCGATCAACATCACCATGCCGGGCCCACCACCGAACGGACGATCGTCCACCCGGCGGTAATTGCCCTGCGCATGCTCGCGCGGATTCCAGCCCTGCAATTCCAGCAAGCCACGCTCCTGCGCCCGCCCGACCACGCCGAACGCCGCGCATTGCGCGATGAACTCGGGGAACAGGCTGATGACGTCGATGCGCACTGGGGAATCGGGAATCGGGAATCGGAAGTGGAGAATGGGTAAAGCAAGAGCGGAGCGGCGCGATGCGCCATTCCGGTCAGAAATCCGGATCCCAGTCCACCACGATCAGGTTGGCTTCGAAGTCGACCGACTTGACGAAATCCGGCAGCACGAACGGCACCAGCCGCTCGCGATCGCCGCGCACCACCATCACGTCGTTGGAGCCGGTGGAAAACAGGTGCGACACCGTGCCGAGCTTGACGCCCTCGACGGTTTCCACCTGCAACTCTTCCAGATCCACCCAATAATATTCATCGGGCTTGGGCGGCGGCAGCACGCTGCGCGCGACGTAAATCTCGGTTCCGTGCATGGCTTCAACGGTGTCGCGGTCAGTGACGTCGGGGAACACCGCAATCAGATTCTTGCCCTGATCGCGCCCACGTACGCTGCTCACGATCGATTCCTGCCCCGAGGGCGTCCGCACGATCCACGGCTGATACCGGAAGATCGCACTGCGCGGCTCGGTCCAGGATTCGAGCTTGAGCTCGCCCTTGACACCAAAAGCGCCGACAATCCTGCCTAACAGGATGCGGCGCTCGGTCGGCTTCATCTGCGTCGACTCTGGGCCAGGCGCTGGCGCCCGGCCCTCCAGGATCAGGCCGCAGCGGCCTGGGACTTGGATGCTTCGCGATACAGGTTGCGCACCTTGTCGGTCAACTGTGCGCCCTGGCCGACCCAATGGTCGACGCGAGCAACGTCCAGCACGACGCGCGGTTCTGCGCCCTGCGCAACCGGGTTGTAGTAACCCAGACGCTCGATGTTGCGGCCGTCGCGCGCGCTGCGCACGTCGGTCACGATGATGTGGTAGAACGGACGCTTCTTGGCGCCGCCGCGGGTCAGTCGAATCTTGACCATGGTGTCGTTTTCCTGAGTTGCCCAGTCGCCAGAATGGCGCGGTAAGCCGGCGATTATAGCGGGCTCCGGCGGCGAAGCCAAGTCACCCTGGAATCGCTCAGATCCCCTGCCAGGCCTGAGTCTGCAGGGCCTGCTCCAGCAGTGGCAGCTGCGCGGCTTGCGGCGGCCACGACGACGCGCCGGCTTGCACGATCGCCTGCTGGCCGCGCGCGTTGCAGCTGAAGGCGCCATCGAAGCCGCCCAGCTCGCTCAGCACGACCGGGCGAAACTCCTGTTGGATACCGAGCGTCTGCAGGCCGGCCTGCAGCAGACGCTGCTGGGTGCCGGGCAGCGCCGGCCCTTGCGGCCACACCACCCTGCCCTGCTGCCACACGCCCAGATTCCAGAAGGCGCCCTCCAGCAGATGCGCCTGCGCGTCGATCAGCAATGCATCGTCGTAGCCGGCCGCCATGGCCTGGCGACGCAGATGCAGCAGCGCGAAGGTCCCGACATGCTTGTGCTGAGGCTGCTCGCGCACATGACGGACCGGCTGCACGCGCAGTGCAGTGGTTGGCATCCGGGCTGCGGGCGCAATGGAGATCAGCACATCGAGCGCAAGCTGGCGCAATGGATCGCGCAGGTCGAAATCCTGCGCAAACACGGTGATGCGCACGCTGGCGTCTTCGCAGTTCGCAGCCGACAACGCAGCGCGCAACTGGGCGCGCAGGGATACCTCATCGATTGATGCACCGAACAGGGCAGCGCCGTCGTGCTGCAGTCGTTGCAGATGCAGGTCCAGCCCGCGTACCGCACCGCCGCGCACCTGCAGGGTGGTGAAGTGGCCGTAATTGACCAATGCGGCCGCGCCCAACTGCTGCGCTGTCGCCACTGCCCCGTTGCAGAAGATCAGCGGCACAACAGCGCCTGTGCTTCAGCCCACCACTGGGTTAGCAATTGCGCGGCAGGCTGGGCAGGTGCCATCCAGGCCGATTGGCCGGCCCAGGCCTGCATGGCGTCCAGGCGGTTGTCGCGCGCGGCGGCCTGACGCATCGGTGCGGTCAGCGCGCGCTGCACCGGATACGGCGCCGGCACTGGCGCCTCGGCGGCAATGGCAGCACGCACATAGAGCGTGGCGAGCGCACGCCCCAGCCGGCCGGAAAATGCACGGGTCGGCTGGGTCTGTTCCGGCTCGGCCTGGGCCAGGGCGTCGGCCCAGGCACTGGGCAGCGCCGCCTCGGGCGTGCGCAGCAGGCCGGTACCGATCTGCACGGCGCTCGCGCCCAGCGTCAGCGCCGCGGCAATGCCGCGCGCATCGGCGATGCCGCCTGCGGCGATCACCGGAAGATCCAGGTGATCGACCAATCGTGGCAACAAGGCGAACAACCCGGTCATCTGCCGCTCGGCGCGAGCAGCGTCGAATGCACCACGATGCCCACCGGCCTCGGCGCCCTGCGCAACCACCGCATCGGCACCGGCCGCCTGGGCCGCACGCGCTTCGTCCAGCGTGGTGGCACAGGCGAACCAGGCGATGCCGGCGCCTTTCAGCCGCGCAACTTGATCGGGCCGAAACACGCCCATGATCGATGAGGCGACGGCAGGCCGTGCGGCGAGCAAGGCGTCGAACTGGGCATCGAAGTCGGCCGGTGTTGCATCACCCGCATCCTCGGGAACCGGCGGCCCCCACTGCGACACAAATGCACGCACGCGCGCCTCTGCCGCGGCGTCGCGCACAGGGGCCGGATCGGGAATCCACAGATTGACCTGGGCGGGCCCGGCGCTCGCGCCGCGAAACGCCGCCATCCACGCCACGATGTCCTGCGGTTGCGACAACACCGCACCCATCGCGCCCATGCCGCCGGCCTCAGCAACCGCCGCCGACAACGGCACCGGGCAGGCACCGGCCATGGGGCTGAGCAGGATGGGAAGGCCTAAACCAAAACGCTGCTGGAAGGCGTCGATCTGCGAAAACGAACCCATCGTGCGCGGCCTGAAGTGATGACGCGTCATGCGCGAGTTCAACGCCACGCGTGCCTGTCGAAGGACTTACCGCGCGCGTCGCCGATTGAAACTCAACGGAACGGCATGCCGCCGCGGCCGCCCATGGCGCCCATCATGCCCTTCATGTTGCGCATCAGGCCCTTCATGCCACCACCGGCCAGCTTGCCCATCATCTTTTCCATCTGCTGATACTGCTTCATCAGCTTGTTGACGTCGGCCGGCTGCATGCCGGAGCCGCGGGCGATGCGGGCGCGGCGCGAGCCGTTGAGCAGGGCCGGGTTGCGGCGCTCCTTCTTGGTCATCGAATTGATGATCGCGATCATGCGCGGCACTTCCTTGCCGGTGACCTGCTGCTTGACGTTGTCCGGGATCTGGCCCATGCCCGGCAGCTTGTCCATCAGCCCATGGATGCCGCCCATGTTCTGCATCTGCTCGAGCTGTTCCTTCATGTCGTTGAGGTCGAACTTCTTGCCTTTGGCGACCTTGGCGGCGAGCTTGGCGGCCTTTTCCTGGTCGACGCTGTGCTCGACCTGTTCCACCAGCGACAGCACGTCGCCCATGTCCAGGATGCGGCTGGCGACGCGGTCGGGATGGAACACGTCCAGGCCGTCGGTCTTTTCGCCTGTACCGACGAACTTGATCGGCTTGCCGGTGATGTAGCGCACGCTCAGCGCGGCGCCGCCACGGGCGTCGCCGTCGGTCTTGGTCAGCACCACGCCGGTCAGCGGCAGCGCCTCGCCGAAGGCCTTGGCGGTGTTGGCCGCGTCCTGGCCGGTCATCGCATCGACCACGAACAGGGTTTCGGTCGGGTTGACCGCGGCGTGCAGCGCCTTGATCTCCTCCATCATCGCCGCATCGATGGCCAGGCGGCCGGCGGTATCGACCAGCAGCACGTCGGCGAACGACTTGCGCGCATCGCTGATGGCGGCGCGCACGATGTCGACCGGCTTCTGCGAGGCGTCGGAGGGGAAAAACAGCACGCCGACCTGCTCGGCCAGGGTCTTGAGCTGCTCGATCGCGGCCGGACGGTAGACGTCGGCCGAGACCACCATGACCTTCTTCTTGCGCTTTTCCTTCAGGTGCTTGGCGAGCTTGCCGACCGTGGTGGTCTTGCCCGCGCCCTGCAGGCCGGCCATCAGGATGATCGCCGGCGCCGGCACGTTGAGGTTGAGGTCGGTGGCGGCCGCGCCCATCACGGCGGTCAGCTCGTCGCGAACGATCTTGATCAGCGCCTGGCCCGGGGTCAGCGACTTGAGCACTTCCTGACCGACCGCGCGCACCTTGATGCGCTCGATCAGCGCCTGTACCACCGGCAGCGCCACGTCGGCTTCGAGCAACGCGATGCGCACTTCACGGGTGGCTTCGCGGATGTTCTCCTCGGTCAGGCGGCCGCGGCCGCGCAGGCGCTCCATGGTGCCGGAGAGACGTTGGGTAAGGGACTCGAACATGCGCAAGGGACCGCGTGAGGGGAAACGGGCGTCGATTATAGCGGCACCGGCCAGCCGGCTGCCCCGGCGGTCGCCAGCGCCCGACCGGCAAAGCCAGATCAGCGAGCAGCCTCACCAACGCGCACGGCCAACCAGCGCAGCAGCGCCAGGACAGGACCGGCAACTGCGGTGCCAGCAGGTAGCCCCTGCCCGCTCGCGCTCCGCACCCAGCACGCCAGCCCACCTCCAGCCCACGCAGCTCGCAATTGCTTTTCCCGATTCCCGATTCCCGATTCCCGATTCCCGATTCCCGATTCCCGATTCCCGATTCCCGAATCCCGAATCCCGAATCCCAGCCCCCAATATGCGAAACTTCCACGATGACAATCGTTCTCATCGCGTTCGCCTTGTATCTGCTGGCCACGGCACTGCTCACCCGCTCGGTGCTGCACGATGGCAACCAGGCGCCTGCCCGCTGGCTGATTCCGGCACTGGCGGCCGTGGCGCTGCACGCCGGGTACCACGTGCTGGTAGCACTGCGCACCGCCGGCGGGCCGGACATGCATTTCTTCGCGGCGCTATCGCTATGCGGCCTGGGCATGGCGGCGCTGACGGCGGTGTTCGGCGCGCGCGGGCGCATGGCGGCGGTGGGCGTGGTGGTGTTCCCGCTGTCGGCAATCCTGCTGGCCTGCTATCACGCTTACGGCCACGAACCGAGCTCGGACCTGGGCTGGCGGCTGGAACTGCACGCGTGGATGGCGCTGCTGGCCTACGCCACGTTGGGCATCGCCGCGTTGCTGGCGATCATGCTGTGGCTGCAGGAGCGCGCCCTGCGCCGGCGCGACTTCCACACCTGGCTGCGCGCGCTGCCGCCGTTGACCGAGCTGGAGACGCTGCTGTTCCGCACGATCACCGTCGGCTTCGTGCTGTTGAGCCTGACCCTGCTGACCGGCCTGCTGTTCGTGCAGGACTTCCTGGCGCAGCGGCTGCTGCACAAGACCGTACTCAGCATCCTGTCGTGGATCGTGTTCGGTGCGCTGCTGATCGGGCGCTGGCGCAACGGCTGGCGCGGCACCAAGGCGGTGCACTGGACGCTGACCGCGATGGCACTGCTGGTGTTGTCGTTCTTCGGCAGCAAGTTCGTGATCGAACTGGTGTTGGGGCCGCGCTGATCGCGTTGGATTCAGGCCCGTCCCGGCCCCGCCGTCGCTGCGATACCCGCGCTCAGGCGTCCAGCGCAGCGCTCACCACCGCCCACGGCTGATCCGGCCCCGGGCTGGCGAAGTGATAGGCGATGCGGCGGCGATAGACCTGCCCGGGCCGCAGGATCGTCGACGGGAAGTTGGGGTGGTTGGGCGCGTCCGGGTAGTCCTGCGGCTCCAGGCAGACGCCACGGCCGAGTCCGGGATGGTGGTCGTCCAGATGCTGGCCTTCGTAGAGTTGCACCGCCGGTGCGTCGCTGCTGATGCGCAGCGCCACGCCACTGTGCGGCGAGTACAACTCGGCAACGCAATCGGCTCCGGCGGCCAGCACCAGGCATTGGTCGTAGCCCTTGTCGAGCACCACCTGCGGGTGCAACGGATCGATTTTGTCTGCCAACGCCGCAGCATGGCGGAAATCGAACGGCGTGCCGGCGACGGAGGCGATTTCACCGGTCGGGATCGATTCGGCATCCACCGGCAAATAGCGATCGGCCGGCACCCGCAACACCTGCAGCGCGGCGCGCCGATGCGGGTCGCCGGATAAATTGAAGTACGGGTGATGGGTGAGGTTCAACGCGGTGGCGGCATCGCAGTGCGCCTCGAAGTCCAGCTGCAGGCTGCGTCCTTGCAGGTGCAGCCGCGCACGCACCTGCAGATTGCCGGGATAGCCTTCTTCGCCATCGGGCGAGTCGTAACCGAGCAGCACCTGGTCCGGCGCCTGCTCCAGCACGCTCCACACGCGCCGACCGAAGCCGCGCAGGCCGCCGTGCAACTGGTTGCGCCCTTCGTTGGCCGCCAGCGTGTGGGTGACCCCATCCAGCGTGTAGCGCGCGCCGGCGATGCGGTTGCCGAAGCGGCCGACCAGGATATTGAGGCTGTCGCCATCGGCGGCGTAGGCCGGCAGATCCGGCAATGCCAGCAGCAACGGCACCACCGCGTGCTCGGTGGTCAGCCGCAGCGCATGCAGGATGCCGCCGTAGGTGAGCACCTCCGCCTCCAGCCCGGCAGTGCTGCGCAGCGTGAGCGCGTGGACTTCGACACCGTCTGGCAACTGCCCGAACACTCGCTGCATGGATCGTCCTGCCGATACTGGAAGCTGGCGAGCATAGCGGGGGAGCGCGGTCGCCGACCATGCCCCTGCGCACATCCTGGCGTGCGATGCGGTGGCGATGTCGGCGAGACCTGCGCCAGCGTCTGGCTGATTGATCGCGATGCAGCGACAAGCAGACATCGCAGGCACTAGGCTAGCGACGCGTCCGCCCCGCAGCGGCGTGTGACCACCTCGATCGATCAGCACAGGAGCGCCAAGCCGATGCAGTGGATTTCCCCCACTTTGCGAATCTCACCCGGACGGCTGTTGCAGGCTGTCGTTGGCGCGGTCTTGCTCGCCAGTGCGCTTGCCGCCCCTGCGGCCGAGGTCAAGGTGACCGGCACGCTGCGCGTTGACCAGCCCGGTGCGCAGGTGTCGCGGCAACTGTTTGGCCAGTTCGCCGAGCATCTGGGCACCGGCATCTACGGCGGGGTGTGGGTCGGCGAGAACTCGGCGATTGCCAATACGCGCGGCTATCGCAACGATGTGCTGGCCGCGCTGAAGGCGATTGCGGTGCCCAACATCCGCTGGCCCGGCGGCTGTTTTGCCGACGAATACCACTGGCGCGATGGCGTCGGTGCGCCGGCCAAGCGCCCGGTCAGCGTCAACACGCACTGGGGCGGCGTGGAAGAGTCCAACCGCTTCGGCACGCACGAGTTCATGGACTTCACCGAACTGCTCGGCACCCAGGCCTATATCGCCGGCAATGTGGGCAATGCGGCGCCGGACGAGATCGCGCAGTGGGCCGAATACATGACGGCACCGACCCGCTCGAGCCTGGCCAACGAGCGCCGCGCCAATGGCCGCGACACACCGTGGCAGGTGCCCTACTTCGGCGTGGGCAACGAGCTGTGGGGCTGCGGCGGCAACATGCGCGTGGAATACGCGGCCGACGTCTATCGGCGCTACCAGACCTTCGTCAAGGCGCCGGCCAATCAGAAGATCCTCAAGATCGCGCCCGGCCCCAACAACGACGATTACCACTGGACCGAGGTGATGATGCGCGAGGCCGGCACGCTGATGGACGGCCTGAGCCTGCACTACTACACCGTGCCAGGTGGCTGGCCACCGCGCGCCTCCTCCACCGACTTCGACGAAGCCGCCTGGATCGACACGCTGTCGCGCACGCTGGTGATGGACGAGCTGATCCGCAAACACAGCGCGATCATGGACCGCTACGACCCGGGCAGGAAAGTCGCGCTAGTGGTGGACGAATGGGGCACCTGGTACGCCGGGCTGCCGGATGCGAACCCGGGCTTCCTGCATCAACAGAACACGCTGCGCGATGCACTGGTGGCGTCTTTGAACATCGACATCTTCAGCGCACATGCCGAACGCGTGCGCATGGCCAATATCGCGCAGATGGTCAATGTGCTGCAGGCGATGATCCTCACCGACGGCGACAAGATGGTGCTGACGCCCACCTACCATGTGTTCGCGCTGTACAAGCCCTACCAGGACGCCACCCAGCTGCCGTTGCGCCTGCAGACACCCGAGTATCGCCATGGCGATGTCCACGTGCCCGCAGTGCACGGCTCGGCGGTCAAGGCCAGGGATGGGCACGTCTATATCGCCCTGACCAATCTGGATGCGACGTCGGCCGCGAGCGTCAGTGTGCAGGTGGATGGCCTGACGGCGCGCGGAGTGACCGGACAGATTCTGACCGGGCCGGCGATCACTGCGCACAACACTTTCGCCCAGCCACATGCGGTGGAACCGAAAGCATTCAAGGCCGCGCGAGTGCAGGACAAGGCGTTGCGCGTCACGCTGCCGGCGCGATCAATCGTGATGCTGGAGCTGAAATAGCTCAATCCACTACCCAACAAGAACCCGGATGCCAAGCTTGCTTTGGCGGATTCGACCCAACCGTCCAATCGCTCCCTTCCGACAAAAAGTGAAGGGCGCCCAAGGCGCCCCTCACTAAACGGACAACTATCAATCAGACCTTAATTGGGCTGTAGTTCCCACCTCTGATTGGCGTTACCAAGACACTGCCACATTTGGACTCGGGCGCCATTGGTTCCACCGCCCGCAGAATCATCAAGACACTTGTTATTGAACTCGCTGCGAATTTCACCGCGAATTTTCCAAGTTTGACTTGAGCTTCCATCGCATGTAGCCATCACAACGGAGGATCCACTGACGTTTGGATTCCCGCTTACGGTCAAGCAGGCTCCACCAAATCCGCGGACAGACCCATTCTTGCCAAGGGTCCATGTCTGGTTTTTGCTCAAGGAACAATCCCAGATCTGTACCGGGGTTCCGGGCGTGATACCGGATGCAGCTACGTCCAGGCAACGGCCTGTCGAAACCTGAATTTGACCGGTTGTTGGCGAATACTTCCAGATCTGATTTGCGCCACTCAAGTTATCGTAAAGCTGCAAACGCGCACCGTTTGCAGAAGATGCCCCGACCACATCAAGCACCTTGCCGCCTGTTGCAATAATCGCCGAGTTATTGAAAAACCAGGCCTGATTACGGGTATTCAATGAATCAAACAGCTGCAAACCAGCACCATCAGCACTGCTCACACCTGCAATGTCGAGAACCTTGTTGGCAACCGCAGTCCGCAGTGAACTGCTACCACGTTGCAGCGACCATTTCTGCTGGGAAAATCCATTACACCCCCAAACCTGAATCGCCGCTCCGTTCTGGCTGGAGCCATTTGTAATATCCAGACACTTCCCTGAAGGTCCGGAAATCTGACCAGGCGAGCTCAAGTCGTCATACGGAACCGTCGGGGCGCGATACTGAATAGCCCTGGGCACAGTGATGACAAAGGAACTCTTGTTATCTGCCTCGAGCATCACACCGCAAGGCTGGCCAAAGCAACCGTAAACAGATGGAGCAGAATATATATTAACCTCGCGCTGACCATTAATTCCGTAAGCCATGAGCGTATGAAAGCTGCCTACGTCACTACGATATCCATAATTTAAACTGGAATCTTGACTGCTATCACGCGTATGGCCAGATCCCAACAGATGACCTAGCTCATGCCCTAATGTAGTGGGCGTGCAGTAAAAATTACCGTCTATACCATCGGACACTTCAGCATAGGCGTAACGCGAATCTGTCGTACCGTTCCGCCAGGCGACTCCGCAGCTGTCCTGAGCGACATTAAAGCGCCTAACTAAGGCAACCATATCGGCACCAAGATTTTCACGTGCCTGACGTATAGGGCGGAATGCATCGTTATAGCTGGTAAGCCATGTCAACTCGTCCAGAACCTGATCATTGAGATTATTGTCGGTGTAAGCAACCTCCATAATTCCCACCAATCGGTAGCGGGCATTGATTGCCGCATTGACGAATGCCTGATTCGCCTGCTCCACCATGTTTGTCAACACGGTTTCGACTACGGACTCTCCACCGCGATAATCTTTGTAGCCTGTCGTATAACCCAGCAGAACATCGATCGAATTGGTTGCCGTGGTTCCTGCGGTGGCATTGACCTGCTCAAGATTATTGTAGCCTTGGATGATGCCGGTGGATTTCACCTGTGGCTGCAACTTGGCCATCGAAGCCGCGAGCAGCTCGCGAGCGTCGCCTTTCCGGCTTGGTGTGGCAGCCTGCGCCGCAGACACAGAGGCCGCCATCACATAGGGACGACCGTCCACGGTCGATATCTGATAGGTGCTGCCACCTGCTGATCCGAGAGAACCAAACACCGCATTCTTACCGAATGTTATGACAGATTCCTCACCGACCTGCGCACCGGGAAGGCGCCCAACCCAGGTCCAGTTACCATTCTTACCCTGCGTATGACGGACATATTCCATCTTCAGCTCGGTGCCGTCCGGAGCAACAATACTCATTGTTCCTTCGAGCACGGCACGCAGCGCATAAGACTCGCTCAGCCGTGCAGGATAGAGATCAAAAGGCCCTTCTTTCTGGGTAGCCTTTTGACTTTCATAACTCAGAAGGGTTCCATTATCAGGACCATCGAAGTAGTTATTATCGAGGGCATGCATACCAATTGCAGCTACAGGCACTTGACCGCCGGCGGTGCCTCGCCGAGCAGCAACCGACATCTTATCTTGGCCGTCATGCTGCAGCGTTTCCGAATGCTTATTCCAAAATAAAAATCCGCCACCTGCAGATGCGACCAACGCAATAACTAACGCGCTCTTCTTTAACATCACAAATCCCCTGATTGCCTTGCAAGTTGCTTGGCCGATCCGTCAAACATCAAAAGGCCCTACATGTAGGCGCCCGTTCCATCGGGTCATTCCGTCCCCGTGCGGTACTTCTTGTCTACGAGCTCTGCCATTTTACGCGTGCTATTCACCAAGCGCCGCCAAACAAGCGAATTGCCCCCCAGTCAGCAGCGCCTCACTTCTTATCGGCCACGGCCCAGATTGCTTGAGACATTTTTTAGCCAAGCCAAGGCGTCAGTACTTATGCATACCAGGCATACAAATTCATTACATCAGCGAGTGGTTCAGCGGGCTTTGGCAGCGGGCACTCTACTGACGGAACCCCAATGGACGATCCATCATTCAAGAGATATCCAGGCAGCCTTTTGGAATTCCAACCTGATGGCGACCTGCCAAGCCTTCCACCCCGGTGAACCAGGAGGCGGCTGAGCCACGCATTTGCGTCATTAGCCGATGCACCGTAGTCCGGAAACTTTTTAAGCCCACATATCGCACGCTCCCCCGCAGGAGCTGCATTACCTTCTCCGCAGACGTATGAGCAACCACGCAGCGATGAGTACTCAATTTGGCGTGGATATCAACGTAGGTACGGCAGTACGCCATTGCACCGGCAGGCGTTCGAGCACGTGTTCCATGAAGGCGCGCACCTTCGGGGTGAAGTCGCGGCGATCGGCGACGCAGAGGTAGATCCGTAGCGGCTCCGGCAATGCCTGGGCGGTGCTGGCGAGATCGGAGACAAACAGCGGCTGCAGCTCGCCGCGCTGCAGGTAAGGTTGTACGACATAGGCGGCCAGCCGCGCGATGCCGCCGCCGGCCGCGGCCATGGTGGCGAGCGCATCGATATCGTCGCTGACCATCGCCTTGCCCAGCTCCGGCTGGAAGCGCACGCCATTGCGCACGAAATTCCACGGCAGGCAGCGCCCGTCGACCGGGTAACGCAGCAGCAGGCAATCGTGATACTTCAAGTCGTCCGCACCCTGTGGCGTCCCGCAGCGCGCCAGATACTCGGGCGCTGCGCAGACCACCAGCGGCACCTGGGCGATGCAGCGTGCGACCAGGCCGTCTTCCAGCTGCGCCTCGATGCGCAGGCTGACATCAACGCTTTCCTGCGCGTGCTGCACGGCCCGGTCGGTGCACAACAGCTCGATCTCCAGCTGCGGGTACTGCTGGCGCAGGGCCGGCAGCATCGGGGCGAGCACGTGCCGCGCAAAGGCTGCGGTGCTGGCCACCCGCAAGCGCCCCGCCGGCGCCTGCTGCGGCCCGGCCACTGATTGGCGCGCGCGCTCCAGGTCGCGCTCCAGCTGCCGCACCTGCTCGAAGTACAGCGTGCCGCGCTCGGTCAGCGCCAGGCTGCGCGTGGTCCGGTGCAGCAGACGCACGCCCAGGTGCTGCTCCAGTCGCGCGATGTTCTGGCTGACCGCAGCCGCACTGATCCCCAGCAACTTGGCGCCTCCGGCAATGCTGCCGGCATCGACAGTGCTGACAAAGCTACGGATGGACTGAAGAATGTTCATTGGCTAGGCAAGTATTACCAAACGATTCGTAAGTTTTTCTTACGTAAGCCGCAAGGCTACGCGATCTACCCCGCCCGCGGTGGCGTCTCTACAGTGCTGCCCATCACGCCGATCCGCGGCAACCGAGGCCACTGCATGTCGTCATCTCCCCCCTCCTCCTCATTGCTGCGCCCGCGCTGGAAACTCGGCGTGCGCACCACCCCGTTTGTGTTCGCGTTCTATATGGCCGCGATCATGGCCTTTCTGATGTGCCTGGTGATCACCGGCGCCAACACCGGCCTTGCCCCCGGCTACCTGTGGCGCGTACTGGACGCTTACCGCATTGCGATGCCCACCGCGTTCTGCTGCGTGCTGGTGGTGCGACCGCTGGTGATACGGCTGGTGGCCTGGACGGTGCACGCCGGGCATTAAGTCAGGCGTATGCGGCATGCGCGAAACGCTGCCGCGGGCAATCGTGCCGATGCATCCGCAAGGCCATCGATGTGCCGCAGCACGTGGCCTGCCGGCCACGGTGGCATTCCGACGGCGTTCCCAGCGCCGTAGCCACTCCAGAGCCTGCCAACGCGTGCATGTGTTGGCGTTCGAAGCATCTGTCGGCTTGAACGCATTGACCTGGACGCCGCAGATGCAGTCGCGCCCGCAACGCAACATCCGCAACCAGCTGCTGCCACGCAGCATCCGGCGCATGCAGTCTGCGACCGCCGTCATGCCAATGATGGATTATTCCGGAATGAACACCACGGAACTGAAACGCGCCACACAATTGCTTTGACACTGAAGTAGCCGCTGCGCAGCGTCACTTCTCCATGGACGTCGGTCCACTTTTTGGAGACGCACGCAATGAACACGCTACGCAGTGTCGCTGTGCAGTTCGCCCTGCTGTGCGCAGTGGCGATGACACCAGGCGCGCACGCGCAAACCCTGGTCTGGGAAGACAACTTCAATGGCCCCGGCATCGATGGCAACAAGTGGACCTATGACGTCGGCAACGGCTGCCAGATCGGCCTGTGCGGCTGGGGCAATGGAGAGATGCAGTACTACACCAGCCGCGCCGAAAACGCGCGCATCGATAACGGTCGGCTGGTGATCGAAGCACGGCGCGAAGCGTTCCAGGGCATGCCGTTTACCTCGGCGCGTCTCAAGACCGAAGGCCGCATGCATTTCAAGTACGGCACGCTGGAAGCGCGCATCAAGACGCCGGTGGTGGGCAATGGACTGTGGCCGGCGTACTGGATGCTGGGCACCATCGGCGTGTGGCCAGGTCGCGGCGAGATCGACCTGCTGGAAGCCGGCATGGCCGCGGCGATCGCCAATGGCACCGCCAATCGCCGTATCGGCGCCGCGGTGCACTGGGACTACAACGGCCAGCAGGCCGACTACGACACCAGCTACACCAGCCCGGTGGATCTGCATGCCGACTTCCATGTGTACCGCCTGACCTGGGACCCGCAGTTCATCCGCGTGTGGATCGACGGCCAGCAATACTTCGAGTTTGCGATCTCCAATATCGAAGGCGCCTCGCTGCACGAATTCCATCAGCAGCAGTATCTGCTGCTCAATCTCGCCGTGGGCGGCACCTATACCGGCATCACCTCGCCTGCGGCGGTGACCGCGCCGTTGCCGGGCAGGATGGAGATCGATTACATCCGCCTGTATCAAAACGCCGGTTCGCAACTGTACGTGGGCGCGCAACACGCAGCGCCTGCGGGTCGGTTCGGCGTGTTCACCGAGCAGGCCGATACCAGCGGGCGACTCAACTTCGGCCAGGATGCCGAGCTGTATCTGTGGAACAACCTCACCCCGATTGCACAGGCGCCGTTCGAAGGCAGCAACGTGATGGCCTACCGCGCCAACGCCGGTGCCTGGTATGGCCTGGGCATCCAGACCGACTATCGCAACATGGCCGCCTATGCCGGCGGCACGCTGAAGCTGCATCTGAAAACCACCACGCCGTCGACCTTCAAGATCGGCATCAACACCAGCTTTGGCGACAGCTGGGTGGATTTTGCCGCGGGCGGCAATCAGTACGGCCTGGTGCGCGATGGCGCCTGGCACGAGGTGAGCATTCCCTTCAGTGCGTTCTACGACCTGGATCTGCAGGCGGTCAAACAGATGTTCATGCTGGTGGCCGATCCGCCGGCTACGCCAGTGGAGATCGCCATCGACAAGGTGTACTACCAGAGCCGTTGAGCGGCGTAGGCGCAGGACGCTCGGTCACGGCCCGCGCGATTGCAGGCAGAGCTTTCTGCAGCGCAGGACACACACAGCCAACGCTCAGGCGTTGGTTGCCACGCCTTTCAACACATCGATCAGCTGACGCAGGCGATACGGCTTGGGCAGGAAATCCACCTGCGCCGGCAGCGGCGGCAATTGCGCCTTTGCAAAGCCCGAGGCCAGGATCACCCGCGCCTGCGGCAGCAGCTGCGCCACGTGTTCGCTCAGTTCGATGCCCGACATGCCGTTGGGCATGCGGATGTCGCTGAAGACCACGTCATAGGGGCCGTTCTCGCGCAGCATGCGCAAGGCACTGTGGCCGTCGTCGGCAGTTTCGACGGTGATGCCTGCATCACGCAGCGCCTCGCCGATCAGTTCGCGCAATTCCTGCTGATCTTCCACCATCAACAGACGCAGGGGTTCAGTCATGCTCAGCCTCCTCGATGGCCGGGAGAAACAGGGTAACGGTGGTGCCGCGGCCAGGAGCGGTATCCAGCTCGACAAAACCACCGGATTGGGACGCAAAGCCGTATACCTGGCTCAATCCCAGGCCCGAGCCCTTGCCCACGTCCTTGGTGGTGAAAAACGGCTCACTGGCGCATTGCGCCACGTGTGCAGACATGCCGGGGCCATCATCGCGCACGGCAATGCTGACGTAGTTGCGCGGCCGGCCATGCGGATCGGACGGCGCAACACGCTGCTGCACGGCCGTTTCCAGCACGATGTTGCCGCCGCCAGGCATGGCATCGCAGCTGTTGAACACCAGATTGAGCAAGGCCGCTTCCAGTTGGCCGGGGTCCACGCGAATATCGGGCAGTTGCTCGGCAAACTTGAGCGACAAGGCAAGGCCGGCCGGGCAGGCACGCCGCAGCAGTTCCAGCGAGCGCGTCACCACCGCGTTGGCGCCATGGCGCTCGGGAATCAGCCGCTGCCCGCGTGCAAAGGCGAGCAGCTGGCGCGTCAGCAAGGTGCCACGGTCGACTGCCGTCTGCGCCGCTTCCACCAGCATGCGCGTGCGCGCATCGTCGCCGGCACGCAGCGCGATCAGGTCCAGGCTGGTCACCATCACGGTCAGCAGATTATTGAAATCGTGCGCCATGCCGAGCGTGAGGCGGCCCAGCGCATCCACCTTCTGCGACTGCATCAGGGCGTGCTGCGCGTGCTGCAACAGCTGCTGCGCCTGGTGCCGCTGGTCGATGTCGCAGGTGACCTTGGCAAAGCCGACCAGCACGCCGAATTCCAGCACCGGCTCGATTGCCACGCTTGCCCAGAAGCGGCTGCCGTCCTTGCGCACCCGCCAGCGTTCGGTGGCAAAGCGCCCCTCGCGTCTGGCGGTGTCCAGATTGCGGGCCGGCTCGCCACCCTGCGCATCCTCAGGCAGATAGAAACGCGAAAAGTGCGAGCCAATGATCTCGGCGGCGGTGTAACCCTTGATGCGCTCGCCGCCGGGATTCCAGCTGCACACGTGGCCGCCCGTATCGAGCATGTAGATCGCATAATCGGACACGCTCTGCACCAACAGCTGGCACTGCCGGCTGTCGTGAGAAAGCGGCCCCGCACTGTCGACGGCCGTTTCCGCATCCATCACGCAACTTTCCCCCGAGAAAGCGCGCGACCATAGTGACGAGTGCGTGAAGGCTGCGTGCAAGCCGACCCGGCTGCAGAGCGTCAAAATCCCGGCGATTTGCGCGTGAAAGTTATCGGCTACCATGACCGCCCTCCCCGTAAGGTCCGCGCCTTTATGCAGAACATCTCGACCACACGCGACCGCTGGGTGTGGGTGATCGCGGGGGCCCTGATGGCGGGAACGCTCGGCGTGGAATTGGTCACGCCGCTCGGCTATGCGGTGTGGCTGACCTATTTCGTCGCGGTGGGCGTGACGGTTTTCCAGAATCGCGTGCAGGTGCCTCTGGTGGTCGCCGCGCTATCGTGCGTGCTGCTGGCCGTCGGTTTTCAGCTGGCGCCGTCCAGTACCAGTTCGAGTTTTTCCTCGATCAACCGCAGCATCGGCGGGGTATCGTTCCTGGCGATGGCGCTGGTGGTGATGCAGGCGATCCGCGCACGCCGCCAGGCCGAACTGGCGCTGTGGCTGCAGCAGGCCGAAAACACCGTTGAAGCCAGTTTGCGCGGCGATCACAGCCCGGACGATCTGGCCAATGCCGCCGTGCGCGCGCTGTGCGACACGCTGGATGCGCAGGTCGGCGCGCTGTATCGCATCGAGGGCGAGCGCCTGCGTCTGACCGGCGGCGCCGCGCTGCCGGCCGATGCGTCCAAGACATTGCCGACCGATGCCGGCCAACTCGGCGAGGCCTTGCGTAGCGGCACGGTGCGCCGTGTGCGCGGTGTGGAAGCCGGACATCTGCAGATCGCCTCGGGCCTGGGGCGCAGCGCCTGCCAGGAACTGCTGCTGGCACCGGTCATCGCCGATGGGCGGGTGATCGGCATCCTCGAGCTGGGCCGCGCCGCTGCGCCGGGCACGGCCCGCACGCGCGAGGAAGAACTCCTCACGCGCTGCGGCGAGAACATCGGCCTGGCCTTGCGCACGGCATTGCTGCGCGCGCAGCTGGTGGCCCTGCTGGAAGAAACCCAGCGCCAAAGCGAGGAACTGCAGACCCAGCAGGAAGAGCTGCGCGTGGCCAACGAGGAGCTGGAGGAACAAAGCCGCAGCCTGCAGCAATCGCAGAGCGATCTGGAACTGCAGCAAGCCGAGCTGGAACAGACCAACGTGCAGCTGGAAGAGCGCACCCAGGCGCTGGAAGCGCAGAAGCAGGCCTTGCTGATCGCGCAGAATCAGCTGGTGCGCAACAGCAACGAGCTGTCCACCGCCTCGCGCTACAAATCCGAGTTCCTGGCCAACATGTCGCACGAGCTGCGCACGCCGCTCAACAGCGCGTTGATCCTGGCCAAGCTGCTGTCGGACAACAAGGACGGCACGCTCAGCCCCGAGCAGGTGAAATACGCGCAGGCGATTCTGTCGTCCAACAACGATCTGCTGGCGTTGATCAACGACATTCTCGACCTGTCCAAGATCGAAGCCGGGCATGTGGAACTGGCCGACGAGACCGTCGCCACCAGCTCGGTGCTGCAGCGCCTGCGCGAGACCTTCGAACCGCTGGCGCGGCAGAAGGGCCTGGCGTTGCAGATGGCTGCCGAATCGGACGCACCGACGCAACTGGTCGTCGATAGCCAGCGCCTGCAGCAGATCCTCAAGAACCTGCTGGCCAACGCGATCAAGTTCACCGAGCACGGCAGCGTCAGCCTGTCGATCCAGGCGCACACGCCGGGCCGGGTGCTGTTCAAGGTCAACGACACCGGCATCGGCATCGCGCACGAACAGACCGAGGTCATCTTCGAAGCGTTCCGCCAGGCCGATGGCAGCACGCGCCGTCGCTACGGCGGCACCGGCTTGGGGCTGTCGATCTCGCGCGACCTGGCCCAGCGCATGGGCGGCAGCATCCGCGTGGACAGCCAGCCCGGACGCGGCAGCTGTTTCACGCTGGAATTGCCGATCGACGGCGCGCCGGCCGAGCTGGTCACCGCAGCACAGGCCAACGCGGGTGCGATGGCGATCGGCACCGCGCCGTCGTCGCAATCCGCCAGTGGCACGGCCATGGACTCGCGCCTTGATGGGCGCGCAACGGTTGCGTCCACGGGGATGCCGCTGCCGATTCCGGCAGCCACCGCCCCGCCGCTGCAGCGCGCCGACGATGATCGCGACCAACGCACCCGTCCCGGCCGGCTGATCCTGGCGGTGGAGGACGAAGCACGCTTTGCACAGGCGCTGGTCGACCTGGCGCACGAGCTGGACTTCGATTGCGTGGTGGCGCCCAGCGCCGAAGAAGCGCTGCGTCTGGCCGCCGAACTGCGCCCCAGCGGCATCCTGCTCGATATCGGCCTGCCGGATGCGTCCGGCCTGAGCGTGCTCGAACGCCTCAAGCGCGATCCGGCCACGCGCCATATTCCGGTGCATGTGGTGTCCGCGCTGGAGCGCAGCCAGATTGCGCTGGAACTGGGCGCGGTGGGCTATCTGATCAAGCCGGCCACGCGCGAGCTGCTGGCGGGCGCGATCCGTCAACTGGAAGACACCAATGCACGTGCGGTGCGCCGCCTGCTGATCGTCGAGGACGACAGCGCGCTGCGCGCGAATCTGCAATTGCTGCTGGCGCGCGATCAACTGGAGATCATCGCGGTGGGCAGCATTGCCGAGGCGATGCAGCAGCTGGCCGGCTCGACCTTCGACTGCATGGTCACCGATCTGGCGCTGCCCGACGGCAGCGGCTACGACCTGCTCGAGCGCATGGCCGGCAACGACGCAGTCGCGTTTCCGCCGGTCATCGTCTACACCGGGCGCGCGCTCACCCGCGACGAGGAACAACGCCTGCGCCGCTATTCCAAGAGCATCATCATCAAGGGCGTGCGCTCGCCCGAGCGCCTGCTCGATGAGGTGACGCTGTTCCTGCACAGCGTGGAAGCCTCGCTGCCCAGCGACCAGCAACGCCTGCTGCGCGAAGCGCGCCGCCGCGATGCGGTGCTGGACGGCGCCACCGTGCTGCTGGCCGAGGACGACGTGCGCAACATCTTTGCGCTCTCCAGCGTGCTCGAGCCGCTGGGCGTGACGCTGCAGATCGCCCGCAACGGCCGCGAGGCGCTGGAACATCTGGCCAAGCACGAGGTGGACCTGGTGCTGATGGACATCATGATGCCGGAGATGGACGGCCTGACCGCGATGCGCCAGATCCGCGCCAATCGCCAGTGGCAGGATCTGCCGATCATCGCGCTGACCGCCAAGGCCATGGCCGACGATCGCGAACGTTGTCTTGAGGCCGGCGCCAACGACTACATCGCCAAGCCCATCGACGTGGACAAGCTGGTGTCGCTGTGCCGGGTGTGGTGCTCGCGGCAATGAACGCGGTGGAGCTGTTCGACCTGGAGCTGCGGGTGCTGCTGGAAGCGGTCTACCAGCGCTACCACTACGACTTCCGTGATTACGCGGTGTCGTCGCTGCGCCGGCGCATGCGCCACGCAATGGCACGCCTAGAGTGCGCGCGCGTGGCCGATCTGCAGCACCGCCTGCTGCACGAACCGGACACCTTTGCGCAGGCGATGCAGTTCTTCACCGTGCAGGTGTCGGAGATGTTCCGCGACCCGGCCTACTTCCGCGTACTGCGCGAGCATGCGGTGCCGGTCTTGCGCACCTATCCATCGATCAAGCTATGGGTGGCCGGCTGCAGCACCGGCGAGGAAGTCTGGTCGCTGGCGATCCTGCTGCACGAAGAAGGCCTGCTGGAAAAGGCGGTGATCTACGCCACCGACATCAATCCCGAAGCGCTGGGCATGGCCGAAGCCGGTGCCTTCGGCATCGACCGCATCGCGCAGTTCAGCCGCAATTACCTGGATGCCGGCGGCCGCGGCTCGCTCTCGGATTACTACACCACCGCCTACGACGGCGCGGTGTTCGATCGCCGGTTGAAGCGCAACATCGTCTTCGCCGACCACAGCCTGGCCACCGATACGGTGTTCTCCGAAGTGCATCTGGTGTCGTGCCGCAACGTGCTGATCTATTTCAACCGCAGCCTGCAGGACCGTGCCGTGGGCCTGTTCCACGATGCATTGGTGCACCGTGGGTTCCTGGGCCTGGGCAGCAAGGAGTCGCTGCAGTTCGGTGCGCATGCGCAGGCGTTCGAAACCGTGGCACGCGAGCAGCGCCTGTTCCGCAAGGCGGCGGCATGAACGAGATGCACGCGGAGGCCGCGCAGTTCGACGCGATGGTGATCGGCGCCTCGGCCGGTGGCGTCATGGCCTTGCAGGCGCTGTTGTCCAGCCTGCCTGCGGACCTGCCGATGCCGGTGCTGGTGGTGTTGCACCTGCCGCGCGACCGCACCAGCCATCTTGCCGAGCTGATGGATGCACGCTGCGCCTTGCCGGTGCGCGAGGCCGAAGACAAGCAGCCGCTGCTTGCCGGCAGCGTGACCATCGCCCCGCCCGACTACCATCTGCTGGTGGAAACGCGCGACAGCCTGGCGTTGTCGATGGATGCACCGGTGCTGTTCTCGCGCCCGGCGATCGACCCCTTGTTCGAATCGGCGGCCGACGTCTTCGGGCAGCGCCTGCTGGCGATCCTGCTCACCGGCGCCAGCAGCGACGGTAGCGCCGGCGTGGCGGCGGTGCGCGCGGTCGGTGGCACCGCCTGGATCCAGCGCCCCGACGATGCCGCCTCACCGCTGATGCCCGCCTCCGCTCTCGCCTATGCTGGCGCCGATGCGGTGCTCACCCTGCAGGCGATCTGCAGCCGACTGGAAGCCTTTCACCCATGAATCTCACCGCGACCGGCCTGGCTGCGCACGGCAACGGCGACGAACCCGCCAAGCTGCTGATCGTCGACGACGTGCCACAGAACCTGGTGGCGATGGAAGCGCTGCTGCAGCGCGACGGCCTCCAGGTGCTGTGTGCCGCGTCCGGCGCGCAGGCGCTGGAGCTGCTGCTCGAACACGATGTGGCGCTGGCGCTGCTGGATGTGCACATGCCGGAAATGGACGGCTTTTCGCTGGCCGAACTGATGCGCGGCTCGCAGCGCAGCCGGCATGTGCCGATCATTTTCCTGACCGCATCGCCGAACGATCCGATGCGCGCCTTCCAGGGCTACGAAACCGGCGCGGTGGATTTCCTGCACAAGCCGATCGAGCCGCACGTGATCCTGAGCAAGGTCAATGTGTTCATCGAGTTGTACCAGCAGCGGCGCCTGCTCAAGGCACGCAACGCCTCGCTGGAACGCGCGCTCACCCTCAACGAAACCATGATGGCCGTGCTCACCCACGACCTGCGTACGCCGCTGTCGGTGATCCTGCTGTGCGCCGACAAGCTCAGCCTGGATGTGGAGGCCGATGGCTCGGCCGCACGCACGCTCGATCACCTGGAAAACAGCGCGCGGCGGATGGCGCGGATGGTCGAGCAGTTGCTGGATTTCTCGCGCCTGCGCAGCGACGGGCTGTCGATGCAATTCGGCCCCTGCAATCTGGGCGAAGTCACCCATAGTGTGGTGGGCGAAGTGGCGCAGGCCAATCCGCACACGCCGATCGACCTGCGTACCGAAGGCGATCTGGACGGCGATGGCGATGGCGATCGCCTGGCCCAGGTCGTGTCCAATCTGGTCGGCAATGCGGTGCTGCATGGCGGCAGCCAGCCGGTGCGGGTGCACCTGGATGGACGCGAACGCGACACGCTGCGGCTGTCGGTGCGCAATGTCGGGCGCATCCCGGACAGCCTGATGCCGCGCCTGTTCGAGCCGTTCAAGGCCAGCTTCCATGCCAGCCAGGGCCTGGGGCTGGGCCTGTTCATCGCCGACCAGTTCGTCAAGGCGCACGGCGGCACGCTGCAGGCACGCAACGAAGACGGCGACGTGGTGTTTGAAGCCGTGCTGCGGCGACACAACCTGGCCGCGTAATCGCGGCCAACGGGGCGACAAGCATCACGCCGGGCGTCCGCCACGGCGCGTCCGGCAAGGCGTGATGGGTGATCGAAGCCGGTGCAATCCCGATGCTGACGGCCTGTTGTAAGCCCAGCCCATCGCGACAACACAATCCCACTGACGAACTCATCCAGGACGCGGCACGCAACGTGCCGCACATGCGATCCGACAACGAAACCGGGCACGACAACGGTGTGCATCGTCATGCGAGCGCGACCAGTGCTCGGCACCCGGATGCACCGTATGCTCGCACTCCACGCGCGGGCGACATCCATCGCGGCGCCGCATTCCAGCTTGTTTCGGTCGCACCAGCATCTGTTCGTCATCATCAGGCGCACGCCGTGCGCCATGTCCGAGGAGGTGGTCATGTCGTATGTGGATGGGTTTGCGCTCGCGGTGCCGACGGCCAACAAAGCCGCGTTTCTGGAACATGCCCGCATGGGCGATGCCATCATCATCGAGTACGGCGCGCTGCGCGTGGTGGAGTGCTGGGGCGATGACGTCCAGCATGGACAACTGACCGACTTCCATCGCGCGGTCGATGCCGGCGAGGACGAAACCGTGGTGTTTTCGTGGATCGAATGGCCGGACAAGGCGACCCGCGATGCGGGCATGCGCAAGATGATGGACGACCCGCGCATGGACCCATCGGTCAACCCGATGCCGTTCGATGGCAAGCGCCTGATCTACGGCGGCTTCGTTCCGATCCTGAGCCTGGGGCAATCGGGCTGAGCACTGCAGCGCGCGTGCGCCGGCCTGTCGCATGAACGCCGCACACCCGGTGTTGCGGCAGTGGCCGACGACACCGGACCTTCGGCGATGGCAGTTACACTGGCCGCATGCAGCCGCACTTGCCGCCATGGCATGCGAGCGCAGCGACTGCATTGCCTGCCACCGGAGACCACCGCATGACCGACGCACCGCTCCTGATCGCCTGCCCGAGCTGCGCTGCGATGAACCGTGTCGCAGCTGCGCGTCTGCGCGATGCCCCCAACTGCGGCAGTTGCCACAAGCCCTTGTTCCTGGGCACGCCGGTGGCGCTGTCGGGCACCGATTTCGACAAGCATGCGGTGCGCAGCGCGCTACCCGTGGTGGTGGATTTCTGGGCGCCGTGGTGCGGGCCGTGCCTGAGCATGGCGCCACAGTTTGCCGCAGCCGCGGCAATGCTCGAACCGCAGGTCCGGCTGGCGAAGGTCGATACCGATCTGCATCCGGCGCTGGGCACGCGCTTCGGCATCCGCAGCATCCCGACCTTGCTGGTCATCCGCGGCGGCAGTGAGCTGGGCCGTCACTCCGGCGCGGTGAGCAGCGCGCAGATCGTCAGCTGGGTGCAGTCGGTGTTGCGCAGCCGTTGACACAAAAAAACCCGCTGCATGATGCACGCAGCGGGTCTGTTCTACATTCTACGATCGGCATCACTGCGGCACACGCGCAGTGATGCAGTCGATCGATCAAGCACCGGGAGCGGCTGACCAGAGCACCGTGCAGCCGCTGGCGACTTTTCAGTCGCTCTTACTGCCAGTTGACGTTGACCGACACACCCACCACGCGCGGCTCGTTGTACACCGCCGCCATGTAGTTTTCGATCACGCCCTTGACGTTCTTCTCGTTGGTGATGTTGCGTGCAAACGCCGCTACTTCCCACGCGCCATAGCCGCCGGTGTAGCCAAGCTTGAGGCCGCCTTCGAAATTGCCGTCGGCGCGGAACTCGGTGGAGTCGTACAGCACGAAGCTGGTTTCGCCCTGCTTGTTCCAGTCGGTGGAGACAAAGAAGGCGCCATCGTTGCCCACCGGGATGTCGTAGCGCGCGGCCAGGTTGAGGTTGTACTTGGGCGCGTTGGGCAGCGGGTTGCCGTCGATCTGCGCAAAGGTGTTGGCACCGACGCGGATGGTCGGGTCGTTGACCGTGCACACCACCACGCCGTTGAGCGCACAGGCCTGCGCGTAGACGCGATCGTCGTGGATTTCGCTGTGCAACAGGCTCAGGCCGACGGTCAGCGACAGGTTGGAGATCGGGCGCCAGTCCAGATCCGCCTCCAGGCCGTAGGCCTTGGCCTTGTCGGCATTGAACAGCACGCCGTTGCCGTCCGAATCGTTGCCGTTGAGCTGGATGTCGTCCACCGTGTAGGTGAAGCCGCTGACGTTCAGACGCAGGCGGTTGTCGAACAGGCTGCTCTTGATGCCGGCCTCCCACGACAGGATGGTTTCCGAATCGGCGGTGGTGAAATCCGAATTGAACACCGCGCTGCGGCCCTGGATGGTCGGACCGCGGAAACCGCGTGCCACGCGCGCATAGACGCTCAGCTCGGGATTGATCTCATACATCGCGCTGAGATCCCAGCTGGGCTGGGTATCGGACATGCGCACGTCGCGACGGCCGCGATAGGTCACCGCACCGGCGGCGGTATCGGCGGTCTTGAGCAGGCGGGTTTCCTTGCTGTCCTTGGTCTGGCGCAGACCGGCAGTCAGGGTGAGTGCGTCGGTGGCTTTGTAGCTGAGCTGCCCGAACCCGGCCCAGGAGGTATTGGTGTTGCGCAGGCGCACCCAGTTGTTGGGGTTGCGCGCGGCGGTCTGCAGGAAATACGCACGCTGATAGAAATCGGTGGTGTCGCGCCCGTCGAAGTAGAACGCGCCCACCTGCCATTGCAGAGCGTCGTCGCCTTCGCTGGCCAGACGCAGTTCCTGGGTGTACTGATCCAGGTCGCGGATCTGCCCCATCGACTGGCCGAAGCCGTTCGGCACGCCGTTGACCGGGTAGTTCGCCGCGGCGCCGCCATCGGTGTCGCCGCGGCTATAGCCGGAGGTGGTTTCGTAGGCGGTGATGGAGGTCAGCGACACGCCGCCGAAATCGTAGATCGCCTTGATCGAGCCGCCGTCGGTCTGATACGCCTGCGGGTTGTCGTGCGCCTCGTCGTAGGCCACGCGATCGCGCGGCACGTCGACCTTGTCGCTGCCGCGCGTGACCGCATTGCGCAGGAACAACGTGGAGGTGCCGTCGTAGTCGCGCGTGTGCACCGAGCCCAGCAGCGAAAACGCGTCGTTGGGCTTGAGCAGCAGCTGCAGGCGCGCATTGCGGTCGTTGTAGCCGCCCATCGCATCCTTGCGCGGGGTACGCGTGCCGTCGGCGCTGCTGCCGGCGAAGGTGTTGTCCACCCAGTCGTCGCGGTGCTGGTACAGGGCCGACACACGGAACGACAGCACGTCGTTGATCGGGCCGCCGAAGCCGCCGTCCAGCGACACCGTGTTGTAGCTGCCGTAGCTGGCATCGACGCGGCCGGTATAGGTATCGCCGGGTTTGATGGTGTCGAACTTGACGATGCCGGCGGTGGTGTTGCGGCCGAACAAGGTGCCCTGCGGGCCGCGCAGCACTTCGACCTGGTCCACGTCATAGACCGGGTTGGACTTGAGCACCACGTGCTCCAGCACCACGTCGTCCTGGATGATGGACACCGGCTGCGAAGCGCCGAGGTAGAAATCGATATTGCCCAGGCCACGGATATAGAAGCGCGGGAAGATGCGCCCGGTGGTGGTCTCGGCATAGAAGCCCGGCACGCGGCCGGACAGCGCCAGCAGCGTGTCGTCGCCACCGGCGGTGAACTCGCGCATCGCCGCGCCCTGCACCACGCCCACCGACACCGGCACTTCCTGCAGGTTCTGCTCGCGGTGTTCGGCAGTGACGGTGACCGTATCCAGCGCGGTCGGGCTGCCCTCGCTCTCGCCCTGGCGCGTCGGCGCCTGCTGCGCAGAGGCAGCGGCGGCCAGCGAGGCAAGCAGCAGGCCGGCGCAGGCACGCGCCAGCGGCGTGCGCTGCAAGGCGGCGCGACGGCGTGCGGGTGCGTGCGTGGTGGCGGACGTCAGGGACGCGGAGACAGACGAGTACAGCGACATGCGAGATGATCCTTGGGTAGGTGACGCGAGGGGTGACACGGAGGCAAACGCGGCGATCAACATGACTGCGCGGCGATCAGGCGGGCACGGCCGGTACTTGGAATCGGCACGTCGCACTCGTACACGCCGGTTCCTCCCCTACCGTCCGTGCCCACTTGACAACCGCTCGCCACGTTTTGTTGACCACTCCAGCGTCCGTCGACACCGGGCATGCCGGCCGACGACGCTAGGTGGCGCCGCGCGCACGATATGTCAGCAATGTTGCAGCTCTATGGCAAGCGTGCCGTTGCGCACATGGCCGCCGTTGCAGAGCCATGCCGCGGCGCGCGCCAGGCATTTCGAAACGGCATGCCTGCGCTAGCCGCGTGCTGGCATGCTGGCGCCATGCGGACGCGCTCAGCGGCGAGGGACAGAGCTTGAAACGACTTGGATGGATGGCGGGCGTACTGGCCGCGGTGAGTTGTCAGCTGGCGCAGGCCGGCAGCGCGGTGATCAGCCGGATCGACTACCAGGGCGATGATGGCGGCCCGGTACCGACCGCGGCGCAGTACCGCAACCCGGTCGTGGCCGGTTTCCATCCGGACCCCTCGGCGGTCCGCGTGGGCGACGACTTCTATCTGGTCAACTCCAGCTTCGGCTATTTCCCCGGCCTGCCGGTGTTCAAGAGCCGCGATCTGGTGCACTGGACGCAGATCGGCAACGCGATCGATCGCCCTGATCAAATCAAATACGGCAACGACGAACTCACCCGCGGCCTGTTCGCCGCCAGCATCAGCCACCACGACGGCACCTTCTACATCGCCAACACCTGTTTCTACTGCGATTACGGCAATTTCCTGATCACCGCCAAGGACCCGGCCGGGCCCTGGTCGGACCCGATCTGGCTGGATGCCAAGGGCATCGACCCATCGCTGTTCTTCGACGACGACGGCAGCGCCTGGCTGGTCAACAACGATGTGCCGGCCGGCAAGCTGCGTTACGACGGGCACCGCGCGATCTGGCTGCAGCGGCTGGATCTGGCCAGCATGAAACTGGTCGGCACGCGCCAGGTGCTGGTGGATGCGGGCTTCCAACCTGCCAGCAACCCCGAGCATATCGAAGGCCCGCATCTGTTCCGCCGCGATGGCTATTACTACCTGACCGCAGCCGAGGGCGGCACCGGCGAGCAGCATGCACAGATGATCTACCGCAGCCGCCAGATCGCCGGGCCATATCAGCCCTGGAGCGGCAATCCAGTGCTGACCCAGCGCGATTTGGACCCCAGCCGCAGCGCGCCGATCACCTCCGCCGGTCACGCGCAACTGGTCGAATTGCAGGACGGCTCCTGGTGGGCGGTATTCCTGGCCACCCGCCCGTATCAAGGCAACCACTACACCCTGGGTCGCGAAACCTTCCTGCTGCCGGTGCAGTGGCGCGACGGCTGGCCGGTGATATTGCCGCACGGCACGGCAGTGCCTGCGGTCGCCACGCGCCCGCCGCTACCGGCAGGCACGCAAGACGCACCCACCAGCGGGCCGATGCAGTGGAGCGAGCATTTCCAGGACGCACGCGTGCCGATGCAATGGATGACCATCCATCCGCCAACGACGCCGTGGTATGTCACCGGCCCGCAGGGTCTGCGCATCACGCCCTCGAGCGTGGCGCTGGGCGATATCGGCCGCGGGCAGCCGGCGTATCTGGGCCACCGTCTGCAGCATCACCACGCCACGCTGGCGGCGACCGTCGATGGCAGCACGCTGGCAGCGGGCGAACAGGCCGGGCTGGCAATCGTCGCCAGGGAAACGCATTACCTGGCCTTACTGCTGGTGCGCGAGGATGCTGGCATGTCGGTGGTGCTGTCGCGCCGCGCCGGGACGCAGGAGCCAGGCAGCGGCACCGTGCTGGCGCGCGCGCCGCTGGCCGATGCAACCCAACCGGTCACGCTGCGCTTTGCCCTGGATGGCGCACGCGTGCATGTGGATTACGCAGTCGGCAGCGGCCAGTGGCAGACGCTGCTGGAACAGGGCGATGCCCGCATGCTCAGCACCGACAGCGCCGGCGGTTTCCTGGGTGCCACGTTCGGCCCCTACGCGTACGCGCAGTGAGCGCACGCCCGCCAATGACACGCCGGCGCTGCCGGCGCACTGGACAAGCATCCACTGCAGCCAGGCGCGCGCAACGCGGCGCGTTGGGCACAGGCAGCGCACACCTGAAACACACGTAGTTCGACATTGGATTGGACGCGGTCAACGCCTGAGGCGGCGCGCGCACATCGTCGTCATCGTCGCGCGGCAGACGCAGGCACCGACAGCTGGCGCCTACGCGCGTAAACCGCGTCAGGCGCGGGCGGCGATCACGCTGCTATCGAGCATCTGCCCGACCATGTTGAGCAGGTCGTTGAGGCTGAAAGGCTTGGGCAGCAGCGCCATGCCGTCGGCCAGGAATTCCTGGCGGGTGGCGGCATTTTCGGCGTAGCCGGTGATGAACAGGATCGGCAAGCCGGGCCGCAGCGCGCGCGCAACGTCGGCCATGTCGCGCCCGTTCATGCCGGGCAGGCCGACGTCGGACACCACCAGATCGATCTCCACCCCGGCGCGCAACTGATCCAGCGCGCCGTTGGCATCTTCGGCTTCGACCACGTGGTAGCCGGCATCGCTGAGCACCTCGCTCACCATCATGCGCACCACGTCGGTGTCGTCCACCAGCAGGATGCGCTCGCTGCGGGCACGGGGCGAACTCGGTGCCGGTGCCGGCGGCACTGCGCTGGCGGTGAGCCCGCGCGGCAGCAGCAAGGCCACCGTGGTCCCGCGGCCCACGGTGCTGGTGATGCGTGCGGTGCCACCGGACTGGCGCGCAAAGCCATAGGTCATCGACAAGCCCAGGCCGGTGCCCTCGCCGATCGGCTTGGTGGTGAAGAACGGCTCGAAGACCTGATTGAGAATCGCAGGCTCGATGCCGCTGCCGTTGTCGATCACGTTCACCGCCACGTAATCGCCATCGTCCAGTTCCGGATCGCCTTGCGCGGTATAGGCCGCGCTCTGGATGCGGATGGTGCCCCGGCCCTTCAACGCGTCGCGTGCGTTGATCACCAGGTTAAGCACCACGTTTTCGAGCTGATTGGCATCGGCCACCGCCACCAGCGGCGTGTCCGCCAGCTCCAGTTCCAGCACGATGTTCTCGCCGATCGAGCGGTGCAGCATGTCTTCCAGCGAACGCACGCGTGCATTGATGTCGAAGGCCTGCGCATCCAGCGATTGCTTGCGTGCAAAGGCCAGCATGCGCTGGGTCAGCGCGGCGGCGCGATGCGCCGAGCCGGTGGCGATCTCGGCCAGCCGCGGCACCCGCTCGATGCGGTTGGACTCGACCGCCAGCTGGATCATGTCCAGGCCGGAAATGATGCTGGTCAGCAGATTGTTGAAGTCGTGCGCGATGCCGCCGGTGAGCTTGCCCAGCGCTTCCATCTTCTGCGCCTGCAGCAACTGGATTTCGGTGCGCTGGCGCTCGGCGATCTGGTGGGCCAGCTCGGTGGTGGCGGTATCCAGTTCCTGGCGCTGCTCGCGCTCGCGCAGGCGCTGTTCGGTGACGTCCTCGACCAGCAGCAGGCCCAGATCCGGTTCGCGATACGGCGACACGCGCCACTCGGTTTCGCACACCTTGCCCTCGCGCAGGATCGACAAGGCGCCACTCCAGCGCTCGCGCTGCGCCAGCGCGTCGGTCAGCGCCTGCACGGTGGCGGCCTGGTCCACGCCGGGCACGGCAAGCGCCTCGCCGGGCGTGACGGTACCGATCAGGCGCTGAAACGCCGCATTGGCCTCATGCGTGTGCAGCCTGGCATCGACCACCGCAATCGGTGCGCTGATGTGCTCGAAGATCTCGCGGAAGCGTGCCTCGCTGATACGCAAGGCGTCTTCGGCCTGGCGCGCACGCAACAGGGTGCGCAGCGTGGCGACCAGCACGCTGGGGTCGACCGGGTGAATCAGGTAGGCGTCGGCACCGGCCTCCAGGCCGGTGATCATGTCGCCGGTGGCAATCGATGCCGCCGACACGTGCACCACCGGCAGCAACGCGGTGCGCGGCTCGGCGCGTAGCGTGCGCACGATGTCAAAGCCGCTCATGTCCGGCAGATTGACGTCCAGCACCACCGCAGAGAATGCCTGCTCGGCCAGCTTGGCCAGGCCGTCGGTGCCGGTGCCGGCTTCGTCGACCACGAACTGGTGATGTTCGAGCACGCGGCGCACCGAATAACGCGTCACCGCGTTGTCGTCGACCACCAGAATGTGCGGCTTACTGCCCAAGTGCATCCTCCGCTGCCAGCGTGACCGGCAGCACCACGAAAAATTCCGAGCCCTGCCCGACCACGCTGTTGATCCCCACCGTGCCGCCCAGCAACTCGGCGAACCGCTTGCAGATCGACAGCCCCAGACCGGTGCCGGTGAGGCGTTTCTGCAACGGCGAATCCACCTGTACAAAATCCTCGAACAAGGCGTCGTGAAGCTCGGCCGGAATGCCGATGCCGGTGTCCTGCACGCCGAAGCGCACATGGGTCTCGCCTTCCAGCTGCGCGAACACACGCACATGGCCTTGCGGGGTGAACTTGAGCGCGTTGGAAATGAAGTTGCGCAGGATCTGCGCCAGCTTCTTGTCGTCGGTATAGAGCATCGGCAGCACCGGCGGATCTTCGAAGATCAAGGTGGTGCTGCCGGCATCGGTGAGCGGGCGGAACATGCCGCGCAAGGCCGCAAACAGGTCCATCAAGTCGAACCAGCCCGGCGAGATGGTGATGCGCCCGGCCTCGATCTTGGCCAGATCCAGCAGGTCGTCGACCATCTCGGTGAGCTCGCGCGCCGAGGCGCTGACAAAGCGCACCTGCTTGGACTGCTCGGCAGTCAGCGGCCCGTCCATGCCGTCTTCCAGCAGCCGCGTGATGCTCAGGATCGAGCTGAGCGGGGTGCGGAACTCGTGGCTCATGTACGACAGGAAGCGGCTCTTGAGCTCGGACACGTCGCGCAGCTGTTCGGCCTGCTGATCCAGCTCGGCATACAGCGCCAGCACACCCTGGTTGGTCTCTTCCAGCTCTTCGCGCAGGGCCTGGTTCTGCCGCCGCAGCGCGTCCAGTTCGGCCAGCGGATCGAGCGGCAGTGTCTCACCGGAAGCATTCATTGCAGGCCTCCCAGCCGCATGACAAACACGCCGCAATCGTCGCGGCCACGCGTGTAATCGCGCAACAGCACCGCCGCAATCAGACGCGGATGGCGCGACAGCAGGCCCGGATGATCGCGCAGGTTCCAGCGCGATTGCAGGCCATCGCTGTGCATGACCAGCAGCTTGCCGGCGGCATCCGCAAAATCGAACGGCTGCGCCTTGCGGAACTGCACCCCGACGATGCCCGGATGCGACGGCATGCCACGCACGCCGTCGCCATCGCACAGCGAGGCGACGATATTGCCCACCCCGGCAAAGCGCACCCGGCCGGTGCTGCTGTCGAACTGCATCACCGCTGCCGCGCCGCCGCGGGTGCCGGACATGCCGGCATGCAGCTGCGCGATGCGCTCGCCGGGCTCGCCGCGGGCCGTGGCTGCAGCGCGCGTCCCGGCATCGGCAGCATCGGCGGCACCCGGACCGTGGCCCAGGCCATCGATCACGGTGACGGTCGCCCGCTGCTCGCCAATCGCCAGATGCCAGGCATCGCCGCACACCGTTTCGCTGTGCAGCGGCAGGCGGATGGCGCCGTACGGCAGGTCCAGCTCGGCGCGTTGCTGCGCAAACAGCCGTGCCATCACCACCGCGCCCTTGGCATCGGAATACGCATCCAGCACCTGCGCCTGGCGCTGGATCGCGCCCAGCCCGGTGCCCGGCGTGCCGGCAGTGGAATAGCCATCGCGCAGGCCGTCCACGAGTGCGAACCCGGGGCCGCCGTCGATGGCACAGATCTCCACGCCCATGCCCTGGCGTGCGGCCACCGTGGACAACTGCAGCCAGCCGCCACGTCCATGCTTGACCATGTTGGTGGCAAGCTCGGTGGCCACCAGCGCCACGCGCCCGCCGGCGGCCTCATCGAAACCCAACGTCAGTGCCAGCGCCGCCGCCTCGCGCCGTGCCTGCCCGACCTGGCTGGTTTCGTCGACGCGAAACGCGCGCGTGACCTCGCCAGCAAGCATCACTTCCATTTGGTGATGGTGATGCGCGTGCCCTTGCCGGCTGCGGTGTCCACCACGAAATCATCCACCAGCCGACGGCTGCCAGACAGGCCCAGTCCCAGTCCGCTGCCGGAGGTCCAGCCATCGGTGAGCGCCAGATCCAGGTCGGGTATGCCGGGGCCTTCGTCGCGGAAGGTCAGCTGCACGCCCTTGCGGATGCCGCTTTCCACCAGGGCCCAATCCATGTCGCCGCCGCCGCCGTAGATCACGGTGTTGCGGGCCAGCTCGCTGGCTGCGGTGACCAGCTTGGTCTGGTCGACCAGACGCAGGCCGCACTGCACCACCAGCTTGCGTACCGTCTGCCGGGCCAGCACCACATCCTGTTCGGTGCGCACCGGTTGCGAACCGGTGGTCATGAATCGCGATCGGGTTGCTGCAACAGGCGCATGCCGCGTTCGACATTGAGCGCGGTGCGCACCGACGGCAGGGTCAGGCCCAGCTCGACCAGCGTGATCGCCACGGCCGGCTGCATGCCCACCACCACGGTCCTGGCATCCATGATCGCCGCCAAGCCGGAGATGGTGCTGATCATGCGGCCGATGAAGGAGTCGACGATGTCCAGTGCGGAAATGTCGATCAGCACGCCGCGCGCGGAGGTGGCGCTGATCTTTTCCGACAGGTCTTCCTGCAGCGTCATCGCCAGTTGGTCGTGCATGTCCACCTGGATGGTGACCAGCAGCAGGTCGCCCATCCGCAGGATCGGGATGCGCTCCATGTCAGCCTGCCTTGCTGACGGTCACGCCGATGCGCTTGAGCGCCAGCGCCAGCGCGTCGGACAGGTTGGCCTTGGTGACGATGCCCTGCAGGTCCAGGCCCAGGTGCACGATGGTCTGCGCGATCTGCGGGCGCACCCCGCTGATGATAGCGTCGGCGCCCATCAGGCGGATCGCAGTGACGGTCTTGAGCAGGTGCTGCGCGACCAGCGTGTCCACGGTGGGCACGCCGGTGATGTCGATGATGGCGATTTCCGAGCCGGTATCGACGATGCGCTGCAGCAGCGACTCCATCACCACCTGGGTGCGCTGCGAATCCAGCGTGCCGATCATCGGCAGTGCCAGCACGCCATCCCACAGTTTGACCACCGGGGTGGACAACTCCAGCATTTCTTCCTGCTGGCGCACGATGATGTCTTCGCGGGTCTTCTGGAACGCCTTGACGGTGTACAGGCCCAGACGGTCCAGCAGCTCGGACAGCGCCCACAGCTGCTGGCCCAGTTCTTCAGGCGTATCGGCGTACTCGCGCTGCACCAGCGCAAACAGCACACGCTTGAGCGAGAAGATGAAGTTGGCGGTTTCCTGCGAATCGAAGCCGCGGGTGGCGCGGTCACGCGACAGGTTTTCCAGGAAACGACGTACCTCGCTCCAGTCGGCGCTGTCCAGGCTACTGCCGCCGTCCTTCAGGGAAGCGACCAACAGATGCAAAAAGTCCGCACTCTGGGTTTCGATGTCCTGCCGGGAAATCCGTCCATCGCTGCCCAGGCTGGAGCCCAGCCATGCAGCCAACAATGCACTTTCCTGGCCACGAATCGCATCGATCGAGCGCTGCTGCAATGCCACCATGAGATCACCCGCCGAGAGTAAGAAGAGAGAAGGCTGGGCATGCGGGACGATGGCGCCCCCTATCTGGCGCGGCGCCCCCACGCCGAAGCGCAGCAGAATAAAGCAATTCAGTTTCGGCAACCAGCGACGAACCTGTAGCGGTCAGAGGAACGTCCAGACAGAGTTTGACATTGCGGCGCACGCGGTGAACGTGAGCGCGACCACGCCTGCAAAGATGCGATGACTGCCGTCCCGTTCCCTTGCCACACGGGCGCGACGATTGCAGGCGCGACGGCAGCCGGTTGGCGTCCGCCGCCGGCTCGGCCGTGCATGCAGCCGCCGACCGCTGCGCAACGGTGGTCATGCTTTGCGGGCAGAGCGCGCCTGACACCGGCCCAGACCGATCGGAACCGCGCATCCCATGCCAGCGGAGGCGCCCGCTGCGCCGGCGGGCCCGCTTGTCCACAACCGGTACCGCATGCAACGCGCTGTGCCACCGGCAGGGTGTCTGCGCGGCAGCCGGGCGTGGTCTGATCGCAGCCTGCTTTTTCTCAGGTGGTCGCTCTCCATGTCATCGCTGTTTTCTCCGTATCAACTCAAGGACGTCACCCTGCGCAACCGCATCGCGGTTCCGCCCATGTGCCAGTACACCGCCGTCGACGGCCTCAGCAACGCGTGGCATCAGGTGCACTACGCCGGCATTGCGCGCGGCGGTGCGGGCCTGGTCATCGTCGAAGCCACCGGCGTATCACCGGAAGGACGCATCACCCCCGGGTGCCTGGGCCTGTGGAACGACGCCCAGGCCGAAGGACTGGCGCGCATCGCGGCATCGATCAGCGCTGCCGGCGCCGTGCCGGGGATCCAGATCGGCCACGCCGGCCGCAAGGCCAGTGCCAACCTGCCGTGGGAAGGCGACGACCACATCGCCGACGGCGACCCGCGCGGCTGGGACACCATCTCGCCCTCGGCCATCGCCTTCGGCGGCGGCCTGCCCAAAGTGCCGCGTGAGATGACGCTGGACGACATCGCCCGCGTGCGCGGCGATTTTGTCGCTGCAGCACAGCGCGCGCGCGATGCCGGCTTCCAGTGGCTGGAGCTGCATTTTGCCCACGGCTATCTGGCGCAGAGCTTCTTCTCGGTACACGCCAATCAACGCCAGGATCACTACGGCGGCACTGCCGACAACCGCGCGCGCTTCCTGCTGGAAACGCTGCAGGCCGTGCGTGCGGTCTGGCCGGAACAGCTGCCGCTGACCGCACGCTTTGGCGTGATCGAATTCGATGGCCGCGACGAAGAGACCCTGCAGGAAGCCATCGCACTGACGCGCAACTTCAAGCAAGGCGGCCTGGATCTGCTCAACGTCAGCATCGGCTTCAGCACCCCGACTGCGCAGATTCCGTGGGGACCGGCCTTGCTGGCGCCTTACGCCGAACGCGTCAGCCGCGAGGCGCAGCTGCCGGTTGCCTCGTCCTGGAACATCGACGATCCACTGGAAGCCGACCGCGTCGTCGCCGCCGGACAGATGGAGCTGGTGATGGTCGGCCGCGCGCACCTGGCCAACCCGCACTGGCCGTATGACGCCGCATTGGCCTTGGGCGAAGAACGCCCGTCGTGGGTGCTGCCGCCCTCGTACGCGCACTGGCTGGAACGTTACGGCAAGCGCAGCTGATCGGACAGCTGCGATGCACTGCGAGAGTGCGGTACGTGCAAATGCTTAGGTCTGCTGCGGGCGCTTGCACCGGGTTTCCAGGGATGGATTCCCGGCGTGTCCCGACACTGGATGCGGCGCCGCGCCGCTGAACAGCTCCGCAGACCTGGCAATCTTGTGCAAGACCTCTGCCGGTTCCACACGAATGCTTCGGTCTGCCGAGGGCGCTTGCACGCGTACCGGCGTAGGACACGCCGCAAGTACGTCCATGTAGGCTCTGGCGCAGCATCCATGCCGCTCAAGGTCCCACGCCGGCACGCGCGCAAGCATCACCGGTTGCTATCGGTTGCTGACAGAAATGCGGAGGGCCTGTTGGGCAGTAGGTGCTTCGGCGTGTCGCCATCGCTGACGATGTGGCAGCAGATAGATAGCTTGCCGATTTGCATTGGCCACAGACTGCGCAGGCATCCGCACGTGCTTTGAAAGCATTGCTTGCCGATCAGCGGTGGCAATGTTGGGAGCGCGGTGCCGCGTCCGGGGGCGGGACCGTGTGGCGACATGGATGTCGCCACCGAGCCTCCAGGGATGGATTCACGGCGTGTCCCGACACTGGATGCGGCGCCGCGCCGCCGACCAGCTCCGCACACCGATCAATTTGTGCAGAACATCTTTCGTTTACGCGCGAATGCTTCGGTCTGCCGAGGGCGCTTGCACGTGTACCGGCATGGGACACGCCGCAAGTACGTCCGTGTAGGCTCTGGCGCGGCATCCATGCCGCTCAAGGTCCCACGCCGGCACCCGCGCAAGCACCACCGGTTGTTGTCGGTTGCTGAAAGAAATGCGGAGGGCCTGTTGGGCCGTAGGTGCTTCGGCGTGTCGCCATCGCTGACGATGTGGCAGCAAATAGATGGCTTGCCGATTTGCATTGGCCACGGACTGAGCAGGCATCCACACGTACTTTGAAAGCATTGCTTGCCGATCAGCGGTAGCAATCTTGGGAGCGCGGCGCCGCGTCCGGTGGCGGGACCGTGTGGCGACATGGATGTCGCCACCGAGCCTCCAGGGACGGATTCACGGCGTGTCCCGACACCGGATGCGGCGCCGCGCCGCCGACCGACTCCGCACACCGATCAATCTTGCGCACGACATCCACCGGTTCTTCGCGAATGCCTCGGTCTGCCGAGGGAGCTTGCACGCGTACCAGCGTAGGACACGCCGCAAGTACGTCCGTGTAGGCTCTGGCGCGGCATCCATGCCGCTTAAGGTCCCACGCCGGCACGCGCGCAAGCACCACCGATTGCTATCGGTTGCTGAAACAAAAGCCAAGGGCCCGCTGAGCTGCACGTCCTTGAGAACGTCACCATTCCTGACGACATACCAGCAGTTGGCACGCAACCACGCATGCCAATCCCGAATGCCCAATCCCCAATCCCGGCGGCGGCCGCATCAGCAGCCACTGCGCGACGAGCTTGATCGCCGCCTACAGCCCGTAGCGCTCCACTGCGTCCAGATGCGGGCGCGGGTCCTGATCACAGGCCTCGGCCAGGCGCAGCCAGCACATCGGGTGCGCCCACTGCGCGGTTGTAGCCAGCAGGACGCGATGCAGTTCCAGCGGCGCCGCCGCTTCCGGCAGCGCCACGGTGAACAGCACGCCCGGCAAGCCCGTGCTCGCATCTTCCGGGTCGAACGCGTCCGCGTGTTCCGGATCGACCACGCGATAGTCGTCGCGGCTATGCAGCCACAGTTTCCAGCCACGCGCTTCGATGTCCTGGCGCAGGGCGTCGATCGCCTGCTCGCCGGGATGCACGCCATCCACCAGCCAGCTGCTGCCGTAACCGCCCGCCTCCAGCACATGCACCTGCGCATAGGTCGGCACGAAACGCTCGCGCTCGGCCTCGTCCTCCGGCGGCGGATAAAGCAGCTCCGCATCGAACACCACCCAGTCGCCGACATGCTGGCGCCGATGCGCCGGTGCATTTTCGACGATACGCGCGGTGACCGGGCCGGTGCGCCGCGCGTAATACTCGGCTGCCTCGCCGTCATCCACGCAGCGCACGATCACCCAACCCCAGGTTTCTTCGACCACGCCGCTGGTGCTGCTCAGCTCCATGCCGAGCGCCAGCGCCGAGGTGCGCACCGCGTCCCACTGCTGCGCCGCGCTGGCCGCAGTCATGTGATCCCAATGCGCGGAGCGTGGTTCTTCCATCAACTCGGTCAGCTGTCGATACACCTCGGTGGCATCGGCGAAGCGGCCGGTGTTGAGATACATGCGCCCCAGCAAGCCGCGCGCTCCGTGCGAGCCGGGCGACAGTTCCAGCAACGCGGTGCAGGCCTGCTCCAGCGCCGGCCAATCGGCCAGCCGCTGGGCCAGCTGCGCCTCGCACCACAACGCCGCCACCGGCACCAGCGGGCGATACAGCTGCGCCAGCCGGCGCAGGCCGGCCTCGTCGCCACGGCCCAGCAGCAGATTCATCAGCCGGAAGGTCGGACTGGTTTCGCGATCGGCATGCCGCTGCACGAAGGCCCACAGCAGCGCGATCGCCTCGTCGTCGGCCGCACACGCGCTCAATGCCGACGCCGTGGTGTCCACCAACTCGGCATCGTCGGGTCGCTCGGCCACTGCCTGCAGCAACCACTGCGCCTCGCGCTCGGGGTTACGCGCCACGTCTTCGCCCTGCGCATCCAGCCATGCCAGCAACTGCTCGGCGGGGACCGGCGCCGGCTCGCCGGCCGGTGCGGTTTCGATGCGCACGGCCAGACCGTCCAGCAATTGCGTAGCGCCACGGTCCTGGCGCAACTTGGGCACGTGCGCACGCGCAAGCGCCAGGTGGCGGCGCGCAGTCCACACCGCGCCACGCTGCAAGGCCAGCCCGATCGCCATTTCGGCCGCCTCGATCAGGATGCGATGCGCACCGACCTGCGCGTAATGATCGAGCATCACCTGCAGGCGGCTGCCCAGATCCCAGGTGTTGCGCTCGGGCTGGCGCGACACCAGCACCACCACCGCACGCAACCAGTGCAGGCGGTAGCGCGGCGCGACCTCGCGCCACGGCAGAAACGCTTCCAGCGCTTCGTCGTCACGATTCAACATCGCCAAGGCGCGGGCTTTCTGCAAACGCCGCGGCTGACTGCAGTTGGCCCACTCCGCCCCCTCGCGCGCGGCCTCGCGTTCGCGCTGCTCGATCAGTGCCAGCGCATCTTCCGCGCGGCCCAGCGAGAGCAGGATCGAGATGCGCATGTCCGGCACGCCGTCGTAGATCTGCCCGCCATGCGCAACAATGGTCTGCGACTGCTGCTCCAGATAACTCAGCGCCGCCTCGCCGCGTCCGTCGTCGAGCAAGGCGTCGGCTTTTTCGCAGCTCAGGCACTGGTAGCACGACCAGCTCGGATCGATGCGGCCCAGCGTTTCCTCGCAGACCTCGATGCGCTCTTCCACCCAGCCCGGACCATCGATGTTGGCGTAGCACGCGGCCAGATCCTGGGTCACGCACACCGACTGCGGGCACTCCACCGCATCGGGGCGGTGCGCGCGCTCGAACAGCGTCACCGCATCGCTCAGCGCACGCTCGCCTTCGCACAGGTTGCCGACCCGGTTGCGCATTTCCCAATGCCCGACGAACACCTCCAGCCACGGATTGGCCAGCGTCTTGCCCAGCGCACGCGCCTCGGGCAACAGCGCTTCGGCGCGTTCGATCTGCAGGTCGCAGATGTGGTCGGTCAGGCGCGTCAGCAGCTGCGCATTCTGCGGCTGCCCGGCTTCGCCCAGATCGTCCTGCAGCTTTTCTACCCAGTTCCAGATTTCCATCGTGTTGCTCCTTCGATGCGGCGCTCAGCGTGCCAGCAATTGGGTCACGGCCTCGGCAAGATCGCCGAAGGCCCGGTTCAAATCCGATCCGCCCGATGCGTTGGCACCGGGCTGCGGCTGGGTGCGCCCCTGCGCCGACACGATCACCTTCAGTGAGCGCAGCAGCCGTGCCGCCACCGCCGCCTGCGGATTGCCGGCGCGTTGCGCCGCCAGCAGCGCCTGCAACGCCGGGTTGTCGAGATTCAGGTAGAGCCGCTGGGTCTGCCGTGCTTCGATCCCCGCCGTGAATTGCCGGGCCAGCCGCAGCGCAGCGGTGGACACGCGCTTGTCGTTCTCGTCCTGCTCCAGGCGGCGTTTCAGTTCGGCCTCGCGGTCGGGCACCACCACCAATGGCAATGCCTCGGGACTGAAACGCGCCGGCACCAGCGCTTCGCCATCGCCCAGATGCTGTTCCAGCCAGGCCAGTTCGTCGGCCGGCAGCGTGTCCAGCTGGAACAACTGCCGGTTGCCCTGCTCGGTGCCCAGCTCGACCAGGCGCACGCCCTTGGCCTGCGCCCAGCGGCGCAGGAACGGCACCACCGCATAGCGGTTTCCGTAGGCCACCGGCACGCCCATTGCGCGGAACAGCATTTCTTCGAAACCACTGTCGCTGTCCAGGATCACGTGCACCGCACCACGCGCCGGCAACTGCTGCGCCGGCAGGTCGCCCTGCGAGGTCGGCACCCGCACGTGTTCCATCAGCAATTCGAACAGACGCTCGTCGCACAGCGCCGCGCCCAGCAATGCCTCGTTGTGCCGCAGCAGGATGCGCCGCCAGGCTTCCGGCTGCTGACGCGCCACATCGGCCAGGCCCTGCACCAGCGCCTCGGACAGTGCGTGCTGCACGGCCGCGTAGGTGGCATCGCGCTGCAGATCCTCGCGGCTGGCGGTGGGCGTCAAGCGATTGGATTCGATCACGCCCCCGATAAAGCCCGCCCACGGCGGCAGCAGTTCGCGCGCGTTGTCGTCCAGCAGCATGCCGCGCAGGAACACCGACAGATTGCGGTTGTCGCTGGTGCCATAGGTGGCCCCGTCCTGCACCCACAGCAGGCCGACCGCATCGCTGCCCTCCTCCGCGCGCACCGGCATGCAGCACAAGGGTTCGAAGTTGCGCTCGAAACGTGCAGCAAACTCGCGTTGGCGCCGCCAGGCCTGCACCGGATGCAACGGCACCGCGTCGTGCATGCGCCACGGCGGCGGCTCGGGGTTAATCGCCTGGGTATCGGAGCCAATCCAGATCGGCTCGCGCAGCAGCGCGCAATAGCGCGACAGGATCTCGCGCAGCCGTGCTTCCTGGGCCAACGACAGATAGTCCTGGTGCAGTTCCAGCACCACTTCGGTCCCGACCTGCGCACGCGCCGGGATTGGGCTCACCGTGTATTGCTCGGCATTGCTGGAGATATAGCAATGCCCCAGCGTCGGGCTCTGGTAGGAGGTGGTGCGCACGGTGACGCGGCGCGCCAGCACGAAGGCCGACAGAAAGCCCAGCCCGAACATGCCGATCAGGCCGCTGTCCTCATGCCCGCCCTGACGCAGGCCACGCGTATACCCCACGCCGACCGTGGCCAGGTAGTCGTGGATTTCCTGCTGGGTCAGCCCGGCGCCGGTGTCGATGATGCGCACGATGCCCTGGGCAGCGTCGGCATTCACTTCGATGCGCGATTCGCCTTGCCAGTCGGGTTGTTCCAGCCGGCGACGCAGGATCGAGTCGTGCGCGTTCTGCACCAGCTCGCGCAGCGCGACCACCGGCGTGGAATACAGATGCTTGCTGAGCACGGACATCAGTCCGTTGAGATCGACGCCTGCACGGCGGATCTGGGAGGCGTCCGTCGCCTCGGAGGTGTGATCTTGCATGATCGTTCGTCGTTTCCTTGGCGGCCACGCCCATCCTCGGACGCGCCTTCCTGGGTGGCAGTGCGAGCCGAACAGGATAGCCGCAAGCCACGCCATACGCACGCGCGTCACACTATGACTGCCTTCAGCGCCTGGCCAGCCGTTCGGTCGCCACTGCAGCACACCCTTTGGAAACGACGCGCCACGGCCTGCGTCGACGCCCGGCCGTGGCGCGCAACGGCTTAGCGCTGCAGGGTTTCCATCGGCGCCTCATTGAAATGCTGGCGATAGCCCTTGGCCAGCGCCGAGCGGCTGCCCACGCCCCAGCGGCTGGCCGCCTGCAGCACGCTGCCGCAGCCGCCTTCGGCCAGCAGTTCGTCGCGAATGCTCTGCATCCGGTAACGACGCAGCACCTGGGTCGGCGACAGCCCGGTGGCGGACTTGAAAGCCTGCTGCAAGGCGCGCCCGGTGACGCCGATCTGCGCAGCCACCTCGTTGATCGACAGGTCCGAGCGGTGCGCATTGGTGATCATGTAGGCGTAGGCCCGCCGGTACTTGGCCGGCAGCCGCGCGGAGATGTCGTCGCTGACATGCGCCGGCGTGCCGCTTTCCAGCAGCCGCGGCGCCTGCACCTCGCTGCGCAGGCACTGCACCGCGCCCAGCGCATAGCGGTTGTACAGCAGCAGTGCCTGCTCGGTCTTGCCCAACGCCTGGCTGATCTTGGCTTGGCAATACTCGAACTCCAGATTCCAGCGTGGCGCGTGGTGCCGGCCGGCACCGGCCAGGGCACGCTCCGCCAGATCGGCGCGCCCCACCGCCAATGCGGCAAGCGCCAGCTCCACCTGCGCATCCTGCCGGGCGCAGGGCGGGCAACCGGTGGCGGCGGCCGGCAGCGCATCGATCTGCGCATCGAAACCGAAGGTGTCGCCACCGGCGATGCGCAGCAGATTGCGCACGTGGCGCATGCGCTGTGCGAGCACCGGCATGCTCTCGGCCAGGTCGGCGATGCAGGCGCGCAGCTCGTTGGGCTCGAACGCGTGTGCCGCATCCTCCTGGCGCAGCGTGGCCTGCCAGAACACGTGGTCGCTCATCCGGTCGGCGCGCCGGATGCGCAACTGCGCAATCATGTCCAGGCGCAGCGCATTTGCGATGCGCAGCCACTCGGTTGCGCCGCTGTCCAGTTCCGCCAGCACGTCGTTGGCACGCTCAAGGGTCTGCAGCGCCAGCGTGCTCTGGCCCAGATGGAAGTGGGTCAGCGCCTTGCCCAGCAGACTCTCACCGCACAGGCAGGCCGGCGTCTCGCGGTCCATCGCCAGCTGTGCGAAGCAGTTCAATGCAGCGCTCAGGCGGCGCTGGCTCAGCATCAACCAGGCGGTATTGCGGCAGGACAGCAACCGCAGTTGGCGCTGATGCCCGCGCATCGCCTTCAAGGCGTGGCGGTAGGCATCTTCGGCCTCCTCCTGGTATTCGAGAATCAACAAGGCGTCGCCGCTGGCGCCGAGCAGGCCGACTTCGTCGTCGGCGCCATCCGCGGCGGCCTGGCCATCACGGCGTTGTTGAAGATGTTGCAGACCTTGCGGCCAGGCACCAACCAGCATCCTGCTTGTATAGGTAGGAAGACGGTCTGCGTACGACAACGCAGAGATCGCCGCGAAGTAGGTTGAAAGGATCATGCCGGGCTCTCTCATAGGGGGATGAGCAAAAACAACAATGCGCCGGTCTGGCTGGCGCAACCGATTGTATGCAGCGGATCCAATGGAATTTCTCACTCGAAGGCACTAAGAAAATCAAAAAACCTCACTCTGTCTCCTGGCAACCCAGTTATGCGGCATGCAGATAAAGGGCACTTTTTGCATACCGCCGGCGCTGTCATGCATAGGACATTGCACGCCATGCGAAACCGTATTGAAGACAGGACTTCTGCCGGAGAGAATTCGCAAGGCAATCCAGAGGCCAAGCCTTGCATTGGCTTGAGCGCTGTCCGGGCATGACGTGGCAATGGCTGCTGGCGCGGCGCTTCAGTAAATGAAAGATGCGCTTCAAACGATTGCCGCGCGGTTTCGTTGCATCGACGAATTGGCGACATATTCCATGTGCGCTGCAAGCGCATGCAAATCGCAATACCGTGGTATAGACCTGGGCACGCGATGGAATGAACTCGGCGATCGCGTCTGTTGTTTCCCCGGATCGCCCGGCCTGCGCATTGCCCGATGTCGGAATTTTGTTAGTTACTCACGACGCATGCCCTGGATGTAAGAGCTGTGTTGCGCCTAAATGAGCGTACGTTAAAGCCGGCCTACCCAAAGCCGAAGAAAAGTACGCAGCAGTGAAACTTTCTGCCTCGGCAATGGTACATACCATTCGTCCGACTCCAGGTCGGATCCCCTGGCAGCCAAAGGCGATGGCGATGCACTTATCTCTACATGTGGGTTTTGTATTGGCGCCTGCTGTCCGCAACAGGCATCCGACGTACGACTGGTACGTGTGCAGACATGGGAAGGCCGGCTGATGCACGGCAACCTTCCCGGCAAGCAAGGATCGGCTTTCCTGTTGACGCAGGACGCGCGTCTGGCATCGCAGGTCAACGCGAGCCTCGCACCGCTCGCCCCGAGTTTTGCGGTGTTTTCCGACGAACTCGAACTTCTGCGCTCGCTGCGGCATTCCCCTTGCGAGCTGTTGATTTTCGACGCGACCTGCGTCGCGTCGGATGACAGCTCGTTGCTGGCCTGGCAACGCTGCCACAGCGGCCATCCCACGCCGTTGATCGTGCTGGGGCGTTTTGACTGTGCCCACGACATCCTGGCCTGGTACCGCGTCGGCGCACACGATGTACTCGCCCTTCCCTTCAATTCCCACGAACTGCATGTGCGAGCAGCATTGGCGCTGTCGCCGGTGGCCGAGGCGTGCCCCGAGAGCCAGCAGCTGAGTGTGGGCCCCTACCAGCTGATCCGCGACGAAAATACCGTGTATCTGCACGGCAAGCCGATCGTGTTGACCGCACGCGAGTTCTCGATCGCCTGGCTGCTGTTTTCCAGCCCCGGTGTGTGTTTCCGCCGCTGCCAGTTGGCCAAGGCGGTGTGGGGTAGCCACACCGAGTTCACCGACCGCACGATGGAGCAGCACATCTACAAGCTGCGCAAGAAGCTGCAACTGTGCAATCACAGCGGCGTGGTGCGCATCAGAACCGTGTATTCGCATGGGTACAAGCTGGAACTTGCCCTGCAGGACAAGGACGCACCGACGCCCGGCAAGGCCGTCAGCCCCAGCACCGCCCATCATGCTGCGGCTTGTTGAGCGATGCGGCCCTGCAAGAGCGAAGCGCGGCGATCGGCGGCGACCTGCGCTTGCCAACTGCTATCGACGCCTGCATTGCAGTGAATCGGCAGTCGCCATGCGTTGATCTGGCCAGGCATTAACTGACAGAGCTTGTTCGCCGGCGCCACGTTGAGTGGAAACGCACCCAATTAATAGTTCAATAATGTATTGAACATACGAATAGAGCCTTGGCGCATTGCCGGTCGACTGCTTCCTACACCCTGGCAGGACGTCCAAGTTTTTGCCGGCAGTTGAAGAACGCATCAATCGAGCCGAATCCGGCACTCAAACGCATGCGTCTTGTTGGTGAGCCTGCGCCAACCGTACATCTCCAGAAACGACAATGGCGCGGAGAAGTCTCCGCGCCATTGTTCGATCAGGCCTTGCCCCCGGTTACTGCTTGGGATTCTCGCCGTACTCGTTCGGGCCGGGCGTGCCTTCCAGGCACATGAAGACCAGCACGATGAAGCCGCCGACGTACGGCACCAGGCTGATCAGATAGAACCAACCCGACTTGCCCTGGTCGTGCAAGCGACGCACGGTCACTGCAATGCTCGGCACAATCAATGCCAGCACCACGATCCCCATGACGGCAGCAACCAGCCATGCCAGTGCACCAGGACCGTTCTCGCCGCCCATCAGTGCAGCCGCGATGCCGAACAGGCCGCCCAACACCAGCAGGACGATCGCCTGCAGCAGCATGAACATCCAATATTCCTTGCGGCGCGAGCGGCCATTGAAGTCGGCGTAGCGCTTGAGTGGCAACAACATCCATTCCATCGTGTTTCTCCTGATAACGCGCAGTGAGCGCTGTCCGTGATCCGGTGCACAGTGCAACGGGCCGCGCATGGTGCCATAGCCGCCCTGCGCTGAAAACGTTTTCTTATCGGCTAATGGCAGATCGCGACCTGCTGGCCGACGGACGGTCACCGGAGCTGGCGGCGGCCAGCCCGAAACTTCATTGATGTCATTCCGGCATGACGCAGGCGGCCATGCCGCCCACTGCTCGGGGGTGCGGGGTCAGCTCATCGCGTGCAGAGCGACGCCTGTGCCGACAGTCGCTCCGCTACCGCGTCGGCATCACTCGGCCGCCGCTTCCAGTGCCTGGCTCAGCCGCTCCACCGCAACGATCTCCATGCCCTTGATGCTGGTGGTCTTGGGCGCGTTGGCCTTGGGCACGATCGCGCGCTTGAAACCATGGGTGGCGGCCTCCTTCAGACGGTCCTCGCCATTCGGCACCGGCCGGATCTCGCCGGACAGGCCCACTTCGCCAAACGCGATGGTCTTCTCGGACAGCGGCCGGTCACGCAGCGAGGACAGCACTGCGAGCAGCACCGGCAGGTCGGCGGCGGTTTCCTGCACCCGGATGCCGCCGACCACGTTGACGAACACGTCCTGGTCGCCCACCACAATGCCGCCATGGCGATGCAGCACCGCCAGCAGCATCGCCAGCCGGTTCTGCTCCAGACCCACCGCCACGCGCCGCGGATTGGACAGCGGCGAGGCGTCCACCAGCGCCTGCACCTCCACCATCAGCGGACGGGTGCCTTCGCGGGTGACCATCACGCAGCTGCCCGGCTGCTGGGTGCTGCCGCCAGACAGGAAGATCGCCGACGGGTTGGAGACCTCCTTGAGGCCCTTCTCGCCCATCGCGAACACGCCCAGCTCGTTGACCGCACCGAAGCGGTTCTTGAACGCGCGCAACAGCCGGAACCGGCTGCCGCTCTCGCCTTCGAAGTACAGCACCGCATCGACCATATGCTCGAGCACGCGCGGGCCGGCGATGCCGCCTTCCTTGGTCACATGGCCGACCAGGAATACCGCGGTGCCGGTCTCCTTGGCATAGCGCACCAGCCGCGCAGCGCTCTCGCGTACCTGGCTGACCGAGCCCGGCGCCGCGGTCAGCGACTCGGTCCACAGCGTCTGTACCGAGTCGGCCACGATCAGCTTCGGCCGCGCCACGCTGGCATGCTGCAAAATGTTTTCGATGCCGGTTTCGGCCAGCGCGTTCAGGCCCTCCAACGGCAGATCCAGCCGCACTGCGCGCCCGGCCACCTGTGCCAGCGATTCCTCACCGGTGACGTACAGCACCGGCAGCGTGCTGGCCATGCTCGCCAGCGCCTGCAGCAACAGCGTCGACTTGCCAATGCCGGGGTCGCCACCGATCAACACCACCGCGCCTTCGACCAGGCCCCCGCCCAGCACCCGATCGAACTCGCCGATGCCGGTGGACACACGCGCCTGCTCGGACTGCTGCACGTCCTTGAGCGCGGTGATCTTGGGCGCCTCGGCCTTGCCGGCCCAGCCGCTACGCCGCGATGCCGCAGGCGAGGCCTTGCCGCCGGGCGTGGCACTTTCGAGCACGATCTCGCTGAGCGTGTTCCACACCCCGCACTCGGTGCATTGCCCCTGCCACTTGTTGTATTCGGCGCCGCACTCGCCGCAGACATAGGCCGTTTTCGCCTTCGCCATCGTCAGTTAACCAATCGCTTCTGGAGCGACAGGATAGTCGGCGTCGGTCTCAGGATGCGCGACGCTGGCTCGGGAATCGGGAATCGGCCAGGCTGCGGCGTTGCTGGAATGGATGCAACCGCGCATTCCTCCTGCTGCTGCGTTTTCACTCGGACATCGATGGCGCCGAGCGTTTGCCTGGCGCGATGTCTTTTGATCGGTCGGCATCGGTACCGACCAGAAACAGCGTCTGGAGCTGCATGATCGATCGCAATCGGCCATGCAGCCCCAAGGTCTTGCCATTGCCCGCTTCAACGGCTGCGAGCGGGCGGCTGCCACTCAGCGCGGCTTGTACAACTCGCTCAGGCGATCCGGCTTGCCGGGGATGCGCTCCAGATGCGGATACAGCAGGCCGCCGTGGTAATCGATGCGCACGGTGTCGTAGCGGTCCAGGCGCTTGACCAGCAGTTCGATCGGCGCGGTGGTGCCCTTGGCCGCCTTGATCGCGTCCTTGATCACCTCACTGCTGAAGGCGCGGCCGTTGACCGCCACGATGGTGTTGCCGGCGATCAGGCCGGCATTGAAGGCCGGGCCGTCCCACAGCACATCGCCGATATCGCCAGAGGCTTTCAGGGACACGCCAAGCGAATAGGTCAGGCTGGCGTCCTTGTCGTCGCTCTCGTCGGCCTTGGTGGCCAAGTTCGGCTCCTCGTTGTAGACCAGCTTCCAGCCGTTGGCTTCGATGCCACCGTTCAAGGAACCATGCCCGTCCATGCGGCTGCGCAACAGGCTCGCCCAGTCGTAGGGAGCCACGCCATTGAGCGTGGCAACGATGTCGTCGAAGGTGTACGGATTGACGTCCCAATCGCCGTTCTTCATGCCGAAGAAGGCCTTGCCGAAATCGTCGATGGAACGCTTGTTGTTGGTCAGCGCGCGCAGCTTGCTGTCCACTTCCAGCCACATCATCTGGCCGCCGGAGTAATAGTCTTCGGCCATCTGATAGCTACGGTAGGCCTTGGGCCGGCGCATCGACATGGTCGGGTCGTTGGTGGTGTCCTGCACGGTGCGCCAGGCCATGCCGGGGCGACCGCGCTCGTAGTTCGCCGCCACGCCGGCCAGCATCTCGCGCGCCTGGTCCTGCGTCCACAGGCCCGAACGCGCAGCCATCACTTCGCCCCAGAACTGGGTCTGGCCTTCGTACAGCCACAGCAGGCTGTCGCCCATCGGCACGTTGAAGTTGGGCGTGGCCAGGTCGGCGCCACGGCGGTACTTGCCGTTCCAGGAATGGTTGAACTCGTGCGCGAGCAGATCGCGGCCGGTCCAGCTCTTGTCCCACTCGGTGAAGTAGGTCGGCACGCCGCTGTTTTCGCTGGAGCGATGATGCTCCAGGCCGATGCCACCCAACTTCTTGGTCAGCGCCAGCAGGAACTCGTAGTGATCGAAATGCCGCGCGCCGTAGAGCTTGTCCATCTGCTGCACCAGCGACGCATGCGCCTTGATCTGCTCGGGCTTGGCCTCCAGCGACTTGGCTTCGTCGGCGAACACGTTGAGGTAGACCGGCTGCTTGCCGCCGCTCAGCTCCACGCGCTTGTAGTACTTGCCGGCGAACATCGGCGAGTCGACCAGGTCGTCGAAGTCGATCGGCTTGAAGGTCACGGTGTCGCCAACCCGGCGGTCGGTCTCCAGCGCCGTGGCATAGCTCCAGCCGGCTGGCAAGGTGACGCTGGCCTGGGCCTTGATGTTGCGTGCGAAGACGCCGGCCGGATACAGCGCCGTGGTGTTCCACTGCAGGTTGAGCATCTCCGGGGTCATCATCACCCGGCCCTGGTTGGGGGCTTGCGGCGAGAGGAACTTGAACTCGGCCACCAGCTCGCTGGCGCCCTGCGGCACGTCCACGGTGAAGGCATACACATCGAACTGGTCGCGCTTCCATGGCACTACCTTGCCGTCCACCTTGATCACCAGACCGGCGAGCTTGTCGATCGGCCCGGTCGGCGAGTGATTGCCGGGAATCCACTGCGGATACAGCAGCGTCATCGGGCCCGGCCGGGCCGGCATGGTGGTTTTGACCTTGAAGATGCGATGGGCCAGATCGGTGGCATCGACGTCGATCTTCAAGGTGCCGTCGAACGGCACGTCCTGCGGCGCGGCAGTTTGTGCGGCCGCAGGCAACGACAGTGCCGCCAGCAACGACACGGACAACAAGGTGGGGATCTTCATCGCAACTCCGCAGGGACCTGGAACAGGCAAGCCCACGATGCTAAGCGCCTGCCCGCGCTTCCCCGTATGCCATAGGTCATGCTGCGCAGCGATTCACACACAAAAAAACCGCCGGTAACCCGGCGGCTTTTTGTCCAGCATGCTTCGATCCGGCGTGCCGTGATCCGGCACAGCACCGTCTCAATGCATCATGTTGACGTTCATGTTGTGCAGCACCCACAGCGAACCGACGATCACGATGCCGATGATCAGCAGCGAGAACAGGCCCACCTGCACGTTGGAGCGCTGCTCGGGCGAGCGATCCATGTGCAGGAAGTACACCATGTGCACCAGCATCTGCACCGCCGCCATCAGCGAGATCACGATGACGGTGACGCCCTTGGAGAACGCCCCGCTCATCACCATCGCAAACGGGATGACGGTGAGGATCACGGCCATCACAAAGCCGATCAGGTAGGACTTTAGGCCGCCGGCATGTGCATCGGCAGCGGTTTCATGCGCGTGGTGATTGGCCATTACAGCGCTCCCAGCAGGTAGACGACGGTGAACACACCGATCCAGATGATGTCCAGGAAATGCCAGAACAGGCTCAGGCAGGCCAGACGCGTGCTGTTGCGCGGGGTCAGGCCGTTCTTGGAGATCTGGATCACCAGCACTGCCATCCACAACAGGCCCGAAGCCACGTGCAGGCCGTGCGTACCCACCAGGGTGAAGAAGGCCGACAGGAACGCGCTGCGCCCCGGACCCGCCCCTTCATGGATCAGGTGGTTGAACTCCCACACTTCCATGCACAGAAAGCCAATACCCAGCAGTGCGGTGACGCCCAGCCAGGCGTACAGCCCGGTCATGCTGCGCTTGTGCGCGGAGATCATCGCAACGCCGAAGCTCAGGCTGCTGAACAACAGCAGGAAGGTTTCCACCAGCACGAACTTCAGGTCGAACAGCTCCTTGGCGGTCGGTCCGTCCACCGTGGCGCCCGAGAGCACCGCATAGGTGGCGAACAGGCCGGCGAACAGCAGGCAGTCGCTCATCAGGTAGACCCAGAACCCGAAGACGGTGTTGCCACCGGCGTCGTGATGTTCGTGGTCGTCGTGGCCGCCCGCGTGGGCGGCGTGGTCAAGCGTGGTCGAGGAAGACATGGTCATACCACCTTCGCGGCCTGCGCCGCATGTTGCTGTTCGAGCAGGGCAAAGCGCGCGTTTTCGATGCGCTCCACTTCGTCGGCCGGCACCCAGTAATCGATGTCGTCATCGAAGGTGCGCGCAATGAAGCTGCCGATCATGCCGACCAGGCCGATGATGGCCAGCCACCAGATGTGCCAGATCAGACCGAAGCCCATCAGCACGCTGAAGGCACCGATATACACGCCTGCCCCGGTGTTGCGCGGCATGTGGATCGCCTCGTACTTGGACGGACGCACCCAGCCCTTGCCGTTCTGCTTGTCGGCCCAGAACTGATCGCGGTCGTCGATGTGCGGCAGCACGGCGAAGTTGTAGAACGGCGGCGGCGAGGAGGTGGCCCACTCCAGCGTACGGCCATCCCACGGATCGCCCGTGTAGTCCATGTGCTCCTTGCGCTTCCACACGCTGTAACCGATCTGCACCAGGTTCAGGAAGATACCCAGGCCGATGATCGCAGCACCGGCCGCAGCGACGTACAGCCACGGCGCCCACTCGGGGTGGTTGTAGGTATTCATGCGACGGGTCATGCCCATGAAGCCGAGCACGTACAGCGGCATGAAGGCCACGAAGAAGCCGATGATCCAGCACCAGAACGAGGCCTTGCCGATCTTCTCGTTGAGCTTGAAGCCGAACGCCTTCGGGAACCAGTAGGTCAGGCCGGCCAGGTAACCGAACACCACGCCGCCGATGATCACGTTATGGAAGTGCGCGATCAGGAACAGGCTGTTGTGCAGCACGAAGTCCACGGCCGGAATCGCCAGCATCACGCCGGTCATGCCGCCAATGGTGAAAGTGATGATGAAGCCGATCGTCCACAGCACCGGCGAGGTCATGTGCACACGACCGCGGAACATGGTGAACAGCCAGTTGAAGATCTTCACGCCGGTCGGGATCGAGATGATCATCGTCGTGATGCCGAAGAAGGCATTGACGTTGGCACCCGAGCCCATGGTGAAGAAGTGGTGCAACCACACCACGAACGACAGCACGCCGATGCACGAGGTCGCGTAGACCATCGAGGTGTAGCCGAACAAGCGCTTGCGGCTGTAGGTCGCGATCAGCTCGGAGAAGATGCCGAACGCCGGCAGGATCAGGATATAGACTTCCGGGTGACCCCAGATCCAGATCAGGTTGACGTACATCATGGCGTTGCCGCCACCGTCATTGGTGAAGAAGTGCGTGCCCAGGTAACGGTCGGCACCCAGCAGCGCCAGCGCCACGGTCAGGATCGGGAATGCGGCGATGATCAGGATGTTGGTGATCAGCGCGGTCCAGGTGAAGATCGGCATGCGCATCAGGGTCATACCCGGCGCGCGCATCCGCATGATCGTCACGAAGAAGTTGATGCCGGTCAGCAACGTGCCCAGGCCTGAGACCTGCAGCGCCCAGATGTAGTAATCGACACCGACCCCTGGACTGTATTCCAGCCCCGACAACGGCGGATAGGCCAGCCAGCCGGTCTGCGCGAATTCGCCGACACCCAGCGAGATGTTGATCAGCGCCGCGCCGGCCACGAACAGCCAGAAGCTCAGCGAGTTCAGGAACGGGAACGCCACGTCGCGTGCGCCGATCTGCAGCGGCACGATCAGGTTCAACAGGCCGGTCATGAACGGCATGGCCATGAAGAAGATCATGATCACGCCGTGCGCGGTGAAGATCTGGTCGTAGTGATGCGGCGGCAGCACACCTTCGCCGCCGTTACCCGCCAGCGCCTGCTGGGTGCGCATCATCGCCGCATCGGCGAAGCCGCGCAGCAACATGACCAGCGCCACGATGATGTACATCACACCGATGCGCTTGTGATCCACCGAGGTGAACCACTCGTTCCACAGGTAGCCCCACAGCTTGTACTTGGTGATGGCGCCCGCGATGAGCAGGCCGAGCAGGCCGGCACCACCGAGTGCGACCATGATGATCGGCTCGTGGTACGGAACCGCCTCGATCGTAAGTTTGCCTAGCATCACTTGTCTCCAGAAGTGCACATGGCAACCGGCTCTGCAGCCGCTGCCTGATGGTCGCCATGGCCTTTGTTATGGCCCGGACCATTCATGTATTTGTCGACGAGCGAGCGGAACATGCCGTCCTGCACCGACGAGTAGTAGGTGACCGGATACTGTTCCTTGTCGTTGCGGTTGGCCGCCAGCACCTGGTACTCGGCGGCGTTCAACGCGGTCGGCGATGCCTTGACCTTGGCCACCCACGCATCGAAGCCGGCCTGATCGACCGCATGCGCCTTGAAGCTCATCTTCGAGAAGCCGTGACCGCTGTAGTTGGTCGACAGGCCGAAGTATTCGCCCGGCTCGTTGGCCACCAGGTGCAGCTTGGTTTCCATGCCGGCCATCGCGTAGATCATCGTGCCCAGGTGCGGGATGAAGAACGAGTTCATCACCGTATCGGAGGTGATCTTGAAGTTCAGCGGCGTATGCACCGGGAACGCGATCTCGTTGACCGTGGCGATGTTCTGGTCCGGGTAGATGAACATCCACTTCCAGTCCAGCGACACCGCTTCGATGGTGATCGGCTTGACGTCCGAATCCAGCGGCCGGTACGGGTCCAGCGCGTGCGAGGAGCGCCAGGTCAGCACCGCCAGCACCAGGATGATCACGCAGGGGATCGACCACACCACCACTTCGATGGCGGTGGAGTGCGACCAGTCCGGCTCGTAGCGCGCCTTCGTGTTGGACGCGCGATATTTCCACGCGAACGCAATCGTCATCACGATCACCGGGATGACCACGATCAGCATCAGCACGACCGAGGTGATCAGCAGTTGCTTCTCGTCGTGGCCGATCTGGCCTTTCGGATTGAGAATGGCCGAGTTGCAGCCTGCCAACAGCAGGAACGGCAGCATCAGGCCTGGACGAAGTACACGCCCGAGATGTTTCAACGGAATCATCGGTCGATCCAAGTGCGAAGGAACGCCAGCCTCGTTCGTCGTATCCATGTGGACTCGTCCTGACGGCGCGCTTCCCGGGGGGAAGGCGGCCACGCAGACCGAAGACACGAGTTAGCTCCCTGATTTTAGACTTTGCTGCACCTGCACGAAACCCATCGGCAATGATCTGTCGCAATTAATGCGCGCAAAACTGTGCGACATGTTGTCGCAGCGCTGCGCGGGGCGGCCAAGATGCGGTTGCGGCCATCGATTGCGGTCTGCGTGATGTGCGGCGTATATGGCGGCGCAGCGCCGGGGTGTGCGTGCATCGGCCCAAAACGCAACTGGGCCGACCAATGGTCGACCCAGTGCTGAAGCGATGGTGCCGGAAATAGGAATCGAACCTACGACCTACGCATTACGAATGCGCCGCTCTACCAACTGAGCTATTCCGGCGAGCCGTGAATTGTAGGAGCGGAGCCGGTGCCCGGTCAATCGCCGCCAGGCGGCGGACTACGCATCCCGGCCTCGAGCCCGGCGCTGTGGCCTTCAAACGATGGCCTCCTGCAACTGCGAAACGCCCGGACTTGCCGCATGCACTCGACGCTGGCTCAGCCAGCCTGGAGCACCCGCTGTCAGCTGACCAGACGCAACCGCAGTTCCTTGGGCAGCGCGAACACCATCGATTCCGGCTCGCCTTCCAGCTCGGACACACCCTCGGCGCCCAGCTCGCGCAGCCGCGCCAGCACGCCATCGACCAGCACCTGCGGTGCGGAGGCGCCGGCGGTCAGGCCGATGTGCTGCTTGCCGATGATCCAGGCCGGGTCGATCTCGCCAGCGTTGTCGATCAGGTAGGACTCCACCCCGTCGCGCCGGGCCAGCTCGCTGAGGCGATTGGAATTGGAGCTGTTGGGCGAACCGACCACCAGCACCAGATCGCACTGGCGCGCGAGATCGCGCACCGCGTCCTGGCGGTTCTGGGTGGCGTAGCAGATGTCGTCGTGGCGCGGCCCCTGCATCGCCGGGAAGCGCGCACGCAGGGCCTCGATGATGCCCATGGTGTCGTCCACCGACAGCGTGGTCTGGGTGGTGTAGGCAAGGTTCTCCGGCTGGCGGATCTGCAGCGTGGCGACCTGCTCGATGTCCTCGACCAGATAGATCGTGCCCGGGCCACGCTCGCGGCTCCACTGCCCCATCGTGCCCTCCACTTCCGGATGCCCGGCGTGGCCGATCAGCACCACGTCGCGGCCGGCCCGGCAATGCCGCGCCACCTCGAAATGCACCTTGGTCACCAGCGGACAGGTCGCGTCGAACACCTTGAGCCCGCGGCGCTCGGCTTCCTGACGCACCGCCTGCGAGACGCCGTGCGCGCTGAAGATCACCGTGGCGTTGTCGGGCACCTCGTCCAGTTCCTCGACGAAGACCGCGCCGCGCTGCTTGAGGTCGTCGACCACGAAACGGTTGTGCACCACTTCGTGGCGCACATAGATCGGCGCGCCCAGCGTTTCGATCGCACGCTTGACGATCTCGATCGCGCGGTCGACACCGGCACAGAAACCACGGGGATTGGCGAGCAGGACATCCATGGCGGGCATTCTACGGGAATGGGGAATGGAGGATGAGACCGGGCGGCGCCGGTGCGCCACGACTTCAGCGTCGATTCCTACTTCCGCATCCCCGACTCGCGCTTGCCGGACTTGTCGAACAGACCGAATACCGCGATCCCGATGGCGCCGCCGACGATCGCCGAGTCAGCGATGTTGAACGACGGCCAGGTGTGGCTGCCGATGTACCACTGGATGAAATCGACCACATGGCCGTGCATCAGGCGGTCGATCACGTTGCCGATCGCCCCGCCGATCACCAGCGCATACGGCAGCGCGCTGCGCCATTCGCTGCGTGCGGTGCGCGACAGCCAGAACGCCAGCAGCCCACTGATGCCCACCGCCAGCGCGGTGAAGAACCACAGCTGCCAGCCGCCGGCATCGCTCAGGAAGCTGAAGGCCGCGCCGGTGTTGTAGGTGCGGTACCAGTTCCAGAAGCCGTCGATCACCGGCACCGGGGTGTATTCGGGCAGGCTGGACAGCACCCAGGCCTTGCTCCACTGGTCCAGCCCGATCACGAGCGCCGACAGCAGCAACCAGATCAGGGCGGAGGGTTTGGGGCGTTGACTCATGTCGAAAGGTCGCAGTTAGTGGTGACTTCTCCGACGTCGGAGAAGATGCCTGGATGGCGATAGGTGATGGCGGTGGCAGATGAAGCTGACGAAAGCGGGATGACAGGCAGGCAAGGATGGCATGGGCACCGGAGCCGGCTCCCCTGCCCCGCCGTGCCGCATGCGCCACGCTTCAGCAAGGGCGTGCATGCAGCGCCGGGGCATTCGTCATCCGGCACCAGCGCCTGCCCATGATGCCGCGATAGAGGCGCACGCCAGCCCGTACGGGTCTCGATAACGCGTGGCAGGACCTGCCCGCCACGCGCCTTCACGCAACCCCGTCAGAACCAGCGGCGTTGCTCGCCGGGGCCTTCGATATTGCTGACGCAGCGGCTGCACAGTTCCGGGTGACGCGGATCGCTGCCCACGCTGGCCTGGTGGTGCCAGCAACGCACGCACTTGGCCTTGCTGGTCGGCTGCGCGCTGACGAAGATGTCGTCGGTGCTGGCCGCAGTCACGGTCACGTCGCCACTGATGAACAGGAAGCGCAGTTCCTCGGCCAGCGGCTGCCAGCGCGCGGCGGTCTGCGCATCGGCCGCCACGGTGATCTCCGCTTCCAGCGCCGCGCCGATCGCCCCGTTGGCACGCATCGGCTCCAGCACCTTGGCCACCTGCTCGCGCAAGGCCAGCAGCCTGTCGACATCGGCACTGCTCAGCGCGGCATCGGCCGGCAACGGCGCCAGGCCGTCGTACCAGGTGGCGAACAACACGTTGTCGACCCGCTTGCCCGGCAGATAGCCCCACAGTTCCTCGGCGGTGAAGCTCAGCACCGGCGCGATCCAGCGCACGAACGCCTCGGCCACGTGATACATCGCGCTCTGCGCCGAACGGCGGCCGCGTGCATCCTCGGCCATCGTGTACAGGCGGTCCTTGGTCACGTCCAGATACAGCGAGCCCAGGTCGACGCTGCAGAAATTCAGCAGCGCCTGCACGATTTCGGCAAAGTCGTAACGCGCATACGCGGCAGCGATCTTTTCCTGCAGCTCGTGCGCGCGGTGCACGATCCAGCGGTCCAGCAGCACCATGTCGTCCAGTGCCACCAGGTGCTGCAGCGGATCGAAGCCATGCAGGTTGCCGAGCAGGAAGCGCGCGGTATTGCGCAGGCGGCGATACGCATCGGCATTGCGCTTGAGGATCTCCTGCGACAGCGACATCTCGTTGCTGTAATCGGCCGAGGCGATCCACAGGCGCAGGATGTCCGCGCCCAGGGTCTTCATGATGTCCTGCGGCTCGATGCCGTTGCCCAGCGACTTGGACATCTTGCGGCCGTGCTCGTCCACGGTGAAGCCGTGGGTCAGGCACTGCTTGTACGGCGCCGCCTTGTCCATCGCCACGCCGGTCAGCAGCGAGGACTGGAACCAGCCACGGTGCTGGTCGGAGCCTTCCAGGTACAGGTCGGCCGGCTTGGGCAGGCCGCGGTCCACCAGCACCGCTTCATGGGTCACGCCGGAGTCGAACCACACATCCAGGATGTCGGTGATCTTGTCGTAATCGGCCGCCTCACCGCCCAGCAGTTCGGCCGCATCCAGCGTGTACCACACGTCCACGCCGCCCAGTTCCACCCGGTCGGCGACCTGGCGCAGCAACTCGGTGCTGCGCGGATGCGGCTCGCCGGTTTCGCGATGCACGAACAAGGCGATCGGCACGCCCCAGGTGCGCTGGCGCGAGATGGTCCAGTCCGGACGTCCATCGACCATGCCGGCGATACGCGCCTGGCCCCAGGATGGATACCAGTGCACGTTGTCGATGGCCTTGAGCGCATCGGCGCGCAGGTTGGCCTGCTCCATCGAGATGAACCACTGCGGCGTGGCGCGGAACGCGATCGGCGTCTTGTGCCGCCAGCAATGCGGATAACTGTGCTCCATCTTGCTGGCCGCCAGCAACACGCCGGTGTCGCGCAGCGCCTCGATGATGATGTCGTTGGCTTTCCAGATGTGCAGCCCGGCCAGCACGGTGTCGCCCAGCGGCGGCGTCGACGGCAGGTACACGCCGCGCCCGTCCACCGGGTTGATCTGCGCAGCGCCGTAACGCTCGAGCAGGCCGTACTGCTTGGAGACCTGGTAGTCCTCCTGGCCATGGCCCGGTGCGGTATGCACCGCGCCGGTACCGTCCTCGGCCGACACGTGGTCGCCCAGCAGCAGCGGGATCTCGCGCTCGGCATAGAACGGGTGGTTCAGCAGCATCTGCTCCAGCGCCGCGCCCTTGGCATGGCCGTGCACCACCACCGTGTCCACGCCATAGCGCGCCAACGCCTTGCCGGCCAAGGCCTCGGCGATCACTAGCCAGCGCGGCTGGCCGCGATCGGCCGGGCCTTCGACCAGCACGTAGTCCAGTTCCGCGCCCAGGCTCACCGCCAGCGACGCCGGCAGTGTCCACGGGGTGGTGGTCCAGATCGGTACCGCCACGCCCACGCCCGCCGGCAGGCTGGCGCCGAATGCAGCAGCAACAGCCGCCGGATCACGCGCCGGATAGGCGATGTCCACCGTCGGCGACACCTTGTCGGCGTATTCGATCTCGGCCTCGGCCAGCGCCGAGCCGCAGTCGAAGCACCAGTGCACCGGCTTCACGCCACGGGTCAGATGGCCGTTGTCGACCACCTTGGCCAGCGCGCGGATCTCGTTGGCTTCGAAGCGGAAATCCAGCGTCTTGTACGGGTTGTCCCAATCGCCGATCACGCCCAGGCGCTTGAAATCGCGGCGCTGCAGATCGATCTGCTCGGTGGCGTACTCACGGCACTTCTGGCGGAACTGCGCTGCGTCGAGCTTGACGCCGACCTTGCCGTACTTTTTCTCGATCGCGATCTCGATCGGCAGGCCGTGGCAATCCCAGCCCGGGATGTAGGGCGCATCGAAGCCAGCCAGATACTTCGACTTGACGATGATGTCCTTGAGGATCTTGTTGACCGCATGGCCCAGATGGATCTGGCCATTGGCATACGGCGGGCCGTCGTGCAGCACGAACAGCGGGCGCCCTGCCGCATTGGCGCGCAGTTGCGCGTACAGCCCCTCGCGCTCCCAGCGGTCCAGCATCGCCGGCTCGCGCTTGGGCAGGTCGCCACGCATCGGGAATTCCGTCGCGGGCAGATGGAGAGTGGCTTTGTAGTCTTGGGTCACAGGTCTCTACCGTTGCGCTGGATTTTTTGATAAGTCCGCACATGGATGTGCGGGCTCTTGCGAGGGACTCGCATCATAGGTCGGCTCCTGCGAGGGATTCGCATCATAGGCGGGCTGTTGCGAGGAACTCGCATGTGTTGCAGAAACTGCGTGCCTGTCCAACACCGCACGCGCCTGCTCGGCATCTCGATGCATCTGCACCGTCAGCGCGTCCAGGCCATCGAACTTCTCTTCGTCGCGCAGCTTGGCAACGAATTCGACCTCGATATGCCGGCCATACAGGTCGCCCTGGAAATCGAACAGATGCGCTTCCAGCAGCGGCTCCAGGCCGGCCACGGTCGGGCGTGTGCCAAAGCTCGAGACCGACGGCCAAGGCCGCTCGGCTACGCCATGCACCCAGGTCGCGTAAATGCCCGACAGCGCCGGGGTGCGCGGAAAGCGCAGATTGGCGGTGGGATAGCCGAGGGTGCGGCCAAGCTGTTTGCCGCGCACCACCCGCCCGCCGATGGCATACGGACGGCCAAGCAATTGCCCGGCGTGCGCGAACTCGCCCACGCCCAGCAGCTCGCGGATGCGCGTGGCCGAGATGCGCTCGCCGTGCAGGTGCACCGGCGCGATTTCGCCCGCTGCAAAGCCGTAGTGGGCACCAAGCGAGCGCAGCAGGCCGATATCGCCGCCACGCCGATGGCCGAAACGGAACTCCGGGCCGATCCAGACCTCTTTGGCACACAGCCGGCCGACCAGGGCCAGGCGTACGAAGTCTTCGGCGCTCATCGCCGACAGGCGACCATCGAAACGGATCATGCCCACGCTGTCGGCACCGAAGCCGTGCAGCCCTTCGATCTTGGCGCGGGCCAGGGTCAGTCGCGGCGGCGGCGCGGCCGGGGCGAAAAACTCGCGCGGCAGCGGCTCGAAGCTCACCGCCACCGCCGGCACCCCCAACGCGCGCGCGCGCGCGACTGCGTGCTGCACCAATGCCCGATGCCCCAGGTGCAGGCCATCGAAGGCGCCGATGCAGACCACGCTTCCGTGCGGGAACAGGGTCCCGCCCTCGACGTCTCTAAACAGCCTGCTCATTCCTCGATCCAAACAGATGCCGGCCTGCCGGCCGACCCTCGTTGATGCATAACCCGCAAGTATAGCCGTGCCTGTCAATCCGCATGGGCGCGGCCCCGGGCCTGTGCCGCCGCGTCCCGGAAGCGGGCAGACGATTGCGCGCCTTCCCGGCCCGGGACCGGCCCTACCCACCGTGCATGACGGCTGGCTCTGCACCCGCTCGGCCAGCTTGGCGGACGACTAGCCCTCGCGCAGATGCCGCGGCCGCCATCCCAGCGCCACTTGCGCCACCAGGTAGGTCGCCCCACCGCTGCCAACCAGCACCGCCAGCCAGCCGATGCGATCCCACTTGTCCATCACGGTGAACGATGGCAGCCACCACAGCAGGCTCAGCAGCACCGCCACCATCGCCGCGCATGCCAGCAACAGGCGCAGCGCATAGCCAGCCCAACCCGGCCGGCGCTGATACACGCCGGACTTGCCCAGCCAGTACCACAGCAAAGCCAGGTTGAGATAACTGGACAGCGCGCTGGCAATGCCCAGCGCCAGATGCAGGCCCGGCTGCTTGCCCAGCGCCTGCATCACGCCCTGCGCCTTGAGCTCGGGCGGCACCATGATCTGGTAGACCACCGCCAGCAACGCGAAGTTGAACACCATGTTGGCGATCAACGCCGCCACGCCGGCACGCACCGGGGTGCGGGTGTCCTGGCGGGCGTAGAAGGCCGGCAACAACACCTTGAGCATGGCGTACGCCGGCAGGCCGAAGCTCAGGCCGTAGACCGACATCGCGGTCATGCGCGTATCGAAGGCGGTGAACTGGCGGTACTGGAACAAGGTCGCCACCAGCGGCTCGGCCAGCAGCAGCAGGCCGAGCATGGCCGGCATCGCGATCAGCAGCGTGGTGCGGAACCCCCAGTCCAGCGCGCCGGAGAACGCGCTGCGGTCGGTCTTGACGTGATGGCGCGCCAGCGCCGGCAGGATCACCGTGCCCAGCGCCACCCCGAACACGCCCAACGGCAGCTCCAGGAACCGGTCGGCCAGCGACAGCCACGACTGCGAGCCGTCGGCCAGCCGTGCGGCGATCACCGTGTCCAGCATCAGGTTGATCTGCGCGATCGACGAACCGAACAGGGTCGGAATCATCAGAGTCAGCACCTTGCGCACGTCCGGGTGCGTCCAGCCCCAGCGCGGCAGCGTCAGCAGGTCGATGCCCTTCAGGGCCGGTAGCTGAAACAGCAACTGCAGCGCCCCGGCCACCAGCACCGCCCAGCCCAGCGCCAGGATCGGCACGTCCAGCCGCGGCGCCAGCCACAGCGCGCCGGCGATCATGCACAGGTTGAGGATCACCGGCGTCAGCGCCGGAATCGCAAACCGCTGGAAGCTGTTGAGCGCCCCGCCCGCCAGCGCGGTCAACGACACGAATAACAGAAACGGAAACGTCAGCCGCAGCAAGTCCACCAGCAGGCCGTATTTATCCGGATCGGTGGCCGCGCCATCGGAAAACACCGACGCCAGCTGCGGGGTGAAGATCAGCCCCAGCGCGGTGATCAGCAGCAACATGCCGCCGAGCGTGCCGGACACCCGCGACATCAGCTCGCGCAGGTCCGAGTGCGGGCGGGTCTCCTTGACCTCGGTGAACACCGGCACGAAGGCGGTGGCGAACGAGCCCTCGGCGAACAGCCGACGCAGGAAATTGGGGATCCGGAACGCCACCCAGAACGCGTCGGTGACCGCATTGGCGCCGAAGGTGGTGGAGATCGCCTGGTCGCGGATCAGGCCCAACACCCGCGACACCATGGTCATACTGCTGAATGAGAGCAGGCCTCTCAACATGCCGGGCTTGCTCACGCTGCATCCCTCTTGACAACTGACTTGACGTACATAACTAAGCCCATCATACTTTCCCGCTTGCTTTTTCCACTACACCGATTTTTCAGGAACCCACCACCGTGGCCAATATCAAGTCCGCCAAGAAGCGCGCCAAGCAGACCGTCGTGCGCAATGAGCGCAACACGGGCCAGCGTTCGATGCTGCGCACCGCCGTCAAGAAGGTGATCAAGGCCCTTGACGCCAACGATGCTGCAGGCGCCGAAGCTGCTTTCGCCGTTGCCCAGCCCATTCTCGACCGTTTCAGCGCCCGTGGCCTGATTCACAAGAACAAGGCTGCGCGTCACAAGAGCCGTCTGACCGCTCGCATCAAGGCCATCAAGGCCGCGTAAGCGAGCCGTGTTGGCATCACCGCAGGCCTGGCCTGCGGTGGCATAGAAAAACCCGGCCTTGGCCGGGTTTTTTGTGTGCCTGCGCATGCGCTCAGCCGGCATTGCGTGCCTCGAGCTCGTCCTCGCGCTGCCGGTCGAAGAACGCCATGATGTCCTTCATGATCGGGAAGGTGCCATCGCGGCCCAGCGCCGAGACCAGATACCACGGCGCGGTCCAGCCAAGCTCGGCCACGATCGTCTCGGCCGCAGCGCGCGCCTCGTCCTCGAACATCAGGTCGGCCTTGTTGAGCACCAGCCAGCGCGGCTTCTTCAGCAACTCGGGATCGTGGCGCTCCAGCTCGCGCTCGATGGTGCGCACCTGATCCACCGGCGACGCCTCCACCCCACCATCCATCGGCGAAATGTCCACCAAATGCAGCAGCAGACGGGTGCGCTGCAGATGGCGCAGGAACTGCGTGCCCAGCCCGGCACCGTCGGCCGCGCCCTCGATCAGGCCCGGCACGTCGGCGATGACGAAGCTGCGATACGCCTCGACGCTGACCACGCCCAGATTCGGGTACAGGGTGGTGAACGGGTAATCGGCCACCTTCGGGGTTGCCGAGGACACCGCGCGGATCAGGGTGCTCTTGCCCGCATTGGGAAAGCCCAGCAGGCCAACATCGGCCAGCAGCTTCAGTTCCAGCTTGAGCAACCGCTCCTCGCCCTCTTCACCGGTGGTGGACTGGCGCGGCGCACGGTTGACCGAGCTCTTGAAATGCATGTTGCCCAGGCCGCCCTTGCCGCCCTTGGCCACCAGTAGGCGATCGCCATGCTGGGTCAGGTCGCCGATGACTTCGTCGGTCTGCACATTCATCACCACGGTGCCGACCGGCACCACGATGATGCGGTCTTCGCCGCCCTTGCCGTAGGCCTGACGCCCCATGCCGTTCTCGCCGCGCTGCGCCTTGAAGGTACGCTCATGCCGGAAGTCGACCAGCGTATTGACGTTCTCGTCGGCCACGATCCATACGCTGCCGCCGTTACCGCCGTCGCCACCATCGGGCCCACCGAGCGGGATGAACTTCTCGCGGCGAAAGCCGACACAGCCATTGCCGCCATTGCCGGCACTGACCAGGATTTCTGCTTCGTCGACTAACTTCATGAGCTTGCAACCGGGAATTGGGAATGGGGAATAGGGAATCGGCCAAAGAAACCAGCCTGACCCCTGCCGGCGAGCGCACTCACCAGCAAGACAGCAAAGAGCGAGAAGAAACCAGGAGCCGGCTTTTCCGATTCCCGATTCCCTATTCCCCACTCCCGGCCGTCAAACGAAAAACCCCGCAAAAGCGGGGCTTTCCGTCTCGTCCGCCAGGCATGGATGCCTGACGGACTGGCCTGCATGGAGCGGGCGATTACGCCTCGGCAACCACGCTGACGGTACGACGCTTCTTCGCACCCTTGACCGAGAACTCCACCTTGCCGTCGACCAGCGCGAACAGGGTGTGGTCACGACCGAGGCCGACGCCGGCGCCCGGATGGAACTGGGTGCCACGCTGACGCACGATGATGTTGCCGGCATCGATGGCCTGGCCACCGAAGATCTTCACACCCAGGTACTTCGGGTTGGAATCGCGACCGTTGCGCGAGGAACCTACGCCTTTTTTATGTGCCATGACTGGTTCTCCTTACTTCTTATCGCCACCGGCGATGCCGGTGATCTCGATTTCGGTGTAGTACTGACGGTGTCCCTGACGCTTCATGTGGTGCTTGCGGCGACGGAACTTGATGATGCGCACCTTGTCGGCGCGGCCGTGGGCCACGACCTTGGCGGTGACCGAGGCGCCCTTCAGCGCATCGCCCAGCTTGATGCCATCGCTATCGCCCAACATCAGGACGGTGTCGAACTTGATCTCGTTGCCAGCTTCGACTTCGAGCTTTTCCACGCGGAGCGTTTCGCCCTGCGCGACGCGGTATTGCTTACCGCCGGTTACCAGAACTGCGTACATGACCAGGTTTTCCTCTGTAGTTATTATGGTCGCACTGACGTGCCCTAGGGCAGACAGAAGCGGGATTGTACGGGCTGGCGGGGTTTGGGGTCAACCTGCCGGCCGCCGGAGCGCGGCCACGCCCGATCCACCCGTGCAACGCATCATCCGGCCGCCACAGGCGCCCCGTCAGACTGGCATTTGGGGCAATTGCCCTCACCTAGGTCGGCGGGTAGGCTGATCGACTGCCACTCATTCCTGCTGAGCACGCTCGCACCACTGCCGGTTCGCCGGCCCGACATCGGATCCCCCATGGCGATGGATTTCATCCGCATCCGCGGCGCGCGGACGCACAACCTCAAGAACATCGACCTCGACCTGCCTCGCGACAAACTGATCGTGATCACCGGCCTGTCCGGCTCGGGCAAGTCGTCGTTGGCGTTCGACACCATCTATGCAGAAGGCCAGCGCCGCTACGTCGAGTCGCTGTCGGCGTATGCGCGCCAGTTCCTCAGCGTGATGGAAAAGCCGGACCTGGACCACATCGAAGGCCTGTCTCCGGCGATTTCGATCGAACAGAAATCGACCTCGCACAACCCGCGCTCCACGGTCGGCACGATCACCGAGATCTACGACTACCTGCGCCTGCTGTACGCGCGCGTCGGTCAGCCGCGCTGCCCGGACCACGGCTTCCCGCTGGAAGCGCAGACCGTCAGCCAGATGGTCGACCACATGCTCACGCAGGACCAGGAGCAGCGTTACATGCTGCTGGCGCCGGTGATCCGCGAGCGCAAGGGTGAGCACGCGCAGGTGTTCGAGCAGCTGCGCGCGCAGGGCTTTGTGCGCGTGCGCGTGGATGGCGAGCTGTACGAGATCGACGCGGTGCCGCCGCTGGCGCTGCGCCAGAAGCACACCATCGAGGCGGTGATCGACCGCTTCCGTCCGCGCGAAGACATCAAGCAACGGCTGGCGGAAAGTTTCGAGACTGCGCTCAAGCTCGGCGAAGGCATGGTCGCGGTGCAGTCGCTGGACGACCCGGCCGCGGCGCCGCACCTGTTCTCGTCCAAGTACAGCTGCCCGGTCTGCGATTACTCGCTGCCGGAGCTGGAGCCGCGGCTGTTTTCGTTCAACGCACCGGTGGGCGCCTGCCCCAGTTGCGATGGCCTGGGCGTGGCCGAGTTCTTCGACCCGGATCGCGTCGTGGTGCATCCGGAGCTGTCGCTGTCGGCCGGCGCGGTGCGCGGCTGGGATCGGCGCAATGCCTATTATTTCCAGCTGATCGCCTCGCTGGCCAAGCACTACAAGTTCGACGTGGACGCGGTGTGGAACACGCTGCCGGCCAAGGTGCGCCAGGCGGTACTGTTCGGCAGCGGCGATGAGGTAATCAGTTTCACCTACTTCACCGATGCGGGCGGGCGCACCACCCGCAAGCACCGTTTCGAGGGCATTCTGCCGAACCTGGAACGCCGCTACCGCGAAACCGAATCGCCGGCCGTGCGCGAAGAGCTGACCAAATACGTCAGCCAGCAGCCCTGCCCGGCCTGCAACGGCACGCGCCTGAATCGTGCCGCGCGCAACGTGTTCGTCGCCGACCGCCCGTTGCCCGAGCTGGTGGTGCTGCCGGTCAACGAGGCATTGAGCTTTTTCCGCGGCTTGTCGCTGCCGGGCTGGCGTGGCGAGATCGCCAGCAAGATCGTCAAGGAGATCGGCGAACGGCTGGGCTTCCTGGTCGACGTGGGCCTGGATTACCTGACCCTGGAACGCAAGGCCGACACCTTGTCCGGTGGCGAGGCGCAGCGCATCCGGCTGGCCAGCCAGATCGGCGCCGGCCTGGTCGGGGTGATGTATGTGCTGGACGAGCCGTCGATCGGCCTGCATCAGCGCGACAACGAGCGCCTGCTCGGCACGCTGACGCGGCTGCGCGATCTGGGCAATACCGTCATCGTCGTCGAGCATGACGAAGACGCGATCCGCCTGGCCGATTACGTGCTGGACATCGGCCCCGGCGCCGGCGTACACGGTGGCGAAATCTGCGCGCAAGGCTCGTTGCAGGACATTCTGGATGCGCCCGGCTCGCTGACCGGCCAGTACCTGTCGGGCAAGCGCCGCATCGAGATTCCCAAGCAGCGCCACAAGCCCAACCCGAAGATGATGCTGCATCTGCGCGGGGCGACCGGCAACAACCTGAAGAATGTCGACCTGGACATTCCGGCCGGCCTGTTGACCTGCATCACCGGCGTGTCCGGCTCGGGCAAGTCCACGCTGATCAACGACACCTTGTTCTCGCTGGCCGCCAACGAGATCAACGGCGCCTCGCATCCGGTGGCCGCGCATCGCGAGGTCGAGAATCTGGATCTGTTCGACAAGGTCGTGGATATCGACCAGTCGCCCATCGGGCGCACCCCGCGTTCCAATCCGGCCACCTACACCGGCATGTTCACGCCGTTGCGCGAGTTGTTCGCGCAGGTGCCGGAAGCGCGTGCGCGCGGCTATTCGCCGGGCCGTTTCAGCTTCAACGTGCGCGGCGGCCGCTGCGAGGCCTGCCAGGGCGATGGCCTGATCAAGGTGGAGATGCACTTCCTGCCCGACGTCTACGTGCCCTGCGATGTCTGCCACGGCAAGCGCTACAACCGCGAGACGCTGGAGATCCGCTACAAGGGCTTCAACATCAGCGACGTGCTGCAGATGACCGTGGAAGATGCGCTGCGGCTGTTCGAGCCGGTGCCGTCGATCGCACGCAAGCTGGAAACGCTGGTGGATGTGGGGCTGAGTTACATCAAGCTGGGCCAGAGCGCGACCACGCTGTCCGGCGGTGAGGCGCAGCGCGTCAAGTTGTCCAAGGAACTGTCGCGCCGCGATACCGGACGCACCCTGTACATCCTCGACGAGCCGACCACCGGCCTGCACTTCCACGACATCGAAGCGCTGCTCGGCGTGCTGCACAAGCTGCGCGACGAGGGCAACACGGTGGTGGTGATCGAACACAATCTGGACGTGATCAAGACCGCCGACTGGATCGTGGATCTGGGCCCGGAAGGTGGCCATCGCGGCGGCAGCATCCTGGTCTCCGGCACGCCGGAAGATGTGGCTGCGCACAAGGCGTCCTACACCGGGCAGTTCCTGGCCAAGATGCTGCCATCGGTGAAGGCGCGCGAGACCCGGCCGGCGGCGATGGCCAACAAGCCGGATGCGCGCCCGCCACGCAAGATCAAACCGGAGAAGGTGGCGAAAGTCGCCAAGTCCGCCACCAAGAAAACCGCAAAGAAGAAGGCAAGCTGATGAGCGAAGAGCACAAGGTGTTGGCACGCATCCCGATCAGCGTGCGCTGGCGCGACATGGACAGCATGGGCCATGTCAACAACGCCAAGTACATTTCGTACTTGGAAGAAGCGCGCGTGCGCTGGATGCTGGGCGTTGAAGGCGTGGCGATGACCGACCGCATCGCGCCGGTGGTCGCGGCCACCAACGTCAACTACAAGCGCCCGCTGCTATGGCCGAACGACATCCTGGTGGAACTGTTCGTCGAGCGCCTGGGCAGCAGCAGCATCACCATCGGTCACCGCATCCTCGACCAGAAGGACGAGGGCGTGCTGTATTCCGATGGCAACGTGGTGGTGGTGTGGATCGATACGCAGACCGGCAAGAGCGCATCGCTGCCGGACGCGGTACGCGCCGCCAGCAGCTGAGATTTGCCAGTTGCGCGCTGGCTCTCCAGCGCCATAAGACGACGGCGGCTCTTCCGGGAGCCGCCGTTGTTGTTTGCAGCGATCCTGCCGTGCCGCTGCGCGCTACCACCGATAGGCCGCGTGATCGAGACCGACACAGTGAAGTGGCAGCCTGCTCGCCACCACGCATCGCGTTTGATCGGCAATATCGCGCAGTGGGCTCGGCAAACACTGCAGGACCCAGACTCCGCTCAGCCGCGCATTGCGCGCGTTTACGAACCCGGCGCGCGCTTGCGCGCCTGCAGCGTGGTCTTGACCTCGCGGCCATCCTGCAAGGTAAAGGTCACCGGCACCTGCGCGCCTTCCTGCAGCGGCGCACGCGCTTCCATCAGCATCAGATGCAGGCCGCCCGGTGCAAGCGGCACCGACTTGCCGGCCGGCAACGCCAGCTCCGGCACCGCGCGCATGCGGCTGACGCCGTTGGTTTGCGTGGTCTCGTGGATGGACACATCGGCAAACGCGCTGCTCTTGGCCGCGGTGACCTGCAACGGCTGCGCACAGCCGTTGTGGAACTGCCCGAAGCCCGCTGCCATGCCCATGCCACCGGGTGGCGGAATGCGGATCCAGCCGTCCTTGAACTCGGGCAGGCACTGCGCGCCAGCGCCTGCACTTGCCAGCATCACCCATGCACCGAGCAGCACGCGCCCGCACATGCGCTGCCTGCTTCGACTGCCGTCTATCATGACCCAACCTCCAGGAGCCCCGAATGAGCATCCAGATCTTAGACCATGGCCGTCTTCGCGAAATCCGTCTGGCGCGCCCGCCGGTCAATGCACTGGACAGCGCGCTGTGCCAGGCCCTGAGCGTTGCGGTGCAGCAGGCCGGCGAGGAGACCGACGGCATCGTGCTGTCGGGCAGCGAGCGGATCTTCTCCGGTGGCATGGACGTGCCACACCTGCTGGCGCATGGCACCGACCGCGCCGCGTTGCTGGCCAGCTGGACGGCCTTCTTCGAGGCCGCGCAGGCGCTGGCCAACAGCCGCGTGCCGGTGGTTGCGGCCATTGGCGGGCATGCGCCGGCCGGCGGCTGCGTGCTGGCGCTGTGCTGCGACTACCGGGTGATGGCACGCAGCGCCGATACCGCCAAACCCTATGCGATCGGCTTGAACGAGGTGCAGGTGGGCCTGGCCGCGCCGGAAGGCATCCAGCGCCTGCTGCGCCGCGTGGTCGGCGCGCACCGCGCCGAGCGCCTGCTGATCTCCGGACAGCTGCTGCCGGCCGAGCAGGCGGTCACGATCGGCCTGGTCGACGAACTGGTCGATGGCGAATTGGTCACCGCCCGCGCGGTGGCCTGGCTGCAGGACCTGCAGCAGCTGCCGCGCCAGCCGATGCTGGCCACGCGCGCGATTGCCCGCGCCGATCTGCGCGCGGCACTGGCGCCGGAGCTGATCCAGCTGGAGCGCTTCATCGACGGCTGGTACGCGCCGGATGCGCAGGCGGCCCTGCACGGCCTGGTGGCACGGCTGCAGAAGGCCTGACGCCGCTCCCGCACGGCGCGCAGGGGGCGGCCCGCTATAATCGCGGTCCGTCGCACGCCCAGGCCAGCCCCTTGTCCGCCACTGCCGAACCCGTCGTCTCCGAACTGATCAGCCTGCTGTCGCTGGAGCGCCTGGAAGACAACCTGTTCCGCGGCCAGAGCCGCGATATCGGCACCAAGTACGTGTTCGGCGGACAGGTGCTGGGCCAGGCGCTGGCCGCCGCGCAGGCCACCGTGGACAACGGCCGCCAGGCGCACTCCCTGCATGCCTATTTCCTGCGCGCCGGCAATATCGACCACCCGATCGTCTACGACGTCGACCGCACCCGTGATGGCGGCAGTTTTTCGGTGCGCCGGGTCACTGCGATCCAGCATGGCAAGGTGATCTTCTTCTGCGCGGCCTCGTTCCAGCAGCGCGAAGACGGCGCCGAACACCAGTCCGCGATGCCGGTGGTGCCGCCGCCCGAAGACATCGAACCCACCCCGCCGCTGGCGGCGGAGGTGCTGGAGAAACTGCCTGCCAAGGTGCAGCGCTGGCTGTCGCGTGGCGGCCCGTTCGAGTTTCGCCATGTGTTTCCGCGCGACGAACTCAAGCCGCCCAAGCGCCCGCCGTTCCAGCAGATGTGGCTGCGCCTGAGCGACCCGGTCGGCGACGACGTCGGCCTGCACCAGGCCTTGCTCGCCTATGCCTCGGATTTTCAGCTGCTGGGCACCTCCACGTTTCCGCATGGCATCAGCTACTACACGCCGAATGTGCAGATGGCCTCACTCGATCACGCGCTGTGGTTCCACCGCCCGTTCCGTACCGACGACTGGCTGCTGTACTCACTCGACAGCCCCACCGCACAGGGTTCGCGCGGCCTGGCGCGCGGGCAGTTCTTCACCCGCGATGGCGTGCTGGTCGCCAGCACCACCCAGGAAGGCCTGATCCGCGTGGTGCCCGACGGCAGCGCGATCGCGGTGCCGGCAAACGACTCGCCATGTTGATTGCTGCACCGCGTTCGTCGCGCGCAGGCATGCTGATGGCCGCCTGCACTTTCCGGCCTGGATCGACGTCCTTGCCGCTCCTTTCTTTCAGCTCGAGCAAGCGCATTCGCAGCGCGCCCTGCTCGGCAATCGCTGGCACCCCTTAAGCATGCGCAAGATCTTCAGCAGTCAACGTATCGAAACCGCCGAAGGCGTGGCCGATCTCCTGCGCAACGCCGGTATCGACGTGCGCATGAGCAACGGCCGCTCCTACGAGAGCAAGCGCAGCGGCCAGTTCAGCTATCTCGAACAGGGCAACGCCCAGGCCTACCCCACGGTGTGGATCGTGCACGCCGACGACCAGCCGCGCGCCCGCGATCTGCTGCGCGACGCACGCCTGCTCGACACCACCCGCCGCGATCTGCCGAATGTGGAGTACACCTTCCGCGACGGCGAAAACGGCTCGAGCACCAATGCGCGCAGCTGGGCCTGGCGCATCCGGCTGGTGCTGCTGCTGGTGATCGGCGCGGTCGCCATGTTCGTGGTGCTGCGCCATCGCAATGCCCCGGATGCGGCCAGGCCAGTGGCACCGCCGGCCGCGCAGCCAGCGCCCGCCACCACCGCACCGCCCGCCGCAGAGGACGACGAAGTGCGTGTACGGATCCAGCCGGCGCGCTGAGCGCAGCCACCCGGCGCTGCACCAGGCGCCACCGCCATCACGTCGGTCACATCCGCTGCTCGCCTGCGTCATGCTGGGACCAGGACATGGATTGCGCCGATGCACACCGACACGCTGGACCTGATGTTGCAACGCGAATTGCCGGTCGCCGCCGCCGGCTGCCAGCAGGCCTACGGCCGCATCGTGCGCGCCTGCCAGAACACGGTGACCGCCATCGCGCTGGCGATCACCCGCGATATCGCCGCCAGCGAAGACATCGCCCAGGAAGCCTTCCTGCGCGCCTGGCAGCGGCTGGCGCAATTGCATCAGCCGGCCAGCTTCCTGCCGTGGCTGCGGCAGATCACCCGCAACCTGGCGCGCGACTGGCTGCGCGCCAACCGGCATCGCGCGCTCAGCGGCGAAGCGGCGGACCTGGCGATCGCGATGGCCGCCGACCCGGCCCCCTCGCCCGCCGACCAGTTGCTGCAGGTGGAAGAAGAGATCGCCGCGCTCGACATCATTTCTGCATTGCCCGAAGAAAGCCGCGAGACGCTGCTGCTGTTTTATCGCGAAGGCCAGAGTTCGCGGCAGGTCGCCTCGCTGCTTGGCCTGAGCGATGCGGCCGTGCGCAAGCGCCTGTCGCGGGCACGTGCCAGCGTGCGCGGCGAGCTGCTGCGCCGGTTCGGCGAGTTCGCCCGTGCCAGCGCGCCCAGCGTGGCCTTTGCCACCGCGGTGACCTCGGCAACCCTGCTGGCCGCGCCGGGGACGGCGAGCGCGGCCATCGTGCTGACCGGCATGGGGGGCGCGGGCAAATTAGGCGTGAGCGGGCTGACCGGCTCGGCATTGGGCGGGGGTGGAGCGGCCGGTGCGCTAAGCCTCTGGCTCGGCCTGCCGTCGCTGTTCGCCGCCGGCGCCGTGCTGATTGCCGGAGTCGGCACGTACTGGTCGTGCTGGTATCTGCTGCGCTTTGCGCAGACCGCCGCCGAAGCAGCGGCGATTCGTCGTTTCCTGCACATCACCACGCTGACGTCGGTGCTGGTGGTGGGCAGCACGCTGCTGCTCAAACGCCTGGATGCCGGCGCATGGACGTCGCTGCTGTTGCTGGGCGCAGGCATGGCGGTGCTCAACTACCAATCCATCCGGGTGCTGCCACGCGTCATGCGCCCGATGCTGGAACGCGATGCGCAACGACGCCGCACCACGCGGGCACCGCTGCTGTATCGCTGCATGTTCAGCCCGGGCGCGATGTTGGTGAGCACGGCGGCGGTCATGCTGCCCATCGTGCGGCACTACATAAAGCTGGGGATGCTCTGATCCTGGCGTGAGCTCATCGTCGCATGCGGCAAGTGCGACCATTCCTGTCAACAAAAACGGCCTCCTGCTTGCGCGGGAGGCCGTTGGTCGATCGGCGCCTTGTTGCGTGTTGCGGTTTACATGCTGCGTATGACGACAGTGCTGCCCCGGTCGCAGCACTGCGACCGGGTAAGCGACTGGATGAACTCAGTTGCCCGCGGCAGGCTTGGCCGGCATCGGACGCTTGCCGTGATCGCCATGCTCGCCCTGACCCCAGCGGCCATGCTCGCCACGCTGCTTGGATGCGGCATCGAACTCGGCCTTGCTCAGCTTGCCGTCCTTGTCGGTATCGGCCTTGGCAAACCACGCGTCGCGATGCTGCTGCATGCGCAGCTCACGGTCGGCGCGATCGACAAAGCCGTCCTTGTTGATGTCCATCTCATCGAAGCGCGCGGCGAACTTGGGGTCGGCCTTGGCTTCTTCGCGGCTGATGCGGCCGTCCTTGTTGGTGTCGAGCTTGCTCAGCCATTCGCCACGTCCACTGCGGCCCGGGCCGCGATGATGCGGGCGCTCGTCGCGCGACAGCTTGCCGTCCTTATTGGTGTCCAGCGTGTCGAACTGTGCGGCCAGCCTGGGGTCGGCAGCGGCTTCGCTGCGATCGATCACGCCATCGCCGTTCTTGTCGAGTTTGGCAGGACGCGGCGCATCGCCGGCGGCAGGCGGAGCGGCGAACACCGCGCCGGTGGACAGGGCAGCCAGCACGGCCAATGCGAGAAACGGTTTGCGAGACGTCATGAGAAACTCCTGGAATGTGGGAACCACACGCGGCACCTGCATGGGCCGCATCGCGTGGGTGGCGCATCCGGATCCACCGTGCGCTGCCACCAACACCCACATCAACGAGCCATCGGCGCGCGCGTTGACGCGGCAACCGGGCGTATTCATCCGGCGGACAGTCGCCGCTGTTGCGACGCGCAGGCGCTATCCTGACGCCATGGCCATTCACGCCGACACCCATGACGACCTGCGCCTGTTCCAGACCGGCGAGCATGCCTGTGGCTACTGGTCCGAGCGCCGTGCGCGCGACCTGGTGCTGGATCCGCACGACCCGCGTCTGGGTGCGATCTATCCGCAGGCCTTGGCATGGGGATTCCGTCGCTCCGGCGATCTGGTCTACCGGCCGCACTGCGAACGTTGCCGCGCCTGCGTGCCGGTGCGCATCGCGGTGGATGCGTTCCGGCCCGATCGCAGCCAGCGCCGTTGCCTGGCGCGCAACCAGGACCTGGTGGTGCGCGTTGTCGCTGCCGAGCGCACCGACGAACAACTCGCGTTGTACCGGCAGTACCTCAAGCACCGCCATCCCGGCGGCGGCATGGACGAACATGGCGCCACCGAATTCGACCAGTTCCTGATCGGCGGCTGGTCGCATGGACGCTTCCTGGAAATCCGCGAACCGGCGGTGGCGCACGCGCCAGGGCGGCTGCTCGCCGTTGCGGTCACCGATGTCACCGAGCATGCGTTGTCGGCGGTCTATACGTTTTACGCACCGGATGCCACTGCGCGCAGCCTGGGCACCTTCGCGATCCTGCAGCAGATCCAGTGGGCGCAACGCGAGCGCCGCGCGCATGTGTATCTGGGCTACTGGATCGACGGCCATGCCAAGATGAACTACAAGCGCCGCTTCAGCGCGCTGGAGGCCTACGACGGCCGCCAATGGCGCGGGCTTCCTGCCGCTGCACCGGAAGTTTGAACCACGCCGGGACGACATCGGGCTGTCGTCTTGCACATGCGAGAATGTGGCGATGATCAGACCTCTCTTACTGCTTGCGCTGACCGCGCTCTGCGCCGCCTGCGCACATCAGGCGACCTCTCCGGATACGAGCGCCAAGGCAACTGCCGACTCCGCGCCGGCCCAGCTACGCATCGCGACCTACAACACCTCGCTGTATTCGGATCAGGCCGGCGGCCTGGTGCGCGAACTGCAGGGCGACAGCGCGCATGCGCGCAAGATCGCCGCGGTGCTGCAGCGGGTGCGTCCGGATCTGGTGCTGCTCAACGAGTTCGACTTCGACCCCGAGCACCGCGCCGCCGATCTGTTCCAGCAACGCTATCTGCAGGTCGCCCAGCCGGGCGGCGGCGCAGCGTTGCGCTACCCGTATCGCTATCTGGCCCCGGTCAATACCGGCGTGCCAAGCGGCCTGGATCTGGACAACAACGGCAGCGTCGGTGGCGATGGCCGCACCCGCGGCAACGATGCCTGGGGTTACGGATTGCATCCCGGCCAGTACGGCATGCTGGTGCTGTCGCGCTACCCGATCGACACGCAGGCGGTGCGCAGTTTCCAGTTGCTGAAATGGAGCGCGCTGCCGGGTGCGCTGCGCCCGACCGACCCGTCCAGCAAACAAGCGTTCTATCGCGACGCGATCTGGGCGCAGCTGCGGCTGTCGTCCAAATCGCATTGGGACGTGCCGGTGCGCACGCCGCTCGGTGTGGTGCACGCGCTGGTCTCGCACCCCACCCCGCCGGTGTTCGATGGCGCCGAGAAGCGTAACGTCGCCCGCAACCACGACGAGCTGCGGCTGTGGCGCGAGTATCTGGACAATCCCCAGGACGCCAGCTGGCTGTGCGACGACCAGGGCCGCTGCGGCGGGCTGCCCGCCGATGCGCGCTTTGTCATTCTCGGCGACCTCAATAACGACCCGGTCGACGGCGCTGGCCGGCACGATGCGATCCGCGCCTTGATCACGCACCCGCGGGTGCTGCAGTACCCCACGCCGCGCAGTGCAGGCGGCCCGGAAAAAACTGCCGAGTACGCCGCGCAAGGCATTGCACATGCGGGCGACCCGCACCAGGTGACCGGCGACTTCGGGCCGCAGGCGGGCACGATGCGGCTGGACTACGTGCTGCCTTCGCGCCAGTTCACCCTGGTCGGCAGCGGCATCTTCTGGCCCGCCAGCGCCACGCCGGAAGCGGCGATCGCCGATGGCAGCGACCATCATGCGGTTTGGGTGGATGTTGCTGGGGGGCGGTGATTGGGGATTGGGGATCTGACGCGTCGGGTGGTCGCTTGTGTCGTGGCGCGATTGCGGTGGTCGCCGCAACTGCGCCATGACCCGCGCATCACTCAGTCCAGCTGGATCTGCAATGCCTCTGCGGCTACACGCGCCTTCTCGCGCGCGGCATCGATGCTGTCCGCGCGCGCCAGCGTGACGCCGACGCGGCGGTGACCGTCCACGCGCGGCTTGCCGAACAGGCGCAGTGCGGTGTCCGGGTCGCGCAAGGCCTGCGCAACATTGTCGAAGACCGGCACGCCGTGACCGTGCGCCAGCAGCGCGCACGAGGCCGACGGGCCGCTCTGACGGATCACGCCGCCGTTTTCCGCACCGACCGGCAGGCCGAGAATCGCGCGTGCGTGCAGGGCGAATTCGCTCAGCTCCTGCGAGACCAGCGTGACCAGGCCGGTGTCGTGCGGGCGCGGCGAGACTTCGCTGAACCACACCTCGTCGCCCTTGACGAACAATTCCACGCCAAACAGACCCAGACCGCCCAGGTCGTCGGTGATGGCCTGCGCGATCTGCTGCGAGCGCTGCAAGGCGGCCGCTGACATCGGCTGCGGCTGCCAGCTCTCGCGGTAATCGCCGTCCTTCTGCCAATGCCCGATCGGGTCGCAGAACGAGGTGCCGCCGGCATGCCGCACGGTCAACAAGGTGATCTCGTAATCGAAATCGATGAAGCCCTCGACGATGCAGCGGCCGGCACCGGCACGTCCGCCGGTCTGCGCGTAATCCCAGGCCGCCTCGATGTCCGCCTCGCTGCGCAGGGTGCTCTGGCCCTTGCCCGACGACGACATCACCGGCTTGACCACGCACGGCAGGCCCACCGCGGCGATCGCCTCGCGATACTCGGCAGCCGTGTCGACGAAGCGATACGGCGAGGTCGGCAGGCCCAGCGTTTCGGCAGCCAGGCGACGGATGCCCTCGCGGTCCATGGTCAGGCGTGCGGCGCGCGCGGTCGGGATGACCCGCTGGCCCTGCTCGCGTTCCAGCGCGAGCAGCGTTTCGGTATGGATCGCCTCGATCTCCGGCACGATCAGATGCGGCTGCTCCCGGGCGATCAGCGCGCGCAGCGCCTGGGGATCGAGCATGTCCAGCACGTGCGAACGGTGCGCGACCTGCATCGCCGGCGCGTTGGCATAGCGATCGGCGGCGATCACTTCCACCCCGAAGCGCTGCAATTCGATCGCCACTTCCTTGCCCAGCTCGCCCGAGCCCAGCAACAACACGCGGGTGGCGGAAGGCGACAACGGCGTGCCGAGAGTAGTCATGAGCGCGGTCCAGATCGGGAGGGGGCCGCCATTCTAACGGGCCGTCACCATGGCCGCCGGCTGCGCGACTTGCATCAACTGATATCACTTTGATATCTTTTTTGAACTCTCCAAGGACACCCACCTCATGAAAGAGAAGCCGATCAGCTCACTGCCGGGCATTCCGGTCATCCTCGCCGCTGGCGCCGCGTTCGCGGGCGCCGCCTGGTTCATTCTCACCACCCTGGCGGCCGGCAGCCCGACTCCAGCCGGGTTCCTGATTGCGCTGTTGGTGGTGGCGGCGGGCATCTTCATGCTGGCCGGCCTGTACACGCTGGAGCCGAACCAGGCGGCGGTGCTGAGCCTGTTCGGCAAGTACGTCGGCACGGTCAAGGACCCGGGCCTGCGCTGGAACAGCCCCTTCTATGCCAAGCGCCGGGTCAGCCAGCGCGTGCGCAACTTCGAGAGCGGCCGGCTCAAGGTCAACGAACTGGACGGCAGCCCGATCGAGATCGCCGCGGTCATCGTGTGGCAGGTGCTGGACGCTTCCGAGGCGGTCTACAACGTCGACGATTACGAAAGCTTCGTGCATATCCAGTCCGAAGCGGCGCTGCGCGCGATGGCCACCAGCTACCCGTACGACCAGCACGAAGACGATCAGATCTCGCTGCGCAGCCATCCGGCCGAAATCAGCGAACAGCTCAAGCGCCATCTGGACGAGCGCCTGACCCAGGCCGGCGTGGACGTGATCGAAGCACGCATCAGCCACCTCGCCTACGCGCCGGAAATCGCCCAGGCCATGCTGCAACGCCAGCAGGCCAATGCGGTGATCGCCGCACGCACGCGCATCGTCGCCGGTGCGGTGGGCATGGTCGAAATGGCGCTGGCCGAGCTGCAGAAAAACGGCGTGGTACAGCTGGACGAAGAGCGCAAGGCGCATATGGTCAGCAACCTGCTCACCGTGTTGTGTTCTGATCGTGGTACCCAACCGGTGGTCAACGCCGGCTCGCTGTATTGAGGTGATGCAATGAATGTCATGGTGCCGTTGGTCGTCGCGCTTTCCGGCTTGCCTGCATTGGCAATCGCCGCCTCCATCGGCGCGGACGACGACGACCGCGCGCGCGGCCTGGGGCTGCGCTGGGCCCTGATCAGCCTGGTCATCCTGATCGGTGCTGCCTGCCTGTACTGGGCCGGCGACAACCGCGCCGGCATCTACGCGGTGGTGATCGGCATGCTCGTCGGTGTGAATGTGTTGATCGTGTCGATGGTGATGCACCTGCGCCGCCACAGCGGCCGCCAGGAGCGCGAGTGAGCGAGAAGAAGGCCTATCCGCTGCGCATCAACGCCGACGTGCTGGCCGCCGCGCAGCGCTGGGCCGACGACGAACTGCGCAGCCTCAACGCGCAGATCGAATACGTGCTGCGCGATGCGCTACGCAAGGCCGGGCGCCTGCCGAAGCCGCAGGCCGACAAGGACGCCGGTGCTTGAACAAGCACAGGCGTGAGTGATCGTCAGAACGGATCAGCTTCCGCTCGCATGCATCCGCCCCGCCGCCGCTCAGCGGAGCATCTTTATCGCTGCAGGCAAGCGTTCGCGCCGCTACGGACTGGCAGCCCTCACGTGGCACCCGCTAAGCTGCGGCGATGCGCAATTCCCCACGCTTTCTGCTCAACACCTCCGACATCGAACTGTGGCCGGCAGACCTGCTGCGTGCGCGCGGCAATGCGGATGCACGCGTGCTGGCGCAAGCCGACTGGCTGCTGCGGCGCAAGCGCGACGGGCGCTACCTGGCCGCGCATCTGCCGCAGGGCCTGATGCCGTTGATCCCGCGACTGGCGTACGAGCCGGGGCTGGACGAGGCACTGGCGCTGCTGGAACTGCCAGGCGGGCGTGCATTGGACCGGGCGAGCACGTTGCTGCCGGTCAGCGGCGTGCAGCAGCGGCTGGCGCTGCTGGAAATCGACGTGGAGGCGTATCCACGGCAGACCGGGCTGAGCCTGATAGCCGAACCTGCTGCCCTGCACTTTGCCGGACGCGATCGTTTTGCGCGTCCGTTGTGGCTCAGCGCCGGCGCAAGCCGTGCATGGCGACAGATGCGGGCCGACGCTGCACGCGCTGGCGTGCGGCTGGATGCATTGTCCGGCTATCGCAGCCACGATTACCAACTGGCGATCTTCGAACGCAAGCTGGCGCGCGGACTGACGGTGCCGCAGATCCTGGCGGTCAACACCGCGCCCGGCTTCAGCGAACACCACAGCGGCGATGCACTGGATATCGGCACGCCCGGCGAGCCGCCGGTGGAAGAATCCTTCGAGACCACGCCGGCCTTCGCGTGGCTGCGCGACCACGCGGATCGCTTTGGCTACCGGCTGAGTTATCCGCGCGACAATCCCTACGGCATCGTCTACGAGCCCTGGCATTGGCGTTGGTCGGCGGCGTAATGCGCGCGGCAAGCTGCACGCACCGCGCAATCCAACACCCTACTCCTGCGAGCGCGGCGTCGGCACCTTGGCCGCCACGCTGAAGTCGGCGATCTTCCACAGATAGAACGCCGCGTAGCTGCGGTATGGGCCCCAGCGTTCGCCACGGATGGCCAGCTCCTTCGGTGTCGGCATCTGTTCCTGCCTGTCCACGCGCTGGGCGCCCTTGCGCACGCCCAGGTCATCGACGGGCAGCAGATCCGGCCGGCCCAGGCGGAACATCAGCATCATCTCCACCGTCCAGCGGCCGATGCCGCGCACCGGAATCAGCGCCTGCACAATCGCTTCTTCGTCCATGAAGGCGAGCCTGCGCAGGGAGGGAATCTCGCCATCGCGCTCGCGGCGCGCCAGATCGCGCAGCGCCAGCGACTTGTTGCCGGACACGCCACACGCGCGCAGTGCCGCGTCGTCGATGCGACCGAGCGTGTCCGCATGCAGGCGCGGCGCCCCGATGGCCGCTTCCACCCGCGCCACGATCGTCGATGCGGCCTTGCCGCTGAGTTGCTGGAACAGGATCGCGCGCGCCAACGCATCCACCGGATCGAACGGCTTGCGCCAACCCGGCTGCGCGGTGATCGGGCCGATGCGCTTCATCCACGCACCCAGCGCGCGATCGCGCCGGCTCAGGTACGCAAAGGCGGCCTCCACATCGAATCCGCGGGAATGGCGCGGCATGCTCAGCGCCTCAACGCGCCGATCGCCAGCACCGCCCAGCCCAGCATCAGGCTGGTGCCGCCGACCGGTGCCAGGCTGGTGGGCCAGTGCAGCAGCGCGCCGCCGACCAGGCTGCCGGCAAACAGCAGCGTGCCGAGCAACAGCAGATACAGGCCGAGCCGGCCAAGTGCACGCGTTTCGGTAGCGCCGAGCACCGTCAGCACGGCGCCATGGCCGAAGGCGTACAGCGCTGCCAGTTGCAGCCGCGATTGCACCAGCGCATCGGCCACCCCGTGCGAGGCATAAGCCGACAGGCCCACCGCGACGGCGGCCAGCAAGGCGCCGCAAAACGCCAGCAGCGACGGATGTTTCTTGCGACGTTCGAGCAGGGACATAACGAAGTTTCCATTGCAGCGCCGTGGCGCAAAAAAAAACGCGCCGCAGGACTGCGGCGCGTTTTCGTCTGGATCAGATCATCGTGGTGAGACGATTACTTGATGGCCCAGTAGACGTCGTAGGTACCGTCCTGCGTAAACGACTTGTCCACGCCGCCCTTCCACGACTCGTACGGACGCTCGGTCACATCGTTGCCGTTGGTGGCAGCCCAGGCACGCAGGGAGCTACGCACTGCGTCCAGGCCGGCCATGTGGCCTGCGTAGGTTGCAAACGCGGAACGGTGTGCCTTGGTGCGCTCGTACTTGACCGGTGCTTCCGACGGGATGTTGACCTTCAACTCCTCGCCCGCTGCAGCAACCGGGGTTGCATCCACAGGTGCGGCAGCCGCGGCGTCGTCCTTCTTGGCATCCGCCTTGGCGGTGTCGGCCTTGGCATCGGTCTTCGGCGCGCCACCGGCACGCTTGCGGACCGGCTGCACCACGTCGAACGCGTACTTGTCGGTAGCAAAGTCGGTGGTCACGATGCGGACCGGACCAGCAGCCTCGAGGCCGTTGGCGTCCATCACGCGCTTGATCCACTCCTGGTTGTCCTTGATCGACGTCTTGATCGTCTCGTTGTCACGATCGATGTTGCCCGCGGTGACGACCAACAGGTCCTCGGCCGGCACATCGACGAGCTTGAGATCGCTCAACACCGGCTTGCCGTCGAGCTGGGCGCGGTAGTCGAAATTCGGCACGGTGGCCAGTGCGGTCGTCAGACGCGACAGACCCAGCTTCAGGTCGTCGCCCACGTGGCGGCTGACATACAGACCGGCATAACGACCGAACAGGTTCCAGCCGTACTTGACGCTGTAGTCCTGGGTGATCTTGACGTTCTTGTTGTTCTTGCCGGTCGGCGCAAGGGTGAAGTTGGTGACTTTGTCGTAGCCCTTGGTGGGATCGTCGATCGAAATCTCAACACGCTCGTTCTTGACGCTGTTGGTGATCTCCCAGCTGCCGTCGCCGATATAGCCTTCGGTGGAGCTGTATTCGACGCGTGCACCCTTGCCCTCGGTCGGGCCGACCAGCTTCAGCTGGATCTTCGGGTCACGCAGCACAAGCGGGTTCCAATCCTTGAAACGACGGAAGCTGTTCACGGTGTCGTAAACAATCGTCATCCTGCGGTTGGTCTCAACACTCTCGGACATCTGCCGCTCCGAGGGCAACACCAAGCCCACCACGACAAACAAGCCAGCCACGATCCCCAAGGCGATCAGGAACTCGATAATACGGGTCATTCAGGAGGTCTCCGGGGCCGATCCCACGGCCGGGTTGAGTGAAGCGAAGCCGCCATCCTAGCAGGCTTCGAGAAAGATGTTCAGTTGTGCGACGGGTAGCGCGGTCTTGCGGTGTCATCCACCGCGCAACCGCGCAGCCCATGACTGCGCAACCCCAACCTGCACAAGGGTTTGGTCAGATTGCGCGCAGCTATCATGCACATCGCGCGATGCCTGTGTGTGATGCGATTGCCGCCGGCGCCACGTTCTGCCTCCCGGCCGCGTGCATGATCAGGTCGGAAACGACCAGACCACCCCGCCGGGTGCCCTGGCGTACGCGCAGCGTCGCGCACGCGTGGCCGCCATGCCGCACGCAGCGCCACCTGCGCTGCGATCAGACCAATTGCAGCTCGAACGCCTTCAGCACCGCGCGGGTGCGGTCGCGCACGCCGAGCTTGGACAGGATGTTGGAGACGTGATTCTTGATGGTGCCCTCGGCCACGCCCAGCGAGTTGGCGATCTCCTTGTTGGAGAAGCCGCTGGCCATCAGCCGCAGGATCTCGGTCTCGCGGTCGGTCAGCGGATCGGGCCGGTCCAGGCTGACGAACTCGTTGCGCATGTGTTCCAGGCCCGACAGCAGGCGCTGGGTCACCGCCGGCTGCACCAGCGAGCCGCCGTCGGCCACGGTGCGGATAGCGCCGACCAGCTGTTCCAGCGAGACGTCCTTGAGCAGGTAGCCCTTGGCGCCGGCCTTCAGCCCGGCCAGCACCAGCTGGTCGTCGTCGAAGGTGGTCAGGATGATGGTCGGCGGCAGCGTGCCGTTGCGCGAGAGCATCTGCAGCGCCTCCAGGCCGGACATCACCGGCATGCGCATGTCCATCAGCACCACGTCGGGCTGGACCTGCGGGATCTGCTCGACCGCCTGCTTGCCGTCCGAGGCCTCGGCCACCACCTCGATGCCGTTATCCAGCGCCAGCAGCGAGCGGATGCCCTGGCGTACCAGGGTTTGGTCGTCGACCAGGCACACACGGATCATCAGAACACTCCTTGAGTCACGGCCGCAGGCATCAGTGCCGGCGCGCCTGGAACGGAGATGCGCAGGCCGAAGCCGTCACCCCGCCGGGTTTGAATCTCGAGCTGGCCACCATACTGGTTCAGCCGCTCGCGCATGCCGCGCAGCCCGTTGCCGGGCGCCACCGTGTCGGCGCCGTGGCCATCGTCGCGCGCGTCGATCAACACGGTGTCGGCATCGCGCCGCACCTGGATCCACAGGTTGCGCGCACCGGCATGGCGCACCGCATTGGTGATGATTTCCTGGGTACAGCGCAGCAGCACGTGGGCGCGCTCGGGGTCGTCCAGGGTCAGCGGCTGGGCGATGTCCAGATGGATGTCCAGCGACGGCACCTGGGTCACCAGCGGGCGCAGGGCCGCTTCCAGGTCGATCGCGCCGCTGTCGCGCAGGTGGCTGACCGCTTCGCGCACATCGGTGAGCAGCAGCTTGGCCAGCGTATGCGCCTGGCGCACGTGCTCCTGGGCCTGGCCGTCGGTGATGTGACCGGCCACTTCCAGGTTCAGGCTCAGCGCGGTGAGGTGGTGGCCAAGCAGGTCGTGCAGCTCGCGCGAGATGCGGGTGCGCTCGTTGACGCGGGCGCTTTCGGCCAGCAGCGCGCGGGTGGCGCGCAGCTCGGCATTGAGCCGGCGCTGTTCTTCGCGGGCATCGGTCTGCTGGCGCGCGACCAGGCTGGTCACGAAGATGAACATCGAAAACCCGCCGTACAGCAGCGACTGCATCAGCGCGGCGAACAGGGTGAAGTCCGGGCGCAGGTAATAGAACACCGGCAGCACCGCCAGCTGGCTGAGCACCAGCCAGGCCACGCCGATGCGTAACGGCAGCAGCCAGGGGATGACCCCGGCCGCCACCATCATCAGGATGCTGCCCAGCCCGGTCCCGCTCAGATAGCTGACCGCCAGCGCGAAGATGGTCAGCAGCAGCAGGATCAGCCGGTCGTACCAATGCGCATGGCCGCCGCTGCTCAGGCCGCGGGTCAGCCAGAAGTAGCTGGCGCCGAAGCCGACGAAGAACGCCGACATCAGCAGGCCTTCGGCCACGCTGCGGTGGTCGCCCTCTTCGGCCGCCGGCCAATAGGTGTACACCAAGGGCATGGCGATCATTGCCCAGGTGAACAGGCCGGCGAAGCGCAGGACGCGCGTATGACTGAGGTATCCCAACATGCAGGCATCTTAGGCGCTCGCCGGGCGGCTGCCCTCTTGCCGGAAGTCATGCATGCGTGTGGCATGGCGCGCCTGCCTTGGCAGCAGGAGCTGCCGGCGTCGGCATGCTGCAGTCGGCTCTCACGCCTGGCTGGCGGCACACGGCGGGTCGCCGCTTCAGGCCACGCATGCAATAATCCGACGCAGATCCGATTTCGGGTCGAGAGCGTTACCCCACGGAGTCCCAATGTCGATCGTTATCCGCGACGTGCGCGAGCACGAGCTCGATTCCGTCCTGGCCCTGAACAACAATGCCGGACTGGCAATCCTGCCGCTGGATTCAACCAAGCTGCAACGTTTCTACGAGCAGGCCGAATATTTCCGCGTCGCCGAGCGCGACGGCAACCTGGCCGGTTTCCTGGTCGGGTTCGGCAGCGGCAGTGCGCATGACAGCAGCAATTTCGCCTGGTTCCGGGACCGTCACCCGGAATTCTTCTATATCGACCGCATCGTGGTCGCCAGCCGCCGTCGCGGCGGTGGCGTCGGGCGTGCGTTCTATGCCGATGTGCAGAGCTACACCGAGTTGCGCTACCCGCAACTGGCCTGCGAGGTGTTCCTGGATCATGGCGCCGATGCGGCGCTGCTGTTCCATGGCAGCTTCGGCTTCCGCGAGGTCGGCCAGAACACCATGGCCGATGTCGAGGTGCGCGCCAGCATGCTGATGAAAGACATGTGCAGCTATCCGTGGGTCAAGGAGACCTATGCCGGCAAGTTGCCCGACCACCTGCCGTGGGTCGGCCGGCCGCGTCATGCCGCCGCCACCGACAACCCGTCGACGGGGAGCTGAGGCGTGGCGAGCGTGAATGTGGATTTTGAACAGGCCGGCGAACTGAAGATCGGCCAGGTGGGCATTGCCAACCTGCGCGTGCGCACGCTGGACGTGCCGCGCTTGGTGCGCGAGATGCGCGAACGCGTGACCCGCGCGCCGAAGTTGTTCGGACGCGCGGCGGTGATCCTGGATTTCGGCGGCTTGTCGCAGGTACCGGACCTGGCCACGGCCAAGGCGCTGCTGGACGGTCTGCGCGATGCCGGCGTGTTGCCGGTGGCGCTGGCCTACGGCACCAGCGAGATCGACCTGCTCTCGCAGCAGCTCGGCGTGCCGCTGCTGGCCAAGTTCCGTGCGCAATACGAGCCGACCGCGGTGAGCCCGCCGCCGCCCCCGCCGCCACCGGCGCGTGCCGAACCCGCAGCGCCCGCCGCGCGGCCGGCCCCTGGGCGCATGCAACGCAACGCGGTGCGCTCGGGCCAGCAGCTGTATGCGGAGAACTGCGACCTGACTGTGCTCAGTACGGTCGGTGCCGGGGCGGAGGTCATCGCCGACGGCAGCATCCATATCTACGGTACCCTGCGTGGCCGCGCGTTGGCCGGCGCCCAGGGCAACCCTGACGCGCGCATCTTCTGCCGCGACTTCCACGCCGAACTGGTTGCCATCGCTGGCCACTACAAGGTGCTGGACGATGTTCCCATGGACCTGCGTGGCAAGGCCGTCCAGGTCTGGCTGGAGCAGGATCAGATCAAGATCGCTGCGCTGGACTGACGCAGCCCAACCACAGAAATATTCGGAGAAATCCTTTGGCTGAAATCATCGTAGTCACCTCCGGCAAGGGCGGCGTTGGCAAGACCACCACCAGCGCGAGCCTGGCCTGCGGGCTGGCACGGCGCGGCAAGAAGGTCGCCGTCATCGACTTCGACGTCGGTCTGCGCAACCTGGACCTGATCATGGGCTGCGAGCGGCGCGTGGTGTACGACTTCGTCAACGTCGTGCATGGCGAAGCCACGCTCAAGCAGTCGCTGATCAAGGACAAGCGCTTCGACAACCTGTACGTGCTGGCTGCCTCGCAGACCCGCGACAAGGACGCGCTGACCCAGGAAGGCGTGGAGAAGGTACTCAAGGACCTGGCCGCCGACGGCTTCGACTACATCGTCTGCGATTCGCCGGCCGGCATCGAGAAAGGCGCGTTCCTGGCGATGTATTTCGCCGACCGCGCGGTGGTGGTGGTCAATCCGGAAGTCTCCTCGGTCCGCGACTCGGACCGCATCATCGGCCTGCTGGATTCCAAGACCCGCAAGGCCGAGCAAGGCCAGACCGTGCCGGCCTTCCTGCTGCTGACCCGCTACAGCCCGGGCCGCGTGGAAGGCGGCGAGATGCTCAGCATCACCGACGTGGAAGAAGTGCTGGGGCTGAAGGCCATCGGCGTGATTCCCGAATCCGGTGATGTGCTCAACGCTTCCAACAAGGGCGAGCCGGTGATCCTGGATGCCGAGTCCCCGGCCGGCCAGGCCTACGACGACGCGGTCGCCCGCATCATGGGCGAAGAGCGCCCGATGCGATTCATATCCGTGGAGAAGAAAGGCTTCTTCAGCAAGCTGTTCGGAGGGTAAGCATGGGCCTGCTCGATTTTCTCAAGAGCAAGAAGAACACCGCCGAGACGGCCAAGAACCGCCTGCAGATCATCATTGCGCAGGAGCGCAACCACCGCGGCGGGCCGGATTACCTGCCGCTGCTGCAGCGCGAATTGCTGGAAGTGATCAAGAAGTACGTCAACATCGACGCCGATGCGGTGCGGGTTGATCTGGTCAAGGATGGCGAGCATGACGTGCTCGATATTTCGGTCGCCTTGCCCGAAGACGGCGACAAGTAAGCGTCCCCTGCGGCACCGTGTTTGCACGGTGCCGCCTTGACGGCCCGAACCGACCGCGAGCCCTTGCGTGTGACCATCGATTCCTCTCCCAGCTCCGAGCCAGCCAGCGTGTTGTGCGTGGGCGATATCGGCCTGGACGCACCGGCCGCCCTGCTCGCCCGCTATGGCCTGCGCCTGCATCGCGTGGAAGCCGGCGCGCCGATCCCCGGCAGTTTCTGGGGCGAACCGGAAGCCGGCATCATCGGCTGCGATGTCTATGTGCGTGACGACACGCCGGTGCATTCGCTGTTGCACGAGGCCGGGCACCTGATCGTCCTGCCGGCCGACAAGCGCGCGGCCGTGCACACCGACGCCACCGATTCGGTGGATGAGGAAGACGCCACCTGTTATCTGCAGATCCTGCTGGCCGAGCAATTGCCGGGCGTCGGTAGCGCGCGCCTGATGACCGACATGGACACCTGGGGCTACACCTACCGGCTGGGATCCACGCGCGCCTGGTTCGAGCAGGACGCGGAAAATGCGCGCAGCTGGCTGCTCGCGCGCAACCTGTTGCCGCAGTAACGCCGGATCGCCGCAGCCTGATCGCCTGGCCGTGACGTGCCTGCAGGCCGGCGTGCACAGGCTGCCAGCCTGCGGCCCCGTGATCGAGTCAGTGGCCACGCACTGCAGTGGCACTGCACTGCGTGGCATGAGCAGGCCACAGACGACGGGGTCGTCAGCATCCGCACAGCCCATGCCGGGTGCTCGCACGTAGAACATGCCGGCTGCCGTCTCCGTGCAGGTCGCGCGCATCGCCAGGCGCGGCGTTTCGTAGCGCTGCAGGTCACGCCGCGCAGCATCACTACGCCGCAGACATCTCCTCAACGCCACGCCGCGTAGGCTGCAGCGCATGCACAGCCTGTTTCTCAACACGGTGCTGCTGGGCGGCACCGCAGCCGATAAATTGTCGGCCGCGCAAGCGGCCGGCTTCGATGCCGTCGAATTGTGGGAACAGGACCTGCAGCAATTGGCGCGATCGCCGGCGCAGGTGCGCGACGCCCTCCACCAGCTCGGGCTTGGACTGACCGACTACCAGGTGTTGCGCGATGTGGACGGTGCCGCTGACGCGCAACGCGACCAGTGCCGCGCGCACGCGCTGCAGATGCTGGAAACCGCCGCCGCGTTGGGCGCGGGCGTGGTGCAGGCACCGGCCAACACGCGTGCCGACGTCGTGCCTGCACGGATCGTCGAGGATCTGCGCTGGCTGGGCCGTGCCGCGGCCGAGCACGGCCTGCGCATCGCCTACGAACCGATGGCGTGGAGCAGGGTCAATCACACTCTGCCTGCCGCGTGGGCAAGCGTGCGTGCCAGCGGTGCGGACAACATCGATCTGGTGGTGGATGCCTACCATGTGTTCGCGCCAGGCCGTGGGCTGGACGATCTGGACGCCATCCCGGCCACGCGCATCGCCAACGTGCAGTTATGCGATGTGGCGCAGCCGGTGGCGCCAAGTGCGCTGGCCGCGGTGGCGCGGCATGCGCGCCTGCTGCCGGGCGAAGGCTGCTTTCCGCTGTCGGCGCTGTTGCGGCGCCTGGCCGGCATGGGCTACACAGGGCCGATCGGCATCGAGGTCTTCAACGATGTCCGCAAGGCCGCCGCTGCCCCGGCCACCGCGGCGGCGGCGATGGCCGCACTGCGCAGCTGCCTTGAGCGTGCCGGCGCTTAGCTGCGCTGCGCGCCGCTGAGATCCAGCGTCACCACCGTGCCCTGCCCCGCGCTGGAATCCAGATGCAGATGCCAGCCCAAATGCTCGCAGAGCCGTCCGATCAGCTCCAGCCCGATGCCGTTGCCCTGGCGTGCGTTGTCGCGCGCCAGGCGCGCGTAGATTGCGCTGATCTCCTCCGGCGTCATGCCGTGGCCCGGGTCGGCAATGCGCACCACCCCTGGTGCCGATAGCGAGACACGGATGATGCCGCGGTCGCTGTTCTCGATCGCGTTGCGCAACAGATTGCCGATAGCGGTCTGCACGATCGCCACCGGTGCGGTGAGGCTGCATGGCGGAAGCGGATCGGTGAGTACCTGCAGATCTTTGTCGGCGAGCAGATGCGCGTGATCGGCAACAATCTCCGGCAGCAACTGGTCCAGACGCAGCGTATCGCTGCTGCGCGTCAGCCGGCCGGGGTCCTTGGCCAGCACCAGCAACAAGGTGATCAACTGCTCCACCGCGGCGCTGGTCTGGGCAATGCGTTCCAGCTGGTGGCGCACCGCCGGCGGTGTGCCGGGTTGTTCCAGCGCCAGTTCGGCGGCGTTGCCGATCACTGCCAGCGGGGTGCGCAACTCGTGGCTGGCACTGTCGATGAAGGCACGTTCGCGTTCGACGAACTGGCCGTTGCGATCGAGATAGTCGTTGAGCGCGTCGGCAATCACGTACAACTCGGCGCTGCCCTGCGGGCCAACAGCAATGCGTTGCGCGCGCCGCTCGGGACGCAGCGCACCGATGTCGCGCGCCAGCTCCACCAGCGGGCGCACCAGCCGCGCCATCGCATAAGTGCCCATCAGCAAGGTGATGCCGATCAGCGCGACGCCTGCCGCCAGCATCCAGCGGGTGATGAACTGCTCCAGCGCTTCGAAGTCGGTGATGTCCAGCACCAGCGCCAGGCGCCCGGCATGCGGCGTGTCGCGCACCATCACCGCGCTCTGGCGGCCGGCGATTTCCAGCTCGTCGTGCAGGCCGGGATGCAGCGTGCGCAGGACCGGCGGCACTGCCGCGCTGCCGTCGACGCGATACAGCCGCAGGGTGTCCGAGTCCTGCCAGCGGTAATCCGGATTCTGCGCGCTGCGATCCAGGATGCTGTCCAGCTCCGAATTCAACAACGAGCGCCACACGCCGTGTTCTGCGCGCTCGTGCAGATACTGCGCGGTGCCGAACACCGCCAGCACCATCAAAAGCGTGTAGCCGAACAACCACACCAGCACGCGGCGGCCCAACGGGCGCTGCCTAAGCATCGCTGCACTCGCCCGCGGCCGGATCGCCGGCACCTTCCAGCGGCGCCAGGCGATAGCCCAGCCGCGGCAGGGTGTGGATCAGTTTCTGCGCGAACGGGCCATCCACGCTGCGACGCAACTCGTAGATATGCGAGCGCAGCATGTCGCCATCGGGTGGATCGTCGCCCCATAGCGATTGCTCCAGCCGCTGCCGGGTGACCGCGGCTGGGCTGGCCTGCATCAGCACTTCCAGCAGCTTGCGGCAGGCCGGATACAGGTGCAGCACCTGGCCGGCGCGGGTGGCTTCCAGCGTGGACAGGTCCAGACGCAGATCGGCCACCTGCAGCAACTTGCCGCGTCGGCGCCCATGCGCACGCGCAAGCAGGGCCTCGATGCGGACCTCCAGTTCCGGCAGCGCGAACGGCTTGGTCAGATAGTCGTCGGCACCGGCACGGAAGCCGGCGATCTTGTCGGGCAGCTCGTCGCGGGCGGTGAGCATGATCACCGGCAGCTCGGACTGGTGCTGCTCGCGCAGGCGGCGCAGCACTTCCGGGCCGTCCATGCGCGGCATCATCCAGTCCAGCACCAGCACGTCGTACTGCTGGGTGGTGGCCAGATGCAGGCCGGTGATGCCGTCGGGCGCTGCGTCCAGGGTGTGCCCGCGCGCTTCGAAATAGTCGAACAGGTTGGCAACCATGTTGCGGTTGTCTTCGATGACCAGCAGCCGCATGAGCGCGTTTCCAGGGCGGCCCGGCAGGGACGATGTGCGCATCCTAACCGAGCCTGGCCGAACACAGCCGCTCTGGATGGCTCCGACAAAATTCCGACCTGCTTGCCGGATAGTGTGGCGCCCCACCGATCGGGGCGTGCGCGTGTCGCCTGCCATCTCCGCCGCCACTTCCCGCCAGCGTGCACTGCTCGCCGCCGTCTTGCTGATCGTCGTCAGCCTGCTGGCCGGGCTGGGCCTGCGTCAGCCCAACCCACCGGACGAGCCGCGCTTTGTGCTGGCCGCACGCAGCATGGTTGCGACCGGTCAATGGCTAGTGCCGCACCGGGGCAGCGAGCTGTACGCCGAAAAGCCGCCGGTCTTCATGTGGTTGCAGGCAGCCAGCTACGAGCTGGTGCCGCACTGGCCGGTCGCGTTCCTGCTGCCGTCGCTGCTGGCTGCGCTCGCCACGTTATGGCTGACCTGGGACATCGCGCGGCGGTTATGGAACCGACGCGTGGCGCGGCATGCGGTACTGGCGTTGTTTGCGGTGCTGCAGTTCGGCCTGATGGCCAAGCGTGCGCAGATCGACATGGTGCTGGTGGCGCTGACCACGCTGTCGTTGTGGGGGATGCTGCGGCATCTGCTGCGTGGGCCGGACTGGCGCGCATGGACGCTGGGATTGTTTGCCGCCGGCGTGGGCACGGTGACCAAGGGTGTGGGCTTTCTGCCCTTGCTGCTGTTGCTGCCGTGGATGGCGCTGCCGCGCAGGCACTGGAGCGTGCTGCCGGCACGCGCACAGGCCGGGCGCAGCTGGTTGCTGGTGCTGCCTGCGTTTCTGGCGGGCACCGCGGTGTGGCTTGGTCCGCTGGGCATCGCGTTGTGGCAAAGCAACGACCCGGCGCTGCATGCCTACGCACATGAGTTGTTGTTCAAGCAGACCGGTACCCGTTATGCGCACGCCTGGCATCATGTCAAGCCGGCCTGGTACTACCTGCAGGTGATCGCCACGCTGTGGTTGCCCGGCTGCCTGGTGCTGCCCTGGTTGCTGCCGGCCTGGTGGCGACGGCTGCGACGCGGCGACCCGCGCTATCTGTTGCTGCTTGCCTGGAGCGTGTTGGTGCTGGTGTTTTTCAGCGCCAGCCCAGGCAAGCGCGAGGTCTACATCTTTCCGATGCTGCCGGCCCTGTGCATCGCCGCCGCACCGCTTCTGGCCGGGCTGCTGCGCAAGCGTGGTGTCCGCGTATTGCTGACCGGCTACCTGCTGCTGCTTGCGCTGGCCGCTCTTGCATTGGGCAGCGGTATCGCACTGCATCTGCACTGGGCGGAAAACACCGCCCTGCAGCGCGGGATGGAGTTGGCCTCGCTGCGATCGGTGGGTGTCTGGTTGATCGGGCTGGGCGTGGTCGGCCTGGCGGCAATTGCATGGTCGCGTGGCAAGCGCACCGGCACCGCGGTGGTGGTGGTGACCGCCGCACTATGGAGCGTGTACGGCCTGGGCTTGATGCCGGCACTGGACCCCTACAGTTCTGCCGCTGGCTTGATGCAGCGCGTGGGACAGCGCATCGGCCCGGAGGCCGAGCTCGGGATGCTGGCCTGGCGCGAGCAGAACATGCTGCAGGCGGATCGACCGGTCACCGACTTCGGCTTCAGGGCGAGTTGGCAGCAGCAGTGGGCCAAGGCAGGTCCATGGCTTGCACACGCACCTGAGCGCCGTTGGCTGTTCGTCCTCAAGCAGGCGGTACCGGCGTGCATCGATCCGGCGCAACGGATCGATATTGGCGAGTCCAACCGCAATCAATGGCAGTTGGTGCCGGGCACGGCATGGCATGCCGGTTGCGTTGCAACCGCCTCCGACACCAACACCGGCGGTGGCGACAGCGAGACAGACTGAACGCCGGATAGCGCGTTAACCGCCGGACAACTCCGGTCCGACCGCTTTCCGACATGCCGCTTTCGAAGATGCCGGGCATAGACCACCGGCCGATGCTTCGATGACCACGCTTCCCGTATACGCACCTGCCCTGGCGCGCACAGCCACCGTTGCGCAAACCCGCTTTCTCATTCGGCATCTGTGGCTGCCGCTGGCCGGTGTGCTGGTGCTCAGCGCGTTGTTGATGGGCGCCGGCGGCGACCAGTGGGTTGCCGATGCGCTATATCGGCTGGAAGGTGGGCAGTGGCTGCTCAAGGACCACTGGTTCACCAGCGGCGTGATTCACCGTGTCGGCAAATGGTTGAGCACCGCTGGCGCTGTCAGCGTGCTGGTGCTGGCGCTGGTTGCCTGGTACCGGCCGCGCCTGCGTGTGCTGCGCTGGCCGCTGACGTATCTGGCTGCATCGATCGCACTGTCGACCTCGCTGGTGTCCTTGCTCAAGTCGTGGACGGCGATGGATTGCCCATGGGATCTGAGCCGTTACGGCGGCACCCAGCAGATGATCGGGCTGTTCGAATCGCGCCACGGCATTGCTGCGTCTGGTTGTTTTCCTGCAGGCCACGCCAGCGCCGGTTATGCGTGGGTGGCGCTGTATTTCTGTGCGCTGGCACTACGTCCTGCGTGGCGTGTTCCTGCATTGTGGCTGGGCATCGCGGCAGGGTTGTTGTTCGGGATTGCGCAGCAATTACGCGGCGCGCATTTCCTGTCGCATGACCTGTGGTCGCTGGCGGTGTGTTGGGGAACTGCACTTGCACTGTACTGCGTGATGCTGGCTCGACCGCATCGCGCCAATGTTGTGGTGTTGCAATCGGGGGATGCAGCATGAGTACCTATCTACCGCAATCGCGTGGGCTCAAGCGCCTGCGCGCACTGAGCTGGACGACGCGACCGACGGTCTCGACCGAAACCTTGGTGTTGTTGTCGAGTCTGTTCTTCGCACTGGTGTGCAACCAGCTGTTCTGGCACACGGCTATGGCCACGCATCCGGGCAGTCTCGGGTTTGCCATCTCGTTGATGGCCTTGCTGGTGGCCGTGCATGCGTTATTGCTGGGCCTGCTGGTGTGGCGCTGGAATGCCAAGCCGCTGTTGACGCTGCTGCTGTTCACCACCGCGCTGGCTGCGCACTACATGGACAGCTACAACGTCTACCTGGATGCGGACATGCTGCGCAATGTGCTGCATACCGACCACAAGGAATCGCGCGAACTGCTCACGCCCGGCTTGATCCTGCCGCTGCTGTGCTACTTCCTGATTCCGGCCACGCTGTTGTGGCGCACGCGCCTGCAAGCACGCAGCATCGGCAGATCACTGGCAATCCGCGCCGGCTTCTTGCTGGTGGTGGCAGTGGTCGGCGCGGCCGGCGCGATGCTGTCGTCGCAGGACGTCTCGGCATTGATGCGCAATCACCGCGAGGTGCGTTACCTGGCCACGCCGATCAACTACATCGTGGCACTGCGGCAGAACCTCAAATCCGATTCGCCGATCAAGCATGCGCCCAAGCAACCGGTCGAACACGACGCCATGGCCACGCCACGTGCACCGGGTAGCCGTCCGCGCCTGCTGCTGGTGGTGCTGGGCGAAACCGCACGTGCGCAGAACTGGGGCCTCAACGGCTATGCGCGCCAGACCACGCCCGAGCTGGCACAGGCCGGGGTGATCAATTTCCCCGACATGCATTCCTGCGGCACCAGCACCGAGGTCTCGGTGCCGTGCATGTTCTCGCCGTTCGGCCGCCGCGATTACAACGAGGACACGATCCGCGGCCACCAGTCGCTGCTGCATGTGCTCGAACATGCCGGCATTTCCACGCTGTGGCGCGACAACCAGTCCGGCTGCAAGGGCGTCTGCGATGGCCTGGACATCCAGAAGCTGGACGATGCCACCACGCCAGGGCTGTGCGCCGATGGCCGCTGCATGGACGAGATCCTGCTGAGCGACCTGGCTGCGCAAGTGCGCGCAAAGCCCGGCGACCGCGTGGTGGTGCTACATCAACTCGGCAGCCACGGGCCAAGTTACTTCGAACGCTACCCGGTACAGTTCGAGCGCTTCAAACCGGTATGCAAGACTGCTGACCTGGGCAGTTGCAGCCGCCAGAACATCGTCAACGCCTACGACAATTCCATCACCTATACCGATCACTTCCTCAACCAGGCCATCCACACGCTGCGCGGGCTGCAGGACTACGACACCGCGATGATCTACCTCTCCGATCATGGCGAATCACTGGGCGAAAAAGGCCTCTACCTGCATGGCGTGCCGTACGCGATCGCGCCCAAGGAGCAGACCCACGTGCCGATGGTGATGTGGTTCTCGCCGGAGTTCGCACGTGACCGCGGCCTGGACGAAACCTGCCTGCGCCACCGTGCCGGCCAGTACACCGATCAGGACGCGCTGTTTCCGTCGGTGCTCGGGTTGATGCAGGTCAAGACCAGCGTCTATGCGCGCGAGCGCGATCTATTCGCGCAATGCACGGGATAAACGCGGCTGAATTTTTAAAGCATGGTTATCGAAGGCGCGTGCCCTAGCCGCTCGCGCCACACGCCGTGAATCCTTCCGTGGAGGCTCCCTGGCGGCATCCATGCCGCCAAGGGTCCCGCAACCGGCAAGAGCACACCGCACCGGCAAGTTGGTCGGTGGCCACGTGAAAAGCTGCTTATCGCTCGCCCTGCATCGGACATCGGGCCTGTGCATCAGCATCTAACTACGCGCATCAAACACTGAGCTTGGATGTGCACACCAACCATCCCGACTGGTCCTTGCCCGCCTACCGTCGCGGGACCTTACGCGGCATGGATGCCGCGTAAGAGCCTACACGGACGTACTTGCGGCGTGTCCTGCGATGGTGGGCGGACAAGGGCCCTGCAGCCAAGCGGCAGATCATCCGCTCTGCAACTGATGCATCGGCGTCACCCAATCCTTTGGAGCACGAGACCAAAAGCAAGCTCGTGAAAAGCTGCTTGTCGCGCGTGTGTCGGACGTCGAGTATCGGACAACCTCCACTGGTCCTTGCCCGCCCACCGTCGCGGGACCTTACGCGGCATGGATGCCGCGTAAGAGCCTACACGGACGTACTTGCGGCGTGTCCCGCGATGGTGGGCGGGCGAGGCCCTGCAGCCAAGCGGCAGATCATCCGCTCTGCAACTGATCCGCCTGCACCGTTCCATCAACCCAATGCAACCGGTCCCCAGCCTTGAAGCAGCTGGCAGTACATGGCGAGCAAACAGGTAACGGCCGTGCCCGCCTGCGGTGAGCACGCCAATGTGGCACTTGCTCTGACGAGCACAGATGGATTTGCAGCCCACCCAAATCGCGTACGCCGTGACAGCGCTTGCGGTGAACCCCGACGCGCTCTAGCCTGCGTCGGACTTCACCGCAAGGACCACCCGTGAATCCTCGTTTGTTGTGGCTGGCACTGGCCGTGGCCACCGGCACCCTGTCGTTGTCGGCCTGCCGTCAGGACGCGGCAGCACCCGCCAAGCCCGCTGCCACCAAAGCCGCGCCGGAGGAAAACGCCGACCAGTTCGTCGCGCGCATCAGCGCCGATTACAAGGCCGCTTACCCGGAACTCACCGCCGCGCAATGGTTGTCCTCGACCTATATCAACGGCGATTCGCAGCTGCTGGCCGCCAAGGCCAACGAACGCGCGCTGGCGCAACTGGACCGCTGGATCGAACAATCCAAGCAGTATGCAGGTACCCCGCTGTCGGCCGACAGCGCGCGTGCATTGCAACTGCTGAAATTGATGAGCGCCCTGCCCGCCCCACGCGACCCGGCCAAGCTGGCAGAGCTCACCCGGATCGCCGCCAAGATGGAAGGCGATTATGGTGCGGCCAGTTATTGCATAGGCGATGGCGATCAACGCCGCTGCCGCCAGCTTGGCGAGCTGGAACAAGTGCTCGCCAGCAGCCGTGATTACACCGAACAGCTGGATGCCTGGCAAGGCTGGCATGGCACCGCAGTCCCGATGCGCAAGGACTACCAACGCTTTGTCGAGCTCGCCAACGAGGGCGCGCGCGGGCTGGGCTTTGCCGATGTCGGCGTGCTGTGGCGCAGCGGTTACGACATGCCGCCAGCGCAACTGGCCAGCGAAACCGACCGTCTCTGGGACCAGGTCAAGCCGCTTTACACCCAACTGCAGTGCTATGCACGCGGCAAGCTCGATACGCAGTACGGCAAGGACAAGGGCGAGCTCGCCGGCGGCATGTTGCCGGCGCATCTGATGGGCAATATGTGGCAGCAGGACTGGAGCAATCTGTGGGACCTGCTGCAGCCATACCCGGGTGCCGGCGACCTGGACATCACCGCTGCGCTGGAAAAACAGTACCAGGGCAACCTGAGTGCGGTGCTGGCGCGCACCACCGGCACCGAAGGCGGCAGTGGCGCGCGCTTCCAGGCCGAGCGCGAAGCGCAGCTGCGCACCGCAAAACAGATGACCGAACGTGCGCAGGATTTCTACACCTCGCTCGGCATGCCCAAGCTTCCCGACACCTATTGGCAGCGTTCGCAGTTCATCAAACCGCTGGACCGCGACGTGGTCTGCCATGCCAGCGCATGGGACATGAACATGGGCGGCGAAGCGACGCAGAACATCGGTGCGGACGTGCGCACCAAGATGTGCATCAAGCCGACCGAAGAGGATTTCACCACCATCTATCACGAGCTTGGGCACATCTATTACGACCTGGCCTACAACCCGCTGCCGCCACTGTTCCAGAATGGCGCCAACGACGGTTTTCACGAAGCGATCGGCGACACCATCGTGCTGGCGATGACGCCCAAGTATCTGCAGTCGATCGGCATGGTCGGCGAACAGCAAACCAGCCGCGAGGCGCTGCTCAATTCGCAGATGCGCATGGCACTGAGCAAGATCGCCTTCCTGCCGTTCGGCCTGATGATCGACCGCTGGCGCTGGGGCGTGTTCGACGGCTCGATCCCCCCCGAGCGTTACAACCAGGCCTGGTGGGAACTGAAAGCCAGGTACCAGGGCGTGGCACCGGCGAGCCCGCGCGGCGAAGAGTTCTTCGACGCCGGCGCCAAGTACCATGTGCCCGGCAACACGCCCTACACCCGGTATTTTCTTGCGCACATCCTGCAGTTCCAGTTCTACAAGGGCCTGTGCGAAGCCGCCGACCATCAAGGCCCGTTGTATGAGTGCAGTTTCTACGGCAACAAGGACGCCGGGCAGAAGTTCTGGTCGATGCTGCAACGGGGCTCCAGCCAACCCTGGCAGACCACGCTGAAGGAACTCACCGGCAACGACCGCCTGGATGCCGGCCCGATGCTGGAATATTTCGCCCCGATGAACGAGTGGCTGAAGCAGCAGAACCAGGGGAAATTGTGCGGCTGGCAGGCGAACGCACCCGCGGCCGCCAGCACTACGCCTGTGCCTGCCGCAACGCACTGACGCACGCGTTTCCTGCGGCATGCGACGGCCCTCACCCTGGCCGCCGCATAACGTTGATTTGATAAACCCACAAAACGCCGGCGATATACTGCGCGCCCGCTGCACCGGCGCAGCATGCAGGATGCATCCAGTGAACAACCCCTCCACCGGCCCGGACCCGCGCGACGCGGACCGCAACAAGCAGTTCATCGACGACGCAAACGACCGCGCATTCGACCCGATCTACAGCAGCAAGAGCAGCGACTACGCGCTGGAAGTGGGCGGCAGCAACATCGAGCTCAGCCCCGAAGATCAGACGGTCAAGTATTCCCATACCAGCGAGCAGAGCAGCGGCAGTCCGACGCAGCCACTGGGCGAGAACAGCCTGCGCACCAGCCGCTCGCTCGGCCTGGGCAAGCTCAGCGACGCCGAGGCCAAGACCACCACCTTCAACCTCGAGGCCGATGCCAACACCGGCCAGCAGCAACGCCTGCAGACCAAGCTCGGCGACAGCAAGCTGAGCATCGAGACCAGCACCAGTGCCGGGCAGCGCATGCGTTACGCACTGACGCTGCCCGGTGCAGACCAGCCTGCAGAAGCGGCCACACGCGTCAATCCGCTGCAGCCGGAGAGCCTGCCGATCGGCGCGCGCGCGGTGATGGACGCGCAGACCTACACCCAGCGCGATGCCTCGGCGAGCCTGCAACACCTCACCATGCAAAGCGAGATCACCGAAGCCAGCGGCCGCAGCTACCTGATCGAGCGGGTGGATGAGCGCCACGTGCGTGTGGTGACCGGACCCAACGCAGCCATCGAGGCAGTGAACGCCGTTGGCGTCAAGGTGGGACCGGCGCAGGCCCTGCTCGGGCGCGCCGACGCCCTGGGCCAGTCGCGTGTGGAGAGCGCGCAATTCGACCTGGCCGATCCACGCGCGCTCGCGGCCATGGGCGACTTTGTGCGCGAGGGCAAGATGGCACCGGGCGTGCCCGGCGTCGATGAGCTACAGACGGTGGAGCGGATCAGTTTCAGCTCGCAGCAGCGTCTACAGCTGGAATTGGGCCCGCTCAGCGCCGATGTGGCCGGCAACCGGAATCAGGGCAGCCAGGTGCGCATCAGCACACCGGGCCAGGACGGCTACACCGTGGTGCAGCAGCTGCAATACGGCGGCAACGTGCCGCTGACGATCGTGCGCCAGTACGACGGCAACGACACCGAGCGCGTGCAGGAACGCAGCTACCGCTTCGAGATCGATGGCGATGTCGCCGCGCCGGGGCTGCTGCAACGCCTGGGCGGGCGCAACGAGGCCAGCGAGGAAAAGGCGATTGCACAGAATCTCAACAGCGCGCTGAGCGGTGACATGGCGGGCACCGGTGCGATTGCGCCAGGGCAGAAGACCACGCTGGCCTTCAGCGAGGCGCAGATGCAGGCGCTGATGCAGCAGACCCAGGCCAGCGTCGAAGCCGGCAGGATCGGCGGCAGCTCGCTGACGGCGCTGGTCGGCGACCGCAACGCCGCACCGCAGTCACCCGAACGCTTCGCGATCGCGATGGCCCGCAATGTGGGCGGCGAGCCGTATCCGTTCGTCGAGCGGCTGCAGCGCATCGCCGACGGCGCCGATGGGGCATACGACGGCCGGTTGCAGCGCATCGATGCCGAGGCGCTTCCGCGCCAGCCGGCTGCGGCAACCGCGGCGGCGGATCCGCGCAATCCGGCCAGTCCGGACCATGCGCTGCTGGGCCAATGCACCGCAGCGGTGGAGCAGTTGGAGGCCGCGCGCGGCCGTGTGCCCGATGCGGACAGTGAGCGCCTGGCAGCCGGTGCGCTGGTGGCAGCACGCGAGCACGGGCTGCAGCGCGTCGACCACGTGGTGCTGGGGCGCGACCCGTCACAGGGCTTCGTGGTCCAGGGAGCGCTGGATTCGCCGGCGCACCTGCGCGGACCCTTCGACGCCCAGGCCGCGCAGCAGACGCCGGTGGACCACAGCCTGCAGCGCGCGCAGGCTGTGGGCGCCGAGCAGGATCGCAACGCCGCCGCGCAGGAACAGGCGCAGCAGCAGGACCTCCAGCGACAGGCTCCGGCGCGCTGATTCAGCGCGCCGGCTGATCCGCAGCCAAGCGCTGGCGCAAATCAGCCCCAACACGGCCCATCCACGCGGAATGGGCCGTGTTCGGAGCCGGCGTCGCCGACACCGCTGCGTTATGACCTCAGTTGGTGCGCGCGGGCACCAGCTTCTGCGCGAACTCGATCCGGAACGCCTCGAAATCCCTGCCATCGGCGGCCGCCTCGGCATGCGCCGCGTCCTTGAGCGCGTCCGAATAGGTCAGCCGTACCGGTGTGCCCTGGCGTTCGTGCAGCTCGGCCGCGCGCATGATCAGGGCCAGCACCTGGGCGGCGCTGGTGCTTTCGCCGGCGATGCGGCCGTCCATGCCCAGCACCCATTCGCCGTCGCGGCGGACGATGCCGGCCAGTAACGTGCGTTGCTGGTCGCGCAGTTCGGCATGCGGCTCGATCGGCGAGACCGGCGCGGGATTGGCGGCGGCCTGGTTGCGCTGGCGCTCGGCGGCGCGCTTGCGGGCATCGCGGCGCAGCTTGGAATCGGTGGACATGCAGGCTCCTGTGAGGTCAGAGATGGTCGGCCGGCTCCAGAGGCACTGCCTCCTCGGCCTGGCGGCGGCGCAGACGGCGGCCGCTGCGGCGTTCCCAGCGCCAGAATAGCCAGCCCAGCAGGAAAAAACCGGTCATGCCGATCGCCAGATGGCGCGGGTGTTCACTCAGCAGCGGCGACAGCACCCCGGCCACCAGCGTATTGGTCATCAGTTGGGTGAAGGCCTGCAGCGAGGAGGCCAGGCCGCGCTGGTGCGGGTACATGTCCAGCACCGCCAGCGCCAGGATCGGGAAGATCAGCGCCATGCCCACGCCGGCCAGGAAGATCGGCAGCACCGCCCAGGGCAGCGCGATCTGCGCTGCCGTCATGGTGTAGCCCAGGTTCGCCAGCGCCGCCACGCCGCAGCAGATGAAGCCGATGCGGATCTGCCGCACCGGATCCATGCTGCCGGCCATGCGCCCGGACAGGAACGAGCCCAGCGTCATGCCGCCGATGGTGGGAATGAACAGCCAGGCGAAGTCGCCCTCGCCCAGGTGCAGGTGGCGCATGATCAGCACCGGCGCCGAGGCGATGTACAGGAAGATGCCGGCGAAGTTGAACGCACCGGCCGCCGCCAGCCGCTGAAAACGCGGGTTGAAGCCGATCCGCACGTAGTCGTGCATCAGCCGGCGCAGCTGCAGCGGCGTGCGTGCCTCCGGCGGGTGGGTCTCCGGCAGCCAGGTCAGCGTGGCCACCAGCAGCACCAGCCCGAACGCTACCAGGAACCAGAAGATCAGCGGCCAGCCGGCACCGCTGAGCAGGATCCAGCCGCCGATGATCGGCGCGATCGCCGGGGCGATGCCGAAGATCATCGACACCTGGCTCATCAGCCGTTGCGCGTCCGCCCCCTGGAACAGGTCGCGGATCACCGCCCGCCCGACGATCATGCCCACCCCGGCCGACAGCCCCTGCAGCGCGCGGAACGCCAGCAGGGTGGGCAGGTCCTGCGACAACGCGCAGCCCACCGAGCCGGCGATGAACAGCACCAGCCCGCCCAGGATCACCCGCTTGCGGCCCCAGGCATCGGACAGCGGGCCGTGCGCGATGCTCATCAGCCCGTAGGCGAGCAGATAGACGCTGATGGTCTGCTGGATCGCCACCTCGTCCACCGCCAAGCTGCGGCTGAGCCGCGAGAACGCCGGGAAGATGGTGTCGATGGAAAACGGGCCAAACATCGCCAACCCGGCGAGCAGCAGCGCCATGCGACGGGTGGAAGGCGTGGTGGGGGTCATGCAGGGATCCGAAACGTGGTGCATCGGGGGGACGCACGCCGGCGCCGCCCTGGGGGCGGCGTCGGGATGAGCACAAGGGCGTCGATGATAGGCGCTCGCCGTTGCAAGGTTAAGCAAACCCGAGTGCATGGCCCTGCCGCATGCGCTCCGGCGCGCGCACTCGCAGGCTATAATCGGCCGGCAACACGGTGGGAGAAGCGGCACTGCCGCTGCCGAAGGCGCAACAGCCCGTAATCGCTCAGGCCCGATACCATCCGCAGTACAACTCTGGAGAGACCGGCCGATGCCGGCGCCGAAGGGGCACGGAACGCAGGCAGGCCCAGCGCCATGCCGCGTTCTTAAACTCTCAGGCAAAAGGACAGAGGGGCGCGAGGAAGACTGTCGCTGCGACAGGAGGTGATGCGCTGCGCGCGTCACGCCGGTCCGGTGCGGTCGACCATTCGTCTGCCCCCTGCCCCGGATGCCCGCCATGTCCCAGACCACGTCTTCCTTGCGCGACCTCGAACACCACAGCGCGTTCGTCGAACGCCATATCGGCCCCAACGACGCAGAAATCGCACAGATGCTGGAGGTGGTCGGCCACGCCTCGCTGGATGCGATGACCGATGCGATCGTGCCCGGCAACATCAAGTCGCCAGCGGCGCTGGCGCTACCCGAGGCGATCACCGAAGAAGAGGCGCTGGCCAAGATCCGCGCCATCGCCAGCAAGAACCAGGTGCAGCGCAGCTTTATCGGCCAGGGCTATTACGGCACCCATACGCCGAAGGTGATCCTGCGCAACATCCTGGAAAACCCGGCCTGGTACACCGCCTACACGCCCTACCAGGCCGAGATTTCGCAGGGCCGCATGGAAGCGCTGATCAACTTCCAGACCCTGTGCGCCGACCTCACCGGCATGCAGATCGCCAACGCCTCGCTGTTGGACGAAGCCACTGCCGCAGCCGAGGCGATGACGCTGGCCAAGCGTTCGGCCAAGTCGAAGTCGGACACCTTCTTCGTGCACGACGCGGTGCACCCGCAGACGCTGGAACTGCTGCGCACCCGCGCCGAGCCGCTGGGCATCGTGCTGCGCGTCGGCACGCCGGAAGAGGCCTTGCAGGCCGAGTGCTTCGGCGTGCTGCTGCAGTACCCGGACAGCTTCGGGCATATCGGCGATCACGCCGCGCTGGCCGATGCGGTGCACGCGCAAGGCGGCCTGGTCGCGGTGGCCACCGACCTGCTGGCGCTGACCCTGATCGCCGCACCCGGCGAATGGGGCGCGGACATCGTGGTCGGCAATTCGCAGCGCTTCGGCGTGCCGTTCGGCTTCGGCGGCCCGCATGCCGCGTTCATGGCCTGCCGCGATGCCTACAAGCGCTCGATGCCGGGCCGCCTGATCGGCGTGTCGATCGATGCCGCCGGCAACCCGGCCTATCGCCTCACCCTGCAGACGCGCGAGCAACATATCCGCCGCGAGAAGGCCACCTCCAACATCTGCACCGCGCAGGTGCTGCTGGCCGTCATGGCCTCGATGTACGCGGTCTACCACGGCCCCCAGGGCCTGACCCGCATCGCGCGGCGCACGCATCGCCTTGCCGCGATCCTGGCCGCCGCCCTGCGCGGTGCCGGTGTCACCGTGGGCGAGCAGTTCTTCGACACCCTGCACGTCAAGGCGATCGATGCCGACGCCATCCACGCCAAGGCCCGCGCCGCCGGCATCAACCTGCGCGCGATCGACAGCGAAGCGGTCGGCATCAGCCTGGATGAAACCAGCACGCGCGCCGATGTGGTCGCACTGGCCGCGTTGTTCGGTGCGCAGGCGGACGTGGACGCGCTCGATGCCGCCACCGCCGACGCATTGCCGCAGGGCCTGCTGCGCGGCAGCGCGTTCCTGACACACCCGGTGTTCAATACCCACCACAGCGAGCACGAACTGCTGCGCTACATGCGCTCGCTGGCCGACAAGGACCTGGCGATGGATCGCACCATGATCCCGCTGGGCAGCTGCACGATGAAGCTCAACGCCACCGCCGAGATGATCCCGGTGACCTGGCCCGAGTTTGGCGCAATCCATCCGCTGGCCCCGGCCGAGCAGTCGGCCGGCTACGCGCAGCTGATCGAGGAGCTGGAAGCGATGCTGGTCGAATGCACCGGCTACGACGCGGTGAGCCTGCAGCCCAACTCCGGCGCGCAGGGCGAGTACGCCGGCCTGCTGGCAATCCGTGCTTATCACCGCGCGCGCGGTGAAGCGCATCGCGACATCTGCCTGATTCCCGAATCCGCCCACGGCACCAATCCGGCGTCGGCGCAGATGTGCGGCATGACCGTGGTCGTGACCAAGTGCGATGCCAACGGCAATGTCGATGTCGACGACATCCGCGCCAAGGCGGAAAAGTACTCCGAGCGTCTGGCCGCGTTGATGATCACCTACCCGTCCACCCACGGCGTGTTCGAAGAGGACGTGGTGGCGATCTGCGAAGCGGTGCATGCGCATGGCGGCCAGGTCTACACCGACGGCGCCAACATGAATGCCCTGGTCGGCGTGGCCAAGCCCGGCAAGTGGGGCTCGGACGTGTCGCACCTGAACCTGCACAAGACCTTCTGCATTCCGCATGGCGGCGGCGGCCCGGGTGTGGGCCCGTGCGCGGTGAAGTCGCATCTGGCGCCATACCTGCCTCGTGCCGGCATCCATGCCGGCGAAGGTCAAACTGCCGCCATCCATGGCGGCGGACTCAACTCCGAAAGCGGGAGTGGACACTCCTCGCGCATCGGCGGCATGGTCAGCGCGGCGGCCTACGGCTCGGCCTCGATCCTGCCGATCAGCTGGATGTACGTGACCATGATGGGCAGCGGCGGCCTGCGCAAGGCGACCCAGGTGGCCCTGCTCAATGCCAACTACATCGCCAAGCGCTTGGCACCGCACTACAAGACGCTGTACACCGGCCGCAACGGCCTGGTGGCACACGAGTGCATCCTCGACATCCGCCCGCTGGAAAAGACCAGCGGCATCGGTGCCGAAGACATCGCCAAGCGCCTGATCGACTTCGGCTTCCACGCGCCGACGCTGAGCTTCCCGGTCGCCGGCACCTTGATGGTGGAGCCGACCGAAAGCGAATCGCAGCACGAACTGGACCGCTTCATCGACGCGATGATCCAGATCCGCGAAGAGATCCGCGCCATCGAAGACGGCCGCCTGGACCGCGACGACAATCCGCTCAAGCACGCCCCGCACACCGCCACCCAGGTGTCGGCCAGCGAGTGGGCCCACGCCTACCCGCGCGAACTAGCCGCCTTCCCGCTGCCCAGCCTCAAGCAGCAGAAGTACTGGCCGCCGGTGGCGCGCGTGGACAACGTCTACGGCGACAAGAACGTGATGTGTGCCTGCATCCCGGTGGATGCGTACAAGGACGACGTGGAGGCGTAAGCGCCACCACAAGGTAAAAACGCGAAACCCAGCCGGTCACACGGCTGGGTTTTTTGTTGCCGTGCCGGGACAGGCCGGCGCTGCAGCCGCCAACACAGGTTTTGCGTCTGTCACAGCCAGGGCGATAGCCGGCTCTTCATGGACAGCGGTGAAAGATTGCCTCCGGCGCGTGCTGCGCTCATCGCACCGCACTCGACCAAGCGACAGCGATGCCATCTGCCCCTCGCCAGCGGATGCATCAACACTTCGTGCAGGACGACTGCGCCAGTAGGTACACATGCGCCGCAGGCAGCGGTACCCGCTCACTCCCCCAGCAACACGTGTACCCGGCCATCTCATGCCGGTGTCCTACCAACCAGACGTTTGCCTGCCCTACACGTGCGGTGGAGATGATGGCGGACGTCCTCACGCACACGGCAGACCTGCGCATGCTTCAGCTGAAACACTTCGGCATCCTCCTGCTGGTGGCCTGCACGCTGACCGCGTGCGCGCCACGCCGCCCTGGCGAGGTGCCGGCGCTGGTGCACGCGGCCGATGCGCAGGCCGAGGTGGTGCAGACCGATGCCGGCGCGATCCGCGGAGTCGCCGGCGCGCAGGGGCGGGTGTTTTTGGGCGTGCCGTTCGCCGCGCCGCCGGTGGGCGCATTGCGCTTTCGCGCGCCGCAGGCGGCGCCCGCCTGGAAGGGAGTCCGCGATGCCACCCAGGCCGGGCCGGCGTGCCTGCCGCGTTATCGCTTCGGGCAGAAGCAGGTCTCCGAGGATTGCCTCACCCTCAACGTCTATGCGCCACCCGGCCCTGCGCCGGTGCATCCGCGCGCAGTGATGGTGTGGATCTACGGTGGCGCGCTGGAGCTGGGCAGCAATGTCGACTACGACCTGAGTGCATTGGCGGCGCGGCAGAACGTCATCGTGGTGGCGCCCAATTACCGGCTGGGAGTGTTCGGCTTCTTCGCGCATCCGGCGCTGCGTGGCGAGGGCGAAGGCGCATATGCATTGCTCGATCAACAGGCTGCGTTGCGCTGGGTCAGGCGCAATATCGCCGCCTTCGGAGGCGATGCACATAACGTCACCGTGTTCGGTGAATCGGCCGGTGCCTGGAGCATCTGCTATCAACTGGCCGCACCGGGCGCGGCCGGTCTGTTCCAACGCGCAATCCTGCAGAGCGGCAGTTGCCTGGCCAGCGATTCCAGCCTGCCGCGTGCCGAAGCCGAGCGCGGCGGTGTGCGCATGGCGCAGACGCTTGGCTGCGAGCACGCAGGCGATGTTGCCGCCTGCCTGCGCGCATTGCCTGCCGACACCGTGGCCGACGCAAAACCACAGCGGCGTGGCCTGACCGGCAGCGATGCGTGGGCGCCGATGTCCGGCGGCGAGGTGTTGCCGTTGCCGCCCGCCAAGGCGATCGCCAACCTGCAACATGCGCAGGTGCCGGTGATGATCGGCACCAACCGCAACGAAGGGCGGCTGTTTGCGCAGCTGCTGTCCTACATCGGCAAGCTCAACCTGCGCAGCGGTTATGAGGCACGCCTCAAGCGCATGCATGCCGACCCCACCGCGATCATGGCGCGCTACGCGGACGTTGTCGCGCAATCGCGCTGGGATGCGTTTGCCGACATCGTCACCGATGGCGGATTCGCCTGCCCGACACGCCGGCTGGGCCAGGCCTTGCGCAGCCGCGCGCCGGTGTATGCGTACGAATTCGACGACCCGCAAGCGCCTTACGGCCTGTTGCGCCTGCCGTTCTCGCAGCCGCTGGGCGCGTATCACGCGTCCGAGCTGGTGTACCTGTTCCAGCGTCCGTGGGTGCTCAGTGGCGCGCCGGCGTTCACGCCGGCGCAGCAGGCCTTCGCCGATACGCTGCAGGATTACTGGGGCGCGTTTGCACGCACCGGCGATCCGAACGGGGCTGGCCGTCCGCAGTGGCCGCGCTTCGACGGCGACGCTCCGTTGACGCTGTCGCCCGGCAGGATCGGCGCAACGCCCGACTTCGCGCAACGACATCGCTGCACGTTCTGGGATGCACAGGCAACGCTGACGCCACCGCACGCGACCGCAACGCCGGCACAGTCACCCTCGCATTGAGCGCATCATCAGGAGCCACCCATGTCCGTTTCCACCTCATCCCCCTGCCCCACGGTGCGCCTGCGCAATGGACGCAGCGTGCCGGCACTCGGGCTCGGCTCGTGGAATCTGGGCCAGGGACGACACCCGCCGCAGCAGGAGATCGATGCGCTGCAGACAGGCCAGCAGTTGGGCATGCGCCTGATCGACACCGCCGAGATGTATGGCAATGGCCGGTCGGAGCAACTGATCGGCCAGGCCATGGATAGCGCGCAGCGGCCTTATCTGGTGTCGAAGGTCCTGCCGAGCAATGCCAGCGCGCGCGGCATCGCGCGTGCCTGCGAGGCCAGCCTGCAGCGGCTTGGCGTGCGTACGCTGGATCTGTATCTGCTGCACTGGCGCGGCGGCAGCGATCTGCGCGAGGTGGTCGATGCGTTCGAGGCCTTGCGCGATGCCGGCAAGATCCGCGACTGGGGCGTATCGAATTTCGATGTGGAGGACATGCAGGAGCTGTGGGAGATCGAGGGCGGGCAGCATTGCCTGGTCAATCAGGTGCTGTATCACGCCGGTAGCCGCGGCATCGAGTTCGATCTGCTGCCGTGGTGCGCACAGCACGAGGTGACGGTGATGGCGTATTCGCCGCTGGGCAGCCGCGCATTGCTGGATCACCCGGTACTGCACGCGATCGGCGAGCGACGCGGCGTGGCCGCAACTGCGGTAGCGCTGGCATGGGCGATCCGCAGCGGCCAGGTCATTGCCATTCCCGAATCGGGAACGCCTGCACATGTGCGCGCGAATGCAGCGGCGTGCACGCTGCAACTGGACGCGCAGGACCTTGCCGAACTGGACCGTGCGTTCCCGCCACCGACGCGCAAGCAGCCGCTGGACCTTCTGTAGTCGGCATGTAACGGTCGCGTTCGCTGCATGCGTTTGCAGGCCGTGCATCGGTGTATTGCGTGACAGACGCATCGGGCAGCTGCGATCCAGCGCAAGCTTTTGGCTGCATGTGAGTATTCGTTCGCATGCAGACACGTGCACTTAACAGCGCCACTCCCAGGCTCAGTGGATCAGCCCGCATCTCAAGCCCGCCAGAGTGGAGTCCCATGCCCAAGTCCCCCAGCAAGTCCGCGCAACTTCCGTCCACCGCTGCTGTCAGCGCAACTCCCGAAACGTTGCGCGGCACGGGCGATGAATTGCATCAGAAGGCCGGCGGCACCCATCCGCAGCTGACCACCAACCAGGGCATTCCGGTTGGCGACAACCAGAACTCGCTGCGCGCCACGCCGCGCGGGCCGACGTTGCTGGAAGACTTCATCCTGCGCGAGAAGATCACCCACTTCGATCACGAGCGCATCCCCGAGCGCATCGTGCACGCACGTGGCAGTGCGGCGCATGGCTATTTCGAGCTGACCAAGTCGTTGAGCCAGTACACCACTGCCAAGATCTTCACCGAAGTCGGCGAAAAGACGCCGTTGTTCACGCGTTTTTCCACCGTTGCCGGTGGTGCCGGCTCGGTGGACACGCCGCGCGACGTGCGCGGGTTTGCGGTGAAGTTCTACACCAAGGAAGGCAACTGGGATCTGGTGGGCAACAACATCCCGGTATTCTTCATCCAGGACTCGATGAAGTTCCCGGACCTGATCCATGCGGTGAAAATGGAGCCGGACCGTGGTTTCCCGCAGGCTGCCAGTGCGCATGACACCTTTTGGGACTTCATCTCGTTGAGCCCCGAATCGATGCACATGATCATGTGGGCGATGAGCGACCGCACCATTCCGCGCTCGCTGCGCATGATCGAAGGCTTCGGCATCCACAGCTTCCGTTTCCTCAATGAAAAGGGCGACAGCACCTTCGTCAAGTTCCATTGGCGCCCCAAGCTCGGCCTGCAGTCCACGATCTGGGATGAGGCGGTGAAGATTGCCGGCGCCGACCAGGACTTCCATCGTCGCGATCTGTTCGAATCGATCCAGAACGGCGACTTCCCCGAGTGGGAGCTGGGCGTGCAGCTGTTCACCGAGGCGGAAGCCGATGCATTCCCGTTCGATCACCTGGATTCGACCAAGGTCATCCCGGAAGAACTGGTGCCGCTGCAGATCGTCGGCCGCATGGTGCTCGACCGCTGGCCGGACAACTTCTTCGCAGAGACCGAACAGGTGGCGTACTGCCCGGCCAACATCGTGCCCGGCATCGACTTCAGCAACGATCCGCTGCTGCAGGGCCGCCTTTTCTCGTATCTGGATACGCAACTGAGCCGCCTGGGCGGGCCGAACTTCCACCAGATCCCGGTCAATGCGCCCAAGTGCCCGTTCGCCAACAACCAGCGCGACGGCCATATGCAGATGGGCGTCCCCAAGGGCCGTGTCGCCTACGAACCCAGCTCGTTGCAGGCCGATGCACCGCGTGAGGCGCTGCGTGGATTCCCCAGCCATGCGACACCGGCCGAAGACGGCGCCAAGGGCCGCGTACGCGCAGCAAGTTTTGCCGATCACTACAGCCAGGCACGCATGTTCTTCCGCAGCCAGACCGCACCGGAACAGGCGCATATGGCATCGGCGCTGGTGTTCGAGTTGTCCAAGGTGGAAACCGCGCACGTGCGCGAAGCCATCGTCGGTCACCTGCGTCACATCGACCCGACACTGGCACAGCGTGTGGCCGATGGCATGGGCATGACCACGTTGCCGCCGGCACCGCCGGCTGCGGTCGCACCGACCGACATGCCGCTGTCGCCCGCCTTGCAGCTGATCGGCAAGATGAAGGACACCTTGCAGGGCCGCACGGTCGGCATCCTGATTCACGACGGCTCCGATGCAGCGACGATCAAGGCGGTGCGCAAGGCCGCCGAAGCCGCCGGTGCGACGGTCAAGATCGTTGCGCCAAAACTGGGCGGCGCCAAGCTCAGCGACGGCAAGCAGCTGGCTGCCGATGGTCAATTGGCCGGCACACCCTCGGTGGTGTTCGATGCGGTGGCGGTGGTGTTGTCGTCGGAAGCTGCCAAGGCGCTGACACGCGAATCGGCGGCGCTGGATTTCGTCAGCAATGCGTGGGCGCATCTGAAGGCAATCGCCTTCGACGATGGCGCGCAGCTGCTGCTGAAGGCCGGCAATGTCGGCAAGGACGCGGGCGTGATCGCGGCGGCAGACACCAAGGCATTCATCACTGCCGCCAAGACCCGCCAGTGGGCACGCGAACCGAAGGTGCGCATGCTGGCGTAACCGCATCCGCATGGGCTGCACAGGCTTGGGCGCGAACGACTTCACGTCGTTCGCGCCCAAGTCGTTTATGCGGGAGCAATTCGTCCTCAACGGAAAACCAGCGCATCCTCTGCAACGACCAACCTTTAACCAGTCTTTGGCAGCGTCTAATAGACGACGCTGCGATTTGGAAACCGGCTGTCTCTACGTTGTTGTGCGGTCGTGTTTTTGGGGTGTCGGCGCGCTGCCAGCTCGGCAGTAGAGCGGCGGGCTGTGGTTTGGCTGCAAGGCCCTTGCCCGCCCACCATCGCAGGACACGCCGCAAGTACGTCCGTGTAGGCTCTTACGCGGCATCCATGCCGCGTAAGGTCCCGCGACGGTGGGCGGGCAAGGACCCGTCGAGAGGGTCGGTGTGCACGGTTGCAAGCAAGAGCATGCGGTGCGCTGGGCGGATTGCTCTGGGTGCGACCAGCCCTTAACGACTCTCCGCTGCAAGCGGAGTAGCCAACAGGCTTTCAACACGTGACCTACCAACTTCTCTTCTGCCCAGGCTGAGCAACAAGCTTTCAGGAAAACAGCCGACCAACTATCTGGTGCTATGCCCTCGCCGGTTGCGGGACCGTGTGGCGGCATGGATGCCGCCACCGAGCCCCCAGGGATGGGTTCACGGCGTGTCCCGCAAGCGGTGAGGGCACCGCGCACTCGACTCCCCAGGCTTTTGACTGCATCTACCAAATGAAACTGCAACCCGGAATTCCGCTGGATTCACGCAGTGCTCGGCAAGCAGTAAGGGAGCCACGTGCTCGGCTAACTCAGCTACTGAGCAGTCTTCTTGCTCAGGCGCGCTAAGCCGGTTCGGCAGGAAACTGCGCCGCGTTCGCCAAGGCGCGGTACTCGCGTGGCGTCATGCCGACCGCCAGCTTGAACTGCCGTGCGAAGGCGCTTTGATCGCTGAAACCGCAGGCATGCCCGATTTCGGTGAGGCTCTTGTTTCCGTGCAGCAGATGCATCGCCATCTGCAGGCGTAGCTTGGCCAGCACCTGTTGCGGGGTGAGTTGGAACACCTTGCGGAACGAGCGTTGCAGCTTGGACATCGAAAACCCGGTGATCTCCACCAGCGCCTGCATGCGTACGTTCTGCGCGTAGTTGGCGTTGAGGTACGCCAGCGCGAGCCGCAGTTTTTCGTACTGCGATTCGTGCCCGTCCTGCGGCCCCAGATCGCGCGAGATGCCGATGATGCCCTGCACCTTGCCGTCGACCAGCAGCGGACGTTTGCAGGTCAGGCACCAGCCCGGTTCGCGGTTGGCGAACAGATGCAGTTCCAGCAGGTTGTCGATCACTTCCCCGGCCAGCACCTGCTCGTCCTGATTGGCGTAGTTGGCGCCCAGCCCGCTGGGATAGACCTCGGCAACGCGCTTGCCGATCAATTCCTTGCGCGATTTCAGGCCCAGGCGCCGCAGCATGGTCTGGTTGACGTGGGTATAGCGGCCCTCGCGATCCTTGACGAAGAACAGCACGTCCGGCACGGCATCGAACAACGCTTCCAGATCGGCAGGATCGATGCTCTTCATGGAGGTCATGCGGGACTGGACTCGGGATCAGGAAAGACGCAGCTGACGCTGACGCGCGCCACCGATGCAGGCCGCAGCGCGTGCAGCGCCATGATACGCCGCGCGCCTCAGACGCCGGCGCACTGCGCTTAACGCGGGTTGTCGGCCACCTTGGACGCGGCCGGCGCAACCTTGCTGTCCACCGCCGCTGCGGTGGGGTTGCCGATGCGATCCAGCGGCACCTGCTGCGCGCGCCAGCCACTGACCACCGCCGCACCGGACTGCGAGCCGACCTGCACCTGCAGGCGTGCACTGCCGCCGGGCGCGATGAACTCGACGGCGCAATCGCCGGCGGCCATGCAGCTGTCGGCGGCAAGCGGATCCACCAGCTGCCAGCCCTGCTCCATCACCGCCTGCGCAAACGCGCGGTAGCCCATGCCGGACTTCAGCGTGGCCGGCAGTGGCACGGCCGGGTCACTGGCCACCGCATCGGTGCCACCTGCGGCAGTCGCAGACACGGGCGCGCGCGCAGGCACGGCCGTGGGCCGCGATGCGGCATTCAGGGCAGGACTACAGACGAGGGCGAGCGCCCACAATGAGGGGCGGAACAAGGTGCGCATGCAGACGGTCCTTGCGATCCTGGCAGGGAGCTGAGGAAGTTAAAGAATCGCTATTTTGACATGGCTTGCGTGTACTGCGGCACTGCTGGCTCATGCTGGCATTCAGCCAGATGCGGTGATCCAGGCCATCTCCGGTGCTGCAAGCGAGCTCATTCAGACGTCGGCGCTGTCAGCGCACAACGCGGCACCTGCGGACATCGTCTTGCGGGCGAAGCGCGACTGCGCAGACGTCGGGTTGAAGACCGGATCATTCCTTTCCATGGCCGGCACGGCGCAGAGTCGCCATCTCCGCAAGCCCGTTGCATCATTGCGGTTTGATCGTGGAGTACCCGATGCCCGACACCACCTCCCCCGTCTATGCGGTCGGCCAGCTCTGGCGCTGCCGTGGGCGCACCGCAACCGAGACCCCGCTGCTGCTGATCAACCAGATCGATGTGCATCCCCACGGCGGCCAGATCCTGCACGTGAGCATCAGCGACATCCAGGTACGTCACGCCGGATTGCCCGATGGGATCCTGGACGCGCTGCCGCACATCCCGGTGATCGCGCAGACCCTGGAGCGCAGCGCTGCCGAACATGTCGGCAATGCCGCGCCCAATCAGGATTACCTGCCGGGTTATGCAGAATGGAAGGCCGCCTTCGACGCCGGCAATGCCGGCTCGTTCGGCATCGCAGTGGCGGAGATCCTGCAGATCGTGGAAGGCCAGTTGGCCAAACGCGATCAGCTGCCGAACTGAGCAAACCGAACGACCCCTGCGACCCGCATCAAAGGCGAGGTCTCACGCGTCATCGCCGCACCAACCGGCACGCCGCTCCAGGCGGCGTGCCGGTCGCGACCTCACTGGCCGATATGCTGCTTCAGCCAGCTGTTGACGGTGTCGTGCCACAGCACGCTGTTGTCCGGCTTGAGCACCCAGTGGTTCTCGTCCGGGAAGTACAGGAACTTGGAATCGATGCCCTTGCGCTGCAGCGCGGTGAACGCGGCCAGGCCCTGTTCGACCGGGATGCGGAAATCCTGCTGGCCGTGGATGACCAGCATCGGCACCTTCCACTTGTCCACGTGCAGCACCGGGTTGAACTTCTCGTAGCCGGCCGGGCTCTGCCACGGCGTGCCGCCGTTTTCCCATTCGCTGAACCACAGCTCCTCGGTGGCGTAGCCCATGGTGCGGTTGTCGAACACGCCGTCGTGGTCGACCAGGCACTTCCATGGCTGATTCCAGTTGCCGGCCATCCAATAGACCATGTAGCCGCCATAGCTGGCACCCAGCGCGCAGGCCTTGTCGCCGTTGAGGAAGCCGTACTGCTTCTGCGCGGCGGCCCAGCCCTTCTGCAGGTCTTCCAGCGGGCGGTCGCCCCAATGCTGGCTGATCGCATCGGTGAATTCCTGGCCGTAGCCGGTGGAGCCGTGGAAGTCGATCATCACCACCGCATAGCCCTGGCCGGCGTAGGTCTGCGGATTCCAGCGGTTGCTCCAGCCGTTGCCGAAGCTGCCCTGCGGCCCGCCGTGGATCAGGAATGCCACCGGGTAGGTCTTGCCTTCCTGATAGTTGTACGGCTTGACCACATAGCCGTGCACGGTGTCGTTGTTCCAGCCCTTGAACTGGAACTGCTCGTAATCGCCGAACTGCACCTCCGGCAGCAGCTCGCCGGCGCTCTGGGTGATCGCACGCAAGCCCTGGCCCTGCACATCGCTGACAAAGACCTGGTCGCCGCTCTTGAGCGAGTTGCGGGTGAACGCCAGCGTGTTGCCGGCCAGGGTCGGCGCATGCACGCTGCCCTCGCCCACCAGCTTGGTCGCCTGGCCGCTGGCGATGTCGATCTTGAACAACGGATGCTCGCCGAGGTCGTCGGCGCTGGTGTAGAGGCTGGCGCCATCGGCGCTCAAAACGATCTCGCCGGCCGAGCGGTCCCACTTGGGGGCGATCTCGCGGCTCTTGCCGCTGGCCACGTCCATCGCCATCAGGCCGAAGCGGTCGGCTTCGAAACCGGGGCGCTTCATCGCGCGGTAGTACAGCGTCTTGCCGTCGCTGCTGAACACCGGGCCGGCATCCCAGGCCGGGTTGGCCGCGGTCAGATTGACCGGCGCGGCCTTGCCGGCCGCATCCAGACGGTACAGGTCGAAGTTGGTCTGCCACGGCTCGTCGTTGCCGGTGGGCTTGGCGCCGGCGCTTGCCTTCTTGCCGGTTTCCGGCCCGTGCGGCTGCGGCACGCGCACGCTGGCCACCACACTGCCGCCGTCGGGCGACCAGGCGTAATCGTCGTTGCCGCCGAACGGCTTGGAGGGCGCATCGCCGGCCAACGTGGCGCTGATCGCCGAGGCACCGGCCACGGCCTTGCCGCCGGCAGCCGGCAGGTCGGCGACGAACAAGGTATTGCGGCGGCCATCGTTCCAGGTATCCCAATGCCGCACGAACAACTGGTCATAGACCACGCCGCTGGCCTTGGCGTTCTTGAGGTTGGCGAGCTTGCTCTTGGTGCACCCCAGGTCCGAGCCGCAGTCCTGGAACACGCCGGCACTGAAGGCGATGCGCTTGCCGTCGGGCGAGAGCTTGTAGCTGTCCACATCCACCGCAAACGCGGTCAATTGCTGCGGCGCGCCGCCGGCCAGCGGCTGCGCGTACAGCTGCTGCGTACCGGATTTACTGCTGAGGAAGTACACCGTCTTGCCGTCCGGCGACAGCGCCGGGCTGTTGACGTTCCAGCCGTCGGGAGTGAGCCGCCTGGGCGGCGCGGCATCGCGGGTACGCAGATTGCGCGTCCACAGGCCGGTGGCCGGCTTGCCATTGCTGCTCTTGGCCTGCCGCTTGGCGAACACCAGCACGCTGCCGTCAGGGCTGAGCGTGGGCGAAGACACCCGGTCCAGCGCGACCATGTCGCGCACATCGAATCCGCGCGCAGCGGCAAGACTTGGCAAGGCGGTCAACAGACACAGGGGCAGCACGGCGTAACGAAGCTTCATCGAGAGTTCCTGCAACGGCAAAACGTCGATGGTAGGCGTTGCTGCGGCGCACGCGCAAAGGCACAAGGTCATGCGCCCGCAGGCGCCGCACGTGGCCGCGCCCTGCAAGGCGCAATGCACACCGCGCGCAGTGCGCCGTCCGGCAACGGCGCGCCACGCTGTGGGCACGCACTCAGAAGGTGAGTTTGGCCTGCAGCCCGACCACCACTGCGTTGCGCGTGTGGGTATAGGCATAGGTCCCGGGATTGACGATGTATTGCAGGTCCGGCCGCAACATTAGCCACGGCGTGATCTGCGCGCTGTAGGCAAGCTCGTAGAGCTCTTCGGCGGCGCTCAGCCCGGCCAGTGGCGAATCGGCCGCCACGCCGGCATCGATCAGTTCTGCGCGGCGTGCATCGAGCAGCCGATGATTGATCCTGCCGGCCACATAGCCAAGTGCGATGCGGTCCTGCGTGCGTGTGCCGATGCCCTGGTACACCCCGCCGACCGAATACCACCGTGTCATCAGCGCACTGTCGTGGTCGCTGGCCATGTACTGGGCGAATCCGGTCAGGCCAATGCTGGGGTCAGCTCCCGGGGTGAACAGTTTCTGTTCGACCAGCAGATAGGCGCCGTCGCGGCCGGTGCTGCGGCTGGTGTCCAGCCCACGCCTGGGTACCGACGAGGAGTCGTAATAGCCGCCGAACTTGTACACGCCCGGGTAGCGTGCGGTGGCCGGCTTCCAGGTAAATTCGAGCGGGAAGATCGCACCGGTGGTGCCGCTGGCGAACGGCTCGAACGCGTAGGTGTCGCGGGCACCGAAGCCCAGATTCGGGTTGACCTGAAACCAGCCGGCATGCAGGTTGAGCTGCGGGGTCAGCTGCTGCGCGCTTTCGATGCCCCAGCGCGCGGCCGGATAGTTGTACCAGCCGCTATTGGCCGAAAACGCCAGCGGATGCGCGCAGAACGCAGCATTGACGAAGTTCACCAGCAACGTGTGCGAAGCGAACTGGTTGCCCATCGCATAGAAGCCCAGTTTCAGATACGTCTTGCCCTGGTTGAAGCTGCGGTCGTAGCTGAACTCGCTCAGGCGGGTGTACTGGCCTCCGTACACTTCCTGGATGGGGAAGCGATTGCCGACCAGGTCGGCGGAGGTGCTGCGGCCGCGGCGGTCGTTGATGGTGACGTGCAGGCTGCCACCGCCCCAGCCGGCGAGCTTGGCCATGTCCAGATCCACGCCCACCCGCAGTTGCTGCGCATAGCGCGCGCTGGTGTTCTCGTAGCCGCCATCCACCACGCCAAACGTTTCTGACACGTAGTCGCCGCGGACGCTCACGCCTTGCTCGGCCCAGGCGGACCGGCGCCCGCCCCAGTCGCCGGTCAGCGTGGTGTCGCCCGCGGCGACTGCGGTGGCCGGCAGTGCCAGCAATAAGGCGTAGCCCAGCGCACTGCGGCGCATGAGGAAAGACAGACGATGCATCGTGGTTCTCTGATCGGGGCAGCGTGCACGGCCATCGGTGGCGATGCATGGCGGTGATGCCAGAGCGCCGCTGCGGTAACGGGAACGTTGGCCGGGATATGCGAGACACCCGGCCGTCGGGTTACAGCCAACAGCGGCTGACGCGAGTGCGCAGCGGTCAGCCGGGCACGCGCGAGGTTTGTCGGCCGCTCCGTGACCACGCCGACGCAGCTGCCGACGTGGTCACCGGTGGGCGGTGTCAGTGCACGTCAGGCAAGCTGTAGGCGATCACGTCATCGCCACGATCGGGCGACTGCCGCGCACCGCCGGCACTGATCACCACGTACTGCTTGCCGGTCTTATGCGAGACGTAGGTCATCGGCCCGCCCTGACTGCCGACCGGCAAGCGGCCCTTCCAGAGTTCCTTGCCGGTGGCACTGTCGAACGCGCGCAGGTAGTAGTCCTGGGTGCCGGCGATGAACACGAGCCCGCCCTGGGTGGACAGCGTGCCGCCCAGCGTCGGCATGCCGATCGGGATCGGCAGATGCATCTTGATGCCGAACGGGCCGGTGTCCTGCACCGTCCCCACCGGCACCTGCCAGGCGATGCTGCGCGTCTTGAGGTCGATCGCGCTGAGCGTGCCGTACGGCGGCGCCTGGCACGGAATGCCCAGCGCCGACAGGAAGCGGTTCTTGTTGACCGCATACGGCGTGCCCTTCAGCGGCACGGCGCCCATGCCGGTATTGACGGCCTCGCCACCACCGGCCGCCTCGGCCTTGCGGGTGTCGGCAGGAATCATCTGCACCCACAAGCCCAGGCGCATGTCGTTGGCGAAGATGACGTCATGCACCGGGTCGGTCGACAGGCCTCCCCAGTTCATGCCGCCCAGCGAGCCGGGGAAACTCAGCGAGACATCGGTGCCCGGCGCGGTGTACAGGCCTTCATAACGCATCTGCTTGAACGCGATACGGCACAGCATCTGGTCGATCGCAGTGGCGCCCCACATGTCCGATTCGGTCAGGTGTTTGGTGCCGATCTGCGGCATGCCGACCGACAGCGGCTGTGTCGGCGCGTACTGCTCGTGCGCAATATCCGAGCCTTTCACCGGTACTTCCCTGACCTCGGTCAGCGGCTTGCCGGTGGCGCGGTCGAGCACGTAGATCTGCCCGGCCTTGGTGCCGATGACCACCGCCGGGGTGTGGCTGCCGTCCGGGTTGGGGAAGTCGATCAGGCTGGGCTGCATCGGCAGGTCGAAGTCCCACAGATCGTTGTGCACGGTCTGGTAGACCCACTTCTCCGCACCGGTGGTGGCATCCAGCGCCAGCACCGAGGCGCCGTAACGGTGATCGAGCGCGGTGCGCTCGGCGCCGTATAGATCGGTCGACGGCCCGCCCAGCGGCAGGAACACGGTGTTCATCGCCGCGTCGTAGGACATCGGTGCCCATACGTTCGGCGTGCTGCGCACATAGCTGCTGCCGGCGGCCGGCGCCTGGCGGTCGTGCGGATTGCCCGGGTCGAAGGCCCAGCGCTGCGCGCCGGTGACCACATCGAAGCCGCGCACCACGCCACCAGGCATGTCGGTCTGCACGTTGTCGGCCACGCGTCCGCCCACCACCACGGTGGTGCCGGCCACCAGCGGCGGCGAGGTCAGCTGGTAGAACGGATCCGGCGCAGCGCCCAGGCCGGCCTTGAGATCGACCTGACCGTTGCTGCCGAAGCCCTGGCAGAACGCACCGGTGTCCGCATCCACCGCGATCAGGCGGCCATCGATGGTGTTGGTGAACAGGCGGCGACGGCAGTTGGCGTCCTGCGCCACGGTTACCGCGGCGATCGGCGAGGGGTTGGCCACGCTCGGCGTCGGCAACGCCGCGTCGGCGTCGAAGTAACCCAGGCCACGGCAGCGCTGCCAGACCGACGAGGTCGCATTGATCTCGCGCCGCCACAGCTGCTTGCCGGTGCTGGCGTCGAGCGCAATCAGATTGTTGTGCGGCGTGCACAGGAACACCTTCTCGCCCACCTGCAGCGGGGTCAGCTGGTCTTCGGCACCGTTGCCGTCGCTGTTGGCGATCTCGCCGGTGTGGTAGGTCCAGGCGACCTGCAGCCGGTCGACGTTGCTGCGGTTGATCTGGTCCAGCGCAGCGAAGCGGCTGCCGCCATCGGTATTGCCGTAGGCGGACCAGTTCTGTTGCACGCTTCCAGGCGGCACCGCCGTCATGCCCGGCCCCGCGTTGCCTGCGACCGGCGGATGCGGCACGAACATGCCGCCGATCCCGGCCACTACCGCCAGCGCCAGCACCGTCGCCACGCCATAGGCCGTGCGCCCGGTCGGCAACGCCCGGCTGCGCCGCAGCGCTGGCCAGGCCAGTGCCACCAGCACGGCGAACGCCGCAGGCAGCATCAGCCGCGAGACCAGCGGCCAGAACTCCAGCCCCGCATCCCACAGCGCCCACACCAGCGTCAGCGCGAAGGCGACGCCGTACACCAGCGCACCGGCCGGCCGACGCAGCACGATCAGCACCCCGGCCACGACGGTCGCCAGGCCCATCAGCAGGAAGTACCAGCTGCCGCCCAGGCTGGCCAACCTCGCGCCACCCAGCAGAAAAATCAGCCCCACCAGCGCGACCAGCATGCCCAGCACCAGCAGCAATGCCCGGCCGGGGACCGGCAACTTCGATTTCGTTTCCACGTTGCAACACCTCGATCAGGAGATTCCGCCCTGCACTGCGCCCGGCATTCCGATCTGGATGCTACAAGGTGCCCGCACGACGGCCAGTAGAGGCAGCATCACTGCCCACTTTCTGTCACTCCCCTCCCCGGCCCGCGTACCTCTGGCGAGACCGGCACCGGCATGCCCGGCAGACTGACGACATAGTGTCGCACCGCACCGGGTAGTTATTACATATCTGAAGCGGTTGCCTGCGGAACACTGCAGTCCGCACAGGCGCGGACCGCAGTGGCGTTTTGTGTGCGCAGCGCGCGCTGCGCGCGTCAGAAGCGGTGCGACATGCCCACATACACCTGCGCGTCCGGGGTGCGGTCGTTGAGGCCGAAATTGGCGCCCACATCCAGCTGCAGCAGCGGATTGAGCAGATACGCAGCGGCGATGTCGGCCGAATACTGCTCGATGGTCTGCGCCGGATCGCGGTTGATCGAGGACCACACTTCCACCGCCATCGACAACTTGGATGTGAGCGGATGCGCCAGATTGATCGCGTTGATCAGCGCAACATGCTTGCCGCTGCCATCGCTGTCGGCCAACCAATCCACCTCGGGCCCGAAGGTCAGCGAGAAGCTGTTGGGCAGCGCGAAATTGATCGGCAATGCGACGCCGCCTTCCCACTCGTCGTTGCCCAGGCCGGTGCGCGCGGTCGGTGCCTTGACGAACGGCAGCAACGCCACGCTGGCGGTATCGCTTTCGTAGAAACGCGCCTTCATGCGCAGAAAGATATCGCCGCCGCCGCTCAGGCTGCTGCGCGCACCGGTGGCACGGTCGGTGGTCTTGACCTGCAGCTGCGGGGCCCAGTTGAGCTGCAGATCGATGCGGTCGCTGACGCCGTATTTGAGCGTGGGGTTGGTGAACACCGAGGTTTCGATGCGCGTGCCGGGCTGGCTGTCGCGGGTGTAGCTGCCGATGTCGGTTTCCAGCTGCCAGGCGCCGGTTGGCACGGTGCAGGTGGAATTGGCCTTGGTCGGGCGATCGGTACACAGCGCCGCGTCGGCGGCCTCCTGTGCCTGCGCCTGCAGCGCAAGGCTGCACAGCACACCGGCCAGGGCGATGCTCAACAAGGGGGCACGGCGTGCGCGGGTGGAACGGTGGGAGATAGCAGCAGTCAGCATTGCAGTGGTTTCCATGGCAAGACGCTGGCCAGATCGCGTGAACGGCCAGCAGTGGGAGGGGGAATGCGCGTGGATGTCGAACGACTGCATGGCCGCTGGAGGGCGGCGTGTTGCCAATCGATCTTATAGGCGTCGGCAGGTCCGAAAACGCCGTCGGTGACAAAAGCGGCCTCAACAGTGTGCGGATGTCGCACAGCGTGATGCGAGTCGCTTTTCCACATCCATCATTTATGGGGGTCAGGCGGTGCGATGAGCTGCGCCGTGGCGCGTCACCGGGATCGATCGAGGCATGCGGTCGCCGTGGTGCACCATCGGTGCGGGAGACGGCACGATACGGAGCAGCCGCATAAAGTCGCTATGCACGAGGCCTGGGTGAGGCGTAAAGCCGGCGCAAAGGCGCTGCGGTGGTGCAGACGCGATGGCCTGAGCGTTGTGCGTGCGCTGTGCGTGCATTGCGCGATCGGCAAACGCTTGATGCCTTGGCGTGGTGCAGCTGCTCTCGTCGTGTCAGCTGATTAACCAGATGCGCCAACGACGTTGCCCTGCAGCGACAATGCAGGTCCGCTCACGGTGGCAATGCACGAGCTTGCAGGGATGTTCGAACTGGATATGCCGCTGCGCGGTCACGGCATCGATTCGGTGCACCATGCCTTGCCGGCATGCTGCTGCACTTGCGCATTCGGCAGCAGGGCCGCATTCGAACCGCGCCTGCTGCGATGCAATCAGAACAGCGGCAATCCGGTTTCAATGCCATAACGAAAAACGGACACGCATCCAGCGATGCGTGTCCGTCGAGAGGCAGCGCGCAGGCGCATGCCTTGGTGAAGCGTCACCCTCAGGCGGTTTGTTCGCCGCGCTTGCCGACGCGGTACAGCAGCCAGCCGACCAGGGCGAGGATCGCCAGGCCGAACCATTGGTTGAGCTGCAGGCTGGCCGGCAACGCCAGCACATCGGCGCGGCTGGACAGCACGATCGGCACCGCGATGGCGATACCCATCAACGCCTCGCCGGTGATCAGGCCGGCGGCGAACAGCACGCCCGGGCGATGCACGCGGTCGCGGCCATCTTCGTCGTCGGCGCGGATCTTGTGGAAGCGCTCCACCAGGTGCGCGATCAGGCCGCCGATAAAGATCGGCACCATCAGCTCCAGCGGCAGATAGATACCGATCGCCGCCGCCAGCACCGGCACGCGGAAGCGCTTGCCGGTCTTCTTCAGCCATTCGTCCAGCGCGATGATCGCCGCGCCCACGGCGGCACCGATGGCAATCATCGACCACGGCAGTTGCCCTCCGAACAGGCCCTTGGCGACCGAGGCCATCAGCGTGGCCTGCGGCGCAGCGAGCGAGTTGGGGTGCTGCGGCGTGGCCGGGCCGATGCCGTAGGCCTGCGCCAGCAGGTTCAACACCGGCGCCATGATCAGTGCGCAGGAAAACGCGCCGATGCCCAGCATCAGCTGCTGCTTCCATGGCGTGGCGCCGACCAGATAGCCGGCCTTGAGATCCTGCAGGTTGTCGCCGCCCACCGCTGCCGCGCAGCACACCACCGCGCCGATCATGATCGCCGCCACCGCACCCAACGGCGCCGCGCCGATGCCGACCGGCACCAGACCATCCTTGCCGAGCAACAGCACCAGCACCGCCGAGGCGAACAGGATGGTGGAAATGGTGATGCCCGAGACCGGGTTGTTGGACGAGCCGATCAAGCCGGCCAGATAGCCGGACACCGACACGAACAGAAAGCCGGCCACGATCATGATGATGGTCATCGGGATCGACACGTGCCACTGCTGCACGATCGCCTGGTACAGGCCCAGCAGCGGCAACGTGCACAGCACCAGCGCCGCCAGCATCCACTTCATCGGCAGGTCGCGCTCGGTCTCGGCGACCACACCGCCACCACTCTTGCGCGCGGCGGCAAAGCCGCTCTTGACGCCGGACAACAGCGACTTGCGCAGCGAGAACAGCGTCCATACGCCGCCGATCAGCATCGCGCCGACACCCAGGTAACGGATCTTCGCGCCCCAGATGCCGAATGCCGCATCGGCCGCTGGCGCACCGACCAGGCTCTGCGCCAGGGCCGGGTCGCTGCCCATGAAGAACTGCTGATACAGCGGAATGGCGATATGCCAGGACAGGATCGACCCGGACAGCACCACGATGCCGACATTCAGGCCGACGATGTAGCCCACGCCCAGCAGCGCCGGCGACAGGTTGGTGCCCAGATAGCCGACCAGGCGGCTGCTGCCCAGGTAGGTGGCCTGCGCCCAGGTGTCCGGGATCACCCGCAGGCCGCTGGCCGCACCCAGCTTGACCAGCGCGCCGATCGCACCGGACATTGCCAGAATCTTCAGGCCCGGGCCGGGGTTTTCACCGGCCTTGAGCACCTCGGCCGCCGCCTTGCCTTCGGGGAACGGCAGCGGGTCTTCGACGATCATCGAGCGCCGCAACGGCACCGAGAACAGCACCCCGAGCAAGCCGCCCATGCCGGCGATGCCCAGCACCCACCAGTATTTGAAGTCCGGCCAGTAGCCCATGATCACCAACGCGGGGATGGTGAAGATCACCCCGGCGGCGATCGACGAACCGGCCGAGGCACCAGTCTGGACGATGTTGTTTTCCAGAATGGTGCCGCCGCCGAGCAGGCGCAGCACGCCCATCGAGACGACCGCAGCCGGAATGGCGGTGGCGATGGTCAGGCCGGCAAACAGGCCGAGATAGGCGTTGGCGGCCGAAAGCACCACCGCCAGCACGATGGCCAGCACGACGGCGCGGAAGGTGAGCTGGCGCGGCTGCGCGTCATGGCTCATGGGCAGTTCCCCTGTGGCAAAAAATCCGGACCACGCTAGCGCCTACACGGGGTTCCGTCCAGCTGCGCCGCGGCGTGACACTGTGCCTGCTGTGGCGGCTGGAATGCCTAGGGATGTAGCGACGGGGACAACAGGCGTGTACCAGCGTGTGTCGGCGACTGCATCGCGCATGCGGATCGCAAACGCATAGGTCGCACGGTGTGGAGGTGGCGGACACTGCTGCATGGCATGCAGACCAGCGGCATACGGCGTCAGGATGCAGCGATGGGGTTTTCCGGCTCGTCGACCGACGGAGGCGCCATGAGCGACGCGCGCCGTGGCCGATAGGTGACAACGAGCGATGGACTCGTCATCACGTCCATCGCTCGCACCGGCGGTCGCCTGCCGCCCGTGCTGGCGGGACAATGCGCTGGTGAGGGGTCGCGGATGAGGCCGTGCGCCCGTAAGGGCCGACTGGTCTGCTGCTGCAGCGGCGGGCACGCGTTGCCGTATATCGCTGTCGCCGTGATTGCTGGGCGTTGCCGTTTTTCCTGCACGTCAGGGATCTGCTGCCGGCGATGGTGCGTCAGCGGCTGCGCCAACGCTGGCGACGTCGGCGCGGCTGTCCAATCAATGCAGCAGTTCGGCAAACGCGCGGTCGGCCTCGATCACGTCCGGCAGTGCGGCGAACAAGGCATCCAGATCCACCGTGTCCATCAACGGACCGCGCACCGCCTCCAACGCCGCCGGCGTGGCGCCACCATGTGCACGCAGCGCGTCTGACACCTGCACCGCCTGGGCGACCAGCAGCGGCATCCGCGCACCTTCCGGGGCAGCGGCCGGGCGGACCTGATAGGCGATCGCTTCCTGGATGACGACAGGCAGCTGCCAGCGACGTACCAGCTCGGCGCCGACTTCCGGGTAGCCGAAGCCCAACTGCAGGGTTTCTTCGGCGGCATGGCCGGCCGATGAGGTCTCGTGATTGATGCGGCTGGCGTAATCCGGCGCGCCGGACTGGATCAGCAGCTCGCCGATGTTGTGCATCATGCCGCAGGTAAACGCGGTTTCCGGATCCACGCCGTGCTGGCGCGCCAGCAGGCGGCAGATGCCGGCCACCTCGAAACTGTGCCGCCAGAACGCCTTCAGATCGAAGCCCGGGCCGGCGCGGAACGCGCCGGTCATCGCCGAGGCCAGCACCAAGGTGCGCAGCGTGTTGAAGCCCAGCCGCATGGCCGCGTCTTCCACGCTGGTGGAGTCGCGCAGGCCGTGGAAGCGCGCCGAATTGGCAAGCCGCAGCACCTTGGCGGCGATCACCGGATCGCGCTCGATGGTGTGCGCCAGCACATCGATGTTGGTTGCCGGATCGTCGAACCGGGCAATCAGGTCCTGCGCCACCTCGGGTACGGTGGGCAAGGTGTGCAACTGGTCGAACAACGCCTCCAACTTCATGATCGCCTCGTGGATGAAAGGTAAGCCAGCGCGGCCGCGCCGGCCTGCATGGTGTAGCACAGACCGGTTGGATGACGATGCCCCGCCACGGCGGCTATTCACCCGGGCTTTTGCGTCATCGCCTTGCGGCGGGCTGCCCCGCCGGTCGCGTAGCGACGGCCATCATGGACAGCGCGGTCGTCAAGATCCCGATATGCGTGCGTCGACACCACTACTTGGCCTTGGCACCATCCAGGGACTTGGCCAGAAACGCCAGCAACTGCGTATAGAACGCACGCCGATGCGGCTCGGTATAGAACCCGTGGCCTTCGGTGTCGTAGTACAAGGTCTCCACCGGCGTTCCGGCCTGGCGCAATGCCGCCTCCATGCGCTTGCTGTGCTGGATCGGCGCGCGCTCGTCCTCGCCACCGGCCGCCAGGAACACCGGAACCTTGATCTGCTTGGCCAGATGGACCGGCGAGCGTGCGGCCAGGGTTGCCGGATCGCCCAGCCATTGCTTCAGATAGTTTTCGCCTGAGCCGCGCTTCTGGATGTCGCCGCTGGTGAACATCATCGGCAGGTCGTAGACGCCGACATAGCCGGCCGCGCAGGCATACAACCCAGGTTCCTTGGCTGCCCCCATCAGAGCTGCATACGCACCATAACTTGCACCAAAGATGCAGATCTTGCGCGCATCTGCATAGCCCTGCGTCACCGCCCAGCGCGTGGCGTCGGTGACGTCGTCCTGCATGGTGCCGCCCCACTGGCGCGCGCCGGCATGCTGGAAAGCGCGGCCGTAATTGCCGGAACCACGGAAATTGATCTGCAGCACCGCGTAGCCGGCCTGCGCCAGCAACTGCGCGTCGTCGTCGAACTGCCAGCTGTCGAAGATCTCGAACGGGCCGCCATGCGGCATCACCACCATCGGCAGGTTCTTCGCCGCGCCGGTGCGCGGCAGCGTGAGGTAGCCATGCAACGGCACGCCATCGCGTGCCTGCAGCGCGATGGGCTGCACGGTCGCGGTGCGCTCGGGATCGAACCAGTCGCGCCGGCTGATCACGTGCTGGGCTTTTTTCTCCTGCGTATCGAACACATAGAAATCGCCAGGGTTGCTGCCCGAATCGACCTGCAACATGACGTAGCGGCCATCGCTGGTACTGGAGGTGATACGCACGGCGTTGCCGGCGAAGGCGACCTCCAGGCTGTGATACATCCGCGCCTCGGGGCCCTGCTCGTCGAAAAAGCGGCTGCGCGGACGGTCAGCCATGAAAATGGCACCCACCGGGATCGTGGTGCCGTTGCGATAGATGACGTCCAGGGGATCGGCCACTGCGTCACGCAGCACCTGTTCACGGCGATTGGCCTGGATGTCCCAAGCCACGATCGCATCGGGGCCATCGGCAGCCTGCACGCGCAGGTAGGCAATGCGCTCGTCCTGCGAAAAGCCCAGTGGGGTTTCGATGCGGCCGCTGGCCTGTTCGTCGTTGAGCAGCGTCCACTCGGTTCCACCACCAACGCGGTAATACAGCTTGCTGACATTGTCCGAGCCTGCGCCCTGCGCAAAACGCACCTCGCCATGGTGGTCGGTGGTGAAGCTGGCGCGCTGAATCGGGGCACGCGCCAGCGGAAGGCGCCGACCTGTGTTGACGTCGAGCTTTTCTGCGCGCGTGTACGGGTCCTGCCCTGACAACGGCCAGATGCCGACGACCACGTTGCGATCGTCGTCGGGCAAGGTATCGGTGAGGAATGCGGCAACTGCTTCGGTTTTCTTGACCTTGATGTTAGTGCCAAGCCCGGTGCCTCGAGCACGATAGCCCACCAGCAACTCGACACCAGTGCCATCGGCATTGATGGCATACAGCTCGCCGGTCGGCAACGGCTTGTCGAGCAGACCGTATTTCTGTGCGATGGAGATCAACACACGCGTCTCGCTGACCCAGGCAAAGTCGCTCACATACGTGTTCTTCTCCAGCACAAAGGTCGCGCCCATGCTGTTGTCCGAACGCCGCACGATCGCCAGGGCGGTCTTGTCTTCCATCGGTACGGTAGCGGCGAAAAACGCGCCGCTGGGCGATAGCTTGATATCGGCAAACTTGTCTTTTTTGATATAGGCGCCGACATCCACCTGCGCTGCGGCAGTGCCGGCAGCCATCAGCAGCCCCAAGGCCGCAATAAAATCCTTTTCCGCACGTGCTGCTCCATGTCGTGTGCAAACTGAGCGCGAAATTTACCAGCAATCGCAGACCAGACAAAGCTTCAATGAAAATCGCGCGAGGGCAGCTGCATTTCGCCGAGCAGGTCGCTGAGGTCGTGCAGATCGCCGGCGATGAGATGCTCCACGCCGTCCACGCGCTCCCAGCGACCGCGGACGGCCAGCAGGCGCGATTCCAGCAGTGCGCGGCGGCGGCGCAACGCCAGGTGCGACCAGACGATGACGTTGATCATGCCGTGTTCGTCTTCCAGGGTGACGAAGATGGTGCCCTTGGCGGTGGCCGGGCGCTGGCGCTGGGTGACCAGGCCGGCGACGTGTACGCCGCTGCCATGACGGCGGCCCTGCAGTTCGCGCAGGCCGAGGATGCGCCGCTGCCGCATCTGCGGGCGCAGCAGCGCCATCGGATGCTGACGCAGACTCAGGCCGACCGCGCGATAGTCGGCCAGGATCTCCTCGCCTGCGCGCGGTGCCGCAAACTCCACCGGGCGTTCCTGCGGGCTGCCCGGCAGCAGCGGCCGACGCGCTTCCACGCCGGCCATCGCCCAGCGCGCGGCGTTGCGGTTGCCCACCATGCCCTGCAAGGCGCCGGCTTCGGCCAATGCCAGGCGCGCCTTTTCGTCGAGTGCGGCACGCAGGCACAGATCGCCGATATCGGCGAAGGCCCGCTGCGCGCGTGCCGCGGCAATGCGGTTGGCCACCACTTCCGATAATCCAGCGACCTGGCGCATGCCCAGCCGGATCGCCGGTTGTTCGCCGGGGTCTTGGTCGCTGCGCCAGGGCCGGCCACCGACCAGCGTGTTGTCCCAGACGCTGTGCAGCACATCCACCGGCAACACCTCCACGCGCGCACGCTCGGGACTGCCGCGGCGTGCGTCCTGCACGATCTGGCTGGCCGAATAGAAGCCCATCGGCTGCGCGTTGAGCAGCCCGCAGGCGAAGGCCGCCGGCTCGTGGCGCTTGAGCCAGCAGCTGGCGTAGACAAGCTTGGCGAACGAGGCGGCGTGGCTTTGCGGGAAACCGTAGGAACCGAAGCCCTTGATCTGCTCGAAGATCTGGTCGATGAAGGTGGAGGCGTAGCCTTTGCCTTCCATCAGCGCGCGAATCCGGGTCCGATGCGATTCCATATCACCACCGCGACGCCAGGCCGCCATCGAGCGGCGTAATTTGTCGGCATCGTCCGGGTCGTAACCGGCGTGAATCACCAGCTCCATCACCTGTTCCTGGAATAGCGGAATCCCCAATGTCGGCCCGAGAATTTTCTCTACACCTTCGGAGGGATAGCTGATCAGGCTCTTGTCTTTACGCCGCTGCAGATACGGATGCACCATGTCGCCCTGGATCGGCCCGGGCCGCACGATCGCCACTTCAATGACCAGATCGTAGAACTCTGCAGGTTTGAGCCTCGGCAGCATCGCCATCTGCGCACGCGACTCGATCTGGAACACGCCAACCGTATCGGCGCGCTGGATCATCTTGTAGGTAGCCGCATCCTCATCCGGCAACGTCGCCAACTCGTACTTGCGACCCCGATGGCCACGCACCAGGTCCAGCGTCTTGCGGATGCAGGTCAGCATGCCCAGCGCCAGGCAATCGACCTTGAGCAGCTTCATGGTTTCCAGATCGTCCTTGTCCCACTGGATGATGGTGCGGTCGGCCATGGCGGCGTTTTCCACCGGCACCAGCAGCGACAGGGGTTCGTCGGAGATGACGAATCCGCCGACATGCTGCGACAGATGGCGCGGGTGATCGCGCAGTTGCTCGGTCACCGCAAGAATCTTGTTGATCAGTGGATTGGCCAGATCGAACCCGGCCTCTTCGATGCGCTGTTCCATCGGCGTTTCGCCATTGCCCCAGCCGTAGCAATTGGCCAGCAACGCGATCTGGTCCGGCGGCAGGCCGAAGGCCTTGGCCACATCGCGCACGGCACTTTTGCCGCGATAGCAGATCACGGTGGCGGCCAGCGCAGCACGTTCGCGGCCGTACTTGTTGTAGACATATTGCAGCACTTCTTCGCGCCGTTCGTGCTCGAAATCCACGTCGATGTCAGGTGGCTCGTTGCGCGCCTTGGATAAGAAACGCGAGATCAACAATCGTGTCTTGATTGGGTCCACGGAGGTGATGCCGAGTGCATAGCACACTGCGGAATTGGCAGACGACCCCCTCCCCTGGCAAAGAATCTTGCGTAACCGCGCAAAATTCACCACATCGCGCACAGTGAGGAAGAAAGCCTCGTATTTCAGCTCGGCGATCAGCTCCAATTCTTTTTCGATGTCATCGCGTATCTTTTCCGGCACACCATCCGGCCACCGCTCGCGCATCCCCTCTTCGGTGAGCTGTCGCAGATAACTCGCCGGCGTATGCCCTTGCGGCACCAGTTCGCGCGGATAGGTGTATTCAAGCCTGGAGATATCGAAGCTGCAGCGCTGCGCCAGGTCCACCGTGGCCTGCAACAGCGCATCCGGATAGATGTTGCCCAAGGCACGCCGCGTGCGCAGATGGCGCTCGCCGTTGCGGAACAGGTGCGCGCCGCACTCGGCCAACGGCAAGCCGTGGCGGATGGCGGTCAGGGTGTCCTGCACGATGCGCTCGCGCCGCTGCGCCATATGCACATCGCCGCTGGCCAGAGCGGTCATGCCCAGTTGCTGCGCCAGCAGCTGCAGGGCGAGCAACCGCGCCGCATCGTCCTGTTCGCGATGCAGTTCCACCGCCAGGTATGCACGCTCGCCGAACACCTGCTGCAGCCAGGCGCCCTGCTCGGCCTGCGGCTGCGCACCGGGCAACCACAGCGCGAACACGCCGGGTTCCACAGCGCGAAACTGTGCCTCCACCTCGGCACGCCCGAGCCGATACGCACCCTTGCCTGCCGCACGCCGCGCGGTGGTGATCAGCGCGCACAACTGCGGATAGCCGTGCGCGTTTTCCACCAGCAGCACGAAGCGGGTGCCATCGACCAGGGTGAACTCGCTGCCGACGATCAGGCGCACGCCGGTGGCGCGCGAGGCTTCCAGGCCGCGCACGATGCCGGCCAACGAGCACTCGTCGGTGATCGCCAGGGCGCTGTAGCCGCAGTGTTGCGCGCGCATGAACAATTGTTCGGCGCTGGAGGCGCCGCGCAGGAACGAAAAATCCGACAGGCAGTGCAGCTCGGCATAGGCAGGCAGCCCATCGGCGACCATGGCATGGGCGATGTCGTCGTTTGCCGCGCGCAACCGTGCGGCGACCGTCCAGGCGCGCGGCATGCGCCCACCGGGCGTATCGCGGTCCACGCCGTCGACGGCGTCATCCCAGCTCATGCGCGCACCTCTTCGACATCGCGGCGCCGCCACACATGCGCTGCAGATCGACGCGCTGCGTTTGCCTCTTCGGTCCGTGGCATCGGACGCGTGCTGCACCGCTGCGATGACCAGCACCGCAGGCAACGCTCTGATGCTGCAAGGGCACGCAACCGATCATGCGAACCACCCGTGCAGCATCCAGCCATCGACATGGCCTGGCGCGGCAAACGCCCAGCCACGCCGGCCGCGCGCGGTTTCCACCACGTAGTAATCGCGGCGCGCCTCGTCGTCGTCCCACCAGCCGCTTTCCAGCCGCTCCGGGCCGGAGATGATGCGCAGCTGCGTCTCGTGCAGGGGCACCGGCTGCGGCAACAGCCAGGTCGGGCGCGGCGGACGCGGCGGTGCATGGGCTTCGCGCACTGCATCACCGATGGCGCGCCGCCAGGCACGTTCCGGGCGCGGGTCGTCGGCCGGCAGCACGCGGTACACCGCCTCATCGCCCAGCCGCGCGCGCAGGCGCTCGCGCAGCTGCGGCCACTCCACCGATTGCTGCGCACGTTGATCGAACAGATCCCGCATGGCCGGCACGAACGGTGGCAGCTGCCGCGCCAGCAGGCGCATCGCCACTACCGGGCGTGGAATCTCCACCCGCTCCAGCCGGTTGCGCGCAAGCTCGAACAACAGCGTCGGAGCGCGCTCCGGCGTCAGCAAGCCGATCTCGACATCGGTGGCGCCTTCCTCGTGTTCCAGCCGCAGCAGGAACCGTTGCACGCCGCCGTCGCGGATGGACAGGTAGGTGCACAGATCGCCGATGAGGCGCCGCAGCGGGAACAGCAGCGCCGGATGCATTTCCACCTCGTAGCCGAGCTCCACGCGCTGGTCGAAGTGGTCCGGTGGCGCGTAGCACTCCAGAGGGTCGTCGACCTGGCCGTAGAGGCGGTCCAGATGTTCTAGCAGGCCCGCACCGAACCGCCGGCGCAGCCCATCGCGCGGCAACGCGCGCACTGCCGCCAGCGTGCGCACGCCCATGTGTTGCAGGCGCTCGCCGGCATCGCCCGGCAACGCGGCGCGGCGTACCGGCACCTTGTCGAGCATGGTGTGCAGGGCCGGCAACTGCGTCACCACCATGCCATCGCGCAAACCGGCCAGCACGCGCGCGGCGCGCGGCGTAGGTGCCAGTGCAAGCCGGTGCCGGAAGCCCAAGGCCTGCAGTTCATCGCGCAGGCGGCGCTCGAAACGCGGCCATGGACCGAACAACCGAAAACTGGCACCGGCCTCCAGCACGATGGCACGCGACCATTGCTGGCTCACCAACGAACTGTGCCGGTACGCCCACGCCGCGAGAAACCGCTGCGTACGCGCCTCAGCCTGGGCCTCGTAATCGATGGTGCGTACATGGGACATCAGCGCATGCGCCGCCGACAGCCGCATGCCGGCTTTCAGGCCGGCGGCGGACGCCGCTGCATTGACCGAGTGCAGGCTGCGCAACTGCGCCGGCCCTTCCACCAACGCCAGCGCTGCGTCCGGCTCTTCCAGACGCCGGAGGACGGCGTCCAGCGCCAGCTGCGGCAGCAAGATGCAGGCCCACAACATGCGCGCGCCTCAATGCGCCAGCCGCAACGGCTGCGACGGGACCTGCCCGCCGCGGCACTTGCGCACCTGCCAGGCATCGCGCTCGGGCAGAAATTCCAGCCGTAATGCCGCCGGCGATGCATTGACCGCATGCTTGCGATCGCGCAACGCGAACGCGCAGCAGTTGCCGCTGTCGGCGGCGACCTGCAGCCGCCGCAATGCGCGTGCATCGCCGGTCTGCGGCCAGCCCAGCACCGCCGCGCATGCGCCACTGCGCAGGCATTGCTCGAACGCCCACAAGGCGTCGCGCGGCTCGGCCTGCACCACTTCCAGATGTTCCAGCACTACCCCGCCCGCCTGCCAGGCCGGCGCGTAGGGAATGAACGGCGGCGCCACCAGCACCACCCGGCTGCTGGCGCCGGTCATGCGCGCCAGCGTGGGCAACAACAAGGCGATCTCGCCCACGCCGTGCGCGGGCAGCAGCAACTCGGTCAGTGCCCGCCGCGGCCAGCCGCCATCGGGCAGCAGCGCATCCAGTGCCGCATGCCCGGTGGATTCGCCGCCATGGGCGATGGCGGTGCCACGACCCGCGCGCCACACCGTGCGTGCGGCCAGTAGGGCGTCCAGCGGCAGCGCCACTGCCGCGTTGCCGTCCTGCCTGATGCGCGCGGGCTCCTGGCTCATCTCAACCCTGCCGGATCAGACCGCAGTACAGTCCTTCGATCGCGAAGTCGGCATCGGCCGCCACCACGATCGGCGCATGCGCGCGGTTGCGCGGCAACAGGCGGATACGTTCGGCACCGCGCTCCAGCCGCTTGATGGTGATTTCACCATCCACCCGCGCCACCACGATCTGCCCATCGCGCGCCTCGCTGCTGCGATGCACGCCGACCAGATCGCCATCCAGGATGCCGTCGTCGATCATCGAATCGCCTTGCACCTGCAGCAGATAGTCCGGGCGCAACGAGAACAGCGTGCGGTCCAGCCACAACTGCCGGTCCAGGCCGATATCCGCCCCGATCGGCACACCGGCCGCCACCCGGCCCAGCACCGGCAAGGCCAGCAAGGCATCGCGCGCGGCCCCACCCGGCATGCGGATGCCACGCTTCTGATTGGGCAGCAGCTCGATCAACCCGGCCTCGGCCAGCGCCTGCACGTGCTTCTGCGCGGCATTGCGCGAGGCGAACCCGAACGCCTGCGCAATCTCGGCCAGGCTGGGCGACACCCCTGCACGGGCCTGCTCCTGCAGGAAAGCCAGCACCGCCTGACGCTTGGGGGAGAGAGAATCCATGGGAGTGCAACGGCCGGCCGGGACAAGGTGTACATTTGTACACCTATCAATCGCAGCAGGCGAGATTGGCCCATGCAGGTTGCTGAGCCGCTTCAGCCAGGACGGGCTTGTGATCGGCTGGAGGCGGAGTTATAACTTGCGTACTAACGAAGGCGTCGACCATGAAGCTCAAGATCACCTCCATCGGCAATTCCGCTGGCGTCATCCTGCCCAAGGAACTGCTCGCCCGCCTGCGCCTGGGCAAGGGCGACGAACTCTATGCACTGGAAACGCCCGACGGCATCAAGCTGACCGCGTTCGACCCGACCCTGGCCGCGCAGATGGATGTGGCCGAGCAGGTGATGCGCAACCGCCGCGCGCTGCTGCACAAGCTGGCGCAATAAGGCTCGACCATGATCGTCTGGATCGAGCGGCCACTTGTCCTGGCCATCCACGATCGCCAGCTGGCCGAACACGGCGGCGGCAACGGCGTGCGCGACGACGCCCTGCTCGACTCGGCGCTTGCCAGGCCAAAGCAACTGCTGTCCTACGGCGAGCCGCCACCGGATCTGGCTGCGCTTGCCGCCAGTCTTGCCTACGGATTGGGCCGCAACCATCCGTTTGTCGACGGCAACAAGCGCACTGCCGCCGTCGCTTGCGAAACCTTCATCGTGCTCAATGGTGCGACCTTGGTCGCCGATGATCTGGAACTCTACGGTTTCTACATCGGCCTGGCCGATGGCTCACTCGATGAAGCGGCCTGCGCCGCGTGGTTGCGCTCACGCCTGCGCTTGCGGCATCCAGATCGCGTGCACGAATCGGCGCCGTCATATGGGTGACTGGTAGCCCGGCAAGCCTACAGTGCAGAAGCCATCCATGGCGCACATCGCTGCCCTGCCGCTGTCACTGAAAACAGCGTCAGCGCCTAGTCCTTCGCATACATCACCCCCAGCTTGTCGATCTCCTCACCCGCGCGGCCGGTGAAACCTGCGATATGCCAGCCGCTGGGAGCGGTCAGCGTGTAGCTCTCGCTGGTCGGGCTGCCCACCTGCACGCTGCGGCCTTTGTTGGTGCGCAGGCTCAGCGAGAACAGGCGGGTGCGGTCGTTGTACTTGCCCACAGTGAAGGTGGCCGAGGACAGCGTTTCGTTGGCACCCAGCGACAGTGTGGTCGCCTGCCCGCCGCTGCCGCCATGCGCGAGCAGCTTGCCGCTGTCGAGGATCACGCCGACGCCATCCAGGCGCGCACCGCCGCGCAGGGTCACGCCACTGAGCGGACGCACGCCAGGATTGCCGGCCAGATCGTTGAACGGAACGCCATGCGGACCACCGAACTGGTCGCTGGTGCGCAATTGGTCGCCCACGGCCCATCCGAATTGCGCATGCAGCGGGTAGTGGTCGGACAGCGGCTTGCCGGCGCTGTCGTAGAAGCCGCCGCCATCGAGCTGGTAACGGTTGGCCACCAGGGTCAATTGCGGCGCGTCGCGGTACAGGATCTTGTCGACCACTTCGCAGCTATTGGTGGGCGGCGTGCCGCACAACAGCGGTGCGGCGCCGGCCGCCGGTGCTGCGCCCTTGATCAGCTCCACCCACGGATCGGTCAAACCGTTGGAGGCGATCAACTCGCGGATGTTGTCGTCGCTGCGGGTGTAGCGCGTATTGGAATCCATCATCACCAGCACCGCATTGCCGGCCGACCAGGTCTGGATGAACTGCGAGAGCTGGCCGATATTGGCGCGACGTGCGGACAGGTCGCCCGCTTCGACCCCGGCATTGGGATGCGCGTTGTAGACGTCCAGCAACACGCCGTCGGCCAGGCGCACGCGCATGTAACTGAAACCCTTCGGGGTCAGGCAGTCGGTGCCGTTGCACTGGCTCCACTTGACCCGGGTGAAGTCGTTGAAGGGATAGTTGCTGAGCGTGTTGAGCCCGTCGCCGAACGCGGCACCGCCACTGGTGGCAGTGCGGTAGGGATGCGCGTCGCCGGCGTACAGCGTGGCGTGATAGTTGAAGTCTTCCTGCACGTTGACCAGCCCGTAAGGCGCCAGTTTCGGTGCGAGCAGTGCGGTGTTGATGGCCGGCGTTCCGCTGGACAGGCCTTCGGGCAGGCCGGCGACGTTGTAGGTCAGTACGTCGAGTAGGCCGACGTCCGTTTGCGCCTGTGCGATGCCTGCGCAGGCAAGACCGAGAGTGATTGCGAGACTGACGAGAGTACGTCGCTGGTGGAGCATAAATCGCCTCTTGCAGTGGTGAGAAACAGCGGCTGGCACGGTGGCCAGGGAAACGGCGCCGATGCGCCGATGCAACCACATGCGCCGGTCGCGGCCGGCGCGCGCGGCGTCATTCGCTCAGGTAATGCGGGTCGATCGCGGCGTCGATCAATGTCGCCAAGGTTGATAGCGGGCAGTCGTACTCCGGGGTGGCGCTGCTGCAGCCGGGAATGAACACCGGCGATGACGGCGGCGGCACCTGCGGTGTCAGCGCGCGGCGTTCGCGCAGTTGCGCCAGCGTCTGCGCGGTGTAGCGCAGGCGGATCACGCGCTGCCCATCGGCACGCAGCCAGCGCTCGAAGACCAAGGCGCCGCCAGGCACGGTCTGGTCGGGTTGGTAACCGGGCAACTGCCAATGCAGATCGAACATGCCGGCCAGCAGCGTCAGCGTGCCGTCGTGACCGGATAGCACCACCAGCCGTGCATCGCCACCGATCGGCGTGGCCTGCGATGGATTGCGATTGCCACTGGCGACACTGCCTTGCTGCAACGTCGCCAGCAGCCGCGCCGCCAGCGGCGTACTGGCCATGCGCGCTACCGTCGGCGCACGCAGGCGCAGCGCGAACTCGGCCTGATGCGGGGCGAACGCACGCAGCAGACTGGCTTCGTCCACGCCTTGCCATCCCAGCCCGGCAAAGTCCTGGCCGTCGGCCCAGCCCATCAACAGGCTTTCGCTGATGCCGGAGGCTGCCGGTGCCGGGCCTTCGACACCGGCGATTCCGTCGTGGGCAGCGCCCATGCCTGCGGGCACCGCATCCAGGCGTTGCTTGCCGGCACCGGCCCGGGTCGGGCACGGCCGCTGCGCGCACTGCAGCAACAGTTGCTGCAAGCTGTCGATCGCATCGCGTTGCGCCGCGTTCCAGGCGACCACATCGCCGCCGACGCGGCCGGCGATGGCCGCGCGCATCAATGCCGCCGCAGCGGGTTGTCGCAATGCCCGCGCGCCGTCGAACAGTGGATCGGACGCGTCATCGGCCACGTGGTGCACCGTGTTCGTACACCCCGGGGTGAGCGTGCTTGCCAACGCACGCGCCGAGGCGATTGTGCGCTGGGTGCGATTGGCCCAGTAATAGACATTGGCGCAGCCATCGCCATCGAACAGACCCAGCGGCGTGTAACGGGCGCGGTAATAGGCACCGAATAATGCCTCCAGACGCGCACCGTTTGCGGTCAGGTGGCCGGCCGGCACATCGAAGCGTGGCCAGGGACGTGCGGAATAGCGACCCAGTTGTTCCGGGCTGGACATCGCCGCACGCACGCCGTGGCGCTTGAGGATCACGACTTTTTCAAGCGTTTCCGACGTGGTGGCGGCATGCACTACCGGCATGGCTAGGCCGGCCACGATCAAGACAAAAAAACCGATACAGCTACGAAGCAGTAATGACATGAGTGGTCTCAACACGTGATGCAGCTGTTGCACACCGCGATACGCGGCGATGTGGGGCTGGCAACAGCGCCACAGCCGAAGCCATGGCCCTTGCAGATGGCGCCTTGCAGCAAGGCGCCCGGTGGCGGCATTGGCTGCCGCCAACAAACTGGATCGGCGATCACGACGGCTGCGCTCGTCGCAAGGCCTCCATGGCCGCATGTCACGCGCAAGCGCAGCGTCCCGGGGTGCACAGCGCACGTCGCTGGCAACTGCCCGTCAGGTCTCCAGCCCTTTTTAAAACCGCGCGCGCAACCCCAGCGACCAGGTGCGGCCGTAGTCGGTATAGCCGCCGAACAAGTGATCGCCAACGAACTGGCGCTGCACTTCGCCAGTGAGATTGATCGCGTTGACGAACACCGAGAGCGTGTCGTTGACCTTGTAGGCGACATTGGCATCCAGGCTGCCGAACCGGTCGCTGTTGAGCGTGGCCACATTGGCGGTACCCACCGCGTTGAGGATGTCGTCGCTCCAGCTGTAGCTGACGCGTGCCATCAACGGCCCCTTCTCGTAGAACAGCACGGCGTTGTAGGTGTTCCTGGCCACGCCTTCCAGGCTGTCGGTGAAGCTGCCGGTGCCGTCGTGATAGGTCGCCTTGCTGTCGGTCCAGGTGTAGTTGAGCTGCATGCCCAGGCCGTCCAGCGGCGACGGCAGGCCGCTGAAGACCTGCTGATACGCCACTTCCGCGCCTTGCACCATCGCCTTGCTGCCGTTGGTCTTGGACGACAGCAGATAGGTCTGGCCTTGGTAAACCAGGTTGGACATCTGGGTCTGGATGAAGCTGGAGATGTCCTTGTAGAACAGGCCACCGGTCAGTGCCGAGGTGCCGTCGATGTACCACTCGAAGGTCAGGTCGTACTGCCATGCCTCGAACGGCTGCAGCGCTGGGTTGCCGCCGCTGGCGGTGAGGCGTTCGCCACTGGAATTGAAGGTCAGCTTGGACGACAGATCGGTGAGGTCCGGGCGCGTGATCACCTTGGCCGCGGAAGTCCGCAGCACCATGTCCTCGCGCACGTCCCAGGCCGCGTTGAACGAAGGCAGCACATTGGTATAGCTGCGCTCGAAATGCACCGGCTGTGCGCTGCCGTTGACATCGGCATGGCCATCGGTGGCCTGCTCGGTGCGCACCACGCGCGCGCCGACATTACCGCGCAGTTCGCGGCCCGCCAGCTGGGTGGCGAAGTTGCTCATCGCGTACGCCGAGGCGATCTTTTCCTGCACCTCGTAGGAATTCTGCAGGTCGGCGCTGTTGGGCGTGTTGCTCAGATCGGCGCTGGTCGGCCAATTGCCCCAGAACGCGGATTCGATCGGCGCCAGCCATTGCCGCGGCAGGTTGCCGTTGGCGTCCGACAGCATGTCGCCCACCGGCAACGCGGTGAAATAGCTGCCCGGGAAACGTACCCCGGCAATGCTGTTGAGCAGCAGGTCGGCGCGATCGTAGGTGCGCGAGCGCTGGCGGTACTTGGCGCCCACCTTGACATCGCGGAAGAAGCTGCCGTCGAGTATGCGCCTGGCATCGAACTGCAGCGCGTTTTCCTTGTCGCGCGCATCGATCTCGCGCCATTCCAGCCGGCGCCCTGCCACGGTGGCCGGGTTGGTCGGATCGAAGCCGTTGGTGAAGCTCCAGTCCGGCACGTTGTCGCCGTCGGCTTGCGGCATGTCCACGCGCATCGACAGGTTGGTGCCGCTGCGCAGACGGGTGCGCCGGATCGGATCGGAGTCGTAGCTGTGCGCCTGCGAGTGGAACGCCACTGCGCCCAGCGTCCACTGGTCGCCGCTCCAGGTGCTGGACAGGCGTGCACTGCGATTGTCGTCGGTGATGCCGGAGGTCTCGCGCGAGATCTGCACCTGGCCGTTGCGATAATCGAAGCCGGCGATACCGCCGTTTTGCACCCGCAGATTACTCAGCTTGGCCAGGCTGTCGAAGCCCACGCCCATGCTGTATTCGTCGTAATGCACGGTTTGCTTGGCGTAGAGCAGATCCAGATTGGTCTCCCACGCCGCGCTGGGCTTCCATTGCAGCGAGGCCGCCACGCCGGTGCGCTCGCGCTCTTCCAGTTCCAGCGTCGGGCGCAGGCCGGTGGGGACGTAGTTGGCACCGGGCACACCCGGCACGCCGTTGCGGTAGTAGTCCCAGCTCACCTCGTTGACGCGGTCCTGGCGTAAGGTGCGTTGCGCATATGCACCGGAGATCAGCATGCCGAAGGTACCCTCGGCATTGACCCAGTTGAACAGCCCGGAGACGCGCGGATCGTTAGCCTGGGTGCGCTGGGCCTGGCTGGATTCCAGCGATACGTTGGTCAGCGTCTTGCCCAGCTCCAGCGGGCGGAATGTACGCACGTTGACGATGCCGCCGATGGCGCCTTCGTCCAGGTCGGCGGTGGGGCTCTTGATCACGTCCAGCCCGGAGACCAGTTCGGCCGGCAGCGTGTCGTAGCGGAATTGCCGCCCGGTCTGGCCGGAGGTGCGCACGTTCTCGTTGACCGCCATGGTCTGGCCGTTGAGCGTGGTGACCTGGAAATTCGGGCCCAGGCCGCGTACGCGCACGTACACGCCTTCGCCGCGGTCGCGCACGATCGACACGCCCGGCACGCGCTGTAGCGCCTCGGCCACGTTCTGCGCGGGCAGCTTGCCGATGTCTTCGGCGGCGATCACATCCACCACGCTGTCGGCGTAGCGTTTCTGGCGCAACGCGGCGCTGAGGCTGCCGGCGTAACTGCCGAGCACCTGGATGCTGTCCAGTTCCTGCACCGGCGCGTCTGCACGCGGCACCGGTGCCGTGGCGACCGCGGCCGTTGCCGGAGCCGCTGGCGGCAGGCCGGGCGCCGGCTCGGCGGTTTCGATCGTCACCGTGGTCGCATCGAGATAGCGGTAGCGCAGGCCGGTACCGTCGAGCAATTGTTGCAGGGCCTGCTCGGGTGCGACGCCGGCCGCGGTGGCGCGGGTCTGCGGGTTGCCGGCCACGCCGGCGGCATAGACAAACTGCAGCCCGGTCTGGCGCGACAGCGCATTGAGCGCGCGCGCCAGTGGCTGGGCCGGAATCGCCTCGACCGCGACGGTGGCAGCAGCCGTCTGGGCGCCAGCGGTACCGGCGTGCAGGGCGAGAGCGATCGAAAGAAACAACGTACGGCGCATCGTGAAATCCAGTAGGGGAGGAAGCAATGCGCAACATCACCCGCCACGCGGGAATGCTGCGTTGTACCTGGACTACGAGCATCGACAGCGACGATCGGGCACCGTTTTTTGATGAATTTTCTGTGACATCTGCACAGGCACCGAACGGTGCGGGCGCGACGCACGGCATCTGCATCGCGCTGCGCCTTGCATGCACGCGAGGACGTGAGGTCTTGCATGTGCGTGGACGCAGCCGCAGACGGCCATCGGTACGCACGCGGCGCAATGGCATCGGCAACCTCATCCACTGCGCGCAGGATCAATGCATGTGCGCTACGCGCGCGATGCGGCATGCGCACGCGCTGCACGCATCACGGCGTCGTGCAGCGCCGTGGCTATCGCGTTGCCGTTCCCTGCGCAGGCCGGCTGCTCACGCGCAGCATCCCCGGCGCGCTGACCACGCGCAGGTTCGGCTGGCCATCCAGGAAGGCACGCAGCGCGGCGAGATCGTCACCGCGCAGATTGCCGGTGAGCCGCAGTGCACCGGCGGCAGCATCGTCGATCGACAAACGCGTGCGGTTGAGACGATTGAAGTCTTCGGCCACCGTGGCCAGCGGCGCGTCGCGGAACACGATGCGCCGCTGCCGCCAGGCATGCATGGCGGCCACCTCTTCGCTGGCCAGTTCGATCTTGCCGGTGGCCGCATCGATCCGTGCGCTCTGCCCCGCTCCCAGGTCGGCGAGCATCGGCTGCCCATCGCGCGCGTCGCGCCAGACATGGACACGGCCCTCGGCGACCTCGATGCGTGCCTGGTGTTGATACAGGGCGATATCGAAGGTGGTGCCGATATCCTCGACACGCAGATGGCCTGCATGCACCTGCAACGGGCGCCGATCCGGCGCGACCACGAAGCTGGCCTGGCCACGCAGCAGCTGCAGGTGGCGGCTCCACGGCGTCATGGTGGCACGCAGGCTGCTTTGCCCATTCAAATGCACCACGCTGCGGTCGGCCAACTGCACGCTGCGCTGCTCGCCGTGCGCAGTGGCGTAGGTCTGCGTGCGTGGCCAGGCCCAGCCGGTCAAGATCGCCACGCCGCAGAGCGCCGCGGCCAGGCCCATGCGCCAGCTGCGCATGCGTGCCTTGGGTTGGCCTTCGCTGCGGCGCGGCCGGGCAGCGGGTTGCGGTGCTGGCTGCCCTCGTGACCGCAGCGGCAGCGCAATCACATTGGGCGGCGCGGCATCGGCAGTCTTGCGCCGGTCGGCAGCAAGCAGGGCATCCACGTCCAGGTCCATGCCGCGCATGGCATCGCCCAGATCGCCGGCCACACGCAGCACCGCCATGTATTCGCGCACATGCAACGGCGATGCGGTCAGCCATTGCAGAAAGCCTGCCTGTTGCGTCGCATCCAGCACCTGCATGCGTTGCAGCGCATGCCAGTGCGCGGCTTCACCGACAACGCTGCGGCTCGGCAACACCGGCTTGCTCACCAGCTGTCCCCGCTGTCGGCAACCGCCCGTCTGCAGGCCGACAAGCCACGCACCACATGCTTCTTGACCATATGCGCAGACACCCCCATGCGCTCGGCGATCTGCTTGTAGCTGAGCCCATCGCGGTACTGCATCACCAATACCGCGCAGGTGCGCTCCGGCAACGTGGCCAGCAGGGCCTGCAGGCGTTGCTGGCGCTGCTGCCGGTGCGCGGCATCTTCCACGTCGTCGCCTGCGGCCAGCAACTGCGAAAACTGTTCCATCTCGTCGATGCGCAGTGGCGCCTGCTTGCGTCGCGCGGCCTGCTCGCGCGCCAGATTCAGCGCCACCGTATACAGATACGCCTCGGGATTGGCGATCGCCTCGCCTTGATCCTGATGCGCACGCAATAGCCGCAGATAGGTTTCCTGCACCAGGTCTTCGGCATCCTCGTTGGCGCCGCGACGCGCGAAAAAGCCACGCAGCACCGATCCGTGCTGGGTAAACACCTGCGTCCAGGCGCGGGTGGCGTTGGCTTTCATGCGGGCGCGTCCCCTGTGCGCTGGGCCGGCTAGCCTGGCCAATGCAGGTGACACCACGATGACGCACCGACGATGGCACCGGCCTGCGATCAAGCGATGTCATGCGCAGCAACGCCGCCATGTTCCGCGCATGACCACGCTCAGGCTTCACGCACGCGTGAAAGAGACCTCACTCACCTACACCACACCTTGACCACGCAGGCATCAAGGTGAGGATCCTCCTCTCAGCCATCGCCACGGGGTTCGCATGAATGCCACACCCGCCACTGCCACGCATCTGGCGCCGGCCACCGCCACTGCTGCGCCGACCTACCCGGTCAACCTGCGCATCAATGGCCAGCCTTACCAATTGCAGCTCGAAGCCTGGGTCAGCCTGCTCGATCTATTGCGCGACCGGCTCGACCTCACCGGCACCAAGAAAGGCTGCGACCACGGCCAATGTGGCGCCTGCACGGTGCTGGTCGATGGGCGCCGCATCAACAGCTGCCTGACGCTTGCGGTCATGCAGGACGGCGCCGAGATCACCACCGTCGAAGGCCTGGCCAAGGGCGAACAGCTGCATCCGCTGCAGCGTGCCTTCATCGAGAACGATGCCTTCCAGTGCGGCTATTGCACGCCCGGGCAGTTGTGCTCGGCAGTGGGCCTGATCAATGAAGGCAAGGCGCATGATCGCGACCAGGTGCGCGAGTTGATGAGCGGCAATCTGTGCCGCTGCGGTGCCTACCCGCAGATCACCGATGCGGTGATGCAGGTCATGGGCAAGCCCAGCGACAGCAGCGAGAGCGCCGCCACACCGTGGACGCCAGGGACGGTGCCGGCATGATTCCGCTTACATACACGCGCGCGGACAGCGTCGATGCGGCGCTGACTGCACTGTCGGTGCGCGGCAGCGACCCGCACCCGGTGCCTGCCGAAGCCCCGGTGCGCCTGATCGCCGGCGGCACCAATCTCACCGACCTGATGAAGCTGCAATTGATGCGGCCAGGCAGCCTGGTCGATATCAATCGCCTGCCGCTGGACGGCATCAGCGCGCTCCCCGAAGGCGGCCTGCGCCTGGGCGCACTCGCACGCAATGCCGACACTGCCTATCACCCGGACGTGGAGACGTGTTACCCCTTGCTGAGCGCGGCGATCCTGGCCGGCGCCTCGCCACAGATCCGCAACATGGCCAGCAACGGCGGCAACCTGCTGCAACGCACGCGCTGCCTTTATTTCTACGACCATGCCACCCCGTGCAACAAGCGCGCGCCCGGGACCGGCTGCTCGGCGATCGGCGGGCTCACCACCTATAACGCCATCCTCGGCGCCAGCGCGCAGTGCATTGCCACGCACCCGTCGGACATGTGCGTCGCGCTGGCTGCGCTGGACGCAGTGGTGCACGTGCAGGGCCCCAACGGCGAGCGCGACATCCCGTTCGCGCAGTTCCACCGCCTGCCCGGCGAGCACCCGGAGCTGGACAGCACCCTGGCCCCGGACGAGTTGATCGTGCATATCGACCTGCCCGATGCACAGCGCTTCTTCGCGCACAGCGCCTACCTGAAGATCCGCGAGCGCCTGTCGTATGCATTCGCGCTGGTGTCGGTGGCGGCGGCGCTGGACCTGGCCGAGGACGGCAGCATCCGCGAGGTGCGCGTGGCCCTGGGCGGCGTGGCGCACAAGCCCTGGCGCAACCCCGACGCCGAAGCGCAGCTGGTGGGCAAACCGGCCACGGCCGAGAGCTTCGGCAGCCTGGCCGATGCCTTGCTGCAGGGTGCGCAACCGCAAGGCAACAATGCCTTCAAGCTGCCGCTGGCACGCCGCGCGATCGTGCGTGCCCTGGACGTCGCCCGCGAGGGCACCATCGACAACCGCGGGCGAACCAGCGCGCTGGAGGAAGCGCCATGAACGCACGCAGCACCGACGTACCCAACAACGACCTGAGTCCGCCGGTTGCCGACAGCGGCACCGGCTATCGCCCCACCGGCACTGGCGTCACCCGCATCGACGGGCGCGCCAAGGTCACCGGCCAGGCACGTTATGCCGCCGAATGGCCGGTGGCGGATCTGGCCTATGGTGTGGTGGTCAACAGCAGCATCGCCAAGGGCGAGATCGTCGCCTTCCATCTTGATGCCGCGCGTGCGGTGCCGGGCGTGCTGGAGATCGTTACCCATGAAAACCGCCCGCATATGCGCGGCATGGATGTCTTCTACAAGGACATGACCGCACCGGCCGGTTCGCCGTTCCGGCCCCTGTACGACAACAAGATCCTGTACAGCGGCCAGCCGATCGCCCTGGTGGTGGCCGACACTTTTGAAGCGGCGCGCCACGCGGCCCACCTGGTGGAGGTGGAACTGCTGCAGGACCCGCACGATACCAACCTGATGACCAACCTGGACCGTGCGCACAAGCCCAAGGCCATGAAGGCCGGTTTCTCGCCGCCGCCCAAGGACAAGGGCGAGCCGGACACCGCCTTTGCCAATGCGGCTGTCCAGGTGCAGGCCGACTATTACAGCGGCGTGGAGCACCACAATCCGATGGAGCTGTTCGCCTCCACGGTGATCCGCGACGCCGATGGCCACTTCACCATCTACGACAAGACCCAGGGCTCGCAGAACAGCCGCTGGTATGTCTCGCATGTGTTCGGCCTGAGCAAGCGCAAGGTCACCGTGCGCAATCCGTACGTGGGCGGCGCCTTCGGCTCCGGGCTGCGCCCGCAGTATCAGTTGCCGCTGGCGGTGATGGCTTCGATCCTGCTGGACCGCTCGGTGCGCGTGGTGCTGACGCGGCAACAGATGTTCACCTTCGGCCATCGCCCGGAGACATTGCAACGGCTCAAGCTCGGCGCCGACCGCGACGGCAGCTTGCGCGCGATCTGGCACGAGGCCATTGCCGAGACCTCGCGCATCGAGGATTACGTCGAGGTGGTGGTCAACTGGAGCGGGCAGCTGTATGCCTGCGACAACGTGCATCTGGGCTACAACCTGGTGAGCCTGGACCAGTTCAGCCCGATGGACATGCGCGCACCCGGTGCCGCACACGGCGTGCATGCGCTGGAAGTGGCGATGGACGAGCTGTCCTATGAGCTGGGCATGGACCCGCTGGCGCTGCGCCTGAAGAACTATGCCGAGGTCAACCCGGCCGACGACAAGCCCTACTCCACCAAGGCGCTGCGCGCGTGCTACCAGCAAGGTGCCGAACGCTTCGGCTGGGCGAAGCGCCCGCTGCAGCCGCGCGCACGCAAGGAAGGCAACGAGTGGGTCGGCTGGGGCATGGCCACCGGGCAATGGGATGCGATGCAGATGTTTGCGCGCGCGCATGCGGTGCTGCACGCCGACGGTCGGCTGGTGGTGAGCAGCGCAGCCAGCGATATCGGCACCGGGACCTATACGGTGATGGCGATGATCGCGGCCGAAGCACTGGGCCTGCCGCTGGAACAGGTCACCTTCCAGCTCGGCGATTCGACCCTGCCGGTCGCACCGATCGAAGGCGGCTCGTCGCATGTGACCACGGTGGGCTCGGCAGTGGATGGCGTGTGCGCGAAGCTGCGCGCACGGTTGCTGCGCCTGGCGCAGGCGTTGCCGAATTCGCGCTTTGGCAAGGCCAAGCTGGACGAGGTGGTGTTTGCCGATGGCACGCTGGCATTGCGCGCCGATGCCGGCACCACCATTGCCTTGACCGAATTGTTGCGTGCAGCAGAACTGGAACAGATCGAAGACAAGTTCCTGCTGCTGCCCAATGTGCTCAAGCAACGCAAGTACACCCGCGCCACCCATGGTGCGGTGTTTGTGGAAGTGCGGGTGGACGAAGAGCTTGGCACGGTCCGCGTCACCCGCGTGGTCAGCGCGGTTGCAGCCGGGCGCATTCTCAACCCGATCACCGCGCGCAGCCAGATCGTCGGCGGCGTGGTCTGGGGCATCGGCCAGGCGCTGCACGAACACACCCAGTCCGATCACCGCTTCGGTCGTTTCATGAATCACGATTTTGCGATGTATCACGTCTCGGCCAATGCCGACATCCACGACATCGATGTGATCTTTGCCGACGAGGACGATCGCATCGTCAGCAGCCTGGGTGCGAAAGGCGTGGGCGAAATCGGCCTGGTCGGTGTTTCGGCGGCGATCTGCAATGCGATCTTCCATGCCACCGGCAAGCGCATCCGCAGCACCCCGATGACGCCGGACAAGGTGATGGCGGACTGAGGCCTGCACCGCAGGTACCCACGCCCCTCAGGTAGAGCGATCTGCCTCAGGCCGGACGCTGCAGCGTGCTGTCGCTGCAGCGTCCGCGGTGACCGCTGGCGCGACACTCAGATCAGCCACGTGTCGATAGTGCCGACCCAGCGTAGACGGCGCGTCCAGCTGATTGGAGGATCTGTCTTTCGGAGGAACCAGCGTCAGCGGCACGAAAGTGCCGCTGGCAGTGGACGCAGCGCCTCCAACAATCCATCCCATGCACTCAGGTGCGCGTGGCCGCCAGAAAATGCGCGCGGTCCTGCTGGGTGCGGCGGCGGATCTCCGCCAGTGCATCGTTCTCGGTCGCTTCCAGCATGGATTCGAACAGGCGCTGGAAATGGTTGCGCATGGCCGTGCGTGCCGCCACCGGGTCGCGTTGCTGCAGGGCCTGCAGGATGGCGGTGTGTTCGTCCACGCGGGTGGCGCCGTCGTCGTGGCAGACCCGCGCATACACCTCGCGTACGCGCGGCAATTCGTTGCGCATGCGCCAGATCAGCTGCACGCAGTGCGCCACCACCGGGTTGCCGCTAATCCGCGCGATCGCCAGGTGGAAGGAACGGTCGTAGTCGGCAGCGGCCGCATCGCTGAGCCCCGGTGCGGACAGCGCCTGGATCATGCCGTTCAATTCATCCAGATCCGCATCGGTGATGTGGCTGGCGGCCAATGCGGCCGCCTCCGCCTCGATCACCGCGCGCGCGGCAGTCAGCTCGAACGCGCTGACATCCGGCAGCGCGCCTTCGTCCGAGGCCAGGCGTGGCTTGACGTACACGCCCGAGCCGATCTTGATCACGATGCGGCCCTGCGCCTCCAGCGCGATCTCGGCCTCGCGCACGGTGACGCGACTGACGCCGAAGCGCTCGGCCAACTCGCGCTCGCCCGGCAGGCGCGAGCCGACCGGGAATTCGCCCGTGTCGATCAGCGCGCGGATCTTGGCGGCAACGGAGTGGTACAGGCGGTTTTCGGACATCGGCGACTCAAACCCTCAGGGTGATCGGCCCGGCACACGGGTGCCGGACAGGTGGGCGACGCTAGAACCGGTAGCGCACCCCCAAATAATAACGTCGCCCGTAAGTGTTGTACTCACGGAAGCTGCCGGGCACCGGCATGTCGGAGATCCGCGGCTCGTTGGTCAGGTTCGAAGCCTCCAGCGACACCGACAGCTGCGCATTGACGCGGTAGCTGGCACGCAGGTCCAGGGTGCCGCTGTCGCGCACGTAGCGGTTCTGCGCCGGGGCGCCGACGAACTTCTGGAAATACTCGGAGCGGTACTTGTAGATGGCCTGCAGGTCGACCGCGCCGATGGCGTAATACAGCTGGCCGGAGAACACGTGCCGCGACAGGCCGAAGATATTGGCCGGCGCGACGATGCCGCTGCTCACCAGGCCGGTTGCCGGGTCGACCTGGTCGCCCAGGCGCAGATCCTGGGTCTTGTAGTTGGAATCGGCGTAGTTGTAGCTCAGCTTGACGCCCAGGCCGTCGAAGGGCGCCGGCAGGTAGGAGAAGCGGTGGGTGCCGGTCAGCTCCAGCCCGGTGAGATCGCTCTTTTGCCGGGTGGTGACGTCCTGCACCACCGGCACCACCACCGCGGTGCCGTCGATGACGAAACGCTCGTCCACCACCGTGGGCACCGCGCCACCGGTGAACTGCTTGTAGTACACCGCGGCGCTGAGCAGGGAGTCGGCATTGGGATACCACTCCAGCGACACGTCCGCATTGGACGACAGCAGCGGCTGCGTGCGCGGGTTGCCGGTGGCGGTGATGCTGCCGATCGCCTCGCCGACGGTAGTGAATTCGGTCCCCGGCTCCAGGATGAAGGTACGCCCGGCAGACAACGCCACCAGATCCGGGCGCGCCATGGCCCGGTACAGCCCAAAGCGCAGCTGGGTCTGCTCGGTGAGGCCGATGTTGGCGTTGAAGCTGGGCAGGAACACACGGTTGGACGCGCGCACCGTCTGCGCGGCGAAGCGCCCGGTTTCCACCAGCTGGATGGTGCCGTCCGGGTTGTCGACCACGTCCAGCTCGCCGCGCAAACCCACCGAGCTGACGTCAGTGCGCACCCAGCGCACGCCCAGGTTGCCGTCCAGCGGCAGCCCGAACAGCGTGCTGGCGAACTCGCCCATCACATACAGCGCGCGGGTCTTTTCTTCCACGTCGGAGTCGGCGGTGCCGCGCGGGTCGGCATTGCGGCCGGTGTCGTCCACGCCGGTGATGGCGCCAAACAGACAGCGGCTGTCGAAGGTGGCCCACTGCTGGATGGTGTTGCCGCTGGCGCTGGAGAGGAAATCCTCCTGCGGGAACGGTTGCCGGCAGGCCAGGTTGGCGGCGCGGATCGTGGCCGGATCGGTGACGTTGCGCTCGACGCGGTCGTCCAGGTCACGGTAGGTCGCCTCGGACAGGCGCACGCCGCCCTTGATGGAGGTGAGCAGCCCGCTCTCCGGGGTGAAGGCGCCATCGAAGCGCCAGGCCCGGATGGTGTGCTCGCGGCGCAACTCGTCGCGCCGCGCGCGCGCGGCGGCGCTGAAATTGTCCGGGTTGTTCAGGTCGAACGCGGGATCGACCACGATCCCCGGCACATCGCCGGCATAGGTGTAGGTGTAGTCCACACGTTGTCCGTTGATCCCGGGCACGCGGTTGCCGTTGATGTCGGTGGCATTGGAGCGCAGCCGCATCAGGCGGTCGATCTCGCTGCGCTCGGTGCGCGAATACGACAGGTCGGTGGACAGCATCCAGGCCGCGTTCGGGCGCCATTCCACGCGCAGCCCGCCACCGCGGTACTGCTCGTCGCGCACCTTGTAGTCGGTGGAGGATTCCACCGTGCTGCTGCCGGTATGGCCGAGCAAGGCGCCGTTGTCGCCCACCTGGCGGTTGTTGAGGTTGCGCAGGGTCTCGGAGAAGTTCAGCTCGGCGCGGTCTTCGGTCACGGTGCGCTGCGAATCCTGGTAATCCAGGGCCACCTCCAGGCCGTCGAAGGGCCGCCATTGCAGTGCGGCGAAGGCCGCGTCGCGTTGATCGTGCTCGCTGATCTGGCGGTACACGCGGCTGCCGGGCGCCAGGTAATACGGCGTCCCCGCCTGCACCTGCGCCGGGGTCACGGCGGTGCAGTTGCGGCTGGCGCCCACCACCTCGTTGGCGTTGCAGGCCGTCCAGGTGGAGCTGCTGCTCATCACCTCTTCCGGGTTGGTGCCTTCCAGCCGCTGCAGGCCGAGCGAGACCCCCAGCTTGCCGGCCCCGCGCAGATCGAACTGGTCCAGGTAGCTGACGGTGCCGCGCCAACCCACACCATCGGCGTTGCGCAACTTGCTGTCGCCATCGGCATAGGTCGCCCGCCCGTCCAGTTGCACGCGGCGCTTGCCGAATTCCAGCGGCCGTACGGTCTGCATGTTGACCGTGCCGGCGATGCCGCCTTCGACGAAGTCGGCGCGCTGGGTCTTGTAGATCGCCACGGTGTTGATGAGTTCGGAAGGGAACTGGTTGAAGTTCACCGAGCGGTCGCCGCTGCCGTTGCTGGCCTCGCGCCCGTTGAAGGTGGCCGAGCCCAGGAACGGCCCCAGGCCACGGATGGAGATCTCCGACGCGCCGCCCTTTTCGCGGTGCGTGGCCGCACCGGTGATGGTCTCGATCGCCTCGCCGATCGACAGCGCCGGCAGGTCGCCGATGTCCTCGGCCAACAGCACGTCGGCCACCACCGTCTGCTCGCGCTTGCTGTCGATGGACGACTGGATCGAGCTGCGGATGCCGGTGACCTTGACCTGGTCCAGCGTGGTGGGCGCTTGCTCCGGTGTTTGCTGGGCGGCATCGCTTTGCTGGGCCTGGGCTGCCTGCGCGCTAGTTAGTGCAACGGCACCCAGCAGCGCCTGCGCCAGTGCATTTCGAATAATTGGTCTACGCGATTGGACTAGTTTCAGATACCGCACAATTCCTCCTCCCAAAGGATGCTCGAGATCGAGCGTGGTGGAGACTCCATGCGGATCAACACCAAGTCAATCATTTCTGCGATTTATCGAACGAGCCACCTGACTAGGCCAGTTCTGTGGATTTTTTTGTGCATCTGCAGCATGACATTGAGGCAATCAAGGACTTCAATACGGACCAACTGGACTATCGTTTTGGTTGACGATCCAGTTGCACTGTTACCCTCGGCCATCACCGACGCGCCAGCGTCCAGGAGCATCCCGATGCGATCCCCCGTCTCCCTCGCCTGCCTGTTGCTGCTGTGTGCGCCCGCCTGGGTCGGCTCGGCCCAGGCCACCTCGTACCTGGTGCACGACCAGAGCGAGTACGCCGTGGCGGCGGCCGCGCTGCGTGCTGGCGATCGCATCGTGCTGGCCGATGGGCAGTGGCGGGATTTCGCCATCGTGCTGCGCGGGCAAGGCACCGCGGAGCAGCCGATCACCCTCACCGCGCAAACGCCGGGCAAGGTGATCATCAGCGGCACCTCCAACCTACAGATGGCCGGCACCTACCTGGTGGTGTCGGATCTGGTGTTCCGCGACGGCCATAGCCCCGGCGACGCGGTGCTGTCGTACCGCATCTCCAGCAAGGAACGCGCGCGCCACAGCCGCATCACCGGCGTGGTGGTGGATGGCTTCAGCAAGCCCACCCGCAGCGACTCGGACAACTGGGTGGCGCTGTACGACAGCGACAACCGCTTCGACCACAACCAACTGGTCGGCAAGACCAATGCCGGCCCCACCCTGGTGGTGGTGCGCGATGCCACCCAGGGCCTGGACAATCGCCATCGCATCGACCACAACTGGTTCGGGCCACGCCCCAACCTGGGCGCCAATGGCGGCGAGACGCTACGCATCGGCACCAGCAGCGATGCCGACAGCGCCTCCAACTCAGTGGTGGACAACAACTGGTTCGAAGGCTGCGACGGCGAGGTGGAGGTGGTCTCCAACAAGTCCGGCGGCAACACCTACCGTGGCAATGTGTTCAAGCAATCGCGCGGCGCGCTGGTGCTGCGGCATGGCGATGGCAACCTGGTCGAGCGCAACGTGTTCTTCGGCGACGGCAAGGCCAACACCGGCGGCATCCGCGTGATCAACCGCAAGCAGACCGTGCGCCACAACTACCTGGAAAACCTGGCCGGCGATGGCTATTCGTCGGCGCTGAGCATCATGTACGGGGTGCCCAACTCGCCTGCCAACCGCTACGTGCAGGTGGATCAGGCGCGCATCGAGCGCAACACCTTCGTGACCGTCAACCAGCTGTACTTCGGCGCCGGCATGGATGCCGAGCGCACCGCCGCGCCGATCAACAGCCGCTTTGCCGGCAACCTGATCGTGGCCGCCAGCGACCCGGTGCGCGTGCTGGGCGATCTGTCCGGTATTGCCTTTACCAGCAACCTGCAAAGCCCGCTGGCATCCACCCGCCTGCCCGGCGGCGTCAACAGCCGCCAGGTGACGATGACCCGTGCCAGCACCGGCTTGCTGGTCGCCGACAACGCCACTGGCGTCGGCGCCGACCCGGCGCTGAGTTACATCGCGCGCGCACAGGTGGGCGTGAGCTGGTACCCCAAGCAGGCAGCGCAGGCAGTCGCCGACAGCGGCCGCCGCACTCGCGTCAGGCCAGGGCAGTCCAGCCTGACCGACGCCGTGGCGCAGGCCGGCCCCGGCGATCGCCTGCAACTGGACGCAGGGCGCTACCAGGTCGATGACATCCTCGACGTGGACCGGCCGCTGACGCTGGAAGGCCCGCAACGCGGCCGCGCGCGCATCCGCTTTTCGCAGCCGGCGCTGTTCCAGATCGCGCCCGGCGGCTCGCTCAGCCTGGCCCGGCTCGAGATCGATGGCCGCGCCGCGCCCGCGCAGCCGGGCAATGCGGTGATCCGCACCGCACCGGGCAGCGCGGTGGCGCAGTACCAGCTCACCTTGCGCGACACGCACCTGCATCATCTGGACGCGCAACCCGGCTTCGATGTGATCGCACTCGGCAAGGGCAGCCTGGCCGACCATATCCTGCTGGACCGGCTGCTGGTCGAGGACGTCTCCGGCAAGGTGTTGTCCGCACACGCCGAGACCGACGACCGTGGCACCTACAACGTCGAACAGGTCACGGTGCGGCAGTCGCAGTTCCACCGTGTCGCCGGGCCGGTGCTGGACCTGTATCGCGGCGGCCGCGACGAAAGCACCTTCGGCCCGGTGCTGCAGGTGAGCGACTCGCACTTCACGCAGGTCGGCCGGGCTGCGGATGCGTCGCTGCGCCTGCACGGCGTGCAGCGCATTGCGCTGCGCAATAACCGCTTCGCCGACAGCGCCGCGATCCTGGCGCAGCACACCACCGGCACACCTCACCTCATCGCCAGCGGCAATCAGTTCGTCGGCACCCCGGCCTTGCACGCCGACGCAGCGGAGCCCCTGCTATGACCCGTTCCACCCGCCTGTTGCTGCTGGTCCTGGTCGGCGCCGGCAGCGCCCTACCCTGCAGCGCCGCCCCGTCACCCGCGGCCGAACAAGCAGCGCAGCCGCAACCGCGCGCCACCGACGCCGCGCCAGTACTGGTCACCGCCCAGCAATGGCGCGAGATGGCCAGCGCTGGCGCCGGGCTGCCGGTGTTCGCCCGCGAACAGGCACGCGCAGAAGCCAGCGTGCGCGCGGCGATGCGGGCCGGGGTGGACGTGCCGGTGCCCAGCGATCCCGGCGGCGGCGCCAGCCACGAGCAGCACAAACGCAACTACCAGGCCATCCAGGCCGCCGGCGCGCTGTACCGGCTCACCGGCGACCGCGCCTATGCCGACTATGCGCGCGACGTACTGCTGGCCTACGCGCGCCTGTATCCCACGCTGGGCGCACACCCGGCCGGGCGCGGCCAGGTGCCGGGGCGGCTGTTCTGGCAGTCCTTGAACGACTCGGTGTGGCTGGTCTACGCAAGCCAGGGCTACGACGCCATCCGCGACAGCCTCAGCGCGCAGGACCGCGCCACCATCGACCGTGACGTGTTCGCGCGCATGGCGCACTTCCTGTGCGACGAAAGCGCCGACAACTTCGACAAGATCCACAACCACGCCACCTGGGCGGTGGCCGCGGTCGGCATGACCGGTTATGTGCTGCGCGATCAGGCGCTGGTGGACAAGGCACTGCGCGGCAGCGGGCGCGATGGCAAGGCCGGCTTCCTGACGCAGGTGGACCAGCTGTTCTCGCCGGACGGCTACTACGCCGAAGGCCCGTACTACCAACGCTATGCCCTGGCGCCGTTCGTGCTGTTTGCCAATGCGATCGAGCGCAACCAGCCGCAGCAGCACATCTTCCAGCGCCGCGACGGCGTGCTGCTCAAGGCCGTAAACAGCCTGGTGCAGAGCAGCTACGGCGGTTATTTCTTCCCGATCAACGATGCCATCCTCGACAAGGGCCTGGACACCGAGGAACTGGTGGCCGGCATCGGCATCGCCTACGCGCAGACCCACGACGCGCAGCTGCTGTCCATCGCGCAACGCCAGCGCCGCGTGCTGCTCACCCCCGAAGGCCTGGCCGTGGCCACCGCGCTCGCGCAGGACCGCGCCCAACCGTTCGCCTTCGGCAGCGTGTTGCTGCGCGATGGCGCGCAGGGCGACCAGGGCGCGCTGGCGATCCTGCGCAGCGGCGGCGAAGACGGCCAGACGCTGGTGATGAAGAACACCTCGCAAGGCATGGGCCACGGCCACTTCGACAAGTTGAACTGGCTGTTCTACGACAACGGCCAGCGCGTGGTCACCGACTACGGCGCGGCGCGTTTCCTGAATGTGGAAGCCAAGGCCGGCGGCATCTATCTGCCGGAAAACACCAGCTGGGCCAAGCAGACCGTTGCGCACAACACGCTGGTGGTGAACGAGACCAGCCACTTCAACGGCGACTGGAAGGTGGGCGAGCAACACGCGCCGACGCAGCTGCTGTTCGCCAGCACTGCCGACACCCAGATCGTGTCGGCGCGCATGCAGCAGGCCTACGGCGGGGTCAGCTTCACCCGCACCCAGGCGCTGCTGTCGCACCCGCAGCTGCCCTTGCCGGTGGTGGTCGACCTGCTGCGCGTCAACGCCAGCGCTCCGGCACGTTACGACCTGCCGCTGCACTTCAACGGGCAGATCATGCAGGTCGGCTTCACCGCAGAGCGCGCACTGACGCAACGCCCGGTGCTGGGCAAGGCCAACGGTTATCAGCACCTGTGGGTGGACGCCTCCAGCGATGCGGGCACCGACACGCGCAGCCTGAGCTGGCTGCTCGCCGGCCGCTTCTACAGCTACCGCTTCGGCAGCAGCGCGCCGGCGCGTGCCCTGCTGGTGGAGAGCGGAGCCAACGACCCGAATTTCAACCTGCGCCGCGAACCGGCGCTGATCCAGCGCGTCGATGGGCAGGCCAATGTCAGCTTCTTCGGCGTGCTGGAACCGCATGGCGAATACAACGGCACTGCCGAATACGTGCACGGCGCCAACAGCCGCATCCGCGCCATCGAGCGCGTGCGCGGCGACGATGCCGAGGTGATCGTGCTCACCCTGGTCGGCGGCCAGCGCATCGCGCTGGCGGTGGCCGACGACGCCGACGCACAACGCAGCCACCAGGTACAGGCCGCCGGTCAGCGCTACAACTGGCGCGGCGGCTACGCGCGCTTCGATCGCACGGCAGGTGCGCAATGAGCACCGCCCGCATGCGCCCCGCAGGCAAGCGCTCGGCGGTGCGCTGGCTGATCGTGGCGCTGATCGCGGTGGCCACGGTGATCAACTACATCGACCGCAACGCGCTGGCGGTGATGTGGCCGGCGATCTCGCGCGACATCGGCGCCACCAAGGAAGACTACGCGCTGCTGGTCACCATCTTCATGCTGTTCTATGCCGCCGGGCAGTTCGTGTTCGGGCGGCTGTTCGACATCATCGGCACCCGGCTCGGCTTTGCCCTGTCCATCGCGGTGTGGTCGCTCTCCATCGCGCTGCATGCGGTCACGCACTCCATCATGGCGTTCTCGGTGGTGCGCGCGCTGCTGGGCATCAGCGAAGCCGGCGCCTGGCCGGGCGCGGTCAAGGCCAATGCGGAATGGTTTCCCGCGCGCGAGCGTGCGTTGGCACAGGGCATCTTCAATGCCGGCGCCTCCATCGGCGCAATCGTCTCGGCGCCGCTGATCGCGCTGCTGTTCCTGTCGTTCGGCTGGAAAGGCACGTTCGTGCTGATCGGCGTGCTCGGCATGCTGTGGTTGCTGCCATGGCTGGTGATCTACCGCGCCGGGCCGGACCGGCATCCCTGGGTCGACGCGGCCGAACGTGCGTTGATCCTGGATGCGCCCGACGCCGGCAGCGCGCCGCCGCCGGCCTACCTGCCCACGCTGCGTCAGCTGATGTCGCACCGGCAAAGCTGGGGGATCGTGCTGGCGCGCTTCTTCCTGGACCCGATCTGGTGGCTGTTCGTGTCGTGGCTGCCGATCTACCTGGCCGAGACCTTCCACTTCGACATCAAGCAGATCGGCGCATTCGCCTGGGTGCCGTTCGTCGGTGCGATGCTGGGCAGCCTGTGCGGCGGCTGGCTGTCCGGGCGCCTGATCGCGGCCGGCTGGAGCGTGGACCGCGCGCGCAAATGGACCATCACCCTGGGCGGGGCCATCATGGCGCCGGCGCTGCTGGGCGCCGTGCAAGCCGCCGACCCGCGCATGGCGGTGCTGACGATTGCCGCCGTGCTGTTCGGCTTCCAAATCGCCATCGGCAATATCCAGACCCTGCCCGGCGACCTGTTCGCCGGCAAATCGGTCGGCTCGCTGGCCGGCATCGGCGGCATGGCCGCGGTGGCCGGCACCTTGATCACCACCTGGCTGGTTCCGGTGATGACCGCAACCTCGTACGCACCGATGTTCATTCTGGTCGCCGCGCTGGTGCCGGCCTCGCTGGCCGCGCTGTGGCTGGTCACCGGCCGCATCCACCGACTCGACGCGGCGGGCACCTGAGCGTGCCCGCTGCCTACCCCGCTTTCCCCACACCAACAGGACACACCCGCATGCACTTCCACGACAAGGTCGCCATCGTCACCGGCGGTGGCCGCGATATCGGCCGCGCCATCTCGCTCAAGCTGGCCGCGGCCGGCGCCAAGGTCTGCATCAACTACGCCAACGACGACGCCAGCGCGCGCGACACCCTGGCACAGCTGCAGGCCGCCGGCGGCCAGGGCATCCTGCACCGCGCCGACGTCACCGATGCCACTGCCGTGGCCGGCCTGCTGACCGCCACGCGCACCGCCTTCGGCCAGCACATCGACGTGCTGATCAACGTGGCCGGCGGCATGCTGGCGCGCAAGCCGCTGGCCGACATCGACGAGGCCTTCTTCCATCAGGTGATGGACCTCAACCTCAAATCGGTCTACCTGACCACCCAGGCGGTGGCGCCGCATATGCGCGAAGGCGGTGCGATCGTCAATTTCGCCTCGCTTGCCGGGCGCGATGGCGGCGGGCCGGGTGCGGCCATCTACGCCACCGCCAAGGCGGCGGTGATGACCTTCTCGCGTGCGATGGCCAAGGAACTGGGCCCGCGCGGCATCCGCGTCAACGCATTGTGCTGCGGCATGATCTCCACGCGCTTCCACGACGACTTCACCAAGCCGGAAGTGCGTGCCTTCGTCGCCAATGCCACCCCGCTGCGGCGCGAAGGCCGCCCGGAGGAAGCAGCCGATGCGGCGTTGTACCTGGCATCGGATGCGGCCAGCTTCATCAATGGCGCCAACCTGGACGTCAACGGCGGCGTGTTCTTTTCCTGATCAACAAAGGAGTCCTGCGCATGCGCTGGCGATGGATGATGACTGCGACACTGAGTGTGGTGCTGGCAGGCCCGGCCACGGCGCACCCGGCACCACGCTGGGTGCCGGCCTGGATCGCTTCGGCAACCCCGGACCGGCTCGACGGCGGTGCGGACACGCCGCTGCAATTTGCCGATGAAACGGTGCGCCAGGACATGCGCCTGGGCAGCGCGGCAGTGGCCCTGCGCGTGCGCATCAGCAACGAGCTGGGCACCGCACCGCTGACCATCGCTGCGGGCACCGCGCGCCTGCTCGGCGGCGGCGGCGGCGCGCAACCGCTGCGCTTTGACGGGCGCGCCAGCGTGACCGTGCCGCCCGGTGGCGTGCTGCTCAGCGACCCGGTGCCATTGCGTGCACCGGCATTGGGCGAGGTGGCGGTCAGCCTGTATTTCCCCACGCCGGCGCGCCCGGCGGTACGCCGCACGGCCGTGCGGGTGGTCAAGGGCCAGGCCGAGGTGCCGGACAGCAAGGCGTTGGCGTATCGCCAGAACGTCATCTCCGCCCTTTACGTGCAACCACCGCACCCACGCCAGACGGTGGTGGTGGCGCTGGGCGATTCGATCACCGAAGGTGCCACCGCCACGCGCGGCGCCAATGGCGATTGGCCGGCCCTGCTGGCCAGGCGGCTGGAGCAGCGTTGCCCCGGCAGCGTGGTGGTGCTCAACGCCGGCATCAGCGGCAACAAGCTGCTCGACGACGGCCGCAGCCCCAGCGCGCTGGCGCGGCTGGATCGCGACGTGCTGGCACTGCCGGGCGTGGACCAGGTGATCCTGTTCGAAGGCATCAACGACATCCGCCACAGCGGTCCGCCGGATGCGATTGCCGGCCGCAATGCCGCCGACATGGTGCTGGGGTATCGCCAGATCGTGACCCGGCTGCAGCAACACGGCATCGCCGTGATCGGCGCCACGCTGACCCCGTTCGGCAACTCCGACCGCTACGAACCGGTGGCGGCAGCCACGCGCCAGACGCTCAACGGCTTCATCCGCGACGGTCAGGCATTCGATGCGGTGATCGACTTCGACGCCGCGCTGCGCGACCCGGCCAAGCCGGAGTGGCTACCCGCCGCGCTGACCCGCGACTTCCTGCATCCCAACGATGCCGGTTACCAGCGCATGGCCGAGTCGGTGGACCTGTCGTTGTTCTGCAAGGCCCGCTGATCCGCCGGTCGCCATGCCGTGGCGCACATGCGCCAGGCTGGCTGCCACGCTGGTGCGGCGGCACCGCCGGCATGCACGCCGGCCTGCCGGCGCGCTAGCGCTTTTTCAGGATGCTGATCTCCCCGGAGGTCTCCAGGATCGCCATGTCGATATCGGCATCGTCGCGGCAATCGGCCTTACGTTTTGCCACCTCGAAATCGGCGTAGCTGACGTTGTGGCGGACCAGTTCCTTCCAGTAGATCTCACCGCCACGCGCCAGCAGCGCCGGGGTGCCCTGCACCCAGGTATCGATCCGCCGGCTGCGCGCGGTGGCCATGCCCACCAGCCAGTTCAACACCAGCAAGGTCGCCGCCAGGATCATGCCGCCCAGCAGCGAGACGTCCTTGCCGATCAACGAGTTCTGCACCGCGGTTCCCAGCAGCACGATGAGCAGCACGTCGAACGGCGTGGATTGGCCCAGCGCGCGCTTGCCGGTCAGGCGCGTCAACAGCAGAACCACGGTATAGACCGCTACCGCACGCAGCACGAACTCCCACCACGGCATGTCCAGGTGCATCATTTCGTAAAAGCGCACGCGTGTTTCCACGTCCAGCATCGTGTGTCCTGACCGCCGTTGATCGATGGCGCACGCTAGTGCGGAAACGGTGAAGGCGCTGTGCTGTCGCCGTCGTTGCCGAGTTCGCCCGCCTGGCACCCATCGTGCAGCGCATCACGGCTTTTCGCTGGCGATCCGTTAGCGTCTGGCCTGGACAGACGGGGATGGCGGGCATGCGGAAAGGGATCACGCGTCGCGGGTTGCTGCTGGGCACTGCTTCGGCAGCGGTGTTGGCACAGGTACCGGTGGGAGTTGCGCTGCCGCGTCGTGCGGCCGCGGCGCCGGCCTTTATCGATGCGTTGATCGCACGCATGAGCGTGGAAGAAAAGGCCGGCCAGCTGACGCTGTCCGGTTCGGCGCAGCAGACCGATGCCGCCGCAGCGGCCAATCCAATCAATACCGTGCCCACGGCCGAGGGCCAGCTTGCTGCCGCGCGTGCCGGGCGGGTCGGCGGCATCTTCAATGGCTCCAATGTGCTGTGGCATCAGCAACTGCAGCAGGCCGCGCTGCAGAGCCGTCTGCAGATTCCACTGCTGTTTGCCGCCGATGTGATCCACGGGTTCACCACGGTGTTTCCGGTGCCGCTGGCCGAGGCCGCCAGCTTCGAGCCGGCGCTGGCGCAACGCACCGCGCGGGCGGCCGCACTGGAGGCCAGTGCGGTCGGCATCGACTGGACCTTCGCGCCGATGGTGGATATCGCGCGCGATGCGCGCTGGGGGCGCGGCGTGGAAGGCAGTGGCGAAGACGTGCTGCTCGGCCAGCGCTTTGCGCAGGCCCGCGTGCGCGGCTTCCAGGGCGAGGGCCTGGATCATGCCGACGCACTTGCGGCCTGCCCCAAGCATTTCGCGGCCTACGGAGCCGCCGAGGCGGGGCTGGACTACAACACCGTCGACATCTCCGAGCGCAGCCTGCGCGAGGTCTATTTCCCACCGTTCCAGGCTGCCTTCGATGCCGGCGCAGTGACCACGATGGTGGCCTTCAACGAGATCGCCGGCATCCCTGCCACCGCCAATCGCTGGTTGCTAGGCGAGGTATTGCGCGGCGAGTGGGACTACCGTGGCCTGGTGGTGTCCGACTACACCGGCGATCTGGAATTGATCGGGCACGGGTTTGCCAGCGATGCGCGCGAGGCGACCAGGCTGGCGTTCCTGGCCGGTGTGGACATCAGCATGCAGAGCGGGCTGTACCTGCAGCATCTGCCGGCGCTGGTGGCCGCCGGCGAGGTGACGATGGCGCAGCTGGATGCCTCGGTACGGCGCGTGCTGCAGTTCAAGGCCGAGCTTGGATTGTTCGACAATCCGTTCTTGCGCATCGTGCCGGCACGCGCGCAGGCGCGGCAGCGGCGCCAGGACAGCCTGGCACTGGCGCGCGAGGCGGCGCGCAAATCCATCGTGCTGCTCAAGAACGATGGCGAGCTGCTGCCGCTCAAGACGCAGGGACAACGCATCGCGCTGATCGGGCCGATGGCACGCAACTGGACCGACAGCGCCGGCCCGTGGACGCTGTTCGGCGGCGACGACAGCGGCAACGACCTGGCCACTGCAGTGCGCGCGCGGCTGGGCAACCCGGACAGCCTGCAGGTGGTGGAAGGCTGCGACTTCGAACATGGCCTGCCCGGCGGCGTGCAGGCGGCCGTCACCGCAGCGGCGTCCGCGGATGTGGCGGTGCTGGCGATCGGCGAGCCGATGCGCTACTCCGGCGAAGCGCAGTCGCGCAGCGAGATCGTCATTCCCGCCGTGCAGCAAGCGCTGCTGGCTGCGGTGGCAGCCACTGGCACGCCGGTGGTGGTGGTGCTCAGCAACGGCCGTGCGCTGGTGATCGATGGCCCGGTGCTCAAGGCGCCGGCGATCCTGGTCGGCTGGTTCCTGGGCTCGGCATCGGGCGCCGCGCTGGCGGACATCCTGTTCGGCGCGCACGGTCCGTCCGGGCGCCTGCCGGTGAGTTTTCCGCACACCGCCGGGCAGGTGCCCTATAGCTATGCACACAAGCCCAGCGGCCGTGCCGACCCGCGCCCGGATGCCTTGCAACCGTTCAAGACCCGCTACCGCACCGCGCCCAATGCCGCGTTGTTTCCGTTCGGACACGGCCTGACCTATGGCCGCATCGAATATGGCGAGCTGCGCTTGAGCGATGCACGCATGGCGGCGACCGGCAGCCTGCGCATCAGCGCGCGCATCCACAACCGCGGCACCCGCGATGCCGAGGAAGTGGCGCAGCTCTACATCCGCGACCGCAGCGCCAGCATCACCCGCCCGGTGCGCGAGCTGAAGGACTTCCGCAAGCTGGCGGTGCCGGCGGGCGGCAGCGCGGTGGTGGAGTTCGTGCTGCGCCGTGAGGACCTGCTGTTTATCGGCCAGGCATTGAAGCCGACGGTAGAGCCTGGCGTATTCGATCTCTGGGTGGCGCCCTCTGCGGAGGCCGAGGGCGTGTCTGCGAGTTTTGAATTGATGGGCTGAGCGCCAGCGGCAATCGGAATGGCTCAGCTAAGGGGATGGATATGGGGCGTGTCTCGCTAACCCATAGCACCCAGGTTGGTTCGGGACAGCCACATTGCGCTGACGCTCACGCTCTCGGTCGTCTTGAGAGGGGACTGGGTCTTGAGAGATTGGACGGTGCGTGTGCCTCGGTTTACAGCGGACGATCTGCGGGTTTGCTGCAGGGCCCTTGCCCACCCACCATCGCGGGACACGCCGCAAGTACGTCCCTGTAGGCGCTTACGCGGCATCCATGCCGCGTAAGGTCCCGCGACGGTGGGCGGGCAAGGACCCGTCGAGTTGGTCGGTGTGCATGGTCAGGAGCAGTGATGCCGTGCCCTGCGATGCGATGGAGACGCAGTGCGGTCTGATTAGCGTTCTTCGACGCTAGCAACTCGCTGCCATGCCGACATCGATTCACTCGTCATCGAAGGCGCGTCTGGCCAACATGCTGACGCCATCGCTACAACCTTCGAAAGGGTTGTCAGCCACGCTTAGTTCCCACGCAACACCTCTGCAAGGAACGGCGCAGTGCGGCTGCCACGCTGCCGCGCAGCCGCCTCCGGCGCACCCGCCGCCACGACAGCGCCACCCGCGCCGCCCGCGCCCGGGCCCATGTCCAGCACCCAGTCGCTGCTGGCGGCCACACGCATGTCGTGCTCGACCACGATCACCGTATTGCCGGCCTCCACCAGGCCTTGCAGCTGACGCATCAAGGTATCCACATCGGCCGGATGCAGGCCGGTGGTCGGCTCGTCCAGCACGTACACGGTGTCGCGCCGCTGCGCACGTTGCAGCTCGGTGGCCAGCTTGATGCGCTGCGCCTCGCCACCGGACAGCTCGGTGGCCGGCTGGCCAAGCCGCAGATAGCCCAGCCCCACTTCGCGCAACACCTGCAACGGGCGCAGCACGCTGGCGTCGTCGGCAAAGAAGCTGGCGGCCTGGTCCACGGTCATCGCCAACACCTGCGCGATGTTGTGACCCCGCAGCGCGATCTCAAGGGTCTTGGCGTTGTAGCGCGCGCCGTGGCAGCTGGGGCATGGCGCGTACACGCTGGGCATGAACAGCAATTCCACATGCACCGAGCCCTCGCCCTCGCAGGTGGCGCAGCGGCCCTTGGCGACGTTGAACGAAAACTGCCCCGGGTCGTAACGGCGGCGGCGCGCGGCCGGTGTGGCGGCAAACAGCTTGCGCACCGGATCGAACAGGCCGGTGTAGGTGGCCAAGTTCGAACGTGGCGTGCGGCCGATCGGTTTCTGGTCCACCCGCACCAGGCGGCGCACCTGGTCGAGCCCGCCGACGATCGCACCACCCAGCGGCACCTGCGTGCCGCGCTCCAGCGGGTCCAGCGCTTCGTCTTCCTCTGCCTGGGTTTGTCCAAGATGGGCGGCCAGCAGTTCCACCAATGCCTGGCTCACCAGCGACGACTTGCCCGAGCCGGACACACCGGTCACGGTGGTGAATACCCCCAGCGGCAGGTCCACATCCAGCTCGCGCACATTGTTGCGGGTGATGCCGCGCAGCTGCAGCCAGCCGGTGGCCGCACGCGCATGACTGTGCACCTGCGGCGGGGTGCCGAACAGGTAACGCCGCGTGGACGAGGCCTCCACCTGCTCCAGTCCCGCGGGCGGGCCGCTGTACAGCACCTGCCCGCCGTGCACGCCGGCAGCCGGGCCGACGTCGACGATCCAGTCGGCGTGGCGGATCACATCCACCTCGTGTTCGACCACGAATACCGAATTGCCGGCGGCCTTGAGCTGATCCAGTGCGCCCAGCAAGGCCTGCGCATCGGCCGGATGCAGGCCCGCCGATGGCTCGTCCATCACATACACCACGCCGAACAACTGCGAGCGGATCTGCGTGGCCAGCCGTAGCCGTTGCAGCTCGCCCGGCGACAGCGTCGGCGTGCTGCGCTCCAGGCTGAGATAACCCAGGCCCAGCGCCTGCACCACCTCGATCCGCGCGCGCAGGTCGGCGGCGATGCGTTGCGCGGCAATCGCCTGCTCGGGATGCGTGTCGGCCTGCTTGCGCTTGTCGTTGCGCTTGCCACCGCCACCTTCCGCAGCCGGGCGCAGCAGGTCGGCCACCTCGTCCAGCGGCCGCCGCGACAGCTCGCCGATGTCCAGGCCGGCGAAGGTCACCGACAGCGCCTCGCGGCGCAGCCGCTTGCCGTCGCACTGCGGGCACTGCGTGCTGATCAGGTACTGCGCCACGCGCTTTTTCATCTGCGCACTCTGCGTGGTGGCAAAGGTGTGCAGCACGTAGCGCCGCGCGCTGGTGAAGGTACCCATGTAGCTGGGCTCCTCCTTGCGGCGTAGCGCGCGCCTGGTCTCGTCCAGGTTGTAGCCGGCGTACACCGGCACCACCGGTTGCTCGTCGGTGTAGAGGATCCAGTCGCGGGTCTTCTTCGGCAGCTTGTGCCACGGCAGATCGACGTCGTGGCCCAATGTGGTGAGGATGTCGCGCTGGTTCTGGCCATGCCAGGCACCGGGCCAGGCGGCAACCGCGCGATCGCGGATGCTCAGAGTGGGATCCAGCACCATGGTCGCCTCGGTCGCATCGTAGATGCGCCCGAGGCCATGACAGGTAGGGCAGGCACCGGCCGGGGTATTGGGCGAAAAGCCGTCGGCATAGATGATGTCCTGCCCCGGCGGGTAGCTGCCCGCACGCGAATACAGCATGCGCAGGGAGTTGGAGATGGTGGTGACGCTGCCCACCGACGAGCGCGCACTCGGCGCGCCGCGCGCCTGCTGCAAGGCCACCGCCGGCGGCAGGCCTTCGATGGAATCCACTTCCGGCACGCCGACCTGGTCGATCAGGCGCCGCGCATACGGCGAGATCGAATCCAGGTAACGCCGCTGCGCTTCGGCAAACACGGTACCGAACGCCAGTGACGACTTGCCCGAGCCGGACACCCCGGTGAACACCACCAGCGCATCGCGCGGGATGTCCACGTCCACGTTCTTGAGGTTGTGCTCGCGCGCACCGCGCACGCGCACCAGGCCGGAGGAAGACGACGCTGCGCTGGACATGAGTGACACACCGACATTCGACAATGCGCCAGCCTACCGCGTGCCGCATACAGCCGGTGTCAGTGTTGACGGCGAGTCCTGCGGCGCTTCAATCAAGCAACTCGTTGAGCGCCCTGGAATGCATCGGTCGAAGGCGCGGCGCCCTCATCGCTCGCGGGCTATGCCGTAAACCATCCCACGGGCTCGATGGCGGCATCCATGCCGCCACACGGTCCCGCAAGCGGCGAGGACACCGCACAAGACAGTTGCCGGCTGCTTTGTTGAAAACCATGCGCGCCGGCCAACTCAACTGGTCCTTGTCCGCCCACCGTCGCGGGACCTTACGCGGCATGGATGCCGCGTAAGAGCCTACAAGGACGTACTTGCGGCGTGTCCCGCGACGGTGGGCGGGCAAGGGCCCTGCAGCAAACCCACAGCGTCAAGAGCGCGGCGAGAACACCTCACCAGAAAGTCAGTCGGTTGCCTTATCGAAAACCACACACACCGGCCATCTCGACAGGTCCTTGTCCGCCCACCGTCGGGACCTTACGCGGCATGGATGCCGCGTAAGCGCCTACATGGACGTACTTGCGGCGTGTCCCGCGACGGTGGGCGGGCAAGGGCCTGCAGCCAACTCACAAACCAGCCGCTCTACAATCCGATCACCCCAGCGCGTGCGCCGGCACCGGCTGCTCGCCGGTCTCGGCCAGCGCCTGCATGCGCGCCACCACGCCACTGAACAGCCGTGCAGTCGCCGCGCCACGCGTGCGAAAGATCTCCTCAAGCTCGCCGTAGTACCACAACGTGCCGGCGCGCCCGGCGGTGAATACGTTGAAGATGTCCTGGCCCACGTCCGGGTTTTCCAGGTCCTGCACGATGGTGCGCGCGTTATAGAGCTTGTCGCAGCCGGACACCAGCAAGGCGCGCTCGGGCGTGTTGCGCAGGTGCTCCAGGTAGGCCAGCTTGCGCTCGCGCCAGTCGCGTTTACGCGCGCTGGCGGTGTTGTCCACCTCGGCCTTGTCTTCGGCGGTGGCATCGGTGCACGCCATCACGATGTCGGCCACCGCATCGCCGAACTGCGCGCGGATCGAGGCCTCGTGACCGCCGCCGCAGTCTTCCACCACATCGTGCAGCAGCCCGGCGATGGCCTGTTCTTCGTCGCCGCCGCATTCCAGCACCAGCGTGGACACGCCCAGCAAATGGCTCAGATACGGAATCTGCGTGCCCTTGCGTACCTGCCCGGCATGGGCAATGCGCGCGTAATCCACGGCCAGGGCGTAACGTTCGGTGAGAGCGGTCATGGGGCGTCCGATGCGGGGAATGGCGCATTATCGCCGAGCCCGGTGACGCCCCAGGTGAGGATGGCGCGAGGATGCGTGTGCAGACTCAATGACGCGCTGTTGCGGCCGATACCGCTAGGCTACCTCTACGCCGCACGATTGCTCAGCCATGCCCACGCTCCCCGTTTGCAACGCCTGCCGCGACGGCCAGGACTTTCCCACCGCCATCACCATGGCGTTCCAGCCGATCGTGGACGTGTCCACCCGCAGCATCTACGCCGGCGAGGCGCTGGTGCGCGGCGTCGACGGCGAATCGGCCGGCAGCATCCTGGCCGCCGTGGATGAGCGCAACCGCTACGCCTTCGACCAAGCCTGCCGCATCAAGGCGATCGAATGCGCCGCGCAGATCGCGCTGCCGGCCCTGTTGTCGATCAACTTCATGCCCAACGCGGTCTACAACCCCGAACACTGCCTGCGCGCCACGCTCTCGGCCACTGCGCAGTACGGCTGGCCGCTGGACGCCATCATCTTCGAGGTCAGCGAACAGGAACACCTGGCCGAGCCGGCGCATCTGCTCGACATCATGCGCACCTATCAAGCGCGCGGCCTGAAGACCGCCATCGACGACTTCGGCGCCGGCTATTCCGGCCTCGGCCTGCTGGCCGATTTCCAGCCGGACCTGCTCAAGCTGGACATCGCCCTGGTGCGCGGCATCGACGCCGACCGCAGCCGCCAGGCCATCGTCCGCCACGCCACCCGCATGTGCGAGGAACTCGGTATCGCCATCATCGCCGAAGGCATCGAGCACCCGGACGAATACCGCACCCTGCGCGACATGGGCATCCACCTGCAGCAAGGCTATCTGTTCGCCCGCCCAACGATCGGCGAGCTACCAGAGGTGCACTGGCCGGAGTAAGTGGGCGCGCGCGCGAACTGCCCCCCCCCCCCCTCAGCAAACGCGCAATCGCCCCACACAAAATCCCCACCCGACCAAATCAAACAGCACGCAAACCGCTTTTACGATTCCCGATTCCCCAATCCCGATTCCCGATTCCCAGCGGCGCCCCAGCCCCCCATCCACACCCCGCCAACCAACCGCGCCGCCTCACACATACCGCGGTATCGGCCCCAGCTGCGGCGTCTGGTCCGGCAACTCCACTTCCACCTCGTCCACATAGCACCAGCCCCAGCCTTCGGGCGGGTCGTAGCCTTCGATGATGGCGTGGCTTGTGGCGTGATAGTGCGCCGTGGCGTGCTTATGCGGCGAATCATCGCAGCACCCCACATGGCCGCAGCTGCGGCACAGGCGCAGATGCACCCAGGTGCTGTCGATGGCCAGGCAGTCTTCGCAGCCACGTGCGCTGGGCGTGACCTCGCTGATCTGCGCGGTATGTGTGCACTGGTCGCTCATGAGGTGGTGGGCTCCTGTGAGGCACTGACAAGTTCGGATGCCGGCACCGGGTTGGCCTGGTGTGCCAGGTATTGATGGATCTGCGCGACGACCGCCGCGCCCTCGCCCACCGCTGCGGCCACGCGCTTGACCGAGCCGGCCCGCACATCGCCGATGGCGAACACGCCGGGGCGATTGGTTTCCAGCGGCAAACAGGCCGGCACACCATCGCCGCGCGCGTTGCCGGTGACGACGAAGCCACGCGCATCGGTCTCCACGCATTGCTGCAGCCAGCCGGTGTTGGGGTCGGCGCCGACGAACAGGAACAGATGCCGCAATTCCACCCGCGTGGTCTGCCCATCGGCGCGCGTGCGCAATACCGCCGCCTGCAGGCCGCGCTCCGGGTCGCCTTCCAGCGCGGACACTTCGGTGCCGGTATGCAACTGCACGTTCGGCAGCACGGCGATGCGGTCGATCAGGTATTGCGACATCGACGATTCCAGCCCTTCGCCGCGAATGATCAGGTGCAGTTCCTTCACCCGCGGTGCCAGAAACGCCACTGCCTGGCCGGCGGAATTGCCGCCGCCCACCAGCGCCACCACGCCGCCCTCGCACAGCCGCGCTTCCACCGGCGAGGCCCAGTACGACACGCCATGGCCTTCGAACCGCTCCAGCCCGTCGATCTCCGGGCGCCGGTAACGCGCCCCGGAGGCGACCACCACCGTGCTGGCCAGCAGCTGCTTGCCGTCGGCCAGATCCAGCTTCAGCGCACCATCGTCGCGCCCGCATTCCAGCGTGCCGGCCTCGATCGGAATCGCCAGCTCGGCACCGAATTTCAGCGCCTGGTTATAGGCTCGCCCGGCCAGCGCCTGGCCGGAAATGCCGGTCGGAAAGCCCAGATAGTTTTCGATGCGTGCCGAGGCGCCGGCCTGGCCGCCGATGGCGCGCTGGTCCAGCACCAGCACCGACAGGCCTTCGGAGGCCGCATACACCGCCGTCGCCAGACCGGCCGGGCCGGCGCCGACGATGGCCACGTCGTAGCGCTTGTCCGGGTCGATGTCCGGCGTCATGCCCAGGCAATGCGCCGCTTCGGCATCGCTGGGCTGACGCAGCACCCGCCCGCTCGGGCACACCATCACCGGCAGTTCCTGCTCCTGGATGCCGAAGCGCTGCACCAACGCGCGGCCTTCCTCGTCGGAGGCATCGATCACCGTGTTCGGGTAACCGTTACGGGTGAGAAAGCCCTGCAACCGGGTCAGATGCGGATCGTCCGGCTCGCCGATCAACACCGAGCCCGAGGCATCACCTTCGATCAGGCCGACGCGGCGCAGGATCAACGCACGCATCACCACCTCGCCCACTTCGGCCGAGCTGATCATCAGCGCGCGCAGATGCGCGGTGTCGAACGGCAGCGCCAGGCAGCCCTGCGGCCCGGCACGCCCACCGGCCAGCGACGCGCGCCCGGCCAGCTGACTGACCTCGCCGGTGAACTGGCCGGGCGTCTGCAAGGTGATCGGCTTTTCGTTGCCCAGCCCGTCGCGCCGCACCACTTCGATGGCGCCTTCCAGCACCACCCACACCGGCGCGTGCGCATCGCCCACGTCGAATACGAGCTCGCCCGCATCGAAACGCTGCGCCGGCCCGCTGGCGAACCGCCGCGTGATCGCCAATTGGCCCGAGTCCAGCTCGGGGAACATCTGATGGTGGCGGGTATCGGCCAGGGACATGGAATGGCGACGCTGAGGGGGAGTACATGCAAGCATGGCCAGCCGTGAGGGTGATGGCAATCACCTGAAAGGGCCATGCCGTGCGCGACAGAGCGCATGCACGAGCAGCACCGGCGCGCGCACCAGTGCGTTGTTTGCACAGGCAAAACACCTCACGCGGCTGCCAGCGGTACCGCACGCTCACCAGCGGTGACCGGCACAATCAACCGCAACCGTACGCGCAGAAGGTTGCCGACGTAGCTGCTGCGCTGGCGGCCAAGCGAACACGGCACTGGGCCCGCAGCTGGTACGCAGCACTCGAATGCTCCGATTGCTCCGATTGCTCCGATTGCTTAGGTTGCTTCGGTTGCTGCTGTTGCTGTTGCTGTTGCTGCTGCTGCTCGGTTTGCTCTGGTTACTCCGCACCACGGCGACGAACCCACACCACGCCTTGTCAGCCACGCTACGGTTGTACTGGCTCCCAGTGCGGCCCGTGCTGGCCGGCGGCCATGCGCTCGGCCGGGCGCACCCGAAACACCACGCTGATGCGCTCGCCCACCGCACGTGCGGTCTTGGCGATGCCGTGCTCGTGGCTCAGTTGCGAGGCATGGCTCATCGCCAGCAGGCTGCCGGGCGCCAGCTCCACACCGATCGCACGCGTGTTGCCATCCTTTGCGCGCAGCTGCATCCGCCGCGTCGCACCCAGCGACACCAATGCAATCGGATACGGCGCCAGCAACGTCTGCAGCTTGTCGTGATGCATCGCCACGCTGTCGCGGCCATCGCGGTACAGATTCAGGCCCACCGCGTTGTAAGGCGCGGGCAACACGGCCTGCACCGCATCGAGCAGCGCCTGCAGCGGCAGCCCGGGCGGCAGCGGTGCGTCCAGCCGATACGATGCCAGCAGCCGCGGCACCTCCACCACACGGTCGTACATCTCGCGGCGCTGGCTGCGCCAGTCGGTCGCCTGGCGCAACGCGGCAAAGCACTGCTGCGCCACAGCAGGCGCCAGCAGCTGCGGCCAATAGCGCACGCCGCCCTGCGTATCGTGCAGCAGCTGCACGGGCGCGGTGGGAGTATCGAACAGATCCATCCGGGTGATATGCGGACGGTTTGCGCGATTTCAGCAGCCCGGCGTTGCGGTTGCCCGCAGCCGAAGCCCCGCATTCGCACGCTCTCTCGCAGTTGCTGGCATTGCGCTCGTTCCGTGCAGAATGGCGACCGATCTGCGCATCCGCAGTCTCCTGCGCGCAACGCCAGCAACCTCTCAAAGACAGGCGCACGCATCACCGCCGCCAGCCGCGCACCGGTTAGCGAGCTCAACGATGCAGGCATGGATGTCATGCGATCAGGCCCGACAGCTGTGCTACGGTCCGGCGCTGCATCCGCCTGGAACCGTTCGCATGCAGCATCGCTCAATCGCCTTCTCTCCCCTGCGTTGGCTGGCGCTGCTTGCCGCCTGCGTCAGCTTTGCCGGCAACGCGGCGCCACGCGCGGACGACGCGGGTTTCAGCGCGGTGGATCCTTTTATCGGCACCGGTGGCGAAGGCCACACCTATCCCGGCGCCACGCTGCCGTTCGGCATGGTGCAGCTGAGCCCGGACACGCAGATCAAGCCGCGCAAGGAGGCCTATGGCTGGGCAGCCGGTTACCGGCATGGCGACACCACGATTGTCGGCTTCTCGCACACGCACTTTTCCGGCTCCGGGCATTCGGACCTGGGCGATGTGTTGCTGATGCCGCAGACCGGCCAGGTCAGACTCGAACGCGGCGACGCCGCCACGCCGGGTAGCGGCTACACCGCGCAGTTCGACCATGCCAGCGAGCAGGCGCAACCCGGCTATTACGCGGTGACCTTGAAGGACCGCAACATCCGCGCCGAACTCACCGCCAGTGCGCGCGTGGGCGTGCATCGCTACACCTTCCCCAAGGGCACACCGGCGCATGTGCTGGTGGACCTGCGCACCAGCCTGTACGACTACCCCGGCAAGGTGCAGTGGTCGCGGCTGCGCGTACGCGGCGATGGCACCGTGACCGGCTTTCGCGAAACCCGCGGCTGGGCCCCCGGCCGCCAGCTGTACTTCGCCATGCGCTTTTCGCGCCCGCTCACCGCCACGCAATTGCACGACACCGAGCAGGACATCCCGTACAAGGGCTTTCCGCCGCCGGGCGAGAAGAACCCCACCCAGCGCGCACAGATCGAAGGCCGGCAACTGGTCGGCGTGTTCGACGTTGCCAACGACGGCACGCCACTGGTGGTCAAGGTTGCGCTCTCGCCAGTGAGCGAGGCCGGCGCCATCGCCAATCTCGACGCGGAAGTGCCCGATTTCGATTTCGACCGCGTGCGCGCCGATGCACGCGCGCAGTGGACACAGGCGCTGTCGGCGATCGATGCGCAAGGCACGCCGCAACAGCGCACCCAGCTCTACACCGCGCTGTATCACACCCTGCTCGGCCCCACCCTGTTCATGGACAGCGATGGCCAGTACCGCGGGCCGGACAACGCCGTGCATCAGGCGCGTGGCTGGACCAATTACTCCACCTTCTCGCTCTGGGACACCTACCGCGCCCTGCATCCGCTGCTGACCCTGGTGCAGCCGCCGCAACGCAGCAGCGACATGGTCAATTCGTTGCTCGCCTCACGCCGCGAGAGCGCCTACGGCATCCTGCCGGTGTGGGCATTCCATGGCCTGGAAACCTGGTGCATGATCGGCTACCACGCCGTGCCGGTGATTGCCGACGCCTACATGAAAGGCATCGGCGGCTTCGATGCCAACGAAGCGCTCGATGCCATGGTCGCCAGCGCCAACTACGGCCCCTACGACGGTATCGCGCAGTACCGCGAGCTGGGCTACGTGCCCATCGACGAAGAAGGCGAAGCCGCCTCCAAGACGCTGGAATACGCCTTCGACGACTGGACCATCGCGCGCATGGCCGACAAGCTCGGCAAGCCCGCCATCGCCGCAGAATTCAGCAAGCGCGCCGGCAATTGGAAGCACGCCTTCGACCCGGCCACTGGCTACATGCGCGCGCGTACCCGTGCCGGCAACTTCCGCGAGCCATTCGATCCATCCACTAGCGGCTACGGCAGCGACTACACCGAAGGCAATGCCTGGCAATACTCCTGGTATGTGCCACAGGACGTCGCCGGGCTTGCCGCCGCACATGGCGGCGACGACAAACTGCTGGCGCGCCTGGATGCAGTGTTCGATGCCAAGGTCGACCCCAAGGTATTCGCGCACATGGAAGACATTACCGGTCTGATCGGCTGGTACGCGCACGGCAACGAGCCCAGCCACCATGTCGCCTATCTGTACGCCTACGCCGGCCAGCCCTGGCGCACCCAGGCGCGGCTGACCCAGATCATGGACACCCAATACCACGCCGGCCCCGAAGGCCTGGCCGGCAACGACGACCTCGGCCAGATGTCGGCCTGGTACGTGTTCACCACGCTGGGCTTTTATCCGGTGGCACCGGGCAGCAACCAGTACATCATCGGCCGGCCGTTCCTGCCGCGCGCCACGCTCAAGCTGCCAAATGGCAAGCGCTTCAGCGTGATCGCCGATGGCCTGAGCAAGGCGCGCAGCTATGTCGGCAGCGTCACCCTCAACGGCCAGCCACTGACCCGCGCCTACCTCACGCACGAAGAAATCCAGGCCGGCGGCGAGTTGCGCTTCCGCATGCAAGCCACGCCGAACACGCAATGGGCCACCGATCCGGCGCAGCGGCCGTATTCGATGTCGACCCAGACGCGCTGAGTCAGTAGTGGATGCCCATGCGTAGCCCGCAGGCATCGCGCTCCACCACCGCCGGCAGGCTGCCGGCGGTGCCCGCGGCAATGCGCTGCGCGCTCCAGCAGGCCACCAGGGCATCCAGCACATCGTCCGGCTTGGCCAGCGCACGCGGCACGCGCTCCAGCAATGCGGCCACCCGCCTGGCGCCATAGCACTGGCCCAGCAAGGCGGCGCGCTGTTGGTGGCCTGCACTGCTCTTCTTGCCCGCTGCCAGGCCGTGCCCGCCGGCGAGCACGGCGAACGACACTTCCGGGTGCACCTCGAACACGCGCTCCGCCCACGGCGGATCGGCGCGCAAGGCATCGTCCCAGGCGCGAATCTTCGACAGCAGCGCAAACGACTGCACGCCAAAGCCACGCTGCCCGTCGTGATCCAACACCCGATGCAACGCGGACGCTTCCACCTGCGTGGGTGCATGCAGCATGCCGCGCAATGGCGCGGCAAAGATGCTGGATGCGCGGCGCCCACCCACAAAGCGCCGCGCCTGCACATCCGCAGCGCGTGGCGCGTGCTCGCTCAGACCGATCGGTATGTCCACGCCCAGCACAGCGACATCCCCCAATGCGCTCGCCACCGCGGCCACCGTGGGGTAGCCGGCAAACTGCAATCCATCGCCGGCCTGCCACACCGCCAGCCAGCCGCTGCCGGCGCCATCGATCCCTACACACTGCATTGCGGTCCTCCCGGTCGCGGCCTGCGTGCACGGCGCAGCAGCACCGCACGCACGCCATCTGCGTGGCGCGTTCACATCATGCACAACATTCGTTCACCCGCACGCATCGCCGTGGTTTCCAGACTGCTCCGCATCGGCCGCAGCACGCTGCGGCCCTGCCATCCCCCACTGCAGGAGCCAGCGCATGTCCAGCACCAAGAACCAGTATGAAATGCAGAACCCGCTCACCCAGTTTCCGCAGCCCAAGTTCCCCGAGCAGACCCAGGAAGCGCCGGGCACCATCCATGCATTGCAGCCCAAGGCCGACCACGGCGAGCAGAGCTACCAGGGCTTCGGCCGCCTGAAGGGCCGCAAGGCGCTGATCACCGGCGCCGACTCGGGCATCGGCCGCGCCACTGCAATCGCCTACGCACGCGAAGGCGCCGACATCGTGCTGAACTACCTGCCGGAAGAAGAGCAGGACGCTGCGGAAGTGGTGAAGTTGATCCAGGCCGAAGGCCGCAAGGCGATCAGCATCCCCGGTGATCTCAAGGATGAGGCTTTCTGCAACCAGTTGGTCGCACGCGCGGTCAAGGAGCTCGGTGGGCTGGATCTGCTGGTCAATATCGCCGGCAAGCAAACCGCGATGAAAGACATCGCCGACATCACTACCGAGCAGTTCGACGCCACCTACAAGACCAACGTGTACGCGATGTTCTGGCTGTGCAAGGCGGCCATCCCGCACCTGCCGCCGGGTGCATCCATCATCAACACCGGCTCGATCCAGTCTTACCAGCCCTCGCCGACGCTGCTGGACTACGCGTCCACCAAGGCGGCCATCGTCAACTTCACCAAGGGCCTGGCTCAGCAGGTCGCCGAGAAGGGCATCCGCGTCAACGCCGTCGCCCCCGGCCCGGTGTGGACCCCGCTGCAACCCAGCGGTGGCCAGCCGCCGGAAAAGATTCCCGAGTTCGGCTCGGAAACCCCGCTCAAGCGTGCCGGCCAGCCGGTGGAGATGGCGCCGCTGTATGTGATCCTGGCTTCGCAGGAATCCAGCTATGTCACCGGCGAAGTGTTTGGTGCCACCGGTGGCTTGTTGCTGTCCTGAGTTAGCTTAAAGCGCACTTCCAACGTCACGCCACCAGAACCCCGCCGATCGCTGCATCCGCAGTGGTCGGCGGGGTTTTCTTCGGTGGCGTTTTTGGTATCGGCGGCAGTCTCGAATGCTGATGCATCAGCACCACCGAACCGCAAGGTAGTTCGACCAGCTACGCAAAGACGGCTTCGATCATGCGAGTCCCCCCTTCTCTCACCGGGACAAGGTGCCCGAAGGGCGGATGAGGGTACGCCCCCCACCAACGCTCCGCCCACGGCCTGCGCTTACTGCGTCATCACCACCGTCTGGATTGCATGCGCCGGAATCTCCAATTCACTCGATGCCTCGCCCACGTACAGGTTGTAACGGATCGCCACATCGCTGGCATTCATCACCACCGTCGCCAGGCTGCCATCGGTGTTGAGAAAGGACGTCGTTGCCAGATTGCTGCGGCTACTGGCCGCACTCACCCGCCGCGCACCGGGGCGGATGAACCTGGAAAAGTGGCCGATGTACCAATAGCTCGGCGTGTAGATCACCTCGCCGGTGCGCGTGTCGGCATGCACCGGCGCAAAGCAGTAATTGCCCACGTGGTTCGGCCCGCCATTTTGATCGAGCAGGATGTTCCAGTCGGTCCAGCCCACCGCCCCATGATTGAGATCGTTGATGATGGCGGTGCCATAGCGCTCGCCATTGGGCCAGTACTGCAACTTTGCCGGGTCGAACTTTTCCACCGCCGCTTCGGTCAGCAGTAGCGGCTTGTCCGGGTACGCCTGTGCCACGGCTGCGACGTTCTCCACCATCGGCGCGAACCCGGCCCAGGTCTCGTACCAGTGGAAGCCCATGCCCCACGCGTATTTCGCCGCTTCCGGATCGTCGAAGATCACATGCGCGCGGTGCAGCATCATGTCGCGGTTGTGGTCCCACACGATGATCTTGCGGTCGCCATAGCCGGCCTGCTCCATCGTCGGGCCGAGGTGGTTCTTCAAAAAGTCGCGCTCTTCCTCGGCGGAAAACACCATCGACTCCCAGGTCTGCACCGCCATCGGCTCGTTCTGCAGGCTGATGCCCCAGATCGGGATGCCGGCCTTTTCGTAGGCCGCAATAAAGCGCGTGTAGTAGGTGGCCCAGGCCTGCGCATACGCGGGCAGCAACTTGCCGCCCTTGAGCATGTTGTTGCTGTCTTTCATGAAGGCCGGCGCGCTCCACGGGCTGGCGAATGTCGTCAACTTGCCGCCGGCCGCCGCAATGGCCTGGCGCAGCATCGGGATGCGATAACGCTGATCGTGCCTGACCGAAAAGCTCTTCAGCGCCGCATCGCCTTCCTTGATATAGGTATAGCTGCCGCTGCTGAAATCCGAGCTGTGGATGGTGGTGCGCGCCAGCGTATAGCCGATGCCCTTTTTTGGGTCGTAATAAGCAGTGAGCAAGGCGCGCTGCGCAGGCTTTGGCAGCTTGGCGAAAGTCTCGGCACTGGCGTCGGTGATCGCCCCGCCGATGCCCAGCACCTCCTGGAAGCGCCGCTGCGGATTGACGAAGATGGAGTTCTCCTTCTCGGTCAACGCATGCCCGGCCCTGGGCGCATCGACAGTGCTGACACGCATCTGCTGCGTTGCGCCCTGGGCAGAGGTGTAAACGCGTAGTACACCGGCGGCGGCTGGCGGAGTAGCAGCCTCCGCAACCGGAGCTTCTACCGCCTTCGATGCAGGCGTGGATGCAGATGCCGTCGATGCCGGCACCGGAATCGGCGTTGTTGCTGCTGCTGATGCTGATGCTGATGCTGATGCCGATGCTGTTGCTGTTGTTGCTACAGAGGCCAACACCGTTTCAGTCGCAGCACCCCAAACTCCCAGAACCCCGACCATTGACCACGCAATCGCTCGCTTCACCGTGCACCCTCCCAGGTTGGTGACCAAGCCTAACCGACCAACGCGGCGCAACATCGCGCAACAAACGAGCGCAACCATGCACCTTTCCATCATCGGACACTCCCTTCTCCCCTCGGGAGAAGGTGGCCCGAAGGGTCGGATGAGGGTACGTCTGCCAAGAGTGCAACCCGCCCCCTGCAATCAAGGCAACAACCTAAACCCCAACTGGAAAGACAGCCCCACGACTCCAGCAAACGTACCCTCACCGCAACCCCTATCCCGCTGGAGAAGGACCTTTGGTCTGCGCGCGGCATCACCGCGACGAGCGTCGATCAGCGGCGTGCCAACCGATCCAAAATCCCAGGCACTTCCGCCCCAAGTTCGCGCGCCAAAAACCCCACCGGCCCAATCCGCTTGGCCAACTGCCTGCCCGCGGCCGCATGCACAAACACGCCCCATAACGCAGCGGTCAACGCATCGCAGCCGCGCGCGGCAAAGCCGGCAATCAATCCCGCCAGCACATCGCCAGACCCGGACGTGCCCAACCCGGACGCGCCCCCGCGATGCATCCACACCACTCCATCCGGGCCGGCAATAAAGCTGTCCGGGCCCTTGACGATCACCACGCTGCGCAGCTTCTGCGCAAACTTCAGCGCATACGCGCCCGGCGCCGCTTCCACCGCCGCCTTGTCGTCGCCGGCCAGGGTCGCCATCTCGCCCGCATGCGGCGTCAACACGAATGGCCGCCCGATCGGCGCCCGCAGGCCACGCGACAACGCGCCGGCATCCAGCACCAAGGTGCACACCGCCTGCTCGGCGGCGCGCCTGACCATCGCCGTGGTGGTGGCCGACGACGCCATCCCCGGCCCGATCACTGCCGCATCGCAGGCCGCCATCGCCCCGTCCAGCGCGCGATGCCCGCGCACAATCTCGCCCTGCCCGTTCTGCGCCAACCCCAGCACCAGCGCCTCCGGCACCGCCAAGGCCATGCCCGGCGCCACGCTGGCCGCGGTGGCAATCTGCAGCTTGCCGGCACCGGTGCGCAGCGCCGCCTCGCCGGCCAGCAGCACCGCACCGGGCACACGCATCGAGCCACCCACGATCAACACGCGCCCGCGCTGCTCCTTGTCGCCACCCGGGGCCGGCAACGGCATCGACCGCAAGGCGGCCATGGTGAGAATGCGCACGCGCGGGGCGGCCATCAGCGCGCCCCGGCCGGGCGGTCGGACTCGGTGGTCACCGGCTCGTCGGCCAGCTCCGGCGGCACGAACTTGGTGCGCAGCAATTCCAGCGATTGCCCGTCGGCCGCAGCCGCGTATTCGGTGACACCGCAATTGGGCACATCGCCTTCGCGGTCGATACCCAGGATGGTGGCCTCGTCCATCCGCTCGATCAGGTAGCGGAAGCAATTGACGATCACCTGGTGCCCCACGATCAGCACGCGCGCGCCCACATGGTTGCGCTGCAGGTCACCCACCACCCCGCGCAGGCGGAAGATCACATCGCACCAGCTCTCGCCACCGGGCGGGCGAAAGTAGAACTTGCCCACCAGCTTGCGCTGCTCGGCCAGCTCCGGAAAGGTCGCAAGAATGCCGGCCGTGGTATAGCGGTCGAGCACGCCGAATTCCTTCTCGCGCAAACGCTCGTCCACGCTGACCGAATCGGCCGGCTGCCCCAGCGCACGCGCCACCGCAGCGGCGGTCTGGCGCGCCCGCACATAGGTGGAACTCAGGATCAAGGTCGGGCGCTCCTGCTCGGGCAAACCGGCCATCCACGCCCCCAGCGCCTCGGCCTGGCGCTCGCCCAGCGCCGACAACGGCACATCCGCATCACGGTGCTCCAGGTCGATCAAGGCCGAGCCGTTGGACTCGGCCACATCGCGCGCCACATTGCCCGCGCTTTGCCCATGCCGCACCACCCACAACCGCGCCGGCCACTGCGCCGAGACACCGGCTACCGCACTGTTCTCACTCACATGCTTCTCCTGCACAACGTCGACCTCACGTGTCGCACAGCCGCCGTGAAAACATGGTCGACCAGCGCATCTGTGACCGGTGTTTCAATACGCACGCGCATCCATGACTGATGGCACGGCAACAAGCGAACGCAACGGATGGGTAACGCCGCGCCGGTATACTGCAGCCCCCCGACACCCTGCTGCCCATGTCCAACGTCCTGTTGCTGCGCACGGCAAAAGAGCGCGAAGAGCTGCTGCTGGAAGAGGTGCTGGACGCCACCGAGCAGTGCATCGACGTCATCGGCCTGAGTGCCACCAGCTTCGAACTGATCGCCGAGCGCGCCAAGGTCAGCTGCGGCAGCCTGCTGCAACGTTTCGAAGACAAGGACGCGCTGGTGCGCGCATTGCTGGAGCGCAACTACATGCGCGCCATCCGCCAGATGTGGCTGGTGGAACACCCGGCCAACGTGCACGTGGTGGATTTCATCGCCGGCCTGCTCGAAGAATGGCTGCTGCAGGAAATCAACATCAAGCGCACCCGCATCGACCTGGAGCTGCACCTGGCTACCCTGCGCGACCCGGTGCTGGCCGCCTTCATGCGCCGGCAGAGCGCGTCACTGATCGAACACCTCAGCGCCCTGCTCAAACGCCTGCTGCGCGGCCACGCCGACCCGGCCAGCAGCGAACAGGAATTCCAGGCCCGCGTCTTCGCCGTCGCCGCCATGTGCGGCGGCCTGCACAGCGTGATGACCAGCGGCATGGAACTCAACCGCATGCATCTGCAGTTGATCCTGCGCGAGAGTTTGTCGGGGATTTTGAAGTCTGCGCCGGTGTAGCGCCGCTAAGCCACCGAATCTCACGGACAGCGCTGCGCGGATGGCTTGGCACCGGGAATCGATCGGATAAGATCACCCCACATACCAGGGAGGGATGCCATGCGTGATCGAGTCTTCAGTAAGGGAGCTGGATCGCTAGCGCTTTTTGCAGCGCTTGCCGTTTTCAGCTGGTCCGTCAACGCGACGAGCACGGTAGTCACCTTCCATACGCCGGACAATCAATACGAAGTGGAGCTCTACGTTGGCGGCGGCTCCGAGGAAAGCGGCGGGATTGCGGGCGCAATGGTCACATGGCCCGGCTACGAGCACATGGGTCTACCCTTCAACGGGGTGAAGTACCACATGGACAAGGCGATGACCCGCGCCGGTGCCAAGTACATGAATAACAGTGACCCAGAGGTTCCTCCATCTTTCACTCTTGAGATTGAGGGAAACAAGGGCCGCCTGATCGTGGGCAAGCGCGTCATACCAGGGACGGCATCATGGATTGTTGGTCCTTACGCCCCTGAGAGCACGTGGGAACCAAGGCACATGCGCAAGGACGGACAATGAAGCGCCCTTTACGCAGCGCATGGCTGGCCCTCTTTCTACGATTAAGGCTGCTTCAACAGTCCATGCGCATTCTACTGCCGCTACAGCGTCAACCTCGGCTACGACTTCATCAGCAGCTAGGAACTGAGCGTCAGGAACACCTGCCACTAGCGTGAGTTCAACGGCATCGACGTATACATCGACACCATCAGCCTGGCGCAAATTCTGCTTCTAAGCGCGTAGACATCGGTAAAAGATCAACGGCAGATTGCGCAATCAGCCTGCCGTTTTTGTCTGCCAGCCATCACACCTTGCGCTGCACCGCCGCAGGCCATTGCACCTCTTCCAGCACATGGGTCACCTGCGTCGCCAGTAGCTCCAGACAGACCGCCAACTCGTCCATGCAGATAGCCGGCTGCCGCGCCCGCTCTTCGGCCTGCGTGCGTGGCTGCGCCAAGCGCGCCAGAAAGCGCATGTGGTCGCGCAATTGCTGCAAGCGGTATTGCGCGCCTTCTGGCAGGTAGTAGCCCGGGTGTGACTGCGCATCTCGTACAACGTCCGACATGGCCTGCTCCTCATTCCATGGAATCAGCCCGCCCGCCGCAAGGCGACGGACGGGAAGTCGGGAGGCTCGAAACCGCATATAGCCGGCGGGCTTATTCCCCTTGCGGGTGTTGTATTCACCGCCCTCCCGACGCAGGCATCGCGTCGGTTGCGCCTACAGAACATGCAGGCACAAAAAACCCACCAGTATTTCGGAGGTGGGTACCGCTATATGAGGAGTTTCGAGGCTCCGTAGGCTGATCGTGCTACTGCAGATTACCGCCGTCAAGGATTACCTTCGTCAAGGCGTTCGGTACCTGCAGTTTCATATAGGCAGTAGAGCCATTTCAAACGAATCATCAGGCAGAAGCATCTATGCTGCCGCCGAATTTCATCGCGGCAACGACTTAGTTGTCGACAGAAGACTGGGAACTCATAGGAAAAACTTGCGCAGTTGCCAACAAGGTCGCTGCGACGGCCCAAGCCATCGCATATCGGTCCATCGCATCCGGCGCTAGAATGACCACGGCAGCGTCGGTGACCTATGAGGGCTACCGCGAGATGCCATCCCGCCGGGCGCCAAGTACGGATACGCGTGTGACTGTCGACAGCAACTTTTCCTTCCTGCAGGAACACGATCCGGTCTTCTTCAAACTGGCCTCGATGGCCGAGCAGGTCTTTGCCAGCGATCCCAACACCACGCTGATCAAGCTCCGGCAGTTCGCCGAAGCGCTTGCCCAGGATCTCGCTGGGCGTGCCGGCATCATCCACGACCAACGGACGACCCAGGCGGATCTGATCTACCAGCTCGCACGCGAGCTGCGCCTGGACCGGCGGATCCAGGAGCTGTTCCACGTACTGCGGGTCGAGGGCAACAAGGCGACCCACGGCTTCACCACGCAGCACCGCGAAGCGATGGATGGCCTGAAGGTCGCCCGCGACCTGGCGGTCTGGTACCACCGGGCCTTCGGCAGGAACGCCGCCGAATTCAAGGCGGGTGCTTTCCTGCCCCCGAAGGATCCAGCCGCACCGTTGCGTGAAGTACAGGCCGAGGTCCATCGCCTGAAAGCGGAGCTGGATACCGCCCGCCAACAACACGACCAGAGCCAGGCGCTCGCCGAACTCAAAAGCAGCGAAGCCAAGCTCAACGCCGAGCTCGCCGAAGCGATGGACGTCGAAGCGCGTGCGCAGTCGGCGCTGGCAGTCCAACGCGAACAGGAACTGCAACGGCTTCGCCAGGACTTCGAACAACGCATCGCCAGCCTGCAACAGCCGGACACCGCCCGCCAGGCCGCCACCCAACAGGTCGCCGGCGCCACCCAGCAGGCCAGCAACAACTTCGACCTCAGCGAAGACCTCACCCGCATCCTGATCGACCAACAGCTGCGCGAGGCCGGCTGGGAAGCAGACTCGCTCGACCTCACCCACGCCAAGGGCATCCGCCCGGAAAAAGGTCGCAATCTCGCCATCGCCGAGTGGCCCACCAAGGTGCCGCGCGCCAACGCCGACTATGTGCTGTTTGCCGGCCTCACGCCGGTCGCCGTCGTCGAGGCCAAGCGCAAGCAGATCAACATCGCCGACCGGATTCCCCAGGCCGAGCGCTACGCGCGCGACTTTGTGATGCGTGGCGAGCTGGCCCCCGCCTACCCGGCCACCACCTCGATCGCAGGCTGGGCCGACGGCCAGGGTGGCCATTTCCAGGTGCCGCTGGCATTCGCCTGCAATGGCCGTCCTTTCGTGAAACAGCTGGCCGAGCAATCGGGCATCTGGTTCCGCGACCTGCGCTCACCGGCCAATCTGCGGCGCCCGCTGCAGAAGTTTCACACGCCCGAGGACATCGCCGACCTGCTCACCCGCGATCGCGACCAGGCCGAGCGCGACCTCGCCCAGGAAGGTTTTGCCTACCTCAACCTGCGCGACTACCAGCAGCGCGCGATCCTGGCAGTGGAAGGCGCGCTGGCATCGGGCTCACGCAACTGCCTACTGGCGATGGCGACCGGCACCGGCAAGACGCGCACAATGATTGGCCTGATCTACCGTCTGCTCAAGGCCGAGCGCTTTCACCGGGTTCTGTTCCTGGTCGACCGCTCCGCGCTCGGCACCCAGGCCACCGAGACGATGCAGGACATGCAGCTTGAGCAGAACCAGACGCTGGCGCAGATCTACAACCTCGATGGCCTGGACGACACCCGCACCGCCGATGAGACCCGCGTGCAGGTCGCCACGGTGCAGGCCATGGTCCGGCGCATTTTCCAGTCCGATGACCCGCCACCGATCGGCACCTTCGACTGTATCGTCGTCGACGAGGCCCACCGCGGTTACACGCTCGACCAGGAAATGACCGACGGCGAGCTGGCCGTGCGCGACCACGCGCAATACCTGTCGCAATACCGCCGCGTGCTCGACTACTTCGATGCCTGCCGTATCGGCCTGACCGCCACGCCGGCCAAGCACACCACCGAAATCTTCGGCAAGCCGATCTACACCTACAGCTACCGCGAAGCAGTGGCAGATGACTGGCTGATCGACCACGAGCCGCCCATCCGCTACACCACCGCGCTCGGCAAGAACGGCATCCACTTCGATCGCGGCGAGCGCGTCAGCGTCATCAACACGCAGACCGGCGAAGTCGATACCGCAGACCTGGAAGACGAACTCGATTTCAATATCGAGTCGTTCAACCGGCGTGTGATCACCGCGGACTTCGATCGGGTCGTCTGCGAGCAGCTTGCCATCGAACTGGACCCGGACGGCGAGGAAAAGACCCTGATCTTCTGCGTCAGCCAGCCCCACGCCGAACGCGTCAAGAACCAGCTGGACGAGGCCTTCAAACAGGTTCATGGCAATTACTACAACCAGGCCAGCGTTGCGGTAATCACCGGCAAAAGCGACAAGGTCGACCAGCTGATCCGCAACTACAAGAACGAGCGCTACCCCAATATCGCCATCACCGTCGACCTGCTGACTACCGGCATCGATGTGCCGCGTATCGCCAACCTGGTGTTCATGCGCCGGGTCCGCTCGCGCATCCTCTACGAACAGATGAAGGGCCGCGCCACCCGCCGCTGCGACGACATCGGCAAGACCGTGTTCCGCATCTTCGATCCGGTCGATCTGTACGCCGCGCTCGAAGACGTCGACACCATGCGCCCGCTGGTCAAGGACCCCAACATCAGCATCGAGCAGCTGGTCCACGAGCTCGGTCAGCAGCGCAGCTTCGATGCCCCCGGCAGCAACGGCGGCAGCCATGCCGACGACGCGCTCGACCAGTTGAGCCAGCGCATCATGCGCGTGCTGCGCAAGGCCCAGCATCGCGCCGAGCAGCGCCCGGATCTGCGCGACAAGCTCAGCGAGCTGGAAACCTCCTGGGGCGTGGCGCCCGCCGTGCTGCACACCCACCTGCACAAGCTCGGCGCGCGCAATGCGGCCAGCTTCCTTCGCGAACACCCGCGCCTGGTGGAGCAACTGGCCGAAGTGGGCGTGCTGCTGGGCACGGACCGCTACCCTGTCATTTCCGAACACACTGACACCCTGCTCGAACGCGCACAGAACTACGGCGTCAACGAAGCCCCGGCCGATTACCTGGACAGTTTCAACGCCTTCATTCGCGAGCAGATCAATCAGTCCGCCGCGCTCAGCGTCATCGTCAACCGCCCCCGCGACCTCACCCGCGCCCAGCTGCGTGAGGTACGTCTGCTGCTCGACCAGCACGGCTACAGCGAGGCCCACCTGCGCGGCGCGTGGCGCGACAGCACCCAGCAGGAGGTCGCTGCCAGCATCATCGGCTACATCCGCCGTGCCGCGCTGGGCGAGGCATTGGTGCCGTTCGAGCAGCGTGTCGACAAGGCCATGCAGGGCATCTATGCCCAGCGCAGCTGGACGCCGGTGCAGCGGCGCTGGCTCAAGCGGCTGGCCCAGCAGTTGATACACGAGGTGGTGATGGACCGCGACACGGTGCAACGCAACTTCAGCGGAGACGGCGGCGCCCTGCAGTTGGACCGCCTGCTCGATGGCCGGCTGGACCAAATCTTGGGCGACCTGGGCGAGCATCTGTGGGAGCAGACGGGCTAAGTCGCCAGTTCACACTGGCGGATGAGCCGATTAGCCAGGATAATCGGCTCATTCAAAGAGCCAATTAACCCAGCCAATCGGCTCACCAATGCCCAACCGAACAACCGAACCCCGCCCTCGCTGGATCTGGCAGCAGCCCGACTGGCCTCGCTTCCACTGGCAGGCCGATGCCCTGGCGGCACTGCTGCGCGACTGCCAGCACGCCCACGGCCAGCTGCTCGGCATGGCCGGCGCGGTCGCCGGCGACCAGCAGGCTGCCGAAGCGCTGGACACCCTGCTCTCCAACATCGTCACCTCCTCGGCCATTGAGGGCGAGCGGCTGGATGTCGGCTCGGTACGCTCCTCGCTGGCCCGCCATCTGGGCCTGGCCGAAGACAACCCTCGCCGCACCACTGGCCGCAGCGAGGGGCTGGCCGAGCTGATGCTAGACGCCACCGGCCACGCCGACGCCCCGCTGGACCTGCCCCGCCTGCTGCAATGGCACCGCTGGCTGTTTGCCGAACAGGACAGCCTGCTGCCCACGCGCATCCGCATCGGCGCGCTGCGTGGCGATGAACCGATGCAGGTTGTCTCCGGCCGGCTCGACCGCCCCACCGTCCACTTCGAAGCCCCGCCGCGCGACGGCCTGGACGCCCAGCTCGCCGCCTTCCTCGACTGGTTCGCCAGCTCGCGCACCGACGCCACGCTGGATCCGCTGCTGCGTGCCGGCATCGCCCATCTGTGGTTCGTCACTCTGCACCCGTTCGACGACGGCAATGGCCGCCTCACCCGCGCACTCACCGATCTCGCCCTAGCCCAGGCGCAACCGCAGGCGATCTGCCTCCACGCACTGTCGGCCAGCATCCTCGCCGACCGCAGCGGCTATTACCGCAGCCTGGAAACTACCCAGAAAGGCCTGCTCGACATCACCCACTGGCTGCACTGGTTCCTCACCACACTGCACGACAGCCTGGTGCAGGCACTGCACCGTATCGATCGGGTATTGGCCAAAGCACGCTTCTGGCAGCAGCATCACGCACAGCCGCTGTCGGCCGAACAGGCCAAGGTGCTCAACCGCCTGCTCGATGGCGGCGAGCGCGGCTTCGAACACGGCATCAGCGCCTCGCAATACCAGGCAGTGGCCAAGGTCTCCAAGGCCACTGCCACCCGCCATCTGGCCGACCTGCTGGAAAAAGGCTGCCTGCGCCGCCTGCCCGGCAGTGGCCGCAGCACCCGTTACGCCATCAACACGCCGGCCTCCAGCATCGCGCTGCCGGCCCGCACCACTTCAGAACAAGGCAGCACCCCATGACCCATAACGACATCGTCCAGAAACTTTGGAACCTCTGCGACGTCCTGCGCGACGACGGCATCAACTACAGCGATTACGTCACCGAGCTGGTGCTGTTGCTGTTCGTCAAAATGGAATACGAGCAGGTACGCAACAACGACGCCTTCGAGCACAAGCTGCCCGCCGGCAGCCGCTGGCCCGATCTCAACGGCAAGTCCGGCCTCAACCTGCTCAACCACTACCGGCAGATGCTGCTGGACCTGGGCAAGAGCAGCGATCCGATGATCGCCGCCATCTACGCCGACGCGCAGACCCGCCTCAAGGAACCACGCCACCTGGAAACCCTGGTCACCGCGCTCGACGGGCTGGACTGGTTCAGCGCGCGAGAGGACGGCCTGGGCGACCTTTACGAAGGCCTGCTGCAGAAGAACGCCAACGAAACCAAGTCCGGCGCCGGCCAGTACTTCACCCCGCGCCCGCTGATCGACGCCATCATCCGCTGCCTGCAGCCCCAGCCCGGCGAAACCCTCCAGGATCCGGCCGCCGGTACCGCCGGCTTTCTAATCGCCGCCGATGCCTACATCAAGGCCAACACCGACGATCTGTACACGCTCGACGACAAGGCCCGCCGCTTCCAGCAGCACAAGGCCTATACCGGCATGGAGCTGGTGCCCGGCACCCGCCGCCTGGCGCTGATGAACTGCCTGCTGCACGGCATGTCCGGCGAAGGCGCCGGCGTGGTCCAGCTCGGCAACAGCCTCGGCAATGCCGGCGCCGCCTTGCCCAAGGTGGACATCATCCTGTCCAACCCGCCATTCGGCACCGCCAAGGGCGGCGGCGGACCCACCCGTGACGACCTCACCTACAAGACCAGCAACAAGCAGCTCGCCTTCCTGCAGCACATCTACCGTGGCCTGAAGCCCGGTGGCCGCGCCGCCGTGGTGCTGCCGGACAACGTGCTGTTCGAGGCCGGCGTCGGTACCGAGATTCGCCGCGACCTGATGGACAAGTGCAACCTGCACACCCTGCTGCGCCTGCCCACGGGCATCTTCTACGCGCAGGGCGTAAAGACCAATGTGCTGTTCTTCCAGAAGGGCAGCGCCGCCAACCCGCGCCAGGACACGGGCTGCACCCAGGCCACCTGGGTCTATGACCTGCGCAGCAACATGCCCAGCTTCGGCAAGCGCACCCCGTTCGGGCCGACGCACCTCAAACCGTTCGAGGAGGCCTACGGTACCGATCCCAACGGCGCCATCCCGCGCAACGACGAAGGCGAGGAAGGCCGCTTCCGTTGCTTCACCCGCGCCCAGATCGCCGAGCGCGGCGACTCGCTGGATATCAGCTGGCTCAAGGACGCCGGCAGCGTCGATGCCAATACCCTGCCCGCGCCCGAAGTGCTTGCCGCCGAAGCGATGGCCGAACTCAGCGAAGCGCTGCGCGAACTCGACGCACTGATGCAGGCGCTGGGTGCCGGCGACGAAGCACTGGAACAGAAGCGGCTGCTGGCCGAGGTGATGGGGCTGGAAGTGACCAGCAGTGAGGTGGGGGGTGAGTGAGTTGCCGCAAGGGTGGGCTTTTGCCTCACTTAACGAACTTCAGGCCCAGGGCGGCATTTTTGCTGACGGGGACTGGATTGAAAGTAAGGATCAAGATCCAAACGGGCGTAATCGCCTGCTACAACTCGCAGACATTGGCGACGGGCGCTTTATCGACAAGTCCTCTCGTTACGTCAACGATGAGACATTCGACCGATTGAATTGCACCGCGCTTGAAGAAGGCGACATCTTGCTTGCCCGAATGCCTGACCCTCTTGGACGAGCGTGTCTAATGCCTCGCCTTCCGCAACGGTGCCTGACGGTCGTCGACGTTGCTGTCTTTCGTTCTGGAAGCCGCGATATCAGCCATCGCTGGTTGATGCATACGCTCAACGCTTCGCCTATTCGCGAAGAAATTTCGCGCAACGCTTCCGGGACCACGAGGAAGCGGATTGCGCGCGGGAAGCTGGCCGAACTGAAAGTTCCCGTTCCACCGGCGGCAGAGCAAAAGCGCATAGCGCAGAAGCTGGATGCGCTGCTGGCCCAGGTCGACACTCTCAAGGCCCGCATCGACGCCATCCCCGCCCTGCTCAAGCGCTTCCGCCAGTCCGTACTGACTTCCGCAGCGACATGCGAGCTGACAAGCGAATGGCGCGCGACGCAAGGTTTGGATGATCCCGTCCCGACGAAACTGGGCGAGCTTATCCGGACGGGGCCGCAGAACGGGCTGTATAAGCCGTCAAGCACATACGGCTCTGGAACAAAGATCGTCAGGATTGATGGCTTCTATTCCGGCGAGCTAAGGGATTGGCACTCTTTACGGTCCCTCCAACTCGACGCACGCGAAGAACAGGTGTGGGCGCTCAACGTAGGTGACATCCTCATCAACCGCGTCAACAGCATCGAATATCTCGGCAAGTGCGCGCTTGTGCGCTCGCTCCCAGGACCGACGGTTTTTGAAAGCAATATGATGAGAATAGCCGTCGATGAGCGGGTGATCGAACCCGAATTCTTGATGCGTGCATTGAGCGCCGAGATTGGACGTGCAAGGCTAATCGCCAACGCGAAGCATGCGGTCAATCAGGCAAGCATCAATCAGGGAGACGTCAAAGCCTGCTCGATTCTGGTCCCCACTTTGTCCGAACAAACCGAAATCGTCCGCCGCGTCGAACAACTCTTCGCCTACGCCGACCAGCTGGAAGCTAAGGTCGCCGCTGCCCAGCAGCGCATCGACGCGCTGACCCAGAGTCTGCTCGCCAAGGCGTTCCGCGGCGAACTGGTGCCGCAGGACCCCACCGACGAACCGGCCAGCGTGCTGCTGGAACGCATCCGCACCCAGCGCGCCGCCACGCCCAAACCGAAGCGCGGCCGCAAGGCGGCGACAAGCTGATCTGATCCATCCCATCCATCACAAGGAAGCGAACCCATGACCACATTCGACAGCACCAAACTGCCATTGAAGGACCTGCTCAAGGACGTCGTCCACGGCAAGATCCAGTTGCCGGACTTCCAGCGCGGCTGGGTCTGGGATGACGAACATGTGCGCAGCCTGTTGGTCAGCCTGGGGCGCTCGTTCCCGGTGGGCGCGGTGATGCTGCTGGAAACCGGCGGCGAGGTGCGCTTCCAGGTCCGCCCGGTGGAGAACGTGCCGCTGGAAGGACTGGCCGCGCCGGAGAAGCTGATCCTCGACGGTCAGCAGCGTCTGACTACGCTGACCCAGGTGCTCAAGCTGTCCGGCCCGGTCAAGACCACGACCGAAAAAGGCAAGCCGGTCGACCGCCACTACTACATCCACATCCCCACCGCCCTGGCCGGCCCGGACCGGCTGGACGAGGCCATCATCGCCACCGACGGCAGCCGCCAGCAGCGCAGCGATTTCGGCCGCAGGCTGGATCTGGACCTGTCCACGCGCGAGCTGGAATGCAAACAGCTGTACTTCCCATGCTCGGAGATCCTGGAGGCGATGGGCTGGCTGCAGCACCTGTTCAAGTTCAACGCCGCTGCGCAGGCGCAATTCTTTGAGTTCAAAGAAAAGGTGCTCGATGCATACAACGAGTACCAGATCCCGCTGATCGTGCTGAAGAAGGAGACCAGCAAGGAAGCAGTGTGCCTGGTGTTCGAGAAGGTCAATACCGGCGGCGTCCCGCTATCGGTGTTCGAGCTGGTGACCGCCAGCTACGCTGCCGATGGCTACAACCTGCGCGACGACTGGTACGGCAGCGAGCTGCGTAAGGTGTCCTCGCGCTACAAGCGGCTGGCCAAGGAACCAATCCTACGCGGGGTGGAGAACACCGACTTTCTGCAGGCGGTGACCATGCTGCACACGCTGGAAAAGCGCCGTGCCGATATCGAGGCCGGCAAGACCGGCAAGCAAGTGGCCCCGGTCAGCGCCAAGCGCGCATCGGTGCTGGAACTACCGCTGGATGCCTACAAGCGCTGGGCTGACCCTGTTGAACAAGGGTTCCTGCGTGCGGCCAAGTTCCTGCGCCAGGAATGCTTAACTGCACCACGCGACCTGCCTTACCGCACCCAGTTGGCGCCGTTGGCAGCGGTGCTGGCATTGATCGGCGCCGACGAGCACTGGCGCGAGCCGCGCATCCACCAGAAGCTGGCGCAGTGGTTCTGGTGCGGCGTGCTGGGCGAACTTTACGGCGGCGCGGTTGAGACGCGTATCGCCAACGATGTCGACGAGTTGCTAGGCTGGATCGAGCACGATGACCAACCGCCGCGCACGATTGCCGATGCCACCTTCCAGATCGACCGCCTCGCCTCGCTGACCTCGCGCTTGAGCGCCGCCTACAAGGGCATCAACGTGCTGGTGCTGCGCGAAGGCGCACAGGACCTGTTCTGGAAATCGCGTATCCGCGACCTGGAGGCCGACGAGGTGGCACTGGACATCCACCACATCTTCCCGCGCGATTGGTGCGAAAAGCAGGACATCCCGCGTCGGCGTTACGACTCGATCATCAACAAGACGCCGATCTCCTACAAGGCCAACCGCATGATTGGCGGATCGGCCCCCTCCAGCTATCTGGCCGCCCTGCAGGCCCACAAGCAGGTCCAGCTGGACAACGTTGGCATGGATGCACTACTGGCCAGCCATCGCATCCCGGTAGCCGCCCTGCGTGCCGATGACTTCGACAGCTTCTGCGATCAGCGCCAGCAGAACCTCTTGGCGCTGATCGAGGCGGCAATGGGAAAGCGCGCTGCAGCGGTGGAGGCTGACTGACACCCATCGCTTGGAGCTTCGCCGCCAGCTCCTACAGCAGCGCTCAAGGGCGCTGCGTTTTCCAGCTAACAGGGCACGTCTGGCTGTGCCCTGCGCGCTTGGCCACACCGGTGCCTCCCATGGGCGCTGGCAATCGCAGTGGACAGTGCGGGCACGCTAAATGCCGTAGGAATGCCACACCTTAGCGGCCCGATCACGGCGGGGAAGGCATAGCGCACGCCGTGGACCGCAAATTCATGCAGCGCCATGCGTACCGTCTCCAACGCGCCGCGGCTTTTTCCAGCGCCAAGCCGGATGCCACCGCGCGCTTGACGCTGCGATGCACCTGAGAAGCGCTCATGCCCAGCGCTTCTCCAAGGGATGCATACGTCCAGGCCTGGCCCGCCTGGGCGACCTGCTTGTACAGCACCACCAGATCCTGGGGCTTCAGCTCCACAGCCAGGCCCGCCTTATTCCATATTCCGGAATATGGAATAGCCGGCGAACGAGCTGTTTTGCGAGCAGTCTTTATCTGCACGCTCTGACCTAAGCGAGGGTCTACCGCTCAACGGCGCAAGCCAGACACAGCTCACCCAATGCTCAGCGGCTTCACCTCCTCCTGCGGCAGCGATCTCTCCTGCGCCTGGCTTTGCCTCTGCACCAAGGTGTGCACGTCGAACTCTTGCAACCTTGCCAGTGACTGCTCCACCGGCGCTGACTACCAAGTCAGTGGGCATGCTGGCACGCAGGTGAGTCCACAGTAGAACGCCCCTGCCCCCGCAACCAAGCACTCTTCCTATCCGCGCAGCGCCACCCGAATCCCCTCCCCCGCCAACCGCGCACTCGCCAACAAACGCTCCAGGCTCTGCCCATGCCGGGCGCTGGCGGATAGCCCGGCCATGGTGGTGCTAACGAAATCGGCCAGCCGGTCGGCGTCGTGCGGGCACTGCTTGGCGATGTGGGAGCGGATCAACTCCTGGGCTGCGACATGAAAACCGCAGGCCGCCTCGCGCGCCTGCGCGTCGTTGCTGCGCGTGCCTTCCAGCACCAGGCAGCCGGTGGCTGCGGGGTCTGCGGCGTAGCAGCGGGCGGCCTGCTCCAGTACGTCGGCAAGGGCGTCGGCCAGCGGGCGGGCGGTGTCCAGGATCTGGGGCAACGGGATGGCCCGGGTCTGCGCGTAGCGGTCGAGGATGCGCGCATACAGGCCGGCCTTGCTGCCGAAGGCGGCGTAGAAACTGGGCGGGTTGATGCCCAGCGCCTGGGTGAGGTCGGCCACGCTCAGTGCGTCGTAGCCGCGCGCATGGAACAGCTGCTGCGCGGTGGCGACCGTTTGATCCGGGTCGAATGCGCGCGGCCGGCCGCGGGCCCGGGGGGTTTCTGTAGTCATCGTTACAAAATCCTTGACGGCAGGCGAAAACTATTATGTATTACTCGCTACATTAATTGCGAGGTGATGCATGTCAGCGTTCAAAGACAAGTCGGTATTGGTGCTCGGTGGCAGCCGGGGGATTGGGGCCGCCATCGTGCGGCGCTTCGTGGCCGAGGGCGCGCGGGTGACGTTTACCTATGCCGGTTCTGCCGAGGCGGCGCAGCGCCTGGCCGGTGACACCGGCAGTACCGCGGTGCTGGCCGACAGTGCCGACCGCGATGCGGTCATCGACACGGTGCGCCGCAGCGGGCCGCTGGATGTGCTGGTGATCAACTCCGGCATCGCGCTGTTCGGCGATGCGCTGGACCAGGATCCGGACGCGGTGGACCGGCTGTTCCGCATCAACGTGCACGCGCCCTACCACGCCGCCGTGGAGGCCGCGCGGCAGATGCCACCCGGCGGGCGGATCATCGTGATCGGCTCGGTCAACGGCGACCGCATGCCGCTGCCCGGCATGGCGTCCTACGCGCTGAGCAAATCCGCGCTGCAAGGGCTGGCGCGCGGGCTGGCCCGCGACTTCGGGCCGCGCGGCATCACCATCAACGTGGTGCAACCGGGCCCGATCGATACCGATGCCAACCCGGAAAACGGGCCGATGAAAGACCTGATGCACAGCTTCATGGCGATCAAACGCCACGGCCGCGCCGACGAAGTGGCCGGCATGGTGGCCTGGCTCGCCGGCCCGGAAGCGAGCTTTGTCACCGGGGCGATGCATACGATCGATGGCGCGTTTGGGGCATGACGCGGCGACGTCTGCGTTGACCACGCTGCAGCTCGACACTTAGTGCGATCAAGGGCGGCAAACGTCCTTCTTCGGCACACGTGGCGAGCTGCCGTTACACCGCCCGCGTTTTGATCCACGCGCCTTTCCTTCCGGCAGAGCGTGATCGCATTCCCGTGTCGTGCGGCGCATGGCACGGACAATCGCAGGCTTGGCCCTTGCTGTCGCGCTGATCCCAAGTTGCCTATAGTTGCGGCGAACCCTGCAATGGATTGACCAATGCACATGATGTCATCTGGCCGGTGCCTGGCTCTTGCACTCGCCATCGCCGTCACCGGCAGTGCCTGTGCACGGACGCCATCACCCGAACAAAAAAGGACTTCCCCCATGTCAGGCACCGTTACCACAGGCCGCACCATCAACGGGCACACCTATTCGGATGCGCCGGTTGACGTAAAGCTGGGGCCGAACACCTTCCGCATCCCCGCCAACTATCTGGACAGCCAGATCGCACCATGGCCGGGCGAAGGCGTGACGCTTGTCATCGAGTGGCCAGATATGACCCCCACTCCGCCCGGGGCACGGGCCAACCCGCGTACGAATGATTTCCGGAAAGAAATTTCCGTGTCTATCGACTATGTCGACCGTGTTCCCATTGAGGTATTGCTTGAGCGTTTCTCGTCAAACGATAGGCGTACAGAGGCAGACTCAGTTGAGCGGGGCAATCCTGTCGCCCGGCTCGATCTCCGCATCGCACAGCCTGAAGCATTCGGATTAACGCCCTATGCCATTGATGAGGAGAAGATGGCGGCATATGTAAAAGCGTATGAAGCCCACCACGGCGAGCCTCCGACGCGCAACCCTGCGTTTGAAGACGACTGGTACGTCGCGCGCGGCTCCAGCGGCAATTTGACCACGTTCATCAAGTGCGACAGCAAAAAATTTCGAGCAGATGGCGTTCGGCTGGAGGGATCTGAAGTGGTCCATGAAAAAGGTGCCGTTGCTGCAAGTTGCGTCCACTACTTCTCTGACATCGAAAACAAACTTTCCATCAGTCTCAACTACAAGCGTGCATTCCTGAAGGACTGGAAGCGCATGGAAGATGCGGTGAGGGGCGTATTAACCCGCAATAAAATTCGGTGATTAGCGTATTTACAGGGAGTAGCCGGTGAGCGGACTGAGTGAGCAGGATCTGGAAATTCTTTCCAGCTATGCAAATAAAGGCAATCGCGAGCTGTATTGGAACTATCTCTCGCAGCTTGATGGAGCAGACGGCTATGGGACGCTGGCATTAGGCGTCGTGCGCAACGACAGCTTGCCAGGGCAAGTGGCTAACAATTACGCGCAAGACTATGCCAAGACACAGCGCGATACTGGCTCGCGCTTTGCCAATGCTGAATTGAGCGAACGCCAGTGGGAAGAGTTCGGGCAAACGCTGCTCAAGAAGGATTTTGAGCTTCGACAAGCTTGGTTTGACAAAGAGCGTCCGGATATGGCACTGAACCTTCCCGGCAAGGACGTCATGCGAGCACACGACCAAGCCTTCCTGGACCATGAGCTCGACCCTAACTGCTGGACACCCCGCGTGCTCCTGCAAGCAGCATTGGAAAAAAGCGGCCCCCAGAAGCTGGAACAGATCTGGACCAACATGCTCGACAACGAGTACGGCGGCGCTGCCCGTATCAGGAACACGGGCTACGAGACCTTTGCGCAGATGGGACTGGCGGCCGGCAGCCAGTACCTGGCCAAGCTCGGCACCACCGAGGCGATCCAGATGCTGGAAGGCCGCTCAGCCGTCGACCCCAACGTCATCGGCAGCAACAGCTTCTACGCGATGTACTTTGAAAAAGAGCAGAAATGGATGAACGTCAGCGCAGGCGGCGGGCATCTTTCCATGCGCGAAGAAACAAATCCCGGCCGTATCGCCGAACTCGACGATGCCCGCGCCGTGCGTCTGGAACGGCAGCAGAAAGCCACGCAGTTCCACGAAGACGATTCGCACCGCTCCATTACCCGCAGCCCGCTCACGGTATCGGTCGACGGGCTGCCCGATCGGATGCAGCCGCCCACCAAACTCGCCGATATCGGCCCTGAGCACCGGGACTACGCATTGCTGCAGCAGGTGCGCGCAGGCGTGAACGCGATCGATGCGCAAGCCGGACGCACACCGGACGAGAACAGCGAGCGCCTCATCGCCAGCGTGATGACCCTCGCCCGCCAGAACAACCTGGACCGGGCCGACCACGTGGTGCTGAGCCAACAGACGACCGACAGCCCGGCTGGCCGCAATGTGTTTGTGGTGCAGGGCGAGTTGAACAACCCGGCGCACCTGCGCGCCCATATGCCGACCGATGTGGCTGTGCAGACGCCGGTGGAGCAGTCGCTGCAGCAGCTGGAAGTCGCCAGTACCGATCGCCAGCAGGCGTTGGCGCAGAGCCAGCAGCAGGAGATGGATACCCGGCAGCGTGAGAGTGCGTCGATGCGCATGGGATAACGGCGCTAGGCGGGTGGCGAGGCATTGCGGCGGCTTCTGGGCAATGGCGTGCAGGCGATACCGGTTGGCAACGTCGGCGTGGCGCGCGACGATCTCCAGCACCGGCTTGTGCGGGTCGGGTGGCAGTGCATCGAATAACAGGGACACCGGCTACAGCGATCAGGGAACTGCCGACATCACGGCCCGGCAAAGCCCGCCTCACGTTGCGAGCGAACGGCCGGCACAAACACCGTGTCGATCTGCGCGACATGGCAGTACAGCGCCAGATTGCCGTGCGCGCCGTGACCGATCACCAGTTTGCGCTTGTCGCCGCCGGCCGGCCGATCAGCGGATTGGTTTCCAGCACGTCGATTGCCGCAATGATCTCGTGCAGGCGTGCTGTGACATGTGCGGCATCATGGCGCTGGAGCTGGTCGAAGATCCGCTCAAGATCTTGCGCAACCTCCGGTGCCAGCTCGATACGCGCCATGCTACCGGGCTAGTTTGCGGGCCGTGGGACGCTTTGCCGGCTCGCCGGCCATGCGCTTTTCCAGATAGCCACGCATGTCGTCCCAGGCGATGGTCTTCCCGGACGCCACGATGCCGGCATCACGCTGCTCGGCAACCTCGCTCCCACCTCCAGGTGACTGCCGGCGCGGCAAAGAAAAAGCCCGGCAAGGCCGGGCTTTATCCTGTGCTGCGATGACCGCAACGCTCAGCGCTTGCGCGCTTTCAACCATGCCTTGATCTGCGGCAGCGACGCCGCCCGCAGCTTCACCCGCGTCTGGATCGTGTTGATGGCGTTGTCTGCGGCCTGCCGCGAGGTGGGTGCGATGTACTGCTCGGCATAAGCCTTGATCCGGTCGGCGGTGGCAAGCTCGGCTGAGTCCATGCCCAGGCCGGGGTAGTAGCGGGCACGCGAGGTGGAATCCACCAGGGTGTCCACCTGCGTGCGATGCGCCACCGCGAAGTCGAAGGCAAGTTCCGGGTGCCGGGAAGCGACCCGGTCGATCATGCTCGCACCTGTGGTGGCGCCCGGCTCGGCTGTCAACGCCAGTTCCAGGGCGCGCTTGGCCAGCGCCTCGTCGTTGGGCATGGAGAGGAAGTCGTAATAGGTGTCGCGCACCATCGACGAGGTTTCCTGCCTGGCCAAGGCATGCAAGGCGTCCCAGGTGGCGGCGTCGGCATTGTGCGCAACCGCGCCCAGCACGCTGTCGCGCAGCTCCGGCGACAGCGAGGCGGGGTTGGCCTGGAAGGCGGCAAAGCGCCGGCGCGCCTCGGCGATCACGGCGGCATCGCCCATGTCGCTGAGGGTGGCGACCAGGCGGGTACGCAACTGCTGGATCTGCGCCGAATCGCCAGCGCGGTTGTCCCAGCCCAGCGTTGCGAATTCGGCCGCCAGGCGCGGCACGGCATAGGCACGCCACGTGGCGCGCGCAGCCGGGTCGCGCTCGAAGCTGCCATCCACATCGTCGTAGATGCTGGCCACCATGTCCCAGACATCGGGCGATGCACCTGCCGCCACCTGGGCGGTGAGATCCAGCACGTCGGCCTGCGCCTGCACGCCGGCACCGGCCAGTGCGTTGGTGTCGTTCAACACACCCACCTGGTCCACAACCGGCAGCAGTCCAAACCTGTCGGTCAGCGCCTTGAACTGCGCGGGCGCATACCAGGTGCGGAAGTAGCCCTTTTGCCCGGCATTGACCACCACCGGTGCGTTGCAGCCGGGCACCTGCACCTGGGCGGTGCCGTCTACCAGCACGCGCACCGGCGCGCCATCGCCGATGCGCAGGACGACCGGCACATGCCAGCGCAACGGCTGCTTGTCGGGGCGGTCCAGCGTGAACTCGCCCTGCTCCAGCGTCACCGCGGTCTGGCCGCCGACGCAGCGGCTGCTGGCCTTGATCAACGGCACGCCCGGCTGCAGCGTGAAGTCGTGCGCCACCTGGGTAAATTGCTTGCCCGGGGCTACCGCGTCGATCTGCTGCCACAACTGGTCGGTCACCGCGTTGCTGTACTGGTGTTGCTTGATGTAGCTGCGCACGCCGGTGCGCCAGTGGTCCGAGCCGACGTAGTCTTCCAGCATGGCAATCACTGCCTCGCCCTTCTGGTAGGTGATGGCGTCGAACGCCTGGCTGGCCTGCTCCACGGTGGCCACGTGCTGCACCACCGGGTGGGTGGTCGCATATGCATCGCGCCGCATCGCCGCGCGGCTCTTCAGCGCCGGGCCGGTCTTGTCGATATCCCATTCCGGATGCAGTTTTGCCGTGGTGCGCGCCTCCATCCAGTTGGCGAAGCCTTCGTTGAGCCACAGGTCGTCCCACCACGCCATGGTCACCAGGTTACCGAACCACTGGTGCGCGATCTCATGCGCGGCGACAGTGAACACGCCTTGCTTGGTGTCGATGTTGGCCACCGCCGGATCCAGCAACAACGAGTATTCGAAGGTGAAGATCGCGCCCCAGTTTTCCATGGCGCTGAAGAACTGGCTGCGCCCGGGCGCGGCGATGTTGTCCAGCTTGGGCAGCGGGTACGGGATGCCGAAGTAGGCGTTGTATTCGTGCAGCACGTCGCGGCCGGATTCCAGCGCGAACTGCGCCTGGCCCACCTTGCCCTTCTGCGCGATCACGCCGATCTCGGTGCCGTTGTCGGCGGTGACGGTGGCACGCTCGAAATCGCCCACGCTGACGAACAGCAGGTACGTGGACATCTTGGGCGAGGTCTGGAACGCGATGCGGGTGCGCCCGTTTGCGCCCGGCTTGGACGAGGCCACCGGCATGTTGCTCACTGCCATCTGCCCGGCCGGCGCATTGATCGCCAGGTCGAAGGTGGCCTTGAAGTTGGGCTCGTCCCAGGAGGGAATGAAGCGGCGCGCATCGGAGTTTTCGAACTGGGTGAACAATGCGCGGCGCGCACCTTGCGCGGTGGTGTAATCCAGCGCGAACAAGCCGTTGGCCTGCGTGTTGATCACGCCGCTGTAATCGATGGACAGCACGTACTCGCCCACTGCCAGCGGCTTGTCGAACGCGAACGTGGCGGTCTGCGCATCGGCATCGGTGCTGACCTTGGCAGCTTGCGGCTTGCCGCCTCTTTGGGTGAGCGTGCCCCGCGCAAAGCTCAGGTTGGCGGCCTGCAACACGATGCGGTCGGTGGCCTGCAGCACGCTGATGTCGATGGCGACCTTGCCGTCGAACGTCATCTTGTCGGCATGCGGCGTGATCTCCACCGCGTAATGCGTGGGCTTGGCCGTGCGCGGCAACTGGGTGGTGATGGACGAGGCGGCGGCGCTCGTTGGCGCGGGCGCGGCGGCGAGCACGCAGGCAGCCGGACTTGTACCGACCAGGGCCAGTGCGATGGCGGTCATCAGGGGAAGACGCATGGGAAATTCTCGATGTGGGCGAAGTGGGCAGGCAAGCGGCGCCAGGCCGCGGATGATCCGCCGGAACAGTGCGCGCAGGCACCGCCGGAAGTCATGGCAAATCTCAGCAATCCTCAAATGCCAACGGCCCGGACAAGCCGGGCCGTTGGACGATGCCGCGTCTGGCGTCAGCCGATCAGGCGAACGGATCCTGCAGCACCATCGTGTGGTCACGATCCGGGCCAGTGGAGACGATCGAGATCGGGCAGCCGGCCAGTTCTTCCAGCGCGCGCAGGTAGGCACGCGCGGCCACCGGCAGCTTGTCCCACTCGGTGATGCCGTGGGTGTTTTCGGTCCAGCCCGGGAACTCCAGGTACACCGGGGTGCACTCTTCCCAGCCCTGCGCGTCCAGCGGCGCGTATTCGGTACGCTTGCCGCGGTATTCGTAGGCGATGCAGACCTTGAGCTTTTCCATGCCGTCGAGCACGTCGAGCTTGGTGATGCACAGGCCGGAGATGCCGTTGATGGCCACCGCACGCTTGAGCGCAACGATGTCCATCCAGCCGCAGCGGCGCGGGCGGCCGGTGGAGGCGCCGTACTCGGCACCGCGGTCGCGGATGCCCTGGCCCACTTCATCGTCCAGCTCGGTCGGGAACGGGCCGCCGCCCACACGCGTGGCGTAGGCCTTGGCGATGCCCAGCACGTAGTCGATCGCATCGGCGCCAACGCCGGTGCCGGCCAGTGCGCCGCCGACGGTGGTGTTGGAGCTGGTGACGTACGGATAGGTGCCGTGGTCGATGTCCAGCAACGCGCCCTGCGCGCCTTCGAACAGCACGCGCTTACCCTGCTTGCGCAGATCGTGCAGGATGCCGGCCACGTCCGACTTCATCGGCTGCACGTAGTCGCCGAAGGCCAGCGCTTCGTCGAAGGTCTTCTGGAAGTCCACCGCTTCCACGCCCAGGTACTTGGTCAGCACGAAGTTGTGGTAATCCAGCGCGGTGCGCAGCAGCTCTTCCAGCTGCGGCGGGTAATGCAGGTCGGCGATGCGGATACCGCGGCGGGCAACCTTGTCTTCGTACGCCGGGCCGATACCGCGGCCGGTGGTGCCGATGGCCTTGCCGCCGGCGGCCTTCTCGCGCGCCTGATCCAGGGCGATGTGGTACGGCATGATCAACGGCGCGGCCGGGGAGATCTTCAGGCGCGAGCGCACTTCCACGCCGGCACCTTCCAGCTCGCTGATTTCCTTGATCAGCGCGGCCGGGGAGATCACCACGCCATTGCCGATCAGGCACAGCGCGTCGTCGCGCAGGATGCCGGACGGAATCAGATGCAAGACGGTCTTCTTGCCGTTGATGACGAGCGTGTGGCCGGCATTGTGGCCACCCTGGAAGCGGACCACCGCACCGATCTCTTCGGTAAGCAGATCGACGATCTTGCCTTTGCCTTCATCGCCCCACTGGGCACCGAGCACGACAACTGACTGACCCATGACGGGTGAACTCCTGAGTTTTGCTGCGGCCATCGGGGCCGCGGGATGGGACCGGTTCACGGCTGGCGGCGCCGCCTGGCGCGCGGCTCCATCGGGGAGCGTTGCAGCGGCGCGTGAAGCCCTGACACGGAAAAAGCCGAACGAGGTGCCCTGTGTGAGCGTGCCCGGCCGGCTTTTGTGCATTATCCGGGTTTCCGGTGACGCGCACTACCCCTGGCGGACGGCGGATCGGGGGCGGGTCAGATTGCGGCTGGCCGTCGGTTGCGCGGTGCTCCGAGCGCTGCGGGCCACTAGGGTCCCTAGGGCCCCTAGCCTGGAAAATCACCGTAGCGACAATCCCAATGGCTCGTAAGAGCGGACCAGGGCGCGACCGGCATTCCCGGTGAAGCCGTCGCGCCCAGGTGCGCTCCTACGCTGCCCGTTGCGCTCGGAATGGACCACCCACTCAGTGACGCACCACCCACAGCGCGATCGCGCCCAGCACCAACGTCACACCACCAATCACACGCAGTTGCGCGGTGGGCAGACTGAACAGTTGCTCGACCATGCGTTTCCAGGCGGTGGGCGCGGCAAACAGCAGCAGGCCTTCGATGACGGCGATCAGGCACAACGCGGACAGAAATTCGTGCATCAGCAACACCAGGACAACGTGGGGAACTGCAGTGTGCCGCGTCCACAGCCTCCACGCGCCCCGCGTAGGAGCCTAGTCAAACCTGCAGACCGCCCAAAGCACCATCGGCCGATCCACGGCAGGCAACCCCCGACAAATCCACCCTGTAGGAGCGCACCCGGGCGCGACGGGCATTCCCGATAAAGCCAGTCGCGCCCGGGTACGCTCCTACGCGGCGGCGTGCGGCAAACGGTGGGCGTGCAATAGTTGTGCTCGCGGCTCGAAGCTCAGAGCCAGATCGCGTCCCAGAACAGATAATCACCGATGTGGGTGACCAGCCCGGCCCGGAGCGGATTGGCGATGAGGTAGCGCGCGGCTGCGTGCAGGTCGTCGTCTTTGCGCAACGCGTGGTCGTGGTAGCTGCGGCTCCAGACCGGTGCGTGATGCTGCCGCTGATCGTTCACCGAACGCGCTACGCACGCTTTCATGCGGGACACGGCGTCGGCCAACGCGGTGACGCTCCCCAGCTGCAACAGCCAATGTGCGTGATCCGGCATCAACACCCACGCCAGCAGCCTGGCATCGCAAGGCGTTGCTGCGGTGAATGCCCGGCAGGCGGTTGCTGCAAGCAGAAAATCTGCGAATACGGCGCGACGCTGCCATGTCGTGGTGGTCAGCAGGTAAACGCTGTTGGGCAAAGACTGCCTGCCGCGGCGCAGCGCGCGATGCCCTGGAGAGTTGGTGTTGGCCATGGCGCGATGCTGACGGCCTTGGGCCACGCGGGATATCGGCGGTTGCCGCGTTCTGCGCTAGGGGGAATCCATATGGCGACTGATTGTCAAAGGCAATCAGCGGGGTCCGCCGGTAGGGCCCGTCGCGCCCGGGTGCGCTCCTACCGGGCCGAGTCTGGCCAACACGACGGGAGAGGCGCTCCAGGCAGCTGGATTCCAGACGTGACCATCAGCATCGCAGTGCACGAAAGACCATTCGCTCGATCATCGGCCATATGTGCCGTGCGTAGGAGCGCACCTGGGCGCGACGGGCATCCCTGGCAAGGTCGTCGCGCCCGGGTGCGCTCCTACGGTGAGGGGTGCGGCAGTGACAGGCACATGCGAAAACGCCCGCATAACGCGGGCGTTGTCGATTCAGCGCAGAGCGATCAACGATCGCTCTTGAGGTATTGCAGGAACGGGTCGTTCTTGTCCAGCACCACCACGCCGTTGCCGTCGGTCATGGAGCCGCGATAGGCCTCCAGGCTGCGATAGAACGCGTAGAACGACGGATCCTTGGAGCCGGCCTGGCCGTAGATGCGGGCGGCGTCGGCATCGCCTTCGCCGCGCAGCTTCTGCGCATCGCGCTCGGCGTCGGCCACGATCACGGTGGACTCGCGGTCGGCCTGGGCGCGGATGGTCAGGGCCTGTTCCTCGCCTTCGGCGCGCAGCTTGCTGGCTTCCTGCTTGCGCTGGGCGCGCATGCGCTCGTAGACGTCGGTGATCACCTGGCTGTCGGTCGGCAGGTCGATCTGCTTGATGCGCAGGTCGGTGATCTGCATGCCCAGGCCCTTGATCGCGCCGTTGATGCCCTTGAGCTGGTTGGCGATCAACTCGCTGCGGTCGCCGGAGACCAGTTGCTGCAGGGTGCGCGAGTTGATCTGGTTGCGCAGCGAGTCGGTGATGATCGGGGCCAGGCGCGAATTGGCGACCGACTCCTCACCACCGGTGGCGCGATAGAACGCCCGCACATCGGAGATATAGCCGATGGCGAAGAAGTCCACGCTGACGTCTTTCTGCTCGGCGGTGAAGTAGCGCGCCGGGGCGGTGTCCAGCACCTGGAAGCGGCGGTCGAACACGCGCACCGATTCCACCACTGGTATCTTGAAGTGCAGGCCGGGCTTGAGGTCGGCACGCACCACGCGGCCCAGGTTGAGCACCATGGCGGTCTGGTCCTCGCGCACCACGAACACCGAGCCCATCAGGGTCAGCAACACGGCGACGATCAGGCCGATGACTAGCGAATTCTTCATTACTCGGTTCCCTCACGGCCGGTCGGGCGCGGGCCGCGCTCCGGATTGCGGATGCCCTCGCTGCCGCCACTGGTTTGCGGCGGATTCAACAGTACATCCTGCGGCACCATCGACGGCATGCTGCCGTTGCCCGCAGTACCGCTGTTGCTGCCGAACTTGCTGGCGTCGGCCGGCAGCGGCACATAGATGACCTGGCGGCCATCGCTGCCGATCACCTTGCGGTTCTCCGACAGCACCTTCTGCACGGTTTCCAGCCACAGGCGCTTGCGCGTGACCTCGGGGGCGTTGGCGTACTGCTCCTGCAACAGCGTGAAGCGATCGGCGTCGCCCTCGGCCTTGGAGATCACCGCCTGCTTGTAGCCTTCGGCGCCGGTCCGGGTGCGCGCACCCTGGCCGCGTGCCTCGGGCACCACCTTGGCGGCGTAGGCCTGGGCCTCGTTGATCAGGCGCTCGCGCACCTGCTGGGCGCCGTTGACCTCGTCGAAGGCCGGCTTCACTTCTTCCGGCGGACGCGCGTCCGGCAGGGTCACACCAGTGACCGACAGACCCGTGTTGTAGGCATCCAGTGCCGCCTGCAGGCGGTCCTTGGAGGCGATGGCCAGCGGGCCGCGATTGTTGAGCACGGTATTGAGGTCGGAACGACCTACCTGCTCACGCACGGCGCTTTGCGCAGCCTGCTCCAGCACCAGATCGGCATTGCGCGAACCGAACAGGTACTTGCGTGGGTCGCTGATCTGGTACTGCACGTTGAGCGAGACGTTGACGATGTTCTCGTCGCGGGTCAGCACCGGCACCTGGTTGCTGAAGGTCTTGATCTCGGTAGCGTTGACCTTGCGCACCGACTCGACCGGCCAGGGCAGCTTGAAGTTGGGGCCGGGCTGCAGGATGCGCGAGAACTGGCCGAAGCGCAGCACCACGCCACGCTGCTGCTCGCCGATGAGCTGGAAGCTGGAGAACAGCACCATCAGCACCACCGCGACCAGAATCCAGCGCCCCACGCCGCCATCGAACAGCTCCTTCAACGGGGCGGGCAGATTGCCCCAGCCACCACCGTTGCCACCACCGCGCGGGCCCCAGGACCTGCGACGGTTGGGGTCCGGGCCGTCTCCGCCCTTGTTGCCGGGTGTGTTCCAGGCCATGCACGCTCCATGATCGAGGGGCTGTGCGGGCCAGTCCCGCAGTGCCGCCGTGTTGTGTGATTCGATGATTCTACTAGATGGGGCAGACCGACCGTTTTGAAAGGCCCCGATTGGCGCATCCTGGTTTAGCCGCTGGGGTGTATCGGGCGGGGATGAATCGGGCAATGGCAGGGCATGGACCGGTCGGGGCACGTGTCGACACGCTCCCGGGGGCCGGAAAGGCGCGCGCGTGCTGACCTTGGCGTTCGGAGTCAGGCAAGGCCGGAGGGTGAGCGGCCTTCGATGCGCGTTGCTGCCCGTGGTCGCGTGATGCGCGCGGGCGCGCGGCGCCAACCGGTTTACCGATTCCACGCTGCGCGAAGCTGGATCAAGCATGCCTTCGTCGATCGCACCGGCCTCGGTCAACGCGCCGGCTTATCGCACTGCGGAGCGAAACCGCGCCCCGGTCGCACCTCGCCGGCGCGCTTAGACGGTCGGCGGTTCGTCTTTCTGGTTGAACACGCGCTCCATCACCTCCAGCAACTCGTCTTCGGAGAACGGCTTGGTGATGTAGGCGCGTGCGCCCTGGCGCATGCCCCACATGCGATCGGTGTCCTGGTCCTTGGTGGTTACCAGGATCACCGGGATGTGCTGGGTGGTCGGCTCGCGCTTGAGCGTGCGCGTGGCCTGGAAGCCGTTGAGGTTGGGCATCACCACATCCATCAGCACCAGATCCGGCAACGAGGACTTGGCCGCTTCCACGCCGGCGGCACCATCGGTTGCGGTGATGGTTTCGTGCCCCAGCTTCTCGACGATGCGCTGAATCCCCAGCAGCTGCGACGGCGAGTCGTCGACGATCAGAATGCGTGCCATGTGTTTCCCCTAGTGTGCGCGGCGAGTGTAGTGCGCCGGCCGCGCTTTCGGTAGCAGGCCAGGCGGTGCGCCCGGCGATGCTGTTGCGACGTGCGATCCGGTGGCGCGTTGCGGTTGCCCTGGTCAACGCGTACTACGTTGCACAGGGGGCAACTGGATTCAACAACGTTGCAGAAGGTCGTTCACCGCCACAACGCGTGCACGCTGCCCTGCCCTCAATCCCTCACCACAGGAAAGGCGATTGCTCCCTTCTTCCACCGGGAGAAGATGGCGCAAAGCGCCAGATGAGGGGACGGCGGAGATCCAACGCCGCAGATCGACGTTCACCGGCGCACTACTCGCCTGCCGAACCCCCACCCCAATCCCTCCACAAAGAGGGCGATTGCTCCCTTCTCCCATCAGGAGAAGGTGGCGCGCAGCGCCGGATGAGGGTACGGCGGCGATTCAACCGCGCAGATCGACGTTCACTGGCGCACCACCTGCCTGCCGAACCCTCACCCATTCCCAGCTCGACCCACGCGGCCTACACCGATTCGCCGAACGCCTTGGCCAGGTTGCGGTAGGCCTTCTTCTGCGCATCGTCGGTGGGGGCCGGGGCCAGGATTTCCAGCTCCACGATCTGGTCGCCCGGCGTGGTGCCCGGCAGGCCTCGGCCACGCAGGCGCAGCTTGCGCCCGGCGTCCGAGTCGGCCGGCACCTTCAACTCCACCGACCCGCCCAGGGTCGGCACGCTGATGGTGGTGCCCAGTGCCGCCTGCCAGGGCATGACCTGCAGGGTGTACAGGATGTTGCGCCCGTCCACCTCGAACTGCGGGTGCGCGGCGTATTCGATCTCCAGCAGCAGGTTGCCGCCGCCATTGCCCTGCCCGCTCAGGCGGATCACCTGGCCGGGCTGCACGCCCTTGGGCACGCGCACATCCAGCTGCTTGCCGTTGATGGTGATGCGCACGCTGTCGCCCGCATACACCGCTTCCAACGGCACCGCCAGCTTGGCGCGGGTATCCCCGCGCGCCTGCGGACCCGCGCCTGCACCAGGGCCGGCGCCCGGACCACGCGGACGGCCGCCGCGCTGGCCGGCGAACAGGCTTTCGAAGAAATCGCTGAAGCCGCCACCGGCGCCGCCGTTGCCGAACACTTCCTCGTAGTCGTAGCCCTGCCCACCGCCGTAGCTGGGCGGGGCCTGGAACTCGTCGCCCGGGCGGAAGCCCTGCGCCTTGAGCTGGTCGTAGGCCTTGCGCTTGGCCGGGTCGCGCAGCGCCTCGTATGCTTCGTTGATCGCCTTGAACTTGTCTTCGGCGCCGGCCTCCTTGCTGACGTCGGGGTGGTACTTGCGCGCCAGCCGGCGGTAGGCGGTCTTGATCTCCGCATCGCCCGCGCTGGGCTCCACGCCCAGCGTTGCGTAGTAATCCTTGAATTCCATCTAATCACCTCTGAAAAAAACGGCCCGCAGCCGAGGCCACGAGCCAGTCATATCGCAGCCGGGCGGGCAACCGCACCTATTCTACGGTGCGGTTGCCGCCGGGAAGCGAAGCATGCCGCTCCGCTCCAGGTTTTGCTGCCTTACTGCACCGTATTGCCGGCCGGGTCCTGGCCGTTGCCGACCTGGATACGGCGCGGGGTGGCCGCCGGGCGCTTGGGGATGCGGATTTCCAGCACACCGTTGTGCCCGGTCGCGGTGATGCCGTCGGGGTCGGCACTGTCAGGCAGCGCGAAGCGGCGGTGGAAGCTGCCGTAGCGGCGCTCGATGCGCGAGAAGCGCTCGGTCTCGGTGCTGGACTCGCCCTTGCGCTCGCCCTTGATCGACAGGATGCCCTTGTCCATCTGCACCTCGATCTGGGCGGGGTCGATGCCCGGCAGGTCGGCGTACAGCACGAAGTGGTTGGCCTCTTCCTTGATGTCCACGCGCGGCACCCACTGCGCGGTCACCACCGCCGATTCGTCGGTGTCGCCATTCTGCTCGAAGAAACGGTCGAACACGTGCTTGATCTCGTTTTGCAGCGCATGGGTGGGCCACTGGGGATAACGAACGATGTTCATTGCGAGCCTCCAAAAGGTTGGGTGAGGGGACGGCTGCCGCGGCGTGCGCCGTTGCGCCGGCCATGTGCGTCAGATAGGCGTGCCGCTGCGGATTTCAAGCGCGTTGACGCGCTTTTCCCTCGCCCCTTTCTAGACTTCGTTCAGCCGCAGGAGCCCAGCCCCATGACCATCCACGTTGGTGACCGCATTCCCGAAGTCGTGCTCAAGCGCCTGCGCGAGGGCATCGAGGCGGTGGACACCCACAGCCTGTTCGCCGGCCGCAAGGTGCTGCTGTTCGCGGTGCCGGGCGCCTTCACCCCGACCTGCTCGGCCAAGCACCTGCCGGGCTATGTGGAGCACTTCGACGCATTCCGCAAACGCGGCATCGAGGTGCTGTGCACCGCGGTCAACGACCCGTTCGTGATGCAGGCCTGGGGCCGCAGCCAGCTGATCCCCGACGGCCTGCACCTGCTGCCCGACGGCAACGCCGAACTGGCCCGCGCACTGGGTCTGGAGATCGACGCCAGCGGCTCGGGCATGGGCCTGCGCTCGCGCCGCTACGCGCTGTATGCCGACGACGCCGTGGTCAAGGCCTTGTTCGTCGAAGAACCCGGCGAATTCAAGGTGTCCGCCGCCGATTACGTGCTACAGCACCTGCCAGATTGATGCATTGATTCCCCCCAACCACTCAGAAGGAAACCGGCCAGCCATGTCTAACCAGCCAGCCAAGCAACTCCCCGACGGCATCACCGATACCGCCACCTTGCGCAGCCGCGCACGCCAGAGCATCGAAGACGGTGCCATCACCGAGAGCTACCACGCCGACCGCGAGGCGGTGATCGAGCTGCTCAACACCGCACTGGCCACCGAATACGTGTGCACCCTGCGGTATTACCGCCACTATTTCATGGCCAAGGGCATGCTTGCCGACGCGGTCAAGGGCGAGTTCCTGGAGCATGCGCAGCAGGAACAGGCGCACGCACACAGGCTCGCCGAGCGCATCGTGCAGCTGGGCGGCGAACCGGACCTCAATCCGGACACGCTGACTAAGCGCTCGCATGCCGAATACAAGGAAGGCAGCGACCTGCGCGACATGGTCAAGGAAAACCTGATCGCCGAGCGCATCGCCATCGACAGCTACCGCGAGATGATCGATTTCATCGGCGACAAGGACACCACCACCAAGCGCATCCTGGAAGACATCCTGGCCCAGGAAGAAGAGCACGCCGACGAGTTCGCCGACCTGCTGGAAGGCTGGATCGGCGAGTGAGCTGAGCGATTGCGATGCAGCAATGCAGCGATGCGTTGCGATCGATGATCGGTATCGACATCCACAGTGATGTTGAAAGTTGAAATCGACTCGATGATTTAAGCAAACAGGGCGCCTTGAGCGCCCTGTCTGTTTTCTGTGCCGCAGGATGGTGTGTGGTTGCCTGCGGCGGTAGGGGCGCACCCGGGCGCGACGTGGCATTCCCGATAACGCCCCATCGCGCCCAGGTGCGCTCCTACGGGTGTGTGCACACTGGTCGGGCGCAGCACGTGCGCGGTTAGCGCAATACGCGAAAGTGCAGCTGCGTCCAGGCACCGTCGCTGGCCATTGCGGTGAGCGTATGCGTGCCAACCTCGGCAAATTCGCGCTGAAATCCCTGGCGCCCGTTGGTCTGTGCGATCCAGCGGCCATCCAGCAACCAGTCGATGCGCGCGTCACTGCCCAGGGCACGTAATTGCAGGCGCACCGGACGCGAGGTGGCGTTGGCACGCGCCAGCGTGGCGCGATCGCTCAACCCGTCGATACGCAGCACACCGCCACCGGTCATGCGCCCATCGGGCAGACAGTCCGCCGCAAGGGGCGGCAGTTGCGCAGCATCGCGCTCGGCGGCGCTGAGCCAGGGCGAGACCAATGCCGGCCAGCGCGCCACTGCATGCGGCACGCGTTCATGCGCCTGGCTGCACTCCTGCGACAGCCGCTGGCCGCTGCGCGCATCCACGTCGAAATGCAGCTGCCCGCTTTGCCATAGCCGTGCGTCGCGCTCGGCAAAGGTGGGCGGCACTGCGCCATCGAGCACGTAGGCGTCGGCACGGCGTGCGCATTGCGCCGGTGGCGTGCGATCGGCCACGCCGCCGAGCGGCCAGCAGATGTCCAGCGCCTGCACGGTAGCCGGCATCGGCACCGGCGCGCTATCGCCGGCGCTGCGCGGCAAGGCATCGATGACTTCGAACATCAGCGGCAGCGCGGTGACGGCGCCGTACTGGCCCGGCAGCGGCGTACCGTCCGGACGCCCCACCCACACCCCGACCGTGTAGCGACGCGTGCCGCCGATCGCCCAGGCATCGCGGTAGCCGTAGCTGGTGCCGGTCTTCCAGGCCACGCCCGGGCGCGTGGCGGTGTCGAAGGTGCCGCTGCCGTACCCGGGGCGCGGATTGCTTTGCAGGATCTCGCGCACGATCCAGGCCGCGCCCGGCGACATCAGCCGGCGCTCGATGCGCGGATCGTCCGGCGTATAGCGCACGCGCCCGGCGATGCCGCCGCGATTGAGCGCCGCAAATGCACCGACCAGCTCCTGCAATTGCGCGCCTGTGCCACCCAGGATCAACGCCAGATTGGGCACGCTGCCGTGCGCAAAGCGCAGCTCGATCCCGGCATTGGACAGCCGCGCAGCAAACCGCGCCGGGCCGATCCGGTCGAGCAGGTCCACTGCCGGCACGTTCAGCGACAACCGCAACGCCGTCGCCGCGCTCACCGGCCCATTGAAGGCCGCATCGAAATTGCCGGGCCGGTAACTGCCAAAACTCTGCGGCGCATCCACCAACAGGCTTTCGGAGTGGATCAACCCATCGTCCAACGCCATGCCGTACAGGAACGGCTTGAGCGTGGAACCGGGCGAGCGCCAGGCCTGCACCATGTCCACATGCCCCAGCCGCTTGCGATCGCCGAAGCTGGCCGAGCCCACATACGCGCGCGCTTCCATGGTGGTGTTGTCCACCACCAGCAATGCCGCGGAGGTACGCTCGGGCAGCTGCGAAAAGTATGTCGTGACGCGTTCTTCCAGGGTGCGCTGCAGCTCCACATCCAGCGTGGTCACGATGCGTGCCGCGCGCGGTTGCGCACTGTGCAACCGCTGCGCGAGCAGCGCCGCATGCAACGGCGGTTTGAGCGAGCGCGTCACCACCGGTTCGATCCGCGCATCGTCCACCTGCGCGCGCGACCACACGCCCAGCTCCACCATGCGATCGAGCACCTTGTCGCGCGCGCGTTGCGCGGCCTCTGGATGGCGATCCGGGCGCAGGCGGCTGGGCGATTGCGGCAACACCGCCAGCAACGCAGCCTCGGCCTGCGACAAGGCCTTGGCCGGCTTGCCCAGGTACGCCCAGCTGGCCGCTTCCACGCCTTCGATGGTGCCGCCATAGGGCGCGCGCTCCAGATACAGCGTCAGAATCTCGCGCTTGCTCAGGTGCGCTTCCAGCTGCAGCGCGCGCAGCAGCTGCTTGGCCTTGCCCCACGGCGTGCGCGTATGCGGATCCAGGATGCGCGCCACCTGCATGGTCAGCGTCGAACCGCCGGAGACGATGTGCCCCTGCCCGATCCACTGCCCGCCGGCACGCAACAGGCCCCACGGGTTGACTCCGGGATGGCGCCAGAACCAGCGGTCCTCGTAATTGAGCAGCGCCTGCAGATACAGCGGCGACACACTCTGCGGGCTGGCCGGATAACGCCACACCCCGTTGCGGTCGGCGAACGCGCGCAGCGGCGTGCCATCGCGTGCCACCACCAGCGTGGAGGTGTCCCGTGATTTGGGTAGTGGCAGTGGGAAGGCCAGGTCCAGCAGCAACATCGCAGACAACAGTGCCACGGCGCTCCAGCGTAGCCCCGTCAACCAGCGCCGGCCACGCCGAGCAACACCCTCCTTGCCAGCGACGCGTTCCTGCGTCTGGTCGATCCTTGCCTGCGCGTGCTGCTGCTCATCCATCCTGCCAAGGATGCAGGGCAAAACGCATTTCGGCCACCATCGCGCGCGGCAAGCTGCGGCGTTGAGCGATCAACGTGACTGCACGCTCCTGCTTGCGCGACGACAGGTGCGCTAGCCCACCACGTCCGCGTGCGGCGAGCGACGCGGCCTTACGAACAGCCGCAGCAGCCCCATCGCCAGGAATACCGCAGACAGGCGCAACGCAATGCCGAGCCAGCCGCTGGCCGCCGAATCGGAGACCGCAAAGACCGTCCAGGCCGCGTTGAGCGAGACATGCAACACCCAGCCGCTCCAGATCGTGTAGCCATCCTGCGCGTCCACGATGGCAAACAGCAGCGCACCGATACCGGTAATGGCGAAGATCAACAACGCCTCGCCACCTCCACCGCCGGCCCCGAGCCAATGCACACCGCCAAACACAACCGCCTGCACCAGCGCGGCGATTGCCGGACGCCAGGCCAGCGCACGGCAGGCAAAGACGAAGCCGAAACCGCGAAACACGATTTCTTCCGCTAGCGGAAACAGCAGTGCCAACCAGAGCAGGCCAAGCAGATCGTCGGTGCCGACCGAGCTGGACTGCGTCCACAGCCCCAGCCAACACGGCAGTGTGGCCAGCAACGTCAGCGCCGGGCCGCGTAAGCCGTTCCAACGCAACCCCAGACGCGCCGCGAGCTCGGCTGGCATGCCAGGACGCAGCAACGCCGCTGCGACGAGCACGACCACTACGCTGAGCAGATTGTCGAGAATCCCACCGCCGTAAGGCACCGGAATTTTCGGGATTGGAAAACCAAGGGCCTTGGCCACATCACGCACCTGCAGCGCGACCAGCAGCACCAACAACCAGACGACATGCGGCGTGAGTCGGCGCAGGGATGTATCAAGCGGCATGCAGACGTCCTTGCGTGCAAACGAACGCTGACTATAACGGCAACACCACCGACGCAGTTCTACGGATCACATTGCGCGGCGACATCCGCTCCCGTCGCAGGCCAGCTGCATGCGGTGATGCAACGCGACACTCACCGCTTCTCCAGCGACGCGCGATAGCGCAGCAAGGCTTCCGGCGCGTCGGTCTGGATGATGGAAATGCCATCGCGGTGCATGCGGCCCCAGACCTTGTCCGGATCGCGCTCGGCATCGGCGTCGCCGCCGTAGCCGGCGATGAAGCCTTCCCACAGCGAGTTGACCATCAGCCGCACGTTATGTGCCTTGCTCACTGCAACCAACGCCGGCAATTGCGCTGCTGTCATCTTGGGCAGCTCGATTGCGACCGGATGCGCGTTGCGTGTCTGCGCAGTGGCGATCGCGGCCAGGTCGGCAGTGCCATGGGCGTTGATCAGGATCGGGAAGAAATACACCTTGTCGAACGGCAGCATCGCCGCCAGGGGCGGCGTGGCGATGCCGGCTTCGGCCTTGACGATCACCTGGTGCTGCATGCCGGCACGGGCAACCGCATCGACCACCTGCACGTAGATCGCATCCTTGACGTCCAGGTTGAGCAGGATGTGGCCCTTGGACCTGGCCAGCATCTGCTCGAGCGTGACCACGCGTTGATCGGTCAGCGGTGCCTGCGCGCCACCTTCGTCGCTGCGCAGCCGCAATTTTTGCAGGTCGGCCAAGGTCAGCTCGGACAGCTTGCCGGTGCCGTCGGTGGTGCGGTCCACGGTGGCGTCGTGCAGCATCACCAGTGTGCCATCGGCGGCGCGCCGCACATCGGTCTCCATCACGTCGGCACCGATAGCGATGCAGCGATCCAGCGCGGCCAGCGAGTTCTCCGGTGCGCTGTCCTTGAAACCATGATCAGGCGCCGGCGCGTGGCAACCGCGATGGGCCACCACCACGATGCCGCCGTCAGGATTGGTCAGCCGGGCCTGGATTGCGGCCACGCCGGTGGGCGCCGCGCTCGCATGGGTGGCCAGTGCCGCGCACAGCATGGCCGCGGCGGTGGCGGCAGTACGTAAGGTCATCGAACAACTCCGCTTGAAGGGATTAACAGAACTATTGCGTGTCGGTCAGGTGAGCGCGGTCGGCACATGGCCTGGCATCTGCCACGTGCACATCTTGATTTCCACGCACCGCGCGCACTTGCCTGGGCTCGGCTCGTCATGCCAGCTTCGCCGCGCCTAGAACGTCGGCGTAAAGCGCAAGCCGAACCAATAAGTCGTGGGTACCGAATAACTGTCCTTGAGCAGGTTCTGCCCGGGGCCGGTCACGCTGGTGATGCGGCTGTGGGTGAGGTTGCTGACCTGGCCGATCAGGCTGAGCTGTTTGCTGATCGCATAGGTCGCGGTGAAATCCAGCTGCGAACGCGGCGACCAATACAGGTCCTGCCAGTCGATATTGCTGACGATGGCACGCAAGGCCTTGCCCTGGCGATTGTAGGCCGCGCGCAGCTCCAGCCCGCCGCTGTTGTAGAACAGCGTGGCGTTGGCGGTGTAATCGGGCTGGCCGACCAAGTTGTCGAGCTTGCGCTCGCGCTGAGCCACGTTGCTGCCGCTGCCAACGCTGTAGGGCACATCCAGGCTGCCATCGAGCACCGCAATATTTGCGCTGAAACCGACCCCACTCAGCCACGGCGCGATCGGCGCCAGGGTGTTGACGATGCCGTTGAACTCCACCCCGCGGATACGCGCCTTGGCGGCATTGGCCGGCGTGCTGATTAGCGCGTTGGCGTAGGTGGTGCCGTCGAACGTGAAGCTGTCGGTGCGCGAAAGCGTAAAGATCTCGTCCTGGATGCGCTTGTCGAACACGGCCGTGGACGCGAACGCGTCGAAATCGCCAGGCAGGCGCCATTCCAGCGACAGATCCAGGTTATTGGACACGCGCGGCTTGATGTCCGGGTTGCCGATGGTGACGGTGACGCCTTGCGCATTCGGGTTGCCGGCATCGGCCGTGTTGACGAAGCCGATCGAGGTGCGCGCCGCATACGCATCGTATGGCGGGCGGCCGAGCGTACGGCTTGCGCCGGCGCGCAGGTCCAATGCATCGGTCAGGTGGTAGGTCATGATGGCCGAGGGCAGCAGATAGTGGTAATCGGCACTGGTCGGGTTATCGACATACACATAGCGGTTGGTCGCGGCATCCAGCTGCCGCTGGCGGCCGACCGTATCGAGCCTGGTGCTGTCGAAATGCAGGCCGCCCTGCACATTGAAACGCTCGCTGCGATAGCTGACCAGGCCATAGCTGCCGAAGGTCTTTTCGGTATGGGTGAAGTTGTCCTGATTGCTGAAGGCCTGCTGGTCGGTGCTGTTGAACGCGCTCAGTGGCGTTGCAGCCAATGCGCGATTGGCCTTGTCAGGATCGATGGTGATCAGGTTCAGGCCGGCGTAGCGCATCGGCGCCCGGCCGGTGCCCGCCACATCGGCCAGGCCGAATGCCGGCGCACTGGTATTGGGCTGATATTCGACGCGATAGATGTCGTACGACGGTTTGTCGGTGGTGTACGACACGCCTGCGGCAAAGCCGATGCCCTGATCGCTCTCGCCCTGGTTGAAACCGTAATCGAGCCGGCCGGTGAGGATGCGATCGGCCGCGGTGCGTTTGTAGTCCGGGCGCCAGTACGACAGGCTGTAATTGCCCAGATCGTTGTAGGCCTGCGGCGACACCCCGAAGCGCTGATCGAAGCCGGAGGTGTCGTAGTTGAATGCGTAGTTGGGCGTGGCGTTGATGGTCACACCGCTGCCGGTCTGGCCCACCGGTACCGGTGCGGCGCGGGTGATGCCGGTGGCATATTTGATCATGCGGATCGGCTCGTCGTAGGTCGCATCCGACCACGCGCCGCGCGCGGAGAACTGTTGCCGATCGGTGGGCCGCCAGATCGTGCCCAGCTGCGCGACCTTGGTGCGCGTGGTCACGATCTGGTTCGAGTACCCCACCTCGATGTCGCCGCCGGGATAGCTGCCGGAGCTGGCGGTCTGATTGAACACCTGGCCACGGTTGCGCGGGTCGATGAGGACCTCGTTGCGCTCCATGTTGTCCTTGAAATAGTAGTAACCGGCCGTTGCATAGGCTTCGAGCGCGGCACCGGGATGCACTTCGAACTTGCCGGTGACGCCATAGCGATCGCGCTGGTTCTGCACGTACCAGTACTTGTCCTGCTGCGGCACCGCCCAGCCATTGCCGAGATTGGCGCCGGTCTGCAGCACGCCGTTGTTGTCGTAGAACCCGTAATGCACCGTGTCGGTGGTCATATGGGTTTCGGTATAGCTGCTCAGCGTCTGGTAGTTGGCCGACAGGGTGACCCCGTACTGCTGCTCGCTGCCGAAGGTGCGGCTGCCGGTGGCGTTCAAGCGATAGCCGGGGTCGTCCTGATCGCGCGGCTTGCCGACATCGTTGGCATGGCCCAGCGCGGCTTCGGCACTGAAAAAAGGCTTGCCGCCGTTTTCGAAGGCGCTGCGCGTCTTGAGGTTGATGGCCCCGCCCGTTGCGTTGGGGTCCAGGTCGGGCGTGAAGGTCTTGACCACCTGCAGTTCGCTGACCATCGACGCCGGCAGTAGGTCCAGACGCACGCCGCGGGTGATCGAGCCGAGCGTGCCGTTCGGCGTGCCGGGCGAGGCAATGGTCAGCCCATCGATGGTGACGTTGTTGTAGGACGGGCCCAGGCCGCGCAGTACCGGTGTAGCGGCCTCGTCGCGCGGATGCTCGTTGTCGGTGGCCGGCAATACCGACAGGCCGGGCACGCGGCGCAGCGCTTCGACGATGGTGCTGTCGGGCAAGGCGCGCACATCGGTGGCGCTGATCACATCGGTGATATTGGTCGCCGCGCGCTTGCTTTCCACCGCAGCGGCATTGGCACGCCGCACGCCGGTGACCTGCATGGCATCGAGGGTCTGCACGCCGGTTTTGGTGATGGGTGGTACGTTGCTAGTGGATGCCTCGCCTTGTGCGGATGCGGGCAACGTGGGCGATGCAGGCGACGTGGACGATGCAGGGGATGCAGGGGATGCAGGGGATGCAGGGGATGCAGGGTCTATGGAATCAGCGGATGCATCTGCTGGCAATGGAGAACGTTGCCTTGCAGTCGCAACTTCGGCCTCGGGCATGGATGCCTCGTCATTATTAGCTGTAGGTGCAGCTGTAGGTGCAGCTGTAGTTGTAGCTGCGCTCGCTGATGCGCCCGCGGTCGCGGTCATGGCCGCAGCAGACGTTTGAGCGGAGGCATCGGCTGCAATAGCCGCCCACTCGTGGGCGCATGCCTGCGGAGCTGGCGAACACGCCGCTATGGCAACGGCGAGAACGGACAAGTGCAAACGGTACGAATCGGAGCGCTGCATGGAATCCCGAGATCGCGCAGCAGAAACGCCGCGCCTGTGAGAAAGCACGCCACCGTAGCCAGCAAAAATGACCCTTGCGTGTCGCTGGCATCGCATCGAAAAGACAGTGCGCAGCGATGTCGTCGTAAGCGAAGCAGCGGTTGTGCTGGCGTAGGAGCGCGCTTGCGCGCGATGGGGCTTTCCAGGTGATGCCCGATCGCGCGCAAGCGCGCTCCTACGGCAGCCAGATTGCATCCCAGAATGGATAGTCGCCGACCCGCTCGACCAGTCCGGCGCGTAGCGGGTGGGCGATGAAGATAACGAGCCACGGTTCGCAGATCGTCGTCCTTGCACAGGCCGCGGTCGTGGTAGGCCCGCGCCCAGACCACGTCGGGCGTCCTGCGTTGCTGGTTGATTGCACGCGTGCTTGCTGCCTTCATGCAGGACACGGTCCGCGCGAGCGGAGTGACATCGCCTAACTGCACCAGCCAGTGGACATGGTCAGGCATCAGCACCCAGGCAAGTAACGTGGCATCTTCTGGCAGCGCGGCGATGAACGCGCGGCACGCTGACGCGGCCAGCTGAAAATCGTCGAACACACGTCGCCGCTGGCAGGTTGTAACGGTGAGGAGATAGCAGCAACTGCCAGCGAGCGCCGGCCACGACGAAGCACGCGATGTCCTGCGGAAATAGGGCTGATCATCGATGCATGCTGGTCCAGCCACGCAAACGCTTGCATCGGAGTCGGACACTCGCTTCGGTGAGAAAAACCCCGAACGTAGGAGCGCGCTTGCGCGCGATGGGGGCGTTAACGAGAAAGCCCCATCGCGCGCGAGCGCGCTCCTACCTTGTTGTCCTACGGCTGCACCACCGTCATCGTCGCTGGCGTGCTGCGCCCCACACCGCGCAGCTCGGGGCGGTACATGTCTTCCACCAACGATGGCGGCACCGTATACGTGCCCGGGGTGACTGCGCGCACCAAGTAATACAGCTGCGCCTTGCTGCCCGAGGACAGCGCCAGCGCGGCCACATAGCGGTCGTCGCGGAACTCTTCGTGCTTGACGTCGGCGGCGCTGGAACGCTCGCTGATGCCGATGCCGTCCACCACCACATCGGCCCACTGCTTGGCATCGCCGAGATTGAAGTTCTCGATCTCCAGGCCGGCCGGCAACAGGTCGGTCAGCAGCGCGTCCGGCATGTCGCTGTTGGCGGTGATGGTGACGCGCACGATCAGCGCTTCGCCTTCCTTCAATGCACGCGGCGTCCACGGTTTGCCATCCGTGGTGTACCAGCTGCGCTCCACGCTGAGATTGCGCGTGTCCGGCTCCGGTGCGCTGCGCGGGATGCCGGCCACTTCCAGGCTGGCGTACATCGGTGCCTCGCCCTGCGGTGCGAACTGCACGCCGCGCGCCAGGGCGGCGCTGTCGAAACTGCGCCCGAACAGGCGTGCCGGCGCAATCTCCTGCGTCTCGCCGCCAACAGTCAAGGTGCCTGACACCTGCTTGCCCTGCCCGACCATCAAGGCCTTGCCCAAGCGCGCCAGCGCCACCTGCTCCTGCGTGCTCAGCCACAGCCAGCCGGTGGCGCGGCGCGCATCCAGCGCGCGGCCCAATGCCACTGCGCGGGTGTCGTACTCGGGCTTGGACAAGCCACGCTCGTGCAGCAGCGCCATCATCAAGGCATCGTCGCGGATCGCGCTGCCGTAATCGGCGAAGTACGGCGGGCGCTCGCTGCTGTCCTTGGCAAAACCCGCCTTGATCGCCGCCTGCCCACGCTTGGTGTCGCCCTGCAGCGACAATGCCGCGCCCAGATGCACCAGCGACAAGCCGGTCAGCGCCTTGTCGCGCTGGTTGTCGTAGAGCGCGCGCAGCGTGCCCAGCGGGGCCCGGTTGACGCGTGCCAGCACGTAGCCGGACCAGGCCTGGTTGGCGAACTTCAGGCTATCGCGGCGGTCCTGCCCGTAGAACTCGTTGCCACCGGACAGCAGATCCTCGCTGAGCCGATTGAGCGCCTTCTGCAGCACGTTGTCGGGCACCGCAAAGCCGGCGTCCTTGGCGTCGAGCAGGAACTCGGCGATATACGGGGTCAGGCCCGGATTGACGTAACCGTCGTCGCCCCACATCGAGAAATGCCCGCTGGCGATCTGCATCGAGGCCAGGCGACCGAATGCGCCTTCCATGCGCTCGCGGCGCTTGGCTGCCTCCAGCCCCTTGGTGCCCAGCGCCCTGGCGGTGGCATCGTCGAGCAAGAGTGCGGCGTAGCCCTTGCTGGTGGTCTGCTCGGCGCAGCCATACGGATAGTCCAACGCCCCCTGCAGGGCGCTGGCGAAGGGAATCGGCGGCAGCGGGCTGACCACCATGCGCGCGGTCACCGAGCCGGCCATCAGGCCATCGGCAAAGCCGCTGTCCAGGGTGATCGGCGCCAGCGGATCGAGCACGCGCGTCTGCGCACGCAACACCTGCGGCCAGCCGGCACGCACCGGCAGGTCGTAGCTGCGGTCGGCCTTGAAGCCGTTGCCGTCCACACGCACGCGCACCTTGGCCACGCTATAGCCCTCGGTGGCGCTCAGCGGGAAGCTCAGCGTCTGCTTGGCGTCCACACCGAGCTTGACGCTGCGCGCCGCCTCGGCGATGGCCAGCGGGCCGATCCCGTCCACGCGCACATTGAACTCGCCCGGCTTGCCGGTGAAGTTCTGCACATCCAGCGTCACCGTGCTGCGGTCGCCCGGCGCCATCACGCGCGGCATGCTGGCCTCGGCCAGGATCGGGGCGCGCACCACGGTTTCCACCGCGTGGTTGCCGAACCGCGTATCCGAATACACCAACGCCGACACCCGCAGCGTGCCGTTGAAATCCGGCACCGGCAGTTGCACGCGCGCATTGCCCTTGGCATCGAGCTTCACCGAGCCGGAAAACAGGTCCACGGTCTGCACGCGCGCGGTCGGGCGCTTGGCCTGCGGCAAGGCTTCCAGCGCCATGTCGCCGCCGAACTTGAGCTTGCCGCTGGCGCCTTCGAAGCTCTCGATCACGCGGCCATAGATGTCGTAGGCATCGGTGCCCAGACGACGCTGCGCGAAGAACTGCGCGTTGGCATCAGGCACCGGGAAGCGGGTGATGTTGAGGATGCCCACGTCCACCGCCGAGATGGTCACGTGCGCCGCCTTGCCGGCCAGCTCCGGCACGCTCACCGTCACCGGCAACGCCTGCTCGGGGCGCATCTGCTTGGGCGCAGCCAGGCCCACTGCCACGCGTCGCGCCCTGCGGTCCATCGGCACATACGCCACGCCCACCGCACGCGCCGGGGTGATCTTGCTCGGCGCACTGCCGCCGCGGAACACCAACGCGGTGACGTAGACATCGTGGCGTTCCCACGCGTCGGTCACCGGAATTTCGAAGCTGCTGCCCGGCTTGACGTCGATGTCCTGCACGTACAGCAGCTTGTCGCTTTCCACCAGCAGCACGCCCTTGCCGGCATGCGGCGGGGTCAGCGTGACGGTGAGCGTGTCGCCGGCGCGATAGGCGGTCTTGTCCAAGGCCAGCTTGACCTTGTCCGGGCGCGCGTCCAGGCCGCGGTTTTCGTCGTTCCAGCTCCAGCCGGCGCGGAACGGGTAGCGCGTGGTCAGCCCGGTGGACGGGTCGAACACGTCCAGGCGGTACTCGCCCCACTCCACCGGGACCTCGAGCTTGGCATTGCCGCCGGCGATGTCGAGCGTGCGCGTGTCCTTGTTCTCGAAGCGGCGGGTGAAGTCGTAATCCCAATGGTCGTCGGTGTAGTTCCAGTGGTAGTCGCGCAGCTCGCGCACCAGCGTGGCCTTCAGGCCCTTGGCCGGTTGCGGCTTGCCATCGGCATCCACGCGGGTGATTTCGAAGCGCGCGGTGCCGTTGGCGTCGGTGCCGTCCTTGTCGTCGAACAGGGGGCGCACGCCGACCAGCGCCTTGGCCGGCCACAGCACGCGCTTGACGCTGCGGGTGACGGTGCGCCCGCCGGTCTCGTACACGCTGCCCGAGACCACCGCCGCAATCGTGCTGACCGGCTTGGCTTCGGCAGGCAGCACGATGTCTTCGTGCAATACGCCATCGCTGCCGAACTCGGTGTCGATCACGTCCTTGGCGTCGCGTGGCAGCTCCAGCGTGGGGTCGCCGAAGAACCAGCCCGGCAACGACTCAAGCGGATGCTGCTCGACGCTGACCGCAAGCTTGGCGGTGAAGCGGTTGCCGTCGGCCGGCGCGCCATACAGGTACGCGGCATTGGCGACCAGCGTGAACGGCTGGCCGGCGCTCAGGGTCTTCTGCGTGCTGTCCAGATCCAGCTTCATGCGCTCGGGCAGGAACTCTTCCACGCGCACGGTCATGCCCTGCACGGCATCCTTGCTGGCCGGATCGGTGCGGAATTCCACCTGCCAGCGGCCGGTCGGCGCATCGGCCGGAATCTGCTGGCTGAATTCGAAATAGCCCTGCTCGCCCGGCTGCAGCTTGGTCTCGCGGAAGGTCTTGCCGTCCGGCTGCTTGAGGCGCAGGAATACCGGCTGCGGCTTGGTCGGCTTGCCGTCGTTGTCGCGCAGGATCGCCGACACGCGCATGGTCTCGCCGGGGCGATACAGGTCGCGGCCGGCCCAGGCGAACACGTCGAACCAGGCGCTCTCGCGCCCGGCCACTGCGAATTCGCTCAGATCCAGCGCCGGCTGGTTGAACGGCAGCACCGAGATATCGGTCTTGCTGCGCGCCACCAGCACGTGGCCGGCATCGAGCGTGTAGTTGAGCAGCGCATTGCCGTTGCCGTCGGTGGCACCCTTGAGGAACAGCTCGCCCTTGGCATCGAGGACGCGCACTTCCACGTTCTTGATCGGCTCGCCGCTTTGCAGCGAGGCGGTGTGCACGAACAGCCTGTCCTTGTAGGCGCGCGTGTGCAGGCCGATGTCGCTGACGGTGAAGAACGCGGTGTCGAAGCCATTGTCGAAACTGCCGGCACGCTTCATCACCGCAAAGTACAGGCCCGGCTCCTGCAGTTCTTTGATGTCCTGCGTGGGCAGGTAGGTCAGCACGCGCTCGTTCTGCTTGCCGCCGAGAATGAAACGATTGACGTAGACCGGGTCGGCCAGCTTGGACAACGGCTGCTTGTCGTTATATTCGCTCTCCAGCTCCCAGCTGCCGCGACGACCGCCGCGCTGGAACTGCTGGAAGAACGCCGGCAGCGACTTCTCGCGCACGCGCAGGAACTCCACGTCCACTTCCGGTACGTTGACCGACACCACCGGCAGACCGCGGCTCTCGCGTGCCGGCAGCACGCTGCCTTGCGAAGCGAACCCGGCCACCGGCTTGAGCGCGCCGGTGTAGACCTTCTGCTTGATCGGCTTGCCCAGGCGGCTGCCATCGGCGGCCAGCAGGTTGGCGTCGACCAGGACGGTGTAGTCCTTGGCCGCTTCCACGTACGGGTAGCGCAGCGTCTTGCCGTCGTCGGACAGGGTCCAGCTGCTGTCGCCGGTGCCGACCTTTTCCTCGAAACGCACCAGCGCATCGAAGTCCTGCGTGCCCACCAACGGCCGCGAGAATTCCAGCGCCAGCGACAGGCCGTCGCTGGTCTGGTCGGGATAGGCGCGCGCCAGCGCAAAACCGGTAATCGCCTGCTTGTCGGCCTTGATCGCCTCGCCGCTGGCGACAGGCAGCTGGCCGCTTTCGTTGCGCTTGCACGCCACCGCGCCGATCGCCACGCTCAACAAGACCACCCACAGCAACATGCGCCGCGTACCCGACCACTTCATCCCTGATTCCCGGCTATCCATTCGCACTACCCCATGACTGAGGACGCAAGTATAGCGATGCCGTTCACGTCACCGATGGCGGCATGAGACGACGCAAGGACTTGCCGATGGGCGGCGATGATGCGCCACCGGGCCAGCGCTGCGACGGGACCGCCGCGCCCGACCGGTGGGTGAGCGCAGTAGTGTTGCTAGCCGCCTTTTTTAGATGCAGTCAGAAGCCTGGTGGGTCGAGTGCGCGGCGCACTCACCGCTCGCGGGACACGCCGTGAATCCGTCCGTGGAGGCTCGGTGGCGGCATCCATGCCGCCACACGGTCCCGCAATCGGCGAGGACACCGCACCAGACAGTTGCCAGTTGTCTTGTTGAAAACCAGACGCACCCGACCCTCTCGACTGGTCCTTGCCCGCCCGCCGTCGCGGGACCTTACGCGGCATGGATGCCGCGTAAGAGCCTACAGGGAAGTACTTGCGGTGTGTCCCGCGATGGTGGGCGGGCAAGGACCCTGCAGCCAAGTTGCAGCACTATCGCCCAGCAACTGACATGTCCATTTCATCCAACCAACCCACAACGATGTCGGGTCGCGGCGTCGTTTGGCTACGGTCAAAAAGCCGATTCATTCGAACGCACGGTGTCCTCGCCAGAAAGATTGTTGGCCGCTTTGTCGATAACGGACACACCCGACCCTCTCGACTGGTCCTTGCCCGCCCACCGTCGCGGGACCTTACGCGGCATGGATGCCGCGTAAGAGCCTACAAGGACGTACTTGCGGCGTGTCCCGCGATGGTGGGCGGGCAAGGGCCCTGCAGCCAAGTGACAGCTCAGCGGCCCTGCAATAGACGGACATGAAGTCGTTTTGCTCGCCACTCCTAGCGCAACTGCAGCACCGTGCGCATGTACAGGTCGATCAAAGCCGGCTTGTCCGCACGCAGGCAGGCCTGCACGTTCGGTGTGCCTGCGCCTTCGCGGGTGTAGCCCTGCGCATCGACGTCCAGATGCAGCGGCGTGGTCGGGCACAGGTCGGGGCGCAGCAACCAGGCCACCGGCACTACGTCGAACAGGGTCGGCGTGGCGCTGGCCCAGGGCTGGTCGGTATTGCGCCACTGGTAATACAGCTGGGTGAGCGCATCGGTGAGCCCATCGCCATGTGCAAACAAGGCGATGCGCTCGGGTTCTTCCAGCGTGATCTGGGTGGCGTCCAAGGGCAGCAACACGATCGGCACGCCGGCCGCGAACACCCGCTGCGCCGCCGGCACATCGGCCAGGATGTTGTACTCCGGCGCCGGCGCGCTGGCCGGCCGATAGGCCGACTTGCCGTAGCCAACGCGTACCGAACCGCCCATCGCCACGATGCGCTTGAGCCTGGCAAAGCCGGCCGGGTCGCGCTGCTGCGCCACTGCGGCGTCGGTCATCGGCCCCAATACCAGCAAGGTCACCTTGCCAGGGTGCAGGCGCGCCTGCTGCAGGATCATCGCCGCCGCATCCGGCAGCTTGCCGGGCAACTGTCCCCTGGCGGCCCAGCGCGCCTGGCTGAAGGGGATCGCGCTGGTGGTGCGTGCGCCCACCGCCAACGGAATCTCGCTGCGCCCGGCCTGCTGCAACAGGCGCTGCAGCAACTGCGCACGCAAGCCGGTGTCGCCCCAGGACGATGCGATGCCCAGCACATGCAGCTGCGGGCTACGCAACAGCAGCCCGAGCGCAAACGCATCGTCGATGTCGTCGCCGATATCGGTGGAGACCACCAGCAACTCGGAGGACGTCGACGTGGGCGTGGGCGCCGGCTGCGCCGCACTGGCGGCAGGCGTCTGCGCCCATGCCACTGCCGACGCACACCACAGCCCCAGCATCCACCACATGTTTCGCCATCTCCGCTGCATGCATCCACTCCTGCGACCATAAAAAAACCGCCGGCATGTTGGCCGGCGGTTCAATAGTGCTACACCACGACGCCGATCAGAAGTTGGCGCGGAACTGCGCACCGACAATGCGCGGGTCGTTGATGAAGCCGGTGAGGTTGTTGAAGTCAATCGCACCGGTCACGCGGATCTGATTGGTGCAGTTGCGGCAGAACACCGACAGCTCGTACGCGCCCGCGCCCCAGTTGTAGCCGATCTTGGCGCCGCCCTCGACCAGCGGCTGGCCGGTGAACTCCTTGGAGTCGTACAGGAAGAAGTTCACTTCGCTGCGGTAGGACCAGTCGGTGTAGAAGAACAGCTCGCCGTCGTTGCCCATCGGGATGCCGTAACGCAGGGTGGCGTTGGCCATCCACTTGGCAGCCTGCGGCAGGTCGTTGCCGTCGATGATGGCGTTGCCGGCCGCATTGAGCGGGTCGGTCACGGTGCAGGTGCGACACACGCCCACCGACAGGGTCGGGTCGTCGATGCGGGTCCAGTTGTAGGCGCCGCCGGCGGTGACGCGCAGGTTCTGGGTGAGCAGCGCTTCGAAGTCGAACTCGGCGCCGCGCGCCTTGGTCTTGTCGGCGTTGAGCAGGCGCACGTCGTTGGAGACGCCGCCCACTGCGGTGAGCTGCTGGTTCTTGACGCGGAAATCGTAGATGTCAAAGCTCAGACGCGCGCGGTTGTCGAACAGGTCGGACTTGATGCCGATCTCGAACGAATCCACCGTCTCCGGCTCGGCCACGGTCAGCGGCGCGGTGCCCGAAGGCACGCCGAAGCTGGCGCCGCGGAAACCGCGTGCGGCACGGGCGTACACGTTGACGTCGTCGTTGATGGCGAAGGTGGCCGCCAGATCGCCGGTGACCTTGGAGTTGTCGGTCTCGCCGCTGGACGGCTCGACCAGCGTGACGCGGTCCAGCGCCAGCACGTCGAAGGTCTTCTTGTCGTAGGTGTAGCGAATGCCAGCGCGCAGGTTCAGGCGATCGGTGGCCGCGTAGTTCAACGAGCCGAATGCCGCCCACGAGGTATTGCGCTGGCGGGTCAGCTGGTAGCTGGCCAGGTCGCCGCCGCTGAAGGTGTTGTAGGTGTAGTTTTCGCCTTCCACATCGTCGTGGAAGTAGTACAGGCCGGCCTGCCAGTTGAGCGGGCCTTCGTATTGCGATTCGGCACGCAGTTCCTGGCTGTACTGGTCCAGGCTCTTGATGCCGCCGGCGGTTTCCACCGGGAACGGAATCACGCCCGGGCCGGACGGCGGTGCGAACACCGCGCCGAAGCCGCCGTCGATATCGCCGCGGCTGTAGTACTTGCCGATGCCCTCGTAGGCGGTGATCGAGTGCAGCGCGATGTCGCCCAGGTCCCAGGTCAGATTGGCGCTGCCGCCGTAGGTCTGCAGTTCCTGGTTGTTGGCGCCGTCGATGAAGGACTTCTCTTCGTCGAAGCCGTCCACCAGCTGGTTGGTGCCGGGCTGGATGATGTTGGCGCGGAACAGCCGCGCGGTGCCGTCAAGGTGACGCGCATGCGCGTTGAACAAGGCGCTGAAATCGTCGCTGGCCTGGTACAGCAGCTGCAGGCGCACGGCCGAATCGGTATAGCCTTCCAGATCGCGGCCATCGCGGTTTTCCACCCAGTCGTCGCGGCGCTGGCCCAGCGTGGACAGACGCGCCGCCCAATGGTCGCCCATCGCGATGCTCAGGCCGCTTTCCAGCGTCATGGTGCCGTAGGTGCCGTAGGACAGGCTGGCGTAGCCGTCATTGGCGCCGATGGTCGGCTTGACCGAGTTGAACTTGACCACGCCGGCCGGCGTATTGCGGCCGAACAGCGTGCCCTGCGGGCCGCGCAGCACTTCCAGGCCTTCCAGATCGAAGATCGGGAAGCCCTTCAAAAACGCGTTTTCCTGCACCACGTCGTCATAGATCAACGACACCGGCTGCGAGGCGTAGGTGTTGAAGTCGGTATTGCCGTAGCCGCGGATGTACACGCGCGGGAACACACGGCCGTTGGACGATTCGATGTTGAGGCTAGGCGCCTTGCCAGCCAGCACGCGGATATCCGAGCCGCTGGTGGAGATGGCATCCAGAAATTCCGGACGCAGCACCGATGCCGAGACCGGCACGTCCTTGGAATCTTCCGAACGACGCTCGACCGTGACCTTGACCGCGTCCAGACGCACGACACCGTCGTCGCTGGGCGTCTGCTGGGCAGCGGCATAGAACGGGAGAAAGGAAGCGACGGCAACGGCAAGCGCGCTGATCTTGAGCGACCGGCTGGCGGACATGGGAAAGACTCCGGATTCTGGTGGCGGAACGGCCTGATCTGCATGCCGCGTTGCAACAGAATTAACACGATTTACACAAATTTGGCAGAGCGCGTGCGAAAAAGATTTCGAAATTCGAAAAGGCGTTCGAATTAATGCAACACGCGCATGCAATTTGTGCGTTGGGGCCTGCCCGGTCTCAGCGGGCGATCAGCCGCCACCGGCGGCATCGACCGGCACCCGCACCCAGCCTTCCATCAGCACCCGCGCACTGCGGCTCATCAGTGCCTTGGTCACCTGCCACTGGCCGTCCACCAGTTGCGCCTCGGCGCCGACACGCAGGGTTCCGGAAGGATGTCCGAAGCGCACCGCAGAACGCGCCGCGCCGCCCGCTGCCAGATTGACCAGGGTGCCGGGCACCGCGGCCGCGGTGCCGATCGCCACCGCGGCGGTGCCCATCATGGCGTGATGCAACTTGCCCATCGACATCGCCCGCACCAGCAGATCGAGCTCGGCGGCATGCACCGGCTTGCCGCTGGAGGCGGTGTAATCGGCCGGCGGCGCCACGAACGCCACCTTCGGCGTGTGCTGCCGCGTCGCTGCGTCTTCCACCTTCGCAATCAAGCCCATCCGCACCGCGCCGTGCGCACGCAGGGTCTCGAACATCGTCAATGCACGCGGGTCGCCATTGATCGCTTCCTGCAGCTCGGTACCGGTATAGCCCAGGTCGCGCGCGTTGACGAAGATGGTCGGAATGCCGGCATTGATCAGCGTCGCGGCGATCGTGCCCAGGCCGGGAATCTCCAGCTGATCGATCAGCTGGCCGGTGGGGAACATCGCACCGCCCTCGCCTTCGGCATCGTCGGCTGGATCAAGAAATTCCAGCTGCACTTCGGCTGCAGGAAAGGTCACCCCATCCAGTTCGAAGTCGCCGGTTTCCTGCACCTGGCCACCGGTCATCGGCACATGCGCCACGATGGTCTTGCCGATATTGGCCTGCCAGATCCGCACCGTCGCCACGCCATCGCGCGGCACCCGCGCGGCATCGACCAGGCCATTGGCGATCGCAAACGGCCCCACCGCCGCCGACAGGTTGCCGCAGTTGCCGCTCCAGTCCACGAACGCGCTGTCGATGGACACCTGCCCGAACAGATAGTCCACATCATGCCCGGCGCGCGTACTGGCCGACACGATCACGCTTTTGCTGGTGCTGGAGGTCGCCCCGCCCATGCCATCGATCTGCTTGCCATATGGATCGGGGCTGCCGATCACCCGCAGCAAGAATGCATCGCGCGCAGGTCCGGGCTGCTGCGCGGCAGCGGGCAGATCCTGCAGGCGAAAGAACACGCCCTTGCTGGTGCCGCCACGCATGTAGGTGGCCGGGATGCGGAGTTGGGGGAGATGGGTCATGGGCTTGGTCTATCTCGGTTGATCGTGATCACAGCGAAGACGCACTGACTGCGGCGCTACCGGAAAGGTGAGGCAAAACTTGCGTTGAACCGCTCAAGCGTCACCGCTCATCCACGCAGGAATGTCGCGCTGCATCTGCAGCACACGCCAGATGACGATGTCCGTGTCGCGTTCGATGTAGAAAATCAAATAGGGAAATCCCTTGAGTGGCCACACCCGCAGGTCCTGCAGCTTCAACAGCACCGCATGTCGGCTGGAACCGACACCCGGGTGCTGCATCAGCATCTTGACCGCCGACTCCAGCGCGTCGGCAAACGCCAGTTCCAGCGCGAGTCCGGCTTGTTCGCCATACCACGCAGCGGCTTCGTCGACGTCGCGCAGCGCCAACGGGCGCCAGCGCGCCGGCTTCACTTGCTGGCAGCGCGTGCCTGCGCGCGCTCACGCATCTTGTCGAAGAAATCAGGCTCCGTTGCCACGGCCGGCCCGGAGTTGACCCCATCCAGCAGCAACCCACGCAGCTGTTCCACATCGCGTTGCTTGCGGATCAGTTCGCGCAGGTACTCGCTGCTGGAACCGTAGGCATGCTCCTGGACTTGCTGATCGACGAACTGCTTGAGCTCGTCGGGCAAAGAGATATTCATCGTGGCCATGCGACCTCCTTATGGCAAAGATTGCCAAAGTGTGCGCGCCTGCACGGGTGGGTGCAAGCGGGCGACCTGGCGTCTTCGGGCGTCGAAGCCATCAAGCTGCCGAGGCCTCAAGAAAATCCTGCGCAAACCGTTGCAGCACGCCGCCCGCTTCGTAGATGGACACTTCCTCGGCGGTATCCAGGCGACAGGTGACCGGCACCTGCACCTGCTCGCCGTTGCGCCGATGGATCGAAAGCGTCAGCGTGGCGCCCGGCGTGCGCTCGCCGACCACATCGAAGGTTTCGCTGCCATCGATGCCCAGCGTCTTGCGGTCGGTGCCCGGCTTGAACTCCAGCGGCAATACGCCCATGCCGATCAGGTTGGTGCGGTGGATCCGCTCGAAGCCTTCGGCCACGATTACCTCCACGCCGGCCAGACGCACGCCCTTGGCGGCCCAGTCGCGCGAGGAACCCTGGCCGTAATCGGCACCGGCAATGATGATCAGCGGCTGCTTGCGCATCATGTAGGTTTCGATCGCCTCCCACATGCGCAGCACCTGCCCTTCCGGTTCCAGCCGCGCCAGCGAACCGGCGGTGACCTGCCCATCGACCACCGCCATTTCGTTGACCAGCTTGGGGTTGGCGAAAGTGGCGCGCTGCGCGGTGAGGTGATCGCCGCGATGGGTGGCGTAGGAATTGAAGTCTTCCTCCGGCACGCCCATCTGCGCCAGGTATTCGCCTGCCGCGCTGCCAGCCAGGATCGCATTGGACGGCGACAGATGGTCGGTGGTGATGTTGTCGCCCAGCACCGCCAACGGGCGCAGGCCCTGCAAACTGCGTGCACCGGCAAGCGCGCCTTCCCAGTACGGCGGGCGCCGGATGTAGGTGCTGGCCGGCCGCCAGTCGTACAACGGGCTCACCTGGATGCCCTGCCCCACGCTGCGCTTGAACATCGGGTCGTAGACGCTGCGGAAGTGCTCCGGCTTGACGCTGCGCGCCACCACCGCATCGATCTCCGCATCGCTCGGCCATAGATCCTTGAGCGTCACTGCAACGCCATCGGCATCGATGCCCAGCACATCTTTTTCGATATCGAAGCGCACCGTGCCGGCGATGGCATAGGCAATCACCAACGGCGGCGATGCCAGAAACGCCTGCTTCGCATACGGATGGATGCGCCCGTCGAAATTGCGGTTACCCGACAACACCGCGGTGGCATACAGATCGCGGTCGATGATCTCCTGCTGGATCGCAGGGTCCAGCGCGCCGCTCATGCCATTACAGGTGGTGCAGGCAAACGCGACGATGCCGAAACCCAGTTGTTCCAGCTCGCCCAGCAACCCGGCCTCTTCCAGGTACAACTGCACCGCCTTGGAGCCCGGCGCCAGCGAACTTTTCACCCAGGGTTTGCGCGTCAATCCGCGTGCATTCGCATTGCGCGCCAGCAAGCCCGCAGCAATGACATTGCGCGGGTTGGAGGTATTGGTGCACGAGGTGATTGCCGCGATGATCACCGCGCCATCTGGCATCTGGCCCGGCACGGCATCCCAGACGCCGGCAATGCCGCGCTCGGCCAGCTCGCTGGTGGCCACGCGCTTGTGCGGATTGGACGGCCCGGCCATGTTGCGCACCACGCTCGACAGATCGAACTGCAGCACACGCTCGTATTGCGCAGTGACCAAATCCTCCGCCCACAGGCCGGTGTAGCGCGCGTAGGTCTCCACCAAAGCGATCTGTGCGTCCTCGCGCCCGGTCAGGCGCAGGTAATCCAGCGTCTGCTGATCGATATAGAACATTGCCGCAGTGGCGCCGAATTCCGGCGTCATGTTGGAGATGGTCGCGCGATCGCCGATGGTCAGTGCGCTGGCGCCGGCCCCGTAGAACTCCAGATAGGCACCGACCACACGTTGCTGGCGCAGGAACTCGGTCAAGGCCAGCACGATGTCGGTGGCGGTGATGCCGGGCGCCGGCCGGCCCAGCAGTTCCACACCGATGATGTCGGGCAGGCGCATCCACGACGCGCGCCCCAGCATCACGTTTTCCGCTTCCAGCCCGCCCACGCCCACTGCGATCACACCCAGCGCATCCACATGCGGGGTGTGGCTGTCGGTGCCTACGCAGGTATCCGGGAACGCCACGCCATCGAGCGTGTAGATCACCGGCGACATCTTCTCCAGATTGATCTGATGCATGATCCCGTTGCCCGGCGGAATCACTTCCATGTTTTCGAATGCGCGCTTGGTCCATTCGATGAAGTGGAAGCGGTCGGCGTTGCGGCGATCTTCCACGCTGCGATTCTTGGCGAAGGCCTGCTTGTCGAAACCGGCGTATTCCACCGCCAGCGAGTGATCGACGATCAACTGCACCGGCACCACCGGGTTGACCTGCGCCGGGTCGCCACCCTGCTCGGCGATCGCATCGCGCAGCCCGGCCAGGTCGACCAGCGCGGTCTGCCCCAGGATGTCGTGACAGACCACACGCGCCGGAAACCACGGAAAATCCAGGTCGCGCCTGCGCTCGATCAGCTGGCGCAGGTAGGCCTCCAGCATCTGCGGTTCGGCGCGCCGCACCAGATTCTCCGCATGCACACGTGCGGTGTACGGCAGCGTTGCATAGGCGCCGGGTTGCAGCGCATCCACGGCGGCGCGCGCATCGAAATAGTCCAACGAGGTGCCCGGCAAGGGCTTGCGGTACTGGCTGTTCATGGCTGGCGATATCGAAGCGGGCGGGGGGTATTTCGGGATTCGGGAATCGGGAATCTGATTCAGGATTTCAGGCGTGTGGGGGACTGCCATCTCTCGTTGCGGTTGCCATCGTCTGATCGCCTTCGTTGGATGAAGGCGATCGTGGTGGATCAATCCAAACGCTGGCGCGTCCTCAGGAACGCTGATCCAGCGGTACGAAGACCTGATCTTCCGGGCCGGTGTAATTGGCCGAGGGACGAATGATCTTGCCGTCCATGCGCTGCTCGATGATGTGCGCGCTCCACCCGGCAGTACGCGCCAGCACGAACAGCGGCGTAAACATCGCCGTCGGCACGCCCATCATGTGGTAGCTCACCGCACTGAACCAATCCAGGTTCGGGAACATCTTCTTGATGTCCCACATCACCGTCTCCAGGCGCTCGGCAATGTCGTACATCTTGCGGCTGCCCTGCTCGTCGGAGAGTTCGCGCGCCACGTCCTTGATCACCTTGTTGCGCGGATCGGACACGGTGTAGACCGGGTGCCCGAAGCCGATCACCACTTCCTTGCGTTCCACACGCGCCTTGATGTCGGCCTCGGCCTCGTCCGGGGTGTCGTAGCGCTTCTGCACCTCGAACGCCACTTCGTTGGCGCCACCATGCTTGGGACCGCGCAACGCGCCGATGCCGCCGGCGATGGCGCTGTACATGTCGCTGCCGGTGCCGGCGATCACCCGGCTCGCAAACGTGGACGCATTGAACTCGTGCTCGGCGTACAGGATCAGGCTGGTGTGCATCGCACGCACCCATGAGTCCTTCGGCGCGAACCCGTGCAGCAGATGCAGGAAGTGCCCGCCGATCGAGTCGTCGTCGGTTTCCACCTCGATGCGCTTGCCGTTGTGGCTGTAGTGGTACCAGTACAGCAGCATCGATCCCAGCGAGGCCATCAGCTTGTCGGCAATATCGCGCGCGCCGGGATGATTGTGATCGTCCTTCTCCGGCTGCAGGCAACCCAGCACCGACACGCCAGTGCGCATCACATCCATCGGATGCGCCGACGGCGGCAGCTGCTCCAGTGCGGTTTTCACTGCCGCCGGCACGCCGCGCAGCGAACGCAGCTTGGCCTTGTAGCCGCGCAGTTCGCCGTTGTTGGGCAGCTTGCCGTGCACCAGCAGATAGGCAATTTCCTCGAACTCGCTGGTGGTGGCCAGATCCAGGATGTCGTAGCCACGGTAATGCAGATCGTTGCCGCTGCGGCCCACCGTGCACAGCGCGGTGTTGCCTGCAGCAGTGCCGGACAGTGCGACGGATTTCTTCGGCTTGAAGCCGGGATTGACGGTGTCGTTCATGCGATGCGCTCCCAAACGGTGTCGTGTTGCGGTGTCACGGATGAAGTTGCGGAACCTGCACGCGGCAAGGCGCGATCATGCGCCTTTGCGTGCAAACAACGCGTCCAGGCGCTGCTCGTAGCCGTGGTAGCCGATGCGCTCGTACAGCTCTTCGCGCGTCTGCATGGTGTCCAGCACGGCCTGCTGATGGCCATCGCGCCGAATCGCGGTATAGACCGCCTCGGCCGCCTTGTTGGCCGCACGGAATGCCGACAGCGGAAACAGCTGGATCGCCACACCGGCCTGCGCAAGCTGGTCGCGCGTGAACAGCGGCGTCTTGCCGAATTCGGTGATGTTGGCCAGCACCGGCACGCCCACTGCATCGACAAACCGCTTGTAGGTGTCCAGGTCGTACGCAGCTTCGGCAAAGATGCCGTCGGCACCGGCTTCCACGCAGGCGATCGCACGTTCGATCGCCGCATCCACGCCTTCCATCTGGATCGCATCGGTACGCGCAATCAGGAAGAACGCCGGATCGGTCTTGGCATCGGCTGCCGCCTTGACCCGGTCGACCATTTCGGCCTGGCTGACGATCTCCTTGCCCGGCCGATGCCCGCAACGCTTGGCGCCGACCTGGTCCTCGATATGGCAGCCGGCTGCGCCCGCCTTGATCAGCGACTTGATGGTGCGCTCGATATTGAACGCGCTCGGCCCGAAGCCGGTGTCCACATCCACCAGCAGCGGCAGCTCGCAGACATCGGTGATGCGGCGCACGTCGATCAGCACGTCTTCCAGCGTATTGATGCCCAGGTCTGGTAGCCCCAGCGAACCGGCCGCCACACCGCCGCCAGACAGGTAGATGGCCTGGTAGCCGGCACGCTGCGCCAGCAGCGCATGGTTGGCATTGATCGCGCCGATCACCTGCAGCGGCGATTCGGCAGCCAACGCCGCGCGGAAGCGCGTGCCGGCGGAAGCGGTGGATGAGGACGTCATGGCGATTCCAGAGTTGGGATGCGGAATTAGGCGCAAATGGCATGCCAACGCCAATCCATTGATTTCATTCGGCCAGAACGAACTATATGTTGCAAACCTGAAACGCAACGCGCAGCATGCAACATCTTTGCAACGCGGCACCAACGATGCGCAGCCCCAGGTTTACCGAGCCGATGGAGACCGCTCCACCGGTTATCTGGACCGTCAGCGTCTCTCGCCTGACCGGCCTGCTGGCCGACGTCATCCCCGAGTTCGACCAGCGCGCGCGCATCGAGCAGATCAACCTCGGTTTTGCCGAGGCGGTGGAGGTCATCGGCCAGCGCCTGCGCCGCGAGCGCTGCGACGTACTGGTCGCCGGCGGCTCTAATGCCGCCTATCTGCGTAGCCGGCTTGCACTGCCACTGGCGCCGATCCAGGCCACCGGGTTCGATCTGATGGAAGCGCTGGCGCGCGCACGTCGCATCGCACCGCGCATCGGCGTGGTCACCCATGCCACCGACGTGCCCTCGTTCCGCGCCTTCCAGGACAGCTTCGACCTCGACATCGAGCACCGCCGCTTCGTCACCGCCGAAGACGCGCGCGACTGCATTGCCGACCTGCGCGCCAGCGGCATCCAGGTCATCGTCGGCACCGGCATGGCGATCGATTTCGCCGAACAGGCCGGCCTGCCCGGCGTGCTGCTGTATTCGGCAGATTCGGTGCGCCTGGCGCTCGAACACGCCATCGCGCTGGGTACCGCACCCGGCAACGAGCGCGGCGGCAGCCGCACCGGCACGCGCCGGGTGCGGCGCACCGACGCATTACTTGGCGAAGACACCGCAATCGTGCATGTGCGCGAGCTGGTGCAGCTGTACGCCCCGCATCCGGGCACCGTATTGATCAGCGGCGAGACCGGCACCGGCAAGGAACTGGTCGCACGCCAGCTGCATGCCGGCAGTAGACGACGCGGCCGTTTCGTCGCCATCAACTGCGGCGCCATCAGCGAATCGCTGCTGGAAGCGGAATTGTTCGGCTACAGCGACGGCGCCTTTACCGGCGCACGCCGCGGCGGCCATGTCGGCCTGATCGAAGCCGCGCAGGACGGCACGCTGTTTCTCGATGAAATCGGCGAACTGCCGATGCCGCTGCAGACACGCCTGCTACGCGTGCTGGAAGAGCGCGAAGTGCTGCGTGTCGGCGCTACGTTGCCGGTCGCCGTCGACGTACGCGTCATCGCCGCCAGCCTGCAGCCATTGCAGGCTCTCGTCGAACAGGGGCGCTTCCGCCGCGACCTTTTTTATCGCCTGGCAGCGCTGCGCATCGCCCTGCCGCCGCTGCGTCATCGCCCCCACGAGATCGCCTTGTTGCTGGCACATTACTTCCAGCAACTCGGCGCGCTGCCGTCGCCATTGTCTCCAGCAGCGCTGCAGCGGCTGCAACAACACAGCTGGCCGGGCAACGTGCGCGAACTACGCAACCTGGTCGAACGCCTGTGCATCCACTGGAAGGCCCAACCGCACGACAGCCTGGACCTGGGTCAATTGGAACGCTGGGCACCCGAGCTGTTCGACATACGCATTGGCGACAGCGTGGCGGCCCCCGAACACAGCGATCTTGCAACCTCCCGCATGCAACTCACTGCCGCAGCGGTCCGCGCCGCGCTCGATCGCGCAAACGGCAATCGCGCCCTCGCCGCCCAGGCGCTCGGCGTCTCGCGCACCACGTTGTGGCGCTGGATGCGGGCGCACGCGTCGGCATCGCCTGCTTGAGATGCAGCTGCGGGCCCTGGCATCGCCTGCCCGGGCTGCAAGCGCAGACGTTGGTCGGCGAGCCTTCAGCACGCAAGATTGGCGGTCGGCGGCGACCGGTCATGCGACACGATCACACGACAGGGTCAGCGCGACGTTGGTAATGCGATCCCGCCGCAGATGCAGCACGCCACCCAGCACTCACCTAGTGAGCGAGCGCGCAGCGATCACTTGACCCGCGTGTATTCGGTATCGCCCGTGCTCAGGTGCCCGGTCGCCTGGTCGATCGCGTAGTTGACGGTGCCATCGGCGTTGGACACCTGCAGCACACCCTTGTTCAAGATCGCCGGATGATTCCTGGTCCTGACGCCACCGCCCAGCAGCTCCGGCGTGGTGTCGCGAATGATGAAGCTCTCGCCGTTGTGCTCGATGCTGAGCACGTTCTTCTCCGACTTCATGTTGACCCACTTGCCCACGTACTGCTCGCCCACGTCACGGGCACAGCCCGTCAGCAACATCATTGCAACCAGAGCACTTCCAAGCAGCGCCTTCATCGCCACTCCTTCTTCAACGCGGGGGATTGCAGGATGGCGATTCGCTCCCGAGCCTGCAACAAGCAGGCACAACCGGATGAACACGGCCGTCAGCGACTTGAACAAACCACTGAATCAACAGGCTCTGCACTCGACTCGCACGGATGTCGGCGACAACGACGATTCGACGGCATCGGCCACGTCCATACCAGCACTTCAACCGAGCCAGGTGCCCAGGCTTTGCAGGACACTGCAGGACAACAAAAAAGCCGGCTCATGGCCGGCTCTTCTTCTCGCGCTGAAACCCTTGCTGTTGCTGGGTCTCGATGGTGGGCGGTACAAGGTTCGAACTTGTGACCCTTGCCGTGTGAAGGCAATGCTCTACCGCTGAGCTAACCGCCCGATGACGCGAGCCGCACATTATAGGGCAGCTGTGGCGATCGTCAACAGGTTCATCCACTGCGATCATGATGCGGTCGAAAACGCCGCGTTCCGGTGACCGGGCGCGGCATTCGCGCTAGCTGGCAGCGATGACGCGGCGATCGATTCGGCGCCGTTCAAACGCCCGATACGCAGCTTCGATGCCCCGCGTCCAACACGACTGCGATCACGCGCACCCGCACCCGCCTCACACCGCATCGCCTCACATCGTATGCGTCGGCTTGTCCGAGGTCGTCAGACCCGCCAGCAACATCTCGATCTTGTTGCGCACACCCTCGCCTTCCGGGCCGTCCGGGAACTGCACGCCGATGCCGGCGGCGCGGTTGCCCTGCGCGCCGGCCGGGGTGGTCCAGACCACCTTGCCGGCCACCGGCAGGCGTTCGCTGGAGTCCGGCAGGGTCAGCAGCAGGAAGACTTCGTCGCCGAGCATGTAGCGCTTGGGCGTGGGCACGAAGATACCGCCACCTTTCACAAACGGCATGTAGGCGCTGTAGAGCGCCGGCTTGTCCTTCAACGCCAGCGACAAAATGCCCTGGCGTGCATTCATTGCACTCATCGAGTTCCCCTAGAACGTGCCGGACGCTCTCCCTCGCGCCAGGCCAGCAACAATTCCGTCACCGCCAGATCGGCGCGGACGGTGGTGCGCAGCAGGTCGCGGGTGCGATTGGCGGCGTCGAACCAGGTCGCCAGCTTGTGCAACCGGGACGGATCGGTCAAGCCGGCCGATGCCTGTGCCAGCGCAAGGTCTGCCGCGTGGCGCAGACGCTGGTCGGCCTGGCCGTCGTTGGTCCAGCGCTGCGCAATATCCACTGCGCTGGCGCGCCCGGCGGCGATCTGCTCCAGGTCCTGCGCCACCGCGCGGCGCACCGCCAGGCCATCCTCGCGCAGCCACTGCGCCGCAAGCCCCGGATGACCGCGTGCGGCATCCAGCGCTTCCTGTGCAGCCCGCTCGTCGACACCTTGCGACAGCAGCCAGGCCAGCGCCTCGTGTGCGGGCGGCAGCTTGAACTCCAGACGCTGGCAGCGGCTGCGGATGGTCGCCGGCAGGCGCGCCGGCTGCGCGCTGATCAACCACAGGTAGCGCCCCGGCGAGGGTTCTTCCAGCGTCTTGAGCAAGGCGTTGCAGGCGGCGCGATTGATCGCATCGGCCGGGTCGACGATCACGATCTGGGCGATGCCGTATTGCGGGGTCAGCGAGAGCTTTTGCGAAATCTCGCGTACCTGCTCGATCACGATCTCGGTGCGCAGCTTGTCGCCGGTACGGTTGGGAATGAACGAGATCAGCTGCAGGTCCGGGTGGGTTCCAGCTGCGATCAGCTGCCGGCTGCGCTGCGCCAGCGCCGGGTCCGGCGAGCTGGCCAGCACGTGCTCAGCCAGCGCCAGCGCCACCGCACGCTTGCCCAGGCCATCCGGCCCGCAGATCAGCAGGCCGTGCCCGAGCCGGCCGGCGTCCAGTGCCGCCAGCGTCTGGTCGTAGGCGCGCTGCTGCCAGGGTGAAAACGCAGTGGTCATGGAGTGGACTCCGGTTGCGGCAGGCGACGGCGCTGCAGGTAACGCGCCACCGCGGCATTGTGTTCGGCCAGGGTGGCCGAGAACGCATGCGCGCCGGTGCCATCGCCGACCGCCACGAAGTACAGGGCATTCCCTGGCGCCGGACGCACCGCCGCCAGCAAGGCCTCACGGCCGGGCATGGCAATCGGCGTCGGGGTCAGGCCGGTACGCGTGTAGGTGTTGTACGGCGTATCGGTGGTCAGGTCGCGGCGACGGATATTGCCGTCGTAACTGCTGCCGATGCCGTAGATCACGGTGGGGTCGGTCTGCAGCTTCATACCCAGCTGCAGGCGACGCAGGAACACGCCGGCAATCAACGGGCGCTCCGAGCCCAGCGCGGTTTCCTTTTCGATAATGGAGGCCAGGATCAACGCCTGTTCCGGCGAGCCGAGCGGCAGATCGGGCGCGCGCTGCTCCCAGGCCTGCGCCAGCGCCTTGTCCATGGCCAGGTGGGCACGCTTGAGCACGTCCAGATCGCTGTCGCCGCGCTGGTAGAGATAGGTTTCCGGCAGGAAGCGTCCTTCCGGGTGCTGGTTGGCGAACCCCAGCCGCGCCATCAACGCCGCATCGTCCAGCGCAGCGATGGATTGCTGCAGCGGCATGGCGGTGGCGATCGCGGCGCGCAGCTGGCGGAAGTTCCAGCCTTCCACGATGGTGAAGCGGTACTGGATCACCCGGCCCTGGCGCATGCGTTCGAGCAGCTCGCGCGGCGACAGCGCCGGCGCCAGCGCGTATTCGCCCACCTTGAGTTTGCCGGCCGCATCGACCTGGCGCGCGAGCAACTGCCATTCCAGATCGGTGCCCTGCGCCACGCCGGCGGCGCGCAACTTGCGCAACGTGGCCTTGAGCGAATCGCCGGGCGCGATCACCACGCTGGGCGCGCTCGCGCTCACCGGTGTCTCGGCAAAGTGCAGGTAATGCCGCCACGCCACCAGCCCCGCAATCGCCAGCAGCGCCACGAGCAACAGGGCCGTGCCCAGCACAGCCAGACATCCACGTTTGCCAGTCACCGCCACACGCACCTCGTCATTGCCCCAGCGCCGCGCAGGATACCGCGCGCCGGTGATGTCCCGTTGAAGCGCTCATGCCTGGTCGAAGGCGCGCAGCACGCCGCGCGCCTTGGCGCGGGTCTCGTCCAGTTCGCGCTGCGGGTCCGAATCCACCACGATCCCGGCGCCGGTGCGGAAATGCACCTGCTCCCCGGCCACCTCGGCGGTGCGGATCAGGATGTTCAGATCCATGTCGCCGTCGCGATTGAGCCAGCCGAATGCGCCGGTGTAGGCCCCACGCGCGGTGCGTTCGAGCTCGGCGATGATCTGCATGCAGCGCACCTTCGGACATCCGGTGATGGTGCCGCCGGGAAACACCGCGGCGATCGCCTCGCCCGGAGTGACGTCGGCGCGCAGACGGCCGCGCACATTGCTGACGATGTGGTGCACGTGCGCGTAGCTTTCCACGCCCATCAGCTCGTCCACCTCCACCGTGCCGGGCGCGCAGATGCGTCCCAGGTCGTTGCGCTCCAGGTCGATCAGCATGACGTGCTCGGCGCGCTCCTTCGGATGGCCGACCAGCTCGCGGATGCGTGCGGCATCGTCGTCGCCGGCAAAGCGCGCGCGGGTGCCGGCGATCGGGCGCGTCTGCACCACATCGCCCTGCACCGACACCAGCCGCTCCGGCGAGGAACTCACCACCGCGCGTCCTGCCGCGACGAACAGGCCGGCAAACGGAGCGGGATTGGCCGCGCGCAGGCGCGCATGCAACGCCGCCGGATCGACCGCCGCGGCGAACCTCGCATGCCAGGCGCGCGAGATATTGGCCTGGAACACATCGCCGGCGCGCAGATAATCGAGCACGCGCTCCACTGCATCGGTGAAGCGCTCCGGCGCGTCCTCATCGACAGCCTCCGGCCCGACCCAGCCGGGCAATGGTGGCAATGCGGCGCAGGCGGCGATGTCCTCGACGATGCGGGTCAGCAGATCCTCGCGGCCCGGCTCGGCCAGCGCGATGCAGCGGCCTTGCACCCGGTCGCGCAGCACTGCGGCAGGCGCACGCAAGGCCAGTGCGCTCGGCAAGCCATAGCTGCGCGTGGGCAACTGCAGAATCGGTTCGACCTGCGCGGCCAGTTCGTAATCCAGCAATACCGCCCAGCCGCCGCGAAACGGCCAGGGGCTGGTCGCATCGTGCGGCAGGCGCTCGGCCTGCCAGGCCGCATCCAGTGCGTGCAGAAAGCCACCGTCCAGCACGCGTCTATCGCCGTCGCGCGTGCGCCCATCGGCATCCAGCCGCAGGCGTGCGCCGTCTGCAAGCAGCAGCACATCCCAGCGACCGTGCGCGGTGCCGGAGGCGGTGGATTCGAGCAGTGCCGGATACCGCTGCGGCGCCAGCCGATGCAGCGCCAGCAGGTCGATGTCGGCGTGCAGGGGTCTGGTGAGCGTCATCGGCCGGTTGGGCGTGAGGTGCTAAGAGGCGCCGCCCTGCAAGGGAGGCAGGGCACGCATGAAGAAAAGAATCAGCTCGCGGAGCGACGTTCGGCCGCGTACACACGCCCTGCCCGACCGCCGTAACCTGGGTGCGGCGTGTACCGCGAAGCATTGTTCGCGGTACACCAGCGCCGGGACGTCAGACGCGCTTGAACACCAGCGTGCCGTTGGTGCCGCCGAAGCCGAAGCCGTTGGACATCACCGCATCCACCTGCACCTCGCGCGCCACGTTCGGCACGTAATCCAGATCGCAGCCTTCGCTGGGCTCTTCCAGATTGATGGTCGGCGGAATGATGCCGGTATGCAGCGCCATCACCGAGAAGATCGCTTCCACGCCGCCGGCCGCGCCGAGCAGGTGGCCGGTCATCGACTTGGTCGAGCTGACCATGGTCTTGTAGGCGTGGTCGCCCAGCGCGCGCTTCATCGCCAGGGTTTCGGCCAGATCGCCCAGCGGCGTGGAGGTGCCGTGCGCGTTGAGGTAGCCGATCTGCTCGGGATTGAGCTTGGCATCGCGCATCGCCGCGGCCATGCTGCGCGCCGCACCCTCACCGTCTTCGCTGGGTGCGGTCATGTGGAAGGCGTCGGAGCTGGCGCCAAAGCCGACCAGTTCTGCATAGATGCGCGCGCCACGCGCCTTGGCGTGTTCGTACTCTTCCAGCACCAGCACGCCGGCACCGTCGCCCAGCACGAAGCCGTCGCGCTGCTTGTCCCACGGACGCGAGGCGCCGGTCGGGTCGTCGTTGCGGGTGGACATGGCCTTCATCGCGCAGAAGCCGCCCACCGAACTCGGCGAAGAGCCGCGCTCGGCGCCGCCGGCCAGCATCACATCGGCGTCGCCATGCTGGATCATGCGCATCGCGGTGCCGATCGAATGGTTGGAGGTGGCGCAGGCCGATACGGCCGAGAAGGTCGGGCCTTTCAGGCCCTTGATCAGGCTGACCTGGCCCGGCAGCATGTTGATGATGGTGCTGGGCACATAGAACGGCGAAATCTTGCGCGCGCCGCCCTCATGGAATTTGATGGTCTGCTCTTCGATACCGAGCAGCCCGCCGATGCCGGAGCCGAGAATGGCGCCAACGCGTTCGGCATTGCTTTCGTCGATTTCCAGGCCGGAATCGTCCAACGCCATGAACGAGGCGCCGACACCGTAATGGATGAACGAATCCATCTTCTTGACGTCCTTGGCGGACACAAAAAGCGTGGGGTCGAAATTCTTGATCTCGCCGGCGATCTTGGTGGTGAACTGCGAGGCATCGATCTGCGTGATCGGGCCGATGCCTGAGCGCCCGTGGATGATTCCATCCCAGCTGGTGGCCAGATCATTGCCCAGCGGCGACACCATGCCCATGCCGGTAACGACAACACGACGACTCATTGCAGATCTCCTCACCACGGAACGGACGGTGCTTGCGGTTTGCGGATGACGCTTGAAAAACACAGGGCCGCATCAGCGGCCCCATGGAATGTCTGACGCAGCAGCGGCTTGACGCACGCCACCGCGGTCAGGAACAACGCATCAGCTCTTGACGTGAGCCTTGACGTAGTCGATCGCCTGCTGGACCGAGGTGATCTTCTCAGCCTCTTCGTCCGGGATCTCGCACTCGAACTCTTCTTCCAGCGCCATCACCAGCTCGACGGTGTCCAGCGAGTCGGCACCCAGGTCATCGACGAACGATGCGCTGGTGGTGACTTCCTCTTCCTTGACGCCGAGTTGTTCGACGACGATTTTCTTGACGCGTTCTTCGATGGTGCTCATTGGGGATATCGCTCCAGATGGAGTAGTGGTGGTACGAAAAAAACGCCATCGGGCTGCGATGGCCGCGTTGGATAGTGTAGTGGAAGCGACCGAGCCTTGCATTGCATCACAAGTCCCGGCCGATCAGCCACTTAGCGCCTCCCGGCGCCGCACGCTCACGGCATGTACATGCCACCGTTGACGTGCAGGGTCTCACCGGTGATGTAACCGGCGCTCGGGCCGGCCAGGAACGCCACCGCATTGGCGATGTCTTCCGGCGCGCCCAGATGCCCGAGCGCGATCTGCTGCAGCAGGGCGGCCTTGGCCTCCTCGGGCAGCGCCTTGGTCATGTCGGTATCGATGAAGCCGGGCGCCACCACATTCACGGTGACCCCGCGCGAGCCGATTTCCTTGGCCAGCGACTTGGAGAACGCGATGATGCCGGCCTTGGCCGCAGCGTAGTTGGTCTGGCCGGGGTTACCGGTCACGCCCACCACCGAGGCGATGTTGACGATGCGGCCCTTGCGCGCCTTCATCATGCCGCGCATCACCGCCTTGGAGGTGCGGAACACGCTGGTCAGGTTGGTGTCGATGATCGCCTGCCAGTCGTCGTCCTTCATCCGCATCAACAGGTTGTCGCGGGTGATGCCGGCGTTGTTGACCAGGATCGAGATCGCGCCGAACTCCTTGCCGATCGCATCGATCAGGCCATCGACCGCCGCGGCGTCGGTGACGTTGAGCTCACGGCCGTAGCCGCCCTGGGCAGCCAGGCGCGCACCGATCGCCGCAGCGCCGGAGACCGAGGTCGCGGTGCCGATCACGGTGGCGCCCTGGGTGGCCAGCGTGTCGGCGATGGCCGCGCCAATCCCGCGACTGGCACCGGTGACGAGGGCGATCTCGCCCTGCAGAGGCTTGCTCATGAATGCTGTTCCTCGAGTGGGGAGCTCGCGACCGCAGCCGCGAACGGTGAGGGCTGCCGGCAGCGCCGGCAGGTGCGTCGAATCAGTGCGTCCACGCCTCGAGCGCGCCGGCGTAATCGGCAGGCGTGGCCAGCGGACGGGCGTCCAGGCTCTTGTCGATGCGCTTGATCAGCCCGCTCAGCACCTTGCCGGGGCCGCATTCGGCGATCCGGGTGATGCCCTGGGCGGCCAGCGCCTGCACGCAGCCGGTCCACTGCACCGGCAGGTACAGCTGCTCGGCCAGCGCCTGGCGGATCGCATCGCTGCCGGTGTGCACGCGCGCATCGACGTTCTGCACCACCGGAATCTGCGGGGCGTGCCAGCTCAGCCCGGCCATCGCTTCGGCGAGCTGGTTGGCGGCATCGCGCATCAACGGGGTATGCGAGGGCACGCTCACCGCCAGCTTGACCGCCTTGCGCACGCCGCGCTCGGCCAGCAGGGCCAGCGCGCGATCCACCGCCGCCGCATCGCCGCCGATCACGATCTGACCGGGCGAGTTGAAATTGGCCGGCACCACCACCTGGCTGCCTGCCGCCTCGGCACAGACCTCCAGCACCAGCGCATCCTCGGCGCCCAGCACCGCCGCCATCGCACCGACACCGGCCGGCGCGGCGGCCTGCATGAACTGGCCGCGCAGCCGCACCAGGTGCGCGCCGTCGTGCAGCGACAGGGCGCCGGCAGCGACCAGCGCGGTGTATTCGCCCAGGCTGTGCCCGGCCAGGACCGCCGGGCGCTGCCCGCGCTGCGCATTCCACAGCCGCCACACGGCCACGCCGGCGGCCAGCAAGGCCGGCTGGGTGTATTCGGTGCGGTTGAGCATCTCTTCCGGGCCGCCCTGGGACAGCGCCCACAAGTCGACGCCAGCGCCTTCGGAGGCTTCGGCGAAGGTTTCGCGGATCTGCGGATGCAGCTCGGACAGTTCGGCCAGCATGCCCAGGGACTGCGAGCCCTGGCCGGGGAACACGAAGGCGAGAGTGGATTCGGTCACGCGTTGCTGCCTACAAAAATCGAGCCGGGATGATACGTGCGAAATCGCCCCGGCGTCTGTACTGCCGCGTATGCAAGGCCCGTCCGGCGCGACCGCCGGCACACTTACAGTAAGGCGTTGAGCAGGTCCATTTCGCCATCGGCGAGCCAGTCCACGCACATCACCAGCACCAGCACCACGGCCAGGGACGTCGCCGCGTGAATGGCTAAAATGGCGCGCGCCAGCGCCCCGGCCGAGCGCCCCAGGCGACCGGTGAGCTGCGCAAACCGCTGCAGGCGCCCGGTCACCACATGCGCATGCGCCGCCACCGCCGGGCAGGCCGCATCGAAGGCGCCCGTCATCAACCGCTGCAGCACCTCGCGGCGGCCGCGGTAATACTTGGCCACGCCGTAGCCGAACACCAGCCAGTCGCGCGCCTGGGCCTGCGCCAGGTCCATCACTTCCAGCGGGTCTTCTTCGAAATCGATGAAGCCGACCGCCTGCCCGTCGAAGGTCATGTTGCGCGGAAGCGGCTGGCCGAAATACGCGCCATCGCGATGGGCAGCGGCAATGGCCGCCACCGCCAGCGCGATCAGGCGGTCGCGCTCGGGCGCGTCGGCCTCGCGCAGGCAGCTGGCAAAGGAACGGCCGTTGTCGCTGAGCACCAGGGCCGCCTGCCCGCAACCGACCACGCGCGGCACATTCACCGCTTGCGCCTGCAGTTCGCCGAGCCGGCGCGCTTCCAGATCGCGCGCGGCATCGCCGCCACGGTGCGGCGGTGGACGCAAGGCGTCCAGGCCCCAGCGGCGGGCGACGAAGTTGAGTGCTCCGAGCGAGACCGCCCGGCTGTCGCGGCGGTACTGCTTCAGCCAGACGCGCTGTCCGGCGATGACGATGGGTTCTGCCATAACGGGTCCGTCCCTGACGCTGTCAGGCATCGCCGGCGGACGCGGCGCTGCCTGCGGAACTCAGTAGCGCAGCAGCGCCGAGCCCCAGGTAAATCCACCACCGAACGCTTCCAGCAGCAGCAATTGACCCCGCTGCACGCGGCCGGAGCGCACCGCTTCGTCCAACGCCAGCGGCACCGAGGCCGAGGAGGTATTGCCGTGGCGATCCACGGTGACGACCACCTGCTCCATCGGCAGATCCAGCCGCTTGGCGGTGGCTTCGATGATGCGCAGGTTGGCCTGGTGCGGGATCAGCCAGTCCAGGTCGTGCTTGTCGTAGCCATTGGCGGCCAGGGTCTCGTCGACCACCGAATCCAGCGCCTTGACCGCGTACTTGAACACGTCGTTGCCCTTCATCAGCAACGCGCCGCCGCCGTTCTTGCCTTCACCGAAGCCCACCGACACGCCGACCGGATCCCACAGCAGCTCTTTCTTGCTGCCATCGGCATGCAGATGGGTGCTGAGGATGCCGGTGTCTTCGTCAGCCTTGAGCACGACCGCGCCAGCGCCATCGCCGAACAGCACGCAGGTGGTGCGGTCGGTCCAGTCGACGATGCGGGTCAGGGTTTCTGCGCCCACCACCAACACGGTCTTGGCGTCGCCGCTGCGCACGAACTTGTCGGCCACGCTGAGCGCGTAGACAAAGCCCGAGCAGGCGGCGTTGACGTCCATCGCGCCACACCCGACATTGCCCAACCGCGCCTGCAACAGGCAGGCAGTGGACGGGAAGATCAGGTCCGGAGTGGTGGTGCCGACGACGATCAGATCGAGCTCGTCGGCGGTGACGCCGGCCGCTTCCATCGCCTTCAGCGAGGCGAAATACGCCAGGTCGCTGGTGGTCTGGTCGTCGGCGACGATGTGACGCTCACGGATACCAGTGCGCGAGAAGATCCATTCATCGCTGGTGTCGACGATCTTGGACATATCGTCGTTGGTCAACACCTTTTCGGGCAAATAGCTACCCGTGCCCGCGATTCTGGAATAGATCCGCTTGCTCATACTGTTCCCTGTTGCAAGAGCCGCGGTGATCGGCGGCTCCGGAAGAAGCGAGGGTCACCCAGCGGCGTCGAACGCGCCGGGTGCCACGAATCAATCTTCTTGGACGGCCGACGACTTGGTCGCAATCACCTTCTTGCCGCGGTAGTAACCGTCAGCGGTGATGTGGTGGCGCAGATGGATCTCGCCGCTGGTCGGATCAGTCGACAGCTGCTTGGCGGTCAGGGCATCGTGCGAACGACGCTGGCCGCGACGCGACGGGGTAACTCGGGATTTCTGCACAGCCATGGGATTGCTCCAACTTAAGTTCGATAACTTGTCTGTCGAGTCGAACAGGACGCTTTACGCCCGCGCCGACCTGTCTTTCCGCCCTTCACAGCGGCGGTTACTGTTTTTTGAACGCTGCCAGCGCCGCGAACGGACTGGCCTTGTCTTGCTCTTCCTGGGTCGGAACCCACTCGGCCTCGACGGCCTCGCTGCCCGGCGCCATCGGCACCACCGGTATCGACAACACCAGTTCGTCCTCGACCAGATCCGCGGCCCGCAGCATGCCATCTTCCGGCACCAGCAAGGCCTCGTACTCGGCCGGCAACGCAGCTTCGTCGGCTTCGTCACGGATCAAACCAAGACGCTGTCTGATTTGCACCGGATACAGAAAACGCTGCAGGCTGCGCTGGCAGGCCAGCGGAAGCTCGACATCGACACTGAGTTCGACATAGGCGACCTTCAGCAGGTCGTCATGATCGAACTGGAGCGAATAGACACACTCGCCCTCGGTATCGACCAAGCTCCCTCGCAGGCGGGTCATCGCAGAGAGCGGGATGCGGCCATCGAAGCGCCTGCGCGCTGCGACCATCCGCCAAGCATCCAGCATTTCGGGTACGTTCGCGGACATAAGCCGCAGAATGTTAAAGATCCGCCGACGCCCTGTCAAATACCCCTATTCACGCGCCTCGCAAGGCGCCAAGGCTGGCAGACTCCCTGCCCGTCCTGTGCAGCGCCCCATGATGCCACGCCTGATTCTTGCCTCCACCTCTGTCTATCGGCGCGAGTTGCTCGGCCGGCTGCGCCTGGACTTCACCACCGCCCGGCCGGAGGTCGACGAGCAGGCGCAGCCTGGGGAGCGCCCGCACGCGCTGGCCAGCCGACTGGCTGCCGAAAAGGCAGCAGCGGTGGCTGCGCAGGCGCCCGACGCCTGGGTGATCGGTTCGGACCAGGTCGCCGACCTGGACGGCCAGGCCCTGGGCAAACCGGGCACGCTGGAGCGGGCGCATGCGCAGCTGACCGCGATGTCCGGCCGCGTGGTGCGCTTCCATACGGCAGTGAGCCTGGCCGGCCCTGGCCGCACCGCGCACGCGCTGGACCTGACCGAAGTGCAGCTGCGCCCGCTGACGCCCGCCGAAATCGACCGCTACCTGGCCGCCGAGCCAGCGCTGGATTGCGCCGGCAGCTTCAAGTGCGAGGGTTTCGGGATCAGCCTGTTCGACGCCATTCGCTCGCAGGACCCCACCGCCCTGGTCGGTCTGCCGCTGATCGCGCTGGCACGGCTGCTGCGGCAGGCGGGGTTCGAGATCCCGTAAGAATTGCAGTGCGGCCAGGAGTGAAGGCCGCGCACGCACGGAAAAGATCGGGCACGAACAAAACTCCCCAATCCCGAATCTCGAATCCCCAATCCCTGCACCAGGCACGCAGCCCTAATCGGGCCGAGTCAGCTCACAGAACTGATACGGATAATCGGCCTGCCCCACGCGCGAGGACAGCGTGCGGCAGCGCGCAGGGTCCAGCGTCAGCCCGTACGCGGCCAGGCGCTGCTGCGCGGCCTCGCGCACCGCATGGTCTGCGGCGGCGATGTCCAGTGCCCTGCCCTTGGCAATGTTGAGCACGCAGCGGCCCGGCTGCGATGCATCCAGTTCGGCGCGCAGGCCGCGCGCGATCAACCAGCGCAGGCGCGTGCATTGTGGTTGCACGCTCCACCCTAGCCGCTGCGCCCAGCGATTCATCCGGTCGATCCGCAACTGCTGCTTGTCGCGCGCCGCGCCCAGCATGGCGTAGAGCTGGGGCCGCTCGGCAATCAACGTGCGCACGCGCTGCCGGTACTGGTCGGTCTCGGCAATATTCGTCGCCACACCGATGTAACGCACCTGCCGCGGAAGCAGCGGCACCCGCCAGGATTGCGGCTCGTCGCCGACCAGCAACACCGTGGAAGCGGCAGGTTCGCCCATCGCCGGTTGCTGCACCTGGAAGCTGTCGCGTGCCCAGGCTTCATGCCCCCAATCCTTCCACCCGACCACCGCGACCAGGGCACATAGCCCGATCAACCAGGCCGCCTTGCGATCGGCGCGTGCGGCAAATGCGTGCCGGCTCACGATCCAGAGCACCATCGGCGCAAGCAGCTCCAGCACCACCAGATAGCGATGAATGCTGAAAATGGCCTGCCACAGCGCGTACGCAACGCCGAAGAACACCAGCAGGACCACGGCCGAGCGATCCAGCCCGACCTGTCGCACCGGCCGACGCAGCAACCCGCGCCCTGCAGCGACCAGCGTCACCGCATACAGCACCGCCCAACCGGCCTGCACCAGACCGAGATCGCCGATCCGCTGCGGCTTGAAGGTAAACAGAAGCGGCCAGATCAGCTGCTCGCCGAGATTGCGCGGCAACCACCGCACATCGGCGATCGATACCGGCTGCGCCAGCGGCGATTTGAAGACTCCGTTGAACTGCGGAAACAGCGGATTGCCCAGGTGCTGCCAGACCTGCCAATACCAGGGCCCGGCCACCAGCACCAACACCAGCGCCGCAACGCCGGAAAGCACGCCAAGGCCCAGCATGCGCGAACGCAACCGCCCGCCATCGCACAGGACCGCCGGCACCAGCGCCAACGCGTAGAGCGCATTGGTGAGCTTGAGCGAGACGGCCAGGCCGATCAGTGCGCCGGCAATGGCCCATCGATGCACGGCATGCGTGCCCTGCCGCGCCCGCGCCTGCGCCGACAACACCAGCGCCAGCGCCGCCAGCACCGGGATCGCGCTGGCGGTATCGCCCATGGTGCCGCCAAGCCCGGACAGAAACACCGCGCTGCACATGCCGGCCACTGCAAGCAGCGGCGCCCATTGCGCGCGCCGCGTTTGCCCGGCCAATACGCGCCATGCCACTGCCGCCACCGGAACGAACACCAGCGCATGCAAGCCGCCCAGCAGCAGCCCGGCCACCGGCCCGGGAAGCTGCAGCATCAGCCAGGCATGCAGCACATCGAGCAATGGGCTGAAGTAACTCTGCATCTGCGCCGGCGCCAGATCCACGCCCAGCCGGTCGTGTGCCCAGGCGTCGCCGATGTAGAGGTGGTAGTTGCGCAGGTCCCAGTTGGCGTCCTGGCCCAGCCCAAGCGACAGCAGCGCGCCCAGCAGCACGACCGCTGTCACCGCCGCGGCGATCTGGCGTGGCGAATGAAAGCCGAAATGGCGATCGGCCCAGTGCAACAGCCGCTGTCGCCGGCCCACCGGCGTCGATGTCGCGATGGCTGCCATCAGCGGGTAGCTCCAGGCGCACGCGGCGCCACAACAGTGGCGACACCCGGCTCGGCCAGATACGCCAGATGCTTGGCCTCGACGCGTCCGCGCGTGACCGTGTCCAGGATCAGCCCGCACGCCAGCAGCAGGAAACCCAGCAGCATCAGCGCCACGCACAGGATCGCCGTGGGAAACCGTGGCACCAGCCCGGTCTGGAAATAGGTTTCGAACAACGGAATCGCCAGCACGATCGACAACGTGGCGCTAAGCACAAAGCCGATGGAGAAGAACAACAACGGCCGCTCGGCCTTGAACAACTTGGCAATGGTGGTGAGGATGCGCCAGCCATCGCGCCAGGTATTCAACTTGCTTTGCGAGCCCTCCGGGCGCACGCCGTAGGCCGTTTCGACCTCGGCCACCGGCATGCGCAACTGCAATGCGTGCACGGCCAATTCGGTTTCGGTTTCGAATCCCTGCGCATGCGCAGCGAAGGATTTGACGTAGCGCCGCGAGAACACCCGATAGCCGGACAGCATGTCGTCGAAACTACGGCCGAACAGCAGCCCCGCGCACCGCGTCAGCAATACGTTGCCGATGCGATGACCGGGCCGATACGCGGCCTGCTGCTGATCGCGGCGCGCGCCGACCACCATGTCCAGGCGCTCGTCGATCAGCTTGCGCACCAGCGCCGGTGCGGCGGCCGCGTCGTAAGTCGCATCGCCATCGACCAGCACATAGATGTCCGCTTCCACATCGGCAAATCCACGCCGCACCACATTGCCCTTGCCCTGCAGCGCCACGCGGCACACCTGCGCGCCGGCCGCTGCGGCGATCGTCGCGGTGGCGTCGCTGGAATTGTTGTCCAGCACATGGATCGCCGCGCCCGGCAAGGCAGCGGCAAACGCAGCGACCACCGAGGCGACCGTCGCCGCCTCGTTATGGCAGGGCACCAGCACGGCGATTCGGATCCCGGGCACAGGCACGGGAGAGACAACAGTCATGGCGTCGGTCATTGCGTGATCTAAGGTGCGGAAACGGTGATGGGCTGTTCCCACCAGTCCTCGACGCTGCCGTCGTGGCCATGCAGGCGCAGTCCCAGCCAATGCGTGCCCGGCGGCAGCGCATGCGTGTCGAAGGTGGCGTTGAAACCGACGTTGGGGTGCTGCGGGTCGGTGGAGATCTTCCAATACGGGCGCACATCCAGCGGCGTGCCGTACTCGGCCTGCGCGACCGGGCGCCCGTCCATCAGCAGCTCCACCTGCGACAGCCCGACGCCGTCCTTGAATGCCCAGCCGCGCACCTGCACCCGCCCGGCCACGCGCACGTCCGGCAGCGGCGTATCGATCCAGGCCATCGCCGGAGCGATGCACGACCCGGGCTGGCGTTGCGCCGGCAGCGCGAACAGCAGGAAGCGCTGGTAGCCGTGATCGGTGGACACAACCGTGGGCGGCGGCAGCGGCCCGACCATCTCGCAGATGTCGTGATAGCGCTTCAACAGGTCGCGATAACGCTGATCGCTGGGCGAGAGCACCAGCAGCCGCGGCCCGGCGCGCGTGCCATCGCTGAGCAGCCCCCACTGCTGCAGCTGCGCGCTGCGTCCGTGCTTGTCGTTCAACTCCGCACGCAGCACTTCCACGTTGGCATCGTGCAGTTGAAAGCCCAACTCGGCACCGACCTTGAAGTTTTCTGCCAGCACGCGCGTGCCCGGCGGCATCTGCGCGAGCCGGAGCTTGACCGCGCGCGCCAGGTCCTTCCACCCGGCGAAGTTGCGCGGATAGTATTTTTCGCCGGCCGCATGTGCGCGAATCGACGGCACCGACACGGCCAGGTAATAGCCGTACGCACCCAGGGTACCGAGCAGCGCAATCGCCCAGGCCGCGCGACGCAGCGTATGCGGCCAACGCATCAGGATCACTGGCACCGCCACCAGCAGGGCCAGGTAGCCCGGCAGCGGCCAGTGGAAGCTGATCCGCTCGGCATCGCTGAAGAAGCCGAGCACGAAGATCGCCACGGTCGAAATCCCGCCCAGCAGGCCGAAATAGCGCCATTGCGCACGCGAACCGCCACCGGTACGCGTGCCGGCCAGGCCGACCTTGAGCATCGCCCAGGCCAGCAGCGGGGTCACCAGCACCGCCTGTATCAGCAAGAACCACAGCCCGGTGATCTGAAAGCGCCATGGATGCCGGTCGACCAGTTGGAAGCGCAGCCCGGCCTCGTCGTGCTCGGTGTTCCAGAACAGCAGCGGCAGCCAGCTCACCGCGCCCACCGTCAGCGCCATCCAGATGCGCGGGTCGCGCATGACCGCGCGCCCCTGCGGAATGCACAGCAGCGCGATGCAGCCCACCCCGATCACCCCGGCAAAGCGGTAATGACTGAGCGCGCCGATCACCAGGCCGATGGCGAGCTCGAGCGCACTGGTGGCATCGACCTCGCGCAGCAACCGCGCGCCGGCATCCATGCACAGCACCGCCGCCAGCGCCATCGGCACATCCGGCACCGCCAGGATGCCGAGCGTTGCCGACAGTGGCATCAGCAGGGTCAGGCTGCCGGCCTGCCAGCCCAGCGTGGAGCCGAACCAGCGCGTGGCGATATGCGCGATCAACCAGGGAATCAGCGCGGCAATGGCCAGAAACGGCAGGCGCAGGGCCAGCAGATGATGCCCGCCCAGTTCCACGCCCAGCCGCGCCAGCCAGGCGGTCATGCCCGGCAGATCCGAATACGCGGCGGCCAGATGCTGGCCTTCCTGCCAATAGAACGCCTCGTCGACGAACAGCGGCAGCCGCGCGGCAATCAACAGCTTGACGGCCGTCGCCAGTGTCCACAGGATCACGAAGGTGCGATGTGCGCGTTGGTCCCCTTGCATTGCCCTGTGCACTCTTCTTCCACCTACGGAATTGTGATGTCGACACCGCTGCGTTCCACGGAAATGCTAACCGATGCGCTGCGCCAATCGCTGCGGCGCGCACAAGACCAGGTCAATTCGCTGCTGCTGGGCAAGGCGCAGGAAGTGCGCCTGGCGTTCGTGGCACTGCTGTCCGGCGGACATCTGTTGATCGAAGACCTGCCCGGCCTGGGCAAGACCACCCTCGCCCACGCGATGGCCTCCAGCCTGGGGCTGGGCTTCCAGCGCGTGCAGTTCACCTCCGACCTGCTGCCGGCAGACGTGCTGGGCGTGTCGGTCTACGACGCCGCCTCGCGCCAGTTCCAGTTCCATCCCGGCCCGGTGTTCACCAACGTGCTGCTGGCCGACGAAATCAATCGCGCCCCGCCGCGTACGCAAAGCTCGCTGCTGGAGGCCATGGCCGAACAGCAGGTCACGCTCGACGGCGTCACCCATGCGTTGCCGGAGCCGTTCTTCGTGATCGCCACGCAGAACCCGGTCGATCTGTCCGGCACCTTCCCGCTGCCGGATTCGCAACTGGATCGCTTCCTGCTGCGGCTCAGCCTGGGCTACCCGAGCGCCGACGCCGAGCGCGCGTTGCTGTCGGGCGTGGATCGGCGCGAGCTGATCGCCCAGGCCGCACCGCAGCTCAGCGACGCCGACGTGGTGGCATTGCGTACGGTGGTGGGCCAGATCCATACCAGCGATGCGCTGATCGGCTATGTGCAGGCCTTGCTGCTGCGCAGCCGCCAGCACGCCGGGGTGCGCGTGGGGCTGTCGCCGCGTGCCGGCATCGCGCTGCTGCGCGCGGCCAAGGCCTACGCGCTGCTGCTCGGCCGCGAGCACGTGCTGCCGGAAGACGTGCAGGCCTTGTTCGTGGCGGTGGCCGGGCACCGGCTGGTGCCGGAGGCCGAATCCTCGTCCGGGCCGGCGCTGGCCAAGGCGCTGCTGCACAGCGTGCCGGTGGACTGATCCAGGTGCGTGCGCACGTGCGCGGCATTGGCCGCCGACTCAGCCTGCTGGCGCGCCCGCGGGGCGCGGAGGCCTTGCCGATCGTGCTGGATCGGCGTCGCATCTACGTGCTGCCGACGCGCTTCGGGTTGTTCGTCACCGCCTTGCTGCTGGCGATGCTGCTGGGCGCATTGAACTACAACAACAACCCGGCGCTGCTGCTGGCGCTGCTGCTGGCCACCGCCGGGATTGCCAGCAGCATCATGGCGCACCTGCAGTTGTCGGCGCTGCGCATCGAGGCGGTGTCGGCCGAACCGGTGGTCGCCGGCGAACCGTTGCGCATGCGGGTGTCGCTGGCACGTCGCGACAGCCGCGCACGGCGTGGGCTGCGCCTGGATCATCTGAACAGCAGCGGCTTCTGTGCGTTGCTCGAGCACGACATGGCCGAGGTGGACCTGCCGGTGCCCACCGAGCGGCGCGGCTGGCAGGACATCGAACGCATCCGCCTGTCCAGCACCCAGCCGCTGGGGCTGGTGCGCGCCTGGTCGTGGGTCTGGCCGGAGACACCGCTGCTGGCCTATCCCAGGCCCGAGGAACAGGGGCCGGCATTGCCCGAGGGCGCCGGTTCGCCCAACCAGACCCGCCTGCACCCGCAAGGCGAGGAGCTGCACCAACTGCGCCCGTATCGCGCCGGCGATGCGCCACGCACGATTTCCTGGAAGCATTCGGCACGCCGCGACAGCCTGCTGGTGCGCGAATACGAGCAGCCGCTGGGCATCGAAGTCACGCTGGACTGGCGCACGCTCAATGCGCTGCCGTACGAGCGCCGCATCGCGCGGCTTGCCCGCTGGGTCAACCTGGCCGAGCGCGACGGGCGGCGCTACCGCTTGTTGTTGCCGGGCCAACCGCCGCTGGGGCCTGCACAAGGTCCGGCCCACCATCACCTGTGTCTGCGCGCCCTGGCCCTGCTTCCCCATGACTGAGCCGTCCGTCCCGATCACCCAGGCCAGCCGCGCCTGGGTGCTGGTCACCAGTTGGCTGGCACTGGCGCCGTTGCTGTTGCAGCTGCCCGGCCTGCTCGCCGGCACCATTGCCGTGGCCGCCGTGCTGGTCGGGGTGCTGAGCTGGCGCGGCACCTTGATGGCACCGGTGCGGTTGTTGCTGGTGGTGGCGATGCTGGGCGCGGTGTACTGGCAGATCGGCATGCGCTTCGGCCGCGACACCGGCTGCGCGGTGCTGGCCGCGATGCTGGCGATCAAGGCCTCCGAGCTGCGCACCTTGCGCGATGCGCGCAGCCTGCTCGGCTTTGCGTTGTTCGCCCCGTTTGCGGCGTTTCTGCTCGACCAGGGGCCGGCGACGATGGGGCTGGCGCTGCTGGCGGTAGTGAGCGCGCTACTGAGCATGCAGCGGCTGGCCGACGAGGAACACCGCACCGCCACGCCTACGCTGCGGATGCAGTTGCGCGGCATCGGCAAGCTGGTCGCCATCGGCGTGCCGCTGGCCCTGGCCACGTTCTGGCTGCTGCCGCGCCTGAGCTCGCCGCTGTGGGGCGTGCCCGAGCGCGCGCTGTCGCGGCCGGGCCTGTCGGACAACATGTCGCCGGGCGAATGGATCGACCTGATGGCCGACGACAGCCCGGCGCTGCGCGTGCAGTTCACCGGCAAGGCGCCGCCGCCGCAGCAACGCTACTGGCGCGGGCCGGTGATGTGGGACTTCGATGGCCGGACCTGGCAGCGCGCGCGCTGGACCGGCCGCGGCCAACCCGCCTCGGTCACCGCCGGGCCGCAGCGCTATCGCTATCGCCTGGACTACGAGCCCACCGATCGTCGCCAGCTGGTGTCGCTGGACCTGCCCACGCAGGCGGTGGCCAATGCCGAGCTGTCGCCCGACTACGAACTGTTCGCGCAGCGGCCATTGAGTGCGTTGACCCGCTGGGAGCTGCAATCGGCGCCACCGGCACGCTTCGACACCGACCTGCCGGACCAGTTGCGCAAGCGCGCCCTCGCCCTGCCGCCGGGCTTCAATCCACGTACGCTCGCGCTGGCACGGCAATGGCGCGCGGAAGCCGGCAGCAACGACGATGCCGTGGTGCAGCGCGCGCTGCAGTGGATCACCCGCGACTTCGCCTACACCCTGGATACCCCCCTGCTTGGCCGCAACAGCGTCGACGAATTCCTGTTCCAGCAGAAGGCCGGGTTCTGCGAGCACTTCAGCTCTTCGTTCGTGGTGCTGATGCGCGCGGCCGGCATCCCGGCGCGCGTGGTCACCGGGTATGCCGGCGGCACCTACAACGGCTTCGGCAATTACTGGGTGGTGCGGCGCATGGATGCGCATGCCTGGACCGAAGTCTGGCTGGCCGGGCGCGGCTGGGTGCGGGTGGATCCCACCGCGGCGGTGGCGCCGGAACGCATCTACGACACGCTGGAAGACCGCGTGCAGGGCGGCGCGGGCAACAATTTTGCCCAGCTCGGCATGTTGGCCAGCCTGGGCCAGGTCAGCGACCTGCTGCGCCGCGGCTGGAACGATCTGGTGCTGTCCTTCGACGCCGACCGCCAGCAGCGGCTGCTGCAACCCTTCGGCATCGATCGCCTGGACAGCTCGCAACTGGCCGCCATCTTCGGCGTGTTTGCGGTCAGCGCGCTGGCGTGGATGGGTTGGCTGCTGGCGCGCGGCGAGCGTGAGCGCGACCCGCTGCTGCGCGCCTGGCATCGCCTGGGCCGCCGCTACGACAAGCTCGGCCTGGCCCGCGAACCACACGAACCGGCCATCGCCTGGGCGCAACGTGTCGCCCGTTCACACCCGAATCCGGCATTGTTGGCACTCAGCCAACGTTTCGCTGCCGCGCGCTACGCTGGCGCTGATTCGGACAGCGCCTCACTCCTCAAAGATCTGCAGCAGCATCGCCCGCGAACCGGAGCTTCCTCATGAGTACCCGCTTTCTTCTTCCCATCGTCGCCGCGCTCGGGCTCGCCGCCTGTGCCACCGCGCCCAAGCCGCTGCAGGGTCAGTTCCCTACGGTCAGTCCGAGCGATTCCACTGCCAGCGCCCAGGTCGGCACGTCGGTGCGCTGGGGCGGCAAGATCATCCAGACCAAGCCCGGGCAGGGCCAGACCTGCTTCGAGCTGATCTCGCGTCCGCTCAATGCCAGCGGCCGTCCGGACCGCAACGCCGTGGACGCCAGCGATGGCCGCTTCCTGGCCTGCCGCTCGGGCTTCTACGACCCGGCCGTGTTCGAGCCCGGCCGCGAAGTGACCTTCATCGGCAAGATCGAAGGCTACGAAACCACCAAGATTGGCGAGTACGACTACAAGCTGCCCAAGGTGAATGCCGACGTGGTCTACCTGTGGCCGGTCGTGCGCGAGGTGGATGTGGTGCCGGCCTACCCGTACGGCCCGTGGGGCGACCCGTGGGGCCCGCGCTGGGGCGGTGGCTGGGGCTGGGGCCGCGGCTGGTGGTAATCGACCGCTGAGTCAGTGACACGCAAAAACGCCGCTCGCAGGGAGCGGCGTTTTTGTTTATGCGATACGGCTGCTGGAACAGGCGCTGATGCGCTCGATCAAGCAACCAGGTCAGGGCGTGCCGAACCGTCCCAACGGCGCGCCGGCCAGCAGATGCAGATGGATATGGAACACCGTCTGGCCGGCATGCTCGCGGCAGTTCATCACGATGCGATAGCCGTCCTGCGCCAGCCCCTGCTCGCGTGCATACGACGCTGCAGCGAGTGCGAGCTTGCCCACCAACAGCGCCTGCTCCGGCGGCACGTCGTCCAGCGTGGGAATCGCGTGCTGCTTGGGAATGAACAGCACATGCACCGGCGCCTGCGGTGCGATGTCCTGAAAGCCCAGCACCTCGTCGTCTTCATAGACGATGTTGGCCGGGATTTCGCGACGAATGATCTTGCCGAAGATGGTGTCGGTCATGGGTGGGGAATCGGGAGTCGGGAGTGGGGAATCGCAAGAGCTTACCGCGCGCGCCACTGCTTTTCGCTTCTCCGATTGCCGATTCCCCAATCCCGATTCCCCGCCCTCAAAGCACCTCACCCCGGGTGCCAAAGGCATGCGACAAGGTGCCGCGATCGACGTATTCCAGCTCGCCGCCCAACGGCATGCCCTGCGCCAAACGGCTCGGGCGCACCGCATGCTGGCGGGCAAGCTGCGCCAGGTAATGCGCGGTCGCCTCGCCTTCCACGGTGGCATTGGTGGCGATGATCATTTCGGTGACCTCACCGGTGGCCAGACGCTCGCCGAGCCGATCCAGGCCCAGCTCGCGCGGGCCGATGCCGTCCAGCGGCGACAGCCGGCCCTGCAGGATGAAGTACAGCCCGCGGTAGCCGGTGGCATGTTCGATCGCCAGGCGATCGGCCGGCGATTCCACCACGCACAGCTGCTGCCGGTCGCGGCTGCTGCTGGCACAGATCGCGCAGATCTCCGCCTCGGTGAAGTCGCGGCATTGCACGCAATGGCCAACCTTTTCCACCGCATTGGCCAGCGCCGCAGCCAGGCGGCGCCCCCCCTCGCGCTCGCGTTCGAGCAGGTGGTAGGCCATGCGCTGGGCCGATTTCTGGCCCACACCCGGCAATACCCGGAAGGCCTCGATCAGTTGTTCGAGAAGAGAGGACATTGGGTCGGGAATCGGGAATCGGGATTGGGGAATCGCAGAAGCCAAGGACAACCTCGCTCTTACGATTCCCGATTCCCCACTCCCGATTCCCCGCCTCTCAGAACGGCAACTTCATGCCCGGCGGCAGCTGCATGCCGGCGGTGGCCGAGCCCATGCGGTCCTTGGATTCGGCGTCGATCTTGTTGGAGGCGTCGTTGAAGGCGGCGGCGATCAAGTCCTCGGCCATTTCCTGGTCGGAGAGGATGCTCGGGTCGATGCGGACCTTGCGGCACTCCTTGGCGCCGGTCAGCGTCACGCTGACCATGCCGCCGCCGGCAGTGCCGGTGACTTCCAGCTTGGCCAGTTCTTCCTGGGCGCGCTGCAGGTTTTCCTGCATTTTCTGCGCCTGCTGCATCAATTGGGCAATGTTCCCACGCATGTGTCGTTACTCGTCGTAAGGGCGGATGGAATCGGGGACGACCCGCGCGCCTTGCTGCTGAATCAGCTGCTGCACGTTCGGGTCGTTCATGAACGCTGTTTCGGCCGCGCTCTGGCGCTCGCCTTTCTGGCGACTGGCCCGCTCGTGCAGGGTCTCGACATCGGCATTGCCGGTCTCGATGACGATGCGCGGCGTATTTCCCAACTCGGGCGCGAGTGCCTGCGCAAGGTTGGTGATGGAACGCTCGGAATTGAGGTATTCGAAGCCCGGTGCCAGCGCCAGGCGCAGCACGCCGTCGCGATGACCGATGAAGGCGGCATTGGCGGCGAGCTGACGCGAGGGACCGTTCAAGCCGCTGCGGGTGACCAGATCCAGCCACTGCTCGGCGTCGGCGATATGGCCGTTGTCGAGCAGGGGCGATGGATCGGTTGTCGGTTCCGGTGCCGATACGGAGGGTGCGGCAACTGATGGCATCGATACCACCGCCGCTGCAGATGCAGGTACCTCAGCCGCTGCGGCAACTGCCACCGCCGCTTCGGGCGCGGCCGCAGCCGGCAACGCCGCATCGACTGCTGCGGGTGGTGCCATTGCCGCTTCCGGCGCCAGCACGGGCGTCGGCGCAGCGACGGGGGCAGTGTTGGCGCGCACCGGCGCATCGTCCATCGCCCAGGGCGGCGTGTCGTCGCTGCGCGTGGGAGCTGTCGATGGGCGGCTATCGGTCGATGCTTGCGCAGCGGGCAGCACCACGACAGGCGCGGGCGCAGCAGCGACCGGCGCCGGTGCGGCGACCGCAGCTACGGCAGCAGGCGCGGCCTCCTTCATCACGGCCGGCGCCGCCCCGGTGGCAGGCGCAGGCGCGGCTGCCACCGGGGCGGCGGCCTGCACGCCAGTTGCCGCAGACCGCGCATGACCGCCGGCACTGGCACCACGTCCATCGTCACTGCCGCCAGCCGGCACTGCCGCCGCTGGGCGGAAGGCCAGCATGCGCAGCACCGCCATCTCGAAACCGGCGCGCGGACTCGGCGCCAGATACAGATCGCGACGGCCGTTGAGCGCCATCTGGTACCACAGCTGCACCACTTCCGGCCGCAGCTGCGCGGCATAGGCAGTCGGGTCGATGCCATCGCCGACGAATGCCACCGACGGCACCAACTGCTGCACCTGGATGCGGTGCAAGGCCTCGGCCAACGCCTCCAGCACGCCGCTCCAGTCGGGCGAGAACTCGGCCAGCGCGGCGACCACCTGCATCAGGCGCGTGCCATCGCCGTCGGCCAGCGACTGCAGCATCGCGCCGACCTGGGTGCGATCGACCGTGCCGAGCATGGTGCGCACCACGTCCTCGCGCAGCGCACCGCCGGCATAGGCAATGGCCTGGTCGAGCAGCGACAGGCCGTCGCGCAGCGAGCCGTCGGCGGCCTTGGACAGCTGCACGATCGCCGATGGATCCGATTCGATCTGCTCGGCGGCCAGGATCCGGGTCATCTGGCCCTGGATCTGGTCTTCGTCCAGCCGCTTGAGATTGAACTGCAGGCAGCGCGACAGCACGGTCACCGGCAGCTTCTGCGGGTCGGTGGTGGCCAGCAGGAACTTCACGTGCTCGGGCGGCTCTTCCAGCGTCTTCAGCAGCGCATTGAACGCCGCCTTGGAGAGCATGTGCACTTCGTCGATCAGATAGACCTTGAACTTGCCGCGCGAGGGCATGTACTGGGCGTTCTCGATCACCTCGCGCACATCGTCCACGCCGGTATTGGACGCGGCGTCGATTTCCAGCAGGTCGATATAGCGGCCGGCGTCGATATCCAGGCAGGCCGGGCACTGGCCGCACGGATCGGCACTGGTGCCGGTCTCGCAGTTCAGCGATTTGGCGAAAATGCGCGCAATCGTGGTCTTACCCACGCCGCGGGTGCCGGTGAACAGGAATGCGTGGTGCACACGCCCACTGTCGAGCGCGTTACTGAGCGCGCGGACCACGTGTTCCTGGCCTACGAGTTCGGCAAAACGCTTCGGGCGCCACTTGCGGGCGAGAACAAGATAAGACATCGGGCAACCAGCTTCCTCTGAACCGATATTGTGCCATGGCGCGTCAAGTGGTTCGTTCAGCGGCCGTGGTGCCCCGGCGTCGCCACCCACCGGAGGACTGCCGGACAGCGTCGATGGCCGGCCAACCACCTGCGCTGGCACCGTCATGCCGGACCGGCAGATCCTTTACCTTGTTAATGGCGCCCGCGGCGGCTAGAATCCCGCTCCTGCCGACGACCCGGTCGCACGGCAGGTACGGAGAGGTGTCCGAGTGGTTGAAGGAGCACGCCTGGAAAGTGTGTAAGCGTCTAAACCGCGCTTCGGGGGTTCGAATCCCCCTCTCTCCGCCAGTTTCATGATCCTGCAATGCGATTGCATGGATCCAGGGTCACGCCAGTGACCCACGTCTTATGGTGGCCCCGTCGGTCCCTCGCGACGCTAGATCGAAAATCCCGCCAGGGCCGGAAGGCAGCAACGGTATCGATTGATGCGGGCGCCGAGGTCAACCGGCGGGGACACCACCCCAACCCCAGACTGATGGCGCATCGACAGATGCCGCACGCACTCGGCGCGCAATGCAGACGCTGTGCAAGCACCACTGCGACTCGGCGCTTTGCGGCCATGCTCAAAGCTGACCAGTGATTTGCAGCGGCCGTGGCAACGGCTCGGAAATACGCGCAGCGTCAGGCGCTTTCCGGCGCGCTCAACCGGCGGACACCAACTGATCTCTTGATGTTCCGGCAGCGCCTGACCTGCAAGACGCGCTACTGCGTCTGCGATTCCGGATGCAGCCAGCCGGCATCGCCTTCCAGGTAATGCTCGTGCTTCCAGATCGGCACGCGTGCCTTGACCTCGTCGATGATGAAGCGGCAGGCATCGAATGCGGCGCCGCGATGCGCCGCGCTGACGCCGACCCATACCGCCATGTCGCCGATGCGCAGCTCGCCCACGCGGTGCACGCAGTAGGCGTTGACGATGGCAAACCGACCCATTGCCTCGTCGAGCACGCGCTGGCCTTCGGCCTGCGCCAGTGCGGCGTAGGCCTCGTAACGCAGCCCGGCCACGCTGCGGCCTTCATTGTGATTGCGTACCCAGCCTTCGAAACTGGCAAACGCGCCGGCATGTGGGTGCTCCAGCGCAGCGCGCAAGCTGTCGACCGGCAAAGGCACGTCGGAAAGCGCAAAGAGGGCGGAAGTCTGCTCGCTCATGCTCAACCTCCCGACACCGGCGGAATAAACACGATTTCACTGCCATCGCGCACGCCGTCCTCCCAGCGCGCGAACGCGCCATCCACCGCCACGCGCAGCTGCGCCGGCGTCCAGCGCAGGCCATGGCGCGTATCGAGTTCGGCATAGAGCGCGCGCAGGTCCTGCGCCTGCGAGTGCACCTGCTCGCTGGCAATGCCCGCTGCCTCACGCAGGCTGGCGAAATACAGCACCGTTACTGTCGTGCTCATTGGTTTGCTCCGATATCGCGCTTGCCACCGCGCTTGGACACCAACCTGGTCGGGCCGATGCTCATGCTGTGCGACAACGCCTTGCACATGTCGTAGACCGTCAGGGCCGCCACGCTGGCGCCGGTGAGCGCTTCCATTTCCACACCGGTGCGATGCACGCAGCGCACCGTGCAACGGATGTCCAGCAGCTGCTCGCCCGCCCAGTCGATCTCGAACCGGCAGGCATCGATCGGCAACGGGTGGCAGAACGGAATCAAGTCGTGCGTGCGTTTGACCGCCATGGTGCCGGCGATCACCGCGGTCTCCACGATGCCGCCCTTGGCGCTGCGCAAGCCGTTGGCACGCAACTGTGCGGCAACGGCGGCCGGGAAACGCACCCGGCTTTGCGCGGTAGCGCTGCGCGCGGTGACCGCCTTGTCCGAGACATCCACCATCGTGGGCAGTCCGGAATCGTCCAGATGGGTCAGGCGTGCGGAACGGGATTTTGCAGGCATGGGAAACGACACGATGACAGGCGCTCAGGATGCGACATTCTCGGTGAACGGGGCGCCTGGATGGAACAGCAGTGCCTTACCCGCCGATCAGGAACATCTCCACCGGCTTGCCACGGCGCGGTGTCGATGCGCGCACCTCGCTGTAGCGGTCGCCACGCACGCTCCAGCGCGCACGCAGATGCTCGGACAATCCATGCTCGCCCTCGGCCAGGGCCGGCTTGAGGTCATGGCCCTGGCTGGCAAACAGGCAGGTGTACAACTGCCCGTCGGCCGACACACGTGCGCGCTGGCAATCGCCGCAGAACGGCACGCTGACCGAACTGACAAAACCCACCTCGCCGGCGCCATCGGCAAATGCATGCCGCTGCGCCACTTCGCCCGTGTAATTGGCATCCAGCGGCAGCAATGGCCAGCGCGCGTGGATGCGCGCGTGCAGTTGCGCGGAGGTCACCACCGCATCGGCCGTCCAGCCGTTGCAGCTGCCCACATCCATGAACTCGATGAAGCGCAGCACGTGGCCGCTGCCACGGAAGTGCTCCACCAGGGGCAGCACCTGATCTTCGTTGACGCCACGCTGCACCACGCAGTTGATCTTCAGGCGCTGGAAGCCGGCCTGCTCGGCAACGGCGATACCGGCCAGCACCTGCGCGATCTCGCCGCGGTTGCCGCTCATGCGTCTGAACAGCTCAGGATCCAGCGCATCCATGCTCACCGTGATGCGGCGCAGCCCGGCCTGGCGCAGCGCCACCGCCTGACGGGCGAGCAAGGTGCCGTTGGTAGTCAGCGCCAGATCCTCGATGCCCTCGATCGTGGTCAGGCGCGCAATCAGGCTGGGCAGATCACGACGCAACAGCGGCTCGCCACCGGTCAGGCGTACCTTGGTGACGCCGACCGAGACGAAGGCACGCACCAGCGTTTCCAGCTGATCGAAGCTCAGGCGCTGCTGCGCATCGAATCCGTAATCGTCGGGCACGCGATCGGCCGGCATGCAGTAACCGCAGCGGAAATTGCAGGCCTCGATGACCGACAGGCGCAGGTCGCGCAGCGGCCGGCCATAGCGGTCCTGCATCGGCGCGGCGGTCAGGTTCGGCAACAGCAGGGCGCCCATCAGGGCACCATGGCGGCAGTCGGCTCCGCCAGCGGCAGATGTTGACCAGGCACGGCCACGCGATGGCCGCGTGCGCGGAGCACGTCGCCGTCGGCGTCGCTGGCGTAGTGGTACAGCAGCATGCGGCTCAACAGGTCCTGCGGGTATTCCCGCTCCAAATCGTCCACCCCAGTATGCGACGGGTTGCCGTGAACGCCGCAGTCATGCGCGATGAGCTCGCTGTCATCGGCATACCGGGCCAGCATTTCCGGGATCGGCCGGGTGTCGCCGCTCCAGACCAGCGCCCCCTTCAGCCGCAGCCCATAGGCGGTCTCCGGCCAGTGGTGGCGCGCGGGGAACACTTCCAGCCGCACTCCGTCGTGCCAGAACGCGTCGCCGACCGGCACCAGCTGGAAGGCATCCCAGAAGTTTGCGCCGCCCTCGGCCAGTACGTTCGGGTAGTCGGCGATCCGCCGCTGCAGCAACGGCACCACCGGCGCCGGCACGTACAGGCGCGTGCGGCCGCGGCGTTGGGAGAAATAGCTGTCCACGAACAGCCGTTCCAGCCCGCCGACGTGGTCCAGGTGTACATGGGTGATGAAGACCGCCTGCGGCAGATGACCGTACTGTGCCTGGTAGGCGGTCAGCCCTTCGCTGCCGCAATCGATGGTCAGCCACGGCGCGCCGGCGCGCTCGATGGTGGCCATCGGCGAACCGAGCGCCACCGCCGACGCATTGCCGACCCCTTGCACCCGCAATGCCCAGTTCATCAGTAGCCCCGGCCCCAGGCCAGTTCGTAGGCGCGGTGCAGGCGCTCGTAATCCTTGTCGACCTCTTCGCGGCTGCGGTTGCCGCGCAATTTCAGCAGCGAGCGATGCAGGCGCTTGAGATTGCGTTCGCGCCAGCGCGTGGCCGGAATGCGCAATACGCCGCGGTCGAAATCGATCAACCAACCATGCCCGCCGGCATCGAACAGGATGTTGTGCGCGTTGAGATCGGCATGATCCAGGCCGGCGCGATGGAAGCGCGCGATCAGCCGCCCGGTTTCTTCCCACGGCGCCCCACGCCCGGCGACCTGCGCATGATCGGCGAGCGAGCGCACGTTCTCCAGGCGTTCCATCAACAATGCAGCGCGATAGCTCAGCCCCTCGCGCAAGTAGCAAGCCGCCAACGGGCGCGGCACCGGCAACTTGCGCTTGAGCAGTTCGCGCATCAGCCGGAACTCGGCAAAGCTGCGCGTGCGCCCGGCGCCCTTCCACAGATAGTGATCGCGGCTCACGCGCGCGGCCATGCCGCCGCGCAGGTACTGCCGCAACACGCTGTGACCGAACGGCGCATCCACGAACCACGCCCCACCCCGCCCGCCTTCGTCGACCGGCCGTGCCCTGTCGCCCCAGCGTTGCGGCGAAAACAGCCCGGCATCGGCTTGCCGCAGCCGTTCGCGGTCGAACAGAATGGCGCCATAGCCGCGGCCTTCGCGGTACGGCGCCAGCGCTTCAGTGGCGTCGAAAGAAACCATCTATCGAGTCTAACAACACCATGGCTTCTACGCCCGCCTCGTTATGCCTGCTGCGCCTGTCCGCCCTGGGCGACGTCACCCATGTGGTGCCGCTGGTGCGTACCCTGCAGGCGGGATTTCCGGCAAGCCAGCTGCACTGGATCATCGACAAGGCCGGGCTGAAATTGCTCGACGGCCTGCCTGGCGTGCAGTTCCATGCCTACGACAAGCGCACCGGCGTGGCCGGCATGCGCGCGCTCCGCCGCTCGCTGGCGCCATCGGGTCGCTTCGATGCGCTGCTGCAGATGCAGGTGGCCTTGCGCGCCAATGTGCTGTCGGCCTTCGTGCCGGCGCGGCGACGGATCGGCTATGACCGCAGCCGTTCCAAGGACCTGCATGGCCTGTTCGTCAACGAGCGCATCGCCGACCGCCCCGGCATCCACGTGCTCGACGCCATCGGCAGCTTCGCCCAGCCACTCAGCCTGACCCAGACCCAGGTGCGCTGGGACTTGCCGGTTCCCGACGAGGCGCATCGCTGGGCACGCGCGCAATGGGACGACGATAGCCGCCCGGTGCTGATGATTTCGCCGTGCTCCAGCCACGCACGCCGTAACTGGTATCCCGACCGCCATGCCGCGCTGGCCGACCATGCCGCAGCGCAAGGCTGGCGGGTCGTGCTGTGCGGCGGCCGCAGCGAGCTGGAACGCAGCACCGCCGATGCCATCGTCGCGGCCGCGCGCACGCCGCTGCTGGACCTGGTCGGCAAGGACACGCTGAAACAACTCCCCGCCCTGCTCGCCCGCGCCGATCTGGTGGTCACCCCTGATTCCGGGCCGATGCACATCGCCAACGCGATGGGCACCAAGGTGCTCGGCCTGCATGCGGCCAGCAACCCGCTGCGCAGCGGCCCCTACTCGGACGTGCGCTACTGCGTAGACCGTTACGACGCGGCCGCCCGCAAATACCTGGGCAAGCCGGCCGACCAACTGAAATGGGGCACCAAGATCGAATTCGACCAGGTGATGGCGCTGATCACCGTGGACGATGCGATCGCCGCATTCGAGCGTTATCGCAGCGATCATCCGCGCTGAGGATCGGCATCGGATCGGCGCTCGAACAGCCGTTCAATCGCTGCGCAGCTGCGCGCTGCGCCGCGGTGCAGACGCCCAGGACAGCCGGGAAGCACGAGCCAAACACCGCCGGCTCACGTGCGCGGCAGCCAATCACCGCGGTACCGGCCGACTCGAAGTGTGGCGGCGCACCAGAAAGCGCCGCGCACCCACCGACCACCACGTGTATCGGTTACGCAGACCTGCAGTCAGCGGCTCTCAGACACCGCTAGCGCGATAGTCCTGATACGACTTCTCTTCCACGTACGACGAACCCAGCGCCAGGTTGATCTCTTTCTTGATGCGCGCGCGTTCGTCGTTTTCGATATAGACGCTGCGCGCCAGCTGCACGAAGCCGTCATCGAAGGTCTGCGCCTGCTCCTTGAGACGGATGTCGTCTTCGATCACCCACAGCCGCTCGTTGACGGCCTTGAGCGCAGCACGCAGACGCACGATGTCGTGGCCGGCGGCCGGATGCGCCATCCAGCTGGTCTCCAGCGCGGACAGCTCGCTGCGCACGTTGGCCAGCTTGACGGGGTCGCTCATGCGCTCGGACTTGATCTGCAGGATCGCGATCTTGTCGAGCAGCTCACCAAAGGACACGGGCACCAGGATCTCGGACATGACAGGCCTCCAACGGATATCGGGCGGATTGTAGCCAGCGCAGCAGCGCGCGGCGGCGACACATAAACAAAAGCCCCCTTGCGGGGGCTGATGCGAATCTGGCGGAGAGGGGGGGATTCACTCGGCACTTCGTGCCTTCGCCCTGCGGGCGGCTTCGCCGTGCAGACAGCGCTGCTGTCTGTCGAACCCGGGGCTTCTCACCCCCCAATGCCGCCGGCAAAACTCACGCGGCACTGGCACAACTGCTCGCCTCAATCTGGCGGAGAGGGGGGGATTCGAACCCCCGAGGCGCTATAAACGCCTGCCTGATTTCGAGTCAGGTACATTCAACCGCTCTGCCACCTCTCCAGATGGTCCCCAGTGTCCTGGGGCCGTGCATCATACGGGCACCGGCGCCCAGCCACAAGCGGCCCGGGCCGGCATCGCCGGCACGATCGAAGGTCCGGGCGTGAACCCGCCCTGCGGCACCGGCGATCGGCGTGTTGCTGCGGGCCGGCCGCCCCGCGATGATGGTCACGCACCTCCTTCCTTGGCGACCCGCCCCCATGCTCGAATTCGGACACCTTACCCATGTCGGCCTGCGCCGTGACCTCAACGAGGACACGTACTACGGCGACAGCGAGCTGGGGCTGTGGCTGGTGGCCGATGGCATGGGTGGGCATGCCTGTGGCGAAGTGGCCAGCGCCCTGGCGCGCGAAACCATCGTGCGCGAGGTGCGCGCCGGCACCCAGCTGGCCCAGGCGGTGCGCATCGCCGACGAAGAGATCATCAAGACCTCGCGCCGCTGCAACGACACCTTGCCGATGGGCACCACCGTCGTCGCCGCGCGCGTACTGGGCCAGCGCTTCGAAGTGGCCTGGGTCGGCGACAGCCGTGCCTACCTGTGGCGCGACGGCCGGCTGGCGCAGCTGAGCCAGGACCATAGCTATGTGCAGGAACTGATCGCCCAGGGCACGCTGACCAGCGAACAGGCGCGCGCGCATCCGCATCGCAATGTGGTGACCCAGGCACTGGGCGTCACCGATCCGGTCCACCTCAATGTCGCCACCATGCAGGGCGAACTCAAATCCGGCATGCAGCTGCTACTGTGCAGCGACGGCCTCACCGAAGAAGTCGACGATGCCGCGATCGCCGCGACCCTGTCGCAAGCCGATTGCAGCGCACAGGAATGTGTCGAATGCCTGGTCGCCGCCGCACTCGATGGCGGCGGCTCGGACAACATCACCGCGATATTGGTGCGCAGCTACTAAAAGCCGCCGACAAGACCTAGCGAACGCCCGCTGGCGGTCAGCGCAGAATTTCGTTGGCCGCATATGGTTGGATGCAAACAACCGCTTGGTCGGTCGAGGGCGCGATGTCCTCACTGCCTGCGGGTCACGCCATAAATCTAGCCCTAAGGACTCGCTGGCAGCATCCAGGCCGCCAAGGATCCCGGAACCGTCGAGAGCAGTGCACCAGAGCGTGAGTCGGCTACCTGCTTGAACACCATGCACACCGACCATCTCGCTTGGTCCTTGCCCGCCCACCGTCGCGGGACCTTACGCGGCATGGATGCCGCGTAAGAGCCTACACGGACGTACTTGCGGCGTGTCCTGCGATGGTGGGCGGGCAAGGGCCCTGCAGCCAGGCCGCAGATCACCGGCCTGCAGCGAAAAGCAACATCATCCCGCTCCGCACTAGACCAGAGAGACATCGCTTTGTTGGCAGAGCCAAGCACGGGCATTGAACCCGCACGGCAGCCATCATGTGCGCACTACTCGCGCCCAGAACCGCCAGGCTTCAGCGGCGCACTGCGCCCCACCACATCGCCACGCCGCGCGACAACCGGACACCCGTTGCCGAAAGCCGCACTACCCGGCAGCAGCCACCCCTTCAACCGGCGCATCCCACAACGCGCGCCCGGCCTTCTTGCGCAGGTGCGCCAGGCGCGCCTCGTGCGCCTGCGACTCCGACGCGGTTACCACCACCCGTGCGCGCGGCAACAGCAACGCCGGATCGAAGGTGATCATGCCCTCGCCATGCTCGCTGCGCTGGCCGGTATCGGCGCTGGCAAAGCCGATCTCTTCCTGGCCCGAGGTCAGCGCGATGTACACATCGGCCAGGATCTGCGCATCGAGCAAGGCGCCATGCAACTGGCGATGCGAGTTGTCCACGCCCAGGCGCTTGCACAAGGCATCCAGCGAGTTGCGCTGCCCCGGATAGCGCTCGCGCGCCATCATCAAGGTATCCACCACGGTGGCGCGCTCGACGATACGGCCGTAGTTGTCGCCCAGCAGCGACAGCTCGTTGTCCAGGAAGCCCAGATCGAACGCGGCGTTGTGGATGATCAGCTCCGCGCCGTCGATGTAGGCCAGGAACTCCTCGACCACATCGGCAAACAGCGGCTTGTCGGCCAGGAACTCCAGGGTCAATCCGGTCACTTCCTGCGCACCGGGTTCGAAATCGCAATCGGGCTTCAGGTAGCGATGGAAATTGTTGCCGCTCGGGCGCCGCTCCAGCAGCTCCACCGCACCGATTTCGACGACGCGGTTGCCCTTGCGCCATTCCAGGCCGGTGGTTTCGGTATCGAGAATGATCTGACGCATGAATCCTCTTGCTGATTGCTTACGCGGTTGCGCTGCCACCGCGCTGGGCGATGGCCTGATTGCGGGCGAGCACGTCGACGCGCTCGTTGTCCGGGTCACCATTGTGGCCCTTCACCCAACGCCAATCGATGCTGTGGCGTTGCGTGGCCGCATGCAGCCGCTCCCACAGTTCACGGTTCTTGACCGGGTCGCCGCCGGCGGTTTTCCAACCGCGGCGTACCCAGCCGGACATCCACTCGGTAATACCCTGGCGCACGTATTGCGAGTCGGTATGCAGCACGATCTGGCATGGCTCGGTGAGTGTTTCCAGCGCCATGATCGCCGCCATCAACTCCATGCGGTTGTTGGTGGATGTGGCTTCGCCGCCGGACAATTCCTTCTCGCGGCCGTTGTAACGCAACAGGGCCGCCCAACCGCCCGGCCCGGGATTGCCGAGGCAGGAGCCGTCGGTATGCACTTCAATGGATTTCATCAGCTTCTGGTGTTTGGAAAGTGGTCAGTCGTCAGATCGTGGCTACAGGCTGCGGCCAGCGCGAGGGCATCGCGATCGGGGTCGGCCCGATCGAAGCGGCGGCGCGCTTTTCCACTTCGAGCAGATACACCGCGCGCCAGGGTGCGCGATCGGTGCCGGTAACGCCACGCCCGGTGCGCCAGATCGGCCCCAGGTAGCGCTCGGTCTCCACGCATTGCAGCCCCGCACGCTGCGCCAGCAGCCGCCAGCGATCCGGCCGCAGCGCCACCGGACCACGCCGCGCCCAGCGAAAGCGGTACGGGCTCAGCGGATTGAGCGTGAACAGCCATAGCCGCCCGCCCGGCATCAGCAACCGCTCGCATTCGGCCAGGAATTCCGCCGCGCCGCCCACCACCGCATGCTGCACCACGATGGCCTGCAGGCTTTCGGTCGGCAACGGAAACGGCATGGCGCAACGCGCGTCGCCCGCAAAGCGGCCAGCGCTGCGAGACAGCCGCAGCCCGCGCCCCTGCAGCAGCTCGCGCGGCGGCAACTCGGGCGTCGGCGTCAGCCACAGCCAGGGCTGCGACGGACGCGTCTGCAACGCCGCAAGCGCCAATTTGCGCTCCAGCAGGAGCAGGCTGCGCCCTGCACCTGTTTCAAACCAGGATGAGACGCCAGCTTGACGGGAGAATGGCGTGGCAGGCATGGTCCCAATTCTATGCGACTGACCGCCCTGCCCGCATTCGACGACAACTACATCTGGGCGCTGGTCGCCAGCGATGGCCGCGCAGTCATCGTCGATCCGGGCCAGGCCGAGCCGGTGTTCGCCGCCGCAGAGCGCGAAGGCTTCTGCCCCAGCGCCGTCCTGCTGACCCACCACCATACCGACCACATTGGCGGCGTGGCAGCGCTGCAGCAGCGTTGGCCGGACCTTGCGCTATACGGTCCGGCCGACGAACGCATCCCTGCAGACGCCCACCGCGTGGGCCAGGGCGACCGCTTGAGCCTGCTCGGCAGCCGCTTCGATGTGCTGGAAGTGCCCGGCCATACCCGCAGCCATATCGCCTTCGTCACTGACCGCCATCTGTTCAGCGGTGATACCCTGTTCAGCCTAGGCTGTGGGCGGATGTTCGAAGGTACCGCTCCTCAGATGTTCGACGCGTTGCAGCGCCTGGCCTCCCTGCCTGGCGAAACGCTTGTGTGTTGCGGCCATGAATACACCTTGGCCAACGCGGCCTTTGCGCTGCACGTCGATCCCACCAACGCTGCCTTGCAGCGCCGTCAACAGGAAGCCCAGGCCATGCGTCATGCAGCCCGTCCTACCCTGCCGATTTCGCTCAAGAGTGAACTGGCCACCAATCCGTTCTTACGCACCAGCAGTCCCGAAATCCGCGCTGCGGTGGCATCTCGCGCAGGCGGGGCAATTTCCTCTGAAGTTGACGTTTTCGCCGAACTTCGGCGCTGGAAAGACGAATTTCGCGCATGAGGCGCCTGCTTCTGGCAGTGCTGACCGCATTGGCGGTCATCGCACCCGCAGCCGCATCGTCCAACGACGCAAGCCGCCCCAAACCCGCAGAGAACTCGATCACCCAGACCGCCACTCCCGAGGTGCGCAACGGCCGGGAGATTTTTTCGTCGTTCCTGGATGGTCGGGCCGATCCTGGCTGCGACAGCGAACATAGCGATACGCGCTGGGAACAACATTTTTCGCGCGCGCCGGCACGCCTGGCGGACGACGCACAGGACGTGTTGCCGTTGTTCGGCTACGTGGTCGATGAACTACGCGAAGCCGACATGCCGACCGAATTTGCGCTGATTCCGTTCGTCGAGAGCGGTTATCGCCCGGGCGCTCGCAACGGCAGCGGTCCCGCCGGCCTCTGGCAGTTCATCGCCACCACTGCGCGCAACCACCACGTGCCGGTTGGCGCTCAATACGACGGCCGCCTCTCGGCAGTGGACTCCACCACGGCGGCGGTGCGTTATCTCAAGACGCTGTATGGCATGTTCGGCGGCGATTGGCGCCTGGCGCTGATGGCCTACAACGCGGGCGAGTATCGCGTGCTGCAGGCCATGCGCAAGGCCGGGATGAACGCGCAGAACGCTCGCCCGTCCGAATTGCCTGGCATGTCCAAGGTCACCTACGAGTACGTGGAAAAGCTGCACGCGCTCGCCTGTGTGCTGGACCATGCGCAGCAGCAGGGCAATCTGCTGACCTCGCTCGACCGCCCGGTACCGGTACTCACCGAACATGCATTGCCGGCCGGCACCAGCCTCAACGCCTTTGCCGGACAACGCGACATCGAGCCGCAGCTGCTGGCCCGGCTGAATCCGGCGCTGGCCAGCGCGCGCGCCGCACCGCGGGGCGTGCATGTGCTCGCCCCGATCGCATCTGCGCAGCCAGGTGCGACAGGCGCCGTGGTCGCATCTGCCGACACGGGCAGCCTTGTCGACAACAGCGCTGCCGCTACCACGGTCGTTGCCGCCGCGGCGACGAAGGCATCCAGGCCACAAGCGCGCACCACGCATACAGTGCGCAACGGCGAATCCGCCTGGGCCATCGCGCGCCGCTACGGCGTGACCGTCACGACACTGCTAACCAGCAATGGCCTGGACAAGCGCGCCGTGCTGAAGCCCGGCATGGTGTTGTCGTTCGAAGACACACCCTGACCTAAGCCGCCTGCCTCCGGCGCCGTTCCGGCGCCGCTGACACCACAGCGGCATGCTTTTCCTCGACGTTGCGCATGGGGAGTTGAGCGTCGCGCCGCTCTGCGGAGGCGAAGGTCGGATGCGAAGAGAGCGCCTGACATTTCCCCTTTGCCTGCGCTGCTGCAGCGATGCCATACGGAATCGGAAACCTATGTGGAATCGGGAACGGACGTACTCGCAGCCGATTAACCCGCTATCGCTGCAAGCCGACCGAAATCGCAGTTGATTGAGCGCGCTTGCAGCGTCTGCCGCCAACCGACAGGCAGCCACCCGTAGGCGCACCAAACGCGCAACCCGACACTGGCTTTTCTGGCCTGGCAGATTGGCCTGGCAGATCAGCGCGCTAAATGACGCACGTCTTTGCGACCGCACGCCTGCAACCATGACGCTCGAAATCCGCAACCCCGGCAGACCTATCCCAAACGGATGGCAATACGCACGACGTCAGATCAGTTGCGGCGGGCCATCGCAGTGCCTTAGCCAGTTGCTGCGGGAATCCAGTGCCTGGTCCACGCAACCACAGACTCGCCGCGGCGCCACCGACCGGACACTCCGCACGAAACGCTGGCACCCGCCCACGGCATCGGCCAAAGAAAAAGCCCGGTTACCCGGGCTCTTTCTCCACCAGTCGAACAGCAGCTGTTACAGCTGCGCCTCTTCGATCTGGATCTTGTAGCGCTTGCGCATTTCCTTTACGTACGCCTGCGCCGCGTTGTTGCCGTCGATCTGGCTCAGCTGCTCGCGCAGCATGGTCTGCTGCTCGGCCGGCATCTGCTTCAGATCGCCCGGAGTCGCCTTGCTGATGACGAACACCGCAAAGCGCCCGCCATCCAGCTCCACCTTGCCCACCGACGGCTTGCCTTCGGTCGGACGCGGCGCGCTGAAGATGGCGCGGTTTGCCGCCGGGGTCGGAATCGGCGCGGTACGCGGCAAGCCGGGGATCGGCTGCACCTGCAACTTCTCGCTGGCGGCCAGCGCCTGCAGGGTCTCGCCTTTCTGTACACGTGCTAGCAATGCGTCGGCAGCCGCCGCGGCGGCCTTCTCGCTGCGGTCCGCGCGGACGGCGGCGATTACCTTCTCGCGCACCTTGTCCAACGGCAGGGCCGCCTCGGCGGTGTGGTTGGTCACACGCAACACCACGCTGTGGTTCGGCCCGATGGTGATCGGATCGCTCACCGTGCCGTCCTGCACCAGCGTTTCGGAGAATGCCGAACGCAGCACCGCCGGATTGGCCGCGATACCGCTGGCATCAGCGCGCGAGAACGGGCCTAGCGTCTGCACCGGCAGACCGACCTGCTTGGCTGCCGGCTCCAGCGCGGTGGGATTCTTGTAGACCTGATCCACCAGCTTGCCGCTCACATCCGTAAACGCCTTGTCGGCATCGGCCTTGAGCTGCTCGGCGGCGAGCTGATCGCGCACCTGCTCGAACGACTTGCCCTGGCCGCCCTTGACCTCGCGCAGCTGGATCACGTGGTAACCGAACTCGCTCTTGATCGGGCCGACCACCTCGCCAGCCTTCATCGAGAACAAGGCATCTTCGAACGGCTTGACCATCGTGCCCTTCTCGACCCACCCAAGATCGCCACCGGCGCCCTTGGAACCGGGGTCCTGCGAATTGGCCTTGGCCAATGCGGCGAAATCGGCGCCCGGCTGCTTGGCTTCCGCAGCCAGCTTGGCCGCTTTCTCCTCGGCGGCTTTCTGCGCGGCAGGATCGCTACCGGCGGTGATCAGGATGTGCGATGCCAGACGCTGATCCGGCTCGACAAAACGCGCCTTCTCTTCGTCATAGCGCTTGCGCAGCGTCGCCTCGTCAGCGGCGGTTGCCGGCGGCAACTTGGCGGCATCGAGTTCGACATACTCGATCGTCACCGTCTCCGGCTGACGGAAGTCCTGGGTATGCCCGTCGTACCACTGCTTGATCTGTGCATCGCTGACCGGCGCGGTATCGGCAGCCGGTGGCGGCAGCATCGCCAGCTGCACGTCGCGCGTTTCGCCCATCAGCTTGAGCAAGCGCTCGAACTCGGCCTTGGTCGCAAAGCCCGACTCGGCGATCGCCTGCGGAATCACCGACTGCTGCAAGCTGTCGCGCACCAACGCATCGAACTGCGCCGGCATGCGCGGCGGCGTACCCTGCGCAAGTGCAGCGCGGTACTGGTCGGGGCTAAATTTGCCGTCGACCTGGAACGCCTGAATGCCGGCGATGTAATCGCGCACCGTCGCATCGCCGATCACGATGCCGGCATCTTCGGCACCCAGACGCACGACTTGCTCATCGACCAACTGGTCGAGCACCTGCAATTTATTTTCGCGCGATTCGAACGTGCGCGGATCGAAATTCTCGCCCTGGCGCTGCCGTTCCTGCATGCGTGCCTGCTCGAAGCGGGCGCGGAAATCCTGCGTACTGATTTCATGGTGCTGCCACAGCAGCGAGACCGGCCACCACGACGGTGCCGATTTCCACCACGTTGGTGGCGCCTGCACCTTGGCCACGTTATTGGCGCCAATGCCGCCGAGGTAGCTGTTGTCGATGACGAACAGGAACGGAATCATCAGCAACCCCAGGATGGCGGTAGCGATCCAGCCTGACGTCTTGTCGCGAAGTTTCTGCAGCATTGGCAAATCACGGCCTGTGGGCGAGCCGCGCAGTGTAACGCGCCTGACGCCGGGCACCCAGCCCAATCCCGCACCGTACCGGATCCGGCATGGCTTTCGGCGCGCAATTACCGCGATAGCGGCCAAAAAAAAGCCCCCGGCACGGAGCCGAGGGCTTTGCATAACTGGCGGAGCGGACGGGACTCGAACCCGCGACCTCCGGCGTGACAGGCCAGCATTCTAACCAGCTGAACTACCGCTCCGCTTTAAACTTGGACTGCTGCTTCCCCACCATTTCCGCAATGCGAATGCGGTGGAGAAAACGAAGCCCCCAATCGCTCAGGGGCTTCGGTATAACTGGCGGAGCGGACGGGACTCGAACCCGCGACCTCCGGCGTGACAGGCCAGCATTCTAACCAGCTGAACTACCGCTCCGCGCTTGAAACATTTGCCTGGTGCTTAATGGTGGGTGCTGAGGGTTTCGAACCCCCGACCCTCTCCGTGTAAGGGAGACGCTCTACCGCTGAGCTAAGCACCCTAGCGAGTCGATTAGTTTACTGCATCCTTCAGGGCTTTGCCAGCCTTGAATGCAGGATTCTTCGAAGCAGCGATCTTGATGCTGTCGCCGGTCTTCGGATTGCGGCCGGTACGCTCAGCGCGCGCGCGGACCTGGAAGGTGCCAAAGCCAACGAGGGTGACGGCATCGCCCTTCTTCAGCGCCTTGGTGATTTCGCTCACAACCGCGTCAACAGCACGGCCGGCCTCAGCCTTGGAGATGTCAGCGGCAGCGGCAACGCCATCGATCAATTCGGTTTTATTCATTCTTGAAACTCCCTTTGCGGCAGATGCCGCGGAATCGACAATCGGCGCTCTTGCCGTTAGCGAAGAACCCGACACAAGTGGTATCGCGTGACGCATCACAATTTGCCGCGCCCACGAGTCGTGCATTTATACCAGCGCCCCCAACCGCACGCAAGCCAAAACCCAATAACGACGCGGGTTTTGGCTTGTTTTGCCTGGGTTTAGACAAGCGGTTTTAGTGCTTGACGCGGGTACCCGGCGTAGTGCGTGACTTGCCGCGGACCGCAACCCGCGAAGCGGTCTTGCGGGCCTTTTCCTTACCCGCCTTCTTCGGTGCCAACGGACGCTCCAATGCGAGATCCAGCACTTCGTCGATCCACTTGACCGGCACGATCTTCAGATCACGCGTGACGTTGGCCGGGATGTCGGCCAGATCTTTACGGTTCTCGTCGGGGATCAGCACGGTGCGGATGCCACCGCGCAACGCTGCCAGCAACTTCTCCTTCAGGCCCCCGATCGCCGAGACGCGACCACGCAAGGTGATCTCGCCGGTCATCGCCACATCGGCGCGAATCGGCACCTTGGTCAACACCGACACCAGCGAGGTCACCATCGCGATACCGGCGCTCGGGCCATCCTTCGGTGTCGCACCATCGGGCACGTGCACGTGCACGTCCTGCTTCTGCAGGAAATCCACATCGATGCCGAGTCGCTCGGCGCGCGAACGCACCACCGACAAGGCGGCCGACGCCGATTCCTTCATGACGTTGCCGAGCTGACCGGTCAGGATCAGGTTGCCCTTGCCCGGCACCAGCGTGGACTCGACCTGCAGCAGCTCGCCGCCGACTTCGGTCCAGGCCAGACCGGTGACCAGACCGATTTCGTTTTCTTCTTCGGCACGGCCGAAATCGAAGCGACGCACGCCCAGATACTTGTCGAGGTTCTTCGCGTTGACCGTGACCAGGGCCTTGGGCTTGCCCTTCTTGGCGACCACCTTCTTGGCATCCGGCTGCGGGCCGGCAAGCGCGATTTCCTTGACCACCTTGCGGCAGATCTTGGCGACTTCGCGCTCGAGGTTACGCACGCCCGATTCGCGCGTGTAGTAACGCACGATGTCCTGGATCGCATCGCTGCCGATCTCGATCTCTTCCGGCTTCAGGCCGTTGGCCTTGATCTGCTTGGGCACCAGGTAACGCATGGCGATGTTGAGCTTCTCATCCTCGGTGTAGCCGGGGATGCGGATGACTTCCATGCGGTCTAGCAACGGACCGGGAATGTTGAGCGAGTTGGAGGTGGCGACGAACATCACCTCCGACAGGTCCAGGTCCACTTCCAGATAATGGTCGTTGAAGGAGTTGTTCTGCTCGGGGTCGAGCACCTCCAGCAGCGCCGAGGACGGGTCGCCGCGGAAGTCCATCGACATCTTGTCGATCTCGTCCAACAGAAACAGCGGATTCTTGCTGCCAACCTTGTTGAGGTTCTGCACCAGGCGGCCGGGCATCGAACCGACATAGGTCCGGCGATGGCCACGGATCTCGGCCTCGTCGCGGATACCGCCCAGGCTCATGCGCACGAACTTGCGGTTGGTCGCCTTGGCGATCGATTGCCCGAGCGAGGTCTTGCCCACGCCCGGCGGCCCGACCAGGCACAGGATCGGGCCCTTCATCTGCTTCACGCGCGACTGCACCGCCAGATACTCGAGGATGCGTTCCTTGACCTTGTCCAGGCCGTAGTGATCGGCGTCCAGGGTGTCCTCTGCGACCTTCAGATCCTTGCGGACCTTGGTGCGCTTCTTCCACGGCACGCCCAGCAGCCAGTCCAGATAGTTGCGCACCACGGCCGCCTCGGCGGACATCGGCGACATCTGCTTGAGCTTGTTGAGCTCGGCCTTGGCCTTGGTCTCGACCGGCTTGGGCATGCCCGCCTCGGCGATCTTGCGCGCCAGCTCCTCCAGCTCGCCCGGCGCATCGTCCAGATCGCCCAGCTCCTTCTGGATCGCCTTCATCTGCTCGTTGAGGTAGTACTCGCGCTGGCTCTTTTCCATCTGCGACTTGACGCGGCCGCGGATGCGCTTTTCCAGCTGCTGTACGTCGATCTCGCCGTCCACCAGCCCGACCAGCAGCTCCAGCCGCTCGCCGATCTCGGTGATTTCCAGCAGGCGCTGCTTGTCGGCCAGGCGCACGCCAATGTGCGCGGCGATGGTGTCGGCCAGACGGCCAGGCTCGTCGATGCCGGCCAGGGTCTGCAGCAGCTCCGGCGGCAGCTTGCGATTGGTCTTGACGTACTGCTCGAACAGCGACATCAGCGAACGCGCGATGGCTTCCACTTCGCGCGGCTCGCGCGCGTCGCTGGCTTCGATCTCGATGCCCTGGCCCTGCAGTGCGCCATCCAGCTCGACGACCTTGTCGACGGTGACCCGCGACAGACCTTCGACCAGCACCTTGATGGTGCCGTCGGGCAACTTGAGCAGCTGCAGCACCTGCGCGAGCGTGCCAACGGTATAGAGGTCGCTGGCGGTCGGGTCGTCGGTTTCGGCCGACTTCTGCGCAACCAGCAGGATGCGCTTGTCCGCCTCCATGGCTTTTTCCAGCGCGCGCATCGACTTGTCACGGCCGACGAACAGCGGAATCACCATGTGCGGAAACACCACCACGTCGCGCAGCGGCAACACCGGCAGATCGAGAACTTCTGGTTGGGACTGGGCCATGGGGCGCTCCGCAGGAATGGGGGTTTTGGGGCGTAAAAAAAGCCGATGGCCCCGTTATGGGGCCATCGGCGAGGTGTTGCAAGTAGCGTTCGGAAACCCTTTATCCGCGAGCGAGGCCGGGGCCGGGCGCAGCGGCATCCAGGCCTCAGTCGCCGGACGCAGCCTTGGCCGGGGCCGGTTGCGCCTGGTAGATCAGATACGGCTCGGATTTGTGCTCGATCACCGACTCGTCCACCACCACCTTGCTGACATTTTCCTGCGAGGGCAGCTCGTACATCGTGTCCAGCAGCACCGATTCGACGATGGTGCGCAGACCACGCGCGCCGGTCTTGCGCTTGAGCGCCTTCTTGGCGATCGCCGACAGCGCGTCGGGGCGGAACTCCAGCTCCACGCCCTCCATGTCGAACAGCTTCTTGAACTGCTTGGTGATGGCGTTCTTGGGCTCGGTCAGGATCTTGATCAGCGCCGGCTCGTCCAGTTCCTCGAGCGTGGCCACCACCGGCAGGCGGCCGACGAACTCGGGAATCAGGCCGAACTTGATCAGATCTTCCGGCTCGACCTCGGCCAGGATCTTGCCGACTTCCTGCTTGCGCTCACTGCTCTTGACCTTGGCACCGAAGCCGATGCCGCCGGCATCGTTGGAACGCTGCTGGATCACCTTGTCCAGCCCGGCGAACGCGCCGCCGCAAATGAACAGGATGTTCTTGGTGTCCACCTGCAGGAATTCCTGCTGCGGATGCTTGCGACCGCCCTGCGGCGGCACCGAGGCCACCGTGCCTTCGATCAGCTTCAGCAGCGCCTGCTGCACGCCTTCACCGGACACGTCGCGGGTGATCGACGGGTTCTCGCTCTTGCGCGAGATCTTGTCGATTTCGTCGATGTAGACGATGCCCTGCTGGGCCTTCTCGACGTCGTAGTCGCACTTCTGCAGCAGCTTCTGGATGATGTTTTCCACGTCCTCGCCGACATAGCCGGCTTCGGTCAGCGTGGTGGCATCGGCGATCGTGAACGGCACATTGAGCAGGCGCGCCAGCGTTTCGGCCAGCAGCGTCTTGCCCGAGCCGGTCGGACCGACCAGCAGGATGTTGGATTTCGCCAGCTCGACGTCATCGTTCTTGCTGCGGCTCTCGATACGCTTGTAGTGGTTGTACACCGCCACGGCGAGCGTGCGCTTGGCGCGCAACTGCCCGATCACGTATTGATCCAGCACCTCGAGAATCTCGCGTGGCTTGGGCAGACTGGAGCGTGCCGACTGCGCCTTCTCTTCGAGTTCCTCGCGGATGATGTCGTTGCACAGCTCAACGCACTCATCGCAGATGAATACGCTGGGACCGGCAATCAGCTTGCGGACTTCATGCTGACTCTTACCGCAGAACGAGCAGTAGAGAATCTTGTTGCTGTCGCCGGAACGACCTTGGCGGTCTTCGCTCATGCTTCTGTTACCCAGTTACCCCACCCGATGCACGGGGGTTCGATTTCGAGAATAGCACAGGGTCGGGAGGACATCCGCCCAGCCCGACCCTGCCGGTTTTTCCTGCAATTTCAGCAATCTGGCGATCAAGACGGCTGGATCGACTCTTCCGGACGGCGTTCCAGCACCTGGTCGACCAAGCCATAGGCCTGCGCATCGACCGCACTCTTGAAGTTGTCGCGCTCGGTATCGCGCGCAATCGTCTCGAGGGATTGGCCGGTGTGCTTGGCCAGGATCTCGTTCAAACGCGAACGCAGGGTCAGGATCTCACGCGCATGGATGTCGATATCGGTGGCCTGGCCCTGGAAGCCGCCCAGCGGCTGGTGGATCATCACGCGCGAGTTCGGCAGCGCATAGCGCTTGCCGGCCGCACCCGATGCCAGCAACAGCGCGCCCATCGAGGCGGCCTGGCCGACGCAGATGGTGCTCACGTCCGGCTTGATGTACTGCATGGTGTCGTAGATCGCCATGCCGGCGGTGACCACGCCGCCCGGCGAATTGATGTAGATGCTGATGTCCTTTTCCGGGTTGTCCGCTTCCAGGAACAGCAGCTGGGCCACGATCACGTTGGCCATGTGGTCGTCGATCGGACCGACCAGGAAGATCAGACGCTCCTTCAGCAGACGCGAGTAGATGTCATACGCACGCTCGCCGCGGCTGGTCTGTTCGACCACCATCGGCACCAGGTTCAGGGCTTTGGTCACAATGCTCATCAGTCTTCCTGTAATGGCAGCGGCTTGCGCCGATGCCCGGGTTTGACATCCGCATCCCAGCCATCGGGATGCGGGTTGGTGTCACGCGGTCGCTTACCTTAGACCCGAATGGCGTCCTGGAACGACAGCGACTGCTCGGTGTGCTGGGCGCGCTCGGCGATCCAGTCGATCACCTGCTCTTCCATGACACGGCTCTGCAGTCCACTCATCAGTTGGGGGTCGTTGCGGTACATCTCAATGACCTGTTCCGGCTCTTCGTAGGTCGAGGCGATCAGACGCAGCGTTTCGCTGACGCGCTTGGATTCCAGGCGCAGCTCGTTGCGACGGGCCACCTCGCCCACCAGCAGACCGACCAGCACGCGCTTGGCAGCCGCGTCCATGAAACCCTGGTGGGCATCGGCCGGAATCTCGCCCGGGTTGCGGCCGCTGCGGCGGACCTGCTCGACCTGCTGCGCCAGCATCGAACGGGCTTCGTTCTCGACCAGGCGCGGCGGCATTTCCACGTGCGCATAGGCGGCGATCAGCTGCTCGCCCACTTCGCGACGCAGGCGGTTCATCAACGCGCCCTTGAGCTCGCGCTCCAGGTTGGTGCGGATGTCGGCGCGGAACTGCTCGGCATCGCCACTCTTCACGCCGAAGCTCTTGATGAACTCCTTGTCCACCACCGGCAACACCGGCTCGGAGACCTCGACCGCCTTGACGTGCACCTGCACGGTCTTGCCGGCCAGCTGCGGCACGCGCCACTCGGCCGGGAAGTCGATGGTCAGGGTCTTGTCTTCGCCCTTGGCCAGGCCTTCCAGGCCCTTTTCGATCTGGTCGAACATCACGCCCGAGCCCAGCACGCTGCTGCCGGTCTCCACGCCTTCGGCGGGCAGACGCTCGTCGCCCGCCTGCGACCAGGTCTCCAGCGCCACCAGATCACCGACCTGCGCGCCGCGCTCGACCGGGTTCCAGGTGCGGCGCTGCAGACGCAGGTTCTCGATCATCTGATCGATGTCGGCATCGGTCACGTCGGCGGTATGACGCACCACCGACAGCTTGGCCACGTCGATATCGCCAAAATCCGGCACCACTTCGAAGGTGGCGACGAAGTCGAAATCGCTCTCGCCCTGGTCGATACGCGGGTTGCCGGCCAGACGCAGCGAATGCTCGCGCACTGCCGAATCGAAGGTCTCACGCAGCAGGCCTTCCATCGCCTCGGCACGCACCTGCTGACCGAAGCGCTGCTCGATGACCTTGGTCGGCACCTTGCCCGGGCGGAAACCCTTGATGCGCGTGGTCCGCGCAAGTTCGCGCAGGCGGCCACCGACATGCGTCTCCAGGCGCTCCTGCGGCAGGGTGAAGGTCAGGCGGCGTTCCAGATTGCCGGTGGATTCGATCGATGCTTGCATGTTGACTCCTGCCACCGACTGCACAAGCGTCGGCACGAGATGGAAGATGCGGGTTGACGGATGGCGAGAAAGCCGCCGAGCCTTGTAGTTTCGCCGATAACGGCGGCCGCTGCCAGCGGAATACGCGTCACCGCACCGCGCAATGGAAAGACCCCAGGCCTGCGGCGGGAAGCGGCCGGAACACGCACGGCCGCACTGCATTGGTGCGAAAGGGGGGACTCGAACCCCCACGCCTTGCGGCGTCAGAACCTAAATCTGGTGCGTCTACCAATTCCGCCACTTTCGCGATGCTGCTCCTGCCCTGCCATTGTTGCAGGGATGCCGGGAAAGAAAAAGCATCGCGGGAGCAACTACGCCGCTGAATGTCGCCCACGGCCTGCACCCTGCGCGCCTGGACGGACAGCGCAAGCGCGGCCGACCCTGAGTCCGACGCGCCGACGATAAACACATTCATCATGCAACTCGGCGCGCACTGGCGTACCTTGCTTCCGCCCGCTAGCGCTGGGTAAAGCTGGCATTCGCTAAAATTCCGTTAACACCAGTGAGAGGCAGTCATCGCGATGAGAGATCGCTATCGGCAGATCGTGGCCCTGTCCCGCGACTGCATCAAGGAGATCGACCTCGACGGGCGGATTACGGCCATCAACATCAATGGCCTGACCGAACTGCGCGCCAGCCACCAGGATCAGCTGATCGCGCGGCCCTGGCGCGACCTGTGGCCGCCGGAAGCGGCCGAGCTGGTGGATGCGGCCATCGCCGGCTCCCGCGCCGGTTCGATCCAGGAATTCGAGGCCGCCAGCGTGAACTTCGCCGGCGTGCGCCAGATTTGGCAGGTCGTCACCAGCCCGCTATTCGATGCGCTTGGCAAGGTCGAAGCGATCCTGGCGGTGAGCAAGAACATCTCCGACCGCCGGGCGCTGGAGACCGCCTTTCGCACACTGGATTCAACCCTGACCGCAGAGCGCGCATTTTCCAGTGGTGTGCTGCGACTGGCGCAAGCGCGCGAACATTCGCTGTCGAGCGAACTGCACAGCCTGCGCGACCTGCAAGAGCGCATCGAAGGCGATCTGGACATTGCGCGCGCCGCGCAGAGCGCCGCCGAAAAGATTTCCGAGCAGGCGCAAAAGGGCGAGGCGGTGGGACAACTGCTGGCCGGCGTGGTGCACGATTTGAACAACGTGCTGCAGGCGGCAACCTCGGCCATCGAGCTGGTGGTACAGCGCGCCAGGATCGATGCGCACGACACCAAGCTGTTGAGCGTGGCCGATGCGGCGCTTCAACATGGCTCGGTCATGGCACAGCGCCTGGTCGGGTTTTCGCGGCAGTATCCGTACAGCCCGGAATCAGTGGACCTGGCTGCCTTGACCGAACAGCTCGGCCCCTTGCTCGAACAGGTGATCGGCGCAGATCTGCAATTGCAGCTGCGCACCGCCGAAGGTGGATGCTGCGCAATGGTCGACCGCCACACGGTGGAACGCGCCATCTTGAACCTGGTGATCAACTCCCGCGATGCCTGCCAGGGTGGCGGCGTCATTCGCGTGGAGACCGGCGACGCCGTGGTCGCTGAAGAACAGGCCAACCTGGCCAGGCCGGCCGGGCACTACGTCACCATCGCCGTGGCCGACAACGGGCATGGCATGGATGCGCACGTGCAGGCGCACCTGTTCGAAGCGTATTTCACCACCAAGGATGCCGACAAAGGCGCGGGCCTGGGACTGGCGCAGGTGTACAGCGCAGTCCGTCAGGCAGGTGGCTTTGTGGAAGTGACATCGGCGCCCGGCCAGGGCGCGCGCTTTACGCTGGCGTTCCCACGCATGCAGCAGAGCGCGGCGCCGGCGCCCGCCGCATCGCCGTAAGCGACCACGGCTGCAGTTGCCTGTCGCCGATCAGGCGTAGCGCACCGCATCAAGGTCGTAAGCGCCATCCAGTGCAGCAAAGAACCTCTTGCTGCGCATGCTGATGGACGTTGCCTGGCGGCCCGTCACCCGGCGCGAGGCGACACTGCCAGGCGCGACCACATCAGCCAGACAAACAGGGCACAGGCGCCACCTGCCGCCAGCCCACATTGCAGCAGCGTCAGCATCACTGCGCGATCAGACATCATCGACCAGCCGCCGATGATCGCCAGCAGCAGCACGATCACCCCGGCCGAGAGCAGACCGCTCAACGCACCGATGCCAACGTGGACCAGCAGGTTGGGCCGGCGCCCGCGATACCACCAGGCGCAGATGCGCGCACACAGCCATCCCGCCGCGGCGCAGGCAATCACCGGCAACACCAGGCCGTAAGACCAGGCAACGATCAACAACGCGGTCTGTAGGTCGAAACGGGTCAATCGCGCCAGGCCCAGCAGCCCGCCGAGCGGAGGACCGACGATCGCGAAGACGCCAACCTGGCCCAGGATCGAATGCCGCAATGCTCCGGACACCTCAGACCTCATTGGCATCCGCTCATCCGGGCGACGATCGGCGGCGATTGCGCACCTGACGCCGGCCAGACATCGCGCCGGGCCGAGATCGACACTACGTCGCCGCGGCCGCCGACCGAGACGACAGCGAAGCTGCAGCCGATTCCTTGCGTCATCTTTTCCTCAGCACAAAAAGAAAAGCACCTAGGCTAATGCCTAAGTGCTTTTGTTTGGTGGGCCGTCAAGGATTCGAACCTTGGACCTATTGATTAAGAGTCAACTGCTCTACCAACTGAGCTAACGGCCCTGAAACTGGTCGCACATTGTATGCGCGTTTTTGCGTCGTTGCAACACCCCGCGATGCATCGGGTCCAACTTTTCCTGCAATCAGTGGGGTGGCTGAGGGGACTCGAACCCCCGACATCTGGAATCACAATCCAGTACTCTAACCAGCTGAGCTACAGCCACCACTGAAACCTACTTCCTACCGCACCGCCGATGGCGCGCCCGACAGGACTCGAACCTGTAACCGCCGGCTTAGAAGGCCGGTGCTCTATCCGGTTGAGCTACGGGCGCCCGGACCGAACTTCGCATTCCCACGCCGTCAAGAGCTCGGAATGGTCGGGGTAGAGGGATTCGAACCCCCGACATCCTGCTCCCAAAGCAGGCGCGCTACCAGACTGCGCTATACCCCGGCGGGACCTTTCAATCCCGAAGGCTGGAAAGGTCGGCTATTTTGGGAATGATTGGCCTTGCTGTCAATCACTCTGTGTAAATCGGACGATCCGGTATCCTCGCGGCATCGCTCGCCAAGTCGGCAGGCACCTACATTTCATGGAGAACACGCATGCGTAGCGGCAATCCCGCCCTTCGGGAATCCACCTTCCTCGACCTCGGTTCCGGCTCGGTAGTCACCCGCGATGGTCAGGCGATGACGCTCAACGGCACCGTCAACAAGACCGGCCTGCTGTTGCTGATGGCAGTGGTCACTGCCGCCTTCGCCTGGTCGCAGTCGATCGGGGCCGATGGCGCTCCGTTGCCTGCCGCGCGGCTGTACATGATCGCCGGTGCGATCGGCGGGCTGGTGTTCGCGCTGGCGACCAGCTTCAAGCCGACCTGGGCCCCGGTCACTGCGCCGCTGTACGCGCTGGTGGAAGGCTTCTTCCTGGGCGCGATCTCGGCAGTCTACGAGGCGCGTTTCAACGGTATCGTGTTCCAGGCGGTCCTGCTGACCTTCGGCACCATGTTCGCGCTGCTGTTTGCCTATCGCAGCGGCATGATCAAGGCCACCGAGAACTTCAAGCTGGGCGTGGTGGCAGCCACCGGCGGCATTGCGCTGGTGTATCTGGCGACCATCGTGCTGGGCCTGTTCGGCGTGCGCATCCCCTTCATCCACGACTCTGGCCTGATCGGCATCGGCTTCAGCCTGTTCGTGGTGGTGGTGGCTGCATTGAACCTGGTGCTGGACTTCGACTTCATCGAAAGCGGTGTCGAACAGGGCGCTCCCAAGCACATGGAGTGGTATGGCGCGTTCGGCCTGATGGTGACGCTGGTGTGGCTGTACATCGAGTTCCTGCGCTTGCTGTCGAAGCTGCAGTCGCGGAATTGAGCGGGGAATCGAGCGTCGGGATTGGGGATTCGTAAGAGCGATTCCACCCAATCCCTGGACTCAATGCAAAAAAAAGGGCGCCTGGGCGCCCTTTCTTTTTTTGCTGTCGCCGTGTCGCTCAGAGGCGGCTGGCGATGGCCTTGGCAAAGCCCATGGTGTTGCCGGTGCCGCCCAGGTCGGGGGTCAGCGAATCCTTGGCTTCCAGGGTGGCCACGATCGCTTCGCGCAGGCGCTCGGCGTTCTGCGGCTGGCCGATGTGGTCCAGCATCTGCGCAGCACCCAGCAGCAGCGCGCACGGGTTGGCCTTGCCCTGCCCTGCAATGTCCGGCGCCGAGCCGTGCACGGCCTCGAAGATTGCCGCGTCCACACCGATGTTGGCGCCCGGGGCCAGGCCCAGGCCGCCGACCAGACCGGCGCACAGGTCGGAGATGATGTCGCCGAACAGGTTGGTGGTCACGATGATGTCGAACTGCTCAGGACGCATCACCAGCTGCATGCAGGTGTTGTCGACGATCATTTCCTGGAATTCGATTTCCGGGTACTGCATGGCCACATCGCGTGCCACCTTCAGGAACAGGCCCGAGGTCGACTTGATAATGTTGGCCTTGTGCACCGCGGTGACCTTCTTGCGGCCGGTGGCGCGCGCCAGGTCGAAGGCGTAGCGCACGATGCGCTCGGAGCCCTTGCGGGTGACGCGGGCGCCGGAGAACGCGGTCTCGCCGTCCTCGGACACGGTCTGGCCTTCGCTCAGGTAGGCGCCTTCGGTGTTCTCACGCACCGTGATCAGGTCCACGCCATCGGCGAAACGCGACTTGGTGTTGGGGAACGACTTGGCCGGACGCACGTTGGCGTACAGGTCGAACTTGCGACGCATGGCGACGTTGATCGAGCTGAAGCCCTCGCCGACCGGGGTGGTCAGCGGGCTTTTCAAGGCCACCTTGTTCTTGGTGATCGAGGCCAGGGTGGACTCGGGCAGCAGATCGCCGTGCTTTTCCAGCGCGACCAGGCCAGCGTCGGCGTACTCGTAGGTCAGGCCAGCCTGCAGCGCGTCGAGCACGAACAGCGTGGCATCCATGATCTCCGGGCCGATACCGTCGCCGCGGATGACCGTGATTGTCTGCGTCATAACGTTGGGTTTCCGAACTTGAAGGGGGGAGCGCCAGCCGCAATACCCGGCAGAGCGGCGCAAGGAGGTTTCACAGGCAATTATGCCCGATGCCGGTGAAGGCGCCCAAACCGACCTTGGTCTAAGAGCCGCCAGATGCGCACGGCGGCCATTCGGTGCAGCGAATGGCGGCAGAAACGGACGCGCGTACCACCGTATGCGAGCACAACTTCAGTGCAGATGCCCCGAAAGCACCTGCCGTCCCAGCCAGCGGCCAGCGCCCAAATCGGACCACCTCAACGCAAAGCCGCCAACAACAGGCGGCATGCGCCCTCGCCCGGCGTCACGAATCCCGAATCACCACTCCCCACTCCCCACTCCCGCCCCAATCACCCGTGCGCGTGCTGCTCCGGTGCCGGGGCGCCACCTTCGAGCTGGTCCAGGAAGTCCACCGCGCGCCGTAGGTGCGGGATGACGATGGAGCCGCCGACCACCAGGCCGACCGAGAAGGTTTCGAAGAATTCCTCACGGGTCACACCGGCCTCCTTGCACTGGGCGACGTGGTAGCTGATGCAGTCGTCGCAGCGCAGCACCATCGAGGCGACCAGGCCGAGCAGTTCCTTGGTCTTCACATCCAGCGCGCCCGCCTGGTAGGTCTGGGTGTCCAGCGCGAAGAACCGGCGCACCACCTGGTTGGGTTCGGCCAGGATGCGCTGGTTCATGCGCTGGCGGAATTCGGTGAACTCGCGCAGCCGGTCGTCGCTGCCGCCGCCGGTCTCGCTCATGCCTGGCCGCCTGTGTTGCCGGCCAGCAACGGCTCGAGCTTGCCGGCCCGGTGCATCGCCATCATGTCGTCGTAGCCGCCCACATGGACGTCGCCGACGAAGATCTGCGGCACGCTGGTGCGCTTGGCCAGCGCAACCATCTTGTTGCGCTCGGCCGGGTCCAGGTCGATGCGCACCTCGGTCCAGGTCCGGCCCTTGCTCTTGAGGAAGTTCTTGGCCGCCACACAGTACGGGCAGATCGCGGAGGAATACAGGGTGATCTGCGGGCCGCTGGCCGCATCCTGCACATTGGTATCTTGGCTCACGGGAAACTCCGTGGTTGGTCTGAGGTCTGACAATGGTACCGGGCGACTGGAATTTCCATGTCGTCACCGCAACACTGTGGATTAACCGATGATTCACGCCATCGCGCCGTGCTGCCCGCATGCTCCGCGCACCACCTGGGAGTTCCACTTGCGCCTGCTACCGCTCGCCACCGCCCTCACGCTGGCCGTTGCCATGGGGGTGGCACCCGCGCAGGAAAACCGCCTGCCCGACATCGGCTCGTCTGCCGGCGAGTTGCTGACCCCGGCGCGCCAGGCCGAGTACGGCAAGATGATGCTGGCCGAGTTGCGCAATTACGACTATGTGCTGGACGACCCGCTGATCACTGACTGGCTGCAGACCATGGGCACCCGGCTCGGCGCCAACAGCGACCAGCCGCAGCAGCCGTTTACGTTTTTCATGCTGCGCGACCGCCAGATCAACGCCTTCGCCACGCTGGGCGGCTATATCGCGGTCAATGCCGGGCTGGTGTTGACCGCCGAGCGCGAGGACGAGGTGGCCGCGGTGCTGTCGCACGAAATCGCCCACGTCACCCAGCAGCATGTGCTGCGCGGGGTGGAACGGGCACAGCGCGACCAGATCCCGATCCTGCTCGGCATGCTGGCGGCGGTGGTCGCCGCGCAACAGGCCGGCGGCAATTCCAAGGGCGATGCCACCATGGCCGGCATCACCAGTGCGATGGGGCTGATGCAGCAGCGCCAGATCGACTACACCCGCTCCAACGAATCCGAGGCCGACCGGCTGGGCATCCGCACGCTGGTGCGCAGCGGCTACGACGTGGATGCGATGGCCGGCTTCTTCGAGCGCATGTCGGTGGCGATGCGCGCCAACGAAGGCGGCTACAGCGCGCCGGACTTTCTGCAGACCCACCCGGTCACGGTCACCCGCATCAGCGAGGCCAAGGCGCGCGCCGAGCAGATGAAGAAGAACACCGTGGTGCTGACCACCTCGGTGCCGGGCGGCACGCGCCAGGAACGGGTGGACCCGGCCGACCCGTCGCTGTCCGAACCGCTGAGCCGCAACGGCAACGCGCTGCTGCCGTATGCGCTGCGGCTGCCGGTGGATGCGCTGAGCCGCAGCGGCGACCAGCAGAACTTTGACTGGGCCAAGGAACGCCTGCGCGTGCTCAGCGCCACCACGCCGGATGCGGCCATCCGCGAATACGAGACCCTGCGCCGCAGTGCCAAGCACGGCCTGACCGACGCGCAGCGCTACGGGCTGGCGCTGGCACGCCTGCGCAACAGCGGCAGCCGGCCCAGTGAGCCGGTGGCCGAACTGACCAGCCTGCTGGAAGCGCACCCGGACAACCTGTGGCTGTCGCTGGGGCTGAGCGAGGCGCAGGCGCGGGTGGGCCAGCGCGAGGTGGCCAATGCGCGTTTCGACGCGCTGCTCAAGCAGCTGCCGAACAACCGCGCGGTGGCGCTGACCTATGCCGGCGCGCTCAACGAGCAGGCCAGCAAGGAGTCCGGCCAGCGCGCGCGCCAGGTGCTGGAGCCGCTCCTGCATCGCAGCAGCGAAGATCCCCTGTTGCAGCAGACCTACGCACGCGCCTGCGAGCTGTCCGGCGACCATCTGCGTGCCAGCGAGGCCTATGCCGAAGCTGCGTACTTGAACGGACGCCCGGAACAGGCGCTGATCCAGTTGGAAGCGCTGAAGAAGAAAGATCTCGACTATGTGACACGGGCGCGGGTGGATGCACGCATCGCAGCGATCACGCCGACCGTGCTGGAGCTGCGCCGGCAAGGCATCCGCGACCCGGATCTGTCGACGCGCTAGCGCATGTGACGGTTGGCGCAGCGGTCATTCGGGCGTGTGTCGACGGGTTCAGCACCGCGCCTGCCAGTGGCACAGGCCGCTTTGACCACGGCGGCAGCCCTCAGGCATGTCACATTAGAGTCACAAAACCGTAGTCTACTGGCGATCAACCTAAAGCCAGACGGTAAGCCCCGCGTGCAAAAACGCATTCTGATCGTCGATGACGAACCCGCGATTCGCGACATGGTGGCGTTCGCGCTGCGCAAAGGCGAGTTCGAACCCATCCATGCCGGCGATGCCCGCGAGGCGCAGACCGCCATCGCCGACCGCGTGCCGGACCTGATCCTGCTGGACTGGATGCTGCCAGGCACCAGCGGGCTGGATCTGGCACGGCGCTGGCGCAAGGAACAGCTGACCCGCGAGATTCCGATCATCATGCTGACCGCACGCGGCGAAGAGAACGACCGCGTCGGTGGCCTGGAAGCCGGGGTCGACGATTACGTGGTCAAGCCGTTCTCGGCGCGCGAGTTGCTGGCGCGCATCCGCGCGGTGATGCGCCGCACCCGCGAGGACGACGAGGACGGCAGCGTGGCGGTGGGCCGCCTGCGCATCGACGGCGCCGCGCACCGGGTGTTCGCCGGCGATGCGCCGGTGCCGATCGGCCCGACCGAATACCGCCTGCTGCACTTTTTCATGACACATCCCGAGCGCGTGTATACCCGTACCCAGCTGCTGGATCATGTCTGGGGCGGCAGCGTGTATGTGGAAGAGCGCACCATCGACGTGCACATCCGCCGCCTGCGCAAGACGCTGGAACCGTTCGGCCTGGAAAACATGGTGCAGACCGTGCGTGGCTCGGGCTACCGTTTCTCTTCGGCAACCTAGTGCTTGCCGCACAGCCGGTCGGCCCTGCCGCTGGGCTGGCTCGCACGCCCACCTGACGCTCCGTGGTAACGCCTTCCATGCCTCAACATATCCGTTCCGCCTGGCTCAAGACGCTCGGCACTCTCGCGCTGTTGCTGGGCGCTGCCGTGCTGGTCGGCGTGCTGATCGAGCATGTGTGGATGGCGTTGACGCTGACCGCGCTGGGGGTGCTGGCCTGGCATTACTGGCGGTTGCGCCAGGTGCTGCAGCGCCTGACCGCGCGCCAGCGCGCCGAGCCCGCCGCCGGGATCGGCGCCTGGAACGAGCTGGATCGCCTGCTCTATCGCAGCCAGGCCGAAATGCGCGGGCGCAAGCGCCGCCTCATCGAGATGCTGCGCACCTACCGCGCCGCCGCGCAGGCGCTGCCGGATGCGGTGGTGGTGGTGGATCGCAACAGCCAGCGCGTGCAGTGGTTCAACCGGGCCGCGGGCGGACTGCTGGGGCTGCATCATCCGGGCGACATGGGCGTGTCGGTGGTGGAGCGGTTGCAGCCGTTGCCGCTGGCGCACTGGCTGGCCGCCGGCCGCAACGCCGAGCCCATGCTCGACGCCGCCTCGCCGGTGGATCCGGATTTGCGTCTGAACCTGCGCCTGATCCCCTACTCCGACGATTACTGGCTGCTGGTGGCACGCGATGTCAGCAAACTGCTGCGGCTGGAGCAGGTGCGCCGCGACTTCGTGGCCAACGTCTCGCACGAGCTGCGTACGCCATTGACGGTGGTGCATGGCTATCTGGACATGCTCGACCCGGAAGACTTTCCCGATTCGGGCCCGATGCTGGCCGAGATGCGCAAGCAGTCGCAGCGCATGGCGCAACTGGTCGAAGACCTGCTGACGCTGTCGCGGCTGGAATCGCAGGAAGAACTCGGCGAGGAACACGTGGCGATGGCGCCGATGCTGTCGACGCTGCGGCGCGAGGCCGAAGCGCACAGCCAGGGCCGCCACACCGTGGAAGTGTTCGACGAGGCCGGCGTGGACCTGCTCGGCTCCAACAAGGAACTGCATAGCGCCTTCTCCAACCTGGTCACCAATGCGGTGCGCTACACGCCAGGCGGCGGCACGGTGACGATCCGCTTCGTGCGCGAAGGCGATGGCGCGGCCCTGGCGGTGCGCGACACCGGCTACGGCATTCCCGCCTCGCATCTGCCGCGCATCACCGAGCGCTTCTACCGCGTCTCCAGCAGCCGCTCGCGCGAGAGCGGCGGCACCGGGCTGGGGCTGTCGATCGTCAAGCACATCCTGGGACTGCACCAGGCGCGTCTGGAAATCGAAAGCGAAGTCGGACGCGGGAGCGAATTCTCATGCCATTTTGTCGCTGCACGCGTCGTGCAGCGCGATCAGTCCCTGCCACTGTCACGTTCGGCGTGATATGTAAGGGGTGCGCGCCGCAACGCGGTGCGATGCACGCGCGCACGACGCGCTGCATTGCCTGCGCTGCACCTGCCGCGCTGTCACGCCGCACACCATCTCCGTCTTGATGACCGATTCCAATGGGCCACGCCAAAGAACTGCACGACGTCACACCTTCCGAGGACATCGCCACCGATCCGTTGCGCGATCCGGCGCTGTACATCAACCGGGAACTGTCGCAACTGGACTTCAATTTCCGGGTGCTGGCACAGGCGTTGGACGAGCAGGTGCCATTGCTGGAACGGCTGCGGTTCCTGTGCATTTCCTGCACCAACCTGGATGAATTCTTCGAGATCCGCGCCGCCACCGTGCGGCATGCGCAGGAGTTCGGCCTGCCGCCGGCGCCGGATGGCCTGAGCCCGACCGCCATCCTCAACGCAGTGCACGACCGCGCCGCCAAGCTGGTCGAACAGCAGTACCACGCGTGGAATGAAGTGCTGCGCCCGGCGATGGAAGATGCCGGCGTGGCCGTGCTCAGCCGCACGGCCTGGACCTCGCGTCAGAAGCGCTGGCTGCGTGCGTACTTCCGCAACGAGATCATGCCGGTGCTGTCGCCGCTGGGGCTGGACCCGGCGCATCCGTTTCCGAAGATCCTCAACAAGACCTTGAACATCGTGGTGGTGCTGGAGGGCCAGGACGCGTTCGGGCGCGCCGGTCACCTGGCCATCGTGCGTGCGCCGCGCTCGTTGCCGCGCATCATCCAGTTGCCGGCGAGCCTGTCGCCGGAGGGCACGCAGAGCTTCGTGTTCCTGTCCTCGGTGCTGTCCGAGTTCGTCGACGAGCTGTTCCCCGGCATGCAGGTCAAGGGCTCGTATCAGTTCCGTGTCACCCGCAACTCCGAGCTGGTGGTGGACGAGGAAGAAGTCGAGAACCTGGCGCTGGCCTTGCGCGACGAGCTGGTCACCCGCGGCTATCGCCCGGCGGTGCGCCTGGAGATCGCGCACGACTGCCCGGCGCCGATCATGCGTACCCTGCTGCAGAACTTCGGCCTGAACGAAAACGCGGTGTACCGCATCGTCGGGCCGGTGAACCTGAGCCGCGTCACCCAGGTCTACGATCTGGTGCAGCGCCCCGAACTGAAGTATCCGTTGTTCAACCCGCGCACCCTGCGCGACAACGACGGCATCTTCGAGATCGTCAGCAAGGGCGATGTGCTGCTGCATCACCCCTTCGATGCATTCACTGCGGTGCTTGACGTGATCCGCCAGGCCGCGGTCGACCCGAACGTGCTGGCGATCAAGCAGACGCTGTACCGCACCGGCAAGGACTCGCTGATCGTCGATGCGTTGATCCTGGCCGCGCGCAACGGCAAGGACGTCACCGTGGTGGTGGAGCTGCGCGCGCGCTTCGACGAAGAGGCCAACCTAGGCCTGGCCGACAAGCTGCAGGAAGCCGGCGTGCAGGTGGTGTACGGCGTGGTCGGCTTCAAGACGCACGCCAAGATGCTGCTGATCGTGCGCCGCGAGGGACGCAAGCTCAAACGCTATGTGCATCTGGGCACCGGCAATTACCACAGCGGCACCGCACGCCTGTATACCGACATCAGCCTGATCACCGCGGATGTGGAAATCGGCAACGATGTGCACATGCTGTTCCAGCAATTGTCCGGGCTGGCTCCGCGCATGAAGCTGGAGCAGTTGCTGCAGTCGCCCTTCACCCTGCACGCCGGCGTGTTGAAGCGGATCGAGCGCGAAACGCGGCTGGCCCGCAATGGCCGCCCGGGCCGCATCATCGCCAAGATGAATGCCCTCAACGAGCCGCAGGTCGTGCGTGCGCTCTACACCGCCTCGCAAGCCGGCGTGCAGATCGACCTGATCGTGCGCGGTGCCTGCACGCTGCGCCCGGGCGTCCCCGGCGTGTCGGACAATATCCGCGTGCGCTCGATCGTGGGGCGTTTTCTGGAACATAGCCGCGTGTACTGGTTCGGCAACGATGGCGCGGCAGAGTTGTACTGCGCCAGCGCCGATTGGCTGGAGCGCAACCTGCTGCGGCGCGTGGAGACCTGCTTCCCGATCCTGGACCCGGATCTGGCCAAGCGCGTCTACCGCGAAGTGCTGCAGAACTACCTGGACGACAACGTCAACGCCTGGGAACTGGATGCCGACGGCGTCTATCACAAGCGCATCCCGGGCCCTGGCGAGCCTGCCCATTCGGCGCAGATGACCTTGCTCGAGCGGATCTGAAAGCGGCGCGGGCTTGGCCCCTCACGGGGCCAACGGCCCATCGGCTACCATGCGCCCATGCCAATGCCCTCCCCCACGATCCCGCCCCTGCGCGATGGCGATTTCCTCGCCGCCATCGACTTAGGATCCAACAGCTTCCACATGGTCATTGCGCGCTACCTGATGGGTCAGCTGCGCGTGGTCGATCGCCTGCGCGAAACCGTGCGCATGGCCGACGGCCTGGATGGCAAGGGTGGCATCTCCAACGAAGCGCGCCAGCGCGCACTCGAATGCCTGGCGCGCTTTGGCCAGCGCATCCGGGAAGTGCCGTCGTTGCGCGTACGCGCGCTGGCCACCAACACGGTGCGTCAGCTGCGCTCGCCGCAGGCGTTCCTGATGCCGGCCGAAACCGCGCTCGGGCATGCGATCGAAGTCGTCAGCGGACGCGAGGAAGCGCGCCTGATCTATCTCGGCGTTGCGCATGCGCAACCGCCCAAGCCCGATCAACGCCGGCTGGTGATCGACATCGGCGGCGGCTCGACCGAGTTCATCATCGGCCGCGGATTCCAGACCCTGGAACGCGAGTCCCTGCAGGCTGGCTGCATCGCCAGCACGCGCCGCTTCTTTCCCGGCGGCAAGCTGTCGAAGAAGAAATGGAAGGATGCGCTGACCGAGATCGGCACCGAATTCCAGCAGTTCGCCAATCAGTACAAGGCGCTGGGCTGGCATGAGGCGATCGGCTCGTCCGGCACGCACAAGGCCATCGGCGAGATCTGTGCGGCGATGAAGCTCACCAAGGGCGCAATCACCGCCGAGGCGCTGCCGGCGCTGCGCGATGAACTGCTCAAGGCCAAGCGCATCGAGGACATCCAGTTGCCCGGCCTGGCCGCCGAACGCCGGCCGATCATCGCCGGCGGCATCCTGGTGCTGGAAGCGGCATTCCAGGCCCTGGGGCTGGAGAAGCTGATGGTCAGCAAGGCGGCGATGCGCGAAGGCATCCTCTACGACATGCTCGGCCGCGGTGGCGAGAACGACCCGCGCGACAGCTCGGTGGCCTCGCTGGTGCAACGTTACGGCATCGACGAAGTGCAGGCGCAGCGCGTGGAAGCCACGGCCTGCCGCCTGTTCGACCAGGTCTGCGAAGCCTGGCAGCTGGATGGCGACGACGCGCAGGTGTTGCGCCGCGCTGCGCGCCTGCACGAGCTGGGCCTGATCATCGCGCACAGCCAGTATCACGTGCACGGCAGCTACATTCTGGAGCACTCGGACATCGCCGGTTTCTCGCGCCAGGAGCAGCAGGTGCTGGCATCGCTGGTGCGCACGCACCGCCGCAACGTGCCCAAGACCGCGTTCGATGCGCTGCCGGACCGCCTGCTGCTGCCGACCCGGCGCAAGGCCGCGCTGCTGCGGCTGGCGGTGCTGCTGCACCGCGCACACGAATCGGATCCGATTCCGACCCTGGAACTCACCGCCGATGACACCCGCCTGTCATTGATCCTGTCGCAAAGCTGGATCGACTCGCGCCCGCTGCTGCGCGCCGACCTGATCGGCGAAGTCGAGAGCATGGCCGGGCTGGGGATCGCGTTCAAACCGTTTGTGACCTGAGGCCTGCGGCCTCAGGCGGGAATCGGGAATCGGGAATGGGGATTCGGGAATAGTCGATCACGGAGCTCTGAGAAGTTTTGACTGGTGGCGATTGCGCTAAACGAGTGCAGCACGCTGCCTTTGCGATTCCCCATTCCCCATTCCCCATTCCCCATTCCCGGCTCCACTGTCACCGCCGCGACTTATCCGCGCAACATCCATGCCATCGCCCTCCCGGAAGCTAGCGAAAACCGGAGAACGGGCATGCGCTACGCGATCGTTACCGAAACCTATCCCCCCGAAGTCAACGGTGTTGCGCTGACCGTGCACGGGCTGGAAACCGGCCTGCGCGCACGCGGACACCAGGTGGACGTGGTGCGTCCACGGCAGAGCGGCGATACCGATGCGGCCACCGCCCTGCTGGTGCGCGGCGCGTCGCTGCCGCGCTACCCGGGCCTGAAATTCGGGTTGCCGGCAACCCAACGCCTCGTTCGTCATTGGCAAATCACGCAACCGGATGCGGTCTATGTGGCCACGGAAGGCCCCCTGGGCTGGTCGGCGATGCGTGCGGCACGCCGGCTCGGCATTCCGGTCGCCACCGGCTTCCATACCCGCTTTGACGAATACCTGCCCGACTACGGTGCCGCCTGGCTGCAGGGTACTGCGCTGCGCTGGATGCGCCGCTTCCACAATCAGGCCGAGGCAACCCTGGTACCCACGCGCGAGCTGCAGCAGTTCCTGCGCGACGGCGGCTTCCAGCGCGTGCAGTTGCTGGCACGCGCGGTGGACAGCCAGCAGTTCGATCCGGCCCGGCGCGATCCGGCCTTGCGTGCCGAATGGGGCATCGAGGGCGAAGGCTTTGCCGCGATCTACGTCGGACGCATCGCCAACGAGAAGAATCTGCCGTTGGCGATTCGCGCGTTTCGCAAGCTGCAGCAGATCCGCCCGAAGGCGCGCTTCGTCTGGGTGGGCGATGGCCCGGCACGCGAAAGGATCGCGCACGAAAATCCGGACTTCATCTTCTGCGGCATCCAGCGCGGCGAGGCGCTTGCGCGCCACTTCGCCAGCGGCGATCTGTTCCTGTTCCCCAGCCGCAGCGAGACCTTCGGCAATGTGACCCTGGAGGCGATGGCCAGCGGTGTGGCCACCGTGGCCTTCGACTACGGCGCCGCACGCGAGTATCTGCGCAGCGGCCACAGCGGTGCAGCAGTGGAGAACGACGAGGCGTTCATCCAGGCAGCCGTCGCACTCACCAACGACGATGCGATGCGCCAGCGTCTGGGTGCGGCGGCCGCACAGGCGATGAAGAAACTGCATCCGGACAACGTGGTCTCCGACTTCGAGGCCTTGCTGATGGGCATCACTGCGGCACGGGGGCGTTATGTCGGCAACGCGGCTTGAACTTCTGCGCGGTCACGAAGCGCGCTGGTGCCGGCGCGCCAACCACTGGTGCCGGCGCCACCCGGTGCGGCGCGCATTCGCCACCATCAGCCGGCTCGGCGATGGGGTGTTCTGGTACAGCCTGATGGGCTTGCTGGTGCTGCTCGACGGCATGGACGGCGTGCGCGCATCTGCGCACATGGCCGCCACCGGCGTGCTCGCACTGACCTTGTACAAATCACTCAAGCGCTGGACGCGTCGGCCACGCCCGTACGCGGCCGACGTGCGCATCCGCGCCTGGGTGGCGCCGCTGGACGAGTTCAGTTTTCCGTCCGGCCACACCTTGCACGCGGTGTCCTTCAGCATCGTGGCACTGGCCTACTACCCGTGGCTGGCGCCCCTGCTGGTGCCGTTCTCGGCCGGCGTGGCGCTGTCGCGCGTGGTGCTGGGCCTGCACTATCCCAGCGACGTACTCGCTGCCACCGCGATCGGCGTAGTGCTGGCCAGCCTGTCGCTGTGGGGATTGCCGGTGTTGCTCGGCTGAGGATTGAGCGCTGTCATCGTGGCATCTGCCCGACCAGGCCGGTGATCCTCTCGTTGCCACAGCCAGCCGTTCACCCGGCACTCGCTCCGCGATGCAACGCTCCACCGATTCCCGATTCCCGATTCCCGATTCCCGTCCCGCGCTCCCGCCGTACAATGGCGCAATGACGACCCTGTTCATTTCCGACCTGCATCTGGATCCGGCCCGGCCGGCGATCACCGAGCTGTTTCTGGACTTCCTGCGCACGCAGGTGCCCGGTAGCGACGCGCTCTACATCCTCGGCGATCTGTTCGAAGCCTGGATCGGCGATGACACGCCATCGACCGCTGCCGATGCGGTGGCTGTGGCGCTGCATGCGGTGGCCGATAGCGGCGTGCCGGTGTTCTTCATGCCGGGCAACCGCGACTTCCTGGTTGGCGAGGCGTATGCGCAACGTGCGGGCTTCCGCATCCTGCCCGACCCCACCGTGGTCGATTTGTACGGACACCCGACCTTGCTGATGCATGGCGATCTGCTGTGCACCGACGACACCGCCTACCAGGCGTTCCGTGCGCAGACGCGCGATCCGGTCTTTCAGGCGCAGTTCCTGGCGCAGCCGCTGGCCGCGCGGGTGGCCTTCGCGCAGCAGGCGCGCGCTACCAGCCAGGCGCGTCATGCAGAACTCAAGCAGGGCGACCAATCGCGCTTCGAGACCGTCACCGATGTCACCCCGGCCGAGGTGGAGGCCACCTTCGTGCGGTATGGCCTGGACCGCCTGATCCATGGTCACACCCATCGCCCTGCAATCCACACCCTGCAGGCCGGCGGCCAGACCTGCACGCGCATCGTGCTGGGCGACTGGTACGAACAAGGCTCGGTGTTGCATGTGGATGCCGACGGCGTGTCGCTGGAGCAGCTGCCGCTTTAACGTGGCTGCCAGCAGCTAGCGAGCGGCCGCCAGCTCGGCGCAGGCCGCTCGCCCGGCACCCGTTTGCAAGCGACAGACCGCGATGGGCAGGGGCCGCGCCGTCTGGAGGCGAGCGCCGTGGTTTCGAGATCAGGCCTGCGCACGCTCGGTGTGCTGCGCACCCGTGCTGGAATGCAACTTGACGCGCTGTCGGCATGCCTGATCGCGTCAGCCTGCTGGTACGCAACCGCACGGTCCATGCAGTCTCCAGACGCATCACTGCATGCTGCGCGCATGCTCGGCGTAGTCGACAAAGTCGGCGTTGACTATGTCGTACCAGAGCACCGTACCATCGGCCTGCACGCGGAAACGATCGCGCACCGGGTTGGTCTGCGGATCGCCAGGGCACTCGTTGCCATGCCGCTCGCGCACTGCAAAGTCGAACGCATCCGCTGCGGGCTCAGCGTCGTCTTCGTCGACGATGCTGATGCAGTTGTCCGGATAGAAATGGTCGTTCTGCAGGCGGGTTTCCAGCACATCCAGCGCGCGGGCGCGGGCATCGTTGCCGGTCGTGGCTGCCGGCGCGGACACCGCCGGTTTGGGTGGCGCAGGGGCCGGGTCGGCAGGTTGCTGTTTGCAGCCGGCAACTGCCAGCGCGACCAGGCACAGCGCCGCATAAAGCAGGGACTTGGACATGGGTGCTCCGCTCCGCAGGACACGCCGGCAGCTGCCGGCAGTGCCTCTAGTCTGCGCGATCGCTGCGCCTGCGTGTAGCGGCAAAGGCCCGGCACCTGCGTGCCGGGCCCGACGACGGAACGATCGGCTTGGTCCTCAGCGGAAGCCGGCGATGGTGGCCTTGGTGTTGACCAGCACGCGCTGATTGTCGGCGGTGCTGGCGTTGCCCATGGGCACGCCGTTGTAGCTGATGTTGGGGTTGGACCAGTAGTTCAGGCGCGGGCAGCTGCTACTGCAGTCGTAGGCCATGATGGTGCGCCAGCTGTTGCCGTAGCGATAACCGTGCCCGTACGCATATGGCGAGGTGCTGGGGTCGTTGGTGGCGTCGTGACGGGCGCTCTGCAGATGGCCGATTTCATGCGCGAAGCTGTAATAGCCGGTGGCGCAATCCCAGTACACTGAGGCAAACGCGGTCGCCGCGGTGGAGCCGATGCCCGATGCCAGGCCGCAGTAACTGCTGTTGTTCAACACGATCACGCCCACATCGGCGGTATAGGTGTTGCGGCTGGTGTGGATGCTGTCCATGTAACCGTCGTTGGTTACGCGGAAGCGCTGCAGGTCGGTAGTGAAATTGCCGGTTTCGCTGTAGCTGGTGGTCTCGTAACGCGCCAGCTGCAAGGTGATGCCGACATTGCTGTTGATATAGCCCTGGTTGGCCTCGGCCACTGCCAGTTGCACCAGCGACTGCATGTTGCCGCCGTAGGCGGTCACCGCCTGATTGGTGGCCACCACCAGCACGCGGATGGTCGCCGGGCTGCCCGACGATGCGGCGGCCGCGGTGACGCGCCCGTCGCTGGGCATGTCGATCTTCGGCAGCAGGCTGTATTCGGCCGGGTGCTCCTGCGGCAGGCGGCTTTCTTCCACCTGCACCAGCACATGGCGGCCATCGGCGAGCGGACGCAGCCGATACAGCTTGCCGGCATAACGGATGGTGCCGGTGACCGTATCGCCGCTGCGCACCAGGATGGCCGAGTTCAGCGGATCCACACCCGACAGCGTGCGGGCACGGGTGCCGGCGCGCGGGCCAAGATTGCCGTACCACACGCTATCGCCGCCTTCCAGCGCATCCACCTTGGCCTGGGTGGCGGTGATGGTCTGGCCATCCAGCTGCAGTTCCAGCAGCTTTTCCGAGGCGGTGACGGCACCGGCGTCGAGCTGGACCACCTGCGCGTTGGCGGTGGACGGTGCGCTGAGCAGGCGCTGCAACGAGGGTTCGGCAGTGGCGGTGGCGCTTGCGCTGCGGCTCAACGCAGGGCCGGATTGATACAGCGGCTTGCCGGCAGCGACGGCCGAACCGGCCAGACACATGGCGATCAGACCCACCGTGGTGCACATCGACTTCGACTTCATCGTCTCTCTCTCCTTAGACATGGAAGTAACGGATGTGAAACACCGGGCCCCTGCCCCCGGGACGCCATTAAGGCGCGCCGGACCGTGCCGATTGCAAGTTGTTACAAAAGAAAATTACAGTTTTGTGATGTCTGCCGTTGAATGGATGCGATTCCGGCAGCTGCGCGGCAGGACCCAGCGCACAGTCAGGTGATCGAAGGCGCGTTGCCGCGTAGGTGGCCTGTCGCGTTTGGCGGTAGCCGGCGCGGGGCACCACGTCATGACGAGGGATGCGGTACGCATCGCCCCAGTGCGCAGTACCGCAGCACGCCAACGCCACCGAGCGTTCGTTCTGCCGCACAATGCGCTCGGTACTTCATGAGCGAGGCTGCAACGCGCCTCACCCAGCGTGGCGTCGGTGCGAGCCAACTCGATATCTGCTCCGCAAATGGCGATCAACAGATTGCGCACTGCAGCCCGCCCACGCATCCATTACCGGCTGCTCAGCCGGCCTGCTCTACCAGATCGGCCAGTTCGTCCTCATCGAAGCCGGCAAGCAGCCGCGCCTGCAGATTGAACGGGCCATGCAGGTAACCACCGGCGTACTCGTGCAGCAGCGCCTTGAAGCGCGCGCGCGGCTCGATGCCGGCCTGCGCGCAATACCAGCGGTACCAGCGCGACCCGGCCGCCACATGCGCCACTTCTTCGCGCAGGATGGTGTCCAGCACCTCGGCAGTGGCGGTATCGCCGAGCGAGCGCAGCTTGACGATCATCGCCGGTGTCACATCCAGCCCGCGCGCTTCCAGCACGCGCGGCACCAGCGCCATGCGTGCCAGGCCGTCGTGTGCGGTTTTCTCGCACATTTCCCACAGGCCGTTGTGCGCGGCGAAGTCGCCGTAGTCGTGGTCGTGCGCATGCAATCGCGCGCGCAGCAGCATGAAGTGGCGCGATTCGTCGTCGGCCACGCCAACCCAGTCGGCATAGAACGCCGCCGGCAACCCACGGAAGCGATACACCGCATCCCAGGCCAGGTCGATGGCGTTGAGCTCGATATGCGCGATGGCGTGGATAAAGGCGGCGCGGCCTTCCGGGTTGCCCAGCCCGCGCCGCGGCACCTCGCGCGGATGCACCAGCACCGGCCTTGCAGGTCGGCCAGGCATGCGGATCGGCTCCGGAGGCGCCGCCTGCGGCGGTGGCAACGGCAACTCACCGGCACGGAACGCGGCCGCATGTCGCTGCGTCAACGCGACCTTCTCCAGCGGATCGGCCGCTTGCAGGCAGGCGTGTGCGGCTTGCAGAAGATCCATCGTGTCCATCACTCCATCGTTGCGGTAGCCGCCAGATCGACAACTGGCGCTTCGATCTGCAGCGGCGAGCGAGACCCCCACGCAGCCGTCGCAGGTGCGGTCTGCGAACAACCAGCGGCTGGCGCCACTATCGAACCAGCGCAGCGCACCCGCCTGTCGATCGGCGGCACCCGAATCGAGCGATCGCCACGCAGGTACTGCTGCGAAGCACAGCGGTTCTAGGCCACGTCTGGGTAGCGCCGAGCTGCAGCGCTACCGCACAGCCTCACGCGCGGCGACGCTTCTTGGCATCGTCCGAGCGCAATTGCTGGATGCGTTCGAAATAGCCCGGCTCGATGCCGGTGATGTACTCGCCGTTGAAGCACGAGGAATCGAACTGCTGGATGTCCGGGTTGCCTTCGCGCACGGCCACTTCCAGGTCTTCCAGATCCTGGTAGATCAGCCAGTCGCAGCCCAAAAATTCCTGGATTTCCAGCTCACTGCGGCCATGCGCGATGAGTTCTTCGGCCGCCGGCATGTCGATGCCGTAGATATTGGGGTAACGCACCGGCGGCGCGGCCGAGGCCAGATACACCTTGCGCGCACCGGCATCGCGCGCCATCTGCACGATCTGCCGGCTGGTGGTGCCGCGCACGATCGAATCGTCGACCAGCAGCACCACGCGGTTGCGGAACTCCAGGTGGATCGGATTGAGCTTGCGCCGCACCGATTTCTGCCGCTCGCCCTGCCCCGGCATGATGAAGGTCCGGCCCACGTAGCGATTCTTGACGAAGCCCTCGCGGTACTTCACCCCGAGCACGTTGGACATCTCCAGCGCCACATCGCGCGAGGTGTCCGGGATCGGAATGATGGTGTCGATATCGTGGTCCGGGCGCAGCCGCAGGATCTTCTCGCCCAGCTTCAGGCCCATGCGCATGCGCGCCTTGTGCACCGAGATGTTGTCGATCATCGAGTCGGGACGCGCGAAGTACACGTACTCGAAGATGCACGGCGCGTTGACGGTCGGCGCAGCGCAGACTTCCGAAAACAGCTCGCCGCGCGCGGTGATCACCATCGCCTCGCCGGGGCGCACGTCGCGCACGCGCTGGTAGCCGAGGATGTCCAGCGCGGCCGATTCGGAGGAAACGATGTATTCGGTGCCTTCGGCATGCTCGCGCTTGCCCAGCACCAGCGGACGGATGCCATGCGGGTCGCGGAAGGCCACCAGGCCCAGGCCCAGCACTACGCTGACCACCGCATAGCCGCCCTTGCAACGGCGGTGCACGCCGGCCACCGCGCGGATCGCCGCCTCGGGGGTGAGCATGCGCTGCGCGTCCAGCTCGTAGGCGAACACGTTCAGCAGCACCTCGCTGTCCGAATCGGTGTTGATGTTGCGGCGGTCGGCTTCGAACACCTGCTGGCGCAAGGCCTCGGTGTTGATCAGGTTGCCGTTGTGCGCCAGCGCGATGCCGTAGGGCGAGTTGACGTAGAACGGCTGCGCCTCGTCCATGCCTTCCGAGCCCGCGGTCGGGTAGCGGCAATGCGCGATGCCGACCCGGCCTTCCAGCACCGCCATCTTCTTCTCGTCGAAGACGTCGCGTACCAGCCCGTTGGCCTTTTGCACGCGCAGGCGCGTGCCGTCTGCGGTGGCGATGCCTGCGGCGTCCTGCCCACGATGCTGCAGGACGGTCAGGCCGTCATAGAGCTGCCCGGCGACGTTCTGGTTGCCGACAATACCGACGATGCCACACATGGTGCGCGTTCTCCGCTACGGCTTGCGCCGTTACTGTGAAGGGGGCCGTGCCTGGCCTTGGGACTCGACCCGAGCCGGGTCGCTTTCTCCGCCGCGAACCTGCGCCGGATCGATATTGGCCGGCATCGCCTGCGCCGGATCGCGTCCGTCGCTGGCGGCTTTGCCGGGTTGCCCGAGCGCACGCGTGATGGTGTCGCTCAGACCGGACCCGGACAGCGCCTTGCCCAGGTCCGTATTATCGCCTGCCGAGGGCAACTTCCCCAACTCCGTTGGCAAGTTGCCGAGTTCCATTGATGGCATGTCCATCGACGGCATCCGCCAGGCCGGCAGTTGCGCCCGCATCCAGCTCGCGCCCGGCGACAGCATCGGCATCAGCATCGACTGGCGCCAGGACGGCTCGCGCGGCAGCGGCGTGAAGCTCATCAGCAGCACCAGCACGCTGGCGAGAAAACCGCCGCGCACCAGACCCAGGCCGAACCCGAGCATGCGGTCCATCCCGCCCAGGCGCACCGCGTCCACGCCGGCGCGGATCACCATGCCGATCACCGCCACGGTGATCAACACGCCCACGAACACCATCGCGTAGCCGCCAAACGATTCGGTGGCCGACGGATGCTTGCCGTCGGCGATCCAGCGCGCGGCCGGGCCGCCGAACTGGAACGTCGCCCAGCCGGCCAGCAACCACGACAACGTGCCGACCACGATGGCGACAAATCCGCGCAGCAGGCCCAACAGGGCCGACACCAGGATGATGACGCCCAGCACCATGTCGATCATTGCCCACTTCTCCGCGCGGCGCATGCGCCGCTGGTCCAACCTGGCTCGGTGTTCATTGCGCTCCCCTCCATGGGTGTGAGGCGATCAGGAAATCCGCTCGCCAATGGCGATACCACGCAAGCGGCGAGCGGACGAGCCGCACTGCACGTAGCGAACCAACCGGCATGCCGATCTCCACCATGCACCGCGCCCGCCCGATGGAGGCGCAATGGTTTACGGATGCGGACGCACCATGCCGGAAATGCCGACCTTGGCCGCCACCTGCGCACGCAACTGTTCGGCATCGCCACGGTTGGCCACCGGGCCGACCCGCACGCGGTTGAGCGCGCCCTTGTCGGTCCGCACCTGTTCGACGAAGGCACTGAAACCGGCGGCGCGCACGCGATCGCGCAAGGCGTCGGCGTCTTCGGCGCGCCCAAAGGCGCCCAGCTGCACCGCAAAGCCGACTGAACTGGCCGCAGGGGCTGCCGGCGCCGCGATGACCGGCTTGGCCGGCTCGGGCTTGGCGGGCTCCGTTTTCGCCACCTCCGGCTTGGCCGGAGCGGGCTTGGGCGCTTCGGCCGGCTTGGGCGCGGCGGCCACCGGCTTGGCCGGCTCCGGCGGCAGGCTTTCGGTCTTGGTCGGTGCGGCGGTGCTGGCGGCGGCCACGCTGCTGCTGGGTTTTGCGGCCGGGGTCGGGGCCGGTGCCGGCGTCGGTGTGCTGGCTGCAGGCGCCGGCGCGGCGGCATTGGCATCCAGCGTCACCACCTGGGCGTTGACGTCGCTGCGCACCTTCACTGCCTGCAGGCGCGCCGCTTCGGCCTGCGCCTGGTCGACATACGGCCCCACGCGCACGCGCCAGGCCGGGCGGCCGTTGATCTGGGTCTTTTCGCTGAAGCCGGGCAGCTGCGCCTGCTTGAGCCGCGCCAGCACCGCGTCGGCATCAGCGCTGGTGGCATAGGCGCCGAAGTTGACCGCGTAGTTGCCGGCCGCCACCTCAGGCGCCGACGGCGCGCTGGACGGGTTGGCCAGATCGGCCGCGTCCGGGTTGTCCTGCACCGCAGCCGGCGCCGTGGCGGCGCCGCGCATGCCCAGCGCGCCACCGGCCGGCGCATCGCCCGGGGTGACCAGCGGCAATTCGCGGGTTTCGAACTCGCCATTGGCCGGTGCGGCAGGCGCCTCCAGCGGCACATCGGCCACGCCGCTCGACGGCGCAGGGCCCTTGACCAGCATCGGCAGGAAGATCACGGCAAGCGCCACCAGAACGATGGCGCCAATCAGTCGCTGTTTCAGAGCAGTATCCACGTAAAGAGACGAGAGGCGGCGTGGCGGGGTGCCGCGGCGATTATAAGGCCGCAGCCGGGCTACCGACCCGGGTGGACTGAACGAAGTGCGTTTAGGGCGTCGGCAACGGTATGAAACGAGCCGAACACCAGCACCCGATCGCCCGGTGAGGCCTGCGCCAGCGCCGCGCGCAGTGCGCCCGCCACATCGCCATGGCAGGCCGCCTGCGCTGCGGCACTGCCCTGCAGCCGGGCCTGCAAGGCCTGCGCCGACTGCCCCCGCGCACCGTCCAGCCCCGCCAGAGCCCAATGGTCGACCTGCGCGGCCACCGCCTCCACCACGCCCAGCACATCCTTGTCCGCCAATGCGGCGTAGATCGCATGGGTGCTGCCGGTGTGCGCCTGCGCGCCCAGTGCATCGGCCAGCGCGCGCGCGGCCTGCGGGTTATGGCCGACATCCAGCAGCACCTGCACGCCATCGATGTCGCTGCGCTGCAGCCGCCCGGCCACCCGTGCATTGGCAATGCCCTGCGCCCAGGCGGCATCGGGCAGTTCCACCGGCAAGGCCTGCAACGCGGCGATCGCCGCGGCGGCGTTGGCCAGTTGCACCGGCGCCTGCAAGGCCGGCATTGGCAGCTCCAGGGTCACCGCGACATCGCGCCAGCGCCACTGCGGCGCGTCGGAGTGCTGCGCCTCGATCGGCTCGAAGAAATAATCGCTGCCGGCGCGGATCGCATTGGCGCCCAACTGGTAGGCCCGCCGCAACACGCTCGACGGCGGGTCGATTTCGCCCAGCACCACCGGCTTCCAGGCGCGGATGATGCCGGCCTTCTCGGTGCCGATCGCCTCGCGGTCTTCGCCCAGCCAATCGGTGTGGTCGATATCCACGGTGGTGATCACCGCCACATCCGAATCAATGAGGTTGACCGCGTCCAGACGCCCGCCCAGGCCGATTTCCAGCACCGCCAGGTCCAGCCCGGAGCGCTGCAGCAGCCACAGCGCCGCCAGCGTGCCGTATTCGAAATACGTCAGTGCGGTCTGGCCACGCGCCGCTTCGACGGCGGCAAAGGCGTCCACCAGTTGCGCGTCGCCGGCCTCGTTGCCGTCGATGCGCACGCGCTCGTTGTAGCGCAGCAGATGCGGCGAGGTGTAGCTGCCCACCTTCCAGCCGGCGGCCTGCGCGATCGCCTCGATAAAGGCCACGGTGGAGCCTTTGCCGTTGGTGCCGCCGACCACGATGACGTGCCTGGCAGGCGCGGCAAGCTGCAGACGCGCCGCGACCTCGCGCACACGCTCCAGCCCCATGGCGATGTTCTGCGGATGCTGCTGCTCGATGTAGGCGAGCCAGTCGGAGAGGGAGTCGGTTGCGTTCACGGTCAGGGCTGCGCGAGAAGAACCGCATTATCGCCGTTTGCCGGCGCGCAACGCACATCACCAGGCATGCCGGCAGATCGCGCACCGTCGCATGGGCCGACAGGGTGCGCACGCCTCAGCCAGCAACTGGAGGAGCGCTGTCGCCCGCAGTCAAGGGACATCGGAAATGGACGCAATGCGCATGCCCAACACGGAGCGTTGACCGCGCAACAGCACCGAGACGCGCTGCTCGGGGTGACGCCGATACTGCGCTTCGTCGATGCACAGATGGCCCGGAAAACGATGCGCGAGCGGCCCGCCACTCAACCGGTATTTGCACGCTCGCGCGCCGGGCATGGCGGCGGTCTGCATGACATGCGTTTCTTCGAAATCGACGCCGGCGATGCGGGTGTAGATCCAGGGCCCACCTCTGGCCAGCACCAGCCAGCACAGCAATCCCAAGAGCGGCGGCGCCAGGCAGAGCGCCAGCACGGTGTTGAACAGCTGCTTGCCGACGACCGCCTTCCAGCCGCCGATGCGATAGGCCGGCGCGACGATCAATACCGTCAACCAGCTTCCCAGCAGCACCATCGGCGCTATCCAGGCCCGACCGGACAGGAAAGGCGCAGGAATGAAGTCGGAGAACGCTCCCAACGCCAACAGGCCGGACACGCTGCCCAAAACAGCGTAGCGAAGCGCCCTGGGCCACCTGGCAATTGTGCCGATATCACAGGCCACGGTCTCATCCAGCGTCCGTGCCGGGCGTTGTCTTACAGCGCCCGATGCTTGGCTTCGCCAAAAAACGGCGTGTGGTGCGCGCAGTCGTTGAGCCGCACCACTTCCAGGTGATCCACGTCCTCGCCTTCGAGCAGGTTGAGCGTGGTCGGTGCCTGGCGGAAGGTCCACAGCCGGGACAGCGGCAGGCCCAGTATCTTGCACAGGATCACGCGATTGACGGCATCGTGCGCGACCACCAGCAAGGTGTCGGCCGCGCCCAGGCCTTCGGCCGCGCGCGCCAGGCCGCGCCAGCTGCGGTCCAGCACCTGCCGCAGGGACTCGCCGCCGGGCATCAGCACGGTATCGGGCTCGTCGCGCCAGGCGCGCAGACGTGCCGGATCCTTGTCGTTGATCTCGCTGGCCAGCAGGCCTTCCCATTCGCCGTGGGCGATTTCCTGCAGGTCTGCATCGGTCTGCAGCAGGCTTTCGCGGTTGCTGCCCAGCGCCAGCCTGGCGGTGGCCTGCGCACGCGACAGCGGCGATGCCACCGCGCGGGTGATCTCCAACGATTGCAGACGCGCGCCGAGGGCGGCGGCCTGGCCTTCGCCGACCGGCGACAGCGGGATATCGATCTGGCCCTGGTAACGGCCTTCGGCGTTCCACGGCGTCTCGCCGTGACGGGCAAGCAGGATGCGCATGCGCGAGGGATTCCTTGGGGAAGGGGCCGGCTCGCCGCAGCGAAACGGGAGCGCATGATAACCCCTCCCGCTGCGGTGCCGGCCGCCCGCGTCAGCGCATGCCGAGTTGCTGCAACAGCTGCGATGCGGGGCGACTCCGGCATGACCCAACGCAGATACCGGCTATCCACGGCGATCGTGCGGGTCATCGCCGGATCGAAGATCCCGTTGCGGCTCACCGACGCCCGGTTGCCGTCGAGGCCAGGCCGACCCGCCTGCCCTGCGCGTCCATCACCGGCGCGCCCCGGCGCCGGCTCAGGCGCGCCCGAATGCCGGATCGCTGCGGCTGGGCCTGCCGGTTTCCAGATGCCCGGCCAGGCGGCGGCGGAATGCCGCTCCCGGTTGTTCCAGCACCACGTCGTACCAATGATCACTGGCAGCAAGCGCCAGACGCACGGTCTGGCGCTGACCTGCGGCCAAGTGCAGCGAGCGCGCGGTCGGGTCTGCGTAGTCCAGCGCGCGCAGCTGCAGCGTGCACGGTTGCTGCCCGGCATTGCCGATGTCCAGCACCAGCGCCTCGCCGTCCTGGCGCGCCTCCAACCACGGCGCTGCCGATTGCGTCGCGGCGGCAGCGAGGTCACCGGCGAATTCGCGCAGGAAGCCATTGGGTCCATGCACGCTCAGCGCATAGCCGCCGTTGTGCGCAGCGCCGACCGGAACATCGTCGAGGCGGGTGCCAGGCAATACGGTGTAGTACCAGGGGCCGCCACTCGCAGCGCTGGTGTAGACGTTGAACGCGGCCGCCGCAGCGCCGCTGTTGACGAACTGCAGTTGCACGCCGCCGTCGCCCTGCTCGCGCGCATGCACCTGCAAGGCATACGGCAACGCGCGCGCCGGACGTTGTCCCGGCTCCTGCCGCGGCATGCTGGCCTGGGCCGGCGGCACCGGTAGCGGCTTGTTGCGCACCGCGGCGGTGCGCGCGCGGTAGTCGTCGACCGACGGCAATGCGCTCAGTGCCGAATCGTCCGGCTTGCGGAAATCGAACACGCTGGTCAGATCGCCGCTGACCGCGCGACGCCACGGGCTGATGTTCGGCTCGGCCACACCGAAGCGGCGTTCCAGCAAGCGCAACACCGAGGTGTGATCGAATACCTGCGAATTGACCCAGCCACCGCGCGTCCAGGGCGAGATCACCAGCATCGGCACGCGGATACCCAGCCCCATCGGCACGCCCTCGTAGACCTCCCCGCGCGTATCGACATTGCTGCGCCCCATGCGCGCATCCAATGCTGGCAGCGCTGCGGGGACGTGATCGAAGAAGCCGTCGTTCTCGTCGTAGTTGATGATCAGCGCGGTCTTCGCCCACACCTGCGGATTGGCGGTGAGCGCATCGATCAGGCGCGCCACCAGCGATTCGCCATAGGCCGGCGGCGCTTCCGGATGCTCGCAGTACGCGGTGGGCGGCACGATCCAGGACACCTGCGGCAAGCGATCGGCCTGCACGTCGGCGGCGATTGCGGCGATCAGATGATCGGCCTGCGTGGTGGCGGCATTGTCTGCAGTGGACCCGGGCACGCAGGCACGTGCACGTCGATAGCGTTCGTCGCTCGGGTGCAGATCGCGGTAGTGCGAAAAATACGCCAGCGAGTTGCAGCCGAAGTTGTCGTACTCCTGGTACACGCGCCAGTCCACGCCTGCGGCCTGCAGGCGCTGCGCATAGGTGGTCCAGTCCATCGCCGCATAACCAGGCTTGTCGCGCGCCATGTCGGCGGTCCAGTTGCCGTCGTCGGCATTGGTCACCGCCTGCGCGCCGAGGTTGCCCACGCTCGGGCCGCTGGTGCCGGTGAACAGGTACATGCGATTGGGATTGGTCGGCCCGTGCAGCGAACAGAAATAGCCATCGCAAATGGTGAACGCATCGGCCAGTGCGTGGTAGTACGGGATGTCGTGACGCTGGAAATACCCCATCGTCAATTCACCCTTGTACGGCACCCAGGCGTCGTACTCGGCCCAGCGCGCCGGGTCCTGCCCGTGGCCGGCTTTCCACGAGTGATCCAGGCTCTTGATCAACGGCGCGCAGGTGCTTTGCGAATCGAAAGCAAACGGCAGCAGGCGACGACCATCGGCGGCCGGCTGGCTCCATACCGGGTGACCGTCGCGCAGCTGCAACGGACGCGGATCGCCAAAGCCGCGCACGCCGCGCAGCGCACCGAAATAATGATCGAAGGAGCGGTTTTCCTGCATCAGGATCACCACGTGTTCGATGTCGCGCAGCGTGCCGGTGCGCGAGTTGGCCGGCAGCGCGAGTGCGCGGCCGATCGAGGACGGCAAGGCGCCGGCGGCGGTCAGTGCGGCGACGCGCTTGAGGAAATCGCGTCGCGAGGGGGAGGACGTCATGGCTACTGGACCTGCAGGAAATACATGTACATCGCCGCACAGCGCGGCTGGGTACGACACGTATAGCGGGCAAGCACGACAGTTTTGCGACAGCCACCGTCATCAATGTTTCATACGTCGTTGACACCCTGCGTCGCGAAACGCCGGTCCTGCACCGCGCGTTGCCCTCAGCCGTGCTCGAACAGGATTCCCCCATGACTTCCGCTCGCCGTTTTCATGTCACTCCGCTGGCGCTTGCCCTGGCCGCGCTGCTCCCCGCCATCGCCTCTGCTGCCACACCGGCGGCCGATCCGGTTGCCGGTGCAGATGCGCCGGTAGCCGATGCCCCGGCCAGCGTGGCCGATGCCGCCACCAACGCCACCCAGCTGGATGCGATCAACGTGGTGTCGCAAGGCAGCACCCGCCAGGTCCAGCGCATCAGCCGGCAGGACATCGAGCAGCTGACCCCGGGCAGCAGCGCCTTCAAGGCAGTCGAAAAGCTGCCGGGCGTGCAGTTCCAGTCGGCCGATCCGTTCGGCACCTACGAGTGGTCCACGCAGGTCACCCTGCACGGCTTCGATCAGAGCCGGCTGGGTTACACGCTCGATGGCATTCCGCTCGGCAACATGAGCTACGGCGTCACCAACGGCCTGCACATCACCCGCGCCATCATTTCGGAAAACCTCGGCTCGGTGGAAATCGCGCAAGGCGCCGGTGCGCTGGGCACCGCGTCCAACACCAACCTTGGCGGCACCATGCAGTTTTACTCGGCCGACCCGCAGAGCACGCCGGGTTTGCGCCTGGTGCAGACGGTCGGCAGCGATGCCACGCGCCGCACCTTCGTGCGCGGCGACACCGGCGATCGCAACGGCTTGTCGGCGTACCTGTCCTATGCCAATGCCAGCACCGACAAGTGGAAAGGCTTCGGCGACCAGCAGTCCGAGCAGGCCAACCTCAAGACCGTCTACCAGTGGGGCGACGGCAACCGTCTGAGCCTGTTCGTGGATACCTCGCGGCGCAAGGAATACGACTACATGGACCTGTCGTTGACCAGCCAACGCGCACTGGGCTGGGACTACGACTACCTGCAGCCGGATTGGGCCACCGCCGTGCAGATGGCGCGTGCGTATCAGAACACCGGCGCCACCAGCGGCGTGGCCAACGGCTATCCGCAATCGCTGGCCGGGCTGCCCGACGATTACAGCTGGCTCGACGCCAGCTACTACGCCGGCGGCGGCCTGCGCCGCGACAACCTGGCCGGTCTGTCGGGCACGTTCGTGTTCGGTGGCGCCACCCTGGATGCCACCGGCTACTACCACGGCAATCGTGGCGAAGGTCAGTGGGTGACACCGTATGTACGCACCTCTGCGCAGGTGCCGCTGTCAATGCGCACCACCGACTACGGCCTGGATCGTTTCGGCGGCACCAGCGCATTGAAATGGTCGTGGGGCAACCACGATCTGGAAGTGGGCCTGTGGGCGGAAAACGCACGTACCACGCAGCAGCGCAACTACTTCGCGCTCGGCAACGAGGGCTATATCTCGCTGTACAACGTGTACGAAGTGCAGACCCCGTTCCGTCGCGACTTCCTGCAGCGCTACACCACCCAGACCCGCATGTTGTACCTGCAGGACACCGTGCGCCTGCTCGACGATCGGCTGACCCTCAACTACGGCGCAAAGGCGCTCAGCACCACCACGCGCGCGCAATCGCTGGTGCCGACCACCGCACTGGCACAGGGCCGCATCCGTGCCGAAGACAACTTCCTGCCGCAGGTCGGCGTGAACTACAAGCTGGATGAGCGCCAGGACCTGTACGCCTCCTACAGCAAGAACATCGCCGCGTTCGGCTTCACTCCGTTCGGCACCTCGCAGGCGGCGTTTGACCGCAGCCGCTCCACGCTGGAACCGGAAGAATCGCAGACCGTGCAGGTGGGTTACCGCGTGCAGGATGCGCAGTTCCAGCTGTCGGCCGATGCCTACTTCACCAAGTTCTCCAACCGCTTGTTGACCACCTCGCCGTGTACCGCAGTGCAGACCTGCGCGGCCATCCTGAGCAACGTCGGCGCCGTGCATAGCGCGGGTGCCGACCTGGCCTTGATGTGGCGCCCGGTGGAGGGCCTGAGCTGGTTGAACTCGCTGTCGTGGAACCGCTCGCGCTACCAGGACGATTACCTCAACAACGGCGTGGTCGCCACCTCCGGCAAGGACGTGGTCGGTATCCCCGCGTTGATGTTCTCCTCCAGCGCCAGCTACCAGCTAGGCAACCTGCGCCTGGATCTTGACGGCAAGTACGTCGACAAGCGCTACATCACCTTCCTCAACGATTCGCAGGTGCCCTCGTACTGGCTGTTCAATGCCGGCGCGCGCTACGACTTCGGTCGCGTGGGCGGGGTGGCCGATGTGGCGTTGGCGCTCAACATCGCCAACCTCACCGACAAGCGCTATTTCGCCAGCACCGGCACCAACGGCTATGTCGCCTCCGATCCGGATGGCTACAACCAGACCATGGTGGTCGGCGCACCGCGGCAGTATTTCATGAGTCTGGATGTGAAGTTCTGAGTCACCGCCGCCCTTTCCACCTCCAGTGGCGAGAAGGCCCGGCTTGCGCGCCACCGGCGCGCGTGCCTTGGCGCACCCGCTAGCGCAGGCAGGGGCACGGAGCGGAAGCTTTTAGAATGGGGGTAACGCCGATGATTCACCCTGGCGACGCGCCTGCCATCGCAGGCGGTGACATATTGCTGAGGCGCCCCTTCATCCGACGCTTTGCGCCACCTTCGCCTCGTAAAGAGGCCGATGTCCCGACGGCAGAAGCAAGGTCAAAGCCCCTCTCCCTCCGGGAGAGGGGTTGGGTTGAGGGTACGCTGCGAAGAACCCGGCGCGTTACTGATGAAGGCGCGTGGCGACGCGTTTGTCATTGGATGTACTGGTAAATCTCTGGGGCGCCCCATCATCCGCCGCCTGCGGGCCACCTTCTCCCGAGGGGAGAAGCGCGGCACCGGCCCTACCCCGTCATGAACCGGGTCAGCCGACATCACTCACTTCCCGCACCGCCGCATGGCCCCGACCTCGCGCCGCATATAATCGCCGTCTTACTTTCACTCAGCAGGTCCCGCCAGATGGCGCAGACGATGAAGGCGCTGGTCAAGCGCGAAGCAAACAAGGGCATCTGGCTGGAACAGGTCGCCGTTCCCAGCCCCGGCCCCAACGAGGTGCTGATCAAGCTGGAAAAGACCGCAATCTGCGGCACCGACCTGCATATCTACCTGTGGGACGAGTGGAGCCAGCGCACCATCAAGCCCGGCCTGACCATCGGCCATGAGTTCGTCGGCCGCGTGGCCGAGCTCGGTTCGGCGGTGACCGGCTACCAGGTCGGCCAGCGCGTGTCGGCCGAAGGCCACATCGTCTGCGGGCATTGCCGCAACTGCCGTGGCGGCCGCCCGCACCTGTGCCCCAACACGGTCGGCATCGGCGTCAACGTCAACGGCGCCTTTGCCGAGTACATGGTGATGCCAGCCAGCAACCTGTGGCCGATCCCCGACCAGATTCCCTCGGAGCTGGCCGCGTTCTTCGACCCTTACGGCAACGCCGCGCACTGCGCGCTGGAGTTCGACGTGATCGGCGAGGACGTGCTGATCACCGGCGCCGGCCCGATCGGCATCATTGCCGCCGGCATCTGCAAGCACATCGGTGCGCGCAACGTGGTGGTCACCGACGTCAACGACTTCCGCCTCAAGCTGGCGGCCGACATGGGCGCCACGCGCGTGGTCAACGTGTCCAAGACCTCGCTCAAGGAGGTCATGGCCGACCTGCACATGGAAGGCTTCGACGTGGGCCTGGAAATGAGCGGCAACCCGCGTGCCTTCAACGACATGCTCGACTGCATGTACCACGGCGGCAAGATCGCCATGCTCGGCATCATGCCGCGCGGCGCCGGTTGCGACTGGGACAAGATCATCTTCAAGGGCCTCACCGTGCAGGGCATCTACGGCCGCAAGATGTACGAGACCTGGTACAAGATGACGCAACTGGTGTTGTCGGGTTTCCCGCTGCACAAGGTACTGACCCACCAATTGCCGATCGACGACTTCCAGAAGGGCTTCGACCTGATGGAAGAAGGCAAGGCCGGCAAGGTCGTGTTGAGCTGGAACTGATCGGCCAATACGCTTCAACGCAAAAGGCGCCGCGAGGCGCCTTTTGCATGTCCGTTTTCAGAGCGCAGGCAACGCAGCAGGCAAAGCTTAGTGGGTCGAGGGCGCGGCGGCCTCAATGCACCAAAAAGTTGGTCGGTGGTCAGGTAAAAAACACGCTTGTTGCTAGGCGTTGAGACGCTGAGAGGTCCATAGATTGCTTGTTGGAAGTCCACCCGTTGCTCAGCGCGCGACGGGAAAATTCTCGGATGCAAGGTGATCCGGACGATGCACGAGATGGCCTGCTTGCAACCACGCACCGACCATCTCGACTGGTCCTTGCCCGCCTACCGTCGCGGGACCTTACGCGGCATGGATGCCGCGTAAGAGCCTACAAGGACGTACTTGCGGCGTGTCCCGCGATGCTGGGCGGGCAAGGGCCCTGCAGCAAAGCCGCAGATCATCCGCTCCACGATTGAGCTATCGCATGGGCGACTGCTTCAACGACCGACCATCTCGACTGGTCCTTGCCCGCCCACCGTCGCGGGACCTTACGCGGCATGGATGCCGCGTAAGAGCCTACATGGACGTACTTGCGGCGTGTCCCGCGATGCTGGGCGGGCAAGGGCCCTGCAGCAAAGCCGCAGATCAACCGCTCCACGATTGAGCTATCACATGGGCGACTGCTTCAACGACCGACCATCTCAACTGGCCCTTGTCCGCCTACCGTCGCGGGACCTTACGCGGCATGGACGCCGCGTAAGAGCCTACAGGGACGTACTTGCGGCGTGTCCCGCGACGGTGGGCGGGCAAGAGCCCTGCAGCAAAGGCCGCAGCTCAACCGCTCTACGATTGAGCTATCGCATGGGCGACTGCTGCAAAAGACCGACCATCTCAACTGGTCCTTGTCCGCTTACCGTCGCGGGACCTTACGCGGCATGGATGCCGCGTAAGAGCCTACAGGGATGTACTTGCGGCGTGTCCCGCGATGGTGGGCGGGCAAGGGCCCTGCAGCCAGGCAGCAGATCAGCCGCTCCGCAAGTGATCTATCCGCACAATGCATCACTCAAAGACAAAACAGCGAGATTTGATTCCTAGTGTCGTTCAACTTCAGGCACTGAAGAACCCAGGCATCAACTCTTGCCGCCTCACCACTATCACTGCACAGCCGAGTCATTAAAGCCGCTGTTCAAGCGATTGCCATCACGGCATTACGGCCAGGTAACCGTGGCAGTCGCGACCAGATGGTTCTGCGAATTCTGCCGACCGAAGCCGAATTCCGCCGCCTCGCTGGTGTCGTAATAGCCAACGCTCAGGCCCAGCGGACCGAAGGCCTTGCCGACATTCACGCCGAAGTCGTTGTAGTCGTGATCCACCTGACTCAGCGACGAGGTATAGACGCTGTGCCCCGCATGCGCGCCGAAGGTGAAGTCGTAGGGCAGCGACCAGTTGGCATCCAGCGCGTAGTAGTAGCCATCGGTCTTGGTGCCGTAGAGATCGTTGGTGTAGGCAACGGTGAGGCTATAGGTTTTCAGGAACGTGGTCTTGGTGATCAACTCGGCGTAATTGGACGCGCCTGCTCCCAGATACTGGTAGCGATTGACCATCACATCGAAATTGAAATTGGTGCCCAGATCGGTGTTGTAGCCGACAAAGCCATCCACTTCCCAATCCGGATCGCCGGCACCGTAGTCGACATTGGACGTCCAGGTGCCGATGTACAGGCCAAACGGCGTCTTGTAGGTGAGTCCGGCCTGGAAGGCGGGCTCTTCATTGGTCTGCGAAATACCGCGGAACAGATAGTCGCTGGTCACCGCGAAAGTGCCGCTGAAGGGAGAAGCGGCGGCTTCTTCGTCCTGCGCTTGTGCCAACGGCACCACACCGAGCAACAGCAACGACAGACAACACGCGAGCGAGGACGGCTTCATGGACATCTCCTGGAACGATGGGCGGTCGGATTGCGCAAGGCGGGCCTGCCATGACTTATTAGTCCAACTGTCATTGCAGCGCAACATACAAGTCGCGCTCGCTTGACCCAGCGCACACGCTTGAGCGCAGACGACGCTGATCAGCGTTCTGTCTCATCGACCGCCCGCGCGGAATCTTGATGGCCGGGAGTGGAGATTCGGGATTAGAGATTCGCAACAGCAATGCGCAGCGCTGCCGACCGCTAATTCCAATTCCCTATTCCCGATTCACCATTCCCGGCTGGCGCCAGCCAGCCCAAATCAGACCGGAAACACCCCGTAATGCCGCGCGGCCAGCCGCAGCTGCTGCCCGGGCTGAAAGCTCCCCGCTGATGCCGGCAGCTCTACTTCCACCTCGTTGCCTGCCGGCTCCAGCGTTGCACGCAGGCGCAGACGCGCCCCGCTACGCTGCGACCAGGCCACCGTGGCCGGCCAGCCAGCGTCGTCCGGCACCAGATCTTCCGGCCGCACGTAAACCTCGACCGGGCCGGCCGCCAGCGCGGCATTGGCTGCCGGCAAGGCATGCCCGGCAACCTGGATCTGGCCTTGCGCCAGCACACCGGGGATGCGGTTCACCGCTCCCACGAAGGAGTACACGAACGGCGAGGCCGGCTTGTCGTAGATCATCGCCGGCGTGTCGAGCTGCTCGATGCGGCCACGGTTGAGGATCGCCACCCGGTCGGCCAGCTCCAGCGCTTCTTCCTGATCGTGGGTGACGAACACCGTGGTCAGGCCGGTCCGTTCGTGCAGCTCGCGCAGCCAGCGGCGCAGATCGCGGCGCACCTGCGCATCCAGCGCACCGAACGGCTCGTCCAGCAGCAGCACGCGCGGCTCGATCGCCAACGCACGCGCCAAGGCCACACGCTGCCGCTGGCCACCGGACAGCTGGGTGGGATAGCGCTGCTCCAGGCCCTGCAACTGCACCAGCGCCAGCAGCTCCTCCACCCGTGCGCGGATACGCGCTTCGGCCCAGCGCTCGTTGCCGCGCCGCACCCGCAGGCCGAACGCGATGTTCTCGAACACGTCCATATGCTTGAACAGCGCGTAGTGCTGGAACACGAAGCCGACCCGGCGCGACTGCACGCTCATGCGGGTGGCGTCTTCGTCGCCGAACAGCACCTGCCCGCCATCGGCATGCTCCAGCCCGGCCATGATCCGCAGCAGGGTGGTCTTGCCCGAACCGGACGGCCCCAGCAAGGCCAGCAACTCGCCCTGACGCACGTCCAGGGTGATGTCGTCCAGCGCGGTGAACGTATCGAACTGCTTGCGCAGGCGGTGGATGCGGATGCCCATGTTCACCTCAATGTCGGTGGTTGGCGGCGAGCGAATCGCCGTGCCGCCATTCCAGGTACGTCTTCAGCGCCAGCGTCAGCAGCGCGGTCAGTGCGAGCAACGAGGCACACGCAAACGCGGCGCTATAGGCGTATTCGTTGTAGAGAATTTCAACATGCAGGGGCAGCGTGTTGGTACGCCCGCGGATATGCCCGGATACCACCGACACCGCGCCAAATTCGCCCATCGCACGCGCCGCGCACAGCAACACGCCGTACAGCAGGCCCCAGCGGATGTTCGGCAGGGTCACCCGCCAGAACATCTGCCAACCGTTGGCGCCCAGGCTCAATGCGGCCAGTTCTTCATCGCTGCCCTGCTGTTCCATCAGCGGCATCAACTCGCGCGCGATGAACGGGAACGTGACGAAGGTCGTTGCCAGCACGATGCCGGGCAACGCAAACACGATGCGCGGCAACTGGATCAGCAACTCGCCAAAAAACGGCAACTGCAGCCGCCAGCCTTCGTCGATCAACGGCCATGCCCAGCCGCTGCGGCCGAAGATCAGCACGAAGATCAGGCCAGCCACCACCGGCGACACCGAGAACGGCAGGTCGATCAGGCTGATCAGCAAGCGCTTGCCGGCGAATTGGTGCTTGCTGACCGCCCACGCCGCCGCCACGCCGAACACCAGGTTCAGCGGCAGCACGATGGCAGTGACGATCAGGGTCAGCTTGATCGCCGACAACGCGTCCGGATCGACGATCGCACGCAGAAAGGTCTCCCAGCCGCCGCGCAGCGCCTCGGCAAACACCAGCACCAGCGGCAGCAGCAGGAACGCCAGCAGGAACAGCAGCGCCCCCGCAATCATCAACCACTGCACCCAACGCGGCTCGTTGGTGGCCGAGTCGGTGATGCGGCGGGCCTGTTCGGTCATCTGGCGGGTGTGCAACATGGCAGGCAGCGGCGAAACAGCATCGTTCATGCAGTCCTCCGTTGATAGCGCAGCAGGCGTGCCTGCAGCGTATTGACCACCAGCAGGATCACGAACGACAGCAGCAGCATCGCCGCGGCAATCGCGGTGGCGCCGGCATAGTCGAATTCCTCCAGCCGGATGGTGATCAGCAGCGGCGCGATCTCGGTCGAATTGGGCAGGTTGCCGGCGATGAAGATCACCGAGCCGTACTCACCCACGCCCCGCGCGAAGGCCAGCGCAAACCCGGTCAGGACCGCCGGCCAGAGCCCGGGCAGCACCACCCGCCACACCGTCTGCCAGCGCGATGCGCCCAGCGTGGCCGCGGCCGCTTCCAGCTCCCGCTCGCTCTCGGCAAGCACCGGCTGCACCACCCGCACCACGAACGGCAACCCGACGAACACCAGCGCCAGCACGATGCCAAGCTGGGTGTAGGCCACCTTGATGCCGATCGCCTCCAGCCAGCGCCCGACCCAACCGTTTCCGCCGTACAACGCGGTCAGCGCGATGCCAGCCACCGCAGTCGGCAAAGCGAACGGCAAGTCGATCACCGCATCGAACAGGCGCTTGCCCGGAAAGTTGTAGCGCACGAACACCCAGGCCACCCAGGTGCCCATCACCGCATTGAAGGCGCCGGCCGCGAAAGCGGTGCCGAAGCTCACCCGCAGCGCCGACAGCACGCGCGGCTCGCTCCACACCCGCCACAGGCCGTCCCAGCCCAGCCCGCTGGTCTTGATGAAGATGCCCAGCAGCGGGATCAGCACGATCAATCCCAGCCAGGTCAGCGTGATTCCAAGACTCAAGCCCAGCCCCGGCATCACGCGTCGGCGCGGTGACGGCGCTGGGTGGGGTGCAACCGACATCTGCATCGCCTACTTTTTTGCCTGGATCTGATCGAACACGCCACCGTCGGCGAAGTGTTCCTGCTGCGCCTTGTCCCACGACCCGAACGCTTCCTGGATGGTCACCAGCTTGATGTCCGGGAACCGTGCCAGGTCGGCAGGGTCGGCAAATTCCGGATGGCGCGGCCGATAGAAATGCTTGGCCGCCAGCTTCTGCCCTTCCGGCGCATACAGGTAACGCAGATAGGCCTCGGCCACCTCGCGGGTGCCGTGCTTGTCGACGTTCTTGTCGACCAGCGCCACCGACGGCTCGGCCAGGATCGACAGCTTGGGCACCACGATCTCGAACTTGTCCTTGCCCAGCTCTTCGCGCGCCAGCAGCGCCTCGTTTTCCCAAGCCAGCAGCACATCCCCGATGCCACGCTGCACGAACGTGGTGGTGGCGCCGCGCGCACCGGTATCGAGCACCGGCACGTTGCGGAACAACGCCTGCATGTAGCGCAAGATGCGCTCGCGGTCGCCCTTGAAGATATGGTCGGCGTAGGCCCAGGCGGCCAGATAATTCCAGCGCGCGCCACCGGAGGTCTTGGGGTTGGGCGTCACCACCGACACGCCGGAGCGCAGCAGGTCCGGCCAATCGTGGATGTTCTTCGGGTTGCCCTTGCGCACCAGGAACACGATGGTCGAGGTGTACGGCGCGCTGTTGTCGGGCAGGCGCTTTTCCCAGTCGCTGTCGATCAGCTTGGCCTTTTCGGCGATCGCATCGACGTCGTAGGCCAGCGCCAAAGTGACCACATCGGCCTCGATGCCGTCGATCACCGCCCGCGCCTGTTTGCCGGAGCCGCCATGCGAGGTCTCCACCGTGACGGTGTCCTGCGGATGCTGCTGCTTCCAGTTCGCGGCGAAGGCGGTGTTGTAATCGCGATAGAACTCGCGAGTGGGGTCGTAACTGACATTGAGCAGGCCGATATCGCGCGCGCCTGCCGGGCCGGCCAGGACCAGCAGGCTGCACAACACGGTCGATACAAGACGGAAGCGGGGGTGGGTCACAGCAATCTCCAAACCGTTGGGGCGCAGCTGAACAGCAAGCATGCCATGCTGCGCAGCGGTACGCAGGCGGTGAAATGACATCAAGGCCGCACCTTATGCCGATTTTGCATGACGTAGTGGTATGCCACCGTGATCGTTAAAATCATGCGTCTCTTGCCACTGCGACCGCCATGACCAACGCTCCCGCTGCGCTGACTGCCCATTACGCCGCCGAACTGGAAACCATCCAGTCCCAGGGCCTGTTCAAGTCCGAGCGCATCATCACCGGCCCGCAGTCGGCGCGGATCACCCTGGCCAATGGCCGCAGCGTGCTCAACTTCTGCGCCAACAACTATCTGGGCCTGGCCGACCACCCGGACATCATCCAGGCCGCCAAGGACGCGCTGGACACGCACGGCTTCGGCATGGCCTCGGTGCGTTTCATCTGTGGCACCCAGGACCTGCACAAGCAGCTCGAGCGCACCATCGCCGATTTCTTCGGCACCGAGGACACCATCCTCTACGCGGCCTGTTTCGATGCCAACGGCGGCCTGTTCGAACCGCTGCTCGGCGAAGCGGACGCGATCATTTCCGATGCGCTCAACCACGCCTCCATCATCGACGGCGTGCGCCTGTGCAAGGCCAAGCGCTTCCGCTACGCCAACTGCGACATGGCCGATCTGGAAGCGCAGCTGCAGGCCGCCGATGCGGCCGGCTGCAAGACCAAGCTGATCACCAGCGACGGCGTGTTCTCGATGGACGGCTTCATCGCCCCGCTGGACGAGATCACCGCCCTCGCCCGCAAATACAACGCGCTGGTGCATATCGACGAATGCCATGCCACCGGCTTCCTCGGCGCCAGCGGCCGCGGCTCGGCCGAAGTCAAGGGCGTGCTGGACCGGATCGACATCATCACCGGCACGCTGGGCAAGGCGATGGGCGGCGCACTGGGCGGCTTCACCACCGCCAAGCGCGAAGTCATCGAACTGCTGCGCCAGCGCTCGCGCCCATACCTGTTTTCCAACTCGCTGCCGCCGCATGTGGTGGCAGCCGGCATCAAGGCCTTCGAGATGCTGGAAGCCGCCGGCGAGCTGCGCACGCAGCTGGTCGACAACACCCGCTACTTCCGCGAGCGCATGACCGCCGCCGGCTTCGACCTCAAGCCCGGCGTGCACCCGATCAGCCCGGTGATGCTCTACGACGCGCCGCTGGCGCAAAAATTCGCCGAGCGGCTGCTGGAAGAAGGCATCTACGCGATCGGCTTCTTCTTCCCGGTGGTACCCAAGGGTCAGGCGCGTATCCGCACCCAGATCAGCGCCGCGCACACCCGCGAACAGCTGGATCAGGCGATCGACGCGTTCATCAAGATCGGCCGCGAACTGGACATCATCCAGCACTGATGCGCACGGTGCTGCGCCAACGGCTGCTGCTGGCGGCGCAGACCGATACCCAGGCGCAGCTGTTGGATGGCAACTGGGAAACCCGCTGCCTGCATTGCCGTCGGCGCCTGCAACTGCGCGCCGATGGCGAACCGCTCGGGCACACCACGCTGGAACACGTGGTCCCGCAGGCCTGGTTCGGACGCCGCGCAGCAGCAACGCTATGCGCACAGGTCGGCGACGATGCGAATGCAGCGCGTAATCTCGCCCTGGCCTGTGCCGGCTGCAATCACGCCAAGGGCCGTCGCCACGATGCCAACGGTGCCGGCGACGCCCGCGCCGTCGAGGTGGTGAGCGCCTTGCTCAGCGCGCGTCTGGCGCGCTGGCGGGAGCCGCCGTCAGCGCACTGACTTCCGCTGGACTGAGCATCCGCCACGCACCCTTGCCCAGCTCGCCCATCGCCAACGAGCCGATCGCCACCCGCACCAACCGCAGCACGCCGATCTCCACCGCGGCCAACAAGCGGCGGATCTGCCGATTGCGGCCTTCGTCCAGCACGATCTCCAGCCACGCATTGCGCTCGCCTTCGCGCAGCACGCCGACCCGCTTGGCGCGCAGCAGCACGCCCCCGCCTTCCGGATCAGGATCAACCACGCCGGCCTGCAGCTGCGCCAGTTGCGCAGCGCTCGGGCGGCAATCGATCTGCACGTGATAGGTCTTGTCCGGCCCGGTCATCGGGTCGGTCACCGTTGCTGCCCATTGCGGATCGTTGCTGAAGAGCAGCAGGCCTTCGCTGGCCTTGTCCAAGCGCCCGACCGGGGCGATCCACGGCAAGCCGGCACCATCGAAGCAGCGATACACCGTGTCCCTGCCCTGCTCGTCGCGCGCGGTGGTGACCACGCCACGCGGCTTGTTGAGCATCAGATAGCAACGCGCCGGGCCGGCCAATGGCTGTCCGTCGACACGGATGGTGGAGTGCTGATCGGCGCGGATCGGATATTCGGGATCGCGTATTACGCGCGCGGCCACGCTGACCCGCCCGTCGGCGACCCAGCGCGCCGCTTCGGTACGCGAACACACGCCCAGTTTGGACAGCACGCGCGCCAGCCCGTGGCGTGGCGCGGTGGTCGCCGTGGTCGTACCGGAGGCGCGCGATGCGCCCGCCGGACCACGCGTGCGCTGCCGGGACGTCGCCGGCGCAGGCCGCCGGGTCATGCCGTCCCGACCGCGCTGCTTACTTGTTTTCGACCGACTTGGCGTCGGCCGCAGGCGTTGCCGTTGCGGCAGCAGCCGGAGCCGGTGCAGCCACCGGGCGTGCCTTGACCACACGCACCCCGCGCGCCTTCATCCAGGCATCGAATTCTTCGGCGGTCATGCGCTTGCCGTTCTGGCTCATGTCAAAGCGCCACGGCGTGTTGTCGAACGCGGTGGTGGCCTTGTAGGCGGCCGGATCGTTTGGATTGACGGTGCCGCCGGGCGGAATGACCTTGGCCAGATCCTGGCAGCCTTCCACGCGCAGACGCAGCAGCACGCGGTCTACCGACTGCTCGGTGGTGTAAGGCTGTGCCAGCACACCGGTGGGCATGCCCAGCTGCACGCTACGGGTATAGAACTCGGCGGCCGCCGGCGCGATGACGGTGGCGGGCAACGGCAGTGGCTGGGACACCGTGCTGCCGGCGCAGTTCGGAGCGGCGTAGGCGGCGGGAATCAAGGCGAGACAGAGCAATCCAGCCGTAGCGGTACGCAGCATCGGGTTCTTCCAATTATGAGTGTGGTGTTGACGCGGCGAGTGTAGGCAGCGATGAACGCCGTTTCAACCGGAAGCTTGCCTGGATGGCAACACAGACAGGATTTGCACCGCCTGGGCGCAGGTTTTGCGGCCCCACAAAGACAAAACCCGGCGCAAGGCCGGGTTTTGTATGCAACAGCTAGCGGTCCAATTAGTTCTGGACGTTCAGCTCGGTACGACGGTTCTTCGCACGGCCTTCCGGATTGTCGGAACCATCCGGGTTGGCGTTCGGAGCAATCGGACGGCTCTCGCCGTAGCCGATCGGACCAACCAGACGCGACGCATCAACGCCGTTCTTGGTCAGGTAGTCGTACACGGTGGTCGCACGACGCTCGGACAGCTTCTGGTTGTACTCGTCGGTACCCTTCGAGTCGGTGTGACCAGCAACCTCAACCTTCAGGTCGGGGTAACGCTTCAGGATCTCGGTCGCTTCGCTCAGGATCGAGACGGCGTCCGGACGCAGGGTCGACTTGTTGAAGTCGAAGTTCACGCCCTTCAGATCGATCGACACAGGCACCGGGCAACCGTCCGGACCGATGGTCTGGCCAGGCTGCGAAGCCGGGCACTTGTCGTCGCAGTTGTTGACGCCGTCACCGTCGTCATCCAGGTCTGCGCAGCTCGGAGCAACCGGAGCCGGAGCCGGCGGCGGAGCGGTCGACGGAGCCGGTCCCAACGGGATCACGACGCCGACCGAAGCCAGCACGTCGCCGAACCAGTCTTCCTGCGGAGCAGCAACGCTCTGGTCGTTGAAGTCAGCGCGGTAGGCCAACTCGGCACGCACGGCGACGCGCTTGTCGAAGGTGGTCTGCAGACCGACACCAGCCTTGGCGGCAAAGTTGCCATCCTTCTGCTGGCCCGGCGAAACCGGGTTCGGGGTCGCGTCGAATTCTTCTTCCGAACGCTGGTAGCCCAGACCGAACAGCAGGTAGGGGTTCCAGCCGCGGCCTTCCTGGATGAAGTGGCGACGCAGGTCGAACGAGATGCCGTACTGGCTCCAGTTCTGATCCTGGTTGGCATCGAAGTTCGGGTTCTGATAGTTCAGCTCGCCGTCGATCGACCAGTTCGGGCTAACGAACTTGCCCAGACCCAGGGTGACGAACGGGGCATCATTGGTCAGACGATCGCTGTCCTGGAAGTTGAAGCCAGCGCTACCGGTCAGGTACCAACGGTCATCGAACTCCTGCGCGGAAGCAGCCTGGGCAACCGCCAGACCGCCGAGCAACGCGGCAGTGAGAATTTTCTTGTTCATGTGTATACAGCTCCTTCTTTGGGAGATAAAACCGATAGAGGCGTTGTTCTTGGTAAAGATGCTCGTCACATCCAGAGCCATCGGGGCGCAGATTAAGCCGGCTTCAGTGAAGATCGCGTTAACGGTCATATAACATGTGAAAGCAATCACCAGAGCCGGCGATCCCCTTCAATACTACGTATACAGTTTCATGAAGGGAAGGACCGCGCACTCAGTTTGCACATCCGACCCGCATGAACCGCAGCCCAATTAAGCCAGTTGAATACGCTAGCGGATCCAACTTGCCGGCGGGCTGCGCAGTGATGCGAAAACCACATTGGTGAACGCCAGGCCCCGTCCGAGCTGAATTGTGGGGCCGGTGGTTGCAGCGCGACGGCTTCACAACGCACCCTGAACTCCCCACATGGAGCGACCCGATGAAAGCTGTCGTCATCACCCGTCATCTTCCAATCGACGATCCCGCCGCACTGCTTGACATGGAACTTCCGGCCCCGTCGGCCCCTTCGGGGTATGACTTATTGGTGCGTGTCGAGGCAATCTCGGTCAATCCGGTCGACACCAAGGTGCGTGCACCCAAGCCGCAGACGCTGGATGCGCCGAAGATCCTGGGCTACGACGCGGCCGGCGTCGTCGAAGCGGTAGGCCCCGAGGTCACCGCGTTCGCAGTCGGCGACGAGGTGTATTACGCGGGCGACATCGGCCGACCGGGCAGCAATGCGCAATATCAGCTGGTCGATGCGCGCATCGCCGGCTGCAAGCCCACCTCGCTCAGCTTCGCCCAGGCCGCGGCCCTGCCGCTGACCACGTTGACCGCCTGGGAGCTGCTGTTCCAGCGCATGCCGTTCTCTTTCGATGGCGCGCGCAATCGCGGCAAGCACGTGTTGATCATCGGTGGCGCGGGCGGCGTGGGCTCGATCGCGATCCAGCTGGCGCGGCATGCCGGCTTCAGCGTGATCGCCACCGCCTCGCGGCCGGAGACCACCGAATGGGTGCGACAGATGGGCGCCCAGCATGTGATCGACCATCACCAGCCGCTGCAGCCGCAGTTGCAGGCCCTGGGGATGCAGAGCGTGGACGCCGCACTCAACCTGGCCGACACCGACCGCTACTGGGAGCAACTGGGCGAGATCCTGGCACCGCAGGGGCATGTGGGCTTGATCGTGGAGCCGCGCGGCCCGCTGTCGATCGGCGACCCCTACAAATCCAAGTGCATCGGCATCCATTGGGAGCTGATGTTCACCCGTGCCCGCTACGCAACCGAGGACATGGTCGAGCAGCACCGCATCCTCAACCGCGCCGCCAGCCTGATTGATGCGGGCGAATTGCGCACCACCCATACCGAAACGCTGTCGCCGATCAATGCGCAGCAATTGCGCGAGGCGCACCGACGGCTGGAAAGCGGCAGCACGATCGGCAAGCTGGTGCTGGCGGGTTGGTGATCGGCATTAGCGCTTGAGTGCCGCTGCTGCATGGGGCCTGGGCGTGTTGGCTTGCGCATAACCTGTTGGCTTGCACATAAGTAAGGGAAGCAAGGCCGCAGCTCACGCGCTTGAATCAGCGGCAAAGCGGGACTGGCCTCCTGGTCGTGCGGCCCGCGTTGCTGCTGTGGCGTCGGCGTAATCGCCTTGCGTGCGCCGAAATGCACGCAAGGCGATTTGTTCCGCGACAGGAACGCCGATGTGGATCGGCTCTGTTCTATTAGAGAGTCGCAACTGCGATCACTGCGACCAGCGTGGCGTTTAGTACGTAACCGCCAAGCGGACGCAACTGATCGGGATATTGGCGAGCGCCGGATCGCACGCCAGCCATCCAAGGCCGTCTCGTTTGTTGTTTGCGCAGCTGGGCGCTCTGATACAGGCAGCTGGGCGCTCTGATACAGATAGAGGTGGAGCGCCCCCAGCTGATGCGCGGCCAGCTGCGGATACCCTCCGCCCTGCCCTCGTCCCAAACTGCCGACAGCACCGGCCGCGTGCGTCAAGACTTGCCGCCAGGCCCGTTTGCCTGCATCGTGCGCACTCCGTACGCCAGCGTATCCACACCATGTCGCCCGCCACCGGCCCGTCCGTCTCGTCCTACCCGCACCTGTTCGCACCGCTCGATCTGGGCTTCACGCAACTGCGCAACCGCGTCCTGATGGGCTCGATGCACACCGGTCTGGAAGACCGGGCGCGCGATTTCCCCAAACTGGCCGCGTATTTCGCCGAGCGCGCTGCCGGCGGGGTCGGCTTGATCGTCACCGGCGGCTTTTCGCCGAATGTGGTGGGCTGGCTCAAGCCGTTCGGCGGCAAGCTGTCGTGGCCGTGGGAGGTGCGCCCGCATCGTCAGGTCACCCGGGCGGTGCATGCACACGGGGCCAAGATCTGCCTGCAGCTGCTGCATGCCGGGCGCTACGCCTATCACCCGCTGTCGGTGGCACCGTCCAGACTCAAGGCGCCGATCAACCCGTTCACTCCTCGCGCGCTATCGGCACGTGCGGTGGATCGTCAGATCGCTGCCTATGCGCGTGCGGCGCGGCTGGCGCGCGACGCCGGCTACGACGGCGTGGAGGTGATGGGATCGGAAGGCTATCTGATCAACGAATTCACCGCTGCGCGCACAAACCAGCGCAGCGATGCCTGGGGTGGCGATGCGGCCAAGCGCATGCGCTTTGCGGTGGAGATCGTGCGACGCATTCGCGAGGCCTGCGGGCCGGACTTCATCATCATCTACCGGCTGTCGCTGGTGGACCTGGTCGAAGGCGGCAACCAGTGGCAGGACATCCTGACGCAGGCAAAGGCGATCGAGGCGGCGGGCGCGACCATCATCAATTCTGGTATCGGCTGGCACGAGGCACGCATCCCGACCATCGCCACCTCGGTACCGCGCGCGGCATTTGCCGGTGTGACCGCCAAGCTCAAGCCGCACCTGCGCATTCCGGTGGTGGCCACCAATCGCATCAACATGCCCGAAGTGGCCGAACGCATCCTCGCCGACGGCGCGGCCGACATGGTGTCGCTGGCGCGCCCGCTGCTGGCCGACCCGCAGTGGGCCAACAAGGCCCGCACCGGCCAGTCGCACGCCATCAATACCTGCATCGCCTGCAATCAGGCCTGCCTGGATCATGTGTTCGACAACAAGCTGGCGAGCTGCCTGGTCAACCCACGCGCAGCGCACGAAACCGAACTGATCTACGCACCGACCCCCAACCCCAGGCGCATTGCGGTGGTCGGTGCCGGCCCGGCCGGCCTGGCCTGCGCGACGGTGGCCGCCGAGCGCGGTCATCACGTCACCTTGTTCGATGCAGGCGATGCAATCGGCGGGCAATTCAACGTCGCCAGGCGCATCCCGGGCAAGGAAGAATTCAACGAGACGCTGCGCTACTTCGGTCACCGCATCGACGCGACCGGGGTGCAGCTGCGCCTGAATACCCGGGTAGAAGCGGCAGACCTGAAAGACTTCGACGAGATCGTGCTGGCCACCGGCATCGAGCCGCGCAAGGTGGACTTCCCCGGTGCCGACCATCCGATGGTCGTGAACTATCTCGACGTGGTGCTGGGCCGCCATGTCGCTGCCGACAAGGTCGCGATCATCGGGGCCGGCGGGATTGGCTTTGATGTCGGCGAATTTCTCGTGCACACAGGGCCATCGCCGTCGCTGGACCCTGCACGCTGGATGGCCGAATGGGGCGTGGACCCCAGCTTCGAAACGGCTGGTGCATTAGCCAAGCCGCAGCCCGAGCGCCCTGCCCGCCAGGTCTGGCTGCTGCAGCGCAGCCCCGGCAGACCTGGCGCGCGCCTGGGCAAGACCACCGGCTGGATCCACCGCGCTACGCTCAAGGCCAAGGGCGTGAAGATGCTGGGCGGCGTGGAATATCTGGGCGTGGACGACGCCGGCCTGCGGATCCGCGTGGAAGGCGCCGAACAATTGCTCGATGTCGGCACGGTGGTGATCTGCGCCGGGCAGGAACCGCGCCGCGACCTGCTGGCCGCGCTGCAGGCCAACGGGCAGCAACCGCATCTGATTGGCGGTGCGGATGTCGCCGCCGAACTGGATGCCAAGCGTGCGATCAATCAGGCCTGCCGACTGGCGGCGAAGCTGTAACACGGGCTGCTGTAACGCGCTGAACGCCACAGCAGCCTGCTCGCGGCGCCCGCATGAACCTCCGTGCGAGTGCCGTATTAGCCGGAGTGCCCCACCATCAACGCCGATGGTGATGGTCGAGCGATGACCGGCCTGCCCATCCGATGTCGGCGCAGGCGTCCACGCCGGCGTCGGACGCGCCGGATCGGTGCGCACCCCAACGCTGCCATCGATCTGGCGCCCGACAATGCGAACGCCGCTGATCGGCGCAGCGCGGTACATTCTTTTTCCTGTCGCGCAGCTCGGCTATAAACCGCACATGCCCTCGACGCTGACTGCAACGCTGCCTCCCATCCTGCCGCCGGCAGCGCTGCGGGCCTACGTTGCGGCGCATTTTGGCAAAAGCCTGCTGTGGTACACCGGCGAGTTGCTGCTGATTTTTGCGTTGACCGAATACGTCGGATTGAGCGCGGTGGCCGCCGGCGTGTCGGTTGCCGGCGGATTGGTCGTCAGTGCGGTGATGGGCATGCTTGCAGCGCGACGCTGGAGCGCCGGCGTCAGCCTGGCCTGGGCCGGCCGCTCGCAATGGCGCGGCATTGCCTTGGCAGCGATCGCCCTGGCGCTGCTGTTCGTGACGCCATCACTTCCCGCCGATGTCCGCCTGATCAGCGTATTGCTGCTCAGCCTGCCCTTCCGCGCCGCTTATGCTGTCGGTGACGTCGCACAGAACACCTTGCTGGGATTGGGCCACTGGCCCTGGCGTGGCGCGCGCGGCGTCAGTGCGCTGCGTCTGATCGGTAGCGGGCTGGCCGCACTCCTGGTCAGCGCCGCGATCGGCCTGGTCCTGAAGGCCGGCACGCCCGCTGCCGCATCGACTGCGTTGATGGTGGTCGCGCTGGTCAGCAGCATCGCACTGCTGTCGGCATGGTGGTTACGCAACGCACTGCAGCCTTACACGCATACGGCTACCGCCACGCCATCGCCGCTAGCTACCTCTTATTGGCGGTGCGATCAGTTGCTGCCCTTGGCGATCATCGCCGCACTGGCCTTGGCGTTGCCGACATTCACCAAATTGGCGCCGTATCTGGCGCAGTCGCGTACCGGCTCGGCCGGCTGGGGCAGCGCGGTATTGATTGCATATGCATTGGGCAGCGTTTGCATACAGCCCCTGGCAGCGCGTTGGCCGACCGTGGCAATGCGTCGATTGGGCCTGAGTGGAGCCGCGTTGTCCGTACTGGGATTGCTCTTCGCCACCGCCACGTCTCGACATTACGTGCTGGATGCCAGCCTGGCCGTCGGCATCGGTTTGGCGGCCGGTAGTGCCGGGCAATGGGTGTGGGCACGCCATGCAGAACTTGCTTCGCGCCATGGCCCCGCACAGCAGGCGCGCGAAAGTGCCGCACTCACCGCGACCGCCCAACTCGCGCTGGCAGCCGGCAGTGGCGTGATCGGACTGCTGCTGGGCACATCCGACTATCACACCGGAAACGATACGCATCTGGCGTGGGCGATGGCCTTGGGGCCGATGCTCTGCGGCGTGTTGTGCATGCTGATCGCCTGGATCGGCAGTGCATTTGCAATGCCTGAAAAACGCAGACCTGTTGCAGCAATGCCGTCGAGTCAGACCTGACGATCTCGATCAGGCCACGCTGATTTTCAACGCGTGCGCACAAGGCTCTGCGCTGACTGCAGTTGTGGTCTTCGGCAATCGCCCTGCATGTCTGCATGTCTGCATGTCTGCATGTCTGCATGTCTGCATGAAACTATTTCGCTCCGTGTCGAACTTGATGCGTGTGATTCAAGATGCCTGACACGTTTGAACATATGCACTGCGAATAAGCAAAAGCGGCAGCAAGCGCGTAATGCGATTGCCGTATGGTCACCGCAGATGTGCCACTGATACCGTCGAAAGAATCGTGATCGATGATTTTGACGATCTAGGCTGCATATCATCGTGCAGCCACTACAAGCCATCTAAAATTCCGCTAACGCATTTGTGCGCGATGCATATGCAAGCTTGATGCGCGACTTGGTGATGCGATGCGAGGGCTAATAACGTCGTGGCGCTTCGTGCTCAGTCGTCACCATCAACGCGCATCGAGCAACTCGGACGCCTCTTCTAGTGATTACAACGCCGCGTTCTACGATGCACATGCGAGCGTTCGATGCATGATCCGGGCAGCATCAAGCACCACGCACAGAAAGTTCCTTTATGCACCCCGCGTTCGCATCTCGATGTATCCCCGCTGCGATAGAAAACGGCAGTACGCAAGCACATCCATCAGTGACGATGATGTGTAGCGCAGCCTGCCAATGACGCTACATGCGTAGCTCACGCGCAACGCATTGCGTATCTCGAACAACCGCGCAGACCCGCAACACTGCGCGGGCACCGTGTCGATATCGGTTACAGCATCGCTGTCGCCACCGCGATGCGACGCACACAACGAATACATCGCGCTGTTGTCGTTGAGCGAAGCGGTAGATGCAGCAAGCGATCACACGCGTCAACCCCGCCTATTCAGCCGCGATTCTGTGATCGACGCCTACCTTGCGCCAACTTTTTGACCCACCGCATTTGGTGGGCACCTCCGGTAGATCTTCTTTCGCCGGAGACCGGGCGACCCGTGGCAGGTCGCCTCCCCATGACGCCAAGCCCTCTGTACTGGTGCATCCACCTTGGATGCTCTACGGATCGGCCCATACGGAGCAAGGAGTTATATGAAACTGGTTTGGATACTTTGGCTGTCGCAGTTGTTGCCGCAGCCGGCTGCAGATTCGCTGTGCTTGAGCACTACCGTGTACCTGGAAGCGCGTGATCAGACCTTGCGCGGCCAGCAAGCCGTCGCCGAAGTTGCGTTGCGTCGGCTGGACAGCGGTTTGTGGGGCGACTCGATGTGTCAGGTGGTCACTGCGCGCAAGCAGTTCGCGCCCACCATCGTGGCTCCGGGAACGCAGCTGAAAAACGACGATGCCTGGAACAAGGCGCTGGATGTGGCACTGGCTGCAGAGCGCAACTGGGCGCTGCCGGTGGGTCAACGCAAGGAAATCGTGCCGGGTGCCAGTCACTTTGCCGCAAGCGCGATCGCAAGCCCGAGCTGGCGTAATGCCTATCAGGTGGCCACCATCGGCGACCACACGTTCTATCGCGTACAGAAGCTGCGCCCGCGCACCGCATCCTGACGCTGCCCACGCACTCACGCGTTGCCGCTAAGCTTGCGTCTTCGTTCTTGTGCGGAAATTCTCATGAAGCTGTACACCAAGCCGGGCGCGTGTTCGCTGGCAGATCACATCGTGCTGCGCTGGTCGGGGCTGCCCTTCGATCTGGAGGTGGTCGACGCCGCCACGATGAAGTCCCCCGAGTATCTGCGCCTCAACCCGGCCGGTGCCGTGCCGCTGCTGCTCGTTGACGACTGGGCACTGACCCAGAACGCCGCCATCCTCAACTACATCGCCGACATCGCGCCGCTCACCGGCCTGTCCGGCGATGGCACCGCGCGCAGCCGTGCAGAGATCAATCGCTGGATCGCCTTCGCCAATGCGGATGTGCATCCGGCCTTCAAGCCGATCTTCGGCAGCACCGCCTATCTGCAGGACGACGCGCTGATCGCGCGCAGCCATGCCGACGCACGCAGCAAGCTGCGCAGCTTGTACGAACGTGTCGACGCGCATCTGCAGGGGCGCAACTGGCTGGCAGGCGACACCCACACCGGCGCCGATGCGTACCTGTTCGTGACGCTGCGGTGGGCGCAGAAGGTGGGCGTGGACCTGAGCGGCCTGAGCGCAGTGGATGCATTCGTGCAGCGCATGCTGGACGATACGGATGTGCAGGCCGCATTGCAGGCCGAAGGCCTGGCTTGAGCCGAAGGTAGCGCGCGAGGTGATCGGTGCAGCGGCCATGCGTCTCGCACCGGCTCTACAACATCGATGGGCATGCCTGTAGCTTTTCCGCGCCGCAGCCCACCGCATCTCACGCACTGCATCGCACAAAGCGCCACATAAAAAACGCCGGGCATTGCCCGGCGTTTTCGTCACAACAGCGAGGCGACAAATCAGCCCAGCAGATGCGACACGCCGCTGCGCTCTTCTTCCAGCTCAGCCAGGGTCTTGTCGATGTACTTCTGGCTGAAGTCGTCGATCGGCAGATCCTTGACCAGGGTGTACTCGCCGTTGGCGGTGGTCACCGGGAAGCCGAAGATCACGCCTTCCGGAATGCCGTAGGAGCCGTCGGACGGCACGCCCATCGTCACCCACTTGCCGTTGCTGCCCAGCACCCAGTCACGCACGTGATCGATGGCGGCATTGGCGGCCGACGCAGCCGAGGACAGGCCGCGCGCTTCGATGATCGCGGCGCCGCGCTTGCCCACGGTCGGGATGAAGGTGGACGCGTTCCATTCCTGGTCGTTGATCGCATCGCCGATGGACGCGCCATCGGCGGTGGCGAACCGGTAGTCCGGGTACATGGTCGGGCTATGGTTGCCCCACACCACCAGCTTCTCGATGCCGCCGACCGGCTTGCCGAGCTTCTGCGACAGCTGGCTGAGCGCACGGTTGTGGTCCAGACGCAGCATGGCGGTGAAGTTCTTCGGGTTCAGATCCGGCGCCGACTTCATTGCGATGTAGGCATTGGTGTTGGCCGGGTTGCCGACCACCAGCACCTTCACGTCACGCTTGGCGACCTTGTTCAACGCCGCGCCCTGCGCGGTGAAGATCTTGGCGTTTTCCAGCAGCAGGTCCTTGCGCTCCATGCCCGGGCCGCGCGGACGCGCACCGACCAGCAGGGCGACGTCGATGTCCTTGAACGCCACTTCGGCGTCGTCGGTGCCGACCACGCCGGCCAGCAGCGGGAATGCGCAGTCTTCCAGCTCCATGATCACGCCCTTGAGCGCGGCCTGGGCCTTTTCATTGGACAGTTCCAGCAATTGCAGGATCACCGGCTGATCCTTGCCCAGCATTTCGCCGGAAGCGATGCGGAACAGCAGGGCATAGCCGATCTGGCCGGCAGCGCCGGTCACGGCAACACGAACAGGTGCTTTCATGGGGAGTTTCCTCTGCTAAAAAACATGGGTGGAGGTGCACGCTGGCGTGGCGCAAGGCCTGGCGGCGCGCAGTGACAGACGAACGGCCGCACAAGGCGGCCGTTCGGGGAAAGACATCAGGCGGCGAGGATCTTGTTCCACTCCGCGACGCGGTCGGCCTTGGCGGCCAGCACGGCGTCGGTATCGCCTTCAATCGTCACCTTGTTGATCACATCGCCCTGGGCGACGGCATCGACCACGTCCAGGCCCTGGGTGACCTTGCCGAACACGGTGTGCTTGCCGTCCAGCCACGGGGTGGCGGTGTGGGTGATGAAGAACTGGCTGCCGTTGGTGTTGGGGCCGGCATTGGCCATGGACAGCACGCCGCGCTCGTGACCGACGCCGTTGTTGGCTTCATCCTCGAAACGGTAGCCCGGGCCGCCGCGGCCGGAGCCTTCCGGGCAGCCGCCCTGGATCATGAAGTCGGCGATGACGCGGTGGAAGCTCAGGCCGTCGTAGAAGCCGCGCTGGACCAGGTTGACGAAGTTGGCAACGGTCAGCGGGGCCTTGTCGGCGAACAGCTCGACCACGATCGGGCCGCGGGTGGTGTCGAAATGGGCAATCAGGGACATGGAAATCCTTGCAGGTTTCAGGGTGTATGACAGCCCATTAGAATACACCCGGCCGTGCAGGCGGCCGTGCAGGTTGGACCATCGTCGGGGGTATCCGGGCTAGCTGAATGGGCGTTTTGGACCGCTTGGCGGCCGAACGCAACGGCACGGCAACGAAACCGCTATAATGTCGGGCTTACCTCATCTCAAGACTGGCGCCAGACAGGGGCCCTTTCCGCATGTCTATCGAAAAACTCCGCAATATCGCCATCGTCGCGCACGTTGACCATGGCAAGACCACCCTCGTCGACTGCCTGCTGAAGCAGTCCGGCACCCTGTCCGAACGCACCGTGCTGGCTGAGCGCGTGATGGACAGCAACGATCAGGAAAAGGAGCGTGGCATCACGATCCTGGCCAAGAACACGGCCATCACCTGGAACGGCAACCGCATCAACATCGTCGACACCCCGGGACACGCCGACTTCGGTGGCGAAGTCGAGCGCGTGCTGTCGATGGTGGACTCAGTGCTGATCCTGGTCGACGCGATGGACGGCCCGATGCCGCAGACCCGCTTCGTGACCCAGAAGGCGTTCGCGATGGGCTTCAAGCCGATCGTGGTGGTCAACAAGATCGACCGTCCCGGCGCACGCCCGGACTGGGTCATCGACCAGGTGTTCGACTTGTTCGACAAGCTCGGCGCAACCGACGAGCAGCTGGACTTCCCGATCGTCTACACCTCCGCCCTGAACGGCTACGCCAGCCTGGATTCGAGCGTGCGCGACGGCGACATGACCCCGCTGTACGAAGCGATCATGCAGCACGTGTCGGCACCGGACGTGGATCCGGACGGCCCGTTCCAGATGCGCATCAGCCAGCTCGACTACAACAACTTCGTCGGCGTGATCGGCATCGGCCGCATCCAGCGCGGCGTGCTGAAGAAGAACATGCCGGTCAGCGTGATCGACCGCGAAGGCAAGAAGCGCCAGGGCAAGGTGCTGCAGGTGCTGGGCTTCCTCGGCCTGGAGCGCATCGAGCAGGACACCGCCGAGGCCGGCGACATCGTCGCCATCTCCGGCGTGGCCGAGCTGACCATTTCCGACACCGTGTGCGCGCTCGACGCCCCGGAAGCGCTGCCGGCGCTGACCGTGGACGAGCCCACCATCTCGATGACCTTCCAGGTCAACAACTCGCCGTTCGCCGGCAACAAGGACCTGTCCGGCGGCAAGTTCCTGACCAGCCGCCAGCTGCGCGACCGCCTGGACCGCGAGAAGGTGCACAACGTGGCACTGAAGGTTGAGGAAGGCTCCGACGCCGACAAGTTCCTGGTTTCCGGCCGTGGCGAACTGCACCTGTCGGTGCTGATCGAGAACATGCGTCGTGAAGGCTACGAGCTGGCCGTGTCGCGTCCGGAAGTCATCATCAAGGAAATCGACGGCAAGCAGATGGAGCCGATCGAACAGCTGGTGGTGGACATCGAAGAACAGCACCAGGGCGGCGTGATGGAAAAGCTGGGCACCCGCAAGGGCCAGCTGAAGAACATGGAGCCGGACGGCAAGGGCCGCGTGCGCCTGGACTACATGATCCCGGCGCGTGGCCTGATCGGCTTCCAGAACGAGTTCCGCACCCTGACCCAGGGCTCGGGCCTGCTGTTCCACGTGTTCGACCATTACGGTCCGAAGGAACAGGGCGCGATCGCCAAGCGCCAGAACGGCGTGATGATTGCCAACGCAGCGGGCGCCACCCCGGCCTATGCGCTGGGGCCGTTGGAAGAGCGTGGCCGCCTGTTCGCTGCCGAAGGCGACAACGTGTACGAAGGTCAGCTGGTCGGTATCCACTCCAAGGACAACGACCTGACCGTCAACGCGATCAAGACCAAGCCGCTGACCAACATGCGCGCCTCGGGCAAGGACGATGCGATCAAGCTGACCCCGGCGATCAAGTACACGCTGGAGCAGGCACTGGACTTCATCGAGGACGACGAGCTGGTCGAAGTCACCCCGAAGGAAATCCGCCTGCGCAAGAAGTTCCTCACCGAAAGCGACCGCAAGCGCGCTGGCCGTTCCGGCTAAGCACGGGACGTCCATCTCCGTGAGCAACACGCCCTACAGCCCGGATCCGCGTGCGCATCCGGGGCTGCATGTGATCGCCTTGCTAGAGGCGGTCAAGGGGACGCTTGCGCTGTTGGCGGCGACGGGCCTGGAAATTCTGGGCCCGCTCCCGCTGCAGGACGCGGTCAGCACGCTGATCCGCCGTTTCAACCTGGATCCTGACCACGGCGCACTACCGTCGTTGCTCAAGACCATCAGTCCCGACGCCGTCCATCTGGCTGCTGCCGCAATGCTGGCCTATGGCCTGTTGCACGTGGTGGAAGCCTGGGGTCTGTGGCGTGCCAAGGCCTGGGCATCACTGCTGGGCTGCCTGTCGGCGGCCATCTACCTGCCTTTCGATATCTATGCCATCGTCCGCCATCCCGGCTGGACCGCCTGGGGCGTGCTGGCGATCAATCTGATCGTGGTCGGCGTGCTGGCACGCGATCTGATCAAGCGCCGGCGCCGCTGACGCCCCCTGCCCGTCTGCGGGCATGTCATACACATTGTCACCCCGACGCAGCGCCGTTAGCCTGCGAGCAGTCCCCGGGGAACACCGCCAATGCGATCCACCACCTTGTCCTTCGCGCTGCTGCTTGCGCTGTGCGGCTGTGCCCATACCGAAAGCCTGACCTCGGCCGGTGCCAACGCAGCCACTGCCAGGCAAGACGATCTGATCGACGCCGACATCGTCGGCCTGCAGGCACGCATGGCGTCAGGGAAGACCAGCAGTCTGGACCTGACCCGCGCGTACCTGCAGCGTGTCGCCACCATCGATCGCGCCGGGCCCACCCTCAATGCGGTGATCGAACTCAACCCGCAGGCCGAAGCCGACGCACGTGCATTGGACGCCGAACGCCGCGCCGGCCATGTGCGCGGGCCCCTGCATGGCATTCCGGTGCTGCTCAAGGACAACATCGATGCGCTGCCGATGGTCAACAGCGCCGGCTCGCTGGCACTAGCCGATTTCAGGCCCGGCCGCGATGCGTTCCTGGTGCAGCGCCTGCGCGCCGCTGGCGCGGTGATCCTGGGCAAGACCAACCTGAGCGAGTGGGCCAACTTCCGCTCCACCAAATCCAGCTCCGGCTGGAGCGCGCGCGGCGGGCTGACCCGCAATCCTTACGCGCTTGATCGCAATCCCTGCGGCTCCAGTGCCGGCACCGGCGCGGCGATCGCCGCCAGCCTGGCCACGGCCGGCATCGGCACCGAAACTGACGGCAGCATCACCTGCCCGGCCTCGGTGAACGGCCTGGTCGGGCTCAAGCCGACCGTGGGCCTGGTCAGCCGCGACGGCATCATTCCGATCTCGGCCTCCCAGGACACCGCCGGCCCGATGACGCGCAGCGTCGCCGATGCGGCCGCGGTGCTGCAGGCGATTGCCGCGCCCGACCCGCAGGATCCGGCCGCGCGCACTGCACCGACGTCCACACCGGACTATCTGGCGCATCTCAGGCCCGATGGCCTGCGCGGCGCCCGCCTGGGCCTGCTGCGCAACCCCCTGCGCGAAGATCCGGCCATTGCCGCCACGCTGGAGCGCGCCGTGCAGACGCTGCGCGCCGCCGGCGCCACCGTGATCGAAACCAGCCTGGCAACCGATGGCCAGTGGGATGCCGCCGAGCAAACAGTCTTGTTGGTCGAGTTCAAGGCCGGCCTGAACGCGTATCTGCGCAGCCACGCCGCCCCGGTGTCGAGCCTGGAACAATTGATCGCCTTCAATCGCAGCCACGCGCAGCGTGAAATGCCCTACTTCGGACAGGAGCTGTTCGAGCAGGCGCAGGCCGCGGCCGGACTGGACGATGCCGCGTATCTTATGGCCCGCGCCACTGCCAAACGGCTGGCCGGGCCGGACGGCATCGACGCCGCGCTGCAGGCCAATCGCCTGGATGCCCTGATCGTGCCGACCACCGGTGCTGCCTGGGTCACCGACCTGGTCAAGGGCGACACCTTTCCCGGAGCCGGCTACGGTGCGGCCGCGGTGGCCGGTTATCCCAGCCTGAGCGTGCCGATGGGGCAGACCCAGGGCCTGCCGCTGGGCTTGTTGTTCATGGGCAGCGCCTGGAGCGAGCCGCGCCTGATCGAACTGGCCTACGCCTACGAACAACGCAGCAAGGCGCGTGTTGCGCCCCGCTATGCGCCGACTGCGCCCAGCGCGTCGGCGGCCGCGCCTGCAGCTACTACACCGTAGTCGCAGGCTCGCCGTCTTCGGCACCGGGCGAGCGCACGCTCTCCTGGGCGATCGGCGCGGCAGCGCGCAGGGGCGGCTTTTCCTGCGCGGCGATTTCGGCGCGGATCCTGGGCAATGCGTAAGGATGCTCGCGGGTCAGGAAGTCGATCATGCGCTCGCGGCTGATGCAGCGCAGATCGAACGCATCGCCGGAATTGCGTGCGCTCACCAGCAGGCGCACCTGGATCGTGCTCTCGCTGGTTTCGGTCACCTGGGTCACGCACACGCGTCCATCCCACAGCGGCTCGCTCTTGCAGATGCGCTCCAGCTCGGCACGCACTGCCGCGATCGGGGTGCGGTAGTCCAGCCACAGGAATGCGGTACCGAGCAGGTCGGCGCTGCTGCGTGTCCAGTTCTGGAACGGGTGCTCGATCCACCATGTCAACGGCACCACCATGCGCCGCTCGTCCCAGATCCGCACCACGACATACGAGCTGCCGATTTCCTCGATGCGGCCCCACTCGCCTTCCACGATCACCACATCGTCCAGCCGGATCGGCTGGGTCAGGGCGATCTGCAGGCCGGCGATCAGGTTGCCGAACACCGGCTTGGCCGCGATACCGGCCACCAGGCCGATGATGCCGGCCGAGGCCAGCAGCGTCTTGCCGATCTGGCGCACCTGCGGAAAGGTCAGCAGCACCACCGAGATGCCGAGCAGGATCACCGCGCCCATCACCACCCGGCTCAGCACGCGTGTCTGCGTCTGGATGCGCCGTGCGGTGAGGTTGTCCGACACCTCGATCGGGTTGCTGCGCAGGATCGCCATTTCGCCGGCGGCGACCGCGCGCACCAACAACCAGGTCACGCAGCCGACGATGCCGACGTGCAGCAGATGCTGCATTGCCGCCAGCCCCTTGCCGGATAGCGGCGTCGCTTCGGTGGCGACCCCCAGAAACAGCAGCGGCAGGATGAAGGCAGCCGGCAGCGTGACCACGCGAATGATGCGTGCGCGGCGATAGTCGCGGCCCTGCATGCGGCGAAACAGCCACAGCATCAGCGACCAGGTGACGATGCCCGCCAGCAGCGCGGCACCAAGCGGGATTGCGTATTCGCGGATGACGTTCCAATCGGCAGTCAAACCGTTCCTCCTGTGGGGGGAAAGAGGGATGGCTGCAGCATCATGCCGCACGCGGCATGAGCATCACGTCATGCGTACGGTGACATCACGCGCCCAGCGGCTGCGACGCCACCTGCTGTTGCTTGCGCACGATCGCCATTGCGATTTCCAGCGACTGCTCGTAGTTCAGCCGCGGATCCACGCTGGAGCGGTAGGCGCGTTCCAGATCGCGCTCGGTCAACTCGCGCGCGCCACCGGTGCATTCGGTGACGTCTTCGCCGGTCAGTTCCAGATGCACCCCGCCCAGCCGCGTCCCGGCGGCCGCATGCAGATCGAACGACAACTCGACCTCGCTGCGGATATTGTCGAAACGCCGTGTTTTATAGCCATTTCCGGTGCTTTCGGTATTGCCGTGCATCGCATCGCAGACCCACAACACCCGACGCCCATCGCGCTTGACCGCCTCCAGCAGCGGCGGCAACTTCTCGGCGATCTGCGCCGCGCCCATGCGATGGATGAAGCTCAGGCGGCCGGGTTCGTCTTCGGGATTGAGCACGTCGATCAGACGCAACAGCTGATCCGGCTGAACCGACGGCCCTACCTTGATCGCGATCGGATTACGCACGCCACGCAGGTATTCCACATGCGCGCCATCCAGCGCGGCGGTACGCATGCCGATCCACGGGTAATGCGTGCTCAGGTTGAACCAGCCCCACTGGCGCGGCACCTGCCGGGTCAGGCCTTCCTCGTACGGCAGCAACAGCGCCTCGTGCGAGGTGTAGAAGTCGATGCGGTTGAGGTTGTAGACCTCCGCGCCGGACAGGGTCTCCATGAAGCGCACCGCGTCGCCGATCGATGCCACCATCTTCTGGTAGTCCGCCGCCAGCGGCGAATACCCCACCCAGTCCAGATTCCAGTATTCGGGATGGTGCAAGTCGGCAAAGCCGCCGTCGATCAGGGCGCGTACGAAATTCATCGTCATCGCCGAGCGCGAATGCGCGGTGATCATGTGCTGCGGATCCGGCACGCGCGCCGCTTCGGTGAAGGCCGGCGCGTTGATCACATCGCCGCGGTAGCTCGGCAAGGTCACCCCGTCGCGGGTTTCGGTATCGGCCGAGCGCGGCTTGGCGTATTGCCCGGCAAAGCGCCCTACCCGCACCACCGGCAGGTGCAGGCCATGCACCAGCACCAGGCTCATTTGCAGCAGCACCTTCAGGCGATTGGAGATCGTGCCCGATTCGCAATCGCTGAAATTCTCGGCGCAGTCGCCGCCCTGCAGCAGGAAGCGCTTGCCTTCCTGCGCCTCCGCCAGCTGGCGCTTGAGCGCGAAGATTTCCCAGGAGGTCACCAGCGGCGGCAACTGCCGCAACTCGCCCAGCGTGTGTTCCAGCGCAATGGCGTCCGGGTAGACCGGCATCTGCAACGCCGGACGCTGCCGCCAGCTCTGCGGCGACCACTGGTCTGCCTGGTTGACGGACGAATGAGGGGAAGCGGACATCGTGAACTCCAGAAATCTCGGGCGCCGGCCAGCGCCGGAACGAAACGATCAGAACAATTTGCGCGGACCACGCTGCCTGAAGCCGGCATACAGCGCCCATAGCGCCAGGCCCACGAACCACAGCATGCTCCACATCGGCATGCTCAGGCCCAGAAAGCGCCAATCGATATTGCCGCAGTCGCCGGTGCCGGTCAGCACGGTGCGGAACACTTCGAACGGCCCCATCGTTTCGCTCAGGAAGCTCAACGGCGGCCCGCACGAGGACATCATGTCCTTGGGCCGGATCTGCACCCAGACATGCCGCGCCGCGATGCCCATGCCGACGCCGGCAGCGATGAAGCTCAGCACGCCATAGAGTTTGCGCGTGCCCGCGGCGCGCGGCCCATGCAAGGCGCCCAGCAGAAACAACACCGCCAGCGCCGCAAACGCGATCCGCTGGAAGATGCATAGCGGGCAAGGCTCCAGCCCAAGATGCAGCTGTACATAGATCGCATAGGCAAGCAGTCCTGCGCAGGCAAGAAAGCCCAGCAAGAACTGCGCCCGGAAACCCCAACGAAATGGATTCATCGCTACCGCTTGCCTAGGATCGAATGCCCGATTATCAGCCATCGCTGCCGCGGTGACCACGGATGGCTGCATCGGGCAGGTCGCCTGGCGGCAGGCCCGGCGCAGTCATGCAGGTCGACAGTCATGCGCCACCCTGCAGACCGCGCCACGCTGCCGGATGCGGTCACTTTTTCAGTGCCTGTGTCGATCAGCCTCGGCCCCGCGCATCACTGCGCTGCGCTGGTGCAAGACCGGCACCAAGATCGACCGACATGGTCCGGGGCCGGCAATAAAAAAGCCCGGCGCTAGCCGGGCTTTTCGAGAATCTTTGCGAAGAGCGAACCGATTACTCGGACACTTCCTCGGCGACGACCGGACGGTCGACCAGCTCGACATACGCCATCGGCGCATTGTCACCGGCACGGAAGCCGGCCTTCAGGATGCGCAGGTAGCCGCCGGGACGGGTCGCGTAACGCGGGCCCAGTTCGACGAACAGCTTGCCCACTGCTTCCTTGTCGCGCAGGCGAGCGAACGCCAGACGACGATTGGCAACGCCATCGACCTTGCCGATGGTGATCAGCGGCTCGGCGACGCGACGCAGTTCCTTGGCCTTCGGCAAAGTGGTCTTGATCAGCTCGTGCTTGAACAGCGACGCGGCCATATTGCGGAACATGGCTTCGCGGTGTGCGCTGGTGCGGTTAAATTTACGACCGGATTTCTGGTGACGCATGAGTGTGATTTCCTAAGGAATGTTGAGACTGCTTGAGAGACGTTGTCGCCATCCTGGCGCTGTTGAATGGACTGCGGTTGGTCCGAGCCGGCCGTCCTTTGACCGGATGTCACCGCGGGCTTTGGCCCGTCGATGTAAAAAAACAGCATGGGCGCCCGAAGACGCCCATGCGGTGATGCATTAACCAAGCATGCCGTGCTGGGCGACACCGGCCGGCGGCCAGTTCTCCAGCTTCATGCCCAGTGCAAGGCCGCGCTGTGCCAGCACTTCCTTGATTTCGGTCAGCGACTTCTTGCCGAGGTTCGGGGTCTTGAGCAGCTCCACTTCGGTCTTCTGGATCAGATCGCCGATGTAGTAGATGCTCTCGGCCTTCAGGCAGTTGGCCGAACGCACGGTCAGCTCGAGGTCGTCGATCGGGCGCAGCAGCACCGGATCCACGCCGCTGGCAGCCGGCTTGGCCGCACCGCGATCGCGGTGGGTGAAATCGCCGAACACCGACAGCTGATCGCTGAGAATGTCGGCGGCGGTGCGCACGGCTTCCTCGGCATCGATCGTGCCGTTGGTTTCGATATCGATCACCAGCTTGTCGAGGTCGGTGCGCTGTTCAACGCGCGCAGCTTCCACGGCATAGGCAACGCGACGCACCGGCGAGAACGACGCATCCAGCATCAGACGACCGATGGTGCGTGTCTCTTCGTCCGGACGACGACGCGCGGCAGCCGGCTGATAGCCGAAACCACGCTCGATCTTCAGGCGCATGTTCAGCGCCGTGTCCTTAGTCAGGTGGCAGATCACGTGGTCGCCGTTGATGATCTCGACGTTGTGATCGGTCCTGATGTCGGCCGCAGTGACCGTGCCCGGACCCTGCTTGGACAACGACAGCGTCGCGCTGTCGCCACTATGCATGCGAATCGCCACGTCTTTCAGGTTGAGCAGGACGTCAAGCACGTCTTCCTGCAGCCCTTCGACCGTGGTGTACTCGTGCAGCACGCCGTCGATCTCGACCTCGGTGATCGCAAAACCCGGGATCGACGACAACAGCACACGACGCAGGGCATTGCCCAGCGTGTGCCCGTAACCGCGCTCCAAGGGCTCGATCACGACCTTTGCGCGATTGTCGGTAAGACGTTCGATCTGCGGACCACGGGGGCGCAGAACCTGGTTGGCGGTAACCGTCATGTTGCGGGGTCTCCTGCGAACCTCCGGCGGTGCCGGAGGCTCTCCAATGTGAATTACTTCGAATACAACTCGACGATCAGCGCTTCGTTGATATCCGAAGGCAGGTCAGCGCGATCCGGAACGGCCTTGAACACGCCGCTGAACTTCTTCGAATCGACTTCGACCCACGACGGCGTCATGTCGTGCTGCTCAGCCACGGTCAGGGCTTCCTGCACGCGCAGCTGCTTCTGTGCCTTTTCCGACAGCGTGATCGCATCGCCAGCCTTGATCTGGTACGAAGCCAGATTCACCGACTTGCCATTGACCAGCACGCCACGGTGCGACACCAGCTGGCGCGCGGCCGGACGGGTGACGGCAAAGCCCATGCGGTAGCAGACGTTGTCCAGACGGGTTTCCAGCAACTGCAGCAGGTTCTCGCCGGTGTTGCCCTTCTTGGTCGAGGCCTTCTTGTAGTAGTTGCGGAACTGACGTTCCAGCAAACCGTAGATGCGCTTGACCTTCTGCTTTTCACGCAGCTGGGTAGCGTAGTCGGAGAGCTTGCCTTTGCGAGCCGCGCCGTGTTGGCCGGGCTTCTGCTCAAGCTTGCACTTGGAGTCCAGCGCACGCGCCGGGCTCTTGAGGGAAAGGTCGGCGCCTTCGCGGCGGGCGAGCTTACAGGTAGGACCGATATAACGAGCCATTTCTTATCGCTCCCTTTAGACGCGACGCTTCTTCGGCGGACGGCACCCGTTGTGCGGGATTGGCGTCACGTCGATGATGTTGGTGATCTTGTAGCCCACGTTGTTCAACGAACGCACGGCCGACTCACGGCCCGGACCCGGACCCTTGATACGTACTTCCAGCGACTTCACGCCGTAGTCGAGCGCAGCGCGGCCAGCCTTTTCGGCGGCAACCTGAGCAGCGAACGGGGTCGACTTGCGCGAACCACGGAAACCGGCGCCGCCGGACGTAGCCCACGACAGTGCATTGCCCTGACGATCGGTGATGGTGACGATGGTGTTGTTGAACGAAGCGTGGACGTGAGCGACGCCGTCAGTGATGACGCGCTTGATCTTCTTCTTCGTTTTCTTTTCTGCTGGCTTTGCCATGATCTATCCCTTACTTCCTGATCGCCTTGCGCGGACCCTTACGGGTGCGGGCGTTGGTACGGGTGCGCTGACCACGCAGCGGGAGACCACGGCGATGACGCAGACCGCGATAGCAGCCCAGGTCCATCAGTCGCTTGATCGCGATACCGATTTCGCGGCGCAGGTCGCCTTCGACGACATACTTGCCGACCTCGGCGCGCAGGCGCTCGATTTCGGGTTCGGACAGATCACGAATCTTCGTGGTCGAGGTAACGCCTGCGGATTCGCAGAGCTTCTTCGAACGGGTACGGCCGATGCCGTAGATGCTTTGCAACCCGACCCAGACGTGCTTCTGGGCTGGCAGGTTGACGCCTGCAATACGCGCCATGACGCGATTCTCCAACTGAGTGATGGCCCGACAGCGCCCAGGCGCCATCCGGCAGGATGGATCAAAAGTGAACTCGGAATTGTAGCAAGGCCTCGGATTGCTTTGAAGCCCGTGGAACCAAAAGTTCCAAGGACCCGGCGTGGGGAGTGTGCCCTCGCTCCGGCGCCGGACGATGTTGATCCAGAAAACTTCTCTGAATCGCCTGTACTACTCCCGCACAGGACCACCTCGTCACACCCGCGCGCGAGACGTCGCGCGAGCCGCCCTTCTGATCGGAAGATCGTGGCCCGGGAACCGAGCCGTCTTCACGCAATGAAGATCTAGTGTACCACTTAACTGCGCGCCAGACCGCCGCGCGAGCCACCCTTGAGGTTGGCCTTCTTCAGCAGGCTCTCATACTGATGCGACATCAGATGTGCCTGGATCTGCGCGATGAAGTCCATCACCACCACCACGGCGATCAGCAACGACGTACCACCGAAGTGGAATGAGGTGCCCAGCTGGGTGCGCATGATTTCCGGCAGCAGGCAGACGATCACCAGGTACAACGAGCCTGCCGCAGTCAGGCGAGTCAGCACGCCGTCCACATAATCAGCCGTCGCCTTGCCCGGGCGGATACCCGGAATCAGTGCGCCAGACTTCTTGAGGTTGTCGGCGGTTTCCTGCGAGTTGAACACCAGCGCGGTATAGAAGAACGCGAAGCCGATGATCAGTGCAGCGAACACCAGCATGTGCACCGGCTCGCCAGGCCCAAGCGCATTGGCAATCTTCTGCAGCCACGAACCCAGACCGCTGCCAGACGCCGCCTGACCGGACCACATCGACAGCGTGGCCGGGAAGGCTAGGATGCTGGAGGCGAAGATCGGCGGAATCACGCCTGCCATGTTGAGCTTCAGCGGCAGGAACGAGGTCTGGTTCATGTACGCATTGCGACCGCCCTGGCGGCGCGCGTAATTGACCGTGATACGTCGCTGCCCGCGCTCGACAAACACCACAAACAGCGTGAACGCCAGAATGGTGATGACGATCAGCAGCAGCGAAATGAAGCTCAGATTGCCTTCGCGGAAGGCCTCGACGGTCTGGATCGCCGCCGACGGAAGGCCTGCCACGATGCCAGCGAAGATGATCAACGATACGCCGTTACCGATGCCACGCTCGGTGACCTGCTCGCCCACCCACATCAGGAAGATGGTGCCGGCGGTCAGTGCAATCACTGCGGTGAGCACAAAGCCCATGCCCGGCGCGTACACCACCGGAGCGCCACCAGGCGCGGTCTGGTTCTGCAGTGCCAGCGCGATACTGCCGCCCTGCACCACCGCCAGCAACACCGCACCGATACGCGAATACTGGGTGATCTTGCGTCGGCCGGATTCGCCTTCCTTCTGCATCGCCTTGAGGGCGGGAAAGATGTGCGTGGCCAACTGGATCACGATCGATGCCGAGATATACGGCATCACGTTCAACGCAAAAATACTGAAACGGTGCAGGGCGCCGCCCGAGAACATGTTGAACATGTCCACGATGCCGCCACCCTGCGCCTGCATCAACGAAAGCATGGCATCGGGATTCACGCCCGGCACCGGCACATAGCAGCCGATGCGATAGACGATCAATGCCCCGAGGACGAACAGTAGCCGCTGGCGAAGTTCCGTGAACTTGCCGAGCCCGCCACCGAGGTTACCAATGCCAGCCTGCGCCATCTGCCGATTACTCCTCTACGCTGCCGCCGGCAGCTTCGATTGCTGCCTTGGCGCCCGCACTTGCGGCGACACCCTTCAGCACGAACTTCTTGCTCAGCTCGCCCTTCAGCACGATCTTCGCCTTCTTGGCGCGGCTCGGGACCAGATTGGCCGCACGCAGCGCTGCGAAGTCGATCTCACCGGCTTCCAGCTTGTCCAGCTGGTAGGACAACACTTCGGCACTGTCACGCGCCATCTTGGAACGGAAGCCGATCTTCGGCAGACGGCGCTGCATCGGCGTCTGGCCGCCTTCGAAGCCGGCCTTGATCTTGCCGCCGCCCTTGCGAGCGAACGAACCCTTGTGGCCGCGGCCGCAGGTCTTGCCAAGGCCGGAGCCGATGCCACGACCGACGCGGGTGCGCTCGGTACGGGCGCCGTCGGCGGGCTTGAGGTCATTGAGATGCAAAGTCATGGGATTAGTCCTCAACCTTGACGAGGTAGTGAACGGTATTGATCAGACCGCGAACCTGCGGGCTGTCCTTCAGTTCACGCACATCGTTGAGCTTATTCAGGCCCAACGCACGCACCGACAGGCGGTGACGCGACTGGGTTCCACGCAGGCCACGCACCAGGCGCACCTTCACGGTCTTGTTGGCGTCCTTAGCCATGGTTGAGCTCCTCCACCTTCTTGCCGCGCTTGGCCGCAACACGGGCCGGCGACTGCACTTCCGACAGACCCTTCAGGGTTGCACGGACCAGGTTGATCGGATTACGCGAACCAACCGCCTTGGCCAGCACGTTCTTGACGCCGACCGCTTCCAGCACAGCGCGCATGGCGCCGCCGGCGATGACGCCCGTACCTTCCGACGCCGGCTGCATGTAAACGCGTGCTGCGCCATGGCCGGACTTGACGGCATGCCACAAGGTACCGTTGTTCAGATCGACAGTGGCCAGGTTCTTGCGCGCCTGCTCCATCGACTTCTGGATGGCGACCGGCACTTCGCGCGCCTTGCCATAACCGAAACCGACCTTGCCCAGACCATCGCCGACCACGGTCAGCGCGGTGAAGGTGAACTGGCGACCGCCCTTGACCGTCTTGCTGACGCGATTGACCGCGACCAGCTTTTCGATCATGCCATCGTCGACTTTCTCTTCGCGGTTACGGTCGCGATCACGACCCCGCGGTGCACGTTCTTCTGCCATCTTGATTCCTTGATTGATTGAGTATGTACGGCTCGAAGCCGCTTATGGTTGTGGAGTCACGCTGTGTTCCCGGCACCGTTGCAAAAGAACGGGACGGTCCGGCATCTCACCTGCCGGCGGTAACGCGGATATGGCCGATGGCCACATCCGCAGCAGTGCTTAGAACTGCAGGCCGCCTTCGCGAGCTGCGTCGGCCAGCGCCTTGATACGGCCATGGTAGCGGTAGCCCGAGCGGTCGAATGCGACCTTCTCGATGCCCGCAGCCTTGGCGCGCTCGGCGATCAGCTTGCCGACCTTGACGGCCGCATCGCTGTTCTTGCCGTTCTTCAGGCCTTCCTTGACGTCGGCCTGCAGGGTGTTCGCCGCAGCGATCACCTTGGAGCCGTCGGCGGTGAAGACCTGCGCATACAGGTGCTGGCCGGTGCGCAGCACCGACAGGCGAGCGACGCCCAGTTCACGGATGTGCGAACGGGTGGACTTGGCGCGACGCAGACGTGCGATGTTCTTGTTGATGCTCATGATATTTATCCTACGGAAGCTGAAGGGAAAGCGTGCTCCTATCAAAAGTCCGCACAGGGATGTGCGGGCTCTTGCGAGGGACTCGCCATTAAGCCTTCTTGGCTTCCTTGCGAATGATGACTTCACCGGCGTACTTCACACCCTTGCCCTTATAGGGCTCCGGCGGACGGAAACCGCGAATCTTGGCGGCAACTTCGCCGACGCGCTGCTTGTCGGCGCCCTGGACCACGATTTCGGTCTGGGTCGGGGTCGACAGCGTGATGCCTTCCGGCGCCACGAACACCAGCGGATGCGAGAAACCAAGCGACAGGCTCAGGTCCTTGCCCTGCATGGCGGCACGGTAACCGACGCCGACCAGCTCGAGCTTGCGCTCGAAGCCCTCGGACACACCCTTGACCATGTTGGCCAGAATGGCGCGCACGGTGCCGGTGATGGCGATCTGCGACGGTTCGTTGGCCGACAGCGTGGCAACGTCGCCGTCGATGGCGATTTCGACGCCAACCGGCTTCGGCAGGGTCAGGGTGCCCTTCGGGCCCTTGACGCTGACCAGCTCGGGCTGGACCTTGAGTTCAACACCCTTCGGAAGGGAGACAGGCTTCTTGGCTACACGGGACATGATCGATTCCTTCCCTTAGGCCACGAAGCACAGGACTTCACCACCAACGCCGGCTTCGCGAGCCTGCGCATCGGTCATGATGCCCTTCGACGTGGAAATGATGGCGATACCCAGGCCGCCAAGGACCTTGGGCAGCTCGGTCTTGCCGCGGTACTGGCGCAGACCCGAGCGCGAGAAACGCTTCAGGGTCTCGATGACCGGACGGCCTTCGAAATACTTCAGCACGATTTCCAGCTCCGACTTGTTGTTCTCGGTCGCTGTCACGCGCAGGTCGGTGATGTAACCCTCGTCCTTCAGGACCTGGGCGATCGCGACCTTGATCTTGGACGACGGCAATTTCACCGTCTGCTTACCAACCGCTGCCGCATTCTTGATGCGTACCAGCAGGTCGGCGATGGGATCAGTCATGCTCATATGAGTACCTTTGAGTGCACCGATATCCGCTTTCGCGAAAATCTTGTGTTTTCCTGGGGATGGGCCAGGACCCTTTACGCCATGCCAGGCCCATGCGGGCAAGACAGAAGCGGAAGTATACGACAAAAGAGCCCGACTTGCGTCGGACTCCCTTGTTGAACAGAACCATCCTGTTCAAGCCGGCCGCGAACGGCCGGCAATGCTGTTACCAGCTTGCCTTGCGCAGGCCCGGAACGTCGCCGTTCATCGTGGCCTTGCGCAGCATGTTGCGACCCAGACCGAACTTGCGGTAGACACCGCGCGGACGACCGGACAACTCGCAACGGTTGCGGTGGCGGCTCGGCGACGAATCGCGCGGCAGCTTCTGCAACTTGGTCGACGCGTCGATCTTCTCTTCGTAGGACGCATCCTGACTGGAGAGGATCTTCTTCAGCGCATCACGCTTGCCGGCGAATTTCTTCGCCAGCTTTGCACGCTTGATGTCGCGGTGGATCATGGAGGTCTTTGCCATTTCGGATGTCCTCGACGGTCAGTTACGGAACGGGAACTTGAACGCTGCCAGCAGCGCCTTCGCTTCCGCATCCGTCTTGGCGGTGGTGGTGATGGCGATATCCATACCGCGAATCGCGTCGACGGCGTCGAAGTCGATTTCCGGGAAGATGATCTGTTCCTTCACACCCATGTTGAAGTTGCCACGACCGTCAAAGGAGCGACCGGAAACACCACGGAAGTCGCGCACGCGCGGCAGCGAGATGTTGATCAGACGATCCAGAAACTCGTACATCTTGGCGCGACGCAACGTGGTCTTGCAGCCGATCGGCCAACCGTCACGAATCTTGAACGATGCGACCGAAACGCGCGACTTGGTGACCACCGGCTTCTGACCGGAGATCTTGGACATGTCGGCGACCGCATTTTCCAGAATCTTCTTGTTGGTAGCCGCCTCGCCCACGCCCATGTTGAGCGTGACCTTGACCAGCTTCGGCACTTCCATCGGATTGGTGTAGCCGAATTCCTTCATCAGGGCCGGCACCACGTTTTCCTTGTAAAACTTTTCGAGACGAGTGTTCATGATCGCATTCCTCAGGCGTCGAGCGCCTCACCGCTGGAGCGGAACACACGCAATTTGCGTCCATCCTCCAGCACCTTGAAGCCAACGCGCTCGCCCTTGCCCGTTGCCGGGTTGACGATATTGACGTTGGAGATATGGATCGACGCTTCACGCTCGACCACGCCGCCGGCGACACCCGCCTGCGGGTTCGGCTTGGTGTGGCGCTTGATGACGTTGGCATTGGAGACGATCACGCGATCGCCATCCACACGCACAACTTCACCCTGCTTACCCTTGTCCTTGCCGGTGTTGATGACGACCTGGTCGCCCTTCTTGATACGGTTAGCCATGTATATGTCCTCCGCTCACAGCACTTCGGGAGCGAGCGAGACGATCTTCATGAACTTCTCGGAACGCAGCTCGCGCGTCACCGGCCCGAAGATGCGGGTCCCGATCGGCTCCTGCTTATTGTTCAACAGCACAGCGGCGTTGCCATCGAAGCGGATCAGCGAACCGTCGGGACGGCGCACACCCTTGCGGGTACGCACCACGACGGCGTCGTAGACTTCGCCCTTCTTGACCTTGCCACGCGGAATGGCGTCCTTGACGGTCACCTTGATGATGTCGCCAATGTGTGCGTAGCGGCGCTTGGAGCCGCCCAGCACCTTGATGCACATCACTTCCTTGGCACCCGAATTGTCGGCGACATCGAGGTAGCTCTGCATCTGGATCATGATTCAGATCTCCCTTATTCGGCCGAACGGGTGACGATTTCGACCACCCGCCAGTTCTTGGTCTTGGACATTGGAGCAATCTCGGTCACACGCACGACGTCGCCTTCGTTGCAGGCATTGTCGGCGTCGTGTGCGTGGAGCTTGGACGAGCGCTTGATGTACTTACCGTACAACGGGTGCTTGACCTGGCGCTCCACCAACACGGTGACCGTCTTGTCCATCTTATTGCTGACAACACGGCCTTCGACCGTGCGCAGCGCTTGCTTTTCGTTGTTGTCGCTCATCGCGGCCGTCCTTACTTGGTGCTGCCGAGCAGGTACTTGACGCGAGCAATCTCGCGGCGCACCCGGCGGGTATCGTGGGTCTTCGGCAGCTGGCCGGTGACCTGCTGCATACGGAGCGAGAACTGCTCCTTACGCAGATCGGTCAGGTGGGCCTTCAGTTCGTCAGCCGACTTCTCGCGGAGTTGTTTGATATCCATCAGCGCACCGTCCGGGTCACGAAAGTGGTGGTCACCGACAATTTCGCGGCGGCAAGGCGGAACGCCTCACGTGCGATATCTTCGGGAATACCCTCGATTTCATAGATCATGCGGCCCGGCTGAATCTGCGCGACCCAGTACTCCACGTTGCCCTTACCGGAGCCCATGCGGACTTCGATCGGCTTCTTGGTGATCGGCTTGTCGGGGAACACACGAATCCACATCTTGCCGCCCTTCTTGACGTGGCGACTGATCGTACGACGTGCTGCTTCAATCTGACGCGCGGTCAGCTGACCGTGCGCGGTTGCCTTGAGGCCGTACTCGCCGAAGCTGACGGCGTTTCCGCTCCATGCCAGGCCGTCGTTACGGCCCTTGTGCATCTTGCGATATTTGGTTCGCTTGGGTTGCAACATTGCCGTTACCTCGCTTCACGAGCCGGGCGCGAAGGACGGTCACCACGGTCGCCGCGATCGTTACGATCGTTGCGCGGGCTGTCGTCCTGCTTCTCCTGGCCAACCTGGGAGAAGTCGAAGACCTCACCCTTATAGATCCAGACCTTGATGCCGATGATGCCGTACGTCGTGGACGCCTCAGCAAAACCGTAATCGATGTCGGCACGTAGCGTGTGCAGCGGCACGCGGCCTTCGCGGTACCACTCCGAACGGGCGATTTCTGCACCGTTGAGGCGGCCAGCCACGTTGACCTTGATGCCCAGGGCACCCAAGCGCATCGCGTTGCCGACCGAGCGCTTCATTGCGCGGCGGAACATGATGCGACGCTCAAGCTGCTGCGCGATCGACTCGGCGACCAGCTGCGCATCCAGCTCCGGCTTGCGCACTTCGGTGACGTTGATGTGGGCAGGAACACCCATCATCGCGCTCACTTCCTTACGCAGCTTTTCGATGTCCTCGCCACGCTTGCCGATCACCACGCCCGGACGGGCGGTGTGGATCGTCACGCGGGCGGTTTTGGCAGGGCGCTCGATCAAGATCTTGCTGATACCTGCCTGCGCGAGCTTCTTGCGCAGCATTTCACGCACTTTCAGGTCGGCTGCCAGGTAGGCGGCGAAGTCGGCCTTGCTTGCGTACCACTTGGAATTCCAGTCCTTGGCGATGCCAAGGCGAATTCCAGTCGGATGAACTTTATGACCCATGGTCTTTTCCTTTCCGCTTACTTGGCGGCGCCAACAATCACAGTGATGTGACTGGTGCGCTTGAGGATGCGGGTACCGCGGCCTTTCGCCCGCGCCATGAAACGCTTCAGGGAGGGACCTTCATCAACCATGATGGTCTTGACCTTCAGCTCGTCGACATCCGCGCCCTGATTGTTCTCGGCATTGGCAATAGCCGACTCCACAACCTTTTTGATCAGGTGCGCAGCCTTCTTGTCCGAGAACTTCAGCAGATTGACCGCACGTTCGGCGGACAGTCCACGCACCTGGTCAGCGACCAGGCGGGCCTTCTGCGGGGAGATGCGCGCGGTGCGCAGGATTGCTTTCGCTTCCATCGTCATCTCTCCTTACCTGCTCGACTTCTTGTCGCCACCGTGACCCTTGAAGGTCCGGGTGACGGCAAATTCGCCGAGCTTGTGGCCGACCATATTCTCGTTGACGAGCACCGGAATGTGGTTCTTGCCGTTATGCACGGCGATGGTGATGCCTACCATTTCCGGCAGGATCATCGAACGGCGCGACCAGGTCTTGATCGGCTTCTTGCTACCCGCAGCGGACTCCACCTTCTTTGCAAGGTGGTGATCGACGAACGGGCCCTTCTTAAGTGAACGTGCCATGGTCGATTAGCCCCTACGATCGCGGACGATGAATTGCTGGGTGCGCTTGTTCTTGCGCGTCTTGTAACCCTTGGTCGGAACACCCCACGGGGTGACCGGATGCGGATTACCCTGGCCAGCCTTGGCCTCACCACCACCGTGCGGGTGATCGACCGGGTTCATGGCCGCACCGCGAACGGTCGGACGAACACCGCGCCAGCGCTTGGCGCCAGCCTTGCCCAGCTTCTCGAGGTTGTGCTCGTCGTTGCCGACTTCGCCGATGGTGGCGCGGCACTCGACCGGCACCTTGCGCATTTCGCCCGAGCGCAGACGCAGCGTGGCATAGATGCCTTCGCGAGCGACCAGCTGGACGGCTGCGCCGGCAGCACGTGCGATCTGAGCGCCCTTACCCGGCTTCAGCTCGATACCGTGGACCGTCGTACCGACCGGGATGTTGCGCAGCGGCAGCGTGTTGCCGGTCTTGATCGGTGCATTGGCACCGGCAATGACCTGATCGCCAGCCTTCAAGCCCTTGGGGGCAATGATGTAGCGACGCTCGCCGTCGACGTAGCACAGCAGGGCGATATGAGCGGTACGGTTCGGATCGTATTCGATCCGCTCCACACGCGCCGGAATGCCTTCCTTGTTGCGCTTGAAGTCGATGATGCGGTAGTGCTGCTTGTGGCCACCACCGACGTGACGCACGGTGATGCGGCCATGGTGGTTACGACCACCGGACTTGCTCTGCGAGTCGAGCAGCGCCGCGTGCGGTGCGCCCTTGTGCAGATCGGGAGTAACCACGCGCACGGCGGAACGACGGCCGGGAGAGGTGGGTTTGAACTTCATCAATGGCATGGGATGGACCTCAGGCCTTGGCCGTTACGTCGATGGACTGACCATCAACCAGGCGGACGTACGCCTTGCGCCAATTGCCACGGCTGCCAGCACGGTTACGGAAGGACTTGCTCTTGCCCTTGACGTTGACCACGTTGACCGCTTTGACCTTGACGTCGAACAGCTGCTCAACCGCGGCCTTTACATCGGCCTTGGTGGCTTCGTTCGAAACTTCGAAGACATACTGGTTGGAGATTTCCTGCAGGCGCGCGGTCTTTTCGGAGACTCGCGGAGCACGCAGCACGCTGAAGATTTTTTCGTTGCTGCTCATGCCAGCCACTCCTCGACCTTCTTGACCGCATCGGCGGTGATCACGACCGTATCGGCCCCGACCAGAGCGACCGGATCCAAACCCTGCACATCACGCACCTGCACATACGGCAGATTGCGGGCGGACAGATACAGGTGCTCGGACGCTTCCTCGGTGACGATCAGCGGGCGCTTGCCCACGTCCAGTCCCTTCAGCTTCTCGATCAGACCCTGGGTCTTGGTGGTTTCGACGTCGAACGCATCGACGATCATCAGGCGACCCTGGCGATTAAGCTCAGAGAAGATCGCGCAGATGGCCGCACGGTACATCTTGCGGTTGACTTTCTGTTCGAAGCTGCGCGGCTTGGCCGCGAAGGTCACGCCGCCGCCGATGAAGATCGGAGCCGTCAGCGCGCCATGACGCGCACCGCCGCCCTTCTGCTTCTTCGACTTCTTGGTCGTGCCCGCAACTTCCGAACGCGTCTTCTGAGCCTTGGTACCAGCGCGGCCGGCATTGCGATAAGCGACGACGACCTGGTGAACCAGATCTTCGCTGAATTCGCGACCGAACACGGCATCGGAGACCGAGACCTTGTTGTTGCTACCCGTGATAACGAGTTCCATCGTCATCTCTCCTTATGCCTTGCTCGCCGGACGGACGATCACGTCGCCACCAGCTGCGCCAGGCACGGCGCCGCGGATAGCAATCAGACCACGCTCGACGTCGACCTTGACCACTTCCAGGTTCTGCGTGCTTTGCTGCACGGCGCCCATGTGGCCCGACATCTTCTTACCCGGGAAAACGCGACCCGGGGTCTGGCGCTGACCCAACGAACCCGGCGCGCGATGCGACAGCGAGTTACCGTGAGTTGCATCGCCCATACGGAAGTTGTAGCGCTTGATGGTGCCCTGGAAACCCTTACCCTTGGTGACGCCCTGGACGTCGACCTTCTGGCCGACCTCGAAGATGTCCGCCTTGATTTCGCCGCCGACGGCGAAATCGCCGAGCTGCGCGTCTTCAACGCGGAATTCCCACAGGCCGCGACCCGCTTCCACCTTCGCCTTGGCGAAGTGGCCAGCAGCCGGCTTGTTGACCAGCGCGGCACGACGGGCACCAACGGTAATCTGCACAGCGCTGTAGCCGTCAGCTTCGACGGTCTTGATCTGCGCGATGCGGTTTGGAGTTGCTTCGATCAGCGTGACCGGTACCGAGCGACCGTCTTCAGTGAAGACGCGGCTCATACCAGCCTTGCGGCCTACGAAGCCCAACGAATATTTCTTCGTCATGGTCGTAGTCCTCAGGTCAACTTGATCTGAACGTCGACGCCAGCCGCGAGTTCGAGCTTCATCAGCGCGTCCACGGTCTTGTCGTTCGGGTCGACGATATCGAGCACACGCTTGTGCGTGCGGGTTTCGTATTGGTCACGCGCATCCTTGTCGGCATGCGGGGATACGAGGATGGTGTAACGTTCGATCTTGGTCGGCAACGGGATCGGGCCACGCACTTGCGCGCCGGTCCGCTTAGCCGTTTCGACGATCTCGCTGGCCGAACGGTCGATCAAACGATGATCGAACGCCTTCAACCGAATCCGGATCTTTTGTTCCGACATGACGGAAGCTTCCTTCGTTAAAAGAGCGACGGGCAAGGCCTCTGGGATACCTGCCCCGATATTCCTGACGTAGATGAAATCGCCATGCATCCTGCTGACGAGGGCATTTCCTCCGCCCAAAAACTGAGGCAGACCGGTAAACCGGCCTGCCCAGACGGAAAAGTATAATGCGCAACAAGAGCACGGTCAACAACATGTGAGTTGTTGAGTGCTCCATGCAACGCGACCTTCCCGGTCTGGCGAACACGAGCGGCATCCTGCCGTTCTTTTCGCTGTAACTCGGCGCCCTACCCAGGGACACCGAGCCGCGCATTATAGCGATGGGTTTTTACCTGTGCAAGCGTCCTGTTCCATCAATGCGCCCTCGTGTGCATGTCCACCTGACCTGACGCACAAAAAAAGGGCCGGCTTGCGCCGACCCTCTCTTTTGCAGATCCAGCGACTGGAAGCCGCCGGGCTGCAGGACTTACTTGATGATCTTGGCAACCACGCCGGCGCCGACGGTACGACCGCCTTCACGGATGGCGAAGCGCAGACCTTCGTCCATCGCGACCGGGTTGATCAGGGTCACGACCATCTTCACGTTGTCGCCCGGCATCACCATTTCCACGCCTTCCGGCAGCTGGCAAGCGCCAGTGATATCGGTGGTGCGGAAGTAGAACTGCGGACGGTAGCCCTTGAAGAACGGGGTATGACGGCCACCCTCGTCCTTGGACAGAACATAGACTTCGGCTTCGAACTCGGTGTGCGGCTTGATCGAACCCGGCTTGCACAGCACCTGGCCGCGCTCGACGTCGTCACGCTTGGTGCCGCGCAGCAGCAGACCGGCGTTGTCGCCTGCCTGACCCTGGTCGAGCAGCTTGCGGAACATTTCCACGCCGGTGACGGTGGTCTTCTGCGTGTCGCGGATACCGACGATTTCGATTTCGTCGCCAACCTTGATGATGCCGCGCTCGATACGACCGGTCACCACGGTGCCGCGGCCGGAGATCGAGAACACGTCTTCGACCGGCATCAGGAACGGACGGTCGACGTCGCGGGTCGGCTCCGGGATGAAGGTGTCGAGCGCATCGACCAGCTTCAGGATCGCCGGCACGCCGATGTCGCTCTGATCGCCGTCCAGGGCCAGACGCGCCGAACCGTGGATGATCGGGGTGTCATCGCCCGGAAAGTCGTACTTGCTGAGCAGCTCGCGCACTTCCATTTCGACCAGCTCGAGCAGCTCGGCGTCGTCGACCATGTCGGCCTTGTTCAGGAACACGACGATGTGCGGCACACCGACCTGACGCGAGAGCAGGATGTGCTCACGAGTCTGCGGCATCGGGCCGTCAGCAGCCGAACACACCAGGATCGCGCCGTCCATCTGCGCCGCACCGGTGATCATGTTTTTGACGTAGTCGGCGTGGCCGGGGCAGTCGACGTGCGCATAGTGGCGGTTCGGGGATTCGTATTCGACGTGGGCGGTCGAAATCGTGATGCCGCGCGCCTTCTCTTCAGGCGCCGCGTCGATCGCGTCATACGCCTTGAACTCGCCACCGAAACGCTCAGCACCGATCTTGGTCAGCGCGGCTGTCAACGTGGTCTTGCCATGGTCAACGTGACCGATGGTGCCGACGTTCACGTGCGGCTTGGTGCGCTCAAATTTAGCTTTTGCCATGACTAACTACCTCTAATTGAAAAATTTGTGAGAAGCGGCTGAGCGAACTCAGCCCTTCTTGGTGACGGCGTCGGCGATGTTGGCCGGTGCCTCTTCGTAGTGGTCGAATTCCATCGAGAACGTCGCACGGCCCTGGCTCATCGAGCGCAGCGAGGTCGCGTAGCCGAACATTTCACCCAGCGGAATCATCGCGTTGATGATCTTGCCCGACGGGCTGTCGTCCTGACCCTGCAACACGCCACGACGGCGGCTCACGTCGCCCATCACGTCACCCAGGTAATCCTCCGGGCTGACGATTTCGACCTTCATGATCGGCTCCAGCAACACCGGGCTGGCTTTCGCAAAGCCCTGCTTGAACGCCATAGACGCGGCCAGCTTGAACGCCATTTCCGAGGAGTCGACGTCGTGGTACGAGCCGAACACCAGCTTGACCTTCACGCCCACCACCGGGAAGCCGGCGATCGGACCACTGGTGATCGTCTCGCGCAGACCCTTTTCGACCGAGGGGATGAATTCCTTCGGGATGATGCCGCCGGTGATGTCGTTGATGAAGAGGAAATCGTCCTTGACGTTGTCGCTCTTGCGATCGTCCTCGGTCATCGGCGACAGCTCGATCACCACGTGACCGTACTGACCCTTACCACCGGACTGCTTGGCGTGCTTGTAGTCGGACTTGACGTCGGACTTGCGGATGGTTTCGCGGTAGGCCACCTGCGGCTTGCCGACGTTGGCCTCGACATTGAACTCGCGACGCATGCGGTCGACGATGATGTCCAGGTGCAACTCGCCCATGCCCGAGATGATGGTCTGGCCGGATTCTTCGTCGGTCTTGACGCGGAACGAGGGATCTTCCTGCGCCAGACGGCCCAGGGCCATACCCATCTTTTCCTGGTCCGACTTGGTCTTGGGCTCCACCGCCATCGAGATCACCGGCTCCGGGAACACCATGCGCTCCAGGGTGATGACCTTGTCCTGCGCACACAGCGTGTCGCCGGTGGTGACGTCCTTCAGACCCACGGCAGCAGCGATGTCGCCAGCGCGCACTTCCTTGATCTCTTCGCGATTGTTGGAGTGCATCTGCAGGATGCGGCCCACGCGCTCTTTCTTCGACTTGACCGGGTTGTAGACCTGGTCGCCGGAGTTCAACGTGCCCGAGTAGACACGGAAGAACGTCAGCGAGCCCACGAACGGGTCGGTCATGATCTTGAACGCCAACGCCGAGAACGGCGCGGTATCGGTGGCCGGACGGGTGTCTTCCTTCTCGTCCTCATCGATACCCTGGACCGGCGGACGGTCGGCCGGCGACGGCAACAGGTGCACGACGCCGTCGAGCATGGCCTGCACGCCCTTGTTCTTGAACGCCGAGCCGCAGAACACCGGCACGATTTCGACTTTCAGGGTGCGCTCGCGCAGACCCACCAGGATCTCTTCTTCGCTCAGGTCGCCTTCGTTGAGGTACTTGTCCATCAGGTCTTCGCTGGCTTCTGCAGCCGCCTCGACCATGAACGAACGCGCCTCGGTCGCGATCTCGACCAGATCGGCCGGGATGTCGCGGTATTCGAAGGTGGTGCCCTGCGATGCGGTATCCCAATGGATCGCCTTCATCTTGAGCAGGTCGACCACGCCCTCGAAGCCGTCTTCGGCGCCGATCGGCACCTGCATCGGCACGGCGTAGGCACCCAGACGGGCCTTCAGCTGCTCGACGACCTTGTCGAAGTTGGCACCGGTACGGTCCATCTTGTTGACGAAGGCCATGCGCGGCACGGAGTACTTGTTGGCCTGGCGCCACACGGTCTCGGACTGCGGCTGCACGCCACCGACGGCGCACAGCACGAACACCGCACCGTCGAGCACGCGCAAGGAGCGCTCCACTTCGATGGTGAAGTCAACGTGCCCGGGGGTGTCGATGATGTTGAAGCGGTGCTGCGGCATGGACTTGTCCATGCCCGACCAGAACGCGGTGGTCGCAGCGGAGGTGATGGTGATACCACGCTCCTGCTCCTGCTCCATCCAGTCCATCACTGCAGCGCCGTCATGGACTTCGCCGATCTTGTGACTGACACCGGTGTAGAACAGGATGCGCTCGGAGGTGGTGGTCTTGCCGGCATCGATGTGGGCCATGATGCCGAAGTTGCGGTAACGCTCGATAGGGGTGGTGCGGGCCACGGGGAGCCTCTCAATTTCTTGGATTTCGGATGGCCGAACGCCGCCTTTCGGCGGCCTTCGGATTGGATGCGACGCGTAACGCGTCGCAAACAGCACTCAGATGGTGCTGAAGGGCCCCGTTACCAAGGCCCACGAGGTCACCAGCGGTAATGTGCGAACGCCTTGTTCGCCTCCGCCATACGGTGCGTCTCTTCGCGCTTCTTGATCGCGCCGCCACGGCTTTCCGAGGCGTCCAACAGTTCTGCAGCCAGCTTGCGCGGCATGGTGTTCTCGCCACGCTTGCGCGCGGAATCGATCAACCAGCGCATTGCCAGCGCCATGCGACGGGAGGAGCGCACTTCGACGGGCACCTGATAGGTAGCACCACCGACGCGACGCGATTTAACTTCGACAGCCGGGGCCACGTTGTCCAGTGCTTTCTGCACCAGCTCGACGGCATTCGGATTCTTTTCGCCAATGACGTCCATCGCGCCATAGACAATTTTCTCAGCAACCGACTTCTTGCCACTTTGCATCACCATATTGATGAAGCGGGCAATGGTTTCGCTGCCATGCTTTGGATCAGGCAGGACGGTGCGCTGCGGAGTAGAACCTTTACGGGACATTGGAGTGTTTCCTTAGCTCTTCGGGCGCTTGGCGCCGTACTTGGAACGACCTTGACGGCGCTTTGCGACGCCGGCGGCGTCCAGCGAACCACGGACGGTGTGATAACGCACACCGGGAAGATCCTTAACGCGGCCACCGCGAATCAGGACCACGGAGTGCTCCTGCAGGTTGTGGCCTTCACCACCGATGTAGCTGATGACCTCTTCCTGGTTCGTCAGGCGCACTTTGGCAACCTTACGCAGGGCCGAGTTCGGCTTCTTCGGGGTAGTGGTGTAGACGCGTGTGCAGACGCCACGGCGCTGCGGACACTTGTCCAGTGCCGGGGAGGCACTCTTGTAGGTGGTCGCTTGCCGAGGCTTGCGGACCAGCTGATTGATCGTCGTCATCAGTTGATTCTTCTGATTGAGAGGCCGAGACGGCCTTGCACGAAAACAAAGGCAGGCCGAAAAACGGCCCGCCGAGACAGGGAAGTATAGCTGGCAGGACGAAACTCCGTCAACTTCACGGAATTCTAACCCTGCTGGCCCATCCAAGGCCGGAAAACGGAGGGCCTCCTGCCCTCCTTTTCGCTTGGCTTACGGCGGTCTTGCGACCGCCGTCGGAGCGCTTACTCCTCGTCCGCGCCAGCGTCGGCCACGGCTGCGACCGGTTCGGCTACCGTCGGCTTGCCCGACAGCGTTTCCATTTCCGAGTCGGTCAGACCCGACGACTTGCGACGTCCGGCGTGATACGCCAGACCGGTACCGGCCGGGATCAGACGACCCACGATCACGTTTTCCTTCAGACCGCGCAGGTTGTCGCGGGTACCGCGCACGGCAGCCTCGGTCAACACGCGGGTGGTCTCCTGGAACGAAGCCGCCGAGATGAACGACTCGGTGGCCAGCGAGGCCTTGGTGATACCCAGCAGCACCGGATCGTACTTGGCCGGCAGTTCGTTGCGCTTGACCAGGCGGGCATTTTCCTCGATGACGCGCTGGCGCTCGACCTGCTCGCCGTTGAGGAACTTGCTGGTGCCCTGGTCGGTGATCTCGACCTTGCGCAGCATCTGGCGAGTGATCACCTCGATGTGCTTGTCGTTGATCTTCACGCCCTGCAGGCGGTACACGTCCTGGATTTCCTTGACCAGGTATGCAGCCAGCGGCTCGACACCCAGCAGACGCAGGATGTCCTGCGGGCTCGGCTCGCCGTCCACCACGGTCTCGCCCTTGGTCACATGCTCGCCTTCGAACACGATGATCTGGCGGTACTTCGGGATCAGCTCTTCGTGTTCCGACCCATCGGTGTCCTTGATGATCAGGCGCTGCTTGCCCTTGGTGTCCTTACCGAAGCTGATGATGCCCGAGCGCTCGGCCAGGATCGCAGGATCCTTCGGCTTGCGTGCTTCGAACAGGTCGGCAACGCGCGGCAGACCACCGGTGATGTCGCGGGTCTTGGACGCTTCCTGCGGGATCTTGGCAACCACGTCGCCCACGCCGACGGCGGCGCCGTCCTGCAGGTTGACAATGGAGCGCGGCGGCAACAGGTACTGGGCCGGCAGATCCGTATTCGGGATCGTCAGGTCGTTACCCTTGCCATCGACGATGCGCACGATCGGGCGCAGTTCCTTGGCATGTGCACCGCGACGCTTCGGGTCGGTGATTTCGCGCGAGGCCAGACCGGTCAGTTCGTCGGTCTTCTCGATGACGGTGACGCCGTCGACGAAGTCGATGAAGCGGATGAAACCGGCCACTTCCGACACGATCGGGTGGTTATGCGGATCCCAGTTCGCCACGCCCTGCCCGGCCTTGACCGCATCACCGTCCTTGGCGGTGATGGTGGCGCCGTACGGCAGCTTGTAACGCTCGCGCTCGCGGCCATGGCCGTCGAGCACGGACAGTTCGCCCGAACGCGAGACCGCGACCAACGCGCCGCTGGCATGCGCCACCGACTTGAGGTTGTTGAACTTCACCGAACCGGTGGTCTTGACGGTGATGTTGTCCACCGCCGCCGCACGCGATGCCGCACCACCGATGTGGAACGTACGCATGGTCAGCTGGGTACCCGGCTCACCGATCGACTGGGCGGCGATGACGCCGACCGCTTCACCGATGTTGACCTGGTGACCACGTGCGAGATCGCGACCGTAGCAGCGTGCGCACACGCCGAACGAGGACTCGCAGCTGATGGTCGAACGCACCTTCACCGACTGCACGCTGGCGTCTTCCAGCTTGGCAACCCAGGCTTCGTCCAGCAGCGTGTTGCGGGTGACGATCGGCTCTTCGTCGTTGCCCGGCAGGTACACGTCCTCGGCCACCACACGGCCCAGCACGCGCTCCTTCAACGGCTCCACCACGTCGCCGCCTTCCACGATCGGGGTCATGATCAACCCTTCGGTGGTGCCGCAATCGACTTCGGTGATCACCACGTCCTGCGCCACGTCGACCAGACGACGGGTCAGATAACCCGAGTTCGCGGTCTTGAGCGCGGTATCGGCCAGACCCTTACGGGCACCGTGGGTGGAGTTGAAGTACTCCTGCACGTTCAGGCCTTCGCGGAAGTTCGCCTTGATCGGCGTCTCGATGATCGAGCCATCCGGACGCGCCATCAGGCCGCGCATACCGGCCAGCTGACGGATCTGCGCCTGGCTACCACGCGCACCGGAGTCGGCCATGATGTACAGCGAGTTCATCGACTTCTGGTCGATGGTCTCGCCCTTGGCATTTTCGACCTTCTCGGTACCGATGGTGTCCATCATCGCCTTGGCGATGCGCTCGCTGGTACGCGACCAGATGTCCACGACCTTGTTGTAGCGCTCGCCGGCGGTGACCAGACCGGACTGGTACTGCTCCTGGATTTCCAGCACTTCGGCTTCGGCCTCGGTGAGGATGCCCTTCTTCTCGTCCGGGATCAGCATGTCGTCGATGCCGATCGACACGCCTGCACGGGTTGCGTAGGCATAGCCGGTGTACATCAGCTTGTCGGCGAACACGACGGTGTCCTTCAAGCCCAGCAGACGGTAGCTGGAGTTGATCAGACGCGAGATGTTCTTTTTGGTCATCTCGGTGTTGGCCAGCTGGAACGGCAGGCCTTCGGGCAGGATTTCGCTCAGCAGTGCACGACCGACCGTGGTGTCCACGATCGAGGTGCCGCTGCTGCGCTTGCCGTCGGCTTCCACGTCCACCTGGGTGATGCGGACCTTGACCTTGGCGTGCAGTTCCACCACACGGTTGTCATAGGCGCGCTTCACTTCGCTGGTGTTGGCGAACACCATGCCCTCGCCCTTCTTGTTCTCCAGGGCGCGGCTCATGTAGTACAGGCCCAACACCACGTCCTGCGACGGCACGATGATCGGCTCGCCGTTGGCCGGCGACAGGATGTTGTTGGTGGACATCATCAGCGCACGCGCTTCCAGCTGGGCTTCCAGCGAGAGCGGCACGTGGACGGCCATCTGGTCACCGTCGAAGTCGGCGTTGAACGCAGTACAGACCAGCGGATGCAGCTGGATGGCCTTGCCTTCGATCAACACCGGCTCGAACGCCTGGATGCCCAGACGGTGCAGGGTCGGCGCACGGTTCAGCAGCACCGGATGCTCGCGGATCACTTCTTCCAGGATGTCCCAGACTTCGGCTTCTTCGCGCTCGACCAGCTTCTTGGCCGCCTTGATGGTGGTGGCCAGGCCGCGACGCTGCAGCTTGGCGAACACGAACGGCTTGAACAGCTCCAGCGCCATCTTCTTCGGCAGGCCGCACTGGTGCAGCTTGAGGTACGGACCGACGGTGATGACCGAACGACCGGAGTAGTCCACGCGCTTGCCGAGCAGGTTCTGACGGAACCGGCCCTGCTTGCCCTTGATCATGTCGGCCAGCGACTTCAGCGGACGCTTGTTGGTGCCGGTGATGGCACGGCCGCGACGGCCGTTGTCCAGCAGCGCATCGACCGATTCCTGCAGCATGCGCTTCTCGTTGCGCACGATGATGTCCGGCGCATTGAGCTCGAGCAGACGACGCAGACGGTTGTTGCGGTTGATCACGCGGCGGTACAGATCGTTCAGATCCGAGGTCGCGAAGCGGCCGCCATCCAGCGGCACCAGCGGACGCAGATCCGGCGGCAGCACTGGCAGCACGGTCATGACCATCCACTCCGGACGGTTGCCCGATTCCAGGAAGGCTTCGATCAGCTTGATGCGCTTGGTGAGGCGCTTGAGCTTGGTTTCCGAACCGGTGCTGGCGATTTCCTCGCGCAGGCGGGTCATTTCCGACTGCAGGTCGATCGTGCGCAGCAGTTCGTACACGGCCTCGGCGCCCATGGCGGCGTCGAAGTCGTCGTTGTACTCCTGGCGTGCGGTCAGGTACTGCTCTTCGGTCAGCAGCTGGCGGCGCTCGAGCGGGGTCAGGCCCGGCTCGGTGACCACGTAGGCTTCGAAGTACAGCACGCGCTCGATGTCACGCAGGGTCATGTCCAGCATCAGGCCGATGCGCGAGGGCAGCGACTTGAGGAACCAGATGTGCGCGACCGGCGAGGCCAGGTCGATGTGACCCATGCGCTCACGACGCACCTTGGCCAGGGTGACTTCGGTGCCGCACTTTTCGCAGACCACGCCGCGGTGCTTCATGCGCTTGTACTTGCCGCACAGGCACTCGTAGTCCTTGATCGGTCCGAAGATGGCGGCGCAGAACAGGCCGTCACGCTCGGGCTTGAAGGTACGGTAGTTGATGGTTTCGGGCTTCTTCACTTCGCCGTAGGACCACGAACGGATCAGGTCGGGCGATGCCAGCGCGATCTTGATCGCGTCGAAATCCAGCGTCTGGCGCTGTTGATTGAAGAGGTTGAGCAGGTCTTTCATTTGATATCTCCGGGTCGGAGGAATTTCGTAGCTGAGATGAAACCGAGGGCCTTACGTTCCGGATCCCGGCGCCGCATCGCGGCGCCGGGATCCAGCTCGATCACTCTTCCAGTTCCATGTTGATCGCCAGCGAGCGGATTTCCTTCACCAACACGTTGAAGGATTCCGGCATGCCCGCGACCATCTCGTGCTCACCATCGACGATGTTCTTGTACATCTGGTTGCGGCCCTGCACGTCGTCGGACTTCACCGTCAGCATTTCCTGCAGGGTGTAGGCCGCGCCGTAGGCTTCCAGCGCCCAGACTTCCATCTCACCGAAGCGCTGACCACCGAACTGCGCCTTGCCGCCCAGCGGCTGCTGGGTGACGAGGGAGTACGGACCGGTCGAGCGTGCATGCATCTTGTCGTCGACCAAGTGGTTCAACTTCAGGTAGTGCATGTAGCCAACCGTGGTCTTGCGATCGAACGCTTCGCCGGTACGACCGTCGTACAACTGGGTCTGACCGCTCTGCGGCAGTTCGGCCAGTTCCAGCATGCGCTTGATTTCCGCTTCGCTGGCGCCGTCGAACACCGGGGTGGCCATCGGCACGCCATCGATCAGGTTCTTGCCCAGGTTGAGCAATTCCTCATCGCTGAACTGCGACAGGTCCACGCGCTGTGCATTGATCGCGCTGTCGTGGTTGTAGATGTCGTCCAGGAACTTGCGCAGCTCGCTGACCGCCGCCTGGGCTTCCAGCATGCGCTGGATCTTGCGACCCAGGCCCTTGGCGGCCCAGCCCAGATGCACTTCCAGAATCTGGCCGATGTTCATACGCGACGGCACGCCGAGCGGGTTCAGCACGATGTCGACCGGCTCGCCGGTGGCCATGTACGGCATGTCCTCGACCGGCACGACGTTGGAGACCACACCCTTGTTGCCGTGGCGGCCTGCCATCTTGTCGCCCGGCTGGATGCGGCGCTTCACTGCCAGGAACACCTTGACCATCTTCAGCACGCCCGGTGCGAGGTCGTCGCCCTGAGTGATCTTGCCGCGCTTGTCGGCAAAGCGTGCTTCGAATTCCTTCTCGTGCGCCTGGATCTGCTTCTGCGCACGCTCGATGGCGTCGGCAGCGTCTTCGTCCTTCATGCGCAGCTGGAACCAGTCGGACTTCTTCAGGCCGTCCAGATACGCGTCGGTGACGTTGTCGCCCTTCTTCAGGTTCGGACCGCCGTTGGCGACCTTGCCCACGATCTGCGAACGCAGACGTGCGTAGATGGCCGCTTCCAGGATACGGAACTGGTCGTCGAAGTCCTTCTTGACGCGCTTGATTTCGGACTCTTCGATCTGACGCGCACGCTTGTCCTTCTCGATGCCGTCGCGGGTGAAGACCTGCACGTCGATGACGGTGCCGTCCATGCCCGGGGGCACGCGCAGCGAGCTGTCCTTCACGTCGGACGCCTTCTCACCGAAGATCGCACGCAGCAGCTTTTCTTCCGGGGTCAGCTGGCTCTCGCCCTTCGGCGTGACCTTGCCGACCATGATGTCGCCGGCGCGCACTTCCGCACCGATGTACACCACGCCGCTCTCGTCCAGACGGTTCAGGGCCTGCTCGGACACGTTCGGGATGTCGGCGGAGATTTCCTCCGGCCCCAGCTTGGTGTCGCGCGCAACGCAGGTCAGTTCTTCGATGTGGATCGTGGTGTAACGATCTTCTTCCACCACGCGCTCGGAGAGCAGGATGGAGTCTTCGAAGTTGTAGCCGTTCCACGGCATGAACGCGATCAGCATGTTCTGACCCAGCGCCAGCTCACCGATGTCGGTGGACGGGCCGTCGGCCAGCACGTCGCCGCGCGCGATCACGTCACCCACGTTCACCAGCGGACGCTGGTTGATGCAGGTGTTCTGGTTGGAGCGGGTGTACTTGATCAGGTTGTAGATATCCACGCCGGCATCGGTGCCGCCGCCGATTTCTGCCTCGTTGACCTTGACCACGATGCGGGCCGCGTCGATCTGCTCGATCACGCCACCACGCAGTGCATTCACGGTCACGCCCGAGTCGCGCGCAACTGCACGCTCGATGCCGGTACCGACCAACGGCTTCTGCGAACGCAGCGTCGGCACGGCCTGGCGCTGCATGTTGGCGCCCATCAATGCGCGGTTGGCGTCGTCGTGCTCCAGGAACGGCACCAGCGCCGCGGCGACCGACACGGTCTGCATCGGCGAGACGTCCATGAAATGCACTTCGGCCGGCGGCTTCAGCAACGACTCGCCCTGGAACCGGCACGGCACGAACTGCTCGGTGAGCATGTTCTTGGCGTCGGTCAGCGCGTTCGCCTGGGCGATCACGTACTCGTTTTCCTCGATCGCCGACAGGTATTCGACGTCGTCGGAGACCTTGCCGTCCAGCACCTTGCGGTACGGCGTCTCGAGGAAACCGTACTGGTTGGTGCGGGCGAACACGGCCAGCGAGTTGATCAGGCCGATGTTCGGGCCTTCCGGGGTTTCGATGGTGCAGACGCGGCCATAGTGGGTCGGATGCACGTCGCGCACTTCGAAGCCGGCGCGCTCGCGGGTCAGACCGCCTGGGCCCAGTGCGGAGACGCGACGCTTGTGCGTGACTTCCGACAGCGGGTTGTTCTGATCCATGAACTGCGACAGCTGCGAGGAGCCGAAGAATTCCTTGATCGCCGCAGCCACCGGCTTGGCGTTGATCAATTCCTGCGGGGTCAGACCCTCTGACTCGGCCATCGACAGGCGTTCCTTGACAGCGCGCTCGACGCGGACCAGGCCCACGCGGAACACGTTCTCGGCCATTTCGCCGACCGAACGCACGCGACGGTTGCCCAGGTGATCGATGTCATCGACCACGCCGCGACCGTTGCGGATCTCGGTGAGCACCTTGATCACTTCCAGGATGTCGGAGGTGTCGGTGTGCTCGGCGACCAGACGCTTGGATTCTTCGTCGTTGCGCTCGGCAAAGTACTTCTTGTCGTACAGCACCGACTCGCCCAGCACGTCCTTGCGGCCAACGCGACGGTTGAACTTCATGCGGCCGACCGTGGACAGGTCGTAGCGCTCGAAGGTGAAGAACAGGTTGTGGAACAGGTTCTGTGCGGCTTCCTTGGTCGGCGGCTCGCCCGGACGCATCATGCGGTAGATCTCGACCAGCGCTTCGAGCTGGGTCTTGGTCGGATCGATCCGCAGGGTGTTGGACAGGTACGGACCACGGTCCAGATCGTTCACCCACAGGGTGCCGACCGCATCGACGCCGGCCTTGCGGAACGCTGCCAGCTGGTCTTCGGTGATCTCGTCGTTGGCATTGGCCAGCAGTTCGCCGGTGGAGCCATCGACCACGTCGTGCGACAGGATGCGGGTGAGCAGGTAGTCGTCCGGCACGGCCAGCGCGGCAACGCCGGCGGCTTCGAGCTGCTTGACGTGACGGGCGGTGATGCGCTTGCCCGCTTCCACGATGACCTTGTCACCATCGGCCAGGTCGAAGTTCAGCGTTTCGCCACGCAGACGCTCCGGCACCAGCTCCAGCTGCACGCCTTCGTCCGGATTGATGTGGAACGTATTGATCTCGAAGAACTCGGCCAGCATCTCTTCGTTGCTGTAGCCAAGCGCGCGCAGCAGGATCGACACCGGCAGCTTGCGGCGACGGTCGATACGGGTGAACAACGCGTCCTTCGGGTCGAACTCGAAGTCCAGCCAGGAACCGCGGTAAGGGATGATGCGGGCGCTGTACAGCAGCTTGCCCGAGCTGTGGGTCTTGCCACGGTCGTGGTCGAAGAACACACCCGGCGAACGGTGCAGCTGCGAGACGATGACGCGCTCGGTGCCGTTGACGATGAAGGTGCCGTTGTCGGTCATCAGCGGGATTTCGCCCAGATAGACCTCCTGCTCCTTCACGTACTTGATGGCCTTGGTCGACGACTCGCGGTCGTAGATCACCAGGCGCACGGTCACGCGCAGCGGCGCGCCATAGCTCATGCCGCGCTGACGGCATTCACGCTCGTCAAACACCGGCTGACCCAGCTTATAGCCCACGTATTCGAGCGCGGCATTGCCGCTGTAGCTGGAAATCGGGAACACCGACTTCAGTGCCGCGTGCAGACCGAGGTCCTTACGCTTGTTCGGCTCCACGTCTTCCTGCAGGAATTCGCGGTAGGAATCGACCTGGATGGCAAGCAGGAACGGCACTTCGAGAATCGAGCGCTGCTTGCCGAAGTCCTTGCGGATACGCTTTTTTTCGGTGAACGAATAAGACGTCATGAGTCTTCACCCTAGGCTGCGGGGGCCGCGTCGCGGCGGCCCTGAAATAACAAAATTGTCAGTTGGAAGTCGCTGGTATTGCCGGCACCAGCACGCCTTCTCCCGCTACTTCCAACTACCAACTCGGTGAGGCCGGAATCGGGAATGGAGAAATGGGAATCGGATGAGCACGCGATGTTGCATTTGCGATTCCCCAATCCCGATTCTCGATTCCCGCCCGAAACGGCCAAAGGCCGGGAGCTTTACGCTCCCAGCCTTCAGTGCATCACCATGAAACGCTGGCGATGCAAGATGCTGCTTACTTGACTTCGACCTTGGCGCCGGCTTCGGTCAGTTCCTTCTTGATCTTCTCGGCTTCGTCCTTGGTGGCGCCTTCCTTCAGGATGCCGCCGGCTTCGGTCAGATCCTTGGCTTCCTTCAGGCCCAGGCCGGTCACAGCGCGGACGGCCTTAATGACGCCGACCTTGTTGGCGCCGCAATCAACCAGCACCACGTTGAACTCGGTCTGCTCTTCGACCACGGCGGCCGGGCCAGCTGCAGCGGCAGCGACCGGAGCGGCGGCGGAGACGCCGAACTTTTCTTCGATGGCCTTGACCAGCTCCATCACTTCCATCAGGGACTTCTCGGCGATGGCGTCGACGATCTGTTCGTTGGTAAGGGACATTGTGATTACCTTTAAATGATTTTCTGGATTGGGGTTCTAGCAAACGCTAGGACATCAAGCTTCGGCAGTCTCGGCGACCGGCGCGGCGGCTTCGTCGCCACCACCCTGCTTGTCGCCCACGGCCTTGACGGCACGGGCAAACATGGCAGCCGGTTCGGACAGCACGCGGGCCAGCATGGCCAGGGCCTGATCGCGGGTCGGCAGCGAAGCCAACACGTCGACGTGGCCAGCCGGGAACAGTTCCCCGCCGATGGACACGACCTTGGCCTGCAGCTTGTCGTTGCCCTTGGCGAATTCCTTGATCAGGCGACCGGCAGCGCCGGGCTCCTCCATCGAAAACGCATACAGCAAAGGACCGACCAGCTTGTCAGCGACGACAGCGAAATCAGTACCTTCAACGGCGCGCGCAGCCAGGGTGTTCTTGACAACTTTCAAGAACACGCCGGTTTCGCGGGCCTGCTTGCGCATCGCGGTCATCTGGGAGACCGTGATGCCAGCGTATTCGGCGGCGATCAAGGAGTGAGCCTTGGCGGCGATGTCTGCCAGCTCGGCGACTACTTCTTGCTTCTGAGACAGATTGAGAGCCATTGCACTCCTCCGTTAAAGCCGGGATTGGTGATTGGTGATTGGTGATTCGTCGAAAGCCATGAAGCCGCTCCTGCAAATCCCCAATGCCGAATCCCTCATCCCCGCTTCAAACTACTCCGCTCGCGGCTCCTGCCGGTTGCGGTCCAGGGCAGCCTCCTTCCTGGAAGCCGGGAACATCGACCGATGTTCCTTTGGTGGCCGTTCTAGACCTGGAGTGGGCTCGATCCGGGATGTCCCAGACGCGCGTAAACCAGAAAGCTCCAGAAGGGCGACACCATCTACGCCGGCCGGCTCTTGCGAACCTGATTAAGCGATCCCGCTGCATCGACGGCGACTCCCTGCCAGTGCGAGCATCCATGCCCGTCGTCGATCTGCGCTGACCGCGCCTGCGGTCTTTGACGGCTACCGCCGGACATGCCGGCGATCGCCTTCAAAATGTCCGTTACCCCAAAGGAGGGAACGGACTCCCAGCACACGGTGACCCGGGCCGGAAAAACAATGCTGTACTACATCGACGGGTCAGGCCCATGACAGGCCCGACCCCTCAACTCACTTCAGCGCAAGGCTGGACTGGTCGACGGTCACACCAGGACCCATCGTCGAGCTGACCGACACCTTCTGCAGGTAGGTACCCTTCGAGGTGGCCGGCTTGGCCTTGATCAGATCCAGCAGCAGCGCCTGCAGGTTCGACTTCAGCGCTTCGTCATCGAAGCTGGCCTTGCCGATGGTGCAGTGGATGATGCCAGCCTTGTCGGTGCGGTAACGCACCTGACCCGACTTGGCATTCTTGACCGCTTCGCCCGGGTTGGCCGACACGGTGCCGACCTTCGGGTTCGGCATCAGGCCGCGCGGGCCCAGCAGGGTGCCGAGCTTACCGACGACGCGCATCGCGTCCGGGGTGGCGATGACCACGTCGTAGCTCAGATCGCCGGCCTGCATCTTCTCGGCCAGGTCGTCCATGCCCACCGCCTCGGCACCAGCGGCCAGGGCTTCGTCAGCCTTGGCACCGGCCGGTGCGAACACGGCAACGCGCACGCTCTTGCCCGTACCGGCCGGCAGTACGGTCGAACCGCGCACCTGCTGGTCGGACTTCTTGGCGTCCACGCCCAGGCGCACGGCAACGTCGATCGACTCGACGAACTTGGCCTTGGTCACGGTCTTCAGGATCTTGATTGCGTCTTCGAAGGCATAGGTCTTGCCCGGAACGACAGCGGCCGCAATGGCCTTAACGCGCTTGCTCTGTGCCATGTCTTAGCCCTCCACCGTCAAACCCATGCTGCGGGCAGAACCCGCAATCGTACGCACTGCCGCTTCCAGCTCGGCCGCCGTCAAATCGGCTTCCTTGACCTTGGCGATCTCTTCCAGCTGCTTGCGCGTCACCTTGCCCACCTTGTCGGTGTTGGGGCGCTTGGAACCGGAAGTCACGCCTGCAGCCTTCTTGAGCAGCACACTGGCCGGGGTGCTCTTGGTGATGAAGGTGAAGGTACGGTCGGAGTACGCAGTGATGACCACCGGCGTCGGCAGACCCGGCTCCAGCTTGGAGGTCGCTGCGTTGAACGCCTTGCAGAATTCCATGATGTTCAGACCGCGCTGACCCAGGGCAGGGCCGACCGGCGGTGCAGGATTGGCCTGACCGGCCTTGACCTGCAACTTGATGTAAGCAGTTATCTTCTTTGCCATTTCGATACTCTCCGGGTGCTAGCGCCTTGACTGCAGGCTCCCCATCGGACCGGGAAATCACGTGTCCCGGCTTCACGTTTCTGACCACACGCAGATGGCTGCCATGCGGCAGCCATTGGTTCCCGGCGGTTCGCCAGGTCAGCGAGCCGCGCACTATAACAGCATTCAAGGCGGGCGCCTAGACGGCGCCCGGCCGGCGTCAGCCCTTCTCGACCTGGCCGAACTCGAGCTCGACCGGCGTGGAGCGACCGAAGATGAGCACGGCAACCCGCAGCCTGCTCTTCTCGTAATTGACCTCTTCCACCACGCCATTGAAGTCGTTGAACGGACCATCGGTGACGCGCACCATCTGACCCGGCTCGAACAACACCTTCGGACGCGGCTTCTCGACGCCGTCCTGCACACGCTGCAGGATTGCATCGGCTTCTTCGTCGCGAATCGGCAACGGACGGTCAGCGGTGCCGCCAATGAAGCCCATCACCTTGGAAGTCTCCTTCACCAAGTGCCAGCTTTCATTGTCGATGCGCGGAATACCGGCCTCTTCGTGGGTCTCGATCTGCACCAGCACGTAGCCGGGGAAGAACTTGCGCTCGGACCGGCGCTTCTGGCCGGCGCGCATCTCGATGACTTCTTCGGTCGGCACCAACACGTCGCCGAAACGATCTTCCATCTCGGTACGGGCGATACGGTCGCGCAATGCCTGCGCAACAGATTTTTCGAAGCCTGAATAGGCGTGAACGACATACCAACGCTTCACTGCTTGATTCTCCTCAACGAGCCAGGAACCACTGCGTGAGCTTCTGGATGACGAAGTCGAAGCCGCCCAACAGCAAACTCAGAATGATCACAACAACAATCACGACCCAGGTCGTGCGAATGGCTTCCTGGCGCGTCGGCCAGACCACCTTGCGCAACTCAAACCTGGATTCGGACATGAATTCACGGGTTTCCCGGCCTTTGCCGGTTCCCAAAAATACGAATGCGCCCGCCACCAACCCTACGATCACGGCCAGCGCACGCAACTGCGGCGTCCAGGCTCCGAACTGGGTGGCGCGCTCGGGCGCAGAAAACCAGAACCACACAAACAACCCCGCGATCACCAGGAGCGCGGAGATGACGTATTTCACGATATCAGCGCTGGCAGCAGACGCGCTTTTGGAAGGCTCGATTTTGCTATTCATCCGGCTCTAGTTACCGATCTGACCCGAATCGCTGGGCCGGAAAGAGGAGTGGCACGCCAGGAGGGACTCGAACCCCCAACCTGCGGTTTTGGAGACCGCTGCTCTGCCAATTGAGCTACTGGCGTATGTACTCGTTTACCGCAAACCCTAAGACAACGAAGGCGGACCGCGGTTCAGCCGGCCCGCCATTCGTTTGAATCCAGCCGCCACGAGGCGACTGGACGCAGGCACTTACTTGATGATCTTGGCAACCACACCGGCGCCGACGGTACGACCGCCTTCACGGATGGCGAAGCGCAGACCTTCGTCCATCGCGACCGGGTTGATCAGGGTCACGACCATCTTCACGTTGTCGCCCGGCATCACCATCTCCACGCCTTCCGGCAGCTGGCAAGCACCAGTGATGTCGGTGGTACGGAAGTAGAACTGCGGACGGTAGCCCTTGAAGAACGGGGTATGACGGCCACCCTCATCCTTGGACAGCACGTAGACTTCGGCTTCGAACTCGGTGTGCGGCTTGATCGAACCCGGCTTGCACAGCACCTGGCCGCGCTCGACGTCGTCACGCTTGGTGCCGCGCAGCAGCAGACCGGCGTTGTCGCCTGCCTGACCCTGGTCCAGCAACTTGCGGAACATTTCCACGCCGGTGACGGTGGTCTTCTGGGTGTCGCGGATACCGACGATTTCGATTTCGTCGCCAACCTTGATGATGCCGCGCTCGATACGACCGGTCACCACGGTGCCGCGGCCGGAAATCGAGAACACGTCTTCGACCGGCATCAGGAACGGACGGTCGACGTCGCGGGTCGGCTCCGGGATGAAGGTGTCGAGCGCGTCGACTAGCTTCAGGATCGCCGGCACGCCGATGTCGCTCTGATCGCCGTCCAGCGCCAGACGCGCCGAACCGTGGATGATCGGGGTGTCATCGCCCGGGAAGTCGTACTTGCTGAGCAGCTCGCGCACTTCCATTTCGACCAGCTCGAGCAGCTCGGCGTCGTCGACCATGTCGGCCTTGTTCAGGAACACGACAATGTGCGGCACACCGACCTGACGCGAGAGCAGGATGTGCTCACGGGTCTGCGGCATCGGGCCGTCAGCAGCCGAACACACCAGGATCGCGCCGTCCATCTGCGCCGCACCGGTGATCATGTTCTTGACGTAGTCGGCGTGACCGGGGCAGTCGACGTGCGCGTAGTGACGGTTCGGGGATTCGTATTCGACGTGGGCGGTCGAAATCGTGATGCCGCGCGCCTTCTCTTCCGGCGCCGCGTCGATCGCGTCATACGCCTTGAACTCGCCACCGAAACGCTCAGCACCGATCTTGGTCAGCGCGGCTGTCAACGTGGTCTTGCCATGGTCAACGTGACCGATGGTGCCGACGTTCACGTGCGGCTTGGTGCGCTCAAATTTAGCTTTTGCCATGGGTGCGTGTCTCGGTAATCGTTTGGAGTTAAAGACGATTGAGTAGTGGTGCTCACGAAAGGAATCGAACCTTCGACCTCCTCCTTACCAAGGAGGTGCTCTACCGACTGAGCTACGTGAGCGAGTTTTGCATTATGCCATGCATTTGCGTTCAATGGAGCGGGAGACGGGAATCGAACCCGCACCATCAGCTTGGAAGACTGAGGTTCTACCGTTGAACTACTCCCGCGCCGGGAACTGCATGCCACAACGTGAAACTGGTGGAGGGAGGTGGATTCGAACCACCGAAGGCGTAAGCCAGCAGATTTACAGTCTGCCCCCGTTGGCCGCTTGGGTATCCCTCCAGCTTTTACTACCGGACCGGTGCGCGATGAGGCGAATTCGGTTCGGGGTGAAGCAGCCCGTTATTTTGTTGTGGGATGCATGCAGTGTCAACAAAAATTTTGAGCAAATCGTCAGTGCCGAAGACGCGCGACCATCGGGGTCGCGCGCAACCGGTCAGACGTTGAAGCGGAAGTGCAGCACGTCGCCTTCCTGCACGCGGTATTCCTTGCCTTCCAGACGCAGACGCCCCGCATCGCGCGCACCGGCTTCGCCGCGGTGCTTGATGAAGTCGTCGAAGCCGATCGTCTCGGCGCGAATGAAGCCCTTCTCGAAATCGGTATGGATCACCGCTGCCGCCTGCGGCGCGGTCGATCCAGCCCTGACCGTCCACGCACGCACTTCCTTGACGCCGGCAGTGAAGTAGGTCTGCAGGCCAAGCAACTTGTAGGCGGCGCGGATGACGCGATTCAGGCCCGGCTCGTCCAGACCCAGATCGGCCAGGAAGGTGTCGCGGTCCTCGTCGTCGAGCTGCGACAGCTCTTCTTCGATCGCTGCCGAGACCGGTACCACTTCGGCGCCTTCGGCCAACGCATGCCGACGCACCGCGTCCAGGTGCGGATTGTTCTCGAAACCGTCCTCAAGCACGTTGGCGATGTACATCACCGGCTTGAGCGTCAACAGGAACAGATCGCGCACCAGCGCCTTTTCATCGTCGTCCAGGCCGGCTGCACGCCCCGCCTTGCCATCGGCCAGCGCGGCCTGCAACTTGGCCAGCACCGGCTTGCGCGCCGCGGCATCCTTGTCGCCACCCTTGGCACTGCGCTCGGCACGGTTGAGCGCCTTTTCCACGCTGTCCAGATCGGCCAGTGCCAGTTCGGTATCGATGGTTTCGATATCGCTGATCGGGTCGACCTTGTTGTTCACATGGATGACATCGTCGTTTTCGAAGCAGCGCACCACGTGGGTGATCGCATCGACTTCGCGGATGTGCGCCAGGAACTTGTTGCCCAGCCCTTCGCCGCTGGCCGCACCTGCCACCAGGCCGGCGATATCGACGAACTCGACCGCGGTCGGAATCAGCTTCTGCGGCTTGACGATCTCAGCCAGTTGATTGAGGCGCGGATCCGGCACCGGCACGATGCCGACGTTCGGCTCGATGGTGCAGAACGGAAAATTGGCCGCAGCGATGCCCGCCTTGGTCAGCGCATTGAACAGGGTCGACTTGCCGACGTTGGGCAGGCCGACGATGCCGCATTTGATACCCATAGGTTTTCCAGTGAATGGAGAATCGGGAATCGAGAATGGCAAGAGCAACGCTCCTCCCATTCCCGATTCCCCATTCTCTATTTTTCCGTATGCAGGCGCTTCATCGCCTCGTTGAAATTACCGTCCAGTGCCAGCGGCAGGACATCGATGGCTGCGTCCACTGCAGTGCCGATTGCCGCGTCGTCGTCGCGCCCTGCCCGTCCCAGCACCCAGGGCACCACGCGGTCCTTGTGGCCGGGATGGCCGATGCCGATCCGCAAGCGATGGAATTTGCCGTGTCCCAGCAGGCGAATGGTATCGCGCAGGCCGTTCTGGCCGCCGTGGCCGCCATCGAACTTGAGCCGCGCGATGCCCGGCGCAAGATCCAGTTCGTCGTGTGCAACGAGCAGTTGCTCCGGCTCGATCTTCCAGAACCGCAACGCGGCGGTGATCGATTTGCCGCTGAGATTCATGAAGGTGACCGGCTTGAGCAGCCAGACCGATTGCCCGGCGATCTCGACCTTGGCGGTCTCGCCGAACAACTTGGCGTCCAGCCCCCAGCGCACGCCATGGCGCTCGACGAGGGCATCGACGAAACGAAACCCGGCGTTGTGCCGGGTTTGCGCGTGTTCCGGACCGGGATTCCCGAGTCCGACAATCAGGCGGAGTGCAGACATGCCAGTGACCGCAGCCGATCCCGCGCAGCGCGAGGGATCGGCCGACGGCTTACTTGGTCTCGGCGCCTTCGCTGCCTTCTTCACCGGCAGCGTCTTCTTCCTCGATCCGCACGTGCTTGGCAGCAACCACCGCCACGTCGTGCTCCTTGCCCAGCTTCAGTTCCGGAATTTCCACACCGGCCGGCAGCTTGATCTCGGACAAGTGGATCACGTTGCCCACTTCCAGGGCACCCAGGTCCACTTCGATGAACTCCGGCAGATCCTTCGGCAGGCAGACGACCTGAACTTCGTTGAGTTCGTGGGTGACGACCACTTCGCTGGACTTACCGGCCGGCGAGGCTGCTTCGTTGATGAAGTGCAGCGGCACGGCGGCGCTGAGCTTCTCGTTGGCGCTGACGCGCTGGAAGTCGATGTGGATGATCAGCTGCTTGAACGGATGGCGCTGCATGTCACGCAGCAGCACCTGCTGCACGTCGCCATTGAGGTTCAGGTCGAGGATCGACGAGTAGAACCACTCGTTCTGCTGGGCAAGCCAGATCTGCTCATGGTTGAGCTGGATGCTGACCGGCTCGAGTTCGCCACCGTAAACGATGGCCGGAATGACGCCAGCGTGACGTAGGCGGCGGCTCGCACCCTTCCCCTCGTTCGCGCGGCGCTCGACCTTGATTTCGTGAGTCTTTGCCATGTTGTTTCACTACCTAGATTGGAATACCGCCTCGCGGCGATGAAGCGTCTCACCCGCGACCAGGCGAGACGTAGTACCGGCACCCGGAACTCCGGGCGCCGAATGCGGCATCAGTCGACGTAGAGCGAACTCACCGACTCGCCGAAGGCGATACGGCGAATGGTCTCGGCCAGCAGTTCGGCCACGCTCAGCTGACGAATCTTGGCGCAGGTGCGCGCGGCTTCGTTCAGCGGAATCGTGTCGGTGACCACCAGCTCGTCGAGCTGCGAATTGTTGATGTTGTCCACTGCCGGGCCGGACAGCACCGGGTGGGTGATGTAGGCCACCACCTTGAGCGCGCCGCGCTGCTTCAGCGCTGCGGCGGCGGCGCACAGGGTCCCGGCAGTATCGACCAGGTCGTCGACCAGCACGCAGGTCTTGCCCTGCACGTCGCCGATGATGTTCATCACCGTGGCGACGTTGGCGCGCGGACGGCGCTTGTCGATGATGGCCAGATCCGCATCGTCCAGACGCTTGGCGACGGCGCGCGCGCGCACCACGCCGCCCACGTCCGGCGAGACCACGATCAGGTTGTCGGTGCCGTAGGCACGCCAGATGTCGGCCAGCAGCAGCGGCGAGGCATAGACGTTGTCGACCGGCACATCGAAGAAGCCCTGGATCTGGTCGGCATGCAGATCCACCGTCAACACGCGGTCGGCCTCCATCGCACAGATCATCTTGGCGGCGACCTTGGCGGTGATCGGCACGCGCGAGGAACGCATGCGGCGGTCCTGGCGCGAGTAGCCGAAGTACGGGATGACCGCGGTCACCGACGCGGCGCTGGCGCGCTTGAGCGCGTCGATCAGCACCAGCAGCTCCATCAGGTTTTCCGCGCTCGGCGCGCAGGTCGGCTGGATCACGAACACTTCCTGCCGGCGCACGCTTTCCTCGATCTCGACCTGCACCTCGCCATCGGAGAAGCGCGTGACCAGCGCCTTGCCCATGCGAACGCCGAGCTCCTTGCAGATGCTCAGGGCAAGCGGTTTGTTGGCATTGCCGGAGAACACCAGCAGGTTACGTTGGTCTTGCATGGGATCTCTCGGGCGGCGGCAAAGAGCGTGCGGGCGATGGTTGAGCTGGACAAAGCCGACCAAATGCCGGGCTTTTCGTTGAATCTCCGCACATGGATGTGCGGGCTATTGCAGGGGACCTGCATGTACGACTGTTGCAGGGGGACCTGCATCAACAACTGGCAGGGGCGGTAGGATTCGAACCTACGAATGCCAGGATCAAAACCTGGTGCCTTGGGCCTCTTGGCGACGCCCCTGCATCAAACCTGTCTCGCGTCCAGCGCGTCGAGCAGTGGCGAGTGCGCTGCACCTTCCACGACCCACGCCCTCAGGCTGCCCGGCAACTGCGCCATGGCCTGCTCTGCAGCAGCGCGCGTGGCGAATTCGACGAAACACCCGCTCCCTGACCCGGTCAAACGCGGCCTCCCGATCCTGGACAGCGCCTGGAACACTGCCTCGATGGCGGGTTCACGGCGCCGCAGGACCGGCTCGAACGCATTGTCGAGCAGAGAACCCGAAGCGAAGTCCGCTATTTTCACGGGCGCGGCATCCCGCGTCAATTCCCGTGATTGAAATAAGACCGGGGTGGGCACGTGAATTCCCGGATCGACCAGCACGTAGGACGCCGCCGGGAGACCGATCGGGGTCAGTTGCTCGCCAACACCCTCGGCCCAGGCATTGTGCCCGCGCACGAACACCGGCACATCGGCACCCAGCCGCAGCCCCAGTTCGGCCAGCGTGTCGACCGGCAAGCCCAGGCCCCACAAGGCGTTCAGCGCGACCAGCACGGTGGCGGCATCCGACGAGCCGCCGCCAAAGCCGCCGCCAGCGGGGATGCGCTTGTCGACCCGGATGTCGGCGCCGGCCTGCGTGCCCGCGCTGGATTGCAGCAGGCGCGCGGCCCGGATGACCAGGTCATCGTCTTCCGCCACGCCGGGCAGGCTGTCGCCGATGCGCCGGATCAGGCCGTCGTTGCGCAAACGAAGATGAATGGTGTCCCCCCAGTCCAGCAGCCGGAACGCGGTCTGCAGCAGGTGGTAGCCATCGGCGCGGCGCCCGACGATCTGCAGGAACAGGTTGAGCTTGGCCGGCGCAGGCCACGCCGACCAGCCCGTCTCCAGCGCGGACATCAGGGCGATACCGTCCACTGATCGACCAGCAGGCGCACCTTGGCCTCGCCGTTGCGGGCTTCGATGCGCTGCGGCAGCTCGGGCTGGCCGGCGCCCGCCGGCGCCCAGGCGAGAAAATCGATCGTCCAGCCATCCTGCTGCACGGTACGCGGCCGCCCGGCCGCATCCAGATCCGCGCGTTCGGCACCGGCGTCGGCGATGCGCAGCGCGCGGACCCAGTCCGGCATCTGGTTGACCGGGATGGTCCAGCCGGTCGCTTCCAGCAGCACCTGCTCGGCATCCGGGCCGCTGCGCGGGCCGCCGTCCAGCCCTTCCAGGCGTCCGCCGCCGCTGGCGGTATCGCCGGTGAGCACCCAGCTCTGCCGGGTCACCGGCGCGCTGAGCTGCACGCGGTATTTCGCACCGTCCTGTTGCCAGTCGATGCGGCCGCTACCGCCGTTGCTGCCCTTGCTGATCGCCACCCGGCCCTGGAACGACCAGGCCGGATGCGCCTGCAGCCAGGCCTGGCGTGCGGCTTCGGCCTGACGCGCACCCTCGGAAACCTGTTCGACCACTGCGGCGCCACCGCCCTGCCCGCGCGGCACGCTGACGCAGGCCGACAGCCCGACCAGCACCAGCCCGCTCAGGGCCAGTGTTCGGATCGTCCCGCTCATAGCCCGAATTTTTCCACGGCGCGTTGCAGCGCGCGGTTGTCCGGATCCAGACGCCGCGCCTCATCGAAGTAGCGCCGCGCTTCGTCCTGCTTGCCGCTGACCCACAGCACCTCGCCCACGTGCGCGGCGATTTCCGGATCCTTGACCAGGGCCCAGGCACGGCGCAGTTGCACCAGGGCTTCCTTGGTGCGGCCCATGCGATACAGCACCCAGCCGTAGCTGTCGACGATGGCCGGGTTGTCCGGGTCGGCGGTGCGGGCGCGGTCGATCAGCGCCAGCGCTTCCTTGTAGCGGGTGGTGCGGTCGGCCAGGGTGTAGCCCAGCGCGTTCAGCGCCGCCACGTTTTCCGGCTCGGCCACCAGGATCTTGCGCAGGTCGGCCTCGGCACGCGCGACATCGTCACGGCGCTCCCAGGCCAGGCCGCGGGCGTACAGCAGGGCGCCGTCGTCCGGGTAGGCGGCCAGGCCGCGCTCGAAGGCATCCAGCTCGCCCGCTGCATCGTCGGCGCGCTGGTGCAGCTCGGCTTCGAGCACGTAGGCGTCGCGACGCGCGTCGTCGTCGGCGCTGGCATCGCTCTGCAATGCGCGGGCTTCGGCGAGCGCCTCGGGCTTGCGGCCCAGCTCGTACAGGGCGCTGGCGGCGCGCAGGCGTGCCTCGCTCAGCTGCGGCCCCCCGGGCACGCCGCGATACCACTCCACCGCCTCGTCGTAGCGCTTGAGGAATTCGGCGATCTTGCCGAGCAGCAGGCGGCGGTCCGGGTCGGGCTTGGTGGCGTTGCTCTTGAGCTCGCCATACAGCGCCTCCAGTGCGGTGCGATCCTTTTCCTTGGCCAGCATGGAGGCACGCAGCCCGTAGGTCTGGGTGTCCTGCGGCCCGGTCGACAAGACCCGTGCGGCGGCTTCGGTCTGCCCCATGGCGTCGTAGGCAAAGGCCAGCGCGCCACGCAGCTCCGAATCCTTGACCGCCTGCGGCTCGACATTCTTCAGCAGTGCCAGCGCTTCGTCGTTCTTGCCTTCCTGCTGCAGCTGGGTGGCGTGCAACAAGGCCACGCGCGGCTCTTCGGGGAAGCGGCGCACCACTTCGTCGACGATGCGCTTGGCCAGCGCCGGGCGCTCCATGCGCAGGGCGAGCCGGCCGAACTCCTGCCAGGCTTCGATCTGATTGGGGATGGCGCCGGCCTTGACCAGGTCTTCGAGCACGTCGGCAGAGGCTTCCGGCTCGCGCCCGCCATTGGCCAGGGCGATCAGGGCAAAGCGCCAGCCGCGCGGGTCGGGCTCCTTGAGCAGGCCGAGCAGGTCACGGCGGGCGGTACGCAAGTCGTTGCGGCGCAAGGCCAGCGAGGCTTCGGTACTGCGCATGGACATCGACGAGGGTGCGCGGGCACGCCACAGCGCCAGCGCCTCGATCGCACGCGGGTCGTCGTTGGCCAGCATGGCGATGCGGGCAGCGCGCTCGGCCAGCCCGGCATCGCCAGCCTCGGCCTTGGCGGCGTCCAGGTAGGCGCGGGCGGCATCGTCCAACTGCCCGGCCTGCAAGGCGAATTCGCCTGCGAGCACCGGCTCCAGCGAGGTGGTGCCGGCGCGACCGGGCGGCGGCGCGGGCGGTGCTTTCTTGGGTGCTGCAGTGGCACTGGTGGAGACTGCGACCAGCAAAAGAACACACAGGATGCGAATCGGTACAGGCATCGGGGGCAACCGGGCCGTAAAATGGGGCCCTGAATGGCCGCCAGCTTATCGCAAGCAACTGAACAATGACGTTGTGGGTGCTCGGACTGAATCACCAGACCGCACCTGTGGACCTGCGCGAACGCGCGGCGTTCGCAGGTGACGCGTTGCCGCGCGCGCTCGAATCCCTGCGCGCGTTGCCGCAGGTGCGCGAGGCCGCGTTGCTGTCCACCTGCAACCGCACCGAGCTGTATGCGATGTCCGACGACCCGCACAGCCTGGTGAGCTGGCTGGAGACCCATGCGCCGGGCTTGAGCGGTTACCTGTATCAGCATCAGGAGGAAGCGGCGGTACGCCACCTGTTCCGCGTTGCCACCGGGCTGGACTCGATGGTGCTGGGCGAGCCGCAGATCCTGGGCCAGGTGAAGGACGCCTGGGCAGTGGCGCGTGCACATGGCGCGCTGGGCAGCGGGCTGGACCGCCTGTTTCAGCAGACCTTCTCGGTCGCCAAGCGGGCGCGCACCGATACCCGCGTCGGTGCCAATCCGGTGTCGGTGGCCTCCACGGCGGTGCGACTGGCGCAGGAATCCTTCGCGCGGCTCAACGAATCCACCGTGCTGCTGATCGGCGCGGGCGAAACCATCGAGCTTGCGGCCAAGCATCTGAGCGAAGGCCGCGTGCGCCGCTTGTTGATCGCCAATCGCACGCTTGCGCATGCGCAGACGCTGGCCAGCCAGCACGGCGGTTACGCGCTGCCGCTGACCGATCTGGACCGCCATCTGGCCGAAGCCGACGTGGTGTTCTCGGCCACTGCCGCGCGCGAGCCGATCGTGACGCGGGTACAGGTGGAACAGGCACTGCGCGCGCGCAAGCGCAAGCCGATGCTGCTGTTCGACCTGGCGGTGCCGCGCGACATCGAAGCCTCGGTGGCCGAACTCGGCGACGCCTACCTGTACACCGTGGACGACCTGGAACGCGCGGTGGAAGACAACCGCCGCGGCCGCCGTGAAGCCGCCGACCAGGCCGAAGCCATCATCGACCTGCAGGTGGCACGCTATGTCGAGACCTTGCAGGCCAACGCGCGCCAGGCGCCGCTCAAACGCTTGCGCGCATTCGGCGACAGCACCCGCGACGAACTGCTGGCCAAGGCGCGCCAGCAATTGCACAACGGCAAGCCGGCCGACGAAGTACTGGAACAGCTGGCGCATGCGCTGACCAACCGGCTGCTGCATCCGCCCACTGCGGCGCTGCGCGATGCCGCGCTCAACAACGACCTGGAATTGACCAGCGCGGCCGACCGGCTGTTCCCGGAAAAACCGGGTTACCAACATCCCCCTGTAGCCACCCCGATCGTGAGGACCGATGACGCCGACCCTGCGCCGTAAGCTCGAAGCGCTGGCCGAGCGCCGCGAAGAACTGCAGCACCTGCTCTCTGACCCCGATGTGGTCAACAACAACGACAAGTTCCGCACGCTGTCGCGCGAACTGTCGCAGCTGGAGCCGGTGGCCGTGGCCCTGGAAGACGAAGCGCGCGCCAAGGCCGACCTGAGCGCGGCCGAAGCGATGCGCAACGATCCGGAAATGCGCGAGCTGGCAGAAGAGGAGATCGCCGCCGCACAGGCGCGCCTGGAAGAACTGGATGCGCAACTGGCCTTGCTGCTGGTGCCGCGCGACCCGCGCGATGACGGCAACCTGTTCCTGGAAGTACGCGCCGGCACCGGCGGCGACGAGGCGGCGATCTTTGCCGGCGACCTGTTCCGCATGTATGCGCGTTATGCCGAGCGCCAGGGCTGGAAGGTGGAAATCGAATCCGACAGCCCCGGCGAGCACGGCGGCTACAAGGAAGTGGTGGCACGGGTGGTCGGACGCGGCGCGTATTCGCGGCTGAAGTTCGAATCCGGCACCCACCGCGTGCAGCGCGTGCCGGCGACCGAGTCGCAGGGCCGCATCCACACCTCGGCGGCGACGGTGGCGATCATTCCCGAAGCCGACGATGTGGAAGAGATCGTGATCAACCCGGCCGACCTGAAGGTGGACACCTTCCGCTCGTCCGGTGCCGGCGGCCAGCACGTCAACAAGACCGAATCGGCGATCCGCATCACCCATATGCCCAGCGGCGTAGTGGTGGAATGCCAGACCGAGCGCAGCCAGCACGCCAACCGCGACAAGGCGATGAAGCGGCTGAAGGCGCAATTGGTGGAAGCCGAACGCAGCAAGGCGGCCGCCGCCGAAGCGCAGACGCGCAAGCTGCAGGTCGGCAGCGGCGACCGCAGCCAGCGCATCCGCACCTACAGCTTCCCGCAGGGCCGCATCACCGACCACCGCGTGGAAGGCCTGACGCTGTACGACCTGCCCAACATCATCGAAGGCGATCTGGATGCACTGATCGCACGACTGCTGCACGAGCATCAGGCCGACGAACTGGCACGGTTGAGCGACAGCCCGTGAGTGCGCAGGTGCCGCGCGAGCTGCTGCAGCTGCGCGAGGCGGTGCGACGCCAGCCGGGCGACTTCATCACCTGGCTGATGCTGGCCGATGCCGAGCTCGGCATGGGCGCAATCGCTGCAGGCGAGGCCGCGGTGCAACGCGCGCTTGCACTGCAGCCGGGCCACCCGGAAGCGGTGGCGCGGCTTGGCCGGGTGCGCTGGACACAGCAACGGCATGCCGACGCAGCAGCGTTGCTGCAGCAGGCATCGGACCTGGTGCCGCAGCATCCGGGCATCGCGCTATGGCTGGGGCATGCATTGGAAGATGCAGGCCAGGCCGAAGCGGCCGCGGCCGCGTATACGCGTGCGCATCAGCTGCTGCCCGACGAGCCGTATATCACTGCGCAACTGCTCAACTGGCGACGCCGCCTGTGCGACTGGCGCGAGCTGGATGCGCTTGCTGCGCAGGTGCGCAGTGCCGTGGCGCAGGGCGCTGCTGCGGTGGAACCGTTCGCCTTCCTGAGCGAGGACGCCGGCGCTGCCGAACAGCTGGCCTGTGCACGGACGCGCGCGCAGGCGATCGCTTCCGTTTTGCGGCCGCTGCCGCCGACCGCCGTGCGCCGCCAGGGCGGGTTGCGGGTCGGCTTCGTTTCCAACGGCTTTGGTGCGCATCCCACCGGCTTGCTGACGGTCGCGTTGTTCGAAGCGCTGAAGCGCCGGCAGCCGGCGCTGCAACTGCATCTGTTCGCCACCAGCCATGACGACCGCAGCGAGATCCGCGCGCGCCTGGCGCAAGCCACCACGCTGCACGATGTCACCGAGTTCGGGCACCTGGCCACCGCGCAGCACATCCGCGACCAGGGCATCGATCTGCTGTTCGACCTGCGCGGCTGGGGCGGTGGCGGGCGCCCGGAAGTGTTCGCACTGCGGCCGGCGCCGCTGCAGCTCAACTGGCTGGCATATCCGGGCACGTCGGGCGCGCCGTGGATGGACTATGTGCTGGGCGATGCGTTTGCGCTGCCGCCGTCGCTGGAGCCGTTCTACCGCGAGCGCGTGCTGCGCCTGAACGGTGCGTTTCAGCCGTCGGACACCTCGCGCGTGGTCGCCGAGCCGCCGTCGCGGGCGCAGTGCGGCTTGCCCGAGCATGGCGTAGTGCTGTGCTGCTTCAACAACAGCTACAAGCTCAATCCCCGCAGCATGGCGCGCATGCTGGCGGTGTTGCATGCGGTGCCGGGCAGCGTGCTGTGGCTGTTGTCCGGACCGGGCGAGGCCGACGCACGCCTGCGTGCGGTGGCGCAGACGCAAGGCGTGGCTGCGCAGCGCCTGGTGTTCATGCCGAAGCTGCCGCACGCGCAGTATCTGGCACGCTACCGGCATGCGGACCTGTTCCTGGATACGCATCCATACAACGCGCATACCACCGCATCGGATGCCTTATGGGCGGGTTGCCCGGTGTTGACGACGCCCGGCGAGACATTTGCCGCGCGCGTGGCCGGCAGCCTGAATCATCATCTGGGGCTGGATGAGATGAATGTGGCCGATAACGCTGCGTTCGTGGCCAAGGCGGTGGCGTTGGCGAGTGACCCAGCGGCGTTGAGTGCATTGCGTGCGCGGGTGGCGGAGCGTCGGCGCGAGTCGGGCGTGTTCGATATGGATGGGTTTGCCGACGGGTTCGCGGACCTGTTGCAAGCACTCGCGCGCCAACATGGTTGGTTGGGTAACTAGCGGGCTGCTTGCCTTTTTCAAGGTAGATGGCTGTCTTCCGCCGCACCCTCACCCCCAGGCACGCGCGCCCAGCTGTGCCTCCTCGCCCCAGCGGGAGAGGTGCTTCAAAGCGTCATTGAGTTTCTCCGAGACCTTTTCAGGTCATGGAAACAACGTGCAGAGCGGCAGCGTGGCCGGGGATTGGCGGAGAGCGGCACACGGATGTGCCGCGGCGGCGAGTCAGACAGGATGTCTGCCGAGCCGAGGAGCCGATCCCCGGCCGCGCTGCCGCCCTGACCGAAGCTAGTACCGACAGGCAGTGTGCTTCGCCGTACCCTCACCCCACCCCCTCCTCCCGGCGGGAGAGGGGCGTCCAATCTTGCGGCATGGACGCTCGGCGGCACGCACACCAGGGGCACGAAAGCTGTGCCTTCTCGCCCCGCAGGGAGAGCGACTTATCGATTTGCCACGAACTGTCAGTTGCCAATTGCCAGTATCAGCGAACCCCACCGGCAACCAAGGTTGTGCGGCTTCACGCCGTGGTGCTGTACCCGGTCGTCCCGGCTCGCTAGGCTTGGGGCATGCCTTCCAATCTCGACTTCATTCCCTTGCACCTGTGCGTGCTGACGGTGTCCGATAGCCGCACGCTGGCCGATGATCGCTCCGGCGACTATCTGGTCGATGCCCTCACTCACGACGGTCACCTGCTGCACGAGCGCGCCCTGTGTCCGGACGATCGCTACCGCATGCGCGCGATCGTCTCTGCATGGATCGCCGACGCGCAGGTCGACGGCATCCTGATCACTGGCGGCACCGGCTTTACCGGCCGTGACAGCACACCGGAGGCGATCACGCCGTTGCTGGACAAGACCATGCCCGGTTTCGGCGAATTGTTCCGCGCGGTCAGTGTCGAAGAAATCGGCACCTCGTCGCTGCAGTCGCGCGCGTTTGCGGGGCTGGCCAATCACAGTTTCGTGTTCTGCCTGCCCGGCTCCACCTCGGCCTGCCGCACGGCCTGGGAAAAGATCGTGCGTGCGCAGCTGGATGCGCGGACCAAGCCCTGCAATCTGGCGACACTGCGTCCACGTCTGGGCGAATAGCCTGCGCGCTCCATCGCTGTCGGAACGCGCATGTCGCACCTGAAACGCAAGGCCTACAAGAAGTTGCTGGCACCGCTGCAGCTGGAACTGGTCAACATGGCGCGCTGGCTGCGGCACACCAACCAGCGTGCGCTGGTACTGGTGGAAGGCCGCGACACCGCCGGCAAGGGCGGTGTGATCCAGGCCATCGCCAGCCATCTGAACCCGCGCCAGTGCCGGGTGGTGGCGTTGCCGACACCCAACGACCGCGAAAGCACGCAATGGTATTTCCAGCGCTATGTGGCGCACCTGCCGGCGGCCGGCGAGTTGGTGCTGATGGATCGCAGCTGGTACAACCGCGCCGGCGTGGAACGGGTGATGGGCTATTGCACCGACGCGCAATACGACGCGTTCCTGGAGCAGGCGCCGCGCTTCGAACAACTGCTGGTCGACGACGGCATCCTGCTGTTCAAGTACTGGCTGTGCGTGGATCAGGCCGAGCAGGAACAGCGCTTTGCCGAACGCCAGGAAGATCCGCTCAAGGGCTGGAAACTGTCGCCGGTGGATCTGCAGTCACGCAGCAAGTACGAGGACTACACCGCCGCGCGCGAGCGCATGCTCGAGGTGACGCATACGCCGGATGCGCCATGGACGCTGGTGGATTTCAACGACCAAAAGCGCGGCCGGTTGAGCCTGATCCGCAATCTGCTGGATCGGCTCCCGGACACCGCGGTGCCCGATGACACGCTGCAGCTGCCGCCACTGGACGGCAAGCCGCACAAGGAACGTTACGGCGTGCTGGAACCGATCGACGATTACGCCGGCCAGTCCTGAGAGATCTCGTCGCTGGCCGCGGTGGCGCGCGGCAAGGGATACAGGCCGGCCTGGCGCTCGGCCTGCTCGGCCTGCAGCACAAGCTGGCTCAGGCGCTGACTGAACAGCTGCATGAAACCGCGGTGCAGCGGGCGCATCGCTTCGATGTAATCGACGTCGTCGGCCTGCGCGCCGAGCGGGCTGCAGGACGACAGCAGCACTTCGTCCAGGCGTAGCGCGCTGTCGGGCAGACGCACCAGCGCGGCGCGGCGCAACCAGTCGCGCATGCCCTGGCGGTACTCGGCGGCCAGGATGTAGGCCACTTCGACCTGATCCAGGTCCACGTCCGGATTCCACGCCAGCACCTGGATGACCTGGGAGCGCTCGTCCAGCATGCGGCTTTCGGCAACCAGGCCGTGCAATTGCTGCAGCAGACGCCATTGGACGCCGGCGGCCTCGCGCTGCGGGGCCGGCATGGTCTCGATTGCCAGCGCCAGGCGGCGTGCGAACAGCGCCGGCACTTCGGCCAGGACGATCGGGCCGGCATCGGCGCCAAGCAGGAAACGTTCGGTGCGCAGCGTGGCGGTGTCGGGCAGGTAGCCGTCCTGCAGCGGGCGCATCACGCCGTGGTCGAGCAGCGACAGCACCACATCCAGCCAGTAGCGACGCTCCTGTTGCAGCGCGCGGTTCGCGGTGGCGTTTTGCCAGGCCGGACGGAGATCATCCAGACGCGAGATGCAGGCCTGGGCATCCAGGGTGTCCCAGGGCGCACGGGTAGCGTCGTTGGGATCGAAATTCTCCACGCTGAGCATGCCGCCGCCGAAACGGTGCCAGGCTGCGCCGCGCTGGGTGCCGGCAGGATCCGGCCTGGAGGCCGACAGCGGCACCGCGGGGGCCGGGCGCAACAGCGCCGCGTAGGCGTCGGCCCAGGAATCGGGCAGACGCGCCGACAGCGGATAGCTGGCAGCGGACGCGCCCAGGCCGTGGCGTGCGAGCTTCAGGCTCCACAGCACCGCAGCGATCACGATGCCGCCGAAGATCCAGGCCAGCAGCCAGCTGGTGGCCGCCTGCCCTGGCTGCAGCACACGGGTCTGCGGCTGCAGAAACAGCAACCAGCCGCTGCCCGACAGGACGCCCAGGTACAGCCATGGCGCCAGCTGCGCTAGGCGACGGTTGCGGGCAGGCACTTCGTGCCCGTCGGTGTGATCTTGAGATGGAGCGGCCATACATTCCCCCTGCACGCCTGATCGCGCTGACAAGGTTATCGGCGACGCATCGCAAGTCTGTTGGCCTGCTCGGCTGGCAGCGACTCAGCCAGTTACAAATTCTTCAGTCGGCGGCGGCGCGCAGGGCGTGCGGGTCACCGCGGCCACCCTGGCCGCCGGCGGACCTTGCTATAACCAGGTTTCCAGCGCGTCCAGCGCGGCATCGGGCCCGGCAGCAACCACTTCCACGCTGCCGTCGGGCTGGTTGCGTGCATGCCCACGCAGGCCCAGCGCAACCGCGCGCTCGCGGGTGGAGGCGCGGAACCACACGCCCTGCACCACGCCGGTGACGATAAAGCGCGCCGCCTGCATCAGCCGGCCTTGCCGGTGATGCCCACCGCCGTCTCGATGTCGCGTGCGGTCACCGGGCCGAGGAACTGCTTGGCCACCTTGCCGTCCGGCCCGATCAGATACGTCATCGGCAAGCCGCGCGGCGTGGCGAAGTCCTGCGGCGGCTGGTAGGGATCGAGGATGGCGATCGGGTATGACACCGGGTGGTCCTTCAGGAACGCCTGCATGTCGGCGCTGCTGATGTCTTCATAGGCCAGGCCCACCACTTCGACGGTGTCGCGCATGGTGTGCAGCGCCGACAGCTCGGGCATTTCCTTCAGGCACGGCGCGCACCAGGTGGCCCAGAAATTGACCACCACCCACTTGCCGCGATGCGCGGCCAGGTCATAGGCCTCGCCGGTCACGGTCGGCAGCGACAGCTTGGGCATCTCGGCGGTCTGCTGCACCACCGAGGTGTCGGTTGGGCTGGCCGGGTCGGCGGGAGCGGCCGGCTTTTGCGGCGTCTGTGCGGTGGTCGCCGGCGCTGCACCGCCGGCGGCGGGCGTGCCCTCGCCGGTGGGCTTGCAGGCGGTCAGCAGCAACAGCGGCAACAGCAGCGCACAGGCGCCGCGCACAAGGCGCACGGTCATGGGAGGTCTCCGGGAAGGTGGGTGTAGAGGTCGCCGACCGGTTGCGCCAGCACGCTGCGCAAGGGTTGGCGCAGTTGTTCCAGCGCAGCGGCAGCGGCCTGGCCGTAGGCATCGTCGCGGCACGGCAGGGGGCGGTCTTCGATCGGCACGCGCAGCTGGCAGCTTTCGTAGAGTTCGGCCAGCGGCACCACATCCAGGTCGCGCGCCAGCAGCCATTGGCCGCGCTCATCGCGGCGCAGCAGGCGGATGCGTTTGAGTTCGCACAGCAACTCCTGCATCAGCGTGTCGGTGAGCATCGGCTCCAGCGCCAGGATGCGGTCTTCGTCCAGCCCGTTGCCGTGGATGCGTGCCTGGCGGAAGCGGCCGAGCAGGCGCAGCAGGCCATAGATCTCGAAGCCCGGCGGCAGCCGCATCGCTTCGGGCTGGTAACGGAATGCCGCCATCGAAGAGGCCAGCGAGGCGCCCAGCAGCACCGAGACCCAGCTCAGGTAGATCCACAACAGCAGGATCGGCAGCGCCGACAGCGCGCCGTAAATACGTTGATAGGTCTGGAAATTGCCCAGATAGAAGCCGAAGCCCCATTTGACGATTTCCATCAGGATCACCGCCAGCAGTGCGCCCGGCAGCGCATGCCGCAGGCGCACGCCATGCTGCGGCACCACGCGGTAGATCAGCACGATGCAGACGAATTCCACCGCCATCGGCGCCAGCCGCCAGGCGAATTCGGCCAGCCACTGGCCTTCGGTGGTGCGGAACAGCGGCAGCGCGAACACGTAGGCGGCCATCGCCATCGAGGCGGCGGCCAGCATGGTGCCCAGGGTCAGCACCGTCCAGTAGATCAGGAAGCGCGTCACCTTCGGACGTGCGGCGGCCACCCGCCAGATGCTGTTGAAGGTCTGCTCGATGCTGTGCAGGGTGATCAGCAGCGAGGCCACCAGCGCGACCATACCGGCCACGGTGAACTTGCCCAGATCCTCCAGCGAACGATTGAGGTAGTTCTGCACCGAGCGCGCCGCGCCGGGCACGAAGTTGTTGAAGATGAAGTCGGTCAGCGCGTCCTTCCACTCGTTGAAGGCCGGAAACGCCGACAGCACCCCGAACACCACGATCGCCAGCGGCACCAGCGCGAACACCGTGGTGTAAGCGAGCGAGGCGGCCGCCTGGAACAGGCGGTCGTCGAGAAAGCGGCGCCACAGGAAGCGCCCGAAGCTGACCGTCCGCGCGCGGTCGCGCAGTCGTTCTTTCCATTGGTGGATTTTGTTCACGCGCAACATCGCGCAAGGGTACCCGATGCGCCGTCATCGCGGCCTTGCCGCAACTGCGGCGTGCAGGCAGGCGGTGGCTTGGCCGATACTGCGGCAACTCACACAGGCGGTAGATGCGCGATGGCGGAGATTCTGGTGCTGTATTACAGCCGTGGCGGTTCGGTGGCGCGGCTGGCGCGGCAGATCGCGCGCGGCATCGGCGAAGTACCGGGCATGGGCGCGCGGCTGCGCACGGTACCGCCGGTGGCGGCGGTGACCCAGACCAGCGCCCCGCCGGTGCCGGACGAGGGCGCGCCGTATGTGGACAAGGCCGATCTGGCCGAATGCAGCGGTTTGCTGCTGGGCAGCCCGACCCGCTTCGGCAACATGGCCGCGCCGATGAAGCATTTCCTCGACGGCCTGGGCGCCGAGTGGGCCAGCGGCATCCTGGCCGGCAAGCCGGCAGGCGTGTTCACTTCCACCGCCTCGATGCACGGCGGCCAGGAATCCACCTTGCTGTCGATGCACCTGCCGCTGCTGCACCACGGCTGCCTGATCGTCGGCATCCCGTTCACCGAGCCGGCGCTCAGCCATACCACCAGCGGCGGCACGCCCTATGGCGCCAGCCATGTCTCCGGTGCCGGCGGCGACCCGCAACCGAGCGAGGACGAAGCGCTGCTGGCGCGTGCGCTGGGCCGCCGGGTGGCCGATATCGCCCGGCGCCTGGCCAGCCCATGAGCCTGCGCGCCACGCACTGGCTGCTGACTGCCGCGCTGATCGCGCTGACGGTGCTATTCGTGAGCTGGTTTCACGACGACCGCCATCGCACCGCGGCGCTGCTGGTGTTTGCGCTGCCGCCGGCGCTGATAGCCGCGCTGGCGTTGCGCAGCGCACGTGCGCGTTTCTGGGCGGGCGTGTTCGCGCTGGGCTGGTTCAGTCACGGCGTGATGGCCGCCTGGAGCCAGCCGCAGGCGCGTGGGCTGGCCTGGCTGGAAGTGCTGCTGGCCCTGCTGGTGGTGGCATTGGTGGGCGGCCCCGGCATGGCGGCGCGCTTCGGCCGCAAGCGCCCTCCACGTTGACCCGCTTGGGCAGCACCCGCGCCGGGGTCGTATCATGACTGCCCTCGCGCGGCCTGCACCGCGCCCGTTTGAAGGACCCGCAGCAATGGAAGACCTCCTGATCGTCACCACCGGTGGCACGATCGACAAGATCTACTTCGACGACAAATCGGACTACCAGATCGGCGACCCGCAGATCGGCCAGATCCTCAAGGAGCTGGGCGTGACCTTCCGCTTCTCGGTGATTCCGATCATCCGCAAGGATTCGCTGCACATCACCGACGCCGATCGCGAACTGGTGCGCGCCACCATCGCCGCCCAGCCGACACGCCACGTGCTGATCACCCACGGCACCGACTCGATGGTGGAAACCGGCAAGGTGCTGCAGTCGATCGCCGACAAGACCATCGTGATGACCGGCGCGCTCAATCCGGCGCGCTTTCGCGGCTCCGATGCAGAGTTCAACATCGGCTGCGCGGTCGGCGCGGTGCAGTCGCTGCCGGCCGGCGTGTACATCGCCATGAACGGACGCATCTGGAATCCGGAAAAGGTGCGCAAGAACGTCGCCGCCAACCGCTTCGAATCGCTCTGACGCCATGAGCAAGGCCACCCGCGCGACCAAGGCATTGGATGCCGCCGGCGTGGCCTACGTGTTGCACCCCTACGCCTACCAGGCCGATGCCGATGCGAAGGGCATGCAGGCGGCGAACGCCCTGGGACTGGCGCCGCACACGGTGCTGAAAACATTGATGGCCTGGGTCGACGACCAAGCGGTGTGCGTGGTGATCCCGTGCGATCGCCGGGTGTCGCTGAAGAAACTGGCCAGTGCCTGCAACGGCAAGTCGGCGCGCATGATGGAGGTGGCCGATGCCGAGCGTCGCACCGGCTACAAGGTCGGCGGCATCAGCCCGCTGGGGCAGCAACGCCAGGCGCCGGTCGTGATCGAAGCCAGTGCACTGGATGCCCCGTCGCTGTGGATCAACGCCGGGCAACGCGGCTTGCTGCTGGAATTGCCGGGCGATGGCATCGTTGCCGCATTGCAGGCGCGGCCCTGCAGTGTTTGCGACTAGCCGCGGCGAGACACCGCGCCGCGTACAGGCCGGCTGATGCAAGCCGGCATCTGGAAATCCACAGGTGGCTCGGTTTGCGGCAGCGATCACGCACGTCCGCTGCGGCGTGAGGCATCGCCAACGCCACATGGCCGATACAAGATCACGCCCCAAGGAAGACCGGAGTCCTGCACGCCACCGGCGCAGGACTCCGGGCACGCTCAGTACGTGGCCACCAGCGTGACCGCCGAGAACGCCAGCGTGGCCTTGAGCCGCACGTAATACACCCCTGGCGCGGGTGCGCTCAGCGTGCAGCTGTCGGCATTGCCCACCACCGCAGTGCGGCAGTTGTAGGCGGTATCGCTCGGCAATGCACCGGCACGCAGCGACAGGTCGGCATTGCCGCTACCACCGCTGAGCGCCACCCGCAGGCTGCGCGTGCCTGCGGGCACGTTGACCTGGTAATACAGCGAGCCACCGGTGGCTGCGGCCAGGCCGTTGCGTGCTGCATTGCTGGTCAGGGTGGTCGAGGCGATCACCGCAGCCACCGCACCATCGGCGTTGACCAACCCTGCCCCACACCCCTGCGGACACGCCACCGGCAATGCACGCGCCGTGCTCTTGAGCACCGCTTCGACGCTGGCCGCACTGAGCGGATTGAGTGCCACCGACTGCATCAATGCCACCACGCCAGCCACATGCGGCGCCGCCATCGAGGTGCCGCTGTAGACCGCGTAACCTGGGGTGCCCACCGCCGCGCTGCCGCTGTTGAGCGTGGACAGAATCGCCTGCCCCGGCGCGGCGATATCCACGCCCTGGCCGAAGTTGGAAAAGCTGGCCTTGGCCCCGGCCGAGGTGGTCGCCGCCACCGCGATCACGTTCGGGCAATTGGCCGGCACGCTTTTGGATACGTCGATATTGCTGTTGCCGGCAGCCACCACGACGCTGGTGCCGCGCGACACCGCGCTGGCGATCGCATTGCTCAAGGTGGTGGAACAGGAACCGATGCCGCCCAGCGACAGGTTGATCACCCTGGCCGGGGTCGGATTGGCCGGCACGCCGGACACCGTGCCGCCGGAGGCCCACACGATCGCATCGGCGATGTCGGACAGGTAGCCGCCGCAACGGCCCAGCACGCGCACCGGCAGCACCTTGGCATTGAATGCCACGCCCGCGGTACCGGCACCATTGTTGGCGGCGGCCGCGACGATGCCGGCCACATGGGTGCCATGCCAGCTGGAACTGGACGCGCTCGCACCGCTGCCGCACTCGTTGGCCGCGGCCCAGTCGCCCGGATCGGCGGCGTCGGTGTCGCGCGCATTGCCGTCACGGGCGATGAAGGCATCGCTGATGAAGTCATAGCCGGCCAGCACATTGGCCGACAGCTCCGGATGCGCGGTCACGCCGGTATCGATCACTGCCACCACCGCGCCCTTGCCGGTGGCCTTGTCCCAGGCCGGCCGCACATTGATGCCGGCGCTGGTGGTGCCCAGCGCCCATTGCTCGGACAGGTGGCTGTCGTTGGGCACCAGCATCGGGCGCAGCAGCATGTCCACTTCCACGCGCTTGACCGCCGGGTCGGCCGCCAGACGACGCATCAGGGTTTCCGCATCGACCCGGTCCAGCGCGCGATCGGCCACCAGCAATTGCGGCCCGACTCCAAGCCAGCGCGACGACGACAGGCCGAGCGCCCGTCCGCGCCGCGCCGGCACCGCGCGGGCGATCTCGCGTAACGAGCCACTCAGACGCCCACGGTCGCCGGCGCTGCTGTCCTTGTAGCTGACGATGAAACGCTGATGGGCGGACGCCGACCCCAGCCCCTGCAGGCTGACGTCGCCAGCAAATGCAGGCGCAGTGCCGCATAGCAGTGCACAGGCCAGCGCGACATGGCGCAGCCCCTTGAACGGTAAATAACGCATGGATCGACCCCTCCCCGGGATGTCGTGGTGCAAACGAGGGCACATCTGTGCCGCCCTTGCATCGTGGTGAGGCGCGCCGACTGGCGTCGCTGCCCACCTGCCCACGCTATCGACCGGGTATGGACGGACCTGAGCCGGGATCGCTGGCCAGGCGTGGCGAACCACCGGGTTGGTTAAGGTGGCCGCTCGAGAGGCAGATGCCGGCGGCGACCAGGACCGCGCCGTCCTACTCTCCAGCGCCGCCCCCAAAACGCCATTGCCCCGCACTTGGCGGGGCAATGGGGTATCGAGCGTGCTGCAGACACACCGCATCACGCAGACCGCAGCGCTGCCAACGGCTCGGCCGCTGGCACCGCGAGGCGTCTTACGGGGTCTGGCTGACCGCGCCGGCCGCGTTGACGATGCCGGCACCGCAGCCGCCCGAACAGGTACCCGGCAGCGGACGCGCGGTGTTCTTCAACAACGTTTCCACCGCCGCCGGGGTCAGCGGACGGCTGGCCGCCGACTGCACCAGCGCCACCACGCCGGCCACGTGCGGGGCCGCCATCGAGGTACCGTTGTAGGAGGCGTAGCTGGCGCTGCCCGGGGTGGTGGTGCCGCTGTTGAGCGTGGACAGGATCGCCGAGCCCGGGCCGGAGATGTCGATGGTGCTGCCGAAGTTGGAGAAGCTCGAACGCGCACCGGCCGAGGTGATCGACGCCACTGAAATCACGTTGGCGCAGCTGGCCGGGGTGAAGTTGGCCACGTTGGCATTGCTGTTGCCGGCCGCCACCACCACCGTGGTGCCGCGCGACACCGCGCCGTTGATGGCGTTCTGGTAGGTGCTCGAGCAGGTGCCGTTGCCGCCCAGCGACATGTTGATCACTTCGGCCGGATTGGCATTGGCCGGCACGCCGGAGACGGTGCCGCCGGATGCCCACACGATTGCGTCGGCAATGTCGGAGGTGGTGCCGCCGCACAGGCCCAGCGCACGCACCGGCACGATGCGCGCATTGAACGCGGTGCCGGCCACACCGGTGCTGTTGTTGGTGACCGCAGCGATGGTGCCGGCCACGTGGGTGCCGTGCCAGCTGGAGTTGGCCGCTGCCACGCCGGAGCCGCATTGGTTGGCTGCGCGCCAGTCGCCCTGGTCGGCCGGGTTGTTGTCGCGGCCATTGTTGTCACGCGCACGCGCCGCGTCGCTGATGAAGTCATAGCCCGGCAGCACATTGGCGTTGAGGTCCGGGTGGCTGGTGATGCCGGTGTCGATCACCGCCACCACCACGCCGGTGCCGGTGGCGGTATCCCAGGCCGGACGCACGTTGATGCTCGAGGCGGTGGTGCCGAAGCCCCACTGCTCGGACAGACGGGTGTCGTTGGGGGTCAGCGTCGGGTACATGATCTGATCGACTTCCACGTACTCCACGCTCGGGTCGGCGGCGATCCGGCGCATCAGCGTCTCGGCCTCGGCACGGTCCAGGCCACGGTCGGTCTTGAGCACTTCCGATCCCAGCGCGGTGCGACGCACGTGATTCAGGCCCAGCGCGCGGCCGGCGCGTGCCGGCACAGCGGTGGCGACCGAATTGAGCGATGCGCGCAGCGAGGTCGGGCTCACCGCGGCGCTGGAACCGTCCCTGTACTTGACGATGAAGCGGTCCAGGGTGGGCTGCGAATCCAGCCCGGAAAGATTGACCTGACCGGCAAACGCCGGCACTGCCAGCAGCGAAGTCAGCGCGGACACACCCAGGACCACCAGCGCGCGCGTGGGCGCACGACGTTGCGACACATTGGACATCGATCGTTCCTTATTTGAGAGGGTGCCGCAGTTGCGGCGAGATGGCCGAACCGGCTCCACGTGCTGCGGATCGGGTCAGGCAGTGCACGGGCGCGAGCGCCCGGCGAGACGACTGACCGATGTCCATTCCGGTCGAGCGGCAACACACCGCCTCCGCCGGCCGATGCGGCAGACGTGGGCAATAGGTCGCTGATGGGGGTGAAGCGGATCCGCAGCAGCGGATCGGATCGGCACTGCCTGGCCGGGGCCAGGCAGTGCCGACGTGCCTCAGTAGCTGGCGCGCAAGGTCACGCCGGAGAACGTGCTGTACGCCTTGACGCGCACGTAGTAAGTGCCAGACGGCGCGCTGATGCTGCAGGTCTCGGCATTGCCGCTGCGGTACGGACGGCAGGTGTAGGTGGTGTCGGTCGGCGCACTGCCGGCACGCACGTACAGGTCTGCATCGCCGCTGCCGCCGCTGATCGCCACGGTCAGCGTGCCGCTACCGGCCGGCACTGCGATGGTGTAGTTCAGCTCCGCACCCGTGGCCGCGCCCAGTCCGGTGACCGGCGTGCCGTTGGTCAGGGTGTTGCCGGTGCCGCCACCGCCGCCGCCATTGCTGCCACTGATGGCGGCAGTCACCGCCGCATCGGCATTGACGATGCCGGCGCCGCAGCCGCCCGAGCAGGCGCCCGGCAACGCACGTGCGGTGTTCTTCAACAGGGTTTCCACGGCAGCCGGGGTGAGTGCGCTCGGCGCGACCGACTGCACCAGCGCGACCACGCCGGCCACATGCGGCGCCGCCATCGAGGTGCCGTTGTAGGACGCGTAGCTGGCGCTGCCCGGGGTGGTGGTGCCGCTGTTGAGCGTGGACAGGATCGCCGAACCCGGCGCCGACACGTCGATCCCGGTGCCGAAGTTGGAATAGCTGGCCTTGGCGCCGGCCGAGGTGGTGGCTGCCACCGCGATCACGTTGGCGCAGTTGGCCGGCAGCGAACCGGACACGTTGGCAGAATCGTTGCCTGCCGCCACCACCACCGTGGTGCCGCGCGATACCGCACCGCTGATCGCGTTCTGCATGGTGGTCGAGCAGGTACCGCCGCCGCCGAGCGACATGTTGATCACCTCGGCCGGATTGGCATTGGCCGGAATGCCGCTGACGCTGCCGCCGGAGGCCCAGATGATGGCGTCGGCGATATCCGACAGCGAGCCGCCGCACTTGCCGAGTACGCGCACCGGCACGACCTTGGCGTTGTAGGCCGTGCCCGCCACGCCGGTGGTGTTGTTGGTCACCGCGGCCACCGTGCCGGCCACGTGGGTGCCATGCCAGCTGGAATTGGCGGCGGGAATGCCGGTGCCGCACTCATTGGCGGCGTACCAGTCGCCTTCGTCGGCAGGATTGCTGTCGCGCCCGTTGCCATCGCGCGCCGTGGTGGCATCGCTGATGAAGTCGTAGCCCGGCAGGATGTTGGCGTTGAGATCGGCATGGGTGGTGATGCCGGTGTCGATCACCGCCACCACCACATTGGCGCCGGTGGCCTTGTCCCAGGCCGGGCGGATATTGAGGCCGGCATTGGTGGTGCCGAAGGCCCACTGCTCGGACAGGCGGGTGTCGTTCGGGGTCAGCGTGGCGTGCAGGATCTGGTCGACTTCCACGCTCTGCACGTTGGGGTCGGAGGCCAGCTGGCGCATCAGGGTTTCGGCTTCGGCGCGGTCGAGTGCGCGGTCGGCCTTGACCAGCTCCGGTCCCAGCGCCAGGCGGCGCACCGAGTTCAGGCCCAGCGCCTTGCCGGCCTTGGCCGGAACAGCGCGCGCGGCAGTGCGCAGCGAGGTGCTCAACGCGGTTGGACTGGCCAGCGCGGTGCTGCCGTCCTTGTAGGTCACGATGAATTTCTGGTGGGTTTGGGCGGTGGCCAGGCCATCCAGATACACCTCGCCGGCAAAGGCCGGGGTTGCCAGCAACAACGAGGTCAGCGCAGCTGCGCTCAGGATGGTCAGTGCGCGGGGGCACTTGCGGAAAGACTCGTTCGACATCGAATTCCCTTCTAGATCAAAGAGAACCGCCGGAGCGGTGGTAGCCGGTGCCGCCTTCCATAGGTCAGCACCGAGGTCCCGGACCGATCCCCTGTTATCGATCCGTTCAGCGAACCTATCGCACTACAACCAGACTGGACAATAAGAAGTTCGCACTTTCCATAAATTAAATATCAGATTTGTGACACCGTACGGCACCGTTCAGTCAGTTGACGACACATTCGGACATGAATTGCCACATACCTGCTGCGCTGCGCCCAAAAAAAAGGCCCCTGCGCGACCGCGCAGAGGCCTTTTTGACGCGATGTGTTGGCTCAGGACAGACGCACCAGCCAACCGTGGCGGTCCGGGACGCGCCCGTACTGGATGTCGGTCAGCTCCTGGCGCAGCGACATGGTCACCTCGCCGGCCGGTGCGGACAGGTCGCCGACCGCAAAGCCATCGCCCTTCAGCTCGCCGATCGGGGTGACCACGGCAGCGGTACCGCAGGCGAACACCTCGGTGATCTCGCCCGACGCCACGCCCTGCTTCCACTCGTCGATGGCGACCTTGCGCTCGATCACCTGCATGCCGCGATCGCGGGCCAGTTGCAGGATGCTGTCGCGGGTGATGCCCTCCAGGATGCTGCCGGACAGTTCCGGCGTCACCAGCGTGCCGTCCTTGTAGACCAGGAACACGTTCATGCCGCCCAGTTCTTCGATGTACTTGCCTTCCACCGGGTCCAGGAACAGCACCTGCGAGCAGCCCTGCGCATAGGCCTTCTGCTGCGGCAGCAGCGAGGCGGCATAGTTGCCGCCGCACTTGGCCGCACCGGTGCCGCCCTTGGCCGCGCGCGCGTACTCGGTGGACAACCAGATCGACACCGGCGCCACGCCCTTGGCGAAATACGGACCGGCGGGACTTGCGATAACGTAGTACGAGGCCTTGTGCGCCGCACGCACGCCCAGGAACGCCTCGTCGGCGATCATGAACGGGCGGAAATACAAGCTGGTTTCCGGGGCCGACGGCACCCAGCTCGCATCCACCGCCACCAGCTGGCGCAGCGATTCGACGAACAGGTCCACCGGCAGTTCCGGCAGCGCCAGCCGGCGCGCCGAGCGCTGCAGCCGCTCGCCATTGGCTTGCGGGCGGAAGGTCCAGATCGAGCCATCGGCATGCCGGTAGGCCTTGATGCCTTCGAAGATCTCCTGGCCGTAATGCAGCACCGAGGCAGCCGGATCCAGCTGCAGCGGGCCATACGCGCGTACCTGCGCGTCATGCCAACCGAGCTCGTTGGTCCAGGAAATGGCGACCATGTGGTCGGTGAAATGCAGCCCGAAGCCGGGCGCGGTCAGGATCACGGATAGCTCGTCGGCACTGCGCGGCGACGGGGAACGGGTGGAAGCGAAGGACACGGACACCGGAAGATTCCTGTATGGCGGGCGAAAGGACGCGGCGCCACCTCTTGGACATGGCGCCTGACGATCAGAGCATGCCGGTCTCGAGACGGGCTGCTTCGGACATCATATGCCGGCCCCACGGCGGGTCGAAGACCAGCTCGACGTCGGCCTCGGCAATGGTCGGGATCATCTCCACCTTGCTGCGCACGTCGTCGACCAGGATCTCGCCCATGCCGCAACCGGGCGCGGTGAGGGTCATCTTGACGTCCACCCGGCGCTGATCGTCTTCCTCGCGATGGCTGACCACCGCCTCGTAGACCAGGCCCAGATCGACGATGTTGAACGGGATCTCGGGGTCGAAACAGGTGCGCAGCTGCTGCCACACCAGTGCCTCCACCTCTTCGTCGCTGGCATCGGCGGGCAGTTCCAGCCCCGGCGGGGCCTCCTTGCCGATCGCATCGCCATCCTTGCCGGCAATGCGGAACAGGTTGCCTTCGACAAAGACGGTATAGCTGCCACCCAGCGCCTGGGTGATATAGCCGTAACTGCCTGCGGGCAGGGTCACCGAATCGCCCTGCGGCACCATGACGGCATCGCAATCGCGTTCGAACTGGACGGGTTCGCTGCTACGGGAGTACATGGGCTGGATATGGGGCCGCGGCGGATGCGCGCAAGTCCGCCATTCTAGCCGACCACGGCAAGGCCGCTGCCGTTGCGGGATGGAGCCAGCGACGACGCTGCATTCCATCGGCGCGTCCATCACCGCGCAAAGTACAGCGCGCGCTTTATCATGTGCGCACTGTCAGGAGCTCCAATGCCGCCTACCACCGAGTCCGCCAGAACCGCCCACTGGCTCTGGCCCCCGCTCCTGCTGCTGGGATGCGTTACCGCCCTGATCGCCTGGATGCTCATCGCGCTTGCCCTCGGCAACCAGGCTGGCTGGATGGCGGTGCTGGTGGCGCTGGAAATCGTCTGGATGCTGCGCCTGGGCACGCTGGGCGCCGGCCCCTTGCGCATCGGCATCGCGGTCGTGGCGACCGCGCTGATCATCGTCGGCGCCAACTGGGGCATCGCCTCGGCGCAGCTGGGTGGCGCACTGGGCCTGGACCCGTGGACCTCGGCACAGAAGATGGGCACCGGGCTGGCCTGGACCCTGCTGCAACTGGCCAACAACGGCTTCGACCTGCTGTGCTATGCCGCCGCGCTGGTCCTGGCGTGGTGGGCGGCGCGCTGAGTCGGACGCGTTCGCAATGACTGCCACTAGGCATCCGTTGAAGTTGATGCTTCATGTGCACAGCGCAAGTCACGCCGCTTCTGCAACGTAAGGTTCCGCGACGGTGAGCGGACAAGGCCCGGTCGAGATGGTCGGTGTGCATGGTTTTCGACAGAGCAACCGGTAACCGGTGCGGTGTCCTCGCCGCGCCCTCGACGCTGTGAGTTTGCTGCAGGGCCCTTGCCCGCCCACCATCGCAGGACACGCCGCAAGTACGTCCATGTAGGCTCTTACGCGGCATCCATGCCGCGTAAGGTCCCGCGACGATGGGCCGGCAAGGACCTGTCGAGATGGTCGGTGGTTTGGTTGCAAGCAAAGCATGGTGTGTGTTGTTCGGATCACCGTGCGTTCGATCAGCTTTCCAGCGCAAACCGAGTAACGGAAGCCGCTCAACAAAGCAACCTGCAAACGTTTCAGCGTTCCGACGCAAGACTTGCAATCGCAACAGGCAGCTTTTCATTCGACCACCAACCAACCTCCTGGTGCGGTGTCCTTGCCGGTTGCGGGACCCTTGGCGGCATGGATGCCGCCAAGGAGCCTCCATGGATGGATTCACGGCGTGTCCCGCAAGCGGTGAGGGCACCGCGCACTCGAAGAGCCGAGCTCTTGAATGCCTTTAAACACCGCTACGCCCCACAAAGCCCGGTATTTTCTTGAAGCTGCGTGGCTTGTTTACGACTGGCCGGACAAACACGAATAGATCAACTTAGGAGCGGCTGTTCTGCAGATCGCTACAAGGTCCTTGGTAGTGAGAAAGGACACCGCCCCTCGACCAAGTGGCTTCGCAAATTCATCCGTTAAATCAGTCGCACAACGCCTCAGTGCCCGCCCCCGTCCAGCGCCTTCAGCTCGCTGACCAGCGCGCCGGCCGCTTCCGCGCCATCGCCGTACAGCATGCGGGTGTTGTCGGCGTAGAACAGCGCATTCTCGATGCCGGCAAAGCCGGTGCCCTTGCCGCGCTTGATCACTACCGTGTTCTTCGAATTGACCACGTCCAGGATCGGCATGCCGTAGATCGGGCTGGCCGGGTCGGTCCTGGCCACCGGGTTGACCACGTCGTTGGCGCCGATCACCAGCGACACGTCGGTGCTGGCGAACTCGGGGTTGATGTCGTCCATGTCGGCGATCAGGTCGTAGGGCACGCCGGCTTCGGCCAGCAGCACGTTCATGTGCCCGGGCATGCGCCCGGCAACCGGGTGGATTGCGAACTTCACCTTCACCCCGCGCGCGATCAGCCGCTGCGCCAGCTCCCAGATCTTGTGCTGCGCCTGTGCCACCGCCATGCCGTAGCCGGGCACGATCACCACCCGCTCGGCGAACGCCATCATCGCCGCCACATCACCTGCCTCGATCGGCTTCTGCGCTCCAGCGATCTCCTGTGCCTGCCCGCCGCCACCGAAGTTGGAAAACAGCACCCCGCTGATCGGCCGGTTCATCGCCTTGGCCATCAGGCGCGTCAGCAGAATGCCGGCCGCGCCGACCATCATGCCGGCGATGATCAGCGACTCGTTGCCCAGCACATAGCCTTCGAAAGCCACCGCCAGGCCGGTGAATGCGTTGTACAGCGAGATCACCACCGGCATGTCGGCACCGCCAATCGGCAGCGTCATCAACACGCCCAGCGCCAGCGCCGCCACGAAGAAGGCGATGATCGCCAGCGGCTGCAGGCTGCTGGCCGCCCAGATGCCGAGCACCAGCACCGCCAGCGCCACCAGCAGATTAAAGGCCTGCTGGCCCGCAAAGGTCACCCGACGGTCGAGCCGGCCATCCAGCTTGGCCCAGGCCACGATCGACCCGGACAGCGACACCGCGCCGATCGCCGAGCCGACCACCGCCAGCACCACCGTGGTGGTGTCCGGCCGCCGCGCCGCCAGTTCGGCGATCGCCTGGGCGCTCCAGTGGGTAGTGTCGCGGTTGGCGAAAAAGGCAAAGCGCAGCAACTCCACCGCCCCGATCGCCGCCGCCGAGCCGCCGCCCATGCCGTTGTACAGGGCCACCATCTGCGGCATGTCGGTGATGGCGATCTTCCTGGCCGACCACCACGCCACGCCGGTGCCGATCACCAGCGCGGCCAGGATCAGCGGCACGTTATGCAGCTCGGGCAGGAAGAATGTCGCCACCGTGGCGATCAGCATGCCCAGCCCGGCCCAGCGGATGCCGCTGCGCGCGGTCAGCGGCGACGCCATGCGCTGCAGCCCGAGCAGGAACAAGGTCGCCGCGACCAGATAGCTGGACTTCACCAGCCATGCCAGCAGCTCGGCAGTGGAGACGTTCATGGAGCATCCCCGCCCGACGGCTTCTTGCTGGACTTGAACATGTCCAGCATCCGCTCGGTCACCACATAACCACCGGCCGCATTGCCCGCACCCAGCACCACTGCGACAAATCCCAGCGCCTTTTCCAGCGTGGTATCGGCATGCCCCAGCACCACCATCGCACCGATCAGCACGATGCCGTGGATGAAGTTGGAGCCGGACATCAGCGGGGTATGCAGGATCACCGGCACCCGCGAGATGATCACGTGGCCGGCGATGGCCGCCAGCATGAAGATGTACAGCGCTACGAATCCGTCGCTCATCGTCGTTCGCTCCACTGGCCGGTGCGGCCCGCCGATCATACCCACGCCGTGCGCGCCCGGGCGCGTGTCAACCGAATCGGCACTCGCCCGTTGACGTCGTATCGTCTCCGCGGAAGCTACGCTGTGCTGGTGGGAACCCCTTTCGATCCGCAACCTGCCGCACCGGCCGCCACCGCGCCGGCTTCGCTGGACGCCTTCCTGGCCGGCATCGGCCCGCGTGCGTTCCGCTTTGCCGAGGCCGGCCTGCGTCACCGCGAAGATGCGCTGGACGCCGTGCAGGACGCCATGGTGAAGCTGCTCGGCTATCGCGAGCGCCCGGCCACCGAATGGACGCCGTTGTTCTGGAGCATCCTGCGCAGCCGCATCATCGACCTGCAGCGCCGGCGCAGCTTTCGCCTGAAGTTCTGGGCGCCGGCCGAACGCGCCGACGACGAAGGCACCATCGACTGGGCCGACCCCGGCACCGGCCCCGTGGACGAACAACAGCATCAGCAGGCCTACCAACGGCTGGTCGAGGCCTTGCGCAACCTGCCGGCGCGCCAGCGCGAAGCGTTCACGCTGCGCGTGCTGGAAGAGCTGGACGTGGCCACCACCGCCAAGGCGATGGGCTGCTCGGAAGGCTCGGTCAAAACCCACCTGTCGCGTGCGCGCGACGCGTTGCAAAAACAGTTCGAGGATTTCCTGTGAACCGCTCCCACGACCCGGCCCAGCTGGATGCGCACCTGCGCCAGCTGCATGCCTCCGCACTGACCAGCCTGACGCCGCAGACCCTGGCGCGCCTGCGCCAGGCCCGTCATGCGGCTGCTCCCACGCGCGCCCGGCGCGGCTACTGGTTGCTGGCGACCGCGTGTTCCGGCCTGCTGGCGGTCGGCATCGGCCTGCAGCTGCGTCCGGGCGAGAGCGCCTCGCCGGACCGCGCTCCGACCCAGGTGGTCGCCGGCACCACCACCGATACCGACGACATGCTGACCCAGAACCCGGACCTGTACGTCTGGCTGGGGTCCGATACCGCCCTGGCCATGGAATAAGCACGATGACCCGCACCACCCGCCTGTTGTTGACCCTGCTGCTGTGCGCCGCGCCCTGCGCGTCCCTGCTGGCCCAGGCCCATTCCCCCGAACCGCCGCCGCCGGATGGCCCCGGCCCGCGAGGACCCGGACCGCGCGAGGCAGACACGCCGATGCCCGAGTGGGACAAGCTCACCCAGCAGCAGCGGCAGGTGCTGATCGATGCGCTACGCGAACGCTGGAATGATGTGCCGGAAGAACGCCCGCGCATGTATCGCCACGCGCGCCGCTGGCTGGACATGACCCCGGAGCAGCGCAAACAGGCCAAGGCCGGCATGGACCGCTTCCGCAACATGAGCCCGGAGCAACGCCGCGAGGCCAAGGCCTTGTTCGAACGCATGCGCACGCTCAACCAGCAACAACGCAATGAGCTGCAGCAACGCTGGCAGAAGATGAGCCCGGCCGAACGCAGCACCTGGCTGCGCGAGCATCCGCCCACCGACGATTGACGGAAGCGCTGCCGCGGCGAGTGCGACCCGCCAGCGCACGCGCGCATCCCGGTCACAGGCGGACATGCGCGCGGCCACCGTAGGAGCGCGCTAGCGCGCGATGGAGCATTACAGATAAAGCGCCATCGCGCGACGCAGCGTTACCGATAAAGCGCCATCGCGCGCCAGCGCGCTCCTACCCGTCAACGCGCAAGGCGCATGGGCTCGGCGGGGCTACGCAGTCGCTGGCGCCGACCAGCGTGTCTTGGCCAGCAGTTCGTCATCCCAGTCGAACGACAGCGCGCCATCCTTGATCAGCAATGCGGCGAACGCGTAGACGTTGCGCGCGAACATCTCGCTGGCGTGCACCGCGCCCTGGCTGGCCAGATTGAGCGGGCCGGCGATCACCACGCCATCGCGCTCATAGGTATCGCCGGGCCGGGTGGCGGCGCAATTGCCGCCGGTTTCCGCGGCCAGATCGACGATCACGCTGCCGGCGCGCATGCCGTGCAGCATCTCCATGCTCAGGATCTTGGGCGCCGGCCGGCCGGGCACGGCGGCGGTGCAGACCACAACGTCCACGCTCTTGAGGTGTTCGGCCAGCCGGCGTTGCTGTTCGGCGCGTTCGTCGTCGGTGAGCTGGCGCGCATAACCGCCCTCGCCGGCCGCGCTCACGCCCAGATCGAGGAAGCGCGCGCCCAGCGAGGCGATCTGCTCGCGCGTTTCCGGGCGCACGTCGAAGCCTTCGACCTGCGCGCCCAGCCGTTTGGCGGTGGCGATCGCCTGCAGCCCGGCCACGCCCGCACCGATCACCAGCACCTTGCACGGGCGCATGGTGCCGGCGGCGGTGGTCAGCATCGGAAAGAAGCGCGGCGCCAGTTGCGCGGCGATCAGCACGGCCTTGTAGCCGGCCATGCCGGCCTGCGAACTCAAGACGTCCATCGATTGCGCACGTGTGGTGCGCGGCAGGCGCTCCAGCGGAAACGCGACCAGCGCACCGGTAGAAATCGCCTGCGCACGTGCCGGGTCGGCGTCCGGCGCCAGCATGCCGATCAGCACGGTGTGGGGCCTGCATTGCTGCAGCAGCTCGGTGGGCGGTGCCTGCACGCTCAGCAGCACCTCGGCCTGGGCCAGTGTGTCTGCCGTGGCGAGCTGCGCCCCGGCCTGCAGATACGCCGCGTCGGCCATGCTGCTGGCACAGCCGGCGCCTGGCTCGATCCACACGCTGGCGCCGAGCGCGACCAGTTTCCTGACCGTTTCCGGCGTGGCGGCGACACGGCGCTCGCCTGCCGCGTGTTCTTTCAGCACCAGCACCTGCACAGCCATGGCTTGCTCCGCTCGCGCGCCTGTCGTCGCGGCGATGCTAGCAGAGCGCGGCAGCCACGCTCAGGGCGTCAGCAAGGCCGGCAGCATCGGGGCGAGCAACTGCTCGGGCGGCGCCAGCGCCACCGCTTCGGTGCGGTGGTCGATGGCCAGACACGCATAACCATGCGCCGCGCTCCAGGCCAGCAACACCCGTTGATGTAGCAGGTGCGCATCCGGCGCACTGCCGTGCCGGGTCAGCCAGGCCGCATGCAAGGCATCGCGCAGGCAGGCCATTGCCGCATCGGTGGCCGCCAGCAGGCGCGGCAGGCTGCGTCGCTGCGGCTCCAGGCTCTGCATCAGGCGAAACTGCTGCGGGTAGGCGATGGCGAACCGGATATAGCCTAGGCCGCCGCCCAGCAGTGGGTCGACCTCGCGCTGGGCCTGCACGATCCACTCGACCATGCGTTCGTACCCGTCTGCAACCAGTTCCACCACCAGGCCTTCCAGCGAACCGAAGTGATGTGCCGGCGCGGCATGCGAAACGCCCGCACGGCGGGCGCACTCGCGCAGGCTCAGCCCGCGCGGACCCGATTCGCCGACGATCTCCCAGGCCGCGCGGCGCAGGGCCGCGGGCAGATCGCCGTGGTGATACGTCGCTGACTTGGGCGCGTGGGACATGGCGGCTTCGCAAATCGGGATTTCATTGGAGCAGGGAATCTTGACGCTGACAAGATTGGCGGTGCAGACTCGCCCCGCATCTTGCCAGCGTCAAGATTTGGCGGCGGATGCAGCCCTTCCCCCAGCGAGTGTTCCCATGGCTAAGGCATCCTCCCGCTGGCGCATGCGCCTGACCCGCACGCTGTTCGGGTTGGCCAGCCGCCTGGCTCCCGGCCCGACCGGCCGCCTGCTGGCGCGCCGCTTCGTGACGCCGGATGCGGCATCACGCCGGCACGCCGCATCCACCCTGGCCACGCTGTCCGACGTGGGCCGCGACAGCCTGTCCATCGATGGCATCGAGATCGCGGTGTATGTCTGGGGCGACCCGGCGCAGCAACCGTATGTGCTGCTCTCCCACGGCTGGTCCAGCTATGGCCTGCGCTTTGCCGCCTGGGTGCCACGGCTGCAGGCGCTGGGCTATGCGGTGGTGGCCTTCGACCAGGCCGGGCACGGCTTGAGTGGGGGGCGCATCAGCTACATGCCGCACTTTGTCGAGGTGCTGCGCCGGATCGGGCATCGCTTCGGCCGGCCGGTCGCCTTCATCGGCCACTCGCTGGGTTCGGCATCGATCGTGTTCGCCGATGAAGCGGCCTGGCAGCCGGAGCGCTACGTACTGATCGCGCCATTGCTGGCACCGGCCGACGCCGCGCACCGCCAGTTCCGCGCCTTCGGCATCGCGGCCAAGACCTTCGTTCCGTTCGAGAATCTGCTGCACACCATCACCGGCAAACGCTTTGCCGATTTCGATGCGTCCCCGCATCTGCCGCGTTTCCAGCGCCCAGCCCTGATCATCCACGACCGCCGCGACCGCGAGACCCCCTGGGACGAAGGCGCGCGTTTTGCGGCGCTGTGGCCGCAGGCGCAACTGCTGACCACCGAAGGCCTGGGCCACAACCGCATGGTCGACCATGCCTCGGTCATCGAAGCGGCGCTGGACTTTATCGGCCCGGCGCGCGCCTGACCGTACCGCGATGCGGCAAGCGCATCGCGCGGCACCCGCTAGTGCACGGTGCTGTTGTGCAGCGGATCCAGGCGGTCGATGACGCCCTGCATGGCGCTGTCGAAGGCGCCGTCATTGATGTGCTCGCGCAGCCGGCCCAGGCGCACCATCACCGCCAGTTCTTCCGGCGAGGCGACGCAGAAGCGTACGCCGCGGCGATTGACGAACAGCAGCCGCTGCGAGATCGGGCTCACCCACGACAGCTTGCCCGCCTGCACCTTGCCGTCCTTGTCGACAAAATCCAGCCAGGTGCCGATATCCATCGCGCGGAAACGCTCGGCATCGGCACTGTCGATGCTTTGCGCCACCGCCTCGGCACCCAGCACCACGCTGACGCTTTCGGCAGCCGGCGGCGGCAGGTTGACCTGCGGCAGCTCCGGCAAGGCCTTTTCCAGCTCAGGGCGCGCTTCGGCAATGGCCTGCAAGGTGTCGTGCAATGCGGTGATGGCCACCACCACCGCATCGCCATGCAGGCCGACGCTGGCAAATACGCGATGCAATGCCGGTTGCCAGACCTGCAGCCACGGCTTGCCGACGATGTGGCGACGCGCCTCGGCCAGTTCTTCCAGCACGCCATCGGCCAGGGCCAGTGCCTCGACGGTGCCCGGGCCTTCGTCGCCGTCGCGCAAGATCGCCATGGTCAGATGGTGCAGCCACGGCTGACGCAGGAAATCCTCCACGGCCCTGGGCAGCGGCGTGCCGGCCTGCGTGCGCTGTTCCAGCTCCGACAGCGCGCGGCTGCGTGCCAACTCGAGCTTTTCCTGGCCGCGCTGGGTTTCGGTGGCGCGCCGCTCGGCGATTTCCACCCGGCGCCGGTGCTGCGACAGGAAATCGCGGAATTCCTCTTCCAGGGTCAGGAAGATCGCCAGGTTCTCGTTGAATTCGGCCACCAGGCGGTCGACGATTTCCTCGACCTTGCCCATCAGCACGCGCTCGGCAGCGCTGTCGCCATTGTTGCCTTCGCAGGCCTCGGCCAGCGAATTGAGCAGGCGCCGCGCGGGGTGGGTCTTCTGCACGAACATCTTGCGGTCCAGCAGCGCGACCTTGACGAAGGGCACCACCAGCCGGCCGATCATTTCGCGCGAGCGGTTTTCCAGATCGCGCTCGTCCAGCATCACGTCGAACAGCATGCCGACCAGATCGATCGCATCCTCGTCCATCGGGTCCAGGCGCGCGGTCGCCGGGTCCACGCCCAGCCGGGTGGCGCTGGACAGCACTTCGTTCTTCAGCCGCTGCGCCAGCGACTCGGTGTCGTCGCCGATGGCTGCCTGCAACGTCGCGCTCGGCGTGGCCTGCAGCAGCGACAGCACCGACATCATCTCGCGCTGGCTCAACGGGCGTTGCTGCCCTACCGCCACCGATGCGGCAGAGGCGGTGTTGTCGCGCACGCTGCGGGTTTGCTGCAGCAGTTCGTGCAGCGCCTCCAGCAACATGCCCTGGCTGCCGCCAGGGTGATCGGCCTCGCCCCCATCCATGCCGCCGGCAGCGCCGCCGCCGGCCTGGCCACGTTGGGCGGCGGCCTGCATGCGGCCGCGGCTATGCGCCCAGCGGTCCAGGAAGCGGTTGGCCCAGGCCGGTGCGTACTGGTCGCTCTGGTCGTCGCCGCCCATGTCGGCAGCCGCGCCCTGGGCTTCGGCCTGGGCACGCTCCTCGGGCGTGTCGCCACGCGGTTGCACGCGCGGCGGCGGGCGCTTGGGCTGGGAGATTTCCGGCATGACGCCGGCCTTGGCCAGCGTCTCGTCCAGGCGCGCATACAGCTTGCCGATCGGCTCGGCCAGGTCGCGCTCGCACAGCTTGATCAGCACCAGGCGCACTTCCGGCGCCAGGTCGCAGGTGGCGAAGGCTTCATGGATCGCCACGCCCAGATGTTCCGGACCGAGCGGGTTGGTGTCGGCCACCAGCTCCAGGCCACCGGCGATCCAGCCCAGGCGGCGGTCCACCCGCGCCAGCACCTGCTTGAAGTCGCGCAGCAGCACGGTGGCCAGGTTGCGCACCGCCAGCCGCGATTCGAGCACGTGTTCGGGCACCAGACTCAGCGGGCCGGTGCCGATGTCGCCTGCCAGGACCACCTCGGCCGACAAGGGCTCGCCCAGCAGCAACGCCTGCCAGCCATCGTCCAGCTGCTGGCGGAACTGCGTGGCCACTTCGTCGCGCTTCCGGCGCAACTCGCGCATGCCATCGAGAAACAGCAACTGCGATGTTCCCGCGGATTCGGCGCGATCGAACAGCACATCATCAAAGTGGGCGACTGCAGCTGCAAAAACCTGCGCGAGTGCGGGCACGAACACGGCGTGCGCCTGTTCGAGCAAGCGTTGGTCACGGCCCGGATGTCCCGACGGACTGGGCTGAAAAGTCATGCGCAAAGGCTCCCCGCCCCTGCAGGCGTGAAAATATTCAAACGAAAGGAAACGGACGCGGCCCCAAATTCCGCCACCGCATGGTAGGCGTTTCGCTCGTTTGTTAAGTGTGACGCAATTCGCACTTTAGTCGTGACCGCCCAGGGTTTGCGTGTCAGTCGGACATCCTAGCGTGCATCGCTGCGGTGGCGCTTGCCAGCGCGTATCAACCGCCTGCGGGGGTTAAGCCTTCAGCATGTGCGGCCGGTCCAGCGCATCGACCACGTCCTGCATCGCGCTGTAGAACGCGTCCTCGTCGCGGTACAGACGCAGGCGGTCCAGCCACACCATCATCGCCAGTTCCTCCGGCGAGGACACGCACAGCCGCCCGCCGCGCCGGTTGACGAACATCAGCCGCCCGGAAATCGGGCTGATCCAGGACAACCTGCCGGCCTGCACACGGCCGTGCCGGTCGACGAACTCCAGGCAGGTGCCCAGCGCCATGCCGCGGAAGAAATCGGCGGTGACACGATCGAATTCCACCTGCGCGGTGGCATCCAGCATCGGCGTCAGCGGCTCGCCGACCGGCTCGGCCGGACCGGGGCTCGGGCGCAGCGCGCTCAAGGTCGGCGCAAACAGGGCCGGATCCGGCGCTCCCGCAGCCGGCACCGATGGCGTGGACAGCAGCGCGCGCTGCAGTTCCTGCAGGGCCAGCTCGGCGTCGCGTTGCGCCAGGCCGGCCAGCGCAAAAGCCTGCAGCAGCTGCGCACGCTGCGGTTCCAGCGCGGTGTCACCAGGCGCAGCACCCAGTTGCGCCAACACCGCATCGCCCAGGGCCAGGGCGGCTTCCAACGCCGGGCTGGCGCCGTCGCCACGCAACGCCACCTGTTGCACATACGGCTGCCAGACGCGGCCGAGGAAGTGCTCGACCAGCGGCGGCAGCGGCCCGCGCGCCAAGCGCTCTGCCAGGGCCTGCGCGGCCGTGCTGCGTGCGGCTTCGCGGCGTTCTTCGGCGCGCTGCAATTCGCTGGCGCGGCGCTCGGCAATTTCCACCCGGCGCCGATACTGTTCGTAACTGGCGCCGAACTCGGCTTCCAGCGTCAGAAACAGCCCCGGATGCTCGTCGAAGTCGCGCACCACCGTGTCGATCACCGCCTGCACCTGGCCGAGCAAGGCCTGCTCTGCCGCGGTTTCGCCGGCATTGCCATCGCAGGCGTCGACCAACAGGTTGAGCAGGCGGCGCGCCGGATGGCCGTCGCGCACGAACAGGTGGCCGTCCAGCATCGCCAGCTTGGCCATCGGCACCAGCAGCTGGCCAAGCAGGCTGCGCTGCGCATCCGACAGATGGCTCTGCACCAGGATCGCGGCGAACAACAAGGCCACCAGATCCAGCGCGTCCTCGTCGTCGGGGTTGAGGCAGGTGGTGGCCGGATCCACCCCAAGCGCGGCGGCGGCGCGTCTGACCTGCTGCCGCAGGCCACGCGCCAGGCCCGAATCGGTGCCGTCGATGGCATCGAACCCGGCCGCCGGCATGGTCTGCAGCAGCGACAGCGCCGAGACCACCTCGCGCGGCGACAGCAGGCGCTGCCCGGCAGATGCGTGCGTGTCGGTATCGGGTTCGCGCTGGCGGCGGGCATGCTGCAGCAAATGGCGCAGGCTGGCCGGCAACAGCTCGCGGCCGCTGCGCAGATGCACGTCGATCGCCTCGACGCCGGACAGCGCGCCCTGCCCGCCCGACCAGTCGGCGAAGAAGCGCGCAATCCAGTCCGGCGTCTCGGCGGCCTGCTCGCCGGCGCCTTCGTCCTGGCGCGGAATGCCGCGCCGCCGGCTGCGCGGCTGCGGCAACTCGCGCAAGCGCGCCACCTGCGCCAGCGCCTGTTCCAGCGCGCCGTAGCGCTGGCCGACGCGTTCCATCAGGTGCTGCTCGCAGACCTTGATCACCGCAAGATGCGCCTTGGGCGCCAGCGTCACCCCCTGAAAGGCCTCGTACAGGGCCACGCCCAGATGCTCCGGCCCGAACGGATTGCTGTCGCCGTCGATACGCAGCCCGCCGGCAATGAAGCCGAGATAGCGATTGAGCCGCATCAGCTCCGTGCGCCACTGGTGCTGCAGCGCGCCGGCCAGGTTGCGCACCGCCAGGCGCACCTCCAGATCCTGCTCGGGCAGCAGGGTCAGCCCGGCCGCACCGCGTCCCAGGCTGCGATCGGCCGACAACGGCCGCCCGGATTCCAGCCCCTGCCAGGCCTTGGCCAGATGCCCGCGAAAACGCGCAGTGATCGGCTCGCGCTGCTGCCGCACCGCCTGGATCGCTTCCAGGAAGTCGTTCTGGGCCGGGCCGGCATCGGCCGCCAGCCGGAACAGCGCCTCGGCCAATGTGTCCTGGAATTGGACAAAGGCATCGGCCAGCGGCACCAGCACGATCTCGCGTACCTGATCGAGCAGCTGCGGATTGCGGCTGGGGAGCACGGGGGTGGATACGAACTGGGTCATCGGGCGGCGCACAGGACGAACATGGAAGGGATGTCACGACCGGACCGGCATCGGCCCGCCACCCATGATGCGGCGGGCGTTGGGAAGGGCCCGTCTATAATTGCCCGCATCCTCGCCTCGACCCGGAATTATGCACGCACCGTATTCGCTCCAGGCGCTGGACGCGCGCCGCTCGGTCCCCTCCAAACAGCTGGGCGAGCCCGGCCCGGATGAAGACACCCTGCTGCGCATGCTCACCTCGGCAGTGCGCGTGCCCGACCACGGCAAGCTGGTGCCGTTCCGCTTCTTGCGCATCAGCGGCGATGCCCGCCAGGCACTGGGCGATTTCCTGGCCGAGCGCAGCCTGGCCGCCGATCCGCTGACGCCGCCCGCCGCGGTCGAAAAAGACCGCAACCGTTTCAACGATGCGCCACTGGTGATCGTGGTGATCGCCGAGTTGCGCCCCGGGCACAAGGTGCCCGAGCAGGAACAGCTGCTCACCGCCGGCTGCGTGTGTTTTGCGTTGCTGCAGGCTGCGCAGGCGCATGGCTTCGGCGCGCAGTGGCTAACTGCATGGATGGCCTACGACCCGGCGGTGACCGGCTATCTGGGCCTGGAGCAGAACGAGCGCATCGCCGGTTTCATCCATATCGGCACCCCGCGCCTGCAGGTGCCAGAGCGCGAGCGCCCGGACCCGCGTGCGCTGCTGCGCGACTGGACCCCGTGACCACGCACCCACCAATGCTTGCAGGTGCGCCGGCAGCGATCAGCCGCCCGACCCCGCTGTATCTGGTCGATGCCAGCCTGTACGTGTTCCGCGCCTGGCATTCGATCCCGGATGAATTCCAGGATGCGCAGGGCTGGCCGACCAATGCCGTGCACGGCTTTGCGCGCTTCCTGCTCGACCTGCTCGAACGCGAGGATCCGCAGCACATCACCATCGCCTTTGACGAGGCGCTGGACAGCTGTTTTCGGCATGCGCTCTACCCGGCCTACAAGGGCAATCGCACCCCGGCACCGGATGCGTTGCGGCGCCAGTTCGCGCATTGCAAGGCGCTGTGCGCGGCATTGGGGCTGAGCGTGCTGGCGCACCGCGACTACGAGGCCGACGACCTGATCGGCAGCGCCTTGCACAGCGTGCGTGCGCACGGCCTGCGCGGGGTGATCGTGTCGGCCGACAAGGACCTGTCGCAGCTGCTGCTCGAGCACGACGAGCAGTGGGATTACGCGCGCAACCTGCGTTGGGGCATGGACGGGGTCAAGGCGCGCCACGGCGTGCACGCCCATCAGATCGCCGACTACCTGGCGTTGTGCGGCGATGCGATCGACAACATTCCCGGCGTCACCGGCATCGGCGCCAAATCGGCGGCGGTCCTGCTGGCGCATTTCGGCAGCCTGGATGCCTTGCTTGAACGTATCGACGAGATCCCGTTCCTGCGCCTGCGCGGCGCGGCGCAGATGGCCGCGCGCCTGCGCGAGCAACGCGAGCACGCGCTGCTGTGGCGTCAGCTCACCACCATCGCACTCGACGCGCCGCTGGCGCTGACCGATGCCGGTTTCACGCGCGCGCCAGCCGATACCGACATGCTGGGCGGATTGTGCGAGAGCCTGCGCTTCGGCCCGCTCACCCGGCGCCGGTTGCTGGCCGCCTGCGGCGGCGCGCCGGCACCGCGCACTCCCGTTTCCCTGGAACAAGGCCTGCATCCATGAACCGACACGACACCCCGCCCACCGTGGTCTACGAAGGCAAGTACCAGCGCATGGTCGTGCGCGGCACCTGGGAATATTCCGAACGCATGCACGCCGGCGGCCTGGCCGCGATCATCGTGGCGGTGACCCCGGACGATGCGATGTTGTTCGTCGAACAGTTCCGCGTGCCGCTACAGGCCCGCACCATCGAAATGCCGGCCGGCCTGGTCGGCGACGTGCATGCCGACGAGTCGATCGAGCTGTCGGCCATTCGCGAACTGGAAGAAGAAACCGGCTGGACCGCCGAGCACGCCGAAGTGCTGATGATCGGCCCGACCTCGGCCGGCGCCAGCAGCGAGAAGATCGCCTTCGTCCGCGCCACCGGCCTGCGCAAGGTCGGCGCCGGCGGCGGCGATGCCAGCGAAGACATCACCGTGCACGAGATCCCGCGCGCGCAGGTCGGCGCCTGGCTGGTGCAGAAGATGGCCGAGGGCTATCAGATGGATCCCAAGCTGTGGGCCGGGCTGTATCTGGTCGATCACGCACTGGACGGCACCCCGCGTGGCTGAAGCGACCGCTGCCCGCCTGCTCGGCGCCGACGATCCCGCACCGTTCAGTGTGCACAACCCGCAGGCCGCCTCGCCGTGGCTGCTGATCGCCGACCACGCCGGTCAGCGCGTGCCGGCGCGGCTGGGCGATCTGGGCCTGCCGCAGCAGGAGCTGGACCGCCACATCGGCTGGGATATCGGCATTGCCGAGGTCACCCGCTTGCTGGCCGATGCGCTGGATGCGGTCGCCATCGCGCAGACCTATTCGCGCCTGGTGATCGACTGCAACCGCCCGCATGCTTCGGCCACGCTGATGCCCGAGGTCAGCGACGGCACCTCGGTTCCGGGCAACATGCAGCTGTCGGCTGACGATCGTCAGCAGCGCATCGACGAGATCTTTGCGCCGTACCACGCGCGCATTGCGACGGAACTGGATGCACGCGCACAGCGCGGGCAACCCACCGTGCTGGTGTCGATGCACAGCTTCACGCCGATCATGGCCGGCAATGCACGGCCCTGGCATGCCGGCGTGCTGTACAACCGCGACACGCGGCTGGCGCACCGCCTGCTGCAGGCCTTGCGCAACGAGCCGGATCTGGTGGTTGGCGACAACCAGCCCTACGCGGTCAGCGACACCAGCGACTATGCGATTCCGGTCTACGGCGAAGGCCGCGGACTGCTGCATGTGGAGCTGGAACTGCGCCAGGACCTGATTGCCGATGCCGCCGGGCAACAGGCGTGGGCGCAGCGCCTGGCACGCATCCTGCCGCCGCTGGCGCAGGCGCTGCTGCCGCACTGACTCCAGCAGTCACCGTAGGAGCGCACCCGGGCGCGACAGGCCGTCCCGTTACCCTACGTCGCGCCCGGGTGCGCTCCTACCGCTGGCGCGCGAGCACTGCTGCAGCTTCCCGTGCACGCTCGCGGTTGCGCTCAGGCGAACCCGTCGGTGGCGCGCACCAGCGCATCGACATTTTCCGGCTCGAAGGCCGAATGCCCCGATGCCGGGCTGATCTGCAGCTGCGCCTTCGGCCAGACCTTGTGCAGGTCCCAGGCGCTTTGCATCGGGCACACCACGTCGTAACGCCCCTGCACGATCACGCCGGGGATGTCGGCGATGCGGTGCGCGTCGCGCAGCAGCTGGTCTTCGACCTCGAAGAAACCGCCGTTGACGAAGTAGTGGTTCTCGATGCGCGCGAACGCCAGGGCGAAGTGCGCGTCCTCGTGTCCGGTGACGAAGTCGGCGTCCACATGCAGGAAGCTGGTGGCACCTTCCCACACGCTCCACGCCTTGGCCGCGGCCAAACGCGTGGCTTCGTCGTCGCTGGTCAGGCGGCGATGGAAGGCGGAGATCAGATCGGCGCGCTCCACTACTGGAATCGCGTTGACGTAATGCTCCCAGGCATCCGGGAACAGCCGGCTGGCGCCCTGCTGATAGAACCATTCCAGCTCGAAACGGCGCAGCAGGAAGATGCCGCGCAGCACCAGCTCGGTGACCTGCTGCGGATGGGTCTGCGCATAGGCCAGCGCCAGGGTCGAGCCCCAGCTGCCACCGAACACCTGCCAGCGTGCGATGCCCAGGTGTTCGCGCAGGCGCTCGATGTCGGCAACCAGGTCCCAGGTGGTGTTGTTCACCAGATCGGCATGCGGGGTGGAACGGCCTGCGCCGCGCTGATCGAACAGCACGATGCGGTACTTGGCCGGGTCATGGAAGCGCCGCATCTTGTCGTTGCAACCGCCGCCGGGGCCGCCGTGCAGCATCACCACCGGCCTGCCCTGCGGATTGCCGCACTGTTCGAAATACAGGGTGTGGCGGTCGTCGACCTGGAGGGTGCCGTGGTCGTACGGCGTGATCTCGGGATAGAGCGTGCGCATGCGTCGGTCCTGCGGGAAACCGCTAGTGTATCGGCACCCGGTCTGCACACGCGGGCGCCTCATGCGATCGAGCCAGGGCGGGGGCACGGCGAAGCGCGAGGGAGTGGAGCGACGGAGCCAGGCTCCTGCACGCAGCGCCGGACGGGCGCGGTCGGTGCCCGGAAGCGGCATGTCCTGTTTCAGCTCTGAGCGCCGTCCGCGCCCCACCCGGCGACCGCTGGCCCGCCGCCTAGCCCGCAGCAGGCGACCAGCGCCCCGACGTCACCCGGTCACGCTGCTCCAGGTCCTGATGCGTGGCCACCGCATCGAAGCCACGCGCCTGCAGCAGCGCGGCCACCGCCGCGCCCTGGTCCCAGCCGTGTTCGAGCAGCAGCCAGCCGCCCGGCAGCAGATGCGCAGGCGCATCGGCGACGATCAGGCGGATGTCGTCCAGGCCGTCGGGGCCGGAAGCCAGCGCACTGGCCGGCTCGTAGCGCAGGTCGCCTTCGCCCAGATGCGGATCCTGCGCGGCGATATACGGCGGGTTGCTGGCGATCAGGTCGAAGCGCTCGCCGGCCAGCGGCGCGAACCAGCTGCCCTGCCGGCATTCGACATTGCGCAAGCGGTGGCTGTCGGCATTGCGCTGAGCAACCGCCAACGCCGCCGCGCTGGCATCGGTGGCGATCACCTGTGCCTGCGGCCGCTCGCTGGCGATGGCCAGCGCGATCGCGCCGCTGCCGGTACCCAGATCGGCAACGCGGCGGCCTGGCCGGGCGTCCAGTCGCTCAAGTGCCAGCTCGACCAGCACTTCGGTGTCGGCGCGCGGGATCAGCGTGGCGGTGGAGACCGCCAGATCCAGCGTCCAGAACCCCCGCGTACCGGTCAGGTAGGCCACCGGTTCGCCGGCCTGGCGCCGCTGCACCAATGCCGCGAATGCCTGCGCGACCGACGGCTCGACCGGATCGCGGCCATGCGCGAACAGCCAGGCGCGGTCGCGGCCCAGCGCGTGCAGCAGCAGCGGCTCGGCATCACTGCGCTCGATCCGCTCGACCGCATGCCGCAGCAGCTGCTCGGCGGCAAGACCGGCTGGGTCCTCACTCATACGGATCATTCACTCATGCGCAACATCGGCTGACCATTATCGGAGATGGAATCGGCCCCTGCAGCGGCAGACGCCGTCTGCAAACTTGATAGCCACAGCCTATCTATACAATTCCATCAATCGATTTGAGAAATCTATCGATCCTACCTACCATGGCGACTGTTCCATCCCCCGCCCCCTTCATCGCACGAGGAAACTCAATGTCTCTTATCAACACTCAGGTCCAGCCGTTCAAGGCGAATGCGTACCACAACGGCAACTTCATCGAAGTCACCGAGGCCAGCCTGAAGGGCAAGTGGTCGGTGCTGATCTTCATGCCGGCCGCCTTCACCTTCAACTGCCCGACCGAAGTGGAAGACGCCGCCGACAACTATGCCGCGTTCCAGAAGGCAGGCGCCGAGGTCTACATCGTCACCACCGATACGCACTTCTCGCACAAGGTGTGGCACGAAACCTCGCCGGCCGTGGGCAAGGCGCAGTTCCCGCTGATCGGCGATCCGACCCACAAGCTGACCCGTGCGTTCGGCGTGCACATCGAAGAAGAAGGCCTGGCCCTGCGCGGCACCTTCATCATCAATCCGGAAGGCGTCATCAAGACCCTCGAGATCCACGACAACGCGATCGCCCGCGACGTCACCGAGACGCTGCGCAAGCTGACCGCTGCCCAGTTCGTCGCCAACAACCCGGGCCAGGTCTGCCCGGCCAAGTGGAAGGAAGGCGCCAAGACCCTGGCTCCGTCGCTGGACCTGGTCGGCAAGATCTAAACCGACTGACACCTCCGGCCTGTGGTTGAGGCCGGAGCATCTCCGGCCCAGCACTGGGCCGGGGGTGAACCGGAGCCGGTGCCGGGCTGCCCGCCAGCCATCGCCAGCACGCATTCCCGACATCGCGCCGGCTGCGGTTCATCCCCTCCTCCCCGGCGACCTGCCTCAGCGCAGCGACGCCACGCCCTCCCCTTGCCCATTCCCAGGAGTTCTCCATGTTGGATGCCAACCTCAAGACCCAGCTGACCGCCTACCTGGAACGGGTTACCCGTCCGATCCAGATCAATGCCTCGATCGACGAAAGCGCCGGCTCGCGCGAAATGCTCGACCTGCTGGAGGATCTGGTGCTGCTGTCGGACAAGATCAGCCTGGACATCCACCGCGATGACAACCAGCGCAAGCCGTCGTTCGCGCTGACCACGCCGGGCCAGGACATCTCGCTGCGCTTTGCCGGCCTGCCGATGGGCCACGAGTTCACCTCGCTGGTGCTGGCGCTGCTGCAGGTGGGCGGCCACCCGTCCAAGGCCGCCGCCGAGCTGATCGAGCAGGTGCAGCACCTGGATGGCGACTACCAGTTCGAAACCTATTTCTCGCTGTCGTGCCAGAACTGCCCGGACGTGGTGCAGGCGCTGAATCTTGCCGCCGTGCTCAACCCGCGCATCAAGCACGTGGCCATCGACGGCGCGTGGTTCCAGGACGAGGTCGAAACCCGCCAGATCATGTCGGTGCCCACCGTCTACTTGAACGGCGAGCTGTTCGACCAGGGCCGCATGACGCTGGAGCAGATCGTCGCCAAGCTCGACACCAATGCCGCAAAGCGCGACGCCGCCAAGATCGCCGCCAAGGACGCCTTCGAGGTGCTGGTGGTCGGTGGCGGCCCGGCCGGCTCGGCAGCGGCTGTTTACGCCGCGCGCAAGGGCATCCGCACCGGCGTGGCCGCCGAGCGTTTCGGTGGTCAGGTGCTGGACACCATGTCGATCGAAAACTTCATCTCGGTGCCGGAAACCGAAGGCCCGAAGATGGCCGCCGCGCTCGAGCAGCATGTGCGCCAGTACGACGTGGACATCATGAACCTGCAGCGCGCCGAGCAGCTGATTCCGGCCGGTGCCGATGGCCTGATCGAGATCAAGCTGGCCAATGGCGCCTCGCTCAAGAGCAAGACCGTGATCCTGTCCACCGGCGCGCGCTGGAGGCAGATGAACGTGCCGGGCGAAGACCAGTACAAGAACAAGGGCGTGGCCTACTGCCCGCATTGCGACGGCCCGCTGTTCAAGGGCAAGCGCGTGGCGGTGATCGGCGGCGGCAATTCGGGCGTCGAGGCGGCGATCGATCTGGCCGGTATCGTGGCGCATGTCACGCTGGTGGAGTTCGACGACAAGCTGCGCGCCGACGAAGTGCTGCAACGCAAGCTGCGCAGCCTGCACAACGTGCGCATCATCACCAGCGCGCAGACCACCGAAGTGCTGGGCGATGGTCAGAAGGTCACCGGCCTGGTCTACAAGGATCGCACCGGCGGCGACATCCAGCACGTGGATCTGGAAGGCGTGTTCGTGCAGATCGGCCTGCTGCCCAACACCGAATTCCTCAAGGGCTCGGTGGCGTTGTCGCCGCGCGGCGAGATCATCGTCGACGACCGTGGCCAGACCAATGTTCCGGGCGTATTCGCTGCCGGCGACGCCACCACGGTGCCGTACAAGCAGATCGTGATCGCGATGGGCGAAGGTTCCAAGGCTGCGTTGAGCGCGTTCGATTACCTGATCCGCTCCAGTGCACCGGTCAGCGCCGACAACGTCGCCCAGGCAGCATAAGCGCACTCAAGCCAGCGCCCGGCCAGCCCGGGCGCTAAGCTCCAGTCGTACCCCGTCACCGCAATGAGGGCTGCTGCACATGAATCTGCGTGACCTGAAATATCTGGTCGCACTGGCCGACCACAAGCATTTCGGCCGTGCTGCGACGGCCTGCTTCGTCAGTCAACCGACGCTGTCCACACAGATCAAGAAACTCGAAGACGAGCTTGGCGTGCCGCTGGTGGAACGTGCGCCGCGCAAGGTGATGCTGACCCCGGCCGGCCGCGAAGCGGCGATGCGCGCACGCGGCATCGTGGCCGAAGTGGAACAGATGAAGGAAGCCGCGCGGCGCAGCCAGGATCCGGAAGCCGGCACCGTGCGGCTGGGCATCTTTCCCACCCTGGCGCCGTATCTGTTGCCGCATGTGGTGCCGCGGATCCGCGAGCGGTTCCCGCGCCTGGAACTGCTGCTGATCGAGGAAAAAAGCGATCAACTGGTGCACCAGCTGCGCGAAGGCCGTCTGGATGCGGCGCTGCTCGCACTGCCGTTGCAGGATGAGCAGCTGCATGCCGAATTCCTGTTCGAGGAACCCTTCGTGCTGGCGGTGCCAGAAGGCCATCCGCTGTCGCGCCACGACAGCATGACGCTGGACGATCTGTCCGAGCAGCGGCTGTTGCTGCTGGAAGATGGCCACTGCCTGCGTGAGCAGGCGCTGGATGTCTGCCATCTTGCTGGCGCCCTGGAAAAATCCGAATTCCAGGCCACCAGCCTGGAGACGCTGCGCCAGATGGTGGCTGCCAACGTCGGCGTGACCTTGCTGCCGCTGCTGGCGGTCAAGCCGCCGGTTGCACGCTCGGAGAACATCCGCCTGATCCGTTTCCGCGAAGACAAGCAGCCCAGCCGCCGCATCGCCATGGCCTGGCGCCGCAGCTCGGCCATGACCGCGTTCCTGGAGCAGCTGGCGCAGTTGTTCAAGGAGTTGCCGGAGAGCCTGTTCACGTTGGATCAGCCGGCGACTGGGCCCAAGGCAGTTGCGGCCTGAGGAATCGGGAATCGGGAATCGGGAATCGGGAATCGGGAAATCGTTTCATGGCTGCGGTTGCTTGGCGGGATGTTTTTTCACCTGTTCTCGAACAGAAGCGACGCGCAAGCGTCGTTTTTTGTTTGGTGGGTGGTTACGACGTGATGTATCTGGACGCACGTGGCAGTTGCGGCGTCATTGGCACGTGGTGGACTTCCACGAGGCACTTCAAGTCAGTCGCTGGGTGATGGCGGATGGCACGCACCTGGGCGCTGCAGCGCTGCCTGCCTGGTGCGCTGGCCACGGTCCGTTACTCGCGGTGCCGCGCCGGCCTCGCCCGATACCTGCCATGCACTGCGCCATCTCGCCATGCATTGCGATCGGGCAGCGGCGCCCTCATCTGACCAGCGAGGCTTGCCATGTTGGCGGGCCGTCATCGTCAAGGAGATTGCCATGACTTCACAGCACCACAGCGGCTTGCCGCCGTCCATCCTGGTTTCCAGCCACGACCTCGCCCGGCTCGAGGCCCTGCTCGATTCCCCCGCTTTCAACAAGCACCCGGCCGCCACCGCGCTGAGTGACGAACTGGGCCGCGCACGCGTCGTGCCACCCGACCAGATTCCCGGCGATGTCGTCACCATGCACTCCCGCATCGATTGCGAAGATGAGCTGCATGGCGAACGACATACGCTCACCCTTGTGTATCCGCACGAGGCCGACGTGCAGCACGGCCGCATCTCGGTGCTGGCGCCGGTCGGCAGTGCGTTGCTTGGCCTGTCGGTCGGTCAGAGCATCGATTGGCGCACGCCCGACGGGCGCGACCTGCGTCTGCGTGTCAGCGCCGTGCACGATCAACATGCCCTGGCCGGCGCCTGACTTCCCACGCCAGGCGCGCTACCGTAGCGCGCTGCGTCCTATCCACGACCCGTTCCACGATTCGAGAGAACCCGCATGACTGCTCCCTCCAAGCTTGCCCAGTTGCGTGACCTGTCTGTCGTCGTTGCCGACACCGGCGACTACGACGCCATCAAGCGCCTGAAGCCGGTCGACTGCACCACCAATCCCACCCTGGTCAAAAAGGCATTGGATCTGCCGGTGTATGCCGACCTGATCGAGCGCGAACTGGCCTGGGGCCGCGAACACGGCGGCGAAGACCGCACCAGCACCGTCAACGAAGTGGCCGACCGCCTCACTATCGGCGTCGGCGTCAGGCTGGCCGAGCTGGTCCCGGGCCGCGTCTCCACCGAGGTCGATGCCGACCTGGCGCACGACACCGAGGCGACCATCGCCAAGGCGCGCAAGTTCATTGCGATGTACGCCGAGCGTGGCGTGTCCAAGGACAAGATCCTGATCAAGATCGCGGCCACCTGGGAAGGCATCGAGGCCGCGCGCCAGCTGCAGCGCGAAGGCATCGACTGCAATCTGACCCTGATCTTCAACCGCTCGCAGGCGCTGGCCTGTGCGGAAGCGGGCGTGTTCCTGATCTCGCCGTTCGTCGGCCGGATCCTGGACTACTACGTCGCCCAGGGGCAGACCCCGGCCAGCATCGACGAAGATCCGGGCGTGGTGTTCGTGCGCACGGTCTACAACGAGTTCAAGCAGCGCGGCTCGTCCACCGTGGTGATGGGCGCCTCGTTCCGCTCCACCGCGCAGATCGAGGCCCTGGCCGGTTGCGACCGGCTGACCATCTCGCCGGAGCTGCTGGAAAAGCTCGACGCCGAATATGGCGAACTGCCGCGCAAGCTCTCGCCTGCGCAGGCCGATAACGCGCAGATCACCCCGATCGACAGCGACAGCTTCGCCACCGATCTGGCGGCCGACCCGATGGCCACCGAAAAGCTGGCCAGCGGCATTGATGCCTTCGCCAAGGATCTGCAGGCACTGCGCAAGACCATCACCGACAAGCTCGCCGACTGATTGCAGCGCCGCGGGTCGCAATACCAACGCCTGCAGCCTGGTGGCTGTGGGCGTTTTGGTTTTTGCAATCTGGCTGCGCAGCACACAATGCAGCCACGACGCGTAGGCAAGGCCCTCGCGACGCTGGCATTGGAAACTGCGGCCGCCCTCGGGCTGCCTTACCTCCCAGGCAACGTTGAGCTTGTGGGCGCATTGACGCCTGCACAGCCGCCACCGAGCTGCCATGCGCGCGTTTTGGCCTGATCGGCGCGCGGTTCGGCGTCGTTCTCCACACGTCGCTTACACCCGCGCAACCCGCACTGCCTAGAATCCGGGTTCCTCAACTGGCGTAGCGGACAATGGCAAACATTGCAGTGGTGATGGTCGACGGCGTGGCCGATTGGGAAATTGGCGTTGTCCTGCCGGCGGCGCGCGAATGGTTCGGCGACCAGGTCGCCATCGCCAGCATCGATGGTCAGCCGGTGCAGTCGATCGGCGGGCTGCGCATCACCCCGGACTTCGCCCTCTCCGATCTGGCGCCGCTGGACGCCGATCTCTGGATACTGCCCGGCAGCGAGCGTTGGCAGGCCGGCGAAATCCCCGGCCTGAGCGGCCTGCTGGTCGAGCGCGTGCAGCACCAGCGCCCGGTCGCGGCGATCTGCGGCGCCACCATCGCCCTGGCCTATGCCGGCCTGCTCGACCAGCGCGCGCATACCAGCAACGCGCTGGCCTTCCTGCAGGAACACGTGGTGCCGTATGCCGGTGCTGCGCAATACCGGCACGAAAAGGTGGTGACCGCCGATGGCGTGATCACCGCACCCGGCACCAGCCCGGTCGGCTTCGCTCTTGCCTGCATGCGACTGCTGCATCCGGAACGCACCGACATGCTCGCCCAGCTGCGCGGCATGTTCGCCGGCGAGTTCGTCTGATCCAGCGGATTCAGGCACGCCTGGCGCATTGGCTGCACTGACTGGATGCAGTGGGTCGCCGCACCGATCCATTGCACCGATTGGCTGTCGGGATTGACCACAATGATGCGCCGGGCCGGTTCGCCTCTCAGCTACACGCGGCGGTGCCGGCGCGTGGTGCGCACGCCGCAAAAAAAAGATGGCCACGTCGTCTCCGACGTAGCCATTCAAGTTGCCTGGCATGCACTCCCATGCGCTGCCTGATCGTGATAACGCTGCCGGTCACTGTTGGCCATCGGCACGCCGCCACGATCACGTGGATGACAGCGCTTCAATCCGGCCCGCCTTTCCGTCAGGCATCCAGCCCGATCGGGCAGCTCACTCCCGTTCCGCCAAGCCCGCAATAGCCATTGGGATGCTTGGCGAGATATTGCTGGTGATCGTCTTCGGCGTAGTAGAACGCGGGCGCCGGGAAACGGATCTCCGTGGTGATCGCGCCATACCCGGCGGCGTCCAGTTGCTGCTGGTACGCATCGCGGCTGGCAAGCGCGGCGTCGTATTGCGCCTGTGTCGTGCAATAGATCGCCGAGCGGTATTGCGTGCCGACGTCGTTGCCCTGCTGCATGCCCTGGGTGGGGTCGTGGCTTTCCCAGAACGTGCGCAGCAACTGTGCGAACGACACCGACGCTTCGTCGTACACCACCAACACCGCTTCGGTATGGCCGGTCTGCCCGGAACACACTTCGCCGTAGGTGGCGTTGGGTGTCTCGCCGCCGGCGTAACCGACCGCCGTGGTGTACACCCCTGGCAGGTTCCAGAACTTGCGTTCTGCACCCCAGAAGCAGCCAAGCCCGAACTGCACCTGGGCCAGGCCGGTGAACTCCCCACGCAACGGATGGCCGTTGATCAGGTGGGTGTTGTGGAGCGGTAGTGCCTGCTCGCGTCCGGGTAAGGCCTCGCCCGGACGTGGCATGCGTTGTTTGAAAGCGCCGATTCCCAGCATGGTGCAACTCCGCAATCGTGAGGATTGCCTGCTGGATGGCGCCGGCCGTAGCGGCTTTCAAGCCACTACGGCCAATGCGGCGTTACTTCCTGGTCACCGAGGCGGTGGCGGTGTCCACTTCCGGCATCGCCGAGCTGTGGTGATTGATGATCAGCCACTTGCCGTCGCGCTTCTCGTACACGAAGGTGTAGCGCGCCTGCACGTCGGTCTTCTTGCCGTTCTTGTCGGTCAGCGTGAAGGTGTAGACACCGGCATCCACCGCGCTGTCGTCATCGAGCACACGCACAGTGCGGTAGTTGACGACGCCCTGCGGCTTCTTGGTCAGGAACATCTCGAAGTACTTTTCGATCTGCTCGCGCGAGGCGCGGACCTCGTTGGACACGGTCGGCAGCAGCACACCGTCCGGGGCATACAGATCGGCCACCTTGTCCGGATTGCCGGTAGCCAGTGCCGCGTTCCAGGTGTCGAACAGCGCGGCGACTTCGCGTTCTTCGCCGCCGGCCGGCAACGTGGCCTTGTCGGTGTAGTGCATCACGCCGCCAGCCAGCGCCGGGGTGGCAGCCAGAGCCAGAACCAGAGAGAACAGAGTGCGACGCATGGGAAATCTCCGTGTGGTTGAGGGGGTTGCCGCATCGGGCAAGCTCAGTATCGAAACCAAGCGGGCCCAACAATTCTGCCGACTGGCATATACTCAAATATGCTGATCGGCCTAGAGCGAACTCATGGAAACCCCTACCAATGCTGGCGATTGGCGCCTGACGCTACGCCGCGAAGCATCCGACAGCGCACGCTGGCAGGCGCTCTGGGAGGTCGCGGTGGCGCTGCGTCAGGCACAGACGCCGGAACAGGCCTGCGACGCGGTACTGGGCCGGGTGCTGCTGTTGCTGGGCCTGGAACATGGCGCGGTGCTGGCACAGCGTGGGCCACGCGCGCAGGTGCTGGCCAGCCGCGGCCGCGCATTGCCGCCCGGTGCCAGCGCAGCCGGCGACAGCCATGAAGCGGCCTGGCTGATGCCACCGCGCCCGGCCGATATCCGCGAGGCCAAGGTGCCGATCCAGGCGCTGGGCAGCACCCTGGGCATGCTGTGCGTGGCCTGGAACGACACCCGTCCCGCCCCCGGCAACGACGATGTGCAGGCGCTGCAGGCCTTCGCACTGCTGCTGCCGGCGATGGTGGCCGAACCGGCCAGACCGCTCGCCACGCGTCGGCGCAAGCCGGTGCAGGACGACCGCCTCACCGCGCTCAGCAAACGCGAGAAACAGGTGCTGTCCCTGCTGCCACGCGGCCTCACCAATGCGACGCTGGCAGCTGAACTGGGGATTTCTCCCGGCACGGTCAAAGTGCATGTGGAGCGAATCCTGCAGAAACTTGAGGTAAAAGATCGCACCCAGGCCGCGGTGTACGCGGTCCAAGCCGGACTCGCGCTATGAATGCAATGGCGGTGCGTTGGAACGATTGGCCGATCACCCGCAAGAGCCTGGCGGTGGTGACCCTGCCGCTGCTGCTGCTGGCGGTGGCCTTGATGGCGATCTACAGCGTGGAGCGGCAGAACATCGCCGCCGAAAACGATGTGCGGCAGACGCTGGAGGTGTTGAGCGATCTGTACGAAGCACACGCGCTATTGGCCGAAACCGCGGCCGGCGTGCGCGGGTATCGGCTGGTGCGCCGCGATGAATTCCTCACCCCGTACCGCGATGCCGAGCCGCGCCTGCAACGGGTGGCCGAGCGGCTGTCGCAACGCATCACCGACCCGGGGCAGGCGCAGCGGTTTGCGCGCATCAAACCGTTGTTTGCGGAAAAAATGCAGGGGTGGCGCCGGCTGCTGGCGCCGGATCTGAGCCGCGAAGAAGAGATCCGCCAGCTGTGGGACGGCAAGTACAAGCTCGACATCCTGCGTGCCGAACTGCGCGAACTGCGCAATTACGAAACCGCGCAATTGCAGGTACGTACCGCCAAGGCGCAAGGGCTGCGCCAGCGCAATCTCATCATCACTTTAAGTGCGGCAATGCTGGGCGGCCTGGGCGCGGTGTTCGCGGTGGCGTGGTTCGCCTCGGCACTTTCCGGGCGCCTGCGCACGCTGGCGGCTAACGCCGACCGATTGGGCGAAGGCCTGCCGCTGGCGCCGCAGCCGCGCGCCGGCGACGAGCTGGGCCAGGTCGGCCAGCGCCTGGCGCAGGCCAGCGAACTGCTGGCCGCACGTGCGGCCGAAGCGCAACTGGCACGGCGCGAGGCAGAAACCGCCAACCGCGCAAAGACCGAATTCCTGTCGCGCAGCAGCCACGAATTGCGCACGCCGCTCAATGCAATCCTGGGCTATGCGCAGGTGCTGGAAATGGATCTGCCCGAGCCCGGGCATCGCCGTCATCTGCAGCATATTCTCGGCGCCGGCCGACACCTGCTGGGGCTGATCACCGAGCTGCTGGACATCGCGCGGATCGAAGCCGACCAACTGGATCTGAGCCCGGAGCCGATCTCGGTGCGCGCGGCCGTGCACGAGGCGCTGGGCCTGATCGCGCCGGACGCGGACAAGCATGGCATCGCGCTGCAGCCGGCCGCCATCGACGGGCCGTGGACAGTGCGCGCCGATGCACAGCGGCTGCGCCAGGTACTGCTCAACCTGCTGTCGAACGCGGTCAAGTTCAATCGCACCGGCGGCCAGGTGCAGGTGAGCGCGCAGCCGGATGGCGAGCAGGTGCGCATCACGGTCGCCGACCAGGGCGCGGGCCTGACACCGGCGCAGATCGAGCGGCTGTTCACGCCGTTCGAGCGGCTGGGTGCCGAGCGCTCGGCGGTGGAAGGCACCGGCTTGGGCCTGGCACTGAGCAAGCGGCTGATCGAGGCGATGGGCGGGCGCATCGGCGTGGACAGCAGCCGCGATGGCGCGCGCTTCTGGATCTCGCTGCCGCAGGGCGAACCGCAACGCAGCGAGCCGGCGCGCGCCATCGTGCCGCCGAGTAACGCGGGCACCGGCGTATGCCGGCTGTTGAGCATCGAAGACAACCCGTCCAACCAGGCCCTGATCCGCACCCTCAGCGAACGTCGCCCGCAATGGCAGCTATTGGAAGCGGCCAGCCTGGCGCAGGCGCGCGCGCTGCTGCAGCACGGCGTGCCGGACCTGATCCTGCTGGACCTGCATCTGAGCGACGGCAACGGCGAAGAGCTGCTGCGCGAGCTGCAGGCGCAGCCGGCCACGGCCGGCGTGCCGATGGTGGTGATCAGTGCCGATGCCACCACCGCCACCCTGGCGCGCGTCGGCAATCAGGGCGTGCGCGCGTATCTGACCAAGCCGCTCGATGTGGCGGAATTCTTCACTGTGATCGACGGACTGCTGGCATGACACGCGACGAAATCCTGGGTTCCCGCATCCTCATCGTCGACGACGAGCCGGCCAATGTGCGGCTGCTCGAAGACCTGCTGCAGCGCGAAGGCTTCCAGCAGGTCATCGCCACCACCGACCCATTGCGGGTGATGGGGCTGGTGTCGGCATTCGCGCCGGACCTGATCCTGCTGGATCTGAAGATGCCGGAACTCGACGGCTATGCACTGCTGGAACAACTGGCGCGGCTGTCCGATCCCGGCCACTTCCTGCCGGTGATCGTGCTCACCGCCGACCCCAGCCGCAGCGCGCGCCATCGCGCCCTGGGCCTGGGCGCCAAGGACTTCCTGACCAAGCCGCTGGACACCTTCGAGGTCGCGCTGCGGGTCTGGAACGTGGCCGAAACCACCGTGCTGTTCAAACGCCTGCGGGCGCTGGCCGCACCGGATGCGGCGCCGCCAGGGTGGCGTAAGCCGGAATGACGCGCGCACATCGTAGGAGCGCACCCGGGCGCGACCGGAGCTTTGCCGATAACACCAGCGCAGAAGCGCGCCCGGGCGCGACGTGGCGTTTATCGGCACAGCCTCGGCGCGCCCGGGTGCGCTCCTGCGACGGGCGCTGCGCTACAGCGCGCGGGTGACCTCGCCGCACAGGCCGATCTCTGCCAGTACCGCCTGTGCCTGGCTCAGGTGCAGGTCGGCCACGCAGACCTGCAGCACGCCGAAGGCAGGCAGTTCCCCGGCACCGCCCAAGAGCGACTCGCCGAACACGAAGGCGGTGATACCGGCATCCTCCAGCGCGTGCTTGGCCAGATGCGCGTCGATGATGTGACTGGCGCGATACGCGATCTGCATGTCAGCCGCGCTCCAGGCGTTCGCGCTCGGCGTCCTGCTTCCACTCGCGCAGTGCCGGCAGTGCATCCAGTGCGGCCAGGTAATCGCCGGCAGCCTCGAACAGCGGCACGCCGTAGCTGGCAAAACGCAGCGCGACCGGGGCGAATATCGCATCGACAATGCCGAAGTCGCCGCACAGGAACTGCCCGGCATGGCCGTGCTCGGCGCGCAGGCTGGCCCATAGCGCTTGGATGCGGGTGATGTCGCGCTTGGCAGCCGCGTCCCAGCGGGCCGGGCCAGGCGCGCGGGCCAGGTTCATCGGCAGCTGGGTGCGCAAATCCACAAAGCCCGAGTGCATTTCCGCCGCCGCCGCGCGGGCCTGCGCCCGCACCGACAGCTCGGCCGGCCAGCCGCGGCCATCCAGCCAGCGTTCGTTGACGTATTCGCAGATCGCCAGCGAATCCCAGACATGCAGGGTGTCGTCCCATAGCACCGGCACCTTGCGGGTGGGCGAATAACCGGCGATGCGGGCCTGGAATTGCGGCGTATCCAGCGGCAGCGCGATCTCTTCGAACGGTACCTGGAAGTGCCGCAGCAGCAGCCACGGGCGCAGCGACCAGGAGGACAGGGTCTTGTCGCCGATCACCAGGCGGGGCAAAGGCATGCGTGGGGCACTCCGAAGGATCGCCGCAGCGTACGCGCCGGCGGCGGTGCCGGCCAGCCCGCTGTGCCGCCTGCCGATGGCACCCGGCCTGGGTGCAGTCAGCCCGTGCAGCCCCAGGCAGCAAGGCGCTTGCGCGCAAGACCACTGCGCGCAGGTGGCGCGCGATGTACGCCCCCGACACGCCGCCTACCCCTAACCGGTGCCACCGCCTAAACTTGCGGTTTACCTATTGCTGATGCGCGCATGTCCGAGACCCTAGCCACCGACGCCACCGCCCCGGCGGAGAAGAAAGACTTCATCCGCCAGATCGTCCGCGAGGATCTGGCCAGCGGCAAGCACACGGTCATCCGCACCCGCTTCCCGCCCGAGCCCAACGGCTATCTGCATATCGGCCACGCCAAGGCGATCTGCCTGGATTTCGGCCTGGCCTCCGAGTTCGGCGGGCTGTGCAATCTGCGCCTGGACGACACCAACCCGGCCAAGGAAGACCCCGAGTTCGTGGTCGCCATCCAGGACGACGTGCGCTGGCTCGGATTCGAGTGGGCGCAGCTGCGCCATGCATCGGATTATTTCGAGGTGTATTACCTGGCCGCGGAAAAACTGATCCGCGACGGCCATGCCTTCGTCTGCGACCTGTCCGCCGAGCAGGTGCGCGAATACCGCGGCACGCTGACCGAGCCCGGCCGCAATTCGCCGTTCCGCGAACGCAGCGTCGAGGAAAACCTGGACCTGTTCCGGCGCATGCGTGCCGGCGAATTCCCCGATGGCGCACGCACCCTGCGCGCCAGGATCGACATGGCCAGCGGCAACATCAACCTGCGCGACCCGGCGCTGTACCGCATCAAGCATGTCGAGCATCAGAACACCGGCAATGCGTGGCCGATCTACCCGATGTATGACTTCGCGCATTCGCTGGGCGATGCGGTGGAAGGCATCACCCATTCGCTGTGCACGCTGGAATTCGAAGACCACCGCCCGCTCTACGACTGGTGCGTGGACAAGGTGGACCTGGCCGCGCATCCGGAGCTGCTGCAGCCGCTGCTGGACAAGGGGCTTCCGCGCGAGGCCGCCAAGCCGCGCCAGATCGAGTTTTCGCGCCTGAACATCAACTACACGGTGATGAGCAAGCGCAAGCTCACCGCGCTGGTGGAAGAACAGCTGGTGGATGGCTGGGACGACCCGCGCATGTACACGCTGCAGGGCCTGCGCCGGCGCGGCTATACGCCGGCGGCGATGCGCCTGTTCGTGGATCGGGTGGGGATCAGCAAGCAGAACTCGCTGATCGATTTCTCGGTGCTGGAAGGCTGCCTGCGCGAGGACCTGGATGCGGCCGCGGCGCGCCGCATGGCGGTGGTCGACCCGCTCAAGCTGGTGCTGACCAATCTGCCGGAAGGCCACAGCGAGACGCTGAGCTTTTCCAACCATCCCAAGGACGAATCCTTCGGCACACGCGAGGTGCCGTTCGCGCGCGAACTGTGGATCGAGCGCGAGGATTTTGCCGAAGTCCCGCCCAAGGGCTGGAAGCGCCTGGTGCCCGGTGGCGAGATCCGCCTGCGCGGCGCCGGCATTGCGCGCGTGGACGAGGTGATCAAGAACGACGCGGGCGAGATCGTCGAGCTGCGGGGCTGGCTGGACCCGGAGTCGCGTCCGGGCATGGAAGGCGCCAACCGCAAGGTCAAGGGCACCATCCATTGGGTCAGCGCCGCGCATGCGGTGGAAGCGGAAATCCGCCTGTACGACCGCCTGTTCTCGGTGGAGAAGCCCGATGACGAGTCCGAAGGCAAGACCTACCGCGACTATCTCAACCCCGAGTCCAAGCGCAGCGTGCGCGGCTATGTGGAGCCGAGCGCGGCACAGGCAGCGCCCGAGCAGTCGTTCCAGTTCGAGCGTACCGGCTACTTCGTTGCCGATCGCCGCGACCATAGCGCTGCCACGCCGGTGTTCAACCGCAGCGTGACCCTGCGCGACACCTGGGCCAAGTGATTCAGACCGCGCCGGATGCCAGCCATCCGGCGCGGGAATGGCGGCAGGCAGCCGCAGCCAGGCCTGCGGCGATCGGCGCACAGCTGGTGGTCATCGCGCGTGATGCAGCCAGCGGGGACGACGCCTCAGAGCGGTATCTTCTGAGTTGATGAGCAAGCGCAATGGAGACTGCGTGCCGCACTTCGTTGCATGCTGCATGGCATGAAGGAGCAGCACGATGCGTGAGCGCTTGATGGTGGGTGTTGCCTGCGGCATCGGCGCAGGTGCGTTATGGGGACTGGTGTTTCTGGCGCCGCAGTTGCTGGCGGCGTTTACGCCGTTGCAATTGGCCGTTGCCCGTTACCTGTCGTATGGCGCGGTCGCAGCCCTGGTGCTGGCACCGCGCGCGCGCCAGACCGCTGCGCGGCTGGGGCGCGCCGAATGGTGGGCGCTGGTGCGCCTGAGCCTGTTGGGCAACCTAATCTATTACGTGCTGCTCGGCAGCGCGGTGCAGTGGGCCGGCAGCGCGGCGACCGCATTGATCATCGGCCTGCTGCCGGTGGTGGTCACCGTGATCGGCACGCGGGCCGCAGGCGCGGTGCAACTGCGACGCCTGGCCGCGCCCTGCGTGTTGTGCGTCATCGGCGTGGCGCTGGTCGCCCTGGACACCTTGCAACATGATGCCGCTCACCACGCCAGCGATCGCACCACCCGCATCGCCGGCCTGCTCTGCGCAGTCGGTGCACTGGTGTCGTGGTCGGCCTACTCCATCGGCAATGCGCGCTGGCTGCGGCGGCGCCCGGACCTGTCCGGTGGCGATTGGTCGCTGCTGACCGGTGTGGTCACCGGCGCATTGGCGCTGTTGTTGGCGCCGGCCGCACTGATCGGCAGCGCGCCACATGCGCCGATCGACTGGGCCAGTTTCTGGGGCATCTCGCTGTTGCTGGGCATCCTGGCCTCGGTAATCGGCAACGCCTTGTGGAACCGGGCCAGCCGGGTGCTGCCGCTGACTCTGGTTGGCCAGATGATCGTATTCGAGACGGTCTTTGCGTTGCTATACGGCTTTGCCTGGGAAATGCGCCTGCCCACGCCACTGGAGCTGGCCGCCATCGCCTGCCTGCTGGTCGGCGTGCTGTGGTGCGCAGCACTGCATGCGGAAGCGAAATGACGCCGGCACCTGATGCACGCAGCGGCCTAGATTGCAGGCTGTGTCCGCCAGCAACGCCGCCATGTGCCTCCCACAACCATGTCCACGCCCGCCTGCAAACACGCTGCGTAGCGCGGTGTTTTCGCTGTCGATCGGCCTGGCGGCCTGCTCGCCGCAGCCACCCGTCTCGAACGCGGTGACCCCGGCCGAGGTGTTCTGCACGCTTCTTCCGAGCCGGCCAGATGACGATCTGCCCAGCGATCGCCGCGACGAAAGCATGCAGCAACTGGACCTTGCCACGCGCTGCCACCTGGCGCTGCGCAGACAGCGTTGACTGCGGTGAAACTGCAGGCGTGTTGCGGTCACACGCCGCGCCCCGGCCAGGGTCGTCAGCCGCAACGCGTGAAGGCCGCCGATCCCAGGGGTTTCCGTAGCTGATCCAGCGCGCGCCACATTCAGCGCATCCGGGGCTTACCATGGCCGCTCACCTGTCCTGATCGGAGCGGCCGCATGTCCCGTCTTTTGTCCCGGTGTCTGAGCACGCTGTTGCTGCTGGCCTGCCTGGTGTCGATCGGCTGCGTGGCCGCACCACCGGCCGATACCGCCGCGCCGCCTCCGGCGACCGGCTCGGCAAGTGGCCCGGCCACCGGCAAACCGGTCACCGTGACCACCACCTGCCGCACCGACGCCGATTGCACGGTGAAGAACGTCGGCAACTGCTGCGGCGCCTTCCCGGCCTGCGTCAACGTCAACAGTGCCACCGACCCCAAAGGCGTGATGGCGCAGTGCCAGGCAAGCGGCATGATGAGCGTATGCGGCTTCCGCGAGATCAGCGCCTGCCAGTGCGTGGCCGGGCAATGTGCCGCAAAGGACGCCCAGGCCGATACACTGCGCCCCGCTCCCCCCTCTACAGAAATGGTCCACTGATGCTTTACGCGCAAGTCCACCTCACGCTGCCCGACTGGATCCACGCGCATGTCGACGACAGCCGCGCCTATCCCAGCGACGAGGACAAGGTGGCGCTGGCAATCGAACTGTCGCGGATGAATGTGCAGGAGCGCAGCGGCGGCCCGTTCGGTGCGGTCGTGTTCGGCCCGGACCACCGCATCATCGCCGCGGCGGTGAACCGCGTGGTGCCGCAGACCACCTCGCTGGCGCATGCCGAAAACATGGCCTACATGCTCGCGCAGCAGCGCCTGCAGACGCCGCGCCTGAACGATGTGCTGTCGCCAGTGACGCTGGCCACCTCCGCGCAGCCGTGCTGCCAGTGCTACGGCGCCACGGTGTGGGCCGGCATCGACCGCCTGCTGATCGGCGCACGCGCCGAAGACGTGATGGCGCTGACCGAATTCGACGAAGGCCCGCTGCCTGCCGACTGGGTGGGCGAGCTCACGCGCCGCGGCATCGAGGTAGTGCGCGACGTGCATCGCGACCAGGCCTGCGCGGTACTGCGCAACTATGGCGAGGGCGGCGGTGACCATTACTGATCTGCCCCGCAGCGATCGCGCACGCCAGGCACTGCGATGAGCGGCCTGCTGTGTTACTGCCGCCAGGGCTTCGAGCCGGAGCTGGCCGCCGAGTTGAGTGCGCGTGCCGCATTCGTCGGCATCGCCGGCTATGCACGTACCCAGCGCAACGACGGCTATGTGCTGTTCGTCTGCGATGAGGCCGCACAACTGGCTGCGAAACTGCACTGGCGCGAGCTGATCTTCGCGCGGCAGAAGCTGGTGGTGATTGCCGAACTCAAGGGCATCGACCCTAAGGACCGCATCACGCCGATCCTGGCCGCATTGGAAGGCCAGCCGCGTTTCGGCGATCTGTGGGTGGAACACCCGGATTCGGACGCGGGCAAGCCGCTGGCAGGGCTGGCGCGCAGCTTCGGCAATGCCTTGCGTCCGGCCTTGCGCAAGGCCGGCCTGCTCACCGACAAGCCGCAGCCGCGCCTGGCACGGCTGCACATCTGTTTTCTCGATGGCGACCACGCCTTGCTGGCGGTGGCCGACAGTGCCGACAGCGCGCCCTGGCCTCTGGGCATTCCACGTTTGAAGCTGTTGCCGGAGGCGCCATCGCGCTCGGCGCTAAAGCTCGACGAAGCCCTGCTCACCCTGCTCGCGCCGGACGAACGCGAAGCGCTGGTCAAGCCCGGCATGCGCGCCGCCGACCTGGGCGCAGCTCCCGGCGGCTGGACCTGGGTGCTCACCCGCCAGCATGTGCATGTCACCAGCGTCGACAACGGCCCGCTACGCGAGCACGTGCTGGAGACCGGCCTGGTCGAGCATCTGCGTGCCGACGGCTTTCATTGGAAGCCTGCGCAGGCGCTGGACTGGATGGTCTGCGACATGGTCGAGCAACCGCGCCGCGTGGCCGAACGCATGGCCACCTGGGTCCGCGAAGGCTGGTGCCGCAACACCATCTTCAACCTCAAGCTGCCGATGAAAAAGCGCTGGGACGAGACCCGCCTGTGCCTGGACCTGTTCGAGCAGCAGGCCGAGAAATCGCTGATCGTGCGTGCCAAGCAGCTGTATCACGATCGTGAGGAGATCACGGTGTTGGCGATGCGGGGTTGAGAGCGGGGAATCGGGAATCGGGAACTGGGAATCGTAAAAGCGGGGGATTGGTGGCGTTGTTGCTGTGGGTGCTGGCGGGTATCGCCTAATTTGGTGTGGCGTTCCACATCAGCGCAGTCGGCAGTGCTGGCAGTCCGGCGTGATTGATCGGCAGCCGCTTTCGGTGCTGGACTGCACGGCCCTTGGGGACTTCATCGTGGCAGGCTGGTGCGCGCCAGCCTGCTCGTTTCGCTTCGGCGGGCAGCTCCGTCGATTGACGAAGCTGGGCGCGATCAGAGCACGATTCGCTTGCTGCCCTCGCGGGCCGAGCGGTAGATCGCATCGACGATGCGGATGTCGCGCAGGCCTTCTTCGCCGGGCGCACGCAGCGGGGTGCCATTGATAATCGCCAGCGCGTCCTCGTCCATCTGCAGTGCCTGCTGGTGCGGCACCTTGGCGTCGAACACGCGCCCGTCGCTGGCCTTGCCGGTCACGCCCTGGTAGCTCTGGAACGGCGACAACTCGTACCAGCCGCGCTCGCATTCGGCACGCAGCACATTCATGTTGTTCCCGAAGCTGGTCTTGCACTCGGCACGCACCGCGTTCGGGAATTCCAGGGTGAAGTCCATATGCTCGTCGACTTCGTCGAACAATTCGGGGCGATCGGTCCAGCGCTTGGCGGTCACGGCCAACGGCTCGCTGCCCACCGTGTAGCGCGCGGCATTGAGCGGATACACGCCCATGTCGTACATCGCCCCGCCGCCGAACTTGGAGCGCAAGCGCCACGGACGATCGGCCTTGGTCGCATCGTGATAGCCGTTGTACCCGGCCTCGGCGCGCACACGCTGCATCGCGCCGAACGGTTTCTCGCTGGCCATCGCGATCAGGCGACGCGTGTTGGGTTCGTGCTGCATGCGGTAACCGATGGTCAGCGCCACCTTGTTGCGCTTGCAAGCCGCGATCATCGCCTCGCATTCGCCGGCATGCATCGCCATCGGCTTTTCGCACCAGACGTGCTTGCCGGCCGCCGCCGCGCGCAGGGTCAGCGGCGCATGCAGATGGGTCGGCGTGACGATGTAGACCACGTCGATGTCGTCGTTGTCGGCGATCCGGTCGAAGTTCTCGTAGTTGTAGACATTGCGGTCGGCGATGCCGTACTTGGCCTGCCACTGCGGAATCTTCGCGGGCGTGCCGGTGACGATGCCGGCCAGCTTGCAATGCTTGGTCAATGCCAGGCCCGGCGCGAGCTGTTCGCTGGCATAACTGCCCAGGCCGGCCAACGCCACGTTGAGCGGTTTGCCCGGCTTTTTCTTCGGCAATGCCCAGCCGGGCGCAGCAAGCAGGATGCCAGCACCGCCGAACGCGGCGAGCAAACGGCGACGTGTGATCGATTCCACGGACATGCAAACCTCCTTGGCAAGATTGAGAGCGGCTGACACCATCGCGTGCGTTCGTCAGTGACGACGACACACTCGCACCGGAGTGTCAGTGGGTACATGCCGCACCGCGCCCAATCGCACTGCCCGCAGGCGGACGCAGTGCTTCTGTTGGTCGCTCGTCGGCCAATGCTGCCCGGGCACCTTACTTGATCGTGCGTGATCACCGCCATGGCCGCTGCGCACGTTCTGGCACACTGGCAACGATCCCATCTGGAGCATGCCGCATGACCGCTGTTGCCCGCCGCCGTTTCCTGCCATTGGCGTTGCTGTTGTCCAGCTCGCTGGCGACCGCTGCCGATGCGCCGTTCGTTGCGCGCGACCTGATCGGCGATGGCGCCTTCACCCACAATGCCGAAGGTCCTGCAGCCGGACCGGATGGCGCGCTCTATGCGGTGAATCTGGGCAAGGACGGCACCATCGCACGCATTGCCCTGCACGCCGATGGCAGCGCCAAGGCAGAGGTGTTTGTGACCTTGCCCGAGGGCAGCACCGGCAATGGCATCCGCTTCCGCGACGGGACGATGTACGTGGCCGATTTCACCGGCCACAAGATCCTGCAGGTGAACCTGCAGACGCGCGCGGTCAGCACCTTCGCCTCGCTGCCCGACGCCGACGGCCCCAACGATCTGGCGATCGCGCCCGATGGCAGCTTCTATGCAAGCGACCCGAACTGGAAGGACAACAGCGGCCGCCTGTGGCACATCAGCCGCGAGGGCGTCGTCACGTTGATGGAATCGGGCATGACCACGCCCAACGGGTTGGACGTCAGCCCCGACGGCAAGCATCTCTACGTCAACGAAAGCATGTCGCGCAAGGTGTGGGTATACGACCGCGTCGATGGCGGCCTGCGCAACAAGCGCCTGCTGATCAGCTTCCCGGACTTCGGCATGGATGGCATGCGTTGCGATGCCGACGGCAACCTCTATATCGCTCGCTACGATGCCGGGCAGATCGCGGTGGTCTCGCCGCAGGGCAAGTTGCTGCGCACGGTCGCGTTGAAGGGCCGCAAGGCCAGCAACGTCGCGTTCGGCGGCACCGATGGCAAACAGGTGTTCGTCACCTTGCAGGATCGTGGCGCAGTTGAAACGTTCAGGTCCGATCGTCCGGGCCGCGAAACCGGACGCTGAAACTGCTGCGCGCGTCGCAACGGTTCTCAGGTCGCGCAACAGCGTCCTGGCATCCTGCAGGTCACCCGTGGAGGACTCCCCATGCAACCGATCGAACTCAAGGACGCGGCTGCCTTCGGCAACGAATTCCTGCGCCTGACCCTGCTGCAGGGATTCCAATCGCTGACCAAGCGCGATCTGGAATTGCTGATCTTCGTGCTGCTCGAACGCGACGGCGCCATCTCGCGCAACAGCTCCAACGCGATGGTCGCGCTGCAGCTGCGGGTGACCTCGGCCAAGGTCAAGGCGTTGCGTCGCGACGGCTATGCGCGCTGGCGCTCGCTGGTGCCCGAAGAAGGCGACGCGGCAATGCAGCGCATCGTCGCCAACGTGCTCACCGAAGACAACCTGCGCTCCGGTGCCAAGCACGTCAGCGAGCGTAGCCGCAAGGAAGGCTTTCTGGCGGTGCGCATCGAACACCCGGATGACGCGCAGCAATTCGAACAGGCCATCCTGGATGTGGGTGCCTTGCCGGTGTACGAGCGCAATCGCGAAGTGGTCGCGGTGCGCTTCGACACGCTGCTGAAAGTCGCCGAGCGCTGGGGCTATCTGCAGCCGGATCCGCAGGCCACCGTGCGCGAGCTGCAAAAGCTCACACCCACCGCCGAAGAAGTGGCGGACCTGTTGAAGAAGGACATCGCGCAGGTGCGTTGGGAAGACGTACGGCGCGCGCTCAACAGCCTGGGCGCCAAAGCCGTGGCCAGCACTGCCGAGGGCGGTCTGAAGGGCTTGTTGAAGATCGTGTTTCCATTCATCCCCGGCTGAGCCGCTGTCCCGGGTGCAGCGTGCGAGGTAGCGATGCAGCCATTGGCTCCGGATCCCATCCCGGTTGCCGATGCCGCATCGCGCACGCCGCACCGTCAGCTAGTGCATGCAGGCACTGTCGTCAGACATCGAGCGCACGTTGCACACCTCAGGACGCCCGACAGCCTCTATGCTTGCGGGCTGTTCCACATCAGGGGGATCTGATGACCACCGTTCGTACCGTTTCGTTTTCCGTATTGCTGCTGCTCGGCGGCCACGCGCTCGCGCAACAGGCGCCGACGCCGGCCAGCAGCATGCCGCTGATCGAGGTGCCCAACGTGATTCGCACCCAGCCGCTGTCCAGCGGCGAGGTTACCCATCAGGCCCAGCTGGAGCGTCCGCGCGGCGAGTCCAGCGTGATCGTGCGCTCGATCCAGCCCAACAGCGTGGTCGGCAGCTACCGCATCGATTTCCAGGCCATGGATACCGACGGCGACGGCAGCATCAGCCGCGCCGAGGCACAGGCCAACCCGGCACTGGCCGATGAATTCGACGCGCTCGACACCCAGCACAGCGGCCACCTGAGCCGCGAACAGCTGGCCGGCTGGCTGATCCAGTAAGTCATTCGGCAGCATCACGAACAGGGCCGCGCGCGTCCGCGCTACGCAGGCGCGCACGGCCCTTCGTTTATGACCGCCACAACCTCTTGCAGTGCCCGCTTCGGTCGGCTAGATTGTATTTAACGGATACAATTTGGATGGATCGATGAGCGCTCGCCTGGCCCTTGCCGCAGACCTTGGCTATCAATTGCAACTGGCGACCCTGGCCTCCAGCCATGCCGCGCGCCAGGAACTGGCCGAACTGCATCTGACCCCGGCGCGCGTCACCGCCTTGATCCACATCCGCGACCAGCCCGGCTGCGACCAGACCGAACTGGGCAACCGCCTGCTGGTCAATCGCGCTGCCGGCATGAAGATCGCCAACGCACTGGCCGAGCAGGGCCTGATCGAGCGCCTGGCCGGCCGCGACCGACGCAGCAAGGGCCTGTACCTCACCCCGCTTGGCGAGCGCACGCTCGGCACCGCGCAGGGCTGTCTGGCGCGGGCAGTCGCGCGCACCTGCACCGGCCTGCAGGCCAGCGAGCAGCAGACCTTGCTGCGCCTGCTCTGCAAGTTGAACGCCAGCGCCACATTGGAACGGGCAAACGTGCCGGACGCCGCGCTCGCCGAAGAACTGTGACTTCCACTCTGTACCGACTCGAAGGAGACGCCGCTTGAACGAGCATGACGTGGTATCGGTCCGTATCGAAAACCGCATTGCCTGGGTGAAGTTCGCACGCCCCGACAAACGCAATGCGATGAGCCCGGCGCTCAACCGCCGCATGATGGACGTACTGGACGAGCTGGAATTCGACGACAACGTCGGCGTGCTGGTACTCGGTGGCGAAGGCACCGCCTGGTCGGCCGGCATGGACCTGAAGGAATATTTCCGCGAGACCGAGGCGCAGGGCCTGCGCGGCGTGCGTCGCTCGCAGCGCGAATCCTACGGCTGGTTCCGCCGCCTGCGCTGGTACCAGAAACCCACCATCGCGATGGTCAATGGCTGGTGTTTCGGTGGCGGTTTCGGGCCGTTGTTCGCCTGTGACCTGGCGATCGCCGCCGACGAGGCGCAGTTCGGCCTGTCGGAAATCAACTGGGGCATCCTGCCCGGCGGCGGCGTCACCAAGGTCGCGGTGGAACTGCTGTCCATGCGCGATGCGATGTGGATGACGCTGACCGGCGAAATGGTCGACGGCAAGAAGGCCGCCGAATGGCGTCTGGTCAACGAAAGCGTGCCGCTGGAACGGCTGGAAGCACGCACCCGCGAAGTGGCCCAGTTACTGCTCAAGAAGAATCCGGTCGCGCTGAAGTATGCAAAGGACGCCGTGCGCCGGGTCGGCACCATGACCTACGACGAAGCCGAAGATTACTTGGTGCGCATGCAGGAAGCAGCCAATTCGTTCGACAACAACGCCCGCAAGGAAGGCATCCGTCAGTTCATCGACGAGAAGAGCTACAAGCCCGGCCTGGGCGAATACGACCTGACCAAAAACAGCGCCTGAGCACGTCCTACGGCGCCTGAAGCGATGCGTGCAGCACGCGCATCGCTGGCGCTGCCAGTGGTTTTCTGCACCGAGGAGGGAGTATGGAAGCCTTGTCCGCAACCCTGCGCGGGATCGCTGCGCGTGGGCCGTTGGGCCTGTTCATCGATGGCCAATGGCGCGCAAGCAGCGGCGATCGCGACGTCGATGTGATTGCCCCACACACCGAACAACGCCTGCTGCGCTACACCGAGCCCTCGCCGGCAGACACCGAGGCGGCCATCGCCGCCGCGCGTGCCGCGTTCGACAGCGGCCCCTGGCCGCAGCTATCGCCGCAGGAGCGTGGCGTCGTGCTCAAGCGCGTGGCCGCACAGCTGCGTGCGCGCCTGCCGGAGCTGGCCGAGGCCTGGACCGGACAGGTCGGCGCCACGATCGGCTTCAGTCGCCGCGCCTCGCAGCAAGCACCCGGCCTGTTCGACTATTACGGCGATCTGATCGCGACCCACCCATTCGTGGAGCCGCGTGCACGTGCCAACGGCGGCCGCGTGCATATCGTGCAGGAGCCGGTGGGCGTGGTCGCCACGATCACTCCCTGGAACGCCCCGCTGGTACTGCTCTGCTACAAGGTCGCTGCGGCCCTGGCGGCCGGTTGCACGGTGGTGGCCAAACCCTCGCCGGAAACGCCGATCGATGCCTACATCCTGGCCGAGTGCATCAGCGCCGCCGGCGTGCCCGGTGGCGTGTTCAATCTGCTGCCGGGCGGTCGCGAGGTCGGCGAACAGCTGATCCGCCATCCGCAGGTGGACAAGGTGAGTTTCACCGGTTCCACCCAGGCCGGGCGGCTGATCGGCGTGGCCTGCGCCGAGCGCCTGGCGCGGGTCGGGCTGGAGCTGGGCGGCAAGTCGGCCGCGATCGTGCTGGACGATGCAGACATCGCCAAGCTGCTGCCCAGCCTGGTGCCCTACTCGATGCCGATCACCGGCCAGGTGTGCTTCGCACTCACCCGCGTGCTGGTGCCGGCGCAGCGACGCGACCAGATCCTGCAGGCGTACTGCGCGGCTGTGGGCGCGCTCAAGCTGGGCGACCCGTTCGCAGCCGAGACCGGCATGGGCCCGTTGGCGCTTGGCCGCCAGCTCGAGCGCGTGCAGTCCTACATCGCACAAGGCAGCGCCGAGGGCGCACGCCTAGTCATGGGCGGCGGCCGGCCGACGCATCTGCCGCGCGGCTTCTTCATCGAGCCGACGGTGTTTGCCGGGGTGACCCCGGACATGACCATCGCCCGCGAAGAGATCTTCGGCCCGGTGGTGAGCTTCATCGATTACCACGACGAGGCCGACCTGATCGCCAAGGTCAATGCCAGCGACTTCGGCCTGCACGGCACGGTCTACAGCGAGGACCCCGATCGCGCCTATCGCATCGCCCGCCGCGTGCGCAGTGGCAGTCATTCGATCAATGGCATGTGGGTGGACTTCGACATGCCGTTCGGCGGGGTCAAGCACTCCGGGATCGGCCGCGAAGGCGGCATCGAAGGGCTGCACGCTTTCCTAGAAACCAAAACCATCTACCTCAATTAGGCCCTTCAGCTCACCGACCGCGCAACCACCAGAGCGCGGTCGCAACGCGATGCGACAGGCACTGCCTTGTCCATCGGTTCCTGCGGTGTGTTCGCACTTTCTGGTGAACGTTCGCCAGGTGTTTTCGCACACGCGTCAACCTTCAGCCGCAGCCGTCGCACTCACGCCAGTCACTCCCCCAATCTGCATTCGGAAGACAGCGCCATGACCATGCCGACCGACTCGATCTCCTTCCACGCCCGTCTCACCCCACACCGGCTTGCCGCCCGCGACCTGCTGCAGGACCGGCAATGGACGTACGCAGAACTGGATATCTTGATCGGCCGTCTGGCCGCCTTGCTACAGGCGCGCGGCTGCATCGATGGCGAACGGCTCGCCGTGCTGGCGCGCAATTCGGTCTGGCAGGTGGCGCTGCATTTCGCCTGTGGACGCGTCGGCGCGATTTACGTGCCGCTCAACTGGCGGCTGAGCACGGCCGAACTGGATGCATTGCTGCAGCGCGCCGAGCCACACCTGCTGTTGGGCGACGACGTTGCGGCAGGGCGCACCGATGTCGCCTCGCTGGCCGACTTCGTCGATGCGGCGAACACGCTCGAACCGGCGAACACCGGGTCGATTCCACCCGAACGCATCAGCCTGATCCTGTTCACCTCCGGCACCTCCGGCCAGCCCAAAGGCGTGATGCTGAGCGAGCAGAACCTGCAGCAGGTGGCGCACAACTTCGGCGTTACCACGCGCGTGGATGCCGGCAGCAGTTTCCTGTGCGAAGCGCCGATGTTCCACATCATCGGCCTGGCCACCAACGTGCGCCCGGTGCTGGCGGTGGGCGGCTCGATCCAGGTTTCCAACGGCTTCGAGCCCAGGCGCACGCTGGGCTGGCTGAGCGACCAGTCGCTGGGCATCACCCATTACGTCGGCGTGCCGCAGATGATGCAGGCCTTCCGCAGCCAGCCCGGTTTCGACGCGGCGTCGCTGCGGCATCTCACCGCGCTGGTCAGCGGCGGCGCGCCGCACGCCAGCGATGACCTGCTCGGCTGGCTGGACGACGGTGTGCCGATGGTCAGCGGCTTCGGCATGAGCGAAGCCGGCACGGTGTTCGGCATGTCGGTGGACTGCGCGGTGATCCGCGACAAGCTGGGCGCAGTCGGCATTTCGACCCCTGCGGTGCAGACGCGCGTGGTCGATGGCGATGGCAACGACTGCCCGGTCGGCATGCCCGGCGAGCTGTTGTTGCGCGGCCCCAACCTCAGCCCCGGCTACTGGCGCGACCCGCAGGCAAGCGCCGCTGCGCTCGACGAGCACGGCTGGTTCCGCACCGGCGACATCGTGCGGCGCGATGCCGACGGATTCTTCTGGGTCGTCGATCGCAAGAAGGACATGTTCATTTCCGGCGGCGAGAACGTGTATCCGGCCGAGATCGAAGCGCTGCTTGCCGATCACCCGCAGGTACGCGAATGCGCAGTGGTGGGGATCGCCGACCCGCAATGGGGGGAGGTGGGCTACCTGGCGATCGTACCGGCCGACGAGACGCCGGATCTGGAGCAGATCCGCGTCTATCTGATCGAACGGCTGGCCAAGTACAAGGTGCCCAAGCACCTGCGCGTGGTCGAGGCACTGCCGCGCACCGCGACCGGCAAGCTGCAGAAGGCGCGCCTGAAAGATGCGCTGGCCACCGAGACGTGATGCGGCCGGATGTGGATTACGCCGCGAGCAGCCGGCAGTGACCCGCAGGCTCGCTGCCCCAGCCAAGGCAGCGACCGATGCCAGACAGCACAACGGGCAGCCTGAGCTGCCCGTTGTGTGCATGCCGCACTCCAGCGCCATCCCGACACGGCAGCGGCTTGCGCCGCGCATGCCGCGCTCAATCGATCACGCGGACTCGCCCAGCAACAAGTTGTCCTCGCTGATCTGGTCGTCCACCCACACCGCCCCCTGCTCGGCCATGACCGCCAACTGGTGTTCCAGTTCGCGCATCAACAGGCGCACGCCGGGCTTGTGGATGGCACTGCCATCGCGATAGATCACCCCGCCTGCGCGCGCCTGCGACGGCTGCTGCAGCTGGAAGGCACGCAGCTCGCCGCGTGCGATATCCCCGGCCACCATCATGCTCGGCATCACCGCGATGCTGTCGGTGCCGAGCAGGATCTCGCGGGTGAAGCTGGCCGAACTGGAACGCAGCTGATCGCGCGTGGCCAGCCCGTGCTCGCGCATCACCTGCGCCACGTCGCGCTCGACGTGCTGGCTCAGCGTCGGCAACACCTGGCGATACGCAGCGGCTTCGGCGATGCGCACCTGGCCATTGGCAAACAGGGGGTGATCGCTGCGCGCCACCAGCGCGATCGGGTCCTGGTACAGCACCTTGCGGATCAACGCGTCGTAGCGGGCCAGCGGATACAGCCGGCCCACCACCAGGTCGATCTCGTTGCCGGCCAGCTTGGGCAGCAGTTCGTCGGTGCGTCCGTGCAGCAGGCGTACCCGCAGCGTGGGTTCGGCGCGATACAAGGCGGCCAGCACGGCCGGCAACAGGCCGCTGGCGGCGACCGGCAACGCGCCCACGGTGATGGTGAGCGCATCGTCCTGCAGCAGCCCCTCGAAGGTGTCCTGCGCGCGGCGCAACTGGCCGAGCACGACATGCGCGGTCTGTACCAGCACCTCGCCCATTGCATTGGGGCGCACGCCGCGCGAATGACGCTCAAACAGCGGCGCGCCGACGATCTCTTCGATCTCCTGCAGGGCACGCGTCAATGCGGGCTGGGTGACGTTCAAGACGCGTGAGGCGCGGAGCAGGCTTTTCTGCCGGTCCAGCGCCTCGATGACACGTAGATGCCGGACCTTGATGCGGTGTTCGAAGAACACGGAGGACATGGTCATGGGGGTAGACCTTACGTTGGGAAGTCGGGGAATGCGGCGGGACGGCACCAGGCCGCCGCCTGCAGCTCAGCGTGCATCGGGTACACGCCGGGTCTGCATGAAATCTTCGAAGGATTCGCCACGCATGATGGCGTAGACCTGCAGATTGGTCATGCGCACCACGCGGGCGAATTTTTCGATGACGAAGAAATTGGCGCCGTACTGCACCAGGCCGAGCCAGTCGCGCGCACGGATCAGCGCCTTTTCATGCTCGGTGAGGCCGGCTTCCTGCATCAGGGTTTCGGAATCTTCCAGAAAGCGGTCGCGCCATGGGGCGCGGATCATATGCCAGAAGAATCGGTTGATGCGCAACGCGCGGTTGCTGGTGCGCAGATCGAACAGGTAAGTGCCGCCGATCTGGTCCATGCCCTGTACTTGCGGATTCATCGGCCGGCCCTCATGCAGCATTCGCGGTAGACGTGGCGTGCGCGAGCAATTGCGCCGAAGACGGCGCGTCAGCGGCTTCGACGCCCGGCTCGTACAGCACCACCGTCATCGCGGTGGTGGTCATCAGATAGTAGTTCTGATGCAGCTTGCGGATCGGCCCGCCCAGCGCGCCACGCATCGCCAGCCACATGATCTGCTCCACGCTCTCGGCGCCACCCAGGCGCACGTAATCGGTGTGGGTGAGATCGGTCAGCGTTTCCGGCGCATGCTGGAAGCGGTCCAGAAATTCCATGTCCCAGTCGGTGTTGTTGAAACCGGTGCGCTCGCCGTGGATCTGGTGCGACAGCCCGCCGGTGCCCACCACCACCACCCTGAGATCCTCCGGATAGGATTCGATCGCCCGCCGCACCGCCTGGCCCAGGCGATAGCAACGGCGCGCGGTCGGCAGCGGGTACTGCAGCACGTTGATCGCGATCGGCACCACCGTGCCCGGCCAGTCCGGCACGTGCGGCCACAGCAACGGCAGCGGCGCCGCGCAGCCATGGTCGATCGGCTTGTCCTGAAAGACAGTCAGATCGAATTCGTCGTTGACCAGACATTCGGCGATATGCGCCTGCAATTGCACATCGCCGCGGATCGGCGGCAGGTTGCGCAGCCCTGCGCCTTCGTCGGCCACCGGGAAGCGCTCGCCGATGCCCAGGGCGAAGGTCGGATACAGGTCGAAGAAGAACGTCGTGCAATGGTCGTTGTAGAAGAACACCAGCACGTCTGCCTGCTGCTCAGCCAACCAGGCAGCCACCGGTGTGTAGCCGTCGAACAACGGCTTCCACAATGGATCCTGCTGTTTGCCCTTGTCGTAGGCCACCCCGATGGTGGGAACGTGCGAGGTTCCGATGCCGCCGATGATGCTTGCCATGCTGCACTCCTGCGATGCACGCCGGCCACCACTGCTGGCCGATTGCGCATCATTGATTGAGTCGAAATCCGTCCCGCTTTGGGATCCCAACAACGCCGACCAGCCACTCCGGACCGCCAAAACGGTATCCTTGGGATCCAAAGTGCCACCAAGCGCTCTCATCTGCAAGGTTTTTATACCGGTTTTGCGAGTTTTCCCCTTCGAAGGAACGTGCGCTGCAGTACGGCGCGAGAGAATGGAGCCAATGGCGAACAACCACCGATTGCAAGCGGTCCAGCAGCTACGCGAACTGATTCTGTGCGGCACCTTCGCCCCCGGTGAGCGCATCACCGAGGCCGCGCTGGCCGAGCGACTGGCTATCTCGCGCACTCCGATCCGTCAGGCCCTGCCGGCGCTGTGCCAGGAAGGCCTTCTTGTGCAGGCCGGTAACCGCGGCTATGCGGTGCGACGTTTCAGCCAGCAGGAGAGCCTGGACGCCCTGGCGGTGCGCGCCCTGATGGAAGGCATGGCTGCACGCGCCGTCGCCGAACAGGGCGCCTCGGCTGCGTTGCTGGCCACGCTGCATGCCTGTCTGGGCGAAGGCGACCGGATCCTGGCCACGCGCAGCCTGGATGCCGACGACGAGCAGGCCTATGGCGCGATGAATGCCCGCTTCCACCGCGCCATCGTGGTGGCCGCCAACAAGCCGATCCTGACCGAGACCGTGGACCGGTGCACCGTGGTGCCCTTCGTCAGCCCGGTCAATGTGGTGTTCGGCCAACGCTCGCCCAGCCTGGCCTACGACGATCTGTACTACGGACATCGGCAGCACGGCGCCATCGTCTCGGCCATCGAACAACGCGATGGCGCGCGTGCCGAGCTGTTGTTCCGCGAGCACGCCAATACCCAGCGCCACAGCATGGGCATCTGACGCGCGCACGGGTTTGGCGCGGACAGCGTGCACTGGCCTGGCGCAGCAGCCTGCACAGCTCAGAACTCGAACGTAGGACTACCCGGGCTTGCGCTGCATGCAGCGTTGCCTGCATCAGCGTGCTGCATTCGTCTGCGCCGCGGCATGCACGCAGATACACCGGCGTGCATGCCGCGGATACCTGCGGATTTCCACGCCAGAGAGTCCAAGCTAGAGGGAATGCACGAACATCAGGTTGACGCTGGTGCCGGCCACCGAATTCTTCACCTCTACCGGCAGATAGACATTGAAATTCAGCAGGTTGTTGGCATCCAGACGCCAGGACAGCCCTGGCCCGAGATAGAACTGCATGCGCTTGCTGTCGGGCACACGCTGCCCGTTGGTGCGGTTGTCCTTTAGCTGCTGCAGGTAATACCCGTTGATGCCCAGGCGCAGTTGCTCGCTGACCTTGAACGAACTAGCCAGGTTGGCCCACAGCACATCGCCGGCCTGACCATTGCGAAAACGGAATCCCGGGATCGGCGGTACGCCGCCGGCGCGATCGGTGCGGAAATTGTAGAGATAGTTCAGCCGCATGCTGATCTCCCAGTTGTCGCTGGGTTGTACGGTGAACGCCCAATGCGGCGCCACCGACCAGAATCCGGTGCTCTGGTTGATCGCGACATCGCGATCGAATTTGCCCACCGGAGCAAACGCATCGATCGCGAACCGCTGGAAGAACAGGATTCGTCCGTTGCGCATCACCGGGTCGATCTGCAGCGCCGGGCCGAAGGAAATGTCGCCCATCCCGAACCCGTTGCCGCGCAACTGCACCGGGCTGTCTGCGGCGAAGGACGTGTCGTAGTTGACCAGCGGCACGATCGTATTGAAGCTCAGCGACGCGCGCTTCCACCGATAGGGCGTGACATAGATCAGCTGGGTCAGCAGGACGCTGACACCGACCTTGGGATCGCGGAAGGCAGCCGAATCGTCGCCGCGCGCGTCCTTGATCGCGTCGAAGTCGTAGTGGCGCAGATACTCGATCACCGTCCAGCCCGGCGTCGAGGAGCCGAAGCCATCGAGAAAACTTGTCCCGCCCAGGTTGATGCCCTGCGGCGGTGCAGCGGTTTCCGGCACCGCTTGTGCGGATGCCGCAACGGGCACGCCGGCGCCAAGCAGTGTCAGCAAGGTCAGGACACGGCGCCGGTACGACGGCAACCGTGGCGGTGCAACAGCACAGCAGGCAGATGAGCTCACGCGTTCCACTAGGCGATTCTCCAATGCGATGGATGGATGACTGCGGCGCGACGTGGGGGGAGGAAAGCGGTGCTGCGGTACGCGGCGGCGGCGACTGCGCCGTCTGTGCGTCGATGAATCGGTAAGGGCAGCCGATCAGTCAGCGCCGATGCGCATCAGCAAGGCGCCAAGCCGCTGCTTGAACAACCAGCGCCCCTGCTCCAGCACCAGCACGTCGTCGAAACTGCCGAGCAACGCAGGCGATTGGGCTGTCCAGGGCGGCGCCGTCGAGGTGTCTGCAGCGGTGTAGAGCAGGACCTTGCTGTGCGCATGCGCCAGGGTCGGCGACTGGATGCTGACCAGGGTGTTGAGCATCAGGTGACAGGTCGTCCGCGGCGGACGGGCGCGGAACGATTGCAGAATCGCCTCGCGCCCGTGCACCGGCAGCTCCGGCGCACTGGGGCGGGCGAACACGCCGTCGGCAGTGAACAATGCGGCGAGCCCGTCGTGATCGTGCCGATCGTTGAGCAGTGCGAATTGGCGAATCACCTGCTCGCAGGCAATGATGATCGATGCATTGTCGGGCATGCAGCCTCCTCGGGTCGTTGCTGAAAAACCGACACGCCTGGTCAACGACGGCAGCGCACGCGCCGCCAGCCGGACCGGGCCGCCATCACGCGTCCTGCAGCCAGTCGCGCATTGCTGCACTGACGGCCGCGGGTGCTTCCAGCGGCGCCATATGCCCGCTGTTTTCGAAGACCACCAGCCGTGCGTGCGGGATCTGCTGCGCCATCTGCTGGTGCTGGGCCAGGGGGCTCCAGACGTCCTGCCGACCCACGCCCAGCAAGGTCGGGCAGCGGATCTGCGCCAGCACCGGCGCGGCATCGGGGCGCTCCAACAAGGCTTCGATCTGGCCGGCGTAGTCCTGCACGCTGTGCCGCTGGACCATCGCGATCAGTGGGTTCATCAGCTCGGCATCGGCGTGCCGGTCCGGATGCAGCATCGGCGGCAGCCATTGCCGTGCCAGCGCCTGCATGCCTTGCGTGTGCGCAAGCCGCACCAGCGCCGCGCGCTGCTCACGCTCGCCGTCGCGGCGTGGCGCGATGCCGGTGTCCAGCAAGGCCAGGCGCTGCACCCGTTGCGGCGCCTGGCGCATGATCTCCAGCGCCACCCGCCCGCCCATCGAATGGCCGGCCACTGCGAACTGCGGCGGAGCGACGGCCAATACGTGTGCTGCCATCTGCACGATGCTGTCGAAGCCGGCGAAGTCCAGCACCTGCACCTCGGCCAGATCGCCCAGCGCCGCGCGTTGCGGCTGCCAGATGCTGGCGTCGCAGAGCAGGCCGCAGAGCAGCAGCAGGCCGGGCTTGGACGAACGGGTGGTGGAAGATGACATGGCTCGACTGTAGCCACGCCGGCTTCGCCCGTCGTATGGAACATGCTGCCCGCGCTATAAGCGAATCAACATACCAAGACATGGCCGACGCTTGCGCGTCGGCCGTCAGGCGATCACGCGCTGCCGGAGGCGCGCTTCCACAGCACATCGACCAGCGGCGGCAACTTGCCGGCCAGCCCGAGCACCGACCCGCGCAACAGGGTCAGGTGCATGTCGTCGTTGGAGAACACCGTGTTGATCGCATCGAAGCCATACGCGGCCACGGTGTTCTCGCTGCGCCGGGTGCGCGCCCAGCGCTGCAGCCGGTGCGGGGCTGCCCAGTCCGCACGCTTTGCCAGCGCATTGCGCACTTCATCGCGCAACGCAGCGACATCGCGCAGGCCCAGATTGACGCCCTGCCCGGCCAGCGGATGCACCACGTGCGCGGCATCGCCCAAGGTCAGCACGCGGCCGCTGACGTATTGCTCCACCAGTTGCCGTTGCAGCGGAAACGCGGTGCGCGCGGAGACCACTTGCACCTGCCCCAACCGCGCCGCAAAGGCTTGGGTCAGCTCGCGCGAGAAGTCGGCATCGTCCAGCGCCAGCACACGCGCGGCCTCGGCATCCGGCAAGGTCCATACGATCGAACTGCGTCCATCGGCGAACGGCAGGAATGCCAGCGGGCCGGTGGTCAGGAAACGCTGCCAGGCAGTGGCCTGATGCGGCTGTTCGGTCTCCACGAAGGCGACCACGCCGCGCTGCGCGTAGGCATGCCGCGACACCGGCAGACCGGCGAGCTCGCGCAGGCTCGATGCGGCGCCGTCGGCAGCGATGGCGAGCGCCGCTTCCAGGCGGCTGCCATCGTCCAGGCGCAGGCGTACGCTATGTGCGTCCTGCTCCAGCTCGACCACGCGTGCCGGGCAATGCACCTCGATGCCGGCCGCGTGCACGGCGGCCCACAGGCGATCGACCAGCACCGCGTGTTCGATGATCCAGCCGAGTTGTTCGCGGCCCAGGGTGTCGGCATCGAAGCTCAGCTCGCCGCCACCGGCCGCATCCCAGACCCGCATGCGCCGGTACGGCTGCACGCGGGCAGCGCGCACCAAGGACCATACGCCCAGGCTGTCGAGCAATGCGGCATTGTCGGCGGCGAAGGCATAGACGCGTAAATCGGACTGGTCTGCCCGCCAGCGCGCGGGCTCGCGGCCTTCGATCAGGGCCACGCTCAGGCCGGCATCGGCCAGCGCCAGCGCGCAGGCAGCACCAACCACGCCACCGCCGACGATCAAGGCATCGCGGGTACCACGGCGACTCATGCGACGCCCCTGCACAACTGCGGCACATCGCCCCGGAAACCCATCGCCCCGCCGACCAGCATCGATTGCAGCGGCGCCGCCTGCGAGGTGGCGAGCAGGCCGAGGCTGCGCAACGGCCGCAGCAACGGCGCCGGATTGCCGGTGAGCCGCGCCAGCCCGCTGGAAAACCCGATGGTCTGCTCGCGGTCCACGCGCCGCCGCGCCAGGTACTCGGCCAACAATGCGCCCGCCCCGGCATCGCTGCGATCGTGCTCGATCAGTTCGGCCAGCGTCAGTGCATCGCGCAAGCCGAGGTTGAAGCCTTGCGCGCCAATCGGATGCAGCGTCTGCGCGGCGTTGCCCAGCAGCACCACGCGCTCGGCGACCAACTCGTTGGCCAGCACCTGCACCAGCGGGTACGCGCTGCGCTCGCCGCTGGCGACAAAGCGCCCGGCGCGCCATCCGGCCGCCCGCTGCAACCGGGCCAGCCAGCCGGTCTCGTCGAGCGCGGCCACCGTCTCGGCCTCGGCGCGCGCCACGCAGTGGATCGCACCGTAATGGCGGTCGCCGCGCGGCAACAAAGCGGTCGGCCCGTGCTCGCCGAAGCGCTCCCAGGCGGTACCATCCGGTGGGCGGGAGGCACGCACCCGCGCCACGAACAAGGTCTGCAGGAAGTCGTGCGCGTCGCTGCCGATATGCAGCAGCTCGCGCACTGCGCTATGGGTGCCGTCGGCGCCCACCACCAGCCGCGCCTGCACGCGCTGCTCGCCATCGGCGGTGGCAATCCGCAGCGCGCGCAGACCGTCCTGCACCGGCTCGACCCCGATGCAGCGTGCCGGGCGATAGCGGCGCAGCCGGGTCAGTTCGTTCAGGCGTGCCTGCAAGGCCTCGCCGAAATCGCGCGCCACCACCACCTGGCCGAAGCTGTCGCGGCCGTAATCGGCCGCGTCCAGCTGCACACGACCGAAGTCGCCGGCCCGGCTGACGTGGATGCGCCGGATCGGCCCGGGGGCGCTGCGCAGCTTGGCCATCACCCCCAGCACGCTCAGCGCATTGACGGTGGCGGCGGCAAAACTCAGGTTGCGCTGGTCGAACACCGCTGGCGGCGTGCCGGCCGGGGTGGCTTCCACCAGCCCGACATCCAGGCCGATGCGGTCCAGCGCAATCGCCAGGCTGGAGCCAACTAGGCCGCCGCCGACGATCAGAACGTCATGTGGATGTGTCATTGCCACATGATAAGCCTTCGCCCGTGACCCGTTGCCGCGCCCGGGTGGGACAGCTTGCCGCGCCCGGGCTGGCGTAGCGCGGCCGGCGATCGCTCAGGTAGCGCTGCCGACCCTTGCCGGTGCAGGGCGCATCCGGAAACCCACCGATTTGCGTCCGTCGTGTCCAGCAACGGGGGCGGCCAGGCGGGCCACCGCAAGGCCGCCAATGGCGCGGGCGTGCCGGGTTCCACGCTACACTCGCCAGCCTGTGATCCGGCCACCTCTCGCGCATGACTCCTCGCTCGCACGACACCCTGGTTTTGAGTCTGCTTGCCGTCCTGATGGCGGCCACGCGGATCAATCACTTCGCGCCGATCCCGGACGCGTCCTGGGCGGTGTTCTTCATCGGCGGCTTCCATCTGGCCGCGCGCACCAGGCTGGCGTTCCCGCTGCTGATGCTGCTGGCGGTGGCGGTGGATTGGCTGGTGATCACCAACCAGGGCCTGAGCTTCTGGCAGCACTACTGCGTGTCGCCGGCGTACTGGTGCCTGATCCCGGCGTATTTCGCGCTATGGGCCGGCGGCGTGTGGCTGCGTCGGCAGTATCACGGCGCACAGTGGAGCGCGCTGGCCCGGCTGGTGCCGGCGCTGCTGCTCTCGGTGGCGCTGTGCCAGTTGATCGCCCAGGGCAGCTTCTACTGGATCAGTGCCAGCGTGGCCGAGCCGACCGTGGCCGGCTGGTTCAAGAACTACACCGACTGGCTGGGACCGTATCTGCGCAGCGCCACGCTGTATGTCGCTGCGGCTGCGGCAATCCAGGTCGCCGCCGAGCGCCTGACCAGCGCACCTGGCCAGACCCAGGCCGGCTGAGATGGGCAACCGGCTCTCGCGGATCTATACGCGCACCGGCGACGACGGCAGCACCGGGCTGGGCGACGGCAGCCGTACCGGCAAGGATGCGCTGCGGGTCAACGCCTACGGCACCGTGGACGAGGCCAATTCGGCCATCGGCGTGCTGCTGGCCGCCCCCGGTGTGCCGGAATCGATCGCCGGGCTGCTGACCACCATCCAGCACCAGTTGTTCGATCTGGGCGGCGAGTTGTGCATCCCCGGCCATGCCGCCATCGATAGCGCCGATATCGATGCGCTGGAGCGCCAGCTGGACCTGTTCAACGACACGCTGCCCCCGCTAAAGGAATTCATTCTGCCGGCCGGGGGCGAGGCCGCTGCGCGCTGCCACCTGGCCCGCACCATCGTGCGCCGGGCCGAGCGCGAGACCGTTGCACTATCGCGCCAGGAGAGCGTGCGCAGCGAGGCGATCGGCTACCTGAACCGGCTATCCGACCTTCTGTTCGTGCTGGCGCGCGTGCTGGCGCGCGCCGATGGCCGGCAGGAAGTGCTATGGCGGCACGACCGCCGGCGCGGCTGAGCTGCACATGGCACGGCGGACAGGCTAGATTTGCCCCATGTTGGTCTTTACCCATCCCGCCTGCCTCGGTCACGACGCCGGCCCCGAGCATCCCGAGAGCCCCGCCCGCCTGGAAGCGGTGGTGGGGGCCCTGCGCGACGCGTTCCCGAACCTGGACTGGCGCGAGGCGCCACTGGCCAAGCTCGGCGACCTGTGCCGGGTGCATGAGCGCGAACAGGTCGACGCGGTACTGGAAACCGCGTTCCAAGGCCACCACCGGCTCGACGTGGATACTGTGATGTCACCTGGCTCGCGCGCGGCAGCATTGCGCGCGGCTGGCGCCGGCATCGCCGCGGTGGACGCGGTGATGCAGGACGCCACCCGCACCGCGTTTTGCGCCGTGCGCCCACCCGGGCACCACGCCACCGCGCAGGTGTCGATGGGCTTTTGCCTGTTCAACAACATTGCCGTGGCCGCCGCGCATGCGCGCGACCGGCATGGGCTGGAACGCATCAGCATCGTAGATTTCGACGTCCACCACGGCAACGGCACGCAGGCGATCTTCGAACGCGACCCGAGCGTGCAGTATCTCAGCACCCACCAGTCCGGGCTCTATCCGCACTCGGGCAGCGTTTACGAGCGCGGCATCGGCAACATCCACAACCTGCTGCTGCAACCAGGCAGCGACGGGCTGCGCTTCCGCAACGTGTGGGAAGACGAGATGCTGCCGCTGGTGGATGCCTTCCGCCCGCAGCTGATCCTGATCTCGGCCGGCTTCGATGCGCATTTGCGCGATCCGCTGGCCGATCTGATGCTCGATGCCGACGATTTCGCCTGGCTGACCGGCGCGCTGCGCACCCTGGCCGAGCGGCATGCCCGTGGCCGGGTGGTGTCCATGCTGGAAGGCGGCTACGACCTGCAGGCCTTGCGCGAAAGCAGCGTGGCGCACGTGGCCGCGCTGCGTTGAACCCTACCGGCGCCTTGTTCGCGCCCCCATCGCGATGAACCTCGCCCTCCCGACCAGGGAGCTCTTCATTGCCCCTATGCGGGGTATGCGGCAAGCTAGTCGCCATTTTATTGGTTGAATCACGCGTGCGCCGAGTTCTCCGCCTGCTGCCCCTGCCTTTGAGCATCGCCATCTGCCTCCCGGCCATGGCTGCCGACAAGCCGTTGAACTGGGGACTGTGCCCGGCCGTGGATCCGCTGCCTGGCTTCGACGGCGCGCCCGCCGCAGACGCCAAGGCCGCCGAAATGCGCCAGCAGTTGCCGACCGACATCGAAGGCGACCAGCTGTCCGGCACCAGCACCACCCCGCAGTACCAGGGCAATGTGGCGCTCAAGCGCGGCGACCAGTTCCTGGGCGCCGACAACCTGCGCATGGACACCGAGACCGGCAACTACATCGCCGAAGGCCATGTCCGCTACCAGGACACCTCCTTCCGTATGGTCGCCGACCGTGCCGAAGGCAACCAGGACACCGACGCCCACAAGGTCACCAACATCCAGTACCAGTTGGTGGACCGGCGCGGCAACGGCGCGGCCGAATCGGTGGACCTGCAGGGCCAGGTCGGGCAGATGCACCGCTCGACCTATACCACCTGCGATCCCTCGCAGCCGATCTGGCGTGTGCGCGCGCCGGAGATCGACGTCGACAACGAAGAAGGCTTCGGCACCGCCCGCAACGCCGTGCTGCAGATCGGCAAGGTGCCGGTGCTGTATTTCCCCTGGTTCAAGTTCCCGATCGATGACCGTCGCCAGACCGGCCTGCTGTTCCCGCAGTTCGGCCTGTCCGGCCGCAATGGCTTCGATTACCTGCAACCGATCTACCTGAACCTGGCGCCGAACTACGACGCGACCCTGTTGCCGCGCTACATGAGCAAGCGCGGTTTCATGTTCGGCACCGAGTTCCGCTACCTGTACGAAGGCGGTCGTGGCGAGATCACCGGCAACTATCTGCCCAACGACAAATTGCGCGATAAAGATCGCGGCAGCGTTTTCTACAGTGGCTACCACAATCTCAATTCCCACTGGCAGGCGCGCAGCAGCATCTCCTGGGTCAGCGACACCCGCTATGTGGAAGATTTCACCAGCCGCATCAACGGCATGGGCTCGGCCTCCAGCCTGCAGAGCACTGTAGGCGTCTACGGGACGGGCGAGACCTGGACCGCCGGCCTGATGGCCGACCGTTGGCAGCTCACCGACTACACGCTGGACGAGCAGGCGCTGCCCTACAACCGCCAGCCTCGCGCCTATTTCACCTGGGACAAGCCGTTCGGCATCTTCGAGGCCGGCGTGTATGCCGAGGCAGTGCGGTTCACCCATGACGACTCATATCTGGTGACGTTCACGCCCAACAGTGGCAACAACGATAACAACGGCGACGAGTACGTCCGCACCAATATCCGCAACAAGGAATATGGCAGCGGCTCGCGCTTTGACATCAAGCCCTACATCTCGATGCCGCTGTCCGGCGCTGCCTGGTTCTTCACTCCGACCGTGGCTTGGCGCTACACCGCGTATCAGCTGGATTCGACGCTGGCCAACACCCCGCCGTTGACCGGCGACCGTTCTCCGTCGCGCAGCCTGCCCATCGCATCCGTCGACGCCGGTCTGTATTTCGACCGTGAGACCTCGGTGTTCGGCACCAACTATCTCAATACGCTGGAACCGCGCATGTACTACCTGTACGTGCCCTACCGCGACCAGGATGATCTGCCGGTCTTCGATACCCGCCCGTTCACCTTCAGCTACGGACAGTTGTTCCGCGATAGCCGCTATACCGGCGCCGACCGCCAGAACGATGCCAACCAGTTGACCCTGGCAGTGACCTCGCGCTGGCTGCGCCAGGACGACGGCCGCGAGAAGCTGTCATTGAGTGCCGGCCAGATCCTGTACTTCAACGATTCGCTGGTCACCATCAACAACAGCACCAATGCCGCTGCCGGTAGCGAGCAGACCATCGAGCAGGGCAAGTCCGCCTGGGTGGCCGATGCCAACTACATGATCAACGACCGCTGGTCGATGGGCGCCACTTATCAGTGGAACCCGAACTCGCGCAAGGAAGATCTGGCCAGCCTGCGCACGCGCTACCTGCTGGGCAACGACGGCATCATCAATCTGGCATACCGGTACCGCCGCGATCTGATCAGTAACAACGATCAGCTCAAACAGGCCGACTTCTCCTTCCTGTACCCGATCAACCCCACCTGGAGTGCGGTCGGCCGCTATTACTACTCGCTGCTGGACCGCAAGCCGCTGGAAATCATCGGTGGCGTGCAGTGGGACAGCTGCTGCCTGGCGGTGCGCGCGCTGGTGCGCCGGTTCGTGCGCAACCGCAATGGCGAGATGGACAACTCCATCCAGGTGGAGTTCGTGCTGAAGGGCCTGAGCTCGTTCGGGCAGAACACGGACCGCACTTTGCGCCGTGCTATTCTCGGCTATTACCGCGACGACCTGTACCTGGTCCCGCCCAGCAATACCACGACTAATCCGGACGATTACGATCCGAACTTGATTCCATGACCAAGCCTTTCTCTGTTGTTCTTGCCTCGCTGCTGGTACTCACCAGCACGCTCTCGCCGTTGGCCTCGGCACAGCAATCCCAGCCGCTGGATCGCATTGCCGCCATCGTCGATGAAGACGTGGTGTTGCAGAGCGAGCTCGATCGTGCCGTACGCAACGTCAAGTCGCAGTACGCCGGCCGGGAAAACCAGCTGCCGCCGGACGATGTCCTGCAGCGCCAGGTGCTCGAGCGTCTGGTTCTGGTCAAATTGCAGGTCGGTCGTGCCGATGGCAGCGGTATCCGCGTCAGCGACGAGGAACTCAACCGGGCAATTGCCAGCATCGCCCAGCAGAACGGCACCACTGTCGATGGCCTGCGCCAGAAACTGGCGGCCGACGGCATGGGCTATGGCGATTTCCGCGCTTCGGTGCGCGACGAAATCATCGTGCAGCGCCTGCGCCAGAGCTTTGCACAGAGCCGCATCAGTGTGAGCGAAGGTGAAGTGGACACTGCGCTGGCGCAGCAGGCCACCACCGGCAGCCAATATCACCTGGCGCACATCCTGGTTGGCCTGCCGGAAGGTGCGACGGCCGACCAGATCGCCACTGGCCAGAAAAAGGTCGATGGCGTGAAGGCATTGATCGACAAAGGCGAGCTGGACTTCTCAGCAGCGGCAGTGCGGTATTCCGACAGCCCGAACGCGCTGGAAGGCGGCGATCTGGGCTGGCGCAGCCTGGACGAGATCCCCAACGCATTCGCCCAGCTGATCCGCGACATGCAGCCTGGCCAGGTCGCCGGTCCGCTGCGCGGCCCCAGCGGTTTCCAGTTGCTCAAACTGGTGGAAATGCGCGACGCCAATGCCGGCGGCGAAAAGAAGCTGGTCACCGAATACAACGCACGCCACATCCTGGTGCGCATCAACGACAGCCAAACCGAGGCGCAGGCCAAGGCCAAGATCGACACGCTGCGTGCCCGCATCACCGGCGGCGCCGACTTCCAGGCTACCGCGAAGGAGTCGTCGGAAGACACCAACAGCCGTGGTCAGGGTGGCGATCTGGGCTGGTTCCCGGCCGATGCGTTCGGCCCGGACTTCGGCAAGCAGGTCGAAGGCCTGGCCGATGGCGCGGTGTCCGAGCCGTTCCGCACCCAGGCGGGTTGGCACATCGTGCAGCGCGTGGGCAGCCGTCAGACCGACGTCAGTGCCGAAAGCCAGCGTGCGCAGATCCGTGAAACGATCGGCCGCCGCAAGCTGGAAGAAGAGTACAACCGCTATCTGCAGGAGCTGCGTGGCGAAGCGTATGTGAGCTTCCGCACCGGCGACCGCGCCGATGGCGATGCCACTGCCGCTCCGGCCAAGCCGGCCGACCCTGCGGCGCCTGCCGCACCGACGCCGCCGCCGGCGCAGCCGACGCGCTGATTCGATGCTCCCGTCGCTCGCGCTGGTGCCAGGCGAGCCGGCCGGGATCGGGCCGGAACTGTGCGTCCGGCTCGCCCAACGGCCGCGCTCGGACGCCCATCTGATCGCCTACGCCGATCCGGACACCCTGCACAGCGCCGCAAAGGCGCTGTCTTTGTCTGTACGGCTGCTCGATCCGGACCAGCGCGCCCGCGCGCCCGGTGACCTGCCGCTGCATCCGATCCGCCAGGCAGTGCCGACCCGTTTCGGCACCGCGAACCCTGCCAATGCGGCGGCGGTCATCGCCGGCCTGCGCGGCGCTGCCGGCGACTGCCTGTCCGGCAAGCTGCAGGGCATCGTCACCGGCCCGGTGCACAAGGCGGTGATCAATGCCGGCGGCATTCCCTACACCGGCACCACCGAGCTGCTGGCCGAGCAGGCGGGCTGCCCGGTAGTGATGATGCTGGCCAATGCCATCGTGCGCGTCGCCCTGGTGACTACCCATTTGCCGCTGCGCGCAGTGGCCGATGCGATCACTGCCGACGCGGTGACGCGCTGCCTTCGCATCACCGACGCCGCGATGCGACGCGACTTCGGCCTGGAACGCCCGCGCATCGCGGTGCTGGGCCTCAACCCGCATGCCGGCGAAGACGGGCACCTGGGCCGCGAGGAGCTGGACGTCATCATCCCGGTACTGGAGCAGCTACGCGGCGACGGCATGCAGCTGATCGGCCCGCTGCCGGCCGACACCGCATTCTTGCCGCAGAAGCTCACCGGCTTCGATGCGGTGGTGGCGATGTATCACGACCAGGGCCTGCCGGTGCTCAAGTACAGCGGCTTCGAGCAGGCGGTCAACATCACGCTCGGCCTGCCCTATCCACGCGTGGCGGTCGATCACGGCACCGCGCTGGAGCTGGCCGGGCGCGGTATCGCCGACCCGTCCAGCCTGATGGCGGCGACCGAGCTGTGCGCGCGCCTGGCCACACGCGGCTGAGCGAGGCCTGATTGCCAACAATCGACGGGGCGCAGCGTGCACGCAGCCCGTCTGGCGTGCCGGCGATGCGCAGAACCGGCACCGCGTGCAGGCGCTGCCACGTTAAACTGCGCACATGAATCATTCTTTCAGCGCACCGGCCAAGAAGTCGCTTGGCCAGCACTTTCTTGCCGACCGGTATTACATCGACCGCATCGTGCAGGCAGTGGACCCGCGCGCCGGCCAGCACCTGGTCGAAATCGGCCCTGGTCAGGGCGCGATCACCTTCCCGCTGCTGCGCAAGCACGGCGCACTGACCGTGATCGAATTTGACCGCGACCTGATCGCACCACTGACCGACGCCGCCGCACCGATCGGCGCGCTGAGCATCATCCATCGCGATGTGCTCAGTGTGGATTTCACTGCACTGGCCGATGGCACGCCGATCCGGCTGGTTGGCAACCTGCCCTACAACATCTCCTCGCCAATCCTGTTCCATGCGCTGGACCACGCCGCAGCGGTGGCCGACATGCACTTCATGCTGCAAAAGGAAGTGGTCGACCGCATGGCTGCCGGCCCGGGCAGCAAGGTGTACGGGCGCTTGAGCGTGATGCTGCAGGCGTATTGCGAGGTCACCGCGCTGTTCGTGGTGCCGCCGGGCGCATTCCGGCCGCCGCCGAAGGTGGACTCGGCGGTGGTACGGCTGGTGCCGCGCGATCCGGCCACGGTACAGATCAGGGATCGGCGGCGCTTTGCCGACGTGGTGCGTGCCGGCTTCGGCCAGCGTCGCAAGACCCTGCGCAATGCCTTGTCCAACGTCTGCGAGCCTGCCCATTTCGAGGCCGCGCAGGTGCGCCCGGATGCACGCGCCGAACAACTCGAGGTCGCGGATTTCATCCGCCTGGCCAATGTCGAGCCGGCTTGAGCGCCGCTCCCACACGGTTTTATTTAGACTTTCCGCATGCACGATGATCCGCGCTACCGGGTCGAGGTCGAGGTGTCGCCCCGCTTCCTCGCCCATCAATCGACCCCCGACGAAGGCCGCTATGCCTTCGCCTACAGCATCCGCATTCAGAACGCGGGGGCCGTGCCTGCGCGCCTGATCGCGCGCCATTGGCAGATCACCGACGCCAACGGACGCACCGAACGGGTGGATGGCGAAGGCGTGGTCGGCGAACAGCCCTGGCTGCGTCCCGGCGAGGCGTTCAGTTACACCTCCGGCGTGCTGCTGGAGACCGAGCAGGGACAGATGCAAGGTCATTACGACATGGTGGCCGACGATGGCACCGAATTCACCGCCCCGATCGCCGCCTTCGTGCTGAGCGTACCCAGGACGCTGCACTGATGGATGCTGGACTGATGGAGCGCACGCGATGAGCGTCTGGGCAATTGGCGACCTGCAGGGGTGTTACGACATCACCCAGCGCCTGCTGGAAAAAATCAACTTCGACCCCGCGCAGGACACGCTGTGGTTCTGTGGCGACCTGGTCAACCGCGGCGGTCAATCGCTGGAAACGCTGCGCCTGGTGCATTCGCTGCGCGCGCATAGCGTGGTGGTGCTGGGCAACCATGACCTGTCGCTGCTGGCGATCGGCGCGCGTTCGGAAGAGGAACAACGCAAGGTCAACCCGGATCTGCTGCGCATCGTGCTGGCCGAGGACCGCGACCTGCTGCTCGACTGGCTGCGGATGCAGAAGCTGGCCCATGTGGACCGCGAACTGGGCTGGATGATGATCCATGCCGGGCTGGCGCCAAAGTGGACCACGCAGATGGCCGAGAAACATGCGCGCGAGGTCGAGCAGCAACTGCAGGGCGGCGGCTATCGCAAACTGCTGCGCAATATGTACGGCGATCAGCCGGGCTGGTCGCCGGGCCTGAGCGGGTACGACCGCAGCCGCGCAATCATCAACCTGTTCACGCGCATGCGCTATTGCACCCCGCGTGGGCGCATTGCCACCGACGACAAGGGCACCCCGGGTACCCAGGCGCAGGGCCTGTATCCCTGGTTCGAAGTGCCGGGCCGGGTCGAGCGCGATCTCAAGATCGTCTGTGGGCATTGGTCCGCACTCGGGCTGACCATCACCCAGGGCGTGCACGCCATCGATACCGGTGCGGTATGGGGTGGCAAACTCACCGCCTTGCAGCTGGATACCGACGAACTGCGCGTGGTGCAGGTGCCGGGAATCCCGATCACGCAGCCACCAAAGACCGCACAGCGCAGCCGGCCACCGCGCCGTCGGCAACGCCAGCGTGGCGGTGGCGGAGACAATGCGAACGCGAGCGCCGGTTCGACCGCTCCCAGTGCAGCCCCGCCCGCTGCCGCTGCGGACTAGTTAACGGGCGTGAACGGCGCACTGGTTGCAGCATGCCGGGGGTGGTACCTCGGCGATTGCAAATTAGCCAGAGCATGCATCCGCTACGCGACTGGCACGCTTGCAGGTTCGACCTCCGGCGCGCGGACACGCGGGTCGCATTCACCGCCCTGGAACAGAGAGCTGCGTGCGCTAGACACGCACCATCGTGCACGCGCGGCGGGTCGCGTCAGGCGAGCTGCTGGTGAACAAGCGCATCGGATGATCGCGCGGCAGCTGCTTGAACGTGATCTGCGCAGTGCCGAACAGCGCATGGACAACACGGCGTGCAGCAATCACTGAACCACTCGCTCTTCAGTCGAAGCGCAAGCCTCAGCGGCGCTGGTAGTCCACATAGTCGAATGCGAAGGCATGCCGCGCATCGGGCGCATGCGACTCGCGCTGCACCGGCTCCCACACGGCCGGGTCGATCGGCGGAAAGTAGGTGTCGGCCCGTTCCACGGTGGTGTCCACTTCGGTGACGGCCAGCAGATCCGCACGCTCCATGCTCAGGCGATAGACCTCACCGCCACCGATCACGCACAGCTCCTGTGCACCGGCCGCCTCGGCCTGCGCAATCGCCTCATCGAGCGACGCCACCGCCTGCATGTCCGCGAACGGCACCTGCCCCGAACGCGTCAGCACCAGGTTCACTCGCCCCGGCAAGGCACGCCCCAGCGACTGCGCGGTCTTGCGCCCCATCAGGATCGGCTTGCCCAAGGTCAGCGCCTTGAAGCGCTTGAGATCGTCCGGCAACTTCCATGGCAATTCGTTGTCGCGGCCGATGGCATTGTTACGGTCGAAGGCGACGATCAGGATAAGTTTCATGCAGCGGACGATATCCCTTCGAACATCAAATCAATGTGTGGCATCACTCGCCAGCCAAGCGATGCTCACACCGCCACCGGCGCCTTGATCGCTGGATGCGGGTCGTACCCCTCGATGGCGATGTCCTCGAAGCGGAACGCGAACAGGTCGGTCACCGCCGGGTTCAGGCGCAGGCGCGGCAGCGCGCGTGGCGTGCGGGTCAGCTGCTCGCGTGCCTGCTCGAAGTGATTCGAGTACAGGTGCGCATCGCCCAGCGTATGCACGAAATCGCCCACGCCCAGGCCGGTGGCCTGCGCCACCATATGCGTCAGCAGTGCGTAGCTGGCGATATTGAACGGCACGCCGAGAAAGATGTCGCCGCTGCGCTGATACAGCTGGCAGCTGAGCTTACCGTTCACCACATAGAACTGGAACAGGCTGTGGCACGGCATCAAGGCCATCTGCGGCAGCTCGCCGACGTTCCAGGCACTGATCACAAGCCGACGCGAGTCAGGGTTGCGCTTGATCTCGTCCACCAGCCATTGCATCTGGTCGATCTCGACACCGTCCGGGCCGGTCCAGCGTCGCCACTGCTTGCCGTACACCGGGCCGAGATCGCCGTTGTCGTCGGCCCACTCGTCCCAGATGCGGACCTGGTGGTCCTTGAGATAGCCGATGTTGGTGTCGCCCTGCAGGAACCACAGCAGCTCGTGGATGATCGAGCGCAGGTGCAGCTTCTTGGTGGTGACCAGCGGAAAGCCGTCGTTGAGGTCGAAGCGCATCTGCCAGCCGAACACGCTGCGCGTGCCGGTACCGGTGCGATCGGACTTCTCGGCGCCGTGTTCCAGCACATGCTGCAGCAGGTCCAGATAAGGCTTCACTTGGCCGCCTCCGCGCCCGCGGTCTGCACCAGCATCGGCTGCAACACCGGCGCGCGGCGCGACATCGCCAGCAACACCAGGCCGCCGATGATCAACGGCAGGCTCAGGATCTGCCCCATCGTCAGCCAATTGAAGGCCAGGTAACCGATCGGTGCATCCGGCACGCGCACGAATTCCACGATGAAACGGAACACGCCGTACAGCAGCGCGAACATCCCCGACACCGCATAGCGTGCGCGCGGCTTCATCGAGAAGGTCCACAGCACCACGAACATCACCACGCCTTCCAGCGCCGCCTCGTAGAGCTGCGAAGGATGGCGCGCGAACTGGTTCAACGCACCGGCGGCGTACTGCGCCTGGAGTTCTGCCGGCAACTTGCCGGCCAGTTCCGGCGCAAGCGGGAAGATCACGCCCCAGCCGGCATCGGTGAACTTGCCCCACAACTCGCCGCCGACAAAATTGCCGAGCCTCCCGAAGCCCAGGCCCAGCGGCACCAGCGGCGCCACGAAATCCATCACGTCGAAGAAGTGCAGCCGGTGCTTGCGCGCCCACAGCCCGCAGGCGATCAGCACGCCCAGCAGGCCGCCGTGGAAGCTCATGCCGCCCTGCCACACCTTGAACAGGATCAACGGGTTGGCCAGCAGGCTGTCGAACGCATAGAACAGCATGTAGCCAATGCGCCCGCCCAGCACCACGCCGAGCATGCCGTAGAACAACAGGTCGGAAAATCCGTCCATGTCCACACCCGGCAGGCGGCCACTCAGGATGCGCGAGCGCCCCAGTGCCCAGGCAGAGAAGAATGCGGCCAGGTACATCAACCCGTACCAGTGCACCTGCACCGGTCCAAGCGAGAAGGCGATGGGGTCGATGGCGTGCAGATAGATCATGCGGACCGCGGATCACAAAAAAGCGAGGCGTCTATTCTGACACCTCGCACGCGTTCAGCCTAAGAGCTGGGGACGATCGGGCAGCTCATCTTCATGCTGGGAGCCGGCAGCGGCAGGAAAATGCTCGGTCAACAGCTCGGTCACCGCCTCGATCCCGGCCAGCACCGCCGCCTCGTGCTCGCCATCGCGCAGGAACTGCTGCATGCGCCGGCACACCTCGGCCCACTGCGCCTCCGGCACCCGGCTGCGCAGCCCACGGTCGGCGACCACTTCGATGGCGTGGTCGGCCAGCAGCAGGTAGAGCAGCACCCCGTTGTTGGCTTCGGTGTCCCAGGTGCGCAATTGCGCGAAGGCCTGCTCGGCACGCTGGCGCGCAGTGTGCCCGCGCCATAGCGCGTCCAGCGGCAGGTCGGCTTCCACCGCCACCATGACCTGGCCGGTATGGGTACGCTCGCTGGCGGCAACCGCCGCGGCGATCGCATCCATGCAGCCGGCCGGGAAACTGCGCTGCGCCGAGGGCGCGAAGATATGCCTGAGCCACCGCATTACCAGCTCCCCGAGGCGCCACCGCCTCCCGATGATCCGCCACCACCACCCCAGCCGCCGCCGCCGAAACCGCCGCGGCCACCGCCTCCAAAGCCACCGAATCCACCACCGAATCCGCCACCGCCCCAGCCACCGCCGCCTACAAAGCGCCCCGGCGAACCGGACGCCAGGCCGGCCAGCAGCCCGATCACCGCAGCGCCGGCGCTGGCAAACAGTAGCGAGGTAAACAGCAAGGCGGCACCGCCGGCGGCGACGCCGGTCAGCAATGCACGCAGCGGCCGTGGCAAAGCACCGAGAATGCCGCGCGCCACCATCGCGACCACAAAACCGATGAACAAGGCCATGATCCAGCCGCCGCCACCCGAGCCATTGCCGGCGCCGCCATCGGCGTGCCCGCTGACCGGCGCCGGCAAGGCCTCGCCCTCGATCAGGCCGGCCAGCGTCGCAGTCGCCGCACTGACGCCGCCGGCGTAGTCGCCCTCACGGAAGCGCGGCGCCAGATACTCCTGGATGATGCGGTTGGCCGTGATGTCGGGGATCGCACCTTCCAGGCCATAGCCCGGCTGGATCCGCACCCGGCGGTCGTCCTTGGCCACCAGCAGCAACACACCGTCGTCCACGCCCTTGCGGCCGATCTCCCACTGGTCGAACACGCGCTGGGTGTACTGCTCGATCGGCTCCGGCTGCGTGGTCGGCACGATCAGGACCTGCAACTGCGCGCCCTTGCGCTGCTGCAAGACCAACGCCTGCTGCTCGAGTTGCTGGACCTGCGTGGCGTCCAGTGTGCCGGTGGTATCGACCACGGGCGAGCGCAGTGGCGGAATGGCTGCCAGATCCTGCGCCAGCAGCGAGGCCGGCAACAGCAACAGCGCCAACATCCAGAACACCCGCGTGTAGTTCTTCCGCATTCGCAACTCCTGGCTGATTAGCACTGACACTTCATCGGCACTGGTACTTGGCTGATCCTTCTCCATGCGGGAGAAGCTGCCCCGAAGGGGCGGATGAGGATGCGAGCGAAGCCTCGTGTGAATGAATAACGCACAGGTTTCGCCTAGTACCCTCCCCCGCACCGCGCCCTAGCCCTCGCTAGCAGCGTGGGCGCTCAAAGGCACGTGCGCCAGCGGCGCGCAAGCCGTGCCTTATCGCCCCAAGGCAGAGAGCTTGATGTGCCGCTCCTGAAAGTTGGCATTGATCCAACTGGCGATCGATGGGTTGCCATCGCAAACCTAACGATCGCCTCGACATGCCGTGCTGCACATTGCGCAGTATTTGGTACTGCGCAAATTCATGTATTTACTGCGCTGGCTGCGGCTGCTGCGCGGGCTGCTGCGGCGCCTGCTGATTGCCGAAATCCACCTGCGGTGCGCGCGAAATCTGCGCTTCGTTTTCCACGCTGAAATTGGGCTTGGGCTGGTAGCCGAAGATCTTGGCGGTGATCACCTGCGGGAACGAACGGATGTAGGTGTTGTACTCCTGCACCGTCTGGATGTAGCGACCCCGCGCCACGGTGATGCGGTTCTCGGTGCCTTCCAGCTGCACCTGCAGATCGCGGAACGACTGGTCGGATTTCAGCTGCGGATAGTTTTCGCTGACCACCAACAGGCGCGACAGTGCGCTGCCGAGTTCGCCCTGCGCCTGCTGGAACTGCTTGAGCGAGGCTTCGTCGTCGGCATTGACCTGGATCTGCCCGACCCGCGAGCGCGCATTGGTCACCTCGGTCAGCACCTGGCGCTCCTGCTGGGCATAGCCCTGCACGGTGCGCACCAGATTGGGAATCAGGTCGGCGCGACGCTGATATTGATTCAGCACCTCCGACCAACCTGCCTTGACGCCTTCTTCCTTCTGCTGGATCGCGTTGTAGCCGCAACCGGACAGCGAGACGGTCAGGATCAGCAATACCAGGGCGCGAATCAGGACGGGCATGCAGGCGATTCCGTTGAAAGAGAGCCGCAGCATGCCATGCGGCGAGTCAAGCCGGCATGCACGCGTGCGCCTGGCAGGCGATTCGGCCAGGCACGATGACGCCCGGCCATCAGCAGAAGCAGTCGCTGCATGCTGCGGTGACAGATTGATACGTCGGCTGGCGCGATCCGGTGCATCTCATCGCAACGAAGGTCTCCATGCATCCGCCAATCCAGTCGCCTGCAGAGGCCAACTGGTCGTTGCACGTCGCGCAGAGGCAGCGCTCTTCAGAACAAGCGCGGCAGCAGGATCAGTCCCCAGCACAGCAGCACATTGATCAGCAGCAGGAACACCGCCGCCGAGCCCATGTCCTTGGCACGGCCGGCCAGCACGTGGTGCTCGGGGCCGTAGCGTTCGATCACCGCCTCGATCGCCGAGTTCAGCAGTTCGGCGGCCAGCACGATCAGCAACGGCGCGATCAGCGCGATGCGCTCCAGCCCGGACTGGCCAAGCCACAGCCCCAGCGGCAGCAGAACTGCCGCCAGGCACACCTCCAGCCGAAACGAGGATTCGTGCAGCCATGCCGCGCGCAGGCCCTGCCATGACCAGATCGCCGCCTTGAGCATTCGGCGCGGACCGCGCGGCACGTGTCCCAGTTGATCGGCCATGCGTCAGTGCTTCCGGCCGCAAGGGCGTGTCTGGGGACGGCTCGAACGCATGGCGTGGTCACTGCTGGGGAAAGTGCGAATCTTGCACCGTCGTGCAGCGCGCCGCCAGGGCATGACCAGGTGCAGCAACAGCTGGCGTTGGGCCTGCAAGGCCGTCAGATGCTGCCGCATGGCGCAATCTTTTCCACATTGTCTGTGCAGGCTCGGCGGCACGCTCTGCGAGCAACCCATGACAGGCGCTGGACGCCCGCCGGTTTGCCCTGGGCTTCCAGCCTGTCGCACCATGGTGGTCCGCTTCACTGTCGCAGGTTCTTTCGCATGACCAAACATCCCTTGCGCACGCTGCTCTGCGCGCTTGCCTTGTTGTCCGGCCACGTCCACGCCGCCGCCCCGCACACCACGCCACAGATACCGGCACAGGTGTCCAACGTCGCCTGGGAAGACGACATGCGGCGCTTTTCCGAAAGCGATGCGCAACAACCGCCGCCCAAGCACGGCATCGTCTTCGTCGGCAGTTCGTCGATCCGTTTCTGGGACACGCTGGCACAGGATTTCCCCGGCATGCCGGTGATCAATCGTGGCTTCGGCGGTTCGGAAGTCCGCGACAGCACCTGGTACGCCGACCGCATCGTGATTCCGTATGCGCCGCGCCAGGTGGTGCTGTATGCCGGCGACAACGATCTCAACAGCGGCCGCACGCCACAGCAGGTGCGCGACGACGTGCTGGCATTCGTGCAGCGCATCCGCCGCGACCTGCCCACCGCGCGCATCAGCTATCTGTCGATCAAACCCAGCCCGTCGCGCGCGCATCTGCTGCCTTCGATCGTCACTGCCAACCGCCTGATCAAGGACGCACTCGCGCCACTGCCGCACGTGGACTACGTGGACGTCTACACGCCGATGCTCGACACCAACGGCAAACCACGCGCCGAGCTGTTTCGCCAGGACATGCTGCACATGACCGCCGATGGGTATGCCATCTGGCGCAAGGCGGTGGCTCCGGTACTGAAGCAGAAGTAGCGCCCTGCAGGTCGATCTGGCGACGCACTCGCCAGATCGGTCCATTGATCGATTGCGGGAAGCGATCCCGCAGATGCAGCTGTCGTCTGCGGTGGATCGCCACAGCGCGCGAGATCAATGCCGCGCGGTCGAAAACACCATCATCGCAACCGTAAACGGCGCCCCAGGCGCATGCAGCGCGTCTGCCTCGTCAGCAGACGATTCCAGGCGACCCGCATGTCACTAACACCACCACTACCTCAGGCCACCACCACCGCAACCGAGGTGCCGACACCGGACTCGCTATGCAGCTCGATCCGCCAGCCGAAGCGATCGCACAGCCGGCGCACGATCGACAGGCCCAGGCCGGTACCCTGCGGGCGTGTGGGATCGGCGCGGAAGAAGGGCTCGAATGCGCGCGCGCGCGCCTCCTCGCTCATGCCGATGCCGGTATCGCGCACGATGATGCGGTCCTGGGTGACTTCCACTTCGATGCTGCCGGTGTCGGTGTAGGCGCAGGCATTGCGCAGTAGGTTGCTGAGCACCACGCGCATTACCCGCGGCGGGGCGAACATCTGCAGGCTGCGGTCGCCGACCATCGTCAGGGACACCGGCTTGTCGCCCAGCAGTTCGCGGGCGCTGTCGACTTCCTCGCTTGCCAGTTCGGCGGCATCGAAGGTTTCGCTTTGCGGGTCGATCTCGGCCTCGCGCGCCAGGATCAGGAAGGCGTCGATCACCGCTTCCATGTCGCGGCCGGCACGCTGGATCCGGCGCAGGCTGCGCTGGGTGCGTTGCGACAGTTCGTCGTCGGCCAGCGCCATGTCGCTGGCCACTCGGATCACCGTCAACGGTGTGCGCAGTTCATGGCTGGCATCGCGGGTGAAATTGCGCTCGCGTGCGACATGGTCGCTGACCTTCTGCCCCAGCGCATGCAGCGCGGCGGCCAATTGCCGGGTTTCACCCTGCAGGTCGGCAGGCAGCCGCTCCGGCGCCAGTTCGTCGACATCCGGATTGCGCGGATCCCACTGCGACACGCGCCGCGCCAGCCAGCTGATCGGCGAGACCAGCCGCTTGGAAATCCGGTAGGTCACCCAGAACACGCCATAGATCGCCAGCAGCACCAGCATCGCCGGCACCACCCCGAACCAGAGTGTCAGGTGCGCCGCACGCGAGCGTGGGAACACCAGGTACAAGCGCCCTTCCGGGCGTTGATCGACATACACCAGGGCGTCGGCGGCGGCTACTTCACTGAAGCCCGGCGACAACCGCTGCAAGGCTGCTGGCGCAGGGTCACGGGCTTGGCCGGCGGGCGAAAAATAGCCCTGGATGTTGCGTGTATTCGGCGGCGGGTTGGTCGGCGCGCTCTTGTGCAGGTGCCAGAAATGCACTGCCTCGTCGGCAAGCACGGTGCGCACCAGGCTGTACTTGATCACGAAGGACAGCAGATAGCCGCCCAGCACGATCGCCAGGCTCGCCAGGGCGACCTGCAGCAGGAAGGCGAGACGTATTTTTCGTGGGAGCCCGTGCGGCATTGCTGCATCCAGGGGAGAGCGCCGGATTATAGGCAACGCTTCCGTAAGCCCGTCGTGCAGCCAGACGGCAGCACGCGGAAGCGACAGGCGCGTGGGCGCCTAGAGGAGGTGACCGGCCACCAGAGCGGCGGCCGGCCGGTGACATCAGGCCATCGGCTGGGCGATGTCGGCGATGCGATAGCCGGCGCTCTGCACGGTGTGCAGCAGCGGACGGTCGAACGGCTTGTCGATGATCTTGCGCAGGTTGTACAGATGGCTGCGCAAGGTGTCCGAATCCGGCAACCCGTTGCCCCAGATCTCGCGCTCGATTTCCTGGCGGGTGACCACCCGCGGCGACTCGCGCATCAGGATGGTGAGCAGGCGCAGGCCGATCGGCGAGAGCTGCAGCTCGGTGCCGGCGCGGGTGGCGCGCATGCTGACCGGATCGAGCACCAGGTCGGCGACCTTGAGCACTTCCGAGCCGACCTGGCGGCGCTCGCGGCGGATCAGGGCACGCAGACGCGCTTCCAGTTCCTGGATCGCGAACGGCTTGGTCAGGTAGTCGTCGGCACCGAAGCCCAGGCCGGTAAGCTTGTCGTCCAGCGTGTCGCGGGCGGTCAACATCAGCACCGGGGTGGACTTGCGTGCGTCGTTACGCAGGCGGCGACACACTTCGATGCCGTCCAGACGTGGCAGCATGAGATCCAGCACGACCACGTCGTAGCTGTTCTCGGCGGCCAGACGGTAGCCGTCGAGTCCGTCCTGCGCGTAGTCGACCTCGAAGCCACGGCCTTCCAGGTACTCGCCGATCATTTCAGAGATATTGCGGTTGTCTTCGACGACCAGCACGAGGCCGGACGTTTCCTTGGTCTGACGCATGGACTTTCCTCGGTCTTCAGCTTTGTGAAACATGCCGGATCGGCAGTGGAAAGGGCGTGAAGACCAACTAACGTTCTGTGACGGCGCGCGGTGGCCGCCGGTTGTCAGCGCCCGAGCAACGGACGCAGCGCTGGCCACACCGTTTCCAGCACCCTGGGCTGGGCAGCGGCAGTGGGATGCAGGCCGTCCGCCTGCATCAGGCCTGGCTGCAGCGCGACCTTTTCCAGGAAAAACGGCACTAGCGCGGTCTTGTACTGCCTGGACAGGTCGGCGTAGCTCGCCTTCAGGCGCTCACGGTAGGCGGGGCCGTAGTTGGGCGGCACATCGATGCCTAGCAGCAGCACCTTCGCGCCGGCCTGCTGACTAAGCTGGATCATCTTTTCCAGGTTGCCCTTGAGCTGGGCCGGGGTCAGGCCGCGCAGCGCATCGTTGCCGCCCAGTTCGATCACCACCACGCCGGGGCGGTGCTTCTGTAGCAGGCCGGGCAGCCGCGTCAACGCACCGGAGGTGGTTTCGCCGCTGATGCTGGCATTGACGACCGCCGGTGGCGTCGCCATGTCACGCTTGAGGCGTTGGTCCAGCAAGGTGACCCAGCCGGACTGTACCGGGATGTTGTGCGCAGCGCTCAGGCTGTCGCCGACCACCAGGATCGGTGCGGCCGCCACCGGACTTTTGGCAGAGGCAATTCCCGGCGCAAGCAGGGACAGTGTCAGCAGCCACAGGACCAGCGCGCCATATCGCAGTGTTCTTTCACGCATTCGGAGATTCCTCATCGACAGTCTGGCCCCCCGCTCCAGCACCCGCACCGCCATCGACGTCCGCGAGGTCGGCAAGTCCGTCAGCGGACCGGAGGGAACACTCCACATCCTCGACAACATCAGCTTGACGGTCAGTGAAGGCGACAGTATCGCCATCGTCGGCGCGTCCGGCTCGGGCAAGACCACCCTGCTCGGCCTGCTGGCCGGGCTAGACCTGCCCAGCCGCGGCAGCATCGCGCTCTCCGGCCAGCAGCTGGGCCAGTTGGACGAGGAGGCGCGCGCCGCCCTGCGCGCGCGCGAGGTGGGCTTCGTGTTCCAGAGCTTCCACCTGCTGCCGGCACTCACCGCCGAAGAAAACATCGCGCTGCCGCTGGAACTGGCCGGGCGCGAGGATCCGGCGCGGGTGCGCGAGGTGCTGGATGCGGTGGGGCTGAGCGCGCGTGCGCGCCACTACCCGCGCCAGCTGTCCGGCGGCGAGCAGCAACGTGTGGCGCTGGCACGCGCCTTCGTGGCCAAACCGCGCATCCTGTTTGCCGACGAGCCCACCGGCAGCCTGGACCAAACCACCGGCGCGCAGATCAGCGACCTGCTGTTTGCGCTCAATGCGACCAGCGACACCACCCTGGTGCTGGTGACCCACGACATGACGCTGGCGCAGCGCTGCAACCACATCTACCGCATCGACAGCGGCCGCCTGCACGCCCAGCCCGGTTCGGCCGCATGAACGTGCTGCGCCAAGCCGCGCGCGCGGTGCGCCGCGAATTCCTGGCCGGCGACCTGCTGACCGTGTTCGCCGCGCTGGTACTGGGCGTGGCAGTGATGACGGCCGTGGGCACGCTGGTCGATCGGGTGACCCTGGCGTTGACCTCCAGCGCGGCCGAAGTACTTGGTGGCGATCTGGGCGTGACCGGCCGCCAGGAGATCCCGGCCGACTTCGCCGAGGAAGCGCAGCGGCGTGGCTTGCAGAGCACGCGCATGGTCAGCTTCCCCAGCGTGCTGTTCCATGGCGACGCCAGCCAGATGGCCAATATCCGCGGGGTCGGCGCGGGCTACCCGCTGCGTGGGCAATTGCTGGTGTCCTCGGACAGTGCCGGCATGCAGGGCAAGCCTGCGGGCGCACCACCGCCGGGCCAGGCCTATGCCGATCCCCGCCTGCTGGAGGCCCTGGGCCTGCGCGTGGGCGAACAGCTGGAATTTGGCGCCGGCCATCTCACCATCACCGGCGTGCTGCGTGCCGAACCGGATGCCTCCGGCGAGCTGATGCAGCTGTCGCCGCCGTTGCTGGTCAATCGCGCCGATATCGCTGGTGCCGGCCTACTCGGCCCGGGCAGCCGCGCCTCGTACCGGCTGATGTTCTCCGGTGCGCCGGAGGCCATCGCCGACTTGCGTGCCTGGCTGAAACCACGCGCCAGCGAATACCGCCTGGTCGGCATCGAGGACACCCAGCGCGGCATGCGCGCGGCGTTCGATCGCGCGGGGCGCTTTTTGGCCTTGTCGGCGTTGCTGGCGGTGCTGTTGTCCGGTGTGGCCACTGCATTGGCGGCCAACCGCTTTGCGATGCGCCGTATCGACACCGTGGCGGTATTGCGCTGCCTGGGCGCACGCCAGCGCGACATCCTGGCGATGCTGTCGCTGCAATTGCTGTTGACCGCGATCCCTGCCTGCCTGGTCGGGATCGGGCTGGGCATGCTGGCGCAGGAAGGCCTGGTGCAGGCGCTGGGTAGCCTGATCCCAAACCGGCTGCCGTTGCCGCAGGCCACCCCTGCCCTGGCCGGTGCAGGCATCGGCCTGGTGCTGTTGCTGGGCTTCGGCCTGCCGCCGCTGCTGCGGCTGCGCAACGTGCCGCCGATGCGCGTGCTCAACCGCAGCTTTGCCGCGGTGCCGCCGAGTTCCTTGCTGGTCTACGCCGCGGCATTGGCGGCCACGCTGGCGCTGACCGTATACGCGACCGGCAACCTGGTGCTGGCCGGCTGGGTGCTGGGTGGCCTGGCTGCATTGGCGCTGGTGGCGATGGCGCTGGGACTGGGCCTGCTGGCCTTGCTGCGGCCGATCCAGCACCGCCTGCGCGGCGCCTGGAAGCTGGGCCTGGCCTCGCTGACGCGGCGCCGCGGGCTGAGCGTGGTGCAGCTGGTCGGGCTGTCGCTGTCGTTGTGCGCGCTGCTATTGCTGGCGGTGGTCGGCCCCGGCCTGCTCGGGCAATGGCGCGATCGGCTGCCGGCGGACACGCCCAACTATTTCCTGATGAATATCCAGCCCGAGCAGACCGAACCGGTATTGCAGACGCTGCGCGGCCTGGGTGTGCAGGATGCGGCCGTGGAGCCGTTTTCGACCGGGCGCCTGGTGGCGATCAACGACAAGCCGCCATTGCGCGGCGACCGCGATCCGGCCGACGATGGCGACGGCGACAACCGGCCGGTCAATTTCTCCTGGCGGCATGCATTTCCGCCGGCAAACACCTTGCTGGAAGGCAAGTTCTGGGCGGCCGACAGCACCGCGCCGGAGGCCTCGGTGGAAGAAGGCTGGGCGCAGCGGTATCAGCTCAAACTCGGCGATCGCATCACCCTGCTGCTGGGCGAGCAGCAGCGCAGCTTCACCGTCACCAGCATCCGCAAGGCCGACTGGGACTCGTTCCGGGTCAATTTCTTCCTGCTGCTCAACCAGGGCTCGGTCGGCGATGCGCCGTACAACCTGATTTCCAGCTTCCACCTGCCGCCCGGCAATGCACCCAAGCTGGCATCGCTGAGCCGCGACTACCCCAATATTTCGGTGCTGGATATCGATGCGATCCTCGGCCGCGTGCGCGAGGTGATCGACCAGGTGGCGCAGGCGGTGCAACTGGTGATGGGGTTCAGCCTGCTGGCCGGCGTGCTGGTACTGCTGGCGGCCTTGCAGGCCACTGCCGGCGAGCGTCGCTATGACAGCGCGGTGCTGCGCACGCTGGGCGCGCGTCGCGGCCAGTTGCGCGGCGCGGTGCTGGTGGAGTTCGGCGCGCTCGGCCTGCTGGCGGCGACGCTGGCGGTGACCGCCGCCGCGGTGATCGGTGCGGTGGTCGGGCAGAAAGCGTTCGAGATCGCGTTGACGCCGGACTGGCCGCGCCTGCTGCTCGGCGGCGCGTTTGGCCTTGCGTTGAGCCTGCTGGCCGGCTGGTCGGGCACGCGACGCATCCTGTCCACGCCGCCGGCGTTGGCACTGCGGACCGACTAAGGCCGGGTCGGTTGAACCCGCGGACGGGCGGTGCGCAGGCGTCGCCCGTTTGTGTTCCGTCGCACCGCTGCATATACCGGCAGCGCATAAGCACCTTGCCAATCGTACGTTCGCAGCGGCGACCGGACTGCCTACAGTGGTGTGTCCGGCCGCCGGCCCAGGCGGCCATCCGTTGCCGTCGAGGTGCCACCGTCATGGCCAGCGTCACTTCCGCTGCGCGTGCGCAGCCGCCGCGCGATGCGGTTTCCACAGAGCAATCTTCCAGTGTCCGGATCGTACCGTTCGATGCCCCGCTGGGCGCCGAGGTGATCGGTCTGGATCTGTCGCAGCCGCTGGATGCAGACACCTTCGCGCGCATCCATCAGGCGCATCTGGACTACCACGTGCTGGTGTTCCGCGAGCAACGCATCACGCCGGCGCAGCAGGTCGCTTTCAGCAGTCGCTTCGGCCCGTTGCAGATTCATGTGCTGCGCAACTTCCAGTTGCGCGGACATCCGGAAGTGCTGGTGGTGTCCAACATCAAGGAGAACGGCGAGCCGATCGGCCTGGGCGATGCCGGCCACTACTGGCACTCGGATCTGTCGTACAAGGACACCCCCAGCCTGGGCTCGCTGTTGCATGCGCAGGAACTGCCCAGCGAGGGCGGCGACACCTTGTTCGCCAACCAGCATCTGGCCTGGCAGACCCTGCCCGACGCGCTCAAGCACGCGGTGCAGGACCTGCGTGCCGAGCACAGCTATCTGGCCAAGTACGAAGAACTGCGTGCGCGCAATCCGTGGCGCCCGGCGCTGACGCCGGAGCAGATTGCCGAAGTGAAGCCCGTGCAGCATCCAATCGTGCGCACCCATCCGGAAACCGGCCAGAAAGCGCTGTTTGTCAGCGAGCATTTCACCACCCGCATCGTCGGCTTGCCCGACGACGAAAGTGCTGCACTGCTGCAGGCCTTGTTTGAACACAGCACCGGCGATGCGCTGGTGTATCGGCATCGCTGGCAGCCGCACGACATGGTGTTCTGGGACAACCGCTCGGTCATGCATCTGGCCGCCGGCACGCCCGATCACCTGCGTCGTCGGCTCAACCGCACCACCATCGAAGGCGATGCGCCGTTCTAGCCGGGTGCTGCCTCGCGCGCGTTTCGCAACACGTAATGCGCTGGGAAATGCGCCTTCTTCCTCCCCCCTCGACTGGAGCGCCGCATGCGTTTGACCGTCACCTCTCACGCACGTCCGCAGCGCCGACGTTTCTCCCGACGTATCGCGCTGCTGCTCCTGGCCGCATTGCCGTTGCTGCACAGTGCGCATGCGCAGGCCGAAGGAAAGCTGCGCATCGCCAAACAGTTCGGCATCGTCTATCTGTTGCTGGACGTGGCACAGGATCAGAAGCTGATCGAGCAGCAGGGCAAGGCCGCCGGCGTGGATATCGACGTGCAGTTCCTGCAGCTGTCCGGTGGCGCCGCCGTCAACGATGCCTTGCTGACCGGTTCGATCGATATCGCCGGTGCCGGTGTCGGGCCGTTGTTCACCATCTGGGACCGCACGCATGGCCGCCAGAACGTGCGCGGCGTGGCGTCGCTGGGCAACTTCCCGTACTACCTGATCAGCAACAATCCGCGCATCAAGAGCATCGGCGATTTCACCCCGCAGGACCGCATCGCGGTGCCGGCCACCGGCGTGTCGGTGCAGTCGCGTTTCCTGCAGCACGCCTCCCAGCAACGCTGGGGCGACAAGGGCACCCACCAGCTGGATCCGCTGCAGGTCGCCTTGCCGCACCCGGACGCGGCCGCCGCGATCATCCGTGGCCGCACCGAGATCACCGCGCATTTCGCCAGCCCGCCATTTCAGGAGCAGGAACTGGCGCGCAACCCGGCCGCGCACATCGTAACCAGCTCCTACGAGATCGAAGGTGGCCCCTCCTCGGCCACCGTGCTGTATGCCACCGAGAAATTCCGCCGCAACAATCCCAAAACCTATCGCGCCTTCGTCGCGGCGCTGGATCAGGCCGCACGCTTCGTCACCGCGCATCCGGAGCAGGCGGCCGATATCTTCCTGCGTCGCAATGGCTCGAGCATCGATCGCGCGCTGGTGCTGCAGATCCTCAAGGACCCGAAAGTGCAGTTCACCGTGGTGCCGCAGAACACGCTGGGGCTGGGCAAGTTCATGCAGCACAGCGGCGCGATCAAGCAGACCCCGCGCAAGCTGAGCGACTACTTCTTCGACGATCCGCTGATTGCGGGCGGGAGCTGAGCGATGAGTCCGTCCACACCCTTGCTGCAGGTCGATCACGTCAGCTTGGAATACGCCTCGGCGCAACGCGTGGTGCGCGCCACCCATCGCGTGCGTTTCGATGTGCATGAAGCCGACCGCTTCGTGCTGCTGGGGCCTTCGGGTTGCGGCAAATCCACCCTGCTCAAGGCGGTGGCCGGCTTCGTCACCCCACGCGAGGGGCAGATCCGTCTGGATGGCAAGGCGGTCACCGGGCCGGGGCCGGACCGGGTGGTGGTGTTCCAGGAATTCGATCAGCTGGCGCCCTGGAAGACCGTGCGCGAGAACGTGGTGTTCGGCCTGCGCGCAGCCCGCAAGCTGTCGCGCGCCGAAGCGCGCGAACGTGCCGACGACAGCCTGGCGCAGGTCGGGCTGAGCGCGTTTGCCCAGGCCTACCCGCACACATTGTCCGGCGGCATGAAGCAACGCGTGGCGATTGCGCGCGCATTGGCGATGCGCCCACGCGTGTTGCTGATGGACGAGCCGTTCGCCGCACTCGATGCGCTGACGCGTTCGCGCATGCAGGAGCAGGTGCTGGAGCTGTGGGAGCAATCGCGCTTCACCTTGTTGTTCGTCACCCATTCGATCGAGGAAGCGCTGGTGGTCGGCAATCGCGTGCTGCTGTTGTCGCCGCATCCGGGCCAGGTGCGCGCCGAGCTCAACGCGCATGCGTTCGGCCCGCACAGCGCCGGCAGCGTGGCGTTCCAGCAGACCGCACAGCGCATTCATCGGCTACTGTTCGACCTGCCCGACGATGCCCTGGATGACGCCAAGGTGGCGCCGCTGCGTCGCCCGGCCGAACGCCAACGCGAGGCGCTGCCATGAGCCGCAGTACCGCCACCGCGCTGCCGCCGCTTCCGCCGGTGCGGGCCGAGTACGAAGTCGCCCTGCAGCCGCTGGACCCGGCATTGGTTGCAGCCGCCGCGCCAACGCGCTGGCAGGCACCGCCGTGGCTGCGCAAGGCGCTGGTGTTGGTGGTGCTGGTCGCGGTGTGGGAGATCGCCGCACGCGTGGTTGGCGACGATCTGATGCTGCCCAGCGCGCTGCAGACCGCGCGCGCGTTCTACGACGGGCTGCTGTCCGGCGAGTTGCTGCGCCGCGTGGGCGCTTCGCTACGCGTGCTGGCGCAGGGCTATGCGCTCGGCGTGGTGCTGGCCTTCGTGCTGACCGCGCTGGCCGCTTCCACGCGCTGGGGCCGCGACGTGCTCGGCACGCTGACCGCCATGTTCAATCCGCTGCCGGCGATCGCGCTGCTGCCGCTGGCCTTGCTGTGGTTCGGCCTGGGCACCGGCAGCCTGGTGTTCGTGCTGGTGCATTCAGTGCTGTGGCCGCTGGCGCTGACCACCTACGCCGGTTTCCAGGCGGTGCCGGAAACCCTGCGTATGGCCGGGCGCAATTACGGATTGCGTGGGCCGCGCTACGTGGCGCAGCTGCTGATTCCCGCCGCGCTGCCGGCGATCCTGTCCGGGCTGAAGATCGGCTGGGCCTTCGCCTGGCGCACCCTGATCGCCGCCGAGCTGGTGTTCGGCGCCACCTCCGGCCAGGGCGGCCTGGGCTGGTACATCTTCCAGAACCGCAACGAGCTTTATACCGACCGCGTGTTCGCCGGCCTGGCGATGGTGATCGTGCTGGGCCTGCTGGTGGAGGGCGTGGTGTTCCAGGCCATCGAGCGGCTGACCGTGCGCCGCTGGGGCATGCAGCGCTAGCGGGATGACCGCAGGCGCTGCGAGCGCAGCGATGCGTGGCCAGGCGTTTTGCCTGGCCACGCTGCAGATGAACGTGTTGCGCCGGCCACCAACGCCCTGAGCCCACGTGCCGGGCTCATCGGCACGGTCGCGTGCGCTTAACGGGGCTGGCTTATGCTGCCGGCCCCTTACCTGCCGTCTGCCGTCATGCCTACCGCCCCCTTCACTGCCTATCTGTATCCGGTGCTGTTGCTGATCGCCAGCAACGTGTTCATGACCTTTGCCTGGTACGGGCATCTGAAGTACAAGAGCACGCCGCTGATGATCGCGATCCTGGTCAGCTGGGGCATCGCGTTCTTCGAATACTGCCTGCAGGTACCGGGCAACCGCCTGGGCAGCGCGGTGTACTCGGCGCCGCAGCTCAAGGGCATGCAGGAAGTGATCACGCTGCTGGTGTTCGCCGGCTTCTCGACCTTCTACCTGGGCCAGTCGTTGAAATGGAATCACTGGGCCGCATTCGGCTTGATCCTGGTCGCGGCATTCCTGATGTTCAAGGAATAACCACCAAGCGCCGTCTCTCCGGTAGGAGCGCACCCGGGCGCGACCTCGTGTGAGCGTCCCGCGGCGCGATGGGCCTTCTCGGGAATGCCACGTCGCGCCCGGGTGCGCTCATACGGCATGCGGGTGCCTAGTTCGCCGGTTCGACCCACTGCGCGAATACCGCGTCCAACTGCGCGTCCTTGACCCGCTTGCCGTTCTGCACCGCCTCGGCCTGCTGGAACATCGGCATGATCATCGCCATGCCGTCCGGCTTGCTGGGCGCCTTCCAGCCGTCTCGCTGGTAGGAGCGCACCAGGGCGCGACCTCGCGTGAGCGTCCTGCGGCGCGATGGGCGTTCTTGGGAATGCCACGTCGCGCCCGGGTGCGCTCCTACGGCATGCGGGTGCCTAGTTCGCCGGTTCGGCCCACTGCGCGAACACCGCGTCCAGCTGCGCGTCCTTGATCCGCTTGCCGCTCTGCACCGCCTCGGCCTGCTGGAACATCGGCATGATCATCGCCATGCCGTCCGGCTTGGTCTTCAGATGCAGGCCGGGTGGCGTATCGAGAAACCTGGCCCAGCGCGTGCGCACCTTGGCCCAGTAGCCTTGGGTGCCCTTCCAGTACGCATAGGCCGGGGCGAAGTCGACCTCGGTGGTCTTGCGGTAATCGTTGAAGCCGAACTCGCGCGCGATCGCTTCCTGGCTGCCGTCGGGCTTGCGCAGCACCTTGGTGTTGAACTGTTCGTGGGTCCAGCCGTTGGGCGTGAGCGTGTGGCGATTGATCACCGCGAGCGCGTTGTAGTCGCTGCGCTTGGTGTACTCGCGGCGCGGCAACGGGCGCCAGCTCAGATCACTGGTCCAGGTGGGATGGCCGTCGGCATAGTCCCAGCGCCCGGTGCCGCAATAGCGTGGCGCGTCGCTGACCTCGTAGACGCACTGGGTCCAGGCGCCGGTGGTGACTGCCGGCGGCAACGCGTGCACCGTCCAGGTCTGATCGGCGCTGAATTCGAAACGCTGCGGCGCCTCGTAGATCCAGTCCTGCCGCCAATGCTTGGTCACGTGCTTGCTCTTCTCGTCGACCAGCAGATGCTGCAACACCAGCTTGCGCGGTGAATCCTCCACCACGATCACCACTTCGCTGGCGCCGCTGCGCATGGCCGATGCACGCTCGTAACCGGGCTTGAGCAACACCGTCTCGTCGAAGGCAAAGTCCACCGCGTATTCGCCCTGCATCGCCAGGATGCTCTGCCGATCGCGCTGGGCATCGGCGGCGGCAATCAACGGCAACAGGCTCAGCGTCACTGCGATACAACGGGAAAACGTTCGGCTCATCGGAACTCTCGGGAGTGGTTGGAGACGTCAGCGGCGCAGGCGCACCAGCGACGTGGTCATGTCGGATGGGTTGTTGTTGCTGGATGTGGCGGAGGCCGTGCGCAAGGCGGCAGCGCGCGCACAGCAGCAATCGTCCACCGCCACGCGGCCGTCGATGCCCTCTTCGCGCGCCAGGCGTGCGGCGACCTCCGCACCCAGCGCCGACACGGTCGCCAGGCTGGCGACAAACGGCTGCTCGCGGGTGGCGGCGGCCTGCAGGCGCAGCGCGCTCAAGCGCCACGCCTCCCCACGCATGCGCCCGGCCAGACGACGCCACAGCCGCTCGCCGACGCCCAGCTCATGGGTTTCCATCGGCAACGGCGGCAGCCGCGAGACCAGGCGATCCCAGATCAGGAAATCGCTGTCAGGCAGCAGGCAGATGCGCCAGCAGCACTGTCCCTCGGCATCGAAAAACCAGATGCTCTCGCGCACGCCATCGCTGTCGACCTGCCGGCACGCCGCCGCATCCACCGCGTGCTGCCAGCCATCCAGTTCGTTGCCCAATGCGGGCCGGTACAGGCACAGCACCGTGCCCAACGCCGCCAACTGCTGCGGACGCGGCAGCGCGGCGCGGGTGGCACGTGCATGCGGCAACGACGGCAGCGGGCGGGCGATGGGCATGGCCGCTACCAGCTCACCGCCAGGCTGACCGAGGCGGTGCGCCCGGCGCCGGTGAAGCGATCGATCACCGTGCTGCTGGCCAGCGTACCGTTGGGCAGCGCATTCCAGTCCACATAGCGGCGGTCGGCGAGATTGAAGATGCCGGCAGTGACCTTGGCACCGGGTGCGAACTCCCAATGCCCCAACAGGTCCAGCGTGGCGTAGCCGGCCGGGGTGTAGTAGCTGTCCAGCTGCGGGCGACGCTTGCGCGCGACGAAGGTGCCGATCAGTTCCGCCCCCCAGGCATCGCTGTCGAAGGCCACGCCGAGCGTGCCGCGCAGCGGGTCGACCGAGTTGAGCGGAGTGTCGTCGGTGAGATTGTCGCCTTCCGCATACGCCACGGCGCTGTTGAGCGACCAACCCTGCCAGCCGGCCAGTGCACCCAGATCGATTCCGCCGCGCGCTTCGGCGCCCTTGATCACCACATCGTCCACGTTGCGCGACTGGAACAGCATCAGCCCTTCGGCATTGAAGCCGGCCGGCGCATACGATTCGATGAAGTTGCGATAGTCGGTGTAGTACACGCTGACACCCAGATAGCCGACTGCATCGTTGAAACGCAGCCCCAGTTCGCCACCGCGGCTAGTCTCCGATTTCAGGTCTGGATTGGCGATGGCGGTGTAGCGCGCCTGCAGATTGGTGAAGCCGATATTGACGTCGTTGTATGGCGGCGCGCGGAAGCCGTGCGCGTAATTGGCATACGCCGACCAGGCATCCGAAAACCGCCACACCGCACCGAACTTGGGAGACACCTGCGTTTCATCGATGGTCTCGGCGGCAACGCCGGGATTGTCTTCGCGGAAGATGTCGTCCACCTGCGGCGACAGCCGGAAGTAATCCACGCGCACCCCGGGCGTCAGCGACAGCTGGCCATCGAACAGGCGGATCTCGTCCTGCGCATACAGCCCGAGCTTGGTAGTCTCGCTCTTGGGGAAATCGCGCACCGGGAACACGTCCTGACCCACGCGATTGGTGACCACTCCATTGGCCAGATTGACCGAGTAGCCATCGCGCTTGGCGCGGGTGTCGGTCCAGGTGCCGTCCAGCCCGTAGGTGATGTCGTGGCTAAGCGTGCCGGTGTCGATGGCTTTGTGTGCGTTGACCAGCAGGCCGTACACGCGCTGATCGAAGTTGTGTTCGTTATGACGGCGGGTGTTGTTGCCGCGCAGCTCGTCGGTACGCTGCAGGCTCTCGCTGTCCTGGCGATACAGCTGCCACTGCAGATCGTCGGCCAGCGCCCAATCCAACGCATCCAGTTCGTGGCGCAGCGAGACGCGCGCGCGGGTCTGATGGTCGCGTCCGTCCTGCGACAGGATGCGCTGCGATGGCGTGGTCACACGCGGGTCGATGCCGGTCAATGCCTCGATGCTGCCGTAGTCTTCGTTGCCTTCCACGGTGAGCTTGAAACGCTGCTGCGCGCTGGGCGCGTACACCAGCTTGGCCAGCACGCTGCGGCCATCGATGCGCTGCGGGTTGGCCGCAGTACGGGTGAAATCGCGGCTGCGGTTGTCGCCCTGGTTCTGTGCTTCCTGGCCCTGGCGATGACTGACCGCCACCATGCCGCTCCAGCGCTCGCCACCGAATGCGCCGGTGGCGCCGGCGAACAGGCCGTTCCAGTCGCCTTCGTAGCCGAACTTCAGGCCGACATAGCTGTGCTTGTCGGCACTCAGGTAATCGGATGGATCCTTGGTGACGAAGGCCACCACGCCACCCAGCGCGTCGGAGCCGTACAGCGAGCTGGCCGGCCCGCGCACCACTTCGACGCGCTTGAGCGTTTCCAGATCGACGAAGTTGCGGTTGGCGTTGAGGTAGCTGCCGAAGCTGAAGGTGTCCGACACCGGGACGTTGTCGACCAGGATCGCCACGCGGTTGCCGTCCAGCCCGCGGATGCGGATGCCGTTGGCGCCGGTGAAGCGGCCGCTGCTGCTGGTCACCGACACGCCGGGCGTGTAGCGGAACAGATCCTTGAGCTCGCGCACCAGTTGGTTGTCCAGTTGCTCGCGATCGATCACATCCACCGTGCTCGGCACATCGACCAGGGCACGCTGGGTGCGCGTGGCGGTCACCTGCAAGCGGTCGAAGTCGTGGACCTCACGCGCGGCGTCACCATTGGCGGCAAGGTCGGCAGCGTGGGCACTCAACGGAAGAGCGGGCAGCGCAAGCGACAGCGCGACCACCAGCGGATGCAGGCGAATCATCGGGAACCTTTGAAGGGAAGTTCCCGGCAGCGTGTGCTGCAGACTAGGCCGCGACCGGCCGCCGGGGGACAGCGTGGGGTGCGCGGACGGCGGCGGCAACGCCCGCGGCAGGCAACCCGATTCCCTGCGCCAATGCGCGGAATCGGAGGGTGGAACTTACTTGGTCAGGATGAGCTTGTCGTTGCTGGTATGGCGCAGGCGGTAGACGCGGTCGCCATGCTGGATCAGCACTTCGCGACGGCCTTTGAGCAGCGCCTCGCTGCTGATGAGGTCTTCTGCGGGGACGGCACGCGGCGCAGCGCGGTCGCGCAGGTTGACCGGTTCGGAGCGGAGTAGCACGGGATGAGCGGTCATGATCTGGATCTCCAATCGGTTGGCCAGACAAATAATAACCATTCTCATTTAATGATCAAGAGCCATTCTCATCTTCTCGACACGACCTTTACATGGGTTGAGCAATTTCGATTCACCATGTCTATTGAAAGGATCTAGCCACCGGTTCCACCGGCGGTTTTTACGCACGGTGACGTTGGCCTTGCTGATTACATCGCAGGTGGAAGGCACGCACTGACAAGCGAAAGCGCGACTGGCATGACGCACCTTGCCCCGCAGTGGTTGGCTGACGTGCACGACCGGTCAGATGCGGCTTCTCGCTTGTTTTGAAGCGCCCGACGAAAAAGCGTCGCAGCCAACCGTCCCGCACTTGCACCCACCGCATGGGGCATTCCTCAGCGCGTCGCCGCCTCCACCCGTGCCCAACCGTCGGCATCGACCTGGGTCAGGGTCTCCAGCGCGCCGAGATTTTCTTCCAGCTGCGTGACCCGGCTGGCCCCCAGGATCACCGTGGACACGTGCGGGTTGCGCAGGCACCAGGCGATGGCCAGGCGTGCGGGCGACTGCCCCAGCTCAGCGGCCAACGCACAGAACGCGCGGGCACGTTCCAGGCGGCGCGCTTCCGGTGCGCCCAGCACTTCGTCCTGCAGCCATTGATTGCCCGGCTGGCCGAGGCGGCTGTCCGCGTCCACGCCGGCGTTGTACTTACCGGTCAGCAGGCCCGAGGCCAGCGGCGACCAGATCGTGGTGCCCAGCCCGCCCTCGCACAGCGGCGCGTATTCGCGCTCCAGCCGGTCACGGTGCAGCAGGTTGTACTGCGGCTGCTCCATCGCCGGAGCGTGCAGGTGTTCCTGCTCGGCGATGCTGATGGCCTCACGCAACTGCTCGGCGCTCCACTCGGAGGTGCCCCAGTACAGCACCTTACCCTGGCGGATCAGGGCATCCATGCTGCGCACGGTTTCGCGGATCGGCGTGTCCGGATCGGGCCGGTGGCAGAAGTACAGGTCCAGATAGTCCACGCGCAGGCGCTTGAGCGCGGCATGGCAGGCGTCGGTGACATGCTTGCGCGAGAGTCCGCGCTGGGTCGGACGCGGGCTGTCCACCGCGCCGAAGAACACCTTGCTCGACACGCAGTAACCATCGCGCGGCAGGCGCAGGTCGGCGATCACATCGCCCATCACCTCCTCGGCGCGGCCGCGTGCGTAGACCTCGGCGTTGTCGAAGAAATTGATGCCGTTGTCCCAGGCGGCGGCAATCAGGTTGCGCGCTTCGCTGCGCCCGATCTGCTTGCCGAAGGTGACCCAGGCCCCGAACGACAGGGCCGACAGCTGCAGCCCGGTGGACCCCAGACGACGGTATTGCATTGGCAGACTCCAGCAACCTCCGCGGCGCCCTGCCCCGGATCGGCGTGCGCAGTGTAGGACGTGGTGCTACCGGGGCGACAGGGTTGCGCGGCATCGATGCCGCTCAAGGTCCCATGCCGGCAGGCACGCGCGCAAGCACCACCGGTTGTTGTCGGTTGCTGAAAGAAATGCGGAGGGCCTGGTGGTCTGCAAGTCTTTCGGAGCGTCACCATCGCTGGCGACATGCCAGTAGATGGATGGCTTACTGATCACATCGGCCACGGAGTCCGCCGGCATCAACACGTGCTTGAAGCATTGCTTGCCGATCAGCGATAGCAATGTTGGAAGCGTGGTGTCGCGTCCGGGGGCGGGACCGTGTGGCGGCATGGATGCCGCCACCGAGCCTCCAGGGACGGATTCACGGCGTGTCCCGATACCGGATGCGGCGCCGCGCTGCCGACCAGCCTCGCGTACGTGGTCTGCCAGTTTGATGTGAATGCTTCGGTTTGCTGCGGGCGCTTGCACGCGTACCGGCGTGGGACACGCCGCAAGTACGTCCATGTAGGCTCTGGCGCGGCATCCATGCCGCTCAAGGTCCCACGCCGGTACCCGCGCAAGCACCACCGGTTGTTATCGGTTGCTGAAAGAAATGCGGAGGGCATGCTGGGCTGGAGGCCCTTCGGAGCGTCCATCCTGGCGATGTGAGCAGATAAATGGCTTGCCGATTACATCGGCCAGGAAAATCCGCCGGCATCAACACCTGCTTGAAGCATTGCTTGCCGATCAGCGATAGCAATGTTGGAAGCGTGGTGCCGCGTCCGGGGGCGGGACCGTGTGGCGGCATGGATGCCGCCACCGAGCCTCCAGGGACGGATTCACGGCGTGTCCCGATACCGGATGCGGCGCCGCGCCGCCGACCGGCTCCGCACACCGATCAATCCTGTGCACGACATCTAGAGTTCCACGCGAATGCTTCGGTCTGCTGCGGGCGCTTGCACGCGTACCGGCATGGGACCCGCCGCAAGTACGTCCGTGTCGGCTCTGGCGCGGCATCCATGCCGCTCCAGGTTCCATGCCGGTACGCGCGCAGGCAGCACCGGCTTTCGTCGACGGCTGAAAGGAAAAGCGGCATCCGGTCGGGTGACCGTGCTTCGGGGTGCGGTCTTTGCGAGCGACGCACGGGCAGCGGATCGACGCCCCCGCCCCATGACCTTGCGCAAGCGCGGCTCGCCCGCCCGCGCGCAGGCAACTGCCCGCGCCCGCCCTGGCTTGCCTGCGGGCCAACGGGCGGGCCCTGAATGCTGCTCGCCTTGCCCACGGTCACCCCCTGCTCTAGGCTTCTCGTTTTGCCGTCAGCAGCCCCGGGGATTGGAATGGTCGAAGGTTTGGGAAGAATCGGTTTCGGCCTGTTCGGTCTGGCGGTGCTCATCGGCATCACCTGGCTGTTTTCGAGCAACCGCCGCGCGATCGACTGGAGGCTGGTCGCCACCGGTCTGGCGCTGCAGATTTCGTTCGCCGCACTGGTATTGCTGGTGCCGGGCGGACGCGATGTGTTCGATTCGCTGGGCAAGGGCTTCGTCAAGGTGCTGAGCTTCGTCAATGAGGGGTCCACCTTCATTTTCGGCAACCTGATGAACATCGACAGCTACGGCTTCATCTTTGCGTTCCAGGTGCTGCCCACCATCATCTTCTTCTCGGCGCTGATGGGCGTGCTCTACCACCTGGGCGTGATGCAGGTGGTGGTCCGCGCGATGGCGTGGGCGATCACCAAGGTGATGCGCGTGTCCGGCGCGGAAACCACCAGCGTGTGCGCCAGCGTGTTCATCGGCCAGACCGAAGCGCCGCTGACGGTGCGTCCGTACATCCCCAAGATGACCCAGTCCGAGCTGCTGACGATGATGATCGGCGGCATGGCGCATATCGCCGGCGGCGTGCTGGCCGCCTATGTCGGCATGCTCGGTGGCAGCGACCCCGCGCAGCAGGCGTTCTATGCCAAGCATCTGCTCGCTGCCAGCATCATGGCCGCGCCCGCCACCCTGGTGGTGGCCAAGCTGCTGGTGCCGGAGACCGGCACCCCGCTGACCCGCGGCACGGTCAAGATGGAAGTGGAAAAGACCACCAGCAACGTCATCGATGCGGCGGCCGCAGGCGCCGGCGACGGTTTGCGGCTGGCGCTGAACATCGGCGCGATGCTGCTGGCCTTCATTGCGCTGATCGCCTTGATCAACGCACCGCTGACCTGGCTGGGCGAGATCACCGGCGCCGCCGCGCTGCTGGGCCGGCCGACCAACCTGTCGACGATCTTCGGCTACGTGCTGGCGCCGATCGCCTGGGTGATCGGCACCCCGTGGGTGGACGCGACCACGGTCGGTTCGCTGATCGGGCAGAAGGTGGTGATCAACGAGTTCGTCGCCTACAGCGAGCTGTCGCGTATCGTGAAGGGCGAAGTGCCGGGCGTGGGCCTGAGCGCGGAAGGTCGGCTGATCGCCACGTATGCGCTGTGCGGCTTTGCCAACTTCAGCTCGATTGCGATCCAGATCGGTGGCATCGGCGGGCTGGCACCGGAACGCCGTCACGATCTGGCCAAGTTCGGCCTGCGCGCAGTGCTGGGCGGTTCGATCGCCACGTTCATGACCGCTACCATTGCCGGCGTGCTCTCGCATTTCGGTTGAGGCGGTGCGGGTTCATCGGTGTGACGGTCTAATCGCCGCACGCCACGTTTCATTCAGTCATTCAAGTCAAGGGTATTTATGAGTTCGGTCGTCGTTGTCGGGTCCTTCAATGTCGATCACGTGTGGCGCTGTGATGTCCTGCCTGCGCCGGGTGCCACCATCGCCGGTCGCTACAGCACCGGCCCGGGTGGCAAGGGCTTCAACCAGGCGGTCGCGGCCGCACGTGCCGGCGCCAGGACGCACTTCCTGTGCGCGCTGGGCGACGATGCCGGCGGCGCGCTGGCGCGCTCGCTGGCTGCGCACGACGGCTTTGCGTTGATCGCCGAGCCCAGCAATGAGCCGACCGGCACCGGCGGCATCTATGTCGACGCGCACGGCCGCAACACCATCGTGATCGGCGCCGGTGCCAACTCGGTGCTGAGCGCAGCGTTTGTGGACAACCAGCGCGCGCTGGTGGCCTCGTCCGGCGTGTTGCTGGCGCAGCTGGAATCGCCGGCGGAGACCATCGAGTCGGCGCTGGCGCTGGCACGCGAATGCGGCGTGCTGACCGTGCTCAACGCCGCACCGGCCAACGCGCCGACCTCGATCGGCCTGCTCAAGCTGTCGGACGTGCTGACGCCCAACGAAACCGAATTTGCGGCCCTGCTCGGCCGGCACGTCGGCGAACGCATCAATGCCGACGATGTGGCGGCGCTGGACGGCAACACGCTGCATTCGCTGTGCCGCAAGCTGCTGCCGGGCGGTACCGTGGTGGTGACACTGGGATCGGTGGGCGCCTTCATCTCGCATGCGGAAGAACAGCTGCGCGGCGACACGGCCGCGCATTACCGCGTGGGCGCGGAAAGCGCGCAGACGGTGGACACCACCGGCGCCGGCGACGCGTTCAACGGCGCGCTGGTGGCCTCGCTGGCGCAGGCGCCGACTGCCAGCTTCATCACTCACGTGCGTTTTGCCACCCGCTACGCCGCGCGCTCCACCGAAGTGGAAGGCGCCGCCACCTCGATGCCGCGCATGGTGCCCGAATCGGCCGTGTGATCCGCACGCTTCAAGCAAACAACGAAGGCGATCGCAGCGATGCGGTCGCCTTTTGCGTTCAAGGCGTCGGCATACACAGGAGACCGCTTCGATCCGCGAACGGCATGTTGAGGCCTGTCCATCGACGGACGCTACAAACCCGGCTGCGCTGAGCTTCGGTTCTCTTCATCGGATAGCAATCTGGGCGGCGGTACCTGGCGTCATGCCGCGTCGGGCACTTTTACCCTCATCCGGCGCTGACGCGCCACCTTATTCCCGATTCCCGATTCCCGATTCCCCAATCCCCCACCCAGCTACAATGCCACCATGCAGATCGGCCCCTACTCCATCGACCCGAAAGTGATCCTGGCCCCGATGGCCGGCGTCACCGACAAGCCGTTCCGGCTGCTGTGCAAGCGGCTGGGCGCCGGGCTGGCGGTGTCGGAGATGACCATCTCCGACCCGCGCTTCTGGGGCACGCGCAAATCGCTGCACCGCATGGATCATGCCGGCGAGCCGGATCCGGTCAGCGTGCAGATTGCCGGCACCGAGCCGCAGCAACTGGCCGAGGCGGCGCGCTACAACGTCGACCACGGTGCGCAGCTGATCGACATCAACATGGGCTGCCCGGCCAAGAAGGTCTGCAACGCCTGGGCCGGCTCGGCGCTGATGCGCGACGAGGACCTGGTGGCACGCATCCTCAGCGCGGTGGTGCAGGCGGTGGATGTGCCGGTGACCCTGAAGATCCGCACCGGATGGAACTGCGATCACCGCAACGGCCCGACCATCGCGCGCATCGCGCAGGACTGCGGGATCGCCGCGCTGGCCGTGCACGGGCGCACCCGCGACCAGCATTACACCGGCACTGCCGAGTACGCCACGATTGCGCAGATCAAGGCGGCGCTGCAGATTCCGGTGATCGCCAATGGCGATATCGACTCGCCGCAGAAGGCAGCGCAGGTGCTGCGCGAGACCGGCGTGGATGCGGTGATGATCGGGCGTGCCGCGCAGGGGCGCCCGTGGATCTTCGGCGAGGTGGCGCATTATTTGTCCACCGGCGAGCTGTTGCCGCCGCCGTCGTTGGCGTTCGTGCGCGACACCCTGCTCGGCCATCTGGAAGCACTGCATGCGTTCTATGGGCAGCCGCAGGGCGTGCGCATCGCGCGCAAGCATCTGGGCTGGTACGCCAAGGATCACCCGCAGAGCGCCGACTTCCGTGCGGTGGTCAATCGCGCCGAAACCCCGGAAGCGCAGCTGGAGCTGACCCGCGCGTATTTCGACGCCTTGATCGCCGGTGTGCCGCCAGCGTTGTCGGTTGCCGCCTGAGTTTTCCTGCGTTGTTGGAGCTGCAGCCATGACCGCACCAAGCGACACCCCGACCTATCTGCATGGGTTTTCGTCCACCGAACAGGCACGCCTGCTCAAACAGGCGCGCCTGCTGGAAGCCACGCTGTTCAACCAGATCGACTACAGCGGCGCACGCCGGCTGCTGGAAGTGGGCAGCGGTGTGGGCGCGCAGACCGAAATCCTGCTGCGCCGTTTTCCCGACCTGCACGTCACCAGCGTGGATCTGAGCGAGGCGCAATTGGGCGCGGCACGCGCCAATCTGGAACGGCTGGCATGGTGCCGCGAGCGCTACACGCTGCAGCAGGCCGATGCCAGCGATCTGCCGTTCGAGGCGCGTCAGTTCGATGCGGCGTTCCTGTGCTGGGTGCTCGAGCATGTGCCCTCGCCTGCGCGCGTGCTCAACGAGGTGCGGCGTGTGCTGCTGCCGGGCTCGCCGGTGTATGTCACTGAGGTGATGAACGCTTCGTTCCTGCTGCATCCGTATTCGCCCAACCTGTGGCGCTACTGGATGGCCTTCAACGATTTCCAGCACGACCAGGGCGGCGACCCGTTCGTCGGCGCCAAGCTGGGCAACCTGCTGCTGGCCGGCGGCTTTCGCGATGTGCACACCGAGATCAAGACGCTGCATCTGGACAACCGCGAGCCGGGCCGGCGCAAGACCATGATCGGGTTCTGGGAAGAAGTGCTGCTGTCGGCGGCCGACCAGTTGCGCGAGGCCGGCGCGGTGAACGCAGACACCGTGGACGGCATGCGCCGCGAACTGGCGCAGGTGCACAGCGACCCGAACGCGGTGTTCTTCTACTCGTTCGTGCAGGCGCGCGCGACGGTGTATTGAGCGGGTCAACCGCACACGCTTACGACGTACGCGTTGCCGAGCGTCTCCGCCAGCAGCCTACCGAGCGGCCGGCGCAGGCGTGGTGGCGTGTTCCAGATCGCCGGTCAGCACCGTGCCGGTGGGCTCGTGCCAGATACGGCGCCACATCTGCGCGAGCACCTCGCCGATCTGATCGCGCGCCACCGGCGCGCGGTAGGCGGCCTGGATCTGTCGCGGCGTAATCGGCTGCCATTGCCCGTCTTGGCGATGCGCCACCACGAAGTTGAAGTTGTAGTCCGGCTCCAGGCCCATGCGCAGGTCGCTGAGCATCAGCTCGTCATCGACCAGGCGTGCGCGCATGAAACCGCGATTGAACCAGGTCAACCGGCGCACCGCGTCGAAACCGGCCACCTCGCCCAGGGCCTGGGTGTTGCTGGAATAGCCGCGAAACTGCATCGGGCCCTTGTCGGCCACCAGCGAGCGTTCGCCGATCACATAACCATTGGGCGTCATCGCCACCACGCGCCACAGCAAGGTGTTGAGCGGCATCGGCACCGAGAAGCGCGGCGCATCCTTCAAGCCGAGCGCGGCCAGTGCACGGTCCGCTTCCTGGTCGACCAGGTGCTTGGCCAGCAACGACCAGCCCAGATAGGCGGAGCTGAGCGCCAGCCCGATCACCAGCGCGTGCTGCGCGACCGGCCGCGCGCGCGCAAACCATGCCACCGCGCAGGCCAGCAACAGCCATAGCGTGTAGGCCGGGTCGATGATGAAGACGCTCGACCACATTGCCGGATGCGGCTGCAGCGGCCACCACAGCTGGGTCCCGTAGACGGTGAAGGCATCCAGCAGCGGATGCGTGATCAAGGCCAACTGGATCGCCCAGAACCAGCGCTTGGGCGCAGTGGCCACGCGCCCGTTGCCGTAACGGCGAAACAGCCACCAGATCAGCCAGCCAAGCAACGGCAGCACGAACAACGAATGGCTGGCGCTGCGATGCACCGTCATCAGCGTGACCGGATCGTCGGTCAGCGGCAGCAATACCAGCGCATCGAGATCGGGCAAGGTGCCCAGTGCGGCGCCGGCCAACAGGGCAGCACGGCGCTGTCCGGCCGGTGCGATGGCGGCAGCGACGGCGCCGCCAAGAACGATCTGGGTCAATGAATCCATCGGCCGATGCTAGCAGGACGGGCATCGTCCAGTGCCATCACGTGCGTTCTGGCTGGCCGGCAGTCAGCCAGCAGCCGCGGTGCTCGCATTGCGCTGCGGCTCGCGGTCGAAAACGACGCTGCAGCCGCCGTCCGCAATCCTTGCACCAGGACAGCGAACGCTGCACGCCGCGCACATCCGATGGCACATACCGGCAGCTGCGGTCTGCCGGCAGCTGCTGCGCCTGACCAACCTCACGCCGCGCGCTGCTGCGCGGCATGAGGTTGCGGCGCCAGCTCGGCCAGCACGTCGCCGTGATGGTTGACCAGTTGCAGTGCGCCGGACTGTGTCTCGCGCAGCGCCGTCAGGCTCTCCACCCAGTCGCCGGTGTTGGCGTAGAGATGGCCGGCCTGCATGCGCAGTGCGGCGCGATGGATGTGCCCACAGACGATGCCGTCCAGATCGCGGCGCACCACATCGGCCAGGCCGGCCGCCACGAAGCGGCCGATGTAGCGCTCGGCCGCACCGCTGCGGCGCTTCAGGAACTCGGCCAGCGACCAGTAGCGCATGCCCAGGCGCCGCCGCAGACGATTGGTCAGCTGATTGCCGGTGAGGATGCGGTAATAGAGCCAGTCGCCGAATCGTTCCTGCAAGCCGCCGAAATGGGTTTGCGCGTCGTAGTCGTCGCCATGGGTGACCAGCAGCCGGCGCCCGTCCAGCAAGGTGTGGACGCTGCGTCGGCGCACCTGCATGGCCGGCATCACCAGACCGCAGAAGCGGCGGATGGCACGGTCGTGGTTGCCGGGCACGTAGATGATCTCGGTACCGCGCCTGGCCTGCGCATGCAGGGCGGCGATCACCTGCTGATGCGCCGCGTCCCAGACCGCGCGCCGCTGCGACATCCACCACAGGTCGATGATGTCGCCGACCAGATACAGGGTCTGGCAACGCTGGCGGCCGATGAACGCGGCGATCTCGGCGGCATGGCAGTGCCGCGAGCCCAGGTGCAGGTCGGACAGGAACAGGGCGCGGACGGGAGGGTGGAATGTGGACACGTGCATGCGGACATCTCCAGGGCAAAAAATGTCGGCCGCGATCGGGCGCTGCGCAGGCAGACTGCGTGCGCAGCCCGCAGGCATCGGCAGCGCGCTGACACAGATGCGCCCCGCAGCAAGCCGCGGCGTAGCGCTGCAATCGGACGCCCGCATCCCGGCTCGTGGTCGCCATGGCAGCCATGCGCCCTCGCCCCGGCACACTGTCCGACGATATGGCTCATTCCCCTCCAGCGCCGTGGCTGCACGCAGCCATGCCGCCAGGCACGCGCGCATGCTGACCGGTCAGTACGACCATTGCATGGCAAGCTGACGACACCCGGATGACCGTGCAAACCCCCGCCACGACACGGGTTTAACGCCACAGCGGGCTGTTCAGGCGCACAATGCACAGGGTTGTCGGACGGTGTATCATCCGCACCCATCTTTTCATCCGAATCAAGGGATATAAGCCTGATGTCCAGCTACCTGTTCACCTCCGAATCGGTCTCCGAAGGCCATCCGGACAAGATCGCCGACCAGATCTCCGACGCAGTGCTGGATGCCATCCTGGCCCAGGACAAGCGCGCCCGCGTGGCATGCGAGACGATGGTCAAGACGGGCGTGGCGATCGTTGCCGGCGAAGTGACCACCAGTGCCTGGATCGACCTGGAAGCGCTGACCCGCAAGGTCATTCTGGACATCGGCTACAACAGCTCCGACGTCGGCTTCGACGGCGAGACCTGTGGCGTGCTCAACCTGATCGGCAAGCAGTCGCCGGACATCAACCAGGGCGTGGATCGCAAGAACCCGGAACAGCAGGGCGCCGGCGACCAGGGCCTGATGTTCGGCTACGCGACCAACGAGACCGACAGCCACATGCCGGCCGCGATCCATCTGGCGCACCGCCTGGTCGAGCAGCAGGCCAAGATCCGCAAGAAGAAGAACTCGGCGCTGTCCTGGCTGCGTCCGGACGCCAAGTCGCAGGTCACCCTGCGCTACGAAGACGGCGTTGCGACCGCGATCGACGCGGTGGTGCTGTCGACCCAGCACGATCCGGGCATCAAGCAGAAGGATCTGGTCGAGGCCGTGCGCGAGGAAATCCTCAAGCCGGTGCTGCCGGCCAAGTGGCTGCACAAGGGCACCAAGTTCCACATCAACCCGACCGGCAAGTTCGTGATCGGCGGGCCGGTGGGCGATTGCGGCCTGACCGGCCGCAAGATCATCGTCGACACCTACGGCGGCTGGGCGCGTCACGGTGGCGGTGCGTTCTCCGGCAAGGATCCGTCCAAGGTCGATCGCTCGGCAGCCTACGCCGCGCGCTATGTGGCCAAGAACGTGGTGGCTGCCGGCCTGGCCGACCGTTGCGAAGTGCAGGTCTCCTACGCCATCGGCGTGGCCGAGCCGACCTCGATTTCGGTCACCACCTTCGGCACCGGCAAGATCGCCGACGAGCAGATCGAAAAGCTGATCCGCAAGCATTTCGACCTGCGTCCGTTCGGCATCATCCAGATGCTCGACCTGATCCACCCGATGTATCAGCAGACCGCGTCCTACGGCCACTTCGGCCGCAAGCCGAAGGACTTCTCCTACACCGACGCAACCGGTGCGCAGCACACCGCCACCGCGTTCTCGTGGGAAAAGACCGACCGCGCCGACGCCCTGCGCGCCGACGCCAAGCTGAAGTAAGCCAACCGCTCCTGCGGGAGTGAAACTGGCAAGAAGTGCAGATGGGCCGCAGATGCGGCCCATCTGCGTTTTGGCGAAATGCGTACCGTCATCGAGGCTTGCGTGGGAAGCATCGCCCGCCGATCAGCAGTGGCAGTGTCGGAAGCGCGGCGCCGCGTCCGGAGGCGGGACCGTGTGGCGGCATGGATGTCGCCACCGGGCCTCCAGGGATGGATTTACGGCGTGTCCCGACACCGGATGCGGCGCAGCGCTGCCGACCGACTCCGTACACCGATCGATCTTGCGCACGACATCTGGCGTTTTCATGCGACTGCTTCGGTTTGCTGAAGGCGCTTGCACGCGTACCGGTGTGGGACACGCCGCAAGTACGTCCATGTAGGCTCTGGCGCGGCATCCATGCCGCTCAAGGTCCCACGCCGGTACCCGCGCAAGCACCACCGATCATTGTCGGCAACCGATCATTGTCGGCAACTGAAAGAAAAGCGGCGGCTGGTTGACTGGTCGTGACCTGGATCTTGTTCCATCGGTTCCATGCAGATGCTTCGATGAGCTGAAGGTGGCTGCACATCGCAGCCCCGGCATTGCGTTCAAGGCTCGCGTTGCAACTGTTGCTCCAACGCCTGAGCGAACGCCTTCAACGGGCACGCCATCCGTTGCTCTGCTGTGCAAACGCCAAGCGCCAACTTTTGCTGCAACGGCGGATGTTCAAGATTTAGCGGCGCCAGCGTCCGCAGTTGATCCAGCGATTGCGCAAGATACCGCGCATGCACCACCTGCTGCCCATTCGGTTCGCGCCATAGCTCCAGCAGCAACGCGCCGCCCGGCGGCGGATCGTCGGCGCCGTAGCCGGGGAGATGAAAGTGCACGCCCAGCAAACCGCTCAACGCGGCGATATGCGTGTCGCTGCCAACGAAGACCGAGACCTTTGGCGCCTGCATATCGCCAAAGCGCTGCAGCACTTCGCGCGCCAGCGGTGCGCCCGAACGTGAGGCCATGTAATGCGGACGCGCGTAGATGTCGAACAACAAGGCATGCAGGCGCGAGACCTGCGCCAGCCGCTCGGGTGTGGCGCGGCCCCAGCCGACCTGCGACAGCGGCAGGCCTTCGGCGTATTGCAGCAGCAACACCTCGCCGGTGCCGGAGGTCAGGTCGATCGGCCCACCCAGGGCCAGGCCGCGCCCGTTGGCCGATGGTGCCAGCGTGGACGGCATCTGCGCGAAGTCGCAGGGCGTGCGCGTGCAACCCAGAATCTGCTGCATTGCCTGCAACTCGGCTGGGTGCCCTCGCAGCAATGCGGCGGGGCCACCGGTTTGCTTTTCGATCGCCGCAACTGCCGCCGTGCCATCGAACGGCACCGCGCCGGCTTCGATCGGGCGGAACAACGGATCGTTGCTGCCGGCCTGGCGATGTCCGGCGACGATCCCGCAGCCCGGTGCCAGCGCCTCGGCCAGCAAGGCGCCGCTGTCGATGGTGCGCTGATCGGTATTGGCCCAGACCGACACGCTGCCTGCTGACGGGCAGCCGCTACGCGGCAACACGCCCTGCTGCGCCAGCCACTGGCGCAGATAGTCGCCGCTCAACTGCACGCCGAAGCGCCCGTGCGGCGTCAGCAGGCTGGCCGGTGTGGACCATTGCGGCCACGGCGCGTCTGCATAGTGCGCGGCGGCGGCTTCGCCCTGCAGCGGTGCGCGCACGCCGTGCCGGAAGACAACCACCACGCGTTCCAGTTGCGCGGTCTGCGCGATTGCGGGCGGCCCGGGCGGACGCGGCGTGCAGCCGATCAGCAGCAACGCGCCGAGTGCGAGTGCCGGCATCCGCCATCGTGGCCGCAGCGCTGCCGTCGAACGTTGCCTTACGCCTGCGTGCAACGGCGCGACGATCCTGCACGACGGCAACGACGTGATCCCCATCGCGTCGTTGCCGTCATCGCCTGCGGGCGTCTGTTCACCACCCTGCCCCGTTTTCTTCGCGTGGCTGAAACCCATATCTGTCGGTCATCCCGTTGTTCATCGCGGAATTTACCGGGCCAATGTGCAAGGCAGACGACACCTGGCGGAACTTATCCAACATGTCCGGGAAGCTGCCACGCGGCGATGAATGCTCGGAAGCAGTCGCACGGTTGCGGTACCAAGAGCGGCCAACACAAGAAAGCTGGCGGTCGTCAGGTGGGAGCGGACGCGCGCCCAGAATTGAAATGTACGAGTGGTCCGTGCCGCTTCCTAGCGCCGGCCGCCCCGCATGCCGGCGGCTCGGTCGGTGTGTTGGCCGCTCGAAGTGCCGCATCAGTCTTGTCCACCTGCAACTCACCGCATGGTGTGCCGCTTTGAGTAGATCCCCGCGCACCGACCGTCTGGATGCACTGCATGAGGCAGCGGCGTACTGACATGAGGTGGACCGGCATCCGTCCATCGACACACGCCTGCGCAGCGCGCCAGCTGTCCGGGATCGTCGTACTCCTGCGCCTGCATGCGACTGTATGCGTGCAGATCGGCCCGCACTCAGGTGCGCAGGAAGATTTCCACGCGTCGGTTAAGTTGTCGCCCGCCGGGGTTGTCCTGCCCATCCAGCGTATTGGGTGCCACCGGTTGCGATTCGCCATAGCCTTTCGCGCCGGCCGACTGCGCGGCACCGCGGGTGCGTAATGCGGCCAGCACCGCCTCGGCGCGGCGCTCGGACAGCGCCTGGTTATAGGCATCGCTGCCCTTGGCATCGGTATGCCCGCGAACCTCCATGTCCTTGGCGCTGACCTTGCCGAGTGCGGCCGCCAGCACGTCGAGCACGCGCGCGGCGTCGGGGCGGATTTCGGCCTTGTCGAAGTCGAACAGGATGCGCTCGTTCAAGGTGATCAGATAGCCGCACGGTGCGCCGGGAAGTGCGAACTTCTGCAGCAGCGGGAAGCGCCCGGCCGGCGGCACCTTCGGCAGCGGCGGCATGCGCACTTCGCGCGGCGGGGTACCGACGGTGCCGGTGCCATTGCCGCGGTTCTGCACCAGTCCGTCCGGACCGTTCCAGGTTCCCGAGCCGTCGGCGTTGATGGTGATCAGACCGCGCGGGCCGTTCCAGGTGCCGCTGCCATCGCCGTGGTTGTCGACCAAGCCGCTCTTGTCGCTGTTCCAGGTGCCTGCCCCCTTGCCATCCAGACTGATCAGGCCGGCCGGGCCGTTGTAGGTACCGGCGCCGCTGGCCTGGACCTGGATGATCGCGTCGTCGCCACCGGCGCCGCTGGCGTTGATGGTGCCGCTGCCGTCGGCATTGACGCGGATCAGGCCGCCGTCGAAGTTGGCGGTACCGCTGCCATCGGCCTTGAGGTCGAACAGCCCGCCGTCGCCGTTGCGCAGCAGATTGCCGTTGGCATCGACACTGGTGATGCCGGCGTCGTTGATCAGGCTGCCGCCATCGCCGCAGCGTGCCGGCGTCACGCTGACGCCTTCGATCGGGTCGAGAACGTCCTGCAGCGAGGCTTCCAGTGCGCGCTGGGCCGGGGTCACGCCGGCAATCTCCGGCACCACGATCAACGGGATGGCCGGGAACTCGGGCACCGCTTCATCGGCGACCGGTGGCGATGCGGACGGAGGCGCTGCGGTCTGCGCTGCCGGCGGCGTGGCGCCCGCAGGGTCGGCTGCCTCGCGTTGACCTTCGCCGCGGCCGCAACCGGACAGCAGCAAGGGCACCCAGATCACTGCCGACAGCGTCTTGCGCATTGCGTCTTCCCTGGTTCGAGCGTGTTCGAGAACCGCCTGATAGCACGGGCCAGGTAAACAACGCGCTAAACGCGGCCAACGCAACGACTACGCGACCGTCAGGCAGTGCGGTGGTGCCGGGATCGGCATGCTCGTGTACTCCGGCTACTGCGCGTCGTCCGCACCCACCGGATGACCGCGCGTTGCCCAGGTTGGCCGGCCTAGGCATGAGCAATCACAACGCCGGGACGCGTACCGGACAATGGTGCGCATTGGCAGCGGACAAACTCCACACCCCGCGGTGCGTGACTAGCAGCCACGTTTTCCAGCGATGGTGCAGCGCACTCAGAACGTCGCCGGCGTCGCAGCCGGGCGCGCGGCCTGCGCCTGGTTTGTGTCTGCCGCTTCCGATTGCAGCTGCTCGTGCAGGATGCGGCGGATTTCCAGAATCGCCTGCGGGGTTTCCTGCACGCTGTGCCAGGAGGTCACCACCAGCTCCGACTCGGCACCGTCCAGATGCGCGCTGCGATACGGCACCAGGCCATCGTCGGAATCGGCCAGCGGCACCTGCGGTTTTTCGCGTCCGACGATGGTGTGGTAATGCACCTGCGGGGAGATCGGCAGGTCCATGCTGGCGCGCACGAACGGGTCGGTATCGCGCAGGTTGTCGATGCTGGTCGGCGGCAGCAGGCGCCGCTTGCGTCGCGGGTCGCCGCCCTGCGCGCGCCGCTCGCTACTGGCCAGGTCCTGAAACACATCGCCGAAGCGATCCAGCAAGGCGATCGGCAAACGCACCAGGCGGCCGACGAAGCGCCCGAGCCCACCTTCGGCCAGGGGCGTGCCGCGATGCGGCGCGGCGATGAAGATGGCGCGGTCGACCTGCGGCATCGGCGAAAAATGCAGCAACGGCGACAACTTCGCGCGCACGCGTGCGCCGCGCTCGCCGTCCAGCCGGTAGTTTTCCAGCAGGGAATTCCACAGGCGCTCGCCCGACGAAGACACCAGCAGGCGCCCGATCACCCCGCCCATGCTGTGGCCGATCAATACCATGTCGTGCGATGCGATCGCCGTGCCGGACGGATCGAAGTGCTGCAGGCTGCGCTCCACCAGAGCCTGGATTTCGGCGCGGTTGACCGCCACCGGCGCATTGGTGGGGTAGTACACCTGCCAGATCTGGTAGCGCTGGCGCAGTGCTTCATCGCCCATCACTTCGTTGGCGACATTGACCCAGGCTTCCGGGCTGCTGGCAAGGCCATGCAGCATCAGCAGCACGCGTCGGTCCGGGTCGTAGGGCTGCATCAGATACAGATGCGGGCGGTCGATGCCGCGCGCGCTGCCCAGCATCGAGCGCAGGGACTGCGCGGCAAACCCGGACCTGGCCAGCCACAAGCCATACGCGGCGGTGAAGTTGGCCGCCAGCGGCACGCGCTGGCCATGCAGTACCACTTCGTTCTGGCGATACGGATCGTAAGGCACCACGGTGACGCCACGACCGCGCAGCACCGCATCCAGCGTATCGCCCTCGAAGCGCAGCAGCAGCGTTGCCGGTGCATACGGCATCTCGCTGAAGGTGGGCAGCGGACGCTCAGGTGTCGCGACGGCGGCAGCAGATTGTTGCAAGGCCAGTCCAGCAGGGTCGCCGACCACCTGCGGGTCCACCTCGGCCACCAGTTCGGCGCCGAAGCCGTCGCGTCGATACGTGCTGCGCAGCCCATCGAAGCGCAACGCCGAGGCGGCGAAGATCGCGCGCGGCGTGTTGCCGCCGCCCGGCAACCGATACGCTGACATGTCGATACCCACCTGCCAGCGGCCTATGCTGGTCGGTTCGCGCTCGCTCTGGCCGGTCTGCTGCGCGCGTGCGAACAGGCGTTCGATCACCTGCTGCACGGCGTAGTTGTAATAGTCGCGCACCTGCGTCTGGCGATTTTCGAACGCACGCGCACTCGGTGCCCGATCGGTGAAAAACAGATACGCGTACGCATGCCGCGCGGCCTCCAGCCAGGCGTCGACTGCGGCATCGCTCATGGTTGTCGGGTCGCGCCCGCCCAGCGCAATCGCATGCGCGGTCCATAGCTCGGCCTGCGTTGCCAGCCGGCGCTCATCGCCGATGCCTGCGACGGTGGCGAGTTGCTGCAGGCAGGGCAGCGGGTCGCTGCGGCAGGCCTTGGGTTGCAGACCGGCCACCTGCACCGTCTCGCCGCTGGCCTGGCTCAACGCGCCAGTGCTGAGCACATCGCCACGCGTGCGCGCGATGAAGTCGCCGCTGCTGTGCGATTGCACCGTGACCATGGCGCAGCCACTCAGCCACAGGCTCGCCAGTACACCCGCCAGCACTGCAGCGGTACGACATCCACGCAGGCAAGCCTTCACCGGGGTGCGCTCGCGGTGGCCCCAGGCGCCGGTGCCTGCGGCATGCCGGCGCGGATGCGCTCGGAGAAATCGGCCGCCTTGTCGGCGGCGATCGCACGTGCGGTGAAATGCCCACGCTGCTTCAGCGTCGCGAAGTCGTAGCCGGGCATCAGCCCCTCGTGATCGTAGGCGTATGCGTCGGCGTAGCCGGACAGCAGCAGGCGATGATCCAGCGGCAATGTGGGCTGCAATTGCCGCGCCAACGCAAACACGATCGTGGTGCAGTTGCTGGTGAGCGTGTTGTAGAACGCCGGCGCGCGATTCAAGTCGTTGGCCAGGCCCACGTAGCCCATGAACATGCGGCGCAGCCCGGCCTTGGGAATCGCCAGCCGATACAGATACATGTCCTCGCCGCGCACATTGGTGCGCACGCGCAGGATGTCGCGCTCGTCGGCGGCTACCAGGGTCTCTTCGAAACTGCGAAAAAACCCGCCCAATGCCGAGAACGACTCGTCGCGTTCCTTGCGGATTTCCAGCGAGAACACCACGTGCGAGCCGTCGTCGAAACCGAACGACACCAGGGTGTGCGCGATCGCCGGGCCCATCCAGTACGACAGCGCCAGATCGGCACTGACCAGACGGTCCAGATCGTACTGGCGGGTTTCCCAGCGCGGCTGGTAGTCGGTTTCGCTGTGCCAGTCGAAATTGCGCACGTTGTGCAGCGTGACGATGTTGCCGTGCACCTCGGGCTGCAGGCGCTGGGCGACATCGTCGGCCCAGTCGCGGTCCTGGCTGGGCTGCATCATCCACCACGACACCGCCAGCACCGCAAATGCCGCACTGAAGATGCCCACCAAGGCCCAGTTCTCCCGGCCACGGCGCAGGCCACACAATGCCGCGATTGCCATCGCGCACCACGAGCCCACCCACGCTGCGCGCACGAACGCGTTGCCGGTCAGTGCGAAGTAGATCGCCAGCCCGCCCCAGAGCGCGGCCAGCACCAGCGCCACCCGCAGCGCCCAGCGCCTGATGCGCGAACGCGTGGCCGATTTCATCGGGTGCCGCCTTCCGGTACCTGCATGCCCAATGCGTGCATCAACAGATCGGCCGAACGATGGGCGAGGCGTTTGCGTTCGGATTCGTCATTGCCGCGCAGGCAGCTGCCCAGCATGTCGATCACCAGCAGCAGCTGTTCGTCGTCGACATCGGCGCGGCACAGGCCGGCGTCGCGGGCGCGATGCACGAACGGCAGGAAGATGCTCACCACGCGCCGGTCGGCGGTTTCCACCGCCGGGTGCGCGCGTTCGATGGACCGCCAGAAATCCACCAGCGGCGCGGACTGGGCGATGTGCTCGGCCACGTCGTGCAGCAGCACGGCCAGTCCGTCCGGGCGCTCGGCCAGATCGGCGGCCAGCCGCTCCAGGCCATCCAGGCCACGGGTCATCAGCGCGGTCATCAGCGCAAGCCGGTCGGGGAAATTGCGGTACAGCGTGGCGCGGCCAAGGCCGGCACGCTCGACCACCAGCTCCAGCGGGGCATTGACGCCGTGTTCGCTGAACACTTCGTCGGCGGCATCGAGTATCTGCCGGCGGCGCAGCGCGGCATCAGGGCGGGAAGTCGTCATCGTGGCATTATCGGACAGATTTGTCCGGTTACGCCAGAGTCCGCTTGCCGATTCCGCGCCCTCTCCGACCAACGGTCGGATCGGGTTGGACAATCGAATCCGACGGTCCAATCAGCGAACCGGATCAGCCGGTGTTCTGCACGCCTTGCGAGACGCCGTTGACGCAGGCGACCAGCGCGCGCAACAGCTCGTCGTCTTCGCCATCGGTGGCACGCCAGCGTTGCAGCAGGTCCACCTGCAGCACGCTGATCGGGTCGATGTAGGGGTTGCGCAGGCGGATCGACAAGGCCAGCCGCGGGTCGTGCTGCAGCAGCGACTGCTGGCCGGTCAATGCCTTCACCCAGCCCTTGGTCAGCGCCAGCTCGGCGCCGATGCCCGGGAAGAACCGCTCGTGCAGGTCGCCCGACAGCCGCGAGAACAGCTCGGCGATGGTGAGGTCGCCCTTGGACAGCACCATCGCCACGTCGTCGAGAAAGGTGCGGAAGAACGGCCAGTCCTGCGCCATCTCGCGCAAGGTGTCTTCGTGCCCGGCATCCACCGCCGCCTGCAGGCCGCTGCCCACGCCGTACCAGCCCGGGATCACGGCACGCGCCTGGCTCCAGGCAAACACCCACGGAATCGCGCGCAGGTTGGACAAGGCCGCGTCCTGGCCAAGCCGGCGCGACGGGCGCGAGCCCAGCGTCATGCGTTCGATCACATCGATCGGCGTGGCGCGGCGGAAATACTGCATGAAATCCGGCGCGCCGACGAAGGCGCGATATGCCACGGTGCTGCGTTCGGCGACCAGGTCCATCACCGGCCGCCAGCGATCCTCGCGCGGCTCGGGCGCACGCGGGCGCAGGCTGGACAGCAGCACCGCGCCGGTCATCTGTTCCAGCGAGCGCAGCGCCAGGGCACGGATGCCGTACTTGCGATGGATCACCTCGCCCTGCTCGGTCACGCGCAGCCGGCCATCGACACTGCCGCGCGGCGCGGCATCCAGCGCGCGGCTGGTCTTGCCGCCGCCACGTGCGATCGAGCCGCCGCGGCCGTGGAAGAAGGTCAGCCGCACGCCCAGCTCGGCGGCGGCTTCGAGCAGTTCCACCTGCGCGCGCTGCAGCCCCCAGCGCGAGGCGGTGATGCCGCCGTCCTTGCCGCTGTCCGAATACCCCAGCATCACCATCTGCGTATCGCCGCGCGCGGCCAGGTGCTGGCGGTATACAGGGTCGGCCAGCAGATCCTGCACGGTGCCGGTGCCGCCGCGCAGATCGTCCACGGTTTCGAACAGCGGCACGATATCCAGCGGTACCGCGCCGGCGTCGTCGACCAGGCCGCCGCGCCGCGCCAGCGCCAGCACGGTGAGCACGTCGGCGCGGTTGTGCGCCATCGAGATGATGTAGCTGCCCAGCGCATCGGCGCCGTGGCGGCTGCGCGCATCGGCAAGCGCGGCAAACACCGCATCCAGCCGTGCATTGCCTTCGTCATCCACGCGCGGCAACGCCTGCTCACCGGCTGCATACGGACCGAGCAATGCAGCGCGCTGCCTGGCATCCTGTTCGTCCCAATCTGCCTGGCCGAGTGCATCGGCCACCGCACGCGCATGCACGCTCGATTCCTGGCGCACATCCAGCCGCGCCAGGTGGAAGCCGAAGGTGCGCACGCGCCACAACAGGCGACGCACCGCGAACCAACCGGCATGCAGGCCCTTGTTGGCCTGCAGGCTGTCCAGGATCAATTGCAGGTCGTGTTCCAGCTCGGACGGGCTGGCGTAGGCACCCTCGGCATCGTCCAGCGTGGCCTGCAGGCGCGCGCGCATCAGATCGTTGAGCAGCCGGTACGGCATGTCGCCGTGGCGCGGACGCGAGCGTGCGGCGTCCTCCGGCAACAGCGCGCGATAGCGCTGCAGTTGCTCGCTCAATGCCGGGCTCACCGCCACCAGCGTGGTCGACTGGCTGAGCAGGCTGGCCAGTTGCCAGAGTTCCTTCTGATAACGGTCCAGCACCGCACGCCGTTGCGCATCCAGCGTGCCGGCAATGGTGACGGCATCCACGTTGGGGTTGCCGTCCATGTCGCCGCCGACCCAGGTGCCGAAGCGCAGCAACCGCGGCAGGGTCGGCACGCTACCGTAGGTTTCTTCGATGGCGTGTTCGAGGGTTTCGTACATCACCGGGACCACGCGATACAGCACCTGGGTGAGATAGAAGCCCACATGCTCGCGCTCGTCCTCCACGGTGGGGCGCACCGGCGAGGAGTCGGCGGTCTGCCAGGACGCGGTCAAGGCCATGCGGAAGCGCGCCGCGTCGGTGGCGCGCTCGTTGGGCGTACGCATGCCGTCCAGGTTGTCGACCAGGCTGGCGACCATCAGCTGCTCTTTTTCCAGCAGCGCGCGGCGCACCGCCTCGGTGGGATGCGCGGTGAACACCGGCTCCACGTCGATCCGCGGCAACCACTCGCTGAGTTCGTCCAGCGTCACGCCCTGCGCCTTGAGCCGGCGCAAGGCATCGTGCAACCCGTCCGGCTGCGGCGTGTCGGTGCCGCTGCGCTGGTATTCGCGGCGGCGGCGGATGCGGTGCACGCGCTCGGCGATGTTGACCACCTGGAAATAAGTGCTGAAGGCGCGCACCAGCGACTCGGCCTCGCGCGGCTCGCGCCCGGCCAGCTGCTCGCTCAGCGTCGACGGCGGTGCATCGCTCTCGCGGCGCGCGATCGCCGTGGTGCGGACGCGTTCGATCTCATCGAGGAATTCCGCAGAGACCTGCTCGGCGAGCAGGTCACCGACCAGTGCACCGAGCCGACGCACATCGTCGCGCAAGGCAAGATCGGGGGTAGCGAACACAAGACTGCTGCGGTACTCGTTCATCGGAAACGCACACCCTCTCAAGCGCAAAGTCGTCGAAGACTAACCCAAAAGGATTAGATGATCGCGACCGGCACGACGGTTTCAACACCAACCATCGTGTGCTGGCGCTCCCTGCCGATGGCCCTCGTAGGAGCGCGCTGGCGCGCGAGGGGGCTTTCCCGGTGATGCCCCATCGCGGGCAGGTCCGCTGCTACGCGAGGTGGCTGTCCTGGTCATGCTGCGTCGCGCCCGGGTGCGCTCCTACCGGTGATCGCGGCAATCGCGTGGACGGCGCAGCGAATCTTCCCGGGACGCGAGGCGGACGCATTCACCGTAGGAGCGCACCCGGGCGCGACGAGGCGTTATCGATAAAGCCTCATCGCGCGCAAGCGCGCTCCTACCGGTGCCAGCGCACCATCGATCACTGCGTGCGCGTAGCGCCGGTCTCCTTCACCGGCTCGCCGAGATTGGTCTTCAACCACTGCTCGCTCTCGGCCAGCATCTGCAGGATCGACTGCCGCGCGCGGTACGCATGCGATTCGTTGGGCAGCAGCACCAGCCGCGCGTTGCCGCCCAGGCCCTTGATCGCGGCGAACATGCGCTCGCTCTGGATCGGGAAGGTGCCGGTGTTGTTGTCGTCCTGGCCGTGGATCAACAGCAGCGGATCCTTGATCTTGTCGGCGTAGTTGAACGGCGACATCGCCTGATACACCGATTGCGCCTGCCAGTAGTTGCGCTCCTCGGCCTGGAACCCAAACGGGGTGAGCGTGCGGTTGTAGGCACCGCTGCGCGCGATGCCGGCCTTGAACAGCCGCGTGTGCGCGAGCAGGTTGGCGGTCATGAAGGCGCCGTAGGAGTGCCCGCCGATGGCGATGTGCTCGCGGTCGGTGACCCCGCGCCGCACCACTTCGTCCACCGCGGCCTGCGCATCGGCGACCAGCTGCGGCACATAGGTGTCGTTGGGTTCGGCATCGCCTTCGCCGACGATCGGCATGGTCGGGTTGTTGAGCACCACATAGCCGATCGCCAGAAACGCCTGCGGCCCCCAGTAGCTGATCGCATTGAAGCGATAGGGCGAGTCGGTGACCTGGCTGGCGGTGTCGGCACTCTTGAACTCGCCCGGATAGGCCCACATCAGCAGCGGCCGCGGGCCGTCGCGCTTGGGGTCGTAACCGGGCGGCAGCAGCAGCGTGGCGGTGAGGTCCACGCCATCGGCGCGCTTGTAGCGGATCTGCTCCTTCTGCACGCCACGCAACTGCGGCAGCGGATGGGCGAAATGCGTCAACGCACGCGGCGCAGGCGCTGCATCGCCCAATGCCTGCACCACATAGTTGGCCGGCTCCTCGGGCGACTCACGGCTGAGCAGCAACTGCGTGCCTTGCGCATCCAGCAAAGCCAGCGGTGCGCAATAGCTCGGCGCCTGCGAATGGAACAGGCGCGTGGCGCGCTTGCTCTGCAGATCGAAGCGATCCACGAACGGGCGGTCGCCTTCCGGCGAGGCGCCCTTGCCGAGCAGGAACAGGCTGTTGCCATCGGCGCCGGTCTGCAGCAGCGTGCGGCCCTTGCCGTCGGCCACGGTCGCCGGCGTGCCGGGATCGTTGTAGCGGTCCTGCGAGGAGCGGTCCCAGAGCAGTTCGGGCGCGCGCTGCGGCTGGTCCGGTGCAATGCGCCACTGCTTGGTGCGGCGGGTCTTCCACCAGCTTTCGCTGAGGATGGCCAGATCGCCGCGGCCCCACTGGATGCCTTCGAAGCGGCTGCCCAGTTGCGCCAGCGTGACCGGCGCACGCGTAAATGGCGCAGCCTGCATCAGCACCGCATCACGGATCTTGCTCTCGCGTGCCGGGTCGCCGCCGTCCTGCGCCTCGGCCCAGACCAGCGTGGCCGGCGCATCGACGCGCCAGGCGATGTCGCGCACGCCGGTGGGCACGGCATCGTTGCCGGTCGGCAGGCCTTCCACCAATGGCAGCCGGGCGATCTGGTGCACCAGCTTGCCCTGCAGGTCCAGCACCTCGATACGGCGTGCGAAGTTGTCTACCGGCACCAGATACGAGAACGGCCGTTCGCTGCGTTCGCTCAGGATGTAACGGCCATCCGGCGACACCGACAGATTGAGATAGATGCCGGGCGTGGCGATCGGGCGCACCTGCCCGCTCACGCTGACGATGACCGGCTGGCCGGTGGCGTAATACTCGAACACGCGCGCATCGGCCTCGTTGCGCAGCAGGTCCTGATAGGTCGGCAGCGAACGCACGCCGGCAGCGGCACTGGTCTGCTGGATCGCCGGGCCGTCGGGCACCGCATCGCGGGTGGGCGGCGCGCCCTGCCCGGCCACTTGCTGCTGCAGCAGCAGGCCGCTGCCATCGGGCAACCAGCGCAGATCGTCGTTGACGCTGGTGTTCAAACCGGCCACCAAACGCCGCGCCTGCCCGGCCGCCACGTCGACCAGCCACAGCTCGTTGGCACCGCTGGCCGCGTCCTCGCGGCGGAACGCCAGGTAGCGCTGATCCGGCGACCAGCTCAACGTAGCCAGCGACAGTGGTGACGGCAGCCCGGCGATCTGCCGCTCGCTGCCGTCGGCCACCGACAGCAGCCACAGCTTGTCGGCAAAGGAGAACCGGCTGCTGGCAAACGTCTTGGGATGGATGCGCAGGCCGGCCAGCTTGAGTTCGGGCTGGGCCACCTCGGCGATGTCCGGCAACGCCGGCAACTGCACCATCGCGCCCAGGTCGCGTTTGGGCGACAGGTGCAGCATCGGCGCGCGCGGGGCATCCACCACTGCCTGCAGCGCCTTGGAGGGCAGTTGGTAGCCAGTGCTTGCCGCAGCGGCAGGCGGGCCAGCCGGCGCGACGGCTGCGGCCGCAGCCAGTGGTGCGCTCAGCGCCAGTACGCCTGCCAGGGCCCATCGCTGCTGCCGCTTGCCGTGCCGTGCATCGGGTGTCGCCTGCATTGTCCATCCCCAGTGTCGATCGACTCCGGACCATAACAGTCACGCGCGCCCCGCTCCCCTGCCGTTGGTTGGGGCGCGTGCCACTTCAAGCCGGCCAATTCATGCCGGAGGGGGGTGCTGCCGATATAATCAACGCTCTCGTCGAGGGGCGCTGCGACCGGTATGGCGGACTGATCCGCCAACTGCACGAAGAGTGCGGGAAATACGGCCAGGCTCGACAAGCATTCATCGTTCAACGGCGCCCCGCATTGCAGACATTGGTCTGCTTACCGGAGCTATTGCATGAACGCTGTCACGAAAATCGCCCCACATACCGATTACAAGATCGCCGACCTCTCTCTGGCCGATTGGGGCCGCAAGGAGCTGGACATCGCCGAGCACGAGATGCCGGGCCTGATGTCGATCCGCCGCAAGCATGCGCAGACCAAGCCGCTGAAGGATGTACGCATCACCGGCTCGCTGCACATGACCATCCAGACCGCAGTGCTGATCGAAACGCTCAAGGACATCGGCGCCAACGTGCGCTGGGCCTCGTGCAACATCTTCTCCACCCAGGACCACGCGGCCGCCGCGATCGCCGCCTCCGGCACGCCGGTGTTCGCCTGGAAGGGCGAGACGCTGGAAGAGTACTGGGATTGCACCCTGGACGCGCTGACCTTCACCCTGCCCGACGGCACCCAGACCGGCCCGGAGCTGGTGGTGGACGACGGCGGCGACGTCACCCTGCTGATCCACAAGGGCTTTGAGCTCGAAAACGGCAGCACCTGGGTCGACGAGCCGGCCTCCTCGCACGAGGAAGGTGTGATCAAGGCGCTGCTCAAGCGCGTGGCCGTCGAGCGTCCGGGTTACTGGACCCGCGTGGTCAAGGACTGGAAGGGCGTCTCCGAAGAGACCACCACCGGCGTGCACCGCCTGTACCAGATCGCCGAAGCCGGCAAGCTGTTGATCCCGGCCATCAACGTCAACGACTCGGTCACCAAGAGCAAGTTCGACAACCTGTACGGCTGCCGCGAGTCGCTGGCCGATGGCCTCAAGCGCGCGATGGACGTGATGCTGGCCGGCAAGGTCGCGGTGGTCTGCGGCTACGGCGACGTCGGCAAGGGCAGTGCCGCCTCGCTGCGTGCCTACGGTGCCCGCGTGATCGTCACCGAGATCGACCCGATCTGCGCCCTGCAGGCGTCGATGGAAGGCTTCGAGGTCAACACCATCGAATCCACCCTGGGCCGCGGCGACATCTACGTCACCACCACCGGCAACAAGGACATCATCACCGTCGAGCACCTGCAGGCGATGAAAGACCAGGCCATCGTCTGCAACATCGGCCACTTCGACAACGAGATCCAGGTCGATGCGCTGAACGCACTCAAGGGCGTGGAAAAGATCAACATCAAGCCGCAGGTCGACAAGTACGTGTTCGGCAACGGCAATGCGATCTTCCTGCTGGCCGACGGCCGCCTGGTCAACCTGGGCTGCGCCACCGGCCACCCGAGCTTCGTGATGTCCAACTCGTTCGCCAACCAGACCCTGGCGCAGATCGACCTGTGGGAAAAGCGCGACAGCTACGAGAAGAAGGTCTACATCCTGCCCAAGCACCTGGACGAAGAAGTCGCGCGTCTGCACCTGGAAAAGATCGGCGTCAAGCTGACCACCCTGACCAAGGACCAGGCCGACTACCTCGGCGTGGACGTGGCCGGCCCGTACAAGCCGGATCATTACCGCTACTGATCAGCCGGGCGGTTGATTGCCCGCATGTCACAGCTTGAACAGAACGGGCGCCGCAAGGCGCCCGTTTTCTTTGCAGGATGCCGGATGGCCCCGCGTGCAAGCGGACCGACATGGCGACCAATCTGCGTTCGCGCCATGCGACATCGACATCGACATCGACATGCATCGCATGCAACGCCTTGAGCAATACACCATGAAATCCAGCACGCCAGACAGCGTTGCCGTCGGCATGGCAGCTGTTGCCGTGTACGATACTCGCGCAAGGCTTGCGGCTTACCTGCGCGGCAGCAAGACTGGTCAACCACTACGTAACACCCATCGTCAAAAGGAACCAACATGGGCGGCTTCAGCATCTGGCACTGGATCATCGTTCTTTTCTTCTTCTGCAGCATCGCTGCCGTGATCAGCTTGATCGTCTGGGTCGCAAAGCGCGCGTCGCGCAAATCGACTGTGGCAACGACGGGGTCAGCAGTGCCGAAGAGCGCTCAAGCCAGACTGCTGGAGCTGGACACGCTGAGGTCGCAGCAGTTGATCACGGATGCAGAGTACCAACAGCGCCGCAGCCATATCCTCAGCGAGATCTGAGCAGCGGCTGCAACGCATGAACCATGTTTCCGCTGTCCTGGATCAACATGTCCATGTGATCTGCGACAGTGCCATGCGCCAGCGATTGCTGACGCGTGGCACTTCGATGCGAGACCGCATCAGTCTGAGCTTCAAGAGCTCTGAAGAACTTTCCGAAATCCTCAGCCTGCTGCAGTCACTGCAGATTCCCTTTGCCGACGCACCTGCGGGTTGGCCACCGGCGGCCGTCTTTGCGCAGCTCAGGGATCAGGGATTGGTACAAGGCGCGATCACTACCGTCGTATGGGTCGCCCCGGACATGCCCGTGCTCGGCGTCGGCTAGCACGCATCAGCGCCAGGGTTGCCGGCAGCTCGCCAGGTGCAATCCACGCAAGGCTGCGCTTGAGAATGTCGGCTGCTGCACATACGCCTGCGGCTAATAACTTTCCAAATTCCGCTGACCACTATGGCGCTGCAACGCTTGCGCCCGGTCATGGCGTGCGTTGGTGATTCCTTACCGCATTCGCACTTTCAAGAGAATTTGTCATGAACAAACGCATGCTCACGTTGGCGCTCTCGGCGCTGGCATTGACGGCCGCACCCGATGTCTTTGCGCAGTCCGCATCCGGCGACGGTGCGGGTTGGTTCGTCAACGGCGGCGTCGGCCGCACCTCGCTCAAGAGCGGGCCCTACGATGGCAGCGCTACCGGCTACAACATTGCCGCCGGGTATCGCTGGAACGTGCTGTTTCCATGGTTATCGCTTGGCCTGGAAGCTGGCTACAACGATCTTGGCAATATCCAGGCGAAAAACCTGTTCAACGGTGATGCCGTCGTGGAAGACGAAAGCCAGCTGCATGGCTGGACCGTTGGCCTGAATCAACGCTTCGCACTGGGCGACAGGTGGTACGCCAGCATGCGCGGCGGGCTGTATGGCTGGAAGGGCCAGGGCCTGCGCAATGACACCGTGTCCGACCGCTCCGACCTGGACAAGCTGTCGTGGTATGCAGGCGCCGGCGTGGGCTACAACCTGGGCGAGCACTTCAGCATCGGCGCCAACTACGACCATTACAACGCCAAGAAACTCGATGTCGATCTGAGCACCGACATGGCATCGGTGAATGCCGAGTACCGGTTCTGACAGCCATCAGCATGTCGAGCTGCGGCGAGTCCGAAACAGCAGACGCAGCTCGACTCTGCAGCCGTACGTGCAACCACGTGTCACGCTCGACGAAAGGATGCACCGGTGGCGGCGAAGTGGCACCGCGCCGCCGTCACGCCGGAGTTCAAGAGCAGCGCTGCTTTCCCTACCACGGGAAAATCCCACGACACAAAGCGAGCCATCTACCTGCTACGGCCGCCAGTTCGCATTGCGTTCCCAGAACGCCACGCTGCGCCGGTAGGCATCGCGGTCCAGTGCCACACCGGAGCCGCCCTCTTCCACGCCCAGTGCATTGCGCAGCATGGTGATGGGCGCCATCGGAATTTCTTCCGGCTCGGTGGTGTAGAGGCAACCGACCACGCCCCAGTCGGCGTCGATCGGCGCGCCCTCCTTGGCCAGCTGATCGCGGCTATACAGGATCGGCAGCAGATACGTCGCCACCGCTGGCTCCACACCTTCGAACCAGCGCACCAGCACCGGCAATTCCTGCGTGCTGCGTGCCTCGTAGCCGGAGCGCAGCTGGTGGCGGTTGTCGTCGGTGATCGGCGCAGTGAGGCAGCGCGTCGAGGTCCAGTTGCGGTGCACATGCAGCTGACAAAACGGCGCATAGCCTTCGATCACACGCACCGGCGCCTCTTCATTGAGCCGCTGGATGAACTGCTCGGGCGTGCAATCCTGGATGGCGTTGCGACGACCATCGCGGGGAAACAGACGGGTGCGGGCAAACGGTGTGAGAACGATGGACATGACGGTGGTGGGTGGCAAAGAACGCCAGGGTAGCCTGCAGCCCTGCCATGCGGCCACTTACCAGATCAGATCGTCCGGCACCTTGAACTGGCTGTAATAATCGTCGTCGCTGTCCGGCGCCGATGGCGTGCTGCTACGGCCATGATCCAGCACCACAGTGTCCGCATCGCGGCTGTAGACCTTGTCGGCGGCGGCGCGCGGAATCAGCTCGAAGCCATCGCCATGCCGCACGATCACCAGCGCCCCGCTGGCCAGCTGGCTGCGTAGCGTGGGATTGACCAGCACGCTGCGGATGACGCTACCGTCGTTGAAGCGGTAGTCGATCTCGCCATCGCGCTTGACCTTGTTGGTCTCCACGATCTGCCGGACCTGGGCCAGCACTTCCTGCCGCCGCAGCTGCAGCTTGCGTTCTTCGGCCAGCGCGCGATCGCGCTCGGCGCGCTCGGCCTGTAGCCGCGCCGCGTCCACCTTGTCGACCTCGGCCGGTGCCACGGCCGCGCCCTTGGCATGACGCTGCTTGTTCTGCTCGCGCGCGACCTTGTCCACCTGGGCCTTCTTGACCAGGCCGGCCTTGAGCAGTTGTTCTTGCAGCGGATTGCGCATGGGAGGGGAACCGGTGAATGTGCGCCCAGTTTACCGCGCCCCGCGCCACCCAGCCTGACTGCCCAAGCCCGCGCCGGCTGCAGCACCGCGCCGTGCCGCGGTACCGCGATCCACCCGCACCGCGCAAAGCGCGACCTGCATCGGGGTTTTCGCAGGTACTCGCATTGAATACGTATGCACAACAGCGATGTTGCGCCGCGATGCACGCTTAGCATCACCGCGCGCTGCACGCCGTGCGCGCGCTTTCCGGAACAGGGGCCGGAGGCCTTGATGCGGGCATCGCGCAGCATGCGTGTGCTCGCGCTTACCGACTGGAGATCCATCCGATGCGCGATACGCACACTCCACCCCCACCCGCACGGCTTCAACGCAGCTCGCGGCTGCTGCTCGCCGCGCTGGTGCTGCTGATGACCACCGCCAATGTGCAGGCCGATGTGATCCTGCACGCCTTCAATTGGCCGTATGCCACCGTAGAGGCACGCGCCAAGCAGATTGCCGACGCAGGCTATCGCAAGGTGTTGGTCGCTCCCGCCTATCACTCGCAAGGCAGCGCGTGGTGGGCACGCTACCAGCCGCAGGATCTGCGCGTGATCGATGGCCCGCTGGGCGACACCGCCGCGTTCTCGCGCATGGTGCAGGCGCTGGCCAACAACGGCGTGGAAACCTATGCCGATGTGGTGCTCAACCACATGGCCAACGAGGCCGCGACACGCTCGGATCTCAACTACCCCGGCAGCGCCGTGCTCGCGCAATACGCTGCAAATCCAGGCCGCTATGACACCTTGCGCCTGTTCGGCACCTTGCAATCGAATTTCCTGGGCGCCAGCGATTTTGGTCCGGCCCAGTGCATCACCAACTACAACGACGCCTATCAGGTGCGCACCTATCGTATCTGCGGTGGCGGCAGCGATCCGGGCCTGCCGGACCTGGTCGGCAATGATTGGGTGGTGCAACAGCAGCGCGCCTATCTGCAAGCGCTGAAGGGCCTGGGTGTGACCGGCTTCCGTGTCGATGCGGCCAAGCATATGAGCTTTGACCATCTCAATCGGGTCTTCGATGCGGGCATTCGTTCCGGCGTGTATGTGTTCGGCGAAGTGATCACCGGCGGCGGTAGCGGCAACGGCGATTACGACCAGTTCCTGGCGCCGTACCTGCAGTCCACGCCGCATGCAGCCTACGACTTCCCGTTGTTCAACGCGGTGCGCAATGCATTCGCCATTGGCGCCAGCCTGCAGCAGCTGGTGGATCCCGCGTCCACCGGACAGGCGTTGCCGGGCAATCGCGCGGTGACCTTCGCCGTCACCCACGACATCCCCAACAATGCCGGTTTCCGCTACGCCATCCTCGACCCCGTCGACGAGACGCTGGCATACGCGTATCTGATCGGCCGCAACGGCGGCATGCCGATGGTCTACACCGACAACAACGAAAGCGGCGACAACCGCTGGGTCAATGCCTATCTGCGCGACGACCTGCGCCGCATGATCGGCTTCCACAACGGCGTGCAGGGCAGCGACATGCAGGTGCTGTCGTCCAGCTCCTGCCATGTGCTGTTCCGGCGCGGCAGCCTGGGCATCGTCGGCATCAACAAGTGCGGCAATCCGGTCACCACCACCGTGGCGATGAATGGCAGCGTGCTGTACTGGAATGCGGATTATGTGGATGCACTGGGCTCGGGCAGCGTGGTGCGCATTTCCAGCGGCTCCTATACCTTCACGCTGCCGGCGCGCGGTGCACGCATGTGGCGCCGCTGAGCTGTCTGGCCAGCACGAGGCGTCCGCTGCGTGGTTGAAGCCTGATCGCAAAGACACGCGCCCCCCCTGACACAGGAAAACACCGGCTCATCGCCGGTGTTCTGGATGCTGCAACACGTTGGATGGTGCGACCGGCTACCAGGCGAACGGCGCGGTGACCTTGCGCGCGCCGAGCATGAACGCATCGGCCACATGCACGAACGGGGTGACATCCACCTCCGATTCGCCGGCGCGCACCAGCTGCACGAAACGCCGGTACAAGCCGTCGTACTCGCCGGCGGCTTCCACTGGCTGCGGCTGGCCATCGATACTGAGCCTGGCACCGCCCTCGCTGAGCATGAGCAGGCCATCGGTGGTGTCCACTTCGATATCCCAGCGCTGATGGCCGGTCTGCAGAAAATCCAGTTCCGCCGTTACCGGCACCCCTGCGGTATCGACAAAACCGAGCCTGGCATACAGCGGTGCCTGGCGGTTTTCCGGCGTGTGCAACTCTGCTTCGCGCAGCGCGAAGGGGCGCGGCAACAGATGCGTGGCGATGGACAGCGCATTGATGCCGGGGTCGAACACGCCCATACCGCCCGGCTCCAGGATCCAGTCCTGGCCCGGGTGCCAATGGCGAATGTCTTCCTTCCAGGTGATGTGCGCGCGCAGGATCTGCTTGTCGGCCAGCCACGCCCGCGCAGGCTCCACGGCAGCGGCGCAGCGCGAATGCCAGCTGGTGAACAGGCTGCGTTGCGCACGCTGCGCCAACGCGCGCAGATCGTCGATTTCGGCCAGGGTGGCGGCCGGGGGTTTTTCCAGGAACACATGGCGACCCGCGGCCAGCGCGGCCTGTGCCTGCGCATGCCGCCCGACCGGTGGCGTACACAGCGCCACCGCTTCAATCTGCGGATGCGCCGCGAAGGCCTCTTCCAGGCTGTGATAGGCCGGCACTCCATCGACCGTGCCATGCCGGCTCACGGTGGCCACCAGCTGCACATCGGCACGCGCGGCGATGGTGGGCACGTGCTGGTCGCGGGCGATCTTGCCGATGCCGACAAGGGCAATGCGCAATGCGTCTGGATGCTTCATCGAAACCTTCGGGCTGATAGGGACGTGGCGGGACCCGCGCGATCGCCCGTTTCGGGCACATGCACGGAGACTGGTGCAGCGGCGCGCTGCAACAGCGCACGCAACGGCGCAGTGTAAGGTCAGGCTGCGGTTCGCTGCGAGACATCGCTCCTGCTTGTTTTGCTATACCTGCGCCGCCCGGTGGCCGCGCAGGAGCCGCCATGCTGCATCGGTGCAACTGCACGGAACGCCTTGCTGTTCGTGGCCTTCCACCTGGTCGCGCTGAAGCACGGCGGCAGCTGCGGTGGGGCGCCCGGCCTGCGGCCGATGTATGGCCAGGCCTGCGACGCCGGCTGCAGACAGAGCGACCTGCATGCGCCTTGCGATGCGCTCACATCTCCAGCACGACCTTGCCCAGGTGGCTGCCCTGCTCCAGATAGCGATGCGCTGCAGCGGCTTCGTTGAGCGGGAAGCGCTTGTCGAGCAGCACGCGCAGCTTGCCCTGCGCGATCCACGGCCACACCACGCGCTCCACTTCCGCGGCCAGGCGCGCCTTTTCGTCGGCACTGCGCGGGCGCAGCGTCGAGCCGGTGAGGATGGCCTGCTTGCGCATCAGCAGCGGGATCGGCACCTCGATGGTGGAGCCGGCCTGCGAGGCGATGTAGACGATGCGCCCGCGTGGGTTGAGCGCCTCCAGGGTGTCGGCGAATACCGCAGCGCCCACCATGTCCAGCGACACATCCACCCCGCCGTGCGCCTTGGCCACATCGACGAACGATTCGGTGGTGGAATCGATCGCTACATCGGCGCCCAGCTCGCGCGCCTGCGCTGCCTTGCCCGCCGAACGCGCAGTCGCCAGCACATGCGCACCGGCGGCCTTGGCCATCTGGATCGCAGTCACACCGATCCCGGACGTGGCGCCATGCAGCAGCAGCCATTCCCCGGCCGCCAGCCGGCCATGCTCGAACAGGTTGGTGTACGCGGTAAAGATGGTTTCCGGCAGCGCGGCGGCATGCGCCAGATCCATGCCCGGCGGAATCGGCAGCACATGCCGCGCGTCGACCGCGGCGTACTGTGCGTATCCGCCACCGCCCAGCAGCGCACATACCCGATCGCCGACCTTCCAGCGACCGGCCGGCTCCACGATCTCCCCGGCAATTTCCAGCCCAAGCGTCTGCGGCGCGCCGGGTGGCGGCGGATAGTGGCCGGCACGCTGCAACAGATCGGGACGATTGATCCCGGCCGCATGCACGCGGATCAGCACCTGCCCCGGCGCGGGACGCGGGCGCGGCTGCTTGCTGGCGTACAGTGCATCCGCATCGCCCTTGCCATCGCGGATGGCAATTGCAGTCATCGTGGTATCGCTCATGCGCAGCACTCCGTAGAAAGTGCGCCCAGTGTAGAGCTGCCTGCGTCAACGCCCGGCGCAAGCCGGGTCGCGACATGGCACGCAGGCGCGGCGCAACCACCGTCTCCACAACTCACGGCAGGCAATGACGCGATGGCCGGCATCACGCGTGAAACCAGTGCTACAACAGAAGCGGTTCACCTGGTCGATGCGAGGCTTCGCTCGCCGCCGCGCGGCAAGCGCCTGCAGGGCCCCGCAGATCGCGCCGTCATTCCGCTGACAGCACGCGAGGTAACCGGATGCAGGACACCCGCAACCAAATATGCATTCATCGCGATGAAGCGATATTATGCTGGCACGATCCGCCGGACCCGCCGCGATGACGCATCTCAGTTTCGAGTTCTACCCGCCCAAGACCGACGACCAGCGCGCCCAGCTGGACCGCACGGCGGCCAGGTTGAAGGGCTACGCGCCGGAATACGTGTCATGCACCTTCGGTGCCGGCGGCTCCACGCTCAGCTATACCTCCGAGACGGTGCGTCACCTCAAGCAGAAGCACGGTTTCGAAGCCGCCCCGCACCTGTCCTGCGTCGGCGGCAGCCGCCAGGAGATCCGCGAGCTGCTCAAGCTTTATCGCGCGATCGGCTGTACCCGCATCGTCGCGCTGCGCGGCGACCTGCCCTCGGGCATGGGCCATCCCGGCGACCTGCGCTATGCCTCGGACCTGATCGCCTTCATCCGCGCCGAACACGGCGATGCGTTCCGGATCGAAGTCGGTGCGTATCCGGAAACCCATCCGCAGGCGACCGACGCGCTGAGCGATCTGCGTTACTTCAAGGCCAAGGTGGATGCCGGCGCCGATGCTGCAATCACCCAGTATTTCTACAACGCCGACGCGTACTTTCATTTCCGCGACGCCGTGCAGCGCATGGGCGTGGAGATCCCGATCATCCCCGGCATCATGCCGATCTCCAACTTCTCGCAGTTGCGGCGCTTTTCCGAGCAGTGCGGTGCAGAAATTCCGCGCTGGATCAGCAAGAAGATGCAGTCCTACGGCGACGATGCCGATGCGGTGCGCGCCTTCGGTGCCGAAGTGGTGGCCGCCGTGTGCGAGCGCCTGATCGCCGGTGGCGCGCCTGCCCTGCACTTCTACACGCTCAACCTGGCCAAGCCGACCACGCAGGTGCTGCAGCTGCTCGGGCGCTGAGCCAGCCGCTCGAAGCCACGCCCTTGGCGGGCGTATCTGTGCGGGCACATCAGCGGCAAACGCACGCATGATGCGCAAACGCCGTGCAAGCTGCCACGGTCCCGGCGCGTTGCTCGCCGGCTCACGCAGGCCCCGTTACGCTGCGCCGATGCCTCGCCTCCTGCTGCCGTTACTGCTGCTGTTCTGCCTATGCCCGGCCACGCGCGTGCAGGCGCAGGAGATCCGCCGCTGCGTGACAGCGAACGGGCAGACCATGTTCACAGACCGCCGCTGCGAAGATGTCGGCGCCGCGGCGCGCGCGCCGCCGGCCCCGCGCACGCAGGGCAACACCGGCCTGCAGCGCTACGGCTGCCCGCGCCGGCTGAGCGAACTGGTGTCGTTGCTGCAACTGGCGGTGGACAGCCGCGACGTCAATCGGCTCTCCAGCCTCTACCTGTGGAGCGGCCAGTCCGACGCCGCTGCCAACCAAGTGCTGAGCCGGCTGGAGGCGATCGTGCAACGCCCATTGCTGGACATCGTGCCGATGTACCCGCAACGCGATCCGCCAACCTGGGAAGCCGATGCCGGCACGGCAGCGGCTTCACCCCTGGACGGCAGCGCCATCGACGCCCCACTCCCGGCACCGCCAAGCCGCCCACGCCCCTGGGGCCTGCGCCTGGAACAGAACCTCGCCAGCGGTGCGCCCGCAAGCAGCGTGTTGCGGCTGCGCCGGCAGTACAACTGCTTCTGGGTGACGTTTTAGCGCAGCGCCCGGCGTAAGCGGATTGCAGCGGCCAAGTACATGCGACGGCGCATCGCCCCGGCAATCGGTGATGGTGACGATGGTGGTGTGGGCTGCGAGGCAGTGAGCGTATCGGCTCAGAGACCCCGAGCCTCATGCCTCATAGGTGACGCCTGCAGGCTATGCGACAAGCCGGCCCATGATCTGCGTGACCGCCTGCTGCGGGCTCAGCACGGCGCTGTCGATCACCCAGTGCGGCTCGGTCCAGGCCACGTAGTCATGCGCGAGCACGGAGGCCCAATCCGGGACGCGCAATCCGACCACGTCGCTTTGCCGCGATTCCACGCGCTGCCGATGCACGTTGCGATCGCTGCACACTACCTCGATCTCCAGCAAACGGCTCCGTGTGCGACGCGCTACATCGCGCCACGCTTCACGGGTGACCGGCAACGGGTTCACGCAATCGGCGACCACCACGTGACCCAGTTGCAGATTGGCCTCGGCAAGTGCGTAAGCGGCCATGTAGCCCGATGCTCCGACATCGTTGGCGAGTGCACCACTTTCGCGTAGTGACTGCTCGATCGTATCGATACGCAAATAAAACCCAGTGCATTGCGTCAGTAGCGCCTGGGCAATGGAACTCTTGCCGACGCCCGGCAATCCGCCAAACACCACCAAGATCGCTGACTGCAGGGTCACTGCGGCCACAGCGCGCGAATCGCCGCGATGCCTTGCGCGCCATGCGAACGTGATTCACGCAGGTCGTCGACCTGCATGCCACCGAGTGCGTAGATTGGCAAGGAGACCTGCTCGCGCAAGCGTTCGAACCCATCCCATCCCAAGGGTGTCGCACCCGGATGCGACGCGGTCGCCTGCACCGGGCCCAGCACCGCAAAATCGCAGCCAAGACGCTGGGCGTGCCGCAGGTCTTCCAGCCCGTGACAGGAGGCGGCGACCGGCTGCTCGGCCGGCAACGGGCGCTGCTGCAGGCTGGCCAGTTGCTCCGAGCCCAGATGCACGCCGATGCCGAGTTCGCCGGCCAGTGCGATGTCACGGTTGAGCAGCAGTTGCGCGCGCGCACGGCCGCGCAGGCGCATCACCTGCTGCAGCATGGCCTGCCAGCGCGCCGGTTCGGCCTGCCGCGCACGCAACTGGATGCGCAAGATGCCGTGCTGCAGCGCACGCTCCAGACCTTCCAGCCACAGCACGTCATCGTCCGGCTCGGGCGTGATCAGATAGCGGTCGGGCTGGCGCAGCACACCGACCACCGGCACATCGGCCGGCGGCATCGAATAACGGGCCAGCTTGTCGGCGGCCACCCAGGTCATCGCCTGGCCTTCGCGGCCGCGCGGGCTGCCTTTCCATGCGGTGATGTGGCGCACTTCCAGGCGCAGCCGCTTGTCCGGGTACAACTGCGGCACGTCCATCAGCCACTCGCCGACCTGCGCCTCGATACCGAGCTCTTCGTTGAGTTCGCGCACCAGTGCCTGTTCGGAGGTTTCGCCAGGCTCGCGCTTGCCGCCCGGAAACTCCCACAGGCCGGGCATGTCACGGGTTTCGGTACGGCGGGTCAGCAGGATGCGGCCGCGGGCGTCGGTGATCACGCCGGCAACGACGTGGGTGGATCTTAGAGAATCAGGCATGGCACAAGAGTGCCGCGAGTGAGCCGTTCAGTGCAATCGCTTGGGGGCGGGGAATGGAGATTCGGGAATCGGGAATCGGTTGAAGCACGCACCATGCCCGCCTTTGCAATTCCCCATTCCCGATTCCCGATTCACGCCTACAGTGGATGCCCGATGCGCCAGAGCACACCGCTGGGATCGTGCAAGGTGAAATCGCGTGCGCCCCATGGCCGATCCTCCGGCGCGCTGCAGCTCACCCCGAACTGCGCGCCCAGGCCGGTGTCGTGCACGTGCTGCCACCAGCTGTCGGCATCGTCCACCCACAGGTGCAGCATCAGGTTCTCGGCCAGTTCGCGCAGATAGAAATCCTGCAGCAGGAATGCGCAATGCGTGCCATGCCGGAAGCAGGTCACATTGCCTACCTCGTCCTCCTGCACGAAGCCTAGCGCACGATAGAACTGCTGCGACACCGCGTAGTCGCGCGCAGGCACGAACACCTTCAATTGCTGGCTGGACAGCAACGCCATGACCGCACTCCACGCAGGATGTGGATCGAGCATACGCCCCGCAGTGGCACCGGCGGAGACGCCTGCATACAAATAGGCGCCGCGTTGGCGCCGCGAGAGATGGACAGCGCGCGGCAGAGCTGCCCTGCCGAGGCCCACCGCAAGACAGCTCGCCAGATTCTTCCAGCGTCTATGCCGTTGGTGTCCCGTCGTTGCCTGGCAACGATGCAGGCAATGCCATTGGCAGGGAGCTGGACAAGGGTGCGAGGTTCCGGCGGGGCACTGCACCCGGCCTCCGACACTCCATGCCCTGCACATCAGCAGCTCCAGCGGATCCCGTCCGTAAGCAGAGCCCCCTTGGTAAGGGGGCGCGCCAAAGGCGCGGGGATCGGAAGCAAGGACCGTGCACCAGGCATCCGCGTAGCGGATGCCTGGTGCGCAGCCCGCTTCGCGGGCTGCGCCACGGTCAACTCAGCTCAGCTGAGTTGACCGTGGCAGTGCTTGTACTTCTTGCCGCTGCCGCAGGGGCACGGATCGTTACGGCCCACCTTGGGCTCGTCGCGGGTTACCTGCGACACCGGCACCGGCGCGTTGCCGCCATGCATCTGTTCCACTTCCTCGTCGGCACCATAGCCGCCGGCGTCCTGATGCTGGAACTGCGAGGCCATCAAGCGCGCCTGCGCCTGCAGACGCTCCTGCTCTTCCAGCTCGGCCACTTCCTCTTCGCTGCGGATGCGCACGCGCGCCAGCAGGTTGATCACTTCGCGCTTGACGTTCTCCAGCATCTCGGAGAACAGCTCGAAGGCCTCCTTCTTGTATTCCTGTTTGGGCTGCTTCTGCGCATAGCCACGCAGATAGATGCCCTGGCGCAGGTAATCCATCTTGGCCAGATGCTCCTTCCAGCCCTGGTCGAGCACGGTCAGCATCACGTGCTTCTCCAATGCGCGCATGGTGTCGTTGCCCACCGCCGCTTCCTTCTCGGCAAAGTGCGCATCCACCGCTGCCTGCACCTTGGCCGCAATCTGCTCGGCGTCCAGTTCTTCCTGCGTGCGTGCCATCTCGCTCAGCGCCAGCGGCATGCCCAGTTCCGATTCCAGCGTGGCTTCCAGACCCTTCAGGTCCCACTGCTCATCGACGGAGTTGGGCGGCACGAAACGTGCGACCAGGTCGTAGATCACATCGCCACGGATGCCGTCGACGTTGTCCTTGACCGATTCGGCATCCAGCAATTCGTCGCGCTGGGCGTAGATCACCTTGCGCTGGTCGTTGTTGACGTCGTCGAAGTCCAGCAGGTTCTTGCGGATGTCGAAGTTGTGCGCTTCCACCTTGCGCTGCGCCTTTTCGATCTGCCGGCTGACCAGGCGGTCTTCGATGACGTCGTCTTCCTTCATGCCCATCATGCGCATCGCCTTCTGGACCCAGTCCGAGGCAAAGATGCGCATCAGGTTGTCTTCCAGCGACAGATAGAAGCGCGACGAACCTGGGTCGCCCTGACGACCGGCACGGCCGCGCAGCTGGTTGTCGATACGGCGCGACTCGTGCCGCTCGGTACCGATGATGTGCAGGCCACCGGCCGCCTTGACCGCATCGTGACGACGCTGCCATTCGGTCTTGGCCGCAAGGCGCTGCTCGTCGCTGATGTCGTCGCCCATGGCATGCAGCTCGGTTTCCAGCGAACCGCCCAGCACGATGTCGGTACCGCGACCGGCCATGTTGGTGGCGATGGTCACCGCACCCGGCTGGCCGGCATTGGCGACGATGGTGGCTTCGCGCTCGTGCTGCTTGGCGTTGAGCACTTCGTGCTTGACCCCGGCCTTGCGCAGATGCTCGGACAGCATCTCCGAGGTCTCGATCGAGGTGGTACCCACCAGCACCGGCTGGCCACGCTTGGCGCAGTCTTCGATGTCGGCCAGCACCGCGTTGAACTTGCCCTTGCGGTTGAGGAACACCTGGTCCGGATGGTCCTTGCGCACGGTCGGGCGGTTGGTCGGGATCACCACCACTTCCAGCCCGTAGATGCTCTGGAATTCGTAGGCTTCGGTGTCGGCCGTACCGGTCATGCCGGACAGCTTCTTGTACATGCGGAACAGGTTCTGGAAGGTGATGCTGGCCAGCGTCTGGTTCTCGCGCTGCACCGGCACGCCTTCCTTGGCCTCGACCGCCTGGTGCAGGCCGTCGGACCAGCGGCGCCCGCTAAGCGTGCGGCCGGTGAATTCGTCGACGATCACCACCTCGCCATCGCGCACGATGTAGTCCACGTCGCGCTGATAGATCGCATGCGCGCGCAGCGCGGCATTGAGGTGATGCACCACGCTCAGGTTCTGCGCGGCGTACAGGCCGTCTTCGGCATTTTCCAGGATGCCGGCCTGCATCAGCAGTTCTTCGGCGTGGCCCATGCCCGCCTCGGACAGATGCACCTGCTTGCCCTTCTCGTCGATCCAGAAGTCGCCCTCGCCCTCTTCGCTTTCCTGCTTGGTCAGCTGCGGCACGATGCGGTTGACGCGGATGTACAGCTCCGGCGACTCGTCGGCCGGGCCGGAGATGATCAGCGGGGTACGCGCCTCGTCGATCAGGATCGAGTCGACTTCGTCGACGATCGCGTAATGCAGGTTGCGCTGGTAACGGTCGGCCTTGGACAGCGCCATGTTGTCGCGCAGGTAATCGAAACCGAACTCGTTGTTGGTGCCGTAGGTGATGTCGCTGCCGTAGGCCTCGCGCTTGTCGCTATGTGGCATGCCCGGATACACCACGCCCACGCTCAGGCCCAGCCAGTTGTACAGCTTGCCCATCTGCGCGGCGTCGCGGCGCGCCAGGTAGTCGTTGACCGTGACCACATGCACGCCCTCGCCCTGCAGCGCGTTGAGGTACACCGGCAGCGTAGCGACCAGGGTCTTGCCTTCACCGGTGCGCATCTCGGCGATCTTGCCCAGGTGCAGCACCATGCCGCCGATCAGCTGCACGTCGTAATGGCGCATGCCGAGCACGCGGCGGCTGGCCTCGCGGCACACCGCAAAGGCTTCGGGAAGAATCTTGTCCAGGGACTCGCCGGCGGCAAGTCGCTGCTTGAACTCCGGGGTCTTGGCTTGCAGCTCGGCGTCGGAGAGCTTCTCGATCGTCGGCTCCAGCGCATTGATCTGGGTGACGAGGCGGTTGAGCTGGCGCAGCTGGCGTTCGTTACGACTGCCAAAGACACGGGTAAGCAGACTGTTGATCATTGAAGAAACCGGTTGAAAAGGAACGGTTTGACCGACGCCGGTCCCCAAGACCCGGCCGCCGTAAACGAAACAGGGCGCACTGCGCCCTGTCGATGGCAACACCCTATTGTAGCTTGGGGCGGGCCTTCACGAATCAAGCGCCGCCCGCGCCGTCGTCAACCGCGCCCGCGGCGGCCCACCGGCGTGTTGGTATCGCCCAGGAACTTGCGCGGATTGACCACCCGCCCGTCCGCCCACACCTCGAAATGCACGTGGGCGCCGGTGGAGCGGCCGCTGGATCCGGCCCGGGCCACCTGCTGGCCGGCGCGAACCAGGTCGCCCACCTTCACCACCAGGCGCGAGTTGTGCGCGTAGCGGGTCACATAGCCGTTGCCGTGATCCACTTCCACCACGTTGCCGTAGCCACCGCGCACGCCGGCATAGCTGACCACGCCGTCGGCGACCGACATCACCGGGTCGCCCACGTTGGCATGGAAGTCCACGCCCTTGTGGAAGGCCGAACCACCGTCGAACGGATCGGCGCGGCCGCCGAAGCCGGAGGTGATGTAGGTGTTGCGGATCGGCATCCGCGAGGGCACCGAATTCTGTTCAAGCTGATGATCGAACATCAGCGCGGCCAGCACGTTCAGTTGCTGGCCCGAGGCGGAGAACTGCTGTTCGACCTGCCCCAGCGTCTGCTTGAGCGACTCGACCGGCATGTCGCTGACCGGCTCATCGCCGCCACCGACGCCGACCGGGGCGTCGAAGTCGAACTCGCCGTCCTTCAGCTTGCCCATTTCGGTCAGCCGCTCGCCCAATGCATTGAGACGGGTGGCCTGCGCCTGCAGCTCGCCCATGCGCGCGGCCAGTGCGTTGACCTGCGCCTGCGAGGCGCGCTGCGCCTGGGCCAGCTCGGCCTGCTGCCGGGCAACCTTGGCCTGCAACGCGGAATTGGTCACCATGCCGGTGGCGGTGCTGGCACCGATGCCGATCAACATGCCCAGCCCAAGCACGGCGCCGAGGACTACCATCGGTCGATCCGCGGCAAAGCCCTGGAACTGGCGGGCCAACCGCTGCGCCCGGGTTTCGCGAGATTTGATTACAACTTTCTTCAACGCCATATGAGTGTCATGTCCAAGCCCAAGTCCAACGCACGCAACCCTTCCGTCCCACAACCGGCCATCGAAGCCGCGTTGGGTGAAAAGGCTGGCGACCCCTTGCGCCGAGCGTTGTGGCTCGATGCGCTGGACCGGCAGTTGCGCCCCCTGTTACCGCCTCATCTGGCCACCCGTTGCCGGCTGGCCAATGTCAGAGACGAACAGCTCGTTTTTCTGGTTGATTCACCTGTCTGGCATGCCAAGTTGCGACTTGCCGAGACCCAATTACTGGATGCCGCCCGATCCATCGGACTGAAGGCCACCGCAGTGACCATCAAGACCACCACCACCCCGCTGCATTCCCCAATGCAGCAGAATCGCGAGCGTCCGCGCCCCGTCTCGGAGGCCACGCACAGAGGTCTGCGCGATGCGCTGGCCTCCCTGCAGGACGTTCCACCCACCAAACGGTGAGCACCGCGCCGCTGGTGCGAAGCGGCCGCCGCAGCGTGAAAGAATTGCGAAGACCGCGCACGACCCGACGCATCCTAGCGGGCCTCAGCCACGCAGGAGTTAGAGAAGTCTTAAATAAAAGTTAAGAACTGGCCGGTAATCCGACGCAGTTCACACTTCGAACGCCAACTGCGGCATTCCCCGACATCAGGCGTAGACAGGGCTGGCGTAGGTGACCGGCGGTTGCACGGTGCCTTCGGGGAAGCTGACCCATTCCCAGGCGGCCTGATCCGCCAGCAGTGCACGCACCAGCTTATTGTTGAGCGCGTGGCCGGACTTGAAGCCTTCGTAGGCGCCCAGAATGGCACCGCCGGCCAGGTACAGGTCGCCGATGGCGTCCAGAATCTTGTGCCGCACAAATTCGTTGGTGTAGCGCAGGCCGTCCTCGTTGAGCACGCGGAACTCGTCCAGCACGATGGCGTTGTCCATCGAACCGCCCAGGCCCAGATTGCGCTCGCGCATGTATTCAAGGTCGCGCATGAAGCCGAAGGTGCGGGCGCGCGAGATTTCCTTGACGTAGGCCGAGGTGGAGAACTCGATTTCCTGGCGCGACTGCTTGGCCGGGATCATCGGATGATTGAATTCGATGGTGAAGCCGAGCTTGTAGCCCTCGTACGGCTCGAAGCGCGCAACCTTGTCGCCCTCGCGCACTTCCACCGTCTGCTTGATGCGGATGAAGCGCTTGGCCTTGTTCTGCTCGACGATGCCTGCCGACTGCAGCAGGAACACGAACGGGCCGGACGAACCGTCCATGATCGGCAACTCGGCCGAGGACAGTTCGACGATGACATTGTCCACACCCAGGCCGGCCAGTGCCGACATCAGGTGCTCGACGGTCTGGATCTTGGCGCCATTGCAGGTCAGGCCGGTGCACAGCGTGGTCTCGGTGACCAGTTCGGCATCGGCGGGGACTTCGACGATTGGCTCCAGGTCCACACGCCGGAACACCACGCCATGATCGACCGGAGCCGGTCGTAGCGTCATGTACACCTTGTCGCCGCTATGCAGGCCGACGCCGGTGGCGCGAATGGTGTTCTTGAGAGTGCGTTGCTGGGTCATATGCGAAGTCTGGATGAACAATGCAGACAGACGCTGAACCGGCTGTCTAATCCGTAGAGATTATCTGAATTTTAACAAGTCGCGCGTGACGGGAACTGTAATCCCCGGGTCACGCCACTGCAAAAGCTGCCGGATCGTGGCCGATCCGGCAGAAAGGACATGGCACTGCACCCCGAGGCGAACCCCGGGGCGGAACGGACCGCGCCGCCGTAGCGACGCAGCCGACGATCCTCAGTCGGCCTGGCGGCGCAGGAACGCCGGGATATCCAGGTAGTCGTTGGGCAGGTCTGCGGCCGGCGCAGCCGAACCGCCACCGTTGTTGCTGCCGCTGCCGACCGAGTCGCTGCTCGGACGACGCAGGCCCAGGCCCATGCTGCCGCCGACGGCCTTGGACACCGCATCGCCGCCGCTGGTGTCGAAATCGCCGAACTCCGGCTGGCCGGTGGTGGCGTTGCGCACCAGCTTGATCGGCGCGCGCTGGTCCGGACGCTGGGTCTGGCGGGCAACCGCACGGTTCAGGCCGGTGGCCACCACGGTGACGCGCACTTCGTCCTGCATGTCCGGGTCAAGCACGGTGCCGACGACCACAGTCGCATCTTCCGAAGCGAATGCCTCGATGGTGCGGCCGATCTCGTCGAACTCGGACATGGTGAAGTCCGGGCCGGCGGTGATGTTGACCAGGATGCCGTTGGCACCGGCCAGGTTGACGTCGTCCAGCAGCGGGTTCTGGATGGCGGCTTCGGCAGCGGCCTGCGCGCGATCGTCGCCGCGAGCCGAACCGGTGCCCATCATGGCCAGGCCCATTTCCGACATCACGGTGCGCACGTCGGCGAAGTCGACGTTGATCAGACCCGGACGCACGATCAGGTCGGCGATGCCCTGCACGGCGCCCTGCAGCACGTCGTTGGCAGCGCGGAAGGCCTGGATCATGGTGGCATTGCGGCCGAGCACAGTGATCAGCTTTTCATTGGGGATGGTGATCAGCGAGTCGCAATGCTGGCTCAGTTCCTCGATGCCCTTGAGCGCGACCTGCATGCGGCGACGGCCTTCGAACGGGAACGGCTTGGTGACCACGGCCACGGTCAGGATGCCCATTTCCTTGGCCAGCTGTGCAACCACCGGCGCTGCGCCGGTGCCGGTGCCGCCGCCCATGCCGGCGGTGATGAACACCATGTCCGCACCCTGCAGCGCGTCCATGATGCGCTCGCGGTCTTCCAGCGCGGCCTGGCGGCCGACTTCCGGATTGGCGCCAGCGCCCAGGCCCTTGGTCACGTTGGTGCCGAGCTGCAGCTGCAGCTTGGCGCCGCAGTTCTTGATCGCCTGCGAGTCGGTGTTGGCGGTGATGAACTCCACGCCATCGACATTGGTGTTGACCATGTGCGCAACCGCGTTGCCGCCGCCGCCGCCCACGCCAACGACCTTGATTACCGCGTTGGGAGCCATCTTTTCGATCAGTTCAAAATGTGCCATGTCAGTGTCCTCTTTAGATGCCGTGAATGGGGAATCGGGAATGGGGAATCGGATTGCTCCGTTCGCCAGCCCAACACCCGCATGTCGGCGAATGTTGTTGTTTGAATGCCGGGAATGGGGAGTCGGGAATGGGGAATCGCAACAGCGAATCACCTCCACGCCAACCACTACTTCCTCGGCGGAACCACAAAAAAACTACGCCCTGCCCGCTCTCACCGCTCTCCACTCAAATCTGCCGCAACCGCTTTGCCTTTGCTTCAACCAATTCTCGAATCCCGATTCCCGATTCTTCAGAATTCCCCGCGATACCAGTTCTTCAATTTCTTGAACAAGCTCCCGGCGCGGCCGGTCGGGATCGACGGGCGGCGCGGGTGTTCGATCTGGCTGCCCATCAGCAGCAGGCCCACGCCGGAGGCGTGCACCGGGTTGCCGACGACTTCGCCCAGGCCGGTGACGTGCTGGGGAATGCCCACGCGCACCGGCATCTGCAACATTTCTTCGGCCAGTTCGACCACGCCTTCCATCTTCGACGCACCGCCGGTGAGCACCATGCCGGCGCGCACCATTTCCTCGAAACCGGAGCGGCGCAGTTCGGCCTGCACCATTTCGAAGATTTCCTCGTAACGGCCCTGCACCGCCTGCGCGAGCGCATGCCGCGGCATGCGACGTGGCGGGCGATCGCCGACCGACGGCACCTGGATGCTTTCTTCGGCGGTGGCCAGCTGCGCCAGCGCACAGGCGTAGCGCACCTTGATCTGTTCGGCTTCGGGCGTCGGCGTGCGCAGCATGTGCGCGATGTCGTTGGTGACGTGGTCGCCGGCGATCGGCAGCGAGGCGGTGTGGCAGATCGCGCCCTGCACGTAGACCGCAAGGTCGGTGGTGCCGGCGCCGATATCCACCAGCACCACGCCCAGTTCGCGCTCGTCGGCGGTCAACACTGCGACGCTGGAAGCCAGCGACGACAGCACCAGATCGTCCACCTGCAGGCCGCACTTCTGCACGCACTTGGTGATGTTGGCCGCTGCCGACTGCGCGCACACCACCAGATGCGCGTGCACCTCCAGGCGCACGCCGGTCATGCCGACCGGATTGCGGATGCCTTCCTGCGAATCGTCCAGCACGTACTCGCGCGGGATCGCATGCAGGATGCGCTGGTCGGCAGGAATGGCCACGGCCTTGGCCGCATCCAGCACGCGCTCCAGATCGCTCCAGGTCACTTCGCCGTCGCGGATCGGCACGATGCCGGGCGAGTTCTTGCACTGCACGTGGTTGCCGGAAATGGACGCGTATACCGAGCGGATCTCGCAACCGGCCATCAGCTCGGCCTCTTCCACCGCGCGCTGGATCGACTGCACGGTGGACTCGATGTCCACCACCACGCCGCGCTTGAGACCGCGCGATTCATGCGAACCGATGCCGATCACTTCGATCGGATTGCCGGGCGAGTACTCGCCGACCAGCGCGACGACCTTGGAGGTGCCGATGTCCAGTCCAACGATAAGGGATTTGTCGCCTTTGCGGTTCATGTCTTAAAGCCGGGAATAGGGAATAGCGAATGGGGAATGGTCAACAGCGGTGCACGAATGCGAGGAGAATTGAGGACAAGAGCGTGAGGCGCAGCGGGCGATGCCGGCTTGGGCTTTTTATCTATTCCCGATTCCCCATTCTCCATTCGCCGTTCGACCGTGAAGCCGTTGGTGTAGCGCAGGTCGGCGCGGGCGATCGGGCGTTGCGGGTCGGCCAGTTGCGGCAGCACGCGGGCGAAGCGTTGCAGTCGCGCGCGGGCGTCGTCGCGGCCGATCACGATCTGCACGCCGTTGCTCAGGCCCAGCGACCAGCTGCCGCGCGCGTCCATTTCCAGCCGCTCCACATCCAGCCCGGTCGGCGCGAACAGCGCGCGCGATTCGTTGTAGAGCGCTACCACGTCCTGGGTCTTGCTGTCCGGGCCACCGAGTTGCGGCAACTTGAAATCCTTCAGCAACGGCGGGGTGCGGAACAAGCGGCCCTGCTCGGACAACATACGGTCGGTGCCCCAGCGCGCGAACGGCTTGTGCTCGGTGACGTGCACTTCCAGCACATCCGGCCAGCGCTTGCGCACCTGCGCACTTTCCACCCACGGCAAGCGCGCGATGGCGTCCTGCGCGTTCTGCAGCTTCACCGCGAAAAAGCCCGCGCGCGCATATGGCAGGACCACCGCGCGCAACTCTTCGGCCGGCACCCGCTTGAAGTCGCCCGACACCCGCAAGCGCGCCAATGGCCAACGCTCGGCACCGACCCAGCCATTGAGCACGGCCACCACCGGCAACGCGACCAGCGCCACCGCGAGCAACCACGCCAGGATGCGCAGGGTGGCGTTCATGCGCGCGCTCCGCGCGCGGGAATGGGGAATCGGGAATAGGGAATCGTCAACAGCGGCGCACTGCCGGCTGTCGCTTTTGCGATTCCCGATTCCCGATTCCCCATTCCCGGCGTCATAGCGTCTGCTCCAGCACGCGCCAGACCAGTTCTTCGAAATCGATGCCGAGCTGGCGCGCGGCCTTGGGCACCAGCGAGTGGCTGGTCATGCCGGGGGCGGTGTTGACCTCCAGCAGATACAGCTGGCCGCTGGCACGGTCGCGCATCACGTCGACGCGGCCCCAGCCGCGGGCACCGGCGGCGCGGAAGGCGTCCAGGGCGAGCTGGCGCAGTTGCGTCTCGGCATCGCCGTCCAGGCCCGGGCACAGGTACTGGGTGTCGTCGGCCAGATACTTGGCGTTGTAGTCGTACCACTGGCCCTTGGGCACGATGCGGATGGACGGCAGCGCGACATCGCCGAGCACGGCCACGGTGAGTTCGTCGCCTTCGATCAGCTGCTCCATCAGCAGCGCGCCGTCGTAGCGCGCCGCCAGCAGCACGGCTTGTTCGAGCTGGGCCTGGTCGAACACGCGGCTGATGCCGACGCTGGAGCCTTCGTTGGCCGGCTTGACGATCACCGGCAAGCCGATCTGCCGGGCGGCGGCATGGATGTCGTCGGCGCTGGCACCGGCGGCCAGGCGCGCATAGCGCGGCGTGGACAGGCCCAGTGACAGCCACACCTGCTTGGTGCGGATCTTGTCCATGCTCAACGCCGAGCCCAGCACGTTGGAACCGGTGTACGGCACCTTGAAGGCTTCCATCAGGCCTTGCACGATGCCGTCTTCGCCGCCGCCGTTATGGCCGTGCAGCACGTTGAAGACGCGATCGAAGCGTTTTTCGACCAGGGCCTGCGCAAGGGCCGGAATGCCATCGACCGGCTGCGCGTCGACACCGCGCGCGCGCAGTGCGTCGAGCACGTTACTGCCGGAGTTCAACGACACTTCGCGCTCGGACGAGGTACCGCCGAGCAGCACGGCAACGCGGCCGAACGCGGCCGGATCGCTGGTACGTGCGTTGGGAATCACCGCGCTCATGCGCTTGCTCCGGTGAAACCGTTGTTGATGATGTGCTGCGCGACATAGCCGATATCGCCGGCGCCCATCATCAGCAGCAGATCGCCGTCCTGCAGCACGTCCGGCAGCACTTCGGCCAGCCCGGAAATCTGCCCGACCACCACCGGTTCGCTGCGGCCGCGCGCACGGATCGCACGCGCCAGCGCGCGCGCATCGGCGCCCGGAATCGGCGCTTCGCCGGCCGGGTAGACCTCGCTCAGCACAAGCGCATCGACGGTGCTCAGCACCGCGGCGAAGGCATCGAATTGATCGCGAGTACGGCTGTAGCGATGCGGCTGGAAGGCGACGACCAGGCGCTTGTCCGGCCAGCCGCCACGGGCGGCGGCGAACACCGCTTCCAGCTCGCGCGGATGGTGGCCGTAGTCGTCGACCACGCGCACGCGCGCACCGGTACTCGTGGTGACTTCGCCCAGGTCGTTGAAGCGGCGGCCGATGCCGGCGAAGTTTTCCAGCGCACGCGCGATGGTCTCCGGCGCCACGCCCAGCTGCCAGCCGATCGCAGCGGCCGCCAGTGCGTTGAGCACGTTGTGGCGGCCCGGCAAGGCCAGCGTCACCGGGGTGGTGGTGCCTTCGGGCAGGCGCAGCGTGAAGCGCATGCGCGGGCCGTCCTGCACCACGTCTTCGGCGCGTACGTCGGCGTTTTCGCTCATGCCGTAGCTCATCACGTGGCGCGGCGTCTTGCCGGCCAGCGCGGCCACTTCCGGGTCGTCGATGCACAGCAACGCCAGGCCGTAGAACGGCAGGCGCTGCAGGAACTCGGCGAAGGCGGCCTGGATGCGTGCGAAATCGTTGCCGTAGTTTTCCAGGTGATCCGAATCGATGTTGGTGATCACCGCCATCAGCGGATTCAGGCGCAGGAAGCTGCCGTCGCTCTCGTCGGCCTCGGCCACCAGCCACTGGCCGCCGCCGAGCTTGGCGTTGGCGCCCGCGGCCAGCAACTGCCCGCCGATGACGAAGGTCGGATCCAGCCCGCCCTCGCTCAGCACCGCTGCGGCCAGGCTGGTGGTGGTGGTCTTGCCATGCGTGCCGGCCACCGCGATGCCGCGACGGAACCGCATCAGCTCGGCCAGCATCGCCGCACGCGGCATGATCGGAATGCGCTGGCTGCGCGCTTCCATCAGCTCGGGGTTGTCTTCGCGGATCGCGCTGGACACCACCACGCAATCGGTGCCGAGCACGTTGGCCGCCGAATGCCCGCGCATCACCCGCGCACCCAGCTTGGCCAGCCGCCGCGTCGCCACGTTATCGGAGTTGTCCGAGCCGGAGACTTCATAGCCCAGCGTCAGCATCACCTCGGCAATGCCGCTCATGCCGGTGCCGCCGATACCGACGAAATGCACGCGCGGAAACGCCCGCACCAGATCGCCACTGTCCTGCAGGCGGCGGATCACGCGGCACCTCCGGTGAAGGTGCCGGGATTGGAGATTAGGGATTGGAGATTGGCAACGGCGGCAATCGATCGCGCCGAAAATTGACCATTAACGGATTTCTGCATGCTTTCCTGCTTGTGCTGTTGCTCTTTACGAATCCCCAATCCCGCTCGCTCTTTGACGGCCGGAGGCCGGCCATCCCCACTCCCGGCTTCCTGCAGAATGATGTCGGCGATGCGTTCGGCGGCGTCCGGCTTGGCCAGGGTGCGGGCGGCCTGCGCCATCGCCAGGCGGCGGGCGGGGTCGGCGAGCAGGGTCTGCAAGACCTGCTGCAGGCGCGCGGCCAGGGTGTCGTCCTGCTTGAGCAGCACCGCGGCATCGGCGCCGACCAGGTATTCGGCATTGCGGGTCTGGTGGTCGTCCACTGCGGCGGCGAAGGGCACCAGCACGCTGCCGATGCCGGCGGCGCACAGTTCGGCCAGCGTGGAGGCACCGGCGCGGCACACGACCAGATCGGCCCAGGCGTAAGCGGCGGCCATGTCGGCGATGAAGGGTTCGACGCTGGCGTTGACGCCCGCCTGTGCGTACGCGGCCTCGGCTTCGGCACGCAGTTTTTCGCCGCACTGGTGGCGCACGTCCACATCCGGGTGACCGAGCGCCGCCAGTGCCGCCGGCACCGCCTGGTTCAATGCGCGTGCGCCCTGGCTGCCACCGAGCACCAGCACGCGTACGGCAGTGCCACGGCCGAGCAGGCGCGTGGCCGGCGCGGGAAGCGCTGCGATTTCCGCACGCACCGGATTGCCCACCGCTTCTTCGCCGGCGAAGCTGCCCGGGAAACCGGTCAGCACACGGCGCGCAAACCGCGACAACACCTTGTTGGTCATGCCGGGCGCGCGGTTCTGCTCATGCACCAGCAAGGGCACGCCGAGCAGCCGCGCTGCCAGGCCGCCCGGGCCGGCCGCAAAGCCGCCGAAACTGATCACCGCACGCGGCTGGCGCTTGCGCAGCACGAAGCCGGCGGCGCGCACTGCGCGCATCACCCGCACCGGTGCACCGAGCAATTTCACCAGGCCCTTGCCGCGCAGGCCGCTGATGGCCAGCGTGTCGAGTTGAATATCGTGCTGCGGCACCAGCCGGGTTTCCATTGCGCTGGCGGCGCCCAGCCAGGTCACCGGCACGCCACGCGCGCGCAGCACCTTGGCCACGGCCAGACCCGGGAAGATATGCCCGCCGGTGCCGCCAGCCAGAATCATCACCGGTCGGATCCCCGCACCTGGATATGCAGGCGTTTGCGCGGGATTCGCATGAGTGCTCATGCAATCCTCCCGAAGGTCGGTTCCACACGTGGCTGCATGCGGCTGGTGCCGCGCAGGAACTCGGACGCATGCGCAGACGTGGCCGAGACTGCAGCAACCGGTGCCGGCGCGGGTGCGGCGGCAACCGGCTCGCGCTGCGGTTTGCGCGCGGGCGCGTAGGCCGGCGTGGCCGACTCGACCACCGGTTCGGCCGGCTCGGCCGACGGTGCGCCCGCACCCTGCGGCGACAACTTGCTGCGCAGGCGCTCGGCACGATCCATTTCGTAGGACACGCGCAGCAGCAGGCCCATCGCCACGCAGGTCATCAGCACCGACGAACCGCCGGAGGAAATCAGCGGCAGGGTCAGGCCCTTGGTCGGCAGGATGCCCAGGTTCACGCCTACCGAGACGAAGCTCTGCAGGCTGATCCACAAGCCGATGCCGAAGGCGATGTAGCCGGAGAAGTGACGCTTCATTTCCACGCAGCGCATGCCCAGCCAGAACGCGCGGCCGACCAGCAGCGCGTACAGCGAAATCACCCCGCACACGCCGACAAAGCCGAGCTCTTCGGCGATGACCGAGAAGATGAAGTCGGTATGCGCTTCGGGCAGGTAGTTGAGCTTCTGCACCGAGGCGCCCAGGCCCACGCCGGTCCACTGGCCGCGGCCGACCGCCATCAAGGCGTTGGACAGCTGATAGCCGGAGCCGAGCTGGTCGGCCCACGGGTCCAGGAACGAGGTGATGCGACGCAGCCGGTACGGCTCCAGGATCGCGATGAAGGCGAACACCGGCAGGCCGAACACGATCGGCATCGACATGCGCGGCAGGTTCACCCCGCCCAGCACCAGCATGCCGGCGGTGATCGCCAGCAGCAGCGTGGACGAGCCGAAGTCCGGCTGCATCAGCAGCAGGCCGACCAGTGCGATCGCCACCCCCAGCGGCTTGAGCATCGCCGGCCAGGTCGCATTGACCTCGTCGCGAAAGCGCACCAGGTAGCTGGACAGCCACACGATGTAGAGCACCTTGACCGCTTCGACGGTCTGGAATTTCGACACGCCCAGGTTGATCCAGCGCTTGGCGCCGTTGACGCTGCTGCCCAGGCCGGGCACGAACACCACCATCAGCAGGCCGAAGCAGGCCAGCAGCAACACCTGGTTGTACTGCTCGATGGTCTTGAGCTCGGTACGCATCGCCCAGAACGCCAGACCCACGCCGATGCCCAGGAACAGCAGATGGCGGGTCAGGTAATAGAACGGGTTGTCTGACAGCTCGATCGAGCTGGACGCCACCATCACCACGCCCAGCGAGGCGAGCGTGGCCGCGGCCCCGAGCAGCCACGGGTCGTAGCGGCCGCCGATGGCGTCCAGTCGCGTGGCCTGGCGGGACATGTCGTTCATCAGCGCACCTTCAACGTGGCAAGGCCGATCAGCACCAGCACCACCGAAATGATCCAGAAGCGCACGATCACGCGCGGCTCCGGCCAGCCCTTGAGTTCGAAGTGGTGGTGGATCGGCGCCATGCGGAACACGCGCTTGCCGGTCAGCTTGAAGCTGGCGACCTGGATCATCACCGACAGCGTTTCGATCACGAACACCCCGCCCATGATCACCAGCACCAGCTCCTGGCGCACGATCACCGCGATGGTGCCGAGCACCGCGCCCAGCGACAGCGCGCCGATATCACCCATGAACACCATGGCCGGATAGGTGTTGAACCACAGAAAGCCCAGGCCTGCGCCGGCGATCGCCGAGCAGATGATGATCAGCTCGCCGGCCCCGGGAATCAGCGGGATCTTCAGGTATTCGGCAAACACCACGTTGCCCGAGGCGTAGGCGAACACGCCTAGCGCACAGGCCACCAGCACGGTCGGCATGATCGCCAGGCCGTCCAGGCCGTCGGTCAGGTTGACCGCGTTGGAGAAGCCGACGATCCAGAAATAGGCGATCACCACAAAGCTCACGCCGGCCAGCGGCAGCGCGATCGACTTGAACATCGGGATGTAGAAGGTGATCGCCGCCGGCACATCGGCGGTGTAGTACAGGAACAGGCCCGCGGCCAGGCCGAAGATCGACTGCAGCAGATACTTCCAGCGCGACTTCAGGCCGTTGGGATCGCGGCGCACGATCTTGATCCAGTCGTCGTACCAGCCGATCGCACCGAAACAGACCATCACCGCCAGCACCAACCATACGTAACGGTTGCGCAAATCGCCCCACAGCAGCACCGACAAGGTCACCGTCAGCAGGATCAGCGAGCCGCCCATGGTCGGGGTGCCGGCCTTGGAGAAATGCGTCTGCGGGCCGTCCTGGCGGATCGGCTGGCCACCCTTGAACTGGGCCAGCTTGCGGATCACCGCCGGGCCCATCCACAACGACAGGAACAACGCGGTCAGCGCGGCCAGGATGCCGCGGAAGGTCAGATAGTTGAACAGCCCGAACAGGCTCTCCAGTTGCTGCAGCCAACGCGCCAGCTCAAGCAGCATGGGATGCGTCCTCCACCGGTGCGAGCAGCGCGGCGACGATGCGGTCCATGGCGCTGCCACGGGAGCCTTTCACCAGCAGCGTGGGCGGGGTTTGCGCCGTGGTGGCGGCAGTCTGCGCCGCCGCACCGGTGTGTTCGTGCATCGAAGAAGATTCCTGCGTTTGGGTCGGCGAAACGGCGAGCTGCGCCAGATCCGCCTGCAAGGCCGCGATCAACGCGGCATGGGTGGCGAACACGCGGCCGCCCTCGCCGAACGCCTGTGCGGCGGCGGCACTGAGCTCGCCCAGCGCGTACAGGCGCTGCAGCTTGGCCGCGCGCGCGCGACGTCCGGCGGCGGCATGCAGGGCCGCGCCTTCCGGGCCGAGTTCGCGCATGTCGCCGAGCACCAGCCAGCCTTCGCCAGGCGCAGCAGCCAGGGTGTCGATGGCGGCATCCAGCGAGCCGGGGTTGGCGTTGTAGCTGTCGTCGATCAGCACCGCGCCGCCAGGCAGGGCGTGGGTGATCTGACGGCCGGCCACCGGGCGCACCTGCGCCAGGCCGGCGGCGATGATCGGCAGGGCGATGCCCGCACCCAAGGCCAGGCCGGCCGCGGCCAGCGCGTTGAGCACGTTGTGGCGGCCCGGCAACGGCAGCGCGATCTGCGCCTGGCCTTGCGGGGTCACCAGGGTGAATTGCGCGCCACTGGCCTGCAGCCGCAAGCCATGCGCGGTGATGTCGGCACTGGCCTGCAGGCCGTAGCGCAACACGCGGCGGCCCTGCACCGGCTGCGCATGCAGTTGCTGCTCGAACCAGGCACCGAAGGCATCGTCGGCATTGATCACCGCCACGCCATCGGCCGGCAATGCGGCGTAGATGGCACCCTTGGTGCGGGCGACGCCCAGCAGGCTGCCCAGGCGTTCCAGATGGGCGGGGGCGATGTTGTTGACCAGGGCCACGTGCGGCTGGGCGATCTCGGTGAGATAGGCGATATCTCCCGGCTTGCCGGCGCCCATTTCGTAGATCGCCAGGTCCGCATCGTCGGGGGCGGCGATCACCGCCAGCGGCAGGCCGATCTCGTTGTTGCGATTGCCCGGCGTGGCGTAGACGGTGGTGCCGTCGACACGCCCGGCCTCGGTCAGGATGGCCAGCAGCAGGGCCTTGACGCTGGTCTTGCCGTTGGAGCCGGTCAAGGCGATCACCCGCGTGGCGCGGTCGCGCTGCATGCCGGCAGCAATACGCGCAAGCGCCAGTTCGGTATTTTCCACCAGCACCTGCGGCACGCTCAGCGCCGGCAGCAGGCGATCGACCAGCACACCGCTGGCGCCGTGCGCCACCGCGTCTGCGGCAAAGTCGTGCCCGTCGAAACGCTCGCCGCGCAGCGCCACGTACAGGCTGCCGTTGGCCAGCGTGCGGGTGTCGTTGCCGACGGTATCGATCATGGCGTCGTCGCCATGCAGCTCGCCACCGGCCCAGTGGGCGATCAACGACAGCGGCGTGAGCTTCATGCGCGCACTCCCAGTACGGTGCGCGGCAACAGGGCCTGCGCCGCCACGATGGCGTCGTCGAAGGCATGCCGCACGCCGGCGATTTCCTGGTACGGCTCGTGGCCCTTGCCGGCGATCAGCACGATGTCGGAGGGGCTGGCCATGCTGATGGCCTGATGGATCGCCGCGGCGCGGTCGCGCTGCACGATGGCCGCATCCGGGCGTGCGAAGCCGCGCAGGATATCGGCCACGATCACATCGCCATCTTCGCCACGCGGGTTGTCGTCGGTGACGATCGCCACGTCGGCATTGACCTCGGCAATGGCCGCCATCTGCGGGCGCTTGCCGGTATCGCGCTCGCCACCGCAGCCGAACACGCAGATCAGCCGGTCCTGTGCATGCGAGCGCAGGCTGGCCAATGCCTGTTCCAGCGCATCGGGCGTGTGTGCGTAGTCGACGACCACCAGCGGTGCGCCATGCGCGCCACCGAGGCGATTCATGCGGCCGTGGATCGGCTGCAACCGACCGAGTACTTCGGCGATCTGCGCCGGCGCGATCTCCAGCGCAAACAACGCACCGGCCACGGCCAGCAGGTTGTCCACGTTGAAGCGGCCCAGCAGCGGCGAGTGCACCGGATGCACCTGGCCGTCGAGATGCAGCGCGAAATTGATGCCGTTGTGATCCAGCTGCAGTGCCTGCGCACGCACGCTTGCCTGGGCCTGCGCGCGCGAGCTCACGCCGATCGCGCGCAGCGCGGGGTCGAGCGAGGCCAGCAGCGTGCGGCCGAAGTCATCGTCCAGGTTCACCACGGCGGCCTTCAATCCGGCGCGCGTGAATAGCCTGGCCTTGGCCGCGCCGTACTGCGCCATGTCGCCGTGGTAATCGAGATGGTCGCGGGTGAGATTGGTGAACACCGCCACGTCGAAATGCACCGCATCCACGCGGCCCTGGTCCAGCGCATGCGAGCTGACTTCCATCGCCACTGCCTGCGCGCCCGCGTCGCGCAACTGCGCCAGCAAGGAATGCGTCTGCAGCACCAGCGGCGTGGTGAAACCGGTCGGCACGGCGCTGCCGTACAGGCCGACACCCAGGGTGCCGAGCGTGCCGGCAGGGGTGCCGAGCAGCGTCAGGGCCTGCGCCAGCAATTGCACGGTGGAGGTCTTGCCGTTGGTACCAGTGACGCCGACCATGCGCATCGCCCGCGAGGGCTGGCCGTGGAACTGATCGGCCATCGCGCCCAGGCGCGCACGCAGGCCCGGCACCGCGATCGCGTCGGCCGGTGCCGGCAGATCGGCCGGTGCCGGCGGCTCGAACAACACCGCCGCCGCGCCATTGGCGCGCGCCTGGTCGACGAAGCGCAGGCCATGCGCACCAAACCCGGCGATCGCCACGAAGGCATCGCCCGCACGCACCGTACGGCTGTCCATCACCAGGCCCGACACCTGCACCTCGTGCGCAAGCGGCACGTCCGGCAACAACTGCGACAGCGGCATGCTGCGGCTCACTGGCGGCTCTCCTGCAACGGTGCAGGCTGGGCGGGTGCGGGCAATGCAGCCGGTGCGAGTGCGGTGGGAATACCCGCAGACACTTCATCCACCGGGTCCGGCACCAACGCCGGATCCAGATCGGCCGGCTGCGGCTTGACCACCGGCTGCCCGGTCTTGCCGGCCGCCTGCGCGGCCAGCCACGACTGGATGTCGTCCGGCGGCACGTCCATCAGCCGCAGCGCGCCTTCCATCACCTTGTGGAACACCGGCGCCGACACCAGGCCGCCGTAATACACCTTGCCCTGCGGATCGTTGATCACGATGACGGTGGCAAAGCGCGGCCGCGTGGCCGGGACCAGGCCGGCAAACAGCGCGTTGTAATGCCCGCGCTCGTACCCGTTGGCGCCGTTCTTGCGCGCGGTACCGGTCTTGCCGGCCACGTGATAGCCCAGGATCGCCGCGCCCTTGGCGCCGCCCTGGGTGACCACGGTTTCCATCATGTCGATGACCTGGCGCGCCACTTCGGGGGTGACCACCTGGCGGGTTTCGTTGTGCTGGCCGCGCACGAAGGTCGGCGGGGTCAGCTTGCCGCCGTTGCCCAGCGTGGCGTAGGCCTGCGCGATCTGCAGCGGCGTCACCGACAGGCCGTAGCCGTAGGACATGGTGGTCTTGGACGGGCCGCTCCAGCGCGCCGGCTGCAGCACCACGCCGGCCGATTCGCCGGGAAAACCGCTGTGCGGGGCAGCGCCGTAGCCGAAGTTGCGGATCGACTGATAGAAGGTCTGGTCCGGCACCTTGGCGGCGATCTTGGCCGCGCCGATGTTGGAGCTGCGGGTGATCACGCCGGTGACGTTGAGCACGCCGTTGTTGCGCGGCACATCGCGGATGGTGAAGCGCCCCACCGACATGTAGCCGGGGTTGGTGTCGATGACCGTGTCCTTGGTCACCACACCGGCGGTCAGCGCGGTGGCCACGGTCAGCGGCTTCATCGTCGAGCCCGGCTCGACCAGATCGGTGACCGCACGGTTGCGGCGCGCCGACGGGTTGATGCCGGTGACCGCATTAGGGTTGTAGGTGGGCAAGTTGACCATCGCCAGCACTTCGCCGGTGGCCACATCCATCACCACCATCGAACCGCCGGCAGCATTGTTTTCGACCAGCGCGTTGCGCAGTTCCTTGTAGGCCAGGAACTGGATGCGGCGGTCGATGCTCAGCGTCAGGTCCTTGCCTGGCTGGGCCGGACGTACCAGATCCACGCTCTCCACGATCGCGCCGCGCGCATCGCGCACCACCTTCTTGGAGCCCGGCTTGCCGCGCAGCCATTCGTCGAAAGCCAGCTCCAGGCCTTCCTGGCCGCGGTCGTCGATATTGGTGAAGCCCAGCACGTGGGCCATCGCCTCGCCTTGCGGATAGAAGCGACGGAACTCGCGCTGCGAGAACACACCGGGAATCTTCAGATCGACGATCGCATGTGCCTTGTCCGGGTTGATCCGGCGCTGCAGGTACATGAATTCCTTGCCGGCCTTCTGCGCCAGCTTGGCGTTCAACTCGTCCAGCGGCTGGCCGAGCGCCTTGGCCAGCTCGGGGATGCGGTCCGGGTTGCGCAACAGTTCCTGCGGATTGACCCAGATCGATTCCACCGGCGTGGACACCGCCAGCGGCTCGCCGTTGCGGTCGGTGATCATGCCGCGCGAGGTGGCGATCGGCAGTTCGCGCAGATAGCGCGCTTCGCCCTGGCGCTGGTAGAAATCGCGGTTGACCAGCTGCACGAACGCTGCACGGCCGATCAGCGTCACCGAGCACAGGCCCAGCGCGATGCCGACCAGCGTCAGGCGGCCACGCAGATTGAAGTTGCTGCGCGCGCGGTTGCGGCCGGCCTTCATTCCGCACCTCCGTGTGCGCCACCCTGCGGGCGGCTGTGCCGTGCAAAACGGCTGTCCTGGCGTCCGCTCATGGGCGTACCACCACGATGTCGTTGGTCTCCGGGAACTTCATCCCGATGCGCGCACGCGCAACCTGATCCACGCGATTGCTTTCCGCCCAGGTGGCCTGCTCCAGCTGCAGCCGGCCGAATTCGATATTCAATTCATCGCGCGTGTGCTCGAGCTTGGACAGCTGCACGAACAGCTTGCGATGCATGTGGCGCATGTACACGACCCCGATCGCCGAGGCGATGCTGCAGGCAAGCAGCACGATGAGCAGCAGGCGGCTCATGCGGCGTCTCCTTGAGACGCCGGGAGTCGGGATTCGGGATTCGGGATTCGCTCAGAGCGCTTTTCCAATCCCGAATCCCTACTCCCAAATCCCAGCTTCTCGGCCACCCGCAACACCGCGCTGCGGGCGCGCGGGTTGACGCTCAGTTCGGCGTCGTCGGCCTTGATGGCGCCGCTGATCAGCTGCAGCGTCGGTACGAACGGCTGCGCTTCGGGCAGGCGGCGATTGCTCGGCGGGGCCTTGGCGTAGCGGGCCATGAACTGCTTGACGATGCGGTCTTCCAGCGAGTGGAAGCTGATCACCGCCAGGCGGCCGCCGGGCTTGAGCGCGCCCAGGGCGGCGTCCAGGCCGGCTTCCAGATCGTCCAGCTCGCGGTTGATGTAGATGCGGATCGCCTGGAAGCTGCGCGTGGCCGGATGGGTCTTGCTGTCGCCGCGCGGCATCACCGAGGCGATCAGCTCGGCCAGTTGCGCGGTACGCAGCAGCGGCTGTTCGGCGCGGCGGGCCACGATGGCGCGCGCGATGCGGCGGCTCTGGCGCTCTTCGCCATAGGTCCACAGCACGTCGGCGATGTCGCGGTCGCTGGCATGCGCCAGCCACTCGGCCGCGCTCTGGCCGGCGTCCGGATCCATGCGCATGTCCAGCGGGCCGTCCTTGCCGAAACTGAAACCGCGCCCGGCCACGTCCAGCTGCGGCGAGGACACGCCCAGATCCAGCAGGATGCCGTCGACGGTTGCCGCAGCGACCACCTGGCCGAGACCGGCGAAGCTGCCGCGATGGATGGACACGCGCGCATCGTCACCGAACGACTGTTCGGCCACGGCGATCGCGTCGGGGTCCTTGTCCATCACCAGCAGTCGACCTCCCGGGCCAAGATGTTGCAGCACGCCACGGGCGTGTCCGCCACGCCCGAACGTGCCATCGAGATAGGTTCCGTTTTCGATCACCTGCAGGCCGTCCAGAACCTGCGTGTACAGCACCGGCACATGGGCCGCCGGTGGCTGCGACACCGGGTGACCGGGCTGCGCTTCACCGCGCATCCGGGCACCCCGGCTCACAACCTGAGATCGAGCAATTCATCGCCCAGATCCCCGTCAGACAATGTCTGCTGGATCAGTGCGCGATGTGCCTGCTCGCTCCAGAGTTCGAATTTGTCGCCCATGCCCAGCAGCACGGCCTTCTTCTCGATACCGACCGCATTGCGGTGGCTGGCCGGGATGCTCAGACGCCCGTTGGCGTCCAGCTCCAGCACTGCGGAAGAACCCACCAGTTTCTGCTGCAGCGTGCGGACCACGCGCTGGGTATTGGGCTTGGACATCACATCGTCACGCACCCGCTCCCACTCCTTTTCCGCATACAGCCACAGGCATCCGGCTTCGAACGGGTTGTAGGTGAGCACCAGGCGATTGCCGCTCACGCGCGTGACCAGGTCGCGGTATGCGGTTGGCACCGCCATACGCCCCTTGTCGTCCACCGTGATGGCAGTCTCGCCCTGAAACACCGAATACAACCTCGAATACCCGCTGGGGGATCATTGAACCACGAAAAACCACAAAACACCTGGTTTTCCCTCCGTTGCCCACCTTAGCAGCGCGTCAAAGGTTGTCAACAACTTTGAAGGTCACAAATCGCCAGTCGCATCAATGAGTTGCAGCACTCTTTAGAGACTTGTTCAAAGGTTATCCACAAGTTGCTGTTTCATCTCAGATTTTGAGATTGAACAAAAATTCAGGGGCGTGAAGGCCATGTAAACCCGACCGCAGTCTCACTTCACGCTGCGCCAGCTGCACATGGTCGTTGCGCAAACAGGCGACAATCGGCGCCATGTGCCTGGTCGCCCTTGCCTGGAAAACCCACCCGCGTTGGCGTCTGCTGCTGGCGGGCAACCGCGATGAATTCCACGACCGGCCGACCGCTGCGCTGGCGCGCTGGCCGGCACCCGCCGACGGCGTGCTGGCGGGCCGCGACCTGCGCTCGGGCGGCAGTTGGGTGGGGTTGGGCAGCGACGGCCGCGCCGCGGTGGTGACCAACGTGCGCGACCCGCTCGCCACTGCGTCAGGCCGCTCGCGCGGACATCTCATTGCCGACTACCTGGCCGGCAGCCTGGACGCGGCCGTGTACGCCGGCGAACTGGCAGCGGCCGCGCACGAATTCCCGCCATTCAATCTATTGCTGTGCGACGCCGAGCGCTGCGAACACCTCAGCAACCACCCGCCGTTGGCACGCACGCTGGCGCCGGGCATCCACGGCATGTCCAACGGCCCGCTGGACGCGCACTGGCCCAAGACCGCCGCGCTGACTGCAGTCCTGCACGACTGGTGCGCGGAAGGCCTCGACGACCTGCAACCGCTGTGGAGCGCCCTGGGCAACCCCGCCATCGCGCCCGACGCCGCCCTGCCCCACACCGGCGTGGACCTGCCCACCGAACGCCTGCTCTCGGCCGCCTTCATCAACGGCTCCAGCTACGGCACCCGCGCCAGCACCATCGTCGCGGTGGACCACCAGGGCAGCGGCTTCATCCACGAACGCCGCTTCGGCCCCGCCGGGATCTTCCAGGGCGAAACGCGGCTGGACATCGTCGGGACGCGTCGACAATGACTAACGCAACCAGCGCACATTGATCGCAGCCAAGGCAAGCGCCCAGCAAGCACCCGATTGCAAGCCCCCTTGAGTCAAGGGGGCGCGGCGACAGCCGCGGGGGTTCTGGCATGCCCGGAGCGGGGCCCGCGTTTTGTACTGCCGAAGGCGGTACGAAGCGTGGGTGGCTTCTTGGGGCGAACGCCCAAAGAAGGCAGCGACACAGCCGCGGGGGTTCTGGCATGCCCTGAGCGGGGCCCGCGTTTTGTACTGCCGAAGGCGGCACCAAGCGTGGGCACCTTCGAGAAGGGCGAACGCCCGAAAGTAAGGTGGCGGAGCCGGCCGGTAAGCCGGGTTCTGTCGTGGACAGTCATTCGTCTAGGCGCTACGTCACCGCAGCGCTCAAGCAACCTACCCGGATCCAGCGCGGGCCACGCCAATGGATCCCTATTTGGTCTTGCTCCAGGTGGGGTTTGCCGTGCCGGTCCGTTACCGGACTCGCGGTGCGCTCTTACCGCACCATTTCACCCTTACCGGCCCCTCGCCACCCCTCTGCGGCCTCCGAACGCACTTGGCGATGCTGATGCATCGCCGACACGTTTCAGTGGCGGCAGAGGGGTGACGAGGGACGTAGGCGGTATCTTTCTGTTGCACTTTCCGTCGGCTTGCGCCGCCCAGGCGTTACCTGGCACCTTGCCCTATGGAGCCCGGACTTTCCTCGGCACTCTTGCGAGTGACGCGACTGTCTGGCCGACTCCGCCGGGGCGCACTATACGCTATCGCCACCTTTCAGAACGGCGCCGCGAGCCGGCCCCGCCATCGCCGGCAGGCCCGCAATTGCCCGTAGGAGCGCACCCGGGCGCGAGAGGCCTTACCGAGAAAAATCCCACTACAGGTCAACGCGCTCCTGCAACAGCACACCTAGCCGCCATACAAGGCCTTGCGCGGCGCACCGGTCAGCTCGGCGGCCAGCTTGGCGGCGGTAGACGGCGGCAGGTGTTCGGCCAGCTTGGCGTAGACGCGGCGGCCTTCGCCCAGCTGGCCTTCGGCGGCGTCGGCGGCGCCCTGCACCATCACCACGAACTCGCCCTTGCGCTGGTTGTCGTCGGCTTCGACTCTGGCCTGCAGCTCGGCCAGGGTGCCGTCGAGCACGGTTTCGAACAGCTTGGTCAGCTCGCGGGCGATCACCGCCGGGCGCTCGTCGCCGAAGGCCCCGCGCAGGTCGGCCAGCGACTCGACGATGCGGTGCGAGGACTCGTAGAACACCAGGGTGCGGGTTTCCCCGGCCAGGTGCGCCAGGCGCTCGCGGCGGGCGGCGCTCTTGGCCGGCAGAAAGCCCTCGAAGCCGAAACGGTCGCTGGGCAGGCCGGCCACGCTGAGCGCGGCGATGGCGGCGCAGGCACCTGGCACCGGGCTGACCCGGATCCCGGCCGCGCGGGCGGCGCGCACCAGCTTGAAGCCGGGGTCGCTGACCAGCGGGGTGCCGGCGTCGCTGACGATGGCCAGCGACTCGCCCTCGCGCAGGCGCGCGACGATGCGCTCGGACATGGCCTCTTCGTTGTGGTCGTGCAGGGCCAGCAACGGGCGGTCGATGCCGAAATGGCCGAGCAGCTGGCGGGTATGGCGGGTGTCTTCGGCGCAGATCGCGGCCACGCCACGCAGCACCTCCTGCGCACGCGGCGACAGGTCGGCCAGGTTGCCGATCGGCGTGGCGACCACGTGCAGGGTTCCGGGGGAGGTCATCAACGGTATTCCGTAGGGCAAAGGGTAGAATCGTAGCGTTTTTAACGGTCCGCCCCGGCGGGCCCCGTCCAATGGATCTGAAATGAACAAGCGTGTTGCAAGGATCTCCGCCCTGTCGCTGATGGTGATGCTGGCCGCCGGCTGCGCCACCAGCAGCGTGACCCAGACCGCCTCGCCGACCCAGAGCGCGGCGCTGGCGTTGCTGGACCAGGGCAAGCCGCGCGAGGCGGCGCAGCAACTGGAAGCCGAGGCGGCCAGCGCCAGCGGTGCGCAGCGCAGCCGCCTGCTGGCCGCGTCTGCATTCGGCTGGCACGACGCCGGCGATGACGCACGTGCGCGCACGCTGCTGGCGCAGGTGACCCCGCGCCATCTCAGCGGCGAAGACCGCGCCCGCTTCGCGCTATTGACCGGCGAGCTGGCGGTGATCGACAAGCAGGCCGCGCAGGCGCTGCAGGCCCTGGGCGACAGCCCGCAAGGCCTGCCGCAGCCGCTGCAGACCCGCTGGCTGCTGGCACGCGCCGCCGCACTGGAAGGCACCGGCGACCTGTTCGGGGCCGCCGCCGACCGCGCACGCGCCGACGCCAGCCTGACCGGCACCCCGCGCAGCGAGAACCAGCGCGCGATCGTGCGCCTGCTCGCCGCACTCGACGACGCCACGCTGAAGGGCCGCACCGCGGCGCTGCCGGCGGGCGACCCGCTGTACAACTTTGCCGGCCGCGCCTTGATCAGCCGCGGGCTGGCGCTGCCACGCGCGTTCGATCGCGACGCGCAATGGGGCTTTGACACCAGCAAGCGCCCGCCGGCCGAACGCGACGGCTATCGCCCGCCGGTCAAGCTGGGCGTGCTGCTGCCGCTCAGCGGCAGCCTGGCCACCGCCTCGGCGCCGGTGCGCGACGGCCTGCTGGCCGGTTACTACGCCGAAACCCGCCGCCGCCCGGAACTGCGCTTCTTCGATACCGCCGGCACCGCCGCCGGCGCCAATGCCGCCTACGACAAGGCGGTGAGCGCCGGGGTCGACTACGTGGTCGGCCCGCTGGGTCGCGACGAAGTCAGCGCCGTGTTCGCACGTGGCCAGCTGGCAGTGCCGGTGCTGGCGCTCAACCGCCCCACCGACAACAAGGCACCACCCAGCGGCAGCGCCGGCTTCTCGCTGGCGCCGGAAGACGACGGCATCATGGCCGCCGAATACCTGCTTTCGCGCGAGCGCCGCAACGTGCTGATCGTCGGCACCAGCGACGACAACGGCAAGCGCACCATCAAGGCCTTCCGCGACCGCTTCACCGAACGCGGCGGCAGCGTCGCCGGCAGCATCAGCGTGGCCGAGGTACCGGGCGATATCGGTGCGCAGCTGCGTAACTACGGTGCTGCCGATGCAGTGTTCCTGGCAGTGCGCGGCAACACCGCGCGCGCGCTGGCGCCGCAACTGGCCTTGAGCGGATTCGCCGGCAAGTCGCGCGTGGGCACCTCGCAGCTGGTGGCCGGCACCGGCAAGGTCGAAGACGACCTGGCCCTGGACGGCATCATCTACCCAAGCGAGACCTGGACCGCGCTGGGCGTGTCCGGGCTGCCGGCCTCCACCCAGGTTGCCAGCACGCTGCCCAGCGCACGCGGACCCGGCGCGCGCCTGTTCGCGTTCGGCTACGACGCCTGGAAGATCAGCGCATATCTGGAAAAACTCGCCACCGGCACCGACGGCGGCCTGCGCGGCGCCACCGGCACGCTGCATCTGGATGGCTTCGGCAACGTGCTGCGCACCCCGGCCTGGTCCACCTTCAACGGTGGCCGCCCGGTGCCGATCGCCGACGGCCGTTGACGCCATGCCGGCAGCGCGCCAGCAGCGGGGTGCGGCGGTGGAGGCGGCCGCACGCACGCTGCTGGAGCAGGCCGGGTTGCAGCTGGTGGTGGGCAATGCCAACTACCGCGGCGGCGAACTGGATCTGGTGATGCGCGACGGCCAGGCACTGGTGTTCGTGGAAGTGCGCTATCGCCGCGACAACCGCTTCGGCGGCGGCGCGGCATCGGTGGATGCGCGCAAGCGCCGCAAGCTGGTGCTGGCCGCGCAGTTGTTCCTTGCCTATCACCCGGCGCTGGCGACCTTGCCGTGCCGCTTCGATGTGGTGGAAGCCAGCGGCGAGCCGCCGGTGCTGAACTGGATCCGCGACGCCTTCCGCGCCGACGATTGCTGACGAACGACTCACGCGCGATGCCGACCATCATCAGCCATGCCGCGGTGCCGCTGGCGCTCTGGTGCGCCAGTGAACGCGGCCGCCTGTCGCCGCGCCTGCTCGGTGCCGGCATCGTCGCGGCGATGTTGCCCGACGCCGATGTGCTGGCGTTCGCGTTGCATGTTCCGTATGCAGATGCGTTCGGCCATCGCGGTGCCAGCCACTCGTTGCTGTTTGCCGGGCTGATCGCGCTACTCGGTGGTGTTGCACATCGCCTGTTGCGCGCGGACGCGCTGCAGGCAGCAGCGTTCTTGTTCGTCTGCGCCGCATCGCATCCGTTGCTGGATGCGATGACCTCCGGCGGACTTGGCGTTGCGTTGACCTGGCCCTGGAGCGAGGCGCGCTGGTTCGCGCCATGGCGGCCGATTGGCGTGTCGCCCTTCGCCAACGGTTTCTTCAATGCGCGCGGCCTTGCCACGCTGCTCTCCGAGCTGCGCTGGGTCTGGTTGCCGTTCACCGTCGCGGTGCTGGGATGGAAATGCATCCAGCGCGCGGCACCACAGGATCACACTTCATGACCGATGTGCTTCCCACTGCCCTGGCCGCGTTGCTGGCCGCGCGGCTTGGCCCCGATGGCTGGTTGACCGGCGACGACGCACGGCGCCGCTATGGCGAGGACGATTCGCGCCGCTGGGCATTGCCCGCCGCCGTCGCCTTGCCGGGCGATACCGAGGATGTGGTGGCGATCGTGCAGGCCTGCCGTGCGCATGGCGTGCCGATCGTGGCGCGCGGCGCCGGCACCGGCACCACCGGTGCGGCGGTGCCGTTTTCCGGCGGCGTGGTGGTGTCGATGGCACGCATGGATCGCATCCTTGCGCTGCGTCCGGCCGATCGCTGCGCCATCGTGCAACCAGGCCTGCTCAACGGCCAATTGCAGCAGGCCTTGCAGCCGCATGGCCTGTTCTGGCCGCCGGATCCGTCCAGCGCGGACATCTGCAGCGTCGGCGGCAATCTGGCCACCAATGCCGGCGGCCCGCGCGCGGTGAAATACGGCGCCACCCGCGACAACGTGCTCGGTCTGGTCGCTGTGACCGGCACCGGCGAGGTGATCCGCTGCGGCGGCGCGTATACGAAAAATTCCACCGGCTACGACCTGACGCATCTGCTGGTCGGCAGCGAAGGCACCCTGGCGATCATCGTCGAAGCGACCTTGAAGCTGACGCCGCGCGCGGTCGCGCAAGCCGGCGTGCGCGCGCTGTATCGCGATGCTTCCAGCGCCGCGGCGGCGGTCTCGCGCATCATGGCGCAACCGACCACGCCGACGATGCTGGAATTCATGGATGCCAGTGCGATCGCATTACTGCGCCGCAACGGCAGCGATGTGCCCGAGGCCGGTGCGATGCTGCTGATCGAAGCCGATGGCGATCACGACACCCTGCCCTACGCATTGCAGGCCTTGCACGATGCCGCCGATGGCGAGGGCGTGGTGAGCCTGGACGTGGCCGCCGATGGCAGCGCGCGCGACAGGTTGTGGGCCGCGCGGCGTGCGCTGTCGCCGGCACTGCGCACGATCAAGCCGGGCAAAATCAACGAGGACGTGGTGGTGCCGGTCTCGCGCATCCCCGAACTGGTGGCCGGCGTGGAAGCGCTTGCCGCCGAATTCGCGTTGCCCATCGTCGCCTTCGGCCATGCCGGCAACGGCAACCTGCACGTCAACATCATGTACGACCCGGCCGATGCCGACGAAGACGCACGCGCGCATGCCGCATTGCCACGCCTGTTTGCGCTGGTGCTGGCGCTGGAAGGCACGCTCTCCGGCGAGCATGGCATCGGCGTGGCCAAGCGCGACTTCATGGCCCAGGCCTTCAGCGCACCAACGCTGGCGGCGATGCGCGCGATCAAGGCCGCACTGGATCCGGACGGGATTCTCAACCCGGGCAAGGTGTTGCCACCCGTTGAGTGACCCGCTTGCAGCGTTGCAGCTGGATTGCCGAACGTGATCCGGTGAACGCTGCATTGGCCTGGCTCGTTTCCGGCGTCGGAGAGCGCTGTGCGCCGATGGCACGATCATCGGCGTCGAAGTCGAAGTCGAAGTCGAAGTCGACAGAGTGTCCGCCGCAGCAACGATGAGCTGCGGATCAGCACCGCCGCAACTCAACGCAACTGCGCATCCAGCCAATCCAGCACGCGCCGCTGCACATCCACGCCATGCTCGGTTTCGTAAAACCAGTGCGGGCCACGCGGATAGGTCACCTGCTCGACCGCTGTGCCCTGCAGTTTCAGCGCGCGGTACAACATGTCGCCCTGCGATGGCGGTACGCGTCGGTCGGCCTGCCCATGCAAGATCAGCACCGGCACCTGCACCTTGTCGGCGTAGCGTATCGGCGAGTGTGCGTCGTATTCGACACGGTTGCGCACCGGGTCGCCGAAATAGCCTGGCAGGTAATCGGGCACATCGGTGGTCAATGCCATGGCGCCGATATCGACCACGCCTGCACCGACGATGGCGGTCCTGAAGCGCGATGACTGCGTCACCGCCCATGCAGACAGATAACCGCCATAGCTCCAGCCGCCGATGGCCAGACGCGCAGGATCGATCACGCCCTCGCGTTCGAGTTGGTCCACGCCGTCGAGCACATCCTGAAAATCCGCACCGCCCCAGTCGTGGCGCGCCAGCTCGGTAAACGCCGCACCCTGCCCTTCGGAACCGCGCGGGTTGGGCAACAGCACCGCGTAACCATGGGTGGACAGCAGTTGCGCCCAGTCATGCCAGGACCCCAACCAGCCGGATGCCCAGGCAGCTCCCGGTCCCCCGTGGATCTGCACCAAGGTCGGCAACGGCGTTCCCGCCTTCCAGCCGGGCGGCGTGACCAACACGCCCGCGATCGATCGCCCATCGCGCGATGAAGTCCAGCGCAATTCGCGCAGCTGGCCGTGCGCCCAGGTGGCGACCTGTGGATTGGTGTTACTGCGCTGCGCGAGTTGACCCGCGCGCAGCGTCCAGACCTCGGCAGGCTGGTCATCACGCAGACCGAGATAGGCGATATCGCCATTGCGCGCAACGGTGAATGCCTGATACGGAATCTGCGGCCGGGCAAGCGGCTTCCAGCGCCCGCTGTCGGCATCGATGCGCAGAAAGGCGCCACGTACGCCTTGCAACCCTTCGCCGATCAAGCTGCCGTCGTTTTGCCAGCGCGCCAGCCACAAGGTGCCGGGCCAGTCCTGTGCCAGCACCACACGCCGCTGACTGCGCAGCTGCTGCACCACCAGATGCGCCACCATGCCGTGCTCGCCAAGTTGCCCATACAGCAGCCGGCTGCCATCCGGTGACCATTGCAATGGCAATGCCGAGGCATGCGGCTCCAGCACCGCACCAAGCACGCCGTCCTGCAGCGCCAACAGCTGCACGCGCGATGCGTACCAGTAGTCGTTGAGCGTGGTGCCGTCGGACACGCGCAGCGCCAGTTGCCGGCCGTCCGGTGACCAGGCCAGGTCGTGCACCTGCAGGCCGGGCGGCGTCAGCACACGCGTCAGGCCGCTCTGCAGATCACGCACCCACACCCGTGAAAACCGGGTTGGCCGTTCGATCTGCACGGCATCGCGCTTTGCGTCCGCATCGGCCGTTGCCTGCGCGGTGGGCGGATCCAGCGCCAGGTACGCGATCTGGCGCGCATCGGGCGACAACGAGAACTCACTGACCTCGCCAGCCGAACGCGTCAGCAGCTGCGGTGCCGCCCCTCCGATCTGTTGCCAGACCTGAGCTGGCGCCAGTTGCTCGCGGGTGGCGTCGTCCGGCAACGGCCGCGTCGACAGGAAGAGCAGCCTTCGGCCATCCGCAGACCAGCGTGGATGCTGGTCGTTGGCCTCATCGGTTGAGGGCATCGGCACCGCGGCAGCGGTACCGCGTGCGGGTATCTGCCAAATCTTGCTGAGCGGCGGCTTGCCTTGCGCCTGCGGGATGGCGACGGTGTAGGCAATGCGGCGACCATCCGGACTGATCTGGGGGTCGCCCACGCTGCGCAGCTGCATGATCTGCGCAGGCGTCGGCACGGTCTGTGCAAACGCGCAGCCGCTCAACAACAGCCAAGCCGACAACAGCCACAACACACCGAAGCGATACCGCATGTCACCCACCTCTTCCAAATGCCGACGCATGCTGCGCCGCGCATGTTGGCATGCCATTAGCGGCGGCGTGAAAGCACCTGCAACGCGTTCCAGACCATGTCCTTGGCCCGCCCCTGGTCTCGTTCCAGGGCACCTCCATCAGGGCGCGGTCCTGGCCGCATTGCACCCATGTGCTTGCGGACTCCCGCATCGCGCGACCGAATGCCCGACAGGTTTTGCACCGTTCGGGACAACCGGATCTCGCTCAAGCTGTCCGCGCCGTCGCCACAAAACAGCTGCGCTGCGCCGGTCAGCGCGTCACCCCGATAAAGCGCAAACCCACGCCCGGTTCGGTGACGATGTAATGCGGGTCGGCGGCATCGTCGTGCAGTTTCTGGCGCAGCTTGCCGACCAGGATGCGCAGGTAATGGGTGTCTTCCTCGTGGGTGGGGCCCCACACCTCGCGCAGCAGTTGCGGCTGGGTGACCACGCGGCCGGCGTGCTTGAGCAGCAGCGCGAGCAAAGCGTATTCCTTGCGGCTCAAGGGCACCGCCTCGCCATCGAGGGTGACCTCGCGCAGGCCCAGGTGGATGTGCAAGCGGCCGTCGTCGAACACGCTCTCTTCCACCGTGCTGCCGGCGCCGGCCTGGCGCAGCAGCGCGCGGATGCGCGCCATCAGTTCCTGCACGCCGAACGGCTTGGTGACGTAGTCGTTGGCGCCGGCATCGAGCGCGGCGACCTTTTCGGTTTCGCCGGCGCGCACGGTGAGCATGATCACCGGCACGTTGGACCACTGGCGTATCTCGCGCAGCACCTCGTGGCCATCGCGATCGGGCAGGCCGATGTCCAGCACCACCAGTTCGGCGCCCTGCCCGGCCAGCGTGGCCAAGCCCTCCTCAGCGGTGCCGGCCTGCAGCACGCGGTAACCCTGCGCACGCAGGCTGATGTCGAGAAAGCGGCGGATCTGCGGCTCGTCGTCGACGATCAGCACGCGGGCAGGCGGGATGGCAGTGGGGTCAGTCGGCATCGGGGCGGGGTGGCGCAGCGGGAACGAGCAACGGCAGCGTAATGCGGATCGTGGTGCCGTGACCATCGGCGCCGGCCAGCGCCTCCACGCTGCCGCCATGCGCGCCGATCATGCCCTGGCAGATGGTCAGGCCCAGCCCGGTGCCGTGACGGCCGCGGTCGCCACGCTCCACGCTGTAGAACATGTCGAAAATGCGCGCGCGCTCGTCCTCGGGAATGCCGGGACCCTGGTCGCCGATATCGATCTGCAGCGCGCCGGCCTGCAGCCGCGCTTGCACGGTCACCGCAACTCCTGGCGGCGAAAATTTCGCCGCATTCTCCAGCACGTTGAAGATGGCCTGTTCCACCAGCGCCGGGTGCACCCAGATCGCCGGCAGGTCGGCGGCCAGATCCAGTTGCAGGCGCACCGCCGGCTGGTAGCGCTGCAGCCGCCGCGTGGCCGAGCCGATCAGCTCGTCCACACCGATCCAGTCGCGCTTCAAGGTCAGCCCGGTGTGGCCGAGCCGGGTCATGTCGAGCAGGTTCTGGATGTAGCGATCCAGCCGCTCGCCTTCGAGCTGGATGGTGTCGAGCAGGCTGTGGCGGTCCTGCGCGTCCATCGCATCGCCGTAGCTGGCCAGGCTGCTGGCCGAGCCGATCATCGAGGCCAGCGGCGAGCGCAGATCGTGCGAAACCGAGGACAGCAAGGCCGAGCGCAGGCGCTCGGTTTCGCCACTGACACGCGCGCCTTCCAGATCGGCGACCAGGCGCGTGCGCAGCGCCGCCTGGCCGATGTCCTCCACCATCGCTTCGGCCAGCCGACGCTCCTCCAGGCCGGGCCGCTGCACGCTCTGACGGAAGCGCAGCGCGGCCACCCCCAGGCTGCCGCGTTCGTGCCGCACCGGCAGGCACCACCACTGCGCACCGGCCAGCGTATCGGTGAAGCGGCCGGCCGGTTGACCGTGGCGCTGGGTCCAGTCCGCCGCGCTGCGATCGAGTGCGCCGAAGCTGGCCGGCGCATCGCTTTCGCGCTGCTCCAGACGCAGCCAGGCCTCGGCATCCAGTGCCGTGGCCAGCGCGCGACGGCCGGCTTCCAGCACCTGCCCCAGGTCGGCGGCGGTGCTGAGCTCGCGGGCCAGCGTCTGCAGCGCATTGGCATGCGCATTGGCAGCGCGCAAGGCCAGCACCTGGCTGCGCAGGCGCGAGGCCAGGCGGCCGGCGACCAGGGCGGCGATCAGGAACAGGCACACCGTCACCACGCCCTGGCGCGCGCTGATGTGCAGGGTGAAGCGCGGTTCGATGAAGAAGAAGTTGTAGGCGACAAAACTCAGCAGCGCGGCGATCACCGCGGCAGCCATGCGCGTGCGCGAGGCCACCAGCACCACCGCGACGATGAACACCATCGACAGATCGTCGATGTCGGTCCAGCGCTGGATCACCCACGCCACCGCGACCGCGGCAGCGGCGGCGATCGCCGCGAAGGCCAGGTCGTAACGCTGCAGCCACTGGCGCGGATTGCGCCAACGCTGGCGTGCGCGTGCGCGCGCATCGGCGGAACTGACGATGACCAGTTCGTAATGCGCGCCTCGCTGCAGCAGTTGCTGGGTCAGCGTGCGGTTGAACATGCGCGCCAGCGGGCGCTCGCGCGTGCGCCCCAGCACCAGCGTGGACACGCCGTTTTGCGCGGCGAAATCCAGCAACGCCTCGGCGACGTTGGCGCCGTGCAGCAGCGCGGTATCGCCTCCTAGGCGGCGTGTCAGTGCGAACGCGCGGTCGATCTCCAGCTGCCAGGCGGAGTCGGCCACGGTGCGCGTCTGCACGGTGACCACCGTCCACGGGGCATCGCGTCGTTCGGACAACCGCCGCGCCACCCGCACCAGATAATCCGAGCTGCCACGCCCATCGATGGCCACCACCACGCGGCGGCGCAAGGCGGCAGTGCCCGGCAAACCGCGTGCGGCCTGGGTGTCGCGCAGATCGCTGTCGACGCGGTCGGCCGCGGTCTGCATCGCCAGCTCGCGCAGCGCGGTAAGGTTGGAAGGCGAAAAGAACGCCTGCAAGGCCTGCGTCGCCTGCTCGGGCAGATACACCTTGCCCTGCTGCAGGCGCTCGATCAGTTCGCGCGGCGGCAGGTCCACCAGCACGATGTCGCGCAGGCGGTCGAACACCGCATCGGGCACGGTTTCGGACACGCGCACGCCGGTGATGCGCAGCACGATGTCGTTGAGGCTTTCCAGGTGCTGGATGTTGACCGTGGTGTAGACATCGATGCCGGCATCGAGCAGTTCCACGATATCCTGCCAGCGCCGCTCGTGCCGGCTGCCCGGCACGTTGCGATGGGCCAGCTCGTCGATCAGCGCCAGCTTCGGCTTGCGCGCCAGCAACGCGTCCAGGTCGAGTTCTTCCAGCTCCCGGCCCTGATAGTTGATGCGGGTGCGCGGCAGCAGCGGCAGACCATCCAGCAGTGCCGCGGTTTCGCTGCGGCCATGGGTTTCCACTACCCCGGCCACCACGTCCATGCCCTGGCGCAGGCGCTCGCGCGCCCGCGACAGCATGGCGTAGGTCTTGCCCACCCCGGGCGCTGCGCCCAGAAACACGGTCAGGCGCCCGCCATGTTCGCGCTGCAGTTCGCCGATCAGCGCGTCGGCTTGTTGGGTGCGGGCGTCAATCATCAGGAATGGGGAATGGGGAATGGGGAATGGGGAATCGCAAAGCCTACAGCTGCCCGATGATCCTAGTGCTTTTGCTTCACCCCATTCCCGATTCCCGACTCCCCATTCCCCGCACGCTCCAGCGCCAGGTTCAGTGCCAGCACATTCACCCGCGGCTGCCCGAGCAGGCCGAACTGTGGCTGTTCGGTGGCGGCCTGTACCAGCGCGGCCACGCGCTGTTCCGGCCAGCCGCGCGCGGCGGCGACCCGGCGCACCTGGACCTGGGCACCGGCCGGGCTCAGGTGTGGATCCAGGCCACTGCCGGACTGGGTGATCAGCTCGGCGGGGACCGCCTCCGGTGCGATGCCGTCGCGTGCAGCCACCTCGGCGCGCGTGGCGGCGATGCGGCTCTGCAGGTCGGGATTGGAGCGCGCCTGGTTGCTGCCGGCCGCCGCGCTCGGGTCGTACTTGGCCGCCGAGGGGCGTGGCTGGAAATAGCGCGCATTGGCAAACGGCTGCGCCACCAGGGCCGAGCCCACCACGCGCGCGTCATCGCGCAGCAACGAGCCGTGCGCCTGTTCGGGGAACAGCGCGCCGGTGATGCCGGTGGCGACCAGCGAATAGCTCAGGCCCAGGCCCAGCAGGATGAACAACGCCAGCATCACCGCCCCGCGCAGGGCGCCGTCGTCGCGCAACGGCTGCGCCGTGGACGTACCGGTTTTCGAAGAAATCGTCATGACTCAGTTCCCCAAAGTGGCGACAAGCGCCAGGTCGATCAACTTGATGGCGGCAAACGGCAGCAACACGCCACCCACGCCGTACATCAGCATGTTCCGGCGCAGCAGGGCCGTGGCGCTGGACGGGCGAAAGCGCACGCCGCGCAACGCCAGCGGAATCAATGCCGGGATGATCAGCGCATTGAAGATCAACGCCGCCAGCACCGCATGCCGCGGGTTGGACAACTGCATCACGTTGAGCGCGGCCATCGACGGAATCGCCGCGGCAAACAGCGCCGGCAGGATCGCGAAGTACTTGGACACATCGTTGGCCAACGAGAACGTGGTCAACGCACCGCGCGTGATCAGCTGCTGCTTGCCCACCTCGACCACCGCCAGCAGTTTGGCCGGATCCGAATCCAGATCGACCATGTTGCCGGCCTCCTTGGCCGCCTGCGTGCCGGAGTTCATCGCCAGGCCCACGTCGGCCTGGGCAAGCGCCGGCGCATCGTTGGTACCGTCGCCGACCATCGCCACCAGCCGCCCGCCGGCCTGCTCGGCGCGGATGCGGGCCAGCTTGTCTTCCGGGCGCGCCTGGGCGATGTAGTCGTCCACGCCGGCTTCGGCGGCAATCGCGGCGGCCGTGAGCGGGTTGTCGCCGGTGATCATCACCGTCTTGATGCCCATCGCACGCAGCTGCGCAAACTTTTCCTTGATGCCTTGCTTGACCACATCGCTCAGCTCGACCACGCCCAGCACATGCCGGCCTTCGGCCACCACCAGCGGGGTGGCGCCGCCACGCGCGACTTCTTCGATGCGGCCGTTCAACTCCGGCGACACCGTGGCGCCCTGCGCCTGCACATAGGCCACGATCGCATCGCCGGCACCCTTGCGGATGCTGCGCCCGGCCAGATCCACGCCGGACATGCGGGTTTGCGCGGTGAAGCCGATGAAATGCGCGCCCTCCGGCTCGACCGCCACCGCGCCCTGCTGGCGTGCCAGCTTGACGATGGACTTGCCTTCCGGCGTCGGGTCGGCCAGCGAGGCCAGCATTGCCGCATCGCGCAGCTGCGCACGGTCGATACCGGCCAGCGGATGGAACGCGGTGGCCTGCCGGTCGCCGTAGGTGATGGTGCCGGTCTTGTCGAGCAACAGCACGTCCACGTCGCCGGCCACTTCCACCGCCTTGCCGGATTTGGCCAGCACATTGGCAGACAGCGCGCGGTTCATGCCGGCAATGCCGATCGCCGGCAACAGCCCGCCGATGGTGGTCGGGATCAGGCACACCAGCAGCGCGATCAGCAGCAGCGGGTCCAGCGTGACGCCGACGAAGCCGGCGATCGCCGGCAGCGAGGCCACCACGATCAGGAAGGTCAGCGTCATCGCCGCCAGCAGCAAGGTCAGCGCAATTTCGTTCGGCGTCTTCTGCCGGTTGGCGCCTTCCACCAAGGCGATCATGCGATCCAGGAAACTATGCCCCGGCTCGGCGGTGACCTTGAACACGATCTCATCGGAGAGCACGCGCGTTCCGCCGATCACGCCACTGCGATCGGTGCCGGCCTCGCGCAGTACCGGTGCCGATTCGCCGGTGACCGCCGCTTCGTTGATCGTTGCAACGCCGCGCACGATCTCGCCATCGGCCGGGACGAATTCGCCTTCGGACACCATCACGTAGTCGCCCGGGCGCAGTTCCGCCGCCGGCACGCGGGTCTCGCGGCCGCCGAGTGCGGTTTCCACCCGGCGGGCGACCAGATCCTTGCGCGCACGCCGCAGCGATGCGGCCTGCCCACGCCCGCGCGCCTCGGCGATGGCCTCGGCGAAATTGCCGAACAGCACGGTGACGAACAGGATCGCCGTCACCGCCCAGCCGAACCCGGCATTGCCATACCCGCTGGCGGTGATCACCGCCGCCAGCAGCGTGCCACCCATCACCACCGCCATCACCGGGCTGCGCAGCAGATGCCGCGGCGCCAACTTGAGGAAGGCCGCGCGCATCGCCGCCACCAGCACGGCGGCGTCGAACAACGCCGCGTCACCGCGCGCGCGTTTTTCAGTCGTATCGATCGTAGACATTGCTCAAACTCTCAGGACGCCGCCAGGGCGAGGTGTTCAGCGATAGGACCCAGCACCAGTGCCGGCATGAACTGCAGCACGGTGAGCACCAGCACGATCGCCATCAGGGTCAGCGCGAAGGTTGGCGTTTCGATTTGCAGGCTGCCGGCCGATTCCGGCGCGCGCCGCTTCACCGCCATGCGCGCGGCCACCATCAGCGGCAGGATCAGCGCGGGATAGCGGCCCAGTGCCAGCACCGCCGAGCAACTCAGGTTCCACCAGTACGTCGCATCGCCCAGGCCTTCGAAGCCCGAGCCGTTGTTGGCAAAGGCCGAGGTGTACTCGTAGAACACCTGGCTGATGCCATGGAAGCCGGGATTGGAATTGGCGGTAAATGCCGGCACCGCCAGCGCCACTGCGGTGAAGCCCAGCACCACCAACGGCTGCAGCAGGATCAGCAGCGCAAGCAACTGCACCTCGCGCGCCTCGATCTTGCGGCCGAACAACTCCGGCGTGCGCCCGGTCATCAAACCGGCCAGGAACACGCTCAGCAGCAGATACACCACGAACTGCTGCAGACCGCAGCCGATGCCGCCCCAGATTGCGTTGATCAGCATGTCCACCAGCGTGACCAGGCCGCTCAATGGCGCCAGCGAATCGTGCATCGCATTGACCGAGCCGTTGGAGGTCTGCGTGGTCAAGGCCGCCCACAACGCAGACGCATCTGCGCCGACACGCACCTCCTTGCCTTCCATCAAGGCAGCCGAGCTGGCGCTGGCCGAATGCGCTTCGGACCACAGCAACAGCGCGGTGGACGCGACCGACATCGTCAGCATGGTGCCGAATACCAATGCGGTGAGACGCTTGCGCCCGGTCAGGTAGCCGACCATGAACACCACGCTCATCGGCAACAGCACCAGCGCCAAGGTCTCCAGCAGGTTGCTCAGCGGCGTGGGATTTTCCAGCGCCACCGAACTGTTGGGGCCGTACCAGCCGCCACCGTTGGTGCCGAGCTGCTTGACCGCGACCATCGCCGCAACCGGCCCGACCGGAATGGTCTGCTTGGGCATGCCGGCGCTACTATCCAGCGGCGCGGCGGTGGCCGCACCCTGCAGCGTGGAGGGCACGCCCTGCCAGCCGAGCAGCACGGTCCACAGCAGGCATAGCGGCAGCAACACACGCACGCTGGCGCGGATCACATCCGCCCAGTAATTGCCGACGTCTGCCTCCGGCAATGCCTCCAATCCGGAAGCCGACTGCTGCCGCCCCGGGCGCGGCATGACGATCTCCGGCTCCTCCAGTCCGGCCACCCGCTGTTTAGCGCTCGCGGTCGCATTGGATGCCGGCAAGGCGTCGGACACAGTTGCGACCGCTCGCCCACCGAACAATGCGCGCAAGGTCGCCACCGCCAATGCCAGGCCCATCATCGGCGTCACCACCTGCAGGCCGACGATGCCGGTCATCTGCGCCAGATACGACAACTGCGCCTGGCCCGAGTAGTGCTGCTGATTGGTGTTGGTGACGAACGACACCATGGTGTGCAGCGCGGTGTCCCAACGCATATTCGGAATGGCGTCCGGGTTGAACGGCAGCCACGCCTGGGTCATGAACACTGCCCAGGTGAGCAGGCCGACAACCAGGTTGCTCAGCAGGAACGCCATCGCATACCCACGCCACGACATGCCCTGCTGCGGGCGGGTACCGAGCAACGCATACAACGGCCGTTCGATCCAGCCGAACAGCAAGTCGCCACGCATCGGGGCGCCGCGCATCACCGCTGCCAGGTAGCGGCCCAGGGGCCAGGCCAGCACGATGGCCAGCGCGTAGACAAGGAGAGTTTCAATCATTGGAGCGCACTCGCATCAGAAGTCTTCGGGGCGCAGGACCACGTACAGCAGGTACGCGGCGGCAACGAGTACGGCCACGCCGCACAACAGGGACAACCAGGCAGGCATATCGGCTACTCCCCGAGACGCGCGCAACGCGGCGCGATGGATGCGAGATGCGACGGCGCATGCAGCGTCTGCAGGCCGACAAGGCAAAGCGCTGCCGCACCGCGCGCGCAGCGGCGATGGAGCAGACAGGTCAAGGGATGCATCGGGATCGTCCACGGCGGAACCGCTCCGCCAACCCGCGCAGTGTCTGCCCGGGTTGCGTAAAGTCGCTATGGACCTGCGACAGCCGCCGCGTAAATTCCGCATAAATGCTGCGTGGCGACGGTCTGCAGTCACGTCTCCACGCTATGCAGTCGTTTCCGGGTAACTTCTGCCTCTAGTCCCAACTCAGGACGACCAGGTTTTGAGTCAGGGCGTTATGAGGTTGGAGCAGAGCCTCGTTGGTCGAGGGCGCGTTGCCCTCACCACTTTCGGGACACGCCGTGAATCCGTCCATGGAGGCTCCTTGGCGGCATCCATGCCGCCAAGGGTCCCGGAACCGGCAAGGTCACCGCACCAGGACGTTTTGAGGTTGCTTCATTGAAAGCCTACTAACTGCTCGGCTCGTCTTGGCAACTGATTAGCCATGCTGCAAACGATGCATGCCGCGCCTTGCTTACCCGTGCGCACCGACCATCTGGACTGGTCCTTGCCCGCTCACCGTCGCGGGACCTTACGCGGCATGGATGCCGCGTAAGAGCCTACATGGACGTACTTGCGGCGTGTCCTGCGAGGGTGGGCGGGCAAGGGCCCTGCAGCAAACTCACAGCGTCGAGGGCGCGGCGAGGACACCGCACCCGTTACCGGCTGTTTTGAAAAACCATGCACACCGACCATCTGGACTGGTCCTTGCCCGCCCACCGTCGCGGGACCTTACGCGGCATGGATGCCGCGTAAGAGCCTACACGGACGTACTTGCGGCGTGTCCTGCGACGGTGGGCGGGCAAGGGCCCTGCAGTGGAGCCGCAGATCAGCCGCTCTACAACTGATCTAGCCGCGCGACCTCATCCCTAATACACAAAGACACAAAGACAACCGGGGTTCCGAGTCGCAGCCTCGCTCACCAGATGCCGTCAAAACCTGGCGAGGCGCGCACACAGCGCCCTCCCCCGCTCGCGGAACAAGCCGTGACTCCGCACCTGGAGGCTCCCACGTGTCCACACCTGTCGACGGAGCGCTCACCGCCGCTGCACTAACGTACCGGCGTCATCCATCAGAGTCCTTGCACATGCCTGTCAGCTACTCGATCAGCCTGCCCGACCCCAAGCTCGCCCGCGGCGGCGATGCGAGCGTGAGCTTTAGTGCCCATGGTGCCGAGGCCTTTGCCGAACAGTTGCAGGCCGCCTTGCGCGATCCGGCCTGGTTCGATCGCTGGCGCCAGCTGCAGGCCGACCCGGACGCGGTGGACCCCAGCCTGGGCGTGACCGATCCGTCGGCCACGGTTACCGGCAAGCAGGGCGATCTGCGTGTGGACCTGGTCGCCACCACCAGCATCCCCGGCGACCTGCTCAAGCAGCGCATGCAGGCCCTGGCTGGGCACCACTGGGAACTGCGCGACGTGCGTTAAGTTCCACGGCCGCCGCGTGCACTGCGCGGCGGCACTTTGCTCAGGCCGGTGCGCTGTCTGCCACACGCCGCGGCCAGCGCCATTTCAGATTCACCGCCAGCGTGCCCACCACGATCAGCGCTAGGCCCAGCCACTGCACCGGCACCAATGCGTGGCCATAGAGCAGATAGTCCAGCAGTAGCGTCACCAGCGGATACACGAACGCCAGCACCGCAATCGTGGCCACATGCAGATGGCGATAGGACGAATAGAACAGCACATAGACGATGCCGCTGTGGATCACGCCCAGGCCCACCAACCACAGCCAGTGCAGGCCCGGATGCAACGCCGCACTGCTGGAAAACCCGGCCAGCAGGAACGTGCCGACCCAACACTGCACTGTCACCACCGCCAGCGGCCGCTCGCGGCTGATACGGCGCGACATCAGCAGCGACGCACCGCATAGCAACGCCGCCAGCAGCGTGAGTGCAATGCCGATCAGATAGCCACGGTCGGCCGCCTGCCACAACCGCGCCGGGTTTGCCGAGCAGGCCACGCCGACGAATGCCAGCAACGTCCAGCCCAGATCGGCACGCCGCGTGCGCTCGCCCTGCAACAACGCGGCCAGCAGCAACATCACGAACGGAAACACGTGGTAGACCATGGTCGCCACGCCGATCGACGAGCGCGCCATGCCGGCGAACAACGCCACCCAATTCAACACCAGCAGCACACCGCTGACGATGGCATCGCGCAACAGCGCGCGCTCGCGCCATAGCCCTCGTAGCTGTCCACCGACCAAGCCACATACGGTAAGAAACAGCGCCCCGAACAGGCAGCGATAGAACACCGCCGTCACCGGATCCTGCCCGCTTTCGTGGACGAACACGCCGACCGAACCGATCAGGACTTCGGCAACCAGCAATTGCCAGACCGCCCGTCGCCCAACGCCGGCCGATACCGCGTGCACGGATAGTGGAGTGCTCATAGCGCAATGGTTCCCTGCAGATACTGGACAGCGCTGCCACGCACGTAGACATGCTGCGGCTCGACCCGACACTGCAGTTCGCCGCCACGCGCGGAGGCCTGCAGCGCGGTGAGCTGCGTCTTGCCTAGCCGCTGCGCCCACAGCGGCGCAAGCGCGGCATGAATCGATCCGGTGACCGGATCTTCGCTGCCGCCGTTGGACGGCCAGAAATAGCGGGAGACAAAATCATGCTCAAGGCCTGGTGCGGTGACCGCCACATCGCGCGGCGCCAGCGCCAGCATCCGGCCCAGATCCGGCGTCACCGCACGCACCTGTGCTTGGTCGGCGTAGACGGCGATATACGCCTGCGCATTCGCATAGACAGCTTGGGGCGCGATCGATAACGACTCAGACAACGCGTGCGGCACCACCTGCAGCAGCGACGGCTCCTGGTTGGGGAAGCGCAGTTCGAAGCTGTGCTCATCTATCCTGGCAACGGCGATCTCACCGACAGCCGGCGCACGCAAGCGCAGCGGAAACGCCGCCAGCTGGTGCGTCGCGATCACGAACGCGCTGGCCAAGGTCGCATGCCCGCAGAAGCCGACCTCCTTGAGCGGAGAAAACCAGCGGATGTCGAACACCCCGCTGTCGTCGCGAACGAAGAAGGCGGTCTCCGAAAGATTGTGTTCGCTGGCGATGGCCTGCATCACCGGCTCCGGCAACCAGGCCTGCAACGGCACCACGGCTGCCGGATTGCCCTTGAAACGCACCGTGGTGAACGCATCGACGATAAACACAGGAAGCAGCACGGCCAACCTCACTGAAGGAAATCCATACCTGGCGTACTCACCGGGCACGGCCAGTCTGCAACGTGCTACCCGACCATCACAGATTCAGATACGCTGCAAATCGACCAATACAGATGGAAGGCGCCCGCAGATGCTGCTGTACGAATCGCTGGCCACGCAGCTGCGGCAGCAGATCGAAGGCGGCACCTTGCGTGCCGGCGAGCGCCTACCCTCGATCCGGCAACTGGCCGCCAACCATGGCATCAGCACTGCCACCGCCGTGCAGGCCTGCCTGCAACTGGAACGCGAGGGGCGCGTGCAAGCGCGCCCGCGTTCGGGCTACTTCGTGCGCAGCACGACGCCTGCGTTGCCGGCCGCAGCACCCGTCACACGTCGGCGCAAACCGGGCATGGTCGACAACCCGGCCTTGCAGCGCGTGCTCGACACCTTGGCACGTACCGACCTGGTGCCACTGCACACTGCCACCCCCGCGCCTGAGTTATTGCCCACCGCACAACTGGCCGCGGCCCTGTCGCGGCAGCTGCGTCGCCAGCGCTCGGCGGCGTTGGATTACGCACCGCCGCAAGGCCACCCCGCACTGCGCCGGCAGATCGCACAACGTTATGCACACTGCGCAACTACGGTAGATGCGGAAGAAGTGGTGATCACCGCCGGCGCAATGGAAGCGATCAGCCTGGCGCTGCGCACGCTCACCGCGCCAGGCGATGTGGTGCTGGTGGAAACGCCCACGTATCACGGCATCCTGCAGGCGGTGGCGGCACTGCGCCTGAAGGTGCTGGAAGTACCCAACCTTCCCGGCCAGGGTATCGATGTCGCGCGTCTGGATACGCTGCTGCAGCGCACGCCGGTGCGTGCGGCGGTGCTGATTCCCAACTTCAACAATCCAAGCGGCAGCCTCACGCCCGACAGCGCCAAGCGCGCATTGCTCGACAGCTGCGCACGCCATGGCACCGTGGTGATCGAGGACGATATCTACGGCGAACTGGATTGGTCGGGGCAACGTCCACGTCCGCTGCGCCATTTCGATACCCATGCCAACGTGATCACCTGCGGCTCGTTCTCCAAGGTGCTCTCGCCCGGCCTGCGGGTGGGGTGGTTGCTGGGTGGCGACTGGACCGACGCCCTGGTGCGCGCCAAGTACTTTTCCACCGTCGGCAGCGCCAGCCTGCCGCAACTGGCACTGGCCGACTACCTGGCGCAACACGATCTGGAACGGCATCTGCGCAAGCTGCGCCGCACCCTGGCCGACAACGGGCAGCGGCTGCGCGATGCCATCGTGCGGCATTGGCCGGAAGGCACGCGCGTGGGCGACCCGGCAGGCGGATTATCGCTATGGCTGCAACTGCCCGACAGCGGTAGCGGCCAGGCCGTGTTCGAGGCCGCACTGGCAGAACGCATCGGCACCTCGCCCGGTCATCTGTACTCCAGCCGTGGCGACTACGCAGATCACCTGCGGCTGACCTGCGGCCAGCCATGGAGCCACACGCTGGAGCGCGCCATGCGCCGATTGGGCAAGCTTGCGGCGCAGGTAGTGCGTTAGCCGTTCTTGGTTTGTGGCAATGGCTATAGCCGACAAGATAATGATGTGACGCAGCTGGTCGATGCAGACTTCAGATTCGAGAAGGCTGCTTGCGCGCCTTACCAGGAAGTTTGCAGGGCGTTGTGTTGAAGCCTGCCTGTTGAATGCGCTGTATTGAAAAGCTGACAGGACGCCGTTATCCAAACAACGGCATGCCATGCTCTGCTTGCGCCAGCACACCGACCATCTCGCCTGGTCCTTGCCCGCCCACCGTCGCGGGACCTTACGCGGCATGGATGCCGCGTAAGAGCCTACACGGACGTACTTGCGGCGTGTCCCGCGATGGTGGGCGGGCAAGGGCCCTGCAGCCACGCCACAGATCAGCCGCTCTAACGGCCAACCTACGCGCTCCACCAAGCTTCGCCGTCCCCTCATCCGCCCGTGAGCCCGCACCCTCATCCACCCCTGCGGGGGCACCTTCTCCCGAGGGGGAGAAGGGAGGTCAATTCGATGCTTTACTCACGCCACCGCCCACGCAACACGGCAGCGCGGCAGCGCGGCAATGCAACGTAACGCAATGCGCACCACCATCCACCATCTCACACCACGCATTTACTGCGCACTCGACCAAACGATCAACCACGCAATGCCGCGGCATGGTGTGCGATGTGTTCGCCGATAAAGCTGGCGATGAAGTAGTAGCTATGGTCGTAACCGGGCTGCAGCCGCACCGTAACCGGATAATCGGCAGCCTTGGCAGCCTGTTCAAACAGCGACGTCTTCAGCTGGTTTTCCAGAAATTCGTCGCCATCGCCCTGATCGATCAACAGCGGCAGGCGTTCCTGCGCCTGTGCGATCAACGCAGTGGCGTCGTACGCTTGCCACGCTGCGCGGTCCTGACCCAGATACTGGCCGAATGCCTTCTCGCCCCACGGCACCTGGCTGGGCGCCACGATCGGCGAGAATGCCGACACGCTGCGATAGCGGCCCGGATTCTTCAACGCGATGGTCAAGGCGCCATGGCCGCCCATCGAGTGGCCGCTGATCGCGCGCGCGCCGGTGGTGGCGAAGTTCGCTTCGATCAACGCCGGCAATTCGTTCACCACATAGTCGTACATGCGGTAGTGCGCCGCCCACGGCTGCTCGGTGGCATCGACATAGAAGCCGGCGCCCTTGCCGATGTCGTAGCCATCCGCGTCGGCCACATCGTCGCCACGCGGGCTGGTGTCGGGCGCGACGAGGATCACGCCATGCTCGGCCGCATACCGCTGCGCGCCGGCCTTGTTGATGAAATTCTGTTCGGTGCAGGTCAGCCCGCTCAGCCAGTACAGCACCGGTAACGGGCCATCGGCGGCCTGCGGGGGCAGATAGACGCCGACCTGCATGCTGCAGTTCAAGCTCTGCGACTGATGCCGGTAGACGTCTTGCCAGCCGCCGAAGCAGGCATGGTGTTCGATACGTTCCATGAGATTCCTTCGATAAAAACCTGCGGCCGGCACGAGCGCCGGCCGCGGGGTTGGACGATCAGTGCAGCAAGCCCTTCTTGCGTGCCACATTGGCGGCCAGCGCATCCATCAATCCCGGCGACAGGCAATCGTACGGGGTCAGCCCGAGCTCGTTGAGACGCGCGCGCACGCCGTCCATGTCCGCCGGCGGCGTGCCGGTTTCGATGATGGAGGACACGAACGCCGCAAAGCCCGGCGGCGACCAGCCCGACTGCTGCGACAACTCGGTATGGATGAAGTCCAGCCCGTAAAACGCGTGACCCTTGTCTTCGATGCGACCGAACATATGTACGCCGCAGCCGGTGCACGCATGCCGCTGGATCGCCGCGCTTTCGTCGACGATCTTGAGCTTCTCCGCATGCGCGGTCACCGTGACCTTGTCGCGCGGCACCACCGCAATCACTGAAAAGGTCGCGCCTTCCGGCTTCCAGCATTTACTGCAGCCGCAGGCGTGGTTGTGCGCGGTCTGCGCAGCCACGTCCACGGTCACCTTGTCGCTGGCGCAGTGGCATTCAAGGGTTCCGCCCTGAAAGCTTTCTGCACCGCCACGCGCTATACCACTGTCTACCGAAGGATGAATCGAGACGCTGGTCATCATGCCCCTCCCGGAGTATCGGGTACCACGTGCGCGGAAGCGGCCGCGCGCCGCTCCTGGCCGTACGGTCAGAAATGGATCACGGTGCGGATCGACTTGCCTTCGTGCATCAGGTGGAAGGCCTCGTTGATCTCTTCCAGCGGCATGGTGTGGGTGATGAACGGATCGAGATCGATCTCGCCCTTCATCGATTGCTCCACCATGCCCGGCAACTGGGTCCGTCCCTTGACACCGCCGAAGGCCGACCCGCGCCACACGCGGCCGGTCACCAGCTGGAACGGACGGGTGCTGATTTCCTGGCCGGCGCCGGCCACGCCGATGATGACGCTCTCGCCCCAGCCCTTGTGGCAACACTCGAGCGCCGAACGCATCACGTTGACGTTGCCGATGCACTCGAAGCTGAAGTCCACGCCGCCATCGGTCAGCTCGACGATGACCTCCTGGATCGGCTTGTCGTAGTCCTTGGGGTTGATGCAATCGGTGGCGCCCATGCTGCGCGCCAGATCGAACTTGCCCGGGTTGGTGTCGATGGCCAGGATGCGCCCGGCCTTGGCCTGCACCGCGCCCTGGATCACCGCCAGCCCGATGCCGCCCAGGCCGAACACCGCCACGCTTTCGCCCGGCTTGACCTTGGCGGTGTTGTGCACCGCGCCGATGCCGGTGGTGACGCCGCAACCGAGCAGGCAGACCTTTTCCAGCGGCGCTTCCGGGTTCACCACCGCCAGCGAGATCTCCGGCACCACGGTGTACTCGCTGAAGGTGCTGCAGCCCATGTAGTGGTAGATCGGCTCGCCGTTGTAGGAGAAGCGCGTGGTGCCGTCCGGCATCAGGCCCTTGCCCTGGGTGGCGCGCACGGCCTGGCACAGGTTGGTCTTGCCCGACAGGCAGAACTTGCACTTGCGGCATTCGGCCGTGTACAGCGGGATCACGTGGTCGCCGACCTTGACGCTGGTCACGCCCTCGCCGACCTGCTCGACGATGCCGCCGCCCTCGTGGCCCAGCACGGACGGGAAGATGCCTTCCGGGTCGTCGCCGGACAGCGTGAACGCGTCGGTGTGGCACACACCGGTGTGGGTGATGCGGACCAGCACTTCGCCGGCCTGTGGCGGTGCGACGTCGATCTCGACGATTTCCAGCGGCTTGCCGGGTCCGAATGCAACTGCTGCACGGGATTTCATGTGGTGGCGCTCCTGACGATGGGGTTCAAGGACGGGCACGGCAGGCGCCGGCCCGGTGGGAGTTCATTTGAGATAGGACCGGACCAGCCCGAGCAGCTCCTGCACCCGCTCGGCGCGCTGCGCGTCGGAGGCGGCGGCGTGGCCGAAGTCTTCGCGAATATGCGCTTCGAGCACCTGCGACATCAGCCCATTGACGGCACCCCGGATCGCGGCGATCTGCTGCAGCACAGGCGCACAGTCTGCGCCCGCCTCCAGCGCGCGCTCAAGCGCGTCGCACTGCCCGCGCAGGCGCCGTACGCGTGCTAGCGCCCGCTTTTTCTCCTGCGGCGAATGCGGCATGACGGCTCCGGCTAAATACTGGGGGGCAGTATATGGATTCGCCCGAAAAAATCCATGCCCGCGAGGAAGGCCACTCGAAAAAGGCGACAGACCGCTGCGGCCTGGATCGGCGCCCAGCTGCGACAACATCCGCGCCAGCCATGGCGCTGACCGTCCATCCAGGCACCTGCCGCTCGTCGACCCGTGCTGCTGCGCTGCTGCGGATTCGGCGTGCCGGCCGCCGCTGTCGTCGCACTGCAGCACGCCACTGGCAGGCGTGTGCAGGCGCAGCACGCATCTTCAGCTGTCGTCGCTTTCCAGACGCATGCTCTCCGACACCGGCAGCTCGATGGTGCAGCGCACGCCGTCCGGCCCCAGCACGTAGGTCGTCTCGGCCTGCAGCTGGTACGGCAGCGCGCGTTCGATCAGCTCGCGCCCATAGCCGGAGCCTTGTGCCGCTTCGCCAGGCGCCGGCATGTGCACACCGGTCTCGCTCCACTCGATGCGCAGGCGGGTGCCCTTGGCGGTACCCAGCAGGCGCCAGCGCACCCGCAACTGGCCGCCGGCCTGTGCAAGCGCGCCGTACTTGTTGGCATTGGTCGCCAGCTCATGCAGGGCCAGCGCAAAGGTCTGCACGGTGCTGGAGCGCAGACGCACGCCAGCGGGGCCGTCCAGTGTCACGCGGTCGCCTTGGCCTTGCGCATCGATCGCGCCCATGGCCGACAACTCGACCCGGATCAATTCGTCGAACAGGATGCGATCGCCCTCGTTCAGGCGCGACAGCAAGCCCTGCACGCGCGCCAGGGCGTCCAGGCGATCGTTGTAGATCAGCGCCAACTCGGCGATGGTCTTGCTGCTGCGTTGTGTGCGATTGAAGACCACACGCACCACACCCATCAAATTACGCGTGCGGTGCTGCAGCTCGGCCAGCAACACCTGCTGGCGATCTTCCCATTGCCGTCGCCGGGTCACGTCCTGGCCGATCTTGAGATAGCCCAGCGGCTCGGCACTGCCATCGCGCAGCGGCCGCGTCGCGCCCTCGATGAACACGCGCCGGCCGTCCTTGCATTGATGCCAGCGCACATTCGGCGCGCCGCCGGTGTAGTGGGCCTGTTCGATCTCACGCTGCGGCACGCCGGTCAGCCGGTCTTCGGCAACGAAGGTCATCGCGATGTGCTGGCCGATCGCCTCTTCCGCGGTCCAGCCGAACACAGCCTCCGCACCCGGCGGCCAGGTCTGGATGTGTCCGCGCGTATCGGTGGTAAAGATTGCATAGTCGAGCGCGCTCTCCAGGATCACCCGGTATCGCTCCTCGCTTTCGAGCAGCGCGCTCTGTGCACGCGCACGCTCCAGCGCCGCCCAGGTGCGCTCGGCGGTTTCCTCTGCCAGACGGATCTCGGCGGCATTCCAGTTGCGTGCGCTGCGTTGATTAACCACGAAGGTCGCCACCAGTCGGCCGCCCTTGATCAGCGGCACCACGATCAGCGCAGCGATCTGGTTGTCCAGGTAGGCCGCGCGCTGATCGTCGGGCAATGCAGGATCGGTGGCGGCATCGCGCACCACCCAGGTCTGCGCGTCGAGCAGCCAGGGCATCGGCCAGTCGGTCAACGCGAAGCGACGTGCATGACTGGTTTCATCGGGCTGATGCCAGTCGCGTTCGACCACGTACTGCTGCGCCCTGGCATCCACTTCCACGTAGTAGGTGCGGCCGGCGTTCAGATGCTCGCCCAGCACGCGTGCGGCCTCGCCCTGGATTGCGGCCGGATCGGGCAGTGGCCGCAAGGCGTCGGAGAGTTTCAGCAGGAAAGCATTGCGGTCCTGCACTTCGCGTAGCGCCGCTTCGGTGAGCTTGCGGTCGGTGATGTCCAGCACGAACTCGAAGCCGGTGCCGTCGGGCAAGCGCTTGGACGCAAACAGGGCACAGCGCCGGGTTCCGTCCTTGCACAGGTATTGGCGCTCATACGGTGTGGCGCTGCCCTTGGTCCTGAGTTCCTCGAACGCCCGCTCGCACAGGTCCCTGGCTTCGGGTGGGGTCAGCGCCTGCCAGGAGAGCGTGCCCGCTTCCACGTCGGCACGGCTGTAGCCGCTCATTTTCAGGAAGGTGTCATTGGCATCGGTGAGGCGGCCACCCATGTCGAAGTAGGTCGCGCCGACGGTTTCGATCGTCAATGCGGTGCGGAAGCGTTCTTCGCTGGCACGCAGCCGCGCGTCGGCGCGCTTCTTGTCGGAGATGTCGCGGAAGTACACCGACATGCCGCCGTCGTTGGTGGGATAGATGCTGATATCCACCCAGTACCCCAATGCCGGCGACAAGGCTTCCAGTCTGACCACCTGGCGTGTCTGTGCCGCGCGCACATGCGCCTGATACGGAAGCGACCCGATCGAGTCGGGAAACTGCTCCCACAGCAGGTTTCCCAGCAGTTGGTCGCGTGCACGCCCCCACAGCAACTCGGCTTTCTGGTTGATGTAGGTGAAGCGCCCCTGCGCGTCGACGCCATAGAAGGCATCGGAAATACTTTCGAGGATGTCGCGATTGCGCTCGGCAAGCGCGCCCACTTCCGTCTGCACCTGGCGCTGCACCGTGACGTCCTGCACCACCGCAACGCCACCGGTCACACGGTCCTCTTCGCGCAGCGCCACCGCAGTGATGCGCAACCAGCGCTGCGCATTACGGGGATCGATGAAATCCACCGGCACGGTCGTGTCTTCGCCGCGCAGCGCGAGGGCGCAGGGAAATTCCTGGATCGCGACCGCCTGCCCCTGCTGGTCGACGCCGGCCCGCGGTTGCTCCTGCACTGATTCGCGCGAAGGAACCCGCTCTGCCAACTGGTCACGCAATTGTGGATTGCGGTAGGTGAAACGGCCTTGCGTATCGAACAGGCCGATCCCGATCGGAACCTGATCGAGCACATAGGTCAGCCGCGCCTCGCTCTCGCGTAGATGTTCCTCGGCCTGCTTGCGCGCGGTGACATCGGCGCCGGCACCAAACCACTCGGTGATGCGTCCATCCGCATCCAGTGCCGGTACCGCCTTGGTCGCCATCCACGCAATGCTGCCATCGGCGCGTCGTACCCGATGCTCGAACACGATCGCGCTGCGCGAACGGATGCCTGCATCGATCCTGCTCCGCACCAGCGCCTGATCCTCTGCAGGGATGTAATCCATGATCCAGGAACGGCTGGTCGCCATCGCATCGGCAGCGCGTTCGCCGGCAGTAAGCTGGTGCATCTCGTCCCAGTCGGCGCTCATGCGGTAATGCACCTCGGAACTCGCCGCCGACAGCGCGGCCAGCCGCGATTCGCTGGTGCGCAGTGCCAGCTCGGCACGGTGGCGCTCGATGTAGTCGGCAGCCGTCCATGCGAGCAGTTCGAGCAATCTGAGTTCATGCTCCGCAGGCCGATACGGCACGGTGAACTGGGTCCCGAGCAATCCCAGCAAGCCACCGGCACGATTGAACAACGGAGTGAACTGGGCAGCACGGATGCCGCTGCACAGCGCTGCCTCGTAATCGGGGGTTCCCTTCAACGGGGTGAAGGTTTCGATGTCCTCGATCACCAACTGCCGGCGTTCGCGCCGCACGGTGTCGCAGGTCGCCTGAAAGCCGTCCTTCAGGAACTGCTGCACGAATGCACTGCGTTCGTCATGTCCGCGGTAGACACGCAACTCCATCTCGCTGTTGTGTGCGCTGACCAGTTGCACGCAGCCGCAATCGGTACGCGCGAAGGCACAGGCAAGCGCGGTGATTTCCTGTAGCGCGATGCGGGCATCGGCCTGTGCCGCCAGGCTGACCTGTAGGGCATGCAGGCGACGCATGCCGGAAAGCTCGTCCCGCAGCGCCGCATTGTCCTGCATGGTGTCGTCGGGCACGGCACTCATCGTGTCCGGCTCTTGCCTGCGCGCATCGTCATCGATCATTCGTACCGGGTGAGCCCACACAGTGCGCAATCGATGGCGAAGAGCTTGTCAGTAGCGTGCTCGACACTGCGGAGTTTCGCTGAGCGCCTTGCGTACGGATAAGACCGGGCTGAAGCATCACGGAGGGAAATCGCTTTAATCGGACTCGCGACTGCCTGGCGATTGTCAGAGAACCCAGGTAGAGGCCGCCAAGCGCGGCCAGCGTCCGCTTCGTCCGGACCCAGCAGTGCGTCGCGCAGGGCGACCGCCGCTCGTGCGCAACTCACTCCAGCTGCAGCGTCGCCGCCAGCAGCTGGAGCCGACGGTCGGCGTGATCAGCACGATCAGCCGTGCCGCGGTGGTGGCGCTAAACCTTCGGCCTCCAGGCATTGCGACAGCGCGGGCGGGGGCGGGCCGAGGGGCGGCGCGTCAGGCGCAGGCAACGCGATGCCTTGCGCGGTGGCACAGGCCTGCAACGCGGCGTCGAAGTCGGGATCATGGGGTGGCGGACCATGTGGTTCGCCAGGCCCGTGCGGGCCATCGGGCGCAGGGCCGTCGCGCCAGGGCCCGCCGGGCATCGGCGTTGGCCACCTCACGCCTTTGCTGGCCAGACAGCGCTCAAACGCACTGCGGTCCATGCCCTGCGCGGGCGCATCGGGATGCGGCGTGGCCGCAGCTGGCGCGGACAACACCATCCCCTGCTCACGAGCACAGGCCTGCATCGCGGCCAGATCGCTCGCACTCGGTGGTGGTGGCGGGCCACGCTGCGCCTGCGGTGGCGCGGGCGGCGGAGGTGGCCCGCCGGAAGGCGCGCCGCAGAAACTGGCGCAGCCGCCCAGGCCGAGCACTGCTAGCAATGCACTGATGGCAACGGCTGTGGAGCGTGTCTGGACCATCGTCGATCTCCCTGGCTGGATGGCGCATGCGCGTACCGCACGCACATGGCAATGGCGGGCTATACCCGCTTGGTCAGGGAGAGCGTTGCATCGTGATATGTCGTGCATTTGCCGCTGCGCGCCGATCGCTGGCGTGCGCCGTCATGCAGCGTGCAAGACCTGAAACCACGCCATCACCGTGCTGTATCCAACACGCAGGGGCGTTGTCAGAGCGGTGTCCCGGCCAAGCCAGGGGCTAACGCATCAATTTTCGACGACCGCCGGGGCCACATCTGCAGCGACGTCCGCCGCATGTGCGGGCAACGACGCCAACACCGCATTGCGAAAGCGCGCGGCGAATGCGGCATCGTTGGCCTGGTAGAACGCTCGCGCGTTGGCCGACAACTGATCCAGCTGTGCCTGCGGCAATGCCAGCGCGGTTTCCACTGCCTGCGCAATGCCGGCCGCGTCCACGTAGTAATACGACGCCAGACGCCGCTGGCGCACCTGGGCCACCGGAATTAGCACGCCATGCTCGGGCCTGACCAGTTCGTTCATCGGTTCACCGTCGGTGGCCAGGGTCACCGCGCCCACGCTCAGCGCTTCCATCAGGTAATGCCCGAAGCCCTCGGCCTCGGATGGACACAGATGGAACAGGTGCGCGTTCTGCAGGCGGCGCAGTTCGGCGTCATCGACATAGCGGACGCGGTGGTCGATGTTCGGCGCCACCACCGGCTTGCCAGCCGTACGCGGGCTTTGCACCACCGTCAGCAGCGGCCACTCCGGGTGCCGTTGCCATGTCTCCAGCAGCACGCGGGTCCCCTTGGCGGTACTGCGCCCCGCCAGATGGAAGAACGCACGTTGGCGCGCGACCTGCATGTCGTAGCGATCCGGGCTGGTGAAGCCGATGAACCGCGTGGTGCAGCCCAGACTGCGGAAAATCCGCTCCGCGTGATGGGTCTTGCACAGCACCGCGTCGAACTGCGGCAGCCGCGGCAGCCACTTGGGCAGCAACCATTCGGGATTGGGCACCAGCAGGTTGGTCTGGCCCAGCGGCAGGCAGCGCGCATACACGCGCTCGGAAAAGATCTGTACCGGCACCCGCCCGAACAGCGCGCGACTGGCCCACAGACGGGCTTCGCGCGCAGTGTCGTGCAGCCGCTGACTGGTGAAACCCACCTCCTGCACCGGTATGCCGCCAGCACGCAGCGTCTGCGCCATCAGCACCATGTCCCGGGTCAGGCCCACGCCGTTGTCGCGGCTGATCACCCGCATCATCGGAAACGCCTTGTCATGCGTACACTCGCCATTGCTGCGGCACAGTGTCGATGGCCCGGTTTCCTGCGCGATGTCCCGTTCTGTCATGTTGCGTCACACGTGTGCCAAAGGTTGACAAATTCAGTCATTATGATACGTGCTCCAGCCCTGCAACTGCGAGCACCATGTATCCGGTAGCCACCACCCTGCGCGGGCCAAGCTCCGCGCCACCGACGATGATCTCCATGGACATGCAACAACCCTGCGTTCTTGTGGTCGACGACGACCCGGACCTGCGCAAGCTGATCGGCGAGTTCCTCAGCGCCCACGGCTACCAGGTGGACGTTGCCGAAAACGTGGCGGAGATGCGCAAGAGTATCGCCCAGCGCCGCCCGGACCTCATCGTACTCGACGTGATGATGCCTGGAGAAGACGGCCTGAGCGCGGCGCGGGCGCTGGCCAGCGAGCGCGGTTCACCTGCGGTCATCATGCTCAGCGCGCTGGGCAACGACACCGACCGCATCATCGGCCTGGAAGTGGGCGCCGACGATTACCTGGCCAAACCCTGCAATCCGCGCGAACTACTGGCGCGGGTACGCGCCCTGCTGCGCCGCAGCCAGGCCAGCAGCGAGCAGGCCGACCACCGTGGCAATGTCTACGAGTTCGCCGGTTGGCGGCTGGACGTGGTGCGGCGCGACCTGCGTGACCCCACCGGCATCTTCATCAACCTGTCCGACGGCGAGTTCGCGCTGCTGCGTACCTTCGTCGAGCATCCGCAGCGGGTGCTCAGCCGCGACCAGTTGCTGGACTACGCCCGTGGCCGCGACACCGACGTCTACGACCGCGCCATCGACAGCCAGATCAGCCGCCTGCGCCGCAAGATCAACGAGCGCGTGCATACCGAGTTGATCCGCACCGTGCGCAACGAGGGTTACATGCTGCTGCCGGGCGTTTCGCGTCTGTGAGTAAACCGGCACGTCGCGGGCTGTCGATCTTTGCCCGTACCTTCGTGCTGCTGGCGGTGGCACTGCTCACCGCCCAGGCGGTCGGCATCGCCCTGCTGGTGATGCGCACCCCGGTCTACGAGCCGCCGGTGCATCCGCCGGAGGTGGTGGCGCTGCTGTCCACGCGCATGCCGGCCGGCACCCAGACCCTGACGGTGCACGAATCGGCCCAGGCCCCGCTGCCGCCGGCAGGCCAGGTGCGCGACGGGTTCGCCGAAATGCTGCTGGCCCATTGGCTGGATGTCCCCGAGCAGCGCGTGCGCTTCTACCGCAGCGCCGACGATCGCCAGGGCCCGCGCATCGGCATGTCTCCACCGCCGCGCATGCCCGGCCAAGCGCAGGCATTCGGGGCCGATGATGGCGATGCCGGTCCCGCCGGCGATCGCCACGAGGCCTTGCAGCGTTCGCCGCCGGCGCCAGGCGACTGGCCGCGCGATCGCCACCCTGGTGCCCCGCCGTTCGGCAATGGGCTGCGTCCGGACGACAGCCCCGGCGCCTGGGAAAGCGAGCGCCTGACCCCCGGCGTGCCCTTGCTGGACGGCTTCACCGCCGCGCTGCAACAGCCCGATGGCCGCTGGCGCACGGTCGAATCGCCACCGCGGCGGCTGTCGGCAGAGTTCAAGACCCATGTGGTGCTGCTGTTCCTGGCCGGCCTGCTGGCCAACGTGCCGCTGGCGTGGTGGTTCTCGCGTGCGCTGTCGGCACCGATCAAGCGCTTTGCCGAAGCCGCCGACCGGCTGGGCCGCAACCCGGATGCTGCAGCACTGCAACGCAGCGGCCCGCCGGAGATCGTGCGCGCGGCCGATTCGTTCAATGCGATGCAGGCCCGCCTGAACCGCCTGATCAACGAACGCACCCACATGGTGGCGGCGATCGCGCACGACCTGCGCACGCCGCTGGCGCGCCTGTCGTTCCGCCTGGACGGCCTGCAGCCGCCATTGCGCGACAAGGCGCTGGCCGACATCGACGAGATGAAGGCGATGATTTCCGCCGCGCTGGATTTCATCCAGAACGATCGCCACCGCGGCAAACGCGCGCCGCTGGATCTGCGCCTGCTGGTGGAAAGCGTGGTCGACAACGCCACCGACATCGGCGCCGATGCCGAACTGCTGCCCGGCCCGGCGATCACCCTGGATGGCGATCCGCTGGCCTTGCGGCGCGCAGTGATGAACCTGCTGGAGAACGCGCTGAAATACGGCAAGCGCGCGCGCCTGCAACTGCAGCGCGACGGCGAAGACGGTGTGCTGTGGATCGATGACGACGGCCCCGGCATCGACCCGACCCAGCGCGAACAGCTGCTGTTGCCGTTCGTGCGTGGCGAGTCCTCGCGCAATCGCGATACCGGCGGCATCGGGCTGGGCTTGTCGGTGGCGCACAGCATCGTGCTCGCGCACGGCGGCGACCTGCGCCTGGACAACCGTGCAGCAGGTGGCGGCCTGCGGGTGACGGTGCGCCTGCCGTGCATGCCGGAGCGGCGCTAAGGCCGGATTGGAGCACGTTATCCCGCCCGCGAGCTCGGCGATGCCGGCCGGCGCACATCCGAGAATTCACGCCTGCAAGCAACGCTCCACGCGCCGGATCAGCCGCGCGACCACTGTTGCGATCAGTACGCAAACTCGCGGAACACGCGATCGATGTCGCCATTCCATGCGCCGTGATACAGCGCCAGCTTGCGCTCGGCAGCAGTCACGCCGCTCTCGGCGATCTCGGCGATCACATCCACAAAGCCGGTTTCGTCCTGACCGTCGGCATTCAGGCGCGCACGCCGAAGCAGGCCCTCGCGGGCGATCTTGACCGCTTCCACTGCCAAATCGCGCACCGTGCCATTGCGGAACGGCAGGCCGAGTGCATGCTTGGGCACGCCGTCGCGCAGCGCGTGGCGCTCGGTGGTGCTGAAATCCTTGACCAGATCCCAGGCCGCATCCAGCGCGGTGTCGTCGTACAGCAGCCCGACCCAGAACGCCGACAGCGCGCACAGGCGGTCCCACGGGCCGGCGTCGGCGCCGCGCATTTCCAGGTACTTCTTCAGGCGCACTTCCGGGAATGCGGTGGTCATGTGGTCCGACCAGTCGCGCAGCGTCGGCAGCGCGCCCGGCAGTGCCGGCAACTTGCCTTGCATGAAGTCGCGGAAGCTCTGCCCGCTGGCATCGACGTAGACGCCGTCGCGGTAGGAGAAATACATCGGCACATCGAGCAGATAATCGACATAGCGCTCGTAGCCGAAGCCGTCCTCGAACACGAAGTCCAGCATGCCGGTGCGGTCGGCGTCGGTATCGGTCCAGATGTGCGAGCGGTAGCTCAGGTAGCCGTTCGGCTTGCCTTCGGTGAACGGCGAATCGGCGAACAACGCGGTGGCGATCGGCTGCAACGCCAGCGACACGCGGAACTTCTTCACCATGTCCGCTTCGGTGGCGTAATCCAGGTTGACCTGCACCGTGCAGGTGCGGGTCATCATGTCCAGGCCGAGCGAGCCGACCTTGGGCATGTAGTTCTTCATGATCTGGTAGCGGCCCTTGGGCATCCACGGCATTTCATCGCGTCGCCACTTCGGCTGGAAGCCCATGCCTAGGAACCCCAGCTGCAACTCACCGGCCACCTGCGCCACTTCGTCCAGATGGGTGCCGGTTTCCACGCAGGTGTGATGCAGGGTTTCCACCGCCGCACCCGACAGTTCCAGCTGGCCGGCCGGCTCCAGCGTCACCGAGGCGCCGTCGCGCAGCAGCGCGATGGTGTGGCCGTTTTCCTGCACCGGCTCCCAGCCGAAGCGGGTCAACCCGGTCAGCAGCGCCTGGATGCCGCGCTCACCTTCGAACGTGGGCGCGCGCAGGTCGTCGAGCTGGAAGCCGAACTTTTCGTGCTCGGTGCCGATCCGCCAGTCAGCGCTGGGCTTCTCGCCGGAGGCCAGCACCTGGACCAGCTCCGCGCGTTCGGTGATCGGCGTTTCGGCAACGTGGCTGGGACTCGACAAGGGCAGGCTCGCAGGAAAATTTAGGGGAACGATGTGGGGGTCCTCCCCTGCCACCGCAAGGCCCGCACTATAACCGCAGGGCATGGAAAGAATTGCTGCCATCGACCGGGCCTGAGATTTCCATCCATGCGCACGGCGTGGCCGCGGTAGCCGAGGCCGGGCGTGACGGAGGCGCAGTGGGTCGCAACCGTCCAGGCTGAAACTGGACCCCTGCTAATTCCCGCAGGCGCGGATGCACGGCGTTTGATCGTCCTCAGCCGCGCAGCCGCGATCCTGTAGCATCGCCCGGCCATGACTGTTGCGCCCACACCCACCGACGCCCTGCTCGCGCAGATGGCCAGCCTGCTGCACTGCGAGCGCGCCGAGGGGTTTGCCTGCGTGAGTGCGCGGCGCGAACACGGGGCGCGCTCGGTGGATCTGACCCAGGCGCAGTTCGCAATTGTGCTGCAGGGCCGCAAGCAGGTGCGCAGCGCGACCCAATCGCTGCAGTTCGTGCCGGGCGACCTGTTCCTGGTGACGCGCCGTTGCCGCATCGATGTGATCAACACGCCCGACCCGCAGACCGGGCTCTACCTGAGCGTGGTGGTCCCCCTCTGCGAAGAGGCGCTGGCCGCTGCACGCGCATTGTGGAACGAGCCGCTGCCCGAGGCCGGCGCCGACATCGCACAACTGCCGGCGATCGATTTCGCGCTGACGCTGCGGCAATGGCGCGATGCGCTGCAGCACGGCCTATATACCGAAGCACGCCTGGCGCTGGCCGCACTGGTCGTCACCCTCTGCCGCCGCGGCCACGGCGGCCTGTTGCTGCCGCCGGCGCCAAGCGTTGCCGAGCAGGTGCGTACGCTGATCACCGCGCAACCGCAGCGGGCGTGGCGCTCGCGCGATATCGAAGACAGTCTGGGCATCAGCGGCGCCACCTTGCGCCGGCATCTGGCTGCCGAACACCGCTCGCTGCGCGAACTGATCACCGACGCGCGGCTGGCGCACGCCATGGCCTTGCTCTACAGCACGCGCTGGCCGCTCAAGACCGTGGCCGCGCGGGCCGGCTATCGCTCTACCCGCAGCTTCAGTCAGCGCTTCCAGCAGCGCTACGGGCTGGATCCGGCCAGCATCGGCAATAGCCGCTAGATCGCCGACGCGAGCGCTTCGCGCAGCGCAATGAGCGAATCGCGCAGGTCGCCGCGGCCAGCATGGCGACACCGCGGCGGTTGCCGCCTGTCCTGGAGTTGCTCATGTCTGTTTTTTCCGCGCTGCGTCCGCTGGCGCCGCTGTTGCTCGCCGCAAGCGCCACGCTGGCGCACGCCGCTGCGCCCGCATCCACCCACGCACAGGTCCCCGGCTTCTATCTGCAGCACATCGGCACGCTGCGCGTCACCGCCTTGTTCGACGGCAGCGTGGCGTTGACGCGGCAACAGCTGTCCAATGTGGCCCCGGCAGAGCGCGACCGCCTGCTCGCGCAGGGCTACGTGCCCGAAGACGGCAAGGGGCTGCAGACGGCAGTCAACGCCTATCTGATCCAGGACGGCAGCCACCTCAGCCTGGTCGATACCGGCACCGCGCAGTGCCTGGGGCCCGGCCTGGGTCAGGTGCTGAGCAACCTGCGCGCCGCCGGTTACGACCCCGCCCAGGTCGACGATGTACTGCTCACCCACGCGCATCCGGACCACCTGTGCGGCCTGCTCGATGCGCAGGGCAGGCCGGCCTTTCCCAACGCCACGGTGTGGCTGTCCGAGGCCGATGCCGCGTACTGGCTGGACCCGGCCTCGGAGGCCGGTGCCGTGCCGATGCTGCAGTTCGCCTTCCCGCTGGCACGCGCGGCGGTGGCGCCGTATCAGGCCCAGGGTCGGCTGCGCCGCTTCCAGCCCGGCATCAGCGCATTGCCGGCCGGCATCACCGCGCTGGACAGCCAGGGCCACACGCCCGGCCACGTCTCCTATCGCTTCGACGGCGGCACCGGCAACACCGTGCTGGTGTGGGGCGATGTGCTGCACTACCACGCCGTGCAGTTTGCCCGGCCGGACGCCTCGTTCGAGGCCGACAGCGATCGCAGCAAGGCGATCGCCTCACGGCGTCGTCTGCTGGCGCAGGCCGCCGACGGCCGCTGGTGGGTGGCCGGCGCGCATCTGCCGTTCCCGGGCCTGGGTCATGTGCGCCGCGAGGGCAAGGCGTTCGCCTGGGTGCCGACCGAATTCGGCGCCGTGCCGCAATGAAAACGGCGAGCCCTGGCTCGCCGTCCTGATGGTCTGAAGGGCCAGGCGTCATGCGCCAGGCCCGCCTCGGCTCACTCCGCGGCAGGCGCCGCGACGTCCAGGCCCAGCCAGCCGCCGACGATGCCGCGCAACTCGTCCACGCCCTGGCGCGACTCGCCGGAGTAGGTCTGCACGGTCACGCTGTCGCCAAAGCGCGAGGTCACTTCCTTCTTGACCTTCTGCAGCGTCTGCATCTGCTGGCCACGGCCGAGCTTGTCGGCCTTGGTCAGCAAACCGTGCGCGGGCAGGCCGCGCTCGGCCGCATAACCGAGCATCTGCAGGTCGTAATCCTTGAGCGGATGGCGGATGTCCATCACCACCACCAGCCCGCGCAAGGCTTCGCGGGTGCGGAAATAGCGGTCGATGAAGGCCTGCCAGTGCGCCTGCAGGTCCTGCGGCACCTTGGCGTAGCCGTAACCGGGCAGATCCACCAGATAGCGCTCGGGCTGGATCTGGAAGAACACCAGCTGCTGGGTGCGGCCGGGGGTCTTGGACACGCGCGCCAGTGCGTTCTGGCGGGTCAGCGCATTGAGCGCGCTGGATTTTCCGGCGTTGGAGCGGCCGGCGAAGGCGACCTCGTAGCCGCCATCGTCGGGCAATTGCCGGGCGTTATGGGCGGACAGGTGGTAGCGGGCTTGTTCGATAAGGAGCGACATCTCCCTAGGATCGCACGTTCGGGGCCTGACGGTTTTGCTGCACTGTTCGTTGACCCTGGCGCAAAGGCGTGTCGATAATCGAAGCACGCCTGCCACAGCCAGCACCCAACGCGCGCGGGCCGGGTCCATACGGAGCTTTAGCTGATGCGCCATGCTCGTGTGCTAGTCCTCGCAGCCCTCGCCGTGCCGGTCATCGCCGCCGTGGCGTTTGCGCAGTCGGCGGTCACGCCGATCCCCGATCCGCCGCCGGTGCGCATTGCCCCGCTGGAGGTGGACCTGTCCAAGACCACCTGGGGCGATGCCAAGGCTGGCCAGACCAAGGCCGCGGCCTGCGCGGCCTGCCATGGCCCGGACGGCAATCCGGCGGTGGCCATGTACCCGCGCATCGCCGGCCAGACCGAGCGCTACGTGGCGCACCAGGTCGCCTTGATCGCCAGCGGCGAGCGCAATACCGGCATGTCGGCGGTGATGGTGCCGTTCGTCAAGGACCTCACCGCGCAGGACATGCGCGACCTGGGCGCCTACTTCGCCACGCAAAAAGCCGCTGCCGGGGTGGCCGACGATGCGGTGGTCAACGAGGGGCCGTACCAGGGCCTGAAGTTCTACCAAGTCGGCGAAAAGCTCTACCGCAGCGGCGATGTCGCGCGCGGCGTGCCGGCCTGCATGGCCTGCCATGGCCCGTCCGGCAGCGGCAATCCGGGCCCTGCGTATCCGCGCCTGGGCGGCCAGCATGCCGAGTACGTGGCGCGGCGCCTGAAGGAATACCAGGCCGGCACCACCCAGGAGCGCAACCCGGCGCTGTTCAATATCATGGCGCAGGTGGCGCACCCGCTGACCGAGCAGGAGATCCAGGCGCTGGCCAGCTATCTGCAGGGTCTGCACGACCGCGCCGACGATGCCGCCGCCGCGCAACTGCCCGCAGCAACGCCCGCACGCTCATGAGCTGACCGCCGCAACCGCCACAGCGTGTCACGACGCCGGTCCCGCGACCGGCGTCGTCGTTTCCCGTCCTCCCCCTTCCCACCCCACGGAGCCTGCATGAATCTGTTTTCCCGCCTGTCCCTGCTGTTGTTGCTGTTGATGCCGCTGGCGGCCTGTGCCGCCGACAAGAACGCCCCGCCGGTCGAGGGCGACGACTACATCGTCATCGACGGCGGCCAGCCGTACGCGCCGCTGGCCGGCAAGGTGGAAGTGGTCGAGGTGTTCGGCTACACCTGCCCGCACTGCGCGCACTTCGAGCCGACCCTGGAGGCCTGGGTGGCTAAGCAGCCGTCGTATGTGCGCTTCACCCCGGTGCCGGCGGCCTTCGGCGGGTTCTGGGATGCCTTCGCGCGTGCCTACTTCGCCGCCGACATCCTGGGCGTGGCCAAGCGCAGCCATCGCGCCATGTTCGAGGCGATCCACGAGAAGCAGACCGTGCCGACCCAGAACGTCGCCCCGGAGGAACTGGCCGCCTTCTATGCCGGCTACGGCGTGCCGCAGCAGCGCTTCATCGAGACCTACAAGAGCCAGGCGGTCGATGCCAGGCTCGATGCCGCGCGCGAGTTCGCCAAGCGCAGCAAGCTGCCCGGCACCCCGGCGATCATCGTCAACGGGCGCTATCTGATCGGCGCGCGCAACTACCCGGACATGCTGCGCGTGGCGGACTACCTGATCGCCCGCGAACACGCTGCGCCTGCCAAGCGCTGAACCGCGTAACCGCCACCGACGGCCGCCCGTGGCATCATGCGCCCCGCGGCCGCCCGGCCCTTTCCTCGCCCCACGCTGGAGATCCAATCCGATGAAGACCCGCTTCGCCCTGACGCTGATGGCGCTGCTGCCGATCCTGGTCGCCTGCAAGGCCCAGGACGGCTCGTCCGATACCGCACCTGCCGCCACCACGCCGGCTGCCGAAACGGCGCCTGCTCCGGCCGCTGCCACGCCGGCCGCCGACCCCGCCGCACCGCCTGCAGTTGGCGAGAGCGCCAGCACCCCGCCAGCCGCCGCCCCCAGCGCCGCACCGCGCGCGCCGAACGGCCCCGAGCCGGTCGCCGGCACCGACTATCTGGATATCGAAGGCGGCCAGCCGTACCAGCAGGCCGCCGGCAAGATCGAAGTGGCCGAGGTCTTCGGCTATGTCTGCCCCGCCTGCAACGCGTTCCAGCCGCTGATCGGGCCGTGGAAGGCCGGCCTGCCGTCGGACGTGCACTTCGTCTACGTGCCGGCGATGTTCGGCGGCCCGTGGGACGACTACGGCCGTGCGTTCTACGCCGCCGAAACCCTGGGCGTGCAGGAAAAGACCCACGAAGCGCTGTACAAGGCCATCCACACCGAGCAGACCCTCAAGGGCGAGCGCGGCAAGGATTCGGTGCAGGACATCGCCGCGTTCTACGCCAAGTACGGCGTGGACCAGAAGACCTTCATCGACACCATGAGCAGCTTCGGCGTGTCGGCCAAGACCAACCGCGCCAAGCAGTTCGCCACCCGCAGCAAGCTCACCGGCACCCCGTCGCTGATCGTCAACGGCAAGTACCTGGTCAAGGGCCAGAGCTTCCCGGACATGCTGCGCATCGCCGATCACCTGATTGCGCGCGAACGCGCCACGCTGGCCAAGTGATCCTGTCGATCGCCGCCCTGTGAACGCTTCGGATTCGCGCACCCTGCGGGTGCTGACGGCCAATATCCAGGCCGGCTCCAGCACCCGCCGTTACAGCGATTACGTCACGCGCAGCTGGTCGCATGCGTTGCCGCTGGGCAGCAAGCGCACCAGCCTGGACAGCATCGCCAAGCTGGCCGGCGAGCGCGACATCGTCGGCCTGCAGGAGGCCGACCCGGGCAGCCTGCGCTCGGGCTTCACCAACCAGACCCACTATCTGGCCGAGCGCGCCGGCTTCCATTACTGGAGCCACCAGCCCAACCGCCGCATGGGCGGGGTCGCCTCCAGCGCCAATGGCCTGCTCAGCAAGCTGGAACCGCTGGAAGTGCAGGACCACGCCCTGCCCGGCCGGATCGGCGGGCGCGGCATCCTGCTGGCCAAGTTCGGGCAGGGGCGCGAAGGCCTGGCGGTGGCAGTGGCGCATCTGTCGCTGGGCGCCAATTCGCGCATGGCGCAGCTGGCCTTCATCGCCGAGTTGTTGTCCGAGCATCCCAACGCGATGTTGATGGGCGATTTCAACTGCATGGCCGACCGGCCGGAAATGCAGGCGCTGTACCGGCACACACGGCTGCAGCCGCCGAGCTGCGAAGTGCATACGTTTCCGAGCTGGCGTCCGGACCGGGCGATCGACCATATCCTGGTCAGCGACAGCCTGACCATCGAGCATATCGAAGCGATTCCCGCAGCGTTCTCCGACCATCTTGCGGTGGGCATGGATATCCGCGTGCCGCTGCAGCTGCTGCGCTAGCCACCGTGCAAAGTGGCTACGGGTTCGCACTGGCGGACTCGACCGATGACACCCCCTCGACACCGCCTGTGCGATAACGCAGGCGGTTTTTCGTTGGGAGCACAGCACGTGATACGCGTCATATGAGTGTGTCGGCATGAGTGCGGTTGAGCCGCAGCTGTTGCCGGTGCGCACCCTGCGCCCGGTGTTCGTGCTGGCGGCAACCGTGGTGTGTACGTTTGCGTTGTTGGTGTCGTTGTTTCCGCTTGAAGCGGGCCGCGTGCTGCTGGACGCGCAGACCTGGGCCTCGCGCAATGTCGGCTGGTACTACCTGCTGGCGATGACGGTGTATCTGGTGTTCGTGCTTGGCGTGGCCTTGTCCAGCTACGGCAACATCAAGCTCGGCGCCGATCACGACGAACCGGAATTCAGCTATCTGTCCTGGGCCGGCATGTTGTTCGCCGCAGGCATCAGCATCACGCTGTTCTTCTTCTGCGTCTCCGAACCACTCACCCATTATCTGCAACCGCCGCAGGGCGGCACCGGCAGCGGTGAAGCCTCTGCCCGGCAGGCGATGCAGTTGCTGTTCCTGCATTGGGGGCTGCATGGCTGGGGCGTGTTCGCGCTGGCAGCGATGGCGCTGGCGTATTTCGCATTCCGCCACAACCTGCCGCTGGCCCTGCGCTCGGCGCTGTATCCGCTGATCGGCAAGCGCATCAACGGGCCGATCGGCTATACGGTGGATGCGCTGGGCATCGTGGCCACCGTGTTCGGCCTGGGCGCGGACATGGGCTTTGGCGTGCTGCATCTCAACGCCGGCCTGAGCACCTTGATGGATGTGCCGCACACCCATTGGGTGCAGGTCGCGCTGATCGTGGCGATGATGGGCGCGGCGATCGTGGTGGCGGTGTCCGGCGTCGAGAAAGGCGTGCGCTGGATGTCGGACATCAACATGCTGCTGGCGATCGCGCTGCTGCTGTTCATGCTGTTCGCCGGTCCCACGCAGTATCTGCTCAACGCGCTGATCCAGAACCTGGGCGACTACCTGGGCAGCGTAGTCAACAAGAGTTTCGATGTGTATGCCTACGGCGGCCGCAGCGAGTGGCTCGGCAACTGGACGGTGTTCTACTGGGCGTGGTGGATCGGCTGGGCGCCATTCGTGGGCCTGTTCATCGCGCGCATTTCGCGCGGCCGCACCATTCGCGAATTCGTGCTCGGCGTGTTGCTGATACCGCTCGGTTTCACCCTGGCGTGGCTGTCGATCTTCGGCAACAGCGCGCTGGACCAGCTGCTGCATCACGGCCAGGGCGTGCTGGCGCAGCAGGCCATCGATGCGCCGCAGACGGTGCTGTATTCGCTGTTGCAGGGCTATCCGTGGAGCCGCACGGTGATTACGGTGACGGTGGCGATCAGCTTCGTGTTCTTCGTCACCTCCGCCGATTCCGGCACGGTGGTGTTGTCCACGCTGTCCTCGCACGGCGGCGAGCCGCACGACGATGGCCCGCGCTGGCTGCGCGTGTTCTGGGGTGTGCTCACCGCGGTGGTGACCGGCGGCCTGCTGCTGGCCGGCAGCATGGACGCATTGAAATCGGCCGTGGTGCTGGCCTCGCTGCCGTTCTCTGCGGTGTTGCTGCTGATGGCCTGGGGCTTGTCGCGCGCGCTCAGCGAAGAATCGCAACGCAAGCGTGCGCAGCTCTACAGCCCCAGCCCGCTGATCGGGCAATCGCGGCATCACCGCGGCTGGCGTCAGCGCCTGGGCCAGGCGATGCATTTCCCGGCGCGCGATGAGGTCTATCGCTTCATGCACGACCAGGTGCGCCCGGCGATCGAAGCGGTCACCGCGCAGCTGCAGGAAGAAGGCTGGCAGGTCAGCAGCCGGCTGGACGACGACGACATGGAAATCAGCGTCGACCACGGCGAGCAGCAGGGTTTCCGCTACCAAGTGGTGATGCGCGGCTACCTGACGCCGTCTTTCGCCGCGCAACGCCTGCGCAACCAACGCTATTACCGCGCCGAAGTGTATCTGTACGAAGGCAGCCAGGATTACGACCTGGTCGGCTACAGCCGCGAGCAGATCATCAACGACATCATCGATCAATACGAGCGCCACCTGCAGTTCCTGCATCTCACTCGCTGAGGTGCCGCCGCTGCCGCGTGCGCCCCACAGGAGGTTTGTCATGCCACGTTTTCCCGACCAGTTGCTGTATATCGGCGGCCGCTATGTTCCCGCCCGCGGCGGCCACACCTTCGAGGTGGTCAACCCCGCCACCGGCGAGGTGCTGGCCAATGTGCACAACGCCGGTGCCGACGACCTGGATGCCGCGGTCGACAGCGCCACGGCCGGCCAGCAGCAATGGGCGGCACTGACCGCGGTGGAACGCTCGCGCATCCTGCTGCGTGCAGTGGCGCTGCTGCGCGAGCGCAACGATGCGCTGGCCGAGCTGGAAACGCTCAACACCGGCAAGCCGCTGAGCGAAACCCGCAGCGTGGACATCGTCACCGGCGCGGACGTGCTGGAGTACTACGCTGGCGTGGCGCAGGCGCTGCAGGGCGCACAGGTACCGCTGCGCGAAGGCAGCTTCTTCTACACGCGGCACGAGCCGCTCGGCGTGGTCGGCGCGATCGGCGCATGGAATTACCCGATCCAGATCGCGCTGTGGAAGGCAGCCCCCGCGTTGGCAGCCGGCAACGCAATGATCTTCAAGCCCAGCGAAGTGACACCGCTGACCGCACTCAAGCTGGCCGAACTCTTCACCGAGGCCGGCCTGCCCGATGGCGTGTTCAACGTGCTACCCGGCGATGGCGCCAGCGTGGGCACCGCGCTCACCGAACACCCGCAGATCGAAAAGATCAGCTTCACCGGCGGCACCGCGACCGGGCGCAAGGTGATGGCCAGTGCCTCAAGTTCGTCGCTGAAGGACGTGACCATGGAACTGGGCGGCAAGTCGCCCCTGATCGTCTGCGCCGACGCCGACCTGGATCTGGCTGCCGACATCGCGATGATGGCCAACTTCTACAGCTCCGGGCAGGTCTGCACCAACGGCACGCGCGTGTTCGTGCCGCGCGCGCTGCGCAACGCCTTCGAGGCGCGGCTGCTGGCACGCGTGCAACGCATCCACATCGGCGACCCGCTGGACGCGCGCACCACCTTCGGCCCGCTGGTCAGCGCCGCGCACATGCAGCGCGTGCTGGACTACATCGAACAGGGCAAGGCCGAGGGCGCGCGCCTGCTGTGCGGCGGCGAACGTCTGCGCGATGGCGCGCTGGCACAGGGCTGCTATGTCGCACCGACCATCTTCAGCGACTGCACCGATGTGATGACCATCGTGCGCGAGGAGATCTTCGGACCGGTGCTGAGCCTGCTCACCTACGACGACGAAGACGAAGCGATCGCGCGCGCCAATGCCACCACGTACGGCCTGGCCGCAGGTGTTGTGACGCCGGATCTGGCGCGCGCGCATCGCCTGATCCATCGCCTGCAGGCAGGCATCTGCTGGATCAACACCTGGGGCGAGTCGCCGGCAGCGATGCCGGTGGGCGGCTACAAGCAATCCGGCGTGGGTCGCGAAAACGGCCTGGCCACGCTGCAGGCTTATACCCGCACCAAATCCATCCAGGTCGAACTGGAACGCTACGCGTCGGTGTTCTAACCGACCGACGCCACTTGGCAGGCCGTCGCCGGCGGTACCGGCAAGCTGCGCGAGCTGCAGCCTGTAGATCGTGCTGCCGTTTCGGTCGCTGTCATGTCGAATAACGACAGCCGCCCACCGCGCAATCGTCTTGAAAGCCGCTTCACACCGGCACCGCAACAAGGAGAACCCCATGCAACGCGAATACGACTACATCATCATCGGCGCCGGCTCGGCAGGTAACGTGCTGGCCGCGCGCCTGACCGAAGATCCGGGCGTCAGCGTGTTGCTGCTGGAAGCCGGCGGGCCGGATTATCGGCTGGATTTCCGCACCCAGATGCCGGCGGCGCTGGCGTTCCCGTTACAGGGCCGTCGCTACAACTGGGCCTACGAGACCGAGCCGGAGCCGCATATGGACAACCGGCGCATGGAATGCGGGCGCGGCAAGGGATTGGGCGGCTCGTCCCTGATCAACGGCATGTGCTACATCCGCGGCAATGCACTGGATTTCGACCATTGGGCCAAGCGGCCGGGCCTGGAAGACTGGAGCTACCGCGACGTGTTGCCGTACTTCCGCAAGGCCGAGACGCGCGACATCGGCGCCAACGATTATCACGGCGGCGAAGGCCCGGTCAGCGTGGCCACGCCGAAGAACGACAACAACGTGCTGTTCCATGCCATGGTCGACGCCGGCGTGCAGGCCGGTTATCCGCGCACCGACGATCTCAATGGCTACCAGCAGGAAGGCTTCGGGCCAATGGACCGCACGGTGACGCCGCAGGGCCGCCGCGCAAGCACCGCGCGTGGCTATCTGGACATGGCACGTCCGCGCGATGGCCTGCACATCGTCACCCACGCCACCACCGACCGCATCCTGTTTGCCGGCAAGCGCGCGATCGGCGTGCATTACCTGGTCGGCAACAGCAGCGAGGGCATCGACGCGCATGCGCGCCGCGAAGTGCTGGTGTGTGCTGGCGCAATTGCCTCGCCGCAGCTGCTGCAACGCTCTGGCATTGGCGCGCCGGATCTGCTGCGCGCACTCGACGTGCAGCTGGTGCACGACCTGCCCGGCGTCGGCCAGAACCTGCAGGACCACCTGGAGGTCTATATCCAGTACGCCTGCACCAAGCCGGTATCGTTGTATCCGGCATTGCAATGGTGGAATCAACCAGCCATCGGTGCGCAGTGGTTGTTCGCCGGCACCGGCACCGGGGCCAGCAACCAGTTCGAGGCCGGCGGCTTCATCCGCACGCGCGAAGAATTCGACTGGCCCAATATCCAGTATCACTTCCTGCCGGTGGCGATCAATTACAACGGCAGCAATGCGGTGAAGGAACATGGCTTCCAGGCGCATGTGGGCTCGATGCGCACCCCCAGCCGCGGGCGCGTGCATGCCAAGTCGCGCGACCCGCGCCAGCATCCGTCGATCCTGTTCAACTACCAGTCCACCGATCAGGACTGGCAGGAATTTCGCGATGCGATCCGCATCACCCGCGAGATCATTGCCCAGCCCGCACTGGATGCCTATCGTGGCCGTGAAATCAGCCCGAGCGCGGACTGCAAGACCGATGCCGAGCTGGACGCGTTCGTGCGCGCACGCGCAGAGACGGCGTATCACCCGTCCTGCTCCTGCGCGATGGGCACCGATGACATGGCGGTGGTCGACGGACAGGGCCGCGTACACGGCATGGAGGGCCTACGGGTGATCGATGCCTCGATCATGCCGCGCATCATCACCGGCAACCTCAACGCCACCACCATCATGATCGCCGAGAAGATCGCCGACCGCATGCGTGGCCGCACGCCACTGCCGCGCAGCACCGCCGACTATTACGTGGCCGGCGATGCGCCTGTGCGCGGGTGATGCTAGAAAAAACGCGGTGCGCCACCCTGGGTCGAATACGCGGTGCCCTCAGCGCTCGCAGGACACGCCGCGAGTACGTCCTTGTAAGCTCGGCGGCGGCATCCATGCCGCCACACGGTCCCGCAATCGGTGAGGACACCGCACTAGAGAGTGGATCGGTGGTCGTGTGAAAAGCTGCTTGTTACTCGGGTTGAATCGGGAAGCTGATCGGATGCGCCATTACCGAACAGCGCACGCCATGCATTGCTTGCAACCATACACACCGACAATCTTCGATGGTCCTTGCCCGCCCACCGTCGCGGGACCTTACGCGGTACGGATGCCGCCTAAGAGCCTACACGGACGTACTTGCGGCGTGTCCCGCGATGGTGGGCGGGCAAGGGCCCTGCAGCGAAGTTACAGTTCAACCGCTCTGCAATTGATCTATCCGCACTCTCCAGTCAATTCAAGACAACCGAGATTTCGAGTAGTAGCGTCCTGAGATGCAGTCAAACGCTAGCTAGTCGGGTGCGCGGCGCCCTCGCCGCTCGCGGGACACGCCGCAAGTACGTCCTTGTAGGCTCGGTGGCGGCATCCATGCCGCCACACGGTCCCGCAATCGGCGAGGACACCGCACTAGAGAGTGGATCGGTGGTCGTGTGAAAAGCTGCTTGTTACTCGGGTTGAATCGGGAAGCTGATCGGATGCGCCATTACCGAGCAACGCACGTCATGCACTGCTTGCAGCCATGCACACCGACCATCTTCGATGGTCATTGCCCGTTCACCGTCGCGGGACCTTATGCGGCATGGATGCCGCGTAAGAGCCTACAGGGACATACTTGCGGCGTGTCCCGCGATGGTGGGCGGGCAAGGGCCTTGCAGCAAAGCCACAGATCAGCCGCTCTCCGTCTACGACCGACCCGACCTGACGGACTAAAACTTCAAATCCACCCGCGCATACCAGAAACGCCCACCGGGGATGTCGTAGGTGGAGGCGTCATAGCCATTGAGTGAGCACGACAGGCAGAGCGGCGGATCCTTGTCGAAGACGTTGTTCAAGCCGGCCGTGAGCTGCAGCCCCTTGAGCCAATCGACGCGATAACCCAGCTGTGCATCGTGGTAGGTGATCGCATCCAGGCGATTGGTACCTACGGCTGGATCGGAACACACCGCAAATTCCACCGCATCGCCGCATTGTTCGGTGAGTTTGGAGATGTGGCGCGCCGTCCACGATGCGGTCCAGTTTCCCAGCGACCAGTCCAATACCGCGTTGCTGGTCCATTCGGGGATCGCGCTGTCCACCACTTCGATGCCCGGCCCCTGCGGCTGGCGCTGCCCTGCCGCACCGAGTGCCTCGTAGCGGCCCACGAAGGTGTTCTGCCAAGACAATTTGAAACGGCCAAGCGCCGTCTCCGGCAAGGTCCAGAACAGGTCCACATCCCAACCGTCGGTCTTGATCGAACCCAGATTGGTCAACCGATTGTTGAATGCATTGATGCCGCCGGTCGAGGCGCGCCCGATGCCATTGCAATACAGCGCGTCCAGGGTATCCACGCACAGATCCAGCTGGGTTTGCGCATTGATCGCCTGGATCGCGCCGTCGACATGATGGCGATAGAAGGTCATTTCCAGATCGAGGCGGTCGGACCAGCTGGCATTGCTGGCAAAGCCAGGACTGAACACAAAGCCGGCACTGAAGCTGCGCGAACGCTCCGGATCCAGTTGCTCGTTGCCGCCGGTGGTGACCGAGATCTGCTGGTTGGCCTGTTGATAGCCGGCCGGCACACCGAGCGATGCGCAGTTCGCGGCGCTGCCGCGCGGCGCGGTGCCGCCCAGCCCGATCGAACACGGATCGGACAACTGCAGATCGGCGCGCGCGGCCGAACCGAACAGCTCGCCGATGGTCGGCGCACGGAAGCCCTCTGCATAACTGGTGCGCAGCACCAGCTCATCGGTGACCTGCCAACGCAAGCCGTACTTTGGCGTGAACTCACCACCGAAAGTGGAGTAATCAGAATAACGACCGGCGATATTCAGGTCGAGTTTGTCGCCCAACGACGAATTGGCGAAGATCGGGATATTGAGTTCGAGATAGGCCTCGTTGACGTCGTAGCTGCCTGACGTCGGCAACGACGGCACACCGTTGTAGCGCCCCGCCACGGTGAGCGGATCGGGTTGGTAGGACCCTTCGTATTTGCGGTATTCGTAGCCGGTGGCGAACGACACCGCACCACCGGGCAACTGGAACAGCTCGCTGCTCAGATTGGCGGTGAACAGGCTCAACTCGTTCTGGCTGCGGTCGCGCACCACCGGCTGGATCCAGCGCAACATCTCCGGCGTGATGCTGCCGGCACCGCTGAAGATATCCAGTGGCACGCAGCCGGCCACCGCCGCGCACGCGGCCGGATCACCCAGGCCGAGGTTGATGTTGTAGAGGTTGTAGCTGCCGTAGTTGGTCTGTTCGGCCTTGTTCTTGCTGTACATGCCGTTGATGTCCCAGAACCAGGTGCGCGCCGCACCTTCGAAGGTGCCCACCAGACCGGTGCCGAAGTATTGCGTGTCGACCTGCTGCTCGAAACGGCGCGCCCCGCCTTCCACCGGGCGGCGGCCGATCTGGATCAGGTTGGTAGCCGAGTTCAGCTCGAAGCCGAACGGATTGAACGGATTGAGCGCCGAAATCACGATGTTGTCGGCCAGCGGATTGCCGGTGCCGGCATCGGGGCCGAGAAAGATCGGCTCGGGCGCGGCCTGGTTGGTCGACTCGCGCCGGTTGCCCAGCGCCTTCACGTACCACTGCACGTCGTCGTTGAAGTAATAGCGAAATTGCGCGAACACGCCCTTGCGCTCGGACGGTGTCAGCAACAGGTTCTGTTCTGCAAAGTTGTAGCGGTCTGCGGTGCCGAAGCAGTGGTAATCGTCGCTGCGTGTACAGCCGGCGCTGCCGTCGTATTGCGGCGTGCCGACGCCAGCATTGGGCGTGAGGTTCTGGCGCACGCCGGTATTGGGGTCGACGAACTGGAAGCGACCATCGGGCGTTGCCGAGCTGGCAAAGGTCAGCCCGGTGCCCGGGATCGGGAAGCGGGCCTGCGCGCGGTCGCGTGCGTAGATTGGATCCTGCTTGACGTAGCTGGCGCCCAGAAACAGGCTGAAATCCTCGCCACTGGTGCCCCAGGCCAGGTCCATGCCCTGGTTGGCGCCGTCGCCCTTGCCGTACTGCCCGTAGTTGAGCGTGACCTGCGCACCGTCGAAGCTGCGCCGGGTGATGATGTTGACCACGCCGGCGATCGCATCCGAGCCGTACAGCGACGAGGCGCCGTCTTCGAGCACCTCGATGCGCTCCACGATCGCCAACGGAATGGTGTTGAGATCGGTCGACGAGCCCACGCCGGAGGCCGAGGACTCGTTGACCCAGCGGATGCCATCGACCAGGACCAGCACGCGCTTGGAGCCGAGATGGCGCAAATCCACCTGCGCCGAGCCGGCGCCCACGCCGCCGCCATCGGGCGGGAAGCCGAAGTTGCCCGACGAGTTGAACTTGGCGTTGAGCGCCGAACCCGATGCGGTGAGTTCCTGCAGCACCTCGCCGATCGAGGTCAGGCCGGTGCGTTCGATGTCGGCGCGGTTGAGCGTCTGGATCGGCACCTGGCCCTGCAATTCTGCGGTCTTGATGCGGGTGCCGGTGACCTGCACGCTGTCGAGCGTGCGCGTACTCGGGGTGGCCTCGGGCTGTTGCGCCCAGGCGAGTGTGGGAACCAGACACAACGACAACTGCACGGCCAGGCATGACCGCGGGGAGCCAATCAGACGCTTCATCCTTTCTCTCTCCGGAAGGACTTGCTAAGTGTCCGCACGCCCCCGTGCCCTGCGGTCCGTCCCAACTTTTAAACGAAACCTTAACGCCCCGCAAGCCAACCATGCAGGCAGTGAGAGACGCTTTGCATTGCGCGCCGGGCCGCAGACCAAGACCGCGCGCCAACGGGACGCATCTGCGCCTAGCGGCGCATGTCGCTGCCGACAGCGCTGGCGGGCATCGATCTTGTGCGTATTCACTCAGGCGCGCAGGCGCGCTTCGGTATCATCGCGCAATGACTTATGCCCCCCGTCTTGCCACTGTTTTCGTCGGCCTGCTGTGCCTTGGCAGCACCACGCTGCATGCCCAAAGCCTCGACCCGCAACTGACCGCCATGCGCGATGCCATCGCCGCCGCAGAGCGCGGCCAGTCCGATGCCGGTCAGCTCGGTGCCCTGAGCCGTCACCCGCTCTATGGCTGGCTGGAATTTGCCACGCTCAAACGCAACATCGACAACGTCTCCAACACGCAGGCGCAGGGCTTTTTGCAGCGTTATGCAGGCCAGCCGGTGGCCGACAGCTTCCGCAGCACCTGGTTGCCGGCAGTGGCGCGTCGTCAGGACTGGACCACGTTGCTGACCAACTGGAAACCCACCGACAACGTCGGCCTGCGCTGTGCGCAGCTGACCGCGCGACAGGCAACCGGCAAGCTGGATGCGCAGTGGAGCCGCGATGCGTTGACGTTATGGCGCACCGGCAAGGGCCTGCCCGATGCCTGCGATCCGGTGGTCGCCGGGCTGGAGTCGCGCGGCGAGCTCACTCCGGCGCTGCGCTGGGAGCGCGTGGAGGCGGCCGCCGATGCACAACTGCCTGCGGTAATGCGCACGGCCGCACGCGGTCTGCCGGCAGCCGATCTGGCCCTGGCCAACGACTACGCCGCGTTTCTGGACAAGGTGCATCCGCGTGCATCGAGCTGGCCCAGGACCGAGCGCAGCCGACGCATCGCGGTCGATGGCCTGGCCAAGCTGGCCAAGAGCGACCCGGATGCGGCCGAGCAGCAGCTGCCGCAGCTGGCCAGCGCGCTCGGCTTCAGCGAGGCGCAGCGCGGCCAGGTGCTGTACCAGATCGCGCTGTGGACGGTGGCGTCGTACCTGCCGGATTCGGCGCGTCGCCTCAATGCAGTGCCCGATGCCTCGTACGACGAGCGCCTGCACGAATGGCGCGCGCGCGAGGCGATGTCGCGTGGCGACTGGCCAGCGGCATTGGCGGCGATCCGCAAGATGCCCGCCACCCAACGCAGCGATTCGCGCTGGCAATATTTCGAGGCGCGCCTGGCCGAGAAGACCGGCGCGGCCGCGGCCGCGCAGCCGCTGTATCGCGCAGCCGCGCAATCGCCGACCTTCCACGGCTTCCTGGCCGCCGATCGTCTGCAGCAGCCATACCGGCTGTGCCCGTGGGAGCCCAAGGACACCCCGCAGGCCAAGGCCGCCGTCGCGCGCGATCCGGCGTTGCTCCGCGCCATTGCCTTGTTCCAGATCGACCGCCCCGGTTGGGCCGTGGCCGAGTGGAACGATGCGGCGAGCCGCTTCGACGACACCCAGCGCCGGCTGGCGGTGCAGGTGGCCAGCGAGAATGGCTGGTTCGATCGCGCAGTGTTCGCGCTCGGCAAGCAGCCGGACGAACAGCGCCTGTATGCATTGCGCTTTCCGCTGCATCACGACGACAGCATTCGCCGCGAAGCGGCCAAGAACGCGATCGACCCGGCCTGGGTGGCAGCGGAGATCCGTGCCGAAAGCATCTTCAATCCGCGCGCCCGCTCGCCTGCGAACGCGATGGGCCTGATGCAGGTATTGCCGGGCACGGGCGCGGCCGTGGCCAAGGGCATCGCCCTGCCCGGTTATGCGGGCGCCACCAGCCTGTACGAGCCGGACACCAACATCGCCATCGGCACCGCCTACCTGCGCCAGTTGCTCAATACCTACGGCCTGCCCTACCTCACCATCGCCGCCTACAACGCCGGCCCGGGGCCGACCGGGCGCTGGCAATCGCAACGGCCCAACTTCGAGCCGGATTTCTGGATCGAGACCATCAGCTACAAGGAAACCCGTGAGTACGTCGCGCGCGTGCTGGCTTTCAGCGTGATCTACGACTGGCGGCTCAACGGCGACATGCTGCCGCTGAGCGATCGCCTGATGGGCAAGCTGGTGGACAAGCGCCTGAAACCGGTGTGCACGCCAGGCCAGGCGACCAATAACGCGGCGCAGGACTGAGCTCCAAGTTAGCTGCCGAGCATGGCGGCTGGATGAGGTGATCGTGCTTGCGCGGTTGCAGGGTTTGTCTTGGCCTGGGGCGCAAGCTAGGCGATGCCGCTCTGGTACTCGCCTTTCGGTACGCTCCTAAGCTTCGGGCTTTGAGGCTTCAGACTCTCAAGCTCTGAAGCTCTGAAGCTCTGAAGCTCCGAGGGCTCCGAGGGCTCCGAGGCTCCGAGGCTCAGAGGCTCTGAGGCTCTGGGGCTAACCAGGCTTTCTCGACGTTGCGCTGTTTCGGTGCATCGAAGGCTCGGGTCGTCGAGGGCGCGGTGCCCTCACCGCTTGCGAGACACGCCGTGAATCCGTCCGTGGAGGCTCGGTGGCGGCATCCATGCCGCCACACGGTCCCGCAACCGGCAAGGGCACCGCACCAGAAAGTTGGTCGGTAGTCACGTGAAAGCAGCTTGTTGCACGACGTGCATTGGACGTTGGCCGTTGGGCCGGGCAAGTACATCACTATCCAAAATGCATATCACGCACTGCTCTTGCCCATACGTACCAGACATCCCGACTGGTTGCCGCTCGACGTGCATCGCGCATTGAACCGGCGCATCGGCATCAAACAACGCGCATCAAGCATTGCGCTTAGCTGTGCACACCGACCATCTCGACTGGTCCTTGCCCGCCCACCGTCGCGGGACCTTACGCGGCATGGATGCCGCGTAAGAGCCTACATGGACGTACTTGCGGCGTGTCCTGCGAGGGTGGGCGGGCAAGGGCCCTGCAGCAAAACCACACATCACCCCGCTCTACAGCTGATCTATCCGCAAAGCCGTACTGCCTTGCGACATGTCCGCGATGGTGGGCGGCAAAGGCCCTGCAGCCAAGCCGTGGATCAGTCGCTCTACGACGCACGCACCGCATCGGGCATCATGTCGCGATGAAGATCTATCTTGTTGGCGGCGCAGTCCGCGATGCCCTGCTTGGCCAGCCCGCTGGCGACCGCGACTGGGTGGTGGTCGGTGCCGATCAGGCGCAGATGGAACGCCTGGGCTTCAAACCGGTGGGGAAGGATTTCCCGGTGTTCCTGCATCCGCGCAGCAGTGAGGAATATGCGTTGGCGCGTACCGAGCGCAAGTCCGGGCGCGGCTATCGCGGCTTCGTGGTGGATGCCGATCCTTCGGTGACGCTGGAAGAGGATCTGCTGCGCCGCGACTTCACCATCAACGCAATCGCACGCGATGAGGACACTGGCGAGTTGTTCGATCCGTATGGCGGCGCGCGCGATCTGCAGGCGCGCGTGCTGCGGCACGTGGGGCCGGCCTTTGTCGAAGATCCCGTGCGCGTATTGCGCGCTGCCCGCTTCATGGCACGCCTGGCACCGCTTGGTTTCACTGTCGCGCCCGAGACCGCAGCACTGATGCGCGAGATGGCCGCCAGCGGCGAGCTGGACAGCCTGGTGCCCGAACGTGTGTGGCAGGAATTGCGCCGCGTGCTGGAGAGTGCGCAGCCGTCGGCATTCCTGCGCACGCTGCACGATACCGATGCGCTGCGCGTCATCCTGCCCGAGATCGATGCACTGTATGGCGTGCCGCAACGTGCCGAGTTTCATCCCGAGGTGGATACCGGCATTCACCAGGAAATGGTCAGCGACATGGCCGCGCGACTGGCGCCCGGCGACGCGCTGGTGGGCTTTGCCGCATTGACCCACGACCTGGGCAAGGCACTCACACCAGCGGAAGAATGGCCGCGCCACATCATGCACGAACAGCGCGGCGTCGCCCCACTGCAGACATTGTGCGAGCGACTCAAGGTGCCACAGGATTATCGCCAGCTCGCCATCACCGCCTGCCGCGAACACTTGAACGTGCATCGCCTGGCCGAACTGCGCGACCGCACCGTGCACGAGCTGCTGGTGCGCTGCGACGCGTTCCGCCGCCCCGAGCGCATCGCGCAACTCGCGCTGGTCTGCGAAGCCGACAAGCGTGGCCGGCTGGGCAGCGAAGACGCGGCGTATCCACAGGGCGAACAACTCAAACGCCTGCATGCCGCTGCGCTGGCCATCAATGCGCGCGACCTGGCTGCACAAGACCTGCAAGGCCCGCAGATCGGCGAGGCATTGGCGAAGGCGCGGATTGCGGCGATTGCGGCCGCAAGAAAGGCCGGCACATAGCCGATGCATCGCGCATACCGTTGTCGAAACGCGACAGGGATGTAGCCGTGCCAAGCAAAGCGTTGCTGCAGCGATACCGGCTGGCGAAAGATCCGCCGGCTAATGTCAGCGATTCATGGCAACCGCGAGCCGCCGCCATTGCAACGAGGCGGCTGCCCAAGAGCAGCCGCCCGGCCGACGTCACAGCTTGAAATTCAGGCTCAGCATGAAGGAGCGGCCGTTCTTGTAGATGTAGTACGGCTGGTTCTTGTTGCCGATATAGCTGAAGTAGGTTTCATCCAGCAGATTGGTGGCTTCCAGCGCCACGCGCAGGCGCTCGGTGGCCTGGTAGCCGAACGAGGCATCGACCTGGGTGAATGCATCGGTCATCTGCTGGCCGTTGAGGCGGCCGATCTGGGTGAAGTATTCCGAGCGCCAGCCCAGATTCACCCGCGCGCTCCATTTGCCCTGCTCGTAGTACGGGCTGATGTTGTAGGCGTTGCGCGAGTTGTACGGCAGGCTGTAATCGCCGTCGGTCTTGGAATCGGAATAGGTGTAGTTGGCCACCACGCCGAACCCGTTGCCGAAGTTGTGCTGCAGGTTGAGCGCAACGCCGCGCACCTTGGCATCGCCAGCGTTGGTCGGCACGGAGGTCTGATAGGTGCTCGAGCCGCCGGTGGCGTTGTTGAAGAACACCCGGTCTTCCACGGTGGTCAGGATGTAGTTGGAGATATCGCGCGAGAAGAACTCGCCGCTGAGCAGGCTGCTGTCGGAGAAGTACCACTCCAGCGATGCGCCCAGGTTGGTGGACTCGTACGGACTCAATCCAGGATTGCCCGTGGACGCAGTGAGCGTGGTGTCGTCGGTGGCCACGTACGGGGTCATGTTGGTGTAGCGCGGCCGTGCGATCACCTTGGAGGCAGCAAAGCGCAGCATCAGATCGTCGCGCAGGTCGTAGGCGATGTTGAAGGACGGCAACCACTTGCCGTAGCTGTTGAGGAAGTTGACCGGCGTATAGCCCCCACCGGGCGCATAGCTGAAACCATCGGTGGAATCGCGGGTGTGCACGTAACGCACGCCAACGTTGCCGCGATAGCGCTCGCCGGAAAAATTGCCCTGCAGGAACCAGGCGCGGTTCTGTTCTTCGATGCTGTAGTTGCCGGCGTAGCTGATCGGCAAGCCGTCATCGCCTTCCAGGCCACCGATGTACTGGCTGATGGAGCCGCTGTTGATGGTCGACCAGCGCTGCATGTCGGCGCTGGTCGACAAGCCGTCCAGATAGCCCGACGGCGTGGTGCCCGGCGAGAACGCGGCCAGCGTGCTGCCGTCGTTCGGGGTCCAGGTGCGGCTGTAGGAGGACTGCCCGGTGGCGTGATTGGTGAGCTTGATGCCGGTCAGGATCTGGGTGAACGGCCCCCACTCCACCGCATGGTCGAAGTCCAGCTGCAGGTAGCGTTCCTTGTCGTATTGCGGGCTGTGGCTGGCCGAGGCATTGTTGAGCTGCATCGCCGCCGCGTTGGTGGGGTCGGTGCTGTAGTCCATCGCGGTGCGGCGCCCGTCGATGTTGTAGCTGTAACCGGCGAGGTTGCGGAACTGGATGCCGTAGATGCGCTCGGCGCCGCCCTGCGAACTGGTGTAGCCCACCTGGCTGGACGCATTCCAGCCATCGCCATGCCAGTCGGCGCGTAGATGGATGCTGCCGGTGCTGACCTCGCTGTTGCGCAGGTAGCCGTCCAGGTAGGTGTTGGACTGGTCGCCGAACGTACCCGAGGTCGCCACGCCATTCTCGAAGCCCAGCGCCTGCGCATCGCCGGGGGTGGAACCCCAGTAGCCATAGCGGCTCTGGTTGTAGTTGTCGAAACTCTCCTTGACGTACAAACCGGTCAGGTTGAGCTCGAAATCGGCATCCGGCTTCCACTGCAGCGCCGCGCTGACGCCATCGCGCTTGCGCGTCTGCTGGAACAACGCGGTGTTGATCGAGGTCGGAAACACGCCGGTGTTGTTGCCGACCACAGACGCCGGGAACCCTGCGCCTTGCACATTGTCGTAGCCGAAGATCTCCACGCCATCGCGGCGCAACACGCGCTGCGAATGCATCACCGAGGTAAGCACACCGAGCGTTTCATCCTGGTTCTTCCAGCTGTACAGCGCCGAGGCATTCGGCTTGCCCTCCTCGGAGCGATCGTTATAGCCGTAGCTCACCGTGCCGGTCAGCGTATTGCGCTCAAGATCCAGCGGCTTGCGCGTGTGCACGATCACGGTGCCGCCGATCGAGCCCTCGTCGATGCGTGCCTCCGGTGTCTTGTAGACCTCCATCAGGCCGACCACTTCCGGCGCCAGCGTGCTGTAGTTGAACGAGCGGCTGTCCGGGTCGTTGGGATCGCCGCCCCAACTGGTGGAGGCAATGGTCTGGCCGTTGAGCAGCACGCGATTGAGTGCCGGATCGGTGCCGAGGATGCTGACCTTCTCGCCTTCGCCGAACTGGCGATCCACGGTGATGCCGGACAGGCGCGACAGCGACTCGGCAACGTTGGTGTCGGGAAATTTGCCGATGTCCTCGGCGCTGATCGCATCGACGATCGCATCGGCATTGCGCTTGACGTTGAGTGCCTTGCCGAGGCTGGCCTGATAGCCAACGACCTTGACCTCGTCCAGCGTGGACACCGAGGGATTGGTTTGCGCGGGCGCCTGTTCCTGCGGGGCTGCAGCCTGCTCCTGCGCACCCGCAGGCAACGCGGCAATACCTGCCAGGGCGGCGCCACCGATCAACAGACTGCGGACTGCAGTACTCAACGGCGTGCGCCGCAGCGGGTGTGCATGACAGAACAGGTGACGGGACAACTCGAACACACGGGAAGACGGCATTGCGTAGACCTCTTGACGGATGTCAGGTGGCAACCATGTGGTTGCACGACAACGCGCGATGCGCGTGACATGCCCGCACTCCGTCCCCTGTGCCGGATGCGAGCAGCGTCCCGCACCGCCGTAGCGGCATGCGGGTCAGCGCCAGTCCGACCAGCGGCCGGACGACAACGCTTTCAAGATTTCAGAAGTGGCTCCTGCTCGCTGACAACGTTATCAGCGAAGGTGCCTTTCGCAGCCGGGCCTGTCAACTCGCTGCCACAAAAGCCCAGTTTCATGCCTAAAACCGCACCGACAATGCAGATATTGGAATGACAGCGTGATCGCGATCGCATTCATCTGTTTCGATGAGCAGACCACTGCGCGTAGCGGCCTGATGCCACAAGGCTGCGCAGCCGGATGTTGCGATGCAGGGCGTGTTGCAGGCTTTGATGTGGTGGATGGTGTACGCAGCGCCTTGCCAAACTACCGCGATTGCATTGCTGACGTGCTGCAAGTGCATGCGGCTGCAGTCATCGTCGAGCGTCTACTGCAACGGAAAGCGCGTCGGTTGCACTACGTGTTGCGTGACGCCGGAAGCGCCCGAGTTCTGCTTGGCCGCTCCATCGTTCGACACTGATGCCTTTCCGGAGCTTGGCAAAAGCACGCCCTGCACTCGCGCACGCACGCTCATGCTCCAGCGTACCGACAATGGCGGTCCACCGCAGCCACGACCGCAAACAAGGTTTCAAACGCATCGCGCCGCACGAACAGGTTCGTGCGGCGGCGTGCGGACTTACTCGCGCTGCCCGGCGACCCAGGTGGCGAGTACCTGCACGTCGGCATCCACCAGCACCAGATCGGCCTGATAGCCGGGTGCAATGCGGCCCAGGTGCTGGCCCAGGCCGATGCATTGCGCCGGATAGGTGGACGCCATGCGCGCGGCTTCGGCCAGATCCACGCCCAGCCACTGCACGCTGTTGCGCACAGCCGTGGCCATGTCCAGCGCCGAGCCGGCCAGTGCGCCGTCGGCATTGCGTACCACGCCGTCCACGGCGGTGATGGTTTCGCCGTACAGGTCGAAACTGGGGCTGTCGGCACCGACCATCGGCATGGCGTCGGTGACCAGCAACAGCTTGCCGCGCGGTTTGGCGGCCAGCGCCACGCGCAGGCTGGCCGGGTGCACGTGCACGCCATCGACGATGATGCCGCACCACACATCGGGGTCTTCCAACGCGGCGCCGACCGCGCTGGGCTCGCGCCCGGCCAGTTGCGACATCGCGTTGTACAGATGGGTGAAACCGCTGACGCCGGCGGCAATGCCGTCGCGCGCCTGCTCGTAGCTGGCCGCGGTGTGGCCGGCAAACACGATCGCGCCGCCGGCGACGAAGGCGCGGATGTCGTCCAGCGGCACCCGCTCGGGGGCGAGCGTGATCAGGGTGACGCCGTTGTCCAGCGAGGTATCGACGGCAATCTCGTGCGCGTCGGGCAGGCGAAACTTGTGCGCGTCGTGCGTGCCCTTGCGGGCCGGGCTCAGGTACGGGCCTTCCAAATGGATACCGAGCACGCCGGGCACGCCTTGCGCGATGGCCTGGCGCGTTGCTTCGATCGCCTCGGCCATCACCTCGGCGGTGTCGCTGATCAGCGTCGGCAGCATGCCGGTGGTGCCGTAACGGCGATGCGCGGCCGCAATCGTGGCCAGCGCCTGCGGGTCGCGCGCGTTGTTGAACAACACGCCACCACCGCCATTGACCTGGATATCGATGAAGCCGGGCAGCAAGGTGGCGCCGCCCAGATCCACGCGCGTATGCGCCTGCGCAACGCGCGCATCGTCGGCCGCCACCACCGCCTGGATCTGCGTGCCGGCCAGCAGGACCACCAGCCCATCCTGCAAGCCATCGTCGGTGAGCACGCGTGCATTGCACAACGCTCGAATCGGGGAAGCATCCATGTTCAAACGGTTTCCGTGACCTTGTTCAAATGCGGCGGCAGATCGGGATTGTTGCCACGCTGCAGGGCCAGCGCGTTGATCGCGCGGTAGAAGCTCTGCACGGTCAGCAGCGGCGCGCTGGCCGGATGTGCCGCATCCACGAGCGGCAGGTCGCCATCGGGAGCGGCCAGCCATACCTGCGCGCCACGCGCGCGGAATTCTGCGGCGAGCGCACGCGTGCCGGCGCCGGTTTCGTCGGGCTGGGCGAACACCAGTACCGGGAAGCCCGGTCCTACCAGCGCCATCGGGCCGTGTTTGACCTCGGCCGAGCTGTACGCCTCGGCATGCAGGCCGCAGGTCTCCTTGAACTTCAGCGCCGCTTCCTGCGCCGCGCCCAGGCCCAGGCCGCGACCGAGCACGAACAGGTTGTGTGCCGGCACCAGGCCGGCAGTGAGTGCGGACCAGTCGGCCTGCCAGGCGGCGCGCAACTGCTGCGGCAGTGCCTCCACCGCCGCGAGTAGGGCCGGATCGTTCTTCCACACTGCGCCCAGGTGCAGCAGCGCAGCCAGCGAGGCGAGATAACTCTTGGTGGCGGCAACGCTTTTTTCCGGGCCTGCGCCCAGCGGGATCACCACCTCGGCCAGCTGCGCCAGCGGCGAATCCTCGACGTTGACCAGCGCGACCACGCGCGCGCCGGCCGCCTTGGCGGCTTCGGCATTGCGCAGCAGGTCCGGGCTCTTGCCCGATTGCGAAATCACGATGTACAGCGCGCCGCGCAACTGCAGCGGCGATGCGTAGACCGAGCCCACCGACGGCGATGCAGAGGCGGTCACAATGCCCAGTTGTGTTTCGAACAGATACTTGGCGTAGGTCGCAGCGTGATCGGAACTGCCGCGTGCGCAGGTCACCACGAACGGCGGCGGCGTATCGCGCAGCGACTGCGCGAGGGCGGCGACGGTGTCGGCATTACGGGCGAACTGTGCGGCGACCACATCGGCGGTCTGCGCCGCCTCGCGGAACATCAAGGTCTCGGTTTCGGTGGGAAGGCTCATCGTGCTCAGGCGGATTCGGGAGGAAGGGATTTGGCGGACGGCGTCTGCGCCGGTGCAGTGGAACCGCGCACCACCAGCTGCGGCACGAAGCCGCGGTTCTGCAATTGGGCGGGCTGGTCGTCGTAGGCATCGCTGCGCAGCTGGCTGATCAACAGGCGTGCGGCATGCCGCGCGATGTCGTCGGTGGCCTGCTTGGCGGTGGTCAGGGCCGGCCAGGACTGGCGCGAGAACGGGCTGTCCTCGAAGCCGGCGATCGACAATTGATACGGCACGTTCATGCCGGTGGACTTGGCTGCAGCCAGCACGCCCGCGGCGATTTCATCGTTGCTGCCGAAGATCGCGGTCGGCGGCTCGCGCAACGACAGCAGCCGGCGCGCGCCACGGAAGCCGTCGTCGAAGGTGTAATCGCCGGGAATCACCAGGTGCTTGTCCAGGGTGATGCCGTAGTCCTTCAACGCGGCCTCGTAACCGGCGTAGCGCTCGCCGCTGGAGCGGTGCTGCGGGCCACCCCACAGGAACCCGATGCGTTGATGGCCCAACTGGACCAGATGCTCGGTGATCTCGTAGGCGGCAGCGCGGTCGTCGATATAGACGCAGGGGCCGTCGCCCGGATCGTCGGTGGCGGCGATGATGCGCACGCTCTTGATGCCGCGCGCAGCCAGGCCGGCCATCAGCTCGGGGCGCTCGGACATCGGTGCGGTCAGCACCACGCCGGCCAGCCGCGAGCGCTGCACCCATTCGGCCAGTTCTTCGGCCAGCAATGGCGAGGTGGAATCGCAGGGATGGATCTGCAGGCCGAAGCCGGTTTCGCGGCAGGCGGCCAGCACGCCGTTCTGGATGCCGATGATGTGATACGGGTTGGGATTGTCGTAGACCAGGCCGATCACGAACGGCGTGCCGCTGCGCAGGTTGCGCGCGGACGGATCGGGTTCGTAGTCGAGATCGGCGATGGCGCGCAGCACGCGCGCGCGCGTGGCCTGCATCACCGACGGTTCGTTGTTGATCACGCGCGACACGGTCTTCAACGAGACCTTGGCGCGCTCGGCGACATCTTTGATGGTGGGCCTGCGCATGGGTGTGCCTTGTTCGTCGGAACGCATCATGCTGCCTGGTTCACTTGGCCTGGGCCGGCAGGCCCACACGGTAACCGCGCAGCGAATAGAACAGGATGTAGAGATAGCACGGCACCATCAGCGCAGCGAACACGACCTGGAAGTCGTAGTGCTGTTTGAGAATGGCGAACAGCTGCGGAATGATCGCGCCGCCGGCAATGCCCATGACCAGCAAGGCCGACCCGATTTCGGTGAAGCGGCCGAGCCCGCGAATGGCCAGCGGAAAGATCGCCGGCCACATCATCGCGTTTGCAAAACCGAGCGCGGCCACGAAGCCCACCGACACATAGCCGTGGGTCAGCAGCGCGCCCAGCGAAAACAGCACGCCCAGCAGCGCCGACACGCTCAGGTAGCGCGCCTGCGAGATCACACCCGGAATCAACGCCAGGCCGACGATGTAGCCAACCAGCATCGCGCCCAGCGTGTAGGAGGTGAAGATCTTGGTGCTGTCCAGCGGCAGATTGAAGCCGTGGCCGTAGGTACCGATCGCGTCGCCGGCCATCACTTCCACGCCCACGTAGACGAACAGGCACAACACGCCCAGCCACAGGTGCGGGAACTGGAAGATGCTGGACTTCTGCACGCCAACCGCGCTGCCGGGCGTGGCATTGGCCTCGGAGGCCCGCAGCTCCGGCAGCGGCGAGAACAGCACACCGATCGCCAGCAACAGCAGCACCCCGGACATCACCAGATACGGTGCGTGGATCTTGGCGGCGAAGGCCGTGAGCAACTGCTGCTTGGTCGCCGCATCGGCGCTGGCCACCTGCGCGGACAGATCGCCGATGCCGTGCAGCACCAGCGAGCCGATCAGGATCGGCGCCAGAATGCCGGCGATCTTGTTGCAGATGCCCATCAGCGCGATCCGCCGCGCCGCGCTCTCGATCGGCCCGAGGATGCTGATGTACGGGTTGATCGCCGTCTGCAGCAGCGCCAGGCCGCTGCCGATCACGAACAGGCCGCCCAAGGCGCCCGGATACCAGCGCTGGGTGGCGAACTGGCCGAAGCCGGCCGCGCCCACCGCCATCACCACCAGGCTCAGCGCCAGCCCCTTCTTCATGCCGGTGCGCTTGAGGATCCACGACGCCGGCAGCGCCAGGAAGAAGTACGACAGGTAGAACACCATCAGCACCAGGAAAGCATTGACCTCGTTGAGGTCGAACGCCAGCCGCACGAAGGTGATCAGCGGCCCGTTGATCCAGGTGAAGAAGCCGATGATGAAGAACAGCACGCCGACGATGGCGATCGAGACAACGGGATTTGCGGGCCTGGCGGTAGTCATGGATCGGCTGGCTCTTGAGTTGTCGGTTGGGGGGCGCCGCGCTGGATCAGCGACGCAGTTCGGCGACGAAATCGTAGAAATCGTTGTGGCAATAGGTGTCGGTCAATTCGATCGCGCTGCCGTCGCGCGCATAGCCCACGCGCACCACATGCAGGATCGCCTCGCCGGTCTTCATGCGCAGGTGTTCGGCCAGCCGCGCGGGCAAATTGATCGCGCGGAAGTACTGCAGCGCGCGCACCACCGGGGTGCCCTGCGCATCCAGGTAGCTGTAGAGCGAATCGCCGATCTGCTGCGGGTCGGCGACGATGCGCTGCGGCAACACCGCATGCTCGTAGGCCATGACCCGGTCGTCGGCGCTGCGCAGGCGGGTCAGCGAGGCCACCGCCGCATCCGGCGACAGGCCCAGCCGCAGGATCTCTTCGCCATGCGCCGGACGCAGCCGCCGCTCCAGCCAGCGCGTGCCGGGCTCGTAGCCCTTGATGCGCAGCGTCTCGCTGAAACTGGTCAGGCCGCTGAGCTGGTGCTGGATCTGCGTGGTGACGAAGGTGCCGGCGCCCTGCCGGCGCGAGACCAAACCCTGTTCGACCAGCACGTCCACGGCCTGGCGCAGGGTCACCCGCGAGATCTGTAGCCGCTCGCACAACTGGCGCTCGGCCGGCAGCGCCTCGCCGGCCTTCCAATGCGCGCCGCGGATCTGCTCGTCCAGCTTGCTCGCCAGTTGCAGATACAGCGGCGTCGGCGCGGAGGCATCCAGCGTCAGCGCGTCCATCCGGGGGTCGGTGTCCGTCCTGGCTTCGGTTTTCGGTTTGGCCATTGCCTGTCCTCCGGACCGACTTGGATTCGTTAGGTCCAATATAGTACCAATTTGCCCAGCGCGCATTAGCGGCTGTGGATTATTGGGAGCGGTGACGGGCCCTGGCTGACCCAGGCATCCACCGCGCCAGTCATGGGCGGGTATGCATGCCGATCAGCGGGCCGGTGCCGGGCTGCGTCACCCGTTGCCGGGTCGGGCAATCACAGCCGCAGATACCAGCGCCGCCGATCCATCCACCAGCCTACGCACCAACACAGCAGCGTGTAGCTCAGCGCGCACAGCAGCGAGCCGAGCGGGCCCGGCGCAATGGTCTGGAACACGCGGATGCCGGCCCAGGCGTACAGGTCCAGCCCGGAGCTGCCGGCCGGGAGCAGCCGCAGCACCACCACGAACAGTTCGGAGAACAGGTAGATCGCCAGCGGGTTGCGCCCCAGCACGGTGAAGAAGCCGCTGCCGCCGCTCCAGCCGCGCAACTCCAGCAGGTAGACAAGGACGCCCAGCGCCAGCAGATCCAGGCCTACCGTGCAGGCGACGAACGACCCGCTCCAGAGCTTCTTCGACAGCGGCCAGGCCGGGTGCCAGAGCAATGCCAGCAGCACCAGCCCCGCGCCCGCCAGCAACAGGCTGCGCGTGGCGGCACCGGTCTTGCCGTGCCGCTGCAGGAAGCGCCCGCCCAGATAGCCGGCCAGCACGTTGACCGTGGCCGACAGCGTGCCAAGCAGGCCCTCGGGGTCGAAGCCGCCATCCTTGCGATACAGGTGTGCGCGCCCGTACAGCCACAGGTCCAGCCGGGTGCCGGCGTTGCCGGTCTTGCTCAGCTCCGCACCGGGCTGGCCAAAGACGTACAGCAATGCCCAGTAGCCCAGCAGCAGCGCGACGCAAACCGGCGCGATAGCGCGTGGCGGCAGATAGCGCACCAGCAGCGCTGCGAGCAGATAGCACAGGCCGATCCGCTGCAGCACGCCGGTCAGGCGGAGTTGATCGACTGCAGTGAACGCCCATCCACCATCGGGCTGCGGGTGGAAGAACGGAAACCAGTACATCAGCACGCCGCACATCACGATCAGCGCGGCGCGCTTGCCCACGCGGGCGAGGAACTGCCGGTGCGGCGTGCCGGTGGCCAGCGCAAAACTCATCGCGCTGCCGACTGCGAACAGGAACGAGGGAAACACCAGATCGGCAAGCGTGAAGCCGAACCAGGCCGCGTGGGTCAGCTGCGCATATGGCTGCGCGCCGGGCCCGGCGGTGTTGACCAGGATCATCAGGAAGATGGTCAGGCCGCGGAACACGTCCAGCGACAGGAAGCGTTCGCGCCTGGGTGCTGCGGTTGCAGCGCCAGTTGCAGCGTGGAGTGTCTGTGCGCTCATCGCAGTTCCTTACCCAGCGACTGCAGGTGGCGGCGGCGTGCGGACGTGCTGCCAGTGGCGAGCGTCGTTGCCTCGGTGCGGAGGCGCTGATGTCGGGCCGCGATGTGCAATATGGATCTGCTCATTGGGCAGTACCTTGCGTGGTGCCGCGAATGGCACCGTGCGCCATCCCTTGCACGTCGCCTTGGGCAATGGCTTGCGTTGCACTGTGCGTACTGCCTTGCACATTGCGTTGCATGGCGCTTTGCAAGCCATCAGGCGCATCCACCTGCGCCAGCAAGCTGCGTAGCAGTGTCAGGGGGTCGCGGGGTGGCTGTCGCTTCGGCAGCGCGTCCTGCGCGGCCCATTGGCGCTCCCACGCGGCAAGCTGCGCGTTGACTGCCGCTGCGTCGAACGGTGTGCCCGCCTTGCGTGCGGCGCGGTATGCGCCAAGAAAGCGCGTCCAGCGCTGCAGATAGAAATCCGCGTACATGCCCTGCCATGCCTTGGATGCGTAATCGGCCAGATTGCCGTCGCCGCCCCAGATGCTGACCTGCGCACGCGCATTGCCGACATAGGCACGCCGCAGTGCGGCATCGTTGCCGGCGGCCGCGGCGGCCTGGCCGGTCCAGTCGGCCAGGGTTTCGTGCTGGCCGCCGACCAATGCATCCAGCCCCTGCACCAGTTGCGTGGTGCGCGCCAACAGCGCATCGCCGCGCGCGAGGTCGCCGGCGTCGTAGGCCTGCACCACCGCCTGCAATTGACGGTCGGCGTGCAGGCTCAGGTAATGCCGCGCGTCTTCGATCAGGTCGTAGCGGTACAGCGGCGCATCCGCATAGTGGTGGGCCTGCTGCAGCAATGCGTCGATGGCGCGGCGCAGGCGTTGCGGATCGCCGGGGCGGTCGTCAAAGCCGACGATGTCGGCGGTCGGCCGCTTGAACAGCAGATACGCGCCGGCGCGCTTGTTCCACCAGCGCGGCGACCAGTAGCGGGTCTGGTAGATACCCGCTTCCAGATCCGACCAGGCCTGCAGCAAGGCCGCATCGCTGCGGCCGTAGCGCGCGCGGGTGTATTGGCTGAGCCATTGCGACCAGGATTGTTGCGGGCCCTCCCAGGCCAGCGCGTAGAGATAGTCGTAAACCACCGAGTTGCTGTGCAGCCCTTCCGGGAACACGCCAAAGCCGCGCAGATTGCGTTTGTCCGGATCGGCCAGCAAGGCCTGCAGATCGTGTCGATAGAACGCGAAATCGCCGTACAACGGATTGCTGGCGCCGTAGTTGTGCACGTAGCCATAGATCCACTGTTTGTTGTCGAACGCCTGCGCCGCCTTCCAGGTGCCGGGGTAGCGGTCGTTGCCGATGTCCAGCACCATCAAGCGCGCATCGGGTACCTTGCCGAGAAACGCAGCGATCGCCTGCGGTTGCCAGAACGCGCGGTCGGCACCGAACAGCCAGCCCTGCATCACCCAGGTGGCCTGCGGATTGACCTGCGCGATGGAGCGATACAAGGCCTGCCCGTACTCGGCCAGGCGTGCATCGCGTTGCGCCGCCGGCACCGCCTTGGCACGTGCGGCATCAGAGTTGGCGATGCTGTCGCCGTACTTGGCGGCGGCCACGTCGCTGCCGTCGTCGGCCACCGGTGGCAGCATCTCGTTGAAGGCGTCGGCCAGATAGAACTCGCCTGCACCGTAGGCCTGCGTGTACAGCTCCAGGAACCGGCGCGCGACCTTGGCGAACAACGGATCGCGCGGATCCAGCCAGTAAGTTTCGTGGAAGCCTTCCCAGGCGCGCATGCGGTAGATGCGCGCATTGGGATGCGCCTGCGCGAATGCCTTGGGCACGTAGCCGGCAAACGCCGGCAGCACCGGTTGCATGCCCAGCTCGCGCATGCGGGTGAGGATCTGCGTCTGCAGCACGCGCTTGCTGTCGATCCATTGCTGCGGCAACGGTGCGCGATAACCTTCGATATTGCCCATGCGCTGCCACGGGGTGAATGCGGGGCCGGAGAAATACTCCGCCAGCGCGTCATCGCCCACGTCGAACTCGCGCCACAGCGCCTGCCAGATCGCCTCCTGCCCTTCCATCGCCAGCGGCATGTCGATGCCGTGCAACGCCATCCAGTCGATCTCGCGCTGCCAGCGCGGCCAGTCCCAGAACGGCGTGGTGTAGCCGTAGGTGCAGGTATTGAGATAGGCGCGATGGGCAAACGGCGTGCGCACCTGGCCGCTGCTGTAGGCCGGCCATTGCGCCGGCAGCGCCACGCGGTCGCCTTCCCAGCTCATCGAGGCCGCACCGGCCTGGCCAAGATAGGCGTAGGCGCCACGCGCCAAGGCCACCTGCGAGGAGCCGGCAATGCGCACCGTGTCGCCGCCGGCATCGATGCGATACCAGTCCGCGCCGTCGCCGCGCGGTGCCACGCGCATCTCGAACTGGGCGGCGCGTGCGCCGATCAGGCGTTGCAGCACCGCCTGTGCGGGCGGTGTGGCCAGCACGGTGAGGGGAATGGCGAGCAACGCGCTCAGCACTGCGCCGGCGAACAGCCGCGCGGGCGAGGACGGGAAGAACGATGAGGTAATCATGGCGAGTTCCGATACTGCACGGTGACGACGTCGTGGAATCCAAACGGTTGATCCGCAGCGACCTGCAGGATCACCGCCAGCGTGCGCGCGCCGGTCGCGGGTGCAAGCGCCAACTTGATCGGTGTGCCGGCCGCCGCTTGCGTCACTGCACGGCCATCCAGAAACACCTGCGCCGGCCCGCTGAGGCGGCCCAGGTCGAGCATGCCGCCGTGAGCCTGCACGCCCTGCCACGGCGTGAACCGGGTGCGGTACAACACGTAGCCGGCGCGTTCGGGCGCGGTTTCCAGGGTGCCGGGCAACGTGTTGCTCCAGCTGTTGTTGTCGTTGGGGCGGCGCGAGAGATCCGGTGCCGGCGGCTGCGCGAAGGCGGCGGTGTGGCGCCAGCTCTCGACCACCATCACCGGCGCCACGATCGGCACCGCGGCTGGCAACGGCACCGCCACGCACGTGATCTCGATCACCGCATCGCGCACGCCTGCGCTACGCGCCTGCAGCCGCAACACGCCGGCGCCACGCCCGGCCTGCACGATCGCCTGCGCCAGCCCGTTGAACAGGGCCACTTGCATGCCCTGATCGGCGGCGTGTGCATTCGGGTCGCCATTGCCAACCCCCAGCAAGCGGCCGCCGCTGACCTGCAGCGTCAGCATTGCATTGCAATCGGGCACGTGGCGACCTTGCGCATCCACCGCTTCCAGGGTCACCGGCTGCGCATCGCGGCCATCGCCGCGTAACTGGGGGCGGTCGGGCGTGAGCCGCAGCGCGACAGGCGTGCCGGTGGTTTCCACCCGCGTACGCGCCACCTCGCGGCCGTCGCGCCAGGCCACCGCTTCCAGCACGCCCGGCGCATAGTCCACCTGCCACTGATTCATCTGCGCGCGATCCACCGCCTGTTTGCCCAGTGAGCGGCCATTGAGCCACAGCTCCACCTGCGCGGCATTGCAGAACGCCATCACCTTGAGCGGCCGGCCCTCGCGACCGGGCCAGTTCCAGTGCGGCAACAGGTGCAGCACCGGCACGTCGTCGATCCACAATGCGCGGCGCAACCAGTAGGCCCCCTTGGCAAATCCGCATTGATCCATGATGCCGAAGAACGCGCCCACCGACGGCCACTCGAACGGTGTGGGTTCGCCGCGATAATCGAAGCCGGTCCACACGAAACTGCCGGCGACGAAGGGCCGTTCGGCAATCAGCTGCCAGGCGCGGCGGTGGGTGTTGCCCCAGTCCGCGGCCAGGCTGTCGTCTTCGGCCACCACGTGTGCGTCCAGATCGGTGAACCACGCGCCGCGGGTCTGGAACGCGCTGGTGTCCTCGCTGGACAGCATCGGCGTGCGCGGCCGCGCCGCATGCACACGGTCGTAGTTGTACTGGCGATAGTTGAAGCCGAGCACGTCCACCACATCGGCCGCGCCACGGGTGGCGAACATGCCGTCGTTCATGCCGGCGGTGATCGGGCGGCTGTCGTCGAGCGCGCGCACGGCGCTGGCAGCGCGCGCCATGATCGCGTAACCGGTGGCGGTGCCCTGCAGCGGCTCCTCGTTGAGCAGCGACCACAGGAACACGCTGGGATGGTTGCGCTGGCGCCGCACCATGTTCTGCAGCAGCGCCACATACTCGGGTGCGGGATTGAACAGCCTGTTCTCGGCCATCACCAGCATGCCGAGCCGGTCGCAGGCCTGCAGTAGTTCCGGTGCCACCGCGTGATGCAGGCGGATGGCATTGCAGCCCATCGATTTCAGGCGCTGCAGGCGAAACGCGTGCAAGGCATCGGGCAGCGCCACCCCGACGCCGGCATGGTCCTGATGCAGGCATACGCCCTTGATCTTGAGCGGGCGGCCATTGAGGAAGAAGCCGTGGTCGGCATCGAAGCGCAGGCTGCGAAAGCCGATCTCGCACTCGGCACGGTCGCTGCGGCCGTCCGCGCCACGCACGCTGGCCTGCACGCGATACAGCACCGGCGTGTCCACGCTCCAGCGCTGCGGATGCGGCACCGACATGCTGATGGCCGCCTGCGCGGTGCCGAATGCAGCCACGCGCAGTTGCGTCTCGCCACTCGCCACGACAGCACCGTTTGGGTCGCGCAGCGCTACATCCACCCACGCCTCGGCAGCCTGTTCGCCGCTGTTGACCAGCTCCAGCTGCACCGGCAGCTGCCAGAGATCGCCCGGGCCTTCGTGCGGCACCGACGCCAGGCCATCGCCGGCGATATGCAAGAGCGGACGCAGCACCAGCCAGGTGTGCCGGTAGATGCCGCCGCCTTCGTACCACCAGCCATCCATCGCCTCGGCATCCACGCGGATGGCAATGCTGTTCAAGGCATTGCCGTAGCGCGCGACCGGCGTGAGATCGATGACCAGCCCGTTGTAGCCGCTCCAGCTGCGCGCCATCAGCATGCCGTTGACCCACACGCTGGCATGGCTGGCGATGCCGTCCAGACGCAGCTCCACCGCCTGGCCGCGCACGGACTCGTCCAGCCGCAGCGTGCGCCGGTACCAGGCAATGCCGCGCGGGCGATAGCCCTGCGCGATGTTGGCGTCGGCACGCACCGTCTGCTCCACCACGAAGTCGTGCGGCAGTTGCAGCTGTCGCCAGCCGGTGTCGTCGTAGTCCGGCGCCGCTGCACCCCAGGCACGGCCGGCCTTGGCGTTGTCGTAGGTCTCGTCCTGTGCCAGCAGGCGCGGCGGCGGCAGATCGCCGGCATGGAAGCGCCAGCCCTCGTCCAGATCCAGCCATTGGCCGCCGTCATTTTTGGCCGATGGCGACGGTGCGGGACGCGGCTTGCCGGTATTGCCAGCACGTGCAGTTGCAGCGCTCGCGGTGCCGGGTACCAACGCGGGCACACCGAGCAACGACGAGGCGCAGACGCTGCCGGCCAGGAACTCACGCCTGCGCATGGCAGCGCCTGATCAACGCCATCGCGTGCGCACCACGTGGCAGACGCCACGCAGTCACGTCGGCAGCCACTATCCGACGTGCCGGCAGAGCCTCTACAGCGTTGCCCTCAATGCGTGCTGCAGAACAAAGCTGTGCGCACTGGCAATGCACTCGCTCACCCAGCATCACAGCATGTCCCACTGCATCGACAGGTAGTAGCTGCGGCCGGTGACCCCGGTCATCTGCCAACGGCTGGCGATGTCCTTATAGGCCTCCTCGGTGCGGTTGGTGAGATTCAGGCCACCGAGCTGGAAGCTCAGCCTGTCGTTGACCTGGTAGCCGAGCACTGCATCCAGCTGGGTGCGCGCCTTCATGGTGTGGCCTTCGCGCGCGAAGAAGCTGTCGCTGCTGTCCTGTTCGTACTCGCTGCGATGGTTGAGCGAAACGCGCGCCGAATAATGCGCGCTCTCCCAGTACGCGGTGGCGTTCCAGGTCTGCTCGGACAGGTTGCGGATCTGGAAATCGGTATCGCGCTGCGGAATCACCCGGGTGAAGTTGGTGGTTACCCCGAAGCCGTCGATCGGCAGCCAGGCATCCAGCGATTGCGTCCAGCCCAGTTCGTAACCGCGGATCTTGACCTTGCTCGGGTCGTTGGTGGTGGCGGTGATCTCGTAGATATCGCCGCCACTGTCCACGCAGTCGCCGGCCGCGTTGCTGGACAGCGCAGTGCCGTTGAAGGCGGCCGGGCAAACGATGCTGTTGAAGGTGCCGTTCTTGATGTTCTTCCAGAAGCCGGCCACGGTCAGCGCGCCGCCGTTGCCGTAGTACCACTCCAGGCTCAGGTCGGCCTGGTCGGCGGTCAGTGCCTTCAGATCGGTCTGGCCCTGGGTGACGACATAGGTGGTGGTGCCGCCGGTATTGGTGCCGGTGGAGATGGTCGAGGCGATGGCGGTATTGCTGTCCAGGATCGGCCGCACCAGTACCTTGGCGGCGGCAAAGCGCAGCAGCAGGTCGTCGCGCATGTCCAGCACCAGATTCAGGCTGGGCAACCAGTTGGAATACTCGTACGGCGCACGCGCGGTGCCGATCACCACATTGGCATCGTCGCTGGCGGCCTGCGCCTGGGTCAGGTAGATGTCGGTGGTGCGCTTGGTGTTTTCGTAGCGCAGGCCGAGGTTGCCGCGCAGACGCATGCTGCCGATGTCGGTATCGATGCGCGCCATCGCATAGGCCGAGGAAATGTCGTTCTCGATGCTGTAGCTGCTCTGCGGTGCGAACAGCACCGGCACGCTGATGCCGGCCGCCGCCAGCGAGCGCGCGTAGGCCGCGATGTCCGGGGTGACCCAGCTGTCCTGCGAGGCCAGCTGCCCGTCGAGGAAGTTGCTGACCGTGCTGTTGGCGGCCGACAGCTCCGGGAACATGTCGAAACCCGACACCGCACCGGTCCTGAGCAGATACAGAAAGTCGCGCCGACGCACGTCGCGCTCGAAGGTTTCGCGGCGGTACTTGGCACCGAAGCGCACCGCATTCAACGCACCCAGCTCCAGATACCGTTCGGCATCCAGCTGCAGCGACCACTCCTTGTTGCTGAGCGACTGGATGGAGCCGTTGGGATACTCGCTACGCACAAGATTGCGCTTGTCCCAGGCGCTGGCATCGGTGGCGTCGGCATCGGTGGTCAGCGAGATCGCGTCGGGATTGGAGGTATCCAGCAGCGTCGCCGAGGGGATCCGGCCCAGGATCGCGGCACGTTCGTTCTCGTCGGTCTTGCCCTGCGTGTAATTGGCCGCGCCACTGAGCGTCCAGGCATCGCCCTTCCATTTGAAGTCGTAGGTGAGCAACTGGGTGGACAGATCGTGTTGTTCGATCTGGCGGTTGTTCTCCAGCCAGTAGTCCGATGCCGACACCTGCGTGGCGGTCAGGCCGTTGGTCTGCAGCACCGTCAGCGGGCTGCGCTCGAACGAGTACACCAGCTGGTTCATGTCGTTGGCGGTCTTGTCCTGCGAATACAGCGCAGTGAGGTTCATCTCCAGCCGGTCGTTGGGCTTCCACTGCAGGCCGCCATTGAACATCTTGCGCGTGGTCTCGCGCTCGATCGAGCGATAGCGCGGGCGACGCGGGATGTACAAGGTGCCGGCGTCGGTGTCCTGCGTGTACCAGCGGTCGATCCACAGATAATCGGCGCGGTCCTTGAGCTTCTGGTAGCCGGCACTGAGGAACACGCCCAGATCGCCGCCGCCGAACTTGAACTGGTCGATATAGGTCAGCACGCCCTTGGGCGTGGGCGAGCCACCGGCGAACTCCGCATATTGGGTCTTGGCCGAGAACAGCAGCTTGGTCTGCTGGTAGTCCAGCGGTTTGGTGGTGTTGATGTTGACCGCGCCGGACAGGCCACCGGCATCCATGTCCGCGGACGGCGACTTGATCACCTCGATCCCGGCGGCCACTTCCGGCTGGATGATGTCGTAGCGGAACCCGTCGGTGAAGTCGGCGCTCTTGATCACCTGGCCGTTGATGGTGGTGGCCGAATACTGCGGGCCCAGACCACGCACGCTGATGGTGGAGCCGCGCCCGTTGATGGTGGAGATCTGCACGCCGGGGATGCGCTGGATCGCCTCGGCGATGTTCTCGGCAGGAAACTTGCCGATGTCCTGTGCGGAGATGCCATCGGTCATGCGCACGTCGTCGCGCTTGTTGTCCATCGCGGTGATCAGGCTCTTCTGGTAGGAGCTGGTGACCTTGACGGTATCGAGCTGGGAGATCTGCGCCGATGCCGGCGGCGGTGATTGTTGCGTCTGCGCACTGGCACCGCAGGCAAGCAGCGACAGCGCGATGGCGACGGACAGCGAGGAGGGCGAACAACAACGCAACGAGGCACGCGGGACAGGTGACATGGGAGATCCTGAGGTGGAATGGCTGGACGACGACGCGGCTGGCATTCCGATCGATCAGCAAAGACAGATCACGACGCTGGGCAACCCACCCACACGCGCACAGGCCACCAGTTCCGGACGTGCGGAACCGCCTGCGATCTGTTGTCTGCTAGCACCCCGTACGGCCCCCCGTGGGTGCCGATGCCGCCTCCCTCCCAGGACGGACATCGCATGCCATTGCTGATCAACGGCCCTGACTGGCAAATACCAATTCAGTGGATTTGATTCTTATGGTCTTTAAAAGATCCTGTCAACAGTCACTGCCGAAAGTGTTTGAAGGCCGGCTGCGAACGCGCCTAAGCCCTGCTTTTCAAGACCTTCGACGGTGCACAAAGGATCATTCGGGTGCGCAGCGGGCATCGTTGTCACAGGACCAGTCACTGACCAATCCCTTGCAACCAGACCAATTCCGGCGGGTCCGGAATGTGCATACCGCAGCGCACGCATTGCGAGCTGCATCACAGCCGATCACCGCACGCTCCCGCGTGCTCTGGGCCGCATCTCTGCCGTATCAACGCGGCCCGTCGACTGCTGCAATGACTGCTAGCGGCGCAACGACGACAACGTTGTCAACGGATCAATGAACTGTGCCTTCGCAGCGGCCAAGATGAAGACACCAGCCTCCAGGCATGCACGCTAATGGTGCAGGCGACAGATTTCTCGCCGCGCCGCGCGTAACAGCAGTCCTAGCGCAATTGCCCCTGATCGATGCGCAACAAGCTGCGCTCCGGGGTGGCGGCAAAGCCCAGCAACTGCAGGCCCACGCCCAACACTGCGTCCTGCCCCGGATCGATGCGTGACTGCAATTGCCAACGCCCATCGCGCCACACTTGCAGCTGTGCATCGGCCTGCACGCCGGCAGGCAGCGGTGCATCGGGCAGCAGGCTCAGCACGGCGCTGTCGTCCACGCACCGCGGCTGCCCGGACAAGCGCAACGGCGGCAGACCGGGCAGCTCGCCCGCCCCGCTCGCCAGCAGTTGCAGGCCGACCCGGCCACCTGCCTGCACGCAACCGGTGGCATCGAACAGCAGATCCACCTGCTGCAGCTCCACCGCCAGATCGATCAAGGCCATGCCCGCCGGCTGGCGCAACAGCAGCTGGCCCTGCGCATCGCCGATACCGTGTTGCGCGCCATCCACCAGTAGCAGTTGCAGCTGCGGGGCCTGCAGGTGCACCAGGCGCTGCCCACGCAATAGCGGCCAAATGCGCGGCCGCACCATGACATCGCCAAAGGCGATGCCTTGCCATTGCACCTGCCGCAAGGTGCCGGCCCATACCGGCCCCTCCACGTCCAGCGCCGAGAACGGCAAGCCCTCGCGTGGCAACACCAGGCGCAGGGGCAGCCATGCCAGCAGCGCAACGCCCACCATCAACAGGAAGACCAGGATCCAACGCAGGCACGTCACGGTGCAGGCTCCGCAAACCCGCAGCGTACCCGCAGTTGGCCCTGGTCGCGCACGATGCTCAGCTGCGTCGGCGCCAGGCCGTGCGCCTGGCGCAGCCGCTCCAGCCAGCCGAACAAGCTGGCGGCGCTGACCGCATCGATCTGCACGTCCACCCCGCCCGCTGCGTTGCGCTGTTGGGCGGTGATGCCGACGCCGCCATCGCGTGCGCTGCTTGCGATGAGCTCGTTCAGTGCCGCCGTACCAGGTGCAGCGGTACGCCTGCTCGCCGATGCCTGCGCAGATGCATCCAGCACCAGCTGCGCCGCAGCGGCATAGCGCGCCTGCGCCTGGGCACGCCAGTGCCGCAACGGGGTGTAGAGCGCATACCAGGCGACGAACGCGGCCACGGCGGCGCACATCACGCCCAGCATCAGCCGCTCGCGCGGCGCACGCGTCTGCCACCACTGCGTGCCGCGTTGCACAGGTGCAGTCATCGCAATGGCTCCAGTGCGAACGGCGTCCGCAGGCGATCGTCCTCGCCCTGGCTGCTGCCGGGCTGCAGTTGCCACCCCTCCCCGGCCAGCCGCGTGGACAACTGTTGCAGGCTGGTGCCATCGGCGTGCAGCAGGGTGCCGCGCAGCGGCTGTGTGGCGTGATAGTCGAGCCGATCCAGTTCCGCCGCCGGCATGGCATCGATCGCTGCGAACAAGTCGCCGAGCTGCATGGCCAGGCGATCGGCCGCCACCCCCGTGTGCCGGCGTGCCTGCAGCGCGGCCGGCACCGCCGCCGCATCGCGCACGCCCAACTGCGCGGCGGCGCGCGATTGCAGCAGGCGCGCGCCGATTTCGTAGCGCAGTGTCTGTGCCAGCAACAGCACCAGCGGCGACAGCAGCACCAACGCAGCCAGCGCCGCAAGACGGCGCGCACTGACCGTGCGCGCAGCGGCCGGCCGCGCAGCGAACGCGTGTTGCAGCAGGTTGATCGGTGCGCGCGTGGCGCCTTGCACAAGGCAGGCAATGGCGTGCGCGGTGTCCTGCGCTGGCGGCTGTGCCGGCGCGCGCGCGCCCAGCAGCATGCGCGCGGCCTCCGGCTCCAGGCTGCAGGCCAGGCCTGCGCCACGGATCAGCCAGCGACCGTCCCAGTCCACCACTGCCGCCGCAGCGTCCGCGCCGGGCTCCAGCAACAGGCAATCGGGCACCACCGCATCGGGGACAACGCTCAGCTGCGCTGCGCGCGCCAACCACTGCTGCATCGTTGCGCCATCCACCGCAGCGACCAAGCGCGTGCCATCGGCCTCGTTGCGATCGGCGATCACCACATGCAGGGCCGGCGTCTCCACAGCCAGATGTTCGGCCAGTTGCAGGCGCGCAGCCGCGACCGACTGCGCGATGCTGCGGCCGGGCAGGCTCAGCCAGCGCAGATGCACATCCACGCCCGGCACCACCAGCACGCTGCGCGCGGACGGTTCGTACGGCGCGCTGGCCACACGCTGCGACAGCACCTGGCCATGCGCGTCCACACGCACGGCGATCGCCTGCGCGGTGGCATCGGCGGGCAGCAACAGCAAGGTAGTACTCATTCGTCGGAACTCCATTGGCGCGCCACCAGCCGCACGCGACCGGCAGGATCCTGCTGCAGCAAGGCGTCCAGCACGACCTGCGCGCCGGCATGGTCGACCTGGCTGTAGAGGGAAAAATAACGGGTGCGTAATTCGATCTGTTCCAGCACTGCATTGGAAAGCTCGGCCTGGATCAGCGCAGGCTGGCTCAGGAAGGTCCTGGCGTCGCGCCATCCGCCGGCCGGCCGCGCGGCGATGACGCGGCGCGCGGCCGGCAATTCCAGGGCGCCTTCGGTCAGCGCCACCAGCACCGGCGCATCCTGCAGACGCAACGTATTGATGTTGACCGGCGACAGCCGCGCCTCCGGCAATGCGCACACATGCGGCCGCAACTGCGCGATCACCTGCGGCGTGTAGCCGGCAATGGCACGCAGCTCGCTGACGCCCGCCAGCAGGGTCGCCCCGCTGCGCAACGGCACTGCCGATTGCAGGTAGCGATCGTCTTCCGCGCCCTGCGCACCGGGCTGGCTATCGCTGTCGATCCAGTCCACCAGCGCATCGGTCAGCGCCTGCGCCTGTTGCGGTGCGATGCCCAGCACTTCCAGCAAGGCGCGGTACTGCGCTGCGCCGTCGTCGCTGCGCTGCCATTGCTCGGGCGCACCGGCGACCACGCTGTTGAGATTGAAGCAGCCGCCGCGGTCGCGCAGCCGCACGCTCACTGCGCCGTCGTCCAGCGGGAAGGTCACCGGTTGATCGTTCCAGCCACCCTCCAGCGTGGTACGCATCGGATCGCGCCTGGCCAGTGCCTGCAGGCGTTGCCGGGCGATGGTTTCGGTGCCCAGCGCATACCACTGCGCCTGCGTCATCGCCTCGCCATTGCCGCTGCGGCGCAGGCCAAAGCGCAGATCGTCCAGCACTGCGACCATCAGCAACGTCATCACCGCCACCAGCAACAGCACCGTCAGCAGTGCGACGCCGCGTTGCCCGGCCTGTGCGTTCAAGGCCTTCATCCGCGCCCCTCTGGCAGCAGGAACAACTGGCGCACGCGGCCCCATTGCTCCAGGTCCAGCTCCAGCGAGATCGCATCCGGCAACGCGTCGAGCCCGCCGCTCCAGCCATCGCTCCACTGCGCGCGATAATGGAACCCGACCACCGCCGATCGCACCCCACGCAATACCACCTGCGGCGTACCGGCAACTGCACCGTCGAGTGCGGGGCGTGCACTGCGCTCCAGGCGCCCATCGACCACGCGGTATTCCACGTATTGCAGCGACGCGCGCGGCGCCTGATCCGGATTGCTCCAGCCGCGTCGCACAAAACCGAACAGCGGCCCCGGCACACCGGGCGGGCTGGCGACGAACGCGGTGCGTGCAGCGCCGCCCTCGCTGTTGCGCGTGCGCCGCACTGCGGCCTGCTGCAGGTCGCTGCGCAGCAGGCCATGTGCAAGCTGGAACTCGCGGACCTGCTGCAAACGTGCACGCACCGCATCGCGCTGGTCGATGCTCTGGCGCATCACCACCACCGCGGCGACCGCCACCAGCGCGAACACCGCCAGGGCGACCAGCAGCTCGATCAAGGTAAAGCCCGGGCTGCCACGGCTGCCCGCTGCGCTGCGAGGTGTGCGGATCATTCGGTGCTCCGCAGGACACTTACGCTGGCGATTTCCTGCGCCTGCGCTGCGGCACGCACCTGCACCTGGATGCGCACGATGCCGGTACTGCCGGCCGGCATCGACGTACGCTGCCAGTCCCAGCTGCGTCCGCCCAGCATTTCCTGCCCGTTCGCCGGCGCCACTGCTGCGGCGGTGGGCGCCAGCATCGCGTCGATCGCCTGATTCTCGGCAACCACCGCAGCCAGGGCGCGCTCTTCCAGCACCACCGCGGTACGCGTGCTTTCGCCGGACAGGTTCAGCAGGCCAACCACGGCCATGCCGAAGATCGCCAGCGCGACCATCAGTTCGAGCAGCGAAAATCCGGCGCAGGCATCGGGCTTACCGCAGGGGCGCATCGACCCGCACCACGCCGGCGGCGTCCACCACCACCTGCAGCTGCTGCTGGCCGTCGGCCAGCGCGATGCGTTGCGGCGTGGCCGCACCGGTGGGATCGAAGCGCACGCTCAACTGCGTCCCGCCCACCGGCAACTGCGTCTGCACGCCGGCAGGCCAGCGCATCGCGGCGAACGGTTTTTCATCCAGCGGCACCCAGCGTTGCTGCGCCTGGCGGCGGAACCTGTAGCCACCTGCATCCACGGTCACCTCGACCATGCGCAGGCTCAGGATGGCTTCGTCGCGTGCATGCAGCAGGGCACTGGCCAATGCATCGGCCTGGTCGTGCAGGTCGCGTCGCGTATCGGGCAAGGTCAGCACCACCAGCGTACTGGCCAGTGCGGTGATCACCAGGACGGCGAGCAGTTCGAGCAGGGTGAAGCCGCGCGCCTGCGCCCGCGACGCACATGCCGATGCTTGTCTTGCGATGGCCGTTTGCGCGAACACTGTTGCAACTCAGCGCCAGTTGCCGATATCGGCATTGTCGGCGTCGCCGCCTTCGGCACCATCGGCACCAAAGGAGTAGACGTCGAAGCCACCACTGCGGCCCGGGCGGCGGTATTGATATGCGTGACCCCACGGATCTTCCGGCAGGCGGCGGATATAGCCGCCCTGGCGATAGCGCTCGGGCCGGGTCAATCCGCTCGGCGCATTGAGCAGGGCCTGCAGGCCCTGTTCGGTGCTCGGGTAGCTGAGGTTGTCCAGGCGATAGGTCTCCAGCGCCTGCTCCAGCACCGCCACGTCGGCACGCGCCTTCTCGACCATGGCGCGGTCCTGGCTGGGCATCACATTGATCATCACCACCGTGGCCAGCAGGCCGATGATGACGATGACAACCATCAACTCGACCAGGGTGAAGCCGCGCAGGCGCGCGCGCGCAGTGAGCGAGCCAGGACGTGCGCGAGAATGGATGGACTGCATGAGGATCTCCAGGGATAAGCGTCCGCGCTCAACCAAGCGCGAGGGTGTTGAATTGCAGGATGGGCAGCAGGATCGACAGCACGATCACCGCCACCACGCCGCCGAGCAGCACGATGATGGCCGGCTCCAGCAGGCTCATCGCCGCGGTGGTGAAGGACGCGAACTCGCGCTCCAGATAATCGGCGGCGCGCTCCAGCATCGGCGCCAGGCGCCCGCTGTTTTCGCCGCTGGAGGCCATGTACAGCAGCGTCGGTGGAAACACGCCGGCGCGCTTCATCGCCGCGGCCAGGCTGCCGCCCTCGCGGATTGCCGTGACCATGTTGTCGGTGGCCAGCCGCAAGGCGCGGTTGTCGACGGTGCGCGCGGCGATCATCAGGCCTTCCATCAGCGGCAGCCCGCTGTTGACCATGATCGCCAGCGTGCGCGCCATGCGTGCGGCGTGCAGGTCGCGGATCAACCGGCCGAGCAAGGGCGCGCGTAGCACCGCACGGTCGGCCGCCAGGCGTAACTCCGGGCGCCTGAGCAGGCGCAGCGCTGCGATCACCGCAATGATCAGGGCCACCAGCAACGGAATGCCTGCATGCAGCAGGAAATTCGACACGCCGATCACCGCGCGCGTCAGCCATGGCAATGCGCGGCCCATCGAATCGAACTGGTCCACCACCTTGGGCACCACGAAGGTCATCAGCATGATGACCACCGCACCGGCGGTCAGGGCCAACGCCGCCGGATACACCAGCGCAGACTGCAGCTTGCTGCGCACCTGCGCCTGCCGCTCCAGCAGGTCGGCCAGGCGCTCCAGCACCTGCGGCAGCGCCCCGGCACTCTCGCCCGCGGCCACCATCGCGCGGTACAGCGGCGGAAACGCAGTGCCCTGGCGCGCCATCGCATCGGACAGGCGGAAGCCCTCGACCACCAGCCCGTGCGTCTGGCCGGTGACCCGGCGCACGCCGCGCCGCTCGGATTGCGTGCCGATGGTGCGCAGCGCTTCTTCCAGCGGCGCGGTTTCCACCAGCGTGGCGAGTTGACGGGTGAACAGCACCAGATCCTTGCCACTGAAACGCGCCGGACGCACGCTGCTGGCCGCCACCGCCGCCTCCACGCGTACCGGCACCCACTGCCGCTGCTCCAGTTGCGCACGCGCATTCTGTGCGTTGTCTGCAGTGATCACGCCCTGGCGGCTGTGCCCATGCAGGTCGAGCACGGTGTAGTCAAACCGTGGCATGCGCATCGTCCTGCTGGCGGGTCACCCGCAGCGCTTCTTCCAGCGTAGTGAGGCCTTGCAGCACCGCCGCGCGCGCGGCATCGCCCAGTCGCGCTGAACGTGCGAAGGCCGCTGCAGCCAGGGCATCCTCGTCGGCGTTGTCGCCGATCAGGCGGCGCATCGCATCGTCCACCGCGATGGCTTCGTAGATGCCCACGCGCCCGGCATAACCGCTGTGGTGGCAGGCCGCGCAGCCCACGGCGGCGTAGATGGTTGCATCGTCGGGCGCCTGCAACATCTGCCGCGTGCTGGCATCCAGCGGGCGCGGTGCGCGGCACTGCCTGCACAGGCGACGGACCAGGCGCTGCGCCAGAATCAGCCGCAGGCTCGACGCGAGCAGGAACGGTTCGATGCCCATGTCGCGCAGCCGCGTGACTGCGCCCACCGCATCGTTGGTGTGCACGGTGGACAGCACCAGGTGGCCGGTGAGGCTGGCCTGCACGGCGATTTGCGCGGTCTCGGCGTCGCGGATCTCGCCGATCATCACCACGTCCGGATCCTGGCGCAGGATGGCGCGCAAGCCGGCCGCGAAGGTCATGCCGACACGTGCGTTGACCTGGGTCTGGCCGACGCCGTCGATGGCGTATTCCACCGGGTCCTCCACCGTGAGGATGTTGCGCGAGCCATCGTTGAGCAGGCTCAGCGCCGCATACAGCGTGGTGGTCTTGCCCGAGCCGGTCGGCCCGGTCACCAGCACGATGCCGTTGGGCACCTGCAGGGCGCGCTGCACGGTGTGCATCACCGCCGGCGGCATGCCGAGCTGGGCCAGCGACAAGGTGCCCTGCTCCTTGTCCAGGATGCGCAGCACCACCCGCTCGCTGCTGCGCGTCGGCAGCGTGGACACGCGCACGTCCAGCGCCTTGGCGCCCATAACCAGCGACACGCGGCCATCCTGCGGGATGCGTTTTTCGGCGATATCCAGCCGCGCCATCACCTTGACCCGCGACACCAGCAACGGCGCGATGCGTCCGGGCAAGGTGGCCGCCTCGCGCATCACCCCATCCACGCGCAGGCGCACGCGCAGTCGCGATTCGTAGGATTCCAGATGTACGTCCGAGGCGCCCAGGCGGGCGGCCTCGGCGATGATGCCGTTGATCAGGCGGATGATCGGCGCATCGTCCTGGCTGTCGAGCAGATCGGCGGTGGGGATATCGTCGATCAACGAATCCAGGCTGCCGTGCAGGTCCAGCGCCTCGACCTGCACGCCCTGCTCCATGCCCGCATCGGCGTAGATCTCCGACACATGCCGGTCGAACACCGACGGCGCCAGCGTGCGCACCTGCAACGGCATGCCCAGCGCACGCCGCAGCTCGATCAGCGCCTGCACATCGCCACCTTCGCGCAGGCCGATCTGCGCGGCGCTGTCGCTGCCGAGCAGCACCACGCCATGGCGCTTGGCGAACGCGTAGGAAATGCTGGCGCGCGCGGTATTCATCGCATCAGCGCTGCGCGGGACGCGCGCCGGACGCAGGCGTTGTTGCCGGCGCAGGCACGGCCGACGACGGCGCGGCCGGCAGCTGCGGCGGCTGCGCGCGCAGGTAGTCGCGCACCAACGCATCGAGCGCGGCTTCCGGGTCGCCATCGGCCAACTGGCGATCGCGCAGATAGGTGTAGCGCGGCGCGGTCATGCGCTGCGCATCGGCCGCGTCGCGGATGATGGTCGGGCGGATGAACACCATCAGATTGGTCTTGTCGCGATTGCGCGACTTGTGCCGGAACAGCGCGCCCAGCCCGGGCACATCGCCCAGCAGCGGCACCTTCTCCACGGTCTGCCGGTCGTTCTGGTCGAGCAGGCCGCCGAGCGCGACGATGGCGCCGTTTTCCACCACCACGCGGGTTTCGATCTGGCGCTTGTTGAACACCAGCTCCGACGACTGCGCGCTGACCGGCCCGGCAATCGCCGAGACTTCCTGCTTGATCGCCAGGGTGATGCCGCCGGCGGTATTGATCTGCGGGCGCACTTCCAGCTCCACGCCCACGTCCTGGCGCTGGATGGTGCGGAACGGGTTGTCGTTGGCCGCGCCCAGCACTTCGCCGGTGGTGATCGGCACTTCCTGCCCGACCAGGATGCGCGCCTGCTCGTTGTCCAGGGTCATGATCGACGGGGTCGACAACAGGTTGGAGCCGGTGTCGCTCTTGACCGCATCGATGATCATGCCGAACACCGCATCATTGCTCTGGCCGGCCAGCCCGATCAGGCCGCCGCTCAGGCCCAGCAGCGATTGCGCGGCCACATTGCGCGCCTGTTCCAGCACCGAATCGTCGTCGCCGTTGTTGCTGCGCGTGCCGGCCGCCGCTGCGGCCAATGGCACGATGCCCGGCGAGGCGCCGCTGTACTGCGTGGCGATCAACGGCACCGTGCCATTGCGCCCTGCCAACAGCAGCTGCACACCCAGACGCTTGGCGGCGGTGTCGGAGATCTCCACCACGATCGCTTCGACCAGCACCTGCTCGCGATGCACGTCCAGCTGACGGATCACATCCATCAAGGCACGCTGGGTTTCCGGGTCGGCATTGATGATCAAGGCGTTGGAGCCGGGGTAGCGCACGATCACCGGGCGCTTGCCGGCGGCCGGTGTGATCACCCGCGTCTGTGCAGCGCCCGTAGCGCCGGCGGCCACATCCACCGCGTTGGAGCGCGTGTCCTGCCCGGGCTGTGCCTCGTTGCCCGGGGTCTGCCCGACCAGCTGCTGCAATACCGGCAGCAATTGCTCGGCGCTGGCGTGCTGCAGCCGCACCACGCTGACATCGCCGCGGCGTTCGGCGCGCCCGTCCAGATCCACCGCGGTGCGCACCACCCGCTGCACCAATGCAGGGTCGCCGCGCACGATCAGCGAATTGCTGCTTTCCACCGGCAGCACCGACAGCACGTTGCTGCGCTCGCCCGCCTGCCCGAACAGCGAGGTCAGCGTGCGCGCCAGTTCCTGCGCAGAGCTATTGCGCAAGCTCACCGTGTCGATCGCCGCGCGGTCGGTGTCGATCTGCGCGACCAGGCCGCGCACCCGGCGCAGGTTATCGGCGTAGTCGGCAATCAACAGGCTGTTGCCCTGCGGCATCGCCATGATCACGCCGCCGCGCCCGATCAAGGGTTTGAGGATCTCCGCGGCGCTGCGCGCATCCACGCGTTGCAGGGTGAACACCTGCGTGGCGAATCCCAGGTTGCCGTTGGCGGCGCTGGCCGGCTGCTGTGCAGCGGTATCGTCGGGAATGATGCGGTAGGTCGACGGCCCGCTGGACACCGCGATCAAGCCATTGGCACGCAAGACCGCCAGCAGCATGCCGAGCAGATCCTGTTCCGACATCGCCTGCGCACGCGCCACATTGACCGTGCCCTGCACGCGCGTGTCCACGATGAAGGTGATGCCGGTGGCACGCGACACATCCTGGATAAAGGCGCGCAGGTCCACATCCTGCAGGCGCACGGCCGGCGCATCGGCGGCATGCAGCGACAGCATCGGCACCGCCGGCAGGGCGAGCAACAACGTGGCCGAAAACAGCCATCTGGGGCGGGCAGCAGTCATTGCGGGCGCTTCAAGGTCATGGTGTGGGTCTGGCCGTCGCGGCGGTAGGTCAGCGTGGCCGCCTGGCCATCGCGCAGTTCGTCCTGCAGCTCGCGCAGGTGTTCGGCATCGAGCGTGCGGCCATTGAGTTGGGTGAGCACATCGCCCGGCGCCAGGCCGGCCTGGCGCAGCAGCGCACCATCGCCGCGCGGCATCACGGTGAAGCCACTGCCGTCTTCGCTTGCACGCAGGCCGGCGGTGGTGAGCAGTTGTTGCGGGTCGACGGCCGCCGCCGTGGCCGTGCCAGCCGCAGTGCCGACATTCGACGTCACCGCAGGTGCAGCGCCCACCGCTGCGGGCGCGGCCGTTGCCGGCGATGTGGCCGCCGCAGACGCGGTGGATTCCACCAAGGCCAGACGTCGCACGCCGCTACGGGTACGCAGCAGCACGTGATCGCTCGCGATCGCCTGCACCGTCACGCCAGGCACAACGATATCGCCGATGCGATACGCACCTTGCTTGCCATCGCCACTGCTCAAGAACGCGGCTGCCTGCGTGCCACCTGCACGTACGCCATGCAATACGACGCCGTCGCTGCTGCTCTCGGGCACGCTGCGATAGAACACATCGCGGCGCAATGCGGGCACATCCGCACCAGCTGCCGTCGCTGCCTCGGCGGTGCCCAACGGCCCGATCGGGGTGATCACCACCCACACCACGCGCGCGCACTGCAGCGCGAGCAAGGCCAGCAGCACGCAGGCCAGTGCGCTGCGGCCGCGCGCCGACATCAGGGGTTTCAAGGAGGGCAAAGCGCGCTGCAAAGCGGACATCCGTCTCAGGATTGCGGTCGGATGACAGAATGCGGCAGCAATGTGTCAGTTCGAAGAAAGTGATGACACAGGCCGACACACGGCGACACAGACCCAGATGCAAACGCCCGCCATGCGAGGCAGGGCGGGCGTTTGCGATACCGGCAGCGGGCGTCGGATCAGAAGCGCGCTGTCACACTCAGGTCATACGTCACGCCGGGCTGGTACTCGTACAGGTCCACCCGATTGCTGCCCAGGCTCTGATATTCCTGGTACTTGGTCTTGAGCAGGTTGCGTGCGGCAAAGTTCAACGACAGCGTATTACCCGACCATACCAGGCCCTTCTTGATCACCAGATCCAGCGAGGTGCCGGGCTTGTCGATGTAATCCGGTTGCCCCGGCCGACCACGCGCGGACACCCGCTCGCCGACATAGTTGGCGATCAAGGTGGCCTGGCTGTGGGTGCTCTCGCTTTCCACACCGATCTGCAGGTTGGCGATGTCATCGGACTGCCCCTGCAAGGCCGAGCCATCGCGGATGAACAAGGTCGCCTGCACCGGTGCGGTGAAGCCGAACGGCTGCACGGTGTCGCCATCGCTGGCACTCACCTCCGACTTGGTGCGCGTGTAGTTGCCGGACACGAACACCCGCTTGTCGCCCCACCAGTCGGCCGCGATCGGCAGGTCCAGATACTTCTTGGCCTCCAGCTCGATGCCGTACAAGGTGGCCTCGGGTGCATTGATGAAGCTCTGCACGATGCCGCCGCCGGGTGCATCGTTGACGATGGCTTCGATCGGCTTGTCGATGCTCTTGTAGAACGCACCGACGGTGAAATACTCGCCCGGCTCGAAGAACCACTCGTACCGCGCATCCAGGTTGACCAGCTCGCTATCGACTAGGAACGGGTTGCCGAAGAACTGGCGGTCGATATCCGGGTCCAGATACTGCTGCGGCGCCATCTCGCGGAACTGCGGGCGCGCGATGGTCTTGGACGCACCAAAGCGCAGCTGCTGGTTCTCGGCAAAATTCCAGGTCACCGTGGCCGATGGCAGCGCGTAGCTGTTCTCCAGCGGTGCCACGCTGTCCTGGCGCACGCCAGTGAAGATGTCGTACGGATGCACCGCCTGGGTGGCGTCTTCGTAGCGCACACCGACGGTGGCGCGCAGGGTCGGCACGATCTCACCCTCGGCCTGCAGATACGCCGCCTTGACCTTCAGGGTCGCATCGTACGCGGCCGCACCGAAGCTGCCGGTGGTCTCGCGCAGACGCAGCAGATCGTTGCTGAGGTTGTAATCGGAGATCAGGTAATCCACACGCTGGAACTGGTTGTAGAACGGCAGCGGGCCGTCCAGCGCCAGGAAGCGGAACTCGCGGCTCCACGCGCTGCGATCGTTGTCCAGATAGGCCAGACCGCCCTTGACGGTGAAGTCATGCTCGATCGGCAAACGCCAGGTCACATCCACCCCGCCGCTGGCCACCTTGTCGTCGACCTTGCTGAAGCGGGTGTAGTTCTGCACGCGCGAGGCATCGTGCGCCCAGTAGCCATCGAGCAACTCGTAGCGAATGCCGGTTTCGTACGGCACATCGCGGCTGGCATTGGCCACCGCTGCGCGCCACTCGATCTTGAGATCGTCGTACTCGCCGAACGCGTGCGTGCCGCGCAGCTGGTTGTTGATCAGCTGGCGCTCGTACCACTCGGTGTTGTCGTCGCGCACATCGAAACCGGCCAGCTCATCGCGGCCAGCGCGGCTGCGCGCCACCTTCAAGGCATCGTGCACATACAGGGTGGTCCAGCCGATGGTGTGGCGGCCGTATTCCCAGCCCAGGCCCAGCATGCCGTTGGTGCGCACGTTGTTGCGGGTGGTGGCGAAGTCGTAGTTGGAATTGAACTCGACCGTATCGCCGACAAAGATGCCGTCCTGCTGCTTGCCGGTGCGCGTGCGCCACTCGTTGTCGTAACTGGCCACCGCGATGATGCCCAGCTTGGCCTCGCCCACGTCCATGCTGTAACCGGCACTGCCGCCGACATTGACGTCCGGGGCGATGCTGTCCTTTTCCTGCAGCACATACAGGTTGGCGTCGTTCAAGCTGCGGCCGATACGGCGGATGTCCTCGCGCGAGAAACTGCCCAGATCCACGCGCCGGCCGCTCTGGATCGCATCGCGCAACGCGGCAGGCTGCTTGCGTGTGCCATCGTCGTAGCCCCATTCGTCATCGCCGGAGCCGTAATAGGTCAGGCCTTTTTCGCCGGTGCTGACGCTGTTGACGCCGCCACCCACGGTCAGCGACAGGAACGGTTTGTCCGGCACCGCCATCGATTGCAGATCGATCACGCCGCCGCCGAATTCGCCCGGATAATCGGCCGAATAGGTTTTCTGCACGGTCACGCTGGCCAGCACGTCGCTGGGGAACAGATCCAGCGGCACCACACGCTGCATCGGCTCGGGGCTGGGCAACGGCGAGCCGTTGAACAAGGCCGAGGAATAACGCTCGCCCAGGCCGCGCACATACACGTACTTGCCGCGCGACAGGCTCAGCCCGGTGACACGCGTCAGCGCCACCGCCGCGCTGCTGTCGCCGGTGCGCTCCATGTCCTCACGGGTGACGAACGATGCCACCTCCGAGGTCTGCAGCATCGGTTCGGGAATGTACTCGCCGCGCACCACGACCTGGTCGAGTTGCCTGGGCGCACTGGTGGCGGTGCTGCTACTGCCGCTGCTGGCGCCGGCATCGGTGGTGGTCGACTGCGCCAGCGCAGCGCCGGAAAACAGCAAGGTGGAAATGGAAAGAGACAGGCCCGTCCGCGAGAGACGGGCGACAGCGGAGGTTCGCATCGTGGGAGCCCTGGCAACTGAAAGATGAAGCTGGACGCATCACCAGGCGACCTGATGGCCGCCTGGTGATGCTGTGCCTCAGCAGGGACGATCGGCGGTCAGGCCACAGGTCCAGCCCTGCCACCAGGTGTCGTTGGCATCGCGCACGCCACCGATGTAGTTCACCTGCTGGAAGAAGCTGCTCACCCCGTTCAAGCCCTGGAAGGCCGGCACGGCGCTTTCGTTGGCGCCATTGACGAAGGTGTTCTGCAACGTGGACACGCCGTTGGCGACGTTGTTGGTGCCGGCCGCGAACTGGGTGGCCGCACGCGCGTCGCTGCCGAAGGCCGTCGGGCAGGCGAAGAACACCGAGTTGAAGGTCCCGAGCGTGTCGGCATCGGCCAGGTTGAAGCACACCAGGCCATCACCGCTGCCACCGGCCGGACGCGTGACGACCGAGTTGTAGAACGCGGCCTGGGTGCCCTGGTTGAGCATGATCGCCGCACCGGCGCGCGCATTGCCCACGTAGGTGAAGTTGGCCACCTTCGGACGCGAATACGGCTGACGGCGCAGGCTGCTCCACTCGTTCATGCGGTCGCCGCCACCGGCGCGCTGCACCACGATGCCGAACTGCAGGGCGCCGTTCCAGCCGGCATCGGTATCCAGCGAATCATCGTCGGCGCCGGTGATCACGATGTGGCTGCCGTTGACGGTGCCACCGAACCATTCGATACCGTCGTCGGAGCTATTGTGGATCTGCACATGATCCAGGCGCGTGCCGCTACCCACGCCGGCCAGGGTGATGCCCTGCAGCTCGTTGTTGGGCGAAATTTCGAAGCCCGAATACATCACCCGCAGGTAGCGCATGGAGCCGCTGTTGTCGGTGGCGCTGTTGCCGCCGTAGAACGCGTTGGTACCTTCCACCTGTGCCTGGCATTCCGGCGTACCGGAGACCGTGGTGCCCGGGCAGTTGTTGATGGCCGCACGGCCCAGCACCACGATGCCACCCCACAAGCCGATGGTGTTGGCGCTGACCTGACCCTCAAGCGCCTGGCGCGCAGTGAACACGATCGGGGCGGTGGCGCTGCCTTCGGCAAAGATCTGCGAACCGCGGTTGACCACGATGTAGTCGCTACCCGCCGAGCCGAACAGGGTCACGCCCGGCTCGATGGTCAGGATGCCCTGCGTGCTGCCGGCGGCCGGTGCGATGGCGTTGCCGCCGCGGTCGGTGCCCACGTTGACGCGTCCGCTGATCGAATACGCCGTGCCCGCACGTGCCGGCACCACCAGGTTGCCGTTGATGGTGTCCGGCAGCTGGCAGGCGCGCAACGTGTTGTTGGCGATGGTGCCGACGTTGGAGAAACCGGTCGGGCAATCGGCGGCCGGGCCGGTCGGTGCCGGAGCGGGCGTCGGTGCAGGCGTGGGCGCCGGGGTCGGTGCGGGAGCCGGCGTTGGTGCCGGCGGAAATGCGCCCTCGCCGGGCGAGGCGACACGATCGGCACCACCACCGCAGGCCGACAAGGCCAGCGCGGTACCAAAGGTCATGAGAAGTGTCTTGCTGCTATTGCGAACGGACATGCGGCTGATCTCCAGGTCAAAAAAGGTCCGGTATGAAGAGGAGTCGTCAAGAATTGGTTGCGTTCCGCTCACTGCAGTGGCGAGCACGTTCAAGATCCCCGTCACTTTTATAGGGGCTGTCTGTGTCATTTGTCTTACGACGACACAATTGACACATGTCTGCCACACATTGACATGCACTGTAGGGGGATGACGTCGACCCCCATCCCCGCAGCCCTGGGCGACTGGATCATTGCGCAGGCAATGGCCGGCCAGCCGCCCGAACAAGCGCTACAGCCGCTCCTGGATCAGGGGTGGAACGAACAGGACGCCATCGACGCAGTCGAGGCCCTGCTGCGCGACCACATCCAGCAACACGCGCAGACACACGGCCTGCCGGTGCCGGTGCGCGTGCCCGCAGTGCTGCAGGACAACGATGCCTCGTTGCTGGATCTGGGCGATCGCCAGGTGCGCGTGCTGGTCAGCCTGTTGCTGCCGCGCGTGGTGGTGCTGGGCGATTTTTTGTCCGATGCCGAGTGCGAGGCATTGATCGCACTGGCGCAGCCACGCCTGGCGCGTTCGCGCACGGTGGACAACGACAACGGCGCGCAGATCGTGCATGCCGCACGCACCAGCCACAGCATGTGCCTGCAGCTGGGCCAGGATGCGCTGTGCCAACGCATCGAAGCACGCATTGCCCGCCTGCTCGACTGGCCCGTGGACCACGGCGAGGGACTGCAGGTCCTGCGCTATGCCACCGGCGCCGAGTATCAACCGCACTACGATTACTTCGACCCCGCGGCCGCCGGCACGCCGGTGTTGCTGCAGGCCGGCGGCCAACGCGTCGCATCGCTGGTGATGTATCTCAACACGCCCGAACGCGGCGGCGCCACGCGCTTTCCCGATGCGCACCTGGACGTCGCTGCGGTGAAGGGCAATGCGGTGTTCTTCAGCTACGACCGCCCGCATCCAATGACACGCAGCCTGCATGCCGGCGCACCGGTTCTGGCCGGCGAAAAGTGGGTGGCGACCAAATGGCTACGCGAACGCGCGGTGCGCATGCCCGGCTGAGAGCGAAGATTGAAAGCTACGCAGTCGCAGGTGGACGAGCATCGCGCACGGCTCTCAACGTTGCACACCGACCATCGCCACCGGTCCTTGCAGCAAACTCACAGCGTCGAGAACACCGCACCAGAGAGTTTGCTGACTGTTTTTATTGAGAGCCACGCGCACCGACCATCTCGACGGGTCCTTGCCCGCTCACCGTCGCGGGACCTTACGCGGCATGGATGCCGCGTAAGAGCCTACAGGGACGTACTTGCGGCGTGTCCTGCGATGGTGGGCGGGCAAGGGCCCTGCAAAAAAGTCGCAGACCAGCCGCTCTACAACAAATCTACCCGCGCGACCCAAACATGCGCTTGTCCATCCCCAACATCACCAACCGCAGTGGCGTCCACGCCAGGCACAGGCCGGCGAGGATGCCCAACGTGTCGGCCAGCGCATCGTACGGATCCGCGCTGCGGTTGGTGGTCAGTGCGCCTTGCGCGATCTCGATGCCGATCCCCAGCAGCACCAATCCGAACGCCGCAGACAACAGCGCGCGGCGGGTGGCGAACAGCTGCACCGCCCCCCAGCACAACAGCGCGAACGTCAAAAAATGCTCGGCCTTGTCGCTGTTGGACGGCAATTCCGGAAACTCTGGCGGCGGCCCCATGCATACCGCAATCACCACCAGGATTGCGGTGATCCACAGGCCGACCCACAACCGCGGCCGCTGGAATGGACGCAGCGCCGGACTCACAACCGCCATGTGAGATCGCCCGCCAGAAATGCCGGCGCAAAATCGACGTCGCGCGCAAAACCCATCACCTGGAAGCGCTCGCCCATTTCGCTGGGCAAGGTCAGCCGCTTGATCTGCTCACGCAGCCGCATGCGCCCTACCTCGTCGGTGCGCGTGTCGGCCTGCGCCAGCAACGCATCCAGGCCGTTGCCGAGCAGAAAGCTCGCTTGCGTGCAGTAGCCGGCCAGTTCGAAACCGGCTCCGGTGCCGGCTTCGGCCAACGCAGTGAAGTCCACCGACGCAGTCAGATCCTGCAGGCCCGGCCAGCGATACAAATCCTCATGCATGCGATGGCGATAGAACGCGCGCAGGGTGCCGTCTTCGCGCTGCGCACGATAGAACTCGCCACGCGGGTAACCGTAATCGACGAACAACATCGCGCCGCGCTTCAGACCGCCGGCCACCGCCTGGATCCAGTAAGGCAACTGCGGCAGTAACTCGGAGCGATAACCATCGGCGAAGGGCTGCTCCAGATAACGCTCCAGATGCCGCACCGCCGCGCCCAGCAATGCATCGGCCGGCTGCTCGCCGCGCGCGAATTGCTGCTGCGCATCCAGCACCACGGTTTCCTCATACACCTCGCCATCGCGCAGCGTGAAGCGCGGCGTGGGCAATGCGTCGATCACTTCGTTGGCGAACAGAACCCCGTCCCAATCGTCCGGGAACGGCCCGTCCAGCCACTCGACCAGATCGAAGACCGGCGGGATCAGGCTGCGTCCCAGCCGCTCGCGCTGACGCTCGCGCAGGTCGGCGCTGGGCTCCAGGATCGCGTAACGCTCCGGCAGCGCATCCAGCTCGAGCAGGCGCTTGAGCGTGACTTCGGCAAATGCACCGCTGCCGCCGCCCACTTCCAGCACGCGCGCCTGCGGCCCGAGCTGCTGCAGCACCGGTGCCAGCGCACCGGACACGGTGGCCGCGAACAACGGCCCCAGCTCCGGTGCGGTGACGAAATCACCAGCCTCGCCGAACTTGCTGGAGCCGGCGCTGTAATAGCCCAGACCCGGCGCGTACAACGCCAGCTCCATGAAACGCGAGAACGGAATCGCACCACCGGCGGCGGCGATCTCGGCGCGCAGATGCGCGGCCAGCCGTTCGCTATGCGCCAGGGCGTCCGGATCGGGAGTAGGAAGGTCGGCGTGCATGCGGGCACCGGTTGCGGGGACAATGCACAGGATAGCCGAGCCCTTTGCAACGCCGAGCGAGTACGCCATGACAGACAGTTCCAAGGTGGTGTTGATCACCGGTGCAGGTCGCCGGATTGGCGCGCAGATCGCCACCACGCTGCATGCGGCCGGCTACCGCGTTGCCCTGCATGCGCACCGCTCCGGCGAGGCGCTCGGCGCGCGCGTAGCGGAGCTGTGCGCCCTGCGCGCCGGCAGCGCGCAGGCCTTGCACGCCGATCTGCGCTTGCCGGAGGCGCCGGCACAGCTGGTCGCCGACTGCATCGCCGCGTTCGGCCGCCTGGATGGCGTGGTCAACAATGCCTCCGCGTTCTACCCCACCGCGCTCGGCGCAGCGACAGCCGCGCAATGGGACGAGTTGTTCGCAGTCAATGCACGCGCGCCGTTCTTCATCGCCCAGGCTGCCGCCGCGCAGCTGCGCCATCATCGCGGTGCCATCGTCAACATCACCGACCTGCACGCGCAGCAGCCGATGCGCAATCACCCGCTGTACGGCGCGTCCAAGAGTGCGCTGGAAATGCTGACCCGCTCGCTCGCCCTGGAACTGGCACCGGAGGTGCGCGTCAACGCGGTCGCGCCCGGCGCGATCCTGTGGCCGGAGGAAGGCAAATCCGCAGCGGCCAGGCAGGCGCTGCTCGCACGCACGCCGCTGGCCCGCATCGGCACGCCCGAGGAAATCGCCGAGGCAGTGCGCTGGCTGCTGGACGACGCCGGCTTCGTCACCGGCCACACCCTGCATGTGGACGGCGGCCGCCAGCTCAGTTGAGCTGCAACGGCGCTAGCGCGCCACATCCAGCGCCGGGGCCGCGTCCAGCGCCACCGTCGTGAACGCGATGCCGTGCTGCGGATGCGCCTGCCACAGCGCGGCCAGGGTCTGCCCACTCAGCGGATCGACAAAGTCGGGAGCGATATCGGCCAGCGGCTTCAACACGAAGGCATGCTTGAGCTCAGGCCGCGGGATGCGCAGATGCCCGGGGCCTTCGATGATGCAATCGCCGAAGAACACCACATCCACATCCAGGGTGCGGTCGCTGAAACGCGGGCCGCTGCGATCGCGGCCGTGCGCATCTTCCAGCGCATGCAGCCAGTGGTCCAGCGCAGCCAGGTCCATGTCCGTGTCCAGCGCCACGGCGTTGTTGACGAAGTCCGGCCCGTCGAAGCCCACCGCCGGCGTGCGATACGCCGGCGAGACGGCAAGCTGGCCGAAGCGTGCGCGCAAGGCGTCGACGGCCAGGCGCAGGTAGTGGGTCGGCTGGACGTTGCTGCCGAGGCTGAGAAGCACGGTGGTCATGCGTTATTCGCGCATGCGGCCAGCGTGGGCGTCAACTGTTGCAATCGTGCCGCATCTGAGCCTGCCCGCCCGCAGCGCGCCAGACCTTGGCCTCAGGCCACTTCCAGCGCATGCGCCACCGCGCGGAACACCCGGCGCATTTCCAGCGGTTTGCGCAGCACATGCACCGGGATATCCGGCGGGAAGTGCGAACGTTGCAGCGGCGCGCCGACATCCTCGAGCACGATCGCCGGGCCGTGATAGCCCAGCTCCTGCATGCTCAACAACACGCTCACCGCCGAGAGCTGGATGATGTCGCTGTCGATGATCACCAGGTCCGGCATCGCGTGCTGCTGCACCAGCTGCAGCGCCGCCGCGCCATCGGTGGCCAGCTGCGGTTGATAGCCCTGGCTGGACAAGGCATTGCCCAGCAGCGACAGGCGCGTGGCCTCGCCATCCACCAGCAGGATGCGCTGCCCATGCCCCAAGGCCAGCGGCGGCTCGGTGTCGGCAATCGTCACCGCGGCCGCACGCATCGGCACGATCATGTCGAACCGCGTGCCCTCGCCCAGGCGGCTGTCGACCACGATGCTGCCGCCGTAGCTTTCGACGATGCGCTTGCAGGAGATCAGCCCCAGGCCGGTGCCATCGGCCTTGGTGGTGAAGAACGGACTGAACAGGCGTGCGCGGGTGTCCTCGCTCATGCCCACGCCGGTGTCGGCCACGCTCATGCGCACACGCGTGCCGTCGTGGCGATCGGCCGACAGGGTCAGCATCCCGCCGCCCGGCATCGCCTGGATCGCGTTCAGGCCCAGGTTGAGCAGGCACTGCTGCAACTCGGTGTAGTTGGCCTCGATGGTCAGATCCAGCGGGATCGTGTCCATCTGCAGGCGCACGCCGTCGGGCAGGCTGCTCTTGAGCAACATCTGCACGGCCTGGAACAGGCTGGCGATCGACACCTGCTCGCGCGGCTTGTTGGAGCCACGCACGAACGAGAGCATCGACTCGGCCATCTCATGCCCGCGCCGGCCGCACTCGGCCACCACGTTGGCCAGCTGGCGCAGCTGCGGATCATCGGTGCGTCCGGCCAGCAGGTCGGGCACGATCAGCAACGGCTGCAGGATGTTGCGCAGGTCGTGGCTCAACCCGGCCGCCAGCATCGCAAGGCTTTCCAGCCGCTGCGCGCGCATCAGCTCGCTCTCCACGCGCTGGCGTTCCAGGTCGGCGCGCGCCTCGCGGATCGCACGGATCACCGCGCTCGGCAGGCGGGTCGGGTTGTGCTTGATGATGTAGTCGTTGGCGCCGTCCTGCAGCGCCTTGACCGCGGTCTCCTCGCCCATGGTGCCGGAGACGAAAATGAAGGGCGTGGCGCCGTTCTGGCGCACCAGGCGCAGCGCCTGATGACCGGAAAAACCGGGCATGCTCAGATCCGACAGCACGATGTCCGGCTGGAATTCATCCAGCGCGGCACGCAGCGACGGCTCGCTGTCCACACGCTCGAACGCCGCATCCAGCCCGGCATCGAGCAGCTGATCGGACAGCAGCTCGGCGTCTTCCGGTGAATCTTCCACCAGAAGGATCTTCAGCTGCTCCAGTTTGCCCCCCTCTTGCAGCATGGGTCAGTCCAGCTCCGGTGCCTGATTGATGACCGCCCAGAAGGTGCCGAGCGTCTTGACTGCGTTGAAGAACTGATCCACGTCCACCGGCTTGACCACATAGGCATTCACGCCCAGGTCCCAGCTGCGGGCCAGGTCGCTCTCTTCGCGCGAGGACGACAGGATCACCACCGGCAGACGCTTGAGCGACTCCTCGCTACGGATCTGCTTGAGCACTTCCAGCCCGTCCAGGCGCGGCATCTTGATGTCCAGCAGCAACACCGCCGGCAGGCCTTCCTCGCGATCGGCGAAGATGCCCCGACGCAACAGGTAGTCCATGGTCTCCACGCCGTCCTCGACGTGCACGATGGGATTGGCCAGGCGGGCTTCGCGCAGCGCGTCGACGGCCATTTCCGCATCGGCCGGGCTGTCTTCTGCCAGAAGAATGGTACGGATGGCGGTCATACATTGAACTCTTGGTTGGGCGCTTCAAGCGCAGGTGGAAGCACAAAATAGAACGTGGCGCCTTCGTCGACCGCGCCTTCGGCCCAGACCCGGCCGCCGTGGCGCGTCAGCACGCGCCGCACGCTGGCCAGGCCGATACCGGTACCGGGATATTCGCTGGCCTTGTGCAGGCGCTGGAACACGCCGAACAACTTGGCGCTGTATTCCATGTCGAAGCCGGCGCCGTTGTCGCGCACGCTGAACTGGTGGCCGCCGTCGGCCATCGGCGTATAGGTGACCTCGATCCTGGCCACCTCGCGCTTGGTGCTGTATTTCACCGCATTGCCGAGCAGGTTCATCCACAGCTGGCGCATCATGTTCTCGTCGGCCACCAGCACCGGCAACGGCGCGATATGCCAGTCCACACGGTGGCCGGTGTTCTCGCTCTGCACGTTGGAATCCAGGATCGCGCGGGTTTCCGACACCAGCGACTGCATGTCCACCGCCTGCAACCGCAGCGCGCTGCGGCCCAGGCGCGAGTACACCAGCAGATCGTCGATCAGCGACGCCATGCGCCGCGCTGAACTGCTGATCACTTCCATGTAGTGACGCGATTTTTCGTCCGCCGCATCGCCCAGGTGGCGCGCCAGCTTGTCGGAGAATCCGGCCACATGGCGCAGCGGCGCGCGCAGGTCGTGCGAGACCGAATAGCTGAAGGCTTCCAGCTCGCGATTGACCTCCGACACCTGCTCCACCTTGCCCTCCATCTGCCGGTTGAGCTCCTGGATGCGCAGCTGCGAGGCCTTCTGCAGGCTGATGTCGCTAACCGTCATCAGCACCACGTCTTCGTCGCTGGTGTCCGGCAGCGGCATGCGCCGCGCGTTGATCAACATGGTGCGCAGCACGCCGTCGGCGGCGCGCTGCTCGTGTTCGTAGTCCCACAACTCGCGGCCGCGCAACAGCACATCGGCCAGCCGCTGATGGATCTGCGCATCGCGCCACACGCCCCCGCCCACGTCCTCCAGCGGCATCGATTCGTTGCCGCGCTCGTCCAGCCCGTACAACTCGGCAAACGCCGGGTTGTGCAGCAGGATGCGCTGGCTGGAATCCAGCAGCACGATCGGCTCGCGCACGGTCTGCAGCACCGACGACGCGCGGCCGTTGGCGCGCAGGTATTCCTGCTCGACCGCCAGGCGGCGACGGATCTGCCGCTGCAGCAACCAGGTCACCGTGCCCAGCAGCAGCAACTGCACCACCAACGTGCCCCAGCTCAACACCGCGTAATGCGTGCGTTCGGTATCGGCACGCGCATTGCGCAACTCCAGCAGCTTGCCCTCGGCATCCTGCAACTCGTCGATCAGCACGCGGATCGGGTTGTTCAGGGTCATGTCGTTGATCAGCAGACGGATCTGCTCCGGTGCGGTGGTCACCGCGATCCGCTCGGCCAGCAACAGGCGCCGCTCGATCGTGCTCTGGATGCGCCCCATCCGCACCTGCTGCGCAGGGTTGTCCTTGGTCAGCACGATCAGCCGCTGCACCGCGGCCAGCGACTCGCGCCGGCCGCGCCGCATGCGCTCCAGCAGGGCCGGGCGCTGCACGCCGTGCGAGCGCATCAAGGCTGCCGATTCGGTGTCGCGCATCGCCGCTTCCAGGCGCTGGGCGGTCTCCTGCACTTCCTGGCTATGCGATACCCACACCGCGGCCTGGTTGGCGTTGTGCGCCATCTGCTGCAGCAGCAACGACGGCACCACCACAATCAGGAACACGGCAACTGCCAGTAACGGCAGGCGCCAGCGATCCCATCTGTCTTCTTGGACCGTTGTCTGCATTGCTAGGTCGGTATCCGCTCGCTGCCAGGGCCCCGAAGGCAAGTCGGCATTGTCTCCGATCAGGCCCAAGATGAGATTAACGATTCAGCCTGATCACTCCCACGGCGACATAGCTGAATGGGCATATCATAAGTGCAGTAAACGTGAAAATGGCGCGAGCGCCCGGCCGCCCGTCGGCGTGCCCGTCGTGCGCGCAGGCAACAAAAAAGGCGCACTCCATGGAGTGCGCCTTGTGCTCGGTTCAGCCGCCTCGCCTCGGCTGCCCCGGCATTCGCTACCGCTGCAATTACATCTTTGCAGCAACGACCTTCAGGCCGGTGGACTTGACGCTCTTGACGCCTTCGATGCCCTTGGCAACTGCCACGGCCTTGTCGTGCTCGGCCTTGGTGGCAACCGTGCCGGTCAGGGTGACGATGCCGTTCTTGGTCTCGACCTTGACGTCGGTGCCCGACACCTTGTCGGTCGCCAGCAGATCGGCCTTCACCTTGGTGGTGATCCAGGTGTCGGTCACCGGCTTCTTGGATTCGTTGATGTTGTCGGCAGCGTGATCCTTGTGCGCAGCGTGCTCCTGCGGCGCAGCGAATGCCTGCGAGGCACCCAGCGTCAGACCGAGCGACAGCGCCAGGGCCAGCAACTTGCGTGCATGTGTGATGTTCTTCATCGGATGTACCCTCCTGTGAATGTGGCGGCAGTCTGCAGTGGCGCTCGTCGTGCACACGTGACTGCCGGATGCAGGGGTTGTGAACCCGTCGCACACGGGTGGGTGCAATACCATGCAGGCCTCCTCCGTCGTTGCGATGAACCGTTTTCAATGCCTAAACCGTTCAATCTGGCCGTCGTCGGCTATGGCTATGTCGGCCGCACCTTCCATGCCCCGCTGATCGCCGGCACCCCGGGCCTGGCCCTGCACAGCGTGGTGTCGTCCAAGCCGCAGCAGGTACAAGCCGACTTTCCCGATGTCGCCGTGCTGGCCGATCTGGAAACGGCACTGGCCGATCCGGCACTGGATGCGGTGGTGCTGGCCACCCCCAACCAGACCCACGCGCCGTTCGCGTTGCAGGCCCTGGCCGCCGGCAAGCATGTGCTGGTGGACAAACCCTTTGCACTGGACGCTGCACAGGCGCGCGAAGTGGTGGCTGCTGCGGCGGCAGCCGGGCGCATCGTCAGCGTGTTCCAGAACCGGCGCTGGGATGCGGACTTCCTCACCGTGCGCCGGCTGATCGACGAAGGCCAGTTGGGCGAGGTGGTGGAATTCCATTCGCACTTCGACCGCTTCCGGCCGCAGGTGCGCGACCGCTGGCGCGAAAGTGACATCCCCGGCGCCGGTCTCTGGTACGACCTGGGGCCACATCTGCTCGATCAGGCGCTGCAGTTGTTCGGCACGCCGCAGGCGATCGGCGCGGACCTGCAGCGCCAGCGCAGCCAGGCGCGCAGCGACGACTATTTCCATGTCACCCTGCGTTACCCGCGGCTGCGCGTGATCCTGCATGCCGGCTCGCTGGTGGCCGACAGCGGCCTGCGCTTTGCCGTGCACGGCACCCGTGGCAGCTACCTCAAGCACGGGCTGGATACCCAGGAAGACCAGCTGCGCGCCGGACGCCGCCCCGGTACCGCAGGTTGGGGCGTGGACCCGCTTCCGGGCACGCTGACCCGCGTCGACGACGAAGGCCGCGTGCACACCCACCAACCCGATACCGCGCCGGGCGACTACCGCCAGTGCTACGCCGCATTTCGCGATGCCCTGGCAGGCGCCGGCCCGGCACCGGTCAGCGGTGCCGACGCGGTGCAAGTGATGGAACTGCTGGAACTGGCGCAACGCAGCGCCGCCTCGGGCCAGGTGCAATGGCTGGAAGGCGCAAGCGCGGCTTCGCGCGATTGATGCACGGCAGGGCGCCGGTGCAGGCGCCCAGCCGATATTGGGCATCGGCATGGCGCGCTCGCGTCCTGCGCTGCCACGTGCGGGCACCGCGTCAATGCGCACTGCACTCAGTCAGCGCGCACGCCGGCAGTCGCCCGACATAGACGCAATGGAACAGACTGCCCTGCGCGCCCGCCATGCAGGCGCGCAGGCGTCGGAGATCGCTCAGACGTCCTTGCTGCCGATCGTCGGCGCAGCTTCCGTGGTGGTCTTGACCGCATGACCACCGAACTGGTTGCGCATTGCAGCCAGCAGCTTGTCGGTGAACGAATCCTTGTCGCGCGAGCGCAGCCGCTCCATCAGTGACAAGGTGATAATCGGCGCCGACACTTCCAGGTCGATCGCCTCTGCCACCGTCCAGCGCCCTTCGCCCGAATCGGCCACGAATGGAGCGATACCAGCCATGGTCGGATTGTGCGCCAGCGCATCGGCGGTGAGGTCCAGCAGCCACGAACGCACCACGCTGCCATCGCGCCAGATCTCGGCGACCTGGTGCAGATCCAGCGCAAAGTCGGTCTTGTGCTGCATCAGCGCGAAGCCCTCGGCATAAGCCTGCATCATTCCGTACTCGATGCCGTTGTGGACCATCTTGGTGAAGTGGCCGGCGCCGCTCGGGCCGACGCGGCCCCAGCCCTTGTCCGCTGCCGGCGCCAACGTGGCCAGGACCGGATGCAGCGTGGTCACCGCCGCTTCGTCGCCGCCGACCATCAGGCTGTAGCCTTCCTGCAGGCCCCAGACGCCGCCGCTGGTGCCGCAATCGACAAAGGCGATCCCACTGGCATGCAGCAGCGCGGCGCGGCGTTGCGAATCCTTGTAGTACGAATTGCCGCCGTCGATGACGATGTCGCCGGCCTGCAACAGCGGCAGCAGCTGCCCCAGGGTGTCGTCGACGATCTTGCCCGCCGGCACCATCAACCACACCACGCGCGGGCTCGGCAGCGCGGACACCAGCGCGGCCAGCGCATCGGCAGTGACAATGCCCTTGGCCTGCGCACTGCTACGCGCACCTTCGCCCGGATCGTAGCCATGCACGCGGTGTCCGCCGTGCACCAGGCGCTCGGCCATGTTGGCGCCCATGCGGCCCAAACCCACCATACCCAGTTCCATAATCGCTCCTCATGATCTGATCAGTGCAGGGTGCCACGCCCGGCGTACGCTGGCGTGGCGGAATTCTCAATGGATTGTTCCGCCGCGGTGCCGGCGCCGCACTGTTGCAGCTGCCAGTCGATCCAACGCCAGTACAAGGTGCTGCGCAGATTGTGCAGGGTCAGGTCGATGGCATACGGCGTGCGCGGATTGCGATCGAGCAGGCGCGCCACGTGGTACCCGATCGGCTTGATGCCCTTGGGATGCACGTACACCAGAAAGCCCTGGTAGAACGGGTCATCCAACAGGCCTTGCAACGTTTGCAGGCGTGCCTGCTGCTGCGGATCGAGCGTGGCGCGCAGCGCGGCATCGCGCTCGTACAGCAGCCGCTCGAAGCGACGTTTGCCCGGCCCGCGCAGCTCCCTGGCCAGCTCCCAGATCTGCCGGTTGCGCGCGTCGTAGTGCACAAAGCCGCCGTGCTGCGCCAGCGCCCGCGCCGCCGCATCGCTGACGTCCACCACCACGAAGTTTTCGGCCTGGTTGTGGATGTCGTCCAGAAACGACTTGTCGAACACATGCGCGATAAACCCCGGCGCGCCGACAAATGCCTGCCGCCCCAGCTGCGCGGTCCTGGCCGCCTTGCCGTCGGCGAAGAACTCGCCGGCATGCGCGCCCAGCAGGATGCTGTCGGTGTCGTGCAGGGTCAGAAACGTACCGATCGACAACTCGCCCGAGGTGAACACCTGATCGAATCCGGCATCGCCATACAATTCGCGCTGGGTAGCCAGCTGGGCCACCTGCCGCCCCACCCCGCATTCGGAGCGCACCTGGCCGCGATAGAACGCATCCAGCGCCTGTGCATTGCTGCCGCGCGGTTGATAGCCGCGCCCGAAACTGCGAAAGCCGCTCCAGCCCTGCGAGGCCGCGCCACGCCAGCCGAATCCGATCCAGCCCAGCTGCAGCGCCGAAAACCGGTAGCCCGGGTTGTCCTGCAGCTGCGTGGTGGCACGCCGCGTCGCCGCACCGAGCTCGAACGCGTACGCGCATTGGGTGGCGCTATCGTCCAGCAAGGCCTTGAGCGCGGCGCCGCGTTGCTGCCCGTTCCAGCTGGCCGGCAGCGTCAGCTGCAGATCGCCGGCCGCGCGTGCCTGCGCAAGCGAGCCGCGCGTACACGGCTCGCCGCGCTGGATCACCGGCGCACTTACCGCGGCGCTGCGAATATCCCAGCCCAGTCGCCGCAGCAAGGCATCGACGCAGTCCACAGACGCCTTGCGCGCGGTCTCGCTCGGCGCGGCCGTGGCAGCCTGCAACAGCTGCACACCGAGCAATGCGGCCGCGCATAGACGCACGGCAACGCGGGAGCGCGGTTTGGGCCGCGCAGATGCAGATGCAGATGCACGCTGCCTCAATCCCGTCCACAGCCGCAGGCGGGGCTTCTGGAACGCACTCATCGGTACAAGGTGATGTAGATCGGCAGCAAGGTGCTGCATCCTCAGACGTAGAAAGCCCCGGCAGGACCGGGGCTCGCAGGATTCACTGCATCAGATTCAGCGGCGTTCGCAGACGCGCTCGACCTGACGGTTACCGTTGGCTTGCTGGCGGTTGCCCTGGATGGTGCGGCCCGCCGCACCGCCGGCCACTGCGCCGGCCACGGTTGCCAGCTTCTTGCCATTGCCGCCGCCAACCTGGTTGCCGAGCAGGCCGCCGATGGCCGCGCCGGCAACTGTGCCACCGATGCGATTGGGATCGGTCGAGTTCTTCTGCACTTCGACATTGCGGCAGCGCACGCGCGTGCCATCGCCGAACTTGCGGCCTTCATCTGCTTCGGTATAGCGCTGCTGATGCGAACGCGTTTGCGCCTGCGCCAGGGTGCTCGTCGCCATCAACGCGATCAGGGACATACCCACAAGGGAATTGCGCATCTTCATCGTCTGTCTCCATCTCGCCCCTTGGCGAGTCATGGTTCCACTTTCGCCACTTGGTCGAGAACGCAACGTGAAGCGTACAACCGGCTATTCAGGCTTTGGAGCAGAGCCTGAATCGCTCCATCACGGCTGGGTTGCTGGCTCGGTTTGCGGCACCTGGGCTGGTGTCGGCGGCGGGTCCTGCGCCTCTACCGGCAATGGCGCCACTGGTGGCTGTTCGATAGGTGTTGCAGCAGGTTGCGGCGCAGCTATTGCTGGCGTGGCGGGAGCAGTGGCCGCCTCGCTGGCCTGAGCGGCCGCAGGCACCGGAGCCGGTGCTTGTGACATCGCATGCGCCGGAGGCGGCGATGGCGGAGCAGCAGTTGCAGGTGCAGGCACCGCTTCGGTGACCTTGGGCAGATACGAATTCAGACGGTCGAAGAAGCGTTTGTAGAAGGCCGCGTCCTGCACCGTGGTGCTGGACACGCGCACCAGCGAATCGCCGCTGCTGCCGACCGGCAACGACAACGAACCAAGCACACCGACACCGACGCTGGCCGAGGTCGAACTCTTCTTCAGCGCGTAACGGTCCTGCAATGCGCTGACGAACACCTGCGCCTTGCCGCCGTCCTGCGTGGCGCAGGAAATGCGCAGATTGAGTTGTTCGCTCTGGTCGGCTTCCTTGAGCTGGAAGTTCTTGCTGCCTTCCACCGCAGCGGCATCGGCACGCGTCACCGCATAGCCCTGGCTCAACAACACCCGGCGCGCGGCCTCGCAGGCCTGTGGCGAGGTGGAGGCCACACTGCGCGAGTAGGTGTCGTCGGAATTGAACGACTCACGCATCAGCATGGTGTCGCCCTTGCTGCCACCGCAACCAGCCAGGGTTGCCAGCGCGCCAAGCAGGGCACCGCGCGCAATCAGGGAAGAACAAGACATGGAGACATTCCGGCATCCAAAACCGGCACAGAGCATAGCCGCAACCGGTGTGCGCGCGGCGTCGCGTGGCCGATCAGGGCAACGGCGGTTCATCCGCTGTCAGCTGCAGGTCCAGTTGCAGGCGGCTGCCGTCTGCGCCGATGCGCTCGGCGCGCAGATAGTGGTGCGCACGCACCGCCGCCAGCGCGACCGGCGCCCGGCATGGCTCGCCCCACAGGCTCAAGGCAAAACCCTGCGCCTGCAGCCAGGCGGTGAGGCGGTCCCAGAGCGGCTGCTCGGCCTGCAGGATCAGGTCCAGATCCGCCGGCCCCTCCGGCACCGACTCCGGCGCCTGCAGCCAGCGTGCGTAGCTGCCGTGCACCTGCACCGGCAGGCCGTCTGCGCGTAGCGCCTGCAGCAGCAGCGCTGCCTGCTGCAGGTCCAGCCGCGCACGGCAGTGCTGGAAGATCAGCGCGTACTCATGGCTGCGATTGCTGTGCGTGCCTGCAGGCGCCAGCGCTGCGCCCGGCCGCCGGTAGCACAGCACCCGCTCCTCGCGCAGGGTGAACAGGCTGGCAAGGATCCGCCCCAGATCCCACGCCTGCGGAATCACCCGCCCGCCGACGACGACGTTTTCCACCATCGCCACGCCGAAGCCATCCGCTCGCATCCGCTTGCGCAGGGCATGCAATACCGCCCGCATCCCGGACAGGTAGCCTGCGTAATCGGCACTGGCATACAACTGCCCCGGCAACGCCGCACCGCGCCAGTGGCAACCGAAATACGGCACGTTGGTCAGGCACAGATCGATCTCCGCCGCAGGCGCGGTGTCGACCAGCGTGCCGACCACGACCGGCGCCTGCACGCCGTGCCGCTGCAGGCGCGTGCGTGCCAGTTGCGCACGTGCGGCATCGATCTCCATGCCATGCGCGCGACGCCCTTCCAGCGCCGCCGCCAGCAGCGTGCTGCCGAATCCACAGAACGGGTCGAACACCTGCGCGCCCGGCACGCTGAAGTGCCGCACGAACGGACGCATTTGATTCACCCAGCCGCAGTCGCGCCCGCCAAGCGGATCGGCTGCACGCAGATCCTCGGGCAATGCCCAGGACGGCTCATCCGGCGCCGGCGTCCACCAGCTGCGCTGGTCGAGCTCATCCATCGGCCGCCTCCCACAGCACATCGGCATCCGGGTCCCAGCCCGCACACAGGCGGCCGTTGGCGAAGAACACCAACTTGTAGAGGTCGCCGGTGGCGTGGCGTGCGTGCATGGCCGCGTAGTCGGCGCTTTCGAACACCACTTCCAGGCCGTCTTCGCTGCGCATGCGCAGATTCCAGAAGTAATAACCCTCGGTCATGCCGTCGGCTTGCCAATGCGACCACCACGGCTGCTGCATGCAGTCCGCCAACAGGCTTTCCATGCCGATGCGATGCTGCGCGATGTAGCGCCAGGTGCCATTGCTGCGGTACGCATCATCCAGACGCGACAACTCGCGAAAGATCACCTGCGTGGCCCCACAGCGACGCGCCCACGCGATGTACTGCACCACGCCATCGGCACAGTCCACGCCGCCCCGTTGCACGATGCAGACCAGCCGCACCGGCAGGCGCGCTGCGATGCGTTGCGCCGCCCGCGCGAAAATGGCCGCATCGGCAATGGGCTCGTCGGGTCGAAAGCGCATGATCGCGTCGTTGCCGGCCTGCAGCGGGTGGTGACGCGACAGCTCGATCCACGACAGGCCGAAGTCGACCAGGGCATCGAGCAACTGCGCCCCCTGCGCGCGCGCCAGGCCGGCGCCATTGCTGTACAGCACACGCTGCTCTACGCACGGGCCGTCGGGCGTCGTCGCCAGGGTCTGCAGCAAGGCCTGCAGCCAGTCCGGGTCGTCGGTCATCTCCAGGCCGGACAAGGAATACGACAACGGCACCCCGTGCAGCAGCTGCAACGCAGCGCGCAATTGCGCAAAGTAGTTCGGCCCTGGCCGCAACATCGCTGCCGCCGGGCCACCACGGTGTTGACGCAGGTTTTCCGAACAGAAGCCGCAGCGCGCCGAACATGGCCGTACCGAGGCATACGGGGTCAAGGTGATCGGCAACGCTGCCCGATACGCGCGCTCGCCGATGCGCAGTGCATGCCATCGGCTGCTTTCGCCCTGCTGCGGCACGCGCCGCCGCAGGCTGGGCGCGGCGGCGCGCAACCCGGCCAACAGCGGCGATGCAGACAGCAACGAGTCGTCGTCGAGGGAGGCATCCATGCGGCTAGCCACGCGGCGAACGTCAGCGGCGCGCGGCGTCGGCACGTGCGCGCACCTGTTCCAGCGTCCACTCCTGCTGCATGACGCCGTTCTCCCACACCGTCACCAGTGCATCTTCGCTGTCGGCATGCGCGTCGACTTCATCCAGCAACGCACTGCGATAGCTGCCATCGGCACGGTCACGCAGCAGCGTCAATCGACCGCGCTTGCTCTGCTTGCCCTTGTCGGTGATCGGGTCCTTGTAGACATCGATCCATTGCCCGTCCACGCGCACGGCCGAGCACTTCAACGCGAACTTCTGGGTGTCGCGATCCACCTTCTGCAACAACGCACCGCCCATGCCGAAGGCGACGTTGTCGGCGGCATAGCCGGCTGCGGTGATGCGTTCGAGAATCGCGCGCAGCGACTGCGGATTGATGCCATCGCCCTGGATCACCCGCACATGGTTGAGCACCTTGTAGCCCTTGCCGTTGACCTGATGGCCGAACGCCTCGTCCAGCAGCAGCAGGCATTGCTCGACCACATCCACCGGGTCGCCCGAATCCGGACGGATCACCACCGTCGCACCGGAGGCGATCACCTCCTCGCGCAGGGTGGTGCCCCAATGCTCGCGGATCGCGCGGTAGATGTCGTAGCTGTCCGATACCACCGCCACCAGCGAACCGGGGCGCGCGAACTGCGCCAGCATGTTGCGGTACGCATCGGCCTCGCGCTCGCGGCCCCAGCTGGTGATGGTGCTGTGCTCGGCAGCGGGAATCGAATAGCCGGCTACCGGCGTGTGGTAATGCGCACGCGCCAGCAGCAACGCCGACAAGGTATCGGTGCCGAGGAAGTTCACCAGATGCGCGGCACCGCCCAGCGCAGCCGAGCCAAGGCTGGACACCCCACGCGCGCCGAAGTCATGCAGCTTGAACGGCAACTGCCCTTCCGGATCGTCGCTGGTGCGCTGCAGGTAATCGCGTACCACCTGCTTCACCTGCCAGCTCACCGTTGCCACCGTCACCGGGTACCACACGCGCAACAGCAGCGTTTCCAGGTACGACGGCACCCAGAACGCCTTGGGATCGGTGGATTCGATCGTCATCAACACATTGTGCGTGGGCACGACCGTGCCTTCGGGCACGGCACGGATGCGGACCGGCAGTTGCCCGCCGAGACGATCGACGATGTCGCGCCAGCCGGCTTCGTTGAACGGCTCGCCATGCGCGGCCAGCAAGGCCTTCGCATCGTCGATGTCGGCATGCGTCACCGGCCGGTTGATGGCCTCTTTCAGGATCGACTGCAGGCCGAAGAACACGGTCTGGTCGTAGACGCCACCGCGTGATTCGACATAGAAAAACGCCGCATCGGTGCCGGGTGGATACTGCAGCCAATGGCTGGCCTTGTAGCTGTCGGTGTTGAGCAGCAGGTTATCGAGGTAATGCATGACGGAAGCTCCTTCGCGTCGAGTGAACCAGCGGTCTGTCCGCCGGCGGGAGGCTACGGTTCAAGCCGATCCTGGATTGCGCGCGGACGCCTTTGGATGACGGCACGCAATCCTTGTCGGCCTCAGCCGCGACCCAGGAAGAATTCGAGGATATGCAGATGATCTTCGTACAGGCGCGGGCCCATCGCCATGACTTCGGCGAGCGGAATCCAGCGCGCCTTGTCTGCATCGTCGCCACCGCGCACCGCGGGCAACTCACCGGCCGGAAATTCGAAATGGAATGCATGGGTGATGGTGCGCCCACGCAGGCTGCGCTCGGGGTGGTCGAACACCTGGCGCCCGCGCAACGAGCCCTTGAGCACCGGCACCGGCACCTTCAGCCGTGTTTCCTCGCGCAGCTCGCGCAGGCAGCCGTCCAGCAGCCCTTCGTCCTGGCCGACGAAACCGCCAGGCAATGCCCACAAGCCCTTACCCGGCTCGGCGCGACGACGCACCAGCAGCACGTGGCCTGAGTGCACCACCACCGCATCGGTGGTGACGAAGGTCGGCGGATACGGCGCATCCTTCCAGGCGGCGCGATATTGCTCGATGAAACGATATTCGGCCACCAGCTGCGCGTAGCTCGGCGAGTTGCGCCGGAACGCTTCCAGCATGTCGTACACCGGCGCCGGCACATTGCCGCGCAGCATCAGCAATCCACCGTGGAAACCAATCTCGCCGGCCTCGAACAGATAGCGGCGCAACTCGGTGGCGGACAGCGTGGCGGTATGTTGCACATCTTCCAGCGGCCACTGCGGAAACTCGCGCAGGTAGTAGCTGCTGGCATCCTTGTCCATGCCGATCAGGCCGATGCGTGCATCGAGCGTGCCGCCATCGGCCTGCACGGCCTCGGCGACCTGGCGCTGCACCTCGGCAATCCACAGGCTTTCGTTGTACAGATGGTCGCGCAGCGGGCGCAGGATCAGCCGCTGGCTCTCGCCCGGCAACGCGGACTCGATCATCACCGCACGTTCGGCGACGGTCCACGGATTACGAATGGTGCGGGGCGTGTCGGCGGAGCCGATCAACACGATGAGCTTGTTCGCCTTGCCCAGCGCGTGGCGGGCGACGGCGGCGTGGCCGTTATGAAAGGGCTCGAAACGCCCGATAAACACGAGATAATCGTACTGCGGTGCCATGAGAATCCCTCACGGTTGGGTAGGCAGCCAGCGGTCTATCCGATGGCTTGGTGCAAATGCTACGCCGATGTGCGACGACGTCAAGCAGGCGCGGTATGTCGATGACATTTCGGTCATGCATGCCGATTAGACTCGCCGATTGGTCCTTGAGGAATCCGCCTGCATGTCACGCCTGTCCGTTCGCGCCATCTCACGTTCCCTGTTTGCGGCACTCGCGCTGCTGTGCATCGCCTTGCCTGCGTTGGCTGCACCTGCGCCCGCGCCCTTGCGGGTGATGTCGTTCAATGTGCGCGTGCCGGTGGATACCGATGGCGACAAGCGCTGGAGCGTGCGCCGCACGGCGATGGTGGCCTTGATCGAACAAGCGCACCCGGACGTGTTCGGCACGCAGGAATTGGTGCAGGAACAGGCGCAGTATCTGGCTGCGCAGCTGCCTGATTACCGCTGGTTCGGCAAGGGCCGCCGCGGCGACGACAGCGACGAGCACATGGGCGTGTTCTACGACAGCCGCGCATTGTCGGTGGTGGAATCGGGCGACTTCTGGCTGTCGGAAACGCCACAGGTTCCCGGCAGCAGCAGTTGGAACACCGACCTGCCGCGCATGGTGACCTGGGCTCTGTTCGAGCGCCGCAGCGACAAGCGCCGCTTCTATCTGCTCAACACGCACTTCGCCCACCGCGACCAGGACGAGGCCGCACGCGAGCACAGCGCGCGCCTGATCCTGTCGCGCATCGCGGCGCTGCCGGCAAACATTCCGGTGGTGCTGACCGGCGACTTCAACAGCGATCCTGACCAGGGCACCTACCGCGTCCTCACCGCCTCGCTTGGCGATGCGCGCGCCCGCGCCCCCGAACCGCAAGGCCCGGAAAAAACCTTCCAGGACTTCACCACGCAACCGACCCGTCGCATCGACTGGATCCTGTTCCGCGGCCTGACACCGACACGCTTTTCCACGTTGGATCAGCGTCCCGGCGGTGTAGTCCCGTCCGATCATTATCCGGTGCTGGCTGAATTCGCCTGGCCGCGTTGATCGCGCCGGCGACGTGACGCTGTCACGATGCCGGCCGCTCTGACGCGACGCAGCTCAGTCGTGTTGCAGCCAATCCACTAGCGCTTGCAGCATGGTCGACGGCGCAGGCTCGCAACGCAGCACGATCGAAAGTTGCCGCGGTGCCCAGGCTGCATCCAGGGGCACCGTGGCCAGCTGATCGCGCACGCATGAGCGTTGCACTGCGGCGTGCGGAAGAATCGCCACGCCCATGCCTTGTGCGAGCATGCGGCACAACACGTCGATGCCTTGTACCTTTGCACGCATGCGCACCTGCACGCCGGCGCGGTTCATCTGCACGCGCAGATGCCGTTGCAAGGCGCTGTCGCCGGCCAGCCCCAGCATGTCCATTCCCGCGAGCTCGCTCAATTGCAGCGTCGCGGCGCCGGCCAGTGGATGCGCTGCAGCCATCACCAGCACCAGCCGATCCTCACGGAACGGCAGCACCTGCAGCCCACTGAGATCGGCATGGCCTGCGACCACGGCGATGTCGGCGCGTTCCTCGCGCACCGCATCGGCAGCTTCGTCGCTGCCCTGCTCGGTCAATGCCAGATCCAGCTGCGGATGTGCGATGAGAAAATCCGCCAACCGTTCGGGCAACCATGCCGACAGCGCCGCGGTATTGGCCGCCAGCCGCAGCGTCACCTGGCCACCGCCACCGTAGCCGCCCAGCTCCAGCTGCAGCGCCTCGGCCTGCCGCTGCAATTGCCGTGCGTGCCGCAGCAACACGCCGCCGGCCGGAGTCAGACTGACGCCGCGGCGCCCGCGTTCCAGCAGTACGGCGCCCACCTGCAGCTCCAGCGCACGAATCCGCGCACTGGCAGCAGCCAGCGACAACGCCGCGCGTTGCGCACCGGCAGTAATGCTGCCGGTCTCGACCACCGCGATGAACAACCGTAAATCGACAAATTCCAGATGCATGAGCGCTCCACAAGCACGTGCATGCCATCGACATGCGCTCGCCGCCGACAGGACAGGCTAGCCAGGCCAGGTATCTCTCCATGCTCGGCATCCTTTGCCTCAGCCTTCGGCTCCGCCGAAGCCTGCATCAAACAATCACGCATTGTCTGCCACGGAACAAGCCCGGATCCTTGGCTGCATGGAGACATTGCACACCCACTGGTATCTGATCGCAGGCGTGTTTTTGCTGGCAGGCTGGGTCAAGGGCGTGGCCGGGATGGGCTTGCCGACCGTTGCGATGGGGCTGCTGGGTCTGTGGCTGACGCCTGCCGAGGCAGCGACCTTACTGGCTCTGCCTTCGCTTGTGACGAATGTGCAGCAAGCCTGGGGACCGGACACCGCGACCCTGTTGCGACGTCTGTGGCCATTGCTGGCCGCCGTGACGCTGGGCACCTGGCTAAGTGCTGGGGTGCTGACAGGCGCCGACCCCAGCCTGGTCCGCGCCGGGTTGGGCGCGCTGCTGGCGCTGTACGCCTTGCTTGGGCTGGCCCGTCGACACTGGACGATGCAGGCGCGTCACGAACCGTGGGCAGGGCCACTGGCCGGGCTGGCCACCGGTCTGCTGAGTGGCGCCACCGGCGTGTTCGTGCTGCCATCACTGCCCTACCTCACCGCCCTGCAACTACCGCGCGAGCTGTTGATTCGCTCTCTGGGCTGGTGTTTCGGCGTGGCGACGCTGGCGCTGGCCAGTGCACTGGCCTGGCACGGCGCACTACCCCGCGCGGCGATCGCTCCGTCGTTGTGGGCACTGCTACCCACCGCCATCGGCATGTGGCTGGGCGCCTGGGTGCGCAACCGGATTTCCGCCGAGACGTTTCGGCGCTTCTTTTTCACCACCTTGCTGGTGCTCGGCCTGCAAGGCATCTGGCAGGCCTTGGCGTAAGCCGCGTCAGGCGCAATGGAGCGTCGCACGGCTCACAGGCACGGCAGCTGGCAATCGCTCGTCAGTCAAACCCGCGCGCGACGTCGTGCCGAACATGAAAGGGTCGGCCAATAAAAACGCCACCGCGATGCGGTGGCGTTTTGCATTGCAAGCTGATCTTGTCGCCAGCTGTTCGGCAGACGATCAGTCGGCCCAACGCCCCGGCGCGGTCGACTGCGGCAGCACCTGCGCCGACAGCGGCTGGTCCTGCGACAGCAGGCCCAGCGCATCGGCGAGGATGGCGGCCGATTCGTGCAGCAACGGATCCGGGCGCTTTTCTGCGGCCTTCTCGCGTGCGGTGTCCTTGACGATATCGCGCTCGTTGCCGGTCAGGCCGTCGTCGCTGTCTTCGGCGAGCGGGTCCAGCGGCAGGCCCAGTTGCTTGCGCACCTGCTGGCGGTCCTTGCGCTGCTGATCCTGCTTCTGACGCTCGGCAACGCGCTCGGCTTCATTCAACGAGATGTACTTCTTGGCCTTCTCATCGCGGAACTGCTTGACGTCCTCTTCCCACCACTGGAATTCCTTGTCGGTGGCGATGCGTGCGGTATGCAGGCCCTGCAATTTGGGCAGCAGCGGCGCGAAGTTGCCGTACTGGGTGTGCGGTGCGGCGGCGATGCGCGTCCACGGCAGCGCGTTGTCGTAGGTGCTCTCGCCGAACTCGGTGGCATCCACGCTGGCCGGGAATGCGATGTCCGGCACCACGCCCTTGTGCTGGGTACTGGAACCACTGACGCGGAAGAACTGCGCGATCGTCAATTTGACCTGGCCGTAGCGCTGACCTTCTGCGGCCGGCCAGCGGTCCAGGTCGACGATGTTCTGCACCGTGCCCTTGCCGAAGCTGGTTTCACCGATCACCAGGCCGCGACCGTAGTCCTGGATGGCACCGGCAAAGATCTCCGAGGCGGATGCCGAGCCGCGGTTGATCAGCACGCCCAGCGGACCATCCCAGGCCACCTTGGGATTGCTGTCGCCATTGACGGTGACCCGGCCGCCGGATTCGCGCACCTGCACCACCGGGCCCTGCTCGATGAACAGGCCGGTGAGCTCGATCGCCTCGTCCAGCGAACCGCCGCCGTTGTTGCGCAGGTCCAGCACCACGCCGTCAACCTTGTCGGTCTTGAAGCCGGCCAGCAGTTTGGCGACGTCACGCGTTGCCGATGCATAGTCGGTCGCGTTGCGACGACGGCCTTCGAAATCCTGATAGAAGCCCGGCAGCTTGATGATGCCGATACGCCGCTCCGGCTCGCTGCCCTTGGCCGGCAGCGTGATGGTCTCGCCCTTGGCGGCCTGCTCGGCCAGACGCACCTTCTGCCGGGTCAGCGTCACGGTGCGGTGCTTGCCGTCGATGCCCGACTCGGCCGGGATGTACTCCAGGCGCACCTGGGTGTCCTTGCTACCGCGGATCTTGGCGACCACATCGTCGATGCGCCAGCCGATCACATCTTCGATCGCGCCATTCTTGGCCTGGCCCACGCCGACGATACGATCGCCCGGCTTGAGCGTGCCATCCACCGCCGCCGGACCGCCCGGGATGACCTCACGGATCACCACCATGTCGTCCTGCTTCTGCAGCTGCGCACCGATGCCTTCCAGCGACAACGACATCTGCTGATTGAAGGTTTCTGCGGTGCGAGGGGTGAAGTAATCGGTGTGCGGATCGACCGCATTGGTGTAGGCGTTGACGAAGAACTGGAACACGTCCTCGCCCTTCAACTGCTTGACCGAATCGGCCAGCGAGACATAACGCTTATCCAGTGTCTTACGAATGTCGTCAGGCTTCTTGCCGGCCAGCTTCAGGCGCAGCCAATCGTTCATCACCGACTGCCGCCACAGCACGTCCAGCTGCTTGTCGTCTGCCGCCCACGGCACGTCCTTGCGGTCGTACTCGAACTTGTCGGTGCCGGAAAAATCGAAGTCCTGCTTGAGCAGGTCGCGCGCGTACTTGACGCGCTGATCGACGCGCTTCTTGTAGACCGAAAACACCTGGAACGCCGGCTCCAGATTGCCGCCACGCAGCGCATCGCCAACGCCCGTCTGCAACGGCGCAAAGCTATCGATGTCGGCCTGGGTAAAGAACTGTTTGCTGCCGTCCAGGGTTTCCAGATAGCGCTTGAAGACGTCCTTGGACATCGCCTCGTCCAGCGTGCGCGGACGGTAGGCATAGCGGCTGTCGGAGAGCAGACCGTAGACAAGCTTGGTCGCGGTGGCCTGGTCGGGCGTGGCTGCCGCCGGCAACGCCGTGTCGGCGCGTGCGAGCAAGGCCATCGGAGTAGTCAACACCAGCGCCAGCAGGCCGGCCTTCATGGACGTAGAAACGTTGTAGGTCATCGAATGGCTCTCGGCACAGGGCCGACGAAAGAAAGGCGGTGAACGGATCAGACAGCATGACAGTGCCGAAAGTTGCTGGCGTTGTCATCCACTGGCTGAATCAGCCTAGCGCCGGGCCTGTAGCGGATTGTGAACGCGGGCGTACCCTGCCACTAGGAGCAGCGGCCGGAGACGACACGACCCCGCGGTGTGCGGGGTCGTGTGGGTCGTTTTAGCTCGAAATCAACGGAGCTACTCGAGGGCGGTCGCGAGCAGTTCCCGACGACATGCATTCGGCATACGGCCGGCTGCGGCATCAGATGACGCCAGCACCGGCGGCCGCGCCCGCCTGAGCATGGGCGCAGGCGCTGCCGACTGGCTTAAGCAGCGACGCCCGCGCCGGCGGCCTGGCGATCGGCGTGATACGAGGAGCGCACCATCGGCCCGGAGGCGACGTGGCTGAAGCCCAGCGCATTGCCGTAATCCTCCAGCGCCTTGTATTCCTCCGGCGTCCAGTAGCGCATCACCGGATGATGGTGCGGCGTCGGCTGCAGATACTGGCCGATGGTGATCATGTCCACCTCGTGCGCGCGCAGGTCGCGCAAGGTGGCCTGCACCTGCTCCATCGTCTCGCCCAGGCCGAGCATGATGCCGGACTTGGTGGCGATGGACGGATGCTGCGCCTTGAAGCGCTGCAGCAGGGTCAGCGACCACTGGTAGTCAGCACCCGGACGCACGTTCGGGTATAGGTCCGGCACGGTTTCGATGTTGTGGTTAAACACGTCCGGCGGGCTGAGCGCCAGGATCTCCAGTGCGCGGTCCATGCGGCCCTTGCCGCGGAAATCCGGGGTCAGGATCTCGATACGGGTCTTGGGTGAGCTGACCCGGATGGCCGAAATGCAGTCGACGAAATGCTGGGCACCGCCGTCGCGCAGATCGTCGCGGTCCACGCTGGTCACCACCACATACTTCAGGCCCATGTCGGCCACGGTAGTGGCCAGGCTGGCCGGTTCGTTTGCATCCGGCGGCTTGGGCCGGCCATGCGCCACATCACAGAACGAGCAGCGCCGCGTGCAGACCTCACCCAGGATCATGAAGGTCGCGGTGCCGTGGCTGAAGCACTCGTGGATGTTCGGGCAGCTGGCTTCCTCGCAGACCGTGACCAGGCGGTTTTCGCGCAGCTTGGCCTTGAGGTTCTGCACTGCATTGCCGGACGGAATCCGCACCCGGATCCACGACGGCTTGCGCAACACCGGCGCATCGACGAACTGCACCGGCGAGCGGTTGATCTTGTCGCCACCGATCTGCTTGACGCCGGTCTGCAGCGGCGCAGGTGCGGCGGTGTCGCCGGAGACGACCTGCAAGGGGATGGAACGGGCGATAGGCTGGGTCATGGCAATAACGGGCGCTCAGGCCGGAAGCGAAAGGTCGGGCAACGCGGAGACAGGCTGCAGGACGAGACCGAACTGGCGCGCCAGCTGATCGAGCAGCACCGCCTTGACGGCGTCCATCCCGGAGGGGCCGCCCAAGTCTAGCACCGAGGTCACCTGCAGGCCCTGGTAGCCACAGGGGTTGATGCGGTGGAACGGCTCCAGGTCCATCGCCACATTGAACGACAGGCCGTGGAAGGTGCAGCCACGCCGCACCCGGATCCCGAGCGCGGCGATCTTGGCCCCGCCCACGTACACGCCCGGCGCGCCCTCGCGGCGCTCGGCGACGATATTCCACTCGTCCAGCGTGTCGATCAGCGCCTGCTCGATCTTGCACACGTAATCGCGCACGCCGATCTTGAGCCGGCGCAGGTCCAGCAGCGGATAGACCACCAGCTGGCCGGGGCCGTGATAGGTGACCTGGCCGCCGCGATCGACCTGCAGCACCGGAATCTCGCCCGGTGCCAGCACATGCTCGGGCTTGCCGGCCTGGCCCAGCGTAAACACCGGCGCATGCTCGACCACCCACACTTCGTCGGCCGTGGCCTCATCACGCGCATCGGTGAAACGCTGCATCGCACGCCACACTGGCGCGTAGGCCTGTCGGCCGAGGTCGCGCAACTGCGCCGGCAGGACGGGAACAGGGCTTTCCGCAGCCTGGGCCGCTACAGCGTCCACTTCACTTCCGGGTGGTCGCGCAGCGCCTGGTGCGCAGCGTCGAACTGCTCGCGGCTCTCGGCGCGGAAGCCGATCTTGACCGAGACATATTTGCCACTGGACGAATGCTTCCAGCTGATGCTTTCCTCCAGCAGTTCCACACCGGCGGCGGCGAGCAGGCGCGGAAGTTCGCTTTCCAGCCCGCGTTCGGCCGCGCCCATGGCGCTGAGCTCGAAGGTACCGGGAAACTGGAAGCCGTGATCGGGGTTGTCGGTGCTGATTTCCATCCGCCCATTATCGGGACGATGGCAGACAAACCCAAGCCCGCCGTGCGCGGGACAGAACAACGGGGCCGCAAGGGCCCCGTTGTTTCACGCCGTACGCGTCACGCCCAGCGTGGGTCTGGCCAACTGCTTACTTGGACAGTTCCAGCATGGCCGACGACACCCAGCCGCGGTTGCCCATTTCGTCTTCGACTTCCCACATGACGCCTTCCTTGGTGCCGGTCGGGTACAGCATCATGCCCGGCTCCAGCGTACGCACGGCCGCGCCAGTGCCCTTGGCATTGCCCAACAGACGCCCCGCGCGGGTTACGGTCACAGCCTGCTGCACATTGGATGCAGCCGCGTTGCCGGACAGACCGCCGAGCTGGGTGACGACGTCGGTATAAGCCTGCAGATAGGCCAGGGTGATCACCTGTCCGATCTCGGTATTGGCATAACCGCCGGCACCAGCCGCGCCGTAGTCGCCGCCACTGAAGACGTTGCCACGCGCGCCCCAGCCCAGGTCGGTCTTCTTGGCGTTGCCTTCGGCCATGGCGACCTGTTCGGAGGAACGCACATCGGTGATGGTCAACACCACGTCGGCGGTCTTCTTGTTGAGGTTCAGGCCACCGACCAGGTTGCCGGCATTGCCGCCCATCAGGCCGCCCAGCATGCCGGCAATGGCGCTGCCGCCGGCATTGTGGTTCTGCGAAATGAGGTCCGGCGTCATCACGTAGTCGGCTGCGCGGATCTGGCCCTTGCCGACGTTGGAGCGGGCGCGCAGGTCGCCGTTTGCCGCCATGTCGCGCTCGCGCTGCGATGCCGCCATGCCCGCGCCACGGTCTACCAGAGTGAAGCAGCGCGAACGGTTGACGAAGACCTTGATCAGCTTGGACGGCGCCGGCAACTGCTGACCCGACCACCAGTTGACTGCATCCTCCGGCTCGAGCACCGACAGGCTGCCCAGCGGTTTGGCGCACACCGGGATCTGCGCGACGGCCTCCTTGCGCTGATCCTGTGCAGACCCCTTGAAGGCATCCTTCAGCCCGGCCGAGGCCGGCGCGCTGACACTGACCAGTGCAACACCCAACACGCTGGACAACAGCGCTGCGCTCACAGAAATCGTCTTGCTCATATTTGTTCCCCTGACACCTGCGCTGCCGTCGGCAAACGCGATCCGTTGGTGATGAAACGGCCTGAGAAAGGCCGCCGTTCCTTGGGGCTGGTTCCCCCGGAGGCGGATCATATGCGATTCGCGCGGGCTTTTCATGGCCGCCGTACCGCAAATGGAACGGACTGGTGTTCCAGGCCCTGCCGCTGCATCCGGGCGGCTCGGGCATGATCCCGGAGCACATTCACGCGGCGCAGCAGCGGCCGCAGGCACCTTTGCTGAACATCGTCCTTTCCTACCTTTCCAGGCCCTCCATGCTTCGACCGCGCGCGTTGTCCGCTGCCCTGCTGCTCTCTCTTTCCGGGCTGTCGATGCCGGCCCTGGCTGCCGACCAGTGCGACTCCAGCAGAATGAGCCGGACGCCGCCGGCGGTGAACTTCCGGGTCGACAACGACCTGTTCGGCGGTGAGGATCAGGACCAGGGCTATTCCAACGGCGCGGTGCTGACGCTGGTGTCGCCCAACCTGGTCGACTACACCGACGACCCCTGCCTGCCGCGCACCGCGCGCTGGGTCAACGGCTATCTGGAGCGTCTGCATCCGGGTGAGTTCGACCAGCAGAACATGGTGTTCTCGATCGGCCAGGCGATTTTCACTCCCACCGATCCCACCCGCCGCGATGTGATCCCAGATGATCGCCCGTATGCGGGCATCCTGCTTGCGAGCTTCGGCTACAACGCGCGCAACGATGCGCATCTGCGCACCACCCAGCTGCAGATCGGCGTGGTCGGCCCGTGGGCATTTGCGCAGGAAGCGCAGGATGCGATCCACGATGTGCTGGGCGACGAAAAATTCCAGGGCTGGGACAACCAGCTGCACAACGAGCCGCTGATCAACCTGGTGCACGAGCGCATGCGCCGCTGGCCGGGCGATGCGGCAGTCAATGCGGACGGCTTCGGCTGGGACTTCATCTCGCATTGGGGTGGCGCGGTCGGCAACATGGCCACGCATCTGAATGCCGGTGGCGAGGTGCGCTTTGGCTGGAAGCTGCCGGACGACTTCGGCAGCACCCCGACCCGCCCGGCCGGCGAGAACACCGCCCCCAGCCGGCTCGGACGCGCCAGCGGCTGGTCGGGCCATCTGTTTCTGACCACCGATGCGCGCTGGGTGCTGCGCGACATCACCCTGGACGGCAACACCTTCCGCAACAGCCACAGCGTGGACAAGCGCCCGTTCGTGGGCGATGTCGGCTACGGCCTGGCGGTGATGTACGGCCGCTGGAAGTTCGCCATCGCCCGCTATCACCGCACCCGCGAATTCGACACCCAGCGCGAAACGCCGGTGTATGGCAGTTTCACGATCAGTCGGATGCTTTGAGGGCTGGGATTGGGGAGTCGGGATTGGGGATTCGCAAGAGCGGGCTGCTGGTGCTTCGCTGCCGCTCTCGCCTTTGCCAATTCCGAATCTCCAATTCCCAATCCCCGCAAAGAAAAAGCCGGCTTTCGCCGGCTTTTTCTTTGGATCACTCTGATTCCCACCACATCCAGAACGCATCCCAGAGGCGCTTGAAGAAGCCGCCCTCTTCGACTGCGTTGATGGCGACCAGCGGGGCCTGGGCGATGATCTTGCCGTCCAGGCTGACCTTGACGGTGCCGATCTGCTGGCCCTGCTTGATCGGGGCCTGCAGGTTCTTGGCCACTTCCATGCTGGGCTTGAGGTCGTTGTAGCGGCCGCGCTGCAGGCTGACCAGCAGTGGCTGGGCCACGCCGAGCTGCACTTCGTCCTGCTGGCCCTTCCAGACCTTCTGCTTGGTCACGACCTTGCCGGGCGCGTACAGGCTGTGGGTTTCGAAGAAGCGGAAGCCCCAGTTGAGCAGGGCCAGGCTGTCGTCGGCGCGCTGGCGCTCGGACGAATCGCCCATCACCACCGCCACCAGGCGCTGGTCGCCGCGCTTGGCCGAGCTCAGCAGGCAGTAGCCGGCCTCGGAGGTGTGGCCGGTCTTGATGCCGTCCACCGCCGGGTCGCGCCACAACAGCAGGTTGCGGTTGTTCTGCTTGATGCTGCCGACCTGGAATTCCTTGATCTTGTTGTAGGCATAGGTCTCCGGGTAATCGCGCACCATCGCGCGGCCCAGCATCGCCAGATCGTAGGCGGTGGAATGGTGACCCTCGGCGCTGAGGCCGTGCGCATTGACGAAGTAGGAGTCCTTCATGCCGATCTTGGCGGCGTAGCTGTTCATCAGCGAGGCGAAGGCTTCTTCGCTGCCGGCCACATGCTCGGCCAGTGCGATCGCGGCATCGTTGCCGGACTGGATCGCCATGCCCTTTTCCATGTCTTCCAGACGCGCGGTCTGGTTGACCGGGAAGCCGCTGTAGCTGCCGTCGGTGCCGGCACCGCCCTCGCGCCAGGCGCGCTCGCTCATCATGACCTGGTCGTCGCGCTTGACCTTGCCATTCTTGATTTCGGCAGCGACCACGTAGGAGGTCATCACCTTGGTGATGCTGGCCGGGGCCAGCTGCTGGTGGATGTTTTCACCGGCCAGCACCTGCCCGGTGGCGTAGTCCATCAGGATCCAGGACTTGGACACCGCCGGCGCGGGTGCGGGCGGAACCGGGACGGCGGCCGGCGCAGCGGCAACGGCAGGCGTCGGCTGCGGCGCAGGGGTCTGCGCGCAGACCAGGCCAAAGGCGAACGTGGCCACCGCAGCGGCGGCGAAGCGGAATTTCATTGAAGAACGACTCCTGACGGGCCCGAAGGCTGGGTAATGCGAAATTGTAAGGCGCCACGGCGATCAGGGCGACGCGCGCGATGCTGCGCGCGCCTGCGCAGTTCAGCGATGGCGGCAGACGACGCGCCGAACGTGGCTGACGCACTGGGCGATCGAGCAAGCTGCATCGGGCGCGTCGTGATCGCGGCTGCCCAACGCTACCTGTCGATAGCGGGCGCCGGCCTACCCACCGACGCCCTGGCTGCCGGATCGATCGTAGCTAGTTGGCGACGATCTGCGGGCGCCCGAAGCCCAGGCCGGCGATGCGCTGCGCGATTTCCGAGGCATTGGCGTGATCGCGCGCATTGACGCGCAGCCGCCACAAGGTGCGACCGCCGCTGACGATGTCGCTGACGCTGGCACCGGCGATCCCGGCTGAGGCAAGCTGCGACAGCGCGCGGTTGGCGTTTTCGCGGCTGGCGAAACTGGCCACCTGCAACAGGATGTCGCCCAGTGCCGCCTCGGCCACGCTCGGCGCCTTGGCCGGTACCGGTTCGCTCCTGAGCGGACGTGCCGGCGCGCTGTCGGCAGGCTTGATCGCCGCCACCGCGACCGGGGCGGCTGGCGCGACCGCCACCGGGACAGCCGAGGCAGGCCGCGGCGCGGCGGCAGCCGGCTTGCCGGTGGCCACGCGCACGCCCTGCGACTTCATCCAGGCATCGAAGTTGTCGGCGTTGCCGGGCTGGCGCGAATCGGCCACGCGGTAGCGCCAACGCTCGCCCGCGGGAATCGCAGCGGCCCCTGCACTGCCTGCCACTGCGGCGGCCACCGGAGCGGCGGCGCTGGCGGCCACTGCGCGCGGGGCGGCGGCCGGTACGGTGCGGGTGGGCAGGCGCTGTACCAACCCATCGATCTGGCTGGCGCTGGTAGCCGGCCGTGCGGCGGCCACCGCGGTGCGGACCGGCGCGCTACCGCTGCGGCGCTTGGCCAGCAGATTGCCGTTGTCGGCTTCGGTCAGGCCGCGTACCTCGACGTTGCCGGTACCCTTGCCGGTGATGCCCAGCTTGACCGCAGCGGCGTAGCTCAGATCGATCACGCGGCCATCGTGGAACGGGCCGCGGTCGTTGACGCGCACCACCACCGAGTCGCCGGTGTCGGTGTTGGTCACCAGGGCGAAGCTGGGCAACGGCAAGGTCTTGTGGGCAGCGGTGAAGGCGTACATGTCGTAGACCTCCTTGTTGGAGGTCAGCCGGCCGTGGAATTTGCTGCCGTAATACGAGGCGGTCCCGCGTTCGACATAGTCGCCGGGGTTGTCCATCACCACGTAGCGCTTGCCCAGCACCTCATACGGCGAGCGGTTGCCCACCGCCGAGCGCGGCTCGTTGGTGACCAGCGGTTCGGGGATGCAGGCCACGTTGGGCACGTGGTCCGGCGTGGTGTCCTTGACGCCGGGCTTGTACAGGCCGCCGGCGGTGTAGTCGCCGCGCGTGGACGGGTCTTCCTTGGCGGGTGCGTAGGGCGAGGTCGAGGGGCAACCGGTGGCCACATACGCCGGCCCCTTGCCGTCGACCTTGACGCCCTTGATCGCGCCGCTGCCGCCGGTGCCGGCGCTTTTCTTCGGTGCACTGCTACAGGCCGCCAGGCCGAGCATCAGCGCCATCGGGATCAGCCACTTGGGGCCTGTCGTGCTGTTCATGCCGGGGGTAACTCCTTGCCGGCGATGGCCTCGGACAGCTGGAACACGGCCATCGCGTACATCTTGGAAATGTTGTAACGGGTGATCGCGTAGAAATTCTGGAAGCCCAGCCAGTACTGCTTGCCGTTGGCATCGTCCAGGGTGATCGGAGTGGCGGTGCTGCCGGCCACCACCGGGGCATTCGGGTGATAGCCGCGCGCGGACAGGTCGGCCAGCGTGTACACCGGCGACCAGTCGGTGGGATTGAATTCCTCGTGGCCGGCGGCCAGCGTGGCCGGCACCGCGACCTGGCCACCGCGCACCCAACCGCCCTTCTTGACGAAGTAGTTGGCGACCGAGGCAAACACGTCGTTGTGGTCGGTGAACAGGTTGCGCTTGCCGTCGGCATCACCGTCGACGGCGAACTGGCGGTAGCTGGACGGCATGAACTGGCCCATGCCCATCGCGCCGGCATAGCTGCCGATCAGCGTGGTGACATCGAGCTGCTCTTCCTTGCCGAGTGCGAACAGCTGGCCGAGTTCATCGCGGAAGAACAGCTCGCGACGCACTTCGCGCTCGAGCTTGGCCGGGTCGCCGCTGCGCGGATAGCGGAACGCCAGCGTGTACAGCGCGTCCAGCACGCGGTACTTGCCGGCATTGCTGCCGTAACTGGTTTCCACCCCGATGATGGCCACGATCACCTGCGCCGGCACGCCGGTGGCCGCTTCGACCTTGCTCAGTTCGGCGCGATGCTCGGCCAGGAACTTGCGGCCGCCATCGATCCGCGCCTGGGTGATGAACATCGGGCGGTATTCGTTCCACGGTTTGACCCGCTCGGCCGGGCGCGACATCGCGGTGACGATGGCGTCCTTGAATTGCGCCTGCGCCAGCACTGCTTCGATCTGTGCGGCGTCGATGCCGTACTTGGCGGCGGTGTCGCGCACGAAGTTGGCGCGGGCGATCTCGAACGGCACCGGGGTCAGGTCCACCGGCGGCAGCGCGGGCGCTTCGGCAGCGGCACTGACGGGCGCGACCGGGGCGCTCGGCGGCTTGGCCGGGGGCGCGCTGGCGGCCGGCGGCGGGGTCGGAGGGCTGGGCTGAGTCGCGCAGGCGACAAGGCCGAGGGTAAGCAGGCAGGTCAGAGTGCGTCGAATCATCGGCCGAGGGTAACAGAGAACAGATGAACTTCTGGCAATAAGACCATGAAAGGAAAGAGCTTTAGTTTGCCGCTTTGGGCGGCAGGGGATTTGGGAGGGGGAATGGGGAATGGGGAATGGGGATTCGGGATTTGTGGGGGTGCGGGGTGCTCGTGTGCCGACCGGGGTTGTCTGGTGGACCGTGGCGAGGCGTTGCGTTTTTGCGGCATGCCGTGGGCCTGCTTCTGGTTTCTTCCTCTAAGGCATTAGCGGCCGGCTTGGGTCCTTTGATGTCGATCCGGCCCGTCAGGCGCGGCCGGGTGGCCGCACCTGGTTGATTAGAGGGCCGGGAAGCGTGGCGCAGTCGAGCAGGTGGGCACGCTGCCGCTGAGTTGCACGCTGGACGTGGTGACGTTGCTGCCGGTCGGGGTGAGCGCGCTGTTGCTCAGCCCGATCTGCGCATCGCTGGCGGAGACCGCGGTATTGCCGGTGGCGACATTGGCCAGCGTCAGGTCCAGCGGCGTCTGCGCATCGAAGCCTTTCAGGATCCAGCCCTTGCCCTTGAGGCCGACATCGCCGGTGGTACGCAGGCCGTTGACGACGATCCCGGCGAAGCTGGGCTTGGTGCCGCTACCGCCCACCGAATAGAACGGGTTGATCACCAGCGGGCTGGTCACCCCGTACAGGCAGGTATTGCGATAGGTGACCAGGCTGACCGGGCCGCCCTTGGCAAGGCTGGTCTTGATGCGCAAGCCGGTGTTGTCGGTACTGCGGTTGCCGGCATCGTCGGTGGCGGTGATGGCGTTGTCGTCGACCAGCACGTTGTTGACCCCGGACATCACCTCGCTCCCGATCGAGATGCCGTGGGTGCCGTAGCAGCGGTTGTCGCGCACGCTGATGTTGCCGGACTTGGACGCAATGGTCTTGATCGCCACACAGTCGTCGCCGCCCATTACATCGTTGTCGACCAGGCTGGCGTTGACCACGCTGTCCAGGTCCAGGCCATCGGTGTTGGGGCTGGTCGCCGGCGACTTCACCCGCACGCCCCAGACGGTCAGGCCATCGACGATATGCGCGAAGAAATGGAAGTACGCCGCATTGATCAGATTGACGTTGTAGAGGGTGAACGTGTTTGAGTTCTGCACCTTGACCAGGTCCGGGCTGTTCTGCACCTGGCCGGCAGCCTTGGCGTTTTCGCCGAACTCCCACCAGGTGGTGCTCTTGCCGAGCATGGGCAGGTCGCCGCGCCCGTCGATCGTGCCCTGGCGCCCGCCGGTGCGTACGCCCATCACGCCCGACCTGGTGCCCTTGACGCTGATCAGCGGCAGGCAGCCGCCGCTCTTGGCGCCTGCGACACCGCAACCGCTGCCGTAGTCGGCCGGATTGCGCGAGCCGTACACAGTCACGCCCTGATCGACGACCAGGGTGACGCCGGTGGGAATGGTCAGCGGGCCGCTGAGAAACGCGTTGCCGGTACCGGCCTTGAGCAGCACGCTGCCGTTCTTGCCGGTGCAGGCAGTCAGCGCGGCCTGGATGGCTTTGGTATCGGGCGGCGCGCTTTCCAGCGCGGCGTCGAACAGCCGCCCGCTTGGCGTGTGGCTGGCGCTCACCGGCTGGCAGGTGGCGGGAATCGCCGGCTCGGAGACCGCGCGCGTATCGCCGGTGGCAAGGTTGATGGCGCCGGCGTGTGCGGCGAACGTAAGACAGACACCGCCGATCGCGGCGGTTAGCAGTTTCATGGAAGAAGTCACCTGGAAGAGGAATGGCGCGTGCCTGTAACTGCAACGCGACCCGGCCGCGCGCAGGACGGCGGCGCATCGGACTCTACGGAGCGACGCGCCCATTCACAGAAGACGAGCGAACCCGATACCGCATGCGCGAAGCGGCCCTGCGCCGGGATGTCGTCATTGCAACGCAGCGCGCAGAACCGCGCGCGCCTTGCGCAGCGTCAGCTGCGTGTCATGCGCCTGTCGCCAGCGGCGTAGTGCGCCTGGCCAGGTGTGATTGGCTCTTTCGACACGAGTGAGTGCCTGTCAGCGTCGGCTGCAGATCGCGCCGGCTCAGTAGCCATGCACCGGGCGGTGCGCCTTGACCGCCATCACCAGGCCCAGCCCGGCCAGCAGCGACACCGCCGAGGTACCGCCGTAACTCATCAGCGGCATCGGCACGCCCACCACCGGCAGCAGCCCGGAAATCATGCCGCCGTTGACCAGCACGTAGACGAAGAAGGCCAGGCCGGTGGCACCGGCGACCAGGCGCGAATAGGTGTCGCGCGCCTGCGCGGCGATCCACAGGCAGCGCGCGATCACGATCAGGTACAGGCTGAGCACGGTCGCCACGCCGATCCAGCCGAACTCCTCGCTGAGCACCGAGAATGCAAAGTCGGTGGTCTGTTCGGGAATGAAGTTCAGATGCGACTGCGAGCCCAGTCCCCACCCTTTGCCGTCGAAACCGCCCGAGCCAATCGCGATCTTGGACTGGATGATGTTCCAGCCGGCGCCCAGCGCATCGTTTTCCGGGTTGAGGAACATCATGATGCGGTCCTTCTGGTACGGCCGCAGCAGCCAGAACCAGGCCACCGGCGCGGCCGCCGAGACGCCGCCCACGCCCACCGCCACCCACCACCACGGCAGGCCGGCCAGCAGCAGCACGAACACGCCGCTGGCGGCGATCAGCACGCCGGTGCCGAAGTCCGGCTGCAACATGATCAGCGCGGTTGGCACGCCGATGATCACGCCGGTCACCAGCACGGTGGAGATGCGCGGCGGCAATGGCATGCGGTGCAGATACCAGGCCGCCATCATCGGCAGGCTGATCTTGAGCAGTTCGGCCGGCTGCAGGTAGAACAGTTTCAGGTCCAGCCACTGGCGACCGTACTTGCCGGTGCCCAGCGCGAACACCGCCAGCAGCGGCAGCATCGACAGGCCGTACACCCACGGCGTCCAGGCGCGCAGGCGCAGCACCGACATGCGCGAAATCCCCCACATCGCGGCCAGGCCGATGATGAAGCGCACGGCTTGCGCCATCACCAGGTGATCGCCGTTGGCAGCGCCGCCCGCGCTCTTGAGCACCGACAGGCCGATCACCATCAGCGCACTCAGCGCCAGGCACAGCACCCAGTCCAGGCTGCGCGTGAAGCGCGCAACCATGTCCACCAGCCAGCGCAGGATGTCACTCAATGGTCGGTCTCCTGGACCGCATCGGGCACATCCGGCACCACCGGCTGCGCCGGCGTGTTGGGGTCCAACGCCACCGCGGTCTGGCCGATCACCACCGGCAGCTCCTCCAGCGTGGCCGCGGCCGCATCGCCGGCCTGGCGCGCATCGGTGGCGCCGGCTTCGAACTGGTTGACGCCCACCGCGGTCATGCCGAGCTCGCTGTCCAGCGGCTCCAGGCCGGCGGGCAGCTTGCCGAGCAGCCAGGCGTCGAAGATCTTGCGTGCGATCGGCGCTGCCGAGCTGGTACCGAAACCGCCGCCCTCCACCGCCACCGCCACTGCGATGACCGGGTTGTCGGCCGGCGCGAAGCCAACGAACAGGCCACGGTGGCGCAGGTGCAGCGGCAGGCTGCGCGGATCCACCGCGGCCACGCCCTTGCGGCTGACCACCTGCGCGGTGCCGGTCTTGCCGGCCATCTGATACGGCGCGCCCGGCGTGATCGCATAGCCGGTGCCGCCAGGCCGCATGGTGTCCATCATGCCCTCGCGCACCACCTGCAGATGCGCCGCGCTCGGGCTGATCGGCTTGCCCGGCGGCTGGATCATCGGCTGCCAGGGGTGATCGAAGCCAGTGCGCTGCTCCAGCACCAGGTGCGGGCGCAGCAGCAGCCCGCTGGCGATCGCCGACACCCCGCGCACCAGTTGCAGCGGGGTCACCTTCCAGTCGCCCTGGCCGATGGCGATGTTGACGGTGTCGCCGGGATACCAGCGCTCCTTGCGAGTCTTGTACTTGTAGGCCGGCGACGGCAGGATGCCGCCGATCTCGCCGAGCAGGTCCACCCCGGTCGGCTGGCCGAAGCCGTAGTCGCCCAGGTAGTGGTCGAAGCGCTCAATGCCCATGTCCACCGCCAGCCGGTAGTAATAGGTATTGACCGACTGGGCGATGGATTTGCGCAGATCGGTCCAGCCATGGCCGCCACGGTGCGAGTCGCCCCAGCCGCGGCTGACCCCGGGCAGGTAGAACATGCCGGTGGACAGCACCCGGTCTTCCGGCCGGCGCAGGCCGCTGTCCAGGCCGGCCAGCGCGATCAGCGGCTTGAGCGTGGAGCCCGGCGCCACGCCGCCCAGCACCAGCCGGTTGAACTGCGGCCGCGACGGGTTGTCGTTGAGCATCTTGAAGTCGGTATGCGAGATGCCGTTGACGAACAGGTTGGGGTCGTAGCTGGGCAGGCTGACCATGCCCAGGATCTCGCCGGTGCGCGGGTCCATCGCGATCGCCGCACCCTCGTGCTCGCCAAACGCGGCCACCATCGCGCGCTGCAGGTCGGCATCCACCGACAGGCGCAGGTCCGCGCCCGACTGCGGCGCGACCCGGCCGACGGTGCGGATCGCCCGCCCCTGCACGTTGGTTTCCACCTGCTCGTAACCGACCTGACCGCGCAGGTCCTGCTCGTAATACCGCTCCAGCCCTGACTTGCCCATGTGGGTGAGCGCGGCATTGCCCTCGCCCAGCACCGCCAGGTCCTTCTCGTCGATGCGGCCGACGTAGCCGATGATGTGCGCGAACAGCGGCCCGTACGGATAGCGCCGGGTCAGGTACGGCTCCAGCTCCACCCCGGGGAAGCGCCAGCGCTCCACCGCAAAGCGCGCCATTTCCTCATCGCTCATGCGCAGCTTGAGCGTCACCGGCAGGAAGCTGCGGCGCGCGCGCCGCTCGCGGTTGAAGCGCTCCAGATCCTCCGGCGCGATCGGGATCACCTTGCCCAGCGCGGCCAGCATGGCGTCCATGTCGGTGACCTTGTCCGGGGTCACGTCCAGGCGGAAGGCCGGCACGTTCTCGGCCAGCAGCCGGCCGGTGCGGTCGTAGATCATGCCGCGCCCGGGCACCACCGGCTTGGGCTTGATGCGGTTGGCTTCCGAGCGCGTGGCATAGACCTCGTGGTCGAGCACCTGCAGTTTGAAATACCAGCCGCCCAGGCCAACCAGGCAGATCACCACCATCACAAAGCCCAGCACCGCGCGTCGGCGGAACTGCTCGGCCTCCGCATGCGGGTTCTTGGGATGACGACGCCCGTGCATGGCTTACTTCTTGCTCCGCTTGCCCAGCCGCACCGCATCCAGCAACACGAACAGCGGCGGCCACAGCGCCATGCCCAGCAGCGGCGCCCACCAGTAGCTCCACGGCAGGGTCGGCTCGCCCACCGCCAGATGCACGGCCGAGGAGACGATGCGGTCGTTGAGCAGCAGCCCACCGATCGCCAACGCCTGCTGCGAGACCGGGAAGAAGCGCATCCGCGCGCGGAAGCGCTGCAGGATGAAGGTCATGATCACCAGCCGCAGCGCCTGCTCGCCGAGCAGCCCGCCATACAGCAGGTCGGCCAGCACGCCGGCCACGAAGGCGATGCCCAGCCCGACCCGGTCCGGCTCCTCGATCACCCAGTACGCCAGCACCAGCGCCAGCCAGTACGGACGCAGCGGCTGCACCACGATCGGCAGCGGCAGCAGGCCCAGCACCAGCGCAATGACGATGCTCGCCGGCAGGATCCAGGTGTTGCGCATGCGGGTCATTGGTCCGTCTCCGTTGGAGCCGGACGGGATTGGGGAGTGGAGATTGGGGATTGGCTGGAAGCAGCGCCCTGTGGCGGAGCCGGACGTGAAGCGGGATTCGGGCCGTTGGATGCGGTCGATGCGGGACGCCGAGCGGACGTGCTGGCCGGGCGGCCGGACGCTGGCGCACTGGACGGCAGCGCGCCGGGCGCGGCAGGTGTCGCTGCGGACCGTGCAGGCGCCGAGGTACCGGTGCCCGATGCCGCGGCGGCCGTCGGGCGCGCGGTATCAGTCGCTGCGCTGGAAACACCGCCCGCAGGCGTGCGCGGTGTCGCAGTCACCGGCGCGCCGGCCGCCGCCGCGACGCCGTTGCTGTTGCTGTTGCTGTTGCTGTTGCTGTTGCCGTTACCAATCCCAACTCCCGACTCCCCAATCCCGGCCCCCGGCACCACGCGTAGTGGCTTGCCCGCGCGCAGCAGCAGCACATCGCGGCCGCGATCGAGCTTGGCGGCCGGGGTCAGTTCGCCGACCAGGAAGGCGTGGGTGTCGTCTGGATGCAGTTCGGAGACCTTGCCGACCGGGAAACCGGCCGGGAAGCGGCCACCGAGGCCGGAGGTGACGATTTCGTCGCCCACCTGCACGCCGGCGCTGAGCGGGATATCGCGCAGTTCCAGCCGGTCGCCGCGGCCGTAGACGATCAGGCGCACGCCGTTGCGCGCCACGCTGACCGGCACCGCGTGGTCGGGGTCGGTCAACAGCAGCACGGTCGAATGCAGCGGGGTCACTTCGATCACCTGGCCCATCAGCCCGCCAGCGTCGATCACCGCCTGGCCCAGCAGGACGCCATCGCGGCTGCCGGCGTCCAGCAGCAGGCGCTGCCGGGTCGGGTCCAGGTCGATATCCAGGATCGGCGCCAGCTGCACGTCCAGCCCGCGGCGCTCGGCGACGTTGAGCAGCTCGCGCAGCTGCGCGTTGTCCAGCGCGGCGGTCTGCAGCCGGGTCAGGCGCGCATTGGCTACCAGCAACTGATTGCGCAGGGTACGGGTTTCTTCCACCAGCTGCGCATGGGTGGCGGCGTTGTCGCGCACCTGCGAGCCGATCCGCCCCGGCAACCCGGCCACCGCCCAGATCGGCTGGATCAGCAGGTTGGCCTGCAGACGCACCTGGCTCAGCCAGCCCCCCCGGCTATCGAGCGCGATCAACACGATCGCCAGCACCAGATAGACCAGCAGCCGCAGCGTGGAGGTGACTTCGCCCGGACGGGAGGCGACGGGAGGACCGGCGTAGGAGGGCACTGTCAGGGCCGGGAATAGGGAATCGGGAATGGGGAATCGGAGAGCGCTGTGCTGCCCTTGGTGCGGCTCAGGCTAGGAGCGGCTAATAAAACGTAGCGAGCAATCGTCAGGTGGGTGCGGGCAGCACGCAGGAACCGGAGTGTACGGCGGGTGCATGAGGATTCCGAGCACCTGCCACGCCCGCCTGACGGCTGCGCAGTAGTTTTGATGGCTGCTCTGGAACTCAAATCGGCGGGACCGCGTCGTAACCGCAAAGGGCCGCAGGCAGGGAATGTTTTTACGATTCCCCAATCCCGATTCCCGATTCCCGTCCCCATCACTCCGGCGCGAAGAACTCGTTGCCGTGCATGTCCACCAGCTCCAGCGCGCGACCGCCGCCGCGGGCCACGCAGGTCAGCGGGTCGTCGGCCACCTGCACGTGCAGGCCGGTTTCTTCGGAGATCAGGCGGTCCAGGTCGCGCAGCAGTGCGCCGCCGCCGGTGAGCACGATGCCGCGCTCGGCCACGTCGGCACACAGTTCCGGCGGGGTCTGTTCCAGCGCCAGCTTGACCGCCGAGATGATGCCCGACAGCGGCTCGTGCAATGCCTCGAGCACTTCGTTGGAGTTGATCTTGATCATCTTCGGCACGCCTTCGGCAAGATTACGGCCGGAGATTTCCATCTCCTGCACCTCGTCCTGCGGGTAGGCGCAGCCGATCTGCAGCTTGATGCGCTCAGCGGTGGCTTCGCCGATCAGCATGCCGTGGTTGCGGCGCACGTAGTTGGTGATCGACTCGTCGAAGCGGTCGCCGCCCACGCGCACCGACTGCGAGTAGACGATGCCGTTGAGCGAGATGACCGCCACTTCGGTGGTGCCGCCGCCGATGTCGATGACCATCGAACCGCGCGCCTCGGTCACCGGCATGCCGGCACCGATCGCGGCGGCCATGGGTTCCTCGATCAGATACACATCGCGCGCACCGGCCTCTTCCGCCGATTCCTTGATGGCGCGGCGCTCGACCTGGGTGGAACCGGCCGGCACGCACACCAGCACGCGCGGGCTCGGGCGCAGGAAGCGCGACTTGTGCACCTTCTTGATGAAGTGCTTCAGCATTGCCTCGGTGTAGGTGAAGTCGGCGATGACGCCGTCCTTCATCGGGCGGATCGTAGTGATGTGGCCCGGGGTGCGGCCGAGCATCTGCTTGGCCTCGGCGCCGACGGCGGCCACCGAGCGCGTGCCGCCGATTGCGCGGTCCTGACGCACCGCCACCACCGAAGGTTCGTTCAGTACGATGCCCTGCCCGCGTACGTAGATCAGCGTATTGGCCGTGCCCAGGTCGATGGACAGGTCGTTGGAGAACATGCCGCGGAGTTTCTTGAACATCGAGGGAGTTGTTCCTGGGTAAGTCGCGTGCCCGCCGCCAGACTGGCGAAATTTTGGGCAGAAAACGAAGTCCACTAGCCTAGCAATCCCCCCCGGTGCGGGCAAGGAAAAATCGGCCGTTGCGGCGTCGTTTTCATGTGCCGGTCACGCCGGGCATGGCATGCGGTTGTGGCCCTGATCGGTCGCAGCCGTTACCCTTTGCGCCGCGGCGCGCGCGCCGTCCCGCTGCCATGCCCGGCAACTGGCGGGTATTTCCTAACGCAAAGGCCTGACTCGATGTCCGCACTGATCTGTGGTTCCCTCGCCTACGACACCATCATGGTGTTTCCGGACCAGTTCAAGAACCACATCCTGCCGGACAAGGTGCACATCCTGAATGTGTCGTTCCTGGTCCCGCGCATGCGCCGCGAGTTCGGCGGTTGCGCCGGCAACATCGCCTACAACCTGCATCTGCTCGGCGGCGCGCCGATCCCGATGGGCACCGTGGGCCAGGACTTCGGCCCGTACCGCGAACACTTCGAAACGCTGGGGATCGACCTGTCGCGGGTGAAGATCATCGACGACCTGTTCACCCCGCAGGCCTTCATCACTACCGACCACGACAACAACCAGATCACCGCGTTCCATCCGGGCGCGATGATGCGCAGCTACGAGAACCACGTGAAGGATGTGCCGGGCGTGACCCTGGGCCTGGTCGGCCCGGATGGGCGCGAGGGCATGATCCAGAATGCGGAAGAGTTCGCTGCCGCCGGCATTCCCTTCATCTTCGATCCCGGCCAGGCGATGCCCTTGTTCAACGGCCCGGAACTGCGCCAGTTCATCGAGCAGGCCCAGTACGTGGTGGTCAACGACTACGAATCCAACCTGCTGCAGGAACGCACCGGCTGGGACGAGAAGGACATCGTCTCGCGCGTGCAGGCCTACATCACCACGCAGGGCCCCAAGGGCGCGCTGGTGCATACGCCGGAAAAGACCTACGACATCCCGCCGGCACACGAACGCCGCGTGGTCGACCCGACCGGCTGCGGCGACGCCTTCCGCGCCGGCCTGATCTACGGCATCCAGGGCGGTTACGACTGGCTGACGATCGGGCGGATGGGCAACCTGATGGGCGCGCTGAAGGTGGAGCACCCCGGCACGCAGAACCAGCGGTTCGACTTTGCCGAGTTCAACGACCAGTTCAAGCAGCAGTTCGGCTACGCGCTCTGACGCGGCACCACCGCTGATCAGCGCTGTGCCCTTCCCCCCTCGGGAGAAGGTGCCCCGCAGGGGCGGATGAGGGGACGGGCGAAGCTCCGTGCAGGTTGAACAGCTTCGGGCTTCGCACCGTCCCCTCACCGCAACCCGCTCCCGCAGGAGAGGGGGCGCGTCGGCACCGCAATTGCTGCAATGCAGTTTGAGCATCAGCCCGATCTGTGCCTCTACTGACGTTTCGCGCCCACTGAGGAACGCTGGCCCATGTCCGAGCCAAGCGTTGTCGCCGCCACGTCCATCGCCTTGCCGGAGATCGAGCCGGATGCGCTCCGGCAGATCCGCCGGCTGCGCGACATTGCGCCGCTTGCCGCACCACTGTCGCGCTCGTGGCGGCGCTGCCTGGACGATTACGCGTTGTTGCCCGAGGCAGCCCCCGAGCCGCTGGTGCACGATGCGCTGCACGTGCGCGAGCGCCAGCAACGTCTGGGCGATGTGCTGCGCATTGCCAAGGTGGAGATGGAAAACCTCTACGAGCAGATCGCCGGCAGCGGCTACGCCGTGATCTTTGCCGATGCCGAGGCGACCGTGCTGCACAGCGTGCACGACCCCACCCTGCTGCGCGAATTCCGCCAGGCCGGTCTGTTCTGCGGCGCCAGCTGGGCCGAGTGTCACCAGGGCACCAACGGCCTGGGCACCTGCGCGGCCGAGCGCACCGCAGTCAGCGTGCACCGCGGCGAACATTACCTGACCCGCCATCTGCCGCTGTCGTGCAGCGGCGCGCCGATCCTGGACCCGCATGGCGGGCTGCTGGCGGTGCTGGATGCGTCCACTCCCAATGCGCAGGACGGCAAGCAGATCCAGCGCCACACCGTGGCCCTGGTGAGCATGTCGGCGGCGCAGATCTCGCGCTCGCATTTCCTCAACCAGTTCGGCCATGCCTTCATCCTGCGCTTCCATAGCCGGCCCGAGTTCGCCGGCCTGCTGCACGAGGCACTGATCGCGATCGATACCGATGGCCGCGTGCTGGCAGTCAACGAGGCGGTGCTGGAGCAACTGGGCAAGATCGATCGCAGCCAGCTGGTGGGCCGCAACATCGCGCAGGTGATGCAGCTGGATTTCGACACCCTCGAGCATCGCGCCGGCAGCGATGCCGGCACCTTGTGGTCGATCCGCTGCGCCTGCCACGGGCGGCGGTTCTACGCACTGGTGCGCCCGCCGCGCGCGCGCGCTGCGCTGCCGGCGGTGGGCGGGCCGGCACAGCTGGCACCGGATACCGAGCTGCAACCCGGTGAGCATGTCGGCTCGGATTCGCGCATGCGCCACAACCTAGCCAATGCCTTGAAATTGGCTGCGCATCGCGTATCGATTCTGCTACGCGGCGATACCGGCACCGGCAAGGAGGAATTTGCCAAGGCGGTGCACCGCGGCTCGCCGTGGGCCGGCGGCGCCTTCGTGGCGATCAACTGCGCGGCGATTCCCGAGGCATTGATCGAGAGCGAATTGTTCGGGTATGCACGCGGTGCCTTCACCGATGCTGCGCGCGAAGGCCGCCATGGCAAATTGTTGCAGGCCAGCGGCGGCACGCTGTTCCTGGATGAAATCGGCGACATGCCGCTGCCCTTGCAGAGCCGCCTGCTACGCGTGCTGGAAGAACAATGCGTCACCCCGCTGGGCAGCGAACGCGCGGTACCGCTGGAGCTGCACGTGATCAGCGCCAGCCATCGCGATCTGGCGCAGCGGGTGGCGGCCGGCGAGTTTCGCGAGGATTTGTATTACCGGCTCAATGGCGTGGTGCTGCACCTGCCACCGCTGCGCGAGCGCAGCGACAAGGCCGAGCTGATCCGCACGCTGCTTCGCGAAGAAAACAGCGAGCACAGCGTGCGCATCAGCGAAGAAGCGATGCACAAACTGCTGAGCTACGCATGGCCGGGCAATCTGCGCCAGTTGCGTAATGTGCTGCGCACGGCGGCGGTACTGTGCAGCGACGGGGTGATCCGCCTGCCCAACCTGCCGCAGGAAATCGTCGATGCCGGCAGCGCACCGTGCCTGGTCGATGGCCGCGCAGTGGCCGCCGACGACATGCCCGGCCGCGTCGCACTCGACCAGGCCGAACGCCTGGTGCTGCAGCAACAACTTGAACGCCACCGCTGGAATGTCAGCCGCACCGCCGATGCCCTGGGCATCAGTCGCAATACGCTGTATCGCAAGCTGCGCAAGCATGGCCTGGATACCGGGTGATTGAGGGGCGGGGATTTGGGATTCGGAATTGGGGATTCGTCAGAGCCAAGGCGGGGTCTTGGCGCTGGTATTTAAAGCGATTTATCAATAGCACTTCTTGACCACCAGGCGGGTGCCGCTGTTGCTTGAGGTGGCATGCACCCCGTGTTGATGCCGCGATTGTGGAGGGGATGATTTGGGGCTTGGCTGCAGGGCCCTTGCCCGCCCACCATCGCGGGACACGCCGCAAGTACGTCCATGTAGGCTCTTACGCGGCATCCATGCCGCGTAAGGTCCCGCGACGGTGGGCGGGCAAGGGCCAGTCGAGATGGTCGGTGTGCATGGCTTTAAACAAGGCAACCAATCAACTGTCTGGTGCGGTGTCCTCACCGATTGCGGGACCGTGTGGCGGCATGGATGCCGCCACCGAGCCCCCAGGGACGGGTTTACGGCGTGTCCCGCGAGCGGTGAGGGCGCCGCGCGCTCGACCGACTCGGCTCTTGATCTAAGCTTCCGAGTAACCATCAACTGTCTGCTGCAGTGTCTTCGTTCTTCAATGACGTCACCAGCCAACTCTCTGGTGCGGTGAGGGCACCGCGCCCTCGACTAGCGCAGCTCGGCACCATCCAGATAACGCTGCGGGCGACTGGCGATTGCACCTTGCGCCTTGCGAATCCCTAATCTCCAATCCCGAATCCCCAGCCTCATAACGCCCAGCGTATGCCGATCAGATACTGCCGCGGCACACCTGGTGCGAGAAACCGCGCCGGGCCGGTTTCCACTGGCGCGTCCTGCGGGCGCGCGAGTGCTCCGTCCGGAAACACGTCTTCGGCCACAGCCGCGTAGGTCGCGTAGCGGCGGTTGAAGACGTTGTCGATGCGGGCGAACAGCGACAACCGCGCGCCCAGTTGCCAACGCGCCTGCAGGTCTACCAGCGCATAGCCGGCGGTGCCGATGTCGATACGCTCCGGTGCGGGCTCGCCGTCTTCGGCATTGTCGACCTGGCCATCCTCGTTGCCGCTGGCAACGCGGCCGGCCACCGCACGCACCCCGGCGCCCAGGGTCAGCGCATCGCGCTGCCATTCCACGCCGAGCTTGAGGTTGTGGCGCGGCAATGCGGCGATGCGCAGGCCTGGACGCAAGGCGATCACGCGCTCGCCGGACAGCAGCTCGCCATCGCTGCGGTAGGTCGCATCCAGGAAGCTGTAGCCGGCCGACCATTGCCAGTCGCCGCTGCGCAGGCGCAGCGCCAGATCCGCGCCCTGGTAGCGGGTGCGGCCGACATTGTCGAAGTAACCCAGCTGGGTGTCCGGTGCACGCAGGAACAAAATGTCGTCGCGATTGTCGGCGCGGTACACCGACAGGCTGGCGTTGCTGTTGGCCGACGGTGCCCAGCGCGCGCCGAGCTCGTACGTGCGCGAGACGATCTGCTCCAGGCGCGGGTCGGCCTGCAGGCCGGTCGGCAACCGACACGGCTGGGTGGGATCGGCGCAGCCCAGTTCGATCGCGGTCGGTGCGCGGCTGTTTTGCGCGACCGAGCCGTACACCGTCAGCCCCGAGCCGAGCCGATGGGTCAACCCTAACGATGGATTGGCCTTGGCATAGACGAAGCGCTCGCGTGGGCGGTCGCCGTCCTCGGCGGTGGAAAGGATGTTGTCCACCACCACGCGATTCCAGCGCACTGCGGCACTGAGATGGGTGGCAGCGTCCAGCGCCCAGGTGTCGGCGACGAACACGCCCAGCGTCTTAGTGCTGCCGCGCACGCCGGAAAAGAACGCGCGCTCGGCATCCGGATCGGCAGCGACCGAGCGGTCCGGTTGCACCCAGCCATCGCGGGCGAATTGCTGATAGCGCACATGGCCACGATCAAAGGTGACGCCGGTGCTGAGCGCATGCGCACCCCACTGCCTGCTCAGGTTGACTGCCAGGCCTTGCGCCTCCTGGCGCATCTGGGTGGTGTTGAGCGCGCCGGTGGGCAATGCATCGGCATCGGCGCGTGCGACATCGCAATCGGCATCCAGCGCGCTGCCATCGGCGGCATAACCGGAGGCACATTCTTCGACAAATTCTTCGTAGTCCTCGCCGATATCGCCATTGACGGTGTCGCGGCGGCCCACGCGCGCGTAGGCCAGTGCATGCAATGCGGTGTCCGCATCGAAACGATGGTCCAGTTGCGCGGTGAACAGCGTATTGCGATTGCGGGTGAGATCGGGCGAGGTGTACACCGCGCGGCGGTCGGCGCGATACAGGCCGGGCTCGGGGCCATCGTCGGTGTAGCGCGTATCCGGCAGCAGGCCATTGCCGATCAAACGGCTGCGTCCGTGCAGCACCGACAGGCTCCAGTCGGTCTGCTCGCCCTGCTTGCCGACCTTGCCGAACACGGTTCCCAGGCGGCCCTCGGAGGCATCGCGCCAACCATTTTCGTCGAAGCCGGTGACCGCGACAAAGCCATGCCAGCCGTCCTGGCTGGCGAGCCCGTAACTGGCATCCAGGCGCTTGCGCGCACCGCTGCCGATGCTCAGCTCGCCCTGCACTCCTGGTGAGGTGAGGCCTGATGCGGTAGACAACACCACCGCGCCACCGAGCGTGTTCGGCCCGAACAAGGGATTGGAGCCGGGCATCAGGGTCACTGCATTGATTGCCGACTCGGGCAGCATGTCCCAGCTGACGATGTCGGCGAATGGTTCGTTGAAACGCACGCCGTCCAGATACACCGACACGCCTTGCGAGGCGCCGGGCAAGGCGGAGGCGCGAAACCCGTGGAAGGTGAGGTCGTTCTGGAACGCACTGCCCTGCACATCGTTGCCATCCACGCCGACGAAGCGCCGCTGCAACAGATCGCCGAGGTTGTTGCTGCGCGCGCGCGACAGCTCGCTGTTGGTGGCCGATTGCACCATGTACGGCAGTTGCGCCGCATCGATGGTGGTGCCGGGGATCGGCGTGGCGGTGACCTCGATGCGGTCCAGCCAGGTCACCTGCGGCGCATCGGCCGCCACTGCCAGCGCGCTGCTTGCGAGCAAGGCGCTGGCGCAGGCGCCTGCCAGTGCGTGATGGTGCAACGTCGCTGTGCTGCGTGTGCCTGCTGCCATCTGCGTCTCCCTCAATAGAGCACGATCGATTTGATGCCGCGCGCCGCACGCAAGTCCGCCAGCGCCTGATTGATGTCGTCCAGCGCCAGCGTGCGGGTGATCAACGGCGCCAGCCGGATGTCGCCTTGCAGATAGCGCGCGACATAGCCGGGCAATTCGCTGCGCCCTTTCACTCCGCCGAACGCGCTGCCGCGCCATACCCGTCCGGTCACCAGTTGAAACGGGCGCGTGCTGATTTCCTGCGCGTCGTCGGCCACGCCGAGGATGACGCTCTCGCCCCAGCCCTTGTGGCAGCACTCCAGCGCCGCGCGCATCGCGCCGACATCACCCACGCATTCGAAGCTATGGTCGGCGCCGCCATCGGTGAGGTCCACGATCACCTGCTGGATTGGTGCGCCGTAGTCGCGCGGATCCAGGCAATCGGTGGCGCCCAAGGCGCGCGCCAGCGCGAACTTGGCCGGGTCGATATCCACCGCGATGATGCGCCCGGCCTGCGCCAGCACCGCGCCCTGCACCACCGACAAGCCGATGCCGCCCAGGCCGAACACCGCCACGCAATCGCCGGGCCGCACATGCGTGCTGTTGAGCACCGCACCGACGCCGGTGGTGACCGTGCAACCGAGCAGGCAGACCTGATCCAGCGCTGCCTCCGGCTGGATCCGCGCGACCGCGATCTCCGGCACCACGGTGTATTCGGAGAACGTGCTGGTGCCCATGTGGTGCAGGATCGGCCGGCCGTGCAACGAGAACCGGCTGCTGCCATCGGGCATCAGCCCGCGCTCCTGGCTGCTGCGGATCGCCTGGCACAGGTTGGTGCGGCCGGAGCGACAGAACTTGCACACGCCGCATTCGGGCATGTACAGCGGGATGACGTGATCGCCGGGCTGCACACTGGTGACGCCGATACCGACCGCCTCGACGATGCCGGCCCCTTCCTGCCCCAGGATCACCGGGAAGCTGCTTGCTTGCCCGTGCGCCAATGCATGCGCATCGCCATGGCAGATCCCGGTGGCGACCAGGCGCACCAGCACCTCGCCGGGCCGCGGCGGCTGCAGGTCCACCTCTTCGATGGTCAACGGCTGGTGCGGACCCCATGCCACCGCAGCGCGTGTCTTCATGCGGCCTCCCTGGCGCGCTGCGGCATGCCCGCCGCTCAGCGCGCGATGACCACGCCCCACGGCAGTTCGCCGACGGGGATCTGTTTGATCTCGCGCAACGCGACGGTGTCGATCACGCTCACCGTGTTCGAGCGCCCGTTGGCGACATACAGCTTGTCGCCGGCCGGGGTCAGTGCCGGATTCCACGGCCGCAGCCCCACCGCAATCTCGGCGAGACTGCGCGCAGTGTTGGTATCGATCACGCTGAGCGTGCCGGCACCACCGTTGGACGCATACAGCCGCGTGCCGTCGGCCGACAACGCCACGCCGGCCGTGCGCACGCCGGCTGGCAGGCTGGCGCGGCGTCGACGCGTCTGCAGGTCGATCACGTCGACCACGTTGGCGGTTTCCTGCGCGATGTAGACGCTGTGCCCGTCAGGCGCGAACGCCATGCCGCGCGGATGGCCGCTGGTGGCGACCACGCCACGCGAGCGACCGGTGGCCAGCTCGATCATGTCCATGTCGTTGGAGCCCTCGTTGCTGGTGAGCAGCCACTGCCCGTCCGGCGTGTAGGCGCAGTGCTCGGGCGCCTGCCCGCGCGTGGCGATCACCTGTTGCACGCTGAACTGCGCCGCATCAATCAACATCACCTGGTTCTGGCCTTCCACGCACACCGCAAACTGCTTGCCGTCCGGCGACAGCGCAATGCCCTCGGCGTTCTCGCCGATCGCCACGCTGCGCAGCACCGTGTCCTTGTCGGTGTCGAGTTCGATCAGGCGGTGATGCTCGGCATCGATCAGGTACAGATGCCCCTGCGGGCCCGGCACTACCTGCTGCAGGCGCTTGCCCAGTTGCCCCTGCGCACTGAGCGTACGCACCACCGTGTCGGTGTGCGTATCGATCACCGACACCGTGCCGCTGCGCTGGTTGGGCACATAGGCAAATACCGGCGGCGTTGCGGGTACCGGTGCTGCGGCGGGCGTTGCAGGCGTCGCTGTCGCCGGCGCCGCGCTGGACGCCGGCGGCTCGGCATCGCGCCGGCAACCGGCCAAGGCCAGCAGCGCGACCAGCGCAGTTGCTGCAAGGATGCACTGCCAACCGGTTGGCGCTGGCCTCATTGCGCCTTGCCCGCGGTCTTGTTGATCGAATGGATGAAGGCGAGCAGTTTTTCGGTGTCGCCCGGCTTGAGCACCGGCGCGAACGGCGGCATCTGCCCGACCACCTTTTCATGCCCGACCCGCGTCTTGCCGTGGGTGATCATCGCGGCAGTGCCCTCGCTGATCAGCGTACGCAAGGTGTCGTCGTCGCTGCCATACACCCAGATGTCGTTGGTCAACGGCGGGCACATGCCGCCGCCACCGGTGCCGCCATGGCAGGCATTGCAGCCGGCAGAGAAATAGATCTTCTTGCCCTCGGCGATCAGTTCGGGCGTGACCTTGACCTCCGGCCCCTTCGGGATCGGCACCACGGTGGCCGGCGCTGCGGGCGGCGTGGCCGGATCCGGCGCAGGCCCAGCGGCCGGATTGGGCACCGCGGCGCTCGCCGCTGCAGGCGCAGGCGCGGCGGTGCCGGTGGCCGGCGCCGGCGGGCTGGCAGCCGGTGCGGTGGCCGCCTCAGGCGCGGGCGCGGGCGGCGGTGCGTCCTTGCCGCAGGCGGCCAGCACGACGCTGAGCATCACCGCGCACAGCGGTGCGCGCATGGAACGATCGAAACAACCCACGGTGGACTTGCGCATGAACGAACCTTTCTGATCGGAGGGAGCACCGCGCACCCCGTGCGCGCGGCGGGTGACACAGTCATTGCCGGGAGGGGCGCCTGGCCTCGGTAAGCAGCGTGGCCAGCGCGTTATCGCCGCGTGCCTGCGCTAATGCAGCGGCGGTCTTGCCATCGCGATTGCGTGCGGCAGGGTCGGCGCCGGCCGCCAGCAGGCGCTTGGCCGCCGCGTCGCGCCCGGCCGCGGCGGCCAGCATCAATGCGGTGACGCCGGCCTGGTTGGCGTGGCCGACGTCGGCACCGCCGGCCAGTACCGCATCGAGCATCGCCGGGTCGTCGCGCGCCACCGCAAACATCACCGGCGTGAAGCCAGTGGCATTGGCACGCCGCACATCCGCGCCCGCCTTGAGCAAGGCCTGCACCACGCCGACATCGGCGTAGGACACCGCCAGGTCCAGCGCGCTCCAGCCATCGCTGGAGACGGTGTCCACCGGCGCGCGCTTGCCGAGCAACCTGGCCACGCTGTCGGCATCGTTGGCCCAGGCCGCCTTCATCAAGGCGGTCCAGCCGCTGCCATCGCGTGCATCCAGGTGTGCGCCGGCATCGAGCAACAGGCCGACCAGATCCGGTTCCTGATTGCGGATCGCCTGATGCAACGGCGGCTCGCCGAGCAGGTTGGGACGATTGGCATCGGCGCCATGCCGCAACAGCCATGCCGCACGCACCGCGTCGCCGGCATCCAGTGCATGCGCCAGTTCCTGGTTCGGGTCGGCGCCGTCGGCGATGCGCAGTTGCAGCTGCGCCAGCTCCTGCGAGGACGCGGCCGGGCTTGGCGCCTTGGATACTGGCGTCGGCGTCGCATACGGCCCGTGCGCGGCCAGATCACCGGCCACCACGCAGTCGCCACAGCGCACCAGCGGCACGTGATAGCTGCGCAGGATCTCGGCGATCCTCGCTGAACTCCGTTGCATTGCGGTGTTCAAGGCATCGCGCAGGTCCGCGTTCTTGCGCGACACCGCCCACGCCATAGAATATTCCAGCACCGCATCGTCGATGGTGTTGAGCGGCACCATGCCCAGGCCGCTGCGTTGCGCGTAGTAACCGGCCACCGGGCCCCAGGATTCGGCCGCATCCAGTTCATTGGCAGCGACCCTCTCGACCAGCTTGCCGGGATGTTCCTCCGGCGCGGTGGCCGAGTCGTAGAACAGGTATTGCACCTGGCCGCTGATGCCGTGCTCGTACAGGGCCTGGCGTGCGGGCGAGCTCTGGAACACGCCCAGCCGCAGTTTTTTCAGCGCCGGATCGTCCAGCGATGTCGGCACCAGATCCAGGCCCTTGCGCGTCACCAGCACATAGGCCGAGCGGTACAGCGGTCGCGTGGTCAGGCCCTGCTCGAAATCGCTGTTGAGGTCCATCAACACATCGCAGCGGCCGGCAGTGATCGTGCTGCGTGCCAGCCCGCGCTGGTAATAGGTGCGCCACTCGTATTCCAGGCGCCGGCCCATGGCATCGGCCACGACCTGCGCAATCTTGTTCTGGAAGCCCTCGCCAGCCTTGTTGGACAGCGGCATGTTGCCGGGGTCGGCGCAGACCCGCAGCACACGTGGATCGGGCGTTGGCGGTGGAGCACTGGCCGTGGCCGGTGCCGCAGTGGAGGCCGCCGCAGCGGGCGCTGCAGCGGAAGCAGAAGCGCGAGCCGTCGGTGAGGACGGCTCGCGGGTGCAGCCCGCGGCGACGAGTCCGAGGCTGCAAAGCACCAGCAGCCGACACAGCTGCCGGTGCATGCCACGCGCACCGGCAGCGAACTGCCGGTGCGCGCGTCCAACGCCTTGCGTGGAACTCATCGTGCGGTCTTCGCTGCGGTGTTGGCGGTGCCGCCGCCTGCAGCCGCCGTGGCGGTGGCACTGGCGGTCACGGTCTTGCCGGCACCATCGATCCGGAAGCTATGCACCATGCCGCCGAGCGGGATCTTGTCGAAGCCGGCACCGAACGCCAGCCCCGCAGCCCCCAGCGCGCCATACGGATCGGACGGATCCAGACCTGCGGCCACCGGCAGACCGATCCAGCCACCGATGCCGGAGAACACCGCCACGTACTGGTGCCCATTGGCCTTGTAGGCGATCGGGTTGCCGATGATGCCGGAGGGCAGTTTCATCTCCCACAGCTTCTTGCCGGTGTCCTTGTCCACCGCACGGAACCAGCCATCCAGCGTGCCGTAGAACACCAGCCCGCCGTCGGTGACCAGGGTGCCGCTCCACACCGGGAACTTCTCCTTGATCTCCCACTTGGACTTGCCTTCCACCACGTCGAAGGCCTTGACGATGCCCAGTGCACCCGGCTCGTTGGGCTTCATCATCACGTTGGCGAACACGTAGGGCAGGCCCATCATGGTGTTGCCGCGTTCCTGCGGTTCCAGCTCCATATGCCAGTTGTTGGTGCCGCAAAAGAACACCGCCGAATTGGCCGGATCCACCGAGCACGGCTGCTGATCCTTGCCGCCCATCGCCGAGGGAAATGCCTGCACTTTCTTGCCGCGCTCCAGCGGCGAATGCGCGGCCACCTTGACCGGGCGGCCGGTCTTCATGTCGATGCGTTCGGCCCAGTTGGCCGGCACGAACTTATGTGCGCGTAGCAGGGTGCCGTCGCGGCGATCGAGCACATACGCAAAGCCGTTACGATCGAACTGCACCACGGACGGAACTTCCTTGCCGTCGATGGTCAGGTCCACCAGGATCGGCTCGTTGATGCCGTCGTAGTCCCACTGGTCGAACGGCGTCTTCTGGTAGCCCCACACCGCTTCGCCGGTATCGATCTTGCGCGCGAACAGGGTCATCGACCACTTGTTGTCATGCTCGCCGTTGTTGCATTCCTCCTGCGAGGTCTTGCCGCAGCGATACGACGGGCTCCACAGGCCGGGATTGCCGGTGCCGTAGTAGAGCAGCTTCAACTTCGGGTCGTAGCTGTACCAGCCCCAGGCCGCACCGCCACCACGCTTCCATTCGTCATTGGGAAAGGTCTTGACGCCCAGATCGCCGAGCTGGCCGTGCTGCGGGTTGGCCTTGTTGAAATCCGCACCCAGGCAGATCGATTTGTCGGTACCGGCCGCATCGCAGGACCACGCCTGCTTGCCATCGGCCAGGTTGTAGGCAGCGACACGCCCAAGCACGCCGAACTCGTTGCCGCTGATGCCGGCCACCACCTTGCCATCGGCGATGATCGGCGCCATGGTGATGGTTTCGCCCTTGTCCGGGTGCGCGAGTTTCTGCTTCCACACTTCCTTGCCGGTCTTGGCATCGAGTGCGATCACATCGCCGCTCAGGCTGCCGAATACCAGCTTGCCATCGGCATAGGAGGCGCCGCGGTTGACCGTATCGCAGCACGCCACCGCCACCGAGCGTTCGTCCTGCTGCGGTGTGTACTTCCACAACACCTTGCCGCCGTCGTCCTGCGCTGCCAGGTCGATGGCGAACACGTTGTTCGGATACGCGCTGACCATGTACATGACGCTGCCGATCACCAGCGGCTGGCCCTCGTGGCCGCGCGTGGCATCGGTCTTCATTTCCCACGACATTTTCAGGTTCTTGACGTTGTCGCGATTGATCTCGGCCAGCGGACTGTGCCGGGTGAGCGCGAAGTCGCGCCCGATGCCACCCCAGTTATCCGGGTTGCTGGCATTGGTAGTGAACTCGCTGTCGGTATTGACCACGGCGGCGGCGGCCGGCGCGGCGGGTTTGGCGGCCGGTGCGGGCGTTGTCGTCGTTTCCGTGGCGGCGTCTTTCTTGCAGCCGGCCAACGCGGCGCTCAGCGCAAGCATGAGCAGCACACTGCTGCGCAGGCTGCGACAGGAAGATTGGTGCATATGCGTCTACCCCTCTCGATTGAACAACCAGTCGGTTGAAACATTCCGCAGCGCAGGCGTTGCACCCGCCAGTTGCACCGCGGACGTCGGAAACGTCGAGAGGGAAAGAGCAAACGCCATGCCAGCGCACTGGTGCGACGCACCATGTTGGAGCAGCAGGGTTTGATGTGATGGCAGTCGCTTGCGCAAGGCTCACTGTCACGGTTCTGGCACAGTTTGCGCCGGGCGTGCTGTGACATGGATGGTGCAGCGAGGGTGGAACTGCCTGTCGGTCAGTGCTGCGCACCCTGCAGGCTTGAGGCGACATAGCTTGCTGTGGCTCGCGCAAGGCAACACCTCACCTCACCGAAGGCCAGCTACGTTGTCGAACGGGGTGCTGCCGCGTTTCCCTCCTCCCATCGGGAGAAGGTGCCCGAAGGGCGGATGAGGGTACGGCGTAGGCCAGGTGTGTGATGTCTGGCTTGCTGATGACGCATTGCAAGATTCAGCGGCGTCCACGCCCCTTCGAGCGCATGTCACTTCCAATGCGATGACGGTATCCTGATCGTCATCGTCATCCAGCCACACGCGGCCAGCCACACATCGCACTCCGTGCTTCGCGCGCCTGGCCTACTCGCCAAACCTCGCGCTAGCGGCTCCACTGCGCCAGCAACTGCGTGCAATCCTGCAACCGCCAGTCGGCAAGGCCGGGCCATGGATCGCCGGGTGTGTTGACCAGCACGGTGCAGGCACCGGCTGCACGACCGCAGGCCAGGTCGTTGTGGTGATCGCCGACCATGACCAGTGCTGCGCCATCCACCGCCCAGCGTTGCGCAAAATACTGCAGGCCATCGGGTGCGGGTTTGGGGGCAGCTTCATCGCGGCCGACGATGTCGTCCCAGGCGAATGCATCGTGCAGGCCGATCGCCTGCAATGTCACCTGCGCCAATGCGCGCGCGTTGCGGGTGAGCATGCCGAGCCGGCATCCGGCTGCCTGCAACGCACGCACTAGCGCCACTGCACCGGGTGCGGGCTGTGCGGCCTGTGCGAGTTCACGCTCGTGCTCAAGCAACCAGGCGTGTTTGGCTGCGGCCTGCTCGGCCGGCAGCGATGCCAGGTGGTGCAGGATGTCCGCCTCGGGCGGGATCTCCAACGCGCGTCGGATCAACGCGAAATCGTGCACCGCTTCAGTCAGCGTGCCGTCCATGTCGAACACCCAATGGCGGTAACCGGACAACGCGGGAGAGATCTGTGTGATGGCCATGGCGTCCATACGTGAGGAGACTCCAGAGATGGTTGAGGCAACGCCGCAAGCCGTCAGGGAACGCACATCGCGCACGCACCCGAATGCACCAGCTCCTATGCCGATGCCGTGCACCGGCTGCGCAGCTAGTGCCGTGCAAGGGCGGTGCGCCTACTTCCAGCCCGGCATCTGGGTGGTATCCAGGCCACCCACGTCGAACTCTGCCGTGCGCGTGCCGCCGGCTTTCACCGGGAACGCGATGCTGATGCGCTTGGCATTGCGCACCAGCTTCCACAGCGCCTTGTCGTCGTCGATGAACATCGCGATCGCTTCATCGGTGTCGGGGCGGTGCGCGGCCATCGGACGTGCTGCGCCACCATCGGCCGAGACCTGCACCTTGCAGCCGCCATAGCAATTGAAGTCGCCGGCCTTGAGCACGAGATAGCTGTGGCGTTTCCATTGCGGGTGATCACGGAACACCAGGCTCACCGGCTTGGGGCCGCTGCCGTCGACATCCACGCGGCTCTTGGCATCGATCATCGCCGAGCGCTGCGTGCCGCCCTTCGCGGGCACCTGCGAGTACTGCCACAACGCCTGCATGCGGCGCAGTTCGCGCGCCTGGTCGCCCTTGGCCTTGATGTCGGCATAGCCGGGTTCGATGCGTGTGGCCGCCGCGGTGCCAGCGTAGCCTTCCAGCAGTGCGGCGCCATGCGCGCGTGCCATGTCCCAGTTACCGGCCTTCACCGCCTCGTCGTATTGCTTGGCGAGTGCGTCGGCCTGCTGTTGCTTGGCTTGCGCCTGCGCGCTTGCCTGCGCCTGACGCTGCGCCTCGCGGTCGGTACAGCCACTCACTGCAGCGACGCACAAGGCCGCGCTCAGCAGATACTTCATCGTCGACTCCGGAAGGCATGAAAGGCAGCGGCAACGATACCAGCCTGCCCGCGACAGCCGCGATCAAACGGCCACACAGCGTAGGAGCGCACCCGGGCGCGATCAACCTGCGGCACGCCGTAGGAGCGCACCCGGGCGCGATGGAGCATTCCCGGTAAAGCCACGTCGCGCCCGGGTGCGCTCCTACGACGGCGATTGCAGGGCGCGATGCTGCCTGCACGATGCAGCAATGGAAGCGGCGGGAGGGCGTCTCGGCGCCCTCCCCAGCCATTACGGCTGCGGCTGCGCCGGCGGTGCCGCCTTGGCCTTGGCGATCATCTCGGCCACCGATGCGGTGGTGATCGGGTGGTAGCTGGGCTTGGCCTTTTCGAAGGCCTGCTCGGCGAAGGCGATGCCGTCCGGGGTCTTCAACAACTCGGCATAGATCGGCAGCACCAGCTTGCGGCGGCCGACGCGTTCGATGAACTCGCCTGCAGCGGGGCGCGCATCGGTGTAACCGCTGCGGATCGCCAGCGGATACCAGCGCATGGCGATTTCGCCGTTCGGGGTGCCGGTGAAGTGGTAGGCCTCATCCAGCTGCTTGAGCTGCTCGGGCTTGAGCGTGGCGCCCATGCCACTGAGGAAGTGCACCCATTCCTGCGTGCCCCATTCGCCGGTGACCTGCTTGCTCGGCAGCGTGCCGCTGCCGCTCCAGGCAATGCGCGCGGTGTCCACGATCGAGAAGCTGCGCGAGCGTGCCTTGGCGGCGAAGGCCGGGATGCCCGGCTGCTTCAGCCACGCATCCACCTCGGCCGCGCTGACCGTGTTGGGATGCTTGTCCAGCAGGTTCTTGTTGAGGTAATCGACGAACTGGTCGGTGGTGGCGCTCTGGAACGCATGATCGTCGAACCAGCCGCGCAGGAACGGGTCGAACACCTCGCGGCCGAAGCGCTGCTCCAGGAACTGCAGGAACCACGCGCCCTTGACGTAGGCCACCTGGCTCAGGGCTTCGTCGGGGTCGCGCTCGGCCAGCGGCGGCAGCGCCAGCGCCTGGTCGGCCGGCGCCATGCCCTTCACTTCGGCCAGCAGGTCGCCCTGGTCGATCTCGCGCTCCATCTCGGCCATCTCCGCGCCATACAGCGCCTCGGTGATGCGGGCCTGCACGTAGGTGGTGAAGCCTTCGTTGAGCCAGATGTCCTTCCAGCTGGCATTGGTCACCAGATTGCCCGACCAGCTATGCGCCAGTTCGTGCGCGACCAGCGAGACCAGCGACTTGTCGCCGACGATCACGGTGGGCGTGGCGAAGGTCAGGCGCGGATTCTCCATGCCGCCGAACGGGAACGAAGGCGGCAGCACCAGCATGTCGTAACGGCCCCAGCGATACGGGCCATACAGTTTTTCGGCCGCACCGATCATCTTTTCGGTGTCTTCGAATTCCTTGGCGGCCTTGTCGGCCATGGCCGGCTCGGCCCACACGCCCGAGCGCGCGGAAATCGGCTTGAACACCACGTCGCCTGCGGCGATCGCCAGCAGATAGGACGGAATCGGCTCGGGCATCTTGAAGCTGTAGTCGCCGTCGCGCGCGGCCTTGGGGTCGTTGTCGGCGCTCATCAGCACCATCACGTCCGGGCGCGAGGTCACATGCGCGCTGTAGGTGAAGCGCACGCTCGGGGTGTCCTGCAACGGCACCCAGCTGCGCGCGTGGATCGCCTGCGACTGGCTGAACATGAAAGGCAACTGCTTGCCTTCGGTCATCGACGGCTCCAGCCACTGCAGGCCGGAGGCGGTCGGTGCAGTGTGATAGGTGATCACGACCTTGGCCGGCTGATTCGGCGCCTCGATGGTGAGCTTGCTGCCGAAGGTCTTGTCGGCCGGCGCCAGCGCGAACTGCAGCGGCGCCAGCGTGCCCTTCCCGTCGTCGGCCTGCACCTGCGCAATGCTCAGCTCGCGCGTGTCCAGCACCAGCTGCTTGGCGGCCTTGTCCTTCCATTCCAGCGTGTAGGTGGCGGTGCCGCCGATCTGCTTGGCGTCGAAATCCAGCTTCAGGTCCAGCGCCAGATCCTTGATCACCACCAGCTGCGGCTGGGCGTAGGAGCTTTCGTCGTGGTTGCGGGCGTCTGCTTTCACGGGGGCCTTGGCAGTGGTGGCCGGCGCAGCGGTGCTGGCGGCCGGCGGCGTGGACTCGTTGGAACAGCCGGCCAGCGCAATGGACACGGCCAGGGACAGCGACAGGAACGGGAAGCGCATCGACGGCACCGCAGCGAGGGAATTGGGCATTTTAACGCCCCGGGCCGTTGCCTGCCCGTGCGGCCGATGGCGAGCACGTGCCGGACGCTAAACCCGCGCCGGCTGGGGACACCGTGGATGTCGCTGGCGCATCGGCACGAACCTGGAGCAGCAACCGCAGTGATGGGATCACGCATGCCGCCCGTGCGCGGCGTGCACCCGCCTGCGGCCCGGCCGCCAGGTGATTGCCGGATCGCCTAGACCACCGGATGGCTGCGCGGGCTGTCATGCCCGTCGCGCACCAGACGCCGGCCACCGGAGAACTTGGCGCGATACATCGCCGCATCGGCGCGGCGATACAGCTCGGTGGCATCCAGGCCACGCTCGCACACCGCGCTGCCGGCGCTCACATGCAGCGGCGCCTCGTCGGCATCCTCGCGTTCGAGCATCGACAGCCATTGATTGAGCTTGAGCGTGGCGTCGTCCTCGCTGGCGTGCACGCCGATCAGAAATTCGTCGCCGCCCCAGCGCCCGATCCAGTCCTGCGCGCCCAGCCAGCCGTAGGCCGATTCCACCAGCCGCACCAGCACGCGATCGCCGGCCAGATGGCCGAAGCGGTCGTTGATCGGCTTGAGGTTGTCCATGTCCAGCACGAACAGCACGAACGGCCAGCCTTCGCGCTGCGCGGCGGTGACCGAATCGCGCATCGCCTGTTCGCAGCCGCGCCGGTTCAAGGCCTCGGTCAGCGGGTCGAACAAGGCGTGCTTCTTGAGATTGCGCATGCCGGCATCGATGCCGCGCAGGCTGCGATTAATGCCACGCAGCAACCGCCCCAGTTCGTCGTCGCCATGTTCGGGCAGGCTGGGCAGACGTTGATCGGCGTAATACGCATCCAGTGCGTCGGCGGCGATGCGCAGCGGTGCGAGCAGGCGATACAGGGCCGACAGGGTCGCCGCGGTGCCAGCCAGCGTGGCCAGCAGCGCCACGATCACCACCGACCACAGCGGGCGCCCGCTCAACTCGCTTTGCGCGGCCAGCCAGGCGATCAACAACAGCAACGGCAGGTGGATGCCGACAAAGGTCACCGCCAGCAGCTTGGCGCTGAAGGAGCGGGGAAACACGCGCGACAATCCTGCGTACAAGCGCATCCACGTCTCCGGCAAAAGAGCGCCTAGTGTCGCCGACCGTCGGAGGAGCCAACGCGACGGGAGTCTCAAAAGTTTGTCGGCAAACGCACCTGCGCACAGTGCAATCGTGCGGCAAGCGAACACGAGCATGGCCTGCTCGTGCGATGCCGACGCGTGATGTCCGGCGCATGCTGCGCGCCGGACCGGACGCTCAGATCACGCTGCGTCGGATCCGGGTCAGATCTTGTAGCCGGAGTGGATCGCCACGATGCCGCCGGTCAGGTTCTTGTAGTGGCAACGCGCAAATCCGGCCTCGCCCATCATGCCCTTGAGCGATTCCTGCGGCGGGTGCTTGCGGATGCTTTCTGCCAGGTACTGGTAGCTGTCGGCGTCGCGCGCGAACAGCTGGCCCAGCCTGGGCAGGATCTTGAACGAGTGGAAGTCGTAGATCGGCTTGAACCAGTCGGCGGTGACTTCGGAAAATTCCAGCACACGCGCCTGCCCGCCCACCTTCAAAACGCGATACATCTCGCGCAGCGCGGCGTCCTTGTCGGTGACATTGCGCAGGCCGAAGGAAATGGTCACCAGATCGAAGCTCTGATCCGGGAACGGCAGCGCCTCGGCGTTGCATTGCACGTAATCGAAGCCGGCCACCAGGCCGCGGTTGGTCAGCCGGTCGCGGCCCACCGACAGCATGCCGGCATTGATGTCGCCCAGCACCACCGCGCCTTCGTTGCCGACGCGCTCCTTGAGCAGCACGGCGATGTCGCCGGTACCGCCGGCCAGGTCCAGCACACGGTCGCCCGGCTTCACCTGCGCGGTCGCCACGAAGTAGCGTTTCCATGCGCGGTGCACGCCCAGACTCATCAGATCGTTCATCAGGTCGTAGTTGCGCGCGACCGAGGTGAACACTTCGCCGACCAGCTTCTGCTTGTCCTTGGCAGCGACGTCGCGGAAGCCGAAATGGGTGGTACCGGAGGTATAGGGGGATTCGCTCATGGGCGGATTATCGCACTGCTGACGCCGCCATGACCGCAACCGGACCACAATCGCTGCCTTCCCTGCGACCGGCCCTGCGAGCCCTGCGTGCACGACAAGTACGTCCAGCGCGACTGGCAGCCCCACGAGAAGCCCACCCTGCCCGGGTCGGCCTCCACCCCCCTGCACTCCACCCGGCGCCGTATCCAGTACGGGCTGGTGGGCGTGGTGGTGGCGCTGACCGGCGGGCTGAGCAATGCGCTGGTCACCGCCAACCTGACCTATCTGCAGGGCACGCTGGGCGCCTACGCCACCGAAATGGCCTGGCTGCCGGCCGCCTACGTGATGACCAACATGTCGGCCAACCTGCTGCTGGTGAAGTTCCGCCAGCAGTTCGGGCTACGGCGCTTCACCGAGATCTTCCTGGCGCTGTATGCGGTCATCGCCTTCGCGCATCTGTTCGTGCACAGCCTGAGCTCGGCGATCACCGTGCGTGCCGCGCACGGACTGGTGGGCGCCGCACTCAGCTCGCTGGGGCTGTATTACGTGATCCAGGCGTTCCCGGCCAAATACCGGCTCAAGGCGGTGGTGACCGGGCTGGGGGTGACCCAGCTGGCGCTGCCATTGGCGCGGGTGTTCTCCACCGATCTGCTGGAGTTTGCGCAGTGGCAGGGCCTGTACCTGTTCGAACTGGGCCTGGCGGTGTTCGCGCTGGCCTGCGTGCTGGCGCTCAAGCTGCCGCCCAGCGACCGCTATCGGGTGTTCGAGCCATTGGATTTCCTCACCTTCAGCCTGTTTGCGGCCGGTTCGGCCGGGCTGGCGGCGGTGCTGTCGCTGGGGCGGCTGCTGTGGTGGACCAGCACGCCATGGCTGGGCGTGGTGCTGGCGGCCTCCATCGTGCTGCTGTGCACGGCGGCGTGGATCGAACACAACCGCCGCAACCCGATGATCAATACGCGCTGGCTGGCCAGCGGCGACATGCTGCGGCTGGGCCTGGCGATCCTGCTGATCCGGCTGGTGCTGTCCGAGCAGAGCACCGGCGCGATCGGCTTCTTCCAGACCCTGGGGCTGGCCAACACGCAGCTGCAGACCCTGTTCGCGCTGATGTTGCTGGGCGCAGTGGTCGGCGTGGCCGCCAGCGCGTGGCTGATCAATCCGGCGCGGGTGGCCGAGCATCTGATCATTGCGGTGGCGGCGATCTGCATCGGCTGTTTCATGGATGCCGATGCCACCAGCCTCACCCGCCCGGAGCAGATGTACGTCAGCCAGTTCCTGCTCGCCTTTGGCAGCACCTTTTTCATCGGCCCGGCGATGGTGGCCGGGCTGGGCCGGGTCATCGCGCAGCCGGGCAACCTGATCAGCTTCATCGTGCTGTTCGGCATGGCACAGAACATGGGCGGCCTGCTCGGCAGCGCGCTGCTCGGCACCGTGCAAGTCGTGCGCGAGAAATACCATTCCAGCCAGCTGGTCGAACATCTGGCATTGACCGACCCGCAAGTGGCCGCGCGCGTGCAGGCCTATGCCGCGCTGTACGGCCGCAGCATCGGCGACCCGGCCCTGCGCCAGGCCCAGGGCGTGCGCGCCCTGGGCAGCGTGGCCACGCGCGAAGCCAATGTGCTCGCCTATAACGACGTGTTCCTGTTGATCGGCTGCATCGCCATCGCCACCGGGCTATGGATCCTGTCCGTGCTGGTGTGGCGGCGTTATCTGCGCCCACCCGCTTCGTCCCCCTCTCCTGCTTCCACCGCGCGCCCATGAATACACCTGCAGCTTCAATCTCTCCTGCCGATCTGCAACGTCGCAGGCGGCGCCGCATCGGTGGCGTGATCGGCTTCGGCGGGCTGGCCCTGCTCGGCGTCGCACTGGTGCTGTATGCATGGCGGTTGCCGCCGTTCGTCAGCGCCGTCGAGCGCACCGAAAACGCGATGGTGCATGGCCAGATCACGGTGATCGCGCCGCAGGTCAGCGGCTATGTCACCGAGGCGCCGGTGCAGGACTTCGCCCACGTCAAACACGGTCAGTTGCTGGCCAGGATCGATGACCGCATCTATGCCCAGCAGCTCGAACAGGCCAGGGCGCAGCTGCAGACCGCCCAGGCCAACCTGTCCAACTGGGACCAGCAGCGGCATAGCGCCGATGCCACCATCGCCGAACAACGCGCCGCACTGAGCAGCAATCAAGCCCAGCGCGACCGCACCCGCTCGGCGTATGCGCGCGCGCAGCAGTTGGCCGAGCAGAAACTGGTGTCCGAACAGGATCGCGACACCGCCTTCGCCGCACGTGCGCAGGCCGATGCCGGCGTGGCGCAGGCGCGTGCCGCCGTGCAGGCCGCCGAAGAGAACGCACGCAGTGTCACCGTCAATCGCGCCGCGCTGGAAGCGGCGGTGGCCAATGCGCAGGCGGCCGTGCAACTGGCGCAGATCAATCTGGACAACACCCGCATCCTGGCCCCGCGCGATGGCCAGCTTGGTCAGCTCGGCGTACGCCAGGGCGCCTACGTCACCAATGGCACGCAGCTGATGTCGCTGGTGCCGGACACGCTATGGATCGTGGCCAATTTCAAGGAAACCCAGATGGCCAAGATCCGCATCGGGCAGCGCGCCAGCTTCACCGTGGATGCGCTGGACAATGCGCGCCTGCACGGCCGTGTGCAGGAAATCTCCCCGGCCGCCGGCTCGGAATTCAGCGTGTTGCCGGCCGACAACGCCACCGGCAACTTCGTCAAGATCGCCCAGCGCATTCCGCTGCGCATCAGCGTCGATCCGGACCAGGCGCTGGCACCGCGGCTGCGCCCGGGCATGTCGGTGGTGGTGGCGATCGACACCGACAGCGCGGTCGACTGACGCGACGCAGCCGCTATCATGCGGTGATGTCGTCCCTGCCCCCATCCTCGCTGCACTGGCAATGCCTGCGCTTCGACCAACTGAGCACCACGCAGTTGTACACGCTGCTGCGGCTGCGCTCGGATGTGTTCGTGGTGGAGCAGCAGTGCGCGTATCCGGAGCTGGATGGCAAGGACAGCCTGCCGGGTGTGCTGCATCTGCTCGGTAGCACCGACGACGGTGCGTTGGCCGCCTATCTGCGCGTGCTACCGCCCGGTGTGAGTTACCCCGAGCCGAGCATCGGCCGGGTAGTGATTGCCGCCACGCAGCGCGGCCACGGCTTCGCACACGCATTACTGCAGGAAGGCTTGCGGCTGGTGCACCGGCAGTGGCCCGCCAGCGCCGTGCAACTCGGCGCGCAGGCGCACCTGCAGGCGTTCTACGCCGCACATGGTTTTACGCCCTCGTCCGCACCGTATCTGGAAGACGGCATTCCCCACATCGACATGCTGCGTCGCGCCGACGCCGCCACCCAGGAGCCTGCATGATCACCACCCCCGACTACCGCGCACTGCTCGACACCGCCATTGCCGAAGCCCGCCAGGGCCTGGCCGAAGGCGGCATTCCGATCGGCGCGGCGCTGTACCACAACGACGGACGCCTGCTCGGTTGCGGCCACAACCGGCGCGTGCAGGAAAACGATCCCTCCGTGCACGGCGAAACCGATGCCTTCCGCAAGGCCGGCCGGCAGCGTCGCTACAAGGACACCATCATGGTCACCACGCTCGCGCCGTGCTGGTACTGCAGCGGGCTGGTGCGCCAGTTCAATATCGGCACCGTAGTGGTCGGCGAGTCGGTCACCTTCCAGGGCGGCGTGGCCTGGCTGCGCGAGCACGGCGTCACTGTCATCGACCTGCAGAGCCAGGAATGCATCGATCTGCTGGGCGGCTATATCTCGGCCAACCCGGACGTGTGGAACGAGGATATCGGCGAGGACTGAGCGGTTTGGGTGCAGCGGTTTGGCTGCAGAGCGGTTGATCTGCGGCTTGGCTGCGAGGCCCTTGCCCGCCCACCATCGCAGGACACGCCGCAAGTACGTCCATGTAGGCTCTTACGCGGCATCCATGCCGCGTAAGGTCCCGCGACGGTGGGCGGGCAAGGACCAAGTCGAGATGGTCGGTGTGCTTGCTTAAGAGCAGCAAGGGCAGTGCGTGATGCACGCCGTTGACCCTGATGCGCCGGCTCGAAGTCCGACACACGTTCGGCAAACAGCTTTTCACGCGGCCACCGACCAACTCTCTAGCGCGGTGTCCTAGCCGCTTGCGGGACCCTTGGCGGCATGGATGCCGCCACGGAGCCTGCACGGACGGATTCACGGCGTGTCCCGCGAGCGGTGAGGGCACCGCGCCCTCGACCGACCCAGCGTTTGACTGCATCCGGGAGGACGCGGCTAGCAACGCCGCCAGGCCAGCGCGGTCGGAATCGGCATGTCCAACGCGTACACGCCGGTTCCGGTTGCGTCCACACCGGCCTGATGACCGTTGGCACCTGCACGCAGGTGCGCTGCAATCAGAGGATGTAGCGGCTCAGGTCCGGGTCCTGCACCAGTTCGCCGAGCTGCGCATCGACATAGGCCGCATCGACCGTGACGCTCTGGCCGTCGCGATCCGGCGCCTCATAACTCAACACATCGAGCAGGCGCTCCAGCACCGTATGCAGGCGGCGCGCGCCAATATTTTCCTGCCGCTCGTTGACCTGCGCAGCGATCTCGGCCAGGCGCTCCACCGCATCCGCGCCGAAGGTCAGGCGCACGCCCTCGGTCTGCAGCAGGGCTTCGTACTGCTTGATCAACGCCGCCTTTGGCTCGGTGAGGATGCGCACGAAATCGGCCTTGGTCAGCGCGGTCAATTCGACACGGATCGGGAAACGGCCCTGCAATTCGGGAATCAGATCGCTGGGCTTGGCCAGATGGAACGCGCCGGAGGCGATGAACAGGATATGGTCGGTCTTGACCGTGCCGTACTTGGTCGACACGTTGGAGCCTTCCACCAGCGGCAACAGATCGCGCTGCACGCCTTCGCGACTGACATCGCCGCCATTGGAGCCGGCTTCGCCACGCTTGGCGACCTTGTCGATTTCATCGATGAACACGATGCCGTGCTGCTCGCAGGCTTCGATCGCCGCGGCACGTACGTCGTCTTCGTTGACCAGCTTGCCGGCTTCTTCTTCGATCAGCAGCGGGCGCGCGGCCTTGATGGTGAGCTTGCGCTTCTGCGACTTGCCGCTGCCCAGGTTGGAGAACATCTGCCGCAGCTGCTGGCCCATTTCCTCCATACCCGGCGGGGTCATGATGTCCATGCTGGCGTTGACCGCCACTTCCAGCTCGATCTCGCGCTCGTCCAGCTCGCCATTGCGCAGCATGCGGCGGAACTTGATGCGGGTGTCGTTGTCCTGTGCCGAGGGCTCGTTGCGCGCTGCTTCCGGATCGAACCCGATCCCGGCCGCACGGCGTGGCAGCAGCGCATCCAGGAGACGGTCTTCGGCGCGTTCTTCGGCCTGGTTGCGCACGCGCACCTTGGCCTGTTCGCGATACAGCTTGACCGAGGTGTCGGCCAGGTCGCGAATGATCTGTTCCACATCCTTGCCGACATAGCCGACTTCGGTAAAGCGCGTGGCTTCGACCTTGACGAACGGCGCATTGGCCAAGGTGGCCAGGCGCCGCGCGATCTCGGTCTTGCCGACGCCGGTCGGGCCGATCATCAGGATGTTCTTGGGCATCACCTCGTTGCGCAGCTCTTCAGGCAGCTGCATGCGGCGCCAGCGGTTACGCAGCGCGATGGCAACCGCACGCTTGGCATCGTGCTGGCCAACGATATGACGGTCGAGCTCCTGCACGATTTCGCGCGGAGTCATGGTTGAAGTGTCGGAATTTGGCATTGGGGAATCGAGAATGGGGAAAGGGGACTCGCAAGCGCGAAATCAAAAGCCTATGTCGTCGGGGTGGAACCGAAACCGCTGTTGCGATTCCCGATTCCCCACTCCCGATTCACAGCTCTTCGACCACCACATTGCGATTGGTATAAATGCAGATATCGCCGGCGATGTTGATCGCTTCGGTGGCGATGGTCTTGGCATCGAGTTCGGTGTGCGCCAGCAGCGCGCGGGCAGCCGACAGGGCGTACGAACCGCCCGAGCCGATGGCGATGATGCCGTCTTCCGGTTCGATCACATCGCCGGTCCCGCTGATGATCAACGAGGTTTCCTTGTCGGCAACCGCGAGCAGCGCTTCAAGCTTGCCCAGGCGGCGCTCGGTGCGCCAATCCTTGGCCAGCTCCACGGCGGCACGGGTCAGTTGCCCATGCTTGTCGAGCTTGGCTTCGAACAGCTCGAACAGGGTGAACGCATCGGCGGCGGCGCCGGCAAAACCGGCCAGCACCTGACCCTCGCGGCCGAGCCGGCGCACCTTGCGCGCATTGCCCTTCATGACGGTGTGGCCGAGGGTGACCTGGCCATCGCCGGCAACGGCGACATGCCCACCACGCCGAACCGAGATGATGGTGGTGGCGTGAACGATGTTGGGGTTCTGGCTGGGGTCCATGGGTCCTCCGAGGGTTTCCAATGAGGTGGGGACGCCCCTGCCGGGTTCAAGCATGCTGCGCGCATGTGGCGCGGGCGGCTGATGCAGCGCGCTCAGACGGCAGACAGCATGCGTCTGCGCTACTGGCACGCAGGCATCGAGCAGCCGCACACAAGAACGATTGGGAGCGTGGTGTGCGCTTCGGGATGAACTGGGTGATCGTCGCCGGCGCGGGGAAGCTGCCACGCAAACCTGTCACTGCCGTACGCGGCCGTCATATGCGGATCATTGCAAGAAACGCTCCGGCCCGAATAACCACACAGGCCCGCGCATAGATGCGCGTACAGGCGCCGATGCCTGCGCTCTAGCCCCTCTCCCAATGGCAGAGGGGCTCAAGAGCGGCGATTCGCAAGCGGCGGTACTTCAGAGAAGTGTTTAACCGCCAAGCGCAACACACGCCGCGCCACTCACTCAGCAGCTTTCTTGCGCTTGGCGCGCGGATGTGCGGCGTCGTAGACCTTGGCCAGATGCTGGAAATCCAGATGCGTATAGATCTGCGTGGTGGCGATGTCCGAATGGCCGAGCAATTCCTGCACGCCGCGCAGGTCGCCGGAGGATTCGAGGATGTGGCTGGCAAAGCTGTGCCGCAGCATATGCGGATGCACGTCCTTGAACATGCCCTGGCGCACCGCCAGTTGCTTGATGCGGATCTGCACTGCGCGCTGCGAAATCGCACCGCCGGCGCGGCCGGGAAATACATGCGTGTCGGCACGCCCGCCGCTGTCGCGCAGCCATTCGCGCAGCGCGCTGATCGCATGCGAACCCACCGGCACCAGGCGCTGCTTGCCGCCCTTGCCGAGCACCATCACCAAGCCGCTGTCCAGATCCAGGTCGCGCCAGCGCAGCGCGCAGAGCTCGCTCAGGCGCAGCCCGGACGAATAGAACAGCTCCAGCAAGGCGCGATCGCGCAGGCCCAGCGGCGCGTCGGTTGGCACCTCGACCAGACGTACCGCTTCATCGGCATCCAGTACCTGCGGCAGTTTACGTGGCGCCTTGGGTGCACGCAGCGCCGCCGCCGGACTTGCGGCAATGCGGCCATGCTTGAGCAACCAGGCGTAGTAACTGCGGCATGCCGACAGACGACGCTGCAGGCTCTTGGGCGACAACCCGCGCCGGTGCTCGGCCGCGACGAACTGCCGCAACTGTGCGCTATCGAGCTGCGCCACATCGTCGATGGCCTGTTCGCCGGCCCAGTTCAGCAATGCGGCAAGATCGCGCTGGTAGGCATCCAGCGTATGCGCAGACACCTGCCGCTCGACCTGCAGGTACGCCAGGAAATCGTCGACCGACGCCACCTCAGACTCCCCGCTGCCGCACCATCGGTGCGGCCATCCAGCGCAGGCTGCACGCATCGGCGCACCCTGCACGGCGCATCATGTGTCGAAGCGCTGCAAGGCCACGCCCAGGGACTCGCCCATCATGCGCAGGAACAAGGTGCCCATGCCGGGATAGAAGCGGTTGGCGTCGCTGCTGCCGACCGCAATCAGGCCGATGCCGGGCAACGGCAGCAGCGCGGTGGATTGCACGCTGGCAGCCTTGTCGGCGTACAGCAGCGCGTGTTTTTCCGTCTGCAGGCGGCCGCAAATCGGCTCGCCGTCGCTCAGGCAATCACGGAACGGTGCCAAGCGCGCATCGTCGGCGGCGATGATCTGCAACCAGTCGGCCTCCAGGCCGGCGACCGGCTTGAGCAACACCAGCCGCACCAGTTCGCCATTGAAATCTTCCGCCAGCGAGGCGGCCATCGCCTTGAGCGTGTCGGCCGCGCTGGTCTGGCGCATCAGCGCCAGGGTCAGTTGATGCGTGCGTACTGCCAGGCGCTCGTTGTCCTGCGCATTGTGGCCAAGCTCGTGCAGGCGCCGCGACAGCTCGCGGTTCTTGTCGCGCAGCACTTCCAGCTGATAGGTGGCCAGCGAGGCGGTGGGGCCGTCGTCGCGCGGCACCAGCAGGCTCACCGCCAGATCCGGGAACTGCTTGAGGAAGGTCGGGTGGCGCCGCAACCAGGTTGCCACTTCGTGCGCGCTGAATTTGTCCGTGTTCTCGCTCATCAGTTCCACTCTCCATCGAAGACGAACACGGCCGGGCCTGACATCACGACTTCCTGTTGTTCGCCGGCCCAACGGATGCGCAGCTCGCCGCCGGGCAAGGACACCTGCACATCGCGCTCGACACGGCCGCGCTGCATCAGTACCACCGCCGCCGCGCATGCACCGCTGCCGCAGGCCAGGGTTTCGCCGACGCCGCGCTCGAACACGCGCAGGCGCACATGCGTCGGGTCGACCACCTGCACAAAGCCGACGTTGACCGAATCGGGGAACGCGGCGTTCTGCTGCAACAGGCCGCCGACGCGCTCTACCGGCGCCGCGTCCACCCGCCCCACTTCCACCACGGCATGCGGGTTGCCCATGGACACCGCGCCAAAGCGCACGGTTTCGCCATGCACCGGCAGCGCATATTCCTCGCGCGCGCGCGCAAAGCCGGCCAGCGGGATCTGCGTGGGCTCGAACTGCGGCACGCCCATCGCCACCGCATAGGTGCCGGCATCAAGACGCTGCACGCGGTGGGAGGTGAACGGGCTATCGATGACGAAATCATCGCCCTGCGCGGTGCCGTCGCGCACCAGCCAGGCCGCCACACAGCGCGCGCCGTTGCCGCACTGGCGCGCGGCCGAGCCGTCGGAATTCCAGATGCCGTACGCGGCCACCGCCTCGCTGCTGCGCGGGGGTTCGATGGTCAGGATCTGGTCGCAGCCCACCCCGAAATGGCGGTCGGCCAGGCGTGCGGCCAGCGCGGCATCCGGCGGCGGCGTGCCGTCGCGCAGGTCCAGCACCACGAAATCGTTGCCGGCGCCATGCATTTTGGTGAAACGCAGACGCCCGCTGCGGCCGTCAGCGCTCATTGCCGCTGCTAGCGGGCTGGTCGGTGGTGGGTGCGGGCTGCGTATCGGTGTTCACCGGCGCAGGCGCAGGCGAGGACTCATCCAGCGGTTGCGGTGCGTCCGGCGGCTGCAGCACGGGCTGGGCTTCCACCGGCACCGGCTTCTGCGGCATTACCAGCGGGCCCTTGTTGCCGCAGGCGGCAAGCAGGACAAAGGTCGCACCAACCAGTGCGAGACGAACAGACGGTCGGGACATGATGCTCATGGCCGAAGTATAGCCAGAACACCCTGACTGCCGTGCGCTCAGTGCGCGCTGGGCAGCGCGCGCGGTGGCGGCTCGGGGCGCAGCCATAGCCAGATCGCCACCACCGCCATGCTGCCGATCGACAGGCATTTGACCCAGAACACCGGCACGCACCACAGCATGATGCCGGCGCAGACGGTCATGGTGAGCGTGGCCATCCACTTGGCCTTGCGGCTGACCGCGCGATAGGTCTGCCACTCGACGATCGCCGGGCCGAAGCGCGGGTGCGAGAGCAGCCAGTTGTGCAGGCGCTCGGAGCCGTGCGAGGCGGCCCAGGCGGAAATGAGGATGAACACGGTCGTCGGCAGGCCGGGCACGAAGATGCCGACAATGCCGGTCGCCAGGCTGGCGTAGGCCAGCAACCACCAGGCCCAGCGGAATCGAGTCGGTCGCGTCATGGGTAAATGATACGGCCAGCGGGCGCCGAGATGGTCCGGGCATCCTCTTCTCCCACCGGAAGAAGGGGCCCGAAGGGCGGATGAGGGGACGTTTGCACGCGGGGATGGGCGGGTCCTGCTTACCAATCCCCAATCCCGACTCCCCAATCCCCGCCCCTCAATTATTTGACCCCGAGCTGATCCAGCACAAACGCATACGACTCGGCGAGTTCGCGGTAACGGCGGAAGCGGCCGGACTTGCCGCCGTGGCCGGCTTCCATGTTGGTGCGGAACACGATCGGCTGGGTGCCGGTGTTGTCGTCGCGCAGCTTGGCCACCCACTTGGCCGGCTCCCAGTACTGCACCTGCGAATCCCACAGGCCGGTGCCGACGAACAGGGCCGGGTAGGCCTGCCTGGTCACGTTGTCGTACGGGGAATAGGACAGCATGTAGTCGTAATAGGCCTTCTTTTCCGGGTTGCCCCACTCGTCGTATTCGTTGGTGGTGAGCGGGATGCTGGCATCGAGCATGGTGGTGACCACGTCGACGAACGGCACCTGCGCCACCATCACGCGGTAGTCCTGCGGCGCCATATTGGCCACCGCACCCATCAGCAACCCACCGGCGCTGCCGCCGGAAGCGGCGACGCGGTCCTTGGCGGCATAGCCCTGTTCCACCAGGCCGCGGGTGACGTCGATGAAGTCGGTGAAGGTGTTCTTCTTGTGCAGCAGCTTGCCGTCGTCGTACCACTGGCGGCCCATTTCCTGGCCGCCGCGGATGTGTGCGATGGCATACACCACGCCACGGTCCAGCAGGCTGATCGCCGGCAGATTGAACGCCGGGTCCATCGACATGCCGTAGCTGCCGTAGGCGTACTGGAACAACGCCGCAGTGCCGTCCTTCTTGAAGCCGCGCTTGTAGACCAGCGACACCGGTACCTTGACGCCGTCGCGCGCAGTTACCCAGACGCGCTCGGTGACGTACTTGCCGGCGTCGTAACCGATCACCGGCTGCTGCTTGAGCAGCTTGCGCTCGCCGGTCCGCGTGTTGAGCTCATAGGTGGTGGCCGGCGTGGTCAACGAGGTGTAGCTGTAGCGCAACCACTCGGTGTCCGGCTCGGAGTTGACTGCCAGGCCCATCGAATACGCAGGCTCGTCGGCCTTGACGTACTCATGACTGCCATCACCCTTGAGCAGGCGTACGCGCTCCAGCCCGCCGGAGCGCTCTTCGATCGCAGTAAACCCGTCGAACAGCTCGAAGTTTTCGATATAGACCTTGTCATCGTGCGCCACCCAGTCGGTCCACTGCTTGCGCGTGGTCGCATCGGTGGGTGCGGTCACCAGCTTGAAATTCTTGGCGCCATCGGCATTGGTGCGGATCACCCAACGGCCATCGAAATGCTCGGGGTGATATTCGACATCGCGCTCGCGCTTGGCCAGCAAGGTGAAGCGCTCGGGATTGTCGGCCGGCGCATAACGCGTCTCCGACGACACCGTGCTTTCCACGCCGATGGTGATGTACTTGTCGTCGCGGGTACGGCCGATGCCCATGTAGAAGCTGTCGTCCTTCTCCTCGTACACCAGCACGTCGTCCTTGGAGGGCGTGCCCAGCACGTGTTTCTTCACCCGCACGGTGAGCAGTGTTTCCGGATCGTTCTCGACATAGAACAGGGTCTTGTTGTCGTCGGCCCAGACCACGTTGGCCGACACGCCTTCCACCGTATCGGGGTAGATCTCGCCGGTGTCCAGGTTCTTGAAGCGGATCGTGTACTGGCGACGTCCCACCGCATCGTCGGCCCAGGCCAGGATGCGATTGTCCTGGCTCACTTCCGCATCGCCGACGCTGAAGTAGCCCTTGCCTTCGGCCATCTGATTGACGTCCAGCAGGATCTGCTCCGGCGCATCCATGCTGCCCTTGCGGCGCGCCTGGATCGGGTAGTCCTTGCCGGCCTCGAAGCGCGTGTAATACCAGTAGCCGCGCTCGCGGTACGGCACGCTGGCGTCATCCTGCTTGATGCGCCCGACGATCTCGGTATACAGCGTGTCTTCCAGCGGCTTGAGCGGCGCCATCACCGTGTCGGTGTAGGCGTTTTCGGCGTTGAGATAGGCCAGCATCGCCTTGTCCTCGCGCTTGTCGTCGCGCAGCCAGTAGTAGTCGTCGTTGCGGGTAGCGCCGAACGGGGCCTTGACCACATGCGGACGCTTGGCCACGTCCGGCGGCGACGGGAGAGCTGCGAAGGCGGAAGGAACAGATGTGGTCATCAGGCTGGCGATCAGAAGAGTGAGGACAGGCTTCATCAGATTGGGGTCCGTTGGATGAACGCAATGCCATCCCAGCGCCCGAGTGTGGAAGAGGCCGGCCGGGAGCGTCATGTGCCCGAGGTCATGCTGCTCTATCCTCTTCGGCATGGACTCCCTACATTCGCACGCTCCCCGCTACAGCCGCCGCAGCCAGGACATCGCCCCGTTTCACGTGATGGCGCTATTGGCGCGCGCCAATGCGCTGGAGCAGGCCGGCCACGATGTGATCCACCTGGAGATCGGCGAACCGGATTTCACCACCGCCGCACCGATCGTCGCGGCCGGACAGGCCGCACTGGCGGCCGGACACACCCGCTACACGGCCGCCCGCGGCCTGCCCGCGCTACGCGCCGCCATCGCCGGGTTTTACGCGCAGCGGTACGGCTGCGCTATCGATCCGGAACGCATCCTGGTCACCCCGGGCGGCTCCGGCGCATTGCTGCTGGCCAGCAGCCTGTTGGTCGACCCGGACAAACACTGGCTGCTCGCCGACCCCGGCTATCCGTGCAACCGGCATTTCCTGCGCCTGGTCGAGAGCGCCGCGCAGCTGGTGCCGGTCGGCGCAGACACCGATTACCAGCTGACGCCAGGCCTGGTCGATGCCTGCTGGAACGCCGACAGCGTCGGCGCGCTGGTCGCCTCGCCGGCAAACCCCACCGGCAGCGTGCTGTCGCGCGCGCAACTGGCCGGCTTGTCGCAGGCGCTGCATGCGCGCGGCGGCCACCTGGTGGTGGACGAGATCTACCACGGCCTGACCTACGGCATGGATGCGCACAGCGTGCTGGAAGTGGACGACAGCGCCTTCGTGCTGAACAGTTTTTCCAAGTACTTCGGCATGACCGGCTGGCGCCTGGGCTGGCTGGTCGCCCCGCTCGAGGCGGTGCCGGAACTGGAGAAACTCGCGCAGAATCTTTACATCAGCGCATCCACGATCGCCCAGCACGCCGCACTGGCCTGTTTTACGCCAGAAAGCATCGCCATCTTCGAAGCACGCCGTGCCGAGTTCCAGCAGCGCCGCGATTACCTGCTGCCCGCGCTGCGTGCACTGGGCTTGAACATCGCCGTCGAACCGCAGGGTGCGTTCTATCTGTACGCGGATATCAGCACATTCTCGGACAATGCCCAGGCCTTCTGCGCGCACTTCCTGGAGACCGAGCATGTCGCCTTTACTCCCGGCATCGACTTCGGCTTCCATCGCGCCAATCAGCACGTCCGCATCGCCTACACCCAGAGCCTGCCGCGCCTCGAGCAGGCGGTAGAGCGGATCGCGCGTGGCTTGCAACGTCTTTGATCGAACCAGCGCCAGTGCGCACGGCGCATCTCTTTGAGCAGCGCCTGGACGTGGCCGCAGGTTCACTGCATCGATGTAAAAAACCGTGACTGCTGTTTGCCGCTGCTTTTGCACTGCTGTTTGTGGCTTGCCTCGACCTGAAGCGAGACCAGCGCCGCAGCCGCGCGTGGCCGCAAGGGCACCCTGCTGGGCGTAGCCCGTGGCGCGCGCGTACCCTCATCCGCCCTTCGGGCACCTTCTGCCGATGGGAGAAGGAAGTAACAAAAAAAGCCCTGGACATTCGGCCCAGGGCTTTTTTCAACGCAGCACATGATCAAGACAACTCGAACTACGGAGTTGCCTTGAGTCGACAACTCAATCCGCCAGCCGCTCCCACAGGAAGCTGTAGGCCAGCGCCGCCATGTGCGCGGCCTGTGCGTTGTTGGCCGCACCGCCGTGGCCGCCTTCGATGTTTTCGTAGTAGGTCACGTCCTTGCCGGCCTCGATCATCTTGGCGGCCATCTTGCGCGCGTGGCCCGGATGCACGCGGTCGTCGCGCGTGGAGGTCAGGAAGATCACCGGCGGATAGGTCTTGCCCGGGTCGAACAGGTGATACGGCGAGAAGGTCTGGATGAACTTCCAGTCGTCGGTGTCCGGGTTGCCGTACTCGGCCATCCACGAGGCACCGGCCAGCAGATGGCTGTAGCGCTTCATGTCCAGCAGCGGTACCTGCACCACCACCGCGCCGAACAGCTCCGGATACTGGGTCAGCATGTTGCCGGTCATCAGCCCGCCATTGCTGCCGCCCTGCACGCCCAGATGCCTGGTCGAGGTGATCTTGCGCGCGACCAGGTCCTTGGCCACCGCAGCCATGTCTTCATAAGCCTTGTGGCGGTTCTGCTTGAGCGCGGCCTGGTGCCAGCGCGGGCCGTATTCGCCACCGCCGCGGATGTTGGCCACCACGTAGACGCCACCCTTCTCCAGCCAGGCGCGGCCCAGTCCGCCGGAATAATTGGGCGTCATCGAAATCTCGAAACCGCCGTAGCCGTACAGCAGGGTCGGCGCGCTGCCATCGAGCTTCAACGCTTTGGGGCGCACCAGGAAATACGGTACGCGGGTACCGTCCTTGCTGGTGGCAAAGTGCTGCTCGATGCTGTCCTTGCCGGCATCGAAGAACGCCGGCATGGCCTTGAGCGGCTGCGGCGCGGTGCCCACCTCCACCCACGACAAGGTGGTCGGGGTCAGGTAGTCGGTAACGGTCAACCACAGCGCGTCGCTGTCGTCGCTGTCCACCGCGCTGACGTCGACGGTGCCGAACGCCGGCGCACCGACGAAGGCGCTCTTCTTCCAGCCATCCTGCCCAGGCGTGATCACGCTCAGGCGGTTCTTGACGTCTTCCAGCACGTTCAACACCAGGTGCGAACGCGTCCAGGCGATACCTGCCAGCGAGGTGCTGTCGGTGGGCTCGAACAGCACATCGAAGTTGCGCTTGCCGGCCATGAAGTCGTCAAAGCGCGTCGCCAGCAGCGAGCCGGCCTTGTAGGTCTTGCCGGCCACGGTCCAGGGTTCGCGCAGTTCCAGGGTCAGCCATTGCCGCTTGACCGACTTGCTGGCCGAGTTGGGTGCATCCACCTTGACCAGCTTGCCGTCGGCGCCCTTGAGATACAGCTCCTCGTTGTAGAAGGCCAGCGTGCGGCTGACGAAATCGCGCTCGAATCCGGGCGTGTCGTCGTGCATCGCGGCGATGTACATGTCGGTCGGCTTGCCCTCGTACACCACCGTGGCGGCGCTGAGCGGAGTGCCGCGCTTCCACTGCTTGGCGATGCGCGGATAGCCGGAGCTGGTCATCGTGCCGGCACCGAAATCGGTGAACACGTAGACGGTGTCCTGGTCGATCCAGCCCAGCCCGCCCTTGGATTCGGGGCGGAAGAAGCCGTCCTTGACCCACTGCTTGCCGGCCAGGTCGAACTCGCGGGTGACATCGGCATCGGCGCCGCCGCGCGACAGCGCGATCAGGCAGCGCTGGTAATCCGGGCGCAGGCAGTCGGCGCCGTGCCAGACCCAGTTCTCGCCTTCGGCCTTGTTGAGCGCATCCAGGTCCAGCACCGTTTCCCACTTGGGCGCCGGCTTGCGGTATTCGTCCAGCGTGGTACGCCGCCACAGGCCGCGCTCGTGCTGCTTGTCCTTCCAGAAGTTGTAGTAGTACTCGCCGATCTTCTGCACGCCGGGAATCTTCGCGTCCGAATCCAGCACTTCGCGGATGCTGGTCTCCATCTGCTTGAAGGCCGGCGTGGCGGCCAGGCGCGCCTCGGTCTTGGCGTTCTGGGCCTTGACCCAGTCCAGCGACTTGGCGCCGGAAACATCTTCCAGCCAGGCGTAGGGATCGTTGGACACGGCGGTTTCCTCTGCAGAGACGGCGCCAGCGGTGATCAGACCGGCAACCAGGCAGATCGAGGCGAATTTGGACATGAATGTTTCCGGGAGAACGAACGCCGGGAACGTAGCATAGCCCTCCGCCGCCCGACCCTGCCGAAGGTCAGGCCGCGCGCGCCTGTGTCGCCGCACGCGAAGTGCTGCGTCGGCGTTGTGCCTGCGGCCCGCGCCGACGTGGTGCGCCGCGCCGCGCACCTGGCCGCACCGGGGCCGGCAATGCGAACCGGTGCAGGCTCCACCAGGCCAGCATCGGCATGCCGACCAGCCACAGCGGCAGCCAGCCGATCCACTCGCTGTGGCCGCGCGCGGCCGGCCAGACCAGCACCAGGGCCAGGCCGGCCAGGGCGATCTGCCGGACCGGGCGCAGCACGCGCGGGTCGGGACGTTCGGAACGACGGGAAGGACGAATCGACATGGCGGCACTCCGTGGCAGGAAGGATCAGGACAGGCCGGCAGGATTGCCTGCGCCCATCTCACCGACTGCGACCTGGCGGCGAAAACCGGAGAGACCGCCTTGCCGGGTGCCGGCGCCGCAGCGCGTTAACCACCGCCAGGCCACCAACGGCGCCCTCTTCCGCACCCGGTCCCGGGCGCCCGGTTGCCACGTTTGAGGCAGCCACGTGCGCCAGACCCGACCGTTGACGCGAACTTGCCCCCTGCATGCGGTAGTGTGCTGCTCCAACTGCCCCTTTGTGATGTTGCGATGCGCCTGACCGTTACGATCGCCCTCGCTTTTCTGTTCGTCCTCGGCCTGCCCGTGGCATCCGCCAAGGACGCGCCTGCCAGCGAGCCGGCGGTTGATCTGTCCAAGATCATGGGCACCTGGTATGTGATCGCACGCATGCCCAACCCGGTCGAGCGCGGCCATGTCACCAGCCGCGATGAGTACACCCTGGTCGAAGACGGCAAGGTGGCGGTGCGCTATCTGTACCGCGAGGGCTTCGGCGAGCCGGAGAAAGAGGTCAACGCGCGCGCCTCGGTGGATGCCGAGAGCGGCAACCGCGACTGGCGGGTATGGTTCTACAAGGTCATCCCGGCCAAGCAGCGCATCCTAGAAATCGCACCGGACGGTTCGTGGATGCTGATTTCCTACCCCGGCCGCGACCTGGCCTGGATCTTCGCGCGCAAGCCGGACATGAGCCGCGACCAGTACCGCAAGCTGGTCGACAAGATGCGCGATGACTATTCCATCTATACCGACAAGCTTAAGCGCGTGCCGCAGCTGCGCGAGCAGGTGGATCGTTTGGGGTTTGAAGTGCCCAACAAGCGCTGAAATTGGCGCTCCGATCGGTTTTTCCCGGCCGGATTCAGTTGTTACGGGTGCCAGCTGACTGGATGCGCCGGCCGAGAAGATTCGGCGCAATGCGTCGCTGGCGACCTTGTCGCTTCAACTTTAACTGCACGCTCCCGCCGCGGTTGCAGCAGGAACTGCGCTGCAACGCGCGTTACCACCATTGGCGGCATTGACGCGCGCTACGCTGCATTAGCGGCTACTTCGGATACGCGCACGCAGCTGTCGCACGACAGCTTGCTCCAGGCATCACGCCCCCGCCACGCTCAGTCGTAATTGCTCAACGCCAGCGACAGCAGCGCCTTGGCCTGCTCGCGCAGCGAGACCGGCTCGACGATCTCCGCGTCCGAGCCGTAATGCAGCACGTCCATCAGCAGTTCGCGCGAGTTGCTGTACGGCACCTTGAGCTCGTAGCGGCCATCGGCCAGAAAGCGGCCCTGCTGCTTGGAATGCCAGTGCTCGTCGGCGACCCAGCGCGCGGCCTTGGCACTGAACACGATGGTGGCCCAGCCCTTGGGTGCACCGGAAAAAATGCCGTAACTGGCCGCCAGCTGCTCATCCAGCTCGCTGTCGGGCACATCGCGCGGCACGCTCTCGAGCAGGCGTGCGTGATTGATGCGGTCCACCGCAAAGCTGCGCACGCCATCGCGGCCGTGGTCCCAGGCATCCAGGTACCAGTTGTCGCGGTAGTGGGTGATGCGCTGCGGAGACACCGTGCGCTTGGTCGATTCGTCGGTGGAACGGGCGCGGTAGTCGAAGCTCAGCTGCTTGCGCTCCAGCACGCCGGAGGCCACGGTGCGGAAACTGGCTTCGTCCAGCTTGCGGCCGCGGTGCGGAATCACCCGCACCCGGTCCACCGGCCATTGCGACACGCCGGCCTGAGCGGCCAGTAGCCCTTCGATGCGTTGCTGCAGCGGCGCCAGCACCGAGGACAACACCCCGCCACCGGTGCGCGCCAGCAGTTGCTGGGAGGCCAGCAGCGCGTGCAGTTCTTCCGAACTCAGCCACAGGCCGGGTAGTTCGAAGCGGTCGCTTTCGCCGGAGAGATAACGGAACCCCGATTCGCCGTCGCCTTCCACCGGTGCCATCAGCGCATCGCGCAGAAACGCCAGGTCGCGGTACACGGTTGCGCGGGAACAGCTCAGCTCATCCTGCAGCCGCGCCACCGTGACCGGGTAGCGTGCCGATTTGAGCAAGCGATGCAGGGAGTTGATGCGTTCGTAGCGGTCCATGCGTCGATTATGTCCGAGTCTTTGCGTGGCAGGGTGAGCGTCGCTGTACACCGGCAATCATGCCTGGGTCGGCGCCGCGACTGTGCGCGTTCTGCCTGGCTGCTGGCCTGCAACGCGCGCGGGCCGGGCCTGCTTGCGATGCGCCAGTCGCTGGTGTTGCGCAAGCCGACGCCCGAACCCCTTCTGAAGCGCAGCATTCACTTGCTCATGACGCAGCCGCTCAGTCCGTTATCATGAAATCGCTTCCACCCTCTTTCGCCCCTGTCCTCCAAAGCGAGCCGCCCATGTCCCGCCGTGCCCCGTTGTCTGCCCTGCTGCCGCTGTTGTTGATCACGCCCACCGTCTGGGCCCAGGCAGTCGCACCGGCCCCGGTGGACCCTGCCGCCGCCGTGATGCCGTCGCCGTGGGGCGGGAGCAGTGGCGAGCTCGGCTATGCCGCCGCCCATGGCAACAGCACCACCGACAGCCTCAACGGCCGGATCCGCCTGCGCTATACCGACGGCGACTGGATCCACAGCCTGGACGCCACCGCGCTGCGCTCCAGCTCCGAATACACCAACACCAACGACGACGGCAGCACCTCGCGCGAGCGCCAGACCACTGCCGAGCGTTACACCGGCAGCGCCGGCAGCGCGCTGCAGTTGGGCGAGCACCGCCAGCTCACCGCCACCGGCCGTTACGAACACGACGACTTTGCCACCTACGACCGCCTGGCCACCTTCGGTATCGGTTACGGCACGCGCCTGATCGATGCCGAGCGCTTCTACCTGGATGCGCAGATCGGCCCGGGTATCCGGCGCGCGCACAACAGCGACGAAGACCGCAACGAGACCGGGCTGATCGGGCGCGGGCTGTTCGACCTCAAGTACACCGTCACCGACAACACCGACCTGATCAACACGCTGCTGGTGGAATCGGGCGAATACAACACCTACGCGCAGAACGATTTCGGTGTGCAGGTCAGCATGAACTCGCACTTCGCGCTCAAGGCCGCCTGGCAGATGCGCCACAACAGCGAGGTCAGCGACGGCGACAAGAAGACCGACACCCTGACCACGGTCAACCTGGTCTATACGTTCAAGTAAACACCCGCGAGCGGTAGGAGCGGACCTGGCCGCGAAGGGCTTTCCCGGTAACGCCCCTCGCGGCCAGGGCCGCTCCTACGCAGAGCGCATCTTGGTTGGGCAGGCCCTCCGCGACGCGGTGGTCAATCGGGCCCATACGTTCGAATACGCAACCGCGATCTGTAGGAGCGGACCTGGCCGCGAGGGGCTTTCCCGGTAACCCCTCTCGCGGCCAGTGCCGCTCCTACGAAGAGCGCATCTTGGTTGGACAGGCCCTGCGCGACGCGGTGGTCAATGGGCCCAGACATTCGACTACGCAACCGCAATCTGTAGGAGCGGACCTGGCCGCGAGGGGCTTTCCCGATAACGCCTCTCGCGGCCAGGGCCGCTCCTACGAAGAGCGGCGCTGCGTGAGGGCGGGCATTGCGGGCTTGGCGGCGAGGTCTGAGTTGCACCTGGCTCGGCGTCGATACCGGTCGTGTTACCGGCTGACGCAGCGGCGCATTACAGCTCGGCCAGCAGTTGCGCGGCGCCCTTGTCGAACAGGCCTTGCGCGACCAGGCGGCCGAGGGCCTCGGTGTCGTCGGCGCTGCCGTGCGCCTCGGCGTGGATCAGGCGTCCATCGCTGGCGCTGCCGACCATGCCCTGCAGGAACAGCCCCTGCCCTTCCCAACGCGCGAACGCCGCCACCGGCACATGGCAGCTGCCGTGCAACGCGCGATTCATCGCCCGCTCCGCTTCCGCGCAGGCGCGCGTGCGGCCGGCGTCCAGCACTGCCAGCAGGCCGTGGATACGCGCATCGTCGCCACGGCATTCCACCGCCACCGCGCCCTGGGCCGGTGCCGGCAACCAGTCCGGGACGTCCAGACGCGAGGTAATGCGCGCATCCAGGCCCAGCCGCTGCAGGCCGGCGCAGGCCAGCACAATGGCGTCGTAACCACCGTTGTCGAGCTTGGCCAGGCGGGTGTTGACGTTGCCGCGCAGGTCGATCAATTCCAGATCCGGGCGGGCCGCGCGCAGCTGCGCCTGACGCCGCAAGGAGGAGGTACCCACGCGGGCGCCCAGCGGCAGCGCCTGCAGGCTGGCATAGAGATTGGACACCAAGGCATCGGCGGCATCGCCGCGCTCCATGATCGCCGGCAGCACGAAGGGCGCGTCCAGCTCCATCGGCACATCCTTGAGCGAATGCACAGCGCAATCGGCCTCGCCGCGCAGCATCGCCAGCTCCAGCTCCTTCAGGAACAGACCCTTGCCGCCGATCGCGGCCAGCGAACGGTCCAGCACCTCGTCGCCGCGGGTGCTCATCGGCACCAGCGCGACCTCCAGCCCGGGGTGGTGCTGGCGCAGCGCGGCGGCGACGTGTTCGCTCTGCCAGAGGGCGAGCGGGCTCTTACGGGTAGCGATGCGGAGCGTGGTCATCTGGCCATTATCACGGACCGGGCGCGTAACTCCTACCTGGAGCGCACGCCGGCGCCCGCAGCACATTGCCGCGACCGAGCAACGCACCTCACCACACGTGACATGTCACGCCCTAACGCAATTGCTCGCGCAGGCTGGCCACGCAGCGGCGGCTCACTTCCAGCGGGTGCGGCACGTTGCGCAGCACCGCGTGCACCTGGCCATCGCCGCTGCGGCGCAGTTCCACCAGCTCGGCGCGCGCGACCAGGCAATTGCGGTGGATGCGCACCAGGCGGTCGGCGAATTCGTCTTCCAGCGATTTGAGCGACTCTTCGATCAGGTCCTCGCCGCGGGCGTGGTGGACGATGACGTACTTTTCCTCGGCCTGCAGGTAGCGGATGTCGCCGATGGCGATCAGCCGCAGGCTGCCGCGCAGGCGTGCGCACAGATGCGTGCGCAGCGGCGGCGGCGTGGCGCTGGGAGCGCGCCCGGCCAGGAAGGTGGCCACCTTTTCCAGTGCGGCGGTCAGGCGTTCGGGGCGCACCGGTTTCATCAGGTAGTCCAGCGCGGCGGCATCGAAGGCCGACAATGCGTGCTGGTCGTAGGCGGTGCAGAACACCACCGCCGGCTGCGGCTGGCTCTGGCGCAGCAGGCGCGCGGTTTCCAGGCCGTCGACGCCGGGCATGGCGATGTCCAGCAACACCAGGTCCGGATGCAGGTGATGGCACTGCTGCAGCACCTGCTGGCCGTTTTCGGCCTCGCCGATCACTTCGACATGCGGATGTTCGCCCAGCAGCAGGCGCAGGCGCTCGCGCGCCAGCGGCTCGTCATCGGCGATCAGCACCCGCACTTGCGTGGCCGTCATGGACATCCCCCTTCGCTGCAGCGACTCCCCCGTCACGCCAGCGGCAATGTGATCTCACAAGCATAGTAGCCCTCGGCCCAGCTGGCCGCCATCCGTGCACCGGCCCCGAACTGGAACGCCAGCCGGTGCGAGATGCTGGCCTGGGCATGCCCGGCCCCGGCCACCAGCGGCAACTGGGTTCCCGGCTGCGGGGCTGGATTGACGATACGGATCTGCAACTGGTTGCCGCGCTGGCGTAGCGACAGGTACAGCGTGCCGCCCTCGGGCATGCGCGAGACGCCGTGCAGCACGGCGTTTTCCACCAGCGGCTGCAGCACCAGGCGCGGCATCGGCAGCTCCCACGGCAACGGCTCCTGCCGGTGCCAGCGCACCTGCAGGCGCTCGCCCAGGCGCAGCGATTCGATCGCCAGGTAGCGTTCGGCCAGTTCGCATTCGGCACGCAGGCTGGACATGCCTTCGCCGGCACCGAGCGCGGCGCGGAACAGATCCGACAGGTCCAGCACCGCCTGCTCGGCCACGACAGGGTCGCGGCGCAGCAGGCTGGCGATGAGATTCATGCTGTTGAACAGGAAATGCGGACGGATGCGTGCCTGCAAGGCATCGGCCTGGGCACGCGCATTGGCCTGCACCTGCGCTTCCCAGCGGTCGCTGACGTAGAAGTAGCGCAATGCCAGCGCGGTGATCAGCACCACCGTCGCCGCGCTGCCCAGGGTGAAGCGCCAGAAGCCGACCAGGGGACCGAGCGGGGCCTGGTCGAGCGCCGCATACAGGGCGTGCACGATTCCGGCGCCGAGCATCGCCACCACCGCGGCGATCGACAGCGCGGCCAGCCCGCCCACCCGTGGCGGCAGCCGCGACAACGCCGGCCGCAGCACGCATAGCAGCACGCTGACCGCCAGCGCCAGCCATAGCGCCAGGCCGCTGGCAGAGACAAAGCGCGACAAGGTGATGCTGCGCGCGGCGCCGGCGTCGGGCACCAGGGTCACTACCAGCACCACCAGTTCGGCCAGTCCCAGCATGGCGCCCAACCGTGGCAGCCGGCACAGGTCCGGCATCCAGGCGGTCTGGGGCGCGTGCTGGGCCATGGCCTCAGGCGGCGGTGAAGCGCGCCTGCATCCAGGTGCGCAAGGCCTCGACCTCTTCCAGGCAGACCTGATGGCCCATCGGGTAGGTGTGCCAGTCCAGTTCGAAACCGAGCGTGCGCAGGGTCTGCATGCTGGCCTGGCCGGCACCGAACGGCACCACCGGGTCGGCCGTGCCGTGGGCCATGAACACAGGTTGGCGGGCAGCGGCCGGCTGCAGCTGGCTGGCGGCCGCCGCCGGCTCGGGCAGGTAGGTGGACAGGGCGATCAACCCGGCCAGCGGTACGCTGCGCTGCAGCCCGACCGCCAGGGTCACCGCGCCGCCTTGCGAAAAGCCGGCCAGCAGCATGCGCTCGGGGGCGATGCCGCGGGATTGCTCATGGGCGATCAATGCCTCGACCTGGGCCACCGATTCGGCGATGCCAGCCTTGTCGGCACGCGTGGCGAAATCCATGCCGACGATGTCGTACCAGCCGCGCATGCGCACGCCGTTGTTGATGGTGATCGGGCGGATCGGCGCATGCGGAAACACGAAGCGCAGCGCCGGCCAGTCCGGGCGCACCAGTTCCGGCACCATCGGGGCGAAATCGCTGCCATCGGCGCCCAGGCCGTGCAGCCACAGCACGGTCCATTGCGGGTTCGCTCCGGTCTCGCGTTCGATCACTTCCAGCATCATCCAGCTCCGCTTGCGGGCTGGGCATTATGCATGTCGCCATCGGCCGGGCCGATCACGGACCGGTCGAGCCAGATGCGTCGACCGGTCTCGGCGCCCGTCGTGGGCGCTTTGCTTGGCGTGACAGACGCGGAGATCGCAACGCGCACCGATCCCGCCATGCGCCGCTCACACGCTCAGATCAGCGACGGCTCCAGCGCGGCGGCGCGGCGCAGCTCAGCTGCACGCACCAGCACCTTGGGAGGATCGAGCTCTTCGGGAATGCAGAAGATGCCGGCGCGGCGCAGCCCGAGGCCAGTGCGGCGCAACGAGGTCAATGCCACCACCGGGATCGACACCGCCATGCCCACGATCACCGGCGCCATCCAGGCCGCCAGCGACGGCGACACCGTATAGGCCACCGCGCCCATGAACAGGCCGAACACGGTCAGCCCGCCGTAGCTGCGCAACAGCGCCGGCCACGACAGCTTGCCGTCGTCGCGCACCTGCGCATCCCAGCCCGAATCCTTGCCGGCCAGTACCTCGAACACGCCGCGCGATTGCAGGTACATCACCACCGGCGCCATCAGCGCCGCCAGCACGGTTTCCAGCAGGATGCTCAGCAGCGCGCGGATGGCACCACCGCAGGCACGCAACTCGCGCGGGTTGAGCAGCAGCGCGATGTAGCCCAGCAGCTTGGGCGCCAGCAGCACGAACATGGTGCAGACGAAGATCCAGATCGCGTTGCCCTGGCTGCTGCCATGCCAGTAACGGGCGGGCGAGAACGGCAGGTCGCCGGCCAGATCGATCCCGCCGCCGGCCAGCGGAATGCCGATGCCGATCAGCATCAGCAGGCCCCACATCGGCGCGGTGAAGTAATGCCCGATGCCGATCAGCATGTGCATGCGGCTGATCCAGTGCAGGCCCTTGGCGCCGACCACCTTGGCGTGCTGCAGGTTGCCCTGGCACCAGCGGCGGTCGCGGATCAGCAGGTCGGTCAGCGTGGGCGGACCTTCCTCATAGCTGCCCTGCAGGTAGGGCACCATGTGCATGGCCCAGCCGCCACGCCGCATCAGCGCCGCCTCGACGAAGTCGTGGCTGAGCACATGCCCGCCGAACGGCTTGCGCCCGCGCAGCGACGGCAGGCCGGCGTGGTCGGCGAAGGCCTGGGTGCGGATGATGGCGTTATGGCCCCAGTAGTTGCTCTCGGCGCCATGCCACCAGGCCACGCCGAAGGCGATGATCGGCCCGTACACGCGCCCGCCGAACTGCTGCATGCGGGCGAACAGGGTCTGCCCGTTGACCACCGCCGGCAGGGTCTGGATCAGGCCCACGTCCGGGTTGTTTTCCATGCCGGCGACCAGCCGCACGATGGTGTCGCCGGTCATCACGCTGTCGGCGTCCAGGATCAGCATCTGCGGGTAATTGCCGCCGAAACGGCGCACCCAGTCGGCGACATTGCCGGCCTTGCGCGCGGCATTGTCGGCGCGGCGGCGGTAGAAGATGCGCCCGTGCCCGTCGACGCGATCGCACAGCTCGTTGTACACCAGTTCTTCGGCACGGCCGATGTGTTCGCGGGTGGTATCGCTGAGCACGAAGAAGTCGAAATGCTCCAGCTGGCCGGTTTCGGCCACCGATTCGTAGATCGCCTGCAGGCCGGCCAGCAGCCGGCGCGGATCTTCGTTATAGGTGGGCATCAGCAACGCGGTGCGCGTGTGCAGGGTCGGCAGCGGCGCTTCCGGGTCGATGCCGAGCTTGCGTCCGGCGCGCGCCACCACGGTGACGAAACCAGCCACCGCGCTGGCGAAGGACATCGCGATCCAGGCGAACAGCAGCACGAACAGGCCGAGCAGGCAGCCTTCCAGCACGCTGAGGCCATCCGGCCACAGCACGCTGAGCATCACCCACACCGCCACGGCGGTGGTGGCGACGGTGCCGCCGATCAGATAGAAGCGCCGCACGCCGATGCCGACCGGCGCGGTGCGCTGATGCGGCACCTGCAGACGGCCTTCGCGCAGGGATTGCTCAGGCATGGCCAGCGGCGCTTCCGGTGGCAGCGTAGGCTGACCGGCGTCGAGGGCGGAAACGGGGGGAAGATCGGTTGGTGCGGGGGAAAGAGTCACAGTGCCGTCCATCAAGGCTGCCCGCCGCACGATCGCGGCAGTGTGGGCTGAAGCGGGAGATCCCTCCCCGCTACGCGTGGCGACGTCGCCGCATGCACCGCAGTCCGGGCGAGCCCGGCAGTGCGGGACCACGTCGCAGAATCAGCAGCTCTAAGACCACTCCGATGCACAAGCTCTCCTGGCTGCGACGATGACGTCGCGGCTCATCTTAAAGAATCGACCGTTAAAGGAAACGAAGGCCGCGCTGCAGTCTTCGCCCCACCCGACGAGGACCGCGCGGCAGACTACGCCGCAGCGACCGAACGCTACCCCAACAGATTGCAGTCTGGCGCGCGTGCTGTCACGGGCGGCAAACCGCACTGTCATGTCAGACAAATGCAAGTGATGTGCCAGGACCTGCAATCGGTTGCAGCGCCAGCCTCCCGGCGCGCGCGATCACGGCGGTGGGGCTGAGCGGATCTGAGGCATTCTGCCGCGCGTCATGGTGTATCGGAATAAGCGATGTCGGGCTTGGCCCACGTCGGCGCAGTGCACGAAGGCTGCGTTGCGCCTGTAATCGCCGGCAAGGACACCGCACCAGGGAGTGGTCGGTGGCCAAGTGAAAAGCAGTTGGTCGAGCGATGGACATCGGACGTTGAGCCGCATCGTTAAATGCATCGTGCCTTGCTTGCACCATGCCCACCGACCATCTCAGGTGGTCCTTGCCCGCCCACCGTCGCGGGACCTTACGCGGCATGGATGCCGCGTAAGAGCCTACACGGACGTACTTGCGGCGTGTCCCGCGATGGTGGGCGGCAAGGGCCCTGCAGCCAGGCGCCAGATCAGCCGCTCTGGCGCCCTCCCTGTCCGGAGGCGGCACATGCGCACATCGCACATGCCGCATCGAACAGCAGCAGCGCCGCCTGACGGAAGCGCTGCCGCCATAGCGGCCGGTGTTACTTGCGCGCAGCCTCGCTGGCGTCGCGGGTGGCGCGGAACTCCGAATCGGAGCTCCAGTTCGGCCACTGGCGCGAATCGGCCAGCTGCTGACCCAGCGCGTACAGCACGCCCAGATCGCGCGCCGCACCGGCGAAGGTCCAGTCCGGCTTCCACTCATCGCCCTGCTGGTGATAGCGCTTGGCGGTGTAGTCGTCGGAGGCGGCCTTGCCCGCGGCCACGCCGCCCACTTCCCAATCCTGCCCGGCCGCATACGACAGCGCCGGCACGCCACGCTTGGCGAAGGAGAAATGGTCCGAGCGGAAGAAGTACCCCGCCTGCGGCTTGGGATCGGGCGTGTAGCGCAGCTTCCACTGGCCGGCGACGGTCTTGAGCTGATCGAGCAATTCGAGTTTTGCGGTGCCGTAGATGCCGAAATCGCGCGATGGCACGAACGGGCTCATGCCATCCATGTTGATCACCGCCACGGTCGTGTCCAGCGGATACAGCGGCTTGGAGGCGTAGAACTCCGAGCCCAGTAGGCCTTTTTCCTCGGCGGTGACCGCCAGGAACACCACCGAGCGCTGCGGCTTGGGGCCGGCGGCAAAGCCGCGCGCCAGCTCCAGCAGGGCAGCGGTGCCGCTGGCGTTGTCCAGCGCGCCGTTGAAGATGGTGTCGCCGCGTGCGTCCGGCTTGCCGACGCCGATGTGGTCCCAATGCGCGCTGTAGATCAGCGTTTCATCCGGATGCGTGCTGCCTTGCAGGCGTGCGACCACGTTGTGCGAGGTGATCACGTCGGATTTGACCTGGTAGCTGGCGCTCAGCCCCTGGCCCTTGAGTTCCACCGGCTTGAAGCCACGCGTCTGCGCCTGCTTCTTCAAGGCGTCGAAATCCAGCCCGGCCTGCTTGAACAAGTCGGCGGCCAGATCGCGCTGGATCCAGCCTTCCAGGGTGGGATGCGCGGCACGCGGGTTGTCGCGCACCACGTCGAACATGGTGTTGGTGTTGGAGCTGGCCACGGTGTCCCAGCCGTAGGAGGCGGGCGCGGTTTCGTGCACCACCAGCACGCCGAGCGCGCCCTGACGGGCGCCTTCTTCGTACTTGTAGGTCCAGCGGCCGTAGTAGGTCATGCCGGCGCCGTCAAAAGCGCCCTTGCCGGTTTCGAAATCCGGGTCGTTGATCAGCACCACCGCGATCTTGCCCTTCAGGTCCACGCCCTTGAAGTTGTCCCAGTCGCGCTCCGGCGCCTTGACGCCGTAGCCGACGAACACCAGTGGCGCATTGGCGATGTCGACCTTGGACGAGCCGTCCAGCGCGGCGCGGATGGCGATCTGCTTGCCCTGGGTCAGCGCCTGCGGCTTGCCGGCGTGCTGCAGGGCGATGGTCGGCGTGCCGACGATATCGGCGCGGCGCAGCGGCACCGCCTGGGTCCAGGCGCGCTTGCCGTCGGTCAGGTCGCCGCCCGGCTGCAGGCCGGCGTCGGCGAACTGCTTACTCAGGTAGGCAATGGTCTTTTCCTCGCCGGCGGTGGCCGGGCCACGGCCTTCATAGGCATCGGAGGACAGCTCCTTGACGTCGCGCGAGATGCGCGCGCCATCGAAGCTCGGCGTCGCCGCCATCAGTGCGGTCGAGACCGCCATCGCCAGCATTCCCATTGCAATGCGTTTGGTAACAACTCGCTTCACTGCAGCACCCAGGTAGTGTCCGAACAGCCCTGGAGTGTAGCTACTGCGGCGTTCGATCGGGTGTGCACGGCGGCGAGCGATGCATGCCGTCGCGCTGACGACATGCATCGGCAGCGACGCAGCATTGATCGATAGGGCCAGCTAGCGATGCGGCGCGGCGCAGCACATGGCGCTGCCACCTGGCACGGCATCCACTTTGCGCCTCACGGCGCTGGATGCCGTCAAACAGCTAAAGGCTGCGGCGGTCTATGCCGCAGCGCCGCCGCCGAACGCCACTGTCGCTCAGAACAGGTCGACGCTGCCGACCTGCTGGGTGACCTGCTGCATCCTTCCGCTGGCCACCAGTTCGGCGTACACCTCGGTGCGATTGCGGCCGTGCTGCTTTGCCCAGTACAGCGCCTTGTCGGCCTCGTCGAGCAACTGGCTGATCAACTGGCCATCGGTGAGCTCGACGATGCCGGTGCTGAGCGTGACCTTGCCGACCTGCGGAAACACCTGCTCGGCCACCGCTACACGGAAGCGCTCGAACAGGCTCACCGCGATGTCGCGGTCCACGCCGCGCAACACGATCACGAACTCCTCGCCGCCGAAGCGGAACAGCAGATCGTCCTGGCGGAAGCAGCGCTGCATCAACTGCGCAACCAGCAACAGCACCTCGTCGCCGTACAGGTGGCCGAAGCTGTCGTTGACGCGCTTGAAGTGATCGATGTCCACGATCCCCAGCCACACGCCTTCGCTGGCCGCTGCATCCGCACCACCGGCAAACAGGCGCAGGATCACATCATCGAAGGTCTTGCGGTTGCGCAGGCCGGTCAACGCATCGCGCTGGGCGTCATCGAGCAGGCTGCGGTAATTCTGGAAGAAGCGCGCAAAGCCCTGCAGCATCACCTGCTCGGCGGCGCCGGGCGCGCGCGAGCCGCCCACGCGCAGGCAGGTGCGGATGCCGCGTGCTTCCATCATCGGGTACACCAGCAGCGCGCGGCCGTCCTGCTGCAACTGCACCACATCGCCCGGCCCGTGCAGATCGGCCAGTTGCGCGCGCATCTGCGCGTCGTGGATGTCGGCCACCGTCAGCGACAGCCGGCCATCCTCGCGCAGCCGCGTTTCGGCCATGGTGCGGCCGTCCGGCGCGATGCGCAGCAACGACAGTTCCTCGGACGCGCAGACCTCGCGCATGGTGCGCAGCAGGCTGAGGTCGAGTAGATCGGCATCGCGGATGGCGGTCAGGTCCACCATGCGTTCCAGCAACGGTGCCGTGGTCATTGCCGCACCATCCCGCGGGCAGACGCAGGCCCGCAGCGCCGGTCACGGCACGCGGGCACACCTCTCGGGCTGGAACGCACTGGCATCACGACGGGTTACCGGCAATCTCGATGCCGGTTCATCGGCGCTGCACGCGCGAACTTGAGTCCGCCCGCCTGCTGGCGCAGCGCACGGCCAGCCGGCGTACACGGATGTGCAGGCGCGCGACCGGCCGGCGCACCGGCGCGCTTACGGCAGTGCGGACTCCAGCGCATCGTCGCCCAGCGCGTGTGCCTGCATCAGGCGCCGGCTGCCGGCATTCAGGCCCTTGACCTGGACGTCCAGCCCATGATGGCGCAGCCGCTGCACCACCTTGTCCAGCGCCGCCACCGCGGTGATGTCCCAGAAATGCGCGCGGCCGACGTCGATCACCACCGCGCGGCCGGGCACCTGGCGCGCGTCGAAGGCGTCGATGAACACGTCGGCCGAGGCGAAAAACACCTGCCCGCGCACGTGGTAGGTACGCACGCCATCGTCGCCGTCGCTGTGCGTGATCTGCAGCAGCCCGGCCACCTTGAAGGTGAAGAACACCCCACTCAGCACCACCCCCACCGCCACCCCGGCGGCCAGGTTGCGGGTGACCAGGGTCACCGCCACGGTGGCCAGCATCACCACGCTGGAGGTGCGCGGATGGGTGACCACGGTGCGCAGCGAACGCCAGTCGAAGGTCTCGGCCGAGACCATCACCATGATCGCCACCAACGCGATCACCGGCACCTGCGAGACCCACGGCTTGAGCAGCACCATCAGGATCAGCAGGAACACCCCGGCGAACAGGGTGGAGAGACGGCCCCGCCCGCCGTATTTCACGTTGCCCACGGTCTGCCCGATCATGCCGCAGCCGGCGATGCCGCCGAACAGGCTGGCAGCGGTGTTGGCCAGACCCAGCCCGGTGCACTCGCGGTTCTTGTTGCTCGGGGTGTCGGTGAGTTCGTCGACCACGCGTGCGGTCATCAGCGATTCGAGCAGCCCCACCATCGCGATGGCCAGCGCCGGCAGGGCGATGATGCGCAAGGTCTCCAGCGTCAGCGGCACCGCCGGCCATTGCAGGACCGGCAGCGCGTTGGGCAGCTTGCCCAGATCGGCCACCGTCTCCAGCGGCAGGTGCAACGCCGAGCCCAGCACCGTCAGCACCAGGATGCACAGCAGCGGCGAAGGGATTGCCGACACGCCCGGCAGCGGCAGCCGCGGCAGGCCGTAGATGATGAGCAGGCCCAACGCCAACATGCCCCAGGTGGCCAGGTTGGCGTGCTGCAGATGCGGCAGCTGCGCGGCGAAGATCAGCACCGCCAGTGCATTGACGAAGCCGGTGCGCACCGAACTGCTGACAAAGCGCATCAGCACGCCCAGCCGCAACAGACCGAACAGGATCTGCACCGCACCGGCCAGCAGCCCGGCCGCCAGCAGATAAGGCAAGCCGTGCGCAGCGACCAGCGGTGCGGCCACCAGGGCCACCGACCCGGCCGCAGCGGAAATCATCGCCGGGCGGCCGCCGAAGAACGCGATGACAATCCCGATCACGAACGACGCGAACAACCCCACTTGCGGGTCGACGCCGGCCACGAACGCAAAGGCGATCACTTCGGGAATCAGCGCAAAGGTAGCGACCGCACCGGCCATCAGTTCGCGCGCAGGCGAGGCGCGCCATTGCGCCAGTTCGGCACGCAGAAAGGACATTGGAAGACACTCCGGGGACAGAAAGGACAGCCTGCGGACAGGCGACAGCGGCGATAGTGTGCGCGAAAGCGACCCGGCCCGCAGCCAGCGTGTGACCGGTGCGGCAATGCGCCTTTCTGTGGTCCGGATCACGCCAAACGATGCGGCCGCGGACCAAGATGCCCCCCTCACCGGGTTCGGGTGTCGAGCCGGGTTCGCTAGGGAGATCACCATGTCCATTTTCAGGACTGCCAGTACGCTCGCACTGGCCACCGCGCTGGCGCTCGCCGCCGCACCGGCCTTCAGCTACTCCATCAGCAACAACAAGATTGTCGACGACAGCGGCAAGGTGGTGCAGCTCAAGGGCGTCAACGTGTTCGGCTTCGAGACCGGCAACCATGTCATGCACGGTCTGTGGGCACGCAACTGGAAGGACATGATCAACCAGATGCAGGGCCTGGGCTTCAACGCCGTGCGTCTGCCGTTCTGCCCGGCCACCCTGCGCAGCAGCACGATGCCGACCAGCATCGATTACAGCCTCAATGCCGATCTGCAGGGCCTGAGCTCGCTGCAGATCCTGGACAAGGTGATCAACGAATTCAACGCGCGCGGCATGTATGTGTTGCTGGATCACCACACCCCCGATTGCGCCGCCATCTCCGAGCTCTGGTACACCGGCTCGTATTCCGAAGCGCAGTGGCTGGACGATCTGCGCTTTGTCGCCAACCGCTACAAGAACGTGCCCAGCGTGATCGGCCTGGACCTGAAGAACGAACCGCACGGTGCCGCCACCTGGGGCACCGGCAACGCGGCCACCGACTGGAACAAGGCCGCCGAGCGCGGCTCGGCCGCAGTGCTGGCGGTGGCGCCGAAGTGGATCATCGCGGTGGAAGGCATTACCGACAATCCGGTCTGCTCGACCAATGGCGGCATCTTCTGGGGCGGCAACCTGCAGCCGCTGGCCTGCACGCCACTGAACATTCCGGCCAACCGGCTGCTGCTGGCACCGCATGTGTACGGGCCGGACGTGTACGCGCAGGCGTACTTCAACGACAGCAACTTCCCCAACAACATGCCGGCGATCTGGGACCGTCACTTCGGCCAGTTCGCTGGCACGTATGCACTGCTGCTGGGCGAATTCGGCGGCAAGTACGGCGAAGGCGACGCACGCGACAAGGTCTGGCAGGACGCGCTGGTGAAGTACCTGCGCAGCAAGGGCATCAACGAGGGCTTCTACTGGTCGTGGAATCCCAACAGTGGCGACACTGGCGGCATCCTGCGCGACGACTGGACCAGCGTGCGCGAAGACAAGATGGCGCTGCTGCGGACGCTGTGGGGCACGGTGAGCAGCACCACGCCGACGCCCTCACCTACTCCGACTCCGACTCCAACTCCGACACCGACACCGACACCCAGCGGCAGCTTCAGCACCAAGGTGAGCGTGGACAGCCAGTGGAACGGTGGCTACTGCAATCGCGTGCAGGTCACCAACACCGGCACCGCCAGCGGCACCTGGGCGATCTCGCTGCTGGTCACCGGCACCGTCAACAACGCCTGGAACGTCACCTGGTCGCAGAGCGGCAGCACGCTCAAGGCCAGCGGTGTGGACTTCAACCGCACCCTGGCCGCCGGTGCGACGGCCGAATTCGGCTTCTGCGCGGCCGGCTGATGCAATACGGCGGGCACGCAGTGCGTGTCCGCCATTACCTTGCAAGCTGCCGACAGTCTGCAAGTCACCAATGTCGCGTCACCCATCGATCGCTGGATCGATGCCCATGACCTCGTAGGAGCGCCCCCGGGCGCGATGAAGCGTTATCGATAACGCCCCATCGCGCCCGGGGGCGCTCCTACATTGCATCCGCCGCAAGCGAACGCTGCCGCAATTAGCATTCAACCCGCATGTGAATCAGCCGCTATTCATGACATAGCGCCCTGCGCGCGTTCTGGATGCCGTCCCATGCCTGTTGTCTCCCTGTTGCGTCGTCACGTTGCCAATCTCCCGCTCACCCGCAAGTTCGTTCTGTTGTGCAGCTTGCTGACGGTGGGCGTGATCCTGCTGGCAGTGGCCGCGGCCCGCCTGCAATATCTGGACCTGATCGAGGCGCGCAAGCTCAGCGTCAAGACCGAGGTGGAGATGGGCCTGACCGTGATGCAGCACTACGCAGACAAGGCCAAGGCCGGCGAACTGACGGTCGAGCAGGCCAAGGAAGCTGCACGCACCACGCTGGCCGACATGCGCACCAACGACGGGGTGGATTACTTCTTCATCGTCGACCCGCAGATGCGCATCCTGATGCATCCCAAGCGCGCCGTCGGCACCGACATGAGCGACTACAAGAGCGATGCCGGGCAGTACGTCTATCGCGACATCAAGACGGCGATCGAGCGCGGCAACGGCTTCAGTTATTACAACGCGCCCAAGCCGGGCAAGCAGGAGCAGCTGCCCAAGATCAGCTATGCCAAGACCTTTCCGGCCTGGAACTGGGTGTTGGTGATGGGCGTGTACGCCGAAGACATCCAGGTGCAGGCCTGGGGCTTCACCCGCACCCTGACCCTGATCGGCGGCGCCTTGGTGGCGATGGTGATCGGCCTGTGCTGGTTGATCGCCTCGGCGATGGCCGCACCGCTGCGGGCAGCATCGCGTACCGCGGAGGCGATCGCCTCGGGCCGCTTCGACAACGATATCCGGGTTGAGTCGCGCGACGAAACCGGCCAGCTGATGCACAGCATGCAGCAGATGCAGACCCAGTTGCAGCGCTTCAACGGCGAAATGCAGACCATGATCCGCCTGCAGCAGGGCGAGAACATCGCGCACCGCATTCCGGAGGATTTCCCCGGCGATTACGGCACCCTGGCGCACGGCGTGAACACGGTGGTGTTCGAGCATCTGGATGCCATCAACGAGGCGATGGACCTGATGGGCGAGTACGGCCGCGGCGATCTGCGCCGCGACATGCGTCGCCTGCCCGGCCAGCGCGCGGCGCTGCACGAAGCGCTGGACACGGTGAAGAGCAATCTGTCGGCGATCAACAGCGATATCGCACGCCTGGCCGACGCGGCCGCACGCGGCGACTTCTCCGCACGCGGCGAGCAGTCGCGCTATCAGTTCGCATTTGCCGAAATGGTGCAGGCACTGAACCGCCTGATGCAGCAGGCCGATGCAGGCCTGGACGACGTCGGCCGCATCATGGCCGCGATTGCCGATGGCGATCTGTCGCAGCGGGTGGAATCGCATTACGAGGGCGCATTTGGCCGTCTGGCCAATGCGGCCAACCGCACGGCGATCCAGCTGACCACCATCGTGCAGGGCATCCAGCACTCGGCCGAGATGATCAACACCGCCGCCGGCGAGATCGCCAGCGGCAATGCCGACCTGTCCACGCGCACCGAGCACCAGGCGGCGAACCTGGAAGAAACCGCCGCGTCGATGGAAGAACTCACCTCCACCGTGCGCCAGAACGCCGACAACGCGCGCCAGGCCAATCAGCTGGTCAAGGGCACCGGCGAAGTGGCCGAAAGCGGCGGCCGCGTGGTGCAGGAAGTGGTCAGCACCATGCAGGCGATCACGCAATCGTCGGCACGGATTTCCGACATCATCGGGGTGATCGACGGCATCGCGTTCCAGACCAATATCCTGGCCTTGAACGCGGCGGTGGAAGCGGCACGCGCCGGCGAACAGGGCCGCGGATTTGCGGTGGTGGCCACAGAAGTGCGCGCACTCGCGCAGCGTTCGGCCGGCGCCGCCAAGGAGATCAAGCAGCTGATCTCCGATTCGGTGGAAAAGGTGGCGCAGGGCTCGGACCTGGTGCAACAGGCCGGCAGCACGATGACCGAGGTGGTCAGCTCGGTGCAGCGGGTGACCGACATCATGGCCGAGATCACCGCCGCCAGCACCGAGCAAAGCGCCGGTATCGAGCAGGTCAGTACCACGGTGATGCAGCTGGATGAAATGACCCAGCAGAACGCAGCGCTGGTGGAAGAAGCCACCGCTGCGGCACGCAGCATGGAAGACCAGGCGGCGGATCTGACCCGCGCAGTGGCGGTGTTCCGGTTGGTGCCGCAGCAGGCTGCGCTGACGCAACGGCGTTCGGTGGTGCAGGCGGCTTGATGGATGGATATAGAGCGCCTCCCCCTTCGAGCGCGAAAGCACGGCATGCGCGCCACTGGCGCGCGTGACGCAACCGCAGGCTGGGGCGCGGAGCGGGGATTGGGGTAAGGGTGCCCCCGAAAGCCGCATCTGCACAGAACAAGCGCGTCATCGAATCCAAAAAAGCTGACCAGACCGCAGATCAGCAGACAGCCGCACAACGTGCACGGCTCACAACCATGCATACCGACTATCCCGATGGGTCCTTGCCCACCCACCGTCGCGGGACCTTACGCGGCATGGATGCCGCGTAAGAGCCTACACGGATGTACTTGCGGCGTGTCCTGCGAGGGTGCGCGGGCAAGGGCCTTGCAGCCAAGCCGCAGATCATCGCTCTGCAACTGAACTATCCGTATTGTCCACGCCAGTCGAAGCGCAATGCGTAGAGCAACCAAGGCTTCGAATCGCGGCGGCGTTGAGGCGTGATTAGATACTTAAGTCAAACGCTCGGTGCGTCGAGCGCGCGGCGCCCTCACCGCTCGCGGGACACGCCGTGAATCCGTCCATGGAGGCTCCTTGGCGGCATCCATGCCGCCAAGGGTCCCGCAATCGGCAAGGACACCGCGCCAGAGAGTTGGTCGGCTGCTTTCTTGAAAAGCTCGCCGGCTTACGTTTGGAAAATGACCGGACGCGCAATTATCCGAACAGCGCTTGCAGCACATCGCTTGCGTCATGCGCACCGACCATCTCGATGGGTCCTTGTCCGCCCACCGTCGCGGGACCTTACGCGGCATGGATGCCGCGTAAGAGCCTACAAGGACGTACTTGCGGCGTGTCCTGCGAGGGTGGGTGGGCAAGGGCCTTGCAGCCGAGCCGCAGATCATCGCTCTGCAATCGATGCATCCATTCCCTGCATCACCTCTCCAGACGACCGAGATAATGGGTCTCAACATCGCGGGTGGTGAACATCATCGATGCGATTGACGCGGGGTTATGGGTAAGTCGTAGCCTCGCTTGCCCTGCGGGTGCCTTCTCCTGTTGGGAGAAAGGCGTGTTGCTGCATGCGCTGCGTCAGCGCGCGGCGTCGCGTCCGGTGGTGGCACTGCCGTGGCGGGCGCGTTTGACGGCGTACATCGCTTCGTCTGCCGCGTGCATCAGGCTGGCGGCGTCGGCCTGCTGGCCGTGTTGCCAGGCGACGCCGATGCTGGACCGGATTGGCAGATGCTGCTCACCGAACATGGCACCCGCTGCCGATGCGGCGCGGATCCGGTCTGCCACGGCGGCGCATTCGGTCTGCGGATCCTGCAGGTTGTCCAGCAACACCACGAATTCGTCGCCGGCCAGGCGCGCCACCAGATAGCGGCCTTCGGCCGCCTGCTGAAGGCAGCGGCCGAAGGCGACCAGTACTGCGTCGCCGGCGCGGTGGCCGTGGACGTCGTTGATGCGTTTGAAGCCGTCCAGATCCAGGAACATCACCGCGACCGCACACTGCTGCTGTTGCGCCTGGGTCACCGCAACCTGCAGCGCCTCGGACCAGGCGTGGCGATTGGGCAGGCCGGTCAAAGCGTCGCGGGTCGCGCGCTCATGCATCAGCCGATGCAGGGTCTTGTGCGCGGTGACATCCTGCGCCATCAGGAAGAAACCCTGCGCCTGCGCCGCTGTGCCCTGCGTTTCCGGCACCAGGGTGATTTCCACATCGCGCGGTGTCGCGCCACCACGCAGAACGTGTTCGAAGTGGGCCCGCTGCCCGGCGCTCACCTGCGCCAGCGCAGCGCGCGCCTCCGCACCGAGGTCCTCGCCCAGTACCTGGGTGATCGCGCAGCCGACCAGACTGGCCGGCTCCACGCCGAGCCAGTCGCGATGCGCCTGGTTGGCGAACAGGCAACGCTGCGCAGCATCGTAATGTCCCACCAGGGTGGGGGTGGCGTCGCTGATCGCGCGCAGCCGCGCTTCGCTTTCGGCCAGGCGTTCGGCGGCGACATGGCGTTCGGTGACGTCCTGGATCTGCGAGACGAAATGCACCGGCGCGCCGCTGCTGTCGCGCACCAGCGATACCGACAGCTGCGCCCAGATCACCGCGCCCTGCTGGCTGATGTAGCGCTTGGCCAGGCTGTAACTGTCGCGTTTGCCGTCGATCAGTTCCTGCACCAGGCGCAGGTCCATGTCCAGATCGTCCGGATGGGTGATGGTCTGGAAAGTGGTGCGCAACAGCTGCTCGCGCGGGTATCCCAGGATGCTGCACAGCGACGGGTTGACGTCGCGCCAGTCGCCATCCAGCGAGACGATCGCCATGCCCTGCGGGGCAGTTTCGAACGCACCGCGGAAGTGCTCGGCCGCCAGCTGCGCGGCGGCCTGCGCCTGCAGCTCGGCGGTGACGTCGATGGCCATTGCCAGATAGCCGGACACCCCCTGCTGCGCGTCGTGGATGATGTTGAAGCACAGCCGTACGCGCCGCAGCCCGCCGTCCTTGCGCACCAGGGTCCAGAGTTCTTCTTCGAGCAGGTCGCCTGCGGCAGCGGCGGCCAGCTTGAGATACGACGGCGGCGACAACGCCAGCGTGGCCATGTGCCGCTCCAGCTCGGCCGGCAGATGGAACTGCGCCGGGCAGCTGCCCAGCACCTCGTCCGCCGTGTAGCCGAGCAGGCGCTCGGCGCCGGGATTGAACAATTTGATGCGCCCGTTCGGATCGAACGCGATGATCGCCACATCCTGCGAGGCGTCCACCAGCGACTGCAGGCGTGCGCGCTCGCCCGCCAGCGCAGCCGAGGCATCGCGCAGCTGGGTGATGTCGTGCATCACGCAGACCGCACCCAATGCCGCGCCCTGATCGCTGACCACCGGGTCTGCATTGCACAGCACGCTGCGTGCCGGCTGGCCGGTGGCGCGGATCACCATCTCGGCATTGCGCACGTGTTCGCCGGCCCAGGCGCGCACCAGCGGGATGGCCTCGGTGGGCAGCAGCGCACTGCCGTCGGCGTTGTAGAGATCGAAGTGCTGCGCCCATTGCGTCGGCGGTAACAGGCGCGGATCGGTGCCGTGCCATTGCCGGGCGGCGTGGTTGAATTCATGCAGCAGCCCGTCGCTGTCGCAGGACACCACGCCGTCGGGCATGGCCTCCAGCAAGCGGCTCAGGGTCTGCCGCTGCGCTTGCGCGGCCAGCCGGTCGCGACGCGCCTCCAGTTGACTGACGGCCTGGCGCGCCAGACGGATCAGGCCTTGCTTCTGGTTCTCGTCGAGCACGCGCGAGCGGGTGCTGAGCGTGCACAAGGTGCCGTAGGCATAGCCTTCGCGGCCGACCAGCGGCACGCCCACATACGAGCGGATGCCCGGTGCGGCAGTGACCAGCGGATTGAGCGCAAAGCGCGGGTCGGCCTCGGCGTCGGGGATCTCCAGCAGCTCGGTCCCCATCACCGCATACGAGCAGAACGACGCGCTGCGCGGGGTGCCTTCCAGATCGGTGCCGCAACGCGCCTTGAACCACTGGCGGTCGGCGTCCAGCAGCGACACCAGCGCCATCGGGGCGCCGGTGATGTGGGCGGCCAGCCAGGCGATATCGTCGAATTCGGCTTCCGGCTCGGTGTCCAACACCCCCAACCGACGCACCGCCTCCACACGCAGGGCGTCGTCGGCAGGAATCGGCACGGGCGGCAACAGAAGGGTCATAGCGTGATCGGCGGGCAACGTCTGGGCAAGGTAGGTCGCCCCAGGTAACGGCGAGGCGATGATCAACTTGAGCGCGTGCGGCCGGGCCTGCTTGCTGATGGTCAGCGTGCCGGTGCCGAGCCCGCCCGCAGATCTGCCGGCATGGGGATGTTGGAAGGCTCCACACACGACCGGGCACGTGCCGGGCCTGCGCAATCGGTCGCCCCACCGGGCGTGGCGCACACCGGCCATCTGCACCCGCCACGCCATCACGCCCGTGCCGGATGGGAACCACCTGCGGCGCGCTCGGGGGCATGTTGCGGTTGCTACGCCCCCCCGGCCAGCGCCGGCCCGGGCGTCCCATCGCGCACCGTCCTGCCGGCAGCCGCACCTGCCCCCCCTGCCGGACAGCATTTGCGACGCCGACAGGCAGCCACTACCCTCGGCCGATTGTCCTGCTCTGGAGTGTCACATGCTGCGTCCGCTGTCCCTGTTGATCGCCGGTGTGCTCGGCGTCGCTGCCGGTACCGTTGCTCCCGCCGTCGCTGCCGCCCCGGCCAGCCTGTCCAAGCCCGCGGCCAGCAGTGCCATTCCCGAGATCGGCTACACCCGCTTCACCCTGCCCAACGGCCTGACCGTGGTGGTGCACGAAGACCACAAGGCGCCGGTGGTGGCGGTGAGCATCTGGTACCACATCGGCTCCGGCGACGAGCCGGCCGGCAAGACCGGCTTTGCGCACCTGTTCGAGCACCTGATGTTCTCCGGCTCGGAGAACAACAAGGGCAGCTTCTTCGCGCCGCTGGAAAAGGTCGGCACCACCGACATGAACGGCACCACCTGGTTCGACCGCACCAACTATTTCGAGACCGTGCCGACCACCGCGCTGGACACCGCGCTGTGGCTGGAATCGGACCGCATGGGCCACCTGCTCGGCGCGATCGGCCAGGAAGAACTCGACACCCAGCGCGGTGTGGTGCAGAACGAGAAGCGCCAGGGTGAGAACCGCCCCTACGGCCGCGTGGACCAGAACATCCTGTCCAACCTGTTCCCGGCCAACCACCCGTACCAGCACGACACCATCGGCTCGATGGAAGATCTGGACGCGGCCTCGCTGGCCGACGTCAAACAATGGTTCAACGACAATTACGGCGCCGCCAACACCACCCTGGTGCTGGCCGGCGACATCACCGTGGCGCAGGCGCGTGCCAAGGCGCTGCAGTATTTCGGCGACATCCCGTCCGGCAAGCCGGTGGCGCGCCAGCAGCCATGGGTAACCCCGCTGGCCGCGCAGAAGCGTGGCGTGCAGCACGACCACGTCTCGCAGCCGCGCATCTACCGCACCTGGGCCGCACCGCAGTTGGGCAGCGATGCGGCGATCCAGCTGGACCTGGCCACCACCGTGCTCGGCGGCGGCAAGACCTCGCGGCTGTATCAGCGCCTGGTCTACCAGGACAATCTGGTCGATGACGTGTCGGCGGCGATCCAGCCGTTCGCGCTGTCCAGCCAGGTGCAAATCCAGGCCGACGTGAAGGACGGCGTGGACCCGGCCAAGGTCGAGGCAATCATCGACGAGGAGCTCAAGAAGTTCATCGCCCAGGGCCCGACTGCCGACGAGCTGCAGCGCGCGCAGGTGGCCTACCGCGCCGGCTTCGTGCGCGGGCTGGAAAAGGTCGGCGGCTTCGGTGGCAAGGCGGTGATCCTGGCCGAGGGCCAGGTCTACCGCGGCGACCCGGGCGCCTACAAGCAGGATCTGCAGCGCGGCCAGGCCGCCACCGTGGACAGCGTCAAGCAGACCGCGGCCACCTGGTTCGGCAAGGGCGACTATCTGCTCACCGTGCTGCCGGCCGGCAAGGACTTCGACCCCGCCGCCGAAGACAAGGCGGTGGTCGCGCGTGGCGAAGAACCCGGCAAGCCGGCGCCCAAGCTGCCGGCCGCCGGCAAGTACAAAACCACCGCCTCCTCGCTGGACCGCAGCAAGGGCGTGCCGCAGACCAGCCAGTTCCCCGACCTGAGCTTCCCGCAGCTGCAGCGCGGCAAGTTGAAGAACGGCGTCGAGGTGATCCTGGCCGAGCGCCACACCATCCCGGTCACCCAGGTGGAACTGCTGTTCGATGCCGGGTATGCGGCCGACCAGGGCAACAAGCTCGGGACCGCCAGCTTCAGCGCCGCGCTGATGAACGAGAGCACCGCCGCGCTGGATTCGGTGGAAGTGGCGCAGCGTCGCCAGCGCCTGGGCGCCATCACGGCGGTCGGCTGCGATCTGGACAGCTGCAGCGCCTCGCTGGATGCGCTCAACGACCAGCTGCAGCCGTCGCTGCAGCTGTTCTCCGACATCGTGCGCAACCCGGCCTTCAAGGCCGCCGACATCGAGCGTATCCGCGGCCAGTGGCTGGCCGGCATTGCGCAGGAAAAGACCCAGCCCAACAGCCTGGCGCTGCGTGCGCTGCCGCCCTTGCTGTTCGGCCAGAACCACCCCTACGGCATCCCGCTCACCGGCAGCGGCACCGAGACGGCGATCAAGAGCCTCAACGCCCAGGACCTGCAGGCCTTCCACCGCCAGTGGCTGCGTCCGGACAACCTGCGCATCCTGGTGGCCGGCGACACCACGCTGGCGCAGATCATCCCGCAGCTGGATGCCGCCTTCGGTGACTGGAAGGCACCTGCCACGCCGTTGCCGAAGAAGAACCTGGTCCAGGTCGCCGCGCAGCCCAAGCCGCGCGTGTACCTGATCAACCGCCCGGATGCGCCGCAGTCGGTGATTCTGGCTGGCCTGCTCGCACCGTCCACCAAGGCGCCGGACAACCTGGCGATCGGCGTGGCCAATGGCGCCTTCGGCGGCACCTTCACCTCGCGCCTGAACATGAACCTGCGCGAGAACAAGCGCTGGGCCTACGGTGCCGGGACCCGCATGCTGGATGCGCAGGGCCAGCGGCCGTACATGTTCTCCGCGCCGGTGCAGACCGACAAGACCGCCGAGTCGGCCAACGAGATCCTCAAGGAAGCCACCGCGATCATCGGCGACAAGCCGCTGACCACCGACGAGATCGAGAAGATCAAGAACCAGCGCATCCGCGCCCTGCCCGGCAGCTTCGAAACCACCGGCGCGGTGCTGGGTGCGATCGAAGGCATCGTGCAGTTCGACCGCCCCGACGATTACGTGCAGACGCTCAAGCCGCGCCTGGAAGCGATCGACCAGCCGGCCGCGCAGAAGGCCATCAAGGAAATCATCGCGCCCAACGCGATGACCTGGGTGATCGTGGGCGACCTGAAGAAGATCGAAGCCCCGGTGCGTGCGCTCAAGCTCGGTGAGGTGCAGGTGCTGGACGTGGACGGCAAGCCGGTCAAGCGCTGAGGCTGGAAAGTCGCACACCGACGGCGCGGCTTTCGAGCCGCGCCGTTTCCACATGCGCGGTACGCAATGGTGCGTGTGCGTATGAGTCCCCGGTGCCTGCGTGCAATGCGCAGGCATCGCACTCGGGTTTGAAATCTCGCGCCGGCGCTTCAGTCCGCCGGTTGCATGTCCCCTAGCCTGCGCAGCGCGGCGGGGATGCGGATCTGAATCCGCCCTGCAGGCCGTGCTCGGGCGCATGGCAAATCCACGCCGCGTTATCGGCGGTGCCGGTATCGTTACATCTTTCTCGCTCGCGCTTGCCTGGCTTATTCGATGAAGCAAATGCCCCTGGCTGACGAAGCCTCCCGCCAACAGGTCCTGGACGGCTATCGCATCGTCGACAGCCTGCCCGAGGACACCTACCAGGACGTGGTGCAGGTGGCGGCCTCGCTGTGCAACACGCCGATCGCACTGATGTCGCTGGTCGATCGCGACCGCCAATGGTTCAAGGCCCAGCTCGGCCTGGGCATGCAGCAGACCGACCGCAGCCAGGCCGTGTGCGATCACGCCATCCGCAGCCCCGAGCAATTGATGGAAGTGCGCGACCTCACCCAGGACAGCCGTTTTGCCGATGTCTCTGTGGTCACCGGCGAGACCGGCGCGCGCTTCTATGCCGGCATGCCGCTGGTTACCTCCGACGGTGTGGCATTGGGCACCGTCTGTGTGCTCGACACCGAGCCGCGCACGCTCACCGACATTCAACGCACCGGGCTGCAGGCATTGGCACGCGTCACCATGCGCCTGCTGGACGAGCGCAAGCGCGAGTTGCAGCTTGAGCGCGAGGCGATCCTGCAGCCGGTGGCACCGGTTGCCGCTCCGGCCGCCGCCGACACCGGCTATTACCTGGTGATCCTGGAAGTGCAGGAACTGGCCGCGCTGGCTGAAAAACAGAGCGAGCGGCTCCTGGGTCGCGCCTTGCAACAACTCGACCAGGCCCTGGCCGCGCAGGCGCAAGCCAACGGCGACAGCGTGGACCGCGTGACCGACAGCGCCGAATTCATCGCGGTACTGCGCGATCCCAATGCCGAACAGAAGCTGCAGCGCCTGCGCGACATTGCCCAGCAGCAGCATGCGCACGGGCTGACGGTGCTGATCGGCCAGGCACAGGCAACCCGTGGCGACGAGCCGATCGGGCAGGTATTCCTGCGCGCGGAAGTCGCGCTGAGTGTCGAGAAAGACCGTTACCGCCAGAGTCTGGCGCAGGACGGGCCCAGCGCCTGATGTAGCGCGGGGCGACAGTCCGGCTGCCGGCTGGATGGGCCGTTTCATAGACGTGCCCTCACAACTCCCGCTGCGCGCCTCCAACCGCGCCTGCGTCGCGGGCGCTCCAAGGCGCACGCGCGCTTGCCGCGAAAGCCGTACCTTCTCGCCCCGGCGGGGGGGGGGGTTCTATTCCCGATATCTGACGAAGACTGCCTTACTTCTTCAACCAATCAGTTGCCAACGCCAGGTTTGGCTGCAGGGCCCTTGCCCGCCCACCATCGCAGGACACGCCGCAAGTACGTCCGTGTAGGCTCTTACGCGGCATCCATGCCGCGTAAGGTCCCGCGACGGTGAGCAGGCAAGGACCTGTCGGGATGGTCGGTGTGCACGGTAAGAGCAGTGCCTGATCCGCGTTGTTCGGATCGTCGTGTGGCCAAAAATCTTCCCATCGCAAGCCGAGCAACAATCACCTGACCACCGACCAACTTTCTAATGCGGTGTCCTTGCCGGTTGCGGGACCCTTGGCGGCATGCATGCCGCCAAGGAGCCTCCATGGGCGGATTCACTGCGGGTCCAGCGAGCGGTGAGGGCACCGTGCATTCGGCTCACTCGCCATTACGCGTCAACGCTGCGAATGTGGCCGATACGTTGCCGCCATCGGTAAAGCCTTAGAGAGGTTTGCTCGCTACTCCCGGTCAGCTGCACCCAACCGCATTCACTGCCCCACTCATCCGATCGCACACTGCTTCAACTGGCGGTCGGCGTACCACAGCGCGCGGCGGGCCAGATCGTAGGCGCTGTCGGCCTGGCGCGGCAGCATTTGTGCGGCCATCACCGGATCGGCGCCGTTGTTCAAGGCGTGCTCGGCACGCTCCAGATCACCCAGGTGCGTGCGTACCGGCGACAACAGGGATTTGCGTTTGGACGCATCGCAACGCGCGCTGCGCTGCTCCAGCGCGGCCAGCGCCTCGCGGATGCGGCGGCTGGCTTCGCCCTTGAGATCGGGCGGTGTCTCGTGCGCGATCGGCGCGGCCTTGTAGGCATCGCCGGTCGCCTCGCTGCCCATCTCGGCCTGATTGCCCGCCAGGGCGGGGTTGAAGCGCACATCCGGCGGTGGTCGCGCCTTGGCCACCTGCGTCTGCGGCCCGTTGAGCATGTCGTTGAATTTCTTCATGCCGCGATTCATTTCCTGCATCGCCACATCGCCCAGCGTGCCGTCGCTCTTCCAGTCCTTGGCAAAGCGCGTGTCCTGGTACTGCACCGGATTGACCCGTTCCATCACGTTGCGCGCCTTGGCCTGCGCGCGTTCGTCGGCCATGCCCGGCGGCACCGCGGCGCCGGCCTGCGCCATCGGGTCGACCTGCGCATCGCGCGGCATGCGCAAGCGTCCTTCGCGGGTGTAGAGCTGGGCCGCCATCGATTCGCCAGCGGGCGCGTTGGCGGCGGCCACCTGCCGCTGCGGCGGTGGGGTACGTGTCGGCGGTGGCGCACTGCGCGCGGATGAGGCCGCGGCCGGCGCAGCGCGCGGTATGGGGTCGCGTTGCTGCGGCGGTGTCACCGGCGCCGGCAGCGTCAACTCCGGGCGCGGCACGAAATACACCTGCAAACTGTCGTCGTGTCGCACCATGTCGCGTGGTGGCGGCATATACAGCAACAGACAGGCAAGAAAGAACAGGATGGCGCCCGTGCATGCGACAGCGGCGACATGCGGGACAAGCGTTTCCTTCCTGCGGGTAATCACAATGCGGGAGACCGATGAGATGAGAGATGCGCACGCCGCACCGTGAACCCGGTGCAGGACGCGCAAATCTAGCGGGCGTGGCGTTTGCGCGCGTTTGAAATTCGTTGTCTGGGCCGCAGGCGCCAGCCGCCATTCACATTAGCGAGCGTGGCGGTCGACTCTCCCTGCTTGCCGACGGGCACTGCCCTGCCCCGGCGGTATGGATCCTGCAGGCTGTGCGGCGGTCGTTCGCCCTACATCCGGTCGATGCCGACTGGCCAGGGTGAGGGCCGCACATGCTCAGCCATCCTCCGGGAGGTACAGCCGCTGGCAGACCTCGCAGAAAAACGCCCGCCGCCCGGCCTTGCCCAGGTGCTTTCGATACTGCAGCGGCGCGCCGTCGCGCGGGCAGCTGGTTTTGGTATGCACCTGGTAATGCTTCTTCAGCACGAAGGCCTTTTTCCAGGTGTAGAAGTCGAAGCTGTAATCGCGCGCCTGGGTGACCAGCTCGCCGAGCTTGCGCGCCGGCAATGCGCCCACCGTGCTTTCAGGATGCACACGGATGCGATGCAGCACTTCGTTCTTGATGATGTTGCCGACGCCGGCAAAGATGGTCTGGTCCAGCAATGCATCGGCGGCAAGCATGGAGGGTGCGGCGCGCAACTTGCGCCGTGCCTGCGCGCCATCCCAGAGCGGGTTCATGACATCCGCCGTCCAGTCGTAGACCTCATCCAGCGGGCGCTCGATGAACTGCACCGAGCAGGCGTAAAAATTCAACCGCTGGCCTTTGGAAAACTCCAGGCGCAGACGCGGCACCGCATTCGGCTTGTCTTCGTCGATGCGATAACTGCCGAACAACAGAAAGTGGATGCGCACGCTGAACTGCGCGCACTCGATCAGGAAGTGCTTGCCCCAGCTGCGTAACGCCAGCACCTTTTGCTGCTCCAGCCGCGCGATGTCCTGCTTGCTGTTGCCGGACACGCGCAGGATCTTGCGGCCGACAAATGCTTCGGTCTGTTCGCGCAGGATGACAAGGGAAGGACCTTCTGGCATGCGCCCAGTATCGAAGTCGTCGGTGAGTCGGCCGTGAGCGCAGTGCACACGCAACGCTGACATGCGCGCATGCATAGAGTGCTGCCCACCCGTCTTGCGTACACCTCATGCAGGCTCGTTCATCCATCGCCGTGCCGCGCGTGCGCTGTGGCTGCGCAGGCTGGTCGATCCCGGCCGCCGACCGCGCCGCATTCGGCGATGGTGCCAGCGTCTTGCAACGCTATGCCACACGTTTTAATGCAGTGGAGATCAACTCCTCGTTTCATCGTCCGCACCGTGCCAGTACCTACGCACGCTGGGCCGACAGCGTGCCGGAGAATTTCCGCTTTTCGGTCAAGCTGCCGCGCAGCATCAGCCACGATGCACGCCTGCAGGGTGTGGGTCCGTTGCTGGATGCCTTCCTCGCCCAGGCCGGTGCGCTGGGCAAGCGACTGGGCTGCCTGCTGCTGCAACTGCCGCCCAGCGCTGTGTTCGATGCGCCGGTGGCGGCCAGGTTTTTCGCCATGCTGCGGCGGCGCTGGGACGGCGGCGTGGTCTGCGAACCGCGTCATGCCAGCTGGTTTCTCCCGCAGGCACAGGCGCTGCTGGCGCGCCACCGCATCGCACGCTGCGCCGTCGATCCGGCGCCGGTGCCGGACGCCGCCACACCGGGTGCGACAGCCGGCCCGCAGTACTGGCGCTGGCATGGCGCACCGCGCATCTACTACAGCAGCTACGACGCCAGTGCGCTGCAGACACTGGCCGACGCGGTGCGCAACGCAGCGCAGGACGCGACGCATCCGCAGGCAGAGCGCTGGGTGATCTTCGACAACACTGCCGCCGGGCTGGCGGTGCCCAACGCGCTGCAGCTGCAGCGTTTGTTGCAGACCGGTCGCCCGCGCCGAGGCTGACGCATAAGGACAGCAAGCCGCCTGACTTTGTTCGGCGTGCCACCGGTGCGTCCACGCCGCTGCAATCGGTCAGGCGAGCAAGGCCGAGCTGTCGCCGGCCAGTCCCCACGCGCGCCGGCTGCCGTGCACTGGCAGTGCCGCCCGCCCGCCGCGCGCTGTGGCGCGCATCTTGCAGCGATGTCGGCAATCCGACGCGGTCCGCACGCGGCTCAAGCTGCCTCAATCCGGGCCGATAGGCCTGAATCGGCAACGCAACCCGCGCAACCACCTGCAGCACCGCGTCGGATCACCTTGCTGAATCCAGTCGTCTCCGTGCGAAGCCTGTCGGCCTGCCGACACCGTCGTCCGGCCCCGCCCGCCACTTCGGTCGTTTACCATGCCGCACGTCACTGCCCGTTCTGGAGATGCCATGAGTTCTGCCGCGCCCCCGTGCTGCACGTCGCTGCTTGGCCTGTCGCTGAGCATGTTCGTGGCGCCCTGCACGCTGACCGCCGCGCCCATGGACACTCCGGTCGTCAACGCACCGGCGGCCACACCGCCCACGCCCGACCTGGCCTACCCGGAGCTGTTCCAGGCGGTGCAGAGCGGCGAGCTGTTCGACGACCAGAAGCACTTCGTCGACTTCCTGCCGCTGCGCGACCCGGCGCTGATCAACGCCGACTATCTGGCGCAGCACGATCACCCCGGCTTTGACCTGCGCAAGTTCGTGGACGCCAATTTCGAAGAGTCGCCGCCGGTGCAGACCGACGCGATCCGCCAGGACACCGTGCTGCGCGAACACATCGACGAGCTGTGGCCCAAGCTGGTGCGCAGCCAGACCCACGTGCCGCCTTACAGCAGCCTGCTGGCGCTGCCGCATCCGTACGTGGTGCCGGGCGGACGCTTCCGCGAGGTGTATTACTGGGATTCCTACTTCACCATGCTGGGCCTGGTGAAGAGCGGCGAGACCACGCTCAGCCGCCAGATGCTGGACAACTTCGCCTACCTGATCGACACCTACGGGCATATCCCCAACGGCAACCGCAGCTACTACCTGAGCCGCTCGCAGCCGCCGTTCTTCTCCTACATGGTGGAACTGCAGGCTGGCGTGGAAGGCGAAGCGGTCTACCAGCGCTATCTGCCGCAGCTGCAGAAGGAATACGCCTACTGGATGCAGGGCAGCGAAGACCTGCAGCCCGGCCAGGCCGCGCGCCATGTGGTGCGTCTGGCCGACGGCAGCCTGCTCAACCGCTACTGGGACGAGCGCGATACCCCGCGCCCGGAAGCCTGGCTGCACGACACCCGCACCGCCGCCGAGGCCGGCGACCGCCCGGCCGCCGAGGTCTACCGCGACCTGCGCGCCGGTGCCGAGAGCGGCTGGGACTACACCAGCCGCTGGCTGGCCGATGGGCAGAACCTGCGCACCATCCGCACCACCGCCATCGTGCCGATCGACCTGAACAGCCTGCTGTATCACCTGGAGCGCACCCTGGCCCAGGCCTGCGCGCAGCCGGGCGCCGAATGCACGCAGGACTATGCGGCGCTGGCACTGCGCCGGAAGCAGGCCATCGATGCGCACCTGTGGAACGCGGCCGGTTACTACGCCGACTACGACTGGCAGACCCGCAAGCTCAGCGACCAGGTCACCGCCGCGGCGCTGTATCCGCTGTTCACCGGCCTGGCGACCGACGCGCATGCCAAACGCACCGCCAGCACCGTGCGCGCGCGCCTGCTGCGCCCCGGTGGCCTGGCCACCACCGCAGTGAAGACCGGCCAGCAATGGGACGAGCCCAATGGCTGGGCACCGCTGCAATGGGTGGCGGTGGACGGCCTGCGCCGTTACGGCGAAGACGCGCTGGCGCGCACCATCGGCGAGCGCTTCCTCACCCAGGTGCAGGCGCTGTTCGCGCGCGAGCACAAGCTGGTCGAAAAATACGGCCTGGAAGCCGATGCCGCCGGCGGTGGCGGTGGCGAATACGCGCTGCAGGACGGCTTCGGCTGGACCAACGGCGTCACCTTGATGCTGTTGAACCTGTATCCGGACACCGCGAGCAAGCCGGCGCCGGCCAAACGCGTGCGCAAGCCCGAAGCCACCACGCGCTAAGTGTGCGACGGCGGCTGCCGGGCACTGCTCGGCAGCGGCTGGCGGTCTAGCGGTTCTGGCAGTCGGCAACGCTGGCGGATCGCTGCATCAGGCATCGCCTGATCGCTGCGCCATTACATAGCGCAACTGCGTGTTCGATTGATTGCTGCTACTGCACCACCGGCCATGCGCTGCCGTCATAACCCAGCCGGTTGATGCCCAGGCGCGCGTCGCCGCGGTCGTCGTAGTAGTGGTAGACCAGGATGTCGCCGTCGCCATCGCGGAACACCGATTGCCCGCCTGGCCCATGCATGCTGCCCAACCCGGACTGGATCACCGTGCCGCCACCGTTGCGCATGTCCACCCCGGCGCGATCCAGGTACGGCCCGGTCACCGAGCGCGCACGTCCCACCGCAATCTTGTAGGTGCTGCTGGCGCCCTTGCAGCACGCATCGAACGACACGAACAGGTAGTACCAGCCATTGGCCTGCTGGATGAAAGGCGCCTCCACCGCGCCCGGGGACGGCCGGCTCGCCAGGCTGTAGCGCGTCGTGTTGCCGGACAGCTGCTTGCCGGTGCCGGGATCGAGCTGGATCAGCTTGATCCCCGACCAGAACGAGCCAAACGCCAACCACCATTTGCCATTGCCATCCACCACCAGATTGCCGTCGATGGCGTTGTAGTCGTCGCTGCTCTTGGAGGTGTAGACGATACCTTGATCCTTCCACGAGCCAGGCTTGCCGGTGCTGCTGCTGGCAAGCGCAATCGCCGAGGTGTTGGTGGCGAACTTGGAGGCGGTGTAATACATCAGATACTTGCCACCGTGGAAGGACACATCCGGCGCCCATAGCTGGTTGTCCGGGTTGTAGCTGCGCACCCAGCTCGGCATGCTGCTGAAGATCGCGCCCGCATTGCTGAACTTGGTGCGGTCGGTACTGGTGACCACGCCGGTGGTGGCATAGATGTAGTAACGCCCATCGCTCAGCTTGAGCATCGACGGATCGTGCACGATGGTGTCGCCGCTCACCACACCCGGCCCCACTGCCGCTTGCGCGGGTGCGCTATACAAGCCAGTGGCAGCAGCGGCCAGCGTCAACAACGACGCGATCGCGCCACCACGCAGCGACATTCCAGACCAGCCCCCTTCTACTCGATTGCCACCAACAACGTGCATCGCCCCACTCCTTGAACAACGTAAAGACGTTTTCTGTAGGAGCAATCTAGCCCGGCAGCAATGCCGCGAATTCGACGCCGATCTCAGAAGCACGGTGCAGGCCGAGCGGTTGTTTTATTTGCGACGTGCCTTCGTGCCGAACTGTGTAACGCAGCTGGGATTGCATACGTCGGAACGTGGCGCGCACAGAGTCACTGCACCAGTGGCGTATCGGCGTCATCTCTTCATCGCAGTGCAGTGCGTCGATGCCAACCCGCATCCATGACGCTGCAAAAAGCTGCAGCACCACTTCGCCACCACGCATAGATCCTGATGGAGGGTCGCCTGGTTGTAGCTGTCATGGCGCGCGACGCGCTGACTGAGCGCCATGTGCGCCGCAACATCGACGCGCACACCAGTACGCTTCGAAGATACAAGCCTGCCGCGTATCATGCGCACTCTTTCACCCTCCAGGACGGACCCATGGCCGTACGCACGCTCAACGAATTTCTCGCCCATTCCAAGGAAAAGGACGTCAGCCCCGATCCGTTCGAACTGGAAAACCCGCACCTGCTGGAAGTGCGCCTCGACGGCATGGTGTGGTCCAAGGCCGGCGCCATGGTCGCGCGCACCGGCAACGTCAAGTTCACCCGCGAGGGGCTGCTAGAGCAGGGGCTGGGCAACCTGCTGAAGAAGGCGGTCAGCGGCGAAGGCATGCAGCTGATGAAGGCCGAAGGCCAGGGCCGGGTGTATCTGGCCGACCTCGGCAAGCTGGTGACCTTGCTGCGTTTGAATGGCGAGGCGATCTTCGTCAACGGCAACGACGTGCTGGCCTTCGAATCCGGCGTCGAGCACAAGATCACGATGATGCGCAAGGTAGCCGGCATGCTGTCCGGCGGCCTGTTCAACGTGCGCCTGAGCGGCCACGGCATCGTGGCGATCACCTCGCACTACGAGCCGCTGACCCTGCCGGTCACCGCCGCCAGCGGCCCGGTGTTCACCGACCCCAATGCCACCGTGGCCTGGTCGGGCACGCTGTCCCCCGAGTTGGTCACTGACGTGTCGATCGGCACGCTGTTCGGCCGTGGCTCGGGCGAAAGCCTGCAGATGCGCTTTGCCGGCGAAGGCTGGGTGGTGGTGCAGCCGTACGAAGAAGCCAGCTTCCAGGCCAAGGGCTGATCCGGGCCCCCGGCAGCAATCAACAATGCGCATCGCCTGGTTGCGCGCTACGCAGCGGGGCAGTTTTCCAGTCACGGCGCAGTGCGCAGTGACAGCTGCGCATCCCAGCCCACCCCTGTAAGAGCGCCCCTGGGCGCGAGGGCCTTCCCGGTAACGCCGCATCGCGCCCTGGTGCGCTCCTACGGGTTTCCTGCAGTCTGCCGCGCGCTGCGCAGCTACCGGGCTGCCCTAGCTTGGCATTACGTAGTCACGCCACCGTAGGCAACAGATGATTGCGCTGACGGCACCCTGTAGGAGCGCACCTGGGCGCGAGGGCCTTCCCGGTAACGCCGCATCGCGCCCTGGTGCGCTCCTACGGGTTTCCTGCAGTCTGCCGCGCGCTGCACAGCTACCGCACTGCCATAGCTTGGCATTGCGTAGTCACGCAACCGTAGGCAACGGATGATTGCGTTGACGGCACCCCCGTAGGAGCGCCCCTGGGCGCGAGGGCCTTCCCGGCAACGCCGCGTCGTCCCGGTAACGCCGCATCGCGCCCTGGTGCGCTCCTACGGGTTTCCTGCAGTCTGCCGCGCGCTGCACAGCTACCGGGCTGCCCTAGCTTGGCATTGCGTAGTCACGCAACTGTGGGCAACAGATGATTGCGCTGACGGCACCCTGTAGGAGCGCCCCTGGGCGCGAGGGCCTTCCCTGTAACGCCATATCGCGCCCAGGTGCGCTCCTACGGTTTCCGGCTCTGATGTATTACACCCAGCCGCGCTTGCGGAACCAGGCCAGCGGCACCAGCATGCTCAGCACGATCACGCCCAGCGCCCAGTAATACGCGTCGTGCCACTTGAGCTCGGGCATGTAGGCGAAGTTCATGCCCCAGATGCCGACCAGCACGGTGGGCGGAATGCCGACCACCGAGGCCACCGCCATCACCTTCATCACGTTGTTCTGGTCCATGTTGATCATGCCCAGCACGCTGTCGAGCAGGAACTCGATGCGGTCGTCCATGTGCTGCTGGAACTCGCTCAAGGTGGTCAGGTCCTTGTGCAGCAAGCCGATGCGTTTGGCCGCATCGGCACCAAACCAGTCCGGCGCGGCGCCATCCAGATAGGTGACCAGGCGCAGCAGGCCTTGCCCGGCATTGTGCAGCCCACCCAGACGCCGGCCCATGCCCCCGACCTGATGCAGCATGCGCTCCAGGCCCTTGGTTTTGTGCGGGTTGTCGAACACCTGCCGGGTGGTGTCGGTGACCTCGGCTTCCAGCGATTCGAGCCGGTCTGCCAGGCGCCCCACCAACTGGTCGAAGATGCGCAGCAGCAGATCGTCGGCGCTATGGCAGGGCTCATGCGCAAGACGCGCGGCCACCGCATCCAGCGAGCCCATGTGCTGCTCGCGCAGGGTCACCAGCATGGTCGGCGACAACGCAAAGCCCAGCGGCGCAGTCGGGCCATCGTCGTCCTGAAAGCGCGGCACGTTGAGAAACAGCACCTCGCCCTGGCGCCGCACCCGGCTGGAGAATTCGATCTCGCCGATGGCCGCGCGATCCGGCAGCGCAAAGCCCACCTTGTCTGCGGCCTGCGCCAGTTCCTGCGCGCTGGCCTGGCACAGGTCGACCCAGCAACCTTGCGTGTGCTGCGTTCCGGCAATCGGGTGCGTCGTGATCATGCGATGGGCCGTGGCGATGGATGGCGGCGAGCATCCCGTTCCGTCCGATCCGCGTCAACGTCGCGCGCAAAACGCGCTTAGCTGCCAGTGGCCTTTATCGCAGCGCCGTGCAGCCACAAACGCCAAGGCCCCGCGGTGCGGGGCCTTGATGAGGTCTTCGGTGGATGTCTTGGCTGGTACGCGCGCTCAGCCGCTGCGCGTCTGCTGCCGCTTCACCGCATAGCCGATCGCCAGGATCAGGAACCACACCGGGCTGGCCAGCAAGGCCTGGCGCGTGTCGGCCTGCAAGGTCAGCAGCACGATGACGAAGGCGAAGAATGCCAGGCACACGTAGCACATCAACACGCCACCGGGCATCTTGAACGCCGATGCCGCGTGCTGCTCGGGCCGCTTGCGCCGGTACGCGATGTAGGCGCACAGGATCAGCGACCACACGAACATGAAGAGCACCGCCGACAAGGTGGTCACCAGCGTGAACGCAGTGACCAGGTTGGGGATCAGGTACACCAGCATCGCGCCCAGCAACAGGCACAGGCAGGAGAACAGCAGGCCACGTGCCGGCACCGCTGCACGCGAGAGCTTGGCAAAGCCCTTGGGCGCATGCTGCTCCTCGGCCAGGCCGTAGAGCATGCGGCTGGTGGAGAAGATGCCGCTGTTGGCCGACGAGGTGGCCGAGGTCAGCACCACGAAGTTGATCAGGCTCGCGGCCGCCGGCACGCCGGCCAGCACGAACAGCTCCACGAACGGGCTTTTGTCGGCCACCACCTGCCGCCAAGGCGTCACCGCCATGATCGCGATCAGCGCCAGCACATAGAAAATCAAAATGCGCACCGGGATCGAGTTGATCGCCTTGGGCAGGTTGCGGCGTGGATCGGCAGTTTCTGCGGCGGTGGTGCCGACCAGCTCGATGCCCACGAAGGCGAACACCGCGATCTGGAACCCGGCAAAGAAGCCGCCAATGCCCATCGGGAACATGCCGCCGTCGTTCCACAGGTTCGACAACGAGGCCACATTGCCCGACGGCGAGCGGAAGCCCCAGGCCACCAGCCCGGCGCCGGTGAGGATCAAGGCGCAGATGGCGATGATCTTGATCAGCGCGAACCAGAACTCCATCTCGCCGAACAACCTGACCGTCACCAGGTTCAGGCTCAGCAGCAACAGCACGCACAGGATGGCCGGGATCCACGGCGCCAAGCCGGGAAACCAGAACTGCGCATAGGCGGCAATCGCGATGACGTCGGCGATGGCGGTGATGATCCAGCAGAACCAGTACGTCCACCCGCAGAAGAACCCGGCCCACGGCCCGAGCAGGTCGGTGGAGAAGTCGATGAAGGACTTGTACTCCAGGTTGGACAGCAGCAGCTCACCCATCGCGCGCATCACGAAGAACAGCATCGCGCCGATGATCAGATAGACGAACAGGATCGACGGGCCAGCCAGGCTGATCGTCTTGCCCGAGCCCATGAACAGCCCGGTGCCGATCGCGCCACCGATGGCGATCAGCTGCAGGTGGCGATTGGAGAGACTGCGTTGCAGATGATCGGGCGCGGACGGATCAGACATGGGGCACGGCACCGGCAAGTGAACAAGCCGTCAAAAATACGAGATCGCGGCAGCGCGCACCAGCGGTTTGCGCTGCGGCGCCGGGTAGGCCGCAGCGTGCGCCGGCGAAGGGTGATTGGCTTGCCCCATCGTGGTGCGCTGCATATCCGTGCGTCTGCCGCTGCGTTCATCGGGAACCGTAGCCGCCGGGGATGCGCGCAACGCATCGCCGGAGCAGTCATCGCCCTGCCTGGCACTGGTGCGTTGCAACGCTGTCTACTCGCACAGCGCACGCACATGTAATGCCAGCGCACGAGCACAGCCTTTCGACCACGTCCGCGCCATGCCTGCCGTTACGTCGTACACCAGCGCAACGCAGCATGGTCGCCGCTGGCCGGCGATGCATCAGCACACACCGCCGACAACGGCGGCGCGTCATCCCGCACAAACCGCGATCCCCATTCCAGTGCGGCCGCTTGCCTGCCGCAGCTCCCACACTCCTGCCCGCTTCCTTGACCCGGCGCACGGACCGCAGATGACGATCGCTGGTCTCCTGCGCGGGCCATCCCTCAGGACACTCCCATGCGCTCTCATGCTCATCTGCTGCTTGGCCTGGCCTTGCTGACCCCCGTGACCGTACTGGCCGTGCAGGTCGACACACGCGGACACCTCACCGATGCGCGCGGCCAGGCGCTGCAGGTACGCGGCGTGACCTGGCCCGGCTTCGATCGCGCAGCGCTTGTGGCCACCGGACTGCGCAGCAATACGCTGCAGCAACTGCTGGATCAGATGCAGGCATCGGACATCAATACCGTGCGCGTGCCGATCTGCGCAGCGACCCTGCAAGCCAGACCGGTGGCCGCCGCCGAGGTGGCCGGCGACCCCGCGCTGGCTGGCCTCACTTCCCTGCAACTGCTGGACGCCGTGGTGCGCGCCAGCACCCAACGCGGCATGCAGGTGCTGCTCGCCTTCGCCGATGGCGCTTGCGATGACGCGGCGCCACAGCTGGGCACGCAGCACGACGCCTGGATGGATGGCCTGGGCCTGCTTGCGCGCCGCTACGGCAACACCGCTGGCATGCTCGGGATCGACCTGGGCAGCAGCGGCTACCGCAACGCCAACTGGGCGGGCAATGCGGCAGACGCCGACTGGAGCCGCATCGCCGCGCGAGCAGCGGCCGCAGTGCTGAAGCAGGCGCCGGCCTGGGTGATCGGCGTGGAAGGCGTGGGCAACGACGCGCTCTGCAGCGATTCCGCACGCAAGGCCGCCGGCAGCAATCTGCAGCCGCTCGCCTGCGTGCCGCTGCGCATTCCGCCCGCACATCTGCTGCTGATGCCGAAGCTGGCCGGGCCGGATCGCGACGCGGCGGACGCGTTTGCAGCGGCCGACTTTCCGCGCAGCCTGCCGGCGAGCTGGCAGCGCGATTTCGGACAATTCTCGGCCGATCACGCGGTGCTGCCGGTCAGCCTGGGCGGCGGCCTGGGCGATGGCGATCCACGCGACCGGGCATGGCAACACGCACTGAGCGGGTATCTGAGCAACACCGGCATGCACAGTGCCGTGCTCGGCAGCTGGGAGGTGGGCAATGCCAACAACGGTGGCCTGCTCGCCAGTGATGGCAGCCCGCGCGCCGACAAGCTGCAGGTCCTGCAGCAGGCCTGGGGGCTGACGAGCGCCAGCGCCGCCATGCCGTCGGCAAAAACCGCCGCTGCCGCGGATGCCAGCAAGGCCACCGGCTGGAACAGTACCTTCACCGGCACCGCGACCTACACCAGCTCCGGCTATTCCGGCGGTGCGGTCTTGCTGGATCCGATTCCGAGCAATGCCTTCATCACCGCGCTCAACCCCACCCAGATGAACTTCGGCGGGGTCAGGGCCGCATTGGCTGGCGCCTACCTGGAAGTGACCGGGTCCAAGGGCAAGACCGTGGTCTACGTCACCGACCTGTATCCGGAGGGCGCATCGGGCGGCGTGGATCTATCGCCCAACGCGTTCGCTGCGATCGGCGACACCGTGCAGGGGCGCATCCCGATCAGCTGGAAGATCGTGCGCGCACCCACCACCGGCAACGTGCAATACCGCATCAAGGAAGGCAGCTCGCGCTGGTGGGCGGCGATCCAGGTGCGCAATCACGCCTACCCGGTGGTCAAGTTTGAGGTGAAACAAGGCAGCAGCTGGAAGAGCCTGCAAAAGATGGATTACAACCACTTCCTTGGCGAGCAGCTCGGCAACCAGCCCTTGTCCATTCGCATCACCGATATCCGTGGCAAGGCCATCCTGGACACGATTCCTGCGCTGCCGGAAGACGGCAACAAGCCGGTGTACTTCGAACCCGGGCATGTGCAGTTCCCTTGACGAGGGCATCGCGCCCTCGACCATCCGGCCTGGGAACCTCCAGACGGTGCTGAAAGAATCTTAATGCCGGCCGCGCATACCCGGTGGCTAATCCAATTGCCCGGTTAGCCGCGTTTACCCACCCGCATCAACCACCCGCGAGCCCGCCGCCTACGCGGCCGGGCAGTGCCTGATCGTCATCTTCTTCCAGATCGCCCACCTCCTCGCGCAAACCGCCTTGCTGCGGGGTCTGTTCTTCCAGCGGGATTTCGTCTTCATTGGTATCCGGATCGGGCGTGCCGTGTGCCGACAGCCCGGCAATGGCGGTGGTCATCGGACGCGCAGTGCGTGGATTGAGCTGCATGGGGTGACTCCGATCGGTTCGAATGAAGCATCGACAGTGCGCATCGCCGCGCTACCGCACCGTGATCCCGGGCAGGATCGTGCTGACATGCCGTTGACGTCGGCCGCACCACATCGGCCACGACTATCATGGCCGCATCTTTTCGAGGCCACGCCATGCGCCATCGCATTTGCCTTGCGTTCCTGCTCAGCTGCGGCCTTGCGCACGCAGCCGCGCCCGAGCCTGCCTCACGCCTGGATGCGGTGCTGCAATCCGGCGTGCTGCGGGTCTGCACCACCGGCGACTATCGCCCCTATTCGCTGCTGCGTGCCGACGGGCAGTTCGAGGGCAGTGATATCGCCCTGGCGCAGTCGCTGGCCGGCAGCCTGGACGCGCGCTTGGCGTTCGTCCGCACCAGCTGGCCGCAACTGATGCCCGACCTGCTCGCCGATCGCTGCGATATCGCAGTCGGCGGCATTTCGGTCACCTTGCAACGGCAACGCCAGGCCAATTTCAGTGCGGTGCTGGATGTGGACGGCAAGATTCCGCTGGTGCGCTGCGCCGACCAGGCGCGTTACCGCAGCCTCGCGCAACTCAATCGCCCCGAGGTGCGCGTGATCGAACCGCCCGGCGGCACCAACGAGGCCTTCGCGCGCCAACAATTGCCGCGCGCGCACCTGCGCCTGTTCGCCGACAACACCACCATCTTCCAGGAGCTGCTGCAGCAGCGCGCGGACGTGATGATCACCGACGCCTCCGAAGCGCTCCACCAGCAGGCACGCCTGCCCGGCCTGTGCGCAATCGCACCGGAGCAGCCGCTGCAATACGGTGAAAAAGCCTTCCTGCTACCGCGCAACGACCAGCCCTGGAAAGCGTACGTCGACCAGTGGCTGCACCTGAGCAAGGCCAGCGGCGAATATGCGCGCATCGTTGAAACCTGGCGCGCACCGCGCAAGGAATCCACTGTGCCATAGCGGGAATCGGGAATCGGGAATCGTAATAGCATCCAGCGCAGCGCAGCAGTTCGAAGCAGCGCCGTTCCGATTCCCCATTCCCGACTCCCCATTCCCGCGGCGCACAGCGCCGCCCTCAAACAATCTTGGTCCGCCGCCACCACCGCGACACCTGCTCCTCGCGGATCAGCGTGAACAGGCCCGCGCCCAGAATCAGTGCGATGCCGACCGCCATCGGCCAGTCCAGGTGGTCATGGAACAGCAGGTAGCCGAAGGCGATCGCCCACAGCATCTGGCTGTATTGCGTTGGCGCAACCACGCTCACCGGCGCCATGCGCGTGGCGTACATCAAACAGATCGCCGCCAGGCCGGCAAGCAGGCCGTAGCCGGCCAACAGCCCCCACTGATACAGCGTGGGCCAGACAAAGGTCGGCAACATCATGATCCCGCCCATCACCAACGGGCCGATCACCCCGGCGCCGTACAAGGTCAGGCGTTTTTCGCTATGCCCGGCCATGCGCAGCGTGATGACCGAAATCGCACCGACCAGGCCGCATACGATCGCGGCAACATGCCCGTGGGTGAGATGGCGAAAGCCCGGGCGCAGCACGATTAACACGCCGATGAAGCCGACGATCACCGCCGACCAGCGCCGCCAGTGCACCTCTTCCTTGAGAAACACCACCGACAGCACGGTGACGAAGATCGGCATCAGGAAGATCAGCGCAAACGCCTCGGCCATCGGCAAGGTGGTGAACGCAATCACCGAGGTCAGGTTGCCGATGGCACCGGTGAGCGCACGCAACAGCCACAGGCTGGGTTGCTTGGCCATTACCAGTTCGCGCAGCCGGTCGTCCGGCTTCTTCAAAAATGGCACGGCCACCAGCATCAGCAGTGCACCGAGAAACAGCACTTCATAGACCGGCAGCGTGCCTTCCAGCAGCTTCACGAACGCATCGCTGATCGAATAGGCCGCATAACAGGCAAACCCCAACAACACACCCTTCAGCATTGCCGATCCTCCTCGGTTGGCGCCAATCGGACAACATGTCGATGGGGGCAGTGCGCAGTATGCGGTGCGGCGTGCGTCAGAGGAATCGGCGCATGCATCCGGGTACGACGCTGCTGCATCGCCACCAGCACGCCGTTGCAGACGACCCGGCGGCTCGTGTCGCTGCAGATAAGCGCCGCTGCGCGGCTGCGCCATCGTGCCGGCGGTGCGCTGGATGCGCATGCGTGATGGGGTCGGTTACGATGCCAGCCTATCCCTCGCACCCGCAACGCGCGTGACGCGTGCCCACCCAGACCAGCGACTCGTGCCCCACTACTCCGGCCCACTACTCATTTCCTCCGATGCCCAGGCGCTGCTTGCCGCGCGCGGCAGTGGTCTGACCCAATGGACCGGCTCGCTGGACCTGGGCCGCAGTACCGGCACCGCGCAGCTGGATGCGCAGACCTGGCAGTGGCGCGGCAGGGGCTACCCGTATCCGGGCAAGTTCAAGGAGCGCACGCTGTACTTCTGGGACGGTGATGATTTCGCCCCGATCTCGCGTTTCAGCGGTGCGCTGATCAAGCTCGTTCCCACCGAATGGGGTGCGCCCACCTTCGAGATCGATGGCATCAAGATGCTGCCGTCGGCGCAGCTGTCGCCGTTCGACGATGCGCGCCGCAAGGTGGCGCTGGTCGACCCGCGCGGCAAGATCGTGCTGGATACCTGCGGGGGGCTGGGCTACTTTGCTGCCTGCTGCCTGGAGGCCGGGGTGGCGCAGCTGCACTCGTTCGAAAAGAATGCCGACGTGCTGTGGTTGCGCACGCTCAATCCCTGGTCGCCGGACCCGGACGATGCCGCCTACGGCGGACGCCTGCAGCTGACCCACGCCGATATCTCGCAGCACATCACCACGCTGGCAGACGATTCGGTCGATGCCATCCTGCACGACCCGCCGCGCTTCGGCATTGCCGGCGAGCTGTATTCGCAGCTGTTCTACGACCAGCTGGCGCGGGTGTTGCGTCGTGGCGGGCGCCTGTTCCATTACACCGGCGCGCCCAACCGGCTCACCAGCGGGCGCGATGTGCCCAACGAAGTGAGCAAACGCCTGAGCAAGGCCGGCTTCAGCACGCAACTGGCGCTGGATGGTGTGCTGGCAACGCTGCCGGCGCGGCGCTGATTGCAGGATTTTTGCGGCAACTGAAAACACGCGGATCGGTCGCGGCCAGCTGCAGGTCGGCGCTGCACGCGAAGCCGCAATGCAGCAGACAGATGCCGACCCGGGCGCTGGCCGCCTCCGTCTGACTGGAGTGCAGCCGGTTTGCCAGCCACGCCTGACCAGCAAACGGATCTGCGATACTGCAGCGCCCACGACAAGGACGTTGCATGCGCATCCGCTTTCCGACCTGGTTGCTCGCCGCGCTGTTGGTGATGACCGGCGCACACGCGCAGACCGCGCCGCAGACGTCGTCGCCGCCGCAGCCCATGTCCGAAGTCACCACCCGCCATCCGGTGACCACCGCGGTCCTTGCCGGGCGTACGATTCACCTGGGCGAACACGCCGGCAAGTGCGCAATCCTGCGCGATGACGAAGTGCTCCCGCTGGGCATCGGCGCACCGTGCTACTTCAGCATCAATCGCGAACACGGCGCCCAGGTGCACCACTTCCACGGCAGCGACATCGTGCTGGTGCAACATGCCCACCCCACCTCTGCGCCGGACTGGGATATCAAGCTGTACGGGGCGATCTGCGCGTTCGAAGCGCAGGCCGTGCGCGAAGTCGATGGCGTGCTGGAACCCGGCAGCGTCGCCACTTCCTGGCACTGCGACCCGACCATGGGAGGCGATCAGAAGCAGTTCGTCTACAGCTATGACACCTGGCCCAAGCGCGAGACGCAGCCGCCATCACGCAAGCAAAAGCAAAAGCAGACACAGCCCTGATGGCCGCATGAGGCGCAGGCGTCGATCGGCGCAAACGGTTGCCACGGCCTTGTGACCCGACGGCTGAGTACCAAACAGCGGCTTGCCGCACGCCTGCGCAGCCGCGTCGTCGTCGACAGCGCGGCACCGCAGTTGCGCATGCTGTGCAACCACCGCGCAGGTCATCGCCTGCCGCGTCGGTACGTGGTCCAGGCAACGTAGGTGAACCAGGCGATGAGCGCCAACGGCACACTGGTCAGCAACGCATCCCAGCAGACGGCGATCCAGAACCGCTGCGGGTCTGCATCCGCGTAGAAGATCCTGGTCGGCCGGCCGCGGATGACGCTGATATAGCGCCCCGTGACGATCGCCTCCAGCACCAGCCACAGCCGCATGCAACAGGCGATCGCCACCACAACGGCTCCCCCGCCGATGATCCATTCGTGGATCCGGGACGCTGCGGGAGCTGGCGCAGGTGGCGGTGATTTGGGCCGCTTCTTTTTCACGCAGGCATCGGTTCGATGGTGGCGGCGCAGTGTACGCGCAGCGCAACCGGCCGAGGCCATCCATCGCACGCATGCAGCACCTGGTGGTCGCGCAACGAGCGCATGACACTCACCTGCCGGCTGAGCGCGGCCGCTATACTGATGGCGCAGCGCACTCGCTCAGAGTGAATGGAATGCTCCACGCTGCATTCGTCTCAGGGAAGATGGCCAGCAACAATGCAACATGGATTGTCCGGGCGCTTCCTTGGGGTTTTTGCCGTCTTCGCCATGCAGTGGCAACAACGGCCTCGTACCAAGGATCTTTCGCTTTGAAGACGTTCACCACCTTCCTGCTTGTCTCTTTCAGTCTGCTGCTGGCTTCCTGCGGTGGCGGTACCACCACCGGCGCCTCAAAGCTCTCCTCCAGCGACTACCTGCTGCACAACATCTCGGTCTGGAATGGCGCGGTCACCATCATCGACCCGTGGGTGTCGGGCGATCGCGGGCAGAGCCTGGTGGCCGATGCCGTCGCGCACAAGCCGCTGGACAGCTACAAGACCGCACTGGGCAGCCAGCGCAAGGCACTGGCCGCCAACGCGCAGGCCAATACCGCCGTGGCCTCGGGCGTGCCCGACAACGCCAAGGACCTGGACGGCAAGCTGTCGGCCTACCTCAAGAGTGCCGACGCGATGATGGCCGCGCTCGAACGCGTGGCCGCCCTGCCCAACGGCTACGGCAACGCCGAGCTGGCGCCGTTGGCCAAGGATCTGGAAACCGTGTCCGCCCAGCTCAACACCGATATGGAAGCGCTGAATACCGCGCAGCGCGCGTACTCCAAGCAGCACAAGATTGCGATGCAGGAAGTCAGCCAGTAAGCAGCGCAGCCGCGATCAACCCTGCAGGCCGACATGGTCTGCAGGGGCGATCGCAACACGCCGCTCAGTTGCTCAGACCGAACATCAACGAGCGATGCGTTGCCACGCCGGCCATTGCGCCGCTGGCAACCGCAAAGGCGATCGATGCCGCCGGGTTGGCCACATCACCGCAGGCAGCGATGCCCGGCACCGAGGTGGCCTGCATGGCATCCACCGCGATATGACGGCCCAGCGGCCCATCGCTGGTGCTGCAGCCCAGCGGTGCGACCAAGGCACTGAGCTCTGTCTGGGTGGTGATGAACAGGCCATCCAGCGCGCAGACCTGCCCATCGCGTAACACCAGCTCCAGCACGTCGCCATCGCCTTGCAGCGCCGCCACTGCGCCGCCCACCACGTGCACGCCACGTGCCTGCAATTGCGCGTGCTGCGCCTCGTCCAGCACCACCGCGTCGTTCAAGAACAGCTGTGTTGTGCCCCAGTCCGGCAGCATGGCCGCCTGATGCATCGCAAAGGCGGAGGTGGCGAGCACGCCGATGCGGCCCTGGCCCAGCTCATAGCCGTGGCAATACGGGCAGGCGAACACCTGCGTGCCCCAGCGCTCTACCAGGCCGGCCAGTGCCGGCAGACGATCGACCACCCCCATCGCCAGGACAAGGCGACGCGCGGTATGCGTGGAGCCATCGGCCAGCGTCACCTCGAAGGCTTCCGCCTCGCCGCGTAGCCGTGTCACCTGGCCGTCGGACCATTGCACGCTCGGATAGGCCAGCAGCTGCGCGCGTCCCGCCTCGGCAATCTGCGCAGGTGATGCACCGTCGCGGCTGAGAAACCCGTGCGAGGTGGTGGCAAAGCGATTGCGGCGCTGGCCGCTATCGATCACCAGGACCGCGCGCCGGGCACGCGCCAGCTGCAGCCCGGCCGACAGTCCGGCATAGCTGCCTCCAATGATGATCACGTCGTGCTGCATGTCCGCTCCCGGTTGAAATCCGCTTTATGTACTTTTCGATGTTACATTAAAAGGCCGGCGATTCAACCGCGCTGTGCTGACGTGGTTACCTGCTCGATGGCTGACGGATTGCGTGTGCGACCCAGCGCTAATGCGCCGACTGCTGTCGCGCTTGCCGTGATCGGCTTCGGTTCGCGTCATCGCCTGAAAGCAATGGACAATGCGGCGTGGCGGTGCTGCGCGGGTGCGAACATACACGCAATGTCGGGAACGACAGCGTCCTGGCAACTGCGCCAGGCTAAGCGCGCCCCGTCTGCGATCGATGCCGACCATCTGCCGCAAAGCGCATGCATACGCGCCGCATGGGACTGCAAGCGCGGGCACACCGCGTGCCTGCCATCCCGGCTGCACGCCATGTACAACGGCGTATGCAACAGCTGGTGTGCGTCAGCGCCTGCGTTTGCCTGTCGGCAGACCGGCAGGCAGCGAGGCTGCCGTGCACAGCGCATCGAACTCGTCCGCCAGCGTTGCCAGCGTCACCGTGCCCAGGCGCTGCAGCAACACGGTTTGTGCCTCGGCCAGCGCGTCGGCGATGGCTGCGTTGACCACACGCTCCACGCCACATTGCGGGTTGGGGTGATCGGCGCCGATCGCAAACAGATGCGGGCCGCCCACTGCACGGTGCACGTCCAGCAATGTCACCTGGGTCAGGTCGCATGCGATATGCCAGCCACCCTTGTGGCCCTTGCTCGACTGCACGTAGCCGGCAGCACGCAAGCCGGCCATGGTCCGACGCACCACCACCGCATTGGTCGACAGCATGCCGGCGATCTGCTCGGAGGTCATCGGCTGCTGGCTTCTGGCCATGTGCAACAGCACATGCAGCATGCGGGAAAGGCGGCTATCGGTTCGCACGCGGTCTCGGTTCGCTCAATCGACGGAAGGCAACGTGGCGGCGCCACCGCACGATTGTGCCGCAGCCCCGCGCAGATGTCGCAGCCGGCGCCGCGCAGCCGCGCATGCGGCAGTCAAACCACCGCCCATTGATCGCGCCCGGCGGTCTTGGCGGCGTACAGCGCAAGATCGGCCTGCCCCAGCAGCACATCCAGGCCGCTCCCCGCAGTGACGCTCACTGCGCCCATGCAGAAGCGCACCGGCTGGTCGGCGGGCAGGCCGGCGATCTCGATCGCGGCCACCGCGTTGCGCAGCCGTGCGAACACCGCCGGAATCTCCTCTGCACTGCAGCCCGGCAGCACCAGCAGGAACTCTTCGCCACCCAGCCGGCCCAGCCGATCCTGCGTGCGCAGCGCCAGCCTGGAGGCGCTGGCAAGCGCCTTGAGCACGGCATCGCCGGCGGCGTGGCCATGCATGTCGTTGATCAGCTTGAAGTGGTCCAGATCGATCAATGCCAGCATGCACGGGACCTGCGAGCGCACCGATTGCTCGACCTGCTGCTGCGCCTCGGCACGAATGGCGCGGCGATTGGGCAGGCCGGTGAGTTCGTCGCGCATCGCCAGCCGCGAGAGTTGTCGCCGGTGGCGCGCACCGAAGGCCAGCACCACCAGCGCGCCCAGCAATAGCAGGCATGCCGCGCATAACGCAATCCACAAGGCGCGTTGACCGGCTTCGCGGGCCTGCAATGCCAGTTGCGCGGTCTCGCTGCGGCGGCGCAGCTCGGCGGTTTCCGCGCCGCGGCGCGCATCTTCATAACGCGCCTGCAGGCGCAGCATCACGGTGTCGCGCTGGCGATCCAGGCTCTGCGCGCGCAGCGTGTTGGCGCGCTGCAGTTCCTGGTAGGCCTCAGCATGCCGCCCCTCCGCTGCCAGTGCCTGGGCGATGGCATCGAGCAGTCGCGCGCGCCGCACCAACGGCAGATTGGGGTCGTCCGCTGCCCTGGCCGCGATGATCTCCATGCCGAGGCTGCCGGCCTTGAGCGCGGTCAATGCCCGCAACAACACCGCATGGCAGGCGGCCACGCGGCCGACATTGCCCTGGCGTTGCATCAACGGCAGCGCCTCGCGCGCCATTGCCAGTGCCGCGGTGGCATCGCCGGCGTCGATCAGCACCTCGCTGGCGCTGGTCAATGCCGCGGCCACGCCAGCCTGATCGCCCAGCTCGCGGCTGAGCGCCAGCGCGCGCCTGAAATGCAGCAGCGACGCGTCCGGCTGCTGCGCTGCCAGCGAGGTGCCGTATTCGTATTCGATCAGGCTGCGCTGGAAGCGTGCCGGCTGGCCGCGCAGGCGCGCCAGGGCGCGCTGCAGATAGTCCTCGGCATCGTTGTCTTCCGCCGAACGGCCGCCCACGCGGCTGGCCAGCGAGCCGAGCTGGGTCAAGGCATCCAGCTCCAGGCTCAAGCTGTGCTCGCGCACCGCGCACTGGTAGCTGGCCTGCGCCGCGTTCCAGGCCTCGTCGCTGCTGCCGGAGGCGAGCATGCTCCACATGTCGACCGCTTCGATCTCGCACAGCAGATCGTTGCGCCCCAGCGCGCGCGCCTGCTGACGCAGCGCTTCCAGCCGCGCCAGCATGCCGCGGTTGGGGCTCTCGCGCACATCGCTGAGCGCCTGCACGATCGCCAGCCACAGCTGCGCCTGCGCCGCGTTGCCGCGCACCCGTTCCAGCAGCGCATGCGCCTGGGCCAGTGCTGTCTGGCGGCGCTCGGTCTCTTCCAGCGAAATCAGCACCCGCGCCTGCGCCAGCGAGGCCCAGAACTGCGCATCGGCGTCGCCATCGCTGCGGGCACGCTCGAACGCAGCCTGGGCGGCCTGCAAGGCGGCCCTGGGGTCGTCGATCGCGGCGGTCTCGATGCTCTTCCACGGCTGCGGCTGCGCCCACAGCGCCGCGCTGAACAGCATTGCAGCCATCCCCACGACCATGCGCCGCCAGCGTGGCGTCGCACTGCTCATCGACACCTCACGGCGACGATGAGTCACACCGCATGGCTGCCGTGCACAAGACACGCCGCCCGGCCCGCATCGGGTTTGCTGGTTGCTGCGGCACTCGAGCTCTCCCATGGTTGGCTGGCGGTGGAATCGGGGCGATGTCGGCGTCTGACTGACGCCACTTCGATGCAAAAAACGCGGTCATGATGACCGGCGAACACGGCAGGTCATGTGATCGCCACGCTATGCCTCAAGAGCGTTAGCGGCCTGCGTGCAGCGGGCTTGAATCGGCCTGCAGATCGCATGACCGCGGCCTGCGGCCATGCCCCTTGGCAAGCGCTGCGGCCCGGCGGGCGACCCGCGCCGTCGCGGCTGCCGCACATCGCCAAATGCAACCACCCAGCGCCAGCCACGTAAACTGCAGCACGGCAGCTGCTGCCGCCCCCCGGATCCTGGAGACGCCGTGACATCCCGCCTGCCCCGCCTGCTCACGCTGCTCGCCGTCGCCTTGCTGTCGGCCTGCGCCACCCAGGCACCGCATGCGCCACAGCGCTCCCCGGACGCGGTCAAGGCCGACATCGCGCGGCGCCTGCCGGCCACGCTGGGCGATCGCAACGGCTGGGCCGACGATGTCTACGTGGCGCTGTCCTCGCAGGGCCTGGACACCAGCGCCGAGCACATCTGCGCGGTGCTGGCGGTGACCGAGCAGGAGTCGACCTACCAGGCCAACCCGGTGGTACCCAATCTCGGCAAGATTTCGCGCGCCGAGATCGACCGCCGCGCCAGCACGCATCACATCCCCGGCTTCATGGTCGATGCCGCCCTGCGCATCGACTCGCCCGACGGCCGCAGCTATGCCACGCGCATCGCGAGCGCGCGCACCGAGCAGGAGCTGAGCCGCATCTTCGAAGACTTCACCGGCAGCGTGCCGCTGGGCGCGCGTTTGTTCGACGGGCTCAACCCGGTGCATACCGCCGGGCCGATGCAGGTCAGCATCGCGTTTGCCGAGCAGCATGCCGAGCGCTACCCGTATCCGCCCGGCGACTCGATCCGCCACGAGGTGTTCAGCCGTCGCGGCGGGCTGTGGTTCGGCACCAGGCACCTGCTCGGGTATCCGGCCAGTTACGACGCCCTGCTGTACCGCTTTGCCGACTTCAATGCCGGCTGGTACGCCAGCCGCAATGCCGCCTTCCAGGCGGCGCTGAGCAAGGCCAGCGGCATCGCGCTGACCCTGGACGGCGACCTGCTGACACCGGGCGCCGGTCTGGATGCACCCGGCGGCACCGAGCGCGCCGCACGCGCCCTGGGCAGCCAGCTGGCGATGAGCGACCGGCAGCTACGCCGCGCCCTGGAAGCCGGCAACTCTGCCGATTTCGAAGACACCGAGCTCTATCGCCAGGTATTCGCGCTGGCCGAGCGCAGTGCCGGCAAGCCGCTGCCGCGCGCGGTGCTGCCCGGCATCACGCTGGAAAGCCCCAAGATCACCCGCACCCTCACCACCGCCTGGTTCGCGCAACGCGTGAACGAGCGCTGGAAGCGCTGCATGGGTAAGTAAGCGACTGGCTTGCCGCGCTGCGAGCACTGCCTGCGCTGCGCATCGCCATCTCATTCCCCGCTCAGGCGACTGGTCAACACATCGCCGACAACAGGACCATGTTCCACCTTGCCATCGCTACCGCGTTGATAGTTGATGCCGACCCGACACGCGGCAGGGTGCATCTCCCAGACCCAGCCATACAGGGCGCGCCCGGTGTCTGGCGGCGAGCGCAGCGGCATGTTCATGCGCAGCCCATCGTCCTGGCCTCGGTCCAGTGTGCACATGACGGTGCCGGCGCCGTCGTCTTCAGCGTCCAGGTCGACGTCGTCCACATGGGTGATGGTGGCGATGATCGCTTCGGCAGTCACCCATTGCTGTAACGCGCGTGGAAGATCGGCAAGCGGGGGCGCAGCGCGTCCACCGGATGGCTCCTCGACAAATGCATCGCCCAACCCCACCTTGCGAAAGTAGTACTCGCTGCGGCCCAGCGTTTTCGAGCCATCCATGGCCGTTGCCATGTCTGCCAGCTCGTCGGCGCGCAGCAGGAACATGTCGGTCCCCGAGCGCATGACCACCAGCTGCGCATCGTTGGCATCGCTACCACTGGAGTCGCTGCGCAACCGAATATCGAGCGTCACGTGTTCGTCGCCAATCTCGGTATGCGTTACCTCGTAGCGGCCCGCATACGCACGCACATCGGTGCGTGCAAGGCTGCGATGATCGATTTTCCAGAACAGCAGGCGATACTGCCCGTTGGGCTCGATCGCCAGCATGCGATGCCAATCGATGTAAGACGACAGGTACACGCCGTGCAGGTCATTGCTGCACTGTGGCGCGTTGAAGATGCCCTCGAACATAGGGCGCTGCTCTGCGGGCAATGCCTCGCCATTGGTCGTAGGTGCATCGGCAACGGTTGCAGGGCCGTCGACAGCATCGCGAAGTCGGCTGTGCAGCGCCAACGCATCGACCTTGTTGACCCGCAACATCTGCATCGAAAACATCATCTGATCGATCTCGTAGACCTCGCCCGCAGCCAGTGCGCCGCACTCTTTGCGCGCGGCGGCGAGCAGGGCCGATGGGATCAGGGAGTCGCAGAATTCCGCCTCGCACAGGGACTGGTTGAAGAAGTCGTCCAGGCTCCAGCTCAGGTCAGCGGCGGCTTTGGAGACCGGGTCCAGGTAGACCACGTCTTCGTCGGTGGCGGTCAGCTTGCGGTAGTACAGCAGCGCGCCGAAGGGGGTGAGCGCGATCGGAATACGCCGCACCGCATCGGGTGGCGAGACGATCCAGCGATCCAGCACCGGTTGCCATTGCCGGGGGTCGATCAGCGCGAGTTGCATGTCGCCATAGTGCCCCAGTCCTTTTTGGCGCCAGAGTTCAAGCAGGCTGGCAGGCAGCACCGGCGCATAGGCGGCAATCAGGTCCGCCGGGGCAGGCTGCGTCTTGCGCGGCGGGTGCGCCTTGATAAAGGGGGACAGTGCCAAGCGGCGGAACCATGACATCAGACGGCCTCCAGTCAACGTTGCGTGCATTCAGTAAACCCAAATCGTGCCCAATGGCCCTGTGTGGACGCCGGGAAGCGTAGTTCATGCCGGGACATTCCCGCAGTCAGTGGCTGGCCGATCACCGGCGCGCGTGCGGTCCACGGGTGTGATCTGCCTCGATGGGCATCGCGTTCGACGAACCTCATCGGTCACGCTGTGGCGGTGCCGGACCGGCCGATGCGCTCGGCAATCGCTCCATCACAGGTCCGCCCCGCTTCGATCACCGAAACGCGTGCGGCCCGCACCAGTCGACAATGGCGCGAACACGACTTCTGGCAGAGGCGCCCGGCCCATCTGGCGGGTAGCATCGGACGGTCGCGCCGACCGCGTTGCGCGCTCCTTTCGTCCCGGAGAGTCTTTCATGCCCACCCCATTGCCGTTGCGGCAGCTGTTCGTCGCCATCGCCCTGGCCACCCTGCCGGCACTCGCCAGCGCACAGACGCCTGCTGTCACCGAGGCCGACTACGCCCGCGCCGAGCGCCTCACCAGCTATCTGGCGCAACCGCTGGTCGATCACCAGGCCACCCGCATCGACTGGCTGGACGCCACCCACGTGGTCTATGTCGACCACGATGCCAAGGGCAACCAGCTGTTGCAGCTGGACACCGCCACCGGCAAGAGCGCGCCGATCTTCAAGCAGTCCGCATTGGTCGCCTCGCTCAATACGCTGCTCAAGACCGGCGACAAGCCGCTCAAGGCCGACACCTTCGCCCCGGTGGTCAAGCGCACCGCCGATGGCCGCTACCGCCTCAACGTGCGCGACACCGCCGTGGTCTGCGATGCGCGTGCGCGCTGCAGCAAGCTGTACGCAAAGGACAAGGCCGAGCCGGGCGTGCTGTCGCCGGACAAGCGCAGCGAAGCCTTCATCCGCAACTGGAACCTGTGGGTGCGCGATCTTGCCAGCGGCCAGGAGACCCAGCTCACCCGCGACGGCGTGGAAAACTTCGGCTACGCCACCGACAACGCCGGCTGGCAGCACAGCGACAACGCCATCGTTGCGTGGTCGCCGGACTCGCGCAAGATCGCCACCTTCCAGCAGGACCAGCGCAAGACCGGCGACATGTACCTGGTCAGCACCAAGCTCGGGCATCCGGAACTGCAGTCGTGGAAATACCCGCTGGCCGGCGACAAGGACGTGACCATGATCGAGCGCGTGGTCATCGACGTGCCCACGCGCAGCGTGCTGCGCTTGAAACTGCCGCCCGACCAGCACCGCTCCACCCTGTGCGATGACGTCAGCTGCTCGCCGGGCCTGTGGGACGATGTGAAGTGGGCGCCGGACGGCAAGACGCTGGCCTTCGTCTCCACCTCGCGCTTCCACAAGCAGGCCTGGTTGCGCATTGCCGATGTCGCCACCGGCGACGTGCGCACCGCCTTCGACGAAACCGCCAAGACCTATTACGAAAGCGGCCAGGTCGCCGCCAACTGGGCGTACCTGCCCGGCAGCAACGAGGCGGTGTGGTTTTCCGAGCGCAGCGATTGGGGCCAGCTGTATCTCTACGACCTGGCCACCGGCAAGCCCAAGCGCGCGATCACCAGCGGCGAGGGCAACGTCACCGAACTGCTGCGCGTGGACCCGGTGACACGCACTGCGTGGTTTGTCGGCGTCGGCCGCAGCCCGGGCGTGGACCCGTATTACCAGCAGCTGTGGAAGGTGAGCCTGGACGGTGGTGAGCCGGTGCTGCTCACGCCAGAAGTCGCCGATCACAGCATTGCGCTGGCGCCCGATGGCGCCCGCTTTGTCGATACCTACTCCACCTCGGTCACGCCACCGATCACGCTGCTGCGCGATGCCGGCGACGGACGCACGGTCAGCACGATCGCCACTGCCGACATCAGCCGCCTCAAGGCGGCCGGCTGGGTGCCGCCGGAGCCGATCACGGTCAAGGCGCGCGATGGCAAGACCACGCTGTACGGCCTGATGTTCAAGCCCAGCAACTTCGACCCGGCGCGCAAGTACCCGATCATCGATTACGTCTATCCCGGCCCGCAGACCGGCTCGGTCCGCGGCCGCAGTTTCCTTGCCGGCCATGGCGACAATCAATCGCTGGCAGAGCTGGGTTTCATCGTGGTCGCCATCGACGGCATGGGCACACCGTGGCGCTCCAAGACCTTCCACGACACCTGGTACGCCAACATGGGTGACAACACCCTGCCCGACCAGGTGGCCGGCCTGAAGGAACTGGGCCAGCGCTATCCGTGGATCGACCTGGGCCGCGTCGGTATCTGGGGCCATTCCGGCGGCGGCAATGCATCCACCGCCGCGATGCTGCGCTACCCGGACTTCTTCAAGGTGGCCTGGTCGGAAAGCGGCAACCACGACAACCGCGGCTACGAGGACGACTGGGCCGAGAAGTATCACGGCGAGCACATCGTCAACAAAGACGGCAGCTCCAACTACGACGACCAGGCCAACGCCACCCACGCCAGCAAACTCAAGGGCAAGCTGATGCTGGTGCACGGCACCCTGGACGACAACGTGCCGCCGTATCTCACCCTGCTGGTGGCCGATGCCCTGATCAAGACCAACAAGAGCTTCGACATGCTGATGCTGCCCAATGCCAAGCACGGCTATGGCGAGCTCACCCCGTATGTCAGCCGCCGCCGCTGGGACTATTTCGTGCAACACCTGCTCGGCGCCACGCCACCGGCCGACTACCAGATGAAGCCGATGCCCAAGAACTGAGCGGTGTGCACGGCACCTCTCCTTAGAACGCCAATGCAGCAACGTGCAGACAACGAACCGCCACACGTGCCACTCGGGGTGGCGCCGGCCGTACGTGCTGGCGCTGTACGCTTCCACAGCGCTGGAACCTGCTGATGACGACTGCGCTGTGCACCGGCAAGTGGAACATCGCTGGCCGCCGACGCGCTTCAGATGGCGGGCTGACGGAAGAGTGTGGACATCCACACGCCTCCGCCAGCCCGGCCACATGCTCACCAGTCCATGGCGACCCGATGCACGTGGCTCGGCAATGCAGCCACCTCATCCAACCATGCAATGCCGATCGTCAGGCAGTGGCGGGGTCGGGAATCGTCGCGGTGGCGGGCGTTGCCTGGTTGTACTTGATCGAGGCGATTGTATTGCACAGTCCCACCAAGGTCTGCCAATCCTGGTTGGCGGAATTCAGATTGGACTGAAGCTGTGGCAGGTTCAAATTGGTGACGTTTCCGTTGCAGTTGGTCAAGTCCGTCACCACGGTATTCAACTCGGACTCAAGCTCTTGCCAGACCTGCAACACCAGGGAAATCTGCGTGCTGGCCGCTTGCGAAAGCGCGATCAATCCATTGACCTGGTCATTCAGCACCGCAAGGCTCGCCGCCTGCTGGGTCACAGCATTCATATTGCTGTTGTCGGCCTCTACCTGGCTCTTCAACGCCTGAATCTTGTTCGATGCGATGACCATCGTCGTGATCAGCGCTGCGGCGGCGACGATCCCGAATGCCAAGCCGATCCCGAACGAGAAAATTGCAATCACCGCACCAGTAAAGAAGGCGACACCTGCGGCAATCGCAGATGCCGTCTCGACGGTTTGCCAATGGCTGATTTCCGACTGCAGCGACGCGATATCGGCCTTGAACGCAGCGATCTTGGCCTGATCCACCTCCTGCTCCTTGGTCGAGTCAACGACTGCCTGCGCCAGCACTGCCGCATCGGATGTCAGGTTATTGCTGAATGTAGTGATGGACTGCTGGACATTCACCGCGCTCTGCGTATAGGACGTGATTTGGGAGATCATGCTGCCGAACTGAGACTTCAGCGCAGCAATCGCAGCGGCATTGGTCGGATCGTTCTGCAGCACCGCCACCAGGGAATTGATGGTGGACATGCTGACATTGAAGGAAATGCCATAGCCCGCAATCGAGTTGGGGATACTGACGAGATTGGTCGCAATCGGATACCAGCCATTGGCGTGAATCTGTGCATCGCTGAACGCTGTCTGGAACGTGCTGTACCACGTGGGCGAAGGCGAGATCGTCGGCAACTGCGTATTGCCGATGCCCAAGACATAGGCCATGACCGCATTATTGGCATTGAATGCGTTTGCAAGTTGCTGATCGATGGGCAAGGGATCGTTGGAGACGGCAGCCAATACACGCGAGGTACCGATCGCACTCGCGATGCTGGTCACCTGCGGGGCCGAACTCAGAGCAAAGGGAAAAAACGGCTTCTTCTGCGCTTGCATGGATCGTCTCCTGATGCTGTCAACCAATGAATCGAGGAATGTCACCGCCAGATCCGGACCGCTGGTTCTCGGATCCAGACGTTCTGTTTACGTCACCTGCGTGTGGTCCAATGGATCCGTTCGCCTTGGGTCCATGCCGGATTGCGACCACCGATGCCCGAGCCCGGACGCGTTGGACGCTCCATCAACGCTTGCCATTGAACACAGCGACTGCCGGCCTGCTGCCACAACGGGACAGCGCCGATGATCGATGCTCTCGAGAACGCTGCCGTGCTATCTGCGAAAGCACCGAGTGCCCGAGAACCCCAGCATCCCCGAACCGATGCGCGCCGACCCGTCGATTTGTCTCAGCCGGCACATCGTCCGGCAGGTGCAGGCTCTACCATGCCGATCGCCAGTGGCGTCCACAAACAGCGGATGCGCTGGTCGATCACCTTCACTGCAATGGCGATCACGCCGCATCGGGGTTCGCCCCGGCGCGCTCAGCCGGCAGTTCGCGTCGGCACACCCAACAGGCCAATACGCCGGAACCACATTTCCAGCGGCACCGTCACCAGTGGCGGCAACGCGGCCAGCAGGCTCAGCGCCCACGCCCACCACGGCCAGCGCAAGCGCAGCGCGGCAAGCACGCTGACCGCCACATAGAACAGGAAGGCCCCGCCATGCAGGCGCCCGAACAGCCACACCACAAGCTCGGTGGTGTGCGTGCCGTACTTGAGCAACATGCCGAGCAACAACCCGGCCCAGGTCAGCCCCTCGATAAAGGCGGCCACCGCAAACAGCCGGCCGATCGGCGACAACGCAGAAGAAGCACGCATGCAACACTCCAGACGGACAGGGATTGCCGCGACGCGATGGCGGCGGCGACGCCCGCTGGCAGTTGCATTCTACAGAGCGCATCGCGCATCGGCAGCCGGCCCGCGTTCCTGGCGATAATGGTGGCCCTTGCACCACCTGCCGGCCTCCCATGCGCACCCTCTTCTTGCTTGCCGTGCTTGCACTGGCACTGCTGCCCACCACCTCCATCGCCGTACAGCTGCAGGACGGCGACTTGCTGTTCGTCACCGCCGCCCGCACCGGCCTGAGCGGCGCCATCGACGATGCCACCGCCAGGCAGGATGCCCCCAGCTTCGATCACGTGGCACTGCTCGCCCATGACGCTACCGGACAGGTGCTGCTGCACGCAGACGAACAAGGCTCGCGGCAGCAGCCGCTGCAGGCATTCGTCGAAGAAGCCAACGCCAAGCATCGGCAGATCCATGTGTACCGGCTGACGGAAGAACAGCGCAATGCGATCCCCGGCGCCATCGCACAGGCACGGCGCATGCTCGGCAAGCCTTACAACCAGACCTACGTGCAGGACGACAACAGCTACTACTGCTCGGACTTCATCGAACGCGCGTTTCGCGCCCAACACGTGTTCGTCCTGCAACCGATGAACTTCAAGAACCTGCAGACCGGCAAGATCTCGCAGTACTGGACCGACTTTTACCGCAGCAAGGGCATGGACGTGCCGCAAGGCCTGCCCGGCACCAACCCGAACGATATGGCGGCTGCTCCCGTGCTGGCGCATGTCGGCCGTTTGAATTGATGCGCGGGAATGCCGCGCGTGGTCAGGAGAGAACGTTGAACAAGGCATTGCCGGCAGGGCTGCTCGCCTTGTCACTGGTTGGCTGCATCAATGCACCACCCGCACCGCAGGAAAAGGCGGCTGTGCCGCAGCAAGCACCGGCACCTGCCAAAGCGGCCATGGCCACCGCGCTAGCTGGGCAACGCGGCGAAGGCCAGCCGTACGAGATTGTCGACAGCCAGGTTTGGGATGTCCCGGATCCGGCATCAGGCCGCCGCTATCAGGTCGTTGTCGGCTTGCCGGCCGGCTACGCCGACCACCCGGAGCGTCGCTATCCGGTTCTTTACGTCACCGATAGCGACTATGCGTTCCCGGTGGTGCGGCAGATCGCTCGCCGCTTGAACGGCGACGGGCCGGCGATCAAGGACTTCATCCTGGTCGGGCTGTCCTACGCGGTGGGCGATGAGCCAATGCCCAGCCGGCGGCGCGATTACACCCCGACGCTGGAAAATGGCGGCACCGCACCGCCCAATGCAACCCACGGTGGCAGTACGGCCTACGCGTCCTACCTGCGCCAGCAGGTGCTGCCCTTCATTGCCGGCCGCTACCGAACCGACGAAGGCAAGCGCCTGTTTCTCGGGCATTCCTACGGTGGCCTGCTCGGCACCCAGATCCTGTTGAGCACACCGCAGATGTTTTCCGGCTATCTGCTTGGCAGCCCCTCGTATTGGTACGGCGAGCACGCCACGGCCGCGCAGGAAAAGCGCTTCGCTGCGGTACACACCGATGCGCCGGCGCGGGTCTACATGTATGTCGGCGAGTACGAGCAGGTGCGCTACAACAAGCAGTACGACATGGTGATCGATGCCAGGAACCTGGTGCAGACGCTGCGCGCGAGACAGTATCCGTCGCTGCAGCTGGAGCTGGAGGTGCTCAACGACGAAGATCACCTGAGTGTCGCGCCGCGTGGCATCACCCATGGGCTGAAGTTCCTGTTGGGCACCAAGGCTCCCTGAGTGCAATTCCGCGCGCCTGGTTGCGCGGCGCAAGCCGACGCATCTCCGGCGGCGCATCGCAAGCACATCAGTGCCGTGCGGGCGCCGCCAATGCACGGCATGCACAAGCTCTTGCCAACGCCCATACATGCGCCGGCCTAGTGTGTGCACATCTATACAGCGTGCCGCACGCAGCGCATTCCGCCTGCGATTGTTGAGCACACGCAGAGGTGTACATGGCTTTGATTCATTCCATCCTGATGGGCGCCGTCGCCGGCATGCGCTCGATGACGCCGCTGGCGGCGGTCACCAATGCTGCGCGTACCGGCAAGCTTCCTGCCGACAACGGCGCACCGCCGCTGCTGGCCAATCCGCTGGCGTCGGCCGGCATGCTCGCGCTTGCCGGCGGCGAACTGGCAGGCGACAAGATGAAAACCGCGCCCGACCGCATCGTGCTGCCCGGCATGATCGCGCGCATCGCCACCGGCGTGATCGTCGGCGCGGCCCTGGCTCCGCGCCATCAGCGCGGCGTCGCCGCACTGCTGGGAGCGTCCACCGCAGTGGCGGCCGCCTATCTCACCTTCAACCTGCGCATGCGTGCGATCGACCGCTATGGCCAGACCAGCACCGGCGTGGTCGAAGACGCGATCACGGTAGGCGCGGCGACGTTGATCATGCGCGATGCGGCCAAGCACTAACGCAATTTAGCCTGTCACCCGCTGCAACCGCAGGCCGCACCACGACGATGGTCATTCCATCGTCTCCATGGCGCAGCAATAACCCGGTGTCCGTTCGCGCTGCGGCAGTCGCAGCAGCGCAAGTCTCACAGCCTACGCAGGCCGGTAGATCGCACAGAGCTTGTTGCCGTCCGGGTCGCGCACGTAGGCCAGCCACACCGGCCCCATGCGGCTCTCACGCACGCCCGGTGGATCTTCGATGGACACACCACCTGCCGCCACCGCAGCGTCATGGAATGCCTGCACCTGCTCGGGCGAGCCGCAGCTGAAGCCCACGGTGGCGCCGTTGCCGCTGGTCGCGGGCGCATCGTTGATCGGCTCGCTGACAACGAACGTGCTGCCGGCATGGCGATAGAACAGGCGCACATGACCAGACCCGGCTGGGTTAACCAGTGGCTCCGCCGCACCGAGGACGCCGCCGAGCACCGCATCGTAAAACTGCCTGGATCGCGCAATATCGTTCGATCCCACCATCACATGATTCAGCACACATCACTCCTGTTCGTATCGAAGGCGCACAGCTTAGGCCAGCACGTGGATATCCGGCAGCATTCGGCGAACAGCTGTATCAGCCGTCACGCCCATGCGGCGCCTGCAGATCCAGCACCGGCCCCAGCGGCACGATGCCGGTGGGGTTGATCATGTCGTGACTCTGGTAGTAATGGTGCTTGATGTGCTGGAAATTCACCGTGTCTGCGATACCCGGCATCTGATACAGCTCAAGCAGGTAGCCGGACAACTGCGGATAGTCGGCAATGCGCCGCAGGTTGCACTTGAAATGGCCGACATACACCGCGTCGAAACGCACCAGCGTGGTGAACAGGCGCCAGTCCGCTTCGGTGAGCCGGTCGCCACACAGGTAGCGCTGCTGGCCCAGGCGCGCATCCAGCCAATCCAGGCTCTCGAATAGCGGCACCACCGCCTCTTCGTACGCAGCCTGCGTGGTGGCGAAGCCTGCCTTGTACACGCCATTGTTGACGGTGTCGTACACGCGCGCATTGATCGCATCGATCTGCTCGCGCAGCGGCGCCGGATAGAAATCGCCGGGCGCAGCACCGACCGCGTCGAAGGCGCTATTGAACATGCGGATGATGTCGGCCGACTCGTTGCTGACCACCGTGTTGCGCTCGCGATCCCATAGCACCGGCACGGTCACGCGCCCGGAATACTGCGGATCCGCCTTCAGATAGACCTCGTACAGATGCTGCGCCTGGTGGAGCGCATCGCCCACCACGCCCGGCCCTGGCGCAAACGTCCAGCCCTGCTTGCCCATCAGCCAGTGCACCACCGACACATCGATCATCGACTCCAGACCTTTCAGGCGCCGGAAGATCAATGTGCGATGCGCCCACGGGCAGGCCAGCGACACATACAGGTGATAGCGCCCGGGAGCGGCCTGAAAGCCACCGTCCCCATGCGGGCCGGGGCTGCCATCGCGCGTCACCCAATTGCGGAACTGCGATTGCGAGCGTTCGAAACGCCCACCGCTCTTGTCGGTGTCGTACCAACTGTCCTGCCACTCGCCATCGACCAATAGGCCCATTTAGCTCTCCTTCTGCAACGTTGAAGGATCACCGTAACGCAGACGATTTGGAGGCAGCGCGATGGTCGGGCGTTTCATCGGCAAACACAGCGTTGCAGTAGGCCTGCACGCCCTATGAGCAACAGACGCAGATCGGCCCACAACGCAGGGCGAAATTTCGCCGAGGTCGACAATATACTAAAGGTAGGTTACTAATGGTAATTAAATCCCACCGGACCAATCCATGCACACCCTGATCGTCGTTGCACACCCGGACACCCAATCATTGACCCACGCGGTCGTCGCCCGCCTCGCCGATGGGCTCGCCACCACGCAGGCCGGGCACTCGGTCGAGATTGCCGATCTGGCGGCGGAAGGGTTCGACCCGCGCTTCACCGCAGCGGACATCGCCTTGTTCCAGAAAAAGGCGCCGGCACCGGCAGACGTCGCCGCCGAACACACGCGGCTCGATCGGGCCGACGCCCTGGTGTTGGTCTACCCGATTTATTGGTGGTCGTTTCCTGCTTTGCTCAAAGGCTGGATCGACCGTGTGTTCACCAACGGCTGGGCCTATGCAGAATCGGAAAACGGCAACGTGGTGAAAAAACTACAGCGCCTGCAGATCCACCTGGTGGCTGTGGGCGGTGCGGACGCAGGTACCTTCGCTCGCCATGGCTACGACCAGGCCATGCAGACGCAGATCGCCCACGGCATCTTCGATTACTGCGGCGCACCGGTCGCAACATCGCAGTTTCTGCTTGCCTCCGATCCTGGCTTTCCGGCAGCGCATCTGGAGACCGCGTGGGCGATTGGCCGTAAGCTGTTTGCCGACCACCGCCCAAGCGCCCCAGAGTCTCGATGAGTCCACCGCCCGATGTATCGCCACGTCGCCGCCTGCCCAGGGAAGAACGCACGCGTCAGCTTCTGGCCAAGGCATGGCAACTGATCGGCGAGGAAGGCACCGATGCCCTGACGCTGGGCAGGCTGGCCGACGCGGCCGGCGTGACCAAGCCGGTGGTGTACGACCACTTCGGTACCCGCAACGGGCTGTTGGCCGCGCTTTACCAGGATTACGACGCGCGCCAGACGGTAATCTTCGACGCCGCCGTCGAGGCCGCTGCGGCGACCCTGCAGGACAAGGCCCGCGTGATCGCCACCAGCTACGTCAACTGCGTGCTGACCCAGGGACGCGAGATCTCCGGCGTCGTCGCTGCCCTCACCGGCTCCCCGGAACTGGCCGCCGTCAAGAAACAATACCAACACGCCTTCATCGCAAAGTGCGCAGCGCTGCTGGCGCCTTTTTGCGCATCATCCGGCATTTCGTCCGCCAGCCTATGGGCCATGCTCGGCGCTGCCGACGCACTATCCGACGCAGCCGTTGCCGGCGATCTCAGCGAAGCGCAGGCGCAGCACGAACTGCAGGCGATCATTCTGGGCATGGTCGAGCGAAACGGTTAACCCGGCAAGGCAACAAGGAAGTTGCCGGTCACTTGAGCCATCATTGGACAGCTGGACTGACCTGCGTGTCATTCCAGAACGCGCGACGCATTGCAACGTCCCAGAGCTATCTTCGGCTGACCGAAGCGAACGCAATGACCACTGGCTGTTGAAGCCCAAGACATGCAACGGCAAGGCAACACATGTTGCCTTGCCGAAATTTGGCGACACACGCTACTTGGCAATCACCGACGTGCCGGAAGGCACCATGTAGCAGGCCTGCGCCTTCTTGCAGGCATCGGCATTGAGTTCGGCGATCTGGCTGGCCAGGTACTGCTCGGGCGTCAGGCCCATGCGGTTGCGGTATGCATTGTCGGCATCGGCCTTGGCGACCTGTTCCTGCTCGCGTTGCCGCTCTGCAGTCGTCGCCTCGACCAGCGTCTTGACACGCTGTTGCTGCGCAGCGGTGAGGTTCATCTGCTGCAACACGTCCGGATTAGGGCGCGCGCGTCCGAGCGTGATGTTCTGGATCTGGATCGGCAGGCCTTGTTGCTTGACCAGCGCGCTGACGTTCTGGGTGACCGAATCGTCGATTTTCCTGGCGGTATCCGGGTCGCTCATCATCTTGGTCATGTCGTAGCGCTTGACCTGATCGCGCACGATGGACGCGTACTGGCTGGCGACATTGTTCTTGAACCAGTCCTGCCCAAACCCGGACAGCAGCAAGGCCGGGGCGGTGATCCGGTACTGGATCTGGGTCGAGAAGTCCAACAGGATATTGTCGCTGGAGGAGAAATCGTCGAAGGCCACCTGCACGGTTTGCGGGGTGACATCCACATACGACGCAGAGGTGGTCAACCAGGTGTACGTGCGCCCTGGATCACGCACATCGTCCAAGCGGATGCCCCCCTTGCCGAAGAACAGGGGTTTATCCACCAGCACGGCTTGTTGCCCCGGATCGGGCGAGACCACCGTACACGCACAGAGCAAGCCGGCCAGCCCGAAAGCCAGCATGGAATTCTTCATCAATGTCCCCTTGAATGGATGGGCGTGAGGCCCCTCCGGTATGGGGAAAGATTATCCAATCCGGGATGCGATCGCACCCCGGCCTCCCGCATGACGGGCGGCAATACGTCGCTGCATGCAAGCACGTGCACGCAGGCCTTCCAGCCGCGTGCTGAGAGCTGAACCTGGCGCACGCCCTGCGCGGCGATTGGATGCATCCCCGGCAGCGACGCCCGCACTGCCGCAGCCCATCCAGTCTGTCATTGGCGCGCGCACCCAAGGATCGGCGAAAATAGCCGCGGTCCGGACGCTCCGGCCTGCGGCGGCAGCGGTCCAGGCCAGCGTGGCCGCTGGCCGCCATCCATCGCGTCCACCGCGCCGCCCGCTGCATGCGCTTCGCCTTCTGTCGCTCTTTTTCGGATCCATCTTGAACACCAACGCCCCACCCCCGCCCGCCGACGACCTGCCCCTGACCGACCGCCTGCGCGCGGCGCTGGACCTGCTGGAGGCCATCGAGGCAGACCGCAGCGTGCTCGACACGCTGCCCGAGGCCGACCGCGTGCGGCTGCACCAGGTGGTGGCCAGGGTCTATCACCCCGAGCCCAAGGCGCGGCGGCAGCTGCTCAAGCAGCGCGAGCGCGAGCGGCACCAGGAGAAGGTGCGCAAGGCCGAAGCGCTGCTCGAGCAGCGCGGCATCCGCGCACTGCGGCGCAAACCGGTGTTCAGCACGCCAAACTTCTTCCCGCCGCATGCCGCCGGCCTGCACGACGCGCACAACGGCCAGAACGCCGCTGCCGCACCGGAGCCCACGCATTCGCCGGAGTTGCGCCACTGCTACGTCTGCAAGCAGAAGTTCACCCAGCTGCATCATTTCTATGACCAGATGTGCCCGGCCTGCGCCGAGCTGAACTACTTCAAGCGCACCGAAACCGCCGACCTGCGCGGACGCGTGGCGCTGCTGACCGGCGGACGGGTCAAGATCGGCTACCAGGCCGGTTTGAAGCTGCTGCGCGCCGGCGCGGAACTGATCGTCACCACGCGGTTTCCGCGCGATTCGGCCGCGCGCTATGCGCAGGAGCCGGACTTCAGCGAATGGGGCCATCGCCTGCAGGTGTTCGGCCTGGATCTGCGCCACACCCCCAGCGTGGAAGCGTTCTGCAGCCAGCTGCTGGCCACCCGCGACCGGCTGGACTTCATCATCAACAACGCCTGCCAGACGGTGCGCCGCCCGCCGCAGTTCTACGCGCACATGATGGCCGGCGAGACCGCCGCGCTGCATGAGTTGCCGGAAACCGTACGCAACCTGGTCGGCCATTACGAAGGCCTGCGCACGCCCGAACTGCTGCGCGATGCCTCGGCAATGGCGCTGCCGGCGGTGCATGGCCGCGGCCTGGACGGCGCCGACGGCCTCACCCGTGCTGCAGAGCTGTCGCAGGTGGCGTTGCTGGACGACGAGCTGGTCGGCCAGCAGCACCTGTTCCCGGAAGGCCGACTGGATCAGGACCTGCAGCAGGTGGATCTGCGCGGGCGCAACTCCTGGCGTTTGCTGATGGACGAAGTGCCCTCGGTGGAACTGCTGGAAACCCAGCTGGTCAACGCCATCGCGCCCTTCATCATCAACGCGCGGCTGAAGCCGCTGATGCTGCGCACGCCCGAGCGCGACAAGCACATCGTCAACGTCTCGGCGATGGAAGGGCAGTTCTACCGCAACTTCAAGACCACCCGGCATCCGCATACCAACATGGCCAAGGCCGCGTTGAACATGATGACGCGCACCTCGGCGGCCGATTACCAAAACGACGGCATCCACATGAACAGCGTCGACACCGGCTGGGTCACCGACGAGGATCCGGCGGACATCGCCGCGCTCAAGGTCCAGCAGGAACGCTTCCACCCGCCGCTGGACATCGTCGACGGCGCCGCGCGCATCGTCGACCCCATCATCCACGGCGCCAACACCGGCGAGCATGTGTGGGGGCAGTTCCTCAAGGACTATGCGCCGACGGATTGGTAAGGGCTCTCAATCGGCAGGTGCCTGCACCGGCGCCTGCTGCGAATGTTGCCGCCATGTGCATAACGGCCGAGCTCCCTTGTCGCCCCATTGACTGCAACGCCGCTAGCGTCACGGTCAATCAACCGAGACGCCCACATGACAGAGCACGGCAAGCCCAACCCGATCATCGACACCCTCTCCAACGTCATCGGCGCCATCCGTGCCGACGACGACATGCACGACCTGGCCCAGGCCCACGATGCGCTAGAGCCCAAGGCCATCGAGAAGCTGACGCCGGCCGAAGCCCGGCAGCAGCCGACCATTGCCGATGCGGTCAAGAAGCTCTTGCACGACCAGGGCAAATCCGCCGACCCGGAGGCGCTGGTGCCCGGCGTCAAGCGCACCTCCCACACGCTGGAAACGCCCGCCGGCAATCTCCCGGCCTTCGTCTATACCCCGCAAGGTGGCACCGCACTGCCGGTCATTGTCTATTTCCACGGCGGTGGCTGGGTGATCGCCAATGCCGAGGTCTATGACGGCGGCGCGCGCGGGCTCGCCAAGGAAACCGGCGCCATCGTGGTTTCGGTCGACTATCGCCAGGCGCCCGAACACAAGTTCCCCGCCGCCTGGGACGACGCGCTCGCCGCCTACGAATGGGTGCTGGCAAACGCGGCAAGCATCGGCGGCAACCCGCAGCGCGTCGCACTCGCGGGCGAGAGCGCCGGCGGCAACCTCGCCATCGCCACGGCCGTGGCCGCACGTGACAAGGGGCTACCGGCACCGACGCATATCCTGGCGGTCTACCCGGTCGGGCAGACCGGCAGCCTGCACACCGAGTCCTACATCGAAAACGCCATCGCCAAGCCTCTGAACAAGGCCATGATCGAATGGTTCGTGGGGCACCTGATCCGCAGCGACGCCGACAAGGCAGATACCCGTCTGGACCTGGTCAACGCCAACCTGCGCGGCCTGGCACCGGTGACGATCATCAACGCCACCATCGACCCGCTGCGCAGCGACGGCGCCAAGCTGGAAGACGCACTCAAGGACGCCGACGTACCGGTCGAGCGTGAGGTCTACACCGGCGTGACGCACGAGTTCTTCGGCTGCGCCGCAGTCGTTGCCAAGGCCAAGGCCGCACAGGAGTACGCAGGCAAGCGGCTGCGCGAGTCGTTCCGCTAACCAAGGCACAGCGTCTGGCACGACGGGCGTGCCACGCGATAGCAGGAACAGATAATGTCCACACGAGGGCCGCCCTGGCATACCAGGCGGCCCTCTTTTTTGATCCTAGTTTGTGCGTTATTAAAACTATTACTGTCGGGACAGGGTATTGGCTCCGAGCCTGCCTCTTACGCAGCACGATGCGACAGGCCTAGGACTAAAAAGGACTACCACAGCAATTCCTGCCGCAGCCATTGCATGTACGATCCGGCCAGGGGAGGAGTCGCGGTCAGACAAGGAGTTCGCCATGCATGGGATCCACTCCAAACGTACCATCGCCTATACGCAGGTCAGGCGCGCCCTGCAATCCGGCCGCTATCGACCCGGTCAGCGCATCGATCCGACAACGCTGGCTGCCGAGTTCAAGGTTAGCCCCACGCCAGTACAACTTGCGTTGCATCGCCTGGTCGGCGAAGGCCTGGTCATCGATCACGCACGCTATGGCTTGCAGGTGCCGCTGCTCACCGAGGTCGCGCTGCGGGATCTTTACGACTGGATGGACCGCCTGCTGCGGATGGCCTGCGATATCGGCGTTGCATCGACACCGCACGCCGCTGGCGAGTTGGAGACCACCACCGCACCTGCGGACGTGGTCAAGCAGACCTGGAAGCTCTTCGACGCCATCGCCCATGCCACGGCGCATTGGTCGCTGCATCATGCCGTCAGGCAGACCAACGACCGGTTGGCACCGGTGCGACGTGCCAAACATGGCCTGCTCGACTCTCTCGAAGAAGAACTGGCAGAGCTCACGCTGCACTGGCAGCAGCGCAACCTTGCCGCGTTGCAGACAGCGTTGCATGCCTATCACGTACGCCGCATCCAGGCCGTGCCGCGCATCGTGGCGGTCATGAATGAGCGCATCAATCAGGCTTCCAGCTTCGGCGATTGAGTGTCGTCAGCGCAGCACATTGCAGGACCTGCATGCTGCTTGCGAGCTGCCTGTGACGTGCGCCTGATGTGGCGTGAAAGGTGCGATGCGACGCCACCGGCCAGGTTTCCGCGGTCATCTTCGATGGCGGTCACACAGTGCATTTAATTATGACGGTGTTACGACTTAATCATTTGAAAATCAATACACCCGTTTCCTAACGTGTCTGTGTCATGGATCCCCATGACACAACCAGGAGACAGCGATGAACATCAATGACACCACCTACAGCGATGCATCCAGCGAGATCACGGTGCTTGGCGTTGCCAGCACCGACACCAAAGGCGGCCCGCTCGCTGGCGAAGAAATCGGCGGCTTCAACGTGCCTGGCATTTCCGAAGAGTGAACCCGAGGCGTGCCTGAGTGCACGCCTCTTCCACCAGGAGTAGAGACCATGGATACCAGCAACAACGACGCGCACACCACGACGTTTGGTCAGGATCTCATCGTGCTTGGGATCGCAAGCCTGGACACACAGGGCGGGCCACTGGCAGGCGAAGAAATGGGTGGCATCACCACGCTGGGCATCAGCCAGGACTAGGCGCTGCCAACGCGCGGCAGTCGCCACTCGGCTGTACATGCCGGTGAGCAACTTCCCAGGCCAAGGGGCGCACTGCAACGGTGCGCCCCTTCTCCCTCTCAAGGACAGCGCCATGCACCGCTACACATTGCGCAACGACCTAACGTTCTGCCGCATTGGCGAGCGCCTGGTGTTCCTGGATGTCGGCAACGACCGCTACTTCCGTCTGCCCGAGGTACTGGAGCACTCCCTGCTCGCCTACCTGGCACATGACCCGGTGTCGGACCTGGAGATCAACGACCTTGTCGGACAGGGCTTATTGGTGGAACGGGCGCAAGCGACCGCCGGACCGCAGCTTCCCGTCATACCTGTTGTGCGTAGCGCGATGGAAATGCCTGTACCGGCGCGACGACCACAGCTGCTTGAAAAGCTCGAGGTGCTGGCACTTGTGCTGTCCACACGCCTGGCGTTGAAGCGCAGCCCACTTGGCAGGGTACTTGGCAGCCTCTCCGATGGAGCACAGGGTCGGGGGATGCAGCAACGCTCGCTCGCCGGACTCGAGCAACGGCTCACCGATGCAGCGTCCGTCTTCCGGCGCGCACGCGTGTGGGTGCCGGTCGAGATGCGCTGCCTGCTCGATTCAGTCGCATTGGCAAAATTCCTGCGTAGGCGCCAGCTTGACGCCCAGCTTGTCTTCGGGGTTGCACTCGATCCGTTTTCGGCCCATTGCTGGGTACAGACAGGCGATCTGGTCTTGAACGACACGGTCGGCAACGTCCACGCGCATACCCCCATCCGGGTGGTGTGATGTACCGCTACATCGCCTTGTTCAACCATGCGCAGGCGCACCGCGATGGCGACCGCGCCGGTATCGATGCGTCGTTGCGCCAGATCGGGTTACAGCTACGGCAACGCGCTGGGCACATCGACCTGTATGCCTCAGACGACACGCCCGTGCTCGGCTTGCCTGGTGGTGGCGCTCTGATCGGCCATGTCTTTTCGCAGCGCGACAACGCCCCCTTGCTGGACGGCGCATCGCTGCATGCGTTGTCCACGCGGCATCTGATCGAGACGCACTGGGGCGAGTACCTGCTGTTGCATGCACCGCGCGCGGACCCGAGCGCCATCACCGTCATGCGCGAGCCTTCCGGCGGCGTGGCATGCGTTTACGCGCTACAGCATGGCTTCATCGCTTCAGACATCTCGATCGCCACGCATGCGGGTGTGTACACGCGTGAGATCGACTGGGACTCCATCGCCCATCATCTGCACTACCCGCACCTCAAGACCGAGCGCACCGGGCTTGTCGGCGTGCGCGAATTGCTGCCGGGCAGCCAGCTGTGTCTGCAGTCCAACCACAGCCGTGTCGAGCAAGTCTGGAGCCCCTGGGATTTTGTCGCAGCCTCTCGGCGCCGGCACGACCCACTCGACGCACAGGCACAGCTGCGTCAGGCGGTGGCCTCCAGCGTCACGTGTTGGGCGCGGACCGATGCGTCCGTGCTGCTGGAACTCTCTGGCGGCCTGGACTCCTCCATCCTGGCTGCATGCCTGAAAGACACCACCGCGCGCGTGGCGTGCTGCAATCTGGTCACGCCGGTGCCTGGCGCCGACGAGCGGCACTATGCCCGGCAGATGAGCGATCTGTTGGGCACCGAGCTGATCGTGCGCACCCTGGGGTTCGACGCTGCACCGGTCGATTTCGCACCGCCGGCACATGCGGTCGCGCCCAGCACCTGGTTTCTGCAGCATGCCTCCAATGCGCTGAAAGAAGCGATCGGCACGCAGCTGGCCATCACCAGTTTCTTTTCCGGCGGCGGTGGCGACACCGTGTTCTGCAACACCAGAACCGCCGCGCCCGCCGCAGACGCCTTCCGTGCAGGCGGCCTGCGCGCCGGCTTCAGCGCAGTCCATGCACTTGCCGAACTGCACCAGTGCACGCTGTGGAAAGCAGGCAGGTTGACGATCAAGAAACTCCTCGCCAAGGCCGGACCGCCACGCAAGCCGGAGCGATCGTTCCTGCCAGGCACGCAGGCTGAGATTCCATTGCAATCGCATCCCTGGTTCGATGCCCCACCCGACAGCCTGCCCGGCGACCGCGAACGTATCGTCGATCTGGCCGGCACCCAGGTGTTCCGTGATGGACTGGCGCGCAGTGCGTCGTGGCACCTGCGCATGCCGCTGCTCTCGCAACCGGTGGTGGAGGCCTGCCTGACAGTGCCGAGCTGGATGTGGATCGCTGGCGGCCGCAATCGCGCCGTCGCACGCGATGCGTTTGCGGATGTGCTGCCTGCGCAGATCCTGCATCGCCGCAGCAAAGGCACCTTTATGAACTACTCCGGCGCGGTCTATCGTCGGGGCAGGCAGCAGATCCGCGATTATCTGCTGCAGGGTCGGCTTGCAGGCCAGGGGCTGCTGGACACCGATGCCCTGCGCCACCATTTCGACCACACAGTGGCCGACGGCGACCACAGCGTCATGCGCATCTTCGACCTGTGTGCGGTCGAGAACTGGGTCCGTCATCAGCGCTGAGGTTGCCTGCGCTGCGTAGATGCGTGGCGCCCGCATGCCAACGTGGCACGCGTCAGCCGCACCACACACGCTAGTCGCCACGCGCCGGCAGTGCTGCCTTGATTGCGCGCCAGCGCGCATACTGCGCGGCCTTTTCCGGCGCAGCGTCCTGGTAGTCCTGCAACCAGAAGCGGAACCAATCGAGGTTGCGCGCATATACGGCCAACTTGTGCTGCGGCTGGAACTTCTGGTGCGGCTCGTTCGCAAACACGTACAGCTCGGCGCGTTGCGCACGCAGCAGGGGAATCAGGTAATCCAGCGCGTACAGATACTCCTGCTCGGAATGCTGGAACAGGATCGGCGCACGAATCCGCTCCAGCTTGAACGCTGGCGACAACACCTTCCACCGCTCGGGTGTCTGCTCCGGTGCACCCAGGCCCCACATGTCGCGCAGCCCCTTGAGGAAGGGCTCGCCCTTCATGCTGCCGAACAGGTAGTACGACGGCGACACCACCGGATTGGCAACCGAAGCGGCGGCCAGCAGGTTCGACTCGGTGGCCGTCCACAGGGTCACCGCACCGCCGAAGCTCAGCCCGCCCATGCCCACCCGCGTGCGATCGATGCCGGCCTGCGACGACAACAACGCCACCGCGCTTTCCACCGCCGCCAGCCCTTCGCCGTGCCGTTCCACCGCATCCATGGTGTAGCCGGGCAGCTGATTGATGCACAGCGCTGCGATGCCGACCTGCGCCAACGCAGCCAGCGGCCACTCATCGCCCACGCCACCGCGCACGAAGCCGGGGCAGCTGTAGTAGGTGACGAACAACGGCAGCTTGCCCGCGCCGGTACCGTGTGCCGCGAAGAACTGCCCGCTGTATCGCCGCCCACGTGCATCGCTCCACTGCAACAGCCGTGCAGGCGTCGCATGCGCCATGTCCGCTGCAAGCTCCGCATTTGGATCGAACAGCACCTGCCGCGTGCCATCGTCCAGGCCGATACGTTCCAGACGCGGCGGGCGATCGGCTTCGGCTGTCACGCACACCAGCGCAACGGTCGAGGCACCGCAGCGTGCCGCCGGGTCACGCCCGCCATTGATCAAACCGCGCCCCTGCACCACCAACCGCACCTGCCCGGTGGCCGGATTCCAGCGCTGGATGGATTGCGCCAGGCCCAATGCAGGATCGGTGATGGTGAAGAGCACCTCCGCATTCCCCGGGCGCCACTGCACTGCACTGATTGCCTTGTCCACGCAGGCCGCCGCGGTGCAGCGCACGGCCTTGCGGGCGTGTGCACCGGGCAGGACTGACAGCGCCACCTGCGGACGGAATAGCTGGCCCTTGCCATCACCCACACGCGACAGCACCGCCACCGCACCACCGGGCGCAGGCACGGACTGCCACACGTCACCGTCGACACCGTGCGTACTGACGGGCGATTCCTCCGCGGGCACCGGCGCGTCCGCGAGTGGCCGCGTGGTTGCCGTGGCCAGGTCCAGCGCCAGCCAGTGCTCCGGCACATCGGCCGACAACCCGGTGCGATCGAACCACACCGTGCCGAAACGCTGCGTTGCCAGGCGTCCTTGCACATTGCCCGAGCGGAACAGGCCCTGCCCGAGCGGCACCGTCTCGTCGATCCGGATGCCTTGCGCATACTCGTCCTGTTCGGCCGCCATGACCTGTGCGCGTGTGGCACCGACGCGGTAACGCAGCACCCGCCCATCCGCGTCCAGCGAAAACTCCTGCACGTCGGCCGCATCGTGGGTTACCGCTTGCGCGCCGGAACCGTCAGCCGCCGCGCGCCACACCGCAATCACGTCATCGATCAACGCGCGGTAGTACAGCCAGCGCCCATCCGGCGACCACAGCACCTTTGCAGGCAGGGACCCGCCTGCCGAATCGCGTAACGGTACGCCGCCATCGGCAATGCGCCTGGGCGCAGCGTCCTGCAGGCCCTGCACGTACCAGATGCTGTCGTAGGTATTGCGCTGCACCGCTGCCTGCTCGGTGCGAAAGGCCACGCTGCGGCCATCCGGCGACAGCGTGGGGCTGCCGATATCCACCACCTCCAGCAATCGCTGGGGCGAAACGGTTTGCGCGTGTCCCACGCACGCACCTGCCGCCATCAGCACGCCTGCAAGCAGCAGGCGCCATGGTTTGTGACTCCTCACGCACACACTCCTCTCAGCAACGCTCAAGGACCATCGCCAGTACATCGGCTGCAGCAGGCGGCCGATGCATCACCAGTGCTTGGACACCGACACGCTCACGAAGCGACCAATCGCCGAATAGTTGGTGGAGTCGTACGGCGCCACGTACAACGGCGAGGTCACCCGATACAACGGCGGATCGCGATCGAAGGCGTTGTCCACCGACGCACCGAACTCCAGCCCCGCCCACGCATCGCGGCGTGCGCCGGTGGCATAGCGCAACGCCATATCGAATGTGGTGAACGATGCCGACTCCACCCCGTCGGCGCGGTTGCGCACCCCGCCGCGGTAGTTGCCGAACAGCGAGGCAGTGAGCCCGCCCTGCTTCCATACCGCGCCCACGCGGCTGCTCAGCTTGGGTGGGTTGAACAGCGTACCGGCCAGATCGAACGCCGGTTGCGCGGGCAACGTCTGCTGCGTGCTGTCCAGCCAGCTCGCCGAGCCGCGCAAGGTCAGCGTGCCGCGCGCCAACGCCACCTGGTAGCTACCGCTCAGGTCCAGACCCGCGATGTCCTGCTGCGCCACGTTGGCGTACTGCGTGTAGATGATTGCCGCCACCCGGCTCGGGTCGTAGGCGACGCCGGCAAAGTTGGAGAATCGGCTGGCGAGCGCGATCACATCGGCCTGCGCCTGCGGCGTCGGCGTGCGGTCCACGAAGGGCGCGTAGATCGGATTGCGCAACGCCTGGCTGGCATTGGCGATCGGCTGCAACACGCGGTTGCTGTAGTCCACCCCGAACCAGGTCAGCTCCGCCTCCAGGCCATCCAGCGCCTCGGGGTGCCAGGCAAGCGAGACCGAGCGGGTGATGGCGCGCTCCGGCTGCAGATCCTGGTTGCCGCCATCGGCCACCAGCACCGTCGTCCCGGCGGGAAAGCCCACCCCGCCGAACGCGCCCGGCTGGAACAGCCACGCCTCCTGCGCGTAGTTGCGCTCGAACAGCGTCGGCGCCTTGAACGACTTGCCCCACGATGCCTTGAGCGTCACGTCGCTACCAGGCGCATACAGCACACCGAACTTGGGCGTCGTCACCCCGCCGAAGCTGCTGTAGTCCTCCCCGCGCACCGCCGCTGTCAGCGTCAGTCGCTGCACACCGGGCACGCCCTGCGCCGGGCCCACCACCGGCAGGTTCAGCTCCGCATAGGCAAAGCGCGCGCTTTCGCTGCCGTCGATCGTCTCCACGCCACTGACGTGGTTGACGTTGCGGAACGTGTTGCTGCGATACCCCACCCCGGTGGCCAGGCGCGCATCGCCTGCCGGCAGCCCGAACAGCGGCCCTTCGGCGCCCAGCTCGTAACTGCGGCTGTCGTTGCAATAGCACAGGTCGGTCACGCTCACCGCACCGCTGGCCAGCGCCGTCTCCTGGCGGTATTGATCGTGCTTGCTGTTGCCGTCGGTGGCGCCCAATGTCAGCGTCCAGTCGTTGGGCAACCACACCACAAGGCTCGGTGACAGCAGCAGGCTGGTGGTGGTCGGAGTGACCCGGCTGTTGCGGCCACTGACAGCGTAAAAGTGCAGTTGGTCGCGTTCAGTGCGTAACGCATCCAGGCGCAATTCGGCGTTGTCGCCCAGCGCCTGGTAGGCACTCAGCAGCCCGCTGCGCAGGTCGCTGCCCGGATACAGCGTGGACGGGTCGGTGAGTTGAGTGGTGTAACTACGCTGACGGCTGTAGATGGGGTCTGCGGACACGTCCTGATAGGTCGCGATCACTCCACCACTACGCCAGGTGGTGCCGGCCGTAACGCTGTATTGCCGCGAGGTGAGCCCGCCTTGCGTGGCCCGCCCGAAGCGCGTGCCAACGCTTACCCCGTCGTAGTCGCGCTTGAGGATCACATTACCGACGCCACCCACCGCGTCCGACCCATAGATTGCCGACGCACCGTCGGCCACGATCTCCAGCCGCTCCACTGCCTCCACCGGGATCGCGCTGAGGTCCACCGCCTGGGTGAATCCGCCATAGGCAAGCCGGCGCCCATTGAGCAGGGTGAGCGTGGCATCGGCGCCCAGCCCGCGCAGGTTGAGGCTCGCGCCGCCGGTCATGTTCTGGTTCGCATTGCCGGCCCCGGCCAGATTGCCGCTCAGCACGCCCGGGTTCTGCCCGCCGGAGAAGTTCTGCGGCACGCTGCGGATCACCTCGCCCAGATCGCTGAAATCCTCTTCCTGGATACGCGCCGCGCTGATCGAAATCACCGGCGATGGAACTGCACCGCCCTTGATGCGCGTACCGGTGACTTCGATTGACTCCAACTCGGTCGCGGCTGTTTGCGCCGGCGCGGCCGCCGCAATCGCAGCCTCCGGCGAGCCGGGCCTGGGCGGCTCGTCTGCGTTCGGTGCCACGGCTGCCGGCGTTTTCTGCGCCGCTGCAGGAGGTTGCTTCGCCCCCTGCGCTGTCGCTGCCCGTGCCCCCACCGCACCTGCCGCCCCGCTCGCCACGGCTAGCAGGGCGATGGAAATGGCGTTGCGTAACGTGCGTGTCTTCATGCTGCGTCCTTTGGCTTGCCTGGGTTGGCCCGCCGACGGCGCACTCCGGGGCGACCCGGCGCGCATCGCCAGCTGAGCAAGATCGGTCCTGCACCCACTGCTAAAACGCGGGCACCGCAACGCGGCGAGCAGCGACCAGTATCACTAACTGTTTGATTTTCGAGCAATCATTGCGCACGCAAAATGGCTCCGGTACCCATCCGGGCCCGACACGTCATTGCTGTGTATGCAATTGCCCTTTCCCCACTACCTGCTACGCGTCCACTACGCCCGCATCGCCATCACCAATCCACGCCTGCCTTGGCTAAATGCACGGCGCATCACCGCGCTACGCATCCGCTTCCACCGCTGGGGTTTGCACGCGTTGCGCAGCCGTGCGTTCCTGCGCCGCAAGGTTGTGCAGCGACAGCAGCGAGACCACCGCCACTGCCAGTCTGCTACGTGCATGACCAAAACCGACACCGCTCCCCGATACTGCCCGTCGTGCTTGCATGTGCATCCTTCGCGTCCTGGGCGCGGCACCATCGCCATTGCGTCCCCCGACAACAAGTGATGTTGCGCAAGCGCAATGCCCTACCAGCAACGTGTGCAATATGCAGGCAGCGCTGCAACAGAGCGCACATTCAACGGTTTCTGCAACACGCAGTGCGGTTTGCTGAGTGCCGAGTGTTGAGTGCGCGCTACTGCATCGGCAGGTGATGCACCGCGTAGCCGATCGCGGCAACCAGCATCGCTGCCAGCAACAGCCAGAGCCAGCGACGACGCCGGGCAGAGGCCGGCGTCAGCAGTTCCAGATCGCGTGCAGTGGCGGCCTGCAACTCAGGATCATTCAGCACTGCCGACGCGTGTTCGTCCACGTCGAGCAACTGCTGGTAGGCCACACGGTGGCGCGGATCGGCAGCCAGCCACGCCTCACGCGCAGCGCGCTCGGCAGCAGTCTCGCTGCCGTGTCGAACGAGATAGGCGGCCGCCTGCGCGTGGATGCGCCCGGACTCTGCACGCATGGCTGGTGACTCCCGGCGGGCGGTCTCCCTGCGCCCTCGCGCACGATGCTACCAGCATCTTCCGGCGGCGCCAGCCAGCCGCCTTGCAGCCCGGTTACTGCGGCAATTCCCCCACGGCCGCACGACACGCCAGCAGCGCGCGGCTGATGTGCTTCTCCACCATCTTGGTGGAGATCCCCATCTTCGCGGCGATCTGCGGATAGGTGAGCCCGTCGAACCGGCTGAGCTTGAACGCAAGCCGGCACTTCGGCGGCAGCTCGAGCAAGGTGCGCTTGAGCAGCACATCGAGCGTCTGGCGCGCCTCGGCGATCTCGTCCACGCCGGCCTCGTCGGCCCTGATCGGCGCCACCTGATCCAGCGACACGTGCTGCGCCGCCAGCCGCCGCTGACGCGAGCGCCGCAGCTCGATCACCAGATTGTGCGCGATGCGATACATCAGCAGCCGGCGGTCGCCGATGTTGGGCGCATCGCGGTACACCATCATCCGCGAGAAGGTCTCCTGCGCCAGGTCTGCAGCGGTTTCGGCATCGCGCGTACGGCGGCGCAGGTACACCAACAGCTCAGGATGCAGTGCGGCCAGTGCCTGGTCGAACTCGGCACGCAGGCGCTCCCTGTCCCCGAGCGACAGCTGGCCGCGCGCCGCAGGCGGCCCGTCACGCGAGCTCATCGTGATCGCCGCGCCTTCGGCCAAGTGCCGCTGCCCACCAACTTCCCCACGCATCTTGCGACACGACGCACCAGCGCAACGCGCGCGCAAGGGCCGTGCAAGTGGATCTGAACATGAGCAGTGCAGCCAAAAGAGGGAGAGTGGGTGGTGGGCACCGCACCCCGAACCGCAGCCCCACCTCTTCCTCTATGACGGCAAGCGATGCTAACCCCCTACGTTTTGCGCGTTAGTCAGCCTGGGGCATGACCACCACGCGCTCGACACTAGATCGCTGCATGCGCAGCGGAGCGCGGCATCGCCCGGTTGCCACGCTTTTCCCGCGCACTCTATGCAAACAGCGAGGCGGCACGCTTTAGCAGTTGCAGATAACGGATACGCCGCTTGCTACGAAGCGTGCACTAGACCAATGCGTGTGCTCACCTCACGAATGCGCATGCGTCTCTGCAATGTCGACCACTACTCAGCTTCTATGTGCCGCCTTTTGAAACTCGACGGGCCCGTGAGCGCCCGGATACTTCTTCTTGATCAAGATGCGATCGGACGGCGTGACGCAGCTGTCCTCCAGTGAATTGACCACATACGCCTCATCCATCCTGCAGACAACCTGACTGCACCGGTTGAATCAAGTCTTGCTGATGGTGATGTAACTCACGTGCAGCTGGTCTTCGGTTAGACCAATGACAACTCGCGTCGTACCGACCTGCAGCAGCCTGTAAGCCCTGGAGCCGGGCGCATCTGGGTGAGGCGGATACGGGAGGGCATCTGCCCAGGCCGCATCATCGAAAAGAACGCGGGACGGCCAGACCTCTATCACCAGAGTTGTTCGTGATCGATCTTCTTGCGCACCCCGCAGCTCGATATTACGCACGGCGATGCCTGCCAACAGACCATTGCTACCGCCGCGTACAGCCACCCCATCTCGTGACTGGATGGGGCCGAGTCTTGTCGTCAGTAAAGAATCAAGCGCCGCAATATCCTTGAAGTCCGTGATGAGCAAGCGGTCTATGTCTCGCCTAAGTCGCCTCATTACATCAGGCGCTTCCGGCTGCGCTCTGCTTCCGGATGCTACAACAGCCTGCTGAAAGACCGGAGTGCCGGAAACAGGCGCCGCAAGAATCAGACAGACCGCCATCGACACTAACAGGCTCACCGCGCATCCCCTACCGCATGCGGCGCCGCTCGCCGGGTCAGTCACATGCGCCGAGAAAAAGATCATGTCCCCGTCCTCCGTTCTGGATGCACCCACAACCCTAGCCGCCCGAGAAGAGCATCGCAGAACATCGGATCTGTATCCTTCACACCATCCGGTGCTGCGGGGCGATCGATTGCTCGCGCTGCTGCTCCTGCTGCTGGGAGTGCTGCTGACGCTGCGTCTCGCCCAAAGCCTGGAGCTGCGCGAGAGACTGCTCAACCGGCTGTGCAATCGCGTCGTTGGTCTTCATGTGCGCCATCTTGTGAGCGGGGTCGTTCAACGCGCCTTCCACAACGAAGACGTTCTCACCCTGTCGCACGGACTTGGTGTTCTCGCTCAGCACAACGTGATCGATCCGCGCCAGCCCGCTTTCCTTGGCTAGATATGCGCTGCCTGCTGCAAGGCGGGCGCTGTTGTCGTCGTATTCCCTGCCGAGGCCTCGCTCAAGGCGACGAACGGCATCCTCGGCCTGGCGATGAAGTGGATCATGCGCCTGTGGATGCGCGGCTACTGCACTGACCTCGCCCGGGGGCAACTGATTACCGGGTAGATGCGCCTCTCCGATCACTTTCTGCCACCAGAGCTGATCGGGCTTAGGATTACTGCGCTCCCTGTTCAACTCACTGTTAGGCAAGGGGGCATGGATGCTCTTGATCTCGTCGACATTCCCTACCGGCTTGAGCGCGCCTTCAAAGTCCTTGTCGACCCCCTGTCTGGTCGTACGATGCAGTCCCGCATGGTTCAGCGCACCCCACGTGAAGTCGATGCAGCTGTTGGAAGCGCCACCGTACTCCATATTGAACCCATGTTTCGCAGGCGACTTGCCGAAGTCTTTTAGCTTCTCGTACTGCGACTGATCGATTTCCATCGTGCGCGAGTAATAAGGATCTTTATAGTTCCTGACGTCATCCTTGAATACCTTTCCCGGCCCGCTAGACTCGCCGTGTTCAGCGGGAGCAAACCCATAGCTATTAACTTCCTTGCCGTCGCTTACTGTGTAGTACATGTGGCCGGCCATGGAGTTGCCGCCGGTGATCAAGAGTGGGGTGCCCGCCGCAGCGACGTAGACGGTGACAGTGTAGCGTTTGTCGTGATCATCCATGTCTCGCCAACCTTATTTTGCTTTGTGAGTGTAAGCAATCAACAGCTGAGCGTTCTCATCTAGCAATGCCCGCCGGTTCTGATCAATACGCAATCGGAGACGATAGCGACCAGCCTGGAGGGAAGTACTGTAGGCAAACGCGAGCTCCTCGGAGACCGTGCCGGTCGGGGGTAGCCCAGCGCGTGCCATTGTCGCGACATCTGCATTTAGCGCGAACAACCCCTTTGCAATGCCGTCTGCGGCGATGGCAACAGGCAACTCTTGTTCTCTTCCGACACGCTGACTGCGCTGCAGCTCCACCGGAACCGCCCCGGCCTGCTCGATACGTTCCAGATGCACGACTGCAATGATATCGGCACGCACCAGACGGTCGGCGGCATCCGCTACCGTGCCCATGTCATTTCCCGTCAATAGAACGCCGATGAAAATTGGTGGGTTCGCGTCCTCCGGCTGGGCAGGTACGTCGAACTCAAGCACCATGTTTTCTCCGTCGTGCGAAAGCAAGCTTCGCGTCAATGGCACTGTGGTTTGCATATCTGACTGCTCCTTTGCAATGGAGGTATTTGCGGGGGGCGATTGCATGCTGCAGCCTATGATCAGACCGATGATCGATGCCGCAACGGCAAAGCGCATTCGACCGCTTGTAATAAGCACCGTATCTCTCCTGTGAGTGTGATGCTGGATCTGACGCTTAAGGCAAAAATGCACGTCCAGGCCCATGAGGCGATCTTATCGGATGTAGATCCATTTGATGCAGTTGTGGGCCACCAGCTGTTGCGGTTCCGCAGCCTCTCCCCGTGGGAAAACCTCTACACGCATCCCTGGGCGTGTAAAGAAGTCACTCATCCAGCGGCCATCCTCGACGATGTTGCGCTCGCGCGTGAATCCCATTCGTTCAAGCTGCTGGGTAAGTGATCGAAGTCGAGACCGCAGATCTCGGTCATCGGAGGTGATGCACCGGCCACATTGCGGTCAAAAGGGAATTCGAACCATCGCCCATCGAGTTTGGTTTCATCAACACCAAAGCCGTAACCCCACTCTTTGGTGAGCGGGCCAGAAGCACGGTATCGGCGTTTTTATCGTCTTTCACGAATTGAACCACCTGCCCCATCGCTGAATTCAGACGCTCGGGAGTGAAGTCGGAGATGGTCTGGCTGCCCTTGATCAAGGCAAGCAGTTGGCCAAGTAAATCCTCCGCAGTGAGCTTACCAGGCGGCACCGTGGCAGGGCTGGATAAACTCATGGCAGATGTCTCCGTGACGGTTGCCGGGGCTGAGGTGGCCGCCGTGTGGGCGCATGCGCCCAGAGCGAGGGTGGCCAGCAAGGCGTAGAGGGGGCGCGCGATCATGAAGCGTCCGTTGTGCGCTGGTGTGGCTGCGACGCTAGTGGCATCCGGCACCGAGGTCAATCGCAAGGGGTCTGGCAGCCGCACCATCATCACCGCACGCTGCGCGCCTTGGCCGGCACCTCAACCGGCGGCAACACCTCCATCAACAACTGCCCCGCGCTGGCGGTGATGCGCAGCTTGGTGCCGATAGCAAAGCCCAGTTGTTCCAGCCATAGGCCGCTGAGGCGGACGTGGGGTACGTGCTGGTCGCCGGCATGGTCGTGGGCGCCGGGGTAATGGGTGTAGCTGACAGTGCATTGGCGCGGGCGGCGGGCGCGGCGGGGTGCGCGTAGCGTGCCGGGGCCTTGCGGGGAGGCGTCCGGGTCGGGCGGCAGCATCGGTGGCAGCTTGGTGCGGTCGGGTTCCACAACGACCCACTGCACCCGCTTGGGCGGCGTGGGGCGCGCACGCGTGCGGGTGGGCCGTGCGCTGGCAGATACCGTGGGTGGGCGGCGGCGTGTCATGGCGCCTCCGGGTGGTGGCGGGTGATGGTTGCAGCGACGTACTGCTGCAATGGCGCAGCCCTGCGTGCCGACAGGCGGCGCGAGGTGTGCGGTAACACAACGAGCTGGCGACTCAGCGGATGCGCGGGATGCTCGCTCGCCTGCTCAACAGCTGCGCCTGCGACGATCCCGCGCAGCACCTCGCCCTCATCCCAGAGCACGCGGCGAGCGGAGGCTGGCAACAGATCAACCGGCACAGATGCCGGCATGGAAAGTGCGGTAGACATGGCAATGCCCTCCTGGAACAACCCAAGAACCGCCGCCGACGGCGACGGGATGTCGGGAGGTTCGAAACCGCAGACAGCCGGCGGGCGTATTTCCCCGAAGGGTGTTGTATTAGCCGCCCTCCCGACGCAGGCATCGCGTCGGCTTGTACCTGCAGGATGCAGGCACAAAAAACCCACCGGTTTGACGGAGGTGGGTACCGCTGTCTGAGGAGTTTCGACGCTCCTTAAGTTGGAGATTGCAACGCACGGATTGCGATGTCAACTGTGGCCATCTGTTCTTGAAAGGCAGATCCAAAAGGCGCGGAAACACAGCCCCTGTGCTCAGAAAGTTAAGATCACAGGCCCGCTACGAACCGGGCGCACTACGAAATAAATTTCGTGCCGTCCCATCATTTCCACCTGGCCGTGTAGGCCAGACACCTTTAATCTTGCCGTATCACTCAACGATGGCAGGTGTCATGGAAAGTAGCGGCGTAGCACCGGTCGTTCCCTTGACCTTCAGGGTATTAGAAGAACGCCTGCGCGCACTACCAGAGTTCCCGGCCGACACTGCCAGCCCAAGCCGCCTCGTGCGCGGCGCAGCCATCGTTATGGCATTGGGAATCGCCCTGACCCTTATTGCTTCGTTCTTAAGCTTTACCAATGTTCCTCCCCAGTTGCTAAAGAAGGCAGCAACGGCTGGCTTCTGGGTTGCATTGGTAGCGCTGATCGTCCTGTTTGTGCTTAGCATCTATGGAATTGTGATTGATCTACGTCGGTGGACAGTAGATCAAGCAATGCGCACTGATCATCAACTGGAGCAATTCATGCAGGAGGTGACTTGGCTGAAAGGGTATCCGGCGGCAACCCTGCAAGTCGTGCTAGATCACGCCCGCTACAGTCATATGCGCCGTGCGGGCCGCATTGCGCTATTGGCTGGAAGCATCGACAAGCTAGGACTTCTACCGGTCGCGGTGTCGCTCTTTCTGGTTCTGCGCGCAGGTGGCAATCCTTTAGCAATGTCCCCATTGACAGCAATGGTGGGTATTTTCCTGCTGTTCTTCTGGATGATCTGCTGGGTGGCCACATCTGCTAGGGGTAAGCTTCAGACCTATGAATATTTGCTCGAGATGGCATTGAAGAGCAAAGCGAAAGATGTGGCAGCAACCGACGCACAGACTGCGATGAAACGAGATCAAGTTAAACCGGACTCTGTTATGTCATAGCTCCACTACCTTATGGGAGCATACTTGCAACCGACATCCACATGGATGACCGTCCGTGTGATTGCGGTGAAGCTGTCAAATCATGCAAAACGATCCTCAAGCCAACCGTAGTCCTCTAGCACCACTGGTAGCTGCTAGCCTCTTTTTCATATCGGGGTGCTCTGCCATGCAGCAAGACTCACGGCTCGTGTTTAATACTCAACAGTCTTCCACTGAAGCAAGGCAGCAGCTTGAAGCGGATAATCCGATCGGCTCGCCTCTCACAGCCGCGCAAAAGAATCTTGAGAACCTCGGCTTCCAATGCAAGGTACTTAGCTCTTCGGGGGCAGGTTACAAGGCGTCAGTAGCTTGCAAGCTTCCCTCCATCATGAAAGAAGCGCAGCCCTCGGTGGCCGCGCCACCTGTACCGGTTACATGGATGGTCGGATTTCATTCTGCAGACGGAATCCACCTAAGCAAGCTTATAGTGCACCGAGCTCCGCAGGACATTGGGGAGTAGGCGCCAAGTTATTTTGGCGAATTTACAGATAGGTATTGATATGAATTTGAAAATCAGGCTTACTCTTGCTGCGGGATTATTTGCGATATCAACTTTGACTGCATGTACAGGAGGAAAGATACGCTCTGATTACAAGAAGAAAGATGTTCAGCCCGTCAAGATCGAAAAAGCAGAGGGCAATGCAATCCGAATTAGCTACCACATGCCTGCAGAAAGCCTCTTTTATTCTCCCGGTGTGGATTTCACAAACGACCACGGCGTATTGCGTATTGCCATTCGCAGATGCAGCATCAGTGATAAATGTGACACCATGGCGAAAGTTGAATTTTCCAAGACTGAGCCATCGTCACCTGAGGTCGCCTTACCGTATGCAGGCGAAAAGGTCGTACTGGTCTATGCAGATACCGAAGAAACGTTGACCTTCTAATTCAATCATAAGAACGATAAAAACCGTAATATGCCATTATTCGTGGCAGCAGCAGAGGCCCAGCCACGCTGTCTTTCATGCGACGCTCGAAGTAAGGACCTGCTGCTTCGCCAGCGTCAAGCTCACTTATCGGTCACGCAAGCCAAGTGCCGCCAACTGATAAGTAACCCTGACCCCAGCCATTCCCTCACAAACCGGCTCCCTTTCCCAGCCAAACCAACGGCGGTCAACCCATCTGCATCGGCGCCCGACTTTGATCAAGTGGGGGTTCCTGCTGTGCTGCCAACGCACGTTCTTGTTGGGTGTTAGAGATTTGCTCGACCTTTGCGAATGACTGCTCGACAGGTGTCTTTGCTGCTTCTTCGGCCTTTATCGATGCTCTGAGGTGAGCAGGGTTATCCAACTCGCCTTGCACTACAAATAGGCGCTGGCCTGCTCCATCACCGGGAGTGTTTCCGAGAACCACGTGGTCTACGCGGCTCAGTCCGCCCTCCTTCGCGGTTGCCAGCAAACTAACGGAAATCTTCTCGCTAGTGGCATCGTAGGCCCTGCCATGTTGCTGATCGATGCCTGCAACCTGTTCCCGAATCGTGTTGAGCATCTCACGATCCTTGTCTGGTAACTGCGCATCACTGATCACGCGCTGCAGGAGTGTCCGCTCCGGCATCGGGTTGTATTGCTCAGTGTTCAATTCGCTGTCGGGAACAGGGGCTTTGATACTACGGATGTACTCAACGTTGCTGAGCGGTTTCAGGCCACCCTCGAAGTCCTTATCCTGTATGAACTTCAGGTCGGTACGATGCAGACCGGCGTAATTGACAGCGCCCCATGTGTAATCGATGCAACTGTTCATTGCGCCGTGATACTGCGTATTGAAGCCGTGTTCGCCGGGCTTTGCACCAAACTCCATCAATTTTTCGTACTGATCCTTGCTTATCTCCATCGTGCGTTGATAGAAAGGCTTTTGGTATTGATCGGCGTCATCGTTGTAGACCTTTCCAGGTCCTGACATCACGCCGTGCTCGATGGGCGCAAACCCGAAGCTGGTTTGTTCCTTCCCGTGCGTGACTGTGTAATACATGTGCCCTGCCGCTGATGTTCCACCGTCAAGAAGCGGTGTCCCTGGCGCGGCAACGTAGAGAGTGACAGCGTATTTATCGTCCATGAGGTGTTCCTACTTTGATTTGTGCCGGTAAGCGACCAGCAACTCGGATTCGATCGATGCCAACTGCGGCGGCTGGCCAAGCAGCCTGATGCTCAGCTGATACCTGCCAGGCTGAATTCCTTGCGCCCATGCGAAGGCAAGCTGCGTGTAGCGACGCTCTGGATATTCCAGACCCGCAGATTGAAGGGACGAGCCATCCACCTCGTCCAGCCACACGCCTGGAACACGCCCGTCTGCACTCACAGCGATGGTCCGAGCGGGAGCGCCTGCCTGCGATTCAACGCGCACCAATGGGATGTTGACTGCGCCGCTTGGTTCAAGCCGTTTCAGAACAAGCTCAGCGTGCAGGCTGGATCTGCGGAGCGCTTGAGCAGCTTCAAGTGACTTCAGAGCATCCTCGTCACCGACGCGGATACCCAGGAACAGTGTGCCAGTTGCGCTCTTACCAGGAGGCTGCACGTTGAATTCGACCACCATCGGACTGGTCATCGCCGTCAACTGCAGCGGTCGTACGATGGGAACCTGCCCATCAGCCGCAACGCGCGTTGGCACGTCATGCGCCTGGGTTGTCTGTGCCTGGCAACTTGTCAGCACCAAGATGCCTAAGCAGGCCAGAACCCACAGCAGTAGTTGCCCATATCGTTGCATGTGTATTCCCTCACTTTAAGCAAGACTAGCAAGCCGCGCGTCTATGGCTCTGCTTATTTATACACCGCTGACAGCGGCCAGGTTAGTTCCTACGTAAATTTCAGGCTGCGGCCTTACCCTTTGGGATGGTGTCCTCGCTGTCAGAACCAATACCTTGCTGCGAGTCTTGCCAGGCGGCCAGACTTCCGCGTATCGACCTTCCCGGTATCCAGCAGCACATCGTGCAGCGTGGGAACAACCGCTTGCCGTGCTTTCTGGATGATGGCGACCGATTACGCTACTTGCACCTGCTGCATGAGGCCCTACAGGCCACGGGCTGCAAGCTGCATGCCTATGTATTGATGGACAACCATGTGCATTTGCTAATCACGCCACCTGCAGCGGGACGGATCGGGCAACTGATGCAACGGCTTGGGCGCCTGACCGACGATCCGGCTTCGTATCGTTGGTCCAGCTGCCCGGCCAGTCTAGGCCAGCGCGGGCATTCCGCGCTGACGCCACACCCCTGCTGGCTTGCACCTGTGAACGACCCGCTCGAGCGATCCAACGCCTACCGCGCCCGCTCGATGAAACCCTGTCCGACGAACTGCTCGCCAGCATCCGCCGTCACTTACAGCAGCAGCGAGCTCAGGGCGACGATGCCTTCCGCGCGATGGTCGAAGCCAAGATCCGCCGCTTTGCGGGCGTCAGGCCCGCTCATCGGCCGCGCAAGCAGAGCGCCATCGACTGATAAGTGAACCTGACCTCGTTACTCTGATGGAAACGAAAAATATAGCGCATAAAGCTCGAGCTACAGGGCCAAATAGCTGCTATCGACCCGTTACGCAGCTTATGTAGGAGAATTTCTCGAGCGTGCCATCGATCCTAACTATCCAGAAGCATCGGCCGCCGTAACCGTCTTCCAACACCTCAAAATGATCCACTCCAGCTCCGATCTTCTGCTCACTATCTATGTGCAGGCTAAGTAACGCTCGAAGATCCACCTCGTCATCGGTTAGGACTCTATCACCCACTCTATATCTACCCAGCATCCCCTTAAAGAATTGAAGGGCATCCTTCTGCAGGACGAAGACCCTACTACCTACCTGCACGGACTTTGCGGCCGTTAAAACCCCGTATGCTTTGCACTATCGATGATTGATTGGACTTCCCTTACTATGATTACAGGAATTTCAGATCCGATGATCAAATTAATGTTTTCACGCATCCAGTTAAGACAGTCGTCGTGGTTCATCTGGTCGTTGGCAATGACATCATTAATCGCCACCGCACTCATTCGGGATAACCCCAGCTCCATCAATGACAGCATAGTTCGCGTTGATACACCAAACTCTAGCGCCGTCCCTATGTCAATGTCATCACTCAATAAATCGGCGCGATTCGCCTCTGCGAGAAAGAACTTTAGAACATCTACGTATGCCGCGATGTACTTCGGCGCCTTGAATCTTGCAACCTGCTCGACAAGCTCCATGGTCTCTCTGATGATAAGAGGTACTTTGACCTCCTTCCCCTTGCGGTTCAGATAGTCAATTCGCTTCCTTATCATGTGACTGAGAGAGTATCCCCTAAGCCAGTCAAGGACTACGATCGAGTACACGGTCGTAGCAGAGGGAGGCTGAAACGCAGGGAATACGTGTTCGTTGATAGCACTCATAATCGCATTGAACCTTCCGTATGCCTTGTCGCTATCAGCTGGTTCAAGTAGCAACAGCTCTTCTCTTCCTAAGAAGCGCCTGAAGTACTGCAATAGCTTTTGGAGACCAAGGGCTGCTACGCCCGGATGTCGGGAGATAAGATCCGCAGGAAGCTCAATCGCAGGAACCACCGACGCCAGGCTACTGTTTAGTGCGAGGATATCGGCAGCCTTACGGCGCGACGCGAATGGGGCGCCGAGGATTGATCCACTCCTCATGTACACTTCCAGAAGATAGGATGAAACCTGCTCGAGATCCGAGTTATCGAGTATCTCTCTGACCACTGCATCTGGCCTTGCCCTTATGTACGCGTCAAGTTCGTTAACTCTATCCATTACCGCATCCGTTTCTCGCTCAATGGGATAGCGAGAGCGCTCTGGAACCCCAGAAGGCCAAGCGTCAGTATCATTTGGATCAATACAGACAATGTTTCCCTGAAATTCATTCCCCCAGCGACCGGCACGACCGGCCAGGTTCCAGAAGTCAGCCGCTCCCATAGGATGACCGCGCCCCTTGCGAGGCCCTCGCACGACGATCGTTCGACAGGATAGATTCACCCCTTCAACCAATGTGGACGTGCAGACCAAAAATCTTAGCTTTCCGGTGCGGAAGAGCTTCTCAATCTCCTGACGAAGAAGAGATGGCATGTTTCCATAGTGGAACGCCACCCCTCGCTCTACCACATTGGCAAGCTGATACTCCGGATGAACTCCCTTTCGTGCAAGATCTGCAAGATTGGCAAGCTCTGAATCGATTACTATTTCGTTTTCGATTTGCTGAAAGATGAGCATCGCGATCCTTTCAGCATCCGCAGCACCATTCGCGTACACCAGCGTCCCACCGCGCTGACCGACTGCGGCCGCAATGGACGCGATCTTCTTCGATAGGCTATTAGGCCTATTCTTGAGGAGGAGACTTCCAATCGGGAGCATACCGGACGGCGTTCTTAGATCAAGCGTCCACTCCAATGGCTTGCCGGCGCACGGTGAGCACAGGATTATGTTCTGAAGAACCGTTGGGAAGTCACTATCCACGGCGACCTTCTTCGCTATGGCCGGAGCATCTTCTAGCAGAATTCCGGGATTCTGGGTCGCGGGACTGATGAAGACAGCTCGCATGGATGGATTCCCTGAAGCCACGCGCTCAATCGCCGATTGAAGAATGACCCCTCTCCCGCCATCTCCGATCTTATGTGCCTCGTCTACCACGAGGAGATCAATCCGCAGATCATCTCCGACTGTATTTGCTAAAAGGTGAAGCCGCTCCTGCGTAAAAATAAGAATGACCTTCTTCGCCTGCTTCAGAGGGGCGAGGTAGCTATCTTTGAGCGGCAACGATGCCACGTGAATTCTATCCGCAACCTCCATCTCGCTGATGAGTTCAATTATTGAAGACTCGACCTCTGAGACCAGCGCCCGCGTCGGTGCGATATACACAGCAACAGTCGAATCGCTTGTCAACATCCGATCAATCAGCCATTTGCGCACCAAAAACGTCTTTCCGGATGCGGTAGGCGCGGAAGCGGATAACCACGACGTCTCCTCTGACGACGCCCCGCTCCAGAAGTCGCGCTGAAAGTCATTAACTGGCAACCACTTCCCCGTGAACCTTTCGAGGATGGTTGTCTCCATCTGTCTGCGAAATGCTTCGAGCCGACTTGTAATTCCTAGACGGCCATCCAATCTTGGGCTGATGAGCGCACGCTCTTCAGCGAGGGTGACTGCACGATGATTTGATAGTTTCTCAAGCAAGATCGCACCCGCGTCCCGCCACGTTTTTCGTTCTGGGAGCAATACTGCCGCCGTCGCGATTTTCAACGCTGTCTCTTCGTGGCTCCGAATCCGTGACCGAGCGAGTATGCTCCCGGCCAAGAGCAAACGCTGCCAGTCGATAGGCTGGCAATCAGCCGAAGGGGCCTTATTGGGGGAGAGTTCAAATTCCATCTCGACCATCCTCCGAGAGATGAGAGCAATTTCATCCCGGACACCATCCTCCACCAGCCAATCCTGCAGTTCCGTTGCACTCATTTTGAGATCCCCAGCGCGCGCAAGAATTCCCGCCTGAATGTGCTCACCTTGGGCACCGGTACACACAGCAGCTCTATCTCAAAATTCTCTATTTTTCTTTTTTCGATATGTTTCTTGGCCTGGATCAGCCAATCCTGGATGTCTACTTTTACTTGCGTAGCCAGCTTTTCCGCGATAGCGCTGCCATTCGCTTCCGGGTACATTGCCGAGTCGAACCCGACAAGTCCTATTCCGCAATAACGCACTCGATTGGACATAGCTGAGTTTTTGTCGAAGTAGCGTTTGAAGGCGGAAGTTAGCTCAGGATTACTAAGATCTGCTTTGTCGCTGAGAAGCACAAGATCTCTCTCTCGCTCCGCCTCTTCGCTCTCCTCTTGTGAAAGAAATGGGGCGAGAGAGCGGAGGCATGCGGAAATTGCTGAACTAGGTGTGGCATAGACCTTGGACTCTCCCCAGTAGAGCTTGAGAACACCCTCATCCGTAACCCCTGCATACACACCGTCCGCACCGTGGTAGTGCATCTTCGAATCGGTCTTTAGATCCATCTTGCACAGCACTTGCGGAAGTTTAAGGTAATGCTGGGCGAGGACATAAAGGAGCATCTCCCCACCCTCGCCGCTATTCCTCAAGTCGGTAAATAGACTGCGAGCTTCAAAAAGAAGAGAGTTCATCGCCGCAGAACTTTTGAATTCAGCGTCCCGCTTTCGCGCTGCCTCGATCTTGGTCCGCGGAATTGCGTAGTCCGTTAGTACAAGACGAAGGTACTCAACAAGTCGCGACACCTTGACCCGCCCGTTTGCATCAACCGAGAGGCAATGGCAGCTCAAGCGCATCTCAGATCCTGCGATTGGTATCGACTTCTCTACTAGGGTCAGGTGCACATCCAGCTGGTTCGCATCCCCAGATAGGATTGCCTCAAGGTCGCTTGACTTTAGTTCCGTCACTGGAAATCCCGTAAATCCGTTAAGCACAGCCTAGCGCTATAAGACGCACGTGAAAAGACCAGTCCCGCGGCCCTATTCCGTCAATTCTTTGACGTTACAGTTCGGAGGATCATGCAGTGGCTATGAACCGACTCTTCTCCAAGCATGTGGGTGGGCGGGAATGGCGGTTTCAACAGCGAATCTTTATCACTGTATTACCTGCGACTGGCGCCTCACTGGAATCAGAGACATCCGCTAGTGGCGCCACTTCCCGCTCCCCGCTCACACAGCGGAACGCCAGCAGCCAGACCTGTCGCCGTCGCTTGCAGCTACCCACGAAGGTGGTTGTCTAGCAACCACTCGCCCCGCTCCTTGTCCTTTCCAGAATGACGGAATCTATTCATGCCCGCGCCAAGCAGCCATCCAACTTTCCTCGCCCCCCTCGTGGCAATTAGGCTAAATGGCAAAGCAAGCACTTGGATTCCTTACCACTTTCAACCGAGCCTCTGCCTCATGAATCGGTTAACGCGCCCAGTCTTAGGCGTGACTGACACCCCTCCCGTTTCCATGTACTGCATTTTTCGATCAGCCTCTCGCCAAGACTCGGTACCATGATCGCCCAATCGACGCTTCGTCGGTTCGTCCATGAACAGGTGATTCGCAGAAAGGTAGGTAGTAGCAGAAGTCGAGATTGCTGTAATTCTGTGGAATACAGCTGAGTCCGGCACTACCGAAAGGAACGCAGAGCCTTGCGAAATTGAATTGTCTGTATCGGCGCTTATTGAAGAGGCGATTAGGCAGTATTCAGGAAAAACGGCGATATTCACCCCCTTGCGCCCGGTCTGGACGGAGGGAAACGCGATACCTTGAGCTGTCTCTCCAATCTTCATTCGCAAGTACTCGAACACGACTTGGGTGGATAGGTATGTAAGCTCATCACCCGTTCGCTTTGGCCGGGACATTTTACTCACTAAGGAGCGAATGAAGCTCCTGCGATGTACTTGATCCAGATAACCCTCCTGTAACATGCTCAGATCAGCAGCCTGACCGTCTGCCAACCTCGAGATATCCAGGAAGATCATTGAATTGATCGGACTAAGAGCCACAGAAACTACGTTATCCCCCGTAATTGATCTAATTTCACTCAAGCAAGTATCCCGATCGAGGGCGCAATACAGCGCTGAAATTCCGCTAGGAGTCATCCTCTGATTTCCGGCTAGCCAAGGCGGGGTTGGACCGAACTCAGCACCTGGATTTTCTGCAAGCTTCTGTGCACTTTCCAATCCGTCAACTTTTCTTGCGCGGTACAATGCGACGCCCGGCTGAAGAACTAGCAAGCGAGAAGTGGCAATACTGCCTTTTACATCAACCAGGTCGGCAAATATTTTATCCAGAAACGCCGACGCGCCAGAATTGAAGAAGCGATGGACGTGAGTTATTCCACGAACGAAGGCGACCCACTTGTCGTCATAGGGGTTCCGCTCGAGATTTCCCTCGTCCATGAAAAAATGACGCTGGTTACCATACTCATCTTGGCGCAAGTCATCCGGAAGATTCTCGATAGCATCATCGATATAAGGATCTTCACCGAGCCCCAGCCACTCTGATAGGACGACATCAATTGTGGCTATCTGTATATCGTCCGAACCGCACTCATAGATCATCGCCTGCTCATAGTCCGACAACTTATCAATGAACACTATGTTTTCGCGAATGCGATCCCACAAATAGTCGTAAAGTGCTCGTGTGGTTATGCAAAGGTTCTGACCGTGACAGAAGAAGCACTGCCCCGCAGTTCCTTCAGCTGCGAGCAAGTCCTTAAGAGCATTGGGAGACATGCAGTCAATACAAACTAGCTTAGTCATACTTTTGCGCACCTATATTCTTTTCACATGGGCAAAGATAGAACTGTTCATCAATCCAGCAGTCCCGGCCCTTAGCCATGGCTGTCTGCACGAAGGAAGCCGCGTGTCCACTAGGCGATGCTAGTCTTTCCACAGCGTACAAAACCAAGACGCTGGGATCTCAAAACAGGCTTCAGTCAAGCACGTGCGCTTGCGAGCCACCGGCAATCATGCAACTTAGCGCATAGGTTGAGAATGTTGTCTAGGCCGGAAAATCACACTTGCGCAAAAATTTACTGCAGTTGGAAGATCTTTAATCAGACGAAGGGCTTGGGCCAACAATGGTCGAGGAGTAGCGTTCCAGTCATGCCTAGCAATCCCCGCTTGCTGGCTATGTAATCTGGAGGTGGTCCATGCTGCTGCACTCTCTCATTTCACAGTTGCGCTCTCCTCATCGAATCGATCCGGGATCGTCAGCGAACTCGATACCAATTCGCTCATCGTCGACAATGAGCGACCGAAGAGCGGCGCTTCACGCATAAAAAAGGGTGCCCGAGGACACCCTTTTTATTGTTACGTCAAACCCCAACAGGATTCGCCTTCTCAGGATCAATCTTGTACTGCTTGATCGCCCGGGCCACATCCTTACCCGTCATCTTGCCATCCTTCGCCAGTGCAGCAATCGCCGCATGCGCGATGTAGTAGCGGTCGACCTCAAAGAACCGGCGCAGATTCGCACGCGTATCCGAGCGACCGAACCCATCCGTGCCGAGCACGCTGTAGGTCATCGGGACGAAGGCGCGGATCTGGTCGGCGAACAGGCGCACGTAGTCGGTGGCGGCAATTGCCGGGCCCTGGCGGCCTTCCAGCAGCTGGGTGACGTAGGGCTTGCGCTGTTCGGCCTCCGGGTGCAGGCGGTTCCAGCGCTCGGCGGCGAAGCCGTCGCGGCGCACTTCGTTGAAGCTGGGGCAGGACCAGATGTCGGCGGTGACGCCGAAGTCCTTGTCCAGCAGCTCGGCTGCGGCAATGGCCTCGCGCAGGATGGTGCCGCTTCCCAGCAGCTGCACGCGCAGCTCGCCCTTCTTGGGCTTGCCGGCGTCCTTCAGCAGGTACATGCCCTTGATGATGCCCTCGGCTGCGCCGTCCGGCATGCCGGGGTGGGCGTAGTTCTCGTTCATCAGGGTGATGTAGTAGTACTCGTCGATCTGGTCTTCCATCATCGCCTTCATGCCGTGCTGCATGATGACGGTGACTTCGAATCCGAAGGTCGGGTCGTAGCTACGCACGTTCGGGATGGAGCCGGCGATGACCTGGCTGAAGCCGTCTTCGTGCTGCAGGCCTTCGCCGTTGAGCGTGGTGCGGCCGGCGGTGCCACCGAGCAGGAAGCCACGCGTGCGCATGTCCGCTGCCTGCCAGGCGATGTCGCCCACGCGCTGGAAGCCGAACATGGAGTAGTAGATGTAGAACGGCAGCATCGGCACGTCGGAGACCGAGTAGCTGGTACCGGCGGCCATCCACGAGGCGATGGCGCCCGGCTCGCTGATGCCCTGCTGCAGCACCTGGCCGGTCTGGTCTTCGCGGTAGTACATCAGCTGGTCGGCATCGACCGGCTTGTACTTCTGGCCGAACGGGGCATAGATGCCGATCTGGCGGAACATGCCTTCCATACCGAAGGTGCGCGCCTCATCGGCCACGATCGGCACGATGCGCGGGCCCAGTTCCTTGTCGCGCAGGGCGATGTTGAGGCTCTGCACGAACGACATGGTGGTGGAATAGCTGCGCTCGCCGCTGTCCTTGAGCAGGCGCTCGAACTTGTCGAGCGTGGGCGCCACGAACGACTTGCTGGCCTTGGGACGGCGCGACGGCAGGAAGCCGCCCAGCACGTTGCGGCGCTCCTTGAGGTACTGCACTTCCGGGGAATCTTCGCCGGGGTGGTAGAACGGCACCTGGCCGTCTTCCAGCTGGGCGTCGGTCACCGGGATGTTGAAGCGGTCGCGGAAGTGCTTGACCGCCGCGTCGTCCAGCTTCTTGGTCTGGTGGGTGGGGTTGAGCGCCTCACCGGCCGAGCCCATGCCGTAGCCCTTGACCGTCTTGGCCAGGATCACGGTGGGCATGCCCTTGGTGTTCACGGCCTGGTGGTAGGCGGCGTACACCTTGTGCGGGTCATGGCCGCCACGGTTCAGGCGCCAGATGTCGTCGTCGGACAGGCCGGCGACCATGGCCGCGGTCTCCGGGTACTTGCCGAAGAAGTTGGCGCGCGTGTAGGCGCCGCCGAAGGCCTTGCAGTTCTGGTATTCGCCGTCGACGGTTTCCATCATCAGCTTGCGCAGGACGCCGTCGGTGTCCTTGGCCAGCAGCGCGTCCCAGTAGCCGCCCCAGAGCAGCTTGATGACGTTCCAGCCGCCGCCACGGAACACGCCTTCCAGTTCCTGGATGATCTTGCCGTTGCCGCGCACCGGGCCGTCCAGGCGCTGCAGGTTGCAATTGACCACGAAGATCAGGTTGTCCAGGCCTTCGCGGCCGGCCAGGGCGATGGCGCCGAGGGTTTCCGGCTCGTCGCTCTCGCCGTCGCCGATGAAGCACCATACCTTGCGGTCGGACTTCTCGATCAGGCCGCGGTTTTCCAGGTAGCGCATGAACTGCGCCTGGTAGATGGCGGCCAGCGGGCCCAGGCCCATCGACACGGTGGGGGTCTGCCAGAACTCGGGCATCAGCCACGGGTGCGGGTAGGAGGAGATGCCCTGGCCGTCCACTTCCATGCGGAAGTTGTCCAGCTGGGCCTCGCTGATGCGGCCTTCCAGGAAGGCGCGGGCGTACACGCCCGGGGCGCTATGGCCCTGGATGAACAGCAGGTCGCCCGGGTGCTGGTCGCTGGGCGCGCGCCAGAAGTGGTTGAAGCCCACGTCGTACAGCGTGGCGCTGGAGGCGAACGAGGCGATGTGGCCGCCCAGGTCGCCCGGCTTGCGGTTGGCCCGCACGACGGTGGCCATGGCGTTCCAGCGGATGATCGAGCGGATCTTCCACTCCAGCGCGGAGTCGCCGGGGTTCTTGGCCTCGTTGGCCGGTGCGATGGTGTTGACGTACTCGGTGGTGGGCGAGAACGGCAGGTAAGCGCCGGCGCGGCGGGTCTGTTCGACCATGCCTTCCAGCAGCTGATGGGCGCGCTCCGGGCCTTCGACGTCGATGACGGCCTTGATCGATTCGAGCCACTCCTGCGTCTCAAGCGGGTTCGGATCGTTGTGCAGCACTTCGTTCAACCAGTTCATTAGCGCTCCCGGGGGGACACACCCCGCGGGTGTGTCGACATCGTGAATTCGTGAACCCCCAAGTGTACCGCACGCACCTGTTGCCATTCCTCGCTACGGGTGCGTATGGAATGGGACGGTGTTGTGCGCGGGTGGGGTACCGGTGCCGGCTGGGACGACGATCCGGTGCAGCGGGCGCTGCCGGTATACGACCAAAGGATAAGGGCCGCCGGCCGGAATGGACCGACACGCATACCCGTAGGAGCGCACCCGGGCGCGAGACGCGTTACCGGCAAAGCCCTGTCGCGCCCGGGTGCGCTCCTACGCCTGGCGCCCCGTAGGAGCGCACCTGGGCGCGAGGGGCGTTACCGGTAAAGCCCGTCGCGCCCGGGTGCGCTCCTACGGCGGCGGGCGGGTCAGAACGCTTGTAGCGCTTCGGTCAGTTGGCCGTTGTTGTTGACCGCGCCCATGGTGTAGCCCTGCCAGCCGGGGTAGGCGTTGGGCTCCCAGTAGAAGATGCCGAGCACGCGCGATCCGATGGCGCTGCTGCGGCTGAGCAGGTTGGTGAGCATGGCGCGGGTGGTGGCGGCCTGCTGCCAGTCCATGCCGACCTCGGCCACGATCACGTCGCTGCCGTAGCGGGAGATCATGTCGCGCATGTTGGTGTCCAGGCGGTTGTTGTAGTCCTGCCAGCTGCCGACCGGCGGGTAATGCGACATGCCGATGACGTCCCACTTGCCGCCGGCCGAGCGCAGGTTGTCGAAGAACCAGCGGAAGTTGGCGTTGTCGTAGCCGTTGGCCAGGTGCACGATGACCTTGGCGTTGGGGTACACCGCCTTGGTGGCGTTGTAGCCGCTATTGATGAACTGGCCCAGCGTGGCGAAGTTGGGCGTCTTGCCCTCGTTCCACAGCATGCCGCTGTTGATCTCGTTGCCCACCTGCACCCAGCTGACGGTGATGCCGTTGTCCTTGAGGTATTTGAGGATGCCCAGGGTGTGGCTGTAGACATCGGTATTGAGCTGGGCGACGGAGTGGCCCGCCCAGGCCGCTGGCTTGGTCTGCTTGCCGGGGTCGGCCCAGCTGTCGCTGTAGTGGAAGTCGATCATGATGCGCATGCCCTGCGCGGCGGCGCGTTTGGCCTTGTCCAGGGTGTCGCGGCCATCGTTCCAGCCGCCGGACGGGTTGACCCACACGCGCAGGCGGATGGCGTTGCCGCCCACATCCTTGAACAGCTTGATGAAGTCGGTGGTGTTGCCGGCCGCATCGCGAAACACCTGCGGCGGGTTGGCCGCGGCCTGCTGGTTGAGCCAGCTGACATCGGCGCCCTTGGCGATGCCCTGCGCACCGGCGCCGGCGCTGAGGCCACCCAGCAGCAGCACCAGTAGCAAACGGTGGTACCCCTTGCGAAAAACGTGCATGAACCCTCTCCCTTGATCGATGGATGTCGCGCCACGTGGCGCCCTGCCTGATCCCCCTGAATTCGCCGCATGCCTGTGGCGATGTGGCGCTGCCCGCAGCAGCCAGACACGCCGCGAAACGGTGGCGATTGCAGCACGGCGGCGCAATGCGGTCGCGCTCGCTATAGCTGCTGCGTGGTTGCGGCATATCTCGCGGCGGCAAACACCTTGCGCCAGCGAACTGGCGATATTTTCGCCAGCGCATTGTTGTGCGGGTGCAACAGAAAACCGGCGCGATAGTGCGCAGCGGGTCTGTTACTGGCGATCGGTCGCTGAGGTGACAGGCGTGGTCGACTGTTAGGGCAGCACAAGCAGACCTGGGCTCGATGCGATGCGGTGCGGCGACGTGCTGTGGGCCTCCCGGCACCGGGGCGCGTTGCTGGAAGCGCACACCATCGCCGTACGCACGCCACTCACCGCTCACCGCGCGCTGCGGCTGCGGCTGCGGCTGCGGCTGCGGCTGCGGCTGCGGCTGCGGCTGCGCTGTGACTGCGGATGCGTGACTGCGGATGCGTGGCTGTGGCTGTGGCTGTGGCTGTGGCTGTGGCTGTGGCTGACAGCTGATTCTGGAACGACCACCCTGGCTCGATCACCGTCACCGGCGCTACGCGGCAAGCTGCGATTCCAGCTCGACAGCAGCAGCCCGACGGGTGAAGACTGCCCGCCTTCCAGCTGCCCTGCCCGCTCAGCGCACTCGACACGCTCGCGTCCATGGCTCGGCAGCGACCGAAACGAAAAACGCCGGGCAAGCCGGCATTTTTTCTGTGCACCACGCGATCGCGGCAGTTGGCGGATCGAAGCGTCGCCGCGTCAGGCCTGCGGGTCGGGCGCAGTCACCGCATCAAGCGCGACTACCAGCGCGTAGCGAGCGGCCGTCAGATGGTGCGAACGGCGCACCCGGCACTGCAGTGAACCATTGGTCCATGCCGATTCCGGACAAGGGCTGCGCCCACCTGACGGCTGCGCAGCCGTTTTGTCGACCGCTCCGCGCTCATGCATGCCTGAGCGCACTCAGCCCAGCGCGCGTGCGCCCTGCTGTTGTTGCTGGGTCTGGGTTTGCTGCTGCTCCAGCGCCAGCGACTGGCGTGCGGCATTGTCGGCCACGCGCTGGCTGCTCTGCTCCAGCGGGGTGTTCATCGCGGTCATGGTTTCCACGCTGACGCGCAGCTGCGCGGGGTCGTCCACGCGGCCCTGCACGGCGAAGGTGCGTGCGGCATCGGGGCTCATCATCACCGCGTCGATGCGCTGGCCACCGGCGGCGTGCATTTCCGAGGCGAGCGAGCCGGACAACTGGGCGCTCTGCTGGTCGGGCGCGCGCCCTGCACGTGCGTCCTGTGCGTGCACGCCACGCTGCGCGTCCTGGAACAGGGCGTTGCCCACATGCCCCGATTGGTCGATACGCAGCGAGGTGTGCTCGTTGCCATGCTCGCGTGCGTCGCGCTTGGCAGGCTCGCCCGGAGCGAGCGGGCCGCGGATGGCGTCGATGGCGTCCTGGCCGAGGCCGCGCGCGCTGCGCGTCAGGATGGTGGTGCCGGTGCGCAGCCCGTCCACATCGCTGCGGTATTCGTCGATCATGCGCGCGTTCTTTTCGGCAAGCGGACGCGCGTTGGGGTCGGTGAGCGCCGAATGCTCGCCCAGGAAGTTGCCTAGCTTGTGCGCGCCCAGCGAACCGCCGGCCGCCACCAGCGGGTAGTCGGGAATCAGGAAATTGGCCTTGCTGTTGCTGTAGCCGGCGCCGCTCAACGTGGCGATTTCATCCGGCTTGGCGTAGATGCGCACCTGCCCGAAATGCGGCGAGGCCGCGCTGACCGGGTCCGACGCCATCACGTGGTTGATCACGCTGTTGCCGCCTTCGGGAATGCGGTAACTCAGGCTGGCTGCACCGTAGGCGTTGAAGGTTTCGCCCTTGAGGTCGTAGTGGTGCGCGGAGACCTGCGCAAGCGCACCACCCAGGGAGTGGCCGGTGACGGTGACTTCGGGAGTGCGCCCCTCTTCCTTACCAAGCTCCTTTGCGTAGCCCAATGCGTTCTTGGTCAGCGCCAACGCATCTGCTGCTTGCGGGTTGGTCCGCGAGGTGACCATCTTCGCATCGGTGAGAACATCATTGACTGCGCCTTCGGTGCCTCGATGCGCAACTACGATCTCGCCACTGCCTTCGCGACGATAGATGGTGCCTTGATAGCCGTTGGACTTGTTGTTGACGTGCTCGAGAACGGCGTAACGCTGCCCTTCAATCGTGACGACTTCTTCCTGGCCAGGCGCGCGCCGACCTACCGCACGATCCTTGTAAACATCCTCCGACAAGCCAGCGTACTGTTGAGATGGGATGGTCATGGCGCAACTTCCTTGGCAGCCAACGTGATGGTGAAGAGCTTGTCGCGAATTTCTGGCTTGAATTCTTCAGCGTTGTGCTTCCCCATGTCCGGGAAATCACTCATCTCTGAACGCGGATAACGCTCGCTCCAGTAATACTCAGTAGACGCCTGCTGCGCCTGCACCGTCTTGCCTTCGATAAACGACAGGAAGCGGGTCTCTTCCTCTGCACCGGTGGCCTTCAGCAGCACGCTGGCACCACTGAATTCCCAGTGGCAGACGCCGCGACCGTAATAGTCCTCGTCCTGCATCAGGTCCAGATAGACGGTGCCGCGGTACTCGGTGTCGGAGATCTTCTTGAGTGCGAAGTCTTCCTGGCTGGTGATGCGCCCGGCGGTGCCGGTTTCGGGCTGGATCTTGCCGCATTCGGCTTCGTTGCTGACGTCGTACTGCGCCGCGCCCTGCACCAGGCCGAAGGCGCCGGGCGCCTTGTCCAGCGTCAGCGTGACCTCGTAGGCCTTGCGCGGGTTGGGATTCAACTTGGCAAGGCCGCGGCCACCGGCCTCGACGTCGGCTTCTGCGGCGGCCTCGGTTGCGGGGGATTGGGTCTGGGTCATGCTGGTCTCCGGGGCGTTACAGGCCGTAAGCAAAAGGGCCAGCAGGCTCGGGGTCAGAATCTGGCGCAAGGCCGGCCTCCATGGCGATAGGGGGAGTCAATCTAGTTTGCTTGACCCGCTGGGGTCAATTTACGGCAGCTGAGGATGAGGCGGCCGTGAGCCGGTTGCCGGCGGCCGCAAAACTGCCATGATCGGGGCCATCCGCCACCACGGAAGCGCGCCATCGCCACGGGTCCCACATCGCCAGCCGACAGCGTGGCCGTCACCCCGCGGGTGCACTGGCGGCACAGCCTGCGCATGCGCGTGTTGCTGGCCGCCACCGCGGTGCTGGTGGTGTTGCTGGTGTTGCTGGGCACGGTGTTCTACCTGGGCGCACGCGCCGAGCTGGTGGAGGCGGCGCGCACCGAGGTGGATGGCCTGACCGAGCAGACCGCACGCAGCCTGGCGGCGATGCTGGACTCGGTGCAGGTGAGCGGCCGCACGCTGGCGGCCAGCAGCAGCGCGGTGGGGCTGCAGCCGTTCAATCTGCGCGCGCTGCTGCTGGCCACGCTCAGCGGCGACCCGGATATCGGTGCGGCGCGGTTGATCATCGAGCCGCGCACGCAGAAGGCGCGCGACACCGGGTTTGTCTGGTACGTGCATCGCGATGGCACGCGCGTGCTGGAGAAATCGGTGCAGGACCTGGGCTACGACTACCGCGCGATGCCGTGGTATCTGCGCACCCAGCGCGAAGGACGCGCGTGGTGGTCAGAGCCGTACCTCAACACCAATGGCGGCAATGCGCTGTACACCAGCTACAACCTGCCGTTGCACCGCCCGGGCGATGCGGTGGATGCCGCACCGGTGGGCATGGTCAGCGTGGACCTGCCGCTGCAGCACCTGCGCGAGATCATCGACCAACTGCCGCGCGACATCGGCATCCAGCCGATGCTGCTGTCGCCCGAAGGCATGCTGGTGTTCAGCCCCGACCCGGCGCTCAACCTGCGTTACACGCTGGAGCGTTACGTGGCGCATTCGCGGCCCGACCTGTTGCCGTTGCAGCGCGCGGTGGCGGCAGGCCAGCCGATCTCGTTCGCGCACACCGCGCCGGATGGCGAGCGCTTTTTGACCCATAGCGCGGCGGTGGGGCGCAGCGGCTGGACCTTCGTGCTGTCCGCCTCGGAAGGCTATGTGCTAGCGGGCCTGAACTGGCTGGCCGCGTGGGTGGCGCTGGCGGCGTTGCTGGGCGCGGTGGTGTGGTGGTGGCTGATGGGGCGGATCACGCGCAAGCTGACGCGCCCGATCGAGGAATTGACCGATACCGCCGAGCACTTTCGCCGTGGCGAATTCGCATACCCGCTGCAGCACATCGAACGCCGCGACGAGGTGGGCGTGATGGCGCGTGCGTTCGACAGCGCGCGCGATGCGATCCGCGACCACATCGCGCAGATCGGCGAGATGACCGCCGCGCGCGAGCGCATGCACAGCGAGCTGCAGATTGCGCGCGAGATCCAGCAGGCGATGCTGCCCTCCGGGCGCACCTTCGACCGCGCCAGTTCGCATCTGGAAACCTGCGCCTGGCTGGAGCCGGCCAAGGCGGTGGGCGGCGACTTCTACCATTTCGTCGAGACCGAGCCGGGGCTGCTGTGGTTTGTGGTGGGCGATGTGTCCGACAAGGGCGTGCCGGCCGCCTTGTTCATGGCGCGCGCGGTGAGCGTGCTGGAAATCGCCGCGCGCCGGCATACGCGCCCGGACAGCATCCTGATCGCCGCCTCCACGCGGCTGGCCGAAAACAACGACACCTGCATGTTCGCCACTGTGCTGTGCGGGGTGATCAACGTGGTGAGCGGCGACTACTGGCTGGCCAGTGCCGGCCATGAGCCGCCGGTGCTGATCGACATCGATGGCAGCGCGCGGCCGTTGCCGCTGGACACCGGCGCGCCGCTGGGGATCGAGCCGCAGGTGGCCTACCCGGTGCTGCAGGGCCGCATGAGCGCCGGGCAGACGTTGCTGGGCTATACCGACGGGGTGACCGAGGCGATGGATGAGCAGGGCGCCAGCTATGGGCTGGAGCGCCTGCTCGGCGCCTTGCGGCCACGCCGTAGCGCAGCGGCGCAGTGCAAGGCGGTGATCGCCAACATCGCCCACTTCACCGGCCAGGCCGACCCGTACGACGACATCACCCTGCTGGCGATCCGGCTGCGCCAGGAGCATGCTGGGCGGGTCGCAGACGCTGGCCGGGACGCACCCGGAAAGGCAACGACCTGATGAAGCTCGACCTGGCCATCGCGCCCTCGCTGGCCCAGCTGGCCGGCGCCAACGACGCGCTGGAACACTCGCTCACGCTGGAAGGCCTGCACGCCGAGCGCATCGGCCAGGTGCGGCTGATCGTGGAAGAGCTCGGCTGCAATGCGCTCACCCACGGCCAGTGCGCCGAGCAGCCGCTGCGCCTGCAACTGCAGCTGGACCCGCAGGCGCTGGTGCTGGAGATGCACGACCCCGGCAGTGCGTTCGACCCGACCACCGCCGCGATGCCGGACCTGAGTGCCGAGCTCGACGAGCGCGCGATCGGCGGGCTGGGGCTGTTCCTGGTGCATCAGTTCGCCGATCACATCGACTACCGCCGCGATGGTGCATACAACGTGGTGCGCGTCACCCTGCTCCACCCGTACGCCCCCGTCCCCGAGGCACTGTCATGACCACGCTCGCCATCCAGATCGACCCGCCGCAGGACACCCGTCAACGCGTCATCCTGACCGGGCGCCTGGACACCCACACCTACCAGGATCTGGACGCGGCGCTGTCGCCGCTGCTGGGCACCCTGATCACCACGCTGGTGCTGGACCTGACCGCGCTGGAATACATCTCCAGCGCCGGCATCCGCTGCATCTTCAAGGCGCGCAAGGCACTGGCCACGCGCCAGGGCAAGGTGCTGGTGACCAACCCGCAGCCGCAGATCCGCAAGGTCTTCGACATGGTCAAGGCAGTGCCGCTGAGCGATGTCTTTGCCTCCACCGAAGAGCTGGATGCCTACCTGGCGGCGATGCAGCGCAAGGTCATCGAACAGCATGCGCAAGGCGATACGCCGATCGTGCCGCATTTCGCCGAGGCCTGAGCGCGGCCAGCGCCGCACCGCGAACCGACGCCGGCTGGATGTAGACGGCGCGCTCGGCAGAAGGACACGAGAGGTGCATGCCGCCCCTGGCATCGGACGCGCGCCTGCCTGGCGATGCGCGCAGTGGTTGTGCCGATCGCATTGCGGCGCCACCTCGCCTGCACGCACATCGGTGGCGTGTTTGCGTACGGCGTGTGCGCGGCAGTGGTTAGGCTATGACGCCCTGATCCCTGCGTTGCAATGCCCAAGCTGATCATCTTCGATTTCGACGGCACCCTGGCCGACTCGTTCGGTTTCTTTCTGAGCACGCAGCGCGTACTGGCCGAGCGGCACGGCTTCCGCGCCGCGCAAGCGCATGAAGTGGACGCCGCACGCCGCCTGAGCACCCGCCAGCTGCTCAAGCAATCGGGCCTGAGCAGCTGGCGCATCCCGCTGGTGGCCGCCGACTTCATCCGCCTGATGCGTGCTGCCCCGCCGATGGCCTTGTTCGACGGCATTGCCGAGGTGCTGCAGACCCTGCACGACCGCGGCACCTGCCTGGCCCTGGTGTCTTCCAACTCGGTGGAGAATGTGCAGCGCGCGCTGGGCGAGGAGCTGAGCGCGAAGTTCGCAGTGATCGACGGCGGTGCGCATCTGCTGGGCAAGCAGCGCGCCTTGCGTCGCGTGTTGCGCAGCACCGGGCATACCGCAGCGCAGGCGGTGTACGTGGGCGATCAGGTCGCCGACTGGGAGGCGGCGCAAGCGGTGGGCTTACCGTTTGCTGCAGTGGCCTGGGGCTATGCGCATCCGGAGGCGTTTGCGGGATTGGCGGGCGCGCGGTTGATCGAACGCGTGGATGACTTGCTTGCGTTGGGCGGGGAATAGGCGGCGGGGATTGGGGATTCGCAAGAGCGAGAAGCGTCCCGGTGCTGCGTGCGCACGTACCCTCATCCGCCCTTCGGGCACCTTCTCCTGATGGGAGACGGGATGTGCGATCTCGGTGCGCGAGGTGATGCGCCCGGACAGCGCCGACTGCTAGACCCCACCCACCCTCGGTAATGGTGCCGGCACGTTCAACATGCCGCCCGCTGCCACGTACGCCGCCAAGGCCTGGCCCTGGCTCAGCAGATGCCCGTGCATCGTGCGCTCTGCGCCTTCGGCGTCACCGCGGCGTACGCACGCCATCAGCTCGCGGTGCTCGGCCAGCGACTGCGCCATGCGCCCGGGCGTCAACAGCTGCCGGCCGCGGTGCATCTTGAGGATGCGGTGCAGATCGTGGGTGACGCGGATCAACCACGGATTGCCGGCGTACTGCTGTACGGTCTCGTGGATCAGGTAATTGTTGCGGTAGTACTCGGCCAGGTCGCCAGCGGTGGCGGCAGCTTCCATTGCCGCGTGCAGCTCTTCCAGGCGTTGCACACCGGCTGCGTCGATGCGCTTGACCGCATCGTGCGCGCAGCGGCCTTCCAGCATCGCCATCACCGGGAACAACTGGTTGAGGTCTTCCAGCGTCAGCCGCGTGACCCGGCTGCCGCGGCCGGCGTCCAGCTGCACCAGGCCTTCGGCGGCGAGCAGCTTGAGGCTCTCGCGCAGCGGGGTGCGGCTGATGCCGAGTTCCTCGGCCAGCGCCGGCTCGTCGATCCATTCGCCCGGCGGCAGCGCGTAGTCGTAGATCTTCTGGCGCAGGCGCTCGGCCACTTCCTCGTACAGCGGTACGCGCTTCTTGGCGTTGCGCGAATCAGGGGCGAGGGTCATGGCAGGCGGGTCATCGATGCTGGCGTGGGGGCGCCCATTCTACCGGGGCACCCCAATGCCCTGCCGGACACGGGCCGGATCACAGCCAGCCCGGCACCACGAACAGCAGCCAGGCCACCAGCGGCCCCAGCAACACCACCAGCCCGCTGTAGACCAGAAAGCGGCGGAACAGCGCGTCGCGTTCTTCCTTGGCGGCCGAGGCCACCACCAACGCACCATTGGTGGAGAACGGGCTGACATCGACGATGGTGGACGACACCGCCAGCGCGCAGATCACCCCGGCCGCACCGAGCTGGCCCTGCATCAGGAACGGCACCGCCAGCGGGATGGTGGCGCCCAGCACCGCCGCCGACGAGGCGAATGCGGAAACGATGCCGCCGACGTAGCAGACCAGCAGCGCCCCCAGCAACGGCATGCCGATATGCGACACGCCGGTGCCGATGTAGTCCACCGCGCCGGCCTTTTCCAGCACCGCCACGTAGGTAACCACGCCGCTGATCAACAGCACCGTGGACCAGCTGATGCCGTCCACCGCGCCCTTCTGCGCGCTGGGCGAGATCAACGCCAGCGCCACCGCCACGGTGATCGAGACCAGGCCGACGTTGAGGTTGTAGACCAGCGCGGCGATGCCCAGGCCGAGCAGGCCGACCAGCGTGATCACCCGATCGCGCGTGATGGCGACCGCCTCCAGCGCGAGCGGATTGGTCGACAGGGTGCCGCCACCGGCGGCCACCAGCGAACCATGCCCTTCGATCGCGAACGGGCGCTTGGAGGCCTGGTCGTCGGCCACCGCCACATACTGCGCATCGGCCAGCGACACCTCCTGCCGGCGCATCAGCTTGAGCCCGCCGAAGGCGCAGAAGCAGATGATCGCCATCATCAGGTTGAAGCCCAGGCTGGTGAGGAACACCGCCATCTCGGTGACGTCCAGCCCGGCCTTTTCCACCACCTTGTTGGTGATGCCGCCATACACGCTGATCGGCGAAAAGCCGCCGCCCTGCGCGCCATGGATCACCAGCAGGCCCATCATCAAGGGATTAATGCGGTACTGCTTGGCAAAGCGCAGCGCCACCGGGCCGATGATGGCCACCGCCGCCGGCCCGAGCGCACCGAAGGCGGTGAGCAGGCCGGTGATGACGAACATCACCCAGGGAATGGCGACGATGCGCCCGCGCACCGCGCGCACCGCCCAGTGCACCAGCAGATCGATGGTGCCGTTCTTCTGCGCGATGGCGAACAGATAGGTGATGCCGACCAGGGTCAGGAACAGGTCGCCCGGAAAGCCGGCCAGCACCTCCTTGCCGTCCAGCCCCACCCACACGCCACCGATGATGAAGGCCAGCGCGAAGGCCACCGCGCCCATGTTGATGGGCAATGCGGTGGCGACGATGAACATGATCACCAAGCCAAGAATCGTTGCAATTTGCGGGGTCATGCGCCCTCCCAGACACCTGATACGCGTACAGCACGGATGGCCACCCGCCACCCAAGGGTCACGCCGTGTGCAGCACCTGCTCAATCGTCATGCCGCGCGCTCGCATGCGGCGTTGACCCACTCGACCACCCCGTGGGTGCTCTGAAATTCGTCGACCGATCGCGCTTCGCAGCCCGGCACGCGCTCGCGCGCCATGCGCGCCAGTGCGCCACCGGGCCCCAGTTCGAGAAACACCCGCGCGCCGCGCTCGGCGGCCTGCACCAGCACCTCGGACCAGCGCACGGTCTGCGCGATCTGTGCGGCCAGCGTGTCCACCACCAGGGCCTGCGTGGTGACGGCACGCGCATCGATGCCGGCCAGCACGCGCAGCCTGGGCGCCTGCACGGCCGCGTTGTTCAATTCGATGGCGAATGCCTCGGCGGCCGTACGCAACCATGGCGTATGCGCCGGCACGCTCACCGGCAACGGCGTGACACGTGCGCCCTGCGCCTGCACTGCATCGCCCAGTGCCTGCAGCGCCGCCTGCGGGCCACCGAGCACGGCGTGGTCGTCGCCATTGACGATGGCGATGGCCGCGCCATGCGTCCGGCACAGCGCCTCCAGCGTGCGCAGCGGCAGGCCGAGTACCGCCATCAAGCCGGCATGGTCCGGGCTGGCCGCATCCATCAGGCGCGCGCGGGTGGCAGCCAGTTGCAAGCAGGTGGCGATCTCCATGCTGCCGGCAACCGCATGCGCGGCCAGCTCGCCGACGCTGTAGCCCAGCACCAGCACCGGCGTGGGCAGCTGCGCACGTAGCACCTGCCAGTGCGCCAGCGTGCCGGCGCAGACCAGCGGCTGTGCAATGGCATTGGTGTAGCGGGAGTTGTCTCCGGCCAGCGTTTGCGCCGAGGCGCCAAGCAGCTCGCTCGCGGCAGCGATTACCTCGGCCGCGGCAGGCGCATCGGCAACCCGCGCGAACATCGCGGCGTGCTGCCCACCCTGGCCGGGACAGAGCACGGCCAGGCTCATGCGGTGGCCTGCTTGCAGAACATGCTGTGCCTTGTGCGAGCGTCGCCTTCATTCGCACTGTGGGCATTTTGTTCCGTGACCAGGACAAGCACGCCGTTCACTGAGACAGTGCGAAGGGCCGCGCCGCCACACGCCTGGGTGGACGTTGCCTTCGCAGGTGCCAGTGGTCGACACAGGCTCATGCCGTCTCCTGACAGTGCAGGAACCAGGCACAGGCCAGCAGATCGGCACTGCCGCCCGGGCTCAGACGACGCGCGACAAATTGCCTGCCGATGGTGTGCAAGCATTCGCGCCACTGCGGGTGCGCAATGCCGCCATCGTCCAGAAACGCATGCGCCTGCGCCTTTGCGTAAGCCAGCCCGTCTTGCCCGCCGCGGTGCAGCAGGTTGAGATCGTCGACCTCGGCAACCAGGTGCATCAAGGTCTGCGCCAGTGCGGCCTCGCGCGTGGCGCCGCTGCGCAGTGCGCTACGCAGAGACGGCAGTGCGATCTCGCGCAGCAATGGATACCCGGCTGCGGCCTGTTCGCGCACGCCACTGATCCGGAACGCCGCGCGCACGCGCTGGCCATTGCTGCATGGATCCAGCGGCGCGGCCCGCAATGCGTCGCGCCAGACCTGTACCGCGCTGCAGACTGCTTCGCCGGCAGGGGCATGCCCGTGCACGGCACGCAAGCGCGCTGCCTGCGCAGTAAGCAGGCCCAGGCTGAAGATCGCACCGCGGTGGGTGTTGATGCCGCCGGTGGCGCGCAGCATCGCCGCTTCGGCCGCGATGCCGAGCTGGCGCAATTGCTCGAACGGCGCGTTGTCGATACCGGCCTGTGCAATCGCGACGAAGTAGCCGCGCAGGGCGAACAGGCTGCGCAGGAATGTCGACGCGTCCATATCGGCATGGCTGCCGCTGTCGAACGGCGTGACCAGGCCGGGCTTGGGCGCGCAGCCGAGTTCCGTATGCAGGGCGGCGACCGCCAGCCGACCCAGCCAATGCGCCAGTGCGCTGGCGGTGCCGGCTTTGGCATGCAATGCGTGTTGCCGGGCTGCACTGTCTTGCAGCTCGCCATGCGTGCGCGCAGCGCGCGATGGCGCATGCACGCGGTTCGAACCATCGTCTGCGGGGGCAAGGCGCAGTAGCGGCTGCGGTGGTACGTCGTGCGGTGCTGCCGGTGCCGCTGCCAGTGTCGGTGCGAGCGTCGATTCGCGATCGGCACGCACTTGGTGCGTCGATTGGCTGGCCGCATCAACCAGGGATGGTGCGATGCCCGTTTGTTTGGCTCCTGTCACTGGCCGCTGCCGCTCCACCGCGTTGCAAGGCGTCACGGAGTGCCTGGCATCGGCAATGCGTTCGACCAGCGTGCTCATGCCGCGCTCCATACCGGAAACAGCGCGCTGCGCGGCAGCAAGCGGCAGCTGTTGGGGGACTTCACCAAGACCTGTTGCGCGCTGCCGGCGTACTCGCGCCAGTTCACCGCGGTGTCGTCGGGCAGCAGCAGTTCGCCGTCTGCGCGCAGCCCGTGGCGCTGTTCCCAGCGCTGCAGCACTGTCACCACGGCCTGCGCCTGCTCGGGTGTGGCGATGGACCACAGCAGGTCCAGATCCGATTGCGCATGCACATACGCAAGCCCGGTCAGGGCCTGCCATGCGAAGCTGCCGAAGACACGCGGCTGCAGGGCGTTGGCATTGCACTGGGTCAGCAAGGCCTGCAGTGCAGGCTGCATCGCGGCGGGTGCGGCTGCGATCACGGCATCCAGCGCCAGTGGCGCGGTGCTGCGCGCAACCTCGTCCAGGCCGGCGCTCAATGCCAGGCGCTGCTTGCCTTCGTCTGGCGGCAACGGCACGCCCAGCCGCAGGCTGCCGGGTGCCTCGCTGCCGTCGCCACGCGCCACCACCGCTGGCAGCCCTTCAGCAAACCACTGCTGCAGCCGCGGCTGCGCACCCGGCGTCAGCGCTTGCCAGCGCGCGCCGGGATGCAACCACACCAGTGCGTGGCGGCCGGGCATGCTCAGCCCTCGCCCGCGGCCACGGCCGCAGCGACATCGCGCGCCAGGGTGCGCCCGCCACGCTGTGCGCCAAGTGCCCGGCGTTGATCGCCATCGCTGGGCGCGGCCAGGGCATCGCCCAGCGCCTGCGCCAGATCGCCGTCCCAGAGCGACTCCACCGTGCCCATGCGCACGTAGTTCTCCACGCCAGGCGCAAACACCGGCGAGCTCTTGCTCAGCGCCTGCAAGGTGTCCACGCTCTGCTTGGTGACGCGCGCCATCGCGCGCAGATCCATCACCCGGATCTGCGCATCCGGCAATGCGTGGATATGGTCGGCCATCAGACCGAACGACAGAAAGCCACCGCTGACCGATTCGCCATACACCAGCGTGACCAGCCGCGCGCCGCGCGTGCGCGCCAGATCCAGCGTGCGTGCCAGATGCGCGAAATAGCCGTTGATGCCGAGCAGTTCGTCACGGCGCGCCAGCCGTTGCCCGGCGGTATCGGCCAGCATCACGATCGGCCGCTGCGGGTGCGCGCGCGTGCTCGCCAATACGGTCGCCGCCAGTGCCAGCGCGTGGTCCACGCCGACTTCCAGCTTGTTGGCGGTGCCGATCACGGTGACCTCGCCCGCGGCCGTGGTGGCACTGCCGGTGAGCACATCGTCGTTGCGGGCGATGGCGTGGCCGAGCGGAAACAGCTGATCCAGCAGTTGGCTCAGTTCCATGGCGTGCTCCGGTCGGCAGTGGCGGCGAGGAAGGCGTCGGTGTCCAGCAGCGGCAGACGCTGCGCCTCGACAATGCCCTGCCGCTGCCAGATCTCCAGGCCGTCGCGGCAATCGCCATAGGCGGCGATGCGCGTGGCCAACTGCTGCTGTGCAAGTTCCAGCGCCTGCAATGCGGCCTCGCCTTCCGGCTCTGCCAGCGTGTCCAGCGCCTGCACGGCGGCCTCGGCGAATGCGGCGATGCGGTCGGCCACCAGCGTCTGCGCCTCGCCCAGCAGATAGCGGTGCTTGCCGCCGGTGACGCGCCACACCAGGGCGCGATCGCGCGCGTCGAACTCCTCCACACCGCGCACGGTTTCGATCACGTCCGGGCCGGACAGCGACAGGCGGCCTTCTTCGGACATGATCACCGCGCTGCAGCAGCGCGCCACGATGCCCATGCCGCCGAAAGCGCCGTTGCCGCTGCCGATCAAGGCCAGCACCGGCACGCCGGCGGCGCGCGTGTTCAAGGTGGCCCGCATGATTTCGGAGATGGCGATCAGGCCGGCGTTGGCTTCATGCAGACGCACGCCACCGGTGTCGAGCAGCAACATCACCGCCGCCGGTTGCGTAGCGGTGGCGCGTTCGAGCAGACCGGTGAGCTTGGCACCGTGCACCTCGCCGACGCCGCCGCCCATGAAGGCGCCTTGCTGCGCGGCGATCAGCACGTTACGCCCACGCAGCGTGCCTTCGCCGACAACGATACCGTCATCGAAGGCGCCGGGCGTGTCCAACTGGGCCAGATGCGGGCTGATCAGGCGACGACGCGGACCGACGAATTCGCGGAAGCTGCCGGCATCCAGCACGCCATCGATGCGCTCGCGCGCATCGGCCTCGTAATAGCTGCGCTCGGCCATGGGAATGGTGGTGCTCATAGATATCTCCCAACAACATGCGTAGGAGCGCACCTGGGCGCGACTGCGGCGTTACCAGGAAAGCCCGTCGCGCCCTGGTGCGCTCCTACGGGATTGCTGCGGTATGCCGGTTCGTTGTGGCGGCGCTCGGCACTATCGACAGTGGTGCTCCCGACGACGCACGTAGGAGCGCACCTGGGCGCGACTGAAGCGTTACCAGGAAAGCCCGTCGCGCCCTGGTGCGCTCCTACGGGGTGAGAGGGGTGGCTCATGCGGCGGCTCCCTGCAGGACGTCTAGCGCCTGCTCCAGGCGCAGGCTCACCACCGCTGGCGTGGCGCCGACATCGTTGATGCTGATGCGCACATCGCGCAGCGGATGGCGCGCGGCGAAATCGTCCAGCACCGCCTGCCAGATGGTGCCGAACCCGCGCGCGGCGGTGAGGATCTCGATCTCCATCGCGCCGTCCAGCGGCACGCGCTCGACCAGCACTTCCAGGTTGCCGGAGGCGACCACGCCGACCAGCGCATGGTCCAGCCCGGCGCGTGCGCCATGCTGACCATCGAAGCGATACCGCAGGGTTTCCATGCTGTGCCCCTACCAGTTGCGAAAACGTTTCGGCGGGTCGTACAACCCACCGGACCAGCGCACCAGGTCCTTGACCGTGCGCGCGGCGAGCAGGTCGCGCGTGGCATCGCGTGGCCGGATGCCCAGGTCTTCCGGCCGCTTGATGACGCCGCGATCGCGCAGGTTTTCCACCGCGCGCTTGTCGCGGCCCAGGCCGACGGCGGTGTAACCGGACACGCCGCGGATGGCCTGTTCGCGCTCTTCGGCGCTGCGGCACAGCAACAGATTGGCGATGCCTTCTTCGGTCAGCACGTGGCTGACGTCGTCGCCGTAGATCATCACCGGCGGCAGTGGCATGTTGGCGCGCTCGGCCAGCTCCCAGGCATCGAGCCTGTCGACGAAGGCCGGCGCCATGTGCTCGCGGAAGGTTTCCACCATCTGCACCACCAGCTTGCGTCCGCGCGGCATCTCGCCGGGACGCGCCGCCTCGCGCCCGGCCTTGAGCCAGGCGTCGCTGGCGTGCCGGCGGCCGCGCGCATCCGAGCCCATGTTGGGCGCGCCGCCGAAACCGGCGATGCGGTCGCGCGTGGCGGTGGAGCTGTTGCCCTGCAGATCGATCTGCAGGGTGGAGCCGATGAACATGTCGCAGGCATACAAGCCGGCGGTCTGCGACAAGGCTCGATTGGAGCGCATGCTGCCGTCGGCACCGGTAAAGAAGATGTCCGGGCGCGCGGCGATGTAGGCCTCCATGCCCAGTTCCGAACCGAACGAATGCACCGAGTGCACGAAACCCGATTCGATCGCCGGGATCAGCGCCGGATGCGGATTGAGCGCCCAGTGCCGGCAGATCTTGCCTTTCAGCCCCAGCGATTCGGCATAGGTGGGCAGCAGCAATTCGATCGCGGCGGTGTCGAAGCCGATGCCGTGGTTGAGCCGGTCCACGCCGTATTCGGCGTAGATGCCCTTGATCGCCATCATCGCCATCAGCACCTGGATCTCGGAGATCTGCGCCGGGTCGCGGGTGAACAGCGGTTCGATGTAGTTGGGCCTGGGCGCCTGGGTGACGAAGTCCACCCAGTCGGCCGGGATGTCCACGCGCGGCAGCGTGTCGACGATCTCGTTGACCTGCGCAATCACGATGCCGCCCTTGAACGCGGTGGCCTCCACGATCACCGGGGTGTCTTCGGTATTCGGGCCGGTGTAGAGATTGCCGTGGCGGTCGGCGGCCTGCGCGGTGACCAGCGCGATGCGCGGGGTCAGGTCGATGAAATAGCGGCCGAACAATTCCAGGTAGGTGTGGATGGCGCCGATCTCGATGCGGCCCTCGCCGACCAGCCCGGCCAGGCGCGCGGCCTGCGGGCCGGAGAACGAGAAATCCAGCCGCTTGGCGATGCCGCGCTCGAACACGTCCAGATGCGCGGGCAGCGACAACACCGATTGCACCATGTGCAGGTCGTGCACGCGCGCCGGGTCCACCTCGGTGAGGCAGCGCGCCAGGAAGTCGGCCTGCTTCTGGTTGTTGCCTTCCAGGCAGACGCGGTCGCCGGGTTCGATCACCGCCTCCAGCAGCGCCACCACATCGTCGGCGGCCACCACGCGCCCCTGCGGCGCCAGTGCTGCGGCGCGCTGCAGGCGCTGGCGCCGGCTTTCGGCCTGGGTGTCCCACTGTCGACTCATGCGTCTGCCTCACCGGGCCAAGCCCGTAATGTCGAAGTAATTACATCGTAATTATGGAAGCCAACTGTGTCTAGCCGCGTTGCAGCATGGGAGGCAGGGATGTCCAGGCCGGTCAGCCGGGCGACAGGCAGGCGCTTGCGGACCAGCACACTTCGATATATCTTTTCGCCATACTTCGATATATCGAATGACGATGCGCTCCCGCCACGACGACCTGCCGAGCGAGCTCGATCCATCCGCAGCGCCCAGTGCGACGCGCCGTGGTGGCGCCGGGCGCGCACGGCCGCTGGAACATGGCGACCTGCGCTTGCTGCTGCTGGCGTTGATCGAGCAACAGCCGCGCCATGGCTACGAGTTGATGCGGCAGATCACTGCGCTGTTCAAAGGCCTGTACACGCCCAGCGCGGGCGCCATCTATCCGGCACTGGCGCAGCTCGAAGCCGATGGCTGGGTGCAGACCGCGCTGGACGAAGGACGCAAGCGCTACCAGGTCACCGCCTCCGGCCGTACGTATGCGGCGCAGCACCGCGACGCACTGGATGCGGCGCTGGCCCGCACCCACCGCCGCGCGCGCGAGCTGATCAAGGCACAGACCCCGGCGCCGATTCGCGAGGCCATCCACCGCATCAAGCACGGTCTGTTTGCGCGGCACGGGCAATGGACGGATGCAGAAACCACACGCATTGCCGCGCTACTCAACGCCGCCGCTGACGGCATGGAGCGCGACGACGGCTGAGTACGTCTATCGCCGTGATCCGAAGCCAACCGATACCGGTTTGAATGCGCCTTGCGGCAGTGACGCGTCATCGCAGTGGTTGCGTTGCGCGGCGTCAGTGGCATGCATGCATTGCTGTCCCTGCGCTGTTCCGCGATTTGATCAGCGTGTCGCTGCAAGACATCGACCTTGCTTGGTTGGCAGATGCACGCGGCTTCGCCCGTACCCGCATCCGCCCCTGTGGGGCACTTTCTCCCGATGGGAGAAGGGTGAGCAACAACCGCTGTTCTTTGCCAGCTCGCTGGCTAGATCGTCGCATCACCGTTTGCAGTCACTCCCCCGCCGCGCATCTGCGCGCCACATCCAGGAATAGCACTACATGGCCATCCACACCCACACCCAACTCCGCCGCGATCCGCGCCTGCGCTCCGTGCAGGTGGTGCGCTGCGAATCGCTGACGCCGCAGATGCGCCGCATCGTGTTCGGCGGCGAACTTGCCGGCTTTCAGAGCGAGGCACCGGACGATCACGTCAAGCTGCTCTTCCCTAATGCCGATGGCGCCTTCGTGCTGCCGACGATGACGCCGGACGGCCCGCGCTATGCCGAAGGCGCGCTGCCCTCGCCCGGCCGCGATTACACCCCGCGCGCATTCGATCCGCAAAGCGGCGAGCTGAGCATCGACTTCGTGCTGCACGGCGACGGCGTGGCCACCAGTTGGGCGGCGCAGGCACAGCCCGGCGACACGCTGAAGATCGGCGGCCCGCGCGGCTCGTTCCTGGTTGCCGACGACTACGACCACTACGTGCTGATCGGCGATGAAACCGCGCTGCCCGCGATCGGCCGCTGGCTGGAAGCGATGCCCGCCGACATGCATGCGGAGGTCTTTATCGAAATCGCCGATGCGGCCGAGCGCCAGGAACTGCTCAGTGCCGCCGAGGTGGACGTGTACTGGCTGGAACGCAATGGCTTCGATGCCGCCAGCAGCACGTTGCTGGAAGACAGCCTGCGCGATTACGAGCCGCACGACGGCGACACGTTCTACTGGATCGGCACCGAATCCATGCGCGCGCGTGCGATGCGCAAGTTTCTGGAAGAGCACATGGGCGTGGACAAGGAGTCGGTGCGCGCGAAGGGCTACTGGAAGGCGAACCCTGCTGCGGAGTGAGGCGTTGGCGTGCGCCTTGTGGCGGGCGGAGGGTGGAGCTGTCGCGGCCTGGGCCGCTCCTACAAAAGCCGGGCGGTTACGCTCAAGCAAAAGCCCGCCGATTGGCGGGCTTTTGCGTTCCGCACATCGGTGCGATCGCTCGCACCGATGCATCGACTGCGCTGCGCCTTACTTGGCAGCAGCAGCGTCACCGGCTTTGGCCTGCAGGGCTTCGGTGGTGATGCGGATCTTCACTTCGTCGCTGACGTTCGGGGCGTACTGGCCCACGCCGAAGTCGGTGCGCTTGATGGTGGTGGTGGCGTCGAAGCCGGCTGCCGGCACCTTCTTCATCGGGTGCTCGCCGGCACCGTTGAGGGTGACGTCCAGCACGACCGGCTTGGTCTGATCCTTGATGGTCAGATCGCCGGTGACGGTCAGCTTGTTGGGGCCGGCCGCTTCGACCTTGGTGCTCTTGAAGGTGGCGGTCGGGAACTTGGCCGCGTCAAAGAAGTCACCGCTCTTCAGGTGCTCGTCGAACTTGGCGGTGAAGCTGTTCAGGCCCGACAGCGGCAGGGTGACCTGCACAGTGGACTTGGTCACGTCGGCCGCGTCGTACACCAGGGTGCCGTCGACATTGCCGAAATGCGCGCTCGGGTTGGAGAAGCCGAAGTGGCTCCACTGCGCGATCACGTCGGTGTGGCTCGGATCCAGCGTGTAGGTGCCGGAGGCCACTTCCACGGCCGGCGCGGTCGAGGCGGCCGGCGCAGCAGCCGGGGCCGGGGTGGTGGCAGCGGCATCGGCCGGTGCGGTGGCGGCCGGGGTTTCAGCGGCCGGCGCGGCGGCGTTGTCGGCCGGCTTGGAGCAGGCGGCGATGGCCAGGGTCAGGGCGAGCGGCAGCAACAGTTTGTGGGTGGTCTTCATTGAAACTCCTTGAGATGAGGGACCGCATTGGATCAACGCGGATGGAACAGACGCAGACGGACGAGGACTGCAGGAAAATCGAAACGGGCGCCCGGGGCGGATTGCACAAGGCGCGGTCGTCAGGTGGTGCGGGTGGCGCGCCCCGAAGCCGGAGTGTACGTGGCTCCTGCGTGCCGGAGCGCCGGCTGCGCCTGCCCGACGGTGCGCGCAGTCGCGGTGCCAGCCGCTATTACTCGATGCGTGCGGCTTCGTCGAAGCTCAGCCGCGGCAGCCGCGGGAACAGCCCGGCCGGATCGCCATAGCCCAGATTGACCAGGAAGTTGGACTTGATCGGCGTGCCGGCAAAGAACGCCGCATCCACCTTGTCATTGTCGAAGCCGGACATCGGGCCGGCATCCAGACCCAGCGCACGTGCGGCCAGGATCAGGTAGGCGCCCTGCAGCGAGCTGTTACGGAACGCGCCGGACACGCGCATCTCGCGCGAGCCTTCGAACCAGCTCTTGGCGTCGGCATGCGGGAACAGATACGGCAGCTTTTCGTGGAACTCCTCGTCGGAGCCGATGATCACCGTGACCGGCGCGGCCAGGGTCTTGGTGGCATTGGCCTCGGACAGTGCCGGCTTGAGCTTCTGCTTGCCCTCCGGCGTGGTCACGAACACGAAACGCGCCGGCGACCCGTTGGCGGCGGTCGGGCCCCACTTCAGCAGATCGTAGAGCTCGCGCAGCTGCGCCTCGCTGACCGGCTTGTCGAGGAAGGCGTTTTGCGTGCGGGCGGTGCGAAACAGCTGATCCAGCGCGGCAGCGTCGAGCAAGTCGGACATGGAGACTCCGGGAAGCAAGGGAATGGGCGACAGTAGGGTGCAGCACCGGCGCCAGCGTGAAGACCCGCAGTGTAGAGTGACGCGATTGCGGCAACACACGCTCAATCTGAAACAAATCTATGTCGGATCTGAAACGATGGCGCTGACCTGGGCGGTCAGCGACGGCCGCGCCGGCAATGCACGCCAGGCCGAGGCCTTGGCGCAGGCGCTGCACTCCGCACCGGTCACGGCGCTGCATCTGCAGGCCCGCGCGCCGTGGCGTTGGGCCGCACCGCGCCTGTTGCCGGGCGCGCAGGCGGCGTTTGGATCCGGCTTTGCCCGGCAATTGCAGCAGCCGCCGGCGCTGGCGATCGGCTGCGGGCGCCAGGCCGCGCTGGCCACCCGGCTGCTGCGCACGCGCGGCAGCCAGGTGGTGCAACTGCTGGATCCGCGCCTGGACCCGCGCCACTGGGATCTGCTGGTTGTGCCCGAGCACGATGCGCTGCGTGGCGCCAACGTGCTCACCCTGCTCGGTAGCCTGCACCCGGTGGACGATGCCTGGCTGGCCGCCGGGCGCACCGCCTTCGCCGCGCTCGGCGCGCTGCCCGGCCCGCGCGTGGCGCTGTTGATCGGTGGCCCCACCGCGCAGCTGCCCTGGACCACCGAAGCGCTTGCGGCACTGTGCACGCACCTGCGCGCGCAGGTGCTCGCCGCCGGCGGCAGCCTGCTGGTCACCACCTCACGGCGCACCCCGCCCGAGGCGATCGCGATGCTGCGCAAGATGCATGCAGGCCTGCCAGGCCTGCTGTGGTGCGACGAGCGCGACGGGCCCAACCCGTACGCCGGCCTGCTGGGCTGGGCCGATGCGATCGTGGCCAGTGCCGACTCGGTCAACCTGCTCTCCGAAGCCTGCGCCACGCGGGTACCGGTGGCAGCGGCGTTTGCCGGACAGGCACAAGGCCGGGTGGCGACGTATGTGCGGGCACTGCAGGCACGTGGCCGTCTGTGCGATGCCAGCGATGTTTTCGCAACGCCGCCGCAGCTGCATCCATTGCGCGAAACCCAGCGCATCGCCGCACTGGTGCGTGCACGCCTGCACGTATGATGGTGCCGCCGCCGATGCCACGGGGCAGACACAAGGACGCTGCACTCCCCATGCAACTTGCACACAAACGGCGCGGCTGGCCTGCAACGGCGCTGTTGCTCGTCTCCCTGACGTGCGCACTCCCCGCCTTCGCCGCGCCGGTGTGCACCACGCACTATCCGACCCCCGCCACGCTGGCGGCGATGTTCGACATGGCCAGGTCCACCCAGCAGGCGCTGGACGCAGTGGACGGTGCGCAGGTCGTGCTGCTGGCACGCGGCGGCCAGGATCTGAGCCGCTATGGGCTGAAACACAGCCATCTGGCCTTCGCGCTGCGCGAGGACGACGGCACCTGGCGGGTGAAACACCTGCTCAATCACTGCAAGTCGGACAACTCCGCGCTGTATCACGAAGGCCTGAGCAACTTCATCGGCGAAAGTGCCCTCACTGCCGATCTGCGCGTCGGCGTGCCGGCACCGGCGCTGCAGCAGCAACTGCGCACGTTGCTGCAGGATCCGGCCACGCTGGCACATGCACTGCACGAGGCGCGCTACAGCATGATCGCCTACCCGTTCTCCACCGATTATCAGAATTCCAACCAGTGGGTGCTCGAAGTGCTGGCGGCGGCATTGGCGGCGACCAGCGCAGCAGAGGCGACAGCTGCACCGGTGAGCGATCGACGCAGCGCGCAAGCCTGGCTCAAACGCAACGGCTACCAACCTACCCGCCTGCACCTGGACCTGAGCAAGCGCATCGGCGCCCGTTTCTTCGTCGCCAATGCCGCAGTGACCGACCATCCCGCCAGCGAGCGCATCTCCGGCAATTATTCGGTGATCACGGTCGAGTCGGTGTTCGATTTCCTGCAGCAGCAACACATGCTGCAGCAGGACCAGTCCATTCCAAACAGCGTTGCCACGCACGGAGCATCTCCATGAACATCCCTCTTCGATCTGCCGGCCTTGGGCTGCTGCTGGCCATCTCGTTTGGCCAGCCGATGCAGGCCCATGCGGGCCTGACCACGATCACCCGTGGCGATGCCTCGGCGATGTCGGCGATCCTGGTGATCTCCGCGCCGTATTTCGTGTCGTTGGCGCTGGGCCATAGTGCGATCGCAGGCTCGGAAGCCTTGAGCGACGCATCGCACAAGGCCTCGGCCGGGCCATTGCCGCCGATGCGGGTAAAGTCGGTGGAAAAAAAGACTGACGGCGGCTGCCAGGTGCAGTTGCAGGATCCGGCAAACGCCGAGAACACCGCGCTGCTGCGCTGGCCGGCTCGCCAGGACGACCCGACGGCGGGCTTTCGCGTTGGCGAGACGGTGACCTTCCAGCCGAGCCCGGCCGGTGCGGGCTGGACGGTGCATTCGCCACAAGGCCAGGCGCTGGCATTCGTGCCGATCGCGGAATCCGCCGCGCAGAACAGCAGCACCACCTGGTGATGCAGGGAAGCCGCTCGCAGACGCTGTCGGCCAGGATGGGGCGTTACTGACGCACCGTTTGCGGATACGGCGCTAAGTGCGGTACGTGCGGTGCGCGCAGAGGCATCTTCCACTGTCTGCCTAACTGCCTGCGCAATGGTTTGTTGATCACCGACGCGTACTGCCACGTGCCGATGCAGAGCCTTGGCGCACCGATGCGTGGCACGCACGCAGTGCTAGCGTGCTGATCGCGCCGTAATCGGCAACGCTGTACACGCAGATTGCCTGATGGCCCGCCGGCATGCGCTCAAACGGCAGCACAGCGCAACGCCGGAGTGCTCACGCATCACGCGGTTGGCGAGCACGAGCGATCCGCAGCGCCTCACTCACCAATGCTGGCGGCCATGCGTTGACCGGCATGCTGGTTGAACCAGCAGCACGCGGCCGTGTCGTGCATGCGCATTGGCGCACTGGCCCGCATGCGTCAACGCGCGGATAATCCGCACTGTTCTGTCACTACCGCACCGTCATGTCCAGCACCGCGCCGACGCCATTCACCCCACTCACCGCGCGCGCATTGGCGTGGGCGGTCCTGGCCATGGGCGCGGTGGTGCTGTTGTCCAATATTCTGGTGCAGTACCCGATCAACGATTGGCTGACCTGGGGTGCGTTCTCGTATCCGTTGGCGTTTCTGGTGAGCAACCTGATCAATCGGCGCTTCGGCCCGCGCGCGGCGCGCAAGGTCGCCTGGTGCGGGTTTGCGCTGGCGGTGGTGTTGTCGCTCTGGCTGGCCACCCCGCGCATCGCGGCGGCCTCGTGCACCGCCTTCATCGCTGCCCAGCTGCTGGATATCAGCGTGTTCGACCGGCTGCGCAGTGGCAATTGGTGGCGTGCACCGATCGTGGCCACCACCTGCAGCGCCACGCTGGATACGACGATCTTCTGGAGCATCGCCTTTGCCGGCGCTGGCCTGCCATGGATCAGCTGGGCGGCCGGCGACCTGGCGGTGAAGCTGGGCATGGGCGTGTTCCTGCTCGGCCCGTTCCGCGCACTGCTGTGGCGCAGTGCGCCGCGCCCGCAGGGCTGACCGGCTCGCCTGCGCACCGGCAATCAGGCCGACAGCAGGCGCGGTGGAGGGACGCCAGTCCAACGCACCCGCGCTTCTGCCAACCCGGGCTGCGCACCGCACGCGTCTCACCTTGCAACGCCAGCTACCGGCCACTCAAGGCGGTGGCGTTGCCACGTCCTTGCCGAGCGGAAACTCCAGCCCTTGCGCGTGCGCGGTAGTGAAGATGCTGTGCCGTGCCTGCTGGATGGCCGGGGTCGGTGCGATCAGCCGCGGCCGGCGATCCAGCGTGCAACTCAGGCCCGCTTCCACCAGCGTGGCATGGGCCTGGTGCAGCGCTGCTGCGCTCTCGGCCGGCAGCCACTGCACCTGCACCAGCGCATCGATCAAGGCGGGCGTGGCGCAGGCCAACAGCAACGTGGGATGGTGTGCGGCCTGGCCGAGCACACCGGCCTGCAGGACGAATTCCAGATCGACCAGGCCGCCGGCGCCCTGCTTGAGATCCAGCCGCCCCGCATCGCTGCGATCCAGCTCGCTGCGCATGCGCGCGCGCATCTTGCGCACGTCCTCGTGCAGCGCTGCGGTGTCGCGCACGCGTGTCAGCGTGTCGCCACGCACCTGCGCGAACGCTTCGCACAGCGCCGCATCGCCGGCCACCGCACGCGCGCGCACCAGCGCCTGATGTTCCCAGGTCCAGGCGCGCTCGCGCTGGTACTCGCGGTAACTGGCCAGCGATGACACCAACGCGCCCTTGCCGCCGTCCGGGCGCAGCCGCACGTCGATCTCGTAGAGACGGCCGGCGCCGGTTTCGGCAGCCAGCAAGGTCATCACCTTCTGCGCCAGCCGCGCAAACCAGCGCCCGGCGTCCAACGGTCGCTTGCCATCGGAAGCCTCCACCTGCCGCGGGTGGTCGTAGAGAAACACCAGATCCAGGTCCGAGCCGAAGCCCAGCTCCAGGCCACCCAGGCTGCCGTAGCCGATGATGGCGAACGCCCCGCCCGGCACCTGCCCGTGCGCAGCGATCAGTTCGCGGCGCGCCAGCTGCAGCACCGTCTGCACCACTGCTTCGGCCAGCCAGGCCAGCTGCTGGGTGCTGTCCACGGCCTGCTGGCGGCCATCGAGCGTGGCCAGTGCAATGCGGAAGCTCAAGGCGAGGCGGCGCTCGTTGAGTTCGCGCAGCGCCGCTTCGGTGTCCTCGATCTGCAAGGTGTCCAGGCACGCAGCGTGCAACGCGTCGCGGTCGGGCAACGGACCGCTGATGCGGGTGTCGAGCAATTCGTCCAGCAACAGCGGATGCGCAGCCAGGCGCTCGGCCAGCAAGGCGCTGCGCGAGAGCACATCGACCAGGCGTGCGAGCGCGCTGGGTTGTTCGTCCAGCAAGGCCAGGTAACTGGTGCGGCGCAAGGTGGATTGCAGCAGGCCGAGCACGCGGCGCACGGCGGCGTCCGGCTGGCTGGCGCGGGTGGCCGCATGCAGCAGCGCCGGCATGACGCGGTCCAGCCGCGCGCTTGCGGTATCGGAGAGCGCACGCACGCCGGAGGACTGCGCAAAATCGGCCAGCACCTGGTGCGCGCCGGCTGGATCGTGCAATCCGATGCCGGCCAGCGGCGCGGCATCGCCTTCCGGCAGTGCGCGCCAGTAGTCGGCAAGCGCGTCGGGCGCGGTGGCGCGCACGCGCGGTGCCAGCAGCTCGGCGAATTCGGCGGCAACGCGCGCGCGTTGCGGGGCGAGTGCCTGCAGCAGTGCCGGCCAATCCGCATAACCCAGGCCCAGCGCGATGCGTTCGCGATCCAGCGGCGCCTGCGGCAAGGCATGGGTCTGTGCATCGCGCAACATCTGCAGACGATTTTCGAGCCGGCGCAAGAAGCGATACGCCTCGGTCAATGCATGCCCGTTGTCCGCATCGATCTGGCCGGCCTCCACCAGCGCCTGCAGGGCAGGCAGCAGGCGACGCTCGCGCAGGCTCGGCTCGCGCCCACCGCGAATCAGCTGCAGCGATTGCGCCAGGAACTCGATCTCGCGGATGCCGCCCGGCCCGCGCTTGATGTCGTCCAGACGATCGTGGCGGGCGACTTCGGCAGTAATCGCCGCCTTCATCTCGCGCAGGCCGTCCAGTGCGGTGAAGTCCAGATAGCGCCGGTAAACGAAGGGGCGCAGCGTCTCGAGCCAGGCTTCGCCGGCGTCGATGTCGCCGGCCACCGCGCGCGCCTTGAGCCACGCATAGCGCTCCCAGTCGCGTCCTTCGCGCTGGAAGTACTGGTCCATGCCGGTGAACGACAAGGCCACCCGCCCGGCCGTGCCGAACGGGCGCAGACGCAGATCCACGCGATGGCTGAATCCATCGGCGGTAGTCTCGTCGAGCAGCTTGGCCAGCTGCTGGCCAAGCCGCGCAAAATATTCCTCGGCTGCCAACGGGCGGGCACCATCGGACTGGCCGCCCTGCGGATACGCATAGACCAGATCCACATCCGAGGAAAAATTCAGCTCGCCACCACCAAGCTTGCCCAGCCCGAACACCACCAGCCGCTGCACGCTGCCGTCTTCGGCAATCACCTGGCCGTGGCGGTCGCGAAACTGCTGCTCCAACGCCTGCAGCCCACATCGCAGGCAGGTTTCGGCCAGGCGGGTGGCACCGGCCAGGGTGGCATCGACACTGTCCAGATCGAGCACGTCGCGCCAGACCAGGCGTGTGGATTCGGCACTGCGGTAGCGCCGCAACTGCGCCGGCCAGGCCTGGGGCTGTGCGGGGTCGAGCACCGGCAGTGGCAACGGCGGTGGATCCGGCTGCGCCAGGTGCTGCAGCAAGGCCGGCTGACGTGCCAAGGTATCGAGCGCAAACTCACTGGCAAGCGCAACCTGTTCGAGCTGCCGAGCGAAGTCATCGCCCGGCCAGGGCTGGTCGGCCGGCACGGCATGACGGACACGCGCCACGGCCCGCTCGATCAGGGCGGTGAGCGCAGGAGACACGGATGAGGTAGGCAGCGACATGCGCAGATTCTGGCATCCCTGCGCGATGGCGGCACGTGTCTACGGTTGATCCCGCGGTGTCTAGGGGCAGCAACACAACTACCGGGTTTACCACCGCGCTGCGTGTAGTCCCATCAGCCCGCGGCCATGTCGGCGGGCGTGATGTCCTCACTGGTTGCGGGCTCCTTGGCCGTATGGATGCAGCCATGGAAATCCACGGATGATTTACGACGTGTCCCGGAAGTGGTGAAGGTATCGCGTGTTGAAACAGCGTCAGAGTTCGAAAGCCGGCTGTTTGCGCTCAGGCCGGATGAGGCGGTCAAGCAGAGGCGAAGCATGTGATCTGAGGCTTCCTTGCAGGGCCCTTGCCCGCCCACCATCGCAGGACACGCCGCAAGTACGTCCTTGTAGGCTCTTACGCGGCATCCATGCCGCGTAAGGTCCCGCGACGGTGGGCGGGCAAGAGCCAGTCAAGATGGTCGGTGTGTGTGGTGCGAGCAGGCACTCCGTCCGCTACTCGGATCACGGCGCGTCCAGGCATGTTCCCAATGCAAGACGATCGATGGACAAGCTTTTAAGCAAGCAACCGACAAACTCCCTGGTGCGGTGCTGTCGACCACATCCAGACCCCTCTACGAGATCAGATGAGCTGCGATCCGATCAGCTCTTTCGATGCGGGCAATGTCACCGCCATCCCCGACATCAGGCACTCGTTGACAAAAACGCCGTGCCAGCTACAGCACACGCCAACCAATCACGCCGCATGCGACGCAGCCCAGCAGCACTGCCAGCCACGCACTCCAGCGCGGCGCGTACGCCAGGCCCAGCGCTACCCACAGCGCGGCCACGCTGACAAACCCCAGCCACAACAAGGTGCCCACTGTTCCGCCCCAAGCGAGCACGCACAGCACCAGCGCGGCGATCAACAGACAGACAGCCATCGCACGCAGCAACCATCGCTGCATGATCGGCGCAGTGCGGCGGCCGGTGAGCTGCTCGTAATGGCGATGCATCGCCACGGCCAGGGCCATCAGTGCGGCGTGGCAGAGCGCGGTGGCCAGCAGCGCGGTGATCAGCCCATCCATGGCGGATGTCCCAGCAACCAGCTCGCGCCGCCCAGCGCAGCGATACCCACGCCCAGCCAGCCCCACATGCGCAATGCACTGCGCGCACGAAACATCCACAGCACGACGACGGTGTAGATGGCGAAACTCAGCAAGGTCATGCTCAGCACCGAGACCGCAGGCGACACGCCGGCAAACCGCGACAGCAGCTGCGCCAGCACGCTGCAGCCGGTGGAGGTCAGCGCATAGCCGCCGATACTGGCAGCAAGCACGCGACCGGCAACCGACCAGCGGTAGCGCGTCACCGATGCGGTGCTCGAAGCAGGCTTCACAACACATCCATCGCGGCAGTGGCGCCGCGCCTGGCGCGTGTCGGCACCGGTCGCACGGCGCTGCGGTGCGCCCGATACGCTGCGTAAGCAAATGCAACGCCGAGGACGAGCGAGACCAGCTCGACCCCGGCGCGCTGCAGGTCGCCGGCAACCAGGTACACGCCCAGATGCTGCCCGGTGGTGACCGCATTGAGCAGCGGCAAGCCGACACACAGCAGCGCGGTCATCGCCAGTTGCTCCACCCATGCACGCGCGGGCGGGCGCAGCAGCGCATGCAGCAGCGTGGCTGCCCATACCCACAGGAATGCGTGGATTTCGATCTGGCTGCGGCCGGCCTGCGCGATCGGCACCAGGCGGTTGGCATAAAAATACGCAATGCTCGCCAAGGCGGTTCCCGCAAGCGCGGCGGCATTGAGCGCTTCCACTACCCGATAGATGCCGGCGGTGGCCGCGCCGAACTCCTGCTCGCTACGCCGACGCCGCTTGATCGAAAACAGCAAGGTGCCGGTGGCCATCATCAAGGTGCCGGCCAGGCCGCAGATGAAATACAGCCATTTGCTGGTCCAGCCGCCGAACCCGGCCACGTGCAGGGTCTTGATGACTTCTTCCACATCCTGCGCGTGCAGGTCCGTGCGTGCGGCATCCGCATGCCGCTCCAGCAGCGCGCCGCTGTTCGCGTCGAACACCACGCTGTTGGCTGGGTTGAGCAGGCGCCGCGAGCTGCCGGTCGCGGCCACGCGCGCGATCACGCGCAGCTTGCTGCCGGGTTGATCGGGCCGCTCGATCACCAGCGTTTGCGCGGGCGCAGCGTTGAGCGAATCTGCACGCAGCACCAGCTCCGGCAGATAGGCGGGCACGCGGTTGACTGCGGCGTCGTCTGTGCTGGCCGCAGGCACTGCCGGCGACAGGTCATCGGCGTAACGCGTGTACGCGTCCTCGTCGCTGCCGTACAGCGCGTGCAACGGCGCGGGCATGTAGCTGGTGTGGAAATACGCCAGGCCGGTGTAGACGATCATCAGCAAAAACGGCAGCGTCAGCACCGCGGTGGCGTTGTGCGCGTCCAGCCACGAGCGCTGGCCCTTGCCCGGGCGGAAGGTAAAGAAATCCAGAAAGATCCGCTTGTGCACGATCACCCCGGATACCAGCGCGATCAGCCCGCACAGCGACACCCAGCCCACCAGCCAATAGCCGGGAATGCCGCCGTGCAAGGTGTAGTGGAAGCTCATGAAATGCCGGCCGCCTTCGGTCTGCCGGCCCCACGGAGACGGCAGCAACTCGCCGCTCCCGGGGTCCAGCGCTGCCTGATCCTGGCCCTCTGGTGTCCGCCAGAACAGCGTGAGCGCCTCACCCGGATGCGCGGGCAAGGTGATCCGCCACAGGCGCGCCTGTGGCGCAAGCTGATGCAGCTGCGCCAGTGCACGCGGTACCAGCGCTGCTTCCGACAAGACAATCTGCGTGCTCGCACTCGGCAAGGCCGGTGTGCCCTGCATCCAGCTGGTGATCGGATCGCGAAATACGCTGAGCGTGCCGGTCAGGAAGATTGCGCACAGCAACCAGCCACAGCTCAGGCCGCACCAGGTGTGCAGCCAGGCCATGCTTTGGCGAAAGCCTTCTTTCATCCGGCACGCGCCATGCGCCACCGCAGCGCTGGTGCCCGCATCACAGCGCGCCGCGCAGGGTCACCATCACGTTGCGCGGTTCGCCGTAATAGCGCCCGTTAACGAAGCTCGACAAGGTGTTGTAGTAGTGCTTGTCGAACACGTTGTTGAGATTGACCGCCACCGACCATTGCCGGTTGACCTGGTACCGCGCCAATGCATTCCAGACAGCACGCCCCTGGATCGGCGCGGTGGCAGTGCCGATCTGCCGATATGCCGCGCTCTGCGCGCTGACACCGCCACCAACGGTGACGTCCTGCAGCACACCCGGCAGACGGTAGGTGGTCCATACCCGCAGCAGGTGCTTGGGCGTGTAGCTGTTGAAGGCCTGGCCCTGGCTGCTGACATCCTGCAGGTAGGTGGTGCGGTTGAAGGTGTAACCGGCAAACACGTTCCAGTCGCGCAGTACCTCGCCGCTGACTTCGGCATCGAAGCCGCGGCTGCGCACCTTGCCGCTGTCGATGTAGCAGAAATCGTTGTTGCGGCACGTGGGGCTGGTGGTCAGGTCGGCCTGGGCGCGGTTTTTCTGCTCGATCTGGAACAGCGCAAACGCGCTGTTGATGCGCCCGTCCAGCCACTCCCCCTTGATGCCCAGCTCGTAGTTGGCACCGGTCATCGGCTTGAGCATCTCGCCGGCTTCGGTCTGCGCATTCTGCGGCTGGAAGATGTCTGCATAACTGGCGTAGGCCGACCAGGTCGGGCTCAAGGCGTACAACAGGCCGGCATACGGCGTGACCTGCCCGGTCTCGCGGGTGTGCTCGATCGATTGCGACGGCGACAGCCCGGTGGTGGTGGTGTTCCACAGGGTGTCGTGCCAGCTCACGCGGGTGCCGACGATGGCCCTCAACGGATCCGTCAGCTGCCAGCGCAGTACGCCGTACAGGCCGAATTCGCGCGAGGTGCCATGCCGGGCCTCGCGTGCATTGGCGAAGATTTCTGCATCGCTGATCGCCCGCACATTGCGCTGCAGATTGAACACATTGAAGGTCTGGAAGTTGTTCTTGTTGCCGTAGACCGTATCCACGGTGGTCTCGGCGAAGTTGCTGCCGATCACCAACTCGTGCCTGCGCCCCAGTGCATTGAACTGCCCGATCACATTGGCGTCGAAGCCGAAGGCGTCCGCATCGGAAATGGTGCGCGCGGCCAGCAGCGCGCCGGTGCCGTTGGCTGGATTGATTGCGCGGCTGGAGCTGGCATATTTCAGATCGTGCAGCTCGCGCACCTGCACCGCACTGAGCTTGAACACCCAGTCGGCATTGAAGCGATGGTCCAGGTCCAGATACAGCCCGCGATTGGACGAGGACTGCCGGTTCCATGCCGCACCCAGATTGGTCTGGCGTGGCAGGCCGATATCGCGGCCATCGCTGAAACTGGGCAGACCGCCGAAGAACGGCCGGCCTTCCACCTGTTCGTAGCTCACGCCCAGGCTGAGCTGGGTCTGCGGCGAGAACGTGTAGTCGAGCGTGCCGTAGTAGGTGGGCGTGCGGCGTGTGACCCCATCGACGAACGAGCGCTGATCCTGGTAGTCGATCACTCCGCGCGCGCGCAATGCGCCATCGGCGCTGAGGTTGGCGCTGCCATCGATCAGCGCGCCGTAACGATCCCAGCTGCCGCCCTGCACCATCACGCTGACGCCTGGCACATCCAGCGGGCGCTTGCGCACCAGGTTCACTGCACCGCCGGGGTTGCCCGCACCCTGCAGCAGGCCCGCCGCACCGCGCAGCACTTCGGCGCGATCGTAGATGCCCATATTGGCGCTGTAGTTGCTCGCCCGGCCGTACATGCCGCGATTGAGCGGCACGCCGTCGTACTGCACGGTGGTGATGTCGAACCCGCGCGAATAGATGTACTTGCCGCCCTGCGGGCTCTGCACGATGGTGATGCCGGTGGTGCTGGCCAGCGCGTCGTAGACCGAGGTGATGTTCTGCTCGTCCATCAACTGACGGGTGACCACGCTGATCGACTGCGGGATGTCCTTGAGCGCCTGCTCGCCGCGGCCGATGCTGACCGCGCGCGCGGTATAGCTGCCGGTGCCGCTGGTGGTCGCACTGCGGTTGGCCTGCGCGGTCACTTTGATGGTGGGCAGCAGCCACGCGTCCACCTCACTGTTGCTCGCGCTCAGCTGCGGCGCGGCGCGCAGTACGTAGCCGCCGGTCTGCAACGGCACGGCCTGCAAGCCGCTGCCCGCCAGCAGCGCAGCCAGGGCGGCCGGTGCGGTGTAGCTGCCATCCAGCCCGGCGGTGGTCTTGCCGTCGGTCTGCGCGGCGGTGAAGCTCAGCAACAGGTTGGCCGAACCGGCCAGTTCACGCAGCGCCGGCGCCAACGGGCCGGCGGGGATGCGATAGGCCTGGCGCGCATCCTGCGTGGCAGGCGCGGTCTGGGCGATGGCGTCGGGCATGCCCGCACACACGCCCAGGCTGCAGAGCGCAACCGCCACGGCGGTGCCGAGCGGCCGCTGCACGGCCTGCACCAGGGCGTTGCGCTGCAACGACGAAGAAGAAAGTTGACCGCGGCGGCGGGCAGTGATCGACATGCTGTTCCCACAAAGGTTTGGTGTCGCACTGACACCGTCATTGGGGAGGTGCCACAACTGCGGCGATCGGGCAGCCCGGATGCAAACTTTTTTCGGCGACGGCCGGCTGGCGGCGCCTCAGGCCTGCCCAGCCGCCTGCACCGTCACCCAGTAACGGCTGCGCCGGCTCACCCGCACCGGCAGCACGCTGGGCAGCATTGCCAGGATGCGGTCGGTGTCGTCCAGCGGGAACACGCCGGAGACGCGCAGGCTGCCCACCTGCGGGTCGCAGCGCAGCAGCCCGGCGCGATAACGGTCGAGTTCGGCGATGAAGGCATCCAGGCGCCACTCGTCGGCGACCAGCTGCCCGCGCACCCAGGCCGCGGCCTGTGCATCGACCGGCGCGATGGCACCGAGCGCGTCGGCAGTAAACCGACACTGCTCCCCTGCCTGCACGCGCCCGACGGCCTGCGCGGCCGCATGTGGCCGCACCTCCACCGCGCTTTCCAGCACGCTCAGCCGGGTGTCGTGTTCGTCCTGGCGCACGCAAAAGCGCGTGCCCAATGCACGGATATCGCCCTGCGCGGTGCGCACCAGCAGCGGGCGCGCGTCGTGATCCGCGCCCAGCGCATGCGCGGTGGTCACCATGATCTCGCCGGCCAGCAGCTGCAGCAGCCGCTGCTGCGCGTCGAAGCGCACGTCGATGGCGCTGCGCGTGTTGAGGGTGATGCGGCTGCCGTCCTGCAACTGCACCTCGCGGCGCTGGCCGGTCGCGGTGGCGTAATCGGCGGTGGCGCGCTGCCAGCGTTCGGTGCGCGCGGCCAGCACACCGGTGGCCCCGGCCACCCCGCCCCACAGCAGCAGATTCAGCGCCTTGCGCCGGCCCGGCGATGCCTGGCCGTTGCTACCCGCATATGGCGACAGGCTGCGATAGGCCGCCTGCGGGGTCAGCGTCTTCAGCCGCCCGGTCACCGCCTCGATATGCGCCCACGCCCGCGCGTGGTCCGGATGCGCATCGCGCCACTGTTGCCAGCGCTGCAGCTGCGCCTCGCTCGCAGTGCCGGACATCAGCACCGTCAGCCATTGCGCGGCCTGGTCGGCGACCTCGGCGCTGATCGGTTGCCCGCCGGCCAGCGGCGCGCGCTGGCCGGCAGCGGTGCGCGCACGAGGTGAGGCGGCATCAGCCATCCGTGCAGCTCACGCCGACAGGGCGAACAGGCAATGCCGGTTGGCACGCGTGAGGTATTGCTTGACCGAGCTGCTGGACACGCCCAGCCGCTGCGCGATCTGCGCGTAGCTCAGCTCCTGCAGATGCGCCAGCAAAAAGGCTTCCTTCACCTTGGGCGGCAGGCCATCCAGCGCCTGGTCCACCTGCTGCACCGCTTCCAGCGCCAGCAGTTGCAGCTCCGGCGACGGCGCCAATTCCTCCGGCAGCGCAGCCAGCAGTTCCAGGTAGCTGGTTTCCAGCAACTTGCGCCGCTGCCGGTGCGCCATCAGCCGGCGCGCGACGGTGGCCAGGAACGGGCGCGGCTCGCGGATCTCGTCGGCGGCGCCCGCGCTGATCACGCTGATGAAGGTGTCCTGCGCCAGGTCGGCAGCCACGAACGCATCGCCCAGCTTGCGCCGCAGCCAGCCCTGCAGCCAGCCGTGGTGGTCGGTGTACAGGCGCTCCACCTGCTGATGAAGCGCGCCTTGCGTGACCGACACGATGACCTCCTGGACGGCTGGACCCAGGCGGCAAGGCGCCTGGCGATAAATGAGAATTGATCTCATTCTAGCGGAAGCCGGCGGCGTGTGCAGGCGCAGCCGCCGGCCACTCCCGTCACGCGGATCGAGAACTTGCGGGCGGTTGACGCCCACGGCGACCCGGCAGTGGCCTGGCCAAGCCTTCAATATCTGGGCGTTTCGCGCGGTGAGCGGAGTCGAAGTGGCTTGACTGGCCAAGCTTCAGGCAATAAAAAAGCCCGCTTGCAGCGAACTGCCAGCGGGCTTTGCTCCCTCCCCCACGTCGGGATGCAGGATCATAGTGCGCGCCCCGAACGCCACTTGCACGCTGCACTGCAAAACAACACCAGGCAGTACAGAACTGGCGCTTTTTCCTTCACACCGCACTGGCGCACGGCAGCCTCAGCGCAGCAGATCGGGCTGGGCCTGGTACCACTCCGGTGCACGCAGCAGATGCCATTCCGGGGTTTGGCCGCGCAACCCCACCGCTGCGCTCAACATGCCCCAGCGCGCGAGCAGACTGCCGCTGCGTTGGCTGCCCTGCAAACGCAAGCGCGCATCCACCTGGAAGCGTTGGTTGCGCGCCTGCAAACGATCGACGATGACGGTGTCGCCCTGCCAGTGCACGCGCCCGGTCACCTCCGCCTGGCCTGCATCCACCAGCCGCAGCATCCAGTTCGGGATCGAACGGTCGCGCGCGTACAGCGCCATCAGGAACGCCAGATCGCGCACCTGGATGCGCACGCGTCCATCCACACCAACCGGCTGGTGCCATTGCATGCGGGTGTCCTCCAGCACGATGCGCGCCCACCAGCCATCGCGGCGCTGACCATCCGGCCCGGTGAATCCGATATTGCGCAGCTGGATGGTGCTGGCGTCGAGGCGAAAGTTTTCCGCACGCAGATCGCCGCGTTGCAAGCGCAGATCGGCATCCACATCGCCACGCAGTGCCAGGCCGGCAAACTGCAGCCGCGCCGCACGTGCACCGATACGCAGGCCGCCCTTGCCGATACGCCCACCGGGTTCGATCTGCAGATCGCCACTGAGCACACCGTTGCCGCCATCGAAGCGCAGTTGCTGCTGCGGCAGATAGCGGTTGTAGGCACGCAGATCCGGCACGCGTGCATTGGCGAACACCAGATGCGCGCGCGTGGCGTCGCGCAGCGTGGCCAGGTTGCGCGCATCCGCGCGCGTCTGCAGATCCAGACGCAGGTCGCGGCCCTGCACGAACGGGCGCGTGGGCGCATCGCTGTGCGCAATGGAGAACTGCTGCATCTGCAAGGCAAGCGCCGGCAGCAGCTGCCCGTTCGCATCGGCGCTCACCCGCAGGTCGGCGCTGGCCTGCCCATCGATCGCATGCCCCATCACGCCGACATGCGCACGCACGTGCGGCACCTGCAGGCGACTGCCGGCACCGAGCTGGCCGCGATCAATGCGCAGATCCGCATCCACCAGTCCGTCGCCTTCCAGCGTCAGCCAGTCCACGTCCGGGAACAGCGCCGGAATCCAGCTCAGCGAGGACAGCTGCCAGTGCAGGCGCGCATGCCCGGAGGTGCGCGGCAGCAGGCTGCGCATCGATTGCAGCGGCAGCTGCCGGCCCTGCACGCGCAGATCCGCATCCAGGGTCAGCCCGGCATCGGCCGGCTCAGGCATGCTCACCTGCAGGCGCATGTCCTGATCCACCTGCAGTTGCGCTGCAAGCTCGCCCAGCAGGGCGGCCGGCGTGCGCGTGCTGTCGTGCAGAGGTGCGCGCCATTGCAGTTGGCTGCCGGGCTGCAAGGCGCCGCGCGTCCAGCGCAACTGCCCATCCGCACGCCCCGTGCCGGCGCGTGTGGCGAGCGTGTGGCGCCCCTGCGCATTGCGTACGACATCCAGTGCCGCGGTGTCGCCATGCACGCTCACCTGCGCATCGGCAAGCTGCAGCATGGCCAGCCCACGTGCCTGCTCCGGCGCATGCCGCGCGATGCTGGCTTCGATGCGCAGCTGGCCGTTGCGCAGCACTTCGCTGTCACCCCAGCGCATGCGTGCGTTGTCGAAGCTCGCCCGCGAGGGAAACACTTCCATCGGCCCGCCGCGCAACTGCTTGAACAGGCCGAGCTGCAGCTGACCATCGCCTTCGATCCGCAGCTGACGCAGCGTCACTGCCTGCACCTGATCGGCGACGATGCGGTCGAATTGCAGGGTCCAGGCCGGAGCGGTCGATGCGGGACCTGCGGGTGCGCCAGCGGTATTGGCGCCCCCGGCGGATTGCGGCACGCGGGCGGCTGCGCCGCTCGTCCGTGCGGGCGGCGGCGTGCCCGCCGCGACGTCTGGGGTGCGTGTGGGTGGCTTGTCCTGCGCGGTCGTTGGCGGCGGCGTACCGGCTGCGTCAGCCGGCGGTGCGGCAGCCACCTGCGTGTCCGGCGCTGTCGCCGGTGCTGGCGTCGCCACGGTACCGGCTGTGGGTACAGCCGCCTGCATGCCGCCGCGCACTCCGTGCGCATGCAGTTCCGGCACCAGCAACTGCCGATGCAACAACGGCAATAGCCGCACCTGCCCGCTCATGCGCTGCGCGCTGACGTTCCAGCGGGTGCGTGTGGAGCGCCCTTGCAACTCCACCTTCCATAGCGTCAGCCGGCCCGGCCACCAGGTCACTGCCGGACCCCAGTGCATGGTGAACCTGTCCGGCTTGCGATTGAGCGCGGCCGGCCCGAGTGGCGTGTTGAGCAACAGGTTGCCGAGCATCAAATAGCTTGCGTACACCACCAGGAATGCCAGCAACGGCCAGCGCACCAGGCGGGGCAAGGTTTGCCAGCGGGCGCGAACAAGCATCGTCATGACGGCAGGCTCCTGAAGACCGCGCACGCGGCGTGGCGCAGTGTGCCAAGGAAACCGTGAGCGCGGTGCGCAGCGGCAATTGCTGCTGGGCAACGGCAGGCTGCCCGGTGTGCAATGGATGTCCTACATGCCCGGCAGTGCGCGCACTGCCTCATCGAAGACGGCAAGGCTGGCCGCAATGCGCAAGCCTCAGACAACGAACCACTTACTTCGCCTTCGACACCGCCGGCAACAACCCAGGCTGCGCGTCGTACCACTCGCGCGCGCCGGCCAGATGCCACTGGCGTTGCTTGCCATCGAGTTCGATCCCGGCGCCCAGCACGCCCCAGCGCAGATACAGATCGCCGCGCCGCTGCTCATCGTTCAAGGCCAGTCTTGCACGCAGCGACAGCCGCGCATTCTCCGCATGCAGGTCGTCGATCAGCAACTGCTGCTTGCGCCAACGTACCCGGCCGGTGGCGTCGAGCTCGCCCGAATCCAGCAAGCCCAGTACCCAGCGCGGATAGTCGGCACGTTGCGCAAACACCGACAGCAGCGGCGCGACATCGCGCATGCGGATCGCCGCATCGGCATCCACCTGGAACGGTGCGCTGGCCTGGATGGTGCCGGCACCCACCTGCATCTGCCCCCACCAGTTGGCATCGCTGCTGTCGTCGCCCACACGCATATTGCGCAGGCGTACGCGCGTGCCGCTGAGGTCAAAAAACTTGTTCTTGAAATCGGCACGCTGCAGCTGCGCCTGCAATTCGGCATCGCCACGCATCTGCACGCCGGCCAGCGCCAAATGCGCGCCCTGCCCGCGCAGGTTGGCGTGGCCGCTGCCCACATCGCCAGCGGCATTGAGCGCCACATCGCCGGTCAGGCTGCCGCTGCCGCCGAGCAGGCGCACGTTCTTGCCCGGCAGGTACCGGTTGTAGACGGTGAGATCGGGAACGCGCGCATCGCTGAAACGCAGCTGCGCCTTGAGCGTGTCGCGCAGGCGCGCCAGTTCGGCATCGCCATGCATGGCCAGTTGCAGATCGCGGCCGTCCAGCAGGACCTGCCTGGGCGCATCGCGCGGTGCGGCCTTGAAGGTGGGGATGCTCACCTCCAGATGCGCCTGCGGCGTGGCGGCATCGTCGATGCGTCCATGCGCCTTGGCGATACCGGCCAGCCGCGTATCGAACACCTGCGCCACCGCCTCCACACGCGGAATCTCCAGGCTGCTGCCGCTGGCGAGCCGCCCTTGTGCCAAGCGCAGATCGGCCTCGACCAGGCCGCCGCCTGCGAGCTGGAACCAGGGCTTGCGCACGAACAGCTCGGCGATCCAGTTCAGCGATTCGAACTGCCAACGCCCACGCACCTGCCCGGACAGGCGCGGCAGCACCTGCGCAGGATCCTGGAAGGGAATGCTGCGCCCGGCGATGCGCAGATCGGCCTGCAGTTCGCTGCCCGTCTTCTCGTCGCGCGGCAGGCGTGCCTGCACACGGATGTCGCGCGCCACGTCCAGCTGCAGCGCCAGCATGCCGCGGTCGGTCGCGCCGACGCCGGCCATCAACGGCAGACGCCAGACCGCATGGCTGCCCTCCTGCAGGGTGCCGCGATCCAGCGTGATGTCGGCCTCCACCCGCGCCGCGGACGGCCCACTGCGGATGTCCACATGCGGCGCACCGGTATCGATCTTCAACGCCACGGTCGCGGCCTTCAGCTGCAGGCGCGCGTGAGTGATGCCGAGCTTGCGCAGGCCCGGCGCCTGGTCGCGGTAATGGCGCGGAAACTGGAATTGCGCATCCAGCTGCGCGCCATTGAACACTTGCACCCCGTCATAGCTGACCAGCGCATCGCGAAAGCCCGCTTCGGAGGGAAACAGCTCCGACGGGCCGCCCTTGAGCTGCTTGAGGAAGCCGACGCTGCCGTGGCCCTGCCCGGCGATCAGCAGCTTGCCCAGGCGCGCACTGCGGATGCTGTTGCTGGTGATCGCATCGAAGCGCAGCGTCCAGCCCTGATCGCCGCGCGGCGGTGGCGGAATGGGCGTGTCGGAGGTTTCCACTTCCGCTTCCAGGCCGGTGGCATGCAGCCAGGGCAGCCGCACCTCGCGCCGCAACAGCGGCAGCAAGGCCACGCGCGCATTGGCGCGGTCGGCGTGAAACACATACACGGTGCGGTTGGCCTGCCCGCGCATGCGCACGTTCCAGGCCATTACCTGCCCCGGAAACACGGTCAGTGCCGGGCCGGTCTGCATGGTGAATTTATGCGGCTGCCGGTTGGTGACGGCATCGAACAGCGGCGTGTTGAGAAACAGGTTGCTGGCCAGCAGATACAGCGCATACAGCGCCACCAGCACGACCACTGCGATACGCCATGGCCGGGGCCAGCGCTGGAAGCGGTCGCGAAGAGAGGACATGGGCGCAGGCAGAAGTCGAGTCTGTCGCCACTATCGCGGTTGCGCTGGCGGCGAGGCGTGAACATGGCCGGTAGCGCATCACCGTATCCGCTGCACGGCAGATGGGGATGCGTTGACGATTAGTGCTACAGCGCAGCAGTGCACAGGGCTTGCCGGCAGGCGCTCACCAGGCAACCGCAGGCCTGCCAGCGGCAACGCCAACGCCAGGCTCCATACGCAGAAGCGAAGGCGGGTGAAGCGTCGATGTGTTGCCCAACCGACCTGCCACGCAACAGCCCGCTTCGCACGCAGTTGCGGCCATCCGCACCATTGCATTGCACCATGGTCGCAGCGCGGCCGACGCATGCAGCGGCGATAATGGCAGTCCCCTGTCCCGCTGTGCCGCCCATGTCCGACGAACGCATCCTGTACGCGCCGCTGCGCGAGCGCCTGGTTTCTGCCGAGGCCGCTGCCGCATTGATCCAGCCCGGCGAGACCGTGGCGATGAGCGGCTTCACCGGCTCCGGTTACCCCAAGGCGGTGCCGATGGCGTTGGCGCAGCGCATCGAAGCGGCGCATCTGCAGGGCCAGCCATTCCAGATCAAGCTGATGACCGGCGCGTCCACCGCGCCGGAACTGGACGGCGCGCTAGCCAAGGCCGACGGCATCGCCATGCGCATGCCGTTCCAGTCCGACCCGGATGCGCGCCAACGCATCAACGCCGGCACGCTGGACTATATCGACATCCATCTCAGCCACGTCGCCCAGCACGTGTGGTTCGGCTTCTACGGGCAGATCGACACCGCCGTGGTGGAAGTCTCGGCGATCCGCGCCGACGGCAGCCTGGTGCCGTCCACCTCGATCGGCAACAACAAGACCTGGCTGGACCTGGCCAGCAAGGTGATCATCGAGGTCAACGATTGGCAGCCGGCCGGCCTGGATGGCATGCACGACGTGTACTACGGCACTGCGCTGCCGCCGCAGCGCAAGCCGATCCCGTTGATCCACGGCGACGACCGCATCGGCGAGCCCAGCCTGCGCTGCGATCCGGACAAGATCGTGGCAGTGGTGCGCACGCATGGCCCGGACCGCAACAGCCCGTTCGCTGCCGCCGACGACAGCAGCGAACGCATCGCCGAGCACCTGATCGCGTTCCTGCGCCACGAAGTGGACAAGGGCCGGCTGCCGGCCAGCCTGCTGCCGCTGCAATCGGGCGTGGGCAATATTCCCAATGCGGTGCTGGCGGGGCTTGCACGCAGCGGCTTCCGCGACCTGGAAGCGTTCACCGAAGTGATCCAGGACGGCATGCTCGCGCTGCTGCGCGATGGCGTGCTGCGCTACGCCTCGTGCACCGGTTTTGCGCTCAGCCCGGAGGGCAACGAGGAGTTCAAGCGCAATATCGATTTCTACCGGCAGCGCATCATCATGCGCACGCAGGAGATTTCCAATCATCCGGAGCTGGTGCGCCGGCTCGGCTGCATCGGCATGAACGGCATGATCGAGGCCGACCTGTACGGCAACGTCAATTCCACCCACGTGATGGGCAGCCGCATCATGAACGGCATCGGCGGCTCCGGCGACTTTGCGCGCAACGGCTTCCTGTCGATCTTCCTGAGCCCCAGCATCGCCAAGGCCGGCAGCATCTCGTCGATCGTGCCGATGGTCAGCCATGTCGACCACACCGAACACGACGTCTCGGTGATCGTCACCGAACAAGGCCTGGCCGATCTACGCGGCCTCACGCCCAAGCAACGTGCACGCCAGTTGCTCGATCACTGCGTCCACCCGCGCTATCGCGATGCGCTGGAAGATTATGTGGCGCGTGCCAATCGCGACAGCTATGGCAAGCACACCCCGCATCTGCTGACCGAGGCGCTGTCGTGGCATCAGCGCTGGTTGGAGACGGGGGATATGTTGGGGTGAGCAGGGAATCGGGAATCGGGAATCGGGAGTTGTAGCGCAGCGTGGCGGTGTTGCTAGAGGGATCGGAGCACGGCTGTCATGCCTGTGTTTAACGCTTCGCGAACTTCATTGCTGGCGCCGACATGCTGCGACATCGCGATGTCACGGATGTGGCGGATAACGTTTCTGCCCGCTCGCATTCGGCGGCAGGACGGCTCTCTCCCCCTCCTGCCGCTGGGCGCGACGGGTCACCACTGGGTGGTGTCCAATCCGTCGGGCCGGCTCCCTGCGCCGGCCCGGCGTTCTCGTTTTGGAGCGGCCATCAGCACGCGTGCGCTTGTGTTCATTGCCAGGCTGCTCGAAAGGGGCTTATCCCTTCTCCCGGCGGGAGAAGGTGGCGCGCAGCGCCGGATGAGGGTACGCGCGAAGCCTCGTGTTCTCACCCCACCGCCTCGCCGATCACGCAGCTTCGGCAACCCGCCTTGCGCGACGTGCGCGCACGGCTGTCGCCAGGCGCTCAAGCACCTGCACCGAGGCGTCCCACCCCAGGCAGCCGTCGGTGATGCTCTGGCCGTAGGTCAGTGCGCAGCCGGGCACCAGTTCCTGGCGTCCGCCGACCAGGTGGCTTTCCACCATGACGCCGACGATGCGGGTCTCGCCGCCTTCCAGTTGCGTGGCGATATCGTCGATGACCTTGGGCTGGTTCTCGGGATTCTTGCCGCTGTTGGCGTGGCTGGCGTCGATCATCAGCCGCGCCGGCAAGCCGGACGTGTTGAGCACCTGGCTGGCCGCTTCCACATTGGCCGCGTCGAAGTTGGGCTGCTTGCCGCCGCGCAGGATCACGTGGCAATCCGGGTTGCCTGCGGTCGCGGCCACCGCGGTGTGGCCGTCCTTGGTCACGGCCAGGAAATGATGCGGGTGCGAGGCCGCACCCACCGCGTCCACCGCAATCTTGACGTCGCCGCCGGTGCCGTTCTTGAAGCCCACCGGGCACGACAGGCCCGAGGCCATTTCGCGATGCACCTGGCTTTCGGTGGTGCGCGCGCCGATCGCGCCCCAGGCCACCAGGTCGGCGATGTACTGCGGCGAGATGATGTCGAGGAATTCCACACCGGCCGGCAGGCCGAGGTTGTTGATGTCGCGCAGCAGACCGCGCGCCACCCGCAGGCCCTTGTTGATCTGGAAGCTGCCATCCAGATCCGGATCGTTGATCAGGCCCTTCCAGCCGATGGTGGTGCGCGGCTTTTCGAAGTACACCCGCATCACGATCTCCAGCGCATCGCCGAATTGCTCGCGCAGCGGGCGCAGGCGGTGCGCGTAGTCCATCGCCGCGACCGGATCGTGGATCGAGCAGGGCCCGATCACCACAGCCAGGCGGTCGTCACGGCCATGCAGGATTTCGTGCAGCGCGGCACGCGAATTGGTCACGGTCTCGGAGGCGCGCTCGTCGCAGGGCAGCAGCGACAGCAGCTGCGAAGGTGGGGCAAGGGCTTCGATCTTGCGGATACGCAGGTCATCGGTCACAGGCGGCATAACAGTGTCTCGGTGGGCGGTGTTGCATCAGGGAGCCAGGCGCGGCGGCAACAAAAAAGCCGCCAGTGTGCGCTGGCGGCTTTTCGGGAATGCTGCTGAAGATTTCTTCAGGGTGAGCGCAATCCGTCCTCCGCCAGCGGCATCGGAAAACCGTAGTACCAAAAGTAAAACTGGCTGCGGGGTGCGTTCATTGAGTGCATTGATACCACGCACGTTTGGCCGTTGCCACTGTTTCATCGGCAACGGAACGTTGCAGCGCTGCCAATGCGGGGGTGCCTGCAAGCCGCATGTGTCGCGCCGACCACCGCGGCGCACGACAAGCTGGGCGAACCGATGCGCGGCATTACCACGCGCGCGTTGGCAGGCCGGGATCGAGCACGGCTTGCCTGCGCAGGTGCCATCGACCATGCATCGCACGCCACGGTGCGGTGCCGTGACGTGCGATGCGGCCACCACCTTCAATCAGAACGTAAACACATATTCCGCCGCCACTTCGCGGCCGATCGGGTTGAACAAGGTGGTGTTGTAGAAGCCGTAACCGTAGAAGCGCTCCTTGTTCTCGTAGCCCACTTCGTTGAACACGTTGTTGACGTAGAAGTTGACCTTGGCGTGGTCGGTGATTCTGTAGCCGGTGCTGAGGTTCCAGTAGATCGCCGGGCCGACGCGGCCGAAGTAGCGCTTGCTGCTCTCGCCCAGATGCACGTTGGCGGTGTCGGTGACCACGCATGCGTCCGAGGCACTGGGTTGGTAGCCGTCGTCGAAGCGCTCGCAGGTGCCCCAGTTGACAGCGCGCATGGAGCCGAGCCGGCGGAAGTACACCGTCCAATCCCAGGCGCCGCCGTTGTCCCAATGCACGCTGCCCCGCACGCGGCTGCGCACGCGTTCGTCGCGGCGGTTTTCGTCGCTGTCGGTACGGTAGATCTGCTCGCGATAGGCCAGCAGATTGTTGTAGTCCAGCGACAACTGGAAGTTGCCCCAACCCGCCGTAGCAAGCCGGTATTTCAGCGAGGCATCGATGCCGGAGGTTTCCATCTGCGCCAGGTTGATCGGGCCGCGCTCGATGCTGGCAATGGTGCCGTCGGCGTTGCGCAGCACGCGCGAGGTGATGGTGTCGCAATAGCCGGCGCCGCCGGGATTGTTCCAGGCGCCGCCGCTGATGGTGGTGCCGGTGCGGCAGCCGGCTTCGGCCGAGAGGATCTCGTCGCGGTCCAGATCCTTGATCATTTCCTCCAGCTCGATGCGGTAGTAATCCACGCTCAGCGACAGGCCCTGCACGATGTCCCACACCACCCCGCCAGTGAACGAGCGGCCGGTTTCCGAGCGCAGATCCGGCGTGCCGCGACGGTTCACGTCCACGGTGTAGTAGATGTTGCTGTTTTCGTCGTTGCAGCCGCCAGTGAGATACGCACCGGTGGCGATGCAGCGGTATTGGTCGATCACGGTCTGGTTGGTGGAGCTGGGTTCGCCGAGCACGTAATGCATGTCCGGCGCGCGGAAGCTGGTGGCCAGCGTGCTGCGCAACAACAGGCTCTCGACCGGGCGCCATTCCAGACCCGCGCTCCAGGTGGTGTCACTTTGGGTGCCGACATCGGTCGGAATCGCCGCCGAAGAGCGATAACTGCCGTAGCGATCGTAGCGGCCGGCGACATTGGCGCTCAACGTCGACAACAGCGGAATCTGGAATTCCAGCCCGGCCGAACTGCGCATGCGCTCGCCGCCGCCACTGTCCACCACATCGACCGGATAGCACTCGTTGGCGCAGGGGTCGGGCGACAGCTGGTAGCCCTGCTTGGCGACTTCGGCCACGGTGGCGAAGCGGATCGGCCCGGCCCAGCCCTGCACCAGATCGCCGCTCAGGCTGAAGCTGGCCTGGTTCACCCACGAATACGCCGAGTTATGCGATTTGGCGACCAGGTCGTCGTACTCGCTCGAGGACAGCGGCGCATACAGGCGCGCCTGGTTGATCGCATAGATCGGCGTGCCGTCGGCGGCGCTGCCGGTGGGGCTGCCGAGGAAATAATCGGTGGCGCGGGCGGTGTCCACGGTGCGTACGTATTCGTCCACCGTGTAGCGCGAGCGGCCCACGCTCAGCTCCCAGTCGAAGCGGTCGGCCCACACGCCACGCAAGCCGGCGCTCAGGTCCCAGGACTGCTCCTTGTTGTAGTTGGCCAGCCGGTCCCAACCACCGGCCTCGCGCCGGGTGAGCTGCCGGATCGCATACAGCGAGCGGCCGGTGGCCGCGTCCTGGAACGGACCCAGGTATGCGTACGGCGGGTCGTAGGTCCAGCGGCCGATGCTGCGGTTGGCCGACAGCGTGGCCCAGGCTTCGGTGTGCTCGCCGAACTTCCAGGTGCCGTAGAGATACGCCGAGTAGTCCTCGCTGCCGGTGACCAGCCCCCAGTCGCCGTAGTCGCGGGCCACGCCGCAGTAATCGCCGGCGTTGGTGACCACCCCGGTGTTCTGGTTGTAGCTCAGCCGCTGCCCGTCGATGAACTCGCCGCCGAAGCGCGCGCAGGTGCCGGCGGGCGGTGCGAGGCGTTCGTTGGTGTTGGCATCGACCAGGCTCAGGCCGGTGAACGGGTTGAAGCCGTAGCGGCGGTTCTGCCCGGTCCAGTTGGAATAGGCCATGTCGTCGGAATCGTCCATCTCGGGGCGATCGCGCCCGCTCAACGGATCGCGCCGGGTGGCCTGCAGCGCGTAGGTCAGGCTCCAGTTCTCGCCGGTGCGCCCGCCGGCCCAGGACACGTCGAAGCTGTCGCGGCCGCCTTCGGTGGCAGTGCCGCCGCGCAGCCGCACCTGGTCGCCCTGGTAATCGCGCTTGAGGATCACGTTGACCACGCCGGCCACCGCGTCCGAGCCGTAGATCGCTGAGGCGCCGCCGGTCAGGATGTCGATGCGCTCCACCGCCGCGGACGGGATGTTGCTGTAGTTGGAAAAGTTGCTCTCGCCGCCGTACGGCAGCGGGTAATCGGCCACGCGGTGGCCGTTGACCAGCAGCAGGGTGCGGCCCGGACCCAGATCGCGCAGGTTGATCGGCGAGGCGTTGGGCGTATGCGAGCCCCATTGCGTATCAGCCTCCACCGAGCCCTGCTGGTTCATGCTGTTGAGCACGTCGTAGACGGTGGCAAAGCCCTCCTGCTGGATCTGCTGCGCGGAGATGGTGACCACCGGTTGCGCGCCTTCGACCTGCGCGCGCTTGATGCGCGAGCCGGTGACGCTGACCGCGTCCAGCGTGGAGGTGGCGCGCGGTTGCTCCGGCTCGGCCTGCTGGGCCGCCGCCGACGGTGCGATGGCGGCGGTCAGGGCGAGGGACAAGGAAATCGACAAGGCAAGGCGATGAATGCGGCAGTTCATAAGATCCCCGGGAGAGGCCGGCATGACCGGCGTGGCGTTCCACTGCAACGACGCCTGCGAGCGATGCACCGCATCGCCGCCCCCTGTCCGATGGCCCCCCGACCGTTCGGCGCAAGCGCCTGCCCAGCGACGCTAGGTTGGCGCTGACATCGATGTCAACACACTGTCATGCAAGTGTGATGGGGTTCGCGATCCACGCGATGGCACGCACGTCGACACGGTTGGGGCCGCGAACCGATTGCGCGAACCGGTGGCATCTGCGCCGCGTAGGAGCGCACCCGGGCGCGATTGGGCGTTCCCGGTGAAGCCCCTTCGCGCCCTGGGGCGCTCCTACGGGGTCATGGGGTTTGCGTGGCCATGCAAGCGCCGAGTTCGACAAGGTCGAGGCCGCGAACCGATTGCGCGAACCGGTGGCATCGGCCCCACGTAGGAGCGCACCCGGGCGCGATTGGGGCATTCCCGGTGAAGCCCATTCGCGCCCTGGGGCGCTCCTACGGGGTCATGGGGTTTGCGTGGTTATACACGCGTGGGTTCGAAACGGTCGGGTTCGCGAATCGTTGGCCGCACCGGTGCCAGGTAGGAGCGCACCCGGGCGCGACTGGGGCATTCCCGGTGAAGCCCTTTCGCGCCCAGGGGCGCTCCTACGGGTCATGATGGGGTCTGCGTGGCCACGCACGACCTCTTGCGGCATCCATCTCATCGCCCACAAAAAAACCCCGCCTTTCGGCGGGGTCCTTTTTTGCTGCAACAGCCGAGTGGCGTGGATCAGAAATCCATGCCGCCCATGCCGCCCATGCCACCGCCGGCCGGCATCGCCGGCTCGTCCTTCTTCGGTGCATCGGCCACCATGGCTTCGGTGGTGATCATCAGGCCGGCGATCGAGGCTGCGTTCTGCAGCGCCGAGCGGGTGACCTTGGTCGGATCCAGGATGCCGAACTCGACCATGTCGCCGAACTCGCCGTTGGCCGCGTTGTAACCGTAGTTGCCGGTGCCTTCCTTGACCTTGTTCAGGATCACGGACGGCTCTTCGCCGGCATTGGCCACGATTTCGCGCAGCGGGGCTTCCATCGCGCGCAGGGCGATCTGGATGCCGTGGGTCTGGTCTTCGTTGGCACCGGTCAGGTTACCGACAGCCACTAGCGCACGCACCAGGGCCACACCGCCGCCCGGGACCACGCCTTCTTCGACGGCTGCACGGGTGGCGTGCAGGGCGTCTTCGACGCGGGCCTTCTTTTCCTTCATTTCGATTTCGGTCGACGCGCCGACCTTGATCACTGCAACGCCACCGGCCAGCTTGGCCACGCGCTCCTGCAGCTTCTCGCGGTCGTAATCGGACGAGGTGTCTTCGATCTGGGTCTTGATCTGGCCAACGCGGGCTTCGATCGTGGCCGAGTCGCCGGCGCCGTCGATGATGGTGGTGTTCTCCTTGGAGACCTGCACCTTCTTCGCGCGGCCCAGGTCCTTGATCGTGGCCTTCTCCAGCGCCAGACCCACTTCCTCGGAGATCACGGTGCCGCCGGTCAGCACCGCCATGTCTTCCAGCATCGCCTTGCGACGGTCGCCGAAGCCCGGTGCCTTGACGGCCACGACCTTGACGATGCCACGGATGGTGTTGACCACCAGGGTGGCCAGCGCTTCGCCTTCGACTTCTTCAGCGACGATCAGCAACGGCTTGCCGGCCTTGGCCACGCCTTCCAGCACGGGCAGCAGGTCGCGCACGTTGGAGATCTTCTTGTCGTGCAGCAGGATGAACGGGTCGTCCAGGTCGGCCGACTGGCTCTGCTGGTTGTTGATGAAGTACGGGGAGAGGTAGCCGCGATCGAACTGCATGCCCTCGACCACGTCCAGCTCGTTTTCCAGGCCCGAGCCTTCTTCAACGGTGATCACGCCTTCCTTGCCGACCTTCTGCATCGCTTCGGCAATGATGTTGCCGATCGACTCGTCCGAGTTGGCCGAGATGGTGCCGACCTGGGCAATCGCCTTGTCGTCGGTGGTGGGCTTGGAGATGTTCTTCAGCTCGATGACGGCGGCCTTGACGGCCTGGTCGATACCGCGCTTGAGGTCCATCGGGTTCATGCCGGCGGCCACAGCCTTGGCGCCTTCGCGGATCAGGGCCTGGGCCAGCACGGTGGCGGTGGTGGTGCCGTCGCCGGCGTTGTCGTTGGTCTTGGAAGCGACTTCCTTGACCATCTGCGCGCCCATGTTCTCGAACTTGTCAGCCAGTTCGATTTCCTTGGCGACGGAGACGCCGTCCTTGGTGATGGTCGGCGCGCCGAAGCTCTTCTCGAGCACGACGTTGCGGCCCTTCGGGCCCAGGGTGGCCTTGACGGCATTGGCAAGCACGTTGACGCCACGAACCATACGGGTACGTGCGTCTTCACCGAAACGAATGTCTTTAGCAGCCATTTGTATGTAACTCCGGAAATGGGGAATAGGGAATGGGGAATCGGCAGATCAACAGCGTGAATCGGGGCGGGGTGGGATGGCGAAGTGGGTTAGCCGCTTTGCCCATTCCCGATTCCCAACTCCCGATTCCCGGCGCATAGCGCCTGATCAGCCGATGACGGCCAGGATGTCGTCTTCGCGCAGCACCTTGTACTCGACGCCTTCGGACTTGTAGCTGCTGCCGGCGTACTGGCCGTAGATGACCTTGTCGCCGACCTTGACCACCGGCGCGCGCAGGCTGCCGTTGTCCAGGGGCTTGCCGGCGCCGATGGCGACGACTTCACCCTTGGTGGACTTTTCCTTGGCGGAGTCCGGGATCACGATGCCGCCGGCGGAAACTTCGTCGGCTTCGATCGGCTTGACTACAACGCGGTCGTGAAGCGGCTTGATGCTCATAGAGAAAGACCCTCTTAAGTGATTGATTGGCCTGGAAATTATCGGCGATGTTAGCACTCGTATGTGACGACTGCCAGCACAGCGCGCGGAAAAAACCCGACAGAGCGGGTGCGGGCCAGAGATTGTGCTGTGTGGCCAGCTTTCAAGGGCTGGGGGCAAAAAATTTTCGCCGGGCAGTTCCGTCCCAGGGCCACGACGCGGCCGACACGACCTGGCAAGCAGTACGACCGCTGGCGACCGACAGCCGAGTGGGAACCGGTCTGCGCAACAGCCGGCTACGCCTGAGGCCGGCTACCAGACCACTGGCACGTCGGGCAGTGCGCGGTGAGCAGTCGCCGGAGCAGCCGCTCTAAAAATGGAACCAGGTTCCACCGATTGTCATGCGCACGTTTTACAGTCGGCCACGCATTCCCCGATCACAAGGAGCTGTCGATGAGGTTGCCGTCCCCTGCCCGTGTTTTCCCCTTGCGCTGGTCCCCCAGCTGCACGCTTCCCCTGGCCTGTGCGCTCGCGCTGGCCGTCCCCACCGTCCACGCGGCGGTGTTCATCAACGAACTGCATTACGACGACGCAGGCGCCTCCGGCGACAGCGGCGAAGGGGTGGAAGTGGTGGCCACCGCCGGCGAATCGCTGAGCGGCTACCGCATCTATCTGTACAACGGCAGCACACCGGGCGCGGCAACGGTCTACGCCAATACGGCGGTGCCGGCCGGCAGCCTGGCCAGCTGCGGCAGCCAGGTGCGCGTGGCCACGGTCGGCTACGCCAGCAACGGCGTGCAGAACGGGCCCAACGACGGCGTGGCACTGGTCGACCCCAACGGCCAGTTGGTGCAGTTCCTCAGTTACGAAGGCGCCATCACCGCCAGCGGCGGCCCTGCCGCCGGCATCACCAGCCAAAACCTGCCGGTCAGCGAGAGCAACAGCAGCGCGGTCGGCAGTTCGCTGCAACTGACCGGCACCGGCAGCAGCGCGGCCAACTTCAGCTGGGCCGGCTCGTCGGCGCAGAGCTTTGGCGCGTGCAACCGCGGCCAGAGCTTCAACGGCAGCGGCGGTGGCGGCGAGACCGGCGCGGCACCGACGATCACCAGCACCACCCCGACCCAGGGCGCGACCGGCTTTCCCGCCGCCGGCGACCTGAGCGTGGGCTTCAGCGAGGCGGTGACGCTGAGCAGCGGCGCGTTCGCGCTGAGCTGCGCCAGCTCCGGCACGGTGGCGCTGAGCTACCCGACCAGCGGCACCCGCTTCAGCCTGTCCACCAACACCGCCCTGGTCGGTGGCGAGCGCTGCACCCTGGCGATCACCGCCAGCGCCATCCGCGATGCCAGCGGGCTGAGCCCGGCCGCCAACCAGTCCATCACCTTCACCGTGGCCACCGCCAGCGGCGGCGGCACCGGTTACTACTCGCGGGTCAACACCGCCAATGCCAGCCAGTTGCGCTGTTCGCTGCACACCGTGATCAAGGGCCACACGGCCTATCCGTACAGCGGCTCGGGCACCAGCACCTGGACCATCCTGGAGATGGCCGACGAGGATCCCAACAACAGCGGCCGGATCCTGGACGCCTACCGCAACCGCAGCTACGCCAAGGGCAGCGACCGCGCCGGCACCGGGAGCGGGCTGACCTACAACCGCGAGCACACCTGGCCCAACTCGCTGGGCTTTGGCAGCGCCAGCGGCGACAAGGGGCTGCCATATGCGCCCTACACCGACACCCACATGCTGTATCTGACCGACACCGCCTTCAACGCCGACCGCGGCAACAAGCCCTATGCGGCCTGCACCAGCAGCTGCGGCGAGCGGGTCACCGAGGTCAATGACGGCAGTGGCGGCGGCAGCGGGCGCTATCCGGGCAATTCCAACTGGGTGCGCACCCCGGACGGCAACGGCGGCACCTTCGAGGTGTGGGGCAAGCGCAAGGGCGACATGGCGCGTGCGGTGATGTACATGGCGATCCGCTATGAAGGCGGTACCGACGCGGCCACCGGGCAGTCCGAGCCGGACCTGGAACTCACCGACGACCGCAGCAAGATCGTGCAGACCTCGGCTTCGCCGGCCTACATGGGCCTGTTGTCCACGCTGCTGGCCTGGCACCAGGCCGACCCGCCGGACGATGCCGAGCGGGCGCGCAACCAGGTGATCTTCAGCTTCCAGGGCAACCGCAACCCGTTCGTGGATCACCCCGAATGGGCGACCTCGAGCCTGTTCACCTCGGCCAAGCCGGCCAGCTGCCAGCTGGCCAATTGATCCGGCCCGGCCCGGTGCCCCAGGCGCCGGGCCGGGAGACGGCCTGCAGCGGCAATCCACGTGCCCGCTCGCGCGCCTGCTGCGCGGTGCCGTCGGCCCCGCGACCTGCAACGTCAGTGGGCAGGCGAAGACCTGGGTAACGCAGGTCGACGTGTATGACAGCATCTACAAAACGCCAGTCGCAGCATGGCGTGCCCTGCTGGATGGATGAAATGCCCGGCTGAGCCCCGGCTCGCTGTCTCGGCCCGGCCAGCGCGTGGTCGCTCGGCCTGTTCCAACCACGTGCCCGCACTACGCCCGCTTACTCCGGTGTAGTGCCATCGCACCCTCGCATGGTCGGCCACCAAGGCGCGGTGTCGCCGGCCAGCCGCCAGGCCCAGCGAACTTAATGCCCTGTTCCGGAATCTGCGGTCGATCCCCCGCAGACAGGGGATTACACTGCGCGGTCACATGAGCGCCTCTTCCCTCCATCTGTTGTTCAGCACCTGCCCGGATGCCGACAGCGCCGAGCGCATTGCGCGCGTGCTGCTGGACGAGCGCCTGGCCGCCTGCGTCACCCAGCTGCCCGGCGTGCAGTCGCTGTACCGCTGGAACGGGGCGATCGAGCGCAGCCAGGAAGTGCAGTTGTTGATCAAGACCTGGGAAGACCGCCTGCCGGACGCCATCGCGCGGCTGCAAGCGCTGCATCCGTATGAACTGCCGGAGGCGATCGCGGTCCAAGCCAGCGCCGGGCTGCCGGCGTATCTCGATTGGGTCCGGGCCGAAACCCGCAAGGAATCCTGACGTCCATGAAGTCTCTGTCCCGCTGGATCGCCCGCTGCGCATTGCTGGCCGTACCGTTGCTCGCCGCGCCGCTGGCGCTGGTGGCGCCCCTGCCCGCGCAGGCCGCGGTCACCGAGGCCGACCTGCTGCCGGTGGATCAGGCCTTCACCCTGAGCGCCACTGCCGACAGCCGCGACAGCATCGCGCTGCGCTGGAAGATCGCGCCGGGCTATTACCTGTATCGCCACCGCATCAGCGTCAAATCCGGGCAAGGCTTTGCCGCCGGCGAGCTGGCGCTGCCGGAAGGCGAGAGCAAGCACGACGAGTTCTTTGGCCAGGTGCAGACCTACCGCAAGCAGCTGCAGGCCAGGCTGGCCGGCAAGGCCGATGCCGGGTTGCAGACCGCCGTGCTACAGGTGCAATACCAGGGTTGCGCCGACGCCGGCGTGTGCTACCCGCCGCAACGCCGCGAGCTGCGCGTGCGCCTGCCCGATGCCTCGGCTCCCGCCGCGACGCCCGCCACCCCGCGCGAAAACCTGGGCGCACTGGTGCCGCGCGCACCGGCAGGCCCGCGGCTGTTCGGCAGCACCGGCCAGGCCGCCGGCGTGGACGCACTGCCGCTGCCGGCCGAGCAGGCCTTCACCTTCGAAGCCATCGTCGGCGACGGCAACAGCCTGCTGCTGCGCTTCACCCCCGCGCCCGGCTATTACATCTACCGCGACCGCACCTCGCTGGCGCTGGAAGGCGTCGGCGGCGTGCGTCCCGGGCTGCCGCGCTGGCCGCAGGGCAAGGCGCACCGCGATGAGCACTTCGGCGATGTGGTGGTGTATTTCGACCAGGCCGAAGTCACCTTGCCGCTGCTGCGCGAGCACGCCGAGCCGGTCAAGGCGACCCTGGTGGCGACCTTCCAGGGCTGCCAGACCGACGGCATCTGCTACCCGCCGATGACCCGTCGGGTGGCGCTGGAGTTGCCCGCCGGCACGGTGTCGCCGCAGAACCAGGCGCAGGCCGCGCCGCTGATGATCTCGCCGCTGCCGGCCGGGCAGCTGCCTGCGGAACCGGCGCCGGCACCGACGCCCGCGGCGACTGCAGCGCCGGCCGCAGATGCCTCGGCCGACAATCCGCAGCGCACCCAGCCACCGCACACCGACAAGGGCTTGCTGGCCATGCTGGTGCTGGCCTTGCTCGGCGGGCTGGTGTTGAACCTGATGCCCTGTGTGCTGCCGATCCTGTCGCTGAAGGTGTTGGGCCTGGCCCACAGCGGCGAGAGCCGCAGCCACGCGCGCAGCCATGCGATCTGGTATTCGCTGGGCGTGCTGGTGTCGTTTGCGGCGATCGGCGCGCTGGTGATCGGCCTGCGCGCGGCCGGCCAGGCGGCCGGCTGGGGCTTCCAGCTGCAGCAGCCGTGGTTCGTCGCGGCGCTGGCCTATCTGATGTTCGTGGTGGGGCTGAGCCTGTCGGGCGTGTTCACGCTGGGCAGCAATCTGGGCGGCATCGGCCAGTCGCTGGCAGCGCGCAATGGCCCGCTGGGTGATTTCTTCACCGGCGTGCTGGCCTGCGTGGTGGCCAGCCCCTGCATCGCCCCGTTCATGGGCACCGCACTGGCGTATGCCTTCACCGCCCCGGCGCTGCTGGCGATGCTGGTGTTTCTGGCGCTGGGCCTGGGCCTGGCGCTGCCGTTCCTGCTGATCGGCTTCATTCCCTCGCTGGCGCGGCGGCTGCCCACGCCCGGCGCGTGGATGGAAACGCTCAAGCAGGTGCTGGCGTTCCCGATGTATCTCACTGCGATCTGGCTGCTGTGGGTGCTGGGCAAGCAGCGCGGCGTGGACGCGCTGGCGCTGATGCTGGTTGGCGCCACCCTGCTGGCACTGGGCCTGTTCTGCTTCGAGCGCAGCCGCTGGAAGAGCCATCGCATCGGCATGGGCCTGGCCGCGGTGATGCTGGTGCTGGCGATCGTGCCGGTGGTCGGGGTCACCCGCCTGCGCCTGCCGGCTGCCACTGCTGCCGAAGGCGTGGTGGCGTTCTCGCCGCAGTTGCTGGACCGCCTGCGCGCCGACAACCGCGTGGTGTTCGTCAACATGACCGCCGACTGGTGCGTGACCTGCAAGGCCAACGAGAAGAACGTGCTGAGCAGCGCCGACTTCCGCGACGCACTGCGCCGCGTCGACGCGGTCTACATGAAAGGCGACTGGACCAACGTCGACCCCAGGATCAGCGCCTTCCTCGACCAGCACCAGGCCGTCGGCGTGCCGCTGTACGTGGTCTACGGCCCCGGCGCACCGCCGGCGGTGCTGCCGACCGTGCTGACCAACGCGATCACCGAGGATGCGTTGCTGCGCGCGGCGCGGTGAAGTGAAGCGCCGCGCGTGCAAGCGCGGCGTTTTGTCCGTGGTGTGTCGATCGTGCGCGTGTGCCGCATGAGGCAATGTGTGCAAAGCCGTCGATCGGGGTTGCTCGGCGCAGGGACGGGCGTGGCCTATCCATTGCAGGAGCGACGGGACGCTCAAGTGGGCTGCATGGGCCGGGTCGGCACTGATGCGCATTGTCCGATGCAGAGCGGTCAGGATGGGCACGCAGGCGATCAACCGAAATGAGCCGGCGAAAGCACACACTCTTCAGCAGACACCTCGGCCGTCACTTCGGCTTGAACAGCTGCCTGATTTTTAAACGGCATGGTGCGATGACGAAGGCATCGAGCATCGACCAGTGCTGACGCAGTTGAATGACGGCGAACAACACCAGCACATCGATGCCGACCATGTTGATCAACAGCAAGGCGGACACCAGCTCGGGATTGGACACCAACAGGATCAGGGTGCTCGCTGCAATGAGCGCACCCCATTTCCGTGCGAACGGAGCCGTCAACATGCGGCGAATGGATCGCATCTCAGCTACCTCCACCACGATCCGAAGTCTGCAATGCTCCCGCAGCCGTTTGCGTGGCCACGTCCACGTCCAATCCTGGACTCGGTCCAGGCGCCTGATTGTTGTTCGCCGTCATCAGCGGCCGATCGCCAGAAAACGCCATGGCCGCGTTGCCGCGGCGCCAGATAATGCATTCGTTTTTTCCACGGGCAAGTGGCTCCTGTCGCTGCAGCGGTGCAGCATTGTCGAGACAACATGCAGCCGATCTACCCAGACACAATGCCGTAGCCAACGACTGAACTGGCTTTTCCCCGGAACGTCTGCTTGCCATGACCATGCGTAGCAGGTGCATCCCGAGGTCATCACGACCGGCAACGCATCGGTGCCAAGCAGCTGCGTTCGGTGAAGCGGGTGTACTGCCAGGCGTGTCATCCTGAGCCAGACGGCCTGCCAGGGCGAATACCTCGACAGGACCGCTGATGTGGTCGCTTGTGCCAGATTGCAGGGCATCAGGCTGCAAGTCGCGTGCATCAAGCCAGTCCCTCCCCCTCACTGGCAACTCCTGCCGCAGACGAGACACCACTGTTTTCGTACGGCGACCTGTGTCACTTAAATGCCTGCGAAGCCAGATTTTCAATCAGTCGTTTAAAACAGACCTAACTTCGCCTATCTGGACAGCATCGGCGACATCGCGCAGACTTCCGGCCTTTCCGCTCTCCCGGATGTCATGGCCCACCTGCTGCTGTTGCACGGCCCCAACCTCAACCTGCTCGGCACCCGCGAGCCGGATGTCTACGGGCGCACCACGCTGGCGCAGATCGATGCGGCTCTGGTGGATCGTGCGCAGGCCGCCGGGCATACGCTGGCCTGTTTGCAGTCCAATGCCGAGCACGTGCTGGTGGAGCGCATCCACGCCGCGCGCGAGGACGGCACCGCCTACATCCTGATCAACCCGGCCGCCTTCACCCATACCTCGGTGGCGCTGCGCGACGCGCTGCTGGGCGTGGGGTTGCCGTTCGTGGAAATCCATCTGTCCAACCCGCATGCGCGCGAGCCGTTCCGTCACCACAGCTATCTCAGCGACAAGGCCGACGGCGTGATCTGCGGCTTTGGCGCCGACAGCTACCGGCTGGCGCTGGAAGCGGTGATTGCGCGGCTGGAACGCGACGCATGACATCCCGATCACCCACGCCGGCGCCCGCGCCGACGGCCTGACCCCCTTCCGCCGGCAGCCGCCGGCAACCTCCACCGATTCACCTCATGAGGCCCGTATGGATCTCCGCAAAATCAAGAAACTGATCGACCTGCTCGAAGAATCCAATCTCGCCGAAATCGAGATCAAGGAAGGCGAAGAAAGCGTGCGTCTGGCGCGCGTGCCCAAGGGCACCACCGTGATGAGCGCGCCGGTGCAGCAGTACGCACCTGCCCCGCCCGCGCAGGCCCCGGCCGCCCCCAGCATGCCGATGCAGTCGCCCACCGAGGCCTCCACCGGCGGCGCCAAGCAGGCTGCCGCCCTGCCGGAAGGCCACGTATTGCGCGCGCCGATGGTCGGCACCTTCTACACCTCGCCCTCGCCGGACAAGCCGGCCTTCGTCACCGTCGGCCAGCAGGTCAAGGCCGGCGAAACGCTGGCGATCATCGAGGCGATGAAGATGTTCAACCCGATCGAAGCCGACGTCTCCGGCACCATCGTGGCCATCCTCGGCGAAACCGGCCAGCCAGTGGAATTCGATCAGCCGTTGTTTGTGATTGGCTGAGAGCCGGGAATCGGGAGTGGAGAATCGGGAATCGGCAAAGCGGCCTCATGAACGCCTGGAGGCCTGGCGCGATTCCATGGAGCTTGTGGAAATGATCTACCGGTTCACCGAGGTCTTTCCCGAGCAGGAACGCTACGGTCTGACGGCGCAACTGCGCCGTGCGGCCATCAGCGTCCCGTCGAATATCGCCGAAGGTGCGGCGCGACGTTCACTCCCGATTACGCGCGGTTTCTCTCGATTGCGCGCGGCTCGCTCTCCGAACTGGATACACAGGTCCAGATCGCCGTACGACTGGGCTATAGCAACACCGAAGACGAAGACATCGTCAGCCAGCAGGTCGACCAGGTCTTCGCCAAGCTCACCGCATTGATGAATGCCTTACGCAGACGTGGAGCCGCACCATGATGCCCGCTTCTCCCCATTCCCCATTCTCGACTCCCTATTCCCATGCTAGATAAAGTCGTCATCGCCAACCGAGGTGAAATCGCGCTGCGCATCCTGCGCGCGTGCCACACGCTCGGCATCCGCACGGTCGCGGTGCATTCCACGGTCGACCGCAACCTCAAGCACGTGGCCATGGCCGACGAGTCGGTGTGTATCGGCCCGGCCGCCTCCAGCGACAGTTACCTCAACATCCCGGCGTTGATCGCCGCGGCCGAGGTGACCGATGCGCAGGCCATCCATCCCGGCTACGGTTTCCTGTCGGAAAACGCCGACTTTGCCGAGCGCGTGGAAGAATCCGGCTTCATCTTCATCGGCCCCAAGGCCGACACCATCCGCCTGATGGGCGACAAGGTGGAGGCGATCCGCGCGATGAAGGCCGCCGGCGTGCCGTGCGTGCCCGGTTCGGGCGGCCCGCTGGGCGACGACATCGTCGCCAACACCAAGGTGGCGCGCGAGATCGGCTACCCGGTGATCATCAAGGCCGCCGGTGGCGGCGGTGGGCGCGGCATGCGCGTGGTGCATTCGGAGGCCGCGTTGAAGGCTGCCATCGAAACCACCAAGTCCGAAGCCAAGGCCGCCTTCAGCAACGATCAGGTCTACATGGAGAAGTTCCTGGAAAATCCGCGCCACGTGGAAATCCAGGTGCTGGCCGACGGCCAGGGCGGTGCGATCCATCTGGGCGAACGCGATTGCTCGATGCAGCGCCGCCACCAGAAGGTGGTGGAAGAAGCGCCGGCCCCGGGCATCACCGAAGAACTGCGCAACGAGATCGGCAAGGTCTGCGTGGATGCCTGCATCCGCATCGGCTATCGCGGCGCGGGTACCTTCGAGTTCCTGTTCGAAGACGGGCGTTTCTACTTCATCGAAATGAACACGCGCATCCAGGTGGAGCATCCGGTCACCGAGCGCATCACCGGCATCGACCTGGTCTGCGAGCAGTTGCGCATCGCCGCCGGCCGCAAGCTGACCATCAAGCAGAGCGACATCGTGCTGCGCGGGCATGCGATCGAGTGCCGCATCAATGCCGAGGACCCGGAAACCTTCATGCCCAATCCGGGCCTGATCACCGCGTTCCATCCGCCCGGCGGCCCGGGCGTGCGTGTGGATACGCACATCTACGCCGGCTACAAGGTGCCGCCGAACTACGATTCGATGATCGGCAAGCTGATCGTGCATGGCCCCGATCGCGAGACCGCGATCGCGCGCATGCGCGTAGCGCTAAGCGAGATGGTGGTGGACGGCATCAAGACCAACATCCCGCTGCAGCAGCGCATCATGCGCGACAAGGGCTTCCAGGCCGGTGGGCAGAACATCCACTATCTGGAAAAGCGCCTGGCCGAGCGCAAGAACAAGTCGATCGCGCTGGTCTGATCGCACCGGCCAGTGCACCGCACAACAAGCCCGGGAAACCGGGCTTGTTGCGTTATTTCCGGTGCATCGCGCCGGCAGTGCCTCACGCAGGCCAGCCGACCTATGCGTAGGAGCGCACCCGGGCGCGACCGCGCTTTATCGGTGAAACCTCGTCGCGCCCAGGTGCGCTCCTACGGGATCCTGCGTGCTACCGGATCCGCGGCGCCGGCTGCTGGCTGCCCGGCACCGGCACGATGCCGCTGGAGGAGGCCGGGTCGACCACGGTCATGGTTTCGGTGGAGCCATCCGGCCACACCACCTGGAAGGTGGAGCCGGCCGGCAATGTCGAAAACGGCATCGCGCTGCTGGCGCGGTAGACCGCGGCCACCTGGCTGGCGCCATGCCGTCGCTGCTGTTCGTCGGCGGCGACCGTGGTTGACTTGACCGACAGCGGCTGGTAGCGGTGATCGGCGGTGTCGATCATCACGATGCCCACGGCCGCGGCCGAATACGCCACGAACAACGCGACCCAGAACCAGAACTTGGCGCCATGCGCCAGGCGACGGTAATTCATGACTGCGCTCCCGGCTCGGAGACCAAGCTATCGACCATCTCATCCACTCTGTCTGCTCCCTGCCGCGGCACCGCGGCATCGAATACGAACGACACGAAATCCTGTGCGCTGTTGCGCGAGCAGATGCCCGCGTTGGCGCAATAACTGGTGACCAGGGTGCTGTCTGCGCTGCAATCCAGCCCCAGCCGGCATGCAGCCACCTGCCAGGCCAGCTCGGCGAACTGATCGCCGGCCACGTAGCCGTCGAGGCTGTCATCGCCACTGGCGCGCGCACCCATCGCCGGCGCCAGCGCCAGGTAGGCCTCCGGGTCGCGCGAGGCCAGCACGCGCTGCACCAGCGCGCGCTTGTAGCTGGGCGAGCGCTGCAGCGGCTCGCCCAGCGCCAGCAACGCCGCCTCGGCAGCCAGATTGCCTGCACGCGCGGCCGCCTGCCGCTGCTGCGCCACCAGCCGCGGGCTCAGACCATCGCCGGGCGCAAAGCCGGCGCAGCGTTGCGCCACGCGCGTGCGCGCCGCGTGCATCGCCACCACGCCGGGTGTGTGTTGCGCGGCGATCCAGGCGCTGTCGGCGGCGTAACCGGCCGGGCTGGACGCATACGGCGCGCAGTAATCGTAGACGCGGCTCAGGCGCCACCCCGCCTGCGCATTGCCGGCGCGCACCTGCTGCTGCAATTGCTGCGCATAGCGGTACAGGTCAGGCTGCGCGTCCACCGCATCGCGGTACGGCAACTGCAGGGCAGTGCCGCGTTCGGCGGGCGCGTGCGCCACCGCTGCCGGCACGCCGGCACGGGCACTGCTTGCAACCGCCGGCAGCGCGGCGGTGGGCGAATCGCCCGGTTGCGCGCGCACATGCCACCAGGCCGCCGCCGCGAGCGCGACGGGAGCCAGCAACAGCCAGAGATGGCGGGCACGAGCAAGCGGCATGGACAGCGGCGACCCTGCTGCGGAAAGCCCCGCAGCGACGGCGCGGAGTCTAGCACCCACATCCGCGCGCGCTGGCGCGCAAGCGGACGCTGCCGATGCCGATGCGAACGGCGGACGGTGCATTGCATGAGGACGGTGATCTGCACGGGTGTGGCGTGGGTGTTGCGCAGCGAGCGTTTGGTTGCCGGCGCGCCCGCGTGCTGCGCCGGCAGCGGCCGGCGCCACCGCGCCGCATGCGCTGATTGCACCGATCAGGCGACGGCATCCGCCGTATCGCACACGCGATGGGTCCGCCTATCCGGCCCCCCCCCCCCGCGCAGGAGTCCGCCGGCATGAATGGTCTACGATGCACGCTTTCGAATTGCCCGACCGCCACGATGCCGTTTCTTGAACTGACCCTGCCCTGCTCCGACGCCACCCAGCCCCGTTACCAGAATGCGCTGGACGACATCGGCGCGCTGGCGGTGACGCTGCTCGACGCCAATGCCGATACCAGCAACGAGCGCGCCATTCTCGAGCCCGGCGTCGGCGAAACGCCGCTGTGGAACACCATGGTGCTGAACGCGCTGTTCGACGGCGACAGCGATGCGCTGGTGCTGCTCGCCGCGCTGGAAGCGTTCGACCCCGGGCTGGACTGGAGCCAGGTGGCGTTCCGCACGGTCGACGACAGCGACTGGGAGCGCGCCTGGATGGATCAGTTCAAGCCGATGCAGTTCGGCGCGCGCACCTTCATCGTGCCGTGGAATCACGCGCTGCCCGAGGCCGCGCAGGCGCCCGACGCCGCAGTGATCCGTCTGGATCCGGGCCTGGCGTTCGGCTCGGGCACGCACCAGACCACCGCGCTGTGCCTGCGCTGGCTGGACAGCCTGGCCGGCAGCGGCGAGCTGCAGGGCCGCAGCGTGCTGGATTTCGGCTGCGGCTCGGGCATTCTCGCCGTCGCCGCGCTGAAGCTGGGGGCCGCCAGCGCGGTGGGCGTGGACAACGATCCGCAGGCGCTGCTGGCCACTGCCGACAATGCCGAGCGCAATGCCTTGCAGGCGCAGCTGGCGGTGTACCTGCCGCAGGACGAGCCGGTGCAGACCTATCCGGTGGTGGTCGCCAACATCCTGGCCTCGGCGCTGGATGCGCTGGCCGACACCTTGTCCGCGCGCGTGGCACCGGGCGGGCGGATTGCGCTGTCGGGCATCCTGCATGGTCAGGAAGAGGAACTGCTGCAGCGCTACGCGCCCTGGTTCGAGCAACTGCGCTGCGAACGCGACGAAGACTGGATGCGCATCGACGGCGTGCGCCGCCACTGACGCCGCCTCGGGTCAGCGGTGTGGCCGGCCGGCGCGGATCTGCGCGGTGGTCACCGCATCGGCCACGCTGATGGCGCGCAGGCGGGTCACCGCCTGCCAGCCGGCACGCCGCAGCGCCGCGTTGCGCCACGGCCCGGCCTGCCGGGCCAGCTGCACGCGCAGGCCCAGCTCGGCCAGCAGCAAGGCCGCCCAGGCCGGCAGCGACCACGTCCGCGGGCCCAGGCTGGCCAGGCCGCCGGCCAGCGCCAGCAAACCCACACCGAGCGCCAGCAGCCGCCAGTGCCGCTGGCGCAGCGCCCACCACCGCGGCGCCAGCCCGGCCGACCACTGCGTGCCGTCGGCCACGGCGGTCCACGCGTCCTGGCGCTGCCAGACCTGGTAACACGGCGCGCCCCGAAAGCGGGTGATCGCCGGATCCAGCGGCGAATGTGCCGGCCATGCGGCTGGTGGTGGCGCGGCGGGCGGCGTTGCCGGCGTGGTGGAACGGGCGGATTTGGGAGCGGCTGGCTCGACCATGGATGTCCTCCTTGAGTTCGCTGTGATCCCGTCATCATTGACGTCCAGACAGTATCGCAAACATATCGGCATATGAAAGGTATACGAACTATCCCTGATTGCTGCTAGGGCTATATCTCCCGGCCCGTTCCCCACTCACGGTGCCGTGTGAGCAAGTTGTACGAACGCGTCCGCGAAGCCCGCGCCCTGACCAAGCTGACCCAGGAAGGCCTGGCCGGCGAGCTGGGCGTGACCCGCAGCGCGGTGGCGCAGTGGGAGATGGCCGAAGGCACCGCGCCCTCGGTGGACAACCTGATCGGCCTGGCCAGGCGCAGCGGCATGGCGTTCGAATACCTGGCCACCGGCCGCGGCGAGCGCACCTTCGGCCCACCGGTACCGACGATCGCCGAAGAACCCGCGCAGTACCGCCATCTGGACGAGCAGCAACGCGTGCTGCTGAACCGCTTCGACACGCTGGCGCCGCGCCAGCGCAGCGGCCTGCTCGATCTGTTGCTGGCCGAGAGCAAGACGCGGCGTCGGCGTTGAGTTGGGGAATCGGGAATCGGGAATCGGGAATCGGGAATCGGGGGCAGGCTGCTGGGCGCTTCGTTTGTGAGGCAAGCTCGGTGTTGGTAGCTGGCTCAGTCGGAGTTGGATGACGTGGTGCCGGTCGTTGCGTTTGCTTATTGGTTGGAATGCTGCCTTTGCTGGAATGCGGCCTTGGGCTGCGGCAGGGTGGTCACAGCGGCGCGACGGTTGGCCAGCCAACGGGATGCGTACCCCGCAGATGCGTACCCCGCAGTCGATGGAAGCGGCATCTGCGCTTGCGGCTGCGTGCTGCACGCATGACGCGCCCGGGTTCGCCCATTGGCGTGCGCGTGGTTGAATAGGGTTCTTCCCGCTGCACGCCTGCCGATGTCCGAGACCCCGCCACCGCGCCGCCCCCTGGCCACGTTCCTGCGTGCGACGCCGGCTGCTCCGTCGCTGATCCCGACCCCGGTGGTGCCTGCGGCCGACGCGCCGCTGCACGCGCCGCCGGTGCCGGCCGGCGCACTGGTGCCGGCACCATTGGCCGAGCCGGTGGCCGCACCGGCGGCGCCGCTCGTTCCGCCGCCGTCTGCGCCGCCGGCGACGACGCCGCACAGCGATTCGGTGCCGCTGGACATCCTGCTGCCGCCCGGCGATGCCAGCCAGACCGCGGCAGATGCCGCCGAGCCGGACCGGCTGGCGTGGACCACGGCGACCACGCGCCAGCTGCCCGGCGATCCTGCCGAAGACACAGCGGCCGGCCGCAGCGACACCCACGCCGGCCTCGCCGGCATTGCCGCTGCACAGTCGGCCGCCGTGCATCCGCGCGGCGTAGCAGCCGCCGGCATGGCAGGCACAGACCGGCAGCGTGAGCACGGCACCGCGTCCGCCCCCGCTTCCGACCTGGCCGCCCCGCCAGCACCCGGCACCGATCCGGACACGGACGCCGAGCCCAGCGACAACGACGCGGGCGCTGCCGACGCAGCAGCGCCCGCCCAGTTCCAGCCACTGCCGGCCCAGCCCGCACCTGCATTTGCACGGCGCGGGCTGGGCCGGCCACGGCTGCGCGCCAGCGGCCGCCAGTGGGCGTTGCTGGTCGGGCTGGTCGGCCTGCTGGCCTTGCAGATCGTCATCGCCGACCGTGCGCAGCTGGCCGCCGATGCGCGCTGGCGTCCGCTGGTCAGTGCCGCCTGCACGGTGGCGCGCTGCACCCTGCCGGCCTGGCGCGAGCCGGCCGCGCTGACCTTGCTCAATCGCGAGGTGCGGCCGCTGCCCGGGGTGCCGGGCGTGCTGCAGATCCAGGCCAGCTTCCGCAACGAGGCACGCTGGGCGCAGGCCTGGCCGTGGCTGCAGCTGTCGCTGTCCGACGCCGACGGGCGGGTGATCGGCACGCGTGTGCTGGCGCCGCAGGAGTATCTGGGCCAGCCGCCGGCGGCGCAGGACACGCTCGCGCCGGGCCAGGCGGTGCAGGTGGCGTTTCGCGTGCGCGAACCGGCCGCGAGCACGGCCGCCTTCAGTTTCGACTTCCGCTGAGCGGACCCGACCTGCGCCCACGGCCACACGGGCGTGGCGAGCGGGGAGGTCACGCGCTAGACTCACTCCCCCTCGCCGGCCACGCGTCCCGGCTTCGTGACACTGGGAAACCTCCTTTGAACGCAGCCCCCTCTCGTCCTGACACCAGTCGTGGCGCCCCGAAGTCGCCGCTGCGCGAACACGTGGCCCAGTCCGTCCGCCGTTACCTGCGCGACCTGGACGGCAGCGACGCCGACGACGTGTACGAAATCGTGCTGCGCGAGATGGAGATCCCGTTGTTCGTGGAAGTGCTCAACCACTGCGAAGGCAACCAGAGCCGCGCGGCGGCGATGCTGGGCATTCACCGTGCCACGCTGCGCAAGAAGCTGAAAGAGTATGGGCTGACGTAAGCCGGGAATCGGGAATCGGGATTGGGGAATCGTTAGAGCGTTGGGGTGTGCTGCGGGCTGGCAGTGCACTGCGCTTGCACGCTTGGTGATGACGCGGCCGATGCCGATCCTTATTGCGTGTTTGTGGAATGTTCTGCGTGTTGATGCCCGGTAGGGCTGCCTGATGTGTCTCCTCTGCCATGCCTTCGCAGGACTTCCGTCGCGCCCAGCGTGCCCTGTCTCGCGCGCGCTCTTCATCTGATCGGGCCAACCGCCGGGGATCCGGCGGTTGGCTGCAGTGCTCAATCGGCGATGCCGATCGGCTGGGCGAGTTGCCTGCTTAGTTCGGCAATTGCGTCACCGCTGCATGATCCGCTGCCGGGGCCGGGCCGCTGCCATGGTCCGGCACGATGGTGGCGAGCGTGTCGAACGGATCGTCGAACTTCTCCACCACGTTCTTGTCGTCGTCGATCTGATAGGCGGTGTCGGCCTCGACGCCCTCTTCCCCGGTCTTGGCGATGATGTTGGTGTAGCGCTTGCCGTCCCAGCAGCGGAAGATCAGCACCGAGTCCTCGCCACCGGTCAGGGTGGAGCCCAGGCTGCCGATCAATCTGCTGTTGGCGCCCGCCGTCAGGATGCTGTTCTTGCCGGCGGTCAACTTGCTGCGGTCGCCCGCCATCAGCGTGCAGTCATCGCCGGCGGTGAGCCTGCTGCGGTCACCGGCGGTGAGGAAGCTATTACTGCCGGCCAGCAACTTGCTGCGATCGCCAGCGATCTGGGTGCTGTCGGCGCCAGCGATCAGCTTGCTGCGGTCGCCTGCGGTCTGCACGCTGCCCATGCCGGCGATCAACGTGCTGCGCGAACCGGCCGTCTGCGAACTCAGCTTGCCGGCAATCAGCATGCTGCGGTGACCGGCGATCTGGGTACTTTCGTGTCCTGCGATCAGCGAGCTGCCATAGCTGGCGATCTGGTTGCTGCCGTAGCCGGCGGTCAGATAGCTGCGTACGCCGCTGGTCAAGCTGCTGCCATAGCCGGCAATCAGCGAGCTGTCCTGCCCGGCGATTTCGGTGCTGCCGTAGCCTGCGGTCAACGAGCTGTTGTCCTGCGCGGTTAGGGTGCTGCCATAGCCTGCGGTCAGCGTGCTGTCGCCACCGGCGGTCTGGCTGCTGCCGTAACCGGCAATCAGGGTGCTGGAAAACCCGGCGATTTCGGTACTGCCGTAGCCGGCGGTGAGCGAGCTGTTTTCCAACGCGGTCAGCGTGCTGCCGTAACCGGCCGTCAGGGTGCTTTCGTAACCGGCGGTCTGCGTGCTGCCATAGCCGGAAATCAGGGTACTTTCGTAGCCGGCGGTGGAATTGCTGCCGTAACCGGCAGTCAGGATGCTGCCATGGCCGGCGGTTTGCGTACTGCCGTAACCGGTGGTGAGCCAGCTGATTTCCTGCGCGGTCTGGGTGCTGCCGTAGCCGGCAGTCAGCGTGCTTTCGTAACCGGCCGTCTGCGTGCTGCCATAGCCGGCAATCAACGAGCTCTGGAAGCTGGCGGTGGAGGTACTGCCGTAACCGGTGATCAACCAACTGCTGCTTTGCGCGGTCTGGGTGCTGCCGTAACCGGCGGTCAATGAGCTGTCGTAGCCGGCGGTCTGGGTACTGCCATACCCTGCGATCAGCGAGCTGTCCGGGCCGGCCATGGAGGAACTGCCGTAGCCGGCGATCAGCGAACTGCCTTCCTGCGCGGTCTGGGTACTGCCATAGCCAGTGGTGAGAATGCTCTTGTAGCCGGCGGTCTGCGTACTGCCGTAGCCGGCAATCAGCGTACTGTCATGCCCTGCCGTCGAGGTGCTGCCGTAACCGGTGGTGAGCGTGCTGCGTTCCTGCGCGGTTTGCGTGCTGCCGTAGCCGGCGGTGAGGATGCTCTTGAAGCCGGCGGTCTGGGTGCTGCCGTAGCCGGCGATCAGCGAGCTGTCCGAGCCTGCGGTGGAAGAACTGCCATAGCCGGCAGTGAGCATGCTGCCCTCTTGCGCAGTCTGGGTGCTGCCATAGCCGGTGGTCAGGATGCTCTTGAAGCCGGCCGTCTGCGTGCTGCCATAGCCGGCGATCAATGAACTGTCCGAACCGGCGGTGGAGGTGCTGCCGTAGCCGGCAGTGAGGTCACTGCCTTTCCGGGCAGTCTGCGTGCTGCCATAGCCCGCCGTCAGGGAACTGTCGCCGCCCGAGGTTTGCGTACTGCCATAACCGGCAATCAGCGTGCTGTCGGCACCAGCCGTCGAGGTACTTCCATAACCGGTGGTGAGGTCGCTGCCCTTACGCGCGGTCTGCGTGCTGCCATAGCCGGCGGTGAGCGAACTGTCACCGCCAGAGGTTTGCGTGCTGCCATACCCTGCAATCAAGGTGCTGTCGGCGCCAGCGGTGGAGGTACTGCCGTAGCCGGTGGTCAGGTCGCTACCGCTGCGCGCGGTCTGCGTACTGCCGTAGCCAGCAGTGAGTGAGCTGTCACCGCCAGAGGTTTGCGTGCTGCCGTACCCTGCAATCAAGGTGCTGTCGCCACCGGCCGTGGACGTACTGCCGTAGCCGGTGGTGAGGTCGCTGCCCTTGCGCGCCGTTTGCGTGCTGCCGTAGCCGGCGGTCAGCGAGCTGTCGCCGCCGGAGGTCTGCGTACTGCCATAGCCGGCGATCAAGGTGCTGTCGGCGCCGGCGGTGGAGGTGCTGCCGTAGCCGGTGGTCAGGTCGCTGCCGCTGCGTGCGGTCTGCGTGCTGCCGTAGCCGGCGGTCAGCGAGCTGTCGCCGCCCGAGGTCTGTGTGCTGCCATAGCCGGCGATCAAGGTGCTGTCGGCGCCGGCGGTGGAGGTGCTGCCATAGCCGGTGGTCAGGTCGCTGCCGCTGCGCGCCGTTTGCGTGCTGCCGTAACCGGCGGTGAGCGAGCTATCACCACCGGACGTCTGCGTGCTGCCATAGCCGGCGACCAGCGTGCTGTCGGCGCCGGCGGTGGAGGTACTGCCGTAGCCGGTGGTCAGGTCGCTGCCGCTGCGCGCGGTCTGCGTACTGCCGTAGCCGGCGGTGAGTGAACTGTCACCGCCAGAGGTTTGCGTGCTGCCGTACCCTGCAATCAAGGTGCTGTCGCCACCGGCCGTCGAGGTGCTGCCATAGCCGGCGGTCAGGTCGCTGCCCTTGCGTGCAGTCTGTGTACTGCCGTAGCCGGCAGTGAGCGAGCTCTCGCCACCGGAGGTCTGGGTGCTGCCATAACCGGCGATCAGCGTGCTGTCGGCGCCGGCGGTTGCAGTGCTGCCGTAGCCGGCGGTCAGATCACTGCCTTTGCGCGCGGTCTGCGTGCTGCCGTAGCCGGCGGTGAGCGAGCTGTCGCCGCCGGAGGTCTGCGTGCTGCCATAGCCGGCGATCAGCGTGCTGTCCGCGCCGGCCGTGGAGGTACTGCCGTAACCCGCGGTGAGGTCGCTGCCGGTGCGGGCGGTTTGCGTGCTGCCGTAGCCTGCCGTCAGCGAGCTGTCGTTGCCCGAGGTCTGCGTGCTGCCATAACCGGCAATCAGGGAGCTGTCGGCACCTGCGGTACCGGTGCTGCCGTAGCCGGCGGTGAGGTCACTGCCGTCCTGCGCAGTCTGCGTGCTGCCATAGCCGGCGGTCAGCGAGCTTTCTCCGCCCGAAGTCTGGGTGCTGCCATAGCCGGCAATCAACGAGCTGTCGGTGCCCGCGGTGCTGGTGCTGCCGTAGCCTGCGGTGAGGTCGCTGCCGTTCTGTGCGGTCTGGGTGCTGCCGTAACCGGCAGTCAACGAGCTGTCGCCGCCGGAAGTTTGTGTGCTGCCATAGCCGGCGATCAACGAGCTGTCTGCACCCGCGGTTTCCGTGCTGCCGTAGCCTGCAGTCAGATCGCTGCCATGGCGCGCGGTCTGGGTGCTGCCATAGCCGGCCGTCAGTGTGCTGCCGCCGCCTGCGGTCTGGGAACTGCCGTAGCCGGCGACGATGGTGCTGTCGGATCCGGCCACGCCGGTGCTGCCATAGCCGGCGATCAACTCGCTGCCGTTACCTGCGGTTTCGGTACTTCCATAGCCTGCGATCAGCTGGCTCTGATCGGCGCCGGTGAGCGTGCTGCCATAGGTGGCGATTTCGCGTGTGCGCAGGATCGCAGCTGTAGCGTGTGCGGCCTGCGGATCGATGCCATGGGTCGCGACCGGCATTGGCGCGGTGGAATGTGCAGCGCTTTCGACGAGCGGTGCGGTGAATTGCGCCTGCGCTGCCTTGGGAATGAAATCCGCGGCAACGACCGGCGTTGCCGGCGGCTCCGGCTGGGGCGGCGCGTGCTGCGCAATGCCCGCGGCAATGCACTGCATGGCACCGGCGCGGCTGCCGGCGTAGACCACCTCGGCCCGGGGAAACTTGATCATGCCCTCCTCGCCCAGCCAGATGATGTCGGCGGTATCGACCATGCAGACCACCCAGTGCGCATCGGCATGCATGTTCAGATGCGCATTGGTTCCCTGTCCCCACAACAGGCCGATCAGGCCGTTTTCCTGCTTGATGGTGGGCTGCCAATGCCGGCATTCGACACTGCCCGACTGCGGCCAGATCAGCCCGCAGTGATCGGACATGTTGTTGGTGCAGGTGCGTAATGCCAGGACTTTTTCGCGATTCATAAGGGTGATCTCATAGGAATGTTCCGAGCAGCTGCGCAAACCGGTATGCATGCCCTGGCCGACGAACGGGTGCGGAGCGTCCCGCCGTGAAGGCGAGACGGATCGGCCCATTGGCAAGGGCAGTACCGGCACTGCGACGGTTGGTCATCGACGAACGCCACAAGGCGCACGCGCGCTGCGGTGTCTTGCTTGAATCGCAGGGTCATGGACGGCCGTGACGGCAAGACGCAGCGGGGAGTGATGGCAAGGCTGGCTCCTGCGCGACAGCCGTTGCAGCAAGTAGCGACGGGACGCCTCGCCGAAATCGTCGTTGCTGGTGAACCGGTTGAGTGAATCGATCAGCGAGCACAGATCGTCGGTCAGCCCGTCGCTGGTAACTGTCGCCGTAGCAGAAGACAGGTGCGCATGACCGAAGAACAGGCATGCGTTGCGCGCCCGAAAACAAGTCTTTTTGATCAATCTGCGACCGGCTCCGGATTGTGTTCGTCAGTGCACGACCGGAACCAAAAAGAGTTCTGCGCAGCCATCGAATCCCGTCGCGAAAGATTTCCGGACTGACAATGGAATGCCATCGCCACGCGCAGGCATGCAGCCACGCACCATGGCAATGCCGTGCGGGGCTTTAAATGAGAACTGCGTTATTGCTTGCAAGTGATCTATCGTCTCGTTCAGACGCTGCACCGTTGGCAGTTTGATTCTGTGGGGGATTGCACGAAGCGGTAACTGCAGCCAGGCAACGTGCGCAAGAACACGTGCAGGCATCAGAAACTTTTGCGACTGGCGGCCTGCAGATGCAATCGCCGCCGCCGCATCGAACGCATCGAACGCATCGAACGCATCGAGCGTTGCGACGCATCACATCACGATCAAAGCCCTGGCGCCCTCTGCCCGCACCGCGGCGTCCTCGCCATCCCGGTGCTCGGCGTCGCTGCAAGTCTTGCGCCGAGGTGGGTCACACGTACATGCCCGGCCACAGCGGGTGCCGCGGCGGCCACCAGCAACGCCACCGCTGCCGTGAGCGAGCCGGTGGCGCTGATGCCGCCGCGCGACAGCGCGCCCGCCATCGGCCGCAGCAGCGCCTGGCAGCGCCTTTTCAGCGCATGGATCGACGCCATTGCGGGCGCACGGGTCCATTCAAGCGCCGGCGCGGCCTACAATATGGGCTGCCCCGCTTTGATATCCCCCACCGATGGCCTCTGATCTCCTGCCCGTGCGCCGGGCCCTGCTCTCCGTTTCCGACAAGACCGGCCTGATCGATCTGGCCCGCGCGCTGGCAGCGCGCAACGTCGCGCTGCTGTCCACCGGCGGCACCGCCAAGGCGATCCGCGAGGCGGGCCTGCCGGTCACCGACGTCGCCGAGCTGACCGGTTTCCCGGAGATGATGGACGGCCGCGTCAAGACCCTGCACCCGCTGGTGCACGGCGGCCTGCTCGGCCGCGCCGGCATCGATGAAGCGGTGATGGCCGAACACGGCATCGTGCCGATCGACCTGCTGGTACTGAACCTGTATCCGTTCGAGTCGGTGACCGCCAAGGCCGACTGCACGCTGGCCGATGCGGTGGAAAACATCGATATCGGCGGCCCGGCGATGCTGCGCAGCGCGGCGAAGAACTTCGCCCGCGTGGCGGTGGCCACCGACCCGGCGCAGTACGCCGAGCTGCTGGCCGAACTCGACGCCAACGACGGCCAGCTGTCGGCGGCCAGGCGCTTTGCGCTGTCGGTGGCCGCGTTCAACCGCGTGGCGCAGTACGACGCGGCGATCAGCAACTACCTGTCGGCGGTGGCCGATAGCACCGAAAACGTGCCCACGCGCAGCCCGTTCCCGGCGCAGATCAATTCCAACTTCGTCAAGGTGATGGACCTGCGCTACGGCGAGAACCCGCATCAGGCCGGCGCGTTCTACCGCGACCTGTACCCGGTGCCGGGCACGCTGGCCACCTTCCAGCAATTGCAGGGCAAGGAACTCAGCTACAACAACCTGGCCGATGCCGACGCGGCATGGGAATGCGTGCGCCAGTTCGATGCGCCGGCCTGCGTGATCGTCAAGCATGCCAACCCCTGCGGTGTGGCGGTGGGCGCGGCCTGCGGCGATGCCTACGAGCTGGCCTATGCGACCGACCCGACCAGCGCCTTCGGCGGCATCCTGGCCTTCAACAAGACCCTCGACGCGGCAACCGCCAAGGCCATCCTGGATCGCCAGTTCGTCGAGGTGCTGATCGCGCCGGACTACGAGCCGGGCGCGCTCGACTATGCGACCAAGAAAGCCAACGTGCGCGTGCTCAAGATCCCGCACGGCAACGGCCTCAACAACTACGACACCAAGCGGATCGGCTCGGGCCTGCTGATGCAGTCGTCCGACAACCGCGGCATGTCGCTGGGCGAGTTGAGCGTGGTCACCCAGCGCGCGCCCAGCGAGGCCGAACTGGGCGATCTGCTGTTCGCTTGGCGCGTGGCCAAGTACGTCAAGTCCAACGCGATTGTCTACGCCAAGGACCACCGCACCATCGGTGTGGGCGCCGGGCAGATGAGCCGCGTGGTCAGCGCCAAGATCGCCGCGCTCAAGGCCGAGGAAGCCAAGCTCACGGTGGCCGGCTCGGTGATGGCATCGGATGCGTTCTTCCCGTTCCGCGACGGCATCGATGCCGCCGCTGCGGCCGGCATCAAGGCGGTGATCCAGCCCGGCGGCTCGATGCGCGATGGCGAAGTGATCGCCGCCGCCGACGAGCACGGCATCGCGATGGTGTTCACCGGCGTGCGGCATTTCAGGCACTGACGTGCCGGGAATGGGGAGTTGGGAATCGGGAATCGGCAAAGCGGTTCCCTGGATGCCACTCCACATCGTACGGCCTGCAGAACCAAAGACTTTGCTATTCCCCATTCCCTATTCCCCATTCCCGGCACTCAAATGAAAATCCTCGTCATCGGCTCCGGCGGCCGTGAACACGCCCTGGCCTGGAAGATCGCGCAGTCCGCGCGCGTGAGCGAGGTGCTGGTGGCACCCGGCAATGCCGGCACTGCGACCGAAGCCAAGTGCCGCAACGTGGCGATCAAGGTCGACGACCTGGATGGCCTGCTGGCGCTGGCGCAGCGCGAAGCCGTGGCGCTCACGGTGGTCGGCCCGGAAGTGCCGCTGGTGCTGGGCGTGGTCGACCGTTTCCACGCCGCCGGCCTACGTATCTTCGGGCCCACCGCCAAGGCCGCGCAGCTGGAGGGCAGCAAGGCCTTCGCGAAAGATTTTCTGGCGCGCCATGGCATCCCCACCGCGTACTACGCGGTGCACACCGAGGTGGACGCCGCGCTGGCCTACGTGCGTGAGAAAGGCGCACCGATCGTGGTCAAGGCCGACGGCCTGGCCGCCGGCAAGGGCGTGATCGTGGCGATGACGCTGAGCGAGGCCGAAGACGCGGTGCGCGACATGCTCTCGGGCAATGCGTTCGGCGATGCCGGCGCGCGCGTGGTGATCGAGGAATTCCTCGATGGCGAAGAGGCCAGCTTCATCTCGATGGTCGACGGCAGCCACGCTTTGCCGATGGCCACCAGCCAGGACCACAAGCGTGTCGGCGATGGTGACACCGGCCCCAATACCGGCGGCATGGGCGCGTACTCACCGGCTCCAGTGGTCACGCCGGAAGTGCATGCACGCGTCATGCGCGAGGTGGTCGAGCCGACCGTGCAAGGCATGATCGCCGACGGCGTGCCGTTCACCGGCTTCCTGTACGCCGGGCTGATGATCGATGCGCACGGCGCGCCCAAGGTGATCGAATTCAACGTGCGCTTCGGCGACCCGGAGACCCAGCCGGTGATGCTGCGCCTGCAGTCGGACCTGGTGGATCTGCTCGACGCCGCCATCGACGGCAAGCTCGACACCGCGCAGGCGCAGTGGGACCCGCGTCCGTCGCTGGGCGTGGTCATCGCCGCCAGGCCGTATCCCGAAGCCCCGATCACCGGCGAGGTCATCAGCGGCCTGGACGCGGTGCCGGCCACCGCCAAGGTCTTCCATGCCGGCACCGCATTGAATGCAAATGGCGAGGTCGTCAGTGCCGGTGGCCGCGTGCTGTGCGTTGCCGCGCTGGGCGACAGCGTGCTAGAGGCGCAGCGCAGTGCCTATGCCGGTCTGCAGCCGATCCACTGGGCCAGCGCCTTCCAGCGCAGCGACATCGGCTGGCGTGCGATCGCCCGCGAGCAGGGCGCACAGGCCTGAGCGCGTAGCCCCCGGCACTTGCGACAACGCGGCTACTGACAAAGAACTAGCCGCCCTCCACCCCGATGGCGCGTGCCTGCGGCAATAATGCCCGGGCACCTTGCCTTGCAGAGACTGTGGCCACTTCTTCCTTCGAAACCCGCCTGAGCCGCCTGTGGGCCCATGAAAAGGCCAGCTATGGCCTGCGTGTGTTCATCGCGCTGGCGGTGGCAATGGGCGTGTGCTGGCACTGGCAGCAGCTCACCGCAGTGCCGGCGCTGTTCCTGGGCGCGATCGCCAGCGCCATCGCCGAGACCGACGACAACTGGCTGGGCCGCATCAAGTCGGTGCTGCTGTCGCTGCTGTGTTTCGCCGCCGCCGCCGCGTCGGTGGTGCTGCTGTTTCCGTATCCGCTGGCGTTCGTGACCGGCATGGCGGTGGCGACCTTCTCGTTGACCCTGCTCGGCGCGCTGGGCGAGCGCTACGCCTCGATCGCGCAGGCCACCGTGGCCTTGTCGATCTACGCGATGATCGGCATGGACCAGCACGGCAGCCACGATCCGTCGATCGCCTGGCATGGCGCGATGCTGCTGCTGATCGGCGCCACCTGGTACGGCGTGCTGTCGATCCTGTGGACCCTGCTGTTCGCCAATCGCCCGGTGCGCGAACGGCTGTCGCGGCTGTTCTTCGAGCTGGGCCGGTATCTCAAGCTCAAGGCCGACCTGTTCGAACCGGTGCGGCAGAGCGACCTGCACGCACGCCGGCTGGCGCTGGCCGAACAGAACGCCAAGGTGGTCGGCGCGCTCAACGCCGCCAAGACCGCGATCATGAGCCGCTTCGGCCGCTCGGGGCGGCCGGGCGTGCAATCAGGCCTGTATTTCCGCCTGTACTACATGGCGCAGGAATTCCACGAGCGCGCCAGTTCCTCGCACTATCCCTACGAAGCGCTGACCGACGCGTTCTTCCACAGTGACGTGCTGTACCGCTGCCAGCGCCTGCTCGCGCTGCAGGGCAAGGCCTGCGCCGCGTTGGGCGAGGCGATCCGCCTGCGCCATCCGTTCGACTACGGCGACAACAGCCGCCTGGCCACCGAAGACCTGCGGCAATCGCTGGACTATCTGCACGCGCGTGCCGACCCCGCACTGGCGCGTCTGCTCGGCGCGCTGGAATTACTGGTGACCAACCTGCAGAGCATCGAGCGCAAGCTGTCGGAAGCGGCGCAATCCGACTCCACCAGCGACAACCTCGACACCCGCCTGCGCGACTCCTCGCCGCACACCCTGCGCGAAATGGCCGCGCGTCTGATGCAGCAACTCACGCCCGGCTCGGTGCTGTTCCGCCACGGCCTGCGCATGGCCATCGCGCTGGTTGTCGGCTACGCCATCATGCAGTCCATCCATGCCGACAACGGCTACTGGATCCTGCTCACCACCGCCTTCGTGTGCCGGCCCAATTACGGCGCCACCCGCCTGCGGCTGGTGCAGCGCATCGCCGGCACCCTGATCGGCCTGGTCGCCACCTGGGCGCTGATGCAGCTGTTCCCCGGCACCGAAGTGCAGCTGCTGCTGGCGCTGGCTGCTGCGCTGATCTTCTTCATCACCCGCACCGATCGCTACATGCTGGCCACCGCCGGCATCACCGTGATGGCGCTGTTCTGCTTCAACCTGCTTGGCGATGGTTTCGTGCTGATCTGGCCCCGCCTGATCGACACGCTGATCGGTTGCGCAATCGCCGCGGCCGCCTCGTTCCTGATCCTGCCGGACTGGCAGGGCCGCCGCCTCAACCAGGTGATGGCCACGGTGCTGGCCAGCTGCGCGCGTTATCTGGCCCAGGTGCTGGAGCAATACGCCAGCGGCATGCGCGACGACCTGCCCTACCGCATCGCGCGCCGCGACATGCACAACGCCGATGCCGCATTGTCGGTGGCCTTGTCCAACATGCTGCGCGAACCCGGCCGCTATCGGCGCAACCTGGATGCAGGCTTCCGCTTCCTGGCGCTGTCCAACACCTTGCTCGGCTATCTGTCTGCGCTCGGCGCGCACCGCGCCGCGCTCGATGGCGAACACGATCCAACCATCGCGCAGGCCGGCGACTACCTGCAGCGCGCGCTGGGCGAAATCGCCACCGCCTTGCGCGAACGCCAGCCGCTGCCGGCGCACGACGAAAGCCAGGAAATCGCCAGCGCCGAAGCGCTGGAGCAGCATGCCGTGCAACTGCCGCCCAAGCAGCGCCTGGTGCGCGACCAGCTGGCACTGACCCTGCGGCTGCTGCCCAAACTGCGTGCCGCTGCCGTGGCGGTCACCACCGCGCCGGCAGAGGGCGCACCACGCCTGGCGACCAGCAAGGCCTAGTGCGTCGTCGGTGGTGCGCGTGCGCGCCGCGCAGCCACTGCCGCATCGATGTGGGCGGCGATGCCGACGCACCGCGATGCGCGCAGGCCACTTGATCCGATGGCCGCGGCGCCGTTCCGGCAACCGCACCTACTTCCAGTGCTTGCGCGCCACGCTCAGTCCCACCCAGCCCAGTGCCGCCGCCGCCAGCACCGCCCCACCGATCACCACACCGTTCCAGCCGGCCTGCGCATATGCCGCCGTGCCCAGCGTGGAACCCACCGCACCGCCGATGAAGTAGCAGGTGATGTAGGCCGAGGTGATGCGATTGCGTGCGTTCGGATTGCGCTGGTAGATCACGCTCTGGTTGGCGATGTGCACGCCTTGCACCGCAATATCCAGCAGCAGCACGCCAACGATCAGCAGCGCGATCGACTGTGGCGCAAACGCCAGCAACCCCCACGACAGCAGCAGCATCACCAGCCCGCCCCAACTGACGCGGTCGCCATGGCCGTGGTCGGACCAGTGACCGGAACGGTTGGCGGCCAGCGCGCCGGCCGCACCGATCAGGCCGAACAGCCCGATCACCGCCGTGCCATAGCCATACGCAGGCCCGGACAACAGGAACGCCAGCGTGGTCCAGAACATGCTGAAGCCGGCAAAGATCAGCCCGCCCAGCACCGCACGCGAGCGCAACACCGCATCGTCGCGTAGCAGCGTCAGCACCGAACCCACCAGCTGCGGATACGACAGCTGCGCATTGCCCGGATGCCGCGGCAGCCCGCGCCACAGCAGCCAGGCGGTGACCAGCAACAGGCCCGAGGCGATCCAGTACACCGTATGCCAGCCGCCAACGCCGGCCAGCACCCCGGCCGCGGTGCGCGCCAGCAGGATGCCCAGCAACAGGCCGCTCATCACCGTGCCGATCACCCGCCCGCGCTCGTGCGGGGCGGCCAGGGTCGCGGCAAACGGCACCAGGATCTGCGCCGCCACCGAGCTGGCACCGGTGACGATCGTGCCGGCCAGCAACATGCCGAAACTATGCGAGGCGGCGCTCACCAGCAGGCCCAGCGCACTGAGCACGAACAGGCCGACGATCAGCCCGCGCCGCTCCAGCCGGTCGCCCAGCGGCACCAGCAACAGCAGCCCCGCCGCGTAGGCCAGCTGCGCGGCGGTCACCACCGCCCCGGCACTGCGCACCTGGATCCCGAACGCCTGCGCCAGCGTCTCCAGCAAGGGCTGGGCGTAGTAGTTGCTTGCCACCGCCAGCCCGGTGGCGGCGGCCATCAGCAGCACCAGTCGGCGCGGCAATGGCGGGTGGGCAATCGGTTCGACGGTCATGGCAGGTGCCTGCTGTAGGAATGGGCGCAGTGTGGGCAGCGACGCGGCATCTTTCCAATGTATTGTTTTCACCGTGTCCATCGCGTTTGGAGATCGCATGCTGACCCTGCGCCAGCTGGAGTTTGCCGTGGCCGTGGCCGAGGAAGGCGGCTTTACCGCCGCCGCACGCCGGTGCAACACCGTGCAGTCGGCGCTCAGCCACCAAGTCGCCAAGATCGAGGAATCCCTCGGTGCGCGCCTGTTCGAGCGCGGCACCCGTCAGGTGCGGCCCACCGCGGCCGGCGAGGTGTTTCTGCACAACGCCCGTGCCACCTTGCGCGCAGCCGAGCGCCTGCACGAGGAAATGGCCCAGGCCCTGGGCACGGTACGCGGCCGGCTCACGCTGGGGCAGATCTCCTCGCTCACCACCGTGCAGCTGCCGACGCTGCTGCGCGCGTTTCGCAGCGCGCATGCGCGGGTGGACGTGCACCTGCGCACCGCCATGAGCGAGGCCCTGCTGCACGACCTGGGCGAAGGCCGGCTGGATCTGGCCCTGGTCGGCGTCGGCCCGCAGGTCGCGGTGCCGGAACAGCGGCTGCTGCTGCACCAGGAAGCCCTGGCCTTGATCGTGGCGCCCAGCCATCGCTTCGCCACGCGCAAGCGGGTGGCGCTGGCCGAGCTGGACGACGAACCTATGGCCGGGCTGATCGCCGGCGCCGGCGTGCGCGGCATCGTCGATGCGGCCTTCGCGCAGGCCGGCCTGCGGCAGCGCCAGCAGTACGAGGTCACCCATGCCGACCTGATGCGCGAACTGGTCGCCGCCGACCTGGGCGTGGGCATCGTGCCGCAGACCATGGCCACAGCCATGCGCGGGGTGGTGACGGTTGCGCTGAAGGAGCGCTTCGGCTTTCTGACCTATGCGGTGTGGCGGCCCGATCCCACCCCGGCCGCACGGGCCTTCATGGCGCTGCTGCGCGCCCAGGCCGCGCGACGTGCGCCATCGGCACGCGCGCCGCGCTGAGCGCATCGGCATGCACCAGCGCGCCGTGGAAGCCTGCTAGGCTGCGCGCGTTCGCAAAGGAAACTGCATGTCCGGTCACAGTCAGTTCGCCCTGCTCAGGCAGCGCCGCTTCTTGCCGTTCTTCGCCGTGCAGGCGTTGGGCGCGTTCAACGACAACGTCTATCGGCAGGCCATCATCGGCCTGTTGTTCTACCTGGGCATCGATGCGGCGCAGCGCACGCTGTACACCAATCTGGCGCCGGCACTGTTCATCCTGCCGTACTTCCTGTTCTCCGCGCTGGCCGGGCAGATCGCCGAGAAGCTGGAGAAGCAGAAACTCATCGTGATCACCACCACGATGGAAATCGCGATCATGTCGCTGGCGGCGGTGGGGTTTGTCACCGAGAACATGGTGATCCTGCTGATTGCGCTGTTCTGCACCGGCCTGCAGTCCACGCTGTTCGGGCCGGTGAAATATTCGATCCTGCCCTCGGTGCTGAAACCGGAGGAACTCACCGGCGGCAACGGCCTGGTCGAGATGGGCACCTCGATCTCGATCCTGTGCGGCATGATCTTCGGCGGGCTGATCTTCCAGATCGCCGGCAGCCATGGGCCGGTCGCCGCGGCCACCGCGGTGATCGCGATTGCCGTCACCGGCAACCTGGTCGCGCGGCTGGTACCCAAGGTCGATGCAGGCGCGCCAGAGCTGAAGATCAACTGGAACCCCATCCCCGAATCGCGCGCCATCATGCGCCTGACCCGGCGCACGCCGGCGGTGCGCAACGCCGTGCTCGGGGTGTCGTGGTTCTGGTTCGTCGGCACCGTGCTGACCGCGCAGTTGCCCACCTACGCGCAGGTCAATCTTGGCGGGCAGCAGGATCTGTACGTGTTCGCGCTGGCGCTGTTTTCGATCGGCACCGGTGTCGGCTCGCTGCTGTGCGAGCGGCTGTCCGGACGCACCGTGGAAATCGGCCTGGTGCCGCTGGGCGCGTTCGGCATCAGCGCATTTCTGCTGGACCTGTACTTCGCGCGTCCCGGTGGCGCGCCCGTCAGCGATCTGTCGATCGGCCAGTTCGTGCAGCAGGCCGGCAGCGTGCGCCTGATCGTGGATCTGGTCGGCATCGGCCTGTTCACCGGCTTGTTCGTGGTGCCCTTGTTTGCGCTAATCCAGAGCCGCACGCCCAAGGCCGAACTCTCGCGCGTGATCGCCGGGCTCAACATCCAGAATTCGTTGTTCATCGTCACCGCCGCCATCATCGGCATCGCGCTGCAGCTGCCGCAGCTGGTGCTGTTCGGCGTGCGCATCCCGTTGCCAGGCCTGAGCATTCCGCAGGTGTTCCTGGCCCTGGCGCTGGCCAATACGCTGGTGGCGCTGTGGATCTTCACCCTGGTGCCCGAGTTCCTGATGCGCTTTCTCAGCTGGGTGCTGGTGAGCGTGCTGTACCGGCTGCGCACGCGCGATATCGACCGCCACGTACCCGACGAAGGCGCCGCGTTGCTGGTCTGCAACCACGTCAGCTACATGGACGCGCTGATCCTGTCGGCGGTGATTCCGCGCCCGGTGCGCTTTGTCATGTACTACAAGATCTTCCGCATCCCGGTGATGCGCTGGATCTTCCGCACCGCCAAGGCGATCCCGATCGCCGGCGCACGCGAAGACCCCGCGCTGATGCAGCAGGCCTTCGACCGTATCGATGCGGCGCTGGCCGACGGCGAGCTGGTGTGCATCTTCCCCGAAGGCGCATTGACCAGGGATGGCGAGATCGCGCCGTTCAAATCGGGCGTGGAAAAGATCCTGCAACGCCGTCAGGTGCCGGTGATTCCGATGGCACTGCGTGGCATGTGGTCGAGCATGTGGAGCCGCCGCGACACCCGCCTGGGCCGCATGCGCGTGCCGCGCCGGATCCGCGCGCATATCGAAGTGGCCGCCGGTGCAGCGGTTCCCGGCGACGCGGCGACCGCAGCGCTGCTCGAACAGCAGGTCCGTGCACTGCGCCAGGATCAGCCGTGACTGCGGCCGCGCGGGCTTTGCGTCCGCCGCGTGCCGCGAGTAGCCTGTGCGCCATTGCACGCATTACCGCCGCGCTCGCCTAGCGGGCGCGACAAGAAGGACCGGGGGAAGTCGTCGTACGCCACATCACCGTGTCAGACGCGTTCGCCGTGATCGGTGGACGCTGCCTGCGCGGCCCATCACTGCCTTCCCCACGCGCTGCAACATCTCGCTGTTGTTTACCACCCAAGGAGCTTCACCATGAGTGCCATCCCACCGCCGATCCATCCCTCGCCCAGCGCCGCACCGGGCCCGATTCCCAATCACCTGATCTGGGCGATCGTCTCCACCGTACTCGGCTTCTGCCTGTGCTGCCCGGCCCTGATCACCGGCATCGTGGCGATCGTGTTCTCCAGCAAGGTCAACGGCCTGCTCAACCAGGGCGACATCGACGGCGCACGTCGCGCCTCCAATACCGCCAAGACCTGGTGCATCGTGACCAGCGTGCTGGCCGTCATCGGCCTGCTGATCAACATCGGCATGGTCGCCACCGGCGGCATGCAGGGCTACATGGACTACATGCAGCAGTTGCAGCACATGCAGTAATGGAACTGCGTCCACGCCACTGGCTTGGACTCGGGGCGGCCACCAGCGTGGCCGCCTTCGGCGTGTCGTTGCTGTATCGCTTCGATCCGAACGCGAGCAACAGCCCGTTCCCGCCCTGCGTGTTCCGTGCCGTGACCGGCTGCTACTGCCCCGGTTGCGGCATGACCCGCGCGTTGTATGCGCTGGTGCACTTCGATCTGCCCGGCGCCTTCGCCATGAACCCGGCCGCCGTGCTCGGTCTGTTCACCCTGCCCGGCCTGATCGCCTGGAAAGCCGGCTGGCGCGCGCGCTGGTTTGCACCGGTGGTGGCCGTCATGTCCGAGCCGAAGTTCTGGTTGTGGGCATTGCCGATGTATTGGATTGCCAGAAACTTGCCGTGGTACCCGTTTACCTTGCTGGCGCCGGGTTAGACCGCAAGGATCAAATCTGTGAACTTAGAGCAAGAATCCGAGCACGCCACTGAGCTACTAGTCGGAAAGATTGTTAAGTCTGTTAGACGTCACCGACCTGGCGAAGTCGTCATCCAGTTCGAAGATGGAAGCCGGCTCTTCGTGGACGTCAATGGCGATGCTCTTGAGCTTTCTATCACCGATTGCACAGGTGATTAACTGCCTCTAATCGGGCCTGGTGTTAACGCACCCACCCGGCGATCACCAGCAACGCCAGCACCACCATCCACAGCAGCAGCACGCGCCAGACCAGGCTCATCGCATCGCGCACTTCCGGCAGGCGGCGCCACACCGGCACCAGCCCCGAATCGGTGTAGTCGTGCGCTTCCTCGCGCAGTTCGGCACTGACGCTGGCACGCGCCACCGCACCGAGAAAATGCGGCTCCAGCGACCACCGATTGCCATGCGCTTCACGCCAGGCACGGAACACCGTGTCGAAATTGCCCACCAGCGCCATCGACACCGTGATCAACTGCGCCACCGGCCATTCCAGCGCGGCCAGCAGCCAGCGCGCGCCGGCGAGGTTGCGCGGCGGCAGCAGCACCGAGAGCGGGCTTTCCACCGCCAGCGCCGTCAGCCGATACAGCACCGCACCGAACGGCCCCAGCAGCAAAAACCACCACAGCACCGCGAACCAGCGCCGCAACCCGTTGACCACCACCGCTTCCACCAGCGACGGCGCATCCTCGTGCACGCTGCCGCCGGCGGCCTGCAGCTGTGCGATCGCATCGCGGCGCGCGCCCGGTTCGTCAGCGTCGATCACCGCTTCCACATCGCGGTCCAGATCGCGCGGCCCCCAGGTCCAGGCCAGCACCGCCACGCCGAACAGCAAGGCCCAGAACCCGCGCCAGACATCGTCCAGCAGCCATTGCAGCAGCACGACCACCAGCAAGGCCGGCAACAGCGCCAGCGCAACGCCATAGCGCCCCTGCCACGCACCGCGCCCGGCGGCATGGCTGTCCAGCCGGCGCAGCCACTGGCCGAACCATTCGAAACGCCGCAGCCGCGCCACCTGGGCAGGCGCCAGGTGGCCCAGCGCAAGTGCGACGACGACAGCAACCAGGGTGGTGAACATGGGTGGGCCTCCTCAGCCGAGTCTAGCCGAGCCGATGCAGGCGCACCCGATCTGCCTGCGCTGCAGCGCCCGCCACGGCTCAGCCATGCGCGCGGTGCCAATGCTCGATCAGCGCTCGCGCAATGGAAATGCGCGGCGGCAGCCCGATCTCGCCTTCGCCGGCCAATGCCGCGGTGATCTCGGCATGGCTGACCCAGCGCGCGTCTTCCAGCTCACCGGTGACCTGTGGCACCTCGCTTGCCGCAGCGCGCGCGGTGAAGCCCAGCATCAACGCGCCGGGGAACGGCCACGGTTGCGCGCCCAGATAGCGGCAGTCCTGCACCTGCACGCGGGTCTCCTCGAACACCTCGCGCGCCACGGTCTGCTCCAGCGACTCGCCGGGTTCGACAAAGCCGGCAATCACCGAGTAACGCCCCGGCGCCCAGCTTGCCTGCCGCCCCAGCAGCAAGCGCGCGCCATCGCTGACCGCCACGATGATCGCCGGGTCCACGCGTGGGTAATGCTCGGTCTGACATTGCGTGCAATGGGCGATGAAGCCGGCCCGGCGGAACGCGATCGCCCCGCCGCAGACGCCGCAGAAGCGCGTGCGCGATTGCCAGTGCAGCATCGCGCGTGCGTAAGCGAACGCGGTAGAAATGTCTGCCGGCCAGTCGGCGGCGGCCTGGCGCAGGTCGATGCGCTGCGGCGCTTCCACACCGAGCACATCGGATGGCAGGCAGAACCAGCCGACGTCATCGCGCAGCCCAAGAAAGACCGCCCCGTCCGGCCCGTCGCCAAGGGCGGCACCGTCCATCAGCAGCGGCTGGCCATCCGCATCGGCCAGCGCAGTGCCCTTGGCATCGAGCAGCAGCACGCGGCCTTGCGGCCACAGACGCGCCAGCGCAGCGGGATCGTCACGCAACAGATCGCCACGATCCAGCGGCGCATGGGTGAAGGCAAAACCGGAGGTTGAAAAAGAAGACTCTGACATCGGCGCAAGCCTGCCGATAATCGGCATCGCCCGCAAGCAGCGCACCATCGATGCAGGCCCGGCCGGCGGCGCGCGTTCAGACGTCGACACCACCTGGCGCCCGCCGGGCGGTCATGAGCGCGTCACATTGCGCGCCACATCGCAGAGCAGGCCACGTGCGATCGACATGGTGTTGCAGCCAGCCGGGTCCGAATCCCGGCATCTCCAGCCCTGTCGCCAGCGACAGCGACAAGGCTCCATCGCAGGGTGAGGCGTCCAGCGCCGATGCCGGACGCGTTGATCATCCAGCGCTGTCAGCGACGCGCCATCCCGGCCTCAGCGCTGCTTGTCCAGCAACTGATGCCGCACGGCGACGATGCACGGTTCGTTGGTGGTCAGATGCACGAACGCCGAGTTGTCGTTGGGGTCGCCACTGCCGATATCGACCAACGCTGCCTGGGTGCTGCCGCGATGCTTAAAAGCGGCAATCGCGGTCACCGCATTCTTCAGCGGGATGGTGGCGTCGTTGGACGAACCGCATAGCAGCGTCGGCGTCTGCGGCGCCCAGTCCAGCAGGTCGTTGCGCGCCAGGTCCTTGCGGAACGGATTGCCGGGGTTGCTGGCAAAGTCGCGATAGAACCCGGGCTGGAAGTACGCCTTGAGCTGTTCGATCCCGGGCAGCGTATCGCCCAGGACCAGATCGGTCAGGCCCAGCTTGCCGGGGAACAGCGCCTCCACCCGGGCCGCCCACGGATCCTGAAATACCTGCCCGGCCGCCAGATAGATATTGCGATACGTGTGCTGCATCGCGACGATCGCGTAGCTGCCCAGGATGATGCCGAAGCTGCTTTCGCCAACCGCGTTGCTCCCGCTCCAGCTGTCCACGAAGGTTTGCTCCAGCGCGTAGGGCCCGGAGATCGGCGCGCTGGCAACCAGATGGAACTCCCTGGACAGATGCGCTTCGATCTCACGCTGGGTCGCCAGTGCGGCATGGCCGCCTTGCGAATACCCCGACAGCATGACCTTGCCGGACAACGGCGTCTTCAAGCGCTGCAGCACGCTGCGTGCCGCGCGCAAGGCATCGATCGTCGCACTGGCCTCGGTCGCACTATGCAGGTAGGGATGGAAGCCGTAGCTGGATTGACCGAGCCCCAGATAATCGCTGCTGACCACCACATAGCCCTGGCTGGCCAGCCTTGTGACCAGCGGGTCGTCGCCCTTGGCGTCACGAATGTCCTTGGCCTGTTCCTCATTGCGGATCGTCGCTGTCGACCGCCCCCAGCCCAGCAACGGATACGGCCCGGTGCAACGCTCGCCACCTGGAATCAGCACCACGCCCGACGCAGTGGCCGGTTCGCCATCGACACCGACAGTGGCATAGGTGAACTCGGCCACGCGCACATTGCATCTGGGCTGTTCGGCCTGCGGCTCGGAGGTGAGTAACGCGGCAATCGCATCCCGGGTGTAGCTGGTCAGGAAATTGCTGCTGAGCAAGCTGCCGCGTGCGGGCGATGCCTGCGCGCTGGGTGCAAGCACTGCGCTGGCGATACCAAGCATGGCCAGCAGGCCCAACGTCAATCGGGATCTGATCTGCAACATGGTGAGGCTTCTCTCGTGGATGACTGCAATGGGCAGGGGACTGGCGTGTCGAAGGATCGAGATCCGTTGCGCGATCAACGCACGCGGGCTGGGCGGCGCGGTGACTGCACCATGGGGTGGGATCGGCGCGGTGCGCGGCACGCTCGGTCAGCGCAATGGCGACCGCCCGCGCGCGTCACGCAAGACAAGACGCGATGCATGAATCCAAATCGGCATGTGCTGGCACCAGCGCTGGGCATGCGTGCAGTATCGCCGTCGCCGCACGCGGCCCAGCTCGCGCGCACGAAGCTTGCGCGCGCATGGCGAACCCCGCAGCAGGCGAATGTTTACAGCGCGTTGGACATGTACACCGATAGCGCGTGGCGCTTCGCCAATGCATCGGCGGGCATCTGCGCAGTGCATGGATCACATAGATCGGCGTTTTGAAAATCCGCCCGGCTGCGGTGTCGTTGACCCGCAACACGCGTCGCACCAAGAGTCATACAGCGCGTGCGAGCGACGCACAGCGTGAGGCCGTATCGACACACTCACGCGACTGCCACTATCACCGCACCATGTCAGACCTGAGAACGTCGCAGGCAGCAGATTGCCCGCGACTCGACCGCAACATCACACACAAACAACCAGGCGCCAGCAACCGCGTCGATTCAGACGCTGAAGCTGCTCCCGCACCCACAGGTGGTCTTGGCGTTCGGATTGCGGATCACGAACTGCGCCCCGGTCAGGCTTTCGGTGTAGTCCACTTCGGCGCCCATCAGGTACTGCAGGCTCAGCGGGTCCACCAGCAGCGTCACCCCGTCGGTGGCCACGGCCAGGTCGTCCTCGGCGCGGTTCTCGTCGAACTCGAAGCCGTATTGGAAGCCGGAACAGCCGCCACCCTGAATATAGACACGCAACGCCAGCTCGGCGTTGCCTTCTTCCTGGATCAGCTCGCGCACCTTGCTGGCGGCGGCCACGGAAAAGTTCAGCGGCCGGTCGATGGACTGGTAGTCCGGGGCCGGGGCGGCGGTGGGTAGCGAAACGAGCGTGCTCATGGCGTCAGCATGGGGGCCAGGCGGCCCCACTTCAAGCGCTGCTTGCCAAACCTGGCGCCTCGCTTCAGCCGGGGGCACGCCCTCAGGCGTCGGCAGTCTCAGCCTGCAAGGCCTTGACCGGCTCGGCGCGGCCGCCCTCCGGCGCCGGCAACGCGGCGGTCGCGCCGGCGGTGGCGGCATGGATCAGGCGGCCGGTGAGCTGCGCGCCGGCGCTCATCTCCACCACCTGGTAATGCACATTGCCCTGCACCCGCGCGTTGGCGGCCAGTTCGACCCGCTCGGCGGCATGCACGTCGCCGGTCAGCTGGCCATTGATGATCACCACCGGCGCGCGCACCTCGCCTTCGATGCTGCCCTGCTCGGCCACCGTCAAGGTGGCGCTGGCGCCGTCTTCGGCAATCACCTTGCCCAGGATGCGGCCTTCCACATACAGCCCGCCGCTGAACATCAGGTCGCCGCGGATGACCACCTGCGGCCCGATCAAGGTGTCGACCACGGTCTGCGCACCACGGTTGGATTTGTTTCCGAACATCAGCTACTCCCCCGCGCCATTCCCGGCGACTTTCCAGTCGAATGTCTGATTGACCGGCGCCCCGTCGCCGCTCAGGGAGATTTTGACACGTTGCGGAGTGAAATCCTTCGGTAGGATCACGCTGCCGTCCAATTGCTGGAAATAGCGGAACGAGTACGGCTGCCCGGCCGCATCCGGCTTCTGGTGCAGCTCGTTCCAGCTCACCGTGACCAGCTTGCCGGCACGCACGCCTTCCACCGCAAAGCGCAGCTGGCCCTGGCTGATCGCGCCGCGGTTGAGGTTCTGGGTCAGCACCACGCTGTAATTCCAGGTGCCGCCGGCCTCGGCGGCGAATTGCACCGAGTGCGCGTTCAGCCCCTTGCGCTGCGCGGTGGAGCCCACCAGGCGCTCGTAGAACGCCACATCCGCGCGCAGCGCGGCGATCTGCTCGTCGCGCTCGGCCAGCGAGGCCTGCACCTCGGTATTGGCGGCGCGGCTGATCTTGTCGGACATCGCCAGGTTGACCTGGCGCTGCTGCAGCTGCGCGATCTGCCGACGCTGCTGGGCCTGGTTGCGCTGCGCCTGCTGCAGCGCCGCCTCGGCCTGGACCAGACGCGGCGCGGCAGTGCGGCTGGCCATCCACCACACCCCGCCCAGTGACGCCAGCCACACCAGTGCGATCACCAGCCATAACCAGCGGCCGCGGGAACGGCCACCGCCGGAGTCACGTTGGACGATCTGAACGCGTGCGGCTGGTCGCATGGGCATCGGGTCCGGACAGGCCGGCGCAGTCATGGGCGGCGTAGTGTGCCAGAGCGCCACTGACCGTCGTGCTGGCGCTGGACCGGCGGTTATCCCAAAGTTCTGCGATAGTTCTGCAATTGTTTGCAGGAATCGACAACGCCATGAGCGAAGCCCATCTGTTCGTGATCGGCATCCTGCTGGCCTGGCTGGCCGGCATCCGTGTCTATCTCACCGTGTTCGGTGTCGGCCTTGCCGGCCTGCTCGGCTGGATCGAGCTGCCGCCCGCCCTGCACCCGGCACAGTCGTGGTGGGTGCTGGGCACCTCCGGTGCCCTGGCGGTGGCCGAATTCTTCGCCGACAAGATCCCCGGCGTGGATTCGGGCTGGGACCTGCTGCAGACGCTGGCACGCGTGCCGGCCGGTGCCTTCCTGGCCGCGGCCACGCTGTCGCCGGACGGTGATCTGAGCACCGGCGTGCTGGCCGCCGGCGCCGGCGTGGCGCTGACCAGCCATACCCTCAAGGCCGGCACCCGCGCCTTGCTCAACACCTCGCCGGAACCGGCCAGCAACTGGGTCGCCTCACTGGCCGAAGACACCATCACCACCACCGCGCTAGCGCTGGCACTGGCGCACCCGTTGCTGGCACTCAGTGTTGCGGTGGGCTCCAGCGTGCTGGCCACGCTAGTGGTGTGGTGGGTCTGGCGACTGCTGTGGCGGGGCATGCGCCGGCTGGTCGCGCCGATGCGTTCCACCACCACGCCGGCTGCACGTCGCTCCCCGCTATCGTGAAGTTCATCGCATAATCATCGCGACTGCAGGGAGTATCGATGGCCGCCCGAGATCCGGTTCCTTTCACCCGTGACGACACCGCCACGCGCAATCGTCCACTGCGCGCCGAAACGCCGCCAGCCGACTATTGGCGCCGCTGGGCCGACGAGGCCGCGGCGGCGGCCACCGTTGCCGAGCCGGTGAGCGCGGCCATCATTCCGGCGCCTGCGCCTGCTGCCGCACCCGCAATGATCCTGCCGATGGCGCCAGCGCAGTCCGCTGCACAGGGCAGCAGCGCGCACGCGACGGCCGCAGCGCCGACACCAACGACTGCCTCAACCCCGCGCGAGGGCGATGACAACGTCGCCGCCGACGCGCCGTACCGCGTGCTGATCGTCGAGGACGACCGCTCGCAGGCGTTGTTTGCGCAGAGCGTGCTGCACGGCGCCGGCATGCATGCGCAGGTGGAAATGACCGCTGCCAGCGTGCCGCAGGCAATCCAGGACTACCACCCGGATCTGATCCTGATGGACCTGCACATGCCCGAGCTGGACGGCATCCGCCTGACCACCCTGATCCGCCAGCAGCCGGGCCAGCAATTGCTGCCGATCGTGTTCCTGACCGGCGACCCGGATCCGGAGCGTCAGTTCGAAGTACTCGACAGCGGCGCCGACGATTTCCTGACCAAGCCGATCCGCCCACGTCACCTGATCGCCGCAGTCTCCAACCGCATCCGCCGCGCCCGCCAACAGGCGCTGCAGCAGGCCGGCGAACCGGTCAGCGTGCGCAGCAATCCGGAAACCGGCCTGCCGACGCGCGGCCATGTGATGGAACTGCTGGCCGATGCGCTGGCGCGCAAGCAGGCCGGCGGGCTGTTCTTCATCGAAATCGCCAGCGCGCTCGGCCTGCGTGAGCGCTACGGCTATGCCGCCTACGAGCGCCTGATGACCCAGGCCGGGCATCGCCTGGCCAGCGCCGCGCACCCGTATCCACTGGCGCGCTTGAACGACAACAGCTTCCTGCTGCTGGGCGTGGACATGCCCGAATCCAGCCTGGAACAGCACGCGCTGGAGATCCGCCAGCGGCTGTCGGCGCATGCCTTCCCGGTGCGCGAGGAAGAATCGGTGCACGTGCGCTGCGCCATCGGCGTGGCACCGCTGGGCCTGGGCTTCGACGACACCGGCAGCGCGTTGGAAGCGGTCGAGCGCACTGCGCTGCAGGCACGCCTGCGCAGCGACGGCGTGCAGGCCTATCTGGCCCCCAGCCAGGCCGAACAACAGGAGCAACTGCGCCTGGTCGAAGGCCAGCTCGAACTGGCCTATCAACCGATCGTGGCGGTGGCCGGCGGCGACACCGCGCAATACCAGGTGCTGCTGCGGCTGCGCCAGGCCGACGGCACGCTGCTGTCGGCCGGCCAGGTGATTCCCGCCGCCGAAGCGGCCGGACGCATCGCCGATCTCGACCAGCAGGTCATGGACCACGCGCTCGGCCTGCTGCATCTGTACCAGCACGCCCACCCGCCGCTGCGGCTGTTCGTGTCGCAGTCGCCACGCACGCTGGCACGCGACGCCTTTGCCGACTGGCTGCTCAAGGCGCTGCTCGAGCGCGGCGTGGCCGGGCAATCGTTGATCGTCGACCTGCGCCTGGACGATGCCCTGATCCACGTGGTCACCGTGCAGCAGTTCTGCGCCAAATTGATGCCGGCCGGCGTGCAGTTTTGCCTGAGCCAGTTCGAGCCCGGCGACGAAGCCAACGCGCTGCTGGGCCAGTTGCCGCTGAGCTTCGTGCGCATGGCCAACCGCTTCGCCGATGCCCACGGCAACGCGGCAGTCCGCGACGAACTGCGCAGCGTGATCAATATCGCCCATCAGCGCGGCCTGCTGATCATCGGCCAACGCATCGAAGATCCGCAGGCGGCCGCGGCGATGTGGATGAGCGGCGTGGACTTCATCCAGGGCAACCTGGTGCAGACGGTCGGCAAGGAACTGGACTTCGACTTCACGAACGCGGTGCTCTGAGTGACAGCGCGGGCAGGAGGCCTCCGCGCCTGGAGCAGCCTGGCCACGCTGACCGCGCTGGTCGCTGCGCTGGGTGCCGGCCTGCAGTGGTCGGCCATCGACGGGCCGTGGCGCGCAGTGACGGCGCTCTCTGCAGCACTGACGGTGGTATTTGGTCTATGCGCCGCAGTTGCCGGCTACCGCAGCGCGCGCGCGCAACGCGCCCTGTCACAACGCCTGGAAGAAGCCGACGTTGCCCGTGAACGCCTGCAGCAGGAGCTGCAGCGTCACGGCGCGCTCGAACAGGAACTGTTGCGCGCCAAGCAGACCGCCGAGGCCGCCACGCTGGCCAAGGGTGAATTCCTGGCCACCATGAGCCACGAGATCCGCACCCCGCTCAACGGCATCATTCCGATGCTGGAACTGATCTCCAGCGGCCAGCTCAGCCTGGACCAGCGCGACATGCTGCAGACCGCCACCGGCAGCTCGCTGCAGCTGCTGCGCATCGTCGACGACATCCTCGACTACTCCAAACTCGAAGCCAACAAGCTCGAACTGGAGATCACCACCTTCAACCTGCGCGAGCTGCTGGACGGCGTCGTGCAGCTATTGCAGCGCACCGCCGAAGGCAAGCAGCTGCGCCTGGGGCTGGATATCGAACCGTCGGTGCGCCTGCTGGTGCGCGGCGACCCGATCCGCCTGCGCCAGGTGCTGGGCAACCTGATCGGCAATGCGATCAAGTTCACCGAGCGCGGCAGCGTCGACATCCAGCTGCGTCGCCTGGGCGAAACCCGCGCCCAGCATCTGCTGCGCTTCCAGGTGCGCGACACCGGCATCGGCATCGCCCCGGATCAGCAGGCACGCCTGTTCCGCTCATTCGCCCAGGCCGACGCCTCCACCACCCGCCTGTACGGCGGCACCGGCCTGGGGCTGGCGATCTGCAAGCGCATCATCGACCTGATGGGCGGCCGCATCGGCGTGGAGTCCGAGCCTGGGCGCGGCGCCACGTTCTGGTTCGAAATCCCGCTGCTCAAGGTCATCGGCGACCTGCAGCACAACACCGGTGCCGATGCCGCGCGGGTGATGGTGATCAGTTCCGACACCCGCCTGTCGCAACGCCTCAAGCGCCTGCTCGACAGCTGGGGCGTGTCGCACGTGCTGATGGAAACCACCCAGGAAGCATTGGAGCGGGTGCGTCGCCACAGCGACAGCGAAGGCTTCCGCTGCGTCATCGCCGACCACGACACGCTGCGCTACAGCGCACGCGCCGTGCATCGCGCACTTGCGCGCCCGGACGACCTCAGCGGCGCGCGCCTGATCTGGCTGTACGGCGACGAGCCGGTGCCGTCCGAGCTGCAGGACAATGCCACCCTGGTGCCGCGCCAGAGCCCGGACGAGACCCTGCGCTCGCTGGTGCTGCCGCCCGAGCCAAGGCCGGCCCACGCGGCCACGCTGGCCGCGGCGATGATTCCCGAGCCGATGGCGCCCGCGCTGGCCAACGCGCGCGACGTGCACATCCTGCTGGTGGAAGACAACCCGGTGAACCTGCTGGTCGCGCAGAAGCTGCTGGCCGTGCTCGGCTTCGACGCCGATACGGCCACCGATGGCGAAGCCGCGCTGAGCAGCATGGAGTCCACCCGTTACGACATGGTCTTCATGGATTGCCAGATGCCGGTGCTGGACGGCTATGCCGCCACCCGCCGCTGGCGCGCGATGGAAACCGAGAGCGGTGGCCGCCCGATCCCGATCGTGGCGATGACCGCCAACGCCATGGCCGGCGATCGCGAACGCTGCCTGGCCGCCGGCATGGACGACTATCTGTCCAAACCGGTTGCCCGCGAGCAGCTCGACGCCTGCCTGCAACGCTGGCTGCCGCGCCAACCATTGCTGCCTGGCCCGGCCACCGGCAGCCAGGCCACAGGCGACCCCGAAAGCGCCAGCAGCGCCGCGCAGGCGCGCGCCCTGCCGATCCTGGACAACAGCGTGATCGAGGAGCTGTACGAGGTGGCGGGCGCGGACACCATCACCATCCTGCAGCTGTTCCTGGAAGACGCGCCGGGCATCATTGAGCGCCTGGAAACCGCAGCCACCAACCGCGACAGCATGCAGCTGCGCGATCTGGCGCATACGCTCAAATCCTCCAGCGCCAACGTCGGCGCCAAGGCGCTGGCCAATGCCGCGCGCCGGATCGAACTGGCCGCGCGCACCGGCACCATCGAACGCCCCTCGGTGATGGTGGCGCTGGTCATCGCCGAATACGCACGCGCCCGCCTGGCGCTGCTCGGCCAGGTCGCCCGCCTGCAGGCCAAGACCCGCACAGCCGGCTGAACCGCGCAAGCCTGCAGCCGACGACAACAACCGGCCAGGCGACACAGTCGAAGACATCCTGCGAAGAAAAATCTCGCCCCGCTCTCGCCGCGGCGAGAAGGCAGGGTTTGCGCGCCACTGGCATGCGTGCCCTGGAGCGCCAGCGTCGCAAACGCGGGCCGGGGCGCGGCTCAGATAGCGCGCGAAGCCACATGCGGCCACTCACAGCGACAGCACGACACCCATGCAGCGCCCGCAGCGCCTGCATGTTCCCCAGCAGTACAAGCGCTTACTGACTCACCCTATTGCGCTGATCCCGACACGACGCCGACCAGCACCGCGCTGAGCGACCTCAGTCGTCCAGCTTGGTCAGCAGGTAATTCGGCTCGCCGATGCGCGCCACCAGATCCAGCTGCGTTTCCAGCCAGTCGATGTGCTCTTCTTCCGATTCCAGGATGTCCACCAGCAGCTGGCGGCTCACGTAGTCGTTGACGGTCTCCGCATAGGCCACGGCCTCGCGCAGCACCGCAACCGCCTCACGCTCCAGCGCCAGATCGCAGCGGAACATCTCGGTGGGGTTCTCGCCGATGCGTAGCTTGCCCAGCGCCTGGAAATTCGGAAGTCCCTCGAGAAACAGGATGCGGTCGGACAGCTTGTCCGCATGCTTCATCTCGTCGATGGATTCCTTGTACTCATGCTCGGCCAGTTCTTTCAGGCCCCAGTTCTTCAGCATCTTGGCGTGCAGAAAGTACTGGTTGATCGCAGTGAGTTCGTTGTAGAGCACCTTGTTGAGGTACTCGATGACCTTGGTATCGCCCTTCATGCGATGTCTCCGAGACAGTGAGCCGGCCGCACTGTAGCGCGTTGCCGCGGCGCATGAAGGAACGCGAATCGTGATCAGTTGCGCGACGCCTACCCGATCCCGGGTGGGCCGTCATCCGGCCTGTCGCAACAGCGGAGCGCGCATCGATCATTCGCCGAACGATCGCTTACAGACTGTCGATCGAACCATGACTGCAGCCGGTCCCGAACTGGCCGCATGATCGTCAGCCAGGGAGCCCACCTATCGATTGCGCATTGGTGGCGCGAGCCAGCAACCCGGCTGCGGCAATCTGTTATCGACAGCGCGCGAGCACGCTGGAAGGCGCTCAGGCAGCGCTGGCAAGTCCCAGCATGGGCAGCGGCAGTGCGCGGCTCGCATGGGCCTGGCTCAGCACGTCGCCCGCCATTTCCAGGCACGACCCACAGTTCGAACCACAGCCTGTGCGCATGGTCAGCTCGGCCAGGCTGGCGCAGCCATTCTCGGCCGCTTCGCGGATCTGGTGGTCGGTGACCCCATTACAGATGCAGACGTACACGGTATCGGTCGGGTGCTGGCGATCCGGAGAGGACCGAGACCGATTGCACCGCAAACGAGAATAGGTGTCAATTCCAAACGTTAATCATTATTAATCCGCACCGCACGAGGCCCGCCCCGCTTGCGTGGACGCTTGCGTGGGCTGTCGTGCCCGGCCGCGCTGCTGCCCGGCAACCACGCCTCCAGCGCGCGCTCGGGCATCACCCCGACCGCCGCCGAGCCCGCGATGGTCTGCGCCAGCGGAGCCAGATGACGCAGCGCGCGCGCGTAGACCCCGCGCTTGAACATCACCACATGCTCGACCGGGTACCAGAAATCCACCCAGCGCCAGTGATCGAACTCCGGCGTGTCGGTGTGGTCGAGCTTGAGATGGGATTCGTGGCCGGTGAACTGCAGCAGGAACCACACCTGCTTCTGGCCAATGCAGACCTGACGCTCGTTGCGCCGTACTGCCCGGCTCGGCAGGCGATAGCGCAGCCACCCAGGGGTGGCACCGAGCAATTCAACATGCTCGGGCAACAACCCGGTTTCTTCGCGCAACTCGCGGTACATGGCTTCTACGGGTGTCTCATCGGTATTCATGCCACCTTGCGGGAACTGCCAGCCGTCCCTGCGCACACGTCGTGCCCAGAACACCTGACCATCCTCTCGCATCAGCACGATGCCGACGTTTGGCCGGAAACCGTCCGGATCGATCACGATGCGGACTCCTGAAAATCTACTGTCACCGACTCTGCCACGGCGACGGCCGGCTCACAAGCTGAAAACGAAATGCTTGACAACACGCGAGCGCTTGGTAAGAATTGCCGGCTCCCTAGGCTATGTAGCTCAGCCGGTTAGAGCACAGCACTCATAATGCTGGGGTCGGTGGTTCGAGTCCACCCATAGCCACCAAGGTGTTCATGCGCACACAGGCATGCAATAATCTTGGCCCAACACGTTTTATTGCCCCGTCGCCAAGCGGTAAGGCACCTGACTCTGACTCAGGCATCGGTGGTTCGAATCCATCCGGGGCAGCCAAACACGAAAGGTCCGATCTGACGATCGGGCCTTTTTTTGTTGCCCGATTACTTCTGCCCAGCACAGCGGGGATGGGGCGCGCACGCAAGCCGCCCCGAGGTCGAACAACGGTCGCCGCAGGCGACGCCCCCACCCCGCCCTCGTCCGGAAGGGATGCTGCGTTAGCCAGGCGCCCAGCAGAAGCGCCACCTTAGAACTGGCCACTCTCAGGCATCACCCCCGCCGCCGCGCGCAGGCGCCGCCACCGCTGCCACTTGCTACGAGATGGCCACCCAGCGTTTGCGGAAGCCGCCAGGCCCGGCCAAAGAAACCTGCCTCGCAACACAGCACATCGCAGGCCACCGACTGCAGGCTCCCACTGCGCAGACCCCAAAACGACAAAAGCCCGGCATTGCCGGGCTTTTGAAGCAGGCGCCCCGGCGAACCGGGACGCAACAAACGCGATGGATCAGCGCTTGGAGAACTGGGTCGCGCGACGGGCCTTGTGCAGACCGACCTTCTTACGCTCGACTTCGCGAGCGTCACGGGTCATGAAGCCGGCCTTGCGCAGCTCGGACTTCAGGGTTTCGTCGTACTCGACCAGTGCACGGGCGATACCCAGACGGATCGCACCGGCCTGACCGGTGGTGCCGCCACCGGAGGCGGTGACCAGGATGTCGAAGCTTTCGGTGTTCTTGGTGAGTTCCAGCGGCTGACGCACGATCATGCGTGCAGTCTCACGGCCAAAGAACTCGTCCAGCGGACGGTCGTTGACGGTGATGTTGCCGGTACCCTTGCGCAGGAACACGCGAGCGGTGGAGGACTTGCGGCGGCCAGTGCCGTAGTTTTGCGTGATAGCCATGATTAGATATCCAGAACTTGCGGCTGCTGGGCGGCGTGCGGATGCTCGGCACCCGAATAGACCTTGAGCTTGCGGTACATGGTGCGGCCCAGGGGGCCCTTCGGCAGCATGCCCTTGACGGCGATTTCGATCACGCGCTCCGGGTGGCGCTCCAGCGCCTGCTCCAGGCTCTCGGTCTTGAGGTTACCGATGTAGCCGGTGAAGCGGTGATACTTCTTGTCTTTCAGCTTGTTGCCCGTGACCACGATCTTTTCGGCATTGATCACCACGAGGTAATCGCCGGTATCGACGTGCGGGGTATAAACCGGCTTGTGCTTGCCGCGCAGACGGCGGGCCAGTTCGGTGGACAGACGGCCGAGCGTCTTGCCGGCGGCGTCAACGAGATACCAGTCGCGCTGGACGGTCTCGGACTTGGCGGTGAACGTAGTCATGAGAAAACTCTTGAGTGGTCGGGCGGATTGCAGCGGCAATGACCGCTGGAACTTTGCCACGCGTTGTGAAGGCGAAACAGAAGAGGCGGGATTGTACGGGACGATACAAGGCCACGCAAGTCGCCGGCTGGCCGGAGCGCTGGCGGTTGGCAGCGGCTCGGTCCGGGGCCAGAATCGGCGCATGACCCAGATCTCCTCTTTCCGACTGCATAGCCCGCTCGACCGGCTGCTAGTCGAAGCCCAGCGCGCGCTGGACACGGTATTCGGCAATCCGCCCGCCGAGCGCCCCAACCCGGCCGCTGACACCCCCGACGTCGCACTGGAACCGGACCAGCGTCGCCACGCCGCCGGCTTGATGCGGATCAACCACGTCGGCGAAGTCTGCGCGCAAGGCCTGTATTTTGGCCAGGCCGCGGTCGCCCGCGATGCCCACACCCAGCACCATCTGCTGGAGGCGGCGCAGGAAGAAACCGACCATCTGGCCTGGTGCGCCGACCGCCTGCACGAGCTGGACAGCCGCCCCAGCCTGTTCAACCCGCTCTGGTACGCCGGCAGCTACGCGCTCGGCGCCCTGGCCGGATTGCGCGGCGACGACTGGAGCCTGGGCTTCGTGGTCGAAACCGAGCGCCAGGTCGAAGCGCATCTGGACGAACACCTGGAAACCCTCCCCGAGGTCGACCAGCGCAGCCGCGCGATCCTGCGCGTGATGAAGATCGACGAAGCCCGCCACGCCGACCAGGCCGAACAGGCCGGCGCGCGCATCCTCCCGCCCCCGATCCCCAGCGCCATGGCCCTGGCCTCCAAGCTGATGAAAGCGGTGGCGTACCGGCTGTAGCCGGCGGGATTGGGGATTGGGGATTGGGGATTGGGGATTGGGGATTGGGGATTGGCGGCTGGCAGCTGGCAGCGCCCAGCAAACCAAGCCCACACCTCGCAACACCCCACTGGAGCAGAGCCCCCTTCTGTTAAGGGGGCGCGCCGAAGGCGGGGGGATAGGCTGCTACGAAGTGGGGCCCAAGGTTTGCTACGCAAACCTTGGGGGGTCAGGCCCACGCAGTGGGGCTGACCACGCAGGGCTGACCACGCAGGGCTGACCACGACTATCCCACCAGCTTCAGCCCGATCACCCCGGCCACGATCAGGCCGATGCAGGCCAGACGCGACCATGACGCGCTGTCGCCGAACAGTGCGATGCCGGCGATGGTGACGCCCAGCGCGCCGATCCCGGTCCAGATCGCGTAACCGGTGCCGACCGGAATGGTCTTCAGTGCCTGGGTCAGGAACCACAGGCTGATGCCCGCCAGACCGATCGTCAGCACGGTCGGCCACAGGCGGGTGAAGCCGTCGCTGTACTTCAGGCCCATGGCAAAACCGATTTCGAACAGGCCGGCCAGCAGCAGATAGATCCAGGGCATCGCATCACTCCTCACTTGAAAAACGCACAAAAAAAAAGCGACCCAGTGTTTGCACACTGGGCCGCCGTCGGCTGTGGAACGCGAGGTCATCGCGTGGCGGGCCGTCCCGCCTTGGTTCTTTCGCGCGCCTGCAGGCAGGTCACGCAACAGCTCGCTCGCTGCGCTTACTCGCTCAGGTTGCGCCCGTGGAACAGCTCTTCGATCTCGCGCTTGAGCAGCGTTTCAATCTTCATGCGCTCCTTGAACGAGAGGTTCTTGGCGCGCTCCTCGAACAGGTACTGGTCCAGGTCGAAGTCCTTCAGGTGCATCTTGGTGTGGAAGATGTTTTCCTGATAGACGTTCACGTCGAACATCTCGTAGCGCGACTTCACGTTCTTGGCGAGGAAGTGCTGGATCGAGTTGATCTTGTGGTCGATGTAGTGCTTCTTGCCCTTCACATCGCGGGTGAAGCCACGGACGCGGTAGTCCATGATCACGATGTCCGATTCCAGGCTCTCGATCAGGTAGTTCAGCGCCTTCAACGGCGAGATCACGCCGCAGGTGGCGACGTCGATATCGGCGCGGAATGTGGCGATGCCTTCCTGCGGATGCGTCTCGGGGTATGTATGGACAGTGATATGACTTTTGTCCATATGCGCAACCACGGCATCGGAGATCAGCTCCTTACCAGCCTGCTTCTTGTCGATGACGGGCTCTTCCGAGATCAGGATCGTGACCGATGCGCCCTGCGGATCGTAGTCCTGACGTGCGATATTGAGGATGTTGGCGCCAATGATCTCGGCAACATCGGTCAGGATCTGCGTCAGACGATCGGCGTCGTACTGCTCATCGATATATTCGATGTAGCGCTGACGCTCCTCTTCGGTACGCGCGTAACAGACGTCGTAGATGTTGAAGCTCAACGCCTTGGTGAGGTTGTTGAACCCCTGTAGCCTCAGGCGAGGCAACGGCTTGACCACGTCGGTCTGTCCTTATGGAAGGCGGGAAAGGAAACAATTATGAGCCAAAGATCCCAGCAACGAAATGCCGATGTTAAGAATGGTTTACCTTGCATGACTCATGCCGTTAAGCTTCAGGAATTACACGCGGAACTACCATGAGCCCAGGAAACACGACGGTTGTGACTACGACGGTACGTAACGCTACCCCTTCTCTGGCGCTGGACGCGGGCACGATCGAGCGTTTCCTGGCGCACAGCCATCGCAGGCGCTATCCGACCCGGACCGATGTGTTCCGGCCAGGAGACCCGGCTGGCACCCTCTACTACGTGATCAGTGGCTCGGTGAGCATCATTGCCGAGGAAGATGACGATCGTGAGTTGGTGCTGGGCTACTTCGGTAGCGGCGAGTTCGTCGGCGAGATGGGGTTGTTCATCGAATCCGATACCCGCGAGGTGATCTTGCGCACCCGCACCCAGTGCGAGCTGGCCGAGATCAGCTACGAGCGGCTGCAGCAGCTGTTCCAGACCAGTCTGTCGCCGGATGCGCCGCGCATCCTGTACGCGATTGGCGTTCAGCTGTCCAAGCGGTTGCTCGATACCACAAGGAAAGCCAGCCGCCTGGCGTTCCTGGACGTAACCGACCGCATCGTGCGCACCCTGCACGACCTGTCCAAGGAGCCTGAAGCGATGAGTCACCCGCAGGGCACCCAGCTGCGCGTATCGCGGCAGGAACTGGCACGGCTGGTGGGTTGTTCGCGCGAAATGGCCGGTCGCGTGCTCAAGAAGCTGCAGGCCGACGGCCTGCTGCATGCGCGCGGCAAGACCGTCGTGCTCTACGGCACCCGCTAGGCGGTTGTGGTCGCGGCTGGTGCAGCACTGCACCAGCCGCAGCTTGAACCGCATGCCGCACGGTATGCGGACTGATGCGGTCGGGCGCGCTGCGCCGCCGCGTGCTGCTTGCTGTGAATTACTAGCTGCTTACCCTTCCCTGCTGCTTCGGCGGGCTTGGCGTGACCGGTAAATCTTGGTGACAGCCACCGGATGCGCGCGAAGCAAGCCGTGCGTCTGCGCGGTAGCTGCCGAGTTCGAATACCTGCCGTGCCCGCCAGGCTGCGCGCCGCTACCGGCGCCAGGCGCTACAGCGCCTTGCCACCGCGATCGCGACATCCCCAGTTGAGGATCGGCGTGCCGGCCGGCAGCACCTGCCGGAACAGCGCTTCGCGATTGGCCTTCGGATTGACCACCACCGGCGCACGCGCGGCCTTCAACAGCGGCAGATCCGCGGTGCTGTCCGAATAGGCAATGGCGATGTCGGCATAGCCGCGCTCGCGCAGCATGCGCATCTTCTCTTCGTTGTGGCAGTGACGTCGCGCGGTGACCGCACCCAGGCGTGGGCCGACCAGGCTGCCGATCACCGGCACGTCCTGATGGGCGACAAAGCCGAGAATCGCGCGCGCCAGTTCCGGCGGCGCGCCGGTGGCCACCACCACGCGGTCGCCGGCAGCGCGGTGGTCGGTGAACACCTTCAAGGCGTGCGGCAACAGGCGCTGCCGGATCTGCGCCTCATGCTTGAGCACGTACGCATCGATGAAACGGTTGAACTCGCGCGTACGGTGCAGGCCGAAGGTGGCGATCCACACATACCCGGACACGCCGCGGCGACGGGTCGGCAGCATCGCCACCATCGGGCCGAGGATTGGCGAGGCCAACAGCGCCACCAGCAGACGCAAGGGGTTGCGCTTGATCAGCCAGGCGAACAGATGGCTGCCGGAGTCGCCGTCATACAGCGTGTGGTCGAAATCGAAGACCACCAGCGGTGCGTCGTCGCGCGGTACGGGATACGCCTCAGTCATGCGCGAAGAATAGCTGACGCAGCGACTCGCCGGGTTCGGGCGCGCGCATGAAGGTCTCGCCGACCAGAAACGCGTTCACGCCGTGGCTGCGCATCAACTGCACATCGGCCGGAGTGACAATGCCGCTTTCGGTGACCAGGATGCGGTCGCGCGGCACGGCGGCGCGCATGTCCAGCGTGGTCTGCAGCGTCACTTCGAAGGTGCGCAGATTGCGGTTGTTGATGCCCACCAGCGGTACCGGCACCTGCACCGCGCGCTCGAGCTCGTCGATGTCGTGCACTTCCACCAGCACGTCCAGGCCCAGCTGCATGGCCAGGCCGGACAGCTCGGCCAGCTGCCCATCGTCCAGTGCCGAGACGATCAGCAGGATGCAATCGGCGCCAAGCACGCGCGCTTCGTAGACCTGGTAGGGGTCGACGGTGAAGTCCTTGCGCAGCACCGGCAGCGTGCAGGCCTCGCGCGCCTGGCGCAGATAGGCATCGGCACCCTGGAAGAAGTCCACATCGGTCAGCACCGACAGGCAGCTGGCGCCGCCGAATTCATAGCTGACCGCGATGTCGGCCGGGTGGAAGTCGGGCCTGATCACGCCCTTGGACGGGCTGGCCTTCTTCACTTCGGCGATCACTGCCGGCTCGCCGGCGGCGATGCTGGCCTGCATGGCGACAGCGAAACCGCGCGTAAGCGGCAGGTCGGCGCTGCGCGCGATCAGCTCGGCCAGCGGCACGCGCGCACTGCGCTCGGCGATTTCTTCGGCCTTGCGGGCGAGGATGGTGTTGAGGATGTCGCTCATCGTATCGGGTCCTGGCGGGCGGGCATTATCGGTCAAGACGGCCGCAACCGGCCGCCACGCGCCAGCGCGCAGCATGCCAGCGGGATTGTGAGGATGCCGAGGCCATGCTTGCCGGTGCGGTGGGAAGGGTCAGGCCTGCGGGGCAATCTGCCGGGTGAAGGCGACATAGGCGTCCAGCTTTGCACGCGCCGAGCCATCGGCCAGGACCGCACGCGCACGCACGACGCCGTCGGCGATGCTGTCGGACACGCCTGCCACGTACAGCGCCGCCCCGGCATTGAGCGCGACGATGTCCAGTGCCGGGCCGGGCACATTGTCGAGCACCTGCAACAGCATCGTGCGCGACTGCGCGGCATCGGCCACCTTGAGGTTGCGGCTAGCCGACATGGCAATGCCGAAATCCTCCGGATGCACTTCGTATTCGCGCACCTGGCCATCGCGCAGTTCGCCGACCAGGGTGCCGGCACCGAGCGAGAGCTCGTCCATGCCATCGCGGCCCCACACCACCAGCGCGCGCTCGGCGCCAAGTTCCTGCAGCACGCGCGCCTGGATGCCGACCAGGTCCGGATGGAACACGCCCATCAGGATGTTCGGCGAGCCGGCCGGGTTGGTCAGCGGGCCGAGGATGTTGAAGATGGTGCGCACGCCCATTTCACGACGCACCGGCGCCACCACCTTCATGGCCGGATGATGCACCGGTGCATACATGAAGCCGATACCGGTCTGCGCCAGCGAGGCGGCGACCTGCTCGGGCTGCAGCTCGATCGCCGCGCCCAGGGCCTCCAGCGCGTCGGCACTGCCGGACTTGGAGGAGACGCTGCGATTGCCGTGCTTGGCGACCTTGGCACCACCGGCGGCGGCCACGAACATGGCGCAGGTGGAGATGTTGAAGGTATGCGAGCCATCGCCGCCGGTGCCGACGATGTCGACCATATGCTGGCGATCACTCACTTCCACGCGACGCGAGAACTCGCGCATCACCGTGGCTGCGCCGGCGATCTCGCCGATGGTTTCCTTCTTGACCCGCAACCCGGTGAGGATGGCGGCGACCATCATGTCCGAGACCTCACCACGCATGATCTGGCGCATCAACTCGACCATTTCGTCATGGAAGATTTCGCGGTGTTCGATGGTGCGTTGCAGGGCTTCTTGCGGGGTAATGGGCATGGACGAGGACCGTGGCAAAACGTAAGAAAGATAGGCGGCAGTGAGCTTGATCAATCAATCCTGGCGCTGCAGTCGCGCATGGCGGCAATGCCCTGCAGCGACGCGGCGCGCAGCGCTCACTGGCCCGGGCGCCGCATGCGGAAGCGTGCCTGCGCCTGCACTTCGAAATAGTCGGCGGCGCCGCCGGCGCGCAGAATCGTCTGCACGGCTGCGGGATCGTAGATGCCGTCCTGCAATGCCGCGTGCGCCAGATGCACGCCGACCACTTCGCCCAGGACCAGCCAGGTTTCGATGGCCTGCCCGGCTGCGCTCTGCAGCGGCAACAGCTGGCTGAGCCGGCATTCGAAACTGACCGGACTGGCCGCCACGCGCGGGGCACCGATCAGCCGCGATGGCGCCATCTGCAGCTCGGCCAATACGAACTCGTCGACCTCCGCCGGCACCATCGCCGCACTGGCGTTCATCGCCTCGGCCAATGGGCGCGTGGCCAGGTTCCAGCTGAACTCGCCGGTGGCTTCGATATTGCGCAGGCTGTCCTTGCGGCCGATGCTGGCGAAACCGACGATCGGCGGCACGTAGTTGAACGCATTGAAGAAGCTGTAAGGGGCCAGATTGGCGATGCCCTCGGCGCTGCGCGAGCCGATCCAGCCGATCGGCCGCGGACCGACGATGGCGTTGAACGGATCGTGCGGCAGCCCGTGGCCCTGGCCTGGTTCGTAGAAGTGGAAGCTGTCGCTGGCGGTGCTCATCGTGATCCGGATGCAGGTGTGAACGAAGCGAGGTGGAAAATCAGCTGCACGCTGGCGCGCAGCTGATTGCGGGCATTGCGCGCGCGGGTCGCCGGTGTATCGACGGTGCTGACGACTGCATCGAGACTGACGAAGGTTACGGCGGCCCTTGCGACGTGCGCGCTGCGCATTTCGATCAACGCTGCAGGAAGTTTTTCAGCAAGGCCTGACCGTGCTGGGTCAGGATCGACTCGGGATGGAACTGCACGCCTTCGACCGGAAACTGGCGATGGCGCAGGCCCATGATCTCTTCGATCGAGCCATCCGGATTCTCGGTCCAGGCGGTGACTTCCAGCGCGTCGGGCAAGGTGGTCTTGTCCACCACCAGCGAGTGGTAGCGGGTGGCTTCGTAGCTGTCCGGCAGGCCGGCGAACACGCCCTTGCCCTGGTGGCGGATCGGCGAGGTCTTGCCATGCATGATGTTGTCGGCGCGGATCACATCGCCGCCATAGACCTGCCCGATGCTTTGATGCCCCAGGCACACACCCAGGATCGGCGTGGTCTGGCCCAGCTGCTCGATCAGCTGCAGCGAGATACCGGCCTCGTTCGGGGTGCACGGGCCGGGCGAGATCACGATGCGCTCGGGCCTGAGCGCGGCGATCTGATCCACGCTCATCGCGTCGTTGCGCACCACCGTGACCTCGGCGCCCAGCGCCTGCAGGTACTGCACGAGGTTGTAGGTAAAGCTGTCGTAGTTGTCGAGCATCAGTAACATTTCAGGCCTATCTCTTTGTTTTTTAAAGGGCAACAGCCCGAAACAACCCGCCGATACCCGCCCTGATCCCTTTCAACCCGCCTGGATACCCAAGCGGCCGGGGAGCGAGCAACACCGAAGCATATCTTCGCACGGGCTCGCTCAGCGCTCCTGTGTCCGATCAACGCGATCAGCCATGCAGACGCGTCATCCACGCTGTCCCTGCCCGGACCACAGTGCTCCGACAGGTCCGGACCGGCTAGACAACTTGCACCTCACGCGCGGAACGCCGGCTGTCTCCAGCCTGGATCCAATGCTCGCCGCCATGCGTCCCTAACGATGCGCTCGGCGTGACGGCAGTTCGCATCCTCCGCTCCGGGCAAACTGGAAAGACGTGATGCTTCGAGAAATTGGCAGGCGTGGAGATGTTTCCACACAACCGCGCTCAGCTGACCTCCATCACGCAAAGGCTTTCCATGGCTCTGTCGTTTCGTTCGCCGTCCCCCATGCTCATCGCTCTTTCCGCGTTGCTGGCAGCGCTGACGGCCTGCGACAGATCAACGCCGTCGGCGGCATCCGCGCCGCCCGCGGCAGCAACGCGGCCTGCAGCGGCGCCCGCGATAAACTGGCATGAGGGAAATGTGGAGAAAGCCCTGGAGGAGGCCAGGAACACCGGCAAACCACTCCTGTTGTACTGGGGCGCCATCTGGTGCCCACCGTGCAACCGGCTCAAGGCCACCACGTTCAAGGACCCGGGGTTCATCGCGCAGACGCGGCAATTCGTGGCAGTGCATCTGGACGCAGACCTGCAAGAAGCCCAGACCTGGGCCGAACGCTTCGGCGTCAGGGGGTATCCCACGGTCATCCTGCTACGCCCGGATCGCAGCGAAATCACCCGGCTGGTGGGCGACAGCAGTACCGCCCAGCTTGTCGATAGCCTGCGCGTTGCAGCTCAATCCACCGCAAGTACAAAGCAGATCCTGGAGCGGGCGCTCAACGCTCCACAAACGCTAAAGCCGGACGAGTGGACTCTTCTCGGCAATTACAGCTGGTTGCAGGACGACCAACTGGTCGATGCAAAGGCTGCGCCCGGCACCCTGGCTGCACTGGCGAAGGCGGCACCACAGCCGGCCTTGCAGCGCCGCTTCCAGCTGCTGGCAGTGGCCGTCACCAGGCAGAAGCCCGTCGCAAGCCCGGCGACGTACACGTTGCTGCAAACCGTGTTTTCCAACCCGTCGGAGGTGCGCAACAATCTTGATGTGCTGGTGCGTGGTGCTGCCACGCTGGTTGCTTCCGCAACCGACGATCCGGGCAAACGTGCCGCATTGTCCAGGGAGTTCAATCAGGCGTTGGCGCAGGCCTATGCCGATCCCACCTTGCCCATCGTTGATCGTTTGCGGACCGGGTATGCCGAGATCGACCTTGCTCGCCTGGCACAGGGACAGCCGACCAGAGCGGAAATGAATAAGCCGCAACCTCCGCTGCCTGCAGACGTGGTCAAGACCGTGCACCAGCGCGTGCAGTGGGCGGTGACGGAAGCCAAGACCGATGAAGAGCGTCAGTCCACGATCACAAGTGCTGCCGGCTTGTTGGCGCTGGTGGGCGATAACAAGGGATCTGCGCAATTGATGCAGGCCGAGTTGACGCGTAGCAAGACACCGTCCTACTACATGCCCTACCTGGGCATCCTGGCCGAACAGCGCGGTGACACCAAGGCTGCGCTGTCATGGTTCAAGCAGGCCTACGATTCGAATGGTAGCCAGGGGACCGTGGTTGAGCGGGGCATGACCTATCTGGATGCGCTGGTCCGGCTCAGCCCGGAGGACGGTACAGGTATCGAGACGCTTGCAAGCCGAGTGATCGGCGATCTGGCGCGGCAATCCGATGGCTATCTCAAAGACAATCGCCAGCACTTCGAGGAAGTCGGCGCATCACTGAAGACCTGGAGCAAGCAGAGCCCGACAGGCAGCGCGGTGCTGACGCGCCTGCGCCAGAAGGCGCAGACACGTTGCGCCGACGGGAACAAGCCGGCCGCCTGCGCCGACTGGCTGGGGTGAGGCGGGGCGTAGTCCTGATGCGCCTGCGAAGGTCGGCACAGGCACGCACCGCGCAGGTGGTTCGCCCATCAGAAACGCAGCCAATGCCATCCCGTCCTATTCGGCCAGCTCACGCATGACCTTGATCAGGTCGGACTTGCCCTCGAAGCCGATACCCGGCAACTCCGGCATCACGATGTGTCCGTCCTGGACCTGGACGCCATCCGGAAACCCGCCATATGGCTGGAACAGGTCCGGATAACTCTCATTGCCGCCCAGACCCAGGCCTGCGGCAATGTTGAGCGACATCTGATGACCACCGTGCGGGATGCAACGTGCGGGCGACCAGCCGAACTGCTCCAGCACCTCCAGCGTGCGCAGATATTCGACCAGGCCGTACGACAGCGCGCAATCGAACTGCAGGTAATCGCGGTCCGGACGCATGCCGCCATAGCGCAGCAGGTTGCGTGCATCCTGGTGCGAGAACAGGTTTTCGCCGGTTGCCATCGGCCCCGGATAGAATTCGCTCAGGGCGGCTTGCAGCGCGTAGTCGAGCGGATCACCGACTTCCTCGTACCAGAACAGCGGATAGTCGCGCAGCATCTTGGCGTAGGCGATGCCAGTCTCCAGGTCAAAGCGCCCATTTGCATCCACCGCCAAGCGGGCCTGGCTGCCGATTTCCTCAAGCACCGACTCGATCCGGCCGCGATCCTCCTCGATGGACGCGCCACCGATCTTCATCTTGACCACGTTGTAGCCACGGTCCAGATAGCCGCGCATCTCTTTGCGCAAGGCACTGTTGTCCTTGCCCGGGTAATAGTAGCCACCGGCTGCATAGACGAAGACGCGGGGATTGGCTTGCCGGCCTTTCATCTGCGCCAGATAGCGGAACAGCGGCATGCCGGCGATCTTGGCGGTCGCATCCCAGATCGCCATATCCAGCGTCCCCACTGCGACGGAGCGCTCGCCGTGACCACCCGGCTTTTCGTTGGACATCATCGCCTTCCAGATCCTGGACGGATCCAGATTGTCGCCGGCGTCGTTGCACAGCGATGCACTGTCTGCCTCCAGGATGCGATCGCGAAAGCGCTCGCGTATCAGTCCGCCCTGTCCATAGCGCCCATTGGAGTTGAATCCGTAGCCGACGACCCGACGGCCGTCGCGCACCTGATCGGTGACCACCGCCACCAGACTGGCGGTCATCTTCGAAAAATCGATGTAGGCGTTACGGATCGGCGAGGAGATCGGCTTGGTGATTTCAACGACATCGATGATACGCATTGGATGGTCTCCCGCAGGTTGGTGTGAGTTATGGATCGGTTGAAGAGGCTGCGACAGGCATGGGCTCGCCCGCTTGTTGACGACGCATGATTTCCCGGGTCTTGGACAGATCCAGCGCGCCATCCCACTTGGCAATGGCAAGCGTGGCGACACTGTTGCCGATCAGGTTGACCACCGCCCTGGCCTCGTTCATGAAGCGATCGACGCCCAGCAGAAGCACCAGCCCTGCAACAGGCACCGTGTCGATGGTGGAAAGCGTTGCGGCCAACGCAACGAAACCCGCGCCAGCGACACCAGCCGATCCTTTCGAGGTCAGCAACAACACCCCAAGCAAGGCAATCTGTTGATAGACCGGCAGCGGCGTATTGGTCGCTTGCGCCACAAAGATGGCTGCCATGGTCAGGTAGATACAGGTGCCGTCCGCATTGAAGGTGTATCCGGTAGGCAGGACCAGGCCAACCGTCGATTTGCGCACGCCGGCCAGTTCGAGCTTCATCATCATGCGCGGCAGCACGGCTTCGGTCGAACAGGTTCCGAACGTGACAAGTATTTCGTCCTTGATGAACCGGAGAAGGCGCAAAAGTGGAAAGCCCGTCCACCGTGCGATCGCTCCCAGCACCACAAACACGAACAGTGCCGACGTCACGTAGACGGCCAGCATCAAATGCCCCAGCGACCACAGGGTGGCAAGGCCATACTTGCCGATCGTGAAAGCGATGCCCGCACCGGCACCCAGTGGCGCGAGTCGCATCACCATGTTGATCATCTTGAACAATGCCTGCAGCCCGTTATCGATGAGATCGACCAGGGGCTTGCCACGCTCGCCCAGCTGCAATAGCCCTACTGCAAACAACACCGATACCAGGATGACTTGCAGCATGCTGCCTTTGGCGAAGGCGTCCACCAGCGTGGTGGGAATGATGTTCAGCACAAAGTCCACCATGCCTGCATCGTCTTTTGCGCGATCGACATACTGCCCGATCGCGCTGCTGTCGATCGAACCGGCATCGATGTTCATGCCCTCGCCGGGGCGGATGATGTTCACCACGACAAGACCAATCGCCAGTGCGAGTGTCGACACGACCTCGAAGTAAATCAGCGCCTTGATGCCGGTTTTCCCGACCTCTCTGACGCTTCCCATCTTGGCGATACCGACCACGACCGTTCCAAAGATGATCGGTGCCAGAAGCATCTTGATGAGCTTGATGAAACCCTCTGCGACAGGCTGCAAGACCACACCCAGATGCGGCCACACATAGCCCACCAGGCCGCCAATGACGATGGCGATCAGCACCTGCACGTAGAGCTGGCCAAGCACCTGTCTTATGCCACTTCGTTTCTGCATGATCGCCCGCTCCCGTCGACATGCGAACCCACCGGAATTGCCGCTTGCTGGACAACCTGCCTGTGGAGGCGTTGCAAGTTCGAGTCGGAGCGTAAGGGCCAGCGCCCAAGCGCTGCCAATGCCTTTTTTATGCGCTTGATGCACAATCGGCATCATGGAACTGACATGGCTCGAAGACTGCTTGGCGTTGGCTGAGACCCTGAATTTCTCGCGCGCCGCACAACGTCGCTTTGTCACCCAGCCGGCCTTCAGTCGGCGCATTCATGCCCTCGAAGAATGGTTGGGCACGCCGCTGTTCACGCGCTCGCGCAAGGAAGTGCTGATGACGCCGGCCGGCGAAGCGTTCGTTCGCAAAGCATCCGGGTTGGTCTCGGGCATTTACGCTGCGCGGCAGGAAACACTGGAAGTGGCCGGGCGACACCGGCCTGCGTTGGCGTTCCTCGCCACCCATGTTCTTTCTTTCACGTTCTTTCCGGCATTTGTCAGGCGCATCGAATCAAACACCGGTATCGGTGCGTTTCAGCTGGTCTCCGACACGCTCAGGGCGTGCGAAAAATTGATGCTGCAAGGGGCAGCGCAATTCCTGCTCTGCCACCATCATCCGCGGATGCGTCTTGGGCTGGACACGGAACAATTCGAGCGGGTTGTGGTCGGCAACGATGTGCTTCAGCCCTTCAGTGCAGCGAAGGAAAATGGCGACGGCAGCCCACGTTGGTCGCTTGCCTCGACCGATACAATGCCCTTGCTGTCCTACAGTGCAGATTCCGGCCTGGGCCGCATCATCGCCGGGCATCCAGCGTTCAAGGATGTGGACCCGCGCCTGACACCTGCGCTCACTTCCGATCTTGCAGCGACCTTGCTGGCCATGTGCCGCTCTGGTGCCGGGATCGCGTGGCTGCCGCGCACACTGGTGGAAGAGGACCTCGCCAAAGGGCTGCTGGTCCATGCAGCGCCCGGCGACACGCACTGGGATATCGGCATGGAGATCTGCCTGCTACGTCACACCGGCGGCTTACCCCGGCAAGCCGAAGACATGTGGGAAAAGCTCAAGCAAGGCAAGCTGGAGACCTAGCGGGTGCGGCATGCGCGCTGCTGCGCGCTTGGAATCCGGGCGCTTGCCGCCGCTATCCGCCTGCGGGCCGTCCTGGCGCTCCCGCGCACAATCCTTCCATCACCGTCTCCATGAGCCAGGCCAGGCGTGGCTGCCAGTTCTCGGTGGCGTCGATCTGCCAGATCCCTGCGATCGCCAGGAAAAACTTGTCCGTGGTGATCCCTGGACGAATCGTTCCGGCCTTCTCGTTGGCATCCAGCAGCAATTGGGCGGCAGCGATCACGGGGGCATAGCCTGCGTTGCCTGCGCACTCCTTCGCGTTGGCGACAACCCGAAGCGCATCCGCCAGGCCCGCCTTGGTAATGGCGTATTCGGCCAGACGGTTCATCCACTCGCGTAGCGCCTGCTCCGGCGGACGCGTCTTCAGCAACTGCTCGGCGAACCCGGTGACCTGCAGCATCTCATGGCGATAGACCTCTACCACCAAGGCCTCCCGCGTCGGGAAGTGGCGGTAGAAGGTCCCTTGCCCGACGCCTGCCTTCTTGGCGATCGCGCTCAGTGGCACATCGGCCGAGCGCACCAGCTCCGCAAGCGCCACGGACAGGATGCGCTCGCGGTTTTGCAGTGCATCGGATCGCGTTGGCTTTTCCACACCCTGTTCCTCACTGAATTTGTTGACAAACGGACAGTTGTCCGCCAACGTTTAGGAGCAAGCGGACTGTTGTCCGTTTGGATTCTACTCCTTCCGTACCCAGGAAACATCCATGAAGAACAGCGGCAACACCATCCTCATTACCGGCTCGACCTCTGGCATCGGCCTTGGACTGGCGCTGCGGCTCCAGCAGGCTGGCAACATGGTCATCGTGTCAGGGCGAAAGAAAGCGCTGCTGGATCAGATCACTGCCGAGCATCCAGGCATCGAGGCAATCGAAATCGACGTTGCGGACGCGGACTCCATCGTCCAGGCCAGCCGCGTGGCGGCCGAGCGCTACCCCGCCTTGAATGTGGTGATCAACAATGCCGGCATCATGCCGAGCGAGAACGTCTTCAAGCCAGAGTCCTTGCAGGCTGCCGAAGACGCGATTGCCATCAACCTGCTCGGCACCATCCGCATGACCTATGCATTCTTGCCGCAACTTGCAGGCAACAACGACAGCGTCATCATCAATGTCAGTTCCGCGCTGGGCTTTGTGCCGTTCCCGGCTGCAATGACCTACAGCGCCAGCAAGGCCGCGGTGCACTCGTTCACCGAAGCCTTGCGTGTGCAGCTGGCCGACAGCACCGTGCAGGTCATCGAGCTGGTGCCTCCGGGCGTTCGCACCAAACTGTATGGCCAAGGCAACGACGAACATGCCATGCCCCTGGACGAATTCCTCGACGAAGCACTGGCGCTGCTGCATGCAGAAAACACCCCGAAGGAGATTGTCGTGGAACGCGCCAGGTTTCTTCGCGATGCGGCGGCCAATGGCAGCTACGACGAGATGCTGGGAATGCTTTCCACCGTCAAGTTCTAGGGCTGGCGCAGAACATCCAACTCGTCAGCACGGCGCCACCGCCGTGCTGACGCCGGTCATTCACCCGTGGGCGCATGAATGACTGCAAGGCCGCTACCGCGAGATGCGCAGGCATGTTCGCCGCGCGCATCCAGTGCTTCTAAGTGAGCGCCTTCGACACCTTTGCAGCGCGCAGACCATCCCGGTGCGATGTGCACCTAGCTGGATCCATTCGGTTTGGCACCCGCTCCTCGCGAGGGTTCTTCCGATCCCCTGGAAACGGATCTCAGCGCGGCGCGGTCACTGCCCGATTGCGCGCAACGATCGTCTCGTGACTTGGCGGTGCGTCGGCCCCAAAGAACTCGGCCATCAGTGCATCGCGATGACCCGGTGCATCACCCTTCACTGCGGCCTTGAGCGCTGACGCCAGCTCAGCGGTCGGAAGTTCGGTGCAATACGCAGGCGTGCCTGGCTGCTGCCGCCATGAATCTGCAAGATTTCCCGCGTCGACCGAGTCGAACCCGGCAGCGTCGAGCAGTTGCTGCGCGATCGCCTTGCCGGCCGGACTGTCGCCTGCCACTGGGATGGCGATCCGGTTCTGCGTGCCTGCGGGCTTGCCGCGCTCAGCCAGTGTCCTGGCGAGCACGGCATTGAATGCCTTGATGATGGGCCGGCCAAGCTGCTCGCTGGACCAGACACTTTCCAGCTTGCCGCCGTCGACTTCCGGGATCCTGGTGCCGAGCTGCGGGTAGTAGTTCGAGGTATCGATCACCACCACCTCTGCGGGCACGGTAGAGAACAGCTCCGCAACCTCGGGGATCCGGGCGAACGGGATGGACAGCACGATCACCTCGACGTCCTTGACCGCCTCTTCAGCGGCGACAGGCTCGGCGCCGATTGTTTCTGCCAATTCGCGAATGCTGTCGGGGCCTTTTGAACCAGCCAGTTTGACGACATGCCCGGCTGCAACGAATTTGCGTGCCAGGGTGCCACCGATATTGCCTGCGCCAATGATGCCGATGTTCATGTGTGCTCCTTCCGATGTGTGTGACGTGCTGCGGCTCACGCAGTGATGCGTGGATCGCGCCCGTATTGGGCAGGTTCGCCCAGGTGGTCGCGCAGCGTGGTGCCCCGGTAATCGCGATGGAACAGACCGCGTTGCTGCAGGATCGGCACGACTCCATCGACAAAGGCGTCGATGCCGTCGTCATTGATATCCGGTGAGATCCAGAAACCATCGGCCGCATCTGCCTCGAACCAGGCTTGCATGTGGTCGGCCGCCTCGACCGCCGGGCCCACAATCACCGGGTGATAGTCGATGACGCCATGGGCCAGGATGTCGCGCAGGCTCCAGCCCTCCCGCGCGATCTGCAGCGCCTTTGTCGAGCGAGGATCCTGCGGCGACGGGCGTGCCGCAGCCAGTTGCGCGGGCGACAGAGGCCGCTCGAGTGCAGCAGGATCCAGACGTAGCCCGAGCATCTGTTGCAGGTAACCCAGCCGCTGAGGAAACGTATGCGCGGTCAGTGCAATCCGGCGATCCAGTGCCGCACGGCGATCCTGCGCGATTGTCGTCATCAGCCCGGGAATGAACTTGATCTCGTCCGGGTCGCGGCCGGCCTGCTTGGCGGCGTTGCGGAAGGCGGTGCGTTGCGCGCGGGCATCTTCAATGCTGAAACACGCACCGATCACAGCACTGGCATAACGTCCGGCCAGCTCCAACGCATTGGGACTGCCGCCGGCATGGAAGATCACCGGCTGGCCCTGCTCGGAGGGTGGGATATACAGCGGTCCGCGGGAGCCGACGAACCTGCCCTGCAGGTTGATCGGCGCAATTTGCCTGGCGTCGGCAAACCGGCCAGAGGCCTGGTCGTGCAGCCAGGCATCCTTCCCCCAACTGCCCCACAACGCCTGCACCAGTTGCACGAATTCGTGCGCACGTGCGTAACGATCCGCGCTGGACGGAATTTTTCGCCCGTAGTTCGCGGCGACATCCTCGCCACTGGAGGTCACCGCATTCCAGCCGGCACGCCCGTGGCTCATGATGTCCAGCGCCTTGAACTGCCGCGCCAGATTGAACGGCTCGTTGAACGTCGTGGAGCCGGTGGCCACCAGACCGATACGCTCGGTGCCGCGTGCAACGGCAGCCAGGGTCATCATCACGTCCAGGTTGAAGTGAGGCGCTTCGTTGTCGATATCGGCCACCGCGCTCGGACCGTCAGGCAGGAAAATGAACTGGAATTTCCCACGCTCGGCGGCCTGCGCCTGACGCACGCGGGCATCGAAGCTGGTGTAGTTGGTCGGATCCACCCACGGCATGCGCCAGGCTCCCGGCTGGGAGCCGTAGCCATTGCCCAGATGCAGGCCAATGATCATCGTCTTGGAGTGGCTCATGCGTTTCTCGATCTGCAGTGGTGGTGCGTGCGTCTGGCGGTGACAACCGGCGGAGACGACGACAGCCGGCCGCCGCCTGCAGTCTCGAAACCTTCCGGTTCAGAGCGTCCCGCAAAAGGGAGACACACTCCGTTTGTGCCGAGAAATATATGGAGATACACTCCGGATATCAAGAACCAGGCTAACCGACCCATGTCCTCCGACGTTCAGCCACGCCCTCCGCGCGCCGATGCCCAACGCAACAGGACCCATATTCTTGAGGTCGCCGGCAACGCCTTTGCCGAGGAAGGCATCGATGTGTCGATGGACAGCATTGCCAAGCGTGCAGGCGTTGGCCCGGGGACCTTGTATCGGCACTTTCCCAGCCGCGACGCCCTGCTGGCAGCGCTACTGGAAACGCATTACGCCAACCTCGAGCAAGCACGCATGGCCATCAGGGCAGAAGAGCACGACCCGGGGCGTGCGCTGCAACGATGGATCGAGGCATTGGGAAACTGGATGAATGCCTACGAAGGTCTTCCGGAGCCGCTACGGGCCGCATGGTCCCAGCCAAGTTCGGTGTTGATGCCGACCTGCCAATCCGTGGTCGAGGCCTCAGGCGTGTTTCTGCAGGCTGCACAACGCTCCGGTCAGGCGCGGGCATCGTTGACTGGCCGCGACATCTTTCTTGCCGCGCTTGCGATCGCATGGGCAGGAGCTGCCAGCGGTGACGCGGACAGCGACGCGCGGCAGGCGCTGCAGGACGTGCTGCGCTCAGGCTGGGCGCTTCCTGCGTGAAAGGCTTCCCTCGCCCCGCAAACCACCCCGCTCTCCACACAGAAGAACCCATCATGAAGCTAGGCATTATCGGCACTGGCCATATCGGCAAGACGTTGGTGAAAAAGCTGAGTTCGCTCGGCCATGAGGTCAAGGTTGCCAACTCGCGTGGGCCAGAGACGATTGACCTGCAACTGCTGTCCGCGGGCGCTCGCGCAGTGACTGCGCAAGAGTGTGTGGTCGATGTCGATGCCATCATCCTGTCGATCCCGTTGAACAGGATTCCGGAGTTCAAGCCGCTGCTGGCGCAGGTTTCAAGTGATGTCGTACTGATCGACACGTCCAACTACTACCCCGCGCGTGACAGCAAGATTGACGCCATTGAAGCGGGCCAGGTCGAGAGCCTGTGGGTGGCTGAGCAATTGGGCCGCCCGATCGCCAAGGCATGGAATGCGATCGGGTCTGGTTCGCTTGCCGAGAAAGGCCAGCCGGCCACTGCGCCCGGCCGTATCGCCATCCCCGTGGCGGCTGATCGCGACACTGATCGCGAGGTCGCGATGGCATTGGTGAACGACACCGGCTTCGACGCGTTTTATTCGGGCCACCTGGCCGATTCCTGGCGCCAGCAGCCAGGAGCGCCTGCGTATTGCACCGATCTGACCAGGAGCGAGATGGGCGATGCACTCGCCAGCGCCGACCGCAGCCGACTGGCGAAACGTCGCGACCTTGCCGTGGCGGTCATGCAGGAAAGGTTGGGCGACTCCGCAACCAATCCCGATGCAGGCTTCGGCGCCCGGATCAGCAGAGCCATCTACATGTAGCCAGGCAGGTCGGCAACATCGCCATGCAGTCAGTGCGTTTTAAAACGCAGGCAGGTGTTGCCGAGCATGAGGATGGCAAGACGGCGGCACGGCGAACAGCGGTTTGTGCCAGGCGTGCAGCCGCCCGTCCTGACATGCGTCAGGAGCACCCCGACAGCTCGGCCGTTTTCTGAAGGGTGCGATGATAATTTAGTGACAGACATTCCAGTTTTGGACAAGGACGCCGTTATTGGGGAACCGGTGCCAGGCTCGCTAACAGCGTGGGCATCGATGCCTCCACTGATCTCTCCTGGGACGTCCATGATCGCCTTTCTTCAACGCTTCAACGTCGGCCACCGCCTGGCCGTTGCATTCGGAATCCTGATTCTTCTCTCAGGCCTGCTGGTGGCCACCGGCCTGAGCACGATGGCGAACGCACGCGCGCAGTTGGACTTCATCGTTCTCGACCGCACCGCCAAGATCCAGATCGGCAACGGCATGCTGGATGCCAACTCATCGCTGCTGATCGCACTGGGCACGTATGCCATGGCGACAAGCGAGGAGCTCAACACCGAAGCGCTCAACACCATCAACGCCCAGCGTCAGCGCTACCAGGAGCTGCGCACCAGGCTGGATACGCTGTCCAGCTCGGAGGAAGGGCGGAAGATCCGTAACGAGATGGACGAGCGTCGGGCGACTTCCGTGAAGTTCAACGACGAAGTCATGGCACTGGCCGCCAAGAACGAGAACGCGCAGGCCCAGGACATCCTCAGCGAACAGGCGCGGCCTGCCACGCTCGCCTGGCAGGACAAGATCCGCGAGCTCGTCACCCGGCAGGAAGGACAGAGCAGACAGGCCTACGCAGAAGCAGTCCGGTCGATGGATCGCGGCAAGCTCCTGCTCATCCTTGGCGGTGCCGCGGTCGTGCTGGTCAGCAGCCTGCTGGCCTGGCTCATCACCCGCAGCCTGACCCAGCCGCTGGCACGCGCCACCAACGCAGCCGAGGCGATCGCCAAGGGTCAGCTCGGCAACAACGTGCAGACACAGGCCAGGGACGAAACCGGCCGCTTGCTGCGCGCCATGCAGGGCATGCAGACACAGCTGCAGGCTCTTTTGACTGCACAGGGCGACATGGCCAAGCGCCACGACGAAGGCCAGACCAGCTTCCGCATGGATGCCCAGGCCTTCCCGGGCGACTACGGCCGCATGGCCGAGGACACCAATGCGCTGGTGGCCTCCCACCTGGCCGTGCAGTCCAACCTTGCACGGATCATGGGCCGCTATGCCATCGGCGACCTGAGCGAGAGCATGGAGCGCCTGCCCGGTGAGAAGGCCGTGCTGACCCAGACCATGGACGAGGTCAAGGCCAACCTGTCCGCGATGAACATCGAGATCAAGCAGCTGGCGCAGGCTGCCGCGGACGGTGACTTCACCGCGCGCGGCGATGCCGAGCGTTTCCAGTACGATTTCCGCGTCATGGTGGAGAGCTTGAACCTGCTCATGGCCACCGCGGACAGCAACCTGCAATCGCTGTCTTCGCTGCTGCAGTCCATCGCCGCAGGCGACCTGACCGCACGCATGACCGGCGAGTTCAGGGGTGTGTTCGCGCAGATGCGCGATGACGCCAACACCACCGCCGCGCAGCTTGCGGAGATCGTCGGCCGCATCCAGCAGTCGGCAGTGTCGATCAACTCGGCGGCCAGCGAGATTGCCGCCGGCAACCAGGACTTGTCGCAGCGCACCGAACAACAGGCGGCCAACCTGGAAGAAACCGCCGCCTCGATGGAAGAGCTGACCTCCACCGTGCGCCAGAACGCCGAACACGCACGTCAAGCCAACCAACTGGCGATTGGCGCGGCAGGCGTGGCGTCCCAGGGCGGCGAGATCGTGAGCAAGGTCGTGGGCACCATGGCCGGTATTGAAGCCTCGTCCAAGAAGATTGCCGACATCATCTCCGTCATTGACGGCATCTCGTTCCAGACCAACATCCTGGCCTTGAACGCGGCTGTGGAAGCGGCACGTGCCGGCGAACAGGGCCGCGGATTTGCCGTGGTTGCCTCGGAAGTGCGCACGCTGGCCCAGCGGTCCACCGCCGCGGCCAAGGAGATCAAGACCCTGATCGACGACTCGGTCGAACGCGTCACCGAAGGCTCTGCGCTGGTGCACACGGCGGGCACCACGATGGCCGAGATCGTCTCCAGCGTGCAGCGGGTGACCGACATCATGGGTGAGATCTCCGCAGCGTCGCAGGAACAGTCGGCAGGCATCGAGCAGGTCAACATCACGGTCACGCAGATGGACGAAACGACGCAGCAGAACGCGGCCCTGGTCGAGGAAGCGACCGCTGCAGCCCGTGCGATGGAGGAGCAGGCCACGCAGCTGACCGAGGCGGTGGCGGTCTTCAAGATCGACGGACAGAAAGCTCTTGCGGTCGGCGCAGCTGCTGTTACGTCAGCCATTGCCAAGTCCGCAAGCAGGAAAACGGCAGCGCCCCTGAAGACACCTGCAAAGCTTGTTCCGCACCGGGCACCACGCAAACTCGAGTCAGTCGCCGGCGCAACAGACGGCGCAGGCTGGCAGGAGTTCTGACCGAACCGTGGTGGGCCCGGATTTCCGGGCCCACCCGCGTTCTGCTCTTGCACATCACTGCGCAGCATGGGATCCGCGTGGTCGGTCGCACCGACTGCTCGGGAACAACGGTCATCGGACTTCGGGCGCAGGTGATGCTCAAGGTCATGAATATCGACCAGCATCACCACACGTCACCTCACTCCACCAATTCGAAGCTTGCCGTCAGTCCTGCAGCTTCAGCCGATGGCGCCACCCATACATCGAACACACCCGGCTCCACGGTCAGTTGCAATGCCTGACCGATGAACAACAGGTCCGCACGCCGCAACACGAACTCCACCAGCGCGCTGCCGCCAGCCGGCACCGCGAGCTTGCGGAAACCCTTCAGCTCCCGCACCGGCCGGGTCACGCTGGCGCTGCGGTCGCGCACATACAGTTGCACCACTTCGTCCGCATCGCGCGTGCCGCGGTTGTAGATGCGTACGCTGATGCGCACGCTGCCATTGGCTGGCAGGCGTGCATCGCTCAAGCTCAGTTCGGCATAGTCGATGCGCCCATAGGTGAGTCCATGGCCAAACGGAAACAGTGCCGTGTTGGGCGCCGTCCGGTAATGCGTGGTATACGGCTCCAGCTCGTCCGGCCGGGGATTGGGACGGCCGGTTGGCGGGTGGGCATAGGTGTAGGGCACCTGCCCGACCGCATGGGGAAAACTCACCGGCAAACGGCCGGACGGTGCCTGCGCACCCAACAGGATGTCGGCCAATGCAACGCCGGCCGCCGAGCCCAGGAACCACGTCACCAGGATCGCCGCGCATTCAAGCACCGGCCCTTCCAGCGCAAGCGCGCGACCGGTGCTGAGCAGGACCGCGACAGGCGTACCGGTGGCGACGACTGCCGCTAGCAACTGTCGCTGCGCTTCGGGGATGCAGATCTCGCTGCGCGATTGCGCTTCGCCCGAGTAGCCCAGTGGTTCGCCAATCGCCAGCAGCGCGACATCGGCACACCTGGCGGCAGCTACCGCGGCCTGCACACCGCCCGGCAATGCTTGTTCGAAGTCGCAGCCGTCCACCACCTGTAGTGCCTGCAGATCCTGCAGCGCATTCGCCAGCGCGGTGGCCAGCGTATTGCGCGTGTCCTCCTCATCGAACAGGCTCCATGGCCCGGCATGATTGATCCAGTCGCGCGCCATGGGCCCGATCAAGGCAATGCGCTGGCCGCTGCGGCGCAATGGCAGCAGCTCGCCATCGTTCTTCAGCAATACCACCGATTTGCATGCGGCTTCGCGGGCCAGTGCCAAGGTGTCGGTGTTGCGCTGCAATGACTGCGCCCGTGCGGGCCGGATGCGCCGGAACGGGTCGTCGAACAGCCCCAGCGCCGCCTTGAACGCCAGGACGCGTCTTACTGACGCATCCAGCCGTGCCATCGGCACGTCGCCTGCGGCAACCAAGGCCGGCAGGTGCTGTAGATACAGGCCGCTTTCCATGCTGATATCCACCCCGGCCAAAAACGCCAGTCTTGCCGCGTCACGGCCAGTGGCCGCAACGCCGTGCGCGATCAGTTCCTGGTCGGCCTGGAAGTCGGACACGACCAGGCCGGGATAGCCCCATTCCCTGCGCAATACCGTATCCAGCAGCCACGCATTGGCAGTGGAGGGAATGCCCGACAGTTCGTTGAAGGCGGCCATGGTCGTGACCGCGCCTGCGGCAAACGCTGCCTGGAACGGCGGGAAATACACCCCGCGCAGCGTCCGTTCGGACACGTCCACGCGGTTGTAATCCAGCCCGCCCTCGGCCGCACCATAGGCGGCGAAGTGTTTGGGGCAGGCGGCCATCGCCTCGGGATGGGCCAGCCCCGCATCGCCCTGGAAACCGCGCACCCGTGCCTGCGCAAACAGCCGCGCCAGCAGCACGTCTTCGCCGGCGCCTTCCACGCCACGCCCCCAACGTGCATCGCGGGCGATATCCACCATGGGCGCGAAGGTCCAGTCGAGACCCACAGCACTGGCCTCCATCGCCGCGGCATGCGCGGTGCGCTGTGCCAGCGTCGGCTCGAAGCTGGCCGCCTCGGCCAACGGCACCGGGAACACCGTGGTATAGCCATGGATCACATCGGCGGCAAACAACAGCGGAATCCGCAACCGGCTTTTCAGCGCTGCCTGCTGCAGTTGCTGGTGCCAGCGCACGTTGGACCCGTTGAACACTCCGGTCAGCCGCCCGGCTCGGGCGGCCGCCAGTTGAGCGCTCCCGTCGGCGGTGCGGGTCAGCGGATTGGCGACGATCGCCTTGCCATCCTGCTGCGCCGAACTGAACAGGCTGAGCTGGCCCGCTTTTTCCTCCACGGTCATGCGTGCGATCAATGCATCGATGAAGCCAGGCGGCCGCGCCGCACCGGTCGGCAATGCCCAGCCAGCGGGAATGCGCGCGAGCAGCGCCAGTGTTCCGGCGCTACGCAGTAGCTGGCGTCTAGTAGTGCATGCAGGCATAGGAAGGGTGCTTGGCGGCGGCGGTCAACGCTACTGGATGGGCAAGCCCGAACACACATACCGGTTCGCATTCGCGATGTCCGCTTCGGGACCAACCGATGGCGTCAGTGGATGCGCAGCCTCACGGCATTGCCATCGACGTGTTACTTCCACGCGCATCCAGCATTTCGTCGCGGGCGCTGAAATATTTCTTCATGTCCCCGCTGCCTAGCCGGCTTCCAGGCGGCGTACGTCACATACGCACCCATGGAGACAGACGCGAAGCCCGGTCTTTGGCGCTACAGCAACATGGGTGACACTACACGAGCGGCAATCTACATCTCGCCTGCCCTGTGTTTGGAGATGGACATGTCCAGAGAAGCGCGATGGCTCCCTGTCACACTGCTCGCCATCACCTGTGCAACCGGATGCTGCGCCCGGGCTGAAAGCGCGCCAGAAGCATCGCCAGCACGCGTGCAGATGGATGCCTACACAGCAAACAAGTTGAACGCCGTGCTGGAGGAGACCTCACGGCATCGCGGCCTGAGCACCGGGCACATGATCGACCTGGTCTCTGCGCAGTTTTTGGAAACGCCTTATCGCGCAAACGTGCTGCAGGGTTCGGCCACGGTGCCAGAGAAATTGATCGTGGACTTTACCGGCTTGGACTGCTTCACCTATCTGGACTATGTCGAAGCAGCCCGGAAGTCGCACTCACAGCAGGACTTCGTCAACAACCTTGTCTTTACCCGCTATGTCGACGGTGTCGTCAGCTTTACGCACCGCAAGCACTTTTTTACCGACTGGGCGAACCGGCCGTACGAGCTTGCCACCGATATCACCACACGGATCAGCACCGACACTGTAACCGTGATGAAGCAGCTCAACTTGAAAGCAGACGGCAGCAACTATCTGCCCGGCTTGCCGGTCGTCGACCGGGCTGTCACCTATATCCCCACCGAGCACATCGACGGCAGCGTCATCCGCAAGCTGCGTACCGGGGATTTCATCGGCATCTATACCCATCTGGCCGGGCTGGATGTCACGCAGGTCGGATTCTTCATCATGACCGACACAGGCCCGGTGTTACGCAACGCCTCCTCACGCAAGGAAAACGAAAAGGTCGTCGACTCGCCATTCATGGAATACGTGGCGAGAACACCGGAAATCATCGTTTATAGAGCCAAGGAGTAAACGTCACCTCTGCCTTCATTGTCGGCCGCTCACCTGGGCGCGTCGACTGCAATGGATGCGACGCCCGCACGGAAGCAACAGCTGGCGTGCTTGCATGACGCGACTTCAGCGGCCTGCAGCCGAGTGATCTTCGCTGGGCCTTGCTGCGGCGCGATGGGCCGATGCCGGGAAGGGCACGCGTGTCCGCCAGCCACAATGCCGCGTGCTTCTTCATCCCGCATCTCCCGAAGCAACAAGCACGGCCGCGTGCCTGGGTGCCTCGTGTGCATCGATTGGCACTCAGGTGGCCAGCATCATGGCCGCATCCCGAGCTCGCTGCTTGCGCAGGCTCCTCAATCGAACCACGCTGCATCTCGACAGGAATCGTCGCTGCGGGCACGACGGAATAGCCAGGTAGGCGAAGACCCGCGCGACAGCAGACACATTTCATCTGCAGGAAAAACGTCTTTTTCCGTTGCGGAATGATCCTTTCGCAGGTGAAGCGTCCCGGGTCTGCAGCTTGATGTCATTTTCGAGTCACTGACGACGATGACGCATGCCACACAAGGTGGCCGTGAATGCCAGGCACGCCTGAGCATTTCGATTGCACGCTGGGAAGTCCGCACTGCAATTCTCCGAACCGTTGATGGCGGCAGCTACGCCAGACCGTGTCTGCGTGGCGCACGTCGACCGTGCTGTCGCGCGCGTTGCCTGCCAACAGCGAGCTGTGCGCTGCAATCGAGGCCGGCACCGCCATGCGCCCATCGAATGAGGTGTCAGCCATCGATGCCTCACGTCAGCAGCCGCGCAAGCCCGGGCGGCAGCACGCCGCCCTTCCCCCCACAGCGAGGACATGCCGTGATGAAGACCCCTTCAGCGAGTGCTTCCCAGCCACCACGACCGACCGATACAGACGTCGTGATCGACATAGCGCCGCCACAACAGCACAACACGGCGCCGACGCCCGCAGGGAACCCTGCATTGTCGCGCCTGGCTCCCAGACCGTCCGGACGGCGCAGCAACCCGGAACGCGGCACAAAATCCGGCAGCGCTGCCGACATAAACCAGCACGGCGGTGAGAGCCCGCTGCTGCATGCCGACAACAGCACCAGCGAGCGCTTCTTCGACGCCGTGGACTTCCTGTCAGCAGCAGAGACGTCGTCCATTGACCACGAACACGCTGCACCACCCGATCCGCCGGTGCCCACACCTGCAGCCACCACCACGCCGACACGCAGCGAGCGCTTGGGTGCACTGGCTGCATCGATCAGGAGCGGTGCAGTGCGTGGCGCAAGCGCCGTGTTCGGGCCGACTGCCAGCGCGGTGGCGGCGGCAGCGCACGGCATAGTCCCGACCAGTTTCGACGGACAATACCTGGGTGCGGCGCTGGGGCATCTTGTGCACCAGGCCAGTTCGGTGGGACCGACCACGTTCGCACGTGAGTTGCTGGGCGAAGGATTGTTTGCCGCGCTCCGCCAGCTTCCGCCCGAAGCGGCGGTCGCCATGCAGGCCGTTTCCGGCACGCTGCAGATGGCGCTGCATACGCTGCGACGCAACCGCGAGAACCGCAATCCGGACGCGGCTGCGCGGGGCTTCCACAATCTCAGTCTCGAACAGTGGGATGCATTGTCCGTCCAAGAACAGGGAAGCAGGAGAGAAGAACAGCAGCATTATTCGAATCTGGTCACCCGGCTCGCGCTCGGCGGCATCCTGAGCAACATCGCCGTGGGTGCGGCCGGCAAGGCATCCGGCCAACCGGAGCTGGCTGCCAGGCTGCTGGCCAGCGACCTGAAGATCGCCGCCTATGCCGCAGCCCGCGACACCATCCAGGCCACTTTCAAGATGGTGGGAATGCAAGACCCGGCCCGCTCCAATGGTGGCATCAGCGATCCGCACATCACCAGCGCCGGCAGGTTCTACGGCATGGCCAACGTGCTGGCCAACCTGGCGTCGAACGAGCTGGCGTCGCCGGACTTTGCAGCGGCCCGGCAGCGCTGGGCCGGCCTGAACTCGCCTTTCACCAAGGGCGAGGCGACCAGCGTCATCTTGCGTCAATCGGCGATGACGGCGGCCTTGAATGTCGGCCTGGAAACGGCGGACTGGATCAATGTCACCCAGCACGAAGCCGACCAGGCCGGTACCAAGCAGATCTGGGAACCGGAGTGGAAGGGCAAGCGCGAGGATTACGAGAGGGTCATGGATCATTCGGTCGCCCGCACGGCCGCCATCAATTCCAATATCGCGCTTGGTACCGCCATCAACATGATTGGCGCCTGGGTCGGGCTGTCGCCCGCACGCAGCGGCCTGCTCTCCAACACGGTGTCCGGCGTGGCCGCCGGCATGCAGTACAAGACCATCGGCGCCACCTGGCAGGCCGATGGGGCCGTTCGCGCAGCCGAGGCGGCTCGCTCGCAGGCCGGGTAAGCACGGCGATCAAACCATCGCGCTCGCCATCCGGTGGGCGCGGTGTGTATGCCCACCGCACTACCTCTGGGCACGCAATGCGGGCAGGCAAGCAACGCAGTGCGCCACCGCCGCGTGCAGCAGCGTTACTCGGCGACCACGCCGCGCTTGCTCAGAATCGCGTGGATGGCACGCGCATACTTGTCGCGCTCGGCGGGCGTTTCGGAATGATAGGCACCGACGGCGGCCCAGGTATTTCCGTATTTATTGGTCATCTCGCGCAGCCGCCAGGCGGCGACATACACGCTGACGCACGGCTGCATCAACGCGTCCCTGGAGATGCCGTAGCTGGAAAGACGGCGCAGGTGGATCGAGTTGATCTGCATCTTTCCGTAGTCGACCGTGCCGTTGTTGTTGCGATGGATCGCGTCGGCACGGCCGCGTGATTCCTGCCATGCGATGGCGCGCAGCACCCATGGATTGACGTGTTGATAGCCGGCGGCCTCTTCGAAGCAGTCTGCGCGTGCGAGTGGCGCGGCGCATAGCAACGCCGCCGCAATCAACACCCGGCGCCGGGAAGCGGGCGCCTGCCCGGGCCGGAGCGCGTAGCAGTGCTCGCCCACGGGCAGGCTTCTGGAGAGCGTGGCCCACTGCTGTGGACGGCCAACACCCGTGCCGTGCACAGACGGACACGTGGTCGGCGTATCGGTCTCTGTCATGTCTGTCACCTGATCGTCGTTGATTCCAGCAACGTCGCGGAGTGGACAGGCATCCCCGGCTGATCCAACCCCCGCTCGATCGCAACACCATAACGGCACCATGCACACGCATGCACTTGCTGCACGAAACGTCTATGACCGAAACGAAATCACCCCACGCATCGTTGCAATGCAGCTGTTTTCCAGTGTATTCCGGATATTTTTCCGCCGCGACGTTCGCAAGCAAAAGCGCGCTTTCGCGTCCTTGCCGATGCATCACCGGTACCTCTTCTACCTTGCGGACGGGGCAATGCAGCGTCCCCGTTGCGACCTTGCCGTGGCAGCTTTCCGGCAACCGCGATGTACCCAGTCAACCACATGAGACGGGAATCACCATGGACTCATCTATCGGAAACTTTTCCAACTTCAGCAGCAACGTGCAGACGATGGGCATCGGCCCCCAGCAAACTCAGGACTCCGGTCAGCGCTCGTCTTCGGCTGGCTCCGAGCAACAGCTGGATCAGTTGCTCGCCATGTTCATCATGATGATGCTTCAGCAGAGCCAGGGCAGCGATGCCAATCAGGAATGCGGCAACGACCAGCCGCAGAACGGTCAGCAGGACGGCCTGAGTCCGTTGACGCAGATCTTGATGCAGATCGTGATGCAGCTGATGCAGAACCAGGGCGGCGCCGGCGCCGGCGTAGGCGGTGGCGGTTCGGTCAACAGCAGCCTGGGCGGCAACAGCCTGGGTGGCGGCTTCAACGCCAACCTGTCGAGCATCACCGGCCAGGCCTGATCGGCACTGCGTGCAGGCTGCCGGGCCATGCGGCAGCCTGCACGTTGCAACACCATCGACTGCCCCGCTGCCCTGCTCAGGGCGAAACGATATGCGGGGTCAGCAGGAACAAGCGCTGCAGCCGCGATCCGCCCTGCTGGCGGTGCTTGAACAGGTTACCCACCAGTGGAATCCTGGACAGCCCGGGCACCTTGTTCAGATCGGTCTGATCAGTATCCTGGGCATAGCCGGCGATCAGCAGGCTCTGGCCTTCGTTGACGAATGCCTGGGTGGTGATCTCGCTGGAAGTGATGACGGGAATGCCATCGACGGTATTGGCGCCCAACTGCCCGTCTTCGATACGCACATCCAGGCGCATCTGTCCGTCGGGCGAGCCCGGCACCACACTCGGCAATACGCGTAGCGACACACCGGCGGACAGGTTGTAGAGGTCCGCGGATGCATAACCGCTGACACGCACGAAGGCCTGCTGCTTGTGGTCCATCACCGCCTCCACGTTGTCCAGCGTCGCCACCTGCGGGGTGGACACGATCTTGGCCTTGTTGGTCTGCTCGAGCGCCGACACACGCGTCATCAGGTAACGCCCGGCGTCGCCCAGAACCGCCGTCAAGGTGCCGCCCAACGGAGCGCTTGCCCCCGCCGCCGCCGCACCGCTCAAGCTGCCGTCGTAGCCAAGCTGGCCGCCACGGCCGTCGCCGGTCTGCACATCCACACGCCGGCTGTGGAAACGCCAGTCCACGCCCAGATCCTGCATGGCGCCGTCGCGGATCTCGATGATGGTGGCATCGATCTGCAGCAGCTTGGGGCGGTTGTCGAGCTGCTGGATCAAGCTGCCATAGGCGGCCATGCGCTCGGGGCGGTCGCGGATGAGGATGGCGTTGGTGCGCGGGTCGGCTTCGATCACCGGCGCGTCCGATGCCAACTCGCCGCCGCTGCCTGCATCCACCGCCAGTGGCGTGTCGCGGCGCGCCTGGCTCATCTCCGGCCACACACTGGCCGGCGCATTGGCGCCCGTACCCGGCAACGGCGGGCTGACCGGCACCCGATCGGACGGCGAGCCACCGCCGAACCACGATGCAGGCAGGCCGAGAATGCCATTGCCGCCGTTGCTGCCGCCGCCATTCTGGGCCTGACCGTTGTTGCCGAAGGTATTGGATGAGCCGCCGCCGATCGGTTGCACCCGCCCGAAATTGGCACCCGGCCCCGGCAGCGCCGCAGTGGGTGCGCCATGCACGCCGTACATGCTGCGCAACAGGCTGGCCATGCCCGGCACCTGGACGTCCTGCCCACCGATGCGGGTGCTGTGATCGGCGGCCTGCGCGTAATGCAGCTGAAACACCTGCACTTCGGTGGCATCGCGTTGGCGCGCGCCCTGCTCGACCTGCCTGGCGATCGCAGCGACGGTATCCACATAACCCGGCGGGCCGGACACCACCGCCACGTGCGCCGCCTCGTCGTAACGGACCGGAAAGCGCGGATCGTCCAGCCGCATGCGTGCAAGCGCATCGCGCAGCGCACTGGTCGATGCAGCACCCAGATTCAAGGTTACATTCTTGGTTTCGTTGGCGCCCCAGATCCTGAGCACGGCACCGTCGTAATACCAGACGAAGCCGAACGTCGCAGACAGATCGTCGAGGAATTTCTGCGGGCTGGCCTCAAACTTGCCACTGAGCGTGCCGGTCACTTCCGGTGAAATCCAGGTGGTGATGGATTGGCTGGCGGACAGGTCGCGCAGTACTTCCTTGAGATCCTTGTGGTCGGCAACGTATTTGAAGCTGCGCGAATGCCACGGCACCTGTGCGGCAGTGGCATGCGACGGCAGCAGCGGCAGCAGACTCAATAGCAACGCGGCGGCCAATGGCGCACGTCGATGGCGGTGAACTGGAGGACAGGCGTATGCCATGGCGTTCCCTCTGCGAGGCAAGTGAAAGAAGTCGATGGGGCGGCACCTGGCAGGCAGGCGTCGGCCGCGGATTGCGTGCCGAATGCAGGCGGCTGCAGACACGGCGTCAAACAGCAAATCCTGGGCTGTGCAGTCAGTGTAGGCAGCTCATCGCAGGCGATGTCTCAACAATGATCAATTCGCTGCGCCTCCTTTGCCGCCGATGTTGGCGGCATCGTGCAACTGCTGCTGGAAGTGGATGAAGCTAAGTGCGTCACCGGATTGCGCAATGAACACGCTGGTCAGCAACGCGAGCAGCAGCAGCGCCAGGACCCCACGGATCGGCTGGCTCAGATTGGAAGGCTCCAGCTTGTCGGCAGCGCGGGCCACAAAGCCGATGGCCAGATCCACCAGCACCAGTACCAACATCAGCGGTGCGGCCAGCTTGACGATTGCGGCCATCATGCCGTCGGTCTGCTGGATGACGAAGGATTCGGCGACCGCCCCCATGTCCGGCGTGAGCTGACTCAACGGCCACCAACGAAACGATTCGAACAGCGTACCGAGCAGCATCAGCATGCCGCCCAGCGCGTAGAAGGACACGATCGCCAGCTGCATCAACACCGTGGAGACCGGCGTGCTCTGCTCACCGCTCAGCGGGTTGGTCATCTGCACGTTGTTGTAGCCGGACACATCGTCGATCAGCAGGCCCACGCTCTCGGCAATCCAGAACACCGTGGATGCGGCAAACCCGATCATCAGGCCAATGAAGGCTTCCTTGAACACCAGCCCGACCAGGCCGGCTGCTTCGATCCTGGCCAGCGCATCGGCCGGCTGTCCGTAGGCGATGAAGGAACTGAGCACATAGATCACGCCGTTGCGCGCCATCCCCGGAAGACTGTCCTGTGCCGTGGCCGGCAGCACGAAGAACATCACGAACACGCGCACCCCGCACAACGCCAGCAAGGTCAGCAACGACACGCCCTGGGACGACAGCGCCAGTAGCGCGGTGGCGGTGTCGCTCATTGCCGCACTCCGCGCGCGGCACGATGCAGGCGCAGCCCGACCAGGGCCTCGATCGCGTCTTCCTCTTCGGCCACGTCGCGTTGTGCCTGCCAGGCACGCTGCGCGTGGGCGGCTTTCTGCGCATACGCATCCGCCTGCGCCTGCAGTTTGCTCAGTGCCTGTTGCACTGATGCGGTCTCGTCGCGTGCGCTCTGCACCGCCTGCGTCGCTGCGACCAATGCCTGCTCTGCGGCGCGGCAGCGCTCTTCCAGCACGGCGCGGAAGCGCTGGTGCTGCAGGATCGCCTCAATGCCGATCGGCTCACCCGCGCCGGCCTTGTCGGCCAGCGTGTCATCGAACGCGGCCAGACGCGCAGTGCAGGCGCTGGCCTCCTGACTGCAACTGACGCGTTCGCGCTCGCACTGCGCCAGCGCACGCCTGCAGTCGCCCAGACGGTCCTGCATCCGCGCGTGACGGCGCGTCTTCAGCTGCTGCAATGTCGCCCAGGTGCTGGCACGCTCACGCATCGTCGATCACGCCGGCAAGCTGCTCCAGGGTGGTGTCGTAGTCACTGAGCTGATCGGTGGGCTGGCTGAGGAAGTCGCGAATCGCGTCGATCCTGGCGATTGCCTGGTCGGCGACCGCATCGCTGCCCTGGCGGTATTCGCCGACCTGCAGCAAGGTCTCCACCTCGTTGTACTTGGCCAGCAGTCGCCGCAGCTGGCCGGCGGACTGACGTTGCTCGGCAGACACGATCTGGCTCATCACCCGGCTCAGGCTTCCCAGCACATCGATGGCCGGGTACTGGTTCCTGGCGGCGATCTCGCGCGACAGAATCAGATGCCCGTCCAGGATGCCGCGCACTTCCTCGGCGATCGGATCGCTGCCGGTGTCGTCCTCGGCCAGTACGGTGTAGAAGGCGGTGATCGAGCCGGTCTCGCCCATGCCGGCACGTTCTAGCAGGCGCGGCAGCTCGGCGAACACCGACGGCGGGAAGCCGCGCCGGGTGGGCGGCTCGCCGGCGGCCAGACCGATCTCGCGTTGCGCGCGGGCAAAGCGGGTCAGCGAGTCCATCATCAGCAGCACGCGCAGGCCCTGATCGCGAAAATATTCGGCGATGGCGGTGCCGACATAGGCTGCCTTGGCGCGCTCGATGGAGGAGCGGTCGGAGGTGGCGCACACCACCACGCTGCGCGCCAGGCCATCCTGGCCAAGAATCATCTCGATGAACTCACGCACTTCGCGTCCGCGCTCGCCGATCAGCACGATCACGTTGACGTCGCACTGCGTGCCGCGCGCGAACATGCCCATCAAGGTGCTCTTGCCGACGCCGGCGGCGGCGAAGATGCCCATGCGCTGGCCTTCGCCCAGCGTCATCAGGCCATCGACGATGCGCACGCCGGTCGGCATCGGTTGTTCGATCAGGCGCCGGCGCATCGGGTCCGGCGCCTGCGCCTGGATCTGCACCCAGCCGTCGCCGTCGACCGGCCCCTGGCCGTCGGCCGGCTCGCCCAGGCCATCGAGCACGCGTCCCAGCAGCGCCGACCCGACCGGCACCGCCAAGGGGCGCCCCGACCCGATCACACGCGTCTCGCGCGATAAGCCCAGCAATTCGCCGAACGGCGCCAACAAGGCGAGATTGCGACTGAAGCCCACCACCTCGGCGCGCTGCAACAGCCTGCCATCGCGCTGGCGCAACTCGCACACCTCGCCCAGGCTGACCTGCACCCCGGCAACCTTGAGCATGGTGCCGATCACTTCGACCACCTTGCCGTAGCGTCGGCCGAAGGCCAGCGCAGCCAGTTCGCGCTCGAGCGTTGCCTCCAGCAGCGGCATCTCAACCGTCATCTTGCACCGCCTGCGGCGCGGCCAGGACGCGGCGGATGACCCGCTGCAGGCTGCGCAGCTGATCGCGCAGATCGGCCTCGAACACGCCGGTATCCCATTCGCATACGCAGGCGCCCAGCGCCAGCTGCGCGTCGCCGCACAGTTCCACCGGCATGGCCCAGCCGGCGGCCGCCGCGGCCGCATCGAAGGCGCGCCGCGCGTCGTCCAGCGCATCCGGATGCACGCTCACCCGCAGGCCCTTGGCCTCGTCCAACGCACCGTCCAGCGCCTGTGCGGCGCGCGCGTACAGCGCAGCGGGATCGTGCCCGTGCAGGACCTGTGCGCAGGCATGCGCGACGATCCCGGCCAGACGCTCGCGGGCGCGCTGCGCGGCATCCTCGGCCGCGAAGGCATGGCGTACGCCGTGCTCGTTCCATGCGTCGAGCTGGCGGCGCAACCCGGCGGCATAGCCCAACCGTGCGCTGCGCTCCGCCTTGTCCCGGGCATCGTTGAGGATCGCCTCGGCCTGCTGCTGCGCATCGTCGATCAGCGCCTGCGCACGCGCCTGGGCGTCCGCCAACGTCTGCGCGCACCGCGCGTGCACCTGTGCAGCCGCGGCATCCAGTTCCAGCACACAGGCCAACGCCTCGCGGGGAATGACGTCGCCGTCCAGTCCCACCGCCTCCTGCGTGGACCTCAGCCACAGACGCATAGCAGCTCCGGCAGCAAGGTGGGAAGCGCCTGCAGGAAGGCATCGCTGGCGCCATCTGCAGCGACGGGTGCCACGCGGGCAGCGCCCAACGGCAAGGACAGCGCGATCACCTTGGCGACGCAGGGGTCGGGCCAGGCGCCATCGGCCGCCAGGCGACGCCAGCCATCGCCGACCCATGCCGCCGGGTCGGCATCGCGCGGCAACAGCGGCGCTGTCATGCCGGTGACCGTGCGATGGCGCACATGGTCGAGCACTGCCTGCCCCACCCGCTGCTCGAACCAGCTCAGGCGCTCGCGCTCGATGCAGCGGCGTAGCGCCAATGCACGCGAGAACAACGCGCGGCTCATCAACACTTTGGCGAGCAGTTCGGGCGCCAGCATGCCCAGCCGGCTGGCCAGCGGATCCAGCGCACAGGGCGGCATGCTCGACCACCCCGTCCAGGCCTGGACCACGCGCACACGACGCTGCGCAGGCGCACCTTCCCAACCCGACGCAGCGGCCGGGCCCAGCCAGTGGGCCACCCGGTCTGCATCCAGCGATTGCGCCAGCGCGGACAGCGCCGCCGTGCCGCGTTGAAGCCACAGTGCCGCGTCGTCGATGCGTGACTTATCCATCCGCCGGCCTCACCCAGCATGTTTTCTGGACAACTCGCGCAGGCGCTGCCAGCCGCCCCAGCGGCGTGCATTGGCGTTCGGCCACCAGTACAGCGCTGCGGCAGCGAGCGCCACGCACAGCGCCAGCGCGCAACCGGCCAGCCACGGCCACGCCCAGGCACGTGGCGGTGGCGATGCGGAAAACTGCGCATCACTTTCCGCGCCACCAGGCACCAGCGTGACGCTGACGTTCTCGTAGGTCAGCCCTTCCACGCTGTGCATCACCAGCGTCTTGATGCTGGGCACCAGGCTGGTCAGATCGCTACCGACGCGAAACTTGATGAACACCGCGGCGCTGGAGGGTTTGACCGAAGTGGACAGCGGATCGTTGTTGGGAAGCACGATCTCCACATCGGCCGCGATCACGCCGTCGATATTCGACAAGGTCTGCGACAGCTGCTGCGACACGCCGTAGATGAAGCGCACGCGTTCTTCGGTGGGTGTGGAAATCAGGCCGTCCTTCTTGAACATCTCGCCGAGATTGGCGTGCCGCTCGTGCGGCATGCCATGCGCGCGCAGCACCTGCAACGCGTACGACACCTGATCGTGCGGCGCGTTGACCGCCCAGGTCTTGCCGTCATCGGGGGTGACCTTGTCCGCATCCACACCGGCCGTCAGCAACACGGCGAGCATGTCGTTGGCATCGTTCTCGGTCAGCCCGGAATACAGCTGCTGGTCGCAGCCTGACAGCAGCAGTGCCAGCAGCAACACCACCAGATATCTGAGCGTTCGCATGCTATTGGTTCTTGAACAGCGTCTGCACGGCGTTCTTGCCCGACTGTGCCACGCCAACGCTGACATTGAGGTTGAAGCCGACCATCGTCAGCTCGTGCATCAACTTCATTTGCTGCGAGGCCATTTCCTGCAGGCCCATGGTCGGCGCCTGCATGCTGAAGGCATCGATATGCTCGGTCATGCTGCGCACGCCATCGTTCTGCACGTTGACCATGCGGCTCACCATGCTCGGCTCGCCGACACGCTGCGTGGCAGGCGGCAGCGGGCTGGAGGACTGCATCAGTGCCTGGAAGCGGTTGACCAGCGCCTGGTTCGGCGTCGCCATCGGCGACACTGCTGAGGTGGACAGGCCGGTACCGGCAGTGACCGGTGCAACAGGAGGAATCAGCGTCATGACATGTTCCGCAGGCGGGGTGAGGTCCGGCTCAGGCGCGCAGATACTGGGCGTTGGGAACTTCCATCGGCGTGGCGGATTCTGCCGCCGCTTCCAGCTGTGCGGGTGCCGGCGTGTAGCGGCCTGACAGCGCCTTGACCAGGCCAACGGCGTCGGCATCGGCGTCTTCTTCGATCAGGCCGTCTGCAATGCCATGCCACGACGGGTCGCCCACCGCAAACAGGCAACACGCGTACAAGGCCTTGCACAACGGCTTGGAGCCTGCATCGGCCTCCAGCTCACGCAGCAGGCGCGCGCCCTCCAGATAACTGCCGCGCTTGATCGCAATCCAGGCGTCGAAGGTATCCAGCGCCTTCAGCTCCGGCCGCAGTACCCGCACGGCGGCCAGCACCGCTGCGGCCTCTTCGAGTTTTTCGTGGGTCAGCCCGACCGTGATCAATTCGATCAGCCCACTCACGACCGAACCAGGACATTCGATGTTTTCCATACCGCACCTCGTCATTCAATGGCTGTGGACAGCATGCGTGCGTAACGTACGCGTCGGCGCCCAGCAAGACTTTTCAGAAGCGAACATCGGAATACCATCGCGAACAAACACATCGTGCTTCGTCCACCCATGCACACGTTCGCCCTGGAAGCGGATCGCCTGACGATGGCTCGACCAGAATCGGCGTGCAGCAACAGCGGCCGGAGATCGCCATGTCGGATGAGAAGACCGAGAAGCCGACCGAAAAGAAACTGCAGGATGCGCGCAGGGATGGGGAAGTCCCGATCAGCCCGGATGTCACTGCCGCCGCGGTACTGCTGGCCGCGCTGTTGGTGCTGAAACTGGCAGGCAGCTATTTTGTCGAACACCTGCGTGCATTGATGTCGATCGGTTTGGATTTCAGCGCCAATACGCGCGATGCCACCGCATTGCACCGTGCGCTCGGTCGCATCGGCATCCAGGGCGTGTTGCTGACGCTGCCCTTCGTGGCGGCCTGCCTGGCCGCGGGATTGATCGGCAGCTTCCTGCAGACCGGGCTCAATGCCTCGCTCAAACCGGTCACGCCCAAGTTCGATTCGCTCAACCCCGTGAACGGCGTCAAAAAACTCTTTTCGTTACGCAGTCTCATCAACCTGCTGAAGCTGGGCATCAAGGCCGCAGTGATCGGCGTGGTGCTGTGGTATGGCCTTCGTGCACTCATGCCGACCATCATCGGGCTCGCCTACCAACCAACGGCCGACATCGCACAGATCGGCTGGCGCGCATTGGGGGTTCTGTGCGCCCTGGCGGCGCTGGTGTTCGTGCTGGTCGGCGCGGCGGATTGGAGCGTGCAGCATTGGCTGTTCATTCGCGACAAGCGCATGAGCAAGGACGAGCAGAAGCGCGAACACAAGGAGAGCGAAGGCGACCCGGAAGTAAAGGGAAAGCGCAAGGAATTCGCCAAGGAACTGGTCTTCGGCGACCCGCGCGAGCGCGTTGCCAAGGCCAAGGTGATGGTGGTCAACCCGACCCATTACGCCGTCGCGCTCGCCTACGAACCGGACGGCTTCGGTCTGCCGCAAGTGGTTGCCAAGGGCGTGGACGACGGTGCGCTGGAACTGCGTGCCTATGCGCACAACCAGGGCATTCCGATCGTGGCGAACCCGCCATTGGCGCGTGCGCTGCATCAGGTCGAGCTGGGCGAGGCGGTGCCTGAAGCGCTGTTCGAAACGGTGGCGGTGGTACTGCGCTGGGTCGATGCGCTGGGCCGCGACAACGATGACGGCAGCGGTCCGCTGCCCTGCTAGGAGATCGCATGCGCCTGACACGCTATTTCGCATACACCGGTGAAGTGGCGATCGCCGCCTTGGTGGTGGCGGTCATCGGCCTGATGATCTTGCCGTTGCCCACCCCGCTGATCGACACGCTGCTGGGCATCAATATCACCCTCAGCGTGGTGCTGCTGATGGTCACGATGTATGTCCCGGACTCGATCTCGCTGTCCTCGTTTCCCTCGTTGCTGCTGTTCACCACGCTGCTGCGGCTATCGTTGAACATCGCGTCGACAAAATCGATCCTGCTGCATGCCGAGGCCGGCCACATCATCGAGAGCTTCGGCGAGCTGGTGGTCGGCGGCAACCTGGTGGTGGGCCTGGTGGTGTTCCTGATCATCACCACGGTGCAGTTCATCGTGATCGCCAAAGGCTCCGAGCGCGTTGCCGAAGTGGGTGCGCGCTTCACCCTGGATGCGATGCCCGGCAAGCAGATGAGCATCGATGCCGACCTGCGCGGCGGCAACCTGAGCGCAGAGGAAGCACGCAGCAAGCGCGCGCGGCTGGCCATCGAGAGTCAACTGCACGGCGGCATGGATGGCGCGATGAAATTCGTCAAGGGCGACGCCATCGCCGGCCTGGTGATCACCATGGTGAACATCCTGGCCGGCATCGTGGTGGGCGTGACCTACCACGCCATGAGCGCAGGCGAGGCGGCCAACCGCTTTGCGATCCTGTCGGTGGGCGATGCGATGGTGTCGCAGATCGCCTCGCTGCTGATCTCGGTGGCGGCCGGCGTCATGATCACCCGTGTTGCCAACGAGAACGAGGCCAGGATCAGCTCGCTCGGGCTAGAGATCGGCCGCCAGCTCACCGGCAATGCGCGCGCCTTGCTGGCGGCGAGCGTGCTGCTCGCCTGCTTTGCGTTCGTTCCGGGGTTCCCCGCGCTACTGTTCCTGCTGCTGGCGGCGGCCGTGGGCGCAGGCGGCTATACGATCTGGCGCAAGCAACGCGATCTCAGCGGCAGCGATCAGCACACGCTGCCATCGACCAGCCGCAAGGGGGCCAAGGGCGATGCGCCGCACATCCGCAAGAGCGCGCCGGATTTTGCCTCACCCCTGTCGATGCGGCTGTCGCCGCAATTGGCTGCGCAGCTCGACCCGGCGCTGCTGGACCAGGCGATCGAGAGCGAGCGCCGGCAACTGGTGGAACTGCTGGGCCTGCCGTTTCCGGGGATCGCGATCTGGCAGAGCGACTCCCTGCAGGACCTGCAGTACGAAGTGCTGATTCACGACGTCCCGGAAACCCGCAACACGTTGAGCAATACCGCGGACCTGCAGAAAGCGCTGGCCCAACAGGCCATCGCACCGCTGCGTGCACGCGCGCATCTGTTCGTCGGCATCCAGGAAACGCAGTGGATGCTGGAACAGGTGAGCGCGGACTATCCCGGGCTGGTGGCAGAGGTCAACAAGGCCATGCCCGCGCAGCGCATCGCCGATGTCTTGCGCCGGCTGCTGGAAGAACGCATCCCGGTGCGCAACATCAAAAGCATCCTGGAGAGCCTGGTGGTGTGGGGACCGAAGGAAAAGGATCTGCTGATGCTGACCGAGTATGTGCGCTGCGATCTCGGCCGCTATCTTGCGCACACCGCGACCGCAGGCACCGGGCAGCTGCCTGCGGTGATGCTCGACCACGCGGTGGAACAGTTGATCCGGCAGTCGATTCGCGCCACACCGGCCGGCAATTTCCTGGCGCTGCCACCGGAGCAGGCCAATCAGCTGGTCGAGCAGGTGGAACGCATCGTCGAAGATCAGGCGCGGCATCCACTGGCAGTGGTCGCATCGATGGACGTGCGGCGTTATGTCCGCCGCATGATCGAGGCGCGCCTGAACTGGCTGGAGGTGTATTCGTTCCAGGAACTGGGCGCAGAGGTGCAGCTGCAGCCGATCGGCAGAGTGGTGGCTTGATGCGCAAGCCACCGGTTCGCCACGTGCGCATCCTGCCTGTCACCGGTAAACCGCTGCAGCCGCCCGCAGCGCCCGCACCGGTGCGTGCGACGCAGCGTGTCAGCTTCATGCAACTGCGCCGGCGCCTGGGCAGCGTGCTGCCCGGGTTGCCGGACATGGTGTCGCCTGTGGATGGCGACGACACTGCGCCGCTGCCCGAAGCGGCGGATGCTGCCCGCGACGGTCACGACGCTGCGCGGCTGCCAGGCGCGCCAGCCTGTCTGGATGACGGTCATCGTGGACAGATCGCCCGAGGCGAGAACAGCGACGCGCTGGGTCGGCAGATCGCCGCCGAGTGGATCCGCACCCAACGCGCGCAGATGGCCATCCACCACATCGCGCTACGAGTGGCCGAGTTCTGCAACGCCACGCCGGTGCGCGGCGCAGGAATCTGGGAGGCATGGCTGGAGATCAACCATGACATCCTGCCGCAGACCACGCTGTTGTTGCGGCTTTCGCCAGACCAGCTATCGCTTCGCTTCGACAGCGGCTCGCCCGAGACGCGCGAGGTACTTTGCAATGGAAGAAAGCGTCTGGATACCGCATTGAAGGCCGCGCTCAGCGGCGCGCTTCAGATCAGCATCGAGGTCGTCTAGCGCACACGCAGCAGCACAGCCATAACCAGGGACCCCGCTTTGTCAACCGAGCCGAGCCCGACGTCACCGACACGCGACTTGTCGCAAGCGCTGACCCACGTGCCTGCCGCACGCGCGCAGCTGGGCAGAGTGCTTTGCGATGCGCGTGCCGTGCAGCGGTGTGGCTTCACCGTGCAACGTCGTGGCATCCGGGCGGCGGAGGCGGCGCGCCTGCAGTTGCAGTTCGATCGCGGCAGCCTGGAGTTGCGGATCGCCGCACGCGACGGCCTGGCGCCGCTGTTGAACGAAGCCGACGACGCCCTGCGTGCAGCGATCGCCGGCGTGCTGTTGAACGATTTCCTGCATGCCTTCGCAGCGCTCGGGCTGGGTACTGCCGAGGTCGTCGCGTTCGAGCGCTGTGCGGACGCAGCCGATTGCCCGCAGATCGGCATCACCCTGGGCGGCATCGACGCGATCGCAGAGACCGCCAGCCCAGTGCTGCTTGCTGCGCTGCAAACGGCTGTCGCTGCGCTGGCGACGCCATCGCCACTGCCGGCCTGGCTGGGCGCACTGCGGCTGAGCACGCGCCTGCGCATCGGCCAGCGCACGGCGACGGCGACGCTGCTGCAAGCGCTGCGCCCGGGCGATGTGCTGCTGCACGCGCTTGCCCCGGCTCCCGTGCGCAACGGCGAGCTGCTCTGGGGCATCCCTGGAGGCGCGGTATTGCGCGCTCCGGTACGCCTGAACCTGCAACAGATGATTCTGGAGACCGCTCCCGCCATGCAGCACGATATGCCCGAGCTCGATGCCACATCGTCCACCACCGATGTGGCGGCACTGGAACTGCCTGTCCACCTGGAAGTGGATCAACTTGCACTGTCTGTGTCGGTGCTGTCGGGCCTGCAGCCCGGCCAGATCCTCGAACTGTCGGTGCCGGTGGATCAGGCCGACATCCGTCTGGTCGTCTACGGCCAGACCATCGGCATCGGCCGGCTGCTGGCGGTGGGCGAACATCTCGGCGTGCAGATCCTCAGCATGTCGGAGACCGCGCATGCAGATGCCTGATGTCGGCTCGCTGCTGCTGGTGGTCATCATGCTGGGCTTGCTGCCCTTCGCAGCGATGGTAGTGACCTCCTACACCAAGATCGTGGTGGTGCTCGGCTTGCTGCGCAATGCCATCGGTGTGCAGCAGGTGCCACCGAACATGGTCCTCAACGGCGTCGCGTTGCTGGTGTCGTGCTTCGTGATGGCGCCGGTGGGCATGGAGGCGTTCAAGGCCGCGCAGAACTACAGCCCCGGTGCCGACAACAGCCGCGTGGTGGTGCTGCTCGACGCCTGCCGCGAACCGTTCCGGCAGTTCCTGCTCAAGCACACGCGCGAGCGCGAGAAAGCCTTCTTCATTCGTTCGGCGCAGCAGATCTGGCCCAAGGACAAGGCCGACACGCTCAAGCCGGACGATCTTCTCGTCTTGGCACCGGCATTCACGCTCAGCGAGCTGACCGAGGCGTTCCGCATCGGCTTCCTGCTGTATCTGGTCTTCATCGTGATCGATCTGGTAGTGGCCAATGCGTTGATGGCAATGGGTCTGTCGCAGGTGACGCCGACCAACGTGGCCATTCCGTTCAAGCTGCTGTTGTTCGTGGCGCTGGATGGCTGGTCCATGCTGATCCACGGCCTGGTCTTGAGTTATCGGTGACGCCATGGACCATGACGATCTGGTGCGATTCACCTCCGAAGCCTTGTTGTTGTGTCTCAAGGTGTCCTTGCCGGTGGTCGGCGTTGCCGCGCTGGCTGGCTTGCTGATCGCCTTCATCCAGGCAGTGATGTCGCTGCAGGATGCCTCGATTTCGTTCGCGCTCAAGCTGGTGGTGGTGGTGGCGGCCATTGCGATCACCGCGCCGTGGGGCGCCTCGGCGATCATGCAGTTCGGCCAGGCGCTGATGCAGGCGGCGTTTCCATGATCCGGCGCATTTCGCCAGGTGCCGTGCCGCCGTCGCTGCCGAGCGCGCCCGGCGCATCGCACCACCATGCCGATGCGCCGGCCGCTGGCGCACAGCTGCTGGCGGACACGCCACATCATGCACCGCGTCTGCGCCCCGCTCCGCCGCGCAGGCGGCGACGCGGCATGCGGTCGCTGGATGGCATGGACGACGAGCTCGACGCCGCCGAACTGGAAGACGCCGAGGCAGCACGTGTCTCGGCGCTACGCGGCCGGGTCAGCATCGCAATCGCTCAGCCGCAGGAACAGGGGCAAGGCCAGGACGATCAGCATGGCGCCGGCGCTCGCGCACACGCCGGCGATCCGCAGGCAGAGACGTGGCCAAGCGCCTCGCCGGTCCACCGGGACGAGGATATGCGTGCGGGTGTCCAGGCAGTCATCGATCGCTATGCGGCAACGCGCGCCGGTGACCAGACGCTCAGACGGCACGCCCTCACCGCTGCGTTCGTGGAGTTGCGTGACATCGGCATTGCCCATCCGGTTGCCGCATCGCTGACCACCATGGTCTGGATGTTGATGCGCGAGCACCTGCAATCCGGCCAGACGGGCAGCTTTGCCGAAAGCATGGACACCTTGCGCAAACGCCTGGTGGAGATGGTGCACGCGCAACCGGAGCCCACACCAGCACTACGCAGCTACAACCTGCTGCTGCCATTGATGCTGATCAGCGCGGGAAAACCGCGCAGACCCGCTGATTGTGCGCGTGGCGTCACGCGTTTGAACACGCTACTGATGGAACACCAAGACGGGGCCGCTCAGCGGATTCGTGCATGACCATGCAACTTCGCATACTGACGGGAATACACGCCGGCGCGCGATTAGATTTGCAGCCAGGCAGCTATACGTTGGGCGCCGATCCCCAGGCCGAGATCCGGATCGAAGACTGGCCTGATTGCCCGCTCATCATCGAGGTGGATGCAGATGGTCAAGTTCGTTATCGCAGCGACGCGTTGCCAACGACACCGTTTGTTGCGCTGCATCCAATGCGGTTTGGTCCGTTGGTGCTCTGCATCGGTGAGGCCGCGGCCGATTGGCCGGACGATGTGGCACTGCTGGAGCGGTTGCTGTCTCCCGCCGCAACGCCGGCAACACCTCCGCCACCCAGGTCCAGGCGTACTGCGATGCGCGCAGTGGTGGGCGCCATGCTAGCGCTGGCCGCCGCGGCGCTGCTGCCCTCCCTGCTGCCGGCGTTTCTCTCCGATGCTGCTCCGGCGCGCAGCCAGGACAACCAGCTCAACCAGGTCCGGTCCGTGCTGAAACGGCTTGGCTTGCGCGAAGCGCGCGTGGAGCAGGTCGGCCCGCGCGTGCGGGTCGAGGGCCTGGTGGCGAGCAGCGCGGATGCGGCGCGCCTGCGTGTACAACTGCATCGGTATCAACATGCCGTCACGGTCGATGTGGTGGTGGTGGATGAGGTGCTGGCCACCCTGCGCGACACCCTGGCAGACCGCGATCTGAACGTTCGCTACGACAGTCAAGGCGTGTTTTCCATCGCCGGCAGCAGCGACAACGCAGAGCGTGCAATCCGGCGGATTGCCGATCTACGCAGCGATCTGGGCCCGGAGATCCGCAAGCTGCATGTGGACATCACCCAGCAGGACCCGTCGGTAAAACCGCCTTCGAACTACGATGCCGCCCTGTTGGTTGAAGGACTGCATTACGTGGAGACACCGGACGGCACCAAGCACCTGACTTCCCTGCCGCAGCAAGCGGCGCCATGAGAACCGCACCATGTTCGATGCCATGACAGACACGGTCACCCAGGATATGAGCAAGATCTTGCAGACCAAGGCGCTGGATGTCTCCGGCGAGCGACTGCGCAACGTCGAGGCAGCGCTGCATACGACGGCGCAACAACTCCGTGTGCACTGGTCTGCAGCGAGCGATCAGGCCGCGCGCAACGATTTCACTGTCTTGCACGACGGCATCAACGCCGCGCGCGACATCGTCGCGCATGTTGCCGGCATGCCTTGACCATCGATTTCCTTGGTCGCCTCGACCAGGTAAAACGCGCCGGCAGGCGCCCCCGCTTTAATTAACTGCTAAGGAGTCTTCGTATGGCTTTACTTCCCGAAATGAGTTCATTGCACTCGCGCTTCGGCCAGGGCATGGACAGCTTTACCGGAGGCGTTTCAAATGGAATGTCCGGTGCCGCGGCAACGCATGGGGCGAGCGGGCAGATTGACTCGCTGCTCGGCGATCTCACCGCCTCGGACGAGGATCAAAAGCGCATGAACAACAAGATCACCATGCTCAAGAACGATCTCGACTTCAATATGGCGCTCAACAAGTTCATCGGCAAGGCCGGCGACAATGCAAAAAGCCTGGTCGGTCAGTAACGGCTTTTGACATGACGCGGGGCCGGTATGCGGCCCTGCGTCAGGTTGCATGACGGATGAGCAGCGCCCGATTCGAAGCGATCGTTCAGCAGATGTGCGAAGCACTGGACCTGCCGGATGTGCAGGCGGTGCTCAACAGTCGTGTGCTCTGGGTAGACGGGTTTGAAGTCTATCTGCACATGCCTGCAGCCCAGACCGACGATGAAGCACAGCAAGCGCCGGAAGAAGAAGCGCTGTATCTACGCATCTCCTACGGCCTTGCTCCGGCGGGGCGCACCCTGACGGTGTTCCGGCTGCTGCTGGAAGCCAACCTGTCGGTGTACGCACAGGACCAGGCGCAACTGGGATTGAACGATGCCGGTGTGATCGTCCTGATCGTGCGCGTGCCGCTGGACGACGACGTCGACGGCGCATGGATCTGCGATCTGCTCGCCCACTACGCCGAACATGGCCGTTACTGGAACAACAACATCTTCATTGCACACGACGACATGTTCGAAGGAATCGCAACGGGAAACTATCTGTGGCTACGCGCGTGAGGTGCTCGACCTTGCCTGCAGGCTGATGCTTGCCGCGAGACAGGCACGACCCGGCAGCACGCTGTCGGAGCCTTGCGCATCCGCTGCGCCGTGCCACCGCCACGCTATCGCGCCGTTATCCCTCTCGCAGGATTTCTTCCGCCCTTCATCTCTCGCAAGGACACTCGCCAATGAATCTCGCCATTCCCTCACACACCACTGCGAGCTTACAGCCGTCCTCGTTCTCCCTATCGCAGCAGCAAGCCCTCACCGCGGTGATCATGAGCATGCTGGCCTACTGCATGCAACGCATGCTCAGCGACATGCTGCAGCCACAGGATCAGCCATCCAGCGACGGCCAGCCGCCGACCAATCCCACTCCGACACCCTCGCTGCCGCCCTCGAACCCGCCCGGCTCCACCAACGCCGGCGGGCAACACGGCAGCGGGACTGGCGATGGCAGCGGCGGCAGTGGCAGTGGCAGTGGCAGTGGCAGCAACAACAAAGGCAGCGGAAGCACCAGCGGAACAGCAGCCGGCAACGGCGCATCGCCCACCAGCCCAGGTCAACCGGCAACGCCGCCCGGCAGCGGTCAGCCGGTCACGCCCGGCCCCAACGGTACGCAGGCGCCACTTCCTCCCGGCAAGGTCGTCACCGCGCCGCCCGGCGTCCAGAACAAGCCCATCGTGGTGCACAAGGGGGAGGTGTTCGACGGCAAGAACCAGCTGTACGTCGGCGGCCCCTGCCTGGGCAAAGGCAACCAGGACGAGCATCAGCAACCGCTGTTCGTGGTCGAGGACGGCGGCAGCCTCTGCAACGTCAACATGACCGGCGGGGGCGACGGCGTGCATTTCATGGGCAGCGGCAAGATGGTCAATTGCGTCAACGAGGATGTCAGCGAGGATGCGGTCACCATCGATGGCCAGGGCAACCGCGAGCATGATGCGGGGATTGCCGGCTGCAGCCCGGAGGTCAGCGGCCGGCCGAAGGTCGAGATCATCAATTGCACGTTCAAGAACGCCGCAGACAAGGTCGTGCAGGACAACGGCGCTGCCGACGTGGTGATGTCGGGCGACACCGTCGAGGGTGCCAGCAAGGTCTTCCGCACCAACGGAGGGCATACCGATATCGACACCAATCTTCAGGTCGAGAATTGCGAGTTCAATCAGGTCAAGGAAGCGGTGTTCCGTACCGACGCGCCCGGCGCGACGGTGAAGCTGGCAAACCTGAAGACCGATGCGCCCAATGAGGTGATTGCCCCCGACGCGTCCCAGGCCATCGGGGCGACACGCATCGGCTACAAGGCCTACAGCGGCTGATCGCAGCCTGCTGCGGTGCTACGCGTCGATCCTGCCCGGCAGATGCATGGCGTTGCCGCATCTGCCGGGCATCGGCATTGGGTGGTGTCGAAATGGCCGCATACCGATGTATCGACTGTTGATGCCCTGCGCCTGGCGCGCCGGTTCACGCACGCGAGCAGGATATGGGGGATCCTGATGCGCGCCCTGTCTGGTCAATGGCAACGGGGAACAACTGCAGGCCCATATAGCTGACCGTGCCAACCGAATCCGCAAACGCCAACGGGTGCTGGCCAACTGGAATACGTGGCGATGCAACCGCATCGCCAGTTCCCGCGAGCGCATGGCGCGCAGCAGGACCGACAACAAACGACAGGCGTCACCGTGGTGACGCCTGTCGTTGCGGCATGCGGCGCGATTGGATCAACTGCAGCATCGACCGCTCACGGCCGGCCATTTTCCCACTGGCGAAGTGCCTCGCTCTCGTGCAATGCATGCCTGAGCGTCGTCAACCCGGTGTCCAGGGTCTCGGTCAGGTTGTTGCGCGGCACGCCGCTGAACATCGCCGCCTGCCCGGCGTGCAGCTCATCGCGCACGGTGTCGATGGTCGCAATCGAGACGGACTGCGTGTCGATCTCCGTGAGTAGTTTCTCCAGCGCATCATGCAATCTGACCGCCTGCGGCCCCGGTGCAGGCGCAAGCGGCTGCCCCTCCTCCAGGGCGCGCGCAATCTGCGCCTGTGTCGGCGCAAACATCGCGATCGCCTCGTTGATCGGCTCGGCCAATGACTGAAGCGTGCGTGCGATGGTGCGTTGATGACTGGCTGCGCTGACGGCACGCTGCTGATCCAGCCGCGTCGCCTGGGTGGTGTTGGCACCGTTCTTGGCCTTGAGCGCATTCCAGACCGTATCGTTGAACAAGGTCTGCACCGCCTGTTGCACGACCGTGGCGGGGGAGTTGGCGGCTTCGCCTGCAACGCTGCCGTTTGCATTGCCACCACGCAAGGGCGCGGCGATCAGGCGGCCGGCCCCGAGCGAGGCGAAGTTGGCCAGCACGTTGCTGAGCATGTGACGGCCCAGCACATCGCGTAGCGCAGTGGTGACCGCATTGGTGGTGCTCAAGGCCTGCCTGGCCAACGCCAGGCCTTCCTTCCCGGTCTCCAGCAGATAGTTGGGGGGGAACCGCACAGCGTCGGACCATTGCGCAGGCCGACGCGTCTTGTCCGGCAATGCCAACGCAAACAGATTCAGCCGCTGCTGTCCGCCAAGCAGGTCGGGGACACTCATCTGGCCGGTACGCGCCACCGCCTTGCCGGTTTCAAGCATCGCCTTCTGCACGACTCCTGCGCCGCCGATGGCGAGCGCGCTCAGGCCCAGCTGGCCGGCCGGCGTGCGCGTGCCCGGGTCGTCGGAGGTTCGCCGCGCCGCGTTGAATCCCGCGTTGATCGTCGGCTTGAGCAACAAGGTGTCCAGGGACTTGTCGTCCAGGGTCGATTGCCACTGGGTGATGCCCTGGCGAAGGTCGTAGGTCTGCGCCTTGAGCTCCGCAAGCGTGGCTGCGTCGCCCTCGCCCGGGCGTGTGAAACGCTTGCCCTCGGCAGTGATCTCCAGCAGGGCCGGTGGCGGATCGGGCACCAGGATCTTGGGGTCGATGGCCTGGAACCGCGGCAGGTTGGCGACGCGCGCGCGCCGGTCCATTGCCGGGATCAGCAACGTATCGCTGGTATAGGACATCAGGCCCGCCACCGCGCCGGACAGCGTCGTCGTACTCAGCGTTTCCGATCCGGGTGCACGCGCACCATCGTAGGCTGCGCCTGCCGCGAGACCGAACGGGGTGCGCATCGAGCCGATGATGAAGGCCCTGAGACATTCGTAGGCGATCGGCCAAGCCGCCTTCGCGCCAGCCGTCTTCATGTCGCCGGCGATCTGGTATCCGGCATCCGGCCCGAACGCCGCGATGCGTTCCTGCACGCGCGCGTCCGCCCATTCCAGATATGCGGCCTGCAGTGCCTCCTGATCCTCCGAGGGGGCGGCAAATGGCAGGTCAACCAGGCGTGCACGTAGCTGCGCCTTCAACTCAGCCGCTGCCGATGCACTGCGCTGCGCATGGGTCGTTGCAGCGGCAGGTGACTGCGGCTCATCGACAACCGAGGGCGTGGGGCTGGCCTGCGCAGTGTGAAACGATGCATCCGTCAGCTCGGAAGAATGCGACGACTGCGAGGACTCCGAGCGATGGGGTGCGCCATGCGAGGATTCGGCCTGCGTCGTGCCGGCGGTGACGCGACGCGACAACGGTGCGCGACGACCGCGCAGCACCGGCCCCGAAGACAGGCCTGCGAGCGGCCCGGGCGGCGAGCGCGTCTGTGCCGGGGTCACGGTGTCCTCGGCCTGCGTTGGGTGTGCGGGCGCAGAAGTTGTTGAGCGGCTGCTGGAAGCGGTCCCGATGTTGCTGGTGAGTTTCATGAGGCCACCTCGGCCGCGCTACCGGCCTGCGTCACCAGCGCGTCAAGCACCACACGGGCAACCACTTGCCCGCGCTCCAGCGCGGTGGCCACGGCATCGGGCGTGCGCTCGAGCAACAGCGGGCAGACACACAACAGGCCAAGATCCGAGAGCGTGAGCCGCCAGCCGTATTCGGTCAGCAATTGTTCCTGCAGCGCCAGCAGCGTCACCACCTCATCGCCGCCGAGCTCGCGTGCGGCCAACGGCAGGATCACTTCCGGAAACGCCGTCACTTCGCCCTGCTGCGTCTGCGTGTGGACACGGCACAGCATGCCCGCAGGCCCAAGGATGGTTTCGCCTCCGCCGAGTCGTTGCGCGAGCTCTCCCGGTAGCCCGAGACGGACTCCCAGGCTGGTGAAAAACGTGTCGTTTGCTGTGTGGAGATTTCCCAATTCCGACATTATCCGAAGCCCTCGAGAAAGTATGCGATGAATACCGATACATCCATTCCGGTAGGACAAAGTCTCCGCCACGGAACGCATACCGGGGTAAAGCCCTGCGAAAGACTCTTGCTGCGGGCGAAGATGGCTTGCTGGAAACGGTGCAACCGAGACCTAGATCAAGTGCACCGCACTCCGGAGCAACGCGAGGTCGAACGATCGGCAAGACGTGATCGATGACGCAAGCGCGGTAGTCAATGCCCACACACGCCAACCAATTCGAGCAAGCGGACCATCTTAAGCAGTGCCAGACGGCGGCTAGTGGACTTCATACCAAGCAGCTACGAACGCGACACAGGTCGTTTTTCCGAGCATCCAGGACCAGGTTGCGCAAAACCGATCTGGGATTAACGCGCTTGCGCCCCCGGATATTCGATTCGTATCGATATGCCCCACTTCGCGATGCAGGTCGCAGAAGTGGTCAGCGTGGCGCATTGTTGCCGCCCGTAGCGGCCACCAAAACTCAAACGTGGATTCGCTATCGCGCGTTGTGCTTCACACCTATTTCATCAATACAAGCGAGTGGTATTCATGAAGGTTTCTTCCGCACCCCAGACAGCACGTTCCTACGATAACCATGTGGCGAATTCACCGAATGCCGAAAGGCAGAGTAGGCCGACCACAAGAACCGACGGAGCGCTTGCACAACTTCCGGGACGTCCCGCCCCGAAAAGATATCGCACCGCTTCCAAGCCCGCTCTGTCGACCGCGCAGGCACAGCAGATGCGGCCACTTGGCATGCCGCCATTCCACGCAGGCACCAGCAATGATTGCGGTCTTCATACGATTGCGGCACTGACCGGGCTCGCCGAGGCGGACGTGGTCAACGGACTGGGCCTGACGCCAGACAACATTCAGTACATCAGCCAGCATGGCATGACGCCCGACCAGTTCACCTGGGCGATCACCAAATTCGAGAACTCCAACGTCAGACACCAGCGCGGATCGCCGCAAGACCTTGCCAATGCGCTGCATGAGCTTCCAAACTACGAAAAGATTGCGATCGGCATGGAGCGTCATTCCGGCATCGGACACCTTGTCGCAGGAATGCGCCAGGGCGAAAAACTGGTGATCTGGGATCGTCAGGTCAACCATGTGACAGAAGTGAAAACCAGAGAGGAGCTATTGAATTATTTCAATATCCATAATGTATCTAGTGTTCAAACGTGGTCCCGTCAATGATCTCCAGTAGTCCGTAGCTATCCGCAGGCGACTGGAAAGAACCATCTGTCACGCCGTCTGCACTTGCTGCAGGGCTGCAGCCCAAGTGCTCAGCCCTGCATTGATTCGTCGCAAACAGCAGCCGGAAAGATACATTGGCGTTCAAAGCAGCAGGATTGTGGCTGCCAACTGCTCAAGGCGCGCGGGTAACCATTGCCCTACGCGCTATCGATCGAAAAAGCTGCGCCCGCCCAGCACTCTGGAGCAGCAAGACGGCCCGATGCAGCGCCCTGCTATGCGCCAACCTGGCTTGCACGGACACTCTCGCCCGCATTGGTGAGCCTGCGTGAGCGGCCGATTTTGCTGCGATCACCGTATATCGAACCGCGAACGCATGTGTTTGAAGATCAAGTGATCGGCATGCCAATGCTTCGGGTGATCATCGCGAACGCCCTCTGCTCCTCTCACAGCGAACGCCGAACAAAGGCGATCATTACCTGCGCCGCCCACCCCTCAGATTCCTGAGATTTTCCTTCGTGTCCGCCTCGAAGTTGTCCGCAACTTCCTTCGGGATAATCTGTTTCCCCAGCGGTATTCCGCCCGTGTCCTCCAGCTTATGGTGGATTTCGCCTTCTTTCTTCTCTTTATCCAATCGCACCTCTTCATAATGCAGGCCCGCCAACACAGGCGCCTTGAGCATGTCGGTCGATCGATTAATGTCGTTGCCTACCAAATATCCTTTAAACCCGTTAATGCGCTCTTGCCCCTTGGTTGCGCCCTTGCCTTCTCCTTTGACTACGCCCTCGCCTGCGCCATTGGTCATGCCTTCGCCTGCGCCCTTGGCCGCGCCCCCGGTTGCCCCCTTGGCCGCCCCCTCGCCTGCGCCCTTGGTCACCCCTTTGGCTGCGCCCTCGGCGACCCCCTTGGCGACTCCCTTGGCTGCGAGTCTGGCCGAGGGTCCACCGGCGGCCCCCACCACCGCCCCGGCCATGTTGATACCGGCGAGTTCCCACGCCAGTTTCATGTCGCCACCTTGCAGCGCGGTGTCGATCACCTGGGCGGCCTGCGCTTCGCTCTCCAATGCCAGCGCTCCTACATCGGCAATCTCGCCAATGATGGGGATGCCGTTCAACGCACTCAACCCTACGGAGGCCCAGTCCATGATCTTGCTGTCCCACTTGAGGAATTCATGCAAGCCCTTGCCGACGGTACCGATGTCTTTCTTCTTCTGCTTGATCTCGGGTTGATCGGCCTTGCCCATCAACATGTCCGCCACAGCCTTCTTCTGGTCGGGCGACGTGGCCGCGTGCGTAGGTGATTTATCGACGGTCTTGTTGGCCGCCGTCATGTGATCGTAGAACTGCTGAAAATCCTTGTTGCTGATCTTGCCCGAGTCGACGACATGGCCACCGCCGAAGAAGCTGTGGGGCTTCTTGTAGCCGGTGATCGAATTATTCAACAAGCCGAACAGCAGCGGGTCGCCCAATAGCTGTTTGGCAGCATCGCGCACCGCGGGGTCGGCTTTGTCGTCCTTGACGATCGTGTCGAGCTTGTCGCGGGTCACCTCCTTGCCATCGCCGAAGAACGCATCCTGGTGGCTGTTGATGGTGTCCAGCGTTTTCAATTCCGGTGCGGTCAGGTGCATCTGCGATGTGGATTTCTGCAGAAAATCCGGCGTACTCATCGAACCCGCATCTCCCGCCAGCGCCTTCCACTGGTCGGGATGCTCACGAAAATACTGCGCGGCGGCGATGACCTGTGGTGGGCACTTCTGGGTCTTGCTGTCGCCTTCGACAAGGTGCTTGAAGGCATCCTGGTTCAGATCCTTCGGCAGATAGTCCGAATAGCGATACAACTCGCGCATCGCGTCGCTTTCGGTCATGACCGTTGGCTGGGTCTTGTCCGGGCTGTCCGAGGCCACATAGTTCTGCGTGTAGCCCTTGGCTTGCTTGTTGGCGTATTCCGCAACCTGCGCGTGGCCGGCCGAGAATTTTCTCAGATCACCGGCCTTGATCTTGCCACCGCACTTGCCATCGCCCTGCGAGCCGATGGCGAAGAACAGCCGCGGATCCTTCTGCAGTTCCGTCAATGCCTGCTTCAAATCCGGCGGCGTCGCCGGATCGTTGATCTTTGCATCCAGGTCAGCCCACGCGACCGGCAGCTTGTCCTTGTGGCGATCGAGCGTGGTGACGATCTCCAGCTCGTTCTGGGTAAGTGTCCCGCCATCCCATGTGACCGAAGAGCCGTCCACCGGCGGCGGCAGCTCGCGCCCTTTCATCTTTTCAGGATTGTAGGTCGCGTTCTTGCCACCCAACGCGGTCACCTGCGGGTGACGGTCGGCAAAGTCGTAGAGGTTGGCGGCGATGAGCGTGCCGTTGCACTTGCCCTGGTCATCATGGTGGTGCTTGCCGTGGCCCTGGGATGCCAATGCGAAGAACAGGCCAGGATCCTGCTGCAGGCCTTGCAGCGCTTGTTTCATGTCCGGCGGCGTGGCTGGGTCGTTGATCTTTTCGTCGAGCTTGGCGAACTCGATCGGCATCATGTCGCGATGCTGATTAAGCGTGGAGACGATGTCGAGTTGCTGCTGCGTGAGCGTGCCGCCGTCCCAGGTCACCGTTGAACCTTGTGCGGCAGGCGGCGGTGTCGCCCCCTTGATGTTTTTGGGATTGAACTCGGCATTCTTGCCGCCCAGGTCAGTGACCTGTTGATGGTGGTCGGCGAAATCCCACAAGTCCTCGGCCTTGATCTTGCCGCCGCATTTGCCGTCGCCCTGCGAGCCGATGGCAAAGAACAGGCGCGGATCTTTCTGCAAGCCTTGCAGCGCGCTCTTCAGATCGGCGGGCGTGGACGGATCATTGATCGTGTCGTCGAGTTTTGCGAACTCAAGCGGCATCTTGTCCTTGTGCTGATTGAGTGTGGAAACAATCTGGAGCTCCGATGCGGTGAGCGTGCCGCCGTCCCATGTCACCGATGAGCCATCCACCGCAGGCGGTAGTCTGGATCCCTTGATGTCCTTGGCATCGAACGGGGTCGATGGGCTCGGCCAGGACGTGCGTTTCTCGATCGGCTGGCCGGCTTGCACATCGTCCGCTGAAGGCGTGCCCAACCCCGGAACGTCGCTGCCTGATTCACTGATTGGCGTGTTGCCGTAGGTGGCGGCAATCAGATTATAAATCTGCTGCAAAAACAGGTTGTCCATCGCCAGCAATAGATCGGAGTCGTTCATGGCCGAATCGGATCCGGGTGCCTCCGACGACGACGCGTCATCCGTCAGAGGTAGAAACAGACCGGCGGCACTCCCGGTCGAAAGCGTGTTGAGCGACATGTGCGGCCTCGCAGTGACATAGCAGTGACAGAGCAGCTGCATATGAGTACATGCTCATACGGTCACACGGGCATGTCTCATGCGGCGAGCACAAATGGTGCCACTCCCGCTACGCGACGCACGCACCAATGAACTATTTTGGCGAAAAAAGCGCAGGAAACGTGCATGGGCGACACCCTCACCCGACATCAGCTCGGGGGGGGGGCCGATCAACGCGCCCGGAGCGCGCATGGCGTGATCAGCTCTGGCAAATGCGGTCATCCTGCTCGGAGCGAATGCCAGGCCTCGAAGCCGGGCATAGATGTCGACCGCGCTCTCCATCAGGGCAGTGGCACCTGTCCGTTGAAGCCGGCTGATGCCCGGCCGCAACCCCGCTCATTCCGATGGAAGCGGGAGCTGCGCCAGCAGTTTGTCCAGCGTGATCGGGTACTCGCGCACACGGATGCCGGTGGCGTTGTAGATGGCATTGGCGATGGCCGGTGCCACACCCGTCAACCCCACTTCGCCGACGCCCTTGGCCTTGAGCGGCGACATGGTGGGGTCGACCTCGTCGATGAAGTGCGCCTCCAGATGCGGAATGTCGGCATGCACGGGGACTTCGTAGCCGGCCAGATCGTGATTGACGAAAAAGCCCAGGCGGCGATCCACTGCCATCTCTTCCATCAGCGCGGCACCGACGCCCATCACCATGCCGCCGATGATCTGGCTTCTGGCAGTCTTCGGGTTGAGGATGCGGCCGGCTGCACACACCGCCAGCAGGCGCCGCACGCGGATCTCGCCGGTGTAGCCGTTGACGGCCACTTGCGCAAAATGCGCGCCGAAGGTCTGCTGGGCGTAGCGCTCCTTCAGGCCAGCGAACTCCATCGCATCCTCGACCATGATGTCGTGCTGCGCTGCCGCCTGGCGCAAGGGCACGCGGCGCGTGCCGGCCGTGACCATGCCGTCGGCAAACTGCGCCGCGTCCACCGGCATGCCAAGCCGCTGGGCGATCGCCTGACGCAAGGCGACGCACGCTGCATACACGCCCGCGGTGACCGAGGCCGCACCCTGCTGACCGCCCGACCCTGGCGTCTCCGGGAAACTGGAATCGCCCAGGCGGACGACGACCTGATGCAGTGGCACGCCCAGCATCTCCGCAGCGGTCTGCGCCACGATGGTGTAGCTGCCCGTGCCGATGTCGGTCATGTCGGTCTCGATAGTCACCGTACCGGTGCGGTCCAGCCGCGCACGCGCACCCGCCTTGGAAATCGGCGCGCCGCGCACCGCAGCGGCCATGCCCATGCCGATCAGCCATTGCCCGTCGCGCACGCTTGCCGGCCGCGCCAGCCGTTGGCTCCAACCGAAACGTTCGGCACCTTCCTGCAGGCAGTCGACGAACGCGCGCGTGGAAAACGGCTTGCCCGGGTTCTCCGGATCCACCTGGGTGTCGTTGAGGATGCGCAGCGCAACCGGATCCAGGGCGAGCCGTTCTGCCAGCTCGTCCATGGCGATTTCCAGCGCCATCAAGCCGGGCGCCTCGCCGGGCGCGCGCATCGCATTGCCTTCGGCAAGGTCGAGTACGGCAAGACGTACCTGGGTCATCCTGTTCGCGCCTGCGTACAGCACGCGGGTCGAAAGCGTCGTGGGTTCGGTACGCCCGCCAGGCAGATTGCCGGACCAGCTTTCGTGGCCAATGGCGGTGAGCCGCCCATCGCGTGTGGCGCCCAGCCGGATCCGCTGGATCGTCGCCGGCCGATGGATGGTGCTGTTGAACATCAGCGGGCGTTGCAGCGCCACCTTGACCGGCCTGCCGACCGCCTTGGCAGCGAGTGCGGCCATGACCAGATCCGACTGGACCGTGCCCTTGCCTCCGAAGCCGCCGCCGATATACGGCGAGAGCAAACGAATGTGGTGTTTGGGAATGCCGAGGATCTTGCCCAGATCGCGCCGGCCCCAGTTCATCTGCTGGATCGAGGTGCGGCAGGTGAGCTGATCGCCCTGCCAACTGGCGATGCTGGCATGCGGCTCCATCATCGCGTGCGCCTGGTCCGGCGTGGTGTAGCGGGCATCGACCTTGACCGGCGCGGCCGCAAAGGCCGCGTCGAAGTCGCCTACCGCGGTTTGCGGTGGACCGCCAAATGGCGCCTGTTGTGCGATCGGCGCGCTATCCAGCTGTTGCGCCAGATCGTAGCGGCCGGTCTCACGCACATAGTCCACGCGCACCAGCGCAGCGGCCGCACGCGCTTGCTCGAAGGTGTCGGCCACCACCACCGCAACAGGCTGGTGATAATGCTCGACCTCGGGCGCGGCCAGGAAACGTTGCACGTAGAACTCGCCGGTGCCCAGAGCCTGGGTATTCTTGTAGGTGAGCACATGCAGCACGCCGGCAGCTTTCGCAGCGGCGGTGGTGTCGATGTGCGCAATGCGCCCCTTGGCGATTGCAGCGCCGACGATGTAGCCATACGCCAGCTCCTGCAGGTTGTCGTGCCACTCGTAGGCGTAAGGCGCGCTGCCCGTCACCTTGAGCGGGCCTTCGATACGGTCCACGGGCTTGCCGACGACGGTGAGTTGGTCGATGGGAGTGAGGCCTGCCGGCGTGTCGAACTTCATTGAGCGTATCTCCAGCGCAGCAGTCGAGAGCTGCGTATCGGGCAGTGCGATCGCGTGCTGTCGTTTCCTGCCCAACAGATGGCTGGGTTGCCAACGGGCTGGGGCTGCGCACACGAGCACATGGCCAGCTGTTGTACCAAACCCCAGGAGCACCGACGCTGGCCAGGCCGGGATGCGCTTATGAGAATTTCTCAGCAATCACTTATCGCGTCTGGGCATCAGGGGCAGGACCGCAGACAACCATCGTAGAACGCTGCCACATTACCCGGGCCCTGCGGAAGCATTCCTCAGCGTCTACCGAACATGTGTTGGCGCTCCTCGTCACTGAGCGGCTTTCCGGCATTCGGGTTGACCTGCTCCTTGAGCGCATAAGCACGTTGCACTGCCGGGCGTGCGGCAATGGCGCCCTGCCAGCGCCGCAGGTGCGGAAACGCGTCGTAATCGGGCTTCAGGTCGCCGTAGACCTCGAACCACGGATAGCTCGCCATGTCGGCAATGCCGTACTCGGCGCCAGCGACGAAGCTGTGCTCTGCCAGGCGCTGGTCGAGCACACGATGCAGTCGACGCACCTCGGCCTTGTAGCGATCGATGGCATAGGGAATGGTCTCCTGCGCATAGACGCTGAAGTGCGCCATCTGCCCGCTCATCGGACCAAGGCCGCCCACCTGCCAGAACAACCACTCCAGGGCATCGAGGCGGCTGCGTGCATCCGCAGGCAGGAACCGGCCGGTCTTCTCCGCAAGATACAGCAGGATCGCACCAGACTCGAAAACGCTCAGCGGCGCACCACCATCGGCCGGAGCGTGATCAACAATCACCGGCATCTTGTTGTTGGGCGAGATCCGCTGGAACTCAAGCGTGAACTGGTCGCCCTTGCCGATGTTGACCGGCTTGAGCGTGTAGTCCAGACCGACCTCTTCCAGGAACACGGTGACCTTGTGGCCGTTTGGAGTGGGCCAATAGTAGAGATCTATCATCGTCTGCTCCTAATGGCGTGGCCATTCGAATGCTGACAAACCCATGGCGAAATGCAGAGCGCGCCTGTACTTCCGGCGGCAACTGGCCAGGCCTGCATCGCTACGGGATCAAGGCCTGGCCGGCACACGGGCGAAAAATGCAGCGCGTTGCTGCGCTGCTGCAAGGCTCAAGCTCAGCCGAAGGTCACAACGAGCCGTCCGGTGACATGCCCCTGGGCACTCAGGTCATGCGCCGCTGCAAGATCCTGCAGCTGGAAGGTCTGTGCGACCGGCAATGTAAAAGCTCCCGCGACACACAGCGCCGCAACCTGCTCCAGCACCTTGGTCGCGCTGTCCTTGTCCATCGGCTCAAAGGAGGTCTTCGCCCCGTACTGCGGTGCAGTGAGATCGGAGATCGACACCACCTTCGACGGGCTACCGGTGATCGCCACCAACTCCGGAATCATTCCAGAATCGACCACATCGAGCGCAGCGTGTACCCCTGCTGGTGCGAGCTCGGCAACACGTTGGGAAAGACCCAGGCCGTAGGTGGTCGGGATCGCTCCCAACGAACGTAGGTAGTCATGCTTTGGCTCGCTCGCCGTGCCGATGGTGCGGATACCGGCAACACGCGCGAGCTGGAGTGCGGCAGAACCCACGCCGCCGGCAGCACCGCTGACCAATAACGTCTCCCCGGGCTTGACGCCCACCTGATCGATGATGCGTGCAGCCGTTTCGGCGGCGACCGCGAGGCCAGCTGCTTCCTCGAATGTCAGTGCGTCAGGCTTGGCAGCCCACTCATCCAGGATGGCGTATTCCGCCATCGTAGCGTTGCCTTTGCCAAACACGCTCCTGCCCAGCAGATCGGCCGGGACGCCGTCACCAACCGCATCGATCACGCCCGAGGCCTCGCACCCGCTTCCTGCGGGAAACGCAAGCGGCATCATTGCATGCATGTATCCGGCACGCAGTTTCCAGTCGATCGGATTGACTGCTGCCGCCCTGACCCGGATACGAACCTGACCCGGACCCGGCACCGGCTTATCGATCTCTTCGATCCTGAGGACCTCGGAGCCACCATAGGCGTGGAAACGTACTGCTTTCATGCGAGCATTCCTTGAAGACGTGAGTGAATGAAGTGACAACCCGAAGGGCACCGTGAGCTGGAGTGCACCCGTGAACCTCGGGATCCTGTCGACGCCGCCATTGTTTGCCCGCCCAAACCCAGCGCATAGTCCCGAATACCTGGACATGATGTCTTGCAAATGGAACACCCCTTGGATATCGCAGCCCTTGCAGACTTCAACCTTGTCGTGATCCACGGGGGCTTCGGAAGCGCAAGCCGTGCCACTGGGCAACCCAAGGCCACCTTGTCTCGTCGAGTACGTTCGCTTGAAGAGAGCCTTGGCGTACGCCTGGTTGAACGGGGCGGCCACAAGCTACGGCTCACGCCGGAAGGCGAAGTTCTACACGCGAGAACGTCCGACCCCTTCGGCGAAATCGCCCAGGTGGTTGAGGAGTTGAAATCAGGCATCGGCCGGCCACGCGGTGTGCTACGCATCAGTGCGCCGCTGCTGTTTTCGCATATCGCCATGGGGCGCATCGGCGCAGCCTTCCTGCGCGCGCATCCGGATGTGCAGCTGGAGGTGACTGCGGAAGACCGCCTGGTCGACCTGGTGGAAGACGGTTACGACATCGTGATCCGCTTCAACCCACCGACGGACGACAAGCTGGTCGGCCGGCGCTTCCTCAATGACCAATTGGTGCTTGTCGCTCCGCCGGACCTGAGCCGCCCTCAAGCCGGCGAAGCGGCTGCTTCCGGTATAGAACTCCAGGTCATCACACGCATTGGCCGCAAGGTCATTCCTGCGTGGAAGGTCGTCGATAAAGACGGGCACCTGTGCACCTACCTCCCCAAGCCGGTGCTCTGGTACTCGACGCCGCTCCTGATCAGAAATGCGGTGCTGGCTGGTGCCGGTGCAGCCGTGGTGCCGCGCTCCGCCGTGGCTGAAGACATCGCCAGCGGCAGGGTCGCCGAATGGGGCGTCGTGCAGGCACCGCTGCTCGAAGGCTGGGTGTTGCATGCCTCACGTCGCCTTGTAAGCCCCAAGGTGACCGCATTCGTCGAGTTTCTGTGCGGACATTTTTCCAAAGACACGCTTTAGCGGCTTCCGGTGTCGACGCATCCTCGCTCAGAGGTCGAATAGACGTTCTGGAGTACGTGCTCGTTGATACGCAAACTGCAGCTGCGACTCAAGTGGACCGAAGCAGTCACCCTCATGCAACGCATTCCTTCACCCCTGGATTGTTGAATGCCGCAAGAGAAGAGCAGTTGTAGCGAAAGAAGCGCCATGGTAGAAAGCGGCTGTCGAAAGAGTGCTGACCGGATGGTAGCCCGGTCGCCGTTCAAGTGAATGGCAACTCCTCCCGCTTCAGGGTATCCGCGACACCTCAGCCCCGGCATGCCGGTAGCGAAGGTGTGGCCGCTGATGCCTGGTTCATCGTCGACATACCTTCTACATTTCTTTGCGAAGGATCCAAGACGATGAAGCTCACACACAACACCATCCTCATCACTGGCGGCGCGACGGGAATCGGTCTTGCCCTGGCAAGGCGCTTTGTCGCCGACGGCAACCAGGTCATCATCTGCGGTCGCACTGCATCCTCTCTTGCGCAGGCAAAGGCTGAAGTCCCCGGCGTGATCACGCGCATCTGCGATGTGGCAGATCCAACCAGCCGCGACGCGCTCACACAGTGGCTGCAGGATGAGCACCCCACCCTCAACGCCATCGTCAACAATGCTGGCATCCAGGTGCATCGCGACTTTACGGCAGACCCCGGGATGGACACCCTCGAGCAAGAGGTGGCTATCAACTTCACTGCGCCAATCCATCTGATAAGCCGTCTGCTGCCTTTGCTACAGCAGCAACCCAGCGCCTATATCTTTAATGTCAGCTCCGGCCTGGCGTTTTCGCCGATGGCCGATGTCCCGGTTTACTGCGCCACCAAGGCTGCAATCCACTCGTTTACGCTCAGCCTGCGGCATCAGTTGCGGGAAACCAGGGTCCGTGTGATCGAGATCGCGCCCCCTATCGTCGATACCGGTTTGGGTGGCAACAAGCGCAGCGGCGGTGTCTCCAACAACATGATGGTCAGCGCAGAAGAGTTCGTCGATCAGGCATTCGTGCAGCTTGAAGCGGGCAAGGACGAGGTTCTGGTCGGCATCTCCGCTAAGACGCGCGAGTTGGGAGAAGCAATGTTCGACCGCATGAACAGCCGCGCATAGTTCGACCTTGCAACTGACTCCGTGATCGCCGTTGAAGGTTGACGCTTGTGCTGAAAGATTGGCGGTGATCTGGAAACGTTCGACCATCTACGTTGAGCAAGCGCGTGGCCTCGCACATGCAAGGCCACGCTCCATGCGCTTGAAGCTCCATGCACCATCAACCAGAAGGACACTCAATCGCTTGCCTTGAGTTGCTTGACCACCACCTTGCCGACCGCGCGTACCGAGGCCGGATTCCGACCAATGATAAGGCGACCATCAATGACGATCTTTTCAGGCCAATTGGTTGCTGGCTGGTGCGTCGCGGCGCGTTTCGCCAGCGTACTTGCCAACAGATCAAGTGCGAGCCTGTTGGCTCGCCACTATCGCCACGGATCGAATGGCTGATGACAAACGCAGCGTGTCGACTTGACCGCGTGAGACGTCCCTTCGCCGTCCTTGATTCTTGACTGAGTCCCTGTCAATGACAGCGCAGCAACAGTCAGTGATCGCCCGCCGCAAAGAGAACTTCCCAATTGACGAAAGGCCCGAACGGGATCACGTCCCAATCAATCAGGCCGACCTTGGCCAGGGGGAACTCGGCAAGCGCAGATTTCGCAGCTGCCACCGAATCTGCCTCAGCGATGATCACGACACCGGGACGATCCTGCCGGAAGTAGATGTCACGGATGACGCCGTCCTTGTAGTGCTGCCAACTATGCCGGACCTCTTCCATCATGTACGGCTGGTACTTTTCCAGGGTTGCGCCCGGCTGCGGGATATCGAGGCAAAGCAATCTCATGGTCAATGTCCTTGGTTGGGTGTAAGGCGATTCAAGTGCTGCAAAAGCGGCGGGTCGTTTCAGCAACACGGCGACCCAGGTACTCTGCGGTTCTGAGATCACTGGCAGGCGGAGCCAGCTCTGGAGCTTGGTCGTTGTTGGACTGCGTCATCACACCCAGCCAACTCCCGAGACGATTGAGATCGTCGACTCCTCCACTGCTGCTACTGTTGCCCGGCATCAGATCCAGGCCCACCCAGATCATCCCGTGCTGCGCGGCAAACAACGCCATCGAGACAAGCGAATTGAGTTTGTCGCCGTGCTGCGCACCAGAGTTGGTGAAGCCTGCCGCGACCTTGTCGCGCCACTTCATTCCCGTCCATGCCGCCTTGGTCGAGTCTTCAAAGAACTTCTTCAACCTCGCGCTGATCATTCCGTTGTAGGTAGGCGATCCAAAAACGATCGCATCACTTGCTTCAAGCGCTATCCAGTCGATCATCTCATCAGCCACTGCAATCAACCGCACATCGACATCGTCGACCTGCCCGGCGCCGCTTGCCACGGCCTCGGCGACCCGGGTGGTATGGCCAAAACCGCTGTCGTACACGATGGAAATCAGCATCTGCCTGCCTGTCAATTATGTTGGTGCGGTGGTGCTTCCTCGAACGGCAATGAACGAGTCAAGCGCGCGCTACGCATCTGCCGCCGCTGCATTCGAGACGTACCTGCAGGACTATAAAGTAGAAGCCAGGCCGGCATTGGTGGCCATTTTTCCAGGGCATGCATCCGCATTTTCTACAATGGCAACAGCTGAGACCTCGCGTAAGATCCATCGAAGTTTCTGCGGAGCAGCAACGACGCGGGCCGGAGAACAATGCACTCCTGAAGTGAGCCAATCGCCAAGTCACCAAGCGACCCAATGAAGAACGATGCAGTGAGACACGCTTTTTTCCCCATAGCCCGTACGGAGTGGCCAGGGCCTGCCATGGTCATCATTCCTACCTCAGCCGGCTTGCTTCGAAAGCTGCGAACACAAGGACCATCACGTGCGAAACAGGTTTGATGGTGTACAGCTGTTCGTCGAGGTCGTTGAGGCCGGGGGCTTCGCCAAGGCAGGCCAGCGGCTCTCACTCACGCGCTCAGCAGTGGGAAAAGCGATAGCGCGTTTGGAGGACCGGCTCGGCGTTCAGCTCTTTCAGCGAACCACCAGATCACAATGCCTGACCGAAGACGGTCAGCAGTATTACGAGCGCTGCCTTCGCGCGATAGAAGAATTGCGGGTTGGAGAAGTCATGCTGGAGAACGGCCAACGGGAAGTGGCCGGCAAGCTCCGCGTCACCCTGCCAGTCCTGTTCGGCCGGCATTGCGTGGCGCCTATATTGCGCTCGTATGCACGGCAGCATCCCAAGCTAGAACTCGAACTGCACCTGAGTGATCGCAGTGTGGATCTCATTGCAGAGGGCTTCGATCTGGCGGTGCGTAATGGAGTGGTAGCAAACGGCTCGTCGTTGCGCTCTCGCCGCCTGCTAAGTCAACGCAAGGTTCTATGTGTCTCCCAGGACTACCTGGCGGCACATGGGGAGCCGCGCACGCTTGAGGATCTGGCAGACCATGCGTTGCTTCCGTACTGGCGCAATGGTCATGGCCTTGTCTGGCGTCTTCCAAATGCCCAGGGGCAGCTCGTCGACGTTGCGGTCAGCTCACGTATGCGCCTCAACGATCTGGAGGTGATTGCAGCCGCAGCAACAGAAGGCATGGGGCTGGCGTGGCTCCCCTACTGGCTGGTTCGGGAACGGATGCAAGGTGGGGAACTTGTAGAAATCTGGGGAGATCGGCCAAGTACGGTCATGGAATGCAGCGCGGTGTGGCCAGCCATGCAGTATTTGCCGCTGCGATCGCGCCTGGCAATCGACCTGCTCGCCGCGGAGCTTGAGAAGTGGAAAGAGGAATGAACCGTAGCGCGACCGCAGAGAAGCGCGCGTCCATGAAGTTCGAACCTGGCGTCTGGGCCATGTACGCGGTTGCGACCAAAGAACAGCCGCGAGCTGGGCTCTTGTTTGACGAGACTCAATCACACGAGCAGCCGTGAATCTGGCGCCCGAATCATCTTCAGCACTACACAGCACACTACCGATGAAGACAGATGAATCTTAATCGCGCAGACCTGGCCGACTTTGTCTATTTCCTGACCATTGCGCGGCATCTGAGCTTTAGCCGTGCTGCCACAGAGCTTGGGGTGAGTTCTTCAGCACTGAGCCACGCCATCAAGGGCCTGGAAACGCGTCTGGCAGTCAGGCTTCTTCACCGCACCAGCCGCAGCGTCACGCTGACAGCTGCCGGCGAACAGCTGCTACAGGCGATATCTGGGCCGTTTGGAGCCATCGGCGAGGCCATTGAGCTGCTGAACCAGCACAGGAATTCGCCCGCCGGCCGTATCCGGCTCAATGTCATCAACGATGCAGTGCCGCTCCTGCTCGGCCCGGTGCTGCCGATCTTTGCGGAACGCTATCCCAAGGTGGAAGTAGATATTGTTTCGACCAATCGGATGATCGACATCGTCGAGGGAGGCTTTGATGCCGGGATTCGCTACGGTGGAACCGTCCCGGAAGACATGATTGCCCAGCGGCTATCGCCGGACATCCGATGGGTGGTCGCCGGGGCGCCCACCTACCTCGCACGCCATGGCATACCGCAGCATCCGCTCGACCTTCACCATCATCGGTGCGTGCGCATCCGGCTGGGCAATGACCGCATCTATCGCTGGGAGCTCGAAAAAGGCAGCGAACTCCTGACTGTCGACGTGCCCGGGACCATGACGATTGACGACACCAGGCTGGCCCTGGCCCTCCTCACCGGCGGAGCAGGATTGGTCTATGCGCCCGAGCCAGTACTGGCTCCGTTGCTTGCCGCGGGCACCGCCCGGCTCGTGCTGGAGGACTGGGCCAGCCCTGGCCCCGGCTTTCATCTCTACTACTCGAGCCGACGGCAACTACCTAATGGCTTACGCCTATTGCTCGATCTGGTCCGCGAGCTCGGCCCGCTCGGCAGCTAAAAATCATCTGCTGTCACCAGCCCGAACGTGACTGCACCCGGCGTGCGCGACCTACGGTTCGCGTGCCCTGGTGGGCAGGCGCTCCCCATGCCATGGACGCCCTGCTCGCTGACGACCCGCGCGGCAGCGACTCATTGCGCGATCAGGAAGACCGCATAGATGTTTTCGGTGTAGGTGATCGTGCCGGTCAGCAGGCTTTCGCCGAGGCCTTGCACCTTGCCATCTGCACCAGGTGGCGGCGGCGGCGGCGGTGGGGGTGCCGGTGGCGAGGGCGGCGAAACCACGGAGCTGGGCGTTGGCGCTGCAGGCGCCGACCAGGTGCCGGCTTCGACGCCGTAGGCAAAACTGGGCGCCACATCGGAGATGCTGTAGATCCCGGTCAGCCGCACGCCGTAGGCGCTGGCCAGCCCTTGGGCGGATTCCCGCGATTGCGTTGCGGCTTCGCGTTTGAGTTCGGCGCGCAGCTTGGCCGCATCGGCGTATGCACTCTGCATCGACAACACCTGGACATTCTCGTTGGCCTCCAGGCCGCCCAGAAAGGCGCGCACGTCCTTCAGGGACGAGAAGGTGCCGCGGATCTTGCGCTCCACGCGGGTCCCCTGGAACACCGACTTGCCATTTTCGTAGCGCGACTGCGGAGAGATCGACAGCGACGAGGCATAGAGCGAATCCATCAGAACGTGGTTGCGTCGCAGGCCGTCCAACACCGATCGGGCGCGTTCCTCGACGAATTTGCGCGCCAGGTCAGGCTGCAGATCGGTGTTGCTGACCTTGAGATCAACGATGAAACGGTCCGGGTCAACCGTGCGGTAAGCCTGGCCCTTCACCAGCAAATGCGGCTGTGACGGCAGGCTGTTGACCTGCGCTGTCGCGGCGAGCGGCAGCATCAACAGGCTTGCGAAAATCCAGAGGGCAACTCGCTTCATCGGGTTCTTCCTTGATGAGAGAAATGGTTATGGATGCATGGCGGAGTGGCTGAGCGCTGCGACGTCCGCGCAGAGCCGGTCGACCGACGCGGACTTGGTCGCCCACGAGGTCACGAAGCGGATCACCTGACTGCCATCGGCGCGCACTTCCCAGCGCTCGAAGTCGTAGCCTTGCGCCAGCTGCGCGGCCTGCTGCGCGCTGACGGCGATGAACTGCTGGTTGGTTGGCGAGTCGCTGGTGAACTGCGCGCCAGCGGCCAGCAATCCCGCGCGCAGGCGCTGGGCCATCGCATTGGCGTGTGCGGCCAGCTCGAAGAACAGGCCACCTTCGAACAGAGTGGCAAACTGCGATCCCAGCAACATGCCCTTGGCCAGCAACGCGCCGCGTTGCTTGATCATGTAGCGGAAGTCGGCCTGCAAGGCAGGAGTGACGATGACCAGCGCTTCGCCGAGCAATGCGCCGTTCTTGGTGCCGCCGATGTAGAACGCATCGGTCAACGCAGCAATGGTGGACAGATCCAGATCGTTGCCCTCGGCGGTCAGCGCGGCGCCCAGGCGTGCGCCATCCAGATACAGCAGCAGATCGTGGGCGCGGCAGAAACGCGACAGCGCCTCGAGCTCGGCACGGCTGTAGATGGTGCCACTCTCGGTGCTGTTGGAGATGTAGACCAGGCGCGGTTGCACCATGTGCTCGTTGCCGTGCACATCCAGCAATGGCTGGATCAACGCCGGCGTCAGCTTGTCGTGCAACGCGGGCACGGTCAGCACCTTGTGGCCGGTCGCTTCGATGGCGCCGGTTTCGTGCGTGGCGATGTGCCCCGCTTCCACCGCGATCACCGCCTGATGCGGGCGCAGAAACGCGGCGATCGCGGTCAGGTTGGTCTGGGTGCCGCCGACCAACAGATGCACCTCGGCCTGCGCCTGCGCGACTGCGCTGCGGATCAGCGCAACCGCACGCGCGGTATGGCGATCGGTGCCGTAGCCGGCGTTCTGCTCGGCACTGGCCTGCGCCAGCGCCTGCAGCAGGCGCGGATGCGCGCCCTCGCTGTAATCGTTGCGGAAGCTGATGCGCGCAGCGTTGCCCTGCCCGTCCATCACAGCCCCTTGGCCGCCTGCGCAACCGCACGGAACAGCGCGCGGCCCTTGTTCATGGTCTCCTGCCATTCCAGATCCGGGTCGGAGTCGTAGACCACGCCGCCGCCGGCCTGCACGTACAGATACCCATCCTGGATCACCGCCGTGCGGATCGCGATGGCGGTGTCGGCATCGCCATGCCAGCCGATGTAACCGACTGCCCCGGAATACACGTTGCGCTTGACCGGCTCCAGCTCGCGGATGATCTCCAGCGCGCGGATCTTCGGCGCGCCGCTGACGGTGCCGGCGGGGAAGGTCGCACGCAGCACGTCGCTGTAGTTCAGGCCGGCCTTGAGCGTGCCGGTGACCTCGCTGACGATGTGCATCACGTGGCTATAGCGTTCGATCACGAACTGCTCGCCCACCTTGACCGTGCCCGGTTCGGCGACGCGGCCGACATCGTTACGACCGAGATCGATCAGCATCACGTGCTCGGCGCGCTCTTTCGGGTCGGCCAGCAGTTCGGCCTCCAGCGCCTTGTCCAGCTCGGGCGTGGCACCGCGCGGACGGGTGCCGGCGATCGGCCGCACGGTGACCACGCCATCGCGCAGGCGCGCCAGGATTTCCGGCGAGGAGCCCACCACCTGCGTGCCGCCGACGTCGAGAAAATACATGTACGGCGAGGGATTGAGCGCGCGCAGCGCGCGATACACATCCACCGGACGCGCACGGAACGGCACGCGCAGGCGCTGCGACGGCACCACCTGGAAGATGTCGCCGGCGCGCACGTATTCCTGCGCCTTGCGCACCACCGCGTGATATTCCTCGCGGGTAAACGAGGAGTGGAAGTCCGACTCGTCGATCGCATCGGAAATCTGCGCCTGCGGATACCCGGCACCGCCCTGACGCAACCGGTGCGCCAGTTCGTCCAGGCGCCGGTTGGCGCGCACATAGGCCTGCGGCTGGCGCGGGTCGGCGTGCACGATCAGGTATAGCCGATCCTTGAGGTTGTCGAACACTGCCAGCTCTTCGGACAGCATCAGCAGGATGTCCGGCGTGCCCAGCTCATCGGGTTTGTCGCCACTGCCCAGGCGCGGTTCGATGTACTGGATGCACTCGAAGCCGAACCAGCCGACCAGGCCGCCGGTGAAGCCGGGCAGGCCGTCGAGCTGCGGCACCGAATGCTCGGCGCGCAAGGCGTCCACTTCGGCCAGCGGGTCGGCGACCTCGCGGGTTTCCAGCACTTCGCCGTGCTCGCTGATTTCCAGCGTATGCCCGCGGAAGCTGTACACGCGCCGCGCCGGCAGGCCGATGATGGAATAGCGCCCGAAGCGTTCGCCACCTTCGACCGATTCGAACAGATAGGTGTAGGGGCCGTCGGCGAGCTTCAGATAGACCGACAGCGGCGTGTCCAGGTCGGACAGCACTTCGCGGACGACGGGGATACGGGTGTGACCTTCAGCGGCCTGGCGCTGGAACTGCTCTGCAGTGATCAAGACGACTTTCCTTCCGGGACTCTGTGGCGGGGCGGACGACGGCAACGGGCCACCATCGCCACCAGCGGCGAGCGGAAGAGAAGGAGCGTGGAGTCGTCAAGCGGGACACGTCACTACTGTAGCGCAACTGCCGCGCCGGGGCAGCAGGCGCGAGGCGAAAGCCGCGCAAATTGCGAAGCCGGGCAGGCAAGCCTAGCCGCCGTACAACTAGCCCCCGCTCTACCGATTCCCCAATCCCGATTCCCGATTCCCCGCCCTCAAACGCTCCGCAACGGGCACTCCACCGGCAAATGCATCCGCAACCGCGCCGGCACACATTCGATGCGGAAATGCAGCGAGGTCTCCGGCTCGCCATCCAGGTTCAAGGTCAGCGGCTGATGGGCGACGATCTCCAGCCACGGCAGCCGCGCGCGCACGGCGACACGTTCCAGCGCGGCCTGTTTGCCGCCGGTGACCAGGGTGCCGAGGGTGGCTGCCACTTCGCCGTTGAGCGCGGGCACGATGGTGACGTCGAGCAGGCCATCGTCGATCAGGGCCTCCGGGCACAGCGCCTGGCCACCGCCGGCCTGGCGTCCGTTGCCCAGGCCAAGCGCGATGAACTCGCCTTCCCAGTTGAAATCCGGGCCGCTGAAGCGGGCGCTGATCGGGTCGATGCGGCCCAGCCGCGACATGCCGGTGATCAGATACGCCAGGCCACCGAGCATCTTCTTCAGGCCTTCGTCGGTTTCGACGGTGACCTGGGTGCCGAACCCGCCACTGGCGACGTTGGCGCACCAGTGCGGGCCTTGCTCGGCGTCGATGCGCAGCAGGTCGATCGGCTCGGCGGGGCGCTCGGCGATCAGCGTCAACGCAGCGAGCGGTTCGATCGGCAGGTTGGCGGCAGTGGCGAAGTCGTTGGCGGTGCCCAGCGGCACCAGGCCCAGCGATGGCAGCGTGGCGGCGTCGGCAGTGTGATGCGCCAGTGCGGCGGCCACTTCGCTCAAGGTGCCGTCACCGCCGGCCGCGATCACGGTGTGGGCGCCGTCGGCAACCGCTTCGCCGACATAGCGCTCGGCATCGCCGTCTTCCCAGGTGACCCGCACCTCGAGCTGGATGCCGCGCTTGCGCAGCGTTCCCACCGCCTCACGCAGGTCCAGATTGTCGGTGGACTTGCCGTTGAGGATCAGACGCCAGTGGGACGCGGCCATGCACGCTGCCAATGCTGTGGGGGTGGTGGACGCAGGCTATCAGCGGCCCGCTGCGCGCATCGTGAATACGCAATGTCGCCGAGCTGTCATCGGCATGTCACCGAGAACCCGGAGAGTGGAAGGCCATAGCAGGGACGACGGGCGGAGGCAGGATCAGCCTCCAATTTTCTCGAAGGCCGCTCCCATGGGGGCGGCCTTCTCTTTGCGTGCCGCGGCGGCGCGCAGGCCGCGCTCAGGCGCCGGCGGCGAACGCGGCCAGGCGCTCGCCGTCGAGCCGGTAGACGGTCCAGCCGTCCATCGGGCGCGCACCGGCCGCCTGATAGAAGTCGATGGCCGGCTGGTTCCAGTCCAGCACCGACCATTCGAAACGCCCGCAGCCACGCTGCACGGCCAACCGGGCCAGGTGCCGCAGCAGGGCCAGGCCGGCGCCCTGCCCGCGCGCCTGCGGGCGCACGAACAGGTCTTCCAGATACAGGCCGTTGCGGCCGAGCCAGGTCGAGTAATTGAAGAAATACACCGCAAATCCCAGCGCCTGGCCGGCCTGCTCGCAGATCAGCGCATGCGCGGTGGCGCCCTCGCCGAACAGGCTGGCGCGCAGGTCCTGCGGGCTGGCCTTGACCGCATCGGGCTCGCGTTCGTACACCGCCAGTGCGGTGATCAGCTCATGCAGCAGCACCACATCGTCGGGCGTGGCGGCGCGGATCTGCAGCGCAGGCGCGCTCATCGCACCACATCCACCGCAGCGCGCATCTGCGCGATCACCTGCGCATAGTCGGGCGCGTTGAAGATCGCCGAGCCGGCGACGAAGGTGTCGGCACCGGCGGCAGCGATCGCGCCGATGTTGTCGGCCTTGACCCCGCCATCGATTTCCAGCCGGATCGGCTTGCCCAGCGCGTCGATCTTGTTGCGGATGGCACGCAGCTTGTCCAGCGCCGAGGGAATGAAGGCCTGCCCGCCGAAGCCGGGATTGACCGACATCACCAGCACCAGGTCCAGCTCGGGCAGCACCCAGTCCAGAATGTCCACCGGGGTGGCCGGGTTGAGCACCAGGCCGGCCTGGCAGCCGTGCGACTTGATCAGCTGGATCGTGCGGTGCACATGGCGGCTGGCTTCGGGATGGAAGCTGATGGTGGTGGCGCCGGCCTCGGCGAAGTCCGGCACGATGCGGTCCACCGGTTCGACCATCAGGTGCACGTCGATCGGCGCGGTGATGCCGTGCTTGCGCAGCGCCTGGCACACCATCGGGCCGATGGTGAGGTTGGGCACGTAATGGTTGTCCATCACGTCGAAGTGCACCCAGTCGGCGCCGGCCTTCAGGACGTTGTTCACTTCCTCGCCCAGACGGGCGAAATCGGCGGACAGGATGGACGGGGCAATCGCCGTCGGTTGCATGGGCAGCTCGTCAAGGAACGGGAAACACATTGTCGCAGGCGCGCAAAGCAAGTGCATCCGCAGCGGTCCAGGCTGCGTATGCACCTGAACCGGCGCACCGCGCCCTTTCGCCAAGGACACCGCATGAAGACCACCCCGCTCGCCTCCGCTGCGCTCGTTTTGATGGCCCTCGCCCCGTCCGCCTGGGCCCAGACCGGCCCGGCCGACTGGTCAGGTTTCTCGATCGGCGCCAATGTCGGCGGTGCCGACGTCAGCGGCGTTTCCGGCGGCCGCTTCGGCTTCGACACCAACCTGGATGGCCGCGATGGCGACCAGGTCAGCACCCCCACCGGCGCCGATGCCTTCTCGCCCGGATTCTGCGGCGGCGCGGCGGCCGGGCGCACTCCGGCCAGCGGCTGCAGCAAGGACAAGGGTGGCGCCGAATACGGTGCGCGGCTGGGTTACGACTGGCAGGCCGGCAACTGGGTCTACGGGGTGGTCGCCGAGTACACCCGCAACGACCTGCGCGACAGCGTCAGCGCCTTCAGTACCACCCCGGCGTTCTACACCTTCACCCGCCAGCTCAACCGCACCGCCGCACTGCGCGGGCGGATCGGTTACGCCTTCGGCGTGCAGGGCGACTTTCTGGCCTATTTCACCGCCGGCGTGGCACGCGGCGAGTTCGACCACAGCTTCTCCAGCAGCAACACCGCCAACAGCTTCACCAGCAGCGGCGGCGACAGCGCCGACGGCTACCAGGCCGGCCTGGGCCTGCAGCGCCGTTTGAGCGACAACGTCTCGGTCGGTGTGGAGTACCTGTTCACCCGCCTGCAGGACGAAGACACCCGCGTGCGTGTCGGCCCTGGCACCGCGCCGGCGACCAACCCGTTCCTGCGCGTCAACCCGGCCGGTACCGATCTGCGCCGCAGCGATACCGACTTTTCGTCGAATGCGGTGCGCCTGACGGCGACCTATCGCTTCTGAGTGTTCGGCGTCGTCTGAGTGACCGCGCCTGACCTGTCATGGGTCGGGCGTTTTTACTGGTGGCGCCAATGCCGGTTCGGGTGCGGACCGCTGTTCCGCCTGGCACTGATACCGAAGCGTCAGGCTGGATCAGCGTTTGCGCAAGCGCTGGATCCGATCGTAGGCCGCATTGATCTGGCTGGCCTTCTTCTCCGCCTGGCGGCGTGCTTCCGGCTCGGCGTTGGCCACCTTGTCCGGGTGGTAGCGCGACATCAGCCGGCGGTAGGCCAGGTCGATCTCGGCGGTGGTGGCGTCCGGCTCCAGTCCCAGCGCTTCGTACGGGTTGTCGGCGCGGCGCTTGAACCAGCCGGCGTCCACCGCATGCCCGATCGCCAGGCCGATCATCAGCCCGAGTACCGGCGCGCCGCGGAACAGCAGGGCGCCGGCCAGTGCGCCGAGCAGTTTTCCGTACCAGGACATGGGCAATCGGGGGCGGGAAGGCGGGCTGGCGATCTTACCCGAACGCCCGCCCGGCCTGGCTGACGCGGCATGCACGCCGGCCGCCGGGGCGGCTCCAATAAATCCAGCGGCGCGCGCCGAAGCGCCGTACACTACGCGGCCCGCTGCCCACCCGCGGGCCCGCCGGGTCCCGGGGACAGCGTCATTGCGACGTCCTTAGGAGTGCCTGTGTCGACCACGCTGTTGCAATCCGATCTGCCCGGCCTGCCGTTGCGTCACCGTGGCAAGGTCCGCGATGTCTTCGACATTCCCCGCGAGCGCCTGCCCGCCGATGCGCCCCCGGGCGATTATCTGTTGATGGTGGCGACCGACCGCCTGTCCGCGTTCGACGTGGTGCTGCCCGACCCGATCCCCGGCAAGGGCGAGATGCTGTGCCAGGTCTCCAACTTCTGGTTCCACAAGACCGAACACCTGATGCCCAACCATCTGGTCGACATCAGCGTGGAGCAGGTCCTGCCCGAAGGCGTGGACCCGGCGCTGTATGCCAAGCGCGCCGTGGTCACGCGCAAGCTCAAGCCAGTGCCGGTGGAAGCGATCGCACGCGGCTACCTGATCGGCAGCGGCTGGAAGGATTACCAGCGTACCGGCAAGATCAGCGGCATCGAACTCCCCGATGGCCTGCGCCAGGCCGAGAAACTGCCCGAGCCGATCTTTACCCCGTCGACCAAGGCCGCGGTCGGCGACCATGACGAAAACATCGACTTCGACGCGATGGTCATGACCGTCGGCGCCGAGCTTGCCGAACGCGTCCGCGATGCCACCTTGCGCATCTACCGTTTCGCCGCCGATTTTGCTGCCGAGCGCGGCATTCTGCTGGCCGACACCAAGTTCGAATTCGGCACCGATGCCGACGGCCGCCTGTACATCATGGACGAGATGCTGACCCCGGACTCGTCGCGTTACTGGCCGGCTGACCAGTACGAACTCGGCACCAGCCCGCCCAGCTACGACAAGCAGTTCGTGCGCGATTATCTGGAAACCCTGGACTGGGGCAAGACCGCACCCGGCCCCAGCCTGCCGGCAGAAGTGATCGAACGCACGCGCGCAAAATACGCCGAGGCATTGCAGCGGTTGGCGGGTATTTCGGTCGATTGATCTCCAAGGCCCCGCTTCCGGGGCTTTGATGCTGTACTAAAGCAGCAATGGCGGGCAGCGCTCTTTATTGAGCGCTGAAGGACGCACCTGACGCGGTCTATTGTCCAAGGAAGTCGCAATGGCACTCTCATATTGTTCGTTCCGCAGATTGCCGGCGTTACGCAACGCACTGCTGCCCGGGCTGCTTGCAGTAAGCGCGTGCAGCGCCGGCGAATCGGCAGCCCCCGTCGCGCCACCAGTCACATCGACGGCATCGGCGTCTGCATCAGCACATGCACCGGCTTCTGCTGGCGCTTCCGTCAATGACCGGCTCGCGACGTTGTTACAGGCAAGCGGCGTGCAGTGTGCCGATGCGAATATGGCAAAAGACTGCACGGCCGGTAATGTCGATGCCGGCGATTTCTACGACGTGGAGCTCTCGCCTGCATGTGGCGATGCGGGCTTGTTTGCCGGCGTGGCGCAGGCAAACGGGGTGAATGCACTTGATGCGGTGCCGACCACTGGCAGTCGTGCGGTGACCAGAGCCAGGCTGGCGCAGGGCCAGCTCGTCTGCATTCAAGCGATCGGCCGCGCCGGACAGAATCCACTGTATTACTACGTCATTGCGATTCCTGCAGACAGCGTCGCCGGATGCAAGAACAACCCGACATGCGGGACATATGGCGACAGGCCGATCCAACGCTTAAAGAGCGCCACTGGCGAGAGCTGCCATGCTGCCGCGCCGGGCCAGTATGTCGGCGACTGCACACAGGGATGGGTGGGTGCGGATGCACTCGATGTATTTTCAAACGGGATATAGTCAGCCGCGCCACACCGGATAAATCCCCGCCAAACCATGATTAAATCATCATGACCTTTACGCAGGCTCGATCGCGATAACCTGCCTTCGCTGACAGCAATCAACGGCCGTGGACTCACCCGAGCACCGGGGCCACCGTCAGGTTGCTTGTTCTGCGAGGGTATTGGCCTGCCGCATGCCGGCCAGTTTGCGCAAGCCACGACTCCGCGAGCCTTCACACATTGGCAAGCAGCGCGCGTATACCATCCCGCCCGCGTTCCAGTTGCCCCGCAATGATCAGGAGGATCCCTTGGCCCTTTTCCGAACGTCCCTGCACGCTCTCGCACTGAGCCTGGCGCTGGTCGCCTGCAAGCCGCAAGCAGAGCCCGCCGGCGCTGCGACGCCTGCTGCCAATGCAGCACCTGCCGCCTCGGCACCCGCCACTGCTCCGGCAACGCCTGCGCAGGCGACAACCTGCCCCAGCGCCGACTTCTCTACGTTTCTGAAAAGCTTCAGTGCAGACATTGCGGTACAGGAAAAGGCCACCGCCGATCCGCTGACGATGATCCAGCTCGACCCGGACGCACAGCCCGAGCCCGCCCCGGTCACCCGCACGGTTCCGCTGGCCAAGGTCGAATGGCCCGTCATCCCGAACCTGGAGGCAGCCCGCAACGGCGGCCGCGAGGTCACGATTTCCGAAGAGGCCGATGGCCGCCAGGTACTGGTCCGCACACCGGACACCGGCGATCAGCAGGTCTACCACTTCGCCCAGCGCCCTTGCTGGATGCTGATCAAGGTGGACGACCAGTCTTTGTAATCAGCGCGCTAGTGGCGACACTGGTAATGGCGTATCCGCCAACGTTTCAGGAGATAACCTTGCGTCCTTTCCGACTGATTGGCCCTGCATTGGCAGTTGCACTCGCGGCCTGTAACGGACCTCAAGCTGGTGGTGCGGCCGAGCAGTCGACCGCCGCTGCCGGTACCGCGGCGACGCAGCCGTCCGCACCTGCCGCACCAACCCCCGCAACACCGACACAAGGGACTGTACCTATGGGCACGATAGACTCCTTCATTCCGGCGGGATCGAAGGCTCTGGAGACCATCCGTGGCGATCTGACCGGCGCGGGCCGCTCCGATGCGTTGGTGGTGATTTCCCCATCCAGCACCGGCGCCGAAAAACTTGGCGAGGGACAACCGCGTACGGTTCTGCTGCTGACGCAGACCGCCGACGGTGCGATGCAGAAGGCCTCAGAAAACAGCAAGATCGTGCCATGCGCCCGTTGCGGCGGTCTGGCAGGCGACCCCTACGCGTTTTCGCGCATCCAGACCGGGCAATTCACCATTTCCATTTCCGGCGGATCGCGCGAGCGTTGGGCAGACGACTTCACGTTCAAGTATTCGGCAGACAAGCAGACCTGGTTGCTGGACAAGGTGGTGCGTGACCTGTCCGATACCGAAACCGAGCAGCACAACACCCTGGAATTGACCGCCAAAGACTTCGGCACGGTGGCATTCCAGGAGTTTGATCCATCCACATTGAAGAAAGCTGCGGCATTGGACGACGCCGCAGCCGAGAAGGCGAATTAAAGGGACGTAATGGTTTGCACGGACAAGGAAGGAGTCCGTTATTTCATGTTGCTGAGAAATGAGGAGTTACACCCATGGCAACCGATCGTGAAGCAGGGCTGCTCCAATCAGCCTATGCTGCAGGCATTACCCAGCCGAAGGAGCTGGCAAACTTCATGGCCCAGGTGGGTCATGAATCGATGGGCCTCAACCGCCTGGAAGAAGGGTTCCGCTATACGCACGGATCCTCACAGGTAAGTTCGAAGGTGCGCTCCGCACTGCGTGAGGGTCCCGAAGCCCTGGAGCAGGCACGTCTGGATGCCCTGCGCGGGCAACCGGAAAAACTGGCCGAATTGATGTATGGCGGACGCATGGGCAATAACGAGCCCGGCGATGGCTACCTGTACCGTGGCCGCGGTTATATGCAGCTCACCGGCAAGGACCAATATCGTGCGGCCGGCGAAGCGTTGAACCTGGATCTGGTGGCACACCCCGATCTGGCTGCACAACCTGAAAACGCATCCCGCATTGCCACCTGGTACTGGCAGAACAACGTGCCGCAGGCCGCCAGGCAGGACGCGCATGCGGCAGGCGTTGCAATCAACGGCGGCGATCCGCCGAATGGATTGGCCGACCGCGAGAATCGGTTTGCCCGCTGGCAGCGCGATATCACTCCAGAGCTGATGAACAACCTGGCACATGGCCAACTCGGACAGCCGGTGCAGCACACTGCACCAGCACCTGTGCAGCCACAGCATGGTGGATCCAGCTCGTTTCAGCACACGATGGAACGGATGCTCCCGCCACAGAACGGGACTGCACCGCACGTCACCGGCCATTACGGCGAGCATCGCAGTGCCCGTGATCATGGCGGTACCGACTTCAACTACCAGGGTGGCCAGACAGGCCGCAACATGCAGCACCCGACGGTGCATTCGCCGGTCGCCGGAACCGTCACTTTCGCGGGCGGCAACTACGGCACCGTCAAGATTCGCGATGCACAGGGTAACTCGCACGAGATCCTGCACCTGGACGCACTCAAGGTGAAGGAAGGTCAGACGCTGTCCGCCGGCGATGCCATCGGCACAATGGGTGGACGCGGCCCGAACGGTAACAACCAGTACGCGCAGCATGTGCATTACCAGCTGCGCGATGCCAACGGCAAGCTGACCAGTCCGGAGACATTCTGGAATCAGGGCCATCAGCAGGAGTCCGGCGCGCGCCACTCCCAGCCGGCGGCAGCGGGTGGCAACGGCACGCTGCGGCATGGCGAGCAAGGTGGCGATGTCGGCAAGCTGCAGCAGGACCTCAACCGTCTCGGCGTGCGCGATGCGCAGGGCAACCGGCTTGCCGAGGATGGCCGCTTTGGCGACAACACGCGTGAGGCGGTGATTGCGTTCCAGAAGCAGCACGGGCTGCAGCCCGATGGCGTGGTGGGGCGCAACACGCAGGCCGCGTTGTCCGCACAACCGGCCCAGGCACAGGCAGCACAGACGCCGGTCGCTGCGCCCAAGGGGCCGTCGCTCGACGATGCCTCGCATCCGGATCATGCCTTGCACAACGCGATCCGCAGCAAGCTGCCCAGCATGATCTCCAACGAGACCGCGGCCCACGTCACCCTGCAGGCCAAGCAGAACGGTATCGATTCCGCAGACAAGCTGCAGAACGTCACCGTGCAGGATGGCAAGGCATTTGTCATGGGCACCACGCCGGGCTTCCGTGCGGCGGTGGATCTGAACCAGCCAGCTCCCACGCTGGAGCAGACCAGTGCGCAATTGCTGGCTGGCCAGGCTTCTCAGCAGCGGGCGCAGGATGAGCAGCAGCGGGCCGCGATCGGCGGCCGCTGACAATTCAACGCCGCAGCAAGAAAAACCGGCCAGGTGTCTGGCCGGTTTTTTTGTGCCTGTCTGCTTTCGACAGTAGCGCCGAGAGCGTCGCCGCGGCCACGCCTGACTGCACACGCCTGCGCGGATTGCCTGTCGTTGCCAGCGGATTGAGCGTCGCTGGAGGTTGACGCACCCTCCAGATTGCGACAGGACGGCATGCCTGCCGCGCTGGCGATGTTGCACACGCAGCGACACTCCTGCTGCTCTGCGATGCCCTCCACACCGCAAAGTGGCGCGGCGCACAGAACGCAACACAGCTGTAACTTTTACTACTGTGCTGTCATGGACTGTGCAAGTTTATCTGCCGGCACCTGTTGCCAGTCGCGATCGGCCGTGATGTGTATCGCCGCCGATCTTTGCATTGCACGTTTTCGGGGAGAGAGTCGTCATGCAAGTCCATGTCCTGGGCGCAGCGATCTGCTGCGCGCTATCGTTGTCTGCTGTCGCCACTGCTGCGGATCTTTCCGCGGATGCCGCGGTGTCGCGCGCGCAATCCTTGTTGGGCAATCACGCTGCCGCGCTGGCCAATCGTGCAACGGCCGATGCGTTTGTCGCGCGCGACAGCATTGTCGATGCCGACGGCAGCGAGCATGTGCGCTTTGATCGTACGTATCAGGGCCTGCCGGTGATCGGCGGCGATGTGGTGGTGCATTCGCGGCGCGGAGTGATGCGTCAATTGAGCCAGAGCATGGACACCAACGTGCGCCCGAGCATCGTGCCGGGCATCGATGCGGACACGGCAGTGCGTGCGGCCGGTACGCAGTTCGATCTGGCACCCGATGCCGCGCCGCGCGCAAGTCTGGCCTTGTATGCGCGCCAGGGCGCACCGCGGCTGGTTTATGAAGTGATCTACAGCGGCATTAAGCCCGATCAGACGCCGACCGAAATGCATTACATCGTCGACGCAGTCAATCAACGCATTCTGGAATCCTGGGACACGGTGCACACCGCCTGCGCGGGTGGCACCAGTGCGGCCGGCACCGGGCGTTCGCTGTATGCAGGCAGCGTGGCGTTGGCAACGACGCGTTGCAGCAGCGGTTACGAGTTGACCGATCTGAGCCGCGGCAGCGGCGCGACCTACAACATGCGCAACAGCACCTCCGGCAACGGCACGCTGGTCACCGATGCCGACAACGCCTGGGGCAGCGGCGCCAACAGCGATACGGTGACTGCAGCGGTGGATGCGCATTACGGCGTGGCGTTGACCTGGGACTATTTCCGCACCACCCATGCGCGCAGCGGCATTGCCAACGACGGTGTCGGTGCGCGCAGCCGCGTGCATTACGGTAGCCGCTACAACAACGCGTTCTGGCAGGACAGCTGCTTCTGCATGACCTTCGGCGATGGCGACGGCAGCACGTTCACGCCGCTGGTGTCGGTGGATGTGGCTGGCCACGAGATGACCCATGGCGTGACCAGCCGCACCGCGCGCCTGGTGTATTCGGGCGAGTCGGGCGGCCTGAACGAAGCCACGTCCGACATCATGGGCGCGATGGTGGAGTACTCCGCCAACAACAGCGCGCAGCCGGGCAATTACCTGATCGGCGAGAAGATCATCCCGGGCAACAGCAGCGGGACGCTGGCCCTGCGCTACATGTTCAAGCCCAGCCTGGATGGCGATTCGCCCGATTGCTACAGCAGCAGCCTGGGCTCGCTCAACGTGCATTACAGCTCGGGCGTGGCCAACCATTTCTACTATCTGCTGGCCGAAGGCGCGGTGGTACCCAGCGGCTTCGGGTCGGGCACCAGCTGGAACGTGACGCCGGCCGGGCTGGTCTGCAACGGCAATACGGCATTGACGGCGATCGGCCGGGCGGCGGCCAGCCGCATCTGGTACCGCGCGTTGACGGTCTACATGACGTCCTCGACCAACTACGCGGCCGCACGCAGGGCCACGTTGAGCGCGGCCACCGATCTGTACGGCAGCACATCCACGCAATACCGCGCGGTTGCCGCAGCGTGGAGCGCCGTGTCGGTCAACTGATGCACACCGGCCCCTGCCACGCGCACTGCGCGTGGCAGGGAGCACGGCTGCCACAGTGCCATCCGCGCGCGTATGCTTGGGTCATTCCTGGGAGGGAACATGACCGAACGCACCAAGACCGCGCGACCGATCGACCGCTATTTCGCCAGCTACGCCGACGATCACCGCAACACCACCAATCAGCAGATCCACGTGCTGGCGGTGCCGGCGATCCTGTGGTCGGTGGTGGCCCTGCTGTGGTGCATCCCGGTCGGCGGCACCTGGTTCAGCAGCGGCGTGTGGGCGGCGTTGTCGATGTTCGCGGCCTGGTCGTACTACAACCGCCTATCGCGTCCGCTCGGGCTGGGCATGCTGGGGATCTTCTTTTTCTTCGGCTGCCTGTGCCGGTTGCTCGAAGGCAGACTCGGGCTCACCGGGCTGTTCACCACGGCGCTGACGGTGTTCGTGCTGGCCTGGGTCGCGCAGTTCGTCGGCCACCGGATCGAAGGCCGCAAGCCGAGCTTTCTGACCGACCTGACCTATCTGCTGATCGGGCCGATCTGGGTATTGGCCAAGCTCTATCGTCAGTTGGGTTGGCGGTACTGAGCGCGAGTGACTGCAAGAACGCAGCCATCGTTGGCTTGATCATGATTTGAAAGCGGCGTCGCGCTGCGGTGGCTACGCTCAGGCGGATCGCACTTCAGGCAGTCTGCGCGCCATCCAGGCCTGGCAGCACGCACGCCCAGACGAGCCTCACTCGCCAATGCCGAGTTCTTCGGGCAGGGGACGAAAGGCACGCGGCGCATAACCGAAGTCGCGACGCGCCGGTTCCAGATCGAACACCAGGTCATCGCGCATGCGCTGCAATGCGGCCGCATTGATGCCACGCAGGCGCCCCAGCCGCTGCGCAGCGGTCAGGGCTAGGCCGAACAGTCCGGGCGGCACCTGATACAGCCGCGCCGCTCGCGGCAGCGCTGCCAGCACGCGCTCCACCATCTGCGTGTAGGCCAGCACTTCGCCGCCGCCGACGGCATAGCTGCGCTGCTGCGTCGCCGGCTGGGTGACCACCGCCAGCGCCGCGCTGGCCAGATCGTCCACATGCACCGGCTGGCGCAGCCCGGTCGCGTTGGCCGGCAGCACGAAGGCGCCGGTGCGCTGCGCCAGCCCGGCGATCTGGGTGAGCGTGCGGTCGCGCCCGGCACCGTAGACCAGCGTCGGGCGCAGCACCGTCGCCGCAGCACCACGCGCCTGGGCTGCGGAAAACAGCGCCTGTTCGGCATTTGCCAGGCGCTGTGCGACATCGCGCTCGGCCGCGTCGATCGAGTGTTCCTTGACCTCCAGGCTGGTGGAACCGAACGCCACGATGCGCGGAGCACGCACCGGATTTTCGGCATACCAGCGCGCGAAATGGTCCAGCGGACCGCAGCTGAAGATCACCTCGAATGCCTCGCCCGCGGCAGCCGGCATGGCCAGATCGCCCTGCCGCCAGATCAGCCCGGCGCGCGCGGCACGTGGCTGGCGCGACCAGGCCGTCACCTGCCAGCCGCGGCCGAGCAGCCGTGTCAGCAGGCGTTCGCCGATCTGACCGCTGCCGCCGAACACCAGGGCGCGCGGCGCAGAAACGGCAGTGGACGGAGCGGGATCGGCAGCGGTCACAGGGCTCGGATGCAGTCTGGGTGGATCCCAGCATAGCGAGTGACAGGCAGCGGCGCGACGCCGATCCGACGGCGATTTGCGCGGGCGCGCAGCCGCGGCGTTGACGCTGGCGTCAGTCAACGGTTTGTTAAGCTCTCTGGCCTGCTCGCGAATCTTGTGTTCCCTGCATGCCTTTCTCGCTGGAAATCCTGCTCGCGCTGCCATTTGTGATGGCGGCCGCCACTGCGCTGCTCTGGCGCACCTCCCGTTCGATCACTGCGTGGTTGGCTGCGGCCGCGCCGTTGGGCGGGCTGGTCATCCTGGCGACGCTCACACCGGCCGTGTTGCGCGGTGAGGTGATCGGCAGCCAGTACGCATGGTTGCCGCAGATCGGCCTGATGTTCTCGTTGCGGCTCGATGGCCTGGCGTGGATGTTCGCGTTACTGGTGCTGGGTATCGGTGCGCTGGTGGTGATGTATGCGCATTACTACCTGAGTGCACGCGACAGCGCATCGCGCTTCTTCGCCTATCTCATGCTGTTCATGGGCGCGATGCTCGGCATGGTGCTGTCGGGCAACCTGCTGTTGCTCATGGTGTTCTGGGAACTCACCAGCATCAGTTCGTTCCTGTTGATCGGCTTCTGGTCGCACCGCAAGGACGCGCGCGAAGGCGCGCGCATGGCCTTCGTGCTGACGGCCGGTGGCGGCCTGGCCCTGCTCGGCGGCATCCTGATGATCGGCCGCATCGTCGGCAGTTTCCAGCTGGATGCGGTGCTGGCGGCCGGCGATCTGATTCGCGCCAGTCCGCTGTATCCCTATGCATTGGGGCTGGTGCTGCTGGGCATCTTCACCAAGAGTGCGCAGTTCCCGTTCCACTTCTGGCTGCCGCACGCGATGGCGGCGCCGACGCCGGTGTCGGCGTACCTGCATTCGGCCACGATGGTGAAGGCCGGCGTGTTCCTGCTGGCGCGCCTGCATCCTGCCCTGGCCGGCACCGACCTGTTCTTCTACACGGTCACCAGCATCGGTGCGATCACGCTGTTGCTCGGCGCATGGCACGCGATCTTCCAGCACGATCTCAAGGGCGTGCTGGCGTACTCGACCATCTCGCATCTGGGCCTGATCACCATGCTGTTCGGCCTGTCCACGCCGATGGCGGTGGTGGCCGGCGTGTTCCACATCCTCAACCACGCGGTGTTCAAGGCATCGTTGTTCATGGCCGCCGGCATCATCGACCACGAGACCGGCACGCGCGACATGCGCAAGCTGGGCAACCTGCGCCGCCTGATGCCGGTCACCAGCGTGCTGGCGATCACCGCCTCGCTGGCGATGGCCGGCGTTCCGCTGCTCAACGGCTTTTTGTCCAAGGAAATGTTCTTTGCCGTGGCGCTGGAAACCGATGCGCCGCAGACGATGCGGGTATTGGCCAGCATCGCCGCGCTGCTGGCCGGCCTGCTCGGCGTGGCCTACAGCCTGCGCTTCGTGCACGACACCTTCTTTGGCGAAGGCCCGCGCGATCTGGACACCACCCCGCACGAGCCGCCGCGCTGGATGCGGATTCCGGTGGATGTGCTGGTGCTGATCTGCGTGGCCGTGGGCATCGTGCCGGCCTGGACCATCGCGCCGGTGCTGCGCGCCGGTGCCAGCGCCATCCTGGGCGAGCGCCTGCCCGACTACAGCCTGGCGCTGTGGCATGGCTGGAACTGGCCGCTGGCGATGAGCATCGCCGGCATGGTGGGCGGCACCCTGTTGTACATGGCGCTGCGCCGCACGCTGGACATGTACGCGATCCAGAACCGCTCGCCCGGCAAGGCGCTGTTCAACTGGAACCTGCGCGCGCTGTTCGCCGGTACCGTGCGCATGACCGATGCGGTCACCAACGGCAACCTGCAACGCATGCTGATGCTGCTGGTGCTGAGCGCTGTCGTGGTGGCGCTGGTGCCGTTCCTGCAGGGCGGCGCATTGCCGGCCTGGCCGGCGCCCACCCCGCTGCCGCTGCTGGGCTGGACGATCTGGCTGCTGATGATCGCCTGCGCCCTGGGCAGCCTGTTCCTGTACAAGCAGCGCCTGCTCGCGGTGCTGGTGCTGGGTGGCACCGGCCTGGCGGTCAGCATGACCTTCGTGTTCCTGTCGGCACCGGATCTTGCGTTGACCCAGTTGCTGGTGGAGATGGTCACGCTGGTGCTGATGCTGCTAGCGATGAATTACCTGCCCGAGCGCTCGCTGCCCGAGCCCGCGCGCCTGCGCAAGCTCCGCGATGCCGGCATCGCCGTCGTCGGTGGTGCCGGGCTTGCCGCATTGGCCTATACCTTGATGACCCAGCCCAGCCACACGGTTGCCGGCGAGCTGCTGCAGCGTGCGCTGCCGGAAGCCTACGGGCGCAACGTGGTCAACGTGATCCTGGTGGATTTCCGCGGCTTCGATACCTTCGGCGAGATCACCGTGTTCGCGATCGCCGGGCTGGTGGTGCACGCGCTGCTGCGGCGCTCGCGGATGGCGCCGGAGCGCAGCATGCCCGGGCCGCCGATCAAGTTGCCGGTGCCGGCCGATCTGGCGCAGATCATGTTCCCGCTGACGCTGACGGTGTCCTTGTTCCTGTTCCTGCGCGGCCATAACGCGCCCGGTGGCGGCTTCATCGCCGGGCTGGTGCTGGCGGTGCCGTTGCTGATGCAGTACGTGATCCAGGGCACCGCGTCGGTGGAATCGCGCTTCGGCTTCGACTACATCCGCCTGATCGGCATCGGCCTGCTGTGCGCGCTGGTCAGCGGTGCCGGTGCGCTGGTGTTCGGCATGCCGTTCCTGAGCAGCGGGCATCTGGAGATTCCGTTGCCGCTGCTGGGCGATCTGGAACTGGCCAGCGCGCTGGGCTTCGATGTCGGTGTGTACCTGGTGGTGTTCGGTGCGGCGATGCTGATGCTGTCGATGATGGGCACGATCAAACCCTCGCGCACGCGCAGCTCGCAGCGCGGCGAGATCGACCCCACCCAACGTTCGACACGCACCGCGGAGCAGCACTGATGGAATTGGCAGTGGCAAGCGCGATCGGCGTCCTCACCGCATTGGCAATCTACCTGTTGCTGCGCGCGCGCAGCTTCGACGTGATCCTGGGGATGACCTTCCTGTCGTACGCGACCAACCTGCTGATCTTCGCCGGTGGGCGGCTGCGCAGCGGCCAGGCGCCGGTGCTGCGCGAGGGCGTGCCCGCCGACCTGATGCACTACACCGACCCGTTGCCGCAGGCGCTGGTGCTGACCGCGATCGTGATCGCCTTCGCGATGACCGCGGTGAGCCTGGTGCTGGCGATCCGCAGCCGCAGCGACAACGGCAGCGATCATGTGGATGCGCATGAAGACGCCACCACCGGCGTGGACACGCGCGAGGCCCGGCGATGAGCCATCTGCTGATCCTGCCGATCCTGATCCCGATGCTGGGCGCGTCGGCGTCGCTGTTCGTCGAACATCGGCGCTATGGGCCGCGCGTGCAGCGCACGGTGGCATGGGCAAGCATGGCCTTGCTGGCCGCATCGGTCATCGCCTTGTTCGCGCGCGCCGCCGAAGGCCAGGTGCTGGTGTACCTGCTCGGCGACTGGCCGGCGCGCATCGGCATCGTGCTGATGGGCGACCGCCTCTCGGCGTGGATGCTGTTGACCACCCTGATCCTGGGCGCGGCCTGCCTGCTGCATGCCTGCGCCGGCTGGGACCGGCGCGCGCCGCATTTTCATGCGCTGTTCCAGTTCCAGCTGATGGGCTTGAACGGTGCGTTCCTGACCGGCGACATCTTCAACCTGTTCGTGTTCTTCGAAGTGATGCTGATCGCCTCCTACGGCCTGCTGCTCAGCGGCGGGCGCGGGCTGCAGATGCGTGTGGGCCTGCATTACGTGGTGTTCAACGTGTGCGCGTCGACCCTGTTCCTGATCGCGCTGGGCCTGCTGTTCGGCGTGTTCGGCACCTTGAACATGGCCGAGCTGTCGCAACGCATCGCCGCGTTGCCGGCGCAGGACCTGCCGCTGGCCAAGGCCAGCCTGGGCCTGTTGCTGCTGGTGTTCTGCAGCAAGGCCGCGTTGCTGCCGCTGTACCTGTGGTTGCCGGAGACCTATTCGCGCGCGCCGGCGGCGGTGGCGGCGTTGTTTGCGATCATGACCAAGGTCGGGCTGTACGCGACGCTGCGGGTGTCGGCGCTGTGGTTCGGCGCCGGTGCCGGCGCGCTGCAGGGCTTCGGCCGCCACGCATTGCTGTGGCTGGGCATCGCCACGCTGCTGATGGCCGCGTTCGGGGTGATGGCCGCATCGCGGCTACGGGTGATGGTGTCGTATCTGGTGGTGTTCTCGGCGGCGACGTTGTTCATTGCCTTCTCGCTGGACGATGCCGGCGCGTTGGGTGCGGGCCTGTACTACCTGCCGCATAGCAGCTTCGTGGCCGCGGCGTTGTTCATGGTGTCGGACCTGATCCGGCGTCGCCGCGGTAGCGCCAGCGACCGCAAGGAAGTGGTCGCGCCGCTGCCGCGGCGCGGGATCCCCGGCGCGATGTTCATGGTCGCCGCGGTCGCGGTCGCCGGGCTGCCGCCGTTGTCCGGCTTCCTGGCCAAGGCCGCGTTGCTGCAGCACGTGCCCGAGGGCCTGGTCGGGCCGGTGTGGTTCGCCATCCTGGGCAGCAGCCTGCTGGTGGTGATCGGCCTGACGCGTGCCGGCGTGCGCCTGTTCTGGCGCGTGCCCGAAGCGGTGCAGGATGTCCCTGAGCTGCAGCCGCAACGGCGTGCGCGCATGCGCCCGGTGGAGACCGCCGCGACGCTGCTGTTGCTGAGCGGGCTGGTGGCGATGACGGCCGGTGCCGGCCCGTTAATGCGCTACACAGACGCGGCCGGCGTGCAGCTGCGCGATCCCGGCGCCTACGTCGAGCAGGTCCGCGCCACCACGCCGCAACGGAGGCAGCCATGAGCACGCGCATGCCGCTGCGCAGCCGGCTGCTGCCCTCGCCGTCGCTGAGCGTGACGGTCTTCATTTTCTGGCTGTTGCTCAGCGACAGCTTCGGGCCGCAGCAATGGGTGCTGGGCTTGTTGCTGGGCTGGGTGGTGCCGATCTTTGCGGCGCGCCTGGACCGCGAGTTCGCCCGCATCGGCTCGCTGCGTTCGGTGCCGCGTATGTTGCTGGTGGCCGCCGGCGACATCGTGCGCTCCAACATCAAGGTCGCCGGCCAGGTGCTCGGCCCGGAGTCGCGCATCCACCCCGGTTTCATCTGGGTGCCGCTGGATATTGCCAACATCCACGGCATCGCCGCGCTGACCAGCATGATCACGCTCACTCCCGGCACGGTGTCGGCAGCGCTCTCGGACGACCGCAAGTATCTGCTGGTGCACGTGCTGCACCTGGACGATCCGGACGCCTTGATCGCCGAGATCAAGACCCGCTACGAGAAGCCCCTGATGGAGATCTTTCCATGACCGGCCACATGTTCATCGAATCGACCATCGTCATCTGCATGCACGCGGTGGGCCTGGCCATGCTGATGGCACTGTGGCGCCTGCTGCGCGGCCCAAGCGTGCCCGATCGCATCCTGGCGCTGGACACCCTGTCCATTACCGCCATCGCCGAGCTGATGCTGCTGGGCATGTACCTGGATTCGCCGATCTACTTCGAGGCCGCGCTGGTGATCGCGATGCTGGGCTTCGGCAGCACCGTGGTGCTGAGCAAGTTCGTGTTGCGTCGGGACATTGTCGAATGATCGCGCTGACCGAATATCTGCTCAGCGCGCTGTTGCTGGTCGGCACCTTCTTCATCCTGATCGGTGCGTTCGGCCTGGTGAAGCTGTCGGACTTTTTCAAGCGCCTGCATGCGCCGACCAAGGCCAGCACACTGGGAGTGGGCTGCGTGCTGCTGGCATCGGTCGGCTATCACCTGTTCCTGGGTGTGGACCCGCAACCGCGCGAATTGCTGATCACCGTGTTCCTGTTCATCACCGCACCGATCAGCGCCCATCTGATGGCCAAGGCCGCGCTGTCGCTGATGATGGAAAACCGCCCAGAAGTGCCCAACCACGGCGAGATGAAGCAGGAAGGCCTGCCCACGCCGCAGACGCAAGGCGATGTTGGCGAAAACGCGGAAACCGCAAAGCAGCACGCCGAGCCGGACAAGGATTCGCGCTGAGGTGCGCAGCTGCTTCGAGACCCGCTGCCCGGATGGTCTCGACACGTTGTTCTACGCGCATGCTGCCAATCGGATATGAGCGCGCACGCTGCGCTGCCGGAAGCCGCTTGCGCCGCCGATGCGGCGCAGCGGCGGCCGTGACGGATCAGCCGCAGCCTTCCACATAATCCACTTGCGGCGGCTGCCCGACCCGCCAGCTGCTGACCTTGCCGTCGGCATCGGTCTCGAACACCAACGCGGACCGGGTGGCCGCATCGGCCATGCGCAGGGTGAATGCGCCGGGGACGTATTTGTGCGGCTGTTCGGTCAGACCTGCCGGATACAGCGCGCGCAGCTGCGCCAGCGTCATGCCGACCTTGCCGCCGCCCGGGGCGAGCTCCTTGGGTTCGTTGGTCTGATAACGCACAAGGCGATCGCCTTCGAACATGAAACCGAAGCGGCGCGCATCCTCGGCCCACTGCGGCCGTAGCAGATAGCAGCCGCCGTCGGTCGCCGGTTCGCCGCGCAGGTCGCCGCCCCAGGCAGCGCGCGCCTGCGCTGCGTCCATGCCCAGGCGCAGATCGCCGTACCCATCCAGGCGCGCGAGCGCAGCCGGCTGCTGGCGCAGTTGCGGCGGAAACGTGCCGGCCGGCGCAGTAGCTGGCGGAACATCGCCGGCTGGCTGGTCGTTGGCGGCTGCAACCGGCGCAGGCGCCGCGTCGGGCGCGGCCGTGGTGGCGTCCTCGGCACGGTTGCAGCCGGTCAGCAACAGCAATGCGCCCATCAAACCGAGCAATCTGGTGGTCATGCATGCATTCCTTACGGGTCCGCCACAGCCTACACAGCCCACATCGCGACCATGTGCAGAACGCGCTGGCGTTGCCTCGTGCCGATGTCATCGGCGCTTCATTGGCGGCGGGCAAGCTGGGCGCCTCGCAGGACCGCCGCCATGACCCCACGCAAGACCGAGCTCGCCCTCACCGCGCTGCAATCGCACCGCATTCCACTCACCTTGCTGCAGCGACGCGCGCTGATCCTGGCCGACGGCCAGCGCGATCTGGCAACGCTGGCCGTGCTGCTGGGCGGGGACGGCGCCGCGCTGGTGCATGCTCTCTGCGCGATGGGCTATCTGGAGTCCGGCACGCAGGCAGGGAGTGCGATACGCACTGCCCAGGCGTCTGATTCCTCGCCGGCAGGCGTGCCCGGTACCCACGTGACGCAGCCAGCGGCACCACCGAGCGAAGAAGACCTGCAGCGCCAGCGTCGTCGCGCGGCCACCAACGCACGGCTGTACCTGCTCGATATCCTGCAGCTGCAACGTGACCCGGTGGCCGCCGCGCTGCACCGGCAACTGCAGGCCGCACGCGCCGAAGACGCCATCGGCGCTGCCATTGCCGAAACGCTGCGCGCGTTACCGCAGATCACCTCGGCAAGCTACGCCGAGCGCGTACGTGCCCGGATTGGCGAGCTGCTGCCGGATGCGCTGCAGGCGGCTTGATCAGTCGCCTACAAAACGGCGTGTTGCAGGCGACTCGATCCGACACCTGCGACCCCTGGCTGCCGTAGTGCCTGATCAGGACATTCGCCCAGCTGCCTGAGTTACTGCGCACCCTCTGAGCCGGGCACCTGAAACGCCGCGCGCAATCCGGACCAGCACTGCTGGTAGTCGCCCTGCCGGTGCGCGGCCTGCAAGGCCTGCTGGGTGGGGCGCAGCACCGCACGCGTTTCGAACATGAAGGCCATGGTGTCGGCAATCACATCCGGGCGCGTCAGGTCCGCATGCGAGGCCTTGTCGAAGGTCGCCGCATCCGGGCCATGCCCGCTCATGCAGTTGTGCAGCGAGGCACCACCCGGCGCGAAGCCGTCGGCCTTGGCGTCGTAGACCCCGTGCACCAACCCCATGAACTCGCTGGCCACATTGCGATGGAACCACGGCGGGCGGAAGGTGTGCTGCGCCACCAGCCAGCGTGGCGGGAAGATCGCAAAATCCATGTTCGCCGTGCCATGCGTGTCGCTGGGCGAGGTCAGCACGGTGAAGATGCTCGGATCGGGATGATCGAAGCTGATCGAGCCGATGGTGTTGAAGCGGCGCAGATCGTAGCGATACGGCGCGTAGTTGCCATGCCAGGCCACCACGTCCAGCGGCGAGTGGTCGATGTCCGCACGCCATAAATGGCCCTGGAATTTGGCCACCAGCTCGAACGCACCTTCGCGCTGTTCGTAGGCCGCATGCGGCGTTTCGAAGTCGCGCGCATTGGCCAGCCCGTTGGAGCCGATCGGCCCCAGGTCGGGCAGCCGCAGCAATGCGCCGAAGTTTTCGCAGACATAGCCGCGCGCTTCGCCATCGGGCAGCTCGACACGAAAGCGCACACCGCGCGGTATCACCCCGATCTGCTGCGGCTCCAGCTCCAGCACACCGAGCTCGCTATGGATATGCAAGCGGCCTAGTTGCGGCACCAGCAACAGCTCGCCGTCGGCATCGTAGAAGAAGCGATCGTGCATCGATGCGTTGGCCGCATACAGATGCACGGCGACCCCGGACATCGCCTCCGGCCCGCCGTTGCCGGCCATGGTGTAAAGACCATCGACGAAATCGGTTGGCGTGGACGGCAGCGGCAATGGGCTCCAGCGCAGTTGATCCGGCGGCACCGGGCCCCGACCGAAATCGTTGTGGAGCTGCGACTGTTCGACCAGGGAGAAACTGCCATGCACGGCCGCCGGGCGGATGCGGTACAGCCAGCTGCGCCGGTTCTCGCTGCGTGGCGCGGTGAACGCGGTGCCCGACAACTGTTCGGCATACAACCCGTGCGCCACACGCTGCGGCGAGTTCTGCCCGACCGGCAAGGTACCGGCCACCGCCTCGGTCGCAAACGCGTTGCCGAAACCGGTCATGTAGTGCTGGTTGTTATGCATGGCATGCGTCCGGATCTTGGCCCTCCCTTCCCGGATGCAGAAGGTTGGGATTGAATTGAATCAGGCCGCTTTCCTACCGTAGAAGAGCTAAGCCTGGCGGATTAAGCCCCTCTCCCGCGGGAAGAGGGGCTTTAACGACGTGCGCCTTCATTGCTTTGTGTCGTCGGAAAAACACCTTGCCTGAGCGCGCTTGATTGCGACCACTTGCCGCCCGCTTCGTTGGATCCGTACCGGAACTACATCCGACGTGACGGGCAGCCAGGCTGGGCACCACAACACGTTGCACCACTCAAACCCGCACCGACCCAGTTAACCGCACCAACCACAAATCCCGAATCCCGAACAGCGAATCCCCAATCCCCGCCCTCAAAGCACCCCACGCTTCATCTGGTCGCGCTCGATGCTCTCGAACAGCGCCTGGAAATTACCTTCGCCGAAGCCCTCGTTGCCCTTGCGCTGGATGATCTCGAAGAAGATCGGGCCGATGCAGTTCTGGGTGAATATCTGCAGCAGCTTGCGCTGCTTGGTGTCCACGTCGGCATCGATCAGGATCTTGTTGCGGCGCAGGCGTTCGACATCCTCGCCGTGATCGGGGATGCGCAGGTCCACCACGTCGAAATAGGTGTCGGGCGTATCCAGGAATGTCACGCCGGCCTCGCGCATCTTTTCCACCGAACTGTAGATGTCGTCGGTGAAGCAGGCGATGTGCTGGATGCCTTCGCCGTGGTAGGCGTCCAGATACTCGTTGATCTGGCTCTTGGGGTCGGAGGATTCGTTGAGCGGAATGCGCACGATGCCGTCCGGGGCGGTCATCGCCTTGGACACCAGGCCGGTCTTGGCACCCTTGATGTCGAAGTAGCGGATCTCGCGGAAGTTGAACAGGCGCTCGTAATAGTCCGACCAGCGCTGCATGTTGCCGAAGTACAGGTTGTGGGTCAGGTGGTCGATGAAGGTCAGCCCGAAGCCGGCCGGGTGCTGGTCAGCGCCTTCGATCGGCTCGTAGTCGGCGTCGTAGATGCTGCCCGCATCGCCGTAGCGGTCGACCAGATACAGCATGCAGTCGCCAATGCCCTTGACCACCGGGGCCGGCACGGCGCGGGTGTCGGCCTTGTCCTGCACCGCTTCGCCGCCATTGCCCAGCACGGTCTGCAACACCGTCTCGGCCGGGGTGCGGAAGCGGATCGCAAAGCCGCAGGCGCTCGGGCCGTGCGCGGCGGCGAAATCGGCGGCAAACGAATCGGGCTCTTCGTTGAGCAGGAAGTTGACCCCGCCCTGGCGATAGACGGTAATGGCACGGCTGCGGTGGCGCAGCACCGCGCTGAAGCCCATCTTGCGGAAATAGTCATGCAGCTGCGCTGCCTGCTCGGCGGGCGCGGCGAATTCGACGAATTCGAACCCGTCGATCCCCATCGGATTGTCGAAGGTGGTGACCTGCATGCCCAGGTTCGGGCGGGTTGCGGTACTGCTCGGTTGTGCGCTCATCGTCGTTTCTCCACGCTAGGCCGTCCGCAGGGCTATGCGGGGTGGCAGAAGACCCGCGAGAATGCGCAGGCCACCCAAGGTTTGTAGTTGCAAATGAAACCAAAATCAAGACACAGTGCAACATGAGCGATCTCGACGCCCCCACCCCGCCGCCACATCCTGTGCTGCTCAACCTTGAGCAGTTCCTGCCGTATCGCCTGAGCGTGCTGTCCAACCGCATCAGCAGCAACATCGCCAAGGTCTACGGCGATCGTTACGGCATGGCCATTCCCGAGTGGCGGGTGATCACCATCCTGGCGCTGTATCCGGGTTCCTCGGCCAGCGAGGTCTCCGACCGCACCGCGATGGATAAAGTTGCAGTCAGCCGCGCCGTGGCGCGCTTGCTGGAGCGCGGCTTCATCCGCCGCGAAACCCATGGCGACGACCGCCGCCGCTCGATGCTGGCACTGTCGCCGGCCGGCCGCCAGGTCTACGAGACCGTCGCCCCGCTGGTCAACGAGATGGAACAGCGGCTGATGTCGGTGTTCAGTGCCGAGGAGCAGCAGATCCTGGAAAAGCTGATCGACCGGCTGGCCAAGGACGGGCTGCCGCGCATGGCCGGCAAGGACTGATAAAAAAACCCCCGCAGTGCGGGGGTTTTTGCATGTCACGGCAACGACGGATCAGGCCTGCGGCGGCGCCCACTGCTTGAGGAAGTCGAACAGCTTCCGGCGGTCGAAGCCCTCGCCCTTGCGCAGGTCCGGGCCGGTCTGGGTGGTCAGCAGCTTGCCGTCGTTGTCCAGCACCAGCAGCGACGGATAGTCGTTGAGCTGGGCGAACTGCGACAGGAACGCGGCATTCTCGTTGGCCGCATCGCGATTGACCTTGACCACCACAAAGTGCGCATCGCGGAAGCTGCGCAGCTCCGCATCGCCGCCCATCAGTTCGTCCAGCGCCTTGCACGGCTCGCAGGCCGCATTGCCGACATTGAGCACGATGCGCTTGCCGCCGCGCTTGGCCTCGACCTTGGCGGTCTCCAGATCGGCGGCCGGATCGCGCGAGGGGTCGTACTGCGCATTGAGCGCCGCCGCCGCGGCGATGTCCGCCGCGGTGGGCGTATTGCCCGAGGACACCGGCTGGCTGGGATCGGCGCTGGGCGGCTTCTGCATCGAGGTATCCAGCGGCCGTGGCGCCTCCTGTTGCTCGGTGGGCTGCCCGCAGGCGCTCAACAGACCTGCCAGCAGCAGGCCACAGACAGTGGGTTTGATCGGCATTGCTGTTCTCCTCACTTCACACCATGCATCAGTTTGTTGATCAACGGCGCGATCAGGAACAACACCGCGCCAGCGCCCAATAGCGCCCAAAATCCGAAGGTATACCCGCTCAGGGCCGAGGACACGCTCATCCCTTCGCTTCCGCTGACATGCCCGGCGAAAATGCCCGACAGGTTGTTGCCGATGCCGGTGGACAAAAACCAGCCGCCCATTCCGAAACCGACCAGGCGCACCGGCGCCAGCTTGGTCACCATCGACAGGCCGATCGGCGACAGGCACAGCTCGCCCACCGACTGGATCACGTACACCATGAACAAGGTCCAGAACGGCACCTTGCCAGCATCGTTGACCAGGCTCGACAGTGCAAACATCAGCAGCAGGAACGCCAGGCCGTTGAACAGCAGGCCCAGGCCGAACTTGCGCGGAATCGACGGGTTGAAGCGGCCGGCCTTGACCCAGATCCAGGCGATGATCGGCGCCAGCGTGATGATGGCAATCGAGTTCACCGACTGGAACCAGGCGGTGGGGAAGGTCCAGTCGCCGAAACCGCGGTCGACGATGTTGTCGGCCAGGAAAGTGAACGAGCTGCCGGCCTGTTCGAAGAACATCCAGAACAGCACGTTGAAGGCGAAGATGATCAGCATCGCGATCACCTTGTCGCGCTGCACCTTGCCTTCGCGGATGCCTTCGACCAGCAGCATCACCGACAGACCGACGAACAACACGGTCAGCACGATCTGCAGCACGTCCGCACCGACGGCGAGCAGGAAGTACACCACCGGGATCGCCAGCACGCAGCCGACCAGCACCATCAGCACGCGGCCGATGCCCTGCGCGTTCGGCGCCGGTGCACCGATGCCCTTGAGCTGCGCGCGGCCGATCCAGAACCACACCAGGCTGATCAGCATGCCCGCGCCGGAGGCCATGAACACCATCTTGTAGGACGGCATGGCCTGGGTGCCGAACACCTTTTCGGCCAGCAACTGGGTCAGCACCGGCGAGATCATCGCGCCGAGGTTGATGCCCATGTAGAAGATGGTGAAGCCGCTGTCGCGGCGCGGATCGGCCACCGAGTACAGCTTGCCGACCATGGTGGAGATGTTCGGTTTGAACAGCCCGTTGCCCACCACCACGGTGGCCAGGCCGATCTCGAACATGGTGTGGTCGGGAATGGCGATCAGGAACAGGCCGGTGGCCATGACGGCCGCACCGACCAGGATCGAGCGTTGGTAGCCGAGCACGCGGTCGGCCACGTAGCCGCCGAAGATCGCTGCCGCATACACCAGCGCCAAATAGGCGCCATAGGTGCGTCCGGCCGGCGCCTGGCCGGTGGCATCGCCGTTGAAGAACTGCGCCACGATGTACAGCACCAGCGCCCAACGAATGCCGTAGAACGCGAAGCGTTCCCAGAATTCGGTCATGAACAGCATCCACAGCGGCCGGGGATGACCGAGCAGCGTAGGGAACTCGGGCGGTGCCGGCGGCGGCGGAGTGGCGGCGGAAGTCGGCGCGGTAGCGTCAACGCTCATGGAATGTCCCTTGCGTATTCAGTAATGGCTGGGTGCCCGGAGCGTACCCCGGGAGACGCGCGAGGATCACTTAGACGTCATGTACGCGTCAAATTCGCAGGACTCGCCGGCCTGATGGCGGCCGCTCTGCGGGGATGACGCCCGTAGCGACCCGCTCAGCCCTTCTCAGACTCACCGCGCGCCCCACCCGCCGGCTCACGACCTTCCACACCCACCGAGGTGCGCACGTCGAACAGCTCCGGGAAGAACGTCAGCGCCAGCGCCTGCTGCAGAAAGCCCACGCCGCTGGACCCGCCGGTGCCGCGCTTGAAGCCGATCACCCGCATCACCGTGCGCATATGGCGGAAGCGCCAGAGCTGGAACTGGGTTTCCACATCGACCAGGTCCTCGCACAGCGAGTACTCGCGCCAGTAGCGGTCGGTGTTTTCGTAGATGCGCTCGAACACCGGGCGCAGGCTGTCGTCGGCCACATGCGCGCAGGTCCAGTCGCGGGCCTGGTATTGCGGCGGAATCGCATGCCCGAAGCGCGCCAGGTAGCGCAGGAACTCCTCGTAAAGGCTGGGCGCTTCCAGCACCTCACGCAGCCGCGCCTGCCCCTGCGGGTCGTACGCGAACACCTGCAGCATCTGCGGGTTCTTGTTGCCGAGCAGGAACTCGATATAGCGGTATTGCAGCGACTGGAAGCCGGACGAGGGGCCCAGCACATCGCGGAATCCCATGTACTCGCTCGGCGTCAGCGTTTCCAGTACCGACCACTGTTCGGTGAGCTGGCGCAGCACCTGCTTGCTGCGCGCCAGCACCTTGCGGCACTGCCAGACCTGGTCGTTCTGCAGGTGCACCATCGCCGCGCGCAGCTCGTGCGCCAGCAGCTTCAGCCACAGCTCGGAGGTCTGGTGCTGGATGATGAACAGCATCTCGTCGTGGTGCGCCGGTTCGGACAGGGGCTGCTGCGCCGACAGCAACTGGTCCAGCCGCAGATAGCCGCCGTAGGTCAGCCGCCCCTCCAGATCGGTGTGGATGCCGGGTTCCAGGTCACGCAGATTCTTGTCGACGGGCATGGCAGTGCAGGTGGATCGGGCCGGTCAGGGTAGCTCAGTGGCGGGGAATCGGGATTGGGGAATCGGGATTCGGGATTCGGGAGGCAGGAGTTGCTGCGCGCGGCCTTGATGCATGGCGCGGCAGCGCGCTGCCGTGGCAGCGTCCGGTTTGCCGGGGTGGCCTGCTTACTTGGCAGCCTGACGATGCCGTGACGTACGCGACCGGTACTTCACACCTGAAAAATCCTGCCGCTTTCGACAGGGCAGTCGCAGCCGCTGCGCCGGTGTCACCGTATCGTCAACCAAGGTCTGCAAATTCATGCAGAATCGAACGGCGCTGCCGGCCAGGGACGTGGCCGGACCAGGGGAGCGCTTCACGTCTCATGGATCAGGGGACTCTCATCTCATGCATGTGTTGCAGCGTCGTGCAGCCTTACTTCTCTGTGCGCTGGCGGTTGCCGGCCACGCCAATGCCCAGGTCGTCATCAGCCAGGTCTACGGCGGTGGCGGCAACAGCGGTGCCACCTTTCGCAGCGATTTCGTCGAGCTGCACAACATCGGCAGCACCACGGTCAGCCTGGACGGCTGGTCGGTGCAATATGCCTCGGCCGCCGGCAGCAGCTGGCAGGTCACGCCATTGGCAGGCAGCGTTCCGGCCGGCGGCTACTACCTGGTCAAGCAGGCCGATGGCAGCGGCGGCAGCGTTGCGCTGCCCACGCCTGATGCCACCGGCACCATCGCCATGGGCGGCGGCGCCGGCAAGGTGGCGCTGAGCAACAGCGCCTCCGCGTTGAGCGGCGCCTGCCCCACCGGCAATGCCGATCTGGTCGGCTATGGCAGCACCGCCAGCTGCGCCGAAGGCAATGCGCCCACGCCGGCGCCCAGCAATACGCTGGCAGTGCTGCGCGGCGGCGATGGCTGCAGCGACACCGACAACAACGCGGCCGATTTCGCCACCGGCGCGCCGGCCCCGCGCAACGCCGCCAGCCCCGCACGGCTGTGCAGCGGCGGCGGCCAGCCGATCGCCACGCTGGCCGACGTCAGCCAGGCCGAAGGCAACAGCGGCAGCCGCAGTTTCGTGTTCACGCTGAGTCTGAGCCAGCCGGCCGGCGCAGGCGGGGTGAGCTTCACCGCCGCCACCGCCGATGGCACGGCCACGGCCGGCAGCGACTATGTCGCCCTGGCCGCCTCCAGCGTCCGCATCGCCGCCGGCGAGCGCAGCGCCAGCATCACCGTGGAGGTGCTGGGCGACACCACGCCCGAACCCGACGAGACCTTCGCGCTGCAGATCAGCGGCCTCACCGGCGCGTTGCCGGCCACGCTGAGCGCCACCGGCACCATCCTCAACGATGACTTCAGCCTGCTGCCGATCCACGCCATCCAGGGCAAGGGCGCACGCTCGCCGCTGGAAGGCCAGGTGGTCGCCACCTCGGGCATCGTCACTGCCCGTCGCAGCGCCGGCTTCTTCCTGCAGGCACCGGATGCCGAAACCGATGGCGATCCGGCCACCTCCGAAGGCGTCTACGTCTACACCGGCAGCGCACCGCCGGACGCCGCCGCCATCGGCAACCGGGTGCGCGTGCAGGGCACGGTGCTCGAGTACGTGCCCACTGCCGACCCGACCCAGCCGCCGCTGACCGAGATCGGCGGCAGCCTGACCGTGCTGCTGGATTCCACCGGCAACCCGCTGCCGATGCCGGTGGCGCTGAGCGCGAACTTCCCCAACCCGAACGGCGCCTTTGATCAGCTCGAAGCGCTGGAAGGCATGCGCGTCACCGCTGCCAGCCTCACCGTCAATGCGCCCACCGGCGGCAGCGTCAACGAGACCAACGCCACTGCCACCAGCAATGGCGTGTTCCATGCAGTGGTCACCGGCCTGCCGCGCGCCTTTCGCGAGCCCGGCGTGCAGTTGCCCGACCCGCTGCCGGCTGGCTCGCCTGCCGGTGTGCCGCGCTGGAACACCAACCCGGAAGTGATCGCCGTCGGTAGTGCCGGCGTGGGTGCCGAACGGTTGGATTTGGCCTCCGGCTGCGTCGTGCTGGATGTCACCGGCCCGCTGGATTACAGCTTCCGCCGCTACACGCTGTATCCGGAACGCACCCCGCAGGTGAACTGCAACGGTGCCGACCAACCACGCCCGGCACCGATGCCGCAGGCCGACGACGTGGCCGTGGCGACCTACAACATGGAGCGCTTCTTCGACGACCAGAACGACCCGGCGATCGGCGAACCGGTGCTCACTCCGGCCGCGTTCCAGGCCCGCCTCAACAAGGCCTCGCTGGCGATCCGCAACTACCTGCACACGCCCGACATCCTGGGTACAGTGGAGGTGGAAAACATCAGCGTGCTGCAGACCCTGGCTGCGCGCATCAATGCCGATGCGGTGGCCGGCGGGCAGCCCAACCCGCAGTACGTGGCCTACCTGCAGGAAGGCAATGACGTCGGCGGCATCGACGTCGGCTTCCTGGTCAAGACCGCCGAGGTCGCCAGCCGCGTGCCGCGCGTGGAAGTGGTGTCCATCGCCCAGGAAGGCAAGACCACCACCTGGACCGAACCGGGCGGTGGCGTGAGCCTGCTCAACGATCGCCCACCGCTGGTGCTCACCGCCAGGGTGCACCAGGCCGATGGCCGCGTGCTGCCGCTGACCGCCATCGTGGTGCATCAACGCTCGCTCAACGGCGCCGAGACCGACGATGCGGCCGGCACCCGCATCCGCGCCAAACGCCGGGCCCAGGCCGAGTACCTGGCGCGCCTGCTGCAGGCGCGCCAGCAGCTCGACCCGGCCGAACAGGTGCTGGTGATGGGCGACTTCAACGCCTTCGAGTTCAACGACGGCTATGTGGATGCGATGGGCACCGTCACCGGCCGGCCGGCGCCGGATGCGCAGACCGTGGTGAGCGGCGATGGCGCGGACCTGGTCAACCCGGACTACACCGACCTGACCTGGTTCAATACGCCCGACCAGAGCTACTCGTACGCCTTCGACGGCAACGTGCAGTCGCTCGATCACATCCTGGCCAACGAGGCGCTGATGCGCGCACCCGGCATCGCCTCGCTGTCGGTGGGCCACGCACGCATCAATGCCGACTTCCCCGGTACTGCGCGCAACGATGCCAATACGCCCACGCGCTTGTCCGACCACGACCCCACCGTGGTGCTGCTGCGCATGGCGCCCGCGTTGCGTGCCGACCTGGGCGCAACGGTCACTGCGGCACGCGCACAGGTCACCGAAGGCGAGCGCATCGACTTCAGTGTGGATGTGGAGAACCGTGGGCCCGACAGCGCGGCGTTTGCCGCAGTGGCACTGGCCTTCGATGCCGCGGTCAGCCCACGGGTCACCGCGGCACCGGGCTGGAGCTGCCAGGCGCCGGAAACCACGACGCAGACCGTGGTCACCTGCACCATCGCCTCGCTGGCAGCCGGTAACGCACAGCGCTTTGCCGTGCAGGTCGACGCTGGCGCAGAACTGGCAGGACGCACGCTGACCCTGGCCGCCTCGGTCGCCTCGCAAACGCCCGACCCGCAGCCGGACAACAACACCGACACCGCCGCAGTCAGTGTGCAGCCAGCGCTGCGCAGCGATCTGGCAGTGCGCCTGGAAGGCCCTGCCACGCTGCCGACCACCGCCTTCAACGCCACCTACCGGGTGTTGCTGGACAACCGCGGCAACGCAGCGGCCACCGGGGCCAGCGTGCGGATCGAAGGCAACACGGTGTCGGCGCTGTCACTGCTGGTGCCGCCCAGCGGCTGGCGTTGTGCCAAGCAACTGCAGTCGTTGCGCAACGCAGTGTTTGTCTGCAGCACCGCCGCCGCAGTGCAATCGGGCGCGCAGGCCGTGTTCCAGCTGACCGTCGCGGCAAAGCCGATCCCGGCCGAACGCGCGGTGCGGGTGCAGGCCAGCGCCAGCTCGACCTCGCCCGATGCCAACCCAGCCGACAACACGGCGCTGATCGTCACCCCGATCGGTGGAGGCGCCGGCCGCCGCTGATTGCAGTGCAACACGTCGCAGTTCTGTACTGCGACAAAGGGCGCGGCCTGGTCCGCGCCCTTTTTTTTGTGCAAGCCAGCATCATTGTGTGCTGCGGTGCAGGACAGCTTTTTGCTGCGTGGTCCTTAACATCGCAACTCATATCATTTGAAACTTCTTGGTGAAGGTGTCGCCGCAATGAGCGTAGCCGCGCAGTTCGAGATCGAATACCTGCAATACATGGATGCGGACGGCCAGATCGTCCGCGACGACCTGCCGGCCGACGCCGCCAACCCGCAACAGTTGCTCGCGCTGTTCAAGCGCATGCTGTTCGTGCGCACCTTCGACAGCAAGTCGGTCGCGCTGCAGCGCACCGGCAAGCTGGGCACCTATGCGGCCTGCCTCGGCCACGAAGCCACCCACGTGGGCATCGGCGCATCGATGCGCAGCGGCGATGTGTTCGCGCCCAGCTATCGCGAGTACGGCACCATGTTCGAACGCGGCGTGCGCCCCCGCGACGTGCTGCTGTACTGGGGCGGCGACGAACGCGGCAGCGACTATCCGCGCGATGCCGATGCGGCCATCGACTTCCCGATCTGCGTGCCGATCTCCACCCAGTGCCTGCACGCGGCCGGTTCGGCGCTGTCGTTCAAGCTGCAGGGCAAGCCGCAGGTGGCAGTGGCCTGCTGCGGCGATGGCGGCAGCTCCAAGACCGACTTCTACGCCGCGCTCAATTCGGCCGGTGCCTACAAGCTGCCGCTGATCCTATGCGTGATCAACAACGGTTGGGCGATCTCGGTGCCGCGCTCGGCGCAGACCGGCGCACAGACGCTGGCGCAGAAGGGCCTGGCCGGCGGCCTGCATTGCCTGCAGGTGGACGGCAACGACCTGATCGCAGTGCTCGAGGCGATGCGTCAGGCGCGTGCGCGTGCACTGGCCGGCGACGGCGGCACGGTGATCGAGTTCCTGACCTACCGCCTGTCCGATCACACCACCGCCGACGATGCGCGGCGCTACCGCGGCGAAGAAGAGGTCAAGCAGGGCTGGGCGCGCGAGCCGCTGCTGCGCCTGCGCCGTTATCTCACCGCGCAGGGCCTGTGGGACGAGGCGCAGGAAACCGCCTGGAAGGCCGAATGCGGCGCGCGCGTGGACGAAGAGGTCAACGCCTACCTCAACACGCCGGTACAGCCGGTCGAAGCGATGTTCGATTACCTCTACGGCGACCCGCCGGCCGAGTTGCTGGCCCAGCGCGCCGAGGTGATGGCGCAGGAGGCCCGCCATGGATGAGCTCAACCAGTCACACCTGGCTGCGACACAGCAGCAGGCCAGTGCCCCTTACAACGCCGCAGCCACGCGCGGAGAGATCGCCATGAGTTCGCCCATCACCTTGATCGAAGCCATCACCCAGGCGCTGGCCTGGGAGCTGGAACACGACCCTGCGGTGCTGGTGCTGGGCGAGGATGTCGGCGTCAACGGCGGCGTGTTCCGCGCCACCGCCGGACTGCAGCAGCGCTTCGGCAGCGAGCGGGTGCTGGACACGCCGCTGGATGAAACCACCATCGCCGGCCTGAGCGTCGGCCTGGCCGCGCAGGGCATGAAGCCGGTGGCCGAAGCGCAGTTCGACGGCTTCGTGTATCCCATGGTCGATCACCTGATCTGCCACGCCGCACGCCTGCGCAACCGCACCCGCGGCCGCCTGCATTGCCCGATGGTGCTGCGCGTGCCGTGGGGCGGCGGCATCCGCGCGCCGGAACATCACAGCGAAGCCAACGAAGCCATCTTCACCAACGTGCCCGGCTTGCGTGTGGTGCTGCCGTCCTCGCCGCAGCGCGCCTATGGCCTGTTGCTGGCCGCGATCCGCGACCCGGATCCGGTGATCTACATGGAGCCCAAGCGCATCTACCGCCAGTACAAGGAAGTGGTCGCCAACGATGGCGAGGCGCTGCCGCTGGACGTGTGCTTCGTGCTGCGCGACGGCACCGACGTCACCCTGGTCACCTGGGGCGCGCAGGTCAAGGAAGCGCTGGAAGCGGCCGACAAACTCGCCGGCGAAGGCATCAGCGCCGAGGTCATCGACGTGGCCACGCTGCGCCCGCTGGACTTCGACACCATCGCCGAATCGGTGGCCAAGACCGGCCGCTGCGTGATCGTGCAGGAAGCCCCGCGCACCGCCGGCTTCGGTGCGGAGATCGCCGCACAGCTGGCGGAAAAATCGATGTACGACCTGCTCGCACCGGTCGAACGCGTCACCGGCTACGACACGCATATCCCGCTGTTCCGGCTGGAAATGAAGTATCTGCCGAGCGTGGAACGCATCGTCACCGCCGCCCGTCGCGCGGTGGCCGCCGGCTGACATGCGCGCCCGTCTGCTCTGCGACTACCGCGCCGCGTACGCCAACCCGATCCGCTTCCGTGCTGGCCAGCAGGTGACCATCGGCGTGCGCGATGAGGAATGGCCGGCCTTCGCCTGGGTCAACACCGGCGACGGCCATGCCGGCTGGGCCCCGGTGGCCTGGCTGCGCCCGCTGGGCGACGGCCAGGCCGAAGCCCTGCGCGACTACGACGCACGCGAACTCGATGCCCACCAGGGCGAGGACGTGCTGCTGCATTACGAACATGGCGGTTGGTGGTGGTCCGAGCGTGCCGATGGCATGCAGGGCTGGCTACCGGCCGCCGACCTCGAACTCCTCGACGACACCACGCCGCCGCTGCCTGCGGCGCAAGAGAACCTGCCATGAGCGAAGCAAAGAATTTCCACCTGCCCGACCTGGGCGAAGGCCTGCCCGACGCCACCATCGTCGAATGGTTCGTCAAGGAGGGCGACAGCGTGCGCCTGGACGATCCGCTGGTCTCGATGGAGACCGCCAAGGCGGTGGTCGAGGTGCCCTCGCCGTTTTCCGGCACCGTGACCAAGCTCGCCGGTGCCGCCGGCGACATCATCGTCACCGGTGCGATGCTGGCGCAGTTCGCGCTGGACGCCTCGCAGCCGCAGCGCGCCGATGGTCAGGACACCGGCCACTCGCATGGCCCTGCACCCACGCACACGCCCAGCACCGGCGACAGCGCGGCCGGCCCGACCGCGCGCGTGGTCGCCTCCGACAACGGCGGCGAGATTGCCGACGCCGATTCCAGTGACGAGAGCGAGCGTGACGACGCCGGTACCGTGGTCGGTGCGATGCAGAGCTCCAACGCGGTGCAGAGCGAACAGGCGATCGCCGTGGGCGGCGTGCGCGCGATGCCGGCCGTGCGCGCGCTGGCGCGCAAGCTGCGCGTGGACCTGGCCCAGATCCGTGCGAGCGGCCCGGATGGCACGGTGACGATGGCGGATGTGAAGCAGGCCGCCGCGGCCGGCAGCGCGCCGCTGTCTGTAGCGCGCGCCGGCGCCTCGGTCACGCCGAGCAACGGCAACAACGCGCCGGCAGCCGCCTCGCACGCCGCTGCCGGCACGCAATCGGCAACCAGCGCAGCCGGCAACGCGCAACTGCGTGCAGCGCTGTCTGCCAGCGGCAAACCGATGCGTACCCAGTCGCCAGGCGTGGTCGCCAAAGGCCAGCCGGAGCAGCTCAAGGGCGTGCGCCGCAACATGGCGCGCGTGATGGCCGATGCGCACAGCAAGGTGGTGCCGACCACGCTCAACGACGATGCCGACATCCACGCCTGGCAGCCCGGCAACGATGTCACCGTGCGGCTGGTACGCGGCATCGTGCGGGCGTGCCAGGCGGTTCCCGCGCTCAATGCCTGGTTCGACGGCGAGGCGCTCAGCCGCACCCTGCACACCCAGGTGGATATCGGCATTGCGGTGGACACCGAGGAAGGCCTGTTCGTGCCCGCACTGCGCAATGCCGACATGCTCGACGCGCACGGCATCCGCGAGAGCGTCAACCGGCTGCGCCAGCAGGTGGAAAACCGCAGCATCGCCGCGTCGGAACTGAGCGGCTACACCATCTCGCTGTCCAACTTCGGCATGTTCGCCGGCCGCTACGCCACCCCGGTAGTAGTACCGCCATGCGTGGCCATCGTCGCCGCCGGCCGTGCGCGCTACCAGCTCACTCCGGTGATGGGCGGGGTGGAAACCCACAAGGTGATGCCGCTGTCGCTGACCTTCGACCACCGCGCCGCCACCGGCGGCGAAGCCGCGCGTTTCCTGCGCGCACTGCTGGACGATCTGGCGCTGGCCAACTGACGCACGGATTGCAGGTAGAGCGGCTGATCCTGGCTGCGGGGCCCTTGCCCGCCCACCATCGCGGGACACGCCGCAAGTACGTCCTTGTAGGCTCTTACGCGGCATCCATGCCGCGTAAGGTCCCGCGCCGGTGGGCGCGCAAGGACCAGTCTAGATGGTCGGTGTGCATGGTTAAGAGCAGTGCGTGATGCGGCGTGTGGATTACTGCGCATCCGATCAGTTGCCAATGCCAGGTTTGGCTACAGGGCCCTTGCCGCCCACCATCGCGGGACACGCCGCAAGTACATCCTTGTAGGCTCTTACGCGGCATCCATGCCGCGTAAGGTCCCGCGACGGTGAGCGGGCAAGGACCAGTCGAGATGGTCGGTGTGCGCGGTTACAAGCAGGCATGACGCGGCGTCTGGATTGCGGCGCATACGATCAGTTGCAAACCCCAGGTTTGGCTGCAGGGCCCTTGCCGCCCACCATCGCGGGACACGCCGCGAGTACGTCCTTGTAGGCTCTTACGCGGCATCCATGCCGCGTAAGGTCCCGCGACGATGGGCCGGCAAGGACCAGTCGAGATGGTCAGTGTGCACGGTCAAGAGCGGTGCGCGATGTGCATCGTTGGAGCACGATGGGTGGGTTCAATGGCTCAGTGGTCGATGCATGTCGAGCAAGCAGCTTTCATTCGACCACCGACCAACTTTCTGGTGCGGTGCCCTCGCAGGTTGCGGGACCCTCGGCGGCATGGATGCCGCCGAGGAGCCTCCACGGATGGATTCACGGCGTGTCCCGCAAGCGGTGAGGGCACCGCGCACTCGACGGACCAGTCTTTTGATTCAAACATCTGATCGCGCCTAAGAATCCATGGGGTCGAAGTCTTGACTGCGTTACGCGTTGTGCCGCGATGGACTTGGACGATGTGGAGAGATGCGCTGCCGAGCGGCGGCGCTGCGCTCTGGTTGCGGCGCCCTGCCCGCCCATCGATGCATTGCCCAGCGGCAACCCCGCATGACGTCCCACCGACCATTGCAGCGCAAATGCCTGGATAATCGACCCATGTCATTTGCCCATCTCTCGCTGTCGCCACAGCTGCAGCCATTCTTCGACACTGCGCTGACTCGCGCCGGTCACCACACGCCCACGCCGATCCAGCAGCAGGCCATTGCGCCGATGCTGCAGGGGCGCGATCTGATCGCGATGGCGCAGACCGGCTCGGGCAAGACGCTGGCCTATGCGCTGCCGCTGCTGCAGCAACGTTGCCTGGCGCCCGACACCGCGCCGCGCGTGCTCGGGGCACTGGTGCTGGTGCCCACGCGCGAACTCGCTGCGCAGGTCGAAGACACCTTGCGTCAACTGGCCGCGCATCTGCCGCGGCGGCTCAAGATCGTGGCGGCTACCGGCGGCAGTTCGATCAATCCGCAGCTGCTCGCCCTGCGCGGGGGTGCCGATATCGTGGTCGCCACGCCCGGGCGGCTGCTGGATCTGGTCGGCCACAACGCGCTGCGCCTGAGCGAAGTCGCCACACTCGTGCTGGATGAAGCCGACCGTCTGCTCGAGCTGGGCTTCGGTGCCGAGCTCGATCGCATCCTGGCCTTGCTGCCGACGCAGCGCCAGAGCGTGCTGTTTTCGGCCACGTTTCCGCCCGGCATCGCCTCGCTGGCCAAGCGTCGCCTGCGCGACCCGCTACGCATCACCGTTGCCGCCACCCCGGAGGCTGCGCCTGCGATCGAACAACGCGCGATCGCCGTCGATGCCGGCCAGCGCACGCAACTGCTGCGCCACCTGCTGCAGGAGCATGGTTGGTCGCATGTGCTGGTGTTCGTCGCCAGCCGGCACACCGCCGAAAAAGTCGCCGAAAAACTCGGCAAGACCGGCATCAATGCGCAGCCGCTGCACGGCGAACTGAGCCAGGGCCGCCGCGAGCGTACGTTGCACGCCTTCAAACAGCGCGAGCTGCAGGTGCTGGTGGCCACCGACCTGGCCGGACGCGGTATCGATATCGATGCGCTGCCGGCCGTGATCAATTACGACCTGCCGCGCTCGACGGTGGATTACACCCATCGTATCGGCCGCACCGCACGCGCCGGCGCCAGCGGCCTTGCGATCAGCTTCGTCACGGCAGAGAGCCAGCCGCAATGGCGTTTGATCGAAAAACGCCAGGGCCTGCGCGTACCGACCAGCCTGGTCGCCGGGTTCGAGCCGAGCCCGGCGACCGCGGCGCCTGCAACACAGATGCCGAAGACCGGCACGCGCGCTGCGGACGACAACGGCGGCATCAAGGGCAGGCGGCCGAGCAAGAAGGACAAGCAACGCGCGGCAGCGGCGACGCAGGCAGGCAAGCCCGACTGAAGGCGCTGCGTGACATCTGACGCGCTGGCGTCACGCCAAGGCGGACGCCATGCGAAGACTCAGTCCTGCTCGAAATCCAGCTCGCCGCCCGGGGCGCTGTCGCCATCGGCACGCGGAGTCCGCTTGCCGGGCTTGCGCAGGATTTCCACGAAGAACTGCTCGCCACCTTCGCTGGTGAGCGCATTGATCGAGCGGATCAGCTCGGCCGGCGGCAGCGGCGCAGCACTGGCCTCGTCCACCCCGAAGCGCATGTCGAAGTCCCAATAATCCGCCCCTTCCGGCAAGTCCTTGCGACGCTCGCGGCGGATGTACTTGCGGATATCGTGCTTGCTGGATTCCAGCAGACGATCGCGGTTCTTGCCTTCGAGGTTGAGCTGGTAGGTCTTGCGCATGGCGACATCGGTTGGGAGCTGGCCGCCTATTGTGAGGCCACACGGCCGTTCTGGGTGAATCGCCGGGGATCCGGTGGCCGGCGGCATGGGCGCAAGCGTTTGCCTGTGTCGGCGTGGAGAAGGCCACGCGCGCCCTCCGCCAGCATGGATGCACGCCGCCGCTACGGCGCGACGGGCGGCGCATCGATGCAGGCTGGCACAGGCGGGCAGGCCGCCACCGCCTCATGCACGACGACGGCGTGTCGCAACCCTCGGCCTGCCACCTGGCTGCTGCCGCGCTGGCTGCCCGGCAGCAAGATCGCAGCGTGGCGTTCCATTATCGGCACGTTGGCGCACCGTACACGCGCGGGCGTGCCGCAGTGCTCATCCCTTTAAGGCGGTTGCCGATGCGGCAGCGTGACTGCTCTCGTCCCCTTGCCGTTCGGCCGCAATCACCTCATCGGCGTGATCCTGGCACCAGTGCAGCAGCGCGAGCAGTGGCGCTTCCAGCGTCTCGCCCAGCGCGGTGCGCCGATATTGCACGGCCACCGGCGAGGAGGAGATCACTTCCCTGCTGATCAGGCCGATGCGCTCGAGCCGCCGCAGCGCTTCGGTCAGCGACTTGTGGGTCACGCCGTCCAGCTGCCGCTTGATGTTGTTGAACCGCGTGGGCCCGTTGCACAGCACGGTCATGATCATGATCGACCACTTGTTGGCGATTGGCTCCAGCACCGTCCGGATATCGGCAACCCGCGTGAGGCTGCACGGGGTGGCGGTTTCCTCAGCCATATCTAGTTACCTCAAGGTGCGTAATTGAAACTAAGTATATGATGGATATCATCTTGCTGGTGCTGAAAACCGATTGGACGGGCAGTCCCCCGCGTCCAGTCCCGCATCGACAACCAACGAGAGAATGTCGATGTCAACGAATGAGCTCCACGGCAAAGTGGCCCTGATTACCGGCGCCTCCAGCGGCATCGGTAGCGCAACGGCAAAGAAACTCGCAGCGGCAGGAATGAAGGTGGGCATTGCCGCACGCCGCATCGACCGGCTGCAGGCATTGAAGTCAGACATTGAACAGGCGGGCGGCCAGGCCGTGGTGCTGGAAATGGATGTCGCCAACAAGCACTCGGTCACTGCCGGCGTCGCAGCACTGATCGCCGCTTATGGCGCAATCGATGTGCTGGTCAACAACGCCGGCATCATGCCGCTGTCCGGCATCGATGACTTCCATACCGACGAATGGGAACAGATGATCGATGTCAATGTGAAAGGCGTGCTCAACGTGGCCGCAGCGGTGCTGCCGCAGATGATCAAGCAACATTCCGGCCACGTCTTCAATACTTCCTCGATCGCCGGGCGCAAGGTGTTTGGCCAGGGATTTGCGGTGTACTCGGCAAGCAAGTTTGCAGTCACCGCGTTCACCGAAGGCCTGCGGATGGAAGTCGGCAAGAAGCACAACATCCGCGTCACCAGCATTCAACCGGGCATCGTCGCAACCGAGCTTCCGGCACAGACCACCAGCGCGGAATATCAGGCCATGATGGCCGGTTATGCCGGCACGGTTCGCATGCTGGATCCGATGGATATTGCCGACACCATCCTGTTCGCGGCGCAGGCACCGTCCAACGTCAACATCGCCGAAGTCTTCGTGCTTCCGACCGACCAGGTCTGAGTCACCGCTTCACCAGGCAAACCACAAGGCACGGACGTGCTGTCGGCTGTGCCCTGTACGGCGCCACGGTTCCCGCACGCCGGCCTGCCGGCCGGCTATCAGTTCCTCGCAGGCCGCGGCGGCGGCCCACGCTGGTGAGCGACCGCGCGCCGACCCGTTCGACAACCGCGACCTGGCCGCCCTGGCCGAGCGGCATCAGGCGTGCTGCGTCGCTGCCCGGGTACTGCCGGAATCGGGCCGGATCTTGAACCAGATCGAATACATCGCCGGCAGGAACACCAGCGTCAGGATCGTGCCGGCCAGGGTGCCGCCGATCAGCGTATAGGCCAGCGTGCCCCAGAACACCGAATGCGTGAGCGGGATGAACGCCAGAATCGCCGCCAGCGCGGTCAGGATCACCGGGCGCGCACGCTGCACGGTGGCTTCCACCAGCGCATGGAACGGGTCCAGCCCTTCGGCCTCGTTGTGATGGATCTGCCCGATCAGGATCAGCGTGTTGCGCATCAAAATGCCCGACAACGCAATCAGGCCCACCAGCGCATTGATGCCGAAGGGTTGCTGGAACAGGATCAGGGTCGGCACCACGCCGATCAGGCCGAGCGGGCTGGTCAGAAACACCATCACCATCGCCGAGATCGAACGCACCTGCAGGATGATGATCAGCAAGGTGGCCGCCAGCATGATCGGGAACAGCGGCAGCATCGCAGTGGTTGCCTTGCCGGATTCCTCGATCGAACCGGCCTCCTTGATCTGGTAACCGCTGGGCAATGTGTCGATGATCGGCTGCAGTTGCCTGGTGATCGCCGCCGAGACATCCGGCGGCTGCAGCTGCTCGTCGACATCGCCGCCCACGGTGATCGTCGGTACGCGATCGCGGCGGCGCAGGATCGGCTCTTCCATCCGCACATCCACCTTGCCCACCTGCGACAACGGCACGCGCTGGCCATTGGCACCGGCCAGGGTGAAGTCAGCGATGCGTGCTGGATCGAAGCGCGTGTCGCCGGCCGAACGCGCCATCACCTGCACGCTGCGGATATCCTCGCGCACCAGCGTGACCGGCACGCCGCTGAGCAGGAATTGCAGTTGCTGCGCCACCGCGGTCGAGGTCAGCCCCACCGCCTGCAGGCGGTCCTGGTCCAGGGTGAAATGCAGCGTGGGCGTGCGCGTGCCCCAGTCGGTGTTGACGGTGCGCAGCATCGGGCTGTCCTGCATGACCTGCTTGACCTGCGCGGCAATGCCACGCACCACCTGCGGGTCGGCGCCGCTGACCCGGTAGGCCACCGGAAACTGCGAGTACGGGCCGAAGGTGAGTTGGGTCACGCGTACGCGCGCTTCGGGGGCCAGGCCTTCGGCAACGGCCTTGCGCATGCGCAGCTTCAACGCGTCGCGCTCGTGCTGGTTGTCGGTGCGCACCACGATCTTGGCGAACGACGGATCCGGCAACTCCGGGCCCATCGCCAGGAAGAAGCGCGGCGCGCCCTGGCCGATATACGCGGTGACAATCTTCGCTTCGTCCTGTTTGGCCAGCCAGGCTTCCAGCTTGGCCGTGGCCGCACTGGTCTGGGTGATCGAGCTGCCGTACGGCAGTTGCACTTCGACCAGCACTTCAGGGCGATCGGAGATCGGGAAGAACTGCTTCTTGACGATGCCCATGCCCAGGATCGCAAGCACGAACAGGCCCACCACCGAGCCGGCCACCAACCACTTGCGCGCGATGACGCGTGCCAGCGCATTGCGGAAGCGGTTGTAGCGCGGCGTGTCGTACATCGCGGCGTGGCCACCTTCGATCTTCTTCAGATCCGGCAGCATCTTGACGCCCAGATAAGGCGTGAACACCACTGCCACCACCCATGAGACGATCAGCGCGATCCCCACGATCCAGAACATGTTGCTGGTGTATTCGCCGGCAGTGGAGGCGGCAAACCCATTCGGCATGAAGCCGACCGCGGTCACCAGCGTGCCGGACAGCATCGGCGCGGCGGTGTGGCTCCACGCATAGGCCGATGCGGCGACGCGGCTATAGCCTTCCTCCATCTTCACCACCATCATCTCGATCGCGATGATGGCGTCGTCCACCAGCAATCCCAGCGCCAGGATCAACGACCCCAGCGTGATGCGGTCGAAGTTCTTGCCGGTGGCCAGCATCACCACGAACACCGCCGCCAGCGTCAGCGGCACCGCGGCCGCCACCACGATACCCACGCGCCAGCCCATGCTGACGAAGCACACCAGCATCACCACCAGCAGTGCGACGAAGAACTTGGTCATGAACTCGCCCACCGACGCGTCGATGTTGACCGCCTGGTCGGTGACCTTGCTCAGGGTCATGCCCAGCGGCAGCTCGGCATTGATTGCGCTGACTTCGCTGTCCAGCGACTTGCCCAGATCCAGCCCGTTCCAGCCATCGCGCATGATGATGCCCAGCAGCAACGCCGGCTCGCCGCCACTGCGGATCATGAAGGTGGACGGATCTTCGTAGCCGCGTTTGACCGTGGCGATGTCCGACAGTTTCAGGGTGCGGCCCTGCACCACCAGTGGGGTGTCGCGGATCTTCTGCAGGCTGTCGAGCGCGCCGTCCAGGCGAATGAACACCTGCGGCCCGCGCGTTTCCACCGAACCTGCCGCATTCAAGGCGTTCTGTGCATTGAGCGCGGCAAACACCTCCTGCGGACCGACGCCCAGCGTGGCCAGGCGCTCGTGCGAAAACTCGACAAAGATGCGCTCGGGCTGTTCGCCGATGATGTTGACCTTCTTGACGCCCGGCACGTGCAACATGCGCTGGCGCAGGCTTTCCGCATCGCGCGCAAGCAAACGTTGTGGCTCGCCCTTGGCCTTGAGCGCGAACAGCGCGAAGGTGACGTCGGCATATTCGTCGTTGACCATCGGCCCGATCACACCGGCCGGCAGGTTGCCGACTTCGTCGCCCACCTTCTTGCGCGCCTGATAGAACTGCTCCTGCACCTGGCTGGGTGGCGTGCTGTCCAGCAAGGTCAAGGTCGTGAACGCAAGCCCGGGGCGCGTATAGGTTTCGCTGCGGTCGTACCAGCGCAGCTCCTGCAGGCGCTTTTCGAGTTTCTCGGCGACCTGGTCCTGCATTTCCTGCGGCGTGGCGCCGGGCCAGGCGGTCACGATGGTCATGACCTTGACGGTGAAGGCCGGGTCTTCGGCACGGCCAAGCTTGAGGAAGGCGACCAGGCCGGCCAGCGAAATCAGGACGATCAGAAACAGCGTGATCGAGCGCTCGCGCACCGCCAGCGCGGAAAGATTAAACCGGCCTTCGCTCACGGCTGCGCTCCTGCCGCGGCCGCGGCCTTGGCGCCGGTCGTGGCGCCGGCGGCAGGCGCAATCGTGTTGACCACCCGCACCTGCTCGCCGTCGCGCAACAGGTGCGCGCCCAGCGCCACGATGCGCTCACCGCGCGCCAGCTTGCCGGCGACCGTGGCGTGGTCGTCGTCCAGGCCCAGCACCGTCACCGGCCGCCAGCGCACCTTGGCCGGATTGCCGGCAATCACCCACACGCCCGGCCCCTTGCCGGCATCGAACAACGCGGCCAGCGGCACCTGCAGCCCGGCCTGCGTGCCGGCGGCCGTGCCATCGGCAATGCGCAGGCTGACCGTGGTGCCCAGCGGCGCATCGCCCAGTGCGCCATCGAGCACGTAACGTGCCTCGAAGGTGCGGGTCAGCCGGTCGGCGCTTTCGGACAGCTGGCGCAAGGTCGCCGGCACGGTGACAGCGGCATTGCCGAACAAGGTGGCCTGCGCCACCGAGCCGACCTGCGGGCGCAAGGTTTCCGGCAACTGGATCACCGCCTCACGGCGGCCGGCATGCGCCAGCCGCACCACCGGCTGCCCGGCTGCGACGACCTGGCCCGGTTCGACCAGCGTCTCCATCACCACGCCATCGGCGTCGGCCAGCAGGTCGGTATAGCGGTTGGCGTTGCGCGCTACTTCGGCCTGCGCCTGGGCGGCGCTTAGCTGCGCCCTGGCGGAGTCGGCGGCGGCCTTGATCTGGTCGTAGGCCGAGGCGGAAATGGCGCCGGTGCCGCGCAGATCGCGGTAGCGCGCTTCATCCTCACCCGCCTGCTGGGCGCGTGCCTGCGCGGCCGCCACCGCGTCCTGCTGCGCCCGCGCAGCGAGCTTGAGGTCGACCGGGTCGATCCGCAGCAGCGGCTGGCCACGCTTCACGCGCTGGCCGGCATCGACCAAGCGCTCCTGCACCTTGCCGGCGACCCGGAACCCCAGGTCGCTCTGCACCCGGGCCGCGACCGTGCCGGAGAAGCTGCGTGCCGCTGCACCGGCGTCTTCGACGATCGCCACACGCACCAGCGGGGCCTCGGTACGCGGGTCGGAAGGGGGCGCCTTGCCGCAGGCGATCAATGCCAGCGGCAGCACACAGAAAGCGGCAGAGGTAACGAGGCGCCGAAGCATGGCAAATCCAGGAGCGAGCTGATGAAGGCTCGCATCCTGAGACTTGTGACTAGATCAGTCAATAGTCACAAACGAATTTAGGGCGACAGGCTGCGCAACACCAGGCTCGACAACAGCACCGGCACCTCGTCGGCCTGCTCCAGGCTGTGCTGCAGCAGCAGCGGGTTCATGTAAGGGCGCAGCACCATGTAAATCGCCTGCGTGGCCTCGTCCAATGGCGTCTTGCGCTCGAAATCGCCACTTTGCCGGCCTTGCTGCAGCACATCCTGCAGCAGTGTCTGGATGCGCACTTCATAGGCGCGGACTGATTGCCAGCGCTCGGTGGCCGCCGAGGTGGCGATCTCGTACAGCTTGCGATCCTGGAAGAACAGCCGGAGGCTCGCCTCGATCATCACCTTGAAAAGCCTGCGTAATTTCTCCGGCGGCTGCTCCGTCTCGTCGACCGCGGCACGCACCTCGGTCTCGATCTCGCGCAGGCAGTTGCTGCAGATCATCTCGCCGATGGCCTGCTTGGATTCGAAGAACTTGTAGATATAGGCCTTGGAGAACCCGATCGCCTTGGCCAGGTCCGAGACGGCGGTCTTCTCGTAGCCGTAGCGGCTGAAATGCTCGGTGGCCGCAATCACGATCTGATCGCGCACGTCATGGTCGGCCGGGCCGCGGCCCGAAACCGGATAGCTGGATGTCTTGCTCATGCCGCCAGCTTAGCGCCCCAGCGCCCGACATACAAAAGTGACCATTTCGTATTATAGTCACGCTTCATTCCTGCCTGCCTGGTCTGCCATGCCCCCGTTCCGCCCTGTTGCCGTGCTTGTCGTTGCCAGCCTTGCCACGGGCTGCGCAGTCGGTCCGACCTACACCCGCCCCGCAGCGCCCCTGCCAGACAGTTACGCGGGCCAGGCGGCGGTCGAAGTGCGCCCGGCAGCGCGACCGGCCGAGCTTTCGACCTGGTGGACCGGATTCGACGACGCGGACCTGAGCCGCTACGTCACCCAGGCGCTGGCGCAGAACCTGGACTTGGCCCAGGCCACCGCGCGCGTCACCCAGGCCCGCGCCGGCCTGACCGCCGCCACTGCCGCGCTGCTGCCCTCGGGCAACATCAGCGGCAACGCGACCCGCGCCTACCAGTCGCTGGAAACGCCGCTCGGCCAGGTGCTCAACAGCACGCCCAACTTCGACCGCTACGCCAGCACCTACGAAGCCAACCTGGGCGCGAGCTGGGAGCTGGATCTGTTCGGCGGCCTGCGTCGCGGACGTCAGGCCGCACTGGCCGACTACCAGGCCAGCGAAGCCGGCGCCGCCGCCACCCGCCTGGCGGTGGCGGCGCAGACTGCCGATATCTACATCAGCATCCGCGGCCTGCAGGCACGGCTGGAGGTGGCGCAGCGCCAGGTCGCCACCCAGCAGGGCCTGCTGTCGATGGTGACGCTGCTGCACGGAAAGGGGCTCGCGCCCGAGTTGCAGCTGCACCAGGCGCAAGGCGCGCTGGCACAGGCGCAGGCCTCGGTGCCCGGCATCGAAAGCGGCCTGGTCGCGGCGATGAACGCCCTGGACGTGATGCTGGGTGTGCCGCCAGGCACGCACCGCGCGGAACTGGCCGCCACCAAACCGATTCCGCTTGCACCGCGGATCGCCGAGACGGGCACGCCCGGCGACCTGCTGCGCCGCCGCCCCGATCTGATCGCGGCCGAACGCAGGCTGGCAGCGTCGAACGCGCGCATCGGCGTGGCGATGGCCGAGTACTACCCCAAATTCTCGCTCAGCGGACTGCTCGGCAGCGCCACCGCGATCTCCGGCGCCAACCTGTTCACCGGCGATGCCAGCCAGTCGGCCGGCGTGCTGGGCCTGCGCTGGCGGCTGTTCGACTTCGGCCGCATCAATGCGCAGATCGCCCAGGCCAAGGGCCAGGAAGCCGAGCAGCTGGCGGCGTATCGCCAGGCGGTCCTGCGCGCCACCGAGGACGTCGAAAATGCATTCACCGCACTGGTCAAACGCGAGCAACAAGCCAGCGTGCTCGCGCAAGGCGTGGACGCACTGGGCAAGGCGCGTACCGCGTCGGCGCTGGCCTACGAAAAGGGCGTGGTCAGCCTGATCGAAGTGTTGAATGCCGACGAGCAGTTGCTGCGCGCATCCGATGCGCAGGTGCAGGCGCGCACGGATGCCGCGCGCAGTGCAGTGGCCACTTTCAGGGCACTGGGTGGCGGCTGGCAATCCAGCGCCGCCGACGCGGTTGCGCTGCAGCAGCAGTCACCGCGCTGACGTCAACACGGACAGGATTGCGACCGGGCGCCCGCTGCGGCGATTGCATCGCATCGGTGGGCGCTCATTGCCCACCGAGGTCTAGGCCGACCCTATGCATCTGCCCGGTGACAACCCCATGTGCGTTGCACGATGTAGATGCGGATGACGACTGCGCGTCGCCTTGCATGCCGCGAACGTACGCACCCGGCCAGACCGCATCGATGTTGCTGCTGTCGCGTCATTGACGCGATGCCAGCCGCAGGTAAGCGACGCAGCGAAACAGTCTGCACGCGCTGCGCGGTGGCATCGCGCAACGCAGCGGCGCTTCAATGCGCGTGGAAGCGAATGCCTTGGTCGATCGCGCACTGATACGCCAGCAACGGCCCGCGTTGCTGCAGGCTTGGCAGGTCGTACATGTAGGTGGTGAGTCGCACGCGATTGTCCGCGCCCACCTGATAGCGCTGGAACTGCTGGAATGGCTTGCCGTCGCTGCTGGCAGCAATGAACTGGGTATCGGAAAACGCCAGGGTGCCATCGGCGGTCAACCGGTACGCATCGATGCGCACACCGCCGCGGCTCTGGCTGGATGCGGTGCCCGCCTCCGCCGTGCAGCGCGACAGATCCACCGACACCGCCACCGCGCGTCCCGCCTCCAGCGCAGCGATCAAGCTGGCCTGGCTACGTAACGATTCAGTGGCAAACGCGGGCACCGCCACGATGCACAGCGCGGCAGCAACGAGTGACAAACCTGGATGTGACGGCATGCGGGTTTCCTCGAGAGAGTGGAATAAGTGGCGGTCAAGTGCATTGCAGGACGCGCGGGCGCTGGAGCGATTACGACGGCTGCAGGCTGCACTGCGCGCGCTGGCGCTACTGCAGACCGCAGTCGTCACGGGGCAACGCGCTCAATCGGCGTGGAAGCGGATGCCTTGATTGATCGTGCATTGATACGCCAGCACCGGCCCGCGTTGCTGCAGACCCGGCAGGTCGTACATGTAGGTGGTGAAACGCACGCTGCCATCCGGGCGCAGCTGGTAGCGCATGAACTGCTGGATCGGCTTGCCGTCGTTGGCCACGGTGAAGTGCGAACCGGAGAACGCGGCAGTGCCGTCCTCGGTGATGCGGTACGCATCGATATGGCGGCCGCCGCGGGTCTGCGTGACCGGCGTGCCTTCTTCGGGTGTGCAGCGGCCCAGATCGGTGGTCAGGCTGACGTCGTAACCGGATTCCAGGGCTGCGAGCACTTCCGCACGGGTATTGAGCGATTCACTGGCCCAGGCGGGCAGCGCGCAGGCGCACAGCGTGGCGAGCAAGGCAGCGGGAGCAAGACGGGGCATGGCGAACTCCAGGATGGGGAAAGGAAGCGACCTGGACTGTAATCAGCCCAGGGCCGTCAACATGACCCAGTCCTGTCTGCAGCGGCGCACTGCGCTACGCATCACGCGGCATGATTGCGCTGTTTGGCGAAGTCCGCGCGCGATTGCGCCGTGTGGGCTATGCCTGCGCGCGCAGAGGCTGTTTGTTGCGTGGTCGGGCGCTTCTATCGCCAGAAAAAAAGCCGAAGGAATGTCGGCAGACGGCAGACGGGCATTACGCAAGCATCTGATGCACGCACAAAAAGATGCTGCAACCGGCACGCGTCGACCGGAAGCAACTTTTTCAAAGCGGCATCATCCAACCCCACGGGGCTGCGCACATACCCTCATCCGGCGCTGGCGTGCCACCTTCTCCCGATGGGAGAAGGGTTCAAGATGCGGGGTGATGAGGCACTCGATGAGAGAAGGCTCAAACCCGCACTCGTCAAAGCTTCAACTTGATACAACCATCAAGAAGCTGCAATACAAATCCACCCCACTACAAACGCGCATTGACCTCGCGCGGCACCTGTTCCGGCTCCGGCTGTAACGCCGGCATTGCACCCAGCAACAGACGCTCGGCCAGGGCGCGCGTAGCCACGCGCAGCTCCGGCACGGCGGTGATTTCCCAATAGCGCCCGCGTAGCAGCGGGCCCACGCAATACAGCCCCGGCACGATCTGCCCGGTACCATCGCGCACGCGCAGTTGCGCATCGGTATCCACGCCCAGGCCCAGCGGATCGGCACGTAATAGCCCCGCCTCGCGCATGCCGGCGATCAACGGGTCGCTGGTGCGGTCGATATCGGTGTCCAATCCGGTGGCGCGGATCACCGCATCGTAATGATCGGTCTGCGCGTCGGCCGATCCCCGCGGGCGAATCACCGCCTCCACGCCATCGGGCACCCAACGCGCGCGCAGCAGGCGCGCTGCGACGATCTGCAGTTGCCCTGATTGCTGCAATTGCGCCAGCTGTTCCGCTGCGCCTGGCGCAACGCGGTGCCGCGCCACCTCCCAATACGGGCGCAGATGGCGCAGGAAACGCGCACGCTGCGGCAGCTCCAGCCGCTGCCACAGCGGTTGCAGATGCGGGCGCAAGGCATCCACCACGCGTCGCCAGTCGTCGACCACTGCACTCAGTTGCCGTACGCCGCGCAGCAGGCCACGCAGGTCAGCGTCCTTGAGTGCGCGCTGCAGATGCGGCGGCAACTCCAGCGCCGCGCCCGGCTGGCGCAGATGCGCCTGCGGCGCCAGGCCGCGTCGCGAGATCGCCAGCAGGCGGCCGCGATGCCCGCGCGTGTGCAGGGTCAATGCCACATCCACCATGGTCAGCCCGGTGCCGACGATCAGCACGTCGTCGTCCGGCGACAAGCGCGCCAGGGCATCGCCCTGCCACGGCCAGCCGATATAGCGCGGATGCACGCTCAGGCGCGGGCCGATGCCGGCCAACGCCTGCGGCTGCAGTGCGCCCACCGCCAGCACCACCCGATCGCTGTGGAAGGCATCGCCATTGGCCAGGAACACGCGAAAGCCCTTGCGCGCACGCTCCACCGCCACCGCTTCCTGCGACAGCCGCACGATCGACGCTTGCGCGCCACTGACCGCGGTATCCAGCTCGCTGCGCAGATAATCGCCATAGGCAAGACGCGGCAGGAATTCCAGTCGCCCGCTGTCGCCCAGATGCAGGGTATCGGCGAATGCACCTGGCGCCTGCGCGTCAATGCCCAGGTCCTTGGCACGTACGTTGAGCAGGTGCTCCGGCCGGGCGGCACCATAGGCGATGCCGCTGCCGAAGGTCTCGGTCACGCCGACCAGGGTGATGCGCACCTGCGCATCGGCCGTCTGCGCCAGCGCACGGACCAGCGCGGTGCCGCAGAAGCCGGCACCGATGACGGTGATATGGGTTTCCATGTGCAACTCCCACTGAATGACCCGCACGTTGTGCCCGCAGCGCGGCGCAAACGTGTAAACAAATGGTTAGCGGCGAGAAACCGAAAACGCATGAGCTGATCATGCTTGGTGATGAAGCTTGCGTTGCAAGCGGCGTGCGCACGGCATTGCACAAAGATGACAGCGCACGCGACCGCAGCCAGGCGCCGGTGCATGGCTCCCAACCTGGCTCGCAGCGCAGCGCTGCGCAACGCGATTTAGGGTGGCTGACAAAATGTATCGAGCAATCGCTCGGGGCGTGGGGACGGCTCAAAACCTGAGTGTACGAGTGGCACATGGCAATTCCGAGCACCGGCTGCGTGCGCCCGGGGATGAGCGCAGTAGATCGCCAGCCCGCTACGCGGTGGCCGGCACGTCGTTGGCAGGAGCGGTGGAAGTAGTGGAACGGACAGCAGACATCGCGATGCTGCGTTCAACACTGCAACGGCACCGAGCTCCGCGTCATGACCGAGCTGCTCGATAATGTCGGTTTCCGATCGAGTGTCCGCCATGTCCATTTCCGTAGCACCCACGCAAATCTCGCCGCGCAATCAACGCGTGCTGATCGCAGGCGGCAGCCGTGGCATCGGCCTGGCGATTGCCGACGCGTTCGTGCGCAACGGCGCGCAGGTCTCGCTGTGCGCACGCAATGCCGATGGCCTCGCGCAGGCCGCCCACGCGTTGGCGCCTCATGGAGCCCCGGTACACACCTTCGCCTGCGACCTGTCGGATGCTGCGCAAATCGAGGCTTATGTGGAGGCCGCAGCGCAGGCGCTGGATGGGCTGGACGTGGTGATCAACAATGCCTCCGGTTATGGACACGGCAACGACGATGCGAGCTGGCAAGCCGGTCTGGAAGTCGACCTGATGGCCGCAGTGCGCTGCAATCGCGCCGCACTGCCGCATCTGCGCAACAGCGCTGCGGCAGTGATCCTCAATATCAGCTCGATCAATGCGCAACGCCCCACACCGCGTGCGATCGCCTATTCCACCGCCAAGGCGGCGCTGAATTACTACACCACCACGCTGGCCGCCGAACTCGCCCGCGAGCGCATCCGCGTCAACGCGATTGCACCGGGCTCGATCGAATTCCCCGACGGGCTATGGGCCCGCCGCCGCGATCAAGAACCGGAGCTGTATGCCCGCATCCGCGACAGCATCCCGTTCGGGGGATTCGGACAGGTGCAGCACATCGCCGATGCGGCGTTGTTTCTTGCATCGCCACAAGCACGCTGGATCACCGGGCAGGTACTGGCGGTGGATGGCGGGCAGTCGTTGGGGGTGTGAGCGGGGATTTGTGCTGGCGCAGATGCCGATCCGCTGCGCGTGAACCTGTAGGAGCGTGCCTGCGCGCGATGAAGCTTTATCGGTAACGCCCCGTCGCGCGCAGGCACGCTCCTACGATACTGCGGCTTCTCGGCTCTGTCCGACTGCCTAGCGACGAGGCGGCAAGGCGGCATTAGCCAACCAACTCCGCAGCCTCGACGCTGTGCTCGCCACGCGCCGGTGCCAGCGCGGCGCTCACCATGGCGGCGGCGATGCGTTCGGCCGGGTTGATGCGGAACCGGCGTGGCAGCAGCGGGCCGAGCGCGCCCAGCACGAGGCTGCCGATGTGTTCGCCGGTGCGCCGCTGCTCGCGTTCGCCGCCGATCAGGCCCGGGCGCACGAAGGTGAGCGAGGGGAAGCCGACCGCGCGCAGGTCGCGTTCCAGTTCGCCCTTGACGCGGTTATAGAAGATGCGCGAGTGCGCATCGGCACCGGCCGCCGAATTCAGCACGAACACCGAGGTGCCCTGCGCGCAGGCGGCGCGTGCCAGCGCCATCGGGTAGTCGTGATCGATGCGATAGAACGCCTCGCGCGAGCCGGCCTGTTTCATCGTGCTGCCCAGGGCGCAGATGGCCGCTTCCATGCGCGGTGCGGTCCAGTGGTCCAGGCGCTCGAAATCGATCACCTGGTTGCGCAGCTTGGGATGGATCTGCGACAGCGGCCGGCGCGTGATCGCCACCACGCCGGTACAGCGCGCATCGGCCAGCAGTTGTTGCAAAACATGTCCACCGACCAGACCGGTGGCCCCTGCCAGCAGCACGTCCATCAGACCGCCCCTGCCATCAGCGTGCGCCCTCGGAGACGATGCGTGCGCTGCTGGCGATGCGATCGCGCTCCACCGCCAGCAAGGTCAGCGAGTGCGCCGGCGCCTTCCATTCGCTGCCGCCGGCCACCACGCGGCCGCCATGGCGTGCGGTGTCGACCAGCACGCGCCAATGTTCGTCGTGCATCGCCGGCAGCGTGAACGACACGCTGGTGGAGGCGGCGTTGATCAGCATCAGCAAGGTCACGTTGGCGGCGATCTCGCGCAAGCCGGTGGTCGGCGAGCGGCCATCCAGGCGCAGCATCAGCGCGCGTGCTTCCGGGTCGTGCCAGCCGGCTTCGTCCATCTCGTGACCGTCCGGTGCCAGCCAGGTGAGATCCTTCAGGCCCAGCGCTTCGTCGAACTTGCCGTCGAAGAAGCGGGCGCGATGCAGCAGCGGGTAACGCTGGCGGATGCGGATCAGGCGACGCACGAACGCAGCCTGATCGGCGGCGGCGGCCTTGGTGGCAGCAGTCCAGTCGATCCAGGTCAGTTCGTTGTCCTGGCAATACGCGTTGTTGTTGCCGTTCTGGCTGTGGCCGAACTCATCACCGGCCAGCAGCATCGGCGTGCCCTGCGACAGCAACAACGTGGCCAGCAGGTTGCGCATCTGCTGACGGCGCAGCTGCTTGATGGCCGGGTCGTTGGTGTCGCCTTCGACGCCGTAATTGGCCGAGATATTGTGGTCGCTGCCGTCCCTGCCCTCTTCGCCGTTGGCGAAGTTGTGCTTGCCTTCGTAGCTGACCAGATCGCGCAGGGTGAAGCCGTCATGCGCGGTGACGAAGTTGACCGACGCAGTGGGGCGGCGGCCACTATGGTTGAACAGATCGGCCGAGCCGGTCAGGCGCGTGGCCAGTTCGGCCAGCTGACCACCGTCGCCACGCCAGAACGCGCGCACGTTGTCGCGGAACTTGTCGTTCCATTCCACCCAGCCCGGCGGGAAGTTGCCGACCTGGTAACCGCCCGGGCCGATATCCCATGGCTCGGCGATTAGCTTGGTCTGGCTCAGTACTGGATCCTGGCGCACCGCATCGAGAAAGCTGCCCGACGGATCGAAGCCATAGCGCTCGCGGCCCAGAATGCTGGCTAGGTCGAAGCGGAAGCCATCGACGTGCATTTCCTGCACCCAGTAGCGCAGCGAGTCCATCACCATGCGCAACGCGCCGACGTTGGTCAGGTCGAAGGTATTGCCGGTGCCGGTGTCGTTGATGTAGAAGCGGCGATCGTCGGCCAAGCGGTAGTAGCTGGCATTGTCGATGCCCTTGAACGACAGCGTCGGCCCCAGCTCGTTGCCTTCGGCGGTGTGGTTGTAGACCACGTCCAGCAGCACTTCCAGCCCGGCGTGATGCAGGCGCGCCACCATCTGCTTGAACTCGGCCACGGTGCGCGTGGACATGTAGCGCGCCTGCGGTGCAAAGAACCCCAACGTGTTGTAGCCCCAGTAATTGCGCAGGCCTTTTTCCAGCAGGTATTGGTCGTCGACGAAGGCGTGAACCGGGAGCAGCTCCACTGCGGTGACACCGAGCGAGCTGATGTGGTCGATCAACTCATCGGTCTTCAGGGCCGAGAAGGTGCCGCGGTTTTCCGGCGGTACTGCCGGATGCAGCATGCTCAGCCCGCGCACATGCGCTTCGTAGATCACCGTGCGGTTCCACGGCGTCTGCGGCGGGCGGTCCTGGCCCCAGGTAAAGGCCGGGTCGATCACCGCGGATTTGGGCATGAACGCGGCGCTGTCGCGACGGTCGAAGCTCAGATCCTTGTCGCGGTGGCCGATGGTATAGCCGAACAGATGCGGCGCCCATTTGAGCTCGCCGACGATCTGCTTGGCATACGGGTCCAGCAACAGCTTGTTGTGGTTGAAGCGGTGCCCGGCCTCGGGCGCATAGGGTCCATGCACGCGGTAGCCGTATAGCTGGCCGGGGCGTGCGTCGGGCAGATAGCCGTGCCAGACCTCGTCGGTGTATTCGGGCAGCGCCAGGCGCTCCTGCTCACGGCCACGCTCGTCGAACAGGCACAGTTCCACCCGGGTGGCGTTGCGCGAGTACAGCGCGAAATTGACCCCCAGCCCATCCCAGGTGGCGCCTAGCGGGTTGGGACGGCCTTCGCGAATGCGCGAGCGCTGAGTGAACTTGCGGGTGGCCATCGGTAACTCCTGAGAACGGTGAACTCAAAACGCTGAGCGAATGCGGGTGCCTGTGTGCCTGGGCACGCTCACCCTGGCACGGCACAGCCTGCAGGGTGAACTATGCAAGGTGACAGAGGCACCGTTACTGGCGTGCAGTCACCGGCGGGCCAGCCTGTTCGGCGGCGCGCTCTTCGGCATCCACCAGCCGCTCGGCCATGGCCCAATGCCGATCTGCGTGGCCGTCCGGGCGGCCTTCGGCCTCCCAGATCTCCTGTGCCAACTGGCGAAGCCGCGCTTGCCGTTCCGTGTCGTTCATTGCTTACGTTCTCTTAGGGGGTCAACAACACTGCCACTGGCGCACGTGCAAACAGCGTGGATATCGCCACGCGGCCGCCTTGCGGCTGCAGCGTGCTGCCATCGAGCACATTACGATACGTGGCGTGCGGCAATGCCAACGACGCCTGACCCCAGTTGGCCGGCGGCACCAGCAGCGGCAGATCGCCATCGCCCTGGTTGCCGGCACCCAGCCGCGTGACTGCCACCACCAGCGACTGGCCGCGGTACTGGCGGCGGAACGCCAGCACCTGCGCATCGCCGCTGACCGCCACGCTCAAGGGCTGATAATCGCCCTTCGCAAACAGCGACGGATGTTCGGCACGCAGCTGCAACAGCAATGCGGTGAGACGTGCCTTGACCGCGCCATCGCGCCAGCTGCGCAGCAGCGTGTTCCAGTCGCGCGCCTGCTGCAGCCACTGCTGGCGCTGCGCGTAGTCGACCGGGCGGCGGTTGTCCGGGTCCACCAGCGACAGATCCCAGCCTTCGGTGCCCTGGTAGAGGTCAGGCACGCCCGGCACGGTCAGGCGCAGCGTGGTCTGCACCAGCGCGTTGCGCGCACCGGCCGCGGCGATGTGGTTGCTGGCGCGCAGCAGCGCCCGCCGCAGCGGCAACCCGGCGCGGCTGCACAGCACCTGCTCCACGGTGGCCTGCACGGCCTGTTCGTAGGCCGGCGAGCCATCGGTCCAGCTGGTGTGTAGCTTGGCTTCGCGCACCGCCTTGAGCAGCCACTGCGCAATGCGCTCGGCGTACTCGGTCAGCGGTTCGGTCTGGTCGGCGCCCAGGCCGATCGGCCAGGCGGCCACCAGGGTCTGCCAGAGCATCTGCTGGTCGCCACCGGCCAAGGCCGGCGAGTCCAGCGTCTCGGTCAAGGCATCGAACTGGCTGCTCTGCTCGATCCACCAGCGCGGTTGCTCGGACAGCACCGCCAGCCGCATGCGCAGGTCTTCGCCGCGCTTGTGGTCGTGCGTGGCGGTGGCCAGCAACGCGCGCGGGAAGTGCTTGGCGCGTTCGAGATTCTGCGCGTGGAACTCGGCCGCGTCGTTGGCGAAGTGGGTCGGATGGCTGCCGACCTCGTTGCGCGACAGCAACACGCCATGCCGGTAGAACGCGGTGTCTTCCACCGACTTGGCATTGAGCGGTGCGGACAACTGCTCCACGCGACGACGCAGGATGCGCCGCAACGCGACCTGCGCGCGGTCGGCGCCGGCATCGTCGAGCAGCCAGCGCTCGATCGCGTCGACGGCCGCAACGATCGACTCCGGCATGCCCTCGCGCGCACGCGCGGCAGTGGCGCGCAGGCGCTCGGCTTCGCTGCCGGTCACGCCCTTGGCACCGGCGTAGGTGCGGTACACCGGGAACCAGCGCAGCAACACGCACAGGCCGCGCGCCAGCATCTGCGGGCTGAACTCGCGCGTGGGCGGGTCCAGTCGCGCCAGTGCCGACAACGCACCCACGGCGCGATTGAATTCGGTCTGCAGCGGGCCGCGCAGGATCTCGTCGCGTGCGCTGCGCTCTTCCTGTGCGAAGTCGCCACTGCGCCCGCTCACCTTTTGCCAGGCACGCGCCAATGGCTTGAAGCCGGACGTGTCATGCAGCACGCCGCCGACCTGGTCCATGAAGTCGTAGCCGGTGGTGCCATCGCAGGGCCAGTCGGCCGGCAAGGCTTCGCCGGGCGCCAGGATCTTTTCCAGATACAACCCCAGCGTGCCGGGCTTGAGGCCACGCGTGCGGCCAGCCGCATCCAGCCGGCTGCGCAGCTTGCGCACATAGCTGGTGGGGTCGGTGAGCCCGTCCACATGGTCGATGCGCAAGCCGTCCAGATGGCCTTCGGCCACCAGCCGCAGCGGCAGCGCATGCACCGCGTCGAACACCGCCGGCAGCTCCACGCGCAATGCCACCAACGAGGTGATATCGAAGAAACGACGGTAGTTGAGCATGTCGTTGCCCACACGCCACCAGTTCAGGCGGTACGGCTGGCGCTCGATCAGCTTGTGCAGACGGCCATCGCCGCGCTTGGCGCCGTCGTTGTAGTCGCGCAGCCATTGCGCGCGTGCCGCTTTCTCCGGCACTTCCAGCGTCTGCGGGCGGATCGGGTAACGCTGGTCGTAATGCGCCAGTGCCGCGCTGCCGTCGTCCTCGACCACCAGCGTGATCAGGCCTTCGGCCAGTGCGGTGGCATACGGGCGGTCCAGCACCGCCAGCCACAACTTGCCGTCGCGCCCGGGGGCGCGCCAGTCGATGTCGAACCAGTCGGCATGCTTGGCGCTGCGGCCATTGCGCAGCACATCCCACCACCATGCGTTGTCCGCATGGGTGGCCATGTGGTTGGGCACGATGTCGGCGATCAGGCCCATGCCGTGCTCGCGCGCGGCCTGCGACAGGGCGATCAGCGCCTCTTCGCCGCCGAGTTCGGGATTGACCACGGTCGGGTCGATATTGTCGTAGCCGTGCGTCGAGCCCGGCACCGCAGTGCCGATCGGCGACAGGTACAGATGGCTGATGCCGAGGCCGGCGTAATACGGCACCTGCGCGAGCGCATCGTGCAGGGTGAAGCCGACATGCAGCTGCAGGCGGGCGGTGGCGCGAAGCTCGATCATGGATGCGGTTCCGAAACAGCCGCGACGCGACGCGCCTCGGCAAAGCCCTGCAGCGCCGTACTCAGGCGCGCATGCGGCAAGGGATCGGGCAGGCGTCGACGCCAATTGGGATGGACCTCGACGGTGCCCGGCAGATTGGGTTGTTCTTCCAGCGCCAGCGCGTCTTCCACCGGCAGCAAGGCCAGTGGCGACACGCTGGCGGCGGTGAAGCGCAGCGTGCCCAGCAACGGATCGTCCGCAGCGCTGAGGCCGGCGTGTTCGACCGCCGCATCCAGGCGTGCCAGATCCTTGCTGCGCGCGGTGGCGTCATCGCTGGCCTGCGCGGGCTGGATCAGCTCCAGCTTGCGTCGCCAGTCGATATCGCGGCCTTCGCGCCAGCCGGTCAGGGTGGGCAGATCGTGCGTGGTGGTGGTGGCCACCGCATCCGGCCGCCACAGCGCCGGCGAGACGAAGGCGCCATCGTCGTCGCGGGTGAACATCAGCACATCGATGCCCATCACCCCGCGCCGCGACAGTTCCTCGCGGATGCCCGGCGGCACCACGCCGAGGTCTTCGCCGATCACGATCGCCCGGTGCCGCCACGATTCCAGCGCGAGCAGGTTGAGCAGATCGTGCAGCGGATAGGCCAGATATGCGCCTTCGTTGGAGCTGGCGCCTTCCGGCACCACCCACAGCCGCAACAGCCCCAGGATATGGTCGATGCGGATGCCGCCGCGGTCGCGCAGCACTGCGCGCAGCAACGCGATATACGGTGCATAGCCGCTACGCCGCAATGCGGTGGGCGAATACGCACCGATGCCCCAGTGCTGGCCGTCGGCATTGAAGGCATCCGGCGGCGCGCCCAGCACCAGGCCGCGCAGCACGGTGTCGGCGGCCGCCGCGGCTTCGGCGCCATTAGGATCGAAGCCCACGGCCAGGTCGGCGATCAAACCGATCTTCATGCCGCGCTCGTGCGCCTCGCGTTGCGCATCGGACCAGCTGCGCGCCGCCAGCCATTGCGTGAACACGTGCAACTGCGGATCGCCGTCGCCGAAATCCTGCGCGGCAAACCGTGCAAAGCCCTCCAGCGCCTCGCCGCCCTCGCTGCGGAAGGCAGCCAGATCGGGGTGATCGGCGGGCACGCGGGTGTAGAGATGGCGCAGCAGCTGCCACTTGGCCTGCGCCGAGGCCGGCCAGTCGATCAGGGCGCTGTGGTGCAGCGTATCGAAGCGCTCGCGCAGGCCGGGCACCTCGTTGATCGCCTCCAGTGCGAGCTCACCCAATATGCGCACCGGTGCGGCATGCAGGGGATCGAGAAAACGCCGGTCGCTGGGCGAATACGGGCTGTAGCCGCCGGTGACCGGGCGCGCGGCATGCACCGGGCTCAGGGCCAGGGCATCGGCGCCGGCCAGTGCAGCATGCCGCACCCATTCCACCGTGCCGGATGCGTCGCCGATGCCGGCGTCGTCGATGCTGCGTGCCGAATACACCTGCAGCGCCATGCCCCAGGCACGCGGTGCCGGCAGGCCACAGGCATCGGCCACGCTGAAGCAGCGTTGCGGGGCGACCGCGACCTGCTGGGTCAGGCCGCCGATCTGCAGCGTCCAGTAGCCGAAACGCTGCGGCGCACGCACCTGCCCCTGCGCATCGGCATGCGCCGGCTCGCTGGCGCCGCTGTCGTCCAGCCAGCGGCCGCTGGCATTGGCGGCGACCGACACCGGCAGCAACCCGGCCACCTGCACGGTCAGCAGCGGCGCCGGCTCGGTGGCGTGCGCCTTGCAGCGACGCAGGCTGTCTGCGCGCTGCGCGGCGGTGCCGGCAGGCAGTTCCAGCGCGGTGAGCACCGCATGCAGCGATTGGTCGGACACCTGCCGTGGCTGGTCGCTGGCATCCACCCAGTCCACCATTACCCCGGCCGCGCCGGCCAGCGCATGCAGATCGCTCCTGCTCAGATCACGGGTACTCATGCGCGCGCCTCGTGCCAGGCGATGAAGCCATCGACCGGCAACTGCTGCGCGTCGGCAGCGACGTTTTCGACATGCGCCACGCGGCCGCGCAGCGGCGGCATCGGCACCGCCGAGGCACCGACGTTGAAGGCGATATGCCACAGCCCGTCGGGCAGCTCCCAGCTGGCGGTCACTGCGCCATCGGCCAGCACGCTGGCGCCCACCGCGCGTGCCTGTGCAAGCCCCGGTACCAGCCACTGGCGGCGCACGCCCAGCAGCGCCTTGAACCAGGCTGTCCACTGCACGCCTTCGCCCTGCGCGGCGTCTTCGATCGGCGAGCGCGAGGCGGCGAAGGTGTCGTGGCTGTTTGGATCGGGAATGGTGGCGCGCTGCGCTTCGTCGGCGAATGCGGCGAAATGCGCAAATTCGCGACGGCGCCCTTCGCGCACCGCATCGTCCAGCGGCGGGCCGAAGTCGGTGAAGAACAGGAACGGCTGCGTGGCGCCCCACGGCTCGCCCATGAAGAACAGCGGAATCATCGGCGTCAGCGTGGTCAGCGCCAGCGCAGCACGCAGGCGTTGCGGCGATACCAGCACGCTCAGCCGCTCGCCGCGCGCACGGTTGCCGATCTGGTCGTGGTTCTGCGCAAAGACCACGAACTTGTGCGGCGGCAGCGCCCCGCTGGGCTCGCCACGCACATGCCCGCGCGGGTCCGGCTCGCCCTGGTAGGCGAAACCTTCGCCGAGCACCCGCGCCAGGTGTTCGGTGGGCTTGTCGGCAAAGGCGGAGTAATAGCCTTCTTCTTCGCCGGTCAGCAGCACATGCAGGGCGTTGTGGAAATCGTCGTCCCACTGCGCGGTGTAGCCGCGTTGCAGCTGCGACGCCTGGTTGGCCTCGTTTTCCAGCACCAGATGCACGTGGCGGCCGGCCGGCAGGCTGGCCTGCACGGTCTGCCGCAAGGTATCCAGGAAGGCGTTCGGGGTGATCGCATGCACCGCATCCAGGCGCAGGCCGTCGAAGCCGTATTCGTGCAGCCACATCAGCGCATTGTCGAGAAAGTAACGCTGCACCTGTGGCTTGCGGAAATCGATCGCCGCGCCCCACGGCGTGGGCTTGTCCTCGTTGAAGAACGGGGCGGCATAGCTGTGCAGATAATTGCCGTCCGGGCCGAAGTGGTTATAGACCACGTCCAGCAACACCATCAGGCCGTGTCCATGCGCGGCGTCGATCAGCGCCTTCAATTGGTCCGGCGTGCCATAGGCTTCCACCGGCGCGTACGGCAGCACGCCGTCGTAGCCCCAGTTATGCGCGCCCGGAAATGCGCTCAGCGGCATCAGCTCGATCGCGGTAATGCCCATCGCCGCCAGCTGCGGCAGTTGCGCCTGCACACCGGCATAGCCGCCGCAGGTGCCGACATGCAGTTCGTAGATCACCGCCTCGTCCCACGGCCGTCCCTGCCACTGGGTGTTCTGCCAGGCGTAGCCATCGCTGCGCTGCACGGCGCTGGGGCCGTGCACGCCCTCGGGCTGCCAGCGCGAGGCCGGATCCGGCACCGGTTCGCCGCCATCGACGCTGTAGCGATAGCGCGCATCCGCCGCGCATTCGATCACCGCGCTGAAGAAGCCATCCTGCGCGGCCTGCAACGCGACGCGCGCGCCGTCGTCGAAGACCACTTCCACGCTTTTGGCGTCCGGTGCCCAGAGCGCGAAGCGCACCTGTCCCTCACCCGCTGGCCATGCACCCCATGCCGGCGTGGTGTCGTTGCGCTCGTTCATTCTTATTTCTCCGCTTGCAGATAGATCGTGGCCAGCGGCGGTAGGGTCAGGCGCAGGCGTTGTGCGTGCCCGTGCATGCCCATCGGCTCGGTCGCCAGGCGACCGCTGTTGCCGAGGTTGCTGCCACCGTAATGGGCACTGTCGGTGTTGAGGATTTCGCGCCAGCCGCCGGCACGCGGCACGCCAACGCGATAGTCGTGGTGCGGTTGCGGGGTGAGGTTGCTCACCGCCAGCAAGGGTGCGCCGCCATCGGGATCGTGGCGAATGAACGCCAGTACGCTGTTGCGCGCATCGTCGGCCACGCTCCAGTCGAAACCGTCGGCACGATGCGTGCCGCGGTACAAAGCCGGCACCCGTCGCAATGCGGCATTGAGATCGCCGACCAGTTGCTGCACGCCGCGATGCGGCGCGCCATCGAGCAGATGCCAGTCCAGCGATTGGTCGTGATTCCAGTCGTTCCACTGGCCGAATTCGGCGCCCATGAATAGCAGCTTGTCACCCGGATGCGCCCACATCAGCGCCAGATACGCGCGCAGGTTGGCAAAGCGCCGCCAGTCGTCGCCGGGCATCTGCCCGAGCAGGCCGCCACTGCCGTGCACCACTTCGTCGTGCGAGATCGGCAGCACGAAACGCTCGGAGAACGCATACACCAGGCCGAAGGTGAGCTGGCTATGGTGCTGCGCGCGCTCGGCCGGATCGCGCTGCATGTAGCTCAGCGTGTCGTGCATCCAGCCCATGTTCCATTTGTGGGTGAAGCCCAGGCCGCCCTCGCTGATCGGCGCGGTCACGCCCGGCCAGGCGGTGGACTCTTCGGCGATGCTCAGCACACCGGGAAAGCGCGTGGCGATCTCGCTGTTGAGCTGGCGCAGGAAGGCGACCGCTTCCAGATTCTCGCGGCCGCCATGCGCGTTGGGCACCCACTCGCCTTCGGCACGGCCATAGTCGCGATACAGCATCGAAGCCACTGCATCCACGCGCAGGCCGTCGAGGTGGTAGTGATCGATCCACTCCAGCGCGCTGCCCAGCAGGTAGGCGGTCACTTCGGGCCGGCCGTAGTTGTAGATCAGCGTGTTCCAGTCGCGATGCATGCCTTCGCGCGGGTCGGCATGCTCGTACACCGCGGCGCCGTCGAACTGCGCCAGGCCGTGTGCATCATCGGGAAAGTGCGCGCTGACCCAGTCCAGGATCACGCCGATGCCGGCGCGATGACAGGCATCGACGAACTGGGCAAAGCCATCCGGGCTGCCGTGGCGCGCAGTCGGTGCATACAGCCCCAGCGGTTGATAGCCCCAGGAGCCGCCGAACGGATGCTCGGTGATCGGCAGCAACTCGATATGGGTGAAGCCGAGCTGCTGCACATAGGGGATCAGTTGTGCGGCCAGCCCTGGCCAGTCCAGCGGCTGGTTGTGCCCATCGCGCCGCCAGGACGCGGCATGCACCTCATAGATCGACAGTGGCGCCGGCGCGGCATTGGCATCGCGCGCGGCCATCCAGGCGGCGTCGGTCCAGGCAAACGCTGCCGCGCCCGGCACCACCGAGGCGGTGGCCGGCGGCAATTCGCTCTGGCGCGCCACCGGGTCGGCCTTGAGCAACACGCGGCCATCGGCAGCGGTGATGGCGTACTTGTAACGTGTGCCGGCTTCCACACGCGGCAGGAACAGCTCCCAGAACCCGCCGATGTGCGGGCGCATCGGGTGCCGGCGCACGTCCCAGCCATTGAAATCGCCCACCACCGCCACGCGTTGCGCATGCGGCGCCCACACCGCAAAGCGCACCCCGGGCACGTCGTCGCAGTGCAGGTGCTGGGCACCCAGGGCACGACGCAGCGCCTGGCCATCGCCGGCAGCGATCTGCAGCAGGGTGGATTCGTCCAGCGTGGCGGCAAAGGCGTAGGGGTCTTCAATCTCCTGCACCACGTCTGGCCACACGATGCGCAGCCGATACGGGCCTTCGACCGCCAGCGTGCCCTCGAACACGCCATCGACCGGGCCAGCCTGCATGCGCGCCAGCAACTTGCCGCGTGGATCGATCAGGCCCATCGCCTCGGCACCGGGCGCCAGCACGCGCACCAGCCGGCGGCCGTCTGCCTGGGAATGCGGGCCCAATACCGCGAATGCATCGGCAGGCAGGCCATCGGCCAGCGCCTGCACGCTCTGCACCAGATCCGCCATCCCATCCATGGTCACCGCCGTCGCTTCCGTCTCCTGCCCCTGCACGCCCAGCCGTTCGCTCATGACACCGTCGCAAGCGCGGGAGCGGTTGCGGCGGTGCGTTCGTACAGCGAGAGGTATTTCTTGCCCGCCACATCCCAACCACTGGGACGCAGCATCGCCGCGCGGCGCATCGCCGACAGCAGGCTGGGCAGGCGGAAGGTGCGGAATGCGCGCTCCAGGCAGCGGCGCAAGGCCTCGACACTGGCGTGCTGGAACAAAAAGCCGGTGACGCCGTCATCCACGGTATCGATCAGGCCACCGGTGGCGTGCGCGATCGGCAGGCAACCAAAGCGTTGCGCATACATCTGGCTCAAGCCGCACGGCTCAAAGCGCGATGGCATCAGCAGGAAGTCGGCGCCAGCGAACATGCGCCGCGCCAGGCCTTCCTCGAAACCGATGAAGGCACCGACCTGGCCCGGATAGCGCCGGGTCAGCTCGGCGACCTGTTGCTCGATCTCCGGCTCGCCACCGCCGATCACCGCGATCTGGCCGCCGGCCGCCACGATCTGCGGGGCGACCTCGCAGATCAGGTCCAGGCCCTTCTGATGCACCAGCCGCGACACCACCGCAAACAGCGGGCCGGTGCTCTCGCGCAGCCCGAAGGCCTTGCGCACCTGCGCGGCGTTGGCCTGGCGGCCCTGCCACTGATTAACGCTGAAGTGCGTGTCCAGATATTCGTCGGTACGCGGGTCCCAGCTGGCGTCGATGCCGTTGACGATGCCGGTCAGCGCGCCCTTGGCGGCGCGGCCGGCCAGCAGGCGGTCCAGGCCACAGCCCTGCGCCGGGCCGGTGATCTGCTGGGCATAGCTGACGCTGACCGTGTTGACGTGGTCGGCATGCACGATGCCGCCGCGCAGGAATGACATCTGCCCGTAGAACTCCAGCTCGGCCACACGCTCGGCCGGGATGCCCAGCGCAGCGGCCATCGAATACGGCACCAGGCCCTGGTAGGCCAGGTTATGGATGGTCAACAGGCACGGCGTGGTGCCGCCGGACCAGCGCACGTAGGCGGCGGCCAGCGCACACGGCCAGTCGTTGAGATGCAGCAGGCGCGGCTTCCAGCCCAGCCCGGCATGGCCGGCGGCGATCTGCGCGGCGGCATGCGACAAGGTGGCAAAGCGGACCGCGTTGTCTTCGAACTCCGAGCCGCTGGTGCTCACATAGGGCGAGCCGTCGCGTTCGAACAATTCCTTGGACAGCAGGATGTAGATCGGCAGGCCGTCCGATTGCACGATGCGGCCGATGTCGCAGGCCGGCAGTGCGGCATGCGCCAGCACCCGGCCGACGATCTCCACCTTGCCCGCCCGCGCCAGCACCGCGCGATAACCGGGGATCAGCACACGGACGTCGTAGCGATGGCGCAGCGCGCGTGGCAGCGCCGCAGCCACATCGCCCAGACCGCCCGCCTTGATGAAGTCCGCCATCTCCGACACCACGAACAAGGCGCCGCGGGTATCGGCCGGCGACACCGGCAGACGCTCGTGATGGCGAATGAAGCGGCCACGTGCATCACGCGGTCGCCCGCTCTTCTTCAGAGTGGGGAGCATCGTGCTGCGCTCGAAGCGTGCGGTAGTAGCGTGAAGCGGCATCATGGCAACCATCTAAACGTCCGTCGTAAAGTGGGTGGAGACGGAAAACAGCGAAGCGACAACCATCATCTGCCGATTCAGCCAGACGACCTGCTACGAATGAGGAGCGGGGCCAACGCGCGTACTCCACGTTGTCCTTGAGATGAATCTACACCCCGTGCAAATAAAATATGCGTGAATACGTGCTGACTTTTCTGCGACAGCTACATTCCCTTGCGCATGGTTGCGCATGCCTACTGGCATAAGCGCCGCATTGCAGTGCGATGACATCCCTGCAGTGGTGCGCGGTTGTTGAAACGCACCGAAAGCGGGCAATGACGGCGGCGCCCGCCATCATCCGCCTGACTTGTTCAGGCATGCGCGCAGGTCGCGCATCGCCCACCGCCTGGCATCGGGCGGGCGTGCCGGAACTGCGCAGAACTGCCCAGACCGCTTAAGCGCGCCGCCTGCGCGCCGATAACCCGCGATGGCACCACGACTTTCCGAGATCCCGGCGCATGGCAGACCAGCCTGAACTTCCAAGCCGCCCACGTGGCGGGCTGCGCCGCCTGTTGCCCTGGGGCGGGGCGGACAGCGCGCGCCCGGCCGCCGCCCTGCCCAGCGTGATCGGCAGCGAGCGCGGCGGGCACGGCCTGGCCGCGCATCAGCTGGTGCCGGCCAAGAACAAGTCCGGCGCGCACGACCCGGCGGCCGCCACCGCCCTGCTGATGCGCCTGTTCTCGCACGCCGCGCATCCGGAGGCCTTGCTGCTGGCCTTTGCCGAAGGCATCACCAGCCTGCATGGCGAACTCGGCGACATGGGCGTGCGCCTGAGCGCGGCTTATGCGGCCGGCGACTGGCCCGGCTACGGCCGCGCCTTGCGGCAACTGATCGACAAGTACATCCGCACCATCGATACCGGCGACTCGCTGGCCGAAGGACGCACCGAAGCCGAGCAACTGCGCGACCTGCTGCGGCACGCGCTAGGCAATGCCCTGTCCACGCTGCTGCAACGCAGCCCGGAGTTGGCCGAGGAAGCGCAGACCCTGGCTTCGGCACTGCGCCACTGGCGCCCCGGCCATGAGCTGATCACCCTGGAACAGCGCCTGCGCGAACTGAGCCATCAGATCGGCCTGCGTGCCGAAGATGCCAGCGAGCAGCAGAACCTGCTGCTCGGCCTGTTCGACCTGTTGCTGGAAAACGTCGGCGAACTGCTCGACGATCGCAGCTGGCTGCAGGGCCAGATCTCGGTGGTGCGGCAGCTGATCTCCGGGCCGCTGGATGTCGGCTCGATCGAACAGGCACGCGGCACCTTGCGCGAGGTCATCTACAAGCAAGGCCTGCTCAAGCAAGGCATTGCCGACTCCAAGACCGCGATGCGCGAGATGATGGTGTCCTTCGTCGACCGGCTCGACGGCATGGCCACCAGCACCGGCGAGTACCACGATCGCGTTGCCGGCTATTCGCAGGCGATCGGCGACGCTCGCAGCATTCCCGACCTCAATCGGCTGTTGCAGGACGTGCTGCAGGACACCGCCGGGGTGCAGGCGCAGGCATTGGCCGCGCGCGACGAACTGCTGGCCGCACGCCGCCAGGTCGAGGACGCCGAGCAGCGCATCGCCTCGCTCGAACAGGAACTCAGGGACGTGGCCGGGCTGGTGCGCGAAGATCAGCTGACCGGCGCGCTGAACCGCCGTGGCTTCGAGGAACTGTTCCAGCGCGAGGCCGCACGCACCCAGCGCGGCGGGCAACCGTTGTGCGTGGCGATGCTGGATCTGGACGACTTCCGCCGCCTCAACGAGACCCACGGCCACGCCGGTGGCGACGCCGCGCTGCGCCATACCGTGGACGTGGCCAAGTCGGTGCTGCGCACCACCGATGCCATCGCCCGCTTCGGCGGCGAGGAGTTCGTGCTGCTGTTGCCGGACTCCACCATCTTCGAAGCCAGCGCGGCGGTGATCCGCCTGCAGCGCGCTCTCGCCCAGCGCTCGTTGCTGCACGAGGACGTGCGCGTATTCGTCAGCTTCAGCGGCGGCGTGGCACTGCGCCATCTCGACGAGGCCCAGGACGATGTGATCCGCCGTGCCGACCGCGCGATGTACGACGCCAAGGCGGCCGGCAAGAATCGGGTGATCAGCGCGGATTAGCCGCGAACCCGGTTTGCCGCATCGACCGGTCGGACCGGGTTACCGGCGCATGACGCAGAGGCGCCGCAGGTCCTTCGGTTGCCGCCGGGCCCCACCCACGACCAACCGCTTCCGTGCGGCGGCCAGGGGCTCCCCTGGCCCGCCGCGGGACGGCGTCAGTGCGCCGCCGGCTTCCCGCGCAGCTTCTGGAACAGCATCACCGCGCCCAGCACGATCGCACCGGCAACCACGCCGACCAGCATGTTGCCCAGTGCATCGACCAGCCAGCCCATGCCGCCGGCCGACTTGGCCAGATCCTGCACCAGGTGATGCAGCGCCGGGATGTTGTGCACCAGGATGCCGCCGCCGACCAGGAACATCGCCAGCGTGCCGGCCACCGACAGGAACTTCATCAGCCACGGCGCGGCCACCAGGATGCCGCGGCCCAGCGCCGCCAACGCCGCGCCCTTCTTGCTCAGGTACAGGCCCAGGTCGTCCAGCTTGACGATGGCCGCGACCAGGCCGTACACGCCGATGGTCATCGCCAGCGCGATCGCCACCAGCACCGCGACCTGCTGGCCGAACGACACCCCGGCCACCACGCCCAGCGACAGCACGATGATCTCCGCCGACAGGATGAAGTCGGTGCGGATCGCGCCCTTGACCTTGTCCTTTTCCAGCGCCACCACGTCCACGTTCTGGTCGGCCAGCGCGCGGGTGCGCTCGGCATGCCGCTGCGCTTCCTCGTCCTGGTTGTGCAGGAACTTGTGCGCCAGCTTCTCCACGCCCTCGAAGCACAGGTAGGCACCGCCGATCATCATCAGCGGCATCACCAGCGGCACGTTGTAGCCGCGCCCGCGCAGCCAGGCCTCCAGGGCGCTGATCGCCAGTGCCGCCGGCACCAGGATCACCTTGTTCATCAGCGAGCCCTTGGCCACCGCCCACACCACCGGCAACTCGCGGTCGGCGGTGACGCCGGTGACCTGCTGCGCATTGAGCGCCAGGTCGTCGCCCAGGACGCCGGCGGTCTTCTTGGCCGCGACCTTGGTCAGGATGGAAACGTCGTCCAGCAGCGTGGCGATGTCGTCGAGCAGGGTGAACAGGCTGGCACCGGCCATGCGGGGGTCCTTCGTGAGTGGCGGTGGATTCTCGCCGATCCTGCGCCCGTATGGGGTGATGGCAGGCGGTTGCACGCCGTTGCCGACCGTTGGTGCGCGATCCCGACGCCCGCCCGCCGCATGATTCGGCCATGCCCATCGGCCGCGCCGCACACGACCGCGCCGTAGCCGCTCGTCTGGATTCACCGCCCGACGACCCGCCGCTGGCCACACTCGCGCTCTTGCACGACCGCCGGAGATGGCCTTGAGTCCGAACGACCCTTACCGCACACCGGCCCAGGCCGCGATCCCCGCCGACACCGGCGTGGTGGGCGGCATGAGCCGTCGCACGCAGATCCTGCGCCTGTTGCTGCGGTATCGCGGGTCGGGCGTGTTTGCCGGCATGAACCTGGATCCGGCTGCGATCAACGAGTACGAAGTGCCCGCCGAAGGCACGCCCGACCAGTTCGTCTCCGACCTGGAAGCGCTCGGTCCCACCTTCGTCAAGCTCGGCCAGATGCTGTCCACGCGGCCGGACATCGTGCCGCCGGAGTTCGCCACGGCGCTGGAGCGCATGCAGGAGAACACCAGTTCGGTGCCGGTGGAGCGCATCCGCCAGATCATCGAAGAAGAACTCGGCGTGTCGGTCAACAAGGCGTTCTCGTTTTTCGATCCGGTGCCGCTGGGCTGCGCCTCGCTGGCGCAGGTGCACCGCGCCGCCCTGCGCGACGGCACCCCGGTGGCAGTCAAGGTGCAAAAGCCCGAAGTGGCCGCCCAGGTACGTTCGGATCTGGACGTGCTCAAGAGTTTTGCCACCGCCGCCGACCGCCTGACCGGCATCGGCCGGCGCGTACGCTTTGCCGACTGGCTGGGCGAATTCGGCAAGACCCTGCGCGCCGAGCTCAATTACGAAGACGAGGCCGAGACGCTGGTGCGCTTCGGCAAGCATCTCAAGCCGTTTCCGCTGTTGTGGATCCCGCAACCGGTGTGGGACCTGAGCAGCCGCAAGGTGCTGACCATGCAGCTGGCCGAAGGCGTGCGCGTGGACAAGATCTCCGGCCTGCGCCGCACCGAGCAGCCGATGGACAAGCTGGCCGCAGAACTGGTCAAGGGCTACCTGGACCAGATGTTCGTGCATGGCGAGATCCACGCCGACCCGCATCCGGGCAACCTGCGCGTGCTGCAGGACGGGCGCCTGGCGATCTTCGACCTGGGCATGGTCGCGCATGTGCCGCCGCGCCTGCGCGAGCGCTTGCTCAAGCTGCTGTTCGCCGCCGTCGACGGCCGTGGCGAAGAGGTTGCCGAAGAGACCATCGCGCTGAGCACGCGCCTGGAGGATTACGACGAAGACCGCTACCAGCGCGAAACCGGGCAGATGATCGCCCGCTACGCCGCGCACGACACCACCTCCGAGGGCCGTGTGGTACTGGATCTAGTGCGCATCGCCACCGCCAACGGCTTGCGCACGCCGCCGGAGCTGAGCCTGCTCGGCAAGACCTTGTTGAACCTGGAAGGCGTGTGCCGCACGCTGTCGCCGCACCTGGACACCCGCCGCATCGTCGAGCGCCACCTGCAGCATGTGATGCGCGCGCGCCTGAAAAAATCCCTGTCGGCGGCCAATCTGGCCAGCGAGGCGATGGAACTGCAGCATCTGGTGCGCGAAGGACCGCGCCGCATGTCCGAGATCCTGTCGCTGGCGGCGGAAAACCGCCTGCAGATGCGCGTCACCGGGCTGGAAGAATCGCATCTGATGGAAAGCCTGCAGAAGATCGCCAACCGCGTGGCGGCCGGCATCGTGACTGCGGCGCTGATCATGGCCTCGGCGCAGATGATGCGTATCGAAACCGGCTTGAAGCTGTGGGGCTATCCGGCGATCGCGATGGTGCTGTTCCTGCTCGGCGTCGTGCTGGGCCTGGGCATCGTGCTCAGCGCGCTGCTGTTCGACCGCCGCGTGCGTGCGCGCGAAGAACGCGGGCATCGATAGCGCCACACACATGCGTAGGAGCGCACCCGGGCGCGACGCGGCTTAACCGGCGTCGCATGCAAAGACCGCCGCGTCCAGCGATCAAAGTGGATCGGGCGATGTGGCGTTATCGAGACGTCGCCGATGTGCGAGAGCCGCGCAGATGCGGAGTGCAGAAACCGTAGCTCCCTTGGCGAGCGCCACCACGATCAGCTGATTCTCACCGCGCACGCTGTGCCGCGCTACGGCAAGCACGCAACTCCAACAAACATTTCAGTCAGCTTCAGCGCGGCATAGTCCGTCATCCGGGTGTCACATTGGGTGTGGCGCACAGGACATGGCGAGCAAGGCGTCCGGTACGCGCTCGCATCATTCCCCCACGGACGCTGCCGCATGCATTGGATGTTGTTGTTTTCGCTGTTGCTCCTGCTTTGGCTATTGGTCGCCTCGCCGCGTCTGGCGTGGCTGAAGGCCGGATTGTTGTCATTACTGCTGCTGTTGCTCAGCGCCTGGGGCCTGGTGGATCGGCTCAGCGGCGACGGCATCAACGCCGCCACGCTGTATCACCTGCGCGCGGACATGGACGGTGCCGGCGTCAGCGATTTCTCCGGCTATATCGCCGTGTTTATCGGCATGGTGCTGCTGTCGCTCAGCCCGCTGGTGTTGCTCAGGGTGCGACGTTTCCGTCGCCCGCGTGGAGGCAATGCGGTATTCGGCGGCTTCGTGGTGATGTTGCTGGTGAGCATCGCGGTCAGCCCCTTGTACCGCGACGGCAAACGCCTGTACTACCAGCTGCGCCCGGTGGATTACGCCACCGTGGTACCGGAATATCTGGTGCCGCAGCAGCCCTTGCAGAAGCGCAAGAACATCGTGTGGATCTACGGCGAGAGCCTGGAACGCACCTACTTCGACGAAGACGTGTTCCCCGGTCTGATGCCAAACCTGCGCGCGCTGGCCAGCGAGGCGGTGGACGTGCGCAACCTCACCTCCACCGAGGGCAGCGGCTGGACCATCGCCGGCATGGTCGCCTCGATGTGCGGCGTGCCGCTGACCACCGCGCCCGGCGATGAAAACAGCATGGGCCGCATGGGCCTGTTCCTGCCCGAAGCACGCTGCCTGGGCGACTATCTCAAGGATCAGGGCTACCGTAATCACTATGTCGGTGGCGCCGATGCCAGCTTTGCCGGCAAGGGCAGTTTCCTGTCCAGCCATGGCTTCGATGTGGTGCACGACGTCAGCTACTTCCGCGACAAGGGCGTGGCGCCGAAACACTTTTCCGCCTGGGGCGTGCACGACGATGTGCTGCTGGACGATGCCTGGGACAGCTTCCAGACGCTGTCGCGCGCCGGCCAGCCGTTCATGCTCACCACGCTGACCATGGACACCCACCACCCTGCCGGCCATCTGCCGCTGGCGTGCAAGGGCCAGCACTACGACAGCGCGTTGGGCGACATCGGGCTGCTGCATGCGATCAAGTGCAGCGACCGGCTGATCGGCGAGCTGGTCGCGCGCATTCGCAATAGCCGCTACGGCAAGAACACCATCATCGTGATCGCCTCCGATCACCTGGCGATGCCCAACGATCTCAGCGATGTCCTGGCCAAGCAGAAGCGCGAAAACCTGCTGCTGTTCCTGGGCAAGGACATCGCCCCGCAGCAAGTGGTCACACGCGCCGGCAGCACGCTGGATTCGGGTGCGACGCTGCTGCAGTTGCTGGAGCCGGGCATGCGCACGCTGGGCTTCGGCCGCTCGCTGCTGGCCAGCGATGCGCCCCCCAGCGCCAGCGTTGCGGCCAGCCGCGACAGCGGCAAGGACTACCCGCGCTATCTCGCTTACGCACGCACGCTGTGGACCGGGCGCAGCACCCGCATGCTGCGCATCAACGGCAATGGCGATGTGGTGGTGGGCGTGCAGCAGGTGCGCCCGCCGGTGCTGCTGGAATACGACGACGACACCAATCTCAAAACCGTCTATCTGGAAAACACCTCGCGCCAGTTCGACCGCACCCGCACCGAGGGCACGCTGGCCTATGTGGATCGCTGCACGGCGTTCGAGGACGGCTCGGCCGATGGCGACTGGTGCGCGCTGGTGGTCGACCGCCACCAGAGCATGAAGCTGTACCGCGACCCGGACCTGACCCGCGGCATCGCCGTGGATGCGCCACTGGAGGCCAGCCAGCAAGGCCCGCGCCCACGCGTACGCCAGCCGATCATGCTCACCCAGGCCGCGCGCAAGACCGAAGCCGGTCGCTACATGCTGGAGCTGTACGCCAAGCGCCGGCCAACGCGTGCATTCTGGGTAGAGGCAGTCTCGTCGGAGCGCAAGGTGGTGCTGGCCCAGCAATGGGTGGTGCCCGATGCGGCCGGTCGCATCCGCATGCCGGTGGGCCTGGAACATGCGGTGGACGATCTGGAAATCCGCGCCTGGCTGGACTACACCGAAGACGTCAGCGTGGACGACCTGGCCCTGGTGAAGCAGACCCAGGTCGCGGATCGCTCCTGAGTCTGGCTGTCATTGTGGTCCTAGGCCCGGCGATTTGGATGAGGCAAAGGCGAAGCTCAAGAGCAAACTCGAAGCGTGCGATCTGTGGCCTGGCTGCGGGCCCTTGCCCGCCCACCATCGCAGGACACGCCGCAAGTACGTCCATGTAGGCTCTTACGCGGCATCCATGCCGCGTAAGGTCCCGCGACGGTGAGCGGGCAAGGACCTGTCGGGATGGTCGGTGTGTGTGGTGCAGGCAAAGCAAGACGTACGTTGTTTGATCACTGTGCGTGCGACCAGCGCCCTTTCCCGCGCACTGTATGCACGCGTCGACTCAATCTTCCGACGCAGGCGTGCCATCGGCCGGATCGCGCGCCACCGCGGCACCTGCACGGCTGAAGCGAATTTCCTGCGGCGATTGCAGCGCAATCCCCGCCGTTTCCATCCGCTGCAACAACGCGAAGAACAGCTCGCTGCGTACTCCGTACGAATCGCGCGGGCTGCGCACATAGGCGAACGAATTGAAGTTGACGTGCCCGCCGGCCAGCGAATCGATGAACACCGAGGGTGCCGGATCGGCCAGCACCTTGGTGTGCTCGGCAAACAGCTCCAGCAGCATGTTGCGCACCTTTGCCACGTCGGTTTCCAACGGCACCGAGAACTGCAGCTGCACCCGCCCCATCGGGTTGGACAGGGTCATGTTGCGCACGCTCTTGGTGATCAATTCCGAGTTGGGCACGATCAAGGTGGAGCGGTCGCCGACCTGGATCTCGGTCGCACGTACGCTGATCTTGCGCACGTCGCCCTCCTGATCGCCGATACGCACCCAATCGCCGATCTTCACCGGCCGCTCGGCCAGCAGGATCAGGCCCGACACGAAGTTCTGCGTGATCGCCTGCAGACCGAAACCGATACCCACCGACAGCGCGCTCAACACCAGCGCAAGCCGCTTCAGATCCAGGCCCAATGCAGTCAGGCCCCACACCACCACGATCAGCCAGCCCAGATAGCGCGCCACCGTGCTGATGGAATTGCGCGCGCCGTCATCGAGCTCGGTCTTGGGCAGATAGGTGTTGAGCAACCACTGCTGCACCACGTGCACCAGCCCCATGCCGAGCAGTAACACGCACAGCGCCCTGAACACATCGCCCGGGGTGATCACCAGCTCCTTGCCGATGGTGATGCCGTGGGCGATGTTCTCCGCCCAGTCGGTGACCACGCTGATGTTGGCACCATACGGCGTCAGCAGCACCGCGATGCCCAGCAGCACCAGCAGCACCCGGGTTGCCGCCGATATCAGCAGCCCGAGCTGCACCAGGCGTCCGCTGCCGATGCTGAGCGCGTGCGACAAGGCCCGGCTGAAGCGTCCGTCGGGCTTGAACAGCCAGGTCATCAGATCGTCGGCAAAGACCACCAGCAGGCCGAGCAGGCTGCACACCAGGGTGATCCAGATGATCTGCCGCTCCACGAACAACGCCAGATTGAGATAGCCGAACAAGGCCGCGATCAGCGCAAAGATCACCGCCAGATGGCCCAGCAGGCGGATCAGCACGATGAAGCCGCCACCACGCGAGACCACCGGCGGCGGCGCATCGCTGTCCGGATCGGCCACCCCGGCATTTGCCGCATGCGCGCGCAAGGACAGGCTCAGCCCGGCCAGCGCCGACAGGATCAACCCCGCGTACAGCAACGCGGCCAGCGCATCGGTGGCGGTGGTCAGTGCGGGGCTGCTGCCGGCCACCTCGTTGATCTTCATCGCCATGCCGCTGAACCAGATCACCGCCGCGGTGGCCAGGCAATGCACGCGCAGGCGGTCGACAGTGGCATCGTCCAGCGGGAACAGGCGCCAGCTGGGCTGGTGCTTCATCAAAAGGCTGGCACTGAGCGAACCGACGAAGGCAGCCACCACGCTGATGGCGACGAATCCGGTCAGCAACTGGTCCAGATCGTCGGGCAGCTCGCCGAGCGCGCGGATGCCCTCGACCAGCACGAATGCCGCAATCCCCAGAGTCAGCGTGCCGACCAACAGAAACCACAGTGCCAGCCCCGAGCGGCGCAGGCGTCCGCCGGGCGCACGTGAAGCCGCGTAGCGACGCCCCAGGTGGCGCAGGAAGATGCGCAGCGGAAGCGCCAGCAGCAAGGCGATGACGGCAGCGGTCATCAGCCCGCCCACGCCGTTGGCGGCGATGCCGGCCTGCACCATCTGCACCGTCTTGTCGGACAAGGCCTGCAGGCGGGCACGATCGTCGGGCCATTGCTGCGCGATCTGTTTCCACAAGGTCGGCGACAACGGCGAGGCGACCCGCGTGGAGAGCTTCACGCTGAAGCGTTGCACGCGCTCGCGTTCGAGCCGGTCGGCCAGTTCCTTGGCATTGGAGACCAGCAGCGTGGCCCGGATGAACTCGGCATTGAGCTGATCGCGCTCCTTGGTCAGCGCCTTGCGCTGTTTTGCAAGGTCGGCCGGTTCGTTCGGCGCCGCGACACCGAGCCCCTCCAGTCGCCCGTTGAGCTCCTTGAGCGGTTGCTCCAGCGTGCGCACCAGATCCTGCGCCTGCCGCTGCGCGCCGGTGACGTTGTCGGTGAGCTTGCCGAGCTGCTCGGTATCGGCCTTCTCCATGCCCGCGTCGGCCTGGGTCAGCACCTTCTGCATGTTGTCGAGCTGAGTCTGTGCGGTCTCCAGCAGCGTGTCGTCGTCCTGCGCCACGGCGGCGCCCATGCACACCATCCACAACGCGACCAGCAACAGCACACGCTGCAACACGCCGCGACGGGCACCCAGGGCAACTCGGAATTCGGACACAGGCAGAGATCGGACAGGCGCACACCAGCGCGGTGCCGGCATCTTAATCCACTGCTTCCAGCCAGGCGGATCGACGCTGCCATGCGGGTTCAGCCTGGCAGAGCTCGCCAGCAGCGGCTGTTACTGCGCGATCGCAGGTTCTTTCGCGATGCGGTGACAGCGCTGCCCGTCGCAGTGGATGCACCGTCCGGCCATCCCGACCTGAGCATGAACGCGGTGCAGCTTGTCACCTCGCGGCAACGGTGCGCTGTCGCAGAATCGAGTCACCGCTACGGCAGACGCAGCGGATGACCGCGAAGGAGAACACTCTATGCAGATTCAGATCCAGACCGACAAGCACGTGCCGCATGACCCCTCAGTCGTGCAGCATGTCGAGAAGACCTGCTCCGCCCAGCTGGCGCATTTCGCCAACGACATCACCCGCGTCGAAGTGCATTTGCGCGATGAAAACGGCCAGCGCGGCGGCGCGGCGGATCGAACCTGCAGCATCGAGGCGCACGTCGCCGGCCTGCCGCCGATCGCGGCCACCAATAGCGCCGAAACCACCGCCTCGGCCGTCACCGGCGCCGCACGCAAGCTGCGCACCGCCATCGAACACGCACGTGGCAAGCAGCACGCCAAGGCCACCGCACCGCCGCCGGAAATGCTCTGATCCGCGCCTGGGCAGGGTGGCGCCAGGCGCCCCCTGCCAGCCGCTGCATCGTTGGCACCGCAGCGCAACCACGCATTGATACATCAGCCGGCACCAACTCCTGATCCAGAAACGCCATCGGCCCGCTGCAGTGTCACTGCAGCGGGCCGATGGGTTTTGATCTGGTGCGCCCGGAGGGATTCGAACCCCCGACCAATGGCTTCGGAAGCCACTACTCTATCCGGCTGAGCTACGAGCGCCTGGTCGGGCATTATGCCAGAACCGCCGCCGCGCGCGTGACACCCGCAACGCGGGGCCTGCCGAACGGCCGGGCACCGCTGCGTTGCCGACGGAGCCCCAGCCAGGAACCCGCGCCAGCGCGGGGCCGCTTGGCGCGAGCTCGCGCAGCCGCCCGGAAGTTTGGACGATGCCTGGCTCGATCGTCACCCAGCGCATGACCGCAGCCGAGCCGCGCTGCTACCCTTTGCAGCATGAGCAAGCATGGTGTTGAACAGCTGCCCACAGCGCCCGCGCTGACCTGGCCGCAGCGACTGGGGCAGTACTGGACGTTGGTCCGCGGCGATCGTCCGATCGGCAGCCTGCTGTTGCTGTGGCCGACCTGGTGGGCGTTGTGGCTGGCCGCCGATGGTCTGCCGCCGCTGTGGACGCTGTTCGTGTTCACCGCCGGGGTCTGGCTGACCCGCTCGGCCGGCTGCGTGATCAACGACTATGCCGACCGCTGGCTGGACCCGCATGTGGAGCGCACCAAGTCGCGCCCGCTGGCCACCGGCGCGGTGTCCGGGCGCGAGGCGCTGTGGGTGTTCGTGGTGCTGATGGTGGTGGCATTCGCGCTGGTGCTCACGCTCAACTGGCTGACCGTGGCCCTGAGCGTGCCGGGCGTGTTCCTGGCCGCCAGCTATCCCTATCTCAAGCGCCACACCCACCTGCCCCAGGTCTATCTGGGCATGGCCTTCGGCTGGGGCATCCCGATGGCCTTCGCCGCGGTGCAGGGCAGCGTGCCGCTGCTGGGCTGGCTGCTGTACGCGGCCAACATCCTCTGGGCCACGGCCTACGACACCTGGTACGCGATGGTCGACCGCGAGGACGACATCCGCATGGGAAGCAAGTCCACCGCCATCCTGTTCGGCAGGTTCGACCTGATCGCGCAGGGCCTGCTGTATGCATCGATGTTTGCGGCATTGGCGCTGGTCGGCCTGCGCGCCGGTCTCGGCATCGCGTACTGGGCCGGACTGGGCGTGGCCGCGCTGCTGGTGGCCTACGAGTTCCGCCTCGCCCGCCACCGCGAACGCGGCCCGTGCTTCCGCGCCTTCCTGCACAACAACTGGGTAGGCCTGGCGATCTTCGTCGGTATCGCCGTAGCCCTGGGATTGCGCTGACGCGCAGAAAGGTCAATCGCCTCGGCTTAAGCCCCTCTCCCCGCAGGAGAGGGATTGGGGTGAGGGTAGGGGCGAAGCCCCATGTTGCAGCTCACAACCCACAGCCCACCAAGCCTCACGGCACCCGCGCACATACCCACGCATCCACCCGCTGCACACCGGCCCGCTGCAAGGCCTGCGCCGCTGCATGCAGCGTCGCACCGGTGGTCATCACGTCATCCACCAGGGCCACATGCGCGGGCAAGGCGCCACGCGCGACAAAGGCCTGGCGCAGATTGCGCTGACGCTCGGCCGCATCCAGCTCCGATTGCGGCGCGGTCGTGCGGACCCTGCGCAGCAATGGCAGGCAGGGCAGCCGCAGCGCGCGGCCGAGCGGTCTGGCCAACTCTAGCGCCTGATCGTAACCACGCTGGCGCAAGCGCTGCCGATGCAGACTCACCGGCACCAGCGCCTGCGGACGCGGCAGGCCTGCGCAACGCCTGACCATCAACTCGCTGAGCAAGCGCCCGGCGGCCAGATCCTGGTGGAACTTGAAACGCCGCAGCAGGCCATCCACCGGCCAGCGGTAGGTGAAACATGCATGCACACGTTGCAGCGGTGGCGGATGCTGCAGGCATTGCCCGCACAGCAGCGCGTCACCGCAGGCGTACAGCTGCGTTGCGCAACGCAGGCAGGCGTGCCCGTGATCCGGCAATGCGGCGCGACACGACGGGCACAGATCGCAATCAGCGCTGCCGGGTTCCGCGCACACCAGGCACCGGCTCGGCAGCAGCAACCGCAACACCCGGCGCGGCCACCTGTAAACCGAGTTGACCTCTTCGAAGTTGACAGCCTCTTCCATGCTCACCAGACTGCCTGGCTTCCAAGCCGCTGACTGTCAGGAAACCCCGATGTCTGTTGTCGTACGCCATGACTGGGATCGCAACGAGCTGCAGGCGCTGTTCGATCTGCCGTTTCCGGAGCTGCTGCACCGCGCCGCCAGCGTGCATCGCGCCCATTTCGATCCGGCGCAGGTGCAGGTGTCCACCTTGCTGTCGGTCAAGACCGGCGGCTGCCCGGAAGACTGCGCGTACTGCCCGCAGGCGCAGCGCTACGACACCGGCGTGACCGCGCAGAAGCTGATGGAGACCGAAGAGGTCGTCGCCAAGGCCCGCCAGGCCAAGGCCGCCGGCGCCTCGCGCTTCTGCATGGGCGCGGCCTGGCGCTCGCCCAAGGAACGCGACATCCCCAAGGTCGCGGCGATGATCCGCGAGGTCAAGGCGATGGGCCTGGAAACCTGCGCCACGCTCGGCATGCTCGACGCCGGCCAGGCGCGTGCGCTCAAGGACGCCGGGCTGGACTACTACAACCACAATCTGGACACCGCGCCGGATTATTACGACTCGATCATCCACACCCGCCAGTATCAGGACCGCCTGAACACGCTGGAGCACGTGCGCGATGTCGGCTTGAAGACCTGCTGCGGCGGCATCGTCGGCATGGGCGAAACCCGCGAGCACCGCATCGGCCTGCTGCTGGCGCTGGCCACGCTGCCGGCGCATCCGGATTCGGTCCCGATCAACCAGCTGGTCCAGGTCGCCGGCACCCCGCTGCACGGCACCCAGCAACTGGACCCGTTCGAGTTCGTACGCATGATCGCGGTCGCCCGCATCACGATGCCGCGTTCGATGGTGCGCCTGTCCGCCGGCCGCGAGGCGATGAGCGACGAACTGCAGGCGCTGTGCTTCCTGGCCGGTGCCAACTCGATCTTCTACGGCGAAAAACTGCTCACCACCGGCAACCCGGACACCGAACGCGACCAGGCCCTGTTCCAGCGCCTGGGCCTGCGCCCGATGCAGATCACCGTCGACGCCGCCGAGCACGACCACCCCGGCACCGTGCATGCGGAAATCACCCGCAGCACGGCCTGCGAGCACGCCGCCTAACCGCGAATCGAACGTCCGGCACCGGTCGTCGGTGCCGGCTGGGCGTGCCGGGCGCGGCAGGCTACGCTAACGCCCCCTTCTGCCGTTGAACGCCCCCATGGCCCGCCCCGATCTGCACGAACGGATTTCGTCGCTGCGCACCTTGCGTGTGGCCCAGGAACGGGTGCGGGTGCGGCGGCTGGTGGGCCGTCGCGATGGCGTGCGGCTGGAAGTCGATGGCCGCTGGCTGACCGGTTTCTGCTCCAACGACTATCTGGGCCTGTCGCAGCAGTTCGAAGTGGTCGCCGCGTTGCAGGACGCCGCCGCGCGCGATGGTGCCGGCGCCACCGCCTCGCATCTGATCTGCGGCCACCACACCGCGCACGAAACGCTGGAGCGCGAGATCGCCGAGTGGCTCGGCTATCCGTCGGCGCTGCTGTTCGGCAGCGGCTTCATCGCCAACCTGGCGGTGCAGCAGGCCTTGCTCAGCGAGGACGACGATGTCTGCGTGCAGGACCGGCTCAACCACGCCAGCCTGCTCGATGCCACACGCCTGGCCGGCTGCCGGTTGCGCCGTTATCCGCACCTGGATGTGGAAGGCGCGATGCGTCAGCTCAAGGGCTCGCCCGAGGGCGCGGCGATGCTGGCCAGCGATGGCGTCTTCAGCATGGATGGCGATGTCGCGCCGCTGCGTGCGTTGAGCCTGGTGGCGCGCATGCAGCAGGCGCTGTTCTACGTCGACGACGCACATGGCGTGGGCGTGCTCGGCCCGCAGGGGCGCGGCTGCGTTGCCGATGCCGGACTGGGCGTGGCCGAAGTGCCGCTGCAGCTGGTAACCCTGGGCAAGGCGCTCGGCGGCTATGGCGCGGTGGTGGTCGGCGATGCAGCGCTGGTGCGCCATCTGGCCGAAACCGCGCGCCCCTACATCTACACCACCGCGTTGCCGCCGGCGCAGGTCGCTGCGACGTTAGCGGCCGTGCGACTGGCGCGTCGCGACGATTGGCGGCGCGCCAAGCTGGTCGAGTCGATCGGCAGTTTCCGCGATGGGGCACGCCGGCATGGCTTCGAGCTGATGGCCTCGGATACGCCGATCCAGCCCCTGCTGTGCGGCGAAGAAGCCACGGTGATGGCGATGTCGGCCGCGCTGGAACAGGCCGGCTTCCTGGTCGGCGCGATCCGCCCACCCACCGTGCCCGAAGGCAAGGCGCGTCTGCGTGTGACCCTGTCCGCGCTGCATACGCCGCAGCAGGTGCAGGCCTTGATCGAGGCCATCGTGCAGGCGCGCGATGTGGTCAGCCGGCAACCGCTGCGTGCGTCTGCCTGAGGGAGACGATCCAGACGGTTGCGCCGGAGCCGCGCGGCGGCGGCCGTGCTCGACGTGGCAGTGTCCGCGTCGCTGATGTTGCCGGATCGCTGCTGTCGGTGCGGTCCTGCGTGCCCGCAACCGGCTTGGCGTGCCGCGCAGACCGGCTCCACGCGCGGCGCAGGCTGATGCAAGACACCTTGCGCCGCACACGCTGACCCATGCGCCGGTCAGCGCCATCAGCGACAATCCCCGCATGCATATCGATGTCATCGGCCACGGGCCTGCGCTGGTTCTCCTGCACGGTTGGGCGTTGCACGGCGGCGTGTTCGCGCCGTTAGTGAAACGCCTGGCCGCGCAGCATCAACTGCATCTGGTGGATCTGCCCGGGCACGGTTTCAGCCGCGGCGACAGCACGCCGCTGGCGCTACCGGACGTGGTCGCCGGCATCGCCGCCGCCACGCCGCCGGCGGTGTGGGTCGGCTGGTCGTTGGGCGGGCTGTTCGCGCTGCATGCCGCGGCCACCCAGCCCAAGGTACGCGGGCTGGCGATGATCGCGGCCACGCCGCGTTTCGTGCGTGGCAACGGTTGGCCCGACGCCGTCGAGCGCGAGGTGTTCGTGCAATTCGGCCAGGACTTGGCGCGCGATTATCGCGGCACGCTGGAGCGGTTTCTGGCGCTGGATACGCTGGGCTCGGCGCATGCCCGCAGCGAGTTGCGCAGCCTGCGCGAGACGCTGGTGGCGCGCGGCGAACCGGCCGCCGAAGCACTGCAGCAAGGCCTGCAGTTGCTGGAACGCAGCGACCTGCGCCGCGCGCTGCCGCAACTCGCACGCCCCAGCCTGTGGATCGCCGGCCAGCGCGACCGGCTGGTGCCGGCGGCCGGCATGCAGGCCGCCGCCGCGCTGACGCCGCACGCGCAAGCATTGATCATTGCCGGTGGCGGGCACGCACCGTTTCTTGGCCATGCCGATCAGGTCGCCGAGGCGCTGCAACGCTTCGTTGCGTCCGTGCCATGAGCAGATCGCCGATCATGCGGCATCGCTGATCGAGGACACATGCATGGATCTGGGAATCGCCGGGCGCTGGGCACTGGTCTGCGCCGCCAGCAAGGGCCTGGGGCTGGGCTGCGCACGCGCACTGGCCAGCGAAGGCGTCAACGTGGTGATCGTCGCGCGCGGCCGCGATGCCCTGGAGCAGTCCGCCCAGGCATTGCGCGCACTGCCGGGCGCCGGCGAAGTGCGTAGCGTGGTGGCCGATATCGCCACCCCGCAGGGACGCAGCGATGCGCTCGCCGCCTGCCCGCAGCTGGATATCCTCATCAACAACGCCGGTGGCCCGCCGCCCGGCGATTTTCGCCAGTGGGAACGCGACGACTGGCTGCGCGCACTGGACGCCAACATGCTGGCGCCGATCGAACTGATCCGCGCCAGCGTCGATGCGATGCGCGCGCGGCGCTTCGGCCGCATCGTCAACATCACCTCCAGTGCGGTGAAGGCGCCGATCGACATCCTGGGCCTGTCCAATGGCGCGCGCGCCGGCCTCACCGGCTTCGTCGCCGGACTGGCGCGCAGCACGGTGGTCGACAACGTCACCATCAACAATCTGCTGCCCGGCCAGTTCGCCACCGACCGCCTGCGCGGCAACTTCGCGGCGATCGCGCAACAGCAAGGCAGCAGTGCCGAAGACGTCGCCGAGCGCAAGCGTGCGGGCATTCCGGCCGCACGCTTCGGCGAGCCGGACGAATTCGGCGCGGCCTGCGCGTTCCTGTGCAGCGCGCAGGCCGGCTACATCACCGGGCAGAACCTGCTGATCGACGGCGGCAGCTATCCCGGCACGTTCTAGGCCGCCTCGGCCACGCGGCGAGTCGTGGCGACCGCCGCTGACATCCGGTGGGTGTTTGGCCAAGCCCCGTTGAACCCCGTGCCGCTCGCCACGCAGCCACCGGCAAACCGAACGTCTGCAGACTCGCCAGGCCGATGCCAGGCCACCCATCGATTCCCTCCGCCCCGGCCACAGGCGACAATAGCGCCGCTCATGAACAGTACTTTCGACCCCCGCCACGTCCGGCGCGCCTTTGCGCGTGCCGCCAGCAGCTATGCTGCCGCCGCCGCGCTACAGCGCGAAGCCGAAGCGCGCCTGCTCGAATCGCTCGACTACCTGGGCGACCAGGTGCCCAAGGTGGTGCTGGATGTCGGCGCCGGCCCCGGCCACGCCAGCGGCGCGATCAAGAAGCGCTGGCCCAAGGCGCAGGTGATCGCGCTGGACCAGGCCATGCCGATGCTGCGCCAGGCGCGCAAGGCGGCGGGCTGGTGGAAGCCATTCGCGCAGGTCTGCGCCGATGCACGCGCCTTGCCGGTGGCCGACGGCAGCGTGGACGTGATCTTCAGCAACCTGTGCCTGCAGTGGGTGGAAGACCTGCCGGCGGTGTTCGCCGGTTTCCGCCGCGCGCTACGGCCGGGTGGCTTGTTGCTGTGCTCCACCTTCGGCCCGGAGACGCTGATCGAGTTGCGCGAGGCCTTCGCCCAGGCCGACCCGGCCCCGCATGTCAGCCGCTTTCCGCCGATCGCCCAGTTCGGCGATGCCTTGCTGATGTCCGGCTTCCGCGACCCGGTGCTGGACCGCGACCTGTTCACGCTGACCTACAGCGACCTGCCCGCGCTGATGCGCGAGCTGCGCGCGATGGGCGCCACCAACGCACTCAGCAACCGCCGCGCCACCCTGACCGGACGCGGCCGTTTTGCCGCCGCCAGCGCCGCCTACGAGCCCTTGCGGCGGCCGGACGGCACCCTGCCCAGCTCCTGGGAAGTGATCTATGCCCACGCCTGGGCACCGGCACCGGGCGCGCCCATCCGCGAGCAGGGACACGATGTCGCCAGCGTCCCGGTGGCCTCGATCCCGATCCGCCGCCGCATCGACTAGCGGCGGTGCAGATCGCCGGCAGCAACGCAGCCGTTGCCGGCGAGACACACAGTTTTGCGATGGCACCAATGCAGACCTGTCAGGCTCGGTCGCGACACCCGGTAGAATTCAGCAGTCAACGGCCGCATGTTCCTGTTGCGGCTTGCCTTTTCGACGCCTCAACCGGCGTGGCTAGCAAAACGCAGCACGCAGCCGTCAGGTGGCTGCAGACGGCGCGCAGGAATCTGCATGTACGCGTGGTACATGTCGGTTCCGAGTACCGGCAGCGCCCCCGCCCGGCTGCTGCATTGTCGTTTTGATAGCCGCTCTTAGGTTTGCGGCCCCCGTCCCCCAATCGGCCTTCCCAATGTTGAAGTGGCTCATCATCGCGCTGTTCATCGCATCGGCGCTGTACATCCATTACCGCGGTCGCGTGCGGCACCGGCTCAGCCGGCAGCTGCTGGACCATTCCACCTTCATGGCGCCGATCAACACGCTGATGTATCTGTGTTCGCGCGTGCCGACCACGCCGTTCATCGATCCCGGCAAGGAATTCCCGGAGCTGGCGCCGCTGCGCGCCAACTGGCCGCTGATCCGCGATGAAGCGGTGGCGCTGCAGCAGATGCAGAAGATCCGCGCTGCCGACGGCTACACCGACATCGGCTTCAACTCGTTCTTCCGCCGTGGCTGGAAGCGCTTCTATCTGAAGTGGTACGGCACCGCGCACCCGTCGGCGTCTGAACTGTGCCCGCAGACCACCGCGTTGCTGAAGTCCATCCCCACGGTCAAGGCCGCGATGTTCGCCGAGTTGCCGCCGGGCAGCGAACTGCGCCCGCACCGCGACCCGTTCGCCGGGTCCATGCGCCTGCACCTGGGGCTGGCCACGCCCAACGACGACCGCTGCTTCATCGATGTCGACGGGCAGCGCCACAGCTGGCGCGATGGCGAGTGGACGATGTTCGACGAGACCTACATCCACTACGCGCGCAACGACACCGACCAGGACCGCATCATCCTGTTCTGCGACATCGAGCGCCCGATGCGCTGGCGCTGGGCCGCGGCGGTGAACCGCTTCGTCGGCCGCAGCCTGCTCTCGGCCGGTGCCTCGCCCAATCAGGAAGGCGACAAGACCGGCGGCATCAACCGCGTGTTCCGCTATTTCTATGCCGCGCGCCTGAAGGCCAAGGCGCTGAAGGAACGCAACAACCCGCTGTACCAGACGCTCAAGTGGGGCATCTTCATCCTGGTGGTGGTCGGGATCGTGTTGCTGTAATCCCCGCCCACCCACGTAGGAGCGCACCCGGGCGCGACCGGTATTGCCGGGAACGCCTCATCGCGCGCAAGCGCGCTCCTACATAGGCCGCAATACCGCACCAATCACGTAGGAGCGCACCTGGGCGCGACCAGGCATTGCCGATAACGCCTTATCGCGCCCGGGTGCGCTCCTACGCAGTGCTGGTCGATGCGCTCAGCGCGAGACCTGCGCGATCCATTCCTGCAGGTTGTAGTAGTTGGTGACGCGGGTGATCTTGCCGTCGCGCACATCGAAGAACGCACCGCCCGGCAGCACATAGGTCTGCCCGTTGGCTTCCGGCAGGCCTTCGTCGGTGGTGTGGTAGACCCCGTGCACCACGTACTCGGCACCGACCCGGGTGCCATCCTCGTTGGCAGTGATCACGACGTCGCGCAGCTGCTCGCGGTAACTGTCGTTCATGCGCTGCAGGAAGGCGGCAAATTCCGCCCGGCCGATCTCGCGCGGCCCCTGATTGAGGTCGTGCGCGACGTCGTCGGCCAGGAACGCCAGCATGGCGTCCCAATCACCGCGGTTGAATGCCGCGTAATAGGCCTGGACCAGGCCGGTGGCGTGTTGCCGATTGCGCTCGCTCATGCTCGAACCTGCCGCTGGGAAAGCCGCATCATAGAGCGCGTTTTGCGCTTCAACACGCCTGCCCTGCGGCATACCCGGCGTCAGGCGCCCTGCACCACCAGATCCCGATGGAAGTAATAGACCTCCTGCAGCAGGAAGCGCCAGCTGGTGTGGAAGCTGCGAAAGCGCGTGCTGGGCGTGGAAGAGGCCAGCGCGTCCACCCCCAGCTCATCGCTCAGCCGCAGCGCGCGCGCCATGTGCAACGGGTCGCTGACGATGATCGCCCGGTGCATGCCGTGCCGGTCCATCAGCGCGCGTGCCTGCTGCAGATTCTGTCGGGTGGTGCGCGAGACCGTCTCGATCACGATCGCCTCCGGCGGTACGCCGTGGCGTAGCGCATAGCGCCGCGCCACCTGCGACTCGGCAAAGCGCGCGCCATTGCCGAAGCCGCCGGTGAACAGCAGCCGCGGCGCGTAGCCCTGCGCGTACAGGTCCAGCGCATGCCGGATGCGCTCTTCGAACACCGGCGAAGGGCGCGCGTCGTAGGCAGCCGCGCCCAGCACGATGATCACGTCGGCCGGCGCGGCCTGGTCGCGATCGCCGACCCAGACGATCCAGCCGGCCACGCCCACCAGCCAGATCAGCGTCAGCATGCACAGGCGCCAGCACCAGCCCCACAGACCGATCCCACGCGACCGCCTGCTCACGCCGCGGCCCAGGGCAGTGCATCCAGGTCGACGTTGCCGCCGGACAGGATCAGCCCGACCCGCCGCCCGGCAAAGCGCGCCGGGTCGGCCAGCACCGCTGCCAGCGCAATCGCCGAGGACGGCTCCACCACCTGTTTGAGCACCTGCCAGATCAGCCGCATCGCCTGCACCACCGCCGCATCGTCGACGGTGATCACCTGCGCGCCGGCGGCCTGCAACACTGCGAAATTCGGCGCCCCCAGGGTGCCGCGCAGGCCGTCGCAGAGCGTGTCGGGCACGAAGTCGACCAGGCGCTCGCCGGCCGCCAGCGAGCGCGCGGTATCGGCTGCCCCGCTCGGCTCGGCCAGCACCAGCGCACAGCCGGGCGCCGATTGCAGCGCCAGCGCAGTGCCGGCGGCCAGCCCACCGCCGCCAACCGGTGCCACCAGCACATCCAGCCCGCCGCTCTGCTGCAGCAGCTCCAGCGCGGCGGTGCCCTGCCCGGCGATCACTGCCGGGTCGGTATATGGATGCACCAGCGTCGCGCCGCTGCTGGCCTGGACGTCGGCACACATCTGCTCGCGCGCCGCGATGGTGGGCGCGCAGCGCCACAGCGTGGCGCCGTGACGGGAAATATTGGCCAGCTTGGCGGCCACCGCGCCTTCGGGCACCACCACGTGGCAGCCGATCCCGCGCGTGCGCGCGGCAAGTGCGAGTGCGGCGCCGTGATTGCCGGACGAATGGGTGACCACGCCACGCGCGGCCAGCTCCTCCGGCAACGACCACACCGCGTTACAGGCACCACGGAACTTGAAAGCGCCACTGCGCTGCAGGTGTTCGGCCTTGAAGAACAACTGCGCACCGCAGAGGGCGTCCAGGCTGTGCGAGGTCAGCAGCGGTGTCGGCGCGCACTGCGGCGCGATGCGCGCAGCGGCTTGCAGGACGTCGGAATGGGCAAGAGGGACCGTCTCGATCATGCCTGCAAGATTAACGTATCGTCTCCGCCTTCACGGCTGTGCGCGCCTTGCCCGCGCATGCTGGATCGATGCAGAAGCACCACATTGCGGCACAGTTAAGGACCGATTCAATGCATCGGTTCGAAAGTGACACCATGGTTGCAGGAGGGCACCATCCATGAAATTCCGTCTGATCTTCGCCGCCGGGCTGTTGGCCCTGGGCGGCTGCGCAACCTACGACTACACCGGTGCGGGGTCGGGCGGCTATTACCGCGGCGCGCCCGCGGTGCAGTACCGCTACCCGCCGGGCTACTCGCCGTATTTCTACGGCAACCCGTACGGCAACCCCTACGGCGCCGGGTCGATCGGGCTGTACGACTACCCGGTGTACCCGGTCTACCGCGGCGGCGGCTACTACTACCGCCCGAATGATCGACGTCCGCAGTACCGGCCGCCACGTCCTAACGGTTCGTTCAACAATGGCCCGCGTCCGAACGGCCCCCGCCCCAACGGGCCGCGCCCGCAACAACCCAATCGTCCGCCGGCGACCGGTGCACCGCCGTCGCGGCCGCCGCCCCGCATCGGTGCGCCGCCGCGGGTGATCCGCGAGATTCAACGGCAGACCGCGCCACGCAACACGCGTGAGCAGATTCCCTAAGTTGCTGACTGCGACGTGGCCCACAAATGGTGATGTTGGGGGCTTGCGTTCAGCCGGCACTTGGTCGCAAGCTAGGTGCTCTGTGTGACCCGCCACGTCATTTTTTGACCTGGCCAGCCCCACTGACCGACTTATGTCGATGTCCGACAGGGAAATCTGGATCCCCCCTGTTCCGGCCCTGTCGGATATCGGCGCCTCCAACGCATAAAGCCCCGGCATGCCGGGGCTTTATGTTTTTGTCGTCTGGTCTGCTCTGCCGCACCTGCGACTACCCGTACGAGCAGGCTGGGCTGTATCGGCGTTGGGCCGCAGAAAAAAATAAGGGTCGGCAGTCCCCCGACTACCGACCCTTACGCTACCCCATCGCACGCGTGGCTGGCCCCTGTTCCAATTCCAGCCTTGCGCCCATGTCGCAATGCCACGACGGGTGCAGTAGGGATATCCGCACGGAACATGCCAACTTGAGGGTCAGTGTTTGATAATGTGATTCACATCACACTTTTACCCATCGAGTGACCTCGCTCGCCCTTCAGCCGATACTTTCGCGGCCGCCAACCTCCTTCTGCTCCTGGTCCACGCCCATGTCTGACTCCTTCTATCGCTACGACGTCATCGTGATTGGCGGCGGCCATGCCGGCACCGAGGCGGCGCTGGCCTCCGCGCGCGCCGGGGCGCGCACCTTGCTGCTGACCCACAACATCGAGACGGTGGGTGCGATGAGCTGCAACCCAGCCATCGGCGGGATCGGCAAGGGCCATCTGGTCAAGGAGATCGACGCGCTGGGCGGGGCGATGGCACGCGCGGCGGATCAGGCCGGCATCCAGTGGCGCACGCTCAATGCCTCCAAGGGGCCGGCGGTGCGCGCCACCCGTTGCCAGGCCGACCGCAACCTCTACCGCAACGCCATCCGCCGCATCGTCGAGGCGCAGCCAAACCTGACCGTGTTCCAGGCGGCGGTGGACGATCTGATCATCCACAACGGCGCCGCCGAAGCCGACAGCGTGCGCGGCGTGGTCACCCAGACCGGGCTGCGCTTCGAAGCGTCCTCGGTGGTGCTGACCGCCGGCACCTTCCTGGCCGGCAAGATCCACGTCGGCGAGACCCAATACGCGGCGGGCCGCATGGGCGACCCGCCGGCCACCACGCTGGCCGCGCGTCTGCGCGAGCGGCCGTTCGCGATCGACCGGCTCAAGACCGGCACCCCGCCGCGCATCGACGGGCGCACGCTCGACTACAGCGTGATGGCCGAACAACCCGGCGACGACCCGCTGCCGGTGATGTCGTTCATGGGCCAGCTCGGCGATCACCCGCGCCAAGTCAGCTGCTGGATCACCCAGACCACCGAACAGACCCACGACATCATCCGCAGTGCGCTGCATCGCTCGCCGCTGTATTCCGGGCAGATCGAAGGCATCGGCCCGCGTTACTGCCCGTCGATCGAAGACAAGGTGGTGCGCTTTGCCGAGAAGACCAGCCACCAGATCTTCGTCGAGCCCGAAGGCCTGGAAGTGGCCGAGATCTATCCCAACGGCATCTCCACCTCGCTGCCGTTCGACGTGCAGCTGGCACTGGTGCGCTCGATCCACGGGTTCGCACAGGCGCATATCACCCGCCCCGGCTATGCGATCGAATACGACTTCTTCGACCCGCGCGGGCTCAAGGCCTCGCTGGAAACCAAGGCGGTGGGCGGGCTGTTCTTCGCCGGGCAGATCAATGGCACCACCGGGTACGAGGAGGCCGCCGCACAGGGCCTGCTGGCCGGGCTCAATGCCGCGCGCCATGTGCAGGGATTGCCGGCGTGGTCGCCGCGCCGCGACCAGGCCTACCTGGGCGTGCTGGTGGACGATCTGATCACCCACGGCACCACCGAGCCGTATCGCATGTTCACCAGCCGCGCCGAATACCGCCTGCAGCTGCGCGAGGACAACGCCGATGCGCGCCTGACCGGCGTCGGCCGCGCGATGGGCCTGGTCGACGATGCGCGCTGGGCGCGCTTCTCCGCCAAGCAGGAGGCGGTGCAGCGCGAAAGCGCGCGCCTGTCGGTGCTGTGGGCGACCCCGGGCAATGCACTGGGCCGCGAAGTGGCCCAGACCCTGGGCGTGGCGGTGAGCCGCGAAACCAACGTGCTGGACCTGATCAAGCGCCCCGAACTCAATTACGCTGCGCTGATGCGCGTGCCGACGCTGGGGCCGGGCGTGGATGATGCGCAGGTGGCCGAGCAGGTGGAGATCAGCGTCAAATACGCCGGTTACCTGGATCGCCAACGCGACGACATCGCGCGCCAGCAGCGCCACGAAACCACGCCGATTCCGGATGGATTTGATTATGCCGGCGTGCGCGGGCTGTCGATCGAAGTGCAGCAGAAACTCGAGCGCGTGCGCCCGCAAAGCATCGGCCAGGCGCAACGCATTGCCGGCATGACGCCGGCGGCGATCTCGCTGCTGCTGGTGCATCTGGAACGGGCGCGCCGCAGCCAGGTGGCGTAAGCGCTCGCGATCCGCTGGCAGGTCGGTCAATGCCGGCCGCCTGTTCGAACGCGTGCGTTTTACACGCCGCACATGCGTCGATGTTTGTCAGCGGATGTCACTGCGCGATTCCGTGTCGCCGTAGGCGAAGCAACACACCGGTATCGCAGCGGCGGTGCCGGGAAGTTTGATGGAGGTCGCGAACGAGTTGGTATGCTCCGGCACCACTGACGACTTCCTGATCATGAACAGACTGCGCGCGCTGCTGACGGCCACCTACCGAATCGCCTGCCCCGCCCTGCTGCTGATGCTGGGCGGCACCTCGCAAGCGGCCGCGCAGACCGAGGAAGACGGGCGTTACTGGCTGAGCGTGTATGCCCAGGGCAAGCTGCCGGTCGAAAACCTGTACTGGAGCATGGACGTGCACCCACGCTGGCGCGAAGAGGGCGAACAGTTCGACCAGTTGATCCTGCGCCCCGCGGTGTTTTACCGGTTCACTCCCAAGGCCAGTGTCTGGATGGGTTACGACACCATCATCAGCCACCCGGCCGGGCAAACCTCCAACCGCGAAAATCGCTGGTGGGGGCAGTTTCAATATCAGTTTGATCCGATCGCCAATATCACCATTACCAGTCGCACCCGCCTGGAGCAGCGTCACCGCGAAGGTTTCAGCGACGAGGGGTATCGGGTGCGCCAGATGATCAGGGCGGTCCGGCCCAGTGCGTTGTCTGCGCAACTGTCGTGGGTGGCCTTCAACGAACTGTTCGTCAATCTCGATCAGACCGAGTGGGGCGCCCGACGCGGTCTCGACCAGAACCGCGTCTTCGTCGGCATCAACTGGAAGTTCAACGACATTGCCAATGTCGACGTCGGTTATCTGAATCAGTTCGTCAACACCAGTACGGTGGATCGCGAAAACCACGTGCTGATGACCACGTTCCGCTTCAACTTCTGAGCCTGCTGGTGGCCCGCAGGACTTGCGCACCTGCGAGCCTGGATCGTCGTCTTTCCCTCGAGCGTTGATCCACATGCGGGCATGGCCGCAGCGCTGCGGCAGCGCGCGCATGGCACGCCTGCCGCAGGCCCTTATGCGGCCCTGCGCTCGACGGCGGGCAGCAAGCGCTGGCGCAGCAGCAGCGCTGCCATCTCCAGCGTCTCGCCGGCGGCGCGCAGGACGCCGCCCATATTGATGAAGCCGTGGATCATGCCGGGAAAGCTGTGCAGGGTGACTTCCACACCGGCGGCGCGCAGGCGTTCGGCATAGCTGCGTCCTTCGTCGTAGAGCATGTCGCGCTCGCCCACGATGACCAGTGCGGGCGCAACGCCGGCCACCTCCGGCACCAGCATCGGCGAGACGCGCCAGTCCTGTGCAATGGCGGGGTCGGGCAATAGATGGCGATTGAAGAAGCGCACCGCCTCTGTGGTCAGCGGCGGCAGGCCGGCGTTGTGCGATCGCGACGGGTATTGGCCGTTGTCCTCGCGCGCATCGGTGAGCGGATACACCAGCACCTGGCAGCGCAATGCGATCCCGGCATCGCGCGCGGCCAGCGCCGCGACTGCGGCCATGGCGCCGCCAATGCTGTCGCCGGCCACGGCCAGGCGCTGCACATCGGCACCGACCGCATCGGGCTGGGCAACCAGCCAGTGCAGGGCCGCAATCACGTCCTCCACGCCGGCCGGCGCGGGATGTTCGGGCGCCAGGCGATAGTCGACCGCCAGCAGTTGGCAGCCGGCACGCGCCGCCAGTTGCCGGCAGACGTCGTCGTGGGAGTCGAGGTCGCCCACCACACCGCCGCCGCCGTGCACGAACAGGCAGGTCGGGGCCGGACCGGCAGCCAGCCCGGACGGGCGATACAGACGCAGGCGCACCGGGCCGGCAGCGGTGCCGGCCTGCAGATCGCGCACCTCGGCCATCTCCACACGCGGGAAGCCCAGCTGCGTGCCGAGTGCACGCATCATTGCACGCGCGCCCTCGATCGGCAGGGTTTCCATCGGTGGTTGAGCGGCGTGTTGAAGCTGGGCAAACAGGCGCACGACATCGGGATCAAACGACATGGCGGACTCTCCAGGAGACGATGGCTGAGCCTGCCAGATACTTATGATCAATCACCATTCAACGCCATCAATTATTTCAATGGCGGTGCCGGAGATGCGCAGCATTACCGCAAAAACCCCGTGCTGCCGATGCATGCGCCTGCCATGACGATGCCCGGCGAATAGTCGCGCCATCAGCATCCGTTGGTTTTTTGCTGCACTGCATCGTGGCTGCGCGCCTGCATCGGCGCGCACCTGCCTGATCACCCTGAGCGGTGAATTGCGGCCGCGCGCCAGCTGTGCCGCTGCTGCTGGCACGCCGCATTGCGCGCGAACGCAACAGCGCTCTAGTCGTCGTCCTCGGCAGCGGCCTCGCGGCCCTGCTGACGGATGAGGTTTTCCTGGCGTGCGTCCTCGATCGAGGCGCGGATGGCACGCACGTCGGCGCGGCGGGTGTCGAACTTGAAGCGGCCGGTCAGCACGCTGTCCGGGCGCAGCTCGCCCTTTTCGAACAGCGCCCACATCTCTTCGCCGTAATGGGTGTCCAGCAACTCCGGGGCGAAGCGGCCGAGGCAGTCGCGCAGGTTGTGCACATCGCGCAGCAGCATGTCGCGTGCAGCGTTGTTGCCGGCAGCACTGACCACCTGCGGGAAATCGATCAGCACCGGGCCCTCGGGCGAGACCAGCACGTTGTATTCGGACAGGTCGCCGTGCACCAGGCCCAGCGACAGCATCTTGACCACATCGCCGATCAGGCTGGTGTGGAAGCTGCGCGCCTGCTCCGGCTCCAGGTCCACCTCGCCCAGCCGCGGTGCGCTGTGGCCGGCCTCGTCGGTGACCAGGTCCATCAGCAGCACGCCGTGGAAATAGCCGCGCGGCTTAGGCACGTGCACGCTGGCGTCCATCAGTTGATAGAGCACCTCGGCTTCGGTGTTCTTCCATGCGGTCTCGGCTTCGCGCCGGCCGAACTTGGTGGCCTTGCCCATCGCGCGCGCCTGGCGGCTGCCACGCACCTTGCGGCCTTCCTGATATTGCACGCGCGCCTGGAAACTGCGTTGCGCCATGTCCTTGTAGACCTTGGCGCACAGGATGTCGGCGCCCGTACTGACCACATAGACGGATGCTTCCTTGCCGCTCTTCAGTGGTCGCAACACTTCGTCGATGATGCCGTCGTCGATCAGCGGTTGCAGGCCCTTGGGGGTTTTCATGGACTAAGGAGACCGATCCGAAACAAACCAGCAACGATTATGCGGCAACCAGGGTGAAGCGCTTACATGTCCAGGCGCAAGCTGCGACCGGGGGCATGTATCGGCGTGAGCGCTTACCATGCACGGACCCGTCCAAGCTGCGATCCGATGCCCGAGCCCGCCTCCAGCCGCCGCAAACCCACCACCACCGTGGCCACCGCCGGGAGCGAACGCGGCCTGCCGCATGAGTTGATGCAGCAGATCGCCGCCGCTCAGGGCGACCCGGACTTCATGACCTCGCTGGGCCGCGGGCTGGTGGTGCTGAGCGTGTTCGCCCAGCACGCGCGCGAGGTGACGATGTCGCAGATCAGCCTGGAAACCGGCATCTCGCGTGCGGCGGTGCGGCGGGTGCTGCATACCCTGGCCAGGCTGGGCTATGTCGGCGAGCAGGGCCGCGGCTACGTGCTGCTGCCGCGCGTGCTGGGGATCGGCGGTGCGTATGCGGCATCTTCGTCGATGACCGCGGCGGCGCAGCCGGTGCTGGACGGGCTGCGCGACCAGTTGCACGAATCCTGCTCGCTGGGCGTGCTGGACGGCGACGACCTGCTGTACGTGGCGCGTGCTGAGACGGTGCGCATCATGTCGATCGGGCTGCGCCCGGGCACACGCCTGCCGGCCTACTGCACCTCAATGGGCCGCGTCCTGTTGGCCGCCCTGCCCGGCGACACCTTGCAGGCGTACCTGGAGCGCACCACGCTGCGCCCGCGCACCGACCGCACCGTGACCCAGGCTTCCGCACTGCTGGAAGTGTTGGCACGCACGCGCCGCGAAGGCATGTGCCTGACCGACCAGGAACTGGAAATCGGCCTGCGCTCGATCGCGGTGCCGGTGCGCAACCTGCGCGGCGAGGTGATCGCCGCGCTCAACATTGGCGCCCAGGCCGGGCGCGTGAGCCTGCAGACGATGCAGACGCTGCTGGAGCCGTTGAAGCAGGCGGCGCAGCGGCTGGGTGCGTTGTTGAGTTAGTCGCCGGCGGGCGCGCTCAGCGCGGCCGGCGCAGGAAGCTCACCACCGCATCCACCCAGGCGGCATGGGTGTCCTCGACATGCGCCACGTGATCGGCGTGCGGCAGCGTGACCCAGCTGCGGTCTTCGCTGCGCAGACGTACGTACAGGTGCGCGTTGTCCGCCTGGGTCGCGATGGGATCGTCGACGCCACGCAGCAGCAACACCGGCAGCGTGGTCACCTGCTCCGGCTGGAAGGCGAACTGCTCCATCGCGCGCCAGTCGGTGCGCACCGGGTCGGCCGATACCGCCTGCGCCACATAGGCCGCACGCACGCCGGGCGGTGCGGCGTTGGCGGTAATGAAGTCCTCGCCGGCCGTCGCGGCCGTGGTGCGCGCACGCAATGGCTGCGCCGGCGCCGGGGTGGTGTCGGGCGCTGCGTCGACATCGTCGGGGAAGCCGTACAGCACCAGCGCCGACGCCGCCTGCGGATGTTGCTGGGCGATCAGCAGCGCCACCCGCGCGCCATTGGAATAACCGAGCAGCGCTGGCGGCGGCAGCTGCGGGTGCTGGTGGGCAACCCAGCTCAGCACCGCATCGACATCGGCCACGGCGCGCGCGGGCGTGTTCCAGCCGCTGCGATCGCGCGCACTGCCGCCATAGCCGCGCAGATCGACCGCGTAGGCGGCATAGCCGGCCTGCGCCAATGCCGCCAGCACCGAGCGCGCATCGCGCGGCTCGTCGGGAACCTGCAGATCGAAATTGGGCAACGCACTCCAGGTGCGCCCATGCACCAGCAGGATCGTGCCGCGCGGCTGCGCCGGGACCCGCGACCACACCGCCAGCGTCTGGCCATCGTCGGCGCGCACCTGCGCCAGCTCGGTTCCGGGCCCGGGATGCGGTCGTGCGTGCAGTCCGGATGCGGTGAGCAGCAGCAAAAGCAAACACATGGTACGCAGCAGCATCGGCAACCTCATGGGGAATGTCCTGTGCGAACGGAAGCGGTGGTCCGTTGCGGTACATGCATCATCCCGTCGTCGATGGGTGATGTCATCACCGACGGAGGTGGATGTAGGACGGCCAGGGTGCAACGCAGTGCGCGCGTTGGATCGCCACCCTGCCCGGCGTGCCCTGAGTGCAGGCCAGGGGCACAGCCAACCGAACCAGTCGCATTGCCCGCCGCATGCCGCGCAAATGCAGCATGCCTGCTGCACTCACGTGTCGCCGTGGCCGTCAGCCTTCGCGCACCGGCTCTTCTTCGTCGGCCTGCTCCTCGAGGATGGGCTTGGCCAGCGCGAAGGCATGGTTGGCGGCAGGCACGCCGCAATAGACCGCGGCCTGCAGCAGGACTTCCTTGATCTGCTCGGGCGTGACGCCGTTGTTGCGCGCGGCGCGCACGTGCAGCTTGAACTCCTCGTCGTGGCCCAACGCCACCATCATCGCCAGGGTCAGCAGCGAGCGGGTGTGCGCGGGCAGGCCATCGCGGGTCCAGATGGTGCCCCAGGCGTAGCGGGTGATCAGCGCCTGGAACTCGTCGGTGAACTCGGTGCGTGCGGCCAGCGAGCGCTCGACATGCGCATCGCCCAGGACGCGTCGGCGCTCGCGCAAGCCTGTCTGGTAACGCTCGTCTTCGTGCATTGGAATCTCTCCTGCGTGGGAATGGGGAATGGGGAATCGGAGTGCTGGCGGCGATCGCAGGGCAAGCGCTGGGATATCAGGTGCATTGATTGCGATTGATGTCGCCGGCGACAGGCAGCCGGACGTGGTCAGCTGGGCGCAGATGCAACGCATGAGCGGGAATGCCGGGCGTCGTGCGTGCCGGATCGGGGTGACGGCTGCACGCGTCCGGCAGCTGCCTGGCCGGGCGGAGGGTCACACGTGGTCGGCCTGCAGAAAGCCCAGCACGCTGTGGTTGAACGCGGCCGGCGACTCCAGGTTGCAGATATGCCGGCCGGGCACCTGTGCGTAGTGGCCGTGCGGGGCGGCGTAGGCGATCTCGCGCAGATCGGCCGGCGGACAGACCGGGTCGTCGTCGCCGGCCAGTGCGAGCAGTGGCAGCTCCAGCGTGTCCAGCGCGCCGCGGAAATCGGCGTCGGCCACCGCCTGGCAGCAGGCGATATAGCCCTGCGGCGATGTCGACACGAAGGCGGCCACGATCATGTCCAGGCGCTGCGCATGGCTGAGCGCAAACGGCGGGGTGAACCAGCGCTGCAAGGTGGCATCGACCAGCCCCGGCAGGCCTTCGCTGCGCACCTGCTCGATGCGCGCGTTCCAGCTTTCGCTGCTGCCGATCTTCTGCGCGGTGGCGCACACCACCAGCCGGCGCAGGCGCTGCGGTGCATGCAGGCCCAGCCATTGCCCGGTGAGTCCGCCGATCGACAGGCCGCAGAAGTCGCTCTGCGCGATCTGCAACGCATCCCACAGCGCCAGCACGTCCTGGCCGAGGTCGGCAACGCGGTATGGGCCGGGCGGCGTGTCCGAATCGCCATGGCCGCGGCGGTCGTAGCGCAGGATGCGGTAATGCGGCGCAAACGCGGCGATCTGCACGTCCCACATGTGCAGGTCGGTGCCCAGCGAGTTGCAGAAGGTCAGCCAGGGGCGGCCTTCGGTGCCGTCGAGGCGGTAGTGCAGGCGATGCGTGGGCAACTGGAGATAAGCCATCGGAGCACCGTCAGCGGGATGAAGAAGCGGCCAGCACGCGATCGATCCAGACCGAGGACATGCCGCGCCAGCTGTCCACATCGAACACCGCCTGCAGTTGCGCCTGCGTGAGTACCGCGCTCACCTGCGCGTCGTCGCCGAGCACCTCGCGCAGATGGCGCTGCTGCGCCTGGGCGCGTGCCACCGCCTGTTCGACCAGCGCATGCGCCTGCGGCTTGCCGAGCCGTGGTGCCAACGCGAACACCACCGCCTCGGCGTACAACGCGCCGCCATGGCTGTGCAGGTGCGCGCGCATGGCCTCGCGGTCCAGTTGCAGGTCGGTCAGGCAGCCTTGCATCTGCGCCAGGCTGCCGGCGGTCAGGCACACGATCTGCGGCAAGGTCTCCCATTCGGCATGCCATTGCCCGGCGGCGCGCTCATGCGGCTGCGCCATCGCGCTGAACAAGGTCGCCACCAGGCCGGGCACGCGGGTGGCAGCAGCAACCGCGGCGACGCTGGAGACCGGATTGCGCTTGTGCGGCATTGCCGAGGAACCGCCCTTGCCGGCCGCGGCCGGCTCAAACACTTCGCCGACTTCCGACTGCATCAGCAGCACCACGTCGCCACCGATCTTGCCCAACGTGCCGGCCAGCAGGCCGAACGCGCAGCCGACCTCGACGAGGCGATCGCGTGCGGTATGCCACGGCATCGCGGGCAACGGCAGCGCCAGCGTGGTTGCCAGCGCCTGGGCGACATACAGACCGCGCTCCTGCAACGACGCCAGCGTGCCGGCCGCGCCCCCGAACTGCAGCACCAGGCCATCGTGCTGCAAGGCCTGCAGGCGCTGGTGCGCGCGCTGCAGCGCATCCAGCCAGGCGGCGACCTTGAGCCCGAACGTGACCGGCACCGCCTGCTGCAGCAAGGTACGACCAGGCAGGCCGGTATTGCGTTCGCGCGCGGCCAGCTCGGCCAGCTCGGTGCACAGGCCCTGCAGGCGCGGCAGCAGCAGGTCGAGCGCGGCGCGCAACTGCAGCACCGTGCCGGTGTCGATGACGTCCTGGCTGGTGGCGCCCCAGTGCACCCAGCGCGCGGCCTGCGCATCGTGGGCGGCCACGCGCGCGGTCAGCGCCTTGACCAGGGGAATGGCGGGGTTGCCGGCAAGTGCGGTGGCCTGGGCCAGCGCGGCCAGATCGTAATGCTGCACGTCGCATGCGGCCGCAATGGCCTGCGCGGCCTCGGCGGGAATCACGCCGCATCGCGCCTGCGCGCGAGCGAGCGCGGATTCGAAGTGCAGCATTGCCTGCACCCGCGCCGTGTCATCGAACAACGCGTCGCAGGCAGGCTCGCCAAACAGGGATCCCAACAGGGAAGACGTCGCAGTCATGCATGGCCTCGGGTGGCGTGCCGGCAGCATGGCACCGATGCGCGGGAGTGCCAACTGGTGTGCGCGGTGCCGGGTGGGGTGCACGCGCAGTGGTTAGGGCGGGTCATGTGCGCGTGCTGCATGTTCGACCAAGGCGCGCCTCACTGCGGATCACGGCATCGCGCGCGGGTACCACGCGATCACGATGGATCACCGAGGGCAGCGCGCGCAGGCACCTGCCTGCCCGGCGCGCGGCGACCGGTGCACCGCACCTGCACGCAGGTGCAGGGGTGCTGATCGCACGGAGACAACCCTGCATGGCAACCTGCGCACCGACGGCGCGATCAATAGTTGAAGAACACCGTTTCCGCATCGCCCTGCATATGGATGTCCCAGACGTAATCGCTGCCACCGCGCGATTGCGCCAGCAGCGTGCTACGACGCTCGGCCGGCACCAGGGCCAGGATGGGGTCGCTGCCCAGCTGCGGATCGTCGGCGAAGTACAGCCGCGTCGACACGCCGCGCAACAGCCCGCGCATGAAGACCAGCACGCTCAGATGCGCTGCCTGCAGCTTGCCATCCGGCCCGGCGACCTGGCCCGGCTTGACGGTGCTGAAGGAAAAACGCCCCTGCGCGTCGGTCGGCACGCGGCCCCAGCCATCGAAGCCGGGATCGTGCGCCTGGCAGCGCGCATCGGCGGCATGCGCATAGATGCCGGCCGCATCGGCCTGCCACAGCTCCAGCACTGCGTCGGCCACCGGGTTGCCGGCGCCATCGAACACGCAACCGCTGACCTGCACGTGCGTGCCCGCGGCCTGCGCAGGCGCGAGTTGCGCGCGATACAGCGGCTCCAGCCCGAGCCGGTAATACGGGCCAACGGTTTGCGACGGGGTGGCGTGCAGGCTCATCGATTCACTCCCAGACCGTTTGCTTGCGGCCGCGCAACACGATGTCGAAGCGGTAGGCCAGCGCGTATTCGCTCACCGCGTTTTCCCAGTCGAAGCTGGACACCATGCGTTCGCGCGCCTGCGCATCGTCCACGCAGTTGTAGATCGGGTCGTGCGCCAGCAACGGGTCGCCGGGGAAGTACATCTGGGTGATCAGCCGCTGCCCGATGCCATCGCCATGCAGCGAAAAATGGATATGCGCCGGCCGCCAGGCGTTGTAGTGATTGCGCCACGGATATGCGCCCGGCTTGATGGTCTTGAACGCGTAGCGGCCGTGGTCGTCGGTGAGCACTTGGCCGGTGCCGCGGAAGTTGGGATCCAGCGGTGCGTCATGCCGGTCGCCGGCATGTTGATAGCGGCCGGCGGCATTGCATTGCCACACCTCGACCACGCTATTGCGCACCGGCTTGCCGTTTTCGTCGAGCACGCGGCCGGACACGATGATGCGCTCGCCCAACGGCTCGCCCGCAAAGCCGGCAGTAAGGTCGGCGGCATGCGCGCCCAGGGTGAGCCGATTCAATTGCGGCCCGGTGACTTCCGACAGCGTGGCCGGGATATCGATCGGCGCACGCGTGGGGCCGCGCAATGCGGTGGATGCGTAGGGCAGATGCAGGTAGGCCGGCTGCGTGCCGATCCGCGGCCGGCGATAGCCGAGCAGCGGATCGATCGACGTGTCAGAGCTAGGGTCGCGCATGCGGGATCTCCATCGGTTGCGCTACGGCAGGATCAAAACGTGGGTGTGTTGTCACGGCAGCGGCGGTTGCAATCGGCGCACTACACGCGCTCGATCGCCAGCGCCACGCCCTGCCCCACCCCGATGCACATGCTGGCCAGCCCAAGCCGCCCATTGCCCGCCTCCAGTTGCCGCAACAAAGTCAGCGCCAGCCGCGCACCGCTCATGCCCAGGGGATGGCCCAGCGCGATGGCGCCGCCATTGGCGTTGACGTGCGCGGCATCGTCGGCCAGGCCGAACGCGCGCGTGCAGGCCAGCACCTGCGCGGCGAAGGCTTCATTGAGTTCGATCGCGTCGAACTGCTCGATGCGCAGGCCCAGGCGCGCCAGCAGGCGCTGCGTGGCCGGTACCGGGCCGATGCCCATGTAGGCCGGCTCCACACCCGCCGATGCGAAGCCGAGCACGCGTGCCCGCGGGGTCAGCCCATGCGCGTGCACGGCCTGCGCAGACGCCAGCAACAGGGCGGCAGCGCCATCGTTGAGACCGGCCGCATTGCCGGCCGTCACCGTGCCGGGCTGGCGGAACACTGGCTTGAGCTTGGCCAGCATCTCGGCAGTGGTGTTCGGGCGCGGATGCTCGTCGCGATCGACCGCGCTTGCCTCGCCCCCTTTGCGTGCGGCCACCGGCACCGGAGTGATTTCTGCATCGAAGAAACCGGCCGCCTGTGCGGCGGCGGCGCGTTGCTGGCTGCGCAACGCAAACGCGTCCTGGTCTTCGCGCGCGATGGCATGGCGCTGGGCCACGTTCTCCGCGGTCTCGCCCATCAGCTCCACGCCATAGGCGCCCTGCAGGCGCGGATTGATGAACCGCCAGCCCATGGTGGTGTCTTCCAGCTGTTGCGTGCGCGCGAACGCGCTCTCGGCCTTGCCCATGACCCAGGGCGCGCGGGTCATCGATTCGACCCCGCCGGCGATCGCCAGGCCCAGCTCGTCGGCGCGAATGCCGCGCGCCACCGTGCCGACCGCATCCAGCCCCGAGCCGCACAGGCGATTGAGCGTGCTGCCCGGCACCGAGCTGGGCAGCCCCGCCAGCAACAGACTCATGCGCGCGACATTGCGATTGTCCTCGCCGGCCTGATTTGCGCAGCCCAGGTACACGTCGTCGATCAGCGCCGGCTCCAGTTGCGGATTGCGTGCCATCAACGCGGCGATCGGTATCGCGCCCAGGTCGTCGGCGCGCACGCCGGCCAGGGCGCCGCCGTAGCGGCCGATCGGCGTGCGGATGCCATCGATCAGATAGACCTCGCTCATGCCTCGGCTCCGGCTGCCTGCTTGCCATGCGCTGCGTCGGTGCGTGCCTGCAGCGCACGCAGCGCCTGCAGTTCCGCAGCGCTGGGTGGGGTGGTCTGCGCCAGATCGGCGGCGAAGCGGATCGGCCAACCGGTGGCCGCGCTCACCTGCTCGCGGGTGCTGCCGGGGTGCAGCGCGGTGACGGTGAGTTCGCGGGTCACGGGATCGGGCTCCATTACGCACAGGTCAGTGACGACCACGGTGGGGCCGGCGCCGGGCAGGCCGGCACGCTGCCGCGCATCGCCACCGTCCAGATGCCCGACCGTGGTGATGAAGTCCAGTGCGGGCACGAAACTGCGTCTGGATTGGCGAATGATGATGAACACCTGTTTGGCGCTGGCCGCGATCTCCGGCGCGCCGCCCGCGCCGGGCAGCCGCGTCTTCGGCGCGTCGTACGGGCCGATCACCGTGGTGTTGAGGTTGGCATGGCGATCGATCTGCGCCGCGCCCAGGAAGCCCACGTCCACGCGCCCGCCCTGCAGCCAGTAGCGAAAGATTTCCGGCGTGGAGACCACGGTGTCGGCAGTTTCGGCCAGCTCGCCGTCGCCGATCGACAACGGCAGCACTTCCGGGCGCGCGCCGATCGGGCCGGATTCGTAGATCAGGGTGACATCCGGCGCATGCGTCAGCCGCGCCAGGTTGGCGGCGGTGGACGGCAGGCCGATGCCGACAAAGCACACTGCGCCATCGGGCAGGCGCCGCGCCGCCGCCACGGTCATCATCTCGTTGGTGCTGTAGTCGCTCATGCGGCCACCTGCAGCAGCGAGTGCGCGTACACGCGCTGGAACGCGGCAAAGTCCTCGGTGTCGAGAATGTGCGTCTGGATCCAGGCCTGGAAGCGTGCACGGTCGCGCGCGATCGCGTCCCAGGCCAGGTAGAAGCGGTTGTCGCGGGCGTAATAACCGTGCGCGTACGACGGTGCCGCACCGCCGGGTACATGGCAGACCGCATCGACCACCCAGCGCGGCAGGATGCAGGCATTGGGCGGCGCATCCAGCGTGTCGACAATCTCTTCCACCGTGACGATCACCTTGCGCGCCGCCAGCGCGGCTTCCTTCTGCACGCCCAGGATGCCCCACAGCAGCACGTTGCCGCGGCGGTCGGCCTGCTGCGCATGGATGACGGTGACATCGGGCTTGACCGCCGGCGTGGTGGCCAGCGTCTCGCCGGTGTACGGGCATTGCAGGAACTTGATGCTGTCGTTGACGCGCGGCAGGTCCGAGCCGACATAGCCGCGCAGCACCGCGAACGGCAGGCCCGAGGCACCGGCCACGTACGCGTTGGCCATGTCGGCATGGCTGTGTTCGCGGATCTGCAGCGGCTGCGGCCACGCATGTTCGACCGCATCGCGCAGCCGGTGCAGCGAGCCGACGCCGGGATTACCGCCCCAGGAAAACCGCAATGCCGACGCACAACCGGCGCCGATCAGCTGGTCGTAGATCAGATCCGGGGTCATGCGCACCAGGTGCAGGTCGCGCTTGCGCTGGCGGATCACCTCGTGGCCGGCCGCATGCGGAATCAGATGGGTGAAGCCTTCCATCGCCACGCAGTCGCCATCGGCGATCAGCTGGGACACCGCTTCTGAAAGGGGGACGATCTGGGCCATTGCTTCGGTCCTGCACAGCGAGCGTGTGGTCACGTTAGGCGCAGCTGCACGGCCCGGTCAATGCGATTATCGGTGCATCAATTCGATAATCGCACAATTTCGGCGAGCAACCGACGCTCCAACATTGTCTCCGGTGTATACATAACTTCGCTTGCAAGCAGACGCCAGCGCCGGCATGCGCGTCAACTGGTCGCCAGCCGGCGCACCGCTGCCGATCCGCACCCCAGGTTGTATACAAACCCCAGGAGCCACGGTCATGTCCCAGTCCAAGCAGCTGTTTCCCCTCAATGCGTGGTACGCCGTCGCCTGGGACCACGAGATCAAGCATGCGCTGACCCCGCGCAAGGTCTGCAACCTGGATGTGGTGGTCTATCGCACCACTGCCGGGGCCGTGATCGCGCTCGAAGATGCGTGCTGGCATCGCCTGGTGCCGCTGTCGATGGGCAAGCTGCGCGGCGACGATGTGGTGTGCGGTTACCACGGGCTGGTCTACAACAGCCAGGGCCGCTGCGTGCACATGCCCTCGCAGGAGACCATCAATCCCTCCGCGTGCGTGCGCAGTTTTCCGGTGGCCGAAAAGCATCGCTATGTGTGGATCTGGCCGGGCGACCCGGCGCAGGCCGATACCCGCCTGATTCCCGATCTGCACTGGGCGCACGATCCGGCCTGGGCCGGCGATGGCCGCACCATCTATGCCAAGTGCGACTACCGGCTGGTGCTGGACAACCTGATGGACCTGACCCACGAGACCTTCGTGCACGGCTCCAGCATCGGCCAGGACGAGATCGCCGAAGCGCCGTTCGAGGTGATGCATGGCGACCGCTCGGTAGTGGTGTCGCGCTGGATGCGCAACATCGACGCGCCGCCATTCTGGGCCAGCCAGATCGCGCGCCATCTGGATTACCGCGGCAAGGTCGACCGCTGGCAGATCATCCGCTTCGAAGCGCCCGGCACCATCGCCATCGACGTTGGCGTGGCCATCGCCGGCACCGGTGCGCCGGAGGGCGACCGCAGTCAGGGCGTCAACGGCTACGTGCTCAATACCATCACGCCGGAAACCGACACCACCTGCCATTACTTCTGGGCGTTCATGCGCAACTACGCGCTGCACGACCAATCGCTGACCACGCTGACCCGTGCAGGCGTCACCGGCGTGTTCGGCGAGGACGAGGCGGTGCTGGAAGCGCAGCAACGCGCCATCGATGCGCATCCGGATCACACCTTCTACAACCTCAACGTCGATGCCGGCGGGATGTGGGCGCGCCGCGTGATCGATCGGCTGATCGCCCAGGAGCAGCGCGCGCAGGAACTGTCGCTGCGCATGGTGGGCTGAGCACCGCATCGGAGGTTTCCATGTCACCCGCCACCCCGTTTCGCAGCAGTGCCGCGCAGACCACGCGCGCACTGCTGTCGCTACGCGAACTGATCCTCGACGGCACCCTGCCGGCCGGAACGCGCCTGTCCGAGCTGGCGGTGGTGCAGCGGCTGGGCATGTCGCGCACGCCCGTGCGCGCCGCGCTGCAGCGGCTGTGCGAAGAAGGCCTGGCCAGCGCACTGCCCGGTGGCGGCTATGCGGTGCAGGCCTTCAGCGAACGCGACGTGCACGATGCGATCGAACTGCGCGGCACGCTCGAAGGCCTGGCCGCGCGCATGGCGGCAGAGCGCGGGGCATCGGCCGCGGCGCTGGCCCAGGCACGTCAGTTGCTGGACACGCTCGACCGCATCGTCGGCTCGCCGCTACACGCCATCGACTTCAGCGCGTACGTGCAGGCCAATGCGCAGTTCCACGCGTTGCTGGTGGCCATGGCCGGCAGCGATGTGCTGGGCCGCGAGCTCACCCGCGTGCTGCAGCTGCCGTTCGCCTCGCCCAACAGCCTGGTCATGGCGCAGACCACCAGCGCCGAGGCGCGGCTGATCCTGACCCTGGCACAGGACCAGCACCGTGAAGTCCTGGCCGCCATCGAAGATCGCCAGGGCGCGCGCGCCGAAGCGCTGATGCGCGAACACGCACGGCTGGCCCATCGCAATCTGCGCCACGTGCTGCAGACCCCAGCGGCGATCACCCAGGTGCGCGGCGGCGCATTGATCGGCCGCGCCCATCCCGCCACTGCCGGCAGCAGCCGGCCCACCCCTCTGCCCGGAGTTCCCCATGCGTAAAGACACCCAGTGGCACCGCGCCCATGTGGTCAGCATTGCCGACGCCTGCGAGGGCGTACGCGAAATCGTGCTCGACCCGGGCACCGCGGCGCGCGGCTTCGAGGTCGGCAGCCATCTGGATTTTCGCGTGCAGCTGCATGGCCGCGCCGACGTGCGCTCGTACTCGCTGGTGGGCGAGCCGCGTGCCGATGGCCACTACCAGATCGCGGTACGGCAGATGCCCGACAGCCGCGGCGGCTCGCGGCACATGTGGACGCTGCAGCCCGGCGATGAGGTGGAGATCTCCCCGCCCAGCAACAACTTCGCGCTGGACGAGGGCGGCGAGGAGATCCTGCTGATCGCCGGCGGGATCGGCATCACCCCGATCATCGGCATGGCGCAGCGGCTGGCGCGCCGCCACCGCGCGTTCCGCCTGCTGTATGCCGGGCGTACCCGCCGTGCGATGGCCTATGTCGACGAGCTGGAAGCACTGCTGGGCGAGCGCCTGCAGCTGCAATGCGACGACGGCGCCGGCCCGGCGGATCTTGCCGCCGAGCTGGCGCGGCTGTCGCCCAATGCCGAGGTATACGTGTGCGGCCCGCTCGGCATGCTCGAGGCGGTGCGCCAGCACTGGCACGCTGCCGGGCGTCCGCGCGCGCGTCTGCATTTCGAAACCTTCGGCAACAGCGGGCGGGTGCCGGCGCAGGCGTTCGTGGTCAAGCTGCCCGGGCTTGGCCTGGAAGTGCCGGTGGCCGAGAACGAATCGATGCTGGATGCGCTGGCCGATGCCGGAGTCGAGCTGATCGCCGAATGCCGGCGTGGCGAATGCGGGCTGTGCGCGGTCGAGGTGCTGGACAGCGCGGCCGATATCGATCACCGCGACGTGTTCTTCAGCGACGAACAGCGCCGCGAGAACCGCAAGCTGTGCGCCTGCGTGTCGCGCGCGGTAGGCGGCAGCATCAGCATCGATACCGGCTACCGCGGCGAGCTGGGCTGAGCGCGGCCATCGGCACGCCGGCGCTCGCGCAGCGCGTGTTTGCATCCTCACGCGCATGCGCGATCATCTGCGCATGGAGTCGACTCACTACAGGACGGTCCCGGCGCCGGCACTCAACCCGCGCCAGGAACAATTGGTGGCATTGGTGCGGCAGCAGGGCTTTGCCGAGGTGGAAGGGCTGGCGACGCGCTTCGAGGTGACGCCGCAGACCATCCGTCGCGATCTGACCCTGCTGTGCGATGCCGGCGTGCTGCGCCGCTATCACGGTGGCGTCAGCATGCCCTCGAGCGTGGAAAACCTGGCCTACACCGCGCGCAAGGCGCTGCAGGCGCGCGAGAAACAGCACATCGCCGCGCAGGTCGCCCGCTTCATTCCCGACGATGCCTCGTTGTTCATCAACCTGGGCACCACCAACGAAGAGGTCGCGCGCGCCTTGCTGCAGCACCGCGGCCTGCGCGTGATCACCAACAACCTCAACGTAGCGGTAATGCTCAGCGCCAACCCCAGCTTCGAGGTGATCGTGGCCGGTGGCGTGGTGCGCGGGCGCGACCAGGGCGTGACCGGCGAGGCGACGGTGGAGCTGATCCGGCAGTTCAAGGTCGACTTCGGGGTGATCGGCATTTCCGGCATCGATCTGGACGGCACCCTGCTGGACTTCGACTACCAGGAAGTGCGCGTGGCCCAGGCCATCATCGAGCACTCGCGGCAGGTGCTGCTGGCCGCCGACCACAGCAAGTTCGGCCGCAACGCCATGGTGCGACTGGGCGCGATTGCCCAGGTGCACGACTGGTTCACCGACCGGCCGCCGCCGCAGGAACTGGCCGCCGTGCTGGCCGAGGCCGGCACCCGCGTGCATCTGGCCGAGCCTGGCGACGCCGGCTGAGCCGATTGTTCGTTTTTGTGCGTTTGCGGTGCGGCGTGCCGATCTGATCGCCCTATTGATCCGCCTTGACTATCGAAGATCCAGCTTCGATAGTCAAAATTGCTCTTTATCCGTTTAGGTTTCAGGCCTTACAGCTCTTCACGTCCTGAAAAGGTTTGATGTTCGAATATGTTCGAACATGACAACTTGGGTTCGCTACTGGCGCGCCCGGACGGAGACATCGATGGGCGAGACATACGATCTTCTGGTGATAGGCGGCGGCATCAACGGGGTCGGCATCGCCCGCGATGCGGCCGGGCGTGGCCTGTCGGTGTGCCTGTGCGAACAGGACGATCTGGCCGCGCATACCAGCAGCGCCAGCACCAAGCTCATTCACGGTGGCCTGCGCTACCTGGAGCAGTACGAGTTCGCGCTGGTCGGCAAGGCGCTGGCCGAGCGCGAGGTGTTGCTGCGGCTGGCCCCGCACATCATCTGGCCGCTGCGCTTCCTGCTGCCGCATCAACCGCATCTGCGTCCGGCCTGGATGATTCGCGCCGGCCTGTTCCTGTACGACCATCTCGGCGGCAGCAAGCGCAGCCTGCCGCGCTCGCGCCGGCTGTCGCTGCGCACACACCCGGTGGGCCAGCCGTTGCAGGAATCGCTGCGCACCGGCTTCGTGTACTCCGATGCCTGGGTGCAGGATGCGCGGCTGGTGGTGCTCAATGCGATGGATGCCGCCAGGCGTGGCGCTCAGATCCACACCCGCACACGCTGCGTCGGTGCCTGGCGCGATGCAGGCTTCTGGTACGCCGAGCTGGAAGACCGCGACGGCCGCCGCCGCACCGTGCAGGCGCGTGCGCTGGCCAATGCGGCCGGGCCGTGGGCGGTGTCGTTCCTGGACAAGGTCGCCGCAGTGCCGCACAAGCACGCACTCCGCCTGGTCAAGGGCAGCCACATCGTGGTACCCAGGTTGTTCGACCACGACCACGCGTACATCTTCCAGCAACCGGATCGGCGCATCGTGTTCGCCATCCCGTACGAGCACGACTTCACCCTGATCGGCACCACCGACGTGGATTACCAGGCCGACCCCGCCGCGCCCAGCATCGATGCGGCCGAAGTGCAGTACCTGTGCGATGCAGTGAACCTGTATTTCCAGCAGCAGATCGCTCCCAGCGATGTGGTGTGGAGCTATAGCGGCGTGCGTCCGCTGCTGGACGACGCCGAGGACAACGCTGCCGAAGTCACCCGCGATTACCAGCTGGAAGTGCTTACCGACGGCGCACCGTTGCTCAACGTGTTCGGCGGCAAGCTCACCACCTATCGCAAGCTGGCCGAAGAAGCGGTCGACCGCCTCACCCAGGCGCTGGGTGCCCGCAAGCCGGCATGGACCGCGCGCGGCGATGCATTGCCCGGCGGCGAACAACGCGATATCGCCAGCCTGCTTGAGCGCGTGCGCAACGCATACCCGTGGCTGCCGGCACCGACTGCGCAGCGGCTGGTGCGCAACTACGGCACTTGTGCGGAGCAGCTGCTGGGCCAGGCGCAGGACATCGCCGCCCTGGGCACGCACTTCGGTGCCGATCTGTATCAGGCCGAGGTGGATTACCTGCGTGCCCACGAATGGGCCGTCACTGCCGACGACATCCTGTGGCGCCGCAGCAAACTCGGCCTGCGCATCGACGCGGCCGGGCGCGCACGCCTGGAGGCGTATCTGCAGACACACTCGGTCCGGCAGGCGGACGGCGTGCCGGCCTGATCGAACCACGTTGCCAGCGAGGACGGGTCGCGCGGCAACGTATCCTGGCGCATTCGCCAGCATCATCCTGAGTCACGTGGAGGGCACCCTGATGAGCATCACCGAAGACCCCTGCGCGCCAATGCGCGCATCGCACCACCCTGCCTGCGTCATCGCCATCGGCACGAGGACGCGCGCATGAGCCGCCAACTCGTGGGTGAGTTGATTTCCGAGGCGGTGGCGATGTTCATCATCATCGCGCTCGGCGATTCGGTCGCGGCGATGTACGTCCTCTACGACCCCAGCCCGTACCAGAACGCCTACTGGGGCGTGTGCATCGCCTGGGGCCTGGCGGTGACGCTGGCGATCTATGTCACCGGCTCGGTGTCCGGCACGCATGCCAACCCGGCGGTGACGCTGGCGCTGGCGCTGTTCCGCGGTTTCTCCTGGAAGAAGGTGCTGCCGTACTGGGGCGCGCAGGTGATCGGTGCATTCCTGGGCGCGGCCATCGTCTACCAGTTGTACGGCCCGGTCATCGACCACTACAACCAGGTGCAGCAACTCACCCGCGAAGCCGGTGGCGCCGCCGGGGTGTTCTTCACTGCACCCGGCCTTGCGGTCACGCCGATGCATGCGCTGGTCGACCAGATCATCATCACCGCGTTCCTGATCTTCGGCATCTTCGCCATCACCGAACAATTCAACGAAGCCGCGCCGACCGCCAACTCCGGCGCGCTGATGATCGGCCTGCTGGTGGCGACGCTGGGCGCGTCGATGGGCTATCTTGAAGCCTGGGCGATGAATCCGGCGCGCGATTTCGGCCCGCGTCTGTTTGCCTACCTTGCCGGCTGGGGCGAGGCCGCGTTGCCTGCCAAGGACAACTACTGGTGGATTCCCATTGTCGGCCCATTGATCGGCGGCCCGATCGGCGCGCTCGCCTACCAGTGGCTGATCCTGCCGTTCCTGCCGGCACGCGTGCGCCATCTGCAGGGCGGCAAACCGCTCGATCCGCGCTGATCGCCCTGCTGCACGACTGACAGCACTGCGCCGCCGCCAGACAGGCTGGGTTTTATCGGCCTTTCGCGCAGCAGCGTGCACTGCCCCCTTTCTCGCCGTGCGCCAGCGCCGGCATTGTTCGAGGAATCTCCGATGGAAAAGCAGTACGTCCTTGCGATCGATCAGGGCACCACCAGTTCACGGGCGATGTTGTTCGATCGCAACGGCAAGGTGGCCGGCGTGGCGCAGCGCGAGTTCGGCCAGATCTTTCCGCAGCCGGGCTGGGTGGAACACAACCCGCGCGAGATCATGACCAGCGTCTACACCACGATCACCGAGCTGCTCAACAACGCGCAGATCGATGCGCGTTCGATCGCCGGTATCGGCATTACCAACCAGCGCGAGACCGCGGTGGTGTGGGACAAGGCCACCGGCCAGCCGATCTACAACGCCATCGTCTGGCAATCGCGGCAGACCAAGGACATCTGCACACAGCTCAAGGAGGCCGGGCACGAACAGATGGTGCGCGACAAGACCGGCCTGCTGATCGACGCGTATTTTTCCGGCACCAAGGTCAAATGGATCCTCGACCACGTCGACGGCGCCCGCGAGCGTGCGCGTAACGGCGAGCTTGCCTTCGGCACCATCGACAGCTGGCTGATCTGGAATCTCACCGGCGGCAAGGTGCATGTCACCGACTACACCAATGCCTCGCGCACGCTGATGTACAACATCCACACGCTGGAGTGGGACGCCGAGCTGCTGGCCATGCTCGACGTGCCGAAGGAAATGCTGCCGGAGGTGCGCTCGTCCAGCGAAATCTACGGCATGACCCAGACCCAGTATTTCTACGGCGAGCAGGTGCCGATCGCCGGGATCGCCGGCGACCAGCAGGCGGCGCTGTTCGGGCAGGCCTGCTTCGAGCCGGGCATGGCCAAGAACACCTATGGCACCGGCTGCTTTGCGCTGATGAATACCGGCGACAAGGCGGTTGCGTCCAAGGCCGGTCTGTTGACCACGATCGCCTGGGGCATCGACGGCAAGGTCGAATACGCGCTGGAAGGCTCGATCTTCGTCGCCGGCTCGGTCGTGCAGTGGCTGCGCGACGGCCTGCGCATGCTCGGCAAGGCCAGCGACTCGCAGGCCTATGCCGAACGTGCCGGCGACAACGACGGGGTCTATCTGGTGCCGGCCTTCGTCGGCCTGGGCGCGCCGTATTGGCGCAGCGATATCCGCGGTGCGGTGTTCGGGCTGACCCGCGGCACCACCAAGGAACATTTCGTGCGTGCGGCGGTGGAATCGATGGCCTACCAGACCCGCGACGTGTTGACTGCAATGCAGGCCGATTCGGGCATCGAGCTGAAGGAACTGCGCGCCGACGGTGGCGCGATCGCCAACGACTTCATGGCGCAGTTCCAGAGTGACATGCTCAACGTGCCGGTGCTGCGACCGGAAGTGGCCGAAACCACGGCACTTGGTGCGGCCTATCTGGCCGGTTTGGCGACCGGGTTCTGGAGCAGCCGCGAAGAGATCGCCAAGCAGTGGGCGGTGGATCGCCGCTTCGAGCCGACCATGGCCGACGACAAGCGCGAACAACTCTATGCCGGCTGGCAGCAGGCGGTGGAAGCGACGATGGGTTTCCGCATCAGCTGACCGCTGCGCTCAAAAGACAACGCCCGCCGTCAGGCGGGCGTTGTCGTTTCCGTCAACCACTTGCATGGTTGCTGACGAGCTGCATGGATCACGCATTGCAGGGCTGCACGCTGCAGCCCTGCAATGCAGCAGCGATTACTGGCCGCCGCTATTGGCGCGGCCGGCGATGGTGTCCGGATCCCAATGCTCCTTGATCAGGCCTTTTTCGATGCGGAACATGTCGAACCACGTGGTGGTGTAGGTGGTGCCCGGTTTGTTCGGATTGGGCAAGGTGCGTACCGACACCAGCGTGACCAGATCGCCGTCGGCAGTGATGGCCACCAGCGGCAGCTGCACGCGCGGCTGCACCGGCGTCGGCTTCACGAAGGCGGTCAGGAAGGCAATGAACGCATCGCGGCCATTGGCCACATTCGGGTTGTGCTGGATGTAGTTCTTGTCCATGTACATCGGCGCATACTGCACCTGGCCGGCTTCGAACACGATGCGCCAAAAATCGTAGACCAGCCGCTTGTTGGCGGTTTCATACCAGGTGGAGCCGAGCAGCATCTTCTGGTGGTTGGGATTTTCAGTTACTGCGGTCTGCGCGAACGCAGCCACTGGCGCCACCAGCATGACCAGCAGCAAGGCGCGTGAGAACAGCTTATTCATGGAAGACTCCTTATGTGGAGACGGGCGCTGTGCCGGCCGGGTGCCAACACGGTGCACCGTTGATTGGGGGACGACGCGCCTTGGCACACAGGGTTTTCCACGCGTCGCCGCCAGCCTAACGGCCGCGTCCGCTCGCCCGCTAGCCGCCCTGGAGTGCACCAGGGCACCTGCGGTATTGGTGGTAATCAGAAGATAACCACCGCAGTCGGTTTTCTCGCGCGCACGCACGAGGCGTCTCGGCGGCAACCATCGCTACGCTCAATCCGGCAGCTCCACCAACGGCAAACCCGCATAGTTTTCGGCCAGGGTGGCCCGCCCGGCCTCGCTGTCCAGCAGATAATCCAGCTCTGCGGCATGAATGCGTGCGGTGAATGCGTCCTGGTCGTCGAAGGTATGCAGCAAGGTGGTCATCCACCATGAAAACCGTTCGGCCTTCCATACCCGCTGCAGCGCCAGCGCCGAATACCGCTGCAGCACCGTGGTATCGCCACGCGCGTTCCAGCGCTCGAACAATTGCGCCAGCAAGCCGACATCGGCCAGCGCCAGATTCAGGCCCTTGGCGCCGGTGGGCGGCACGATATGCGCCGCATCGCCGGCCAGGAACAGGCGACCGTACTGCATGGGCTCGGCGACGAAGCTACGCAACGGCGCGATGCTCTTTTCGATCGATGGCGCGGTGACCAGCTGCGCAGACAAGGCGTCTGGCAGGCGCGCACGCAACTCGTCCCAGAACGCCTGATCGCTCCATGCCTCTACCCGCGCATCGGCCGGCACCTGCACGTAATAGCGCGAGCGCGTTGGCGAGCGCATCGAACACAAGGCAAAGCCGCGCGGGTGCTGCGCGTAGATCAACTCGTCGTGGACCGGTGGGGTGTCGGCAAGCACGCCAAGCCACCCGAACGGGTACACCCGCTCGAACAGACGCAGTCGCTCCGGCGGGATGCTGGCGCGGCTGATGCCATGGAAGCCGTCGCAGCCGACGATATAGTCGCAGTCGATACGCAGGCGCTGGCCATCGTGGGTGAATTCCACCGCAGGCGCGTCGCTGTCCACTCCGCACAGCGTCACGTCCTGCGCGCTGTAATACGTTGGCGCAGCGCTGCGCGCACGGGCCTGCATCAGATCCGCGGTGACCTCGGTCTGGCCGTAGACGGTGACACTGCGCCCGCAGCCGCGCAGCAGATCGATGCGCTCCCGCCGGCCATCCAGCGACAGTTCGAAGCCGTGGTGCGGCAAGCCTTCGCGCTGCACGCGTGCGCCAACCCCTGCCCGCTGCAGCAGCGCCACGCTGCCCTGTTCCAGCACGCCGGCACGGATACGCCCCAGCACATGCTCCGTGGTCTGCCGCTCGATCACCACGGTATCGATACCTGCCCGCAGCAACAGCTCGCCCAGCAACAGGCCGGAGGGGCCAGCGCCGATGATCGCGATCTGGGTTCGCATGCAATGCTCCTGCCTCAGCCGACGGATGCAGGCCAGTGTGGGTAGCCAAGCACATGCTTTGAAGGGATGATTACGTGCAGTGCTTGGACTTTTCGACGATGCCCACACGCGCGCACGCCACTGCCGCAACTGCTGCGGTTCCCGCCTTCGGCCTGTATGGCGAGCAGCATGCCGACACGCCTGAACTATTGCATTGGGAGTCGATTGCCGCACGCAGCCGGCTGCATGACTGGCGCATCGCCCCGCACCGGCACGAAGACCTGGCGCAACTGCTGTACGTGCAACGCGGGCCGGCGACGCTGCAGCTGGATGGCCGCAGCCAGCGCGTGCGTGGCGCAAGCATGATCTGGCTGCCACCGCTATGCGTGCATGGTTTCAAATTCGATCCACAGGTACGCGGCCACATCATCACCGTGTGCATGCCCTTGGTACGCAATGCCTTGAGTGCCGCGCCACTGTTGCAGCGTGCACTGACCGTCCCGCAGGTCCTGCATGCACACCATGCACGCGGATTGCTCGATGTGCTGTTCGCCAGCATTGCCGACGATCACGCATACCGACGCATCGGCCATGAGGCCGCATTGCACGCCGCCGCAGCGCAGCTGTTGATCTGGACCGCCCGCACGGCGCTGGAGCACGCGCAGGATGCGGCTGCGGTGAGCCCGTACGCCGACCCGTCACTGCGCCATCTGCGTGGTTATCAGGCTTTGATAGACCAGCACTACCGCGCGCACTGGCCGATCTCCCGTTATGCCGAGCAACTGGGTCTGACTCCGGGCCATCTCAACGCGTTATGCCAGCGACTGGCCGGCGCCTCGGCACTGCAATTACTGCAGCGCCGGATCATGCTCGAAGCACGCCGCAGCCTGCGCTACACCAGTCTGAGCGTGCAGCAGATCGCCGCCAGCCTTGGATTTTTCGACGCTGCGTACTTCAGCCGCTACTTCGCACGCCATGCCGGCTGCTCGCCGACGCAATTCCGCGCTGGCGAGTAAGGGCGAAAGGTGTGGATGCGTTGGTTGCAGAGCGGCTGGTCTGGAGATTGGCTGCAGGGCCCTTGCCCGCCCACCATCGCAGGACACGCCGCAAGTACGTCCGTGTAGGCTCTTACGCGGCATCCATGCCGCGTAAGGTCCCGCGACGGCGGGCGGGCAAGGACCAGTTGAGATGGTCGGTCTTTTGAAGCAGTCGCCCACGCATTAGCTCAATCCTAGAGCGGTTGATCTCAGGTTCTGCGGCACGGCCCTTGCCCGTCCACCATCGCAGGACACGCCGCAAGTACGTCCGTGTAGGCTCTTACGCGGCATCCATGCCGCGTAAGGTCTCGCGACGGCGGGCGGGCAAGGACCAGTTGAGATGGTCGGTGGGCAAATTTAAGAGCGGTGCGCTTGGACACCGCAGATAGATCAGCCCCAAAGCGGCTGATCCATGGCTCGCCTGCAGCCCCGCCCTCCGGTCGGTTGCGCCGCACCGGTCAGAACGGGTACTGCGGCACTTCGTTCTTGATCGTCAGCCATTGCCAGTGGGTGTACTGCTCCCAATCGGCCGGTCCGCCGACACTGGTGCCGTTGCCCGACGCGCCGGTCCCGCCGAAGGGATTGATGACTTCATCGGCCACGGTCTGATCGTTGATGTGCAACAGGCCGGTGTGCAGCTTGTCGCCCAGCCGCATCGCGCGCGACACCGACGCCGACAGGATGCCGGCAGCCAGACCGTACTCGCCATGGTTGGCAAGTTCCGCGGCTTCGTCGTCGGTATCGAACACGGTGATGTTGATCACCGGGCCAAAGACTTCTTCGTCGAATGCACGCATGCCCGGACGCACGTTGGACAGCACCGTCGGCGCATAGAACAGGCCTTCGTTGCTGGCGCCGGCCTCCACCACCGCACCGGCGGCGACGCTGTCGTCCACGATATCGATCACCCGCTGCAGCTGGCGCTGGTCGATGATCGGACCCAGTGCCACGGTGCCGCTGACTGGATCGCCAACCGGCAGATGCCTGGCTTTTTCGGCCAGCCGCTGCGTGAATGCATCGGCGATCCCGCGCTGGACCAGCACGCGGCCGGTGGCCATGCAGATCTGTCCCTGATGCATGTAGGCGCCGAATGCCACTGCAGAGGCGGCCTTGTCCAGATCGGCGTCGTCGAGCACGATCACTGCATTGTTGCCGCCCAACTCCAGCGACACCTTCTTCAAATGCCGGCCAGCGATCTCGCCGATGCGCCGCCCGGCCGCGGTGGAGCCGGTGAAGGCAATCATCGGGATATCCGGCGATTCGACCAGCGCCTGCCCGATGGCGGCATCGCCATGCAGTACATGCAGCAGCCCCTTCGGCAGGCCTGCTTCTTCCAGCACCTGCGCGATGATCACGCCACCGGTATACGGCGTGCGCGGGTCGGGCTTGAGCACCACTGCATTGCCCATCGCCAGCGCCGGGGCGACCGAGCGCAGCGACAGGATCAGCGGGAAATTGAACGGGGAAATCACCGCGATCACGCCCAGCGGGAGGTGCCGGGCCAGGCTGAGCTGGCCGGCGCCCGTCGGCAGCACCTGGCCGACCGCCTGCAGCGGCAGCGCCGCAGACTGCTGGTAGATCACCACCGACTCGTTCACTTCGCGCTGGGCCTTGGGCAAGATGCCGCCGGTTTCGCGCGCGATCAGCAGCGCCGCTTCGGCACTGCGCGCTTCCATCAGCTGCGCGGCACGGTGAAACACCGCAGCGCGCTCACGCGGCGCAGTGGCTGCCCAGGCACGCTGCGCTTTCTTGGCCAGCGCCACGGCAGCGGCGACATCGGCCAGGTCGGCCTTGCCGACTTCGTGCAGCAGCGTGCCGGTGGCCGGTTCGATGATCTGCACGGTGCCGCCGTTGCCGGGCACCCAGTCGCCATTGAAGATGCAGCCATGCCACGCCGGAGCGGCGCTTGCGGCAATGGCGGTATTGGGGAGAGCGTTCATGGTCTAGCCTCCTGCTGAGGGGGTGGTGTTACAGAGTGGTGGACGCCAGCCCGCCATCGACCGGCAGGGTGATGCCGTTGATCCAGCGCGCCGCATCGGAGGCGAGAAACACGATGGCCTCCGCCACCTCGTCGGCATACGCCGGCCGCGTCATGCGCTTGGCATCTTCCTTGACGCGCTCCTCGCCGAGCATGGTGACGAAATCGCCAAGAATCGGCGTAAACACCGGCCCCGGCGAGACGTTGTTGACGCGCACGCCGTGCTCGGCGAACCAGGGCCGCGACTGCAGCAGCGTCCACACGATCAGCGCTTCCTTGAAGTACTGGTAGCAGGTGTCGTGCGCCACCGGATGCGCCTGCAGCCATGCATCGCCAGACGCAAAGCTGTCGGTGGCGGCCAGTTGCTTGTGCAGTTCCAGGCGCTGCGGCCACTCGGCGCCCAGGATGGAGGCCACATTGATGATGGAACCGCCGGGCGTCATGCGCGGCAGCAGCGCCTGGCTCAAATGGCGCAGGCCCAGATAGTTGACGCGCGCCACCACCTCCAGCGGCGCGGTACCGGGGACGCCAGCCACATTGGCCAGCGCATCGATACGCGCCGGCAAGGCCTGCACCAGCGCATCGATGGACGCCGGATCACCGAGATCGGCCTGGTGGAACCCGTGCAGCGACATCTGCACCGGCGTGCGATCGACGCCGATCACCGTGGCGCCATGGAAACGGGCCAGACGCGCGACTTCGGCACCGATGCCCGATGCCACGCCGGTGACCACGATCGTCTTGTTCTGCAAATTCATTGCCACTCTCCGAAGAGGCCGGATGTACCGGCGCTAGAACACATGGACGTACTGCAGGTTGACGTTGTTGCCGGAGGCGGCGTTCTTGACCTCCACCGGCAGATACACATTGGCAAACAGCATGTTGTTGGCATCCATCCGCCACACGCCACCGGGCCCCGCATAGAACACGCTCTGGCGGGTATCGGCCACGCGCTGCCCATTGGTGCGGTTATCGCGGAACTGGGTGAGGTAATAGGCATTCACGCCAAGCCGGATATCGGGTACCACTTCCCAGGAGGTGGCGAAGTTGATCCAGCCCGCGTCGCCGGCCTGGCCGTTGCGGAACTCGAAGCCCGGCGGCAGGTTCGGGCGCCGCTCGCTGCGAAAGTTGTAGATGTAGTTGATGCGTGCGCTGACTTCCCAGTTGGGCGTCGGGAACACGGTGAACGCATATTGCGGCACCAGCGACCAGTAGCCGGCGCCCTGATTGAGGTCGCGATCGCGGTCGAACTTGCCGATCGGTGCGATCGCATCGATTTCGAAGCGCTGCGAAAACACCGGCCTGCCATTGCGGATCACCGGCAGCATCTGCAGATACGGGCCGAAGGTCAGGTCGCCCACGCCGGCGCCGTTGTCGCGCAAGCGGGCAATGCTGTTGCGCCCGAACGAGGCATCCAGATTGATCAGCGGCAGCAGCGTGTTGATGCCCACTGCGCCGCCGAAGAGCGTGTACGGGGTGACATAGGCGACCTGGGTCAGCAACAGCGTGGAATCGATGCGTGGGCGGTCGAACACCGGTACGTCGTTGCCGCGCGAATCCTTGATCGCGTCCAGTGAGCTCTGGCGCAGATAGGTGATCACCGCCCAGCCGGGCGTGGTGCGGGTGAAGCCGTCCAGATAGCTGGTGCCGCCGGTATTGATGCCGTTGGTCAGCGTCGTACTCTGCGGCAGGCTCTGTGCGCCGGCCGTGCCGGCAGCAAGCAGCGACAGCATGCCAAGCGCTGCGCGGCGCAGCGCCGACGCGCGGGAAGACAACCCAGACAGGACCGATCGATAGCTCACTGCGAACATCTCCAGCATTGGGAGGGACAGCGGGAACTGCGGCGGGACAACGGTCAGGCAGGCGCAATCGACACGCCGGCAACGGCGCGTGCGCAGGTCAAAGGGAAAGCTGGCCGTGCGCCTGCACGGCAACGGCGGATTACACGGTGTCCAGACGGTCCAGCCGGTCGAGTGCGCGCAGCAACGGCGCCTCGCTGCTGCCCAGCACCACGCTGAGCTGCTGTTCCATGCGCAGCACTTCGGCCTCGGCAGCGCTCAGCAGGGTCACGCCGGCGCTGGTCAGCGACAGATGCTGCATGCGTCGGTCCTGGCGTCCGCGCACCTGCCGCAGCAGGCGGCGCTTGACCAGGCGTGCCACCACGATCGCCAGGTTGGGCGCCGACACGTGCAGCACGTCGCCGATCTGGCGCTGGTTGATGCCCGGGTTGCCGTCCACCAGCATCAGCAGCGAGAAGTCGACCGGCTTGAGGTCGAACGCAGCCACGCAGTCCTGAAACATCCGCCGCACCAGCAACTCGGTGCGGGTGATGCGGTAGCCCAGCAGCCGCAGCAGGCGTGCCTGATCCACCGTGGTGACGGCATCCGGCAGCGGTACGGCAGTGGCAGTGACGGACATGACGGTTCTCGCAGCGAAGACGACAGGCGGACCGGTGCGCGCAGCGCTCACCGCCCGCAACGCCGATCCGCGGCGTGAGCTGCATTGTAGACGCGCGCAGGCATGCCGATGTGGGTGTGGCCGCCAACCGCGTGGCACCGCCGTGCAGGCAGGTCGCCACAGGCTGGTGCCAGTCCAGCGCCAGCACGTGGCGGCCGCATGCGGCGGCACGCAGGTGTGGGAAGCGACGGTCATCCAGGCACGGCTGCGACATGGGATCCGGGGTCGACAAGTGATTGCGTTCCGGAATAGTTATGGATCATAACTACATTGCCAAGCTGCAGCGCAGCATGGTCGCGCTCGCCAGGTTGACCAGGCGGGCCGATGGACTTGGCGGGCATGGTGGCAACCGCCTGTGACCGGCACGCCGGGCACAGGTGCGCGCGGCATGCCGGGCCTGGCAGCGGTGGTGGCAATCACGACGGCAAGGCTGCGGCCTTCGCCAGACGACGCCTGCGGACCCAGCCCACTCGCCCGGCGCATCTCCGCGCCAGGTAGGCCGCGTGCACGCGCGCGGCCTGTGGCCAGCGGATTACGGGTTACGGGTTACGGCAGCCAGAGCTTCTCGAGATCGCGGAAGCCCCAGTCCGAGGGGCTTTCCATCTGCGCGATGCGGTCCTGGCAGTCCGGGCGCGACAGGTCGATGTCCTGCACCAGCACATGGCTGCGCAGCTTGGCCGAATAGAACACGCGCACCTTGGGCTTGAGCAGCGCATCGGGGGTCTGCTCGATCACCACTGCCAGTTTCTGCGACTCCAGCCGCACCAACGAGCCGACCGGATAAATCCCCAGCCGGCGCACGAAGGCCTGGAACACCACCGGGTCGAAGTGCCCCTGCCACGACGCCATGCGCTTGAGCGATTCGGCCGGATCCCAGCCGCGTTTGTAGGGGCGGTCCGAGCTGATGGCGTCGTACACATCGCACACCGCGCCCATCCGCGACATCAGCGCGATGTTCTCGCCCGCCAAGCGGTTCGGGTAGCCACTGCCGTCCATTTTCTCGTGGTGGTGCAACGCGATCTCCAGCACCACCGCGTTCTGCACCCCGCCGGCCAGCAGCAGGCGATGACCGTCCAGCGGATGCTGGCGCATGATCGCCATCTCTTCGTCGGTGAGCTTGCCGGGCTTGTTGAGGATGTCCAGCGGCGTCACCGCCTTGCCCATGTCGTGCAGCAGGCCGCCCATGGCCGCCTCGACGACCTGCCCTTCAGGCAGACCGAGCTGGCGCGCCAGCCCGCTCATCAGGCCGGCCACCGCCATCGAATGCAGATAGGTGTAGTCGTCGGCGGTCTTGAGCCTTGCCACGCTGATCAAGGCCTGCGGATGCCGCAGGACCGAATCGTTGATGGCTTCCACCAGCGGCATCGCCGCCTCGGTGTCGACGGTGCGGCCAAGCCGCACATCGCGGAACATCGCCTCGACCGTATCGCGGCCGTCTTCGAAGATCTTGCGTGCGCGCACCACTTCGGACTCGATGCCGACCTGCGCGGTGACGCTATTGGTCCTCGCGGTGCGCGTGGTGGTGGCCGGCTCGGGGGGTTCCGGTGCCGGCGGCGGCGGTTGCTCCGGCTCAGGCTGTGGATCGGGCGCGTCCGGCGCCGCCGTGTCCAGGTCCAGGCCACGCGCGGTGTCGATCACCAGTTGCTCGATCCGGCTGCCATGGATCTTCTCCACGTCGTCCGAATCGACCAGGAACGAGGTCTTCCAGAACGGGTGGTGCACCCACGCGCCCAGCAGCTTGTAGACATACATACCGGGGCGGAGTTGGTCTGAATCGATGGTTCTGAGCATGCCGGCGCTGATCTGCAAATGGTCCGCGGAAGAGCCCGCCACGACGATGGAGGGTCTGTCGGGTTATCGGCAGTGCGCGGGATTTCTTTGGTCCGGTAGAACTCGCTCGCGCCGCGCGGCGACCGCTGGCTGAGCAGTTCAGCGCGCCGGCAGGCGCATGCCTAGCACGGCGATGGCCGCGAGCAGCAGCGGCACGCTGCAGGCCAGGTACAGGGCCGCCGGCGACCAGCCCGCATCAACCAGCACGCCCACGCACAGCGGCGAGGCGATCGCACCGAAGCGGCCCACCCCGATCGCCCAGCCCATGCCGGTGGAACGCACCGCCGCCGTGAAGACCACCGGCGCCACCGCATACAGCCCGGCGATGGCGGCAAACAGCACCGCGCCGCTCAGCACCGCAATGACGAACGCCCAACCCAGCACCGTGCTGTACCAGCCAAAGGCAAGCAGCGCCAGCGCCGACAGCCCCAGCACACCGGCGGTCAGCCACGACAGCCGCGCACGCGCGGCCAACGCGCTGAAGATCGCACCGCCGGCGATCCCGCCCAGATTCAACAACACGCCACCGGTCACGCCCTGCTCTGCCGACAAGCCGGCCACGACCAGCAGCTTTGGGGTCCAGCTGAGCACGAAATAGAACGCAAACATCAGCAGAAAGAACGCCAGCGCGATCAACAGCGACTGCCGTCGCAATGCCGGCACGAACAGGGCCGCATAACCCCGCGCCCGATCGGAGCCATGCGGCGGCGGTGACGGCAGTACCGCCTGCGGCGGCATGCCCATGCGCGCAAGCACTGCGTTGAAGCGTGCGCCTGCATCGGGTGGGCGACGCGCGATCAGAAATTCCAACGACTCGGGCAAGAACGCCAGCACCAAGGGCACACACAGCAGCGACCCGAGCGCGCCGAGCACGAACACCGCGTGCCAGGACCAGTGCTGCAACAGCAGTGCTGCGATCGCGCCGCCCAGCGTCGCGCCGATCGGATAACCGGTGGCCTGCAGCGCCAGTGCCGTGCTGCGCCACTGGGCGGTGGAATATTCGGCAGCGATGACCGCAACGCAGGCCAGCATGCCGCCGATGCCGATCCCGGTAAATGCACGCAACGCGCCGAGTTGCCACACCCCGGTGGCCAGCGCCGAGGCGCCCATGCCCACGGTCAAGATCGCCAGGCATGCCAGGATCGTCGCGCGCCGCCCGATGCGGTCGGCCAGCGGCGCCAACAGCAACGACCCCACCGCCATGCCGACCAGGCCGGCACTGAACAAAGCCCCGAGCAGCTTGCCCGACAACTGCCACTGCGCCGACACATGCGGGGCGGTGAAGGCCATCGCCATCACGTCGAAGCCATCGAGCATGGTCAGCAACACGCACACCGCCACCGCCCTCCACTGAAACGGCGTCATGCGTTGCAGTACGAAGGGTGCAGGTATCGCGGCGCTCTGGGTCATCGGGTGATCCTGATTAGGGAGGGCAGCTGCATTGGCAACCTCACGCGTGTCCATCCGATCACGCAGCGCCGCCACGACGAAGACGCAAGCACGCTGGACGCTGCGACGGCCTTCGACAGCGCAGCGGCACTGCAACGCGGCAACCACAGTCGGGGTGTTGCAACGTCACCGGCACGCTAGGCCGATCGCGGGGCGCGTTCAAGACAGCGGCCTGCACGGGTGTGCGCTTATCGAACAAGCCGGCAGCGCGCTTCGCTTGCCCCTCCACGCATTCGTTGAGCTGTCTGTGCAGCGGCATCTGCGGTCTACGCCTTGCCTGCACGGAAACGATCGACCTCGCATGCGGCGCTGCAGCGCGTGACCTGGCGTGCGATCAGACCTGGCGACCCTCACGTTCATCTGGTCCAGGATTGCAGAGCGCAATGCCGCACTCGTGATGCAGGCATGGATGCAGCGTTGCTGGCAGCGAGGTTGAACGACGCGACTTGCGCATGACTGCACACCGCGACACACACCTCGATCCGTTCGGAGCGGCAGCGAATGTGCAGGCGCGGCCTCACATGCCCTGGCGCCAGCTGTTCCAACACGCTGCGCCGCTGCATCAGGCACGTCCGCAGCCAGATCGATCCACTGCCGCACCAGCGCTTTCCGCATGCCGACGCTCGCCCGCTATCATGCAGGCCGTGCCCGCACCGGGCGGCACGCCGACATGCCGGAGATCATCGTGACCCCGATTCGCTCGTTCCTGGAACACACCCCGCAACTGGGCGCACGCGTCTATGTCGATCCTGCCTGCACCATCATCGGCAAGGTGAGCCTGGGCGATGACGTGTCGGTGTGGCCGGGCACGGTGATTCGCGGCGACGTCAATCATGTGCAGATCGGCGCACGCACCAACGTGCAGGACGGCACCATCATCCACGTCAGCCACCACAGCCCGTTCAACAAGGCCGGCTACCCGACAGTGATCGGCGCCGACGTCACGGTCGGCCACGGCACCATCCTGCATGCCTGCACCATCGAAGACCTGTGCCTGATCGGCATGGGTGCCTGCGTGCTCGACGGCGCCACCGTCAAGCGCTACGGCTTTGTCGGCGCCGGGGCGGTTGTCGGCCCGGGCAAGATCGTCGGCGAAGGCGAGTTGTGGCTGGGCAATCCCGCACGGCTGGCCCGCACGCTCAGCGACAAGGAAATCGAGAGCCTGCATTACTCCGCACAGCATTATGTGCGGCTCAAGGACCAGTACCTGGGCACCGTCGGTACCGGCTGAGCCGTTGTCCGCCCTACGCAGGCATGGCAAGATCGGCGCCCTGCGGCGTGGGGACGCTGCCCTCGAATGGATTCGACCCGATGCATACGCGTTTTGCCCTGGGCAGCCTGCTGGCCGCCTGCCTGCTGATCGCAAGCCAGTCGCTGCTGGCCATTCCAGCCGACGCCGTCGACGAAGCGCAGGTGCTGTCTGCCCTGCAGTACCGCGACGGCCACATCGACGTGCCGCAAGCCAAGGCGCACTTCGATCTGGACCCGGCGTTCCGCTACCTGGACAAGGCCGACACGCGCCGCGTGCTCGAGCAGCTGTGGGGCAACCCGCCCGACGACAGCGTGCTGGGCATGATCGTGCCGCGCACACCCGCGCTGGATGCGCCGGGTGGCTGGGCAGTGGTGGTGACCTATGCCGACGACGGTTATGTGTCCGACGAGGATGCCGCCAAGATCGATTACAGCGAGCTGCTGGCCGACATGCAGAAGGGCACCGCCGAAGACAACGCCGCGCGCCGTGAGCAGGGCTACGGCACCGTCGACTTGCTCGGCTGGGCGGTGCCGCCGCGGTACGACGCAGGCAGCAAGAAGCTCTATTGGGCCAAGGAACTGCGCTTCGATGGCGCCCAGCAGCACACGCTCAACTACGATATCCGCGTGCTGGGCCGCAGCGGCTACCTCAGCCTCAATGCCGTCGCCGGCATGGACCAGCTCGAACAGGTCCGCCAGGGCATGCAGCAATTGCTGCCGATGACCGAATTCGACCAGGGCGCGCGCTACGCCGACCACAACCCGTCCACCGACAAGATCGCCAGCTATGGCCTGGCCGGCCTGATCGGCGGTGGCCTGGCGGCCAAGGCCGGGCTGTTCGCCAAGCTGGGCCTGTTGCTGGCCAAGGGATGGAAGCTGGTGCTGTTGGGTGTGTTTGCCGTGGGTACCGGCATCAAGCGGATCTTCTCCCGCAAGGCGCAGGGCACCGGCAGCTGAGGCGTGCCGCGGCTCACGGCCGCGTGGCGTGCTCCAGTGCCGTCAAAGTGGCCAGCGCCTGGGCGCGCGATGCGCCGCACATGTCCTCGGACGGACGCAGGCTGGCGCACACCGCAGGCCGCGTCGGCAACCCGAACAGGCGACAACGGCCCTGGCCGTCGAGCTGCACGCAGGGCACGCCCGCCGGCTTGCCTTGCGGCATGCCGGGGATGGCCGAACTGATCGACGGTGCGATGCAGCAGGCCGCGCAGCCGGCGCGGCACGGGAGGTTCTTGCGCATGCCGCCAGTGTAAACCGCCGCCACCTGCCGGCAGCGGCAGCGTGGCTAGCGCGGCGGGATGTAGCTGGACAGGCGCACGTCGAAAAAGGCCTGCACGGCAGCGAGATTGCTCTTGGCCTGGATGTCCGCGCCCACGTCGCGGCTCATGCCGAGCACGTCGTCATCCGGCCAGCCGGGGCCGAAGCACCATTGCGTGCTGGGGATATTGTTCGCCTGCAGATGGGCCAGCATGCGCGTGGTGGCGACCTCCGCGCTGCGGTTGCCGGCCGGGTAGCCGTGCTCGCCGAGATAACCGCGCTTGCCGGCATCCCGCAGGGCATCGATGAAGGGCGTCACCATCGTGATGCCGGTATCGGGCTGGATCACTTCGTTGCGCCCGCCCGGTCCGATCCAGTTGCCGCCGCCAGCCCCGTTGTTGTCCAGATAGTTGTGCGCTTCGTAGACGATGCGGTTGTAGGGATCGGGGATGTCGAACAGGCCCATCGAATCCTTCTGCCAGAGCCGGGCACTGGCATAGCCGTTGCCGCACACGAACACGAAGTGGTCGCGGTCGCGATCGATGATGGCCTTGCAGCACGCAGTGGCGGTGTTCTGCCAGTGCGCTGCCATCGACAGCACGCTGCCGTCGGCGGCGCGCTCGTCGCCCTGATAGGGCTCGTTCATCACGCCCCAGCCGAACACTGCCGGGTGCTGCCGGAACCGGTTGACGATGCGTGCCCACAGGTCGGGCAGGCCGGACGCGTTGTAGAGCGTGCACCCCGGCGTGCCGATCACTCGGTATTCGTACAGCTTGAGCAGCCCGTCGCGGCGATCGAAATAGCCCTGGTAGCCGAAGTTGCGCAGCGGATAGGTGTCGGCCCAGACCGCGGCGGCCGCCGGGTCGTCGATGCGGTTGCCGCGCGCATCCACAAGCGCGCCGCTGGCGTCGCGCCGACAGCCGGACTTGACGGCCACCCGCTGCGGCAGGCGCATGTAGTCATGCAGCTCCACGATGGCGCGCTTGCCGCGGGCGGCGATGTGATCCAGCGCATCCTGGACCTGGCTGCAGTAGGTCTCGTTCAAGGCCAGCCCCTGCCCCCGCGTGAAGCGCGCGGCGGTGGTCGGCAGCCGGAACAGCGGGCAGGCGCCGGCAGCGGCCACGTGCTGTGCGGTAATGGCGCGATAGTGGGTGCCGATCTCGGCATTCTCCACATAGCTGTTGGAGGCCAGGCCCGACAGGTTCAGGCCCGCAAACGGCAGGGTGGCGCTCTGCGCAGCCGCGCGGCCGCCCCACCCGAGGCCGGCCAGTGCCACCGCGCCGGCTGCGCCCTGCAGCACGCGACGGCGGGTGACCCCGGCTGTTGCTGCCGGCGTCTGGTCGATGGGATGCGGGGCTGCCGCCGCCGTGCGGCGTGGGTGTGGATGGTCGGACATGGGCGCCTCCTGCGGTGCCGTTGGTGGAGATCCTTGGCGGTGGTGCTCCCCTCTGCCGCACCGGTCTGACGGCGATGGTGCCGGTGTGGCAGCGGCATAATCTGCGCTCCGGTTTGCACTCCGGGCACTGCATGCAGGCCCGCATACGTTTACATCGCATTACATGCCACGCCGACCAGCGGGTGCCGCGTGCGGGAGACGCGTGTTCCCGCGCCGTGCCGGCGAACGCTCCGGCGCCGCCTGTGCGATGCGCGCGGCCCGCGCCCTCCACCACCGCCACGGCGTGCCCTGGCCCGCGTGCTACCGTGCCGGATCACCGGAGTGCGCCGCGACCGTTGCAGCAGCAACAGTCACGACGCGGTCTAATTGCCAGCCACCGCTCGCCAATCAGCCGTCGAATTCGCCATGCCCGAGTACCGCTCCAAGACCTCCACCCACGGCCGCAACATGGCCGGCGCCCGCGCACTGTGGCGCGCCACCGGCATGAAGGATGGGGACTTCCACAAGCCCATCATCGCCATCGCCAACTCGTTCACGCAGTTCGTGCCCGGGCACGTGCATCTGAAGGATCTCGGCCAGCTGGTCGCGCGCGAGATCGAACGCGTCGGCGGCGTGGCCAAGGAGTTCGACACCATCGCCGTGGACGACGGCATCGCCATGGGTCACGACGGCATGCTGTATTCGCTGCCCAGCCGCGAGATCATCGCCGACTCGGTCGAATACATGGTCAACGCGCATTGCGCAGACGCGCTGGTGTGCATTTCCAACTGCGACAAGATCACCCCCGGCATGTTGATGGCCGCGCTGCGGCTCAATATCCCCACCGTGTTCGTCTCCGGCGGCCCGATGGAAGCCGGCAAGACCAAATTGTCCGAACATAAACTCGATTTGATCGACGCAATGGTGATCGCCGCCGACGACAGCGCCTCGGATGAAAAGGTGGCCGAGTTCGAGCGTAGCGCCTGCCCCACCTGCGGCTCGTGCTCGGGCATGTTCACCGCCAACTCGATGAACTGCCTGACCGAAGCGCTGGGCCTGTCGCTGCCGGGCAACGGCACCGTGGTGGCCACGCACGCCGACCGCGAGCAATTATTTTTGCGCGCCGGCCGCGTGGCGGTGGAGCTGTGCCACCGCTGGTATGGCGGCGAAGACCCCACCGCGCTGCCGCGCGGTATCGCCACGTTCGAAGCGTTCGAGAATGCGATGACGCTGGATATCGCCATGGGCGGCTCGACCAACACCATCCTGCATCTGCTCGCCGCCGCGCAGGAAGGCGACGTGCCATTCGGCATGCGCGATATCGACCGCCTGTCCAAGCGCGTGCCGCAGCTGTGCAAGGTCGCCCCGAACACGCCCAAGTACCACATCGAAGACGTGCACCGCGCCGGCGGCATCATGGCCATCCTCGGCGAACTCGCACGCGGCGGGCTGCTGCATACCAACGCTGCCACCGTGCACGCGCGCACGCTGGCCGACGCCATCGCGCAATGGGATGTCACCCAGACCGACGCGGAAATGGTGCACACGTTCTACAAGGCCGGTCCGGCCGGCATCCCCACCCAGATTGCCTTCAGCCAGGCCACGCGTTGGGACACGTTGGACACGGACCGCAGCGAAGGCTGCATCCGCGATGTCGCCCACGCGTTCTCGCAGGAAGGCGGCCTGGCTGTGCTGTACGGCAATATCGCCCGCGACGGCTGCGTGGTGAAGACCGCAGGCGTGGACGAATCCATCCACGTCTTCGAAGGCAACGCCCGCGTCTACGAAAGCCAGGATTCGGCGGTCAAAGGCATCCTCGCTGACGAAGTGAAGGCCGGCGATATCGTGGTAATCCGCTACGAAGGCCCCAAGGGCGGCCCCGGCATGCAGGAAATGCTCTACCCCACCAGCTATCTCAAATCCAAGGGCCTGGGCAAGCAATGCGCCCTGCTCACCGACGGCCGCTTCTCCGGCGGCACCTCGGGCCTGTCGATCGGCCACGCCTCGCCGGAAGCCGCGGCGGGCGGCGCGATCGGCCTGGTGCGCGACGGCGACAAGATCCTGATCGACATCCCTAATCGTTCGATCAATCTGCTGGTGTCCGACGAAGAACTCGCCAGCCGACGCGCCGAGCAGGATGCCAAGGGCTGGAAGCCGGTCGAGGTGCGCCCACGCAAGGTCACCACGGCGTTGAAGGCGTACGCGTTGCTGGCGACCAGTGCGGATAAGGGCGCGGTGCGCGACAAGGCGTTGTTGGACGGCTGAGGCGTTGCCATGAAGACCGCAGATTCTTAGCGGTCTTCATCGACTCCCGGCATAGGACTTTGCAGGGACTTCAGTCACGACGCCTCATAGCAAACGCCTACAGCGGACTGGCTTTGCTTGCCCGCAACGTCACCCACCGTCGATGCGCAGCCCGTCCAGCGGGCTGCGCACCGCCGACGCCCCGCGCCCCAGCACATGCGTGCAGATCTGCGTGGTTACCACATCCTTGTGGTCCAACAGCTCCTGCATGGTGCGCGCGACATTCTCGGCCGAGAGCACCACCGGAATGGGCCGCGCCCGCTTGGCGCGCTGCTGTTTCTCCATCCAGGGTAACTCCGCCCTCGCGATACAGGAACAGCAGCGCCGCCAGCGCCTGATGTTGCGTGCCGGCCGACACCTGGCCCTGCGTCGCCAGTTCGGTGAGAAACGCCTCGACTTCTACTCGCCGCATCTGTCCTGGATTCCGTTTGCCGTTTTCCGGAATGAAGCGCCGGATCCAGCCCACAGACGCCTGCTCGGTACGCAGGCTGTCGTGACGAAGCCGTAGCCGAGCACGGACCTGATCCAACAGCTTCGGAGTCAGAGGCGTCATTACGCCTGCATCGCCGCGGGTGTAACTCATACGCTTACTCAGACGTAGGCTAACGCAACCAGCATCGGCGCAAAGACTGCCGGTGGCCATCCGGCAAGTTATTGTCAAGGAATAGGAATTCCTCCTTTCCAGACCTCCGGCCTTAGTCGATACTTGGCGCAACACCGCTCTCAGGCGGTCCAATCGTGGTTAGGCACCGCATGCAGCTAATTGGCTTTTCAATTGCCGAAGACTTTATCGCGCTTGAGCGCGGGCTTGACCGTTTTGACCTACACAACAACTTTGACTTTCAGGGCATGTCATACGCCCCAGCGCAACAGACGTTAGAGCTACATTGGCACCGTGGCACCGGCGATTGGGTAAAGCCATCAGACCCGCCTGAGCTCTCACTCAGCTTTGCGGGGGTGTACTTGTTCAAAGCCCAGGAGCGAGATCCGACAGTTCCATTCACCGAGGATAACTGCTTGGACTCCCTTGGATTCATGTGGGACGACCTATTAGCTGAGATGCGTGCATTCGCCTCAAGCAGACCATCTGAGGGCTGCAACCACCTTACGGCCAACTTCATGAGTGGCTTTAGCATCAAAGTGGGTGCCGTATCCGCGACTCTGTGTGTCTCGGGCGGTGCCTAACAATTTATTCATGCCGAACCCGCTTCGCGGGTCGGCTTAATTCAGGCGCTAGACCGCAATGTTAGAACTCCGCAATCCTCAGAAAATCGCACTTGAGCTACTTTCAGTTTCTGATTTGCCTCATTTAAGCCAGGATCACAGTCTTCCATTCATTGAAATTGCGGGAGACTTCGCTTTTCTTGACTCTCTCTCTGCCAAGAATGAGACAGAAGGCCGTGATGCGCCCCAAGCAAGACTTGGTAAAGACTGGTGGGTCTTTGCAACATCGGGCACGGGAGACGCTTGGCTTATTTCTACCGGCAACGATCAACGCGTCGCTTTTTTGGATCATGATTCCGGACTGGACGCGAAACCGCAAACACTCGGGATCAATTTTGGCCAATGGCTTCAATTAGCCGACATCATTCGTCAATTCGAATCTGCCGACGATCCAAATCTGATCGCACACGCGGAACAGTCAATTGAGAAAATATCAATTGGCCTGTCTCTGCTGTACCCATACAGCCTTGCAGGCTAACAATTCATTCAAGCCGACGCCGCTTCGCGGCGCGGCTTAACTCAGGCGTTAGGCAGCTATGAAAAACTCCGTCTCGCGCTTTCAAGGCAAATCGTTTGGTTGGGGGTTCATCCTTTTCATCGGTTTGTTTTCGGCGTCCGCTTTCTGGGGCGAGTCGGTGGGCCTTAGTAAATTGACTGCCGCCATTCTGTTCGGTGTGAGCGGTTTTATTCCTTTCCTCATTCAGGCCTTTACTGGTTGCGCGCTTGATGGCGCGTGGGTAGCCAGATTCAGCCGCAGAGAGCATCCAACCAAGTATTGGCTGTTGCTTGCTCTTTCTGCTGCTATTGGCATCGGCTTCTCATATGACGCGTACAGCACGTACATGGAGGCTGCACATGTCGCGGCCTAACAATTCATTCAAGCCGAACCCGCATCGGGGCAGCGCTTGGGCGCTTTTTCCGCTACGCTAGCACCCAACCGCCGCCCCGCTACGGGTCGGCTTAATTCAGGCGTTAGGGCGCTCTAGTAGGTTCGATGCAGCCGAAGCCAACTGAAAACGAGCCCGGCATCGCACTAGGAGTGTCGCTTATCGCCATTCTGGGCGCCCTCCTTGTCAGCACTTTGCTCACCGGATTCAAGCCAGGCCCAGTGCGCACGGGCCCTAGCACCGTGCTATTGGGACTCTACCTGATGGCGTGGGGCACCATGTTCCTCGCCAGGTACTTCTACAGCCACAAGACATTCTTCTTACGCGCACTTATCTGGGTCTGCGAACATTGGTCCAGCCCGAAAGGGCGTGTCATGGCTTTTTTCTATGCGGCACTAGCGCTGGGACTCGGCGGCGTGGCCACATTGTCGGGTCTCGGGCTCATCAATGTCGCGCCCTAACAATTCGTCCAAGCCGACGCCGCTACGCGGCGCGGCTTAACTAAGGTGGCAGTGGTGGAGCAGATGCGTTGGTGGTTGCCGCTTCGGTGAGTTCGCAGGCATGCATGCGGTTGGCTCCGGACAGCAGTCATCACCGTTGCTTGTTGCGGTAAGTTCGGCGCTTCGCCTTGGCACATCGTTCCCGCGCTGCATTCATTGCACTTGGTTTCGGTGGCATCACGCGCCGCTGCATCGCTGGGCAAGCTCCATCTCGCAAGCTGTGGCACACTCGGTCAACGCGGCAGTGCTGGGGAGCATGGTTGCCGTCTCAACCGTTTCGGCCACTCACTGCCTAACAACTCATTCAAGCCGATGCCGCTTCGCGGCACGGCTTAATTCAAGTGTTAGGCCGCAGACAAAGGTGATTCGCTTCTCATGCTAAGCATCGTTGCAAACTCGGAAGGCAATGTCGTCCATATTCATGGTGACGTGTCTGGCCTCCTCGCGCTGGAACGGGAGATTCGCAGGCTTCGAGAGCATGCCGAGCAAGGTAGTTGCCAAGACGGCCACCTCTTTACGCAGGCCTGGGGCGGAGTCGATCTCACCGAGACCATGCTGGATAATGAGCGAGGCGAGGGCTGGCATCAGGTGCACCACGTCAAGCTTTTCAGTTGGTCCGCCGAGTGGAGCACGCGTCATGGTCTGTCGCCAGCTGTGCCCTAAGAATTCGTCCAAGCCGACGCCGCTTCGCGGCGCGGCTTAACTCAGGTGTTAGGGGGCACTGGTGAAGTTTCTCGTTGGTCTATTCCGCATGCTGCTTAAGTTCGGCATGCCTGCCTATTTGCTCCTGGTCCCGGTGGTAGCGGTGTACGACTGGCTGTCACCTTGGCCTCCAGCTTCCACAGGCCTCGCCCAATACTCCGATCAATCAGCAATTCTCGTGGGCGCTTCCTACCAGTCCCGCTACTCGACTCAGTCTCAGTACGTCAGATCTTCTCGCTCATATATCATCGTTCCGAGCGTCCTCGACGACCCCAAGATCGTTACCTTCGCTCAAGAGAATGGCCAAGCCACAACGGCAGTCGAATCACGGTCTGGGTTCTGGTTTCTACTTGCGTGGCTGTTTGCATGTGGTATCGGCACATGGTGGTTCTGGTTCCGGCGCGTGCCCCCTAACAATTCATTCAAGCCGAAGCCGCTTCGCGGCTCGGCTTAATTCCGGTGTTAGGGGGCAGTGACATTTATGGATTTGCACCACGTTCTCTTTGCCGCGGAACAAGGTATTCCCGGGCTCATCGGGCTCACCGTTATCCTCCCGGCTTTTGTTCTCTCTTCGACGCCAAACCGTAAGCTCAAGGCGTCAGCCGCAGGCCTTTCTGCTTTCTTTTTCTTTGCGGCCTCATGCCTTGTGGCCGGCATTCCTGGCATTGAATCATCGCAACTCGCTAGGTATTTCCCACTGGCTGGGCTCGTCGTAACGGTCGCCCTAGTTGCCCCTTCGGTCTTGGCCCTTCGGTGGCGCTGGGTCGGCGTGCTGCACTTGCTTACTGTCGCAGCGGCTGCGTACTTGTGGTTCGTCGGCAGCCTGGCAATCAGTCATGACGCCACGTAGGCTGTCCCCTAACAATTCATTCAAGCCGAACCCGCTTCGCGGGTCTGCTTAATTCAGGCGTTAGGCGGCACATGAGCACTCTCACAGCATTTGAGAAGCGAGTTCTAGACGCCTGTTTAGCCGGAGACGATCAAAGACTTTCGTTGCTTCGGCTGCAAGCCGAGGCGGCAGTTGTAGCTTCCCGTGAGCATACTGGTGTCGGGGCTTACATCAACTTCTCTGTGCCCGACTCGTCGCCGCTTCTCGAGCCAGGAACATTCATAATTGGGGATCTCAATCTTGAGATTGCGGGGCTTCCGGATGGTGTCACCACTCTCCTCTACGGTTACGGCGGGAGGATTCAGTTCCTTGAGTTTGCTACCCATGCAGATGAATGGCCTGAGAAGCCAGAGATTATCGGCGTTGGCTATCTACAAGAGGTGCAGGTTGGGCCAGAGACTTTTTCACTTGTACCATCCAATGAGCGTCACCTCGAGACACTCAACAGAGCACTCGAAGCGCGGCCACCGCAAGGTCCCGTCTAACAATTCATTCAAGCCGAACCCGCTTCGCGGGTCGGCTTAACTCAGGCGTTAGGCCGTACAGGGGACTCTGTTGCAATCTCTCAAATTCTTCGCATTATCGTGTTTGGCGGTGGTCGTGTTTGATGCGGTCGCATCTCTCGCGTCTCTGGTGCTTGGCTTTCCTTACACTTACGCAGCCTTCGGATCCGCTATTCTCTACATCGCATTTGCATTCTTCGCTACTCGTAAGTTTGGGTTCTGGGCTGCAGTTTTGCTCGGTTTAGCTATGGGCATCACTGATGCAACGCTTGGCTGGTCCGTCTCTTGGGCCATTGGTCCAGGCCGCCTTGCCGCAGGCACTCTTACCCTGTCGGTTTGGCTCTACACTGCGACGTTCGTCGTAGTCTTGGGCGCAATTTACGGGCTCATTGGCGGTGGCATTGGTGCGCTCACGGGGCTGTGGCGTGTGGCCTAACAATTCATTCAAGCCGAACTGGCTTTGCGGGCCGGCTAAATTCAGGCGTTAGGGGCAAAAAGGATTGCAGCCATGCATCAGGAAGCTGAAAGGACCATCAATCACGGCCTCAGCCTTAGTGCGAGACTGCTCCCTGGTGTCTTTGCCATGCTGTTTTGCGCCGTCATGGTCGTTGTTGCGCCGCCTACCAACAAGGCGATTTATTTCTACTTGTTTGCCGCTTTTTGCTTGCTACTCGCCCTTGCCTGCTTTACTCAAGGCCGAGTCAGGCAATTCATTGGCAGCCTCATTGGCTGCACCATCTTCGGTCTTGGCATCTGTTACCTTGTGGTCGAGCTTTCTAGCGACCCAGTTTGGGCTGGTGCGCGCAGTCAGCCATCAGTTCTAAACGCTTGCTTGTATGTCTTCTTTATCGGTGTTCCAGGTGCGGCATACGCTTATCGGGCACGCTTTGGCATGCGGCGTAAGTCCTAACCACTCATCCACGCGGACGACTCCGCCGCCGCTTAATTCCAGCTTTAGACAGGACTGATGCAATCACACACTCTCGAACTATTTGCTGACTACTTCCAGTTCTATCTACAGGACGAGGGAGCGAGCGGCGACCTGTCGGATGCGTGGAGTCCAATAGCCACTCAACGCATGTTCGCTGTCTCACTGGGCGTGGTCGGGATCGGCACTGCGCGCAACATGTGCGTACCAGTTACGCTTGAGTTACTGGATTCGGCGCCGTCTGCTGACTTCATGGAATTCGATCATGTTGTCGAGGGTTCACTCGCGATCACAAAAGGTCCGCTCGTTGTGGCTGGCTGCACGGACTACTTCCCTGATGCGGCACGCTTTGACTTGGCGCCTGGCGAGTACAGAGTCCGTCTCTCTTCTTCCGGCCTTTGCACGCTGTCGGAGGACGGGCTTGATGGCCAAGACCACTACCGCCTACAGCTTTGGCAAGCTTCGCCCACTGAACCAACCGTCCTTAAGCAGCGTGCGGTCTAACAATTCATTCAAGCCGACGCCGCGTTGTGGCTCGGCTTAACTCAGGCGTTAGGCCCCAATGGCGACAGCAACGCAAACTGCAGCAGAGATCCAACAGCTCGTTTGGTTGTTCCTGCCCCGTTGCAATGACCGCGAGACCTTATTGGCCCTCGATACGATGGCTGCAGAGCCAAACCAGTGGTCTGAGGGGCGCAAGTTGTTTCAGAGGATTCGTTCCAAGACTTTGGCCGCAGAGCGAGCCGGTGACCGCCTGAATACTACCCAGTACTGCTTTGAGGAGGTCTGTGCCAAGGCCCTCTACAACCTCAGCGGGTTCCCTGCGTCCTTTGACAAGGATTCTCCGTAGCGGATTCGTCCCAATGCATTAGCATTGGCCAAGGCCTTTGGCATTCCCGATGCTGATTCTTTGATCGGGCTTGGCACTTAAAGACTCATTCAGGCCAAACCCCCTTCACGGGTCGACTTAACTCAGGCGTTAGGCGCCGCACTTCAGTGATTCCAGCATGAGCGACGCAAGCGAACAACGCCCAATCCCAAATCATTGGCGACAGACATTTCGGGAAGTCGTGGCTGCCTTTACGACTGCCGACTATCGTCTGGAAGGAATTCCAGGAGTCGAGCCAGTCTCAACTGAGACGGCCACTCGGATTCAACGCTACATCCGCAGCTATGGCGCCACATTGACAACCCTGCCGGACGAGACTTGGAAGTCTTCTGTTTGCATATGGACCGGTAGCCACTGGGACACGCTTATTGACCTGTGGACCCAAGGAGAGGGTCGGAGCGATCTAGTGCTCCATGCCCACGTAACCGACGCTCCTGTCTTCTCGGTTAGAGTTCATCTGGTCTATGTGCCGTAATCGGCCGGCACCTAACAATTCATTCAAGCCGAAGCCGCTTCGCGGCTCGGCTTAACTCAGGTGCTAGGCAGTGGTGGAGCGAACGCGTTGTTGGGTCCTGCTTCGGTGCGCTGACTGGCATGCATACGGCCGGCTCCGGTCGGCAGTCATCACCGTTCTGGGCTCCGGCAAGTTCGGAGCTTCGTACTCGCACGTTGTTACTGCTCCGCGCTCATTGCATTTAGCTTCGGTGGCATCGCTCGCCGCTGCATCCGCAGGCAAGCTCCATCCCGCAAGCTGTGGCACACTCTGCACAGGCGGCAGTGCTGGGCAGTATGGTTGCACCATCCAACCTTTGCGGCCACTCACTGCCTAACACCTCATTCAAACCGACGTTGCTTCGCAACTCGGCTTAATTCAAGCGTTAGGCCTCATGACAGAATCCCAAACTTTGTCCTTCTCCAACTGGCTCCACCGAGCCGTACCATCCAGCACTCCCGATGGAGTCGTGGCTTACAACTTCAACTTGGCGGAATGCGGCGACTGGGTCGTAGAGTTGATTGGAGCTGGCACTTACGACCGAGATGATCCTGAGTGGGCTTGTCCACCTGAGTTATGGTCGTCTCAATCACTCGAGTTAGTACTCGCACGCTCTGTCGCGGGCACCGGGTGGGAACAAGCACTGGCGTACGTGACTAAAGAGGTCAGATCTTTTATTGAGAACTCATCTACCTCACAGGCAAATGTGCTTCGCATCGCTACCGCAGTATGTGTCGGCTTTGTCGACGGTGACTTGGTCGAGGTTTGGCCCGCAGATGAGGGCTAATTCAAGCCGACCCCACTTAGCGACGCGGCTTAATTTAGGCGTTAGGTACCATGCCGAAGTGTTTCGTAATCGAGGACGAGAGCCACGCCGAGCAGATCGGTGAGTACGCGTCGCTAGACGACGCCTGGGCAGAGTTAGGGCGGCTGGCCGCTATCCCTTGGGACAAATTTCCAAACGTTGCACCTTGCACGAGCTGGCAAACCTGCGGCCGTACCTATGAGATCATCGAGTACGAAACCTCAAGCAGGCCATGGCAAGAGAAAAGGCGCGTTGCCGGCCTTGACGTAAGCGTCAATGGTGTAGCGTGGGGCTCCGAGGCGCCTCGTCATGGTTCCTAAGAATTCATTCAAGTCGAACTCGCTTCGCGGATCGGCTTAATTCAGGCGTTAAACGTGCAAGACAATAACCCGCTACTTGCGAAACTGGAGGCCGAGCTATCCGACACTACGGGTGTGTACGTCAATTCCGGCGTTGACGCCAAAAGCTACTTTGCTGGGCTAGCGGATAGCATCCGTCGCAACGTCTGCAAACCATTTCCCGTTAGCGCTACAGTCATGGCGCCTGGCTTTCCCGACATGGCGCTTGGCCAAGTCATCTCGGGTCAATGCGTCGCTCATCAAGCAGGCTACTGGCTCGTGTACCAACCAGAGCAGAGCCGCTTCTATTGCTTTTGGGGTGAGAGTGCAAGCGACCTCGGCGCCCATGGCGTGCTCGGCAGCCCACTGCATTGCTGGTCTGCGTAGGCACGTCTAACAATTCATTTAAGCAGAACTCGCTTCGCGAGTCGGCTTAATTCAGGCGACAGGCACTGTATGAAAGCTCGATGGCTATTTGTTGCATGGGGAATTCTTGCAGCTCTGGCTCTTTTGCTGCGTTTTGGTGTGGTCGGTCCACGAGAGTGGCTGACCACGCTCTATAGCGTGGGTAGTCTTGCACTTGCCGGCGGGGCTGGCACCCTCCTCAACATCCGCTTTCGTCGAGATCTTCTGGCAGTTGATCGAGCCACCTGGGAACACCTCACGCAATTTCCTGGTCTTGGTCCTAGCTACCACAACAATTTTCGTGAGCTGGGCTGGATCGCACGACCGTCGTCTACTATCCCGCCCCACCTCAACCGCTGTGGCTCCGGGCACGTAAGCTCGTCTGGCTACCAATTGTTTGGTTCTTAACCACACCGGCAATCTGCATTATTGTAGGCGTCGGCGGTACCTAGCAATTCATTTAAGCCGAACCCGCTTCGCGGGTCGGCTCAACCAGGTGTTAGGCAGCAAAGCAGACATGATCGCAACTCTATTCATCGCACTTCTCGCTGCTAGCTCGTCGACTGTGCCTGCCACTGAGCAACCCGTGCTTCAATGCAACATTGGACCGGCCTTGAAGCAGTTCGGAGGCAATGAGTGGCTGATATATGGCTGCGCTGACGGGCATTCCGTAGTGGTCGCTGCTAGCGCGCCCAATCCCGCTGCTCCGTTCGTCTTTATCCTCACGCCGAATGGTAACGGTGGCATTGAGTTGCGCGGCGAAGGTACTGGGACCGAGTCCGCAACCAAACCCGCGTATGACAGGCTCAGCAAGATGTCCAGCTCGGACCTTGACGCGCTTTTTCAGGAGGCTAGTCGTGCCAATGGGCGGTAAGCTGCCGCCTAGCACTTCATTCAAGCCGAAGCCGCTTCGCGAGTCGGCTTGATTCCGGTGTTGGAACTCAGGAGGAGAGTGCTGTGAACTGGAAGCGCGTCGTTGGCTGGTCTGCTCTACTCATGATCTTGACCAGTGGTGTCGGTGTTCTTAGCGGAGTCTGGGTGGCTCATTCGCAGATCGAACCGGCGACGATTGACCAACTAGTAGAGAGAGCCCGCCTTTTCAGGCGTGTTGCAACTGGGCTTATTGCAGTCGTCTGCTACTGGCGCCTTGCCACTGGTGCCCCGACTCGTAGGGCCTGGCAGGTAGTTGCTGCATTCTTGCTAGTACAGCTGACGGACATGGCTCTGTCTTTGGCACTGGGTGCGCATGTCGGTGAGTTACTCGAGCCGTGGGGTATCTTGCGTTCTATGTTGTACGCACTAGCAGGCTACGTTCTAGCAACGCTGAGCCACAGCAACTCACCCAAGCCGAAACCGCTACGTGAGTCGGCTTAACTCAGGCGTTAGACCTAGCTGGAGATTTTATGGTGTTCAAAGGCTTGCTCATCGCTATGGCTGTCTTGTGCGTCTTTCTCGGATACCGCGTTCTTCGCCTGGAGTCTGAGGTGCATCAGCTACAACGCAATGCTGCCATCGCCATTCTCTCTGCAGAGATCGCGAACAAGAAGATCGGCGCCTTTGCACCATATTTTCGACAGGACAAAGAGGCATTTGCCAATGCGTGGATAGACGACTCAAACATGCCCGGCGCCGTGTTCCCGGAGGATGTGTTGGTGCCACTCAAGAATGAACTCGCTCGCAAGCGATCGGACCCGTCATCCCAGAAGCTCAAGGCTGACACCTTCCGATAAGATAGGGCTAACAATTCACCCGAGCCGAAGCCGCTTCGCGGCTCGGCTTCACTCAGGCGTTAGTCGCATGAAAAAGATGCCAGTACTGCTGATTTCATGCCTCTTGGCTGGAGGTTGCGACCATCTATCAGACACTGTGACGAGCAACTACCCCACCCTGACCGATGCAAGATCCGATCAACTGTTCGGTCGCGGTTGGCTTCCCGACATACTTCCGCCCAGTACAACTGACATCCGCACATCCAACGACTTGGACAGCAATACATCTGTCGGTGAGTTCAGCTTCAAGAGTGGAGAAAGCTTCGCTTTCTACTCAAATCTTCAGCCCGGACTTCCCACATCATCGAGAATCGGCAGCTGGTCGGAAATCGTAGGCGACCACGCCGATACCAGACACACTCAATGGCAGTATCGAGACTCCGATACCACGTGGGTGTTCTTCTGCGAGCAGCAGGCAAACAAGTGTATGTATTACGCATGGCTCCGGTAGCTGCTAGCAATTGAGAATAAGGGGTCGGGGTTATTTTCCAGATGCCTCATCGGCATGGACAACGGCTTCGTTGGTTGCTGATCGACTTCCACTTGCCGAGGCAGTTGACATCCCAACAAACACGCAGCAATCTCTTCCTCAAGGAGCGTAGAAACTCCTCGTACAGCGGTACCCACCTCCGAAAGACCGGTGGGTTTTTTGTGCCTGCAGATTCTGCGGGTGCAACCGACGCGATGCTCTGCGTCGGGAGGGCGGCCAATAAAACACCCGCCAGGGGAATAAGCCCGCCGTCTGTACGCGGTTTCTAACCTCCCGACATCCCGTCGCCGCCCGGCGGCGGGGCCTGTTCGTCAAGGAGGGCTTTGCCATGCGTCGATCCACGTCCCGCCCCACCTCAGCGCGCAAGCGCGCCACGGTGCCACCGCCCACCGAGATCGGCTGGCATTCGCTCGACCCCTCGATCACGCCGCGGCGCTACCTGGAGCGCACCCCCATCCCCGAGCCCCGCCCCGATCCCGGCAAGCCGCGCCGCCAAGGCCACCCGCGTGCCCCGCAACGCTGCACCGTCGGCTACGGCTACTACCCCGACAGCCACCAACGCATCCCCACGCTGCGCCTGCGTGGCCGCTGGCTGGAGCAGCTGGGCTTCACCATCGGCAGCAAACTCAACATACGCATGCGCAACGGCGAGCTGGTCGTCAGCGTGGCACCCAAGGACTAAGCAGATGCGTCGCGCAGCATGCAGACCAACGCCCGCATCAAGCGCAACGCGTTTAGCATCACACCTTGCGCGCTCACTGCTTCTCGCGCAGGAGGACAAAGGTGGAGCACCAAGCCGTCGTCCTGCATCTCACGTTGGATCAACTTGACTATGGCAGAGCACATGGTCATGGGCAGCCGCGCTGGCATAACGAGCGTTTGTTGCAAAGGCTTGCAGCGATTGACGGCAATGGACGACTCGGCGAGGATCGTTTTTACGCCACACGGGCAACCCCGGTAATAGTCAGGCGACTTGGAGGTTTGGATGAAGTTGATGCTTCTATTGGGTGTGGTACTTGCGCTTGGCAATATCGTCGCATCGGTTGCCGTGCTTCGCGTTTCGGTGCTGTCGCCATCACAACGCGCATTGCAAGTTGCCCTCATCTGGCTTGTTCCAGTCATTGGCGCGGTGGTTTGTGCGGCATTTGCTTCTTCTCAGGCAGCTGGCTCCACGTCGTCCGATACAAGTGACCCGCTCTATCTGTCATCCGATGGTGGCGCATCAGGTGGTCAGGACGCTGGTTTTTCCGGTTGCGATGCGGGGGACTCTGGCTGTGCCGGGAGCAGTGACTAGTGGCGACGCCTGGCAAGTCGTTCAAGCCGGATCCAGTTCGCGGTTCTGTTTAATCCAGTTGCTGGACCGCTAAAGATATTTCGAGAGAGACAGATGATTCTTTGGGGATGGGGCGAGCGAGTGCTGACCTTCGACCTGGCAGAGCATGAGCACTGCCAGAGGTGCGAGCAAGAGCAAGACTTTACATTGCGTCTCAAGTACACGTACGGACACTTCTACCATCTTTTCGGATGGGTTATCTCCAAGCAGTACCAGCTCATTTGCCCTGTTTGCTCCCACGGCTGGATAGTTAACGCTTCGGCGGCGGAAGCGCAGATTGGGTGCAACCCAGTGCCGTTCCATCAGAGGTCAGGATGGATTGTCATGCTTGTCCTTGCAGCAATCATTGGATTTGCAGCCGTGACGTATCAGCATGCGGCCTGACAATTCATTCGAGCCGAAGCCGCTTCGTAGGTCGACTTAATTCAGGCATCATGCATGCCAGCGACTCGCTCCGCACTCGAAGTTTCGGCAGGCAATCTCACTTCAGCTGTGCAGCGTAAGTGGGGCAATGAGACAGGCACCTCTTCCGGTGAGGTCACCGAGCATGTTGTTGGTCTTGCCCACAACCTTCTAATGGCATCCAAGGCTGGGACACTTCATGCTCTATTTGGTGACAGCGGTGTGGCCGACTATCCCGGTCTTCCCTGGGTCAAACGATACCCTGTAGTCTTTCCAGCAATTCTGAGGCTTGAGTCTCTACTTTTTCCCGGGCAGCATGGTCAGCGATTCATTCGAGCCGATCCGCGCTTCGCGGGCCGCCTTAATTCAAGCGTTAGACACCGGGACAAAATTGATGCGCGGCGAGATAGAAGATTGGAAAAACGGTTGGTACGGAGTCACTCTCGGGGTATCTGTCACAGGGATTGATCGAATGATTGGCCTTCTCACAAGACTCCGTGATGACCCAGACCAGCACTTTCATGTTTCAAGCGACTATTCGGGCTCAGGAGGACTCGGTGACATTGAGGTCTACGTCGCCGAGGCTGATGCGACGAGCAACATGCAAATTGTTAGTTATGCACTTGCACCGGGCAACGAAACAACACCAAATGGCCCCTGAAAATTCATTCGAGCCGACGCCGCTCTACGGCGCAGCTCAATTCAGACGTTAAAATTCATCTTGGAGTCTATCTGTGGCGGAACGATACAGGGACAGAATCGAAGCTTTCTGCAAAGAGAATTGCATTGCAATCCCGCCGGGTTTCTATCGACGCTCAGCCAGTAGATACGTCGCAATCGATCTTGAGTCTTTCTCTCCAAAGCTCGTGGCAAAGACCTGGTTCAATCAAGAGGACGTGGCTTACTACCTCACCAACTTATCTCCAGGAAAGCGCTTTCGCATCCTAGATTTTAAGGATTGTCGCGAGTTGCTCTATGATGGTGTTCGATTTTCCCATGGCGATGAGTTCTAATAATTCATTCAACCAAAGCCGCTTCGCGAACCTACTTAGTCCAGACGTTAGGCCGCTCTGCCCATGCGCGCACATTCGAAATCAACAAAGACGTCAGTTGGCTATCGCGCGCTTCGGCTATTCGCTGCGCTACTCGTGTTCCTCATTGTGTCCGTGACGTTCACCTGGTGGCATCACACCAGGACGCTCTCGCCCTGCGCCACGTCTGCCTCCATCGCAAGAGACCCAGTCGCATGCCATGCTGGCTTTTGGCTATTCGGCATATCCTGGGCCGGGCTTGCCACCTTTTTGTTTACGCTCTTTGGCGTCTGCTTGTTCCTTTCATGGGGATGGTCCCTGACTCGCCGCAAGCGGAGCTAAAGCTTTAAAATTTATCCAGTTGCCAAGCGCTCCGATCTACTACTCACGCACTGCCGCCAAGGAAAGCATGTTCTCCATCTTCAAGAAGAAAGCCGCTCCGTTATTGATCGTTCGCGCCGATGGGCGAGAGTTGTGCCGCGTTACCGAGAGCGATGTCCCGTGTGAGCTCAAGCCTTCCGCATGGTTGAAGTCCAATAGCGTCCTGGAGTTTGCCGACTCGGCGGGAGAGGTGCATCGGCATGAACTTGGTGCTGCGACGGGGTGGTTCCACTTTTCCGTTCGCGTGCATCCCAACCTCGGGTGCCAGGCAGACTGTGTCATTTCGCAGACCGAGCAGCTCGATCCAGATGCGTTTGCGAATGGCCAAGCATCCGGGATCAGGTTTCAGCCGTTCTTTCTGCCGGGCGCCAGCGTCAGCAGTTCCGCACTTGCAGGCAAGGGGCTTTTTGCAAGGGGTCTGCACTTCAGCGGATTAGTCACCGGTGGCAACGTGCTGCTTTCTTGTGAATGCGACCACTGCAAACGTTCGTTCCTGATCCGCTCCTATCACGCGGGTTTTAGCAACGCGGGATACTTCTACTCGGGGTCCGGCAAGTACACCATCACCGTCGATAGCCATCTGCCTGGCAGCCCTGCAGCGCTGTCCGAGCCGGATGCCGAAGCGCTTGCTGTGCTGGAAGACGCATTACCGTTGGCACCGGATGGGTCCCGCTACGCCTACCTCAATCCTTTTCGCTGCCCCCATTGTTCCGAGCCTTACATCGATTTTGAGGCGAACCCGGGCCTGAGGGCGAGCGAGTACTACGGGAATTACTTCGAGGGTTCGACGCTGTTGCGATACGCGCCGGCGGATGTCTAGCATCCTTGTTGATGACTCCATTGTTGCGTTGCCGCTGGTCTGTCCCAGGTCGCAAAGCAACGCTTTCATGCGCTACCATTCGGTCGATGAACGTTAAATCGTGTCTTGCAGTATTCCTGCTCGGTGCCTGTGCATCGGTCTCGGCCCAAGGGGTTTCGCCCGCCACCACGCGTGAGGTCGATCAGCTTTTCAAGGTTCTTGCGCAATCCAATTGCGAGTTTTCGCGCAATGGGGCGTGGTACGCGGCGCCGAAAGCCAGCGAACACTTGCAGCGCAAGTACGACTACTTGCAGAAGAAGGGGCTGGTGACGTCTACCGAATCCTTCATCGAGCTTGCTGCCACCAAGAGCAGCATGTCCGGCACGCCGTATCAGGTGCGTTGCGGCAACGCTGCGCCGGTACCCAGCCAATCCTGGTTCACTGGCAAGCTGCGGGAGCTGCGCAGCAAGCCTTGACGCGATGACACGGTATCCGGTGCACCTACCCATCGACTCACTGCGATTTAACTCGCTCATCCCCCATCAATGGCAGACATGAAATCGTCGCAGGCTGATGCGGTTGCTCAAGCAATGTTGACGCGGGATCCGGCAGAGTACGCCTTGCGGCTCAAGCGTGCCAAGGAGGCGCAGTGGCTGATTGAGCAGCGTAAAATTGCGGGGCTAGGCCTTGCCGGCTTTGTCGCAGGTGCGGCAATGGCGCACTTTTGTGGCGAACGCTTGATGATCGGTGAACTGCTGGGCTCCCTTGTTGGTGCAGTGGCAGGTTGGATCTGGATTTGTGGGCACAATCCGCACCTCATCAAGTGAGGTGTCCACATTGGGTGCGCAGGCTGACTCAGCATCATCGCTGATTGGTCTGGTAGCTCAGAGCAGCTGTGTTGAGAGAACATGTCAATCAACCGCGCGATGCATTGGCTTGAAACGAAGATCCCGCCGCCGATCGCGATGGTGTTGCTAGGCCTTGCAGCGTTTGTTTTCGCGCGTCTGACGCCGGCATTTTCATTTTCACTACCATTGCGCGCACCTGTGGCGGGTGTACTGGCGTGTGTCGGCGTTGCGCTCAATGGACTTCCCAAGCTTGCGTTCAAGCGCGCCGGCACGACGGTCAATCCACTGAGACCTGCGCTGGCCACGCAACTGATCACTGGCGGCGTGTATCGCTACAGCCGTAACCCAATGTATGTCGGTCACGCCGTAATCCTGCTGGGCTGGACGCTGTATCTGCACCATGCGGTGGCACTTCTGGCAGTCCCGCTGTTTGTGCTGTATGTGACGCGCTTTCAGATCAAGCCGGAGGAACGGCAGTTGGCTGTCCGGTTTCCTGGCGCCTATGCGGAATTCTGCGCGCGCGTTCGACGCTGGCTGTGAGCGAGTGTGGCGACGCACTCAGTCGTTCGCTTGGCGCTGGCCGGCTGACCATGCTCGATAGCGGACGGCCTAGCGGCACAACCGCGCCGACGGCAGCCCGCCCCTGCAGCAGTACATCACGCGTAGCGCTGCAGAGATGACAAGGGCAAAGCCTATGGCTTGCGCAAGCCCAGAGCAGCACCCCGCGGGATCAGGCAACCCGTCGTTCGCTCACGACGTCGGCGCTTGCCGGCATCTCCGCCACAAACGCACTCACTGCATCCTCCAGCTGCGCGGCATGGTCGCCCATGGCGCGTGCGGCGGCGCTGGCGTCCTGCATGCGGGTGACCCCGTCGCGCATGTCGGCGTCTACGCCGGCGAGGGTGTGATGCACCTGCGCGATGCTGCCGGCTTCCTGTTGCGAGGCGACGGCGATCCTGCTGAGCGTGCTGCTGACCTGGCCGATGGTGGCGACGATGTGCTGCATGCCTTCGCCAGCGTGGCGCACCTGCTGCACGCCGGCCTGCATATGCGTGACCGATTCGCCGATCAGCGTCTTGATCTGGCTGGCGGCGGTGGACGAGCGCAATGCCAGCGCGCGTACCTCGCCGGCGACCACGGCAAAGCCGCGGCCTTCTTCGCCGGCGCGTGCGGCTTCGACGGCGGCATTCAGGGCCAGGATATTGGTCTGGAAGGCGATGCCGTCGATGACCGAGACGATGTCCTGGATGCGGCGCGAGGCCTGTTCCATCTGCTGCATGGTGCCCATCGCCTGGTGCATGGTGTCGCCGCCGCTGCGTGCGGCCTCGGATGCGGCGGCGGTGAGCTTGTCGGCGTCGGCCGCCTGCGCGGTGTGCTCCTGCATGGTGCCGAGCACGGCCTGCATCTGGGTGGCGGTGCGGCCCAGGGTGGCCGACTGCCGCTGCACCTGCTGCTCCAATGCATCGTTACGGGTCAGGATGTGGCCGGCGGCGTGATTGATCGCGGTGCTGGAGCTGCGGATCTGCGTGATGATGCGCGCCAGCTCGTCAGCGGTGGCGTTGGCGTCGCGCTTCATCTGCTCGAACACGCCTTCGCAGTGGCGGTCGATGCGCTGGGTCAGATCGCCACGCGACATCGCCGCCAGCATGCGACGCATGTCCTGCAGGCTGTCGTCGGTGATGGCCAGGAACTGGTTGACGCCCTCGGCCAGCTGGCCGAGCGTGCCGCTCCTAGCATTCCCCTGCAGGCGGGCACCGAGCTCACCACGCGCAGCCTGGGCAATGACCGTGGCCAGCTGCTCTTCCAGCGCCAGGTCCTGGGTGCGGTCCTGCCACTCCACCACCACGCCCAGCGAGGCGCCGTCGCCATCGCGGACCGGGGTGATGTTTTCCTGCAGTTGCAACGCCGCCAGGGCGCGCGTTTTGCTGCTGCCTGCGTCATGCCCCAGCTGCACTGCATCGGCCAGTGCGGTGTGCAGCACGTGCGCATCGACCTGTTTGCTCAGTTGCTGGAACGACTGATTGCGATAGATGGCGGCGCCCTGCCCGTCGACGATGGCCACCGCCATTGCCGATGCATCCAACGCCAGGCGGATACGGCGATTTTCCAGCAGCAGCTGCTGCTGTTGGGCGATGCGCTCTTCCACCTGCACGCTCATGCGCACCAACGCCTGCGCCAGCGAGCCGCTGCGGAAGGGCTGCTGCAGGATGGCCGGCGGCAAGGTGGCGCCGGTGGCCAGGGTGTCGGCCAGTTCGGCCAGCGATTCGGCCTCGTGGTCGAGGGCATCGACCTGGCGGCGCAGCTGGATGGCCATCACGCAGACGAAGGCGGTTTCGACGATCACGTAGCCGGCATGCAGCACCACGATGCCGAAGCCGCTGCCGACGGTGAACGCCTGCACCGGCATGCCGCGCGATTGCAGCCAGTAGAACGCCAGGTGATGCACGGCGATGGCGCCTGCGGCGACCACCACCGGCAGCCAGTCGCGGTAGTACAGCAGCAGCGCCAGGATCACGAACACGCCAAAGTGCATTTCCACCAGGCCATGCGCCTGCTGGATGGTGGCCGCGACCAGGGCCATCAGCACCAGCGCGTTGGTGATGCGGGTCAGGCGCGTGCCGGGGTTGGCCTGCACTTGCCAGGCCATCAGCAACAGGCTGGGCAGCGTGACCGCCAGAAACGTGGTCCATTGGCCCTGGTACCAGGCCAGGCCCAGCGAGCCGACGCTCTGCAGCACGGCCAGCCACAGAAACAGCCGATCGGCCTTGATCGCCAGGCGGGTGGAGTAGGTGGAGGTCGGCGGCGCCGATGCGGACAGTTCCATCATGACAGCGACTCCACGGCACAGGGACAAGGGGACACCAGCGCGGCACCCGGGGTGCGCGCCAGGACATCGGGTAACCAGCGCGACCAATCCGCCGCGCCGGCCGTGCCGCACACCGCGCCGCCGTCTGCGGGGCCGGCGTAGCGCGGTTGGCCGTCGGCGCCGAGCAGCCACACGGCATAGCCGCTGCCACGCAGCGCGGGAGTGTCGAGCATGCGCACCTGGCCGCCACGCGCACGTACCGCGTTGCTGAGCACGGCCCAGGCGCGATCGGCGGCCGGGTCGGTGCAGGCGCAGGCACCGGCGACACCGATCAGCATCGGCGCCTGCTGCGCGGCCGGCAGGCTGGCCTGGACCTGCGTCCACGCACTGGCGACGTCGTTGGCTTGCGCGTGGGGCGTGGTCCAGGCCACGGCGATCCAGCCACACCACAGCGCGAGCAGGGCAGCGCCCAGGGTGCGTCGCGTTGAGGCGGACAAAGTGCCGAAGACGGGCATGGCGCAGCGGTTTCGCGAGGTAAGGTGAGCCCCTTATCGGATGCCGGTGCATACGCTTGAGCCGGCTTGCGATTGAAATTAGCGATGGCTGCGATAGCGTGCGTCAGGCCCGTTATGCCGCAAGGGTTTGAGGGCGACGCGTGGCGTGATGGCGCTGGCAGACGTTTATCCGGCGCGGGATTTTGTGAGCACGCGTTCACAGATCGACGGCGGGTCTGACGCGTGCGTGGCAGGCCGTGGTGGCTGTGATGTCGTCACTCTGGAGTCGGGTCCAGGTACCAGGGCGTGCCCTCGACAGCAGCGATGCATGGCAGGCCCGTCACTGAGCCGCCTACGCTTCCGGGCCCGAGTATCGATGCCTCGACAGAGCACGCCTGACAGACGCGGAAATCCATCCACCGCTGCGCCTAGTGCACGCGCCTAGGCGGTCAACCAACGCGCCGAGGCGCCCACCTGGCAGTCAGCGCCGTCAGCTCGCTTGCCGATGCTGCAGGCTGGCGCTTACGCCATCGCTTCGTCGGCATCCAGCGCAACCGCCGGCTGCTGGGCATGATCGAAGCGTTCGCGTGCGGAGCGGATGGCCGCATGATTCTCGCCTGCCCAGTTGAGCAGCTGCGAGATCGGGCCGAGCAGCGCCACGCCGAGCTTGGACAAGGCATATTCCACGCTGGGCGGCTTGGTCGCGTAGACCTTGCGGGTGATCATGCCGTTGCGCTCGAGGTTGCGCAGGGTCTGGGTCAGCATGCGCTTGGAGATGTCCGGCACGGCGCGCTGGATGGCGCTGAAGCGGGAGGGCCCGGGGATCAGCGTCAGCAGGATCAGCATGGTCCATTTGTCGCCGATCTGATCGAGCACGTCGCGCACCGGGCACTTGGTGGCGTCGAACGGCATACCTTGCAGGGACGGCGGCGGCGGAAACAGAGCAATCGCGTTCACTGGGATATCTCACGGTAACCAGGGGGTGGAAAACTGCCTCCTTGCGGAGGTTCGAACGGCCCTGACAATAGGTGCGCGGACCAAGAGTCTAGATAGTAGACCACACCTCTTATCAATACCTACTGGAGTTCACCATGGCACACACCTCCCCCCTGATCCTCGTCACCGGCGCCAGCGGGCAGCTGGGCGCATTGGTGGTCGAAGCACTGCTGGCGCGTGTCCCGGCCGCTCGGATCGTAGCAACGGCCCGCGATACTGCGTCACTCGCACAGTTCGCAAAACGCGACATCACCGGGCGTCGCGCCGACTACGCGGACCCGCAGAGCCTGGATCAGGCCTTCGCAGGCGTGGGCCGGGTGCTGCTGGTGTCGTCCAATGCGGTGGGCGAACGCGTGCCGCAGCACCGCAACGTGATCGAAGCCGCCAAGCGGGCCGGCGTGGAATTGCTGGCCTATACGAGCGTGCTGCATGCCGATACCAGCACGCTGTCGCTGGCACCCGAGCATGTGGCCACCGAGGCGCTGCTGCGCGAGAGCGGCGTGCCGCACGTGCTGCTGCGCAATGGCTGGTACACCGAGAACTACACCGGCTCGATCGCGGCCGAGGTGGCGCATGGCGCGGTGATCGGCAGCGCCGGCGAGGGCAGGATCAGTGCGGCCACGCGCGCCGACTATGCCGAGGCCGCCGCAGCGGTGCTGGCCGCCGACACGCCGCAGGCCGGCAAGGTCTACGAGCTGGCCGGCGATACCGCCTTCACGATGGCCGAGTATGCCGCCGAGGTGGCGCAGCAGTCGGGCAAGCCGGTGGCCTATCACGACCTGCCCGAAGCCGACTACGCGGCGGCCTTGGTGCAGATCGGCCTGCCGGCCGCATTCACACAGGTGCTGGCACAGTGCTCGGCCTCCTCGCGCGGCGGCAGCCTGTTCGACGACAGCCACACGCTGAGCCAGCTGATCGGCCGCCCGACCACCCCGCTGCGCGATGCGGTGGCGGCGGCCTTGCAGGCGACGCCGGCCGGCTGAGCCTAGCCCTGGCATGGTGCTGCTCGACAGCCCGCAGCAGCATCGGCGCGGCGCTACGCCACGCGGTGCGTGATCCGGCAAAGGCGGGCGATGACCCGCCTTTGCCATGTTTCTGATTCATCGTCCTTCGCCCACGCGTTGGCAACGACGACAGCGCGCCATGGCCGTGCACAGCACGCACTTCGGCCTTTGCGTCGGCAGCTGCTCCTGGCGGCACCATCCGCCCATGGCACCGCAGGCCGATGGCCGGCGGCAGCAACCAAAGCGTCACATCGGCGCCTGGTGCCCACGCGCGCACCGCTGGGTCCGCCTTCTGCACGTCGCACAACTGACACGCGCCAGACACGCAGCTGACACAGCGTTGCGCTGTGCGGGGCCGCCGATGTCACCAAACTGACATCAAATCTAAATATAACTGCACGCATTGCCGCACCGTCAGGACGACCGGGCGCCTGGTGGGCGTGCCGGCGCCGTGTTCGCCGCCCGCCGGGCAGCGCCGGCCTGACGCTGCCGCCGACCCGTTTCCCTTGCACGAGCCGGACCAATGAAAAAACGCAATCTCGCCACCGTCCTGTGCGCCCTCAGCGCGACCGCCAGCGGCAGCACGCTGGCCGCCGAGTTGGAGCTGTACGTCGACCGCAAGACCAAGCAGATCTTCGCCGAGCCGGCCCCAGGCCGCGACAAGCTGGGCAAGTTCGTGCAGGTGGACGAGAACGGCAAGCTGCCGGCGTCGGCGATGCCGGCCGCACCGGCACTGCCGCCCGCCCCTGCGGCGCCGGTGCCTGCCGACACCGCCATCGCCCAAGCCGCACCTGCACCCGTACCGGCTGCGGCACCGGCCAAGGCTGGCGAGGCCGGCAAGAAGTGGTACGACAAGCTGAGCCTGCGCGGCTACACGCAGATCCGCTACAACCAGGGCATCGGCGGCGACGCGCAGGATCTGCGCGCACCCGGCGACCGCTTTATCGGCAACGACCAGAGCCTAGGCATCCGGCGTGCGCGCCTGGTGCTGAGCGGCGATCTCAATGAGCACGTGTCGCTGTACTTCCAGCCGGATTTTGCGAGCACGCCGACCGGTTCGACCACCTCCAACTTCGCGCAGCTGCGCGATGCGTATGCCGACATCTACTTCGACAAGAAGCGCGAGTACCGCGTGCGCGTGGGCCAGTCGAAGATGCCGTACGGCTGGGAGAACCTGCAGTCCAGCCAGAACCGTCTCACCCTGGACCGCGCCGACGCGCTCAACTCCGGCCTGCGCGACGAACGCGATATCGGTGCGGTGTTCTACTACAGCCCCACCGTGGCCAAGGGACGCTTCCAGGATCTGGTCAAGTCGGGCTTGAAGGGCTCGGGCGACTACGGCGTGATCGGTGCCGGCGTGTACAACGGCCAGGGCGCCAACCGCGCCGAGCGCAACGACAGCATGCATGCGGTGGTGCACGCCACCTACCCGTTCAAGTTCGCCAACGGCCAGTACCTGGAAGTGGGTGCCGATGCCTACAGCGGCCGCTTCGTGCCGACCGCGGCGGCAGTCAACATCGGTGGCCGCAGCTTCACCCCGGCCATCACCGACCCGAACGGCTACACCGACCAACGCGTGGCCGCGCACATCATCTACTACCCGCAGCCGTTCGGCCTGCAGGCCGAGTGGACGGTGGGCCGCGGCCCGGAGCTGGATGTCGCGCAGCGGCGCATCCGCACCCGTTCGCTGAGCGGCGGTTACGTGCAGGCGATGTACAAGCACGATGGCAGCTACGGCACCTTGCTGCCATACCTGAAGTGGCAGACCTACCGCGGCGGCTCCAAGTTCGACACCAATGCGCCGCGCATGCGCCTGGACGAAGTGGAAGCCGGTGTCGAGTGGCAGCCGATGGATGCGCTGGAACTGGTGTTCGCCTATTCGAAGATGAAGCGCACCGACGTCACCACCGCGCCGTATCCGGTGGTGGAAGGCGACTTGCTGCGGCTGCAGTTGCAGGTCAATTACTGAGCCCTGCACCGTGATGGAAGACCAACAAGCCCCCGCATGCGGGGGCTTGTTGGTGGTTGCGTCGCTAGCCTTGGTGGCAGCTTGCGTCGGCAGGATGACGCTAGCCGCGGCCCTGCTGCTTCGGCCGCCAATCAAACGCCAGCACCGGCGCGCTAGCGGGCGGCCAGTTCTGCGCGAATGATGTCTGCGCCTGCGCTGAGGGCCTTGAGCTTGCCTCTTGCAACGTCACGGGCAAGAGGCGCCATCCCGCAGTTGGTGGACGGGTAGAGCTTGTCGGCATCGACGAAGCGCAGCGCCTTGCGCAGCGTATCGGCCACTTCTTCCGGCGTTTCGATCGTATTGCTTGCCACGTCGATGGCCCCGACCATCACCTTCTTGCCGCGCACCAGTTCGATCAGGTCGATCGGCACGTGCGAGTTGTGGCACTCCAGCGAGATGATGTCGAGCGTGGATGTCTGCAGCTTGGGAAACGACTCTTCGTATTGACGCCACTCCGACCCCAGGGTCTGCTTCCAGTCGGTATTGGCCTTGATGCCGTAGCCGTAGCAGATGTGGACGGCGGTCTCGCACTTGAGCCCTTCGACTGCACGCTCGAGGGTGGCAACACCCCAGTCGTTGACCTCGTCGAAGAAGACATTGAAGGCCGGCTCGTCGAACTGGATGATGTCCACGCCGGCCGCTTCAAGCTCCCTGGCTTCCTGGTTGAGGATGACGGCAAATTCCCACGCCAGCTTTTCGCGGCTTTTGTAGTGCGCATCGAAGAGGGTGTCGATCATCGTCATGGGGCCAGGCAGCGCCCATTTGATCGGCTGGCGGGTCTGCTGGCGCAGGAACCTGGCATCGTCCACAAACACCGGCCTGGGGCGGCTCACCGCGCCAACGACGGTGGGGACGCTGGCGTCGTAGCGATTGCGGATCCTGACGGTTTCGCGCTTTTCGAAATCGACGCCGCTGAGGTGTTCGATGAAGGTGGTGACGAAATGCTGGCGGGTCTGCTCGCCGTCGCTGACGATATCGATGCCGGCGTGCTGCTGTTCCTGCAGCGACAGGCGCAATGCATCCTGCTTGCCTTCGATCAGTTCCTCGTCCTGCAGCTTCCAGGGAGACCAGAGTTTCTCCGGCTGTGCGAGCCAGGACGGCTTGGGCAGGCTGCCGGCGGTGGAGGTAGGGAGCAGCTTCTTCATGATGAGTGGTGTCTTGCGTTCTTGTTGATTAGACAGCGTGGTGGGAAACCCACTGCGCGAGAATCTTGCCGTAGGGCCTGATGAAGTGCTCCTCGGTGAATTTGCCCTGCGTCACCGCGAGCTGGCTGCGCTCTTCCCGGTCGTAGACGATCTGGGTAGAGGAATAATCCTGGTGCTTCAGGCTCGGCTGGTAGATGGCCCCCGCCGCGGAATTAGCGTTGTAGATCTCCGGGCGGTAAATCTTCTGGAACGTCTCCATGGTGCTGATGGTGCCGATCAGCTCCAGATTGGTGTAGTCGTTGAGCAGGTCGCCGAAGAAGTAAAAAGCCAACGGAGCGACGCTGTTGGGAGGCATGAAATAGCGCACCTGCAGGCCCATCTTCTCGAAGTAGCGATCGGTCAGGGAAAATTCGTCCTGCCGGTATTCGATGCCCAGAACGGGGTGCCGGTTGCCGGTTCGGTGATAGACCCTGCTGCTGGAGACGCTGATGCAGATGACCGGCGGCTTGGCAAAACGCGCCGTGTAGGCGTCCGAGTCCACGAAGTGCTTGAATAACTTTCCGTGCAGGCTGCCGAAATCGTTCGGGATACTGAAGCCGGACGCGTCCTGATTGTGCGCCGGCAGCAGCACGCTGAAATCGTAGTCGCGCACGTAGGAGGAGAAATTGTTCCCTGCGATGCCATCGATGCGCGCGCCGCTCGTCTTGTCGAGGATGCTGGGCTTCAATATCTCGATCAGCGGGAATGCATCGCCGCTTTCGTTCTCGCCGATGTTCATCTCGACAGAGATGATGTCCAGCTCCACCGCGTAGCGGTCGCGGGTGGGGTTATCCCAATGCGCCAGGTCGTTGCAGCGGTTGTTGATCATCGCAAGCGTGTTGCGCAGGTTTTCCTGCCGACGCTGGCCCCTGGCCAGGTTGGCAAAGTTCGTCGTGTTGCGCGTATTGGCCGCGGGACGGTAGTCCTCGTCAAACCGCTGACGTTTGACGCTGAAGGTGAATTCCTGAGTCATTGCAAGCTGACGCCTTGTTTCCGAAATTGATTACGAGCGCAGGTCTGGGCGCAGGGGTGGATTCCTGCTGGATGGATGCCGGGACTTTGGATCTGCGGACAGTTGCCAACCGATCCTGTAGCCGGCGCGCAGTGTTGACCCGCCGAGCAACCGTGGCCGGGTGGCCTCAGGCCGCGGCCACGTTTTCTGCGGCGATGGCACCTGCCTGCCGCGTCAATGCGATCAGCGGCAGTGCCCGCTGCACCGCCAGCCTGGCCCGCTCGGCCAGGGCTTCGTTGTGCACGCGGTAGTCCAGGAAGTCGCGGTCGGTGGCGTAGACGCCCAGCGGCAAGGTGCGTGCCTGGAAGAAGCTGAAAAGTGGCCGCAACTGGTGGTCGATCACCAGCGCATGGCGCTCGCTGCCGCCTGTTGCCGCCAACAGCACCGGGGTGTCGATCAAGGCATCCTGGTGGATGAAGTCGAAGAAGTGCTTGAACAGCCCGGTGAAGGAGCCGCGATAGACCGGCGTGGTCACCACCACCACGTCCGCCTGCTCCACGGCGGCGAGTTCCTGCTCCACCGTTGCCGGCAGCTGCGAGCGCCAGACCGCGCCGGCGAACTGCGGCGCCAACGCCCCGAGTTCGACCAGATGTTGCTCGCACGGCACGGCATCGGCGATCAGCGCCAGCAGGTGTTCGGCCAGGGCGACGGCCTTGGAGGGGCGCTGCAGCCCGCCGGAGACCGCGACGACGCGGAGGGGGTGTGGCACGTTGACAGTCATGCGGGTTGACCTGAAACGACGAAGCCCGATGCTAGGGCTCGCATTCAATGAAGTAAAATGGTGTTATTTCAACAATCCATGAATTCGGATCATCTGAATGCTTGAACGCATCCATCTCACCATCGTCCAGCAGGTCGAGCAGCAAGGCTCGCTGACCGCCGCTGCCGGCGTGCTGAATCTGACCCAGTCGGCGCTGAGCCACAGCATGAAGAAGCTGGAGCAACAGCTGGGCACCGACGTGTGGCTGCGCGAGGGACGCAACCTGCGCCTGACCCAGGCTGGCCAGTACCTGCTGGCGGTGGCGAACCGGGTGCTGCCGCAGCTGGACCTGGCCGAGGAGCGCCTGGGCCAGTTCGCACAGGGCGAACGCGGCGCGCTGCGCATCGGCATGGAGTGCCATCCCTGCTACCAGTGGCTGCTCAAGCTGGTGGCGCCCTATCTGGCCACCTGGCCGGATGTGGATGTGGACGTCAAGCAGAAGTTCCAGTTCGGCGGTATCGGCGCGCTGTTCGGCTACGAGATCGATCTGCTGGTCACGCCCGACCCGCTGTACAAGCCTGGGCTGCGGTTTGAGCCGGTGTTCGACTACGAGCAGGTGCTCGTCGTGGCCCGGAGCCACACACTGGCGTCGGCCGCCTACGTCAAGCCCCAGCAGCTCACACGCGAGGTGCTCATCAGCTATCCGGTGGACCTCGAGCGCCTGGACATCTACAGCCAGTTCCTGCTGCCGGCCGGTGTCACGCCCAGGCGACACAAGGCCATCGAAACCACCGACATCATGATGCAGATGGTGGCCAGTGGCCGCGGCGTGGCCGCCATGCCACGCTGGCTGGTGGAGGAATACGCCGCCAGGATGGACGTGGTGCCGGTGCGGCTGGGTGCGCGCGGCATCCCCAAGCAGATCTTCCTGGGCGCACGCGAGGCGGATATCGCCGTCGACTACTTGCGCGCCTTCATCGAACTGGCCCGCCAACCTGCCAATGGCACCGCCACGACATCCGGAGCCCACTGATGGATACCACCGCAACCCGCACGCCACTCCCACTGCCTGCCGGCCACGACAAGGTGTTGCTGCATTCCTGCTGCGCGCCATGCTCCGGCGAGGTGATGGAGGCCATGCTGGCGTCCGGCGTCGACTACACCATCTTCTTCTACAACCCCAACATTCATCCGCGCAAGGAATACGAGCTGCGCAAGGACGAGAACATCCGTTTTGCCGAGCAGTGCGGCGTGCCCTTCGTCGATGCCGACTACGATCGGGACAACTGGTTCGAGCGGGCCCGCGGGATGGAGAACGAACCCGAACGCGGCGTGCGTTGCACCATGTGCTTCGACATGCGCTTTGAACGCACCGCGCTGTATGCGCACGAGCACGGCTTCCCGGTGATCACCAGCTCCCTGGGCATCTCGCGCTGGAAGAACATGCAGCAGATCAACGACTGCGGCGTACGCGCAGCGGCCAGGTATCCCGGCTTGATGTACTGGGAATACAACTGGCGCAAGGGCGGCGGTTCCTCGCGCATGGTCGAGATCAGCAAGCGCGAGAACTTCTACCAGCAGGAATACTGCGGCTGCGTCTACTCGCTGCGCGACACCAACCGGCACCGCGTGGAAAGCGGGCGCAATCGCATACAACTGGGCGTGAAATTCTACGGCGATGCGGAACAGGACGATTGAGTGCAGGCGGGTCTTGGGGCGCGGCCGGGATTTCGATGTGCTCTTGGCCCCTGCCCGCTCGATCGGGGCTGACGCAGCGGCGCAGCCAATCACCACGACAGGACGGCAGCACCTTTGACTGATCCGGACATGCCCAGCCTCGCCAGCACCATCACCGAGGCCTATTCGCTGGAGGTCAGCGCAAAGCACATTGCCGGGCTGGCTGCAGCGGCGCCCCGGATCATGCGTGGCGCAACCATTGCCATCCCCTACCTGCCCAACCAGGACGACGATGCGCGGCTGGCCGCGGCACGGATGGTGCGCACACTCGGCTTTCAGCCGATGCCGCACCTGTCCGCGCGCCGTATCGCCTCGCGCGAGCAGCTGCATGCCTTCATCAGCCGCGCCGTCGAAGAAGCCGGCGTCGAGTGCTGCCTAGTCATCGCGGGCGATCCGCCTGCTCCGCTCGGGCCGTTTCCGGACAGCTTGTCGCTGCTCGATACCGGGATCTTTGAGCGCTCCGGCATCCGGACCATCGCCGTGGCGGGGCATCCGGAAGGGCATCCAAGCATGCCTGCAGCCGATCGATGGGAGGTGCTGCAGCGCAAGTGTCGCAGCATCGCCGAGCGCGGCATGGCGCCGCTGATCGTCACCCAGTTCGCGTTCGATGCCGACATCGTGCTGACGTGGTTGCAGGCGCTGCGCGCGCACGGCATTGCACATCCCGTGCGTGTGGGCGTACCCGGTCCTGCCGGCGTGGCGGTGCTCGCACGCTATGCCGCCAGCTGCGGTGTCGGCGCATGCGCATCGATGCTGTCCAAATACGGCATCTCGTTCGGCAAGCTGTTGGGTACTGCAGGGCCGGATCGTTTTGTGGAACGGCTGGCCACTGGCCTGACTGATGCGCACGGCGAGGTCCGCATGCACTTCTATCCCTTCGGCGGCATCGCACAGACTGTCGCGTGGGTGGAGCAGTACCGCTCCCGCTCCGCGCACGTTTAGGCGGACTGAGGCACGCCGAATTCGGCGCTGCAGATCGACCGCAGACCTGTGCGTTGTAGCAAGCAATGCGTCGTGGACCTCGACATGTCCACGACCTCGATCACAGTCTGTACTTTTTATTCCTGGCGGTTTGTTTGTCGCGCGTGAGGTGCTGCAGCGCACAGCAGACCTGTCACAAGCGCGCGGTATAACCATCGGCGAATCGCGGCGAGGGGGCGCTGCATCCGATGCCGTTGCCATGCGCGGCGGCATCGCTTCTGCAACGTTCAAGGAGAGATGTCGCCATGCCGAAGCCGTCGCTGTTGTCCTTGCTGTGCACCCTGTCGCTGGTCTCCACGCCGCTTGCCGCGGCCGAGCTGCAACCCAAACAACTGGCTGGCCCACCGGAGGAGTTCGCGCAGATGCGCGCACCCGATCCGGCCGAGTCGGCGATCCTGTCCAAGAGCGCCTTGCTGCCGGTGGAGTTGACGCCGGCCGGCAAGTCCGCACGCTGGCAAGGCACCTTGCCGGTGGAAAACGGCCATCTGCGTTTCATGGTGCTGGCCGGCGATCAGCCGTGGGAGGCGGCGGTGACTGCACCACGTGTTGCCGGCGCACGTGCCGCTGCTGTTACACCGCAACTGCAGGCACAACGCACACTGCTGGGCAGCGCCGAGAGCGGCACCAGCGGCATGCGTTACGCGGTGGAATCCGCGCAGAACGGCAACTGGGCGCTGACGCTGCAATCGTCGACGCCGGTGGCGCAACGCGGGTATGTGCTGATGGAAGGCGATGCGCGTACGCAGCTGGCCTCGTACCCGCGCCATCGTCGGCAGCAGGTCGGCCAGTCGCTGACGCTCAACGCGTTGCTCAGCGGCAACGATGCAGCCGGCGCGAGCTTGCTGGCCGCGCAGGCGGGGCAGATCGAGACAGCGAGCCTGCGTGTGATCGACCCGCAAGGCGGCATCCGCACGCTGCCGATGGCCGATGACGGGCAGCACGACGACGGTGCTGCCGGCGATGGCGTGTATGGCGGCACGTTCCAACCGACAGCCGAAGGCACCTGGATTGCACAGGTGATCGTGCGCGGTCGCGACCAGGCCGGGCAGCCGTTCGTGCGCACCAGCGAGCATGTGTTGCCGGTGCTGGATACCTCCCTGCGTCTGCTCGGCAACGCACTCAGCGCACGCGCTGCCGACGGCACCCGGCTCAGCATTGCCTTGCCGATCGCCGCGCGCGGCAAGGCACCATCGCATTACCGCGTGTTTGGCCAGGTCTGGGGCACCGATGCCAAGGGCAAGGACGTGCCGGTGGCGTGGATCGGCGGCATGCTGACGCCGCAGCAAGGCCAGCTGCCGTTGAGCCTGGACGAACGCTGGGTCGCACGTGCCGGCGCGCGCGCGCCGTTTACGCTACGCGGGCTGCGCATCGAAGACCCGGACCATTACATCCCGCTGGTACAGGCCGACACGCTGCCGTTGCAGCTGCCCGCGTTGCGCCGCGCCAGCATTGCGCGGTCTGCCGCTGCGATCGACGAAAGCATGCGCATGGGCCCGCGCCCGACGACGCTGGCCCGTGCCACTGCGATGGCGCAACCGCAGGCCGCGGGGTCGCAACTGGTGCTGGTGCATGGCTATTGCTCCAACGGCGTGTGGCCGCAGGCGCAGTTCACCAATGCGTCCTCATTCCTTGATGCCAAACAGAACCGTAGCAACGACCAGTTCGCACAGCGGTTGGCGCAGTTCGCCAGTCAGTGGTCCTCGTTCGCGACGGTGGCGCACAGCCAGGGCGGCATGGCCGCGCTGCATCTGTACACCTACTACTGGAGCGGGCTGGATAACGCCACGGGTGGGCGGGTGATGCAGTCGGTCGGCACGCCGTACCAGGGCACCAATCTGTCCGGCATTCTGGCGGCGGTGGGCTCGTGGTTCGGCGTGGGTTGCGGCACCAATACCGACATGACCTACGACGGTGCCAAAGCCTGGTTGGCCGGTATTCCGGCCGATGCGCGCGCCAAGGTAAATTACTACACGACCTCGTTCGCCAAGACCAACTGGTACACCAACGACTACTGCAACGCGGCCTCGGACCTGGTACTGAACGACCCGGAAGATGGCACCGTGGAGCAAGTCAACGCGCAGTTGCCGGGCGGGGTGAATCGCGGTCACACCACCGGACAATGCCACACCACCGGCATGCGCGACCCGGCGCAGTATCTGGATGCCAGCCGCAATGCGGTGATGAACGCCAACGCGGCGAAGTGATGCGGTTCTAGCAATGTGCAATGCGATGGCCGGCGTCTGCGTCGGCCATCGCAGCATGCGTGGGAACACGTCGCGTGTTGGCGACTGGCACGACTCCTGCGTTCACAGAATTCGATTCCTCCTCCCTTGAACGTAACGAGGTCCCAACGGGAGCTTGACCCCTTCTCCCGCCGGGAGAAGCTGCCCCGCAGGGGCGGATGAGGGTACGGGCAAAGCCTCTCAACTCCCACTCTCGTGTGGCTTCGCTCCGTACCCTCTCCCCGACCCCTCTCCAGAGGAGAGAGTGGCTTTGGTTGCCTTGAAAGGTGATTGAACGCTGTGGGTGCATCGGTTTCTAGAGCGAATGATCTGTGACTTGGTTGCAAGGCCCTTGCCCGCCCACCCTCGCAGGACACGCCGCAAGTACGTCCATGTAGGCTCTTACGCGGCATCCATGCCGCGTAAGGTCCCGCGACGGTGAGCGGGCAAGGACCCCTCGAGATGGTCGGTGTGCGTGGTTGCGAGCGGTGCATGACGGGCGCTGGTCGGATCACCGTGGGTTAGATCAACCCCTCACCATTTTTCCATCCCAACCCGAGCAGCAGGCGGGCTTTCAATACGCAAGCTACAGACTGTTGATTTGCCACCGCAAGCCGAGCAACAAGCTCTCAAGAAAGCAGCCGACCAACTCTCTGGTGCGGTGTCCTTGCCGGTTGCGGGACCCTCGGCGGCATGGATGCCGCCGAGGACCTCCACGGATGGATTCACGGCGTGTCCCGCAAGCGGTGAGGGCACCGCACTCTCGACTCACCTAGCTTTTGACTCAAGACTCGGAGCGCGCCTTGACGAAGCTAGGCTTCGAAGGCGTGGTTGCTTTATGCGTGGTGTCGCGATGCAGTGGATAGATCGGGTGTAGAGCTGCTGATCTGCGGCTTGGCTGCAGGGCCCTTGCCAGCCCACCCTCGCAGGACACGCCGCAAGTACGTCCATGTAGGCTCTTACGCGGCATCCATGCCGCGTAAGGTCCCGCGATGGTGAGCGGGCAAGGACCAGTCGAGATGGTCGGTGTGCATGGCTGCGAGCTATGCGTAACGCGGGGATGTCTAATGAGATGCAATCTGGTCCGCTCCTTTTGACCTTGGCAGTTTCACTGCATTGAGGATCTGACGGATGCGCTTGCGCTCGCGTATCCATGCAAGGCTACTGTTGTGCCAGCGGTTGCGATTGCGCATCGGCGCCGCCGCCGAGCACCTTGTACAAGGTCACTCGGTTGCTTGCTTCGGTCAGCCGCAGGCTGATCAAGGTCTGCTGTGCGCTGTAGAGCGAGCGCTGCGCGTCCAGCGCCACCAGATAACTGTCTACGCCGTTGCGGTAGCGCGCATCCGACAGGGTGAAACCGCGTTGTGCCGCATCCACCAGGGCGCGTTGTGCGTCCATGCGTTCGGCCAGCTGGGTGCGTTCGGCCAGCGCGTCGGCCACTTCGCTGAAAGCGGTCTGGATCGCCAGTTCGTATTGGGCGATGGTGATGTCCTTCTGCAGCTTGGCCACATCCAGTTCGGCCTTCAAGGCACCGGCGCGGAAGATCGGCAGGCTCACGCTGGGCGTGAACGACCAGGTGTGGTCGCCATCGAACAGGCTGGACAAGGCATCGCTGCCGCGCCCGACATTGCCGGTGAGCGAGATGGTGGGGAAGAACGCCGCACGCGCCGCGCCGATGTCGGCATTGGCGGCCTTGAGCGTGTGCTCGGCCGACAATACGTCCGGGCGCTGCAACAGTGCGCGCGATTCCAGCTGCGCCGGCAACGGTGCCAATGCCACGCCGCTCTCGATCGCATCGGCAGCCGGCAATAATGCCGCCGGTACCGACGTGCCCACGACCAGGTTCAGCGCATTGCGCGACTGCGCCAGCTGGGTAGTGAAGCTGGCGACATCGGTGCGCGCGCTTTCCACGCTGGTCTGGATCTGCGCCAGATCCAGCCCGGAGACGATGCCGTTGTCGTGCTGCAATTCGGTCAGGCGCAGCGTCTTGCGCTGGCTCTCCAGGGTCTGCTGGGCAAGTGCCAGCCGCTGCTGATCGGCGGCCACGGTAAGCCAGTCGCTGGCCACTTCGGCCACCAGGCTCAGGCGGGTGCTGCGCTGGGTCTGCTCGCTGGCCAGATAGGTTTCCAGCGTTTCGTTCTTGAGGCTGCGGATGCGCCCGAACAGGTCCAGCTCCCAGCTGCTGATCCCCACCTGCCCGGTGGCGCTGCGGATGATCTGCGGCGCGCCGGTGAAACTGGTCGCGGCCGCAGCACGTTGCGCCGTGTGCGAGACGGTGGCGTCCACCGCGGGAAACAGGTCCGCACGCTGGATGCGGTACTGCGCACGTGCCTGCTCGATATTGAGCACGGCCACACGCAGGTCGCGGTTGTTGTCCAGCGCCAGTGCGACCACCTGTTGCAGGCGCGCATCGACCAGCACCTGCCGCCAGTCCAGCCCAGCCGCAGCGGTCGTGCGGCCATCGGCACTGTCGCCATGGGTCACGCGGCCGGTGTCGCCGACCACGCCAGGTACCGGTGCGTCCGGGCGCGCATATTGCGGCGCCATGCTGACGCAGCCGCTCAATGCGATGGCACAGGCCACCGCCAGGCTGAGGGATGTCGTGCGCATCATGGCGTTACCTCGGAGGTGGAAACGACGGGGGAGTGCGTGGCAGCCTTGCCGGGAAACAGGCTGCGCACCATCACGTAGAACAACGGCACGAAGAAGATGCCCAGCACGGTGGAGGCCAGCGTGCCGCCGAGTACGCCCGTGCCCAGCGAATGGCGTCCGCCGGAGCCGGCGCCGCTGCTGATCACCATCGGCAGCACGCCGAGCATGAAGGCCAGCGAGGTCATCAGGATCGGGCGCAGGCGCATGCGTGCGGCGTGCAGGGTGGCCTCGATCAAGGGCTGGCCTTTCTCTTCCAGCTCCTTGGCGAATTCCACGATCAGGATGCCGTTCTTGGCGGCCAGGCCCATCGTTGCCAGCAGGCCGACCTGGAAGTAGATGTCGTTGGACAGCCCGCGTATCCAGGTCGCCAGCAGCGCGCCGACGATGCCCACCGGCACCGCCAGCATCACCGAGATCGGGATCGACCAGCTCTCGTACAACGCGGCCAGGCACAGGAACACGAACACCAGCGATACCGCATACAACATCCAGGTCTGGGTGCCGGCGGCCTGTTCCTGATACGACATGCCCGACCAGGCGTAGCCCACGCCCTTGCCCATGCCGTCCACTTCACCCGCGATCGCGGTCATCGCATCGCCCGAGCTGATGCCGGATGCGGCGCTGCCGGTGATCTCCATCGATTCGCTGCCGTTGAAGCGGGTCAACACCTGCGGCGCATACGCCCAGGCGCTGCTGGCGAACGCCGAGAACGGCACCATGGCGGCGTCGCTGTTGCGCACGTACCAACGGTCGATATCGCCGGGCAGCATGCGCGCGGACGCTTCGCCCTGCACGTACACGCGCTTGACCCGGTTGTTGTTGAGGAAGTCGTTGACGTAACGCCCGCCCATCACCGTGGAGAGCGTGGTGTTGATGTCGGCTGCGGCCACGCCCAGCGCGCCAGCCTTGGCATCGTCGATCTGCACGCGGTAGGTCGGCGCATCGTCCAGTCCGTTGAAGCGCACCGCCATCAGGTTCTGATTGCCGTTGGCCAGCTGCAGCAATTGCTTGCGTGCTTCCACCAGCGCCTCGTGGCCGTTGCCGGCGGCATCCTGCAACTGCAGGGTGAAACCGGAACTGGTGCCCAGCCCGTTGATGGCCGGCGGCGTCAATGCAAACACCTGTGCGTCGGGCAGCGTCATCATCATCGCGCCGGTGATGCGCTGGGCCACCTCCTGCGCCGAACCCTCGCGGTCGGCCCAGTCCTTGAGGCGGATAAAGCCCATGCCCGAGTTCTGGCTGCTGCCGGCCAGGCTGAAGCCGGAGATGGTCATGATGCCCTGCACTTCCGGTTGCTTGAGGATGAACGCGGTGGCCTGGTCGATCGACTGCTGGGTGCGTTGCTGGGTGGCGCCGGCCGGCGCGCTGAACATCACCATCAGCATGCCCTGGTCTTCCTCGGGCAGGAACGCGCTGGGCAAGCGCCAGAACAGCAAGCCAAGCACCACCAGCAACAGCGCGTAGACCAGCGAGCCGAGCTTGCGATGGCCGACCACGCGCTCCACACCACGCCCATAGCGCTCGGTACCGCGATCGAAGCGGGTGTTGAACCAGGTGAAGAATGTGCCCAGCACGCCCTTGCGCGAGACATGGCCGCCCTTGTCGATGGGCTTGAGCAAGGTGGCGCACAGTGCCGGACTCAGGGTCAGCGCGACCACCAGCGACAGGATCATCGCCGCGGCAATGGTCACCGAGAACTGCCGATAGATCTCGCCGGTGGCGCCGCCGAAGAAGGCCATCGGCAGAAACACCGCGGTGAGCACCAGCGCGATGCCGACCAGGGCGCCGGTGATCTGGCCCATCGAGGTGTGCGTAGCCTCGCGCGGCGACATGCCCTGCTCGGCCATCAGGCGCTCGACGTTTTCCACCACCACGATGGCATCGTCCACCAGCAGGCCGATCGCCAGCACCATCGCGAACATGGTCAGCGTGTTGATCGAAAAGCCCAGCAGCGACAACACCCCGAAGGTGCCCATCAGCACCACCGGCACCGCAATCACCGGCACCAGCGTGGCACGCCAGTTCTGCAGGAACAGGTACATCACCACGACCACCAGCACGATCGCTTCGATCAGGGTCTTGACCACTTCCTCGATGGAGATGCGCACGAACGGCGTGGTGTCGTAGGCGACCTCGTACTTCAGGCCAGCCGGGAAGTACGGCTTGAGTGCATCCAGCTTGGCTTCCACCAGCTTGGCTGCGTCCAGCGCATTGGCGCCGGTCGCCAGCTGCAGGCCCATGCCCGAGGCGGCCTTACCGTTGAACTTGGAACTGGAGCCGTAGGATTCCGAGCCCAGCTCCACCCTTGCGACATCGCGCAGGTACACGGTGGCGCCGCCGGAATCGGACTTGAGCACGATGTTCTCGAACTGCGCCGGTGTGCGCAGCTTGCTGCGCGAGGTCACCGTGGCATTCAACTGCTGGCCCTGCAGCGCCGGCAATGCACCCAGCGCGCCGGACGAGACATCGGCGTTCTGCGCGGCGATCGCGCTGCTGACATCGGAGGGCATCAATGCGTAGGTGTGCAGTTTCTCCGGATCCAGCCAGACGCGCATCGCGTACTCGGCACCGAACACGTTGACGCTGCCGATGCCGTTGAGGCGGCTGATCGGGTCCTGCAACGAGGACACCATGTAGTCGCCGATATCGGTGCTGTCCATGCTGCCATCTTCGGAAGTGAAGGCCAGCACCATGAACATGCTGCCGCTGGCCGACTTGGTCACGGTCACGCCGTTGGTCTTGACCTCGTCAGGCAGCAGCGCCTCACCTTGCGACACCTTGTTCTGCACCTGCACCTGCGCGGTATCCGGGTCGGTGCCGGACTCGAAGGTCAGCGTGAGTTGCGCAGTGCCCGCCGAGCTGCTGCTGGAGGACATGTAGAGCAGATTGTCCAGGCCTGTCATCTGCTGTTCGAGGATCTGCGTGACCGAGTTCTGCACGGTCTCTGCGGAGGCGCCGGTATAGGTCGCACTGACCGTCACCGAGGGCGGTGCGATGTCCGGGTATTGCTCCAGCGGCAGCGAGAAGATCGAGATCGCGCCGGCCAGCGTGATGACGATGGCGATGACCCAGGCGAAGATGGGACGGTCGATGAAAAAACGAGCCATGGGAGTTCCTCAGTCGGCCTTGGGCGTCGCTGCAGGCGTCGGCGTGGCCGCACGCGCAGCGGCAGCGGGTGCGCCCGGTGCGACTGCAGCGGCTGCATTCGGCGCTGCCGCTGGGGTAGCTGTGGTGGCGCTCACCTCGCGCGTCTTCACCGGCATGCCGACCTGGATCTTCTGCAGGCCCTGCACGATCACGCTCTCGCCCGCAGACAGCCCTTCGCTGACCACCCAGCGATCGCCCACCGCATCGCCGGTCTTGAGCACGCGCTGCGCCACCTTGCCATCGGCGCCGACCACCATCGCCACCGCCTCGCCCTTGCTGTTGCGGGTGACGGCCTGTTGCGGCACCAGGATCGCCTGCTCGTTGACCGCCATCGACAGCGCTGCCTTGACGTACATGCCGGGCAGCAGCAGATGGTCGGGGTTCGGAATCACCGCACGCAGTTTCACCGTGCCGGTGGTGGCATCCACCGCGGTGTCCACCACTTCCAGCGTGCCGGTGCGCGCGTAGGCAGTGCCGTCTTCCAGCAACAGCTTGACCTCGGCCTTACCATCGACCGCCTTGAGCTGGCCGGCATCGAGCTTGCGCCGCAGCTGCAGCAGCTGGGCACTGGACTGGCTGACATCCACATAGATCGGGTCGAGCTGGTTGATGGTGGTGAGCACATCGGTCTGATCGGCGGTGACCAGCGCGCCCGGGGTGAAGCTCGAAGTGCCGATACGGCCGCTGATCGGCGCGGTGATGCGGGTGAAATCCAGATTGAGCTTTGCGGTCTGCAACGCCGCCCTGGCCGCGGTCACTGCGGCCTCGTTCTGGCGCAAGGTGGCGGTGGCGTCGTCGCCGTCCTGCTGGCTGACCGCATCCAGCTTGACCAGCGTCTGATACCGCTGCGCCTTGGGCCTGGCCGACAGCACCGCCGCTTCGGCCTGCGCCAGTTCGCCTTGCGCGGACGCATAGGCGGCCTGGAACGGCGCCGGCTCGATCTGGTACAGCACCTGCCCGGCCTGCACCTGCTCGCCTTCGGTAAACAGCCGCTTGCGCAGGATGCCGCCCACTTGCGGGCGCACCTGCGCGCTTTGATAGGCCACGGTGCGCCCGGGCAGCGTCTGGTCCAGCGCCAGGCGCTGCACGTCCACGCGTTGCACGCCCACTTCCACTTGCCGCTGCTGCGGCGCTTGCGCAGGCGAACACGCCGCCAGCGCGACGGTGATCATGGCGGCCAGCAGCCACTGACGCGGCACCACGGCAGAACGGGAGGAAGCAACGCAACGCATACGGCGCACTCGGGAGTGATCGGAGGATGCGCACGCTACGCTGCGAATATGGAGCAAATTTGAAGATTTGCATCGGCAGACAGCAGGCGCTTGCTTTCGGGGTTTAATGAAGTCCCAATATGGTTGTGCACGACATGCGCTACATCGGCAGCGGCAGGCGCCGCTGCTGCAACCTGGCGTGACTGCAGCAAGCACCCCGTGCCTGACCTCGTTCGCAACAAGGTTGTCCCAGCCTCGATGAAACTCGGAATCACCGCCAAACTCTTCCTCGCCATCCTCAGCGCCTGCATTGCAGTGCTACTGATCAATGGCCTGGCCGGGCAGCTGTTGCTCAGGAAGCAGTTTCTCGACTATCTCAGCGAGCAGGGCATCGAGCGGATGCTGGAAGTATTGCCGCGCGTGCAAGCCGACTACGCCAAGCACGGCGACTGGAACTTCATCCGCGACAATCCCGACGCCTGGTTCGTGCTGATGCGCCCGGAGCTGCCGCAGAACCTGCCGCCACGCGCACCACCGATCTCCGATCAGACCGGCGCGGTGTTTCGTTTCGCGCTGCTGGATCGCGACTACCGGGTGATCATCGGCAACCCCGATGTCAGCCGCACCGACACGCTGCGCCCGGTGGTGGTAAACGGGCAGACGGTGGGCTGGATGGGCATGCTGCCCTTCGAGAAGGTGCTGACTGCCAACGACGCGCGCTTCTACCAGGCCCAGCAACGTCTGTGGTGGACTGTCGGCGCGGCGTCCATCGTGGTGGCCGCGCTGTTCGGCTGGCTGCTGTCGCGCACCTTGCTGCGGCGCGTGCGCAGCCTGACCACGGCAACCCATCGCCTGGCGGCCGGCGACTACGGCACGCGACTGGAGGCGCGCATGCGCGATGAGCTCGACCAGCTCGCGCGCGACTTCAACCAGCTGGCGCAGGCACTAGACAACAACGAACGCGCGCGTCGCGATTTCATGGCCGATGTCTCGCACGAGTTGCGCACGCCGCTGGCGGTGCTGCGCGCCGAGCTGGAAGCGCTGCAGGACGGCATCCGGCCGATGACGCGCGAATCGCTGACCTCGTTGCACCAGGAGGTCGGCCAGCTCGGCAAGCTGATCGAGGATCTCTATGACCTGTCGCTCACCGATGTCGGCGCGCTGGCCTACCGGCGCGCGCCGATCGATCTGAGCGTGGTGCTGCAGTCCACGTTGGCCGGCATGCACACGCGCATTGCCGCAGCCGGGCTCACGCTGCAGGCCCACGGCATCACTGCGCCGTTGCATGTCGACGGCGACGAGCGTCGCCTGCAGCAGTTGCTGTCCAACCTGCTGGAAAACGCCTTGCGCTACACCGATGCCGGCGGCCAGTTGCGGGTGCAGTGCGCACGGCGCGCGCACCTGGTGGAGATCGTGATCGAAGATAGCGCGCCCGGCGTGCCGGCAGACAAGCTCGATCGCCTGTTCGAGCGCTTCTATCGCGTGGAAGGCTCGCGCAATCGCGCCAGCGGCGGCAGCGGTCTGGGCCTGGCGATCTGCCGCAATATCGTCGGCGCGCACGACGGCGAGATCCACGCCACCGCGTCGCCCTTGGGCGGCCTGCGCGTGACGCTGCGGCTGCCGGCCCTGGAGGCCTGATGGACGACACCGCCACTACCGCAGCACCGAACGCACACGTGCTGATCGTCGAAGACGAACCACGCCTGGCCGCGGTGCTGGGCGAGTATCTGCACGCGGCCGGCTATTCGCATCATTGGGTGGCCGATGGTGCGCAGGCGATTGCCGCGTTTCGCGCGCAGTCGCCGGATCTGGTCCTGCTGGACCTGATGCTGCCCAATCGCGATGGCATGGAGATCTGCCGCGAGCTGCGCAGCCTCGGCGCGGTGCCGGTGATCATGGTGACCGCGCGCGCCGAAGAGATCGACCGCCTGCTCGGGCTGGAGATCGGTGCCGACGACTACATCTGCAAGCCGTTCAGCCCGCGCGAGGTGATCGCACGGGTGCGTGCGGTGCTGCGCCGCCACCGGCACGATCCCAACGCGGTGCCCACGCACGGATTGCTGATCGATGAGGCCGCCTGCCGCGCCAGCGTGGCCGGGCGCGACCTGGACCTGACCCAGGTCGAGTTCCGCCTGCTGCGCACGCTGTGCGCAGCGCCGGGGCGCGTCTACTCGCGCGAACAGTTGATGGACCACGTGTATGTGGACCACCGCATCGTCACCGACCGCACCGTGGACAGCCACATCAAGAACCTGCGCCGCAAGCTGGCCGAGGTGGGCGGCGAAGAATGGGTGCGCTCGGTGTACGGCGTGGGCTACCGCTTCGAGTATCTAGCCACCGAAGCGTAATCAATATCCCCCCTCGTAGAAGCGTGCCTGCGCGCAACGCACTCCCGACACCCCAGCAACCACAGGCGCGCGACCCCCAACACTCACACCTTCAACCAACGCGTCGACACCGCCACGCCCACCATCAGCACCGCAACAGCGAGCAAGGCGCCGACCAGGCCGATGCCATGCGCGGCGAAACCGATCAGCGCCGGCCCGGCCAAGATGCCGGCATAGCCGAGTGTGGTGACCGCAGTGATGGCGATGCTCTCCGGCATGCGCGTCTGGTTGCCGGCCAACGAGAACAGGGCCGGCACGATATTGGCGCAGCCCAGGCCGACCAATACGTAACCGGCCAACGAGGCCTGCCATGGGCTCACCAGCGTGAGCACGCAAAAGCCCGCGCTGGCCAGCAGCGCGCCCACCACGATCGAGCGGATGCGCCCCAGGCGCTCCACCACCGCATCGCCCAGCAGGCGCGTCACCGTCATGGTCAATGCAAACACCACATAGCCCACGCCGGCGGTGCTCGGGGCGACTTGGTGCACATCGGCCAGGAACACCGAACTCCAGTCCAGAATGGTGCCTTCGGCCAGGAACACCACAAACGCCAGGATGCCGATGAACAACACGATGCCCCTGGGCAGCGCCAGCAACGGCCCCTGTTGCGCCACGCGCTCGGTCCGCCAGTGGCGCACCGCCAGCGCGGCGACAAGCAGCATGGTGATCACCCCGGCAACCGCCGCGCTCGGCGGGGAGAGCTGCGCAGACAGCAGCAAGGTCATCGCGCCGGCACCGACAAAACCGCCGATGCTGAAAAACGCATGGAATCCCGACATCATCGCGCGCCCGGCATCACGCTCGACCACCACCGCCTGCATGTTCATCGCGCAATCCATTGCGCCCACGCCGGCGCCGAACACGAACAGCACCGCGCCCAGCAACCACGGATCGGCGACCACCGCCAGCAACGGCAGGCTGAGGCAGATCAGCGCCGACGTCACCGCCATGACCGCACGGAAACCGAAGCGCGCCGAGACGGCGCCGGCCAGCGGCATCGCCAGGAACGAGCCTGCTCCCAGGCACAGCAGGATCAGGCCAAGCGCGCCATCGTCCACGCCGGTCCTGGCCTTGGCGAATGGCACCAGCACCGCCCAGACCGCGGCAGCAAAGCCGGGAATGAAGAACGCCGCGCGAGTGGCGTGCTGTTGCGCGCGAGCGCTGGAACCGGGGATTAGCGACATGCAAACAATTCCAGAAGGAAGCGGCAAGGAGAGTGCGACGGTGGCCCCAGGCCGGCGCGCTCGCTGGCCGGACCTGGCCCGACCACCGCTCCACTGCGCATGCTGCAACCGTCCGTGGGGATATGCGACGCTGCTAGCGAAACACCACCGTGCGATGGCCATTGAGCACGATGCGATGCTCGACATGGCGACGCACCGCACGCGCAAGCACCAGCGATTCGGTATCGCTGCCCAGCCGCACCAGATCGCGCGGCGTCATCGCGTGATCCACGCGCGCCACGTCCTGTTCGATGATCGGGCCTTCGTCCAGATCTTCGGTGACGTAATGCGCAGTGGCACCGATGATCTTGACCCCGCGTGCGTGCGCCTGGTGATACGGCTGCGCACCCTTGAAGCTGGGCAGGAAGCTGTGATGGATATTGATCGCCCGCCCCGCCAATGCGCGGCACAACGCGGGCGAAAGAATCTGCATGTAGCGCGCCAGCACCACCAGATCGATCTGCAGCGCCTCGACCAGCGCAAGCAACTGCGCTTCCTGCGCGGCGCGCGTGTCGGCGCTCACCGGCAGATGGTGGAAGGCGATGCCATAGGAGGCAGCCAGCGGCGCGAAGTCGGCGTGGTTGGACACCACCGCCGCGATATCCACCGGCAATTGCCGGCTATGCATGCGGAACAGCAGATCGTTGAGGCAATGCCCCTGCTTGCTCACCAGCACCAGCAGCCGCGCGCGGCGGCGCGCATCGTGCAGCTGCCAGTCCATCTGGAATTCATCGGCCAGCTGCGCAAAGCGGCGTTCCAGCCCGGCAATGTCGGTGCCCGGCGGCTTGTCGAAGTGCACACGCAGGAAGAAGCGGCCACTTTCGTCGTCGCCGAACTGCTGTGCGTCGAGGATGTTGCAGGCCAGATCGAACAGCAGCCCGGTCACGCGATAGACGATGCCGGTGCGGTCGGGGCAGGACAGGGTGAGGATATAGTCGGAGCGCATCGGCGCAATGATAGCCAATGCGCCCGGCTGCGGGCGCAGTGCTTGCGCCCGTAACTTTCCGCTGCGACTCAGCGCGGCGGCAGGCGCAGCATCAGCCGCCGATTGATCTCGTCCAGTTGCGCCATCGATGCCTCCACCGAGGTCTCCATCGCTTCCTGGGTGGTGATGTGCGCACGCAGATGCGCCGGATCGGCCAGTTCGCCACGCACCAGAAACACGTTCTCGCCCACCTCGCCGACGTGCCGGCTGAGCACCACGTAATCCACCTGGTCGAAGCCATGCTGCTTGGCCAGCGGCAGCAGGCGCGCGGCCATGCGGACACTGGCCTCGTCGGTGGGTTTGTTCAACTCGGCATCGAGCGCGGCCACCGCTTCGCGGATCTGCGCGAACAGATAGTGGTCCGGATGCTCGGGATGGTCCGGGCCCACCGGGCCCTGGTCGACGACCGGTACGGCGGTCATCGTGTACCACCGGCGCAGGTCAGTGCGCGCGGTGTGCGCTCGATCGAACCGAGCGTGATATGCAGGTGTCGCATCGCATCCTCCCTGGAGCGGCGGCTGTCACGAGCCGGCATTTTAGAAGGTCTGCTGCATGTTGAGGTGAGCAAGAGGTGGACCGTGTTGCTGTGAAGCGAAGCGGCGTGAGAGTGGGGAGCAGATGGAGCTGACGGCATGCGAAATCTGCTGCACGTGGCGTCGCCTCATCCCCTCACTCCAAGCCACGCTCCGCGCCCCGGCCCGCGCCAGCAGCGCGGGCGCTCCGAGGCACGCGCGCCAGTGATGCGCAAGCCGTGCCGCCCCGCCGGGACGGGAGAGCGGCTAGCTCCGCTTTGCGGAGGCTGCGATCAAGCCTGCCCGGCCCGCCGCGCCGATACTTCTGCCAGCACCGCCCAGTCGGCGTTGCCGTCGCCATGCGCGATGGCCTCGTCCAGGCCGGCGCGCAGCAACTCGCCCAGTGGCATCGGCACCTGCTTGTCGGCGCCGGCCTTGATCGCCAGATCCACATCCTTGCGGCCCAGGGTGGCGGTGAAGCCGGCGGGCAGGTACTCGCGCTGCATGATCAGGCGGCCGTAGCCCTGGTACGCGGGCGCGGCGAACAAGGTGCTGGTGAGCATGCCCAGGAACTGGGTGGCGTCCACGCCGTGGCCGCGTGCCAGCGCGCTGGCTTCGGCCATGGCGCCGATTGCGCTGGCCAGGCAGAAGTTGGCTGCCAGCTTGACCGCATTGGCCTGCTCGGGGGTGCGGCCGATCTCCCAGGTGCGTTGACCGAGCACATCGAACATCGGCTGCACGCGCGCCAGCGCCGCCTCGTCGCCGGCGGCCAGAATGTTGAGCTTTCCGGCTTCGGCCACATCGACCCGGCCGAGCACCGGTGCGGCCACATAGGCCACGCCGCGCTCGGCATGCAGGGCGGTCAGCTCGTGCGCCAGTGCCACCGAGATGGTGGCCATGTTGACGTGCACGCTGCCGGCCGGCAGCGCGTCCAGCACACCTTGCTCCAGCACGGTGGCACGCACCGCGTTGTCGTCGGCCAGCATCGAAAACAGCAGCGGGCCGTGCGCGGCGTCGCGCGGCGCATCCACCACCGTGGCACCGGCATCGCGCAGCGACTGCGCGCGCTCCGGCGAGCGATTCCACACACGCAGTTCAAAACCGCCGCGCAGCAGGTTGTGCGCCATCGGCAGGCCCATCGTCCCCAAGCCCAGAAATCCTATCGGCATGCGTTGTCCTTGTTCGTTATGACGTCTATCGGATGGATCAGCTGGCGAACACGCCACGCGCATCGCGTGGCTCGCAGCGCAGGTATTGCGGCGAGGGCGTAACCGACGCGCCCAGTGCGGCAGCGGCATGCCAAGGCCAGCGCGGGTCGTACAGGATGCCGCGCGCCAGCGCGATCGCATCGGCCTGGCCGTCCTGCAGGATCGCCTCGGCCTGCGCCGGCTCGATGATCAGGCCCACGCCGATCACCGGTGTGCTGACCTGCGCCTTGATCTGCTGCGCAAACGGAATCTGATAGCCCGCCTGCACCGGAATCTGCTGGCGCGGATCCAGCCCGCCGCTGGAGACATGAATGTAGTGCGCACCGCGCGCATCCAGCGCCTTGGACAAGGCGATGCTCTGCTGGATATCCCAGCCGCCCTCCACCCAATCGGTGGCGGAGATGCGCACGCCGATGGCGAGCTTGTCCGACACCGCCGCGCGCACCGCGTCGAAGATGCGCAGCGTCAGCCGCATGCGGTTTTCCAGCGAGCCGCCATACGCATCGCTGCGCTGATTGCTCAGCGGCGACAGGAACTGATGCATCAGATAGCCATGCGCGGCGTGCAGCTCGATCAGCGCCAGGCCCAAGCGTTCGGCGCGCTGTGCCGCATCGACAAAGGCCTGCACCACCGCATCGATGCCGGCCTGGTCCAGTGCCTGCGGCAACGGCTGACCGTCACGGAACGCCAGCGCCGATGCGGACACGGTCTGCCAGCCATGCGCGTGATCCGGCGCGATGGCCTCGCCGCCGTTCCACGGCAGATCGGTGGAGGCCTTGCGCCCGGCATGCGCCAGTTGGATGCCGATGGGCATCGGCGACCACCGCCGGACCGAGTCCAGCACCTCGCCCAGCGCCTGCTCGGTGGCATCGTCGTACAAGCCAAGGTCGGCGTAGGAGATGCGCCCCTGCGGCTGTACTGCGGCCGCTTCCAGGATCAGCAGGCCGGCACCGGATTGCGACAAAGTGCCCAGATGGATGCGGTGCCAGTCGCTGGCGCGGCCGTCCTGTGCCGAGTACTGGCACATCGGGGCGATGACGATCCGGTTAGCAAGTGCAAGCGGACCGAAGCGGATGGGGGAGAACAACTGGCTCAAGAGGACATCCACAGATGACACGGGGATGCCCATTGCACTGCGCCACGCGCGTGGGCACAACCGCTGCGATGGATCACTGCGTCATGCCGAACGCGCACTGGCATCGTTGACGCTGCGTGCACGCAGCGGATCGAACGGGGTGTGCAGGAACGCCAACGCCTGCGCGCACGACTGTTCGACCTTCAGGCTGAGCAGCTCGTCCGCACGGGTGCGCCCGAAGTTGAGTGCGGCGATCGGCAGGCCGGCCTTGGCCGCGGCCTGTACGAAACGAAAGCCCGAATACACCATCAGCGACGAGCCCACCACCAGCACCGCATCGGCCACCTGCAGATGCGCAAATGCGCGCTCCACGCGCTCGCGCGGCACGTTCTCGCCAAAGAACACCACATCCGGCTTCAGCACGCCGCCGCACAGCGGGCACGGCGGCACTGCAAAGCTGTCGAAGGCCACATCGTCCAGGTCCGCATCGCCATCGGGCGCCTGCGCCGCGTCCAGATCGGCCCAGCCGGGGTTGGCGTGCTCGAGCAGCAGCTGGAATTCGGTACGGGGCATGCGCCGCTCGCAGCCCATGCAGCGCACCACATCGAGCCGGCCATGCAGATCGATCACCGCCTGACTGCCGGCAGCCTGATGCAGGCGGTCCACGTTTTGCGTCAGCAGCAGTTCCAGCTGGCCGCGCGCTTCCAGTGCGGCCAGCGCGTGATGGGTGGCATTGGGTTGCGCCAGCCCGAAGCGCGGCCAGCCGACCAGACTGCGTGCCCAATAGCGCTGCCGCGTGGACAGCTCGCCCATGAAGGCCTGGAACGTCACCGGTTGCGGACGCTTCCAGCCGCCTTGCAGATCGCGGTAATCGGGAATGCCCGAATCGGTGCTGCAACCGGCGCCGGTGAGCACGAACAGGCGCCGATGGCGCTCGATGAAATCCTGCAACGCGTTGCCGTCCTGAACGAGTACCGCCGTCATCGCGCAACTCCGGTGGCCATGAGGTAACTGTGCAGCAACACCACCAGCTGCGCCTGCAGCGGCGCAATCCGCACCGCAGGCGCACCCTCCTCGAGCAGGCTCTTTACCGGCCCGGTGATGGCCGCCATGCCGATCTCGGCCACCGCCTCGCAATCGTCGAAGCGCACATCCGCGGCGGTGGCCAGCGCAGCGGCAAACGCCTGCTGCGAGCGCTTGCGCGCCTGCGACCCCAGCGTGGCGCCACCATGCAGCTCGGCAATGGCGTACAGCGCGCGCGAGACGTCCACATGCTGCAGCTTGGCCTGCACGAAGGCATGCACCAAGGCCTCGCACTGCTGCGCCAGCGTGCGCCCGTGTTGTTGCGCGCAGGCCCGTTCCACCGCGTCGATCACCGCCTGCAGATGCCACTGCAGCAACGCGATCAACATCGCCTGCCGATTGGGGTAGTACTGGTACACGCTGCCGACCGACACGCCGGCACGCTCGGCCACCCGCGTGGTGGTGCAGCCCTGCAGTCCGTCGGCCACCAGCACCTGGATGCTGGCCTGGCGGATGACCTCCACGGTAGCGCGCGAGCGCGCTTGCTGCGGGGCCTTGCGCGGTGCTGGCAGGGGGAATGAGGTACTCACGAAGGCGACTGTACACACGGATGGATGGCACATAGTCTGGGGGCCTTCTTGGTGATTCCAAGCAAGCGCCCCTCTCCAGCTCCGCACCCGTGGCGCTGCGCGACGGTGCCGAGCGCCCGATTGCTTCACCGTGTCGCTGGCGAAGGCACTGCGTAACGCAGGCTTTGCGGTCAATGCGCCGATGCGGTCAATCACGATCGCATCGCCGCCGATCTCGACGACCACATCGGTCCAGGCAGCGTCGAACAAGCGACTGCCAGCGTGGCGCAGCTTGTGATGTCCGAGCTGGCATCGGCGCGATGACACCGAGGGTGGGACAATTGACCTGATGATGCGCACCGAATGACACACAGCCGGCAACCTGCGCTCACGGTTGAAACCGCTTGAAAACACGTGCCACGTCACAGATCGGCACGCGCGTCCGCTGACTTAGCGTGATCGGGCGCACACGCAACGCTGCGGAAACATGGCGCCGCGACAGTGGGCAGCTCCCCCGCTGCCCCCCACTCCTGCCATGCCCTACACCCACATCCGGACGCGCTCCGGAGTGCGTCGTGCCGTGTCGCGTCGTCCGCTCGCCGTCCTGCTTGCACTGACCCTGTCCACCCCCGCGCTCGCGCAGGAAGCCGCACCCGCCACGCCTGCCACCCGCAAGGGCGAGGACGGCATCTTCTCGCTGGACCGGATGATCGTCACCGGCGCCGGCCAGGCCCAGAACCAGTTCGACGCCTCGTATGCGATCACCGCGCTGACCGCCGAGCAGATCGACAAGCTGGCCCCGCTCAACCTGGCCAGCCTGATCGGCTCGATGCCCGGCATCTATGCCGAATCCACCGGCGGCGAAGTGCAGAACGTCTACCGCATCCGCGGCATTCCCGACGAAGGCTCGTTTGCGGTGATCCAGGAAGACGGCATCAGCCCCTACCCGGACAACAACGGCTACTTCTACAAGACCGAAGGCCTGGTGCGCCCGGACCTGATGGTCGAATCGGTGGAAACCGTGCGCGGCGGGCCGTCGCCGATCTTCGCTTCCAATGCCGCGGCCATCGTCAACTTCGTCACCCGCCAGGGCGGCGACACCCCCGAAGGCGCAGTGCGCACCACCGTCGGCGACACCGGGCTGTATCGGCTCGATGGCTATTGGTCGGGCAAGCTTGCCGACGGCTGGTACCTGGCTGCCGGCGGCTTCGTGCGGCGCAACGACGGCTACCGCGACGTGGGCTTTCCGGCCGACGAGGGCGGGCAGTTCCGCATGAACCTCAAGCATACGCTGGAGCACGGCAAGCTGACCTTCACCGCCAAGCATCTGGACGACAAGAACGCGTTCTACATGCCGATCCCGCTGTACGACCCGCGCGACACCGCGCGTTCGCTGGACCCGTTGATCGACCGCTTCACCGGCACCTTGAGCAGCGCGCAGCTGAAACGCGCCAGCATCGTCTCCAGCGATGCCAACGGCGCGCCGCAGCGCGAGTTGCGCGACCTGTCCGATGGCCGCCACATGAAGTTCAACCATCTGGGCGCCAACCTGGACCTGGCCTTCGACAACGGCTGGAGCCTGTCCAACAAGGCCATCGTCAATCGCCTGGACATGACCTTCGACGCGCTGTATTCCAGCAATGCGCCGCAGGACGCCGCCGCGTATGCCAACAGCCGCCGCGCCGCCGCCAGCGCGGCGTTTCCCGGCCTGAGCTCGCTGGGCTACGTCTACACCGACGACGGCAGCCGCTTCGATCCGGCCAGCACCGACGGCCTGGTGATCCAGGGCCAGTACCGCGCCATGAACGTGCGCGCCGATTCGTTCGCCGACGACCTGCGCCTGCACCGCCGCTTCGACTGGGGCGGCGACACCCACGACATCACGCTCGGCGTGTACGGCGCCTATTACGCGCGTTCCTACAATTCGCGTTACCAGAGCTATCTGCTGGAGATGCGGCAGAACCCGCGCACGATCGACCTGCTCGGCTACGACGCGGCCGGCAACGTGGTCGGTGGCGTGACCAAGGACGGCGTGGTGATCTACGGCGCCGACCGCACCCAGGGCAAGGCCTACACCAGCATGCTGGCGCCCTACATCGCCGACACCTGGCAGGTGACCGACAAGCTGCGCCTGGAAGCCGGCGTGCGTCACGAGCGCTACCGCTACCGCGCCTGGAGCATGCTGCGCAGCACCGGCAACCTGGGCATGGCCGACACCCTGGCCGACGATGCCGCGCGCCTGTTCACCGGGGCCCGCGCGCACACCGCGCTGGACGTGGGCGTGACCAACTGGACCGCGGGCTTCAACTACGACATCAACCCCACCGTCGGCATCTACGGCCGCGCCTCGCGTGCGCACCGCGCGCCCAGCGAGGGCGCCAACGAAGGCAACGTCAACATTCCCACCGCCGACCAGTTCGAGCTCGGCACCAAGCTCAACTTCGACACGCTGGACGTGTTCGCCACCGCCTTCTACACCAAGTACGACCCGTACAACATCGGCACCAGCGCGGTGAATCCGCAGACCGGCGCGGCCGAATCCAAGGACTACCGCGGCAGCGTCACCAACCCCGGCATCGAACTGGCGGCGGTGTGGACACCGGCGCAGTGGCTACGTCTTGATGCCAACCTGACCTACAACGACACCAAGGTGTCCGACCTGACCGAAGTGGTGGCCAATGGCGCAGTGGCCGTGGTCGACGTGGACGGCAACATGCCCAACCGCCAGCCGAAGCTGTACGGCAATGCCGGCCCGACGCTGTTGTTCACCACCGGTGCGTTCGATTGGGAAACCTCGTTGCGCTACGCCTACGTGGGCAAGCGCTACGCCGACCTGGAAAACACCACCGAGCTGGCCGCCTACGACACCCTGGCGGCCAACATCCTGGTGCGCAACGGGCCGTGGGACGTGCAGCTGTCGGTGGACAACCTGACCAACACCTTTGCGCTGACCGAAGGCAACCCGCGCACCGACACCATCTCCGGCCAGGGCACGCGCGCGCCGATCTACGGCCGGCCGATCTACGAGCGCAACTCGCGGCTGGTGGTGACCTACCACTTCTGAGTGCGCCGGCGTCCGGGGTGTCGCAGCCTCGATGCCAGCGCTCCACTTCCCGATCCATCGCCTGCAGCGCCACAGCTGCGCTGCAGGCCACAAGGACTGCCATGACAGCTTCCCGTCTTGCCTGTGCGCTGCTGGTTGCAGCAGCGATGTGTTCCGGCGATGCCGCCGCCTGGGGCCACCGCGCGCATGCCGCCATCGACAGCGCCGCGGTGCAGGCCCTGCCCGATGACGGCCCGGTCTTCCTCAAGCAGTACGCGCAGGTGATCGCCGACGGCGCCACGCTGCCGGACGGCTGGCGCAGCGAAAGCGAACCCTTCCTCAAGATCGACGAAGACCCCAACCACGGCTGGTTCCGCGAGCAGTTCGCCTTCATGCAGCACCCGCCGCGCTCGCGTTATGCCTTCGTGCTGGCGCTGTACGACGAACAACGGCGCATCGCCGGCAGCGACCCGCAACTGGCGCAGCGCATGAACGTGCGTTGGGCCGGCACCTTGCCGTACGCCGCCACCGAAGGCTACCAACGCATCGTGGCGACCATGCGGCAGCTGCGCACGCTGCGCGCCAAGGGCCAGGACACCCGAGAGCTCGAACGCAACTGCGCGTTCTACGTCAGCTGGTTTGCGCACTACATCGGCGATGGTGCGCAGCCGCAGCACGACAGCATCCATCACGACGGCTGGCAGGGGCCGAACCCGCACGGCTACAGCACCGACCCGAAGGTGCACGGCAAGTTCGAGAGCGATTACGTGGAGAAGATTGCGCTGACCCCGCAGGACCTGCTGAGCCGCATGCCGGCCCTGGCGCACCAGGATGGCGATGTGTTCGAGCAGATCCTGGGCTTTCTCGACATCGGCACCGGCCGTGTCGAGCAGGTCTATCGCCTGGAAAAGGCCGGCGCCTTCGACGACGCATCCAGCAGCGACGGCCGCGCGATGGTCTATCGCACCGCCGGCGATGGCGCAGCGATGCTGCGCGACCTGCTGGTGCGCGCCTGGCGCGAAAGCGCGCTGCGGCCGGGCACCTCCACGCCCCCCAGCATGGACCCACGCCATCCGCAGTACGACCCGGCGACCGGATCTGCACCTGCCGGCACCTCGCCCACGCTGTAACCGCCGATGGCGGCATGGGGGTGCCGCCATCGGTGTGCCGACCTGCGCGGCGGCAACGGGCGCTGCGCGGGTCGGCATAGCGCAGCGCGCCATACGGATCGCGCGTGCCATGACGTCGCGTCAGTGGGCGTTGGCGGCCTGTTCGACAAAGCGCAGCAGATCCTGATTGAAGCGCGGGCTGTCTTCCAGAAACGGGGCATGCCCGGCGTTGGGATACAGCACCGTCTGCGCACGCGGCTGCAGCTGCCGTGCACGCGCCAGCGTCGGCCCGGTGGTCACCAGTGCATCGCGTGCGCCGTACATCAGCAGCACCGGCAGCTGTGTGCGTTGCAGGCCGGCGACGTCGATCGACATGCCCTGCACGGCCCGCTGCATGTCCCACGAGGCCAGCGACGCGTTGGCCAGCAAGGTTTCAAACACCGGCGCCGGCGGCTGGGTGGCAAAGCACAGCCGCAGGAAGTCCTGCACCGCCTGCAGGTGCATGCGCAGGTCGTCGGAGACCAGATCGCGATAGATCGCCGGATGCGCGCCCAACTGCTCTGCGCGCAGTTCGATCACGCCATCGACATACACCACGCCGCCAAGCCCTTTGTCGCCGTAGCGGGTGAGATAGTTGCTGATCACCGCACCGCCCAGAGACCAACCCACCAGCACCGCATCGCGCGCGTTTGCGGCCTTCACCACGGCGGCAAGGTCGTCGGCCCAGCGCATGCCGTCCCGATACGCGGACGCTGCCGCCGGCTTGCCGGACAGCCCATGCCCGCGCAGGTCGTAGGTGATCAAGCGATAGCCTTGCAGGCGCGGATCGGCCAGCTGCGCGTCCCAATCGATGCGGCTGCCGAGCAGGCCGTGCACGAACACGATTGCCCGGCCATCGCTGGCGCCATGCTCCTGCACCGCCAGGGCCACGCCGTCCGGCGCGGTGACGGTATAGCTGCGCGACGCCGGGGTGACCGCCGGACCTGCGGTAGCCGATGTTGAGAAAAACAGCAGCAGGCAAACCAGCAGGCAACGCATCGGCAACATGCCAATGACGGGGAGAAAGCGAACAGGCATCGGAGTGAGCTCCAGACAATGGGAGCCACCATCCTCGAGCCTCACACCAATGTGAGGGTCAAGCATTGCGTGCAACGTATGCTGGGCGCATGGCCACATCGTCCGAACCCTCACTGAGCATTGGCGCGCTGGCGCTGCAGACCGGCGCCAGCGTGCGCTCGCTTCGTCACTACGACGCGCATGGGCTGCTGACCTCCTCGCGCAGCGCCAACGGCTACCGGGTGTTTCCCGCCGCCTGCGTTGCACAGGTGCGGCAGATCCAGCGGCTGATCGCCACCGGCTTCAGCCTGGACGACATCCTCGGCTTCCCCGATTGCATGCGCCTGGTGGAAGGCGCGCAGATGTGCCCGGAAACCGCGCAGGCGCACCGGGCACGCCTGCAGCTGATCGAGCGCCAGCTGGCCGACCTGGAGCGGCGCCGGGCGCGTTTGCTGGAAACCCTGGCGCAGGGTGCGGCGAATGCCGCGGCCACACTGCCGCCTGCAGCGCAGACCAGACGCAGCAAGCGGGCGCGATAGAACGGCTGACAGACGCCGCGCAGTCGTGCAGTCAGTCGCGCTTGGACGCGGCGGTCGAGCCGCGTCACTCGCCGCGTGCAGGGTGCGGCGCAAAGCGCCCGTACGGCCGCGTGTCGTCGGCGCGCTGGCGCAGCACGTAGGCCGCGGCGAAGGCGAGCGCCAGCAAGGTCAGGCACATGCCGACCAGCGCGCCCCAGCCACCGTGTTGCCAGAACCAGCCGCCAAGCGCGCCGATCACGCTGGAGCCGGCGTAATACGCCAGCAGATACAGCGATGCGGCGTGACTGCGGTGCGCGCCGCCGAGCCGGCTCACCCACGCGCTGGCCGCCGAATGCGCAATGAAGAAGCCGATCGTCAGCAACACGATGCCGGCCACCACCAGCGCCAGCACATGCGCCAGGGTCAGCGCCACGCCGAGGATGCACAGCACGATGCCGGTGGTGACCACCGGGCCGCGTCCGAAGCGATCCGACGCCGCACCGGCCACCGACGAACTGACGATGCCGAACACATAGGCGCTGAAGATCATGCCGATCTGGCTCTGGCTCAGGCCGAATTCCGGCCCTCCCAGCCGGAAGCCGGCGTAGTTGTAGAGGCAGACGAACACGCCCATCAACAGGAACGGCAGCGCGAACAGGAACGGCAGGTTGCGGTCGCGCAGATGCCCGGCCCAGGCGCGCAAATGGAAGCGCAGGTTGATGCCGTGCCGGCGCACGAAGTTGCGCGACGGCGGCAGTAACCAGAAGAACGCCAGCGCGCACAGCAGGTCGAACACGCTCAACACCGCCAGCGCGGTGCGCCAGTCGTAGTGATCGGTCAGCACGCTCATCACGATGCGCCCGCTCATGCCGCCGAAGGCATTGCCGGCCACATACAGGCCGGTGGCCGCGCCCATCTTGTTGGCCGGCAGTTCCTCGCCCAGATACACCATCGCCACCGCCGGCACCCCGCCCAGCGCGATACCCGACAAGGTGCGCGCCAGCACCAGCGCGCCCCAGTGCGGCAGGAAGGCGGCGACCAGGTTGAGCACTGCGGCCAGTGCGATCGATACGAACATCAACCCGCGCCGGCCCAGGTTCTCCGACACTGCGCCGGCACAGAAGATCGCCAGGGCCAGCGCGCCGGTGGCCAGCGACAACGGCAGCGAGGCGGTGGCCGCGTCCACGCCAAAAGCGCGTGCAAACTCGGGCAGCACCGGCTGCACGCTGTACAGCAGCGAGAAGGTGGCAAAGCCGGCCAGGAACAGGGCCAGGCGGATGCGGCCGCTGGCCGGCGCATCGGCGGCGGCGGCGTTGTCGGCAGGGCCGGCGGTGGCGCCCGGCAGGCTGCCGGTGCGGCGATCAGGAGAGGACACAGGCGCAGCATCGAGACGTGGGACGGCGAGTATTCGCCTGCGCTGACCCCCTGTCCAATATATGATCCTGGCAGTTGCCATATGCAGAACAGATAGCATGGAACTTCGCCACCTGCGCTACTTCCTGGCTGTCGCCGAGGAGGGCAACTTCACCCGCGCCGCAGCGCGGGTCGGCATCGGCCAGCCGCCATTGAGCCAGCAGATCCAGGCGCTGGAGCGCGATCTGGGCACACCGCTATTCCGGCGCACCCATAGCGGCGCCGAGCTAACCCCGGCCGGCGAGGCCTTCCTGGTCGAGGTGCGCCGCGTGCTCGCCGATGTGGAGCGCGCCGCGGAAACCGCACGGCGGGTGGCGCGCGGCGAATCCGGCCGGCTGCGGCTGGGCTTCACCGCCTCGGCCGCGTTCAACCCGGTGGTGCCGCACCTGATCCGCGACTTTCGCCGGCAATGGCCGCAGGTCGAGCTGTTGCTGGAAGAAACCAACACTGCCGGACTGCTGCTGGCCCTGGCCGATGGCCGCCTGGACGCGGCCTTCGTGCGCTACGGCCTGAGCACGCCGCCCGACCTGCAACTGCTGCGCTTTGCCGACGAACCGATGAAGATCGCCGTGCCCACCGCGCATCGGCTGGCCGCCCGCAACAGCGCGCCACTGGCGGCGCTGGCGGGCGAACCGTTCATCCTGTTCCCGCGCAGCTTCGGGTCCAGCCTGTACGACGAGATCCTCGCCGCCTGCCGGCAATCCGGCGTGACCCTGCGCATCACCCAGGAGGCGCCGCAGATGTCGTCCATCGTCAATCTGGTGGCCGCCGAACTGGGCGTGTCGGTGGTGCCGGCCTCCACTGCGCAATTGCAGCTCCCCGGCGTGCGCTATCTGGATATCGAAGGCCAGATGCCGCTGGCCAGGCTGGCCCTGGCAGTCGCGCCCGGCGCCTTGGACACCGCGCCGCTGGTCCGGCATCTGTGGGCGCTGGCGGAAGTGCTGTGAGCCAGGCTGATCTCGAGCCGACAGCACCACGGTTGTTGTAGGAGCGCACCCGTGCGCGACGTGGCTCTCCCGGTAACGCCCTCGCACACAAGTGCGCTCCTACACCTGCCCAGGCAGAAAGATGTTGGATGGCGTTGCCTGCCACCAGCGATGGCGCTGGTTCTCTGGAGCCGAGGTCTGATCCACACACCCTCAGCCGCACCCGAAGTCATTGATCCTGTGGAAGCGCGCATGCCTGCAATGCTGCGTGTGTGACGACATCATCCCGGCCAGGGCCTTCGCTGCAGACAGCATGCACGTTGCCAGCGCGCGCAGGTGCCCTGCCGAACCCGAGTAACACCATCCGGGCACACCGCTTGACCTCAACCGCGATTGAGGTCGTTCAATGCCTGCACCTTCCATCACCTGCGCCCGCCATGCATCTTCGCCATCTGTTGCTGCCCTGCCTGGACCCCGACCTCAGCCTGCGCTTCTATCGCGAGGTACTGCAGCTGCCGCAGCACGGCAACAGCATCCGCATCGGCTGGAGCAGCCTGGAATGCGTGCAGGCGCAGCAGCCGGTGGGCAGCGTGCATCTGGCGTTCAACGTGGCCCCGTCGCGCTTCGACGCCGCTGCGCAATGGATCGGCGAGCGCAGCAAGCTGCTTGCCGATCCACATGGCCGCCGGCAGTTTCAACTGGACGGCGTATGGCAGTCGCAATCGGTGTATTTTGCCGGCCCCGATGGCGCGGTACTCGAGTTGATCGCGCGTCGGGCGGTGCAGGACGTGGCCACCGGCGACGGCGCATTCCACGGCGACGAGTTGCTGTGCGTGAGCGAGATCGGCTTACCCAGCAACGATGTCGCGGTGGTGACCAGCAGCGTCGCCCATCACTTCGGCGTGCGGCCGTTTGCGCCGGCGCTCGAGGGCTTTGCCGCGCTGGGCGACGATGATGGCTTGTTGATCGTGGTCGATCAGGCGCGGCGCTGGTTTCCGCAGCAGCGGCAGCTGCCCTGGGCCAGTGGCGTGCGGGTCAGCGTGGATGCACCGCAACCGGGGCTGCGCTTGCGCGATGCGCAGGGCTGGGAGTTGCTGGCGGCGTGATCGCCCACGCCGCGCAGGTCATGCCGCCGCTGCAGGCGCGGGCAGACGGAAGAACGCCCGCGCCGCCGCGGTGCTGTTGGCTGCGGTCAGCGCCACGTCCTCGCCACGATCGCGTGCGAGTTCTTCGACGATATGCGACAGGAACATCGGCTCGTTGCGGCGGTCCTTGGGCATCGGCTTGAGCGTGCGCGGCAGCAGGTACGGCGCGTCGGTTTCGATCATCAAGCGGTTGGCCGGGATGTTGCGCACTAGCTCGCGCAGATGCAGGCCGCGGCGCTCGTCGCACAGCCAGCCGGTGATGCCGATGTAGTAATCGCGGTCCAGGTAGTCGAACAGTTCTTCGCGGGTGCCGGTGAAGCAATGCACCACCGCCGGGCCGAGGCGGCCATCGAAGCTGCGCATGATCGACAGGAAATCGTCGTGCGCCTCACGCTGATGCAGGAACAGCGGCTTGCCGTTGTCGGCAGCCAATTGCAGCTGCCGCTCGAAGGCCTTGTGCTGGGCCGGACGCGGGGCGAAATCGCGGAAATAATCCAGCCCGCATTCGCCCACCGCCACCACCTGCGGGTGCGCCTGCAGCGTGCGCATTTCGGCCTCGCATTCGGCGGTGAACTCCACTGCGTGGTGCGGGTGCACGCCGGCAGTGGCGTAGAGGAATCCGGGATGCTGCTGGGCCAGCTGCAAAGCCAGCGGCGAATGCTCGCGGCTGGCACCGGTGATCACCAATTGCGCAACGCCTGCCTCGCGTGCGCGTTGCAGCACCGCGTCGCGGTCGCGGTCGAAGGAGTCGTGGGTAAGGTTGGCGCCGATATCGATCAACTGCATGCTGCGGTGTCGTGTGGGGAGAGCCGGGCAAGTGTAACGAGTGAGGGTTGTGTGCGCTTAGCGCTTAGCGTCCCTTCTCCCGCCGGGAGAAGCTGGCGCGCAGCGCCGGATGCGGGTGCGAGCGAAGCCTCGCATGACTAACCACCCAATGTGGCGTCGCCCGGTCCCCTCACCCCAACCCCTCTCCCGCAGGAGAGGGGCTTTGCTCCCTTCTTCCAGGAGAGAGAGAGCGGTTCAACCAACCACCGGCACCACCATCGCATCGATCTTCGCCGCCAGCGCCTGGATCGTCAGCAGCGCCGAGCGTGACAGCTGCCGCTGCGGGGCCACGCACAGCGCCAGCGTCATCGGCTTGGTCAGGTGGCGGCGGAACGGCACGAATGCCAGACGGCCGTCGGCCACATCCGGTGCGGCGTCCAGCCACGACATCAGGCCCACGCCGGCACCGGCGCGCACCAACCCGCGCAGCGTGCGCACATCGTTGCAGTGGGTCAGCCGCTTCACGTCGATATGCTGGCGCTGGTACAGCACCTTGGCATGCTCGCCGACGATCAGCGGGGCGGCCGGCAGCAGCAGGCGGTGTTCCAGCGTTTCGCTCAGCTGCAGCTCGGTACGGGTGCTGAGCGGGTGGCCGACCGGCATCGCAATCCCTAACGGGATGTCGGCAAAGGCGCGCACCTCCAGGTCCACGCTGCTCACCGGGTCCAGCAGCAGGCCGATGTCCACGTCGGCCGAGGTCACCATTTCCATCACCCGCTGGTTGCGCGCGGTGGACAGGTTGAAGGTGATGCCGGGGTACTCCTGCACCAGCGCCGCCACCGCCTCCGGCACCACGCCCTCGCTGAGCGCGTCGATCATGGCGATCTCCACATGCCCGCGGCGCAGCCCCTTGAGCTCGTCGAAGCGCTCCAGGGTGCGGGCGTAGGCCTTCTCCCAGCCGCGCACGTCCACCAGCAGCAGCTCGCCAGCGGCGGTCAGCCGCAGCCGCCCGGGCAGGCGCTCGAACAGCTGCGCGCCCAGCTCCTCCTCGGCCTTGAGGATCTGCCGGTCGATCGCCGAGGCCGACACGTGCAGCACGTCGGAAGCCTTGCGGATGCTGCCGCAGCGGGCCACTTCGATGAAGTAACGGGTGAAGCGGGAAAAGGTCAGCATGCGGCGGGGCTCGGTTGGCGTTGCATTTTTTGCAATGGCTTGGCTGAAAATCGATGTTTGATAACACACCCCCAGCTTCCTAGAGTCAATCCGGCACCGCTCCCGCCCTACGCCAGAGACTGGACCCATGGATGTCGCCGTCCCCGCCCTGCCGCTGCACTGCACCTTCGAGGCCGCCGACTGGCAGCGCCTGGCCCAGCACTGGCACGCGGTGGCGCTGAGCAGCGAGGTCGGGCAGGCGCCGTTCAAGGCCACCCTGCTGGACGAGCCGCTGGTGCTGTACCGGCTGGGCGACGAATTGGTGGCCGCGCGCGATGTCTGCCCGCACCGCGGCGTGCCGCTGAGCATGGGCACCGCCGATGGCGGCGGCGTGGTCTGCGCCTACCACGGGCTGCGCTTCGGCTCGGGCGGGCGCTGCAACCACATCCCCGCCAGCCCCAGCCAGAACATCCCGGCCAAGATGCGCCTGCACACCTACGCGGTGGCCGAGCGCTACGGGTTGATCTGGGTGTGCCTGGCCAAACCGGCCGGCGTCAGCGCGGCCGAGGTGCAGATTCCGCCGATGCCCGGCTGGGACGAGGACGGCTTCCAGCAGATCGTCTGCCCGGCCTTCGACATCGGCGGCAGCGCCGCGCGCCAGCTGGAGGGCTTCATCGACGTGGCGCATTTCGCCTTCGTGCACACCGCCACCTTTGCCCAGCCAGACAAGCGCGAGGTGCCGGCCTACACCACCACCGAGACGCCCACCGGCTTCAATGCCGACTACCTGAGCTCGGTGGCCAATTATTCGGTGGACATGCCGCTACCGGACGTGGACCCGGATTTCCAGTGGCTGCGCCATTTCGAGGTGCATCTGCCGTTCACCGCCACCCTCACCATCCACTTCCCGGTGCCGGGCAAACGGCTGGTGATCATGAACGCGGCCAGCCCGGTGTCCAAGCACAGGACGCGCCTGCTGGTGCCGATCGCGCGCAACTTCGACACCCATCTGCCGGTGGAGGACGTGCACGCCTTCAACCTGCGCGTGTTCGAGGAAGACCGCGCCATGGTCGAGGCGCAGCGCCCCGAATACCTGCCGCTGGACCCGCTGCTGGAGGTGCATATCCCGGCCGACCGCAGTTCCATCGCCTATCGCCGTGGCCTGCGCAGCCAGGGCTATAGCGACTTCTTCCTGCGCTGACCGCCAAGGAGCACGCCATGCAGTTGCACGAGGTCCGCGTTGCCGAGGTCTTCGACCAGGGCCATCGCCAGCGCGCGATCCGGCTGGAGCCGGTCGGCGCGGAATTGCCGGCCTTCGAGGCCGGCGCACATGTGGACCTGCATCTGCCCTACGGCATGATCCGCCAGTACTCGATCGCTAGCGCGCCGCATGTGCGCGACCATTACCTGCTGTGCGTGAAGCTGGCCGACGCCTCGCGCGGCGGCTCGCGGCATCTGTGCGAACAGCTGAGCACCGGCGACCGCCTGCGCATCTCCACACCGCGCAACCTGTTTCCGCTGCATCCGGGCGAGCGCCACGTGCTGCTGGCCGCCGGCATCGGCATCACCCCGCTGCTGTCGATGGCCGAAGCGCTGGAAGCGCGCGGCGAACCCTTCGTGCTGCACTACTATGCGCGCCGGCACGCCGACGTGGCGTTCGGGCAGCGGCTGCAGCAGGGCTTCGCGCATGGCCAGGTGCAGGTGCATCTGAGCGACGGCGGCGAGAGCCCGCGCGTGCATGTGCCCGAGGAATTGGGCCAGGCGCGTGCGCGCGACCAGCTGTACCTGTGCGGGCCGGCCGCCTTCATGGACCACTACACGCTGCTTGCCAGGGCGCACGGCTGGACGACGGAGCAACTGCACCGCGAACACTTCGCCGCCGCCGAGCCCGGCATCGCCCACGATGCCGACAGCGCCTTCGAAGTGGAGCTGGCCGCCAGCGGCCGCGTGGTGCAGGTGCCGGCCGACTGCAGCATCGCCAGTGCCCTGCTGGACGCCGGCATCGAGGTACCGCTGTCCTGCGAGCAGGGCATGTGCGGCGCCTGTCTGACCGGCGTCCTGGCCGGCACCCCAGATCACCGCGACAGTGTGCTCAGCGACAGCGAACACGCGCAGAACCGGCAGATCACGCTGTGCTGTTCGCGTAGCCGCTCGCCGCGGCTGGTGCTGGATCTTTGAGGCGGTCTGTGTGCGGCAGATGCCTGTGCAGCGCTGCCGCGAGTGCGGCCATTGCTCCATGCCGATGATCCTGCCGATGCGATCGCTAGGCACCGCAGATGACGATGCGTTGTGCCGCTGATCGTCATGACCTGCACGCCGCCGCAGTGCATCACCCGTAAATCGCGTACCCGCTGCCGGAAACGGCCTGGTCGCTGCAGCGCGCTTGCCTGCGCTGCGCTGATGTGCCGCGTCAGGCCTGGTGTGCAGATGTGCAGGACGCTGCGGGAGGATCGCGAGCGACAAGGAAAACCAGGTGCAGCGCTTGTCGATCCGCAGGCATTGCTGGTGGCGCGTCGCCTCATGTAGCACCAAGGAGCCTTGCAACCTCACCCAGGCGTCCGCCCACCAATACGAGCTTCGGCACCAGCAAAAAACCACTCCAGCGCTGGCCGTCCACCACGCATGCAAGGCATGCTTCGCATCTACCGGCGTGATTGCGCCATTGCCGTTCTTTCCGAGCTTTCCATCGCATGTCCATCGTTCATCGCAGTCTGATTGTGGCGCTATGCCTGCTGTTGCCCACCGCCGCACAGGCACGCAGCCAAGCCACCCCTGCACAGCAACGCGAGCAGCAGGCGGCGCAGCTGCTGCGCACCGCCGCCGATCAGCCTGCGCAGCTGCGTGCCTGGCTGCAGGCAATGCCCAAGGGCGGCGACCTGCATAACCATCTGTCCGGCTCGGTGTATGCCGAGGACTACCTGCAGTGGGCCAGCGAGGATGGCGCCTGCGTGCAGCTGGACGACCTGAGCCTGCGCGCGCCGCCGTGTGGCAACGGCCAGGAGCCGGCACGCGACCTGGCAACACGCAATGCCGCGCTGTATGGCCGGGTGGTGGATGCCTTGTCGATGCGCAAGTTCCTGCCCAGCCCGTCGCAACCCACCGGACACGGTCAGTTCTTCGGCACCTTTGGCAAGTTCGACGCGGTGGTGCGCACGCGCGTTGCCGACACCGTGGCCGCTGTGCTGGAGCAGGCCGCACGCGACCGCGTGCCCTATGTGGAAATCATCGCCAACCCACCGCAGATGGATCAGGCCGCAAAACAGATGCAGTCCTTGCCCTGGAAGGGCGACGACGACGCAGCCAACCTGCGCGCCTTGCAGGATGCCTTGCCGCCGCTAGTACAGGACGCACAACGCGCGCTTGCCGACACCGATGCCCAGGTGCGCCGCGTGCTGCACTGCGGCCAGCCCGATGCACGTCCCGGCTGCCAGGTCACCTACCGCTACGTGCCTTACGTGCTGCGCGTGTTGCCGCAGCCGATGGTGTTCGGGCAGATGGCGCTGGCGCATGCGCTGATCGCCGCCGGCGGCAGCCGCGCGGTGGCGTTGAATATCGTCGCGCCCGAAGACAACCCGGTGGCACTGGCCGATTACGCGCGGCACATGGCGATGTTCCGCTTCTTCGCCGCGCGCTACCCCGACGTGCCGCTGTCCCTGCATGCCGGCGAGCTGGCCCTGGGCCTGGTGCCGCCGGCGCAACTGCGCTCGCATATCCGCCAGGCGGTGGACGCCGGTGCGCGCCGCATCGGTCATGGCGTGGACCTGCCTTATGAAGACGACGCCGACGGCCTGCTGCAGCGCATGCGCCGCCAGCAGGTCGCGGTGGAGATCAACCTCACCAGCAACGATGTGATCCTCGGCGTCAAAGGCGCCGCACATCCGCTGGCGATGTATCTGCGCGCCGGCGTGCCGGTGGTGCTGTCCACCGACGACGCCGGCGTCTCGCGCGCGGACATGACCCACGAGTATCAACGCGCGATGCAGGAACAGGGCATCGATTACCCCACGCTCAAACAGCTCGCCCGCAACGGCCTGACCTACAGCTTCCTGCCTGGCACCAGCCTGTGGGATGCCGACGGTAACGCTGCGCAGGCCTGCGCCACTGCGTTGCAGCGCGAAACCGATGATGCTGACTGTCGCGCATTCCGCCAGGGCAGCGAGAAGGCCCGGCTGCAATGGCAGCTGGAAACCGACCTGGCCCAGTACGAGCGCACGTTGTTGAATGTAGGAGCGCGCCAGAGCGCGAACGGGCTTTACCGGTAAACCCCCGCCGCGCGCAGGCACGCTCCTACCAACGCCCTCGATCCATCGCCGCTGCAATGCATTCAACCTTCCACGACAAAAGCGCAATGACCGACCCGCACGCCACCACATCCAGACGCCGCGTCATTCTCGAAGACGACATCGACGGCTTCACACCCGCGCAGCTGCTGCTGTTGCAGTCGCCCAAGGTCGAGGTGCTGGGCATCAGCGCGGTCAGCGGCAACATCTGGCGCGACGAAGTGCTGGCGCATAGCTGCCGCCTGCTGGAATTGGCAGGTCACCCCGGCATCCCGGTGCTGCCCGGCCCGGTGCATCCGCTGCTCAACAGCGAACTGGCCACCGAGCGTTGGGAAGCGCTCTACGGCAAGCTGGTCTGGAAAGGTGCCTGGACCAGGCACTGGGTGGATGGCGACACCGTGCAAAGCGCGCCGCGTTATCACGCCCACGACGTGGTGCCCGACCTGCCATTGGGCAATCCCAGCGTGGTGCGCGCGTCCGACGAGCCGGCCGCGTTGTTCATGCTGCGCATGGTGCGCCAGTATCCGGGCGAGGTGAGCATCATTGCCACCGGCCCGTTGACCAATCTGGCGCTTGCGCAATCGCTGGATCCGGCCTTCGCCACGCTGGCACGTGAGCTGGTCTACATGGGCGGCAGCCTCAACCCACGCCAGCAACGCAACAGCATCAGCGCGCAGCAATTCGCACGCGAGTTCGTCAACTCGCCACGCCGCGAGTTCAATATCCGCTGGGATCCGGAAGCGGCCAGCATCGTCATGCGCGCCCCCTGGCGCAAGATCACCATGGTGCCGGTGGATCCATCGACCGCGACCGAACTCACGCCCGACCTGCTGGCGCGCATGAGCGCGGCCGATACCAGCATCGGCCATGCCTTGCGCCGCCGCGAACCGGGCTTTCCGATGTGGGACGAACTGGCCACCGCGGTGTGGCTGCGGCCCGAGCTGGCGACACGGACCGAGACGCTCTACGTCGACACCAACACCGCCTTCGATGCCGGCTACGGCGACATCCTGTCGTGGGCACCGGGGTACCAGCCGGGGCTGGGCGAGCAGGCGCAGACCGTGGTGCATGCGGTGGATATCGAAGCGTTCGAACAGCTGCTGGTAGACCACCTCACCGCGCCGCAACCACCAGCAGTCGGCTCGCCGCTCCCCCCTCTCCCATCGGGAGAAGATGCCCGAGGCGCGGATGAGGCTGCGGCATCCCAATCCCGACTCCCAACTAGCGAATCCCCGCTTCCAACCAGGTGACCCCATGCAACTCCCAGCGCAGTGGCAGGCCGGCATCGATCGCAATACCGAGGTCCTGCGTGGCCACGCGCAGCTGCTCGCCAGCTTCAACGCGCCGCGCCCCGCCGCGCCGGACACCACCACGCCGCGCGGGCTGATCGCCTCCATCGTCAGCACCACCCGCAGCCAGCCCACCTTGGCCGCACGCCTTGCCACGCAGACGCTCACGCGCATCAACCAGGCCAACGACAGCCTGCGCGCGATCACCCGCCTGCTGCCCGCACGCGCCGCCGCCGATGCCGCGCGCGTGCAGGCCGCGCTGGCCGGCGGCAGCGACGGCGGTGCCTTGGCAGGGGTGCCGTTCGTGGTCAAGGATCTGTTCGACGTCGCCGGCCAGGTCACCACCGCTGGCGCCGTCATGCGCGCGCAGTGCGCGCCCGCCAGCCGCGATGCGGCCGTGGTGCAACGGCTGAGCGACGCCGGCGCGGTGCTGGTCGGCACCGCCAACATGGACGAATTCGCCTACGGCTTCGCCACCGTCAACGCGCACTACGGCACCACCGCCAACCCGCACGATCACCGTCATCTGGCCGGTGGCTCGTCGGGCGGATCGGCCGCCGCGGTGGCCGCCGGGCTGGTGCCGTTCGCGCTGGGCTCGGACACCAACGGCTCCATCCGCGTCCCGGCCGCGCTATGCGGCGTATACGGCCTGCGCCCCACGCACGGCGCGTTGCCGCTGGATGGCGTGTTCGGCTTCGTCGATGCGCTGGATGTGATCGGCCCGTTCGCCAGCTCCATCGCCGACCTGCGCCGCGTCCATGAAGTCATGCTCGGTCAGCCGCTGGCGTCGTGCAATGCCGGCAGCCTGCGCATCGCCCGCCTGGGCGGCTGGTTTCAGCGCAACCTGGATCCCGAGCTGGATGCCGGCCTCGGCACGTTGCTGACCGCCTGCAACAGCAACAGCCTCATCGAATTACCCGAAGCAGAACGCGCCCGCGCCGCCGCCTTCGTGCTCACCGCTGCCGAGGGCGGCCACCGCCATCGCGCCGGCCTGAGCACGCAGGCCGAGCGGTTCGACCCGGCCACCCGCGACCGCCTGCTCGCCGGCCTGCAACTGCCCGCCAGCGCGGTGGCCGATGCGCACCGCTTCGCGCAGTGGTTTGGCGCCGCCATGCAGCGCCTCTGGGACGAGGTGGATGTGTTGATCGCCCCGGCCACACCCTGCGTGGCACCGCGCATCGACCAGGACACCATCCAGATCGACGGCCAGCCGGTGTCCGCACGCGCCAACCTGGGAATCTTCACCCAGCCGCTCGGCCTGGCCGCCTGCCCGGTGCTGGCCGCGCCGTTGCCGCGCCCCGGTCGCCTGCCGCTGGGCGTGCAGCTGATTGCCGCACCCGGCCGCGAAGACCGCCTGTTCGCGCTCGCCGCACAACTCGAACGCGACGGCCTGCTGGCCTTCAGCCCACCGGCGGAGACGCGCTGATGCTGCACACCTTGCGCGCACGCCGCGGCATGGTCGTGGCCCCGCACCATCTGGCCGCACAGGCCGGGCGCGATGTACTGCGCGACGGCGGCAATGCCATTGAAGCCGCCGTCGCCACCGCCGCCTGCCTGGCCGTGGTCTACCCGCACATGACCGGCATCGGTGGCGACGGCTTCTGGCTGATCCACGACCCCGATGGCCGCGTGCACGCCATCGACGCCTGCGGCCGTGCGGCACAGGCTGCAACACGGGAGTTCTATCGCGGCCACAGCAGCATTCCGTGGCGCGGCCCGGGCGCGGCCAATACCGTCGCCGGCACCGTCTCCGGTTGGGCGCTCGCGCTGCAACACTCAGGCGGCGGCCTGTCGCTGCAGCGCCTGTTGCAGGACGCCATCCACCACGCCAGCTCGGGCGTGCCGGTGACGCTGGGCGGTGCGCACATCGCCACCAGCAAGGGTGCCGAGCTGCGCGTGCAACCTGGTGCCTACGCCAAAATTTTCGAACCACGCGGCACGCCGCTGCACGAAGGCGCACTGCTGTATCAGACGCAGCTCGCACACACCCTGCAACGGCTGGCCGACCAGGGCCTGGACAGTTTCTATCGCGGCGCACTGGCCGACGACATCGCCGCCGACCTGCAGGCGCTCGGCAGCCCGCTACGCGCGCACGATCTCGCAAGCCACCACGCCGACGCCAGCGTACCGCTCTCGGTCGCCATCCACGGTGCACGCCTCTACAACCACGCACCGCCCACGCAAGGCCTGGCCTCGCTGCTAATCCTTGCCCTGTTCGATCGCCTGCAGGTCGCACAGCCCGACAGCTATGCGCACCTCCACGGCCTGATCGAAGCCAGCAAACAGGCCTTCCTGATCCGCGACGCACACCTCGGCGACCCCGACTGGATGACGCTGGATGCACAGGCGCTGCTCGATGACAGTGCCGCACTGGATGCGCTCGCCGCACGCATCGACATGCACAGCGCGCTGCCCTGGCCGCAGCCCTCGCAGGCCGGCGACACCGTCTGGTTTGGCGCCATAGACGCGCACGGCCGCGCGGTCAGCTGCATCCAGTCCACCTATTTCGAATTCGGCTCCGGCCTGGTGCTGCCGCGCACCGGCATCACCTGGCAAAACCGCGGCTGCAGTTTCCGCCTCGCCCCCGACGGCTGGAACGCACTCGCCCCGGGCCGCAAACCCTTCCACACCCTCAACCCGGCGCTGGCCACCTTCGACGACGGCCGCGTCATGGCCTACGGCACCATGGGCGGCGAAGGCCAACCACAAACCCAGGCCGCCATCTTCTCCCGCTACGCGCGTTTCGGCGTGCCGCTGCAACAGGCCATCACCGCACCACGCTGGCTGTTGGGACGCACCTGGGGCGAAGAGAGCACGTCACTCAAGCTGGAAGACCGCTTTGATCCGGCACTGGTGCAGGCACTGCGCGATGCCGGGCATGCGGTGGACCTGTTGCCCGCCTACACCTCGGTGATGGGACACGCAGGCGCGCTGGTGCGCGAGGTGGATGGCGTGATCAGCGGGGCAAGCGATCCGCGATCCGATGGTGCGGTGGCTGGGTGGTGAACCGCCGCGCCTTTCTCACCTACTTATAATCTCACTACCGTATTTCAATAATCAACATCATTTTCGAATAGGCTTGTGATGTAAATTATTCCATCAACATTTTTTCTGAAAGACGATACATCAAATTTTTCGAGCCTCATTCGCAGCCTTTCCACTACGTCATAACGCCCGATGGAATTACGATCGAAGAATCTTCCAATTGCTGAGTTGTAATTAGCCGAATCAGACGAGCTGGCATATAGATTTTTGAATTCAGATATATACATTCCGGTCGGCAGGTCATCAACACCATCGAAGTTAAGGCTCGAACTTGTAGGCTCCCCCAGATTAACATTACGACTCATTGTATTCAGACTATCGTATCTATTTCTGTCGAAATACTTCATTGCAGAAAGGAAAGCAACTATCGGCGGGAAGCAGTTCGCTCCAGCACCAGAAGTACGAATACTGGCACACATTGAGGCGAAAGATTGAGCTTGATCTCTAAGGGACATATTCGCCACCTGAGCGATATCCTCGAACGCCACGGCTGCTTCGAGCAAATTTACGCCTAGCCAGTTCAATTGAAAGCTATCGTAGTCACCATTGTTAATCCTATGCCGAACAGATGGCCATGAAGCCAGATCAGCGCCTTTAATTTTAAACTGATTCCGTAATACTGAATTGAATTGCTTAGCATTAGGCACCGGAAGTCTAAATTCAAAGTCAAAAAATCTACGTAAATACTCTTCACCGCTCGCTGTACCGCCATAGACCGATCTAACTGCCTCAGGAAGATTTTTTCCATCAGTAGCGATCACGAATATGAAGCCTTTAATTTCAAAGAGGTGCTTGACTCGCTCAAGCATACTTATTGCATAGCTTGGCTTGCATCGATCCAATTCATCGATGATGATCACTACTTTCCCGCCATCTATAAGTGACCTCCCACTACGTTCTAAAAGTTTATCTCTAACCCACGCGAGCCTATCTTCAAAAGATTTGTGAGCTTCTCGCTTCGCGTTCTCGGCCTCTAAATATTTAGAACCAATGTCAAAGAAAGAAGAAGCAATTGAACCAAGAGGCACGCCTCCCGCAGCAACGTTGACAATGGGCGCAGCAACAGATGCTAATGGTTTTATCAGTGTAGCTGCGTAACCAAACCATTCCTTACGTTTTTTCTCATCTCTTTCTTCAATACCGACAGAATTCAAAGCCTCGTTCATCGCTCCTATTAATGCAAAGACAGGATCATCGTGCAGATCATTCCGCCACGCATCGACGCGAACAACAGGTATTCTCTCTATCTCCAGTGCCGCACCAACTCTTTTCAAAAAAATTGATTTTCCGGAGCCCCAAGCTCCGTGTACTGATATGACATAAGGCTGATCAAGATTTTTTATCAGCTGAACAAGAGTCTTACCCGGAATTTTTCGTTCAAGCACATCCTCAGCCCAAGGCCCACTACTCAGATCAACATCAGAGGAAATTTTTGCAAGCTCCATTATCGGCTCCGATTGCTAGGACACCTCGTACTTTAACTGACACGGCGACTCATTTAATGTTGAGCTCGTTTTATTGGCAAAGAGGATTTTCAGAGCCAACTTTGCAGACCACTCCTACAGCCATACTGTCTAATCAACCACTCGCCTTCACTTAGTGCGCTTGAGGATCGAATTACGCCTCTCAGGACTGAGGTGATGACTGAAATAACTTTGATCTTTTGACTAATGCCATAGCCCCCCCTTACCACCTCTTGAGTTCAGCAGCGCGGCGTCGAGGTTGAAGAATGTATTTCTATCTTGCGATTAGTGCACTGTCGCGTGGCGCAACTGCACTGCGGCGGCAATGTGAGCAGCAACCAAATCTAGCAGCCGCGCGATCAAAGAGCTCGTGCAACAGCACAAGCTAGCGCTGAGGATCAAGACTCCAACCAGGGCAGGCCAACAAGGGAAACATGTCATAGACTCTGGGCATGCTCTCCAAGGCGACGATGGCGGACTCAACCACGCCGTTCACTGGACAGGACGTACCTGCTTTCTTGGGCATGCATGGCGATCGGTAGTTCGCCGCGCTTATTTCGACAGACGCATCAACCCTTCCACCAAGGAGAGCCACATGACAGAGCAAGAAGACAACCAACCCAGCCTGGAAGACGTCAAGCTGGCGTTCGACGGCCAGAGCCTGGATTGGTATCTGCAGAAGCTGGTCGCAACCGTCAACAGCTCGAACGTGCAGTTCGGCATCACGCTGTTTGTCGAGGGCATCATCGTGTCCGGCCAGCTGGTCAGCGGCAAGCAGTACTTCGAGGCGTTTGCGCAGGAATTCTCTGCCGCCTACCCCGGCGATGCCGAGGAAAAAGAGGATATCCGTCGTGCGTTTGCCAGCCACGCCAGCATCTACGACACCGAGGAAGATGCGCAAAGCAGCCGCCCGCCGCAGTTCATTCACCTGATCGACTCGCGTTGCTTCTCGCCCGGCGGCCAGCCCCTGCCCAGCAACCGTGGCGTGCTCTGGCGCGGCAAGGTCAATGCCGTGTCCGGCTTCACCCTTGGCTTGCTTTCATCGGAGTAACAAGCCGGTACCGGCCGATGCGCTGTGAGGTGCTCTCATCTCACAGCATGCATCAGGTGCCAATCCCCCCATCGAGTGCGAGACGTGTCAAAACCGGCAGACCCGGTTGCGTCCCTCGTGCTTGGCGCGATAGAGCGCCTGGTCCGCACGCAGGATGACCGACTCGAAGCTCGGGTCGGCCGGCACCATTTCGGCCGCACCCAGGCTCAGGGTGACGGTGAGTTGCTGCTGATCGACATCGAATGGAACGCTCTCGATCAGCACGCGCAGGCGCTCGGCGAATAGTTCAGCTTCATCGATGCCGGTGTCGGGTAGAACGATCAAAAACTCTTCCCCGCCCCAGCGCACCGCCCTGTCGCGGTTGCGCAGGCTGCTCTTGAGCCGCTCTGCCAGTGCAATCAGCACGGTGTCGCCGGCATCGTGCCCCAGCGTGTCGTTGATGTCCTTGAAATGGTCGATATCACCGATCACCACGCTGCATGACGCACCCTGGGACAACCGCAGGTGCAGTTGTTCCAACAGCTGACGGCCGCCGCGCCGGTTGGACAGATCGGTCAGCGGATCGCTCTCGGCCAGGCGCTGGAAACCGAGGTTGGCGCGCTCACCCGCCATGGCGATGTAACCAAAATAGACCAGGATGCTGCTGACTTGATCAAAGATCATCGGCACCTGCCCGCTGTGGCTGACGTCGGCCGGAATCAGGCCGAAGGGGATCAGCAACGCCGGCAAGAGCAGCACGAGGAAGTAGCAGGCGAACCCAAACCCGACCACGTACTGAGAGATCAATCGGCGGTCAGGCGCGTTGACGATCTCAACCAGCACCATGCCCGCCGAGAAGGCAGCACTGAGGAAGATGATAGGCAGCGCAAACCGGTTGGGGACACCCACGGCAAGGGCAACGACGTAGGCTATCGCCGGCACCGAGGTCAGTAGGATAAGCAGGAGCACAGGCAGTGCTCGCCCGTAAAACAGGCGCACGCCGCTCCAGGACCCGACCAGACTCAAAAGGAACAGTGTGTAGATGATCAACGCCGGCAAGGGCGGGAGCACCACGCTGGCGTGATAGTTGATAATGATCAGCGAGGCCAGGGTGGAAGCCAGCAACGCCGCAGTCCAATGGTGCAAATAACGTGCTCTGGGCTGGCCCAGCAAGGTGACAAGGAAGATCACCAGAAAGGCGGCACGGCCCAGCGCGCTGCTGAAATAGAGGGTTTTGATGTCGAGCATGAACGATCGCCTTACTCTTCGAAACGCGGGTGACACGCCAGGCGCAATACTCGCTTCAGTGTCCGAACCCAGTTCATGCGTCAAAACCGGTATCCGATTCCGGCCCCGACCACCAAGGTGTCGAGTTTGACGGTGGCGTTGAAACCGTGCCCGCGGAATTGATAAGTGGGGCTGAGCAGGTAGCGCACACTGCCACTGAGAAACCAGCGATCAGTCACGCGGTAATCCACCCCCAGACTGGCGATGCCGCTGGTGATGTCTGAAACCTTGAAATCCGGGATGCCTGCTGCGGGTTCGACATCGCCTGACCAAGCGTAGTTGAGGCCCAACCCCAGATAGGGCTTGAGCTTGGCAGACGGGCGCAAGTGATACTGGAGCACCAGCGAGACGGCTCTCGTATGGATGCGGCCTACGTCGAAATCGCCGATAAGCGACTGCCTCACCCGGTAGACGCGGACGAACGGCCCGCCTTGTCCTTCCACTGCCCAGTGGTCGGTTATGAAATAGCTCAGGTCTGCACCTGGAACGAGCTTGTCGGGCGTATTGACCTTGCCGCCGATGGAGGGGATCGTCGAGTCGATGTGCGCCACCGTGACATCGAGCGCCATCACCCGAACCAGCACATCGCCGCGCGCAGGCGCTGCCGCAGCTTGCTCCCCGGCGGCAAGACTTGGCGACATCGACAGCACCACCGCGCCAAGTAAGAAGCCGAGCCGAGAGATTCGCACCCATGGTCGCATCATGACCATCGACTGACTTCATTCTGCAAGGGTCGGGATGCCCCATTGATACAGCGGCAAGCGTCGCTAAAACTTTAGTAATGAACGATGAAACAACGCTGCACCCTATGCGCAGGCCCGATCGGTGCGGGAGACCTACAGCTGCAGCAGGCTTGCCCATGCGCACACACAACCGACCGATCACCCTGCTTGCGCCGGCCACGCGCGCCTGTCATTCACCCCGGATATCGAGCGGCGGTGGGGTCGAGTGAGAGGCGCGAAAGCAACCTCGACTGGCATCAAGCCACTTCAGCTGTGACGTCGGTGATCACTCCGGGTGACAGGACACATGCCGAGCGCGCGACAAGGCAACTGCCGAGTCGGCCAGCTGCACCATCGGTGAGGACAGGTCTGAGCGTTGGCGGCGTCACACGCTGCAGCTCCCGGCGCGTGCCATGCGATTACGAAGACATGCCAAGCGCGCGTCCCAGAAAATCGCGGATGTACTGTGCAATCTCGACCGCATGCGTTTCCAGCGCGAAGTGTCCGGCATCCAGCAGATGCACTTCGGCGTTCGGCAGGTCCTTGCGATAGGCCTGCGCACCCGGCGGGATAAAGGCGGGATCGTGCCTGCCCCACACCGCCAGCAGTGGCGGCTGATGGGTGCGGAAATACGCGTGGAAGCTCGGATAGGCTGCCACATTGCTGCGGTAGTCGAGAATCAGATCCAGCTGGATCTCTTCGGCATCCGGGCGGGCCATGTATGCGATGTCCAGGGTGTAGCCATCGGGCGACAGCCTGCTGGGGTCGGCACCAGTAGCGTACTGCCAGTCGCGAATGGTCTGCGGCGACAGCGAGTCACGGCAGGCGTCGCGGTTGGCTGCAGTTGGCTCACGCCAGTACGCCTGCCACGGACCCCACTGGTCGCTGAAACCCTCCAGATAAGCGTTGCCGTTTTGGCTGATGATGGCGCTCACCTTGTGCGGGTTTGCCGCAGCCAGGCGAAAACCCACCGGCGCGCCGTAATCGAATACGTACACGCTGTAGCTGGCCAGTCCCAATGCCTCGGTGAAGCCTTCGATGACTTTATAAAGATTATCGAACGTGTAATCGAACTGCCCGCGCGGTGGCGCCTTGGTGTTGCCGAAGCCGGGCAGATCAGGCGCGATCAGGCGGTACTGGCTTGCCAGCAGCGGCATCAGATCGCGGAACATATGGCTGGCACTGGGGAAGCCGTGCAGCAGCAACAGCACCGGCGCATCCTTGCGCCCGGCCTGGCGATAGAACACCTCGATATCGCCGACCTGTTGCGTGTGGAAGCTGACGCGGAATGCTTCATCGTTCGGCATGGTGTCCTCTTTGAGTGCAATCGTGGTGCTGGAAAGGTCGGCAGCGTCGAGCGCACCGGCACCCAGTGCGAATGCGGTGCCTATGCACGACGCCCGCAGCAGGTTGCGGCGGCCGATATCTGTGCTGGCGTGAGCGATGTTGTCCGCGATGGGCACATCGGAATGCTCCATGGAAATCCCGGATCGATGAAGTGACGGCCATGCTAGGTGCGCAGGCAAATGCGGAGAACCACCAGGGAGGTCAATTCACCATTGCCGTTGCTGCAATGCTGCGCGCAGCTTCGCAACCGCGTGCGATCGCCAGGCCGTGGTGTGTCGCACAAGGTGCATCGGCAGGCTGTTAGGCTGCTGCCACATCCATCACTGAGACGCACGTGGACCGCATTCAGGAAATGACGCTGTTTGCCGCATTGGCAGGGCAGGCAAACTTTGCCGGCGTTGCGCGGCGTCTTGGCATTTCCACCGCAACGGTCACCCGCACCGTCGCGCAGCTGGAAAGCCGCCTGGGCGTGCTGCTGGTCATGCGCAGCACGCGCAAGATGCGGCTTACCGTGGCCGGGCAGCAGTACGCCATCGACTGCCGGCGCCTGCTTGCCGATTTGGAGGATGTCGAAAACAGGGCGGCCGGCTTGCACGCACTTCCCAGCGGCTTGCTGACGGTGACGGCGCCGCAGATGTTCGGCGCATTGCATGTCACCCCGGTGGTGACGCGCTTTCTCAGCGAATATCCGTCGATGACCGCGCGCGCCATCCTGGTCGACCGCGTGCTGCCGCTACTGGACGAGGGCATCGATGTCGCCGTGCGCATTGGCGCGCTGCCGGACTCATCGCTGACCGCGATCCCGGTCGGCAGCGTGCGTCGCATGGTCTGCGCCTCGCCCGGCTACCTGGCAGCACACGGCACGCCGCAACAGCCGGACGATCTGCCGCAGCACGCCACCATCTCTACCGCACCGTCCGAGCGCCCACCCAAGTGGCCGTTCCGCATCGATGGGCGCGAGCATCTGGTCGATGTCGCCTCGCGGCTGAGCGTGACCTCGTTCAATGCCGCCATCACCGCCGCAGTACAGGGTTGGGGACTGACGCAGGTACCGGCTTACCAGATCCGCGAACACCTTCCGAGCGGCAAGCTCACCTGCATCCTCGACACGTTCGAAATCGCACCGGAGCCGGTGCACGTGGTCTAAGTGGAAGGCCGTCGCAGCTCATCCAAGGTGCGCACGTTTGTCGACTACTGCGTGGATGCCCTGCGCCAGGATCTGGATTTTCATCACCATCCCTCACGGCTGTAAACGATCACCACGCCCTGCAACCAGTGACGCCGCCAGCAGCAACACGCTGGCACCGACAAAGGTGGCGCCGATCGACACATGATCCAGCAGCACGCCGCCTGCGGCACCACCCAGCATGATGGAGAGCTGGATTGCGGCAACCATCAGGCCGCCGCCGCTTTCCGGTGCGTCCTTGACGCAGCGGCTCAACCAGGTGGACCAGGCCACCGGCATCGCCGAGTTGAGCGTGCCCCAGGCAATCATCGCCACGGCCACGGCCCACACCAGGTGACCGGCCAGCAGCATGCTGATGGTCGCCACACCCAGCGCGACCGGCAGCACGCTGAGCAGGGTGAACAAGCGCTTCGGCACCAACGCGGTGGCGGCATAGGTACCGACGAATCCGGCCAGGCCCAGGCCGAGCAGCAGCAATGACAGTTGCGACACATCGACCTGCGCAACGGTTTCCAGAAACGGGCGGAAGTAGGTGAACGCAGAAAACGCACCGGCAAATCCGAGCATCACCGCGAGCATGGCGCGCGCAACATAGCGACGCTTCAACAAGGTGACGATGCCACCCAGCGAAGTTGTGCCTTGCGCGGGCATCGATGGCAGGCTGCGCCATTGCCAGAGGATGGTCAGCGCCACCAACGGCAACATGCCCCAGAACACCCCGCGCCAGCCGATGGTGGCGCCCAGATAGCTGCCCAATGGCGCGGCGAATGCAGCAGCGACCGCGTTACCGATAAATATGATGCCCAAGGCCTTGGGCACCGCATGCTCGGGCATGATGCGCATCACCGTGGCAGTGGACAATGCCCAGAAGCCGCCGATGGTGATGCCGAGCAGCGCACGCGCCACCATCAACATGCCGAAGCTGTGCGCATTGGCGATCAACAGCAGCGACAACAGCATCACCCCGGTCAGGGCAATCAACACATGGCGCCGGTTGAAGCGCGACGACAGCGGTGCGATCAGCAGGCTGGCGACCACCGCGAACAGGCCGGAGATCGAGATCGCCTGGCCGGCCATGCCGGCACTGGCGTGCAGATCGGCGGCGATCGGCGTGAGCAGGCTGACCGGCATGAACTCGGAGGCGATCAGCAGCGCAACGCAGAGCGACATCGAGCCGACCGCGCTCCAGGTCTGGCGGGTTGCGACGGCTGCGGCGCGCGAGGATGGATCGGTAGCGAGCGAACTGGCTTGCATGTGGGGTCCTAGTGCGAAGTGGAATGCGAGACGAACGCCACGCCGCAAGCGCGCTGACGCCGCGCTCGATAGCGAACCTGGTGTTCGGAAGGGATGCGCTGCAGGCAGCGATGCACTGCATCGACCTGCCACCGCAGCGACGCACGACGGGCGCAATGCAGCGACGGATGCTGCGGCTCGGGCGTGCGCGTGTCTGGATGTGCTGCAGCTTACGCAGGCAGTGGGCAGCGATAAAGATGGTGGATCCGCACGGGCTTATGAAGCCCGCTCATCAACCACTTGCCTGCGTCGAGCGCCTCTGCCTGGCGTGGATCCCTCAGCCCTTGTAGCGCAGCGCGTCCACGACGAGGTTGAAGGCGGACGAGGAATGGCGGCGGCTGGGATAGAACGCGTGCAAGCCCGGCCAGGTCGGCGACCAGTCCTTCATCACCCAGCGCAGCCGTCCGGCCTTGATATGCGGGCGCGCCAGATCCTCCTGCACGAACGCGATGCCGAAGCCGTCCACCGCCGCGTCCAGTGCTTCATAGGTGCCGTTGAAGGTCAGCTGGCCATCCACGCGCACGATGACTTCGCGCCCGTCCTTTTCCAGCTCCCAGGCGTAGATGCCACCGGCGGTTTTCATGCGCAGGTTGATGCAGCTGTGCGCGGTGAGGTCCTGCGGCGTCTTGGGGATGGGCCGACGCGCGAAATAGGACGGCGCGGCGACGATGGCCATGCGCATGTCCGGTGCGATGCGCGCGGCGATCATGTCCTTTTCGACCTGGTCGCCCAGCCGCACGCCCAGGTCGTAACGGTCGGCGACGATGTCGGTCAGGCCGTTGTCGACCACGATCTCGACCTTGATCTCGGGGTAGTCGCGCAGCAGCCTGGACAGCTTGGGCCACAGGATCGCGCGCGCAGCGTAGTCGGTGGCGGTGATGCGCACGGTGCCTGCAGGTGTGTCGCGCATTTCGCCGAGCGCAGACAGCGCCTCCTCGATTTCGGCAAAGCGCGGCGCCACCGTCTGGATCAGCCGCTCGCCGGCTTCGGTGGGCGCCACGCTGCGCGTGGTGCGGGTCAGCAGGCGCAGACCCAGCGTCGCTTCCAGCCCGCGAATGGTGTGACTCAGCGCCGACTGCGAAACGCCCAGCTTGGCGGCGGCGCGGGTAAAGCTGCCCTCGCGAACGATGGCGATCAGCGCCAGCAGGTCCTTGAAGTTGTCGCGCGCCATTGGTGAATCTCTTTCATGGAATCCACATGACTGTAGCAGCCGATGAAAAAGGAATCCCAAAGCCCCGCTCCTGCGAGAGAGGGGTTGGGGTGAGGGTACGGCTGCTCAGCTACCTTGATGCTGCCGCACCCGCATCCGCTCTGCTGGAACCTGCTCCCGGCGGGAGAAGGAACAAAACGGGCCACAAGCTGCCCGTCGCATTTTTTGCAACGCCCAGCCCTAAAAAAACCGCTTTGGGGTGACGGGGCCGGTTCGTATAGTCGATTCGACGGCCGCCGCCGGCCGCGCAAGCACCTGATGCCATTGCTGCGAGGCGACCAACGTTGGCGATACCCGCCCCCCTTTCCACACCGCCTGCGGAGGCTCCATGCATCAGTCCCTGTCGCATCGCGGTCCTGGCAGCTGCGTTAAAACAACACTCCTGCACGGCACCCCGTGCTGAGCGCGCAACGCAGCTCACCCGTCCACAGCTCGGGCGCACGCGCGGTCGACCGCTGCGACGCATTGGGCCTGCCGCCCTACAGCGACACACCCGGCGGGCTGTTCCGCGCCTGGCTCAGCCCGGCGCATCGCGCCGCCGTCGCGCAAGTGGGCGAATGGATGCGCCAGGCCGGCATGCAGGTGCGTCTGGACGCAGCGGCCAACCTGATCGGGCGTTACGAAGGCGCGCATGCCGACGCACCGGCGCTGCTGATCGGCAGCCATCTGGACAGCGTGCGCGATGCCGGGCGCTATGACGGCCCACTCGGCATCCTGCTCGGCATCGAATGCGTCGCCGCGCTGCATGCCCAGGGCCGGCGCCTGCCGTTCGCGGTCGAGGTGATCGCTTTCGGCGACGAGGAAGGGTCGCGCTTTCCTGCCTCGATGTTCTGCAGCCGCGCAGTCGCCGGCACGCTCGACCCCGCCACGCTGGCGGTCACCGACGCGGCCGGCACCGACGTGGCCAGCGCGCTGGCCGACTGGGATCTGGACATCGCGCACATACAGCAAGCCGCACGCGCGCCCGGCAGCATGCTGGCCTATCTGGAAACCCATATCGAACAAGGCCCGGTGCTGGAAGCCGAAGGCCTGCCGGTCGGCATCGTCACCGCGATCGCCGCGCAGCGGCGCTTTGCCCTGCGCTTCGACGGCCGCGCCGGCCACGCCGGCACCACCACCATGGCCTTGCGTCGCGATGCATTGAGCGCCGCTGCCGAGGCCTTGCTGGCGATCGAAGGGATTGCACGCGCCGGCAGCGACGACCTGGTCGCCACGGTCGGCAAGCTGCAGGTCGCACCCGGTGCCACCAACGTGGTGCCCGGCCGGGTGGACTGCACGCTGGACGTGCGCGCTGGCGACGATGCAACGCGCGATGCGGCAGTGCTGGAGATCGAACGCGCACTGGCCCGTATCAGCAAAACCCGCAACATCGCCATCGCCATCGACCCGTTGCAGACGCTGGCCGCCAGCCCCTGCGCACCGGCACTGATGACCCGTCTGCAACACGCAGTCGCCGCACAAGGCATCGTGCCGCGCCAGTTGGTGTCCGGCGCCGGCCACGATGCGATGGTGATGGCCGCGCTCTGCCCCACCGCGATGCTGTTCGTGCGCTGCGCCGGCGGCATCAGCCATCATCCGGACGAACACGTGGCCCCGGCCGATGCCGAACTCGCACTGGCAGTCATGCGCCACTTCATCGAACACCTGGGAGATCCCCTTGTCACCTGATCTGCGTCACCTGCACACCTTCGGCGAGCTCGATCCCCCGCAACGGCTGTTGATGGGCCCGGGCCCGGTCAATGCGCATCCGCGCGTGCTGCGCGCGATGGCCGCCGATCTACTCGGCCAGTTCGATCCGGAAATGACCACCTACATGAACGAGGTGATGGCGCTGTACCGGCCGCTGTTCGGCACCGAGAATCGCTGGACGTTTCTGGTCGACGGCACCGCGCGCGCCGGCATCGAGGCGGCGCTGGTGTCGCTGGTCAGCCCGGGCGACCGCGTGCTGGTGATCAACTTCGGCCGCTTCGGCCTGCTGCTCACCGAGATCCTGGGCCGGCTCGGTGCCGACGTGCACACCGTGGATGCGCCCTGGGGCGAGGTGGTGCCGCTTGCTTCAATCGCCGAGGCGATCGAGCGCGTGGCACCCAAGTTGGTCGCTACCGTGCATGGCGACACCTCCACCACCATGGCCCAGCCGCTGGATGGCCTCGGCGCGCTGTGCCGCGCGGCCGGCGCGCTGAGTTACGTCGATGCCACTGCCACCATCGGCGGCATGCCCATCGCCAGCGACCGCTGGGACGTGGACGTGGTCACCGGCGGCCTGCAGAAATGCCTGGGCGGGCCGTCCGGCTCGGCGCCGATCACCGTCTCCGACGCGGCGGCCGAGGCGATCTTCGCGCGTCGCCATGTCGAGCGCGGCATCGTGCGCGAGGACATCGTCAACGGCAGCGGGCCGCGCATCGCCTCGAATTATTTCGATCTGGCGATGATCATGGATTACTGGTCGGACAAGCGCCTCAACCACCACACCGAAGCCACCACCATGTTGTACGGCGCGCGCGAATGCGCACGCGTGGCGCTGCAGGAAGGCCTGGACGCCCGCTTCGCCCGCCACGCCGCCGCCGGGCGTGCGGTGAGTGCCGGCATCCGCGCGCTGGGGCTGGAGGTGTTCGGCGACGATGCGCACCGCATGACCAACGTCACCGGCGTGGTGATTCCGCACGGCATCGACAGCGATGCGGTGCGCCGGCGCATGCGCGAGGATTTCGAGATCGAGATCGGCACCGCGTTCGGGCCGTTGCAGGGCAGGATCTGGCGCATTGGCGCGATGGGCTACAACGCGATGAAGCACAAGGTGCTGATCACCCTGGCCGCCCTGGAAGCGGTGCTGCGCGCCGAAGGCTACGCCTGCACACAAGGGCTGGCGGTGGAAGCCGCACTGGCGGCCTGGCACGCGGAGCCGCAGGCATGAACACAGCGCGCGACCTGGTCGGCTATGGCGCCACACCGCCTGCACCGCAGTGGCCCGGTGGCGCGCGCATCGCGGTGCAGTTCGTCATCAATTACGAAGAGGGCGCGGAAAACTGCGTGCTCAACGGCGATGCCGGCTCGGAAGCCTTCCTGTCGGAAATGGTCGGCACGCAAGCGCAGCCCGGTGCGCGTGCCATGGCGATGGAGAGCCTGTACGAATACGGCAGCCGTGCCGGCTTCTGGCGGCTGCATCGGTTGTTCACTGCGCGCAATGTGCCGGTGACCGTATTCGGCGTGGCGCAGGCATTGGCCTCCAATCCCGAAGCGGTCGCCGCGATGCAGGCCGCCGACTGGGAGATTGCCAGCCACGGCCTGCGCTGGATCGATTACCAGCATGTGGATGAAGCCACCGAGCGTGCGCATATCGCCGAAGCCATCGCCGTGCACACCCGCGCCACCGGCAGCCGCCCGCTAGGCTGGTACCAGGGCCGCACCAGCCCCAACACCGCGCGGCTGGTCGCCGAGGAAGGCGGCTTTGTCTACGACGCCGACAGCTATGCCGACGATGTGCCGTACTACGACCACCGGCATAGCCGTGCGCAGTTGATTGTGCCGTACACGCTGGACGCCAACGACATGAAATTCGTCGCCTACAACGGCTTTGCCGACGGCGAGCCGTTCTTCCGCTATCTGCGCGATGGCTTCGAGCAACTGCGCAGCGAAGGCGGGCGCATGCTGTCGGTCGGCCTGCATGGGCGCATCGTCGGCAAGCCGGCGCGCGCGGCGGCCCTGGCACGTTTCGTCGATCACGTGCTGGCCAGCGGCGATGCCTGGATTGCGCGCCGCATCGATATTGCGCGGCATTGGCTGCAGGTCCATCCGGCATGAGCATCGACACCGCCGACATCGATCTGCCCGAGGTGATCGCGCAAGTGACCGCCGCCTTCCATGCCTACGAACAGGCCCTGATGGACGACGACATCGCCGCAATGGATGCGCTGTTCCACCCGGCATCCAGCACGGTGCGCTACGGCGTGGGCGAAGTGCTGTACGGCATCGAGGCAATCCGCGCCTTCCGCATCGGCCGCGGCGGCTCGCCGCAACGCCGGCTTGTGCATGTGCAGGTGCATGGCTTCGGCCACGACTTCGCCACCACGCACGCAGAATTCATCCGCGAAGGCAGCAGCGCGCGCGGCCGCCAGAGCCAGAGCTGGGTGCGTTTTGCCGACGGCTGGAAAGTGGTGGCCGCGCATGTCTCGCTGCAGGGGACGCATGCATGAGCGTGATCGACGACAGCGTGCTCGACGATGCCGCCTTCGTGGCGCGCTACCGCGAGCTGTTCGAGCATTCGCCGTGGGTGGTCGAACGCGCTGCGCGGCGGCGCCCGTTCGCCGATGTGTACCGCGGGCTGATGCAGGTGGTGTTCGACGCGTCGCAGGAAGACCAGGTTGCGTTGATCCGCGCGCATCCGGAGCTGGCCGGCAAGGCGGCGATCGACCGCACCCTCACCGCCGCGTCGGCCGCCGAACAGGCCTCGGCCGGATTGGACCGGCTCAGCGAAGCCGAATTCAAGCGCTTCCACGCGCTCAATCAGGCCTATCGCCATCGCTTCGGATTTCCGTTCGTGATCTGCGTGCGGCTGCACGACAAGGCCGGCATCCTGGCTGCGCTGGAACGCCGGCTGGATGCCTCGCGCAGCGAAGAACTGTCCACCGCCCTCGCCGAGATCGGCAAGATCGTGCAACTGCGCCTGGAGGCACTGCCATGAGCCTGGCCCAACTCGAACGCGAGCTCCACCACGACCTGCAACGCCTGGCCCATGGCGGCGATGCCTGGGTGCAGCCGCGCGTGCATCCGGCAGGGCACGTGTATGACGTGGTCATCGTCGGCGCCGGCCAGAGTGGCCTGGGCGCGGCATTCGCGCTGCAGCGCGAGCGCGTGCACAACCTGCTGGTCATCGATGAGAACCCGGCCGGGCAGGAAGGCCCGTGGGTGACCTACGCGCGCATGCAGACCTTGCGCACGCCCAAGCAGATCACCTCGATCGACCTGGGCGTGCCGTCGCTGACCTTCCGCGCCTGGTGGGAAGCACAACACGGCGGCGCCGGCTGGGACGCGCTGGACAAGATTCCGCGCGGCAGCTGGATGGACTACCTGCGCTGGTACCGCGCGGTGCTGCGCCTGCCGGTGCGCAATGCCACGCGGCTGGCGCGGGTGGAACCGGACGTAGCGCCGGGCATCCATCGCCTGCATCTGGCGATGGGCGCGCCGCTGCTGACGCGCAAGCTGATCCTGGCCACCGGCATCCAGGGCGGCGGCCAGTGGATGGTGCCGGACTGGATCAGCCGCGCCCTGCCCGCACAGCGCTATGCGCATACCTCCGGCCACATCGACTTCGCCGCGCTGGCCGGCAAGCGCGTGGGCATCCTGGGCGGCGGCGCCTCCGCGTTCGACAACGCCTGTTTCGCGCTGGATCAAGGCGTCGCCAGTGCCGAGGTATTCGTGCGCCGCAGCGCATTGCCGCGCATCAATCCATTCCGCCACATGGAACAGGCCGGCATCATCCCGCGCTTTCTGACGCTGCCGGATGCGGATAAGTACCGGATGATGGCCAGCTTCTTCGCGCACAACCAGCCGCCGACCAACGACACCTTCCAGCGTGCCTGCGCGCATGCCGGCTTCGCACTGCACCTGGGCGCGCCATGGCTGGAGGTGGCCGAGCGCGATGGCGAGGTGGTGGTGCGCACGCCGCAGGGCGAGCACCGCTTCGATTTTCTGGCCGTTGCCACCGGCCTGGTCACCGACCCGCAACTACGCCCGGAACTGGCCGCGCTGTCCGGGCGCATCGCCTGCTGGGGCGACCGCTACCAGCCGCCGCCGGGCCAGGCCAATCCGGTGCTGGATGCGCATCCTTACCTGGGGCCGGGCTTCGAACTGCTGCCGCGCACGCCCGACGATGCCGCACTGCTGCACGGCTTGTTCGCCTTCAATTATTCGGCGCTGATCAACCACGGCCCGTCGGCGGCGGCGCTGTCCGGGCTCAAGGTCGCGCTGCCGCGGCTGGCCCGCGCGGTGGCCGACCAGCTGTTCCTGGACGACCGCCAGGCCATCGTCGACAGCTACCTGGCTTACGACCAGCCCGAGTTCGTCGGCCAATGGCCGCAACCGACCCAGGCGGTGGCATGAGCACGCTGTCCACCCACGTGCTGGATACGGCCACGGGCCGCCCCGCCGCAGGCATCGCCTTGCGCCTGTTCGCCGGCGCCACGTTGCATTTCGACGGGGTCACCAACCAGGACGGGCGCTGCCCCGAACTGGCCGCACTCACGCTGCAACCCGGCCGCTACCGGCTGGAATTCGAGGTGGCCGGCTATTGGCGTGCGGCCGGCACCGCACTGCCCGACCCGCCCTTCCTGGATCAGGTGCCGATCGCGTTCGGCATTGCCGACGACGGCCATTACCACGTGCCGCTGCTGCTCTCGCCCTACGGGTATTCCACCTATCGCGGCAGCTAAGCGGCCGCCGGTTCGGCAATGGATCGGCGGGGCACACGCCGCGTTCCGCGTCGGCCCCGTAGAATGGCGCCTTTCCGGCGACAGGCCGGGGCCCCGGAATTGTCATGATCCACAACGATGTACTGCGCAGCATCCGCTACATGCTCGACTTCAGCGACGACAAGGTGGTGGAGATCACCCACCTGGCCGACCCGGAGTTCGCGCTCGACAAGCCGCAGGTACAGGCCTGGCTGAAGAAGGAAGACGAGCCCGGTTTCGAGCCCTGCACCGACGCAATGCTGGCGCGCTTCCTCGATGGCCTGGTGCTGCGTTTCCGCGGCCGCGACGAGAGCCAGCCAGTGCGCCCGCTGGAAACCCGCGTCGGCAACAACCTGGTGCTGAAGAAACTGCGCGTGGCCTTCGAGCTGAAAGACGTGGACATGCACGCCATCTTCGCCAGCGCCGGCTTCCCGCTGTCCAAGCCGGAACTGTCCGCGCTGTTCCGCCAGCCCGGCCACAAGAATTTTCGCCCCTGCGGCGACCAGTTGCTGCGCGCCTTCCTCAAGGGCCTGACCGCGCGGATGCGCGAAGCGGGTTGATGACCGGATACTGAGGTCGGACTGGTTTGGCCTGGCTTGGTCGTCCGACGACGCTGCGACTTGAATTCGCAGGTTTTTAGCGCAGTTTTCGTGTGTCTCGAAGTGACTGGATGGTGCGGATAAAGCGATCGTGGAGTGGTGGATCTGGAGCGGTCGATCTGCGGCTTGGTTGCAGGGTCCTTGCCCGCCCACCATCGCAGGACACGCCGCAAGTACGTCCATGTAGGCTCTTACGCGGCATCCATGCCGCGTAAGGTCCCGCGACGGTGGACGGGCAAGGACCAAGCGAGATGGTCGGTGTGCTTGGTGCAAGCAATGCACGATGTGCGTTGTTCGGATTGTGGGAGTCCAGTTAGCCCCTCAATCGAATTCGAGCAACAGGCAAGCCTTGAACGAAGCGATCTCAAACTTCTCGGCACCCCAAAGCAAAACCAGGTTTTCACGCGACCATCGACCAACGCTCGGTGCGGCGTCCCCGCCGCTTGCGGGACCCTTGGCGGCATGGAGGCCGCCAAGGAGCCTCCACGGACGGATGCACTGCGTGTCCCGCAGGTGGCGAGGGCACCGCGCCCTCGACGCACCGGGCTTTTGATTCAAGCAGCTGCACCTGGGCCGCTACAACGCCTTACGCAATCAAGCCGCAGCCGCCAAGCGCGGCCGGCGTGCATCCAGACGGAACACCGATACCGCTTCGCTCAGTTCCACTGCTTGCTCTTCCATCGCACGGGCTGCTGCAGAGGCTTCTTCCACCAGTGCGGCATTGCGCTGGGTGGTCTCGTCCATATCGTTGACGGTGCGGGCGACCTGCTCGATGCCGGAGGATTGTTCGCGCGATGCGGCGGAAATCTCCGCAATCAGCGTGGTCACCTGCTGCACCGACTGCACGATCTGCTGCATCGTCTGCCCGGCCTGATCCACGCGCGCGCTGCCGCGCTCCACGCTGTCCACCGAGGCGTCGATCAGGTGTTTGACCTCCTTGGCCGCGCCTGCCGAACGCTGCGCCAGCGCGCGCACTTCCGAGGCGACCACGGCAAAGCCGCGGCCCTGTTCGCCGGCACGCGCCGCTTCCACTGCCGCGTTCAGCGCCAGGATGTTGGTCTGAAACGCGATGCCGTCGATGACGCTGATGATCTCGGCAATCTTCTTGGACGACACCTCGATCTCGCCCATGGTGTCGACCACGCTGGCCACCATCTCGCCGCCACGGCCGGCGATCTCCGCGGCCGCCTGCGCGCCGCGGCTGGCCTGCTGCGCGGTGTCGGCGTTCTGGCGCACGGTGGAGGTGAGCTCTTCCATCGAAGCGGCGGTTTCTTCCAGGTTGGCAGCCTGCTGTTCGGTGCGCTGCGCCAGGTCGTTGTTGCCGGCGGCAATCTCTGCCGAGGCGGTGCGAATGGTCTGCGCGGCCACGGTGATGTCGCCGACGATATCGGTCAGGCGCTGCACGGTGGCATTGGCATCGTCGCGCATGCGTGCGAACACGCCTTGCTGATTGCCGTGCATGCGCGCGGTCAGGTCGCCATCGGCGATCGCCTTGAGCAGCTGCGACAGCTCGGCCAGATTCTGGTCCACGTTCTGCATCAGGCCGTTGACGCCGTTGACCATGGCGCGGAATTCGAACTGGTAGGCCTCGGCATTGCCGCGCGTGGCGAAGTCGCCGGCCGCAGCCGCGTCGACCAGGCCACGGATTTCGCCATTGATCGCCGCCAGGTTGCGCTTGGTGGTGTCCATCGCCTCGGTGATCTGCGCTTTCTCGCCCGGCAGGCGCGGCATGTCCACCGACATGTCGCCGACCGCGTAATGCTGCATCACCTGCAGCATGTCGCCGATCAGACCGACCTGCGCGCCGATCAAGCCATTGGTGTCGTCGACCATGCGGCCGTACGCGCCCGGGAAGGCCTGCGCATCCATGCGGTAACTCATCTGCCCGGCTTCGTGGCGCTGCGCCATGTCGGCCTGCGCGGTGGAGACGTCGGTGAGCGTGTTGACCACCTGGCCCATGGCCTGGCCGAGCAGACCGATTTCATCGCGCGTGCTGACCGCTGCACGCGCCGACAGATCGCCGGCCGCCACCTGGCGTGCCGCACGTGCGACGTTTTCGATCGGGCGCACGATCGAGCGACGGATCCACCAGCCCAGCACTGCCACCAGGCACAGCGCCGCGGCGATCGTGGCCACCGCCGACAGCACCAGCTTGTGCTGCGCCGATTGCGAACTGGCCAGCACCGCCGCATCGGCCAGGGTCTTGCTGCGCTTCACCAATTCTTCGAGGGTGTGGCTGGGCGCGCGGTCCTGGCCCTTGACCAGCTGGTCGCCCACCTGGGTGTCGTAGCCGGCCTCGGCAAACTTGCCCAGCGCCGCTTCGTAATTGCGCTGCAGACCCAGATGCGCCTTGGCAAAGTCCTGTGCCAGCGTGCGCGCCTGCGGGTCCTGGGTTGCCTTGGCCAGCGCCTCGGTGCTGGCCTGCACCTTCCTGCCCTGCTCGCGGAAGGCGCTGAGGTGCTTGTCCAGCAGCGCCGGATCGCGCCCGCGGATCAGCACGTTCTTCCACTCCTGCACCTGCAGGCGGAAATCACGGGTGATCTCTTCGCTGCTGGAAGCCTGCGCCACCTCCGGCGGCACCTTGCCGGACAGGCTCAGCCACGCCGTGCCCAGACCGCCCAGCGCACACAGCAGGATGACCGACAGACCCAGCGCGAGCGCGCCGAGCAGCTTGCTTTGCAGGCTGACGAATTTCGGGGTGACAGCAGACATGGGGCGTCCAAATCGGGGAGTACAGCGGTTATCGACAGGCACGCTGCCGGCCTGAAGCAGCGCCGGCGCCAAAGTCAGCCTTGAATGCCCAAAAGGTAATAGCACTTCCGGATTCCCCGACAGGCTTCACCCGACGGCCCGACCGTCGCGCCATCTGTGACGTGCCCGTATCCTTCCCGCGCATGACCGAGCCTGCCTTTCCGATCTCCCCCCTGCTGCCGCAGCTGTGCGACAGCCTGGCCGCCCATCCGCGGCTGGTGCTGGAAGCCCCACCCGGCGCCGGCAAGACCACCCAGGTACCGCTGGCCTTGCTGGACGCACCGTGGCTGGCCGGCCGCAAGATCGTGATGCTGGAACCGCGGCGCGTGGCCGCCCGCAGCGCCGCCGTGTTCATGGCGCGCCAGTTGGGCGAGCCGGTCGGCGAAACGGTGGGCTACCGCATCCGCTTCGAGAACAAGACCTCCGCGCGCACCCGCATCGAGGTCGTCACCGAAGGCATCCTGACCCGGCTGATCCAGGACGACCCGATGCTGGAACACATCGGCGCGCTGCTGTTCGACGAATTCCACGAGCGCCATCTCGCCGGCGACCTTGGCCTGGCGCTGGCGCTGGATGTGCAGGCGCAGGTGCGTGAGGACCTGCGCATCGTGGCGATGTCGGCCACGCTGGATGGCGAGCGCCTGGCCGGCTTTCTCGACGCGCCGCGCCTGAGCAGCGCCGGGCGCAGTTTCCCGGTGGAGATTGCGCACTTTCCCGCGCGCCGCGACGAAGCGCTGGAGCCGCAGACCCGGCGCGCGGTGGAACACGCCTTGTCCACCCACCCAGGCGATGTGCTGGTGTTCCTGCCCGGCCAGCGCGAGATCGCACGCGTGCACAGCGCGCTGCAGGACGTGCTCGACCCGGCGGTGCAGGTGCTGCCGCTGCATGGCGAGCTGGCGGTCGAAGCGCAAAGCCAGGTGCTGCAACCCGACCCGTCCGGCCGCCGCCGCGTGGTGCTGGCGACCAACGTCGCCGAGTCCTCGGTGACCCTGCCCGGCGTGCGCGTGGTCATCGACAGCGGGCTGGCGCGCGAGCCGCATTACGATCCCAACAGCGGCTTTTCGCGCCTGGACATCACCACCATCGCGCAGGCTTCGGCCGACCAGCGCGCCGGCCGTGCCGGGCGTGTGGCCAGCGGCTGGGCGTACCGGTTGTGGCCGCAATCGCAACGGCTGGAACCGCAGCGGCGCGCGGAGATCACCCAGGTGGAACTGGCCGGCCTGGCGCTGGAACTGGCCGCCTGGGGCAGCGCCGCGCTGCGCTTCGTCGATGCCCCGCCGGCCGGTGCGCTGGCCGCCGCGCACGAATTGCTGCAGCGGCTGGGCGCGCTCACCGGCAGCGGCGGCATCACCGCGCTGGGCCGGCGCATGCTCGCGCTGGGCACCCATCCGCGCCTGGCCGCGATGCTGGCGCAGGCTGGCGACGCGACACGTGTGGCGCTGGCTTGCGACCTGGCCGCCTTGCTGGAAGCGCGCGACCCACTGCGTCAGGGCGGCGATGGACTGGCTGCGCGCTGGCGCGCACTGGCCGCATTCCGCCAAGGCCGCAGCGCGCACGATGCCAACCGCGGCGGCCTGGCCGCGATCGACAGCGCCGCCAAACAATGGCGACGGCGGCTGCGCTGCGACAGCGCTCCGCCGGCCAGCGTGGAGGCGCACGCGCTCGGCGACCTGCTCTCGCACGCCTTCCCCGACCGCATTGCCGCACGCCATCCCAACGACCCGTTGCGCTACCTGCTGGCCAACGGCCGCAGCGCGCGCCTGTTCGACCACAGCGACCTGCGCGGCGAACCCTGGCTGGTTGCCAGCGAGTTGCGTTACGAAGCCAAGGACGCGTTGCTGCTGCGTGCCGCGCCGGTGGACGAAGGCTATCTGCGCCGCAGCGTGCCCGAGCGTTTCGTGCAGCAGGATCTGGTGCAGTGGGACGCGGACAAGCGCGCCCTGGTCGCGCGTCGGCAATCCAGCTTCGACCGCATCGTGCTCGACAGCCGCCCGGCCGGCCGCGTCGATCCGGCGCAAGCCGCCGGTGCCCTGACCGAGGCGGTGCGGCAGCTCGGCCTGGATGCCTTGCCGTGGACCGACGGCCTGCGCCAATGGCGGGCCCGCCTGCAGTCGTTGCGTGCCTGGATGCCCGAGCTTGCGCTGCCCGACCTGTCCGACACCGCGTTGCTGGAGACACTGGACACCTGGCTGCGCCCGGCCTTCGCCGGCAAGACCCGCCTGGATGCGCTGGACGAGGCCAATCTGGGCGAAGCACTCAAGGCCGCCCTGCCGTGGGACCGCCGCCAGTTGATCGACCGCCACGCGCCCAACCGCATCAGCGTGCCCTCGGGCATGGAGCGGCAGATCGTCTACGCCCTCGACCACGCCGAGCAGCCGTTGCCGCCGGTGCTGGCGGTCAAGCTGCAGGAATTGTTTGGCCTGGCCGAAACCCCGCGCATCGCCGACGGCCGCATCCCGCTGACCCTGCATCTGCTCTCGCCCGGCGGACGCCCGTTGCAGGTGACGCAGGATTTGAAGAGCTTCTGGGTCACCACGTACCCGGATGTCAGAAAGGAGATGAAGGGGCGGTATCCCAGACATCCGTGGCCGGAAGATCCATGGACCGCAACGGCAACCCATCGGGCAAAGCCGCGCGGCACCTGATGTGAGCCCCTCTCCTCTCGGGGCAGGAGTTGGGGTGAGGTACGGGGGCGAAGCCCTCGCGCTGCTCAAGTGCACGTGGCTTCGCCCGTTCCCTCATCCACCCTTCGGGCACCTTACTCCCGGCGGGAGAAGCGACGTCAGCGTCGACACCGGCCAGGTCAGGCTTCTGCCACATCCAGGTAGATACCGGATCCAGGTAAACGCCGATCACAGCATCGCCCCGCATCATTACTTAACCGCAACCCAAACAAGCCCTAGCACCGCTAACACCGTCTATACGCAGCAGCCCACACACTGCGGCCCACGTACTCAGAAAGGAAACGCCTCCAATGAGCAAGCTGACTGTGATCACCGAACGCGCCCTGGAGCGTGCCCTGGAACTGGCTGGCAATGCTGGCGACCACCTGCGTCACGCCGCCTCCAATGCCGGCGATCAGGCCCGTCATGCAGGCAGCAGCCTGCGTCATTTCGGTCCGGGCGCCAGCGAATGGCTGAAGACCGGTGCTGCCCTGGGTGCTGTGCGCACCGGCGGCAAGGTCGTCAGCAAAGTGGTCAAGCGCAACCCGGCCGTCACTGTTGCCGCTGCGGTCGCCGGCTTGGGCCTGATCGGCTATGCCGTGTATCGCAAGCGCCAGCGTGACCAGCAGGTGCTCGGCGGCAACGTCCACCGTCTGGACCGCGAACACGCTAGCAACGCCAGCGCGCGTCGCGCCGCCTACCAGCGTCGCGGTGCGGTGACCCCGAGCGACGGCATCGAATAAGCCGTCGTTCCAGGCACAAACATGACGCCACGGCCCTGCGCCGTGGCGTTTTTGTTTGTGGATCGGTTCCACAATGAAACGGCTAGTCATCGATGCCCACTCGCGTGGTCGAAGAATGCGGCACTACATGTGCAGGTCCATAGCGATTAACGATCGCGTGTGATCGCGTTGATTGCCCCTAGTCGCGCCCTTGTCATTACCGCGCCTGTCCCGATCCGCGCCGTATTGCCGCATCGCAAGGTGGATCGGCCACGCAGGCACGCAACCGTTGCATCTGTGCTCGCGTTACCAATCCTGCTGGTAATGCTGCATGGGCGGCGCGGTAAGCAACACCGTCCAAAATGCATCGAACTCAGCGCCGCGTGCGGTGCAGCAACCGCTGTACCGGATGCATCAGGCTCCGCGTCGCGTCCTGCCAGGGCGCGCGCCATGCGTGTGTTCGATGCGCCACTGACCCGGCACCAGCGCATCCAGTGTCCAGTCGCCGATCGCCACGCGGATCAGACGCAAGGTCGGAAGGCCCACCGAGGCAGTCATGCGCCGCACTTGCCGATTACGGCCTTCGGTGATCTGCAGCTCCAGCCAGGCATCGGGCACGGTCTTGCGCACGCGCACCGGCGGATCGCGCGGCCACAGCTGCGGTGCCGGATCGAGCCTGCGCACTTCGGCCGGGCGGGTCGGGCCGTCGTTGAGCAGCACGCCATTGCGCAAGGCCTGCAGTTGCGCAGGCTCCGGGTCGCCTTCCACCTGCACCCAATAGGTCTTGGGTTGCTTGTGGCGCGGGTCGGTCAAGCGATGCGCCAGTGCACCATCGTCGGTCAGCAGCAAAAGGCCTTCGCTGTCGTGATCCAGGCGACCGGCTGCATAGACGTCGGCCGGCAGGCCAAATTCGGCCAGCGTGCGCTTGGGCGGCTGCGAGCGGTCGCTGAATTGCGACAGCACGCCATAGGGTTTGTTCAACAACACCAACATGCCAATCCTGTTGCGCAAGGTCGTTGCAGGCCACGCGCGTGGCGCGTGGGTCATGCACCGGGTTGAAGAGGTCGCGCTACCGGCGGCAGGCGGTGCGCTGCTGCCCGCAACCGCGTTGCACGCTGACGCCGTCGGCATCGCTACGCGGGGCGGTTCTGCATCAATGGCCTGCCGCATGCAAACCAGCGCAGCGTTGGTCTAACTGGCCATCGTTGCGCTGTCCGCGCCGTCCTTACGGTCGTGCAGCCGATTGCGCAGTCATCGCATGACGCGCGCCATGCCAGCATCGACGCACCGTCGCGGGCAGTGCAGGACCTGCATGCCGACGCGCAATGCGTCGGCATGCAGGCCGCATCTCACTGCTTGACGAACTTCAAGGTCATGCGGTCGCTCTCGCCGATCGCCTTGTACTTGGCATCGTCGGCCTTGTCGTGATTGTTGCTCGGCGGCAGGGTCCACACGCCACCGGCATAGTCCTTGGTGTCGCGCGGGTTGGCATTGACCTCGCTCTTGCCGACGAGCTTGAACCCGGCCGCTTCGGCCATCGCGATCAACTGCGCCTGGCCGACATAGCCGCTCTTGTCGTCGGCCGGCACGTCGGCCTTGGCACGGTGCTCGACCACGCCGAGCACGCCGCCGGGCTTGAGCACCTTGTAGAAGCCGGCAAACATCGCCTCGGCATTGCCGGCCATGCGCCAGTTGTGCACGTTGCGGAAGGTCAGCACCAGATCGGCCGAGTTGTCCACGCCGAACGACGGCGTCTTGGGCACATAGGAAACGAACGACGGCTTGCCGTACACCTCCGGCTTGGCGGCAAACTTCTTCTCCAGCTCGTCGCGCCCACGCTGTGCCGAATCGCGGCCGCGCCCCTCCGGCACCGCCGCCGGGTCGACCACCGCAGCAACATACTTGCCCTTGTCGCGCAGGTACGGCGCCAGGATTTCCGAATACCAGCCGCCGCCCGGCGTGATTTCGATGACGGTCTGGGTCGGCTTGATGCCGAAGAACGCCAGCGTCTGGCCGGGATGACGATAGACATCGCGCTGCACGTAGACGCGATCGCGCCAGTTGCCGTCGATGGCTTTTTGCAGCGCCGCATCGGGCGCCGGCAAGCTGGCGCTATCGGCTGGTTTGATTGCCATTGCCAGTGGCGCGCTCATCGCCACTGCCATCCCCACCACACATGCACACACCAGCTTGTTGCGGATCATCGCAGCGCCCTTTGCGGGAAAAAGTAGCGCGAGCCTAGCATGCGGCCCGAAGCCTGCCATGTGCACGGATCCGTGCGCCGCATGACGCGCCGCACCAGGCGCTGCAGGCCACATGTTCAGACGACGTGAGTCGATGAGGGCGATCTGCGGAACGCTGAATCCACGCAGGTGTCACACGCAACATCGGCACGCATGACTATCCTGTCGGCAGTTCGAATCAGGAGCAACCGTGATGACCCACTCCCGCGCGCTAGGCCGCTCCGGCCTGCAGGTTCAACCGATCGTGTTCGGTGGCAATGTGTTTGGTTGGAGCGCCGACGAGGCGACCTCGTTCGCGTTGCTCGATGCCTTCGTCGATGCCGGCTTCAACCTGATCGACACCGCCGATGCCTACTCCGGCTGGGTGCCGGGCAATCGCGGTGGCGAGTCGGAAACCATCATCGGGCGCTGGCTTGCACGCAGCGGCAAGCGCGACAAGGTGCTTATCGCCACCAAGGTGGCCAAATGGAGCGAGCATCCAGGCCTGTCGCCGGAGAACATCGCCGCCGCGGTGGAAGATTCGCTCACCCGCCTGCAGACCGATGTGATCGATCTGTACCAGGCGCACGAAGACGACGAGTCGATTCCGCTGGAAGCCACGCTGGCCGCGTTCGGCCGCTTGATCGAACAGGGCAAGGTGCGCGCGATCGGCGCGTCCAACTACAGCGCCGCACGCCTGCGCGATGCCCTGGATATCTCCGAGCAGTACAAGCTGCCGCGCTACGAAAGCCTGCAACCGGAATACAACCTCTACGACCGCGCCGGCTATGAGGCCGAGCTGGAGCCGCTGGTCCGCGAACGCGAGCTCGGCGTGATCAGCTACTACTCGCTGGCCAGCGGCTTTTTGACCGGCAAGTACCGCAGCGCCAACGACGCCAGCAAGAGCAGCGCGCGCGGTGCGTCAGTGGTCAAGCAATACGTCAATCCGCGCGGCCTGCGCATCCTGCAGGCGCTGGACGATCTGGCGGCCACCCACCGCGCCACGCCGTCACAGATCGCACTGGCCTGGTTGATCGCACGCCCCGGCCTGACCGCACCGATCGTCAGCGCCACCAGCGTGACCCAGTTGCACGATGTGCTGGCCGCCGCGCAGCTGTCGCTGAGCGCCGATCAGATTGCACAGCTCGATGCCGCAAGCGCCCCCGAGCCGGCCGACGCGGCCTGACGCATCGGCTTGCATCACGTACGCAGTCGACCACGCGCGTCGTTCCGCGCGCAGCCGCCATCGCGGCTGCGCTCCCCCGGTCGCGTATGCGCGGCCCTTTCCGCAAGGAATCCCCCATGACATCGATCACCAATCGCCGCATCGTGCTGGCCTCACGCCCGCACGGCGAGCCGAGCGCCGACAACTTCCGCATTGAGGATGTCGCCCTGCCGCCCACCGGGCACGACCAGATCCTGGTACGCAACCGCTTCCTGTCGCTGGACCCGTACATGCGCGGACGCATGGACGAAGGCCCGTCCTACGCCGCACCGGTCGAGATCGACGCGGTGATGGAAGGCGGCACCGTCGGCGAAGTGCTCGAGTCGCACCATGCCGGCTATCAGCCCGGCGACCTGCTGGTACTGCCCGGCGGTTGGCAGAGCCATAGCCTGCTCACGCCCGCCGCGCCGTTGCGCAAGCTGCCCAAGGACGATGCCCTGCCGCTGAGCACCGCGCTCGGCGTGTACGGCATGCCCGGCTTCACCGCCTACGCCGGCCTGCACGAAATCGGCAAGCCGCAGGCCGGCGAAACCCTGGTGGTGGCGGCAGCCAGCGGGCCGGTCGGCGCCACCGTGGCCCAGCTGGCGCGTCTGCAGGGATTGCGTGTGGTGGCCATTGCCGGTGGCGAGGAAAAGGTGCGGTATCTGCGCGAGGTGCTGCGCGTGGATGTGGCGCTGGACCATCGCGCCGACGACTTTGCCGAGCAGCTGCGCGCGGCCACTCCGGACGGGATCGACATCTATTTCGAGAACGTCGGCGGCAAGGTCTTCGACGCGGTATTGCCGCAATTGAACGACTTCGCGCGCATCCCGGTGTGCGGCGTGATCGCAACCTACAACAGCCGTGGCCAGGCCTTGCCGGGGCCGGATCGCCTGCCGGAGTTCATGGGCCAGGTGCTGCGCAAGCGGCTGACCGTACGCGGCTTCATCCAGCACGATTTCATCCGCCTGATGCCCGCCTTCCTGCGCGAGATGGGCCAGTGGCTGCGCGATGGCCAGATCCAGTACCGCGAACACGTCCTGCACGGCCTGGACAGCGCCCCGCAGGGCCTGATCAGCCTGCTGCGCGGCGAGAACTTCGGCAAGGCCGTCGTCGCACTGGATTAATGGCTCACAGCACCCCGCACGACATCAGCTTTTGCGATGCACGATTCCCCATTCCCGATCACCAAAGGAACACAATGACAGTCCCCGCATTCGGCCTCGGCACCTTCCGTCTCAAGGACCAGGTCGTCATCGACTCGGTGCGCAATGCACTGGAGTTGGGCTACCGCGCCGTCGATACCGCGCAGATCTATGACAACGAAGAACAGGTCGGCCAGGCCATCGCTGCATCCGGCCTGCCGCGCGATCAGCTGTATCTGACCACCAAGATCTGGGTCGACAAGTTCGACCGCAGCGCCTTGCTGCCCAGCCTGCAGGAAAGCCTGCGCAAACTGGGCACCGACCACGTCGACCTGACCCTGATCCACTGGCCTTCGCCCAAGGATCAGGTGCCGATGCGCGACTACCTGGAAGCCTTGAACGAGGCCCGGCAACAGGGCCTGACCCGTGCGATCGGCGTCTCCAACTTCACCATCGCGCTGATCAAGCAGGCCATCGAAATCCTGGGCGCCGAGGCCATCGCCACCAATCAGATCGAAGTGCATCCGTACCTGCAGAACCGCAGCCTGATCGCGTTCCTGCGCGAGCAAGGCATCCATGTCACCTCGTACATGACGCTGGCGGTGGGCGAGGTGCTGAAGGACCCGGTGATCCAGGCGATCGCCGCACGCCACGACGCCACCCCGGCGCAGGTCACCCTGGCCTGGGCACTGCAGCAGGGGTATTCGGTGATTCCGTCCTCGACCAAGCGCGACAATCTGGAGAGCAATCTCAAGGCGCAGACGCTGCGGCTGAGCGAGCAGGACATGGCCGAGATTGCCGCACTGGACCGCGGGCAGCGGCTGGCCAACCCGAAGGCCATCGCACCCGACTGGGATTGAGGTCCCGGCTGCCACGGGTCGGCACTGTCCGGCCCGTGGCGCAACCACCGCGATGACCGCTCGTCGTCGCGTGCTGGTTGCACGCGGCAGGCGCTGCTACGGTGCCGGAAACAGGGGGGTAGTCTCGGCAACGGAGTCCTACACATGCACAGCGCATCCGTCTTGACCCGCCGCAGCGTCGATCTCGACACCGAGATCGCCTACTGGCGCGGTGTCCACGCCGAAGGCCATCTGGGTGGCTACGCCTTCGCCGATTACGCCCGGCTACTCACGCTCGGCTACGACATCTATCTGGCCTATCCGCGCGCGACCGAGGCGCAGCTGTATCGCGTGCTGCAGGACGGCTATTACCACTATCAACCGCTGCTGTCGGTGCCCTGGGACCAGGCGCGCTGGATCGTGCGGCATGCCTGGCGGCATCTGGAAGAGGCCGCCGTCCGGCATTGAAGCAAGCATGCTGACGTGAAGCGACCGTTCGGAAGCCGGCGCAGCGCTTGCGGCCGCGCAGCGCTGTCAGCGCACTGTCACAGTGCCATCGCCTGGCGGTCGATGCGGTGCTTGTCGGCCAGTGCCTGCATGCCCTGCAGGGTGGCGGCGATCAGGCTGGCATAGCGCAGCCGCCACAGCGTGGCGCGGTCGTTGTCGTCGTGCGTATTGCCCAGGCCATCGAGCACCTGCGGCAGACGGCGGTCGGCCAGCGCGGAGGCGGCCAGGTAGGGCTTCTCGGGTGCGATCACATCCACCGGCGCGCGCCAGTCGTTGGCAACCTGCTGGGAAATACCCGCCAGGTGCGAGAGCTGGTGCATGCCGATCAGCGTCTCGTGCAGCATCTCGCGGCACGCCCACTGCCACAGCGCCACCTTCTCCGATGGGTCCTTGGCAATCTCGGTGAGTGCCAGATCAACCTTTTCGATGCGTGAGTCGAGCATTGCTGAGCTCCGATGCTGCTGTGCAACATAATTCACACCATACACCGTGAGAATCAAGTGAGCCAAACGTTTGCAAGATGTCGGCGCAACGATGCTCGACCCGGTTCACGCTTTGCACCGTCGAGGCCAAGACACCGCTACGGCACCCTGACTTCCTGCCCATGGCAGGCGTGCAGCTGCGCGCCATGCTGCGGCATCACCACTCCCGGGCATCCGCCATGCGCATCCGCACCGTCCTGGCCCCGCTCCTGCTGCTGGCGGCCTGTAGCGCACAGGCTGCAACCGCCAGGCCGCAGGTGTCCGCACAGCAATGTGACGTCAGCACCTCCTACGACGTGCTGGCCGACAGCGGTGGCATCTGGCTGCGTCGCAAGCAAGGCGTGCCGCGCGAGATTTTCTTCCACGGTGGCGAACTCAATATCGATCGCCAACCGCAAGCGGTCAGCGCTGCCGACGCGCAGCGCCTGCGCGAACTTGAGCAGGGTGCCCGCGCACTGATGCCGGCCGTGACCACCATTGCCCGCTCGGTGGTCGACATCAGCTTCGACGCACTGGCCGGTGTGGTGCAGATGCTGACCGACAGCACGCGCCAGGAGCGCAAGGTGGAGCGGCTGCGCGGCACCGCACTCGCGCAGGTCGATGCCACGCTGGGGCGTGGGCGCTGGGAGCAGGCACTGTTCGACGAACGTTTCGAAGCCAGTGTCGAACGCGCTGCCGACGACCTGGCCGGCAGCCTGACCCGCAGCGTGATGTGGACGGTGATGACCGGACGCGCTGCGCAGCTGGAGCGACGCGGCGAGCAGCTGGATGCGCGCATGGAGCAGCAGATGCAGGCACGCAGCCAGGCGCTGGAAGCACAGGCACAGACGCTGTGCACGCAGGCGCAGGCGCTGTATGGGGTGCAGCAGGCACTGGAATATCGCTTCCAGGGGCAGCGGCTGCAGATGCTGGAACTCCACACGCATCAGCAGAAAGACGACGCCGATGTGCCGGTATCCAACAGCGTTGTGGCGACGGCCGCGCGGTGACGGCGCCGATGCAGCGCAGGCGAACTTGCACGCGTTACGGCAGTTCAACGAGTCGCTTCGGCCGGATGGCTGCCGCGACTGCGTACGACACCTTGCATGCATGAATGCAGGCATTGCGTAGCAGCCGACGGCGCACTGATCACCTTTCCAAGACTATTGGTTCAGAGCCCCTCATCGCGCACTGGTTGATGCCATCTCGCCGCCGTGCGATCGCATGGGATCGCACGGCGGCAGGCCTGGCTGGGTCGGCTCGGTCGTCGCCGTATCAGGCGAGCAGCCATTGCCGAAGTGCATCCGACACCGCCTGCGGCTGTTCCAGCGGCGACAGATGGCCGCACGCAGGCACTTGCACCAAGCGCGCCTGCACTGCGAGTGCGGCCATTTCCTCGTGCAATGCGGGCGGGGTGATCGCATCGTCCTGGCCGCACAGCACCAGCAGCGGGCCGGCATAGGCGCGCAGCAGCGCGCGGCCGTCTTCCCGCTCCAGCCGGTTCTGCCGCAGGAACACCTCCACGCCCAGGCGCTGGGTCATGCCACGCACCCGCTCCAGCAAGGCCTCGTCCTGCCAGCGCGAGGGATGCACGTAGTGCCGCAGCAGCCGTTCGCCGAATCCGTGGAAGGCACTGGCGCCACGCACGCTCGCTTCCTGCGCGCGCCGTTGCGCCGCACGCTCGGGCGAATCGGCACGTGCAGAGGTATCCAGCAAGGCCAGCCGCTCCACGCGCTCCGGCGCGATACGCAGGATTTCCTGCGCGACGTAGCCACCCAAGGAAAATCCCGCCAGTGCAAACCGCGGCGGCATCTGCGCCAGCAGCTGTGTTGCCAGCGTGCGCATGCTCTCGCCCTGGGTGATGTCGCCGACCACGCAGTCGGCAAGCTCGGCCAGGGCCACGCGCTGTGCCTGCCACAACTGCGCATCGTTGAGCAGACCGGGGAGCAGCAACAAGGTGGGACGCGTTGCGCTCATGCGCAGCAAAGTCCGATCGGGGTCGCAGAAGCAGGCACTGTCATCGCAACAGTGTGCCGCGCGGTAACGCCCATCGCCAGCGCGCGCATGCGCGCCTGGACGCGGGTGCATCGGCTCGTTGGCGTGTCTTGCGTCCATGCCAGGTCGCGCTGACACCGCGACGCCGGCTGCCTGTGCTCTTCAGGGCAGCGCTCCTGCTGCTGCAACAAAAAACGGCCCGACGCAGGCGCCGGGCCGTTTATGACTCCACCACGTGTTACGCGTGGTGATGGCGTGGATCAGGCCAGGGTCAGGGTGACGTCGATGTTGCCGCGGGTCGCGTTGGAGTACGGGCAGACCTGGTGGGCCTTGTCGACCAACGTCTGCAGTTCGGCTTGATCCATGCCCGGCACTGCGATGCGCAGTTCCACGGCAATGCCGAAGCCGCCCGGAATCTGGCCGATGCCGACGCTGCTGTCGATGCTCACTTCGCCCGGCAGCTTGAGCTTGTCCTGCGCTGCGACAGCCTTCATCGCGCCGATGAAGCAGGCTGCGTAGCCGGCAGCGAACAGCTGCTCCGGGTTGGTACCGTCGCCGCCGGCGCCGCCCAGCTCGCGCGGGGTGGACAGCTTGGCGTCCAGCGCCTTGTCGGAAGACACGGCGCGGCCTTCGCGGCCACCGGTGGCAGTGGCGTGGGCGGTGTAGAGGACTTTTTCAGGTGAGGCCATGGTGGTTCTCCAGAATGAGCGCTGTCAGCGCGTAATGTAGCTGAATAGTTGACGATTAAATCGTGTACGACATGTTGCAGAGAGTGTGGGTGATGCAAAATCCGCTCACCCCGTGCCTAGGTTTGAGCGCAGCGTTTCCAGCTGCTGCTTGAGTTGACGCAATTCGTCCAACGAACACGCCGAGGCGCACAACACCTGCTCCGGCACCGCCCCGGCCTTGGTGCGCAGTGCGCGGCCGGTATCGGTCAGCGCAATGATCACCTGGCGCTCGTCGCTGGCAGCACGCGTGCGGGTGACCAGTCCAGCAGCCTGCAGACGCTTGAGCAGCGGGGTCAGCGTGGCCGAGTCCAGGTACAGGCGCTCGCCGATCTCCGACACGCTGCGGCCGTCGGTTTCCCACAGCACCAGCAGCACCAGATATTGCGGATAGGTCAGGTCCAGCGTCTTCAGCAGCCCGCGGTAGAGCTTGTGCATCGCCAGGTTGGCCGAATACAGCGCAAAGCACAGCTGGTTGTCGAGCTGCAGCAGCGCGTTGGTCCGGGCGTCAGTGGCTGTGGCGGTGTCCATGGCTGCAATTTACATAGCGCACAATTTAATTGCAAGCGATTTCTTGATCTGTCGCTTTTGCGGGACTGGTGGCTGTATCACGGCCGCGCGCGACTGCACGGCGCGAGGACTCAGGTGAACTGGATGAAGAAATGTCCCGCCGCAACGCCGTCGCCCAGCTTCCTGGCGCGCTGGTCTGCAAACAGATAACCAGTACCGTCACCGAACAGGCCGGCGTAGCCGGAATCGACCCGGCCCAATTCCGCCTCTACAAACTGGGCAAGAAAGTAGTAGCGCGGGCTCGTATAGATCGGGTCCTGCAACCAGCATGGTCGGCCGAGTTGTTTGCTCATTCCTGCGCCGCTGTCTTCATCTTCCAGCTCTTCGGCCATGTCGTGGTCGCCAAATGGCTGCAGCCCGATGAAATGACGCCCGAGCAACCGCGCACTGTCACCGACGCACATCTCCTGCGCGGCACGTCGATGCAGCAGCACCTTGCTGTGGACCTGCGCGAGCTTGTCGAACTCACCTTGCTGGTTGACGGCGAGCCTACGCAGCGACGACCGGCCATCCGCGCCGCCGGGCCGCTCGATCGAGGCGAAGACCGTCAGCACCCTATCGTCGGGCAGATAGGCCGTAGGTAGAAACAAGCCGGTGAGCATGACGATGGGCAGCATCGGCCGGCCGGTCGATGGATCCATTGGCCAGAGCGCTGCATCGTGCAACCAGGCACCGCCGCCAAACTGGCCCAGGCCGCCGTCCTGATCGGTCACAACGATCTTGTGCAATCCGGGGCCGGGCCGCGTCTGCATGTCTAGGACCGATGCGCGGTCGCCAGATACTCGGCGCTCTGCATCTCGATCAGGCGCGAGGCGGTGCGCTCGAAGGCGCCGGCCAGGCGCTGGCCGCTATACAACGCGGGCGGGGCGTCCTGCGCGGTGCAGACCAGGTTGACGTGGCGGTCGTACAGCTCGTCGATCAGATTGACGAAGCGACGTGCGGCGTCCTCGTTCATGCGATCGAAGTGCGGGATGCCGCCCAGCAACACGGTGGTAAATTCGCGCGCGATCTCGATGTAATCGCCCGGGCCACGCGGGCCTTCGCACAGCGCGGCAAAATCAAACCAGGCGATGCTCTTGCCGCGCGCACGCACGGCAATCTTGCGCGCCTCGATTTCGATGTTGCCGCTGCGCGGCTCGGAATTTCCGCTCAGCTCGCCCCAGCGCTGCGTCAGCCACGCGTCGGCCTGCGCATCCAGGGGCGCGCGATACACCGGTGAGCGCGTCAGCGCGCGCATGCGGTAATCCTCGGTGCCTTCGGCATAGAGTTCCACGCAGAATTTCTGCAGCAGGCCGATCGCCGGCATGAAGCTGTCGCGCTGCAGGCCGTTGGCGTAGAGGTTTTCCGGCGCGGTGTTGGAGGTGGTCACCAGGGTCACGCCTTCGGCGAACAGGCGTTCCAGCAGGCGCGCCAGCAACATCGCATCGCCGATGTCGGTGACGAAGAATTCGTCCAGCACCAGCACGCGCAGATTCTCGCGCCACTGCTGCGCGATCTTGGCCAGCGGATCGCTTTGCCCGGCGTGCTCGCGCAGTTGCTCGTGCACCCCGCGCATGAAGCGATGGAAGTGCGTGCGGTACTTCTGCTTGATCGGCAACCCGTCGTAGAACAGGTCGACCAGGAAGGTCTTGCCGCGCCCCACTCCACCCCAGAAATACAGGCCGCGGACCGGCTCGGGCTTTTTCCAGAACGCCGACAGCCGATCCAGCCAGCCGTCCTGCGCGCTGTCCACCAATGCCTCGTGGATACGGTCCAGTTCCGCCAGGGCCGCCTGCTGCGCGGGGTCGGCGCGCCAGTCGCCGCGTTGTACGCCGGCGGCGTAGCGCTGCGACGGGGTCATCTCACTCATCGTGTTCTCCGCGGGCCGGCTGCTGCCTTGCCCGCTCAACGGCGCATCGCCGGGCGATACGCATGGGCCCTGCCGCGGTCAGACGGCGGCCGGCAACCAGCGCCGGACACCATGCTGGATCGCACCGCGCAGGTCGATCAATTTGCGGTGGAAGAAGTGGCTGGTGTCGGGCATGCGTACCAGCTCGGGCTGCTGCTCCAGGGTCTCCAGCCAGTCATACACCGCCTGCGGGTCGACGATTTCGTCGGCATCGCCCTGCACCACCAGCCACTGCGCCGGCGGCTGCATGTCGCTGAAATCCCAGCGCCCGGCCGGCGGCGCGATCGAGATCAGCACCTGCGGTTCGAGCGAGCCGGCGGCGCGCAGCGATACATACGCCCCGAAGCTGAAACCGGCCAGCCACAGCGTGTCGCCCGGGCGCTGGCTGCGCACCCATGCAGCGACCGCGCGCAGGTCGTCCTGCTCGCCATCGCCATGATCGAACGCACCGGCCGAGTTGCCGACACTGCGGAAATTGAAGCGCACCACGGTGATCCCCAACTCGCGCAGCGCGCGCGCAGCCATGGTGACGACCTTGTTGTGCATGCTGCCGCCCTCGGTAGAGAGCGGGTGGCAGACGATGGCGGTGACCGGTTGCACGGCAACGTCCGGCTCGGGCAGATCGACCGCGACATCGAGCGGACCGACCGGCCCGTCCAATGTCAGTGCGGCCGATTCAGTGGGGAATAAGGGATTGGACATACCGTCATAATAGCCGCCCCGCCGGCCGCGTTCATCGCCCTGCCTGCACACTTCGTTGCGTTGCCCATGCATTTTCTGCTGTTTGCCGTCGTTTGCAGTGTCCTGGTGTCGGTGGTTCTCAAGCTGCTGCCGCGCTATCGCCTGGACGCTGCGCAGGCGATCACCTGGAATTACGCCACCGCCGCGCTGCTGGCGTGGCTGACCCTGCATCCGTCACTGGACACGCTGCGCGCGCCGACCACGCCCTGGCTAGCACTGTTTGCATTGGCGGTGGCGCTGCCGTCGATCTTCATGCTGCTGGCACGCGCGGTCGCCACCGCAGGCATCGTCCGTACCGACATTGCCCAACGCCTGTCGCTCCTGCTCTCGCTGGCGGCGGCGTTCACGCTCTTTGGTGAACCGGTCAATGCCTGGAAGCTGGCGGGACTGGGTCTGGGTCTGCTGGCCATCGTCTGCATCCTGCAACGGCCACGTCAGGCCGCCGGTGCGGATTCAGCGCCGGCCTCGATCGGCTGGCCATGGCTGGCAGGCGTGTGGCTGGGCTTTGCCCTGATCGATCTGTTGCTCAAGCACATCGCACAGGCCGGTACGCCGTCGCTGACGTCGTTGACGCTGTGCTTTGCGCTGGCAGGTGTGCTGATGCTTGGCCTGCAAGTCGTTCGCCGGGGCGGTGTCGCGCGCCTGAGCTTTCGCAACCTGCTCGCCGGCGTGCTCCTGGGCGCGCTCAATTTCGGCAACATCCTGTGTTACGTGCGCGCCCATCAGCTGCTGCCGCATAGCCCGGCCACCGTCTTTGCCAGCATGAACCTGGGCGTGGTCATCCTGGGAGCACTCGTCGGCAAGCTGGCATTTGGCGAGCGCATCGGCCGACGCGGCTGGGTGGGGCTGTTGCTGGCGGCGCCGGCAATCGCAGCGATCGCCTGGGGCATGCGCTCGGGCTGATGGCGGCATTCGGCCGGCGCGACGCCGGTTCGCAACTCGCCTTGAGGGGGATGCAGCGCTGGCTATCATGCGTGCAGACGACCCAAGGGAGTGTGTGATGCGCCTGAGTCAGTTGTTTAACAGCCGTCATCGCGTCGCCCCGGAACCGCACGGCGCCAATCCGACCAAGACGACGCCGTTGATTCCAGCCGCATCGTCGCAGCACCCGCTCTCTCAGGCTCCCAAGTCAACAACAGCACAGGGCGCGTCGAAATCCCATCGCGGCATGCTCGCCTCGGCGCGTAAATCGCTGGCCTCGTTACGCAAGCAGTTGCCGTTGACGTGCATGGGCTCTTCTCCAACGCTTGAAACAGTGGAAAGCCCACCTGCGCACGCGGCAGCCGTGACGCCCGGTCGCACGCGGCAACTGCACGGAACGCAGGCCCGCGTCGATCAGCGTCGGCAGCCACCGGTGCCCAACACAGCGGATCATGAGCGGGCGCAGCGACCGCAACTGCAACAGACCCCGCCCACAAGACAGTCGATGTCGGTTCCGCTCAAGCCAGCGCCTGCGCAGCAACTGCACGGGCCGCAACGCCCCGTCGATCCGAGAATGCAACCGCCCATTCCCGAAAGAATGCGCCGTGACGAGGGCCAGCCGCCGCAGCACGGCAAGCCGGCATCGCCCTCGGCGCCGATCACGCCCGCGCAATCGTCGCTGCCCTTCCCACGTCCCCAGCCCGGACGGCAGCCCTCGTTGCGCCGCCTGGATCTGCAACTGGAAGAGATCACCAGGCAGTGCAGCGATATTCAAAAGCAGCTGTTCATGGAGGACCGCGAGGCAACTCCGCAGGAGCAACACCTGCTCAAGACACGTGCAGCCCTGATCGCATGGCGCAACGAGGTCCGCGATAGTCAGCTCGAGGCACTGCTGGTCGCACTGGCACCGATGGAAGACATCTGCGCACCGCGCACCACGAGCAGCGGCCTGGCCATGGTGCAGATGGACGCCATGCAGCACAACCGGCGCGAAGTGCTCAAGGCACGGCGTAAATCCGTCGACAGAGCCGCCCTGGCCAGAAACTACGCACGCGCGCAGCGGCGCCTGGAGTCATTGAAGCAAGGCGACGCACCCAAGGACCAGATACGGCGCCTGCAACGCATGATGCAGGGCTACCAGAACATGCTTGCGTTGGAACAGATCGTCAGAAGCACGGACGACCAGCTGGAAAGGTTGGGAGCACCGCGCCTGATGTCCGGCATCCCCACCACCGCCGAACAGCGTCGACAGTCTTTCGAAAAAGAAAGAGATTCCCATCAAGAGGCAATCGACAACGGCTACTACTGAAGATCCTGGCCGCGCAGCTTGCGCGTGCACGCCGCGCGCAGCCACAGGTAGGGCATGCGACGCCGCCCAGTGCGGCGCATCCGCACGCCGCACTGAAGGATACAAGCCCGCTTCCGATTGCATCCGGTACCAGGCGAACGGATGTCGACAGCGTGATGCAATCCACCATCAACGCTGCCAGTGCGGAAACGGATCGTCCAGCAGTTGCCATTGCGCCGGGCCCTGGCGCAGTTCGTGATCGCTGAGCAGGCAGGCATCCAGCGCAGCGCGCGTGCGCGGCGCATCCATGTCCACGCCGATCACCGCCAGCTCCTGGCGACGGTCGCCCCATAGCGGGTGCCACAGCCGCTGCATCGCGGCGTATTCGCTGGCATCGCCAACCTCGTGCAGTTGCGGCAGCGGCGCGGTCCAGCATTGCGTCTGCTGACGCTGCCAGCCGATATCGGTATACGGCAATGGCGTGATGCTGGTCTGCAGCGGCTCGCCGATGGCGTGCGCATCCACGCGATGGCGTGCGGCAAACCAGAAGCCCGCTGCGTTGGTCTGGGTCGCGCCACCCACGCTGGACAATTCGCCGACCCAATCCATGCGGCTGGCCAGCCAGAAAAATCCCTTGCTGCGTATCACCTGCGGCAGCCCGCCTTGCACCATGCGCGCAAAACGCTGCGGGTGAAACGGCCGGCGGGCGCGATAGACGAAGCTGCTGATGCCGTATTCCTCGGTCTCCGGCGTGTGCTGGCCGCGCAGTTCCTGCATCCAGCCCGGCGCCAGCTGCGCGCGGGTGAAATCGAAGCGGCCGGTGTCGAGCACCTGGCGCAGCGGCACCTCGCCATGCACCGCGTTGACGATCGCCGCCTCGCGATTGAGCGCACGCAACACCGCGCGCAGGCGTTGCAGCTGCTGTGCATCGATCTGATCGCACTTGCTGACCACCAGCACGTCGGCGAATTCCACCTGTTCGCCCAGCAACTGCACCAGCCCGCGGCTATCGTCCGGGCCGGCTTGCTGGCCGAGTTCGGCCAGCGTGGCGGCCGAGCCGAAGTCCTGCAGGAAGCGGCTGCCGTCCACCACCGTCACCATGGTGTCGAGCCGGGCGATGTCGGCCAGGCTGAAGCCGTCGGCATCGCGCACCGCGAAGGTGGCAGCCACCGGCATCGGCTCGGCGATGCCGGTCGATTCGATCAACAGATAGTCGTAGCGCTTCTGTTCGGCCAGCTTGCGTACTTCCTGCAGCAGATCGTCGCGCAACGTGCAGCAGATGCAGCCGTTGCTGAATTCCACCAGCGTCTCTTCGGTGCGTCGCAAGGCCGCGCCGCCCTCGCGCAGCAGCTGCGCGTCGATGTTGACCTCGCTCATGTCGTTGACGATCACCGCCACGCGCAGGCCGTCGCGGTTATGCAGGATGCGGTTGAGCAAGGTGGTCTTACCGGCGCCGAGAAAGCCGGACAACACGGTGACGGGCAGGCGTGAATCGCGCTTGGGGGACAGGGACATCCTGAGGGCCTGGCTGGAATGGAAGTGTTACTATATAACACTAACTCGACAGGACACTCCCGATGCGCGTTACCGCTTCCGTGCTGGACAACTCGGCCATCGCCTTATCCAGCCTGTGCCTGCTGCACTGCCTGGCGCTGCCATTGCTGGCCGCTGCACTGCCGCTGCTGGGTGCCTGGAGTCAGGCCGAATGGGTGCATGTGGTGTTCGCCACGGCTGCCGTGCCGCTGAGCGGCTACGCGCTGTGGAGCAGCCATCGCCGGCATGCGCTGCCCGCGCCGGTGTGGGCGCTGGCGGTCTTCGGCCTGGCCGGCCTGGTGCTGGGCGCCAGCGGGCTTGCCGGCGGCAGCTGGGAAACCCCGATCACGGTGACCGGCAGCCTGCTGCTGGCCGGCACGCACCTGCTCAACCTGCGGCTGCGCCGCCGCGCCGGGACGTGCGCCAGCTAGCGCGTTATAGCGAAAAACCCAGCAGCACCGGGTCGTGATCGGAACTGCGCCACGGGCCGGGCAGGTTGCGCTTGGCATAGCCGGCATCGTCCATGACATCGGCATTGATATGCCATTCCACCGCGCCGCGCAGTTGCCTGGCCATCGCCGGGCTGAGCAGGGCGTGGTCCAGCCGCCCGCTCATGCCATCGTAGACGTAGCTGTAGGGCTGCTTCACGCTGGCCACCGCAAAGGCGTCCTGCCAGCCGCTGGCGCGAAGGCTGCGCATCGGCGTTTCCATCGCGTAGGCGTTGAAATCGCCCAGCAATACGGCCAGCTTGGTCTGCGCGCCGGTGGGGTCGGTCTGCAGCCACTGGTGCAGGCGCTTGGCCGATTCGGTGCGGGTGGCGTTCCAGCAGGCCTGGCCGTCGCGCTGGTCGGCATCGGCGCCGCTGGCGCTGCCGCAGCCCTTGGACTTGAAGTGATTGGCGACCACCACGAAGGTTGCCCCGCGGGTGCTGCGAAACGCCTGCGCCAGCGGCACCCGGCTGTGGCTGTCGAATGGCCCGCCGGTCAGCGTGGCCGGCTTGCCGACCGGCGTGACCTGCGAACTGCGGTAAACAATGCCGACCCGGATCGCGTCATCGCCCGGGCCGCTGCCGGTGTCGACGAACTGCCAGTCCTTGTCCTTGTCGGCCGCGTTGAGCGCGGCGACCAGTTGCGCCACCGCTGCATCGGCGCCATTGCCGTCGTTTTCCAGCTCCATCAACGCGGCCACATCGGCGTGCAACGGCACAATGGTGGACACCAGCTTGGTGAGCTGCGCCTGGAACTGCTCCTGCGTGCGCGCACCGCGCTTGGTCGGAAAGCCGCCGCCGCGGCCATTGCCGTTGAAGAAGTTCTCCAGATTGAACGAGGCGATACGCAGGTCACCGCCAACCTGCGGCGCCACCGCGGTCGGCATGGCCGGCAGCGTCAACGGACTCAGCACCTGGATGCGGTAGTTGCCGTCGTAGCGCTGGTCGACGATGCCGTCGACCGACTTGAGCAGGCTGCCACTGCGCAGCACCGGATCGACCGGCAGATAGGCCACCGTCTTGGGGCTGCGGCCATTGCGCGCGTCGTCCAGCAACACCTGGCGACGGGCGTTGTCGGCCTGCACCTGCGCGAAGGCCGGGGTGCCGGCGGCGGCCACTTCGCTGGGCTGCCACAAGCGCCCGCCGAACGCGGCGATCAACTCGCCATAGGTGTCCAGACGATCGCTGCCATTGAGCGTCAGCGCAGCGATGCGCACGTGCTCGCCCTCCAGCGCTTCCCAGTTGGCCGGCGGCCCGCTGAGCATGCGCACCGGCACCGGCTGGCCGCTGGCGAGTCGCTCGATGCTGCTGGCATCCACCGTGGTCAGGCTCGCCTCGCCGCCTGCCGACACCTCGCGCACGGTACCGACGACGCGCACGCGGTCACCCACCGCCACTTCGGCATCGCCGGCACCGGTGACGAACAGACCGTGCGAGCGCCGCGGCTCGAAGCCGGGCTGCTGCACGAACAGCCCGGCCAGGCCGGTACGCGTATCGGCGGTGACGATGCCCTCCACGTCGACCACACGGCCGTCATAGGGGCTACGGGTGTCTTCGCCCTGCACGTCGGCGATCGACAGACGTTGCGGCGCGCCCTCGGCGGCGCTGTCCAGCAGTGGCGCCAACAGACCGATCACACCGAGCACAACCAGCGAGCAACGCGACATCGACACACTCCAGAAAGACGTAGACCACATGCAAGCGCCGCCCCGAAGGCGGCGCGCGAGAACCGCGACAGGCTAGCAAAACGTTGCGAGTGGCGACCAGCTGCTGCGTGGGTTGAGTGGTCGATCTGCAGGTGCCGGCAGTTGCGGGCATTCCCCGAAGCAATTGCACTGGCGTGGGTGACCAAGGCTGACGTCAGCTTGCAAGCACGTCGTGCAGCGAGTGCAAATGCTCGCGCAATGGCTGCCGCCCTACGAAAGCAAAGCGTGCTCCAGCGCGCGCAAGCCTCACGATTGAGCAGTCGACGCACCCGCGCACGGCAGGCGCTGCAACCTGGCTGCACCCCGACCGATTGTGTCAGTCGCTTGTTGCGAACGCTTGCTACTGCTTCAGGCGCTTACTTCAGGTTGCTCAGCATCCAGTCGACCGTGGCCCGCACCTGTTCTTCGGTCAACGCCGGGTTGCCGCCCTTGGGCGGCATGATGCCGCCATCCGGGCCGGTGTAGCCCTCGATCGCGTGCTTGTACAAGGTGTCCTTGCCCTGGGCGATGCGCGCGTCCCAATGCGCATGGTCCAGCGTCGGCGCCTTGCCCACGCCGGTGGTGTGGCAGGCGGTGCACAGGTTGTCGAAGATGGTCTTGCCATCGGTGCTGCCGCCGTAGGCAGACTGCGAGGCGGCCTTGGCCAGCGCTGCCGCCTGGGCTGCGGCCTGTGCGGACGCGCCAGTGGTGCCGGCATAGACCGCGCCGGCCGGAGCGATGCGTTGCTGCACGCGTTTGGCCGCGGTGGGCGAGGCTTCGTCGGGAATGGCGCGTTGCAAATAGGCTGCCAGGGCAATCAGGCCCAGGGTGATCACTACCAGTAGTCCGATCACCATCGAGAATTTCTTCAGGAACTCGAGGTCGTAATTCCGCACGCGCTCACCCCTGGCTGTTGGTCGAAGACCTCTGCTAGCGCCGGAGTATAGAGCACAGTTCGCACCCGTCTGGCCACTGTGCATGCCAGTGATTGCAGCGGTGTGCGCTGCGCCCTGGCGCGCTATGGGTCTTGCAGGCACGCCGGTCTGCGCAGCCCGATGAATTGCCGCAATGCCGCATGGGACGTTGGTCTCGCTTGAGGGAATTGCGTATCATTCCCATCAATCCACGGTGACGCGGTTCTCGCCTCGCCCGGTCCCGCTTACGAGGAGTCGCCGCGATGAAGTCCTTCCTGCTGTCCTGCCTGGCCTTGGCCAGCATCAGTCTGTCTGCCCGGGCCCACGAGATCTGGATCGAGCGCGACGGCAGCGGCCCGGTGCGCATCTACTTCGGCGAGCCGGCGCAGGAGGCCCTGGATCACGGCGAAGACGAGATCAAGCGTGTGGTCAAGCCGACCGTGTTCGGCAGCGCCGGCAAGGCCGGCGCCCTGCAGCGCGGCAGTGAGTTCCTTACCGCGCCGTTGTCCGGCACCGGCGATGCCTGGCTGAGCGACGACAGCGTGTTCGAGCCGTGGAAGGGCGAGGCCGGCGGCTTCGAGACCGTGAGCTATTACGCACGTGCCGGGCGCGCCACGCCCTCGGCCAAGCTCGATTTCGAACTGGTGCCCACCGCCGCCAACAGCAACACGCTGACCGTGCTCTATCGCAACAAGCCGCTGCCCAAGGTCGAGGTGACGGTGATCGACCCGCAGAAGTGGCAGAAGACGCTGACCTCCGACGCCAAGGGCCAGGTGACCCTGCCCAAGCTGCGCGCCGGCCGGCACATCCTGGTCGCCACCAACAAGGAGCCGGTGAAGCGTGAGATCGCCGGCAAGCAGGTGTCGATGATCCATCACATCAGCACGTTGACCTTCCTGGCCGAGTAAGTCGGCCACACGCCTGGCTGATCCGATGTCCACCGCACCGTCCCTGCCGCTTCCCTGGTTCAGGCGCCCCTGGCTGGGCGTGCTTGGGCGCACGCTGGCGGCGATGTTTGGCGGCTATGCACTCGCCAGCGCCACCAATCTGCTGCTGGCGCTGGTCCTGCCGATGCCACGCAGCGAGGCGGTGTTGACCAGCATGCTGGTCGGCATCGTGGTGTGCGCCTGCGCGCCGCTATGGGCCTTCGCCACCGCCAGCGTGTGGCGCGCCTGGGCCGGCATCGCGGTGCCGGCGGCGCTGATGTTCGCACTGGCCGCATGGCTGCAACGGGGCGTGGCATGAAGCAGGGATTCCGCCAGTCGATGGCGTGGCTGCATACCTGGACCGGTCTGCTGGTCGGCTGGGTGCTGCTGTTGATCTTCATGGGCGGCACGGCCAGTTATTACCGCGACGAAATCAGCCGCTGGATGCGCCCGGAATTGCCCACCACCACGGTGAGCAACGCAACCGCGCTGCGTAGTGCCGAGCAGTATCTGCAGACGCATGCAGCCGATGCGCAGAGCTGGAACATCACCTTGCCGGACACGCGCAATCCGGTAGTCAGCATGTACTGGCAAAACCCTGCGCCAGCCGATGGCAAACCGGCCAGCCGCCGCGAGATGTACGGCAACGCCATCATCGACCCGGCCACCGGCAAGGAGATTGCCGCACGCGACACCCTGGGCGGCGAATTCTTCTACCGGCTGCATTTCGATCTGCATTATCTGCCGGTGATGTGGTCGCGCTATATCGTCGGTTTCTGCGCGATGTTCATGCTGGTGGCGATCATCAGCGGCGTGATTACGCACAAGAAGATCTTCAAGGATTTCTTCACCTTTCGCCCGGGCAAGGGCCTGCGCTCGTGGCTGGATTTCCACAATGTCAGCGCGGTGACCGCGTTGCCGTACCACGCGATGATCACCTACACCGGCATCGTGACCTTGATGTTCATGTACCTGCCGTGGGGCATCAAGGCGCAGTACCCCGACAACGAAATGCGTTTCTACGAAGAGTCCACCAACCGGGTCGCCGATACGCGAGGCGCCTCCGGCACGCCGGCGCGCATGCTGCCGCTGGAACAATTCGTGGCGCGTGCGCGCAGCGACTGGCGCGGCGGCGAGGTTGGCAACGTGGCGGTGTCGCTTCCCAACGACGCGCATGCGGCGGTCGGCGTCACCCAGCGCGCCGGCAATCTCTCCACCGATGCGCCATCCATCCTGTTCGATGCAATCACTGGACAGCGCCTGCAGCGTAGCGGGCCGCCGGGCGGTGCCAGCCAGACGCGTGGGGTGATGGTGGGCCTGCATATCGCCCACTTTGCCGGGCCGTGGATGCGCGCGCTGTTCTTCGGCTCCGGTTTGCTCGGTTGCCTGATGGTGGCCAGCGGCGTGGTGATGTGGGCAGTGAAGGAACGCCCCAAACACCTGAAGGCTGGGCGCATCGGCTTCGGGCTGCGGTTGGTGGATGCGCTCAACATCGGCACGGTCGCCGGCCTGCCGATCGCCTTCGCCAGTTTCTTCTGGGCCAACCGCTTGTTGCCGGTGGGCCTGGAGGGGCGCGCGGCGATGGAGGCCAATCTGTTCTTCGTCGCATGGGCCGCTGCATTGCTGGCCGCGTTCGTGTGGCCACGGCGCGCGATGTGGAGCTGGCAGCTGTATCTGGGTGCGGCCTTGTTCGCGTTGGTGCCGGTGGTCAATGCGATCACCACCGATGTGCATCTGGGCGTGACGTTGCCGGCCGGGCAATGGACGCTGGCCGGGGTCGATCTGGTCTGCTTGTTCCTTGGCGTGTCCCTCGGGATCGCGGGATGGCGCCTGCAACACTGGAAGGCGCCGCAACCGGCATCGGCACGACGCGCGCGCGCCACTGCCGCCGCGCCTGCGCAAGGCAGCCTGCCGATGCAGGAGAGCGCATGAGCGTGTGGCTGTTGCTGGCGCTGAATTTTTCCGGATTCGCCGCGCTGTGCCTGGCGATGGACAAGCATCAGCAGGAAGTGCGTGGCCGTACGCTGGGCGCCGCGCGTTCAAGGCAACTGCGCGTGCTGGGTTGGCTGCTGTTGCTGCTCACCTTCGGCCTGGCGGTACACGCGCAAGGCTGGGGCATCGGCCCGGTGTTGTGGCTGGGCACATTGACCGGCGCTGCCGCGCTGCTGTCGCTGTGGCTGCTGCCGTATCGGCGTGGGTTGATTCTGCCCACGGCTGTGGCCGCGCCGGTGCTGGCGGGTGCGCTGCAGCTGTTGCTGGGTTAAAGGACCTCGCTACGCCTCGATCGGCGGATCGCCCCAGCTACGCCCGTCGCGCGGCAGGCGGCCATCGTCGAGCACGCGCAATACCTGTTCGGGCTGCAGCATGTCCAGAAACAGCACCACGTTGATGCCCTCCGGCAACGCCATGCTGGGAAAGATTACGCCCGGTATCTCCGCCTCGCGCAGCATGTCGCCGAGCACCCAGCTCACCGGTTCGATCTTGTTGACCAGGGCCTTGCGCCAGTCCTCGGTCCAATCGGCCCAGAGTGGATCCCAGCTTGCATCGAGCAGGCGCAGATCGGCCAATGCCGGCAGCTCGGCGGCGTAACTGACCAGGGTCAATGGCGGCAGGAACAGCGCGGCCTGCGCGTATTCGGCGGCAGCGGTTTCCAGCTGCAGCGATAGATACAGCGCCGGCTGCCCGAAACGATTGAAGCGCCCGCCCGAGCGTGCCGCACCGGCGCCGCTCAGCGGTTCGGCGGCCCAGCGCGGAGTGAAGGCGCGATACAGCGTGCAGTGCGCCGGGGCGCTCAGCTTCAACCGGCGGCCCCCGAGGCGACGGTGCGCAGATAGGTCAACGCATCGTCGGTACGGCCCTGTTTGACCACTTCCAGCAAGGTGGCGAATTCGAACGCGGGAATCGGGGTGTTCTTGAGGTGGAACACCACCTGGCGTTCGTCCGGCTGGAGCTGCGTCATCGCCACCAGCAGGCGCGACAGGTTGCGTAGCAGGTCCTGCACGCGCGGGCTTTCCGGATGCACGCGCAGGCTGTTGCGATGCACACCGGCCAGCTCGGCCAGCTCCTGCTGCGACAGATCCAGCAGGCCAGCCATGGCCGAGGGCGACAGGATGGTGCGATCCGGCACGCGCAGGCGTTCGGTCAGGGCCAGGGGATTGAGAACGGCGACCATCGCACGACTCCAGCAGGACGAGTGCACAGTATATGCACAGTCAGCAACATCCATACAGCCCAGCTGGACGCTCAGTCAGTGCACTGTCAGCCCTTCGGCTGGTGCGCTCCCACCGCGCGCAGGCAGAACCCGCAGATCGCCTCGACCAATTGCTCGCCCTGCTGCGGGTCGCCGCGACTGGGGGCGATGGGTCCCACCAGCGCCTCGGTGAAGGCGCCGACAATGCAGGCCGCCGCCGCGTCAAGCGACTGCGGCGGAAACTCGCCAGCCGCCACGCCTTCGGCAAGCAACTGACGGAACACCTCGCCGAACAGGCGCCGGCCACGGATGCGCTCGGCATCCACCTCGCTTTCCACCGGCTCGGCGATGAAGGCGTACGCCAACGCCGGGCCGGCCAGCGCGCGCCGCACAAAGGTGGCGATCGCATTGCGCAGGCGCTCGGCAGCACTGGCCTGGGTGGTGGTGATGGCGCGCAGGATGGTCATCTCGCGCTGCACTGCCGCATTGAGAACTTCCACGAAAAGCTCGGCCTTGGACGGGAAGTGCCGGTAAATCTGCCCGGTAGACACGCCGGCGGCAGCGGCGACGGCGGTCACCGGCGCATTGCGGTAGCCGCCTTCGGCGATCAGGGCCCGGGCCGCGTGCAGGATGCGTTCGCGATTGCCGGCCAGGCGTTCTTCCATCAGGGCGGAGCGTCGATAAGCCATGGTGTGATTCTGGGTTCAATAGTTGAATTTTAGTTCACTTTTTCATTGCGGACCGCTAGGCTGCGCACGAACGCCGTGCGGCCTGCCCGCTCCCACCCGGCACATCCCGATCCCTGCGGAGTCGCTCCATGCACGTGCCGTCCCTGAATTTTGCGCTTGGCGAAGACATCGATCTGCTGCGCGAAAGCGTGGCAGCCTTCGCCAGCCACCATATTGCCCCGCTCGCCGCTACGGCCGACCAGGACAATGTCTTCCCTGCCCAGCTGTGGCGCCTGTTCGGCGAGCAAGGCCTGCTCGGGCTGACCGTGGAAGAAGAGTACGGCGGCAGCGGCATGGGCTACCTGGCGCATGTGGTGGCGATGGAAGAGATCTCGCGGGCCGGCGGGGCCATCGGCCTGTCGTACGGCGCGCATTCCAACCTGTGCCTCAACCAGCTGCGCAAGAACGCCACGCCGGAACAGAAGCAGCGTTACCTGCCCAGGCTGTGCACCGGCGAGCATGTCGGCGCGTTGGCGATGAGCGAGGCCGGCTCCGGCTCGGATGTGGTGTCGATGAAGCTGCGCGCCGATGCACGCGGCGACCGCTATGTGCTCAACGGCAGCAAGATGTGGATCACCAACGGCCCGGACGCCGATGTGCTGGTGGTGTACGCCAAGACCGACCCCGATGCCGGCGCACGCGGCATCACCGCCTTCATCGTCGAGAAGGGCATGCCGGGATTCTCCACCGCGCAGAAGCTCGACAAGCTGGGCATGCGCGGCTCCAACACCTGCGAGCTGGTGTTCACCGACTGCGAAGTGCCGGCCGAGAACGTGCTGGGCACGCTCAACGGTGGCGTGCGCGTGCTGATGTCCGGGCTGGATTTCGAACGTGTGGTGCTGGCCGGCGGCCCGTTGGGCTTGATGGCCGCGGCGATGGACGTGGTGCTGCCGTACGTGCACGAGCGCAAGCAGTTCGGCGCGCCAATCGGCACCTTCCAGTTGATGCAGGCCAAACTGGCCGACATGTACGTCGGGCTCAACGCCTGCCGCGCGTATGTGTATGCGGTGGCGCGCGCCTGCGATGCCGGGCTGACCACGCGCCAGGATGCGGCCGGCGCGATTCTCTACGCCGCCGAGAAAGCCACCTGGCTCACCGGCCAGGCGATCCAGGTGCTGGGCGGCAACGGCTACATCAACGACTACCCCACCGGGCGCCTGTGGCGCGATGCCAAGCTGTACGAAATCGGCGCGGGCACCTCGGAGATCCGACGCATGCTGATCGGCCGCGAGCTGTTCGAACGCACCGCCTGACGGAGCCACCATGAGCGTGATCACCAGCCAGCTGCAGGTCAGCGGCGAGAGCTTCCAACAAAACGCTGCTGCGATGCGCACCGTGGTCGAGGATCTGCGCCGCACGCTGGCGCAGACCGCGTTGGGCGGCAGCGAGGCTGCGCGTGCCAAGCACAGCGCACGCGGCAAGTTGCTGGTGCGCGAGCGCATCGATGCCTTGCTGGATCCGGGCAGCGCCTTGCTGGAAATCGCGCCGTTGGCCGCGCACGGCATGTACGACGATCAGGTGCCATGCGCCGGTGTGGTGGCCGGCATCGGGCGTGTGTCCGGGGTGGAATGCGTGATCGTGGCCAACGATGCCACCGTCAAGGGCGGCACCTATTACCCGATGACGGTGAAGAAGCATCTGCGCGCGCAGGAAATCGCGCAGCAGAACCGCTTGCCGTGCATCTACCTGGTCGATTCCGGCGGCGCGTTCCTGCCGCTGCAGGATGAAGTGTTTCCCGACCGCGATCACTTCGGGCGCATCTTCTACAACCAGGCCAACCTCTCGGCCAACGGCATCCCGCAGATCGCCTGCGTCATGGGCTCGTGCACCGCCGGCGGTGCCTACGTGCCGGCGATGAGCGATGAAACGGTGATCGTGCGCGAGCAGGGCACGATCTTTCTCGGCGGCCCACCACTGGTCAAGGCGGCCACCGGCGAAGAAGTCAGTGCCGAAGAGCTAGGCGGTGCCGATGTGCACACGCGCATCTCCGGCGTGGCCGACCACTTCGCCGAAAACGACCTGCAGGCCCTGGCGCGCGTGCGCGCCATCATCGCGCGGCTCAGCTGGCGCAAGCCGCCTGCATCGCTGGCGCTGCAGGCACCGCTGCCGCCGCGCTACGCTGCCGACGAACTGTATGGCGTGATTCCCGCCGATACGCGCAAGCCCTTCGATGTGCGCGAAGTGATCGCTCGCATCGTCGACGACTCGCAGCTGGACGAATTCAAGCCGCGCTACGGCAGCACCCTGGTCACCGGCTTTGCATACCTGCACGGCTACCCGGTGGGCATCATCGCCAACAACGGCATCCTGTTCTCCGAGTCCGCGCTCAAGGGCGCGCACTTCATCGAACTGTGTACGCAGCGTGGCATTCCGCTGGTGTTCCTGCAGAACATCACCGGCTTCATGGTCGGGCGCAAATACGAACATGGCGGCATCGCCAAGGACGGTGCCAAGCTGGTGATGGCGGTGGCCTGCGCCAAGGTGCCCAAGTTCACCGTGGTAATCGGCGGCTCGTTCGGCGCCGGCAACTACGGCATGTGCGGTCGCGCGTACTCGCCGAACTTCCTGTGGATGTGGCCGAATGCGCGCATCGGCGTGATGGGCGGCGAGCAGGCCGCCAGCGTCTTGGCCACCGTGCGCCGCGACGGGGTCGAAGCCAAGGGTGGCGCCTGGTCGGGCGAAGAGGAAGCTGCGTTCAAGGCGCCGATCCGTGCGCAGTTCGAGCAGCAGGGGCATCCGTACTACGCCAGTGCACGCCTGTGGGACGACGGCATTATCGACCCGGCCGATACCCGTCGCGTGCTGGGGCTGGGACTGTCGGCCGCATTGAATGCACCGATCGAGACAACACGCTTTGGCGTGTTCCGGATGTGAGGTGGTGATGCCCGTTTGCAGGTGTTGCTCTTGGCTGTCTTGCGGTGCACACGCACCTGCAAGCAAGGTGTTGCGTGTCGTCTGGAGCATTGCATGAGGCCGGGCGCGTTGTCTGCATCGAGCAGCGCATCGCGCTGGGGCGCAGCGGCGTCAGCTGCCATCGCACGGCGTGCCGCGCAATCCATGCAACCGTCTTTCCATCGCAGTGCCCGCCAGCATGGCGGCGTGCAGAGAACTTCGTCATGACCCAGCGCGAACTCACTACCGCAGCAAGACCGCCCTATTTCGACAAGATCCTGATTGCCAATCGTGGCGAGATCGCGTGCCGGGTCATCGCCACCTGTCGCAAGCTCGGCATCGCGACCGTGGCGGTGTATTCGGATGCCGATCGCGATGCGCGGCATGTGCGGCTGGCCGATGAGGCGATCCATCTCGGCGCCGCACCGGCGCAGCAGAGTTATCTGCGTGGCGATGCGATCCTGGAGGCGGCACGCGCAAGCGGTGCGCAGGCGATCCATCCCGGCTACGGCTTCCTGTCGGAAAACGCGGCGTTTGCCGATGCCTGCGCGCAGGCCGGCATCGTGTTCATCGGCCCGCCGGCGGCAGCTATCCGCGCGATGGGCGACAAGAGTGCGGCCAAGGCGCTGATGCAACGCGCCGGCGTGCCGCTGACGCCGGGCTACCACGGCGACGAACAGGCACCGGCGTTCCTGCGCGCGCAGGCCGATGCGATCGGCTATCCGGTGCTGATCAAGGCCAGCGCCGGCGGTGGCGGCAAGGGCATGCGCCGGGTGGATACCAGCGCGGCATTCGAAGAAGCATTGGCCAGCTGCCAGCGCGAGGCGCAATCGGCTTTTGGCAATGCGCAGGTGCTGGTGGAAAAATACGTCGAGCGGCCGCGCCATATTGAGATCCAGGTGTTTGGCGATACCCGGGGCGAGGTCGTCTACCTGTTCGAACGCGATTGCTCGGTGCAGCGCCGGCATCAGAAAGTGCTGGAAGAAGCGCCTGCTCCCGGCATGAGCGAACAACGCCGCGCCGCCATGGGCAAGGCCGCCGTGGATGCTGCGCGGGCCGTGGGTTATGTCGGCGCCGGCACGGTGGAGTTCATCGCCGGCCCGGATGGCGATTTCTATTTCATGGAAATGAACACCCGGCTGCAGGTCGAGCACCCGGTGACCGAGTTGATCACCGGCACCGATCTGGTCGAGTGGCAAGTGCGTGTCGCCGCAGGCGAGCCGTTGCCGCTGCGTCAGCAGGACCTGCGCATCCATGGCCACGCGCTGGAAGCGCGCCTGTATGCCGAAGATGCCGACCGCGGCTTTCTGCCGTCGACCGGCACGCTGCGGCAGCTGCAGTTTCCCGCAGCCGGTGCGCATGTACGCATCGATGCCGGGGTGGATCAAGGCGACAGCATCAGCCCCTACTACGACCCGATGATCGCCAAGCTGATCGTATGGGATGTGGATCGCCCCGCTGCACTGGCACGCATGCGCGAGGCGCTGGCGCAATTCCATGCGGTGGGCGTCACCACCAACAGCGCGTTCCTTGCGCGCCTGATCGGCACCGCGTCGTTTGCGTCTGCCGATCTGGATACCGCGCTGATCGAACGCGAGCAGGCCGTGTTGTTTCCCGAGGCGGTCAGTCCGGCCAATGCCTGGTGGTGCCTGGCGGCGGCGTTGATTGCCGACGCGTTGCCGAAGGCCGCTGCCGATCCGGCCGACCCGTTTTCGCCATGGCAGCACACCGATGGCTGGCGCATCGGCGCGCATGCGGCGCGCAGCATGACGCTGGAGGCCGCGGGCGAGCGCCGCCAGTTCGGCGTGCGCCCGCTTGGCGATGGCTGGCAGGTCACGACTGCAGGCGATACCCACACGCTGCGCTACCACCAGCAGGGCGATGCGCTGCGCGTGGAAATGGATGGCCGGCAATGGCGCATGCAGGTCCTGCGCGACGGCGACACCCTGACATTGCGCGATGCCACGCAGCGGGCGACCTTCCGCCACCATGACACGCTGGCCGAAGCAGATCAGCCCGCGCACGACACTGGTGGCCTGACCGCACCGATGCCGGGCCGCATCGTGTCGCTGGTCGCCCCGGTGGGGCAATCGGTCACCCGCGGGCAGGCCCTGGTGGTGCTGGAAGCGATGAAGATGGAGCACACCTTGCACGCGCCCGGCGACGGCACCGTGGCGGCCTACCTGGTGGCCGAGGGCGAGCTGGTCGCCGAGGGTGTCGCGTTGGTGGAATTTGTGTCCGCGTCTGCGTAGCGGCACCTGCCGGCGTGACCAACGGCACGTCCGCAACGGCCGGCCTTGGCCCTAGCGTGGGGAAAGCGGCTGGAGTGGCCGCGCCCCAGACCGGAGACGTCCATGCAACGCCTGCTTCTTGTTTCCAGCATGCTGCTCGCGCTGTCTGCCTGCAGCGACAACGCCGCGCCCACCACCGACAAGGCTGCCACGCCAGTCCCGGCCGCTGCGCAAGCACCTGCGGCGCCACCCGAACTGATCACCCGCGATGCGCTGTTCGGCAACCCGGAACGGGCGAACGTGAGCATCAGCCCGGACGGCAAATACCTCAGCTGGGTCGCGCCGCTGGAGGGCGTGCTCAATGTCTGGGTCGCCCCGGTGGATGCACCGGATCAGGCGCGCGCGATCACCAAGGACACCGCACGCGGCATCCGCACTTATTTCTGGACCTATCAACCCAACACGCTGCTGTACCTGCGCGACAACGGCGGCGACGAAGACTTCCATCTGTTCTCGGTGAATCTGAGCGATGGCAGCAGCAAGGACCTCACCCCGTTCAAGAAGACCAACGCCGAGGTGTATCGCGTCAGCGCGCAGCACCCCGAGTCGATCATGGTCGGCATGAACGACCGCGATCCCAAATGGCATGACCTGTATCGGGTGGACCTGGCCTCGGGCAAGCGCAGCCTGGTGCAGCAGAACACCGACAGCCTGGATTCCTATCTGCTCGATGGCAACTACCAGCTGCGCTACGCCACGCGCGCCACCGACGATGCCGGCAGAGAGCTGCTGGTGCCGGACGGCAAGCGCTGGAAGCGCGTGGACCGCATCCCGTTCGAGGATGTCAGCAACACTTCGCCCGACGGACTGACCGACGACGGCAAGACGCTGTACATGCAGGATTCGCGCAATCGCGACACCGCGGCGCTGTATGCCATCGACACCGCCAGCAATGCGCGCACGCTGCTGTTCGAAAACCCGCGCACCGATGTCGGCGCCACCTTGAACGACCCCAGGACCGGCGTGGTGCAGGCCGTGTCCACCGACTATCTGCGCGAGGAATGGAAGGCGCTGGACAACGGCATTGCCGCCGACCTGCAAAAGCTCAAGTCACTCGGCAGCGGTGATGCCAGCGTTGCCGCACGCACCCTCGACGATCGCATCTGGATCGTGGGGTATTCGGCGGCAGAGACACCGCTGAGCTACTACCGCTACGACCGTGCAGACGGCGGCAAGCTGACCAAATTGTTCTCCGCCCGCCCCGCGCTCGACGGCAAACCGCTGGTCCCGATGTGGCCGCAGGAACTGACCGCGCGCGACGGCCTCAAGCTGGTCAGCTATCTCACCCTGCCCGCCGAGGCAGACGCCAATCACGATGGCAAGGCCGACAAGCCGGTGCCGCTGGTGCTGTTCGTGCATGGTGGCCCGTGGGCGCGCGACAGCTACGGCTACGGGCCGTATGAGCAGTGGCTGGCCAATCGCGGTTATGCGGTGCTGGCGGTGAATTTCCGTGGCTCCACCGGCTTCGGCAAGGCATTCACCAATGCCGGCAACGGCGAGTGGGCCGGCAAGATGCACGATGACCTGCTCGACGCCGTGCAATGGGCGGTCAAGCAAGGCGTGACCAGGCCCGAGGACGTGGCGATCATGGGCGGCAGCTACGGCGGCTACGCCACGCTGGTCGGCCTGACCTTCACCCCGGACGCGTTCAAGTGCGGCGTGGACATCGTCGGCCCGGCCAACCTCAACACCTTGCTTGGCACCGTGCCACCGTACTGGGCCAGCTTCTACAAGCAGCTGACCAAACGCATGGGCGACCCGGCCACCGAGGCCGGCAAGCAGTGGCTGACCGAGCGCTCCCCGCTCAGCCATGTCGGCAAGATCAGCAAGCCGCTGCTGATCGGCCAGGGTGCCAACGACCCGCGCGTCAAGCAGGCCGAGAGCGACCAGATCGTCAACGCGATGAAGGCCAAGAACATTCCGGTCACCTACGTGCTGTTCCCCGACGAAGGCCACGGCTTCCGCCGCCCGGAAAACAGCAAGGCCTTCAACGCGGTGACCGAAGGGTTCCTGGGCCAATGCCTGGGCGGCCGCGTGCAACCGATCGGCGACGACCTGTCCGGCTCCAGCATCACCGTGCCGGAAGGCGCCGACAAGGTGAACGGTCTGAGCGATGCGTTGAAGACACATACGCAGGCGATTCGGCGGTAAGTGCGCAGTCATTGCGCCATCCGCCGAAGATGCGTTGGCGTCACATTGCATCTGCACGTATTGTCGGGACCGGCGGATTGGCCGCCGGTCTTTGACTTGAAAGCTCTTCAATCAAAATAAGACGGCTGGTTCAATAGCGTGTGTGTTCCTACACGGAGCTACTGCTGATTGAGTTGATCGGAATCGCTTGCTCCAGTCCAGATCGCACCAGCTGGATCCAGCTCTGTAGTGACCATGGTCTGTGCGCGCCAACCAAAGCCACAGACAGCTAAAACACCTTGCGATACCGGGTCCAGTCCCAACGCGCGTTCGAGATGTTTCTCGTTGACAGCGCCGGTGATGAATGCACCCAGGCCAAGATCGGTGGCCGCAAGGTAGAGGGTCTGCGAGAGGTGACCAGCCTCCAATGCGACCACACGATAACCTTTGGCGTGTTGCCGGTATTTCCAGAAGGTCCTATCGAAACGCGGAACCAGCGCAATCAGTACGTGTGCATCTGCAAACCAGTGCTGCTGCCCGACAGCCTGCATGACGAAATCATCCGAGCATTCAACCCCTGCTACAAGCTCGAGCGCGTGAACATCTGCACGATAGTGATAAACGCCTGCCGGCAACCCTTCCACACACCTGACCAGGATATACGCCTCGATCGGATGCAAACCGCCGCCGGATGGGACATTTTTTTTCAAAAAGACCAGATCGTCGCCGACCTTCACCTGAGCCTGTGCGGCAAAAACCCGCTGCAGCATGTGGGAGAACATCTGAAAGGGAACTGCTTTGTTCCGGTCAAAATTACGGCATGTGACCCGGCGACCTAGCAAGTCGTCGAAATCGTTCCGGGGCATCGATGGCAAGCCGATCAATGCTTCGTTATCAACGGTCCGTTGAACCTCCGGAGGTGCGGGGCCGAGGACACGACGCATCGCCACAGCCGTTTCGGTTCCAGAGTCCCGTGTGTTCTTGACCGCATCCACACCATCCCAACGCGTAAAAGCATGCAGCACGGCCGCGAGCGGATGCCAATGCGATTCCCTGAGGCGTTCATCGTTTTGGGCAAAGGACGCATCTGGTGCTCGCTCATCCAGCACCAGGCCTTGGTCAATCAACCCCTCCAGTGTTTCCTGGTCAAAATGCGATCGGTCCGTCCAATGCGAAGGACTAAGTTCACCCAATAACCGGCGCTGATCTTCCGTCACTGCTACTGGTGCATCGAGATGGGGCGCTAGCGCAAACCACTCCATGACATGCTGTAGCCCATTGCCACCCTGCAAAAGACTGTCCAACGTATAGAACACGGTTTCCCGTGGCTCCAGCAGGACAACTGCACAACGTCTGATCCGCATCAGCTTCTCCAGCGAAATGAAGTGCACCTCACGCAGGTGTACCTGAGGTAGCTATAGCGTCTCCCAGCAGCCCAAACTTGAGTCTGTTGCATGATAGTCCTCAAGCCGACAACGCTAGCGCCGCTAAGTGATACTTCACCCACTTGAAGAATTCAAAGATGCCGACGCTGAAGCTTGATCCTGCGGTTGCAAGCAAATTGATCGACCTGCTCTCCACAGACGACACCTTTCGCGCGTTATTCGTCTCAAACACCATGACAGCGTTACAGCAGGTCGGACACACCGCCGCACCTGAAGACGACCTTGAGGCCTTTGTGCGCGATTGCGCAAGCAGCATCCAACTTGCCGACAAGCATGTGATCGCGAGCGCCCGTGCACAAATCAACACCATGCTCACGTCAGGAACATCCCACATCGTTCCCCAACTGGATGCTGGCTATGACGGCGACAGGACTCTCAAATAATTCGATGGATTCGCGACACCGGTAGCAGGGTCAGCCCTGCGCCTCCGCAATCCAGGAGGCTTCTGCGGCTTTCAGATCCACTACGTTGAGTGGCTGCAAGCAGTATCCACACTCGATTTCTGCGTAGGCCAGGCCCCGGCGCTGCCGCATCCAGTCATTTTGGATGCGTGCATCTTCATTGCGTTGCGCTAGTCGTGCCGCACGCATTGCGGTGGCCCGTGTCTGGAAGCGGGATGCTGAATCCAGATAGGGAGCGAGCGAGCGGAATGCATCGTCCGGCCTCCGATTTGCCAACAGGATTTCGGCATCCACTACCGCGCCCAGTTCGACGATCAGGCGGTTGGCATAGACCAGCGGCGCTGCTCTGACCTGTTCCCGAACCTTCGCCGCACTCGACGCATCTCCCGCACGCACCATCACCAATGCTGCTGCCAGGGCGGTGGAAAGATTGTCGATGGTATCGATTGGCACGTCTTTGCTTACGTCGTGCAGCGCTAGCTTTGCACCTTCTTTTGCTACCTCTACAGCTTTAAGGCGCTGCCCCGACGCCAACAACGCAGTCGCCAGGGGAACGTAGTAATTGATGCGGTCAGTCCCTCGCTTGGCCAGGCCTGCGTTCAAGCCGGCTTGGGCGTGCGTGATCGCGCCACGCAGATCACCCTCGTCCAGAGCGACAGATGCCCGGGTGATGCCGGCATGAAAATTGGTTGTCTCCACTTTTGCAAGCGCACTGCGCGCACTCAAGAAATCACGCTTGGCGGCGGCTACGGCGGCCTGGCGGAGCAGCGCGCCATTCCAACCCGCAGTCACTGCTTGTGCCACTGCATGATCGGCTTGATCGTATTGACCCAGAGCAAGCAGGATACGCCCATGCATATCGAGCGATATGCTGGAGAGATCGTACTTGCTCTGCGTCGACATACGCGCATGAGGCAATGCCTCAGTAAATCGGTTTGCAACAAATAGATCCATTGCTGCATTGGCTTGAGCAGGAGCATAGTCTGGATACAGCTCTGCCATCTGGACCCAGGAATCGGCTGCCTGCGCCGGGTCAAGAATCTGTACCCCCCAGCTCTTAACGTAAAGCGCCTCACGCGGTGGAAGCCTGGATTTGAATTTTTCAGCGACCCTGAGTGTCTCGGTCGCCTTTCTGTAATCGACATTGGCAAAGTAAGCACGCACTTGGCCCAGCCAAGCCAGTGCGAAGTGAGGATCTATCTCTACTGCTTTCTGGAAGAAATCCAATGCAGCGGCATATTTACCCTCCGCATAACGCTTTTGGCCAAGCGCGTACGCACGTAGGGCGTCCAGACTGGAAGTCGTTACATCCGGCAAAGCAGGGCTATTGTTACGGATGCTCTCGCGGTTTTCGCCGAGTTGGTTTCTTAATTCGCCGGTGACCTTGTCGACAGCAGCAAGAATAGAAGGGTTGGAACCGAAAGCAGTGCTTACTGCTACTGTCTGCTGTGTCTTCGGGTCAACGACTTCCACAACAAAACGCGTGCGTCCACCAACGTAGCCAACCGAAGGGAGCAACACCGCACGTGCGCCACTTCGAAGTGCAACATCTGAGGCGTTCTTGCGATCCAAAGGCTCCTTGTAAGGGTCCTTACGCATCAGCGCCAGCAGCTTGAGCGTTCTGTCCTCACTCAGCACATTGACGTAGCGCGACTGCTCCAGACTTATTCGGAAAGCCTGGTCCAGCGAACTTTCCAGCATGACGTCGTCGGTAAGGTTGCGTACTGTTCCCACAACTACCCAATCTCGCTCGGCGAACGCAAGCGCCGGCTGCGGGCGCGCAAACAGCCAGACAGCAAGACTGATGCCGAGGACGACTCCCAACTCTGCAACTAATGCCGCCGGCCGCCGCCACAGCGGAACATCGCGCCAGGCCTTTGCCGAATTCTTCGGCGTGCGCAGCGGCGTCAGGCCGACTTCGCCAACCTCATAGATCTCCATAGGCGTGGGTACGCCCTTGAAGCGCCAGCGGCCGTGGGATTTCCACAGGATGCGTTCGCCGCGGTCGCCCAGTTCACGTGCGGCGCGGTGGGTCAACGACTCGGCCACTGCCGACAACAGGATCTGCCCGGGCCGCGCCATCGACATCAGGCGCGCGGCGGTGGGCTTGGCCAGGCCTTCGACTTCCAGCGGCTTGGCACCGATGCTGACCGCTTCGTCGCTGTTGCGCCAGGTCAGCACCTCGCCGACGTGCAGGCCTTGCCGTGCGCATAGCGTCAGCGCGCGGGCATCGCCCATCGCTTTCAAACCGCGGGCGTAATCCAGTGCAAAGCCCAGGCCGTCGATGGGGCGGTCGAACAACAGCAGCAATCCGTCCGAGCGGTCAATCAGCCGGCCACGCCATTGCTGCTGCAGTTTGACCACCAGCCGGTCGTGCTCGCGAAACAGCGCGGCGGCGGCGTTGTCACCGATACGCTCGACCAGCGCGGTCGAGTCGCACAGGTCGGTCAGCAGCAAGGTGCGCAAGCGCGGCGCCTGGATCGCTTCCGACGACGCATCCTTGCGTGCGTGGGTGCGGGCGCTCATTGCTCAGCGATTGTCCGACGTGGCTGCGTTGCCGGGTGGCTGCGTGCTGCCCGACCCCAGCGCTTCATGCATGCACAGCACATTGCCGCCTTGCCGCTTTGCTTCGTACAGCGCGCTGTCGGCCAGCGTGTACCAATCGTTCCATGCCGCGTCGGCATCGATCATGCACAGGCCCAGGCTGACCGAGCAGCCCTGCTCGCTCTGGCCGTTCCACAGCCGCGCTTCCACTGCGCGCACGATGCATTCGCCGATGTGATGCAGCAGCTCCCGGGTGCCCTGCGCGACCAGCACGCAGAATTCGTCGCCTCCGAGCCGGCAGGCAAGGTCACCGTCGGCGATCACCGAACGCAGCGCGTGGGCGACGTTCTGCAGCACGCGGTCGCCAGCGAGATGGCCGAATTCGTCGTTGATGCGCTTGAAACGGTCGCAATCGATCAGGATCAGACCCACCCCGGGCACGCGACCGGCGCGCCGGCATTCCTGCAGATGCAGGGCGAGCCCGCGGCGGTTGTGCAGGCCGGTGAGTTCGTCGGTGCGGCTGAGTTCTTCGGTGTGGTTGAGCTGGTGCGAGGTGACGTAGAGGTTGTCCAGCGCCGCTTCCAGGTCGTGGTTGCGCCGGCGCAGCTGGCGGATCAGCAGCTGCTCGTTGTTGACCACGCGCACGATGGAGCGGCGCAAAAAATGCGCCACCATCGACGGGTCGTGATCGACCAGGCGCTGGAAGTCCTCGTGCGCCAGTTCGATCAAACGGGTGTCGGTGGATGCGCTGGCGCCGGCACTGCGCGCATGGTCGCCGATCAACAGGCCAAGTTCGCCGAAGAATTCGCCCGGGCCCAGGTGCTTGAGCATCAGGTCTTCGCCGAAATCCAGATCGATCTGGCCACTGACCACGATGAACATCTGCGTGCCCACTCCACCGCGCTCGAACAGCGCCTGGCCGGCGGCCAATTCGCGGGCGCGGCCAAAGCGGGCGAAAAACCCCAGTTCTTCGGCAGTCATGAGCGCATGCAGCCCGTCCGACAGCGTCTTTGCAACGCTCCCCGTCGGCTCCACTGCGCCGGCAGTGTTATGGCACGTCATCCCAAAATCCCTTAGACCGACCTGCAGCGCCGGCCTGCCTCAGCATCGTACAGGAGCGTTTTGTTCAGCACCAGGTCACACTCCCTCTCATTGAGCTTGAGACGAAATGACGGGTATTGGCAAAAAAAATCGGGCTCGGTTTCCCGAGCCCTTCTCCCCTGCTCCCGGCAGAGCCCGCCATCCTCTTCGACAGGCCACCGCCACCCCAGCGTTGCTCTGCGGTGCTAGCGGGGGCTTGGCGGTGGGCGAAGCCCGCTGCTCCGTTTCACCCGTCAGCCGGCCGGCACGCGGTCGCGGCGCCTGTGCGCTGGGTTACGCGGCCTTTTCGCCGTGAAACTGCTCTTCCTCAGTCGAGCCACGCAGTGCGGTGGTGGACGACTGGCCCTGCTGGATCGCCTGCGTCACCGCGTCGAAATAGCCGGTGCCCACCTCGCGCTGATGCTTGACTGCAGTAAAGCCCATCTCGGCCGCCGCGAACTCGGCCTGCTGCAACTCGACGAAGGCGCTCATCTGGCGGCGTGCGTAGCCGTGCGCCAGGTTGAACATGCCGTAGTTCAGGGCATGGAAGCCGGCCAGGGTGATGAACTGGAATTTATAGCCGTAGCTCGCCAACTCGGTCTGGAATTTGGCGATGGTGGCGTCATCCAGGTTCTTCTTCCAGTTGAAGCTCGGCGAGCAGTTGTAGGCCAGCAATTTGCCGGGGAATCTGGCATGAATGGCTTGCGCAAAGGCGCGCGCAAATTCCAGATCCGGCTTGCCGGTCTCGCACCAGATCAGATCGGCGTACGGCGCATAGGCCAGCCCGCGGCTGATGGCCTGATCCAGCCCGTTGCGGGTTTTGAAGAAGCCTTCGACGGTGCGCTGCCCGGTGGTGAACGGCTGGTCGTTGGCATCCACATCGCTGGTGATCAGATCGGCCGCCTCGGCATCGGTGCGCGCGATCAGCAGCGTGGGCACACCCAGCACATCGGCCGCCAAACGCGCGGCATTCAATTTTTCGATTGCCTCGCGGGTGGGTACCAACACCTTGCCGCCCATGTGGCCGCACTTCTTCACCGACGCCAGCTGATCCTCGAAGTGCACCCCGGCCGCGCCGGCTTCGATCATCGCCTTCATCAACTCGAAGGCGTTGAGCACGCCGCCAAAGCCTGCCTCGGCATCGGCCACGATCGGCTGCAGGAAATCGATCTCGTCATTGCCTTCGGCGTGATGCAGTTGATCGGCGCGCAACAAGGTGTTGTTGATGCGCTTGACCACCGCCGGCACCGAGTCGGCCGGATACAGCGACTGGTCCGGATACATCTGCCCGGCCAGGTTCGCATCGGCGGCGACCTGCCAGCCGGACAGGTAGATTGCCTTCAACCCGGCCTTGACCTGCTGCATCGCCTGGTTGCCGGTCAACGCGCCCAGCGCATTGACGAACGGCGTGGCGTGCAATGCATTCCACAACTTGTCCGCGCCCAGCCGCGCCAGCGAATGCTCGACATGCACGGTGCCACGCAAGCGCACCACGTCGGCGGCGGTGTAGTTGCGGGTGATACCGGCCCAGCGCGGGTTGCTGGCCCAGTCTTGCTGGATCTGTTCGGCGGTCTGCAGTGTGCTGCTCATGGTGCGTTCTCCTGGCAGGGATACGACGGATGCAACGAGGAAAGAAGGGCGCAATGACACGCGCGCCGGGCATGGCAAGGCCGTCGTTGCGCGCGTGGGCGCAACCGGCGGTTTGATGCATGACGTGGATGGATTGCAGCGACAGCGGGCAAGCGCTGGCGTGCCGCTGCAGCGTTGGCTTAATCGATCAGGTGATATGCCGGCACGGTGAGGAAGTCGGCCAGCGCATCGGCGCGACTGAGCGTGTCCAGCAGTGCAATGGCGTCGTCGATGCGCGCGGCGCCCGGCAGTGCATCGGTCGCGCCCAGGCGTGCCGGCAGCGCACGCAACGTGGCCTGTAACAGGGGCTGATCGATCGCAGTGCCGTCGTCCAGATGCTGGCCGTGATGCAACCACTGCCACAGCTGCGCGCGGCTGATCTCGGCAGTGGCGGCGTCTTCCATCAGGTTGTGGATGGGCACGCATCCATTGCCGTCCAGCCAGGCGGCCAGATAACGCACGCAGACTTCGACATTGCCTTCGAACCCGGCGCGGGTGACGGTGCCTGGCGAAGGCGCGATCAGCATGTCGCGCGTCACCTGCACGTCGTTGCGCAAGACATGCTGCTGATGCGCGGTGGGCATGTGCTCGTCGAAGATCTTCATCGCTACCGGAATCAACGCCGGATGCGCCACCCAGGTGCCATCGTGGCCGGCGCTGACTTCGCGCAGCTTGTCGGCACGCACGCGCGCCATCGCCTGCTCGTTGGCGGCCTCGTCGTGATTGATCGGAATCTGCGCCGCCATGCCGCCCATCGCATGGGCGCCGCGGCGATGGCAGGTCTTGATCAACAGTTCCGAATACGCCTTGAGGAAGGGCTGGGTCATGGTGACCTGGCCACGTTCGGGCAACACGCGGTCGCGATGCGCGCGGAAGGTTTTCAGATACGAAAAGATGTAATCCCAACGGCCGCAATTGAGCCCGACGATGCGCTCGCGCAGCGCGTGCAGGATCTCGTCCATCTCGAATACCGCCGGCAGCGTTTCGATCAGCACGGTCACCTTGATCTGCCCGTGCGGCAGGCCAAGCATCGCTTCGATATGCGCCAGCGCGGTCTCCCACAACGCGGCTTCTTCCATGCTCTGCAACTTGGGCAGATACAGATACGGGCCACGGTCCTTGGCCAGCAGCGCGCGGCCGTTATGGAAGGCGAACACCGCCGCATCGAACAGGCCGCCGGCCAGCGGCTGCCCATCGATGAGCACGTGCTTCTCATCCAGATGCCAGCCGCGCGGGCGCACGATCAACACCGCCCGCTCGGCTTCCGGGCGCAACGCGTAATGCTTGCCGTTGGGCGCATCGAAGCTGAGCTCGCCGCGCACCGCAGCGGCCAGCGTGCGCTGGCCGGCCAGCAGGTTGCGCCAGGTCGGCGCGGTGGAATCCTCGAAGTCGGCCATGAACACCTTGGCGCCGGAGTTCAGCGCGTTGATGACCATCTTCGGATCGGTGGGGCCGGTGATCTCCACCCGGCGGTCCTGCAGTGCCGACGGCAGTGCGGCGACGCGCCAGTCGCCATCGCGGATGGCGCGGGTGTCTGGGCGGAAGTCCGGCAGCTGGCCGGCATCGAACTCGGCCTGGCGGGCGCGCCGCTGGGCCAGGCGCTGCTGGCGGCCGGGTTCGATCGCGCGGTGCAGCGACACCAGCAAGGCCAGCGCGGCGGCAGGCAGCAGTTCTGCCTGGCCTGCGACCTGCGTGGTCAGCGACAGCCCGGGCGTGGCGCGTTCGGTGGGACGTGGGGCAAAAGCGGTGGCAGACATGTTGGGGAGTCCTTGTGCATCCGGACCTGCACCGTGCGCCGCTAGCAAATATTTGACAAAGCAGTTTTATCAATGCTGTAAATAAGCCTGACTTATATTGCGCTTCAGAACATACCCAGATGGCGCCAACCCCGCGATTTTCCTACAAATCCGACCGGCTCAAGCCGCTGCGCGCGTTCTGCCAGACAGTGCGTCTGGGTTCTGTCTCACGGGCAGCTGAGGCGCTATATGTGAGTCAGCCTGCAGTGACACTGCAGCTGCAGGCGCTGGAACGCGACCTGGGCGTGGCCTTGTTCGAGCGCTCGGGGCGCCGCATGGCGCCCAGCCGCGAGGGCCAGCTGCTCTACGACATGGCACTGCCGCTGGTGGAGAGCCTGGACGGGCTGGAGGCGAGCTTTCGCGAGAAGGTGCGTGGGCTGGATGCAGGCGAGCTCAATATCGCCGCCAACAGCTCCACCATCCTGTACCTGCTGCCGCGCATCGTGGCGAACTTCCGCGCGCGCCACCCGGACGTGCGGCTGACCCTGCATAACGCCATCAGCGCCGACGGCACCGACCTGCTGCGCGAAGACGCGGTGGACCTGGCAATCGGCTCGATGCTGGACGTGCCGGCCGACCTCAACTATGCGCCGGTGTATCGCTTCGAACAGCTGCTGATCACCCCGCCCGACCACCCCTTGGCCAGCAAGTCAACGGTCACGCTGCAGGATCTGTCGCCGTATCCGCTGATCTTGCCACCGCGCCGGCAGGTGACCTATCGCTTGGTCGATCTGGTCTTCCAGCAGGCACGCGTGCCCTACACCGTGGCGCTGGAGGTGGGCGGCTGGGAAGTGATCAAGCAATACGTGGCGATGGACATGGGCATCTCCATCGTCACCGCAATCTGCGTCACCGATGCAGACCGCGACAAACTCGCCACCCGCTCGCTGAAGGACTACTTCCCCACCCGCAGTTATGGCGTGGTGGTGCGCAAGGGCAAATATCTATCGCCGCAGGCGCGTGCCTTTATCGAGCTGATCCAGCCGGATCTGTTTACCCCGCGCGGGTATGACGAGAGTGGCGATTCGGAGCGGTGAGTCTGCTGCCTGCTGTGCAGGCATGAGCTCGCATCGCGCCTGAGCTTGCTCGCCAGGCACCGCGCATGAGGCCGCTACGCGCGCTCCATCTGCGATGCCGTGTGCGACATGCGGGTTGCCGTTGAAGGCGTCGTTCGATCAAGCCGTGCAAGCGCACACAAGCGGCACCGACGGGTGATTCCTGCTGCAGTACGAATCGCTCCGCACTGCGCGGCATCATGTCGGCTCGATGCCACTGCACGGTGGTTGTCGTCATAGACTAGGCCGATGCTATGGGGACAGCATGTCACCGCTGATCAGTCCGGGGAAACAACTGACCAGATGCGCAGCTGCCCCGCACTGCAGAAGCGAGCCGACTCAACCAACCAAGGCTGACGCAATGAATCCGACCATGTTATTGCTGGTGCAGCTGGCGGTGATCCTGGGCGCGGCGCGTGCGTGCGGTGCGCTGCTGCAACGCTTCGGGCAGCCGCCGGTGATCGGCGAGATGGCCGCCGGTCTGCTGCTGGGGCCGATCGCATTCGGCGCGTGGCTGCCGGAGTTGCATGGCGTGTTGTTCGCCTCCAGCAGCTTGCCGCCGCTGTCGGGCCTGGCCAACATCGGCGTGGTGCTTTTCATGTTCATCGTCGGCGTGGAGCTGCGCGCGCCGGAGGGCACCACCGCGCAGGTGCGTGCGTCGGTTCTGGTGGGGCTGTCCGGCATCGTGCTGCCGTTGCTGCTGGGGCTGGCCGCCGCGCCGTGGTTGTTTGCCCGCTTTGCACCGCAGGGCATCGGCTTCTGGCCCTTCGCCTTGTTCATTGCCGCGGCGATGTCGGTCACCGCGTTTCCGGTGCTGGCGCGCATCCTCAAGGACCGCAACATGACCCGCACACCGGCCGGCCGCCTGGCCCTGGGCGCGGCGGTGATCGACGATGCCACGGTGTGGATGTTCCTGGCGATCGTGCTCACCCTGACCGACGGCAACAGCCATGGCGGCGTTGCGTTCACTGCGGCCGGTGCGGTGGTGCTGGTTGCGGTGGCGTTCGGCGTGTTGAAGCCGGTGTATGCGCGCGTGCTCACCCCGCGCGCAAGCGATGGAGGCTATGCGTCAACTGCGCTGGTGTGGGTGCTGATCGGTGTGCTGGCCTGCGCCGCAGCGGCCGAATGGATCGGCCTGCATGCGATCTTCGGCGCATTCCTGTTCGGCATCTGCGTACCGCGCGATGACCGCCTGCTGGAACACCTGGCCGGGCGCATCGAACCCCTGGCGATCAGCTTGCTGATGCCGGTACTGTTTGCGGTCGCCGGCCAGGCCACCAGCCCCGGCGTCTTCGTTGGCGCAGGCATCGCCGGCTTTGCGCTGGTGATCGGCGTGGCGGTGACCGGCAAGCTGCTCGGCTGTACCCTGGGCGCGCGCCTGAGCGGCCACGATTGGCGCGATAGCCTGAGCGTGGGTTCGCTGATGAACGCACGCGGCCTGATGGAACTGGTGGTGATCAAGATCGGCCTGGACAGCGGCGTGATCGGGCCCGACCTGTTCACCCTATTGTTCGGCATGACGCTGGTGACCACGGCGATGGCCTCGCCGATGGTGGCCTGGTTGCAACGCGGCCGGCACACTGTCACCGCCAACGTGCTGGGCGCGGGCAACCGGCCGCATTGACGATGCAGCGCTGAAACACGGCGCGGCGTCAGTCGACGTGGCACGTCGCGCCGGAACGCGCAACGCAGACCATCACTCGCGCCCGTACAAACCCAGGAACATCGCCACTGCCGATTCGGCCACCTGGGCGCGTTGCTGCGGCGACAGCGGCGGCTGGCCCATGGCGATCTGCGGCCAGAACGCGAAGCCCTTGATCAGTGCCTGCAGTTGCTGCGCGCCGACCTCCGGCTCCACGCCCGCCAGCCGGCCGTCGGCCAGTGCGGCACGCACCCAGGTGGTGGTGCCTTCTTCCTTGCTGCCCAATTGCGCAATCAGCGCACGCGCGCGCTCGGGCGAATGGATGCCTTCGGCAATGGCGACGCGCGACAGGTCGATAAACGCCGGGTCGTCGAGCAGGTGCAGTTTCTGCTGCAGCAGCTGGATCAGCTGCGCGCGCAGCGGCTGGTCGGGCCGGTAGACAAGATTCACCGCGTCGGCGCTGCGTTGCCACAGCCCCCGCAGGATCTCGCCGAACAGCGCGTCCTTGCTGGGAAAATGGTTGTAGACAGTGCGCTTGGACACGCCCGCAGTGGCCGCCACACGGTCCATGCTGGTGGCCTCGAAACCATGCTGTCTGAACTCGACAATGGCCGCCTCGACGATGGCGTGGCGCTTGCGGTCGGTCAGCCGCTGCGGCGCGGGCTGGGGGGAAGATGCGCTCGACATCGGATCATTTTACACCGGACAGTTTACTTTCAGCCGAATGAAATTACACTGCTCAGTGTAATTTCCTCCTGTTGTCGCTCCCTGCCCCGGTCGGACTCCCCATGGCTTCCTCTCGCCCTTCCCCGTATGCCGATTCGCCGCAGTTTCGCGGCGGCCGGTTCCGCAATGCGTTGCCGCTGCCGACCACCGCGCTCAGCCTGCGCAAGCAGATCGGCCTGATCTGGACCTTCCTCTTCGACAAACCCAGCACCACGGTGCCGTCCGCGCCGCTGCCGGTACAGCCGCTGACACGCGCGCAGCTGCTTGCCGCGCCCGATCGCAGCCTGTATCGCCTGGGCCATTCCACCGTGCTGATGAAGCTGGCCGGTGGCCTGTGGCTGACCGACCCGGTGTTCTCCAGGCGCGCCTCGCCGGTGCCATTCGCCGGGCCCAAGCGCTTCCATGCGCCACCGATCGCGCTGGACGAGCTGCCGCCGCTGGCCGGGGTGATCCTGTCGCACAACCATTACGACCACCTCGACCGCGCCAGCATCCGTGCCCTGGCCGACCGCGTCGGCGTGTTCGTCGCGCCCCTGGGCGTGGGCGATCTGCTGGTGCGCTGGGGCGTGGACCCGGGCAAGGTGCGCCAGCTGGACTGGTGGGACACGATCAACATCGATGGCCTGCAACTCACCGCCACCCCGTCGCAGCATTTTTCCGGGCGCGGCCTGTTCGACAGTGGGCGTTCGCTGTGGTGCTCCTGGGCGATCCAGGAGCGCGAGCTGCGCGTGTTCTTCAGCGGCGACGGCGGCTACGGCCCGCACTTCAAGACCATCGGCCAACAGCTCGGTCCGTTCGACGTGGCGCTGATCGAAAACGGCGCCTACGACCAGCAGTGGCCGCATGTGCACATGCAGCCGGAGCAGAGCCTGCAGGCCTACCTGGACGTCGGCGGGCAGACCCTGCTGCCGATCCACAACGGCACCTTCGACCTGGCCATGCACGCGTGGCAGGAACCGCTGGACCGGATCGTGGCCTTGGCCGACAGCGCCGGCGTTGCACTGGCGACGCCGCGCATGGGCGAGCGGGTGGATCTGAGCGCGCCCGGCAATCGCCTGCGCTGGTGGCGACAGGATGCTGCGACTCAGGCGTCGGATGGCTTGGTGGCGCCGCGCTAGCCAGTGCATGAGTGGTGGCGTTCGCGCGTTTGCCTGGGCCATTGCCATCGAAGCAACGTGTGCGGTTGCTGCCGACAATGCCCTGCGCTGCTTCGCTAACGCAGGGCGCTAACGCCGTTGCTCCTACTGGCGTGTACGCGCAGACCATGCATCACAGGCGCTGCCACTCCATCCCTTGGCCACGCCGGTAATACACTGCCACCGCCTTGCCGTAGACAGCCGCTGCATCGACCAATCCAAAGTAACGTCCATCCAGGCTGTTGCCGCGGTGATCGCCCAGCATCAGCAGCTTGCCGGGCGGCACAGTCAACCCGGCGATGTTCGGGCCGCCGCCATTGCCGAGATTCAGCTGCGCCAGGTGCGTGCCGAAGCGTTCGGCATCGCCACCCTCCACTGCCAACGGCTTGTGGTTGATCTGCAGATGGCCATCGATCAAGTCGACCCGGTCGCCTGCCACCGCCACGATACGCTTGATCAGGCGTGTGCCATCGCGCGGCGAATCGAATACCACCACCTCGCCACGCTGCGGTCGATCGCCATCGACGAGGATGCGGTTGCTCAACGGCAGTCGCCAGCCGTAGGCATGCATGTCCACCACCACGCGATCGCCTGGCTCCAGGGTGGGCTGCATCGAACCGCTCGGCACCTGGTAGTGATTGGCGAACGAGGACCGCGCTGCAGTCATCAGCACCAGTAGCACCAACAACGGCAGCAGTTCCTTGCGCGACCAGTGCGCGGCGCGTTGCAGACGTGAGGTGGTCGGAGTGGCTTGGCTCATGAGGCACCTGTTGGTGTGAATGATGGCGGGGGATGGCCTGCTGAAGATGCGCTTGCGCAGCGGGTCGGTGGAAGTGACGAAAGGCATGGCACCAGTTGGGTGTTACTTCGAATACTGCTTCGGTCACTGCTCCGCTATTGCCAGTTCCGCTGCGGACTGGCGGCCCCAAAAGGCAACAGCAAAGCACCACCGGCGAAGGCAATCGCAACACCATCGCCTGATGCACGCATCCACAAACAAAAACGGGATGGCGCGTGGCCATCCCGTTTCGATTGCTGTTGCAGCTACTGCACACGCATGCGCCAACGACGCAGGCGCGTCATCCAGTCGCTCACTCCGTCAGACCGCGATTTTCTAGCAGCGCCTTGACGCTGGGATCCTTGCCACGGAAATCGCGATACAACGTGGCCAGATCGACGGTGTTGCCGCGCGAAAGGATCTTGGCGCGGAAGGTATCGCCGTTCTTGCGGTTCAATCCACCGTTTTCCTTGAACCATTCGAACGCGTCGTCGTCGAGCACTTCCGACCAGAAGTACGCGTAATACCCTGCCGAATAACCGCCGCCCCAGATGTGGTCGAAATAGCTGCTGCGATAACGCGGCGGCACTTCGGCCAGGTCCACCTTGAAGCGCTTCAAGGCGTCGGCTTCGAACTTGCTCACGTCCTGCAGCGGCGCGTCGGCCGGCTGGGTATGCCAGGCCAGATCGAGCAACGCGGCCGACAGGTACTCGGTGGTGGCGTAACCGCTGTTGAAGGTCTTGGCCTTCTTGATCTTCTCCACCAGCTCGGCCGGCATCGCCGCGCCGGTCTGGTAGTGCTTGGCGTAATTGGCGAAGACCTTGGGATCGGACGCCCAGTGCTCGTTGAACTGCGAGGGGAACTCGACGAAGTCGCGCGAGGTGCTGGTGCCGGCGATCGAGGGGTACTTCACCTTGGAGAACATGCCGTGCAGCGCGTGGCCGAACTCATGGAACAAGGTGGTGACGTCATCGAAGCTCAGCAGCGCCGGCTGGCCGGCGGCCGGCTTGGTGAAGTTGCAGACGTTGTAGACCACCGGCTTGGCGCCGGTGAGGCCGTCCTGCTCGACGAATACATCCATCCAGGCGCCGCCGGACTTGCTGTCGCGCTTGAAGTAGTCGGTGTAGAACAGCGCCATCGAGGTGCCGTCCGCGTCGAACACTTCATACACCTTCATGTCCGCGTGATAGGTCGGGATGTCGGTGCGCTGCTTGAAGGTGATGCCGTACAACTGCGTGGCCGCGTAGAAGACGCCGTTCTGCAGCACGTTGTCCAGCTCGAAATACGGCTTGATCTGCGCCTCGTCCAGGTCGTACCTGGCCTTGCGCACCTGCTCGGCGTAGAAGTCCCAATCGGAGGCGGCGAGTTTGAAGTCTCCCTTCTGCGCGTCGATCACCTTCTGCATCTCGGCCACTTCGCGGCGCGCCTTGGCGGTGGCCGCCGGCACGGTGTCGGTCAGTAGCTTGAGCGCGGCGTCCGGCGTCTTGGCCATCTGGTCGCCCAGGCTGTAGGCGGCGTAGTTGTCGAAGCCGAGCAGCTTGGCCTTCTGTGCGCGCAGCTGCGCCAGGCGCTGGATGGTCTGGCGGGTGTCGTTGGCATCGCCCTTTTCCGCGCGCGTTTCCGAGGCCTTGAGCACGTCGGCGCGCAGCTGGCGGTCCTTCAGCGAGGCCAGCACCGGCTGCTGGGTGGTGTTCTGCAGGGTCAGCAGATACTTGCCGTCGAGCTTGCGCGCCTTGGCCGCATCGGCGGCGGCAGCGATGTCGCCCTCGCTCAGGCCGTCGAGCCTGGCCTTGTCGTCCACCACCACCGCACCGGCGGCCGAGGCGGCCACCAGACGGGTATGGAACTGGGTGGAGAGCGTGGTTTCTTCGATATTGAGCTTGCGCAGGCTGGCCTTGTCGGCCTCGGATAGCTGGGCACCGGCGCGCACCAGCTCTTCGTAGTCGCGCTCGACCAGACGCTTCTGCTCCGGCTCCAGGTTCAGCGTGTCGCGCTGGTCGTAGATCGTCTTGACGCGTGCGAACAGCTTCGGGTCGAGATTGATCTCATCCTGATGCGCAGCCAGCTTGGGCGCGATCTCTTCCTGGATCTTCTGGCGTGCATCGCTGGTATCGGCCTGCACCAGCCCGAAGAAAATACGCGACACGCGCGTGAGCGTTTCGCCGCTGCGCTCCATCGCCTCGATGGTGTTGTCGAAGCTGGGCGGTTCGGGGTTGTCGGCGATCTTGCGGATGTCGGCCAGGTGCAGGCGCATGCCTTCTTCGAAGGCCGGCAGGTAATCGGCGTCCTTGATCTTGTCGAACGGCGGCGCCTGGAACGGCAGCGTGCTGGCGGTCAGCAGCGGGTTCGGCGCGGCATCCGCGGCCGGGGTGGTGGCGGTCTTTTCGGGCACGGTGGTGGACTCCTTACCGGACGAATCTTTTCCAGAACAAGCAGCCAGTGCCAGGGTGATGGCAGCGGCCAGAACGACGGTACGCGACATGGCGTGTGATTCCTGAGTGGGTAGCGCAGCCGGTCACGCTAGCGGGTTTGCGCAGCGTCGGCATGTGCCGTTGGATTGGGAAGATGGGTGCGGTTGAGGATGCGCGCGCTACAGCGTCTCGTCCTTGAAGATCGCCACGTGCGGGGTGCCGTCGGAGCCGATCCAGCCGCGGTACATGCCTTCGGTATTGAACGGGAATGCGGCGTTGCCCTGCGCATCCAGCGCGATGGCGCCGCCGTCGCCGCCGGCCTTGGGAATCTCCTGGTCGATCACCGTGTCGGCGGCCTGTTGCAACGACTGCCCGGCGTATTTCATGCGTGCACAGATGTCGTAGGCGGCCACCGCGCGGATGTAGAACTCGCCCCAGCCGGTGCCGGACACCGCACACTGGCTGTTGGCATAGGTGCCGGCGCCGATGATCGGCGCATCGCCGACGCGGCCATAGCGCTTGTTGGTCATGCCACCGGTGGAGGTGCCGGCGGCCAGGTGTCCCGCGCGATCCAGCGCCAGCGCGCCCACGGTGCCGAAATGCTTGGCGGTTTCCATATCCAGTTCGGCCTGTGCCTGGCGGTCGCCGGCTTCGGCCTTGCGCGCTTTCTGCAGTTGCTGCCAGCGCTTGTCAGTGCGGAAATAACCCGGGTCGACCAACGTGACGCCCTGCTCGCGCGCGAATTGTTCGGCGCCGTCACCGACCAGCATCACGTGCTTGGAATGGTCCATGACGCTGCGCGCTAGCTGGATCGGGTTCCTGACCGTGTGCACGCCGGCAATCGCGCCGGCCTTGCCGGTGGCGCCGTCCATGATTGCGGCATCCAGTTCGTTCTTGCCGTCATGGGTAAACACCGCGCCGCGCCCGGCGTTGAACTGCGGCGCATCCTCCAGCACGGTGATTGTGGCCGCCACCGCATCCACCGCACTGCCGCCACCTTGCAGCACCGCGTGCCCGGCGCGCAGCGCGCGTTGCATCGCCTCGCGCGCCTGCGCCTGTTCCTCGCTGGAAAGGCTGGATTTTTCCACCCCGGCGCCGCCGTGGATCACCAGCATCGGCGTGGCCGCCAGCAGCGGGCCGGCAGCAAGCAGGAGGGAGAGCGACAAACACAGTGCGCGTGCGGACAAGCCCATCATGGTGTTTCCTCGGTGGAGGCAGCGAGGTGCCTGGCGGCGCCGGTCATGAATGCAGGCGACCGGCAGCGACAAAACCTTTCAAGCACGCGGCCGCATCCTCACAGCGTATCGCGATGCTTGCCGCGCCACGGCCGGTACCAGGTGCGGATGGCGGCGATATCGGCGGCCATGTCGGTGCCGGTCCAGAACGGCTCGCCGATGCCCACGGTCTTGCTGGGGTAGTCGAAATACACCGGCAGGATCGGCACCTTGGAATCGGAGGCGATCTTCCAGAAGCCGGCCTTCCAGTGCTCCACCCGCTTGCGGGTGCCCTCGGGGGTGATCACGTACCACATCTGTTCGGAATTGCGGATCAGCCGCACCGCCTGGCCGATGGTGCCCTGCGGCGAGCTGCGGTCCAGCGGGATGGCGCCGAGCTTGCGCAGCAGCGGACCCAGCGGCCACCAGAACAGCTGCGCCTTGCCCAGCACGCGCACATCGAAGCCCAGCGCGAACTTGGCCGCAAAGCCCAGGAAGCCGTCCCAGTTGGACGAATGCGGGGCGACGATCATCACCAGCTTGGGTTCGTCGGGCAGCCGCCCGAGCAGGCGCCAGCCGGTCAGACGCAGTGCCGTGCGCCCCAGCCAGCGGCCGAAGCGGCCGTGCGCACGTGGCATTCTGGGTGGAGAGGGCTGCAGCAGGATGTTGGCCTGTGTTACCGGTGGCAACGACGGGTCGGTGTGACTCACGCTTACTCCCAGTGGGACGCAGAGCGTCCACGCTTGATATGGCTGCGCTCACGCTTGGCATCCAGCCGCCGCAGCTTGGCACCATGACTCGGTTTGGTGGCGACCCGGCGCTTGGGCACCGACAGACAGGCACTGATGATCTCGACCAGCCGCTCGCGCGCATCCTCGCGGTTGCGGTCCTGGGTGCGGAAGCGCTGCGCGTCGATCACCAGCACCCCATCGGCGGTCATGCGCCGGTCGCGCCGCGACAGCAGCCGCGCGCGCAGGGGTTCGGGCAGCGACGGCGACCCGGCCACGTCGAAACGCAGTTCCACCGCGGTGGAGACTTTGTTGACGTTCTGCCCGCCCGCGCCGCTGGCGCGCACGAAGCGCTCGACGATCTCGCTGGGCGGGATCGTCAGGCTGGGGGTGATCTGGATCGGGTCGCTGGCCATTCAACCCGATTGTATCGGCACCGGCATGGACGCGCGCGCGAACGCCGGCTTCCCGTATGCTGCGGCCGGTTCCCCCGACTGTGCAGGATGCTCCGATGACACCGCCCCGTTCCGTTGCCGCCGCCCGCGCCTTGGCGCGCCGCCTGATCGTGCTGGCCGCGCTGGCACTGGCCACGCCCGCCGCGTTTGCGCAGGCGCCCAGCGATGCCGACATCAACCGCCTGCTGGCCGCCTCGCGCGCGCAGACCATGCTGGACACGATGCTGCCGCAGATCGAAGCGATGCAGCAGCAACAGTTCGCCCAGCTCACCACCCAGCGCCAGCTCGACGCCGACCAGCAGGCCCAGCTGCAGCGCATCCAGGAGCGCACCCGCCAGACCGTGCGCAAGGCGCTGTCGTGGTCGGAGCTGCGCCCGATGTATGTGGACATCTACAAGCGCTCGTTCTCGCGCGAGGACGTGCTGGCCATGGCCGAGTTCTACGAGAGCTCGGCCGGCCAGAGCCTGCTGGACAAGACCCCGGCACTGACCCAGAACCTGATGGGCGCGATCCAGCAGAAGATGCTGCCGCTGTTTGCCGACCTGCAGAAGGATCTGGAAAAGATCGTCAATACGCCGGCGGCGGCACCGCAGAAGCCCTGAAGGGCGGGAGTTGGGGAATCGGGATTGGGGAATCGGAACAGCGTGCCTGCTGTGGCGGTTGCTGCTTGCGACGGTGGCGTTGGTGGCGCTGACGACGATTGCGCCAACCCGCTTGTCCCATTCGGCGAGGGAGCGCTTGGCTCCTCTCCTGCGGGAGAGGGGTTGAGGTGAGGGCACGGTTGCGCGGATCTTCAGCAGATCGTGTGGGCGTGTTGACCGTTAGCCGCGCGCACCGCATCAAGCCGTCTGCACCGCTCCCAGCGCGGACATCTCCCACCCGAGCAACGCGCAGGCCTTGGAAAATTCCACATCCAGCGGCGCGGTGACGCTGATGCGCCGCCCGTCGGCCGGATGCGGAAACCCCAGCCGCTCGGCATGCAGCAGCATGCGGTGGATGCCGAGCATGCGGAAGCTGCGGTTGTGCCGGCCATCGCCGTGGCTGGTGTCGCCGATCATGTGGTGCGACAGGTGTTTCATATGCCGGCGGATCTGCCGGAACCGCCCGGTCTGCGGCTGGCAGCGCAGCAGCGCATAGCGCGAGGTGGCAAAGCCGGTGGACGGGATCTCCAGCTCGCCGGTGGCCAGGCGCTGGAAGTGCGTCACCGCCGGCTTCTTGACCGGCTTGCCTGGGCCGCCGTCCAGATCGTGGTCGACGATGAAGCGCTCCTCGGCCGGCCAGCCGCGGCAGACGGTCAGATAGTCCTTCTCCAACTCGCCGGCCATCAAGGCCTTGCCCAGCGCGCTGGCGGCCTCGCGATCGAACGCCAGCAGCAGGCAGCCGCTGGTCGCGCGGTCGAGCCGGTGCACCAGAAAGATCGGCCGGCCCAGCTGTTCGCGCAGGCGGTCGGCCAGGAAGTCGTCCTCCCCGCGCGCCAGCTTGCTGTCGTGGACCATCAGGCCGGCGGGTTTGTCGACGACGGCCAGGAGCTCGTCCTGGAAGAGAATCTGCAAGTGCTTGGGGGATGTGCTCACCGGCGGATTATCCGCATCGTCGACACCGCATGCCACTGCGTCGCCGCGCTCTATGGCGCATGCCGACCACGCGCCTTGAGGCCTGAGGGCGTGGCAGCTCGGCTGCGCACGCTCAGGCCGCGCCGCACACCGCCAGCAATTCGCCCTTGCCCACCGGCACCACGCTACAGGTGACTGCCGGATCGTTAGCCAGCAGCGCGGTGAATGGCGCCAGTTCGTCGGCATGCGACAGCGCATTGTCGACAACCAACAGGCCGCCGCCGCGCAGCACGCGGCGCAGTGCCGGCCACCAGCGCACGTACTCGCCACGCGCCGAATCCAGGAAGACCAGATCGATGCTGGCGCTGGCGGCCTGGGTCAGCCACGCGCCGCCGTCGCCGTGCACCACCTCCACCGACGCGGCCAGGCCGCTGCGTGCAAGCGTGGCCTGCGCAAGGGCCACCTTGTCGGCCGCAAGCTCCACCGTGGTGACGTGCCCACCGATTGCGGCGGCCGCTTCGGCCAGCCACAGCGTCGAATAACCGTTGGAGGTGCCGATTTCCAGCACGCGCCGCGCAGCGGTGGCGCGTACCAGCACGGCCAGCAATTGCCCGGTGTCGGGCGTGATATTGAGCATGCGCCGGCCACGCTCCGGCTGCTGCGCATCGTTGTCGCTACCGAACCGTGCCAGTTCGTCCTTCAATGCGTGCAGATCGATCATCACTACCTCGCCGGGGACGGCTTCGTCATCGTGCCGCTGCAGGCGCTGCCGCTACCCAGCCGGATGCGGCAGGCCACCTGTCGCAGTGCTTGAGTGCTTCAGCGCCGCAGCCAGGCGACCAGCAGGGCCACCGAGCCGGCGCCGCCGCTGACCCAGCTCCATACCGGCACCGTACCCAGGTACCAGCCATTCGGGTGCAGGCCATACAGCACGGCAGCCACCACCAGCAGGCCGCTGCCGGTGATGGCAGTGACCACGCGCGTCTGCAGCTTGCGCAGGCTCAGGTCCAGCGCACGCAGCTCGGCCGAGCGGATGTCGATCTGGTGGCGGCCTTCCACCTGCTGCTTCAACCAGCTGTGCACCAGGCGCGGCATGTCCGGCGCATGGGTCATGATTTCCGGCAGGCGCTTGCGCAACTCGCCGAGCACGCGGCGCGGGCTGTAACGCTCGCGCAGGATGCGTTCGAGCACCGGCCGCGCCACTGCCCAGATGTCCAGTCTGGGATCGAGCTGGCGGCCGACGCCTTCGATGTTGAGCAAGGTCTTCTGCAACAGGATCAGCTGCGGCTGCAGCGTCAGTTCGTAGCGCTGCGCGACGCGGAACAGCTTGATCAGCACTTCGGCCAGCGAAATCTCCGACAACGGGCGGGTGAAGTACGGCTCGCACACCGAGCGCGCGGCCGCTTCCAGTTCGTCGATGCGCACGTTGTCGGGCATCCAGCCCGCCTCCACGTGCAGCTCGGCCATGCGGCGGTAATCCTTGTGGAAGATCGCCATGAAGTTCTCGGCCAGGTAGTACTGATCTTCCTGCGAGAGCTGGCCCATGATGCCGAAATCCAGCGCGATGAAACGCGGATTGAGCCGGCGCTCCGGGTCGCTGTCGACCCAGATGTTGCCGGCGTGCGCATCGGCATGGAAGAAGTTGTCGCGGAACACCTGCGTGTAGAACACCCGCACGCCCTTGGCCGCCAGCGCCTTGCGGTCGATACCGGCCGCATCGAGCTTGGCGATGTCGTCGGACGGAATGCCGTACACGCGCTCCAGCGTGAGTGCACGCTCGGCGGTGTGCGACCAGATCACCTCGGGAACGTACAGATCGTCCGAGCCTTCCCAGAACCGGCGCAGCACGCTGGCGTTGGCGCCTTCGCGCTGCAGGTCGAGTTCGGCCGACAGGGTGCCTTCGATCTCGGCCACCACTTCGCGCGGCCGGATCTTGTCCGCGCGCGGGTGGGTGCGCTCGACCAGCGTGGCCAGCGACTGCAGCAACGCGATATCGGCATCGATCTGGCGCTCGATATCCGGGCGCAGCACCTTGACCACCACCTCGCGGCGCACGCCGTTGGCATCCGGCGGCAAGGTGGCCGCATGCACCTGCGCGATCGAGGCCGAGGCCAGCGGCACGGTGTCGAACGCGGCAAACGCCACGCTCACCGGCAGGCCCAGCGCGCGCTCGACGATCAGCCGCGCCGCTTCGCCGTCGAAGGGTTTGACGCGGTCCTGCAGCAGGGTCAGTTCATCGGCCACGTCGGCCGGAATCAGGTCGCGCCGGGTCGACAGGATCTGCCCGAACTTGACGAAGATCGGCCCCAGTTCCTGCAACGCCAGCCGCAGCCGCGCACCGCGCGATTGCGCGGCGATCTCGGCACTGGCGCGCGGCACGAAGGGCTTGGCCAGGCGCAGCCAGCGCTCGGCCGGCGTGTCCTGCAACAGGTCGTCCAGGCGATAGCGCAGGATCACCCGGCCGATGCGGCTGGCCCGCAGCAGCGCCTTCATGCCACACCTCCGGCCGCGCGCAGGCGTGCGGCCAGCCGCTCGACGTCGTCGCGCAGTTCGTCGACATCGTCGTGAAAGGCGTCCAGTTCGGCACGCGGCACCACGTCGCGCGATTCCTCGGTCACGAATTCGGCCGCGCTATGCGCCAGATCCACCGCGCTGCGCCGCGCCTGCTGCAGCGCTGCACGCACCGCATTGGCGATCTGCACACCGAGGATCTCGCCGAACACCGCCACGAACGGCAGCTGCCAATCCGGATCGAAACGGCCGGCCAGTTGCTGCAGCTGGCGCGCCAACTCGGCATCGCCGGAGACCTTAAGCCGCCCGGCCGGTGCGCCGCTGCGGCGCGCGTTGGCCAGGAACGGCAGCTGGCCGAGCAAACCGGCCAGGCTGCTGCGCACGGCCAGGTCCGGCTCCTGTGCCTGATCCACCGGCCCGACAAGCAAGCGACGCTCGTGCACGCGGATCTGCAGGGCCAGCGCAGGCGCCTCCAGGGTCAGTGCGATGCGTTGGCCTTCCAGTGGCAGCAGGGCATCACGGGTATCGGGGTCCAGTGCCAGCGCGCGGTTGAGCGCGGCTTGCAGGGCCTGGCCGGCGAGCGGCTTGAGTGAGTTGAACAGGGATCCGGGCATGGGCGCATTCTACCGTCCCCGCATGTCGCCACTGCTTGACGGTGGTGTGGCGAGTGCAAGCCGGAGGCCGGGGTGGCGATCATGGCAGGGCGCCTTGCGGCTAGGCCGCGTGCGTCGATCATGCAGGACTTCCTTCGGCACGCCTGCCGCGGGCATGCTGGCGACCTCATCACGCAGGTGGCAGGAGCAGGCAATGCGCAAGATCCGGGTCGGTCTCATCTTCGGCGGCAAATCGGCCGAACACGAGGTCTCGCTGCAATCGGCGCGCAACATTCTCGATGCGCTGGATCCGCAGCGCTTCGAGCCGGTGCTGATCGGCATCGACAAGCAGGGCCAGTGGCACGTCAACGACCCCGACAGCTTCCTTCTCAATGCCGACGACCCGGCCCGCATCGCCCTGCATCGCAGCGGTTGCGGCGTGGCCCTGCTGCCGGGCGCGCAGCAACAACAGCTGCGCCCGACCCAGCCGGAGCAGGCGCTGGCGCAGATCGATGTGGTGTCGCAACGGCACGTCGTCGATCGAACAGTGCGCAGCGCGGTCGAGCCAGGCGCATGAGCCAGGCCCTTGTGCGCGCCGTGCAACCGCACGACCACCGCGCACTGCTTGCGCTCAACAATGCGCATGCCACCGAGCTATCGCTGCTGGATGCCGAAGGACTGGCTGCATTGCTGCAACTGGCGTGGCACGCACGCCTCGTCGCGCCGGCGGATGGCCTGCTGATCGCGCTGGATCAAGGCGCGGCCTACGCCAATCCGAACTTTGCATGGATGGCGCAACGCTTCGCGCGCTTTGTCTACATCGACCGCATCGTGGTCGCTGCACATGCGCAGCGGCGCGGGCTTGCCAGGCAGCTGTATGGCGAACTCATCCACGCTGCACGTGCAGCGGTGCAACCGCGCCTGGTCTGTGAGGTCAACCTGCTCCCACCCAATCCGGCATCGCTGGCGCTGCATCTACAGCTGGGTTTCCAGCCGATCGGCGATGCGCTACTGGGCAACGGCAAGCATGTGCAATATCTTGAAAAACTGCTTTAAAACAGAAGCGATTCAACGATGGAGCATCCACAACGCACATGGCCCGCCTCCTTGCGGAAGCGGGCCATGCGAGCGTCGACCGGCAGCGCCGCTGCCGTGACGTATCGCAGCTAGGCGTTATACCTTGCCGCGACGGAACATCGAGATCACAGCCAGGATCAGGAACACCACGAACAGGATCCAGGCGATGTTAGTCGCCGCACCGGCGATACCGCTGAAGCCCAGCACGGCGGCAATGATGGCGATGACGAAGAAGATGATGGCGTAATGCAGCATGGCAAGGATTCCAGAAGTTGTCGTGCCGAATCGGCGCAGACGTATCCTGAAGATGTGGCGGTCTTTATCGAGTGATGGCGATGTCGTTGGAAGATGAGGATCGCAGCCGTTGCAGCCCCTCTTCGATGCTGACCTGCGGTACATAGCCGAAGTCGCGACGTGCCGGCTCCATGCTGTACCAGTGCGGCGTGCACAGCTGTTCCACCAGAAAACGCGTCAACGGCACTTCGCCAGGCAGACGCAACAGTGGCCACATGGTCTCGCAGATTGCACCAATTCTGTACGCGGTCTTGAACGACAGCGAACGCGTCACCGCCGGTGCATCCACCGCGGCCAGCAGGCGATTGAGCAACTCGCGCATCGGCAAGGGCTCGCCGTTGGAGATGAAGTACGCCTTGCCCGCACACGCAGCACCCGTAGCGAGATGTGCGAACGCATCGAAATGCGCCTGCGCCGCGTTGTCGATGTAGGTGCTGTCCACCAGGTTGCTGCCGTCGCCGACCATGCGCAAGCGGCCGGCGCGCGCACGCGCGGCCAGACGCGGCAACAGATGATTGTCGCCCGGGCCCCAGATCAGGCGCGGACGCAAGGCCACCGTCGCCAGTTGCGCATCGTTGGCCGCCAGCACCGCGCGCTCGGCGATCGCCTTGGTTGCCGCGTACGCCGCGCGCAGGTCCTCGCCATACGGCACTTCGTCGGCGCCCAGGCCTTCCACCGGATTGGTGGCGCGATGGGTCACGCTGGGCGTGGAGGTATAGATCAGGCGCGGCACACCATTGGCCCGACATGCGTCGAGTACGTTCTGTGTGCCCACCACATTGGCCTGGTGATAGCTGTCATAGCTGCCCCACGCACCGGCCTTGGCGGCGTTATGGAAGACTGCATCGATGCCGGCGAAGGCATGCCGCACCGCCTGCGGATCGGCCAGGTCGCCACGGATCTGGCCCACGCCCAAACTCTGCAGGACTGGATAATCGCCGCGCTGGAAACTCACCACCTCGTGCCCACGCGCGATCAAGCCGCGGCACAACGCCTGGCCAAGAAAGCCACCACCACCGGTTACCAACACCTTCATTGCGCCACACCCATCGCTCCTGCAGGGCGCACACAATAGCCGTACCGGACCGTTATCGCGACGCGGCGCAGACAGGTAACCGTTTGCGCCAGACGCAAGCCATTGATCGCAAAGAGCTTCATAAATCTTCATCGAGACATCAGGCAGTTCATTCGCACCGCTGGCGTCATGGTGGCTCCGTCGATCTCTGGAGCCACCATGACCCGCCCGTCTCTGCTGTTACCCGCGCTGTTCGCCATCTCTGCGCTGCACGCCGCACCACCTGTTGCCACGCCCAGAGCTGCCACGCCGACGGCCACCACTCCGGCACCTGCAGCTTCAACGGCCGCCACGCCACCTGCTCTGGATGACGGCTGGCCGGTCGCCAGCGCGGCCGCCCATGGCTGGAACCGCACCGTGCTCGCGCAGATGGAACAGGCGCTGGCCGCCGATCTAGCGCCATCCACCACCAGCGTGTTGATCGTGCGCGACGGTGTGCTGGTCTACGAAAACTACCTGGGCGGTGCCGATCGCCAGATCTTGCACGACACCCGCTCGCTGACCAAAAGCGTCACCGGGTTGCTGGTCGGTGCGGCAATCGAGCGCAAACTGATCCCAAACGCGCAGGCCAAGGTCTACGACTACTTTGGCGATCGCCAGTGGCAGCATCCCGATCCGCGCAAGCGCGACATCAGCATCGAGGACCTGCTGACGATGAGCTCGCAGCTGGAATGCAACGACGACAACGAATTTTCTGCCGGCAACGAAGAGCGCATGTACGTGAGTGCGGACTGGACCCAGTTCGCCCTAGATCTGCCGATCCGTGGCTACGCGCCTTGGATGCAGCGGCCTGCGCAAAGTCCGCACGGCCGCGCGTTTTCGTACTGCACGGCAGGCTCCTTCCTGCTCGGTGCATTGCTGGAAAGAGCCACAGGACAGCGGTTGCAGGCATTCGCAGCCCAGGTCCTCGAAACGCCGCTCGGAATCACGCAGGCGCAATGGAACGTCTCGTCCGAAGGAGTGGGTATGGGCGGTGGCGGCACCCGTTATCGCAGCCGCGACCTGGCCAAACTCGGTCAACTGCTGCTCGCACAGGGGCGTTGGCAAGGCCGCCAGGTCATTCCCGCAGACTGGGTGCGGGCGATGACCAGCGTGCATGCGCAGGCACGCGAGGATGCCGATTATGGCTATCAACTCTGGCACTTCCTGTTTCCTGTACGCGGCGTACAACGCGACACCTGGGCGATGTCCGGCAATGGCGGCAACTACGTATTCGTCGTGCCCGAAGAGCGGTTAGTGGTCGTGCTCACCCGCCGTGCCTACAACACCCGGCAGATGCACCAGCAATCACACCGGTTGCTGACCGACTATGTGCTCAAGGCGCTCCCCGAAAGCAACTGATAGACGCATCCACACCGCTCGATCACTTCTCGACGTGGCCAAGAGTTTGCGCTTTTAGCGTCGTTTGGATGCTGCCAAGGGAATCCAATGCCCTAACGCTTGCGGGACACGCCGTAACTCCGTCCCTAGAGGCTCCTTGGCAGCATCCATGCCGCCAAGGGCCCCGCAAGCGGTAAGGACATCTCACCTGCCAACATGGTCGTGTGCGGATGGGAACCACAAGCCGGCTGCACCCGGCTGGCGGCGTGCTTAGCAGTTTTCCAAGGCGACTCACCATACTAATGCGCAACCAGCAAGCGCAGTTGTTCTATGAGGCACGCAGCGCATGCAATGCGATTTGAGCATGCAGCGCACAAACGACACATTGCAGTGTCTTAGTCCCGTTCGGACGTCGCTTCTGCCGGCGGCAGATTGCGCGCACGCAGCTGCGCACGCTGGGCAGCAAGATCGGCATCGATGCGTGCCAGCAGCGCAGCAAACTCCGGTAGCGTGCGCAGCGGTTGCAGCAGCGGTGACTGCCGCAGATAGCCGGCATTGCGGTAGCCGGCGGCTTCGGCACGCTGCAGGGCGCGCATCGCTGCATCCGGCGTCTCTGCACACAGCAGCAATACCGCCGCATCGACTGCATCGAACGGATCGCCACCGCGCTCCACGCTGACCAGCAATTCCTGTGCGCGCGCCTGCAGCGTCGCGGCTGCCGGTGGCGGCTGCGCCTGCAGCGTCCACGCCACGGTCTGCGCAAAGCTGCCTTGTGGACGCAGCTGCGCCGCCCGTAGCACCGCTGCATGTGCAAGCGCCTTGTCACCACGCACCCAGGCGAGTTCGGCCTGTAGCAACGACAGCCCCGCATACTCGGTGCCGCGGCCCAGCGCCTCGCTCAAGGCGGTCTGCGCTTCAGCCGCGCGGCCATGGTCGAACAGGAACCTGGGCCAGGCCAGATTGGAGAACGGGTCGTCCGGATATAGTTGAAAATTCTTTCGGTAGCGCGCCTCGGCGGCACTCGCATAGCCGAGCAGGCTCAGATTGCTGGCGATCTGGATCCGCAGGAACCGCACGCGTGAGGGATCACGCACCGCCAGATTGGCCGCCAGCGCCTGCACCAGTTTCCCCTGGCGTTCGTACAGATAGGCGGCCGAGCCGCGCACCGCATCGGCAGCGGGATCCAGCTGCAACGCCTGCTCGTAGGCCGCCAGCGCATCGCCATTGCGACCCTGACAATCCAGTGCGTAGCCACGCGCCGCGTATGCCGCGGCAAGACGCGGCTGCACGGCCAGCACCACATCGGCCAGTTGCAAGGCCTGCTGCGCAAACGCCGCATCGGCGTCGTATTAGCACACGCGCGCACTGTAGGCGCGACTGAGGCCGAGTTGTGCCTGCCGATCGTCCGGTGCTTGCTGCAAGCGTTGCCGATACAGCCCGATGGCGCGTTCGTTGTCGTCGCGCTGACCGATGCCGGCATAGTAGTCGGCACGCTGCAACAAGGCCGATTGTGCTGGCGGGGTGTCACGCGACTGCAGCCGCCAGGTCGCGCCAACGCAGAGCAGCAGCATGCCTGTCGCAATGATCCAGGCACCACGCCGCCGCACCCCAAATGCAGGCGAAGCCTCTTCCAACTGTACCGGCACGCACAGTTGATAGCCCTGACCGCGCACCGAGCGCAGGTAACGCGGCTGACGCGAGTCGTCGCCCAAGGCCTGCCGCAGCAGGCGCACACGTTGGGTGACGGTTTCTTCGTTGACCAGCGCAGGTGCCCACACGTTCTGGATCAACTCGTCGAAACCGACCACCCGCTGCCCCTGCTGCAGCAAATAGTGCAGCAGGCGGAAACTCAACCCGCCGACCTCCAGTGCGACGCCGTCACGCTCCACACGCTGGCGCGCCACATCGATGCGCAGGTCATCCAGTCGATAACGCGCGCGCATCGTGAGGCTCGGCGCTACTGCTGCGCCGCCCAGATCGCCAGCGTTTCGCGGCCGATCTTGGCGTTGTGGCGAATATCCACAGGAAATCCGGAATGGCGCAGGAAACGCGTGATTCCAGCCGTGTGCGGGTGCGCAGCGCCCAGCGCGCGCAATGCGGTTTCCACTTGCGCAAATGCCGATGCCGCCACGCCTGGCTGCAATTCCACGCACAGCACCGGCTGCTGCTGTCCGGGTGCGCCGACACCGACCAAGGCGGTGCGCCGCACTTGCGGATGCACGTTGAAGACCGGCTCCACCTGCTCGGTGTAGAGCGGGCCGGTGGCGGTTTCCACGCGGTGGGTCTTGCGCCCGCAGAACCACAAGCGTCCTTCGGCATCGAAGTAGCCCACATCGCCCATGCGATGCACGATGCGTTCGCTGCCATCCGCGTTGCGCTCGCGGATCTTGGCAATCCGCGTGGCCGCGTCGCGGTTGAAGTAGGTGTCGGTGGTGGTGGGGCCGGCGACGGTGATTTCGCCGACCTCGCCCACGGCCAGCACGCGCGCGCCGCTCCACTCGGGAATGGCCGCATCGTCGATGGCGATGATGCGCACCTCGTTCGGCGCGACGACCTGACCGACGCAGGTGCCGGCACCGGCCTCGGTGGCCGCGCGGGTGGCATCCAGCGTACGCCCTTCGATGGCTGCCACCGGCAGGCATTCGGTGGCGCCATACGGCGTCCAGAATTGCGCATCTTCCGGCAACAGCGCGCGGATCTTGGCCACCACGTCCGGCGGCACCGGCGCACCGGCCGAGGTGGCCAGGCGCACGTTTGGCAAGGGCTGGCCGTAGTCGGCCAATACGCGCATCAATGCCGGCGAGCCGAACAACTGCGTGACTCCGAAGCGGTCGATCGCATCGTGCAGCTTGCGCGGATCGGCAGTGGCCGGGCGGGTCGGATCCATGTCCGGAATCACCGAGGTCAGCCCCAGTGCCGGATCGAACAGGGCAAACGGCGGGAATGTCGGCAGATCCACACCGCCGGGCTGCATGCCAAAGGCATTGCGCAGCAACTCGATCTGGCCGACGAAATGCCGGTGGCGGTACACCACGCCCTTGGGCACGCCGGTCGAGCCGCTGGTGAACAGGATGGCGGCCACATCGTCCGGCCCGGTGTTGGCCAGCTGACTGCCGGCGCCGGCGCCATCGCGCTCCACGCGCGCCAGTGTCACCCCGCCCCAGCCGTAACGGCCACCGACGCTGACGATCTGCTTTGCAGAGCGCGCCCAACGCAACAGACGACGCGCCAGCTGCGCAAGCGGAATGCCGATAAATGCCTGCGGCTGCGCTTCGTCCAGGCATTGCTTGAGCGCACGCTTGTCGATGCCCGGATCCACCAGCACCGGCACTGCACCGGCCTTGAACAAGGCAAACATCAGCAGGAAGAATTCCGGCGACGGGCGCACCATCACGACCGCGCGCGCACCGCGTCCGATGCCGTGCAGGGCCAGTCCGGCAGCGATCGCATCGCTGCGCGCGTCCAGCTCGGCATAGCTCAAGGTCACATCGTAGGCGGCATACCCGTTGGCGGCGCGGCGGCCCGGGCAACGGATGGCGATCTGCTCGGGGCGCTCGCGCGCGAGTTCCGGCAGGGGGGCGGCGATATTGCAGAGAGTCGTCGTAGTCATTGCCGCATTATCACCCATGCGCCGACGGTGCCGGCCGCTTGATCGCGCTCAAGTCGCCTGCGCTGGTGCGTGCTCCCATCGCAGCGATGGCTGACGCGGTGATTGCGCGTCATCGAGCCGCAACGATGCAGCGCAGTGCTCACGCGACATGCCCTGCCCTGCGCGAGGCGCTCCGCGTTGCGCGCGCGCTGCGTCGAGCGACGCAGATGAACCGCTAACCGGCGCGCGGCCGTGCCACTTGTATCGCAGCGTGGTTCGGTCAGAATGCCGCGCTCACCACGTTGTTTCGCCGCGCAAGGCCCGGCATTCCATGGCACATCCCTGCCTTACCTGCGGCGCCTGCTGCGCCTACTTCCGCGTCAGTTTCCACTGGAGCGAGGCCGATCCCGCATTGGGCGGCAGGGTACCGATCGAGCTGACCGATGCGCTGCGCACGCACGAGCGCGTCATGCGCGGCACCTCGCAATCGCAGCCGCGCTGCATCGCGCTGGATGCGGACATCGGCCGCTACAGCCGCTGCAGCATCCATGATCGCCGGCCCTCCGCCTGCGCCGCCGTGCCGGCGTCGCTGGAATTCGGCCAGCGCAGCGCGCAGTGCGACAAATCCCGGCTGGCGCACGGCCTGCACGCGCTGACTGACGCCGACTGGCTGGGCGTGGACGAGGCCCAACGCAATCCGCTGCCGCCGTTGTAACGGCCACCGCTGCGAGTGACTACGCCATCCGCTCGCAACGTCCAACAGAACGACGGCATTGCCGGTCCCATCCACTAGTACATCCGCGTTCTGCACACCGCAGGCACTCACCTAGCGAGCGCCTGCGCGACGATGCCAGCAGCGCTTACAGCGGATTGCGCTCCAGGAACGCACGGATCGCCGGCACCAGCACTTCATGCTTGTCTTCCAGCACGTAGTGATTGGCATCGTCGAACGCGGTGACCTCGGCATTGGGCAATGCATTGCGGAAGCCGGCCAGGAAGTGCTTGTCAAAACAGATATCGCGCAGGCCCCAGGCGATGAACGCCGGGCGATCGGCGAACGACGGCAATGCCTGCGCCGAGCGCTCCAACAGCGACCAGGCCTGGTCGGCGGGCGACAGCGGAATATCCTGCATGAAGCGAATGGTGGAGATGCGGTTGCGCCAATTGTCGTAGGGCGCCACATAGGCGCGACGCACATCCGCCGGCATCCGGCGCGACACGCCGAACCAGGACGCGCCGGAGGAAAACGCATTGAACGTGCGGATGAACCACTCGCCCGGCCCCCAATGCCGGCCCATCGCGATCTGCCACGGCATCGGTTTTTCCGGCGGCAACGGGAACGCAGCGGTGTTGGTGATCACCAGCCGCTTGACCTGCGCATGATGTGACAACGCCCAGCCGAACCCGATCATGCCGCCCCAGTCGTGCACCGCCAGCGTGACCGGACCGGTGATGCCCAGATGCCGCAACAACGTGTCCAGATCATCCACGCGCGACTGCAGCGTGTAGTCGTAACGCGGCTGCGCGTCGGGCGCATCGTCCGGCTTGTCGGACACCCCCATACCGATATGGTCCGGCACGATGCAGCGGTAACGATCCGACAGGCCGCTCACCAGGTGCCGCCACAGATAGCTCCACGACGGATTGCCGTGCAGCATCACGACCACCTCGCCATCGCGCGGACCTTCGTCCAGATACGACATCGCAATGCCGGGACGCACCTCAAGGCGCTGGGGAGTGAAGGGATAGCCGGGGTAGTTCATGCCAAACGCATCCGATTCGATTCGAGAGAGCGCACATGGCGCAAGCGTTGGCCTGCCGTGCGTAGAGATTGGACATCATAGTGGTCGCCACGCTGCGACATGCTCAACCCACTGCGCGCAAGACGGCTACCTGGATCAATTACAGGCTTCATCGCGCTTCCGTCGAAGGCATTGGATAAGGCGGTAGTTGATGACCATCGCCGGACAGAAGTTTCAGGAATGCAGGGTGCAGGAACAGTTTTTCCTTGCCCAGCCGCTGCTCTTGCAGCACACCAATGGTCACCAGTTCCTTTAGATGGCGTGCAGCGGTCTGCCGAGTCACGCCCATCACGTCCACGACATTCTGGATGCGGCAATAGGGCTGATTGAAGACCACTTCAACAAGTTCGCGGCTGTAGGCCTTGGGGGCGTGTTCGCGCACATGATCACGCGCCTGCGTCTCCAATCCTCGGATCGCCTGAATCTTCGCCGTCGTCCACGCAGCTGTCTCTGCAACGGCGGCAAGCATGTACTGAATCCACTCGGCCCAGCGACCGTACCGGGTGACATCCAGCAGCAGTCGATAGTAGTCGCTGCGATGGCGAATGATGTAGCGCGACAAGTACAGGACGGGGATATCGAGCAGGCCTTGCTCGATCAGCATCAGCAGATTCAATACACGTCCGGTACGCCCGTTGCCATCGGTGAACGGGTGGATCGCCTCGAATTGATAGTGCGCGACCGCCATCCGGATCAATGGATCGATATCGGTGCATTCATGAATAAAACGCTCCCAATTGGCCAGCTTGTCGCGCAGCAATGTCTCGCCGACGGGCGGGGTATAGATGATCTGCTGGATCTGATCGTTGGCCAGCGCAGTCCCGGGCACGCGACGGATCTGCATTTGCACAGCTTTAATGCGGCTGCACACCACCACGGCGGTGTCTGTACATAGCGGTCGCTGCTGCAGCGACTGGAACCCTTCGTAGAGCGCGCTACGGTAACGCAGGGCTTCCTTGGTTGCCGGATTCTGGGCGCGCTCCTGATCGTCTGCATAACGGAACAAGTCATCCGTGGTGGTGACGATGTTTTCGATCTCCGAACTCGCCTGTGCTTCCAGGATCGGAATCGTATTGATCAGCACTGCCGGATTTGGCAGCAATGCGGTGGCCTGCTTCAGCTCGGCCAACGCAGTGCGCGCCACGATGCAGGCCTTGAGCAAGGCGCGCGTTTCGATATCTCCCGCCGGAGGAAGCGGCGGGAGCGCGTTGTAGGGCTGCTCGGGATTGAACACCAGCGCGTCGTCCATGCCTACACCGGTCATGTTGCAAGAGCGAACATGATGCAATGACGTGTACTAAAAATCCATTTTTCTTAACACGTCACATGTTGCAACTTACCAGACCACTTCCGCCATCGAGCAGTTCAGGCCCGAGCCAATCCCCATCAACGCGATGCGGTCGCCCTTCTTCAAGCGGCCGAGCTCCTTGAGCTTGCTCAGCACGATCGGTACCGAAGCCGGGCCGATGTTGCCGTGTTCGCCGAAGATCGTCATGACCTTGGCCGGGTCGATGCCGAACGATTTCACGAACGAAGCGGTATGCGGGCGGCTGACCTGGTGGATGACGAACTGGTCCAGCTCGTCCACTGCCCAGCCCATTGCCTGCTTGGCGGCCAGGAAGGTCTTCTGCGCCAGCTTGATGCCTTCGATCAGCAACAGGCGGGTGTCGGTGACCATGCGGTCCAGGTTGCCGCGGCACAGCTTGTTCCATTCGGTGGCCGAGCGGGTCACGCCACCTTTGTAGCGCGGGGCGTCGGGCACCAGCTCGGTGCGCGCCATCACCATCGCTGCGGCACCGCAACCCAGGGTCAGCGCAGCGAGTTCGTTGCGGAACTCTTCTTCGGTGACGTCGGGCGAGGTCATGCGCTCGAGGGTCTTTTCGTACACCAGGTTGGCGGTTTCGCCATCGACGACCAGCGCATAGTCGATCTCGCCGCGCTCAAGCATGCGGGCGGCGATGTCCATGCCGTTGATGAAGGCAAGGCAGGCGTTGGCGACATCAAAGGTGACGCAGTGGTCGCCGACCCCGAGGTTGCCGGACACGATGGAGGCGGTGGACGGCTCCAGGTAGTCGCGGCTCACCGAGGTGTTGACCAGCAGGCCGATCTTCTCGATGCCGATGCCGGCGTCGAGCAGTGCCTTGCGCGCAGCCTGGGTGGCGGCGTCCGAGGCCTGGACATCTTGGTCCCACAAGCGCCGTGCATGGATACCGGCAACGTCGCCCAACACGTCGGTCCTAATGCCGAGGCGGTCGTAGGTCGGTTGCAGGCGCTCGTTGATTTCCTTGGAAGTCAGCGTGTGCGGCGCATCAATATGCGCCAGTCCCGCGATGGAGACATTCTGGAAGAGCATCGAAGTAGCGCCATGGCGTCAGGCGAGGGGGCGCTAGTCTAGCCGCTGGCTGGTTTTACCGCATCTTTACAATTGCAGCGGCCGCGCCCCAGCCCAACGGTTCAGCGCGGCGGGCAGCGGAAGGCGTTGAAACGCTGGCTGCCATCGGCCGGCTGACCCTGCGCCTGGACCGTATTGGCATTGGCGCCCGGCGCCTCATTGCGTGCCAGCGTTTCCAGCTCTTCCTGCACCCGCAACGGGTTGCGGTTGTAGAAGCCGACCTTGCTCTTGACCGACACCACCACCTCGCCCTGCTGCTGACAGCCAGCTGGCACAGGGCCTGCGGGCAGCACCTGCACGCCTTTGCCGCTTTGCTCGATCGGCACCCAGGTGCAGGCCGTGGCAGTGGTGGCAACCAGAACAGACAGCATCAGCACGCGCATAAGTCTTAGACACCTGAGGACGAAGCCGGATTGTGCCGCAGTTGCCGGGCGGCGATCGGCGTGCGCTGCATGCCCGCACGCCGCGCATTCAGCGCGCTGAACACCAAGCAGATCGTCGTGCTCTCTCGCTTCGGCCGGTGTCCGGCGCCCGCAACCGCGTCCGGGTGTCCGGACGCGGACACCGCTGCGGCGCATAAATCCCTTTAGAAACAATCTCCTGCAAATGGCACGCGGTTTGCTGCATGGCATGGGCAAGCAGCGGGCAGCGACCTCGATCAATAAAAATGACTGCCAGCTGAATAAATAAAACTACGCCACGAAAGTTATTGCACTTACCGAAACGGTGTACTACCTTACTACCACACCACTGATCACCCACACCAAGAGACCTCGCCATGAAGACCCAGACCCTGCGCATCGCCCTCTCCGCCGCCCTGTTTGCCGGTACCGCCCTAGCCGGTTTCGCCCAGGCCGCCAGCCTAACCACGCTGGACACCGTGCAGGTCCGCCCGTCTGCCGACCAGATCGCCCAGCAGGCGCTGGAGCGCAGCAGCGACATCCCTACCCTGGCCGCCGTGCAGGTGCGTCCATCGGCCGAGCAACTGGCCGCCCTCGCCGCCGAACAGGCCGGCCCGCGCATCCTCACCCTCGCTGCGGTGCAGGTGCGTCCGTCCGCCGACCAGCGCGCCGACCTGGTGACCCGCAACGCCGCTGCCAGCGCGCAGAGCACCTCCGGCCAAGCTGCTGCTGCCATCGGCGCACTGATGGGCCAGGTCATCGTCAACTTGCCGGTCCCGCAGCTGCAGCCGTCGCCGGTCGAACTGGAAGCGCTGGTCAACGCCGCCATCAGCCTTTGAGCACGCGCGCAGCTACACTGCGCGCATGTCAGCCCCTGTCCTCGATGTCATCCTGTTTCAGCCGGAAATTCCGCCCAATACGGGCAATGTGATTCGCCTGTGCGCCAACACCGGCGCGCGCCTGCACCTGATCGAGCCGCTCGGCTTCGACCTCAGCGACAAGCAGCTCAAACGCGCCGGCCTGGACTATCACGAATACGCAAGCCTGCAGGTGCATGCCGACCTGCCCAGCGCCCTGGCCGCGATCGCGCCCAAGCGCGTGTTTGCATTGAGTACGCGCAGCACCGTGCGTTACGACACACCGCAATTTGCCGATGGCGATGCTTTCCTGTTTGGTCCGGAAACACGCGGCTTGCCCGCCGACGTGCTGGAGTCGATCCCGCCACAGCACCGGCTGCGCCTGCCGATGCGCCCGGACAACCGCAGCCTCAATCTGTCCAACACCGTTGCGGTGATGGTGTTCGAAGCCTGGCGTCAGTGGGACTTCAACGGCGGCCGATAACCGTGGTGATGCAGACGGCTGGCTGACTGCGGCATCGTCCGCCCCGATCCCGGCGCGCTGCATGGTTCCCGTATCGGTCTGTCATTCAAAGCGTGCTCCGCGTATGCCAGTCGCGGGCGCTGCCGTTTACGTGCTGCGCCGCGCCGCTACCATGACCTCATTGCATCGCCTGGGCATCGGTCGCTGCCTGCAACATGCCGCGGCAGCCTGCCCAGAGCGCCACCGCCAGCAAGGCGATGCCGCCCAGCGCCAGAAACGCGATGCGATAGCCGAAGGCGTGCGCCAGCCAGCCGCCCAACGCCGGGCTCAGCGCCGCGCCCACACCTTGCACCGTCATCACCGCGCCCTGGCCGACATTGACGCGCCCGGTGCCCTGCAGCAATCGCGCCACCAGTGCCGGCACCACCACGGCCTGCAGGCCGGCGCCGAGTCCGTCGAGGATCTGCACCGGAAACACGCCCCAGCCATGGATCAGCGACGCCGCCACCAATGCACGCAACGGCAAGGCCATGAAGGCCACCAGCAGCACCCACCAATGTCCGTGCACGCGGATCCAGCGCATCGCCAGCAAGGCCACCACCACCATCGTGGCCTGCGCGACCACGATGGTGGTCGCCGTCAGCGCGTTGGCATCGCCCGCATGCGCGGCCACGATGGCCATGCCGTAGAGCGGCAGCATCGCCGCATTGCCCAGGTGGAATAGCCCCAGGGTGATGGCCAGCAAGGCCAGTGGCCGGCAGGTCAACAACACCCGCCACCCGCTGAGGGTGTCCGCGCCGTCGGCGTGGCCCAGGCCGCGCGCGGCACGATGGTCGATGGCCGCAGCTGGAATCATCAGCACCGCCGCAATCGCCAGCACACCGAACGCGGCGGTGAGCACGAACACCGCCGCAAACCCGTAGCGCCAGCCCAGCCAGCCGGCCAGTACCGCAGCCAGCATGTTGCCGGCGTGGTTGGCGACCTGATTGCGCGCCAGTTGATGATCGAATCCGCGCGCGTGCACCAGCCCCAAGGTGATGCCGGTGAGTGCCGGGCCGATGCCGGCTGCCGCCAACGCCGAGACGATCTGCGCGGTGACCACACCGGAGGAGGTCGGATGCAGCCAGATCAGCGCCGTGGCCAACAGGATCACCAGGCATCCCACCACCACCACGGCGCGCTTGCGCCGGGTGCTATCGACCAGTGCACCGGCCGGGGTGGTGGCGAGCATGCCGGCGATGCCGCCCACACTCATCACCGTGCCGATCGCCGCCACCGACCAGCCCCTGGATTGCAGGAATACGCTGAGAAATGGCCCCAGCCCGTCCTGCACATCGGCCACGCTGAAATGCAGCGCCTCCAGTGCGCGGCTGCCACGGGGATGCGGTGTGCTCATGCGCATCGGCGCTCTCCACGAAACGATGAAAGGCGACTGCGCGCGCCGGCCTGCATGCACGACCCAATTGCGATCGCGCGGCGCCCAACACGGCAGTCGCGTTGCAGGCTGCTAGTGCTTCGGCTTCGGCTTCGGCTTCGGCTTATGCGCACCCGGACCATGCGGATGCTCGATCTGCTTCAGCGACGCGGCCTTGGCGCCCAAGGCATGCGCGTGGATCAGCACCCCGTGTGGGGTCGTCCTGGTATCGCCTTCGGCCACCAGCGTCTTACCGACCACCAGTTGTTTGGCGAAGTCGGCCCCGGCATGCGGTGGGAACCGCACCGTGACCTCGTCGTCCAGCAACACGCCATGCACCTGCCCGTGCGGGCCGTGCAGCAGGCGCGCGATGGTGCCGCTGTGCTGGGTGAGCTGCGGCTTGGGCGGCTTGCCGGCGGGCGGCTTGGGCTTGGGCTTGGCATGCGGCCCGTGCGGGCCTTCATCGACGATGCGCTTGCCACCCTCCGGATCAATCGCCAGGGCCACCAGCATGTCCACATCGCGCGGCTTGAGGCCACGCACACTCAAGGTGCTGCCGGGCTTGAGCGCCTTGAGCAAGGCGGCGGACAGGTGCGGCGGCGTGTGCACCTCGGTGCCGTCGGTCAGCAGCAGGCCGTCGATATCGGCCTTTGGATTGAGCAGAAAGCGCGCCAGCGTGCCGCGGGTTTCGGGAAGGAAATCAGGGTCGACCCAATGCATGAAAAACTCCAGATGAAGTGAGAACCGGCCGATGCCGGCAAGCCGCGCCCGTCGCCACGCATGCTGCGTGGTAAACAGGCGCGTAGAGGGGAACGCGACGGGTAGGCGCCGCCGCGTGGGCGGCGGCGCCCTGGATCAACGCGGCGCCGGAGCCGGCGCTGGCGGTGCGGCCGGCGGGACAGGCGGTGCCGGTGGTGCGGGCGGCACCGGGCCGTCCGGGCGCGGCGGGCTGAACAATGCACGCTGCGAGGCGCGATCGCGGCCCAGTTGGGTGGCTTCGATGGCGCGGCCGTTGGCGGTGGCAACCCCGAAGCCGCTCACGCTCAATGGCGCGCCGGCCCGCAGCAGATCGCCGAACTGCAGCGCCAGATGCGGCGGCATCCGCACCAGCGTGCCGTCGCTCAGCAACGCGCCATTGGTCTCGCCACCCGGGCCGTAGACCAAGCGCTCGATGCGTCCTTCCGCCTGCAACGGCGTCAACGCGGCAGGTGCTGGCGGCGCCGGCGGCATGGCGCCCGCCGGCGGCTGGTCGACCACTTCGCGCCCACCACGATTGGAGCGGATGCTGCTGGCGCGCAGCACCGGTAGGCTGCCCAGGCGATAGCCCTGCACGCTCACCGTATCGCCACGGCGCACCGCAGCCTGCAACTGTGCGGACAGATGCGGTGCAAATGCCACCTGGGTGCCATCGCGCAACCACAGGCCGTCGACCTCGCCATTGGGATTGAGCATGAAGCGCTCGACCGTGCCGGTGATGCGCACCGGGGTGGCTGCCAACGGCGCAGGCGGTGCGGGCGGCAGCGGCGGAGCCGGCGGTGGCGTGCCGACCGGCGCACGCGGCGCCACCGGTGCTGCCGGCGGTGTGGGAGCCTGCGCGGCAGCGGTTGCCACGCTGCAGGCCAGTGCGAAAGCAAGTGCGGTCTGACGAATCATGCGATGTCTCCAACGCGGCAGGAGCGCCGCTCGCCCTGGAGATAAAGCAGCAATCGTGCCAACAGTGAATCCGTTGTTTTATAAGGGTTTTGTGTCTGCACGCGCGCGGACAGTCGTCTGCGTTTCATACACCACTGTCCGCTTTGCAGACACTTTGCAGCTCGGTTGTGCGTCGACCCTGCAAGGCAAGAATGTGCCGGGCGCGCTCGACGGTAGCGTGCGCGTGCCGAGGTCCGGGCTGGATCTCGAACGCGTGGTACTGCGCTTTCCGGCTGCACCGTTTGCTGGTGGAAGGCCATTGGCCAATGCTGCGAGAGGCAGCAGCGGCATGCAACCAACAGGTGCGCGCGACAACACATGCGCGTGCGTCTGTGCGCGTACTGCGTCGTGACCGAGGCGGCAGCCTGCAGACATCGCGCCCGGTGATCGCTGCGCCTACTGCAGGCCGTACTCATCGAGCTTGCGGTACAGCAGCTGGCGATGAATGCCGAGCCGGCGCGCGGCTTCGGCGCGGTTGCCGCCACTGTGTGCCAAGGCGTCCTGGATCATCTGCTTTTCCAGCCGCGCCACCGCCTCGGGCAAGGTGCCTTCCGGTGGCGCTGCAGTCGTGGGCTGCTCGGCATCGTACTCGAGCGCGTCGTCCAGATCCGCGGCAACGATGCTGTGGCCGCGCACCAGCAGCTGGCTACGTTGCATGACGTTACGTAGCTCGCGCACGTTACCGGGCCACGGGTAGGCCAGCAGCCGCGATTGCGCGTCCGCCGACAGCGTACGCGCCGCGCCTTCGCCGCTGCGCAAAAAATACTGCGCAAGCAGCACGATGTCCTGCCCGCGTTCGCGCAGCGGCGGCAGTTCGATCGGCACCACATTGAGGCGATATCGCAGATCGCTGCGGAACTGTCCTGCCGCCACCCACGCCGCCAGATCGCGATGCGTGGCCGCCAGCACGCGCACATCCACCTTCTGCGCGCCGCGCCCGCCCAGCGGCGTCACTTCGCCTTCCTGCAGGAAGCGCAACAACTTGGCCTGCATCGGCAGCGGCATGTCGCCGATCTCGTCCAGGAACAACGTGCTGCCATCGGCTTCGCGAATCAGGCCGATGCGGTCGCTGGTCGCCCCGGAAAAGGCGCCCTTGCGATGGCCGAACAATTCGCTTTCCATCAACTCCAACGGGATCGCCGCGCAATTGACCGCGACAAATGCCGCCGCCGCGCGCGCGCTGGCGCGATGCAGGGCGCGCGCGACCAGTTCCTTGCCGGTACCGGTTTCGCCGGTGATCAACACCGGCAGATCGGAAGCTGCCGCCAGCCCGACGCGTTTATGCACGGTACGCATCGCCGGACTGTGGCCGACCAGGCCGTCGTCGTCGTCGAGTGGTTCGCTCGCTGCGGCATCGGTGTCGGCATCGGCGCGACTTGCCAATGCACGCTCCACCACCTCGACGATATCGGCACGCCCCACCGGCTTGACCAGGTGATCGAACGCACCCAGCGTCATCGCTTCGATGGTGTTGCCGCTGGAGGCATACGCGGTGAGCATCACCAGCGGCACCTGGCGCGTGCGGGGATCGTCCGCACGCGCACGCAGCACCTGGATGCCGTCCATGCCGGGCATGCGGAAGTCCACGAACGCCAGCTCGATGCCGCCCTCGTTCAGGCGCAGCAAACCATCGGCGCCGTTGTCGACCGCGATCACCGTATGGCCGAGCGAGCGCAGCGTTGCCTGCAAGGTGGCCAGAAACGCCGCATCGTCGTCGATGATCAGGATGCGCGCCATGGCAGCTCCAGAATGAAATGGGTCATACCGTCGGCGTGTGCATAACGCACCTGCCCGCCATGTGCACGGGCGATCTCGCGCACCAGCGCAAGCCCCAGGCCATTGCCGTCGGCGCGACCGCTGACGAACGGCTCGAACAATTGCGAAGCGATGGCATCGGCGATGGCCGCGCCACGATTGCTCGCCTGTAGCTGCAGCAACCCATCGCTGGCGCCGGCCTCCAGTGTCACCGCGCTGCCTGCATCGGCGTGCTGGAGCGCGTTGCGCAGCAGATTGTGCACGGCACGGCCGAGCTGCTGCGGATCGAGTATCCACTGCAGCGGCGTGTCCGGGACGCGCAGCTGTGGCGCCGGCGCGCCCGGCGGCAGCACGGCAGGATCGAGCAAGCTCGCCAGCCAGTCCTGCACCACCACCGTTTCCAGCTGCAGCCGGATTGGCTGCACCATGCCGAGCAGGCTTTCGACCACCCCATCCAGGCGACGGATCTGCCCCAGCATCAGCTCACCGTGCGCGGCATCGTCCGGCGTGCCCTGGCGCGTGGCGATTTCGTTCTCCACCGCAAGGCGCATCGTGGCGATGGGGTTGCGAATCTCATGCGCCACCGTGGCGGTCAGGCGCCCGAGTGCGGCCAGCCGCTCGTGCCGTGCCAGCTCGTCGGCCAGCCGCCGCGTCTGCGCCAAGGCCTGCGCATTGCGCTGTGCGTAATCGCTGACCGCAGCGCCCAGCCGGTCCAGCTCGGGTGCGCCGGTGACCGGAATCTGCGGAAGTTCGGTATCGGCGGCCAGCGCCTGCTGGATGCGCTGCAGGCGCTGACTCCAGCGCCGTACCACCACGCCCAGGGCAATCGCCGATACCGCCACCATGGCGAAGATCAACAGCATGCCGATCGCCAGCGGCCGCCAGGCATCGGAGGTGCTGGCCGGCACCCGCGACATGGTCCAAGCGGCGGTGCCCGCGGCCAATGGGCAGGCGCTGATCAACACCACTTCACGGCTGCCGTCGCGACGAAAATCCACGGCCTTGTTGCCCACCGCACTCTGCCGCGCGGTACTGACGATCGTGGTCCACTCGGCGGCCGGGATATCGGTCTTGTGATCGCTGCCGTCGTAGGTGGGATAGGCGTAGGCAACGAATCCCTTGTCGAGATTCCATACCCCGCCCTCCACACCGGGCGCATCGGCCAGCACCAGTTGCACCACCACCGCGGCCAACCCGGCGCCGTTGTCGCCGCTGCGCGCTGCTTCACTTGCGCCAGCGTAGCGCTGCTCGATGCGTGCGCATTGCGCGGTCAATTGCTGGCGCGCATCGTCCAGTCGCACGCCTTCGGTCTGTCGGTACAGGCCATACAACATCGTGGCCACGCCCACGCAGGCAGCCAGGATCACCACCCAGATCAGCAGCAACTGGCGCAACAAGGAACGAGGCATGCGAGGGTCCGGTAAAGACGTGCAGTTTCAGAACGCGGTAACTGTGTCAGCGCATGTTGGTCTTGACCAGATCGATCACCTCATCGCCGCGCCCACTCATCACTGCCTTGAGCAGATACAGGCCCATGCCTTTGGCCTGTTCCAGCTTGATTGCCGGCGGCACCGCCAGTTCCTGCGTGGCGATGCGCACATCCACCAGCGCCGGACCGGAATGCGCGAAAGCCTGCCGCAATGCCCGCTCCAGTTGCGCGGACTCATCGACCCGAATGCCCAGGATGCCCATCGCATTGCTCATCGCCGCGAAGTCCGGATTGCGCAGCTCGGTGCCGGTGTCCAGATAGCCGGCGGCCTTCATCTCCATCGCCACGAATCCCAGCGAAGCGTTGTTGAACACCACGATCTTCACCGGCAGACGCAGCTGCGCCAGCGAGATGAAATCGCCCATCAGCATAGCAAAACCGCCATCGCCGGACAGCGCAATCACCTGACGGCCCGGATACGCCGACTGCGCACCCAGCGCCTGCGGCATCGCATTGGCCATCGAGCCGTGGTTGAACGAACCGAGCAAGCGGCGTTGTCCGTTCATGCGCAGGTAGCGCGCGGCCCACACCGTCGGCGTGCCGACATCGCAGGTGAATACCGCATCCTGGTCGGCGATCTGGCTGATCATGCGCGCCACGAATTGCGGATGCAGCGGCTCGCCTGGATCGGCCGGCACCGCCAGATCGTCCAGTCCCTCGCGCGCCTTGCGATAGTGCGCCAGCGCCTTGTCCAGGAAGTCGCGTTTCTCGCGTCGCTGCAGCTGCGGCAGCAAGGCGGCGATGGTTTCGCCCACATCCGCTGCGATGCCCAGCTGCAACGGCGTGCGCCGTCCCAGCGCGCTCGGGTCGCGGTCCACCTGCACGATGGTCGCGTCCTTCGGATAGAACTGCCGATACGGGAAGTCCGTACCCAGCATGATCAAGGTGTCGCAGTTGAGCATTGCGTGGTAGCCGGAGCTGAAACCGATCAGGCCGGTCATGCCGACATCGAACGGGTTCTCCCACTCCACATGTTCCTTGCCGCGCAAGGCATGCACGATCGGCGCGCCCAGGGTGTCGGCCAATGCCACCACCGCATCGTGTGCGCCCGCGCAGCCGCTGCCGCACAACAACGTGATCGCTTCGCTCTGTTGCAGCAGCGCGGCCAGTTGCTGCACATCTTCGGGAGCCGGCAGCACGCGCGGTTGGCGCAGTTGCGGCCAGGCCGTGGGAATGTGCCTGTCCACTTCCAGCAATGCGATATCGCCGGGGATCACCACCACCGCCACGCCTTGCTGCAGGATGGCCGCACGCATCGCGCGGTGCAGCACTTCCGGCAGCTGCGCCGGATTGGTCACCAACTCCACAAAGTGACTGCACTCGCGGAACAGTTCCTGCGGATGCGTCTCCTGAAAATAGTTCAGCCCGATCTCGGACGAGGGAATATGCGCGGCGATCGCCAGCACCGGCTGGCGGCTGCGATGGCAATCGAACAGCCCGTTGATCAGATGCAGGTTGCCCGGCCCGCAGCTACCCGCACACACCGCCAGCTTGCCGGTCACCGCCGCCTCGGCGCCGGCAGCGAATGCGGCCACCTCTTCGTGGCGCACATGCATCCATTCGATCGTCTGCATCTCGCGCAAGGCATCGGTCAGGCCGTTGAGGCTGTCGCCGGTCAACCCCCAGATCCGCTCCACCCCCGCGCTCTGCAGCGTCTCGGCCAGAAACCGCGCCAACGTCTTTTTCTTCGCCACGATGCAGCTCCACGCTTGTTCGACAAGCCTGGCATGCTCCCAGTCACAGTGTCAGCGCAATGTGCTTGCACGCTGCAAACGCGGTAAAAATCACTGAAAAACAGCCGCTTCTATACATGCGCGTCACATCGACGCGATGTAACCGCCAATGCATCACGCTTTGCGCGTGCGCTACGCGCATTGCAATTTGATGACAAGGAAGCGGAGCTGAACTGGGCGCGATGATTCATGGACCAGTCAGTCCAAAATTCATGTCGCGTTCCATCGAATAACGGAGAATTTACATCTCGGCAGCGAACGGCATCCGCCTCAGCGCCGGCCCAAACCATAAGTACAGGTATCGATCATGAAGAATTCCCTGCTGGCCCTCGGCCTTCTCGCAGCCCTGCCGTTTGCGGCCTCCGCTGCTGAAAACCTCTCCTACAACTTCGTCGAAGGTGACTACGTGCGCACCCCGACCGAAGGCCGCGACGCTGATGGTTGGGGCGTGAAGGCGTCCTACGCCGTCGCTCCGAACTTCCACGTGTTCGGCGATTACAGCAAGCAGAACGCTGACGACAACGACAACGTGTTCGAAAGCTCCAACTCCGACTTCCAGCAGTGGGGCGTCGGCGTGGGTTACAACCAGGAAATCGCCACCAGCACCGACTTCGTTGCTCGCGTTGCCTACCGCAAGCTGGACCTGGACACCCCGAACATCAGCTTCGACGGTTACAGCGTTGAAGCCGGCCTGCGTAACGCCTTCGGCGAGCACTTCGAAGTCTACGCCCTGGCTGGCTACGAAGACTTCTCCAAGAAGCGCGGCATCGACATCGGCGACAACTTCTACGGCCGCCTCGGCGCCCAGGTCAAGTTGAACCAGAACTGGGGCATCAACGGCGACATCCGTATGGATGGCGACGGCAACAAGGAATGGTCGGTCGGCCCGCGCTTCAGCTGGTAAGCCGCACGTTTGACTGCAACGCGACTCTCTCTCCCGCGTTGCATTGGAAGCCCGGTCCCCCGACCGGGCTTCTTTCTTTTGGGCGATCGGCTGGCGCTGCGCACATCGCGCTATAGCGGCATGTGCGCAATGCGGCTGCTGTAGAAGCCCGGTGCAGCGCGCTCAAGCGGCTACAGCTTGCCGCCAACCTTTGCGATCGGCAGCAACAAAAAGCCCGGCAATGCCGGGCTTTTTGTTGTTTCTGCGCAGCGCGTCAACGCGCGATGCCACGATCAGGTGAACAAGGTCTGCGGGTACTCGGGCTTGCGCTCGCGTGCCAGCAATTCCTTCAGACCTGCTTCCGGGGTGATCTCGCCATGCAATACCGCACGCACGGCGTTGGAGATCGGCAGCTCGATGCCGTGATGCTCGGCCTGACGCATGACTTCGTCGGCGGTCTGCACCGATTCCACCACCTGGCCGATCTCGCGGATCGCATCGTTCAGGCTCTGTCCGCGTCCCAGGGCCAACCCCAGCCGTCGGTTGCGCGACAGGTCACCGGTGCAGGTGAGCACCAGATCGCCCAGACCCGCCAGGCCCATCAAGGTCTCCGGCCGCGCACCGATCGCCGCCGCCAGGCGCAGCATCTCGTTCAAGCCGCGCGTGATCAGGCCGGCACGGGCGTTGAGACCCAGCTGCATGCCATCGGCCACGCCGGTGGCCACCGCCAGCACGTTCTTCATCGCACCACCGAGCTCGGCGCCCACCATGTCATCGCCCGTATAGGCGCGGAAGGTGGGGCCATGCATGGCATCGGCCACGACCTGCGCAAAGGCCGCATCGTCGCCGTGCACGGTGATGGCGGTCGGCAGGCCGAGCGTGACTTCCTTGGCGAAGGACGGCCCGGTCACCACCGCCAGCGCAACGCCGGGGCCGAGGATGTCGCGCGCCACTTCGTGCAGGAACCGCCCGGAACCGGGCTCGAAGCCCTTGGTCGCCCACGCAACGCCGGCACCGGCCGGACGCAACGGTGCGATCAACCGGATCGTCTCGGTGAATGCATGCGAGGGCACCACGACCAGGATCCAGCCGGCATCGGCAATGGCCAGTTGCAGGTCGGTGGTCGCGCGCAGGCTCTCGGGCAGTGGAATCCCCGGCAGATAACGCGCGTTTTCATGGGTGCGGTCGATGGCATCCACCATCGCCGCATCGCGTCCCCAGAGCACGGTCGGGTGACCGTGCCTGGCGAGCAGCGCGGCCAGGGCCGTGCCCCAGGAGCCGGCGCCGAGAACCGCGATCTTCTGCGTCGAATCGCTCATCGGCGCACGCAAGGCTTAGGCGTTGCCAGCCGGCTCGGAATCGGCCAGCGAGGTGCCTTCGCCCTGCGAACGCTGGCGCAGGGTTTCTGCGTACAGCGCTTCGAAGTTGATCGGCTGCAGGTAGAACGGCGGAAAGCCGCCGGCCTGGATCAGGTCGCTGACCAGCGTGCGCACATACGGGAACAGGATGTTCGGGCACTGGGTGCCGAGCAGCACGTCGATCGCCTGCGGCTCCAGGCCGACCAGGCCGAACACGCCGCCCTGCTGCACTTCGGCCACGTAGGCGGTCTTGCCACCGGCGGTGCAGGTCAGGGTCACGGCCAGCACCACTTCGAAGGCGTTGTCGTTGAGGCGCTGCACCTTCTGGTTGAGGTTCAGCTGCAGCTCGGGCTGGTTGGCGTCATTGAAGACGGACGGCGCGTTCGGCGATTCGAAGGAAACGTCCTTGACGTAAATCTTCTCGATGGTGAAAGCGGGGCCAGCAGCGGCGTCGGCCGGCGCAACCGCGCCGTTGATGATTTCGTCGGACATTCCTAACTCCAGAAACGGTTCGGTGGATGCAGCGTTGAATGATGCAAACGTGAAAGTGCGAGTCTCTCACGCCAGCAATGGGGACTTGCCCGGCGCCTCACAAGGTGCGGTCAGGCGCGGCCCTTGACCAGCGGCAGCTCGGCCATCTGCCAGGCGGCCACGCCGCCATCGAGCCAGTAGACCTGCTCGAAACCGGCTTTCTTCAGCGTCTTGGCCGCGCCTGCGGAGGCATTGCCGTTACGGCACACCACCACCACGGGCGAGGACTTGGCGTTGGCGAGCAGCTTGCCGGCCGGGTCGAACTTGGCCAGCGCCACGTTGCGGCTGCCGGCGATGTGGCCTTTTTCGAAATCGGCGGTCGGCGACAGGTCGATCACCAACGCGTTCTCGCTGTTGATCAAACGGGTCAGCTCGGCCGGCTTGAGTGCGCGATACCCACGGAACAGGCGCGCGACCTCGGTGACGATCAGGGCGATGGTCAGGCCCACCAGGGCCAGCGACAACATGGGGTTGCGGCCGACAAAGGCCTGCAGCTCTTCGAAATTCACGGGGTCAGGGTCAGTCAAGCGGGCGGGAATTGTCGCACAGCTGGCGCGCGCGACGGCCAGGCGCCGGTGGCACGGGCTACTGGCCCTGCCACAGATCGGGCAGGCCGCTGGCCAGCCACCAGCGTTTGCGCTCGGCATCCCAGCGCCACAGCTCGATGCTGCGCACCAGCCGCTCGGCCTGGGTATTGCGGTTGATCACCCGCAGCTCGACCTCGCGGCGCAGGTCGCCGTTGCCATCTTCGCCCACCCGCAGCTCGCGGTAGCCGGAGATCTGCACCTGTTCGTAGCGCGAGCGTTCGAGATCGCTGAGCGGATGCGCCTGGGCGTAGGTCGGCTCGACAAAGCCCTGCGCGGCATCGAAATCGCTCCAGCGCACCGCGGCGGTGTAGGCGGCCTGGGTGGTTTCCAGCGCGCGTGCCTGGGCACGGCTGCCGGCAGACGCCACCCCGCTGACCATCGCCAGCCCGAGCAACAACATTGCCCCGATCACTGCACGCATGCGCATTCCCCCAAGTCCAGCGCGCATCCTACCGTTTTGGAAACGCCACGAAGCGCCCGCTCAGGGTGGCCGCCGCCGCACCGGACCCCAGCGCGATCTGCGCACGCATGCCGATGCGCGCCTTGCCGCGCTGCCGGAAGGTCGCCAGGAACGCCTCCCAGCTACCGAGTTCGGACGGCTCGGCATTGGCCACCAGGTCTTCGTAGACCGGGGCGACGTAGCGCAGCTGGCTGTCGGCCACGTAGACATCGGCGCTGTGCCCGGCCAGTTGCAGTTGCAGCGTCAGCCAGCCCCAGCTGGCCAGCGTCATCAACGAGGCCAGGCTGCCGCCGAACGCGTTGGCCTTGTCGTTGACGTTGGCCTGCAGCGGCGCACGCAAGCGCAACGCGCCGTCATGCAAGCCGTCGACGGCAATGCCCATCGACAGGACCGGCGGCATGGCGATGAACTGTTGCTGCAGCGATTGCAGGGCGGATGCGAGCGTGCACGAAGGAGTCATCGGCGAAGGCTGAAAGACGGCGAAGGGCGGCATCATGCCGCAATGTTCCGCGAGCGTCTTGTGCACTGGAATGACATGCGGTACCGCATGGTGAACGCGTACGGCATCGCGTCGCCGCACGCCTGGGTCTTGCCCGGCTCAGGGCGCGAACATGACCTTGCGATAGCCCTGCGCCACACGCAGCAACGCGGTGGCCTTGGCCTTCCAATGCGCGCTGCGCTGCCTCTGCGCGTGCGTCAACGGCGCATCGATGGTGCTGGTGAACACGATCTGCTCCGGAGCGGCGTGGAAGAACTTGTCCTGGATGCAGGCCGCCGGCGCCAGCTGATAGGTGGACAGCTGCTGTGCGACCGGCGATTCGTTCCAGCCGAACAGGAAAATGTCGGCCATCGTGTGCCAGCGCGCGTCGGCCGCCAGCAGCAGGCGCGCCGCATCGCGGCTGAGGATCAGCGCACCGGCGCAGACCGGCCAGCAGTGTTGGTGGGTCGAGGGACGCACTAGGCGCAGCTGCCGGCCACCGACTTCGGCGACCTTGGCATCGAGCTTGATGCGGTTGTAGGACGGCTCCAGCCGCACGATGCTGTTGCCGCCTGGCAGCCACTCGCTGCTGCGCAGCAGCGCCGGCAGCGCGTCGGACAGATGCATGTCGTCTTCGAAGATGGCGGTGTAGGCGTCGTCGGAGTCGGCTGCGATGCGCCACGCGGCCTGATGGCTCAGAAAGCACCCGATGTTGGAGGCGGTCCACTTGCGCGGGCCGGTGCTGAAGGCATCCCCGGAGCCTTCCAGCGGCCGCTCGCGTGCGAAGTCGGCAATCTGCGCAGGCGTCAGGGTGGCGCCATCCACTGCAGGAATCCGCTCGAACGGCAGGCCCAGCGCGTGGAACTGCGTCGACATCGCCTGCAGGCGCTCGCCGCTGCGCTGCATGTTGATGAGGTAGGACTTGATCACGGCGCCACTCCAGCTCGATTGTCGTGGCGGATCGTGGGCGGAAGCGGTCATCGGCACGGACCCGGGGACGAGGTTCTGGCCGCAGAAACGCAGGCATCGCGTCGAGCAGGCACGCAAAGGCCAGACAGCGCGCGAGGATCGAATCGCCGCCAGCGCCATCACAGCGCGCGACACCCGCCCCCGATAACGCACGGCTCTCGCATAATCACTGGATGACACCTCCCGCCCCAGCTGCCGACGCCTGGACCCTGATTTCGCTGCGGCCCAGCGGTGAACACGCGCCGCTGCGGCGGGCCGCCGCGCGGCACGGCGGACGGCTGCTGGCGCTGTCGCCGTGGCGGCTGCAGACCAACGACACCCCGCAGGCACGGGCTGCATTGCGGCAGGCCTTGCACGCGCCGATCGCGGTGTTCACCAGCCCGGCCGCAGTGCACGCGGCGCATCGTCTGGCGCCGCTGCAGCGGCCGGCGCAGGCGCAGTGGGTGAGCGTGGGAGACGGCACTGCGCGCGCGCTGCAGGCCTGCGGCATCGACACGGTGATACGCCCGGCGCGCATGGACAGCGAGGGCCTGCTCGCATTGCCGCTGTTCCGGCAACCGCTGCAGGCCGTCGGGCTGGTCACCGCCCCGGGCGGGCGCGGCATGCTGGCGCCGGCCCTGGAGCAGCGAGGCGCCCGCATCCTGCGCGCCGATGTCTATCAGCGCGTGCCGCTGCACCTGCGCGCATCGGCAGTGCGTGCCCTGGCGGACGCGCTGCCCGCTAGCGTGCTGGCGCTGAGCAGCGCCGAAGCGCTGACGCTGGTGCTGCAGCAACTGCCTGGACCGCTGATCGACGCCTTGCGGCAACGCCCGCTGGTGGCCTCCAGCGAGCGCATGCTGCAAGCCGCACACGCCGCTGGCTTCCAGCAGGTGCTGCGCGCCGCAGGTCCCTTGCCCGAGCAATTGGCCGCTGCCGCCGCCGCGATCGTGACACCATCGCGACCTTGCTGAACTTCGAACTCAAGCACGGCTTGCGGCTGTCTGCCGCTGCACGCCATGCTGTGGCAGATGACTGCGGCACCTGCACCCGTCGTGACCGCGCGAGGATGGACGAATGACCGAAATGCCCGCTTCCACGCGACGCTTTCCCCTGGCATGGCTGCTGCTCGTCGTCGCGCTGGCCGCCGTGGGTGTGGCGCTGTTCTTAGGTTGGCGCGCATGGCAGGGCTATCAAAGCGCGCAGCTGCAGGCCGCCGAGGCGCAGCAGCAGCGGTGGGATGGCACGCAGCAGATGCTGGAGACCTTGCGCCGCGACCAACGCCTGGCCAACGAACGCCTAGCGGATGCGGCAGCGACCAACCGCGTGCTGCGCGACGAGATGCTGGGCCTGAGCCAACGCAGTGTCTTGCTCGAAGAAACCGTGCAAAAACTCGCCGATCCCAACCGCCACGGTGCGCAGGCGCTGCGGCTGGATGAAGTGGAGCTGCTGCTGCGGCTGGGCCAGCAGCGGCTGAGCATCGCCGGCGACGCCGACGGGGCGCGCCGCGCCTACGCGCTGGCCAATGCCGCACTCAATGGCATCGACGATCCCGGCTATCTCAACCTGCGTCAGGCGCTGGTGCAGGAACGCGACGCACTGGATCGTCTGGGCGCCGGTCCGCAGGCGCAGGCCGGCCACACCCTGGATCAATTGGCCGGCGACCTGCTGCGCCTGCCCGAACAGACCGCTCAAGAGAGCGAAGCAGCGCAGCCGTGGTGGCAGAAAGCACTCACGCCGCTGGTGGACATCCGTCCCAGCCGTGGCGATGCACTGCTGACCGGCGGCAACCGCCATGCCGCGCGCGACGCCTTGCAGATCGAGGTCAGCCTGGCCCGCGCTGCGGCCGAGCGCGGCGATGCAGCCGGCTTTGCGCAATCGCTGCGCCGGGTGGACACCTGGACCACCCGGCTATGGCCGGATTCGCCACAACGTCGCCAGGCACGTACCCGCCTGCGCACGCTGCAACAAGCGCCACTGCGTCCGCGCCTGCCGGAACTGGGCACCACCCTGCTGCAACTGCAGGCCATGCGTGAAGGGAGATCCACCCAATGAAAGTGTTGCGTACTGTCTTGATCCTGTTGGTTGCCGTGGCGCTGGGCGTGCTCGGTGCGCAATGGCTGTCGCATCAGACCAGTTACGACCTGGGCAATGTGGTGGTCAGCGTCGGCGGCAACGACTACCGCGCCGCCATGCCGCAGGCGCTGCTGATCCTGGTCATCGCGCTGCTGGTGCTGTGGCTGGTGTGGACGCTGGTTAGCCTGCCGTTCCGGGTCTGGGGCAAGTACCGCCGCAGGAAGGGCCGCGCCCGCCTGATCGAAGGCTTGCGCGCAGCCGATCACGGCCAGTGGCAGCGTGCTGAGCGCCTGTTGGTCAACGCCAGCGAGGATGCGGAGGTCAGCGGCATCGCCCTGGCCAGCGCAGTGCGGGTTGCCGATGCACGCGGAGACGAGGTGGCGGCCAACGCGCTGGCCCAGCAATTGGCCGAATGCGACCCCACCGCGCATGCGTTGCTGCAGGGCGAGCGGCATCTGGCGCGGCAACGCCCGGTCGAGGCGATCAATGCGCTCGATCATGCCAACGCGCAACCGCTGCCGGCGCGCGGCCTGCTGCTGCGCACGCACGCCCTGGCGCAGATCGGCCGCGCCGACGAGGCCTATGGTCAGCTGGGCGCATTGCGTCAGCAGGCGGTGCTGGCACCGGAGGCCTACAGTGCACTGGAAGCCACGCTGGCCGAGCAGACGCTGTTGCAGGCCGGCGATGCCAATGCCCTGGCCGAACGCTGGGAAGCGCTGCCCAAACCGCTGCGTACCTATCCCGCGGTGGTGGGTGCCTATGCACAGCGCGCGGCAGTGCTGCACTGGGACGATGCGGCGGTGCATAGCCTGGAGCAGGCGCTGGATACGCAGTGGGACGAATCGCTGGTGCGCCTGTATGGCGTGCTGCCGCTGGAAAAATACGATTCGCGCCGCGCCAGTGCACAGCGTTGGCTGACCCAATACCCGGACAGCCCGGGCCTGTTGCTGACCCTGGCGCGTCTGGCACGCCACCAGCAGCAGTGGTCGCAGGCCGAAGAGTTCCTGCATCGCGCGGTGGCCAATGGCGCGGGCAGCGAGGCCTGGGAAGAACTCGGCCACGGCTTTGCCGCCGCCGGGGATCTGCTGTCCGCACAGCATTGCTATGCCAACGCCCTGCGTGCCGCACGCGGCGAGCCGGTGCACGAGGGCTTGCCACAGCAGTCGCTGCGCGGGCCGATCGTATCGGCCTATGCAACGCCGCCGGCCGATCCGCTCGCACCGGATGATCGCGTGCTTTGATCTGAGGTCTGACCGCTATTGCGGCGATGCGTGGATTCACCAGGAGCCCCGGCATGTCCGGGGCTTTTGTTTTTCTAGATCCGGGCAAAAGCGCCACCGGCAACATTTGCCGGCCTGTCATCACACCTGCAGGGATGGCAACGCACGCACGTTACGAAGCTATCTGCAAACGCAGCGGCGCAGATCACCAATCGCGCGATTCCCGGGGCGGCGCCGGCAATGCACACAAAAACGCGTCACAGGCACCGAGATAACGTGCCTGCTCGTGATCGACCGATTGCGCCGACAACACACGCGAACCGCGCCTGCCGATCAACAGCATCACCGCCATCACACCGGCACCGGTCAGCCAGCCGGTCGCGCCACCGATCCACAGCACCCCGACCAACAACGGCACGATCGACGCCATCGCGATGGCGACACACCGCACGCGGCGGCGCTCATGCCAAGCGCACAGGCTCAGCACGTGCGCACTGCGCTTGCGCAGCACGATGGCCAGGATCAGATACGGCAGCACCCCCATCAATAGGGCCAGATAGATCGCCGGGTGATGCCAATGGAAGATGTAGCGGCGCGGCGAGATGTCCGCCGGCGCATTGCACTTGACGCAACGCGGCGGCAGATCGGCGCCCGGCGTGCACACCAGCACATCGCCCTCGCGCCACACGGCGCAGTGCGTCGGAGGCAGATAAAGCGTAGGGGGTTCGCGTGAATCAACGTTCGACATCCATGCGTCCTTGCAGGTTGGGGATTCGGGATTGGGAATTGGGGATTCGTAAAATCAGGAGTTCGCAGCTGCTTTGCGAATCCTCAATTCCGAATGCCCAACCCCACGCTGCGCAGCAGCGTCAGCGCTCGACGATGGCCACCACGCCCATGCCGCCAGCGGTGCAGATCGAAATCAACGCACGGCCGCCGCCGCGTTCTTCCAGCTGCTTGGCAGCCGTTGCCACCACGCGTGCGCCGGTGGCGGCGAAGGGGTGGCCGGTGGCCAGCGACGAACCCAGCGGGTTGATCTTTTCCGGGTCGATACGGCCGAGCGGCGCTTCCAGCCCCAGGCGATTGCGGCAGTAATCCTCGCTTTCCCAGGCGCGCAGCGTGCACAGCACCTGCGCGGCAAAGGCCTCGTGGATTTCGTAGATGTCGAAGTCCTGCAGGGTCAGGCCCTGACGCGCCAGCATCTGCGGCACCGCGATGGTCGGCGCCATCAACAGGCCTTCGCCATGCACGAAATCCACCGCCGCCACCTGCGCATCGCGCAGATAGGCCATCGGGGTATGGCCATGCGCCAGCGCCCAGGCTTCGCTGGACAGCAGCACCGCGGCCGCGCCATCGGTGAGCGGGGTGGAATTGGCCGCGGTCAACGTGCCGCGGCCGGAGGTCTTGTCGAAGGCCGGGCGCAGCGTGGCCAGCTTTTCCAGCGAGGTGTCGGCGCGCAGGATGTTGTCCCGCGAGACGCCGCGGAACGGCGCGATCAGCGTGTCGAAGAAGCCGCGCTCATAGGCGGCGGCCAGCTTGTGGTGCGAGGACACCGCCCATTCGTCCTGCGAGTCGCGCGAGATGTTCCATTCCTTGGCCATGTCCTCGCAGTGGTCGCCCATGCTCTTGCCGGTGCGCGGCTCGGCCACGCCGGGGAATTCGGGCTTGAGCTCGCTCAGCTTGAAGCCGCGCAGCAGGGCCTTGAGCTTGTCGCCGGTGGCCTTGGCGCGGTTGGCGGCCATCAGCCGCGCGCGCAGCTTCTTGCCGTAGACGATCGGCACTTCGGAGGTGGTGTCCGAGCCGCCGCCGATGCCCGAATCGATCTGGCCCAGCGCGATCTTGTTGGCGATGGTGATCACCGAATCCAGGCTGGTGCCGCAGGCGCGCTGCAGGGTGATGCCCGGCGTCAGCGGCGACAGACCGGACGACAGCGCCGCCTCACGCGCCAGGTTCCAGTCCGAGGAGTGCTTGATCACCGCCCCCATCGCCACTTCGCCCAGTTGCTGCCCGTGCAGCCCGAAGCGCTCGACCAGCGCGCCCAGCGTGCGCACCGACATGCCCAGGTTGCCCACGTCCGCATAAGCGGTGTTCTGACGACAGAACGGGATACGAACGCCGCCCAGAATGGCGACGGGACGGGCTGCGGGCATCGGTTGACCTGGCATGGAGGACTCGGGGACATGGCCTGCACAGGGCCGGCAGGCATAATGGCCGCAGTGTAGCTTCGACCCCGTGATGGGCCAACCGCGAATCATGAGCAAGACCGAACACGGCGTGACCGCCATGGGTGTGATGGCGCTGGAATTGACGGGCGGCACCGCCCCCGAGCGCGGCGCCCTGGCGCCCGAGCAGGCCGGCATGCTGGCCGAACGCATCGGCCGCGACCTGGCGCAGTGGATCCCCGAAGTCCGCGAGCTCGAGCTCAGCGTGGCAATGGCGCACTTCGACCCGGCCGAAGTGCTGCGGCCGGGCTGGCCGCTGCACCGCCGGCTGGAAGAGCTGCATGCGCGCGCGCCCGGGCGCGATCAGGGCCCGCGTGTGCTGGCGTTCGGCGCCGATGCGCAGGGCGAGATCCCCCTGCCCTTCCAGGCCGACGCACAGCTGACCGGCGGCGGCCTGCGCGTGCTGCCGTTCCTGCTCTCCGGCGATCCGCAGATCGTGGCGACGGTGGCCGATGCGATGGAAGAAGTGCTGCTGGCCCAGGGCATGGCGCAGGCCGATACCGCATTGCTGGCGCAGGAAAGCTTCGGCGCACGCATTGAACATGCGCGGTATCTCACCGCGAACGATCTGGCCGCGATGATTTCGATGCAGTACGACAACCAGGGCCTGGCCCCGTTGTGGCCGCTGATCGAAGCCGCCCTGCTGGCGCCGCACAGCGAAGAGTGGCTGGAACAGCCGCCCGAGCCGGTGCTGCGCTATGTCGACGGCGAAGTGCGCATCGCGCTGTTCGACCCGGCCGGCTGGTGCGATTACTACGCGCACGACCGCGAGAATTGCGAGCGCCTGCGCGGCGTCTACGAACAATTCCTCTCGCGTCAGCGACAGATGGCCGCAGTGCTGGAAGCGCATGGCCTGCCGGTACTGTACGTGCATGTGGAACCGGGCCAGGATCCGCGCCAGGCATTGGCCGCGTGAGCCAGACGCCGGCGTCCGTGGCGCCGGCGTTGCAGGGCGTACTGGAAACCGGCGTGTATGTGGCAGATCTGGAGCGCGCCTGCGCGTTCTATGCCCGCGTGCTGGGATTGGCAGCCATGTATCGCGACGCGCGCATGGCCGCGTACGCAATCGCACCCGGGCAGGTGTTGCTGTTGTTTCTGCAGGGCAGCACCGCCGCCACGGTCACGCTGCCGGGCGGCACGATTCCGCCGCACGATGGCAGCGGGCGCGCGCATTACGCATTCGCCATCGCCACCGATGCGCTGGCTGGATGGGAGGCACATCTGCAGGCCTGCGACGTGCCCATCGAGGGCCGCACGCAGTGGCCAGGCGGCGGGCACAGCCTCTACTTCCGCGATCCGGATGCGCATCTGCTGGAGCTGGCGACGCCGGGGCTGTGGCTGAATTATTGAGTCGTTGATGACGCGGGTCTTGCGCAAGCGAACGACGTGGTCGCCTGTGCGGTGCGCTCGGTGTGAGGTGTATCGACAGTTCAATGCGTACCGAAAGGAAGCATGTAGCACGCGACATGCGTTATGCCGGATGCTCTGCGCGCCTGCACCACGCATGACCGGATCGCTCCCCCACCGCAGCCCAGAAACAACAACGCCGCGGTGATCGATCACCGCGGCGTTTTGCCTGACTGCTGGCCTGTCTTGCTTACTTGGCTGCAGCTGGGGCGTTGTCGGTGGTGATCACACCGCAGGCCAGACGGCCGCCGGCGTTGCCGGTGGGCTGGGTTTTGTAGTCGTCCGCATCGGCATGCACGATCACCGCGTGGCCGGCGATATCGAACTGGTCGGCCTTGCCCAGATTGACGTTGCTCGACACCGGGCCATCGATGCTGGCATTGCCCTGCGCATCGGCCTTGATGTTGGGCATGTCGCCGCCGTGGTGCGGGTCTGCACTGACGGCGCCGTGATCGGATTGCGCCGGGTTGAAGTGACCGCCGGCGCTGCTGCCGTCCGGTGCGCTGCAATCGCCCTTTTCGTGGATATGGAAGCCGTGTTCGCTGTTGGGCTTGAGGCCACTGAGCTGGCCGGTGACGCGCAGCGCGCCGTCGACGATCTTGAAGCTCACCGTGCCTTTGACGTCGCTGCCCTTGGTCGGCTTGAGCTCGGCAGTGGCGGTGGTGGTGGCCGCCGCTTCGGTGACCATGGACGCGGCGTGCTCACCGCCATGCGCCGCTTCGGCCGCTGCGCCGGCCTGCGGTGCGGGTGCAGGGTCGGCCGGCGCGGGTTCGTCGCGTTTGCACGCGGTCAGCACCAGCGCGGTGGCCAGGAACAACGTCGTTGGAAGAATGCGCATGAGAAAACTCCTGTAGAAAGGCCGCAGCTGCAGCCAGGGGTGCCCCGACTCAGGGCTGCGAAGGGGGTGTGCGCCACTGGGTGACGCGGATGACGCCGCAGGCCAGGCGCGCGCCGGCATTGCCGCTGGGTTGGCTGCGATAGTCGTCGGCATCGGCATGCACGACCAGCGACTTGCCGACCACGTCGGTGGGCGCGGCATCGCCCAGGGTGATGCCGGCAACGATCATGTCCAGATGCGCGACACCTTCGGCATCGGCACGCAGGTTGTCCATGTCGCCGGCGTGGTGGGGAGTGTTGCCGGCACGTCCGTGCGCCGCACCGGTCGGATTGAAATGCGCACCGGCACTGCTGGCGTCGGCGGCGCTGCAATCGCCGCGTTCGTGCACATGGAAACCGGCCACGCCGCCCGGACGCAGACCACCGACCGTGCCGGTGATGCGAATGCCTTGCAGCGCAGGGACCAGCACCACCCGACCACTGACCAGGCTGCCCGACGCCGATGCCAGCGCCGCTTCGGCCTGCTGGACCGGACGCACGGGCACCACGCGCGCCGCCGGGGGCGGTGGTGGCGGAGGCGGTGGCGTGCTGCTGCAGGCGGCAAGCGCCAGCGCGGTGAGGGCGACGATCGTGGACGACCGGTAACGCATCGAGCTGTTCTCCTGATCAGGCTGAAAACCTATGCGGGCGCATGTTCACATGTCATGAAATGCGCCGCTGGCAGCACAGGAGTTTACGGGGTTGGTGTGGATGCTCGGGTTGTTGGAGGTGCGGGTCGATAGGACGCGGGTTGTTGGGATGGTGTGCGAGACGCCGAGTACACGTGTCGTGAGTTGCTTGGACGATGGCGTCGGCACGTTAGAACTGCGATGGCGTCATCGAGAGCAAGGATTCGGCGGCGTGCCACTCAGCAACGCTTGCCGCGGGCAGTGTCGGGCAGCCTCAGCTCGATCGAGGCACCGTTGCAATAGATGCGCGTGCAATAGCGCTTCCATCACCACAGGGACCCTCACCCCAACCCCTCTCCCATGAGAGAGGGGATTAGACTCAGATCACCGGCGTTTGCGGCCCGGACCGAGCTTGCGGGTGACGGTGTTGCGGCCCAGACCCAATCGGGCGGCGGCTTCGGCACGGCGGCCCTGGGTGAGTTGCAGGGCGGCTTCGAGCAGGGTCTTGTCCAGGCGTTCGCGGGCTTCGGCGTGCAGACCCTGGGCGCCTTCGCTCAGGCGTTGCGCGGCCCAGCTGGAGAGCATCTCGTCCCATTGCCCATCGCCACGGCCGGCACGCTGGCGGCGGCCGCCGCGCGCCAGTGCCGATTCCACGTCGACCACGTCGATGATGTCGGCAGTGGCCAGGGCCGCCAGGCGCCAGCAGACGTTTTCCAGCTCGCGCACGTTGCCGGGCCAATCGTATTGGCGGAGTTGTTCCAGCGCGGCCGAGGACAGCCGCTTGGGCAGCATGTCGAGCTTGCGCCCGGCCATGGCCAGGAAATTCTCGGCCAGCTGCGCGATATCGCCGCGGCGCTCGCGCAGCGGCGGCAATTGCAGGCGCACCACGTCCAGGCGATGCAACAGGTCGGCACGGAAGCGGCCCTGTTCGACCAGCGCCTCCAGGTCCTGGTGGGTGGCGGCGATCACGCGCACATCGACGCGGATCAACTCGCGCCCACCGACACGGAAGAATTCGTTCTCGGCCAGCACACGCAGCAGGCGGGTCTGCAGCGGCAGCGGCATGTCGCCGATTTCGTCCAGGAACAGCGTGCCGCCGTCGGCCTGTTCGAAGCGGCCGATATGGCGTTTGGTGGCGCCGGTGAAGGCACCGGTTTCGTGGCCGAACAACTCGCTTTCCAGCAGTTCCGCGGGGATGGCGGCGGTGTTGAGCGCGACGAAGGGTTTGCGCGCGCGCGGCGATTCGTTATGCAGCGCGCGCGCCACCAGTTCCTTGCCGGTACCGGTCTCGCCATTGATCAGCACCGACAGCGGTGCCTGCGCCAGCCGGCCGATCGCGCGGAACAGCGCCTGCATCGCCGGGGTGTCGCCGATCAGCGAGGCCGAGCCTTCTGCCAACGGTGTTCCGATGATCTCCTCGACACCGGCATCGGCATCGGGCAGCGCGCGTGCGGCCAAGGCCACCGCATCGTCCAGATCGAAGGGCTTGGACAGGAACTCGTGCGCGCCGCCGCGGAAGGCGCCGGCGGTACTGGCCACATCGGTGTAGGCCGACATCACGATCACCGGCAGTTGCGGGTGCCTGGACTTGAGCTTGTCGAGCAGGCTCAGGCCGTCTTCGCCGGGCATGCGCACGTCGGTGAACAGCAGATCCGGGGTGGGCCGCATGGCCAGTGCCTGCAGTGCGGCGGCGGCACTCTCGAAGCCATCCACGGCGTAGCCGGCATCGCGCAAGGCGGTGGACAGCACGAAGCGGACCGAACGGTCGTCGTCGACCACCCAGATGTGGTGGGATGCGGCGGCGGCCTCAGCCATGCAGATGCTCCTTGTCGTGATCGCCGGCCAGCTCGGGCAACAGCAGGGTGAAAACGGTATGTCCCGGCCGCGAGCGGTAGGTCAGCGTGCCGTGGTGCTCGCGCGAGACCTGCTGGGCCAGCGCCAGACCCAGGCCGCTGCCCTCGGCGCGGCCGCTGACCAGCGGCAGGAACAGGTGCTCGGCCAGTTCCTCCGGCACGCCGCCGCCGTCGTCGATGATCTCCAGCCGCAGCGACATCGCATGCACGCGGTCGCGGATGCGCTGGCCGTGCTCGACGCGGGTGCGCAGGGTCACCCGTGTGGCGCCGGCCTGGAACGCATTGCGCACCAGATTCCACACCGCCTGGGTCAGGCGGTCGCCATCGCCGAGGATGTCGGGAATGCTGGGGTCGTAATCGCGCTGCACCTGCACCGACCAGCCGCCCTCGGCCTCGGCCAGGCGCAGCACGCGCTCGAGCACGACGTGGATGTTGAGGCGGTCGTGCGGGCGCGCCGGCGTGGGCGAGAGCAGGCGTTCGAGCAAGGTATTGAGGCGTTCGATCTCGGTGCCGATCAGCTCGATCAGCTCGCGCTCGTCCTCGTCGCGCCCGGCCGAGCGCCGCGCCAGCAACTGCGCCGCGCCCTTGAGCCCGGCCAGCGGATTGCGCAGCTCGTGCGCCAGCCCCTTGAGCGCGGCGCTCAAGGCGTTGGGCAGCGCATGGGTGGGGTCCAGTGCGGGGAATTCGTCGACCGGATGGGTTTCCAGCAGCCAGCCGCCGTCGTCCAGCCGCGACAGCCAGCCTTCGGCAAAGCGCGGCGCGTCATTGGGCAGGCCCAATGCCAGCCGATGCAGGCGCAGCACGTCGCGCTCGTCGTTGAGCAGGAAGCGGGCCAGCGCATCGCCCTGCACTTCCAGCGCCGCCAGCGGTTGATCGACCAGACGCCGCGCACTGACCCCGAGCCAGCGCGCGAAGGCCGGATTGACGCCCAGCACGCGACCCTCGCGGTCGGCCCAGGCCACCGGTGTGCCCAGGCTGTCCAGCGACGGGAGGATGGACGACATCAGCATTGCACCAATTTAGTGCAAGCACGATCGGCCTGCGCATATAGCGCGCAGAACGAAGCGTGCAAGCAAGGAATCGGGGCCGGATGGCAGCAGGTCGCACCGATCCAGCGGACATCCGCGCCGACAGTCACAGGCGTGGGGCTGGTCATGCAGGCACCTCGGCAGTTGGTCCGCGCCCGATGGGGCAACGGGGAAAACGGACCCGGCACGGCTGTCCCGGCCGGGTCGTTGCGCCACCCGCGGCAGCGTGGCCGCGGGTGTGCATGCTCAGGACTCGTATGCCGCTTCGCCGTGCGAGGTGATATCCAGGCCCTCGCGTTCGGCTTCTTCGGTGACGCGCAGGCCGAACACCAGCTTGGCGACCAGGAAGCCCACCACCGACACCACGCCGATCCACACCAGGGTGATGCCCACGCCCAGTGCCTGGATGCCGACCTGATGCACGATGTCGTAATCGCCGCCCTTCTGGCCGCCCAGCGAGGCCGCCGAGAACACGCCGGTCAGGATGGCGCCGATGATGCCGCCCAGGCCATGCACGCCGAACACGTCCAGGCTGTCGTCGGCGCCCAGCAGGCGCTTCAGGCCGGTGACGCCCCACACGCACAGCACGCCGGCGGCCAGGCCGATGACGATCGCACCGAACGGACCCACCGTGCCGCAGGCCGGGGTGATGCCGACCAGGCCGGCGACCATGCCCGAAGCCACGCCCAGCGCAGACGACTTGCCCTTGATGATCTTCTCGGTCAGCGACCAGCCCAGGATGGCAGCGGCAGTGGCCAGCAAGGTGTTGAGGAAGGCCAGCGCCGCACCGGCATTGGCTTCCAGGTTGGAGCCGGCGTTGAAGCCGAACCAGCCCACCCACAGCAGCGAGGCACCGACGAAGGTCAGGGTCACGTTGTGCGGCTTGATCGCCTCGCGGCCCAGGCCGGCGCGCTTGCCGACAAAGTAGGCGCCGACCAGGCCGGCGATACCGGCGTTGATGTGCACCACGGTGCCGCCGGCAAAATCCAGCGCACCCAGGCCGAACAGGTATCCGCCGGTGGCCCAGACCATGTGCGCCAGCGGCAGGTAGCCGAAGGTGAACCAGATCACCGAGAACAGCAGCACCGCGGCGAACTTGGCGCGTTCGGCAAAGGCGCCGACGATCAGCGCACCGGTGATGCCGGCAAAGGTCGCCTGGAACGCCACGAACACGTATTCCGGCAGGCTCACGCCCTTGGTGAAGGTGGCCGCCAGCGTCTCGATGGTCACGCCCTTGAGCAGCGCCTTGTCCAGATTGCCGATCCACGGGCCTTCGCCGGAAAACGCCAGGCTGTAGCCGTACACCACCCACAGGATGGTCAGCAGCGAGAACACCACCGCGACCTGGATCAGCACCGACAACACGTTCTTGGCACGCACCATGCCGCCGTAGAACAACGCCAGGCCCGGCACCACCATCAGCAGCACCAGCAGCGTGGAGGTCAGCATCCAGGCGACATCGCCCTTCTCCACCACCGGCGCGGCCTCGGCGGCGGCCACCGGTGCGGCGGGCGGCTGCGCCGACGGCAGCGGTTCGGTGGTGACCGGTTCGGTCGGCAGCGGGGTGACCTGCGGAGTGGACTGCGCGTGCGCGCTGCCCATGCCGCCCACCACCAGCGCGCTGAACAGCATCAGCATGCAGACACTGTAGAACCGGGCTTTCCACCCGGCAAAAAGGACTGTCTTCATAAGAACTCCGGGGGTGGGGGACTCAGAGCGCATCGGCGCCGATCTCGCCGGTGCGGATGCGCACGACTTGCTCGATCGCGGTCACGAAGATCTTGCCGTCGCCGATCTTGCCGGTGCCGGCGGCGTTCTGGATGGCCTCGACCACTGCGTCCAGCCGGTCGTCGGTCACCACCGTCTCGATCTTGATCTTGGGCAGGAAATCAACGACGTACTCGGCGCCGCGGTACAGCTCGGTGTGGCCTTTCTGGCGTCCGAAACCCTTGACCTCGGTCACGGTGATGCCCGACACGCCTGCTGCGGACAGGGCCTCGCGGACCTCGTCGAGCTTGAACGGCCGGATGATGGCGGTGATCAATTTCATGCGCATACCCCGAATGGTGGAAAAGACCGGCCGGCATTGCGCCGCCCGGCGGTGTCATTCACCTGGATGCCAACCCCGGCATCCGCGCGTTCGCGATTACGCAGACCTCGGCCGATGCAGATGCATCCGCCCCGTGGGAGAGGTCAGGCCCGCGCGTCGCGAACTGTGTGCTCTCTCAATACCCCTTCACTCCCCGGCCGGTGCCGTGGAGCGATCAAACATGTGCGGCGATGGCGGAGGTGGGAGGGGGGGCCTCCGCCATCACCGCGGTGGAACTCAGTTGCCGTAGTACAGCTGGTACTCCAACGGGTGGGTCGCAGCACGGAACTTGGTGACTTCCTGCATCTTCAGCGCGATGTAACCGTCGATGAAGTCGTCGCTCATTACGCCGCCGGCCTTGAGGAACTCGCGGTCCTTGTCCAGCGCTTCCAGCGCCTGATCCAGGCTGGAGCAGACCTGCGGGATCAGCTTCTCTTCTTCCGGCGGCAGGTCGTACAGGTCCTTGTCGCTCGGCGCGCCCGGGTCGATCTGGTTCTTGATGCCGTCCAGGCCGGCCATCATCAGCGCGGTGAAGGTCAGGTAGCCGGACTGCAACGGATCGGGGAAGCGCATTTCGATACGGCGCGCCTTCGGGTTGGTGACCCACGGAATGCGGCACGAGGCCGAGCGGTTGCGGGCCGAATAAGCCAGCATCACCGGCGCCTCGAAGCCCGGGACCAGGCGCTTGTAGCTGTTGGTGCCGGAGTTGGAGAAGGCGTTGATCGCACGTGCGTGCTTGAAGATGCCGCCGATGTACCACAGCGCCATCTGCGACAGGCCGCCGTAGCCGTCGCCGGAGAACAGGTTGACGCCGCCCTTGGTCAGCGACTGGTGCACGTGCATGCCCGAGCCGTTGTCGCCCACGATGGGCTTGGGCATGAAGGTCGCGGTCTTGCCGTTGCGGTAGGCGACGTTCTTGATGATGTACTTCATCGTCAGCAGTTCGTCGGCCTTCTGCACCAGCGAGCTGAACTTGGTGCCGATCTCGCACTGGCCGGCGGTGGCCACTTCGTGGTGGTGCACCTCGGTCTCGATGCCGACCTGTTCCAGCGTCTTGATCATTTCCGCGCGCAGGTCGTGCAGCGTGTCGGTCGGCGGGACCGGGAAGTAGCCGCCCTTCACGCCCGGACGGTAGCCGCTGTTGCCGCCGTCGTACTTGGCGCCGGTGTTCCAGGCAGCCTCTTCCGAGCCGACCTGGAAGAAGGTGTGGCCCATGTCGTTGGCAAAGCGCACCGAATCGAAGATGAAGAATTCCGGCTCCGGGCCGAAGAACGCCTGGTCGGCGGTGCCGGAGGACTTCAGGTAGGCCTCGGCACGCTTGGCGATGCCGCGCGGGTCGCGCTCATAGCTCTGCATGGTGGCCGGATCGAGGATGTCGCAGGTCAGCACGATCGTCGGATCGGCGAAGAACGGATCCAGATACGCAGTGCCGGCGTCCGGGAGCAGAACCATGTCCGACTCGTTGATGCCCTTCCAACCCGCGATCGAGCTGCCGTCGAACATCTTGCCTTCTTCGAACAGCGCCGGCTCGATGATGTTGGCCGGGAAGGTGATGTGCTGCTGTACACCACGCATATCGACGAAGCGCAGGTCGACAAACTCGACCTTGTTGTCCTTGATCAGCTTTTCAACATTTTCCACGGACATCGGAAGAAACCTCTACAGGAGTTAAGTGGCTCGTGAGCGGAACTACAGCAGGGACCATGCCAAGCGCCGGATCTTCACAAGTCGTTGATTTTGCTTGCATCGCTTGAGGCCGCTCACGTCTAGCTAGCACCTTTTAGGTGCTAATCAATCGCATGTTGCACCGATATGGTGCATGCCGCAATGCACTATCCTGACGCTTCCCCCATCCCCTCTCCAGTCCGATGTCCGATCTGATTTCCGCCCTGCTGTTGGGCATTCTCGAAGGCCTCACCGAATTCCTGCCGATCTCCAGCACCGGCCACCTGCTGATCGCCGAACAATGGCTCGGACGCCGTTCTGACTTCTTCAACATCGTCATCCAGGCCGGCGCGATCCTGGCGATCTGCCTGGCGTTGCGGCAGAAGCTGTGGACCCTGGCCACCGGCCTGGGCCAGCGCGACAACCGCGACTACGTGCTCAAGATCGGCGTGGCCTTCCTGGTTACCGCAGTGGTCGGGCTGATCGTGCGCAAGGCCGGCTGGCAGCTGCCGGAAACCGTGCAGCCGGTGGCCTGGGCGTTGCTGATCGGCGGGCTGTGGATGCTGGTGGCCGAGCACTTTGCCGGCAAACTGCCCGAGCGCGATGTGGTGACCTGGAAGGTGGCCATCGCGGTCGGTCTGGCGCAGGTCGTCGCCGGCGTGTTCCCCGGCACCTCGCGCTCGGCCTCGGCGATCTTCCTGGCCATGCTGCTGGGCCTGAGCAAGCGCTCGGCGGCGGCCGATTTCGTGTTCATGGTGGGCATCCCGACCATGTTCGCGGCCAGCGGGTATGCCCTGCTGGAGATGTACAAGGAAGGTGGCTTCGGCAGCGAGAACTGGGCCGATGTGGCGGTCGCCTTCGTGGCGGCGACCATCACCGGCTTTGTGGTGGTGAAGTGGCTGCTGGGCTACATCAAGAAGCACCGCTTCACCGTATTTGCGGTCTACCGCATCGTGCTGGGCGCGGCCCTGCTGCTGTGGCTGCCGGCGCTGGCCTGAGACGGCCACGCCGTCGCGTGTCGTGCCGGCTGAGCCGGCGCGGCATGCGAGGCACATGGCCGGGCAGTGACTTGCGTCATTGCCCCGGCCGCGCGGTGGCGGTATCACTGACATATCGATCACCGGGAGCCGCCGCATGCGTGCCGTGTTGTTTGCCCCTGCACTGCTGGCAGCGGGCGTGACGGCCTGCGGGTCGAGCACGCCGCCGCAGGCACCCGGATCCAGCGCCGACGCTGCTGCCGCCGAGCCGGCCGCGACCAGCTCGATCGCAGCCGACAACGCGCCACTGCAGGCCGCGTTGCGGGCGCAACACTGGCAGCTGCAGCAGGCCAGCGATGCGCACGGCACCGCCTTGGGTAGCCTGTTCGTCGCTGGCACACCGCCCTTGCAGCTGGATTTCAGCGATCACCGCATCCAGGTCAGCCAGACCTGCAACGCATTGGGCGCCGATTACAGCGTGGCGCAGGCGCATTTGCAGATCGGCCGGGTGGTGTCGAGCAAACGCCTGTGCGCGCAACCGCGGCGGATGGCCCAGGAGCGCGCTGCCAGCGAGTTGCTGTCCGGCCGCTTCGCGGTGGCGCTGAACACCGCGCAGACCTCGCCACAGCTGACCCTGACCCGCAGCGACGGCACCCGGCTGGTGTTCGGCGGTGTCGCCACGGCCGACACCCGCTACGGTGGACCCGGCCAGACGCTGCTGATCGAAGTGGCGGCCGACACCGTGGCATGCGGGTCCGACCCGGCGCGCCAATGCCTGCAACTGCGCGAACAGGATGCGGCAGGGCAGCCTGTCACCCAGACCTGGCAAGTCTTCGAGGGCAAGATCGAAGGCTTCGAGCACGAAGCCGGCATCCGCACCCTGCTGCGCGTCACCCGCTACCCGGCCGCCGCAGGCACGGACGGCGCGCCGGTGTACGTGCTTGAGCAGATGATCGAAGCCAACGGTTGACCAGTGTGGCGGCGATCGTGCGATTGACGCCGCACGCACCAGGTCACCATGGGCCGCAACCGGCCCCGCGCCGACCTGACCGGTGGCGCAGGACCGTTCGTTACCGTCAGCGCAGCGCCGGATTCAACGTGTAGGTGCCGTGCAACGCCGCCTCGGCCAGCACGTGGCCCTGCATCGCCGACAGCACATCGGCCGCAGTGAAGGTCTCGGGCAGGCTGAGCTGCGCCACGTCCAGCGCAAACACGCGGAAGAAATAGCGGTGCACACGCAGGTCGTTGAACGGCGGGTACGGGCCGTCGTAGCCCAGATAATTGCCGGCCATGTCGGCATTGCCGGCAAACCATTCGGTATACGAGTTCAGGCCCTGGCACGCACCGGCCGGGCCGGCCGGCTGCTGCTTGCCCTTGGGCACGAAACCGTCGCTGCAGCTGCCTGCGGCGATCTCATGCACGTCGGCGCGGATATCGGCCATGGCCCAATGCACAAAATCGGTGCGTGGCTGATCGACCGGAATCTGCACGTCGTCGCGGCCCACGGTTTCCGGGACGGTCGGCACATCCGGGTCCAGGCACAGCAGCGCGAACGAGCGCGTGCCGCCCGGCACCTCGCTCCAGGCCAGATGCGGGTTACGGTTGGGCGCAAAGCCCTCGGGCGTTCCGGCGGCAAATTCCACCGCGATGGGCTTGCCGTTTTCGATGCTGTTGCTGGTCAGGCGCATGCAGGAGTCTCCGAGGCAATGAGGCCGACCAGGGTGCCTGGGTCCGCGCCGCAGAGGAAGCCATCGCCATGGAACCCTCTGGTGCGCCCGGCCGGGTTTATCGCGGCCGGTTCAGCACGCCAGCGAACGCCCGCGGCCGCGTGATCGTGCGTCTGCAGCGTGGACGCTGCGATGTGCGCGTGCCACGTCCCGCGCCGTCCGCGTGCGCTTGGTAGGGAGCGCCATATTCAGTCAGTGCTTGGCGCTGGCCAATCTGCATTGATCCGTAGGAGCGGACCTGGCCGCGACGGGGCGGTATCGGTAGCGACGCATCGTCGGTAACGCTTCATCGCGGCCGGGTCCGCTCCTACCGGGCAGTACGAGCTGCGCCGCCGGTGGCTGCCGCGCCGGCCGGGCTACCAGGCAATGAGCGCCACATTCGGTTGCTGACCAATCTGCATCGACCCGTAGGAGCGGCCCTGGCCACGACGGTGCCGACCGGTGACGCTGCATCGTCGGTGGCCGCGTTCATCGGTAACGCCTCTTCGCGGCCGGGGCCGCTCCTACCGGGCAGCCGCCGAAGGCATGCCGCGCCGGGCACAGGCCGCGCCTGCCGGGCAGTGAGCGCCACATTCGGTTGCTGACCAATCTGCACCCACCGTAGGAGCGGACCTGGCCGCGACGGGACATACCGGTAACGCTGCATCGTCGGTAGCCGTTCATCGGTGACGCCTCTTCGCGGCCGGGGCCGCTCCTACGGGGTGGTGCGAGCTGCGCCGCTGAAGGCATGCCGCACCGGGCGTCGGCCGCGCCCACCGACAGTGAGCGCAGCCGTGCTGAGCGGCGCTCAGTCCTGCGGGTAGCCGAAGCGCATCGCGATCAGCGTGAGCAGATCGAATTGCGCGCCCAGTACGTTGCGGTAGTTGCGCCAGCGACCCGTGGCCAGGCGGGCCGGGCCGCGCGGTTCGACCAGCGGAAAGCGCAGGCCGAACGCCTGTTCCAGCGCGGTGGAGATGCCTTGCGGGTCGCTCTCGATGCCGTCCAGGCGGATGATCCGGTGCGGATACAGATCGCGCTCGTGCAGCACGGCGAGCTGTTCCAGCGCGGTCAGCAGCCAGTCGGCGGCCTGCTGCGGCGATTGCACGGCCAGCGGTGCCGGCGCGCCGGCCGACAGCCAGTCCAGCAGCATGTCGCGCGGGTCGCGCAGCGCGATCGCCAGCCGGCCTTCGGGCAGGTGCGGGCGCAGCGCGGTCAGCAGGGTGTTGTCCCACCACAGCAGCCAGTCGATGACGTTGCCGTCGTCGATACCGCGCCGCGGCAGTTGCGCCTTCCAGCCTTCCACCAGCGCCATCGGCGCCAGCTCGCCGGACGCCAGCTGCTCGACAGTGCGGTAGCTCTGCAGCGCATCGGACGGCGGCGTGCTGCCATAACGGTCGTCGCGCACCAGCGGGGTGGCCGCGCCCATCACCGCGACCAGGCGTTCGACATGCGAGCCCGGCGTGCCCCATACGAACAGCGGCCGTGCCGTCACGCTCTCGGGAATGGTCCCCAGCTCCGGCCACTGCATCGGCTGCTTGGCGGCCAGCGGCGGCAACGGCAGACGGTGCTGGGCCTGTTCGCGCTGGAACTGCATCCAGGTCGCCACGGCCGCCTCGGGCTGGCCGGCGCGGTCCTGCACATTGCCCAGCCACGGCCGCAGCACGGTCTGCTGGGGCTCGGGCAGCGAGTCGATCAGCGATTGCACGCAGGCGATCGCCGCCGGCGGGTCGCGCTCCAGCAGCGCCTCGACGATGCGCTGCTCGCCGCTGATGCGGCCCGGCTCCACCGCCACGATCTGGCGCGCCACCATCTCCGCCTGTTCGGCATGGCCCTGCATGTCGTGCACGCGCATCAGCGCTTCCAGTGCCGGCAGATGCTCGGGCATGGCCAGCAGCCAGCGCTCGATTACCGCCTGCGCCTGCGGCCCGCCGACCGGCTCCACCGCCAGCCGCGCCAGCCACAGGTCGTGCGCATTGGCCGAGGTGGCCAGCGCCGCGTCCAGGGTGTCGCGCGCATCGTCCACCGCGCCCAGCCGCTCCCAGGCGGTCAGCAAGGCATGCAGGGTGCGGCGGTCGGCCGGCCAATGCGCCAGCGCCAGGCGCAGGTGCGCAGCGGCCTGGTCGGGGCGGCCGGCCTGCAATTCCATCTCGCCGGCGAGCCGGCGCATGGCCGGGAGATCGCCGCCGGGCTGGGCGAACACGCCCTGCATCGCGGCCAGTGCATCGTCCAGGCGGCCCTGGCGCTGGGCCAGCTGGGCGATGAAGGCACGCAGCGCGGTGCCGGGCGGATTGAGCTCGACCACGCGCTCGAAGGCGCGCTCGGCAAACGCAAAATGCTCCTTCTGCAGATACGCAAAGCCCAGCGCGAACATCACCCGCGGGTCGTCGGGCAGTTGCTCGGCGGCGCGGGTCAGCAGCGACAGCGCGCGCTCGCCCTGGCCGCGGCGCAGTTCCACCACGCCATCGACAGCCAGCAGCTGCGGGTGCTCGGGCGCCAGACGCGCGGCAGTGCGGCTCAGCCGCTGCGCCTCATCCAGATCGCCGCGCGCCACCGCCAGATGCGCCTGCATCACGTAAGCGTTGAACTGGTTGGGGTCGAGCGCGGTGGTGCGCGACAACGCGTCGTCCGCTGCCGACAGCTCGCGCATCGCCAGCAGCAGGCCGGCGCGCAGCAGATGCAGATCGGCATCTTCCGGCGTCAGCGTCAGCGCGGTTTCGATGCTGTCCAGCGCCAGCGCCGGTTGACCCTGCTGCTGCAGGGCCAGGCCCAGCCAGCGATGCGTGGCGGCGTTTTCGGGCGCGCTGAGGACCCACTCGCGGGCCAGCGCCACCGCATCGTCGGCCGCGTTGCGGCGCAGGGCTTGGAGAATGGCGTCTTGCATGGCGGAGGGCGTGTCCAGGACAAACGCCTATTGTAACGATGCGCGGGGTGCCGCCGACCTACGCCTGCGCCGCCAGCCGCTCGGCCACCCAGCGTTCGGCGAATCCATCGCCGCGGGCGTTTTCCAGAAAGCCGCAGTGGCCGCCCCAGCGCGCGATTTCCAGCTGTGCATGCGCCGGCAGCTGCCAGGCGGCGAAATCCTCGAACGGAATGACCGGGTCGTCCTCGGCCATCAGGATGTCCACCGGCACCTGCAGGCCGGCCAGGCGCTCGCCGGCGATCGAATAACTGTCGAAATACGCTTCCAGCGAGCCATGCCCGGTGTGCTGCTCGGCCAGCCAAGCCATCAGCCCGCGCATGTCCAGCGCCAGCGTGGCGTCGTCGTAGCCGTGCTGATCGGGGAACAGCTTGCGCTTGCGCAGCAGCGACTCGCGCCACTTGCGGCGGAAATACCAATCGTAGAACTGCGGCCCCTTTTCCAGCTGCAGCATGGTCGCCGCCGGATCCAGCAACGGGCACACCGCCGCCACGCGCGCCAGCGGCAGCCCGGCCGCCGGTGCCCGGAGCGCCAGCCGCAATGCGAAATTGCCGCCCAGCGAATAGCCCGCCGCCAGCAGCTGCGGCGCGGGAAACCGCTGCCACAGATCGCCCGCCGCATTGACCACTTCCTCGATGCGATCGGAGTGGAACAGGTCCACGTTGAGGTGGTGCGTGCCGCCGTGGTCGCGGAAATTCAGCCGGAACACCTGATAGCCCAGGCCGAGCAGGCGCGCGGCGGTCAGCCGCATGTAATTGGAGTCGGCGCTGCCTTCCCAGCCGTGCAGCAGCAGCACCGTGCCGCGTACCGGTGCATCGCCGGGCGGGATGCTCATCCAGCCCTGCAGGCGCACGCCGTCGCCGCCGTCGAGAATGTGTTCGCTGGTGACCGCGCCGCTGGCGGCCAGCAACTGGCGGCTGCGGAGCCGGCGCAAGGCACTGCTGCCCAGCACCGATTGCACATGCGGATTGCGCAGCCAGCGCGGCGGCAGATAGTCGGAGGCGTTCATGCGCTCATCGGGCCAGACAAGGGGGTGCTGGCCGCAGGGGTGATGAGCGCTTGCATCGTCGGCTTAGGACTCCATTGCCGCAATGATGCGTTGCCGCGAGGTATCGGCCAGGCGGCGCCGGCCTTCGATATCCAGCGCGCGGATCGGCTCGAGAAAATGCACCTCGGCCAGCCGCGACGGCTCGCCGAGCAGACGCACGATATTGGCGAAGAAACTCTCGCGCTCGCCGAACGCCACCACCGCCTGCGCATTGCCGCGCTCGCCGTAGCGCAGCGCCACCGGCTGCACCGGCACACCGGCCTCGACCGCGGCCTGGAAGATGCGCGCATGGAACGGGCCGACTTCGGTACCGCCACGGGTGCGGCCTTCGGGGAACACACCCACCGGCTTGCCGCTTTGCAGACGCAGCAGCATTTCCTGCAGCACCCCGCCCAGCGATTCGGTATTGCCGCGCTGATGGAAGATGGTCTGGCCCTTGGTCGCCAGCCAGCCGACCAGCGGCCAGCCGGCGATCTCGCGCTTGGCCACAAAGCCCATCACGCGCTGGCTGTGCAGCATCGAGATGTCGACCCAGCTGACGTGGTTGGCCACGAACAGGGTCGCGCCCGGCAGCGGGGTGCCGAAGCGCCGCAGGCGGAAGCCGAAGATGCGCATCAGGTTGCCCTGCCACCAACGGATCATCAGCTCGTCCAGGGTGTCGTCGCGCCCGGTACGGATGCTCGCCAGCGGCGGCGCCACCACGCACAGCATGGTGATCGGCAGGCAGATGCTCAGATGCATCAGCAACAACGGCACCCGATACAGGTACCGGAACCAACGCAGCACGCTGCCAGCGTCGCGCGTGGCGTCCAGGGATGACTCGCTCATTGACGGAACGGGACCGGTACCAGGGGAAGGAAGCGCAACTATTGTGACAGCAGCGTGGCCTGCGCGCAGTGCCCGCAGCGGGTGGCGCTGTTCCACCCATGCACTTGCACGGCGTGCTCAGCCATTGCTGCGCGGGACCACGGCCAGGGTCAGCCGCGAGACGCAGACGCGCTTGCCGGCCGGATTTTCGATGGTGATGTCCCAGACCTGGGTGCTGCGCCCCACATGCACCGCACGCGCGGTGCCGGTGACCAGGCCATCGGTGGCGGCGCGCAGGTGATTGGCATTGATCTCCAGCCCGACGCACATCTGCGCGGTCATATCCACGCACAGGTTGCCGGCGCTGCTGCCCAGAGTTTCGGCCAGCACCACCGACGCACCGCCGTGCAGCAGGCCATACGGCTGCTTGGTGCGCGCATCCACCGGCATGGTGGCGCTCAACCAGTCGTCGCCGGCGGCGGTGAACACGATGCCCAGATGTTCGATCAGGGTGTCACGGCTGGAGGCGTTGAGGGCGGCCAGGTCGACGGGTTCGCGGAAGGTCATAGGCTGGGGATTGGGGATTGGGGATTGGGGATTGGGGGAATCGGGAATCGGGAATCGGGAATCGGGACAGCATCTGCGGCGCTGGGGTCTGATGCAACTGCCTTTGGCTGGCGCTGCACGCCAGGCCGCGATGGTGACTTCGGCGGATGGCGGTGTGTGGCGCGCCGCCTATCTACTGCAGCGCACCGCGCCATTGCAGCGGTGCGGCACTCCACGATGCACCGGCTGCCCCGAGACGTCTCGATGCCGCCCCGGGTCGACACGCCGCTGCGATCAGAGGATCGGCACCAATCCTGCACCGAAGGCGGTCAGCATCCGCACCAGCAGCCATTTCGGGCCGACGTTGACCTCGGGGAAATCGCCTACCGCCACATAGCACTGCCGGAACTGCGGGTCCTGGCGCTTGAGCGGGAACGGGCAACCCGGCCCCGGCTGGAACTCGTAATTGGTGGCGTAGCGCCAGGGCCAGAAATCCAGCACCGGCAAGGCTTCGGACACCTTGCCCACGCTGTAGTTCAATCCGCTCAGCACCGGCGGCTTTTCGCGCGGAGCCACGGTCCAGGCGTTTTCCGGCGCCATGTCGCGCTCGATGCTGGCCGCCAGCGCCTGCGCAAAGCGCGCATCGTCGATCACCACCGCCGCTTCGGTGTTGTAGTTCTCGCTGCGCGGATCGAAGTTGTGCGTGCCGATCACGCCGATGCGGCGGTCCACCACCAACGACTTGGCATGCAGGCCCATGCGCGCACCGGCACGGGTCACCGGCAGCGGCTTGTTGACCGCGCGCGTGCCCAGGAACGAAGGCCGTGTCTCGGTGCGCAGCACGCGCCGATCGACCTCGCTGCCGCCGGGCGCACGGCCTGCGCCACCCCCGCTGCCGCGGATCGCAGTGCCGGCCGTGCCACCGCCACCGCCACCACTGCCACGCATGGCGTTGCCGGCCGCACTGCCGCCGATCACCCGGTTGACCCGACCATCGTCTTCGGCCGACTCGGCCGCCGCGGGGTTGAGCGGATCGGGCACCAGGTTGGCGTACTCCACCGGCGCGTTCAGCGGGAACGGCTTGAACTCGTAGACGTTGAAGCCCAGCTCGCGCATGTTGCGGCGTTTGAACTTGTACGACAGCGCATACACGATCGGGTTGTCGGTGGCGGCCAGGCTATTGGTCGACACCACGATCCGCGGCGGTTGCGGGCGCTGGCGCAATGCGCGGAAGATCGACTGCGCCTCGTCGGAAAGCACCAGATACGGCGTCTGCAGCAGCACTTCCTGCTGCGCGCCGGCGATCAGGCCGTCCAATTCGGGCGCGGTGGACACCGCCTTGGCGGCGTGCTCCTTGCGGTGCTTCTGCGGCAGATCGGCCACATACAGCACGCGCTGCACCGGCATGGCCGGGGTCACGAACGCATCGCGCACGAACTGCGGATCGCGCGCCTCCTGATCGACCCGCTCCACCCGATCGGGGCGGCGGAACGTGGCCGGCGGCATCTTGGGCGCGCCCTGCTCCAGCAGCAGGCGCCCGACATCGTTCAGACGCTCGGCCGGCACGCTGCGGCGCGCGCGCCAGAACGCATCGAAATTGGCCGCCATCGCACGCACTTCCGGACCGGCCAGGATCACGTCGCGGTCGCGGAAGTTATACTCGCTATCCCAGTCGTAATAGTCGTCCTGGTAATTGCGCCCGCCGACCACGCCGAGCACGTCGTCCACCACCAGCAGCTTGTTGTGCATGCGCTGGTTGAAGCGGCGGAAACAGCACACCACGCTGCCGGCATAGTCGAAGTAATTGAGTTTGACCTTGCCGAAGGTCGGGTTGTAGATGCGCAGCTGCAGGTTTTCGTGGGTGCTGGCCAGCGCACCGAGAATCTGCAGATCGGCGATCGCCGAGAGCTGATCGATCAGGATGCGCACCTTGACCCCGCGCTGCGCCGCATCGGTCAGCGCATCCAGCACCATCCGCGCGCTGTCGTCCTTGTCGAAGATGTAGGTCTGCAGGTCGATGCTGCGGGTGGCGCTGCGGATCAGGTTGAGCCGCGCCACCAGCGATTCTTCGCCGTGATCGACGATGGTGGCGTAATGCCGCGGCGCGGCCGGCGTGGAGGCGGTGATCGCCTCGCCACCCAGCGCGCGCAGCGGCGAGAGCTGGGCGCAACGATTGGCCTGCGTGCAACTGACCACGGTACTGCGGGCAGCGGCCGCCACCCCGGCGGCACGGTTGCGTTCGATTTGCGACAGGCCGGCGCATCCGGTGCCGAGCAACAGCGTTGCCAGCACAAGCACCCTCAACAGGAACCTCACGGGCGCCGCGCCTCCTGCAACCGCCCACGCAGAATGAACGTCACCCTGTCACCCAGGGCCATCTGCCACGCATTCATTCCGTAACGTCCACGCAGGACCGTACCTCGACTGATTACATCGCAATCATAGCCCGGCCGCGCGCATTCAGCCGGCACCACGTGCAGGGTCTCGATGTGGGTGATTCCGCGAATGGTCAGGTTGCCGGTGATGTCGCCGCCCTTCTTCACCACCTCCGCGGTATAGGGAAACGACTCAAATTCCACCACCGGATACTGCGCGACGTCGAAAAAATCCTCGCCGCGCATCCACGCCGTGTAGCGGTCCTTGCCCGGAATTTCCACCTGCGTGGCATCCAAACGGAAGCGCACCTGCTGGCGCCCGTCAGGCAATTCCGCCAGTTCACCCCGAAAGCGCGGGAAGAACCCCTCGATCTTCATGCCGAAGCGCGTCCTGATCTCGAACCCGAAGCGCGATTGCACCGGATCGATGGAATGCAGCTTCTGCTGCGCCATGCACGGAAGAGCGACCCAGAGCGCGAGCCAGGCAAACCAGCGCAGCGACGATGACACGGATCAAGGCCACCAGAAGGCGGTCAGGCGGGCGATGCCCGGTTCGATGGCCGCATCCAGCGGCAGTGCCAGCAGGGCGATCGCGGCGGTCGGCATGCCACGGTAGTCGCCGGTCTGGCCGCTGTGCATCAAGGCGGCCAGCCGTTCCAGGCCCGGGTTGTGGCCGACCAGCAGCAGGCGCTCGGCATCGCGGTGCTCGTCCACCAGGCTGGCCAGGGTGCCCGGCGTGGCGTCGTAGATCCGCTCGTCCAGGCGTTGTTCGATGTAGCCGGTGAGTTCCAGCACCGCTTCCAGCGTCTCGCGCGCACGTCGCGCCGGCGAGCACAGCACGCGATCGGGCACCAGGCGCTGCTCGCGCAGCCAGCGGCCGGCAGATTCGGCCTCGGCGATGCCGTGCGGAGACAGCGGGCGATCCAGATCGGCCTGGCCGGTATCGGCCGGCTCGGCGTGGGCGTGTCGCAGCAATATCAGTTCGCGCATGAAAACACTCCGGTCTAGGACTTCTTGAGCCACTTGAACAGCGGCTCCCAGTCCTGTTGATGGTCGCGCACCTGCGCCGAGCGGTAATCGAACAGGCTGCGCCCCAACCCGGCCATCACCACATAGGCCTGGGTGTCGCGCAGCTGGGTTACCAGGGGATAGGGCCAGGCGCCGATCATCTCGGCAGCTTGCTGCGAGGTCTGGGTCCAGGGACGGGCGCGGTTGAGCACCAGGCCCACCGGCAATTTGCGCTGATGCACGCGCGGCACCTTGGCCAGCGTGTTGAGGAAGCCGACCACCGCTTCGATATCCAGCGCCGAGGACAATACCGGCACCACGATGGCATCGACGTGGTCGAGGAAGCCGCTCAGGTCGTCGGCCATCGCACCGGCCGGAGCATCGATAACCAGCTGGTCGGTACCATCGGGCACCGCGGCCTGCCAGTTGCGCCGGCGGGTGGCGTCGATCGGCAACACCGCACTTTCCAGGCTGGCGCGACGCTGCGCCCAGCGCGTGGACGAGCCTTGCGGATCGGCGTCCGCCAGCACGGTGCGCTGGCCCTGCAAGGCCGCATGGGCGGCCAGATTGGTGGCGATCGTGGTCTTGCCGACGCCGCCTTTGGAGCCGGCCACCAGGACTGTCTTCATGCACGCCTCGCTTCCGGGAGCAAGCCGGCAGCGTACACCGCGACGAAGTGAGGAAGTAGTCGAAAGGCGTTAAACGTGCACCGGCGATCGCTCTCGCACTGCAGCATCGTCCGCTGGCAGATGGCCGAGGCGACATGCGCCGGCCAAGCGGATTAGCGGGTCTGGTGGCCCGGTGCGCCCGGCTGCCAACCCGCTGGCGGCTGCACTGCAAGGCCTTGACGCTGTAACCGCGCACGCAACGCCGGCACTTCGCCCTGCGTCAGGACGGCCTCCAGCTTGTCGGCCAGGCCATCGACGGTGGACGCGCGGGGCTGCTCCTGCTGCTGTAGCCACTGCAGTTCCCGCACCCGCGCCTGCCAGCGCGTGGCATCGGCGCCGCTGCTCAGTGCCGCAATGCCCCTGCTGCCGATCATGGCGGTGGCCAAGGTGGACTCGTCATTGGCCACGTTGTTCAGCACCGCCATGCACTCGTCGCGTAACGCGGGCGTGGCAACGGTGGGGCTGCAGCGCCGCATCAGATCGCCCAGCGCCGGAAGTGCATGTGCAGACCAGGCACCCATCACGAACATCGCCGCCATGCCCGCGCCCGTGGAGGGCATGCCTTGCGCGTCGAGTTGCGCGCGCAAGCTGACCGAGGCCAGCGATGGCCATTGCACGCCGCCGTAGATGGCATGCAGAGCCTTGCCGAGTGCCAGCGCACCGCTGTCGAAATGATCGGACTGCACGGCCGCCTGCCAGGCGCGTTCGGCAGCCGCCTGGTCGCCGCGGCGCTGCGCATCCGTATAGGCACGCAGATGCACACTGGCGTTGCCGGCATCGGCCTGCTCCAGGAAGGCCAGCGCAGCGCCTGGGTCACAGCGCAACGCAGGTGCGCAACCGGCGGATTCCATGCGCGCTACCAACGGGTCGCGCGGCCGCGCGTCCAGGGCACGCTGCAGCCAGACCCGCTGGATCGGGGCGTAGCCTCCGTCTGCGGCCGACACCGCGTCGTCCTCGGCATCGACCCACAACAAACCGGCCAAATACAGCTGCCTGGGCTCGCCGCTGGCCGCCATGCTGCGCAGGCGTGCCTGCATGGTCTGGCCGACCTGACGCGCCCATTGATCCACCAGCGGATCATTGGCCGCAGCCGCTGTGCTCGCAGGCGTTGACGCCATGGCCGAATGTGCCACGCAGATGCTGCCAAGCCATAGCAACGCCGTGGTGATCAAGCGATATCCGTGCATGTATTGCTCCTGTCCATATGGGCTCGCAGTGTTGCGGGCCAGCATTTCATACGGACCAGGCCCTATCAAGCCACCAGGCGCGCCAACAACCAGGCCCATGCGGGCAGGGTCAGCAGCGACAGCAGGATGCTGTAGCCGACCATCGCTGCGGCCAGGCGCGGCGCCAGCCGATGCGTGATGGCCAGCGCGGCGGCGGTGATCATGGTGGGCATGGCCGATTCGAGCAAGTTGGTCTGCAGCATCGCGCCATGCAGGCCGAGCGCCAACGACAGCGGCAACGCCAGGATCGGCATCACTGCCAACTTGAAGGCCAGGCCCACCGCCAAGGGTTTAAGTTCGTCTGCAGGCAGGCGCAACTGCAGCGAAAAGCCCACCGCCAGCATCACCAGCGGCAGCATCGCGTCGGACAGGCTCTTCAAACCCGCGCCGATCCAGGTCGGCGGCTGTTCCGGCATCACGGTCAATGCAAACAGCAATGCCCACAGCGGCGGGAAGCGCAGCACGCGCAACAGGATCAGCTTCGCGGTCGGCGGAGTGTCGCCGCTATAGCGGGCCAGCACGTACAGCCCGAACGTCGATAACAGCACGAAGGTGCCGAACTGGTCGTAGACCACCGCATACGGCAGGGCGTGATCGCCGATCAACGCGCGCACCATCGGAAAGCCGATGAAGCTGGAGTTGGTGAACACCACGCACATCAGCAGCGCGGCGTATTCCTCGCGCTTGAACCGGAACAGGCGGCTGCAGCCCCACAGCAGCGGCACGATGATTGCGGTCAGCAGCCACGGGGTGGCGATCACCCCACCCAGCGAGGCATCCAGGTGCAACCGCGGCACATAGGTCAGCACCGAGGCTGGCAGGCAGATGTACAGCACGATGCGATTGAGTACATCGGCGCTGTTGTCCGGCAGCACCCGCAAGCGCGCGAACAGCAGGCCAAGCCCCAACATCGCCAGAATCAACGCAAATGCATCCACCGCCATGGCGTGGTCAGGTCCGTGGGAAAGCAGCAATCAGCATCGCATAGTGAGCGTCGTGCCTGGATCAGTGACGGGCTGGATCGACGACGGGCTAAATCGGCAAGCATGCCTACGCGTGGCGCAGATCGGTCGCTCAACGCCTGGCGACAGGCATGTCGAGGCTTGCCGCTTCCGGGATCTGGCGCACCAGTATCGAACAACGCGAATCACGCACTGCTCTTGAGCATGCGCACCGACCACCTCGACTGGTCCTTGCAGCAAAGCCGCAGATCAACCGCTCTACGATTGAGCTATCGCACGGGCGGCTGCTTCAAAAGACCGACCATCTCAACTGGTCCTTGCCCGCTCACCGTCGCGGGACCTTACGCGGCATGGATGCCGCGTAAGAGCCTACACGGACGTACTTGCGGCGTGTCCCGCGATGGTGGGCGGGCAAGGGCCCTGCAGCCAAGCCGCAGATCAACCGCTCTACGATCGAGCTATCGCACGGACGACTGCCTCAAAAGACCGACCATCTCGACTGGCCCTTGCCCGCTCACCGTCGCGGGACCTTACGCGGCATGGATGCCGCGTAAGAGCCTACATGGACGTACTTGCGGCGTGTCCCGCGAGGGTGGGCGGGCAAGGACCCTGCAACCAAGCTGCAGATCATCCGCTCTGCAACTGATCCATCAGCGCTGACCAATCCTTCGAAGCACGACACCCGAAGCAATCGACTTGGAGCGGTGGCTGCGTTGCCCGCTGGCGCCGGCCGCAAAACGGCGTGCGACGTGATGCACAGCAGCGCGCTGCGGGGCTTTCTGCAGCGCGCCGCCGCCGAGTTACGGAAACGCCGGCGGGTTGGCCTGCCATGCCGCAAAGACCTCGGCCAGGCTGGCGCGTTCGGCCTCACGCCAATCCGGCAGCAAGGTGGCGTAGCTGGCGGTGCTGCTCCAGCGATCCGGCCAGGTGCGCACTGCGGCGGCATACCACTCAACCGCTTCCTGCTTACGCCCGGTGCGCCATAGCGCCAGGGCGGCGGTGGTCGGCAACCAGGCCGGCGCGGCCGGACGGCCGTTGGCCAGGCTGGCCCACTGCTGCAAGGCCTTGTCGGGCTGGTCGGCGCGCAACAGATCCCAGCCGTAGTTCCAGGTGATGGCGCGGTATTGCTGGCTGCCGTTGGAGACCAGCCCCAGGGCACCCTGGTAGAGCTCGTCGCCCAACTGCGTGCGTCCACCGGCATAGGCCAGCGAGGCGAGCTGCGCGCGCGGCTCGGCCGCACGGGCGTCACGCTGCACCATCGCCGCCAGGCGGTCGACCACCGCATCGCCCTGCCCCTGTACCGCGACCACGGCCTTCGTAGTGCCGCGATCTTCGTCGAAATAGAACTCCTTGGGCTTGGGCAGGTTCTGCGCCTGCGCCATCGACCACACGCCCCCGAGCAGGGCCAACATCGCGGCCCATGCGTATTTCCTTTTCACTGGCTTTATCCCCTGACAGCAAACGACCCTTCCCGTCCCCATCGTAACCGCAGCGCGACGGCTGTGCATCCGCATGCAACGGGCGCGTGAAGAGCGACTGTTACACTTTGCACCGCCGTTTTGGAATCCGTCGGGCAGGTCATTGGTTTCAGATGACACGCACCGGGTCCCAGCCACCCTTTCCGGGCACGCCATGACCAGTACTGCTGCACTCTCTTCTCCCGACTCTGCCAACACGCCGGAGCTCGGCCAGGTGGATGCGGATTACACGCTGGAGCACAAGTACACGCGTGCCGATGGGCGCATCTACTTGTCCGGTGTGCAGGCGCTGGTGCGGCTGCCTTTGATGCAACGCCTGCGCGATGACGCCGCCGGGCTTGCGACTGCCGGCTTCATCAGCGGCTATCGCGGCAGCCCGCTGGGCGGTTTCGACCTGGAGCTGTGGCGTGCGCGCAAGCATCTGGACGCGGCCAGGGTGACCTTCACCCCCGGCCTCAACGAAGACCTGGCCGCCACCATGGTCTGGGGCACCCAACAGACCAACCTGTTCCCCGGTGCCAAGGTGCAGGGCGTCTACGGCATGTGGTACGGCAAGGGCCCGGGCGTGGACCGCAGCGGCGATGTGTTCAAGCACGGCAACGCCGCCGGCACCTCGCCGTATGGCGGCGTGCTGGCACTGGCCGCCGACGACCATGCCTGCCGCAGCTCCACCCTGCCGCACGGCTCGGAAGAAGAATTCGTCAGCGCAATGATGCCGATCCTCAACCCGGCCGGGGTGCAGGACATCCTGGACATGGGCCTGCTCGGTTGGGCGATGAGCCGCTATACCGGGCGCTGGGTCGGCTTCAAGACCATTGCCGAGACGGTGGAGTCGTCGGCCTCGGTGGATGTGGATCCGTTCGCACGCAGCATCGTGCTGCCGGAGGATTTTGCGCTGCCGCCGGGCGGCCTGAGCATCCGCTGGCCGGACCCGCCGGTGGACCAGGAAATGCGCCTGCACCGCTATGCGATCGCCGCCGCACAGGCCTTTGCACGCGCCAACCAGATCGACAAAGTGGTGCTGGATTCGCCGCATGCGCGGCTGGGCATCGTCACCACCGGCAAGAGCTATCTGGACGTGTTGCAGGCGCTGGAATACCTGGGCCTGGATGCGCAGGCCTGCGCGCAGATCGGCATCCGCGTGTACAAGGTCGGCATGACCTGGCCGCTGGAGCCGGTGGGCATCAGCGCGTTCGCGCGCGGGCTCGACGACATCGTGGTGGTGGAAGAGAAAAAGGCCTTCATCGAGCGCCAGATGAAGGAGCTGTTCTACAACTGGCCGGCCAGCGCCGGTGCGCGGCCGAGCATCGTCGGCAAGTACGACGAGCAGGGCGAATGGATCCTGCCGTCCACCGGCGAGTTGACTCCGGCCACGATCGCCGCGGTGATCGGCAAGCGCATCCAGCGCTTTGCACTGCCGTCCAGCGCGATGACCGAGTCGATCGAACAGCGGCTACGCTGGATGGACAGCAAGGAGGCCGAAATGGCCTTGCCGCGCGCGCTGTTCCCGCGCGTGCCGCATTACTGCTCCGGCTGCCCGCACAACACCTCCACTGCGGTGCCGGAAGGCTCGCGTGCGCTGGGCGGCATCGGTTGCCATTACATGGTGACCTGGATGAACCGCTCCACCGACACCTTCACCCATATGGGCGGCGAAGGCGTGACCTGGTCGGGGCAGGCGCCGTTCACCGAAACGCCGCACGTGTTCCAGAACCTGGGCGACGGCACCTATTTCCACAGCGGCTCGCTGGCGATCCGGCAGTCGGTCGCCAGCGGCGTCAACATCACCTACAAGATCCTCTACAACGATGCGGTGGCGATGACCGGCGGCCAGCCGGTGGACGGCACGCTCACCGTGCCGGACATCGCGCAGCAGCTGCGCGCCGAAGGCATCCACACCATCGCGGTGGTCAGCGACGACATCGGCAAATGGACGCGCCGGCGCGAGCGCTTCCCCAGCGAGGTGGCGTTCCACGATCGCAGCGAACTGGATGCGGTGCAGCAGCAGTTGCGCACGGTCAAGGGCGTGTCGATCCTGATCTACGACCAGACCTGCGCCACCGAAAAGCGCCGCCGCCGCAAGCGCGGCAAGCTGGTCGACCCGCCCAAGCGCGTCATGATCAATTCGCTGGTGTGCGAAGGCTGCGGCGATTGCGGCGAAAAGAGTTTCTGCGTGTCGGTGTTGCCCAAGGAGACCGAATTCGGCCGCAAGCGACAGATCGACCAATCCAATTGCAACAAGGATTATTCCTGCGTGTCGGGCTTTTGCCCGAGCTTTGTCACCGTGCATGGCGGTGCGCCGCGCAAGGGCCAACAGCGCGATGCCAGCGCCTTGCTGGGCAACCTGCCCGCGCCGCCGCAACGCACCACGCTGCAACAGCCCTGGAACATCCTCATCACCGGCGTCGGCGGTACCGGCGTGGTGACCATCGGCGCATTGCTCGGCATGGCCGGGCACCTGGAAGGCAAGGGCGCCACGGTGCTGGACCAGACCGGCCTGGCGCAGAAGGGTGGCGCGGTGACCACGCATATCCGCATCGCACGCCGACCGGCCGATATCCACGCAGTGCGCATCGCGGCCGGCGAAGCGGATCTGGTGCTGGGCTGCGACATGGTGGTGGTCAACGATTACTGGGCCTTGTCCAAGGTGCGCGACGGCCGCACCCAGGTGGTGCTCAACACCTACGAAGCGATGCCGGGCAACTTCACCACCCAGCCGGATCTGCAGTTCCCCGCCGCCGAGATCATTGCCGGCGTGCGCACCGCATTGGGCGGCCAGGAGCCGCTGTTGCTGGATGCCACGCAACTGGCGACCGCGCTGCTGGGCGATGCGATCGCCAGCAACCTGTTCGTGCTCGGCTATGCCTGGCAACACGGGCTGGTGCCGTTGTCGCACGCCGCGCTGATGCGCGCGATCGAACTCAATGGCGCGGCGGTGGCGATGAACCAGCAGGCGTTTGCGTGGGGGCGCCTGGCCGCGATCGACCTGCCGGCGGTGCAGCAGGCCGCAGGACTGCGCAAGGGTGGCGAGCGTGCGCATGCACAGGGCAATACGCCGCCAGCGCGCGCACCCGGCAGCTGGGAAGAGCACGATCTTGGCGGGCAGACCGCACCGCACGCGCTGGCACAAAGCGACGGCAACACGCTGCATGGCGATGTCGATGCGCCCACGCATCCGCTCGACGACGAGCAGCTGGCGCAGTCGCTGGACGAAGCCATCGCGCGGCGCGCGGCGTTTCTGACCGACTACCAGGATGCCGCCTACGCACAGCGCTATCGCAGCCTGGTCGAGCGCGTACGCACGCGCGAAGCACAACAGGCACCCGGCAGCAGCGCATTGCGCGAGGCGGTGGCGCGTTACTTCTTCAAGCTGATGGCCTACAAGGACGAATACGAGGTGGCGCGGCTGTATACGCGTGGCGACTTCCAGCGCCGGCTGCAGCAGCAGTTCGAAGGCGACTACACGCTGCGCTTCCACCTGGCACCGCCGCTGTTGGCCAAGAAGGATGCGCACGGCCACGCGATCAAGCGCGAATACGGGCCGTGGATGTTCACTGCGTTCAAGCTGCTGGCGCGGCTGAAGTTCCTGCGCGGCGGCAAGCTGGATGTGTTCGGCTACAGCGCCGAACGGCGCGGCGAGCGTCAGCTGATTGCCGACTACGTAGCGACAGTGGACACGCTGCTGCAACGGCTGGATGCCGACAACGTCGGCCTGGCCGCGCAGATCGCCAGCATTCCCGAACATATCCGCGGCTACGGGCATATCAAGCACGCGCATCTGGAAGAAGCCAAGGCACGCGAAGCGGCGCTGCTGGTGCAGTGGCGCAATCCCAAAGCCTTGCATGTGGTGCAGGCGGCGTAGGTCTGGCGGATCGACGTTGCAGCGTTAAAGCGTTGCGCGCCGATGATGGGGCGTTGCCGGTAGTGCGGCAGTGACGGGCTGATGTGTCGTGGCACAGATGCCACGCAACGGCCGCTGCTACGGCGACTGACCGCGTTGCCGCATGACGGCGGTCAGTGCCGGCTGGGGCGATGGGCTACCGGCGTCACGATCGGCTAGCCAAGGTGCCCCTGCAGCACACGCGAGCGGTGGTGCGCATGCAGCGCCCCACCCTTCATTCGAAATGCCGGCCGCGTCTCAGGCGGACCGGCCCACGCACAGTTCGCACATCGATCACTTCGCCCCGTTGGGTAATCTGCACCACATCGCTGCTGACCAGATCGGCGGCAACGCTGCGGATCTGCGGCATCAGCGCGCGCCAGCGCGCTTCGTCCCCGCTGAGCGCGCGGGCGACCTCGGACGGGCAGATCGATTGCTCAGGCAGCCGGTGCGCCAGCAGCGCGCGGATGGTCGCGACGATCTGCGCATCGTCGATCCGTTGCACGCCAGACGCCAGAACTCAGAGCGGGCGCAACACGCGCAGGCCGAACCAGTCCTTGGCATCGTTCCAGCCGTGAGTGACTTTCAGCCCCGCAGCGGCGGCAAGTTCGGCAAAGCGCGCGTCGGTGTACTTGTAGCTGTATTCGACCTGCATCGCCTCGCCTTCGGCAAATTCGAATGCCTTGCCGCCCACCTGCACGCGCTGGGCGCGCTGGCTGATCAGGAAGGTCTCGATGCGGCCGCGTTCGCGCGCATACACCGCGTGGTGGCGGAAGCCGTCCAGATCGAAGTCGCTGCCGATCTCGCGGTTGAGCCGCGCCAGCAGGTTCAAGGTGAACTCGGCCGTGACGCCGGCCGCATCGTTGTAGGCGGCCTCGATCAGCGCGGCATCCTTGTCCAGATCGATACCGATCAGCGCGCACCCGTCGCTACCCATGGTCTGGCGCATCGCATCGAGCAACTCGACGGCGGCATCATCGGTGAAATTGCCCAGCGTCGAGCCGGGGAAGAACACCAGATGCCGACGCGCCGGGCGCTGCGCGTGCGGCAGCTGCAGCGGCTTGGTGAAGTCGGTGCATACCGGCAGCATCTGGATCTGCGGGAACTGCTGCGCCAGCCGCGCGGTGCTCTCAAGCAAGGCAGTGCGCGAGATTTCCAGCGGCGTGTAGGCCACCACATCGCGCAGGCCCTGCAGCAGCAATTCGGTCTTGCGCCCGCTGCCGCTGCCGTATTCGACCACGTGCACGCCAGCGCCGATCGCCTGCGCGATCGAGGCCATGCTGGCCTCCAGCAAGGCCAGTTCGGTGCCGGTGAGGTAGTACTCCGGCTGCCGGGTGATCGCCTCGAACAACTGCGAGCCGTGCGCATCGTAGAAATACTTCGACGGCAGCGTCTTGGGCGTTTGCGACAGCCCGGCCAGCGCGTCGGCGGTGATGTCGTCCGGTTGCGGGCGCAGGTCGGTCAGCGCGGCGTGCGCGCGTTGCATGGCATGGGCGGCAGCGTTCAAGGCAGATCCTTGGCAAGGCGCACGCCGGCAAACTGCCAACGCGCATCGGAGGGAAAAAAGTTGCGGTAGCTGGCGCGGACGTGGCTGGCCGGTGTGGCACAGCTGCCACCGCGCAGCACCCATTGCGCATTCATGAATTTGCCGTTGTATTCGCCCAGCGACCCGGGCCACGGCGCAAAGCCGGGATACGGCAGGTAGGCGCTGCCGGTCCATTCCCAGACATCGCCGAACAACTGCTGCAGGCCGGTATCCACCGCGTCGGCGCCGCGCGGATGCAAGGTGTCGCTATCGACGAAATTGCCCTGCACCGGCACACCGGTAGCAGCCTGTTCCCACTCGGCTTCGGTGGGCAGGCGTGCGCCGGCCCAGCGCGCGAACGCATCGGCTTCGAACAGGCTCAGGTGGCATACCGGCGCATGCGCATCACGCGGGCGCCAACCATCCAGGGTGAACTCGCGTCCGTCCGCGTCCCAATACAGCGGGTGCTGCCAGCCTTGCGCCTGCACCATCGCCCAGCCATCGCTGAGCCAGGCACCGGCGCTGCGGTAGCCACCGGCGTCGATGAACTCCTGAAACTCGGCGTTGCTGACCACCCGATGCGCCAACGCATGCGCGCCGACCAGCACGCGATGACGCGGCGACTCGTTGTCGTAGGCGAAGGCATCGGCCTGCGGCCATGCCGCCGCGCCGATCTCCACGATCTGTTCGTCGCGTGCCTGCCAGCGCAGCGTGCTGGCGACGGCCGCAGGCGGTGCCGGCGCATCGCGATACGCCGGCTGCAGCGGATTGCTCCACAGCGCGTGCTTGATGTCGGTCAACAGCAATTCCTGGTGCTGCTGCTCGTGCTGGATGCCGAGCTGCACGATGGTGCAAGCCTGCGCGTCCAACACCCCATCACGCAGGCGCTGCTGCATCTGCGCATCGACTGCGGCCCGGTAGTCGCGCACCTGCTGCAGCGACGGCCGCGACAACACTCCGCGACGCGCGCGCGCGTGGATCGGGCCCACGCTCTGGTAGTAGCTGTTGAACAGGAAATCCCAGGCCGGGTCGAACACGCGGTAGGCCGGATCGGCCTGCAGCACGAAGCGTTCGAAAAACCAGGTGGTGTGCGCCAGATGCCATTTGCTGGGGCTGGCGTCGGGCATGCTCTGCACCATTGCGTCTTCAGCGCTCAGGGGTGCGGCGAGGCGATCGCTCAGCGCGCGGGTCTGCGCGTAGCGTTCCAGCAGCGTCAGCTGCTGTTGCTGGTGGTGGCCCAGCAGAGATGAGAGTGCAGACATCGCCATATGCTTGAGGAGCGCCTGTGAACGCGCCGTGTCGGCAGCGTGGCAGCCAGCGGTAAGCTGTCGCCATGTCTTCTTTTTCTCTGTCCAGCCTGCTCCCCGCGCCCGTCGAATGGGAACACCGCCAGCAGGCATTTGCGTTACCTGCCGACATCACCTATCTGGATGCCGCCTCGCGCGGCCCGCTGCTGCGCGCGGTGCAAGCGGTCGCGCATCAGGCAGTGGATGCGCTGGCCACCCCGTGGCAGCTGCCGTTCGATGCCTGGCTGCAGGACATCCAGCGTTTGCGCACGCTCGCTGCAGGCCTGTTCGACGACGATGCCGACGGCGTGGCGATGCTGCCCTCGGCTGCGCACGGCCTGGCGACCGCCGCACGCAACCTGCCGCTGCAACGCGGCGAGGCGGTGCTGCTATTGGAAGGCCAGTTCCCCTCGAACCTGCTGATCTGGCAACGCCGCTGTGCCGAGGTGGGTGCGCACATCGTGGCGGTGTCCACTGCCGGTGGCGATGCCTTGACCGCGGCGGTGCTGCAGGCCATCGCCCAGACACCTGCATTGCGCATCGTCACCTTGCCGCATGCGTATTGGCTGGATGGACGACAGCTCGATCTGGACCGCATCAGCGCCGCGGTGCACGCACGCGGTGCGGCGCTGGTGCTGGATCTGAGCCAGAGCCTGGGCGTGCTACCGACCGACCTGCCGCGCTGGCGGCCGGACTTTGTGGTCAGCGTCGGCCACAAATGGCTGCTGGGGCCGATGGGGCTGGCCTGGCTGTGGGTGGCCCCGCAATGGCGGGCGCACGGCGTGCCGATCGAAGAACACTGGATCGGCCGCGATGCCGGCAGCAGCTGGGAATTTCCGGTCGCCCAGGCACCGTCCTATCGCAGCGGTGCGCGCCGGTTCGATGCCGGCGGCGTTGCCGATCCATTGCGGATCGCGATGGCGACGGTGGCCTTGCAGCAGGTCGCTGCCTGGCAACCGGCGCGCATCGCGCAGGCGCTGGGCGCGCTCACCGCGCGCTGGGATGCGGCGCTGCAGGCACGCGGTCTGGGCAGTTGGTGCACGCCCGCCCACGCGGCGCATCTGACCGCGTTGCAGCCGCCAGCCAATCGGCTGGATGCGGTGGCGACGGCGTTCGGCGCACGCGGAGCGATCTGCACACGCCGACACGGACGTCTACGTATCGCACCGCACCTCAATGTCACCGAGGATGCACTCTCAGCCCTGATCGCAGCGCTGCCAACCGCGTAACCGTAGGAGCGGACCAGGCCGCGACAGGGCGTTACCGGCTAAGCCCGGTCGCGGCCGGGTCCGCTCCTACGGGCTCAGCCGCGCTGGCGGATGCGCAGCCCACGCGGCGTGACCCAGCGCTCCAGGCCTTCGAACAATGCCTGCACGATCAGTGCGAGCACCGCCGCAGGAATCGCGCCTTCCAGGATCAGGCCGATGTCGTCCAGGCGGATGCCGGTGAGGATCGGTTGGCCGTAGCCGCCTGCGCCGATCAACGCGCCCAGCGTGGCGGTGCCCACGTTGATCACCGCCGCGGTCTGGATGCCGGCCACGATGGTACGACGCGCCAGCGGCAGTTCCACCCGCCACAGGCGCGTCCATGCCGGCAGCCCGATCGCCTCGGCGGTCTGGCGCAACTCGCGCGGGATCGAGGTCAGCCCGGCATGCGCGTTGCGCACGATCGGCAGCAGGCTGTAGAGAAACAACGCGGCGATCGCCGGTTTGGCGCCGATGCCGAACAACGGAATCATGAAGACGAACACCGCCAGCGACGGCAAGGTCTGCAGCACGCCGGTCAACGACAGCACTACCTGCCCGAGCCGCGGCCGCCGGGCCGCCAGCACGCCCAGCGGCAACGCGATCAGCAAGGCAAAGCCCAACGAGATGCCGACCAGGGCCAGATGCTCGCGCGTATGCCGCAGCAGACGCGCCACACGCGAATCGGCTGCCGATGCCGGCGCAACGCCCAGCCACTGCGCAGCCACCGCCGCCTCGGACTGACGCTCCAGCTTCACCTGTGCGTTGAGCCGCTGCATGGTCGCCTCGTCGATGCGCCCCTGCAGCCCCTGCAATGCCTTGAGCATCGCCGGTGAGCGCTGCGCCAGGTCCTTGCGATACAGGAACACTGCCTGGTAATCGGGAAAGTAATGGCGGTCGTCGCGCAACACCTGCAGCCGGTAATACGGAATTTCCGCATCGGTGCTGTACAGATCGGTGACCTCGATCGCCCCGCTCTGCAGCGCGCGATAGGCCAGATCGTGATCCAGCCCGGTCGCGGTCTGCGGCAGTGCATAGGCGGCGCGCACGCCGGGCCAGCCATCGGCGCGCTGCATGAATTCGTTGCTCAGCCCGATCTTGAGCGATGGATGCCGTGCCAGATCCGACATCGATGCGATGCCAAGCGCCTGCGCGTGCTCGACGCGCATGCCGAAGGCATAGGTGTTCTGGAAGCCGAGCGATTCGGTCATCGCCAACCCGCGTGCATCCAGTGCGGCGCGCAGTTCGGCCTGGCTGGCCTTGGGCAGCTGCAGCAGTTCCTGCGCCAACGTGCCGGTGTATTCGGCGTACGCATCGATCTGCCCGGTCTCCAGCGCGCGCCACAGGATACGCGTGCCACCGAGCTGCGCGCGGTGTTGCACGTCCACGCCGTCGCGCTGCCCGGCGGCGGTGGCGATCTCGCCCAGCAGCACGGCCTCGGTGAAGTTCTTCGAGCCGATCGTCACCTGCGCGGCCTGCGCACCGACGCTTGCCATCAGCAGTGCCACGGCGAGCAGCACGCGCGCGATCATGCGGCGTCGCCGATGCTGCGCTGCGCAGTGAGAAAGCGCTGCACGAACGGATCGGCCGGCTGTTCCAGCAGGCTGCGCGCACTGCCCTGCTGCACCACCTGGCCGGCCCGCATCAGCACCAGGTTATCAGCCAGGTAGGCGGCTTCGGCTACGTCGTGCGTCACCAGCACCACGGTCTTGCCGAGCTGGGCGAACAGTCCACGCATCTGCGCCTGCAGGTCGTAACGCACGATCGGGTCGAGCGCGCCCAGTGGCTCGTCCAGCAGCAGGGCCGGTGGATCCAGCATCAGCGCACGGATCAAGCCCACGCGCTGGCGTTGACCGCCAGACAGTTCGGCCGGATATCGCGTCAGCAACTCCGGCGGCAACTGGCAGAGCGCGCATAGGGTCTGCAGGCGTTGGTCGATACGCTGCCGCGTCCAGCCCAGCGTCTGCGCCAGCAACACCACATTGCTGCGTGCATCCAGATGCGGGAACAGCCCGCCCTCTTGAATCACATAGCCGATGCGCTGGCGCTGCGCCTGCAGGCCGGCGCGTTGCAGCGGCGCACCATCGAAGGCGACCGTGCCGCTGTCCGGCCACTCCAGCCCCACCAGCATCCGCAACACGGTCGACTTGCCTGCGCCGCTGGGGCCGATCAAGGCGGTAGTGATGCCGCTGGCGAACTGCAGGGAGACGGAGTCGAGGGCAATGGCCTGGCCGTAGCGCCGGCTGACCTGGTCGAGAGTGAACATGCGCTCGAGCTTGCCGAACGCAGCGTCAGACGCGCGCGAAGGTACGCATCAGCGCGGCGGCGCCAGCAACTCGCGCGCGCTCAGGTAGCCGTCGCCGTTGGCATCCTGCCGCGCGAAGCGCTCGATCAGCGTGGCACGATGCGCAGCACGGGTGATCGGCTTGCCGCGCCGGCCAGGCAGCTCGTCGCCCTGCAGCACGCCGTCATGGTCCAGGTCGCGCTGCTCGAAGGCATAGCTCATCCAGGCCAGATATTCGTCGCGGCTGACCCGGCCATCGCCATCGGTATCCATGCGTTGCAGATACTGCTGGCTGTCCTGCACCTGGGCCTGGGCCTGCGCAAAAAAAGCCGGGGCGCACACGGCACCTGCCAACAGCAGGCCGCGCGCGATCAAGCCATACGATCCACGCACACGCACAGCAGCACGCGTGCCCCGACGATTACGACCCACTCAGCGCATAACCCTTGAGCCGCGCCGCATAGGCCTGCAAGGCGGCATTGCCGCTGGCTTCGGCTTCGTGACACCACTGCTGCAGGTGCTTGAGCCGTTCGGACGCATCGTGGCTGCGCGCCTCCAGCACCGCAGTCAGGCGTGCGCGGTACTCGACCAGCGTGCGCATGCGCGGGCGCTCGGCCACCCAGTGCTGCAGTTGCGCGCGCGCATCGGGCTTGAGCCACCGCCCGTCATCGACCAGGCCCTTGCGCAGCCGCCGCGGCAACAGCTGCCGCAACTTGGCGCCGGTGGCCGCGGCCTCTTCGCGTAGCGCCGGGGTGAACACATTGCGCTGGTAATCGGTCATCGCCTGGAAGCGATGCGAGAGCAGGGCCTTGAGCGTGTCGGCATCGGGCACGGCGATGTTGGGGCGGATGTCCAGCGACGGCGCCACCCGCAGCACCTTGGCCAGGCCGATCGCCTGCAGCCCGCGGATGGCGACCCAGCCGATATCCAGCTCCCAGCGCCGCATCGAAAACCGCGCCGAGCTCGGGAACGCATGGTGGTTGTTGTGCAGTTCTTCGCCACCGATCCACAGCGCCCACGGCGTCAGGTTGGTGGAGGTGTCGGCCGACTCGAAATTGCGATAGCCCCACCAGTGGCCCAGGCCGTTGACCACGCCGGCGGCCCAGAACGGAATCCACGCCATCTGGATCGCCCACAGCGCGATGCCGGGCAAACCGAACAGCACCGCGTTGATCACCAGCAACGCGATCGGGCCGGCATTGGCATGCGGGGTGTACAGATGCCGCTCGATCCAGTCGGTGGGCGCGCCCTTGCCGTACTGCTCGATGTCGGCACGCTGCGCGCGTGCTTCGCGGTACAGCTCCACGCCACGCCAGAACACCTGGCTGATGCCCTTGGTCTGCGGGCTGTGCGGGTCTTCCTCGGTCTCGACCTTGGCGTGATGCTTGCGATGGATCGCCACCCATTCGCGCGTAATCATCGAGGTGGTCAGCCAGGTCCAGAAGCGGAAGAAGTGCGCCACCACCGGATGGAAGTCCACACCACGATGGGCCTGGCTGCGATGCAGGTACAAGGTCACCGCGAAGATGGTGAGCTGGGTGAACACCAGCAGCACCGCCAGCATGCCCCACACGCCCAGCCCGGCCACGCCGGAAGTCAGAAGGTCGATGATCGGGTCGGACAACATCGGCATCTCCACAGCGGCGCCATCGGGTTAGGTCGATGGAGACATGATGGGGGCGATGGCGGCAAACTTCACCCTTCGGATGCGTAGGGTGCGCCCTACATTTCTAAAGCGGTTCACACGCTCCCCTTCCCCACTGCGCCTGATGTCACCCGTATGACGGTTACTGCCGAAATGTCCACCGATCCTGCTGCTGTTGCGAACGCCATCCCGTTGATCGAGCTCGACCAGGCCAGCGTGATGCGCGGCCAGGTGCGCGTGCTGCATGCGCTCAGCCTGCGCATCGCGCTGGGGCAGCACACCGCCATCCTCGGCCCCAATGGCTGCGGCAAATCCTCCTTCATCAAACTGATCACCCGCGAGCTGTATCCGCTGGTGCGCGCCGACGGCCAGGCGGCGGTGAAAGTGCTCGGGCAGGTGCGTTGGCAGGTGGACCGCCTGCGCTCGCAGCTGGGCATCGTCACCGGCGACCTCAGCGTCAACCTGGCCGACATGCCGGGGCTGGATGTGGAAAGCGCGGTGCTGTCCGGTTTCTTCGCCAGCTATGTGGTGCCACCGCATCGCGAGATCAGCGACGACATGCGCGCGCGGGCACGGGAGGCCTTGGCCCTGGCGCGCGCGCTGCCGTTGCTGGACCGGCAATTTGCCGAACTGTCGGCCGGCGAGACCCGCCGCGTGCTGATCGCGCGCGCACTGGTCAACCGCCCGCAGGCGCTGCTGCTGGACGAGCCGTCCACCGGCCTGGACCTGGTGGCGCGACAGCACCTGCTCGACACCATGCGTCACCTGGCCCGGCAAGGCATCACCCTGATCCTGGTGACCCATCACATCGAGGAAATCGTGCCGGAGATCGCGCGGGTGATCCTGCTGCGTGCCGGCACTGTCGTGGCCGATGGTCCGCGCGATGCGCTGCTCACCGACGCCAGCCTCTCGGACGTGTTCGGTGGCCCAGTGCGGGTGCAGCGCGACGGCGAGCGCTATTGGGCGACGGTGGGCGAGTAAGCGCCCCCCGCCCCGCCGTGCGCGCAGGCCGAGGGGCTTGCGCAAGCTGCGCGACGACAGCCGGCAGCCACGCGTTCCGGACAGGCCACAACCGCGGCCAACCGGACCTTCCGGGCATGACCTTGGACACGGGACGCCGTCACCGCGGCTGCGCTTAGACTCGGCGCACGCACAGACAGGAGTCGTCCCGATGGCCCAGTGGTATTTCCATGTTCCCGGACAGGCCGATCGCATCGGCCCGCTCGACGATGCCAGCGCCTGCGCGCATGCCCAGCGCCAGCCCGACGCGCTGGCCTGGCGCGACGGACTCGATGGCTGGACGCCGGCCCGCCAGCTAGCCGAGCTGCAGGGCGGCAGCGGCCTGCCGCCGCCGCTGACCGGCGCGGCCGGGCGCGCCGACGAGATCGACTACCGCATCGTCGGCAACGACATGCAGTTCGTCGAGGTCGAGCTGGACCCGGGCGAAAGCGCCATCGCCGAGGCCGGCGCGCTGATGTACAAGGACGCCGCGGTGCAGATGGACACCGTGTTCGGCGACGGCTCGCATGCCGGCCAGAGCGGCGGCGGCGGGTTGATGGGCAAGCTGCTGTCGGCCGGCAAACGCGTGGTCACCGGCGAGAGCATGTTCACCACCGTGTTCACCCATGCCGGCAGCGGCAAGGCCAGGGTCGCATTCGCCGCGCCCTATCCGGGCACGGTGCTGGCGCTGCGCCTGTCCGAGCATGGCGGGCAACTGATCTGCCAGAAAGACAGCTTCCTGGCCGGCGCGCGCGGCGTGTCGCTGGGGATCGCGTTTCAACGCAAGATCCTCACCGGCCTGTTCGGCGGCGAGGGCTTCATCATGCAGAAGCTCGAAGGCGACGGCTGGGTCTTCGTGCATGCCGGCGGCACCGTGGTGGAACGCGAACTCGGCCCCGGCGAACGCATCGATGTGGACACCGGCTGCGTGGTCGCCTACCACGCCGGCGTGGACATGGACGTGCGCCGCGTCGCCGGGCTGAAGAGCATGTTCTTCGGCGGCGAAGGCGTCTTCCTGGCCACCCTCACCGGCCCCGGCAAGGTGTGGCTGCAATCGCTGCCGTTCTCGCGCATGGCCGGCCGCATGCTGCAGGCCGCCCCGCAGGCCGGTGGACAGCAACGCGGCGAAGGCTCGGTGCTGGGCGGCCTGGGAAGGTTGCTGGATGGCGACAACCGGTTTTGATGGGGTGACGCGGCAGGCGGGTGTGCGGGCCCTCTTCTCCTGCCGGGAGAAGGTGGCGCGTTTCGCCGGATGAGGGGATCGGCGAAGCCTGCTGCGATCCCATGTGGCCTCGCTCCTTACCCTCCCCCCCCGCTCCGCGCCCCCGGCCTGTGCAGGTGGCTGCGGTCATCGCCCGAATGAACCGGCTCGCCCTTCTTGCCGGGACAAGGCAGTGCAACGCCTGCAAACGATGCCGTTCTGAACAATCTCCACGCACGCCAACCATCAGCGCCACCGTGACGGCACGCGTGTATTCTCCCTCGCCTTTCCCATCGACGTTTTCGCCATGACTGCGCTCCGCCGCCCACGCTCGCTTGCCCTGTTGTCCATGCTCGGTCTGCTCTCGGCCTGCGGTGGCGAGCCGCGCCCGGCAGCACCGGCGCCGGTGGTGCAGGCACCGTCTGCCGGCGCGGTCAAACCGGTGAAGATCGGCGTGGCGCTCGGTGGCGGCGCGGCCAAGGGCTTTGCGCATATCGGCGTGATCAAGATGCTCGAGGCCAACGGCTTTGCCCCGGTGGTGGTGTCGGGCACCAGCGCCGGCAGCGTGGTCGGGGCGCTGTATGCCAGCGGCATGGATGCGTTCCAGATGCAGGAAAAGGCCGTCGCGCTCGACCAGACCAGCATCCGCGATGTGCGGATCTTCTCCGGCGGCCTGGTGCAGGGCCAGAAGCTGCAGGACTACGTCAACGAACAGCTCGGCGGCAAGCCGATCGACAAATTGCGCAAGCCGTTCGCGGCGGTCGCCACGCGGCTGGAAGACGGCGAACGCACCGTGTTCGTGCGCGGCAATGCCGGCCAGGCGGTGCGCGCATCCAGCAGCATTCCCGGCGTGTTCGAGCCGGTGACCATCGGCCAATACCACTATGTGGACGGCGGCGTGGTCAGCCCGGTGCCGGTGGATGCGGCGCGCCAGCTCGGTGCGGAATTCGTGGTGGCGGTGGATATCTCCAGCAAGGCCAGCGGCAAGAATCCCGGCGATCTGCTCGGCACCGTCAACCAGTCGATCTCGATCATGGGCCAGCGCCTGGGCGAGGCGGAACTCAAGCGTGCCGATGTGGTGATCCGCCCCAAGGTCAACGACATCGGCTCGGCCGATTTCAACCAGCGTGGCGCGGCCATCCTGGAAGGCGAGCGTGCCGCGATGGCGGCGATGCCGCAGATCCGCGCCAAGATCGCGCAGTTGCAGGCGCAGCGCAGCAGTGCCACCCGCACCGCCGCCGAGCAGGCTGCCGCCGCCAAGGCAGAGGCGTATCGGCGCTGCCTGCAAGAGCGCTCGCGCTGGCAGAAACTGCGCGGCAAGGACGAGGCCTGCGTGGCGCCGTGAAGTGGAGGCGGTGCGAGGTGATACGCAGCTGATGCGGGTGCCACGCGAGGTCATGCGGAGCTGAGCGGGCGTAGGCGCCTGTTTCGAAACGCGCGCATTTAAAGTCGATGCGTAGGCGACTGCGTTGTTGATGCCTTGTGTTGATGCACCGAGGGTGTGCCGGACAAGGTCGCGGCCTGGGCCGCTCCTACGACGGCGTGGCATTTTTTTCAGGTGCGCTGGAGGCGTACCGAACGGGTCGCGGCCGGGGCCGCTCCTACGATGGCGGGGTGGTCTTTGGGTCGATTGGGGAACGTCGGCGCGGCCAGCACCGCTCCTGTAGGAGCGGCCCTGGCCGCGAGGCCTTACCCGTAGCAATGCCTGGACTTCACGGGCAACGCCTCAAGCCCGGACTTCATCGGCAACGCCTCAATAGCGCCAACGCAACGACAGGCTGACAAACCGCGGCTCGCCGTAGTTCTGGTAATCCAGGTTGGCCCAGTAGGTCTTGTCGAAGGCGTTGCGTACCGCCAGCGTGGCGGTCCATTGCTCGCTGATGCGGTAGTTGGCGTTGAAGTGCACCAGTGCATACGGGTTCTGCACCACGGTCACCGGCGTGGTGGCGCCGGTACCGTCGCCGGTGGGGCGCTCGATATTGAAGCCGCGCACCGCGCTCTGCCAGCTGACACCGCCGCCGATGCTCAGGCGCTCCCAGGCGCCGGGCAGGCGCAGCTGCGTGGACAGCTGCAGGTAATCCTCGGGCAGGTTGGCGTAGATCGCATCGGTGGGCGGGCGCGTCACCTTGACGTGGGTAAAGCCGGCATTGATGGTCCAGCCGGGCAGGAGTTCGCCGTTGAAATCCATTTCCCAGCCACGGCTCTTGGTGCCGTTGATGCCGATGTAGGCCGAATTGCCGTCCGGCAGCGAGGATTCCGGCTGGGTCATGTCGCGCACGGCGAAGTTGTCCTGCTTGGCCTCGAACACGGCGGCGGTGGCCATCGCACGGCCGTCGAACAACTGCGCCTTGATGCCGGCTTCCAGGTTGGAGCCTTCAACCGGGGCGAGCAGGTTGTTGTCCTTGTCGCGGTAATTCTGCGGGTTGAAGATCTCGGTATAGCTGGCGTAGAGCGACACATCCGGCACGATGTCGTAGACCAGTCCCACATACGGGGTGACTTCGTCGCTCACCTCGTACCGGCCGCTGGTGCCGGTGTAGGCGCCGCTGGCGTCGAAGGCCTGGGTGCGGGTTTCCCAGGAGCTCAGGCGTGCACCGGCGATCAGCGACAGCGGGTCGGCCAGACGCAACCGGGTCGAGGCATACACGCCGCGCTGCGTGGTGCGCGCTTCGCTGCGGCGGCCGGTGCGCGCATAGGTCACTTTGGAGATATCGCCATCCCAGTTGCGGATATTGGGGATGAAATAACAGCGCTCGGGCGGGCCAAAGTCGTTAGGACAGCTCGCCCAGTCATCGGGATAGGTCTGCGCGACACCGTAGGAGGTCGACTGCAGATCCTGCCAGCTGCCGCCGACCACCACATCGTGCTGGCGGCCGAACAACGAGAAACCGCCGGACAGGTACACGTCCACGCCATCGCGCGCGTCGCTGGTTTCGCCGGCTCCGGTGCGCAGGAAGATGCCGCTGCCATCGGCGGCCGGATAGCCGGTGCCGTACACGCGCAGGCTCTGCACATCGCCCTTGGTATGCGCGTAGTTGACGCGCAGCAACCAGTCCTCGCCGAAGCGTTGTTCCAGGTTGGCGAAGGCGGTGCTGGTCTCGCGCTGCCAGCGGCTCCACTTGGGCGCCATGTTGGTCGAGCGCGGCAGGTTGGCCGGCGAGCCATCGGCGGCGAAGAACGGCACCGTGCCCCAGGTCGAGCCGATCGGGCTATTGTCCTGGCGCTGATAGCCGACGGTGAGCGTGGTGCTGTCGGTCAGGTCGCCTTCCAGCACCGCCATGCCCGACATCTTGTTGTCGTGGTACCGGTCGTAGTAGTAGTCGCGGTCCTGCCAGGCCGCGACCACGCGGCTGCGCCAGCGCCCGTCTTCGGTCAGCGGCGCATTGACGTCGGCCTGCATGCGGCGGAAATCCCAGGTGCCGGCACTGACTGCGAACGAGGCATCGAAGTCCTTGCCCGGGCGCTTGCGCAGCAGGTTGACCGTGGCCGAGGGAATGCCGGCGCCGGTGAGCAGGCCGTTGGCGCCGCGGATCACCTCGATGCGGTCGTAGAAGACCGTGTCGTATTCCTGGTTGGTCGCACCGCTGTAGGTGGGCAGGCCATCGACCTGGAAGTCGGTGATCTGGAAGCCGCGTGCGAAATACAGCGGGCGCTGGGTGTCGTAGAACGACACGTTGACGCCGGTGACGTTGCGCATCACATCGTCGATGCTGAACAGCGATTGCTCTTCCAGCCGCTGCAGCCCGATCACGCTCACCGATTGCGGCGTTTCCTGCAGGGTCAGCGGCAGGCGTGTGGTGGTGGCCGGCTGCGCGCGGCTCACCGCGCCGTTGACGTTGACCTGGTCCAGCGTCTTGGCGTTGCTTGCATCGGCGGCGGCATCGTCAGCACGGGCAGCGCAGGGCGTCAGCGCCAACGCGCACAGCAAGGCAGCGGACAACGTGGCCAGGGGAGCGGAAATCGCGGGCATTGGAGGGTTCTCGTCGATCGGTGCGGGACGCGCGGCGTCACCGGGCAAAAAAACGCAGGCATGCGCGGCGCGTCCCACTCGGGCGACGAGCTGGCTGGCCCTGCCGGGCTGGCGGATCGACGAGAAGACATGCCGGGCGCAGCCGGATGTTACGCAAATGTAAATCGTTATCGTTTGAGAGGCAAGTCACAGTGCACGCGTGCCTGCCTCACAGCCCGCCGGATCAGCCCAGATGCGAGAGCGGCAAGCCTTCCGGCACCTTCACCGTGCGCAGCACGAAGCTGGAATTGACGTCGGACACGCCGGTCGCATTGAGCAGGCGGTCGAGCAGGAAGCGCGAGAAATGCTCTAGGTCGCGCACCTGCACCTGCAGCAGGTAATCCATGTCGCCGGTGAGCGCCCAGCAGGCCACCACCTCGTCCCAGCCGCGCACGCCGTCGGCAAAATGTTCGATATCGGCCTGGCCGTGCTGCTCCAGTTGCACCCGCACGAAGGCCTGCAGCCCCAGCCCCAGCGCCTTGGCATCCAGGCGCGCGCCGTAGCCGGCGATGATGCCGGCCGCCTCCAGCCGCTGGGTGCGGCGCAGGCAGGCCGAGGCCGACAGATTGACCTGCACCGCCAGCTCCGCATTGCTGCTGCGGCCCTGCGTCTGCAGCAGGGCGAGCAGGCGCAGATCGGTGCGGTCCAGGGCGATTGGCTGGTCCATATGTTGCGCAGCAGCAGAGGATGACGCACGAATCTTGCGCCCTGAAGCGTTGGACACGCAAGATTCGCAATCCCGTTGCGCGACCATCCGGCTAAGGTAAGCGCTGATCATCGGGAACCGCCGCCGCATGAACATCGCACCGCAACGCGTCGAGAATCAGCTCACCGACAAGGGCTATGTGCCGGTCTACACCACCGCCGTGGTCGAGCAGCCGTGGGATGGCTACAGCGTCGACGACCACGCCACCTGGGGCACCCTGTATCGCCGCCAGCGCGCGCTGCTGGTCGACCGTGCCTGCGACGAGTTCCTGCAGGCGCAGGATGCGATGGGCATGGGCGAGACCCACATTCCGCGTTTCGATGCGCTCAATGCGGTGCTGCAGGCGGCCACTGGCTGGACCCTGGTCGGCGTGCAGGGCCTGCTGCCGGAGCTGGATTTCTTCGAGCACCTGGCCAACCAGCGCTTCCCGGTGACATGGTGGATCCGCCGCCCCGATCAGATCGACTACATCGCAGAACCGGACCTGTTCCATGACCTGTTCGGGCACGTGCCGCTGCTGATGAATCCGCTGTTTGCCGACTTCATGCAGGCCTATGGCCGTGGCGGGGTCAAGGCGCACGGCATCGGCGCGGACGCGCTGCAGAACCTCACCCGCCTGTACTGGTACACGGTGGAATTCGGCCTGATCGCCACGCCGCAGGGGCTGCGCATCTTTGGTGCCGGCATCGTGTCGTCGAAGGGCGAATCGCTGCACTCGCTGGAATCGCCGGCGCCCAACCGGATCGGCTTCGACCTGCAACGCATCATGCGCACGCGCTACCGCATCGACAGCTTCCAGAAGACCTACTTCGTCATCGACAGCTTTGCGCAGTTGATGAGCGCCACCGCGCCGGATTTCACCCCGATCTATGCCGATCTTGCGCAGCAGGCGCAGGTGCCGGCCGGTGAGGTGCTGGACACGGATCGGGTCATCCAGCGCGGCAGCGGCGAAGGCTGGAGTACAGACGGCGACGTGTGAGGCTGCACCGACTCGACACCACCGCCGAGCCGGACTATGGTCAAACCTCCCCATACCGCCTTCGCTCAATGGACCTGACGCAGCTTCGCATCCGGCGCTTGGAGCTGGACGACACCCGCCTGCTGTTCACCCTGGCCAACGGCATCCGCATCGACGAGCCGATCAAGGCGCAGCGGCTGTTGTTGAAGGCAACGCCGCCGCAGCGCGCGCAATGGCAGCTCACCGACGACGGCTTCGGGGTGAACTGGCCGGCGGTGGCGCCGCCCACAGATGAGGGGCTGCTCAACATGCCCGAGTTGCTGTGGCGCCGCCGCAGCGCACGCGCGCAAACCAAACTGACCGCGCTGCGCGGACGCATGGATGCCCTGTCGCCGGGCGAGCGCGAGCTGGTGGCATTGGCGCGGCTGGATGCGGACATGAGCGAGAGCGGCTATGCACGCTACTTCGACCGCTGGGACGCCGCCACCCGGCGTGATGCATTGCAGGGGCTGGGCGCGATGGGCTCGGTGCAGGCGCGCCAGGCGATCGAAGGCCTGGGCACGGTGTTCGAACGCCTGGAAGAGGACCCCAACCTGCTCAGCATCGAAGACATTCTCGACGCGATGAGCGAGACCGACCGCCAGCGCGTGGATGGCTGGGAAGAGGTCTACTACCGACGCTCCGGCGAACTGGCCCGACTGGGCCTGACCCACTACGGGGTCGACAAGGCGTAAGCACGCGTGTGCTCGCTGCCGCACAGGCGCGGGCTGTGCAGCGATGCCGCGCAGCGACGCTGCAGGTATTAACAGGCGCACGCCTCTGGTCGCCGTCAGCTTGCGCGCGCCGCCGTGCACCTGGGCAGGCTCACTGGCTGCGCTGGACCCGTGGGCTACGCGGACGCCGGCCCAATGGCAGGGATAGCGTGAAGGTGCAGCCCTTGCCGATGCCGTCACTGCTGGCGACGACGCTGCCGCCTTGCACCTCGACGATCTGCCGCACCACTGCCAGGCCGATCCCCAGCCCCGCACCGTTGAATCCGATCGCGTGGTTGTCCTGCATGAACGGCTCGAAGATGCGCTGCAGCGCGTCGTCGCCAATACCGATGCCGTTGTCGCTGACCACGATGATGGCGCGGCGTCCGTGCAGGCTCAGCTGCAGGCCGATGCGGCCGCCTTCGGGAGTGTATTTGGAGGCGTTGTCCAGCAGGTTGCGCAGCACTTGCGACAGGCGCACACCGTCGCCGCGCAGCAGGGTCGGCTGCGGCGGCAAACGCAGCGCGAACGACTGCTGGCGTTCGGTGATCAGCGGCAGACACGCCGCCGCAGCTTCCTCGATAACCGCATGCAGGTCGATGGATTGCTTGAGGATGCGCAGCTTGCCGGTGCGCACGCGCGACAAATCGAGCAGGTCGCCGATCAGGCGCGTCATGTGCTGCACCTCGTGCTCGATGATGTGCCGCATCCGCGGCAACTCGGCGCCGGGCAGGCTGTTGAGCATCGAACTGGCGACCAGGATCGGGGTCAACGGATTGCGCAATTCATGCGCGACGAAGGCCAGCATCTCGTTCTGTCGTTGTACCCCTTGCTCGGCTGCCGCATGCAACTGCTGGGCGCTCAGCGCAGCCAGGATCAAGGCGCTGTTGGCCTGACGCAGCGCATCGTGCGGATCCTCCGGCAACGGTCGCGGATCGGCAGCGGCCGGCGCCGGAGCGGCGTGCTCCAGGTCCAGGGCGATGCAATCGCGGTAGAACATGAAACGCGCCGCGACGTTGCGCTTGGCGCAGTACATCGCATCGTCGGCATGCTGCAGCAGCGTCATCCCGGTCTCGCCATCGTCCGGGTACACGCTGATGCCGATACTCGCACCCAGGTGCAGCTCGTGCTTGCCGACCAGGCAGGGCGTGTCCAGGCTTTGCACCAGCTGGCGGGTGATGGTGGCGGCCGCATCGTGGCTGTCGACGCCGTCCAGCAACACCACAAATTCGTCGCCGCCATAGCGCGCCACGATGCCCGAGGGCGCCGCCGCCGCGGTGAGCCGCTGCGCGGCCAGGCGCAGGAATTCATCGCCGGTGCTGTGCCCGAACAGATCGTTGATGCGCTTGAAATCGTTCAAGTCCACAAACAGCAAGGCAATCCGCGTGCTCTGGTGCTGCGCGGCGACGATGGATTGTTCCAGCCGCTCGAACAGCAGCGCGCGGTTCGGCAATTGCGTCAACGGATCGCGGTTGGCGTTGCGCGCCGCTTCGCGCAATGCGTGCGCGTGGTCGTCCAGCTTGCTGTGCGCCAGCAACGAGGACAGCACCAGCTGCTCGTTGGCGGCCTGCAGGTCGGTATGCAGCGCAGACGGCAACTGGCTCTTCAGACTCGCCAGGTCCTGATGCAGATGCCGCAGTTGCCGCCGGACGCTGCGCGTCTGGCGCCGCAGCTCCGACAGCTCGCGCCTGGCGAGGTCCGTGTCGGCGTTGCGGGGCGGCTGCTCCATGCTCATCCGCCGTCGGCGGAAGCCGGCTTGCGGGTGGACCTGCCGCTGAGCAGGCCTTCCTGCTGCAGCAACGGCGCACCGAGATGCAGACCGGCCTGGTCGATATGGAACTCGCGCAGCTCGTCCGAATGCGCGCTGGCCCGCACCTTGACCACCGCCAGGATGCGCCGCAGCCGGCTGTCCACTTCGACGTAGCGCTGCACGATGATGGCGTCGGTCATGAACGCGGTGCCGTAGGGGCTGAAGCGCAGATCGGTGTAACGGTCCTCCAGCTCGGAGGTCATCACCACGGTCACGCCGGTGCCGGCCAGGGCCACCACCAGGCGCGACAGCGATTCGCGGAAGTCCTCGCGGAAGGTGGGCGCCAGCGCCAGCTCGAATGCGGACAGCGAGTCGATCACCACGCGCGAGGCGCCGAGGCGCGCGATTTCCTGCAGCAGCAACGCCAGGATCTCGTCGATCGACAGGTCTGGCGCGCGGCTGTCCACCACCCCGACCTGCCCCCCGGCGATCAGCGCCGACAGCGCCGGGATGCGCGAACGCGGGCCATGCTGTTCAAAGCGCGCCAGCACCCCGGTCTCGCCATTGCGCACGCCTTCGATCAGGAAGGCCGCTGCCAGCAGGCTCTTGCCCGACCCGGACGGCCCGGCCACCAGCAGCGAATAGCCCTGCGGCAATCCGCCGCCGAGCATGGCATCGAGCCCGTCGATTCCCATGCCCAGACGCGGTGCCACGTGCGCCGGCAACGCGTCCTGGCGGCCGCCCACGCTGGGGATGGGTGCGAACACGCGCAGGCCTGCGCTGTCGATGCGGAAACTGTGCAAGCCCGGCAGGGACGGCCTGCCGCGCATCTTCATGACCTCCAGCTTGCGCACCATCGAATTGCGCTGCACGCTCTGGCGCAGCCAGATCAGCCCGTCGGCGACCGTGAATACCGGGTTGGCATCGGTCTCCACGAAGTACTCGCCGATCAGGAAGGTGGTGGATTGCCAGCTGGTCATCAGCATGCCCAGCTGCTGCACGAAACGCTGCAGGTTGTTGTGCACGTTGCCGTCGGCATTGCTGGCCAGCACCACCGAACGGAACGAATCCACGAACACCATCGCCGGCCGATGCGCCTGCACCTCGGCCACGATGCGCAGCAGCACCTGGTCCAGATCACCGGCCAGGGTTTCTTCGGACAGATTGATGAAATGGATCGCGCTGTTGATCGCCTCGGCGTCGAAGAAGTCGAACTGCTGCTGGTAGCGCAGCATCTTCAACGGCGGCTCACCCAGCACGGTGAAATACAGTGCAGGACGCTCCGGCGTTGCCAGTGCGAACATCAGCTGATGCGCCAGCGTGGTCTTGCCACATCCGGGCGGGCCGGCGATGAGATTGAACGAAAATTCGGGCAACCCTCCACCCAGCACCTCGTCGAGCCCGGGTACGCCGGTCTGCAGGCAGTGGATGGCGACTTTGCTGCTCATGGAATGTCCTGCGCGGAAAATCCGCTGGAAAAAGTGACCCAGACCGAACGCAACAAGCGCTCGGTCAAGGTTGGGCCGATCATGCTGACCAGCACCGCATGGAAGGTGTGCACGAAGGCAGCGCCGCCAGCGGCGGCCGTCTCCGTACGCTGTTGACGCAGCACCACGCCGACGGTCTCGACCGCATTGCGGTCATCGGACGCCTCGACCGCAGCGAAGGCCTCGTCCAACCACGGAAACTCGTCCTTGGTCAGAAACAGCGCACGCTTGAACAGCGCCGCGACACCGCGCGGTCCAAGGATGGGAGTCAGCACCTTGTCGATTTGCTGCAACATCGCCACGACGGTGGACGCGATCGTCGATGCTTCAGCACCCGCAGCGACCTGTCGTTCGAGAATTGCTACGGCTGCGGCTAGTGCAGGATGATCCATGCCTATGCGCGGGCCTGCGAGAGTGTCGGTCCACTGTATACCGTTTCCGCAGTCGCAACCGGTCGCAGAGCAGGCACCTGCATGAGGCTGCTCGCTCGCGCGCCACCCACGCTGCACGCGAAAGCGAACCCATGCCGCCTGCCCGGTTACGCGCATCAGCCAGGCTGATGCGCAGCATTGGTACGTTGCTACGCAGTGCAGTGGTTTGCTGGTGCCGGCCGTATCCAAGGCCTGAGCGCGCCATGGAACGCAGCTGCGTGCGCGATCAATTGCAAGGCTTACTGGCTCGCCGCCTGCCCTGCAATCCAGACAATCTGCAGCCGCTGATGACAGCTCTGCCGCACTGTCACCGCAGTGCGATGGTGCCGACGCTGCAACGCGTGCGTGTGCGTTGCGCGACGTTGGTCAGGTGCCGGCAAGCGATGCCGCGCAGACTCACAGCCGGCATTGCGCATCGTCCACACCCGCCACGCGCTCCCATTGCCAAGTGTCCACCTGCTCGCCGCGTGGCAGATAGTCCACGTCGAATTCCTTGCCGTCGCGGCGCAGGCGCAGCTTCAGGTGCTGGGCCTGATTACCCTGGATGCCGTCCTGCGGCACCGGCCGCACGATCTCGTCGCCATTGCGTACTCCTGCCTGCGCAGCCGCAGACTCCGCCATCAGGCCGCGCACGATGCGCCTGGGTTCGGCCAGCACCGCCGGCTCGAATCCCAGCACATAGCGCCGCAATGGCTTGCTGGTCCTGCGGAAGCACGGCCCGAACGCATCCGATGCCGGCAGCGGCGCAGTTCCGGCCAGGAAGGCGTGGAAGTCCTGCACCGCCGTGTCGCCCAGCTCTGCTTTCAACAAGGCCTCCCAATCGGCCTGGGTTGCCTCGCGCTGCTGCCCGATCTCCAGCAGCGCACGCAACAGGTCATCCAGCGAACGCCTGCCCTGCGATCGCTTGCGCAGCGCATCGTTCACCGTGGCCAGATACAACATGCCGCGGTCGTAGGCGAGCGTGCGGATGCGGGTGTCCTTCCAGAATCCCTCATCGATGCGTGCGTTCGGCAGATTTCCCAGCGCATTGGTGTAGTAACGCGCCGCGGTCATGTTGAGCGTATCCAGGAATTGCTGCGGAGTGAGCAAGCCGAATCGCAGCGGCAGCAGCGCCTCGTAAAACACCGCCGAGCCTTCGCTGAACCAGGTCGTGGACTCGGCCCCGTGCCGGGACAGGTGCGGCTGGTAGGTATGGAACATCTCATGCGACAAGGTGATCTTGATCAGGTCCAGATCGGCTCCGTCCCCTTCGCCGTAGGTGGTGACGAAGGACTGGTTCAATGCGGTCCCGCCGCCGGCGTTGACCGGGTTGTAGCGCAGGAAGATCGTGTAGGGCGCGGGCGCGGGCTGCGGAAACAGCAGCTCGAACTGGTCGTGCAGCTTGCCCACCCACGCGGACAACGCGGCCGCATCGAAGGGCGGCTGCCCCTGCCAGGCGACCGAGAACCCGTCCGCACGCGGCACCGCCGGCCAGCGCCCAACCTCCCCGGCCATGAAGAACACGCCGGACAAGCTGTTGTTGTCGATCTGCGCGACCTGCACCGTGCCCTGGCCGAACGAGCTCACTCCCTTGGCGCCGTCGGGCAGCTGCGACAGATCCCAGCGAATGGTCAGCGCGTAGCTTTGTTCTTCCGGCGGCAGCGCCAGAAACATGCTCGACAGCGCAGAAAAGGCATGGTCATCGTTGCGGAACGAAATTGGCGGTGCCGGGCCGCGCGGCGGCCGGGTCGCATTGGCCGGGACACGGTAGTGCAGGCTGAGCGGGCCGCTGAGCGCACGTGGCGCGATCCAGACGCGCAGCGGGCCCTGGTCACCGCTTTCCTGCGCCGTGGCCGCGCGCCCGGCTAGCTGCACCGTCCCCTGCGCATCGGTGGCTTCGATCGCGGCGATGTGCTCGGCAGCGGTGTCCACGTTTTCCACCTGCATCGGCAGCTGCGCCACGATGCCGCCGCGCGCAACGCGAAGCGTCGCCAGGCGCAGACGCACCTCCACCGTGCTCACTTCGCTCTCGACTGCGTGCGGTGCCAGCTCCAGGTCCAGCGCAACCGGAGCAGGCTCTGCTGGCGCCGGGCTGGCCACTGCGCCAGCGGCCAGCGTGAGGAGTACACACAGCAGCGACCAGGGAGTTTTCATGCGCGTCGGGCGGTTGGGGATGGCCGATCATGCCGCCGGTCGAGGCCGCCTGCCAGCATGCCGAAGGTCATGCTGCGCAATATGCAGTGATGGCTGCCGGCTTGGACCGAATGACACCGTAGTACAGCGGTGGGGCGGCGCAGTTGCGGTGCCGGCAGGTGCGATGCTCCGGGGCGACGGCTCAGCCTGCCGGCTTGGCGAGATAGGCCAATAGCAGCACCAGTGGTTCCTCGCCGGTCTGCTGCAAGGCATGGGTGCTGCCCGGGCGCGTCAGCAGCGCATCGCCGGCAGTGACCTGGTACTGCTTGCCATCCAGCGCGTACAGCCCGCGCCCGCTGACGATGTAATAGATCTCGTCCTTGTCGTGCAGATGCAGGCCGATGCCGGCGCCCTTGTGCAGCACGCGCTTGCGCAGCACGAACGGCAACTGCGGTGCGTCGGCGAAGAACGGATACGCCGTGGTCGGCCCGGCGCCGCCATGCGGGCCGGGTTGCGCGCGGGCGAGATCGCGTTCGTGCACCACCAGCGAGGGATGCGCCTGCGCCGCGCGTTGGATGGCGGTGTCGGGAGCGGCGCCGCAATCGGCATCGCGGCGCAACTGTGGCGTGAGAGCGGGTTGCAGCTGCACCCAGCCATGCACGACCAGGCATGCCACGGCGGTGGCGCCGGCGCGGCTGAAGTGGGTGCCGTCGGCTTTGCCTTGTTCGGGAACGAACAGGAAGTACGGCCTGGCTGCCTGTTCGCCGAGGGCACGGATCCAGTCGCTGGAACTGGCGTTGAGATCGATCAGGCCCACGTGTTCCTGCGCAGCGAGTTGCTGCATGGCCAGGGTGTAGCGGCCGTGGGTGTCGAGCAGCGCGCCGAAGTCGTAGAGCAGACGGGCAGCAGGCGTGATCAGGATCGGCGTGGCGCCCTTGTCGCGCGCGGTGGCGATATAGCGGCGCAGGAACTGCTGATAGTCGCCCTGCGGGTCGGTGTAGCGGGTTGGATCTTCGTGTTTGGCGTCGTTGTGACCGAACTGGATCAGCAGCACGTCGCCGGCACGGAGGTCCTTGGCAATGGCGTCCAGGCGCCCTTCGGCGATGAAACTGCGGGTGCTGCGGCCGCCCTTGGCGTGGTTGCGCACCTGCCATTGCGCCGGGTCGAACCACTCCTGCAGCATCTGGCCCCAGCCGGCCTGCGGCGCACGCTCGGCACCGTATTCGGCGGCGGTGGAATCGCCGGCGATAAAGATGCGGTGTGGATCGGCACGGGCGTTATTTGCGCAGAGCAGCAGCAATGCGAACAGCAGCAGACGCATGGTGGGCTCCAGGAACAATGCTAACGACGCGACGCTGTTCCTTCTCCCATTGGGAGAAGGTGCCCGAAGGGCGGATGAGGTGCGGCGGCATAGGAAATGTTGGACGGCCGTACTGTCGTCTCAAGCCTTTCAAGCCTCCCCGTTCAGGGCAGCTGTCTTCCGCCGCAGCCTCACTCCCCCCGCTCCACGCCCCGGCCCGCGCCGGCAGCGCGGGCTCCAAGGCACGCGCGCCAGTGGCGCGCGAACAGTGCCCTCTCACCCCGCGGGAGGAGGGCTTTAGGGCTTTAGGGCTTTAGGCCGTTACGCAGCTACTGCAGTGGCTTCGGTCTTGCCCAGCACGCCGGCGACGAAGTTGCGGATCTCGGCGTCCTGCGCATTGTCGAAGAAGCACTGCTGGAAACGCTCGCCGCCCACGGCCTGCTTGATCAGCTCCGGGTCGATGGCGCGCAGGCCCTCCAGGTAGGACTTGGCGGTGGCCTGCTTGACCTGGGTCAGGATGCCGGCATTGGCGGCCTGCGATTCGCGACGCTCGGCCGGGTAGCCCATGCCGCGCTCGCCGCTGAAGGCCTTTTCGAAGATGTAGCGCACGTTGATTTCCGCGCCCCAGCCGTAGCCCTTGGCAAACGCCAGCGACAGCGCGTTGCCGTTGTTGACCTGGGCGAACAGGTAGGCGTCGGTCGGCTCGATGCAATAGCCGCAGAACACGCCCGGATGCGCATTGAGCGACATCATCGCGCCCTGGCCGGTGCCGCAGCCGGCGACGACGAAGTCCACGGCCTTGGAGTTCAGCAGCAGGCTGGCGACGATGCCCAGGTGGATGTAGGTCAGGCGGTGGTCGTTGTCGCCGTCCATGCCGACGTTGAAGACGCTGTGGCCCTGCTCGCCGGCCACGTCGTTGAGCTGCTGCAGGATCACCGGGTTCTTGCCGGCCTGACTGAACTCATTCATGAGTGCGATTTTCATGGGGATGCTCCGATTGGTTAGGGAAGGTGTGTCGACTGTGGAGTTGGTTGGTGTGCGCGCCTGGATGCGGTCTTGCTTCGCTTTTCAGGTGCCTTGTCGGTGAGCGATCAGGTGCTGAAGGTCTTGTCGGAGCTGCGGCACGCGTCTGGTCATGTACGTGCCTGCCGGCCCTCATCCGCCCTTCGGGCACCTTCTCCCGGAGGGAGAAGGGACCGGGTGGGTTTGACTCAGCGTGCCAGCCAGCCGCCGTCCACCGGGATGATGGCGCCGTTGACGTAGTCCGAGGCGCTGCTGGCCAGGAACACCGCAGTGCCGCCGAGGTCGGCCGGCACGCCCCAGCGCGCGGCCGGGATGCGGTCCAGGATGGCCTTGTTGCGGTCCTGGTCGGCACGCAGCTGGGCGGTGTTGTCGGTGGCCATGTAGCCGGGCGCGATGGCATTGGTCGTCACGCCCTTGCTCGCCCATTCGTTGGCCAGCAGGCGGGTGATGCCGGCGATGCCGGACTTGCTGGCGGTGTAGGACGGCACGCGGATGCCACCCTGGAACGACAGCATCGAGGCGATGTTGATGATCTTGCCGCTGCCCTGGGCGATGAAATGGCGGCCGGCGGCCTGCGCCATGAAGAAGGCCGATTTCAGATTGACGTTCATCACGTCGTCCCAATCCTGCTCGCTGAAATCCACCGCGTCGGTGCGGCGGATCAGGCCGGCGTTGTTGACCAGGATGTCCAGGCGACCCAGGCCGTCCAGCGTTTCCTTGAGGATGCGCTCGACCGGTTCGACGCTGATCAGGTTGGCCTGGATGGCGACGAAGCGGCGGCCCAGTCCCTTGACCAGTTCCTCGGTCTCGGTCGGCGCCTGGATGCCGGCGGCGGCGATGTCGGCGCCGGCCTGCGCCAGTGCCAGCGCGATGCCCTGGCCCAAGCCCGTGTTGGCACCGGTGACCAGTGCGACCTTGCCTTCGAGACTGAACGGATTGCTCATTACCTTATCGCTCCTGCTGGGTGTGCCACGTTGGATGAGTGCGTGCGTCCGCGCGATGCGCGGCCGCTGGCATGGGGTGGAACTGGCGCGTTGATGGCGCTAGCGCATCGACGCGGTGAGTGCGGTGCTGCCCGGCACGCATGGCCTTACTTGAGCTGGCAGATGTCCAGCACGTGCATGTCGGTGTAATCCAGGTTTTCGCCGCCCATCGCCCAGATGAAGGCGTAATTGCTGGTACCAGCGCCCATGTGGATGGACCACGGCGGCGACACCACCGCTTCGTTGTTCTGGATCACGATATGGCGCTGCGCGTCCGGCTCGCCCATGAAGTGATAGACGCGGTCGTTGGCGCCGAGATCGAAGTAGAAATACACCTCGCTGCGGCGGTCGTGCAGATGCGGCGGCATGGTGTTCCAGACGCTGCCCGGCTTGAGCACGGTCAGGCCCAGCAACAGCTGCGAGGACTGGCAGGTGGTCGGCACGATGTACTGGTAAATGGTGCGCTCGTTGCTGGTTTCCAGCGCGCCGCGCTCCAGCGCCACGGCATCCTTGATCGACAGTTGCTTGGTCTCGAAACGCGCATGCGCCGGTGTCGAGGCCAGATAGAACCTGGCCGGGTTGGCGGCATCGTCCGAGGCGAAGCTGACATCGGTGCTGCCCATCGCCACGTACAGGCCGTCCTTCGGCCCGAGCGTGTAGACGGTGCCGTCCACGGTCACGCTGCCGGTGCCGGCGCCGACATTGAGGATGCCCAGCTCGCGGCGCTCCAGGAACGGATGGCCGGCGGCAGACGCCGGTTCGGTCTGCCTGGGCAGTTCCAGCGTGGTGCCGAGCGGTGCTGCGCCACCGAGCACGAAGCGCTCGTAGTGGGTGTATTTGAGCGTGACCGCATCGTCGACGAACAGGCCATCGAGCAGATAGAGCTCGCGCAGGTCGTCGTTGCTGGCGCCCTTGATGGCGTCGGGATGGGTGGCGTAGTGGGTCTTGCAGTACAGGGACATGCGCGATCTCCGGTGCCAAGCGCGGGGGGATTGGCTTGCACCAGGCCATTCTACCGACTCTGGTTAACCGGTGTCATTGCGCAGTGCACGATAGCCGCATGGCGGCGTGGCAGCGTGGGAATTCCTTCTCCCCTCGGGAGAAGGTGGCGCGGAAGCGCCGGATGAGGGGACGAGGCTGCACGTGGTGTTGGGTGCGGGGCTTGATTGGTCGGGTGGAGGCCTATGTGCCCTCAGCTCATGGCTGAGCTTTCTCAGATGGCTGTCTGCCGCCCCAACCCCCGCCCCGCGCTGGCGGCGCGGGCGCTCCAAGGCACGCGCGCCCATGGCGCGCAAGCCGTGCCTTCTCGCCCCGACGAGAGAGGGGCTTTGTTGCTCGCCTGGCGTCCCCTTGCCTGGGCTTTGACCTCGCTCAATCTTCCGGCGGTTGGCAGGAGTCGCGCACGATCAGGTGCGGGCGCACGCTGGCGGTGGGCAGTTGCGGGGCGTTGTCGGGCTGGATCAGCATGGCCGCGGCGGTGCGGCCGGTGTCGCGGGTGTGGCGGCGCACCGAGGTCAGCGGCGGCCACAGGCGGGAGGCCAGCGAGCTGTCGTCGTAGCCGATCACCGACAGCTGGCGCGGGATGCTGATGCCGGCGCGCAGCGCGACCTTGTAGATACCGGCGGCCATTTCGTCGTTACCGGTGAAGATGGCGGTGGGGCGCTTCTTGCCCAGCAGCAGCTTTTCGGCGGCGGCCACGCCCGATTCGAAGGTGTAGCCGGCTTCGACGATGCGTTCGGGCGGCAGTTCGATGCCGCGCCGGGTCAGCGCGTCGGCAAAGCCGGAGGTGCGCTCGATCGAAGAACGGTAGGCGCTGGGGCCGGTGACCAGGGCGATGTCGCGGTGGCCGAGCGAGAGCAGGTAATCGGCGGCCTCGGCGGCGCCGTCGCGGTCGTGGGTGATCACCGTCTGCGAGGTGGTGTCCAGCGCGACCGAGGCGATGCGGGTGTAGCGGCAGCCGATCTCGGCCAGCATGTCGGCCAGCGCCTGGTCCTCGGAGGCGCGCGGCACCAGGATCACGCCATGCAGCTTCTGCGCCTGGGCGAAGCGGCGCACGCCTTCGATGTAGCCGGGGCTGCGGCTGTCGCAGGGGTGCACCACCAGCTCGAAGCTGGAGCCGCGCAGCGCGTCCAGCGCGCCGTACTGCATGTCCACGATGTATTGCGCGGTGGGGTTGTCGTAGACCATGCCGATCAGGAACGAGCGCCGGAACGCCAGCCCGCGCGCCAGCGGGTCGGGCGCGTAGCCGACCTCGCGCATCAGCGCCTCGACCTTCTCGCGGGTGTCCTGCCGCACCAGCGGCGAGTTGTTGATGATCCGCGACACGGTCTTCTTGGACACGCCCGACATCCGCGCGATGTCGTTGATCGTGGCTACCTTGCCCTTCGGCAGGCCGGGCATTCCCTCTTCAGGCATCTTGCGGGCGGGCATAGCGGTCAACCAGTGAAGTTGATTGGATTCTACCGGCCAGACGGCCGGCAGACTTGAGCGAAGCCTGCCGCCACCCCGGACCCGCCGTGCCGGACACGCCGCAGCCGGCAGCGCGGCGGCATGCCCGGCGATGCAGAACGGTCAGTCCAGGGCGCGGTAGCGGAAGTTGCGGAACTCCACCTGGCCCTGCCCGGCGGCATACAGCGCCGGTTTCAGTGCCAGGAACTTGCCGGCCACGTTGTGGTGGTAGCCGGACACTTCCATCTGCACCGGGTACTTGGTCCAGGTGGTGCCGTCGGTGCTGCTGTGGATGGTGACGATGTGGCGGTTGTTGGTGACCCGCAGCCACAGGGTGCCACCGGTCGCACTGGGGGCCAGCGTGCCGGGGCGTTCCTCGCCGTAACGGTGCATGACGAAGTTCTCGCCATTGCTGCCCACGCCGGCATAGAGCTTGTCGCTGTAGAACAGCAGCGCCCCGCCCTGCCCGCCCGGCGCCACGGTCATCTGCACCTCGAACTGGTAGGCCTGGTCGGTGGCGATCACCGTCAGCGGCGAGGCGTTGCGCGGGGCGCTGCCCTTGCCCTGAAGGCGCAACACGCCATCGCCGACCTGCAGCCGCTTGGCCTCGTCGGCGGCCGGGTTGAAGAACGCCCACTGCGGGCCCAGCGTGCTGGCGCGGAAGTCGTCCGACAGCGCCAGCCCATGCGGCAAGGCCTGCCCGCTGGGCTTTTTCAGCGGCGTGCCCAGGTCGCCACCCTTGGCGACGAACCAGCCGTCCGGGGTCCACTCGATCGGGTCCAGCAAGGCCTGCCGGCCCAGGGTCCAGTAGCCGTGTTCGTAGCCGTGGTAGAGCATCCACCAGCGCTGGTCGGTGCCTTCCACCAGGGTGGCATGGCCGCGCGACCACCACGGCTCGTCGGCGCTCTTGGTACGGGTGATCGGGTTGTTGGGCGCGTTCTGCCAGGGGCCGTGGATCGAGCGCGAACGCGCGGTGATCACCATGTGCCCGGTCGGCGGGCCGGCGGTGCCGCCGACGGCGGTGGTCATGTAGTACCAGCCGTTGTGGCGGGTGATCTTGGGGCCTTCCTGCGCGTAGCCTTCCACGTCCCAGCTTTCCGGGTATTTCCAGCCGTCGTAGACATGCTTGGGCGTGCCGACCACCTTGAGCCCGTCGTCGGACAGCTGCACGTAATCGCCGCCGCTCAGGAACAGATAGCGCTTGCCGTCCTCGCCCACCGCGTGGCCGGGGTCGATGTACTTGCCCAGGCCGATGTCGATCGGCGCGCTCCACGGGCCGGTGATGTCGTCGGCCCAGACCACGAAGTTGCTGCGCTCGCCCTGGTCGCCGCGGCGCGCCGGGAAGTAGATGTAGTAGCGCTTGCCGTACTTGATCAGGTCCGGCGCCCAGATCGCGCCGACGTTCTGGGTGATGGCGTGGCCCAGCGGCTGCCAGTTGACCAGATCGCGCGAATGCCAGATCGGCAGGCCCGGGTAGGCATCGAACGAGGACAGCGTGAGGTAGTAGTCCTGCCCGTCCTTGAGCACCGACGGGTCGGGGTGATCGCCAGCCAGCACCGGGTTGAGGAAGGTGCCGTCGCCCTGGTCGGCGATGCGCTGGTGTTCGATGCCGCGCTTCCAGTCGGCCGCGGCAGCGAGCCCGGCACACAGCAGCAGGCCGCCGGCCAGCAGCCAACGCAAACGGGTTGAAGCGATACGCACACGCATGCTTGCTCCTAGTCCCCGCACGGCGGGGCGATGCGGCGGCCAGCGCCTGGAGCGTCGGCCGCCTGGACGAAGGCGGAACTACCTGCCAGCAGCGACGCCGGGCAGCGCGCCGGTAACGTCGCCAGGCGTTTGTCGAGCGAGGCGCGGCGTGCGGACATCGCATCGCACGCGCCGTGCAGGCCGCTGCCATGCACCGACGACGCCCGCCTGACCGACGCAGTCGGGATCGCGGGCACTTACGCGCGCAGCGCGCGTGGCAACCACAGCGACAGTTCGGGGAAGAACGCCACGATCAGCAGCACACCCAGCGCCGCCAGCCAGAACGGCCAGATGGTGCGCATGCTCTGGGCGATGGTGATCTGCCCGATCGAGGTGCCGATGAACAGCACCGAGCCGATCGGCGGGGTGATCAGGCCGATGCCGCCGGCCAGCACCATCACCAGACCGAAGTGGATCGGGTCGATGCCGTAGGCCTTGACCACCGGCAGGAAGATCGGCGTGCAGATCAGGATCTTCGGCGCCAGGTCCATGAACATGCCCAGCAGCAACAGCATCACCACGATCATCAACAGCACCGTGTTCTTGCTGTCGGCGATGGCCTGCAGGAACTTCACCGCCGCCGCCGGCACCTGCAGGTAGGCCAGCAACCAGCCGAACACTGCCGCGGTGGCGATCACGAACAGGATCACGCCGGTGGTGCGCGCCGCATGCGTCACCGCGGCGAAGAACTCGGCCCACCGCAGCTGCCGATACAGCAGCGCGGTGACGATCAAGGCGTACACCACCGCGATCGCCGCGCTCTCCACCGCGGTGAAGATGCCGGCACGGATACCGATGAAGATCAACGCCACCAGCCCCAGGCCCGGCAACGCGCCGATCAGGCGCAGCGCCACTGCGCGCCAGCCGGGGAACGGCTCGGTGCCGTAGCCGCGATGGCGCGCCACCGCATAACCGGTGACCATCATCGCCGCGGTCATCAGCAGCGCCGGGAAGATGCCGGCCGCGAACAGATCGGCGATCGACAGCCCGCCACCGGCCGCGGCCGAGAACAGGATCAGGTTGTGCGAAGGCGGCACCAGCAACGCCACCAGCGCGGCGGTCATGCTCACGTTGACCGCGTAGTCGCGGTCGTAACCGCGCTTGATCATCTGCGGGATCATGGTGCCGCCGACCGCCGAGACGTCGGCGATCGCCGAGCCGGACACCCCGCCGAAGAACAGCGACGACAGCACGCTGACCTGGCCCAGGCCGCCACGCACGCGCCCCACCAGCGAGGAGGCCAACGCGATCAGGCGTTCGGAGATACCGCCGCGCAGCATCAGCTCGCCGGCGAAGATAAACAACGGGATGGCGATCAACGAGGCCGAGCCGCTGCCGGCGGAAATCTGCTGCACCAGCACCACCGTGGGCAGGTCCAGATACAGCAGCGTGGCCAGTGCGGCCGCGCCCAGCGCATACGCCACCGGCACGCCGATCAGCAGCAGCACCACGAAGGTTCCCAACAACATCGCAATGCCCATCAGCGCACTCCTCCGGCCTGGATCGGGCGCAGCACACGCCACAGCTTGTACAAGGCAAAGATCACCATCAGCGCACCGCCGATCGACAGCGGCAGGTAGTTGATGCTCTGCGGCATCTGCGCGCCGGCCATCTTGATGTCCAGGCCATCGAGCAGCAGCGCCGCGCTCCACCACGCCAGCACCGCACCGATGGACATGATCATCAACGGGCGGATCAGGTCGAACACCCTGCGCACCAGCGGCGGCACGTGTTCGCCCAGCAAATAGAAGCCGAAGTGGCGGTTGGTATGCACGCCGGCGGCCGCGCCCAGGCTCAGCGCGGTGCTGAGCAACAGCAGCGTCACCGGCTCGGTCCAGCTGGGCGAGTCGTTGAGCACGTAGCGGGTGAACACCTGCCAGCCCTGCACGACCACCAGGCCCAGCAGCGCGATGGATGCCACGCCAACGGCGGTATCGGAAACGCGGTCCAGCGCGCGCTGCAACGGCGCGACCGGGACGGCGATGGTCTCGGGTTCGGTCATCGGGTCACCTCTATGCAAAATCGCGGATGCGGCGGTACAGCGCTTCGATCTCCGGCTGCTTGCGGTATTCGGCCAGCAGCGGCGCGGCGGCGGCGCGGAACGCCGGCATGTCGACCTGATTGAGCTTGACGCCGTAATCGATCACCTGCTTGCGCGCCACGGTCTCCGAGGCATCCCACAGATTGCGCATCACCGGTACCGAGGCGCGTGCCAGTTCCACCACCAGGGCGCGATCGTCCGGGCGCAGCGATTCGAAACTCTGCCGCGACATCACCAGGATGTCCGGCGCATAGGAATGCTCGCTCTGCGACCAGTAATGCGCGGCTTCGAAATGCCGGCTGGACTGGAAGCTACGCATGTTGTTTTCCGCACCGTCGATCATGTGCGTTTCCATCGCCGAGAACGTCTCGCCCAGCGACATCGGGGTGGGGTTGGCACCCAGCATGCGCATCAGCTTGAGGAAGATGTCCGACGAGGCCACGCGCAGTTTCAGGCCCTTGAGATCTTCCGGGCGGTGCAGCGGGTGCTTGGTGTTGTAGAAGCAACGCGCACCGGAATCGTAGATCGCCAGGCCCACCAGGTCGCGCTGCTCGAAGCTGCGCAGCACGCTGTCGCCGACATGGCCATCGATGGCGCGGCGCAGGTGCGGCACCGAGTCGAACACGTACGGCAGGCACAGCGCCTGGGTCAGCGGAAAGGTGTTGTTCAACGCGCCCGAATACACCCGGGTGATGTCGATGGCGCCAAAGCGCGCCATGTCGATCGCCTCGGACTCGCGGCCCAGCTGGCCGGAGTGGTACTGGCGCAGCTTGAGCCGGCCGTTGCTGCGTTGCTCCAGCTGCTTGCCGAACCACCGCACCGCCTCCACGGTAGGGTAGTCGCCGACATGCACATCGGTGGCGGTCAGCAGCTGCCCGCCGGGAATCGGCGTGGTGGCACCCGCGCCCAGCCAGGGGCCGGCCGCGGCGGCACCGAGCCCGGCACCGAGGAAATGTCTGCGTGTGATCATTGGCGCCCTCCCAAGCGTCTGGTCACTGGGTCCGGCGTTACTTGGCGGACACAGCCGTACAGGAAATGTCGCCGATGCCGGCGAAGCGAATCAGGGCATGCTGTCCCACTTCGATGTCATGGATACCGGTGGCATTGCCCGTGGCGATGAGATCACCGCGCTTGAGCGGACGCCCGCGCCGGGCCGAACGACTGAGCGCAAATGCGTAGGCCGCGCGCAAGCCGCCCGGCAGCGTGGTGGCCCCGCCGGTGCCGACCAGCTGGTCGTCGATCAGGGTTTCGGCGGTCAGCGCGGATTCGTCGCGCGCCAGCCAATCGGTCACTTCCGGCCCCAGGATCAGGCCGTTGTTGTTGCCGAAGTCGGAGATCACCACGCGCGGGCCCAGCTTGTTGATCGTGGCCAACGGGCTGCTGGCGATTTCCACGCCGATGAACAGCGTGGCCGGCAGCTGCGCCGCCTGGTCAGGAGTGAAGTGGGTCTGCTCGGCCGGCGCGTCCGCGTCCAGGCGCAGCACGTACTCGGCCTCCACCGCACCGAAGCCGCCTTCGTAGATCGGGAATTCGGTTGTTCCACCGGTAGCATTCCAGAGCTTGTGCGAGAAGATCGGGCCCAGCAGGCGCTCGTCGCCCGATGCATCGCGGCGCTCGGCGGCGATGTAGCCCACCTTCCAGCCGACCACCTGGTCGTCCCACTGGCTGATGGCGATATCCTGCACCTGGTAGGCGGTGAGCAGATCGTCGGGGATCTGCCCTGGAAAGTCCGGCAGCGATGCCCCTGCACGGCGTGCCTCCACAAAGCGCTGGGCGATCTGCGACAGCGAGGATGTGGAGGATGGTGGGGTGGCGGCGTCGTTGCTCAAGGGTGTCTCCCTGATAGGTGTTTTTGTTGCACTGCCAATCGACAGTGGCACGGTGTGCTGTATATGGTAAACCGGTGTCATTGGCAATGTGCAGTGCGGCAAAACTGGCCGCAGCAACGAAGCAACCCTGGGAGGGGTGGATGGAACAGACAAGCCCGACGCGTGTGTTTGCCGCGTTTTCGAGCCGCATGCGCCAGTGCATGACGGTGGTGGTGATGGTGGGAGCGCTGCTGGCCGCGCCAGTGCTGGCAGCCGAGGTGCCCGGCGCCGATACCGCAGCCGAGCAGGCCAGCCGGATCCTGCTGTGGCCCAAGGGGATGGCACCGGGGGACAAGCCGCTGACGCAGCCACAGCGCATCATCCAACGCAGCAGCGACCCGGCCCTGCCCGATCGCTACATCCAGCAGATCAGCACGCCGTATCTGGTGGTCTACCGGCCCAAGCGGCCGAACGGCACCGCCCTGCTGGTCACCCCCGGCGGCGGCTACCAGCGCATCGTGCTCGACAACGAGGGCAGCGCACTGGTGCCCAGCTTCGTCGACCAGGCCGGCATCACCCTGTTCGTGCTGCGCTACCGCTTGCCCGGCGAAGGCCACCCGAACGGCGCCGACGTGCCGCTGGCCGATGCACAGCGCGCGCTGCGGCTGATCCGCGCCAACGCCGCCCGCTACGGCATCGACACACAGCGGGTCGGGGTGATGGGTTTCTCGGCCGGCGGCCATGTCGCCGCCAGCCTGGCCACCCGCTACGCCGCGCAGGTCTACCCCAAGGTGGATGCGGCCGATGCACTGAACGCGCGGCCGGATTTTGCGCTGCTGATCTACCCGGTCATCGACATGGACAGCGCCAACGCGCACCCCGGCTCGCGCGAGCGCCTGCTCGGCAGCAGTCCAGCCGATGTGCAGGTGCGCGCGTATTCGCCGCAACTGCATGTGGATGCACGCACCCCGCCCAGCTTTCTGCTGCATGCGCAGGACGACACCGTGGTGTCGGTGCGCAACAGCCTGCTGATGCACGACGCGCTGCTGCGCGCCGGCGTGCCGAGCGAGCTGCACGTCTTCCCGCAGGGCGGCCATGGCTTCGGCACCGCCAGCGGCAGCGGCCTGACCGTGGCCACCTGGCCGCAGCTGGCACAAGCCTGGATCGCGCATGTCACCAAGGCGCAGCCGCCGGCAGCTGCATCGGGACCGGCGCAGGACGTGGCGCGATGACAGCGCCGTCCACTCCCGACGCGCGCCGACGCACGCTGCTGCGTGGCGGCCTGCTCGCCACTGCCGCCGCAGCGCTCCCCGGCTTTGCTGGCACCGCCGTCCCGCCGCCGCCGCGCGAGGCCAGCGCGCCGCTGGCACGCGTGCGTGGCGGCGCTTTGCGCGGTCATCGCGACCAGGGCATCTGCGTGTTCAAGGGCATCCCGTACGGCGGCGATACCGCCGCGCGGCGCTTCCAGGCAGCCGTGCCGGAAAATCCATGGCAGGACGTGCGCGATGCCAGCGCCTACGCGGCGGCTGCGCCGCAGCTCAAGGCCAGCGAACCCACCAGCGAGGACTGCCTGTTCCTCAACGTATGGACGCCGGGCCTGCGCGATGGCGGCAAGCGCCCGATCCTGTTCTATATCCACGGCGGCGGCTACACCACCGGCTCCGGCAGCGACCCGCTGTACGACGGCGTGCGCCTGTGCAAACGCGGCGATGTGGTGGTGATCACCGTCAATCACCGGCTCAACCTGTTCGGCTACCTGTCGCTGGCGCAGCTGGGCGATGCCGGCTTTGCCGACTCCGGCAATGCCGGGCAGCTGGACCTGATCCAGGCACTGCAGTGGGTGCGCCAGCACGCGGGCGAATTCGGCGGCGATGCCGGCAATGTCACCGTGTTCGGCCAGTCCGGTGGCGGCGCCAAGATCGCCACCCTGATGGCGATGCCGGCCGCGCGTGGCCTGTTCCACCGTGCCTGGACCATGAGCGGGCAGCAGGTCACCGTGGCCGGCCCGCGTGCGGCCACGCAGCGTGCGCAGTTGCTGCTGGATGCCTTGAAACTCGCGCCCGGCGAGCTTGCGCGCATCCGCACGCTGCCGGTTGCGCAGCTGCTGGCTGCCGCGCAACTGCGCGACCCCTCGCGGGTGGAAAACAGCGCGCTGTACTTCGGCCCGGTGCTGGATGCACGCAATGTGCCGGTGCATCCGTTCTGGCCGACCGCGCCACTGCAATCGGCCAGGATTCCGCTGGTGATCGGCAATACCCGCGACGAGACGCGCGCGTTTCTCGGCAACGACGCGAAGAACTTTGCGTTGAGCTGGGACGAGCTGCCGGCCAGGCTGGAAAGCCAGCAGTACGTCGACCTGCTGCCGCAGGTGGTGATTGCCGAATATCGCCGGCTGTATCCGCAGTACTCGCCATCGGACGTGTTCTTTGCCGCGACCACGGCGGGCCGCTCGTGGCGCGGCGCGGTCGAGGAGGCCGAGGCGCGTGCACGCCAGGGCGCACCGACCTGGGTGTATCAGCTGGACTGGGGCTCGCCGTTGGACGGCGGTAAGTTCGGCGCCTTCCACACGCTGGATATCCCGCTGGTCTTCGACACCATTGCGCAGCCCGGCTCGCGCACCGGCGACGGCGCCGCTGCGCAGCGCATGGCCGAGCAGATGAGCGAGGCGCTGCTCGCCTTCGCACGCAGTGGCGACCCGAATCATCGCGGCCTGCCACGCTGGCGCCAGTACTCGCTGCAGCACCGCGACACGTTGCTGTTCGATGTGCCGAGCCGGATGGACAACGACCCGCGCGGTGGCGAACGGCGGCTCTACCAGCAGGCGCCCTTCATCCAGCGCGGTACGTTCTGAACGCTTTCGTTCCGGCGGGGCGATCAGCACGTGGTGTGCGGGCGCCACACGGGTACGAACGTTCCAGACCGGAATGTCTGCGCAGGACACGCCAATTCCGCAGCGCTGGCCGCCCCCTATTCCGGCGAGCGCGCAGCCGTGGTTCAGTCGTTTTCGAGGTGATGCATGCGTAAGTACTCTTTTGTTGCACCGATGCTGCTGACAGCGCTGGCCGCTGCCTGCCTGATGTTTGCCGATGCGGCCGCTGCCGCGCAGATCGGCACGCCGCGCGCATCCAGGGCATCGGCCTCCACCGCCGCTGCGCGAAATTCGCCAGTCGCTGCGCCCGCGCTTGCGGTCAGCAAGATCGTGCTGGTCGGCGACTCCACCACCGCCGTGCAGGGCGGCTGGGGACCGAGCTTTTGCGCACAGCATGTGACCTCGTTTCTGAGCTGCCTCAATCTGGCGCGCGGCGGCCGCAGCACGTCCAACTACCGTGCCGAAGGTTCGTGGGACATCGCGTTGCACGAGCTGCGCAGCGGCGGGTATCGCCAGGTGTATGTGCTGATCCAGTTCGGCCACAACGATCAACCGGGCAAGCCGGGGCGTTCCACCGACCTGGCGACCGAATTCCCCGCCAACCTGCGCCGCTATGTGGCCGAGGCGCGTGCTGCCGGTGCGATTCCGGTGCTGGTCACGCCGTTGACGCGGCGGCAGTTCGCGCGCGGTCAGTTGCTGGACGATCTGGCGCCCTGGGCCGAGGCCACGCGCACGCTCGCGCAGGAATTGCAGGTGCCGTTGATCGACCTGCACGCGCGCAGCCGCGCCCTGGTGCAAGGCATGGGCCCGGTGCTGGCAATGCGCCTGGCGCAGCGGCCGGCCGACCCAGAGCAGGTGCTAGCCGCGCAATCGGGCACCACCATCGGCAAGACCCCGGCGCAGACCACATCGACGCCCGCCACGCCTGCTGTCGCCACTGCGCGTGCACAGGACAACGCCAGTGCCGAGCCGATGGGCCAGGCCAAGTTGGCATTCGACTACACCCATCTGGGTGCCGAAGGTGCCGATCTGTTCGCGGCGATTGTCGCCGACGAGCTGGCCAAACAGGTCCCTGCGTTGCGGCCGCTGTTGATTCCGTGATGGGTGAGGTGACGCCTGCTGCGTGACGTGGTGCATCGCAAGCGCAGGCGTTTGCGATGCACCCACCACGTGTGAGCCTCAGCCCCGCACAGGCACCGGTGCATCCGCTTCGATCACCTGCTCGCGCTTGAGCTCTTCCCATACCGCTGCCGGAATCGCCACGCGCATCGAGGCCGCATTCGCATGCGCCTGCTCGGCCGTGCGTGCACCCGGAATCACCGCGGACACCACCTTCGGCGCGGCGGCAAACTGCAGCGAGACCGTGCGCAGATCCACGCCGTGGCGCTCGCAGATGGCGAGTGCTTTCTGGCGCTTGGCCGGCGCCCATTCCGGCACGGTGCCGTCGTAGAGATAACGCTCGCGCCCGGCCAGATAGCCCGCCAACAGCGGCGCGCCGACCACCACTGACGCGCCATGCTTTGCGATCTTCGGGAAGGTGTCGTGCAGCGCCTGCGCGTGATCGAGCAGCGAGTACTGGCAGGCCAGCAGAAAGATATCCGGATCGGCCTCTTCGATCGCACGCAGGGCCGGCTCGGGGCGATTGACGCCAAAGCCCCAGGCCTTGATCAAGCCCTCCTTGCGCATCTTGGTCAGCTCGGGCATCGCGCCTTTCACCGCTTCGGAAAAGCGCTGTTCCCACGGCATGCCCAGGTCTTTCTCGTTCTCCGGCGACAGATCGTGGATGTAGGCGATATCGATCTGCGACACGCCTAGCCGCTGCAGGCTGTCTTCGATCGAGCGGCGTACGCCGGAGGCGCTGTAGTCGTAGCGATAGTCGAAGGGGGACGGCTGCTGCCACATCGTCTTCGGCGGTTTGTCGGTGGCGGTCAGCAGGCGCCCGACCTTGGTCGACAACACATAGTGGTCTGCAGCGTGATTGTGCAGATGGTGCCCGGTACGGCGCTCGGACAGGCCCAGGCCGTACCACGGCGAGGTATCGAAGTACCGCACGCCCGACTCCCACGCCGCAGCCAGGGTCGCTTCGCTTTGCGCATCGCTGGTGGGCGCAAAGCCATTGCCGATCGCCACGCCACCAAAGCCCAATCGACTCGAGGGCCGATAGCGTGCGCCCTTGCTTGCGGGATTGGTCGGCAACGCCGATGCGGCGGCCTTGCCGCGCGTGGGCATCACGCTGCCCGGTGCGGAGGTCTGTGCCAACAACGGGGCGGCGGCCAATGCGGCGGTGCCGGCAGCGGCGGCGGAAAGGAACTGGCGACGGGTATTCATGGGGGAAATCCTTGCGGCGACTCGATACACAAGGATGGTCCCGCCTGCGTGCAGACAAGGTCAGCGCAGGGGTCGCGAGCGTACACATGCAGGCAACGAACAACTCACGTGCGGGTTTGGACAAGCAGGCACGTCAGCACTGGTTGTCAGCGGTCGCTGCTGGCGGTCATCGCATGCACCGCATGCTCACGATATGCGGAAGTGGCCTGTGTGCCGGGCCGATGCATTTCATCGCACTGCATTGTCTAAAAGCGGCTAACAAAACGTAGCGATCTTCAGGTGGGTGCGGACGGCGCGCTCAGAAGCGTAGTGCACGCATGGCACATGCCGATTCCGGGCAGCGACCGTGCCCGCCTGACGCCCGCGCAGTCTTTTGCTGGCCGCTCCAGATCCCTGCACAAGTCTTTGTTGCACGGAATCCAACTTCCGTCAGCGTATTTCCAGCAGCTGCAGCTGCAGCTGCGCACGCGGCGGACCATCGCCCAGCCACAGCGTGCCCATACTGATCGGCAAGCTGAAGCGACGCGGGCCGGCGCTGCCCGGATTGATGTACAGCACACCGTCGTGCGTCTGTATCGACGGTTTGTGCGAATGCCCACTGATGATCACATCGGCAGCAACATCCGCTGCCAGCGTTTTCAGATCGTGCAACACATGGATGCGCACGCCTGCGATCAGCAGATCCAGCGTTTGCGGAAGCTGCGCTGCCCATGGCTTGTTATCAATATTGCCGGCGATCGCATGCAACGGTGCCAGCGCCTGCAGCGCGGCGAGGATCTCCGGCTTGCCTACATCGCCGGCATGGATGATCGCCGCGCAGCCCTGCAACGCAACCACGGCCTCGGGCCGCAGCACGCCGTGCGTGTCGGAGATCAGGCCAATGCGTAAGACGGCAGCCGTCATCGGGTGTGGGTGAAGGTGGCGGGCGATCAGGATGCACTGCCCGGCGATGCCGTCGCGTCAACGGGCCAGGTTGTCGGGCCAGCCGCATGGTCAGCGACCAAGCGCTCCGCTGCAGCTGATGCCTGGCACACCGTGGCGTGCCAGGCATCAATCGCGTCAGTGCGTCGACTCAGCGCGTTGCGCGCGCTTCCACGCCCAGACGCTGTTGGGATCGCCCTGCAGCCCGCGCCGCCTGCTCGCACGCGCCAGTTGCCAGTACGCACATGCCAATGCCAAGGCGATCAGGTCCACGACCAGCACCGTTGCGTCCTGCCACGGCAGCACCACGCCACTCGCGGAAACACAGCTAGCCAGCGGAATCAGCGCCGTGAGGACAGCACAGGCCAGCAACACCTCGTACGCACCACGTGCGGTGGGGCGGACCAGCGCCCACACCAGCACGGCCGCAAAGACCGCGTAATAGACATAACGCTCCTGTCCTTGCGCAAGCAGGCGTGCGGCGATGAACAAGGCCGAGATGCCGGCGACGCTGCCCAGGCAGACGCCGATGGTCAGGCGTGCCATCGCGTGCGTGCGGCGCGGTTGATCCACCAGCCGACGCTTGCGGCGTGTTTCGATCCACAACAGGTTGCCGCTGTAGAACAGGAACGCACCGCCCAACCCAAGCAGGAAATACAGCCACTGCACCGGCGCATGCCCGAAATTGCCGAAGTGCAGCCCTTGCAGCCCGCGCAAGGCGGAGGTGCCTGGCGACATTGTTCTTGGTTCGAGCACGCGCAGGACCTGGCCGGTTGCCGCGTCCAATGCCACGCCACCGAGTGTGTTGAGGCGGCGCTGATCGTTGTGGCCATACACTTCCGCGCGTGCATTGGCATCGCCTGCATCATGGAACCCGATGCTCTCCGGTACCAAGCCCGGGCTGGCTGCGCGCGCCTTGTCCAGCAGCACCGCCAGCGGCAACACCGGCGCCGCACGCCTGGCAGGTTGCACATGCGGGGTGAGTTCGAACTCCGGCGCCAGGATCTGCATCAGCTTGCCGTCGAACACCAGGAACTGGAACGGCGCCAGCAACAGCACGCCCAGGCACAACACCGCGCCGGACCAGGCAAAGATCACATGGAACGGCAGCGACAACATGCCGACCACATTGTGCGCGTCCTGCCACAGCCGCTTGAGGTTATGGCCCGGCCGCAGCGCGAACAGGTCCTTGAAGAACACCGGCGCGTACAGCACCACCCCGCTGAGCAACGCCAGCCCGTACAGCACGCTCACCACACCGAACAGATAGGTGCCGAACACGCGTGGCAGGCCGGCGGTGAAGTGCAGGTCGTAGAGGAAATCGGCAAAGCCCACGCGCTGCGGCAATTCCAGCAGGCGGCCATCGGCGGCCTGTTGATACTGCCGCATGCCGCCACTGGCCTCGGCCTGCGGCCCATACCAGTACAGCCGCGGAGTCGGCCCGTGCTCGCCGGGCAGCAGCACCAGGAAGGATTCGGCCACCTGCGGATGCCGGGCGATCACCGCATCCAGCAAGGTCTGCGTGGCGGCGACAGGATCTGCCGGCGCAGGCTGTGTGACAGGCGGCGTGGTCTGCCAGCCGCTCAGTTCATGCGTGAACACGGTGATGGCGCCGGCGTAGAAGGCGATGAACAAGGCCATGCCCGCCAACAGACCCATCCAGCTGTGGACCGACAGAAACGCGCGCAAGGTCGATGCTTTCATGCGCCCAGCTCCGTCCAACCCAATGCCTTGATGCCTGCAAGCGCGAGGTAGCACAGCAGCGTCAGCCCGCCGAGCACGCCCCAGGCGCGCGATGCGCGACGGAACACGAACGGCAGCGCCATCGCGCCCACCCAGGCCGGAAACATCAGCAGCAACCACGCCAGCGTGTAGCTCTGCTGCGGCCCCGGCAGCAACAGGGCGCACAGGCCCACCACGCCGACCGCCAGCGGCAGACCCAGCATCACTGCAGCCAGCCATCTAGCCCACATGGCGCACCTGCCTGCGTTGCGTACGCGCCTGCTGCCAGGCATCCAGATACGGCAGCGCCACCGCCACCAGCATCAGCGCAGTCACTGCGGCGAAGATGCCGGCCCAGGTGCCCAAGGCCTGCATGGCGCAACCCAGCGACAGCAGCAGCAATGCGCTGGCGCCGATGCGTAGCGCGCGCGCCGACAGCCGGCGCTGCGGCCACAGGCGTTGATGCCGTGTTGCCAGATAGAACGCCAGCGCCGACGCCGCAGCGGTGAGCAGGTAGCACCAGGTCATCAAACCGCTCATGCCTGCGCCCGCGTCGAAGCGGAGAAACGCAACACACCGAGCTGCGCTGGCCGCGCGCCGCCACCTTGCGCGCCGGCACACAGCGAATATGTAACCCACACCAGTGCATGCGCGCATCCAGCGATGCGCACAACATGGACAAACGGATCAACCATCGAAGAAACCACAGCCATCAAAACGCCCACGCACAACACTCCCGTACACACGGTCGACGGAAGGCATGGCGGCGGCTGTGCCCGGCAGCCCTCCCCGGGCCGCCTAAGTAGCGGGTGGCACCCCTGCTGTACCGCCCGGTGGGTGGGCGCAGCGAGGTGTTGGCCGCTCTACGGCGCGCAATCTAACAGGTGCCACAGCCCCGGACCAGCGGTCCGGCGCTGTGTGTGCTGCATCAGCCCTGCGGCGTCAGCACGATGACGCCCAGCGGCGGCAACAACAGCGGCAGGGATTGCGCATGACCATGCATGGACTGCTGCTCGGCGCTCACCACACCGCCATTGCCCAGATTCGCGCCGCCGTAGATGCCGGCATCGCTATTGAACACCTCGCGCCACTGGCCGCCTTGCGGCACGCCGATGCGGTAGCCGTGCTGCACGATCGGGGTGAAGTTGATCACCACCAGCACCGGCGCATCGCCGCGCTTTGCCTTGCGCAGGAACGCGACCACGCTGTTGGCTGCGTCATCGCCGACCACCCAGGCAAACCCGGCCGGGTCGTCGTCCTGCGCGTGCAGCGCGGGGTATTCGACATACAGCCGATTCAGATCGCGCACCAGGGTCTGCACGCCGCGATGGCGCGGGTCGTCGAGCAGATGCCAGGGGATGCCGCCGTCGTGGTTCCACTCGGTGGGCTGGCCGAATTCGCAGCCCATGAACAGCAACTTGCGCCCCGGATGGGTGAACATGTAACCCAGGTAGGCACGCAGGTTGGCAAAGCGCTGCCAGTCGTCGCCCGGCATGCGGCCGAGCAACGAGCCCTTGCCGTGCACCACTTCGTCGTGCGAGATCGGCAGCACGAAGCGCTCCGAATACGCGTAGACCATGCTGAAGGTCAGCTCGCCATGGTGATAACGGCGGTAGATCGGATCCAGTGCGGCGTAATGCAGGGTGTCGTGCATCCAGCCCATGTTCCACTTGTAGTGGAAGCCCAGGCCGCCGTGCGCCACATCAGCAGTGACGCCGGGGAACGCGGTGGATTCCTCGGCAATCATCACCGCACCCGGGGTGTGCTCGCGCACCACCTCGTTGAGCCGGCGCAGGAAGGCGATGGTCTCGTAGTTCTCGCGCCCGCCGTGGATGTTGGGCACCCACTCGCCGGCATTGCGGCTGTAGTCGCGGTACAGCATCGAGGCCACCGCATCCACGCGCAGGCCGTCGACGTGGAAGCGCTGCAGGAACTCCAGCGCACTGGCGATCAGGAACCCGGACACCTCGCGCCGCCCGTGGTTGTAGATCAGCGTATTCCAGTCGCGGTGGAAGCCTTCGCGCGGGTCGGCATGTTCGTACAGCGCGGTGCCGTCGAAATGCGCCAAGCCGTGGGCGTCGGTGGGGAAATGCGCCGGTACCCAGTCGACGATCACGCCGATGCCTTCGCGGTGGCAGCGATCGACGAAGCGGGCAAAGCCATCCGGCGAGCCGAAGCGCGCGGTCGGCGCGAACAGGCCCAGCGGCTGATAGCCCCACGAGCCGCCGAACGGATGCTCGGTCACCGGCATCAGCTCGACATGGGTGAAGCCCATATCGGCCACGTACGGAATCAAGCGGTTGGCCAGGCCATCCCAGTCCAGGTCCACGCCTTCCTCGCGCAGCCAGGAGCCGGCATGGATCTCGTAGATGCTCATCGGTGCGTCGTGCGCCTGCCGACGCGCGCGCGTGGCCATCCAGCCGTCATCGCTCCACTGATGCGGGGTGGGATCGGCCACGATGGAGGCGGTGCCCGGCGCCAGCTCGGCACGCCGCGCCACCGGGTCGGCCTTGGCCGGCAACTCGTTCCCATGCGGGCCGCGCAGCTGGTACTTGTAATGCGCCCCCGGGCCGACGTCGGGCACGAACAGTTCCCACACGCCGGACTGGTGCCGCAGCCGCATCGGATGCCGGCGCGCGTCCCAACTGTTGAAGTCGCCCACCACCGCCACGCGCGTGGCATTGGGTGCCCACACCGCAAAGCGCGTGCCGCGCACGCCATCGACTTCGATCGCGTTGGCGCCGAGCGCGTCGGCCAACTGCAGATGATGGCCTTCGCTGATCAGGTGCAGGTCGAAGTCGCTGAGCTGCGGGCCGAACGCATACGGGTCGGCGGTGTCCTGCTCGCCGCCGGGCCAGCCGATGCGCAGGCGGTAGCCGCCCTGCGCCGGCAACGCGCCGGCGAACAGGCCCGGCTCCGGGCCTGCCTCCAGCGCGATGACGTTGCCATCGTCGAGCACGGCATTGACGTAGTCGGCACCCGGTTGATAGGTGCGCAGCAGCCGACCGCTGTCGGTCGGGTGCGCGCCCAGGATGGCGAATGCGTCGCCATGGCGTGCCTCGGCCAGGGCGCGGGTTGCGCCGGGATCCCATCGATTGGTCACTGCTGTCATCACTCCACTCATCATGTGTCTCCCGCACCAGCGCGCGCGCGGTGCAGGATGCGTCGCAAGCCCTCGATCGGCACCATCAGCCAGCCGGGGCGGTTGGCAGCCTCGTAACGCACCTCGTAACAGGCCTTCTCCACCAGGAACAGCAAGGTGGCCGCGTTGAACGCTGCCGGTGCGATCCACGGGTGCGTACTGGCGTCGAGCACGGCATGGTACGCGTCCAGAAACGCCTGTGTGGAGCGGCGGCGGAACTGCACCAGGAACTCGTCCAGATGCGTGTCCACGCCCACGCCCGCACGGGCGGCGGTGCCTTCCTCGCCACGTGCCGACACTTCGCTGGCGTAATCGAGCGAGCGCAGGAAGCCGGCCACATCGCGCAGCGGGCTGGCCTTGGCGCGCCGCTCGGACAGCGGCTTGGCCGGCTCGCCTTCGAAGTCGATCAGCACCACATCGTCGAAGGCCACCAGGATCTGGCCCAGGTGGAAGTCGCCGTGCACGCGGGTCAACAAGGAGTCTGCCAGCACGCTCGGTGCCTGGGCGAGCAAGGCATCCAGCTGCGGGCGCTCGGCCAGCACTGCCTGCAGCGCTTCGCGTTCGGTGGCATCGTCGCTGCCGGCCAGGCGTGCATTGACCGTGTCCCACATCTCTTCGACCTGGCGTGCGACGCCAGCCACCACATCGTTGGCGGTGGGCAGGTCGATGCGCTGCGGGGCGAAGTCGGCATCGTCGGTGTCGCGCGACAAGGCCTCGTGCAGCTCGGCCAGGCGCTTGCCGACCACCGCGGCGAAGGCGTCGTAGCCGGCGATGGCCTCGGCACGCGATTCGTCGGTCTGCGCGGTGGCGTACTCGTCGAAGCTGCGTGCCAGATGGTCCAGCGTCCAGCGCCAGGCATCGCCCTGGTTGCGGATGAAGCCCTGCAGCAGTGCGATCGTGGTGATGGTGCCCTGCGCATCGATACGGCTGACGCTGCCCAGCAAGGGCGCGGCGTTGGCGTAGCCCATCTCGGTCAGGCGACGGCCGATCTCGATCTCCGGGTTGGCACCGTTGGCCACGTGCCGCAGCAGCTTGAACACCGCTTTGTCGGCCACCACCAGCGAACTGTTGCTCTGTTCGGCCGACAGCCAGCGGATCTCCGGATCCTGCGGTATTTCCAGCGTGGCCAGCGCCGGTGTCGCCTCGAAGCGCACCTGCCCCTGCTGCGAGGCATCGTCGCCATCGCAGAACTCCAGCGCAGCGTTGTCGCGTAATGCGTCGATCACCCCGCGCACCATCGGCTTGAGCGCGAAGGCATCGGTGAGGTAACCCACCTCGCGGCCCTGGCGCACGCGGGCCAGTGCAAGCTGCTCGGCCAGGGTGCTGGGCTGGTCGCGCTCCCACACGATGCCGACCGGCAGCATGTAGCTCTCGTGGTGGCCGTCTTCCAGCTCCACTTCCAGCTCCAGCAAACTCATCGGCTCGGCGCCTGGCAGCGGCGTACGGCGCGAGATGCGCACGTGCTTGAGTGCCTGGTCCTTGGCAGAGAACCAGCGCCGTGCCGACAACCAGGCCGGCAGGATCTCCGCTTCCAGCGTGGGCAGATGCGGCAGCAGCGCATTGCTCTCGGTGTCGCTGCGCAACACCAGCGTGCGGTAGTCCGGCAACGGCACCGGGCTGGGTACATGCCAGTCCGGCAAGGTGCCCTCGCTAACCAGCTGGAATGCGTAGAAGCCGAACGGCGGCACGGTGAGCAGATAGGTCAGCCGCCCGACCGGCGGGAAACTGCCGCCGCCGATGATGTCCACCGGCACGCGGCCCTCGAACTCGGACAGGTCCAGCTCCACTGCCTGCAGCGTGTGCGAGAGGTTGGCCACGCACAGCACCGTCTCGTCCTGGTAGCACCGCAGGTAGGCCAGCATGCGGCGGTTGCCCGGATACAGAAAGCGCAGGCTGCCGCGGCCGAAGGCCTGGTAGCGCTTGCGCACGCTGAGCACGCGGCGGGTCCAGGTCAGCAGCGAATGCTGGTCGCGGATCTGCGCTTCCACATTGACCGCCTGGAAGCCGTACAGCGGGTCCATCACCGGCGGCAGCACCAGCTGCGCCGGGTCGGCGCGCGAGAAGCCGCCATTGCGGTCGATCGACCACTGCATCGGCGTGCGCACGCCATCGCGGTCGCCCAGATGGATGTTGTCGCCCATGCCGATCTCGTCGCCGTAATACAGCACCGGCGTGCCGGGCATGGTCAGCAACAGGGAGGTCATCAACTCGATGCGGCGGCGGTCACGCTCCAGCAGCGGCGCCAGCCGGCGCCGGATGCCCAGATTGATGCGCGCGCGGCGGTCGGCGGCATAGGTCTGCCACAGGTAATCGCGCTCCGAGTCGGTGACCATTTCCAGCGTCAACTCATCGTGGTTGCGCAGGAAGATCGCCCACTGGCAGCTCTCCGGAATCTCCGGGGTCTGGCGCATGATGTCGGTGATCGGGAAGCGGTCTTCGCGTGCGATCGCCATGTACATGCGCGGCATCAGCGGGAAGTGGAACGCCATATGACATTCGTCGGCGTTCTGGCCGAAGTACTGCTGGGTGTCTTCCGGCCACATGTTGGCTTCGGCCAGCAGCATGCGGTCCGGGTATTCGGCATCCAGCGTGGCGCGGATCTTGCGCAGGATCGCGTGGGTTTCCGGCAGGTTCTCGTTGGAGGTGCCGGAGCGCTCGATCAGGTACGGCACCGCATCCAGGCGCAAGCCGTCCACGCCGCGGTCCAGCCAGAAGCGCATCACTTCCAGCACCGCTTCCAGCACGGCCGGGTTGTCGAAGTTCAAGTCCGGCTGGTGCGAATAGAAGCGATGCCAGAAGTACTGCCCGGCCACCGGGTCCCAGGTCCAGTTGGATTTTTCGGTATCGCAGAAAATGATCCGCGTGCCTTCGTATTCCTGATCGGTGTCAGACCACACATAGAAGTCACGCTCCGGCGAGCCGGCCGGCGCGTTGCGTGCGCGCTGGAACCACGGGTGCAGATCGGAGGTGTGGTTGATTACCAGCTCGGTGACGATGCGGATGCCGCGTGCATGCGCCTGCGCCACCAGCTGCTCGAAGTCTTCGATGCTGCCGTAGTCCGGATGCACCGCCATGTATTCGGCGATGTCGTAGCCGTCGTCGCGGCGCGGGCTGGGGTAGAACGGCAGCAGCCAGATGGTGTCCACGCCGAGTTCGGCGATGTAATCCAGCTTGGAAATCAGCCCCGGGAAATCGCCGATGCCATCGTCGTTGGAGTCGAAGAACGACTTGACGTGCACCTGATAGATGATCGCGTCCTTATACCAAAGCTGGTCTGCAACCACCGCGGACTGTTCCGCGTCGGCTTGTAACGATGGGACTGCATTCATGCGACCTCTCCTGCGCGGATGCGCCATAACGCGAACGGCCGCGTCGCCTCTAAACGGATGTGTTGCTGTTTTCCCTGCCATGTGAAGCGGTGGCCGTCCCACAGGTCGTCCACCGCCACGCTGGCGTGATCGGGCAGGCCCAACTCCCACAATGGCACTTCGATTGCGGCATCCTGCGCAGCGTTGGGGTCCAGGTTGATCGCCACCAACACCATGCTGCGGCTGCGCGACAGGTAGCCGGCATCCAGGAACTTGCCGAAGTACAGCACCTGGTCGTTATGCGCCTGATAGAAGCGCGTGCCCAGGTGCGACTGCAGCTCCGGGTGCATGCGGCGCAGCTGATTGAAGCGGGTGATCTCATCGACGATGTCGCCGGGCGCACGCTCGGGCCAGGCGCGCAGCTGGAACTTCTCCGAGTCCAGATACTCTTCCTTGCCCGGCGCCAATGGCGTGGCCTCGCACAGTTCGAAGCCCTGGTACATACCCCATAGCCCCGACAGCGTGGTTGCCAGCGCGGCGCGGATCAGATGCCCGTTACGCCCGCTGGTCTGCAGGAACAGCGGATTGATGTCCGGCGTGTTGACGAAGAAGTGCGGGCGGAAGCACTCGCGCGGCACGCCCTGGTTCAACTCTTCCACATACTCCTGCAACTCGTGCTTGTGGTTGCGCCAGGTGAAGTAGGTATATGACTGCGAGAAACCGCACTTGGCCAGGCGGTACATCATCTTCGGCCGGGTGAAGGCCTCAGACAGGAACACCACATCCGGCCGGCGCCCGCGAATATCGGCAATCAACCACTCCCAGAACGGGAACGGCTTGGTGTGCGGATTGTCGACGCGGAACAGCGTCACGCCCTCGTTGACCCAGAACAGCACCGCATCGCGCAACGTGTTCCACAGGTCCGGCACCGCGCCGCTGGCGTAGAAGTCGACGTTGACGATGTCCTGGTATTTCTTCGGCGGGTTCTCCGCATACGGAATCGAGCCATCCGCGCGCCAGGTGAACCAGTCCTTGTGATCCTTCAACCACGGGTGATCCGGCGCGCACTGGATGGCGAAGTCCAGCGCCACTTCCAGCCCATGTGCACGTGCGGCCTGGATCAAGCGGCGAAAGCCATCGAGCCCGCCGAGCTCGGCATGCACCTCGGTATGCCCGCCATCGGCCGCGCCGATCGCATACGGGCTGCCCGGCTCGCCGTCGACCGCAGTGACCGAGTTGTTGCGGCCTTTGCGGTTCTTCGCGCCGATCGGATGGATTGGCGGCATGTACAGCACGTCGAAGTTCATCGCGCGGATATGCGCCAGCCGCTTGATCACATCGTCGAAGGTGCCGTGTTGCTGCGGATCGCCGCTTTGCGAGCGCGGGAACAATTCGTACCAGCTGGCGAAATGCGCCGCGCGCCGCTCGGACTCCACCCGGAAGGTCACCGGCGTCTCGGAGCGGAACGGCTTGTCGTCGGCCGCTGCCATTGCCTGCGCGGTGTCCGGCTCCAGCACGATCGCCAGCTGCTGCAGCGGCTCGCTCTGCGCACCGATGCGGGTGAGGACGGCCTGCAGGCGCTCGGCCAAGGCACCGCTGCTGCGTGCGTGCGCGGCCTGCACCACGGCCACCGCTTCCTGCACGTCCACCGGCAGCACCGTGTTGGCGGCGCGCTTCTTTTCCAGATCCGCATGCAAGGTGGCGAACACATCGCGCCAGCCTTCCACCCGGAACTCATAGGTGCCGATGCGCTCCAGCGGGAACTCCGCACGCCAGCGATCGTTGCCCAGCGCACGCATCGGCGCACTGGCCCAGGTCTTGGCATCGGCCGGGCGCCACAGCACCGCCACCGCGATACGGTCGTGCCCATCGCAGAACGCATCGGCTTCCACGCAGATGCGGTCGCCCACGGTGCGCTTGACCGGGAAGCGGCCGTTATCGACCGACGGCGTCACCGACTCGATGCACACGCGCGGCCAGGCGGCCGCGGTCTGCGGGCGCGGGCGCATGCGCGGCACTGCCAGTACGTGCCGGGCCGGCACGCTGCGATAGACCCGCACCTCGCCCGGCTCCAATGCTTCCAGCGTCGCGCCGGAAAGCGTGCTGCCGTCCTCGCCCACTAGTGCTTCGGCATCGCCGAGCAGGCGCAGCAGATCCGGCGCCGGGACCGGCACCACATGGTCGGCATCGCCATTGATCAACAACAGCGACGGCAAGCCGCCCAGCGGCTCGATCGCCACCGCCGTCAGGCCAGTGCCCTCGCGCAGCAGCGGACGCAACCGCAGGCCGGCATTGCTGGGCGGCACGCCATCGCGGGCCCTGATCGACAAGGGCAATGTCTCCAGCTGCGTCTCGTCCAGCAGCCATGCTCCGCCCAGTGCCTGGGCCAGTTGCCAGTGTTGCCCGGCAGTGGCGGCATGTTTGCCATCGGGCGCGCCCACCACTGCGACAACCTGCGACGCCAACGCGCGCAGCGCCGTGTCTTCGTCGAAGAACCAGCTGCCGCGGCCGTCCCACCATGCGAGCGAGGAGAACGCCACATCGAACCCGGCACCGGCCAGCTGCTGCAAGGCCTCGATGCCCAGGCCCGGCGTCCACGCCGCAAACACCACCTCCGGTGCCTGCGCATGCACATGGGCGATCAACTCGCGCCAGCGCTGCACCGGCACCTGCTGCGGCTGCAGCAGGCGGAAGCCGGCCACACCCTGGGATGCCCAGTCCAGCAAACGCGCGCTCCACCACTCCACCAGCGCCGCACCTTCCTGCGCATAGGTAAAGCGTGCCTCGGCCACTTCGGGCGTGGCGCGCGGCTGGCGCGGGTCCGGCACCGCCGTGCTGCGCGCGCGGAACCACTGCGGGTTGTCGCGCACCACGGCGCTGGCACCGCCCACTTCATCCAGGCGCACATCGAGCAGCAGCTTCACGCCGGCCCGGTGCGCGGCCTGCACCACCTCGCGCAGACGCTGCGCGTCTTCCTCGCCGGTGGTGGCGATCTCGCTCAGCCGGCCTTCGGCGTCGCGTGCAAATGGCGGCGCGAGCACCACATGGTCAAAGCCCGCCTCACGCGCTGACTTGCAGCGCTGCTCCAGCCCGGCCTGCTCGCCGGTTGCCTCATTGAGAACACAGATCCGCATGGCGCCCCCTCAGCAGACCACGGCGCGCGCACGCACCGTGACAAAGGAGACGACGCGGGCCGACCCACCCCGCAGATCCACCGGCGCTCGGTCACGACGCACCAGTCCAACTCCCGTCCGGATCGACCCCTGCCTACCCAAGGCCTGGTCGACCCTTTCTACCGTGACTGCACTCATGCGCAACTCCGCAACGATTCTTGACCGATGCAGTCAAGCACCCCCACTGCGAATTTCATGTGTCGGTGGAATTGACGAAAATCAAACAAGCGCGGCAGTGGTGAGGGCTCAGGCAGCGCTGGCCAACTCCCAAGGGTTGTAGGCTATGGCCTCAATCTGCAGGGAGAGCAAAGATGCGGAGCTACGTCATGGCGGCGCTGCTGGCCATCGCCACAGTTGCAACGGCAAAGGATCAGAGGCTGAGCCCGAGCCGTGCCGGAGAGATCGTAGGGCTTTGGCAAGACGTCAGCGTCGAGGACGACATCGTCAAGGAGGACTACGCCGGCTTCGTGCAGGTCGTCGACCTGGACAAGGATGGAGTCGATGAGATCGTCTATCTGAGTTCTTCGTATTGCTCGGGTGTCAGAACCTTCGATCGTTGCCGCTGAGCAGAAAGTCGATTGCCATCGCGTTTACGGCAACGCGACGTGGGCTCGAACGCATCGCCAGAGAACATTTGATCGACGTCCGCGCAGGTCCCTGACGCTTAAAAGGGCGACGTCGCGCCCACTCGCCGCTTGCAGACCAGGCGTGGCAGACCGGCGATCTGCCACGCCCACGCTCACATCGCCTTCTTGATGGCTTCCGCCTTCGCCAGGTGCTGCTCGACGTGCGTCTTGGTCTCGGTCAGGTGCTGCTTGACCGGCTCGGTCGACGCCACCGTCATCATCTGCGTCTCGATCAGCTGCAACGCGTCCTTGTGCCCGGCGATCATTGCATCGATGTAGGCCGCCGCGTAGTCCTTGCCGGACTTCTGCCCCAGCGTGGACAGGTCCTGCTCGCCCTTGTTCTCCAGCTTCTTGACGTCCGGGGTTTCGGCCAGCGTTCCCAGCGCCTTGGTCTTGTCCAGATTCTCGGTGTGCTCTTTCTCCATCATCTTCGCGTAGTCCAGCACTGCGCCGGTGACCTTCTTGTCCTGCGCCTGCTTCGCTGCGGCGATCTCGTGGTTGTCCACCGCCCCGAGCAAGCCAAGGGCGATGTCGTCTCCGGAGCTCGCACGCGCCGCGCCTTCAGGCGCCGGGCTGGCTTCGCCGACAGGCGGCGTGGTCGGGGTCGCCGCGCCACCGGTCGGCGTCGGCTCGGTGGACGCGGCAGGCGCTGCGGCCTCCTTGTCGGCATTCGGCTTGCAGCCAGCGAGCGCCAGCGCCGCGACGATGGACAGGACCAACAGTGACTGTTTCATGCTCCACTCCCTCTCGATTGGAGACAGCAGCATCTGCCTGCCCAGGTGAAGAAGGCTCATACACGTCCACTGCGTTATTCAGACGTGCGCATCGACCGAAGGCGAACGCACAACGCCGCACCACGCGCGGCACCACGCCGCAATCGGCGGCCCGCGTTTGTGCGCGGGCGTGGAACAGGACGTGGTCAGCGCAGCTGTGGCATGCGTGGCGTGTGGTGGCACTTTCCTGCTGAAAGACGGCCCGGTTTGCCGCACACTACCGCGCCACATTTGGAGTGATTGCCATGCACAAGGCCTGGATGCTTGCCCTGCTGGGCGTTTCGCCACTGGTCCACGCCGCGCCTGCCGACGACGATGCCACCTGCCGCAATGGGTTGTTCACCAGCGCGCCGGTGGCGTTCTCACTAGGCAAGGTCATCCCGCCGCGCCTGTACCTGCTCAAGGACACCGATGGCTGCCCGGACACGGGCGGGGCCGCATGCCAGGGGCGCGCCTACGTCGTCAAGAACGATATCGTCCTGACGGCGCAGCGCCGCAATGCCTACGTCTGCGTGCTCTATCCCAACAAGGGAGGCGGCAATGCTGGTTGGGTCGCACAGTCGAGCCTGCAGATGCAGCCAAGCGCGGCCACACCCACACCGCAGGCGTGGAACGGCCACTGGCACGACGGCGACAACACGCTGCAATTGACCACCAACCCAGATGGCAGCATCACCGTCAACGGCGATGCGTACTGGCCCAGCGCCTTTCCCGACCCGGAACAGACGCCGGGCGGTCCACACACGGGCTCGGTCACCGCGCGCGGCTATCCAGAAGGCAACCGCGTCGAGGTCAACGAGGACACGTGCAAGGTGCGCCTGCAATTGCTGGGCGACATGCTGCTGGCCGACGACAACCTGGAATGCGGCGGAATGAACGTTTCCTTCGGCGGGGTGTACCGAAAGAAGTAATCGCAACCCTAGCCCCCCGGTGCGCCGCACGCCTGCAGTGGCAGGCGCATCGAGGCAGGCACGCCATCGACCACCGCGCGACATAAAAGCCGATGCGAAGCAGCGCGTTGCGGTTTACGGTGGCCCGCAACGACCAGAACGAATTCGGCTCGCTCGATCCCGCAGCGGTACGGTGGATGCTGATAGCAGCAGGACGCGCCAAAAGACCTTGTCAGGGGTGACGCACCACGTAGACCGGCGTCATCTATCATTGCCGATTGCTGTTTTGAAGGAATTGCGTTGAGACGTTCCGCCACGCGTTTGATGCGCGCACCGCTGCTTGCTGCCATGGCGTTGCTTGCCGCTTGCAGCACAACCAACACCACCAACAAATCGTTGCCGCCATCGGCGGACAATCCCGGCAACGTAAGTTACTGCGTCGGGCGTCTTGCCGTGACGACCGATGTGTCCCTGCATTTTCTGGGAAGTTCCGCGCAGTTTTACTGGGGCGACATCGATACCTACCGCGAAGACGCCGCCAGCTACGAGCAGCGCCTGCTGAGCGCACAAGCGCCGGCCAGCGATGGCAAGGTGCGCCAACTGATCAAGCCGGTGGAAACACTGGCACAGGATGATGGCAGGGTCATCGTCGCACACGCGGAAGACACGTTGCCGCTCGACCCGAATGTCGTACAGGTCACCGGCTTCGCCCATCGCGATGGCACCACTTTTCGCTTTCAAAAGACGGCCATCAGCCGCCTGCAGGACATCACCGAACGGCGCACCAAGGAAATCCTGGCCTCGATCACCAGCAGCGCATCCCCCTTCCCGCCAGCGGCACAGTCCCAGCAGGGGTTTTGCGTCATGCACGGTACCGTCAATCTGGCGCCGGGACACGACTGGCACGAAGCCTCCAGGGTCGAGGGAGAATTCACCCTGCAGGAAACGCGCTACCGTTTCAGTCTGCGCTCGCGCTACCTGCGCTCGCTGTCGTTGAACGAACAGGAAGTGACAAACCAGCGCGATCTGTTGCTCGCACTGGCGGGCGCCGTACCGGACTCCGGCCTGGCGCCTATCAGTGAACTGCCGGGCGCCGCCAGCAACCCATCGCAAGGCAGTGCCAGCCTACTCGAGATGACGACAGCCGACGGCACGCAACAGGTCTACGAGTGGCACATGCCGGCCGTCAGCACGGCACCCAATACGCCCGCAACGTTTCTCTACATATGGCCAGCATCCGGGCAAGCGTCAGCGCAGGACCAGGCCAATTTCATGCGCTGGGTGATGGCCCATCCGCAGCAGACGACACCGCTGTTGCAGATACAGCAAATGGCCAGCAGCGTTATACGGCAGCAGGCGACGCCAGCAGTAGAAGAGAGCAGGCTGGTGTACCGGATGCAGCTGCATTACCACGGCGACCAGGCTGCCGGCGGGCGCCATTACGTGATCTACAAGGATGGCCAGAAAGTCGACGATGGACGCAGCGATGCCAACGGATTCACCAAGGCACACAATGCCGATTACGACCAGGTGTGGACAACCAAGGTGCTCAACAAATGAGTCCCTGCTTCGGTGCGGCGCCCCCTGATTTATAACCAATCACGCTGGAGAAGACCGGTAACCATCCGGGCAACCTATCCTCGAGACCGGCGCTGAAGATGGGCATCCAGGCAAGACGTCTCGCGTTCGAAAGTGTAGGCGTTCGAGCAGCATATCCGGGCTTTCAAGCGCACTCTGGTTACCCGCCTTTCGGAATCCGCTACGCTCAGCCCTAATACGTGGACACGAGACAGGCAATGAAGCTGACAGCTGCGCAAATCCTTTCGACGCCTGGCCAAATCGAAGAGAACATCAGTAAGCACCTTGATGTCATTCGCCTGGCGGCAAGCAAGGGTGCGGACGTGCTGGTCTTTCCCGAGCTTTCCCTCACTGGTTACGAACCCGGATTGGCGCAGGCGCTGGCGGTGCAGCTGGCTGATCAGCGCTTTGATCAATTTCAGCTGGCAAGTGACCGGTACGGCATGCTCATCGCCGTTGGCGCGCCCACGAAGGGGGCAAAAGGTACCGAAATCAACATGCTCTGCTTCCAGCCGGGGCTGGAGCGCACAAGCTACTCCAAACAGCAGTTACACCCCGACGAGTTCCCGTTCTTCACCGCCGGTACCGAGCAGCTTGTGCTCAGACACGCAGATCAGCTGCTGGCGCCTGCCATTTGCTATGAGTCACTGCAGGCAAGCCATGCAGAACAAGCTGCAGCGTCAGGTGCTGGCGTGTATCTGGCAAGCGTGGCCAAATCCGAGAGAGGCGCGACATCGGCCTACAGCCATTATCCGACGATTGCAAAAACGCATTCCATGACTGTCTTGATGGCGAATTGTGTAGGCCCCGCCGATACCTTCGTAGGAGCGGGGCGGTCTGCCATCTGGAGCAATGACGGTGACCTCGTTTGCAGCGCTGATGCCTTCCAGGAGGCATTAGTGGCGTACGACACAAGGAATGGAGAAGCGAGCGTCTTCAGCTTAGCTTGAGATCAGGCCAAGGCCAGTAACAGGCAGCCCTGTCTGTGCGGTGACACTCGGCAATCCCAATTGCCCGCTGCGTCGGCATCTGCGCGAGGACATCCGCGGCGGCAGGTTTGGCTTGAACGCATTATCAGGACGCAACGACCTGGGGATATAAGCCCTTTGCGCTGTTGAGCTCAACGGCCAACTTCCCTACCTTGGACAGTAGTTTGCCGATATCCTGCTCGGGATCAGCGTAAAAATAATCGATGCAAAAGCGAAGTGACGTGCCAAACTGATCGCCGATGGGTGGAAGCGCAACACTCCTGATCTGCATTGGTTCACCCGCTCGCGCCGAATCGCGTACCCACCAGGAAATGAACTCGAGTGCCTTGAGGCCTTTCGGATCGCGCGTGATACCAAAGTTGACGGAAATGGCAAGCTCGTTGGCCAAGCCTCCCTTTGTGCGCTTCAACGCACCGAGCGGCAGGTCGGCATACGGAAGAAGACTGAAGTCGCTTTCCGTGACATCAGAAAGATCCACCTTGTCCACCGCTGCATCGGTAATGCCGGGAATTGACGCAATGGCGTCTTGCAGTTCTTGTACTTCGGGCGGCATTGTAGCTCCAGACGAATTGCGTCGGGCGATCGTCGTCGAGGCACTGCTTGCCGTCAATTGCTCATGGTCTTGGAATTCGCCATCCACGGTGCGAAGCAACATCAGGAGATAAGATCAAATGCATACCTGTTGTCTTCCGGCATCGCCAGGGCTGTTGGCGCCGAACTCGCACGATCATCTTGAGAGATGAAGGAGCCAGGCACCACCTATCTCGTCGAAGCACAGTGGTATCGAAAGGCCTTGCGCGATGCGCATGGCAAACAGGGGCGTGGCGGCATTCCCCCTGACTTAAAAGCAAATTTCTGAGTCAGCGGACAATTTACGTCAAGGCGTGTAGCCCCACTGCCCGATGATAGCTTCCAAGGTGGCCTGATTCACTGGGACCACGCCTGGGCATGTCATCAGATATGCCCGGCGTGCCGCAGCCGTGGCTGAAGGGTTGAAGGCGGGGCTCCATATCTGAATGGAATGGAAGACGGCGATCGGCGCTGCACAAGCAGGACCTCCTGGCTTGCTTGGGGCGGTCATGCTGGCCATGCAAAGAAAGACCGAGCAAGGATCTCCCGCCTGGGCGCGGGCTGGAGCGCTCAAGCCAAGGCTTAAAGCTGCAGCCAATGCGAAAGTGGTGGCAATGCTACGTAGCTTCATGATGAATACGTCCCTGGTAGTGATTGAAATGACGTGCTTGTCTCTGGGCGACCTGCTTTAAGCGTGGCTCAGCGAGAAAGCCCCTGACACCGCTTGCAATGGTGTCGGCTGGGTCACCTGATGTTCCGTCTTCGCCAGAATGGCGGTGGTCAGGGTAGCATGTCGACCGCGCGCGATGTGAGGGCTAGACACAGCCGGTTGGCCGCCGAGCAGAGATGCGCTGGTAGCTAGTACAGTCCCGTGGCGCGACAGCGCCTGCTCATCCATCGCTCTCTTGCTTTTCATTGGCCCGGTTAATGTCGTGCAGATTAGAGACCTCAGCACACTGAAATGAGTCGGCATAAGCCAACTTTCATAGCAAGCTGCGTTGATAAAAAATTGTCAATGGACATCTATCAAAGCCAGAGTTAGACAAAGCCTATCTGCCATCAGGCTGCTTGACCGTAAGAATGCCAAGCGTACACAGGATGACACCCATCACGGCAAGGCCAATGACAACCAACTGCCGGATCTCATCGCTGGACGAAGGAGCCTTGATTAGGCCCCTCAAGAAAACCAATGCGGCCACCGCCAATAATATGAGTCCGATTTTGCCATAAGGGTTGATCAGCCCCCCCAAGAGAAGGGCGCATCTTCTTATTCATCCATGAAATCCTTTTTAACCAGCGGTGAGCGTTAGACTACTACCGTACGATATTCCCGCACTCTGGGCTCTTGGTCAATCATTCAACGGTATCGAGTCCAGTATAAAAATCGCAACCACGTTTGCATTGCGGATGCGCCATGAAGGAATGAGAGGTCAAGTCGACTCATTAGATTAACCTGACCCCACTTCTTGTGGTCTCATCGCCTTTTGTAAGGTGCAGCCCAGCTCACCTGCGGCGCGCTACGCCAGAGCTAGACGGTGTCTGCTGCATATGCGCGGCGCACTTCTTTTCTTACAGAGAATCTGTCTGTAGAAGAGCATGAAGATCTTCGGGTCCGGGCGCTATGAGTGACGTTGAACCGTTGCATGTGGCTGTGAGCCTGAACTTGGACTTGGTTGAGTGATCCTCGATAGCGCGAACACCGTCGATAACGCGCAAGACGCCGAACAGCGTTGCATCTGCCGCCATTTGCAATGCGGCGACAACGTTGGCTTTGTCGGCAGGAGCGAGACCGCGATACCAGACGGACAAGCTAACCAAAGATTGTTCGGGCCTACGGCCCGGCGGGGCCTTAAGAAGTTCCACGCAGTCGTGAACGGCTGCGTCCGCGCATTGGGTCTTCAGCGCACTAACAAAGTCATTTGGAGTCATTTCTGGTCCTGGCTGTTGAAGAGCTCGCTAGCTTCCACCTTCAGGCATCGCGGTGTAGGCGTTTGAATACGGCGGAAAGCGAGCACAGCCATTTATAGCGTATGTGAGAGCGAACTCGATAAGACGTGGGAATAAGCCTTGCATGTTCTGTTGCGCACCTAACGTGCGACATTAGGACGAACCCATGCGACTGCAGTTCTGCTTGCTTGCGTTAGCAATGGCATTTGCGCCACACGCACTTGCCAAAGGCCCTTCTACAGCGTTGTCTGATGCCAACATCAGGACGCTGCTGATTCAACAATCGATTAATGCATATCCCGGCAACTGCCCCTGCCCGTACAACGCGGCACGCAATGGCAGCAGCTGCGGCGGTAGAAGCGCATACAGCCGTGGCGGTGGCTACGCCCCGTTGTGCTACCCGAAGGACGTGACCAAGGCAATGATTGCCGACTACCGAGCTGGAGCGCAGTGAAGCCGATGTCCCAAGCTTGCCACACCATTCGGGCCAAACGGCTCTCACGTCGTTCGTCTTCTGCGGCCCTGCATAACCAACAAGTAGTTACGAGGAAACATCCATGAAAAAGGCAAAGATCGTTTTGGCGATCGTGGTAGCACTCGCCTCCGCTTCAGTGTGCGCGCAGACCCGTGTCAATGGTTACCACCGCGCTGATGGCACGTATGTGCAACCTCACTATCGCAGTGCGGCCAACAGCACAACGCTCGACAATTATTCGACACGTGGGAACGTGAATCCATACACCGGAAGAATTGGAACTGTCGATCCGTATAAAGAACAGAACACTTATCGCCAGCCAGCACCACAGCCAATCTACGAACCATCGAGGGCCGACTCTGTCAATCCTTATGGATCCGGTTACTGATGCGTCAAACCCTGCCTCGGCAGGGTTTTTTATCTGCATCGATGTTTGCGGGTCGCAGCGCACCCGCATGCATGTACAACACAGCGAGAATGCATCCTGATGCCTCATCCGGCAGGCAACGCACCCCGGGCACATCACTGCATAGCGGCCCGGCACGCAGCCAGTGCGCGGCTGATGTGCTTTTCCACCATCTTGATCGAGATGCCCATGGCTGCGGCCACTTGCGGGTAGGTGAGGCCGTCGATGCGGTTGAGGATGAAGGCCTGGCGGCATCTGGGCGGTAGTGCGGGCAGCGTGTGGGTGTGCAGGTGCTGCAGGATGCGGCGGGCGTCGGCGATCTGATCGACGTGGGCGCCGTCTGCGGCCAGTGGTGCGATCAGGTCCAGTGCGACGTGAGCGTTGGCGTGGCGGCGGTGACGTGTGCGCCAATGCTCCAGCACCACGTTGTGGGCGATGCGGTACATCAGCAGTGCGTAGTCGCCGATGTCGGGCGCGTCGCGGTAGGCCAGCAGGCGGAGTAGCGTTTCCTGGGTGAGGTCGTTGGCCGTGTCGGGGTCACGCAGGCGCCGGCGCATGTAGGCAAGCAGGTCGGCATGCAATAGGCCGATGGCCTGGTCGAAACGCGCCCTGCCCGCTGCCGGCTCCTCGCGTACGCGCCAACGCGTGGTGTGGCGTGTGCGGGTGTAGCCGCCCATAGATGCGGCGCACGGATGTACGACGTACGGCGTGCGTGTAGTGGCGGTTGTGCCTGAGGCGCTGCGTCGATGCCAGGCGGTGCAGATGTTGGTCGCGCGTTCGACCGGCAGCGGCATCCATTTGCTGCCGAAGTGCGGGAATGTGCCAAAGGTGCCGGCCAGGGTGTCATTCACCATGCGAGTTCTCCAACTGCGGGGTGCACGCGCGGAGCGTGAGGTGCGGCGGGTTGGTCACTCTGCAGGTGCCACGGTGACGACCAGCTCGCCGTTGCGCATGCTTATGTTGAGTTTGCTGCCGATGGTGAAGCCGAGTTGTTCGAGCCAGCGGCCGCGTAGGCGCAGCGTGGGGATGCGTTGGTGGCTGTCGGGGTAGTAGCCGTAGCCGACGGTGCAGTGTTGCGGGGCACGCGGGTGGCCTGGGCGGCGCGGCTTGCTGGGATCGGGGCGGGGCTCGGGGATGGGGGTGCGCTCGAGGTAGGGCCGCGGCGGGATCGAGGGATCGAGCGAGTGCCAGCCGATCTCGGTGGGCGGCGGCACCGTGGCGTACTTGCGCGCTGGCTTGGGACTGGACGTGGGTCGACGCATGGCAAAGCCCTCCTTGACGAACAGGCCCCGCCGCCGGGTGGCGACGGGATGTCGGGAGGTTAGAAACCGAAGACAGACGGCGGGCGTATTTCCCCGAAGGATGTTGTATTAGCCGCCCTCCCGACGCAGGCAACGCGTCGGCTGCGCCAGCAGGAAGCTGCAGGCACAAAAAACCCACCGGGATTTCGGAGGTGGGTACCGCTGTCTTAGGAGTTTCTACGCTCCTTGTGGTAGAGATTGCTGCGGGTTTATTGGGATGTCAACTGCTTCGAGCTACAAAGTGACGGTGATTTTTGAGTGCGGCCACTACGAGGAGCATGCAGATCGCTCCCCTTCTTTGCTCGCTTCGCACCATGCAGCGGACTACCGTTTGGCCGAAGAATTGAGATTGTCCATATCCGAGAAGATCAACCATGGCTTGCCGGGCGCTCGATGCAGCGTGAGAGTGAACTTTCCCATGTCGCCGGGTGCATCTCCGTAGCCGTACGCACCTATGATGTAGGCGACATTACCTTCGGCGGAAAAACCGAGTGAGCGCAAACGTAGCGGGCCTCCGCTGCTACCTTCATAGGCCGCTTGAATAGCTGCCCTGCCCCGGATTGGAGGACGATCGCTCTGCAGCAAAAAGCCATCTTCCGCAAATAACGCAGCAAGAGCGCTCGCGTCGCCCTTACGCCATGCGCGCTCATAGTCGCGGAGTACACGATCAAGTTTGGGCGGTAACGGCACGCTGGGAACCGCTGTTGGCTTGGTCCTTTCTGTGATGTGCTGACCATGCAATGGCCCCATGGCAAGCACGAGACTGAAGACAAAAACGGCAATGATTGATCGGCTCATATGTCTCAATCCTGACAGAGTCTCGCTGGCTAGCTACAGGATCATTCCGCGCTTCTCAACTACGGGGTCAGGGTGCCTTTTTAGTGAACCTGACCCTGTTCCTTACATACCTGCCTGATTACATCAACCAAGCGCACATTGCAACTGGTCAAAGTAATACTCAATACTTTCATAGTCTTGGTGCTTCCAGTAGAAGCGAGCTTGCCGATGCACTTGCATATGACCAAAAAGCCGAAAGTCTGCAATCTGCGGGAAAATCCTTTTCGCGGCTGAGTGCGATCCTTCGTCTATTTCATTGAAGTATTCTTCTCCGGCCCCTGGGTTATCGAAGCTACGGACTATTTCGCCCACAATTGTTACAGATGCAGTGAAGTGGGCCAAGTCGATGATGTCGAGTGCGTAGCCCTCAAGAGAAAGGTGAGCGGCAGCTCGATCAGCGTGCTGCTTCAGCAGTCCAATCCGCTTATGTAGGCAGCCGCTCTTTTTAAGGAGAATGCTATCACTCTTCGAATACTCAGAGAAAAATTTACGTAAGAATACTAATGCGCTCAAACACTCATCTGCATTTTTATCGGAGTACTTTTCCCAGTGCTTCGCGTGCTCTGAGAGCACTTGATCCGAAATCTTACCAAAGTTCGCTCCTGTGAGATCAGGCTTCGCCGCATGATCGAACATCTTTCGGCACGCCAAGGTAAGCGTGTTTAGGTCCGAGAACTCGGAGTAAGTCTGCGCGATCTTGAATGGGTAATCACTTGTTGTTTTTGCCGCCCCATGCGCTGAAGCTGAGCCCAAAAAGTAGTAAAACGCTGGAATACACATGCTGGCACGTGAGAATACACCTCTCAGGAAATGGAGCGAGCGGTTCGTTCCAACGAGCCGGAACGGTTCGCCTGTTCGGAGCATCTTTGTTGCTCGAGTTGCGAGATCATCCATTGGGGCACCCGGAATTGCTATGCTGACGTCTATGCCTGACTTGAGCCGCTCTCCAAGCTAGGTTCGGTTTCAATGAATTGTTAGACCTCCGCCCGCTCCTCGCCAAAATGAATATCTCGGCTCTCACGGTCAATCTTGAACTGTGCTAACCCAGGATACGGATACGCGATGCGTTCTGCGTCTCGATACTCGACGCGGTAGGTCCTGTACGAGAGGTCCATTAGAGGACCGCTTTGTATTAGCGTGGCCCCTTCCTTCGATCTGTAACTTGGCATCAGACCATCGCGGACTGAGGAGCACACGTAATTGATAGAACGTGTTATCTCTAGCATCAGGTCGCAGACGAGTGCAACGTGGTAATCAAAGTCATTGCTAAGCTTTTGATAAAGGCCTGGATTCCACTGAGAGATCTTGTAAAATTTTTTTGTTTGTAGCGACGTTCCCCACATGGGCTCAGCATTTTCGTTAAATGTTGTGCAGAAGTCTTGAACGACGAGCCTGAAGTTTAAGAAGGCGGATTCAATGGCCGGATATCTTCCTGGCCAGTGCCTTGAGAGCAGCCAGCCCCGTACTTCTTCGAGCGCTTTAAACAGTTCTTTGTCGATCGAGGGCTGGCCGTTACACAGGATTGAAGAGGCGTGGTTAATCCAGTTATCGAGGTCAATTCGTGACTCCCACTCATCAAGGACGGCTGCGTAGAATTCTTCTTCGCGCTGCTTTGTAGTGTCGAATCCGAGTTGCGTCCGAACCCAGTCTTCGTGGGTTGCTTTGATGGTGCCAAGTCTCCGGACAGAGAAGGCTATATGTTGATCGTCAATTTGCTTGTGATGAACATTGCAGAGCAGGATCAGGTTCGCGTACTTGTCTCGCTGCTCCTGTGTTAACGGGGAATCGCCACGAGGACCGTCTGGACTTGACGCAACTATGTGGCAAGCCTCTCCAACCACGGAGTCATCATCGGTTTCGCTAGCATCCATCACGAGTTCATTGCGACAGATCGCGCACCTGTTCGCTGCCCGCCCCCACAGCATTTTTTGCGTTTTTACAGGGATCGACATAGTTTGAAAGAGGTCTAATGCCTGAATTAATTCGCGCCGCGAAGCAGCGTCGGCTGATTGAATTATTAGGTCAATGGCTCAATATGTGACTCTCTGAGGTCGGCTGTATGACCATGCGTGCCTTTGTAAGTGCGGCCCGCCGTCACAAATCCGACGCAACAGAGAAGTGTCCCCGAAACGAGAACTAGGTGCTCAAAGTCAAATGGCGCATGGAAGCTAAAAGGGTGAAGAGACTTGAGTAGCAGAACGGCCCACAAAATAACAACGAAAATACTGATTATTTGATTGATGCCGGACACAGAAACCGCCCAAGGGCCGGTGGCGATCTCTAGTGTCTGCTCTGCTATGCCGATGGGTTTACGTCGACGTAGCACAGTTTTGAATAGCGGGCCGACGACATCAGACTCAAGCATGTCCACATGGTTTTCCCAGTTCTCTTGCCATTGCTTACTGCCCCGGTTGACGCAGTGCCAGCCAAACGAAAAGAGAACACCCAGGCAAGAAAGTATTACCGAAAGATCCGTTTTGTCCGAAACCGATGACGATACTTGGATGGCAGAGTACCCCGCCAATGTCGCAGCGATGAATGTCCAGAAATAGGTCGCACGCTTCCAATACAGCTCAATCTCGAACTTTCGGGTGTCAATGGCGTACTTGAATGTCTCGGAACGCTTGTCGGGCGGAAAAGACGCTAGATACTCTCTCTCAGATATCTTCATTTTCGATCCATTGGCCAATGCCTGAATTAAGCCGAGCCGCTAAGCAAGTTCGGCTTGGATGTAGGGAACGAAGTCAGGCTAACCTATTAAGTGAACCTGACCCCGTTATTTGAATGCCAAACATCCGCCGAAATAATTTTTATGAAGTTAAGTGGCGTCTGCATATTCATAGGTTAGCTGCCTTCAATTGTCTTTTCGACTTCCGAATATATCGAATCGGTTATTTCGCAAATTTCTGATGCTTTGGCGGTCATGCCCCAGAATTCATCACAAAATATCTCAATTGCAATCAGGAGATGCTCGGCAGCCAAGCGAGGCTCTATCTTTTGCGCTGGTATATGCAATTCATCTTTGTTTCGCGAAAAATAAAGAGAGTCCTCCCTGAGAGTCGAGTATTCTCCAACCTCATATTTTTCAAAAATTTCTTTTGCTCTTTCATGGCCAATACTATTCGCAATGCGGTCGCCAATTAAATAAATTGAGTCAACTGCAATCTTATGCTTTGTCCCGTGATTGAACAGCGGATCTGTTCCTCTTTGAACCCTTTTACGATCTTCTCCCCATGAACGCATATGACCAGATTTAATCTTAGCTATTTCTTCAAATGCTGTAATGGCCAGGAAAAGAGATGGGGCGAAACTGCCATTTGCAAACAGTATATATGAAGCACGAATCAGTTCGGAAACATGTAAAATTGCAGCGTTATATTCATCACGATCATGCAGGCCAGTGTATTCATCTGAAATAATCGAAGACGCTTCATGTGCCAAATGGAATCCTTTTTTCACAACGCCTCCTCCTAAGCAGCCGCCGCTTAAATTAAGCCGCGCCGCGGAGCGGCTTTGGCTTTAATGAATTGTTAGGACATATTGCTACCCATGCCTGATGCTATCAAGCGTGCCTTTGACCAGCATGACGACAGGCAGCGTACTCACCAGCAGCATCACAGAATTAGTTGTGACGAGCCATGCTAAGAATTTAGAGTAGTTGTCGGTCAGTGGGTGAAAGTAGAGAGCTACGGAAGTTGCAAAGGTTGCAACGAGCTCAACCATTGTTAAGCCGATCACCAAGAGTAGTGTGTCTAGATGCCCATGCCTTTTATATCTGGCGAGAAGTGAGGAGCCTGACATGATGCCAAATAGAGCAAGTACTGCAGCTAAAAATCCGAGCATGGTGAAGGCGAAGCTAGCAAGCAGTGCAGCTAACGACTCAATTCGTCCGGGGGTGCCGTTGATAGTTGCAGCGGCACCGTCCGGGACGAGAAATGTAATCCAATAGCTAAGCCCGTGGCTTAGTAGGACTATCAAGGTCAGCAAACGTAGTTTTCTGTACATTACCGTTTGCCCTCATTTCCTTGAGCTTTTCTTGGAGTAGCGCGTTCCGGCTCAATTGCTTTTCAAAGTCGGTCTGAATCTTCGCGTCAGTGTCCCCGCTAATTGGATGGCGTACCGCGCCTTCTCCAACGAGATACACGTCAATGACTTTGTCCGCGACTGCTGTGACCGCGCGGGCCTCAAAATCAGTTACGCCCTTCTGGCCAATCTGTGAAGAAACGCCTTGTAGCACCGCCTTAATGTTTCCAAATCTTTTCTCTGGCCGAATGGTTATTTCGATCGGGCCAACCTCCGCGTAGTTCTGGCCGGTCTTTCCGCTTATGAACTCAACTAGGTCTTCGTGAAGCTGGTTCTCTCGCTGTAGTTCGACGGTGATTTTTCCTACGCGACTAAGCTTCGAAATGTCTTTTCGCTGCATCTGGTGTGTTAATGCAACCGCATGGAACTTGTAAGGCAAGTTCAGAGCTTCAATAACTTGGTTGATGTAGCTCGAGAAGGTTGCGCCGCGTGGCGAGAGAATTTTGCAGGCAATCCCAAAAAAATCGTCTCTAAAGTTCAAGTATGACGCAAAGCCAGCTGAGTCTCCTGCGAGATAAGCCTTGAGGTCACCTAAAGTCAGGTTCTTAGAGTCAATTTTCTTGATAATTTCGTTATCAAGAGTGTGCAAGAAGAGGTATTGATCGCCGACGGTGTGAATGAGATAAAGGCGTTCGCCCGCGTGCTCGAACTGAGACTTAAATATGGGAGTCTTCCATGAGCAGTACTTCTGGAGGAAAGGCCGAAGGTCGACTGAGTACCTCTTTTGACCGTTCCCTTTTGTGAAGTAGTACTGGTAGTAAGTCGCTTGCATTGCTTCCCCTGTAGGAAATCCAGTTTAGATCAACTCTATCTCACAAGTTGCGAAAAAGATTGGGATACGCCATAACATCCGAAATCAGCGGCGCCGACCCGCGTAGCAAGGTTAGGGTCCGGGGACGGAGTCAGGTTGACTTCGTTAAGTGAATCTGACTCCGTTCTTCGTCCGCTTCAGATTGAGCAATTTTTAGTTCAGCCTCTATCCCGCTTCCAACGCGCATCTATCTCCTCGCAGGCTGCAGCTATGTCATTCATCTTACGGACATGAGATTTTGGAGCCGAGTAAACTTCTTGAGTAGAAACATCCACGACGTAACACTTGCGGTGGTCGACAACAGGCGATCGCTTTTCCTGCTGTAGGAATACTTTCGTCGCAGCACCAACATATTCTGCAGCCTGCTCACTAAGAGGTGTTGTCTTAGGAAAATGCAACTTTATGGCCCCTTTGATATCGCCAGTCACAGGATCCTTTAGGTAGGCATCTGGACGTATTGACACAGAGACTCCACTGATTTGCATAGCCTCTGAAGAAGAATTTTCTACGGGAACAACAATCAGATCCTCTAGCTGTATTTTGTCGCTCGCCTCAAGGAAATTCTCTATTGCCTCGGCCGACGCAATCCGATCCTGGCATGCAAAATCAGTCCCACTACGATCTGAGCGAAGTCGCTTTGCCGATGCGATGAGAGACGAATCGTCATCCATGCCAGATGCGAGGAATTGAACTATCTCAGCTCGAGCATCGGAGTATCTTGCTACGATGAAGGCTTTAGGATCTTGTTGATCTAAGATGATGCGTTTTCGCCGTGACGGAGTGGCCGTCAAGTATTCACCTAGCTTGTTAAGACTAATCTTCGGTCCGGCCATTATCAATCCTTGAGCTATGACTTACGTTCATTAAGCCAATCGAGCATTGCCCCGCATGATATCCACCGAAGCATTGATTTCCATCAACTTGGCCTAGCACTTGTGAAACGCAGAAACAGGGGGACGGAGACAATTAATCCCACAATAGCTGCCCTTTTGGTCAATAGCTCCCACTTTTGTGCGAGGCGCCGTGGCCTGCGCTGTAGTGACTGCCATGACTGGTGGTGTGGTGCGTGCCGGCGGCCCTGACGCGCGCTTGCGCGGATGCGGTAAACAATCCCAGTGCGGCCACAGTCAGTGCCACGATACTCCATGCCTTGCTCAACATTTTTTCTTCCCCCTGAAGAAATGTGTGGCTTTGCGGCTGCATTAAGTCCTGCGTGCCTTGATCCTCGCCGAGTTTTTGGATTGCGTCAATGCGCTTGCGCGATTGATCGCCGGCTTTATCGGCTTTGCCCACATCAGCCCTTCGGGCACCTTCTCCCACGCGCGGGAGAAGGGCTTGGTGTCTCCGGTTATTGGCGGTTTTCTGCGGTTGTGGGCATAGCCGGTGCGGGTATAGCGAGATTATTGTTGAGTTCGGTAATCTCCGGCACCTTGCCTTCGGCAGTCACACGCAATTGCGCGGTTTTTATATTTGCTGCGTTGGTTAGCGGCAGGCGTATTTGCATGGTGATTGGCTGCAGATCGCGTGGTGCCGCGAGTGCCGGGAACGCCGCTCTCGCCAGCTCCTTCCCACGTGCATCCTCCAACACCACAAACCCGGCCGGCGCATCTGCGTGGCCGAGGCTGTGCACGGTCACTTCGATGGCATCTGCAGTCACGCGTACGTCGCCATGACCAATACCCAGGTCCGGGCGCAGTTCGACAGGGCTGCTTTCTGTAATGCGTTCGAGCTGCAGGACGGTGGTACGGCCTGCGGGGAAGTCGATGTCGATGGAAGCGCTTTTTTCGAAAGCGACCTCTTGCGTCTTGGCGGTACTGTCGAGCTTGCCGTCATTGGCTTTGCTTATGCCCTGGGTGATGCGCCATTGGCCCGGGGCGACGTTCCAGCCGGTCATGCTGGCGCGCTGGTTTTTGTTCGATGTGTTGTAGGCGATGACGGTGAAGCGGTCTTGCTGGGGTGCGGGGATGGCGATGGCCACTTGGGTGGCGGCCTCTGGATCATTGAAGCGCCAGCTCACGGTGTGGCCGGGGTAGGTCTGGTTGCGCTTGAGGGCCACGCCGCCAAGGCGTGCGCGCTGCAGGTTGACCGTGGGGGATTCCACGCGGTCGCTCCACCAGTGGCCTTCGGTGTTCATGTAGAAGTTCTGCAGTTTCTCGCGTGCCTCGCTGCGGTAAATGGCGGCGAGATACTCGAGGTTGCCGGTCTGCTCCCAGGCCACATGGTGCGCGAAGTCCGGGGCGCTGCCGTCGTCCTTGTTGGCAGCGTCGATGAGCTTGCCGCTCCAGTCGCTGCGCTTGCCCATGACATCGAGAAAGTTTTCGTTGAGCAGCGAGAGGCCATTGGGGCCGCTGTTGGCGACGCGGTAGTTAATCGGCTTGAGATAGCGATCTTCACCGGTGAAGCGGTAGGCGGCCCAGAAGGTGTGCAAGGTGTCGGCGCCGCCGCTGCCTTCGAACAGTTCGCCGCCGCGGGTTTTTCCGGTTTGCCAGTTGATCTCGTTGGGCAGGACCCAGTTGCCCTTGGCGTTGGTGTAGGCGTGGGCGAGATAGCCATCCGCCAGGCCGGTGACGATGCGGCGGCTGTTGGGGTCGGCGTTATAGCCGCCCAGCAGGATGGCCGGGTGCACGATGGGGAAGGAGTACGGTTTTTGCCATTGCCAGTTGGGCTCGCGGTAGACCTTGCGGCCGCCGAACCAGTTGCTGGCAAACAGCAGGTGGCCTTGCGGGTTGACCTGGATGATGGTGTCGAAGGCTTTCACCGTTTCCATCAGGCGCTCGACGGTGCGCGGGTCGCCCCAGTTGAGATACAGCAGGGCGCTGTTGAGGTTGATGCCCTCCTCGTAGGAATGCAGCTCGTCGGTTTCGATGGTGGACAGGCCGTTGGTGAACATGCCGTTGCGGTAGTTGGCATCGGACAACGCCAGCATGGAGGCATTGAGCATGTCCGGGTCCACGCCCATCAGGGCGACGCCGGGCCACTGTTGCACCAGGTCCGAGTCGTCGGAGATGCCGCCACCGAAATCGCCGTAGGCCACCTGGCGCTGCTCGATCCACCAGCGGATATAGCGGCGGGTGGCGCTGAGGTCTTGCAGCTGCCAGAACGCCCAGGCGGGCACGCCCTTGGGTACGCTGGGCATCTCCACCGGCAACGCGCCCTGGTTGGCGTAGCTGATGTCGTTCCAGTACTGGCGGCCGAGGGCGTGGTCCGGGTCGACGCGCAGCAGGTCGGTGATGTCGGCGTCCAGGCGCTTGTAGAGCAACTGGCGCTTGGAGGTGGTGTGTTCTTCCACCAGAAAGCCCCAGTTGTCCTTGACCTGGTTGAAGCGGTCGGCGACGTGCTCGGTGAGGGCCTCGGCGCGCGGCTTGAACACCAGCTGCAGCTGGGTGCCATCGAGCGCGTTGGCGTTGAAGCCGGGCGCGGCGGCGGCGATGCTGAGCATCAGGCTGTCGTTGCTGAGGATGCGGTCGCGCAGGTCCAGCCACAGCGTGCGGGCCTGGCCGGGGGCGACCGCGACCGAGACATCAATCATGTCGCGTGCGGGCCAGATGGGGTCCTTGATGCGGATGTTGAGCGGGATGCTGCCGTTGTGGGTGGCCGGCAGGTTGAGCGCCGGCAGGGTGACGGCGATGCCATCCAGGCCGTCGTGCATGTTCTCCCAGCCGTAGGACCAGCTGCGCATCAACGCCTGGTCCGGCGGCGGGTCGCCCAGGCTGGAGGGCACCAGGATGTGCACGATGGGCTGCTGCGCGCTTGCTGCAGCCTTGTCGCTGGGGCGCTTGCGCGCCGGCGCCTTGGTAGGCAGCGCGACCACGGTCTGGCGCTCGCCCGGCGGGTAGCGGCCGGCGATGACATCGCGCAAGGGGGCGAGGTTGTCGTAGTCGGGCTGGATGTCGCTGCGCACGGTGTAGCTGAGTTGCGCGCTGCCTTTGGGCACCTCGCCTGGCTGCACGTTGTAGGCCCAGATTTCCTGGATGGGGGTTTCCTGCGTGGTGTTGGCAAAGCGCAGCGTGCCGCCGCGGCGCTCGGCGAACTGGTCCACGCTGCGCACCACGCCCTGGCTGCGCGCGAACAGCGGCTGCGCCTGGGCGTTGGGCGCGGCGTAGGTGGCCTGGCCGTAGGCGGCGCCGCGCAGCTCGATGCGGTTGACCGACTCGTCCGGCAGGGTGAGGTCCAGCGCCTTGCCGCCTTCGACATAGGTGTTCCAGTCGGGTAGCTGGAAGTAGTCGTCGCGCCCGGGCAGGCGCGAGCGGTTGTAGACGCCGGGCCAGGTGGTTTCGGCGATGCCGTCGGTGGCCTTCCACATCCATTGCTTGAGGTCGCGCGCGTCGGCGAACTCCACCTTGCGGATGCGGGTGACCGGCGCGTCCAGCAGCGGCGGTGCGTGGCCGTTGTCCCAACCGAAGCGGTGCAGGAAGGCGGCGTGCTGCGATGCCGGTGTGGCCGGCTCGGCGGTGGCGGGCTCCTGCAGGCGTGCCAGCGCGGCAGCGCCGCTGGCGTCGAGCATGCGGTCGTAGATGCGGATCTCGTCGAAGTCGCTGCCGCGGAGGAAGTTGTAGCGGCTCTGCACCTGGTGCGGCGACATCACGCGGCCGGCCAGGCCAAACTGGTCAAGCGCGGCGTCGAAGTCGAGCGCGCCGCCGTTGGCACAAGGCGCACCGCAGTCCACGCGGGCGGCTTCCTTGCCATCGACATACAGGCGCACGCCGCGGGTTTCGTCCCAGGCAAACGCAATGTGGGTCCAGTCGCTGGCGGCCGGGGCCTTGTCGAGCTTGAAGGAGACGCGGGTGCGTGCGAGGTTGGCGTCGGTGATGAAGGCATCGAAGCCGTGGCCGTTCCAGTCGATGCGCAGCCAGGCCATGTCCCAGCTGGTGTGGTCGGCATAGCCGACGCGGAAGATCACGAATGGCGCTTCGCCCACCGGATAGCGCGCGCGCCAGAAGAAGCCGAGCGTGCCGCGCTGGGTGTAGAGGTTGCCGGGCGCATTCCACGACAGCACGCCGTCGTCGGCCCATTCGATGGCGTTGCCGCGTTTGCCGGTGGGCACCAGGGTGATCTTGTCGCGGAAGTTGGGCACGCCGTCGCCGCGGGCCACATCGGCCTGCAGGTCGCGGTCGGCCGACACCCGGAACAACAGCTCCGGCGCGGTGGTGGTGGCCGCACTCACCGGCAGCGCGATCAGGCACAGCATTCCCAACAAGAACTTCGACACGCTCACCTCGTCAATTCCAAAACGTAAAACAGCCACCGCGCGCTTGCACGCGGTGGCGACGACGCACTTACAGACCGTTGGCGGTGCGCCACTTGGGAATGTCGTCCTTCAACAGCTTGTCCGGCCAGGTGCCGTGCCAGGCATAACCGACGCGGCGCTCGTTGGGCACCTGCATGTACTCGGTCAAGGCCTTGCCGTCGCGGTTGGCGTAGAGCGGGCGTTGATTCTGCAGGTCGTAGAAGCGTGCCCATAGTGACGCACCCGGTTGCGCGACGAGGATCACGTCCTGGCCGGTTTCCTGGGTGGGGTCGTCGATCTTCTTGGTGGCCAGGTCGCGCATGCGGTGGGTGTCGAACCAGCGCGCAGCGGCCTCGACCGCGCTCTTGATCTGTGCGGACGGGGTGGGCTGGCGCATCAGAAAGCGCACGATGCTGACCGACTCGCTGGAGGCCAGCGACGCCAGCTCATACGCACGCGCCTTGGCCGGCTTGAGCGTGACTTCGTCGTACTGCGCGCCCCAGGTGGTGAGCGTGCCGCCGATCCTGACCTGGGTGGCGAGCACGCATTCCAGCCCCTTGGTCACCGCCTGGCGGGCGCGTGCACCGTGACTGGCACGCAGCAGCGTGCCGGTGTCGCCCTTGCCCTCGCTGATGTCCTGCAGCAGGTTGAGCACCCGCACCATTGCATCGTCGTTGTAGGTGATCTGGTGATGGTAGGACGACAGGTCCGGGTAGAACTGCGGCCAGCCGCCGTTGGCGTATTGCGCGGTGAGCAGATAGTCCACGCCGCGCTTGGCGGCGGCCACGTACTTGGCGTTCTTCTCGGCCTTGTAGAGGGTGGAGAGGTAGCCGATCTCGTAGGTGGTGGCCTTGTTGTCGATGGTGGCGTCGTCCTTGCGCCCGGGTTGCTGCAGCTCGGCGATTTCCGCAGCGGTGAAGGTGCGGTTGTAGTCGACGGCGACGCCCTTGTACTGCTTGGACCAGCCACCGGAGGCGGTCTGCAGCAACAGCATGTTGTCGGCGATCTTGTCGGCCAGTGCGGATAGCGGTGCCAGCAGCAGCGCGGTGGCAAGGGCGAAGGTGGTGAGCTTGCGCATCAGAACGGCCTCCAGGTGCCGAGAATGGTGTTGCGATCCAGCGCGGCGGCCTGCGCAGCGGTGAGCTGGCGCGACCACTTCACGCGGCGCGACGGGGTGGCGCCGGCGCCGCTGCTCTGGTATTCGCTGTATCGGGCGGTGGCTTCGTTGGCAGTGTTGCCCCAGTTGTTCCAGCCCTCGGGCAGGATGTGCGCGCCGAGCTGGCTGCCAATGAAGCTGACGCTGGCATACGGGCGCCACGGCCGGCCCAGGAACACCCGGGTCACGCCGCTGGCAGCGGTGACGCGCGCGTTGCGGAACACGAAGCCGCGTGCGCTCTCCTGCGGGGTGGAGGCGGCAGTGAGATAGCCGTCGCCCAGCGAGTGCAGCTGCACGTTTTCGAACAAGGCGGTGCCGGCGCCGAACACGAAGTCCACGGTGCCTTCGACATAGCAATCGAGAAAGTAGGACAGCTTGGCGCCGCGCAGGTATAGCGTGTCCTGGTAGCCGAGAAAGCGCACATTGCGGAACGCGGCGCGGTCGCCATCCACGCGCACCGCCACCGCCTGCCCCACCGGGCCGGCGTGATTACCGAAGCTCAGTTGCTCGGCAGTGAAGTCGTTGCCGGCGATGATGACGCTGGACGAGCCGGAGGTGCCGTACTCGGTGCCGGTGGCCGGATTGATGCGTGAGGCGTAGTTGTCGTAGGTGATGACGGTCTGGGTGGCGCCGGCGCCGGTGAGCTTGAGCGCCGGTGCGTTGGACGGCACCACGATCAGTTCCTGGTAGGTGCCGGCGCCGATGTTGATCTGCGCGCGCTTGCCGCCCTGCACGGCGGCATCGATGGCGGCCTGCACGGTGCGGTAGCCGGCGCTGCCCTGCTTGGCCACGGTGTAGACCGGGTCGGCGGCAATGGCGGCGTTGCTGCAAAGGCCTGCCACGGCCACCAACGCGGTGGCGGCCAACTGACGTAAGACGGTTCTGCGATGCACTTGCATGTCGCTCTCCTGGTCAGAACTTGTAGCGCGCGCCGATGTAGTACTGGCGCCCGGTGACGGTGTACTTGTCGGGCAGTTCCAGCGTGGAATCGACGTAGCGGCGGTCGGGGGTGTCGAGCAGGTTGATGGCCTCGAAGGTCAGCGACAGCTGGTCGTTGAGCTTGTAGGACATGTTGAAATCCACGTTTTCCACGCTGTATTTGCCGGTCACGTCGGCCGTGACCAGGCGCTTGCCATCCAGGTCGTAGACGTCTTCCTGGGCGAGGATGTTGTTGATGTAGCCATCGCGGTAGCTGGTGGACACGCGCGCACTGAAGCGGCCGTCGTCGTAATAGACGGTGGCGTTGTAGGACTGCGGGGAGAGGTTGAGCAGGTCGCGCTCGGTGGCGGTGGTGGTGATGCTGGTATTGCTGCTGCCTGCGGTACTGAACAGGTAATTGATCTTGGAATCGACCTGGGTGTAGTTGAGCTGCACGCCGAAGTTGCGCCAGAAGCCGGGCAAGAAGTCGAAGGCCTGCTGGTAGGTCAGCTCGAAGCCCTTGAGCGGGCCGCCGGGCGTGTTGAAGTAGCTCTGCACGTTGAAGATGGTGTCCGGCGTGAAGCCTGCCGGCAGCAAGTCCAGCGAGTAACCCATCGCTTCCCAGGTGCTGAGCACGCGGGTGCGCTGCACGTAGCTGTCGATGTCCTTGTAGAACACCGCCGCCGACAGCAGCGAGCCTTCGCGGAAATACCACTCGGCGCTGAGGTCGTAGTTGGTGGAGCGGAACGGGTCGAGCTTGGGGTTGCCCAGGTTGATCGAGAAAAAGCGCCCGTCGTCGAAATACTGGGTGGGGCCGCCGCTGACGCTGGGCGACAGGTACGCCAGCGTGGGGCGCGCCATGGTCTTGGCCGCGCCGAAGCGCAGCACCACCTCGTCGCTGACATCCCAGGACAGGTTCAACGAGGGCAGGATGTCGCGGTAGTTGTGGTTGACGGTGGTGGGCACCAGCAGGCGCTCGCCGGCCGCGGCGGTGGCGCTGGCCACGCCGAAGAACGACTGGCAGTTGGGCGAAATCGCACCGGCCGCAGTGGCCGTGCACGGCGCATAGCCACTGGCGGCGATCTGCGTCTGCACATAGCGCACACCCAGGTTGCCGCGCAGCGCGCGGCCCCACAGGTCGGTGTTGAAGTCCAGCTGCAGGTAGGTGCCCAGACTCTTTTCGTTGACGGCGAAATTGTTGTTGGACGAGCCGAAGTGGCCGACATCGGCCAGCCGGTAGTCGCCGCCGGGCACGCCGGTGTCGCAGTCGCAATTGATGTTGAGCAGGTCGGCAACCTTCTGGAAATCCGGAATCACCCAGGTGGTGGGGAAGCTGCCGTTCAAGCTGCGGCCGAAGCCGTCCAGGTTGGTGCTCAAATCGCCCACGCCCACACCGGCCGGCAATGCCTGCGCCAGTCGGCCGTAGGAGATGTTGCGCGACTCCGACGTGTCCATGTCGTAGTTCTTGTAGGCCAGCCCGGTGCGGAAGGTGAAGGTGGGGCTGATGTTGAATTCCAGATCCACCTTGGCGGTGTCGAAGGTGTTGCCCACCGACTGCGGGTTGAGCCGCACCTCGCTGATGTTGGTGCCGCGCGCGGTGCCGTTGCTGTTGACCGGCACTGCGCCGTAGCCCAGCCACTGCCAGTTATTCGGGTTGCCCGCATCGAACGGGAAACTCATGCTGGGGTAGTCGCCACCGCCGCGCCGGTCCAGCACGAAGCCGTCCAGGTTGGTGTTGTCGAAACTCACCATCGAAAACTCGGGGCGTTCGTAGTCCGAGGTCGAGTGGCCGACCAACGCGTTGACGCGCACCTGGTCGTTGAAGCGGTGCTGCAGGTCCAGGCTGAACTGCTTGAACTCGGTGGATTCTTCGATGTTGCTGGATTCGGTGCGGAAGTCGACGTTGTCGAACACGCCGTAGGTGAGGCGGTTCTGGTCGTCCACCTGCGCTTCGCGCACGGCGATCTGGGTCTTGCCGCCGAAGTTGGCGGTGCGGTGCAGGTTGGCGCCGACCGAGTCTTCGCGCTGGTCCTTGTCCAGCTTGGAATACAGCATGTCGAAGTTCAGCAGCGTGTCGTCGCTGACCTTGAATTGCAGCGCGCCGGTGACGCCCAGGCGCTTGATCTCGTGATCGGTGCGGATGTAGCGCGGGTAGCGTGGAATCCAGGCGTTGGTGGCGGTTTCGTAGGCCTGGATGTTCTCCGGCGTGTTGGCCGGGCGCGCAATGCCGGTGCCGCAGTTGGTGGCGCTGATGCCGTAGCTGCCCCAGCCGTTGTTGCGGTCCTGGTTGGCCTGCGAGCCGACCCCGGCAGGGGTTTCGTTGGCCAGCGGGTTGCGCGGGGTCTGCGGGTTGTAGCCCACCGGCGAACAGAAACCGTAGGTGCCGTTGTTGGTGGCGGTGCTCTGGTTGGAGTTGCGGTAGTTGCCGTGCTCCCAGCGCACCGGGTTGTAGCCTTCCTCGCGCAGGTGGCGCTCGCTGTAGGACACCGACATCAGCGCGCCGACGCGGCCATCGGCCCAGATGTTGCTGATCAGACCGGAAAAGCGCGGGTCCTTTTCGCGCGAGAGATCGTTGTAGCCGTATTGCGTGGACGCCGCCGCTTCGAAGCCGTCGAAGTCGAACGGGCGCGAGCCGCGCAGGTCGACCGTGGCACCCAATGAGCCTTCGTCCATCTGCGCCGACTGGGTCTTGCTGATGGTGACGCGGCTGAAGAGTTCCGAGGCAAAGGTATTGAAGTCGAAACCGCGGCTGCGGTTGACGCCATCGCTGCCGCTGCCGGCGGTGGCCAGCGCTTCCAGCCCGTTGATGCGCACGCGGGTGAAGTCCGAGCCCAGGCCGCGCACGGAGATCTGCTTGCCCTCGCCGCCCTCGCGGTCGATGGAGACGCCGGCGATGCGCTGCATCGATTCGGCCAGGTTCAGATCGGGAAACTTGCCGATGTCTTCGGCATAGATGGCATCCACCTGCTCCACGCTGTAGCGCTTGGCGTCTAGCGATTGCTGCAGGCTTTCGCGGTAGGTGGCCTTGACCTGCACGCGGTCCAGGTCGACCGCATCGGTGGGCGTGGCCGGCGGGCCGACGGTTTGCGCGGCAGCGCTCACACCGTGCAAGGCCAGGACGATGGCCACCGACAAACGTGCGGCGGACAGGCGGACGCCTGCCTCGGCGGCGGGACGACGCAAACGGGCTTGCATGATGCACTCACTCCAATGGCACTGGCTGCAATGACGCGCTCAGCCTCCCCACGGGCCACCGGCGTCGACATGAGCGACCGACAGCACCGCTGCGCAGTCGTCAGGCGACTGTCTGCTGCGTGGTGCCTGACGCTTCCAACATCACGCCCACCGCGTTGCATGCGTGCAGCAACGGCAACGCATGCGCAGCGATCAGGCGTCGGATCGGGGCCCGCTGCGCGTGTGCGCAGCGGGCAGACAGCGGGTCAGAACTTGTAGCGCAGGCCCAGCAGGTACTGGCGGCCGGTTTCGGCGTACTGCAGCGGCAGCTGGCCGGTGCGCGGCGAGGACACCCATTCGTCGGAGGCTTCGTTGGTGAGGTTGATGCCTTCCAGGCTCAGCTCCAGCTGCTTGCTGATCTTGTAGCGCAGCGAGGCGTCGAGGATGGTGGTGCCGGTCATGCCGTGCACGCCGTCGACGTTGAAGCCGGTTTCCGCACCCGGTGCCTGGGTGAGGTAGTCGTCGCGGTTGGTGGCCGACACGCGCCCGGCGAAGGAGTCGCCTTCGTAGAACAGCGTGGCATTCCACGACGAGCGCGACAGCCCGAGCAGGTCGTTCTTCATCACCGGTGCGCCGCTGCTGGCCAGGTACTGGATCTGCGAATCGACCCAGGTGTAGTTGAGCTGCACGCCCAGGTTGGCCCACTTGCCCGGCAGGAAGGTGAAGGGCTGGGTGTAGTTGGCTTCTACGCCCTTCAATTCGCCGCCCGGGGTATTGAGCGGGATGCTGAAGGCGAAGTCGTCGTTGATGGTGGCGCCGGTGCCCTCCAGCAACGAGGCCGGCAGGCCGCTGCTGGAGTACGGACGCACTTCGCGCGCGGTCTGGATGAAGCTCTCGATGTCCTTGTAGAACAGGCCGACACCGAGCATGGCGCCTTCGTTGAAGTACCACTCCAGGCCAAGGTCGACATTGGTGGCTTCGATCGGGTCCAGGTCCGGGTTGCCGCCGGCCACGGTGCGCGCACCACCGGCCACCGCCACGGTCACGCCGGGGGTGAGGCTGCCCAGGCCGGGGCGGCTCATGACCTTGGCCGCGCCCAGGCGCAGCAGCAGGTCCGGTGCCAGCTCGGCGACCAGGTTGAACGAGGGCAGCGTGTTGTTGTACTTGCGGCCCACGGTGGTCAACGCCGGTGCGTTGTTGATCAGCGCATAGCCGGTGGACTCCTGCTCGGTGCGCACATAGCGCACGCCGAAGTTGCCCGACAGCGGGATGGAGCCCAGGTCGGTGGAGAACTCGCCCATCAACCACACGCCGCGGTCCTTTTCCTCGACGCTGCGGCTGTTGTTGACGCGCGGCGCCACGGCGAAGGTGCCGCTGTTGCTGTAGATGCCGAATAGGTCGGCCACCGCATCCAGGTTGGGCACCACCCAGCTGGACGGGCTGCCGTTGATGCCCTTGAGCCCGGCCTGTTCGGTCAGGTCGGCCGGCACGATGGTGCTGCCGTTGGCGAAGGTTGGCACGGACAGTTCGTTGGCGCGGCGCAGCTCGACGGTGCTGAAGCTGTAGTTCTTGGCCAGCACGCCGCCCTTGAGGCGGAAGCCGGGGCTGATGTTCCAGTTGAAGTCGATCTGGCCGGTGTCGAAGTCGTTGTCCACCGACTGCGGACGCAGGCGGATTTCGGCCAGTTCCCAACCGGCGGGGTTGGTAGGGTCGATGCCGTAGTTCAGCACCGGCGCGCGGCTGTTGCCACGGTAGTCGTAGCTGTACCCGTCGACGTCGTACTTGTCCATGATGATGGTGGTCTGCACCGGGTTCTCGTGCGCAGAGCGCGAGGTGCCGACCCGGGCATTGATGCTGAAGTCGTCGTTGAAGCGGTGCTCCAGGTCCAGGCTGACCTGGGTGAACTTGGTGTTCCACTCGTCGTGGCGGTTTTCCGAGCGGATATCGACATTGTCGAACTCGCCATAGACCAGCGCGTTGTTGCGGATCTCGCCGTTGCGCACGATGGTGCCCGGCTTGCCGTCGCGCTCCGGCCGGCGCGGGGTGAGCCCGTCGCGGTTGCGGCTGAAGGAGATCGCTTCGATATAGTGCTCGTCGCGCTTGGCGTCGATCTTGGAATACAGCGCGTCCAGCGACAGCGTGGTGCGGTCGGTGGGCTTCCACTGCAGCGAGCCGGTGACGCCCAGGCGTTCCTGGTCGTGGATCTGCTGGGTGTAGCGCGGGAAGCGCGGGTGGTAGACATCGGCCGAGCGCGCCGCGGCGTATGGCGAGGCGGGGCTGAAGTTGCCGTTGCTGGGGCCGTTGGCCCAGCGGCCGGTGTTGGCGCCTTCTTCCAGCACCTCGCGCTCGGTGTAGGCCACCGACAGCAGGGCGCCGAAGGTGTTGTCGGCCCAGGTGTTGGCGATAAGCGCGGCCACGCGCGGGTTGGCCTTCTCGGCCATGGCGTTGTAGGCGGCCTGGCCGCTGGCGGCGAAGGTGAAGCCGTTGTAGTCGAACGGACGCGCGGTGCGCAGGTCGACGGTGGCGCCGAGCGAGCCTTCTTCCACATCGGCCGAGGCGGTCTTGCGCGCGATCAGCTGCGAGAACAGGTCCGAGGCGAACACGTTGAAGTCGAAGCCGCGGCCGCGGTTGGTGCCGCCGCTCTGGTCGCCGGCGCCCACAGTGGTGAGCGCTTCCATGCCGTTGATGCGCACCCGGGTGAACTCCGGGCCCAGGCCACGCACCGAGATGGCGCGGCCTTCGCCGGCCTCACGGGTGATCACCACGCCGGGGATGCGCTGCAGCGACTCGGCCAGGTTGAGGTCGGGGAACTTGCCGATGTCCTCGGCGACAATTGCATCGACCACGCCGGCTTCGCCGCGCTTGATGTCCAGGGCCTTTTCCACCGAGGCGCGATAGCCGGTCACCGTGACGGTGTCCAGGTCGACGGCCGGTTCTGCGGGCGCTTGGGTGGTTTCTTGTGCTGCCAGGTGGCCGCTCAGCGCAAGGCCGATCGACAACGCCAGCAAGGTAACCGGTGTCTTCCGGCTGGTGGTCCGAAATTGCATGTCCTCCCCTCCCAAGGGTCCATGAACAACATGAAAGTCTGGTTGTGAGCGGCAATGACACCGCTGGTCAAAACGACGTTACCAGCTGAATCCTCCCGTAACATCTTGCAGCGCAGCAGAAAACGTCACCAAATTTGCCCAAAAGGGGTGCAAGCGGTCACTGCGCGTCGCATCATGGGCCTCGCCCGGCGCGTTTGGCGCCGGCTAGAATGACACCGATGGTCATCCTGACGCGCGACGGTTCCCCCACACCGTGACGCACCACACAGCCGAGGTAATTGCCGCATGAGTCGTGCCCGTATCCTGTGCTTTGGAGAGTTGTTGCTGCGCCTGGGGGCGCCTGGTCACGAGCTGCTGCTGCAGCAACCGCGGCTGGACGTGCATTGCGGCGGGGCCGAGGCCAATGTCGGCGTGTCGCTGGCGCATTTCGGCCATGACGTGGCCATGGTCAGCACGGTGGCGGACAACCCGCTGGGTGCGGCGGTGCTGGGCGAGTTGCGCCGCCACGACGTGGACACGCGACATGTGCGGCGGGTGGATGGGCGCATGGGGCTGTACTTCCTGACCACCGGCGCGATCCACCGCCCCAGCGAAGTGGTCTACGACCGCGCCGACTCGGCGTTTGCGCTGGCCCCGGCCGACGCCTACGACTGGCCGGCCCTGCTGGACGGGGTGCAGTGGCTGCATCTGTCCGGGGTCAGCCCGGCACTGGGTGCGGACGTGGCGCAGGCCACGCTGGCGGCGGCACGCGCGGCGCGTGCGGCCGGGGTCAAGGTCTCGTTCGACGGCAATTACCGGCCCAAGCTATGGCAACGCTGGCAGGGCGATGCGCGCGGCATCCTGCACCAGCTGTTCGCCTGTGCGGACGTGGTGTTTGCCGACTACCGCGACATCGGCGTGGTGCTGGGCGGCGAGTTCCCGCAGGAGACGCTGGAAGCGCGCGTGGAAGCGGCCGCGCAGCAGGCCTTTGCCGCATTCCCGCAGCTGCAGCTGATGGCCTGCACGCAGCGCGTGGCGCATAACGTGGACCACCACAGCCTGGGCGCGCTGCTGGTGCCACGCAGTGGCGCGGTGGCGCGCGCGCCCAGCGAGGAACTGAGCCCGATCATCGACCGCATCGGTGGTGGCGACGCGTTTGCCGCCGGCGTGCTGCACGGCCTGATCGAAGGCTGGTCGCTGGACGACACGGTGCGCTTCGGCCTGGCGGCCGGCTGCCTGAAGCACTCGATTCCCGGCGATTTCAATCCGCTGTCGGTGGCTGATGTGCAGGCCTGCGTGGGGGATGCGCGGTTTGATGTGCGGCGCTGACGCGCTGGGAATCGGGAATCGGGATTGGGGAATCGTAAGAGCTTAAGAGCGCTGGCTTTCGGCGCTCTGTCCAGGCTTGTTGCTAACGGAGCGCGGTGCGCTGAGGGCTGATGCGCCCGTGGGCGGCGGGCAGGTGCTTGCTAGGTGTTGTTCGCTGCGCTCACACGTTTCAGGCGGGCGCACGGCTGCGGCGTTTGTTGGCGATCCATTTGAAGCCTGCGCTCAGCAGCACCACACACAGCGACGCCGGGACGCTGAAGAACAGCGTGATCAGCAAGGCGTGGTTCCAGGGCGGTGCAGAGCCGTCCTGCATCACCACGGCGCAGACGACGGCCGTGGTGATCAACAGATTGGCGATCGCCTTCAATGACCAGTGCAACCTGACGAAGCGCAGCAACACGGCACAGGCCACGCTGACCACAACGGCCAGCACCAGAAAGGCGATCAGTTTGTCCATTGGGGGCGGGGATTTGGGATTGGGGAGTGGGGATTCGTAACAGCAAGGGCAACCGGCATCGATTGCCGATTGTCCTTGCCGCAACGCATTTGGATCCAGCGAAGATCAACGATGCAGCCACCCACCGCGCTTGCAAATCCCAAATCCCGATTCCCGAATCCCTGCTCTCAGCTCAGCTCGATGCAGTCGAACTTCACGTCCGTCTCCACATCGGCGTCGTAGTCCACATCGTCGCGCTCGAAGCCGAACAGCTTGAGGAATTCGTGCTTGTAGCCGGCGTAGTCGGTGAGCTGGAACAGGTTCTCGGTGGTGACCTGCGGCCAGAGCGCCTTGCAGGCGTCCTGCACGTCGTCGCGCAGTTCCCAGTCGTCCAGGCGCAGGCGGTTTTCGGTGTCCACCTCGGCGGGCTGGCCGTCTTCGCGGTACAGGCGCTCGCGGAACAGGCGGTCGAGCTGCTCGATGGTGCCTTCGTGCAGGCCCTTTTCCTTCATGATCTTGTAGACCATGGAGATATACAGCGGCATCACCGGGATCGCCGCGCTGGCCTGGGTGACCACCGACTTGAGCACCGCCACGTTGGCGCTGCCGCCGCGCTTGGCCAGGCGCGCGTTCAACCGCTGCGCGGTGTGGTCCAGGTCGACCTTGGCCTTGCCCAGCGCGCCGTGCCAGTAGATCGGCCAGGTGATCTCGGTACCGATATAGCTGAAGGCCACGCTGCGCGCGCCGTCGGCGAGCACACCGGCGCCTTCCAGCGCGTCGATCCACAGCTCCCAGTCCTGCCCGCCCATCACGGTGACAGTGTCTTCGATCTCCTGCGCGCTGGCCGGCTCGATCGAGGCCTGGATGATGGTGTCCTTGTTGGTGTCGATGGCGGTGGCGGTGTAGGTGTTGCCGATTGGCTTGAGCGCCGAGCGCTTCACTTCACCCGTGCCCGGCAGCTTGCGCACCGGCGAGGCCAGCGAATACACCACCAGGTCGACCTGGCCGCCCATCTCGGTCTTGATCAGCTCGATGACCTTCTCGCGTGCGGCATCGGAAAACGCATCGCCATTGATCGACTTGCTGTACAGGCCCGCGGCCTTGGCGTGCTTGTCGAACGCGGCGGAGTTGTACCAGCCGGCGGTGCCGGCCTTGCTGGGGCTGCCGGGTTTTTCGAAGAACACGCCCAGCGTGTCGGCACCGAAGCCGAACGCGGCGGTGATGCGCGAGGCTAGGCCGTAGCCGCTGGATGCGCCGATCACCAGCACCTTCTTCGGGCCGTCGTTGCGGACGCCGCGCGCGCGCGTGGCCGCGATCTGCTCGAGCACATTGCGCTCGCAGCCAAGCGGATGCGTGGTGGTGCAGATGAAGCCGCGCACTTTGGGATGGATGATCAACGTGGACTCCTGGTCAGCAAGATGCTGGCGGCATCTTAATCGCTGGCCTGCTGGCGAAACAGCCTGAGGCACACCACACGCCGCTGTATGGCGCTGCGTGAAGCCCGCTTGCAGCGCCAGGCATGCCGCACGACCGGGCATGCATCTTCCGCGCACGGACGCGAACGAACGGCGATCACCATCGATTTCCTGCGTCAGCGCCTGTGCTACTTTTGCGCCTGCCGTGCCGTGCCTGGCCGCGCCTGATGGCGATCGTCGAGGCTCCTCCCACCGTGCGACCGGTATCCGAGCGAATGTCTCTTCGAAGCGAGCGCGTCACGCAGCTTGGCTCGGTCCCGCGGTTTCGGCTTGGGCCCTTGCTGGTCGAGCCGGAACGGCTTGCGCTGATCGACGACGGCCAGACCATCGCGCTGGAACCGCGCATGATGGAAGTGCTGATCGCGCTGGCCGAACGCGCCGGCGAGGTGGTCAGCGCCGAGCAGTTGCTGATCGAGGTGTGGCACGGCAGCTTCTACGGCGACAACCCGGTGCACAAGACCATCGCCCAACTGCGTCGCAAGCTGGGCGACGACAGCCGCCAACCACGCTACATCGAAACCATCCGCAAGCGCGGGTACCGGCTGCTGCCCAAGGTGGTGTTTCCCGACGATTATCGCGGTGCGGTGATGGGCACGCAGGTGTGGGGACACGGCAGCCCGTACGTGGGGCTGCAGGCGTTCGATCCCGCTCATGCCGAGGTCTTCTTCGGCCGCAGCCATGCGATTGCGCAGGTGCTGGGCGCGATGCGCGCGCAATTGCACAGCCAGCGCGGGCTGGTACTGGTGAGCGGTGCCAGCGGCTGCGGCAAGACCTCGTTGCTGCGCGCCGGCGTGGTGCCGTTGCTGGCGCAGCCCGGCGGGCTGGATGGGCTGGAAGCCATTGCGGTGGCGTACTGCAACCTGGCGCAATGTCGTGGCGGCGATGTGCTCGACACGTTGGCGCGCGCACTCGGCGACTGGGAAGCGGGCGGGCGCGCGGTGTTTTCGCCGGCGCAGATGGCGGCGTTGCCCGAGTGGCTTCAGCGCCCTGCCCCGCTGCATGCGGCCATTGGCGAGGCGATGCGTCAACGCGCACCAGCGCGCGACAGCGCGCAGACCCAGCGCCATCTGCTGCTGGTGATCGACCACGCAGAAGCGCTGGTGGCCACGCCCGGGATCACCGATGCCGACCGCGCCGCACTGGCCGCGGCCTTGCAGGCGCTGTGCAGCAGCGCGCAGGTGGCGGTGCTGATGCTCACCCGCAGCGATTTCTACCCGCGCCTGATCGACGCCTTGCCGCAGATCGTCGAACTCAAACGCGGCGACGGGCACGTGGATCTGCTGGCGCCGCGCGATGGCGAGATCGGCCAGATCATCCGCGTGCCGGCGGCCATGGCCGGGCTGCGCTTCGAAGAGGACCGCGACAGCGCCAGCCGGCTGGACGATGTGCTGCGCGATGCCACCGCGCGCCAGCCCGATGCCCTGCCGTTGCTGCAGCATCTGCTGCATGCCTTGCACGCGCAACGCAGCGACGACGGCCTGCTGACCTTTGCCGCTTACCGTGCATTGGGCGGGCTGGAAGGCGCATTGGCGCACCATGCCGAACACACCTTCCGTGCCCTGCCGGCTGCCGCACAGGCGGCGCTGGGCCGGGTGCTGAGCTTGCTGAGCGTGATCCATCCCGACAGCGATGCGGTGACCGCGCGGCGTGCGCTGTGGTCGGCGCTGCCGGCGCATGGCGCAGCGCGCGTGCTGGTGGATGCCTTCGTGCAGGCGCGCCTGTTCGTCAGCGAGCTGGTGGCCGGCGAGCCGGGGTTTGCGGTCGCGCACGAAGCCTTGCTGCGGCAATGGCCGCGCGCGGCCGAGTGGATCCACGAAAACCGCCGTCTGCTGCAGGCGCGCAAGCGGCTGCAGTTGGCCGCACAGCGCTGGGCTGCCGAAGGCCGGCGCAGCGATCACCTGCTCAACAGCGGGCGCCCGTTGAGCGAAGCGCGCGAGGCGGCGCGGCGCATGCCGCAGGATCTGGATGCGCTGGATCACGCGTTCCTGCATGCCTGCGAGCGCTCGCAACGGCGCCGCCGCGGCCTGTATGCAGCGGCGGCGACCTTGCTGGTGGTGCTGGCAAGCGCCTCGATGCTGCTGGGCTGGCAGGCGCGGCAAGCGCAGCAGGTGGCCGAACAACGGCGCGACCAGGCCCAGCAACTGGTGAGCTACATGCTCGGCGACCTGGCCGAGCAGTTGCGCACGGTGGGCAACCTCAAGCTACTCGACAGCGTGGGCAGCCGCGCGCTGCGCTATCTGGAAGACCTGCCCAGCGCGAGCATGCAGCCAGGCGATCTGATCAACCACGCCCGTGCGCTGCGCACCACCGGCGAGGTGCTGATGAACCAGGGCAAGCTGGACGAGGCGCAGGCGGCATTTACGCGTGCCGCCGTCACTGCCGAGCAGGCGCGTGCGCGTGCACCGGCGTCCCTGGAGGCGCACGCCGAAACCGGGCAGACCGCGTATTGGCTGGGCGATCTTGCCTACCGGAGCAAGCAGTTGCCCGTGGCGCAACGCTACTGGTCGCAGTACCTGGCCGCCTGCGAACAGCTGGTGCGCGCCGCGCCGCAGGATCCGCACTGGCAACTGGAACTGTCTTACGCCCTCAACAACCTCGGCACGCTGGCCAAGGAACAGGGCCGGACCGGCGCGGCGATCGGCTTGTTTGCACGCTCGATCGCCCTCAAGCGCCAGTTGCTGGCGCGCACACCGGACAACGCGGCGCTGCGCTACGAGCTGGTGGACAGCCTGTCCTGGCTGAGCCTGACGCAGGAAATGCAGGGCTCGCTGGCCCCCGCCGAGCAGGGTTACCGCGAGCAGATCGCCATGCTGCGTGTGCTGGTCGACCACGATCCCGACGCGCATGCCTGGCGCAGGCGTCTGGCCGGCTCGCTGATCCGCGTCTCCAACCTGGCACTGGCGCGCGGCCAGCTGCACCAGGCGCAGACCGATGCGCAGGACAGCCTGCGCATGCTGCAGGCGCTGGTGGCCTTGCAGCCGGACAATGTCGCCTGGCGCCGCGATCTGGCGCATGCCGACGCCCAGATCGGCTGGATGGCCGCGCTGGACGGGCAGCCCGAACTGGCGGTGCGGCACCTCGAGCGCGCCCGCCAGACCATGGCCGGGTTGCTGACACAGGCACAACCGCTGCCGGAGTGGCAGTGGCTGGATGCCATCATCGCGCTGCGCCTTGAGCGCGTGCAGCGCGCGCGCGCGGGCACCCACGCCGATGGCCTGGCGCCGATCGTTGCGCAACTGGATGCCCTGCACCGCGCCAGGCCCGACGATCTGCTCGGTCTGGCCGCGCTGGCCCAGGCGCTGGTCTGGCAGGGCGAACAACAGGCCGCCGCCGGCGACGCGGCCGGCGCACGCGCGGCGTGGCAGCGCGCGGTGGCGGTGTTGGGCAAGGACATCGGCAACAGCCGCGACAAGAACCTGCTGGACCCCTGGATTCGCGCACAGGTGCATCTGGGCCAGCGCAGCGCCGTTACGCAACAGCTCGGATGGCTGTATCACGCGGGCTACCGCCACCCGGGATTCGTCTCCCTCTATGCCCCGCTTTTCAAGGAACAGGACAGCTCATGACGGACTTCAAGATCAAGCTCACGGTGGCGCGGGTGGGATTCGGCGGCAACACCGGTGCCGGCGAGTATTTCTACAGCTTCGCCCCGGACCTGCTGATTGTGGACAAGCACGACAAGGCATCGACGCTGCACTATTACTTCGATGAAGACGTCGTCCCCCGGCATTTCAAGATCAGGAGCCTGCTGAGTTCCGATGCCTTGAAACAGATCGGGCAACCCACGATCAGCCCCGACGGCCGCAGCGTGCAGGTCACCAACGCCAATAGCGTCCCGACCCTGATCTTCCTGACCATCATCGTCGAGGACGAAAGCCGGAAGGACAAGAAGACCTGGTTCAGCTGTGACCCCCAGGTGGGCAACGATCCGCAGATCAACCCGCAGGAAACCCCGCCCCGGCCGTAAGCCCTGCGTCGACCACCGTCTGGCGGCTCGCCGCCAGGCGGTGTGTTGCTGCGGTGTGTTGCCGAGGCACAGCGTGCGCATGCGCGGGACTTGGGCCAGCGATGGCCAAGCCACTGCCGCAGGTACCTAAGGTCGACCTGCACACTGGACCAGTTGCCACGGAGGAGACTCCTGGCGGTCGCGATATATCTCGCTGCGAGCTGGCTGGCGAGCGCGTTGCCGGGCGCTCCGGCCAACCGTAGATGGCGGCAGGCAGGCCTGCCGCGGTGTCGCCCGCGTCGCCTGGCGACGTTCTTACTTATCCCACGCAGTCCCGCGCGCGCGGCTGGATGCCGGCCGGCGCGTCCGCCAGGCCGGTAGTGCAGTGCGGCGCCACCGGGTGCCGCCGGTCATCGCGCTCGGAGCCGTTGCTGAAAGCCACCTTGAACTGGCCGCGGCTAGACCACGCGCCGGGCGTGCCGGCAGCGATGCGATGGGTGCTGCCAACGCCACGCCCTGCCCATGCCCGACAGGCCGGGCCCGGGCTGCAACCGCCCTGGTCGGTCTGGGCGGACAAGCTGTCGCAGGTTCGTGCCGCCGCGCCCTGCGCGGTCAGGTCGCAAAGCGCCACGCCGACACGCAGGTCGCGCTCGGTTGGCGGCTGGGTATGCAGCGCGGCCTGGACCCAGGCGATCGGCAAGTCGGCCTGGGTAGGCGCCGCCCAGGCGCTGGTGGACAGCACGACGATCAACACGAACAGATACCGGACCAGGCGCATGACGGACTCCGCAGCGGACCGGAGCGCGGCGCGTCCCCGAGCGACCTCGGTGGCCGCCGGACGACCTTCCCGCCTGGCCGCCCACACGACCTGACGGCAACCTTACGGTTGTTGCCCAACCCTGCCGAATCCGGGAAATCCCTTATGAAACAATGCCATGCAATCCGGTGAGATCGCGTCATCCATGGTGGCGATGTGTCCGAGCGTTGCGCCAGCTCCCGCATGCGGCAGTGGCAGCGCTCTAGAGCCACCGCCCTTCGGCTGGGAGGACCGCCCTTCGACTGGGAGGAATGGGCCAACGCCAGCACCAACAACAGCGAGCTCGGTCAGCGAGGGGCAGACGCCAAGCGCTCCGGGCTGACCGCCGGCTTTTCCTTCTCCCTGCGGGAGAAAGGTGCCCCGCAGGGGCGGATGAGGGCACGGGCGAAGCCTCCTGGCATCTCATTCCAGGAGCGGCTTCGCCCCCTGTACCCTCACCCCAACCCCCAACCCCCGCTCCTGCGATTCCCGATTCCCGATTCCCGATTCTTGAGTCCGCTCTGACCAATCCCCAATCCCGACTCCCCAATCCCCGCCCTCAAATCACCCGCAACGTGATCGCCTTCAACACCGCCCTTGTGCGGTCGCGGGTGCCGAGCTTTTCCAGGATGGTGGAGACGTAGTTCTTCACCGTGCCTTCGGCCAGGAACAGGGTGCGGGCGATCTCCTTGTTGGAATAGCCGCCGGCCAGCAGGCGCAGGATCGCCACCTCGCGCTCGCTGAAGGTCTCGCGCGGGGGCTGCTGGTCGCGGAACTGGTAGCGCGCCCGCACCGGGTCGGTGCTGACCGGCTGCAGCAGGGTCTCGCCGTGGGCGACCCGCTCGATCGCCTCGCGCAGGTCTTCCGGGGCGGCGTCCTTGAGCAGGAAGCCCTGCGCGCCGGCCTCGGTGGCGCGCAGCAGCAGGTCGCTGTCGTCGAAGGTGGTCAGCAGCAGCACCGGGGTGCGGTCGCCACGGGCGCGCAGTTGCTGCAGCGCCTGGATGCCGTCCACGCCGGGCATGCGGATGTCGCTGAGCACCACGTCCACGGTGGTGCTGACCAGCGCGTCCAGCAGGCCCTGGCCGTCGTCGGCCTCGCAGACCACCTCCACGCCCTGTTGCTGCAACAGCGCGCGCAGGCCGGCGCGGACCAGGATCTGGTCGTCGGCCAGCGCGATGCGATGTGCACTCATGCCGGTAGCCTCGCCATCAGGTGCATGCCGCCAGTGGGCGTGCGGCCAAGCTCAAGCTGCCCGTGCAGGGCGGCCAGGCGTTCGCGCATGCCGGTGATGCCGTTGCCTTCGCGGATGCGCTCGGCCCGGCGGCCATCGTCGCAGATGTCCACCTGCAGCTGCGCGCCCGCGCAGTGCAGGTGCACCGCGACCTCGTTGGCGTCGGCATGCCGCACCGCGTTGGTCAGCGCCTCCTGCACCAGCCGCAATAGCAGTTCGGCCACGCGGGCATCGGTGATGCGCACGGCCGGGTCGATCTGCAGGCGTAGCGCCGGGCGCGGGAACGGTGCGGCCAGCGCGCGCAAGGCGGTCTGCAGGTCCAGGCCCTGATCGTCGCGCAGCGACTGCACCACGTTGCGGATGTCCGACAGCAGTTCGGCCGACAGCTGCTCCACCACCGCGACCTCTTCGCGCCGCGCCAACGCCGGGTCGGCGCCGAGCAGGCGCAGGTTGATGCGCATGGCGGTGAGCTTGTGCCCGGCCACGTCGTGCAGCTCGCGCGCCAGGCGCAGGCGCTCGGCATCGCGCGCGCTGTCGGCCAGCAGCGCGCGGGTGGCCAGCAGGTCGGCATTGACGTAGGCCAGCGCATCGCGCGCACGCTCGGCGCTGCGCGCGTAATGCGCGGTCAGCGCGGCGAAGGCCTGGAAACCGGCGTAGATGCCGACGATCAACCACGGGCGCTCGAACCCGGCCTGCACCAGCAGCGCATACATGCCCGCGTTCAATGCGAGCGCCAGCAACAGCACGCGCACCGGTGGCCAGGTCATGCCCGCCTGCGCCACCAGCATGACCAGCAGCACCGGGGCGGTGCCGGCACGCGGCTCCATCCACACCAGCAGCAAGGCCAGGACCGCCTGCAGCAGTGTGGCGACAGTGCGCAAGGCGTGCAGCGACGGCAACACGGTGTGCAGCAGGAACAAGGCGGTGAAGCCGGCCAGCACGCCCCAGCGCCAGGCGCCCTGTGGTGACGCATCGGGCATGAACGACAACGCCACCGCCGCAATGGTGAACGCACCGGCCAGCCGCAGCGGATGCGAGAGATGACTCAGGGAAGAATGCATGTGGCGATGCTGACCGCCGCGTGGCCGCTCGGCAATGGTGCGCGTGCAGAAAGTGACTTCCGGCAGGTGCGATCGATGACCTGCGGCCCCTGTGCCGTGCGCAGCGCGTGCGCACACTGGCATCACCCCGCCACCCCATCGCCACGGAGTCACACCATGTCTGCTTCCAGTCTGTTTCTCGCCCTCACTCTGGTCTGGGGGGGCTATGAAATGCTGCTCAGCCGCCGTCGCCGCGCCAACGATGGCGGCGCGCACGACCAGGGCACGCTGCAGCAGCTGTGGCGGGTGCTGTCTGTGGCGGTAGCCATTGCGGTGGCGCTGGCCTATAGCGGGCTGGCGCGCTGGCCGCAGGGCTGGTACGCACCGCTGCAGTGGGCCGGCTGCGCCCTGATCGTCAGTGGGCTGGCGTTGCGCGTATGGGCCATCCAGGTGCTGGCACGCTGGTTCACGGTGGATGTGACCATCCAGTCAGACCACCAACTGGTACGCAGCGGCCCATACCGCTGGCTGCGTCACCCGTCCTATACCGGCGCGCTGATGGCGTTCTACGGGCTGGCGCTGGGCATGGGCAATGCGTTGTCGGTGGCGGCGATCGTGGTGCCGGTGACGTTGGCGTTTCTGCACCGCATCCGGATCGAAGAGGCCGCATTGCGGCGTGCGTTTCCGGTTGCCTACCCGGCCTATGCCGCGCAGAGCCGGCGCCTGCTGCCGCTGGTGTGGTGAGGTCGGCAGGCGCGGATGGCACGCAGCAGCGCTTCGCGCGCTCGTACACCGGTTCGGCATGTGCTGCATGCACGTGCGCGCAGTGCCGCACTGTCTGGCGTCGGCGTGCATCGGTCGATGTGCGACGGCCGCCACCGCAGCCAGGCTGGTGCGCTGCGTACCATCGAGCTCCACGCGCCGCATCCCCATCGTTGCCAGGAGAGTTGCATGCTTGCCCGCACTTATGCCGTTGTCGCCCTCGCCGGACTGCTTGGCAGCGCTGCCGCCAACGCCGCCGATCTGGACGTGGGGGTCAGCGGCCTGCGTTCGCAGCAAGGCAAGTTGCGCGTTGCGGTGATCGCCGCGCCCGCGCAGCTGGATGGCGCACAGCCGCCTGTGCAGGCGCAGACGGTGCCGATCACCAGCACCACGCCGCAGATCCAGTTCAAGAACCTTGCCCCGGGGCGCTACGCGGTGATGATCAATCACGACGAAAACAGCAACGGCAAGTTGGACACCAACCTGATCGGCATGCCGGTGGAAGGCTACGGCTTCAGCAACAACCCGACCGGCATGCGCAAACCCAGCTTTGATGAGATCGTCTTCGAGCTGCCGGCTGCCGGCAAACGCATCAGCGTGCAGATGCGCTGACGCCGGCACGCGCAAGGAGAACCGCCATGCACCGCCGTCGCTTTCTGCAGTCCTTGCTGGCCGCCACCGGCAGCGCCGCACTCGGTAGCTGGGCTGTGCGCAGCCTGCCGGCCCAGGCCGCAGAAGCGGCGGCGTTTCATGCGCAATTGCAACGCACTCCGTGGCTGCTGGGCTGGCGCAGCGTCACCAGCCCAAGCTTTGCTCCAACCATGGCGACACTGCGCGGCACGCTGCCCGATGGGCTGGCCGGCAGCCTGTATCGCAACGGCCCGGCCTGGACCGAGCGCGCGGGATTCCGCTACGCGCACTGGTTCGACGGCGACGGCATGGTGCACCGCTGGCGGTTGGGCGGGGCGCAGGTGCAGCACCAGGCGCGCATGGTGGCCACGCACAAGTTCACCCGGGAGCAGCAGGCCGGTCGCTTTCTCTATCGCGCTGCCGGCACCTCGGTGCCAGACATGCAGCCGGGCCGCAACAACGACGACGTCAACACCGCCAATACCTCGGTGGCGATGCTCAATGGGCGCCTGTTCGCGTTATGGGAGGCCGGCTCGGCGATCGAACTGGATCCGGATGCGTTGGACACGCTTGGCCCGGTGACCTGGCGCGACGATCTGGCGGCGATGCCGTTCTCGGCGCATCCGTTGATCGATGACGACGGCAGCGCCTGGAATTTCGGCTCGATCGGCGTGATCGGCTCGACCGGGGTGGTGATCTGGCAGTTGGGCGCCGATGCGACGCTGCGCAACGTGCAGCTGATGCACACCGATGCGCCCGGCTACCTGCACAGCTTTGCGATGACGCAGCGCCATCTGATCTTCGTGCTGGCGCCGTACCGGCGACTCGATGGCGATGGTGCGTTCTTCGAACAGCTGCGTTTCACCCCGGACGCGCCGTGCCGGATTGCGGTGGTGCCCAAGGACGCGCTGGACCAACCGCGCTGGTTCGAGGCCGACTTCGCAGTGGCCTATCACTTTGCCGATGCCTACGAACACCGCAACCGCATCGTGGCGCGCGCGGTGGTGCATACCGATCCGGAAGAAGCACGTTCGCCGATGCGCGCGGCCATGCTCGGCGATGCGCATGCGCAGCCGGCCGCGGTGCAGCTGCGCAGCCTGCATCTGGATCTGGCGACCGGCAGCGCGCACTGGCAGGCGCACCCGGTGGACAACCTGGAGCTGCCGTTGTTCGACCGCCGCACACCCGGCACGCGCGGTGCCCGGCTGTACGCACCGTGCATCGACGGGCCGAATACCTCGCCGTTTCTCAATGCGGTTGCCGGCTACGACCTGGAGCGCGACCGCCGCCAGGTGCACCGCTACGGCCCGGAGGTGCTGGCCGAGGAACACGTGTTCGTGCCCAGACCCGGCAGCCAGCGTCCCGATGACGGCTGGCTGGTCGGCACCGTGCTGGACACAGCGCGCGCACGCAGCGGGCTGATGGTGCTGGACGCGCGCCACATCGATGCGGGACCGATCGCCGAAGCCTGGCTGCCGTATGCATTGCCGCTGGGTTTTCATGGGCATTTTGCGGCTGCCGGGTGAGTCAGCGTCGCGGTAGCGCTTGCACTGCCGTCGCGTGGCCGGCAGCGGGCGCCGCCTGCTGCCTGAGCTCCAATGCATACGCCCACAGATCGTCGAACAGCTGCGCATTGACCCTCGCATCACTGCTGTCCAGGGAGGTGTTGCTGATCAGCACCACCGCATTGTCGTGCGCCAGGTCCGACAGCATCTCGGTGTGCACGCCCGGGTCCGAGCCGCCGTGGCCAATGCGGGTGACGTTGTACTTGGTGGACCAGAAGATGCCGGAGTTCTTCTCGTGCAACGCGGCATTGTCGGGCTTGTTGGCGGCGGTGTACTGGAAACGCAGCATCTGCGCGGTGGTGGTGGCGTCCAGGATGCGCACGCCCTGGTACTGCCCGCCATCGAGCAGGGCGATGAACAGCCTGGAAAGGTCGTTGACGCTGGTGCGCACGCCGCCGTCAGGGTAGGTGGTGAGTTCGTACGGCGGGATCGGCACGCTCACACCGAACTGGCTCACATACAGCGTGGCCTGCGCGGCGACCGGCAGATCGGCCGCATGCCAGGCAGTGTGCTGCATGCCCAGTGGCGCGAAGATGCGCGTGTGCGTATAGCGCTCCAGCGACTGGCCCACCGCACGCGCGACGATGTAGCCCACCAGGCCGGCACCGATGTTGGAGTATTCGCGATGCGTGCCGGGTTTGACCTGCAGATAGTTCTGCGCCTGGTAGTCGCGCCCGCCGGGCGCCAGATAGCCGCGCAAGAAGTCGCCCAACGGCGCGACCGGCAGGCCTTGCCAGCGATAGGTGTCGCGGTAGACCTCCCAGCGGTCGGTCAGGCTGGAGGTGTGCGTGGCCAATTGCCGCAGGGTGATCGGCACCTGGGGAAACTGCGGATTGCGCACGGCAAACGGCAGATAGGTGTTGATGTCCGCATCCAGCGCCAGCTTGCCGTCCTGCACCGCCTGCATCAGCGCCACGCCGGTCACGGTCTTGCTGATCGAGCCGATGTTCATGACGGTGTCGGGCGTGAACGGCGTGCCGCGTGCGCGGTCGGCAAAACCGACGCCGCCAGTCCAGACCACCTTGCGGTCGCGGATGATCGCCGCGCCCAGGCCGACGACGCCGGCGGCGTCCATGTGTTGCTGCAGTGTGCGTGTGATGGCGTCCGGCGCGGGCGGCTGACCGGCCCGCCCGCCCACGCCTGACCACTGCAAAGCACACCGATCGCCAGCCCGACCGTTACCGTCCATCCCGCTGCTGTGCCTGCACGCATGGCGCCCTCCGTCCGTGATGTGGTTGCTGCAGATGCCCACCATGGGCGGCGGTAAGCGGCGACCCCGCTGCAGCAGCGCAGGCAGTCTTGCGATCCATCGCTTCGGATGCCAGCGCGATGCGACCAAACCGCCTGTACGTCCGACGAAACGCCGCGCACATCGCGCGCGGCTTGCGCAACGTGCAGATCGCGCAGCGGTCCACCGGCCACACCGATGGTCTTACACTCAGCGGCTACCCCGCCGCTGCCGTTCGTCTTCGATGATCATTTCCGCCGCTTCCGACTACCGTGCCGCCGCGCAGGCGCGCCTGCCGCCGTTCCTGTTCCACTACATCGATGGCGGGGCGTACGCCGAGCACACCTTGCGGCGCAATGTCGCGGATCTGGCCGATATCGCGCTGCGCCAGCGGGTGCTGCGCAACATGTCGGACCTGAGCCTGGGCACCGAGCTGTTCGGCGAGACGCTGGCGATGCCGGTGGCGTTGGCGCCGGTCGGGCTGACCGGCATGTATGCGCGGCGCGGCGAAGTGCAGGCCGCGCGCGCGGCGGCCGCACGCGGGATCCCGTTTACGTTGTCCACGGTGTCGGTGTGCCCGATCGAGGAAGTGGCGCCGGCGATCACGCGGCCGATGTGGTTCCAGCTGTACGTGCTCAAGGATCGCGGCTTCATGCGCAACGCGCTGGAGCGCGCCAAGGCGGCCGGGGTGACCACGCTGGTGTTCACCGTGGACATGCCCACGCCGGGCGCGCGCTACCGCGATGCGCACTCGGGCATGAGCGGGCCCAATGCGTCGCTGCGGCGCATGCTGCAGGCGGTGACGCATCCGCGCTGGGCCTGGGACGTGGGCTTGCTGGGTCGCCCGCACGATCTGGGCAATATCTCGACCTACCGCGGCAGCCCGACCGGCCTGCAGGACTACATCGGCTGGCTGGGCGCCAACTTCGACCCGTCCATCGCCTGGAAAGACCTGGAATGGATCCGCGAGTTCTGGACCGGGCCGATGGTGATCAAGGGCATCCTGGACCCGGACGATGCGCGCGATGCGGTGCGCTTCGGCGCCGACGGCATCGTGGTGTCCAACCATGGCGGCCGCCAGCTCGACGGCGTGCTGTCCAGCGCGCGCGCATTGCCGGCCATTGCCGATGCGGTGAAGGGGCAGCTGAAGATCCTGGCTGATTCCGGCATCCGCAGCGGCCTGGATGTGGTGCGCATGCTGGCGCTGGGCGCCGATGCGGTGCTGCTGGGGCGCGCGTTCGTCTATGCGCTGGCGGCCAACGGCCAGGCCGGCGTGGAGAATCTGCTGACCCTGATCGAGCGCGAGATGCGCGTGGCGATGACCCTGACCGGCACCCATTCGATTGCCGAGATCAGCAGCGATGCGTTGAGCCGGGTGACGCGTGGGATGGAAGAAGCACAAGCTTGAGCTTCGCGTTGGTCACATTCGATGAACTGCACGGTCACCGGGCGCTTGGCGCTCCGATCGGCTTGGCAGTGGTGCGGTCAACCGTGGTGCGTCGCTGCGCCCGCGTCGTCTTTGAAGTTCCGGCACGCCCTCCCGAACGCGTCCAGGCTCTGGGAGACGAACTTTTCGCGGTGGCGGATGAGGAAGAAGCGTCGTGTCAGCGAGGGAAGCACACCGGTGAGTGCCACCAGTTGTCCTGACGCCAGCAGGTCGCTCACGACCCAGCGGGACAGGCAACTGATGCCGATGCCTTGCGCCAATGTGTGCTTGATCGCCTCCGAACTTCCCACCTGCTGCGTCTCCGACAAATCATGCAGGTGACGCAACAACAGCAATTCCACTTCCTCCCGGGTACCCGAGCCCGATTCGCGCAGTAGCCAGTCGGCCCGGCGAAGATCTGCCTTCGTCACTTTCGACGCGTGGGCCAGCGGATGTCGGGCCCCTACGACGATCAGCAACTCGTCCACCAGCCAGGGCTCGGCCTGTAGCTCAGGAAGGTGGCACGGTCCTTCGATCAGCCCCATGTCGAGTTGAAAATCGGCCACCTTGCGCGCAATGGCGGCACTGTTGGCCAAGTCGGCATCCACCTGAAGCAACGGGGCCGCCTTGCGCAGCGCTCCGAGCAGGCGCGGCAGGATGTAGTTGCCAATCGTGGTGCTGCATCCGACCCGCAAGCGGGCCTTGCGGTCGCCGGCACCGGGCCGGTAGGCCGCCTCGATCTGCTGTGCCGCATCCAGCAATTGCCTGGCTTGCGGAAGCAGAAGCTGGCCTTCGGTGTTGAGGACTAGCCGCTTGCCCACACGGTCGAACAACCGCGTTCCGAGCACACCCTCCAACTCGTTGAGCGAGGCGCTGGTGGCCGACTGCGAGAGCGAGATCGCCACCCCGCCGCCGGTGGTGCTGCCGGTTTCGGCGATGGCACAAAAGATCTGCATGTGACGCAGGGTCAGCCTCATCTGCGTAACCTTCCAGACAGGTAACAGTTAGCGATATTACCCGTTATCCGAATGACCCGGCGCGCTCTAGACTTGATCCATCGCCTCTGCATCGCCAAACGGACCCATTGCCATGCGTGAAAGCAGACTGAGCGCCATCGTCGGCGACCACCGGCCCCTGGCGGCCCTCTCCACTCCCAGGGAAGCCATCCGGCAATTCACCCCGAACTGGTTTGCCGCCACCATGGGCACCGGGATTCTTGCGCTTGCCTTGGGACAGCTGCCGTTTGCAGCGCCCTGGCTTAAGACCATTGGGGAACTGCTGTGGTGCTTCAACATCGCGCTGTTCGTCGTGTTCAGCGTCCTGTATGCCAGCCGCTGGATGCTGTTTTTCGACGAAGCCAAGCAGATCTTCGGCCATTCCACCGTCTCGATGTTCTTCGGCACCATTCCCATGGGCCTGGCGACCATCGTCAACGGATTTGTGCTGTATGGCCTGCCGCGCTGGGGGAGCGGAGTGCTGCCGCTAGTCGAGACCTTGTGGTGGATCGACGTGGCCATGTCGCTGGCGTGCGGGGTGCTGATCCCTTTCATGATGTTCACCCGGCAGCAGCACAGCATCGACCAGATGACCGCCGTCTGGCTGCTGCCTGTGGTGGCTGCGGAGGTCGCCGCAGCCAGCGGTGGCTTGTTGGCACCGCATCTGGCCGACACGGCCGGCCAATACACGGTACTCATCACCAGCTACGTGCTGTGGGCCTACTCGGTGCCGGTGGCGCTGAGCATCCTGGTCATCCTGTTGCTACGCATGGCACTGCACAAGCTTCCGCACGAAAGCATGGCCGCATCCAGCTGGTTGTCGTTGGGACCCATCGGGACCGGCGCGCTGGGCATGCTGGTGCTCGGCGCCGATGCGCCGGCGATCTTTGCCGCGCAGGGATTGCGTGACGCCGGAAGCATGGCAGCCGGCCTTGGCCTTATCAGCGGCTTGCTGCTCTGGGGGCTGGGCATGTGGTGGATGGCATTGGCGGTGCTCATCACCGCGCGCTACGTCAGGAAAGGCATTCCTTTCAACCTCGGCTGGTGGGGTTTCACCTTCCCGCTCGGGGTGTATGCGGTAACGACCTTGCGCCTGGGAGCGAGCCTGCATCTGGTGTTTTTCCAAGGCCTGGGCACGGCGCTGGTGTTGTTGCTGGCGGTCATGTGGGGGCTCGTCTTTTCCAAGACGGTGGCCGGTGCCTACCGCGGCAACCTTTTCGTCTCGCCCTGTATCGCGTCCTTGACCAAGCCAGGTTGAAGCCAACGCCCGCGCTGAGCCTGCGCGCGGGGCAGCGGCGGCGCCGTTGGTGGCCGCCGCTATGCTCAGCGTGCGTTGTCGGCAGTGGGCAAGTATTGCTGCAACGCCAGCACCGATTCCCAGGGATCTGCACGCTGACGCTTGGCCCGTTGCAGGGCCTTGTCCATCGGGAAGGCGTCCGGGCCGCTGATCTTGCCGAGTTCTTCCCAGCGCAGCGGCACGGCGACGGTGGCCTTTTCGCGCGCACGCAGCGACCACGAACACACGCTGGTATTGCCGCGCCCGTTGCGCAGCCAGTCGACGAAGATCACGCCATGGCGCCTGGCCTTGCTCATGGTGGCCACGTAGCGATCCGGCGCGTGCGTTGCCAGCGCCTGGGCGAAGGCCGCGCAGAAATCGCGCGCCTGTTCCCAGTCCGCTTCCGGCACGATCGGCACCACCACATGCAGGCCTTTGCCGCCGGACAGGCGCACCGCGCTCTCCAGGCCGGCACTGCGCAGCTTGGCGCGGATGTCGCGCGCGGCCGCCACCACGTCGGCCCAGGACACCCCGTCGCCCGGGTCCAGGTCGAACACCAGCCGATCCGGATGCTCCGCATCGTCGACCTGCGCGCCCCAGGGATGCAGCTCCAGCGTGTTCATCTGCACCAGCTCGAGCAGGCCGGCGGCATCTTCGACGTAGATGTAGTCCTCGGTGCCGCTCTTCTGCTGCAGCGGAATCACCTTGATATGCGTACCCAGGTGGCGGCCTTCGTGCTTCTGGAAGAAGCAGTCGCCGCCGGCGCCGTCAGGGCAGCGCAGCAGCGACAAGGGGCGGCGTGCGATCTCTGCCAGCACCAGCGGCGCCACTGCGCGGTAATAGTCGGCCACATCGCCCTTGCTGATGCCCGCTGCAGGAAACACCACCCGCTCGGGATGGGTGATGGTGATGCCGTCCGTCGACGTGGACGTGGATTTGGATTTGGATTTGGATTTGGATGTTGTGGACTTGGACGCCGTAGATTTGGAGACCGTGGACGTGGGCGCTGCAGCCTTTTTGGATGTCGTGGTCGCGGTCGTCTTCGATGCCGTCGACCGCACGCGCTTGCTGGCGGTGCTGGTGGATGCGTCGACCGTCGTTCTCGACGTTTTTTTACTCGCCGCCTTGCGCGCAGGCGCAGTGGCCGTGGTCGCAGCACTGCCTTTACCTGCAGCACGCGCCTTGCCCGGCGCGGCGCGGTCGCCGCCCAACTCGCTCATGGGTTTGTCCTCGCGCAGACGCTTGAACGCGGCCTGCCGCAGCAGGCCTTCCTTCGCCCAGCCGCGGAAGGCGACCTCGGCGATCAAGACCGGCCGTACCCAATGCACATCGCGTGGCCGCCCGGGGATGTGCGTCGGCAATTCCAGCGTGGCGGTGTCGCTGTGCAGCGCCTGCAACAGCGCGGTGATCTTACCGAGCAAGGCATCGTCGAAGCCGGTGCCCACACGCCCGACGTAACGCAGCGTCTTGCCCTCGCGCTGCGCCATCAGCAAGGCACCGAAGCCGCTGCGCGCGCCCTTGGGATCGGTGTAGCCCACCACCACGAACTCATCGCTGTCTTCGTGCTTGGTCTTGACCCAATCGGCGCTGCGCCCTTCGCGATACCGCGCATCGGCGAGCTTGCTGACGATGCCTTCCCAGCCGGTGCCGGCACTGGCCGCAAAGACCTCCGGGCCGTGGCCGATCACATGGTCGCTAAACGCCAGCGTGCCCGGCACATCGCCCAGCACGTCGTGCAGCAATTGCTTGCGTTGCAGCAGCGGGGTGTCGCGCAGATCCACTCCGGCCACGCCGAGCAGGTCGAACACGATGTAGCGCAGCGGCTGCGTGACGCTGCCATCGAGCGCGCGTTGCAATGCCGAGAAGTCGCTGCGCCCATGCGCGTCCAGCACCACCAGCTCGCCATCCAGGCGCGCATCGCGCACCGGCAGGGCCTGCACTGCGCGCACCACGTCCGGGAAGCGCTGCGTCCAGGCCTGGTCGTTGCGCGAGCGCAGCTGCACCTGGCCATCGACCATGTCGGCCAGCAGGCGGTAGCCGTCCCACTTGATCTCGTGCAACCAGCGCTCGCCATCCGGCGCCTGCTCGCGCAGCAAGGTCAGTTGCGCGCGCAGCTCGGTTGGGCATGGCGCATCGCGCGCGCCGTCCAGCGCCAGGGCGCGGGTACGCCATTGCCGGGCGTCCGCACGCGCCGGGCGCGCGCGTTTGCCAGCCGCAGTCGTCCCGGCGCTCGCCGTTGCTGCCGGCGCACGCCGCGCCCGGCTAGCCTTGGCACGGGTTGCCGGCGCCACTGCAGCCGATGCGCCGGCGGCCTGCTGCGCCACCAGCGCATCGGCATCCAGATCGGCCGCGTACGCATCGCTGCGCTTGAACAGCAGCCATTGCGGTTTGCCGCCGCGCATCTGCGTGCGCACCAATGCAAAACCGCCGCGCAGCAGCGTGCCCTGCAGTTCGAATTCCAGCTTGCCGGCTTCCAGTGCCGCCAACGCATCGCCTTCGCACTGCCAATGCCCGTGGTCGAACACATCCACATGCCCGGCGCCGTAATGGCCCTGCGGAATATCGCCCTGGAAGCTGGCATACGACAGCGGGTGGTCCTCCACCTGAACCGCCAGGCGCTTTTCGCCCACGCGCAACGATGGGCCCTTGGGCACGGCCCAACTCTTGAGCACGCCGTCGGCTTCCAGACGGAAGTCGTAATGGCGCGAGCTGGCGTGATGCAACTGCACGACGAAGATCGGCTGCTTGCTGGCGCGCGCCGGCGTGTCGCCGGTCGGTTCCGGGGTCTGGTCGAAGCGGCGCTTGGCGTTGTAATCGTGCAATGACATGGGCAGGGCCTAGCCGGCCTTGCGGCGCGGTGCCGCCTTGCTGGCGGTGGTCTTGGTGGCCTTGGCCGCGGTCTTCTTGGTGGCCTTCTTGGTCACTTTCTTGGCGGCGGTCTTTTTGGCCGACCCCGTTGCCGGCGCACTGCTCTTCTTGGCCGGCGTGCGCGTATTGGCCTGCAGACTCTTCTGCAGCAGCGACATGAAGTCGACCACGTTGGTGCTGGCGTCTTCGTGCTGCGGTGGCTCGACATCCACGGTGGTGGTGCCGCCCTTGGCCTGGATGCGCTTGCGCAGGATCTGCTCGAGCTTGCCGCGGAACTCGTCGTGGTAATCCTCCGGCTGCCAGGTGCCGGACATCGACTCGATCAGCTGCTTGGCCATCTCCTGTTCCTTGGGCGTGATGCGGTACTCGCCCACCGCGCCGGCCGGCAGCTTGAAGTCCTGCGGGTCCACCACTTCCTGCTGGTAGCGCAGCAGCAGCAGGATCAACGCATCGCCCTGCGGCATCACCGCGGCCAGGTATTCGCGCGTGCGGATGACCACCTTGGCAATGCCCACCTTGCCGGTGTCGCGCAGTGTCTCGCGCAGCAGCACATAGCCTTTTTCGGCCTTCTTGCCGGGCACCAGGATGTAGGGCTTTTCGAAATAACGCGGGTCGATATCGGCGGCGTCGACAAAGGTCTCCACTTCCACCGTTTCGTGGCTTTCCGGCGAGGCCGAGCGGATGTCCTGTTCCTCGACGATGACATAGCTGCCCTTGTCGTACTCAAACGCCTTGACGATCTCCTTCCACGGCACCTCATCGCCGGTGTCGGCGTTGACGCGCTCGAAGCGGATCGGCTTCTTGTCGCGCGAATCGAGCATACGGAAATGCAGATCCACCTTGCGCTCGCCCGACATCAACGACACCGGTACATTGAGCAAGCCGAACGAGAGCGTTCCGGTCCAGATCGGTCGTGCCATCGGCGTGTGACTCCGGGTGGTGTGTGAGTTAACCCATAGCTGTAGCGCGGCCACCGTGATCCATGCGTGAGCCGTGCGTCTGCAGCAGCCACTGCGCCCCCTTCACTAGGCGCGCGGTGAACTGCGCATCCATCCCCATGACCAGGAGTACCGCATGTCCCGCGACCCACTGCGCGACCAACCGACCCAGCCAGGCGAACAGCACGGCAAACGCGATGCCGAACACTACGAAGACCGCGGTGCCGGCGATGCGCCCGATACGTTGGTTCCCGCCGATGGCGACACCCCGGCCAAGAAGCCCGGCACCGCGCCGTCGACCGTGGCAGACCGCTGAAACCAGCCGGCTGATTCCCCGCCCGGCAGCACAGCCAGGCGGGCCTGGGTTACGCCCGGCCTGCCCGCTGCAGCTGGGCGAACTCCTCGTCGGCAAACAGGCGCGAGCGCACCAGAAAGCGCACGCCCTCGCCGTTTTCCAGCGAGAACATGCCACCGCGCCCCGGCACCACATCGATGATCAGCTGGGTATGCTTCCAGTATTCGAACTGCGACGGGCTGATGTAGAACGGCGCGCCGCCGATCTCGCCCAGCAGCACGTCGCGGTCGCCGACGATGAAGTCGCCCACCGGGAAACACATCGGCGATGAGCCATCGCAGCAGCCGCCGGATTGATGGAACAGCACATCGCCGTGGCGAGCGCGCAGCGTGTCGATCAACTGCAACGCCGCCAGCGTGGCCATCACCTGCAACGGCGGGTCTGTCTGCGTGGTGGTGCCCTGCATCGTCTGCCTCCTGCGGCGCGGTCAGGCCGCCATGTCGAGCACGATACGCCCCTCGATCGTTCCGGCGTGCATGCGCGCGAACACGTCGTTGATGTTGTCCAGGGTGTCGGTGGCCACGGTCGCCGCGACCTTGCCCTGCTCGGCGAAGGCCAGCGACTCCTGCAGGTCCAGCCGGGTGCCGACGATCGAGCCGCGCACGGTCACGCCATTGAGCACCATGCCGAAGATGTCCAGCGGGAACTGGCCCGGTGGCAGGCCGTTGAGCGACACCGTGCCGCCACGCCGCACCATGCCGATCGCCTGCTCGAACGCCTTGGGCGATACCGCGGTGACCAACGCGCCGTGTGCGCCGCCGATTTCCTTCTTCAGGTACGCCACCGGATCGGTGGTGCGCGCATTGACCGTCACCGTGGCGCCCAGGCGCCTGGCCAGTGCCAGCTTGGCGTCGTCCACATCTACGGCGGCCACGTTCAGTCCCATCGCCTTGGCATATTGCACTGCCATGTGGCCGAGCCCGCCGATGCCGGAAATCACCACCCACTGGCCCGGCTTGGTATCAGTGACCTTCAGGCCCTTGTAGACGGTGACGCCCGCACACAGGATCGGCGCGACCTCGACGAAGCCGATGCCCTTGGGCAGGTGACCGACGTAGTCCGCATTGGCCAGCGCGTACTGCGCGAAGCCGCCGTTGACCGAGTAGCCGCTGTTCTGCTGCGCCTCGCACAGGGTTTCCCAGCCACCCAGGCAGTGCTCGCAATGCCCGCAGGCCGAGTACAGCCACGGGATGCCGACGCGGTCGCCTTCCTTGATGTGCTTGACGCCTTCGCCGACTGCCACCACGTGGCCAACACCTTCGTGGCCGGGAATGAACGGCGGGTTCGGCTTGACCGGCCAGTCGCCTTCGGCGGCGTGCAGGTCGGTGTGGCAAACGCCACAGGCTTCGATCTTGACCAGGATGTCGCCGGCGGCCGGGCGCGGCACCTGCACTTCCTCGATCACCAGAGGCTTGCCGAACTCACGTACCACTGCAGCTTTCATCGTCTTGTCCACATTGCACTCCTGTCGCTGTCGTTGAGGAACCTTAGCCCCGGGCCGCAACCGGGGCCTTGATCGAGGTCAAAGCCGCGGCGCGCGCGGTGCCAGCCGATCGTCGCCGCGCACGAGCGCGACCGGCATGGGTGTCAGAAGAAGCCCAGCGCCTTGGGCGAATAGCTCACCAACAGGTTCTTGGTCTGCTGGTAATGGTCGAGCATCATCTTGTGATTCTCGCGGCCGATGCCCGACTGCTTGTAGCCGCCGAACGCGGCATGCGCCGGATACGCGTGATAGCAGTTGGTCCACACGCGCCCGGCCTGGATCGCGCGGCCCATGCGGTACAGGCGCGACGCATCGCGACTCCACACACCGGCACCCAGGCCGTACAGCGTGTCGTTGGCGATCGCCAGCGCTTCGGCCTCGTCCTTGAAGGTGGTCACAGACACCACCGGCCCGAAGATCTCTTCCTGGAACACGCGCATCTTGTTGTGGCCCTTGAACACCGTCGGCTTGACGTAGAAGCCCTCGGCCAGCTCGCCATCGAGCGTGTTGCGTTCGCCGCCGATCAACACCTGCGCGCCTTCCTGCTTGCCGATGTCGATATAGGACAGGATCTTTTCCAGCTGCTCGCTGGAGGCCTGCGCGCCGACCATGGTGTTGGGATCGAGCGGGTTGCCCTGCTTGATCGCGGCCACGCGCGCCAGCGCCTTTTCCATGAACCTGTCGTAGATCGATTCCTGGATCAGCGCGCGCGAGGGACAGGTGCACACCTCGCCCTGGTTGAAGGCGAACAGCACGAAGCCTTCCACCGCCTTGTCGAGAAAATCGTCGTCTTCGGCCATCACATCGGCAAAGAAGATGTTCGGCGACTTGCCGCCCAGCTCCAGCGTCACCGGGATCAGGTTCTGGCTGGCGTATTGCATGATCAGCCGGCCGGTGGTGGTTTCGCCGGTGAAGGCGATCTTGGCGATGCGCGGGTTGCTGGCCAGCGGCTTGCCGGCCTCAAGCCCGAAGCCGTTGACCACGTTGAGCACGCCCGGCGGCAGCAGGTCGCCGATGACTTCCATCAATACCAGGATCGAGGCCGGGGTCTGCTCGGCCGGCTTCATCACCACGCAGTTGCCGGCGGCCAACGCCGGTGCCAGTTTCCAGCACGCCATCAGCAGCGGGAAGTTCCACGGAATGATCTGCCCGACCACGCCGAGCGGTTCGTGGAAGTGATAGGCGATGGTGTCGCTGTCGATCTCGGAGATGCCGCCTTCCTGCGCGCGGATGGCGCCGGCGAAATAGCGGAAGTGATCCACGCACAACGGCACATCGGCATTGAGCGTCTCGCGCACCGGCTTGCCGTTGTCCCAGGTCTCGGCATGGGCGAGCAGTTCCAGATTCTGCTCGATGCGGTCGGCGATCCTGAGCAGCACATTGGAGCGCTCGGTGGTGGAGGCCTTGCCCCAGGCGTCCTTTGCCGCGTGCGCGGCATCCAGCGCGGCTTCGATGTCCTGTGCGTTGGAGCGCGCGATCGAGGTGAACACCTTGCCGTTGATCGGCGTGGTGTTGTCGAAGTATTGGCCGCTGTGCGGCGCCACCCACTTGCCGCCGATGAAGTTGTCATAGCGCGGTTTGAAGATGGACTGCGGGTCGGTGTTCAGCGGCTTGGCGGATGTGACGGCATTCATCGGTGTCTCCTGCGGTACATGGGAGGAAGCCCGTGACGGGCGTCTCCGTTGTCACGCAAGGGCGATGCCAGGTTTTGCCTGCTGCACTGCGTCAGCCCGATCACGCCGCAGGTGCGACCGATGGGCGCGGTCTTCGCTGCGGCGCATCACGCGCGGCGCTTGCGCTGTGTCCGCAAACATGGTGTTTATCGCGACAGTGATCTTCTGGACTGTCGCAGATTGCGACACGAGGTGGCGGATGGCGATGTCGACGGAGCAGCAGCTGGGCCGGGCGCGGCGCTCGTTCTTCGAGCGTGGCGCGATGCCGGCCGGGCAGGTACCGGACGCGATCCTGCAATCGTGGCGACGCTGCCAGCGCCAGGGCTTGGCCGCCGAGGCGGCACCGGCGATCGAACCGGTCAGCGCCGCACGCCTGCGCGAGATGCGCGAACGCCACGAAACCCTGTGGCGGCGCGCGCGCGCCGAGCTGGAAGGGCTGTCGGCCGACGCAGCGGCCACCGGCAGCGTCGTGCTACTCACCGACGAGGCTGGCTGGATCCTCGATGCCGAGGGCAGCACCGGCTTTCTCGAGCGCGCCGGGCGGGTGGCGCTGATGCCTGGCGCCTGTTGGAGCGAGAGCGTGTTCGGCACCAATGCCATCGGCACCGCGATCGTGGAGAGCCGCTCGATCGAGGTCCGCGGCGGCGAGCACTACCTCGCCCCGCACGGCATCCTCAGCTGTGCCGCGGCACCGATCTTCGACCCTTACGGGCAGCTGGTGGGCGTGCTCGACATCTCCGGCGACGCGCGTCTGCAGCATATCCACGCGCTGGGGCTGGCGCGGCGCGCGGTCGCCAGCATCGAGCACCGCTACTTCGACGACGGCATCGCCGATTGCGAACTGCTGCGCGTGCACCACGACCCGGCCCTGCTCGGCACCGCGCGCGAGGGCCTGCTGGCATTCCGCGGCGGGCGCCTGGTGGCAGCCAACCGCGCCGGCCTGCAGCTGTTCGGGCTGGAGCGCCATGAACTGGGGCGCGCGCGCTACGACGCGCTGTTCGAGGAGCCGCTGACCCGGCTGCGCCACGACGGCGCCCTGTTCGATCGCCAGGGCCGCGCCCTGTACGGGCGCGTGGACGAGCGCGGCGACGCGCGGCCGCGCCGGCGCGCCACGCAGCCACCGATCACGGTCTCGGCCGCCCGCCAGGACGGTGACCGCGACGCGCCGCTGTTCGAGGCCGAGATCGAGCGCCTGCTCGGGCGCGCCTGCCGGGTGCTGGATGCCGAGCTCCCGGTGCTGGTGCAAGGCGAGACCGGCACCGGCAAGGAGGTGTTCGCGCGCGAGCTGCACCGCCGCTGCACGCGCGCCGCCCGCCCGTTCGTCGCGGTGAACTGCGCCGCGCTGCCCGAGGGTCTGATCGAGGCCGAGTTGTTCGGCTACGAGGACGGCGCCTTCACCGGAGCGCGCAAGCACGGCAGCCCGGGGCTGCTGCGCCAGGCCGAGGGCGGGGTGCTGTTTCTCGACGAGATCGGCGACATGCCGCTGGCGCTGCAACCGCGGCTGTTGCGCGTGCTGCAGGAGCGCGAACTGTCGCCGCTGGGTGGCGGCAAGCCGGTGCGGCTGGACTTCGCGCTGATCTGCGCCACCCACCAGGACCTGCAAGCGGCGATCGCCGACGGCCGCTTCCGCGCCGACCTGTACTACCGCATCGCCCATCATGCGGTGGCGCTGCCGGCGCTGCGCGCGCACGCCGACCGCCCGCTGCTGGTGCAGGAGCTGTGGCAGCGCCTGGGCCAGGGCCGCCGGCTCAGCAGCGACGCGCTGCGGGTCCTGGCCGATTACGACTGGCCGGGCAACCTGCGCCAGCTCTCGGCCTGCCTGCGCACGCTGGTGGCGCTGAGCGAACCCGGCGAGTGCATCGACCGCGACGCACTGCCGGGCTACCTCGCCACCCGGACCGCAGTGTCGGCGGTCGCCGGTGCAGCACCGGCACCGGCACCGGCACCGGCCGATAGCCTGGAGCAGATGGAGAAGGCGGCGATGCGGCAGGCGCTGGACGCCTGCGGCGGCAACGTCGCGCAGGCGGCACGCCGGCTCGGCATCAGCCGCAGCACGCTGTATCGCCGGCTCGGCCCGCAACGGGCCTGACACTGGGCGCGCAAACGCATCGCCCACCGACGCGGCCCGGCAGGGCGCGGATGCGCGTGCCCACCGCCAAGAACCCCTCGCCGTGGATCGCGACGGGTGACTTGCACGCCATGCGCACGCACCTCAGCCGCGCGGTGCAGTCGGCTTGAAGACGTCGGGATCGGCCATGGCAGCAGCGCAGTCCTGCACGTTTCTCAGGTGATAGGACTGCAACTGCCAACCCGCTGTGGCCGATGCCGCAGTCCACCGATACGTCCAGTGATAGCGCATCCCCGCGCCACATGCGTCGATGGCGACCGCATCGCCAGGCTGACCATGTTCCGGGAAGGCCACCTCGCTACTGGCCAGGTCTGCACGCCCGCCGGCAGCTGGCGCGTGCGTGCGGTAACTGGTGCGCAGCTGGCCTAGCTCGGCGGCGCTTGCCGGGGGCTGTTGCCTGGACGGCTGCGCCAGCAACCAGCGATGCACCTGCGCCACGGCGGGGCTATCGGCCGGAAAGGTCCGCGTTACCTGCAGCATGCCTGGTTCCGCGGGTGCAGCGGCATTGGCGATGATGCCGCTCAGGAGACTGGTCGCGCCGAGCGCCGCAACCGACATCACGTGCAGGAATGTCATCCCATGCTCCATGCGTTGTGTGCAGAAATCCGAGCCTAGCACGCACCCCACGACCGGTTGGCCGCAGGCGCTGCGGGCGATGCCGTGCAGGACCAGGTGCGCCCTACCCAGCTCGGTGTTTGCAATAACCCGCCATGCAGAAGTGGCTGCGTCGATGCAAACCGATGCCGCCAGCACCCGCGCGCCGAGCGCAGCGATCAGATCCAGACGTCGTTGTCTGCGGTGTATGCGCCGCCCGCATCGCCGGTATTGACCACGCCGCGCGGCTCGACCAGCAGCACGCTGCATTCGTGCTCCGCCGCCGGGCGGTGTTCGACACCCTTGGGCACCACGTGCATCTGCCCGGCCGACAGCGCCACCACGCCGTCGCGAAATTCGATGGTCATGTTGCCGTCCAGCACGATGAACACCTCGTCCGTGTCCGCATGCTGATGCCACACGAACGCACCTTGCAGCTTGACCAGTTTGAACTGGTAGTCGTTCATTTCCGCGACGACACGCGGGGACCAGTGCTGCGACAGCAGGGCGAGCTTGTCGCTGAAATCGATCGGGGCGTAGCGCGTGTTCAACGGGAACATCCTTGTGCGGGGAATGCGCTTGCAAGCTTAGTGCATCGCATTGCCGGCAGTCACCGCTGCATCAACGCGGCGCATTGCAGCCGCGCGGCGAACAGCGCAAGCGGTTTGCCCGGCGCGATGGGTTCATGCGCGCGCGTTGCTGGCGTCTGCCGCGCGCCACGCCCGCACCGCTGCGATGACCTGCGTACCGTGACTGGCGCTGACATCACGCGCGGCAAAATCGTGCGGCCGCCATTGCACCTTCGCGGCCAGCCGTGCGCAGGCGGCATGCCCGTCTGCCAGCACGTCGGCCTGCTCGGTTGCGTTCAATGCCAGCAGAAGCGAGAAGCCGGTGGCCGAGATCGTGCAGTTGATGTCCAGCCAGTAGCGGTTGTCTGCGCGCAGGAGAAACCAGCCTGCGGGGGCGTGATCGATGACGATCATGGTGGGCTCTGGTGTGGTGGTCATAGGTGTGGCGTGTCGATGGCGGACCGCGTGCGTTGGCGGGACCGCTTCGTCGCGCCCGGGTGCGCTCCTACGGGCGGTGTGCATGTTGTTGAATGCGCACCGCCTGCGGTAGCTCAGCCGCCGAAATCCCATTGCAGGCCGACCGTGTAGGTGCGGTCCGGACCCGGTTCGTAATAGCGCCCGTTGCCGTCGTTGACGATCACCGAGCCGATGTAGTGCCGGTCCAGCGCATTGTCGATGCGGGCGAAGGTGCGTAGCCCGCCCAGCGTGGTGGTCCAGCGCCGGGACGCTTCCAGGTTGACCAGCGCGTAGCCGGGCGCACGCTCGCTGGCCAGGTCGTTGACCACGGTGGCGTCGGAGGCCACCGTTTCGGCGGCGAACTGCCATTGCGCCGGCTGCCACTGCCAGCGCGCGAACAGCTGCTGGCGCGGCACGCCCGGCAGGCGCGCGCCGCTGGCCACCGGTGCGGTGGGCGTGGCGCAGCCGCTGCTGGCGCAGGTGAGGTAGCCATCGCGCACGGTGGCATCGACGAAGGTGTAGGCCAGTTGCAGCTGCTGGGTGGTGCCCACCGGTTGATTCCAGCTCAGCTCCGCGCCCTGGCGGCGGGTGGCACTGATGTTGCGATAGGTGCTGCGCCCATTGGTGTTGCTGGCCACGGCCAGTTCGTCGTCGGTGTCGGCGCGGAACAGCGCCACTTCCACCGCTGCGCCGCTCTGCGCGCGCCACTTGCTGCCGATCTCATAATTGCGGCTGGTCGCCGCGCCCAGATCCAGCGCCAGGCCGGCGCCGCCGTCGCTGCGATAACCCAGCTCGTTGAAGGTGGGCGTTTCGAACCCGCGCCCGACCGAGGCGTAGAAACGCAGGTCCTCGGCGGCACGGAACACGATGCCGGCCACCGGCGTGGTTGCCGAATAATCGCGCTGGCCGCTGTCGTCGGGGTTGCGCCCGAGGATGTAGTGATCGTCCGAGTCGAAGCGCACCTGGCTATGGCGCACGCCCAACAAGGCGGACCAGCGCGCGCTCCACTGCCACCACGCCTGCGCAAACTGGTCCACGTTCTCGACCTGGTCGCGCTGGTTGCGGCGCAGCGCGCCCTTGACGCCCAGCGTGTCGCCGACGAAGTTTTCGTAACCGGTGCGGTGCTGACGCTGACGATCGACATTCGCGCCCACGGTCAGCTGCAACGGCCGGCCCAGCGCCTCGCCCTGCCAGGCCCAGCGCGCATCGGCGCCTTCGTAATTGCTGTCCAGATCGATCACCCCGCCCGAATGCAGCGGGTTGCGCTGCACTGCCACCGGGATCGCCAGGAATTGCTCCACGCTGCGCTGCCCGCCGTAGGCCATCAGCCGCAGCGTCTGGCTGTCGAACTGCTGGGTGAAGATGGCGCCGGCCTGCGACTGGCGCACCGATTTGCGGGTGTTGAACTGGGTCGCCACCGCCGTGGCCTGCGCCGGGTCGGCATTGAACTGCGCGCGGGTCAGGCCGAGCGGGTCCTGCGCGTCGGGTGCGTCCAGGTAATTGAGCACCAGGTCCAGCCGGCGGCCGTCGGCCAGATCGAAGCCGAGCTTGGCGTTGACCGAATCGCGCTTTGCACGGCTATGGGCGCGGAAGCCGTCGGTTTCGAAATGATTGGCTGCCAGGTTGTAGTGCACCGCGCCCTGCTGGCCGAGCAATTGCGCACCCGTGTTGACGGTGGCATTGCTGCCGTAGGTGGCGCGCAGCCGCCACGGGTCGCCCGGCTTGCCGTCGGCGCTCCACAGCTGCAGCACGCCGCCAGAGGAGTTGCCGTACAGCGCCGAAAACGGGCCGCGCAGCACTTCCACCCGCTCGGCGCCCAGCACGTTGAAATGCGAGAGCTGGCCCTGACCATCGGGCATGCTGGCCGGGATGCCGTCGACCAGCAGGCGCACGCCGCGCACGCCGAAGGTGGAGCGCGCGCCGAAGCCGCGGATCGACAGCTGGGTGTCCTGCGCGTAGTTCTGGCGATCGCGCGCCACCAGGCCGGGGATGCCGTCCAGCAGCTCGGACACCTGCGCGCCGCGGCGGTTGTCGGCATCGGCCGCCACCACGGTGAAGGAGGCCGGCAGGTCGAAGTCGTCCACCCCGCGCACGCGTGCGGCGTCCACCTGCACGGTGGGCAATCGCTGGATCGGCGTGGAGGCGGGCGGCGCCGGATCGGCGGCCAGGACGGGCGGCGCGGCGCTCGTGGCGAACAGGCCGCAGGCGGCGGCCAACAAGGTAAGTCTGGGCATGGGCGTAGTGTCCCTCATCCGTACTGTGGCCGCATCGTTGCGTACGGAACGAAGCATGCTACGCCGGCCATGGGCTGCTACGATGAAGTGGTTTGGCCCAGCCGCGGCCGAACATCCCGGAAGTCCCTCACTCTTTCGTCCTTCAGCGAGTCATGCCGTGTCCTTCTTTGCAAACGTGGAACAGGTTCCAGGCGACCCCATCCTGGGCCTGACCGAGGCCTACAACGCCGACAGCCGCCCCAACAAGGTCAACCTGGGCGTGGGCATCTATTACGACGAAAACGGGCGCATCCCGCTGTTGCGCGCCGTGCACAAGATCGAGCAGCAGCTCGCGCTGGACGCCAAACCGCGCGGTTACCTGCCCATCGACGGCCTGGCCGCCTACGACAAGGCCACCCAGGAGCTGCTGTTCGGCGCCGAGTCGGCGCTGGTGGCCTCCGGCCGCGTGGCGACCTCGCAGACCGTCGGCGGCAGCGGCGCCTTGCGCGTGGGCGCGGACCTGCTCAAGAAACTGCTGCCCACCTCCACCATCGCCATCAGCAACCCGAGCTGGGAAAACCATCGCGCAGTGTTCGGCGCGGCCGGCTTCGAGGTCGTGGACTACACCTACTTCGATGCCGCCAGCCATGGGCTGAACTTCGACGGCATGCTCGCCGATCTGGCAAAACTCGAACCGGGCACGGTGGTGCTGCTGCACGCCTGCTGCCACAACCCGACCGGCGCGGACCTGAGCAAGGAGCAGTGGAAGCAGGTTGCCGGGCTGTTGAAGGAACGCAACCTGTTCCCGTTCGTCGACATCGCCTACCAGGGCTTCGACAAGGGCATCGAGGCCGATGCGTATGCGGTGCGCCTGCTCGCTGCCGAAGGCATCGACAGCTACGTGGTCGCCAGCTCGTACTCCAAGTCGTTCTCGCTGTATGGCGAGCGCGTGGGCGCGCTGTCGGTGGTCTCGGCCACTGCGACCGAAGCCAAGGCCGTGCAATCGCAGGTCAAGCGCATCATCCGCACGATCTACTCCAGCCCATCCACGCACGGCGCCGCCTTGGTGGCCGGTGTGCTGACCAGCCCGGAGCTGCGCGATCTGTGGGAGCAGGAGCTGACCGAGATGCGCGAGCGCATCCACGCGCTGCGCGCGGGCCTGGTGGCCAAGCTGGCCACGCTGGGCGCGCCGGAGTTCGAGTTCATCCAGCGCCAGGCCGGCATGTTCTCGTACTCGGGCCTGACCAGGACCCAGGTGGACCGCCTGCGCGAGGAATTCGCGATCTACGCGGTTGGCACCGGCCGTATCTGCGTGGCCGCGCTGAGCCAGCGCAACCTGGACTACGTGGCACAGGCCGTGGCCACCGTCAGCCGCATGTAAGCGCATCGCGATCGGCCGACACGGCCGACACCTGCAAACCGGGAGCGCGCCAGCCTCCCGGTTTTTTTATGCGTGTTCGCCGCTCCTGCGCGTGTGCAGAGCTGCGCCAAGACCGCGTGGTACATGTCGGCAACCCCAGTCTTGGGCACCACATTCGCGCATGTTCGATCAGGTTTGCTGCAAAACGCGCATCCAGTGATCGAAATCTAACGGCGCAATAGCGACAATGGCGGACCACTTCCTACACAGGCTGCCCGCTCCCATGTCGCGTCCCTCGCTGACCCGCTTCCTGATCGAAGAGCAACACGCCGGCCGTATCGACCCGGAATTGCGCCAGCTGATCACCATCGTCTCGCGCGCCTGCAAGCGCATTTCCATCGCCGTGAGCAAGGGCGCCCTGGGCGGCGTGCTCGGCGATGCCGGCACCGGCAACGTGCAGGGCGAGGCGCAGAAGAAGCTCGACGTGCTCAGCAACGACATCCTGCTCGAAGCCAATGCCTGGGGTGGCCACCTGGCCGCGTGCGCGTCGGAAGAAATGGATCACAGCCAGCCGGTGCCCGACCAGTACCCCAGCGGCGATTTCCTGCTGCTGTTCGATCCGCTGGACGGCAGCTCCAACATCGACGTCAACGTCTCGGTGGGCACCATCTTCTCGGTGCTGCGCGCGCCCAAGGGCACCGAAAAGCCCGGCGACGAGCACTTCCTGCAGCCGGGCACCCAGCAGGTTGCCGCCGGCTACTGCATCTACGGCCCCAGCACGATGCTGGTGCTCACGCTCGGCCACGGCACCCACGCCTTCACCCTGGAGCGCGAGGAAGGCAGCTTCCTGCTGACCCAGGCCAACATGCGCGTGCCCGAAGACACCGCCGAATACGCCATCAACATGTCCAACCAGCGCCACTGGGAACCGGCCATGCAGTCCTATGTCAGCGACCTGCTGGCCGGCAAGGACGGCACCCGCGGCAAGGATTTCAACATGCGCTGGATCGCCAGCATGGTTGCCGACGTGCACCGCATCCTCACCCGCGGCGGCATCTTCATCTACCCCTGGGACAAGAAGGACGCGTCCAAGCCGGGCAAGCTGCGCCTGATGTACGAAGCCAACCCGATGAGCATGCTGGTGGAACAGGCCGGCGGCGCGGCCACCACCGGGCGCGAGCGCATCCTGGACCTCCAGCCGACGCAGCTGCATCAGCGTGTGCCGGTGTTCTTGGGGTCGAAGAACGAAGTGAACGAGGCCACGCGCTATCACGTGGAGTTCGATAAGGCGCAGGGCTGAATTTTCGGCGCAAGCCACACGCCGCGCTGACGCATGCCAGACACCCGCCCCGTGCGGGTGTCTTTGTTTGTCACCACGGCTGATTGTGCAATCAATGATGGTCTGCAGAGCGACGAGAACTGCGCCAGCAGCCACATCCTGCGGTCGGTTGACTCACCACCGGGCAGCGGTGAGTATCGCCCTCGGGCCGGAGTGGGACGGTCTACGGGAAGTCGATCTCTACGCGCAATGCCTTGCAAGCAGTCGCCTGACTGCCCGCAGGGATCACATATCGATCAGGGAGTTCACATGAAGACCGCATGTGTTGCACTAGTGGCTGCCGTCATGTTGCAGGCCACACCCGCCTTCTCCGCATCAACCGCGCCATCGCCACTGGTCGGAACCTGGCTGCTGGATACCAGCAGCCTGCCGATGCCACCGGCTGCACGACCCAAACGTGTCGTCCTGGAGTTCAAACAGGTTCCAGGCAACAAGTGGGCCACCAACGCCGAGATCATCGAACACGACAACAAGACGCTGCAGGCGCAATCCACGCTGTTGCTGGACGGCACACCGGGCAAGGCCTCGGGCACCTACCTGGTGGATCGCGCCGCAGTCAAAATGCCCGAGCCCGGCGTGCTGGTGATGCAGTTGATGTATCAAGGTGTCCCGGCATCCACACGCACCTATACGGTCAGTGCCGACGGCAAGGTCATGACCGAGATTGAAGCGTACTTCAAGGATGGCAACCCGGTGATGCGCACGGCGTATTTCAAACGCGCGGCAAGTCAGTCCAAGTGAACACGGGCGAGCCGACGCCGCATCGCGGCGCGGCTCGTTTATTTGAGGAGCAGCGACAGTTTGAAGGCAGGGAGCCTGTATGCGCTATCTTTTACCGATCGATCTTGCAGCCACATTACGGCGCAGCAGGTCGGTCGAGCAGTTTCTCGGAAAAAGTCCAGTCGATGCAGCATACATTCGCCATGTCGAGTTGCGGCCGGCAAACAATTGCATCGAGGTATGGGTGTATGACGTCGAGGACGTTGGCAGCGAAGACTATTCGGATCTGTATGACTTCGCATATTTCGAGCCAGACGGACCCCGTGCCCCTGCCGCCATCTTTGCGGACGCAGCCGCTGCTGTGACGTATGCCAGCACATTCCTGGCGGCGGACCCTACGCGCTGGACTAACCTCGGGATTGCCGAGTCCGAATACCTTGACTACCTTCGGGCAGGCAGGCCTTCCCGTTGGCCGGTTGCCATCTGACCCTTCATCTCGATGCCGACCGGGCAAGCGCTTGGGTTCAACCGCCAGCCATCGCCCCAAGTTGCCTGTGTCGCAACGCAGATCGCCCCGATACCGCAGTTGAGCCAACCAGAGCATCCATGACCGAGATCAAATTCACCGAAGGCGAGCGGGCGGCGATCACCCGAAAGATCCAGCTATATTTCAGCGAGGAACTGAAGCAGCAGATCGGCCGCTTCGATGCGGAGTTTCTGCTGGATTTCTTCGCCGAAGAGGTGGGGGCCTATTTCTACAATCGGGGCGTCTACGATGCGCAGGCGATCGTTGCCAGCAAGCTGGATGACCTGGGTGAGGCGATCTACCAATTGGAACGCCCTACCGACTTCAAAAAGTGATCCGCCACCTCACGATGTCGCAGCACTGAGAAGTTTCATTTCGCTGCTGAGAGCAGGGACAACATGCGCGTGCCCAAGGACACCGCCGATACGCCATCAAGTCGCGTCGTTCCGTTGCGTTGTTCAAGGATTCCTGCAACTCAAGGGTGTCACTGAGGACTTCCGGTCTCCAGCTGGCCAGCAGCCTTGAGAAGTGCAAGCGCCCACTCCACACGCGCCGATGCGGTGGCGATCAGGTCGTCCGGGTGCTCGCCCAGCAGCGCGCGCAGTTGATGCGGAGCGAAGACCAGGTCGACGAAGTGGCTTGCCAACGCAGACGGATTGGCCGGTTGATCCGGGCCGTCCAGGATCGTCATCTGCACGCGCCGCAGCCCGCCCTCCCAGCCGATGCGGTTGACTTCAGCGGCAAGCGCTGGCGCGCGGATGGAGGTGCCGACGACCAGGCGCATCATGGCCACCGTCTGGGGCTGTAATGCATGCGCAAGTATCCCTTGTCCTGCGTGTCTCAGGCGCCCCTCCAGATCCATGGGGACGCTGGCTGCGGCAGGCAGCGGCTGGGTGTCGACATCGCGGCGGACCACCGCCTCAAAGATGGCGTCTTTGTTGGCATAGCGCGCGTAAAGGCTTGCCTTGCCCGCGCCTGCCAGCCGCGCGATGTCCTCGCACGAGGTGTGCTCGAACCCGCGTTCCAGGAAGAGTTGCAGTGCCGCATCGAGTAAGCGCCGTTCGACATCGCCCGCCTTATCGAGTGGCGGCCGTCCGCCTTTTGATTTTTGCTTGACCGCTTTCATGCACGAAAACTTACACGCCGCTTGCATTGCCATCAACTGAACGTTATCGTTCAGTTATTCGCTGCGTGGTCTGCCAAGCCGGCGAATGGCCTGGGTGCTGCGTGACAGACAGCCTGCATCTTCTGTCGCAGTTCCCGTTGCCGTCGTTGGCGCAAAAGACCCAAGCGAGAGGCAAGTCATGACGTCAGATGTGAGATCCCCAATCGTTGTCGCAGGCGCCACCGGCGACCTGGGTTGCCGCATCGCCTTTGCCCTGCAGGACCAGGGCGCCGCGGTGGTTGCGCTTGTGCGGCAAGGCGCAGGCAAGGACCGTATTGCGGCCTTGCAACGCAGGAACATCACGATCCGCTACGTCGAGATGGAAGACGCCAACTCATTGCGTGAAGCGGTCGGGAATGCGGCATGCGTCGTTTCCGCGCTCAACGGCCTGGAAGACGTCATGCTGGGTCAACAGGGAAAACTGTTGCATGCAGCGGTCAGCGCTGGCGTGCATCGCTTCATCCCGTCTGATTTCTCGCTCGACTATACGAAGACACGGCCGGGCGACAATCGAAACCTGGATTTGCGGCGCCGGTTCAGAGATCAACTGGATGCCGCGCCGATCGCGGCCACCTCGGTTCTGTGCGGCGGTTTTCTGGAGCTTCTCGAGGGCAGTGCGCGCCTTGTGGTGCCGGGCCGTCGCGTCATGCATTTTGGCGACGCCAACCAGCAGCTCGATTTCACCGCCAAAGATGACGTCGCCCGCTACACGGCGGCGGCGGCACTGGATTCCAGGGCCCCACGGGACCTGCGCATTGCCGGCAACAGCATTTCACCCAACGACATCGCGCAACTGCTCACCCAACTCACCGGGCAGCGCTATCGCACGCTCAGGCCCGGCGGGCTCGGGACGATGTCGGCAATCATCAGTGCGGTGCGTGCACTCACGCCCGCAAGCGATGATCCCTTCCCTCCCTGGCAGGGCATGCAATACCTGCGCGACATGATGAGCGGGCGCGGCAAACTGGTCCCACTGGATAACGATCGCTACGGTGCGCGCTCCTGGCAAACAGCCCGCCAGACACTGGCCAATACCTATGTACGGGAGTCCTGAGATGCGCGATGGCATTGCAGCGTTCCACATCCAGGTTGCACAGGCGGAGCTGGATGACCTCGCACACCGGCTTAGGCAAACGCGGTGGCCAAGTAGGGAAACCGTGGAGGACCACAGCCAGGGCCCGCAGAGCGAGCGCATGCGGCGCCTGGTGGACCGCTGGCAGTCTGGCTACGACTGGCGTGCGACCGAGCGGTTATTGAACGGCTGGAACAGCAGTCGCACCACGATCGATGGACTGGAGATCCAGTTCCTGCATGTCCGCTCGCCGGAGCCAGGTGCGCTTCCGTTGCTACTGACGCACGGGTGGCCCGGATCGGTGCTCGAATTCCGCGAGGTGATCGGCCCCTTGAGCGACCCGGTGGCCCATGGCGGGCAGGCGTCGGACGCCTTCCATCTCATCATCCCATCCTTGCCTGGCTTTGGTTTCTCTGCAAAGCCAACCGCCCGTGGCTGGGGCGTCGGGCGCACGGCTGCCGCATGGGTCGAACTGATGCGCCGTCTGGGTTATGCCGAGCGTTGGGCCGCACAGGGCGGCGATTGGGGCAGTGCGATCACCACCGCGCTTGGATTCATGCAGCCGCCCGGCTTGCGGGGTCTCCATCTGAACATGGTGATGTTCGAACCCAGCACGCAGGAAATCGCCGAAGCCACACCGGCCGAGCAGAAGATGCTGGAAGACGCCCAGCGCTACTACGCGGAATTTTCCGGCTACATGAAGCTGCAAAGCACACGGCCGCAGTCGGTGGGCTTCAGTTTGGCTGACTCCCCGGTGGGCCTGGCGGCATGGATCTATGCACTCTTTCAGGACGTCTCACAAAGCGACGGCGAGCCGGAGAAGGTGTTCGCGTTAGACCACCTCATCGATGACATCATGCTGTACTGGCTCCCGAACGCAGGGCCCAGCTCTGCACGCCTGTATTGGGAAGCCGCGCATGAGGCGATGGCGGAGATGCCTTCGCATCCAATGCCCACGCCCACCGGCATCAGCATGTTTCCCGGGGAGCAGGTGCGCGTTTCCCGGCGCTGGGCAGAGCGACGCTTTGCCGACCTCCGCTTTTTCGGCGAAGCGGAGCGGGGCGGACATTTTGCGGCAATGGAGAATCCGCCGGTGTTTGTCGATCATCTGCGAACGACCTTTCGGTCGCTTAGGTGACGGCGACCGCACCCGGCATGCCGGCACGGCCTTCGCGCCACGCCCTGCCGACGGCGCCGGCGTCTCCTGCTTTGCAGTTGGAGCTGCCTGACGCCATGCCGGCACCGCCCCCTTGACCGCCGTCGCCTGCACGGGCCAGTCTCGGGGGCTGGCGCGGCGGGGAGTCGTGCCGCTGGCCTTCAACGGAGAACCGCCGTGGACCGTCGTACCTTCCTCACCCTGTCAGGCATTGGTGCTGCCGGGCTGCTGCTGCCGAACACGCGCCTGATCGCGGCCGAGCAGTTGCTCACACCCAACGATGCCGCGCGCAGCCGTCGCTTGTCCGATACCGCGCTCAGCACCGCAAAGGCAGCCGGTGCCAGTTATTGCGATGTGCGCGTGGGCCGTTATCTGCGCCAGTTCGTGATCACCCGCGAGGCGCAGGTGGAGAACGTGGTCAACGCCGAATCCAGCGGCGTGGGCGTGCGCGTGCTGGCCGATGGCGCGTGGGGGTTTGCGGCCACCAACACGCTCACCAGCGATGGCGTGGCCACCGCCACGCGCCAGGCGGTGGCGATCGCCAAGGCCAACGCGCGGCTGGGCGGCTCGCCGGTGCAGCTGGCGCCGGTGACGCCGGCCGGACAGGTCAGCTGGAAGACGCCGATCAGGAAGAACGCAATGGAGGTGCCACTGCAGGACAAGGTGGCGCTGCTGATGGACGTCAACGCGGCCGCACTCAATGCCGGCGCCACGTTCGTGGCTTCGCGCCTGTTTGCGATCAACGAGCAGAAGTACTTCGCCAGCAGCGATGGCTCCTACATCGATCAGGATGTGCACCGGTTGTGGCTACCGTTCACCGTCACCGCGGTGGACAAGGCCAGCGGCAAGTTCCGCACCCGCGACGGGCTGTCTTCGCCGATGGGCATGGGCTACGAATACCTGGATGGCGATGCCAGCCAGAAGCACCAGCTGCCTGGCGGACTCATCGGCTACGGCCACAGTTACGACGCGCGCGAAGATGCGATCGCCGCCGCCAAGCAGGCACGCGCCAAACTCACCGCACCGTCGGTGAAGGCGGGCAAATACGATCTGGTGATCGACCCCAGCAACCTGTTCCTCACCATCCACGAGTCGGTGGGCCACCCGCTCGAGCTCGATCGCGTACTCGGTTACGAGGCCAATTACGCCGGCACCAGTTTTGCCACGCTGGACAAGCGCGATGCCGGTTTCCGCTGGGGCAGCGATGCGGTGACCTTCGTCGCCGACCGCACCCAGCCCGGCAGCCTCGGCGCAGTGGGGTACGACGATGAGGGCGTCAAGGGCAAGCAGTGGGAGCTGGTGAAGGACGGCATCCTGGTCGATTACCAATGCACGCGCGATCAGGCGCATCTGCTCGGCAAGACCGCGTCCGATGGCTGCAGCTATGCCGACTCGTGGTCCAGCGTGCAGTTCCAGCGCATGCCCAATGTCTCGCTGGCGGCAGGCAAGGCGCCGCTGGCTGTTGCCGACATGATCAAGAACGTCGAGCGCGGCTTGTACATCCACGGGCGCGGCTCGTATTCGATCGATCAGCAGCGCTACAACGCGCAGTTCGGCGGGCAGTTGTTCTACGAAATCGAGAACGGCCAGGTCACGCGTCTGGTGGAAGACGGCGCCTACCAGATCCGCACGCCGGAATTCTGGAATGCCTGCAGCGCGGTCTGCGATCAACGCGATTTCCGCCTGGGCGGCTCGTTCTTCGATGGCAAGGGCCAACCCAGCCAGGTATCAGCGGTCTCGCACGGGTCGTCCACCGCGCGCTTCGATGGCATCAACGTGATCAACACCGCGCGCGCCTTGGGTTGAGGGAACCTGGTCGGTAGAGGGCGCGGTGCCTTCACCAAACAGTTGATTGGTTGCCTTGTTTAAAACCATGCACCCCGACCATCGTGACTGGTCCTTGCCCGCCTACCGTCGCGGGACCTTACGCGGCATGGATGCCGCGTAAGAGCCTACAGGGACGTACTTGCGGCGTGTCCCGCGATGGTGGGCGGGCGAGGGCCACGCAACAAACCCACAGCGTCGAGAACGCTGCGAGGACACCGCACCAGAAAGTCCGTCGGTTGCCTTATCGAAAACCATGCGCGCCGACCATCTCGACAGGTCCTTGCCCGCCCACCGTCGCGGGACCTTACGCGGCATGGATGCCGCGTAAGAGCCTACACGGACGTACTCGCGGCGTGTCCCGCGATGGTGGGCGGGCAAGGGCCCTGCAACCAAGCCGCAGACCAAACGCTTTCAGCCAGACCCACATGAAGCAAACACCGCCCCCGACGACCTGCGGATCGCACATGCACGATCGCAGACAAACCACGCATGCCTGACATCCAGAGCTCTCAACGCGCGGCCACATCCATCGCAGCCGGTCAGCAGCGCTCGCCACACGCGCAGGCCTGCTGCGCTACTCGCTTCATGCGGGTACAGCGTTTGCGCACGGACCCCTGCCGAAAGTCATTTGACGCAGCGTTCATCGCCCGGCAAGAATCGGCGATACCGCGCAGATAGCGATCTGTGCGTCACCACACTACCTGCGCGCCGCGCGGGATCATTGGGGAGTTGCCGTGCAGCGACGTGATTTCCTGGCCCTGACCGGGCTGACCATGGGTGGGCTGATCGTGCCCGCCTACTTCGGCAAGGCGATCGCCGCCGAGCAGTTGGTGACGCAGCTGGATGTGGGCCGCAAGAAGCGCCTGGCCGATGCCGGCCTCAACGCCGCGCGCCAGGCCGGTGCGAGCTATTGCGATGTGCGCATCGGCCGTTATCTGCGCCAGTTCGTCATCACCCGCGAGGACAAGGTGCAGAACGTGGTCAACACCGAATCCATCGGTGCGGGCGTGCGCGTCCTGGTGGCGGGCGCCTGGGGGTTTGCCGCCACCAACGAGCTCACCGAACAGGGCGTGGCCAAGGCCGCCTCGCAGGCCGCCGCGATCGCCAAGGCCAATGCCAAGGTGCAGGGCACGCCGGTGCAGCTGGCGCCCACGCCGGGCGTGGGCGAGGTCAGCTGGAAGACGCCGATCAAGAAAAACGCGATGGAAGTGCCGATCAAGGACAAGGTGGACCTGCTGCTGGGCGTCAACGCTGCCGCCACCGCTGCCGGCGCCAACTTCGTCAATTCGATGCTGTTCGTGGTCAACGAGCAGAAATACTTTGCCAGCACCGACGGCTCGTATATCGACCAGGACGTGCACCGCATCTGGGCGCCGCTGAGCGTGACCGCCATCGACAAGGCCAGCGGCAAGTTCCGCACCCGCGACGGCTTGTCCGCGCCGATGGGCCTGGGCTACGAGTATCTGGATGGCGCCGCCGCGGGCAAGTTCGTCTCGCCCAATGGCGTGGTGAATTACGGCCTGTCCTACGACATGAAGGAGGACGCGATCGCCGCGGCCAAACAGGCGCAGGAAAAGCTCAAGGCGCCGTCGGTGAAGCCGGGCAAGTACGATCTGGTGCTGGACCCCTCGCACACCTGGCTCACCATCCACGAGTCGGTCGGCCACCCGCTGGAGCTGGATCGCGTGCTCGGCTACGAGGCCAATTTCGCCGGCACCAGTTTCGCCACGCTGGACAAGCTCAAGGCCGGTTTCCAGTACGGCAGCGACAAGGTGCATATCCTGGCCGACAAGACCCAGCCCGGCAGCCTGGGCGCGGTGGGCTACGACGATGAAGGCGTCAAGACCAAGCAGTGGGACCTGATCCGCGACGGCAAGCTGGTGGACTATCAAGCCATCCGCGACCAGGCGCATATCCTCGGCAAGACCGCCTCCGACGGGTGCTGCTACGCCGACTCGTGGTCGAGCGTGCAGTTCCAGCGCATGGCCAATGTGTCGCTGGCCGCCGGCAAGACACCGTTGAGCGTGAGCGATCTGATCAAGAACGTGGAAAACGGCATCTACATCATCGGTGACGGCTCGTTCTCCATCGACCAGCAGCGCTACAACGCGCAGTTCGGCGGCCAGCTGTTCTACGAGATCAAGAACGGCGCGATCACCCGCATGCTCGAGGACGTGGCCTACCAGATCCGCACGCCGGAATTCTGGAACGCCTGCAGCGCGGTGGCCGATCAACGCGACTACCGCCTGGGCGGCTCGTTCTTCGACGGCAAGGGCCAGCCGAGCCAGTCCTCGGCGGTCTCGCATGGCTCGTCCACCGCCCGTTTCGACGGCATCAACGTCATCAACACCGCCCGCTCGCTCGGCTGACAGGAGAAACCCACATGAGCATCCTTACCGAAGCGCAGGCCAAGGCCATCCTGGACAAGGTCATCAAGCTGTCCAAGGCCGACGAGTGCACCGCCACGCTCAGCGGCTCGATCGACGGCAATATCCGTTTCGCACTCAACAACGTGTCCACCAGCGGCATCGTCGACAACACCGACCTGCAGGTGCAGGTGGCGTTCGGCAAGCGCGTGGGCATCGCCACCATCAACGAGTTCGACGACGCCGCGCTGGAGCGCGTTGTGCGGCGTGCCGAAGACCTGGCGCGGCTGGCGCCGGAAAACCCGGAGTTCATGCCGGCGGTGGACAAGCAGACCTACAGGCCCAGCCCCACCTTCAGCGAATCCACCGCCGCCATCGACCCGGCGTTCCGCGCGCAGGTGGCCGCCGATTCGATCGCTCCGTGCAAGGGCAAGGGATTGATCGCGGCCGGCTTCCTGGAAGATGGCCAGAGCTTTACCGCGTTCGCCAACAGCAAGGGCAACTTCGGCTACCAGCGTGGCGCGCGTTTCGACTACACCTGCACCGTGCGCACCGAAGACGGCCGCGGCTCGGGCTGGGTGGGGCGCAACCTCAAGGATGCCGCCGACTTCAAGGCCGAGCAGGACATCCGCATCGCCATGCGCAAGGCCAGCGACTCGTCCGAAGCCAAGGCGCTGGAACCGGGCAAGTACACGGTGATCCTGGAGCCGGCAGCGGCGGCAGGCCTGATTTCTTTCATGATGCGCTACTTCGATGCGCGCATGGCCGACGAGGGCCGCAGCTTCCTGTCCAAGAAGGGCGGCGGCAACAAGCTGGGCGAGCAGGTCTACGACCCGCGCGTGAACATCACCGCCGACCCGTGGGATGCGCGTGCCGCCGTGCTGCCGTGGGACGAGGAAGGCCTGCCGCGCGAGAAGATGCCGATCGTGGAGAACGGCAAGATCGCCAACCTGCAGTACTCGCGGTTCTGGGCGCAGAAGAACGGCAAGCGCGCGGTCGGCGAGCCAGGCAACCTGCTGATGGCCGGTGGCGACAAGAACATCGCCGAGCTGGTGCGCGGCACCGAGAAGGGCATCCTGGTCACGCGCACCTGGTACATCCGCATGGTCGACCCGCAGACCGTGCTGCTGACCGGGCTGACCCGCGACGGCACCTTCTACATCGAGAACGGGCAGATCAAGTACCCGGTGAAGAATTTCCGTTTCAACGAATCGCCGATCATCATGCTCAACAACATCGACGAGCTGGGCAGGCCGGTACGCGTGGCCGGCGATGAATCCAGCTACGTGATGATGATTCCGCCGATGCGGCTGCGCGACTTTACGTTTACCTCGTTGTCGGATGCGGTGTGACTGAGAGCCGGGAATCGGGAGTGGGGAATCGGGAATGGGAGAGCGGAGCAAGCTCTTCGTGGCCCGATGGTTTTCCTGCACATCCCGTTCCCGGTCTACACGCCCTGGCGGCGCCCGCGACGCGCCGTCATTTCCTTGGATTGCTGCTCGGTAGCGTCGCTGCGTTGGCGCTACCGCGGCAGGCGCGGGCGGCGGGCAATTACGATTTCTGGTTTACCCGGCTGCGCTACGACTCGGGCGATTGGGATGTGGATGCGCGCATGCCGTCCAACCTGATCACCTCGCTGATCGACTACACCCAGCTGCGCGTGGACCCGCAGGAACATGTGCTGGACCTGGCCGATCCGCGCATGCTGCAGGCGCCGTTCTGTTATCTGTCCGGGCACAAGTTGGTGGAGTTCAATCCCGCCGAGCGGCGCAACTTCGAGCGCTATGTGCGCAATGGCGGCTTCGTGTTCGTGGACGATTGCAACCACGATATCGACGGACTGTTCGCCACCTCGTTCGAAGCGCAGATGGCCTCCATCTTCGGCAAGACCGCGCTGCAGAAATTGCCCAAAAACCACCGTCTCTACAGCGCATTCTTCAAATTCCCCGACGGCCCGCCGGCCACCAGTTTCGAACTCAATGGCTGGGGCGACGACCTGGTGCACGATTATCTCAGGGGCATCAGCATCGACGGCCGGCTCGGCGTGTTGTACAGCAACAAGGATTACGGCTGCGAATGGGACTACGACTGGCGCAACAAACGCTTCCTGGCCGAAGACAACACCAAGTTCGCAGTGAACATCGTGATGTATGCATTGACCAACTGAAACCCCCCTGTAGGAGCGCGCTGGCGCGCGATGCCTTAGCGCTAACGCCGCATCGCACGCTCCTACGCCAGCAGTCCCACAACGAGACGGTTCCCATGACTTCCCCCAACGACGACACCCTCACCCGGCAGCTCTCCCAACTCGGCGCGTTGCGTGCGGCCCTGGCGCAGGCGGTGGTGGGCCAGGACGCGGTGGTGGAGCAACTGCTGATCGGCCTGCTCGCCGGCGGCCACTGCCTGCTGGAAGGCGCGCCCGGCCTGGGCAAGACGCTGCTGGTGCGCTCGCTAGGGCAGGCGCTGGAGCTGCAGTTCCGCCGCGTGCAGTTCACCCCGGACCTGATGCCCAGCGACATTCTCGGCACCGAGCTGCTGGAAGAGGATCACGGCACCGGGCATCGCCAGTTCCGGTTCCAGCAGGGGCCGATCTTCACCAACCTGCTGCTGGCCGACGAGCTCAATCGCACCCCACCCAAGACCCAGGCCGCGCTGCTGGAGGCGATGAGCGAGCGCACGGTGAGCTACGCCGGCACCACCTATGCGTTGCCGGCGCCGTTCTTCGTGCTGGCCACGCAGAACCCGATCGAACAGGCCGGCACGTATCCGTTGCCGGAAGCGCAGCTGGACCGCTTTCTGTTGCATGTGCGGGTGGACTATCCCAGCGAGCAGGAAGAGCGCGACATCCTCAGCCAGACCACCGGCACCAGCAGCGCGCAGGTGCCCAGGGTGATGGACGCCGACAGCGTGCTGGCGCTGCAGCAACAGGTGCGGCACGTGCATGTGGGCGCGGATCTGCTGACCTGGATCAATCGCCTGGTGCGGGCCAGCCGCCCCGGCCCGCAGGCCAGCGAGGACGTGCGCCAGTGGATCAAATGGGGCGCCGGCCCACGCGCCGGGCAATCGCTGGTGCTGGCGGCCAAGGCGCGTGCGCTGTTGCATGGCCGCCTTGCCGCCACCCGCGAGGATGTCGTCGCGCTGGCCGCGCCGGTGATGCGCCATCGCCTGTTGCTGTCGTTCGCCGCCGAGGCTGAGCAACGCAGCGCCGACGATGTGGTCGCCGCGCTGCTGCGCGCCGTGCCGTTCCCGGCGTGAGGCGGGTTGCGGCGTGAGCATGGACGTGCCTGCACTGATTCCCGCCGAGCTGCGCAGCCGCCTGCGCGGCCTGCAGCTGCGTGCGCGGCAGGCGCAGGGCGCGCAAGGGATCGGCCAGCACGCCAGCCGCAGCCGCGGCGCCGGGCTGGAATTCTCGCAATACCGCGCCTACGAGCCCGGCGATGCCTTGCGCCAGATCGACTGGAAGCTCTACGCCCGCTCGGACCGGTTCTTCGTGCGCGAGGCCGAGCGCGAAAGCCCGCTGACGCTGTGGGTGTTGCTCGACGCCACCGCCTCCGCCGGCCAGGCCGACCAGGCGCGCCCGCAGGTCACGCGCCTGCAGGCGATGGCGACCCTGGCCGCGTGCGCTGCCGAGGTCGCGCTGCGGCAAGGCGACCAGGTCGGCCTGTTCGCGGTGCATGGCGATGGCCTGGTGGCCGTGCCGGCCGGTGGCGGGCCGCGCCAGCGCGACCGGCTCTGGCTGGCCCTGCACGGGTTGCGCGCCGGTGGGCGCTGGCCGGGCATGGACGCGCTGCGTCCGCTGTGGGAACGCATCGCCGCCCATGCGCTGGTGCTGTCGATCGGCGACGGCTTCGACCAGGACCTGCTCGGCGCGCTGGAAAAACTCGCCGCCGCACGCCGCGAGGTGATGCAGCTGCAGGTGCTGACCTGCGACGAACGCGATTTTCCCTTCAGCGGCGGGCACCGCTTCCACGACCCGGAAACCGGCGAAGAACTGCTCGGCGACGGCACCGCGATGCGCGCTGCGTATCTGCAACGCTTCGGCGCTGCCCAGCGCGCGCTACAGGCGCGCTGGCAGGCGGCCGGCATTGCGCACGCGGTGCATTATCTGGATGCGCCACCGGATGCGGCATTGCGCGAGCTGTTTGCACACGGTGCGCGGCGATGAGCCAGCGCACCGGCGCCAACACCGCAGCTGAGGGAGCGCAGCAATGAACCTGCTCCTGCTGTTCCCCGCCGGCCTGGCCGCGTTGGCCGCACTGCTGCTGCCGTTGCTGATCCATCTGGCCCGACGTAGCGAACACCGGCCCACCGACTTTGCCGCATTGCGCTGGCTGCGCGCGCAGCCTCGGCCCCGGCATCGGCTGCGTTTCGACGAATGGCCGCTGCTGCTGGTGCGCCTGCTGCTGCTGGCCGCAGTGGCGCTGCTGCTGGCCGAGCCGGCCTTGCGCGACCACCAGCAAGCGCGCCCGCGCATTGCGGTCAGTCCCGGCGTGGATCTGGCCGCGGCCCGGGCGCTCGGCCACGCGGCCAACGCGCAGTGGGTGTGGCTGGCCCCAGGCTTCCCGCCGATCGCTGCCGATGCCACACACCCACCCGCCACGCCCGCCGGCACCGCGCCGCCGGTCGGCAGCCTGCTGCGCGAACTCGATGCCAGCCTGCCGCCGGACACCGCGCTGAGTGTGATCGTGCCCAGCCAGTGGGGGCCGCTGGATGCGCAACGCCTGCAGCTGTCGCGCGAGGTGCGCTGGCAGGTGCTGCCCGGCCAGTCGCCGCTTGCCAAGGTGGCGCCCGTCCCACCGTTGCGGTTGCAGGCAATCGCCGATGCCCCCACCGAGCCGGCCCTGCGCTATCTGCGCGCCGTGCATGCCGCCTGGGCACTGCCCGGCGCGCTGCCGGTGAGCGCCCCCGGCGCGGCCGAGCCGGCGCGCTGGCCAGCCGGCACGGTGGTGGCCTGGCTGTCGCAGCGCCCACCGCCGGCGCCGGTCATCGCTTGGGTCGCGGCCGGCGGGCAGCTGCTGCTCGATGCGCAGACGCCGGCCCCGCCCGCACTGGCGGGCCCGCTGCAAGCGCTGCTGCAGGACGCACACGGCGCCGCGCTGATCGATGCCGCAACGGTTGGCCGCGGCCGCCTGCTGCGCTGGGCCGCGCCATTGCAGCCGCAGCGGCTGCCGGCGCTGCTGGATGCCGACTTCCCCACCCGCCTGCACGACGCCCTGCTGTCGACACCCGCACCACAGCGCGCGCTGGCGCAGACCCAGCAGCCGCAACGCGGCCCCGCCATCCGCCTGGTCAATGCCCCCTGGCCGCTGGCGCCATGGCTGATCGGCCTGGTACTGCTGCTGTTTGCGATCGAACGCTGGCTGGCCACCGCGCCCCGCCGGAGCAACGCGGCATGAGCACGCCTGCCCTGCACCAGGCCTGGCAGGCCGCGCGGCGACGGCAGGCCGCAGGCGTGCTGCTGTGCGGGCTGCCGCTGGCCGTGCTGCCGGCGCTGCTGGTGTGGCGCACCGGTACGCAGCCGGCGATCCTGCCGTTGCTGCTCCTGGGCCTGCTGGTGCTGATCGGCGTGGCGCTGCTGGCAGCACGCCGGCTCGACCAGACCTGGCTGATCCGCCGGCTGGATCGCGACGCGGATCTGGAAGACAGCAGCGACCTGCTGTTCGCCCCGGCCGGGCAGCTCGGCCCGTTGCAGGCCCTGCAACGCCAGCGCCTGGAACAACGCCTGCGCAGCACCCCGCGTGATCTGCGCCCGGCCTGGCCCTGGCGGCGCGCCTGGGCATGGGGCCTGCCCGGCCTGCTCGCCTGCGCCGCGGTGCTGCTGTGGCCGCACCCCGCTCACCGGCCCACCGCAGGCAACGACCGGATCGCCGCCGCACGCGCCGGTACCGGCGCCCCCACCCTGGGTCAGGCGCGGCTGCACAGCACCCCGCCCGCCTACACCGGCCTGCCGCCCGCGCCCCTGCCCGGCCTGGATGCGCGTGTCCCCACCGGCACCCGGCTGCACTGGCAGCTGCAGGTCAACCCGGCCCCGCGCAGCGTGGCGCTACGGCTCAGTGACGGCCGCCGCATCGCGCTGGCCCGGCAAGGCAGCACCGATCGATGGCAGGGCCAATGGGTTGCCGAGCGCGCCAGCCTGTACCGCATCCTCATCGACGGCGCGCCGGCCGACCGCCAGCTGCATCGCCTCGACGTGCTGCCAGACCGCCCGCCACAGGTGCGCGTGCTGGCGCCCGAACAGAGCCTGGTGCTGTGGACTCCGTCCCAGACCGGCAATCGAGGCTGGACGCTGCGCTTCGAAGCCAGCGACGACTACGCGGTCGCCGCCAGCGCCGAGCTGCGCCTGACCCTGGCCCAGGGCAGCGGCGAAAACATCACCTTCAAGACCCAGCGCCGCACCCTCACTGGCAGCGGCCCGGCCCGGTTGCGCGGCTTTTCCACCACGCTGCAGCCGCAGGCGCTGGGCATGGCCGCCGGCGACGACCTGATCGCCCAGCTCATCGTGCGCGACACCCGCCAGCCCGGCCCGCAGGAAGGCCGCAGCGCCAGCCTGATCCTGCGCTGGCCACCGCCGGAGCAGACCATGGCCGCCGGCCTGGAAGCCAACGTCAAGCAGACCTTGCCGGCCTACTTCCGCAGCCAGCGCCAGATCATCATCGACGCCGAGGCGCTGCTGAAGGAAAAGCCGCGCCTGGACCCGGCCACCTACCTCAAGCGCGCCGACGCCATCGGCGTGGACCAGCGCCTGCTGCGGCTGCGCTACGGCCAGTTCCTGGGCGAAGAAAGCGAAGGCGCGCCCAAGGGCCCGCCGACCGCCGACGAGGCGCCAACCAGCGACGCCCCGGCCGACGATTTGCCCACCGCCGACATGCCCACCGCGGATGCGCCGGCAACGCCTGCGGCGCCCGCGCCCGCCCGGGACGAACACGGGCACGATGCGCACGACCATGCCGCCGAGGCCGGCGCTGCCGCGCTGGACGACCACGACCATGCGCATGGCGACGGGGCGCCGGAGCGCGGCGGCTTCGGCCAGGCGCAGGACGTGCTGTCCGAGTTCGGGCACACCCACGACCACGCCGAAGCCGCCACCCTGCTCGACCCGCAGACCCGCGCGCTGCTGCGCGCCGCGCTGGACCAGATGTGGCAGTCCGAGGGCGAGCTGCGCCAGGGCCACCCGGAGCGTGCGTTGCCGTTTGCCAACAAGGCGCTGGGTTTCATCAAGCAGGTGCAGCAGGCCGAACGCATCTACCTGGCGCGGGTCGGCACGCAGTTGCCGCCGATCGACCCCGGCCGCCGCCTGAGCGGCGACCGCGCCGGCCTGGGCGACCGTGCCGCCGGCCTGGACAGCCGCCCGGATCCGGACCCGTCGGCGCTGCAGTTGTGGGACGCCCTCGGCGAGCAGGCTCCGGTGCCCGACGCCACCCTGGCCCGCTACGCGCAGTGGCTGCAGACCCAGCAGGAGCGCCTGCAGGATCCGCTGGGCCTGGCCGCGGCGGTGGAAACCCTGCGCGCCGAACCCGCTTGCGCCAGCTGCCGCGCCCAGCTGCGCGCCCAGGTCTGGCGCACGCTGGTCGCCCCGCCGGCCCCGCTGCACCGCCGCGCCCCTGCCGACGCGCGCGGCCAGCGCTATCTGGATGCCCTGCGCCAGGAGCCGCAACCATGATGCTGCCACCGCCCCGGCTGACCGCACGCGGCAGCGTGCGCCTGCTGCACCCGCGCGCGGCAACCCGGCGCCTGGGGCCACGGCGGGCTGGATGCACGCAAGCGGAGCCGCAGGCATGACGCTCGCGCTGCCCTGGCTGGTCGGCAGTGCCTTGCTGCTGCTGGTGATGCTGAGCTGGTTCCGGCTGCTGCGCGCACATGCCCGGCAACCACGCACGCGCGCCCGGCTGTGGCTGTTGCTCGCCGCCCAACCGCTCTTGGCCGGCCTGCTCTACCCGGTGCTGCTGCCGCCGCCGCGCGCCGGTAGTGCGAGCGAACTGCACGTCGCCACCGCGGGCACCCAGGCAGACCAGGTTCGCCCGACTGCTGCGCCGTGGGTCGCCCTGCCCGAAGCGCCCGCCTTGCCGAGCGTGCCACGCGTCCCAGACCTGGCCACCGCGTTGCGGCGCGCGCCCGGCACCACCGCGCTGGTCGTGCATGGCAGCGGCCTGCCGGCGCGCGACCGCGACGGCCTGCGCGTCCCTGTGCGGCTGGCGCTGGCTCCGCTGCCGACCGGTCTGGTCGCCGTCTCCACGCCGCCGCCGGCCGCACCCGGCGAACGCATCGCCATCAGCGCGCGTGTGCAGGGCCTGCCGGGCGCGCGGGTGGAGCTGCTGGACCCGGCCGGGCAGGTGGTCGACACCGCCGCCGCCGATACGGCCGGCCAGGTGCAGCTACGTGGCCTGGCGCGCGCACCGGGGCAGCTGCTGTTCGCGCTGCGCCTGCGCGATGGCGCAGGCGCCGAACGCGGCCGCGTGCCGGTGCCGGTGCTGATCGCCGCAGTGCCGTCCGCACGCGTGCTGTTGCTGGCGGGCGCGCCGCAGCCGGAACTGAAATACCTGCGCCGCTGGGCCAGCGATGCCGGCATGCAGGTGCGCAGCCAGATCGCCGTCGGCCCGGGCGTGCAACTGGGCGAGGGTGCTGCGCTGGATGCGGCCAGCCTGGATGCGCTGGACCTGCTGGTCATCGACCAGCGCCGCCTGGTCGCCCTGGGCAACGCGCAGCGCCAGGGCGTGCGCGCCGCGATCGGCCGCGGCCTGGGCGTGCTGGTGCGCACCGACGGCCCCCTGGATGCTGCCGCCCGCGCCGCGCTCGGCGAGCTGGGCCTGGCCGTGACAGGCGGCAGCACCAGCGCAGCGGTCCCCGCGCCGCGCTCGCTGGCATCGCCCGGCGCCAGCGACCCAGCCGCAGCGCCGGCCGACGCCGCGCCACTACCGCCCCTGCAACGCCGCACCCTGCAGCCGCAACAGGCCGACGCCGTGATCGCCGCACGCGCAGACGACGGCAGCGCGTTGGGCTGGTGGCGTCCGCAAGGCCGCGGCCGCATCGGCATCGGCCTGATCGAAGACAGCTTCGCCCTGGTCCTGGCCGGCCGCGGCGACCTGCATGCCGCGCTGTGGGCGCAGCTGGTGAGCGCTGTCGCCCGCGCAGGCGGCAACGCGCCCGCTGCGGTACAGACAGGCTGGTCGCAGCACCGCATGACGCTGTGCGGTATCGCCGCGGACGCAGCTGTCACCGGCCCTACCGGCGCATCTCAAGCGTTGCTGATCGATCCCGCCAGCGGCACGCGGGCCTGCGCCGCCTACTGGCCGGCCGACGCAGGCTGGCATCGTCTGCAGGCCGGCACCGAACAGCGCTGGCTCTATGTCCGCGCGCCCGGCGATGCCCCCGCGCTGCACACCCAGCAGACCCGCGACGCCACCGTTGCCATGGCCGCCATCGACACGCCCGCAAGCCTCGGCGCGCCAACAGCACAACCCGGCGCCCGCTGGCCCTGGCTGCTGGCCTGGCTCACGCTGGCCGCAGCACTGTGGTGGCTGGAGCGACGCCGGCGCTGACTGCCGCAGCGCACGGCCACTTCATCAGCGCAGGCTCGCGTGCGGTGCGCTGTCAGACAGGGCTTTGGCACTCCACCGCACTGGAAAACAGCAGTGCTGCAACATCAGCAATCTCTCGGCGACACTTTCAACGCGACTGGCGCGACCACACCCGGCAACAGTTGTTCGCCGGCAGCGCTACATCGTCGATCAACTGCAAGCCCACCGACGCCGCCAGTGCATCCACCGCTTCGGCATCGCGAATGCCCGATGCGGCATCGCGTTCGCGCAACATCGCATCGAACGCGCGATTGCTCTGGCTGGTGAATTGGCCATCGCGGTTGAACGGCCCGTACACCACCAGCAGCGCATCCGGCGCCATCACCGCCGGCAGCCCCGCAAACAACGCCTGTACCTGCGGCCAGCCCATGATGTGCAAGGTATTGGCGCTGTAGACCGCGTCGTAGCCGGCAGGCTCGCCCGCCTGCGCAGGCGGCAATGGCGGCGTGGGCGCCAGGCCCGTGGTCGGCGTCAGCACCGCCTGCAATGCAATCGGTGGCGGCGTATTCGGTAATGCTGCCTCGTCCAGCCACTGCGTCATTCCCGGCAGATGGTCGACATGATCGCTGGCCTGCCAGCGCAACCACGGCATCGCCGCCGCAAAATGCACCGCGTGCTGCCCGGTCCCGCCGCCGATTTCCAGCACATTGCGGCGGTCGGCAAAGTGCCGTTGCAACACCTCCAGGATCGGGTCGCGGTTGCGTGCAGAGGCTGGTGAGAACGGCTTGGTCATGGGAAGCATCGAGAGAAACGTCAGGACATCTCTGCATTATGGATGCAAAACATCCAGCGAGCTCATGCGCTCATCGGTGGTTTTCACGCAGGCGCATGCCCATCGATTTAGCGATCCCCATCCCAAATGCCTCGCTATCGTTTGTGCATGATGACGCGGGGACATACTCCAGAGGAGATCTGCATGAACAAGGCCGTTGCTTTTTTGACCACGAGTTTCCTAGCGATTGCTGCGAGTTTTGCTGCCGCACCCACTGCAAATGCACAAGCTTCCACTGTAATACTCGACTGCACAGGCAGTGATTATTGCTGGGCTGGCGTAGATAGCCCGGGATCACCAACGCCATTCAAATATGCATGGACCTTCAACAATACTGCTGGCGCCATCTTCCCCAGAAATTGCAACAACAGCGAAGATTGCAACTTCTATTGCCCACGCAGCAGTACGTTCATCACCGCCAATGTAATGGTGAGCGACGCCAACAATCAGTTCATCGGCTCGGCGAGTGCGCGCGCACTCTGTACACCGCAACCGCTCTGAACTCAGGCAGGAACATCGTCTGCTAATCAGCTGAAAGTGGCACCGGATCGCAAGGATCTGTCCCCATCCTTGCGGGTCCGGTGCCTTATCACCGTTTAGCTGGTCAATTTCTCATACGCACGTCGCACCGCATCCTCGCCATAGCGCCGCTCCAGCCGGCGCATGATGAAGTGCCCGCGCGCCATCGCCTGGAAGTGGCGCATGAACACGGTATTGAGGGTTGCGCCGCTCACCGCACCGACCAACGGCACTGCCTGCACGGCGAGTTTTTCGCCGACATTGACCGAGAACTTGGCCGCAACGCGCGACACCAGCGACACCAGCACCGGTGCGCCCTTGCTGGCAAAGCCGTGCGCGGTGACGTAATGCGCCGCAGCGCTGAGTTGTTGCGCCATTGCTGCGCGCACCGCGAAGTAGCCCGATTCGGCGCCGTCGTCGCTGACACTGCGCCCGCCATGCGCCAGCACTTCCAGACAGGCCAGCGCGGTTTCCGGATCGTGCAGCGATTCGCCTTCGGAACGGGCGATATCGGCGATGGAGCGCAGCATCACCGTGGTGGTCACCGGCAGCTCCACCAACAGCCCGGGCAGGCCGAAGAATCCGCCCGCACCACCAGCGACGGCCACCGCCATGGTGTGGCGTGCGGTGGATGCAGGCTGCTGCAGATCGGTCGTGCCGCGCAGGCTCAGTAATGCCGATTTCATCGCCACCTGCAGCGCGCGGCGGGTGACACCGTCGATGCTGCGGGTGACCAGCTTCGGCAGCCGTCGGGTGATCAGGCTCTCGATCGGCGCGCCCATTGCATTGGCCAGTCGAGCGGCCACGCCGGGGTTTTCCAACAGCGCGTGCGCGGTGGCCAGATCGCGTTGCGCGGCAACATCCATCACCGGGATCGGAAGCGTCGTCATGCCTGCTCTTCGTCGTTGGGGGCTTGCGCCGATGGTACCCAGCGCCATGTGAGCGCCGGACGAGCGAACTCGGCAAGCGAAAAACACTACCCTGCAATTGGCTGGCAAAATGCGCCATCATCGGGGTTCAAGCAGCGAATGCCGATCAGATGAATCGTGAGATCCGCCACAGCATCGTCATTGCGGCCGCGCCGGAAGTGGTCTGCGCCGCTTTGTCAGAGCCCATGCAGCTGGCGCGCTGGTGGACGCGCGAGGTGAGCCTGGTCGAGAACCGGGTGCGGCTGGACTGGAGCCGGCAGGGCTGGCGGGTGGAGCTGAGCATCGACGACGGTGCCGACTACCGCCTGGTGCGCTGGCGCTGCCACGCCTCCAACATGCTCGACACCGATGCCTGGAAGGGCACGGTGATGCGCTTTGACCTGCGTTCCACCAGCCAGGGCACGCAGGTGGAGTTCGAACATTCCGGCTACCGCGACTCGCCCTGCAAGGAAGCCTGCGCACGCGGCTGGCGCTTCTTTTTGGGCAGCAGCCTCAAGCGCTATGTGGAAACCGGCGAAGGCATGCCGTCGGCCGACATGCACGACCCCGAGCTGCCCGACAGCGGCGGTCGCACGCTGCGCTAGTGGCGGCTGATGTCACGGCCGCCCGCTGGCATGAGGGCGACACGGTAGACGCCCATCCATCAAGCCACGCGCCCTGGCGTGCCAACTGTCGTCCCCGATGGCGACATAGCGGACCGCTCGCTCACGCCGGGTCCGCTTACGCCGTGTGCGGCTGGCCCATGGCAGGCGCCGTGCTGCCAGGCAGCTGCGCATCCACCGTCACCGGGCTGTCGCTGCGCAGCAATGCGCGCGCCTCGGCATCGGTGGCCACCGCCGGCGGCGAGCCGCGCAGCGGCAGGCCGGCGGTTTCGCGCACGAACAGCATCGTCACCAGGCCGATCGCCGCCGCGCCCATCAGGTAGTACGCCGGCACCAGCGGGTCGCCGCTGCGCTCCACCAGCCAGGCGGTCACCAGCGGCGTGGTACCGCCGAACAACGACACCGACACGTTGAAGGCGATCGACAACGCGCTGTAGCGCACCGGGGTGTAGAACAGCGCCGGCAGCGTGGACGGCATCGAACTGGTGAAGCACACCAGCGCCAGACCGAGCAGCATCAGGCCGGCGAAGATCAAGCCGTCATGGCCGCTGCCGATCAGCAGCAGGCAGGGGATGGCCAGCGCGAACAACGCGATGCAGGCGCCGATGATCATCGGCCGGCGGCCCAGCCTGTCGCTGAACATGCCGCCGACGATGTTGAGCGGCATCATCACCAGCATCACCAGAATGATCAGCAACAGGCCCTTGCTCTCCGCATAGCCCATGGTGACGCTGAGATAGCTGGGCATGTAGGTCAACAGCATGTAGTCGGTGACGTTGAACACCAGCACCAGGCCCACGCACTTGAGCAGCTGCGGCCAGTGCAGGCGCAGCATCGTCAGCAGGCCCTGCGCGGCGGTTTCGCGCTCGCGCTGTTCGGATTGCTCGGTATAGGCACGAAATGCCGGGGTTTCTTCCAGCTTCATGCGCATGTACAGGCCCAGCAGCCCCAACGGGCCGGCAATCAGGAACGGCACGCGCCAGCCCCAGTCGAGCATCTGCGCCTGGGTCACCGTCATGTGCAACGCCGTCACCGTGGCGGCGCCGGCGATGTAGCCGCCCAGGGTGCCGAATTCCAGCCAGCTGCCCATCAATCCACGATTGCGGTCGGTGGCGTATTCGGCGATGAAGGTCGCCGCGCCGCCGTATTCTCCACCGGTGGAAAACCCCTGCAACAGCCGCGCCAGCAACAGCAGCGCCGGTGCCCACAGACCGATCTTGGCGTAGGACGGAATCAGGCCGATGCTGAAGGTGCCCAGGGCCATCAGGATCATGGTCGCGGCCAGTACCTTCTGCCGCCCGTAGCGATCGCCGAGCGGGCCGAACACCATCCCGCCGATCGGCCGCACCAGGAAGGCGACGGTGAAGGTGGCAAATGTGGTGATCAACTGCGCGGTGGGATTGCTGGCCGGAAAGAACACCTGCCCCAACGTCACCGCCAGGTAGCCGTACACGCCGAAGTCGAACCATTCCATCGCATTGCCCAGCGCGGCGGCGCCTACTGCCTTGCGCAGCATGCCGCGGTCCACCACGGTGACTTCGTCCAGTTGCAGTTGGCGGCGGCGCTTGAACCAACCGAAGTGCGAGGCAATCGCGCGCGTGTCGTGCATGTGTTGTGTCTCCATGTGCGGCCATCGCTGCCCGCTCGCCCTGGCAACGCACAGGACACGGCGCATCACGCAGGCATGGCAATGGCACATGCACAAGATGACGCCGGAGGCATTCCCGGACGGCCGCGTGGACTCAGCGACGCTGCGGGACAGACGACCAAGGGATGGGCAATGCCCAAGGGCTTGATCAGCCCGTTATGGTACTACAGCGCGCAGATCGCTGCAGCAGCGATGGCGGCGCATCGCTGAAAAGTGCTTGTTTCAAGACATCTGGCGGATTGGGCGCGTACATTGCGCCCTCAGTGCACTGCGCATGTCATGACGTAATGCGCGCCATCGATCAGGCGCGGTGCATGCTTACACCAGCGCCTCACCCAGCTGCGACAGCAGCGGCTGCAGATCCTCGCGCGTCTGCGGGCGCACGGCGCGCGCCACTTCCACACCATCGCGCAGCAGGATGATGGTTGGCCATACCTTGACGCGGAACGAGCGGCCCAGGGGCCGCCCTTTTCCATCTTCGATCTTGCGATAGTCGAGCGCCGCCACGCCACCCAGCAGTTTCTGCAGCAGCGGTTGTGCGGCAATGCAGTGGCCGCACCAGTCGGTGCCGAATTCCAGCACCTGCAGACCGGCCTGTGCATCCACCTCGCTGCGTTCGGGTGCCTGGGTGGCGTAGTCGCGAACAAACCCCATCGTCTAGCCGCTCCGGTGTGCTTACGACAACGCGCGCTGGATCTCTTCCAGCGGCAGGTTGGTCAGGTCCTTGGCCAGGTCGCCGACCAGGCGCTGCTGGGTTTCCTTGTGCAGCAGCGGGCGCACGCGACCCAGCGTGGTCGGGTCGGCGACCAGCACCAGATGCGTGTACTCGTGCTTCAGCGCGCCATCGTTCAAGGCATGCGACAACTGCTTGGCAAAGGTCATTTCGTCCATGTCCGCCTCGCTGAGATCCTGCGGCGCCTTGCCAGCCGGGCCATCGTCGTCGACGTTCTGCACATCGGTGCGCGCGTGCTGGCGCAGCACCACCTTGGCTTCGTTACCGGTGTTGGTGAACCAGCGCGCTTCGCCGCCATCGGCCACCACCACCAACGCACCCTGAGGAATTTGCAGACTCATTCGATTCTCCTGATAGAACGGCGTTGCATGTGCAACGCCAGTCGGCCTCAACCTAGGTGAGAGGATGTAAGCGCCGCGCCTAGCCGGTGTCAGCGTGGCGTTAGCGTGGTGCGGCCAGCGGCGGCGGCGGCAGGCCCAGGTGCTTGCTGAAGAAACGTGCGGCCACCCGCAGCGCCTGCTGGCTCTCCGGCAGTGCATTGGTGAGGTGGAAGGCGTGCCCCAAGCCGTCCCACACATGCAGGTCCGATTCGCGGCCCAGATCCACCAGGCGCGCATGCGTGTAGGCGGCATTGCTCAGCTCGGCAGCACGCGTGGCGGTCAGAAATAGCGTTGGCGGGAACTGCTGCAGCACCGCATCGGAAAACACCGGCGACACCAGCGGGTCGTGGAAGTCCACGTTGTCGCCGTAGTACAGGTCTTCCCAGATCGGCAACGCACCGGCCTTGTCCGGCAACAAGGCATCGTTGACCGCCGCCACCACAATGCGCGAATCGCCGCGGTAGCGCGCATCGCCTGCGGCGCAGAACAGCCCGGCCGCCGCCGGCATCGGCAACTTCTCCTTGGCAAACCACGCCAGCGATTCACCGGTGAGCACGCCGCCGGCCGAACAACCGAACAGGCCGATGCGCTCTGGCGCATAGCTCTTGAGCGCGGCGCGATACACCGCCGCCACATCCTCGCTGGCGGCCGGGAAATGGTGCTCGGGCCCCATGCGGTAATCCACCGCGACCACGGTCATGCCGGTCATCGCCGCCAGCGGAATGGCTTCCATCAAGCCGAACGAGGCCGCGCTGCCCATCACGAAGCTACCGCCATGCAGCTCGATCAACATGCGCTTGGCCTGCTCGGGTGTGCGCGTGCGCGGCTCCACCCGCAGCACCGGCACGCCGTTCCAGGTTTCGGGCGTGATCTCCACCGCGTAGCGCGTGCGCAGCTGCGCAATCACGCCTTTGGCCCAACGCTCGGTGTCGGCGCGGATGCTCGGCAATTGCTTGAGTAAGGTGGCGTTGTCGGCCTTGTCCAACGGATCGGCGCGGGCCACCCCGGCGGCCATATGCGCACGCGCGGCCGGGCTCAGATATTCCGACACCGGCAGGTCGAACGCAGGCACATGCCGGATGCCATCGGGGGCCGATGCGGTCGCCGGTGGTGCCGGTTCGGCGGCGGTTGCGTGCACGCTGCACGCGGTACAGATCAACGTGAGCGCCAGCGTTTTGTTTAACCAATGACGTGTCATGCAGTGCCCTCCCAGGCAAGTCGAACCGCCAAGGATACCGTCAGCGGCCGGCTTGCATCGCGTGCAGATAATGGCGCTGCATGTAACGACGCGATGTAACGCAAATGCTGCAACTACGCACACCACAGCGTGCAATCGGAGCATCGCATCAAGCGTGCGCTAGCGTTCTCTATCGCAGGCAGGTGGATGCGTTTCCTTGCATCCGGCAGACATCGACATCGCGATCACCGGCACCGCTACGGCGCGTGCCGGTGCATCGACGCATGCACAAAGCGCTGCGCTTAGGCGGCAGGTGTCGACGCCGCAGTCGGTGGCAGATGCTGCACCGCCTGCAGCGTGGAGGTGGTCAGTGGCGACGGCAGTGCGTCCAGTGCGAACCAGCCGATGTCGGCGATCGCCTCGGGCTCACGCCGCTCGGCGTGCTCGCTGCCCTGGATCGCGGCCAGATACACCGGCGCGACCCAATGCTGCGGCGGCGTCAGGTCCGGCTCGAAGTAGCTGACGATGCACAGCACGCCTTGCAGTTGCACGTGCAGGCCGGTTTCTTCCAGCACTTCGCGCACCACCGCGTGTTCCACCGTTTCCATCCAGTCCACCTTGCCGCCGGGCAGGCCCCAATGGCCTTGCTCGGGCGCACGCCCGCGCTGCACCAGCAGCAGGCGGCCATCGGCGCGGCGGATGAACGCGCCGCAGCCAACGCGTGGACGTAGGTCGGTATCGATTGAGTTGGACATAGGCATTCCGGACGTTGTGGCGCGTAGTGTCCCAGATGTGCGGCAGGCAGGTGGTGCATCTACGCCTTGCATGCCGGTGACGAGGATGCCGGCAAGGCTGCGCGATGCCGCCAGTCGATGCGGTGCATCGCACGTACCTGCTCGCGTGATGCGCAGGGCGATCGCCATGGCGCCGCACTACGCAAGCACCCGCTGGATCGAATCCACGCACCTGCAAGTGCATGCGCATGCGAAGCGCCTCTCCACGCCCATCCACGCTGCCTTAGCGCCAGGTTGGCGAGGATGCGTGCAGCCCGCGCCGTCATGGCGCACCGTCTTGGAGGTTGGAATGTCGCGTATCGTCGTGATTGGTGGCCATGGCAAGGTCGCGCGTCTGCTGACGCCGTTGCTGGTGCGCGGTGGGCACTCGGTCACCGCACTGTTTCGCAATCCTGCGCACGCAGACGATGTGATTGCCGACGGCGCCACCCCGCAGGTGTTCGATATCGAACAGGCCGACACCGATGCGATTGCCGCGCAACTGGCCGGCCACGATGCGGTGGTGTGGTCGGCCGGCGCCGGTGGCGGCAATGCGGCGCGCACCTATGCGGTGGACCGCGATGCGGCGATCCGGTCGATGCATGCCGCCGCGCAGGCACGCGTGCGCCGCTACGTGATGGTGTCTTATCTCGGCGCCGGGCTGGAACACGGCGTCGGCCCGGACGATGGCTTCTTCGCCTACGCGCAGGCCAAGGCCGCCGCCGATGCGCAGCTGCGCACCACCACGCTGGACTGGACCGTGCTGGGGCCGGGGCGGCTCACGCTGGAGCCGCCAAGCGGCCGCATCACCCGCGATCCGGGCAGCGATGCCGATGGCGGCGTGTCGCGGGCCAACGTGGCGCAGGTCATTGCCGCGGCACTGGCCATGCCGGCCACCATCGGCAAGACGGTGGGCTTCATCGACGGGCAGACGCCGATCCAGCAGGCCTTGTCGCAGCTGGAATGAACGCCAGGCCTATCGCGATGCCTGCACGCGGCGCACCGTGCACCGGCCTAACGAATTCCTAAAGCCGGCCTCGGCATAGTCGCGGGCGCAGCCCATTGTGGAGGTCGCTTATGTCTGCATTCGTCACGCCACGCCGTGCCGGCATCCTGCCGCCGTATCTGCTGGACCATGTGGCCCAGGCCGCGCCCGAGCGGGCACGTCAGTGCGCGCTGTTGTCGCGGCAGATCACCGCGCAGCTGCGCCAGCAGCGCGCGCTCGGCCTGCTCGCACGCGCCCAGGCGCTGGCCGCCGATGCTGCCAGCGCCCCCACCGCGCAAGCGGTGCAGCGGCAGATCTACGACGCCCAACAAGGCACCGCGCTGCCCGGCACCCTGGTCCGTGCCGAAGGCGCTGCCGCCACCGACGATGTGGCGGTGACCGAAGCCTACGATTATCTCGGCGCCACGCACGACTTCTTCCAGACGGTGTACGGGCGCAATTCCATCGACGGCGACGGCATGCCGTTGATCGGCACCGTGCATTACGAGCGTGGCTACGACAACGCCTTCTGGAACGGCGAGCAGATGGTGTTCGGCGATGGCGATGGCGAGGTCTTCAACCGCTTCACCATCGCCATCGACGTGGTGGGCCACGAGCTGACCCACGGCGTGACCGAGCGCACCGCCAACCTGATCTACCAGGGCCAGTCCGGTGCCTTGAACGAGTCACTGTCGGATGTGTTCGGCGTATTGATCAAGCAGTACACCTTGCAGCAGCAGGCAAGCGAGGCGGACTGGATCATCGGCGCCGGCTTGTTGATGCCCGGCATCAACGGCGTGGGCCTGCGCTCGATGCGCGCGCCCGGCACGGCGTACGATGACCCGGCCCTGGGCAAGGATCCGCAACCGGCCAGCATGGCCGGCTACGTCGACACACAAGAGGACGATGGCGGCGTGCACTACAACTCCGGCATTCCCAATCACGCGTTCTATCGCGCGGCCGTGGCCATCGGTGGCCACGCCTGGGAGAAGACCGGGCGCATCTGGTACCGCGCGCTCAGCGGCGGCAACCTGGCCGCCGGTGCGGACTTCGCCACCTTTGCCGCGCTCACCGTCAGCATTGCCGGTGCGGACTATGGCGCCGGCAGTGCCGAGGCAACCGCGGTGCAACAGGCCTGGCGCGACGTGGGCGTGCTGGCATGAGTCCACAGCGTCCGCCGGTGGATGCAGGCGTGACCTTGCGGCTGGCACGCGAAGGCGGGGTGGCCGCCTTTCCCGCCATGCGGCGCGAACGCCAGCTGGTGATGGATGACCTGGACGAGGCGCAGCGCCTGCAGCTGCGCACCTTGCTGGACCAGTGCCTGGTGCATGCGCTGCCGCGCCCGCAGGCCGGTGGCGGCGACCGCCGTTATTTCAGCATTGCCTGGGACGGTGCCAGCGAACCGCTGCGCATCCCCGAGGAACATGCACCGGCCGCGATCGTGCGGCTGTGGAAACAGGGCACGCTGTAGCGCGTTTGTCGCGATGCCGCCGCAAGCGATACAGCGCGCGTACCCATCGCCATCCACAAACGAAGACACCGCGCAGTGCGCGGTGTCTTTGTATCGAAAGTGGTCCAACTGCGGATGCCTGCACCCTTTAAGCTGCCTAGATGCTCTAGGGCTGCACAGCTGGTGACGCATAGTGCGGCCTGCGGCGTTAGCGCCACGTGCAGCGCAGCAGTCAACTTGAAGACACCCCACTCATCGCTGCAGTGCAGCAGGTCATTGCCGGTATCCGGCCCTGGCGCGCGCGCGTGGCGGGCGCCATTGGCATCGCATGCCGCAGCACGCCTGCATTGCCGTCAACACCGGCTTCGCGGATAGTCGCTGCACCGATCGGACGACTCCAGGACCTTTGTGATTGTGTTGCTGCTTGCTGCCGGACTGCTTGCCGGCCTGGGACTCGCCGGCGTCGTCGCCTGGCTGCTGCTGCGCCAGCGCGCGCGCACCACGGCTGCATCTGCCGCGTCTGCCACCGTCACCCATGCCGCACGAGCGCCGCACGTGCCGCAGCCGGTGGCTGAGCAGGTGCGGGCGCCGCAGCAGGCCCAGGCGCATGCCGCCGCTGCAGCACAGCCCCTGCCGTCCGGGCCGCCACCGATGCAGCCGCTGCTGCGCCGCATGTATGCCGCGGTGATGTCCACCCCGGCGCTGGCCGACGGCCACCTGCCGACCGACCCGGCCCAGGCCGCGGTGCTGGCGGCGGTCGGCGCTGCGCTCGACCACGTGGACCTGCGCCCACAGCTGTTGCCGCGCCGTCCGCAGTTGTTGCCGCAGCTGATGCGCGCGGTCAACGACCCGGATGCTTCCGGCCGCGGCATCGCCGCGATCATCGCGCAGGACCCGGCGCTGGCCGCCAACCTGCTACGCATCGCCAACAGCGCGCTGTATCGCCCGCAGGGCGGCCCGCTGGAAAGCCTGGAGCGGGCCGTGGTGCATATCGGTACCGAGGGCGTGCGCCAGATCGTCGCCGCCGCGGTGATGCAGCCGGTGCTGAGCCTGGAGGGCGGCCTGTACGCACGCCTGCCGGCGGCGGTGTGGGACTATGCCCTGCGGACCGCCGCCGCCGCGGCCGCCTACATGCGCGAGCGCGGTGGCGACACCTTGTCGGCGCAGCTGGCCGGCCTGCTGCAAGGCCTGGGCGCGGTGGTGATCCTGCGCGTGCTGCGCGATGCCTACGCAGAGCGCCCGAGCCTGCCCTACAGCCTGGAAGTGGCCGCCGCGCTGGTCGAACGCCACACCGCCGCCGTCGCCAAGACCATTGCCACCACCTGGGACCTGCCCGCCGCGCTGGGCACCGCGCTGGACGAGCAACGCCCCGAGCACGACACCACCCTGCTCACCAGCTCGCTCGGCATGGCGCTGCGTTACGGCCGGCTGGCCGCCGCGCTGGCCATGCTCGCCCGCCACGGCGCCGAGCAGGAGGAGCATGCGCTCAGTGTGCTGTCCACGCTGGAGCCGGACCACGCGGCCAACGCCGCGCTATGGCAACGGCTGGTCGCCGCCAGCGTGGAGTGAGGCCGGCCCGGTTGCGGCAGCACCTGCCCTGACAGGCGCATACGCAGCGCCACCGCTCAGCACTCGCTCGCAATCATCTCCTTGACCCGCGCCGCCAGCAGGCTGACGCTGAAGGGCTTGGCCAGCACCGCCATACCCGGTTCCAGGTGGCGGTCGTTCAACTGCGCGTGCTCGGCAAAGCCGGTGATGAACAGCACCTTGAGCCTGGGCCGGCCCACGCGCGCGGCATCGGCCATCTGCCGGCCGTTCATGCCGCCGGGCAGGCCCACGTCGCTGATCAGCAGGTCGATGCGCGCCGGCGACTGCAGGATGCCCAGCCCGGTGGCGCTGTCGCCAGCTTCCAGCACGGTGTAGCCCAGCTCCTCCAGCACCTCGGTGAACAGCAGGCGGATGGACGGTTCGTCATCCACGATCAACACGGTTTCGCCGGCCAGCGAGGGCGCCAGTTCCAGCGTGGCGGCACCGCCGTCGCTGCTGTCGTCGGCACCGGCATGCCGCGGCAGGTAGATGCACACCGTCGAGCCCTTGCCCACTTCCGAATGGATGCGCACCTGCCCGCCGGATTGCTTGGCAAACCCGTAGATCATCGACAGGCCCAGGCCGGTGCCCTCGCCGATCGGCTTGGTGGTGAAGAACGGATCGAACGCGCGCGCCACCACGTCTGGCGGCATGCCGGTGCCGGTATCGCTCACACACAGCGACAGGTAGTGGCCTTCCGGCATGCCCAGCTGCTGGCCCATCTCGCGGTCGATCCGGCGGTTGCTGGTCTGCACGCACAGGCGCCCGCCGTCGGGCATCGCATCGCGCGCGTTGATGCACAGGTTGAGCAGCGCGTTCTCCAGCTGCGGCGCATCCACCAGGGCCAGCCACAGCTCGGCCGCGGCAAGGTTTTCCACGCAGATCCCCGGGCCCACCGTGCGCTGGATCAGCTCCAGCATGTCCACCACCAGCCGGTTGACGTTGGTCGGCTTGGGCAACAGCGTCTGCCGCCGCGCAAATGCCAGCAAGCGGTGGGTCAGCGCGGCCGCGCGCGTGGTGGCGCCCTGCGCGGTGGCCACGTAGCGCTCTAGGTCGCGGAAGCGGCCTTGCTCGATCCGCAGGCTCATCAGCTCCAGCGCGCCGGAAATGCCGGCCAGCAGGTTGTTGAAGTCGTGCGCCAGCCCGCCGGTGAGCTGCCCCACCGCTTCCATCTTCTGCGATTGGCGCAGCGCCTCTTCCACCGTCATCAGCTCGCGCGTGCGCTCGGTGACCCGCTGCTCCAGCGTGTCGCTCAGCTCGCGCAGTGCCGCCAGCGCGCGGTCGCGCTCTTCCGACAGTGCGTGGCGCGCCTCGATGTCCAGCAGCACGCCGGGAAAGCGCAGCGGCGTGCCATCGGCGCCCTTTTCGACCCGGCCATTGGCTTCCAGCCAGTAATACTTTCCGTCGCGCCGCTTGACCCGGTACTGGTGCGCGTAGGCACCGCCACGGGCGAGCGCTTCGCCAATGGCCGCGCGCAGCCCCTCGCGGTCGTCCGGGTGCACGGTCTGGATCACCTGCTCCAGCGACAGGCCGGTGCGGCTGGTGGACGGATCGAAGCCGAAGTTCTGCGCAAACGCCTCGTCCACCGAAAACGCGTCGGTGGGCAGGTCCCAGATCCAGGTGCCGATGATCGCCCCGGCCGCCAGCGCCAGCTGCACGCGCTCGGCATTGCGGCGCGCCACGGTTTCCGCCTCCAGCGCGCGATCGCGCTCGCTGGTGCGGTTGACCACCTCGTGCACCAGGTGGGTGTTCTCGTTGCTCAACATCGCGTGCTGGATGTCGCGGTTGCGGTCGGCCGCCACCTGCGCGGTGGTTTCGATGGCGATATTCATCAGCCCCACGATGCTGCCGTCTTCGCCGCGGATCGGCGAGGCGGTGGCATTCCAGTAGGTCATCTCGTTGACGCCGTTGCGCAGCATCGGCAAGGCGATGACCCCCTGGCCGAAGCCCTCACCGGTTTGCATCACCCGGGCGAAGTCCTGTGCGATCGGCGCGTAGGTTTCCTTCCATACCTCGGTCACCGGCTGGCCCAGCGCCTGCGGATGACGGTCGCCCATCGATTGCACGTACACGTCGTTGTAGAGCAGGCGCAGCTCCGGCCCCCACAGCACCGCACCGAGCAGGGTGGAGTTGAGCACCACCGACAACGACGAACGCAGCGACTGCGGCCAGGTCTCCGGCGCCCCCAGCGGCGTGGCGGCCCAGTCGTGTATGCGCATCAACGCGCCCATCTCGCCGCCCCCCGCAAGAAACTCCAGGCCGGCGGACTCGGTGGCGGGGCGCTGTGTGCTCACGTGACGGCATTGCCTGGCGGAAAGTGCGCGCATTGTGGCACGCAGCGACCTCAGCAAGCCGTGCAGATACGCGCGTGCCCTGCGGTGGCGCTGCGCGCGGCAGTTGGGCGTGCTGACGCGGGGATGACGGCATGCCCACGTCGCACTCACGTCCTGCGGGTACAGACTGGGCTGCAACATCCCCAACCGTATGAGGCACCCCGTGGACAAGAACCGTATCGAAGGTACCGCCAAGCAGGTCAAGGGTTCCATCAAGGAAACCGTTGGCCGTGTCACCGGCGACAAGAGCACCGAGCTGGAAGGCGCTGCCGAAAAGAATGTCGGCAAGGTGCAGAACAAGGCTGGCCAGGTCGCCGACAAAGTGCGCGACGCCGCCAAGTAACGCTGGCAAGTCAGCACCGTAGGCAGGCATTACGCCCGCCGCGCTGAAGCAGTGGATTGGCCGCCAGGCGTCAGGTATGACGATGTAGACGCTATACCCCACTTCGGCGAGAGATCGCACCAACGCCCCGACATGATCGGGGCGTTGGCGTTTTGGGCTTTGGAAATAGTTTTTGATTTACCGGGCTGACGGCCAGGATTGTTTGCATGTCGCCGCAACGGTGATCAAGCCAGGTGCACGCGCACAACGCGCTCCCTGGCCTTCCTCCTAGACGCTGGGCTTGCGCCCGCGTGCAGCGGGCCGCTTTGCAACGCTGTCGCCATGTTGCTGCCACCACGCGGTCAGCGCTTCCATCGTTGGGCCCAGTCCGCGCGCCTTTGGCGTGATGGCGTATTCCACGCGCGGTGGCACCTGCGCAAACACGGTGCGCGTGACCAGGCCATCTGCTTCCAGCTCGCGCAATTGCGCCGTGAGCATGTGCTGGGTAACACCGGGGATGGCCTTGCGCAGCTCGCCGAAGCGATACACGCGCTGATTGAGCAGCCACATGATTTCCAGCTTCCATTTGCCAGACAGCAACGCAAATGCACGGCGCATCTGTTCGTGCATGTTGCGCTCGCCGTCCTCAATGGTCTGCTTTTTCATACTAGGCCCTGGTGATTCATCCTACTTTTCAATCGATATCTTAGGCGACATTCTGATGGCCGGTTGCATTTAAATATTAACTGGCAAATACCATGAGCATTTCTATTTACTGGATCAGTACCGCCCTGCTGTGCCTGTTGTACCTGGCTTCTGCCGGCATGTATCTGGCCAAGGGCGAGTTCGTGCGCAAGGCGCAGGCCGAGCTGGGGTATTCGGCACCGTTGCTGGTGCCGTGGATGATCGTCATCAAGATCCTGGGCCCGGTGGCGATTGTGTGGCGCTTCAACACCGCGCTGAGCGATCTGGCCTACGCCGGCATGTTCTACCACCTGCTGTTGTCGGGCATGGCGCATCTGGGTGTGCGCAAGCCCAAGGGCGCGGTACCGGCCGCGTTGGGGCTGCTCTTCCTGCTCGCCTCGTTCGGCACGCAAAACGCCGCGCGCCAGCCGCCCTCGCCCTATGCACCAACTGCAGCGGCCATCCACGCAACGCTGCAGTGAGGCAACACAAGGTTGAGCGCTGCCGGCTGGGTGGCCATACCGCACCACGTCCCAGCCGGCACCCTCACCCGCAGGCTAGTTCCGGATCGCCTGCGTATGCGTCTTCAATGCATCGGCAAGGCCATTGATCTGCTCGGCGCCGGCGGGCACGGTGATGCTGGAGCCGGTGAGGTCGCTGCCGATGGGTTGCACGCGGCCGCCCAGGCATTGGCCCAGGAAGGTTTCGGCCACCGCGTTGAAGGCCTTGCTGTTTTCCGGGCGCTTGAAGCCGTGGCCTTCGTCCGGGAACAGCACGTAGGTCACCGGGATGTTCTTGGCCGTCATCGCGTTGACGATCTGCTCGCTCTCGGCGCGATTGGTGCGTGGGTCGTTGGCGCCCTGCCCGATCAGCAGCGGCTTGCGGATCTTGTCCACATGCGTCACCGGCGAGCGTTCGGTGAGCCACTGCTTGCCTTGCGCGGTGGCCGGGTCGCCCATGCGTTTGATCGCCTGCTTGTAGAACCCTGTCCAGTACGGCGGGATGGTGGCCAACAGCGTGTTGAGGTTGGCCGGGCCCACGATGTCCACTGCGCACTTGAACGTGTCCGGGGTGAAGGTCAGGCCCACCAGGCTGGCGTAACCGCCGTAGCTGCCACCCATGATGGCCACGTTGTCCGGCGTGGTGACGCCTTGGGCGACCGCCCACTGCACCGCGTCGAGCAGGTCGTCGTGCATCTTGCCGGCCCACTCGCCGTTGCCGGCATTGGTGAAGGCCTTGCCGAAGCCGGTGGAGCCGCGGTAGTTCACCGCCAGCACCGCGTAGCCGCGGTTGGCAAACCATTGCGTGTAAGCACCGTAGCTGTTGTAGCTGTCACGCAGCCAGGGGCCGCCATGCACGAACACCACCAGCGGCACCGGCTTGTCGGCCTTGCCATCGTGGTTGGCGTCCGCATCGGCCGGCAGGGTGAGGTAGCTCACCAGACGCAGCCCGTCGCGCGCGGTCAGCGTCTGCGGCCAGCTCGGCACCAGCGGCTTGCCTTCCAGGGCGGGATACGCAGAAAACAGCTTGGTCAGCTTGGCAGTGGCGCGGTCGTAGCGGTAGTAGCGCAACGGCGTTTCTGCAGCCGAATAACTCACGATCCAGGTGGCATCGTCCTGGCTGCGTGCTTCCACCTTCGCATCGCCCGGGCCCAGCGCCTTCAAGGCCTGCAGGTCCTTGGCGATGCCCTTGTCCAGTACGGTCCATTCCCGGCGCAGGTACTCCACCGAGGCGGCCTGCACGGCGCCGGTCTTTGGGTCTTTCAGCACGCTGTCCACATCGGCGCGCGCGTCTTCTGTGAGCAGCGTGCGCGCGTGGGTGGCGGTGTCCAGCGCGTACAGCGCGGCGGTGTCGCGGTCGCGCGAGTCGCGCAGGTACAGCGTGTTGCCATCGTTGCTCAAGCCCACCACTTCGGTGGTCAATACATCTTCGAAGGGAACGCGTTCCAGTGTTTTCCAGGCGCTGCCCTGGCGGGTAAGCACCTCAACCCCGCCGTCTTCGGTGACGCGTGTTGCGTAGCGCAGCTGCAGGTCAACATCGAGCAGATAGGTTTCGATGTGTTGGGTGTTCTTCTCCACCAGCGTGCGTTGGCCGGTGGCCAGATCCACGCGATACAGGTCGTGCCACTTCGCGTCGCGGTTGTTGATGCCGACCATGACCTGATCCGGGTGCTGCGCGCTCAGGCCGTACAGCTCCACGCGGGTCTTGTCGAACGGGGTCAGGTCCTTGCTGCTGCCGTCGGCCAGATTCAGCGCGTACAGGTGGAAGTTTTCATCGCCGCCCTGGTCGCGCTTGTACAGCAACGTGCCGGCGCGATGGCTCCAGGAATATTCGCTGATGCCGCGCCCGCTGTCCTGGGTGACCGCGCGTGCCTTGTCGGGCGCATCGATCGGCGCCACCCACAGATTGGGCACGCCCTTCAGCGGCGCCACCCAACTGATGTAGGCGCCGTCCGGGCTCACCAGCACGTGCACCTTCTCGGCGGCGCCAAACAGCGCGTCGCGGGTGAGCAACTCGGGCGGCGCAGCGGTCTTGGCGGGCGCTGCGGTGGCAGCGCCGGCAGGCGTGGCGTGCTGTGCGGATTTGTCGCTGCAGGCACACAGGCCCACCAGCAGGCTGGAAACAAGGAGCAGGCGTTGCATGAAACCTCCGCTGCGGCGCCGGCCGGGTGGCCGAGATGTTCCGCTGGGCGCGCAGCATAGGGTGGCCCCCTGCCCGATAGCTGAACCCCATGCGCGCTGCTACGCGTGTGCGGTCATATGTTCCGAAACGGAACCACCTGCTCTGCAGTCACTTTTTGGTTACCGCGATAGGTGCCACTTGTGAACGGGCTCGTGCAGGTGGTGCGCGGCTCGCTTAATCGGATTTCTTCCAGTTCGGGTTATTTCCCAATGTCGGGTACCGCCTGACCAGCGTGTGCAGTGCGTCGGCCAATGCAACCGGGTCTTTGCGCAACGGCCAGACAATGTCCAAGAGTCCCCCTGACAGGGCCGCTCCCTCCGTAAGCTTTCTAAGAAGATTCTGTATGCGTCTTCCATGCTCTTCGCTCAGCGCGTCGTAGGTCTCCTCGACTCCGGACACCAGGTTCGCAGCCTGCGCTGCCACGTCTCGATCGAGGACCAGGCCCTCCTTGAACCGCAGGAACTTTTCATCGCCCCCTGCCTTGGCCACCTGGATCTCAAGATCGACATCCGCCGCAAGTTGCCGCATCTTTTTGAACGTGGCGCGGCCCGCGTATTGCTCGATGCCCTCGACAGGCGGCGCAGCTGCGTCCGGGTTCGCATAATGATTCGCGATCCGGTTCTGGATCTGCTCAATTCTTTCAGCAATATCGTCGCTACCGCCAACGGCCCGTTTTCCGAGTGCGCAGTCACTCATGTGCTTGAGCAGCCTGAGCGCTGATTTGTGTTCGGCACGGAGCGCTTCATTGTTGAGGATGGGACCAATCTGATTGAGCAACGCGTGCGCCATCCCCTGCATCTGCAACAGCATGCGAGTTTCCACGCCCGAGCGCTGTGGCCGCGTTGGCTGTGACGTCGTTGGCCGCGAGGGATTTGGCCGTGATGTGGGCCGTGATGGGGTTGTCGGGCGCGACGGGCGCGGCGAGCGGCGCTGCAGGCCCTGCAGTGGCGACTGATCCGGCAAGGGCGTGGATGGCGTCGGCCGCTGCGGCGTCCCCTGGGGCGTGGGTTCGTGCTGCGCGTAGGTCACATGCGCATACGTGCTACTGACATTGTTTGAAAAACAGTTGCCCATCGCTTTTTCCTGAGACGCCAATGCCGGGCGGCAAGTAGACCAGGGCTTACCCCGGCACTGCGCAAGCACACGCGAATGGGCGATTGTGTATCCGAAGCGACGCACTGCTGGTCAGCAATGCATGTACCCACCTGGCCAGCAGGCACGGGGATGCCAGCACATAGACAAAGTCCACGACGGGTTGCGGCCCGTTGAAGACCAACTCAGAGCCAACCTGGAGCACGGGGCGGCAAGGCGCTGATCTGATCCCGGTGCAGTTAGACCGCGCTGACGCCGACCAAAACCCGCGTCAGTAGTACATAGCCGATCAGCGCCAACGTTGCGAAAACAAGACCATTCCCTATCAAGTGGGAGCGATTGCTACGGCTGCCAGCTGCAGCACGTTGCACCGCCTGTGCCCGGTTAACACGGTAAAGCAAGAGCGCCAGGCCAACCATGATCACTGCACTACAGCCGAAGGGGGCAGGATGATTTGAGATGAGATAGCCCTGCAAGAATTTACCGTGACTCGGAACTGCAGCCTCCCAGCCGGCTGGTAAGGATTTACCTTGAAGATCGAGAGTAGCGATGGGTTTGGCTGCAAGGAACGTGGACGTAACATAAAACGAGATGAGCAGCGGCAGCCATATCAGTAGCTCAACTATGTATAAGAGTGGGAACTTTACATTTTTCAGCATATCGTTCTGCTATCTCAACCTAACAATCAATACTTTTAATAATCGAGCCTTCGCTCCCAATCGTGCCTCGAGCGGATTTCCTCGCGACCTCTGGTTGAATGAGCGTCACCTACTGGTGATCCCTAGGGCCGCGTGCCACAACCGCTGCTAACTTAGCCGAATACCTAGGTGCGATGAATCCTGGCAGTGCCCGCTGGTCGTGACGCACCGCCACCTGCGCGATGCATTGCCTGGCGTTACTCGCCCACAGCCGCACGGCAGGCAGCCAGAGCACGGCTGATGTGTTTTTCCACCATCTTGACCGAGATGCCCATGACGGCGGCGACTTCCGGGTAGGTGAGGCCGTCGAAGCGGTTGAGCATGAAGGCCTGGCGGCATTTAGGTGGCAGCGCGGGCAGCGTGTGGGTGTGCAGGTGCTGCAGGGTGCGGCGGGCGTCCACCAGCTGGTCCACCGCCGTGCCGGCGGCGGCGAGCGGTTCGCTGCCCTCCAGCGGCACGTGGCGGGAGGCGTGCCTGCGGTGGCGCGTGCGCCAATGCTCCAGCACCACGTTGTGGGCGATGCGGTACAGCAGCAGCTTGTAGCTGTGGATGTCTGGCGTGTCGCGGTAGGCCAGCAGGCGCAGCAGCGCTTCCTGGGCGAGGTCGGCGGCAGTGTGCGGGTCGCGCAGGCGCCGCCGCATGTAGGTGAGCAGCTCCGCCTGCAGCTGCACCACGGCCTGGTCGAAGCGCTCCCTGGCCGGCGCTCGCTCCTCGCGCACCTGCCAGCGCGTGGTGAAGCGGCCAAGCGCGTAGATGCCCGCCATGGGTGCGCGGGCCGGCAGCTCGCGCACGGCGTAGGCGCTGCGGTGGCGCCACGGGCGGCCGCCGTAGCGCTCAACCGGCATCGCGCTTGCGGCGCGCGCGCGCGCCGCGACCACCTGGTCGATGACACCGTGGCGGTCTGCACGCGACGCGCCGGTCATGCCCTCACTCATCATGCGACGTCTCCAGCAACGGGCCGGGCACATGCGGTGCGCACATGCACTGCGGCGTGATCAGCGAGGGTCTACAACGCTGATGACCAGCTCGCCATCGCGCTGGCGGATGTGCAGCTTGCTGCCGATGGCAAAGCCCAATTGTTCCAGCCAGCGGCCGCGCAGGCGCAGGGTGGGAATGCGCTGGTGACTGTCGGGATAGTACCCATAGCCGACGGTGCACTGCTGCGGCGCACGCGGGCGGCCGGGCCGCCGTGGTGTGCGGGGTTCGGCGCGAGGTTCGGGGACGGGCGTGCGCTCGAGGTAGCGCCGCGGCTGGATCGAGGGATCCAGCGAACGCCAGACGACTTCGGTAGGCGGTGGTACCGTGGCGCGCTTGCGCGATGGCTTGGGACTGGACGTGGACCGACGCATGGCAAAGCCCTCCTTGACGAACATGCCCCGTCGCACGACGCGACGGGATGTCAGGAGGCTAGAAACCATAGACAGACTTCAGAATTGTTTTCCCAAACATCTTTGCATTGGCTGCACTCCGACATAGGCATCGCGTCGGCTGCACTCGTACAAAAAGTCCAGGCACAAAAAACCCACCGGTTTGACGGAGGTGGGTACCGCTGTCTGAGGAGTTTCTAGGCTCCTTGCAGCCGAGATTGCTACCTGTTTGGCGATGTGTCAACTGATAGCTAGTGCGTCATTGCCACAGCGCATCCACTCGAAAAAATACGTGCAAAGCCGCACACGTGGGCGCCGGACATCGCTTCAACTTGACCCAACTCACCGCCACACGCACACTTCCGCTCGGAGCCTAGAAACTCCACACAGACAGCGGTACCCACCTCCGAGAACTTGGTGGGTTTTTTGTGCTCGGCCATCTGGCTTGGCACTGCTCGGCGTTCCTACGCCGGGAGGGCGGCGAATACAACACCCGCGAGGGGAATAAGCCCGCCGGCTGTCTGCGGTTTCTAGCCTCCCGGCATCCCGCTGCGTTGTGCAGCGGGAGCTGCCTCACGGCAAGGAGAGCGGCATGCACAACGAACCCGGTTACTGGATGTCCGAAAGCACGCAATACCGACTGCTGCGCATACGCGACCAACTGCGTCTACTCGCCACTCTTGCCACGCCACGCACCCGCGACGAAGGGGCGCTGGGAGCGCCTACGATTCCACTACAACAATGGGCGCATTGCCTGCAGCATCTGGCTGAGCAGGTGGATGCCGTGCTGGGCGAGTCGGGCGCTGCCTGATGAGTGTTGCCCTTAATACGAGCCAAGCGACAAGTGACCGAACAAAGCGCGACGCTGCCAGGCGGCCTGATCAACCCGCGCGCGCAACGCCTGAGCTAGGATTGGCGGGTAGGGGGGTAGCACCATGGACAGGATCAACGCTAGCGTGTGGCGCGTCGTGCGGACAGAAGTAGTGCTGTACATAGCCACATATGCGTTGCCGACTAACATCCAATGCATACGCTTCGCCAATTGGAGAGCAACGAAGAAGTACATTCCGTCGACGCGACACCCTATAACTCCATGGCGTGCTGCACCACTCGCTAGACTGGAACCAATACGGCATCAGCATTCGTGCATGGTGCGCCACTGCCACGGTATCAAAACATGACCCTTTCCAACAAAGCGCATCGACAGTGGCACCCTGCTCTATCGGACTCCATCACCGCGTTAATGGGGCTACGCACTGAGGAAACTAAGCGGCTGGGCGATGCAGGCGTACGAGATCCGTCGTTGAAGCCGCTGCGGATGGGAACAGATTTACTTATCAATAGTGCAAGCACTTAAGTAAGAAAAAGAGAAATTTTCTTCTTACTCTGGGCTAGTATTGACAGCGAAAAATAACTACCGGGATCCCACTTTGACCACATGTTTCGTAATCCAGCCATTTGATCGGGGCAAGTTTGACAAGCGATTTGTAGATTGTTTTAGACCGGGGATTATAGACGCAGGACTCGAACCATATCGAGTTGATGGTGATCCAGCCGCAGAGGTTCTCATCTCATCCATAGAAGATGGCATCAAAAATGCTGCAATCTGTCTTGCCGATATAACATCCGACAACGCTAACGTGTGGTACGAGTTAGGATTCGCTCTGGCTCTGGGGAAACCAGTTGTGATGATATGTGCAGATGAGAGACAAAAGTTTCCGTTTGATATCCAGCATAGAAGCATAATTGTGTATCGGACAGAATCTACTAGTGACTTCGATGACCTTCGCTCTCGAATTACAATGACTTTGATGGCTCGATTATCCAAGGCCGAGATGCTTAAGCAAGCAGCGGATAGTGAGTTGGTATCGGAAGTGAGTGGGATATCTCATTCCGAGCTAGTATTGGTAGCCGCGATAGCCTCGGAACTTAATATGCCACTGGACTTCACCGGCCTTTGGTCAGTAAAGCAGTCGGTGGAGCGTCAAGGCATTACGTCTATGGGCTTTCAGTTGGCTCTACGTAGGCTCATGGCTCGCAGTTTCGTTAATTTAGAAAAAGTAGACGGTGATTATGAGCCTTACGATGGAATTCGATTGACTGATCGAGCTTGGAGCTGGATTGAGGCGAATGACGCTCTTTTTGTGACAAGCAAGCCAAGAACCGATCGAGCCAGAGAGAGAGCACTAAGTCAATCGTTATCGCTCAACGACAATATCAACAACTTTAATGACGATGACGTACCATTCTAATCGTTGGGGCGCATGCAATTGAATCAACACCGCATATTCTTGCGTCGGAGGAGTGGCGATTGCACACATCAGGAATAATCCCGCCTGTACGCTGGCCTCCCAGTTTTTTAAGAACAGTGCTGGCATTCCTCGCGCAATGCTTACGTAGCTGATGCCGAAAATTTTTGCATGAGTACCGCAAAAATTTTCTTACTCACAAATACCCCAACTTAAAAATCAACTTAAAAATACAAATGACACTCGAAAAATTTCAATGTAAAAACCATGGAAAACGGATTTTTTAATGCGTTGACTTATTCGCCGTCGTCTAACGAATTTATATACGCAGCTAAAATATCTCCATGGCAAGCTGCTGGCTTACAATGACAACCTAAAATTTTCCCCTTTATCTTATTTACATTCTCATCGTGGTTTTCGAAAAACCTAAGCAACCTCCGATCAAAATCATACTTATATTTTCTCAGCACCTCCTCACGATCTCCTGCAGGACCAATTACGTATGGATTCCCCCAGACTGTGCCACGTCCTATATATACATCAAATACTTCACCCTTGTCCTTATTCGCTACGGAAGTCAATTTAAACTGGACAATCTTTGTCGGTACTTTTTTACTTCGTAAAGTAGCTTCCAACTCGCAAGCTCCTTGACAGAAAATTACAGCATGAGAGCAGCTAGCAGCGGCATCTTCGTCCAGTCGAAAAGGCAAGCCGAAAGATTCGGCTATACCTGAAATGAAATCATGTGGATCTGCTTTGGCGACAAAACTTTCAACCAACAATTCTCTACAGTAATTTCTGACTTTTCGATCCATTTTACTTTTAGAAATAAAATGTTCTGGATAGTCAATTAGAACACAAGCCTTTCTCATAAGTGTTTTACATCGACATTTTCATCCGGCCAATTTTTTTGTAAATATTCGGAAACTAATCGCCTGTGACACTGATGTGGCGTGTCTTCACTACACAGAAAACATCCTTTATCTAACATTTTTTTATCTAAAGATGTCTCTATTCTTCTCTGAGTCATTAGATTTATAAATTCTGCCTCATACTGCGCCCAGCTCATCTTTTTTTCTTGGTACGCCTTTAGCGCTTCTTTCTTTGGCGCGAGCTCTGGAGCATGAAAATAATCCATCCCGCAAACTTCTTTCAAGAAAAACTTCAAGTCGTCGCGTTTGGCAAAACCTGCAAGCTGAGACACATTATTCAATCTAACATCTACAACCCGAACAGCGCCCGAGATTCTTAAAAGAGAAAAAAACTTCTCTGCACTTTTCTTAGTAAAGCCGATAGTGAAGATTTTTATATTCATAATATTGCGGCAACCAACTTGTATGCAAAGCCATTGTAGGGCTCTCCGAGACTAACTGTAAAGTAAGAATCCGGATCTATCGAATATTGCCCGACACCCATTGCCACGTATTTCGCCTCGATGAATGGATCCGTAACTAATAAAGCATAGTTGACATTGTTATATGTGAAATGCGCCCGGACTTTTAACTTTGAGTCATTGAAAGCAGCGCCTTCGGCACTCACGTGAATCTGAGCCTTATTGGGCTTTATAAAATAAAGGCTTGCTCTCTTAGCTGCAAGATGGGCAAGCGCCACTCTATCGTTGAAGCCGCTATAGCTACTTTCACCATTTTCCCATAATTGCATCGGATAATCTTGCAATTCATTTAGCCTATGCTTTGGAAAAAAACCCACTTTTCGCCAATAAGCCTTGGAGTCGATAACAAAGTTTTCTGCTTGAAAGCTATGCTGATCTACGTGATTAAAATGTATTTCTATTATATCAAGGTTCTGGGCCGTGGTTCCATCTGAGTATTGCCGATCATATTCGTTTAGCTCTTTCGTTTCCGTAGTTCCGACAGGCCTTATCCATGATAATTGATTTCCCGCTAACTTCTCCTTACCCGCGAGACAGCGCCCGCTGTTTTTTCTAGAATTAGCCAGACATACGATTGTTTTGGTAAAGCTCATTTATTTTTTACCCTTTAGATTGATTTTTTCATAACTCATAGAAATATTTTCAGCCGTTGCAGACTGACACTCCTCTCCATTGCTTGCATTGCGCTAAGCCGCGGTGGCCGTCTTCCCTCAGGATTAGGTCGATGCCGCCCAGCCGGCTTCTTCTACGGCACAGTCTTGGCTGCGGAAGACTTCGCCAATCAACAACCCGAAGTAGTGCCGGCCATTGGTGGCCGACTCTCTAGCGTGGTATGTGTGTTTAACAATGTGCGCTGCCTGTGCCTGCCAACAGACGAAGCGGGCACACCCAGGCAACGCGTGGCGAACGCGAGCGCTGCGCTGACGCTTTGACTAAGGCCTTGTGCGATTGGACCGCTTTGCTGCAATAGCAGCCACGGCACGCCGGTACGGATGGTGAAAAAAGCACCAACTCCCATAGCGATCCAAGCGGCCATGATAGTGACCGCACAGCGTTAAACTCGGTACTTCCCCATCTGCTTCCCATGCATGAAACCCCCGTTCCAGTCTGTACCCTATAGTTATGTAGCGGTTTTGTCAGCGGGGTACCCGACATTTTGTCTCAGCGGTGTCATCCGCGGTGATTGCACGCACTAAATTGCATGACTAGAGACGCTCGCCTTTGTGCGAACGCCCCTACTCATTTACTGCAGCGTTCGCTTATTTCTTCTTTCCGCCTTTATCCGGCGTTTGACTCAAAGCGGACGCGGCCGCAGTTTTTGAATCCTTGCCGGTGCTGCCGCTACGCAAGACCTTGCTTGCGGCTTTGGCCGCTTTGGGGCCGGTTTTCTCGTTGGTCGCCATGCGTGTGACCTCCTCGCCACCCGAATGGTGGCGAGGCGAAACTAGGCCGATTATGTTGGCCGCACAAGTCTGGTTGCAGCGCGCGAGACGGCAGATGCTGCAAGACCGCCGGTGCGTTATCTGGGTCAGTTCTCTGGCGATATGCGTGGTGCTGTGTGCCTGATGTTTTAAGGCCGGCGTACCACAGCCGCGTGCCAAGCCATCACTGCGGCGAAGGCTCGGGCAACGGCTGCCGCGCCTGGCCCCAGGTGAGCATTGCGTCCAGCGCAGGGCACAGGGCCTGGCCCCATGGCGTGAGGCGGTAATCCACCTGCGGCGGTACCTGCGCGTAGACGGTGCGCAGCACCAGGCCGTCGCGTTCTAGCTGGCGCAGCTGTTGGGCCAGCATCTTTTGCGAGATGGCGGGAATCAGCCGCTCCAGGTCCGAGTAGCGCTGCACCTTGCCGTCGAACAGGTGGAACAGCAGCAGCAGTTTCCAGCGGCCTTCGATGAGTTTGAGCAGGGCTTCGACATCGCACGCGGCGGTGTCCGGGGTGTGCGGCTTTCCCATGGGTGCGTGACTTACCTTTGCGTGCGTTCTTGCGGCAGGTGATGCCGCTGCTGATCATGGCATACCGTTTCCACCGAGCACCGCCGCCATGTCGCTTGTCCTGCCCGCCGCCATTGCCTGCTTTTTTACCGCCAGCAACGCCGGCGATGCCGCGGTGCTGCTGCCGCACCTGGCCGACGATGCGGTGGTGCATGACGAGCACCGCCAGCACCGTGGCGCTGCCGCGATAGCCGCATGGCTGGCACAGACGCAGGCCACCACGCCGTATCGTGCGGTGCCGGTTGGCGTGCACACCCAGGGCGAGCAAGTGAGTGTCACTGTGCAGGTGTCCGGCGATTTCCCGCAGAGCCCGCTGCAGCTGGAGCATGTGTTCCAGCTTGTGGACGGCAAGATTGCGGAGTTGCAGATTCATTGACGCGGCATGCCGGCGTGTTGCGCCGGTAGCACGTGCCCGGATGCGGGCCTTCCACAGCCGCATGACGCAACCGCACGCGGTTAGTGAGCGGTTGCTTGTTACCTCGAATGCGCGTTGCGCCTCTGAGCAAATGTAGGGCGGCGCTAGTCGCCTTCTGCCTGAAGTCGAAACACCCTGCCGCCCTGTTCCGTCTCTTCGCCAAAGGTGACTGTGACCGTCGCGCCTGCGTTGATGGCCTCATGGCGAAAGGTCAGCTCGGCGTGATGCAGTCTCAGGCTGCTGTCAAATGTGGTGCCGCTCGATAGGCAGGCCACCGAGTCCATTACCGTGGCGTCTGCAAGCTCTGTTTGCCCATGCTGCATCAGGTAGGCGCAGACGGCCTGCGCGGCGGGGTCGCCACCGTGCTCACACCGTTTGGCGGAAAGCGCCTGCTCTTGCGCATGCCTGAAGTTGGTTCCCCACGAGGTGTGGAACGCAAAACTGCGTGTCTGGCCCGGCTGTACTGCACCGACAAAGGCGGCCAAGACCTCGCATAACTCAGCGGCAGGGGCTGCGTGGGCGGTTGCCACCCCCGCCAGCAGGATCGCGGGGACAGCGGCATAGACGAATAAAGCGCGCACGTGTCATCCGCTGAAGAGGGGCGTGCGCATTATTGAGTCGCTGCACTTGCGCCGCAACGTGGACGCACACTGCAGCGCTCGGTGGCTTGAAGGGTGTGGGGGTGGCCGTTCGCCTGCCACTGCCTTCGAAACGCTCAGCCGTTAAGCGTGCGGCCGCCGTCGACGATGAGTTCCGAGCCCACCGTCCAGCGGGATTCGTCCGAGGCCAGGTACAGCACGGCCTTGGCCACTTCGTCCGGGGTGCCGAAGCGGCCCAGCGGGATGGTGGCGGCGATGTCCTGGTTGACCTGGTCGCGGTACGCGTCGGGGATGCCGAGCTTGTCGTACAGCGGGGTTTCCACCGGGCCCGGGCTGACCGCGTTGAGGCGGATGCCGCGCGCCAGCAGTTCGCTAGAGAGTGTCTTGGCCATGCTCAGGAACGCCGCCTTGGTGGCTGCATACACCGATGAGCGGGCCGCGCCCACATGCGCGTTGATGGAGGTGTTGAGCACCACCGCGGCGGGGTTGGCGAACACCGGCAGCAGCGCCTGCATGAGGAAGTACGGGCCTTTGACGTTGACGGCGAAGGAGGCGTCGAAGGCCTGCTCGGTCCAGTCTTCGATCGGTGCCCACACCGACACGCCGGCATTGAGAAAGGCGATGTCGAGCTGGCCGTAATGCGCCTGCACCGCCTGCGCCAGCTGCTGCTGCGCGGCGACGCTGGCCGAATCGGCGCGCAGCACCAGCACCTCGGCACCCAGCGCGGCCTTGGCATTGGCGATGGACTCGGGATTGTTGCCGGTGACGATGACGCGGGCGCCTTCGGCCAGAAACTGGCGGGCGGTCTCCAGGCCAATACCGCTGGTGCCGCCGGTGATGAGGGTGCGTTTGCCTGCTAGACGGGACATGGGGTGCTCCTGGGAGGGTGACAGGCCCGCCGCGTGTGGCCGGCCTTCGATGGGGTGCAGCGTGCGCCCATGCACGATTTGCCGGAAGACCGCGCCGGCACATACCATTCATGCGATCTGCGCATGAATGGGGGTGGGCAATGGACCGGTTTCTGCTGATGACCTGCTTTGCGCGTGCGGTGGAAACCGGCAGCTTTTCTGCGGCCGGGCGCGACCTGGGCCTGGGCCAGCCCAATGTCAGCCGGCACGTGGCGGCGCTGGAAGAGCACCTGCACACGCGGCTGCTCAACCGCTCCACCCGCAAGCTGGTGCTGACGCCGGAGGGCGAGCGCTACTACGCGGAGGTGCGCCGCATCCTGGATGCGGTGGGCGAGTCGGAGATGGCGCTGCACGACAATGTGCAACCGTCCGGCTTGCTACGGGTGGCCTGCCCCACGGCGTTGTCGCATCACTATGTGATGCCGCTGGTGCCGGAGTTTTTACGGCGCTTTCCGGGCCTGGAGCTGGATCTGCAGATCAACGACCGCTTCGTCAATCTGCTTGACGAGGGCGCGGAGCTTGCCATCCGTATCGGCCACCTGGAAAACAGCGCGCTACGCGCACGGCGGATCGGCACGTTCAAGCGCGTGTGCGTGGCAAGCAACGCCTATCTTGCCGAGCGCGGTGTGCCCCGCGTGCCCGAGGACCTGCGCCAGCACGATTGCGTGCTGTACACCTTGCTGGCCTCCGGGGCGACGTGGCGTTTCAAGGATGTGGAAGTGCCGGTGTCCGGCCGGATCCGGGTCAATTCGCCGGAGGCCGCGCGCGAGTCGGTAAGTGCGGGCCTGGGCATCGGGCAGGGGCCGGAGTGGTTGTTCGAGCAGGGGCTCAAGGCCGGGCAGCTGCAGATCGTGCTGGGCGCATTCTCCGCACCTGCGGTGCCCATGCACATCCTGTATGCGGCCAACCGGCTGGTGCCGAAGCGGGCGATCGTGTTCATGGATTTTATTGCCGAGGCGTTTGCCAAGATTCCGCAACTGAATGTGGGAGGCTGATCGCCCGGCGTTATTCCAGCGGCCGTGGCGAGGGGCGCTGGTACTTGGAAAACGTCTTGTGCAGTGAGGCGGCGCGCTCGTCGGCAACGACGTTTTCAACACTGCTCAGGCCACGCGATGCGATGACGGCCGAGGCTTTTGCATCGCCCAACAGGTAGGCCAGGCGCAGGTAGGCCAGGCTGTCGACCAGGTTCTTGTTTGCGGTGTCGCTGACGTACACGTCCGACAGCCCGTAGTACGCATACAGGTTCCCCGCCACCGCGGCCCGCCGCAGGATGCCGATGCCCTGATAAAAACGGCCCGCCAGTGCGGTCTTTTTGCCGTAGATCACCGTTGCGGCCTGGTTGCCTGCCTGCGACTCGGCCTTGAGCTGGTCCAGCGTCAGGGTTTCCAAGCGGGCCAGTTCGTGTTCCGTCGGGTAGCCGTGGCGCAGCAGCCACTGCGCCTCTGCATCGGAGTTGGCGATCAACGGCCCACCGGCCGGGCAGGCATTGGGGCCCTGCGGGCAGAGATAGCGCCTTGCCTCCTGGCTGACCGAAGGCGGCCTGCTATTGGCCACCTGGGCAGGCGGCAGTGCGGTGGCGTTGCCATCTGCAGTGGCGGGGCTGGATGCTGCACGCGCCGATGTGGGCGCCTTATCGGCTTGTGCGGGCTGGTCTGTTTTGCCGCAGGCGGCAAGCGCAAGGCACAGCGCTGCCAGGGACAGGAGTTTGGTGACGTGCATGGGCCATCCGTTGCGGACTGCAGTGGTATCGCCTGATGTTGCTCGATCCTGGGCCGCGATGCGACTGCGTCCCCTGAGTGCGGGCCTGCGCTGGCCTTCAACGCCTGGCGCTTCCCCTGAGTGCACCTCCCCATCGTGGCGGAGCGCACACGCCGCCATTTGAGTTGCGCGACCTCCGCCTACGCCCCTCACCGGCGTTGTGCCCAAGCGGCGCCCGGCCGTGGCTGCGTCGTCCTAGCCCGCGCAGGCTGCCGCAACGCAGCAAAGCGGACGCGACAGCGGCCGCCAGACCCGTCTTTAGGCCCTAAAGCGCACTGATCTTTGCGAAATCGGTCTGCTTGAGACGTTTCGCAACCCTCTTCTTACTTTTCCCGTATACCGTGACTAGCATCACATTTAATTGTGACCTGCGTCTCACTAAACGACGAGAAGAGGGATCTGGCGATGGACAACGGGATGGGGCTGCAGACGCAGCCGCTGGGAGCGCGGGTTGGGGCAGCAGGTGAGCCGTGGGCTGCGCTGCTGCCGGGGTTGACGCGGTTTGCAGGCGACGCCCGCCCGGCCGCATTGCCTGGCGCAGCTGCGCCAGCCACTGACGCCATCAGCCTCAAGCGCCTGCTGCGCAAGGGCGCGCGCGGCCTGCTGCGCACCCTGCCCTGGCGGCACCAGGACCGGCTGTATTACCTGCACACCTTCGGCCGGCTGCCGGATCTGTACGCGCCCAAGTGCTTCAACGAGAAGATCCTCTACCGCAAGTGCGTGCACGGCGATTACCCGCTGTACCGGCGGCTGGCGGACAAGTTTGCGGTGCGCCCGTATGTGGCGGCCAGGATCGGCGAGGCGCATCTGATCCCGCTGCTGCTGGACAGCACCGACCCGCAGGAGCTGCTGCGCCTGCCGCAGTGGCGGCAGACCGTGATCAAGGCCAACCATGGCGCGGCGATGGTGGAGGTGGTGCGCGATGAGCCCGATGCGCAGCAGAAGCGCCGCATCATCGAGCGCTGCGGCCAATGGCTGCGCACCGACTTCTCCGACAAGGTGCGCGAGATCCATTACCGCGATATTCCGCCGCGCATTTTGGTGGAGCAGTACATCGGCGATGCGCAGCAGGTGCCGGTGGACTACAAGTTCCACATGTTCCGGCAGGTGGACGGCAGTTTTCAGTACGTGCTGCAGGTGATCTACGGACGCTTCGACACGCCGAAGTTGGGCATGACCTTCTTTGTCGGCAACCTGCACGAGGCCTTTCACCGCATCCGCGACGACGGGCGCGCACCGCCCTGCGCGCCGGCGCTGCTGGAACAGGCGCTGGAGCTGAGCAAGCTGCTGGCAAGCGACTTCGATTACGTGCGGGTGGACTGGTACATCCAGCACGGGCAGGTCTATTTCGGCGAGCTGACCTTTACCCCGGGTGCGGGGCTGGTCACCGGCCTGGACCGCGGGCTGGACCGGATGATGGGTGACATGTGGGTGCAGCGGCGTGCGCCAGTAGAGGCGGCGTTTCCCACGCAGGGCTTGCGCGGGTGCCGGTGCGGTGAGAGCGCTCGCCCGGCCCGTCCGGGCGGCGGGCAACTGACAGCGTGGCCTGAGCGCAGCCCGCCTGCGGCCGCCATGGCTTGCTGCATGCGCGGCGCGCTCTCGTCACCGCAACGCGCTGTTGCGATGACGATTTGAGCGTGCCGCCTGCAGCGCGGCGTTTATCCGCGCGCCTTCAAATGCAGCATGGGGTAATGCGCATACTGCCCGACGCCGTGTTTGATGATCGGGTCCTGTGCGGTGATGGCGGCAATGTCCTGGTCGTCGGCAATCTGATACAGCGATAGACCAAAGCCGCCGGTTTCATCGATGACCGGGCCATGCGCCAGCAGCACGCCCTCGGCCAGGCGCTGGTCCAGAAACGCAGCATGCTGCTGCATCAGGGCTTTTTCCTGATCCGACATGGTGGCCAGAAAGTCAGCGCGCGGCGGGATGAATTTGCAGAAATACGCTTTCATTTTTGTCTACTCGTGGCATAGGGGATGCGTCACGGCTTTAGCAAAGCCGTTGATCGGGTGATAACACGGGGGTTTTGTGGGGTTTACTTGATTGAATCAGCAGCTGGATTGGCGCTGCATGTAACGCACAGCACTCAGGCTGTTTTGATGCTTTTGAAAATCGCGCCTTCAAACATCTTTGGCAGGTAACTCTGCAGGAACAGGATCATGCCGGTCATCTTTCCGACCGGGTTGCTGAACTTGGGGTCCTTGGCCTGGATCAGCTTCTGAATGGTGTCCACCACGGCATCCGGTGCTTCTGCGGTGTCGATTCCCTTCTGGGTCGCCGCATTGGCCTGCGTGCGGTAAGCGTTGTAGTCGGCAATGGGGTTGCCGGCGGCAGGCACTGCGTTATGGCCCAGATTGGTCTTGAACCAGACCGGCTCCACCATATTGACCTTGATATTGAACTGGGCAAGTTCGAACCGCAGCGATTTGAAATACCCCTGCACCGCGTGCTTGGAGGCCGCGTAATACGACAGGTTCGGCGGCCCGATCAGCCCCACGATGGAACTGACGGTGATGATCTGCCCACTCCGCTGCTTGCGGAGGTACGGCAGCAGCGCATTGGTGGTTTTGACCGTGCCCCAGAAGTTGGTTTCGAACTGCTGGCGGCCCACGTCGATGGCGGTTTCTTCGGCGATACCGGTGACCATATAACCGGCGTTGTTGACCAGCACATCCAGGCGGTCGACCGATTGAAACAGCGTTGTGGCAAACGACTGGATCGAGGCGTCATCGTCGATATCCAGGCGCAGCAGCTTGAACGGCAGCTTGGCCTGGTGCTTTTCCGGCTCGCGGCTGGTGCCGATGACGTTGAAGCCCTGCTTGTGCAGGTTGGTGGCCAGCAACAGGCCAAACCCTGAGGATGCGCCGGTGATCAGCACTGTCTTTTTCATCGTGGTGTCTCTGAAGGAATGCGGTTTAGGGAAGGTGGAGAAACATCGCCAGCCATCGGCGTGCAGCTGCGCGGTGCCTGACGCTGACCTGCATTGCGGTGTGCGTTGATGCGGACTGCCGCCGCGGTTGCCGCCGCGGCCTGGGCGCCCGTCACCTGCCTGAAACGCGCGGTTGGACTGCCCATGCGCCGCATGCTAGTATCGATTTGATAGTGAGTCAATACGGAAATGATATGAACTCAAAAAATTCGTCGGACAGCCTGTGCCCGATCGCGCGCAGCCTGACCTTCCTGGGCGATGCGTGGACGATGCTGATCCTGCGTGACGCCAATTCCGGGCTGACCCGCTTCGATCAGTTCCGGCAGAGCCTGGGGATTGCCCCGACCATGCTGACCAAGCGGCTGGCGACGCTGACCGAGGAGCGGCTGCTGGAAAAGCGCCTGTATTCCACCCGCCCGCCGCGCGAGGAGTACGTGCTGACCCAGGCAGGGCGCGATTACCTGCCGGTGCTGTTCATGATCGGTGCGTGGGGCCGCAAGCACCGTGGCGAGGGCAAGTTGCTGCGTTTTCTGGATGCGGAAACCGGCACCGAGCTGCAGCCGGTTGCCATCGATGCAGTCACCGGTGCAGAGATCGGCACACGCGAGATCCGCATGGTGATGCCGGAATGAGCGCGGCGACGTGGTTGATGGCTCTCAGCATGCGTTGACGCCTGACGCGCTACCCTCGCGCGCCCTGGCTGCCCCGACCTGGGCGACTGCGTGACGCGTTGGCGTCATGTTGCGCACCGATGTCTAGGACAGCCGCGCCGCTCTTCCCATCACTACAAGGACGTCACCGTTGTCGCACGTTTCCCTACGCCGCTTCCTGCCGCTCGCCTGTCTGGGCCTGCTGTCTGCCTGCAACGGTGGCACGGCCACCCCCAGCGCGCCGCGCCCGGAGTCCGAGCACTTCACCCTTGCCGAGCTGCAGCAGCTTGGCTGCACCGTCACCGCCACACCCAAACGCGATGTCCGCAAGATCCCGTTGCTGGGTGAGGTCGATGGCTATGGTGTCACCAGCACCAACGCCTGCGCGACCCACATGATCAGCCTGCTGCAACCGATGAGCTATGAGGACGCGGTGTGGGAGGGCGCACGCAGCGCCGCCGGCACCTTTGCCAAGGAGCACGGGCTGGAGCGCGAGAGTTATGAAGGCCGGCTCGGCGAGTACAGCGAGATCGAGGTGTTCAGCCGCGGCGGCAAGCCGGTGGGCTTTGAATACAACGTGCAGGCAAAGGGCACGCTGCATTCGGTGGTCGTGCTCTCCGACAGCATCGCGCCGGATGCGGCCTTTGAGGCGGTGATGAAGACCAAGCTGTGAGGGTGTGAGCCTGGCTGACAACCGTTAGCTGGCGTTCCTGATCAATGGTAAGGTGGCTGCCACCTAATCGTTAACTGGATAGTGCCATGACGAATCTGGTCAAGCTGGCGACCGCACGCGCGCTGGTCGACGCCAGTGCGGTCAGGCACGCGTCGGTCATCGGGGAAGCCGGTGCCTGGACCGTGCAATTGCAGACCCATGACCAGACCCGTGTGCTGGCCACCAAGGCGAATGCGCCGCGCCGGTTTGGCAGCTTCGAAAGTGCGTTAAAGGTCTTGCGCGAGATGGGCATGCCATTGGACGTGCTTCACGTGGACGCTGCGCAGTGGGACGCCGAGGGCGGCAATGCGAAGCGCCGGCCTGACCGCTCCGAGGCGATGAAGGTCAAGGAGTTGGATGCACGCTATGCGGTGTCGCTACGCACCCAGACCGAGCATGCCCTGGCCGACCCCCGCCCCGCACTCTCCAGCGCGCAGGCGAAGCAGCAGATGGAGACGCTCAAGACGCAACACCGTGCGGCGCTTGAGGCAGCCCTGGCTGCAAAGGGCACGCGTGCGTGAGCGTGGCCTGGAAGCAGAGCGCGCTGGATGCGCGCACCGCGTTGCTCGCTTCAGCATTGGCGCGCGCGATCGAAATCTCCGACCCGCAGATTTATTTCGCCGCATGTGAACAGGACGACCAGATCGAAGCCGAGGGCGACGCGCTGGATGGTGCCGCCACCTATCACTCTGGGCCACTGCCGGGAACGCGTTTGTACACCTGCCAGGACGGCAGATATCTCTTGATCTACACACGCGACGGCGACGATGTGCTGATCCTTGCCCTCGTACCTGCGCGCTCTGATTGGAAGCCGGCGTAGTCAGGCGATCAATAGATCCATGACGCGTCGATGCTACCGAGCGATGGGCATACGCGACTGCTCGACGACATCGACAGCGCGCTACACCCCACCCAACGGCTGCAGGCACAACCAGATCGCGCACCAGTGCGAGAGCGCGCCGCCCAGCACGTGGGCGTGCCAGATGGCGCGGTTGTAGACCAGCGACTTGCGCACGTAGAAGGTGACGCCCACGGTGTAGAACGCGCCGCCGGCGGCGATCAGCCACAGCACGGTGCTGTCCAGGCCGGCGAGCAGCGGCTTGATCACCACGATGCCGGCCCAGCCCAGCAACAGGTAGATCACCACCCAGAAGCCCTTGGCGATGCCGGGCAGGAACAGCTTGGCGAACACGCCGAACAAGGCCACGCCCCACACGCCCAGGATCATCGCCCAGCGCCAGGTGCCGTCGAGGGCGACCAGCAGGAACGGGGTGTAGGAGCCGGCAATCATCACGAAGATGCCGGCATGGTCGAACTTGCGCAGCATCGGCTGGCGTTGCGGCGGGGCGAAGTTGTACGCCGCCGAGCAGCCGAACATGACCAGCAGCCCCAGCGCGTAGACGCAGGTGGCCAGCAGCATGGTCTGGTTGGCATGCGCGCGCCAGACCATCCAGGCGCCGCCGACGATGGCCAGGAACAGGCCGGCGGCATGCACGATCACATCGGCACGGCGGGCGGAACGGGTCTTGTAGTGCGGAGCGGTGGGGCTGGGGGAAACGGGCACGGCGGTTCTTCGAAATGGGGGAGCCACAGCGTGCAAGGCAACGGTGACGCGGTGGGGGCAACAGAATACCCGGCTTGCTGAATCCGCTCAGTGACACAGGCTCGCCGGTTCGGCGCTGGTCTCATACCCTGAGACACCTCCCCTGTCTCATGCCCCTCTTTGGGAGCCGCCGTATGCCTCCGTTTGCCCTCGCTCCCCGCACCGAAACCGCCGAACGCGCGCTGGCCACCACAGATGGCCGGCCCAGCCGCGATGGTGCACTGCTCACCGAACGCCTGGAACGGCGTTACCACGACCGCATCACCGGCAGCTTTACCCTGCCCGGGCGCGACGGCCGTTATGCGCCGATTCCCGCCGATGTGCCGGCCGCGCTGGCCGACGCCTTGCGCGCGCGTGGCATCAGCCAGCTCTACAGCCACCAGGCCGATGCCTGGGCGGCCACGCAACGCGGCGACCATGTGGCGATCGTGACGCCCACCGCGTCGGGCAAATCACTGTGCTACACGCTGCCGGTGGTAAGCGCGGCGATGAGCTCCGGGGCCAAGGCGCTGTACCTGTTCCCGACCAAGGCGCTGGCGCAGGACCAGGTGGCTGAGCTGCTGGAGTTGAACCGCGCCGGCGAGCTGGGGGTGAAGGCCTTCACCTTCGACGGCGATACGCCCGGCGATGCACGCCAGGCGATCCGCCTGCATGGCGACATCGTGGTGAGCAACCCGGACATGCTGCACCAGGCGATCCTGCCGCATCACACCAAGTGGGCGCAGTTCTTCGAGAACCTGCGCTATGTAGTGATCGACGAGATCCACACCTACCGCGGCGTGTTCGGCAGCCACGTCACCAACGTGTTGCGCCGGCTCAAGCGTATCTGCGCGTTCTATGGCGCCAACCCGCAGTTCATCCTGTGCTCGGCCACCATCGGCAACCCGCATGCGCACGCGCAGGCCCTGATCGAAGAACAGGTGTATGCGATCACCGAATCCGGCGCGCCCACCGGCGACAAGCACGTGCTGCTGTGGAACCCGCCGGTGGTCAACGCGGATTTGGGGCTGCGCGCATCGGCACGCTCGCAGAGCAACCGCATTGCGCGCATCGCGATCAAGAGCGGCCTGAAGACGCTGGTGTTCGCGCAGACGCGCCTGATGGTGGAGGTGCTCACCAAATACCTGAAGGACATCTTCGACCACGACCCGCGCAAGCCGCCACGCATCCGTGCGTACCGCGGTGGCTACCTGCCCACCGAGCGGCGCGAGGTGGAGCGCGCGATGCGCGCCGGCAATATCGACGGCATTGTGTCCACCTCGGCGCTGGAGCTGGGCGTGGATATCGGCGCGCTGGATGTGGTGATCCTCAACGGCTACCCCGGCAGCGTGGCGGCGACCTGGCAGCGCTTCGGCCGCGCCGGGCGCCGCCAGCAACCGGCGCTGGGTGTGCTGGTGGCCAGTTCGCAGCCGCTGGACCAGTACGTGGTGCGGCACCCGGATTTCTTTGCCGATGCCTCGCCCGAGCATGCGCGCATTGCGCCGGACCAGCCGCTGATCCTGTTCGATCACATCCGCTGCGCGGCGTTCGAGCTGCCGTTCATTGCCAGCGAACCGTTCGGGCCCATCGACCCGCTGGTGTTCCTGGAAGCGCTGGCCGAGAGCGAAGTGATCCACCAGGAAGGCGACCGCTGGGAGTGGATCGCCGACAGCTACCCGGCCAATGCGGTGAGCCTGCGCTCGGTGGCCGACGGCAACTTCGTGGTGGTGGACAAGAGCGACGGCAAACAACAGATCATCGCCGAGGTGGATTATTCGGCCGCGGCGCTGACCTTGTACGAAGGCGCCATCCACATGGTGCAGAGCACGCCGTACCAGGTGGAGCGACTGGACTGGGAAGGCCGCAAGGCCTATGTCACGCGCACCCATGTGGACTACTACACCGACAGCATCGACTACACCAAGCTGAAGGTGCTGGACCGCTTCGACGGCGGCGTGGCCGGGCGCGGCGACTCGCACCATGGCGAGGTGCATGTGGTGCGGCGCGTGTCCGGCTATAAGAAGATCCGCTATTACACGCACGAGAACATCGGCTACGGGCCGGTCAATCTGCCCGACCAGGAACTGCACACCACTGCGGTGTGGTGGCAGCTGCCGCAGGCCACGCTGGGCAAGGCGTTCGCCTCCAAGCAGGATGCGCTGGATGGTTTTCTGGGTGCGGCCTATGCGCTGCACGTGGTGGCCACGGTGGCAGTGATGGCCGATGCGCGCGACCTGCAGAAGGCCGTGGGCAATGGCGACGGCGCGTGGTTTGCGGTGGCCGACCAGACCGGGCGCGGGCAGCTGCGCGGCGTGGACGAGGGCGAAGAAGGCGCGGTGGAATTGCAGCAGGCCTTCGTGCCCACGGTGTATCTGTACGACAACTTCCCTGGCGGGGTGGGCCTGAGCGAGCCGCTGTGGCTGCGCCAGGCCGAGCTGCTGCAGCGCGCCGACGAGCTGGTGCGGCGTTGCGACTGCAGCGCCGGCTGCCCTGCCTGCGTGGGCCCGGTGCTGGCCGCGCATGAGGAAGGCAAGGGCGAGTCGCCCAAGTCGCTGGCCTTGACCGTGCTGGCGCTGTTGTTCGATGCGGATGCGCCGTTGCGGCATGCCACCCAGGTGGACGGTGACCTGGCGCTGGACGTGCTTGCATGAGCGTGAGTGCGGACCGGTTGCGCTTGTTGCGGCGTCAGGCCGGGCACGCCGATGTGCCAGCGCCGGCGGCGGTTGCAGATGGCGCTGCAGTGGATGGTGCGGATGTTTCCGCTGCGGTCGATGCGCAGGCCGATGCCCACCCGCTGCGCGCGGCGGTGGTGGCGCGCACCTCGGGTGATGCAGTCGGTGCGGATGCAGTGGCAGGCAATGCGCGCACGCGTGCCGCAGGTGACATGCCTGCGGCGGCGCAGCCAATGCGTGCGCCGGCAGCGCCGATGCCTGGCAGCGATCCTGGGGTGAGCGCAGAACGCTTGCGCCTGCTACGCCGCCAGGTCGGCGGGCTGACACCCACGGCGCGCAAGGGCGATGCGGTGATGCCCACGCGTGCGCAACGCCAGCCTGCGCCGGGTGCTGCTGCGTCTGCGTCACGCGCTTTGCCGCGCGATGCTGCTGTGCGAAGCGCGCAGCCCGGCAGCGCAGAGGCTGCCGGTGCACCGCGCACCCCGCCCACCGCACCGGCAATGACGCGCCGCGCCCTGCAGGCACCAGTTGCTGCAGCGCCTGCGCGCGATAGCTCGGCGTTTGCCTGGGTGGACCACGATGTGCGCCACAAGCCGGCAAGTGCGGCGGCCGATGCGACGGCGCGCGTGCCGGCTGTACGCACGACACCGGCTGCGCCCACATCACTGCCGGCACCGCAGCGCCGCACCGATATCGCCGGCCTGCGCAAGATGATCGGCCTGCGCGAGCGCGCGGTCTCGACACATACGCCGCTGCGCGCTGCGTCCACCGATCGGCATCTGCCCGGCAACGAGATCGCGCCCGGCCTGCACCTGATCGAAGCCTTCCTGCCGCAGGCGATCCCGCGCCAGGCGCTGTCGCTGGCATTCGCCAAGCGCGAGGACGCGGTGGACCCGATGGACCTGCTGTTCTTCGACACCGAAACCACCGGCCTGGCCGGCGGCACCGGCACGCGCGCCTTCATGATCGGCGTGGCCGATTGGTACACCGACGCTACGCAGGGCAGCGGGCTGCGCGTGCGCCAGTTGATGATGTCCACAATGGCGGCCGAAAGCGCGATGCTGGACCTGTTCCGCAGCTGGCTGTCGCCACAGACAGTGCTGTCCAGCTACAACGGCCGCTGCTACGACGCGCCGTTGTTAAAGACGCGCTACCGGCTGGCGCGCCGCGGCGACCCGATCTCTGCGCTGGATCATGTGGACCTGCTGTTCCCCACCCGGCGCCGCTATCGCGGCACCTGGGAGAACTGCAAGCTGGCCACCATCGAACGGCAGCTGCTGCGCGTGGTGCGCGAAGACGACCTGCCCGGCTCCGAAGCGCCGGCCGCCTGGTTGAGCTACCTGCGCGGCGGCAGCGCGCGCAACCTGCGCCGCGTGGCCGAGCACAATCACCAGGACGTGGTGACCTTGTCGCTGCTGATGCAGCGCCTGGTGGCGGTGGACGCGCAGGACCGTGAAGTGATTCCGATGTTGGAGACACCGTAGCGCCGGAGCAGGCGCAATGCGCGCATCCTGGGTGCGCGCGCCACTGCAGTTTGCCGGCAGAGGCGATGTCCACCGGCAACACTGCGAGGCCGCCACCCATTGGCGAGCACCTGAGCGGTCATGCCGCCAAGTGACGCGCGCCGGCGCAGCATCAGTGCACCGGCATCACTCGCCCGGCTCGATCTGTCTGGCCTGCTCGTTGAGGTAATGGGTGACCGGTGCGCCACGGTACTGATCGGTCAGCCGTCCCAGCGCGTCGGCGCGTGCATCCACCGCCTGCCTGGCGGCGGCATCGTGCGAATGGTCTGCCGAGCGATCCAGCAGCCGGCCTTCGCGCACAGCCGCAACATGCGCCGGGTCGGCAGGCCTGGACGCGGCGCGGAATTCGCTGGTGCGCTGCTGCACGATCGCCGCATCGCGTGCGCTGTCGATGGGCGTCTCTGGCGGCAGGTCCAGTTCCATGCCGGTGTGGCCACGCGCCAGGGTGCGGTTTTCCAGCAGCGCGAGCAGTTCTTCTTCGGGCTGGTCGGTCAGCAGGCTTTCACCGGCGTCGCGAAAGGCACCGGCGGTGGTGCGCTGGATGCCGAAGGCTTCGCCGCTGAGCTTCTGCATCTCGCCGAAGTTGCGCCAGACGTAATAGTCCTTGTCGTGGTTGGCGCGCGGCAGCGAGAAATCCTCGTAGCGGTAGCCGGACGAGAATGCCGCCTGCGCGTAGGACGAGTCGGGCTGGCGCAGGCGTGTGCGTGTCAGCTCCATGGCCTTGCCCGCAGCGCTTTGCTGATCGGTGGCCACCGCCTCCACGATGACCGGGCGCATCCGGTTCCAGCTTTCCAGCCATTGCACCGCCGTGTCGGCCAGCCCCTCCGGGCCATCGTCCTTGCCCGGGAAGAAATCGCGCAACTGCGCGTCGGCGAGCATGCCCTGGCTGAAGACCGGCACCACGTTGATCTTGGCCAGCAGGCGATCGAGCGCGGCACGGCGGGGCGCGTCCTGCGAGTGCAGCGGATTGATCTGGTAATGCTTGTACAGATTGGACAGAAACTGATCGAAGCCGCCCGTGTAGTACTTGGCATACAGCTTGATCGCGGCGCCCTGGCGCAGGTCCGGCCGACGCATCAGCAGCATCGCCACCGCTTCGCCGGTGTCTTCCTTGCAATCCAGCGCCACCGACATCGCCTCCGGCTTCTGCAACGCGTGCTCCAGCGCCTGCTCCACGGCGGCAATGCTCTGATCGGTCTTGATGAAGTTGCCGTCGACCGGGTTGCGGATCACCAGCGGCATCTCGCGCAACTGCGCGAACGGGACCTGCGACACCAATCTGTTCTGCGGGTCGTCGGTCATGCGGCCGATGCTGAAGTCGTGCATCAAGACCGGCACGCCGTCGGCGCTGACCTCCACATCCAGTTCCAGGTTGCGATAGCCGTGTTCGTAAGCGCGATCGATGGCGGCCAGCGAGTTTTCCGGGATGCCGGCGTGGTTATCGAACAGGCCCCGGTGCACCATCACGTCCTTGCCCAGCGCGCGCGTGCTGGGCGCCTGGAAATACGCGTCGTGGACGAGCTCCTTGCGGTGCTTGCGCAGCAGCGCGTCCTTGCCGGCCACCAGATGGTGGTCGTTGCGCTTGAAGAACGCTGCGCCGCCGTCGCGCGCCGGCACCTCGTGGCCGTGGTAGCGCGCGGCCTGCTGCAACTTGCGCCGCGGCTGCGCGGGCGTGGACGCGGCGGGCTTTAGCCAGCCGGGTGTTTCCAACCCATGGGCGCGCAGATCCAGCGCCTTGCGCAATGCCGTGCATGCGGCATCGCTGAAAGTATCGCCAGGCGCAAACGCGTGGCCCAGATCGAAGACGATGCGGCCCTGCTGCGCATCGACCAGCACCGGGCCGGCCGCTGCACGCGAGTGCTCGGGCAAGCTGGCGGTCATCTCGTCGAACGCGGCGGTGTCCAGATACACCGGCTGCAGCGTTCCGGCGGCAAAGCGTGCCGCGATGCTGTCGGGCCCGGGTGCGGGAGTGGCCTCCTGAGCCAACTGCTTGGCCAGCGCGCTTTGCGCGGCCTGCAAGGTGATCTGGTGCGCCTGCACTTCGGCCAGGCGCTGCTCGGAGAACTCGCCGTCCAGCGCCACCAATGCCTGCTTGCCGGTCATCGCGCTGTCGTCCAATGGCACCAGCGGCGGTAGCACGGCGGCCTGGCGACGCGGGCGTGCGCGCAACGGCGGGTTGCCGCCTGGCGGGTGCGGCACCTCCATCGGGGTGATCGCGCTGGTGTGCGCCGGTGTTGCCAGCGCGGTGGTGGGCGTGGCGGCGGGTTGCAAGGGAGCAATACGCATGACGACCTCAAGAGCACTGCGGGCGGCCAGTAAACCGCTTGGCAGATGACAATGCGCAACCGAGGCGAACTATGCCGCCGCGATGCGAAACGATGCCCCGCCGCAACGCCGGCGCACTACGCCGGCTGGTCCATCGCCTGCGCTAGAACAGCGTTTCCTTGAACGGCAGCATGGCCGCGCCCAGCACCGTGGCGTGTGCCTGCACCTGCCCGACCAGCAATGCCGGATACGGCGATGCGACGCCGCGCCGTGGCGCCGGCTCGAAGGCGACCCGGGCGATCAGCCGCTGCGCAAGATCTGCCGGCAGGCGCGCGCCAAAGACGATGACGCGCGGGTCGATCAACGCGATGATCGCCGCCACCGCCAGGGTCACGGTGGGTTGCACCGCATCCAGCCAGGCCTCGATCTGCGGCCATGCCGGATCGTAGTGCTGCAGCATGGTGTGCAGGTCCGGCAGCGCATGGCCATCGGCGACCAGCGCCTGGCGCAGGCTTTCCAGCGTGGGCCGCGCACTGCCGGTGATGGCCGAGATGCGCCCCAGTTCGCCCACGTTGCCGTGCGCGCCGCGGTGCACGCTGCCAGCGGCGATCACGCCTGCGGCAAACCCGTCGGCGATGGTCAGATAGACCAGATCCGGCGACTGGCGGCCGACCCCGTACAAGGCTTCGGCCAGGGCGGCGCAATGGGCGTCGTTGTCCATCCAGACCGGCAACTGCAGGCGTTCGGCGATGAAGCGGTCCAGCTCGACCTGCATCCATTCGGCGGCCAGCGTGAGCGGCGGATTGACCCGCGTGCCATCGCCGATGCGCGGGCCGGTCATGCTGACGCCCACCCCGAACAGCCGCTGCCGGTCGACACCGGCCGCCTGCAGCAACTGCTCCACCAGGTGCGGCAACTGCGCCGCGACCAGGTCCAGCGTCAGCGGGAACGCCGTGAGCTGGCGCATGCCGCGCACCTGCCCGGCGAAGTCGATCAGCACCACCGCGATGCCATCGACCATCAACGAGACCCCCACGCTGAATGCATAGTCGGGCACCAGGCTCAGCTCGACGCTGGGTTGGCCGCGGCCGCGCCGCAGCGACGGGCCGAGCTGGAGCAGGCCGTGTGCGACCAGCGGGTCGATGATGCCCTTGGTGCCGGGGACGCTGAGCCCGCTGGCGCGCGGCAGATCCGCGCGCGCCAGCTGGCCGGCACTGCGGATCAGATCCAGCAACGCGCGCTCGCTGGAGCCGGCGGCCTGGCCGTCGCTACGACGGCGGTAATGCGAACGAATGGCCGCGTGGGCGAAGAAGGAAGACATGGAAGGCAAAAGAACCGGTGGTGTCACATAAGCTTAAATTAAGCAGATTAATTTAATCGGCTTGCGGCCACCACGTTGGGGCTGCCCGACAGTGCGGATCGTGCCATGCGTCTGTTTCATCGCTCTCCCTCTGGCTTCCTGTGTTTGCCCGGCCCGGCCTGCATCGCGCAGCGTCGCACATTGTCGCTCGCGCTGGGCATGGCCGTTTCGGGCTGGATGCAGGCGCCGGCGCAGGCCGCCGAGGCGCCCGCCGATGCCTCGCCGCAGACCCTGGATGCGGTGCAGGTGCGCACCTCGTTCCAGTCGCAGAACACGCGCGCCATCGCCACCAAACAGGCCGCGCCCACCGTCGTGGACTCGGTCGCCGCCGACAGCATCGGGCAGCTGGCGGACTTCAATGTGGGCGATGCGCTGCGCCGGGTCACCGGCGTCAGCACCGTGGAGTACCAGGGCGAGCCGCGCTACGTGACGGTGCGTGGCCTCAACGGCAACTACAACAGCATGCTGATCGACGGCTTTGCGTTTGCCAGCAACGACATCGGCAGCCGCCAGGCGATGATGGATGTGCTGCCGGCCAACTTTGTCGACCGCATCGATGTGGTGAAGTCGTTCCTGCCGGAAAACGATGGCGGCGCGATCGGCGGCGTCACCAACCTGGTCACCGCCACCGGCTTCGGCCGCCCGGACGGCCTGCTCACCTTCTCGGCCAAGGGCGGCGCCAACCTGATGGGCAGCCGCTACGGCGGCCGCTCGCCGGTTGGCGAGGGCGATCTGAAATGGGGTAAGCGCTTCGGTCGCGATGGGCAGTTCGCCTTCCTGGGCGCTGCCAGCCAGTGGCGGCGCGAGATCTCGGTGCCGCAGCAGGAAAACGGCGGCGGCTTGAACTGGTACGCCGCCGACGGCACGCGCGACCCGGTGCCCTACGGCGGCACCGGCGCTGCGGTTCCCGGCGAACGGCGCTGGTACAACTACGCCAACACCCGCGAACGGCGCGGCCTCACCGCACGCGTGGACTGGCAGCCGGAGGGTCCGCTCAGCGGCCATGTGTCCGGCTACAGCTTCCGCCAACGTGAGGCCTCGGACCGCAATACCCAGAACGCCCAGGTGCAGAACAGCGCACGCCTGACCCGCACTAGCGCGCAGAGCGGCACGCTCGACAACCTCAATCAATACGTCGAACTGGGGCAGTTGCGCTGGAAGCGCGCGCTGACGGGCATCAATGGCGAGCTGCTGGCCGAGTTGCCGGCGCAGTGGCGCGCCGCGCTGCGTGCGAGCACCTCGCGCGCCACGGTGGACAACCCGCAGACCTGGGACCGCTTCCAGCAAAATCGCCTGGGGTACGGGTTCGACTGGAGCGGCACGCTGCCGGCCCTCACGCCCCTGGATCCGGCCCTGGCTGATGACCCGGCGCGCTACCCCAATGCCTATCACCAGCAGGAGCGCACCGGCTACGCCGAACGGGTCGGCGACCTGCAGCTGGAGCTGCGTCGCAACATGGATGAGGACAGCCGCGGGCTGGGGCTGGCCGTGGGCGCACGGCAGGTCCGCACGCATATGCGCACCACTGTGCAGCGCACCACCTGGAACGGCCTGCCCGACACATTGGCCGACGTGCTGGGCCGCCCGACCTGCGCCCTGGGCTGCAACAGGGAGATGATGACCATCGACCCGGCATTGGCCGACGCACGCTGGGATGCCCTGGCTGGCCAGGCGCGCGGGGTGGTGGACACCACCGCGCAGAACAGCGGCAGCTATGGGGTCGACGAACAGGTGCGCGCCGGCTTTGCCCAGGCGCAATGGCGCGGCGAGCGCTGGCTGCTGGCTGGCGGCATCCGTCTGGAACAGACACGCTTTGCCAGCGCCGGCCAGCAGCTGAGCGGAACCACCTGGACACCGGTCAGCGCGGTGCGCACCTACCGCAACTGGTTGCCATCGCTCAGCGGGCAACTGCAGACCAGCGCCAACGGCACGCTGCGCGTTGGCGTCTCGCGCTCGATCGGGCGCCCGCGCCTGGACCAGATGGCCTTGAACGGCGGCGTGCTCACGCTGGGCAGCACACCGCCCACGCTCAACCAGGGCAACCCCGACCTGCAGCCGCGCCGCTCGCAGAATCTGGACCTTGGCCACGACTGGAGCTTTGACGACGGCGGCAGCCTGCTGTCGGTCGCGCTGTTCCACAAGACCATCGACGATGAAATCTTCCGCTACGGCCAGATGGACAGCATCGACGGCGAGCAGGTGCTGGTCACCCAGCCGCGCAATGTGGACCGGCCGGTGCGCCTGCGCGGCGCCGAGCTGGGGGCCATCAAGGAGCTGGGGCCGTGGCTGCCTGCGCTGGCCGGCTTGTCGGTGACCGCCAATGTCACGTTCCTGGACGTGGACTACCCGGTGGTGCTCGGCGATGGCACCCGCACCACCCTGGACGTGCTGCCGCAGCAGCCCAGGCAGTTGTGGAATCTGACCCTGAATTACGCCCGTGGGCCGCTGCGCGCCACGCTGGCCTGGAGCCGCACCGGCGAGCTGTGGGATGACCGCTTTCCCAATTACAGCAGCCTGCAGGAGTTCTATCGCAACCGTTACCAGCAGCCGCTGGACCGCATCGATCTGAAACTGGGCTGGGACGTGTCCCCGGCGGTGTCGCTGAGCCTGGACGTGCTCAACCTGGCTGGCCAGGGCTACCAATACCGCATCGGCCGCGATCAGGAGTATGTGCAATCGGCCTGGAAGATGGCCCCCACCGTGATGGTTGGCGTCAACGTCAAACTTTGAGGAGCTACGCATGTCGTCATGTCTGGATACCACCTTCAGCCGCCGTCGTCTGCTCACCGGCGCCGCCGGCGCCTCGTTGCTGGCAACCGCACTACCTTCGCTTGCCGGTGCAGCGCCGCCTGCGGATGTGGGCCGCAAGTTCCTGCGCTCCAGGCGGCCGATGCCGTTTGCCGGCAACACGTTTGTCGGCCATCTCGAACAGCAGGGCGATGGCTACGCCAGCTTCGACCGGGTGCTGGACATCTACCGCGAGCTGCCCGAGCACGGCTTTGCCAACAAGCTCGCCGTGCTGCCGCCCAGCAGCTATCACGTGACCTTGCTGGGCGGGGTCAATGAAACCGACCGCGCGCACGGGCCGTGGCCGAGCGATCTGGCGCGCGATGCTGCGCTGGCCGACATCAACGCCAGCTTCCTGTCGCGGTTGCAGCAGCGCAACACCACGCCGCTGGGGGCGTGCCGGTTTGTGGTCGACCCCAGCGCGGCCATGACCGGCAGCAACGACAATCTGCTGATTCCGTTGCTGCCTGCCGATGCGGCCACCGCGCAGCGGCTGGAGACGGCGCGCAAGGGCCTGATGGCGTTGACGCTACTGCAGCGCCCGGACTACAGCCACTACCGGTTCCACATCTCGCTGGCCTATCTGTGCGAGACGCTCGATGCCGACGAACAAGCGGCCTACCACAGCGCGGTGGGCGTGTGGCTGAAACGGCTGGCTGCCGCCGGCCCGATCACGGTGCCGCGTTTCCACTTCTGCACGTTCAACGACATGTATGCGTTTCGTACGCTCCGCGAGGTGTGAAGTTGAGTGCGTATGGCCATCTGTTGTGCGTGTAACGACACCTGCTGCGGCGCTGCAAGCTGATCATTGGCCGTGTGTATGGACGTGCAGCGCTGTAAAGTCCCTCTCCCCTCGGGAGAGGGGTTGGGGTGAGGGTACGTATTCTCGCCCATTCGCAATCGCCGGCGCATTTGCAATAGCGCCAAACCACACTATTTCGTTTGTACAGTCGTCTGCAGCGCGTTACATGCTGCATGTGATGGCAACTACGTTGCGCGTGGTTGATGGAGGACGTTGAGATCTTTAGCGGCCCTAGCCTCACCCCAACCCCTTTCCCGTGGGGAGAGAGGCTCTACGCCCTGGCACGTTGGTTGTGACGTACTGGTGTTAGGTGTTGCGCACAGTGTGATGATGCGTGCGTCTGCAGCGGTCGTGCACGACGTGTCCTCACACACGCACGTCCGACACCTCGGTCACCATCTGCCACGCTGCAAACTCCTGCTCGAATTCGGCCAGGGTCAACAAGCCCATGCAGGCATGCGCGCCGATCGGTAATGCCTGCCCTGCGGCAAGCTTGCGCACCAGCAGGATTGCGGCGAAGCAGGGAATCTCCGGGCCGTGCAGCATCGCAGCGGTGAGGTCCCACTGCAGTCGCAGCGGCCGGGGATCGCCGGTCTGGGGATGGCTTGTGCCACGCAGCTCCACGCGCATGCCACCGAGGTCGGTGCCGAAGCGGTCAAACCAGCGTGCCGCACGTGCAAACACCTCGGCCAGGCGCGCCATCGGTAAGGGCACGCCGTGCTGACGCAGCCAGGCGACACCGGCCAGGCAGCGCTGCAGGAACGGCACCTCCAACGCCGCGCGAAACTGCACGCTCCGCACGCCGGGATAGCGCCGTGGCAGCAGATCGTGATCGGGCACATCGCAGGGCGACGCAAGCCGCGGCGCGAGCTGGGCGAACTGCACCTGCGTGGGTCTGGCCCAGCCCACCACCGTTTGCCAGCGGCCCTCATGCAGCCATGCGAACGGCGTGCCGCAGTACGACAACACCGCACGCACGGTGGCCAGGCCAAGCGGTGTGCCTTGCGCGGGTGCGATGACCATGCGGATGCCATGCAACGCGGAAAAACGCGGCAGCAAGGCATCGATGACAGCACTCGACAGCGCGGGCAAGGTGCTGGCGCCGCTGATGGCCACACGCTGCGCTTGCCTTGCCACTGCATCCACTGCCGCGGGGAAATCGCGGACGAACGCGCGGCCGTCGGCCAGGTCGATGTAGTGCATGCCGGCCTGCAGGCAGGTGTGCGCCACGGCGTAATCCTGGCCCTGGAACGGGCCTGCGGTGTGCACCACCGCATCGGCGGCAGTGGCCGCCAGCTGCGCGGCAAAATCGCTTGCGTCGATATCCAGGCGACAGCACGAGATGCGACCGGGCGCCACATCCGGCCACGTGGCCGCCACATCGCCGGGATGCCGCCCGGCCGCGATCACCTGTAGTTGCGCCGTCGCCGCCAGCGCCCGCACGATGCGCGCACCGAAATGCCCGAAGCCCCCCAACACCACCACCCGGTACGTCATTGTCTGCTCGCCGTCTGCGCCTGTTGCACAGTATCGGCGAGCAGCCGGGTCACCGAGTCACCGGCGCTGTGTGTCGCCCGCCGCGCGTGCCTGCATGGTGCGTGCGGCGCCGAGCCGGTTTGACGCCAGTCACTGCCTCCGGCCGAGAGGGCGCCAGCTGCTCGCCGTCTGCGCGTGCTGCACAGTCTCGGCGAGCATCGGCCTGCAGCGATCAGCCCTCGATCTGCGTGGCCAGCCCCTGTGCGATCGCCTCGCGCATGATGCGCTGGGCTTCCTTGTCGGCGCGGACGCTGGCGGCGGCCTGCTGGCTGGCCAGATCTGCCTGCTCGGTGGCGAGCGCCGCCTGCTGCCTGGCCAGCGCCTGCATCCGCTGCTGGGCGCCGCTGCGCTGCATGGCCTGCTCGGCCTGACGTACTGCGCGTTCTGCTTCCCGCGCCGCACGCTCGGCGGCCTGCTGTGTGCGCGCATCGGTGTCGAGCAAGGATGCATTGACGTGCTTTGCGGCCGCGTCGGCAGCACGTGCACCCAGCTCACCCATCTGCGCACCCAACTCGCCCTGCTGCTCGCCGAGCTCGCCCTGGCGCTCGCCCAGCGCGCCCTGCGCCTGGCCCAGTTTGGTGACTGGCGCATACACCGCATTCAAGCGCTTGAAGGTGTCGGGATCGCGCACGACGTACTGCTTGCCATCCTTGCGGAACCACATCAGCTGGCCATCCTTGCCGGCCAGACGACGCACATGCTTGAGATCGTCCACCGAGCCATTCATGACGCTGTCGTTGCCCTGCAGCAGCACGTAGGCATCGCGGTCGGGGTCATGCGACAGGTTGATCTGGCCGTGCGTGGAGGTGGTGGTGAAGGTCTGGCTGGTGGACGACGCCGCTGCAGCCGGTGCGGCCGCGTTTGCCGGTGCGGCGGTTGCTGCCGCAGTTGCCGGTGCAGCTGCAGCGGCGGCGGCGGCCGGTGCCGCTGTGCTGGACACGCCGGCAGCTGATTTGGCCGGTGCGGCCGCTGATGCGGCAGCAACAGCCGGCGCGGCGGGCATCGCCACCAGGCGCAGCGGCAGCACGCCGGTGATGGCCACCGCGCCCAGGATCAGGGCCGCGCCAAACCGCGGGAACGAGGTCGGGTTCTGCAACATGAGCAATCTCCGTTTGAGGCTGAGGAAGGACGGCGAGGCGCTGGCCACGCCGCCGTGCGGGCGCGGTGCCACGCCCAGTTGCAGCAACAGCCGGCCATAGTCGTGGCGGCAATGACGGTGGCCTGCGACCACCGCGGCATCGCAGGCGGCCTCGCGGGCGGTGGCGTATTCGCGCGCGGCCAGATGCACCATCGGGTGGAAGAAGAACAGGTGCTGGGCCAGCGACGGCAGCAAGCCCCACCACAGATCGCGCCGACGCAGATGGATCAGTTCGTGGGTCAGCGCCATATCCAGATCGTCGTCGGCCATGTGCGGCAGGCGTGCGGCGGGCAGCAGCAAGACCGGGCGCCAGGGACCGATCAACTGCGGCGAGGCGATCTGCTGCGACAGACGTATTTCCGGCGGCTGCGACAGGCCATGCGCTTCTGCGGCCATGCGCAGTGCGGCGACCAGGGCACGATCGGTGCACGGTGCGGCAGCGCGTACCAGGGCACGGCTGCGTCGGTATGCGCGCACCGTGCCGAGCGCCATCACTGCAACGCCGGCAACCCACAATGCGGCCAGCCACAGCGCCCAGGACGGACCGCTTGCACCCTGCAGCACGTCTGCCGCGCCCGCACTGGCGACCGCGCTGGCGCCGGATGCGCTGGCATTGGCCATCACCATCGGCGCCAGGCTGTCGCCGGCAATCAAGGCAGGCGTGGGCGTGGCTGCGGGCAACACCGGCAACTGCAGCGGCGCGTTCCACAGCAGGCCGACCACGGCCTGCACTCCCACCAGCCACCACAGCCAGGTCTGCGTGGTGGCCGGCAGCCGCCGCACGCTGCGGCACAGCGCCCACACCGCCAACGCCAGCACGGCGGTCTGCACGCTGGTGGCACCCAGTTTCCAGAGCAAGGCTTCGATCATCGGCGACATGCTCAATCCTCCTTGCGCTGCGACTGCAGCTTGGCGACCAGGGCTTCGAGCTCGGCCAGCTCGCTATCGCTGACCTCGGCGCGCTGCGACATCCACGCCACGAACGGCGACACCGAGCCCTGCAAGGTCTTTTCCACGAACTGCCCCACCGCCGAGCGCACCACCGCATCCTGCCCGCTGGTGGCGCTGTAGCGGTACATGCCGTCTACCTGCTCGCGGCGCAGGAAGCCCTTGGCGCGCAAGCGCTCCATCATGGTCAGCACGGTCGAGCGCGCCAGCCCACGCGGCTCACCGAACGCGGCCGCCACTTCGCCGACACTGGCCTGCCGTTGTTCCTCGATGTGTTGCAGCAGGGCCAGCTCCTGGTCCCCGATGGTCTTGCCACGCATGCCGCTCTCCATGACTACAGTTGTCGCTACCGTAAGCGTGACGACAACTGTAGTCAATAGGTCGGATGGCAGGGCTGGCAAGGAGAGCATTGCCGCGGTGCGGATTCGGCGGCACGCGGGAGTGCGTGGGAGCACGCTGCAGGCAAGGGCTGAGAATGAAGAGCCGGCCGCTCCACTGCTCCGTGGATCTTTCACACAGCTCTACGAAAGCGCACGCGTACGCGCTACTCCATGGCTGGGTCCGACTTCCTGGATGGCTAACCAGGTGGAGGCGCTGCGTGCGATCTTTGCACTACTGCCAGGGAACAAGGTCCGTTCAAGACTGCACGACCCGGACGGACGATAGGCTGTTGAGGCGACTGTCGCCGCCCAGATTCTGCTGTTCGCACCGGTCAGCAGCGCGAAACGTCCTGTCAGTTGCAATGCATCAATGCGGCGATCAGCAAAGACGCGTTGCGGGTCTACGCAGCTGCATCGAAGGACAGCGACGCGGACAAGTCGCGTTGCGCATCGATCTGCGCTTGAACGGTTTTCAGATCGGCTTCGACGATGTCCATGGCGTCGGCGCCGGCCACAAAGCGCAGTGGCAGCTCGTCGGCGTCGGACAGCGTCACCAGCGCAGCGGCGAGCTTTGCAGGATCGCCACCTTGTTGGCCGTTCATGCCCTTCCATGCAGCAATCGTCTGCGCCGTGCGCGCCGCGTAGTCTTCGATGGAGAGTTCGGGCCAGATCGTCGAGGCGCCTTCGACCAGCAGCTCGGTCCGGAAGAATCCCGGCTCGACCGCCATCACCTCGATGCCATACGGCTTCACGTCATAACGCAGCGACTCGACCCAGCCTTCCAGCGCGAACTTGGAGGCCGCATACGCTGCGCAAAATTCCATGCCCACGAAGGCGGCGGTGGAGGTAACGGTGATCACCTGACCGCTGCGCTGCTTGCGCATGATCGGCAGAACTGCGCGCGTGACATTCAAGGGGCCGAAGAAGTTCGTCTCCATCTGCGCCCGGAATTGCGCGTCGCTGATCTCCTCGAAATAACCGGCGTAGAAGTTGCCTGCGTTATTCACAAGCACATCGATGCTGCCGAAGCGATCGACCGCGAGCTGCGCTGCGGCCTGCGCGGCGTGCGGGTCGGTGATATCGAGCGCGATAGCCAGCAGATTGTCGTGTGACCCGATCGCTTTCGACACGTTATCGGCATTGCGCCCCGTGGCGACGACGCGGTGGCCGGCGTCCAGTGCTTGCCGGGCGATATCGGTACCCAGCCCTCGGCTGGTGCCAGTGATGAACCAAACGTTGTTGTCGGTCATGAGATCTATCTCTGTGTGTTGATCGGCTGTCACCCACGCATCGCGCAGGTGGTGAAAGGACGTGGTAACTGCATCCCTGCGGGCCTGCTACGCGTGCAGGGTCCGCCCACGGAATCTGCAATGGCCATGTGTGTTCTGCTGGCCAATCGGCGGCTGTTGGATGCAACATAGCGCAAGGCCAATTAACTGATTAGCCCATATAATCCGCATGCACCTATAAATTGGATTTATGAATGCGCCGAGATAACGTCAACGACTTCCTGGCCTTCATCGCAGTCGCGCGCGAGCAGAGCTTTACAAGGGCGGCCGCCCAACTGGGGGTCTCGCAGTCGGCGCTGAGCTATACGGTTCGAACGCTCGAAGCGCGCCTGGGTCTCACCTTGCTCACGCGGACCACGCGCAGTGTGTCGGTCACCGAGTCCGGCGAACGCCTGCTCAACCGCATCGGCCCGCACTTTGACGAAATCGAAATCGAAATCGCCGCGCTCAGTAGCATGCGCGACAAGCCGGCGGGCACGGTGCGCATCACCACCGTCGAACACGCTGCCGAAACCATTCTCTGGCCGCGGCTTGCGCCGATGCTGCGCGAATACCCGGATATCAACATCGAAATCATCAGCGAGTACGCGTTGAGAGACATCGTGGCCGACCGCTATGACGCAGGCGTGCGGCTGGGCGAGCAGGTCGACAAGGACATGATCTCGGTGCCGCTCAACTGCGATTTCCGCTTCGCCGTCGTCGGGGCGCCCGCCTACTTCGCCAACAGAAAACGCCCCGTCAGCCCCAACGATCTAACGCAGCACAGCTGCCTAAGGCTGCGCCTGCCCACCCATGGGGGGACGTACGCGTGGGAGTTCTACAAGGGCGGGCGCGAATTGAAGGTGCGCATCGACGGCCGGGCCACTTTCAGTTCATTGCGGATGATGCACCAGGCCGCGCTGGACGGCCTGGGCCTGGCCTATCTCCCGGAAGACCAGGTGGCCGCCGACCTCGAAGACGGCGCACTGGTGCAGGTGCTTGGTGCCTGGTCGCCGCCACGGCCGGCATATCACCTGTATTACCCGAGCCGCCGACAGCACGCGCCGGCGTTTGCGCTGGTACTCGAAGCGCTTCGCTACCGCCGCCCCTGACATCGCTGCAGGCCGGCTCAACGCCGGCACTCGGCCAATACGGCCGACTAAGAAAACGGCCTTCTAGGCACATTCGAAATTAGCCATCTAGTCTCTTAATCGCCAACGGCCTATCGTCGTTCGGGCAAGTCTTCCCAGCGTATCGCCGCTCAAGACCCGAACCAGATCAGGCACGTGTGCAAGCACGGCCCATCGCCGTGTCCATGGTCTTGGTATCTCGACAACGCGCAAGGGTCACCGTCCGTGTGCGCGTATCTGAGCAGGAATCCAGACCATGCAGTCTCCCAAACCCGGAAAACCGGGCCTTTCCAACTCGAACCCGATCCTGGCAAGCATGGGCGTTGGAACAGAGCTGCATGGAGCATTGGTAGCTCCGGTTCGCATCTGCACCGGGCGCCGTTGTGGTGAGCGCGCGCCGATGCCGGATCACATTTCTCTGTGGACGTTTCGGTGTGCTCCAGCGCCATCGCCCTGTCGATCAGGCGAGCGGGCGCTTTGAGGACGTTGATCTTTCAAGAACTCGTACAAACAGCTTTCAACTCTTGCAAATGATGGAACCCCTGTAATGAATTCAACAGCGCTTCTCCAACCTTTCTCGCTCGGCAATGGCCTGACGCTGCGCAACCGCATCGCGATGGCTCCGATGACCACATGGGCTGGCAATGCCGACGGCACGGTGTCCGATGCAGAGGAGGCTTATTACCGGCGACGTGTCAGAGGCGTGGGACTGGTGATTACCGGTTGTACGCATGTGCAGAAAAACGGGATCGGATTCACCGACGAATTCGCCGCGTATGACGACCGCTTCATTCCCAGCCTGAAGCGGCTTGCAACCGCTGCCAAGAGCGGGGGTGCGCCGGCGATCCTTCAACTCTTCCACGCCGGCGTCAAGACCAGCCCGGAACTGGTCTCGGACATTGTTGCCGCAAGTGCGGTTGCCGGCGACGCTGGCCCCTATGCCCCGGCAGTCGTGCCGCGCGCGCTTGCCGATGAGGAAATCCAGGGCGTTGTGCGCGCCTTCGGCGAGGCAACCCGCCGTGCCATCGAGGCAGGCTTCGACGGTGTCGAGCTGCATGGCGCGCACGGGTTCCTGCTGCAGAACTTCCTGTCCCCACATTTCAATCGCCGGACCGATCGCTGGGGCGGCTCCCTCGATCACCGCATGCGCTTTCCTGTCGCGGTGATGCAGGCCGTTCGTGACGCCATTGCACGCCATGCCAGCACACCGTTTGTGCTGGGCTATCGCATCACCGTCGACGAACCGCACGCGGACGGCCTACGCATTGCCGAATCACTCGCGCTTGTCGATCGCCTGATCGATAGCGGTGTTGACTATCTGCATGTGTCGCTGGGGGATGCGCTTGAAGCGCGCCCGGTCGATGCACCCGACGGCCCGAGGATCATTGAAGTCCTGCGGGATCATCTGGCTGGCCGCGTGCCGCTCATTGCAGCGGGCCAGATCCGGACACCGGAACACGCCGAGGACGCGCTTGCTGCGGGAGTCGGTGTGGTCGCGGTCGGCCAGGGGCTGGTGATGAATCCGGACTGGGTCGACTTCGCGACGGGCGATGCACAGGGAGAGGTCGCATTCGATATCGCCGCGTCCGACGTTCAGCGTCTTGCCATTCCCGCCAAGCTTTGGGCGGTTATCGCGAACACCACAGGGTGGTTCAACGTTCGAAAAGCCGCCTGAGTCCAGCGGAGATGTGGTGTTGGCCGGCCGGCAGGGGGAATACCGGCCACGGCCGCAAGCCCGATGCCCACGCGCGATCCATTAGCCCCACCTTCAAAAGGAAATGCGATGTCAGCAACCCTTCCCTTGACGCTCGACATCAATGGCCAGCGCCACCAACTTCGCGTCGACGTGCGTACAACACTGCTCGACGCGCTGCGCGAACATGCCGGCCTGCCGGGAACGAAGAAAGGCTGCGACCACGGACAGTGTGGGGCCTGCACGGTGCATCTGGATGGCGAACGCGTCCTGAGCTGTCTCACCTTGGCGGTCCAGGCAGTGGGCCATCAGGTCACCACGATCGAGGGCTTGCAGGGGCCCGATGGTGTGATGCACGCGGTCCAGAATGCATTCGTCGAACACGATGCCTTCCAATGCGGTTACTGCACGCCTGGTCAGATCATGTCGGCCATCGCCTGCATCCGCGAAGGTCACGCAAGTACTGACAGCGAGATTCGCGAGTACATGAGCGGCAATCTCTGTCGCTGTGGCGCCTATCCCCATATTGTCGCGGCCGTGCGCGATGCGGCCAGCCGCCTTGAGAAAGAGACCGTGCGATGAGGAGCTTCGACTACCTGCGTGCACAGGATGCCGCCATGGCGATTGCCGAAGGCAGCAAACCGGAGACGAAGTTCCTTGCGGGAGGAACCACGCTGCTCGATCTGATGAAGCTCAACGTCGAGCGCCCTGCACGCCTGGTCGATCTCACCAGACTCCAGGGCCTGGACACCATCGCGATCTCGGCCGATGTCATCCGTATCGGCGCGCTTGCCAAGATGAGCAGGGTTGCCGATCACCCCGACATCCAGCAGCTCGCTCCTGCGCTGTCCCAGAGCCTGTGGCGTGCCGCCTCGGCGCAATTGCGCAACATGGCATCCATTGGCGGCAACCTGATGCAGCGGACCCGTTGCACCTACTTCCGCGACCCCGGCGCCTATTCGAACTGCAACAAGCGCAACCCCGGTTCCGGATGCGCTGCGATGGACGGTATGAACCGGAATCATGCCGTGTTCGGAACCAGCGATGCCTGCATCGCCATCTATCCGGGCGATCTTGCGGTGTCGCTGGTGGCCTTCGATGCGGTGGTCCTTCTCCAGGGATCCACGCAACGGCGGATTCCGGTCGATGACTTCTTCCTGCTTCCAGGGCAGACGCCACATCTTGAGCACGCATTACGACCGGGCGAGATCATCGTCGGGATTGAAATCCCGCGCTCGCCCGCACTGAAGCGCTCGCACTATCTCAAGGTCCGTGATCGCGCGTCCTACGAGTTCGCTGCGGCCAGTGCCGCGGTCGGTCTAGAAATGGAAGCCGACACCACCACCATTCGGCAGGCGCGCATCGCCGTAGGTGGTGTCGCAACCAAGCCCTGGCGATTGCACCAGGTCGAAGCATTGCTCAACGGTGCCGTGCTCGATGAGAAAACGCTGCGCACTGCAGCCGCAGCATCGGTCGACGACGCGAAGGCGAGCGGACACAACGCGTTCAAGATTGCTCTGACGCCCAGCGTGGTGGCACGCGCTCTGATGCAGGTAGGAGGCATCGCATGACCCGCAAGACCGAACTGGAACTTGACCGCCGCACCTTCATCAAACTGGGCGTGGGTGCAGTGACGGTTGCCGCCACCGGCGTTGGCCTGGCCGGTGAGGAAGCTGCCGCAAGTGTGCCTGCCGACACCCAATCGCCATTGGGTGCGCGCCTGTCGCGCGCGGAAGGCCCGTTGAAAGTCACGGGCAATGCCCGCTACGCAATCGAACAGACGCTGCCGAACATGGCCTACGGCGTCACCGTGCAATCCACCCGTCCCGCCGGGCGTGTGGTTGGTATCGACACATCGGCTGCCCTGGCCTTGCCCGGGGTGATCGATGTCTACACCCCGCAGCATCCCTTGAAGCTCAACAAGCCAACGGTCTACAGCAAGGGCGGCGGCGCGACCGAGGAATTTACGCCACTACAGGACGATGTGATCCGATTCAACGGCATGCATCTCGCGCTCGTGGTCGCCGACACCTTCGAGCAGGCAACCGAAGCGGCCAGCCTGCTCAAGATCGATTACGAAGATGCCACGCCCATCCTCGACCTCAACGACGCCAAGGCGACACCGCAGGTTGTCGATGCGATGGGTGCGAGCTGGGGTGATGCTGCAGCAGCACTGGCCAGCGCCGAAGTGAAGGTCGATGTCGCGTACACGACCGCGCGCGAATACAACGTGCCGCTGGAGCCGCATGCCTGTATCGCCTCGTGGCAGGACGGCCAGATGACCGTCTGGGAGCCCAGCCAGTGGGTGGGAGGCGCGCGACGCGTGGTGTCGGAATGGCTGGGCATCGATATCGAGAAGGTACGGGTCATCTCGCCTTACGTGGGCGGCGGGTTCGGCTCCAAGATCGGCGCGCATCCGCATGTGGGCCTGGCATGCGCGGCTTCGCGGCAGCTGGGCAGGCCCGTCAAGGTCTCGCTGACCCGACCACAGACCTTTACCGGCCTGGGCGGGCGCCCTGCAACGCGGCAGACGCTCTCCATCAGTGCATCGAAGGATGGACGAATCAGCGCGATCGTCCACGAGAGCTGGAACGAAACCGCCATCGACGAGGTGCATGTCGAGGCCTGCAACAACGTCACCAAGATCATGTATGCCACACCTAACTTTTCGTCCCGGCTGAGCGTGGTTCCGGTGCACACCGTCATGCCCGGATGGAAGCGCGGCCCCGGCGAGAATCCAAGTGCCTACGCGCTGGAGAGCGCCATGGACGAGCTGGCCTACGCGCTGGACATGGACCCGATCACCTTGCGCCTGGCCAATTGGGCAGACACCGATCCCAGCAGCAGGTTGCCGTGGACGACACGGCAGCTGCGCGAAGCCTATGCGGCTGGCGCCGAAGCCATCGGCTGGTGGAAGCGCAACCCGCAACCGCGCTCGATGCGCGAGGGTCGCGAGCTGATCGGCTATGGCATGGCGGCAGGCGCCTATCCGATGATCCGCACCGCCAGTGAAGCCAGGCTCGTGTTCCACGACAGCGGAAAGATCGAGGTGCTCAGCGCCGGTACCGATATCGGAACCGGCACCTACACCATCCTTGCGCAAACCGCTGCGGCGGCCCTGGGCGTGCCTGTCGCAACGGTCATGGTTCGCCTGGGCGATACCGTGCTGCCCCGCTCCGCGCTTGCCGGTGGCTCGCAGCAAGCCAACAACCTGGCCGGCGCAGTCGACCGTGCAGCGCGAAATGCGCGTGCGCTTCTGCTGGCGCTTGCAGCGACCGACCCGCGCTCGCCGCTGGCGGGCTCCAGGCCTGCCGAACTCGTTTACAAGGACGGCTACATCCGGCCTGCGCGGCGCCGTCGTGGCGGTATCGCCATTGCCGACCTGCTCAAGGCGGTCGGAAAGAGCAGCCTGGCGGTCGAGGGCAATACGTTCGCCCCCGATGCCACCGAGCAAATGAAGGACGAGGCCGATCGCAGTTTCGCGCAACTGAAAACCGCGCTGGAAGGCGGCGTCTCGGCGCACAGCTGGTGTGCGCAGTTCGTCGAGGTCCGCGTCGACGAGGACTTCGGCACGATCCGCGTCAAACGCATGGTCTCGGCATTCGATAGCGGGCGCATCTTCAATCCGAAACTGGCCGAGAGCCAGTGGATCGGCGGCATGATCATGGGGCTCGGGCAGACGCTTCTCGAGGAAGGCCACATCGACCAGCGCGACGGCCGCACCGTCAATGCGAACTTTGCCGACTATGCGGTGCCGGTCAACGCCGACGTGCCTGAGGTGCAAGTGATCTCTGTCGGTATTCCCGACCTGCAGGCAAGCGCGCTTGGCGGCAAGGGCGTGGGTGAGATCGGTGTTGTCGGCGTCGCACCGGCGATCGGCAATGCGGTCTTTCATGCCACCGGCAAACGCATCCGCAGCCTGCCGATCACGCTGGACAAGCTTGCCGGACGATGAGCACGCACGTTGCACGCGTCAGGCGTTGGCAACCGAGGTGAGGGATGGCTGGGAACCTTTCGATCAACAGCGGCCTCTCGGCCGCTGTGCCGATGCCCTGTGATTGGCGCAGGTGCAGCGAGCGCAGCGCTGGCGCGCAAGCAGTGGTGCTTGCCGCAGCGCGCGCCAGCAGCGTTGACGGCGTGCCCACCGCGCTCGCCGTCGTGCTCGACACCGAAGGGTCGGTGTATGCCAGGCAAGGCACGCTGGCACTGTTCGGCTCGGGTCGGCATGTGGGGTGGCTCAGCGGCGGTTGCCTGGAACCTGCCCTGCTTGCGTGTGGCGAGCAGGCAATTGCAACCAACACATTGCAGCTGCTTGAGATCGATAGCCTGGAGGACAGCGCCCTGTTCTCCGCTGGCGCAACAGGGTGTCGGGGCCGCCAACTGGTCGCGCTGTTTCCAGTGAGCGCCGTCCCTTGCCTGGACGCCGCCGTCGACACCTGGTCTGCAGGCGGCGCGCCACTTGAGGTGACCGTCATGGCCTCAGGCGAAATCCGCCTCGGCCGTGCGGGGCACATCAGCCAGCGCGTGCTTGCGGCGGTGTTGCCGGAGCACGTGCAACCGTCCCGCTGCTGGAACATTCGCATTGCGCCACCGCCGCGCGTGTTGGTGCTGGGGGCCGGCCCCGAGGCGACCTACCTTTCGGCGATGTTGCAAGACCTGGGCTGGCAGGCCAGGTACAGGGAGCCGCGCGCGACGTGGCGTCACCGCAGCGGCGCAGGGGCACTCGACGCATCGGTGTCCGTCCCGGCGCTGTTGGCTGATTTTTCGCCGGATGCGGTGCTGTTGATGCACCACAATTTCGAGCTCGATCTTGAGTCGCTGCAGGCCTTGGCAGCCTCGCCTTGCGCCTTCGTGGGGCTGCTTGGCCCTGCCCGCCGGCGCGAGGATCTGCTCAGGTTCGTCAAACCTGAGCTGCGCGCAAGGCTGCTACCGACATTGCGATCTCCGGTGGGACTGCGCTTAGGCAGTTCCGGACCAGCCGGAATTGCACTGAGCGTCTGCGCGGAGTTGGAACACTGGAGGTCTGGACGTTCTCAGTGGGAGTGACCCGCGTGCACCGAACCTGGGCGTGCGGCCGGCACCAGATCCACGATCTGCTCGGTCGCCGCGTCGACTGCAGCGCGCGTGTACAGCAACGGGAAATACGTGCCCTGCAGCCACAGCGGTGCAAGGTCGCGATAATGCGGGCTGGCCGGGTCGCCGGATTGGCCTGGGTAGTTCATCGCGCGCGAGTTGTCCCAGTTGCCCAGGTCGATGATCAGGCGGGCGGAGGGGCCGATGGTCTGGCGGAAATCCTTGGGGTCGTAGCTGGATTGATTCGGCGTGTACGGGCTGCCGCCCTTGGCGAACGGGCCGACATCCAGCAGCGCACGATCGCTGCCGACCGCCGCGCTCATTGCATGCGAGACCTTGTTGACGTGTAGCTTGCCCCACTGCCACTGCGCAGGATCCGGGCCCTGCAGCTCCACCAGCGCCAGGTACGCGCTGCGTAGCGAGTCCAACAGCAGCTGATCGCGGCGTGCGGCCGGTGCGGGGCCGAAGGCGGCGCCTGGATGTTCAAGTGCATCCATCAACACCGCTGCATCGGGCATGCCGAAGGTGGCCGCCTCGGAGGCGCGCAGCACCAGCGCCTTGTAGGCATCGCCGAGATAGCGACTGAACCACACTTCTTCCAACGCGGCGGCAGCAGAGGTGGCGCTCACCGTGCCGTCCCAGGGCTTGAGCAAGCCGAGCGCCGCAGTGGTGGCCTCGTCGTGCGCCTGCAGCGGGGCGATCAAGGCGACCAGGCGCTGCGCCAGCAGCGATACCTGGTCGTTCTGCAGTCTTTCCGAATCCTGCAGGCTCACCGTCGGCAGCTGCGACAGCACCTGCGTGATGCGCGCATGCCGCGCGTCGTTGGCCCATTCGAAGCCAATCTTGCGCTGCGCATACGGATAACCGGCCGGCAGATTAATCTCGTTGGACGTGGTGATGAAGCCTGCCGCGGGGTTCTTCGATGACGGCAGGACATCTGCGTTCCAGAAACCGTTCCACTCGTAGCGGCCGTCGCCGGGCACCGGCAGCAGGCCGTCCGAGCGCGGGCGGCGCGGCGTCATGCCGGCGGTGGCCCAACCGATGTTGCCCTTGATGTCTGCGTAGACCTGATTGACCGAGGGCGCGCCCCAATGTGCGAGTGCGTCCTTGAATTGCGCGAACGAGGTACTGCGCAGATACCGCAGCGAGCCGAGATACGGCGCGGCGCCGGGTTGGCTCCACACCGAACGGATCGCATAGGCGATGTGCCTGTCTGCATCGATGTAGATCACCGGCCCGTGGCGGGTGAATTGAAGCTGCGCGTCGACCGCTGCGCCGGCACGCACTGCGATACGCTCGTGCTGCGTGCGCAACGGCTCCCACTTGCCGTTGTACCAATAGGACGCGTTGTCGGCCGGGTTCAGGCGATAGACGTACAGGTCTTCCTGGTCGATGTTGAAGATGGTCAGCCCAAACGCGCTGGTCTGGTTGTGGCCGATCGCGATGCCCGGTGCGGTTGGTTCGCCGGCACCGATGATGTCCAGGCCCGGGCTGTTGAGATGCACGAAGTAGCGCAGGCTGGGAACGCTGTAGGCACGGTGCGGGTCGTCGGCCAATACCGCGTGGCCGGTGGCCGATTTTTGCGGTGCGATGACCCAGTTGTTGCTGCCTTCGGCGAAGGCTTCCTCGCCCGGCCGCAATGGCGGTGTCTGCGCCTCTGCCACGTGGGTGTCGGCGCTGAGCCTGGGGCTTTGCGTTGCCAGCTCGTAGACCTTCAAGACATCTTCGGGCAGACAAGGATCCAGTCCGTCAGGCACCGTGGTTGTCCAGGCCGGTTGCAATTTTTGGCGCACGGCATCGACAGCAAGCGATGCCTTGCACGCGACCTTGGCACGCGCCACTTCACTTTTGACGTTACGGCTCAGGCCGGTGGTGCGGATACGCAGCACGTCTTCCGGCGCCCATTTTTCCGGGCGATACGCGAACGTGCGGAATTCATACGGCAGCGCGTGCGGATGTGCGCCCAACCAATCGACGTAGGCGTTGATGCCGGCGACAAACCGCGTCACGTCGCGCTGCGCGTCGGGCCCGTAACTGCTCCACTCCTCTGCCATGCTGCCGCGATACAGAAACAACCGCGCGGCACGATCCTGCTGCACATACGCAGGTCCGAACGCCGCCGACAGGTGACCAAGCCCTTTGCGGCGCAGCAGATCCAGCTGAAACAGGCGGTCGCGTGCCACGTTGAAGCCCTGCACGAAAAATGCATCATTGTCGGTTTTGGAATACAGATGCGCCACGCCCCAGCGATCCACACGGATCTGCGCGGGCTGCTCCAATCCCGCAACTGTCAGCGTGGCGTGCGTCGGCGGGGCCGCCGCTGCGCTGTTGAGCATCAGCTGGCACACCGCAAGACACCATAGCGCTGTCTTGCCGATCGAGATCGTGCTTTTCGCGATCTTGCGTGTCGCAATCATGCTCATCCAGATCATGCGTGGCGCACCTTGCGGGTGAAAAGAGTGGTACTCAGCGGCATGTCAGTTATCCCATAAACAGGCGCGCAGGGTGCGGCATGGGCTGCGTGGTGCATCGGGTCGCCGGAGAACCAGCGGCGCGAGAAACGAATCGTGTCTGCACTCCTGGCCGCGCATCGTCTGGCGGCGATCGGCACCATCCGCGTACGGCCCGCTGCAGCTGCGTCGATGGAGGCACGCGTGCAGTCGTCGGTTTGCCGGATCGGCGCGCGTGGCGCATGAGCGTTTGTCGCCAGGCCAACGATTGCAACGCCTCGACGTAGTGCCTTCACATGCCGGCCAGACCAAGCGCGCATGATCGTGGTTCTAGCGGCTCTTATGCTGCACAGGTCATGTCTCGATGCCGCCACAGCGGAAGGCTTCTGCATTTTCTCTCTGGTGGCAGTCGATTACCCAGCCGGCAGCAACCCTGCAGCATCCGTCGGTGCGCGATGCCGTGCCTGAAGGTGCGGCCTTGCTTGGCGACGAGCAGATGGAGGCGCTGGGGCACAGCCTGGCGCAGGCGCATGTGCTCTATACCGGGCCAACCCGCGAGCTGCTGCTGTCGCAACTCAAATTCAACGAGCGCTCGCTCGGCACGGCCGCAGCGCGATTGGCCGAAATGTCTGCCGATGGCTTGCGCCTGCATCCGGCCGGCGAGTGGTTATTGGACAACTATTATCTGGTGGAAGAGCAGATGCGCCTGGCGCGTCAGCATCTTCCGCCCGGGTATAGCCGACAATTACCGCGTCTGCGTACGCCAACGTCGGTGGGCCTGCCGCGCGTCTACGAGCTGGGCTTGCAGGTGGTGGCGCATGGCGACGGGCGCGTGGATGCGATCACGCTGAGCCGTTTCATCGCGGCCTACCAACAGGTGGCGCCGCTCAAGCTCGGCGAGCTATGGGCGATTCCGATCATGTTGCGGCTGGCGCTGATCGACAATCTGCGCCGCATTGCCGAGGACATCATGCACGACGGGCGCGACACCCGCCTGGCCGCGCATTGGGCCGCGTTGCTCAACGCCACGGCGGCGGCGCAACCCAAGGACGTGGTGGTGGTGGTGGCCGATCTGGCGCGCTCACAGCCACCGGCCACCGGTGCGTTCGTGGCCGAGCTGACGCGCGGCATCCAGGGCCGCGGCCCGGTGTTGTCGATGGCCAGCGCCTGGGTGGAGCAATGGCTGGCAAGCGAGGGCCACAGCGTGGAAGGCCTGGTGCACGCCGAAAGCCAACGCCAGGCGGCTGAGCAGGTGGCGATCAGCAACAGCATCGGCAGCCTGCGGTTTCTGGACGACATGGATTGGCGCGATTTCGTCGAGGCCATGAGCGTGGTCGAGCAGACCTTGCGCAAGGATCCGGCCGACGTGTATGCGCGCATGGATTTCCACACCCGCGATACCTACCGGCATGTGGTGGAACAGCTGGCGCAGCGCCTGGAGCGCGACGAGCCGGCCGTGGCCGAGGCAGTGCTGCAGTTGGCGGCGCACGCAGATGCCGCGATGCCGGTGGCCGGCCACGTGGGCTATTACCTGGTGGATGCGGGATTGCCGCGGCTGCGTGCCGCGCTTCGCGACTCAGCAGCGGCAGATACGCCGCCCCCACCGCGCCCACGCGCGCGACGCGTGGCGCTGCCGGTGTATCTGCTTCCGATCGCCGTGATCGCCGTGCTGTGGAGCGGCGTGCTGCTGCAGGGCGTGAGCGCACTGCCGCCAGCGCTGTGGTGGATCACCGCTGGCATCGCGCTGCTGGCCGCCAGCGAGCTGGGCATTGCCCTGGTCAACTGGGTGGCAACGCTATGGGTGCGCCCGCATCCGTTGCCGCGCATGGACCTGCGTGCCGGCATCACGCCCGATTGCCGCACGCTGGTGGTGATGCCGAGCATGCTGGCCAGTCACGAGGCCATCGACGAGTTGGTCGGCGCCTTGGAGGTGCATTACCTGGCCAACCGCGACGACCAGTTGTACTTCGCGCTGCTCACCGATTTTCTCGATGCCGCGCAAGCGCTGTTGCCTGGCGACATGGCATTGGTGGCACATGCGGCGCAGCATATCGACCGGCTCAACGCGGCCTATGCCGATGCCCACGGCGATCGCTTCTTCCTGCTGCATCGCGCACGCCAGTGGAACGCGGGCGAAGGCTGCTGGATGGGCGCAGAGCGCAAGCGCGGCAAGCTGGAAGCGCTCAACCGCCTGCTCTGCGCCGACGACGCGCGGCTGCAGGCAGCCCACGAATTCCTGCAGGTGCAAGGCGATGTCGCCGCGCTGGTGCAGGTGCGTTATGTGATCACGCTCGACAGCGACACCCACCTGCCGCGCGATGCGGCACGCGCGCTGGTCGGGGCGATGTCGCATCCGTTGAATGTGCCGCGCATGGATGCGGCCGGGCAGATCGTCGAGGCCGGTTACGGCATTCTGCAGCCGGGCCTGGGCACCGGCATGAGCGAGGGCGGCGAGTCGCGCTTTGCGCGCATGTTCGGCATCGAGCCGGGCATCGACCCGTACACGCGTGTGGTCTCGGACGTGTATCAGGATCTGTTCGGCGAAGGCTCCTTCATCGGCAAGGGCATCTATGCCGTGGCCACCTTCGAGCAGGTGCTGGCCGGCCGCTTCCCCGATAACCGCGTGCTCAGCCATGACCTGCTGGAAGGCTGCTATGTGCGCGCCGGTTTGCTCAGCGACGTGCGTCTGTACGAGCGCCACCCGCAACGCTATGCCACCGATGCCAAGCGCCGCGCGCGCTGGGTGCGTGGCGACTGGCAGTTGCTGCCGTGGTTGCTGCCGTGGGTACCCGACCGGGGTGGCCGGCGCGCGCGCAATCCCTTGTCGTGGTTGTCGCGCGGCAAGCTGCTGGACAACCTGCGCCGCAGCCTGGTGGCCCCGGCCGCGCTGAGTCTGTTGCTGATCGGCTGGTTGTGTTCGCCCACGCCATTGCGCTGGACGCTGTGGCTGCTGGTGCTATGGCTGCTGCCAGGGCTGTGTTCGGCGCTGTATGCGCTGGCGCATCCGCCCGAGGGCCTGGGGCTGCGTCATCACGCGCGCCAGGTCGGTGTGGGGCTGCGTCAGCATCTGCTGCGCACCGGCGTGGTGCTGGCCTGCCTGCCGTTCGAAGCAGGGATGCAGCTGGCCGCCATCGCCCGCACGCTGGTGCGGATGTCGATCACCCGGCGCCATCTGCTGCAGTGGGCGCCATCCAGCGAAGTGGAACGCAGCGCGCGCAGTGGCAATGCCGAGCAACAGCTGATGGCCGGCGCCGCGTGCAGCGCGGCATTGGCTATCGCCGTGGTGGCGTGGTGGGCGCCGTTGGCGCTGTGGGCGGCGTTGCCACTGGGGCTGGCGTGGATGGCCGCGCCCTGGCTGATGGCCTGGCTGGGCGAACAACCCGCCGCACCGGTGGCGCAGTTGTCGCAGGAACAACGCGCTTTCCTCGGTGGATTGTCGCGGCGCACCTGGGCGTTCTTCGAAAGCCATTGCACCGCGCAGCACCACTGGCTACCACCGGACAACGTGCAGGAATACCCGGTCACGGTGGTGGCCAACCGCACCTCGCCGACCAATATCGGGCTGGGCCTGCTGGCCAATCTGGCCGCCTACGATCTGGGCTACCTGACGGTGGCCGGCGTCATGGCCCGCGTGGCCCATACGCTGACCACGCTGGAAGCGCTGCCGCGCTATCGCGGCCATTTCTACAACTGGTACGACACCGAAACGCTGGTGCCGCTGTTGCCGCGCTACGTCTCCACCGTGGACAGCGGCAACCTGGTCGGGCATCTGCTGACGCTGCGGCAAGGCCTGCTGGCACTGGTGGATGCGCCGGCGTTGTCGTTGGCGGTGTTCGATGGATTGGCCGACACCCTGGGCGTGCTGGCATCGCGAGCGCAGACACGCAGCGACGCCGCCGCCAATGCGCTGGACGCCATGTCGCAGAGCTTGCAGAGCATCCGCAGCCAGCCCGCGCCGAGCCTGCACCAGGCCAACCAAGCGCTGCGCCTGCTGCTGGCGCAGAGCCACACGATCCTGGCGCTGATGCCGGACAGCGACGACGACGAGCCGTGGCCGCAACGCTTGATCGACAGCTGCGAGGCGGCCCTGGCCGAAGTGGGCCATTGCGCAACCACGCTTGCCGGTACCGATGCGCACGCGACGCCGCCCCCTGGCACCACGGCCGCCACGCTGCGGCAACTTGCCGTCAGCGACCACGCACCCGGCGTGCAGACCTGGGCCGCCGGACGCGTGCAGGAGCTGCAACGGCTTGCGCATATCGCCGGGCAGCTGGCGCAGCTGGACTACGACTTCCTCTACAACCCCGCCCAGCAGTTGCTCTCGATCGGCTACAACGTCGACGACCAGCGCCTGGATAGCGGCCATTACGATCTGCTCGCCTCCGAGGCGCGCCTGGGCATCTTCGTGGCGATCGCCCAGGGCAAGTTGCCGCAGGAGAGCTGGTTTGCACTCGGCCGCACGCTCACCGACACCGGCGCCGAGCCCACGCTGCTGTCGTGGAGCGGCTCGATGTTCGAGTACCTGATGCCCGATCTGGTCATGCCCAGCTACCCGCAGACCTTGCTGAGCCGTTCGATGCGCGGTGCCGTGCAGGCGCAGATCCGCTATGGCACCGCACGCGATGTGCCGTGGGGCGTGTCCGAATCGGGCTACAACACCGTCGATACGCGGCGCAATTATCAGTACCGCGCATTCGGTGTGCCCGGGCTCGGGCTCAAGCGCGGCCTGGGCCAGGATCTGGTGATTGCCCCCTACGCCAGCGCGATGGCGCTGATGGTCGAGCCGGATGCGGCCTGCCGCAATCTGCAGCAACTGCAGGCGCTGGGATTTGGCGGGCGTTTCGGCTTGTACGAGGCGATCGACTACACCCCCTCGCGCGTGCCGCGTGGCGAACAGCATGCGCTGGTGCGCTCGTTCATGTCGCATCACCAGGGCATGGCGCTGCTGGCGCTGGACCACGTGTTGCGCGATGCGCCGATGCAGAAGCGCTTTGTCGCCGACCCGCAATTCCAGGCCACGCTGTTGCTGTTGCAGGAGCGTGCACCGCGCGCTGGCGTGTATGTCAAAGGCCTGGCCGACGCCGCTGAGCGCCCGGTGGCCACCGAAGCCGGCATGGCCTTGCGCATCCATCGCGACCCCAATCTGCCCCAGCCGGCGCTGCAATTGCTCTCCAATGGGCGTTACCACGGCATGCTGACCTCGGCCGGCGGTGGCTACAGCCGCGCGCGCGACATGGCGGTGACACGTTGGCGCGAAGACGGCACCCGCGATCACTGGGGCACGTTTTGCTATCTGCGCGATGTGGACAGCGGCGCGGTGTGGTCGGCCGCGCATCAGCCCACCTGCGTGCCGGTGGAGCGTTACGAGGCGATCTTTTCCGATGCCAAGGCTGAGTTCAAAGGCAGCCACCAGCGTTACGACAGCCATCTGGAAATCGCCATTTCCGCCGAAGACGATGTGGAGCTGCGCCGCTTGCGCATCCGCAACCGCTCGCGGCAGACGCGGGTGATCGAAATCACCACCTACGCCGAAGTGGTGCTGGCACCGGCCCAGGCCGACGAGGCGCATCCGGCTTTCAGCAACCTGTTCGTGCAGACTGAAATCCTGGCCGACAAACAGGCGCTGCTGTGCACGCGCCGCCCGCGCGGGCATGACGAAGCGCAGCCGTGGATGCTGCATCTGGTGGCGGTGCACGATGCCGACGTGGCGTCGATCTCCTACGAGACCGACCGCGCCGCATTTGTCGGGCGCGGGCGCAGCACCCGCAATCCGCTGGCCTTGCACGCACACGCGCACGCCAGCCTGTCCGGCGCGGCCGGCTCGGTGCTGGACCCGATCGTGGCGATCCGCTGCCGCATTTCGCTGGCGCCGGATCAACAGGCGCAGGTGGACATGGTCTACGGCGTCGGCACTCAACGCGAGGCCTGCACCGCCTTGATCGACAAGTACCGCGACCGCCGTCTGGCCGACCGCGTGTTCGATCTGGCGCTGACCCAGAGCCAGGTCATCCGCCGGCAGATCAACGCCTCGCTGGAAGACGCGATGCTCTACGAGCGGCTGGCCGCTCGCGTGCTGTTCGTCGACCCGCAACTGCGAGCCGACAGCGAGGTGTTGCTGCACAACCATCGCGGCCAGTCGGCGCTGTGGAGTCACGCCATCTCCGGCGATCTGCCGATCGTGCTATTGCGCATCACCGACCCGGACAATCTGGATCTGGTGCGCCAGCTGGTGCAGGCGCACGCGTACTGGCGCCTGAAAGGCCTGCGCGCGGACCTGGTGATCTGGAACGAAAGCCAGGCAGGCTATCGGCAGCAATTGCAGGACGCGATTGTGGGCCTGATCGCCGCCGACCCCGAAGCCAATGTGCTCGACCGCCCCGGCGGCATCTTCGTGCGCGCCATCGAACACATCTCGCAGGAAGACCGCGTGCTGCTGCAGACCGTGGCGCGCGCGATCCTCAGCGATGCCAACGGCACCCTGGACGCGCAATTGCAACGCCACCCCAGCGCGCGTGCGCATCCGCCGTTGCTGGAGCCCATCCAGCAACTGGACAGCGCCGATTACCTCAGCAGCACCCACGCCGCCTACCTGGACCGAACCCTGCAGGCCGCCGCCGAAGAACCGGTGCTGTTCGACAACGGCCTGGGCGCCTTCGCTGCCGACGGCCGCGAATACCGCATCACCCTGGACGAAGGCACCGCCACACCGGCGCCGTGGTGCAACGTGATGGCCAACGCGCAGTTCGGCAGCGTGGTCAGCGACAGCAGCCCCGGCTACAGCTGGGCCGAAAACGCGCACGAATTCCGCCTCACGCCGTGGCATAACGACCCGGTCGGCGATGCCTCCAGCGAAGCGTTCTACCTGCGCGACGAAGACACCGGCCAGGTGTGGTCGCCGATGGCGCTGCCATGCCGCGGCAATGGTCGCTACACGGTGCGCCACGGCTTCGGTTACAGCGTCTACAGCCATATCGAACACGGTATCGGCAGCGAGCTGTGGGTGTTCGTGGATGTGGAGCGCCCGATCAAGTTCAGCCATCTGCGGTTGAAGAATCTTTCAGGCCGCCCACGCCGGCTCAGCGTCACCGGGTACGTGGAATGGGTGCTGGGCGACATCCGCGCCCGCTCGCAGCTGCATGTGGTCAGCGAGGTGGATCTGGGCAGCAGCGTGCTGACCGCGCGCAACCCGTACAACACCGAGTTCGACGGGCGCGTGGCGTTCTTCGATGCCGATGCACCCAGCCGCAGCATCACTGCCGACCGCAGCGAATTCATCGGGCGCAATGGCAGCCTGGCCGCGCCCGCCGCACTCACGCGGCAGCGTTTGTCCGGGCGCGTGGGTGCCGGCCTGGACCCGTGCGCGGCGATCCAGATCCCGGTCACGCTGGCGGCCGAACAGAGCTTCGAAACGGTATTCCGCCTGGGCGCGGCGGTGGATCGCGACACCGCACTGACACTGGCCCGCCAGAGCCGTGGCGTGGCCGCCGCGCACACCGCCTTGCTGGCGGTGCGCGCGCATTGGCAGCAGGTTCTGGGCACCGTGCAGGTGACCACGCCCGATCCGGCGGTGGATCTGCTGGCCAACGGCTGGCTGCTCTACCAGACCATCGCCTGCCGGTTCCTGGCACGCAGCGGCTACTACCAGTCCGGTGGCGCATACGGCTTCCGGGACCAGTTGCAGGACAGCATGGCGATGGTGCACGCGCAGCCGGCGCTCAGCCGCGCGCATCTACTTCGCTGCGCCGCGCATCAGTTCGTGCAGGGCGATGTGCAGCATTGGTGGCACCCGCCACAGGACCGCGGCGTGCGCACGCAGTGCTCGGACGATTTTCTGTGGTTGCCGCAGGCGCTATGCCGTTATCTGGATGTCACCAACGACGCCAGTGTGCTGGACGAGCGCGTGAGCTTTATCGACGGGCGCGCCCTCAAGCCCGACGAAGAATCGTATTACGACCTGCCGCAGATCACCGCCAACATGCAGTCGCTGTACGCGCACGGCGTGCTCGCCCTGCAACGCGGCATGGCACGGCTGGGCGAACGCGGCCTGCCGTTGATCGGCAGCGGCGACTGGAACGACGGCATGAACCGGGTCGGCAAGGACGGCAAGGGCGAGAGCGTGTGGCTGGGGTTCTTCCTCTACGACACGCTGCTAAGGTTCGCAGACGTGGCCGTGCAGCGCGACGATGCGACATTCGCAGCGACCTGCCGTGCGCACGCCCACGCCTTGCGCACTGCGCTGGAACAGCATGCCTGGGATGGGCGCTGGTACCGGCGGGCCTGGTTCGACGACGGCACGCCGCTGGGCTCGAGCGACTCGGACGAATGCCGTATCGATTCGCTGTCGCAAAGTTGGGCGGTGCTGTCCGGTGCGATGGACCCGGCGCGCGGTGCACAGGCGATGGACGCGATGCACCAGCAGCTGGTGGATCCCGACGCCGGCATCGTCAAGCTGCTGGTACCGCCGTTCGACTGTACCGAACACGACCCCGGCTATATCCGCGGCTATGTGCCCGGCGTACGCGAAAACGGCGGTCAATACACGCATGCGGCGGTGTGGGCGACGATGGCCTTCGCGCATCTGGGCGACAGCGCGCGGGCCTGGCAACTGGCCGGCATGATCAACCCGATCCACCACGCCCGCGACGCGGCGGGCGTGCAGCGCTACAAGGCCGAACCCTATGTGCTGGCGGCCGATGTCTACGCAGTGGCGCCGCACGCCGGCCGCGGCGGCTGGAGCTGGTACACCGGCGCCGCCGGCTGGATGTACCGCTTGCTGACCGAATCGCTGCTCGGCCTGCAACGCCATGGCGAGCGCCTGCACCTCGTGCCGTGCATCCCGGCCAGCTGGCCCCAGTACCAGCTGCGCTATCGCTTCGGCACCAGCACCTACGTCATCGACGTCACCCAGCGCCCCGGTGTCGAGCCACGGCTGGAAATCGACGGCATAGCGCAAGCCGAGCTTGCTTTCACTCTGGTCGACGACGGTGCGGTCCACGCTGTCGCCCTGGACTGGCCGGGAGACGCGACATGAGCACACGCATACGCACCCACACCAATCACCAGCTTTCCGATCTGGGCAGAATGTTGTCGGTATGGCCGCAGCGGGTGCGCGACCCCAGCCAGTTCTGGCCGCAATTCGATGCCTTGGCCAAAGGCATTCTCGACGAGGCCGCCGAGGCGGATCTGCAACGCGTGCAACGTCGCTTGCGGCAGCTGTTGCACCGTCACGGACTGACGCGAAGGAGCTGAGTCGTAGAGGCGTTGGAGTCAGTCAAACGCTGAGTTAATCGAGCGCGCGGTGCCCTCACCGCTCGCGGGACACGCCGTAAACGCGTCCCTGGGGGCTCGGTGGCGGCATCCATGCCGCCACACGGTCCCGCAATCGGCAAGGACACCGCACCAGAGATCTTGCTGGTTGCTTTGAGAAGAGCTATGCACACCGACCATCTCGACGGGTCCTTGCCCGCCCACCGTCGCGGGACCTTACGCGGCATGGATGCCGCGTAGAGCCTACAAGGACGTACTTGCAGCGTGTCCCGCGATGGTGGGCGGGCTAGGGGCCTGCAGCCAAGCCCCAGATCATCCGCTCTACATCCGGTCTATCCGCGCAACCCAAAGACACAAGACAACCAATATCTGGACTCGTCGCGTTGCTTGGATGCGATAAAAAAGCCGAGCTCCTCGAGGGCATGACGCGCTGTGCCGCCGGTCCACCTTTGTCCGCCACATGCAGTGCTGCACGCTGCTGTGATCGACGACGCGCAGTCGCCACGCTTAGACTCCGCATTTACACGCGTCCAGGCCGCTGGTGATCGATCTCAATGACATTGCGCTGTACGTGCAGGTCGTGCGCAGCGGCAGCTTTGCCGAAGCCGCACGCCGGCTGGGCACTGCGCCCAACAGCGTGAGCCGGCGCGTGCAGCAGTTGGAAGCGCAACTGGACACCCGCCTGATGCAGCGCTCCACTCGCAAACTCACCCTCACCGACGCCGGCCAGGCCTTTTACGAACGTTGTGCCGATGCGGTGGACGGGCTGACCTCGGCCGGGCAGAGCCTGGTGGCCGGTGGCGACGAAGCCGCCGGTCTGGTGCGGGTGGCGGCGCCGGCGGATTTCCTGGATTTTTTCAGGGTCGAATGGGTGGGCGAATTTCTCGCCGCGCATCCGCGCGTACGGCTGGAATTCGTACTCAGCGATGCCAAGGCCGATCTGATCGCCGAGCGTATCGATGTGGCCTTCCGGGGCGGTGTGGTGACGGACCTGGGCTATGTCGGCCGCCAGATCCTGGCCGACACCAACGATGTCCTGGTGGCCAGCCCCGGCTACCTGCAGGCGCGCGGCAGGCCGTTGCGGCTGGACGAATTGCCGCACCACGACTGCATCAGTTTTCCGCATCCCAGCGGATATGCCACCTGGACACTGGTCGGCCCGTCCGGGCTTGCCGAAGATGTCCAGGTGCAGGCGCGCATGGCCGCCACCACCGCGCGCGCGCTGCGGCTAGCGGCGGTGGCCGGGCTCGGCATCGCGTTGTTGCCGCAGGCACTCACGTGGCCGGATATCAACGAAAGTCGCCTGACCGTGGTGCTGCCGGATTTTCAACGCAAGGGCCAGAGCCTGTACGCGCTCTACCCGAGCCGACACTATCTGCCGCGTGCGGTCTCGGCGTTCATCCAGGCCGTGACGACACGATTGAATGCGCCTGAATGCAACGAGGTGATTGGCTTGGCAAATAGCGCCGCGATGCGCGGCGTGCAGTGATTGCGTGATGCCAAGGGAAGCGGTTGCAACGCCCCCAGCGATGCAGCATCAGCGCCGACATCCTTTGAAGCGCTGTTGGCGCCCCGCCACGCGGGCAACGCACTGCATCGAGCGGCACGCTGTCCGCTCGATGCAGTGTCACCACGGTTGAGAGATCAGCGCCGGGCATTGGGTGGCTTGATCGCCGCCGCAGGCAATGCCAGCGGACAAGCGTCACGCGCTACCTCGCTCAGGCAGCAAGCCCATCGATCTGCTGCTGGGCACTGGCGATACCCGCCTGGCGTGCGTCTGCGCCGGTGGCCAGACCTTCGGCAACGATCACTTCCGGGTTGTGCACACCGATGAACCCCAGCGCCGTGCGCATATAGGTCTCGGCATGCTCCAGCGATGCCATCGGCGAGCCGGCGCCATAGAAGCCGCCACGCGCCACCAGCAGAATCACGCGCTTGTTGCCGGCCAGCCCTTCGGGCACGCCCTGCGCGTTGTAGCGGAAGGTCTTGCCGGCCACCAGCACCCGATCGATCCAGGCCTTGAGCTGGGTCGGGATGGTGAAGTTGTACAGCGCCACGCCGATCACCACGGTGTCGGCATCCAGAAACTCCTGCAGCACCGTCGCACTGGTGGCCAGCTCGGCGGCCAGTGCCGGGCTCTGGTCGCCGGTGGGGTTCTGCTGCGCTGCCAGATGCGCGCCGGACAGGTGCGCCAGCGGCTCGGCAGCCAGATCGCGGTAAGTCACGGCGATATCGCTGTTGCCGGACTGCAGTTTTGCAACGGTGGCCGCCGAGAGCTGACGGCTGACCGAATAAGCGCCGAGGATGCTGGAATCGAGATGGAGCAGTTTCATGTCAGTGCCTTTGTTAAGAAGTATGGGGTGTGAGAGTTCGGCGACGCGTGGCGCAAGCGCACCCGCAGCGACGCGGTGGAATTGGTGGTTGAAGATGAGGTGCAGGTAAGGCGTGCTGATTGGAAGGCGTATTGCGCCCGGAAGTCTCTGTCGCGCGCTGGTATGCCGGGCAATCCGCGTGCTGTGTGCCTGCCACGCGGCAGCCCTGCCTCGGCTACCGGTGGCGCCCGGCTCAGGCCAGGCGGCCCCGCGCGCGCAACTGCTCGCCGATGCGGCGGATTTCCGCCTCGCCCTGCGCCAGTGCGGCCTTGCTGGTATGCACCGAGTAGTGGCCCATCACCAGTTCGTGTGGATGCTTGACCGCCGAGCCCAGCACGAAGGAGGTCGCACCCACCGCCACCACCTCGATGGCCTGCTCGGCGTCCTGGAACACCGCCATCTGCCCGCTGCCGATGGTGTCGGCCGCTTCCAGCTGCCCGCCGTGCACCGCGATCCAGGCCACCTCATGGCCGGCCGGCGGCACATAGCGCCAGGTCTCACCGTCACGTAGCTGCACGCTCAGGTAGGTCATGTCGGCCGGTGCCGGGATTTTGCTTTCCAGTGCGCCGTAGCGACCCAGCAGCACGCGCACCGGGCCGTCCACCGGCACATCGTCGGGCGACAGATACAGGCTCTGCGCCGGGGCGTTTTCTTCGGCCGCCGGCAGCGCAACCCATAGCTGAAAGCCCTTGGCCGAGGACTGGCCCACCGGCATGCCGTCGTGCCAGACGCCATTGCCGGCGCGCATCCATTCCACCCCGCCGGTGGGCAAGGTGCCTTGCTGGCCGGTGCTGTCTTCGTAACCGACTTCGCCGTCCATCAGGTAGGTCAGCGTGGCGATGCCCGAATGCGGGTGCATCCCCATCGGCGCACCGCCGATCGACGGCTTGACGGTGAACAGGTCCAGGAACACGAACGGCTTGACCAGCTGGCCCAGGTCGCCCGGGCTCATCAGCCGGGTGATCGGACCGCGGGTGGTGCCGCGGGTGCGAAACACCACCGGACGCGGCGGGGCAATGGCCTGCACGCCGGGCTCGCGCTGCGGCTGCTGGTCGGCGTAGACGGTGGCCAGTTGTGCGTTCATGACGGATCCCTTTGCAGTGGTGGAGCAAGCTGCCCCGGTGATGCAAAGATTAGAGATGCGCCCATTGATCGACTAGCCGGAAGATTTGTAGTGGAGTCGTCCAGATCTGGAAGTAATCTCACTTCCGGCATAGCGACGCATCAATACAGACAGGACACGACGCACGCATGATCGGTAACGTCAAAAAGAGTTGACGGACCTGGACTTTAATGTAATCGTGTCGCCAACACATCGACTATATCGCCATGCCAACCAGTACCCGCTTCGCCGTTGCCGCCCATACCCTGACTGCCCTGGCCGTCAGCGGCGGCAAGCCAATGCGCTCGGAAGACCTGGCCTATAGCGCCAACACCGGCGCGGTGGTGATCCGCGGCCTGCTGTCGCGGCTGACTGCCGCCGGGCTCACCAGCTCCCAGCTCGGTGCCGGCGGCGGCGCCCTGCTGGCGCGCCCGGCCGAGGACATCAGTCTGTTGGAGATCTACCGCGCGGTAGAAAACACCGAACTGTTCGCCCTGCACCGCACGCCGCCGTGCGAGGCCTGCGCAGTGGGCGGCAACATTCTGCAGGCATTGCAGCCAGCGCTGGAACGCGCGCGGCAGGCGATGGAACAGGAACTGGCCGGCGTCAGCGTGGCGCAACTGGCTGCAGACGTCGCGCGGCTGGGCAAGTTCAGCATCCCGTTGCAGTGGTAACCCCACCCTGCATTTCAGTTTATATGTCGCCATGTCGGCGACATACATCAGGAGTAACACCATGAGTATTGGCATCATCGGCGCAGGCGCTATCGGCAGTGGTTTCGCCCGTCTTCTGGCCAGCCGGAACATCCCCGCGCTGATCTCCAACAGCCGCGGCCCGGAATCGCTGCAGGCCTTGGCGGCCGAGCTTGGCCCATTGATCACGCCAGTCACTGCGGCCGAGGCGGCCCAGGCCGATATCGTGCTGGTGGCGGTGCGCTGGCATGGCCTGCCGGCTGCGCTGGCCGGGCTGCCCGACTGGAACGGCCGCATCGTCATCGACAGCAACAACGCTTTGATGGACGTCGCCCCCGACTCGCCGGAAGCCACCGACCCCGCTAACCCGATCGGCGCCTATGGGCTGAAGGCGATCGACACCGGCGGCCGCCCCTCCAGCCAGGTGTTCGCCGAGCTGGTGCCGGGTGCGCGCGTGGTCAAGGCCTTCAACCATCTGGACTCGCAGCTGCTCGGCAAGCTGGAGGTGACTGAAGGCAAGCGGGTGTTCTTCATCGCCGGCGACGACGCCGATGCCAAGGCGCAGGTCGCCCAGTTGCTCGCGCAACTGGAATTGGCCAGCGTCGACCTGGGCCCGCTCGCCACCGGCGGGCCGTTGTTCGAGTTGCCGTTCGGCCCGTTGTCGGTGGCGAGTTTCGTCAAGCTCTGAGGGGCTGGGATTGGGGATTGGCATCCACGCTTCCTGTGCGTCTGTGCGCAAGGGCAGTGGTCACCCAATGCAGTCGGGGCGTCGCTAACGCGACGCCCCGTTGCGGTCATCGGACCTGCTGCCACGTCATGTGAAGGACGCAAGCCCGCCCGCGGGCCGCTTTCTGTCCGCGGCCTTCATGCCACGCCAACAACGCTTTCTTCACGCTTGCGCCATTCTTCCGCTGGAGACCCCCGATGATCCGCACCCTCGCCCCGCTCGTTGCCGTGTTGTTGCTCTCGGCCTGTGCCTCCAACCAGGTCGCGCAGGTGCAGCCCATCGACGGAGCCATCTCCGGCCAGTGCCATATCGACAAGGTGCGCGGCGCGGTCGGCCTGGCCGCGGCGGCGCAGACCATCGAACGTGCGCGCGTGGACAGCGACAGCCTGCAGGTCAGCGTGCGCCGCGGCGAGCGCGCCACCGGCGGCACCACTGCCAGCGGCTTGGCCGACCCGGCCCAGGGCGCCAGCGAAAGCGGCGGCGATCACCTCACCGTCGAGACCGGCCCGAACAACAACATCACCGCGATCTACTGCGGCTGAGGGGGCCGCTGGCACCGGCGCATCCGCGTCGCCGTCCCAGGGACGGTGACGTGTGCAGCAGGCACGTGCCACATTGCCTGCTGCCGCCGGGACCATGACCACAGATCGCGCTGGCGAACGGACCAGCGCGCTGCTCGGCTCAATCTGCACGGGCTTGCAGAAACTGCCGTCGGCCTTGGCCCCGATGCCAACGGCACCATGCCGCGCCGTTGGCACGGTGCTTATCACCGTCGAGCGGATCAGAGCACGTCCGCCGGTAGATGCTGGACACAGGCATCCGCGTTGGACAGCACCAACGCCGCGCGCCATTGCAGTTCGCCAGGATCGGCGCTCAACGTGACATCGCACGGCCGGTCGTAACGGCTGATGTCGCTCGTCCCGCTTTCCATTGCCAATCCTCCACGCTGGATAACGGCGCCAACCGTAGTGCGATTGCATGCATCGCTTGGACAGAGCCTACAGATCACGTGGATGCGCTAGGGCTTCAACACACCAAACGTGATCTGCCGATTGTCCAGAGTGCGCGTTACACGTTGCGGCGCACTAGTGCCGCTGCAGTTGGTGCGCAGCTTCTAGCCGATTGACGCGTTGCTGCATCCATAGTGCGGTTTGCCTGTCGCTCGCCTGTACAACGCAGGCGTTGAGCACGTGCCGCGCATCGCATTCGGTCATCGCCTGCATCAGCAATCACTCAGAAAATTGCTCGTTGATGACACTGCATTGCATCGCCAACGTGGCATTGCCAAGGTGTCAATACTGATAAGAACCTGAACTCTCGTGGCCGAATCGCAGCGAGGACGGACTACGGACAGCTTCTTGCTTTAGCCTTGTTTTACGCACAATCGCGCATCTGCGTCGATGTTGCTTGAACGAACTCTTTCAATGTTGTGAGGATAGATGGCTCGTTCGTATATGACGTCGTTTTTTCGCGAATGGCTCACCGCACCCTGCTCCGTTGCCGCGATACTCCCCTCCGGACGCGCACTCGCCTCCATCATCACTTCCGAGTTGTCGGAACGTACTGGCCGTGTCCTCGAACTCGGGCCGGGCACCGGTGTGTTCACCCAGGCGATGATCGACAAGGGCGTGCAGGAAAAAAACCTCACCCTGCTCGAGTACAACGCCGCCTTTTCTGCGTTGCTCAAGCAGCGCTTTCCGCGCGCAAGACTGCTGCAGATGGATGTTGCCGAGCTTGAATCGATACCGCGCATCGATGGTGCGTGCGTCGATGCCGTGGTCTGCGGCCTTGGCTTGTTGAACATGCCGGCGCATCAGGTGGCTGCGATCTTGCGTGGCGCCTTCATGCAGTTGAAGCCTGGTGGCCGACTGTATCTGTTTACCTACGGAATCAGGTGCTCGGTTCCGGCACAGATCCTCGACGCGCTAGACCTGGAAGCCATCAGGATCGGGCGCACGTACCGAAACGTTCCGCCTGCGACGACCTATCGCGTCCAACGTCGCGCATGCGCGGCATAGCCTCAGGCAGATTTTGCACGGCGCAGACTCGGCCCGGCCGCCTTGCGCGGTTTGCTGCTGGTCTTGCGTGGCTTGCTGCGCGAGTCGGTCAGAAAACGTAGCGTCGCTGCCTCCCATTGACGCTCGCCGCGCACGCCGGTGGCCATGGCCTGCAACTGACCGGCGCGCCAGCCTTCGAAGACGCACGGGTCGATGTAGGCCTTGCGACACACCGAGGGTGTATTGCCCAGCGCATCGGCCACTTCGCGGATGACATCGTTCTGCACCTGGGTCAGCGCGCGTTCGCTCATGCGCTCGGGCAGCGGCAAACGTGCCAGACGTTGCAATGCCGCCAGCGTGCCGCCCCAGGTGCGGAAATCCTTGGCGGTGAAATCCTCGCCCATCGCCTCGCGCAGGTAGTCGTTGACCTCGCCCGAATCCACCGGCTGCAGCTGGCCGTCGTCATCGCGGTACTGGAACAGCGATTGCCCCGGCAATTGCTGGCATTCGCGGATCAGTTTGACCAGTTGCTTGTCGTCCACCTCGATATCGTGATCCTGGCCGCTCTTGCCGCGGAACTTCAGCCGCGCGCGCCCGCCGCGCAAGAATTCCATGTGCCGGTTGCGCAACGTGGTCAGCCCGTAGGAACGATTGCTGCGCGCATACTCCGCGTTGCCCACGCGCACCAGCGTGTCGGCCAGCAACGCTACCACGATCGCCAGCACCTTCTCGCGCGGAAATCCCGGCAGGACCAGATCGCGGCGTAGCCGGCGGCGCAGCTTGGGCAGCGACTGGCCGAAGGCGATCACCCGCTCGAACTTGCCCTCGCCGCGCACCTGCGCCCAATCGGCGTGGTAGCGGTACTGCTTGCGCCTGCGCGCATCGCGGCCGGTGGCCTGCAGATGGCCGTTGGGCTTGGCGCAGATCCACACCTCGGTATACGCCGGCGGAATCGCCAGCGCGCGGATGCGCTGCAAGGTGTCGGCATCGGCCACGCGTTGTCCGTCTGCGCTGCGGTAACTGAAGCTCTTGCCGGCCTTGCGGCGGCTGATGCCGGGCTGTTGATCGTTGACGTAGGTGAGCCCGGCCGCGCGCGCGGTGGCCTTGGCCTGTGCAACCGCGGCCACGCTCGCCACCGCAGCAGTGGCAGCCACCGCGCCGGCGGCAACGGTGGCCAGCTTGCCGGCGGCGCTGGCGGTGGCGGCGGCATTGCGAAGAACACGTTTGGCTTTCATTGCGCACGGATCGAAGGACAGGCGCCGATTGTTGAGCCGGGCAGGACTAGGCCGCGTCAACGCTGCGACAACGCCATGTGGGCAAGCGATGCCCGCGAGCGGGTTTTCTGCTTATGCTTGGGCTTCCCCTACTGTGCTGGAGTCATCGATGCGCGCTGTCCTGCCTACCGCCCGTCTGGCCTGTACCCTGGTCGTGCTGGCGGCATTGACTGCCTGCGGTTCGCCGCAACCGGACGAGCAGGAAGCCGTCTCCGCCAAGGCGCAGCAAGCCGCCGAACAAGCCGCCGCACCGGCACCGGCCGCCGCGCCCGAAGCGCCGCCGATCGGCAGTTGCGATGCCACCCAGGTGCAATCGCTGGTGGGTCAGGCGCTGACCGATGCGGTGAGCGACCAGGCACGTACCGATGCCGGCGCCAAGTCGGTGCGCGTGCTCAAACCCGGCCAGATGACCACGATGGAGTTCAACGGCGAGCGGCTCAATCTGGAAGTCGATGCCAAGAACGTGATCGCCTCGGTGCGTTGCGGCTGAGCACAGGTCGGCGCCTGTTGGCGAACAGGCGCCAAGCCAGCTGGCACAAGGCCTTGCAGCCGCCCTCGTTGCAGCTGTAACGGTGTATTGCGGCACCGCATCAACTGTGGTCTAGTCGATCATCCGGTGACCTCTTCGAAACGCTCCACGGATCGAGCGCTGCAACGTCGTCGCCGCTCTCCCAGATCGCAAAGAGGCAGACATGGCCCCCCGCACTCGCCAAGGGCTCAACGACTACGGTCTCTACAACAGCGTGCGCGATGAGCGCGACGCCTGTGGTTTTGGCATGGTCGCCCAGTTGGACGACCAACCTTCCCGTTCGCTGGTGGACACCGCAATTGCGGCGCTCTCGCGCATGACCCACCGCGGCGGCGTGGCGGCCGACGGCCTCACCGGCGATGGCTGCGGCCTGCTGATCCGCAAGCCCGATGCGTTCCTGCGCGGGCTGGCGCGCGATGCCGGCATCGCCCTGGGCACGCGCTACGCGGCCGGTGTGGTGTTCCTGCCGCTGGACGAAGCCGATGCCGCACGCTGTCGCACCGAACTGGAAACCCAGTTGCACAGCGCTGGCGTGCAGTTCCGCGGTTGGCGCGTGGTGCCTACCGACGACAGCGTCTGCGGCCAGCTGGCACGCGACACCTTGCCGCGCATCGAACAGATATTCGTCGATGCCGGCGCCGAGCAGAGCGAAGACGGCTTCACCCTGGCGCTATTCCTGGCGCGCCGCCGCGCCGAGCAGGCGCTGCGCGAAGTGGAAAACTTCTACGTCACCACGCTCTCGCCCAACGGCATCAGCTACAAGGGCATGGTGCTGCCGGACAAGCTGAGCACGTTCTACCCGGACCTGCAGCGCAGCGACCTGTCCTCCAGCGCGATCGTCTTCCACCAGCGCTTTTCCACCAACACGCTGCCGCGCTGGCCGCTGGCGCATCCGTTCCGCCTGCTCGCCCACAACGGCGAGATCAACACTATTGAGGGCAACCGCCGCTGGGCGCAGGCGCGCAGCAAGGTGTGGCAGACCCCGCGTTTCGACATCGCCGAGTTCGACCCGGTGATCTCCATGCATGGCTCGGACTCGCAGAGCCTGGACAACATGCTCGAGCTGCTGATCGCCGGTGGCATGGACCTGCTGCAGGCGCTGCGCATCCTGGTGCCGCCGGCGACCCAGTCGCTGGAATTCAAGGACGCCGACCTGGCCGCGTTTTACGAGTTCTACGGCCTCAACACCGAGCCGTGGGACGGCCCGGCCGGCATCGTCGCCTGCGACGGCCGCTATGCCGCCTGCATGCTCGACCGCAACGGCCTGCGCCCGGCGCGCTGGATGCTGACCTCCGACCGCCATTTCCTGGTGGCCTCCGAGGCCGGCGTGTGGGAGCTGCCGGCCGAGCGCATTACCCGCAAGGGCAAGCTGGGCCCGGGCGAGATGATGGCGATCGATCTCAAGCGCGGCGATCTGCTGGACTCGGACGCCATCGACCGCATCAACCGTGAGCGCGCGCCGTACAAGCAATGGCTGCAGCAGGGCGTGACCTATCTGCAGACCGAACTGATCGACCCTTCGCTGGTGGAAGAACCCTTCAGCGAGCAGACCCTGCGCAGCTACCACAAGCTGTTCCAGCTCAGCACCGAGGAAGTGGAGCAGATCCTGCGCCCGCTGGCCGAGACCGAGCAGGAAGCCACCGGCTCGATGGGCGACGACACCCCGATGGCGGTGCTCAGCCGCCAGACCCGGCCGCTGTACGACTACTTCCGCCAAGCCTTCGCGCAGGTCACCAACCCGCCGATCGACCCGCTGCGCGAAGGCATCGCGATGTCGCTCACCACCCAGCTCGGCAAGGAGACCAACATCTTCCACGCCGGTGCGGAGACGGTGAACCACGTCATCCTCAACTCGCCGGTGCTCAGCCAGCGCAAGCTGCGCCAGCTGCTGAAGATGGAGCAGTACGTCGAGCGCAACCGCCTGATCGACCTGTCCTACAGCGTGGAGGAAGGCCTCAAGGCCGGCCTGGAACGCATCTGCCAGGAAGTGGAGGCGGCCGCGCGCGCCGGCGCCGTCATGCTGCTGCTGTCGGACCGTTACCCGGTCCCGGACCGGCCGATGGCGCATGCGCTGCTGGCCACCGGCGCGGTGCATCACCACCTGTGCAAGGTGGGCCTGCGCTGCGACGTCAACCTGATCATCGAAACCGGCACCGCGCGCGATGCGCACCACATGGCCTGCCTGCTCGGCTTCGGCGCCACCGCGGTGTATCCGTACCTGGCCTACCAGACGCTGTTCGACCTGGGCCGGCGCGGCATCCTGCAGCTGAGCAAGGGCGGCGAGCAGTCGCAGATCGGCCGCCGCTACCGCAAGGGCATCTACAAGGGCCTGTCCAAGATCATCTCCAAGATGGGCATCTGCACCATCGCCAGCTACCGCGGCGCGCAGTTGTTCGAGATCGTCGGGCTGGACCCGGACGTGGTGGAGCTGTGCTTTGCCGAGACGCCCGCACGCATCGGCGGCGTGGGTCTGTCACGGCTGGATACCGAGGCGCGCGAGCTCACCGCACGCGCCTGGAACGACCAGCTCAAGCCGGAAGTGGGCGGCCTGCTCAAGTACGTGCACGGCGGCGAGTACCACATGTACAACCCCGACGTGGTCATGACGCTGCAGCGCGCCACCCGCACCGGCGATGCTGGCGACTGGCAGAAGTACGTCGACGCGGTGCATGCGCGCCCGGCCTCCACGCTGCGCGATCTGGTCCAGCTCAAGCGTGCCGACACCCCGACCCCGCTGGACGAGGTGGCCCCGGCCGAAGATGTGTTGCGTCGCTTCGACACCGCCGCGATCAGCCTGGGCGCGTTGTCGCCCGAAGCGCACGAGGCGCTGGCCATCGCGATGAACCGCCTGGGCGGTCGCAGCAACTCCGGCGAAGGCGGCGAAGACCCGGCCCGCTATGGCACCGAGAAGCGCTCCAAGATCAAGCAGGTGGCCTCCGGCCGTTTCGGCGTGACTCCGGAATACCTGGTCAACGCCGAGGTGCTGCAGATCAAGGTCGCCCAGGGCGCCAAGCCCGGCGAAGGTGGCCAGCTGCCCGGCCACAAGGTCAACGAGCTGATCGCGCGGCTGCGCTACGCCAAGCCCGGCATCGGCCTGATCAGCCCGCCGCCGCACCACGACATCTATTCGATCGAGGATCTGGCCCAGCTGATCTACGACCTCAAGCAGGTCAACCCGACCGCGCTGGTGTCGGTGAAGCTGGTGGCCCATGCCGGCGTCGGCACCATTGCCGCCGGTGTGGTCAAGGCCGGCGCCGACCTGATCACCGTGTCCGGCCATGACGGCGGCACCGGCGCCAGCCCGGTCAGCTCGATCCGTTATGCCGGCGTGCCGTGGGAACTGGGCGTGGCCGAGTCGCACCAGGCGCTGGTGGCCAACGACCTGCGCGAGCGCACCATCCTGCAGACCGACGGCGGCTTGAAGACCGGCCTGGACGTGGTCAAGGCCGCGTTGCTGGGCGCCGACAGCTTCGGCTTCGGCACCGCGCCGATGATCGTGCTGGGCTGCAAGTACCTGCGCATCTGCCACCTCAACAACTGCGCCACCGGCGTGGCCACCCAGGACGAGCGCCTGCGCGCGAACTACTTCACCGGCCTGCCGGAGCGCGTGGAGCATTTCTTCCGCCTGCTGGCCGAGGAAGTGCGTCAGTGGCTGTCCTACCTGGGCGTGCGTTCGCTGGACGACATCGTCGGCCGCACCGACCTGCTCGAACAGCTGGAGGTCTCCCCGCGTGCCGGGGTCAAGGTCGACCTGTCGCGCCTGCTGACGCATGCCCGCTACGACGGCAGCCACTGCGCCGCCCAGCGCCTGTACGAATCGCCCGACAGCCTGGCCACGCAGATGGACGGCCTGCTCGCCGATGCGATCGCCAACAAGCGTGGCGGCGACCACCGTTTCCTGATCCACAACACCGACCGCTCGATCGGCGCGCGCCTGTCCGGCGCCATCGCGCGCGTACACGGCAACCACGGCATGAGCGATGCGCCGTTGAATCTGCGCTTCCGCGGCACCGCCGGGCAGAGCTTCGGCGCGTTCAACGCCGGTGGCCTGCAGCTGGAGCTGGAAGGCGAGGCCAACGACTACGTCGGCAAGGGCATGGCCGGCGGCCGGCTGGTGGTGCGCCCGCCGCGCGGGGCGCGCTTCGAGGCGCGCAGCACGCCGATCGTCGGCAACACCTGCCTGTACGGCGCCACCGGTGGCGAGCTGTTCGCGGCCGGGCGGGCAGGCGAGCGCTTTGCGGTGCGCAACTCCGGTGCGCTGGCGGTGGTGGAAGGCGCCGGCGACCACTGCTGCGAGTACATGACCGACGGCGTGGTGCTGGTGCTGGGCAAGGTGGGCCTGAACTTCGGCGCCGGCTTCACCGGCGGGCTGGCCTACGTGCTGGATATCGAACGCGACTTCGTGGACCGCTACAACCACGAGCTGATCGACATCCACCGCGTCTCCGCCGAGGGCTTCGAGAACCATCGCCAGCACCTGCACACCCTGATCAGCCGCCACCGCGAGCTGACCGGCAGCATCTGGGCGCAGCAGATCCTGGACGAGTTCCGCGACTACATCGGCAAGTTCTGGCTGGTCAAACCCAAGGCCGCCAGCATCGAGTCGCTGACAGAGTCGCTCAGGCGTGCCGCCTGAGTGACGGGATTGGTGAATCGGGAATCGGGAATGGTGAAAAGCCCGGTTCGTCGGCTCCACTCCCGTCTCGCAGAACCGCCGTTGCGATTCCCCATTCCCCATTCCCGATTCCAGCCCTATGAGCCGCAAGCAAGCCTTCCAATTCCTCGACCTGCCCCGGACCATGCCTACGCGCATTCCGGTGGAGCTGCGTACGTCCGGTGACTGGGGCGAGCTGTACGGCAAGTTCGACAAGGCCGACGCGCAGTACCAGTCCGGCCGTTGCCTGGACTGCGGCAATCCGTACTGCAGCTGGAAATGCCCGGTGCACAACGCGATCCCGCAGTGGCTGCAGCTGGTGCAGGAAAACCGCATCGAAGAAGCCGCCGCGCTGTGCCACTCCACCAATCCGCTGCCGGAAGTGTGCGGGCGGGTGTGTCCGCAGGACCGCCTGTGCGAAGGCAGCTGCACGCTGGAGGAGTTCGGCGCGGTCACCATCGGCGCGGTGGAAAAATACATCGTCGATACCGCCTTCAAGATGGGCTGGCGCCCGGACCTGGGCAATGTGCAGCCGAGCGGCTGGCGGGTGGCGGTGATCGGCGCCGGCCCGGCCGGCCTGTCCTGCGCGGACCGCCTGGTGCGTGCCGGCATCGAGGCAGTGGTCTACGACCGCTACGAGCAGATCGGCGGGCTGCTGCAGTTTGGTATTCCCAGCTTCAAGCTGGACAAGTCGGTGATCGGCAAGCGCCGCGAGATCCTCGAAGGCATGGGCGTGCAGTTCCGCCTGGGCGTGGAGATCGGCAAGGACGTCAGCATCGAGCAGTTGCTGGGCGAGTTCGATGCGGTGTTCCTGGGTACCGGTGCCTACCGCTACACCGATGGCGGGCTGCCCGGGCAGGACCTGAAGAACGTGCTGCCGGCATTGCCGTTCCTGGTGCAGAACAGCCGCATCGTCAGCGGCAATGACCCGCACGGCCGGCCGATCGCCGGCTGGGAAGACCAGATGGCGCTGCCCGATCTCAACGGCAAGCGCGTGGTGGTGCTGGGCGGCGGCGACACCGGCATGGACTGCGTGCGCAGCGCCATCCGCCTGGGTGCGGCCAAGGTCACCTGCGCGTACCGGCGCGACGAGGCCAGCATGCCGGGTTCGGCACGCGAGGTCGCCAACGCGCGCGAGGAAGGCGTGCGCTTTTTGTTCAACCGTCAGCCGCTGTCGATCGAATCCGGCGCCGACGACGAAGCGATCGGCGTGACCGTGGTGGAAACCCGGCTCGGCGAACCCGATGCCAGTGGACGGCGCAACGCGGTGCCGGTGGAAGGCAGCGAATCGCTGCTGGAAGCGGACGTGGTGATCATCGCCTTCGGCTTCTCGCCGACCCTGCCCGACTGGCTGGCAGCGCAGGGCGTGGAAGCCGGCAGCAACGGCCGCATCGTCGCACCGGCCGACGACAACGGCCGGCTGCCCTACCAGACCAGCAACCCGCGCCTGTTCGCCGGTGGCGACTGTGTGCGCGGCGCCGACCTGGTGGTCACCGCGGTGGCCGAAGGCCGCGATGCGGCCGGCAGCATCGTGCAGCTGCTGGGCGTCAAGGCGCAGGTCAAGGAACCGGCCGCGGCCTGAGTGCCGACCAGCGCGTGGGCTCGGCGCCCACCGCTGGTTGCCGGCTCGCGTGCGGGCAGCCCGCACGCTGCGTCAGCGGCCAGGCCGCATGACGCTGCTCGATGCAGCGCATCCACCGCGACCCACCGTGCGGAGAACGCTCCTGTAGGCGACCAGACTCTCGCCTGACTCATGCCCCAGGGTTCCACCTGCCCGCTCATGCAGGCCAGACGCCTCGTGGCGCAACGCCGATATCGCATCGCAGGGTCGTGGCTTGTCCGACCCGCAGGGCGCGGGGACCCACGCACGCCTCCTCCGCGATCGACATCTCGCTGGACACACGGCGCGCCGGACAGGAGTGCCAGCAAACGCAAGCGCCAAGCCGCCATGCAGCCTTTCGCACGCACGCTTGAGCCTGCCATCGGCATGCACGCAGGCCCGCAGCGATCTGCAGCCTCGACGATTGCAGCCACTATCGAAGTGTGATTTAAGTCACACATCTGCTGTCGCCCTCTAACGCGATCCTGCCGACCCACCTCCAGACGCGCAGGACGCCCTGCGCCGAACCGGATGTGCTCGGCAACAACGGCAGTCGGTCCCATCCCGGTGCGCGATACCGCCGCCGCGGACTCCAGACCTCATTCATCTGTCGCCGCCCCCCGCGGCGGCGAAGCCGTGGGCCTCACCTAAGGAAGCAACCTCATGACGCAGCAACTCACTACCGGCCAACATGGACGCGACGACTGGGTGGACTGGCTACGCGGTGCCAGCGTGTTGATGGTGATCGTGCTGCACGCCTATGGCTTCGCCTTCGATGCCTACCCGGAACTGCGCGGCGGTGCGGCGGAAGAAAGCAGCGCACTGATGCTGTCGATCGAGCGCCTCAACCGCTCGCTGGCGCCGCTGCGCATGCAGCTGATGTTCCTGCTCTCGGGCCTGTTCGTGGCACGGGGGCTGGACAAGGGCATCGCGCCCTACCTCGGCGGCAAGCTGCGGCACGTGTTGTATCCCTACCTGCTCTGGTCGGTGCTGATCTTCGCCCTGCGCGAGGCAGGCTCGGTGCTGGCCAAGGCCGAACCCATCGCCTGGCTGGACCTGGGCAAGATCGCGGTCGGCAACGTGGCGCTGACCTGGTTCCTGTTCTACCTGTTCGTATTTCTGGTGCTGATGCCCTTGCTGCGCCGGCTGCCGGCGCCGTTGGTCCTGGCCGCAACCGTGCTGGGCTGGGTCTGCCTGGGGCCGCTGATGCGCCAGGGTGCCGATCCGTTCTATTACTTTGCGTTCTTCTACATCGGCACGCTGCTGGCCGGCCGGGTGCCGGCCCTGCTACGGCAGGCACCGCGCTGGATCTGGCCGCTGTCGTGCCTGAGCCTGTGCGCCATCGTGCTGATCGCCAATCTCACCGCGCTGCACGGCATCTGGATCGGCTACCTGCCGCTGGTGCTGATCGCGCTGCCGCTGCTGATCACCGCGGCGATGTGGGCGAACCGGCAACCGGCCGCACAGGCGATCCGCTATGTGGGCCGCAACTCGGTGGTGTTCTACCTGAGCCACTTTCCGCCGTTCATCGTGCTGGCCTACCTGCTGCCGCGCTGGATCGACGAGGGAACGGTGCTGTTCTTCGCCTTGTTGAGTGTCGGCGTACTGGGGCCGGCCGTGCTGTGCCTGCTGCGCGTACCGGGCCGCCTGCCCGCGCTGAATCTGCTGTTCTCCGCGCCGCTGCCGGTGCGTCGCTCACGCAGCTTGCCTGTCGCCGGCAAGCTGCATGCCTCGCCAGTGTCCGCATAGTGGGGATCCATGCCGGCAGTGCCGCTCAGCGGCGCTGCCGATCCAGCTGGTACGGCTGATGTCGTGCGGTCATACGACCATTCACTACCGTTCGAAGCCCCAGGTGATGCATTCCATGCCGCATCACCTGGGCCGACCGTAGCGCTGGCAACCGACCTGCAGCCCTGTGGCAGGGCTGCAGGCCAAGCGATCAGGCCGCCTTGTCCAGCGTGGCCATGTCGATCACGAAGCGGTACTTCACGTCGCTCTTGAGCATGCGCTCGTAGGCCTCGTTGATCTGGTCGGCGCGGATGGTTTCGATGTCCGAGACGATGTTGTGCTTGGCGCAGAAATCCAGCATTTCCTGGGTCTGGCGGATGCCGCCGATCAACGAACCGGCCAGGGTGCGGCGCTTCATCACCAGATTGAACACGCTCGGCGAAGGATGCGACTCCTCGGGCACGCCCACCAGCACCATCGCGCCGTCGCGCTTGAGCGCATTGAGAAAAGGGTCCAGGTTGTGCGGCGCGGCCACGGTGTTGAGGATGAAATCCAGCGTGTTGGCCTGCGCGGCCATCTGCGCCTCGTCCTTGGACACCACTACTTCGCTGGCGCCCAGGCGCAGCGCATCGGCGCGCTTGCTCTCGGAGGTGGTGAACAGCACCACGGTGGCGCCCATCGCCTTGGCGATCTTCACCGCCATGTGGCCCAGGCCGCCCAGACCAACCACGCCCACCTTCTGACCAGGACCGACCTTCCAGTGCGCCAGCGGCGAATACGTGGTGATGCCGGCGCACAGCAGCGGCGCCACTGCGGCCAGGTTGTCGCTGTGCGAGATGCGCAGCACGTATTTCTGGTCGACCACGATGTGGTCCGAGTAACCACCGTAGGTGTTCTCGCCGCCACCAAACATCGGGCCGTTATAGGTGCCGGTGAAGCCCTGCTCGCAATACTGTTCTTCGCCTTCCTGACAGGACGCGCAGCTGCGGCAGCTGTCGACCATGCAGCCGACGCCGGCCAGATCGCCAACCTTGAAGCCGGTGACCGCATCGCCGACCGCGGTGACGCGGCCGACGATCTCGTGGCCGGGCACCGACGGATAACGCGTGTTATGCCATTCGTTGCGAGCGGTATGCAGATCCGAGTGACACACGCCGCAGTAGGCGATATCGATCTGCACATCGTTGGGGCCTGGCGCGCGCCGTTCGAACACGAACGGTGCAAGCGGCTGATCGGCAGTTTGGGCGGCGTACGCGTGGGCTTGGCTCATGGGAGACTCCAGGATGTGACGTCCCCCGCGACAGTACGGAAGACAAAGAAATAGGTGGCTCTAGCTTAAGACAGCTGCCTGTCGCACTCCTGCGACAGTGCGTCTTGCCTGCCGGGTTGCGGACGCGACCGCAGCGGCATGGTGCGCCCTGCAGGTGTTTGCGCACGATCAAATCGGCGTTTGCCGGCGTGAATGGCGCGCTAACGCCGGAGCTTCTACGCTGACCAACCACCATCCTGCCCTGCACCATCCCTGCTGGCCGTGCCCTCCCCCTGCGGCCGCCTACGTCGATGCCGAAGGAGGCTTCCATGTTCCGCTCTCCCCCCAACCTCCCATCCTTGCGCAGTGCCGTACTCGCACTGACCTTGCTGGCCGCACTGCCGCTGGCACACGCCAAGGAGCCTGCGCGCCCCGGAAAGGAATCCAGCGGCTTGAAGTATGTCGGCGTCAATCTGTCCGGCGCCGAGTTCAACTCACGCAAGAAGCCCGGCACCCTGTTCAAGGACTACACCTATCCGGCCGCGTCGGACTTCAGTTATTTCGCCGGCAAGGGCATGAATACGATTCGCCTGCCGTTCCTGTGGGAACGCCTGCAACCACAGCTCAACGGCGATCTGGATGCGGCGCAACTGGCGCTGCTGAAGAAATCGGTGGATGCGGCCAAGGCCAACAAGCAGTACCTGATCCTGGATGTGCACAACTATGCCAAGTACAACGGCAAGCGCATCGGCAGCAGCGAGGTGCCCACCGCCGCGGTCGCAGATCTGTGGCGCCGGCTGGCGCTCGAATTCAAGGACGACAAGTCGGTGATCTTCGGGCTGATGAATGAGCCCAACGGCATTTCCGCCACCGATTGGGCGAGTGCGGCGCAAGGCGCGATCAACGCGATCCGCAAGACCGGCGCCAGGAACCTGATCCTGGTGCCGGGCACCGCCTACAGCGGCGCGCACAGCTGGCGCAGCTCCAACTATGGCGTCTCCAATGCCAAGGCCTTGGAGATCCTCAAGGATCCGGGCAACAACCTGGCCTTCGAAGCGCACCAATATCTGGACAACGACTATAGCGGCACCAAACCGGTGTGCACCAGCGCCACGGTCGGTGAGGAAAAGCTGCGCGGCTTCACCGCATGGCTGCGCGAGAACAAGCAGAAGGGCTTTCTGGGCGAATTCGGCACCGCCAACAATCCGGTCTGCGACCAGGCGCTGGAAGGCATGCTGACCTACATGGAAAAGAACAGTGACGTGTGGCTGGGCTGGACCTGGTGGGCTGCTGGTGCATGGTGGAAGCCGGAATATTTCTTCACCGTGCAGCCGGGCAAGGACGGCAGCGACAAGCCGCAGATGTCGATTCTGAGCAAGTACGCCCGCCGCGCGACCAAGTAAGCCGCGCGGGAAGGTCGATCACGGTGGTCGCAGCGGTTGCTGCGGCCACCGTTTTTTTTTGCGCGCCATCCGCCCTGTCCTGCCACGCGTCACCGATGACATCTACCAACGATTGCAGACCGCGTGCTGCATCCATCGCAGCCACAATCCCAGCTGCTTGTTGCAGCAGGCGCACTGGCTACCCGCTGCTGAAAGCATGACGCAGCCCACACCTATCGCGCGCTGCACATGGCAAGTGCCGAAGTTCCGCAATCGCACCAGGTGACTTTGCATGTGCATGCGTGTTGATCCCGCAGCGGCACGGTTGCGATTGCGCGTGCTTCGCCGCGCGTTGCGTTCTGATAATTCCCCGCGCAGTGCGGCGCATGTCGCAATTGCGATGTGCATCGCTGCCGCGCGTGCGACGCCATCAACCTGCGGCGTTGCGATCGCACCACGGCCGACCAGCGATGCGGGATGCGGCGTACTTCCGCAGCCGTTCGGCGCAGATTGCAACCGGCATGCAACGCGAGTGACCGCGCGGTGTCGCTTTACCACAACAAAGCATGTGCATGTTTGGCAATAACTGCGAAGTCGCTCACAGCTCCAATTAAGTGATAGCTCGCATTCGTAGTTTGAATGTCTCGATGCGCTTAGGGTGAAACGCGATGCAGTGTCGTCATGCACGTGGCAGGTCCACGCCAGGGCAATGCATCTCCCCCGCGAATGTTTCAGGAGTCACCCATGTTGCCCTCCCCCACTCCGACGCGCCGGCTGTCCAGCCGTGCGTTGTCATTGCTGCTGCTTGTCATCGTGCTGCTTGCAGGTGTGCCGTTCGCAAACGCACAGAACCGCCTGAAGTACGCAGGCGTCAATCTCTCCGGTGCCGAAATCAAATCCTCGCAAAAGCCCGGGGTGCTCAATGTCGACTACCTGTATCCGGCCGCCAGCGATTACCGCTATTTCGCCGGTAAACACATGAACATCGTCCGGCTGCCCATCTTGTGGGAGCGTCTGCAACCCAAGGCCGGCGGCGAGCTGGATGCGGCGCAGCTGGCACTGATCCGCCAGGCCGTGGCCAACGCGAAGGCCGCCAAGGTGTACCTGATCCTGGATATCCACAACTACGCCAGGTATTACGGCAACAAGATCGGCAGCGCGCGCGTGCCGATCAGCACCTTCAACGATCTGTGGCGACGCCTGGCGATCGCCTTCAAGAACGACAACAGCGTGATCTTCGGGCTGATGAACGAGCCTTACGACATCAATCCGCAGTCCTGGGCCAATGCCGCGCAGGCATCGATCGACACCATCCGCAAGACCGGTGCCAACAATCTGATCCTGGTGCCCGGCGCGCTATGGAGTGGCGCGCACAGCTGGTATTCCACCGTTGCCGGCCAGTCCAACGCAGTGGCGCTGGCCTCCATTCGCGACCCGCTCAATCGCTACGCCATCGAAGTGCATCAGTACCTGGATACGGACTCCAGCGGCACCAGCGCCGGCTGCGTCAGCAGCACCGCCGGTGCCGACCGCCTGCGCAGTTTCACCCAATGGCTGCGTCTGAATCACAAGCAAGGCTTTCTCGGCGAGTTCGGCACCGGCAACAACGCCACCTGCAACAGCGCACTCAACGGCATGCTGGGCTACCTGGAAACCAACCGCGACGTGTGGGTGGGCTGGACCTGGTGGGCCGCTGGCGCATGGTGGAACCGCAGCTACCCCTTCAACGTGCAGCCCGATGCGCAGGGCCGCGACAAGCCGCAGATGTCAATCCTGAGCGCGCGCGCAAAACGCATCACCCAGTAGCCGGAGCAAGCAGCGTGCGATGGGCAACCGTCGCACGCTGCGCAGCAAACACCCAGCTCACGCATGTACGCCCGGTACATGCCGATGCCAGGCAGCAGCCGCGCCCAGCCGCGGTGAGCACAGTCCTCACGCAATAAAACGCCAGCACTCAGCGCGCGCTCTAGCGCTCGCTACGTGCGCGCGCGCAACAGCGGTGCAGCGTCAGTGATCCGACGTCGCACCGTTGACGGCGAGCGCATCCATTCGCCGATTTTTCGACAGCGCCATGCATGCGATGGCGGTGTCGACAAGCGTGCGCGACCGCTTTGCAACGCGGCGCGTCACAGCGTGCTGTTCCAGAACGTGACCCTTGCGGTAAGTGACTGCGACCCAGCCTACACATTTAATTCACATTCTATGTGGTGAGCATTTCGGCACGGCAGATGCATTGGTTACGACAGGTGTGGCGCACCTCGCGCAGATCGCACGCAAACCGCTGCGACACACCATCCCCGTCGTCGAAGGAGTTGTTTTTATGTCTGCTGTCTCTCAAACGCTGCGCACCGTTTTCCGCTGCGCTCTGCTCTGCATTCTGTTCGGCACATTCGCACCCGTCTACGCACAAACGCGCGCACTGACGTATGCCGGCGTCAATTTATCCGGCGCCGAATTCGCATCGTCCAAAAAACCCGGCGTCCTCAATAAGGACTATATGTATGCCTCGGCCAGCGATTACACCTATTTCGCCGGCGTCGGCATGAACACGATCCGCCTGCCGGTGCTGTGGGAACGCCTGCAGCCAAGCGCACGCGGTGAACTGGATCCGACCCAATTGGCCCTGGTGCAGCAAGCCGTGGCACGCGCCAAGGCATCGGGCATGTATCTGGTGCTGGACATCCACAATTACGGCAAATACTACGGCTACAAGATCGGTGGCGACGAAGTGCCGATCGCCACATTCGCCGACTTGTGGCGCCGCCTTGCGCTGGCATTTCCCAGCGACAACGCGGTGATCTTCGGGCTGATGAATGAGCCAAATGGCGTCTCCGCCAGCGCATGGGCTGCCACTGCACAGGCAGGCATCAATGCGATTCGTGCCACCGGTGCGAACAACCTGATTCTGGTGCCCGGCGCATTATGGACCGGTGCGCACAGCTGGTATTCGCCCACCAACGATGGCTATTCCAACGCAACCGCATTGGTTTCGATCTACGATCCGCTCAATCGCTACGCGTTCGAAGTGCATCAATACCTGGATGCCGATTCCAGCGGCACCACCAATGTCTGCGTCAGTGCCACCATCGGTGTCGAGCGTCTGCGTAGTTTCACCGAGTGGCTGCGCACCAACCACAGGCGCGGGTTTCTGGGCGAATTCGGTACCGCCAACAACCCCGTCTGCAATGAGGCACTGCGCGGCATGCTCCGCTATATCGATGCCAATGCAGATGTCTGGTCGGGCTGGACCTGGTGGGCCGCCGGTTCGTGGTGGAACGTCAGCTATCAGTACAGCGTGCATCCCAACAAGGACGGCACCGACAAGCCGCAGATGTCCATCCTCTCGCCGCAGGCGGTGCGCGCCACACGTGCCATTCCGTAATGTGAGGCAGATGGGTCGAGTCACGCGAGCCGCCGCAAGGCGGCTCGCTTTTTTTGCATCTTTCGTAATGGCTATCTTTGGATGACAGGCCGAACAGGACGGTCTAGACGTGGCACCGTGTACGTCGCTCTGAAGCACACTGCGCGTCCATTGCGCTGCAACGCCGCAAACACCCGTTGATGAACGTGCTTGCGGCATCAGGTGCACCCCCGAGCGCATCATCACCGAAGCTTGAGCTCACTGAACTCTTGCTGCGGCTTCTGACGGCCATTCACCTGGCAGCGATAAAGCCGCGTCCAGCATGGGCGCACTTCACTGCAGGAGCATCACATGGCACATCGACTGATGAAGACCGCGCTGATCGGCGCACTCGCATTGGCAGCGCAGGGCGCGTTTGCGCAGGCCGCCGCCGACAAGCCGGCCAAGGCGCTGACCGCCCGCGAGGTCACCAGCATGCTGACCGACAAGGGCTATACCAAGGTGCACGACGTCAAGTTCGAACATGGCGTGTGGACCGCCGACGCACGCAGCGGCGACGGCAAGGATGTGGATGTGCGTATCGATCCGGTGACCGGCCGCGTGTACGGCGACCAGACCACCTCCAAACTGAGCGAGGCCGATATCCGCGCCGCGTTGTCGACCGGCGGCTATTCCAACGTGCACGACCTCAAGTTCGAAGACGGCTTGTGGAAGGCCGATGCCGAGCAACGCGGTGGGCAGAAGGTGGATCTGCATGTCGACCCGGAAGACGGGCACGTGGTGAGCGTGGATAACGATTGACCAACGCACCCCCGAGTCGGTGACGCGCCGATAATGAGCCGCGTTGATGGCAACGCGTTGTCGGCAGCACGATTGAAAGCCTCTCCCAGGCCGGTGGCATCCTCTCTCAGAAGAGCATCGACCAAGAGACGTACTTCAGCGGGATGCGGCACGTGATCTGACGCATCGATGCACTGCATCGACACGGATCGTGACCTCGTCCGCAACCGCCACGATCAGGACGAACCAACACAAAGGACCTCCAACAGGAGGCCCTTTGTGTTGATCGCGATACGCGGGCGCGCCGCTGCCGCTCACCTTGCAGGCCGTATCGCGACGCCATGCATCGGCTGCATGACATCGCCTGCGGTGCTGGCGTCGTTCAACGCGCCGGCGCCGCCTTCTTGTCCTCGGCAGCGGCGTCCTTTTCAGCGTCAGGCGCCGCTGCCGCGGCACCCGCAGCGGGCTTGCCGGCCATCATGCGATCGCGCGCAGCCTTGAACGGGTTGCCGGCATACCAGTTGGGCCAGCGCTGGCCGGCGGCCACCTCCTTGCCCACGCCATACACCGCCTGCAGGTCTTCGATGGTGCCATCGAGCTTCCAGCTAGCCGCATCGTATTCGTCGCCCGGGGCGTGATAGCGATTGCGCCCGTAGTCTTCGGCGGCCGCGCGCCCGGCCGCAGTACCGCCCTCGCGCAGGTCTTCGCCGCCATCGGCATACAGCGCCGGCACGCCGGCCTTGGCGAAGTTGAAGTGATCCGAGCGGAAATACGAGCCGCTTTGCGGCGTGGCTTCGGCATGCAGGGTGCGGCCCTGCATCGCGGCGATCGGCTTGAGGATGTCTTCCAGCTCCGAACTGCCCATGCCCACCACGGTGATATCGCGTGCGCGCCCGGCCACCGACATCGCATCCAGGTTAATCACCGCCGCAATCTTGTCCAGCGGAAAACTCGGGTTGGCCACGTAGTACTTGGAACCGAGCAGGCCGGATTCTTCCAGCGTCACCGCAACGAACACCACCGACCGCTCCGGCTTGGGATCCTGATGCGCGAACGCGTCGGCAATCTCGAGAATGCCGGCCACGCCGGTGGCGTTGTCCACCGCGCCGTTATAGATGTTGTCGCCACTCTCGCCCGGGTGTTTGCCCAGGTGATCCCAGTGCGCCATGTACAGCACCGCCTCGTCGGCATGGCTGCTGCCAGGCAGCACGCCGACCACGTTGCGCGAGGATTTCTCCGCGATCGTGCTCTTCAGGTCCACCGACCAGCTGGCCTTCAACGGCACCGGCTTGAAGCCACGCTTGCTGGCGTCCTTGTAGGCCTGCGCCAGATCCAGCCCGGCATTGGCGAACAACTGCTTGGCGGTCTCGGCGCTGATCCAGCCCTGCACCGGCAGGCGCGGATCGGGATCGTCCTTGGCCGGCAGGTCGTATTGCGGGCCGGCCCAGGAGTTCTTGACCACGTCCCAGCCGTAGCTGGCGCCCGGGGTGTCGTGCACGATCAGCGCCGCGGCCGCGCCCTTGCGGGCGGCTTCCTCGAACTTGTAGGTCCAGCGGCCGTAGTAAGTCATGCGCTTGCCGTCGAACAGCTTGGCATCGCCGGTGTGGAAGCCGGGATCGTTGACGAACATCACCACCGTCTTGCCCTTCCAGTCCTGGCCGGCGTAATCGTTCCACTGCTGTTCGGGTGCATCCACGCCGTAGCCGACGAACACCAGCTCGCTGTTGTCCAGCTTGACCTCGGCCTGGCCGGTGCGGGTGCCCACCACGATGTCGGTGCCGAAGGCCAGGGTGCGGGTCTGCTCGCCGCTGCGCAGGCTGGGCGCGGTGGCCGCATCGGCAGTGGTTTCCACCATCGGCACGTCCTGGAACCAGCTGTCGCCGTTACCCGGCTGCAGGCCGATGCGCTGCATCTGGTCGCGGATGTAGGTGACGGTCTTCTCTTCACCCGGTGTGCCGGGGCCGCGTCCCTCGAACTCGTCCGAGGCCAGTGTCTTGACCAGCTCGGCAAAGTCGCCGCTGGTCAGCTCCGGCGAGAAGCCGTGGCGACTGGCCGGCGTGCTGGGCGCGCTGTCGACCGGTGCCTGCGCGGCGGGCGCGCTCGGCGCATCGGCGGGTTCACGCTTGCAGCCGGCCAGGGCCAGCGTCGCGGCCAGGCACAACAGGATCTTGCGGGGCATCGGGACTCCTCGTGCGGCGAAGGTCCCCCGATTCTAGGCGCTGGGCCCGTGGTGAGCGCGTCAGTCCTTGGGCGCCACGTCGCTGTCGAAGCTGCGCGCGGTAGCGCCGGTAACGGCACCGATCTTCGCAGTGCGGTGCACGTACAGGCTGACCTCGCGCTCGAACTCCAGCGGGCCATCGACCACCGCATCCGGGCCGATCACCACGCGCGGCTTGCGCGCAGGCTTGAACGAGAAGCTGAAGTTCGGCTTGGTGACCTCGATCCCGCCACGCACATGCGAGCGCACCCCGACGGTAATGTCGCCGTTGACGGTCTCGATGCCCTCGCCGAGCTCGGTTTCCACCAGGCCGATGCTGCCGTTGACGGTTTCCACGCCGCCGCTGATGCGGCTGCCGCGCTCCACCAGCACGCTGCCGTTGACCGTCTCCAGCCCGCCGGACACCACCACCTTCTGGCCCAGCGTGATCGCGCCATTGACCGTGGAGACATCGCCGGTGCGGGCGTTGTCGCCGATCTGGATACTGCCGTTGACCGTTTCCACGCTCCGGGTCTGCGCGCCGGCGCCAACCTCGATGGAGCCGTTGACGGTGTCGAGCCCGCCATAGACCTTGCCGGCCTCGGCGCTGATGCGGCCGTTGACCTTGCTGATGTCCTCGTCGGCCCAGGCGCTTGTGCAGACCAGGGACAATGCCAGAAGAAGATGCTGGGGCTTCATGCTGAACCTTGCGCGGCGGCGGCTGTCTTGGGCGTGGCGGCGATCACACCATGCTTGGCTACAATCGCGCACCTGCCTGAAGTCACTGGACCTTTCGTTGCCCCTGTCGCCCGCCCCGCGATCGCGCCTGCCGTCCGCCCCCGCCACCAGCCGCTCCCGCGCGTGGCTGGCGGCGACCGTGCTGGCCTGCACGCTGCTGGGCAGCACCGCGGCCGGTGCGCAAAGCCAGCGCGAAACCGAGCGCAAACTGCAGCAGCTGCGCGACGAACTCAAGACCATCAGCGCCGACCGCCGCGAGCTGGAGGGCAAGCGCGGCAACGCCGCCCAGCAACTGCGCCAGGCCGATGAGAAGGTGGCCCGGACCTCGCGTGCGTTGAGCGAGACCGAAACGGCGATGCGCGAGCAGGAACGGCACCTGGGCAAGCTGCAGCAGGACCGTGCGCAGCTGCAGCGCGGCCTGCAGAACCAGCGCGTGCAGCTGGCCGCGTTATTGCGCGCCGCCGACCAGGTCGGCCGCAACGCGCCGTTGAAGGTGTTGTTGTCGCAGGACACCGTGGGCGATGCCACCCGCATGCTGGCCGATCATCGCTACGTGCAGAACGCGCGTGCGCAGCGCATCCAGGCACTGACCACGCAGCTGGATGCGCTCACCAAGGTGGAGCAGGACATCGCCAGCCGTCGCCAGGCACTGGATGCGGCGCGTGCGCAGCAAAAGGCGCAGGCCGCATTGCTGCAGAAGGATCGCTCGCAGCAGGCGGCGACCGTCGCGCAGCTGGACGACCGCTACAAACAGCGCGCCGAGCGCGAAAAAGCCCTGGGCCAGGACGCCAAATCGCTGGAGCAGCTGCTCGCCAACCTGCGCGCGGCCGCCGCCAAGGCCGAGGCTGAACGGCGCGCGGCCGCCAAACGCGCCGCCGCCGAAGCCGCCGCGCAGGCCAAACGCAGCAAGACCGAGCGCCCCGAGCGTCCCGGCAAGACCCCGCCCAAGGTCATTGCCAGCGCACCGGCGCCCAAGGTCGGCGGCCTGAGCTGGCCGGTGGCGGGCAACCTGCTGGCGCGCTTCAACGCCACCTTGCCCGACGGCCATACCAGCAAGGGCGTGCTGATCGGCGCGCCCAAGGGCAGCACCGTCACCGCGGTGGCCGATGGCACGGTGGTGTTCTCCGACTGGATGACCGGCTACGGCATGATCCTGATCGTGGACCACGGCAACGGCTACATGAGCCTGTACGCGCACAACGACACGCTGTTGCGTGATGCCGGCGCGTCGATCAAGCGCGGCGAAGCGGTGGCCAAGGTCGGCAGCTCGGGCGGGCAGGGCGTGCCGGCGCTGTACTTCGAACTGCGTCGCAACGGGCAGCCGGTGGATCCGTCGAGCTGGTTGCAGCGGCGCTGAGCGCACGCGCACGCCGCGCGTGTGCCGGTGCATGACCGCCGCCATACCTGGCCCTGCCAAGTCAACGCGGATTTACCGCGGCTTCGCGCATAATCCAGGCTGCTCCGTTGCGGGGCGTCTTATCTCTTTGTCGGAGTGCTTCATGCGCGTAGCCGTCCTGTCCGTTGCCCTGTCGCTGGCGTTGTTCGCCTCACCCGGTTGGGCGCAGAAAGCCAGTCCCACCGCCGCCCAGGCCACTGCGGACGATCCGGAAGCCAACGAAGCCGCCGTCTCCAAGGTGCCGCTGGATGAGATCCGCCGCTTCGTGGCGGTGTACAACGCGGTCAAGCAGGCTTACGTCGACCCGGTCGAGGACAAGAAGCTGATGCACGCCGCGGTGCGCGGCCTGCTCTCGGACCTGGACCCGCACAGCACCTATTTCGACAAGGAAGATGCCGAAGCCTTCGACGAGCAGGCCACCGGCGCCTACGACGGCATCGGCGTGGAATTGCTGCAGCAGCAGGACAACACGCTCAAGGTGATCGCGCCGATCGACGACACCCCGGCCGCACGCGCCGGCATCCGCGCCGGCGACGTCATCGTGGCCATCGACGGCAAGCCGATCGACGCCAGCAAGGCGATGGAGCCGCTGCGCGGCGAATCCGGCAGCAAGGTCGTGCTGACCATCGTGCGCGACAAGGCGCCCAAGCCGTTCGATGTGACCCTGCAGCGCGAGACCATCCGCGTGGCCAGCGTGCGCAGCAAGCTGCTGGAGCCGGGCTATGGCTATATCCGCATCAGCACCTTCCAGGCCGACACCGGTGCCGACTTCCAGAAGAACCTCAAGCAGCTGCAGGCCGGCGGCAAGTTGCGCGGCCTGGTGCTGGACCTGCGCAGCAATCCGGGTGGGCTGCTGACCTCGGCGGTGCAGGTGGCCGACGACCTGCTCGACAAGGGCAATATCGTCAGCACGCGCGGACGCATCTCCATCAGCGATGCCAAGTTCGACGCCACCCCGGGCGATCTGCTCGGCGGCGCACCGGTGGTGGTGCTGGTGGACGCCGGCTCGGCCAGTGCTTCGGAAGTGCTGGCCGGCGCGCTGCGCGACAACCAGCGCGCGCGCATCATCGGCAGCCGCACCTTCGGCAAGGGCTCGGTGCAGACCGTGCTGCCGCTGGACAACGGCGACTCGGTCAAGCTGACCACCGCGCGCTATTACACCCCCAGCGGCAAGTCGATCCAGGCCAGCGGCATCGTGCCGGAAGTGCTGCTCACCCCGGAACCGCAACCGGGCGATGCCGACGTGCCGGCCAGCCTGGCCGACTTCAGCGAAGCCACGCTGCCGGGCCATCTGCGTGGCGATGCCGAAGGCGAGGAGGGCTACAGCGCCGGCGACGTGCTGCCGGGCGATGGCCCGATCGCCTCCGCGCTGGCCGAGCTCAAGCAGCCCGGCTCGGCGGCCAAGGCGCAAGCCGCGCTCAAGGCCAAGGCACAGGCAGCGCAGAAGGCCAGGGCCGCCAAGACCGCGGCCGAGCCCAAGCCGGCGGCCGCGCGTCCGGCCGCGACCGACAAGCCCAAGCCTGCCGACAAGCCGAGCGAACCGGCTGAAAAGGCCAAGCCCGCGCCGCCAGCCGCACCAGCGGCGCCGGCGCCGGCCGAACCAGTCAAGTAATCCGGCCACAGCGCAGCGGGTCAATCACCCGCTGCGCGCCAGGCCCGATCGCTACGCGTCGGCACTGCGACGCCAGCTGCATGCATCCCTGGATCACCCGGCCACTACAGCGCCGGCGGGTTTGGACCCCAAGGCGTTCGTAGGAGCGACCCCGGTCGCGACAAGCCTCGCCAGTTGCACAATCACCACCGCGTCAACCAAGCGCTATCGCGCAATCGCCAACGCTTCGGGATTGACCAGGTTGCGCGGCGCACCGGCGGCAAACGCCAGCACATTGTCGAACGCCGCTTCGAAGTACAGCGCATAGCTGTCGCTTTCCACGTAGCCCAGATGCGGCGTCGCCAGCACGCGTGGATGCTGCAGCAGCGGGTCGCGCGGATCCAGCACCGGCTCGCGCTCGAACACATCCACCGCCGCCTGTGCCGGCCGGCCCGCATCCAGCGCGGCCAGCAATGCGCCGGGCGCGATCAGCTCGGCGCGGCTGGTGTTGACCAGCAACGCATCCGGACGCATCCAGGCCAGATCCTGCGCACTGATCTGGTGGCGGGTCTGCGCGGTCAGGCGCCGATGCAGCGACAGCACATCGCTGCGTTCAAACAGGTCCTGCCGGCTGGCGGCGATGTCGAAGCCATCGCGCGCGGCCTGTGCGCACGAGGCCTCGCCGCCCCACACCAGCACCTGCATGCCGAACGCACGCCCGAAGCCGGCCACGCGCTGGCCGATCCGCCCGTAACTCCAGATGCCCAGCGTACGCCCGTGCAACGCGCGCCCCAGGCCGGGATCGCCCAGTGCCTGCCAGCGGCCCTGGTGCAGCGCGCGCTGGTACTCGCCCAGGCGCCGGCTGGCCGACAGGATCAAGGCCCAGGTCAGTTCGGCCGGCGCCACCGGCGAGCCGACGCCTTCGGCCACCGCCACCCCGAACTCGGTGCACGCGGCCACATCCACATGTGCACCGACCCGGCCGGTCTGGCTGATCAACTTGAGTCGCGGCAGGCGCCGCAACAGCGTGGCGTCCACGCGGGTACGTTCGCGGATCAGCACCAGCGCATCGGCTTCGACCAGCCGCTCGGCCCATTCGTTGGGGTCGGTGGCCAGCGCGCCCAGCACCTGCACATCGTGGCCGTGCAGGCGCTGCAGGCAGGGCAGGTGACGCACGGCGCCCTGGTAATCGTCGGGCACCAGGATGCGCATCAGCGCGGCTTGGTCGGCAACGGGAACGGCGTGACCACCTTGTCGCCGGTGGTGGCATCGCGGATCACCGACTGGCCCTTCTTCTCGACTTCCTCGATGCGCACGATGCTCTGCATCGGCAGGTGCAGCGTCTTGGTGTTGCCGAACTCTTCGCGCAGGCGCTCTTCGGTGGGATCGACCACCAGCCCGTCGTGCACGTCGAACACCAGCTCACCGATCTGGTTGAAGCCCCACAGATGGCTGCCGGTGACCTGGCGGGCGTAGAGCTCGTAGACCTTGCCGTGATTGAGGAAGGTGACTTTGTACAGGGGCTTGGACATGCGGCGATTATAGGCGCGCCACCGCGCAGCGACGCAGTGCGCGGCCGGCGCAACACGGCGCCCCGGTGCGTCTTGCACGATTGCCGCCGCGCTAGAACCCGTGGCGCTTGCGCAGCCGCCGCGCGATCGCCGCGCGCACGTACAGCCCGTAGACGATGCCGAATACGAACCCGGCGATATGCGCCGACCACGCCACCATGCCGAAGGCCGGGCCGATGTAGGCAAACACCACCTGCAGCAGCGCCCAGGCACCGATCAGCAACGGTGCTGGTACCCGGATGAATTCCAGAAACACTCCCAGCGGCAGCACCACGCCCAGCTTGGCGCCGGGGAACAGCGCCAGATAGGTGCCGATCAACGCCGACACCGCACCCGAGGCGCCGATGATCACCCGGTCCGGCGTGCCGATCGCGAAGATCGCCGCCAGATTGGAGGCCGCGCCGCCGACCAGGAATAGCAACAGCAGGCGCCACGGCCCGAGAATGCGCTCGGCCGGCAGCCCGAAGATCAGCAGGAACACCAGGTTGCCGAGCAGGTGCGACCAGTCCGCATGCAGGAACAACGCGGTGAACAGCCGCAGCACGCTGCCGTCGCGCAGCGTCGCCCACCAGTCGCCCAGGTTGGACACGCCGCTGGACAGCGCGCCCCAGTCCAGCCAGAGCGTATTGCGTGCCTCGCCGGGCCGGCTGATCGACCACAGATAGGCCAGCCACACGGTTGCGAACAGCAACGGCACTGCCCAGCGCGGGGTGGGTTTCTTGCGGGAGGGGAGAGAGACGAACATCGGAGTGGCACTCTAGCGGGTTCACGCTCCTGAACCCATCCCTAACCTGTCCAGCCGATCAAAACGTGCTTCGTTATTGTTCGGTTAATTGTGGTGGGTATACTGCGTACGGCGTCGTATGTCGGGGGGGGGTCTCCGGCGCGCTCCAGCAGCCACTTGGCGCTGGGCGCGGGCGCTGTACCGACCACTGCAGTCTTTATCCGGAGAGCACCACCTTATGTCTACCGCTTCCACTCTCAGCCGCGCCACCCTGTTGGCCGTCGGCATTGCCGGCGTACTGGCCGTTGGCCAGGCCCATGGCGCCGCCTTCCAGCTGAAGGAAAACAGCGCCAAGGGTCTTGGCCGCGCCTTCGCCGGTTCGGGCAGCGCCCCGGACGATGCCTCGATCATCGCCAACAACCCGGCCGGCATGCGCCAGCTGGACGGTCGCCTGTTCCAGGCCGACGTCAGCGCCATCAGCTTCTCGGCCAAGTTCCAGCCCGACACCGCCACCTACGCCAACGGCGCCCCGGTCTCCGGCGGCAATGGCGGCGACGCCGGCATGATCGCGCCGGTCCCGGCGCTGTACTTCCACGTGCCGTTCGGCGAGAACGACAACATGCACCTGGGTACCTCGCTGACCGTGCCGTTCGGCTTCAAGACCGAATACGACCGCGACTGGGTCGGCCGTTACCACGGCACCAAGACCGAGCTGCAGGCGATCGACTTCAATGTCGCGTTCTCCTATGACGTGAACCCGTATGTGTCCTTCGGTGCCTCGGTGTTCGCCGAGCGTCTGGATATCGATCTGGCCAATGCGGTCGACTTCGGCAGCGTGCTGGCCGCGCGCCGCGTGCCGGGCTTCGCGCCGGGCAATGCCGATGGCTACTCGCGCATCAAGGGCGACAGCACCGAAGTGGGCTTCACCCTCGGCGGCTTGTTCAGCATCGACGAGAACACCCACATCGGTTTCAGCTACCGTTCGCAAGTGGATCACAAGATCACCGATGGCGATGCCGACTTCACCGTGCCGGGTCCGGCTGCGGCAGTCCTGGGCGTTGCCGCTCCGGGCACCTTCGTCGACACCAAGGGCCGCGCCACCGTCAGGCTGCCGGCCAGCGCCACCGCCAGCTTCACCCACAACGTGAACGAGCAGTGGTCGATCATGGCCGACGTCACCCGCACCGCCTGGAGCAAGTTCGACCAGGTGACCGTGGACTTCGCCTCCAACCAGCCCGACAGCGTGCTGGACTTCTCCTACCGCGACACCACCTTCGCCTCGATCGGTGCCGACTACCGCATGAGCGAGACGCTGACCCTGCGTGGCGGCCTGGCGTACGACCAGACCCCGACCACCGCCGAGCACCGCGACGTGCGCGTGCCGGATGCGAGCCGCAAGTGGGTCTCGCTGGGTCTGAGCTGGCGTCCGTCGCAGCAGGCCGAATACAACTTCGGTTACACCCACCTGTTCACCAGCGACCCGACCAGCGACACCCGCAGTGCCACCGGCGACCGTCTGGCGGGCAGCTACAAGGTGAAGGGCGACGTGCTGGCTGCTTCGGTCAACTACAAGTTCTGATCGTCGTAGCACCACGCATGTAAAGAAAAACCCCGCTACGGCGGGGTTTTTCTTTGCTGCCTTGCACGCGCCACTACGTGCGTTGCAGGCCGGCGGCTGACTGCGGCTGCGCAAGTAGATTCCCGCAGACGATCTAGGCAAGCGCATCACCCAGCGCCATCGCAGTGGCGTACTGGCGTGGCGAGCGCGTGGTGCATGCTGAGGCACTGTCTTTCTGGGCGACGCAGCGCCGGGGCATGCAACGGTGATGCCTCAGCGGAACGCGCCGATCCAGGCCGCATACCCCGCCAGACGCGCTGTGCAGGCGGCAGCGCAGATTGCTATGGTCGTGCGCATGAGCCAACCCGACTTCATCCAGATCACCGACAACGCCGTCTCGCGCGAGGATTGCGCGGCGATCGTGCAACGCATGCGCGACAGCCAGCAGCTGCATCCCGGCCGCATCGGTGGCGGCGTGTTTCCCGAACTCAAACACAGCCGCGACCTGCGCATCAGCGGCGTGGCCGAATGGGCGGCGGTGGAAAACCGCCTGCAGCAGGCCGTGTTCGAAGGCGTGCTGACCTATCTGCGGCACTATCCACAAGCCCTGATCTCGCCGCTGATGCTGCAGGTCACCACCGCCGACGGCAGCCCGCACCGGCTGGTGGCCGAGGATATCGCGCAGATGAGCGACCAGGCGCTGGGCGACCTGGCCCGCACCTGCCTGCGCCCGGGCGCAATCAACCTGCAGTGGTACACCGCCGACCAGGGCGGCTATCCCTACTGGCATTGCGAGCTGTATCCACGCGATGCCAGCGCCGACACGCTGCACCGGCATCTGCTGTGGACGCTGTACCTCAACGACGAGTTCGAACAGGGCGAAACCGAATTCCTGTTCCAGCAGCGCAAGGCCCGCCCGCGCACCGGCAGCCTGCTGATCGCCCCCACCGCCTTCACCCACACCCATCGCGGCAACCGCCCGGTCGGCGGCGACAAGTTCATCGCCACCAGCTGGATCCTGTTCCAGTCGGCGAGTGCCTTGTACGGCGGGGAATAGGGAATCGGGAATGGAGAATCGCAACAGCAGAGCGGCGCTATTGCGAATCGCTGTCGCCGTTACGATTCCCGATTCCCCAATCCCGATTCCCCGCCGCTAGAACAGACTGCCTTGCGGCGACTGCGGCACCGGCTTGGCCGGCGGAGCGGGGCGGCGGAACTTGGTCGTGTCCAATGCCGGCATGTCGCGTGCGTCGAAACCGCTGCGGCGGTGGGCCAGGGCGAAGCGGCGTGCCAGCAACTCTGCATAGACACCCTGGCCGCGCAGGCGTGTGCCGAAGGCGCTGTCGTAATCCTTGCCGCCGCGCAGTTGCTGGATCGTGCTCATCACGTGCCCGGCGCGTTGCGGGTAATGGGTCTGCAACCAGTCGCGGAACAGCGGCGCCACTTCGTGCGGCAGCCGCAGCAATACGTAGCCGGCACTGTGCGCGCCGGCAGCGGACGCAGCCTGCAGAATCGCTTCCAGCTCATGGTCGTTGATCCACGGGATCACCGGCGCGGCCATCACCCCGACCGGCACGCCAGCCTCGTGCAGCGCCCGCATCGCGCGTAGGCGGGCGTGCGGTGCGGACGCGCGCGGTTCCAGCCTGGCCGACAGATGCGGGTCCAGCGTGGTCACCGAAAAATGCACGTTGACCAGGCCCTCGCGTGCCAGCGGTGCGAGCAGATCCAGATCGCGCGTGACCAACGCATTCTTGGTGATCAGCGTGAACGGGTGCCGGGTTTCCCACAGCACCTCGATCAGGCGCCGCGTCAGTGCGCGTTTGCGCTCGATCGGCTGGTAGGCATCGGTGTTGATGCCCAGTGCGATCGGGCTGGGCACATAGCCCGGGCGCGACAGTTCGCGGCGCAACAGCTCCGGCGCGTTGGTCTTGGCGAACAGCTTGGTCTCGAAATCCAGCCCGGGCGACAGATTAAGATAGGCATGCGAGGGCCGCGCAAAGCAGTAGCTGCAACCATGCTCGCACCCACGATACGGATTGACCGATTGCGAAAAGCCGATGTCCGGCGATTGATTGCGGCTGATGATGCTGCGCGCGGTTTCCTCGGTGACCTGGGTGCGCAGCGCCGGCGCGGCGAACTCCTCGCCGTCGTCGGCGTACCAGCCATCGTCCACCGGTTGTTGGGTGGTGATTTCGAAGCGTCCGGGCAGATGGCCGGTCGCACCTCGGCCCTTGATCGCAGTTGCCATCGCGTCATCGTACGGCCGGCGGGTCTCAATCGATGCGACCAGGGGCGCGCCACGATGAAGCTTTCAGACCCGGCGCGGCGATCGTGTTGGCCGCATGGTCATCGCGGCGGTGCGTGCGCCCCGTAGAATCCGCGCATGCTCGCATCCGTACAGGGCGCGTGGGATCGGCTGGCCACCATTCCCCACCTCGAAGCGCTTCTCTTCGCCGCCTACGTGCTGTACCTGCTGTGGATCGCCAGCTGGATCGTGCTGCAGAAGCGCGAGCCCGTGGCCACGCTCAGCTGGGTGCTGTCGCTGGCGGCGCTGCCGTATCTGGGCCTGCTGATCTACTACTGGCTCGGCCCGCAGAAGGTCAAACGCCAGCGACTGCGGCGCGGCCGTTCGCGCTCGGGCATGGAGAGCTATAGCAGCGTCTGCCCGCCGGATGCGGACTGCACCGAGCTGGCCAAGATCGCCCAGTCCACCACCGGGCTGGCCCCCAGCAGCGCCACCGAGGTGCACTGGCTGGTGGATGGCGCGGCCACCTATGCGGCCATCATCGAGGCCATCCGCGGTGCGCGCGACCATATCCATCTGCAGTACTACATCTTCCAGCCCGACCACAGCGGCACCGCGATCTGCGATGCGCTGATGGAGCGCGCACGCGCCGGGGTCAAGGTGCGCCTGCTGATGGATGCGGTGGGGTCGTCGGCGATGACCCGGCGCAGCTTGCGCACGCTGCGCGCGGCCGGGGTGGAGACTGCCTGGTTCCATCCATCCCAGCTGCTCAAGCCGTTCAAGCGGCCGTGGTTGAACCTGCGCACCCACCGCAAGGTCGTCGTGGTCGACGGCAGGATCGGCTTCACCGGCGGCATCAACGTCACCGACGAAGAGAACGAGCAGGTCCGCAGCGATGCCTACCGCGACCTGCACATGCGCCTGCAGGGCCACGTGGTGCGCAGCCTGCAGCTGGTGTTCCTGGAAGACTGGCTCTACGCCACCGGGCAGGGCCGCGCTGCCTTCCACGGCCAGCAGCTATGGCCCGAAGACGTGCCGAGCCGCGCGCAAGGCGATGTCGACGCGCAGGTGCTGGTCTCCGGGCCGGATTCGTCTTGGGAGTCCATCCACCGGCTGATGGTCGCTGCGATTCACGAAGCCCGGCATCGGGTCTGGCTGGTCACGCCGTATTTCGTCCCCGGCGAGGCCGCGCGTATGGCGCTGACCTCGGCCGCACTGGGCGGCCTGGACGTGCGCCTGCTGGTACCGCGCGTCAGTGACTCGCGGCTGGTCACCTACGCGGCGCGTTCGTATTTCGACGAGCTGCTCGAGGCCGGCGTGCGCATCTACGAATACGGCCCGCGCATGCTGCACACCAAGGCGCTGCTGGCCGACGACGATGTCTGCATCGTCGGCAGCGCCAATTTCGACAGCCGCAGCTTTCGCCTGAATTTCGAGCTGTCGATGCTGTTCCGCGACCAGGCGGTGGCCGCCGAGCTGGCCGGCTTGATCGACGCCGACCTGCAGCAGGCGCAGGAAGTGCGCTTCGTCCGCCACCGGCCGCTGTGGCGCTCGCGGCTGCCCGAAGCCTGCGCAAGGCTGCTGTCGCCGCTGCTCTGAGCCGCATCGCCGCGCCCACGTGGAACCATGCCGGGCGCGGCGCTACACTGCCGCCACTGATCGGGGAGCTCGTCATGCACTGGCTGTTTCTGCTTATGGCATTGGGTGCGCTGGTGCTGGCCTTCAGCACGCCGCACGTGTGGTTGCTGGTGGCCTCGCTGCTGGTGGCACTGCTGTTGCTGTTGCTGTGGACGCGCGGCTGGTTCGCCTCACGCATGGGCGATACCCAGCGCGACACCAGCAGCCTGATCGACCCGGCCGAGCTGCGCCGCCTGCGCGAGATTGCCGAAGCCCGCAAGGCGGCCGCCCTCAACGCCACGCGCGACGGCGAGCCGCAGGCCTGAGACCGACGCAGTGACCACCCAGCTCAGCGTCAACGTCAACAAGATCGCGGTGTTGCGCAACTCGCGCGGCGGCCACGATCCGGATGTGGTGCAGGCCGCACGCACCTGCATTGCCGCCGGTGCGCACGGCATCACCGTGCACCCGCGCCCGGACCAGCGGCATATCCGCGCTGACGATGTGCTGGCGCTGAGCGCGCTGACACGCGAGCACGGCGTCGAATTCAATATCGAAGGCAACCCGTTCGCACCGCCGCGCGACGGTTATCCGGGCCTGCTGCAATTATGTCGTGCCACGCGCCCCGAACAGGTCACCCTGGTACCGGATGGCGATGGACAACTGACGTCCGACCACGGATTCGATTTTGCCCAGGACACCACCCAACTGGCCACGCTGATCGCCTCGTTCAAGGCGATCGGTGCTCGCGTCAGTCTGTTTGTCGATGCCGACAATCCCGCTATCGCGCAGGCGGCAACACTCGGTGCAGACCGCATCGAGTTATACACCGGCCCGTATGCGCAAGCGCATCTGAGCGGCAAGCCGGATGCTGCATTCAAGCTGTTTTCCGATGCAGCGCAGCGCGCCGCCTCCGCAGGTCTGGGCATCAATGCCGGCCACGATTTGTCACAGGCCAATCTCGGTGATTTTCTGAGCGCTGTCCCCGGCGTACTCGAAGTGTCGATCGGCCATGCATTGATCAGTGAGGCCTTGTATCAGGGCCTGGACACAACGGTGCGCGCCTATCTGGACATACTGCGCGGCGCATCGATCAGCGCTTGAGATAATCAAGTCGATTATGTGGATGCGTTGATTGGTTACCGGATATTGAATCGGGGCAGGGTTTCTGCCCCGATTCAATTGTTATCGATGACTTACGGCTGATTTACCAGGCTGGTTAATCACCCATTTACTGCACAAAACTGATGCGATCCACCTGCGCATTCTTGGCCGCAGCCAGCACCTTGGCCATCACCGCGTATTCGGCATCTGCACTGGCGGCGATGCGCAGCTCTGGCTGATTGCCGGCTGCCTGGCGCATCTGTTCGATCAACCTGGGCTGCAATTGCTGCAGCATTATCGGGCTGGCATTCCAGAACACTTGCCCGCTGGCGTCCACACGCAACGCGATCGGTGCAGGCGGCTCCATTCGTGACTGGGCCTGCTCGCTGCGCTGTGGCAGGTCCACCGTGATTGGCCGCGCCAGCATCGGAGCGGTGACGATGAAGATGATCAACAACACCAACATGACATCCACCAGCGGCGTGACATTGATCTCCGCCAGCGGTCCCCGATTGCCTGCCGTACTGAAAGCCATGACTGCCTCCTGTGCTATGAGCGTGGGTGCTGCACGCTCGAGCATACACCTGGCCGGCAGCGAGGGAAGGGCAGGGCAGACGCATCTGGCGGGCCGAGTCCCGAAGCGTGCCGTTGCGACTTGCCGCTGCAACTCCGGCGGTTTGCTTGCGCGGACGACCTGAGGGTCACTGCATGCATCACTCGTCCGGTGCCCGGGAAACGGATACCAACGTCCTGGCAAACAGCCGGCCGCATCCGTGCGTGTCGAACATAGCGGCAGCAAGCACCCGATTGATCGAGCATAAAAAAACGCCACCGTTTCCGGTGGCGTTGCAGTCGCGTCATGACTGTTGTGTTGCGGTCTTGCGATGTCTTACTGCATGAAGCCGATTTTCTTCATCTGCGAGTTTTTCGCCGCAGCAAGGACCTTGGCCATCACTTCGTACTCCGCATCTTCATTGGCGTCGATGCGCAGTTCCGGCTGATTGGTCGGATCGGCCTGCACCACTTCTTCCATCTTCTGCTGCAACTGCGCGACCGGGGTCGGGCTGTTGTTCCAGAACACCTGGTTGCTGGCGTCGATCCGCAACTCGATCGGCGGCGGCGGTTCGGTCGTCTGCGGTGGCGGGTTGAGCACCCGCTGCGGCAGATCCACGGCGATCGGGTAGGTCATGATCGGCGCGGTCACGATGAAGATGATCAGCAGCACCAACATCACGTCCACCAGGGGCGTGACATTGATGTCGGCCATTGGGCCGCGGTTTCCACCGGTACTGAATGCCATGGCTTACTGCCCCTTCTCTTTGGTTGCGACGAAGCCGACGTCCAACATGCCCTGACCCTGCGCGATCTTGGTGATCTCGTTGATCGTACGCATCTTGGTCGTGCGGTCGCCACGCAAATTGAGCGGCGGCTGCGGTGTCTGCTGTGCGGCGGTGGACAGGCGCGATTCCAGGGCTTCCTTGGAAATCGGCTCGTCGTTCCAGTACAGCGACCCGTCTTCCTTGACGGCCAGGGTGATCGGCGCGGCGCGTTTCTCCGCATCTTCCTTCTGGATCAGGTTGGCCTCTGGCAGCTCCACCTTGACCTTATGGGACATCAGCGGTGCCGTAATGATGAAGATGATCAGCAGCACCAACATCACGTCCACGAGGGGCGTCACGTTGATGTCGGCCATCGGGCCACCGCTGTTTCCACTACTGAAGGCCATAACGGGCTCCGTCTAAATCGTTGCGAAGTCGTTCTTTACTACGGATTAGCGAACGCGCGAACCAGTGGCGAAGAAGTCGTGCAGGTCGTGGGCAAAGGTGTCGAACTTGGCGATCACCGAGCTGTTGACCTTGGAGAAGAAGTTGAACGCGAACACGGCCGGGATGGCGACGAACAGACCGATCGCGGTCATGATCAGCGCTTCACCCACCGGGCCGGCGACGGCATCGATGGAGGCCGAACCGGTTGCACCGATCTTGATCAGCGCGCCGTAGATGCCCCACACCGTACCGAGCAGACCGACGAACGGCGCGGTCGCACCGACGGTGGCCAGCAGGGTCATGCCCGACTGCAGCTTGGTGCTTTCGCGGGTCACGGCCTGACGCAGGGCGCGATCGACGAATTCCGAACGGCTCAGGCTCTCGCCCAGGCCACCGGTGCTGCCTTCGGCGCGCTGGTGGTGAGCAGCAGCCTGCGCTGCGTCCAGTGCGATCTTGGAGAACGGCTCGGAAGCCGGCTGCTCTTCCATGGCGCGGATGGCGTCCTGTGCATTCGGGGCATCCCAGAACGCGGTGGTGACGCGGTCAGCCGCGCTCTTCAGACGGGTGGCACGGAAGATGTTGATGACGGTCCAGTACCAGGAGGCAGCGGACATGGCGATCAGGGTGATCAGAACGACCCAGGACACGGCGAAATCGCCGGGGCTGGACGTCATTTCAGTGATCAAGTGCTCGAAGCCCATCTGCGACAGGGCGGCCGACGGATTGGAGCCCCCTGCAGCGGCGGCGATAAAGAATTCCTGCAGCATGACGCTTACCTTTGTTGTGTGTGGTGATGAAGGGTGGAGCGAAAGGAAGACAGGATCCTGGGCCGACCGTGGCCGGCCCGTGGGATCAGTTCAGAGCAAAGTTGACCGGGACGCGGACACGTCCGGCGGCTTTCTGCCCGTTGACAGTGGAGGCGTTGAACTTCCACTTGCGTGCTGCGTCCATCGCGGCACGGTCAAGGTCGCGGTTGCGGCTGGACTTTTCGACCGACACATTGGTCACGTTGCCGCTTGCATCCACATCCACGATCAGGATGACCTCACCTTGGACACCGGCACGGAATGCAGCCGGCGGGTACTTCGGCGGGTTCATGTTCTTGGACGAGATATCGACACTGGCGCCGATGTCACTCGGCGGTTGCGGCGGAGCCGGCGGGCTCGGCGGCGTGACGATATCGCTGGGACGCGGTTCGGGAACATCGACAACCGGAGCTTCCGGCGGCGGCGGAACCGGTGACGGCTTCGGCGGCGACAGATTCTTGACCGGCGGTGGCGGCTTGTCTTCCGGCGGCGGCGGCGGCGGCGGCGGCGGGGGAGGAGGCGGTGCATCCACCAAGGTGACCATGGTGGTGCGCTCCTTCTCTGCCGGAGCCTTCGGCGCCACTGCAGGGATCAGCAACATCATCAGTGCAGTGAGGTGCAAGGCAATTACGAAAGCAATGCCGATAATGCGGGCCCAGCTCAGACCCTGGTTCCCGGCATCATAGTCATGCCTGTGGATAACGAGTTGTTCCGTCATGCGCCAATGGCTCTTTCAGTGGGGGCCCCGGATCACTGTGATGATCCCCAGGTTTTCGGACGGCTTTGACACCGCAGGAACCCCCAAGCTTATACCAATCCCGAGTCCTGTAACCACTAAAAACACAGGGATTTCGGGGGTTTATTTTCTTTTTTACTTCAGATTGATGATCTTCTTGGCGTCATCAGGTTTTTTGACACCCTTGGCGATTGCCTGCTGCGCGGCCTGCTTGGCCTCCGGGATGCGACCTTCCGAATGCAGCACCTTGGCCAGATTCAGATAGGTCTCGCCGTCCTTGGAAAGCGGTGCGGCTTTTTGCCAATTCTCGATCGCCTTGGGCACGTCTTCGCTGTAGTAATACGACTGTGCGAGCGCAAGGTATGTCTGATAATCGGGTTTAAGGATGCCTTTTTGCATACCTTCATTGATGACCGCGATGACGTCCTTTTCCTTGTTCTCGGTGTTGGCGTAGATGGAATACAACTGCTTGTACTCCTTTTCTTCGGTCAACTGCCCGGCAGCGCGCAGCTTGTCCATCACTGCGGCGGCCTTGTCCATCTGGTCGGCCTGCATATACATGCTGGCCAGGTTGAGCTGGGCCTTCTTGTCGTTCGGCGTCTTGGCGGCGAGCGCTTCGGCAGCAGCCACCGCTTCACCGGTCTGGCCGGCTTCGGCGTAGGACGCCATCAGCAACTGGTTCCAGGTGTCCTTCGGCTCGGGCGAGGCGGCGATGGCCTGCTTCAGCACCGGAATGGCTTCCTTGTAGCGCTCGGCCTGGTACAGCGCCTGGCCCTTGAGGATCAGGTCTTCCGGACGCTGCGACTTGCTCTCTTCCAGATACTTGTCCAGCGTGGCCAGGCCTTCGGCCTGCTGGTCGTCCTGCATCTGCAACTGCGCCAGCATCAGCATCGACTGGAACTGGCCGTTGTTGTCCAGCGCATTGAGGCCGATCGCCTGCTGCAGGTACTTCTTGGCAGCGGCAGTGTCGTCCATGTTGTACGCCGCCTGGGCGGCCAGCTGCGAGGCCAGCGCCTTGTCGGCTTCGTTGGCCGAGCTGTTGGCAAGGATCTCGTCGGCCTGGGTGCGCACGGCCGGGAAGTCTTCGCCCTTGTTGAAGGTTTCGATCAGCTTCTGCAGCTTGCTGCCCAGCTTGGACGAAGGCTTGATCGTCGGCGCGGCGCGGGTGGACTGCGGATACAACTCTTCGGCCTTGCCGCTGTTCTTGGACTTGCGGCTGGCGCGCTCGGACGAACGATCCGACTGCGCAACAGCATCGGTGACGACAGCCCCGCCCAGGGACGCGGCGATGAACAGGGACAACAGGGCTTGCTTGCGGTTGAGCAGTTTCATGTTTCACCTCGGACGAGCCGCCGTCGGGCGGTACGAAAAGCGGAATAAACGCTGTACGAAAAATCTGAGCCGGCAAACTTAGCAGAAAGTCTCAGTTCCCGAAAACGGTTTCCATGCTGTGTTGCGACATTCGGTACGTAAGCGCTGCGAAATCAGCCGCAACGCGGCACGCGCCCGTCCTGTCGCGCCTGCTGGTAAACCGGTTCGAGTTGGTTGACGTCTGCCTGCAGTTCGCGGATGCGATTGGCGGGGTCGGGGTGGGTGGACAGCCACTGCGGCTGGCGATTGCCGCTGGCGGCCATCATGTTCTGCCACAGCGTGACTGCCTGGGCAGGGTCAAAGCCGGCTTGGGCCATCAGGCGCTGGCCGACCACATCGGCCTCGCTCTCCTGGGTACGCGAGCCGGGTAGCAGGAACACGGTCTGGGCGGTCATCCCGCCGACCTGGTTGACCGCACTGGCGGCGCCGTCGCCGTAGGCCGCACCGGCCAACGCGCCAATGATGCCCAGGCCGGTCTGTGCGCCGAGCTGGCGGGTGATGCGCTCTTCGTGATGGCGGGAGATCACGTGCCCGATTTCGTGCCCGAGCACGGCAGCCAGCTGATCCTGCGTCTTGGCGACAGTGAAGATGCCGGTGTTCACGCCGACCTTGCCACCGGGCAGCGCAAAGGCGTTGGCTTCGTTATCGACAAACAGCGCGGTTTCCCAGCGGGTTTCGCGCCACTGCGGCGGCAGTTGCGCCACCAGCGCATTGACCACGCACTGCACGTAGGCGTTCTGCTTGCCGTCGGTGCTGACTTTTTCCTTGGCCTTGGTCTGCGCGAACGATTCGGCGCCAAGCTTGTCGAGCTGGTCCTGCGTGACGCCTCCCACCACCTGTCGGCGGCCGGTCGGCGAGGTTGTGGTGGCACATGCCGTCAGTGCAAAGACGGCGACAACGATCAACAGCCTGGCTTTCATTCAATCCCCCTTGAACCCTGGGGGCATTTTGGCAGGCTCGTCTTAACTTTTCGTCAAACGGCTCAGCCGATGCCAAAAAAGTACAGCGCCGCCAGGGCGGTAGCGTTGTTGACGCCATGCGCCACGATCGGTGCCCACAGCGTGCCGGTGCGCCAGTACAGCCATGCGAACGCCGCGCCCATGCCGCCGTAGACCAGCCACAGTTGCGCGATGGCGGCCGGTCCGTTGCCGCTGACGCCGGGCACTTCATGCACCAGCGCAAAGATCGCGCTGCTCAGCGCGATGCCCAGCCAGGGCCGGCCGGCGGCGAGCAGGCGGCCGAACAAGACGCGTCGGAACAGCAATTCTTCGTACGCCGGGGCGATCGCCACGGCAAACACCACCAGCGCCAGCGGCCACTGTTTGATGGCTTCTTCCATCAGCGGCAGGTTGGTCGGCACCGGTTTGATGCCCAGCGCGGACGCCGCCACGCTGACCAGATTGCTGAGCAGGAACACGCCAACCGCGATCAGCGCGGTCCAGCCCCAGGTGGAGGCACGCCTTGCAGCGGCGCGCGAGGCCCGGTGTTCGTCTGCAGTCGCACGCCGGCGCCAGTAATACAGCAGCAGCGCCGGCGAGGCGGTGCTGACCAACGCGGTGAGCAATTGCACCAGCACGCCGGGTTGGCCGATGGTGGCCATGATCTCGCTTGAGGACAGCGTCAGGCCCTGCGCCTTGGCGGCCTGCACGGCACTGACGCCGCGGAATACGCCCCAGAGCGCAAAACCGGCCACGCTCAGCGACAGCAGCAGGCCGGTGGCGATCAGCACATCGATGCCGAAGCCGAGCAATGGCGGCAGCAGCGGGGCGGTGCCGGCGGCCGGCGTCGGTACCGGCCTCGGGGAAGGATCTGCGCTCATCGTCGTCCTGAAAAAACCGCAGGCGTCGGCGCAGCGTCAAAGCGATGCGCCGACGGGCGACGGTGGCTCAGATGTCCAGGTTGGACACCTTCAGCGCGTTGTCCTCGATGAAGTCGCGGCGTGGCTCGACCACATCGCCCATCAAGGTGCTGAAGATCTGATCGGCGGCCACGGCATCTTCGATACGCACCTGCAACAGGCGACGCGTGTCCGGATTGACCGTGGTTTCCCACAGCTGTTCGGCGTTCATTTCGCCCAGGCCCTTGAAGCGCTGTACCTGGCGGCCGCGCTTGGCCTCTTCCAGCAGCCAGGCATGCGCCTGGGCGAAGCTGGTGATCGGGTGGGTCTTGTTGCCGCGCACGATCTGCGCGCCTTCGCGCACCAGGTCGTGCAGGGCCAGCGAGACCTCGCGCAGCGGACGCAGCTCGCCGCTTTCGAACGCGCCCATCGGCAGCACCTGGGTGAATTCCTCGCCCATGTGCCTGCGCACCGCCACCAGCGACGCCGAGGCACCATCGGTAGCCGGGTCAAAACGCAGCTGGTAGCGCGCCGTGCCCAGGGTGCCGCGGTTGAGCACCGCCTGCAGCGCATCCAGGGTGGGATGCACCTCGCCTTCGGCCTGCAACTTGTCCACATCCAGCGGCGGCAGGTCGATCAGCGCGGTGAGCAGCGCCGGGTCGTAGCGGTGTGCGTTGCGGGCGATCGCCTCGTTGGCGCTGGTGAACAGCATCAACAGCTTTTCCAGCGCCTCGCCGGTGATCGGCGGCTCGTCGGTGGCGGGGATCAGTGCCGCGCCTTCGACCGCGTTGCTGGCCAGGTAGGCATTGAGCGCCGCGTCGTCCTTCAGATACAGCTCACTCTTGCCCTGCTTGAGCTTGTACAGCGGCGGCAGGCCAATGTAGATGTAGCCGCGCTCGATCAGCTCCGGCATCTGCCGGTAGAAGAAGGTCAGCAGCAGGGTCCGGATGTGCGAGCCGTCGACGTCGGCGTCGGTCATCAGGATGATGCGGTGGTAACGCAGCTTGTCCGGGTTGTACTCGTCGCGGCCGATGCCGGTGCCGAGCGCGGTGATCAGCGTGCCGACCTGGTCGGAGGCCAGCATGCGGTCAAAACGCGCGCGTTCGACGTTGAGGATCTTGCCGCGCAGCGGCAGCACCGCCTGGTTCTTGCGGTTGCGGCCCTGCTTGGCCGAGCCGCCTGCCGAGTCACCCTCGACGATGAACAGTTCGGACAGCGCCGGGTCTTTTTCCTGGCAGTCGGCCAGCTTGCCGGGCAGGCCGGCGATGTCCAGCGCGCCCTTGCGGCGGGTCAGGTCGCGCGCCTTGCGGGCGGCTTCGCGCGCACGGGCGGCGTCGACGATCTTGCCGGTGATGGCCTTGGCTTCGTTCGGATTCTCCTGCAGGAACTCCTGCAGGCGCGCACCGAAGGCATTTTCTACCGCCGGACGCACATCCGAGCTGACCAGCTTTTCCTTGGTCTGCGAGGAGAAGCTGGGGTCGGGCACCTTGACCGAGAGCACCGCGATCATGCCTTCGCGCATGTCGTCGCCGGTGAGCGCGACCTTGGCCTGTTTGGCGATGCCGTTCTGCTCGATGTAGGTGCTCAGCACACGGGTCAGCGCGGCGCGGAAACCGGCCAGGTGGGTGCCGCCATCCTTCTGCGGGATGTTGTTGGTGAAGCAGTACATGGTTTCCTGGTAGGCGTCGGTCCATTGCAGGGCCACGTCCACCACGATGCCATTGTGCTCGCCGGTCACCGAGATCACGTTCGGGTGCAGCGGCGACTTGAGCTGTGCCAAATGCTCGACGAAGCTGCGGATGCCGCCTTCGTAGTGGAAATCGTCGCGACGGCCGTCGCCGCGCTCGTCGATCAGGGTGATCTTGACGCCGGAGTTGAGAAACGACAGCTCGCGCAGGCGGCGCGCCAGGATGTCGTAATGGAACTCGACGTCGCTGAAGATCGCCACGGACGGCTTGAAGCGCAGCGTGGTACCGCGCTTGGTCGAGGCTTCCAGCTGCTTGAGCGGGTACTGCGGCTCGCCCAGCGCGTATTCCTGCTGGTAATGGAAGCCGTCGCGCCAGATGTCCAGCCACAGGTGCTCGGACAGCGCATTGACCACCGACACGCCCACGCCGTGCAGGCCGCCGGACACCTTGTAGCTGTTGTCGTCGAACTTGCCGCCGGCATGCAGCACGGTGAGGATCACCTCCGCCGCCGAGACGCCTTCTTCCTTGTGGATGTCGACCGGCACACCACGGCCGTTGTCGGACACCGCAACCGAGCCATCGACCAGGATCTTGACCACGATGTCGTCGGCATGGCCGGCCAGGGCTTCGTCGACCGAGTTGTCGACCACCTCGAACACCATGTGATGCAGGCCGGTGCCGTCATGGACATCGCCGATGTACATGCCGGGGCGCTTGCGGACGGCTTCCAGGCCACGCAGCACGGTGATCTTGCTGGAGTCGTAGGTGCCGTTGGGGGTGGGCGAGGTGTTTTGTTCGTCGGTCATGCGTGTGCCGTTAGCTCCACAACACGGGCGCAGGCGGCAGGAGCCGCATCACACCGTGGGAAAAGGGGGATAGCCCGGAAATTATACCAGTCGGCCCACCTGCGCCGCCGGCGGTTACGCGGAGGGCGTCAGCACGGCCACTTCGCCGTGTTCCACGTGGAACCGATGCAGCAGCTTGCCGGATTCGGCCAGGCCGGGCGGCATTTCGGTTGCGGTGATCAGTACCTGCGCCGGTGCGGACGCCAGGCGCTGCAGCACGCGGGCCTGGTGGTGGCGGTCCAGCTCCGAGCCCAGGTCGTCCAAAGCGATCACCGGCCATTCGCCGCGCTCGTGGGCGAAGTCTTCGGCCTGTGCCAGCAGGCAGGCGAGGGCGGTGAGCTTTGCCTGGCCGCGGGAGAGCGCATCCTTGCCCGGCAATGCATCGAAGGCAGGCGCCCAATCGGCCCGGTGTGGCCCTTGCGAGGTGTAGCCGTTCTGCCGATCACGCTCGCGTGCCAATAGCAGCGCGTCGGCCAACGACACCTCATGGCGCTTCCAGCCCGGTGCGAACGTCAGCGCGGACAGCCCGAGCGACGGGGCAATCGCGGTTGCGACCGGAATCAGTCGCTCCTGCAGGCGCTCCAGGTAGCGAAGACGGCGCGATGTCAGCGTTTCGCCGGATTCGGCGAGTTCGTGATCCCAGGCATCGAGCATGCGCGGTTGTGCGCCCTGTTTGAGCAAGGCATTGCGCTGTTTGAGCGCTCGCGCGTAGCGCCGCCACAGCGCCAGGAAGTCAGGTTCCACGTGGAACAGCCCCCAATCGAGGAAGCGCCGCCGCGGCTCACCGCCGCCACTAATCAAGACATGGCTGCCGGGCTCGAAGGTCACGACAGCCAGCGCGGCACACAAAGCGCCCAGCTGGGCGACATCTTCGCCATCCAGCCGGCCGGTCCATTCCTGGCCGCTGTGGCGCAGGCCCGCCCGCCGCGTGCGTTCCCCGGTCGCGGTGGTTCCTTCGCGCCACTCCACGAAGACTTCCAGATCGCCGGCGCCTTGCTGGATCAGCCCGTCGCGTACACGGCCACGAAAGCTGCGGCCATAGGCCATCAGATGCAACGCTTCCAGCACGCTAGTCTTGCCCGCGCCGTTATCGCCGGTCAGCAGGTTCAAGGAACTGGCGGGGTGGAGGTCGACGGTCTCGAAACGACGAAGTCGATGGATGGACAACCGCACTACGTGCATCGATCGGTCTGCTCTGCGCTGTGATCCGGCATCCCGGTCGGAGCGGAGGATACGTGATCGATGCGGATCCTGCCCGCGCAGACGTGAAGCCACCCAAGGGACAGACAGGGGACAACCTGTGGATAAAAAGCAGGCCCGAACAACCGCTTCCGCTTATCCACAGGTTGTCGACCCCTCTACATGGGTCTAAACACAGGGTTTCGAGCCCTAAAAATAATTTAAAAACAATCACATAGGGTAGTTTCCGGCGAAATCTGGCCCTACCATCACCACCAAGCTCTTAAATTATTTATAGATTTAAAAGCAAAGCTCGATGTGCATAACTCAAAAACCGGCTTGAGAACGCGAAGTTCAGACATAGCTGTACGTCTCGGTTCGCAGTGAACCACTCTGCGCTTGCTGAACTACTTCAGACTGATTCCAGTGCGAATGACTTTGTTTGACGACAAAACTGCGGAGCACATGGCTACCGAATCTCACTGGAACTGCGACAAAGTCAGTTTTCCCAGCGTCGGTTAGTGATAAGAGGAGAAGCCCGTTGTTCCACGTGTACGCCGTGGACCTGCCAAAAGGGTCTTCGTGACTCGACAGGTCCCGAGTGGGCTGCCCACTCGCGCGGAGCACACTGATTTTACTTAGCACTGTCCCTGCGCGAGACCGCTCACTGGTCTTTGGGATGCCTTGAACCATAGATTGGCCAAGCATCCATGCCGGCGACAGCAGCGGGCCAGGCTCATGCCCCTTTGTTTTGATATCGCTCGCCTACGAACTCACGCACGTCAATCCAAGCAAATGAACTGATACGCTTGTGCGGTCGTTGAAGTCTGGCTACCCGGGAGTGGCGTCTATCGAAACGTCCCTGGATTGGTGACCGTGCGGCCCTGCTACTCCGAGGATCCTGCCCGAAGGCAGAGCAGCTCCGGCTAATGCACCAGAGCAGCTTGGTACCTAACCAGCGCAAAGCGGATGCCCAAAGAGCTCAAGCCTCTCAAAGCCTTACACCGCAACGACTTCAGCGCTCTCGCTCTCCAAAATGAAAAAGCCCGGCTCTCGCCGGGCTCTTCGTGTTCCACGTGGAACGCAGCGTCAGAGGCGCAGCGGCATCACCACATGACGCGACTTCTCGCTGCTGGCCTCGCGAACCAGTGCCGACGAGTTCGCATCGCGCAGCTGAATGACCACGTGCTCATCGCGCAGTGCAGACAGCGCGTCGAGCAGATAGTTGACGTTGAAGCCAATGGCCAGATCGTCGACCTTGGTGTCGGCTTCGATTTCTTCTTGCGCTTCTTCCTGCTCCGGGTTGTGCGCGCTGATCTTCAGCTGACCCGGCGACACTTCCACCCGCACGCCGCGGTACTTCTCGTTCGACAGGATCGCCGCACGCTGCAGCGATGCGCGCAGTGCCTCACGGTCCACCTTGACCTCGCGATCGGCGCCGATCGGAATCACCGCCTCGTAATCCGGGAAGCGGCCGTCGATCAGCTTGGAGGTGAAGGTCACATCGCCACGCTTGACGCGGATATGGCTACGGCCAACTTCCAGCTCCACCTCGCGGTCAGCTGCTTCCAGCAGGCGCAGCAGCTCGGTCACGCCCTTGCGCGGCACGATGATCTGGCGCTTGGCACCGCCGGATTTCTCCAGCTCGGTCTCGCACAGTGCCAGACGGTGGCCATCGGTGGCTACGCACCGCAGCAAGCCCTCGCGCAGGTCGAACAGCAAGCCGTTGAGGTAATAGCGCACGTCCTGCTGGGCCATGGCGAACGCGGTGCGCTCGATCAGCTCCTTCAACGCCGCTTCCGGCACCGCAACACGCTCGGTGGCTTCGACTTCGTCCACCGACGGGAAATCGTTGGCAGGCAGCGTGGCCAGGGTGAAGCGGCTACGCCCGGCCTGCACCGTGACCTTGTCGCCGGTCTGCGAGATGGTGACGCGGCTGCCGTCGGGCAGGGCACGCAGGATGTCGAACAACTTGCGCGCCGGAATCGTGGTTTCGCCGTCCTGCGCGTCTTCCACCATCGTGCGCGAGATCATTTCCACCTCCAGGTCGGTACCGGTCAAGGAGACCTGTCCATCCTTGACCTGCACCAGCAGATTGGCCAGAACCGGCAGGGTTTGACGGCGTTCGACCACATTGACCACCTGGGCCAATGGTTTGAGGAAGGCTTCGCGCTGCAGTGTAAAACGCATGTGGTTCCGTGCCCCTATGCTTTAAAAGATAATGGAATAAATCAAAAGCTTGGTGGTGATGGTAGGGCCGTTTTCAGCGGATAACCACCATAACTGTTTGTTTCCAAAGACAAATTAGCGCCTGAAAGTCGTTGGACTAGTGCCCCTGGTCTGGCGGTAAAACCTGTGGATAGTTTTCCGCCCGACCTGCGAGGCAACGTTATCCACAGATTCTCCCGCATTTGACCCCAACGTTTCCACGCTTTTCTCCAAGCGGGCCGTCAGGACCGTTGTCGGCTTACTCGCTGAGCTTGCGAATCAGCTTTTCCCAGTCCTCGCGCAGCTTGCCGTCGGCCTCCATCAGCGTGCGGATCTGCCGGCAGGCATGCAGCACGGTGGTGTGGTCGCGGCCGGCGAAGGCGTCGCCGATCTCCGGCAGGCTGTGTTCGGTCAGCTCCTTGGCCAGTGCCATCGCCACTTGGCGCGGACGCGCCAGCGAGCGGGTGCGTCGCTTGGAGAGCAGGTCCTTCATCTGCAGGCCGTAGTAGTCCGCCACGGTCTTCTGGATGTTGGGGATGCCGATCGCCTGCTGCTGGGCGCGCAACAGGTCGCGCAGCGTCTCCTGGGCAAATTCCACCGTGATCGAGCGGCCGGTGAAGTTGGCGCGTGCCACCAGCGTGTTGAGCGCGCCTTCCAGGTCGCGCACGTTGGAGCGCATCTTCTTGGCGATCAAAAACGCCACGTCGTCCGGAATCTCGGCGCCGCGCTCGCGCGCCTTGGCCAGCACGATTGCCGCGCGGGTCTCGAAATCGGGCGGATCGATCGCCACCGACAGGCCCCAGGCCAGGCGCGACTTCAGCCGCGGCTCCAGGCCTTCGACCTCACGCGGGTAGCGGTCGCAGGTCAGAATGATCTGCTGGCGGCCATCGAACAGCGCGTTGAAGGTGTGGAAGAACTCCTCTTGCGTGCGGTCCTTGCCGGCGAAGAACTGGATGTCGTCGATCAGCAGCGCATCGATCTGCTGGAACTGGCGCTTGAACTGGTCCATCGCCTTGTCCTGCAGCGCCCGGATCATCGCGCTGAAGAATTGTTCCGAGCGCAGATACATCACCTTGGCGGCCGGGTTGGCCTGGCGCAGCGCGTTGCCGGCGGCAAACATCAGGTGGGTCTTGCCCAGGCCGGTGCTGCCGTACAGCAGCAGCGGGTTGTGCGCGCGGTCACCCGGCTTCTGCGCGGCCTGGATCGCGGCCGCCAGACCGAGCTGGTTGCTGCGGCCCTCGACGAAGTTGGCGAAGGTGTAGTGCGAATCCAGATTGCCGGCGAACGGCACGATCGGCGCGGCAACCGGCGCGCTGGGCGCCGCCATCGGTGCCGGCTGCGGTTCCGGCGCACGTGGACGCGAGCCGACCGCCAGCGCCACTTCGCCGTTGCCGACGAAATACGCCACCAGTTCGCGGATGCGCGGCAGGTAGCGCTCGCGGACCTGGTCGACGATGAAGGCGTTAGGCGCATACAGCACGATGCTGTCGCCGCGGTCTTCGGCTTGCAGGGGTTTCAACCAGGTGTGGACGTCCTCGGGCGGGAATTCGGCTTCGAGACGTTCCAGACAGCGGGGCCAAGCATCCAT